>NZ_JAINRD010000009.1 GCF_020400605.1 Streptomyces aculeolatus | reverse complement strand
ATCCGTCCGAGGGCGGGCGGGGGCGGGTGGCGTACGGCCGGATAGGTTGGCCGCGTTCCGCCCGCCCGCGCTTCGAGGAGCCTGCCGCCATGTGTCCGCAGCCCGGTGATCCCGTGTCCGTGACCACGTCCGCGTACGGGACCGGCGGCCCGGACGGCGGCCGGCTCGCCGCGCTGCTGGCCGCCGCCGCCCGCGGCGGCTTCCCGCCGCCGGACGGGGCGGTCACCGTGCTGCCGCAGCCGTCGCCCCGGGACGCGGGCGTCATCGCCCTCACCGGTCGGCACGTCGTCTTCGCCGACGCCGACCCGGCCTGGATACGCGGCCTGCTGCCCGCCGGCGACCTGTCCGCGCCGCTCAACCCGCCGTTCCTCGCCGCCCTCTGTGCCCGCCTCGGCCGCGCGGTGAACAACATCGACGTCCTGCTGGCCGCCGACCCCCTGCCGGGGCCGCCGCCGCTCCCTGCGGCGGCCGACGGCGACGGCACCCACCCCCGGCTGCTCCGCGCCCTGCGGTACCGCGACGGCGTACGCGCCTGGGCCGTCCCCGGCGCCACCGTGCTCCTGGGCCGCGGCGTCGCCGGGCGCTGGGAGACGGCCGTGGAGGTCGAGCCGGACGCCCGGGGGCGCGGGCTGGGGCGGCAGCTCGCGACGGCGGCCCGGCACCTGGTACCGCCGGGGGAATCACTGTGGGCGCAGGTGGCACCGGGCAACGCGGCGAGCGTACGGGCGTTCCTGGCCGCCGGGTTCCGGCCGGTGGGCGCGGAGGCGCTGCTGGTGGTAGACGAGGAGTAGAACGGGCCGAGCGGGCAACCGGGAAGTGCATGGACCGAGACCGTTACGAGGACGAGGACGAGGACGAGGACGAGCGCGGTGACGGCGAGGGCGGCAGGGCCGCGCCCGCGGCGCGGACCGCCTCCCCCGAGGCGTACGCGCGCCGTGAGACCGCCCTGGAACGGGACGACCGCAACTTCGTCGAGCTGCTCCAGGAGCTGCGGGTGACGCAGACGGGCGTACAGATCCTGTTCGCTTTCCTGCTGACCCTCGCCTTCACCGAGCGCTTCACCGAACTGGACGCACTGCAGCGCGGCACGTACGTGACCACCCTGCTCCTGTCCGTGGCCGCCGCGGTGCTGTTCACCGCGCCCGCGGCCGTGCACCGGGGGCTGTTCCGGCGCCGGGCGAAGCGCCGCATCGTCGACGTCTCCTCGCGGCTGGCCGCGGCCGGGCTGGGCGTGCTGGCGCTCGCGCTGTCCGGAGCCGTGCTGCTCGTGGTGGACGTCGTCCTGGGGCGCGCGGCCGGCGTCGCGGCGGGCGCGTCGGTGCTGGTGTTCACCGCCGCCCTGTGGGCGGCGCTGCCGTGGGGCCTGAGCCGGGGCATCGCCGCGCGCGCGGCCCGGCAGGACGAAGGGCGGCGCTGAGCGCAGGCGTCAGAGCGTGCCGGGGTCGGTGTTCGCACCGCAGAGCACGACGGCCACCCGCTCGCCCGCCCGCGGCTTGTACGCGCCCGTGGTCAGCGCCGCCAGCGCCGTGCCCGCGGCGTGCTCGACGACGAGCCGGTGCTCGTCCCACAGCCGCCGCCGGGCCGCCTCGATGGCGGCGTCGGCCACGAGCACGGAGGTGGTGCCCGGCCGCTGCGCCCAGGCCAGCGCGTCGCGCGAGGTACGGGGCGCGCCCAGGGAGTCGGCGGCGACGGAGTCGACGGGGACGTCCACGACCTCCCCCGCCGCCAGCGCGGCGCTCAGCGCGCGGCAGTTCTCCGGTTCGACGGCGACGACGCCGATGCCCTGCGCCGCGGCGGCGGCCGCCACCCCCGCGTACAGCCCGCCGCCGCCGACCGCGACGACGACGGTGTCGACGCCGCCCGGCACGGCGGCGGCGATCTCCGGCAGCAGCGTGCCGGCCCCGGCGGAGATCAGCGGGTGGTCGTAGGCATGCGAGGCGAGCGCACCGGTCTCCGCCGCCATGGCGCGCGAGGCGGCCAGCGCCTCGCCGTAGGTGCGGCCCGTCAGCCGTACGTCGGCGCCGAGCCCGCGCAGCCGCTCGACCTTGAACTCCGGCGCGGTGGCGGGGAGGAAGACGTGCGCGGGGACGCCGTGGCGGGCGGCGGCCCAGGCGCAGGCGAGGCCGGCGTTGCCGCCGGAGGCGATGAGCACGCCGGCGTCCGGCATGGTGCCGGCGGCGGCGTGGGCGGCGGTGAAGTTCAGTGCGCCGCGGGCCTTGAAGGAGCCGGTGTGCTGGAGGAACTCGAGCGCGAACCACACCTCGGCGTCCGGCACCACATCGGCGCCAGCGAGCGCGACCGCGACCGGGCGGACCCCTCCGGCGATGCGCTGGGCGGCGGCCTGGACGTCTTCGTGGCTGATGGGCTGGTCGGTCATGCCTCCAGGGTGGACCAGCGGGGTGCGCGGACGCGGCCCGGGGGCGGGTCGGGGCGGGTGCGGGGGCCGGTGCGTCAGGCCACGGGCGCCGCCCGCCAGGGCAGGGCGATCCATACCGTCTTGCCGCCGTCCGCCGTCGGCGTCACGGACAGCCGCCCGCCCGACTCCGCGACCAGGCACCGGACGATGACCATGCCGCGCCCGTTGTCCTGCTGGACGGCGGCCGGCAGCCTGCGCGGCCGGCGCGGATGGCTGTCGCTGACGCCGACGCGCAGCTGTTCCCGTACGAGCGACATGCGCACCGTGAACGTCGGCGACTGGCCGCGGGTGTGCTGGACGGCGTTCGTGGCCAGCTCGGAGACGACGAGCCGGACGGTGTCCGCCGCGTCCGTACCTTCCGCGAAGCCCCATTTCCCGAGAATGTCAGTGACATATTTACGCGCCTGCGTGACCGAAGCAGCCTCACTCGGCAGCGTGACGGATGCTTCCTGCTGGTCTGCCATTGCGACGCCGTCCCTTTCGCACGACTGTGCCGGACTCAGACGCGTGCCTGGTGAAGTCGAGGACCGCTTCAGGTTGTTGTTCGCGCCACGGTGCCACCGATCGTGCCCGGCGCGCGAGTCCTCAACCAAGTTATGCATATATCTGTCGCTCGAAGCGGTGAACTATGCCGCGAGAGACTGTATTTGGGCGGCACACTGGCCACTTGTTACGCGTTCGGCCGAGCGGGCCCGGGAGGGGCGTCATGCGCAATGAGCCGGCGGTACGCCGTGCGAAGCTGGGCGCGGAGCTGCGCAGGCTGCGCGGCAGGGCCGGGCTGACCAGCGGGAAGGCGGCGGAGCTGGTCGGCTGGCACCAGTCGAAGATCAGCCGGATGGAGACCGGCACGTCGGCGGCCAAGGCCGCGGACGTCGCCCGGCTGCTGGACGCGTACGGAGTCACCGACCCCGGGCAGCGCACGCTTCTGGAGACGCTGGCCACAGCCCCGCGGGGCGCTCGCGAGTACCGCTGGTGGAGCGAGTACCGCGAGCTGCTGCCGGCCGAGTACCGGGACTTCATCAGCCTGGAGGCGGAGGCGTCCACGGTGCGCACGCTGGAGACCTCGGTGGTCCCGGGGCTTCTGCAGACCCGGCGGTACGCCCTGGCGGTGACCCGGGCGGCGCTCGCCGGCGCGGCGGCGCGCGAGGTGGAGTCGCTCGTGGAGGTGCGGATAGCCCGGCAGGCGGTGCTGCGCTCCGCGCGCCCGCCGCGGCTGCACGCCGTGCTCGACGAGGCGGTGTTGCGGCGGCACGTGGGTGGGCCGGGGGTGATGGCGGAGCAGTTGCGGCACTTGCGGCGGATGGGCACCCTTCCGCACGTTCGGCTCCAGATCCTGCCCTTTGCCGCCGGGGAGCACGTCGGCCTCACGGGACCTTTCGTTATCTTCTCCTATTCGCGCAGTTCTGATCTCGATGTGGTCGTTGTCGACCATTTGATGAGTAGCCTTCACCTGGAAAGGAAAGAAGACTTACGGGCGTATGTGGCCGCCTTTGCTTCGCTGCAGGCAAGCGCCCTTTCGCACGAGGAGTCCATGTCGTTCGTAGCCGCGCTCGGCGCGGGCGCAAAGGAGGCACCATGACCGCAACACCTCGGTACGTCTCCTCCAGTACGGCACTCGACGGCCTCCACTGGCGGCGCAGTTCGCACAGTACAGGGGCGAACAACTGCGTCGAGGCCGCCTATCCCGTGGGCCCGGAATCCGCCGGGCTGCTCGCCGTGCGGGACTCCACCCACGTGGAGGGGCCGGCGCTGCTGTTCCGGGCCGAGGCGTGGCGGGCGTTCGTCGCGGCGGTCAAGGACGGCGAGTTCGCCGCGGGCGCGCGCGCCGCGTACGCCTAGCGCGCGGGCACCGGGGCGGCGGGCGCGGTGCGTACGACCGTCGCGATGGCGGCGTCCACCTGCTCCTGCGTCAGGTCCGCGCGGGCGGTCAGCCGCAGCCGCGAGATGCCGTCGGGCACCGACGGCGGCCGGAAGCAGCCGACCGCCACCCCCGCCTCGCGGCACGCCGCCGCCCACGCCACCGCCGCCTCGGGCGCCGGGGCCCGTACCGACACCACCGCCGCGTCGGGACGTACGGCCGTCAGCCCGGCGGTCGTCAGCCCGCCGTGCAGCGCCGCCGCCACCCCCCGGGCCGCCGCGGCGCGGTGCGGCTCGCCGCGCAGCAGCCGCAGCGCGGCGAGCGCGGCGCCCGCGGCGGCGGGGGCGAGGCCGGTGTCGAAGATGAACGTCCGGGCGGTGTTGACCAGGTGCTCGATCACCCGCGCCGGACCCAGCACCGCGCCGCCCTGGCTGCCCAGCGACTTCGACAGCGTGACGGTGGCGACGACGTCGGCCGCACCCGCCAGGCCCGCCGCGTGCGGCGAGCCGCGTCCGCCCGCCCCGAGCACGCCGAGCCCGTGGGCGTCGTCCACCAGCAGCCCTGCGCCGTACGCGCGGCAGGCCGCCGCGAGCGCGGGCAGGTCCGCGGCGTCGCCGTCGACGGAGAAGACCCCGTCGGTGACCGCCAGCGCCCGGCCGGCGAAGCCGTCGAGCGCCTTGGCCACCGCGTCGGCGTCGGCGTGCGGCACGACGGCGACGCCGGCACGGGAGAGCCGGCAGCCGTCGATGAGCGAGGCGTGGTTGCCCGCGTCCGAGACGACGAGGGTGCCGCGGTCGCTCAAAGCGGTGACGGCGGCGAGGTTTGCCCCGTATCCGGAGGAGAAGACGAGCGCGGCCTCGAAGCCGCAGAAGTCGGCGAGTTCGGCCTCCAGCTCCGCGTGCAGCGCGGTGCTGCCGCTGACGAGCCGGGAGCCGGTCGCACCCGCGCCCCAGCGGCGGGCCGCGGCCGCCGCGGCGGCGGTGACCTCGGGGTGGCGGGCGAGGCCGAGGTAGTCGTTGCCGCTCAGGTCCAGCAGCCGGGCGTCGTGCGCGCGGGGGCGCAGGGTGCGTACGAGACCGGCGCGCCGCCGCTCCTCGGCCTGTGCGTCGATCCAGTCGAAGGCGTGACGGGGCATGCGGTTCCTCGGTTCGGCGGGCTGTTTCTGCACCGTAGTGCGCGCGGAGCCGCGCGGCGGTGTGGCGATGAGCACAGAAGACAGGGGCGGCCGTTGTGCGGTGCCCCATTGGCCCGGGCCGGTGCGGTGGGCGAGGATCGGCGCCATGGACCTGCTTTCGACGCTGGTGGACAAGGGGCTGCGGCGCGAGGCGCCCACCCGTGACGAGGCGCTGGCCGTGCTGCGCACCGCGGACGAGGACGTCCTCGACGTCGTCGCCGCGGCCGGGAAGGTGCGCCGGGAGTTCTTCGGCCGCCGGGTGAAACTCAACTACCTGGTCAACCTCAAGTCGGGGCTGTGCCCCGAGGACTGCTCGTACTGCTCGCAACGGCTGGGTTCCGAGGCCGGGATCCTCAAGTACACGTGGCTGAAGGCCGACCAGGCGGCCCATGCCGCGGCGGCGGGGGTGGCGGGGGGCGCCAAGCGCGTCTGCCTGGTCGCCAGCGGGCGCGGCCCCACGGACCGGGACGTCGACCGGGTCTCGGAGACCATCGCCGCCATCAAGGAGCAGAACGGCGACGTGGAGGTCTGCGCCTGCCTCGGGCTGCTCTCCGACGGCCAGGCGGAGCGGCTGAAGTCGGCGGGCGCGGACGCGTACAACCACAACCTCAACACCTCCGAGGCGACGTACGCGGACATCTGCACCACGCACGGCTACGAGGACCGGGTGCAGACCGTGCAGCAGGCGCAGGCGGCCGGGATGTCCGCCTGCTCCGGCCTGATCGCGGGGATGGGCGAGAGCGACGAGGACCTGGTGGACGTGGTCTTCGCGCTGCGCGCGCTGGACCCGGACTCGGTGCCGGTGAACTTTCTGATCCCGTTCGAGGGCACGCCGCTGGCCGGGGAGTGGGATCTCACGCCGCAGCGCTGCCTGAAGATCCTCGCCATGGTGCGGTTCGTCTGCCCGGACGTGGAGGTGCGGCTCGCGGGCGGCCGCGAGATCCACCTGCGGACCATGCAGCCGCTGGCGCTGCACCTGGCCAACTCGGTGTTCCTGGGCGACTACCTGACCAGCGAGGGGCAGGCGGGCAAGGCGGACCTGGAGATGATCGCGGACGCCGGGTTCGAGGTGGAGGAGGCGGGGCGGACGACGCTGCCGCCGCACCGGGCGGCCGGCTCCGCCGCGGAGGACGGGACCGCTCCGAGCGGTCCGCCCGCGGACGAGCCGGCGCGGGAGGCGGCCCGTACGGACCTCGTGGCCGTGCGCCGCCGCGGCGCCGGCACGGAACTGCCGCCCAATGCCTGAGCCGTTGCCGCCGCGGCGGCTGCTCGACCTGGACCGCGAGCACGTCTGGCACCCCTACGGGCCCATGCCCGGCCGGCAGGAGCCGCTGGTCGTCGACTCCGCCGCGGGCGTACGGCTGCGGCTGGCCGAGCCGGCGTGGGGCGTGGACGAGCTGGTCGACGGGATGTCGTCCTGGTGGTCGGCGATCCACGGCTACCGCCACCCGGCGCTCGACGCCGCCGCCCGCGGCCAGCTGGACCGGATGAGCCACGTGATGTTCGGCGGGCTCACCCACGAGCCCGCGGTGCGGCTCGCGGCGCGGCTGGTGGAGGTCACGCCGGAGCCGCTGCGGCACGTGTTCCTCAGTGACTCCGGGTCGGTGTCGGTCGAGGTCGCGGTCAAGATGTGCCTGCAGTACTGGCGTTCGCGGGGCCGCCCGGACAAGCGCCGGCTGCTGACGTGGCGCGGCGGCTACCACGGTGACACCTGGCAGCCGATGTCGGTGTGCGACCCGGACGGCGGGATGCACGAGCTGTGGTCCGGCGTGCTGCCGCGGCAGTTGTTCGCCGGACTGCCGCCCGCGGGCTTCGACGCGCCGGTGGACGGGGCGTACGAGCGCGAACTGCGCGACCTCGTGGCGCGGCACGCGGACGAGCTGGCCGCGGTGATCGTGGAGCCGGTCGTGCAGGGCGCCGGCGGCATGCGCTTCACCGCGCCCGGCTATCTGCGCGTGCTGCGCGAGGCCTGCGACGAGCACGGCGTACTGCTGGTGTTCGACGAGATCGCCACCGGCTTCGGCCGCACCGGCGCGTTCTTCGCGGCGGACCACGCGGGCGTCGCACCGGACGTGATGTGCGTCGGCAAGGCGCTGACGGGCGGCTATCTGTCGATGGCCGCGACGCTGTGCACCCCCGGGGTGGCCGAGGGGATCTCGCAGGGCGACGTTCCGGTGCTCGCCCACGGCCCGACGTTCATGGGCAACCCGCTCGCGTCCGCCGTCGCCCTGGCCTCCCTCGACCTGCTGGCCGACGGCGGCTGGCGGCAGGACGTCAAGCGCATCGAGAGCGGGCTGCGGGACGGGCTGGCCGGGGCGGCGGAGCTGCCGGGGGTGGCGGACGTACGGGTGCTGGGCGCCATCGGCGTCGTCCAGCTGGACCACCACGCGGACATGGCCGCCGCCACCCGGGCCGCGGTCGGGGCCGGGGTGTGGCTGCGCCCGTTCCGCGACCTGATCTACACCATGCCGCCGTACGTGACGGGGGACGCCGACGTGGAACGCATCTGTGCCGCCGTGCGCGCCGCGGCGGCGGCCGGCTGAAGGGGCGAGGGGGGCAAGTCGATGGGCAGCGTACTCGTGGTCACCGGCACGTCGACCGGTGTGGGCAAGACGGTCGTCACCGCCGCCGTGGCCGCCGCGGCGCTGGCGCGGGGCCGCTCGGTGGCCGTGCTCAAACCGGCGCAGACCGGTGTGGCACCGGATGAGCCGGGCGACGCCGACGAGGCGGCGCGCCTCGTCCCGGGTGTACAGGCGGTGGAGCTGGCCCGCTTCCCCGAGCCGCTGGCCCCGGCGACGGCCGCCCGGCGCGCGGGGCTGCCGCCGCTGACGGCGGCCGACGCGGCGGGGATGGTGGAGAAGCTGGGGTACGACTACGACCTGGTGCTCGTGGAGGGCGCGGGCGGGCTGCTGGTGCGGTTCGACGACGCGGGCGGCACGCTGGCGGAGGTGGCCCGGCTGGTGGCGGCTCCGGTGCTGGTCGTGGCCGCCGCCGGGCTGGGCACCCTGAACGCCACCGAGCTGACCACCGAGGCGCTGCGGCGCCGCGGCCTGGCGTGCCCGGGTGCGGTGGTGGGCAGTTGGCCGGCGGCCCCGGACCTGGCGGCCCGGTGCAACCTGGCGGACCTGCCGGCCACGGCGCGGGTCCCGCTGCTGGGCGCGGTGCCGGAGGGCGCGGGCGCGTACGGTCCGGGGGAGTTCGGCGCGGCGGCTCCCGGGTGGCTGGCGCCGGCGCTCGGCGGGCACTGGGACGC
This sequence comes from Streptomyces aculeolatus, assembly GCF_020400605.1. GTDB lineage: Bacteria > Actinomycetota > Actinomycetes > Streptomycetales > Streptomycetaceae > Streptomyces > Streptomyces aculeolatus. The sequence continues at coordinate 279,927 of NZ_JAINRD010000009.1, read as the reverse complement.
CGACACCTTCCGCGCGCGGCAGGCCCCCGGTGGCCCCGGGAAGGGACAATCGCACTGACCCCACTCGCCAGGAGGCCGGTATGCCGTCACCGCCGAGCGCCGCGAAGGACGCCGTGTACCACCCGCACTTCGCGCGTTTCTACGCCCGTCTCAGCGTCACCGCCGACGAGCGGGGCGGGGTCGCCGAGCTCCGCAAGGAGCTGCTGACCGGCCTGACCGGCCGCGTTGTGGAGATCGGCGCGGGCAACGGGCTGAACTTCGCCCACTACCCGCCCGCCGTCTCCGAGGTGGTCGCGATCGAACCGGAGCGCCACCTGCGGCGGCTCGGCGCGGCGGCGGCGCTGCGGGCGGGCGTGCAGGTGGACGTGATGCCGGGGACGGCGGAGGACCTGCCGCTCGAAAGCGGGTCGTTCGACGCCGCCGTCGCCTCGCTGGTGCTGTGCTCGGTCGCGGACGTGCCGCGCGCGCTGGAGGAGGTGCGCCGGGTGCTGCGGCCGGGCGGCGAGCTGCGGTTCTACGAGCACGGGCGGGCCGAGGGGCGGGTGATGCGGGCGGTGCAGCGGGCGGCGGACCGTACGGTGTGGCCGCTGCTGCTCGGCGGCTGCCACTCCGGCCGCGACGTGCTCGGCGAGCTGACCGCCGCGGGGTTCACGCTCGGCGCGTACCGGCGGCTGCGGGTGCCGGAGAAGGGGCCGCCGACCCCGGCCTCGTACCACGTCCTGGGCACTGCGCTGCGAGGCTGACGGCCACTGCGCCGTCCACAGGAGAGGGCCGTCCTCCCGCGGGAGTAGGGCGTTGTCCACAGGTGCCACCCGGGAGGGATGCGCGCGATTCCGCGGCGGCCTAGTCTCGCTGGCAGGCGGCGTGGACCCGATCGGTCGCGCGGCCTCGCAGCAGGTCCCCGCCGGGCGCGCACGGCGTGCGGCGGACCGACAGGAACGCGCACCCGGCGCCCGGCTCACAGCCCGATGGGGGAACGGCATTGTCCACACCGGCGGCACTCGACAGACGCGAAGCGGGACCGCCCGCCGGGGTCGCGGCCCGGGCCGGCGGGCTGACGAAGACGTACGGCAGCGGCGAGACGGCGGTCGTGGCGCTGGACGCGGTGGACGTGGAGATCGGCCGCGCCCGCTTCACTGCGGTCATGGGCCCGTCCGGCTCCGGCAAGTCCACGCTGATGCACTGCCTCGCGGGGCTCGACACGGTGACCTCCGGGCGGGTCTGGCTGGGTGACACGGAGATCACGGGCCTGGGCGAGCGGGAGCTGACGCGGCTGCGCCGCGACCGGATCGGCTTCATGTTCCAGTCGTTCAACCTGCTGCCCACGCTGAACGCGCTGGAGAACATCACGCTGCCCATGGACATCGCGGGCCGCAGGCCCGACCCCGAGTGGCTGGACCGCGTGGTCGGCACGCTCGGCCTGCGCGACCGGCTCGACCACCGGCCCTCGCAGCTCTCCGGCGGCCAGCAGCAGCGGGTGGCGTGCGCGCGGGCGCTGGCCTCCCGGCCCGAGCTGATCTTCGCCGACGAGCCGACGGGCAACCTCGACTCGCGCTCCGGCCTCGAAGTGCTGGGGTTCCTGCGGGAGGCGGTCGACCGGTTGGCGCAGACGGTGGTGATGGTGACCCACGACCCGGGCGCCGCCGCCCACTCCGACCTGGTGCTCTTCCTGGCCGACGGGCGGATCGTGGACGAGATGCCGCAGCCGACGGCCGACGCGGTGCTGGAGCGCATGAAGCGCTTCGACGGCGTCAGGAAGAGCTGAGGCGGCGTGCTCAAGGCGACTCTGCGCAGCTTCTTCGCGCACAAGGGGCGGATGCTGCTCTCGGCGCTGGCCGTGGTGCTGTCGGTGGCGTTCGTCTCCGGCAGCCTCATCTTCTCCGACACCGTCAGCCGCACGTTCGACCGGCTCTTCGCCTCCACGGCGGCCGACGTCGCGGTCTCGCCGAAGGAGGCGTTCGAGCAGAACCGCGGGTTCTCCTCCGGGCTGGTGCCGACACTGCCCGCGTCGGTGGCGGAGGACGCGGCGAAGGTGCCCGGGGTCGAGGACGTCCACCTCGACGTAGAGGTGGACAACCTCACCGTCACCGACGCGGAGAACGAGCCGCTCGGCCGGACCACCGGCCCCCCGACGATCGCCACCAACTGGTACGTGAGCGACCGCAGCCCGGTGGAGCTGTCGGACGGCCGCGAGCCGGCCGGCGCCGGCGAGGCCCTGCTCGACAAGGACACCGCCGACCGCAAGGACATCGGGATCGGCGACAAGCTCAACGTCATCGCGCAGCCCGGCACGTTCGAGGCCGAGGTCGTCGGCATCGCGAAGTTCACGACCACCAACCCGGGCGCGACGGTGGTCTATCTGGAGACGGCCGCGGCGCAGCGCCAGCTGCTGGAGAAGCCGGAGTCCGCGGACCCGGAGGCCGGGGACGCGGCGCCGGCCACGTCGGTGTCCGTGGACGCGGCGCCGGGGGTGTCGGACGCCCAGCTGAAGAAGCGCGTCAAGGAGGCGCTCGGCGGGGAGTACGCCGTGCAGACCGCCGATGAGCAGGCGAAGTCGGCGGCGGAGGAGCTGGGCACGTTCCTCGACATCATCAAGTACGTAATGCTCGGCTTCGCCGGGATCGCCGTGCTGGTCGGCATCTTCCTCATCGTCAACACGTTCTCGATGCTCATCGCGCAGCGCACCCGCGAGCTGGGGCTCATGCGCGCGCTCGGCGCGGACCGGCGGCAGGTCCGCCGCTCGGTGCTCACCGAGGCGCTGCTGCTCGGTCTGGCGGGCTCCACGCTCGGCCTGCTCAGCGGCATCGGGCTCGCCGCGGGGCTCATCGAGACGATGGGCCTGCTGGGGATGAACCTGGACGCCGCCGAGATGGTCGTGAGCTGGCTGACGCCGGTCCTCGCGTACGCGGTGGGCGTGGGCGTCACGTTCGTCGCGGCGTACCTGCCGGCCCGGCGCGCGGCGCGGGTCTCCCCCATGGCGGCGCTCGCCGACCTGGAGATCGCGGAGGTCGGCCGGCCGATGCGGGTCCGGGCGGTGCTCGGCTCGGTCCTCGGGGTCCTCGGGGCGGCGTCGTTCGTCCTGTGCGCCACGGCGGACCGGACCCGGGACTCCGCCGTGTACCTGGTGGGCGGCGTGGTGCTGACCATGCTCGCCGTGGTGGCGGCCGGCCCGCTGCTGGTCCGGCCGGTGATCCGGGTGCTGGGCGGCTGGTTCCCCCGCATCTTCGGCTCGGTCGGCGCCCTCAGCCAGCGCAACGCGCTGCGCAACCCGCGGCGCACCGGCGCGACGGCCGTGGCGCTGATGGTGGGCCTGGCCCTGGTCGGCGGCATGTCGGTGGCCGCCGCGTCCATGACGAAATCCTTCGACGAGGAGATCGACCGGACGCTGGGCGCCGACTTCCTCGTGCAGAGCGACAACTTCGGCCCGTTCCCCCGCGAGGTCACCGAGCGGGTCAAGGATGCGGAGGGCGTGGGCCTCGTGGTCCGCCAGCGGTTCGCGCCACTGCGGGTGACGCTGCCCGACGGCGAGAAGACCAGCACCAGCGCGGGCGCCTTCGACAAGGAGCTGGACAAGGTCAGCCGGCTGGAGTACGCGGAGGGCGACACCGGTGCCGCGCTCGCGCCCGGGCACGTGGGCCTCCAGCGGCAGTTCGCCCGCGACCACGGCATACGTATCGGCAGCACGCTTGAGGTGGAGTTCTCCAACGGCAAGAAGGCGGAGCTGACCGTCGGGGCGCTCACCAAGCAGGAGACCAGCGGCGGGTTCGGCGCGGCGGGCGGCTTCTTCCTGGGCATGCAGACCCTGGAGGAGTACCTGCCCGGCGGCCAGGAGGCGGTCGTCTTCGTCAACGCCGCCGGCGGCACCGACGTCGACCGGCTGCGCGCGTCGCTGGAGAGCGGCCTCGCGGACTTCCCGCAGGTGAAGGTGCGCGACCAGGCCGATTTCAAGGAGCTGATCCGGGAGCAGATCGTCGTGCTGCTCTACTTGGTCTTCGCGCTGCTGGGGCTGGCGATCGTCATCGCGGTGCTGGGCGTGGTGAACACGCTGGCGCTGTCGGTGGTGGAGCGGACCAGGGAGATCGGCATGCTGCGGGCCATCGGGCTGTCCAGACGCCAGACGCGGCGGATGATCCGGCTGGAGTCCGTCGTGATCGCCGTGTTCGGCGCGCTGCTCGGCCTCGTGCTGGGCCTGGCGTGGGGCGCGGGGGTACACGAGGTGCTGGCGCTGGAGGGCATGCGCGCCTTCGCGATCGACTGGACGGTGCAGCTGGCCGTGGTGATCGGGTCGGTGCTGGTCGGCCTGCTGGCCGCCCTGCTGCCGGCGCTGCGGGCGTCCCGGCTCAACGTCCTGGCGGCCATCGCGCACGAGTGACCGCGGGCGGGCCGCCGGGCTGCCGCGGCCAGGGCGCATGCCGAATCCGGTCGACGCGGGCGGGGCCGCGGTGATGGGATGCCGGGCATGGACGATCTCCACATCCGGGCCGCGGCGCCCGCGGACGTACCGGCGGTGCTCGCGTTCTGGCAGACGGCGGCGGAGGGCACGTCCGTCAGCGACGACGAGGCGGGCGTCCTCGGGCTGCTGGAGCGCGACCCGGGCGCGCTGCTGCTGGCCGAGCGCGGCGGGGAGCTGGCGGGCACCGTCATCGCCGGGTTCGACGGCTGGCGCTGCCACCTGTACCGGCTGGCCGTGCACCCCGGCCACCGGCGCCGCGGGGTCGGCACGGCGCTGCTGGCCGCGGCGGAGCGGCGGTTCGCCGCCTTCGGCGGCCGGCGCGCGGACGCGATGGTGCTGACCCGCAACGAGCGGGCACACCACGCGTGGCACGCCGGGGGCTACGAGCACCAGGAGCAGTGGAGGCGCTGGGTCAAGCCGCTCGCCGCCGGCTGACCGCCGTCGCCGCGCGACCGCCGCGACCCTGCGTGATCATGAGACGGAGGTGACCCGATGACCGAGGTGCTGCTGCTGGCCCTGGCCCTGGCGCTCTGCCTGGCCTGCGGGCTGTTCGTGGCCGCCGAGTTCTCGCTGACGACGGTGGAGCGGGCCGAGCTGGAGCGGGCCGTGGACCGCGGCGAGCGCGGCGCGGCCGGCGCCCTGGCGGCCGTACGCAGCCTGACCTTCCAGCTCTCCGGCGCGCAGCTCGGCATCACCGTCACCAACCTCGTCGTCGGCATGCTCGCCGAGCCGTCCGTCGCGGCCCTCCTCCACAGCCCGCTGCGGGCGGCGGGCGTACCGGACTCGGCCACCTCCAGCGTCGCGCTCGTGCTGGGCACGGCGCTGTCGACCGTCGTGCTCATGGTCGTCGGCGAGCTGGTGCCGAAGAACTGGGCCATCTCCCGCCCGCTGGTCATGGCCAAGAACGTCGCGGCCTTCCAGCGCACGTTCAGCGCCGTCTTCCGCCCGTTCATCGGCCACCTGAACAACACCGCCAACCGGGTGCTGCGGCTGATGGGCCTGGAGCCGGCCGAGGAGCTGGCCTCCGCCCGCAGCCCGCAGGAACTCGCCGCGCTGGCCCGGCACTCGGCGAAGAAGGGCTCGCTGGAGGCCGACACCGCCGAGCTGTTCGTCCGTACCCTCGGGCTCGCGGAGCTGACGGCGGAGAACGTGATGACGCCCAGGATGCAGGTCGTCGCGCTGGAGGCGGACGCCACCGTCGGCGACGTCGTCGACGCCTCCCGCGCCACCGGCCTGTCCCGCTTCCCCGTCTACCGCGGCAATCTCGACACCGTCCTCGGCTACGTGCACGTCAAGGACGTGCTCGGCATCCCCGCGGACCGCCGCGCCCGCCACCCGCTGACCCGGCTGCTGCGGGAGCCGGTGCCGGTGCCCGAGACGCTGCCCGTCGACCACCTGATGGACCGGCTGACGGACAAGCGGTCCATGGCGGTCGTGATCGACGAGTACGGCGGCACCGCCGGGGTGGTCACGATGGAGGACGTCGTGGAGGAGGTCATCGGCCAGGTGCGGGACGAGCACGACCCGCTGGAGACGCCCGACCTGCTGCCCAGCGGCGCGGCCCCGGACGGCCGGATGCTCTTCGACGCCGACGGCGGGGTGCGCCCCGACCAGCTCGCGGAGATCGGGCTGCGGGTGCCGGAGGGCCCGTACGAGACGCTGGCCGGGCTCATCGCCACCGAGCTGGGCCGCATCCCCGTCGACGGGGACGCGCTGGACGTCGGCGGCTGGCGGCTGGACGTCGTGGACGCGACCGGGCGGCGCGCGGCGCGCGTCCTGCTGCACGCCCCGCCGCCGGGCGCGGAGGCCGACGACGCCGACGGCTCCGGCGGCCCGGACGGCCCGGGCGGCGGCAGCAGCAGGGGCAGGGGCAGGGGCGGCGCGACCGCCGCCGGAAGGGGGGAGGACGGATGACCGCCGTCCAGTTGCTCGTCGGCCTGCTGACGCTGGTGCTCAACGCCTTCTTCGTGGGCGCGGAGTTCGCACTCATCTCGGTACGGCGCAGCCAGATCGAGCCGTACGCGCAGGACGGCGACCGCCGGGCGCGCCGCGTGATCTGGGGCCTGGAGCACGTCTCCACGCTGATGGCGTCGGCCCAGCTCGGCATCACGCTGTGCACGCTGGTCCTCGGCGTCGTCGCCGAGCCGGCCATCGCGCACCTGCTGGAGCCGCTCTTCGACGCGGTGGGGGTGCCGCACGGGCTGGTGCACCCGATCTCGTTCGCCATCGCCCTGGCCGTGGCCACATACCTGCACATGCTGCTCGGCGAGATGGTGCCGAAGAACGTGGCGCTGGCCGACCCGGTGCGCTCCGCGCTGCTGCTGGGCCCGCCGCTGGTCGCGCTCACCCGCGCGCTGCGCCCCGTCGTCTTCACCGTCAACGCCTTCGCCAACGCGCTGCTGCGGCTGCTGCGCGTGCAGACCCGCGACGAGGTCGCCGCGTCGTTCTCCGACGCCGACCTGGCCCGGATGGTGGCGGACTCCGCCGAGGCCGCGCTGCTCGACGACCGCTCCGCCGAGCGGCTGCGGGACTCGCTGGAGCTGGGCCGCCGCCCCGTGGGCGACGTGGTGGTGCCCACGGGGCACGTGGTGACCGCGCACGTCGGCGTCACCCCGGAGGCGCTGGAGGCGCTGGCCGTGGCCTCGGGCTTCTCCCGCTTCCCGGTGGTGGACGACAGCCGCAGGATCCTGGGCTATCTGCACGTCAAGGACGCACTCGGCGCAGCCGACCGCGAGACGCCCTACCCGCGTACGGCCATGCGCCGCATCGCCCGGGTGCGCGCGAGCGCGCCGCTGGACGACGTGCTGACCGCCATGCGCCGCAGCCGCACCCACCTGGCCGCGGTGACCGACGAGGAGGACCGGGTGACGGGGCTGGTGACCATGGAGGACGTGCTCCGCGAGCTGGTCGGCAGCCGGTCCTGACCTGCGGCCCGGCCGCGGCGGGGCGGGCCCGCGGCGGCGGGTAGGATCGGCGGACGTGAACGTCCGATACACCAGTTTCGTCGCGGTCGGTGACTCCTTCACCGAAGGCATGTCCGACCTGCAGCCCGACGGCTCCTACCGCGGCTGGGCGGACCTCCTCGCGGCCCGCTTCGCGGCGGCGCAGCCCGGCTTCCGCTACGCGAACCTGGCCGTCCGCGGCAAGCTCATCCGCCAGATCCTCGACGAGCAGGTCGACCGGGCCGCCGCCATGGAAGCCGACGTCATCACCCTCGTCGGCGGCCTCAACGACGCGATCCGGCCGCGCTGCGACATGGACCGGGTGTGCGGCGTGCTCGATGAGGCGGTGGCGCGGCTGGCGCCGAGCTGCAAGCAGCTGGTGCTGATGCGCAGCCCGGGGCGCGACGGCCGGGTGCTGGAGCGGGTCAGGCCGCGGATGGAGCAGCTCTTCGCGCACGTCGACGACCTCGCCGCGCGGCACGGCGCCCTGGTCGTCGACCTCTACGGCGCCGACGTGCTCCGCGACGTGCGGCTGTGGCACGACGACCGGCTGCACCTGACGCCCGAAGGCCACCGCCGCGTCGGCGAGGCCGTCTGGCAGACGCTCGGCGGCGCGCCGGAGTACGACTGGACGGGCCCGCTGCCGCCGGCGGCGCCGCAGCCGCCGTGGCTCGCCCGGCGGGGCGCGGACGTCCGCTTCGCCCGTACGCACCTGCTGCCGTGGGTGCACCGCCGGCTCACCGGCCGCTCCTCCGGCGACGGCCGCGCACCCAAGCGCCCCGAGCTGCTCCCGTACGACGCCTGACGCGCGCCCGCGCGTACGGGCCCGACCGAGCGCCCCCGTACGCCCGCACCGGCCGCCGTCCGCACCCCGCCCCGGGGGTCCGTAGAATCTCCCCACGTGAACAAGCCGCGCATCCCCAACGTCCTGGCCGCCCGCTACGCCTCCGCCGAGCTGGCCGCCCTCTGGTCCCCCGAGCACAAGGTCGTCCTGGAGCGGCGCCTGTGGCTGGCCGTGCTGCGCGCCCAGCGGGACCTGGGGATCGAGGTGCCCGAGGGCGCCGTCGCCGACTACGAGCGCGTGCTGGAGGACGTCGACCTCGCGTCGATCGCCGCGCGCGAGAAGGTCACGCGGCACGACGTGAAGGCCCGGATCGAGGAGTTCAACGCGCTCGCCGGGCACGAGCAGATCCACAAGGGCATGACCTCCCGCGACCTGACCGAGAACGTGGAGCAGCTCCAGGTGCGGCAGTCGCTGGAGCTGGTGCGCGACCGCGCGGTCGCGGTGCTGGCCCGGCTGGGCAGGCTGGCGGGCGAGCACTCCGGGCTGGTGATGGCCGGCCGCTCGCACAACGTCGCCGCGCAGGCCACCACGCTGGGCAAGCGGTTCGCCACCGCCGCCGACGAACTGCTGACCGCGTACGGCCGCGTGGAGGACCTGCTCGCGCGCTACCCGCTGCGCGGTATCAAGGGCCCGGTCGGCACCGCACAGGACATGCTCGACCTGCTCGGCGGCGGCAAGGAGGGCGCCGCGAAGCTCGCGGAGCTGGAGGGCCGGGTCGCCGGCCACCTGGGCTTCGCCCGCGCCTTTACCTCCGTCGGCCAGGTCTACCCGCGCTCGCTGGACTACGACGTGGTCGCGGCCCTGGTGCAGGTCGCCGCCGCGCCGTCGTCGCTGGCGAAGACGATCCGGCTGATGGCCGGGCACGAGTTGGTCACCGAGGGCTTCAAGCCCGGCCAGGTCGGCTCGTCGGCGATGCCGCACAAGATGAACACCCGCTCCTGCGAGCGCGTGAACGGCCTCATGGTGATCCTGCGCGGCTACGCCTCGATGACCGCGGAGCTGGCGGGCGACACCTGGAACGAGGGCGACGTGTCCTGCTCGGTGGTGCGCCGTGTGGCGCTGCCGGACGCGTTCTTCGCGCTGGACGGGCTGCTGGAGACGTTCCTGACAGTACTGGACGAGTTCGGCGCCTTCCCGGCGGTGATCGCCCGCGAGCTGGACCGCTACCTGCCCTTCCTGGCCACCACCAAGGTGCTGATGGCGGCGGTACGGGCCGGGGTCGGCCGGGAGGAGGCGCACGAGGTCGTCAAGGAGCACGCGGTCGCCGCGGCGCTGGCGATGCGCGAGCGCGGCGCCGAGCGCAACGAACTCCTCGACCGGCTTGCGGCCGACGACCGCATCCCGCTGGACCGGGACCGGCTCCAGGCGCTGATGGCGGACCGGCTGTCGTTCACCGGCGCCGCGGAGGAGCAGGTGGCGGCCGTCGCGGCGCGGGTCGAGGAGGTCGTGAAGCGGCATCCGCAGGCGGCGGGCTACGCGCCCGGGGCGATCCTGTGACGCGGACCGCCCCGGCCCCGTAGCAGCGCCCGCGCCCCTCCTGCGCGTCCGCCGGTCCTGCGCGTCCGCCGTGCCTACGCGTCCCGCCGGCGCAGCGTCCACCAGCCGGCCAGCACCGCCGCGCCCGCCCAGAGCGCGGTGACCGCCAGGCCGGCGAGCGGGGGGACGTCCGTCGGCGGGTCGGCGAAGAGCACCTGCTGCCCGGCGCGGTCCGGCAGGTAGTCCGCGAATCCCGCCGACGACCCGACGCCGAGCACCATCGACACCACCAGCACGAACGGGATCAGGATGCCCAGCACCGCGATCCCGCTCCGCAGCACGGCGGCGAGCCCCGCGGCGAGCAGCGCCATGAGCGTGAGGTAGACGGCGCCGCCTACGACGCCGAGCAGCGCGTGGTCGTCGCCCAGGCCCAGCGCCCGGTCGCCGAGCGCGGCGCCGCCGACCAGGAACGACAGCAGCGTCGTGGGCAGCGCGACGGCGAACGTGAGCCCGCCGACGTGGGCGAGCTTGGCCGCGTAGAGCAGCCCGCGCCGCGGCACGGCGGCCAGCGTGGCGCGGATCAGCCCGCTCTGGTACTCGGACGACACCGCGAGCGTGCCGAAGACGATCGCGGCGATCTGGCCGGGTCCCACCCCGGTGAGGACGGAGAACAGCGGGTCGAAGTCGCCGTCGACCTCGGCGCCGCCCTGGGCGGTGCTGGCGAGGATCCCGAAGCCGGCGGTGACGAGCAGCACGCACGCCAGCGACCACACGGTGCCGCGCAGCGTCGTGATCTTGATCCACTCGGAGCGGAGCACGGCGGTGGCATTCATCTCTCAGACCTCCCCGGTCCCGCTGGTGAACTCCGCCGCCGAGGCGGTCAGGCGGAGGTACGCCTCCTCCAGGTCGGCCCGGCCCTCGACGAACTCGGCCAGCGGCGAGTCGGCGAGCAGCCGGCCGCGGCCGAGCACCACGAGGTGGTCGGCGAACGCGGCGGTCTCCGCCATCAGATGGCTGGAGACGAGCACCGTGCGGCCCTCGCCGGCCAGCCGCCGCAGCAGCTTGCGGATCCATACGATGCCCTCGGGGTCGAGCCCGTTGGACGGCTCGTCCAGCAGCAGCACGGGCGGGTCGCCGAGCAGCGCGGCGGCGATGCCGAGGCGCTGGCGCATGCCGAGCGAGTACGTCCGCACCCGCCGGCCCGCGGCGGACTCGATCCCGGTCAGCCGCAGGACCTCGGCGACGCGGGCGTCCGGCAGGCCGTTGCTCGCGGCCAGCGCGCGCAGGTGGGCGCGGCCGGAGCGGGAGCCGTGGGCGGCCTGGGCGTCGAGCAGGGCGCCGACGTGCCGGAGCGGGTCGGAGAGTTCGGCGTAGGGCCGGCCGCCGACGGTGGCGGTGCCCGCGGTGGGCCGGTCCAGGCCGAGGACGAGGCGCATGGCGGTGGACTTGCCGGCGCCGTTGGGGCCGAGGAAGCCGGTGACGCGGCCCGGCCGGACGGTGAAGGTCACGGCGTCGAGCGCCCGGACGTCCCCGTAGTCCTTGGTCAGCCGGCTGACCTCGATGGCTGTTGCTGCTGTCATGGAACCCACGCTGCCGGTCGGGACCCCGCCGGGTCCTCCCCCGCGCGCGGGTGGCGGCTCCCCCGTGCGGGGGAGCCGCCACCTCCGGGGCGCTGGCACGATGGACGGCGTGTCCCGCCTCCTCCGATCCCTCCGCCGCCCGCTGCGGCCGGTGCTGCGGTCGGTGACGTACACGCGCTGGCTGCACCTGTTCATCGCCGCGACGCTGGCCCTGCTGGGCGCCTTCGTCTGGGGCGTGGACGAGGTGCCGCCGGCGGTCAGCTATGCCATCCTCGCCCTCGGCCCGGTGCCGCTGCTCGCCGTCGCGGCGGCGATCCCCGCCACCCGGCTCCTGGAGACGATGCAGGCCCGGCTGCTGCTGTTCCCGGGTCCGCACGGCACGGACGCGCAGCCGGATCCGGGGCTCGCACGCACGCCGGCCGCCTCGTGGGCCGACCGCGGGCGGGTGTTCGTCTGGCTGGTGCTGCGGATGTGGGTGGGGCTGCTGGCCGCCGTGGCCGGCATCCAGGGCATCTTCCTGACCGTCGCGCTGACCTCCGCGCACCACTGGTCCTCGTTCGAGGCGGAGGTCGTGCCGCTGCCGGGCCCGTGGCGCGGGTCGTACCCGCTGCTCGTCCCGGTTGCGGTGGCGGCCCTGCTGGCGGCCGGCTGGGGGTTCGGCGCGCTGATCGCGGCGCTGGCGCCCCGGCTGCTCGGCCCTTCGGCCGCCGAGCGGCTGGCGGCGCTGGAGGAACGCACCGAACGGCTGCTGGAGCACAACCGGCTGGCCCGCGAGCTGCACGACACCATCGGGCACGCGCTGACCGTCGCCGTCGTGCAGGCCGGTGCCGCCCGGGCCGCCGGGTCGCCGGAGTTCACCGAGCGGGCGCTGCGCGCGATCGAGGACACCGGCCGGGAGGCGCTGGAGGACCTGGAGCGGGTGCTGCGGCTGCTGCGCCAGGACTCCGCACCGCCGTCCCGGCGGCCCGGGCTGGCCGAGGCGGAGCGGCTGGTGGCCTCCGCGCGCGGCGCCGGGGCCGCGATCAGCGCGGAGATCGAGGGGCCGCTGGAGACGGTGCCGGGGCCGGTGTCCCGGGAGGGCTACCGCATCGTGCAGGAGTGCCTGACGAACGTGCTGCGGCACGCCGGGCTGGTGCCGGTCACGGTCCGTATCGCGGCCTCGGCGGGCGAGCTGGAGCTGCACGTACGCAACGAGCTGCCCCGGGCGGCGCCCGCGCCCGGGCCCGGCGGCAGCGGCCTGCGCGGCATCCGCGAGCGCGCCGCCCTGCTCGGCGGCGAGGCCGTCGCCGGACCGCACGACGGTGAGTGGAGGGTGCGGGTCACCCTGCCGATACAGTGACGCCGTGCCCGTCTCCGTCCTCCTCGTCGACGACGACGCCCTGGTCCGCGCCGGGCTGCGGGCGATCCTCGAAGCGCAGCCGGACATCGAGGTGGTCGGCGAGGCCGCCGACGGCGCGGCCGTGATCCCGCTCGTACGGCAGCTGGCGCCCGACGTCGTCGCGATGGACGTGCGGATGCCGCTGATGGACGGTATCGAGGCCACCCGGGCGGTACTCCGCGCCTTCCCCGCGCCGCCGAAGATCCTCGTCGTCACGACCTTCGAGGAGGACCAGTACGTGTACGGGGCGCTGCGCGCCGGCGCCGACGGCTTCCTGCTCAAGCGGGCCCGGCCCGCGGAGATCGTGCACGCGGTGCGCCTGGTCGCCGAGGGCGAGTCGCTGCTGTTCCCGGCCGCGCTGCGGTCACTGGCCGCCGGGCACGGCAACGAGGGGGCGCGCGCGGCCGTGGCGGCGGCGCGGCTGACCGACCGCGAGAGCGAGGTGCTGCGCCTCATCGCCCGGGGGCTGACCAACGCGGAGATCGCTGCGGAGCTGGTGCTCGGCACCGAGACGGTCAAATCGCACGTCAGTGCGCTCCTGGCGAAGCTGGGGGCCCGGGACCGCACACAGGCGGTGATCACCGCGTACGAGTCGGGGTTCGTCGCTCCCGGCGCGGCCGGATAGCGGATACGATCCGCTATCCGGAAGCACGCTCAGGGAGGCTGACGTTGGCGCAGCTCACCGGCGGGGATCCGTCCCTGCTGCGGCGGATCAACTCCGCCGTCGTCCTGCGCGCGCTGCGCGACGCGGGTGCGGCGACGCTGACCGAGCTGGCGCGCACCACCGGGCTCTCGCGGCCCACCCTCGACGGCGTGCTGGAGGGCCTCGCGGCCAGCGGGCTGGTGGTGGAGGCCCCGGCCGAGGAGGGTACGACGCGGCGCCAGGGCCGGCCCGCGCGCAAGTTCCGCTTCCACGCCGAGTCGGGCCATCTGCTGGGCATCGAGATCGGCCCGCACCGGGTCTCGGTCCTGCTCTCCGACCTCGACGGCCGGCTGCGCGGCTCGGCGTCGCGCACCGTGGACGAGACCGCGGAGGCCGACGACCGGCTGGCGGCCGTACGGGCCGTGGTGCAGGAGGTGCTGCGGCGCACCGGCGTGGCGCGCAGCACGCTGCGCGCGGTGGGCGTCGGCAGCCCCGGCATCGTGGAGGCGGACGGCATGGTGCGGCTGAGTTCCGCGCTGCCCGGCTGGACGGGCATCAATCTCACGGAGCGGCTGGGCCGTTCGTTCCGCTGCCCGGTGCTGGTGGAGAACGACGCGAACACCGCGGCCGTCGCCGAGCACTGGAAGGGCGCCGCGCGGCACTCGGCCGACGTGGTCTTCGTCCGCGCCGGGCTGAGCCCGGGCGCCGGGTCGCTGATCGGCGGGCGGCTGCACCGCGGCTTCGGCGGCGCGGCGGGCGAGATCGGGGCGCTGCACCTGCTGGGCCGGGAGGCGACGCCGGAGAAGCTGCTGAGCGTCACGGGCGAGCCGCTGCACCCGCTGGACGAGCCGGCGGTGGCGGAGGTCTTCTCCCTGGCGCAGGGCGGCGACAAGCGGGCGCGCCGGGCCGTGGACCGGTTCATGCAGCGACTGGTGCACGACGTCGCCGCGCTCGTACTGGCCCTGGACCCCGAGCTGGTGGTGATCGGCGGCTGGGCGGCGGGCGTGGACGACGTGCTGGAGCCGCTGCACACGGAGTTGGCCCGCTACTGCCTGCGGCCCCCTGAGGTCGTGCTGTCGCTGCTGGGCGAGGCGGCGGTGGCCACGGGTGCGCTGCGGCTGGCCCTGGACCACCTCGACGAGGAGCTGTTCGCCGTGGAGAGCACGGTCACGGCACGGCGCTGAGCCGGGAAGCCGCGGGCCGGGCGGGGTGTGCGCTCCCGGCCCGGCCTGCTGCCCGTGTCCTCCTGCTCCGCGCCGGGTCTCCCGCCCGGTCCGTACGGCGTGGGCGGCGGCTCAGCTCGCCAGCACCGCCGCGTCGGCGTCGAGGGTGAGCCGGCAGGTGTCCGCGCGGTACGTCGAGACCGCGACGGCGGCGGTGCGCCCCCGGGAGACGTAGCGCGTGGTGACCACCAGCACCGGGGCGCCCGGCAGCCGGTCCAGCTCGCGGGCGTCCTCCGCGCGCGCCGAGCCCAGCTCGACGGTGCGGTCCTGGCCCTCCAGCGGCAGCCGGTGCAGCTCGTGCAGCACGGCGCGGGCGCGGACGGCGCCGACGGAGGCGTCACCGCGGCTGAACCCGGGCGCGGAGACGCCCGGCACGTAGATCAGCTCGGCCGCGACCGGCTGCCCGTTGCGGCTGCGGGAGCGGTGCACCCGGTGCACCGGCTCCGTCGCGTCGGTGCCGAGCATGCGCGCGACGGCCGCGGGCGCCGGGACCGCGGCGGCGTCGACGGCCTCCCAGCCGTCGTCGGCCTCGGCCGGCCACATCTGCCGCGGGGAGCCCACCGGCACGCCGACGCGCGGCGGCGCGACCGTCGTCCCGACGCCGCGCCTGCGCTGCAGCCGGCCCTCCAGCTCCAGCTGGTCGAGTGCCTGCCGCAGGGTCGCGCGGGCGACGCCGAAGCGGGCCGCCAGCTCGCGCTCGTTGGGCAGGATCTCCCCTACCGAGAACTCCGACTCGAGCGCCTCACTGATCACACCCTTCAGATGCCAGTACTTCAGCTCGGTCACGGTGTCCGGCTGCGTGGTCCCCACCTGATCCTCGCAATCCCCGTCGGCCTGGCCGCCTTTATGCGCGGTTGTTTATGAAAGGTTGTTGCAGTATCTCTCGCCGACAGTAGGACCCCACCCGGACTTGGTCAAGACCAATGCCCCTGGGGTACCGTCCGTCCGGCGATCGGAAGGACGGGGGAAGGACAGTGATGGACCAGGTCACGGTGGTCACCGGGGGCAGCCGCGGCATCGGCGCGGCGATCGTGCGCAGACTGGCCCGTGCGGGTCACGCCGTCGCGCTGGCGTACGAGCGGGCGGAGGCCGCCGCGGAGGGGGTGGCGGCGGAGGCGCGGGCCGAGGGGGTCGCGTGCGTGGCCGTACGGGCCGATGTCAGCGACGCCGGGCAGGTCGACGCGCTGTTCGACACCGCCCGCGAGCGTCTGGGGCCGGTCACCGGGCTGGTGAACAACGCCGGGATCACCGGGCCGCTCGGCCGGTTCGACGAGACGTCCCTCGACGTGATGCGCCGCGTGCTGGACGTCAACGTGATGGGCACGTTCGTGTGCACCCGGCGGGCGGTGCACGAGATGTCCACCCGGCACGGGGGCCGCGGCGGCGCGATCGTCACCATCTCCTCCGGCGCCGCCACCCTCGGCAGCCCCGGCGAGTACGTGCACTACGCGGCGAGCAAGGCCGCCGTGGACACCATGACGCTCGGCCTGGCCAAGGAGTTGGGGCCCGAGGGCGTACGGGTGAACTCCGTGCAGCCCGGGATGACCGTCACCGACATGCACGCGGCGATGGGCGACCCCGAGCGGCCGTGGCGCAACCCGGAGCGGGTGCCGATGCGCCGGCCCGGGGAGCCGGAGGAGATCGCCGGGGCGGTGGCGTGGCTGCTGTCCGAGGAGGCGTCGTACACCACGGGCGCGGTGCTGCGGGTCTCCGGCGGGCTGTAGCGGCCGGGGCCGGGACCGGCCGGCCCCCGGTGGGGTCCGTACCGTACGCGGCCGGATCCGCTACTTGCCGATGCCGCGGAGCTTGTCGCGGTTGCGCATGATGTAGATGCGGGCGATCCGGCCGTCCCGGAACTGCGGGACCATGACCGTGTCCGGCTCGCCCTTCGACAGGACCACCACCCCGAGCTCGCCGTTGATCTCGCGGAAGACCGTCTCCGGTTCCACCACGTCGTAGACGCCGCGGGCGCCGCCGATGAACGTCCGGGCCGCGTTGTCGGCGCCGTTGATGACGCGCCTCGGCCCCCTCGCCTTGCCCCCGGTGTCCGAGATCACGTCCACGTCCGAGGCCAGCAGCGCCATCAGACCGTCCATGTCACCGCCGGAGGCGGCTTCGAGGAACCGCTCGGTGATGTCGCGCTGCTCGACGGAGTCGACGTCGTAGCGCGGCTTGCGCTGCGTGACGTGCCGCCGGGCGCGGCCGGCGAGCTGGCGCACGGCCTCGTCGGAGCGGTCGAGCATCGCGCCGATCTCCGCGTACGGGAAGCCGAAGGCCTCCCGGAGCACGAAGACGGCCCGCTCCAGCGGCGACAGCGACTCCATCACCACGAGCATCGCCAGCGTCACCGACTCGTCCAGCAGCGCCCGCTCCGAGCTGTCCGGCAGCGATTCGCCGAGCACGTCGGTGGCGAGCGGCTCCGGGAGCCAGGAGCCTACGTACGCCTCGCGCCGCGCCTGCGTCTGGCGCAGCCGGTCGAGGGAGAGGCGGGTGGCGATGCGCACCAGGTAGCCGCGCGGGTCGCGGACCCGCTCGCGGTCCGCGGCCGACCAGCGCAGCCAGGTGTCCTGTACCACGTCCTCGGCGTCGGCGAACGCACCCAGCATGCGGTACGCCACGCCCATCAGGACGGAACGGTGCTCCTCGAAGACGTCGAGATCGATGCCGTGTGCCACCACTCCATATCACCTGATGAGACCCCCACCTGTCCAATCCCGCGCACACGTGATTACTCTCCGCGCGGCGCACTTCCCCCCGCCGCGGGGGCAGTTGTTCACTTGTCGTTCGTGCCACGGGCAACACACGCCGGTAGGTCTGACGGCGCACGACGATCCGCACGTCGACGGGAGACCAGGTGAACACGGGAGACAGAGGGAGCGGCGGCCCCGCGCGCCGTTCGGTGCTGCGCGGCGGCCTCGCCGCCTCCGCAGCGCTTGCGGTGCCCGCGCTGTCCGGCGCCGCGCCCGCGCAGGCGCTCGGCGGCCGGCCGGGGGCCGCGTGGGGCGTCCAGGTGGGCGATGTCACGGACCGGGGCGGCACGGTGTGGGTACGGGCCGACCGCCCGGCGCGGATGGTCGTGGAGACCTCCGCGACCGACTCGTTCCGCAAGGTGCAGCGCCGCCGCGGCCCGCTGCTCGGCCCGGGCACCGACTACACCGGCACCGTCCGGCTGCACGGGCTGCCGCCCGGAGAACAGGTGCACTACCGGGTGGTACTGGAGGACGCGGACGATCCGCGCCGCTCCGGCGAGCCGGTCGAGGGCACGTTCCGTACGGCCCCGGGGCGCCGCGGCGACGTGCGCTTCGTCTGGTCGGGCGACGTCGCGGGCCAGGGCTGGGGCATCAACCCCGACCGCGGCGGCTACCGCGTGTACGACGAGATGCAGCGCCTCGACCCGGACTTCTTCCTGCACAGCGGCGACACCGTATACGCCGACGGCCCGTTGAGCACCCAGGTCACGCTGCCGGACGGCAGCGTGTGGCGCAATCTGGTCACGGAGGAGAAGGCGAAGGTCGCCGAGACGCTCGCCGAGTACCGCGGCAACTTCCGCTACAACCTCCTCGACGAGAACGTGCGCCGCTTCAACGCGCAGGTCCCGATCGTGGTGCAGTGGGACGACCACGAGGTCGTCAACAACTGGTACCCGGGCGAGATCCTCACCGACGAGCGCTACACGGAGCGCCGCGCCGACGTGCTCGCCGCCCGCGCCCGGCGCGCGTTCGCCGAGTACTTCCCGGTCCCGACGCTGCGCTCCGACGGCGCCGGCCGGATCTACCGCAGGGTCTCGTACGGACCGCTGCTCGACGTCTTCGTGCTGGACATGCGCACGTACCGCAACGCCAACTCCGACGGGCTCGCCCCCGACGACGTGCACGGCGTCCTCGGGCGCGAGCAGCTGGCCTGGCTCAAGCGGGAGCTTCAGCGCTCCCGCGCGGAGTGGAAGGTCATCGCCTCCGACATGCCGCTCGGCCTGGTCGTGCCGGACGGGACGGACGTCGAGGCGGTCGCGCAGGGCGATCCGGGCGCGCCGCTGGGCCGGGAGCTGCAGATCGCCGAGCTGCTGCGGCACATCAAGCAGCGCGGGATCACGGGCACCGTGTGGCTGACCGCGGACGTGCACCACACCTCCGCGCAGCACTACGACCCGGCGCGGGCGGGGTTCAAGGACTTCGCGCCGTTCTGGGAGTTCGTCACCGGTCCGCTGCACGCGGGCGCGTTCCCGGGCAGCGCCCTGGACGGCACGTTCGGGCCGGAGCGGGTGTTCCTGAAGGCGCCGGAGGCTGCCAACGTGGCGCCGAGCCAGGGCTTCCAGTTCTACGGCGAGGTGGAGATCGACGGCGGCAGCCGCGAGCTGACGGTGCGGCTGCGCGAGGAGGGCGGGGCGGTGCTGTTCACGAAGGTGCTGCGGCCGGGGCTCGTCGGGCAGTAGCCGAGGCGTCCACCGGGCGTCCCGCGGCGGCGCGTCACTCCGCGACGCGTACGCTGCGGGGCGTGGACGACTTCACGTACGCCCCGGTCGGCGCCACCCGGGAGGGCCGCAGGCCGGCGGGGTTCGACGCCTTCGCGGTACGCACCCGCGTCGGCTCGGGCCCGCGGGCGTACCGGGCGGCGACCGAGGCGGTGCTGACGTTCCGGATGCACCGGGCGGTCGGGGTCACCATAGACGCGGAGGGGCCGCGGGCGGTGCCCGGCGTGCGGCTCGTCGTCGGCATCGGACTGCGGCCGCTGCGCATCACCGCGCCCTGCCGTGTGGTGTGGGCGGAACGGGGCGAGCGGCGCGGCGGGTTCGGGTACGGGACGCTGGCGGGGCACCCGGAGACGGGTGAGGAGGCGTTCGTCGTGGAGTGGGCGGACGACGGCGCCGTCTGGCTGACCGTCGCGGCGTACAGCCGCCCGGCCGCGCGGTGGGTGGCAACCATGGGACCGCTCCTCGGCGTCTTCCAGCGCGCGTACGCACGGCGCTGCGGCCGGGTGCTGCGGCGGCTCGCGAACGTCGGCTGAAAACTGACCCCTTAGGTCCGATTCACCCTTTACCATCCGGTCACAGCTCGTTCTTGATCACGCAATACCCGTCCGGAAAGCTGGAGTTCATGGCCGATCACACCGAACCGACGGAGGAGGGCCCGCGGCGCGCGCCCGCAACGCCGGGTCCGTACACGATCGCCGCCGTGGCCCGGGCGGGCGGCAGGGCCCACCCCGCGCCGGACTGCCGTCCGGGGGCCCGCCCGCCGCGCCGCCGGGACGCCACACGGCCGCGCGCCGCCGGCCTCCTCACGGTCCGCGAGGCCGGGCCAGGGGACCACGACGCCGCGCTGGCGATGCACCGGCGCTGCTCCCGGCGGACGCTGGGCATGCGCTACCTGGGCCCGCCGGACGAGGCCGACGGCTATCTGCGGCACCTGCTGAGCCCGCACTTCGGCCGGACGCTGGCCGTGCAGACGGCCGGCGGCCGGCTCGTGGCCCTCGGGCACCTGCTGTGGGACGGCGACGAGGCGGAGGTCGCGCTGCTGGTGGAGGACGCCTGGCAGCGCCGCGGGCTCGGCACGGACCTGCTGCGCCGGCTGCTGGCGATGGCCGCGGGCCTGGGCTACGCCAGCGTGTACGTGGTGACGCGGGCGCTGGACGCCGCGATGGCGGCCACGGTGCGCAAGGCAGGCGTGCCGCTGGAATACCAGGTGGACGGCGCGACGCTGGTCGTCACCGCCCACCTGGACGAGCGGCTCATCCCCGCGTCGGGCCCTGCCGGGCTCCGCTGACGGCGGCGCCCTCCGTCCCCCCGGGCCCGTCGGTCCCATCGCCCGCGGCGTCGAGCGCCGCGCTCAGGTCCGTCCACAGGTCGTCCACGTCCTCCAGCCCCACCGACATCCGCAGCAGCCGCTCGCCGATGCCGCCCGAGCGGCGGTCGGCCGGGTCGACGATGCGGTGGCTGATCGAACCCGGGTGCTGGATGAGGGTGTCGACGCTGCCGAGGCTCACCGCCGGGGTGATCAGCCGCACGGCGCCGATGACCGCGTGCGGGTCGCCGCGCACCTCGAAGGCGACCATCGCGCCGCCGAGCCGCGGGTAGCGCACCCGGGCCACCGCGGGGTGGCCGGCGAGCCGGCGGGCCAGCTCCGCGGCGGCCGCGGACTGGGCCCGTACCCGTACCGGCAGGGTCGCGAGGCCGCGCAGCAGCAGGTAGCCGGCGAGCGGGTGCAGCACGCCGCCGGTGGCGAAGCGGATCCGGCGCAGCGCCCCGGCCAGTTCCTCGTCGCAGGCGATGACGCCGCCCATCACGTCGCCGTGGCCGCCGAGGTACTTGGTGGCACTGTGCAGTACGAGCCGGGCGCCGTGTTCTGCGGGACGCTGCAGGACGGGGGTGGCGAAGGTGTTGTCGACGAGCAGCGGGACCGAGCCGCAGGAGTACGCGACGGCCCTGAGGTCCGTCTCGGCGAGGGTGGGGTTCGCGGGGGTCTCGACGAGCACCAGGCCGGTGTCCGGGCGGAGGGCGTCGGCGACGCCGGCCGGGTCGGTCCAGGTCACCTCGGTACCCAGCAGCCCGCTGTCGAGGAGGTGGTCGCTGCACCCGTAGAGCGGCCGGACGGCGACGACGTGCCGCAGGCCGAGGCTGCCGCGTACCAGCAGGCAGGCGCTGAGGGCCGCCATCCCGCTGGCGAACGCGACGGCCGACTCGGTGCCTTCCAGCCGGGCGAGGGCATCTTCGAAGCGGGCGACGGTGGGATTGCCGAGCCGGCCGTAGACCTGCGGGCCTTCGAGCGCGGCGCCGGTGGCGGCGAACTCGTCGATACGGGCGGCCTCGCCCCTGCTGTCGGCGGACGGGTAGGTCGTGGACAGGTCGAGGGGGGCGGCGTGCAGGCCGAGGGCGGCGAGGTCTTCGCGCCCGGCGTGCACGGCCTCGGTGGCGAGTGAACGCGTCGGGATCTCCATGCCCCGATGCTGAAGGTCGTACGGACTGTCGGGGTCGTCGGCCGTGCTACGTTCGGTTGATGCCCGATTCGCCTGCTCTCGATCCGGTGGACCTGGAGATTCTGCGGGTGCTGCAGAACGACGCCCGGACCACCAACCGCGATCTCGCCGCCGCCGTGGGCGTCGCCCCCTCCACCTGCCTGGACCGCGTGGCCCGGCTGCGCCGCGCCGGCGTGATCACCGGCCACCGGCTCGCGATCGACCCGGCGCGGCTCGGCCGCGGCCTGGAGGCGCTGCTGTCGGTGCAGGTGCGCCCGCACCGCCGCGACCTGATCGGCCCGTTCGTCGAGCGGATCCGCTCGCTGCCCGAGTCCCGCGCGCTGTTCCACCTCACGGGCCCGGACGACTACCTCCTGCACGTCGCCGTACGCGACGCCGCCGACCTCCAGCGCCTGGTCCTGGACGAGTTCACCTCGCACCGGGAGGTCGCCCGGGTGGAGACGCGGCTGGTCTTCCAGCACTGGGAGTGCGGGCCGCTGCTGCCTCCGTAGAGCGTGGGGCCGTTTCGGTGATGACGCCGCCCGTCCCGGTGTACGAGGATGGCCCGCATGCCCGACTCCACGAACCAGCGACTGCCCCGGCAGGTGGCGGACGCCTACGTCGACGACCTGATCGACCTCGACCCCATCAGCGGCACCATGCTCGGCGTGCCGGAGAGCTCCCGCACCCTCCCCGACTTCTCCCCCGACGGCCAACAGGCCGTCGCCGAGCTGGGCCGCGCCACCCTTGCGGCCCTCGACGAGGCCGAGCGGCAGCCCGGCGCGGACAGCGACGCGGAGAGGCGCTGCGGACGGCTCCTGCGGGAGCGGCTGAGCGCGGAACTCGCCGTCCACGACGCCGAGGAGGGCCTGCGGATCGTCAGCAACATCCACTCCCCCGCGCACCTGCTGCGCGAGTGCTTCACGCTGATGCCGACCGGGAGCGAGGACGACTGGTCGGACATCGCGGCCCGGCTGCGCGCCGTCCCCGCGGCGGTCGACGGCTACCGGCAGTCGCTCGCCGAGGGCGTGGGCAAGGGGTTGTTCGGCGGGCCGCGGGCGGCCGGGACGTTCGTCGGGCAGCTCACCGAGTGGTCGGGCAACGGAAACGGCGGCTGGTTCGGCGAGCTGGCCGCCACCGGCCCCGAGTCGCTGCGCGGGGAGCTGGACTCGGCGGCGGGCGAGGCGACCGCCGCGCTGGGCGCCCTGCGGGACTGGATGCGCGACGTGTACGTGCCCGCCGCGTCCGGCACCCCCGACGTCGTCGGGCGCGAGCGCTACGCCCGCTGGTCGCGCTTCTTCAACGGCGCGGACCTCGACCTGGACGAGGCGTACGCCTACGGCTGGTCGGAGTACCACCGGCTGATCGGCGAGATGAGGACCGAGGCCGCGAAGATCCTGCCCGGTGCCGCCACCCCCTGGGAGGCGCTGAAGCACCTGGACGAGCACGGCGCCCACATCGAGGGCGAGGACGCCGTCCGCGACTGGCTGCAGGGCATCATGGACGAGGCCATCTCGGCGCTCGACGGCACGCACTTCGACCTGGCCGAGCCGGTGCGCCGGGTGGAGTCCCGGATCGCCCCGCCCGGCGGCGCCGCCGCCCCGTACTACACGCCGCCCGCCGAGGACTTCTCCCGCCCCGGGCGCACCTGGCTGCCGACGATGGGCGAGACCCGCTTCCCGGTCTACGACCTGGTCTCCACCTGGTACCACGAGGGCGTGCCCGGCCACCACCTGCAGCTCGCGCAGTGGGTGTACGTCAAGGACCAGCTCTCCCGCTACCAGTCGACCCTCGGCTGGGTCAGCGCCAACTGCGAGGGCTGGGCGCTGTACGCGGAGCGGCTGATGGACGAGCTGGGCTTCCTCACCGACGCGGAGCGGCGGCTCGGCTATCTGGACGCGCAGATGATGCGGGCCGCCCGCGTGATCGTCGACATCGGCATGCACCTGGAGCTGACGATCCCGGACCACTCCCCCTTCCACCCGGGCGAGCGGTGGACGCCGGCACTGGCGCAGGAGTTCTTCGGGATGCACAGCGGGCGGCCCGCGGACTTCGTGGAGAGCGAGCTGACGCGCTACCTGTCGATGCCGGGGCAGGCGATCGGCTACAAGATCGGCGAACGGGCCTGGCTGCGCGGCCGGGACGCAGCGCGCAAGGCGCGCGGCGCGGACTTCGACGCCAAGGCGTGGCACATGGCCGCGCTGTCGCAGGGCTCCCTCGGGCTGGACGACCTGGAGGCCGAGCTGTCGGCGCTGTGAGCCGGGTGTGAGCCCGGTGTGACGTGACGGCCGCGGCCCCGCGCGGGGGCCGCGGCCGTGCGCGTCGCCCGTGGCCCGCCGGACGTACGGGCCGGGCTGGCCGGCCGGCCCCGGTCGCCGGTCAGCCGTCGGCGGCCGTGCGGTGCCGCACGTACGAGCCGGAGCGGCCCTTGACGACCTCCAGCTGCGCCGGGATCCGCCGGCGCAGCTCCGGCACGTGGCTGACGATGCCCACCGTGCGGTCCCGCTCGCGCAGCGCGTCGAGCACGTCCAGCACCTCGTCCAGCGTCTGTTCGTCCAGGCTGCCGAAGCCCTCGTCGATGAAGAGCGTGTCGAGCCGGACGCCCCCGGCCTCCTCCGCCACCACGTCGGACAGGCCGAGGGCCAGGGCGAGGGAGGCGAAGAACGACTCGCCGCCGGAGAGGGTGGCGGTGTCGCGCTCGGTGCCGGTCCAGGCGTCCACGACGTGCAGCCCGAGGCCGTGGCGACCCCGGCCGTTCGCGCGCTCGTCGGAGTGCACCAGCGTGAACCGGCCGGACGACATCCGCGCCAGCCGGGCCGTCGCGGCGGCGGCGACCTGTTCCAGCCGGGCGGCCAGCACGTACGACTCCAGCCGCATCTTCCGCTCGTTGTCCGCGGACGTGCCGGCCGTGAGCGAGGCGAGCCGGGCCACCCGGTGGTGCTCCGTGCGCAACGGGGCCAGCCGGCGCACCCGTTCCCCGGCGTCGGCGGAGAGTCCGCCGAGGTCGTCGCAGCGCTTGCGCGCCGTGTCGCGCGCGGTCGACGCCTCCCGCAGCCGCCGGCCGGCGGCGGCGACCGCCTCCTCGGCGGCGGCGACGTCGGCCGGCGGGCGCGCGGCGGCGTCGGCCGCGCGCGGCTCGGCCAGGGCCTCGGCGACGGCCGCCGCCTCGGCCTGCCACGCCTCCAGCCGCGTTTCGGCGTCCCGCAGCGCCGCCGGGTCGAGCAGCGCGGCGGCGGCCTCCTCGGGGGTCTCGAAGCCGGCCCGGTAGGCGGCGTCCGCGACGCGCGCGTCGGCGTCCTTGCTGCGGTCCGCGGCGGCAGCGGCCTCGCGGGCGGCGCGGGCGGCGGCGCCGAGCCGGCCGGCCAGCGACGCCAGTTGGGCCGCGCGCTCCTCGACGCCGGCGGCGCCGCCGCGGGCTGCGCGCACCTCGGCGTCGCGGGCCGCCCGCTCCGCGGTGAGCGCGTCGGCCCGGGAGGCGCGGGCGGCGGCGCGGCTCTCGGCCTGCTGCCGGCCGCGTACGCGGCGGGTGTGCTCCTCGTGTGCGAGGTCCAGCTGCTCGCGTACGGCGAGGGCGCCGGCGGCCAGCTCCCGGGCCCGCCCCAGCTCCCCGGCCAGCCGCTCGGCGGCCTCGGCCAGTGCGTCCCGGCTCTCCCCGCCCGCCGCCTCGGCGGCGGCGTCGCGGGCCTGGCGCAGCGAGTCGAGCCGCAGGGCGGCCTCTTCGCGTACGCGCTCGGCGGCCCGGTACGCGGCCATGGCCTCGTTCTCCTCGCTCTCGCCGACGTGTGCGCCGTCGGCGGTGGCGGGGGCGGGGTGGGCGGCGGAGCCGCAGACCGGACACGGCTCGCCGTCGGCCAGCCGGGCGGCCAGCTCGGCCGCCATGCCGTCGAGCCGCCGCTCCTTCAGCCGCAGCCAGGCCTCGTGCGCCCGGCCGG
The DNA here is from genome assembly GCF_020400605.1 of Streptomyces aculeolatus. GTDB lineage: Bacteria > Actinomycetota > Actinomycetes > Streptomycetales > Streptomycetaceae > Streptomyces > Streptomyces aculeolatus. The sequence continues at coordinate 254,511 of NZ_JAINRD010000009.1, read as the reverse complement.
CTCGCTCGCCGGCGTCGAGGTGCGCCTGCCGGGCCCCGGTGACCCGGCCGTCCAACCCGTCGCGCCGCTCGGCCGCGTCGAGGCGCCGGCGCGCTCCGTCGTGCTCCGCGGCGAGCTGCTCCGCGCGCGTGGCCGCGCCCTGGGCCTCGTCGACGCGGCGCTGGAGGCCGCCGCGGAGGGCGTCCCAGTCGTCGAGCCAGGCGGCGGCCTCGCGCAGCACGTCCTCGTCGGCGCGGGACTCCGCGTCCAGCGCGGCGAGTTCGCGGGCGATCCCGGCGCTGCGCGCCTCGGCGGCGCGGGCGGCGTCCAGGGCGCCCAGCTCCTGCCGGGTGCGGGCCTCGTGCGCGTCGAGCTGCCCGGGGCCGCCGCCGGCGACGGTGCCGGGCAGCGCGGCGCGGGCCGCCTCCTCGGCCGCGGCGGCGTGGCGGGCCGCGGCGGCGGTCCGGTCGCGCAGCTCCAGTGCGGGCGCCACGGGGGCGGCGGCGCGGGCGCTGCGCAGCGTCCGGCCGAGCACCTCGTACTCCTGCTGCCGTTCGGCCAGCACCTGCTGCCGCTGCCGCGCCCCGGTGTGCAGCCGTTGCAGCCGGGCGAGTTCGCGTACGTCCTGGAGGCTGTCGTCCGCCGCCGCGTGGGCGGACTCCGCGGTGCGCAGCCGCAGGTCCGCGGCGTCCGCCAGCTCACGGGCGGCGGCCCGGGCCACCGCGGCGTAGCCGAGGACGCCGTCGGCGAGGTCGGCCTCGCCCGGCTTCGCGGCCTCGGGCGACCAGCCGTCCGGGTCCTCGGCGACGGCCGGGCCGCCGGCCTGCCGGATGCGGTGGGCGAGGTGCAGCAGCTGCTCGTCCCCGTCGCGTACGGCCTCCTGGGAGCGGCGGCGCAGCTCGGCGAGGTGGTCCTCGACGGCGGCGAAGCGGCCGGTGTCGAAGAGGCGGCCGAGGAGCTTGGCGCGGGCCTCGGCGTCGGCGCGCAGGAAGCGCGCGAAGTCCCCCTGCGGGAGCAGCACGACCTGGCAGAACTGCTCGCGGGTCATGCCCAGCAGGCCGCCGATCTCCTCGCCGATCTCCTGGTGCGAGCGGCTGAGGCCGCGCCACGCGCCGGCCGCGGGGTCGCGCTCGCGCAGCAGGCTGGTGGCCCGCTCCGTGGTGACGCCGGTGCCGTTGCGCTTGGGGCGGGGCTGGGAGGGCCTGCGGGTGATCTCCAGCCGGCGGCCGGCGACGGTGAAGTCGAGCGCGACCTCGGTGGGGGTGTGCGGCTCGGCGTGGTGGCTGCGCAGGGTGCCGCCCTGGCGCACGCCGGGCACACCGCCGTACAGCGCGTAGCAGACGGCGTCCAGGACGGAGGTCTTGCCGGCGCCGGTGGCGCCCTGGAGCAGGAAGATGCCGGCGCCGGACAGGGCGTCGAAGTCGACTTCCTGTGTGCCGGCGAAGGGGCCGAAGGCGGCGACGGCGAGCCGGTGGAGCCTCACCGGGCGGTCTCCTCACGCGCGCCCGCGGCGCGCACCGCGTCGAACGCGGCGTGCAGCACGGCCCGTTCGTCCGCCGTGGCCGCCGCTCCCGGTCTGACGTGCGCCACGAAGTCCTCGGCGATCTGCCGGTCGTCGCGGCCCCTGAGCCGGTCGGCGTACGACGCGGCGGCGTCGGCGCCCGCCGCGGGCACGGGCGCGAAGACGAGGCTGACGACGTGCGGGAAGCGCTCCGCGAGGCGGGCCATGGGCTCGTGCGGGCGGGCGGCGTCGGTGAGCGTGGCCTCGACCCAGGCGCCCTCCAGCGGCGTCAGGGCCCGGTCGGCGAGCAGGTCCGCGAGAGCGCCGTGCAGCCGCGCCAGCGGCCGGGGCACGGGTGCGTCGACGCGCTCCGCGGTGATGTCCCCGGCGGCGTCGAGGTCCACCAGCCACGTCGACTTGCGGTGGGCGGCCTCGGAGAAGGAGTACGCCAGGGGGGAGCCCGAGTAGCGCACGCGCTCGGCGAGGGTCTGGCAGCCGTGCAGGTGGCCCAGTGCGACGTAGTCGACGCCGGCGAAGACCGCGGCGGGCACGGAGGCGACGCCGCCGACGGTGATGTCCCGCTCGCTGTCGGAGGCCTGGCCGCCGGTGACGAAGGCGTGCGCGAGGACGACGGAGCGGGTGCCGGCCGGGCGGGTGGCGAGGTCGGCGCGCACCCGGTCCATGGCGGCCGAGAGCACCGCCGTGTGGCCGCCGCCGGGGGTGGCGAACTCCTCGCGCACCAGCGCCGGTTCGAGGTACGGCAGCCCGTAGCACGCGACGTCGCCGGCGGCGTCCCGCAGCATGACGGGCTCGCCGGCGCCCGCCGGGTCGGTGCGCAGGTGGACGCCCGCGCGGTCCAGCAGCCCGGCGCCGACGCCCAGCCGGCGTGCCGAGTCGTGGTTCCCGGAGATCATGACGACGGGCACGCCGAGCGCCCCCAGCCGGTGCAGCGTCCGGTCGAACAGCTCCACGGCGGCCAGCGGGGGCACCGCGCGGTCGTAGACGTCCCCGGCGACGAACACGGCCTCGACACCGCGCTCGGCCACCACGGCGACGAGGTGGTCGAGGAACGCGGCTTGGGCGTCGAGCAGGCCCACCCGGTGGAACGAGCGGCCCAGGTGCCAGTCCGACGTGTGCAGGAAGCGCATGGGGCCCGACTGTAGCGGCGGGGTACGACAGCCCGGGCGGCCCCGGCCGCCTCACCCGGTGCCGTACACCTCGTCGCCGGGCCGGAGTTCGGCGCCGCCGGCGGTGGCGTCGGCCAGCCAGGAGCCGAAGGCGTCCAGCTCGGCGGCGGGCACGGCGACCTCGATCTCGGCGTTCTCGCCGTACGCCACGCCGCGTACGTCGCGCCCGGCGGCGTGCAGGTGGCCGAGCACCCTGCCGGCCCGTCCGTGGTCGACGGTGACGGTGACCAGCCGCATCCGCAGCCGCGTCACCGTGCCGACGGCGTCCACGGCGGCGCCGACCGCGCCGCCGTAGGCGCGGATGAGCCCGCCGGCGCCGAGCTTGGCGCCGCCGAAGTAGCGGGCGACGACGGCGACGACGTAGCGCAGCTCGCGGCGGAGCAGCAGTTGCAGCATGGGCAGCCCGGCGGTGCCGCCGGGCTCGCCGTCGTCGCCGGACTTCTGCACGCCGGCGTCGGCGCCGACGACGTACGCGTAGCAGTGGTGCGTGGCGTCGGGGTAGGCGGCGCGCACCCGGGCGAGGACGGCCTGCGCCTCCTCCTCGGTGGCGGCGGGGGCGAGGGTGCAGACGAACCGGGAGCGGTTCACCTCGGTCTCGTGCACGCCCTCGCGGGCGACGGTCAGATACCCCTCGCGCATCCCGCCACCCTAGCCGCGCGCTCGCGCGCGGCCGCCCGGCCACCCGGCCGCCCGGGGAATCGGGGCACGGGCGGCGGCGTTGTAGCGGGCATGTACGCAGACCAGGAGACCATCCGCAGGATTCTGACCGGGACGGGCGACACCTGGGCGGTGGTCGGCCTGTCCAACAACTCCGCGCGCGCGGCCTACGGCGTGGCGCGGGTGCTCCAGCGGTACGGCAAGCGGATCGTGCCCGTGCACCCCAAGGCGGAGACGGTGCACGGCGAGCAGGGTTACGCGTCGCTCGCGGACATCCCGTTCCCCGTCGATGTCGTCGACGTCTTCGTCAACAGCGACCTGGCCGGCGGCGTCGCCGACGAGGCGGTCGCGAACGGCGCGAAGGCGGTCTGGTTCCAGCTCGACGTGATCGACGAGGGCGCGTACGAACGGGTGCGCGCGGCCGGTCTCGACATGGTGATGAACCGCTGCCCCGCCATCGAGATCCCGCTGCTCGACGACTGAGCGGAGGGCCCGCGGACGGTCAGGTACCGAGGCCGTCGAGGACCACGGCGCCGGGCAGTTCGGCCAGCGCCTTGCCGGGCACGATGAGCTTTCCGCGCCGCCTGCCGCTGCCGACGACCAGGTGCGGCGCGTCCGCGACCCGGGCGTCCACGAGCACCGGCCAGCCCTCCGGCAGCCCGATCGGGGTGATGCCGCCGTACTCCATGCCGGTCTCGTCGGTCGCGGTGCCGCTGGGCGCGAACGACGCCTTGCGTACCCCGAGATGGCGCCGGACGGTGCCGTTGACGTCGACGCGGGTGGTGGAAAGCACGACGCAGGCGGCGAGGGTGACGTCGCCTCCGCGCTTGCCGGCGACGACGACGCAGTTGGCGGAGCGCTCCAGCAGGTCCTGACCGTACGTCTCGCAGAAGACGGCGGTGTCGGCGACCTCGGGGTCGGAGTCGACGTGCACCAGCTCGGCCGCGGGGACGGCGCCGTGCCAGGCGCGCAGGGCCGCGGCCACGGGGTCCGCGAGCAGGTCGAGGCGTTGGGTGGCGGGGGCGGCGTCGTCGAATTCTCCGATGGGTGCGCGCATGTGCGCGACCCTAACCCGCCTCAGCGCGGAGGCGGTACCGCGACGGCCATGACCAGCTCCACGGGCTCCTCGCCCTCGTTGCGGTACGCGTGCGGGGCGCTCGCCTCGAAGCTGGCGGACGTGCCCGCGGGCACCGCGTGCGCCGTGCCGGCGACGTGGAGCGTCAGCTCGCCGGCGGTGACGTGCAGCAGTTCGGTGGTGCCCGAGGGATGCGGGTCGGAGCTGCTGCCGTCGCCGGGCATGAGCCGCCAGGACCACATCTCGAACGGGCCGGGGCTCTGCGTGCCGACGAGCAGCCGGCTGGCGCTGCCCCGCTTCGTCGTCCACATCCGCACGGCCCGGTGCGGCGGCACGAGCTGCACCTCGGGGCCGTGCTCGTAGTCGAGCAGCGTCGTGATGCTGATGCCGAGGGCGTCGGCGAGCTTGACCGTGGTGCCGACGCTGGGATTCGTACGCGCCTGCTCTATCTGGATGATCATCCCGCGGCTGACGCCGGAGCGGCCCGCCAGCGAGTCCAGGGTGAAGCCGCGCTCGTTGCGCCAGTGCTTGAGGTTGCGGGCGAGCGCGTGCGTGAGGACGTCGAAATCCGCCAAGGCTCCGTCCAACTCCGTCCAATATTGTGATGCGGTCGTCCAGTACACTGAACTACACTGCGGGGAACCACAGCGTTCATCACATTGTACTCGGGGGGCTTCGTCGTGACCGCAGTATTCGCCCTGGCCACCAGCATCCTCTACGGGCTGGCCGACTTCGGCGGCGGGGTGCTGAGCCGGCGCACGCCCGCGCTCACCGTGGTCGTGCTCTCGCAGATCGCGGCGACGGTGGTGCTGGGCGCGGTGGTGGTGGCCACCGGCGCCTGGAGCGAGGCAGGCCCGCTGCTGTGGTTCGCGGTCGCGGCCGGCGTCGCCGGGCCGGTCGCGATGATCTGCTTCTACAGCGCGCTGGCCCGCGGCCCGATGGGCGTGGTCTCCCCGCTCGCCTCGCTGGCCGTGCTGGTCCCGTTCGGCGTGGGCCTCGCGGCGTACGGGGAGCGGCCGGGCCCCGTGCAGTACGCGGGCGGGGTCGTCGCGCTGACGGGTGTGGTGCTGGCGTCCGGGCCGGTGCGCGGCGCGCCGGTGGCGCGGCGGACGCTGATGCTGACGCTGGGCGCGGCGGCTGGCTTCGGCGCGGTCTTCGCCTTCATCGCCGAGGCGTCCACGACGGTCACGGGGCTGTTCCTCGCGCTGTTCGTGCAGCGCGCGGTGAACGTGGCGGTGGGCGGCGCCGCGCTCTACGCGGCGGTGCGCCGGGGCGGCGCGGCCCTGCCGGAGGGCGGCTGGGGCACGATACGGGCGGCGGCGCCGGGGCTGGTGTTCGTGGGCCTGGCGGACGTCGCCGCCAACGGGACGTACGCGATAGCCGCGCAGCACGGCCCGATGACCCTGGCGGCGGTGCTGTCCTCGCTGTATCCGGTGGTCACGGCGCTCGCGGCCCGGGGCGTGCTGCGGGAGAAGCTGCGCGGGATACAGGCCGCGGGCGCGGGTCTGGCGCTGGCGGGGACGGTGCTGCTGGCGTCGGGATGACGCCGGCCGCGGCACCGGGTGCGGCTCAGAAGTGGTTGCGGATCGTGTAGAGCAGCAGCCCGAAGGCGTGCAGGGACAGCACGACGGCCAGGACGATGCGCAGCGTGCGGTTCGTGATCAAGCGGCGCCCCTCCTCGCGGTCGGGCCGGTCGCGGTCATGTCGCCGCCTCCAGTGTGCCGGGCGGTGCCGGGCGCAGCGGCGGGTGCCAGCCGGACTCGGGTTTCCAGCGGCGTACGATCCGGGCGGGCGCGCCGGCGACGACCGCGTGGTCCGGCACCTCGCCGCGCACCACGGAGCCGGCGGCGACGACCACGTTGCGGCCGAGCCGGGCGCCGGGCAGGATCACGGCTCCCACGCCCAGCCAGCTTCCCGAACCGATCTCCACCGGCGCCGAGCGCGGCCACTGCTCGCCGACCGGCTCGTGCGGGTCGTCGTAGCTGTGGTTTATCGAGGTGATGTACACGTACGGCCCGCAGTACACCTTGTCGCCGAGGGTCACGGGCAGGTCGGCGATGACATGGCTGCCGCGGCCCAGCACCACGCCGTCGCCGAGCCGCAGGGCCACGTCCGGTCCGAGCGGGGCGCCGGGCGCGAGGCCGACGGTGAGCGTCACCTGCTCGCCGATGATGCAGTGCGCGCCCAACTCGATCCGGTCCTCGCCGAAGATCGTGCCCTGGGGGAAGGGCAGGACCGTGCCCTCGCCGATCCCGCGGAAGCGGTACGGGCCCGGGCGCCCGGCGCTCACCGCCCCCGTGCTCCGCACCCACCGCCAGCCCCGGTGCACGGCGCGCGAGAGCAGCCGGCTCGTCACGGAGTTGCGCTGCTGGTTCGGCACCCGGTCACCGTACCCCTCCCGCATCTCGCCTACGCTCTGACCGAGCGCGGCCGCGGCCCCGGACGGCGATGGGCCGCCCGCGGCTCACCAGGACGTACGACGGCGGGCGGCGCGGGCCGCCGCGAACACCGGGAGCGGACGACATGTCAGGACGGCCGGAGCCGCTGATCGCGGCGGTGGGCGGGCGCGAGCCCGCGGTGGATCCGAAGGCGTACGTGGCCCCGACGGCGGTGGTGGTCGGCGACGTGACCCTCGGCGCGGACTCCGGCGTCTGGTACCACGCCGTGCTGCGCGGCGACTGCGAGTCGATCTCGCTGGGCGCGGGCAGCAACGTGCAGGACAACTGCACCGTCCACTCCGACCCCGGCTTCCCGGTCGTCATCGGCGAGCGCGTGACCGTCGGCCACAACGCCGTGGTGCACGGCTGCACCGTGGGCGACGACGTGCTCGTCGGCATGGGCGCGACCGTGCTCAACGGGGCCGTGATCGGCGCCGGTTCGCTGGTGGCCGCGCAGGCGCTGGTGCCGCAGGGCATGCAGGTGCCGCCGGGCTCCCTGGTGGCCGGGGTGCCGGCGAAGGTCAAGCGGCCGCTGACGGACGAGGAGCGCGAGCACATCCGCCTCAACGGCGCCGGATACGTGGCCCTCGCGCAGGTGCACCGCGAGTCCTTGGGCGGCTCCGGCGCCTGAGCCGGGGACGCCCGGGACGGGGGCTCGCGGACCGGGAGCGGCCCGGGACCTCAGTCGTTGGGACGCAGCGTCCACAGCACCGTCATCCGCCCGCTGACCGCGCCGTCCCCGCGGACGATGTCCACCTCGACCGGAAACTCCGGCCGCTTGCCGGCGTCGAGTTCGGCCACGACGTCGGCAACGGGCCTGCCGAGTCGCGCCTTGGCGGTGACGTCGCCCCGGGCGACCTTCAGGAAGTCGATCTCGGCCCGTACCGGGAGCGGCACGGCCCGCTCCATCTGGTCGCCGAACGCGGCGAGCACGACGGCGCCGGTCGCCGACTCGGCGAGGGTGAACATCGCGCCTGCGTGCGGGCCGCCCACGTGGTTCCGGTACTCCGGCTTGTCGGGGAGGCGGAGGGTGGCGGCCTCCGGCGTGATCTCGTCGTAGACGAGGCCGAGCGTGCGGACCATGGGGACCGAAGCCTGGAGAAGCTCGCCCAGCGGCGGCATGGTGTCTGACATACGCCCACGTTACCAATGGGTAATAAGTGTGACCACTCCCTCTCGCCAGCTATGTTGTTCCGCATGTGGCCAGGACAGCAGCCCGGGGGCGAGCAGCACCAGCAGCAGCCGAACCCGTACCAGCAACAGCCCGCCCCGCACGGCCCGCAGGGCTACGACGGACGGCAGCAGTTCCAGCAGCAGGAGCAGTGGGGGCAGCCCGCGCAGCCCGGTGCGCCGGTCCCCGCGAAGAGCGGGACGACGCCCCGCGTCGCCGTCGCGATAATCGGCGCCGTCGCCGTGATCGCCGCGGCGGCCGTGACGGGCGTGGTGCTCCTCGACGAGGACGACGACGGCGGCGGTGGCAGCGCGAGCCCCGCCGGCGGCGGGGGTTCGCCCTCCGCCTCGGCCCCGCCGTCGCCGTCCGGCAAGCCCGTGCTGCAGGACGACCCGGAGAACCCGCGGGGCGCCGCAGAAGACCAGAAGATCGAACCCGTCGTCTCCGGCTGGAAGGCCGTCCACAACGCCAAGCGCCACAACGTCTACGACGTGCCGCCGGAGTGGGAGGTGCAGTCCCCGACCATGACCATCGGCTTCGAGGACGACTCCGGCCCGCTGGTGTCGATGACGGGCGCCGCGCTCTACAAGGACGGCATCTGCAAGTACGCCAGCCGCGCCGGCGCCGGCACCAAAGGCGGGATCGGCGCGAAGAACACCAAGGAAGCCGTCGCGAACGAGGCCGGCGCCTGGGCAGACGCCGCCTTCAACACCAGCAAGAAGGCGACGGTCAAGGAGACCGAGCCGGTGCCGTTCAGCAGCAAGCACGGGCTGAAGGGGCACATGGCCACCGCGACGGTCACCGACGTGCCGCGCGAGACCAAGTGCTCGGCCGACGGCAAGATCGTCGCGTTCACCTACACCGACGTCAAGGGCGAGTTCGCCACCTGGGTCCTGTACACCGACACCGGCGTGGAGGACGAGGTGCCGAACGGCACCATCGCCAAGATCATGGACAGCCTGCGCCCGCTGGAGGGCTGAGCGCCGGAATTCCACTTGGCAGCGGGGCGGCGGACCCGGCATAGTCCGCGGGTGACCCGTCCCCCCGCCCCCGACGCCGAGTCCCCGCCGGAGCCCGCCCGGGACCCCGCAGCCGCCGGAACCGCGCCCCGCCGCTGGGCGGGGCGCAACTACACGCTGCTGTCCCTGGCCGCGGTGATCACCAACCTCGGCGCCTCCGGCGCGCTCATCGCCTCGGCGTTCGCGGTGCTCGAAGCCGGCGGGTCCGCCACCGACGTCGGCCTGGTGGCCGCGGCGCGGACGACGGCGCTCATCGTCTTCATCCTCGTCGGTGGTGCGGTCGCCGACCGGATCCCGCGGCACCGCGTGATGGTCGTCGCGAACACCGTCAACTGCACCTCGCAGGGCATCTTCGCGGCGCTGGTGATCACCGGCGAGGCGCAGCTGTGGCAGATGGTGCTGCTGTCCGCCATCGGCGGTACGGGGCACGCGTTCTTCGCGCCGGCCGCCGAGGGCATGGTGCTCTCGTCGGTCACCGGCGAGCAGGCCGGCCGCGCCTTCGCGCTGTTCCGCGTCGGCATCAACGGCGCCGGCATCGGCGGGGCCGCGCTCGGCGGCGCCATGGTGGCGGGCGTGGGGCCGGGGTGGGTACTGGCCGTGGACGCCGGCGCGTTCGCCGTCGCCGCGGCGCTGCGGACGTTCCTCGACGTCAGCGGCATCCCCGACCGGGAGCCCGGCGACGGCATCCTCGCCGACCTGAAGGTCGGCTGGCGGGAGGTGACCGGGCGGCCCTGGCTGTGGTCGATCGTGCTGCAGTTCGCGGTCGTCAACGCCGTGGTGGCCGCGGCGGAGGCGGTGTACGGGCCGCTGGTGGCCCGCGAGCACCTGGGCGGCGCGGGGCCGTGGGGCCTGGCGATGGGCGCCTTCGCGGCCGGGACGCTGGCGGGGGCGCTGGTGATGACGCGCTGGAAGCCGCGGCGGGTGCTGCTCGCCGGGGTGCTGAGCGTCTTCCCGCTCGCGCTGCCGCCCGCGGCGCTGGCGGTGCCGCTGCCGGTGGCGGGGCTCGCGGGGGTGATGTTCGTCTCCGGCGCCTGCATCGAGGTCTTCGCGGTGGCGTGGATGATGGCGCTCCACCAGGAGATCCCCGAGGACAAGCTCTCGCGCGTCTCGTCGTACGACTGGCTGGGCTCGATCGCGCTGATCCCGGTGACCACCGCGCTCGCCGGGCCGATGCAGGACCTGGTGGGCAGGTCGGCGGCGCTGTGGGGCTGCGCGGCGCTGGTCGTCGTGCTGACCGCGGCGGTGCTGTGCGTGCCGGACGTACGGCAGTTGCGGCGGCGTACGGAGCACGCGGCGGCCGGGCCCGCCGGGACGGGCGGTGCCGCGGACACCGGCGGTGCCGCGGAGGCGGCTCAGCCGATCGTGAAGGCGCCGTCCGGCGGCTCGGGCGAGGGCACGGCGTCGGCGTCCCCGACGGGCTGAGCACCGGCCGTCAGCCGCCGCAGCGCCGGCCCGTACTCGACGCGGGCGGGGAACGGGTCGCCCGCCGTGCGCCGGGCCAGCTCCGTGAGCGGCAGCCGCGGGCCGGCGTCCGCGGCGCGGTTCGCCGCCACCACCAGGATGTTGCCGAAGCGGCGGCCCCGCAGCACCGCGGGCTCGGCGATCAGGCACAGTTCCGGGAAGACGGCCGCGGCGGTGGCCAGTTGGGAGCCGAGGAAGCGGAACGGGGCGCTGTCGGCGAGGTTCGCGACGTACAGCCCACCGGGGCGCAGCGCACGGGCGGCGGCGCCGACGAACTCCAGCGACGCGACGTGCGCGGGCACCCGGGCGCCGCCGTAGACATCGGCGACGACCAGGTCGCAGCTCGCCGGCGGGCGCCGCTCCAGCGCGGCCCGGGCGTCGAGGGCCCGTACCGCGATGCCGGAGTCCGGCGGCAGCGGCAGGTGCTCGGCGACCAGGGCGATCACCCCGCGGTCGGACTCGGCGACCTCCTGCCTGGAGCCGGGGCGGGTCGCCGCCACGTACCGGGGCAGGGTCAGCGCGCCGCCGCCCAGGTGCACGGCGTCCAGCGGCCGGCCGGGCGGGAAGCCGAGGTCGACGAGGTGCGCGAGCCGGCGCGCGTACTCGAACTCCAGGTACGTGGCGTCGTCGAGGTCGACGTACGACTGCGGGGCGCCCTCGACCGTGAGCAGGTACGCGCGCGGGCGGTCGATGTCCGGCAGCAGCCTCGCGGTGCCGCCGTCCACGGCGGCGACGACGGGGACGGGCTCCTCCACACCGGCCATTGTGGCGGAGGAGGCCCGCCTTCCGTACCCGGATACGCGGATACGCGGGTACGGAAGGCGGGCGGCGGCGTACCGGACCGGCCCGTTCCGGGCTCAGCCCAGGCCGGTGACGGTGCCCGCGCCGACGGTGCGCCCGCCCTCGCGGATCGCGAAGCCGAGCCCCGCTTCGAGCGGCACCTCGCGGCCCAGCTCGACCGTCATGGCGACGGTGTCGCCGGGCCGGGCGACGGCGGTCTCGCCGAGGTCGACGTCGCCGATGACGTCCGCGGTCCTGATGTAGAACTGTGGCCGGTAACCGGTCGACACGGCCGTGCGCCGGCCGCCCTCGGCCGTGGACAGCACGTACACCTCGGCGGTGAACCGCCGCCGCGGCACGACGCTGCCCGGCGCGGCGACGACGTGCCCGCGGCGCACCGCGTCGCGCGCGACGCCGCGCAGCAGCAGCGCGACGTTGTCGCCGGCCTGCGCGGAGTCCATCGGCTTGCCGAAGGTCTCCAGGCCGGTGACGACCGTCTCCACCTCCGCTCCGAGCACCTGCACCCGGTCCCCGACGCGCACCGTGCCGCGCTCGACGGCGCCGGTGACGACCGTCCCGCGGCCGGTGATGGTGAGCACGTTCTCCACCGGCAGCAGGAACGGCGCGTCCAAGTGCCGCTCGGGCATGGGCACATAGGTGTCCACCGCGTCGAGCAGGTCCACGATCGCCTCGGTCCACGCCGGGTCGCCGGCGAGCGCGCGCAGCCCGGAGACCCGGACCACGGGCACCTCCTCGCCCGGGTAGCCGTGCTTGGCCAGCAGCTCGCGGACCTCCAGCTCGACGAGGTCGGTCAGCTCCGGGTCGCCGGCGTCGGCCTTGTTGAGCGCGACGACCACGTGCCGTACGCCCACCTGCCGGGCGAGCAGCACGTGCTCCGCGGTCTGCGGCATGACGCCCTCGACCGCGGAGATCACCAGGATCGCGCCGTCGAGCTGGGCCGCGCCCGTGACCATGTTCTTCACGAAGTCGGCGTGGCCGGGCATGTCGACGTGCGCGTAGTGGCGGGTCGCCGTCTCGTACTCGACGTGCGCGATGTTGATGGTGATGCCGCGCACCGCCTCCTCCGGCGCCCGGTCGATGCGCTCGAACGGGACGAAGGTGCCGGTGCCGCGGTCGCTGAGCACCTTGGTGATCGCGGCCGTCAGCGTGGTCTTGCCGTGGTCGACGTGGCCCATCGTGCCGATGTTGACGTGCGGCTTCGTGCGCACGTACGCCTGCTTGGGCATGGTTCTTCCTCGCGGATCGCAGTGGCTGCGCGGACCCCGGGCCGGGCCGGCCCTCCCCCGCTGGGGTCCGCTGGAGCGATCACGGGAAGGGGCGGATTCGGGCGCCGTCGGCTGCGGCTGCCGGCACTGCTGCGAGTGCTGCCGGCACAGCCTTCAGCGCGTCCGCGGCTGCGGACGTGTGCGCGAGGAAGGCGTACCGGAACATGCCCCCATGATCGGGTAACGACCCGCTGCCCGTCGAATGGTTTTCGGCCGCCCGCGAAGCCGCGGCGGGCCGTGAGCGCCATCGTGGCGGCCGGAGTTGAGGGGGACGTCACGGTGCGGCTGCGGCTCCGTCGGTTAGGCTCCAACCGTGCCCGAAACCGCCGAGGCGCCCGTCGTCGGCCGCGCCGTCCGCTGCGGCCGGGCTCTGCTGTCCCCGCGCTCGCGGCTCGCGCTGCTCCTCGCGCTCCTGGCCGGCGCGGCGGTCGCGGTGATCGTGTGGCGGCCGCACCGGCTGCTGACCGACGGCCTCCCGCCGCAGTTCACCGGCCTGTCCGCGGTGCTGGTCTTCGCCATCGCGTACGGGCTGTGCACCGCGGCCCTCGTGCCGCGGCCGCTGCTCAACCTCGCCTCCGGCACACTCTTCGGCGCCCAGGCGGGCCTGGCCGGGTCGGTGTCGGGCACGGTGCTCGGCGCGGGCGTCGCGTTCGGGATAGGCAGGCTCCTCGGCCAGGACGCGCTGCGTCCGCTGCTGCGCGGGCGGCTGCTGACGGCGGCCGACCGGCAGCTCAGCCGGCACAGCTTCCGCTCGATGCTGGTGCTGCGCACCTTCCCCGGTGTGCCGTTCGCGGGCGTGAACTACGCCGCCGCGGTCTCCCGGATGAACTGGACGCCGTTCCTGGTGGCGACCGCCGTGGGCTGCGTGCCGAACACCGCCGCGTACGTGATCGCCGGCAGCCGGGCCTCCGACCCGCTCTCCCCCGTCTTCCTCGCCGCCCTCGGCTTCATCGTCGCCAGCATGGCGGGCGGCGCCGCGGTCGCCGTGCGCCGCAGGCGGCGCTCCGGGCGTCCGGGCACGCCGGGCGGAGTGATCTCTTCCGCCGGGGCCTCGGAAGAGTCCGCCGCCGGCCGCGCGGGTGTGTCCGCAGCCGACCCTGGGGCCACGCGCCTCATGTCGGGGCCTTAACATCTCCTGCAACCCGTCAGCGAACTCAAGGACATGTGCAGCCCCGTATGAGCTGGTTCGAAGCAGTCATCCTCGGACTCGTCCAGGGGCTGACGGAATTTCTGCCGATCTCCTCCAGCGCCCACCTCCGGCTCACGGCGGCCTTCGCCGGCTGGGAGGACCCGGGCGCGGCCTTCACCGCGATCACCCAGATCGGCACGGAGACCGCCGTGCTGATCTACTTCCGCAAGGACATCGCGCGGATCGTCTCCGCCTGGTTCCGCTCGCTGACGAACAAGGCGATGCGCTCCGACCACGACGCCAAGATGGGCTGGCTGGTCATCGTCGGCTCGATCCCGATCGGCGTGCTGGGGCTGACGTTCCAGGAGTCGATCGAGGGCCCGTTCCGCGACCTGCGGCTGATCGCCACCACGCTGATCGTGATGGGCCTGCTCCTCGGCTTCGCCGACTGGCGCGCCTCCACCGGTGGCGGCCGGCACCGCGCGGCCGTGCAGCGCAAGGAGCTGACGGACCTCAACACCCGCGACGGGCTGCTCTTCGGCTTCGCCCAGGCACTCGCGCTCGTACCGGGCGTCTCCCGCTCGGGCGCGACGATCACCGGCGGCCTGTTCCTGAACTACAACCGCGAGGCCGCGGCCCGGTACTCGTTCCTGCTGGCCATCCCCGCGGTGCTCGCCTCCGGGCTGTTCGAGCTGCGGAAGGTGCCCGGGGCGACGCACATGAACTGGGGCGGCACCATCGCGGCGACCGTCATCGCCTTCCTTGTCGGATATGCCGTAATCGCGTGGTTTATGAAATTCATCACCACCCGCAGCTTCGCGCCCTTCGTGATCTACCGGGTGCTGCTCGGCATCCTCATCTTCGCGCTGGTCGCGTCCGGCGCGCTGGATCCGGAAGCCGGCGAGACCAGCCACTGACCCCGTCCGGGCCGCCGCCCCGGCGCCCGGCAACGCCGGGCGTCAGTACGACGCCTCCTTCAGGCCGTCCGCCGCCGCGCCGCGGCTGAGGACCGCGGCGCGCACCCGGGCGTGGACGTCCGGGTACGTCTCCGGTGTCGCCGGCACCACCCGGAACGGCGGGCCGGTCTCCGCGTGCTGGGCCAGGAACTCCGCGCGGGTCACCCGCCAGCCGTCGCGGGCGGGGGTGAAGGTGAAGCGGGCGGCGGAGCCCTCGTTCCCGCGGTACATCGACGGGATGAAGCTGGCGACCTGGTCGCCGAGGCCGTAGACGACCCAGGTGCCGTTGACCTTCTCGTACGGCTGCGGCACGTGGTTGTGGGTGCCGACGATCAGGTCGATGTCCTTGCGGTCCCCGCTCCGCGAGCGCGTCAGCCGGTCGGCCAGGCGCCGCTGGCCGGCGTCCGGCTCCTGCTGCCACTCGGTGCCCCAGTGCAGGCTGACGACGACCACGTCGGCCCCGCCGCGGCGGGCGGCGCGGGCGTCGGCGACGACGCGGCGGGGGTCGAGGAGGTCCAGGGACCAGGGCGCGTCGGCGGGGACGGCGGCGTTGCTGCCGTAGGTGTACGAGAGGTGGGCGACCCGGGCGCCGCCGGCCCGCAGCACGGCGGGGCGGCCGGACTCGGCGCGGGTGCGGGCGGTGCCGGCGTAGTGCAGGCCGGCGCCGTCGAGGGCGTCCAGGGTGCGGCGTACGCCGTCGGTGCCGGAGTCGAGCGCGTGGTTGGAGGCGGTGGAGCAGCCGTCGTAGCCGACGTCGCGCAGGGCGGCGGCGAGACCGGGCGGGGACTGGAACGACGGGTAGCCGGTGAACGGGCCCGACTGCGGCCCGAGCGGGGTCTCCAGATGGCACAGGGCGATGTCCGCGGCGGCGACGGTGGGCGCCACGGCGGCGAACATGGGGCGGAAGTCGTAGTCCTCTCCCCCGGCGTCGTCGGCCGCCTGCGTCATGATCGACGGGTACGGGATGACGTCGCCCGTCGCCAGCAGCGTGAACGGGCGGGCGCCGGGCCGGGGTCCGGCCGCGGCGGGGGCGGCGGACTGCTCGGCGGCCGTGCAGCCGGCGGCGAGCAGCGCCGCGGCGGTGAGCGCGGCGGCGGTGCCGGCGGCTGCGGTGAGCCGGGTGCGACGCCGGTGCACGGGCGCCCCCTTCGTACGGTCGGAGCACGAACGGGCACCAGCTTGCCGCTTTTCTTACGATTTTCCGCTTAACGCTCCGGTCGTGTCCGGCGTACGGGTGGCGGAATCAACCCGCCCGGCCCACCTCGCGGACGATCCGCTCGCACAGCTCGTGGGTGGCGAGGGCGTCCCGCGCGCTCAGCAGCTCCCCCGCGCGTACCGCGTCCAGGAACGCCAGCACCACCTGCTCGATGCCGCGCTGCCGGGCCACCGGCACCCAGTCGCCGCGCCGCCGCACGCTGGGCTGGCCCTTGTGGTCCACCACCTCGGCGAGGTTGCGGACCTCGCGCTTGGTGTCCTGACCGGAGACCTCCAGGACCTCTTCCGCGGAACCCGACAGCCTGTTCATCGCGCCGATGGCGGTGAAGCCGTCGCCGGACAGCTGCAGGACGACGTGGTGCAGCAGCCCGTCGCGGACGCGGGCACGCACGTCGACGTGCTCGACGGGGCCGGGCGCCAGGAAGCGCAGCGTGTCCACGACGTGGATGAAGTCGTCGAAGACCATCATGCGGGGGTCCTCGGGCAGCCCGACGCGGTGCTTCTGCAGGATGATCAGCTCGCGCGGGTGCTCCAGGCACTGCACGTAGCCCGGCGCGTGGCGGCGGTTGAAGCCGGTCGCCAGCGAGACGCCGCGCTCGTCCGCGAGCCGTACGAGGCGTTCGGCGCCCGCGAGGTCGTACGCCAGCGGCTTGTCGACGTAAACGGGTATGCCCGCCTCCAGCAGCGCGGTGGCCAGCTCGACGTGCGCGGCGGTCGGCGCGTGCACGAACGCGGCGTCGAGGCCGGCGGCGAGCAGCGAGCCGAGGTCGCCGTGGCGGTGGGCCGCCGGGATGCGGTGGGCGTCACCGACGCGGGCGAGGGTCGCGGGGGTACGGGTGAGCAGGTGGGGCTCGACGCCGGGCAGCGAGGCGAGCACCGGCAGGTACGCCTTCTGCGCGATGTCGCCCAGCCCGATCACGCCGGTCTTCAGGGGCGTCGCGCCCGTGGTCATGTCCGCTCCCGTCCGCAGCCTTCGCTCCCGCGGGCCGCCCGCGCGGCAGGAGGCCTGCCTCAGGGCGCCGCCCGTGCGGGGGAAGCATACGGGCCGCCGGCGGCGCCGCCGTCGCCGGGCGGCCGCCAGTCCGCGACGCCGTCCAGCCCGCGCAGTACGACGCGGGGGCCGAGCAGCCCGACGCCGCGGATCAGGGCGTTGCGGCTGCGGACGGCGAGCGGGCCGGTCAGGTTGATCAGCCGGCCGGCGCGGGCGGAGCGCAGCGCCACGGCGCGGGTGCGCGGCAGGCGGTCGCGCGTGTAGCGCGCCAGGGCCTCGGGTACGGCCCCGGGGTCGGCGGCGGCGTGGTGGGCGAGGACGACGCCGTCCTCGACGGCCTGGTTGCCGCCCTGGCCGAGGTTCGGGGTCATGGCGTGGGCGGCGTCGCCGAGCAGCGCGACCCGGCCGCGGTGGAACGCGGGCAGCGGCTCGGCCAGCCAGCGCACGTCGTGGTGGAGCACCCGTCCGGGCTCGGCGGCGGCGAGGACCGCGGGCACCGGGTCGTGCCAGCCGGCGAAGCGGCGGCGGAGTTCTGCCAGTTCGCCGTCCGGGGAGCGCCGGCCCTCGGGGGCGACGGCGGCGGCGTAGGCGTAGACGCGGCCGTCGGCGAGCGGCTGCGACCCCCACACTTCGCCGCGGCCCCAGGTCTCGTGCGGCTCGAACGCGGCGGTTCCCGCCGGCAGGATGAGCCGCCAGGTGGTGAACCCCGCGTAGGCGGGGCCGGGGTGGTCGGGGAAGAGCGCGCGGCGTACGGCGGAGCCGATGCCGTCGGCGGCGACGACGAGTGCGGCCTCCATGACGCCGTCCGGCACCGCGACGCGCGCGGGCCGCCCGGGGCCGCCCGGGTCCTCGACCTCGGCGGGGGCTTCGGTGCGTATCGCACCGGCCGGCAGCCGGGCGGTGAGCAGGGCGGCGAGGTCGGCGCGGTGCACGAGCGCGATGCCACCGCCGAACCGCTCGGCCACGGCGGCCGCGTCGGTACGCGAGAGCCAGCGGCCGTCCGGCGTGCGCAGCCCGCCGCTCCCCTCCCAGGCGGCGAGGTCGCGCACGGCGTCGCCGACGCCGATGGCGTCGAGCGCGCGCTGGGCGTTGGCGGCCAGGGAGATGGCCGCGCCGACGGGCTCGACGGCGGCGACCCGCTCCAGCACGGTGACCGACCAGCCGCGGCGGTGCAGCGCGGCGGCGGCGGTGAGTCCGCCAGGACCGGAGCCGATGACGAGGGCACGCGGCTGCTTCAAGGGAGCCTCCTGGAACTACACCTGTAGTTACACTGTCGAGGCTAGCACGATCGCACTACGGGTGTAGTCCCCGCTGCCGCGGGCGGTAAGTTGGGGCCGTGCCCGACCCGAACGCCCCGGCCCCCGCCGCTCCGCACCCGTCCGCCGCCTCCCCCGCCGCCGGCGCGTCCGCCGGGTCAGGCGCGTCCGCGGCCTCCCGGCGGGAGGTCATCGCCGACGCCGCCATCGCGCTGCTCGCCGAGCGCGGCATGCGGGGCCTGACCCACCGCGCCGTGGACGAGGCCGCCGGCCTGCCGCAGGGCTCCACGTCCAACCGCGCCCGCACCCGCGCCGCCCTCCTCGAACTCGCCGTCCAGCGGCTCGCGGAGCGCGAGGGCGCGGTGCTGCGCGTGGGCGACCTGCCCCCGCCCGGCGACGACCCCGCGCAGCTCGCCGACGCGCTCGCCGGCCTGCTGCACCGCTTCCTCCTCCGGCACCGCACCCTGCTCCTGGCCCGCTACGAGCTGGCGCTGGAGGCCACCCGGCGCCCCGGGCTGCGGGCCATCTACGACCGCGCGGGCGCCACGTTCGGCGACGCCGCGCACGCGCTGCTCGCGGGCTGGGGGTCGGCCGACCCGGACCGGCACGCGCAGGAGCTGATCGCCTGGACGGACGGCATGATGTTCCTGCACACGGCGGGCCGGGTGAGCGGGTCGCGCGCGCCCACCAGGGCGCGGCTGCGCGCCGGTTACGAGGACCTGCTGCGCGGCATGCTCGGCGGCTGACCGCCGGGCCCCGGCGTCGCGCGGCAACTTCGCGGGGCGGACGTCACCCCTGCGGGGAGTACCGGTACGGCGCCGGGCGCACCAGTGTGGCCGGGTGCACTCCACTCCCGCCGCCGGTGCCCTGCTGACCGGCCTCACGACACTCGCCGCCGTCACCGGCTGCGTCACCGTCTCGCCCGAGCCCGGCACGGGCCCCGGCACCGGGACCCGTACCGGCCCGGACGCCGGATGGCCGGCCGCGTCCGGGCCGGCCGCATCGCCGCTGCCGGGGCGCGAGGATCTGGCGACCATCGGCCCGGTGCGGCACCCGCGCCCACGGCACTCGGAGCCCGCGCCGGCCCCGTCCGGGGATACGGTCCGGCCGGGCGCATCCGCACCGGGCGGACCGTCGACGGCGCCGCCGGCGCGGGCCTCCCGCCCGGAGCCGGCGCGCCCGGCCCGTACCGCGGGACCTGCCGCACCGACGCCACCGCCGCCGACCGCCGCGGGCGGGGGCGTCGACGTGTGCGCCCTCGCCGGGGACTACGGCCGCTGGGCTCCGGGCAGCCGGGAGGAGGCGGCCTGCGCGGAGTACTTCGAGCGCTAGGCCCTACACGGCCCGTACTCCCGGCGCTTCGGCCCGTCCCCGCGGGGACGGGCCCCGGCCGGTGTCAGTCCTTGCCCGCCGCCAGGTCCGGGATCCGCCAGTCGATCGGCTCGTGCCCCTGCGCCGCCACCGCCTCGTCGATCTGCGAGAACGGGCGCGAGCCGAAGAACTTCTTCGCCGACAGCGGCGACGGGTGCGCCCCCTGGACCACCACGTGCCGGGCCGTGTCGATGAGCGGCAGCTTCTTGCGCGCGTACGCCCCCCAGAGCACGAACACCGCCGGGTCCGGCCGCTCGGCCACGGCGCGGATCACCGCGTCGGTGAACTCCTCCCAGCCCTGGCCCTTGTGCGAGTTCGCCTCGCTCTCGCGCACCGTCAGCACCGCGTTCAGCAGGAGCACGCCCTGCTCGGCCCACGGCATCAGATACCCGTTGTCCGGGACCGGGTGGCCGAGGTCGTCGCGCAGTTCCTTGAAGATGTTGCGCAGGGAGGGCGGGGTGCGCACCCCGGGTCGCACCGAGAAGCACAGCCCGTGCCCCTGCCCCGCCCCGTGGTACGGGTCCTGGCCGAGGACGAGCACCTTCACGCGGTCGTACGGCGTGGCGTCGAGGGCGGCGAAGACCTCCTCGCCCGGCGGGTAGACCGGCCCGCGGGCGCGCTCCTCCTCGACGAACGACTCCAGGCGCGTGAAGTACGGCTTCTCGAGCTCCTTGCCCAGGGCGTCCTGCCAGGACGGGGGCAGCATCGGGGACACGGGTGAGGGACCTCCGGTCGGTGCAGAAGATCGGTTCGGTGGGTCGTTGCGCAGCCGACAGTACCGCCGGCCACTGACAACTCCCCTACCAACTGGTCTTCTTGTACAGCTCCCACATCCGCATGATCGTCGAGGCGTCGAGGCTCCACTCCACCCCGGCGACGTCGTCGTCCGCGGCGATGTACTGCCGGGCCTGCCACAGCGGCAGCAGCCGGGCGTCCTCGGCGAGGATGTCCTGCGCCCGCGAGAACTGCTCGTTCACCCCGGCACGGTCCGCCTTCCGGCGCGATTCGGGCAGCAGCTCGTCGGTGATCTCCGTGTTCTCGTACGGCGTGCCCAGGGCGTTGCGCGCGCCCGTGAAGGGGGCGATGTAGTTGTCCGGGTCGGGGAAGTCGGGCGACCAGCCGCGGCCGAAGACCGGGTACTCGCCCTTGTTGTACGCGGCGGCGAACTTCTCCCACTTGCGGCCCTTGACCGTGACGTCGAACAGCCCGCTGTCCTCCAGCTGCCGCTCCAGCTCCTCGAACTCCCGCTCCGTCACCGAGCCGTACCGGTCGGTGGTGTACCAGAACGTCAGCGGCACCGGCTCGGTCACCCCGGCCGTCTGCAGCGTCACCGCCGCGGCCTCGGGGTCCGGCTCGCCGTAGAGGTCGAAGAACGGGGTGGTGTGGCCGGTGATGCCGCGCGGGATCATCGAGTAGAGCGGCTCCGCCGTGCGGCCGTAGACCTTGCGTACGAGCGCGTCGCGGTCGATCACCTGGGCGACGGCCTGCCGCACGGCGAGGCTGTCGGCGTACTCGTGCTCGGGGTTGAAGACCAGGTAGTGGATCTCCGGCATGACCACCCGGCTGAGCGCGATCGTGCCCTTCTCGTCCGCGGTCTTCTCCAGCTCCGGCACCCGGTCCGGCGGCAGCCCGCGGTACGTGACGTCGATGTCGCCCTTCTTGAGCGCGTCGGTCATCGCGTCGGAGTCGTCGAAGTAGCGGATGCTGACGGAGTCGTTGCGCAGCTCCGCGTCGCCCTGGTAGCGCGAGTTGCGCTCCAGCTCGGCGACCGACCCCTTCTCGTACGACCCGAGCGTGTACGGCCCGGAGCCGACGAGGGTGTCCTTGTCGGCCAGCTTCTCCGCCGGGTACGACTCGGGGTCGACGAGCGAGGTGGCGGGCGCGGCGAGGATGAAGGGGAAGGTCGCGTCGGGGCGCTTGAGGTGGAAGGTGACGGTCCGGTCGCCCTCGGTCTCGACCTCCTCCAGGCTGTCCAGCAGTCCCGCGGGGCCGGTCTCGGCGTTGATGGCGAGCACCCGGTCGAAGGAGTGCTTGACGGCCGCGGCGTCGAGCGGGTTGCCGTTGGAGAAGGTGAGGTCCTCGCGCAGCCTGCAGCGGTACGTGCGGCTGTCGGCGCCCGTGAAGCCGCAGCTCTTGGCCGCGTCGGGCTGCGGCACCGTGCTGGTCCCGGCGTAGTGCATGAGTGTCTGGTAGACGTTCCGGTACAGCTCCCAGCTGCCGTCCCAGGCGGCCGCCGGGTCGAGCGTGCTGGGCGCGCTCGTCGTACCCACGTCTATATGCCGATCGTCGTCGCCGGACGCCGACAGAGTGCCGCAACCGGCGAGCAACGAGACGGGTATCAGCACCGCGGCGACCCGCCGCGGGCCCGACCGAAAGAACACGTGCCTGCCCCCTCCTTGCACCTGTTCGATGGGGTGCGCAGACCCTACCCCACGGTCGGTGGATCACGGATCCCCCGGGACGGCGCTGTGACCCGGGGGAGCCTGTGTGGCGTGTGTGACTTCTGGTTCAGCTCCAGCCGGCGTTGAGGAAGATGCCGCCCTCGATGGCCAGCGTCTGCCCGGTGATCCAGCCGGCCTCGTCGGAGAGGAGGAACGCGGCGGCGCCGCCGATGTCCTCGGGGACTCCGAGCCGGCCCAGCGGATAGCCGGCGGCGGCCTCCTCCTCGCGGCCCTCGTAGAGCGCGACCGCGAACTTCGTCTTCACCACGCCCGGGGCGATGGCGTTGACCCGCACCCCCGGCGCGAACTCGTGGGCGAGCTGCAGGGTCATGTTGATCATCGCGGCCTTGCTCATGCCGTACGCGCCGACGAACGGCGACGCCGAGAGCCCGGCGACGGAGGAGACGTTGACGATCGCGCCGCCGTGCTCGCGCTGCCACGCCTTGTACGTATGCTGGGCGAAGCCCAGGGCCGACAGCACGTTCGTCTCGTAGACCTTGCGCACGGCGTTCAGGTCGACGTCCGCGATGGGGCCGAACACGGGGTTCGTGCCGGCGTTGTTGACCAGGTAGTCCACCCGGCCGAACGCCTCCATGGCCCGCGCCACCGCCTCGGCCTGGTGCGCCTCGTCGTGGGCCTTGCCCGGTACGCCGATCGCGCGGCCGGCGCCGAGGCGCGCCACGGCCTCCTGCAGCGCCTCCTCGCCGCGGCCGGTGATGCACACCCGGTGGCCGCGCGCGACCAGGGCCTCGGCGATGCCGTAGCCGATGCCGCGGCTGGCGCCGGTGACCAGGGCGACCCGCCCGCTGTCCGCCGACCCGCCCGCCGTCCTGTCGGCCGTCTCGGGCGCGCCGGCTCTCTCCTGCTGCGTCATGTCCTCGTCCCCCCGGCCCTAGTCGAGCGGCCCGCCGGCCACGTACAGCACCTGGCCGGAGACGAAGCCGGCGTCCTCGCCCGTGAAGAAGGCGATGGCACCGGCGACGTCGTCGGGCCGGCCGACCCGCCGGACGGGGATCTGGGAGGCGGCCGCGGCCTGGAAGTCGTCGAAGCCCATGCCGACCCGGGCGGCGGTCTGGGCGGTCATGTCGGTGGCGATGAAGCCGGGCGCGACGGCGTTGGCGGTGACGCCGAACTTGCCCAGCTCGTGCGCGAGGGTCTTGGTGAAGCCCTGCAGCCCCGCCTTGGCGGCGGAGTAGTTGGACTGACCCCGGTTGCCGAGCGCGGAGCTGCTGGAGAGGTTGACGATCCGGCCGAAGCCGGCGTCGACCATGTGCTTCTGGCAGGCCCGGGACATCAGGAACGCGCCACGCAGGTGCACGCTCATGACCGTGTCCCAGTCGTCCTCGCTCATCTTGAACAGCAGGTTGTCGCGGAGCACGCCGGCGTTGTTGACCAGGACGACCGGCGGGCCGAGTTCGGCGGCGACGCGGGCGACGGCGGCCTCGACGGCGGCGGCGTCGGAGACGTCGCAGCCGACGGCCAGCGCGGTGCCGCCGGCGGCGGTGATCTGCTCCACGGTCTCCGCGCAGGCGCCCTCGTCGAGGTCGAGCACGGCGACGGCGCGCCCCTCGCGGGCCAGTCGGACGGCGGTGGCGGCGCCGATGCCGCGCGCCGCGCCGGTGACGATCGCGACCCTTCCGGTGGTGGACATGCTGGTGTTCTCCTCGCGCTGACTGGGCCGGGGTGCCGCCCGACGAACGGTGAGCAACCGCTTAGTAGGTACGGCACGTGACGCTAGAAGTCCGGCCCCGCCGTGTCAACGGGGCGCCGCGGCGAGGTGCCCGTACGCGGGCACCCCCCGGCGCGTACGAGGTGTCATGCGGGGACGCGCACCAGCAGCCGCAGCAGCCGCTCCGCCTCCGCCTCCGGGTCCTCGGTCAGGCCCGAGTGCACCGGCCCCGGCTGGACCACCGTGCTGCGCGGCGCGACCAGCCAGCGGAAGCGCCGCCCGGCATCGTCACCGGCCGCCTGCCCGGCCCGCGCACCGCCGCAGCCCAGCTCCTCCACCGCGTGCAGCGCGGCCCGTACGCCCGCCAGGTCGACCTCCGGGTCGAGCGCGAGCAGCCGGCGCTCGTCCAGGTGGGTGCGCGCGCACAGGTACGAGTGCGCCCGGCAGTACACGAGCACCCCGGCGTTGATCTGCTCGCCGCGCTCGATGCGCGGCACGACGCGCAGCAGCGCGTACTCGAAGACCTCGCGCCCGCTCATCGCGCCCCCTTCCGCGGCGGCTTCGCCTTCAGCCACTCCGGCGCCTTCGACGGCCCGTCCGCGCTGCGCTCGCCCACGACGATCCGCTCGTGCACCCGCGGCGCCCGGGCGGCCAGCGCCCCGACGTACGCGGCGCGCACCTCGGCAGGCGAGCCGAAGCCCGGCTCGTCCGCGAGCCACTCGTCCGGCACCTCGGCGACCGCCTCGGCCAGCAGCCCGGCCGTCACCTTTGGCGCCAGCTCCGCCGCCGCGGCGGCCACGTCGGGGCCGAAGGGCGCGAGCGCGTGGTCGGAGGCGTCGTACGGCTTGTCGGCGGCGGCCGCTGCGGAGGGCCAGTTGTGGTGCCAGATCAGGGTGGCGCCGTGGTCGATGAGCCACAGATCACCGTGCCAGACCAGCATGTTGGGGTTGCGCCACGACCGGTCGACGTTGCCGACCAGCGCGTCGAACCACACCACCCGGCCGGCTTCCGCGGCGTCCACCCGGAAGGCCAGCGGATCGAAGCCCAGCGAGCCGGGCAGGAAGTCCATGCCGAGGTTGAGCCCCCCGCTGGCCTTGAGCAGCGCCTGCACCTCCTCGTCCGGTTCTGAGCGCCCGATGACCGGATCGAGCTGCAGCCCGACCAGCTCCGGCACCCGCAGTCCCAGGCGCTGCGCCAGGACGCCGCTGATCACCTCGGCGACCAGCGCCTTGCGGCCCTGTCCGGCCCCGGTGAATTTCATGACGTACGTGCCGAGGTCGTCCGCCTCGACGACGCCGGGGAGCGACCCACCCTCACGCAGGGGTGTGACATAGCGGGTCGCGGTGACTTCTCGCAGCATCATCCCAGACCATCCAACGCTTCTGCCCTTCAAACGACGGAGGGAACGGTGAAGGCGGGACGCGGAGATGGGCTCCGATCAGCCCTGGGGAGAATCTGGGGAGTTTCGGCCGGCATCCAGACCCTCCTGACTCCCCAGCAACCCGTCGATGGCGGTGCGCCCTTTGCTCCCGGCCTCCGGCATGAAGTGAGCATAGTAACTGAGTGTGATGGCCAGGGGGGAATGCCCGAGCCGTCGCGCAAGCGTCACCACGGCCCGCCTCCAGCATGACCGAGCTTCCCGCTCCCCAGGATGAGGGGGGAGACCAGCAGTCGGTACTCGTCGACGAGATCAGCTTCGATCAGGGTTCCGAGCAGCCCTCCGCTGCCCAGGACCACCGTCTCCCCTTCGGACGCGGCCTTTGTACGTCTGACCTCCGCCGCCAGATCCGCGCCGAGCGCGGTTGAAGCTCATCGGCCAGGTGTTCGCAGTGGCACGGGTGCGGGGGTCTCTTCAAAGGACGCGGTCTGCGCGGTGTGAAGTTGCTCGCAGCCGGATCTCGGTCGGTAGCTGGTCTGTCCCCACGGCATCGCGGGCATGGGGAACTGCTTCGTCGGCGATGAGGGCGATGGTGCGCGCGGGGTCGGCGTGCGGGGCCAGCCGCAGGGACAGCCAGGTACGGGGATGGGTGCTGCGGCCGAGCAGGCGGGTGGCGGCCCGGTCGACGCCGGGGAGCGACCCGGCTTCCTCGGACAGGGCGTCCTCCAGGGCGCGGCCGTCCACCTGGGCCGTTTCGCCGTCGTGGGTGTCGACCAGTACCTCGCTCAGTCGGCGGCGGCGCACCTGTGCCAGCAGCCACCACAGGGCGAGCAGGAGGATGACGGACAGCGCGGCGATCACGACGGCCCACCACCATCCCTGATCGCGCCATCGGGTTCGGTCGGCGTCGCTGAGCAGTACCTGTTGGGGCCGGTCCCAGGGCCACGCGCTGGGAAAGTGCCATCGGCGCAGTAGGTCCAGTCCGCCGAGCAGCGCGGTCCCGCCGAAACCGAGGAGGACCAGACCGCAGGCTCCGAGCAGCAGCCGGTTGACGATCAGGCGTGCCTGGCGCATGTCACCTCACCACCTCTTCGCGCGTTTTGCGTGGACGGACAGTTTCGGCTGTCGGGCCAGTGCAAGCTGGCGCAGCTCTTGGTCCAAGGTGGTGTGGAGCTCTTCGCGTACGTCATCCAGGTCACGGAAGTGGGAGACGGCGTGCGCTTTGACGCGTCGTCGGCCGACGGACAGCTTTGCCGACTGAACGCCGGAGATTTCCATGGCGCGGTCGCGCAGGATCAGCGCGGCCGCTGAGCGTTCGAGGCCGGCGCGGATGTCGCCGCACGGGCGCTGCATCGGGAGCAGATTACGCAGTCCGGGAGTCAGCGCCGTGACCAGGAGCCACAGCCCGATCGCGGTGATCGCTGCTGTGCTGGCCAGGACCCAGGTGTTGTCGAGGTGGACGGTGGACAGCTTGTGGGCGAGCCAGCGGCGCCAGTGCATACCCTGGCGCCCGGCGCGGACCGACACCACGTCGTAGAGCAGGAACCCGGAAGCGACCAGCACGATCAGCGCGACGATTCCTGCGGGAACCCTGCGGGCCGACCAGAACCGCCGGGCCGGGCCTGCGTCCAGCGCGACACCGCCACCGAAGCCGCCACCCGCTTTCGAGCGGGCGAACCCACTACCGGGAAGGCTCTCCTCGCTCACTGCGCCCGCTCCTTGCCGGACGACTGCGGCCCACGCAGTCGTTCGACGCGTACGGCGACCTGAAGAATGGTCATGCCCGCCAAACTTTCGACGCGTTCCATCACCCTCCGGCGGACTTCTGCACACTGAATGCCGACCTGCGTGGGGTAGTCCAGATCGACACTGACCCGCACCTGGGCCTGACCGAAACCGTTCTCGCCCGGGCGGCGTACCGAGACCTTGACCCGTGCGGTCGGCGTCGTGGAGCCCGCTGCCGGGCCCCATGGGTGAGCAGGGCTGCTTGCGCGCAGCGCCTCGCGCGCCCCCTGCATCGCGATCTTGGCTACCACCCGGTCCGCCACTCGCGTCGCGCCCCGGGCTTCGGACTTCACTTGTGGAGCCGCTGGTGTTGTCACCGGGGCTCACCTGCGCCGATCGAAACGGTCGCCGCTTCCGCCTCTTCCAGCGCGGAAGAGGTCGGCCATCTCCAGGTCGCCGTCGGCAATCCGCCCGAGAACGAACCCGATCAAGCCCAGAACCACCACGACAACAAAGGCTCCGAAACCGCCGAAGTACCCGGCGAAGCCCGCCGCCATCCCGGCTGCCACGCCGATCGCGGTCATGCTCATCATGTGCTCCTATTCAGCACTGGCCGGCGCGACAGGACTACCTGATCGTTCTGCCACCGTCTTCTTCGCCCTCGTCATCGGGCAGTTTGACATCGCCGACCGCGATGTTGACCTCGACGACCTCCAGGCCCGTCATCCGCTCGACAGCGGCGATGACACTCTCCCTGACCTCAGAGGCCAGGTCCGCGATGGCGAAGCCGTAATCGACCACGAGATCGAGATCGAGAGCGCACTGCACCTCGCCGACCTCGGCCTTCACGCCACGGGTGACGGACGACCTGCTGGTACCACCGGGGACCCGGTCGCGGACGGTGCCGAGCGTACGCGTGACACCGCCTCCCATGGCGTGGACGCCCGGCACGTCCCTCGCGGCAAGCCCCGCAATCTTCTCCACCACCCCGTCGGCGATGGTCGTCCGGCCACGATCGCCTTGCGCGACCTGCCTACCGCCCTCATTGCCGCCCACACCGGCCTGACGGCCCGCAGGCGAAGACTGTGGTTTTTCCGTCTCGTGTGACACGACGAAGCCGCCTCTCGTTTGATCGATTGAATCTCCCTACAGGATCTACTCTAAATATGACATTTAGCACATTTACACTACCTTTGGCGCGGCAACGGGGTGAACGTGCATCGTGGCCGCTGAACAGACGAGTCGACTGAGCCACCCGAAGAAGCCCGACCTACAGCCCTGTTCGCGGATCGCCTTACGTTCGGGCCAGCAAACGATCTCTGCCTCTGCCTGGCCCACGAACGCCGACGAGGAATCGGGATGAAACCCCTGGTAGAGACGATCCTTCGCAGGGAGGAGAGTGGGGCGGGTGGGACTCGAACCCAGGGCCGGCGGGTTGCGAGTCCGCATCTCCACACGGGCCCCGACGCGGTCTGCCGGCACGCCTCGTCTCCGGCCCTTGCGTGGATGATCGGTGGTGACCCCGTCGTCACCGGCCTCGCCGGCCGACACGCCGCGCCCCTCACCCGCGGCGTAATCGAAGCCGAGGACGACGAAGGGCCGCACGGCCCATGGCTCGCAGTCGGCCGAGACCGCCGCGGTTCTCGGAGGAGGACTCACGCCCGGCCGCGGTACCCCTGAAACACGACTCACCGCCATGCTCACCACGGTCGGGGCCCTCAGGAAGCAGCAGCGCTTCTCCAGGCCTGCCCGGGGTGCAGCGAGATGGTCCGCGAGGCAGGCGCTCTCACGGTCGTCAAGGGCGATCCGGCGGAAGCCCTCTGGATGGGTTGCAGTTCGATGGCCCCCGGTGACTTCCGTGGCACCTCGCCCGGATGACCGGCTCAGCCAAGATCATCCGGTGGGCGGCCGAGGCCGCAGCTTCCGTCCTCAAGCACGCCTTCGGCCTCTACGAGCAGCGAGCCATGCCCTGTCTCTTAGGAGGTCTGACGCCTTGGAGGTCGGGAAAGACTCCCGGGCTTCGACTCAGGCCGCAGGAATATGAGCACGCGTACTCGTGCCCGCATCCCGTCCGTCGCGGACCATGACTCCATGAGACGGCTTTCCGGCCTCGCAGCTACGGGGCTCGTGCTGGCCTGCCCGGTCTGGGTGTGGTGGGTCGTCGGCCAGCAGGACGCGAACGGCGATGACCTGGACTACTGCATTCGGCCGCCGGAACTGGCTTCCGGGCTGGAGCCCGTCCTCGGCGTGAGCGCCTTCCTCGTCGCCGTCGTCTGCGCTGGTGTGCTCGTGGTCGCCAGTTGGCTGGCATGGTTCGACTAGCGGTGGTGGCAGGTGATGGGGCCCCTGGTCCTCGCCGGCGTGGGCGCAGGGGCGGGCTGGCGGATCCTCACTGCCGGGGTGATCGGCGCCAGCATCGGCGCGGGATTCGTCGTGGTCTTCGGGGTACCGACACTCGTCTTCGTGCTCGTCTGGACGCTTGGTACGGAGCGCTCAGTTGACACGGCACGCGCGTCGGCACCAGCGAGGCCGACTTGACACGGCAAAGGTGCGTCGACAGTAGCCGGCCCGCGGCGATACGAGAGCGTTCCTCGCACCGCCGTGCACCCCCGTGGACGAGGGCCCAGCCGGATACCGCTGACGAAGTGGTCCTCGAATGACACGAAGGCGTTCCACCCTTCGCGGGCCCCCGTTCTGCGAAAGGGCGCGTGTCCCGCCGTCGTTCGGGTACCCGGACGCGACAGCAACGCACTCATCGCCATGAACGGAGGGCAGCCTCATGGGACTTGGCGGAAGCATTCTTCTGATGGCCGCGGGCGGCATTCTCGCCTTTGCCACCGACTGGAACGTCAACGGTCTGGATGTCCAGGTGATGGGCTGGATCATGATGCTCGCAGGCTTCGTCGGCCTGGTCGTCATCTCCAGCGTGCAACGCCGCCGCCGCGCGGTCGCGCCTCCTACCGAGGCCGTTGTCGAGGAGCGGCATCGCTACTACGAATAGCGGGGCACGGCCACGGTGCTCACCCACGCCGAGGTGTGGTGCCCGCCTCGCCATGACGGACAAACAGACGACGACCGAACGTTTCGCAGAGATCTGAGAGAGGACATTTCATCATGGCAAGCATGCAAGGCAAGTTGCGCGAGCGGGTGGAGACGGCGCGCGGCCGGCTGGGTGACGGCGTCGAAGAACTGGTCGCCAGGACGGGCGTCAAGCACCGGGCCCAGAAGGGGGCCACGGACGTCAGACGACTCGTCGACGACAAGACGCCTGACCGGATGCGTCACGCCGCAGGACATGCGGGCCACGTGGTCGAGCGTGCGGCCCGTACGGGCAAGAAGCGCCCGGCGCCGACAGCGGGCCTCGTCGGTGGCACGGTGCTGGCGCTGGTCCTCCTTCTCCTCCGCCGCAGTCGGGGCAACAGCCGCTGAGCCGGCGGCCGGCGCGCCCGGCGACGAGTGGGTCGGGGCGCTGCGCGGCGGTGGGCACCGCCTCGTGCTGCTTGGGCGCGGGCCGGGTGGACGTCGACCGTGCCACCGCGGCGCAGGCCCGTGCCACCACCGCCAACCTGGACTTCCGCACGCCCGGCACCGAACCCGCCACCAAGGAGATCACCTACGCCAACAGCGGCGGCGAGCCGGTCACGCTGTCGCTCACTTCGTCGCTGCGCGGCCCGGACGGGGAGCCGCTCGACGTGCTGTCGACGGACTCGACGGTGACCGTGCCCGCGCACGGGACGGCGACCGCGACGGCCACCCTCCGCGGCGCGGACCTGGGCTTCGGCGCGTACGTCGGTGGTGTCGTCGCGCGTGCGGACGGCGTCCGTCTGACCACTCCGGCCTCCGCCTACCTGGCCGCCCCGAAGCCCGGCTGACGATCAAGACCGTGGGCCGGGACGGTGCGCCGCTCAACCCGTCGGCGCTCGACCTGATCGACGTCACCGGCTCCGCCGGCTTCGTCGGCAACCCGTCGCTGACCGACGGCAGCCTGGACGTGTACGACGAGCCGGACCGGCAGCGGCGCGCGGTGGCCACCGGCCCCCCGTACTCCCGGTGCCTACCTCGCCCCCGACAAGGCGTACGAGCTGCCGTGGGGGAAGGACGTGGATCCGGGCATGAGGCTCGTCTGCGCCGACTGCCGCCGCGGTGACGTCTTCATTCCGTACCTGTACATGGTCCAGCGCAACAACGGGTACCGGCAGCACGACTCCGGCAGCAACCAGGCCGCGGCATCCCTCTGGGACTTCGAGTTCGCGATGACCCGGGACGGCCGGGAGGTCCCCTACACGCCGATCGACAACTACATGCCGGCCTTCACCATGCCGGCCGAGCAGGGCACCTACGAGTTGACCGCGAAGGGGCCGAAGACGGCGGCGACCTGGACGTTCACCTCGGAACGACCCGGCTCGGAAACCACGCCGCGCGGGACGGTCTGCCCGCGGGTGTCCACGGCGGACTGCCGGCCGCAGCAGCTGGTGTTCGCCGAGTACGACCTCGGTGACACCATCCGTCGCGACGGGACCGTACGGGCCGGGCGGCAGCACACCTTCACCGTGAACGCCTTTCACGGCCGGTCCGAGGAGCCGGCGCCGGACATCGCCGGCCTGAAGCTGTGGACCAGCACCGACGGCGGCAAGAACTTCGCGTCGGTACCCGTGACCCGCAACCGCGACGGCAGCTACACCGCCGGCGCCGCCTACCGGCGCGCGGACGCCGGGGCTCCGGTCACGCTGAGGGTCGAAGCGTGGGACGAGGAGGCAACCGCATCCGGCAGACCACCGCGGACGCCTACACCCTCGCCGCGGTCGACGGGTCCGGCAAGGGCGCGCCGCCGCAGACGGCTCTCCCGTAGCCCGTCCGCTCTCGCGGCCCGGTCCGTGACCGGGCCGGTCACTCCGTGCCCGCGGTGTCCGTGCGGGTGGTCGGCGCAGCTGTCGCCGACCACCCGTACGGCCCGCGCGAAGGGCTCATGGCGGAAATGTGGAGGTGGTCGGGCCCTTTGCCCGTTCGCGGACGGCGGCCCGCGCGGTTGGCTAGCCTCCCTGCGTGATCGGCAACAGGATGATTCGACCCTTGATATACGGCGCCGGAACGGCGCTGCTCGTGTTGGTCGCCGGCTGCGGCGACAGTTCCTCGCCCGCCGCGGACGACCCCGCGGACCAGGAGGAACAGGCAAGCGCGAAGCCGGAGATCGACGACCCCGCGGTGGCGGCCGCCGCCCTGCGCGAGGTGGATCCGTGCGCGCTGCTCGACGCCGGGACCCTCGGCAGGCTCGGCACCGTCGCGTCGGACAGCCACTCGTCGGCCGAATGGGGCGAGTGCAGCGTCGACGTCCAGGACGCCGAGGGCGGGACGGTGGAACTGGTGCTGCGCGTCGGCGACCAGTTGATCCTCGCGGACGACCCGGCGAAGGAGCTGTCGGGGCTCCCGCTGGTCGTCGACGGCGACGACGGGCCGCAGCAGTGCTGGGTGTCCGTCCTGACGTCGTACGAGACGTCGCTCGGCATCAGCTTCCAGGTCGACTACGCGGACGGCGACGCCTGCGCGGCCGGCCGGACGGCGCTGGCCGGGGTCGTACGGGAGCTGCGGGACACGCCGCCGCGGTACCGGGAGGTGCCCGACACCTCGGTGCTGGCCGCCGACCCCTGCGCGGCGCCGGACAGGAAGGCCGTGGAGACGGCGCTCGGGCGGGAGACGTTCGTCGAGCCCAAGGACCTGCACGCGTGCGACTTCTGGTCGGGCGACGGCACCTCGTACCCGCAGGTGTCCGTGCGCTTCTACAAGGGCCTGCCGCCCGACGCCGAGGACGGTGCGCCGGTCGACCTGGGGGGCGGCCTGACCGCGGTCCAGACCGAGGAGGAGGACATCGTCCTCAGCTGCGACGTCTCCTGGCGGCGCGTCGAGACGCCGACGGAGGACGAGGCCGACGGCTACGGCGAGCTGGTCTCCGTCATGTACAGCGACGACACCGAGAGTGGGCTGGACACCTCCGTCGCCTGCGAGAAGGCGGCGGAGGTCGCCAGGACGGTGGCCCCCTCGCTGGACCGGGCGTAGGCCCTGTCCGACGGCCGGGAGGTCCGGCCGCCGGCGCCCGTGCGCTACCGCAGGGGTGTGAACGGCCGGTTCAGGTGCGCCGTGGCGAGCACCGCGCCGCGCCCACCGGCCGTCTCCAGCAGCCGCAGCCGGGTGCGGCGGGCGAGGTCGGGGTCCTCCTCGAAGAAGTACCGCACGGCCGGGTCGGCGAGCTGCACCGCGTGGACGACGACGTCGCCCGCGATGACGATCTGCCGGCGGCCGCCGTCCACGACGACCGACTGGTGCCCGGGGGTGTGCCCCGGCGTCGGTACGAGCGTGACGGCGCCGCCGCTCCGGTGGGCCGCCAGCCGGGTGCCGCCGTCGACGACGTGCAGGCGCCCGGCGGCGCGCAGCGGGGCCACGGCGTACGTGGTCGCGGCGTCGCCGGGTGCCAGGGCGGCGAGTTCGGCCGCCTGGACGACGTAGCGGGCGCGGGGGAAGGCAGGTGCGCCGCCGGGGGCCACGGACCAGCCGTAGTGGTCCTCGTGCAGGTGGCTGAGGACGACGGTGTCCACGTCGTCGGGCGCGATGCCGGCGGCGGCCAGCCGCTCGGGCAGCAGCCCCGGCACCGGCGCCCAGCTCGCGGCCGGGCTGCCGGCCGGGCCGATCCCGGAGTCCACGAGTACGACACCGCCGCCGGGGCACCGTACGGCGAAGCAGCGGAAGTCCAGCTCCCAGGCGCCGTCGGGTCCGAACGCCCGCGGGTCGAGGCGCCGGGCACGCGCCCACGCGGCGGCGGAGGCGCCGGGGAAGGCGTCGGCGCGGGGCATGGGGAACGTACCGTGCGCGTCCAGCAGCGCCACCACCTCGAACGGCCCGGCCCGGCACACGGCGACCCCGGCGGGCTCTGGCCCGGACGGCTCCGCGCCGGACGGCGACGCGCCCGCCGGGCCTGCCGGCGGGACGCGGCGCGACGGGGCCGCGGCCGCCGCCGCGTTGCCCGCCACCGCCGCCCCGGCCACCCCCGCGGCCACCGCCCCCACCCCGCGCAGCACCCGCCGCCGGCCCCACGCCCCGGCGGCGGAGGGCCCTCCCCGCGAGCCCTCCGCCACCGGGGCCGCCCGGTCCCCCGCTCCCCCGGCCGGGCCGGGTCCGGCGGCGCCGCCGTCCCCACCGGCCACGCCGAACCGGTCCCCTCGGCCGGTCGCCTCGCCGGCCGGGTCGCCCGCGCCACCGGCCCCGAGACGGCCGGCAACCGCCGCGCCGACCCCCTCGGCACCCCTCGCCCCGTCCGCCGCGCCCCCTGCCTCGGCGCCCCGTCCCTCGCCCGGCCCGTACATCCCCGTCATCACCGCTCCTCTTCCTGCGGCCGCCGCCGCACGCAACCACACTCCCGCCCACCGCCCCGCCCCCGCTTGTAAGTTCGTGCGCGATCCACGCCTCCGTGTGCAAGGCTCGACAGCATGGCCACGGCCCGGCGCACGCTCCTCAACGGCGACGACCTCTGCGTCGCCGACGTGCGCTGCGGCGATCCGCCCGCCGGGTGGACCCCGCTGCGCGCCGCGGACGTCTTCGGGCTCGTCCTCGTCCGCGACGGCGTCGTACGGGCCCGGGTGGACGGCGTCGAGCAGACGATGGACCCCGCGTCGGTGTACGTGGAACGGCTCGGCAGCGAGCAGCAGTTCGCGCACCCGCGCGGCGCCGACCGCTACACCGAGCTGGTGCCGTCCGAGCCGCTGCTCGCCTCGCTGCTGGGCGGCGACCCCGCCGTACCGGAGGGGCTGGTGTTCACCACGCCCGCGATG
The DNA here is from genome assembly GCF_020400605.1 of Streptomyces aculeolatus. Classification (GTDB taxonomy): domain Bacteria; phylum Actinomycetota; class Actinomycetes; order Streptomycetales; family Streptomycetaceae; genus Streptomyces; species Streptomyces aculeolatus. The sequence goes on along the minus strand of NZ_JAINRD010000009.1, from coordinate 220,009 downwards.
GCGCTGCGGCACCGGCTGCTGTGCGCGTCCGCGGACCGCGGTCCCGGCGACGCCTTCGCGGCCGCCGAGTCGGCCGTCGCCCTCACCGCGGCGGCGCTCGCACAGCTCGACGCGCGCCGGGTGGCGAGCGGCGCCCCGGCGACGGCCGCCGCCCGGCGCCGGCTCGCCGACGACGCCCGGGAGGCACTGACCGCGGACCCGCGGCTCGGGCTGCTCCCCCTCGCCGCCGAACTGGGCTGCTCGCCGCACCACCTGAGCCGGGTCTTCCGGGCGGCGACCGGCGCCACCCTGAGCCGCTACCGCAACCGGCTGCGCGCGGCGCGGGCCCTGGAGCGCCTGGCCGACGGCGAGCGCGACCTCGGCGGCCTCGCGGCCGACCTCGGCTTCGCCGACCAGGCGCACATGACGCACGTCGTACGGGCGGAGTCCGGCCTGCCGCCGGGCCGTCTCCGCTCCCTCCTCGCGCCCTCCGCCGCCCCGCACGGGCCGATCGGCCGCGCCTGAAGTCAAGCCTCCAGTGCCCTCTGGCGGCGACGGCCGGTCTATGGGCATGGTCTCGGGCATGAACGAAAACCGCGAGCCCGAGTTCCCCCGCCGCCACGCCCGCACCCGCAAGTTCACACTGGGCCTGCCGCACGGCGCGGCCGTCTCGCCCGACGGCGAGCGCGTGCTGTTCCTCCGGACCGGGAGCGGTACCGATGCCGTGGCGCGGCTGTGGCTGTACGAGGGCGGCGCGGAGCGCGAGTTGGCGGACCCGGCAGGGCTCGCACGGGGCGGGGCGGAGCCCGAGGCGGAGCGGGTGCGGCGGGAGCGGGCGCGGACGCGGACGGCGGGGATCACCTCCTACACCGCGGATGCCGGCGTGCGGCTCGCGGTGTTCACGCTGGGCGGCGAGCTGTGGGCGGTACGGACCGACGGCTCCGCGCCGTTCCGGGTGCCCGCCGCCGGGCCCGCCGTCGACCCGCGCCTGTCCCCCGACGGCACCCGCGTCGCGTACGTCACGGGCGGCGCCCTGCATGCCGTTTCCGTCGAGGGCGGCGACGACCGGCTGCTCGCGGCGCCCGAGGGGCCCGACGTCACGTACGGGCTGCCCGAGCACGTCGCCGCCGAGTCGATGCACCGCGACCGCGGCCACTGGTGGGCCCCGGACGGCGACGCGCTGCTCGTCGCACGCGTGGACGAGTCCGGCGTGCGGCGCTGGCACCTCTCCGACCCCGCCGACCCGGCGGCCGAGCCGCGCACCGTGCGCTACCCGGCCGCCGGCACGGCCAACGCGGACGTCTCCCTGCACGTGGTCACGCTCGCCGGCCGCCGTACGGAGGTGCGGTGGGACCGGGCGGCGTACGAGTACCTGGCCACCGTCCGCTGGGACGCCCACGGCCCGCTCCTCGGCGTGCAGAGCCGCGACCAGCGCACCCTGCTCACCCTCGCCGCCGACCCGGACACCGGCGACACGCGCGTGCTGGCCGAGACCCGCGACGCGCACTGGACCCGGCTGGTGCCGGGGACCCCGGCCAGGTCCGCGTCCGGCGCCCTGCTCCAGGTCACGAACGACACCGCCACGGACACGTACCGCCTCCTGCGCGACGGCGAACCCGTCACGCCCGCCGGGCTGCAGGTGCGCGCGGTGCTGGGGGTCGCGGGCGAGCGGGTGCTGTTCACGGCGGCCGAGGATCCGGCGGAGCGGCACGTGTGGTCGTACGAACCGGGGGCGGGCTGCGCACCGCTGACCGACGAGCCGGGGCACCACACGGCGGCGGCCGGCGGCGGGACGACGGTGGTGGAGAGCGTGACGGCCGGCGGCTCCGCCACGCGGGTGCTGGCCGCCGGGCGCCCGCCGGCGGCACTGGCCTCCCGCGCCGAGGAGCCGGCGATCCGGCCGCGGCCGCAGCGGCTCGACGGGCCGGACGGGCTGTGCAGCAACCTGTTCCTGCCGTCGTGGCACAGCCCCGGCGACGGCCCGCTGCCGGTGCTGTGCGACCCGTACGGCGGGCCGGGACTGCGGCTGGCGGTGCCGGCACGCGGGTGGTGGACGCTGGTCTCGCAGTGGTTCGCGGAGCAGGGTTTCGCGGTGCTCGTCACCGACGGGCGGGCCACACCCGGCGCGCCGTCGTGGGAGCGGATGAACACCGGCAACAAGCGGGATGCGGCCGTCGAGGACCAGGTGCGGGGGCTGCGGGCGGCGGCGGCCGGCAACCCGGACCTCGACCTGGACCGGGTCGGCATCCGCGGCTGGTCGTTCGGCGGCTTCCTCGCCGCGGCGGCGGTCCTCACCCGGCCGGACGTCTTCCACGCCGCCGTCTCGGGCGCGCCGGTCACCGACGCGCGGCTGTACGACACGCACTACCAGGAGCGCTTCCTCGGCGACCCGGAGAAGTACCCCGAGCACTACGACCGTTCGTCCCTCGTGGGCCTCGGCCACCGGCTCAGCCGGCCCCTGCTGTTCGTCCACGGCCTCGCCGACGACAACGTCGTCGCGGCCCACACCCTGCGGCTGTCCGCCGAGCTGCTGGCCGCGGGCCGGCCGCACAGCGTCCTGCCGGTGCCCGGCGCGTCGCACATGATCTCCGACGACGCGATCGCCGAGAATCTCCTCTGGTTCGAGCTGGCGTTCCTGCGGCGGGAGCTGAACGCCGGCGCCCCGGCATACGTATGAGGGCGCTGAGGCACACGATCAGAACGCCGGGCCCGCCGGCCCAAGGCGGACGACCGGCGCACCAGGAAAGGGCCCCACCATGACGCAATCCCGCAACCCGGCCCGGCTCACCGCCCGCCGCACCGTCGTGGCCGCCGTCGGCGCCGGCGGTCTCGGCGCCGCGCTCGCCGCCTGTGGCGACGACCCGGGCGACTCCGGCGATTCGGGCGACTCCGGCAGCGAGCAGGTGAAGCCGCAGGAAAGCGGCGGCGGCGACGGCGCGCCGCTCGGCACCACGGCTGAGGTGCCCGAGGGCGGCGGCAAGATCTTCAAGGACGAGAAGGTCGTCGTGACGCAGCCGGAGCCGGGCGAGTTCAAGGCGTTCTCGGCGGTCTGCACGCACCAGGGCTGCATCGTCAGCAGCGTCGAGGACGGCACGATCAACTGCGCGTGCCACGGCAGCAAGTTCGCCATCGCGGACGGCAGCGTCACCAAGGGGCCGGCCACGCAGCCGCTGCCCGCGGAGGACGTACGGGTCGACGGGGACGCCCTGCGCCGGGGCTGACCCGGGGAGGCGCGTAGGGCGGCGGGGCCAACGGTGGCGGGGCGGGCCGGCGGCCGCGGGTGGGGCGGCCACCGGCCCCCGCCGACGCGTCCCGGTCCCGCCCCCGCCTCGTTCTCGGGGGCCGCGCTCAGACGGCGCTGCCCGCCGCCTGGAGCGCGCGTACGGCCTCCCTGATCGACGGCCGGCGGTCGGCGTCGGAGCGCCAGATCGCGTAGATGTGCCGGTGCATCGCGCCGCGTACGGGCAGGATGCGTACGCCCGCGGGCACCGGCCCGCGCCCCAGCCGCGGCGCGACGGCCACGCCGAGCCCCGCGGCGATGAGCGCGAGCTGCGTGTGGTGCTCCTCCGCGGTGTGCGCGATGCGCGGCTCGATGCCCTTGGCGCGGAGCGTGAACACCAGCCAGTCGTGGCAGAACTCGCTCTCCGGCCAGGAGATCCAGTCGTCGTCCGCGAAGTCCTCCAGGACCACGTCCGCGCGCTGCGCCAGCGGGTGGTCCTCGGGGACGGCGACGTCGGCGAGGTCGTCGAGGAGCGGTGCCCGGGACAGGCCGGGCGGCAGCGGCAGCGGTTTGTTGTACCAGTCCAGGACGACGCCGAGGTCGTGGTCGCCGCGCAGCACGCGGGGCACCGTCTCGTCGGGCTCCTGTTCGCGCAGCCGCACGCGCAGCTCGGGGTGGTCCCGGCGCAGCGCCGCGAGCGCGGCCGGGAACAGCCCCCGGGCGGCGGTGGGGAACGCCGCGAGTCCCAGCTCCCCCACGGGCCGCCCGCGGTGCGCCTCCAGCTCGGACTGCGCCGCCTCGACCTGCGACAGGATCCGGGTCGCGTGCTCGGAGAGCAGCCGGCCCGCGTCGGTGAGGCGGACGCCGCGGCCGTTCTTGGCGAGCAGTTGCTGCCCGGTCTCACGCTCCAGCTTGGCGAGTTGCTGGGAGACGGCGGAGGTGGTGATGTGCAGCCCGTCGGCCGCGGCGCTCACGGAGCCGTGCCGGGCGACGGCGGCCAGGGTGCGCAGGCGTTCCAGGTTCAACATGTAAGTGATGCTACGAGATAGGGGCCATAAAGTCTCGCTTGTGCTACGAGGAGTGAAGGGCCCACCGTAGGCCCATGACCACGGCACCGGCAGCAGCCACCGACCCGGCCACTCCCCCGGCCGCCGCGACCCGGCGGCCCCTCCTCGACTGGCGCGTCCGCTTCACCGCCCTGTCGGTCGTCTGGGGTTTCAGCTTCCTGCTCATCAAGGTCGGCACGGACGGCTTCGCCCCGCTGCAAGTGACGCTCGGCCGCATGGCCTTCGGCTCCGCCGTCCTGGTCGCCGCTCTCGCCCTGCGGCGCGAGCGGCTCCCGCGCGGTGCCCGCACCTGGGGGCACATCGCGGTGGCCGCGTTCTTCATCAACGCACTGCCCTTCTCCCTCTTCGCCTACGCCGAGCTGCACATCAGCTCCTCGCTCGCCGGCATCTGCAACGCCACGTCGCCGCTGTGGGCGATGCTGCTCGCCCTCGTCGCGCTGCGGGAGGACCGGCCGACGCGCCGCCGGGTCGCCGGCCTGGGCCTCGGGTTCGCCGGGGTGCTGATCGTCCTCGGCGCCTGGCGGGGCTTCACCGGCCAGGATCCGCTGGGCACCGTGCTCGCACTGGCGGCCGCGGCCTGCTACGCCGTCGGCTGGATCTACGTCCGCCGCACGCTCGCCGGCACCGGGCACTCCCACCTGTCCATCGCCGGTACGCAACTGCTCCTCGGCACCGCCCAGTTGGCCGTCGCCACCGCGCTGTTCACCTCGGCGCCGACGGCCCTCCCGGCCGGGCCGGTGCTGGCCGTCGTCACGCTGGGCGCGCTGGGCACGGGGCTCGCGGTGCTCGTGCAGCACGGGCTGGTCGCCGAGGTGGGGCCGACGAACGCGCACACGGTCACGTACGTCATCCCGGTCATCGCAACGGCGGCGGGGGTGGCGCTGCTCGGCGAGGAGCTGACGTGGAACACGCCGGTGGGTGCGGCCGTGATCCTGGCGGGCGCGGCGCTCTCGCGCAGCCGGCCGCGGGAGAGGCGGACGTAGCGGCGCCGGTACGGGCGTTCCGTACGGGCACCGTGCGGGAGGCCCGTACGGGCTCCCGGCGCGGTCGCGCGGCAGCCGGCGCTTCGCGCCCGCCCGCTCAGACCCACCGCCGTCCGGGCGCGGGCCGTACCGCCGCCGCCACCGCGTCCGCCAGCGGCTCCATGTCCGCGGCGGCGAGCGGCGAGACGGTCAGCCGGATGCCGGGCGGCGAGGCGAGGCGGAAGCGGGCGCCGGGTGCCACCGCCCAGCCGGCCGAGAGGAGCTGCGTGACCGCGGAGGTCTCGTCGGGCACCGGCAGCCACACGTTCATCCCGCTGCGTCCGGTGGCCTCGACCCCGCGCCGCCGCAGCGCCGCCAGCAGCGCCGCGCGCCGGTCGCCGTAGGAGCGGGCGACCGCCGCCGGGTCCTGGATCCCCCCGGCCCGCAGGTGGGCGACGGCGTCCTGGAGGAGCCTGCTGACCCAGCCGGGCCCCAGGCGCTGACGGCCCTCGATGCGGTCCACGGTCACCCGGTCCCCGGTCAGCACCGCGAGCCGCAGGTCGGGACCGTAGGCCTTGGCGGCGGAGCGCACCACGAGCCAGTGCCGCGCGGCGCCGGCCAGCGGCTGGAACGGCAGGTCGACGATCGCGTGGCCGTGGTCGTCCTCGACGAGCAGCGCCTCCGGGTGCCGGGCGAGGACAGCGCGCAACTCGGCGGCGCGCGCCGGGGTGAGCGCGGCGCCGGTCGGGTTCTGCGCGCGGGAGGTCACGACCAAGGCGCGCGCCCCGGCGGCCAGGGCCGCCGCCGCGCGCTCGGGCAGGGGTCCTTCGTCGTCCACTTCGACGGGCACCGGCCGCAGGCCGAGCGCGGGCACCAGGTCGAGCAGGCTGCCCCACGCCGGGTCCTCGACCCCGACCGCGTCGCCGGGCCGCAGATGGGCGGCCAGCGCGCGCTCGATCGCGTCCAGCGATCCGGAGGTGACGGCCACGGGCCCGGGCGGTACGCCGTCGGCGTCGAAGTCGGCGCGGGCGAGCCGGGCCAGCTCGGGGGCGACGCCCTCGTCGCCGTAGAGCACGGGGTGTGCGGTGTGGTGGGCGGCCGCGGCGGCGAGGGCGCCGGCGAGCGGGGGCAGCAGGGCGGGGTCGGGGTTGCCTGTGGACAGGTCACGGGCGCCGGGCGGCACGGCGACGCTGATCTGCTCGCGGAGCGTGGTGGCGGGGCGGGCCCGCACCCGGGTGCCGCGCCGCCCCGCGGTCTCGACGACGCCGCGTTCGCGCAGCATGCGGTACGCGGCGGCCACCGTGTTCGGGTTGACCGCCAGCTCCGCCGCCAGCGCGCGCAGCGGCGGCAGCGCGGCGCCGGGCGACAGCGCGCCGGCACCGATGCCGCGCTCGATGCTCGCGGAAATCTCTGCTGCGCCCCGGCCTTCGATCCGATACTCTCCTAGCACAAAGAGAGTATTGCACTAGTGCAATAGTGACCGCAACTCGGCACCGCCGCCGCAGACCGGCGGAACGCACAGCCGAACACGTACCGCCGAGCACCGAGGGAGCCGCCCGTGTCCACCACGCCCCCCGCCGCCTACCCCCCCACCGACCGCACGGTGCCGACGCGCTCCCGCGAGCGCGCGTCGTACGACCGCGCCGTGGTGCACTCCGTGCTCGACGCCGGCTACGTCTGCCACCTCGGCTTCGTCCGCGACGGCCGCCCCGTCGTCCTGCCCACGCTCTACGCCCGCGTCGGCGACCAGGTGTACGTGCACGGCTCCACCGGCTCCCGCCCGCTGCGCACCGCCGGGCGGGCCGAGGACAGCGGGCTGCCGGTGTGCCTGACGGTCACGCACGTCGACGGGCTGGTGCTGGCCCGCTCCGCGTTCCACCACTCGATCAACTACCGCTCCGCGGTGCTGCACGGCGACGCGTACGCCGTGACCGACCACGACGAGCGGACCATGGCCCTCGACGCGATCGTGGACCACATCGTCCCCGGCCGGGCCGACGACTCCCGGCGCGCGAACGCCAAGGAGCTGGCCAAGACGGCCGTGATCCGGCTGGCGATCGAGGAGGTCTCGGTCAAGACCCGCACCGGCGGCCCCAACGACGAGCCGGAGGACCTGGAGCTGCCGTACTGGACGGGAGTGGTGCCGGTCGCGCCCGTGTACGGCGCGCCCGTACCGGCCGACGACCTGGCGCCGGGCGTCGAGGCCCCCGGCTACCTGCCCGCGGGCTGACCCGGCGGCGGCGCGTCGGCGGCGAGGTCCTCGCCGTCGCCGCGCGGCCCCGGCACGTTCCCGGCGACCGGCTCGCCGCGCTCACCCGGGCCCGTACCCGACGATGTCGAGGGCGCCGCGAGCTGCGCGGTGAACGCGCCGATGAGCACCAGCGCGCCGCCCACGATCTGGGCCGCGCCCAGGTGCTCGGCCAGCAGCACCCACGCCAGCACGGTCGCGACGACCGCCTCCAGGCACGCGACGACGCCCGCCACGGGCGGCGAGAGCCGGCGCACCGCGAGGACGCCGAACAGGTACGCCAGCACCGTCGTCACCAGGACGATCCAGACGATCAGCGTCCAGGCCGGCGGCCGCATGCCGCCGAGTTCGGCGCGCTCGCCGAGCAGGGACCACCGCAGGTTCCAGGGCCGGGAGACGAGGGTGAGCACGACCGCGCCGACGATCAGCCCGTACGCGATGACCCCCAGCGGGTGCGGCGCCGTGCCGTCGGCGGAGTCGGCGCCGTGCCCGGCGAGCACGAAGTACGCACACTGGCAGCACGCCGCGCCGAAGGCGAGGAGCAGCCCGAGCGGGTCGAACCCGAGGCCGGCCCAGACCTCGACCACGCAGGCCAGCCCGGTGACCGCGAAGAGCACGCCGACCGCCGCCTGCCGGGTCACCGGCCGCCGCTGGACGAACCGCACCCAGCCCAGCACCAGAGCGGGGCCGAAGAACTCGATGAGCAGCCCCACGCCGACCGGGATCCGGGCGATGGCCGCGAAGTAGAACGCCTGCACGCCGGCGACCGCGAGCACGCCGAACCCGGCGAGCAGCGCCGGCCGCTCCCGTACCAGCGCGCGGTGCCGCCAGGCGAGCGGCAGCAGCACCAGCGCGGCCCCGGCGATACGCAGCCACACCACGTGCAGCGAGTCCATGCCCTGCTCGATGAGCGGCTTGGCCGCCACCCCGGAACCGCCGAACGCGAGTGCGGAGGCCAGCGCGAGCCCGAGCCCCGCGCGCCTGTCGAAAGACTGCTGCATGCGGGAGATTATGTCAGCGTCGTACATGAGTGTCATTCCGCATTGCTGCTGACAGGAGGCGCGCGGGTGCAGACCGCGCATCCTCCCCCGCGCACACGGGCATCCCTGTGGGTGGAACCGATCGCTCCCCGCCCGGGTCCAACGACCGACACCCCACGATCTGGTCACTTCGAGCAGCCAGGGGGAAGACATGACACGACAGCCCGGCCGCGCCCGCACCCGCATCGCCCTCGCCGCCCTCGCGGCGGCGGGGCTGCTGGCCGCGGGCTGCGGCGCGACCTCCGACGGAGAGCGCACGGACACCGCCGGCAACTCCAAGCCCCTGCCCGCGCAGAGCGCCGACGGCAACGACAGCACTCAGAACGGGGACAGGGCGCAGCAGGACGCGCCCGGCAAGGACGGCACCGGGCAGGAGAAGGCGGCCGGCACCACGGAGGACGGCACGGCGGACGAGGACGCGGCGACCGAGCCGCTCAAGGCGGAGCCGAAGGCGGCGGCCGACGGGACGAAGGCGGCCCCCTGGTGCGGTACGGGCGACCTGTCGGCGTCCGTACGCCCGCTCAACTCGGCGGCGGGCAACCGCTACGCGGCGCTCGTCCTCACCAACGACTCGGACGCCACCTGCCGCACCCAGGGCTGGACCGGTCTGCAACTGGTCAAGGCCAACGGCGGCAACGTCCCGACCGAGGTGGTACGCGACACCAGCCGCACCCCGTCGATGCAGACGCTCACTCCCGGCGCCTCGGCGTGGAGCCGGCTGCACTGGACGGTGGTCGCCACCGACTCGGACGACGCGAGCGGCTCCTGCCGGCCGAAGCCGGCACAGCTGCAGGTCATCCCGCCGGACACGTACGACCACACGGACACCGCGTGGCAGCTCGGCGAAGTCTGCGACGCGGGCCGCATCGAGGCCCTGCCGCTGGCGAAGGGCGGCGGCCCGGCACGGTGACGGCGCCCCCGCGGGCGCGACTGAGCCGCGGTGCCCGGCCGGCCGAACCGGGCACCGGGGCTCAGCGCTCCTCGGCGAGGATCAGGTAGAGCTTCTTGCGGGCCTCGTTGACGACGGCCAGCGCCTCCTGGCGCTGCTCCGCGGTACCGGTGGTGTACACCTGCCGAAACGCCTCGGCGAGCGCGAAGCCCGACTGCCGGACCTCCTGCAGCGCCTCCCAGTCGACCCCGCGCCCGGCGTCCTCCCAAGGCGCCTCGGGCCCCGACTCGGCCTCCTCACGCCCGGCGCCGGTGAGCGAGAACAGCTTCTTGCCGCCCTCCGTGGCGCTGACGATGTGCCCTTCGTCCTCCAGCAGCTGCAACGTGGGATACACCGAGCCGGGACTCGGCTTCCACGCACCCCCGCTGCGCTCGGAGATCTCCTGGATCATCTCGTACCCGTGCATGGGCCGGTCCTTGAGCAACGCCAGGATCGACGCCCGCACATCACCCCGCCGCGCCCGCCCCCGCGGCCCACCGCGCCCACGCCCGAAGGGAGGCCCGAACGGCGGACCGAACCCGCCGAAGGCCGAGCGGCGCCCGTCACGCGGGCCGTATCCGTGTCCATGGGATCGCATGGACCTCACCTCTTCCCTAACTCTTCTACGATCGATTGCGACACGTCAACGATATATCGCCGACAGTCGCAAAACAACCCCCACCCGGTGTGCCCGGCGGTGGCGGGCTGCCGGGACCGATCGAAATGAGCTTGCGCACCGGTCCCCACTTGGAGAAATGTTGCGGCCGAACCCCCGCGACGAAGGCGGGGGGCACGACAGCGAGAGGAGGGATAAGCCGATGATCCCCATGATCACCGCGCTTGTGTCCTCCCGGGGCGCGGACCGCGTCTGACCCGGACCGGACGGGCGCCTTCACCGGAGCGTGCCTTGACCGTGGAACAGAACGACCTGATCATGCGTCCGATCAGTGGACGCGAAGAACTCCGCCTCTTCTCCCGGCTGCCCTACGCCCTCAATGAGGAACTGGCGGACGACCTTGCCGCCGGCCGGCGGCGCCCGGAATGGATGTGGGTCGCCCTGCGCGGCGGCCACCTGGTCGCCAGGGCCGCCTGGTGGAGTCGACCGGGCAGCGACTCGCCCCTCATCCTGGACGTCCTCGACATCGACAACGCCTCGGATCCCGATCACATGGACATCGGGGAGCGGCTTCTGCGGACCGCCATGGCCGCCACCCTGCCGGACGGGTCGCGTCCCCCTGAGTACAGCCGGTTCGTCCCGCCGGACTGGCGTGAGAACACGTCGTCCAGACGGACCGTGGAGAGCCGCATGGCGGTACTGGAACGGACCGGAGCCCGGCTCTTCGTCGAACGGCTGCGCCTGGAACGGCGTCCGGAATCACCAGTTCCCGAGTCCAGCGGGCGACTCGCGTTCCGGCCTCACGTCGACACCGGAGAACTCGTGGCTCTGATGGCCCTGGTGCTGGACGGCACGCTGGACGCGCACGGCCGGGAGGCCCTGACGCGGATGTCCGCCCGGGAGGCGGCCGTCGAGCACTGCGAGGGGGAACTCGCGCGCTACACGAGCCCGCGGGAGTGGTGGCGGATCGCCACGCTTCCCCGCGGGGAAGCAGTCGGGTTCGTCCTGCCGGCCCACAACGGCTATAACGCGATCATCGCGTACATCGCGGTCCTTCCCTCCCACCGCGGCAACGGCTACGTCGACGACCTCCTCGCGGAGGGCACCCGGATCCTCGCCGAGCAGGACGTCCCCCGCATCCGGGCGTCGACAGACCTCGGCAACGTCCCGATGGCGAAAGCCTTCAGACGTGCCGGATACGTCAACTTCGAGCACGAGATCAATATGACCTGGACCTGAAAGCCCCGGGCGGGCGCGTTGCGGACGGCGCCCGCCGTCACAGCCCGAGCGAGCTTCGTACCTCAGCGAGCCGACCGTCCCTGATGCCGGCGGATGCCTCGCCCAGGGCAACCGCCTGGGTCTTGAACCCGTCGCGGTGGTGGAAGACCGCCCCGTGCATGCCGTCGGTCACCGCCACGATGTCCTCCCGGCGCAGCCGGTGGGTGGCCAGCGGATTGACGATCACCACCGTCTCGCCGCGGAGCTCCACCCGCGGCCGGAACAGCAGCAGCCTCCCGACCAGGGAGATCACTGCGACCAGAGCCGTCACCACACCTGCGTGCACAGCCCGCTCCCCGGACCGATCGAACAGCCAGGCCAGCCAGGCACTCACCACACCGAGCACGGCCAGCGTCCCGAACACCCCGGCCCAGAGCATCAGCCGCGGATGCACCCGCCACACCACGACATCCCCACCCTGCTCCCGCACGCCATCCCCCCTCGGCCCGGCTCCCGCCGGGCTGCACATCGTCAGTTTCCGCGCGTCGACGTGATCTCCCAGCCCGGCCGTTGGACTCGGTCGTTGTACACGATGATGTCGGCGTGGTCGGTCGGGCGGGCTGTGGCGACGTAGAGCTGTTGGGCCGGGATGTAGCGGTTGCGCCAGGAGCGTTCGACCTCGGCGGTACCGGCCGTGGAACCCGTCGGCCCCGCGTTCCGGGCCTGGGCGCGGGCCACCGTCTGTTCCAGGGGGACCGATACGAAGATGCTCAGGTCCCACCCGTCGAGGAGTTCCGGGCGCAGGAGGAAGACGCCGTCGAAGAGCAGTACGGCGTCCGCAGGTGCCGTCGTGGGCGGCGGGGACCACGCGGTGTCGGTGGCGCTGTCGTAGACCGCGTGGCGGATCCGCCGGTCGCCGCCCGGGCCCAGCGGGTCGAGCAGGACCCGGCGCAGCGCGGCGTGGTCGTGGGCGTCGGAGTAGCAGGCCTCGGCGGAGTACCGGCCGCGCCGGTAGCGCTGTGCGCGGGGGACGAGGAAGTCGTCGACGGTCGCGCGGATGACGTCGCGGTCCCGCGCGCGCAGCACCGCGGCGAGTTCGTCTGCCAGCGTCGTTTTGCCGGCGGCGGGCGGCCCGTCGACGGCGACGCGCAGCGGGTGCGCGGTCCTGACGGACCTGATCGCCTCGGTCAGCGAAGAGATCAGCTCGTCTCTTGTGCCTGCGTCCATCACCGCCCCTCTCACTGTCTCTGTCCAGTGCTGTGACCGGGATGATTCAACCGTGACCGGAAGGCGGCTCGTGGGACGAGCGCGCACGAAACGGCTGGTATTACTGGGGCATGCAGGAAGAGACCGCACGCTCCGCGATCGACACGTTCATCTCCGCGTTCAACGCCTCGGACGACAGCAATGTAACTGCCCTGCTCTCCCAGGCCCTCACCTCAGACGTGGTCTTCTGGGGACCGTTGGGTCGGAGCGAAGGAATCGCAGCGGTCGAGCGGTTCGTGCTGGACATCCGGCGCCACCCGGCGGGGACCGGCACGATGGTGCGCTGCTCAGCGGTGGACATGCCTGACGAATGGGCCCGGTACCAGTGGGTCTTCACCACGCCTGACGGAGGCCCCCGCCTGGCGGGAACGGACGTCGTCCATCTGCGACGGAGCCTCATCGACCAGGTCATCGTCTTCGCGGGGGAGATCGAGCCGTCCGCGTCTTGAGTCATCCTTCTGTCGCTGGCGGGCGCGTTGGGCGACCACCGGCACCCGGAGGCGACTCGGACAGCACCATGGCCGAGCCCCCGGGGAGCCGCTCGCTCCCCGGGGGCCCGCTGCTGCCGTTACGACCGCCGTGACGTCACCGGATGTCGACGTCGATGCAGGCGTAGAAGGCGTTGCCGGTGTCGTACACGTTCCACACGGCGAGGACCTTCTGCCGGCCCGTGATGTTGCCGAAGTTGACCGTGTGGCTGAACTGCGAGGGCGGCTGGGCGCCGCCGTCGTTGAACTCCGCGACCTTCTGGCCGCCGACGAAGTACTGCCACGTGCTCGTGCGGTGGTTGGCGGTGATCTGCCAGTTGAACGACTGCGTCCTGCTGACCGGGGTGACCTTCCAGCCCTTGCTGTCGTCGTTCAGCTCGGCGAACCTGCTGTTGCCGCCGTGACAGCTCGTGAGGCCCTTCGGCCCCTCGACGCTCTGCGGCTCCCACTGGATCTGACCACACGAGACCGTGCCCGCCTTGCACTGCTGCTGCCGGCTCGGCGGCGAGGTGATCCAGCCGTGTGCACTCGCCTGCGGAGCCGGGAGGGCGAGGACGACCAACGGGGTGACGGTCGCTGCGACGATCGCTGCACGCTTTTTGAGACTGCGCATCTGGTCTCTCCCTGCATGGGGGGCATTGGTCTAGACTTTATCTATTGTCAGACCACCGTCAAGACTGTGGAACAGGGAGAATTGGCCTCTCGGAGCGTTCGACAAGCACCGGAGCCGTTCATTCCGTAGGCAGCCATCCCACCTTCCCCGCCAGCAGCGCGTACCCCACGAACGCCACGATGTCGATGAAGGCGTGCGCCGCCACCAGCGGCCCGACCCGCCCCCACCGCCGGTACAGCAGGACGAACACCGCGCCCATCACCGCGTTGCCGATGAAGCCGCCGATGCCCTGGTACAGGTGGTACGTCCCGCGCAGCAGCGAACTGGTCGCCAGCGACGCCGTCGGGGTCCAGCCGAGCTGGTCCAGCCGGCGCAGCAGGTAGCCGACGACGATGACCTCCTCCACCACGGAGTTCTGCACCGCGGAGAGGATCAGCACGGGGATCTTCCACCAGACGTCCGGCAGCGACTCCGGTACGACGGTCAGATTGAACCCGGCCGCCCGCGCGCCCAGGTAGAACGCGAGCCCGGTACCGCCGATCACCGCCGCCACCGCCGCGCCCCAGCCCAGGTCGAAGCCCGGTCTGCGGTGGTCGAACCCCACCGCGCTCAGCCCGCCCGCGCGCTCGCGCACCAGCAGGTACGCCACGAGCGCCACCGGCACGAGAGCGGTGGTGATCCCGAAGAGCTGCCACGCGAGGTCCAGCCAGGGACGGCCGGGCGCGGCCGAGGAGTTGAGGTTGGCCGACTGGTCCTTCAGCCCGCCGGGCCGGGTCACCGAGCCGGTGAAGCTGATCAGGGCCGAGACCGCGCTCGCGCCCAGGGACAGCGCCAGCACCAGCAGCGTTTCGCTGGTCAGCAGCCGGCGGGACTGGTCCTGCACTCGCTCCTCCAATTGGTCAATCCCTCCCCATGAGCCCCATCGTGTCGCTAGGGTCGCGGAAAAAACACGTGACCAATATGCGGCTGTCCGGGGGGACGACCATGGGACGACACAGCTTGCCCGATGCGTACGGAACGGACGAAGCCGTGCTGCGGCGCAGCGTACGGGGCCGCGCGGTGGTCATCGCGACCGCCCTCGTCCTGGCGATCGGCGCGGGGACGCTGGTCGCCGTGGAGACCGGGCTGCTGCCGCAAGACGAGCCGTGCGAGGGCCCGGACCTCGAACTCGCCGTCGTCGCCGCGCCGGACATCGCCCCCGCCGTCCGGAAGACCGCGGAGCGCGCGCGCAAGGCGGAGCTGAAGTCGGACGGCCGCTGCCTGGACATCGAGGTGACCTCGCGGCCGGCCGCCGAGGTCGCCCAGGCGCTGCGCAGCAAGGACACCCGGCCGGACTTCCAGGTGTGGATACCCGACTCCAGCCTCTGGACGGGCATGGTCACCGCTGGCGGCGGCGCGAGCATCGACGAGGTGACCCGGCTGGCCAGCTCCCCCGTGGGCATGGCCACCCTCCCGGACGGCGCCCGCAAACTCGGCTGGCCCGAGAAGACGTACGGCTGGGCCGAGCTGACGGACGCCGCGCTGGGCGACGACGCCGGCCTGCGCCTGGGCACCGCCGACCCGGCCGTGAGCGCCACCGGCGCGCTCGCGCTGACGGCGATGCACCGCGCCGGCGGCGACGACGCGGACACCCGTACCGCAGCCACCGCCAAGCTGCTCGCCGAGCGCGTCGAGCCCGGCGACGCGGCGGTGCTGGCCTCGCTCCCGGACTCCGGTCTCGACGACCCGCGGGACAACGACGCGCTGTTCCTCTCCGAGCAGGCCGCCTTCCGCCACAACGCCGACGCGGGCACCGGCCGGCGGCTCGACATGTTCTATCCCGAAGGCGGTGCGGTCGCGCTCGACTACCCGTACGCCATCGTCAACAACGACGCCATGGCGATGGACCGGGTCCGCGCCGCCAGCCGCTTCCAGCGGCTCCTGACCGATGCCAGGGCCACCGACCTGCTGCGCCGCCAGGGCTTCCGCTCCCCCCAGGGGCGCCTCGACGCGGAGTTGGCGATGGCCGCCGGCGGCGCCGCCCCGCAGCCGTTCGACGCGGCACCCGCGGAACCGCCCGCCCCCGACGAGGTGGCCTCGGTCCTCGGCATGTGGACCGTCACGGTGCAAAGCGCCCGGCTGACCACCGTGGTCGACGTCTCCGGCTCGATGGGCGAGGCGGTGCCGGGACAGCCCGGGCAGACCCGCATGGACGTCACGAAGAACGCGCTCATCCAGGCGCTCGCCCAGTTCACCGGCGAGGACGAGATCGGGCTGTGGCGGTTCTCCACACGATTGGAGGGCGAGCAGGACTACGAGGAGGTCGCCGGCACCACGCGGCTGGCCCAGCGCACCGACGACGGCACCAGCCACCGCGAGCGCCTCGCGAGCGCCTTCGGCGGCCTCCAGCCGGTGCCGGACGGCGCGACGGGCCTGTACGACACGGCGCTCGCGGCGTACGAGCGGCAGGTCAAGGAGTACGCCCCCGGCCGCTTCAACGCCGTCGTGCTCCTCACCGACGGCGCCAACGAGGACCCGGGCAGCATCTCCGCCGAGGACCTCGCCGCGCGGCTGCGCGAGGCCGCCGACCCGGCCCGGCCGGTGGGCCTCATCGCCATCGGCATCGGGCCGGAGGCGGACATCGAGGCGTGCGGGCAGATCGCGAAGGCCGTCGGCGGCGAGTCGTACCGGGTGACGGACCCGAAGGAGATCCACGCGGTGCTGCTGCGGGCGGTGACGGACGCCGGCGCGAAGGCGGCGCTGTCCTGACCGCTACGGGCCGGGGCGGGCAGCGGCGCAGACTCCCCGCCCCCTCCGCCGCCGTGCCCGCCGTGCCCGCCGTGCCCGCCGTGCCCGCCGTCAGTCCATCGGCCAGCGGTGCACCGGCTCCTCCGTGCGGGTCAGCTCCACGTACCGCCGCGTCATCTCCGCGAGCGCCGCGCCCCGGTCGAGCCCGCGGCCCAGCGCCCGGTGGAACGCCGCCGACTGCCACGACGCGCCGTTGACCCGCCGCCGGCAGCGCTCCTCGATGACGCCGAGGTAGCGGTCCCGGTCGGCGGGGTCGACGCCCCAGGCGTCCAGCCCGGAGGCGGCCATGGGCAGCAGTTCGTCCAGGACGAGCTTGGCCACCGGCACCCGCGCGACCCCGCCGAGCCGCCGTCTGCCGGGCCACACGAGCGTGGCGTCGATGCCGTCCCGGCAGGCGGCGGCGAAGTTGGCCGCCGCGCCGTCGAAGGGCATCCGGCCCCAGACGGGCCGCTGCTCGTCGGCGAGGGTACGCACCAGCCCGTAGTAGAACGCGGCGTTGGCGACGACGTCGGTGACGGTCGGGCCCGCGGGCAGCACCCGGTTCTCCACCCGCAGGTGCGGGACGCCGCCGGCGATGTCGTACACGGGCCGGTTCCAGCGGTAGACGGTGCCGTTGTGCAGCACCAGTTCGGACAGCTCCGGCACGCCGCCCTCGTCCAGCACCCGCAGCGGCTCCTCGTCGGAGCACAGGGGCAGCAGCGAGGGGAAGTAGCGGATGTTCTCCTCGAACAGCTCCAGCGGCTCGGTCACCCAGCGCTCGCCGAACCAGGCGCGCGGGCGTACGCCCTGCGCGCGCAGTTCCGGCGGCCGCGTGTCGGTGGCCTGGAGGAACAGCTCGGGACGCGACTCGCTCAGCAGTTCGCGGCCGAAGACGAACGGCGCGTTGGCGCCGAGCGCGATCTGCACGGCCGCCGCCGCCTGCGAGGCGTTCCAGACGTCCGCGAACCGCCCGGGGGTGACCTGGAGATGCAGTTGGACGGAGGTGCAGGCGGCCTCCGGGGCGATGGAGCCGGTGGTGTAACTCAGCTCCTCGACCCCGCGCATGTCGAGGTGGATCTCCTCGCCGCGGGCGGCGAGGATCTGCTCGTTGAGCCGGTGGTAGCGGTCCACCTCGGAGAGGTTGGCGGAGACCAGGTCCGCGCCGGTCAGCGTCGGCAGGATGCCGATCATCACGATCCCGGCGTCCACCTCGCGCGCCTGCCGGTCGGCGTACCAGAGCCCGGTGCGCAACTCCTCCGCGAGCTGGTCGAGCACCCGGCCGGCGAGCCGGTGGGGCGCGATGTTGACCTCCAGGTTGAACTGGGCCAGCTCGGTCTGGAAATCGGGGCTCGCGATGCGCTCCAGCACTTCCGTGTTCATCATGCGCGGCATGCCGTCCGCACCCACGAGATTCAACTCGATCTCCAGCCCCATCAGATTCTGCGGGCGGTCGAATCTCTTCTCCTCCAGCAGTCGCTCCAGCCCCGCGAGACACTCGCGGAGCCGCTGCCGATAGCGGTGGCGGTCGGACAGGTCGAACCCGCCGGCCACGACCTTCTCGCCCATCGAGGTTCCTCCTCGGCTCGGCTGCCCGGGATGATGCCCAGACGCGGGGACCCTGACGCCCGCGGCCGCCGTTCCCTCGGCTACGCTGGCCGCCCGTGCCGGGCGGCCGCGTTCCGACCGCGTCCCGTCCGGCCGCGCGGTCCGGCCCGCCGATCGGCCCCCTCACGACGGGATCCGGCCGACCCCGGGTGCCGTTCGTTACCGCGCCCGTCAGCCAATTCTCGCCGATCTTCCGGAAAGACCAGAGAATATTCGACCGAGAATCCTCTTGTGGAATTCACCCGGTCGGCCAGGCGGAAGGACTCCCACCGGTAGTCGTATAAAATTCGCGAACGAGGCAGAGAGTTGGCGCCCCCTTGCACGGATGCGGTCCCCTCTGACCCCGCTAGCAGACAGCGCCGTCCGCATCTTGCCCCCTGCTCTGCTCCACGTCTGTCGAAGGTAGGCGACCCCTATGCCGCTCAGCGTCCTCACGCCCCCCTCCCCGGCTCTGCGCAGCGTCAACGCCGCGCTGAAGTCCTCGACGGCGGTGCGCGGGACCCGTACGCTCGCGCCGGCGTCGGCGGCCGGCCAGGCGGGCGCCACGGACCCGCTGCCGGTGCACGTCCTGGACGGCGTCGGCGCCGCGGACGGCGTACCGCACGCGGCGCTCACCGGCTGGCGGTTCCACCTCGCCGCCGAGGGCCGGGTCGTCGCCGCCGCGGAGGCGCGGATCACGCCGGACGGCTGGGCGTTCTCGCACTTCTCCGAGGGCCCGTACGTCGCCTCCACCCAACGCGCCCTGCGCCAGGCCGAGTCGCTGTCCGCACTCCTCCAGCCGCGGCTGCTGTCCGTGCCCGAGTTGTACATGGTGACGCTCTGGCTGCGCGCCGACGCCGGCGCCCCGGCCGAGTCGGGCACGGTCGACCCGGCCGATCTGCTGGTGCCGCTGGCGCCCGCGCCGCCCGGCATCCGCGCCCACCGCGCTCACCGCGCCGGCGACCTGCTGCCCGCGCTGCGCGACCGGCTGGGCGGGGCGCGGCTCCTCGGCTCCTCCGCCTGATCACGGCGAGGTCACGGTCTGATCACCGCTGTGGACTAGTCCACTCCCGCCGGTGCACCCCCCGAAAGGATGGTCCGGCACCGAGCAACCGACCGCGAGGGTGATGCGTCTTCTGCCCCGGAGACCACCTGCCGGTAAATCCCTGCGAATTGACGCCCGCGGGGGAACACTGGATGCGGAACGAGTCGACACGGGGGCGGCGATGACATCTGCAGACCGCAGGACCGAGACCACGAAACGGCGAGAGAACCCAGCCATGTGCCAGCACGAGCCATCCTGTCCCACCGCCCAGTCCACCGACCGGGAGGCGGCGCGCCCGGTGGCGAACCACCCGGAACAGGGCTGGAGCCTGCTCTGCAACGGCGTTCTGCTGTTCGAGGACACGGGCGAGCTGCTGCCCGACGGCCGGATCATCGCGCCGCACCGGCCGCCGAACGCCGACGACGTGACCGCCGCGGCCTGACGCGGCGTACCGGGCGGACGCGGCCGGCACCCGCCGGCCGGTCCCCCGGACCCACCACACCCGCGCACCACCGCACACGCCACCGGCCCGGCGCGGGGGCGCCGGGCCGGGTGCGCTACGCACGCGGGCGTACGGACGTACCTCAGGCGTCGTATTCGTCCAGCGGGGGGCAGGAGCAGACCAGGTTGCGGTCGCCATAGGCGCCGTCGATCCGGCGCACCGGCGGCCAGTACTTGTCCGCGGGCGCCACCCCGGCCGGGAACACGGCTTCCTCTCGCCCGTACGGGTGCTTCCACTCCCCCGCGAGCTGCGCCGCGGTGTGCGGCGCACCGACCAGCGGGTTGTCGTCCTTGTCCCACTCCCCCGTGCCGACCCGCTCGATCTCCCGCCGGATCGCGATCATCGCCTCGCAGAACCGGTCGAGCTCGCTCAGGTTCTCGCTCTCCGTCGGCTCGATCATCAGCGTCCCGGCCACCGGGAACGACATCGTCGGGGCGTGGAAGCCGTAGTCGATCAGCCGCTTGGCGACGTCGTCGATGGACACCCCGGTGGCCTTGGTCAGCGGCCGCACGTCGACGATGCACTCGTGCGCGACGAGCCCGCCGGGCCCCGTGTACAGCACCGGGAAGTGCGGCTCCAGCCGCTTGGCCACGTAGTTGGCGCCGAGCACCGCGACCTGGCTGGCGCGGCGCAGGCCGCCCTCGCCCATGAGCTTCATGTACGCCCACGAGATCGGCAGGATCCCGGCCGAGCCCCACGGCGCCGCCGAGACCGGGCCCACGCCCGTCTCCGGGCCCGCGGCGGGCTGCAGCGGGTGGTTCGGCAGGTACGGGGCCAGGTGCTCGCGGACCGCGACCGGGCCGACGCCGGGACCGCCGCCGCCGTGCGGGATGCAGAACGTCTTGTGCAGGTTGAGGTGCGAGACGTCGCCGCCGAACTTCCCCGGCCCGGCGAGGCCGACGAGCGCGTTGAGGTTGGCGCCGTCCACGTACACCTGGCCGCCGGCGGCGTGCACGGCGCCGCAGATCTCCGTGATGTGCTCCTCGAACACGCCGTGCGTGGAGGGGTAGGTGACCATGAGCACGGCCAGTTCGTCGCCGTGCTGCTCGATCTTCGCGCGCAGGTCGTCCGCGTCGACCTCGCCGTTCTCCGCGGTCTTCACGACCACGACCTTCATGCCGGCCATCACGGCGGAGGCGGCGTTGGTGCCGTGGGCGGAGGACGGGATGAGGCAGACGGTGCGGCGCTCGTCGCCGTTGGCGCGGTGGTACGCCCGTACGGCCAGCAGGCCCGCCAGCTCGCCCTGCGAGCCGGCGTTGGGCTGGAGGGAGACCTTGTCGTAGCCGGTGACGGCGGCCAGGCCGTCCTCCAGCTCGCGTATCAGGGTCAGGTAGCCCTCGGCCTGGTCGGCGGGCGCGAAGGGGTGCAGGCCGGCGAACTCGGGCCAGGTGACGGCCTCCATCTCGGCGGTCGCGTTGAGCTTCATCGTGCAGGAGCCGAGCGGGATCATGCCCCGGTCCAGCGCGTAGTCCCGGTCGGAGAGCGCGCGCAGGTAGCGCAGCAGGGCGGTCTCGGAGCGGTGCCGGTGGAAGACGGGGTGGGTCAGGTACTCGTCGGTGCGCAGCAGCCCGGCCGGCAGCGTGTCGGCGGTCGCGGCGTCCAGCGCCCCGACGTCCCGGCCGGCGACGCCGAAGGCGTCCCAGACGGCGGACAGGTGCTCGCGGACGGTCGTCTCGTCGCAGGAGATGCCGACGTGGTCGGCGTCGGCGAGGCGGAGGTTGACGCCCGCGTTGCGGGCGCGGGCGGTGACCTCGGCGGCGCGGCCGGGAACGCGCACGGTGACGGTGTCGAAGAACGCGCCGTGCACCACCTCGGCGCCGCCGGCCCTGAGGCCCGCGGCGAGTATCGCGGCGTAGCGGTGGGTGCGCCGGGCGATCGCCGCCAGGCCCTCGGGGCCGTGGTAGACCGCGTACATCGAGGCCATCACCGCGAGCAGCACCTGCGCGGTACAGATGTTGCTGGTGGCCTTCTCGCGGCGGATGTGCTGCTCGCGCGTCTGGAGGGCCAGCCGGTACGCCTGCGCGCCGTCCGCGTCCTTGGAGACGCCGACGAGCCGCCCGGGCAGGCTGCGCGCGAACTTCTCGCGTACGGACATGTAGCCGGCGTGCGGCCCGCCGAAGCCCATCGGGACGCCGAAGCGCTGGCTGGAGCCCACCGCGATGTCGGCGCCGAGCGCCCCGGGCGAGGCCAGCAGGGTCAGCGCCAGCAGGTCGGCGGCGACGGTGACGACGGCGCCCAGGTCGTGCGCCCGCTCGATGACGGGCGCGAGGTCGCGTACGGCACCGGAGGCACCCGGATACTGCAGCAGCACGCCGAAGACGCCGCGCTCGGCGGCCAACGCGGGGATGCCGTCGGCCAGGTCGGCGACGACGACCTCGACGCCGGTCGGCTCGGCGCGGGTGCGCAGCACCGCGACGGTCTGCGGCAGGGTGTCGGCGTCGACCAGGAAGACGCCCTCCTTGACCTTGCCGACGCGCCGGGACAGCGCCATCGCCTCGGCGGCGGCCGTGGCCTCGTCGAGCAGCGAGGCGCCCGCGGTGGGCAGTCCGGTGAGGTCGGAGACGACGGTCTGGAAGTTGAGCAGCGCCTCCAGCCGGCCCTGGGAGATCTCCGGCTGGTACGGGGTGTACGCCGTGTACCAGGCCGGGTTCTCCATGACGTTGCGCAGGATGACGGGCGGCGTGTGGGTGCCGTGGTAGCCGAGGCCGATCATCGAGGTCAGCACCTCGTTGCGCGCGGCCAGCCCGCGCAGCTCGGCCAGCACCCCGGCCTCGGAGCGGGCCTCGGGCAGCGCGAAGGCGCCGGTGCCCTTGATCGAGCCGGGTACGGCGGCGTCGGTCAGCTCGTCCAGCGAGCCGTAGCCGACCTGGGCGAGCATCTTGGCCCGGTCGCCCGCGTCCGGACCGATGTGGCGCTGCTCGAAGGGAGTGCCGCGCTCCAGGGCGGAAAGCGGGATGCGGTGGGCGTTCGTCTCGGACAAGGGGCCTCCTGGTCGCACGGACCTTCGCGGATGCCCCTGGGCGGGCACCCGTACGGCCTCCCCCTCTGTCATCCGGACCTGAGAGCTTCACCGGTACGCCCTGACTGGGCGCGCTCCGGCTTGCACCGTCGGTGAGGAAGGGCCGCGCGGCGGCCCGTCCTGCTTTCCAGAGTGACCTCGTCCGTGCGGTACGTGGGCCTGAGAGATTCCGGGGAGGAGTTGCTCCTTCGGCGCCTCCGGCTGGCGGGCGGAGGACTCTCCCGCACGGGGTCTGCAGCCAAGCTCAGCGTACCAGCGCGCGCCCCGGCGCAGCCCGGCGCGGGCGCCCGCCCCGATGCGCCCGGGCGGCGCCCGCCGAGTGGCCGCCGTGCGCGTTGTGCCGTTACGTGGAGGCAGCGGAGCTGTGACGAGACGTGGGAGGCACCGTGCAGACGGACATCGACCCCCGGAGCCTGATCGGCGTGCGCGCGTACGACAGCAACGGCGACAAGCTCGGGACCGTCGACGAGGTGTACCTCGACGACGCCACCGGCGCCCCGCAGTGGGCGGCGCTGCGCACGGGCCTGTTCCACCGGGACGCGTTCGTGCCGCTGGGGCCGAGCGAGCTGGCCGACGAGGGGCTGCGGGTGCCGTTCGACCGGGCGCTGATCAAGGACGCGCCGGACTTCGGGGTGGGCCGGCACCTCTCCCCCGCGCAGGAACTCCAGCTCTACCACCACTACGGCATGGCGCTGCCGCCGGACGTCGCCAAGACCCAGCCGCATCCGCAGGCGGCGGCGCCGCGTGACCGGGACTTCGGCGAGGTAGCCGGCTCCGACGACTGATCAGCCACCGGGCGCCAGCGGCAGCGGTTCCGCCGGCTCCAGCGCCGGGTCGTCGGCGGCGAACGTACGCACCCGTCCGGGCGCCGAGCCCGGCACCTCGAACCGCACCGTGACCCGGCCGACGCCGCTCCCCTGCACCCAGCCCGCGCCGTGCTCGGCGTGCCGCACGTCCAGCCCCGGCAGCCAGTGCGCGGCCGGCGGCTCCGGCTCCGCCGGGGCGGCCGGCGGGGCCGGCTCCGGTGGCGGCAGCGCCACCGGGCCGTCGGCGTCCACCGGCCCGTGCTGCACGTCCGGCGCCACGCCTGCCTGCGCGAACAGGTCCTCCTGCGTGAAGTCCGCAAGACCGCTCACGCCGACACCCAGCAGCCGCACCCCCGCGGTCGTCTCCACGCTGTCCAGCAGCCGCAGCGCCGCCTCGGTGACCACGGCCGGGTCGTCGGTGGGCCCGCGCAGGGTCTCGGAACGGGTGAGGGTGGAGAAGTCGTACCTGCGGACCTTGAGGACCACCGTGCGGCCGGAGTGCCCCGAACCGCGCAGCCGCGTCACGCACCGCCGCGCCAGCCGCCCGACCTCCGTACGGATGCGTATGCGGTCGGTGAGGTCGACGTCGAAGGTGTCCTCGACGGAGACGGACTTGGTGTCCCGGTCCGCAACCACCGGCCGGTCGTCCACGCCCAGCGCCATCACGTGGATCCCGGTGCCGTGCGCCTTGCCCAGCAGCCGGACCATCTCGTCCTCGCCGGCGTCCGTGACCTCACCGACCGTGGTGATCCCGGCCCGGCGCAGGGCGTCGGCCGTGGCCGGGCCGACGCCCGGCAGCGTACGCACGTTCATCGGCCCCAGCAGCGCCCGCTCGCCGCCCGGCGGGACCACGACGAGACCGTCCGGCTTGGCCAGCTCCGAGGCGACCTTCGCGAGCATCTTGGAGGCGGCGAGCCCGACCGAACCGGTCAGCCCGGTGGCCGCGCGGATGTCCGCGCGCAGCCGCCGCGCCACGCCCCGCAGCGCCTCCTCCTCGGCGGGGGCGCCGCCGGCTTCGAGGTCGACAAAGGCCTCGTCCAGGCTCAGCGGCTCCACCAGCGGCGACAGCTCCCCGAGCAGCGCCATGACCTGGCCGCTGACCTGCTGATAGAGCCGGAAGCGGGGGATGAGGAAGGCGGCGTTGGGGCAGAGCCTGCGGGCCATGCCCATGGCCATCGCCGAGTGCACCCCGAAGACCCGCGCCTCGTACGACGCGGTGGCCACCACGCCGCGCGGGCCCAGGCCGCCGACGATCACGGCCTTGCCCTGCAGGCTCGGCTTGGCGGCCTGCTCGACGGAGGCGTAGAACGCGTCCATGTCCAGGTGCAGGACCGACGGCGCGCTTCTCACACGGTGATGGTCCCCCATGGGTCTGACATCGGCCCGGCAGCGCCCGTACGGCGGCCGTGCCGGCGCCGTACGGGGCGGGGCCGGGGCCGTTCGGCCGGGCGTCAGCCGGCGCGGCTGCGGCGGCGCGCCAGCTCGTCGGCGGCGTTGTGCCCGACCAGCGTCTCGCCGGTGTCGACGCGCTCCGCGTGCAGCTGTGCGAGGGCCGCCCGCACGTCGCTCCAGACCACGCCGACGGCGATGCCGAAGATGCCCTGGCCGCCCTGGAGGAGGTCGACGACCTCGTCCGGGGACGTGCACTCGTAGACCGTGGCGCCGTCGCTGATGAGTGTCATCCGCCGCAGGTCGGCGGTGTCGGTGGCGCGCAGGTGCCGTACGGCCGTCCTGATGCTCTGCAGCGAGACGCCGGTGTCCAGCAGCCGCTTGACGATCTTGAGTACGACGACGTCGTGGAAGCCGTAGAGCCGCTGGGCGCCCGACCCGTGCGCGGCGCGCACGCCGGGCTCGACCAGGCCCGTGCGGGCCCAGTAGTCCAGCTGGCGGTACGTGATGCCGGCGGCTGCGCACGCGGCGGGCCCCCGGTAGCCGACTTCGTCCGGGTCCGCGGCGGCCTCCTGCGGCTGCCTCGCGGGCTCCGTGCCGTGACCGTACAACGGAACAGCTCCGCCCCCTCCGGCCGATCTCCCGCCGCCCGTGACCACCACGCCGACCTCCCGCTCCCTGACCTGCCTCCCGACGGTAGGCAGTCGGCCCGGGCGCGTCAACGAACGCCACACGGGGCACGCCGGGTGCTCATCACCCTACGGGTGGTTTGCCCGGGGCGCCCGTGCGGTAGGCCCGGGCGGGCTACCGCGGGCGGCTGTCACTGGGGGTTCGTACCGAAGTCCTCGGGCGTGATCTGGTCGAGGAACTCGCGGAACTTCTCCACCTCGTCCTCCTGCTCGTCCGGGATCGAGATACCCGCGTCGTTGAGCACTCCTTCGCTGCCGTAGATCGGCGTGCCGGTGCGCAGCGCGAGCGCGATGGCGTCGGAGGGGCGGGCGCTCACCTCGGCACCGCCGGAGAACACCAGCTCGGCGTAGAACACGCCCTCCCGCAGGTCCGTGATCCGCACCTCGGAAAGCTCCTGGCCGACCGCGTCCAGCACGTTCTTGAACAGATCATGGGTCAGCGGGCGCGCGGGGGTCATGCCCTGCTGCGCGAAGGCGATCGCCGTCGCCTCCCCGGGACCGATCCAGATGGGGAGGTACCGGTCGCCGCCCACTTCACGCAGGAGAACGATCGGTTGGTTCGAGGGCATTTCCACCCGGACACCCACAACGTCGAGCTCGTTCACACAGCAACCCTAGGCCGACCCCGGCGGTTTTGGGTAGTCGAGCACGGGACCGGTCAGTTGCCGGCGACCCGCAGTGAGGACCGTACGAGGGTCGTGTGCAGCCGCGCGGACAGCTCGATCAGCCGTTCGGCGGTGGATTCCGCGTGGGCCCGGGTCTGCGGGCTGCGGTGCCGCCGCAGCGGGCCGATGACCTGTTCGACGAGGCCGGCCTCGCGGTCGGCGGCGGCCTTCAGGCCGCGCAGGTGGCGCGCCTGGAGCCCGTAGCTGCCGAGCTCTGCGACCAGGCGGGCGACGGCGGCCGCGTCCGCGTCGTAGAGCCCGTCGGCGTCCGGCGCGACGAGGCCGAACTCCTCCCAGGACGCCAGCTCGTCCTCGCCGACGGCGGCGGTGCGCAGGAGCGTCGCACGGTCGATACGGGGATCGTGCGGGGCATCCGCGGCGGCGGAGGGGGCCCCGGGGGCGCTACCGGGCCCGGGCTCGGCGTCCAACTGCTCGCGGATGACCTTCAGCGGCAGGTAGTGGTCCCGCTGCATGCGCAGGATCCGGGCCAGCCGGTCGACGTCCGCGGCGCCGAACTTGCGGTAGCCGCCCGGCGAGCGCTGCGGCTCGACCAGGCCCTCCGACTCCAGGAAGCGGATCTTGGAGATGGTGACCTCGGGGAACTCCTCGCGGAGCACGGCGAGGACGCCCCCGATGCTCAACTGCCGGTCGCGCGCCCGGCGCCGGTCCGGCCGGTCCGCTTCCGGGGCGGCGGTGCCGCCCCTCGGGGTGTCGCCCATCGCTTCCGTCCCGTGGTCGTGTGCTCCCGCCGTCAGGCGGCGCGCCGACTGGCGAAGAAAACCAGCCGGAACTTCCCGATCTGCACCTCGTCCCCGCTGGTCAGCTCGATCTCGTCGATCCGCTCGCGGTTGACGTACGTGCCGTTGAGGCTGCCGACGTCGGCGACCGAGAACCGGCCGTCAGGGGTCCGGCGGAACTCCACGTGCCGCCGGGAGACCGTGACGTCGTCCAGGAAGATGTCGCTCTGCGGGTGGCGCCCGACCGTGGTCAGCTCGCTGTCCAGCAGGAACCGGGCCCCCGAGTTGGGGCCGCGGCGGACGACGAGCAGCGCGGAGCCGGGCGGCAGCGCGTCGACGGCAGCCTGCGCCTCGGACGACAGCGGCGGCAGCGTCTGCCCGCCACCGCTGGCGACCTCGGCCTCGTATGCCTCAAGGCCCGAGATGGAGATCGTGGTGGTGGTCTCCGAGGGGCGCTCGGCCACACCTGCCCGCAGCGGCGCACCGCAGTTGGAGCAGAACCGGCTCGCCTGGGCGTTGCGGGCCCCGCACCTGTTGCATACCGGCAGGTCCATGGACTGCGCCTCCTGCTGCGGAGCGCCCGCAGCGGCGTCGGGCGGATGCGAGCCGGGGGCGAACCCTCCACCCGCACTTGAGGTTGATGGTTCCCCGAAACCTATGCGGCCCGACGAGGCAGGGTCAACATAAGACTCGCCCGGAGCGCCCGGAATGTCGCCGGGCGGCGGCGCCTGATCCCGGTACAGGGCGCGCTCGCCGGCCTCGCCGCCCTGGGACGCGGCGCGGTGCCGACCCGGCCGATCCGCCGAGCCCCTCCCGAACAACTTAGCGAACAACTTCACGGGCGATTTCCCCTTGACCGTCGGACAGGCCCGTGCTCGAGCAGATCACTCGACACGCGCATCAGCGGCACCGGACATTCACTGAACGTCCACAACCCCCGGACAGTTTCCCTCACGCGACAGCAGCCGATGCGTCGACCCCCCGTAACCTTGAGGTCACGACGACGACCGAGCGTAGTCAGGCCGCTTCTCCCGCCGCAAGGCGTCCACGAGGACCGTGTCCCGGGGCTCGATGGACACCGTAGCCTGCTCCTCCTCCATGGTCTGAACCACCCCACCGGGGATGTTCAGCGCGGGCTCCAGATCCTCGGCGCGGCCGATCACGCGGAAGACGTACGGCTGGGAGACCGTGCGGCCGTCGATCGCCACGTCGTTCTCGCCGGAGTCGGCGAAGTGCGTGCCTGCGACCACGCGGACGCCGTTGATCTGGATCGCCTCCGCGCCGGCCGCGCGCAGCTCCTGGATCGTGTCGAGCAGCATGTCCGCCTCCACCGCCCCCTCGGAGCCGGCCCCCTCGGGACCGCGGACGGTGATCTCGATGCCGGGGCCCTCGGCGGCGACGGTGCCCGCCAGCACGCCGAGCTGGCGCTCCTTGGCCTCCGTCTGGCGGCGCGCCTCCTCGGCCTGGTCGGAGCTGTTCTCCAGCTCCGCCTTCTGGTCCTCCAGCCGCTCGCGCTCGTCCTCCAGACGCTGGGTGCGGTCGTCCAGCTCGTCCAGGATCCGTACGAGGTCCTCCTGCCGCGCGCCGCGCAGCGCGCTGGACTCGCCGGTGGAGCGGACCTGGATGGCCAGGCCCAGACCGAGTACGAACAGCAACAGGGCGACGATCAGTTGGGAGCGGGTCAGCCGGGGCGGCCACACGGAGTCGGCCAGGCGGCGCCTGCCGGCGCCGAGCGACGGCTCGGGCGGGGCGGGCGGTCCGGGTGGCTCGGGGGGCGCGGAGCGGTCCGCGGGCGCCGTGCGCCCGGGCGGCGGGGCCCCGGGGAGCTGCGGCGCGGGCGGCCGCTGCTGCACGGGGGGCCGCTGCTGGGCGGGGAGTTGCTGCTGCGTACGGGGTTGCTGCTGCGCCGGGGGCCGTTGCTGTCCGGGGGGTTTGCGCAGCGGCTGCTGTGCGGGCGGCTGCGGCTCCTCGGGCGGCTGCGGGGGCTGCCGGCGCGGCGGCTGGGGCGGTTGCTCGCGGGAGGCGTGCCGGGGCGGCTGCGCCGGCCCCTGCTCGCGCGAGCGGCGCGGCGGCGGGTGCTCGCGGGACGCGTGGCGCGGCGGCTGGTGCCTGGGTGCCGGCGGGCGCGGGGGCGCGGGAGGCGGCCCGGGCGGTACGCCGGGCGTGCCCTCGGGGTACGCGGCGGGCGGGTCGCCGGGGCGCGGGGAGTTCGCGGGAGTCTCGTCGGACACGTGCATCACGCCTGGAAGACATGCCGCCGGATGGCGGCGGCGTTCGAGAAGATCCGGATGCCCAGGACGACCACGACGCCCGTGGAGAGCTGCGCGCCGACGCCCAGCTTATCGCCGAGGAAGACGATCAGCGCGGCCACGACGACGTTCGACAGGAACGACACCACGAAGACCTTGTCGTCGAAGATCCCGTCGAGCATGGCACGCAGCGCCCCGAAGACCGCGTCGAGCGCGGCGACGACGGCGATGGGCAGGTACGGCTCCAGGCCCGCCGGCACCACGGGCTGGACCACGAGGCCCATGACGATGCCCGCGACGAGGCCCAGTACGGCGATCACGAGGGGTTGTTCTCCTTCGGTTCTGCGTGGCGTAGGGACAGGCCGGTGGCGGCCGGCAGCCGGAGGTCTTCACGTGTGGAGATCCCGGCCCTGATGCCGTAGTTGTCCTGGAGCACCTCCAGGTAGCGGCCGTCCGCGTTGTCGCGGAACCGCTCCAGGAGGCGCTCGCCGTCGCCGATGGCCAGCACCGTGTACGGCGGTGCCAGCGGGCGGTTGTCGACGAGGATGGCGTCGCCCGCGGCGCGGATCGCGGACAGCGCGGTGAGGCGGCGGCCGTTGACGGAGACGGCCTCGGCGCCGGCGAGCCAGAGGCCGTTGACGATGCGCTGGAGGTCGCGGTCGCGTACGCGGCCGTCGTCGGCGAAGCTCGTGGAGCTGCGCGGGCCGCCGGTCGCGCCGGTGCCCGCATCGGCGGCGTCGTCGACCACGAGGCGTACGCCGGGGCCCTCCGCCTCGGCGGCCCCGGCCAGCAGCGCGAGCAGGGCGGCCTCGTCGCTTCCGCTCTCCTCCAGCGCCTCGCGCTGCCGGTCGGCGACCTCGCGGTGCAGTTTCTCGATCGTGCGGTCGAGGTCGTCCGCCGCGGCGGTACGGTCCTCGACCCGCTCGATCAGCTCCTCGCGCTCGCGGGCGAGGTCCGGTGCCTCGATGCGCGCCTCGGCGGCGCCGACGGTGAGCACCAGGGCGGTCAGCACCAGGCCGACGGCCAGCCAGGCGCGCCCGCGCAGGCGCTGCGGCAGCCGCTCGCCGCGCGGGCGTACGCCGTGACGCGCGGCGGCCTCGGCGTACCCGTCGTCCAGGCTGTGGTCCATCAGCCGGGTCAGCAGCGACATGGAGGCGTCCGGACGGGGGCGCGCCGGGGCGCTGCTCCGTTCGGGGGGCTGCTGCGGCATGCCGGACATCGTTGCACGCCGGGAGCCCTTATGGTGCCGCGACCCCTGGGTTGGGTGAACTCTCGCTCCGCTGTGCCCGCGTCAGTCGGCGCTCCCGTCGACGACCGCCGCCCACTCGTCGAGCAGGGCTTCGGCGGACGCCTGGTCGGGGCCCTCGGCCCACAGGTGCGTGACCGCCTCGGCGCGGTCCGGCAGCACCAGCACCCAGCGGCCGTCGGCCTCCACCACGCGGACGCCGTCGGTGGTGTCGACCTCCCGGGAGCCCGCGGCCTCCACCACCCGGCGCATGACCATGCCCTTGACGGCCCACGGCGTGGCCAGGTCGCGGCCGAGCACGTACGCCTGCGGGATGCGGGCGTCGATCTGGCTGAGGGTGAGCTGCGTGCGCGCGACCAGGCCGGTGAGCCGGGCGAACGCGGCGGCGCCGTCGAAGACGGAGGAGAACTCCGGGACGATGAAGCCGCCGCGGCCGTCGCCGCCGAAGACCGTGCCGTCCATCCGCGCCACCCGGGCGAGGTCGTCGGGCGACGTGGTCGTCCACTCCACCTGTGTGCCGTGGTACGCGGCCACCTGCTCTGCGATACGCGTCGTCGTCACCGGCATCGCCACCCGGCCGCTGCGCCGCTCCGCCGCGACCAGGTCCAGCATCACGAGCAGTGCCCGGTCGTCCTCGACGATCCGGCCCTTCTCGTCGACCAGCGAGATGCGCTCGCCGACGGGGTCGAAGCGCACGCCGAAGGCGGCGCGCGCGGACGAGACGATCTCGCCGAGGCGCACGAGGCCGGCGCGGCGCGACTGCGGCGTCTCGGTCGGGCGGGACTCGTCCAGGCCGGGGTTGATGGTGAGCGCGTCCACGCCGAGGCGGCCGAGGAGGCTCGGGAGGACCAGGCCGGCGCTGCCGTGCGAGGCGTCGACGACGACCTTCAGGCCGGCCTCGGCGATGCCGGCGGTGTCCACGGCGCGCAGCAGCGAGCCGGTGTAGGAGTCGAAGACGCTGGCGGGGAAGCTCAGGTCGCCGATCTCGCCGGGGAACGCGCGGCGGTACTCCTGGCGGGCGTAGACGCGGTCGAGCTTGCGCTGGGCGGCCTGGGAGAGGTCGGCGCCGCGCTCGTCGAGGAACATGATGTCGACGGAGTCCTGTACGCCGGGGGTGGTGCGGATCATGATGCCGCCGGCGCTGCCGCGCGCGGTCTGCTGCCGGGCCACGGGCAGCGGCACGTTCTCCAGGTCCCGTACGTCTATGGCACTCGCCTGGAGCGCGGAGATCACCGCGCGCTTGAGCGCCCGGGCGCCGCGGGAGTGGTCGCGGGCGGTGGTGACGCTGGAGCCCTTCTTCAGGGTGGTGGCGTACGCGCCGGCCAGCCGGACGGCCAGCTCGGGGGTGATCTCGACGTTGAGGATGCCGGAGACGCCGCGGGCGCCGAAGAGGTGGGCCTGACCGCGCGACTCCCAGATCACCGAGGTGTTGACGAACGCGCCCGCTTCGATGGTCTTGAAGGGGTAGACCCGCACATTGCCCTGGATGATCGATTCTTCGCCGATCAGGCACTCGTCGCCGATGACCGCGCCGTCCTCGATCCGCGCCGCGCGCATGACGTCGGTGTTCTTGCCGATGACGCAGCCGCGGAGGTTGGTGTGGCCGCCGACGTAGACGTTGTCGTGGATGACGGCGCGGTGCAGGAACGCGCCCTGCTTGACGACGACGTTGGAGCCGAGCACGGAGTGCTCGCGGACCTCGGCGCCCTGCTCGACCTTGGCGTAGTCGCCGATGTAGAGCGGGCCGCGCAGGACGGCCTCGGGGTGCACCTCGGCGCCCTCGGCGATCCAGACGCCGGGTGAGATCTCGAAGCCGTCGAGGTCGAGGTCGACCTTGCCCTCCAGCACGTCGGCCTGCGCCTTGACGTAGCTCTCGTGGGTGCCGACGTCCTCCCAGTAGCCTTCCGCCACATAGCCGTAGATCGGCTTGCCGTCCTTCATCAGCTGCGGGAAGACGTCACCGGACCAGTCGACCGAGGTGTCCGCCTCGACGTAGTCGAAGACCTCGGGCTCCATCACGTAGATGCCGGTGTTGACGGTGTCGGAGAAGACCTGGCCCCAGGTGGGCTTCTCCAGGAACCGCTCGACCTTGCCCTCCTCGTCGACGATGGTGATGCCGAACTCCAGCGGGTTGGGGACCCTGGTGAGGCAGACGGTGACCAGCGCGCCCTTCTCGCGGTGGAACGCGATCAGGTCGGTGAGGTCGAAGTCGGTGAGCGCGTCGCCGGAGATGACCAGGAACGAGTCGTCCTTCAGCGCCTCCTCGGCGTTCTTCACGCTGCCGGCGGTGCCCAGTGGACGGTCCTCGTTGGCGTACGAGAGCTCCATGCCGAGCTCTTCGCCGTCCCCGAAGTAGTTCCGCACCAGGGAGGCGAGGAACTGGACGGTCACCACCGTCTCCGTGAGCCCGTGGCGTTTGAGCAGCCGCAGGACGTGCTCCATGATCGGCCGGTTCACCACCGGCAGCAGGGGCTTGGGCATGCTCGCGGTCATGGGGCGCAGGCGGGTGCCTTCGCCCCCAGCCATCACGACGGCCTTCATATCGGAAGCGTCCTCCTTGGGCGTGAGACGGCGATGCCGGCTGCCGCCTAGTCGGGGGTGGTGTCCGCGCGGGCGTCCCCTCGGATGAGACGGCGCACCTGAACGAGGTAGAGGCCGCCGGCCCACCAGTACAGCGCTGTACCCCAGCCGGCGAACGCCCATCCGAAAATAGCAGAGAGTGACGACACCCATCCACTTGCGTCACTGAGGAGGAGCAACGGGAAGGCGTACATCAGACAGAAGGTGGCGGACTTGCCGAGAAAGTTCACCTGCGGCGGCGGGTAGCCGTGGCGGCCGAGCATCCAGACGGCCGCGCCGACGATCGCGTCGCGGGAGAGCAGCAGGACGGTCAGCCACAGCGGCAGGATCTCCCGCCAGGTCAGGCCGACGAGCGTGGCCAGGATGTAGAGCCGGTCGGCGGCCGGGTCCAGGATGCGGCCCAGGTTCGAGACCTGGTTCCAGCGGCGGGCGAGCTTGCCGTCGAGGTAGTCGCTGATGCCGCTGAAGGCGAGGATCGCCAGCGCCCATCCGTCGGCGTTGGGGCCGTCGAACTCGGGCCAGAGGATGAGCCACAGGAAGACGGGCACCAGGACGAGCCGGGACATGCTGAGGAGGTTGGGAACGGTGAAGATCTGGTCCGTCCGCTGAGTCTCCTGGACCTCCACCCGCCTGCCTCCCCGTCCGTTCCCGCCGGTCCCGCCAGACGCGCCGACGATGCGCTCTGACCTTACCTGCAGGCGCGAACGGCCCTGCGCGCAGGCCGGGTCGGCGGCCGGCGCGGGGGCGGGGGCGGTCCACGGGGCGGGGTGCCGCCCCGTGGACCGCTCCGGGGCCGGTCCGGGGGCCGCGGGGCGGCTTCGCCCCGGCGGGTCCGCTCGGCACGGAATGGCAAATTCCGATTGGTTACGCTTCAGGAGCGGCGCGGCCCCCACGGACGCGGGCGGCGCCGACCCCCCGCTGTCTTCTGGAGGCCCCGGCATGACCCAAGTCTCGTCCTCCCTCACCGGCCGCGCCATCGGGCTCGCCGGTGGTGGCGCTGGACGCGGACGGGGGCGCGCTGTCCGCGGTGGCGGAGGACGGGGAGATCAAGGCCGGCGAGGCGCTGTTCACCTGGGGGTGACGAGCCGGCGGTGACCATCCGGCGGGCCCCGGTGCCGCGGCCCGTGCGCGTACGACAGCCGCGGCGGGACGCCGCCGCGCACTTGCGGAAGACTGGTGACATGGAGACGACGACCCTGCGAGGCGTCGGCGTGAGCCACGGGGTGGCGATCGGCGAGGCCCGGCACATGGGCACGGCGGTGCTCGAACCGCCGGCGAAGCAGATTCCCGCGGCGGAGGCACCGCGCGAGCAGGAGCGGGTGCGCAAGGCCGTGGAGGCGGTGGCCGCCGACCTGGTGGCGCGCGGCAACCTGGCCGGCGGCGAGGCGCAGGCGGTGCTGGAAGCGCAGGCCATGATCGCGCAGGATCCGGAGCTGGCGGCGGACGTGGAACGGCGGATCGCGGTGGGCTCCTCGGCCGAGCGCGCCGCGTACGACGCCTTCGCGGCCTACCGCGAACTGCTCGCCGGCGCCGGGGAGTACATGGCCGGGCGGGTCGCCGACCTGGACGACGTACGCAACCGGATCGTGGCCCGGCTGCTGGGCGTACCGATGCCCGGGGTGCCGGACAGCGACGAGCCGTACGTGCTGATCGCCCGCGACCTGGCGCCCGCCGACACCGCCCTTCTCGACCCCTCGCTCGTCCTCGGCTTCGTCACCGAGGAGGGCGGGCCGACGAGCCACAGCGCGATCCTCGCCCGCGCGCTCGGCGTGCCGGCGGTGGTGGCGCTGCCGGGCGCCGGGGAGCTGGCCGAGGGGACGGTCGTCGCCGTCGACGGCTCGACCGGCGAGGTGTTCGTCGAGCCCGGGCCGGAGAAGCGCGCGGAGATGGAGCAGGTGGCCGCCGAGCGCAAGGCGGCGCTCGCGGCCGTCACCGGCCCCGGGGCGACCTCCGACGGGCACAAGGTGCCGCTGCTGGCGAACGTCGGCGGCCCGGCGGACGTGCCGGCGGCCGTCGCGGCGGGCGCGGAGGGCGTGGGCCTGTTCCGCACGGAGTTCCTCTTCCTGGACGACAGCCGGACGGCGCCTTCGGAGGAGGCGCAGATCGAGGCGTACCGCCAGGTGCTGAAGGCGTTCCCGGAGGGGCGGGTCGTCGTACGCGTCCTGGACGCGGGCGCCGACAAGCCGCTGGAGTTCCTCACCCCGGCGGACGAGCCGAACCCGGCGCTGGGCGTCCGCGGGCTGCGCTCGCTGCTGGCCCACCCCGACGTGCTGCGCACGCAGCTCACCGCGCTGTCCAAGGCGGTGGCCGGGCTGCCGGTCTACCTGGAGGTGATGGCGCCGATGGTGGCGGACCGCCAGGACGCCGCGGACTTCGCGGCGGCGTGCCGCGACGCGGGGCTGCCGGCGAAGGCGGGGGCCATGGTGGAGATCCCGGCGGCGGCGCTGCGGGCCCGGGCGATCCTCCAGGAGGTCGAGTTCCTCTCGCTGGGCACGAACGACCTGGCGCAGTACGCCTTCGCCGCCGACCGCGAGGTCGGGGCGGTGTCGCGGCTGCAGGACCCGTGGCAGCCGGCGCTGCTGGACCTGGTGTCCTTCGCGGCGGAGGGCGCCAAGGCGGAGGGCAAGAGCTGCGGCGTGTGCGGCGAGGCGGCCTCCGATCCGCTGCTGGCGTGTGTGCTGACGGGGCTGGGGGTCACGTCGCTGTCGATGGGCGCCGCGGCGATCCCCTACGTCCGGGCGACGCTGGCGAAGCACACGCTGGCGCAGTGCGAACGGGCGGCGTCCGCGGCCCGGGCGGCGGACACGGCGGAGGAGGCCAGGGAGGCGGCCCGGACGGTCCTGTCCGGCGAGTAGGACGGCTGCCTGCGGCCCGCCGGCATCCCGCCCCCTCATCGGTGGCAGCCCTTCTCCGGGCGGAGCAGCGGGACGCCGGGGCGGTACTCCACGCCCGGTTCCGGCGGGAGGGGGGCACCGGTTCTCGCGTCGGTGCAGTACGCCGCGTAGACCTCCTTCTCCGTCAGCGGCTCCAGCCAGCCGTCCCGCAGCCGCCAGCCCCGCACCGACTCCGCCCCGGCCCGCGTCGTCCTGGCCACCACGCCGCCCGTCCCCGACGTGGCGATCCCCGCCGCCAGCACCAGCCGCAGCGCCTCCGCGTCCGGCGTACGCAGCCGGGGCGGCCCTCCGGCGGCCGGCGGCTCCGCGCTGCGGGCGACCGCGACGAGCGGGAAGCCTGCCGAGCGGACCGTGCCCACCACGTGCTGCGCATCCGGGCCCAGGGCTTCCGCCAGGCGGTCGACCAGCACGCCCGAGCGGGCCAGCGCCGCGTCCGCGCGGTGCTCGCCGCAGTCCTCGCACCGGCCCGCCGCCGCCAGCAGTGCCGCCGCACGCTCGCGGGAGCGGCTGCGGGCCGCCGCGTCGAGCAGTTGGGGCACCAGCCGGTCCATCGGCTGTCCCCCGTACGGCACCGCGGGGCCGCGGGCGGCGGCCTCCGCTACATAGCGGCAGCGGCTCGCCGGGGTGTCCGGGTCCAGCTCCCGTTCCGCGCAGAAGTGCGCGAAGCCGGGCGGGTCGAAGAGCGCCACCGCCGTGTACGCCCCCTGTGCGGCCCGGGCCCGCAGCACGCCCTCCACCTGCCGCAGATACGCCGCGTGGTCGTCGAACAGAAAGCTCGCATACCGCCGCATCGCCGCGAAGTCCGCGGCATCCGCCAGCAGCCCCACCGCACTCGGCATCTCCCGGCGCAGCAGCCGGGCGTCCGTCCTCGTACGCGCCATGACTCCCCCTCTACGGAGCGCAACCAATCGCTACGCACCGTAGTCGAGGGGTCTGACAATCGCCGCGGTCAGCTCCGCGAGCGCGCCAGCCGCTCGTAGAAGGCCAGCAGCTCCACCCGGTCCACCGACCCGGGGTTGACCGCCTTCTCCAGCGGCGTGCCCTGGAGGATCCGCTTGACCGGGACTTCCAGCCGCTTGCCGGTCAGCGTGTGCGGCACGCCCTCGACCTCGATCACCTCGTCCGGCACGTGCCGCGGCGAGCACTGCCGGCGCAGCGCGTCGCGGATCCGGTCCCGCAGTCCCTCGTCCAGCCGTGCGCCGTCGGCCAGTTGGACGAAGAGCGGCATCCAGTACCCGCCGTCCGGCAGCTCCACCCCGATCACCAGCGACTCCCGGACCTCCGGCAGCCGCTCCACCACCTCGTAGATGTCCGCCGACCCCATCCGCACGCCCTGCCGGTTCAGCGTCGAGTCGGAGCGGCCGTGGATGACGACCGAGCCGCGGGAGGTGAGCGTGATCCAGTCGCCGTGGCGCCAGACTCCGGGGTACGTGGAGAAGTAGCTGTCCCGGTAGCGCTCGCCGTCCGGGTCGTTCCAGAACCGCACGGGCATCGACGGCATCGGCTGCGCCACCACCAGCTCGCCCACCTCGTCCGTCACCGGCTCCCCCGCCGGGTCCCACGCCTGCAGATCCGTGGCCAGGCCTGCCGCCTGCAGTTCGCCGATGTGCACCGGCAGCGTCGGCACCGCGCCGGCGAAGCAGCTGCACACGTCCGTGCCGCCGCTGACCGACGCGATCCACATGTCCGCGGGCCCGGAGGGCCCGGAACCGTGGAACTCGTCGTGGATCCACCGGAAGCCGTCCGGCGGCAGCGGCGAGCCCGTCGTGGCCACGCACCGCACCCGGGTCAGGTCCAGGTCGCGGCCCGGGTGCACGTCCGCCTTGCGGCAGGCCATGACGTACGCCGCGGAGGTGCCGAAGAACGTCGCCCCCGTGCGCTCCGCGACCCGCCACTGACCCGCGACGTCGGGGTGGCCGGGGCTGCCGTCGTACGTGATGACCGTGGCGCCCACCAGCAGGCCGGAGACGAGGAAGTTCCACATCATCCAGCCGGTGGAGGTGTACCAGAAGAAGCGGTCGCCGGGGCCGAGGTCGCAGTGCAGCGCGAGCTGCTTGAGGTGCTCCAGCAGGATGCCGCCCTGGGACTGCACGATCGCCTTGGGCAGGCCGGTGGTGCCGGAGGAGTACAGCACCCACAGCGGGTGGTCGAAGGGCACCTGCTCGAAGACCGGCTCGGCGCCGGTGGCCACCAGCGCGTCCCACTCCAGGGCGCCTTCGGGAGCCGGGGTGCCGAGCAGCGGGACGTGGACGACGGCGCGCAGGGAGGGCAGTTCGCGGCGCAGTTCCGCGACGGTCTCGCGGCGGTCGTGCTCCTTGCCGCCGTAGCGGTAGCCGTCGACGGTGACGAGCACCACCGGCTCCACCTGGCGGAAGCGGTCCAGAACGCTGCGGGCGCCGAAGTCCGGGGAG
This sequence comes from Streptomyces aculeolatus, assembly GCF_020400605.1. Classification (GTDB taxonomy): domain Bacteria; phylum Actinomycetota; class Actinomycetes; order Streptomycetales; family Streptomycetaceae; genus Streptomyces; species Streptomyces aculeolatus. The sequence continues at coordinate 181,782 of NZ_JAINRD010000009.1, read as the reverse complement.
CAGGACGTCCACACGGCGCCGACGGCCGCGGTCGCCAGCAGCGCCACGGCCGCCTGCGGGATGTTCGGCAGGTACGCGCCCACGCGGTCCCCGGGCCGCACGCCGAGCCGGCGCAGCTCCGCCGCCAGCGAGCCGACCTGCGCCCGCAGCTCCGCCCGGCTCACGGGCTGCGGCTCGCCGCCCTCGGCGACGTGCAGCAGCGCCGGTCCGGTGGCGGTGGTCTCACGCAGCGCGTGCTCGGCGTAGTTGAGCCGGGCGCCGGGGAACCAGCGGGCACCCGGCATCGCGGCGTCCGCGAGGACGGTCTCGTAGGGGGTGGAGAACCGGACGTCGAACCACTCGGCCGCCGCCCGCCAGAACCGCTCCAGGCCGCCGTCCGGCGCCACCGACCAGCGGTGCAGCGCCGCGTAGTTCGCCTCCGGGTCGCCGGGCACGGGCTCCGGCGCGCCGTGGTGCGCGGCGGCCCAGCGGTGGAAGCGGGTGAGCTGCGCCTGCTCGATGCGCTCCGGGCCGGGGCGCCACAGCGCCGCGGGCGGCTCGGGCCGCGCGGACGACTCGGGGGCCACGGACGGCACGGACGGTTCGGTGGGCGGCTGGCTCGGCATGGCGTGACTCCCGTGGTACGGCATCCGCATGAGGGTCTGTGCCGCCGCCGGCCCGGTGGGGCGGCCGCGGCACTCGTGGAGCGCGCGGCGAGGGTGGGCCGGTGCTCCGGTGAGACGATGCCACGTGATCGAATGCGGCACCAGTACGACCCGGCCCCGCCGTCGAACGGCGTGCACGGGGGGTGCGTGTTCGCACTCCCGGTGAACAGCGGTTGAACTCTCTCGCTCGCCGTGGTGTGCGGTGGCAGGCTGATCAGCATGGATCCCTCCGTCGTCACCCGGCGTGCACGCGCGCTGCGCGCAGCCGTGCGGAACCGGCGGGCCGACGCCGCCGCACTCCCCCGCCGGGGTGCGGAGCGGGCCCGGGTGCCGGGGCTCGCGGTCGCGGCCGAACCGGCGCCCGGCGGGGGCGTGATCCGCTTCGCCCGCTCCGCGCTGCAACTGCGGGTGACGACGACCGGCGCGGTTTTCTGCGGCTGGGACGGCGCGGAGCCGGAGCCGTCGTACGCGCTCGCCCGAGCCCCGGAGACGGACGCGCGCGTGGAGCTCGAACCGGACGCGGCGGGCGGCGGCTGGCGGGTGGTGTCGGAGCGGGTCACGGTGGCGGTGTCGCGCCGCGGGGCGGTGGAGGTGCGTACGCCGGCCGGTGTGGTGCTGCGCCGGGAGCAGCCGCCGCGCTGGTGGGAGTCGCCGGGCGGCTCCGACGGCCCGGAGGGCGACGGCGTACGCCGCTGGGTGCAGCGTGCGCACGTGGCCCCGGACGCCCGGTTCTTCGGCCTCGGCGGGCGCTCCGCGGGCCCCTCCCTGCCGGACGGCCGCTACCGGCTGTGGAACAGCGACCCCGGCGGCGCCTTCGCCCCCGGCGACGACCCGCTGTCGCTGACGATGCCCGTGCAGTTCGTCGTCTCCGACGCCGGCTGCCACCTGCTCTTCCACGACGACTCCTGGGACGGCAGCGTCGAGTTGTGCCGCGGCGCGGAGGGCGCGGGCTCCGGCCACGACCGCCCCGGCCGCGTCGAGGTGCGGATGGACGGCGGTCCGCTGCGCTACTGGGTGATGGCCGGCACCCCGGGCCGCGTGCTGCAGAGCTGGACGGCGCTCACCGGCGCCCCCGCCGTCCCGCCGGCCTGGGCGCTGGGCTACCAGCACGCCCGCTGGGACTTCGGCGGCGCCGAGGGCGTACGCCGCTTGGTGCGCGGCTACCGCGAGCGCGGTCTGCCGCTGGCCGCGGTGCACCTGGACATCGACCACTACGACGGCCACCGCGTCTTCACCGTCGACCCGCACCGCTTCCCCGACCTGCCCCGGCTGGCCCGCGAGCTGGCCGCCGAGGGCGTGCGCCTGGTCTCGATCGTCGACCCGGGCGTGAAGGCGGAGCCGGGCTACCCCGTGTACGACGCCGGTGTGTCCGCCGACGTGTTCGTACGGGACGCGCGCGGCCGGCCCGTACGCGGCGTGGTGTGGCCGGGCGACGCGGTCTTCCCCGACTTCACCGACCCGCGGGCCCGCAAGTGGTGGGGCGGGCTCTACGCGGAGCGGCTGCAGCAGGGCTTCACCGGCTTCTGGCACGACATGAACGAGCCGGCGTCCTTCGCCGCCTTCGGCGAGAAGACCCTGCCCCGCTCCGCCCGGCACGCCCTGGAGGGCCGCGGCGGCGACCACCGCGAGGCGCACAACGTCTACGCCCTGCTCATGGCCCGGGCCGCGTACGGGGCGCTGACCGGCCTCCAGCCCGACCGCCGCCCGTTCGTGTTCTCCCGCTCCGGCTGGGCGGGCCTGCAGCGCTACGGCGGCACCTGGTCCGGCGACGTGGCCACCGGCTGGCCCGGCCTGTCCGCGTCGCTCGCGCTCGTCGTCGGCCTCGGCCTGTGCGGGGTGCCGTACTCGGGCCCGGACGTCGGCGGGTTCAGCGGCCGGCCGGAGCCGGAGCTGTATCTGCGCTGGCTCCAGCTCGGCTCGTACCTCCCGCTGTTCCGCACGCACTGCGCCTTCGACGCGGGGCGCCGCGAGCCGTGGGAGTTCGGGCCCGAGGTGCTGGCGCACGCCGGCGCGGCGCTGCGCGAGCGGGAGCGCCTGCGGCCGTACCTCGCGACGCTCGCCCGGCTCGCGGAGCGCACCGGCGCGCCTTTCGTCCGTCCTGTGTGGTGGTACGACCCCGCGGACCGGGCGCTGCGCGAGACGGAGGACGCCTTTCTGCTCGGCGACGCGCTGCTGGTGGCGCCGGTGCTGTCCCCGGGGGTGCGGCGGCGGGCGGTGCGGCTGCCGCCGGGGCGGTGGTACGACACGGCGACGGGCCGCGCCCTGAAGGGCCCGGGCACCGTGGAGCTGGACGCGCCGCTGGACCGGGTGCCGGTGCTGGCCCGGGCCGGCGCGGTGCTGCCGGTGGCGGGTGCCGACGGCGGTACGGAGCTGGAGGTCTGGGCGCCGCCGCCCGGCGTCACCGGCGGCGGCGTGGTCGTACGGGACGACGGCGACGGCTGGGAGGCGCCGCGGCTGGAGCGGTACGTGACGCGCTGGACGGGCCGTACGACGGTGCGGCACGAGGACGGCGCGGAGCCGGACCTGCCGGTGCGGATACGCGGCGGATAGGCCCCGGAGTCCGCCCGGCCGCCCGGCCGGCCGGTGAGGGCCCCGTCGCCCCGAGCAGACGCCCTCGGCCTGCCGCTCCGTACACCCGAACGGCCCTGTTCCGGCCCTTCCCCCCTCTTCCCACGCGCCCGCGAGCGCGATAGTGAAAGGGCCATGCCAAAGAACACCGCCCTCGCACGCCCCCTGACCCGGCTCGCGGTCCTGGCCTCGGCCGCGGCCCTCGCCGCCACGGCCACCGCCGCGCCCCCGGCCACCGCGCAGCCGGAGCCGAAGGCCCCGAAGGAGTTCGTCGCGCTCTCGGACGTGGACCCGACGATCCTGCACGACATCCGCTACGTCACCCCGCACAACTTCACCGGCGAGCGCGTCGACGGCTACCGCAAGCCGATGTGCATCCTCACCGAGGACGCGGCCCGGGCGCTGAAGAAGGCGCAGCGGACCTTCCGCCGGGACGGCTACTCCCTGAAGGTGTACGACTGCTACCGCCCGCAGCGCGCGGTGGACCAGTTCGTCACGTGGGCCGAGGATCTGGACGACCAGCGGATGAAGGACGAGTTCTACCCGCGCGTCGACAAGTCCAGGCTCTTCGAGGACGGCTACATAGCGGCCCGCTCCGGCCACAGCCGCGGCAGCGTCGTGGACCTCACCCTGGTGGAGCTCCCGGCCGGGAACACCCGCCCGTACGAGCCGGGCGAGCCGCTCGTCGACTGCGCCGCCCCGCAGGAGGAGCGCTTCCCCGACAACTCGATCGACATGGCCACGGGCTACGACTGCTTCGACACCCTCAGCCACACCCTGGACGACCGGGTCGAGGGCGAGCAGCGCGCCAACCGGCTCCGGCTCAAGGACGGCCTGGAGGCGGCGGGCTTCGTCAACTACGCGTACGAGTGGTGGCACTTCGGGCTCGCGGACGAGCCGTTCCCGGACACATACTTCGACTTCCCCGTCCACCGCCGCTCGCTGTCCGGGCAGGGGCACGGTTAGGTCTGTCGACCCTTGTAGACTTGGCCGATCATGTTCGATCACATTCGGCATCGGCCACCGGCCGCGCTGACCAGGGAGCGGGAAATCGTGCTGGCCTGCGCGCCGCTGCGGACCCGCGCGAATCTCTCCAGCATTGTGCGCACCGCGGGCTGCTGCGGAATCGGCCGGGTCGTCGCGTGCGGCAACGGGAAAGTCGACCCCGACGTCGCACGCGACAGCCTGGACCACGTGACCATCGAGGTCCGCCGCACGCTCCCGCCCGTGCTCAAGGATCTCCGGTCCGCGGGATACCGGGTCGTCGGCCTGGAGCAGACGACGAATTCCCACAGCCTGCACGAATTCTCCTTTCCGCGGAAAACGGCACTCGCCATCGGAAACGAACGGCTGGGCCTCACCGAGGAGGAGCTGCAATTCGTCGACGACTGCGTCGAGATTCCCGTGTGGGGAATGCCGCACAGCTACAACGTCGCGACCGCGACGGCGATGGCCCTGTACGAGTACTGCAAGCAGTTCCCCGAAGGCTGATCCGATGACAGTGCCCAGCTGGCGGGAGGTCCGCGCCACCTCCGTACTCCTGGAGGACGACAAGGTCCTGGTGCTCGACAAACCGGCCGGGATCTCCGTGATGGGCGAGCGGCACGGCACGGATCTCGTGGAGCTGGCGGAGGAGGCGGGGGAACGGCTCTTCCCGGCCCACCGCGTCGACAAGGTCACCTCAGGTGCCGTCCTCTTCGCCAAGGACGTGGCCACGCACGGCGGGCTGACCCGGCAGTTCAACAAGCGGACCGTCGACAAGGCGTACCTGGTGGTCACCGCAACCGCGGGACTGCCCGACCGGGGCACCGTCGAACTGCCGCTCAGCGTCGGGCGCAAGAACCGGGTGCGTATCGCCGCCGCGCGCGAGGCGATCAGGTTCGACGAGGCGGCGGACCGCTGGTGGGTCGCGGAGGACGACCTCCTCGACGTGAAGAACTACCCGTCGACCACCCACTTCCGGACGCTGTGGAGCGACGGCCGGCACTCGGTGCTCGTCGCCCGGCCGGTCACCGGCAGGCGGCACCAGATCCGCGTGCACCTCGCCTGGATCGGCCACCCGATCCTGGGCGACCCCCTCTTCGACAAGGCGGCCGCGGCGGCGGGCCTGCGGACGCATCTGCACTCCTGGCGTCTCGGCTTCGACGCCTCCTGGCGCGACGGCAGCCGCGTCGACGTGGTCGCAGACCCGGACGACGGCTTCTGGGGGCCGCTGGCCGGCGCCCTCTCCGCCGAGGACGTCGCGCGCCTGCTGCGCGAGGGCGCGACGCTCCCCCGCCCGGCCTGACGCCCGCCCTACCGGCCCGACCCGTCCGCGACCAGCGCCGTCGAAAATACATTTGATGCCGTCGTGTCCAGTGTCTTGACGGTCCGTCAGCCCAGGTGAACACTGCCGGATGTCAGTCGGGCATCGCCGCACGACGGCCCCTCGCCGCCCTGTTCTCCCACCGGCGATACGCCCCGCTGACGCGCGCTCGCAGCGACGCCGGCAGGGGCACGGATCCACTCCCCGCCGGCGCTCGACGTCATGGCAACAGCCAGGGAAGTACGCACCCTTCCGGCCGGGACGGCGATCCCGGTGGTTGAGCTCGAGGAGCCGCAGTGGACTATCCCAATGGGGACATTTTCGCCGGTGAAGTGATCGGCACCGCCATTCTCATCCTGTTCGGCGCGGGCGTCTGCGCCGCCGTCACCCTGGAGAAATCGAAAGCCAAAGCGTCCGGCTGGATCGTCATCGCCTTCGGCTGGGGCTTCGCCGTGCTGGCCGGCGCGTACACCGCCGCGCCGCTGTCCGGCGGGCACATCAATCCGGCCGTGACCCTCGGCGTGGCCGTCGAGAGCAACGAGCACTGGGGCAAGGTCCCGCTCTACATCGGCTCGCAGATGCTCGGCGCGCTCATCGGCGCCGTGCTCGCCTGGCTCGTCTACTACGGCCAGTTCGCCCGCAACGCGAACCGCGAGACGGCCATCGAGACGCTCGGCATCTTCTCCACCCGCCCGGAGATCTACCGGCCGTGGCAGAACCTCGTCACCGAGACCATCGCCACCGTCGGCCTCGTACTCCCGATCCTCGCCTTCGGCCTCACCGAAGGCCTGGCCGAGTCCGGCACCCAGGTGCTCGTCGTCGCCCTCCTCGTCACCGGCATCGGCCTGTCCCTCGGCGGCCCCACGGGCTACGCGATCAACCCGGCCCGCGACCTGGGCCCCCGCATCGCCCATGCGCTGCTGCCCATCCCCAACAAGGGCACCAGCGAGTGGAACTACGCCTGGATACCCGTGGCCGGCCCGCTGCTCGGCGGCGTCCTGAGCGCGCTGATCTTCAAACTCGCCTTCTAGCAGCAAGGGGACGTCATGACGGACAAGTACGTCGCCGCCATCGACCAGGGCACCACATCGAGCCGCTGCATCGTCTTCGACCAGAACGGCGCCATCGTCGCCGTCGACCAGCGCGAGCACCGCCAGATCTTCCCCAGGCCCGGCTGGGTGGAGCACGACGCCGCCGAGATCTGGGCCAAGACCCAGGCCGTGGTCGGCGGGGCACTCGCCGGGGCGGGGCTGCGGGCCGACGAGCTGAGCGCCGTCGGCATCACCAACCAGCGTGAGACGACCGTGCTGTGGGACCGGGCCACCGGCAAGCCGGTGCACAACGCCATCGTCTGGCAGGACACCCGGACCGCGGCCCTGTGCACCGAACTCGGCGGCGCGGACGGCCAGGACCGCTTCCGCGACCGCACCGGTCTGCCGCTCGCCAGCTACTTCTCCGGCCCCAAGGCCGCCTGGCTGCTCGACAACGTGCCGGGCCTGCGCCGCCGCGCCGAGAACGGCGAGATCGCCTTCGGCACCGTCGACTCCTGGCTGATCTACAACCTGACCGGCGGCGCGGACGGCGGCGTGCACGTCACCGACGTCACCAACGCCTCCCGCACCATGCTCATGAACATCGAGACCCACCAGTGGGACCCCTCGATCCTGGAGGCCATGAACGTCCCGGCCGCGATGCTGCCGGAGATCCGCTCCTCGGCCGAGGTCTACGGCACCTGCACGGGCCGGCTCGACGGCGTGCCCGTCGCCTCGGCGCTCGGCGACCAGCAGGCGGCGATCTTCGGGCAGACCTGCTTCGGCGTCGGCGAGGCCAAGAACACGTACGGCACGGGCAGTTTCCTGCTGCTCAACACCGGTACGCGGCCGGTGCCGTCGAAGAGCGGGCTGCTGACCACCATGGGCTACCAGATCGGCGGCGAGGCGCCCGTCTACTGCCTGGAGGGGTCCATCGCCATCACCGGGGCGCTGGTGCAGTGGTTCCGCGACCAGCTCGGCATCATCTCCGCCGCCGAGGAGATCGAGACCCTGGCGGCAAGCGTCGACGACAACGGCGGCGCGTACATCGTCCCGGCGTTCTCCGGGCTGTTCGCCCCGTACTGGCGCGGCGACGCGCGCGGCGTCGTCACGGGCCTGACCCGCTACGTCACCAAGGCACACCTGGCGCGTGCCGTGCTGGAGGCGACGAGCTGGCAGACCCGCGAGGTCGTCGACGCGATGTACCAGGATTCGGGGGTACGGCTGACGGACCTCAAGGTGGACGGAGGGATGACCGCCAACGGTCTGCTGATGCAGCACCAGGCGGACGTCCTCGGCGTACCCGTCATGCGGCCGGTGATCTCCGAGACCACCTGCCTGGGCGCCGCCTACGCCGCCGGCCTGGCCACGGGCGTGTGGCAGGACCAGGAGGAGCTGAGGTCCCACTGGAAGCGCGACACCCAGTGGACCCCGCGGATGGACGAGGGCACGCGGGATCGCGAATACCGCAACTGGCGCAAGGCCGTCGAGCGCAGCTTCGGCTGGCAGGACGACGAGAACGACCGGGACGCAGCCGCCGGCTGACGCCACGGCGCCGCGGCGCGGCCGTCCGACGTCAGGACCGGCTGCCCCGCGGCGCCGCCGCCAGATGCTCGCCGACCCGCTTGACCAGCAGCGTCATCTCGTACGCGATCTGCCCGATGTCGGCGTCCGACGCCGCCATCACCGCGAGGCAACTGCCGTCGCCCGCCGCGGTGACGAAGAGGAAGGCGTCGTCCAGCTCCACGAGCGTCTGCCGTACGGAGCCCGCCTCGAAGTGCGTGCCCACGCCCTTGGCAAGGCCGTGGATGCCGGAGGCGACCGCCGCCAGATGCTCGGAGTCCTCCCTGCTCACGTCCTCGGAAACGCTCATCGGCAGCCCGTCGGAGGACAGCACCAGCGCCATCCGCACGCTCGTCAGCCGTCCCACCAGATCGTCGAGCAGCCAGTTCAACCGGCTCCCCGCCGGCTGCCGTCTGTTCCCACCCTGCACAACCATGCCCGCGTCCCTTCCCCAGTCGGCGCAGCCTACTACCGTCGCCCCGGCAACTCGTAGCCCCCTTCGAACGTTGACACATCGGAACGTGTGAACATGGGTATCCCGGGCTTTCGTCACCCCGCGTGCGGGGCAGTCACCCTGGGCACCCGGCAGTCGAGCGGGAGAGGGAATTGATGGCTGCGGAGGAGGAGCTGCGGCGCCCCGAATCGCCGCTCTGGGTCGAGGAGCCGGTCGGCACACCGAGGCTTCCGGACCCGGTACGGACGGCGGCCGTGCGCGCCGTGATCATCGTGGCCGTGACGCTGTCGCAGGCGATGGCCGCGCTGCTGTTCACGGTCAGCGGGTCGTGGCCGGCGTTTCCGCTCCTGCTGAGCACGGTCGTGAGCACCGTGGTCGCGACCTGGGGCGTGCTGGACGTGTGGGTGACGCGGCAGGTGTGGAAGCAGCGGAACGGCGTGGAGTCCCGGCCCAGCAGCGCGGCGCGCCGCGCCCGCAGGGAGCGCCGCGGCGGCCGCCGTACGCAACGGGACCGGCCGCCCGGAGCCGTGGCCGCGGGAGTCTGAGCGGGTCCGCGGAGGTCTGAGAGGGGCAACCCGCCGCTGCCCGGGGCCGTGGGAGCGGTTTCGGCTCGGTGCCCGTGCCGTCCCCGCGTACCTACGGTGCCGTGGCCGGCGGGCGGCGGAAGATGCGGGTCGCCGTCACCTCGCCGACCGACGGCTCGGCCCCCTCCCGCTGGGCCGGCAGCCCGGGGCGCAGGTGCTCCTCGACGGTGATGTACTTCAGCCCGGCCCGCAGGTCCGCGTCGTTGCGCAGCCGGATCACGAGGGGGAACTCCGCAAGCGCCGTGGTGTCGAACAGGCCCGTGGTGTAGAGGAGCTGCACGCCGAGGGCGTCGGCGACGGCGCGTTGCAGCTCCAGCAGGTACGTGGCGTTGGCGCGGCCGATGGGGTTGTCGAGGAAGAGCGTGCCCGCGTGGTGGTGCCGGTCGTCACCGCGGTCGTTGCCCCTGAGGGCGGCCATCGTGCAGTACAGCGCGATGGCGGCGGTGAGCAGCTGCCCGCCGGAGAACACGTCGCCCATCTGCCCGACCGGCACGCGCTCGGCGCGCAGCACCGCGTCCGGCTTGAGGATCTCCACCGCCACGCCCTTGGGCTGCATCGCGGCGTCCACGCCGCGCAGCAGCAGGGTCGTGCCGTCGCGGCGCAGGTCGCTGTTCTTGCGTACGGCCGCGCGGGTGGCCTCGTCGATGACCTCGCCCAGGCGCTCGGACAGGGTCGCCTGGTCGGGGTCCTCGAAGCGGATGCGCAGGAACTCCTGCCCGGACCACTCCCCCAGCCCCTCCGGCAGCCGCGACAGCCGCTGCGCGGCGCGCAGGGTGGCGAGGCCGGACTCCACCAGGCCGCGCAGCCGGTCGACGATGCCGTCGCGGTTGCGCTCCAGCTGCGCCAGCTCGTCGGTGAGCACGCGCAGCCGGGGCGCGAAGGCCGCGGCCCAGGCCGCGGCGTGCTCCGGGAGGGCGGCGGCGGGGAGTTCGCGGATCTGCTGCCGGGCGGGGGTGCGGACCTGCTCGTAGCGGGTGGAGTTGGCGTGCCGTACGAGCACGTCGCACGCGTCGCGCAGGGCGGACTCCGCGGTGGCGAGGTCCGCGGCGCAGCCGCGCAGCGAGCGGCGGGACTCGGCGGCGGCCTGCCGGGCGCCGTCGAGCCCGCCGGGGAAGGGTTCCGCCTCGCCCGCCTCGTCCTGCTCCTCGCCGGCGGCGGGCCCGCGGAGCAGGTCCCGCAGCATGGCGGCGGTCTCGGCGAAGGCGCCGGCGGCGTCCTCGGCGGCGGCGCAGGCACGGCGCAGCTCGGCGTGCGCTGCGGTGGCGGCGGTCAGTTCGTCGGCGCGCTCCGCGGCGGTGGCGGCGGCGGAGCGCAGCAGCGCCTGGGCGTGCTCGGCGCCCTCGGGCACGAGGTCGCCGGGCAGTTCGGTGTGCGCCTCGCCGCCCTCGGGCGCGAGGCGTTCCGCGTCGCCGCGCAGCCTGCCCAGGGTCTCGCTGGCGGCGGCGGAGCGGGACTCCAGCAGTTGCACGATCGACTCGGCGCGGGCGGCGGCGGCCTGCCGCGACGGCGCGTCGGCGCCGTCGGGGCCCGCGAGCAGCGTGGCGGCGCGGGTACGCACCTTGTTGCTGAGGCGGTTGAGCTCCGCGAGCGCGGCGGACTCCTCGCTCTCGGCCCGCGCCTGCTCGGCCCGCAGATCGGCCCCGACCCCGACCTTCTCGTAGACCTGCGAGGCGGCCCGGTACGCCTCCCGCAGCGCCGGCAGCGAGGCGCGGGCCGCGTCGGCGGCGGCGGCCCGGGCGAGCCGGGCCCGGCGCCGCGCGCCGCCCTCGGGGCGGGCGGGGGCGTCGGCCGCGCCGTCGGAACCGGTGCGGCCGTCGGGCCCGCTCCCGGCCCCCGCGCCGTCGTCCGGCGCCGCCCCGTCCTGCTCCTGGAACATCCCGGGCCCCGGGGTCCCGACCGCCTCCGCCGCCTCGTCCGCCGCCTCGGCCTCCAACTCCTCCGCCACGCCCGCGATCTCCGCCCGCTCCGCGCGCAGCGCGCGGGCCGTGCGGCGCGCGTCGTCGGCGGCGCGCTGGGCGTCGCGCCGGTCCTCGTCGGCGGCGCGGGCGCGGGCGGTACAGTCGGCGGCCCTGGTCTCGTACTCCAGGGCCTCGTCGGCGAGTTCCCGGAGGCGGGCCTGCCAGCCGGAGCGCTCACGCAGGCGGTGGGCCAGGCCGGCGAGGGCGTCGGCGCTGCGGCGGGCGCGCTGGGCCTGCTCCTGACGCTCCTCGCGGGCCCGGGCGGTCTCCTCGGCGGCCGCCGCGGCGTCCTCCGCCTCGGCGCGGGCGCGGGTCAGCGCCTCGTCCGCCGCGGCCGATGCCGTACGGGCCGACTCGGCGGCTGCGGCCAGCTCGGCAAGGCGGCCGGCGGGGCAGCCCGTACGCCATGAGGCGAGCCGCGCCGCCAGCGTCCGGTCGGCGGCGAGGCGGGCGGCCAGGACGCGGATCTGCTCGTCGCGGCCGGCGGTGCGGGCGCGCAGGGCGTGGCGCTCGTCGTCGGCGGCCCGCTCGTCGTGCATGGCCGGGTTGGGCGGGACGAGGAACACGCCGCCGTCGCGCTCCCCCGTGGGCGGCGGCGGTGCGAGCAGGGCGGCGGCCGTGCCCACGGCGAGGGCCGAGCGGGGCAGCAGCGCGGCCTCGCGCAGCACCTCGCGGGCGCGGGCGTGTGTGTCCGGGTCGGTGATCACGACGCCGTCGACGAGCTCAGGGCGGGCGTCGAGCACGGCGGCGTGGTCGGCCGGGTCGACGGCCTGCGCGAGGTACCGCCAGCCGGGCAGCGCGGGGATGCCGTGCTCGCCGAGGCAGTCCACGACGGCCAGCACATCCGGGCCGGGCGGCAGCAGCCCGCCGTCGCCGAGCGCCGCGAGGATCCGGGCGTCGTCCCCGGCGGCGGTGCGCAGGTCGAACAGCCGCCGCTCGTCCTCCGTGACGCGCGCGTCGAGCAGGGCCCGCAGTTCGTCGGCGGACCGGTCGAACTCCACGGCGCTCAGGGCACGCTGCTCCCCGGCCCCGCCGCCCGCCGCCCCGGCCGGCTCCGGCAGCCCCAGCAGCTCCGTCAGCCGCCGCTCCCCCGCCAGCGACTCGGCCGCGCGGCGCTCCGTGTCGTATGCCGCCTCGGCCGCCTCCGCGGCGTCCGTCGCGCGGGCGGCCGACAGCTCGGCGCGGGACAGCGCGGCCGCCGTCTCGCGGGCGCGTTCGGTCGCCGTACGGGCGGACTCGCGGGCCTCGTCCCAGGCGGCGACGGCGGCCTTCTCGGCGTCACCGGCGACGAGGGCCGCGCGGGCCGGGTCGGTGTCGGGGGCGGCGGGGTCGGTGTCGAGCCAGCCGGCGCGTACCGCCTCCGCCGTCTCCTGCTCGACCTCCGTGAGCCGCTGGCGCAGGTGGTCGGTCTCGCTGCGGGCGCGCTGCGCGCGGGTCGCGGCGTCGACCGCGTCCGCGTGCGCCGTCTCCGACTCCTGCTGCAGCCCGGCAGAACGCTCCTCCTGCTCCGCCGCCAGCGTCTCGCCGTCGCGGGCGGCGGCGTGCAGCGCGCGTACGAGCCCGGTGGCCGCGGCGGCGCGGGCGGCGAGCGCCGGGGCGGCGTCGCGCTCGGCCTCGCGGATGGCGGCGGAGACGCGCGCCGCGCGGTCGGCGGCGGCGCGGTGCCGCAGCACCGCCTCGGCGGCCTGCCAGGCGGCGTGCAGCGTACGGGCGTCGGTCAGCTCGCGGCGCTTGCCCGCGGCGCTCTTCTCCGCGGCGGCCAGCGCCAGCGACGCGTGCCGGTACGCCAGCTCCGCTGCGATGAGTTCGCTGCCGCGCCGGGACGACTCCGCGGCCGTGACCCGCTCGGCGGCCGTGCGCTCCTGCCCGGCCAGCTCCGCCGCCCTGGCCCGCTCCGCGTCGGCCCGCGCCGTCAGCCGTGCCGCCAGCGCCCGGGCCCGGCGCTCGGCGCCGCCGAGGACGTCCCGGGAGCGCGTGCGCTGCTCCGCACCCGTGACGATGTGCGAGAGCAGGTCGAGGGAGCCGGCGGTGAAGTCGCGCTCGGCGGTCAGTTCGGCGCGGCGGCCCAGCTTGTGCGCGAAGCCGTGGACGAGGTCGGCCAGGCCGTCGGTGTCGCGGGTGTCGGTGACGGCGCGCAGCAGCAGGTGGGTGAAGTCGGAGTCGTTCTTCACCGCGAACAGCCCGGCGGCCTCGCCCTCGTCGGCGTTCATCTCCCGCTGGTAGCGGAAGAGTTCGGGGTCGAGGCCGAGCCGCCCCAGGTGCTCGTTCCACCGCTCGTGGATCTCCTCCCACACCACGTCCAGGTGCGGGTACGCCTTGCCGGCCTCGGTCAGTACGTCCCGGAAGCCCTTCATCGTGCGGCGCCGCCCGCGCGCGCCGGAGGCGCCCTCCCCGGCGGGGCGCACCGCCGCGGACTCGGCGACGGGCAGCGCGTCCAGGCCCATCCCGGGACCGGGCCGGAACGAGTACCACGCCTCGGCGAACTTCCGCGGGTCCCCGGAGACCTGCCGCCCGCGCCACTCGCTCACCTTGCCGACGACGATCTGCTCGCCGGTCACGGTGTGCTGCCACTCCAGCGCGACGTGCCCGGTGTCGTCGGCGAGCAGGAACTTGCGGAGCACACCGGAGCTGGCGCCGCCCAGGGTGTTGCGGTGGCCGGGCAGCATCACGGAGAAGATCAGCTTCAGCAGTACGGACTTGCCGCCGCCGTTCTCCAGGAACAGCACGCCCGCGGGCGCGGGCCGGCGCGGCGGCCCGGCGGGCTCGGCGGCGAAGAAGTCGCCCTGGGCGGGCGCCGGCTGGGGCACCTCGCCGCCGACGCCGCGCAGGTCGAGCACGGTGTCGGCGTACCGCGCACCGGCGGGCCCGATGGAGTAGAGGCGGATCCTGGACAGCTCGTACATGGGATTGCGGCCTTCGCTCGTTCCGTCTCGACCGGCCGTCAGGCCCGCTCGTGCTGGCTGGGGAAGAACGGCAGCGCACCGCCCGCGGGCTCGCCGTCGTCGGCGGCGGGCACCAGGGTCGCGCTGCCGTCGGCGACGGGCACGACGCCCAGCTCCAGCAGCTCGGACATGGCCGCGCTGCCCGCCATGTCCCGCACCTGCAACTGGTAGCGCGCGGTGGTGCGGTACGTGCCGCCGGCGTCGTCCGACGTGCGCTGGAGGAAGCCGGAGTCGGTGAGGAACGCCATGGCCTTGCCGATGATGCCGGTGGTGGAGCCGGCGAGCCGGCGGGCGTCCTTCGTGGCGCCGGTGGCGCTGCGGCGCGCGTACACCCGCCAGGCGGCCTCCAGACCGCGCTCGCCCTCGGCCGGGTCGGTGTTCTCGCCGGCCTCCTCGGCGCGCTCCTCCAGGCGGCGGCACGCCTGGCGGACGAAGGCGTCGACGCCGTTGACGCTGACGCGGCCGATGTAGCCGTCGTCGGCGAGGTCCTCGGGGCGCGGGAACGCCATGGCGGCGACGGCGAGATGGGCCAGGCCGTGCAGGAAGCGGTCGGCGGAGTCGGTGGCGGCACGGCGGGCGTAGTCGCCCATGCGGACGGCGAAGACGGAGTCCTCGGCGGCGGTGACGGCCATGCCGGTACGGGTCGAGACCTCCAGGACGACGAGGCCGAGGCCGGTGGCGACGGCGTCGGCGAGGCGCGCGAAGGGCGGCTCCTCGCGGTAGCGGCGGAGCAGCTCGGCGTACTCCAGGTCGCGGGCGGGCAGCAGCTTCGGCTGGAGGCCGAAGGAGACCAGGCGGGCGGCGTCGGCGGCGTCCGCGGGGGTGACGGCGGGCGGCTGCCCGTCGGCGCTCCCGGCCGGGACGGCCGCACCGGCGGCGGTGGCGGACGCGGGGTCGGGGATCACGAGGCGGCCTCCGTTCGACCGGCCGCCATTCCGGCGGCGTCCAGCAGTGCCGTGCCGACGATGAGGTCCGCGCCGCCGAACTCGGCGTCCTCCATCTGCGTCCCGTCGTCCACGGCGAACAGCAGCCGCTCGTCGCCCTGCCGGTACGCGGTGCCGACGGCCGGGCCCGCGGCGTGCACGGCGAGGAGGGCGACGAGGTACGGCAGCTCGGGGTCGCGGCGGCGGGCGTCGGCGAGCAGCCCGGACAGCCGGCGCGGGGCGTCCGGCGGCAGATCGAGCAGCTCGCCCGCGGCGGCGAGCTGCTCCTCGCTGAACCGGCTGTCGTCCGGGGTGGCGACGAGGTCGGGCTCGGGCATCTCGGCACCCAGGTGGGCCCGTTCCAGCGGGGGCGTGAGCAGCAGCTCGGCGAGGTCGGCGAGGCGCACGGCGTGCGGGGCGCGCAGCCCGGTGCCGCGGGCGAAGAAGGCGTCGGTGACGCGGTGGGCGGCGGAGACGGGCAGCGGCAGCACGGGCGCGAGGAGCTGGCCGTAGAGGTCGACGCCGGTGCGGGCGGCGGGCGGCGCGAACGCCTGCCGGTCCTGCTCGGCACGGAACAGCGGGCCGGCGTCCAGCAGCCGGGTCTGGAGCTGCGTGTGGCGGCGGATGCAGTCCTTGACGATGTCGACCAGCTCGGCGGCGCGCCGCTTGTGGTCGGGGTCCTCCGCTTCGTCGCGGGCGCGGCGGATGTTGGTGAGGATGGCGTTCTCGTGCCGGTACCGGTCGGCGACGTGGTCCAGCGCCTCGTCGATCATCGCCGGCACGGTCCGGAGCCAGTCGACCGCGCGCACGTTGCGCCGGGTGGCCTCCAGGGCGCGGCGCAGCGTCTCCGCGTACTGCACGGTCCGGTAGCGGGCCTGCTCGGCGGCGAGCTGGGCGTCGGCGAGCCGGCCGCGGCTGATGAGGACTTCGAGCTTGACCTCGGCGGCGATCTGCGCGCTGGTGACGTCGGTGTCGAGCGCGCCCACCAGGACGTTGACAGCCTCGTCGGTGGTGCGCAGGTAGACGGCGCCGCCGGGGCCCGGAACCTCTTCGAGGAGCTTGAAGTCGTACTCCCTGCGCACGTACGCGCCGTCGTGGCCGAACGTGCCGTACACCGCGCGGAAGCCGCGGTCGACGCTGCCGACGTTGACCAGGCTGTCCAGCACCCAGTGCGCCACCCGCTCGTGCTCGGCGCGGGGGCGCAGCGGCGCCTGGGCGGCGACGCGCGGCAGCAGCCGGGCGATGACCTCGTCGGGCTCGGCGCCGGTGTCGAAGTCCATCTGCAGCGTGACCAGGTCGATGGCGGACAGGGCCACCTCCGCCATCGCGTACACCCCGAACTCGCCCGCGAGCATCGCCTTGCGGGCGTCCAGGTCGTGCAGCGGGGCCGTGCACGCCAGGGCGCGCAGGCGGCGGGCCAGGCCCTCGTCGGCGGCCGGGCCCGGGGCGGGCCTGGGCGCGCCGGCGGCGGGCGTCGCGGTGGTCGGAGCAGTCACGTCGGACAGATTAGGCGGTGCCACCGACATCGGCCGAAACGGTACGGCCTCCGGCCCGGTCAGCGGGTAGGGGCGGCGGCGCGGACGCGGTCAGGCGTCCCACAGGTGCGCGGCGCGTGGGACTCCCCGCTGTCACTCACTCCGGTTCGCCGTAGCCGCCGCCGCCCGGGGTCTCGACCACCAGGACGTCCCCGGCCGCAGCCTCGACGGTGTCGCAGCCCTCCAGCGGCTCCACCGTGCCGTCGGCCCGCTCCATGGCGTTGCGGCCGAGGGCCCCCGGTCCGCCGCCCGCCATGCCGTACGGCGCCACTCGCCGGTGGCCGGTCAGCAGCGTCACCGTCATCGGCTCCAGGAACCGGATGCGCCGCACCGCGCCGCGCCCGCCCTCCCAGCGCCCCGGGCCGCCGCTGCCGTCCCGTACGGCGAACTCCTCGACGCGCACCGGGTAGCGCCACTCCAGCACCTCGGGGTCGGTGAGGCGGGAGTTGGTCATGTGGGTCTGCACGACGTCCGCGCCCGGGAAGCCGTCGCCCGCGCCGGAGCCGGAGGCGACGGTTTCGTAGTACTGCGCCTTGTCGTTGCCGAAGGTGACGTTGTTCATCGTGCCGGAGCCCTCGGCCTGTACGCCGAGCGCCGCGTACAGCGCGCCCGTCACGGCCTGGGAGGTCTCGACGTTCCCCGCGACGGTGGCCGCGGGGAACTCCGGCGCGAGCATGGAGCCGGGCGGGATGCGCACGTGCAGGGGCTTCAGGCAGCCGCTGTTGAGCGGGATGTCCTCGGCGACCAGGGTGCGGAAGACGTAGAGCACCGCGGCCATGACGACCGAGCTGGGCGCGTTGGCGTTGCCGGGCAGCTGCGGCGAGGTCCCGGTGAAGTCGACGACGGCGCTGCGCGCCTCGCGGTCGACGCGGACGGCGACCTCGATGACGGCGCCCGCGTCGGTCTCGTAGCGGTACGCGCCGTCCCCCAGGGCGGCGATGACGCGGCGGACGGACTCCTCGGCGTTGTCCTGCACGTGCCCCATGTAGGCGCGTACGACGTCGAGGCCGAACATGCCGATCATGCGGCGCAGCTCGTCGATGCCCTTGTTGTTGGCGGCGATCTGGGCGCGCAGGTCGGCGAGGTTGGCGTCGGGCGCGCGCGAGGGGTACGGGCCGGAGGTGAGCAGCCGGCGCGTCTCGGCCTCGCGCAGCTCGCCGTCGCGGACGAGCAGCCAGTTGTCGAAGAGGACGCCCTCCTCCTGGATGGTGCGGCTGAACGCGGGCATCGACCCGGGTGTGATGCCGCCGATCTCGGCGTGGTGGCCGCGGGAGGCGACGAGGAACAGCAGTTGTTGCCCGTCCTCGTCGAAGACGGGCGTGACGACGGTGACGTCGGGCAGGTGGGTGCCTCCGTGGTACGGGTCGTTGATGGCGTACACGTCGCCGGGCCGCAGCCCGTGGCCGCTGTTCCGGTTGCGCCGCAGCACCTCCTTGATGGACTCGCCCATCGACCCCAGGTGCACGGGCATGTGGGGCGCGTTGGAGATCAGATTGCCGTCGGCGTCGAAGAGGGCGCAGGAGAAGTCGAGCCGCTCCTTGATGTTGACGGAGTGGGCGGTGCTCTCCAGCCGTACGCCCATCTGTTCGGCGATGGCCATGAAGAGGCTGTTGAAGACCTCCAGCATCACGGGGTCCACGCCCGTGCCGACCGCCTGCGTGGCGGGCCGCGGGCTGACCCGGGTGAGCGTGAGGTGGCCGCGGTGGTGCACGGCGGCCTGCCAGCCGGGGTCGACGACGGTGGTGGAGCCCTCCTCGGCGAGGATCGCGGGTCCGGTGACGGTGTCGCCGGCGCGCAGGTCCTCGCGCTGGTACAGCCCGGCCTCGCGCCACTGCCCGTCGGTGAAGATCCGTACCCGGTCGGCGGCTTCGGGCGCGTCCCCGGCGCGGGCGGCGCGGCCGGCCTCCTCCCGCGTGGCCGCGGCCTGCTCGGCCGCGGCCTCCACGGACGCGGCCTCGGCGACGAGCGGCTTGTCCATCGTGAACGCGAACCGCCTGCGGTGCACGGCCGTGAACTCCGCCCGCATCTCCGCCTCGTCCGCCAGGGGCACGGCGATCGCCGAGTCGGTGCCCGCGTACCGCAGGTGCACCCGCGCCGACGTCTCCACGGCAGCCGCCGGAATGCCCTCGTCCGTGAGGTCCGCGGCGGCGCGCTCCGCCAGCTCCGCGCAGACCTGCCGGATCCGGTGCATCGACGCCCCGGTCAGCTCCGCCTCCACCGCCTGCTCGCGCATCGCCGTCGCCGCGGCGACCCCGATGCCGTACGCCGAGAGCACGCCCGGGTGCGGCGGGACGACGACGGTGGAGATGCCGAGCACGTCGGCGACGGCGCAGGCGTGCTGGCCGCCGGCGCCGCCGAAGCTGGTCAGCGCATAGCGGGTGACGTCGTGGCCGCGCTGCACGGAGATCTTCTTGACGGCGTTGGCCATGTTGAGCACGGCGATGTCGAGGAAGCCGGCCGCGACCTCCTCGGCCGAGCGCCGGTCGCCGGTGGCGGCGGCGGAGGTCTCGGCCAGCTCGGTGAACGCCCGGCGCACCGCCTCGTCGTCGAGCGGCTGGTCGCCGCCGGGCCCGAAGACCGACGGGAAGTGGCGGGGCTGGACGCGGCCGAGCATGACGTTGGCGTCGGTGACGGTCAGCGGCCCGCCGCGGCGGTAGCAGGCGGGGCCGGGGACGGCGCCGGCCGAGTCGGGGCCCACGCGGTAGCGGCGGCCGTCGAAGTGCAGGACGGAGCCGCCGCCGGCGGCCACGGTGTGGATGCTGAGCATCGGCGCGCGCATCCGCACGCCCGCCACCCGCGTGTCGAAGTCGCGCTCGAACTCGCCCGCGTAGTGCGACACGTCGGTGGACGTGCCGCCCATGTCGAAGCCGATGACGCGGTCGTGGCCCGCCTCCCCGGAGGAGCGGACCATGCCGACGACCCCGCCCGCGGGCCCGGAGAGCACGGCGTCCTTGCCGCGGAAGTGGGTGGCCTCGCGCAGGCCGCCGTTGGACTGCATGAACTGCAGCCGGATGCCGCGCAGTTCGCCGGCGACGCGGTCGACGTAGCGGCGCAGGATCGGCGACAGGTAGGCGTCGACGACGGTCGTGTCGCCGCGCGGCACGAGCTTCATCAGCGGGCTGACCTCGTGGCCGCAGCTGATCTGCGTGAAGCCCGCCCGCCGGGCCTCCTCGGCGACGGCCCGCTCGTGCGCCCCGTAGCGGTAGCCGTGCACGAGGACGACGGCGACGCTGCGGAACCCGTCTTCGTACGCGTCCGCCAGCGCCGCGCGCGCGGCGCCGAGGTCCAGGTCGCGTACGACCTCGCCGTGGGCGCCGACGCGCCCCGGCACCTCGATCACCCGCTCGTACAGCGCCTCCGGCTTGAGGATGCGGCGCTCGAAGAGCAGCGGCCGGTTCTGGTACGCGATCCGCAGCGCGTCCCGGAACCCCGCGGTGACGACGAGCACCGTCGGCTCGCCCTTCCGTTCGAGGAGGGCGTTGGTGGCGACGGTGGTGCCCATCTTGACGACTTCGACGCGCTCCGCGGGCACCGGCTCGTCCGGCCCGAGGCCGAGCAGCAGCCGGACGCCCGCGACGGCGGCGTCGTCGTGGGCGCCGTAGCGCCCCGGGTCGTGCGAGAGCAGCTTGCGGGCGACGAGCGTGCCGTCCGGCCGCCTGCCCACCACGTCGGTGAACGTGCCGCCGCGGTCGATCCAGAACTGCCAGCGCGCCGTCATGCGCACATTGTCGCAGGCCGCGACCGTACGTGAAGGACGCGTCACGGACGTCAGCCGGAGGCGCCGTCCGGGGTGATGCGGGTACGCACGGTGCTCTGCACGTCGCCGTCCTCGGCCGGGTCGGCGGCGAGGCTGCGCAGCCGGGCGACGACGCGGGCGTCGGCGGTCTCGGCGTGCCGGGCGCCGATCTCGCGGGTGGTGTCCTCGCAGTCCCACAGGCACTCGACGGCGAAGGACGCGGGGAACGACGGGTCGGTGGCGGCCAGCGCGCGGGCGGTGACGCCGCGCAGGTGCGAGCTGCCCGTCTCGCGGTAGATGTGCCGCAGCACCGGCGCCGCGGAGGTGATCGCCAGCCGTCCCGCACCGGCGACCAGATCGCACAACTCCGGCGCGCCCGGCCCCTCGTCCCGCACGCAGCGCAGCAACACGGTGCGTACCGCACGGGCGTCGCGCGCCGCGCCGCGGCGGGCGAGCATCACGCCGGCGGCGGTGCCGAGCGCGTCCTCGCGCGCGGCCCAGCCGCGGGCGGTGCCGAGCGCGGCGGTGGAGCACATCCGGCCGAAGGTGGCGAGCGCCGCCGCGGCGAGCGTCTCGGACGGCGCGCAGGCGGCGGCCTCGATGAGGTCGTACGCCTCGGGGTCGCCGGTCGCCGCGAGGTGGGCGACGGCGGCGGCGCGGGCGCCGTCGCGCGGGCCGCGGGCCGCCACGAGCAGTTCCGGCCGGTCCTCGGGCCCGGCGACGGCCGCGAGGCAGCGGGCGGCCGCGTCGTGCCGGGGCTGCGCCGGGTACTGCTCCAGGCCGTCCTGGGCCCAGTCCAGGATCTCGGCGACGCTCCAGCCGGGCCGCGGGCCGCGGGAGCGGAGCTGGCGCTGCCAGCGGTCGAAACTCTCCTGCTCCTGCGCCGCACGCACCCGCGCGCCCAGCTCGGGGTCCTCGGCCCACAGCCGCCAGGGCCGCGGCTCGAACGCGCCGCGCATCTCCGCGGCCAGCTCGCGCTCCCCGTCGGGGGTGCGCGGGAAGCGGGCCAGCACGTGCGGGGCGAGGGCGCGCAGCCCGGCGTCGTCGTCGCGCAGGGCCAGCTCGTCCAGCGCCCACTGCCAGCAGCCGCCGGCGGCCGCGTAGCGGCGCAGCAGCTTCAGCGCGTCGTCGCGGCCGTACGAGGCGAGGTGGCCGAGGACGGAGAGGGTGAGCCCGGTGCGCTGCTCGTCGGGGCGGAGCACGTCGTCGGGCGCGAAGAGGTGGTCGGCGAGGGCGTCCACGGGGGCGTCCAGCTCCAGGCAGAGCCGGGCGTAATAGAGCGAGCGGTTCTCCACCTGCCAGTCGTGCCGGGGGTCGTCGATCACGCACCCGTACAGCGCCTGGAGGGCTTCCGCCCTGGGCGCGGCGAGTGCGTGCAGGGTCCCGTCGCCCCGGCCTCGCTGGAGGAGGCCGAGGAGGGTGCCGCTGGGCGCTATGGCTGGCTCGAACATGACGTCAGCATCCGGGGTGGTGGGACCGCTGGCAACGGAATTTTCCGCGGAACGGACAGACCGGGCCACCGACCGGCTGCCGGCTCCATTGCCGCGGCAGCTTACTGGAGTGCGGAGACCGGGTGAAGTCCAGTCGTGAACCGGCCGAAAGGCATATGCCAAACGCATCTGCTCAGGTCTCGCGAAACACCTTACGCAGCGTCGCCGCCTGTGCCACAGTCGTAACGGCGAACCGCGGACCGGCAACGCCGCCGGAGCCCGGGCCGGAAGGTATCGGAGATCACGCCATGGCCGCCGCCTCACGACTCCCCCGCGCCGCGGACCCGCACGCGCCGCAGCAGCCCGAGCGCAGCGCCGTGGCCACGCTGCTGGCGCAGATCGCCCGGCTGCGCGGCAGCCTGGAGGCGGTGCGGCGGGAGACGATCGCCGCGGCCGGCGACACCGAGGAGGCCGGGCTGCGCTGGCAGCGCGCGCTCTGCGACCTCGCCGCGCGGCAGCTCGACTGCCTGACCGTCCAGCTCGGCCAGTTGCGCGAGGGGCACCCGGTCGAGGGCGGGCGCGACGAGGGCGAGGGGCCGGAAGCCGAGCCGGCGGCGGACCCGCGGGACCGGCCGCAGGCCCGGGTGGGCAGCGCGGAGTGGCATCTGCTTTCGGACGACGTCGACTGGTCGGACGACCTCTTCGACATCTTCGGCAGGGACCCCGGCGACGGCCCGCTCTCGCTGGACGACCTGCCGTCCTGGTTCGACCCCGCCGACCAGCCGCGACTGACCGCGATGGTCACCGACTGCCTGGTCGACGGCAAGCCGATCGACGGCGAGTTCCGCATCCGCCGCCCGGACGGCGCCCCCCGCACCCTGCACGTCGTCGGCGAGCCCGTCCTCGACGCCGGCGGCGCGACCGAGTCGATGTGGACGGTCGTACGCGACGTGACCGAGCTGCGCCGCAGCCGCCAGGCGGTGCGGGAGTCGGAGTCCGCGGTCCAGCGCGAGCGGCACTTCGCGCACGCCGAGCGCCGCGTCGCCCAGGAGCTGCACGAGGCGGTGCTGCCGCCGTGGCGTGGCGCCGTGCACCTGCCGGCCGGCGACCCGGCCGCTTTGACCGTGGCCGGACATCACTTTCCGGCCGCGGCCGGAACCTCTGTCAGCGGCGTCTGGTATGACGCACTGCCGCTGCCCGGCGGCCACACCCTCCTCGGCGTCGGCGACGTCGCCGGCCGCGGCGTCCCGGCCGCCGCCGGGATGACGATGCTCCTCGGCGCCCTGCGCGGCATGGCGCTCGGCGGCGCGGAGCCGGCCGCGCTCCTCGGCCGCGCCAACGAGCTGCTGGAGGTGGCGGCGCAGCCGGTGCTCGTCGGCACGGTCTGCTGCCGCTACGACCCGGCCGGGCGCACCCTGCACTGGGCCCGGGCCACGCACACCCCGCCGCTGCTGTTCCGCGACGGCGTGGGCCGCGCCCTCGCCGCCCCCGACGGCCTGCTGCTGGGCGCCACCACGGACACGCCGTACGCGCAGGTCAGCGAGGCGCTGCGGCCGGGCGACCTGCTCCTGCTGCACACCGCGGGGCTCGGCGCCCGCAGCCCGGCGCCGGCCCGCGAGCGGCTGCTCGCGCTGGCGCCCCGGTTCGCCGCCGCACCCGGCGCGCAGGACTGCCTGCGCGCCGTCGTCGAGGAGTTCGGCGGCGGGCGCCGCGGGGACGACGCCTGCGTGCTCGTGGCCAAGGTGACGGGCTGAGCCACCGCACGCGGCGGCCCGGCCCGTCACTCCCCACCCGTCCCCGTACGGCAGCCCCCGAGGGAGCTGCCGTCAGATGGCGCTCGTGCGCCCCTTGGGCGCCCTCGCCAGGGTGTCCGCGGCCTCCTCGCGCAGCGCCTTGACCGCGGGGTCGTCCGCGTACGGCGCGGTCAGCCGGTACGTCTGCCGTAGCCGGTCCCAGGTGCGGTGCGAGGAGTTCTCGCCGATGCGCTCCAGCGCGAGCCGGGTGTACCTCTCGCCCCGGTCCGGGTCGCCGGCGAGGAAGCCGACCGCGGCCAGGGACACGTAGTCGAGGATCTGGGAGCGCTGGCGCCCCTCCGGCCGCTTGGCGAGGGCCAGTTCCCCGTGCTCGCGGGCGCGGGAGGCCGCGGCCGGGTCGTGTTCGGCGAGCGTGCGGTACGCCAGCGCCTGCATCCCGTGCAGGTCGGCCTCGTCGAAGAGCTGCATCCAGGTGGGCGCCGCCAGGTCCGCCCCGTCGCGCGCGAACAGCTCCTCGGCCTCCCCCAGCGTGCGCTGCACCGCGCCCGTCCGGCCCTTCGCCGCCTGCGCCCAGGCCTCGATGGTGGCGAGCATCGAGCGCGCACGCGCGTGGGTGGCGGGCCCCGTCCCGGACTTGGCCAGCCCGACCAGCTCCAGCGCGTCGTCCGGCCGGCCCAGGTGGATCATCTGCCGCGCGGCGCGGGACAGCGCCTCGGCGGCGCGCGGCCGGTCGCCGCCCTCGCGCGCGGCGTGCGCCGCGATGACGAAGTACCGCTGGGCGGTGGGCTCCAGGCCCACGTCGTGCGACATCCAGCCGGCCAGCACGGCGAGGTTCGCCGCGACGCCCCACAGCCGGCTCTGCAGCGGTTCGGGGTGCCGGTACGCGAGCATGCCGCCGACCTCGTTCAGCTGGCCGACCACGGCCTTGCGCTGGAGGCCGCCGCCGCGCTCGGCGTCCCAGGCGCGGAACACCTCGACGGAACGTTCCAGCGCCTCGACTTCCTGGGCGCCGACCGGCGTCGCCTCGTACCTGCCGTAGCGCGCGGGTTCGGCGTGGAGGGGGGCGCTCCCGGCGGCGGCGCCCGGGGCGGCGGGGTCGGAGTGCAGCCATTCGTGCAGGGAACTGGTCAGGGCGGAGCCGGCCGCGAGCGCCGTTCCCGCGCCCACCAGGCCGCGTCGATTGAGCATGAGGTCCATTCCCGTGAATTCGGTGAGGACCTCGGCCGTCCGCTCGGGTGCCCAGGGCAGTGCGTCATCGGACTGCCGCCTGACCCGCCCGGGCCCTGCGGCCCGTTCGAACCCGAGGTCCTCGGTGGTCACGACACGGCCGAGTCGCTCGGTGAACAGGACCGCCAGCACCTTGGGCACCGGCTCGCGCGGGATCTCGCCCGTCTCGATCCAGCGCCGCACCCGCGAGGTGTCGGTCGAGAGCTGGGGGTGGCCGGTGGCCGCCGCCTGCCGATTGACCAGCCTCGCCAGCTCGCCCTTCGACCAGCCGGTCATCCCGAACAGGTCGGCGAGCCTGGTGTTGGGTCCCTTGCTCACAACAAGCCCCCAGGGTCTCGGCTCACTTGACAGTACCGACGGGCCCAGGGCCCGGCGAGCATTCGCCAGGGTTCGCCAGGGTGCGCCAGATGGTGTGCCACCCGTATAGCGGTGTGGGCTATGACTGCGCCAACCGGCCCCGACACCCGGGGCACATGCCAACCGCACTGCCCACCCGCATTTCCCGGGCTCAACGGCCGGGGACCGGACCCCCAGCCGGTCACCCGGACGAGTGACCAGGAAGGGTACGGCAGCGCGCGGCGGCCCGCGGCGGCGCGCAACCGGCCCGTGCCTGAAGGGATCTGTCTCGCCCATGTACGCAGCATCGGCATCCGCATCCGCACCCGTCCGTACGGTACGCCCGCCGGCCCCGCACCGGACCGCGGCCGGCGGCGCGCCGTTCCTCGACCCGGGCCGCGCACCGGCCGCCGGCGCACGCCTGCGGCAGCTTCCCGCCACCGCACGCCGCCCCGTCAGCGGCCGGCTCGACCTGACCGGCCCGCAGGGGGCGCTGCTGCGCGCGGCCGTCGACTCGGTGCACCGCGTGGTCCCCGACTTCCACCCCGTGCAGGTGCTGCGCCGCAGCAGCCGCACGGTACTGCTGGTCGGCTCCGCGGGCCGGACCACGGCGGTGGCGAAGTGCCTGGTCGACCAGTCGGCCGCGCGGGTGGAGAAGCTGCAGCAGGAAATAGCTGCTTACCGCACGTTCGTCCGGGCCCGCCCGCCCGTGCGGGTGCCGCGGCTCATCGCCGCCGACCCGGAGAGCTGCACGCTCGTCATCGAACGCACCCCCGGCCGCGCCGCGGCGCTCCAGCGCCACCCGCTGGAGGTCCCGCCGCACGCCGACGTGCGCGCGACGCTCGCGGCGCTGGTGCGGATCGGGATGTGGCGGCCCCCCGTGGGCGCGTTCGGCGTGCCGCTGGACTACGGGACGCAGCTCGGCCGCTACCACGAGCTGGGCCTGCTCACCGACCGCGACATGGGCGACCTGCAGACACTGCTGCACGGCATCGGTCCCGGGAACCTGCAGTTCTGCCACGGCGACGCGCTGCTGTCGAACGTCCTGCTCTCCCCCGCGGGCCCGGTCCTCGTCGACTGGGAGCAGGCCGGCTGGTACCTCCCCGGGTACGACCTGGCGACGCTCTGGGCCGTGCTGGGCGAGGGCTCGCCCGCGCGCAGGCAGATCAGCCAGCTCGCCCAGGCAGGCGGAACGGTTCACCGGGACGGGTTCCTGGTCAACCTGATGCTCGTACTGGTCCGGGAGGTCCGTACGTACGAGGCCGCCGTGCAGCGGGCGATGAGGGATCCGGCGCCGCCGGTCGGCGTGCACAGCGGGATGACCGCCGGGGAGGAGCACCGGCTGCTGCTGCGGCGGCTCCACGACGACGTGCAGATGGCACGCCGCGCGGTGCGGGCGGCGGTCGGAACGCGGTGAGCCAGGCGGGGCGGCGGCCCCCGTGACACCGCCGCCCCGCCCCGCTCGCGCGGCTCCGCGCAAACGGCCTGACGTGCGGCGACTCGCCACTCAAATGATTGACGGTCTGTCAGGTCTGCCGATACTGCTGGGTGATCGTTCGCCCACGCACCTCGGAGGACCCTGTGCCAGGACGCCTCGCGCGCTGCGCCGCCGCCACCGCCGTCCTGCTTCCGCTGCTCACCGCGGGCTCGCCCGCGGCGGGCAGCGCGCGTGCCGGGGCCGGGTCGCTCCAGGAGTCGTTCGCGGCGGCGGCGCGGCAGTACGGGGTACCGGAGGGTGTGCTGCTGGGGGTGGCGTATCTGGAGTCGCGCTGGGACGCGCACGGCGGGGCGCCGAGCGTGGCGGGCGGCTACGGGCCGATGCACCTGACGGACCTGCGCACGGCGGCGGGCGGAAACGGCGGGCACGGCAAGGCGGGCAGGCGGGGTGCGCAGACGGTGCAGCGCGCGGCACGGCTGTCGGGGATCCCGGCGGCCCGGCTGCGTACGGATCCGGGCGCCAACGTGCGCGGCGGGGCCGCGCTCCTCGCCGACCACGGCCGCCGGCTGGGCGCAGGGCCGGACGACGGGGCCGCCGGGTGGTACGCGGCCGTGGCGGCGTACGCGCAGGCCCCCGACGCGGCGACGGCGCGGGTGTTCGCCGACGAGGTGTACGCGGTGCTGCGCGCAGGCGCGCGCCGTACGACGGACTCGGGCGAGACCGTCACGCTCCCGGCCGACGCCGCCGCCCGCCCCGCTGCCGCACGCACCGCCCGTACCGCCGCACGCGCCACCGCCGCCCGCCCCGCCGCGGCCCCCGCCGGACTCCGGGCCGCCCCCGCGGAGGCCGAGTGCCCCCGCGAGCTGGCCTGCGAGTGGCTGCCCGCTCCGTACGAGGTGTACGAAGGGAAGGACGGCAAGCCCGACTACGGCAACCACGACAAGGCCCGCCGCCCCCACGACCAGCGCATCCGCTACATCGTCGTGCACGACACCGAGGGCGGCTACGACGGCTCCGTGCAGGCCGTGCAGGACCCCGAATCCGTCTCCTGGCACTACACCCTGCGCTCCTCGGACGGCCATGTCGCCCAGCACGTACGCACCTCGGACGTGGCCTGGCACGCGGGCAACTGGCAGGTCAACGCGCAGTCGATCGGCCTGGAGCACGAGGCGTGGCTGACCGACCCGGACGCCTGGTTCACCGAGGCGATGTACCGCTCGTCGGCGCGGCTGGTGCGCCGGTTGGCGCACGACTACGACGTGCCGCTGAACCGCCACCACATCATCGGCCACGACAACGTCCCCGCGCGCGACCCGGAGCACGTCCCCGGCATGCACACCGACCCCGGCCCGTTCTGGGACTGGGCGCACTACTTCGACCTGCTCGGCGCCCCGCTGGAGCCCGCCGCGCAGACCGACGGCCGGATCGTGACGATCCGGCCCGACTACGCCTCCCACCGCCCCGCCTACACCGCCTGCACGAAGGACGCCGCCGCCCCCTGCCCGCCGCACGGCTCCGGCGCCGTCCGCCTCCGCACCCGCCCCGCGGCCGGCGCCCCGCTGGTCCGCGACCCCGGGCTGCACGGCACCGCCCCCTCGTCCACCGGCGTCAACGACACCGGAGCCCGCGCCTCGACGGGCCAGCAGTTCGCCGTCGCCGGCCGCAGCGGCGACTGGACGGCGATCTGGTACCTGGGCCGCAAGGCGTGGTTCCACAACCCCGCCGCCGCCCCCACGGCGATCGGGGACGACGGCGCCACCCTCACCCCGCGCCCCGGCGCCGACCGTGTGCAGGTGTACGGCCGCGCGCTGCCCGAGGCGTCCGCGTACCCCGAGGGCGTCGAGCCGGAGCGGTCCGAGCCCCTGCCGTACGAACTGCGCCCCGGACAGCGCTACGTCGTCGGCGACACGCTGCCCGGCGAGCACTTCCACGCCGCCGGCCCCACCGACGAGGCCGGCGCCGCGAGCCGCGTGGTCCGGGGCCGCACCCTGTGGCACCAGATCCAGGTGGGCCACCGGATCGGGTACGTGAAGGCGGCGGACGTGACCGTGGAGCGGCCCCGGAGCGGCGGTCAGCCGAACGTGTAGGTCCGCCCCGCACGCACGTCGAGGGTCTCCTCCCCGCCGGGGAGCAGGTCGCTGCGCAGCGTCAGCCGCCGCGTCCGGCCGGCGTGCAGCACGATCCGGGTCGCCCGGCCGCCGGCCCATGTGATGTCGAGCGTCGCGCCGCCGCGTGCCCGCAGGCCCCTCACGGAACCCGAGGGCCAGGCGTCCGGCAGGGCGGGCAGTACTTCGATCGGGCCGTGCTGGCTCTGGAGGAGCATTTCCGCGATGCCGGAGGTGGCGCCGAAGTTGCCGTCGATCTGGAACGGCGGGTGGGTGTCCCACAGGTTCGGCAGCGTGGAGGACTTCAACTGCTCGCTCAACATCTTGTGCGCGTGGTCGCCGTCGGTGAGCCGGGCCCAGAAGTTGATCTTCCAGGCCTTGCTCCAGCCCGTGCCGCCGTCACCGCGCGCCGTCAGCGACACCTTCGCCGCCTCGGCCCACCGGCTGCCCACCTCGATCTGCCGCCCCGGGTGCAGGCCGAAGAGGTGCGAGACGTGCCGGTGGTCGTTGTTCTGGTCGTCCAGGTCCGCCTTCCACTCCTGCAACTGGCCCCACGACCCGATCCGCAGCCCCGGGTCCAGGTCCCGCAGCGTCCCCTCCAGCCGCTCACGGAACGCCCGGTCGCCGCCCAGGGTGCGCGCGGCTTCGAGCGTGGAGGTGAACAGGTCGTACACGATCTGCTGCGACATCGACGCCCCGGCGGTGAAGTCGCCCTGTTCCGGCGAGTAGCTGGGGGTGACGACGAGTTTGCCGTCGCGGGGGTCGGTGCGCAGGTTGGCGAGCCAGAACTCGGCCGCCTCCTTCATCGCCGGATACGCGGTGCTGCGCAGGTAGTCCGTCGAGCCGCCGAAGCGGTAGTGCTCGTACATCTGCTGCGTCAGCCAGGCCGCCGCCTCGGGGAACCAGAAGGCGGTGGCCCAGTTGTGCACGCCGGTGAAGCCGTACGGGTTGGTCTCGTTGTGCACGACCCACCCGGCGCTGCCGAACAGTTCCTGCGCGCTGACCCGGCCGGGCGCGCGCAGCGCCTGGACGAACTCGTCGTAGGGGACGGTGGTCTCGGCGAGGTTGGTGATCTCGGCGGGCCAGTAGTTCATCTGCAGGTTGATGTTGACGTGGTAGTCGGCGCTCCACGGCGGGTTGGTGACGTTGTTCCACACGCCCTGGAGGTTCGCCGGAGTCGACCCGGCCCGGGACGAGGCGATGAGCAGGTAGCGGCCGTACTGGAAGAACAACTCCTCCAGCGCCCGGTCCGCCGCCGAGCCGCCGCCGTACCCGGACAGCAGCGCGCTCGTCGGGACGTCCGGCACCTGCCCGCCGACGTCGAGCGCGACCCGGTCGAACAGCCCGCCGTGGTCGGCGACATGGCGCCGCACCAGGTGGGCGTACGGCGAGCGGGCCGCCCGGTCGACGGCGCGCGCGACCCGCTCGTGCGGGTCGGGGCCGCGGTAGCCGGGGTGGGTGTCGGCGTAGTCGGTCCCGGCGGCCAGCACGAACCAGGCCGCGTCGGCGCCGCTCACGGTCAGGGTGCCGTCCCCGGCCGTGACGGTGCCGCCGTCCGCGAGCAGGCGGATCTGCGTCTCGAAGACCAGCCCGTTGTCCTCCAGCGCGCCGCGGATCGTCAGCCGGTCGCCGCTCGCGGTGGCCCGGAAGTCGTTGCGCGGCGAGGTGTAGCGCAGGGTGAACGACACCTGCCCCGGCCGGTCCGCGCTCAGCCGGCCCACGGCCACCGAGTCCGGGTACGAGACGAAGAACTCCCGCAGGTGCCGGGCGCCCTCGTGCTCGTACGCGACGGTGGCGACCGCCCGCCGCAGGTCGAGTCCGCGGCGGTACGAGCCGTCCGCGGCGCCGGGAGCCGCGGCCAGGTCGAGCCGGAGGTCGCCGAGCACCTGGTAGGCGCCGAAGCCGTGCTTGGGCTGGCCCAGCTCCGCGGCGACGGCCTCCGGGGCGAGCCGCCCCTCGGCGTCGATCCGGTCCTGCACCGCGGCCAGTGCGCCGGGCCGCGGCTCGGTCCAGTTGCCGAAGTCGTAGCCCGGGGAGCCGGGCCCGCCGGTCCACAGGGTCTTCTCGTTGAGCGTGAGCTGCTCGGAGGCGAGCGTGCCGAACACGCCGACGCCCAGGGCCCCGTTGCCCACCGGAAGCGACTCGCGCTCCCAGTCGGCGGCGGGCTTGTCGTACCAGAGGCTCAATTCATCGGAGGTATCAACGGACTCGGAAGCGGACGCCTCCCCAGAGAAGACGGCCGGTCCCATGGCTATCGCGCCTGCGGCGCCGATAGCGGACTTGACAGTGGTTCTTCGCGAGATCCCCTCAGTCATGACGCGTCACGCTAGAGGTCCGATGACTGCATGACAAGACATCACGCAGCGCCGGACGTTGCCGGAAGGAGGCGTGAGGCGGGGCGGGGGCGGATTTCAGCCCTGCTGGAACAGCTCCGCGGGCAGCGGCTTGAGCAGTGCGTAGAGGTCCTCGGAGATCGGCCGGTCCCACGCCGCGATGGTGACGAGCACGTTGTCGCTGCGGTCGAACTGCACGCACGAGACGCGGCTCTCGGAGAGCTTCAGGCGGCGCACGATCAGCAGATTGTCCCCCTGCATCACGGGGGCGTCCTCGACCTCGGTGACGGTCACCGGCTCCTCGTGCTCCAGCGCCAGCAGCAGTTGCGCCACCTCGAAGGGCGGCTGCCCCTCGGGCACGTCGCGCGCGGGCGAGCCCTCCGGCAGGTTTCCGATGATCATCGCGGGGCCGCGGCCGCCGAACAGGTCGTACCGCAGGAAGACCCCCTGGCAGCTCCCGTCGGGCCCGGGCAGCAGGCCGGCGCCGAGGTCGCCGGGCCAGTCGCCCGGGTCCATGGCCAGGACGTCGAAGTCCGGGCCCGCGGGCTTGGCGGCGCTGCTGCGGCGGCGGAGAAATGCCATGGACCAATCGTACGGGTCCCGCGGCGGCACCGGCCCCCGGGGCGGCCTCCGCCATGCGGCCGATCCGGCATTGCCGGAAGCGGCGTACCGCGGCTGCTACGCGAGTAGTGTCTCCCCGTCAACGACAGAGGAGGGGTCGGATGGCGGAAGCCGGGGGCTTGCTGCGGGGACCGGAGGTGTGGGCGTACGTGCTGGACGGGCACGAACGGCTGCGCATCGCGCTGGCAGAGCTCACCGAGGGAAGGGAGCGCGGATCGTCCAGACTGCCGGGCTGGACACGCGCGCACGTGCTGTCGCACATCGAAGGCATCGGCCGGGCGCTCACGCGCCAGGCGCGCTACGCCCTGAAAGGCGAGCTGATCGAGGTGTACGACGGCGGCCGGCCGGCCCGCGACGCGGGCATCGAGGCCGGTGCGGTACGGAGCGCCGCGGAGTTGACCGCGGCGGTCACGGCCACCCTGGCGGAGGCGGAGGCCGTCTGGGGGTCGGTGGGAGACGCGGACTGGGAACGCCCGGTGCGCTATCGCGACGGCGACCTGCGGGGCGCCCTGCACTGCTGGTGGCGCGAGCTGGAGGTGCACACCGCGGACGCCAATCTGGCGACCTGCTCGGCGGCCTGGCCGCGCGAGCTGTGCCTGCACCTCTTCGACTTCCTCGCGCCGCGCGCGCCCGCGGGACTCACGCTGGTCGAATCGGACGGGCCCGTACGGCACACGTTCGGCGCGGCCGGCGGCAGTGCCGGCCCGGGAGCCGGCGGCGAAGACCCCACGGGGCGCGGGCCGGTGGTCAGGGGCCGGCTCACGGACCTGGCCGCGTGGCTGGCGGGCCGCCAGCCGCACCAGAGGCTCGACGGCCGGCTGCCCGACCTGGGCCCCTGGCCGTGAGCCGAGTCGTGAACCTCTGGCGGTCCGGCCTCACGGCCGTACCGCCGGAGGTGTGGCGGGAGACGGACGCCGACGTACTCGTCCTGGCCGGGAACGAGCTGACGCACGTCCCGGACGGCATCGCCGCCCTGACCCGGCTGCACACCCTGGACCTCGGGCACAACGCGCTCACCGCGGTGCCCGAGGCCGTCGGGTCCCTGCCCGCCCTGACCCGCTGCCTGTACCTGCACGACAACCGGCTGACCCGGCTGCCCGCCGCGCTCGGCCGGCTGCACGCGCTGGGCTACCTCAACGTCGGCGAGAACCCCCTCGAAGCCCTGCCCGGGGAACTCGGCGCCATGGCGGGCCTGAAGGAGCTGCGCGCGCAGCACTGCGGGCTGACCCGACTGCCGGAGTCGCTGGGGCGGTTGTCGTCGTTGCGCGAGCTGTGGCTGCGCGGCAACGCGCTCACGGGGCTGCCCGACTCGACGGCGGAGCTGCACGCGCTGCGCGAGCTGGAGTTGCGCGAGAACGCGCTCGAGGCCGTGCCCGCGGTGCTGGCCGGGCTGCCGCTGCTGCGCCGCCTGGACCTGCGGGCCAACGCGATCCGCGGCGTACCGCCGTGGCTGGCGCACCTGCCCGCGCTCGAGAAGCTGGATCTGCGCTGGAACGGTGTCGAAGGCACCGAAGCCCCGCTCGCCGCCTTGCGCGAACGGGGCTGCGTCGTGCTGGCGTAGCGCGTCAGGTCAGGTCGAACTCGCCGTCGCGGGCGCCGAGGACGAAGGCACGCCACTCCCCCGGGGTGAAGATCAGCGCGGGACCTTCCGGGTTGCGCCCGTCGCGCATGGCGATGTACCCCTCCACGAACGCGATCTCGACGTCTCCCACCCCCTGGCTGCTCGACTGCCACGTGGCGCCTGTCAGATCGAGCTGCGGTTTCCCGCTGCCCGCCGCCGGCTGCTGAGTGGTGCTTTCGGCCACGTCCTGCTCCTCCCGGTGAGCGTCGTCCGCAGCCAGGGTATCCACGACGGCGGGCGAGGGAACAGGCCACGATAGAGGGACCGGAAAAGGTGATAGGGGCACCGGGCGGGGCCGTTCTGCGGGGCCGTTCTGCGGGGCCGTTCCGGGGGCGGTTCTGCGGGGTGGTTCAGCCGGCCGGTTCGCCGGCCTCGGTGGCCAGGTCCGCGACGACCGCGCAGTGGTCCGACGCCCACACCCCGTCGACCGGCGCGTTCCCGGCCCGCCGCACCGCCCGTACGTGCCCCTCCCCTTCCGGACCGGGGGGACCCACCAGCACGTAGTCGATCCGGGAGTGCCACTCCAGGGTCCGCGCGGCGTACGGGTTGTCCAGGTCCCACGTCGCGCCGACCGCGGTCGGGTGGGCGTAGCGCCAGGAGTCGAGGAACACCTGTCCGCGTACGGGCGGCGCCGTCTTCGTACCGCCGAGCAGCCGCATCTCGTCGGAGTCGGGCTCGGCGTTGAAGTCGCCGGTGACCACGGGCGGGAAGTCCCCGTCGCCGCGCCGCTCGTGGACGAACCGGGCCAGCGCGGTGACCTGCGCGCAGCGGGTGGCGGAGGCGTGCGGATAGGAGATCAGGTGCGTGGTGAAGAACGGCACCGTCACGCCGCCGGGCGCGGCCACGCGCGCGTACAGCGCCTGCTGGCCGTCGGGTTCCTCCTCGCCGGCGGGCAGCACGACGCTCGCCTGCTCGGCGATCGGCCAGCGGCTCAGCACCGCGTTGCCGACGTCGACCGCGGGGTCGCCGATACGCCGCTGCCAGCGCCCGGGCTCGGGCGAGGGCGCCCAGGCCCAGTCCATGCCCAGCTCGTTGGCGAGCCACCCGGCGAGGTTGTCGCCGCCCTGGCCCCAGACCTCCTGCAGCCCGACGACGTCGGGGCGTTCCTCGCGCAGGGTGCGCAGGATGGCCTTGCTCCGCTCCTGCCACGGCCCGAAGCGCCACCAGAGATTCCAGGTCATGACGCGGATCATGCGTTCGTATCCCAACCACGGGCCGACTTTCCGATCAGAGGCTATCTCTACGGGCCCGGAATGATGTGCGAGAGTCGCGGGGATGGAGCTGATCGGGCGGGGACGGGACGCGGACGTGTACGCCCTGGGCGACGGCCGGGTCCTGCGCCGCTACCGGCCCGGTGGCCCGGCGGGCGCGGAGGCGGAGGCCCGGCTGATGGCGTACCTCGCCGGGCAGGGCTTCCCCGTGCCGCACGTGCACGACGCGAACGGCACCGACCAGGTGCTCGAACGCCTCGAAGGCCCGACCATGCGGGCCGCGCTGCGCCGCCGCCCATGGCGTGCGGCGGCGTACGGGCGGACGCTCGGCCTGCTCCACGACAGGCTGCACGCCGTGCCCGCCCCGGAGTTCCTGCCGTCCTCCGCCGCCGCCGGGAGCGGCGACCGGGTGCTCCATCTCGACCTGCACCCGGAGAACGTGGTCCTCACCGCGCGCGGCCCGTACCTCATCGACTGGACCAACGCCGCCGCGGGCGATCCCGCGTGCGACGTGGCGATGGCGGTGTGCATACTGCGCGGCGCCGAGCTCGGCCCGCCGGAGGCCCTCGGCCTGCGGGTCCTGCTCCGCGCCCTGCTCCGCACGACACGCACGGACCCCGCGCCCGGCTACGCGCACGCGCTCCCCGCCCGGCTGGCCGACCGCAACCTCACGCCGGGCGAGGCGCGGCGGCTGCGGCACGCGCTGGGCGCCGGCGCAGGTGCGCGGCGACCGGGCCCGGGGGCGGAGCGGGCATAGGGTCGGGGGATGACGCGCAGCTTGCAGTGCATCGTGCTCGACTGCCCGCGGCCCCGGGAACTCGCCGCGTTCTACCAGGCCCTCCTCGGCGGCGAAGTCGACCGCGCCGACCCCCGCTGGTCCCTCGACGACGACTGGTCCACGCTGCACCTGCCGGACGGCGGAGTGCTGGGCTTCCAGCGCGCCCCCGGCCACCGTCCCCCGCGCTGGCCGGACCCGGCCCGCCCGCAGCAGCTCCACCTCGACATCGCCGTGGACGACGTGGCGGCCGCTGAGCGCGACGCGCTCGCCAACGGCGCGAAGGTCCTGCGGGACGAGGGCGATTGGGGCGTGTACGAGGACCCGGCGGGCCATCCGTTCTGTCTGGTGCCCGAGTGAGCGCCGGCCGCCCCGCGCACTTGTCCACAGGCACCGCCCGGTGGTCTTGACAGCACGAACACCCTGGAAGAAAGTTTCACCGTTCGCGCGGCACTCGGAAGATTCTTTCAGGAGGGGTCGGGATCATGACGGACGCGCCGTCTGGCAGAGGATGGGACGAGTTGGGCCGGCGGCGCTTCGCCGCCGGTGTACTCGCTACTGGAGGTGCGCTCTTCGTGGTTCCCGGTGCCGGCGGGCCCCCGGCCCATGCCGCAGAGGCCTCGTCCGGCGCGCCCGTGCTGCGGCGCGGCAGTGCCGCGCGGGCCGGGCTGCTGGAGCCGCATCTGCGGCAGTTGGTCGCCGATGCCGAGACGTTCCTCGGCCCGTCGCCGAAGTACCCGTGGTACGCGGGTGCCGTCATCCTCGCAGGGCGGGGGCGTACGGTCGCGCTGGAGCGGGCCATCGGGAAGGCCGTGCGCTACGAGGCGTACGACGAGGCGACGGACACCGGCGTCGAGCTGCCGCAGGACGAGCAGGTCGACATGTCGATGGACACCGTCTTCGACCTCGCGTCGGTCTCCAAGCTCTTCACCTCTCTCCTGGCGGTCCAGCAGATCGAGCGCGGCGCCCTCGCCCTCGACGCCACCGTGGCCTCCTACCTCCCGGAGTTCGGCGCCGCGGGCAAGCAGGACGTCACCATCCTCCAACTGCTGACGCACACCTCCGGGTTCACCTCCTGGATCCCGCTGTACGCCGAGCCGACCTGGGACGCCAAGCTCGCCCGGCTGTGGCGGGAGGCACCGGTCAACCCGCCGGGGACCAAGTACCTCTACTCCGACCTCAACCTGATCAGCCTCCAGCTCGTACTGGAGAAGATCACCGGGAAGAAGCTCGACCACCTCCTCGCCGACGAGATCACCGAACCCCTCGGCCTGGAGCACACCCGCTACAACCCGCCCGCCTCCTGGCTGCCCCGCGTCGCCGCGACCGAGGACGCGCGCAAGCCGTGGTCGGGGCTGGACCGCGGGATGGTGCGCGGCGAGGTGCACGACGAGAACGCGTACTCCTTCGGCGGCGTCGCCGGACACGCCGGCCTCTTCTCCACGGCGTGGGACCTGGCCATCCTCTGCCGCACCCTCCTGAACGGCGGAGCGTACGGGCGGACGCGGATCCTGGAGCGGGAGTCGGTGGAGCTGATGTTCACCGACTTCAACACCGACTTCCCCGGTGACGAGCACGGACTCGGCTTCGAGCTGTACCAGCACTGGTTCATGGGCGCCATGGCCACGCCGGGCTCCGCCGGGCACACGGGCTTCACCGGCACGGCGCTGGTCATCGACCCGACGACGGACACCTTCCTCGTCCTGCTAGGCAACTCGGTGCATCCCGTGCGCAGCTGGCGTACGGGCAGCGCGCCGCGGGTGGCGGCGGGGACGAACCTGGCGCGTGCGGTGGCGGTGCGGCCGGAGGACGGGCGCACGGCGTGGTTCGGCGGGACGGCGAACCAGAAGACGTCGACACTCACCCTCCCCGAGGTGACGGTGCGCGACCCGGCGGCGGAGCTGGGGTTCGCGCTGTGGTGGGACACCGAGCCGCAGTGGGACAAGGTGCACCTGGAGGCGTCGGCGGACGGCGGCGGGACGTGGGAGCCGGTGCCGTTCACGAGCCGCCCGCGGCGCGGCGGCGGCAGGGACGGGGACGTGCGGGAGCACGCGGACGGCACGGCGGACGGCTGGTCCGGACGGGTGTGGCACCGGGCGTCGGCGGGACTCGGCGCGTGGCGCGGACGTCCGCTGCGGCTGCGGTGGCGGTACGCGACGGACCGGCAGTACGTGGGACGCGGGGTGTACGTGGACGACGTACGGGTGACGGACGGGCACCGGGTGCTGTTCGACGACGGGCGCCGGGGGGACGCCGAGCGGGTGGAGCTGGACGGCTGGACGGCGTCGGCGGACTGAGGGCCCTCCCGGGGCACAGACCCTAGCGGCCCAGCGCCGCCATCGCCGCGTTGTGCCCCGGGATCCCGCTCACTCCCCCGCCCCGGACGGCACCGGCCCCGCACAGCAGCACGTTCGGATGCCGCGTCTCCACGCCCCAGCGGCCCGTCTCCGGCGTCGCGTACGGGAACGCCAGCTCGCGGTGGAAGATGTTGCCGCCCGGGAGCCGCAGATCGCGCTCCAGGTCGAGCGGGGACTTGGCCTCGATGCAGGGGCGGCCCTCCGCGTCGGTGGCCAGGCATGCGGCGAGCGGCTCCGCGAGGTGCGCGTCGAGTTGGGCGACCGTGGCGCGGAGGAGCGCCTCCCGGGTGGCGTCGTTGTCGTCGGCGAACAGCCGGGCGGGGGTGTGGAGGCCGAAGAGGGTGAGGGTCTGGTAGCCGTCGCGTACCAGGTCGTCGGCGAGGATCGACGGGTCGGTCAGGGAGTGGCAGTAGATCTCGGACGGCGGCGCCTGCGGCAGCGCGCCGGCGGCGGCCTCGCGGTAGGCGGTCTCCAGGTCGGCGTAGCCCTCGGCGACGTGGAA
This sequence comes from Streptomyces aculeolatus, assembly GCF_020400605.1. Taxonomy (GTDB): domain Bacteria; phylum Actinomycetota; class Actinomycetes; order Streptomycetales; family Streptomycetaceae; genus Streptomyces; species Streptomyces aculeolatus. The sequence goes on along the minus strand of NZ_JAINRD010000009.1, from coordinate 143,829 downwards.
CGTGCCGGCGAAGGCCTGCCGCGGGTCCACGCTCTCGTCGCGCAGCCGCGGGAGGCGTCGGAGCAGCATGTTCACCTTGAGCTGCGCGCCCTCGGGGCCGGGCCGCGGCGGCTCCTCGCCGAGCAGCGCGGCGAGGGCCGCGGGCGCGGCGCCGAAGAGCACGGTGCGCGCGGCGACGGTCCCTTCGCCGCCGGCCGTCCGGTACGCGACCTCCGCCTGCTCCCCGTCCGTGTGCAGGGCGACGGCCTCGTGCCCGGTGGCGATCTCCGCGCCCGCGGCGCGGGCGGCACCGGCGAGGGCGTCGGTGAACGCCCCCATGCCGCCGACGGGGACGTCCCAGTCTCCGGTGCCGCCGCCGATGACGTGGTAGAGGAAGCAGCGGTTCTGGGCGAGGGACGGGTCGTGGGCGGAGGCGAAGGTGCCGATGAGCCCGTCGGTGAGGACGACGCCGCGCACGAGATCGTCGGCGAAGGCCTCCTCGACGGTCTCCCCGAGGGGCCGCTCGAAGAGCGCGCGCCAGGCCGCGTCGTCGCCGATCCGGGCCCGCAGCTCGCCGCGGGTCGGCAGCGGTTGGGTGAGCGTGGGGAAGACGCGCTCGGCGACGTGCTGCGTCATGCCGTAGAACCGCTGCCAGGCGTCGAACTCCCGGTCGCCGCCGGTCAGGGCGGCGAAGGACTCCCGGGTGGCGGAGCCGGGGCCGGTCTCGACGAGGAGCCCGGTGGGCCGGCCGCCGCGAACGGCGGGGGTGTAGGAGGACACGGCGCGCTTGCGCACGGCGAAGGCCAGCCCGAGGTCGTCGACGACGGCGCGGGGAAGCAGGCTGACGAGGTACGAGTAGCGGGAGAGCCGGGCGTCGACGCCGGCGAACGTCCGGGCGGAGACGGCGGCGCCGCCGGTGTGGTCCAGCCGCTCCAGTACGAGCACGGAGCGCCCGGCCCGGGCGAGGTAGGCGGCGGCGACGAGCCCGTTGTGACCGCCGCCGACGACGACGGCGTCGTAGCTGCTGCGCAGAGGCATGGCTCTTGGTAACACGGAAGATCGCCCCGGGCCAGGGGACACGTACGCCCTGCGGGCGGCGACCGGGGGCGGGCCCGGTCTGCGCCGGACCGGGCTGCGCGGGCGCGCGGACCGACGGGGCCGCCGTGATCCGGGCCCCGCGTCCGCCGGCGGACCGGCGCCGCCGCGCGGCGCCACGATCCGCGCCGCGGAAGGTCCCCCACCGGCCGGGCAGGGCCGGGGCCGCCCCGCCGCCTGCCGCTCGCTCGCGTCAGCCCGAGGCCCGGCGGGAGGCCGCCAGGCGGTAGACCTCCGCCGCTTCCGCCGTGCGGCCCATCTGCTCCAGGCAGTGGGCCTCGTCGTGGCGGCTCGACAGGGTCTCCGAGTGGCTGGCGCCCAGCGTGCGTTCGCGGGCGCGGGCCACCTCGCGGTGCACCGTCAGCGCCTCCGGCCAGCGGCTCAGCCAGCCCAGCGCGACGGCGATCTCGCGGCGGCCCGCAAGGGTGTCGGGGTGTTCCGGGCCGAGCACGCGCTCGCGTACCGCCGTGACCTCGCGGGCCTCGGTCAGCGCCTCGTGCCAGCGGCCGAGGCGGCCGAGGGTGACGCAGCGGATGTGGCGGGCGCGCAGCGTCTCGGGGTGGCGGGTGCCGAGGGTCTGGGTGCGGTCGGCGATCAGCGCCTCGTAGTGGCCGAGGGCCTCCTCGTGCCGGCCGAGGCGCCCCAGGCAGATGCCCGCCTCGTAGCGGGCGGCCTGGGTGTCGGGGTGGTCGCGGCCGAGGGTGGCGGCGCGGGCGGTGGCGACCTCGCGGTACGTGGCGAGGGCCTGCTCCCAGTGGCCGAGGCTGCCCAGCGCGTGGCCCACCTCGTAGCGGGTGACGAGGGTGTCGGGGTGGTCGCCGCCGAGGACGCGGGTGCGGACGGCGGTGACCTCGCTGGCGACGCGGTACGACTCCTCGTAGCGGCCGAGGCGGCTGAGGGTGTACGCGAGGTTGTGGCGGCAGCGCAGGGTGTCGGGGTGCTCGTAGCCCATGGTGCGCTCCCGGTCGGCGAGCACGCCGCCGTACACCTCCAGCGCCTCGGCGTGGCGGCCCAGTTGCCCGAGGGCGTACGCGGTCTCCTGCCGCACGGCGAGCGTGTCGACGTGCTCCCGCCCGAGGCGCCGCTCCCGGCCGGCGGCGGCGGTGCGGAACTCCTCCAGCGCCTCCGCGGTCCGGCCGAGGCGGGCCAGGCACAGGCCGGTCTGGTGGCGGCTGGCGAGGGTGTCGGGGTGGTCGCCGCCGAGCGCGGCGGCCCGTTCCGCCGCGAGTGCGCGGTGGGCGGCGGCGGCCTCCTCCCACCGGCCGAGCCGGGCGAGGCTCACGGCGGCGTCGTGCCGCCCGGCGAAGGCGTCGAGCACGTGCTGGGGTGCGGCGGGCCGGTCGGGCGGGGAGGTGGGGGGCGCGTAGGGGTGCGGCGGGTGGGTGGAGTGGGGCGGGGTGTGAAAGGAGGGGGGCGCGTGGGAGAAGGGGTGGTGACCGGCGTGGGGGGCGCCGGGGGCCCCTCCTGCGGGGCCGTAGGAGAGGGCCGGGCCGGGTGTGCCGCCGGGGGCCGGCGCGGAGGTGCCGTGCACGGCGATGCCGTGTCCCGTGCCCCGTTCCGGCCAGGTGGGGGCCGCCGTCGCCGGGGCGGGGGCCGTGCCGTTCGTCGGGGGCCAGGTGCGCAGCAGCGCGTCCTCGGGGCGGCCCAGCGGGGTGGTGCGGGTCGCGCGTACGGACCGGGCGCCCCTCGTCATGCCCGCGGCCCACGGCGGCAACCCGGCCTCACCGCTCTCCTTGCCGTGCTGCCTGCCGTGCTCCCCGCTCTCGCCGTCTTCCCCGGTGCGCGTCCCGCGGCCGGCGCCGTCCGATGCCGAGCCGTTGCCCCGCCCCGGGCCCGCCGCCTCCGCCGCGGCGCGGCTCCCCCGCAGCCGTGTCGACAAGTCTCCCGCGTCCGCCGGCCGGTCCTCCGGGGCCTTGGCGAGCAGGTCGAGGACCACCCGCTCCAGCGGCTCCGGGATCTCCGGCCGGTGGGTGCGCAGGGGCTCCGGCGGGGTGTCGCGGTGGCCGACGAGGATCGCCCAGGCGTCGTCCATGTCGAACGGCGGTACGCCGGTGGCGAGTTCGTACAGGACGCAGCCCAGCGAGTACAGGTCGCTGCGGTGGTCGATGCCCCCGCCGCCGGAGATCTGCTCGGGCGACATGTAGTGCGGGGTGCCCATGGCCATGCCCGCCGCGCCGGTGAGGCGCGAGGTGAAGCCGATGTCGTGCGCGAGGCGGGCGATGCCGAAGTCGAGGATCTTCACCGTGCCGTCGCCGAGGCGCATGATGTTCGCGGGCTTCAGGTCCCGGTGGACGACGCCCTGGTCATGGGTGTACGCGAGCGCCGCCGCAACCTGCTCGGCGATGTCGATGATCTCCTCGACCGGCAGCGGCCGGTGCCCGCCCGCCTCCAGCAACTGGCTGAGGTTGCGGCCCTGCAGCAGTTCCATGACGAGGTACAGCACGCCCTCGTCCTCGCCGAAGTCGTGCACGACGGTGACGCCGCGGTGCTGGAGCAGCGCCGCGACGCGGGCCTCGCGGCGGAAGCGTTCCTGTATCGCCGTGGAGAGCGGGTGCCCCTGGCGGTGCGGTCCCGCGGGCTTGAGGCACTTGACGGCGACGCGCCGGCCCAGCGACTCGTCGCGGGCCTGCCAGACCTCGCCCATGCCGCCGCGGCCGAGGAGTTCGAGCAGCCGGTAGCGGCCCTGGATCAGCCTGGTCTCCGCCATCTCCCCCTGCCGCCCCCGCTGTCGCCGCCTCGTCGTCACTCGTGGCTGTTACCCGTGGCCTTATCCCCCGACTCGTCCAGTATGGCTGCCGTCCGTACGAGGGTGGAAGGCGAGGGCCGCGATGCGGGACCGAGGCGGTCCATGGCTTTCAGTATGTTTCGCGGCGGCAGCCGCCACCGCAGCGCGGCCGGAACGGCCCGCAGGAGGGCGGCCGTCGCGCGCAGCCTGCGGTCCACGACGGCGGGCGGGGGCGCGGGGCGGCCGTAGAGGCGGTGGGCGGTCTCCGGCAGGGTGGCGTACGCGAGGGCCGCGACCCGGCGCCAGAGCAGGCGGCGGGCGGGGACGAGGAGCGGGTTGACGGGCGGGCGGCGCAGGAAGGCGTCGACGTCGGCGGATTCGGGGGTGGCGGCAAGTTCCGGGTTCACCCGCGCGAAGTACGCGGCGAGGTCGGCGGTGTCGCCGGGGACGGCGGCCGGGTCGAGGCCGACGAGGCGGGCGGCGGTGCGCTGTTCGCGTATGTAGGCGTCGGCGTACGCGTCGGGGACCGTCAGCCCGGAGCGGCGGGCGACGTGGAGGTAGGAGTCGACCTCGGCGCAGTGCACCCAGAGCAGCAGCGCGGGTTCGTCGACGCGGTAGCGGTCCCCGGTGGCGGGGTCGACGGCGCGCAGGCGGCGGTGGATGCCGCGGACGCGCGCGCCGGCGCGCTCCGCGGCGGGGGTGGCGGCGTAGGTGACGGTGCCGACGAAGGCGGCGGTGCGCATCAGCCGGCCCCAGGCGTCGGCGCGGAAGTCGGAGTTCTGCATGACGCCGCGGACGGCGCGCGGGTGCAGGGCCTGGAGGTAGAGCGCGCGGACGCCGCCGATCCACATCACCGGGTCGCTGTGCAGTTGCCAGGTCACGGACGCGGGCCCGAACAGGCCCGGATCCGGCTCCCCTTCGGGCACGCCCATGCGGACCCCTCCCCAACGGCGCGCGGGCATCCGTCGTGCGCCGGGTCCATTGTCACCCGCCGGGCGCGCACGCCGGAGCCCGGGTCGCCGTCCGGTCCGTACGGCCGCCGGGGGCGTCCGGGGTCAGGAGTCGGCGGGGAGGCGTACGCGGATCTTGGACTGGCCGTGCGGCAGCTTCTCCCAGTCGGCCATGAACTCCGCCCGCAGGCCGTGCTTCTCCGCCAGCGCCACCAGGGTCTCGGTGCGGTAGTAGAAGTCCTCGCGCAGCACGTGGTGCTCCTCCGTCTCCGTGCGGTCGAAGGTGAAGTCGAACCAGCCGTCGGGCCGTAGCACGCGGCCGACGTGCGCGAGGCATTCGTCGATGACGTGCGGCGGGGAGTGGGAGAAGACGCTGTGCGCGTGGACGACGCGGAAGTGGCCGTCCGGGAGGAAGGCGAAGGTGAGGTCCCGTACGGGCGTGAGGCGCGGCAGCTTGTCCTGCAGTCCGTGCCGCACGACGGTGTCCTGGGCGGCGAAGAGGATGTCCGGGGAGATGTCGAGCCCGTAGTAGCGGCCGCGCTCCAGATAGTCGATGAAGCGCCAGCCGGCGCGCAGGTTGCCGCAGCCGATCTCCAGCATCCGGTCACCGGGCCGCAGCCCGTGCCCCACCAGGTAGTCGAACTGCATCTTGCCCAGCGCCAGCCAGCGGTCGTGCGTCTTGCTGCCGACGGCCGCCTCCGGGTCGGCGGCGGAGTCGGAGCGCATCACGGCGCGGTAGTACGCGACGTGGTCGCGGGGGTGGCGCAGGCGCAGCCAGGCGTCGCGGCCGGCGCGGGCGAGGTAGCGGGGGACGCGGTCCGGGTGGCGGGCGGCGTAGCGGACCCGGTGGGTCAGGGTTGTCCGGTTCGCTGTCAGGTTCTTCCTCGGCAAGGTGCACCTCAGGTGAATTCCGGGGGGGGACGAGCGGGGACGGCTCTGGGACGGGTGTCGTACGTGCCGGACGGTGGCCGCAGAGTCTAGGTGCCGAACACGCATCCGCAAGCGGGCCGCACCGGCGAGCGTCCGTTCGGGCGATCGATGCGAAACCTCCCGTACGGGGGTACCTCCGACGCCTGCCCAGGGAGTGACCGGGACCGCCGCTGCCGTGATACTGGGCAAGCCAGAACCGATCGTCACCGGGCGCGAACCGCCACCGGAGGTACCCATGCGAATGCTCATCAACGTGCCGGAGACCGTGGTGCCGGACGCCCTGCGCGGCATGGCCGCCGCCCACCCCGACCTGACCGTGGACGTCGAGAACCGGGTGGTGGTGCGGCGGGACGCGCCGGTCACCGACAAGGTCGGCCTGGTCTCCGGCGGCGGCTCGGGGCACGAGCCGCTGCACGGCGGCTTCGTGGGCCGCGGGATGCTGGACGCCGCGTGCGCCGGCGAGATCTTCACCTCGCCCGTACCGGACCAGATGACGCGCGCCGCGGCGGCCGTGGACGCCGGCCGGGGCGTGCTGTTCATCGTGAAGAACTACACGGGCGACGTGCTGAACTTCGACATGGCCGCCGACCTCGCCCAGGACGAGGGCATCCAGGTCGCCAAGGTGCTCGTCGACGACGACGTGGCGGTGACCGACAGCCTGTACACGGCGGGCCGCCGCGGCGTCGGCGCGACGCTGTTCGTGGAGAAGATCGCCGGGGCCGCCGCCGAGGAGGGTGCGCCGCTGGAGCGGGTGGAGGCGCTGGCCCGCAAGGTCGTGGAGTCCTCCCGCAGCTTCGGCGTCGCGCTGAGCGCGTGCACGACGCCGGCCAAGGGCAGCCCCACGTTCGACCTGCCGGACGGCGAGCTGGAGCTGGGCATCGGCATCCACGGCGAGCCGGGCCGCGAGCGGCGGCCGATGATGACGTCGCACGAGATCGCGGACGTCTCCGTGGACGCGGTGCTGGAGGACCTGCGGCCGTCGGGCCCGGTGCTGGCGCTGGTCAACGGCATGGGCGCCACCCCGCTCATCGAGCTGTACGGCTTCAACGCGGAGGTGCAGCGGGCACTGACGGAGCGCGGCGTGTCGGTGGCCCGTACGCTCGTCGGGAACTACGTGACGTCGCTGGACATGGCGGGGTGCTCGATCACGCTGTGCCAGGCGGACGAGGAGCTGCTGCGGCTCTGGGACGCGCCGGTGCGCACGCCGGGGCTGCGCTGGGGGCTGTGAGGCCGAGGGTCCTGCCGGGGCCGTCCCGCGGGATCGCGGGGCGGCTCCTCGGCGGATGTCCGTAGAGGTCCTGACAAGCAGGTACGAGAAGGGATGCGGCACGTGCTCGACGCGGAATTCTTCCGCCGCTGGATGCTCACCGCGGCGGCGGCCGTCGACCGGGAGGCCGACAGGCTCACCGAGCTGGACTCGGCGATCGGCGACGCCGACCACGGCGCCAACCTGAAGCGCGGCTTCACCGCCGTGCGGGCGGCCCTTGAGGACGCGCCGCCGGAGACGCCGGGCGCGGTGCTGGTGCTCGCGGGGCGGCAGCTCATCTCGAAGGTCGGCGGCGCCTCGGGCCCGCTGTACGGGACGCTGCTGCGCGGCACCGGCAAGGCCCTGGGCGACGGCGCCGAGGTCACGGACGCGGCGCTGGGCGCCGCGCTGGAGGAGGGGGTGGGCGCGGTCGCCAAGCTCGGCGGCGCGGCACCCGGCGACAAGACGATGCTGGACGCGCTGGTGCCGGCCGTGGCGGCGCTCGGGGACGGCTACGCCGCGGCGCGCGGGGCGGCGGAGAAGGGCGCGGAGGACACCATTCCGCTGCGGGCGCGCAAGGGCCGGGCCTCGTACCTGGGCGAGCGCAGCATCGGGCACCAGGACCCGGGCGCGACGTCGTCGGCGCTGCTGGTCGGCGCGCTGGCCGAGACGGCGGAAGCGGTGACCGGTGGCTGAGGGCCCCCTGGTCGGCCTCGTGCTCGTCTCGCACAGCTCCCCGGTCGCCGAGTCCGTGGCGGGGCTGGCGGTTGCGCTGGCCGGCGTGGACACGGTGACCGTCGAGCCCGCGGGCGGCACGGCGGACGGCGGCTACGGCACCGACGCGGACCGCATCGTGGCGGCGGTGCGGGCGGCGGACCGGGGCGCGGGCGTGGGGCTGCTGGTGGACCTGGGCAGCGCGGTGCTGACGGTGAAGTCGCTGGTGGAGGACGAGGAGCTGCCGGCGAACGCGCGGCTGCTGGACGCGCCGTTCGTGGAGGGCGCGGTCGCGGCGGTCGTCACGGCGTCGACGGGGGCGGACCTCGACGCGGTGGAGGCGGCGGCGCAGGAGGCGTACGGCTACCGCAAGGTGTGAGCCCGCGGACCGGCGTACGGCCTGGCCGGGGCGCACGGGGCGGGTGTGCCCGGAGAGATCTCGGTGGCCGTGTTCCGGGTGGGAGCGCTTGCTGCGGGGAAGGCAGTCGGTGGTACGGGCGGCGCCGGTGCGCGCCGCCGACATCGGCGCGCACCCGGAGGCGCCGCCGGATACGAAGGGGCGGAACCGTGAAGATAGCCGTGTTCGGCGCGGGCAGCATCGGCTGCCACCTGGGCGGCATGCTGGCAGAGGTGGCCGACGTCACGTTAATCGGCCGGCCCGGGGCGATGGACGTACTGCGCTCCCGCGGCATGCTGCTGACCGGGGGCGGCCGGGCGGAGCGCCGCGTCGCGCCGGCGGAGGTGCGCCTGGCGACCGGGCCGCAGGCCGCCGCGGGAGCGGACTACGTGCTGGTGACCGTGAAGTCCGCCGCCACCGAGCAGGCGGCCCGTGAGCTGGCCGGGCACCTGGCACCCGGCGCGGCGGTGGTGAGCTTCCAGAACGGGCTGCGCAACCCCGGGCTGCTGCGCGAAGGGCTGCCGGGGCGGACGGTGCTGGCGGGCATGGTCCCGTACAACGTGGTGCAGGCGGCACCCGGCGTGTACCACCAGGGCACGGCGGGCGTGCTGATGGTCGACGGGGGTGAGCGCTCGGCGCCGCTGGTGGTGGCGATGGCGCAGGCGGGCCTCGAGGTCGAGCAGCGCGACGACATGCCCGACGTGCAGCACGCGAAGCTGCTGATGAACCTCAACAACGCGATCAACGCGCTGTCCGGGCTGCCGCTGCGGGAGCAGCTGGGGCAGCGCGCGTACCGCGCCTGCCTGGCGCTCTGCCAGCGCGAGGCGCTGGCCGCCTTCCGCGCGGCGAACCTGGCCCCCGCCCGCCTGGGCCCGATCCCGCCCGGCCTCACGCCGCTGGTGCTGGGCCTGCCGGACTGGCTCTTCCGCCGGCTGGCGGCGGCGACGCTGCGCGTGGACGCGCAGGCCCGCTCGTCGATGTGGGACGACCTGCAGCGGGGCCGCCCCACGGAGATCGACACGCTGCAGGGCGAGGTGACGGTGCTGGCGGCGCGCCACGGGACGGCGGCGCCGGCGAACGCGCGGCTGACGGAGCTGGTCCTGGAGGCGGAGTCGCGGAAGTCGGCAGAGCCGCGGCGGTGGGGCGGCGAGGAGCTGCTGGCGGAGCTGACGGCGGCGGCGCAGGGCGGCTGACGGGGTACGGGCGCGGGCGCCGCGGCCGGGTCCTGCGCGGGCAGGGCACGAGGCGCCGGAACGCGCCCGGTCCTGCCGCGGCGCGGCGGGGCGTGCGGGCGTACGTCCGGTGGCACGGCCGGCACCCCGCGCCCGGGACCGCCGGCTACGCGCCCGGGACCGCCGCCTCCGCGAACCACGTCGGGCCGTCCGACAGCGCCAGCCGGATCCGGTGGCGGGCGAAGTCCTCCAGGTCCGCAGGCAGCCCGTCCGGCTCGAACCAGCCGACCTCCAGCCCCTCGTCGTCGTTGACCCGCGCCTCGCCGCCCGTCGCGCGGCAGCGCAGCGCGATGTCCATGAACTGGCACTTGTCGCCGTTCGGGTACTGGATCGGGTCCAGCCCCTCCACGCCCACGACCCGCTCCGCGGTGCACACGACGCCCGTCTCCTCGTACACCTCGCGGACCGCCGTACGGGCGGGCTGCTCACCCGGCTCCGGGATGCCGCCGATGATCGACCAGCGGCCCGTGTCGGCGCGCCGGTGGAGCAGCACCCGCCCCCCGCCGTCGACGACGACGGCGCTGACGCCGGGGAGGAAGAGCAGTTGCTGGCCGGCGGTCGCGCGCAGCTCGCGGATGAAGTCGGGTGTCGCCATGGCGGTAAGCGTAAACGGGCCCTGCGGGCCGCCGGGAAACACGGTGTGACCGGCGGACTACGCCTCCGCGGCACCGCCGCCGAGGGTGTGGCGCAGGCGGTCGCGGATGGCGCGTACGGCCTCTTCCGCGTTGTCGACGGTGATCGTGAAGTCGTGGTCGTTCGCGAGGCGCAGCACCACGCCCTCGCCGCGCCGGACGACCACGGCGGTGCCCTTGCCGGGGCGCCAGCGGTAGCCCCAGCCGCCCCAGTGCCGCGGGGTGACCCGGGGCTCGAAGTCGGCGGAGAGCACCTCGGTGAGCGGGATGCGGCGGCGCGGCAGCCCGAAGTGGCCGCAGCGGATCTCCAGGGCGTGCTCGTCGACACTTACCGCGACGTGCACGAAGGCCACGGTGCCGGCCAGGACCAGAAGGCCGGCGGCGATGCAGCCGACGACGGACATGACCAGGGGGGCGAGCCCGCCGGTCCAGGGCTGCGCGACGGCCAGCTCGATGCCGAGGGCCATACAGGCAGCGCCGATCAGGGCGAGCAGCCACTGCACACGGTTCGTGGCCCGCCCGGTCCACACACGGGGGCGGTCGTCCTTCATGCCACCGAGAGTACGCCAGCCGGGCGGCGGGGGCAGTCCTCCGGCGGCTATCCGGGTACGGCCCCGGAGGGGGCCGGGACGCCGGCCAGCAGGCGCCCCTCGGCGTAGCCGAGGGCGGCGGGCGGCAGGGCTCCGGGGCGGCCGGAGAGGAGGACGGTGAGGTCGCCGGAGGGCGCTGCGGCCGGGTCCGGCGCGGCGCCGATGCGGCGCAGGACCTGCCCGGCGACGGCGTCGGCGGAGCCGTACAGCGCGGGGGCCGGGGCGGCGGGCTGCCGGACGGCGGCGAGGATGCGTTTGCCCACCAGCTCGTAGTGGGTGCAGCCGAGGACGACGGCGGTGACGTCGCGGGGGGTGCGCGCGGCGGCCGCGGCGACGGCGGCGTCGACGGCGGCCTCGTCGCCGTGCTCGACGGCGTCGGCGAGGCCGGGGCAGGGCACCTCGGTGGCGGCTGCGCCGCCCGCGAAGTCGCGGATCAGCCGGCGCTGGTAGTCGCTGCCGGTGGTGGCGGGCGTCGCCCAGACGGCCAGCGGGCCGCCGCGGGCGGCGGCGGGCTTCACGGCGGGCACGGTGCCGACGACGGGCAGCGCGGGCTCCAGCTCCGCGCGCAGGGCGGGCAGGGCGTGTACGGAGGCGGTGTTGCAGGCGACGACGAGCGCGTCCGGCCCGTACGCGGCGGCGGCCCGCGCGCAGGCGAGCACCCGCTCGCCCAGATCCGCGGGCTCGCGCGGCCCCCAGGGCATGCCGTCGGGGTCGGAGGACAGCACCAGCCGGGCGTCGGGCCGCAGCCGCCGCACGGCGGCGGCGGCGGGCAGAAGCCCCAGCCCGGAATCCACAAGCGCGATCTTCACGCCGGTCACTTTAGTGCCTCCGCCCGGCCCGGCCCGGCCGCCTGCGGCGGCACGCCCCCGCGGTGCTCGCCCCGGCGGAGGCCGCGCGGGAGACTTGGTGCGTGACTCTTCTGTCGTGGACCGCCCTGCTTTCGCTGCTCGCCTGGGCCTGGCTGCTCCTCGGGCAGGGGCTCTTCTGGCGGACCGACGTCCGGCTGCCCCGCCGGCCGCCGCCCGCGCAGTGGCCCGCCGTGGCCGTGGTCGTGCCCGCGCGGGACGAGGCCGCCGTGCTGCCGGACAGCCTGCCCACCCTGCTGGCGCAGTCGTACCCGGGGTCCGCGCAGGTCTTCCTCGTCGACGACGGCAGCACCGACGGCACCGCAGGGACCGCCCGCACGCTCGCCGCGGAAGCCGGTGAAGGCGCCCTGCCCCTCACCGTCTCCTCACCCGGCGAGCCCCCGCCGGGATGGACCGGGAAGCTGTGGGCGCTGCGGCACGGGATCGAGCTGGCGTACCGGGCCGACGCCGAGTACCTGCTCCTCACCGACGCCGACATCGCCCACCGGCCCGAGAGCCTGCGGGAGTTGGTCGCCGCCGCCGAGGCCGGCGGGTACGACCTGGTGTCGCAGATGGCCCGGCTGCGCACCGCGACCGGCTGGGAGCGGCTGGTGGTGCCGGCGTTCGTGTACTTCTTCGCCCAGCTCTACCCGTTCCGCTGGGTCAACCGCGCCGGCGGCAGGACCGCCGCCGCGGCCGGCGGCTGCGTGCTGCTCAAGGCGGACGCCGCCCGCCGGGCGGGGATCCCCGAGGCGGTGCGCGGGGCGCTCATCGACGACGTGTCGGTGGCGCGGGAGGTCAAGCGCACCGGCGGGCGGATCTGGCTGGGCCTCGCCGAACGGGTCGACAGCGTGCGGCCGTACCCGCGGCTGGCCGAGCTGTGGAGCATGGTCTCGCGCAGCGCGTACGCCCAACTGCGGCACAACCCGCTGCTGCTGGCCGCCGCCGTCGGCGGGCTCGCGCTCGTGTACCTCGTGCCGCCGCTGGCCCTGGCCGCCGGGCTCCTCGGCGGCGCGCCCGCCGTCGCGGTGGCGGGGACACTCGCGTGGGCGGTGATGGCGGGCACGTACCTGCCCGTGCTGAGGTACTACGGGCAGCCGCCGTGGGCCGCCGCGCTGCTGCCGTTCACCGCCGGGCTGTATCTGCTCATGACGGTCGACTCGGCCGTACGGCACCACCGCGGCAAGGGCGCCGCCTGGAAGGGCAGAACGTACGCGTGACCTACGCGTGAGTAGCCCAACTCCCCCCGTCCACCTGCTCTTTACAGAATCTCAACACGACGAGAAGCCCGCTTTGCCCTTGTTGACACGCATTGATAAGGGTCGGTTACTCGATCCCGCGAAACAACCCTCTTATCGGTCTCCCCAACGACCACATCGTGGGCTTAACTTATGGGGTATGACCTCCCCCCGCCCGTACGGCAGTGGCTACTATGCCGCGTCGCCTTTCCCTGACACCCCGATCTACGACAGTCTGGTCGAAGAGCGGGGTACCCCCCAGATCGCCCCGATCCGGGTCCCTTCGTACGACTCCGGCCCCCACCTGCCGGCCCTGCCCGCGCCCCGCGCCGCGCTGCCGCCCGCCCCGGTGCCGGCGCCGGCCCCCGCGCCCGCGCCGCACCCCCACCAGCCGCACGGGACGCACCTGGCGCACCCGCAGCCCCCGGTCTACGGCCACCAGCCGGCCCCGCAGCCGGCCCCGCCGCAGCCGTTCGTCCCGCAGCAGGCGCAGCCGCCCCGCTGGGACCAGGGGTACGAGCAGCAGCGCCCCCAGCCGCAACAGCCGCGCCCGCAGCAGCAGTCGGCGCCGCCCGGGTACGAGGCGATGCGCCCCGTCGCCCCGCGGCCCGCGCCGCCGCAGCAGGCCCAGCCCGCGCGGCCGGCGTCCCCGCAGACGTACGCGGACCAGTACGCCCGCCCGTACTACCAGGACGGACAGCGCTACTGAGCCGTAGTCCGGCCTGACAGTGGCAGGCCGGACCCGCCGCGCGCGCTACGGTGGTGCCCCAGCCAAGCCGACGCACGAGGTGGGGGCAGAGCAGGACATGGCACAGGGCTCCGTCCAGGTCACGCACACCGGCTCCGTACGGGCCGGGCGATGGCGCCGGCGCACCGGGGAGTACGGGTCGCTCGCCGCGGCCCTGGAGGCCGCGGGGGACGGCGACGTGCTGTCGCTGGCCCCGGGCACGTACCGGGAGAACGTCGTGCTGGAGCGGGCGGTGACGCTGCGCGGCCCGGGCGGCGCGGTCGGCTCCGTCCGCATCGCACCGGCCGACGGGGTCGCGCTGACCGTCCGGGCGTCGGCCGTCGTCGAGGGACTGCACGTCGAGGGGGAGGACGCGGCGGTCCCGGCGGTGCTCGTGGAGGCGGGCCGGCCGGAGCTGACGGGGCTTCGGGTCGTGACGCGCTCCGCCGCGGGCATAGAGGTCCGCGGCGACGCCCGGCCCACGGTCCGCCGCTGTGCCGTGGACAACCCGGCGGGTACGGGGGTCACGTTCGCCGACGGGTCCGGCGGCGCGCTGGAGGGCTGCGAGGTACTGGCCGCAGGGCGCAGCGGGATCGCGGTGCGCGGCGGTTCGAGCGCGCACCTGTCGCAGTGCCGCATCCACCACGCGGGCGGCGCCGGGCTGCTCCTCACGGGCGAGGGCAGCACGGTCGAGGCGGTGGGCTGCGAGGTCTACGAGATCAAGGGCGCCGGCGTGCAGTTGACGTCCCGCGCCTCCGGGGAGCTGACGGACTGCACGGTGCACCGCACCTCCGGCGACGGCATCTCGCTGGACACCGAGGCCGTCGTCAAGCTCACCGACTGCGAGGTCCACGACGTCCCGGAGAACGCCGTGGACCTGCGCTCACGCGCGCAGGCGCGGCTGGCGCGGGTCACCGTGCGCCGCTTCGGCCGCAACGGCCTCTCGGTGTGGGACGCCGGCACGCGCGCGGAGGCGGCGCAGTGCGAGGTCCACGACAGCACCGGCGACTACCCGGCGGTGTGGGTGTCCGACGGCGCCGCCGCGTCGTTCACGTCCTGCCGGGTGCACGACGTGCCCGACGCACTCGTCGTCCTCGACCGCGGCTCGGTGGTCGAGGCGAGCGACACCGACCTCGCGCAGATCCGCGGCACGGCCGTGTCGGTGAGCGACGGCGCGACGGTCGCGCTGGAGCAGTGCCGGATCCGGGACGCCGCGACCGGCGCGTGGTTCCGCGACCACGGCAGCGGCGGCACGGTGCGGGACACCACCGTCGACTCCGTCGCCTCGGGGATCATCGTCACCAAGGGCGCCGACCCCGCGGTCGAGGGCTGCACGATCACCTCGCCCACGGAGGCCGGGGTGTTCGTCTCGGCCGCCGGGCGCGGCTCGTTCACCGGCTGCCGGGTCACCGGGAGCCTCGGTTACGGCTTCCACGTCATCGACGGCTGCCGTACGGCCCTGACCCGCTGCCGTACGGAGCGCTGCGCGCGCGGCGGCTACGAGTTCGCGGACGCGGGCCCGGCCGCCCCCGAGGGCTCCGGCGGCGGCCCCGTGGTGGCGGACTGCACGAGCGACGAGAGCGCGGAGACGGCGAGCGCCCGCCCCACCGTGCCGGCCGCCCGCACCGAGCCGGAACCGGACGGCCTGCTCGGCGCGTTCGCGCCGCAGCAGGCGGGCGCGGCGGGCGGCGTGCGGCCGGTGGCCGAGGCGCAGCCCGAGGCGCGCCCCGCCCGGGAGGTGCTGGCGGAGCTGGACGCGCTGGTGGGGCTGGAGAACGTCAAGCGCGAGGTGCGGGCGCTGACCGACATGATCGAGGTCGGCCGGCGGCGCCGGCAGGCGGGCCTGAAGGCCGCGTCGGTCCGCCGCCACCTGGTCTTCACCGGCTCCCCCGGCACCGGCAAGACGACCGTGGCGCGGATGTACGGCGAGATCCTGTCGTCGCTGGGCGTGCTGGAGCGCGGGCACCTCGTCGAGGTCTCCCGGGTCGACCTCGTCGGCGAGCACATCGGCTCGACGGCGATCCGCACCCAGCAGGCGTTCGAACGGGCCCACGGCGGCGTCCTGTTCATCGACGAGGCGTACGCGCTGGCGCCCGAGGACTCCGGCCGCGACTTCGGCCGCGAGGCCATCGACACGCTCGTGAAGCTGATGGAGGACCACCGCGAGTCCGTCGTGGTCATCGCCGCCGGCTACACCACGGAGATGGAGCGGTTCCTCGCCGTCAACCCGGGTGTGGCCTCGCGCTTCTCCCGCACCATCACCTTCGGCGACTACACCGCGGAGGAACTGCTGCGGATAGTCACGCAGCAGGCCGAGGAGCACGAGTACCGGCTCGGCGACGGTACGGACGAGGCGCTGCTGAAGTACTTCACCGTGATCCCCAAGGGCGCCGGCTTCGGCAACGGCCGCACCGCGCGCCAGACGTTCGAGGCGATGGTGGAGCGGCACGCCGGCCGCGTGGCCCAGCTTCCGGACCCCACGACCGACGAGCTGACGCTCCTCTACGCGGACGACATCCCGGTGCTCCCCTGAGGCGCGCCGCCCGCCGTCTCCGCGTCCGGCTCCCCCGCGGGCCGCGGCACCCGCCGCGGCCACTCCTCCGGGGGCGCGGCGGGCGCGACGGCGATGCGGGCGAGCAGTTCGGCGCGTTCGACGGCGAAGGCCGGGTCGGCCTGGTAGTCGGAGTGCGCGTTGATCGCGGCGGGCAGCGGGTGCTCCGGGGTGCGCTCGAAGGCCAGCGGGTCCTTGAGCGGCTTGCGGTCGACGTCGCTGGGCCGCCCGTCGGGAGTCGTGGGCCGCACCGGCCCGCCGATGGGGTCGGTCAGCCGCCACAGGTTCTTCCAGGCGTGCGTCTGGTCGTCCAGTCCGGCCAGCGCCCGGTCGCCGAAGTACGCGGGGAACCACCGCCCGTAGAGCCGGCGCAGCGGTGACCCGTACGTCAGCAGGGCGACCCGGCCGCGGATGTCCGGGTCGAGCTGCCAGACCGCCGCGGCGGCGAGCACGCTGCCCTGGGAGTGCCCGGAGATGACCAGGCAGCCGCCGGTGCGGGTGGTCCAGGTACTGGTCCGCCAGGCGAGGTCGGGCACGGCGCGCTCGGCGTAGCAGGGGGGCGCGAAGGGGTGGGCGGCGCGCGGCCAGAAGGTGCCGACGTCCCAGAGGATCCCGATCGTACGGCGGGACTTGGGGTCCCGGTACGCCTGCCGGCCCATGGCCAGCAGCAGGATGACCCCGGCGCCCATCATCCAGGAGCCGAGCGCCTGCCCGGTCTGGGCCAGCCCCGGCAGCGGGCCGGGGGCGCCCTGCGCGGCCTTGCCGGGAACCTCGTCGTGGAGCCAGGCGCCGAGCACGGCGCCCGCGCCGAGGACCAGGGTGGCGAGCGCGGCGGCGCCGATCGCGGGCGCCGCGTCGTCGGTGAGCCGGGCGCGGGCGATGGCGCCGGCGATGCGGCCGGTGCGCGGGTCGTTGTCCCCGGTGTACCGGTGCTCGGTGGGGTAGAGCCCGGCGACCTCGGTGGCGATCCGGCGGCGCAGCACCCAGACCCGCCAGGCGCCGGCCAGGGCCAGCAGCAGCACGAGCAGGGCGATCAGCGGTATCGCGGTGGCCTGCCAGGACAGCACCACGGGCGGGCCGGCGAGCGGGCCGTTCTCGCCGGGGGTGGCGCCGCGGTCCAGCCAGTCGGCGACGCGCTGGGCGACGCCGCCGGAGAAGACCCCGGCCACGGCGCTGGCGAGCAGCGCGACGCACGCGCCGGCGAGGCCGCGCAGCGCGGGCGGCTCGCCGGTGGCGCGGCGCTGGAGGAGCCAGCCGGTGACCGCGAGCCCGGCGGCGAGCACGCCCTGCGTCAGGGCCAGGCCGCTGAAGACCGACGTGCCGGGCAGCCGCCCCGAGGAGGTCCAGTCGGGCCGGGACCAGGCGGTGTGCACGAGCACGGCCGCCAGCAGCGCGAGCGCGGCAACGGGCAGGGCCCGTACGGCGCGGCGGTCCTCGCCCATGTCGGGCTCCGCCTCGGTGCGGCCCGAGCGGCACACCAGGGCGAGGACGGCGATCCAGCCGGCGGCGATCAGGGCGCCGAGCACCCAGCCTGCGGCCCGCAGCCCGCCGCCGGTGTCCTCGTCGGCCGCGGCGGTGACGACGACGAGCGCGGAGGCGACGGCCAGCAGCCCCGTGGCGGTGTGCGCCGCCCGCAGCCGGGCCACCAGCCGGCGCCCGTACCAGAAGCCGGGCAGGGACAGCGCGGACTGCTCGCCCGCGGCGGCGCCGGGGGCGCCGGCGCGCGGCGAGGGCTTGGCCGACTCGTAGATGCTCCAGGTGCGCCGCGACAGCCACCACAGCAGGGCGGTCAGCAGTACGGGCACCAGAGCGCCCAGCGCGAGCCGCCGGCCGGGCCCTCCGAACCAGCCGCCGTCGCCGGCGGACATGAAGCCGAGCCACGACTTGTCGGCGGTGCAGTGCGCGCTGCCCGCGCACTGCCAGGCCAGCAGGTCGAGGGTCACCTCGCCGGCGGCCAGCACGAGCTGCACGGTGAGGGTGAGCGCGAAGATCCGCACCAGCACGTCGTACGCCCGGTGGGCGCGGTGCCCGGAGGGAGCCGCGGGGCGCATCCAGTGCACGAGGTTGGCGATCATGAACGGGAGCAGGACGAGCCACAGCGCGCGGGCGCCGTTGCCCGAGGTGAGGTTCGACCAGCAGTACGCCTCCTGCACCGGCTCCGTACGGGATCCGCCGCCTTCCCCGCGCCCGTCCCCGGCCCCCTCCTCCGCCGGCCCCCCAGCCGGCTCGGCTTCCGGCTCCTCCGCCCGGACGTCGTCCCTGCGGCGGTGGATGCCGGCCGTGCGGTCGCCGGTGACCAACTCCGTGCGCGGGTCCCCCAGCATCTCCTCCGGGGTGGCCCCGCCCACCCCGTGGACCAGCAACTCCAGCGCCGGCTGCGCCCCGCCGCCCCTGCCGGCCGATCCGTCCGCCTTGCCCAGCGGTGTGCGCCCCCTGGCGCTCAGCGCCTCCGGCTGCATGCCCTCTCGCCCCCCGTGCCGTCCTGCGGTCAGTGCCGAGTGACCAGCATCCCGGGATCGGCCGTCCCGTACAGCTTCCCCCGCGGGAGGCGAAGCAGAATCGTGACGCGGGCGCCCCCCGGTGGGCGAACACCCGCGGCCGCGTGTCGTACCCGCATGGGAGGATGACCCGGACAAGCGACCCCGGGACGAAGGGCGGACGGCGTGAGCGACAACCAGAACCTGCTCGCGGAGCAGCGCCGGGCCCTCATCCTGGACGAGGTGCGGCGCCGCGGCGGGGTGCGGGTGAACGAGCTGACGCGCCGGCTGAACGTCTCGGACATGACCATCAGGCGCGACCTCGACGCGCTCGCGCGCCAGGGGGTCGTGGAGAAGGTGCACGGCGGTGCGGTCCCGCTCGCCGAGGCGAGCACGCACGAGCCGGGCTTCGAGGCCAAGTCGTCCCGGGAGACGGGCGCGAAGGAGGAGATCGCCCGCGCGGCGGCGCAGATGGTGGCGCCGGGCGCGGCCATCGCCCTCTCCGGCGGGACGACGACGTTCGCCCTGGCGCGGCATCTGGTGGAGGTGCCGGACCTGACGGTGGTCACCAACTCGGTGCGCGTCGCCGACGTGTTCTACGCGGCGCAGCAGCCGGGGGCGCGCGGCGCGACGGTGGTGCTGACCGGCGGGGTGCGTACGCCGTCGGATTCGCTGGTCGGCCCGGTGACGGACCAGGCGATCCGCACGCTCCACTTCGACGTGCTGTTCATCGGGGTGCACGGCATATCGGTGCAGGCCGGCCTCTCCACGCCGAACCTGGCCGAGGCGGAGACGAACCGGCACCTGGTGCGGGCGGCGCGCCGGGTCGTGGTGGTCGCGGACCACACCAAGTGGGGCACGGTGGGCCTGAGTTCGTTCGCCTCGCTGGAAGCGGTCGACGCGCTGGTCACGGACCCCGGGGTGCGCCCGGAGGCGCGCGCGGAGATGGCGGAGCACCTGCCGGAGGTCGTGGTCGCCGGCGAGCCGCAGGAGCCGGCGGACGGCTGAGGAGCGGGCGGCCGGCCCGGCCGCCGGGCCGTTGGGGCGGTCAGCAGGACCAGCGGCCGGTGGCGAGGAAGGCGTCGAGGTGCGCGGCGTACGGGCCGATGTCGAGGCCCTGCCCGGCGAGCCAGTCGTCGGAGTAGTACTTGTCGAGGTAGCGGTCGCCCGGGTCGCAGATCAGCGTGACGACGCTGCCGCCCCTGCCCTCGGCGACCATCTCCCCGACGATCTTCAGCGCACTCCACAGCCCGGTGCCGGTCGAGCCGCCCGCGCGGCGGCCGATGCCCCGCTCCAGGGCGCGTACCGCCGCGACCGTGGCCGCGTCGGGGACCTTCATCATCCGGTCGATGGCGGCGGGCAGGAAGCTGGGCTCCATGCGGGGGCGGCCGATGCCCTCGATGCGTGAGCCGCGGTCGACGGTGACGTCCGGGTCGCCGCTCTCCCAGCCGGCGAAGAAGCAGGAGTTCTCCGGGTCGGCGACGCAGACGCGGGTGTCGTACTGGAGGTAGCGCACGTAGCGGGCGATGGTGGCCGACGTGCCGCCGGTGCCGGCGGTGGCGACGATCCAGGCGGGCTCGGGGAAGCGCTCCAGGCGCAGTTGGGTGTAGATCGACTCGGCGATGTTGTTGTTGCCGCGCCAGTCGGTCGCCCGCTCGGCGTAGGTGAACTGGTCCATGTAGTGGCCGCCGGTCTCCTCGGCCAGCCGGGCGGACTCCTCGTACACCGTCCGCGGGTCGTCCACCAGGTGGCAGGTGCCGCCGTGGAACTCGATGAGGCGGGTCTTCTCGCTGCTGGTGGTGCGCGGCATCACCGCGATGAAGGGCACGCCGATGAGGTCGGCGAAGTACGCCTCGGAGACGGCGGTGGAGCCGGAGGACGCCTCGATGACGGGCTTGCCGCGGCGGATCCAGCCGTTGCAGAGGCCGTAGAGGAAGAGCGAGCGCGCGAGGCGGTGCTTGAGGCTGCCGGTGGGGTGCGTGGACTCGTCCTTGAGATACAGGTCGATGCCCCAGCGCTCGGGCAGTGGGAAGCGGAGCAGGTGGGTGTCGGCGGTGCGGTTGGCGTCGGCCTGCACCTTCCGGACGGCCTCCTGCAGCCAGGCGCGCGCGTCCGGGTCGCTGCGGTCGACGTCGAGGGTGGGGAGGGCGCCGCCGGGGGCGGCGGCCGGGGATGGTGCGCTGGCGCTCACGCCCCGATCATATGCGGGGCCTCTGGCCACCTCGGCCGGTCGTGGGCACACTGGCAGGAGTGCTGGTACCGCCCGCGGTCGCGGGGGGTGCC
The DNA here is from genome assembly GCF_020400605.1 of Streptomyces aculeolatus. Classification (GTDB taxonomy): domain Bacteria; phylum Actinomycetota; class Actinomycetes; order Streptomycetales; family Streptomycetaceae; genus Streptomyces; species Streptomyces aculeolatus. The sequence goes on along the minus strand of NZ_JAINRD010000009.1, from coordinate 123,218 downwards.
GCCCATGCGCGCTCATCGCTCCAGGGGGAGCGCTGTGGGGGAGCCGAGGAGGGTCGGCGTGGCGGAGACGGAGTACACGGCTCGCGGGGTGCGGATCGGGCGCTGGTTGCGCTCGCTCACCCGGGCGGGGCAGGTGCATATCAAGGACGGCCGGCTGGAGTTGCTCACCAGCTACGGCACCCAGATCGACAGCGCCCCGGTGGCGGAGGTGCGTGCGGCCCGGCCGTGGTTCGGCCGCGGCGACCGCGCGCTGGCGTCGGTCAACGGCAGGCAGTACGTCCTGACGCTGACGGGCGAACGGGGCAGGAACGAGGAGTCGGGCGAGAAGGCGGCGGGCGACTTCCTCGAAGCGGTACGCGCTGCGCGCGGCCAGGCGGGCGGAGCGGCGCACTTCGGCTGACGTTCCCGCTCCGCGGAGGCGGAGGCGGACGTACGGGCACACCGCGGCCGGCGCCGCGGACCGGGGCGGACGAGTGCGGTGCGGTGCTGCGGCGTGCCGGCCTCCGGCCCCGGAGCAGGACGGTGGCCACGCGGCGTCCGGCCGGCCGGCTCCGCCTGCGGAGACGCTCCGCGCGGACCGGAGGCGGAGGTACGGGCGCAGAGCCGGAGCAGACATACCGCCTGCGCGCCACCGCCGCCGGACCGCCATGCACGCCGCCGGGACCTCGCCGTACGGCGACGGCCCTTCGCCCGGCCCCGACGTGCCCCGCGGGCCGCGACGGCCGGTGCCGGCGCACGGCCTGTCCGGACCGCCACGCGGCGGGCGGCGGGCGGCGGGCGGCGGGCGGCGGGCGGCCGATACTTGCGCACGCGCGCCGTCGCGCTCCCGGAGGTCGTTGCGGCCCCGCGGCACTGCGACGCGGTGGCCCCGTCCGGCTCCCGTGGGAGCCGGACGGGGCCACCGCCACGCCGGACGTGCGGACCGCAGGTCACTCCGTGGCGATCGCGCCCAGGACGTCCAGCTTCGCCGCGCGCCGGGACGGCCGCCAGGCCGCCAGGGCTCCCGCCGTGACGCCGACCAGGGCCACGATCGCCAGTTGCGCCGGCGGCACCGTGAACACCCCGTCGCCCGAGGAGTCCGTGGCCTTCGTCATGGCCCAGCCGAGGAACGCGCCGAGCGTCAGCCCGCCCGCCGTGCCGAAGGCGGCGACGAGCACCGACTCCCACCGGACCATCGCGCGCAGCTGCGACCTGGTCTGGCCGACCGCGCGGAGCAGGCCCAGTTCGCGGGTCCGCTCGTGCACGGCGAGGGTCAGGGTGTTGGCGATGCCCAGCAGGGCGATGAGCACGGCGAGCGCCAGCAGTGCGTAGACCAGCGTGAGCATCATGTCGACGCCCGCCGCCGAGGACTCGGCGAACTCGTCCCGCGTCTGCACCTCCGGGTTGCCGTACCGCTCGGCGACCCCCTCCACCGCCGCCTTGCCGTCCGCCTCGGCCACGCCGTCCCTGAACGCGACCGCGACCAGCGAGTCGGAGTCCTGCATCCGGTGCGGCTCCCACGCCTCGCGGGTGAGGACGTAGTCGCCGGCCAGGTCCGCCCGGTCGTAGACGGCCCGTACGGTGAACGCCTGCTTCTCGCCGTCGGTGAAGGTGAAGTCCGCGGTGCTGCCGACCTTCCAGCCGTGGTCGTCCGCCTCGCTCCCGGAGACCGCGACCCCGTCCGTGCCCAGGTCCGACAGACTGCCCCGGACCGCGCCGAGGTCCAGCACGTCGCCCATCCGCCCGGGATCGGTGACGGTCAGCGCCCGCCCGTCGCCCTCCACCCGGGCCACGCCGGCGCCCAGGCCGAGCGCGTGCTCGACCTCCGGCAGTTCCGCGACCGCCGGGGCGACCTTCGGGCTCAGCGCACCGCTCTCCGGCCCGAAGGCCGGCACCCGCACCGCCACGTCACCGGCGAAGGCGCGCGAGACGGTCTGGTCCATCGTGGACTTCAGCGAGGCGCCGAAGACCGTGAACAGGGACACCACGGCGACGCCGATCATCAGCGCGGTCGCGGTGGCCGCGGTGCGCTTCGGGCTGCGCAGCGCGTTGCGCCTGGCCAGGCGGCCGTTCATGCGGCGCAGCGGGGCGCCGAGGATCCGTACGGCGTACGAGGACGCCACCGGGCCCAGCACCACGAACGCGGCGAGGGTGACCACCGCGCCGGCGACCGTCAGCATCACCGACGGGCCGGAGGACGCGCCGTACACCGTGAACGCGGCGCCCGCGGCGGTGAGCACGCCGCCGACGACGGCCCGTACCCGCGAGGAGCCGGAGTCGTCCACGGCCGTCTCGCGCAGCGCCGCCAGCGGCGACGTGCGGCCGGCGCGGACCGCCGGCGCCAGCGCGGAGGCCAGGCACACCACGACGCCGGTGGCGAACGGCAGCACGAGCGACAGCCCGCTGATCACCAGGTCGCCGTCGGGGAAGGGGAAGCCGACCGCCGGGAACAGCGCCTGGAGCCCGGCCGCGATTCCCACGCCGCCGGCGAGGCCGACGAGCGAGGCGAGCACGGCGACGACCAGGGCCTCGGCCATCGTCTGGCCCACGACCTGGCGCCGGGTGGCGCCGAGCGCGCGGAGCAGGGCGTTGTCGCGGGTGCGCTGGGCGACGACGATCGCGAACGTGTTGTAGATGCTGAACGTCGCGACCAGCATGGCCACGCCCGCGAAGCCGAGCAGGCCGGCGGTGAAGCCGCTGAGGAACTGGCCCGCGATCTGGTCCTGGTTCTCCTCGGTGACCTCCTGCCCGGTGACGGCCTCGATGCCGTCGGGCAGGACCGGGGACAGGGAGTCGACCAGCTCGGCCTGGCTCTGCCCCGGGCCCGCGCGGACCTGGATGCTGGTGGCCCGGCCCGGCTCGGCCGTCAGGTACTTCTCCGCGTCCGCCCGGGTCAGCGCCGTGAAGCTGGTCTGGCCCATGGCGTCCTCGCCGCCGAAGGTGGAGATCCCGACGATCGTCACCTTCAGCGGGTCGGGGGTGCGCACGGTCGTGGTGTCGCCGATCCCGAGGCCGGCGTCGCTCGCGGCGCCCCGGTTGACGACCGCCTCACCGGAACGCTCGGGCGCGCGGCCCTCGGCGATCTGGTACGAGTTCAGGTCCTCGTCGGCGATCCAGTTGCCGGCCAGGGTCGGAGGGCCCCCGCCGCCCACCGGCTCGCCGTCCTTGTCGAGGAGTTGGCCGGGGCCCTCGATACGGGGCTCGGCCGCGGCGACGCCCGGCATCCCCGCGATCTCGTCCGCCAGTTCCGTGGGGACGGTCCGCCGGGTGCCGAACGACTCGCCGGGCGTGGTGATCATGTCGTCGCCGCGCACCACCGCGTCCGTACCGCTGGTGGCGCGGCCGAACATGGCGTCGAAGCTGGACCTCAGGGTGTCCCCCATGACGAGGGTGCCCCCGAGGAACGCGACGCCGAGGAGCACGGCGAAGAACGTGCCGGCGAACCGCCGCTTGTGCGTGCGCAGCCCGGCCATGCTCAGCCGCAGCGACGCGCGGGTGCCGCTCATGACGAACTCTTCCTCTCCGCGGTGGTGTCCAGGGAACGGGCCGTACGGGGGCTCTCGCCCACGAAGCGCTGCATGCGGTCCAGTACGCGGTCGGCGGTGGGCGCCGCCATGCGGTCGACCAGCCGGCCGTCGGCGAGGAAGACCACCTCGTCGGCGTAGGCCGCGGCGACCGGGTCGTGGGTGACCATGACGACGGTGCGGCCCAGTTCGCGCACGGTGTCGGCGAGCAGCCCCAGCACCTCGGCGCCGGAGCGCGAGTCGAGGTTGCCGGTCGGCTCGTCGGCGAAGACCACGTCGGGGCGGCCGGCGAAGGCGCGGGCCACGGCGACGCGCTGCTGCTGACCGCCGGACAGCTCGGCGGGCCGGTGGTGCAGCCGGTCGCGCAGGCCGACCACGTCGATCAGGGAGTCGATCCACGCGGGGTCGCCGCGGCGGCCGGCGAGGTCCGTCGGCAGCGTGATGTTCTCCGCGACCGTCAGCGTCGGCAGCAGGTTGAACGCCTGGAAGACGAAGCCGATCCGGTCGCGGCGCAGCATCGTCAGCCGCTTGTCGTCGAGCCTGCCCAGCTCGGTGTCGCCGATGAAGGCGGCGCCGGCGGTGAGCGTGTCGAGCCCGGCGGCGCAGTGCATCAGCGTGGACTTGCCGGAGCCCGAGGGGCCCATGATGGCGGTGAACTGCCCGGCCGGGAAGGCGACACCGACGCCGTCGAGCGCCCGGACCTCGGTGTCGCCGCTGCCGTAGACCTTGGCCGCGTCGACGACGCGGGCGGCCGCGCCGGTGACCACGGGGGCGGTGCCGGTCGCGGATGTCATGCCGCACCGCCCTTGCCCTCGCCGCGGCGGCCGAACTCCTCGTTCAGCACGGACAGCCGGCGCCAGTACTCGTCCTCGTCGATCTCGCCTGCCGCGAAGCGCCGCCCGAGGACCGCGATCGGCGACTGCTCGCCGTAGCCCGGTCCGCCCGGACCTCCGGGGCCGCCTCGGAACCGCTGCCAGGGTGCGCCGCGGCCGCGCCTGACGACCCGGCGGACGAAGAAGAACAGGCCGCCGAGGACCAGCGCCCACATGAGCGGGAAGAGCAGGATCCACGGGCCGGGCCCGCCGTCGTTCCAGTGCGCCAGGGTGTTCATCGTTCTCAACTCCTCGATGGTTCCGTGGTGCTGACACCATCGAGAGTCCCGCTCGGAGGGGGTCCGGGTCGTCGTACGGCCAGCGGCACCTGGCCTGCTCCCGGCGGAGTACGCGGGCGGTCCGCGGCTGCTTCCCGGCGCTTTTCGCGGGGGTCGTGCGCCGGCCCGTACGCCCGCGGCCGTCACCCTGCGTGAGCTATTCACACGGGGCGCGCCCGCTGCACGTGCACATGCACTCTCCACACGCTGCCGTGCGCCCCCTGGTAGCGCTTCCATGGAGGTGGACGCGGGGGCACGGACGGGACAAAGGAGAGCAGACCGTGGCCACCGAACCCGACACGAGTGCGGTCGTGTCCGAGCTCGCCGAGATCAGGCGCTCCCTCGACGTGGGCCAGGCCCGCATCGACGGACGGCTCGCACTGCTGTCGCAGCGCAGTCAGCAGATGGAGCGGGAGATCGACGAGCTGACGGCGCGCGTCACCTCGCTGGAGCACTCGCGCTGGCCACTGCCGTCGATCGCCGCGCTGACCGGCGCGGCCGCGATGGTGCTGGCTTTATGGCAGGCCCTGGGGCGCTGAGCGGCGTACCCGGGCATCGGACACCGGCCGCCGGCCCCGCCGCCGCGGGGCCGGCGGCCGGGTGCGGCCGGGTCAGGCGCCGAGGCGGAGGTGATGGAGCATCAGCAGCGCCGCGGCCATGTTCGCCGCGGGCACCTCGCCGCGGCCGACCATGTCGGGCACCCCCTTCAGGGGCACCCACTCGCGTCTGTCGGACTCGAAGTCGTCCTCGGGGTCGCCGATCTGCACCGCCTCCGTGGCGTAATACATGAGGTGCCGGGCGTCCGTCAGGCCGTTGGACGGCTCGACGGTCATCAGGTGCGTGAGCGGGCCGGGCCGCCAGCCGGTCTCCTCCTCCATCTCGCGGGCGGCGGCGGCAGCGGGGTCCTCCCCGTCCTCCACCACCCCGGCGGCCAGCTCCCATCCGTAGACGTCGGTGATGAACCGGTGCCGCCAGAGCAGCAGCACCTCGTTCGCCTCGTTGACCGCGGTCGCCACGGCGACGGGTCGCAGGCGGATCAGGTAGTGGTCAAGGTGGCGCCCGTCCGGGAGTTCCACGTCGGCCAGGTTGACGCGGAACCAGCGGTTTTCGTACACGGTGTGCTCCCTGAGATTCCTCCATCGCACGTAGTCCCCCTAGTCGCCGTCCAGTGGCGGTGACGGCCCCCGTCTCAGAGCGGAACGCGCAACGCTGCGTCGATCAGCTCTGCCGCCTCGGCGGTCCCCCCTCCGCCGGTCTCGGTCAGATGGCGACGGACCGCGCGCAACCTGTCCCGCAGCCGCTGCGACTCCATCCCTCTGGCCGCCCTTGCCATTTCCAGCGCCGCCTGCGCCGCCTCCTCGGCGTCCCCCTGACGCAGTTCGACGTGGCTCAGAATCGCCAGCCGGTGCACCCGCCCCCGGTCGTGTGCGGGCCGGTGCACGGCGGCCGCCGCCTGTTCGCGGGCGGCGCGCAGGTCGCCGATGCGTAAGAGCGCCTCGGCGACCTGCACGTTGACCAGACCCGGCTGGACGTAGTCCGTCTCGGCCGGCTCCCGGCGTGCGCTGATCCGTCCGGCGGCGGACTCGGCGCGGCGGATGCAGGCCAGGGTGCCCGAGCGGTCGCCGAGGAAGGCGTACGCCTTGGCCTGCATCGCGTACAGATCGGCCGCCAGGGCGGGGCTGACGTCCTCGTCCGCGGCCCGCAGCGCGGCCTCCGCGAACGCCACCGCCTGGCGGTACTCCCCGAGGAACAGCGACTGGTTGACGAGCATGGCGATGACGTACGCGCCGAAGCCGCGGTCCCCGCTCGCCTTGGCCAGCCGCAGCGCCTGGTGGAAGTAGCGCTGCGAGAGGCCGAGGGCGTCCGAGTCGTACGCGCAGATACCGGCGACGGCGACGAGGCCGCCGGTGGCCCGGTGCAGCCGGCGGCCGACGTCATCGCCGTACGAGCCGCGCAGCAGCGGCGCCGCCTCGGAGTTGAGGAAGCGCACGACGCGGGCGCGGGTCGCCATGCCGCCGGCCTTGCGGTACATCTGCTCGTAGTGGGCACGGGCGGCCTGGAGGGTGGTGACGTCGGCCTCGCTGACGTGCACGGGGCCCGTACGGGAGACGTCGCCGTCCTCCGGCGGGTTCTCCCACTCCCACACCGGGATGACGGCGGGGGTGCCGGTGAGCGCGCGGGCGCCGACGACGTGCGGGTGCTGCTGCTCGTCGGAGCGCCACAGCGCGGTGGCGCGCTCGACGAAGCGGGCGAGCGGTGCGGCGGCCGAGGGGCCGCCGGCGGCGCCGAAGCCGATGTCGTCCAGGGTGACCGGGCGGTCGAGGCGCTCGGCGAGCACCTCGCAGATGAGGTCGGGCACCTGGCCGCGTGGTCGCTGGCCCTTGAGCCAGCGGGCGACGGCGGTGTGCTCGTAGCGCAGCCGCAGTCCGCGGGCGGCGCCGGCCCGGTTGACGTGCGCGGCGAGCCCGGCGTGGGAGATCCCGGCTTCGTCGAGTGCCGCGTCGAGCAGGGTGTTGGGCTCCATGTGCCCTCCCGCGAGCAGGGTGTTCGCCAGCGTAACCGAGGGCCTTTCACACGGGGTGTGAAGTGCGCGCCCGCAGTCGTGGCGTGTGCGCCCTCCCGGTGGCCACGGGTGGCGAGTTGACTGTGCGGCATCGGGTCCGCTCGCTTCCCCGCAGCCTGGCGGCGGTTCCGTAGCCGCCCCGCCCGGCCGTGCCGGACCCGGCACCTGGCCGGCCGGGCGGGCGGCACACCCCCCACCGGCGCGGGCGCCGCGGACCGGACGGCGGTCCGGCCCGCGGCCGCTCGCGACCGGGGCGGGAGGGTCCGTACGGCGCTCAGCCGATGACGCGCAGCCAGATCCCGGTGCAGTGCGGCAGGGCCGTCACCTGGATCTGCTCCAGCCGGACCCGCGGGCCGCCGGGGCGGTCGAAGAGCCGGACGCCGCCGCCGAGGAACACCGGTGCGGTGAACACGAGCACCTCGTCCATCAGACCCGCCTCGATGCACTGGCGGGCGACGTCGGCGCCGATGACGTTCACGTACGCGTCGCCCGCGGCGGCCTTCGCCGCGGTGACCGCGGTGTCGAGGTCGCCGGCGAAGGTGACGCCGGGGACGGGCTCGGCGGGCGGGTGGTGGGTGAGCACGAACTGCTGTCCCTCCCAGCCGCCGCCGAACGCCTCGCCCTCGTTCTCGGTGCCGCGGTGCGGGTCGTCGCCGCGGAAACTGCGGGCGCCCGAGAGGATCGAGCCGACCTGCGGGATCAGCCCGTCGACCGTCGGGTTGGGCCCGAGCTGGTCGGCGAGCCAGGACATGTCACCTCCCGGCCCCGCGATGAACCCGTCGAGCGACATGGTGGCCGAGTACAGCAGCTTCGCCATGGGGCGCCTTTCCTTCGTCGTCACCTGGTGACCCCGGTCCGTGGGACCCGGGGTCCGGTAGGTGTGACCGCGGCCGGGCCCGGAAGTCATCGGTGCGCGGCCGTCCCGCTCCGGCACCGCAGTGTCCCCGGCGTCCCGGGCCACCTTGCCGCACGGCCGGCGGCGCCGGGCGGCGACTCACGGCTCCAGTACGCCGAGGGGGTCGTCGAGCACCGGCTGCCAGGCGAGTTCGGCCGCGCCGACCAGGCTGTTGTGGTCGAGGGTGCACTCCAGGACCGGCACGCCGCCGCTGCGGCCCCACAGGCTGCGGTCCGCCACCACGGCGCGCAGCCGCTCGGGGGCGGCGGCCAGCAGGACCTGGTGCAGGCCGCCGAGGATGATGCGGTCGGGGTTGAGGATGTTGACCAGGCCGGCGAGGCCGAGGCCGAGGCGGTCCGCGACCAGCGCGACGGCGGTGGCGACCGCCGGGTCCGCGTACTCGTCGCGTACCAGGTCACGGGCCTGCTGGAGCAGCGAGACCTCGGGTCCCGGCGCGCGGCCGGCGGCCGTGAGCAGCGCGAGCGGGTCGGTCTCGACGTCCAGGCAGCCGCGGCTGCCGCAGTGGCAGGGCAGGCCCTCGTCGGGGTTGACGGTCAGGTGGCCGACCTCCAGCGCGAGGCCCGCGCTGCCGGTGTGCAGCCGCCCGTCGAGGACGAGCGCCCCGCCGACGCCGCGGTGTCCCGTGGCCACGCACAGCAGGTGCGCGGAGCCGCGGCCGGCGCCGTGGCGGTGCTCGGCCAGGGCGGCGAGGTTGACGTCGTTGCCGGTGAACGCCCGCGGGGGGACGGCGAAGTCGATGCCGGAGTCGGTCAGGCAGTCGCGGAAGATGCGGCGTACGGGCGCGCCCGCGGGCCAGGCGAGGTGCAGCGGGTTGAGCGCTTCACCGTCCGGCTCCGCGACCGCGGACGGCACGGCGAGGCCGGCGCCCACGCACCGCCGCCCGGTGGCACGCAGCAGTTTCGCGCCCTCCTCGACGACGGCCGCGAGTACGTGCGCGGGGTCGGCCGGGACCGTACCGCAGCCGGGGGCGGTGGCGACGATGCGGCCGCCGAGCCCGACGAGCGCGGCGCGGAAGCCGTCCGCGTGCACCTGGGCGGCGAGCACGACGGGGCCCGCGGGGTTCACGGACAGGCCGTGCGAGGGGCGGCCCTGGTGTCCGGCGGCGGCGGGCCGGGAGTCGACGGTGATCAGGCCGAGCGCCGCCAGTTCCGCCGCGACGGCGCCCGCGGTGGCGCGCGTCACACCCAGCTCGGCGGTGAGCACGGCGCGGGTGGGCGCCCGGCCGGTGTGGACGAGCTCCAGCGCGGGCCCCAGCGCGCTCCGGCCTCTCTCGGGTCGCGCGGGCCTTGTACGAGTCGGCGTCACACTCCTATTCTGTCTTTGTGCCGACGCTAAACAAAATACGGGCGGCGCTCCCCCGGTCACTGCGCGGCAGCACCGTGCCCCGCGGCCCCGCCGGAGCACAGCTCGCCCGTCTCCGTACCGTCCTGACCGTCTTCTTCGCCCTCGACGGCTTCGTCTTCGCCGGCTGGGTCGTCCGCATCCCCGACATCAAGGACCAGACCGGCGCCTCGCCCAGCGCCCTGGGCCTGGCGCTGCTCGGCGTGTCCGCGGGCGGGGTGGCGACCATGGTGCTCACCGGCGGCCTCATCCGCCGCTACGGTGCGCACGTGGTCACGGTGGGCACCGCCGTGCTGCTCTGCGCCGGCGTGGTGCTGCCGCCGCTGACCCGCTCCGCCCTCGCGCTCGGCCTGGTCCTGCTGGTGTTCGGCGCTGCGTTCGGCTCCATCAACGTCGCCATGAACAGCGCCGCCGTCGACCTGGTGGCCGCGCTGCGGCGGCCGATACTGCCCAGCTTCCACGCGGCGTTCAGCCTCGGCGGGATGCTCGGCGCCGGGCTCGGCGCGCTCGTCGCCGGGCACCTCTCCCCCACCCGGCACCTGCTGCTGCTGGCGCTGCTCGGGCTGGCCGTCACCGCCTTCGCGGGGCGCGCGCTGCTCGCCCTCCCGGCCCCGAAGCCGCCGCCGGCCCCCGAGAGCACGGCGGAGCCGGGCGGCGGGGACGAGCCGGCCGCGGCGCTGCCCGCCGGCCGCGTCCGGGTGCTCGTCGCCGTGCTCGGGCTCATGGCGCTGTGCACCGCGTACGGCGAGGGTGCCATGGCCGACTGGAGCGCGCTGCACCTCAAGGAGTCCCTGGACGCCGGCCCGGGCCTGGCCGCCGCCGGGTACTCCGTCTTCGCCCTCGCCATGACCGCCGGACGGCTCTCCGGCACCGCGCTGCTGCTGCGGCTCGGCCAGAACCGGGCCCTGGTCGCGGGCGGCGCGACCGCGTGCGCCGGGATGGTGCTCGGCTCCTTCTCCCCGTACGTCTGGGGCACGCTGGCCGGCTTCGCCCTCACCGGGCTCGGCCTGGCCAACATCTTCCCCATCGCCATCGGCCGGGCCGGCGAGCTGGCCGGGCCGCACGGCGTCGCCGCCGCGTCCACCCTCGGCTACGGAGGCATGCTCCTCGGCCCGCCGGCGATCGGCTTCCTCGCCGACTGGTTCTCGCTGCGCGCCGCGCTGAGCACGGTCGCGCTGCTCGCCGGAGCGGCGGCGCTCATCGCGTACGCCATGCAGTACGCGACGCGCCCGCGGGAGGCTTGAGGGACCGGCGGCGCCGGGTCAGCCGGTCATCTGACGCCGACGGTGCGGGCGAGGACCGCCCGCTGCACCGGCAGCGCCTCGGCGTGCAGCGTACGGCCCGCGTCGGTGACGCACACCTGCACGCCCCTGCGGTCCTCGGGGCACATGCCGCGGCTGACCAGACCGTGCTTCTCCAGTCTGCCGACGAGGCGGGACAGCGCGCTCTGGCTCAGGTGCACCCGGTCCGCCAGCTCCTGGACTCTCAGGCTCGCCCTGTCGCCGGCGTCCGCCATCCCCAGCAGCACGTCCAGCACCTCGAAGTCGCTGGCCCCGATGCCGTATCGATGCAGTTCACGGTCCAACTCGCCCACAGCCCGCGCGTGCACCGCGCGGATCTCCCGCCATTGAGAAACGACCGCGCCTTCGGCGCTCCCCGTTGCCATGGCATGGCACCGTACCAGCCCGTGAGCGTGATGTGACGGCCGGTGTGCAACGGATTGAACACGGGGTCGGGCGGATACTCTTCGGACTATGAGGGGGCTCGAAATGCGGGGACCGAGGACACAGAGCCAACGGGACGCCGTGACCGTCGAGATCGTGTACGCGGCCTTCACCGGGGCGCTGCTGGCGGGCGCGGTGTTCCTCGCCGTCGCCGCGCCCGCGCTCTTCTTCGACGCGGTGCGCGGCGACGCGAGGGTGGGGGTGCTGACGGCCGCGAAGGCGGCCGGGGCTACGGCGTTCGTGATCCGCGTCGGGCTCGTCCTGCGCCGCTGGTGACCAGCCGCCGGACCAGGGGCCAGAGCAGGATCAGTGCGATGACGGCGTAGACCGTGACCGCGAACGGGGTGTTGACCAGGCCGCTCAGGCTGCCGTCGCTGAGCTGGAGCGCCCGGCGCATCTGCTGCTCGGCCGCCGGGCCGAGGATGACGCCGATGATCGCCGGCAGCACCGGCAGCCCGTAGCGCCGCATGCCGAGCCCGATCAGGCCGATCACCAGCAGGATGACCAGGTCGACCGCCTCGCCGCTGACGGCGTACGCGCCGACCGCCGCGAAGAACAGGATGCCCGCGTACAGGTACGGCCGCGGGATGCGCAGCAGCTTCGCCCACACGGGCGCCAGCGGCAGGTTGATGAGCAGCAGCAGGAACATCCCGAGGAACAGCGACGCGATCAGGCCCCAGACCAGGTCCGGTTCGCGGTCGAAGAGCAGCGGGCCGGGCTGGATGCCGTACTGCTGGAACGCGGCCAGCATCACGGCGGCCGTCGCGGTCGTCGGCAGGCCGAGCGTGAGCATCGACACCAGCGTCCCGGCGGCGGAGGCGGACGCCGCCGACTCCGGCCCGGCGACGCCCTCGATGGCGCCCTTGCCGAACTCGTCCTTGTGCTTCGACAGCCGCTTCTCGGTCACGTACGACAGGAAGGTGGGGATCTCCGCGCCGCCCGCCGGGATCGCCCCGAACGGGAAGCCGATCACCGGCCCGCGCAGCCACGGCTTCCATGTCCGCCGCACGTCGGAGCGCGCCAGCCACGGGCGGCCGACGGGGATGGGGCCCTGGTTGCCCGAGCGCAGCCGGGCGGCGACCCACAGCGCCTCGCCGACCGCGAAGAGGCCGACCGCGACGATGATGACGTCGATGCCGTCGGCGAGTTGCAGCGAGCCGAACGTCAGCCGCTCCTGGCCGGTCATCTGGTCGAGGCCGACCAGGCCGATGGTCAGCCCGACGAGCAGCGAGGCGAAACCGCGGATGCGGGAGCGGCCCAGCACGGAGGTCACCGCGATGAACGCGAGGACCATGAGGGCGAAGTAGTCCGGCGCGCCGATGTCGACGGCCAGGTCCGCGATCACGGGGGCCAGCGCGACCAGCAGGACGGTGCCGATCATGCCGCCGGCGAAGTGCCCGATCGCCGCGGCGGCCAGGGCCTGCGAGCCGCGCCCGGACTTGGCCATCGGGTTGCCCTCGATGGCGGCGACCACCGCGGCGCTCTCCCCCGGCGTGTTGAGCAGGATGGAGGTCGTGGAGCCGCCGAACATGCCGCCGTAGTAGATGCCGGCGAACATGATCAGGGCGGCGGTGGGCTCCAGCCCGTACGTCACGGGGAGCAGCAGCGCGACGGCCATCGCGGGGCCGATGCCGGGCAGTACGCCGATGGCGGTGCCGAGGAGCACGCCGACGGCGGCCCAGAGGAGGTGGGCCGGCGTGAGCGCGGTGCCGAAGCCGTCGATGAGGGAGGTGAGGGAGTCCATCTCACAGCACCTCCATCAGCGGCCCGCCGGGCAGCGGGACGCCCAGCAGGTTGTTGAAGACCGTGTACGTGACCACCGAGAGCACGGCGGCCACGAGTGGGTCGCCGGCGTACGCGCGGCTGCCCAGCGCGTACGCCGCACCCCAGAACAGCAGCGCGCCGGCGATGGGGAAGCCGACCTCGCCGATGAGGAAGGCGGTGGCGAGGAAGACCCCGGCGAGCAGCAGCACGGTGCGCCACTCGGAGGGGGCGTCGAGGTCGATGTCCTCGCCGCCCTCGGCCTCGCCCCTGCCGCCGCGCAGCACGTCGACGGCCAGGAGGGCGGCGACGACGAGGAGGGCGATGCCGATGACGGTGGGGGCGGCCTCGGGTCCGACGGGGCCGCGCTGGGCGTAGCCGGTGTCCATGGTCCGCGCGTCGACCAGCACGAGCACGCCGATGGCCAGCAGCAGGACGCAGACGCCGAGTTCTGACCTGCCGCGCAGCAGGGCGAGCCGCCCGCCGCCGTCGGGGGTGGCGGTGCCGCCCCCGACGGCCTTGCCGTCACCGCCGTCGCCGCCACCGTCGCCGCCCCTGCCGTCCGGGGCGTCCCGGGCGTCGTCGTCCGGCGGTTCCGCGGGGGTCCGGGTCCCGTCCTTCGTCGGCTCGTTCGTCACAGGCCCAGCTCCTTCAGCACCGAGACCACGCGCCGGTCCTGCGCGTCGAGGTAGTCGCCGAACTTCTCGCCCGTGAGGAAGGCGTCGGTCCAGCCGTTCGTCTTCAGCGACTGCCGCCACTCGTCGGTGTCGTGCAGCTTCTCGAAGAGGTGGATGAGGTTCTTGCGTTCGGTGTCGGACAGCCCCGGCGGGGCGACGAAGCCGCGCCAGTTGGTGAACGCCACGTCGATGCCCGTCTCGCGCAGCGTGGGCGCGTCCAGACCCGGGTGCCGCTCGCCGCCGGTGACGGCGAGCACGCGCAGGTCGCCCGCCTCGATCTGGTCGAGGTACTCGCCGACGCCGGAGACGCCGAAGGCGACCTTGCCGCCGAGGATCGACGCGAGCAGTTCGCCCCCGCCGTCGTACGGCACGTAGTTGACCTCCTTCGGCACGATCCCGGCGGCCCGGGCCATCAGCATCGGCGCCAGGTGGTCCGGACCGCCGGGGGACGAGCCGCCGCCGACGGGGGTCTTGCCCGGGGAGGCCTTCCAGTCGGCGAGCAGGTCCTCGAAGGTCTTGTACGGGGAGTCGGCGGGGACCACGACGATGTCGGGCTCCTCGGTGACCCGCGCGATGGGCGTGGTGTCGGCGAGCGTGTGGTCGGTGGTGTTGGTGCGGACCGCGCCGCTGACCCCGAGCCCCATGGACATCGCGAGCTTGCCGTTGCCGTGCTCGTTGACCAGCCGGGACAGGCCCACGGTGCCGCCGGCGCCGGGGAGGTTGAAGACCTCGACGTTGCTGCCGAGGTCCGCGTCCTCGATGTTCCTCGCGATGGTGCGGGCGGTGATGTCGTAGCCGCCGCCGGGGGTGTTGGGCACCATCAGCTCCAGGCCGGGGATCCGGCTGCCTTCCGCCGCGCCGTCCCCCTCGGTGATGAGCGGCGGGCCGAGGAGCACCAGCAGCGCCGCTGCCGCGAGCGCGAACGGAGTGCGTAGAGTGGTCGGCAGACGCACGGTTCGGTCACCGCCTCTTCGTCGGGGAGCCGGCTCCGCGGAGCCGTGGATGATCACTGGGGTCCGGATGTCGCCACATGCTCCCGCCGCGGCCCCGAGGTGTCGCGCTTGTGAACGCAAGGAAACTTCTGGTCGTTCTGGTCCCGGCGCGGGCGGCCGCCGAGCGCTAGCCTGACCGCCGTGATCCGGGTACTGGTGGTCGACGACGACTTCATGGTGGCCAAGCTGCACAGCCGCTACGTCGCGGCGACCGACGGCTTCGAGGTGGCCGGCGTCGCGCACAGCGGCGCGGAGGCGCTGCGCGCGGTGGCGCGGCTGCGCCCGGACCTGGTGCTGCTCGACGTCTATCTGCCGGACATGGACGGCATCGGGGTGCTGCGCCGGCTGCGCGCGGGGGAACACGCGGACACCGACGTACTCATGATCACCGCGTCCCGGGACGCCGAAACCATCCGCGGCGCGCTGCACGGCGGCGCGCTGCACTACGTCATCAAGCCGTTCAGCCAGGCCGCGCTCCAGGAGCAGTTGCGTCACTTCGCCGCCACCCGCGCCCGGCTCGACGCCCTCGACGACGCGGACGGCGTCCAGCAGGCGCACGTCGACCGGCTCTTCAGCGCCCGCCCCACCGTCTCCGGCGCGCTGCCCAAGGGGCTCAACGTGCGTACCGCCGAGCTGGTGGAGCGGGTGCTGCGCGAGCACCCCGGCGGCCTTTCCGCCAGCGAGTGCGCCGAGGCGGCGGCCATCTCCCGGGTGGCCGCGCGGCGTTACCTGGAGCACTTCGCCGACTCCGGCCGCGCCGAGCTGTCGCTGAAGTACGGCGGCACGGGGCGGCCCGAGCACCGCTACCGCTGGTCCGGCTGAGTCCTTGCGGGCCCGGCCCTCCGGCCGGCGGGCCGTACGGCGCCCGGCCGCACGGCCTGGCGGCCCGCGCCGGCGCGGGGGACGCGCGCCCGGCCCGTACGCCCGCGGCACCCGCCCGTACGCGACCCGCACGCGCGGCCCGGGCGTCACCCCTGCGAGTGCATCCCGGGGTGCCGGGGCGACGCGGGGGGTAGTGCTGCCCCGGGCGCTGGACGCGAACGAGACCGGGGAGGGGCGGATGCCGCCTAAGCAGCCGTTCGAACTGCCGACCTTCTACCTGCCGTGGCCCGCACGGCTCAACCCGCACGTCGAGCAGGCGCGGGTGCACTCCCGCGCGTGGGCGCGCGGGATGGGGATGCTGGAGGGCTCGGGCATCTGGGAGACCGCCGACCTCGACGCGCACGACTACGCGCTGCTGTGCGCGTACACCCATCCCGAGTGCTCCGCGGACGTGCTGTCGCTGGTCACCGACTGGTACGTGTGGGTGTTCTTCTTCGACGACCACTTCGTGGAGGCGTTCAAACGCGACCGCGACCGGGCCGGCGCCAAGGCGTACCTGGACCGGCTGCCGGCGTTCATGCCGCCGGAGACCTCCGGCGCGGCCGTGCCGGAGCCGCGCAACCCGGTCGAGGCGGGGCTCGCGGACCTGTGGGCGCGGACCGTGCCCGCGATGTCGGCTGGGTGGCGGCGGCGGTTCGCGCAGAGCACGGTCAACCTGCTCGACGAGTCGCTGTGGGAGCTGGCCAACATCGACGAGGGGCGGGTGGCCAACCCCGTCGAGTACGTCGAGATGCGCCGCAAGGTCGGCGGGGCGCCGTGGTCCGCCGGGCTGGTGGAGTACGCCGCCGCGGCGGAGGTGCCGGACCGGGTGGCCGCGTCCCGGCCGCTGCTGGTGCTGCGCGACACCTTCGCCGACGCCGTGCACCTGCGCAACGACCTCTTCTCGTACCAGCGCGAGGTGGAGGACGAGGGCGAGCTGAGCAACGGCGTGCTGGTGCTGGAGACGTTCCTCGGCTGCGGGACGCAGGAGGCCGCCGAGCGGGTCAACGACCTGCTGACGTCCCGGATGCAGCAGTTCGAGCACACCGCGCTCACCGAACTGCCCGCGCTCTTCGCCGAGGAGGAGCTGACCCCGGCCGAGTGCGCGCGGGTGGCGGCGTACGCGAAGGGGCTGCAGGACTGGCAGTCGGGCGGGCACGAGTGGCACCTGCGCTCCAGCCGGTACATGAACGAGGGCGCCGCGGCGGCCTCGCCCGCCGTGGCCGCCGCGCCCGACCCGGCCGCGGGGCCGGCCGCGGGGGTGCGCGGACCGGCGACCGCGACCGGCGCGACGCGGCTGCGCTCGTACGCGTACGGGCCGCACCGGCGGGTCGGCCCGTCGCTGGTGCCGGAGCTGCGCATGCCGTACCGGCTGCGGCTCTCCGGGCACCTCGACGCGGCCCGGTCCCAAACCGTCGACTGGTGCCGCCGGATGGGCATCCTGCAGCCCCAGCCGGGAGTGCCGGGGTCGCATGTGTGGGACGCGCGGCGCCTGCACGGCTACGACCTCCCGCTCTGCGCCTCGGGGCTGCATCCGGACGCCGACGAGGAGGAGTTGGTCCTGGCCTCGCTGTGGCTGGCCTGGGGCACGTACGGGGACGACTACTACCCGGCGGTCTTCGGCCGCACCGGCGACCTGGCCGGGGCGCGGGCCTCGAACGACCGGCTCATGCTGTGCATGCCGCTCGGCGACGGGACGCCCCCACCGCCGGCGAACGCGCTGGAGCGCGGGCTGGCCGACCTGTGGCGGCGGACGGCAGAGCCGATGGCGCCGGCGGAGCGGGGGCACTTCCGCAGCACGGTGGAGGTCATGCTCGACGCCTGGCTGTGGGAGCTGTCCAACGAGGCGCAGCACCGCGTCCCCGACCCGGTCGACTACATCGAGATGCGGCGGGCGACGTTCGGCTCCGACATGACGAAGTACCTGTGCCGGCTGCGCCGGGGGTTCGCCGTCCCGGCCGAGGTCTACGACAGCGGGCCGGTGCGGGCGCTGGAGAACTCCGCCATGGACTACGCCTGCCTGCTCAACGACCTCTTCTCCTACCAGAAGGAGATCGAGTACGCGGGCGAGATCCACAACGGCGTGCTGGTGGTGCAGACCTTCTTCGGCATCGGCTACCCCGAGGCGGTGCGGATCGTGCACGACCTCACCACGGGGCGGATGCGGGAGTTCGAGCACGTGCTGGAGACCGGGCTGCCGGTGCTGTACGAGGACCTGGGAGCACCGGAGGAGACGCGCGCGGCGTTGGACGGGTACGTACGCGATCTGCAGAACTGGATGGCCGGGATCCTCAACTGGCACCTGAACGTACGGCGGTACGGGGCCACCGAGCTGGCGGAGGACGCGGGCGGGCCCGGGCTGCCGGGCGGGGCGCCGGTGGGGCTCGGTACGTCGGCGGCGCGGCCGGGGGCGTGGGCCGGGAGGTGACGGGCCTGCCGGGTGCGGGCTGCCTCGTTCAGCCGGGGCAGCCGGTTCGGCCGGGTCAGCCGAGCCAGCCGGGGCGGACCAGGCCCGACTCGTACGCCTGCACCACCAGTTGCGCCCGGTCGCGTACCCCGAGCTTGACCATGGTCCGGCTCACGTGCGTCTTGGCGGTCAGCGGGCTGACCACCAGCCGGCGGGCGATCTCCTCGTTGGACAGGCCCATCCCGACCAGCGCCATGACCTCCCGCTCCCGCTCGGTCAGCTCGTCCAGCGCCGCTGCCGCCGCCGGCTCCTTGGAGCGGGCGGCGAACTCGGAGATCAGCCGGCGGGTGACACCCGGGGAGAGCAGCGCGTCGCCCTCGACGACGGCGCGTACCGCGCGCACCAGTTCCTCCGGCTCGGTGTCCTTGACCAGGAAGCCGGAGGCGCCGGCGCGGATCGCCTCGAAGACGTACTCGTCCAGCTCGAAGGTGGTGAGCATGACGACCTTCACGCCCGCCAGGTCCGGGTCGCCGGTGATCCGGCGGGTGGCCTCCAGGCCGTCGAGTACCGGCATGCGGATGTCCATGAGGACGACGTCCGGGCGCTGTTCGCGGACGAGGGCGACGGCCTGCTCGCCGTCGGGCGCCTCGCCGCACACCTCCACGTCCTCCTGGGCGTCGAGGAGGGCGCTGAAGCCGGCCCGTACCAGCACCTGGTCGTCGGCGAGCATCACGCGGATCACTGGCGCTCCTCTGGGATGTCGCGGCCGCGGGACCGGCGGCCGGCGTTCACGGTATCCGCCGGGAGCGGGATGCGGGCCCGCACCCGGAAGCCGCCGTCGGAGCGGGTGGCCGCCTCGACGGTGCCGCCGAGCGCGGAGGCGCGCTCGCGCATGCCGACCAGGCCGTTGCCGCCGCCGGTGAGGCCGCCCGCGGTGGCGGGGCCGTCGTCGTCGACGCACAGCTCCAGCTCGCCGGGCGCGTAGCGGACCAGGACGCGGGCCGTGCGCGAGCCGGAGTGGCGGACGACGTTCGTCAGCGCCTCCTGGACGATGCGGAACGCGGCCAGCTCCGTACCCGGCGGCAGGGGGGTGCGGCCGCCCTCGACCGCGACGTCCACGGTGAGGCCGGCCGCGGCGGCCTGCTCCTTCAACTCGCTGAGCCGGTCGAGGCCGGGGGCGGGCGAACGCGGGGCGCCGCCGGGGGTGCGCAGCGCGTCGAGCACCTGGCGGACCTCGCCGAGCGCCTCCTTGCTGGCGGACTTGATGGTGGTGAGCGCCTCGCGGGCCTTCTCGGGCTGCTGGTCGAGGAGTGCGAGGCCGACGCCGGCCTGGATGTTGATCACGGAGATGCTGTGCGCCAGCACGTCGTGCAGTTCGCGGGCGATGCGCAGCCGCTCCTCGTCGGCACGGCGGCGCTTGGACTGCTCGCGCTCGGCCCGCAGGGCGGCCCACTGCTCGCGGCGGGTCCGCATCAACTCCCCGCCCGCGACCACCGCCAGCACCCAGGCGACGACGAACAGCAGCTGGCCCCAGTGGCCGCCGCCGTCGTCGCTCGGCGGCAGCCAGCGGTAGAGGAGGGAGGTGTACGCGATGTGGCCGGCGAAGAGCAGCCCGAGCGCCCCCCAGACGGCGTGCCGCTCCCCCACCGAGATCGCCGCGAAGCAGGCGACGGCGGCGCTGAGGAAGATCGGCCCGTACGGGAAGCCCGCGGCCAGGTAGCCGAGGCAGACGGCGACGGTGCCGTAGGCGGCGGTGCGCGGGTAGCGGTGGCGCAGCAGGAGGAGGACGGCCGCGGCGAGGAGGAAGCCGAGGGCGCCGGGGAAGGGGTTGACGCGGTCGGTGTCCTGGGCGGCGCCGCGGGTGCCGGCGACCATGAAGAAGGTCAGGAAGAGGGTGGAGCGCCAGGGGAGGCGGTCGCGGCTGGGCAGCCAGCGGAGCACGCCGGGCAGCGGGCGGCCGTCGGGACGGTCGGGACTGCCGGGGCCGTCCGGACCGTCGGCGCCGCGGGGCGCGGCGCCGGGGGTGTAGGGCCCGCCGAACGGGGGCCCCGGCCACCGCCGGCCGCCGCCCTCGTCGTCCCGCCCCCGCCAGGGGGGTCCTCCGCGTCGCATGCCTGAAACGCTAACCGCCGGCGGTGCCTTCGGGCGTCAGCCGTACGCGGACACCCGGCGTACTCCCGGTGGAGTACCTGCTCAGCGGGGGGTGAGGCCGGTGGTTGCAAGGGCCCGCGCCGGCGCAGGCGGCCGGAGGGCTACGCGGCCGGGCTGCGCAGGCCGATGCCGCGGCCCAGGTCCGCCGCGGCCCGGTCGAAGAACTCCTCGCGGGCGTGGACGACGTCGTGGAACTGGCCGAACACCTCGAAGCCGACGAGCCCGAAGAGCTGCGCCCAGGCGGCGGTCAGCCGCGCCATGGCCGCCGGGTGGAGCCGCATGCCCAGGCGGCGCACCAGTTGCTCGGCGTCGCGGAGCACGTCCGCGGACTCGAAGGGCGCGGGGGCGAGCAGGCCGCTGTCGGCGGCTTCCTCGGCGACGCCGATCAGCGCGCGGGCGACGCGGGAGGCGGGGCCGGTGGTGGCCTCGGGGGCGGCGTAGCCGGGGACGGGCGAGCCGTAGATGAGGGCGTACTCGTGCGGGTGGGCGAGCGCCCAGCGGCGTACGGCGTGGCAGGCGGCGGTCCAGCGGACGACGGGGTCGGCGGCGGGCGCGGCGGCGACGGCGCGCTCGGCGGCGCTGCCGACGGCGTCGTAGGCGTCGATGATCAGCGCGGTGAGGAGGTCGTCGCGGCTGGGGTAGTAGCGGTACAGCGCGGAGGAGACCATGCCCAGCTCGCGGGCGACGGCGCGCAGCGAGAGGCGGGCGGCGCCCGCGTCGGCGAGCTGGCGTCTGGCCTCGGCCTTGATGCTCTCGGCGATCTCGGTGCGGGCGCGCTCCCTGGCTCCTGTGACCCTCGTCATGGGGGTCAGTCTGCCATTGCGAGAGCAGTGCACACAATCGAGAGCAGTGCTCTTGCTTTGGAGCACCGTCCTGATGCACACTGCTCCATATAGAGAGCACTGCTCTCGGTTCAGATCACCGCTCACGAAAAGCGCCGCGCAGCACGCCCACCAGGAGGCCACCATGACCACGCAGCCCCACTACCTCAAGGCCGGCCCCGTCGCGGCGAAGTTCAACAAGGCGGTGGGCTGGCTCGCGCGCCGCGGCGTGAGCATCATGGGCACCGCGGAGCTGTCCGTACGCGGCCGCAAGTCCGGCAAGATGCTGCGCCTGCCCGTCAACCCCCACCGCCACGACGGCGAGCAGTACCTCGTCTCCGCCCGCGGCCACTCCCAGTGGGTACGGAACATGCGCGCCGCCGGCGGCGGCGAACTGCGCGTCGGGCGCAAGGTGCGCGCCTTCACCGTCGAGGAGCTGCCGCCCGCCACCGCCGTGCCCGTGCTGCGCAGCTACCTCAAGCGCTGGGGCTGGGAGGTCAACCAGTACTTCAAGGGCGTGACGGCCGACTCCTCCGACGAAGAACTGCTCGCCGCCGCCCCGGACCACCCGGTCTTCCGCCTCACCGAGACCCGCTGAGCGCGCCCTTCCGGTCCAGCAGCGTCAGCGTCCGGTGCGCCACCGGGTGCATGCGGACGATCTCGCCGAGCGTCGTCGTCCCCTGCGTGACCTTCGCGAACATGTGCCACGCCGGCCGGAATCCGGTCAGCACCGCGTGGAAGACGGCGGGGTGCCGCTCGAAGGCCGCCAGCAGCCGCCGCCCGACCGCCATCTCCACGCCCAGGCCGGCCTTGACGGCGAAGGCGTAGTTGAGCGCCTGGCGGCGCGCGTCCACCGCGTCCTGGGCCTCGGCGATCCGCACCGCCCACTCCCCCGCGAGCCGGCCGGAGCGCAGCGCGTACGAGATGCCCTCCCGGGTCCACGGCTCCAGCAGCCCGGCGGCGTCGCCGCAGACCACGACCCGGCCGCGGGACAGCGGCGAGTTGTGCGCGCGGCAGCGCGTCAGGTGCCCCGACGACAGGCTCGGCTCGAAGCCCGCCAGCCCCAGCCGGGCGGTGAACTCCTCCAGATAGCGCTTCGTGGCGGCGCCGTCGCCGCGGGCGGAGATCACGCCGACCGTCAGCGTGTCGCCCTTGGGGAAGACCCACCCGTAACTCCCGGGCAGCGGGCCCCAGTCGATGAGCACCCGGCCGCGCCAGTCGTCGGCGACCTCCGGCGGCACCGGGATCTCCGCCTCCAGGCCCAGGTCCACCTGCTCCAGTTCGACGCCGACGTGGCTGCTGGTCCGCCCCGCGCTGCCGTCCGCGCCGACCACCGCGCGGGCCAGCACCTTCTCCCCGTCCGCCAGGTGCACGGCGACCGTGCGCCGGTCCGGCACGTCGGGGCCGTGCTGCTCGACGCGGGCGACGGTCACACCGGTACGCAGCCGGGCGCCCGCGCGCTGCGCCGCCTCGGCGAGCCGGGCGTCCAGCTCGGCGCGGTTGACGAGCCCGAACAGGGTGCGGCGGGAGCGGCGGGTGCGGCCGAGGCGGCCGCGCATGGTGAACGTCACGGTGTTGACGCGGTCGCGCAGCGGGAGTTCGACGCCGTCCGGGAGCGCCTCGCGGGACAGCCCGATGATGCCGCCGCCGCAGGTCTTGTAACGGGGCAGTTCCGAGCGTTCCAGGAGCAGGACGCTCCGGCCCTGGCCGGCTGCCGCGTACGCCGCGGAGGCGCCGGCCGGACCCGCGCCGATCACGACGACGTCCCAGACGCCCGGGTCCGCGGCGGCCTCGCCACCGGATTCCGCGGCGGGTGCCGTACCGGCGTCGGCCGCGGCACCGGCTTCACCGGTGTCAGCCGCGTCGTCCGAGTCGCCCGCCTCAGCGTCGCCCGCGGCACCGGCTGCGGAGTCCCGTCGCGCGTCCGGCGCCGGCTCCGGCGTTCCGTCCGGCGTCGCGTCCCGCGTTCCGTCGGCTCCCGCGTCCCGTGCGTCGCCCGGCGAACGGCCGTCCGCCGCTTCGCCCGCTTCGTTGCCCGCCTCGTTCTCGCTGGTCACGTTGGCTCTCTGCTCCTGTTTCCGGCCACCCCCGCCCGGGGGCGCCCACCTGCCGCATCCTAGAACGACGCACCGCTGTGCGATGATCGTCACCGCTCGCCCCGATTCCGGGACCCGACACCGCAGGACACAACGCAGTTCCCCCGAGGAGCGTTCCCATGGACACCGATCGGCTTGCCGGCACCGTCGCCGGCCTGCTGCCGCGCGCCCGTACCGAACTGGCCGAGCTGGTCTCCTACCGCTCGGTCGCGCTCATCGATCCGGATCGTTTTCCGGCGACCGAGTCGGACGCCGCCGCACGCTGGATCGCGGAGTCACTGACCGCCGAGGGCTTCCCGGACGTGCGGTTGCTCGACACCCCGGACGGCACCTGTTCGGTGTACGGCCACCTGCCGGGCCCGGCCGGCGCCCCCACGGTGCTGCTCTACGCCCACTACGACGTCCAGCCGCCGCTCGAGGAATCGGCGTGGCTGAGCCCGCCGTTCGAGCTGACCGAGCGCGACGGCAGGTGGTACGGGCGCGGCGCCGCGGACTGCAAGGGCGGCGTCCTCATGCACCTGACCGCGCTGCGCGCCCTGCGCGAGAACGGCGGCGTGCCGGTCTCGGTCAAGGTCATCGTGGAGGGCTCGGAGGAGCAGGGCACCGGCGGGCTGCAGCAGTACGCCGAGCAGCACCCGGAGTTGCTGGCAGCCGACACGATCGTCATCGGCGACGTCGGCAACTTCCGCGTCGGCCTGCCCACGGTCACGGCCACCCTGCGCGGCATGACGATGCTGCGCGTGCAGGTGGACGCGCTGGCGGGGAACCTGCACTCCGGCCAGTTCGGCGGCGCCGCCCCCGACGCCCTCGCCGCGCTCATCCGGATCCTCGACTCGCTGCGCGGCCCCGACGGCTCGACGACGGTCGACGGCCTGGCGCCCGGCTCCCGGTGGGACGGCCTGGCGTACGAGGAGGAGAACTTCCGCAAGGACGCCAAGGTCCTGGACGGGGTCGAGCTGATCGGCTCGGGCAGTGTCGCGGACCGCATCTGGTCGAGCCCCGCGGTGACGGTGGTCGGCATGGACGTCCCCTCGGTGGCCGAGGCCACGCCCTCGGTGCAGGCCACCGCCGCGGCGCTGGTCAGCCTGCGGCTGCCGCCCGGCCACGACGCGGCCGAGGCGACGGAGCGGCTGACCGCGCACTTCGAGGCGCACGCGCCCTGGGGCGTGCGGGTGACCACCGAGCCGTACGGCTCGGGCGAGCCGTTCCGCGCCGACGTCACCAGCCCTGCGTACCGCGCGATGGCCGAAGCGATGCGCGCGGCGTACCCGGGCGAGGAGATGCAGGTCGCCGGGCAGGGCGGCACGATCCCGCTGTGCAACACCCTGGCCGAGCTGTACCCGCGGGCGGAGATACTGCTGATCGGGCTCTCCGAGCCGGAGGCGCAGATCCACGCGGTGAACGAGAGCGTGTCGCCGGAGGAGTTGGAGCGGCTGTCGTTCGCCGAGGCGCTGTTCCTGCACGGGTACGCGGCCGGGCGCACGGACTGACGCCGCGGACCCGCGGCGCGCACCGGGCAGGCTCCGGTCCGCCTGGCGGCCCGCAAGCGGCCGTCAGGCGACGTCCGTGAGCCGGGCGAAGACGACGACGTTGCCCTCGTAGCCGGGGTCGTCCCCCTCGCGGTACCCGCCGCCGCAGGTGAGCACGCGCAGTTCGGCGCGGTCGGTGTCGCCGTAGACGCGCCGGCTGGGGAAGGCGTCGGCGTCGAAGACCTCGACGGCGTAGACGGTGAACACCGCCGTGCGCCCGTCCTCCCGGTCGACCTTGACGACCTCGCCGCGCTTCAGGCCGCCGAGGCGGTAGAAGACGGCGGGCCCGGCCGCGTCGTCCACGTGCCCGGTGACCACGGCGGTGCCGGTGGCGCCGGGGGTGGCCGCGTCCCGGTACCAGCCGGCAAGGTTGCGCACCCCCGCGGGCGGCGCGGCGAGCCAGCCGTCGGGGTCGAGGCCGACCTCGGTCAGCGGGGCGTCGACGCCGATGGCGGGGACGCGGATCGCGGCAGGCGGCGAGGCGGGCAGCGGCGGGTGCGCCGGCGGGCCGTCGTCGGCCCGCGCGCCCTGCCCGGAGGGCTGCGGCGGGCCGAAGCCTCCGGTGAGCGCGGTGTGGATCATGCCGATGCCGAGGAGCATCACGCAGATGACGAGGCCCGCCGCGAACCTGTTGCGCAGTGCGCCCGCCGCGCTCCCGCCGCCCCCGTCGTCGCCGTCGTCGCCGGGGCCCGGCGGCGGGCCGCCGGGCGCGGTGCCGTTCGGCGCGGCCCCGTACCCGGTCGTGTCGTGGGGCGGCGTGCCGTGCGGGGTCATGCCGTAGGGCATCGCGGCGTAGGGGTCGATGGTGCGTTGCTCGTGCATGGTGCGGACCGTTTCTGCGCGAGGAGCCGCGCGGGGACCCGTGCGGGAGGCTGTGCGGCGGGTGGTACGGCGGACGGTGCGGCGAGTCGGGTACGGCCTGTGCCGTGCGCCCCGCGGCCCGAAGGCCGCGGGGCGGCGCGTGCGATGCGGACCGGTGCCTGCGCCGCGGGGTCAGTCGCGCCCGGGCGCCTCCCGGCGCCGTAGCAGCAGGACGCCGCCGAACGCACCGGCGGCCGTGAGCCCGGCGCCACCGGAGAGCATCGCGGTGTTGTCCGCCTGGGAGCCGCCGAGCCCGCCGCGGGCCGGCTGGGTGGGCTTCACCGGCTGCGCCGGCTCTGCGGGTCGGACCGGTGCGGCCTCCTTGCCCGGCTGGGCGGGCTGCGCCGGCCGCGCGGCCTCCTTTCCGGGTTGTGAGGGTTGCGAGGGCTGCGCCGACGAGGTCGCCTCCTTGCCCGGCTCCCGGCCCGGCCTGGACGTGGCGCCGATCTCCGACTTGCCGCCGGCGGCGATCGTCAGCGGCGCGGTGCCGGACTCGCCGCCGCAGGTGAACGTCACGTCGTAGGCGGCGCCCGGCTTGGCGTCGAGGTCGACCATGACCTGCGCGCTCTGGGTGCCGCCGCCCGTGCCGAGGGTCGTCTTGTCGAAGACCGCCGACGAGGCCGTGGCTTCCTTGTCGCAGTCGGTCACGGTCAGATCGACCTTGCCGCCCGGCTTGACCGTCTTGGGGCTGACGGTGAAGCCGAAGGAGGTGATGTTGTCGTCGTTGCCCTGTGCCGTCGCCACCGTGGCCGTGAGGCCGGCGGCGACGGCGCCGACGGCCGCGGCGGCCAGCGCCGTGGTTATGATCCGCATCGCTCGTGAGCTCCTGAAGTGGGGGACGCGACGACGTGGGTCGCCGCTAGCAGAGACGCTATGCAGCCAGAGGCATTGACACGCACTCAAAAACTGCTGAATGGGGCAATAGCAGGGCCAATAGGGTTGCCGTCGTCACCCCGCCACGCCCCTCGCGTCCCGCTCGCGCCGCTCTCGCCGCGCCCCCGCGCTACACCCCGTCCGTGACCGGTGCGCCGCCCTCCAGGTAGACCGCCGCCCCCTGCCGCCGGGCCCGCAGCGCCCACCGCAGCCGGCTGAACCGCACCGACGGCAGCAGCCCGCCCGCCTCGTCCTCCGTGACGAACCGCCAGGCGCGCAGCTCGGGACCCGGCAGCAGGACACCGGCCGCCTCGGCGGGGCCCAGCCGGCCGCCGTCGTAGAGGAGCCGCAGCCCGCCGTACTCGGGCGGCCGGGGCGGCTCCCAGTCCACCACCAGCAGCCGGGGCGCCCGCCGCAGGCTCAGCCCCAGCTCCTCCGCCACCTCCCGGACGCCGCCGCGTGCCGGCGCCTCGCCGGCCTCGACGACGCCGCCAGGGAACTCCCAGCCCGGCTTGTACGTGGGGTCGACGAGGAGCACCCGGTCGTCCTCGTCGAAGAGCAGCACGCCGGCGGCGAGCGTCTCGCCGGTGGGCTCGGAGTTCTGCACGATGTCGCAGAATCCGGCCCCGGCGCGCAGGCGCGACGCTATCTCCTCGGCCGTGGCGCGTGCGCTCTGACCTGCGGCGTCGACGAGGTGCGCGTCGCCGGTGAGCCAAGGCGGGAGGCAGCCGGCGTGCAGGATCGTTTCGTCAAACGAGACCAGCAAATGCCGCACTTCGAAGCCGCGCGAGGCCAGCCGCCCGAAGATCTCGTCGCGGTGCTCCTGGCGCCACAGCGCCGCCGGCACCACCAGCGGGCCGTCCGCCTCCGCGAGCAGCGCCGCCGCCGTCTCCACCACCAGCCGGCGCCACGACGGCAGCTCCTGCTCGTCATCGACCTCCTCCAGGCGCTTCTGCGGCAGCAGTTCGCGCAGTTGCCCGCCCGTCAGCTCCGGGTCGTAGAGAATGCTCCCCGGCGTCAGCTCCACCAGTTCGTGCGCGACGCGGCGCAGACCCGTATCCCATGCGCCGTTCAGCCAGACGATCACATGTTCCCCCTCTCAGCAGCCCCCAGAGAGTTGCCCGCTACCCGCTCCCGGGGAAACTCCGTGCGAAGAGTTTGGCCGCAGGGCTACGTCACACCGCCGTAACCCGGCGCAATGACGCCGGGTCGCGGACGAAGCCGGGCCGCCGCCGTGCCCGTACGCCGGCCCGCCCGCTCCAACCGGGCCGTACGGGGTCCGGCAGGGGCCCGTTCGGCCCTCCATCGCCCGCCGCCGGCCCGGCAGGATGGCGCTCACCTGCCCGCTTCGCACGGGCCGGGTTCGGCGGCCCGGTCCGGAGGTCAGAAGGGCTGACCGACGGCTCCCCCCGGGCCGCCGGCACCCTCCTCCGGCGGCCCGCCGTCCCTGTCCGCTCGCCTCACCCCTTCGTGGAGCCGAGCGTGAGCCCCGCGATGAAGTGGCGCTGCAGCAGCAGGAAGACGATGATCGTCGGCAGCGCGACCAGCACGGATCCCGCGGCGAGCAGGTTGTAGTCGGTGAAGAACTGCCCGCGCAGGTTGTTGAGGGCCGAGGTGACCGGGAGCTTGTCGCCGTCGGAGATGAAGACCAGCGCCCACAGGAAGTCGTTGTACATCCAGGTGAACTGCAGCGTCCCCAGCGCCGCCAGCGCCGGGCGGCACAGCGGCAGGGTGATCCGCCAGTACTGGGTCCACACCCCGGCGCCGTCGACGACCGCGGCCTCCAGGATCTCGGTGGGCAGCGCGCGCATGAAGTTCGCGAGCACGAAGATGCAGAACCCGAGCTGGAAACCGACGTTGACGGAGATGACGGCCCAGTACGAGTCGTACATCGTCATCGATTCGGACATCCAGTACGGCAGCTCGATGCGGTTGAACATCACGTACAGCGGCGTGACGATGACCTGCTGCGGCAGCAGGTTGCCCGCGGTGAAGAGGATGAGCAGGAAGAACCCGCCGCGGATGCGCAGCCGGGCCAGCACGAAGGCCGCGAACGACGCCAGGAACAGCACGATCAGCACGCCGGGCACGGCGATGATGAGCGAGTTGACGAAGTACTTGCTCATCTCCGAGTCGGAGAACGCCTGCCGGTAGTAGTCGAAGGACAGCTTGCGGGGGAAGGAGAAGTAGCCGTGCTCGGCGGTCTCCTCGTACGGGCGCAGCGAGGCGTACACGGCGAGCAGCAGCGGCGCCAGGAAGGCCAGCGAGACCCCGCCGAGGAAGATGTGTACGCCGAACCGGCCGCGGCGGGGCCGCTTCCCGGCCGCCGGGTCCTGCTGCCCGGACCGGGCCTCGGCGGGGCGCCGCGCGGTCGCGGTGGCGTCGGCGGTCATCGGTGCTCCTCCCCGCGCATCTCCTGCACCAGGTACGTCACGATGAACCCCAGGGAGACGGTGAGCAGCACCACGGCGATGGCGGAGCCGAAGCCGATGCGGCTGGCCTCGCCGATGATGTTGTCGGTGACGAGCACGGAGAGCAGCTCCAGGCCGTTTCTGCCCTTGTTGATGGCGTAGACGATGTCGAAGGCGCGCAGCGCCTCGATGACGGTGATGACGAGGACGACGACGTTGACCGGACGCATCGTGGGGAAGACCACGCGCAGGAAGGTCTGCCGCTCGTTCGCGCCGTCGATGGCGGCGGCCTCCTTCAGCTCGGGCGCCACGGCCTTGAGCCCGGCCAGGTAGAGGATCATCACGTAGCCGGTGTGCCGCCAGCCGGCGGCCAGCAGCACCATCCAGATGTTGAGGTCGCGGTCGCCGAGCCAGTCGGTGGGGTTGTTCTCGTTGCCGAGGATGGCGTTCAGTGCGCCCTGGTCGCGGGAGAAGATCAGCTGGGCGATGAAGCCGACGACGGCGAGGGAGAGCACCACCGGCAGGTAGATCGTGGACTGGTAGAAGCGCGAGAAGCGCACGCCGCGGTCGATGACGACCGCGAGCAGCAGCCCGAAGGGCGTGGCCACCAGCCCCAGGAACGCGATCCACAGCAGGTTGTTGCGCACCGCGGGCCAGAACGGCGGGTAGTCCCCGCCGGCGAGCGTGTCGTAGTTGTCGCCGCCGACCCAGCTCAGGTCGGACAGGCCGTCCCAGGAGGAGAAGGAGAGGGTGACGGAGGCGACGGTCGGCCCCCAGATGATGAACAGGTCCAGCAGGATGGTGAAGCCCAGCAGCACGCCGATGACGGCGAGGTCGCGGCGGGTGAACCTCCGCGGACCGCGCCGTCGGGTGCGCCGCGCGTGGGTGACGAGCGGCACGGCGGACTACTCCTGGCTCTCGGTGAAGATGGTCTTCTTCTGGCTCTCGATGCCGCCCAGCAGGCCGTCGATGTCGTCGGGGTCGTCGATGAAGTCCTGGAGGGCCTTGATCATGACCGTCGAGGCGAAGTCGGGGCGGGTGTCCCGGTCGAGGAACTGGGATATCTGCTTGGCGTTCGAGACCATCTCCGCCGCCTTCTTCTGCAGCGTCGAGTAGGCGGAGGTGTCGGCGCCGGAGTGCACGGCGACGTTGTTCGGGTCGGACTTGAGGTACGCGTCCTCGGCGGCCGGCGTGGCGAGGAACTTCATCAGTTCCCGCGCGCCCTCCTCGTTCTTGACCTTGGACGACATCAGGAAGCCGTCGATGGGGGCCTCGACCGCGTCCTGCCCGTGCTCGGGGGATATCTCGGGGAACGGGAAGAAGTCGAGGTCCTCGCGGTCCGCCTCGGGGAACTGCTGGCCGGGGTGCGGCAGGCCGAGGACGGCCATGCCGGTCTTCTTCTGCGCCAGCGACTGCGCGGCCTCCTGCCAGGTGCGGCCGTTGGCGCCCTTGTCGTGGTACGGCATGAGGCCGCGCCACAGGTCGAAGACCTCGCGCACCCGGGGGTCGGTCCAGGACTCCTCGCCGGCCATCAGGGACTTGTGGAACTCGTAACCGTTGGCGCGCATGTCGAGATAGTCGAAAGTGCCCATGGCCGGCCAGCCGTCCTTGTCGCCGAAGGCGAACGGGACCAGGCCGTCCTTCTGCATCTGCTTGGCCAGGGCGGTGTACTGGTCGAACGTCGTCGGTATCTCGTAGCCGCCCTGTTCGAAGACGCTCTTCCGGTAGAAGACCGCCCACGGGTAGTAGTAGTACGGCACGAAGTACTGCTTGCCGTCGGCGCCGGTGGACTGGTCCTTCAGCGCGCCGGAGAACCCGTCGAAGCCCTTCCACAGGTCGCTGATGTCCGTCAGCAGCCCGCGCTCGGCGAAGAACTGCATGCGGTAGCCGGCGAACCACATGAACACGTCGTCCGGCTGGCCCTGCAGATAGCGGTTGATGTTCTCCTGGAACGTGTTGTGGTCGACGGTGTTGACCTCGACCGACTTCTTGGACTTCTTCTCGAACAGGTCGAACGCGTCCTGGAACGCCTTGCGGGGCACCTCGTCGGAGGCGTTGGATCCCAGCGTCACGGTCTTGCCGTCGCCGCCCGGGCCGCTGCCGCAGGCGGCGAGGAGGGTCGGGAGGGTGACGGCTCCGGCGCCGAGAGCGGCTCCTCGCAGCAGACTCCGGCGCGTCATCGGTGGTGCGGTGGTGGGGCGGCCTACAGTCCTGCTGGCAGAAGATGAGGCGCTCATCTCTCCCCTTCCGTGGAGTGTTAACCAAACACAACCGAACGAAGATTGTGGGATCACACCTCCACCCACCGGCACTGTCAAGGGTTTTGACCGAGTGTCGGCCAACTGTTACCGCATCTCTTCCGACAGAAGCGAACAAGCTCTACCGTAAACGCTCGTGTGACGCGTCCATGACCCAACACGTTCGCAGCACCCCACCCAGAGGAGTGGATCCGATGCGGAAACTCCCATCCGCACGAAGAGCCGCCAGACCGTACGCACGCGCGGCGATCGGCGCCGCGGGAGCGGTCGCGCTCTGCGCGGCCCTCACCGCGCCGGCCGTGGCGGCACCCGCGGGAACCCAGACGCAGAGCGCGACCGCCGCCGCGAAGCCGGCGGCCCAGCAGGAGGCCCGGCAGCAGACCGGCCCGGCGGCGCAGCCGGAGGTCCGGCTGCCCGACGGGCTGGCGAAGACCCCGCCCATGGGCTTCAACAACTGGAACTCCACCCACTGCCGGGCGGAGTTCGACGAGGACATGGTCAAGGGCATCGCCGACATCTTCGTCGAACGGGGCCTGAAGGACGCCGGCTACGAGTACGTGAACCTCGACGACTGCTGGGCCCTCCCCGAGCGCGACGCGAACGGCAAGCTGGTCCCCGACCCCGTGCGCTTCCCCGACGGGATCAAGGCGGTGGCCGACTACGTCCACTCCAAGGGCCTGAAGATCGGCATCTACACGAGCGCCGGCACCAAGACCTGCAACTCCGCCGGCTTCCCCGGTGCCCTCGGGCACGAGGAGAGCGACGCGATGCAGTTCGCCGAGTGGGGCATCGACTACCTCAAGTACGACAACTGCAACAACCAGGGCGTCGACGCGATCCAGCGCTACACCAAGATGCGCGACGCGCTGAAGGCCGCCTCGGAGACCACCGGCCGGCCCATCGTCTACAGCATCTGCGAGTGGGGCCAGAACAAGCCGTGGGAGTGGGCGGCGGACGTCGGCCACCTGTGGCGTACGACCGGTGACATCAGCGACAACTGGTCGAGCATGCTCGGCATCATGAAGCAGAACCTGCCGCTCGCCGAGTACGCGGGGCCGGGCCGCTGGAACGACCCGGACATGCTGGAGGTCGGCAACGGCGGCATGACCGACACCGAGTACCGCACACACTTCTCGATGTGGTCCATCATGGCGGCGCCGCTGCTCATCGGCTCCGACCTGCGCACCGCCGACGAGGCGACGTTCGAGATCCTGGAGAACACGGACGTCATCGCCGTCGACCAGGACCCGCTGGGCAAGCAGGGCGCCGTGGTCACCTCCGAGGGCGGCCGCTGGGTCGTCTCCAAGGAGATGGCCGACGGCAGCCGCGCGGTGGCGCTCTTCAACGAGTCGAACGCGCCGCAGCGCATCTCCACCACCGCGGAGGCCGTCGGCCTGGCCGCCGCGGAGGGCTACCGGATCCGCGACCTGTGGCAGCACGCGGACTACAACACCGGCGGCGAGATCTCCGCGTCGGTGCCCGCGCACGGCACCGTGATGTACCGCGTCTGGCCCGGCGACAGCGCCGGCTCCTACCCGCCGGCCGCCGAGTTCGGCGTCGACTCCGCGCCGTACGTCGAGGCGGGCGGCGAGGCCGAGGTGACGACGACGTTCCGCAACACCGGCATCACCCCGGCGAAGAACGTCGGCGTCGCGCTCGACGCCCCCGCCGGCTGGCAGGTGGAGACCGGCTCCCCCACCACCGCGAAGAAGGTGGAGCCCGGCAGCGAGCTGACCACCACCTGGCGGCTCACCGCTCCCGCTGGCGCCGACACGGGCCGCCAGGAGTTCCCGCTGACCGCCGACTACTCGGCACCGTCCGGCCAGGCGGTGTCGCTGACCTCGGCGGGCACCGCGTACGTGGTCGCGAGCCCGCCCCCCGGGGCGACGTACGCGAGCGACTGGGAGTGGCTGGACGCCGGCAACGGCTGGGGCCCGGTGGAGCGGGACACCAGCGTCGGCGAGCAGCAGGCCGGCGACGGGAAGCCGCTGACGATCGGCGGTGAGACGTTCGCCAAGGGCCTGGGCGTGCACGCCGCCAGCGACATCGGCTTCTACGTGGGCCGGGAGTGCGAGACGTTCGACGCCCGGGTCGGGCTGGACGACGAGTCCGGGGCCAACGGCTCGGTGTCCTTCGAGGTCTGGGCGGACGGCGCCAAGGTCGCGGACTCCGGCGTGCTGACGAACGACGAGACGGCGCAGCCGCTGTCCGCGGACATCGGCGACGCGCAGACCGTACGGCTCGTCGTCACGGACGGCGGCGACGGTGTGGACTACGACCACGCCGACTGGGCGGACGCGCGGTTCACCTGCTGACGCCCCGCACCGCACCGCACTGAGAGAGGGCGGGTGCGCCGCCGCGCCTGACGCACGCGGCGCCGCACCCGCCCGCGGGGCACCGGCCCGGCAGCACCCGCTGCCGTACGCGCCGGGCGGCCGCCCCGCACCGCACCCGGCCGTCAGCCGGGGGCGGTGAACTGCCGCAGGCCCAGTTCCTGCGCCGCCGCGGCGGCGGCGCCGATCAGGCCCGCGTCCGTCCCGAGGTGCGCCGGGACCACCGCCACGTCCGCCGCGTACGAGAGCGCGGCGTACGCCTTCAGGTGCTGCCGCACCGGCGCGAAGAGCAGTTCGCCGGCCGCCGCCACGCCGCCGCCGATCACCGCGGCCTCGATCTCGACCAGCGTCGCGGTGGCGGCGATGCCCGCGGCGAGCGCCTTGGCCGCCCGGTCGAAGGAGGCGAGCGCCACGGGGTCGCCGGCGCGGGCCGCCGCGGCGACGCCGGCGGCGGTGTCGTCGCCGTCCGGGCCGGGGGTCCAGCCGGCGGCCAGCGCGCGGCGGGCGATGTTGGGCCCCGAGGCGATCCGCTCCACGCAGCCGCGGCCGCCGCAGGGGCAGGGGTCGCCGTCGAGGTCGACGGAGATGTGGCCGATGTGGCCGGAGTTGCCGGTGGGTCCCGGATACGGGCGGCCGTCGAGGACGAGCCCGCCGCCGACGCCGGTGGAGACGACCATGCACAGGGCCGCGGACCGGCCGCGTGCGGCACCCTGCCAGTGCTCGGCGGCGGCCATGGCGACGCCGTCGCCGACGAGTACCACGGGCAGTCCGCCGGTGGCGTCGCGCACGGCGGCCACCAGCGGGTAGTCGCGCCAGCCGGGGATGTTGACGGGGCTGACCGTGCCCACCGAGGCGTCCACGGGGCCGGCGCTGCCGATGCCCACGGCGCTCGCGCGGGCCCAGCCGACGGGGTGGGTCTCGGCCAGGTCGCGCAGCACGCCGGTCACGGCGGCGGCGATCGTCGCGCCGTCCGCGGCGGCGGGGGTGGGCCGCCGGGTCCGGGCCAGGAGCCGGCCGCCGGCGTCGACGAGGGCCGCGGCCGTCTTCGTACCGCCGATGTCGAGCGCGGCGACGAGCTCGGTCGGCTGGGCGGCGACCATCGTGGCGTCTCCTGGGGGGCCGGGGCGGGCGGCGGTTGCGGTGCGCGGGTCAGTCTGCCCGTACCGTGACAACGTTGTCTAGCCCCTATCATCAGGCGCGTGTCCCCTCACCTCTCCGGCCCGCAGCGGCCCCGCTACGGCACCCGCCCGACGATGAAGGACGTCGCCGCCCGCGCGGGCGTCGGTCTCAAGACCGTCTCGCGGGTGGTCAACGGCGAGCCCGGCGTCACCCAGGAGACCGAGCGGCGGGTGCGGGAGGCCATCGAGGCGCTCGGCTTCCGCCGCAACGACAGCGCCCGCATCCTGCGCAAGGGCCGCACCGCCACCGTCGGGCTGGTGCTGGAGGACCTGGCCGACCCGTTCTACGCGCCGCTGAGCGGGGCCGTCGAGGACGTCGCCCGCGCGCACGGCTCGCTGCTCATCCACGGCTCCAGCGGCGAGGACCCCGCGCGCGAGGAGGAGTTGGTGCTCGCGCTGTGCGCGCGCCGCGTGGACGGGCTGGTGGTCGTGCCGGCGAGCAGCGACCACCGCTATCTGGAGCCGGAGCTGGCCGCGGGCGTGGCCGCCGTCTTCGTCGACCGGCCGCCGGGGCGCATCAGCGCCGACACCGTGCTGTCCGACAACTACGGCGGCGCCCGCGGGGCGGTCGAGCACCTCGTCGGGTACGGGCACCGCCGCATCGGCTTCATCGGCGACCACCCCGGCATCCACACCGCCGCCGAGCGGCTGCGCGGCTACCGGGACGCGATGGCGGACGCCGGGCTGGCGGTGGCCGCGCCGTGGACCTCCCTCGGCAGCACGGAGCCCGCGCGGGTGGCGGCGGAGTGCGTACGGATGACGTCGGGGCCGGAGCCGGTGACCGCCCTGTTCACCGGCAACAACCGCGTCACCGTCACCGCCGTGCGGACGCTGGCGGCCGGCGGCCGGGCGGCCGCGCTCGTCGGCTTCGACGACTTCGAGATGGCCGACCTGCTCTCCCCCGGGATCACCGTCGTCGCCCAGGACCCCGCGGAACTGGGCCGGCGCGCGGCGGCCCGGCTCTTCCAGCGGCTCGACGGCGCGGCCGGCGACCCGGAGCGGCTGGTGCTGCCGACGCGCCTGGTCGCCCGCGGGTCGGGCGAACGGCCGCCCGCGGTCTGAACCCTGACGGTACGTCAGGCACGGGCGTGCGCCGGTCGCCGCGGCGCGCGGCCGCGCGGAACCGCGGCAGGGGGGTCGCCCTTCCGCGGGCGGGTGTGTTCCGATCATCATGCGAAGTCCGTACGAGCCCGCCGACAGCAGCGGGCACGCCGCCGCCACGCCGCACAGAAAGGCCGTACCCATGGCCTCCCGCGAGATCGCCTCCTCCCCCGCGGACGTCCTGCCCGCCGACGCGGACGCCGCCCTGCTGGTCGGCCGCCTCCTCGACCCCGCGGACGGCGGCCCGAGCCTGGTCACCGTCCGCGGCGACGCCCTGGTCGACGTCACCGCCCTCGGGCCGACCGTCTCGGACCTGCTGGAGCACCCCGGCGCCGCCGACCGCGTCCGCGCCGCCGAAGACGGGCGCAGCTGGCCGCTCGCCGAGGTGCTGGCCGCCACCGCGGGCGGGGACGCGGGCCGGGCGCGGCTGCTGGCGCCGGTGGACCTCCAGGTACTCAAGGCGGCCGGGGTGACCTTCGCGGACAGCATGATGGAGCGGGTCATCGAAGAGCGGGCCGGCGGTGTCGCCGCGGCGGCGGACGAGATCCGGGAGCGGATCGGCGCCCGCCTCGGCACCCGGCTGGAGACGGTACGGGCCGGCAGCCCGGAGGCCGTCGAACTGCTGGCGTGGCTGCGCGAGCAGGGACTGTGGTCGCAGTACCTGGAGGTCGGCCTCGGGCCGGACGCGGAGATCTTCACGAAGGGGCCGGTGCTGTCGGCCGTCGGGTACGGGGCGCGGATCGGCGTGGCCGAGGTCTCCGAGTGGAACAACCCCGAACCCGAACTGGTCCTCGTCGTCGCCTCCGACGGCCGCATCGCGGGCGTCACCCTGGGCAACGACGTGAACCTGCGCGACGTCGAGGGCCGCAGCGCCCTGCTGCTGCCGCAGGCGAAGGACAACAACGCCTCCACCGCGCTGGGCCCGTTCGTCCGGCTCACCGGGGACGGCTTCACCGCCGACTCCGTACGCGAGGCGACGATCGCCCTGTCGGTGCGGGGCGACGACGGCTTCGTACTCCGCGACTCCTCCGACATGTCGCGCATCAGCCGGCCGCTGGAGACCCTGGTCGCCCAGGCCGTGAACCGCCGCCACCAGTACCCGGACGGCGTCGTGCTCTTCACCGGCACCCTCTTCGCGCCCACCGCCGACCGCGGCGCCCCGGGCAGCGGCTTCACGCACCGCGAGGGCGACCTCGTGGAGATCTCCACGCCGCTCCTCGGCACCCTGCGCAACACCGTCACGACCAGCGAGCAGGCACCCCCGTGGGAGGCGGGGATACGCGACCTCTACGCCGGCTTCGCCCGCCGCGGCCTGCTCCGGACTGCGGCGCCGTGACCCGCGGAGCGCCCGGCCGTCACCGGCCCGGCGCTCCCCGGCGACGCCGCACGCCCGGTTCGCCCCGCCCGTCCGCCGGGCCCGGCCCGCTACGTCACGCCCGATTCCGGTAGCTGCGGAACGCGCGCACGGACAGCAGGCCCATGGCGAGGGCCGTCGCCGCGAGCAGCCCCAGGTGCCCCAGGACGGTGCCCCAGTCGGTGCCGGCGCCCAGCGCCTCCCGCGCCGCGGTGACCGCCCATTCCACGGGGTTGCAGCCGGCGACGGCACCGACCCAGCCCGGGGCGAGGCGCAGGTCCATCACGGCCGAGCTGAGGAACATCAGCGGCAGCGTGGTGAACTGGGAGATCGCGATGAGCGTCGCCTGACGGCGGGTCAGCAGGGCGACGGCGTCGGACAGCGCCGAGAAGACCAGGGCCAGCAGCACCGCGGCGAGCAGGGTGACGCCGACGCCCGGCACGCCCCCGGGGAACCGGGCGCCGGCCGCCACGGCGACGGCGACCACGACCAGGCTCTGCACCAGCGTCTGGACCGCCTGGCCGACCATCGTCGCGATCACCATGGCGCCCCGGTGGGCGGGCGAGGTGAGCATCCGGTCCATGACGCCGCGTTCGATGTCCTGGAGGTACGTCGTCCCCGCCCAGGCGCTCGCGAACAGCGCGGTCATCATCACCACGCCCGGCGTGAGGAACCGCAGGAAGCCGCCGTCGCCGTGGGTGAACCCGGGGAGGTCCACCACCGCGCGGAACAACTGCCCGAACAGCAGCAGCCAGATCACCGGCTGCACCAGGCCGATCACGACGAACGCCGGCATCCGTCCGAGCGCGCGCAGCCGCCGGCCGGCCAGCAGCACGGAGTGCGCGACAAGGGTCGACGGGCCCGGGCCGGCGGGGTGCGGGGATGCGG
This sequence comes from Streptomyces aculeolatus, assembly GCF_020400605.1. Classification (GTDB taxonomy): domain Bacteria; phylum Actinomycetota; class Actinomycetes; order Streptomycetales; family Streptomycetaceae; genus Streptomyces; species Streptomyces aculeolatus. The sequence continues at coordinate 85,469 of NZ_JAINRD010000009.1, read as the reverse complement.
TGGTCACTCCGCCACCTCCACGGCCTCCGGAGCGGCGTCGTCGGCGTCGGCATCGGCGTTCAGGCTGCGGCCGGTGTGGCGCAGGTAGACGTCGTCGAGCGAGGGCCGGGCGAGCGTCGCGGAGTTCACGGCGATGCCCGCTTCCTCCAGGGCGGCCAGCACGAGCGGCAGGGCCCGGGCGCCGTCGTCCGCACGGCCGCGAACGGTGGCCCGTCGCACGGTGACGTCCCGCAGTCCCGGCGCCGTCCGCACCACCGAGGGCGCCCGGTCGTCGGCCCGTGCCAACTCGACGTGCACCGCGTCCCCGCGCAGCCCGCTCTTCAGCTCGTCCGGAGTGCCGGACGCGACCACCCTGCCCCGGTCGACGATCGCGAGCCGGTCGGCGAGGTGGTCGGCCTCCTCCAGGTAGTGCGTGGTCAGCAGCACCGTCATCTGCTCCGCGCCGGTCAGCCGCGCGACCTCGGCCCACACCTCGCCGCGGGCGCGGGGGTCGAGCCCGGTCGTCGGTTCGTCGAGGAAGAGCACCCGGGGGCGGTGCATGAGGCTCAGCGCGAGGTCGAGCTTGCGCGCCATGCCGCCGGAGTAGGTCTGCACGAGCCGGTCCGCGGCGTCGGCCAGGCCGAACCCGCCGAGGAGTTCACGGGCGCGCGCCGCCGCGTCGCGGCGGGACATCCCGTGGAGGCGCCCGGCGAGCAGCAGGTTCTCGGTCGCCGTGCCCATCGGGTCCGTACCGGACTTCTGCGACACGTACCCGATCGTCCGGCGCACCCGCGCGGGCCGCGTCGCGACCTCGTACCCGGCCACGCGCGCCGAGCCCGAGTCGGCGGCCGAGAGCGTCGAGAGGATCTTCACGGCGGTCGTCTTGCCGGCCCCGTTCGGGCCGAGCAGCCCGAACACGGTCCCCGTCGCCGCGGTGAAGCTCAGTCCGCGCAGCGCGGTCACCGGCGGCTTGCTCCTGCCGGCCGGATAACTCTTGATCAGATCGACGGCTTCCACAGCCGGATCCGCTCCGTGGGCAGCACCCATCGTCACACCCTTTGTCAGGACTCGGTGTGACTCCCACCTTCCCGGTGTCGCCGGACACGGGGAGGCTTGACGGCGAGGGCTGGACCCTACGGTGAGAAGTCGCCGCAGACGCTAGCACACGACGACCGTCCTCACGTCCGGGGCGAACGCCCCGCCAGCGCGTCCAGTTCCGCCCGCCCCAGCCCGCTCCGGCCGGTGACCTCCGCCTCGTCCACCGCCCCGCAGTCCAGGCCCCGCAGCAGGTACCCGCTGAGGGCCCGCGCCGTCGCGGGCTCGTCCAGCACGTCCCCCGCCCCGCCGCCGTCGCCGCCGGCTCCGCGCCCCGCGTACGCCGCCAGCCGGGCGCACGCCGCGTCCAGCCCTTCGCGGCAGAACGCGTACACCGCCGCGTACCGCGTCGGCAGGTGGCCCGGGTGCATGTCCCACCCCTGGTAGTACGCGCGCGCCAACGACCGCCGCACCAGGCCGTAGTGCAGCCGCCAGGCCGCGTGCACCTGCGCCGTGCCGCCCACCGGCAGCACGTTCGTCGACCCGTCGGACAGCCGCACGCCCGTACCCGCCGCGGCCACCTGCATCACGGCCTTCGCGTGGTCCGCCACCGGGTGGTCCATCGACTGGTTCGCGGCGCTCACCGCGCACGCCGCGCTGTAGTCGAACGTGCCGTAGTGCAGCCCCGTCGCCCGTCCGCCGGCCGCGTCGATCATCCGCGCGACCGTGGCGCGGCCGTCCGCGCCGAGGACCGCCTGCGTCGTCTCGATCTGGATCTCGAAGCCGAGCCGCCCCGCGGCCAGCCCGTTCGCGCGCTCGAACTCGCCCAGCAGCGCGGCCATCGCGCTCACCTGCTCCGGGTACGTGACCTTCGGCAGCGTCAGCACCAGCCCGTCCGGCAGCGTGCCGCCGCCCGCCCGCAGCAGTTCGGTGAGGAAGAGGTCGAGCGTGCGGATGCCCCGGTCGCGGACGGCGGCCTCCAGGCACTTGGCTCGGATGCCGGCGTACGGCGGTGCGCTGCCGTCGGCGAAGGCGGCGGCGAGAAGGCGGGCGGCGGCCACGGCCGCGGCGTCCTCCTCCTCGTCGGGGCGCGGCCCGTAGCCGTCCTCGAAGTCGATGCGCAGGTCCTCGACCGGCTCGCGCGCGAGCTTGGCGCGCACCCGGTCGTACACCCCGGCCGCCGCCGGCTCGGCCAGCCCGAGCGCCGCGGCCAGGACGGCGGCGTCGGGGGCGTGCGCGTCGAGCGCGTCGAGGGCCTGGCGGCCCCACTCGCGTACGGTACGGGCGCCGAAGGCGTCGGCGGGGACGTAGACGGTGTGCACGGGCTGGCGGGTGCCGGGGTCGCCGGGGTACCGGCGGGCGAGTTCGGCGTCGACGGGCGCGAGGGCGGCGGCGATCCGGTCCCGTACGGAGGCGCCGATCGACGTCGCGGGCGGGTCGTCCTGCGCCACCATGCGGCCTCCCGGTGTTCAACAAAACGTTGAAGGCGAACGTATCCGGGCGCCCGCGAACCGTCAACGGACCGCGGGCGGTCGCACCTTCCGGACACCTGCCGCCGCACCGCGCCGGGTGGCGAGCCACAGCACGAACCCCAGGCCGCTGAACCCGGCACCCAGCGCGCACACGGCACCCCATCCGGCCGCCGCGTAGAGGGCGGTCGCGGCGATGGCGCCGGTGGCGCTGCCGACCGAGTAGAAGACCATGTACCCGCCGATGAGGCGGCTGCCGGCGTCCGGGCGCAGCGCGTAGATCAGGGTCTGGTTCGTGACGTGGACCGCCTGGACGGCGAGGTCGAGCAGGATCACCCCGGCCACCAGCGCCCAGAGCGAGCTGCGCGTGAAGGCCAGGGGCAGCCACGACAGGGCGAGCAGCGCGAGGGCGAGGCCGGTGGTCCGCCCGGAGAGCCCGCGGTCGTTCAGCCGGCCGGCCGCGGACGCGGCCAGCGCGCCCACGACACCGATCAGGCCCAGCATCCCGACGGCGGTGTGCGACAGGGCGTACGGGGGCTCGCTGAGCGGCAGCGCGACGCTGCTCCACAGGGTGCTGAACGAGGCGAAGATCAGGAGCCCGAACAGCGCCCGGAGCCGAAGCAGCGGTTCGCGCAGGAACAAGGAGACGGTGGAGCACAGGAGTTGCCCGTAGCGCAGTGCCGCCGGCGGGGAGCCGCCGTGCCGCGGCAGGACGCGGTGGAGCACCAAGGCGAGCAGCGCCGTGAGCGAGGCGGAGGCGACGTAGACGGAGCGCCAGCCCGCGAGGTCGGCGAGGACGCCGGAGACGGTACGGGCCAGGAGGATGCCGATGACCACGCCGCCGGTGACGAGCCCCACGACCCGGCCGCGCTCGGCGGGCGGGGCCAGCGACGCGGCGAAGGCCACCAGCGTCTGGGTGACGACCGCGAGCAGCCCCATCGCGGCCATGCCCGCGAGCAGCACCGCCGCCGTGGGCGCGGCGGCGACCACCGCCAGCGCCGCCACCAGCAGCAGCAACTGGGCCACGACGAGGCGCCTGCGGTCGGCCATGTCGCCCAGCGGCACGAGGAAGAAGAGCCCCAGCCCGTAGCCGACGTGCGTCAGGGTCACGATGCTCCCGACGAGCGCCGGGCTCATCGCGAGGTCGTCGCCCATGGCCACCAGGAGCGGCTGGGCGAAGTAGACGTTGGCCACCGCGGCGGCGCAGGCGACGGCGAAGAGCATCACGACGCCCCGGGACAGGACGGGTTCCTCTCCGCCTCGGACTCCGGCCGGTCGTGTCGCGGCCTCACCGCTGCCGGGCATGGGCACTCCCCCTCGCCTCTGGTTTCATCTTGCTACCAGCCATGACGGTAACCTTGCTTGGTAGCATGTTGCAACTGCATTTGAGGGAGGAACGCCATGGTGGCCAGGACGCGCTTCGACGACAGCGAATGCCCCGTCGCCCGGTCGGTGGACGCGATCGGCGACTGGTGGTCGCTGCTGATCGTGCGGGACGCCTTCGACGGCAGCCGGCGCTTCGGGGAGTTCCAGCGCAGCCTCGGGGTGGCGAAGAACATCCTCACCGCGCGGCTGCGCACCCTCCTCGACGGCGGCATCCTGACGTCCGTCCCCGCCTCGGACGGCAGCGCCTACCGCGACTACGTCCTCACGCCGAAGGGCGAGCAGCTCTTCCCCGTCATCGTGGCGCTGCGGCAGTGGGGGGAGGCGAACTCCTTCGCGCCCGGCGAACCGCACTCGGAGCTGCTCGATCGGCGGGAGGGGCGGCGCCTGCGCGGGCTGGAGGTGCTGTCGGCGGACGGGCGGCCGCTACGACCCGACGAGACCGAGGTCCACAAGGTCCCCGCGGAGTGAGCCGGGCGCGGCGTCCCCCGCCTCAGGACCAGGCGCCGGCGAGCCGGGCGATCCAGAGCGCGACCGGCACCGCGAACGTCAGCAGGCGCAGCGCACCGTCCGCCGTCGCGGCGGCGGTGCGGTGCGGCGGCCAGGGCAGGAGGCGTACGGCGGGATCCGTGTCCGGCAGCGGGTTCCCGGCGGCCGCGGCGGCCGACGCCGCCAGGGACGCGGCGGCGCGTCCGGCCGGAGTCAGCGCGTCCGGTACGTCGCCGGGGCCGCCCGAGCCGCCGGCGCCTGCCGCGCCCGCCGGGCCGTCCGGGCCGTCCGCCGGCGGCACCTCGGCGCCCAGCTCCCCCGCCAGCTCAGCCAGGAGCGACCGCTGCCGGGCGCCCGTGCCCCTGCCCGGCCGCCCGCCCGCCCGGTCCGCGCGCGGGCCGGCGGCAGCTCCGGGGGCGCGGACCCGCAGCACGAACGCGGACGCCTCGTCGTACACGACGTACAGCGCCCCGCCGTCCTTCTCCGTCCCCGCCGCCCCGACCGCCGCCGGCGCCGCCGGGTCCCGGTCCGCCGCCCGCAGCAGCGCCTCCGCCCCGCGCACCGCGGCCGCCGCCTGCGCCCCGCCGAGGATCCGGCCCCCGCGCGCGACCGTCGTACGCACCGCCGCCCCGGCCGTGCCTGCCGGCACCACCAGCGACACCGCGCCCGACCCCGCGACCACCCAACTGCCGCCCCGCGGCCGGAATCCGCGCCGGCGCAGCCAGTACCCCGTCACGCTCGCCGCGCCCACAGCCGCCGCCGCTCCGAGCAGCCACGGCACCGGCACGTCCGCGGTGATCCGCAGCAGCACCAGCAGCGCGTACGCCGCCGTGAACCGCGGCCAGGTGCTCGGCAGCCCGCCGTAGGGCGGGCTCCACTCCCGTGCGCCCCGCGGCAGCCAGGCGTACGGGCTCGTGCTACCGCTCCCGCTCATGCGCCGCATCCTCCCACGCACCCGCGCGCCCCGACCACGGCGCCACAGCGGCGCCTCCGCGCCGTCCACACGCGGCATCCGCGCCGGTCCCGGGCATGCGGAAGGGCCCGCGGCGCACCGCGGGCCCTTCCGAACGGCAGTTGCTACGGCAGCGGTACGGCGGTCGCGGCGAGCCGCGTCCGCCGCTCAGCCCTTGCGGGCCTTGACCTCGCCGGTGAGCTGCGGGACCACGGCGAACAGGTCGCCGACGACGCCGTAGTCGACGAGGTCGAAGATGGGCGCCTCGCTGTCCTTGTTCACGGCCACGATGGTCTTCGACGTCTGCATGCCGGCCCGGTGCTGGATCGCACCGGAGATGCCGGCCGCGATGTAGAGCTGCGGCGAGACGGTCTTGCCGGTCTGGCCGACCTGGTGCGAGTGCGGGTACCAGCCCGCGTCCACCGCCGCCCGGGAGGCGCCGACGGCGGCGCCGAGCGAGTCGGCCAGCTCCTCGATGAGGCGGAAGTTCTCGGCGCCGTTGACACCGCGGCCGCCGGAGACGACGATCGCCGCCTCGGTCAGCTCGGGGCGGCCCGTCGACTCGCGCGGGGTCCGGCCCACGACCTTCGTACCGGCCGCGGACTCGCCGAAGCCGAACGTCAGCTGCTCCACGGCGCTCTCGACCGGGGCGGCCTCGGGGGCGGCGGAGTTGGGCTTGACGGTGATGACGGGCGTGCCGCGCGAGACCCGGGAGCGGGTGGTGTACGCGGCGGCGAACACGGCCTGAGTGGTGACCGGGCTGTCGTCGCCGGCCTCGACGTCCACGGCGTCGGTGATGATGCCGGAGCCGATCCGCACCGCGAGGCGGGCGCCGATCTCCTTGCACTCCACCGACGACGGCAGCAGCACGGCCGCCGGCTGCACGGCGTCGTACGCGGCCTTCAGGGCGTCGACCTTCGGCACGACGAGGTAGTCGGCGAACTCGGCGGCGTCGGCGGTCAGCACGCGCACCGCGCCGTGCTCGGCGAGCACGGGCGCCGCGGCGTCGACGCCGGAGCCCAGGTGGACGGCGACCGGGTCGCCGATGCGGCGGGCGAGGGTCAGCAGCTCCAGCGTCGGCTTGCGCACGGCGCCGTCGACGTGGTCGACGTAGACGAGGACTTCACTCATGGATCTCGTTCTCCTGCGATACGAGGGCGGAAGGCGGAACGGCGGAGGGGGCGCGGAGGCTCAGATGAACTTCTGGCCCGCGAGGAACTCGGCGAGCTGCGTGCCGCCCTCGCCCTCGTCCTTGACGATCGTGCCGGCGGTGCGCGGCGGGCGCTTCGTGGCGTCCTCGACCTTGGTCCAGGCGCCCTCCAGACCGACCTCTTCGGCGTCGATGCCCAGGTCGTCCAGGTCCAGGGTCTCCACCGGCTTCTTCTTCGCCGCCATGATGCCCTTGAACGAGGGGTAACGGGCCTCGCCGGACTGGTCGGTCACGGACACGACGGCGGGCAGCGCCGCCTCCAGCTGCTCGCTGGCGGCGTCGCCGTCGCGGCGGCCGGTGACCTTGCCGTCGGCGACGGCGACGGTGGAGAGCTGGGTCACCTGGGGGACGCCCAGGCGCTCGGCGAGGATCGCCGGCAGCACGCCCATGGTGCCGTCGGTGGAGGCCATGCCGCAGACGACGAGGTCGTAGCCGACGTGCTCGACGGCCTTGGCCAGGACCAGCGACGTGCCCATCACGTCGGTGCCGTGCAGGTCGTCGTCCTCGACGTGCACGGCCTTGTCGGCGCCCATGGACAGGCCCTTGCGCAGCGCGTCGCGCGCGTCCTCGGGGCCCACGGTCAGCACGGTGATCTCGGCGTCGTCCGCGTCCTCGGAGATCTGCAGGGCCTGTTCGACCGCGTACTCGTCCAGCTCCGACAGCAGGCCGTCGACGGCCTCGCGGTCGGTGGTCAGGTCATCGGAGAAGTGCCGGTCGCCGGTGGCGTCGGGCACGTACTTCACACAGACAACGATCCTCAAGCTCACGCCGGCTCTCCTACCGCTTCGTATCGAGACACTGCCGTGCTGGCAGCATAGGCGCCATCGACGGCTCCCACCGGGCGGGTCCGGTGGTCGCCGTCCAGTTTATTACTCACCAGTAAACTGGTGCGCACACCCACTGTTCAAGGCTGCTCGGCTGTGACATTTCCTACGCGCCGCGCGCGCCCGCCGCCCTCCGCGCGCCGGGGCCCGGCCGCCACCGCCGCGCCCAGCGCGGCGATGGCGTCGGCCTTGCGGGGCAGGCCCTCGGCGCGGCGCACCACGCTGCCCTCCGAGTCGAGCACGAGCACCGTCGGCGTCCGCTCCACGCCGAGCCTGCGGACGAGTGCGAGGTGGCTCTCGGCGTCGACGTCCACGTACGCCACGCCTGCGACCATGCCCGCGACGTCCGCAAGGACCCGCCGCGTGGCGGCGCAGGGGCGGCAGAAGGCGCTGGAGAACTGCACGAGGGTGGCCCGCTCCCCCAGCTCCGCCGCGTCGAGGTCGGCCGCCGTCAGCCGCTCCTGCGTGCCGTCCGCCTTCTCCTCCATGGGATCCAGCATGCAGCACCGCCCCGCGGCGGTGACAAGATCCCGTCACGCCGAAGGAGTGGGTCTGGCGCGCGGCGCGCACGTCGTGCACGATCGGGGATGTACGTACCTACGCACGCGTAACTTCCGCCGGGAGCTGCTGACCCTCCGGGCCGGAGAAGGGACCAGCCCGGCATGGCAGACCTCGTCTACCCGCCCGTCGTCGGCATCTGCAGAACCGCCTTCAAGGCGATGGACCTGCGGATCGACCTGAAGGGCCAGGAGCACGTGCCGCGCCGCGGCGGTGCGGTCCTGGTGAGCAACCACATCAGCTATCTGGACTTCGTGTTCTGCGGCTACGCGGCCCGCCCGGCGAAGCGGTTCGTGCGCTTCATGACCAAGGAGTCGGTCTTCCGCCACCGCGTCTCAGGACCGCTGCTGCGCGCGATGAGGCACATTCCGGTCGACCGCGCGCAGGGCGGGCAGGCGTTCTCGCACGCGCTGCGCGCGCTGCGCTCGGGCGAGGTCGTCGGGGTCTTCCCGGAGGCGACGATCTCGCAGTCGTTCACGCTGAAGTCGTTCAAGTCGGGCGCCGCGCGGCTGGCGCAGCAGGCCGGGGTGCCGCTGCTGCCGATGGCGGTGTGGGGGACGCAGCGGATCTGGACCAAGGGCCGGCCCCGCGACTTCGGACGGAACCACCTGCCGATCACCATGCGCCTGGGCGCGCCCGTGCCGACCGGGGACGGAGCGGTGGACGGGCCGCCTGCCGAGGGGGCGCACGAGGACGCGGAGAAGCTGACGGAGCGGCTCAAGGCCCGGATCCAGGAGCTGCTGGAGGCGGCGCAGGGCGCGTACCCGGACCGCCCGCGGGGGCCGGGGGACGACTGGTGGCAGCCTGCGCACCTGGGCGGCAGCGCGCCGGCGCCGGGGGTCTGAGGCGCCGGCCCGGGGGCCTGAGGCGACTGGAGGGCTGACGCAGCGGCCGGGTCCGGGCGTACGGGCCGGGCTCCGGGCGTGCGCCCGCCGGACCCGCCTCGACCGGCTCGCCCTCACCCTCGATCTCCACCGCAGGTCGAGGGGCAGATCGAGGGTGAGGTCCGGGGTGGCGGGTCCGGGCGCCGTCAGGCGGGGTCGCGGATCTCGATCTCCGCGCCGGGCGAGCTCTTCTGCAGCGCCTCGGCCAGCTCCTGCGCCGCCGCGGTCAGCTCCGCGTACGTCATCGGCTCCTGCCGCTCCAGCAGGAACAGCGCGTTCACGGACTCCTCGGTGAGCCGGGTCCGCACGCCCTGGCGCCAGTTCCACCGACGGCACGTGACGCCCGTGCCGTCGCGCCAGACGACCTCGCCGGGCTCGGGGTGCTCCTCGTCGAAGCGCTCCTCGCCGGTGGCGCGGATGAGGTGCATGTCGCCGTCGATGCGGTCGGTGTCCTCGCCGCCGACGGGGACGAGGTGGGCGACGCTGACGGCGTTGTAGATGTCGACCAGCCGGTTGATCCGCGGCAGTCCGGCGTCGGCGAGGGCGCGGCGGGCCAGCGCCTCGGCGGAGTTGCGGAACTTGGACGGCTTGGCGCCGAAGGCGGCGTACGCGGCACGCCACGCCTGCATGTGCGGGTCCTGCTGCGGCGGGGTGCCGTCGAGGCGGGCGGCGAGGCGGCGGGCGGCGTCGTCGAGGAGCGCGGCGCCGGCGGCGTCGCTGGGGCCGCCGACGAGGCCGCGGGCGACGACGGCGACGTGGGCGAAGCCGGGGGCGAGGGCGCGTACGTCGTCGGCGACGTGGGTGCGGAGGGTCATGCGGTCCTTCTGCGGGTCGGGGTGGGGGCGGGGCGGGCCGCGGTTCGGCGCCCGAGCGGTGGCGGGCGGCCCGGACGCCGTCGCTGTCAGTGGGGCGGCCTACCCTTGGGCGGGTGTGCGGGGGTGTATTGGGCTCTGTTGCGCTATGCGGGAGTATGCGGGGTTTGCGGGGGTTCGCTGGAGTTGGGGGTTGGAGGTATTGCGGGTCACGGGGCGGTGGGGAGGAGGCGGTCCAGGTGGCGGCGGTCGGAGGCCGCGCGGAGCGCTTCGAGGGTAGCCGGGTGGGGCGCCGCGCGGACCAGCGGGTCATCGCGCTCGCCGGCGGACGGGTCGGGGACGTAGGCCAGTTGTTCGCGGTCGAGGCGGAACTGTGCGTCGACGCCCGGCTTGTTGCCGCGGGGGTCCACCCGGATCCAGTCGTGGCCGGGCAGCCGCAGTGCGACGAGGCCGTGCAGCACGCCGAGGTGCTGGTAGCAGAAGCCGGCCGGGATGCCCTGCGCCCGCAGCAGGGCGACGAGGGCGTGCGCCTTGGCGTAGCAGATGCCGGTGCGGGCCTTCAGCACGTCCGAGGCGCGGCAGGTGACGCGCAGGTCCCCGGCGTCGTTGGAGTGCGGGATCGTGTCCCGCACGAACTCGTAGGCCCCCTTGGCGTACGCCTCGGCCTCCTCCGCGACCTCGCGCAGCCGGTACGCGGTCCCGGCCACGAGCGGGTGCTCGTGGTCGACGACCGCGTCGGCGGCGAGGTACGCGGACAGGTCGGGCAGCTCCTGCTGGAGTTTCATGCAGAGGAGCGTATAGGCATGCGGCGGTTACGTCCTCCGCATTTCCTCCGCGACCGCGGCGATGAAGGTGTCGACGTCCTCCTCCGCGGTGTCGAACGAGCACATCCAGCGCACCACTCCGTCCGCCTCGTCCCAGAAGTAGAAGCGGAAGTCCTTCTGCAGCGCCAGGGACACGTCGTGCGGCAGCCGGGCGAAGACGCCGTTGGCCTGCACGGGGTGCAGCACGTCGACGCCGTCGATGCCGCGTACGCCGTCGGCGAGGCGGCGGGCCATCGCGTTGGCGTGGCGGGCGTTGCGCAGCCACAGGTCCTTGGCGAGGAGCGCCTCGAACTGGGCCGAGACGAAGCGCATCTTGGAGGCCAGCTGCATCGACAGCTTGCGCAGGTGCTTCATCGCGCGGACGGCGCCGGGGTCGAGGACGACGACGGCCTCGCCGAGGAGCATGCCGTTCTTCGTGCCGCCGAAGGAGAGGATGTCGACGCCGGCGACGTTGGTGAACGCGCGCATCGGCACGTCCAGCGTCGCCGCCGCGTTGGCTATCCGGGCGCCGTCGAGGTGGACGCGCATGCCGCGGCGGTGCGCGTGGTCGCAGATCGCCCGGATCTCGTCGGGGGTGTAGACCGTGCCGTACTCGGTGGCCTGGGTGATCGAGACGACCTGCGGCATGGCGCGGTGCTCGTCGTCCCAGCCGCGCGCCTCGCGGTCGATCAGCTCGGGGGTGAGCTTGCCGTCCGGCGTCGGTACGGTCAGCAGCTTCAGCCCGCCGACGCGCTCGGGGGCGCCGCACTCGTCGACGTGGATGTGCGCGGTGTCCGCGCAGATCACCGCGCCCCAGCGGTCGGTGACGGCCTGCAGCGCGACGACGTTGGCGCCGGTCCCGTTGAAGACCGGGTACACCTCGGCGTCCATGCCGAAGTGGCCGCGGAAGACGTGCTGCAGGTGCGCGGTGTAGTCGTCCTCGCCGTAGCTGACCTGGTGGCCGCCGTTGGCCAGGGCGAGCGCGGCGAGGATCTCCGGGTGCGCACCGGCGTAGTTGTCGCTGGCGAAGCCGCACTCCGCCGGGTCGTGGCGGCGCTTGGCGTCCGTGCGCTGCGGCTGTCCTGCGGGGTCTCCCCCGCCCGGTGCGGTGGTCGTGGTCATGGCTGGGCGGTGAGCCACAGGCGGGTCCCGTTCAGTTCTTGCGCGGGCCTGTCCCAGACCTCCGCGATGTTGTCGGCCAGGTCGTCCACGTCGGTGAAGCCCGCGAACTTCGCGTTCGGCTTGGCCTCGCGCATCGCGTCGTTCACCAGCGCCTTGACCACCAGGATCACGGCCGCCGCGGCGGGCCCGTCCAGCCCTTCGGCCTCGCCGGCCTTGCGGAAGCCGTCGGCCATGGCCAGCGTCCACGCCTCGGCGCCCGCCTTGGCGGCGGCGTACGCGGCGTTGCCGGCGGTGGGCTGGCTGGCGCCGGCGGCGCTGACGAGGACGTAGCGGCCGCGGCCGCTGCGCCGCAGCGGCTCGTCGAAGGCGAGGGAGGTGTGCTGCACGGTACGCAGGAGCAGGTCGTGCAGCACCGTCCAGTCGGCCAGGTCGGTGGTGGCGAAGGAGCGCGAGCCGCGCCAGCCGCCGACGAGGTGGACCAGGCCGTCGACGCGCCCGTAGTCCTTCTCGATGCTCTCCGCCCAGGCCCGGGCGGCGTGCGGGTCGAGCAGGTCGACCGTGTCGCCGGTGACCGGGATGGCGCCGCCGCCCGCGGCCCGCGCCGCGTTGACGGACTCGGCCAGGCGCTCGGCGTCGGCGTCGCAGCCGACGAGAGTGGCGCCCGATCCGGCGAGCCGGCACAGCGTCGCCCGGCCTGCCGGTCCGCCCGCTCCCGCCACGGCCACGACCGCGCCCGCGAGCGGGCCGCCGCCTCCGTTCCTGCCGTCTGCCCCGGGGCTCATGACGATCTCCTCCTCCGCTGCCCTGCCGACCGCGGGGTCCGTCACGCGGCGTCCGCCAGCTCGGCGGTCTCGGCCGTGATACCCCGCGTCGACTCGATCACCTTGCGCAGCTTCTTGGCAAGGGCCTCATAGAACATGCTGAGGGGAAACTCGTCGGGCAGCACGTCGTCCACGAGTTTCCGCGGCGGCTTGGCCAGGTCGAGCGCGTCCGGGCCCTTGGCCCAGGTGGAGCCGGGGTGCGGGGCGAGGTAGGTGGACACCAGGTCGTACGCCTTGAACCAGTGGACCAGCTTCGGCCGGTCGATGCCCTCGCGGTACAGCGTCTCGATCTCGTTGCGCAGCCGGCCGGTGACCTCGCGGGCCAGGTCCCAGTCGACGGACAGCCGGTTGTCGGTCCAGCGCAGCGCGTCGTGCTTGTGCAGGTACGCGAAGAGGAGCTGGCCGCCGAGGCCGTCGTAGTTGCGGTTGCGCTCACCGGTGACCGGGAAGCGGAACAGCCGGTCCATCAGCACCGTGTACTGCACGTCGCGGCCCTGCGGGAAGCCGTCGGCGGCGAGCTTGCCGGCCTCGTGGAAGGCGGTGAGGTCGCAGCGCAGCTCCTCTATCCCGTACATCCAGAACGGCTGCCGCTGCTTGATCATGAAGGGGTCGAACGGCAGGTCGCCGTGGCTGTGCGTGCGGTCGTGGACCATGTCCCAGAGCACGAACGTCTGCTGCGCGCGCTCCTGGTCGGTGAGCAGCCCGCGGGCCTCCTCCGGCAGCTCCAGGCCGGTGGCCTCGATGGCCGCGGCGCTGACGCGGCGGAAGCGGGCGGCCTCGCGGTCGCAGAAGATGGCGCCCCAGGTGAAGCGCGGCGGGACCTCGCGCATGGCGATGGTCTCGGGGAAGAGCACGGCGGAGTTCGTGTCGTACCCGGAGGTGAAGTCCTCGAACGTGATGCCGAGGAACATCGGGTTGTCGTAGCGGGTGCGCTCCAGCTCGGCGAGCCAGGCGGGCCAGACGACGCGGATGACGACGGCCTCGACGTTGCGGTCCGGGTTGCCGTTCTGCGTGTACATGGGGAAGACGACGAGGTGCTGCACCCCGTCGGCGCGGTGGTCCGCGGGGTGGAAGGCGAGCACCGAGTCCAGGAAGTCGGGCACGCCGAAGCCGTCGGCGGCCCACCGGCGCAGGTCGGCTATGACGGCGTCGTGGTAGTCGGCGTCGTGCGGCACCAGGGGGGACAGCTCGCGTACGGCGGCGGCGACCCGCCCGACGGCGTCCTCGGCGGCGGGACGCGCCGGGGCGCCCTCGGCGTCGAAGTCGATGGAGCCGTCCTTCGACTGCCAGGGGCGGATCTCCTCGACGGCGTCCTTCAGCCGTCCCCAGGCGGGGTGCTCGACTACGCGCGGGGCGTCCGCGGCGGACAGAACGTCACCTTCCGCGGTCGCGGAAGCAAGAATTTCCGTCATGGACCACTCCTACGTTAAGAACTTCCTGTCTACCCACCGTATCCCTGGAGGAGGATCTCCCTCAAGCGGGCCTCCGGGAAACCTTGCGCGGTTCACGACTACGGAACGTAAATCTTGCGGCGCAGCACGGTTCAGCCCCTGGCCCTTCCCGTCACCTGCGCCGTACGGGGGTCGGAGCAGCCGCGGAACGAGGCCCTCCCACCTCCGGGTGACCCCGCCGCCCGCTTTGCCGCGACCCGTCGTACGGACCCCGCACGACCGGTGTCGATCTCCCCGATTTGGCCTAGGCTTTGCGCCAGTCTGTGACGGACCGCCGACGGAGGGCGAGAGCGCAGTGTCATTTCTGACCATCGGTCACCGCGGGTTGATGGGCGTCGAGCCGGAGAACACGATCCGCTCCTTCGTCCGCGCGGATCGCGAGGGCATGGACGCCATCGAGCTCGACCTGCATCTGAGCAAGGACGGCCACCTGGTCGTCATGCACGACCCCGACGTGGACCGCACGACGGACGGCGAGGGCGCCGTCGCCGACTTCACCCTCGCGGAACTGCGCGAGCTGGACGCCGGCCAGGGCGAGCGCGTCCCGACCTTCGACGAGGTGGTCGAGGCGGTGAAGGGCCGGCTGCAGGTCGAGATCAAGGACGTCGCCGCCGCCAAGGCCCTCGCCGAGGCCATGACCGCGCACGACCTCGTCGGCCGGGTCGAGGTGCTGTCGTTCCACGACGAGGCGCTGGCGGAGATGCGGCAGCTGCTGCCCGAGGTGCCGCGGGTGCTGGTCGCCAGCCACTACGGGCTCGGGGTGGTCGACCGCGCCCGCGAGGCCGGCGCGGTGATGCTGTCGCTGAACATCCGCCGGCTGACGCTGGAGCTGGCGGACCGCGCGCACGAGGCGGGGCTGAAGGTCATCGCCTGGACCGTCAACACCCCCGAGGAGCTGAAGCTCGCCCGCGGCCTCCGGTTGCAGGGCGTCGTGACGGACTTCCCCGGGATGAAGCACTCGGTGCGCTTCACCGCCTGAGCCGCCGCGCGCTCCCCTGCGCCCGCTCCGCGCGCCTGTGCGCTCGCGTGCGGGCGCAGGGGTACGGGCAGCCTTCCGTCAAAGCGCCCTGCGCCCCGGGCCGGCGCCGGCCGGACCCCGCAGTCGTGCCGCGGGGCCGCCGTCGTCGTCCGAGGGGGCCCGGGGATGCACGGACCGCCGCTCACCGGCCTGCTGCTGACCGCGCTGTGCGCGGGCGTCGGCGCGCTCTGCCTGTTACGGATGCGGGCCGTCGCCGCCGAGGAGCGGCGCGGCGCCGCCGGGGACGCGGTCATGGGGTTGGGGATGGCCGCGATGGCGCTGCCCCCGGGGCTGCCGGGGCCGGCGGCGTGGACGGCGGGCGCCTTCGCCGCGGTCTTCGGGGCCGCGTTCGTACGGGCCGTGCTGCCGCTGCGCACCGCGGGGCACCACCTGCACCACGCGATCGGCGCGCTGGCGATGGTGTACATGGCGGTCGCCATGGGCGCGGCGGACCACGGGGGGCACGGCGCCGCCGGGCTGCCGGCCGTCACCGCGGGGCTGCTCGCGTACTTCGTGCTCTACGTGCTGTACGGAGGGCTGCGGCCGGTCGCCGCGGGCGCCGCGGCGGGTTTCGGCGGGAGCGGGTTCGGCGGCGGCGGTTTCGGCGGCTGGGCCGCGCGGCCGGAGCTGGCCGGCGCCTGCCGGGTCTGCATGGGGGCGGGCATGGTCGCGATGCTCCTCGCGCTCTGACTCCCCGGTGTCGTCCGTCACTTCACGCGCGCACACGTACCGGCCGGCGCCCCCGCTCCGTACGCTGGCCATATGGTGATCCCGCTCACGCTGCTGGCCTTCGCCGCCCTCGTCGCCGCGGTCGCGCCCCGGCTGCTGACCCGCGCCGCGTGGGCGGACCGCGAGCCGGTGCTCGCGCTGTGGGTGTGGCAGTGCGTCGTCGCCGCCGTGCTGCTCTGCTGCGGGCTCGCCATGTCGCTGAGCGCCGCCGTGGCCTGGGCGCAGGTGCACAGCGGGGTCTTCGCCCCGGCGCCGGCCGCGGTGCGGGACGCGTACGGCGACGCGACCGGCGCCACGTGGGCCGCGGTGCTCGCCGTCGCGCTGGCGGCGGGCGGGCTGTGGACGGCCGTGATGTTCGTACGCGAGGTCCGTACCGCCCGCGTGCAGCGCCGCCGGCGCCGCGAGGAACTGCGCCGCCGCGCACCGCTGCTGCCCGGCGAGGACACCGGCGCCGAACGGCTTGTGGTGCTGGAGGGCGAGCGGCCGGACGCCTGGTGGCTGCCCGGCGGGCACGCCGCCCAGCTCATCATCACCACGGCCGCGCTGCGCCGGCTGAAGAAGCGGCAGCTCGACGCGGTGCTCGCACACGAGCAGGGGCACAGCCGGGCCCGCCACCACTGGCTGCAGCACTGCGCGGGCGCGCTCGCGGGCGTACCGAGCTTCCCGGTCTTCCGCGCGTTCCGCGACGAGGTGCACCGGCTGTGCGAGCTGGCCGCCGACGACGTCGCCTCGCGCCGCTTCGGGCGGATGACGTTCGCCACCGCGCTGGTCGAACTCAACGAGGAGCGCGGCGTCTTCGGCCCCGGCCCCGGGCACGGCCACCACTCCCACCTCCCGCAGCGCGTCGACCGGCTGCTGGCGGGCGCGCCGCGGTTCTCCCCGGCGCGCCGGCTGCGGCTGACGGTCGCCGCGCTCGCCGCGCCGGCCGTACCCCTGCTCGTCGCATTCGGCCCCGGCCTCAGCGCGCTCGCGTAGGGTCAGCGGCGTGACAGCAGCCGCGCCGCGCCACCCGTCCCGAGCCCTGCAACTCACCGCAGCCGCAGCCACGCTGCTGAGCGTCCTGCTCACGGTGCTGGTGGCCGCCACCTGGCAGCCGCTGATGGACGCCGACCGGAGCATCGCCCGCCGGCTGCACACCGAGGCAGTGGCGGAACCCGGCTGGACCAGGGCGAACCGGATCATGACCGACTGGTTCTGGGACCCCGCGACGATGCGCCTGCTGATCCTGGCCGTGATCCTCTGGCTGTTGTGGCGCGGCGCGCGGCTGCTGCCGCTGTGGCTGGCCGGCGCGGTCGCGGTGGGCTGGGTACTGCAGTACGGCCTGAAGGCGGCGGTCGGCCGCGACCGGCCGAAGTGGAGCGACCCGGTTGACTCCGCCTCGCACGCCGCCTTCCCCTCCGGGCACTCCATGACCGTCGCGCTGGTCTGCGGGCTGCTGCTGTGGCTGCTCAGCCGCGCCGCCGGGGTGCCCGCGGGCCTCAAGTACGCCGCGTGGGCGGCGGCGGCCGTGTCGGTGGTGGGCGTGAGCTTCACCCGGCTGTGGCTCGGGGTCCACTGGATGAGCGACGTGGTCGGCGGCTCCCTGATGGGGATCGCGGTCGCGGCGATCGCGGCGGTGGCGTACGGCGCCGTGGAACCGGCCGCGCACGACGAGAGGGTGGCGGTACGCGGATGAGCCCCAGGGCCGTGCTCTTCGACTTCTCCGGGACGCTGTTCCGCGTCGAGCCCGCGGAACGCTGGCTGCGCGCCGTGCTGGACGCCGCGGGGATCACCGCCGACGACGCCGGGATCGTGCGCTGCGCCGCCGCGCTGGAGCGCGCGGGCGCGCTGGCGGGCGGCGCGTTCCCCGAGCGCGTACCGGAAGCGCTGGAGGAGGTGTGGCTGACCCGGGACCGGAGCATGGAGCGGCACCGGGCGGCGTACACCGGCCTGGCCCGGCAGGTGCCGCTGCCGTGGCCCGACGGGGTGTACGACGCGCTGTACGACCGGCACATGACGCCCGCGGCGTGGGAGCCGTACCCCGACGCGGCGGCCGTGCTGCGCGGGCTGCGGGAGCGCGACGTGCGGGTGGGCGTGGTCAGCAACATCGGCTGGGACCTGCGGCCGGTGTTCCGCACGCACGGCCTCGACGCGTACGTGGACGCGTACACCCTGTCGTACGAGCACGGGGTGCAGAAGCCGGACCCGCTGCTGTTCCGGGCCGCGTGCGAGGCGGTCGGGCAGGCGCCGCAGGACGTGTTGATGGTCGGCGACGACCGCCGCGCGGACGGCGGCGCCACGGCACTGGGCTGCGGCTTCTTCCCGGTGGACCACCTGCCGGCCGCCGAACGCCCGGACGGGCTGCGGCCGGTGCTGGGGCTCGTCGGCTGAGCCCGGGCGTACGGCCGCCGCCCGCGCGGGACTTCAGCCGCCGGCGGTCCGGCATCTCGGCGGCGGGGTGGATGGCCAGCTTGAACTGCGCGTGGGTGATGCGCGCGCTCCTGCCGCCGTTGTGCCGGACGAGGAACGCCAGCGGGGTGCGCGGCCGGACGAAGAGCTCGTGGTGCTTGTGGCGGTACTCGCCGCCGGGGGTGCCGGCGTGGTCCTCGGTCGCGGTGGAGT
This sequence comes from Streptomyces aculeolatus, assembly GCF_020400605.1. Taxonomy (GTDB): domain Bacteria; phylum Actinomycetota; class Actinomycetes; order Streptomycetales; family Streptomycetaceae; genus Streptomyces; species Streptomyces aculeolatus. The sequence continues at coordinate 67,329 of NZ_JAINRD010000009.1, read as the reverse complement.
CGTAGCCGCCGGCGAGGCCGAGGGGGTCGCGGACGAACCGGTCCCGTACTTCGGTGTAGTCGCCCTTCTCCCAGAACACCATCGCCGTCAGCGACCCCCAGCCCTCCCGGCTCGGCCAGATCAGGCCGGAGCGGCGGTCGGGGTAGGAGGACCGCTTGCCGTCGGGCTGGGCGGCCTGGTGCATGCCGTGGGCGTCGAAGGACTCCCGGCCGCCGTAGGGGAAGCGGACGATGTGGTACTCGCCGTCGGCGGGTATGACCTGCGGTTCGTCGACGATGAGCGAGCAGATGTAGACAGCCATGCGACTCCCGTTCGGGGGTGGGGAAGTGCACGGCACAGTGGACTCCGCAATCCGCCCCTGTCAAGGAGTGGCGCCGGGCTCCGCGAGGGCGACGGGGATGCGGGAGCGGACGTACTCGCGCGCCAGCGTGGCGCGGCGCAGCCGCCACGGGGGCGCCGTACGGGCCGGGTGCTCGGCGTAGCGGCGGTCGCGGATGTCGGCGACCAGGCGGGCGGGGGCGCCGGTCGCGGCGAGCACGTCGAGGGCCTCGCCCTTGGTGATCAGGCGGCCTTCGGTCAGGGTGACTCCGGCGCGGGCGACGGTGATCGGGCCGAGGTCGACCCAGACGTCGCGCAGCCACCGCCGCCTGCGGGCGGTCGCCGGCAGCCAGTACTCCGCGAGGTCCTTGCGGATGAATGCCGTCAGCTCCGCGTCCGGCAGCGGCGGGAGCAGCCCGGCGGGCCCGGGGCCGTGCAGCACCAGCGCGCCGGTGTGCAGTTCGCGGCGGGTGACCGGGGTGACGGGCCGGCTGAACAGCTCGGCGTGGGCCCAGGTGAGGTGGTCGAGGCCGGCGCCGGCGAGGCGGTCCACGGCGACGTACGAGCAGTGCAGCTTGGCGGCGAGCGGCACCTCGCGGTGGAGCCTGCGGTGCAGCGCCTTCAGCCGCCCGCGGACCGCGGGGTCGGCGGCGGCGTCCTCGCGGACGACGGCGATGAGGTCGAGGTCGCTGCGGTACGGGCGGTAGTCGCCGAGGGCGAGCGAGCCGTGCGCCCACAGCGCCTCCAGCGGCACCGCGGCGCGCAGGACGGCGAGGAAGCGGTCGAGGAGCGGCCGGGCGGCGTCGCTTGCGGCCACGTCAGGCGGCCAGCAGCTCGTCGAGGCCGTCGCGGGCCAGCTCCTCCAGCTCGTCGAGCGCGGCGCGTGCGCGGGCGGCCGTCGCGGGGTCCCGCTCGGGCAGGCCGCTGGCGACGAACTCGTCCTCGTCGAGCCTGAGGACGGTCTGCCGGTCGCCGGAGAGCCAGAGGTCCAGCTCCAGGTCGTGCACGGTGACCCGGTCCTGCTCGACGCGGGCGGGCCGGGCCACGTCGCAGTACCAGCCCTTGAGGCGGCCGTCGGCGGCGTGGATCTCCTTGACCGAATACCAGCGGTCGCGCCAGAAGTGCTCGGTCCACACGTCGCCCTGCTCGAACCGCACATAGCCGGCGTCGCGCTCCTTCGGGCCGGCCCAGGGGGCGCGCACCACCGCGTGGTCGCCGTCGTCGCGGAGGACCACCGCCGCGTAGCTCAAGCCCGGCCGGAGCTGCTTGACCAGCGTGACCTCGACCTCGTGGCCCGGTGTCAGCATGCCCTTCCTCCCGTACGCCACCCCCGGGGAACGGCGCCGGGGGCGAGCCGGCCGCCACGGCAATTGGTGAGGCCCCGCGACGGGGGAGCGCGGGGCCTCACACCGTCAAACGGCCGACGTGGGCTCCGGGTTCCCCGCAGGACGAAAAAGTTTCTGCTACGAGGCATGGTGGGCTCAGGCGATCCCCCGCATCGCCCGAGCCCACCGCTTCCCCCCGGTACCGGACGTGCTCACGTCGGTGCCGGAAGCCTTGCCGAGTATACTGGCTCTCAGCCAGTGAAGGCAGGAGTTACAGGATGTCCCCCCGCAGGCCCGCAGTCAATGAAGAACTCAGACGGCGTTCCCGGGAGCGTCTGCTGCAAGCCACGGTGGAGCTGGTCGACGAACGGGGCTTCGAGGGCACGACCTTGGGGGACATCGCAGAACGCGCGGGCTCCGCGCGCGGTCTCGTCTCGTACTACTTCCCCGGCAAACGCCAGTTGGTGCAGTCGGCCGTGCACAGGCTGATGCATCTTACGCTCGGCGCCGCCCTGGAGCGTCCGGAGCACACCGAGGACGGGCAGGAGCGGATGGCCCGCGCCATCGACTCGGTCCTGGGCCTCTCGCAGGACCATCCGGTGCTCATGCGGCACCACATGGCCGGCATCCTCCAGGCGGACGGCTTCATCCAGTGCGCGGAGCAGCAGCAGCTGGCGGTCCTGCTGCGCGAGACCGTGGCGAGCTGGGGCTCGCCCGACCCGGACACCGAGTACCCGATGCTGCGGGCGCAGCTGATGGGCGCGGTCTTCGCACTGCTGCTGCCCGGGGTGCCGATGCCGCTCGACCGGCTGCGCGGCGAGCTGTTCCGGCGCTACGGGCTGGACTGGCACCTCGGCGTCCCGCCGGAGGGCGTGATGCCCTCCGACGGAACGCCGGTCAAGGCCGCGCACCGGCGGTAGCCGCGGGCAGCGGCCACCGCCGGGTGCGCGGACCGGACGGCGGGCGGATCAGCGGGGCACCGGCCGGGACGCCGGGACGCGGTGCCCGCGGATCAGCGGTAGTCCGGCTGCGTCTGCGTGTTCAGCTCGGGCAGCCGCACCCAGCGCGCACTGTCGGTGCGCCGGTCGTCGATCTTCAGGACGTCGAAGCCCTTGGCCATGTCGTTGGAGTAGATGTAGCCGTTGTAGTAGTACGCGGACCAGGAGCCGCCGCCGACGAGTGCGGTGTCCGACAGCGGGCCGCGCTCGAAGTAGGCGATCTCCTTCGGACGGCGGGAGTCGGTGAACTCCCAGACGGAGACGCCGCCCTGGTACCACGCCTGGACCATGATGTCGCGACCGCCGGCCACGGGGACCAGCGAGCCGTTGTGCGCGACGCAGTTCTCGGTGTCGGCCTGGTGCCGCGGGATCTTGTAGTAGCTGCGGAACGACAGGTCGTAGTTCTTGCCGCGCTTCTTCAGGTCGTAGATCCCGTTGGCGCCGCGCTCGGGGCCTATCTCCTCGTTGCAGGTCGCGGCGCCGCCGCCGCCCAGCTCGTCGGTGAAGACGACCTTCCGGCCGTCCTCGCTGAACGTCGCCGAGTGCCAGAAGGCGAAGTTCTCCGAGTCGCGGACCTGGTCGATGACCTCCGGCTCCTCCGGGTCGGAGATGTCCATCAGGATGCCGTCGCCCATGCAGGCGCCGGCCGCGAGGCCCAGCTCGGGGTAGGCGGTGATGTCGTGGCAGCCGGTGGTGGCCGACTTGCCGGTGCTCCCCGGGTTGCCGCCGTCGGGGAAGAGCACCGGGAAGTCGATGACCTCCGAGCGATCCGGCGCGGACCGCGGCACCTTGACGATCGAGATGCCGTCGTGCGGCGGCTGGCAGTCGGGGAAGGTGGCGCTGGGCGAGTACGAGGAGACGTAGATGTAGACGTTCCTGCGCTCGGGCACCAGCGTGTGGGTGTGCGAGCCGCAGGCGGTCTCGACGGCGGCGACGTACTCGGGGTTGCGCTTGTCGCTGATGTCGAAGACCTTCATGCCCTCCCAGGAGTCCTTCTCCGTGGCGGGCTGGGTGGTGCTGTTGCAGGAGTCGTCGCTGCGCGACGAGTCCGTGGACAGGAACAGCAGGTCGCCGGAGACCGACACGTCGTTCTGCGAGCCCGGGCAGAGCACCTCGCTGACGACCTCGGGGCTCTTGGGGTCGGCTATGTCGTAGACGGTGAAGCCGTCGTAGTTGCCCGCGAAGGCGTAGTGGCCCTGGAAGGCGATGTCGGAGTTGGTGCCCTGCAGGCTGCCCTTGTCCAGGTGGGCGACGTGCTCGATGTTGTCGCTCTTGTCGATCTCGTCCACGCCCGGGATGTCACCGCGTTCGATGGCGGCCTGCGCCTGGGACCGTTCACCGCTGCTGACCTTCTTGGGGGCGTTCGGCCCGTCGCCCGGGTCCGGGACCGCCGCCGCCGTACCGGCGGTCAGCAGCGAGCCCACGAGCCCGATCAGGGCCGCGGCCGCGGCCAGGCCTCTCCGTCTCGTACGTGATCTGTGCAACGACGTCACGTGGTTCCCTCCCAGTGGTGCGCCTCGGCAGTTGAAATCAAGGAAGTATCTCGCCAAGCATGTACAGAACAACAGACGGAAACACAGCCGTAATAGAAAGTTTTGGTCCTGTCGGCGCACGCTCGTGCTAGGACGTACCTGGCACCTCACCGGACCCATCTGTACGGAGGTCACCTTGCGGCACCGCCGAGCACTCGCCCCAGTCGTTCCGCTCGCCGCAGCGCTGCTGCTGGCCGGCTGCACCGGGGGCGACAGCTCCGACGGCGCCGAGGGCGGCGGGCCGTCCGTCATCGCACCGGGGAAGCCGGGCGAGGAGGCGGCCACGATCCCCGCGGACGAGGTCGAGGAGGCGCGCGGCGAGGACCGGCCCAACTCGGCGGACACCGCGTACATGCGCGACATGATCGAACACCACGGGCAGGCGATCGTGATGACCGACATCGCCGGGAAGCACGCCGGGTCGAAGGCCGTCCGCGCCATCGCCGCCCGGATCGCGGCCGGGCAGCAGCCGGAGATCGCGGTGATGGAGGCGTGGCTGGAGGAGAACCCCGGCGACGGCGGCGGCGGTCACGGGGACGGGCACGGGGCGATGCCGGGGATGGCGAGCGAGGCGGACCTCGACCGGCTGCGGGCGGCGCGCGGCGAGGAGTTCGACGCCCTGTTCCTCGACCTGATGATCGCCCACCACGAGGGCGCGGTGAAGATGGCCGAGGAGGTGCTCGGCAAGGGCAACAACGAGTACGTCGAGCAGCTGGCGACCGGCGTGATCGCGCAGCAGCTGAGCGAGATCGGCCGCATGGAGAAGCTGGCGTAGCCCACGCCCGCGGTTCCGCGCGTCCCGGGGGCGGTGTCAGTGCCCGGGTGCAGACTGGCGTCCGCAGTCGACAGCGGAGTCGCACGGAGGTGGATCCGGATGCAGGACGTAGTGCTGGCGGTCGGGACGCGCAAGGGGCTGTTTCTCGGACGGCGCCGGGGCGGCACGTGGGAGCTGGACGGGCCGCACTTCAGGGCCCAGGCGGTCTATTCGGTCGGCATCGACACGCGCGGGGCGGCGCCCCGGGTGCTCGCCGGGGGCGACAGCGCGCACTGGGGCCCGTCGGTCTTCCACTCCGACGACCTGGGTGCGACGTGGGAGGAGCCCCGCCGCCAGCCGGTGAAGTACCCGAAGGACACCGGCACTTCGCTGGAGCGGGTCTGGCAGCTCCAGCCCGCGGGGGCCGAGGCACCGGGAGTGGTGTACGCGGGCACGGAGCCCGGCGGCCTGTTCCGGTCCGAGGACGGCGGCGAGACGTTCGAGCTGATGCGGTCGCTGTGGGACCACCCGACGCGGGAGAAGTGGGAGCCGGGCGGCGGCGGGCTCGCGGTGCACACGGTGGTCACCGACCCGCGGGGGGCCGGCTCCGTGACGGTGGCCGTCTCCGCCGGCGGGGTGTACCGCACGGTGGACGGCGGGGCGAGCTGGGCCCCGTCGAACACCGGGGTGCAGGTGGTCTTCCAGCCGGACAGGTACCCGGAGTTCGGCCAGTGCGTGCACAAGGTCGCGCGGGACGCCGTGGATCCGGACCGGCTCTACCTGCAGAACCACTGGGGGGTCTACCGCAGCGACGACGCCGGGGCCACCTGGACCGACATCGGCGCCGGGCTGCCCTCGGACTTCGGCTTCGCCGTCGCCGCGCACCCCTCGCGCGGCGGCACCGCGTACCTCTTCCCCATCACCGCCGACGCCGACCGGGTGCCCGCGGAGAACCGCTGCCGGGTCTACCGCACGTCGGACGCGGGGGCGACCTGGGAGCCGCTGTCGTCGGGGCTGCCGCGGGAGGACCACTACGGCACGGTACTGCGGGATGCCCTGTGCACCGACGACGCCGACCCGGCGGGGGTGTACTTCGGCAACCGCAACGGGGAGGTCTTCGCCAGCGCCGACGAGGGGGAGAGCTGGACGCAGCTCGCCGCGCACCTGCCGGACGTGCTGTGCGTACGCGCGGCCGCGGTATGAGGAGGGCGCGGGCAGCCGCCCGCCGGCCCGCGGGCGCGGGCGTCCGCGGGCGGCCGACCGTGGCGGGCGGGGGGTCGTGGAGCCAGTAGAGTGACCGGCCATGGCTGGACGTCCTCTCCCCGACATCGTCGAAGCCGGCTGGGCCAGGGCCCTGGAACCGGTCGCCCAACAGATCGCCGCCATGGGCGACTTCCTGCGCGCGGAGATCGCCGCGGGGAGAACGTACCTGCCCGCGGGGCCGAACGTGCTGCGGGCCTTCCAGCAGCCGTTCGACGACGTGCGCGTCCTCGTCGTCGGCCAGGACCCGTACCCCACCCCGGGCCACGCCGTGGGCCTCAGCTTCTCCGTCGCCCCCGACGTGCGCCCGCTGCCCGGCAGCCTGGAGAACATCTTCCGCGAGCTGCACAGCGACCTCGGCCACCCCCGCCCCGCCAACGGCGACCTCACCCCCTGGACCACGCAGGGCGTCCTGCTGCTCAACAGGGCGCTGACCACCGCGCCCCGGCGCCCCGCCGCGCACCGCGGCAAGGGCTGGGAGGAGGTCACCGAGCAGGCCATCCGGGCGCTCGCCGCCCGCGGCCGGCCGCTGGTGGCGATCCTGTGGGGCCGCGACGCGCGCAACCTGCGCCCCATGCTCAGCGAGTACCCGGCCATCGAGTCCGCCCACCCCTCCCCCATGTCCGCCGACCGCGGCTTCTTCGGCTCCCGCCCCTTCAGCCGGGCCAACGAGCTGCTGCAGAAGCAGGGCGCGGACCCGGTGGACTGGACGCTGCCGACGAACGGATAGCCGCCATGACCAGCGATACGGCCCGATGGGTGCTCGGCATCGACTCCGGCGGCTCGGGGGTGCGCATCGCCGCGGCGGCCGTCCCCGCCGCAGGCGGCGACCCGGTCGCGGACGACGCCGCCGTGCAGACCGCGGCGCCCGTCGTCACCGGGGACAACGGGATCGACGCCGACGACCTCCTCGGCAAGGTGCTCCCCGCCGCGCACCGGCTGCTGGACGCCGCCGGCGCCGGGTCGTTCGCCGCGGCGTGCGTCGGCGCCGCCGGCATGGCCAGCCTCGGCGCCGACCTGCACGCCCGGCTGCCCCACGCGCTGGCGGACGCCCTCGGCGTACGGCACCTGGCGCTCGCCGCCGACGGGGTCACGGCGTACGCGGGCGCGGTCGGGCAGCACCCCGGCGCCGTCGTCGCCGCCGGCACCGGCATGATCGCGGTCGGCACCGGGCTCGACGCGGCCGGCTGGCGGCGGGCCGACGGCTGGGGGCACCTGCTGGGCGACTGCGGGGGCGGCGCGTGGATCGGGCGGGCGGGGCTGGAGGCGGCGATGCGGGCGTTCGACGGCCGCCGCGGCGGCTCCGCGGCGCTGCTGGCCCGGATGGAGGCGGTGTTCGGCACCGGTACGCAGATGCCCGGCCTGCTCTACCCGCGGCCGGACCGCCCGGCGGTGCTCGCGTCGTTCGCCCCGGAGGTCGCCCGGTGCGCCCCGCACGACCCGGTCGCGGCCGCGATCCTCACGGAGGCGGGCGAGCACATCGCCGCCGCGGCCGTCGCGGTCTGCCCCGCGGACCCCGGCAGCGCGGTCGCGCTCACGGGCGGGCTCTTCGGCATGGGCGAGCCCCTGCTCGCGCCGCTGCGCGCGGAGCTGGCGGTGCGGCTTCCCCGGGCCCGGGTGTCGACCGCGGCGGCGACGCCGCTGGCGGGGTCGCTGCGGATCGCCGCCGCGCTCGCGGCGGACGAGCTGGTGCTGCCGGTGGAACGGGGCATGCTCGACGTCTGGTAGGCCGGCCCGGCGGGCGCGGTCCGGCCCCGGCGCGACGACCTTGCGTAGCCGCGCGGGGACGGTCCGTACGAGACCCGTCACCGCCTGTCCGCCGCCGTGCTCCCGTGGTCACGCCCGCGGGCGAATGCCGACCCCGGGCATGTGGCGGACCGCGCCGACGCGTTAGCATGCGGCGCCATGAGCTCTGCCGATGGACACGCAGCCGGTCTGCCCGTACGTATGCCCCGCCGTCAGCCGGGGCGGCACCGCAAGCCGGAGCGGCCGAGCGCGCCCGAGGGCGCGCCGGCGCTGGTCCTGGCCGCCCCCGGGGTGCCGTCGGCGGCCATCCGCAGCATGGCGGAGGAGGTGCTCAGCATCGCCCGCTCCGACCTTCCGGGGCTCGACGGGCGGGTGGCGTACATCGAGGGCGAGGACGACGAGTTCCCGCCGCTGACGACGGTGCTCGCGCAGGCCGCGGCGCAGCGCGCCGCGCTCGCCGAGGCCGGGACGCTGGAGGTCGCCGAGGACGTGCCGGTGGCCGTCGTGGTGCCGCTGCTCGCGGGCCCCGACCCGGTGCTGCTGGACCGGCTGCGCGACGCGATCGCCACGAGCGGGACGACGGTCGAGCTCACCGACGTCCTCGGGCCGCACCCGCTGCTCGCGGAGGCGCTGCACGTGCGGCTCTCCGAGGCGGGCCTCGCCCGCGCGGACCGCGCGCGGCTGTTCACCGTCGCGACGGCGGCGGACGGCATCATCATCGGCGCCGTGGGCGGCGAGGAGGCCGTGCGAGCGGCGGGCGTGACGGGCATGCTGCTCTCGGCGCGGCTGGCGGTGCCGGTGCTGTCGGCGCCGCTGGACAAGGCGGGCGCGGTGGCCGAGGTCGCCGACTCGCTGCGGAGTTCGGGTTCCGCGCGGCTCGCGCTCGCGCCGTACGCGCTGGGCCCGGAGCTGCCCGCGGAGATGCTGGCGGCCGCGGCGCAGGAGGCGGCGTGCGAGGCGGCGGAGCCGCTGGGGCCGTACCCGTCGGTGGGGCAGCTGGCGCTGACGCAGTACACGACGACGCTGGGCATCGCGCCGCAGCCCGCCGGGTCGCCGATGCGCTGACCCGGGCTCACGGGCGGGGCGCGGGCCCCGTGCAGGACTTCACGAGCCGCCGGCGGGCGCCGGCGGCTCCGCTGTTCCACGGGCCGGCGGTACGGGCCCGCCGGCGGGCCCGGCTCAGGCGAACACGACGCACGACGCCGCCGGCACCGCGGCCGAGCCGGTGCGGCGCGGGGTGCCGGTCGCGCTGTCGATCTCGAACCAGGTCACGTCCCCGGAGCGCTCGTTGGCCGCGTAGAGGTGGCGGCCCCGCGGGTCGATCGCGAGGTCCCGCGGCCAGGTGCCGCCGCAGGGGGTGTTCGAGACGAGTTCCCGCACCCCGCCCTCCTCGTCGAGCGCGAGGGTGGCGAGGACGTCGGGGCCGCGGACGGCGGTCCAGCAGAAGCGGCCGTCCGGGGAGACCACGATGCCCGAGGCGTACGGAGTGGCGTCCGGCTCGGCGGTCAGCAACGGGGCCTCGGCGAGCGGTTCGAGGGTGCCGGTGGCGGCGTCCCAGGAGCAGACGGTGACGACGGGCTCCAGCTCGCAGGCGACGTAGACGCGGTGGCCGTCCGGGTGGAAGGCCAGGTGCCGCGGGCCGGTGCCGGCGCGCAGTGGCACCTCGTGGTTCAGCCGCAGGGCGCCGCGCTCGGTGTCGAGCGCGCAGACGAGCACGGAGTCGGTGCCGAGGTCGACGCCGAGGATCCAGCGGCCGGTCGGATCGGGGACCACCTGGTGGGCGTGCGGGCCCTCCTGGCGTTCCGCGACCGGCCCGCTGCCCTCGTGCTGGAGCAGGGCGGCGGGTCCCGCGAGCGTGCCGTCGGCGGTGACGGGAACGGTGCTGAAGCTGCCGGAGGCGTAGTTGGCGGTGATGACGTGGCCGCCGGCGATCGCCAGGTGAGTGGGGTGGTCGCCGCTCACGGGCACGGGGTCGCCGGCGGGCTCGGGCTTGTCGTCGGTGAGCCGGAACGCGGCCACGCTGCCGCCCTCGGTCTCGCTCACGGCGTACAGCAGACCGCCGTCGGCGACGGCGAGGAACGAGGCGTCGCGCAGGGCGTCGGTCGAGTGCCGCGGGGTGAGGGCGCCCGTGCCGGGGTCGACGTCGGCGACGGTGATCCCGGCGCCGCCGCCGCTGGAGAACGAGCCGACACAAGCCCGCAGAACCGATTCACCCATGCGCTTTCTCCTTCCAGCAGGTCCGGACCGGTCCGGGCGACCCTACCGGACGATCTCCCGCCCGTCCGGCCAACTCCCCACGCCGCGCCGTCGCCCCGGACGGCCGCGCGTCGGCGGCGCGCACGCCACGTACCGCGATCCGCGGGTGTGCAGGACAATGCCGTACGCGCAGGGGCCGCGCACCGTGAGACCACCGGACGCGAGGAGATTCAGCATGCACGGAGCGCACACCACCCGGATCGCGGGCGCCCTGTTGTCCGCCGCCGCCCTGCTGGGCGGCATCCAGACGACGGCCGCCGCGCGCCCCGCGGACGCCGCCGACGTGATCGACGTGTCCACCGCCGACGAGTTGGAGGCGGCCCTCGCCGCCGCCGGCCCCGGCGACACGATCCGCCTGGCCGACGGCACGTACCGCGGCAACTTCGACATCACCGCCTCGGGCAGCGCCTCCGCACCCGCGACCCTCACGGGCTCCGCCGCCGCCGTGCTCGTCACCGGCGGCGGCTACGGGCTGCACCTGGACGGCGCCGCGTACTGGAACCTGACGGGGTTCACGGTCACCGGCGGGCAGAAGGGCATCGTGCTGGACGACGCCGACCACGTGGACATCGCCTCCGTCACCGTGCACGACCTGGACATGGAGGCGGTGCACTTCCGCAACTCCAGCTCCGACGGCTCGATCACCGACTCGCGGATCCACGACACCGGCCAGGACGGCCGCGGCATGGGCGAGGGCGTCTACGTCGGCAGCGCGGGCGGCACCGGCGACCGCAGCGACCGCATCCTCATCGAGGGCAACACGATCGGCCCCGGCGTGGGCGGCGAGAACGTCGACGTCAAGGAGGGCACCACCGGCGCCCGCATCATCGGCAACACCTTCGACGGCAGCGGCCTGACCGGCGCGAACTACGACGACTCGTGGGTCGACATCAAGGGGAACGACGTGCTCGTGGCGGACAACACCGGCCGCGGCACGACCAACGACGGCTACCAGACCCACGAGGTGCAGGACGGCTGGGGCTGCAACGCCACCTTCCGCGGCAACATGTCCGACCTCGGCGGCGCGACGGGCCCCGACCGGTACGCCGTCAACGTCACCAACTACGACGCGCAGGACTGCCCCGTGACCGTCTCCGGCAGCAACACGGTCACCGGCGGCCGCGGCCTGGTCAACCCCGGGACCCCGGTCACGGACTGACCCCTCCCCCGGCCGCCGGACCCGGGCAGTCCGCTTCGCGCCCGGCTTGGCATGCTTGCCGTATGAGCGCCACCGGTACCACCGCCGTCGTCTTCGACCTCGACGGCACACTCGTCGACAGCGAACCGAACTACTACGAGGCCGGGCGCCGTGTGCTCGAAGCGCACGGCGTCACGGGCTTCACCTGGGAGGAGCACGCCGGGTTCCTGGGGGTGGGCACCCGGGAGACGCTGCTCACGCTGCGCGAGCGGTACGGGCTCGCGGCGCCGGTGGCGGAGTTGCTGACGGAGAAGAACGCCGCGTACCTGGAGCTGGCGCGGGCGTCGACGCAGGCGTACCCGCAGATGCGGACGTTCGCCGAGAAGCTGCTCGCGGCCGGCTGCCCGATCGCCGTCGCGTCCGGCTCCTCGCGCGCCGCCATCGAGGCGGTGCTGCCGGCGGCCGGGCTCGACGGGCTGTTCACGACGCTGGTCTCGGCGGAGGAGGTCCCGCGGGGCAAGCCGGAGCCGGACGTGTTCCTGGAGGCGGCCCGGCGGCTGGGCGTACGGCCGGCGGACTGCGCGGTGGTGGAGGACGCACCGCCGGGGTGGGAGGCCGCGCGCCGGGCGGGGATGCGGTGCGTGGCGGTGCCGTACCTGCCGGAGCAGGCGGACGAGGCGGCCGGTGCGGGCGCGGGGCTGGTGTTCCCGGGCGGGCAGCGGGAGTTCTCGGCGGAGCGGGCGTTCGCGTGGGTGACGGGCGAGGGTTGACGCGTACGGGCCGGCGGGGCCGCGCGGACGCGGGACGGTGCCGCCGGTCCGCACCGCCCCGCTCTCCCCGCGCCCGGTGGCCCGGTCAGTCGTCCGCGACCTCGCCCCTGACGTGCCGCTGCACGAACTCGTAGGCCAGATCGCCGAACTGCTCGCCGAACGGGATGGACCGCTCCGCGGTCTTCGAGAAGTGCACGCCGCCCCACATCCGGCTGTACGCGCAGTCCCGGACGAACTCCGTCCAGGTGTCCCAGTGCAGCGCGATGTCGGTGCCGGGGGTGAGCCCCGGCTCGACCATCGTCGAGCCGGCCGGTGCCCGGAACGTCCAGTCCAGCACGTCGTCGTCGAAGAACCGCCGCGTCGCCTGCGCCTGGGCCGCGCACACGCCGCCGGAGCCGGACGGGTACTCGGGGTGGTCGCCGACGTTGAGGTAGCTCGTCCACTCGTCGCCCGGCATGTCGCGCACCGTGCCCTTGCCCACCCCGCCCCAGGAGGTGACCCGGCGGCTGCCGTAGACGTGCCGGACGGCGCTGAACGGCCGGACGGAGTCGTACTTGGCCTTGTAGTGCCAGATCGCCACGAGCGAGTCGTAGATCGCGACGGTGCTGCCGAAGAGCAGGTGGACCAGGTCGTCCAGGTCCATCTCACCGTGCGCCTGCGCCGCGGCGCCGACGGAGATGCCCACGCCGAGGAACTTGTTGTCGAAGATCTCCGCCTTCACCTTCTGCTCGTCGGTCAGCGCGGCCGACGCCTGGAGGATCTCGTCCACGGAGCGCTTGTAGTCCCGCGGCCGGGTGTGGTCGCTGAACTCGGGCGGCGCGAGCCCGAAGCCGCCCGGGTCGCGGAAGGTGTGGGCCCTGACCAGGCGCTGCTGCGGGGTGACGAACGCCTGGACGGTGAAGATGCCCTTGTCGCCCGCGTTCCCGGCGAGGCGGCGGTTGTGGGTGCCGTGCTTCGGCTGCCAGCGCGAGGGGTTCCTCAGCTCGTACGCGGAGTTGACCGGCCGGTAGCCGGTGTAGTCCTCGTACGGGCGGCCGTTGTACGTGCGGCCTGCGTCGCCGAGCTGGTTCATGCCGTCGTGTGCCGTACGGGCCAGGACGGCCTTTCCCGCCAGGTTGCCGATGCCGACGGGGCTGGTCGGGTTCTCCGACTCGTCGTCGGGGTCCAGGCCGATGGTGACCATCAGGTCGCGGAAAGCCGTGCCCCGGCCCGGCTCCACGCCCTTGATCACCCGGTAATTGGCGTAGAGGGCGGCTATGTTCTTGTTCCGGTTGGTCGTGGACTCGCTCGAAGGACGGCGGCGGATACGTGAGAAAACGCCCACGGCCGTCGGGTGATAGGGCGCCAGAGCGTCGAACCAGGCGGCCGTCGACAAATGGATGAACCGGTGGAGTACGGTCACATCCATGGGACCGTAGACGTCCTCCGCGGGACGGAACGTGGCGATCAGATCCCGTACGAAGTTGCCCGTGTCGAAGTCGAAGTCCGCGGCCGCTGCCCCCGCTTGACCGACCGGCTCCGCGGCGGCGGAGCCGCTGTGGCCCAGCCCTGCCAGGGCGGCGGCCGAAGCACCGGCGATCCCGCCGAGCAGCACCGACCTGCGGCGGGGCGCGGATCCGGCGGCCGGAGGCTGTCTTCGTATCGTCATGGCACGCATCTCCCTCTCTCAAGTTTCTTTAAAATCTCGGCCAATTCGAGGGAAAATGCGAAGCGCATAAGGGCAGCGCGAATCCCCGGGAAAAAGGCTACTGAGCCGGGCCGCCCGGTCCATCGCGTGAACGAGTAGTCCGCACTACCCGGATTGGAGCCGTCACGGGAGTTGACCCGCGGCCTTTTCCGGGGATTCAGGAACGGAAAAGGGCGGGGGCTACCGGGCGGTTACCGCGTATTGCCGGGGTGCGGTCAGCGGCCGATCTGTCCGTCGCCCAGGACCTTCGCCGTCGTCCGCTCCGCGGTGGCGTCGTCGAGGCAGCCGCGCAGCCGCATGCGGTCGTGGTCGCCGAGCGCCGGGCGGACGCTGCCCACCCAGATGTCGCCCTCCAGCCGGCTCAGCGGGGCGTGGCGCGCCGGGACGCGGGTCGCGCGGCGGCAGCTCTCCCACAGGTCGCGCGCGGCCATCCGGCCCCCCGCCGCGTCGGCGGAGCCGCGCACGGCGACCTCGAAGACGACGGCGGTGGCCGCCGCGTCGGGGCGCTGCTGGGGCCGGGTCCTGGTGGCGTCCGCGAGCAGGACGAGCCCGAGGACCAGGGCGGCCAGGGCCAGTACGGCGACGACGAGGGTACGGATCCGGGGCGGGCGCCGGACCGCGGGGCGCGCCTCCAGCGGCTCCGCGCCCCCCACACCGCCGGGCGGCGCCGCGAGGCCGGCGAGGCGCGCGGCTGTGCGGCGGTCGGCGGGGCGGCCGGTGGCGGCGGCCACCTTCTGCACCGCCCAGGCGGCGGCCGACATCACCGCCCCGGCGGCCATCAGCACGGGCACGAAGACGTACGTGCGGTGCGTGCCGTCCGGCCGCCGACCCTCCAGCCAGCGGAACCGCGGCGGCTCCGACCGGGTGCGCTCCAGGCCGCGCAGGATCTCCTCGGTACGGTCGCGGCCCTCGGCGACCTCACGCCGGAGCCGGGAGACGCGGGCGTGGAGCACGATGCCGACGAGCAGCACCTCCACGGCCAGCAGCAGCACGCCCGAGATGAGCGCGCGCTGCCACTCCCAGCGGTAGAGGTAGACGACGAAGTAGCCGCCCGCGGCGGCGCCGGAGAGCGCGCCGAAGACGTAGCCCGCATACTTCACGCCGCCGCCTCGCGGCTGTCCCCGCGGGCCGCGCCGCCGTCCCCGCCGCTACGGGCCGCGCCCCCGGAAGCCGTCACCGCGCCCGTCGTGCCGTCCACCGCCAGCGCCGTGCCCGGCGGGAAGCGGACCACCGCGCCCGGTACGCCCACGGCCGTCGGCACCCCGAACTCCCGGGCCAGCACCGCCAGGTGCGACAGCGCGCTGCCGGTCTCCGCGACCAGCCCGGCGAGCCCGGCGAGCTGCGGCGCGAGCCCCGGGTCGAGCACCGGCACGACCAGCACCGCGGCGTCCGGCCGCTCCCCCGTGCCGTCCCACGCCACCCCCGCGCCGCTGCCTCCCCCCGCGCCCTGCCCGCCGCCCGCCGCCCCGGCGCCCACCGGGTCCTGCGGCTCCGCCACCGGCCGCCCGCCGGCCAGCCGGAACGCCGCGGGCAGCACCAGCCGCTCCGGCCGCGGCAGCCGCTCCGCGAAGTCCCGCGGCAGCCCCCCGCCGGCCGCGAGCGCGACCAGCTCGGGCCACCGCAGCAGCGCCACCCGCGCCGCCCCGTCCAGCACCCCCGCCGCCGCCAGCCGCTCCGCCAGCTCCGCGACGACCCGGCTCTGCATCTCCTGCACCCACCGGATCCGCAGCCGCAGCCCTTCCCGTACCGGCAGCGCGCCCACCCCGCGCGGCACTCCGCTCCACCGGGTGCGTGCCGGCAGCGCCGGCGCCGTGCCGAGCGACGGGGGCAGCAGCGCCAGCAGCACCGGATGCCGGGCTATCAACTCGGCGTCGTCGGCGGCGGGGTGCCGCCCGCCCTCGCGCGACACCTCCGCCAGCACGGCCAGCGCCTCCCCCGCCGCGGTGCCCCCGGCACCCGCGCCGGGCAGCGCGCCGGCGAGCGACTCCTGGGCGTGCAGCGCGGAGAGCACGCTGCGGCCCCAGTCCGCGGCGTCGAGCAGCCGCCCGCCGACCATCGACGCCGGCTCGGGGAGCCCGGCGAGCTGCTCGTCGACCTCGGCCATGAGGTCGAGGGCGAGCGCGGGCAGCGCGGTGCGCAGCCGCCCCATGCGCCAGGCCGCGCCGAGCAGCCGGGCGCCGCGCAGCGGGTTGAGGAAGTCCCGTACCGGGTGGGCGGATCCGCCCGCGCCGAGCAGCCGCAGGTCGGCCGCGGCCCGGCCGTCGACGGTGGTGACGACGGGCAGCGCGCGCAGCCTGCGGCGGGGCGCGGTGCCGGCCACGTCGAGGGCCACGGTCAGGCCGTGCGACATGGGCGCCACCCACAGGTCCTCCTCCAGCGGCTGGAGCACCGCGGGGAACGTCTCGGCGACCGGCCCCGGGCCCAGCAGCCGTGCCGTACGCGGCGGGCGCGGCGGCATCGCCGTGATCGGCCGGGACTGGAAGAGCCACAGCCGCCCGTCGGCGTCGAAGCCGAACTCGACGTCCTGCGGCCCGCCGAAGACCCGTTCCGTGCGCCGGGCCAGGGACGCGAGCCGGGCCAGCCGGGCGCGGCCGAGTAGCCCGGTGCCCGGCGGCTCCGCGGGGTCGGCGGCGACGCGCCGGCCGCGCCGGGTGAGCTGGTAGCGGACGCCCTGCGCGGTGCCGTCGACGAGGGTGTCGGGGCCGCCGCCGACGGCGCTGACCAGCAGCCGGTCGTGGCGGCCCGCGACGGGGTCGGCGCCGAACATGACGCCGCCGGCCGCGGCCCGCAGCATCGGCTGCACGAGGACCGCCATGTGCCCGTGCGCCCCGGCCCGCAGCGGCGCCTCGCGCGGCGCCGCTGCGGGGCCGACCAGCGCGCGGGCGGCGGAGTCGAGCACCCGGCGCACCGCCGCGGCGAAGTCCTCCCAGCCGCGGACGTCCGGCACGGTCTCGTACCAGCCGGCCATCGAGGAGTCGGCGGCGTCCTCGTGCGCGGAGGAGGACCGGACGATCAGCGGCCGCCGGCCGTTCTCGCTCAGGTCCCGCCAGGCGGCGCGCAGCGCATCGGGTCCTGCGGGGGTGCCGGGCGCGAGGGCGGGGTCGGTGAGCACGAAGCCCGGGAGCACGGGCAGCCCCGCGGCGGCCGCACGGGCCAGGTTGGCGGCCTTGGCCCCGGCGCGGTCCGGGTCGCGGGCGGGGCCCGAGTGCAGCGGCAGCACCGCCGGCCACGCCCCGCGCGCCGCCCGTTCCGTACGCGCCGCGGGCGCTGCCCGTTCCGTGGGCTCCGCCCCCGCCGCGCCCGCCGTCCGCTCCGCTTCGGTCGCCATCAGCGGCTCCACCTCCGACCCTCGTGCGCGCGCCCCTCGCGGGGGCTGCCACGCCCGACTCGGTCCCGGGTAGCGGAGGGAGCCGGCCGGGCCGACGCGGGGCAGTCAACGGGGAACCGCCGCGGCGGCCCGGCGGGTTCGACCGGGTTGCTTACGAATCAGTATGCCGCGAGGGGCCGGAGGTATTCCTCAGGGATGTCCCCGAATGCCCCCGGCCGCGCGGCCGGCTACCGCTGTTCGTCGTCGCCGCCGTGCGCGACGGTCGCGGAGCCGACGAGCGGGTAGTGGTCCGAGATCTCGCTGTCGCGCGGCAGCGCGTCGCCCCGGACATTCTTGAAGTGGTCCTCGTCCACGAAGACGTAGTCGAGCTTCGCCTCCTTCACCTCCGCCGAGGGGCGGACGTGCGTGGGCTCTCCCGACCGGCAGGCGCGGGGCCGCGGCGTCGCGGCCCTGCAGTCGGCGTCGAAGCGGGCCGCGTCGGTCTCGTCGACCTCCATGAGCCGTCCGTGGCCGCCGAGCGCGGGCCGGTAGAACGGGTCGAGGTCGGTGGAGCGCGGGGTGGTGTTGCGGTCGGGGATCGTGTCCGTGCGGTGCAGCGGGTTGAAGTCGCCGCCGAGGACGACCGGGGTGCCGGAGTTGAGCCACGGGTCGGCGGCGAGGTTCTCGGCCTGCCTGGCGTTGATGTCCGGCGGCTTGCCGTCGTACTGCGGGTAGAGGTGGACGGAGCAGCCGCGGGTCTTCCGGCCGCGGATCTCCGCTTCGACGCACGCGGCGTGCCAGGCTTCCGGTCCGGAGTACGCGCGGGTGTAGTCGTCGTCGGGGTCGATCGTGACCGACTCGCCGGGGGTGAGGCGCCCCTTGGCGTAGACGGCGATGCCGTACACGCCCTTGGTGACCGTGCCGTCGGGGCCCGTCACGTCGCACACGCCCGGCCGCTGGAAGGTCTCGACGAAGTGCCCGCCGTAGCCGTCGCCCTCCAGGGCCCGGCCTATCGTCTCGAACTGCTGCGAACAGACCTCCTGGAGGAAGACGAAGTCGCTCTTCCCCGCGCGGGCCAGCCCGACCACCGCGTCGCGCCTCTTCTCCACCTCGCGGGTCGCGGAGCAGTCCTCGGTGTTGGGGCTGTTGCCGCAGATGTTGTACGTCAGGAACCTGACCGGTGCGTCGGAGGCGGCCGCGGCCACCGGCTGTTCCGGTGCCGTCCCGGCGGTGGCCGGCGCGGCGGCGGCCGCGGTGAGCAGCAGTGCCGGCAAGACGGCGTAAGCCCTGCGTCTCAGCATGGGAGCGTCCTTCCTTCTCGGCCGCGAACAGCCTTGCGCTGCACGGCAGATGGGGGAGATGTTGCGCAGGTGATCGCTGGGAATGGTGTCATCCGAAGTGGATCAGCACCAGACGACCTCCGCGCCACGCCCCGGCGGGCCGACCGCCGTGCTCAGCCGAGGAACGACAGCCGCACGCTGCGCTGCGGGTTGTCGCGGTTGGTGTCGACCAGCACCACCGACTGCCAGGTGCCCAGCTCCAGCCGGCCGCCGATCACCGGCAGCGTGGCGTGCGGCGGCACCAGCGCGGGCAGCACGTGGTCGCGGCCGTGGCCGGGGCTGCCGTGCCGGTGGCTCCAGCGGTCGTCGGCGGGCAGCAGGTCGTGCAGCGCGGCCAGGAGGTCGTCGTCGCTGCCGGCGCCCGTCTCGATGATCGCGATACCCGCGGTGGCGTGCGGGACGAAGACGTTGAGGAGCCCGTCGCGGCCGTCGGCGGCCTCGCGCAGGAAGGCGTCGCAGTCCGCGGTGAGGTCGTGCACGGTCTCGCCGGCCCCGGTGGTGATCCGGAGCACGTATGTCGTAAAGCCGTCGGTCATGGGGCCAGCATCGCGCATGGGGAAGATCCGTGCCGCCACAGGCGTTGGCGCACACATGAGCGGCATCGTACGGACGCAGGTGGTGGTGATCGGCGCCGGCCAGGCCGGTCTTTCGGCCGCGTACTTCCTGCGCCGCGCGGGCCTGGACTTCGTGGTCCTGGACCACTCCCCCGGCCCGGGCGGCGCGTGGCAGTTCCGCTGGCCGACGCTGACGTACGGCAAGGCGCACCGCGTGCACGACCTGCCGGGCATGCCGCTGGCCGCCGCCGACGCGGATACGGGCCGGCCGGCCGCGGACGTCGTCGGCGCGTACTTCGGCGCGTACGAGCGCGCCTTCGCGCTGCCGGTGCGCCGGCCGGTGAACGTGACGGAGGTGCGCGAGGGCTCCGGGGGCGAGGCCGGGCGGCTGCTGGTGGCCACCGACGCGGGCACGTGGTCGGCGCGCGCCCTGGTCAACGCCACCGGCACCTGGGACCGGCCGTTCTGGCCGCGCTACCCGGGCCAGGAGGCGTTCGCCGGCCGGCAGCTCCACACGGCGCAGTACCGCGGCCCCCAGGAGTTCGCCGGGCAGCGCGTCGTGGTCGTCGGCGGCGGCGCCTCGGGCACACAGCACCTGCTGGAGCTGGCCGGGACGGCGGCGGAGACCGCCTGGGTGACGCGCAGGCCGCCGGTGTGGCGGGAGGGCCCGTTCGACGAGGACTGGGGCCGCGCGGTCGTGGCCAGGGTCGAGGAGCGGGTACGGGCCGGGCTGCCGCCGAAGAGCGTGGTCGGCGTGACCGGACTCCCGCTGACGGACGAGATGCGCGCCGCAATGGCGGCGGGCGTGCTGGTGCGCCGGCCGATGTTCGAGCGGATCACGCCGGAGGGCGTGGCCTGGGCGGACGGCACGGTGTTCCGGGCGGACGCGATCCTGTGGGCGACGGGCTTCCGCGCGGCCGTCGACCACCTGGCGCCCCTGAAGCTCCGCGAGCCGGGCGGCGGGATCCGGATGGAGGGCACCCGCGCGGCCCGCGACCCGCGGATCCACCTCGTGGGCTACGGCCCGTCGGCGAGCACGATCGGCGCCAACCGCGCCGGCCGGGCGGCGGTCCGCGAGCTGACCCGCCTGCTGGCGGAGGCGCCCGGTCCGCTGCCCGCGGAGCCCGGCGCTGTCAGCGCTGCTGTCTGAGGCTGGAGCTGCGTACGACCAGCTCCGGCTGGAGGACGATCCGCTGGTGGTCGTGGTGCTCGACGCCCTGTTCCGTCTCCTCGATCAGCAGCTCCGCCGCCTCCCGCCCCATCCGGTGCGCCGGCTGGCGGACCGAGGTCAGCGGGACCGCCGCCGCGGCGGCGAACTCGATGTCGTCGTAGCCGACGAGCGCGATGTCGCCCGGCACCGAGACGCCGGCCGCGAAGAGGGTCTGGAGCACGCCGAGCGCGAGGAGGTCGTTGGCGCAGAACACCGCCGACGGGCGCGGTGACATGCCCAGCAGCCGGGCCCCGGCGTCCCGGCCCGCGGCGACGTCCATCTGCTCCGTCTCGACGTGCACCAGCGCGTCCGGCCCCAGCCCCTCCTCGGCGAGGGCCGCCAGGGCGCCGGTGTGGCGGTCCTGGCACTGCGGGAGCTGCATGGGGCCGCTGACGTAGGCCAGGGAGGAGTGTCCTGCGCCGATCAGGTGACGGGCGGCGAGCACGCCGCCCTGGACGTCGTCCAGCGAGACCGAGCAGGCGTCCGCGCTGGCGACGGTGCGGTCGACGAAGACGTACGGGATGCCGTGCCGGCCGAAGGACTCCAGGGTGCGCCCGCTGGTGTCCGCCGGGGTGACGAGCACGCCGCGCACCCGCTGCTCGGCGAAGAGGCCCAGGTACTCGGCCTCCTCGGCGGGGCTCTGCGCGCTGTTGCAGAGCATCACGCCGAGGCCGGCCTCGCGGGCGGCGCGCTCGGCCCCGGTCGCGACGTCGACGAAGAACGGGTTGGTCATGTCGAGCACGAGCAGCGCGATGATGCGGCTGCGCCCGGCGCGCAGCTGCCGCGCCGACTCGCTGCGTACGTAGCCGAGCCGGTCGATGGCCGCCTGCACCCGTTCGCGGGTGGCGGCGGCCACGCTGTCGGGCCGGTTGATGACGTTCGACACGGTGCCGACGGAGACGCCCGCGTGCCGCGCGACGTCCTTGATGCCCACCATGCGCCCCACGCGCGTTCCCCTTCAGCCGTCCAGCCGGTCGTTCGCGGCGCGCCCCGGCCGCGGCCCGTCGCTCATGCTACGCATGGCCTTCGCCGGTCCCGGCGACCTCCACCAGGTCCAGTCCTGCGAGGTCCGCGAGCGCCCGCAGCTCGGGCCGCAGGTCCCCGGTCGCCAGCGCCCAGTGGTGGCCGACGCCGCTCGCGCTCCACTCGTCGCACCACTCCCCGGGATCGCGGCCGAAGTCGACGCGCGAGGTGGTGTTGCCGATGGCCAGCAGCGGCCCCGGGGTGACGGTGCCGGCGGACGTGATGAGCCGGTAGCGGCCGTCGCGGGTCTGGCCGAGGCCGACGGCGGTGACCGGCCCGTGCCGTACGTCGAACTCCACGGACACCCCCCAGCCGCGCTTGCCGTGGTAGACGCCGAGGCCGCGCAGCAGCGGCCGGCCCTCGCTGATCGCCAGGTGCCCGGGCCCGTCGTGGCCCATCTCCACCACGCCGTCGCGGAAGTTCAGCGCCTGCATCTCGGTGAACGAGCCGCCGGCGCCCAACCGGTCGGCGACGAGCATGGCGAGCGACGTGCGCAGTTCGTACTCGCCGGCGGCGGGGATGCCGCGGGCGGTGAGCAGCGAGGCGCCGAGGATCATGCCGGCGCCCAGCCGCTCGTGCGTCTCGCCGTCCAGGCCGCGGTGGTAGTACGCGAGGGAGTCGAGGTCGAAGTCGGCGACGAGCCGGTCGAGGCCGACCGACACCCGCGCCGCCCAGGCGAGGTCGTCCGGGTCGACGGTCGCGTCGAGGTCGAAGACCTCGCGGGTCTCGGCGAGCTTGGCCGCCACCTCGGCGTCGCCGGCCTTCTCGGCCCGTACCCGCAGGTCGTCGAACTCCAGCACCTCGACGTGGCCGCCGAGGTTCGCGGTGACCATGGTGAGGTCGGTGGAGACGTCGTACATGCCCGGGTAGAGGTGGCCCATCAGCCCGTGCCGGCCGCCGCGCAGCACGGCGCGTACCCCCGCCGCCCGGATCCAGCGGCCGATCCGGGCCCAGGCCCGCTCGTCCTCCAGATGCCCGGAGACGGAGCGGAAGGGGACGCCGCAGCGCTCGAAGGCGTTGGCCATCTCGGGCAGCGGGCAGGCGCCGCAGTAGGCGAGCCACTGGCCGGTGTCGAAGTCGGCGTGGTCCATCGCCTCGGTGGGCTGCAGGTTGATCAGCAGGACGGGCGCACCGCTGCGCTGCGCGACCGGCACGAGCATCGTCGCGGTCATGTACGTGGTGAGGAAGCCGACGATCAGGTCGCAGTCCGCGGCGCGCAGCTTCTCCGCCGCGGCGGCGCCCTCGGGGGCGTCGGAGATGAAGCCGACGTCGACGACCTCGGCGTCGAAGCCGGCCATCCGCTCGGCGACCCGCGCGGCGGAGCGCTCGAGCTGCGGCAGCAGGTCGGGGAACTGCGGCCAGTACGCGCCGAGTCCGCCCGCGACCAGGCCGATGCGGGGCCGGCGGGCGGTGGCGGGGGTGCGTGCGGTCGTCATGGGTGGCTCCTTGCGGTTGCGCCTAGCGGGGCAGGGCGAAGTCCACGGTGCGCAGCGGCGAGGGCGTGGTACCGGTGGACTTCTGCTGGTACATGAAGGACAGGACGCCGTCCTGGGCGAGCCGGGTCTCGTCCAGGATCACCTCGCCGAAGGCGTCGAGGCCCGCGCCGTCGAAGAGGACCTTCCAGTCGGTCCAGCCGGAGGCGGCGGAGGCGGCGGCGACGCGGCCGTAGGGCAGCACGGCGTAGGCGTTGTCGTAGCGGTCGAAGGCGAGCTTGGAGCGCTGGGTGGACTCCAGCGGCACCGGGATCTCGGTCTTGTGCCAGCGGCCCGCGTCGTCGCGGCGGACGTGGAAGGCGCGGGCGTTCGCCCTGCGGTCGGCGACGTAGTCCGTGGCGCACTGGCCGAAGCGGCCGGGGACGTAGCTGATGAGCGCGTGCGGGCGGCCGGCGGAGTCGGTGGCCTGGTGCTCCTGGTTCATCAGCGCGTGGTCGGCGTTCAGCGGGTCGGCGACGGTGCCGGGGTCGTCGAACGACACGAGGTCGGTGCCGCCGGTGGTGCCGACGGCCTCGCCCGCGGCGTTGGTCCAGGTGCGGCCGTCGTCGGTGGAGCGGACGTAGCCGGTGTCGTGGTTGCTGAGGCCGCCGGGGGCGCACATGACGGCGGTGTTCTGCTCGCGCCAGGTGTAGAAGGCGTGCAGGGTGCCGTCGGGGCCGTAGTCGATGCCGTGCAGGTACATGTTGCGGGCGGTGCTGCTGCCGTGGGCGGTGGTGTACGTGCCGGTGCTGCCGGACCACTGGCCGAGCGCCCGCCACCGCTTCCCGTCGTACGCGGCCAGGGCGTTGCGCCCGTTGCCGGAGACGCCGTCGCGGTAGCTGAGCAGCAGCCCGCCTGCGGGGGTGGCGACGAACTGGGGGTAGGTGAAGCGGTCGGTGAGCGCGAGCCCGTCGAGGGAGGTCTGCACGGGCCCGAAGGCGTCCGCGTTCCACTCGTGCGCCTTCGGCCGGCTCATCAGGCCCGGCGCGGACTTGAGGTAGAAGAAGCCGTCGGAGTGGGAGTCCATGTTGACGTGCAGCCGGCCGTCGGCGGCGGACACGCCGAGTGAAATGACGTTGTGGGAGTCGTCGTACTTCAGCCGGTGGTCCAGGGTGACGGTCTCCCACTCCCGCTCGCCGAGCGCCCGGCGGGCGACGACGGCGCTGCGGTCCGCGGTGTACCAGGCCGCGTACTGGTGGCGCTCGTGCGTGAGGATGCCGCTCTTCGTGAAGGAGCTGTTGTTGACCAGGCCGTCGTACGAGACGAAGAAGACCGCCTCCGGGTCGAGTTCGGTGTCGGCGATCCGGGTCAGCGACGGGCCGGGTGCCGGCGGCGGACCCGCCGCCGCGGCGGGGCCGGGGTCCGCCGCGGCGGCAGGAACGACGGTCGCCGTCAGCAGCAGGGCGGCGGCCAGGAGCGCGGGCTTCACGAGGGGGCGGGAGAGCAGTCTCATGTGGGGGTCCTCAGTCGAGGTGGAAGACCTCTGTCAGGGGGCGCAGGGCCGCGTCCGGCGCGGCGCCGTCGAGCGCCTCGAAGAACGGGGCCATCTCGGCCTGCCAGCGCGCGTTGACGTCGCTCGCGGCCATCGCCGCCTGCGCGGCGGCGAAGTCCGGCGTCTCCAGGTAACCGACGAGGAGGCCGTCGTCGCGCAGGAAGAGCGAGTAGTTGCGCCAGCCGGCGGCGGAGAGCGCGGCGAGCATGTCCGGCCAGACGGCCGCGTGCCGCTCGCGGTACTCCGCCAGCCGGTCGGCGCGCACCTTCAGCAGGAAGCAGACGCGGCGCGGTCCTGCGCCGGCCATCAGAAGTCGTACTCGTCGATGTTCTTCTCGTCGAACACGGTCGGCGGGCCGAGGATGACCTCGCCGTCCTTGCCGACGGTGTACTCGCCGAGCCGGCCGGCCTCGAACGTCTCGCCCTCCTTGCCGGTGATCTGGCCGGAGGCCAGCGCGGCGGCGGCGTAGGCGCCGAGGTAGCCGAGGTCCTTGGGGTCCCAGAGGGAGAACTCCTCGACGGTGCCGTCCTTGATGAACTTGCGCATCTGGTTCGGCGTGCCGAGGCCGTTGAGGACGACCTCGCCCTTGTAGTCGGAGGAGCTGATGTAGCGGGCGGCGGCGGCGATGCCGACGGTGGTGGGCGAGATGATGCCCTTCAGCTCCGGGTACGCCTTGAGCAGCCCCTGGGTCTCCTGGAAGGACTTCTGGTCGTCGTCGTCGCCGTAGGCGACCTTGACCAGCTCCATGTCCTTGTACTCGGGCTTCTTCAGCTCGTCCTTCATGAAGTCGATCCAGGTGTTCTGGTTCGTCGCGTTCTGGGTCGCCGACAGGATGGCGATCTGGCCCTTGTGGTCGAGCTGTTCCGCGATGCGCTGCACCTGGCTGCGGCCGATCTCCTCCGAGCTGGCCTGGTTGATGAAGAGCTGGCGGCAGTCCTTGGCGGTGTCGGAGTCGTAGGCGACCACCTTGATGTCCTGCTGCATGGCCGTCTTCAGCGGGCCGCAGACCGCGTTGGGGTCGTTGGCGGCGATGAGGATGGCGTCCTGGCGCTGCTGGACGAGGGTGTTGATGTACGAGACCTGCGAGGACGCCTTGGCGTCGGAGGGCCCGACCTCCTTGGCCTCGGCGTCGAACTCCGCGCTCGCCTCGATGCCCGCCTCGTCGACGATCTGCTCGTACGGGTTGTTGATCTGCTTGGGCAGGAACGCGATCTTCAGGCCCTTCTCCAGCGGCGCGTCCGGGTTCGCGGTGGCGTCGGAGACCTGTTCCTTGGCGTCGCTCTCCGCGTCGTCCTTGGTGGTGCCGGAGCAGGCGCCGACCGCCAGGGTGAGGGCGCACAGCGCGGCTGTCGCGGCGAGGGTGCGGCTCTTGTTACGCATGCGGGTGAACCTTTCGCGTTCGGTTCCGCGGGTCCGCGGAGCGGGGGTCGGAGGGTCGGTGCCGTGGGGACGGGGGTCAGGGGGCCGCCGCGAGGCGGCGGCTGCGGCGCTCCGCGAGCGCGGAGACGGCGCGCGGGGCGAGTACGGAGGCGATGAGCAGCAGCCCGGTGACGATCACGCGGATCTCGTTCGCCACGTCGTTGAGGGTGAGCAGGTTGTTGAGCAGGCCGATGAGGAGCACGCCGGCGACGGCGCCGCCGAGGGTGCCCTTGCCGCCGTTGAAGTCGACGCCGCCGAGGAGGACGGAGGCGATGACGACGAGTTCGAGGCCGAGGCCGTTGTCGGCGCGGGCGCTGCCGTAGCGCAGCGTGTAGACGATGCCGGCGAAGGACGCCATCAGGCCGGAGACGACGAAGAGCGCGAGCTTGATGCGCTTGACGCGGATGCCGGCGAACCACGCGGCGTCCTCCTGGGCGCCGATGGCGTACAGCGAGCGGCCGAAGCCGGTCATGTGCAGCAGCACGGCGGCGAGGACGGCGAGGACCGCGAAGAGCGCGATGGGGTACGGCACGAAGGTGCCCGGCACGGTCTCGGTGGAGGAGGCCCACCGGGAGTAGGTGTCGGGGAAGCCCGCGACGGCCTTGTCGCCGAGGACCACCGAGGCCAGGCCCCGGTAGAGGGTGAGGGTGCCGATGGTGACGGCCAGCGGCGGCAGCCCGACGCGGGTGACGAGCCAGCCGTTGAGCAGCCCGCCGGCGGCGCCGGCGAGCAGGCAGACCGGCACGATCAGCTCGAAGGCGTACCCCGCGTCCCACAGGGAGCCCGCGAGCGCGCTGGACAGGCCGAGCATGGAGGCGACGGACAGGTCGACCTGGCCGGCGACGACGAGCAGCGTCATCGGCAGCGCGATGAGGGCGATCTCGGCGGTGTCGTTGAGCGCGGCGGACATGTTGCCGGTGGAGGCGAAGCCGTCGGTGGACGAGGTGCCGGCCAGGAACACCGCGATCAGCAGGATGCCGACGGCGGTGTCCCACCGCAGGTAGGTGCCGAGCGACTTCACGGCCGCCTCCTCTTCCGCAGCGCGCTGGTGGTGCGCCGCTGCACGATGCGGTCGGTGGTGATGGCGGCGAGCAGCAGCACGCCGGTGATGGCCTGCTGCCAGAAGGAGCTGACCTTGAGCACGACCAGCGCGCTGCCGATGGTGGTGAGCAGTGCGGCGCCGAGCGCGGCGCCCCAGACGGAGCCGACGCCGCCGGTGATGGCGACGCCGCCGACGACGACGGCGCTGACGACGGTCAGCTCCCAGCCGTTGGCGGCGTCCGCGACGACGGTGCCGAAGCGGGCCAGCCACAGCGCGCCGGCGAAGCCGGCGATGGCGCCGGAGAAGGCGTACGCGCCGAGTACGCGGCGGCGGATGGGGATGCCGGCCAGCCGCGCGGCCTCGGGGTTGGAGCCGATGGCGTACAGCTCCCGGCCGCCGGTGTAGGAGCGCAGGTAGTACGCGGTGCCGGCGAGGACGGCGGCGGTGATCAGCGGCAGGTACGGGATGCCGAGGACGTCGCCGGTGCCCAGCGAGAGGACGTCGTCGGGGAGGTTGGCGGCGTTGATCTGCTCGCCGCCCGCCCACCAGTAGTCCAGGCCCTGGATGACGTAGAGCATGCCGAGGGTCACGACCAGCGCCGGCACCTTGCCGAAGCTCACCAGCAGCCCGCTGACCAGTCCGCACGCGGTGCCCAGCGCGATGCCCAGGAGGACGACGACGAACGCGCTGTGGTCGGTGCCGGAGACGAAGTCGCCGCAGGCGAAGGCGGTCAGGCCGACGACGGAGCCGACCGACAGGTCGATGTTGCGGGTGATGACGACGACGGACTGGCCGACGGCGAGCAGCACCAGGATCGAGGAGTTGAGCAGCAGGTCCTCGACGCCCTGGTCGTCGAGGAAGCCGGGGTTGGCGATCCAGGTGCACAGGATCAGCAGGACGAGGGCGCCGCCGATGGAGAGTTCGCGGGCGCGGAAGACCAGGTCGACAAACGAGCGTGCGGAGCGCTCGTCGCCGGCGGCGGGGGCGGGGTCGGTCTTCTGTACGGTCGCGCTCATGCCGCCGCCTCCTTGGCGCCGCGGCCGGTCGCCGCCGTCATCACCGACTCCTCGGTGGCCTCGGCCCGCGGGATCTCGGCGACGAGCCGGCCCTCGTGCATCACGAGGACGCGGTCGGCCATGCCGAGGACCTCCGGCAGGTCGGAGGAGACCATGAGGACGGCCAGCCCGCCCGCGGCCAGTTCGGAGAGCAGCCGGTGCACCTCGGCCTTGGTGCCGACGTCGATGCCGCGGGTCGGCTCGTCCACGATGAGCACCGACGGCTCGGTGGCCAGCCACTTGGCGAGCACGACCTTCTGCTGGTTGCCGCCGGACAGCACCCCCACGTCGTCGGTGAGGCGTCCGTACTTCAACCGCAGCTTTGCTGCCCAGTCGGCGGCCCGGCCGCGCTCCAGCGTCCGCTTGACGAGCCCGGCGGAGCCGAGGCTGCCGAGTCCGGTGAGGCCGATGTTGCGCTCGATGGACATCTCCATGACCAGGCCGCGCTGCCGCCGGTCCTCGGGAACGAGGGCGACGCCCGCGTCCATGGCGGCGGTCGGCGAGCCGCGGCGCAGCGGGCGGCCGGCCACGTGCACCTCGCCGGCGTCGGGGGTGTCGACGCCGAACGCCGCCTGGACGACCTCGCTGCGGCCGGCGCCGACGAGTCCGGCGAGGGCGACGATCTCGCCGCGGCGGACGTCGAAGGAGACGTCGTGGAAGACGCCTTCGCGGGTGAGCCGCCTGACGGACAGGGCCGTCTCGCCCAGTTCGGCGTCCTGCTTGGGGTACAGCTCGTCCAGGTCGCGGCCGACCATACGGCGTACGAGGTCGTCCTCGGTGAGGGCGGCGACCTCGTCGGTGGCGATCCAGCGGCCGTCGCGCAGCGTGGTGACGCGGCGGCAGAGCCGGAAGACCTCCTCCAGCCGGTGGGAGATGAACAGCACGGCGGCGCCCTCGGCGCGCAGCGCCTCGACGACGGCGAAGAGACGGGCGGTCTCGCTGCCGGTGAGCGCGGCGGTCGGCTCGTCCATGATCAGGACGCGGGCGTCGAACGACAGCGCCTTGGCGATCTCCACGATCTGCTGGTCGGCGATGGACAGGCCGCGCGCCGGGCGGTCGGGGCCGAGGTCGACGCCGAGGCGGCGCATGAGCGCGGCGGTCGCGTCGTGGACCGAGGCGCGGTCGATGCGTCGCAGGGTGCGGCGGGGCTGGCGGCCCATGAAGATGTTCTCGGCGATGGACAGGTCGGGAAAGAGCGTGGGCTCCTGGTAGATCACGGCGATGCCCGCGTCGCGGGCGTCGGCCGGGCCGTGGAAGCTCACCGGGGCGTCGTCGAGGAGCAGTCGGCCCGCGTCGGGGCGGTGGACGCCGGCGAGGATCTTGATGAGGGTGGACTTCCCCGCGCCGTTCTCGCCGGCGAGGGCGTGCGCCTCGCCGGCGTGCAGCGTGAGGGAGACGTCCTGCAGGGCGCGTACGGCCCCGAAGGACTTGCTCAGGCCGCGCGCGGCCAGGACGGGCACTTCTGTCATGGTCAGCACCGTTGCGGTCGGCATTTCGTGAAAGGTTTCAATGAGTTTTCACGGAAGCTAGACCTCCCCCAACAGGCCCGTCAATGGGTCGGACATGGAAAGTTTCCGGACAACCTCACGTTCTTCGCGGGCCCTTGACATGGCTTCACCGCCTCCCTAACTTCGTGCTCTGAAACGATTCATGCTCGCGCCGTCCCCCGGAGGACCCCGTGATCAGCAGACGTTCACTCCTCGGCACCGCCACCGCCCTGGGCACCGCCGCCGCCACCGGCGCCGCACCCGCCGCCCGCGCTGCCACCGCCGCCGGGAGTGGTGCGGTCCGGGACGCGGAGGTGACCCTGCCGACCGCCGAGTACGTCAGCAGGCCCCTCGGCCTGGACGTCGACCGCCCCCGGCTGAGCTGGCCGGTGGCGGACGGCGCGCCGGGCGGGACGCAGAGCGCGTACCAGGTGCGGGTGGCCACCGCCCCGAACAAGCTGGGCGACCCCGACGTGTGGGACAGCGGCAAGGTCGCCTCCGCCGACTCGGTCCTCGTGCCGTACGGCGGGCCGGAGCTGAAGCCCCGTACCCGCTACCACTGGACGGTCCGCGTCTGGGACCAGGACGGCGCCGCCTCCGACTGGAGCGAGCCCACCTGGTGGGAGACCGGGCTGCGCGGCGAGGAGTGGGCGGCGAAGTGGATCGCCGCGCCCGACCTGCCGACCGACGCGCCCGACATCACCGGCGCTTCGTGGATCTGGTTCCCCGAGGGCGACCCCGCCTCCAGCGCCCCCGCCGAGACCCGCTGGTTCCGCGCCCGGCTCGACATCCCCGAGGGCGTCACCCGGGCCCGGCTCGTGGTGGCCGCGGACGACAACCACACCACGTACGTCGACGGCACCGAGGTCGCCGCCGGCACCGCCTGGAACCGCCCCGACGTCGTCGACGTCACCGGCCTGCTCACCGCCGGCACCGCGGTGGTCGCCGTCTCCGCCACCAACGGCGCCGTCGGCCCCGCCGGGCTGCTGGGCGCCCTCGAACTCACCACC
This sequence comes from Streptomyces aculeolatus, assembly GCF_020400605.1. Lineage (GTDB taxonomy): Bacteria > Actinomycetota > Actinomycetes > Streptomycetales > Streptomycetaceae > Streptomyces > Streptomyces aculeolatus. The sequence continues at coordinate 37,134 of NZ_JAINRD010000009.1, read as the reverse complement.
GCCGACGGCGTGACCACCCTCGTCACCGACGCCGGCTGGAAGTCCGCCGACGCCGAGCCGGCGGCCGGCTGGACCGCCCCGGACTTCGACGACGCCGCCTGGGCCGCCGCCAAGGTCCTCGCCCCCTGGGGCGCGGGCCCGTGGGGCGAGGTCGCCGTCCCCGTCTCCCTGCCCGCCGCCCGGCTGCGGCACGAGTTCCGGCTGCCGACGCGCCGCATCGTCCGCGCGCGGCTGTACGCCACCGCCCTCGGCCTGTACGAGGCGCACCTCAACGGCCGCCGGGTCGGCGAGGACGTACTCGCGCCCGGGTGGACCGACTACCACAAGCGGGTGCAGTACCAGACGTACGACGTCACCGGACTGCTGCGGCCCGGCGCCAACGCCATCGGCGTCGACCTGGCCGCCGGCTGGTACGCGGGCAACCTCGGCTGGTTCGGCCCGCACCACTACGGCGAACGCCCCGCGCTGCTGGCGCAGTTGGAGGTCACGTACGCCGACGGCAGCGTCGAGCGGGTGCTGTCGGACACCGGCTGGCGCGGCGCCGGCGGCCCCGTCACGGCCGCGGACCTGATGGCCGGCGAGGACCACGACGCCCGCCTGGAGACCCCCGGCTGGACCGCGCCCGGCTTCGACGACTCCGGCTGGCGGCCCGCCGAGGCCGCCGACTCCGGCGGCACGATGGTCGTCGCGCAGGTCGACGCCCCGACCCGGGTGGAGAGCGAGTTGCCGGCGCGGGAGGTCACCGAGCCCGCGCCCGGGGTGTTCGTCTTCGACCTCGGCCAGAACATGGTCGGCGCCGTCCGGCTGCGGGTGGAGGGCGAGGCCGGCACGGTCGTCACGCTGCGCCACGCCGAGGTCCTCAACCCCGACGGCACCCTCTACACCGCCAACCTGCGCACCGCCCGCGCCACCGACACGTACACCCTGCGCGGCACGGACGGCGGCGAGGTCTACGAGCCGCGGTTCACCTTCCACGGCTTCCGCTACGTCGAAGTCACCGGCTACCCCGGCACGCCGCAGAAGAGCGCGGTCACCGGCCGGGTCATGCACACCGCCGCGCCGTTCACGATGGACTTCGAGACCAACGTGGCGACGCTGAACAAGCTGCACTCCAACATCACCTGGGGCCAGCGCGGCAACTTCCTCTCGGTGCCCACCGACACCCCGGCCCGCGACGAACGCCTCGGCTGGACCGGCGACATCAACGTCTTCGCGCCCACCGCTTCGTACACGATGGAGTCCGCGCGCTTCCTCACCAAGTGGCTGTACGACCTGCGCGACGACCAGGACACCGACGGCGCGTACCCCGACGTCGCCCCGTGGATCGGCCCCGTGGGCAAGGGCGTCGCCGGCTGGGGCGACGCCGGTACCACGGTGCCGTGGGCGCTCTACCAGGCGTACGGCGACACCCGGGTGCTGGAGCAGTCGTGGGACTCGATGCTGGAGTGGCTGGAGTACCTGAAGCGCAACAGCAACGGCTACCTGCGCCCGGCCGCCGGCTACGGCGACTGGCTCAACACGCAGGACGAGACCCCCAAGGACGTCATCGGCACCGCGTACTTCGCGCACAGCGCCGACCTCGTCGCCCGCATCGCCCGCGTCCTCGGCCGCGACCCGGCCCCGTACGACACGCTCTTCGGCGCCGTCCGCGAGGCGTTCACGGCCGCGTACGTCTCCCAGGGCGGCGCCCGGATCAAGGGCGACACGCAGACGGCGTACGTCCTGGCGCTCTCCATGGACCTGCTGCCCGAGGACGCCCGGGGCCCGGCCGCCGACCGCCTCGTCGCGCTCGTCGAGGCCCGCGACTGGCACCTGTCGACGGGCTTCCTCGGCACCCCCCGGCTGCTGCCGGTGCTGACCGCCACCGGCCACACCGACGTCGCGTACCGGCTGCTGCACCAGAACACGTTCCCCGGCTGGGGCTACCAGATCGCCAACGGCGCCACCACCATGTGGGAGCGCTGGGACTCCATCAAGCCCGACGGCTCCTTCCAGGACGCGGGCATGAACTCCTTCAACCACTACGCCTACGGCTGCGTCGGCGAGTGGATGTACCGCCACATCACCGGCATCGCCCCCGCCGAGCCGGGCTTCCGCAAGCTGCTGATCCGGCCCCGCCCCGGCGGCGAGGTCGACCGGGCGCGCGGCAGGCTCAGCACGCTCTACGGCCCGGTCACCACCGACTGGCAGGAAAGCGACGGCCGGCTGCGGCTGGACGTGACGCTCCCCTTCAACACCACCGCCGAGGTCTGGGTCCCGGCCCGGTCCGCGGCGGACGTCTCCCACGGCCGCGCCCGCTTCCTGCGGATGGAGGACGGCTGCGCCGTCTTCGCCGCGGGTGCGGGCACGCACCGCTTCGCCAACTGACCACACCCCACACGACAGCGACACCCCGCGCGGAAAGGCTTCGCGATGACCGTGAAAGCGGCTCTCAAGTCCCAGGCAATAGAGACACCCTCCTGGGCGTACGGCAACTCAGGCACACGCTTCAAGGTCTTCGCGCAGCCGGGGGTGCCGCGCACGCCCCAGGAGAAGCTGGACGACGCCGCCCGGGTGCACGAGCACACCGGCGTGGCGCCGGTCGTCGCGCTGCACATCCCCTGGGACCGGGTCGAGGGCGCCGAGGGCTACGCGGCGCTCGCGGCCTACGCGAAGGAGCGGGGCCTTCGGCTCGGCGCGATCAACGCCAACGTCTTCCAGGACGACGACTACAAGCTGGGCTCGGTCACCCACCCGGACCCGGCGGTGCGGCGCAAGGCGCTGGCGCACCTGATGGAGTGCGTCGACATCATGGACGCCACGGGCTCGCGGGACCTGAAGCTCTGGTTCTCCGACGGCACCAACTACCCCGGCCAGGACGACGTGCGCGAGCGCCAGGACCGGCTGGCCGAGGCGCTCGCCGCGGTGTACGAGCGCCTCGGCGAGGGGCAGCGGATGCTGCTGGAGTACAAGCTCTTCGAGCCGGCGTTCTACCACATGGACGTGCCGGACTGGGGCACGGCGTACGCGCACTGCCTGCGCCTGGGCGACCGGGCGCAGGTGGTGGTGGACACCGGGCACCACGCGCCGGGCACGAACATCGAGTTCATCGTCGCGGTGCTGCTGCGGGAGGGGAAGCTCGGCGGCTTCGACTTCAACTCGCGCTTCTACGCGGACGACGACCTGATGGTCGGCGCGGCCGACCCCTTCCAGCTCTTCCGCCTCATGTACGAGGTCGTACGGGGCGGGGGGTTCGGCCCGGACGTGGCGTTCATGCTCGACCAGTGCCACAACATCGAGCCGAAGATCCCCGCGATCATCCGCTCGGTGATGAACGTCCAGGAGGCCACCGCCAAGGCGCTGCTCGTCGACCGCGACGCGCTGGCCGCCGCGCAGCGCGAGGGCGACGTGCTGGGCGCCAACGCCGTGCTGATGGACGCCTACAACACCGACGTGCGGCCGCTGCTGGCCGAGGTGCGCCAGGAGATGGGCCTCGATCCGGACCCGGTGACCGCCTACCGGCGCTCGGGGTGGGCCGAGCGGATCGTCGCGGAGCGCGTCGGCGGCACGCAGGCCGGGTGGGGCGCGTGAGCGGGGGGCCCGGCGCGTACGACCCGGTGGCCGCCCTGCTCGCGCGGGCGCACCGGCTGGGGGCGGACCCGCGCAACACCAACTACGCGGGCGGCAACGCCTCCGCGAAGGGCATCGCGACCGACCCGGTGACCGGGGGCGACGTGGAGCTGATGTGGGTCAAGGGCTCCGGCGGCGACCTCGGCACGCTGACCGCCGCGGGCCTCGCGGTGCTGCGCCTCGACCGGCTGCGGGCGCTGACGGGCACGTACCCGGGGGTGGGTCGCGAGGACGAGATGGTGGGCGCGTTCGACTACTGCCTGCACGGCCGCGGCGGTGCCGCGCCCTCGATCGACACCGCCATGCACGCCCTGGTCGGCGCCCCGCACGTCGACCACCTCCACCCGGACTCGGGCATCGCCCTGGCCTGCGCCGCGGACGGCGAGGAGCTGACCCGGCGGTGCTTCGGCGAGCGGGTGGTGTGGGTGCCGTGGCGGCGGCCCGGCTTCCAGCTGGGCCTGGACATCGCAGCCGTGTACGAGGCGCACCCCGAGGCGATCGGGGTGGTGCTCGGCGGCCACGGCATCACGGCGTGGGGCGCGGACTCCGACGAGTGCGAGCGCAACGCGCTGGAGATCATCCGCACCGCCGAGCGGTTCCTCGCCGAGCAGGGGCGGCCCGAGCCGTTCGGCCCGCTCGTCGAGGGCTACGGGCCGCTGCCGGAGGCCGAACGCCGGGCGCGGGCCGCCGCGCTGGCGCCGGCCGTCCGCGGGCTGGCGTCCGCCGACCGGCCGCAGGTCGGCCACTTCACCGACTCCGACGCGGTGCTGGACTTCCTGGCGCGCGAGGCCCACCCGCGGCTGGCCGCCCTCGGCACCTCCTGCCCCGACCACTTCCTGCGCACCAAGGTCCGCCCGCTGGTCCTCGACCTGCCGCCGGACGCGCCGCTGGACGAGGCCGTCGCCCGGCTCGGGGAGCTGCACGCCGCGTACCGCGAGGACTACCGCGCCTACTACGAGCGCCACGCCGCCCCGGACTCGCCGCCCATGCGCGGCGCGGACCCGGCGATCGTCCTCGTGCCGGGCGTCGGGATGTTCAGCTTCGGCAAGGACAAGCAGACCGCCCGGGTGGCCGGCGAGTTCTACGTCAACGCCGTCAACGTGATGCGCGGCGCCGAGGCCGTCTCGTCGTACGCCCCCATCCCCGAGGCGGAGAAGTTCCGCATCGAGTACTGGGAGCTGGAGGAGGCCAAGCTGCGCCGGATGCCGCCGCCCAAGCCGCTGGCGGCCCGGGTGGCGCTGGTCACCGGCGCGGGCTCCGGCATCGGGCGGGCCATCGCCCGGCGGCTGGCGGCGGAGGGCGCGTGCGTCGTCGTCGCCGACCGGGACGCCGCCGGCGCCGAGGCCGTCGCCGCGGAGCTGGGCGGGCCCGACAGGGCCGTCGCGGCGGTGGTGGACGTCACCGACGAGGAGCAGATCGCGGCGGCGTTCCGGGCCGCGGCGCTCGCGTACGGCGGCGTGGACCTCGTCGTCAACAACGCCGGCATCTCGGTCTCCAAGCCGCTGGCGGAGACCACGGCGGCGGACTGGGACACCCAGCACGCCATCATGGCGCGCGGCTCGTTCCTCGTCTCCCGCGAGGCGGCGCGGGTGCTGGCCGCGCAGGGCATGGGCGGCGACATCGTCTACATCGCGTCGAAGAACGGCGTGTTCGCCGGGCCGAACAACATCGCCTACGGGGCGGCCAAGGCCGACCAGGCGCACCAGGTGCGGCTGCTGGCCGCTGAGCTGGGCGAGCTGGGCGTACGCGTCAACGGCATCAACCCCGACGGCGTCGTGCGCGGCTCCGGCATCTTCGCCGGCGGCTGGGGCGCCAAGCGGGCGGCGGTGTACGGCGTGCCGGAGGAGAAGCTCGGCGAGTTCTACGCGCAGCGGACGCTGCTGAAGCGGGAGGTGCTGCCGGAGCACGTGGCGAACGCGGTGTTCGCGCTGACGGCCGGCGAGCTGAGCCACACGACCGGGCTGCACATCCCCGTGGACGCGGGCGTGGCGGCAGCGTTCCTGCGGTGAGCGGGGCGTACGGGCCGGCGGCGGGCGGCGGCGAAGGCGGCGGCGCGACGGGCGGCGGGAGCGGCGGCCCGGCCGGCGGCCGGGACTCGCTGCCGTTCGCGGCCGTCGACCTCGGCGCCGCCAGCGGGCGCGTGATGCTCGGCCGCGCCGGCGGCGGCGAGCTGCACATCGAGGAGGTGCACCGGTTCCCCAACCGCCCCGTCCGGCTGGCCGGGACGCTCCACTGGGACGTCCTGGCGCTCTACGGCGGCGTGCTCGACGGCCTGCGCGCGGCCGGCCGGCGCTCGGGGGGCCGGCTCGCCGGCGCCGGGATCGACTCCTGGGCCGTCGACTACGGCCTGCTCGACGCCTCCGGCGCGCTGATCGGCAACCCGGTGCACTACCGCGACACGCGCACCGAGGGGATGGCGGCGAAGCTGGCCGCGGTGCTGCCGGCGGACGAGCTGTACCGGGCGACGGGCCTCGCGCACCTGCCGTTCAACACCGTCTACCAGCTCCTCGCCGCCCGCGGCACCCCCGCGCTGGCCGCCGCCCGGCAACTGCTTCTCGTCCCCGACCTCGTCGCGTACTGGCTGACGGGCGAGGCCGGCACCGAGCTGACCAACGCCTCCACCACGGCGCTGGTCGACCCGCGCACGGGCGCGTTCTCGCGCCGCGTCGCCGAGGCCGCGGGCGTCGACCTCGGGCTCTTTCCGCCGCTGCGCCGGCCCGGCGACCCGGCGGGCGGGCTGCTGCCCGCGGTGCTGGAGGAGACGGGCCTGACCGGTCCCGTGCCGGTGACCGCGGTCGGCTCGCACGACACCGCCTCGGCGGTGGTCGGCGTGCCGGCGCGGGGCGAGGACTTCGCGTACATCGCCACCGGCACCTGGTCGCTGGCCGGCGTCGAACTGGCCGCGCCGGTGCTCACCGAGGAGAGCCGCGCCGCCAACTTCACCAACGAGCTGGGCGTGGACGGCACCGTGCGCTACCTGCGCAACATCATGGGCCTGTGGCTGCTCCAGGAGTGCCTGCGCGCCTGGGACGCCGAGGGGCACGGCTACGAGCTGGACGCCCTGCTGGCCGGCGCCGCCACCGCGCCACCGCTGCGCTCGTACGTGGACGCCGCCGACCCGGCGTTCCTCGCACCGGGCCGGATGCCGCAGCGGATCGCGGCGGCGTGCCGGCGGGCGGGGCGGCCGGAGCCGCGCTCGGCGGCGGAGACGGTGCGCTGCGTACTGGACTCGCTCGCCCTGGCGCACCGCCGCGCCGTGGCCGATGCCCAGCGGCTGTCGGGCCGTACGGTGAGCGTGGTGCACGTCGTCGGCGGCGGCGCGCGCAACGGTCTGCTGTGCCGGCTGACGGCGGACGCCTGCGGGCTGCCGGTGGTCGCGGGGCCGGTCGAGGCGGCGGCGCTCGGCAACGTCCTCGTCCAGGCGCGGGCGGCCGGCGTGATCGACGGCACTCTTTCAGACCTCCGATCTCTGCTTCACAGAACGCAGCCGCTGCGGGAGTATGAACCCAGCGGCGACGGATCGGTCTGGGAGGAAGCGGAATGCGCGTTGCACTCTTCGTGACGTGTGTCAACGACACGCTCTATCCGCACACCGGGCGCGCGGTCGTGACCCTGCTGGAGCGGCTGGGGGTCGCGGTGGACTTCCCGCTCGCGCAGTCCTGCTGCGGGCAGGTCCAGTTCAACACCGGGTACCGGCGCGAGACACGGCCGCTCGCGCGCCGGTACGCGGACGTCTTCGCCGGCTACGAGTACGTCGTGACGCCGTCCGGCTCGTGCGCGGCGATGGTCCGCGACAACTACCCGCGGCTCGGCGAGCCCGCCGCGGCGGCCGTCGCACCGCGCACGTACGAGCTGACCGAGTTCCTCACCGATGTGCTCAAAGTGACTGACGTCGGGGCTTATTACCCCTATACGGTCACCTATCATCCGACCTGTCACGGACTGCGGATGCTGGGGCTCGGCGACCGGCCGCGCCAGCTGCTGACGCACGTGAAGGGGCTGACGCTGCGCGAGCTGGAGGGCGCGGACGAGTGCTGCGGCTTCGGCGGCACGTTCGCGCTGAAGAACCCGGCGGTCTCGGCGGCGATGGGCGCCGACAAGGCGCGGCACGTGGAGGAGTCGGGCGCGCAGGCCGTGTGCGCGGCGGACAACTCCTGCCTGATGCACATCGGCGGTACGCTGGCGCGCCGCGGCTCGCCGGTCCGGCCGGTGCACATAGCGGAGATCCTGGCGAGCACGGAGGGGGACGTCCGGTGACCGGCGCCCGCGAAGGCGAGAGGGCCCGCGCCCCCCGTACGTTCCTCGGCATGCCGCGTACCCGCCCGGCGGCCTTCCCGCAGGCCGCCGTGGCGGCCACCGAGGACGCCACCCTGCGCGGCAACCTCACCCACGCGACGCACACCATCCGCGGCAAGCGCGCCGCGGCCGTCGCCGAACTGCCCGACTGGGACCGGTTGCGCGCCGCGGGCGCCGCCATCAAGGACGACACGCTGCGCCACCTGGACCGCTATCTGGAGCAGTTGGAGGCGGCGGTGACCGCCGCGGGCGGGCACGTGCACTGGGCCGTGGACGCCGCGGAGGCCAACGCGATCGTCACCCGGCTGGTCCGGGAGACCGGCGCCGACGAGGTCGTCAAGGTCAAGTCGATGGCCACGCAGGAGATCGGGCTGAACGAGGCGCTGGCGGAGGCGGGCATCCGCGCGTACGAGACGGACCTCGCGGAGCTGATCGTGCAGCTCGGCGACGACCTGCCGTCGCACATCCTGGTCCCCGCCATCCACAAGAACCGCGGCGAGATCCGCGACATCTTCCGCGACCGCATGGCCGACTGGGGCCGCCCCGCGCCCGCCGGGCTCGGCGATCGGCCCGCCGAACTGGCCGAGGCGGCGCGGCTGCACCTGCGCGAGAAGTTCCTCGGCGCCAAAGTGGCGGTCTCCGGCGCGAACTTCATGGTCGCCGAGAGCGGCACGATGGTGGTGCTGGAGTCCGAGGGCAACGGCCGGATGTGCCTGACGCTGCCGGAGACGCTGATCTCCGTCGTCGGCATCGAGAAGGTGGTGCCGACCTGGCGGGACCTGGAGGTCTTCCTCCAACTGCTGCCGCGCTCCTCGACCGCCGAGCGGATGAACCCGTACACGAGCACCTGGAGCGGGCCGGCCGAGGACGACGGGCCGCGGGACTTCCACCTCGTCCTGCTGGACAACGGACGCACCGACACGCTGTCCGACCAGGTGGGACGGCAGGCGCTGCGGTGCATCAGGTGCTCGGCGTGTCTCAACGTCTGCCCCGTCTACGAGCGCGCCGGCGGGCACGCGTACGGCTCCGCCTACCCGGGTCCGATCGGGGCCATCCTCACCCCCCAGCTGCGCGGCACGGCAAGCGCGCTGGACGCCTCGCTGCCGTACGCCTCGACGCTGTGCGGGGCGTGCTACGAGGTGTGCCCGGTCGCGATCGACATCCCCGAGGTGCTGGTGCACCTGCGCACGCGGGTCGCGGAGGGCGGCACGTACACGGTGCGCGGCACGAAGGCCGTGATCAAGCCGGCGAAGGGCCACGCCGCGGAGCGGGCGGCGATGCGCGCGGCCCGCTGGACGATGGACCGCCCGCGCGCCTACGGCGCGGCGCTGCGCGCCACGACGGGCACCCGCAGGCTGCACCCCCGCCGGCTGCCGGGGCCGGGGAAGGCGTGGTCGGCGACGCGCGACCTGCCGCCGGTGCCGCAGGAGCCGTTCCGCGCGTGGTGGCGGCGGACCCGGGGAGCGGGATCGTGACGGATCGGCCGGTACGCGCCGCCGGCCCGCGGCGGAGCGCGGCGCGCCAGAACGTGAGGGGAACGCGGTGAGCAGCAGGGAGACGATCCTCGCCCGGGTACGGGCCGCCACCCGCGACGCCGCGGGCACCCCGGAGCCGGCGGTGCCGCGCGACTACCTGCGCGTGCACGGCGACCGCTCCCCCGCCGAGTCCGTGGACCTGCTCGCGGAGAACCTCGCCGACTACCGCGCCCTGGTGCACCGCACGGACACGGGCGGTCTGCCGGGGCTGCTGGCGCGGCTGTTCGCCGAGCGCGGCACGCGCACCCTGCTGGTACCGGACGGGCTGCCGCCCGCCTGGACGGCGGCGGTCGACGCCGACCGCGTACCCGACCGGGCCGCGAGCACTGCGCGGGAACTGGACGCCGTGGACAGCGTGCTGACGGGCTGCGCGCTGGCCGTCGCGGAGACCGGCACGCTCGTGCTGGACGCCGGGCCCGGGCAGGGCCGGCGGCGGATCACGCTGATCCCGGACCACCACGTGTGCGTGGTGCGCGTCCCGGAGCAGGTGGTGGACTCGCTGCCGCAGGCGATGGAGCGGCTGGACCCGGCCCGGCCGCTGACGTGGATCTCGGGTCCCTCGGCGACCAGCGACATCGAGCTGGACCGGGTGGAGGGCGTGCACGGGCCGCGGACACTGGAGGTCGTGCTCGCCACGGTCTGACACCCCGTCAGTCGGCCCTGTTCTCCCGAAGCTGCGGCGAAGTGTCACCAGAGGAGCGCTCGCGGTGTGCTGCCGGTCGATCTCCACGTCCGTGCAGTGCCGTAGCCGGGCAGGAGTTCGTCCACGACGAAGTTGAAGTTGTCACGGCGGCCGGTCCCGCTCCCGAGCAGGCGGTCGAGGAAGAGGGCGACACCGGCCGTGCCGGTCGCGAAGTCCGCGCTCTCCCTGACGACCTGCTCGCCCGGGAAACCGGCCCCTTCCCCCAGCTCCCAGTCGGGTGGCACCACCGCGCGGTAGACGTCGAGATACTCGCCGGTGGGCGTATACCGGGAAGAATTCTCGAACCATCGGGGATGGTAGCGGGTGTAGGCGTTGACGAGTGCCCAGTCGTGCATCGTTCCCGTCTTCTTCCGGTCGGACGATCCCCCCGGTGGTGGCATGCGAGCCGGGCTCCGGAGGGATCCGACCGGAAGCCGCCGGAGCCGTTACCTCGGGAGCCCTCCGCCACCGCAGCTGTGGTGGTCGCACGAGGTGAGGCTCAGCGAGAATTCCGCGGCTCTCTCCGTCCTCTCCCCCAGGGCGTTCCTGGCTCCCTCGACAAGAATCTTCTGCAACTCGACTATGGGACGGCATCACCTGGCGGGCGAGTTCTTCCTCCGCCGCATCCCGGCGAGACGGCTTGGCGCTCTCAGGTGATCCGCTCCAGGGCCCAGCCGAGCACCCCGCCGAGCAGCAGCACCACCAGGGCCAGCGTGGTGATCGTCGCGTACGCCGCCCGTTTCACGCGGTTCCGCACGGTGCGCGGGTCTCTCAGGTACGCGCGCCACGCGGCGTTCCGCATGGGCTTGGTGAGGGCGCGGACGGCCAGGAGGGCCCGGGGGCGCAGGGGGAGCAGGCGCAGCGACTCCCTGGTGACCCGGCGCAGGGACCGCCAGGCGCTGCCGGCGGTCTTCCGGTCCTTCTTGAGCTCCCGCAGCAGTCCGTTGTCCGTCGGCTCCCGCAACTGGTGCAGGTGGCGGTACATCCAGTCACGGTGGTCCTCGCCCTCCGGTGCCTCGGCGCGCAGGATCGCGTCGTGGAGGCGTTCCTCCCACGACCGGCGCTCGGCGGGGGGCAGGCCGAACAGGCGCAGCAGGTGGTGGGCGGCGTCCAGGCGTCCCCAGGTGAAGTCCGAGGCGCGCCAGGGGGCGTGGACGAAGGCGCCGAAGTGCCCGAAGCGCAGCCCGTACAGCTTGCGGGCGCCGATGTCGGCGAACCTGTCCTCGTTGAACAGCGGGCTCATGGCGTCGGGCCCGAGCCGCAGGAAGTCGAAGCCCGGGCCGAGGGATTCGACCATGGCCTGCGGCGAGGCGAAGGCGCGGGTGAGGACGTCGACGGCCAGGCACGCCTGCACGGCGCCCGTCGCGTCCTGCCAGCCGCCCTGCCCCGCCGCCCGGAGTGCTTCGGTGTAGTCCCGCGCCGCCCCGGCTACGAGGACACCGAGTTCCTGGGGGATCCGCATCAGGGTGAAGGTCTGCTGGATGAGTTCGGCCGCCTCCTCGTCGGGCAGGGCGTCGGCGCGCTCGGCCGGGACGCGCCGCCGCACCTCGTCGCGGACGGCGGCGTTGACGGCCAGCGCCTTCGTCAGCCACCCGCTGACCTGCGTGGCGCCGCGGGCCAGCGCCTTGCGCTGCTTATGGCTCAGCTCGATGTGGGCGCGGGGCAGATCCCGCAGGTTGTCCTGGAGGCTCTGCAGGACGCGCTCGCAGGTGGCCAGTCCCCAGCGCCAGCCATCGGCCCAGGGCTGGGACAGCTCCTGTGCCAAGTTGCGCGGCACCCAGAGGGGATCGCCGTTCAGGATCGCCTCGATGGGGCCGGAGGCCGGCTCCGGACCGCGCGCCAGCGTGGTGACCGACCGTGCGTCGGCGAGTTCCCTGCGGAGCTCGGCCAGCACGCCCCGGACGCGGTTGCGGCGGTATTCGGGCAGCGCCCTGCCGGCCATGTCCATGAGGGTGCCGGCCAGGCGCGTGTCCAAGCGGGCCCGCTCGAACAGCTCGAGCTGCGTGTCCTTCGCGTCTCCCGCGACGCGCCGGTGGACCTCCTCCGTGCCGGATCGCAGATCCGCCTCGCTTCGGTAGCTCATGCCGCTGATCCCGACCTCCCACCACGGGGTGTCCTCGCATTGCTCGGCGCCGGCCTTCTCCCGTCCGAGCCGCCCCGCCGTCGGGACGACGAACACCAGCACTCGCCGCACGGGCTTGTTCGCGAGCGGACGCCGGGTGATCGTCTCAAGGACCGGCAGGAAGGGGGCGTTGTTGAGGATGCCGCCGTCGATGACGCAACTGGCCCGGTCGTTGCGGAGGAGTCGGGGAATCTCCCGGTTGTCGATCAGGCACTGCTCGCTGATGGGCGAGAACGCGACGGGGAAGCTTGCGGTGGCCCGGGCGGCCGTGACCAGGTGGTCGGTCCTGTGCCGGTTGAAGTCGTTCACCTCGTGGGGCGTGTATCGCCAGGTCGCGCCGGGCTCGTCGCATCGCTCCTCGCGGTCGCGGTCACCGTCGCCGCTTTTCACGTAGCGCAGGGTCTTCTCGCATGCGAAGCGGTAGAGGCGGCGGTGGTCGCGGACGTCGAAGTGGTTGCCGAAGCCGTCCGTGTAGGAGCGTGGAAGCCCGTCCAGCGCGGTGGCCGTGACGAACAGCGTGACCGGCTGCGGCGGCCTCACGCCCGCGTCGCTCTCGCCGATCCGCCGCACCTCGTCCCCGATCTTCTTGCGGAAGGCGTGGCCACTGAGCAGGCTGGGCTCCGAGGGGTTTCCCCGGAGCTGTTCCAGGGCGGCGGACCGCTCCCAGACATCGCGCAGGCGCGGCAGCGCCGCCCGGCGGCCCAGCGCGGTGGCCAGGATCAGGCCGTTCAGGCCGCCCGCCGAGGTGCCGGAGACGATGTCCACCAGGAACTCGCTCCTCGCCTGGTCCGTCAGCTCGCGCCAGAGCGCCAGGACCCCGGCGTCCCTGCCGGTCGGCACGCGCCTGCGGTCCCCTCGCGACGCCTGGCACAGCAGGTCCAACTCGTGGGTGACGCCGCCCATCCACACGGCGAGGCTGACCCCGCCGTTCATCACCAGGGCGACGCGTGTCTGAGTGCCGCCCGACGGGCTCGACGCGGGCGGCGTGGTCGGCGGGGCAGGGCTCGGCTCGCTGTGCGGCGTTGCGGGCGCCATGTGGCGACCGTAGGCCGGGCCACCGGCGCCCGGCGCGCGGTGCTGCGCCGGGCGGGGGCGCGTGGCACCCGGATGGCCCCCGGGGGGCGGTGGGCCTGCCCGTGCCGGGACGCAGTCGCCTGAGGCCATCAGAGATGTACACCACTGGCAACCGGCCGCGCCCCTGTTCCCCTCCCCCGCCGTCGGTTAGCTTCTGCGCCATGCCGAGACCTTCCGCACCGTCCCGCCGTACGCTCCTGACGGGCACCGCCGCCGGCGCGGCCGTCCCCCTGCTCGCCGGCGCCGCGCCCGCCGCCGCGCGCACCCGCGCGGGCGGGCGCCCCGCCGCGCTGCTGACCGGCGCCGACGCCGCCGCCGCGCAGGACTGGTCCATGCTCCGCGGCCGCCGGCTGGGCATCGTCAGCAACCCGACCGGCGTCCTGCGCGACACCCGCCACGTCGTCGACTCCATGCACGCCTCCGGCACCCTCGACATCGCCGGCGTCTTCGGCCCGGAACACGGCTTCCGCGGCAGCGCGCAGGCCGGGGAGGCCGAGCCGGAGACCATCGACCCGCGCACCGGCCTGACCGTCTACGACGCGTACGGCGCGAACGCCGCGAAGATGGCGGAGCTGTTCACCAAGGCCGGCGCGGACACCGTCGTCTTCGACATCCAGGACGTCGGCGCGCGCTTCTACACGTACATCTGGACGATGTACAACGCCATGGTCGCCGCCCGGGAGACCGGCGCCGCCTTCGTCGTCCTGGACCGCCCCAACCCGATCGGCCGCCGCGCCGACGGCGCGATGATGACCCCGGGCTTCACGTCGGGCGTGGGCCTCAAGCCGATCGTCCAGCAGCACGGCATGACGGTCGGCGAGCTGGCCCGCTACTTCAACGGCGAACTGCTGCCGGACGAGGGCTCCGGCGGCCGGGTGGAGCTGGAGGTCGTACGGGTACGGGGCTGGGACCCGGAGTCGTACGCGCAGGACGGCGACCTGCCCTGGGTGCCGCCGTCCCCGAACATGCCGACCGCCGACACGGCGCTGGCGTACGCGGGCACCTGCTTCTTCGAGGGCACCAACCTCTCCGAGGGCCGCGGCACCACGCGCCCTTTCGAGTGGATCGGCGCGCCCTACCTGGACTACCACTACAGCGACCGGCTCAACGCCCGCGAACTGCCCGGGGTGGAGTTCCGCGAGGCGTACTTCGTGCCGACGTTCGGCAAGTACCCGGGCGAGACGTGCGCGGGCGTGCAGGTGCACGTCACGGACCGGCGCCGCTACGAGCCGGTGACAGCCGCGGTGGCGATGCTCGTCGAGGCCGCGCGCTACCCGGAGTTCGCCTGGCGGCAGGACAGCTGGGACCCGCAGCGGCCGTTCTGGATCGACAAGCTGTCGGGCTCGCCGCGGATGCGCACGATGATCGACGAGGGCCGGGACGTGGCCGAGGTGGTGGCCGCCTGGAAGGACGAACTGGCCGCCTTCACCCGCCGCCGGCGGCGCTATCTGCTCTACCGCTGAGGGCACCCGGGCGGGCGGGTTGCTCACGTGCCGCAGGCGGGACGCGGGGCTAGGATCACCCGCATGCCCGCACGCTTCAAGGACCTCGCGCTGGACGCCCGGGACCACCAGGCGCTCGCCGACTGGTGGTGCACCGCCATCGGCTACGCCCGCCGGGAGGACCCGGACGGGCAGCGGCCCGCCGAGTGGCCGGTGCCCATCCACGACCCGGCCGGGCGCGGCCCGCTGATCTGGATCAACCCCGTCCCGGAGGAGAAGGCGGGCAAGAACCGGATGCACCTCGACGTGTGGGGTGACCCGGCGGAGTTCGAGGCGCTGGGCGCGCGGCTGCTCCGCCGCCGCGACGACGAGATCGACTGGCACGTGATGGCCGACCCCGAGGGCAACGAGTTCTGCGTCTTCGAAGAGAAGCGTTGACGGCGGAACTGCGCGCCCGGTACGCCGCGTACGAGTGGAAGCCGGTGACCGACGGCATGTCGGGCGCGGGCGTGTGGCGGCTCAGCGGACCCGGCGACCTGTTCGTGAAGACCGCCGCGGAGGGGCAGCACCCCGAGCCCGGCGCCGATCTGCGGCACGAGGCGGCCTGCACCCGCTGGCTGCGCGCGCAGGGGCTGCCCGCGCCCGAGGTGGTCGACGCCGGGGCCGCGGACGGGACGACGTGGCTGGTGACGAAGGCGCGGCCGGGTCGCTCGCTCGCCGGGCCGTGGCCGCGTGAGCTGCGCGCCGGGGCCGTCGGGGCACTGGCCCGGTTCACCCGCCGGCTGCACGAACTGCCCGTGGACGGCTGCCCGTTCGCCCGGGACCTGGCGGTGACGGTGCCGCTGGCGGGCGCGGCGGTCGCCGCCGGCCTCGTGGACGAGGAGGACTTCGACGACGGCCGGCGGGGCGAGAGCGCCGCCGGGCTCCTCGCCGAACTGGAGCGCACCAGGCCGGCGACGGAGGACCCGGTCGTCTGCCACGGCGACCTGTGCGCGCCGAACGTGCTGGTCGACCCGGCGACGATGGAGGTGTCCGGCGTCATCGACCTGGGCCGCCTCGGCGTCGCCGACCGGCACCAGGACCTCGCGCTGGCCGTCCGCAGCTTCTCGGACGAGGACCTGAACCCGCAGCACGGCCCGGCGGCAGCCGAGCTGTTTTTGCGCGCGTACGGCGCGGCCGGCGCGGGCCGCATCGCCGCCGACCCGGCGCGGATGGCGTTCTACACCCTGCTGGACGAGTTCTTCTGACGCTCCGTCACACCCCGTCAGGACTCGTCCGCCGCCGCGGCGGGCGGCCCGGGCGGGTCCGGCGGCCCGCCCGCCAGCTCGACGCCGTGCGGGGCCCACTCCCGCGGCACCGCGAACACCGCGAGCGCGTCCCAGGGCTCCGCGCACTTCCGGTACTCCGTGGTGTCGGCGGGCACCGCGAACAGGCCCTGTTCCTTGGAGCTGCGCAGGTCGGCGGAGTCCGCGCTGGTGCACCCGGTGCTCCAGACGAAGGCGACCAGCGCCTCGGTCCCGAAGTCCCGCCCGGCGGGTGCGACCGGCCCGGCGGGCCCGCCCCGGTCCTCGCCGTCCCCGCCGTCCCCGCCGTCACCGCCGTCACCGCCGTCCTTGCCGACCTCGGCGGCGGGCGGGAAGCGCTCCTCGAAGGCGGCGACGTCGGCACGCGAGCGCAGCACCGTACGCACCGGCTCGTATCCGTGACCGGACGCGAAGTGCACCAGGTCCGCACCGGGCACCGGCACGCCCGGACTCGGCTCGTCCTCGCCCAGCACCGCCCACACCCCGCTGACCAGCAGCAGCCCGGCCACGGCAGCGCCCGCCACGATCAGCCGCGAGCCCCGCGGCGTCCGCCCGCGCGGGGGCTGCTCGTGCGCGTCGCCGTCGGCCCGTTCCCGTCGCCGGTGGAGAAACACAACCCCGTCAGCTCCTCGGTCGCGGTTCGCGTGTCACCCGTACCGACCAGTGTGCCGCCGCCCGCCCGCAACGACCCCGGGCGGACGGCCCCGGCCGTACGGAGCGGGTGCGCGGCCGGGGGCGGGGACGGCGCTGGTCAGTAGACTGGCGGGCACGTAGAGGAGGCGAGCAGGGTGGCCGGTACGCGGGTGGACGGGCGGGTCGAGCGCGGCAACCAGACGCGCCGGCTCGTGCTGCGGCGGACGATGGACATCGCCTCGGTGGAGGGCCTGGAGGGCCTGTCGCTGGGCCGGATCGCCGGCGAGCTGGGGCTGAGCAAGAGCGGGGTCTTCGCGCTCTTCGGCTCCAAGGAGGAGCTGCAGCTTGCGACGGTGCGGGCCGCGGGCGCGGTGTTCGCCAAGACCGTGGTGGTGCCCGTGCAGGAGCAGCCGCCGGGGGTCGGCAGGCTGCTGTCGCTCTGCGCCCACTGGCTGCGCTACTCGCGCGAGCGCGTCTTCCCCGGCGGCTGCTTCTTCTACGGCGCGGCGGCCGAGTTCGCCTCCCGCAGCGGCCCCGTGCACGACGCGGTGGCAGCGGCGCACCGCGACTGGGCGGCGTACGTGCAGCAGACGGCCGAGGAGGCCAGGAGCACGGGCGAGCTGCGGCCCGAGACCGACCCGGCGGGGCTCGCGTTCGAGCTGATCGCGCTGCTGGAGCACGCCAACCTGCTGTCGCTGCTGCACGGCTCGCAGGACGCGTACGACCTGGCCGCCACCGCCGTCGTGACGCGGCTGCGCGCGGCGGCCGCGGACCCGGGCTCAGTCCCGGACGCGCTCCCCGGCTGAGACGAACGCGAGCGCCGTGCGCACCACCTCCGGGTCCGCCAGGATCCGGACGTGCCCGAGGCCGCTGGTGCGGTGCATGCTGACCTGGCCGCCGTAGGCCGCCGCGGTCTTGTCCGCCTGCGCGGCGGCGACCATGCGGTCCTTCTCGTCGTGGACGAGCAGGATCGGCAATGTGATCCGGTCCGGCCGGTACGTGACGTCGAAGCGGCGCCACAGGTCGTGCTCACCGGGGAACATGTCGATCTCGATGCGCCGCCGCAGCGCGGTCTTCACCCGCGGCCCGAGGCCGAGGCCGGCGCAGAAGACGTCGACGACGTGGTCGAAGTCGGCGACGCCGGAGACGACCACCAGGCGGTCCGCCGCCGCGGCGCCGCGCAGCGCGAGGAAGGCGGCGGAGCCGCCGAGGGAGTGCGCGACGACGGCCTCGAACCTGCCGTGCTCCTCGTACAGCCGCGCGATGATCTCGCGGTACTCCAGCACGGTCGTGCGGCGCCCTTCGGAGGCGCCGTGGGCGGGGGCGTCGAAGGCGACGGGCGTGTAGCCGGCGGCGCGCAGCGCTTCGATGTACGGCGCGAAGTGGGCGGCCCGCGAACGCCAGCCGTGCACGAGCAGCACGGGCCGCTCGCCGTCGCCCCAGCAGTATGTGACCACGTTCTTGCCGGCAACGGTGAGGCTGCCGGTGAACGCGCCCGCGAGCAGCCGGCGTTCGTCGTCCCGGAAGGAGCGGTCGGCGCGCGGGTGGCGGTAGAGGACGAGGGCGCCGCGGCCCGCGAGACCGGGCAGGACGGCGGCGGTGGCGTTGAGGACCTTGCCTATGAGCGCGGTGACGACAGGCTTCATGGACAGAAGATAGCACGACCGTTCGCTTAGTTTCTGATCCCGGCGGACGGTGGGCGTGCGGTGGCGGGGCGGTACGGGCGCCGGCCCCGGCGGTCCCGCCGGGGCCGGCGCGCCGTCTCAGCCGGCGCGGTAGGCGTCGAGGATCGTCTGCTCGATAGCCCGCCCCTCCGCGGCGCTGCCGCGGATACGTACGGACACCTCCTGGCCCGGCCGCGGCCACAGCCCCGGCACCAGCGCGGTCAGCTCACCGCCGCGCCCGGGGACCACGAGCGCCTCGTGCCAGCGCTCGCCGCCGTCGGTGGAGGCCCAGAACCGCACGCTGCCGCGCTCGGTCCTGATCGCGTCCTCGGGACCCGCGGTGGACGTCAGCCGCAGGCCGACCGTGAGCGGCCGGTGCGCGGGGACGCCGCCGTCGCGGGTGGTGCGGGGCGCGTAGTCGACGCCCAGCAGCCGGACCCGTTCCTGGCCCACCGCCGGGTCCGCCGGGCCGCGGGCGGGGAACGTCCAGCTCGTGCGCGTCTCACTGCCGATGGGCAGCGCCTCGCGGTCGGGGCGCGAGGTGTGCTCCAGCCGGTACGTGGCGGGCTCGGGCGTGACGGGGAAGTAGCTGGTGCCGGGGCGGGCCGGGATCTCGGTGCCGTCGCGGAAGAGCCGCAGACCCTCGTTCCCGGCGGACGGGAGGTTCCGCACCGGGCCCTGGTGCTCGCCGTCGCTCAGCGACACCGGCAGGTCGAGCTGGTCGCCGTAGTGCACGCCGGAGATGACCGCCGGGGCGGGGGCGCCGTACCAGACCGGATCGGCGCTCTCCCCCGGCTCGTACGGCAGCGTGGGCGCGCACAGGCGCGGCAGCGCCGGCTCGGGGCCGAGGACGCAGTGGCGCCACTTCACGTCCGGCCGCGCGGTGACCATCTCGACGCGGCGCTGCGGCACCGCGAGCGGGTACTCGAAGACGACCGCCGTCTCGATGCCGTCGGGGCGCGCCTCGCGGGTCTCGGCGTACGTGTCCTTGCCGCCGAGCAGCGAGCGGTAGTCGGCCTCGACGCGCGCCAGCTTGCGCGCCTCGGCGCGGGTGACGCGGTAGCGGGGCGGGTCGGGGATCGTCCCGCCCTGGCCGAGCACCAGCTCGTACAGGTCGGCCTGCCGCCCGCGCGGACCGCCTTCGGCCGCCAGGCGCCAGCGGGTCGCGAACGCCGCGCTGCCGTGCCGTACCGGCTCGGTCGGCTGGAGGAAGACCCTGCCCTGCTCGATCTCCTCGCCGGTGGCGTAGATCCCCTCGTCCATGCCGCCGGTGCCGGCGGCGTCGCGGCGGGCGTAGTGGACGGAGGCGTGCCGCACCTCGGTGTCGGCGCCCTCGACGGTCGCGGGGCGCAGCGGCAGGGCCTTGCGCGCGTCGATGGTGTAGGGCATGTCGGCGTCGACCGTGACCTCGGGCGAGCCGGCGAAGGCGACGGTGGCCGGCTCGCCGTCCGCGGCGGGCGTCTCGACCTTGGCCAGCATCGAGAGCGGCCCGGGCAGCATGCGGGCGGTGGCGCGGCCGTTCTCGTCGAGGTGGACGGTGCGGAAGCCGCCGCCGGTCTCCGGGTACAGCTCCTCCATGTTGAGCAGCCACAGGCTGCCGCCCGCCCAGGGGCGGCCGTTGCGGTCCAGGACGGTCAGGTCGACGTCGTGGCGGGGCGGTTCGCGGTAGAAGCTGAGCGGCAGGGTGACGGTGTCGCGGCCGCTCTCGGTGAGGACGACGGCGCCGGAGTAGACGCCGGGTGCCACGTCCGCGGGCGTCAGCGCCACCGTCACGCGCTCCGTGGCGCCGGGCGCGACGGTCACCGCGGCGGGGGTGACGGTCACGGCGTCGTCGGCGAGGGGGGCGCCGGCGCGCTCGGCGGCGAGGTCGGTGAGGGAGACGTCGCGGGGCTCGGTGCCGTTGTTGGTCAGGGTCAGTTCGATCGACGCCGGGCGGCCGCCGTCCGGGTGGCGCAGGTAGCCGAAGTCGACGTTGCCGCGGTTGAGTTGCAGCGTCTCGTTCGCGGCGCCCGGCAGGTCGAGGACCCCGGCGCCGGCCGTGTGCGGCCGGGGCTCGGCCGCGTCGCCGTCCGCGGTGGTCATGAGGGCCGTCTTCACCCGCCGCCAGTCCCAGTCGGGGTGCTTCTGCAGCAGCAGCGCGGCGGCGCCCGCGACGTGCGGGGCGGCCTGGGAGGTGCCGTCCAGCTGCGTGTACGGATCGGCCGTGCCGCCGCCCGCGCGGGCACCCGTGATGGCGACGCCGGGGGCGCTCAGGTCGGGCTTGGCGAGGAACGCGCCGGTCGTCGGCCCCACGCTGGTGAACCGGGGCGCACCGCCGTCTGCGCGCGCGGCCCCCACGGTCAGCGCGCTCTCCGCGACGCCGGGGGTGCCGATGGTGCCGGAGTACGGGCCGGAGTTGCCCGCGGCGACGACGAAGAGGGTGCCGGTGTCGGCGGCCAGGGCGTCCAGCGCGCGGGCGACGGGGTCGTTCCCGGGGTACTCGGGCGCGGTGCCGCCGAGGCTGAGGTTGACGACGTCGGCCCCCCGGTCGGTGGCCCACTGCATGCCGGCGATGACCCAGGACGCCCGGCCCTGGCCCTCCCCGTCGAGGACCCGGCCGGACAGCAGCCGGGCGTCGTACGCGACGCCCTTGCGGGCGCCGCCGGACGCGGCGCCGGTGCCCGCGACGAGGGAGGCGACGTGGGTGCCGTGGCCGTTGCGGTCCTCCGTCGTCCCCTCGCCGGTGAAGTCGGCGGCGTCGGCGACCTTTCCGCGCAGGTCGGGGTGGTCGGTGTCGACGCCGGAGTCGAGCACGGCGACGTCCACGCCGGCTCCGCTCAGCCCGGCTTCCCACACCTCGGGGGCGCCGATCTGGCCCAGGTTGCCGTCGAGTTCCGCGGCCTCGAGGCGGCGGTCCAGCCACACCTTGCGCACCCCGGCCGCGGCGGGACCCGCCGGGCGGGCGAGCGTCGCGGCGAACGTGTCGGCGCTCTTCTTGGGCAGGTCGACGGCGACGGCGTCGATCGCCGGCAGCGGCAGGGCCTCCAACCGCCGGCCGCGGGCCGCCTCGCCGGCCGCGGCAAGCGGCCTGGGACCCTGCACGATCAGCGGGAGCGCGCCGGTCGAGGCGTCGTCGTAGCCCATCTCGACGAGGGCGGTGACGTTGAAGAGTTCGAGGTCGAGCACCTCGGGCACGAGCCCGGCGGCGTCGTCGGGGACGACGTAGACGTCCGCGCCGTCGCGCAGGGTGGTGAAGGAGCGGGTCCCCTCGGAGCCGGCCCGGGGCGTGACGGAGACGGCGGGCGGGCCGTCCGCGGCGGGGGCGTCGAGGGTGACCTCGTCGCCGGTGACGAGGGTGACCGTGGCGGAGCCGGCAGGGGACGCCGGGCCGGCGGCGGAGGCGCCGCTCGCGGACGGTGCGGCCGGGGGCGGGGGCGGGGGCGGGGGGCCGGCCGCGGCCGGCGCTGCCGACAGGGCCGGGAGGGTCAGCCCGCCGAGGAGGAGGGCTGTCAGGGTGGCGCGGACGTGCTGATGGAGCCGTCTGGAGGACATGATCCCGGTCTTACCCCGGGCGGCCCGCGCCGCGGAACGAATCTTCGTGGCGTCTTGTAGCCACGTCTACAAGTAGCCACGATGGCCGGATGCTTGAGGCCCTGGGGATACCGCCGTACGCCGAGTCCGTCTACCGCGCGCTGCTGGCCGCGCCGGGCCGTACCGTCGCCCAGCTCGCCGGCGAGCTGGGCCGCTCCGGGCGCGCCACGCGCCGCAGCGTGACGGAGCTGGAGGAGGTGGGCCTCGTCAGCCGGCTGCCCGGGCGCCCGGTGCGGCTGCTGGCCACCCGCCCCGACACCGCCGTCGACCTGCTCGTCGCGCGGCGCCGCCGGGAGCTGGGCGAACTCCAGCGCAACGCGCGGACGCTGGCGGCCACGCTGAGCGCGGGCCGGCAGCCCGACGAGCTGCTGGAGATCCTCACCGGCCGGCAGGCCATCGCGGAGCGCTTCGGCGGGCTCGTCCGCGGCTGCGAGCGGGAGCTGCTGGTCTTCGACCGGCCGCCGTACGCCGCGGACGCGACGCCCTCGGAGGAGGGCGTGACGGCACGGCTGCACGAACAGGTGGTGGTACGCGGCATCTACGCCCCCGAGTCGCTGGAGTACCCGGGCGCCCTGGCGGCGGCCAGGCGGGCGGCGGCCAACGGCGAGCAGTCGAGGGTCCACCCGCAGGTGCCGATGAAGCTGGCGGTCGCGGACCGCGCGGTGGCGCTGCTGCCGATCGCGCTCGACGACCAGGTGGACAGCGCGCTGGTGATCCGCCCGTGCGCGCTGCTGGACGCCCTCGTCGGCCTCTTCGAGCTGCTGTGGCAACAGGCCGCGCCGCTGCTGCCGCAGCCCGCTCGGGACCGGCCGTCGTGCTCGGACCTGGCGCTGCTGACGCTGCTGGCGGCGGGGGTCAAGGACGAGGCGATCGCCCGGCAGTTGGGCGTGAGCCCGCGCACCGTCACCCGGCGGGTGGCGGAGCTGCTGGACGAACTGGGCGCCCGCACCCGCTTCCAGGCGGGAATCCTGGCGCAGCGCCGCGGCTGGCTTCCGGACCCCTCACCACAGCCCGGAAAGGAGTAATTCCCGCTGCCCGCAACACCCTTCCATTATTCGATGGCCATAACACCGCGTTATGTAAGCGATTTCTGCGACCGGGCCACGGAATCGTCATTTCCGGATGATGAACTCCCTGCTCATGGAGGTTATTTCGGGTCCCGAGAATTCCCGCTACCGCGGTGCGCTGTTTACGTTTCCCGGGGCTCGTGTTTACGATCGGGCGATCCCCCATCGGCGTGCACGCGCCGATGTCCCCATGGGAGGAACACGCGAATGAACGGACGAATGCGCAGCATTATGCGGCTCGGCGGGTTATCTGCCGCCGTCGCGGCAATCCTGTCGATGTCGGGCGCCGCGGTGGCCGCCGGCGACTCCGGGCCCACGCCGCCGCCGACGACGCAGATCGTCGGCGGCCAGCCGGCCTCCGAGACGTACTCCTTCATGGCCTCGCTGCAGAGCGCCTCCGGCAGCCACACCTGCGGCGGCAGTCTCGTCGACCCGAGCTGGATCGTCACCGCGGCGCACTGCGGCACCCCGTACCAGGTGCGGATCGGCACCACCGACCGCACCGCGGGCGGCGAGGTCCGCCGCGTCGTCGAACGCCGCCAGCTCGCCGCCGACATGACCCTGCTGCGGCTCGGCACCCCGTCGACGAAGACCCCCGTCCCCATCGCCGCCGGCGCACCGGCCGGCTCGGCGACCCGGCTGATCGGCTGGGGCCAGACCTGCCCGACCCGCGGCTGCGGCGCCCCGCCCGTGGGGCTGCGGCAGCTCGACACCACGGTCCTGGCCGATTCCTCTTGCGCCGGCATCCAGGGCGCGTACGAGCTGTGCGTGAACGGCGGCGGCGGCCGGGGCGCGTGCTACGGCGACTCCGGCGGCCCGGCGGTCGTCGGCGGGCCCGGCGACTGGCGGCTCGTCGGCGCCACCAGCCGCGGCACGGCCGGCACCTGCGCCGTCTCGCCCGCCATCTACGGCGACGTGACGTCCGTGAAGTCCCGCATCGACGCGATCATCGGCGGCACCCGCTGACCGCCCGCGCCCCGCGGGTCCCCGGCGCCAGTCCCTAAGGAGCCGGGATGCCCGCGGGGCGCAGCGGGCGGCCGAGGCGTACCGGGACGCCCGGCGAGTACAGGACGCTGGCCGGGTCGCCGGCGGGCGCGGGCAGGCCGGCCGCCGCGACCAGGTTCTCGTCGCACTCGACCAGCTCGGCGCGGTGCAGCGGCCAGCGCGGATGGTCGTTGGGCAGGTAGCGCGTCGAGCCGAGGAAGGCGCTGTGCAGCCCCCAGCGCGCGGTGAGGAAGTGCTCCAGCCCGCTCGCCTCCTCGACGCGCTCGCCGGGACGCACGGTCAGGCGGCTGTACGCGCCGCGCGGCCCCGGCCAGCGGCGCCGGCTCCTGTAGCCGACGGTGCCGGCGGCCCTTCGGACGGACATCCGCGACCACGCGTACGGCAGCCCGAAGCCGAGCCGGCCCGCCACCACGGGGATCAGCCGGGAGGCGTCCAGCGACCGGAAGACCACGCCACGCCGCCCGTGGGCGTCGACCGAGTACAAGCGCACGTTGGTCTCCGGGAAGGAGCCGAGGTACGGCACCGCGGGCAGCCGCAGCCAGCCGACGCGGTGCATCCGGAACGCGATGAGCCCGACGTACGCCGCCCCCTCGTGCGTGTCCGGCGCCGTCCCCGGGGGCAGCAGCCGCGCCACGGCGTCCGGCTCGACGGCCCAGTGCACGAACGTCAGGTCGAGCCACTGCTGGGTGAGCAGCGGGGAGCGTACGGCGTGCGGGGCGTCGGGCGTGACGGGCGCGGGCTGGTGCACGCTGCCAGGATCGCAGTACCGCCGCGGCCCGGTCCTGCCGGGGCCCGCGGCCGGACGCCCGCGTCAGCCGAGGTGCCGGGCGAACGCCTCCTGGGCGAGCGCGTCGAAGAGGACGAAGCGCACCTCGTCGAAGTCCCGCTTGTCGACGGCCGCCTGAACCGCGGCCACCGCGATCCGGGCCCCGTCGTCCAGCGGCCAGCCGAACGCGCCGGTGGACACGGCCGGGAACGCGACGGTGCGGGCACCCAGTCCGCGGGCTACGACCAGCGACTCGCGGTAGCAGGAGGCCAGTTGCGCCGAGCGGTCCTCGGTCGGCGACCACACCGGGCCGACCGTGTGGATCACCCAGCGGGCCGGCAGCAGCCCGGCGGCGGTGGCCACGGCGCGGCCCGCGGGCAGGCCGTCCGGGTAGGCGGAGGCGCGCAGCTCGCGGCACTCCCGCACGATGCTCTTGCCGCCCCTGCGGTGGATGGCGCCGTCGACGCCCCCGCCGCCCAGCAGCGAGGAGTTGGCGGCGTTGACCACCGCGTCGACCCGCTGCTCGGTGATGTCGCCGCGCACGGCCTTCAGCACACCCATGGCGCCACGTTAGTACGGGCCCGGAGCCGGCGGCGGGCGCCCGGCCCGGGCCGCGGGTCAGACCGCCACCGAGGCACCCTCCGCCACCGCGCCCGCGTCCGGGTCCGGGTCCGGGTCCGGGTCCGCGCTCGGGTTCGCGTCGAGGTCGCGGCGCACCAGCGCCGCGTACCGGCCGCCGGCGGCCATCAGCTTCTCGTGCGTGCCGAGTTCGGCGATCCGGCCGTCGTGCAGGACGGCGATCTGGTCGGCGTCGCGGATGGTGGAGAGCCGGTGCGCGATGGTGATGGTCGTACGGCCCTCGGCCAGCGCGTCGACCGCCTCCTGCACCGCGCGCTCGGTGCGGGTGTCCAGGGCGCTGGTGGCCTCGTCGAGGATGAGCACCGGCGGGTCGCGCAGGATCGTGCGGGCGAGCGCCAGGCGCTGCTTCTCGCCGCCGGAGAAGCGGTAGCCGCGCTCGCCGACGAGGGTGTCGTAGCCGTCGGGCAGGGCGGCGATGTGGTCGTGGATCTGCGCGGCGCGGGCGGCGGCCTCGATCTCGGCGCCGGTGGCGTCCGGGCGGGCGAAGCGCAGGTTGTCGGCGACGGAGGCGTGGAAGAGGTACGTCTCCTGGGCGACGACGCCGACCGCGCGGGCGAGCGAGTCGAAGTCGAGGTCGCGCACGTCGGTGCCGTCGATGGTGACCCGGCCGCCGGTGACGTCATACAGCCGCGGCACCAGGTAGCCCAGGGTGGACTTGCCGGCGCCGGTGGGGCCGACGATGGCCAGGCTGCTGCCCGCGGGCACGGTGAGTGCGACGTCGCGCAGCGTCGGCTGCCCGGGCTCGTACGCGAAGTCGACGTTCTCGAAGCGCACGTCGCCGCGGGGCTTGTCCAGCCGCACCGGGCGCTCGGGCTCGGCGATGTCGACGGGCAGGTCGAGGTATTCGAAGATGCGCTGGAAGAGGGCGAGCGAGGTCTGCATCTGCACGCCGGTGGAGAGCAGGCTGACGGTGGGCCGGAAGAGGCCCTGCTGCAGTGAGACGAAGGCGACGACGGTGCCGATGGACACGGCCTGCCCCGCGCTGCCCGAGGCCAGTCCGGCGGTCCAGTAGATGACGGCGGGCATGGCGGCCATGACGACGCCGATGGTGGCCATCCGCCAGCGGCCGGCCATGTTGGCCCGTACCTCCAGGTCCACCAGGCTCTCGGACTCCTCGGCGAAGCCGCGGGTCAGGCTGTCGGAGCGGCCCATGGTGCGGCCGAGCATGATGCCGCTCACCGACAGCGACTCGGTCACGCCCGCGGCCATGGCCGCCATCTGCTTCTGCCGCTGCGAGGTGATCTTCTTGCGCTCGCGGCCGACGCGGCGGGCGATCCAGACGAAGACCGGCAGCAGGAGCAGCGAGACGACGGTCAGCCGCCAGTCGAGCGCGAGCATGGCGACGACGGTGGCGACGACGCTGGTGAGGTTGGAGACCAGCGAGGTGGCGGTGGTCGTCACCGTCGCCTGCATGCCGCCGATGTCGTTGGCGATGCGGGACTGCACCTCGCCGGTGCGGGTGCGGGTGAAGAACGCCAGCGGCATGCGCTGCAGCTGGGCGTAGACGGCGGTGCGCAGGTCGTGCATGACGCGCTGGCCGACGGTGGTGGAGATGAGGGTCTGGAGCACGCCGAAGACGCCGCCGAGCACGGCGACGCCGACCATGCCGAGCGCGAGCAGGCTGAGCAGCCCGGTGCGGCCCTCGGGCAGGGCGGTGTCGACGACCTCGCGGAGCAGGAACGGCGAGGCGACCGAGACCAGCGAGGACGCGGCCACCAGCAGCCCGACCACGGCGAGGCGGCCGCGGTACGGGCGGAAGAGCGCGAGGATCCGGCGCACCTGGGCGGGCTGCTCAGGATCGGTGGGCGGGGGTGTCCACCCGTCGAGTGGATCGCGGGGCATGGGCCTCCTAGAAGAGTGTGACGACTCAAGGGAGGATAGCTCATTGTTACCTATATGCACAATGAATATGCTCCTGATACCCTCGGGGCGTGTCCCAGACGCCCCCGCCCCCCGCAGACGTGACCGGCCAGCTGGCGGAGCAGCTCCTGCTGCTCACCCGCCGGATCCACTACGCGCAGAAGCACCACTTCAAGCCGCTGGGCATCACGCCCGCCCAGTCGCGGCTGCTGCGCACCCTGGAGCGCCACGAGGAGCCGCCGCGGATGGCGGACCTCGCCGAGCGCCTGGGCGTCGTGCCCCGCGCGGTCACCACGCACGTGGACGCGCTGGAGGCGGGCGGCCTGGTCCGGCGCGTGCCCGACCCGGCCAACCGGCGCGTGATCCGTATCGAGACCACCGAGGCCGGGCGTGCGGCGCTCGCCGAGCTGCACCGGGCCCGGCTCGCCGCCGCCGCGGACGTGCTGGAGCCGCTGTCCGAAAAGCAGCGTGAAAAACTGCTGGGGCTCATCGCCCCCCTGGTCGACCCGCACGGCCACCCCTGCTGAGGAGTCCGTTCCATGCCGCTGCTCCAGCCCAAGCCCTCGGCCCTGCGCCCCGGCCGCGGGGCGGCGCCCGCGCCGGACCGGGTCGCCGACGACCTCGCGGCGGGCACGCCCGAGCCGCTGCGCGGCGGGCTGACGGCGCTGCTGGGGGCGGAGAAGGTGCTGACGGGCGCCTCGGACCTGGTGCGGTACGCCTCGGACGCCAGCCCGTACCGGTTCGTGCCGCGGGCCGTGGCCGTCGCCGAGACGGTCGCGGACGTCTCGGCGCTCTTCCGGTTCGCCCACGAGCACGGCCGCCAGCTCGTCTTCCGGGCGGCGGGCACGTCGCTCAACGGCCAGGCGCAGGGCGAGGACATCCTCGTCGACGTCCGCAGGCACTGGGCGCGCGTCGAGGTGCTCGACGACGCCGCGACGCGCGCCCGCGTAGGCCCGGGCACCACCGTCGTACGGGCCAACGCCACCCTCGCCCGGCACGGCCGCGTCCTCGGCCCCGACCCGGCCAGCGCCATCGCCTGCACCCTCGGCGGCGTCGTCGCCAACAACGCCTCGGGCATGACGGCGGGCACCACGCGCAACTCCTACCGCACGCTGGCCTCGCTGACCTTCGTGCTGCCCTCCGGCACCGTCGTGGACACCGCCGCGCCCGACGCCGACGAGCGGCTGGCCGCGGCCGAGCCGGAGCTGTGCCGCGGGCTGCTCGCGCTCAAGGCGGAGATCGAGGCGGACGCGGAGCTGACGGCCCGGATCCGCGCCAAGTACGAGATCAAGAACACCAACGGCTACCGGCTGGACGCCTTCCTCGACGGCGCCACCCCCGTGGCGATCCTGCGCGGGCTGATGGTCGGCTCCGAGGGCACGCTCGGCTTCATCGCCGACACCGTCTTCGACACCCTGCCGCTGGACCGGCACACCTCCACCGCGCTGCTGTTCTTCCCCACCCTCCAGGCCGCCGCGGCGGCGGTGCCGGCGTGGGGCGCCGCCGGGGCGCTGGCCGTGGAGCTGATGGACGGCAACACGCTGCGCGCGTCGGTCAGCGTCGCCGGCGTGCCCGCCGACTGGGCGGAGCTGCCGAAGGAGACGGCGGCGCTGCTGGTGGAGTTCCGGGCGCCGGACGAGGCGGCGCGGGAGGCGTACGAGGAGGCGGCGGCCGGGGTGCTGGCGGGGCTCGACCTCGTGGCACCGGTCGGTTCCGTCGCCGCCGAGGGCAACGCGTTCACCCGCGACCCCGGCCGTATCTCCGGCTACTGGAAGGCCCGCAAGGCGTTCGTCACCGCCGTCGGCGGCTCCCGCCCGGCCGGTACGACCCTCATCACCGAGGACTTCGCCGTCCCGCCCGGCAGGCTCGCCGAGGCCTGCGAGGCGCTGCTCGAACTCCAGGCGCGGCACGGCTTCGACGCCGCCGTCGCCGGCCACGCCGCCCACGGCAACCTGCACTTCCTGCTCGCCTTCGACGCCGCGGAGCCCGCCGACGTCGAGCGGTACGCGGCGTTCATGGACGACTTCTGCCGGCTGACCGTCGAGCGCTTCGACGGCTCGCTCAAGGCCGAGCACGCCACCGGCCGCAACATCGCCCCGTTCCTCGCGCTGGAGTGGGGCGAGCGCGCCACCGAGCTGATGTGGCGCATCAAGGAGCTGGTCGATCCGCGCGGCATCCTCGCCCCCCGGGTCCTGCTCGACCGCGACCCGAAGGCGCACCTGCGCGGGCTCAAGACCATCCCGCGGATCGAGGACATCGCCGACCCGTGCATCGAGTGCGGCTTCTGCGAACCCACCTGCCCCAGCCGCGACCTGACCACCACCCCGCGCCAGCGCATCGTGCTGCGCCGGGAGATGCTGCGCCAGCCGCCGGACGCGCCGGTCACCGGCAGCCTCCTGGCGGCGTACGGGTACGACGCCGTCGACACCTGCGCGGGCGACTCGACGTGCAGCCTGGACTGCCCCGTCGGCATCGACACCGGGCAGATGATGAAGGACTTCCGGCACGCGCGGCACTCCGCCCGCGAGGAGCGCGCCGCCGCCGGCACCGCGCGCCGCTTCCGCCAGGTGGAACGCGCCGCGCGGCTGGCCGTCGCCGTGGCGCACCGGCTCGGCGACCGGGTGCCGGGCGCCGCGACCCGGCTCGCGCGCCGGGCCGTGCGCCCCGACCTCGTGCCCGAGTGGCTGCCGGAGATCCCGGGGCCGGCCGCGCGCCGGCTCCCCGGCACCGTCCGCGAGGGCGCCGCCGCCGTCTACTTCCCGGCGTGCGTCAACCGCATCTTCGGCGGCCCCGACGACGCGCGCGGCCCGAACCTGGCCGAGGCGCTCGTCGCCGTCTCGGCGCGCGCCGGGCGGCCCGTGTGGATCCCCGACGACGTCACCGGCACCTGCTGCTCGACCATCTGGCACTCCAAGGGCTACGACGACGGCACCCGGCTGATGGCCAACCGCATCGTCGAGGCCGCCTGGCGGTGGACGGACGGCGCCCGGCTGCCGGTCGTCGTCGACGCCTCGTCCTGCACGCTGGGCCTCGCGCACGAGGTGGTGCCGTACCTGACGGAGGCGAGCCGCAAACTGCACGCGCAGCTCACCGTCCTGGACTCGCTCGACTGGGCCGCCGACGAGCTGCTGCCCCGGCTGACGATCGAGCGGCGGACGTCCTCCGCGGTGGTCCACCCGACCTGCTCGATGCGCCACCTGGGCAACACCGGCCGGCTCACCGCGCTGGCCGAGGCCGTCGCCGAGGAGGTCGTCGTGCCGGACGACGCGGCCTGCTGCGCCTTCGCCGGCGACCGCGGCATGCTGCACAAGGAACTGACCGCCTCCGCGACCGCGCGCGAGGCCGCCGAGGTCACCGCCCGCGACTACGATGCGCACCTGTCGGCGAACCGGATGTGCGAGATCGGGATGGACCGGGCGACCGGCCGCTCGTACCGCTCCGTACTGCTGGAGCTGGAGCGCGCCACCCGCCCGGCGGGCCTGCGGGGCCGCCGCGGATAAGTCCATCCGGCCCGGACGGTAAGTCCAACGCCTCAGTGGTGCAGACCTCTTGTCGGCGCGCCCGGGTCCGGCGAGGGTGGCGGCGAACCTACCGCACACCATCCGGAGGACGCATGCGCGAGGAGAACGCCACCCCGAGACCCGGCGATTCGGACGACGGCTACTCCCGCCGCTCGGTGCTGCGCACGGCGGGCATCGCCGGTGCAGGGCTCGGCCTGGGGGCGTTCGGCGCCTCCCAGGCGCAGGCGGCGGAGGCCGGGGAGGCCGCGGCCGCGGAAGCCGCCGCGCCGCCGCGGCGCGGCAGGACGATGATCGGCGTGCCGTTCGAGACCCACAGCACCGTACGGGTCGGGATCGTGGGCCTGGGCAACCGCGGCGGCAGCATGATCGACCTGTTCCTGGCGCAGCCGGGCGTGCAGGTGACCGCGCTGTGCGACCCGGTCGTGGACAAGGTCGAGCGGGCCGCGAAGAAGGTCGTCGACGCGGGCCAGCCGGCGCCCGCCACGTACACCAAGGGCGACCACGACTTCGAGCAGCTCTGCGAGCGCGGCGACATCGACTTCGTCTACGTCGCCACGCCCTGGGACTGGCACTTCGAGATGGCGAAGACGGCCATGCTCAACGGCAAGCACGTCGGCGTCGAGTGCCCCATCGCGATGACCGTGAAGGAGCTGTGGGACCTCGTCGACCTGTCCGAGCGCACCCGCCGGCACTGCATGCAGCTGGAGAACTGCGCCTACGGCAAGAACGAGATGCGCGTGCTGCGCATGGCGCACGCCGGGCTCTTCGGCAACCTGCTGCACGCCGCCGGCGCGTACAACCACGACCTGCGCGGGCTGATGTTCGACCCCGACTACTACGAGGGCCCCTGGCGCCGGCTGTGGCACACCCGGCTGCGCGGCGACCTCTACCCCAACCACGGCTTCGGCCCGACGGCCAACTACATGGACGTCAACCGCGGCGACCGCGTCACCCACATCTCCAGCTTCGGCACGCCGGCCCTGGGTCTGGCCGAGTACCGCGAGGAGCACATGCCCTCCGGCGACCCGAGCTGGAAGGAGACGTACATCGGCAGCGACCGCACCTTCAGCATGCTGCAGACCGCCAAGGGCCGCGTCATCCGGCTGGAGCACGACGTCTCCACCCCGCACCCGTACAGCCGGATCAACTCCCTCGGCGGCACGAAGGGCGTCTTCGAGGACTACGAGCCGCGCATCTACCTGGAGCCGATGCACACCGACGACCGGTGGCACGACTTCGCGGACTTCGCGGAGTACGACCACTGGCTGTGGAAGGAGCACTCCGACCCGCCCGGCGGCCACGGCGGCATGGACTACATCATGATCTTCCGGCTCATGCAGTGCATGCGCCTCGGCCTGGTCCCGGACTTCGACGTCTACGACGCCGTGACCTGGACGGCGCCCGTGCCGCTGAGCCACCTGTCGATCAAGGCGGGCGGCAAGCCGCAGCAGATCCCGGACTTCACCCGCGGCGGGTGGAAGGACGAGCGCCCCGGGGTGGACTCGGAGAAGCCCGACGAGGCGTGACCGCGGGCGCCCGCTGACCGGCGCACGGCGCCGGTCAGCCCGGCCACGGCGCCGCTAGGGCACAGACCCCCTAGCCGGCGAGGGAGGCCCGGTCGCCCATCACGGCGACCGGGTCCTTCCGCGGGTCGAGCGTCCGCAGCAGCTCGGTCATCCCGGACTTGGAGATGCTGACGCAGCCGGACGTGCCGCTGCCGTGGTCCATGTGGAACCAGATCGACCCGCCCTTCTCCTGCCCCTGCGGCCGGGTGGGATCGAGCGGCGAGGTGCCGCGGACGCGGTTGTAGTCGATGGCGATGACGAGGTCGAAGTCGTTCCAGTGCGTCTTCGGCCAGTACTGCGGCGCCGCGAACGCCGGGCTCTGGAGGTACGGCAGCTTCGCGCCCGGGTCGGCGAGGACGCCGCCGGCGTCGGAGAGCGTGAACACCCCGACGGGGCTGCGCTTGTCGCCCTCGCGGTGGTCGGGGGTCCAGCCCTTCTTGCCGTTGTGCCCGGGCCAGCTCTCCCGGCGCTGCCAGTCGCCGCCGCGCTTCTCGTAGAGGACGACGGTGGCGTCGGCGGAGTCGGGGCCCCTGCCGTAGACGGCGACGGCCTGGCGGGCGTCCTCGGGCACCTTCGCGTTCCACCGGGCGCCGACGCCGGGGATGTCGCCGGGCGGGGTGCTCGGCGACGCGCTCGCGCCGCCGCCGTCCGCGCCCTTGCCCGTGCCGCCCGCACCGCCCGTGCCGCCGCCGTCGCCCGAACCGCCGCAGCCCGCCAGCAGAATCAGCCCCACCGCCGCGGCGGCCGTCCGGCGCGGCAGCCGCCCGCTCGTCCCGTACGCACGCATACACCCATCGTCACACGCCGCGCCCTGCGGCCCGCCGGGCGGCCCCCCGCGACCGTGGCGCGATGGCACGCACGCGCGGTGAAAACCGGTTGAAAACCCGCCCGCAAACCGCCAGCCTTGCACGGCTCACCCACACCCGAGACGACCTTTTTGGGATGCCATGCAGTTGCGCGACCTGCCGCATACGGACCCCGGCGAACCCGACGTCCGATCCGGCCGCCACTTCCTCGTCTGGCTCGGCCGCATGCAGCTCGGCGGGCAGGTCGCCGCGCTGCTGTGGGGCCTGGTGTGGATGCTGCCGCTCGGCGCGATGCCGCTGGCCGTGGGCACCGCCGTGCAGGCGGTCGTGGACCGCGACGGCGGGAAGCTGGCGGTGGCCGGCGCGCTGCTGATCGCGTTCGGCGCGCTCATCGCGCTCGGCGACAGCATGCTGCACCGCGCGGCGGTCACCAACTGGATCACCGCCGCCTCGCGGGTGCAGCAGCTGCTCGCCCGCAAGGCGGCCGAGCTGGGCTCGGTGCTCACCAGACGGGTGGCGGCCGGCGAGGTGGTCGCGGTGAGCACGGGCGACGTGGAGAAGATCGGCTGGTTCGTCGAGTCCTTCTCGCGGTTCACCGCCGCGCTGGTCACCGCGCTCGCCGTCACCGCGGGCCTCGTCGTCTACGCGCCGGAGCTGGGCATCGTCGTCGCGATCGCGCTGCCGGTCCTGGCGCTCGCGCCGCTGCCCCTGCTGCCGTACGCCACCCGCCGCGCCGACGACCAGCGGACCAAGGCCGGTCGGGCGACGGAGCTGGCCGCGGACACCGTGGCGGGGCTGCGGGTGCTGCGCGGCATCGGCGGCGAGGAGCTGTTCCTCGACCGCTACCGGGAGGCGTCGCAGAAGGTGCGGACGGCGGCGGTGCGCAGCGCGCGGATGTGGGCGCTGATCCACGCCGTGCAGGTGGCGCTGCCGGGGGTGCTGCTGGTGATCGTCGTCGGGCACGGGGTGGGGCTCGCACGCAGCGGGTCGATCACTGTCGGCGAGCTGGTCACGGTCTACGGGGCCGTGACCTTCCTGCTCTTCCCGATGCACCACTTCGCCGAGCTGGCGATGGCGTACTCCTTCTCCCGGCCGTCCGCCAAGCGCGCCGCCCGCGTGCTCGCGCTCACCCGCGCCACCGCGGGCGGTGGCGACACCGGCAACGGCAACGGCCCCCGCGCCGGCGGTGACGGCGGCAGCGGCGAACACGGATGGCTGGAGGGCGAGTTGCACGACCCGGCAACGGGGCTGCGCGCCGCGACCGGGCGGCTGACCGCCGTGGTGTGCGGCGACCCCGACGCCGCCGGGCGGCTCGCCGACCGGCTCGGCGGGCACCCGGCGGAGCCGGCCGACCTGCCGTCCGTGCGGCTGGGCGGCGTGGAGCTGGACGGCGTACCCCTGGTGGCCGCACGGGCGGCGGTGCTGGTGCAGGACAAGGACCCGATGCTGCTGTCCGGGACGCTGGCCGACCTGCTGGACGTACCGGCGCCCGGATCGGTGAAGCCCGCCGCCGCGCTGGCCGCCGCCCAGTGCGGCGACGTGCTGACAGCGCTCGCCCAGGCGGCCGCGGAGGCGCCGGACGGCGACGGGGCGCCGATGGGCGCGCCGATCACCGAGCGGGGCCGGTCGCTCTCCGGCGGCCAGCGCCAGCGCCTGGCGCTGGCCCGCTCGCTGGTGGCCGACCCGGAGGTGCTGGTGCTCGACGAGCCGACCTCGGCGGTCGACTCGCACACCGAGGCGCGCATCGCCGAGAGCCTGCGGGAGATCCGCGCGGGCCGCACGACGGTGGTGTTCACCTCCAGCCCGCTGCTGCTGGACCGGGCCGACACGGTCGTGTTCGTGCAGGACGGCGCGGTGGCCGCCGAGGGCCCGCACCGCGAGCTGCTCCACGGCGACCCCGCGTACCGCGCCGTGGTCACCCGGGAGACGGAGGACGAGAAGCAGGAGGCCGGCGGCGTCCGGGACGCGGGCGCCGAGCCGGGCGGCGGCGCCGGCGACGGCCGGGCCGTAGGGGACGAGGCCGCAGGCGACGAAGGCGTACGCGACGAGGGCGGCGTGCCGCAGATGATGGAGGAGACCGCATGATCGGCGTGCGACCGCCGGAGTACGACCCGGCCGCGCCGCGCACCGCGACCACCCTGCCGGTGGGCGCGCCGGCGACCGTCCGCGGCTACGTGGCGGAGCTGCTGCGCCGGCACCGCACCGCGTTCCTGCTGCTGATCGGCGTGAACGCGATCGCCGTCATCGCCTCGATGGCCGGTCCGTACCTGCTGGGCGGCCTGGTCGAGGACCTGTCGGCGGGCGTCGAGGACCTGCAGCTGACGCGCGCGGTGGTGCTGTTCTCGATCGCGCTGGCGCTCCAGGCGGTCTTCGTCCGGCTGGTGCGGCTGCGCGGCGCGATGCTCGGCGAGCGGATGCTCGCGGACCTGCGCGAGGACTTCCTCGTACGGTCCGTGGGCCTGCCTCCTGGCGTGCTGGAGCGGGCGGGGACCGGCGACCTGCTGTCCCGTATCACCACCGACATCGACCGGCTGGCGAACGCGATGCGCGAGGCCGTGCCGCAGCTGACGATCGCGGTGGTGTGGGTCGCGCTGGTGCTGGGCGGCATGGTGGTGATGGCGCCGCCGCTGGCGGTGGCGGTGGTGCTGGCCGCGCCGGTGCTGCTCGCGGGCTGCCGCTGGTACTTCAGGCGGGCGCCGAGTGCCTACCGCTCGGAGGCCGCGGGGTACGCCGCCGTGGCCGCCGCGCTCTCCGAGACGGTGGACGCCGGCCGGACGGTGGAGGCACACCGGCTGGGCCCGCGCCGCATCGCGCTGTCGGACCGGCGGGTCAAGGAGTGGGTGGCGTGGGAGCGTTACACGCTCTACCTGCGCTGCATGTTCTTCCCCGTCTTCAACGCCACGCACGTCGTGGTCGTCGGCTCGGTGCTGCTGCTCGGCGGCGCGTTCGTCTTCCAGGGCTGGATGAGCGTCGGCGAGCTGACGACGGGCGCGCTGCTGGCGCAGATGCTCACCGAGCCGGTGGGCATGATCCTGCGCTGGTACGACGAGCTGCAGGTGGCCCAGGTGTCGCTGGCCCGGCTGGTCGGCGTGCGGGACATCGAGGAGGAGCCCGGCGACGCGGCCGTGCGGCCTGGCGGCCGGGACGTCCACGCCGACGAGGTCCGCTTCGGCTACCTCGCCGGGGCCGACGTGCTGCACGGCGTCTCGCTGCGGTTGGAGCCGGGCAGCCGGCTGGCGCTGGTCGGTCCCTCCGGCGCGGGCAAGTCGACGCTGGGGCGGCTGCTGGCCGGCATCTACTCGCCGCGGCGCGGCGAGATCCGGCTCGGCGGCGCGGAGCTGGCCCTGATGCCGGCCGAGCGGGTACGCGAGCACGTGGCACTGGTCAACCAGGAGCACCACGTGTTCGTCGGCTCCCTGCGCGACAACCTGCGGCTGGCACGTACCGAGGCGGGCGACGCGGAGCTGTGGGCGGCGCTGGGCGCGGTCGACGCGGGCGAGTGGGCGCGGGCGCTGGACGACGGCCTGGACACGGAGGTCGGCTCGGGCGGCGCGGCGCTCACCCCGGCGCAGGCGCAGCAGATCGCGCTGGCCCGGCTGGTGCTCGCCGACCCGCACACGCTGGTCCTCGACGAGGCGACGTCGCTGCTCGACCCGAGGGCGGCGCGGCACCTGGAGCGGTCGCTGGCGAAGGTGCTGGACGGGCGCACGGTCGTGGCGATCGCCCACCGGCTGCACACCGCGCACGACGCGGACGTGATCGCGGTGGTCGAGGACGGCCGCATCAGCGAGCTGGGCAGCCACGACGAACTGGTCGCGGCGGACGGCGCGTACGCCGCGCTGTGGCGGTCCTGGCACGGCTGACGGGTCCGCGGCGGGGCCGGCCCCCGCCGGGGGGCCCCCCCCCCGGGGGGCCCCCCGCCCCCCCCCGGGGGGGGCCCGCCCCCCCCACCCCCACCAACCCCGGCGGGGAAA
>NZ_JAINRD010000099.1 GCF_020400605.1 Streptomyces aculeolatus | reverse complement strand
CGGGGTGCCGGCGGCGACGCGGAGCGTGAGGTCCTGCTCGGCGGTGTCGTCGCCCGGTGCGGTCAGCCTCCCGCGGGCCGGCCGGACCTCGATGCCGGCGGGGGCGTCGGCGTGCCAGGCGGCGGCGACGGGCCGGGAGGTGAGGTTGCGGGCGGCCAGGGTGAGCGAGCCGGTCTCGCCGGAGTCGACGCGTACGGTGTCGCGGTCGGCGTAGAGCACCGCGGGCGCCTCGGACGACCTGGACGGCGGCAGTTCCGCGACGCCCCAGTCCTTGTTCGGCTCAGGCCCCATCCACAGCTCCAGGGTGCCGCCGGCGGCGAGCCGGTCGTGGTGGAACCAGGCGTTGTCCTGCCGCCGCCCGTTCAGCGCGGCGCGCTGGATGTACATGTGCTCGGCCGAGTTGTCGTGGGTGACGATCCGGAACGTACCGCCCCGGTAGTAGTCCGGGTGCAGCTGGATGGTGACCGCGTCGAACACCGGCGACGTGATGTCGTAGACGGGACGGG
>NZ_JAINRD010000098.1 GCF_020400605.1 Streptomyces aculeolatus | reverse complement strand
CCCACCCCACCCAACAGAACCCACAGCCACCGTCTGATCGGGGTCGCCGGTTACAACCGTGGCCACGGCATGACAGGTCCAGGGATGGTCGATGTCCATTTCGCGGTCATCGAGCCGAGAGTATATTTTCGTCTCGCGGCGGCCATGCACATCCTCAGCGCCGACCCGCACCTGGAGCTGTACAACGTCGTGTTCTGGCAACAGCAGAGGGGCCTGGAGCGTGAGTTCCTCGATCTCGTCACAGCCGACTTGATCCGCTGCACGGACTACGACCTCCAGCAGCGCCGTCCCGGGGACGACGGCCTTCCCGGCGACCACGTGGTCCATCAGCCAGGGATGCGCGGCGGCCGACAGGCGCCCGGTCAGCAACCACTCGTCTTCGCCGGCCACCCGTACGGCCGCACCGAGCAGAGGATGGTCCGCTGCTCCAAGCCCCAGCTCGCGCACGTCGCCTACGCCGTGGGGAAGACCCCCGTCCAGCCAGTAGTGTTCGCGTTGGAAGGCGTAGGTGGGCAGGTCCACCCGGCGG
>NZ_JAINRD010000097.1 GCF_020400605.1 Streptomyces aculeolatus | reverse complement strand
GTACCCGGCGTCCAGGGTCGCGGTATCGGTCACCTCTCCGGTCACCGTGGAGTGGAACGATATGCGCGAGGACACCGGAGTGATACCGGACAGGGCCTGGAGCAGTTCGTCGCGGATCTCCTCGACCTGCGGACCGTGCGAGGCGTAATCCACCCCGATACGCCGCGCCCACACCCCCTCCGCCTCACACCGCGCCAGCAACTCCTCCACCGCCGCGCTCTCACCCGACACCACCGTCGACGCCGGCCCATTGACCGCCGCCACCACAACCCGGCCCTCCCACGACCCGACCAGAGCCGCAGCCTCCACCTCACCCAACGCCACCTGCGCCATCGCACCCCCACCCGACAACGCGACCAACGCCTTCGACCGCAACGCCACCACACGCGCCGCATCCTCCAACGACAACCCACCCGCCACATGCGCAGCCGCAATCTCCCCCTGGGAGTGGCCCACCACCACATCCGGCACCACACCCACCGA
Organism: Streptomyces aculeolatus; assembly: GCF_020400605.1. GTDB lineage: Bacteria > Actinomycetota > Actinomycetes > Streptomycetales > Streptomycetaceae > Streptomyces > Streptomyces aculeolatus. The sequence goes on along the minus strand of NZ_JAINRD010000097.1, from coordinate 64 downwards.
CTCCCACAACCGGGCCAAACCCACCATCACCGCAAACAACACCGGCTGCACCACATCCACCCCA
>NZ_JAINRD010000096.1 GCF_020400605.1 Streptomyces aculeolatus | reverse complement strand
AGGCGGGCGCCGCGGGAGATCGGCAGCCCGCGGCCCTTGGCGACCTCGCCGTGGGTGACGATGTGCACGTCGAGGTCGGGCCCGGACTCGCGGGCCACGGTGGCGCCGACGCCGGGGCCGAAGGCGTACTGCCACGCCTTGCGGCGGCTGGAGCCCAGCACGATCTGGGTGGCGTTGACGCCGCGGGCGAACTCCAGCAGGGCGTCCGGCACGTCGTCGCCGATGACGTGGTGGAACGTACCGCCCAGGTCCTCGACCAGGGTGCGCTGGACCGCCAGCTCCTCGGGCGAGGCGGAGGTCAGGGGGGTCAGGCCGTCGCTGTGGGAGATGTAGACGGCCATGATCTCGCCGCCCGCGCCCTTGGTCGCCAGCCGCGCGCCGCGGCGGATGAGGGTGCGGCCCTCGGGGCCGCCGGTGAGGCCGACGACGATGCGCTCGCGGGCCTGCCAGGTGTCCCGGATGTCGTGCTCGCTGCGGTATTCGCGCAGGTAGTCGTCGACGCGGTCGGCGACCCAGAGCAGGGCCAGCTCGCGCAGGGCGGTGAGGTTGCCGGGGCGGAAGTAGTTCGA
>NZ_JAINRD010000095.1 GCF_020400605.1 Streptomyces aculeolatus | reverse complement strand
GCCCAGCCCGTACCGTCCGCACCCTCCGCGAACGCCTTGCACCGGCCGTCGGGCGAAAGCCCCCGCTGCCGCGAGAACTCCAGGAACATCCCGGGAGAGCCCATGACGGTGACGCCGCCGACGAGCGCGCGGTCGCACTCCCCGTTCCGCAGGGCCTGCGCCGCAAGGTGGACGGCGACCAGCGACGACGAGCACGCCGTGTCGATCGTCACCGCCGGGCCTTCGAGCCCGAAGGCGTACGCCACCCGCCCCGACAGCACGCTGACCGTGGTGCCGGTGAGCAGGTGCCCGTCGTGGCCGTCGTGGCCGTCCGCGAGGCGGGGCCCGTACTCCTGCGCGGTGGCACCGATGTAGACGCCGGTGCGGCTGCCGCGGAGGCTGTCGGCATCGATGCCCGCACGCTCGCACGCCTCCCACGACGCCTCCAGCACCAACCGCTGCTGAGGATCCATCGCCAACGCCTCACGCGGCGACACACCGAAGAACTCCGCGTCGAACTCCCCCGCGTCATGCAGGAAGCCCCCGTGACGGGCGTACGACTTCCCGGACTTGCCCGGGTCGGCGTCAAACAGATCGGCACCCCAGCCGCGATCGACAGGGAACTCCGAAATA
>NZ_JAINRD010000094.1 GCF_020400605.1 Streptomyces aculeolatus | reverse complement strand
CTCCAGCCCGTACCGTCCGCACCCTCCGCGAACGCCTTGCACCGGCCGTCGGGCGAAAGCCCCCGCTGCCGCGAGAACTCCACGAAGGTGTTCGGCGTCGCCATCACGGTGACCCCGCCGACGAGCGCCCGGTCGCACTCCCCGTTCCGCATCGCCTGGGCGGCAAGGTGCAGCGCGACGAGCGACGAGGAGCACGCGGTGTCGATCGTCATCGCGGGGCCTTCGAGCCCGAAGGCGTACGCCACCCGCCCCGACAGCACGCTCGACAGGTTCCCCGTCAGCGCGTAGCCCTCGATCTCCTGCCGTTCGGTCGACATGCGGGGCGCGTAGTCGTGGTACATGACGCCCACGTACACGCCGGTGCGGCTGCCGCGGAGGCTGTCGGGATCGATGCCCGCACGCTCGCACGCCTCCCACGACGCCTCCAGCACCAACCGCTGCTGCGGATCCATCGCCAACGCCTCACGCGGCGACACACCGAAGAACTCCGCGTCGAACTCCCCCGCGTCATGCAGAAACCCGCCATGACGCGCATACGACTTCCCCGACCTGCCCGGATCCGCATCGAACAGATCAGCACCCCAACCGCGATCGACAGGGAACTCCGAAATC
>NZ_JAINRD010000093.1 GCF_020400605.1 Streptomyces aculeolatus | reverse complement strand
CGGTCGAACGTCGAACCACGACGCGGACCCGCCACCACATCCAACTCCGGATCCACCGCCAACATCGCCTGATGCAACCGCTGCAACGGCGGCGACGGCTCCACACCCAACTCCTCAATCAACCGACCACGCAACCGCCGATACACATCCAACGCCGACGCCTGCCGACCCGACCTGTACAACGACAACATCGCCTGCGCATGCAAACCCTCATGCTGAGGATGACGCGCAATCAAATCCACCAACTCAGAAATCAACTCAGCATGCCGACCCAACCGCAAATCAGCATCAATCCGCCGCTCCACCGTCACCAACCGCGACTCCTCCAACCGCATCACCTCAATCTCCATAATCGGACCCAACCGCACATCCACCAAAGCAGGCCCCTCCCACAAACCCAACGCCTCCCGAAACAAAGACGCAGCCCGCTCATCCTCCCCCCGATCAAAAGCCTCCTGCCCCAACCCCACCAACCGCTCATACGCAAAAACATCCACCGACTCCGACGGCACCTGCAACACATAACCCCCATGCCGCGTCGCCAACACACCCTTCGCCCGCTCCGACCCCCCAGCACCCAACGCCCTACCCAAACAACGCCGCAACTGCATAATATAAGTCTGCAACGTCGTCATCGCACTCGGCGGCAACTCCG
>NZ_JAINRD010000092.1 GCF_020400605.1 Streptomyces aculeolatus | reverse complement strand
AGCGCTAACGCCTCGGATTCGAAGGCGTCCAGGCTCCCCTGGACGCCGTCGTAAGCACGCATGATCTCTCTGCCTCCTCGATGGGATGGGCGAGCCGGGGCGGCGGGCTTCGTGACCCGTCGGCCGCCACTCCGGCGCGGATGGTCAGACTCGGAAGCGACGCGGACCGGTGATCCGCTGTACGCCGCGATGCGCGGTCGCCACGGCGGTGCAGGCCCCGTAGCCGGAGAGCAAGGTCAGCAGCCATCCGGCGCCCGCCTGCTGTGCAGCCTGGCAACTGAGGTACGTGCCGATCACTCCAACCAGCAGCGTGAACAGCGCCAACAGTCCCCGGGTGGTCGACGCCGGGGCGGGCCTTCGGGCCGCGACCGTCAGTTCGTCGGGCGGCATCGGGCGGAGGCCGGCGCCGGGGATGTCGACGAGGACGAAGCGGCCGGTGCCGTGGGCGGCGACGCCGACGACGGCACCGAGGGCGTTGTTGCCGCCGCGCTCTTGAACGATGTCACCGATGGCGAGCCACATGGGAACCCTTCGCGTGCAGTAGCGGATGGGTTGCGTCGATCACTCAGCGGAGCGAGTGGTCATGACCTCCGACGCCGCTCGGCGGCGGCGCCAAAGATCAAAAACACTCGTTCGCTCGTCACGCTGTGGAGTTCTCAAGGTGCAGACCGTTCGAGGCAACTC
>NZ_JAINRD010000091.1 GCF_020400605.1 Streptomyces aculeolatus | reverse complement strand
TCTCCGCTCCAGAGGGAAGACAAGGCGAGCGCCGTCCGCTTCCGGGAGCCGTACGGGAAGCGCCCCGGGCGGGCTTGCCAGGCTCCGGACCGGATGGCCGACGCCCGATGGCAACTCCCCCGGCACGACGCGCATCAGAGCCGTACCCAAGATCCCGAGCGGAGGAATATGGCTGTAACTCGCGGTAACACACTTCGAATTCATCCCAAATCACCCTCATGGCGCCGACTTTCGCCCTCTCGCGCACACCCACTGCCGCCCGGGCCGTCCGGAATGCATGCCATCGGTGCAAACTAAAGGCAACCGCGCCGCCAAATAGTGCAAATCACCCGCCGAGCATGAACTTTGCCGCCTAACGCGCACGCTCATGCCCGCGGGCCTGACCTCGCAATGCAAGCGACTCCGGCGTGGCGAAGTAGAGCTGATCTCCCGAAAACCACCCTCCAAAAACGCCCCAAATCGCCCACCTTGGGTGGAGTCTTGCCCAACGGGATGCACCCACCTGCACCCAGTGGTGCTGACCGACGCTCAAAGTGCGCGGACAAGCGGCCCAGGTCGCACCTCTGCTGCACTCCGAAGGGGGATGCCCCCGCTCACGGAGTTTCCCCCGCTCCGGGCGTCCGTCCCCCGGCGTCGGGCTCAGGCGTCCGGGCCGAACTCCGACGCCGCTCGCCTCTGGAGCGGAGG
>NZ_JAINRD010000090.1 GCF_020400605.1 Streptomyces aculeolatus | reverse complement strand
GCCTGGTCGAGGAGTTGGAGGGCCTGGGTGGCGGGCATGGGCTCGAACCCGCGGCGGGTCAGCCGGGCACGGTCGGCCGCGGCCATCCGCCCGGTCAGCGCACTGTCGTCCTCCCACAAACCCCACGCAATCGACACCGCCGGCAAACCCTCCGCACGACGATGCTCCGCCAGCGCATCCAGGAAAGTATTCGCCGCCGCATAATTCGCCTGCCCCGGCCCACCCAGAAGACCAGCCGCCGAAGAATACATCGCGAAAACCGCCACACCAGGCAACTCCCGCGTCGCCACATGCAACTGCCACGCACCATCCACCTTCGACCGCAACACCCCCCGCACCCGCTCCGCCGTCAAATCCTCAACCAAACCATCATCCGTCACACCCGCAGCATGAATCACACCCGTCAACGGACGATCCACCGGCACAGCCGCAAGCGCCCGCTCCACACCCTCCGCCTCCGCAATATCACACGCCACCACCTCAACCCGCGCCCCCAAACCCTCCAACTCCGCACGCAACTCCACCGCCCCCGGAGCCTCCAGACCCCGACGCGAAACCAACACCACCCCACCAACCCCATGCACCGACACCACATGCCGCGCAACCAACGCACCCAACGTCCCAGTCCCACCCGACACCACAACCGTCCCCGCAGGATCCAACCCCCGCGGAACACGCAACACCAACTTCCCCACATGCCGAGCCTGACTCATAAACCGAAACGC
>NZ_JAINRD010000008.1 GCF_020400605.1 Streptomyces aculeolatus | reverse complement strand
TGCAGTGTGTGCGTCGGTCATGTCGCTCCGATACGTCGTTGGTTCGGCGTGGGTCGAGGTGGTGCCCTGCGCCGTCCCGCCCGGTGGGCGGGCGGGACGTGCCGGCTCAGGCGAAGACGGCCTGGTAGAGCCCGCCGGCCGCGGCGCCGCCGAGCAGCGGGCCGACGACGGGAATCCACGCGTAGGTCCAGTCCGAGCCGCCCTTGTTGGGCAGCGGCAGGAGGTAGTGGACGATGCGCGGCCCGAGGTCGCGCGCGGGGTTGATGGCGTAACCCGTGGGGCCACCGAGCGAGAGACCGATGCTGACAACCACCAGCGCCGTGATCAGCACGCCGAGGGGGCCGAGCCCGTTGCCCTCGTCATTGAGGCCCTGGGTGAGGATCGCGATGACCAGGACGAAGGTGGCGATGATCTCCGTCATCATGTTCTGCACGGTGTTGCGGATCTCGGGGCCGGTGGAGAATATGCCGAGCACCGGGCCCGCGCCCTTCTCGTGTGCCTCGATCGCCTTCGTGTCCGCGTTCTCCAGGTGGCCGACGACTTCCTTGTCGGTCAGGTGGTCGTGGAACTGGCCGTAGTAGGCCAGCCAGACGAACGCGGCGCCGATCATGGCACCGAGCATCTCGGAGGCGAGGTAGAGCGGTACGTCACCCCAGTCGGTGTCGCCCTTGATCGCAAGCCCGAGGGTCACCGCGGGGTTCAGGTGGGCGCCGGAGACGCCGGCGACCGCGTAGGCGCCGGTGAGGACCGCGAGACCCCAGCCGAACGCGATCGCGACCCAGCCCGCCTGGTGTGCCTTGGACTTCTTGAAGGTGATGGCGGCAACCACGCCGCCACCGAGAACGATCAGCAAGGCAGTTCCCACTACCTCACCAGAGAAAATGTCCCAATTGGACGGGTCCATCCTGCGACTCCTTTGTCCGGGCTGGTCCGTACGCGGAATCCGGTCCGCGTAACACCATACGTCAAATATGTCGTCAGGTGTTCGACAATGCCGACCGGTGCACGGCAGTGTTCCGCCACGTCACAGGCACGTCAAGGCCCGGTGAGGGGAAATCGGGGAATCGGCCGAACGGAGGAGTCGCGCGCGGCTCAGAAGCGCCCGGCGCCCAGGTCCCTGGCCACCGCCCGGGCGCAGTCGCGCACCGCCGCCACCAGGTCCGGCCGCAGCTCACCGCCGGGGCAGACCCGCTCCACCGCACCCGTGACGCCCACGGCGCCGACGGGCATGCCGCGGCGGTCGCGTACGGGGGCGGCGACCGAGGCGATGCCGTCCCAGGTCTCCTCGACGTCCGAGCCCCAGCCGCGGGCGCGGGTCAGCTCCAGGATCCGTTCGAAGTCGGCCGCCTCGGTGACCGTGGCGGGCGTGAGCGCCTGGCGGTCGCCCTCCGCGGCCTCGGCGTGCGCCACCGGGTCCACCGCGCACAGGACCTTGCCCAGCGCCGTGCTGTGCAGCGGCTGCATGGCGCCGATCTCCAGCACCTGCCGGCTGTCGTCCGGCCGGAAGACGTGGTGGACGATGAGCACGCCCTGGTGGTGCAGCACGCCCAGGTGGACGCTCTCGCCGCTGGCCCTGGCCAGGTCGTCGGTCCAGGGCAGGGCCCGGGCGCGCAGCTCGTGGACGTCCAGGTAGCTGTTGCCCAGGCGGAGCAGCTCCGCGCCGAGCTGGTAGCGCCCGGAGACCGGGTCCTGCTCGACGAAGCCCTCCTGCTGCAGCGTGCGCAGGATGCCGTGCGCCGTGCCCTTGGCCAGGCCGAGGGTCGAGGCGACGTCCGACAGCCCCAGGCGCCGCTCTCCTCCGGCCAGCAGGCGCAGCACCGCAGCCGCTCGCTCGAGCGACTGGATGTTCCGTGCCACGGAAGATCCTCCTCAACGAGACCGGCAGTTCGACAATGCTGAACAGTATCGGTCATTGTCAGGCCGCAGGGGGGTGGTCGGGGAAGACCCCGGAAGTGCGGATCGGGCACGAGTCTGCCGGAAAACCCCGCAAACCCGCACCGTCCGGCTCGTGGGACGGCCCGCCCCGGACCGGCTCCGGCCGATACGCTGGGCCCGTGCACCGGTCCTCGCGGGCCGCGCATAGCCGACAGCCGTCGCACACGAGGGAGTATCCCCATGGCCTCGCAGCCGCCCCAGCCCGCCGCCAGCCAGCAGACCCGCGCCGACGCGCTCCGGGAGGCCCTCGCCACCCGCGTGGTGGTGGCCGACGGTGCCATGGGCACCATGCTCCAGGCCCAGGAGCCCACGCTGGCGGACTTCCAGCAACTCGAGGGCTGCAACGAGATCCTCAACGTCACCCGCCCCGACATCGTGCGCTCGGTGCACGACGAGTACTTCGCGGCCGGCGTGGACTGCGTGGAGACCAACACCTTCGGCGCCAACCACGCCGCCCTCGGCGAGTACGACATCGCGGACCGGATCTTCGAGCTGTCCGAGTCCGGCGTACGCATCGCCCGCGAGTCCGCCGACGCCCACACCGCCGGCGACGCCCGGCAGCGCTGGGTCCTCGGCTCCATGGGCCCCGGCACCAAGCTGCCGACCCTCGGCCACATCGCGTACGACACGCTGCGCGACGCCTACCAGCAGAATGCCGAGGGCATGATCGCCGGCGGCGCCGACGCGCTCCTCGTCGAGACCACCCAGGACCTGCTGCAGACCAAGGCCGCCGTCCTCGGCGCCCGCCGCGCGCTCGCCGCCACCGGCGTGGACCTGCCGCTGATCTGCTCGGTGACCGTCGAGACGACCGGCGCCATGCTCCTCGGCAGCGAGATCGGCGCCGCGCTCACCGCGCTGGAGCCGCTGGGCATCGACATGATCGGGCTCAACTGCGCCACCGGCCCGGCCGAGATGAGCGAGCACCTGCGCTACCTCGCCCGGCACTCCCGGGTGCCGCTGTCCTGCATGCCCAACGCGGGCCTGCCGGTCCTCGGCAAGGACGGCGCCCACTACCCGCTGACCCCGGGCGAACTGGCCGACGCCCAGGAGACGTTCGTCCGCGAGTACGGCCTGTCCCTGGTCGGCGGCTGCTGCGGCACCACCCCGGAGCACCTGCGGCAGCTCACCGAGCGGGTACGGGACATGGAGCCGGCCGAGCGCCGGCCCCGGCCCGAGCCGGGGGCCGCGTCGCTGTACCAGACGGTGCCGTTCCGGCAGGACACCTCGTACCTGGCGATCGGCGAGCGCACCAACGCCAACGGCTCGAAGAAGTTCCGCACCGCCATGCTCGAAGGCCGCTGGGACGACTGCGTGGAGATGGCCCGCGACCAGATCCGCGAGGGCGCCCACATGCTCGACCTGTGCGTCGACTACGTCGGCCGCGACGGCGCCGCAGACATGGCAGAGCTGGCGGGCCGGTTCGCCACCGCCTCCACGCTGCCCATCGTGCTGGACTCCACCGAGGTCGAGGTGATCCGCGCCGGGCTGGAGAAGCTGGGCGGCCGGGCCGTCATCAACTCCGTCAACTACGAGGACGGCGACGGCCCCGAGTCCCGCTTCGCGCGCGTCGCCACCCTCGCCCGCGAGCACGGCGCCGCCCTGATGGCACTGACCATCGACGAGGAGGGCCAGGCCCGTACCGCGGAGCACAAGGTCGCCATCGCCGAGCGGCTCATCGAGGACCTCACCGGCAACTGGGGCATCCACGAGTCCGACATCCTCATCGACTGCCTGACGTTCACCATCTGCACCGGCCAGGAGGAGTCCCGCGGCGACGGCCTCGCCACCATCGAGGCCATCCGCGAACTCAAGCGCCGCCACCCCGACGTGCAGACCACGCTCGGGCTGTCGAACATCTCCTTCGGCCTCAACCCGGCCGCCCGGGTCGTCCTCAACTCCGTCTTCCTCGACGAGTGCGTGAAGGCCGGCCTGGACTCGGCGATCGTGCACGCCAGCAAGATCCTGCCGATCGCCCGGCTGGAGGAGGAGCAGGTGCAGGTCTGCCTGGACCTCATCCACGACCGGCGCCGGCCGGCCGCGGGCGACGAGCCCGCGTACGACCCGCTGCAGCGCCTGCTGGAGCTGTTCGAGGGCGTCGACACCAAGTCGATGAAGGCCGGCAAGGCCGAGGAGCTGGCCGCACTGCCGCTGGAGGAGCGGCTGAAGCGGCGCATCATCGACGGCGAGAAGAACGGCCTGGAGGCCGACCTCGACACCGCGCTCGCCGAGCGGCCGGCGCTGGACATCGTCAACGAGACGCTGCTCGACGGCATGAAGACCGTCGGCGAGCTGTTCGGCTCCGGGCAGATGCAGCTCCCGTTCGTGCTCCAGTCCGCCGAGGTGATGAAGACCGCGGTGGCCTACCTGGAGCCGCACATGGAGAAGGTCGAGGACGGCGAGGGCAACTCCGGCAAGGGCACGATCGTGCTGGCCACCGTGCGCGGCGACGTCCACGACATCGGCAAGAACCTCGTCGACATCATCCTGTCCAACAACGGCTACAACGTGGTCAACCTCGGCATCAAGCAGCCCGTCTCGGCGATCCTCGAGGCCGCCGAGGAGCACGCGGCCGACGTGATCGGGATGTCCGGGCTGCTGGTGAAGTCCACCGTGATCATGAAGGAGAACCTGGAGGAGCTGAACCAGCGCCGGCTGGCCTCCCGGTACCCCGTGATCCTCGGCGGCGCGGCGCTCACCCGCGCGTACGTCGAGCAGGACCTGCACGAGGTCTACGAGGGCGAGGTCCGCTACGCCCGCGACGCCTTCGAGGGGCTGCGGCTCATGGACGCCCTCATCGGCGTCAAGCGCGGCGTCCCCGGCGCCGAGCTGCCCGAGCTGCGCCCCCGCCGGGTGCGCGCGAGCGCCGCCGCACCCGCCGGCGAGGAGGAGGACGCCCCCGCCCGCTCCGACGTGGCCACCGACAACCCCGTGCCCGCCCCGCCGTTCTGGGGCACCCGCGTCGTCAAGGGCATCCAGCAGGCCGACTACGCCTCCTGGCTGGACGAGGGCGCGCTCTTCAAGGGCCAGTGGGGGCTGAAGGCGCCGCGCGGCAGCGGTCCGTCGTACGAGGACCTGGTCGCCACCGAGGGCAGGCCGCGGCTGCGCGGGCTGCTGGACCGGCTGCAGACCGGCAACCTGCTGGAGGCGGCCGTCGTCTACGGCTACTTCCCCTGCGTCTCCAAGGGCGACGACCTGATCGTCCTCGGCGACGACGGCGCCGAGCGCACCCGCTTCACCTTCCCGCGGCAGCGGCGCGGCCGGCGGCTGTGCCTGGCGGACTTCTTCCGCCCGGAGGACTCCGGCGAGACGGACGTCGTCGGCTTCCAGATCGTCACCGTCGGGTCCAGGATCGGCGAGGCCACGGCCGAGCTGTTCGCCGCCGACTCCTACCGCGAGTACCTGGAGCTGCACGGCCTCTCCGTGCAGCTCGCCGAGGCGCTGGCGGAGTACTGGCACGCGCGGGTACGCGCCGAGCTGGGCTACGGCGGCGAGGACCCGGCCGAGATCGAGGACATGTTCGCGCTGAAGTACCGCGGCGCCCGGTTCTCCCTCGGCTACGGCGCGTGCCCGGACCTGGAGGACCGGGCGAAGATCGCCGAGCTGCTGGAGCCGGAGCGGATCGGGGTGAAGCTCTCCGAGGAGTTCCAGCTGCACCCGGAGCAGTCCACGGACGCGATCGTCATCCACCACCCGGAGGCGAAGTACTTCAACGCCCGCTGAGCGCCGCCGGCGCCCGGCCCGTACCCGCGCACCCGGCCGCTGTCCGAAAAGGGCCCAGAAGGGCGCTCCACGGGCGCTTTTCGGACAGTCGGCATACACTGGTCGGTCCGGAACAGGCCGGTCGCTTCTGGCGGCCGGCCTTTGCGCCCCTTCGAGGGAGGTGAGCGGATGACCAGCAGCATTCCCGCTGAAGGCACCCGAACGGCTCAGAGCACCGCCCCGGCCCGCCGCGTGCGGTCCATCCGCGGTACGACCCCGCAGGCCGTACTGCTCGACATGGACGGCACCCTGGTCGACACCGAGGGCTTCTGGTGGGCCGCCGAGGTCTCGGTCTTCGCCGAGTTCGGCCACGAGCTGACCGAGGAGCAGCGCCAGGTCGTCGTCGGCGGACCGATGTCGCGCAGCGCCGCGTACCTCATCGCCACCACCGGTGCCGACATCGGCCTGCCCGAGCTGACCGTCCGCCTCAACACCCGCTTCGAGGAGCTGATCGACGGCGACGTGCCCCTCATGCCCGGCGCCCGGCGGCTGCTCCTCGAACTCGCCGCGCACGACGTGCCCACGGCCCTGGTCTCCGCGTCCCACCGGCGCATCATCGACCGGGTGCTGCGCTCGCTCGGGCACGAGTTCCACCTCTCCGTGGCGGGCGACGAGATCGCGCGGACGAAGCCGCACCCCGACCCGTACCTGCACGCCGCGGCCGCCCTCGGGGCCGATCCGCGGCGCTGCGCCGTGGTCGAGGACACCCTCACCGGCGTGACGGCGGCGGAGGCGGCCGGCTGCGCCGTCGTGGCGGTGCCGTCGGTGGCGCCGATCGACCCCGCGCCGGGGCGGCACCTCGTCGGTTCCCTCACGGAAGTCGATCTCCCCTTTCTCCGCTCCGTAGTCGAGCGCCTCCAGTGAGAAAGCGGCGGGGAAACTCCGCGCAGCGGTTCATGTATTTTGCGTGACGAAAGCCGTTACCCCATTGCTGCGTCACGGCGCGGATTCGCCGAGGTGAGCTTTCTCACGCGCACAGCTCTCGACAGGTGAGCGGCGGTGTGCTGGACCCGTCTCCGGGGTCCGGCGGAGTGCCGCCCTGTGCCCGGTTTGATTCGGGTTCGCGGCCATTGTTCCCGCGTCCGGTTATCGGAAGGGTGCCGGGCGTAATCGGCACGTGATTCTTTCTCAACTTCCCTGCGGCCCAGCCCGGCTGGGTGCTCCGGCTAATCTCTCCGGGGACGCCCGAGGGAGAAAGTCGACCATGATTCGTAAGTCGTTGGTGCTGCCCGCGCTGCTGGGCATGCTGGTCCCGGTTCTTGCCTCCTGCGGCATGGTGGGCGGCTCCGGCGGAGACGGCGACGCGATCGTGGTGGGCACGACCGACAAGCTGGAGCTGACCGAGGAGAACCCCGCCCCCCTCGACCCCGCCACCGCGTACGACATCAACTCCTGGAACATCCTGCAGAACACCTTCCAGACGCTGATGCGCATGCCGCGTACGGGTTCGGAGCCCGAGCCGGACGCCGCCGAGCGGTGCGCCTTCGCCGACCGGCTCAGCGAGCAGTACCGCTGCACCCTCCGCGACGGCCTCACCTTCACCAACGGGCACGACCTCACGGCCGAGGACGTCAAGTTCTCCGTCGAGCGGATGCTGAAGATCAAGAACCCCAACGGCCCCTTCCCGCTGCTCGCCAACGTCGACACGGTGGAGACCCCCGACGAGCTGACCGTGGTCTTCCACCTCAAGACGCCGGACGCGACGTTCCCCCTCAAGCTCGCCACCCCGGCCGCCGCCATCGTCGACAGCGAGGTCTACGAGAAGGACAAGCTCTACGAGGGCTTCGAGATCGCCGGCTCCGGCCCGTACAGCCTGAAGGTCGAGCACGAGGACGACGTCGCCACCAAGGCCGTCTACACCGGCAACGGCGACTACAAGGGCGAGGTCGAGCCGCAGAACGACGGCGTCGAGGTCCGCTACTTCGACACCTCCCAGCACATGGAGGACGCCATCTCCGGCGGCGACATCGACGTGATGGGCCGCAGCCTGAAGCCCGAGCAGATCAACCGCCTCGACGAGGGCGCCGACGGCGACGTCAGCCTCTTCGAGACGCCCGGCGCGGAGATCGCCTACCTCGTCTTCGACGTGGAGAACCCGACCGTGAAGGACCGGGCCGTGCGCCAGGCGACGGCCGAGGTGATCGACAGGACGAAGCTCGCGCGCGACGTCTACCAGCGCACCGTCGAGCCGCTGTACGCGATGATCCCGCGCGGCATCATCGGCCACAACACGGCGTTCCACGACTCCTACGGCGACCGCCCGGACCCCGACGCCGCCCGCGAGCTGCTCCGGGAGGCGGGCGTCGAGACCCCCGTCGAGCTGACCCTGAACTACACCACGGACCACTACAGCGAGACGACGAAGGCGGAGTTCGAAGAGCTGCGCGACCAGCTCAACAAGTCCGGCCTCTTCGACGTGACCATCAAGGGCGAGACCTGGGAGACGTACAAGAAGAACTACGCGGAGAACCGGTACGCCGTCTACGGCCTGCACTGGTACCCCGACTTCCCCGACCCCGACACGTTCACCGCGCCGTTCGTCGGCGAGGAGAACTTCACCTACAACAACTACGAGAGCTCCGTCATCGAGGACCTGATCCCGCGGACCCGCCAGGAGGCGCAGCGGGAGCGCACGACGGACAGCTTCGAGCGGGTGCAGGACGTCCTCGCGACCGACGTCCCGTACCTCCCGCTCTGGCAGGGCAAGCAGTACATCGCGGCGCGCGACACCGTCACGGGGGCGGAGTGGGCGCTCAACTCGTCGTCGACGCTGCAGCTCTGGGAGCTGCGGCGCGGGCTGAGCGAGTAGGGGCCACCGGCGGTGCCGCGCCGGGCCAAGAACCGACCCGAGTGAAGGAACCCACACACGTGAAGAAGGCTGTCCCGCGGCTCGCCCCACCCCTCGGCGCCGCCATGGCCACCGTACTGCTCGCTGTCGGCTGCGGCTCGGACTCCGGATCGGGGGCCGGCTCCGGCGACGCGGTCGTGATGGGAATGACCGACAAGGTCACCGCCATCGACCCCGCGGCGGGCTACGACCCCGGCTCCTGGCTGGTGTTCAACAACGTCTTCCAGTCCCTGCTGAGCTTCCCCAAGGGGTCCACGGAACCCGAGCCCGAGGCGGCGGAGGAGTGCAGCTTCGAGGACTCCGACAGCCGCGTCTACACCTGCAAGCTGCAGGACGGGCTGAAGTTCTCCGACGGCTCCGAACTCACCTCCGAGGACGTGAAGTTCTCCTTCGAGCGCACCATCGCCATCGACGACCCCGACGGCCCCGCCGTCATGCTCGACTCGATCGGCGGGATCGAGACGCCCGACGAGCTGACCGTGACGTTCCGGCTGGACTACCCCGACGCGACCTTCCCCATGAAGATCGCCTCCGGCGCCGGCTCGATCGTCGACAGCGAGTCCTACCCGAAGGACAAGCTGCGCGACGACGACAAGGCCATCGGGTCGGGGCCGTACAAGCTGGACTCCTACCAGGAGGGCAAGGAGGCCGACTTCTCCGTCAACTCCGGCTACAAGGGCACCGCCAAGGTGCAGAACTCCGGGATGACGCTGAAGCTCTACGGCGGCACCGGCGGCGACGACAAGCTGAAGGAGGACCTGGAGAGCGGCGACATCGACCTGGCCTACCGCGGCCTGGCGATGAAGGACATCGCCGAGCTGCAGGACCAGGCCGGAGCCGGCCAGAAGATCCAGCTCGTCGAGGGCACCAGCGCCGAGGTCCAGCACCTGGTCTTCAACATGGACGACCCGGTCGCCGGCAACCCGGCGGTGCGCAAGGCGTTCGCGTACCTCATCGACCGCAACGCGCTGGTCCGCGAGGTCTACCAGGGCACGGCCGAGGAGCTGTACTCGATCGTCCCGGCCGGCATCACCGGCCACAACACCGCCTTCTACGACACCTACGGCGACCGCCCCGACCCGGCCAGGGCCGAACAGGTGCTGCGCCAGGCGGGCATCGACCAGAAGGTGAAGGTGACGCTGCACGCCACGCCCGAGCGCTACGGGCCCGGCACGGTGCCCTCCTTCGAGCTGATCGCCGAGCAGCTCAACGCCAGCGGCCTGTTCGAGGCGGACGTGGAGTCCGTGCCGCTGGACGACTTCGAGCAGGGCGTCGAGAAGGGCGCGTACGGCGTCTACGTCAAGGGCTGGGTGCCGGACTACCCGGACCCCGACAACTTCACCTCGCCCTTCTTCGGCGACGGCAACGTGCTGGCCAACAACTACCAGCCGGGCCGCATCACCAGCGAGCTGATCCCGGCGGCCGCCGGGCAGTCGGAGCGTACGGCCACGGTGGACGCCTACGGCGAGCTGCAGGACATCGTCGCCGACCAGCTCCCGGTGATACCGCTGTGGCAGGGCAAGCAGTACGCGGCCGCGCGGGAGAACATCCTCGGCCTGGAGTGGACGCTCGACGCCTCGACGGTCTTCCGCTTCTGGGAGATCTCGAAGGGCTCGGAGTGACCCGCGGCACCGCCTGACGCCGTACGGAACCGGGAGCCCTGCGCGGCGGGGCTCCCGGCCGGCGCTCAGGACCCGCCGGGGCGCACCAGCCCGCTCTCGTACGCGTAGACCGCGGCCTGCACCCGGTCGCGCAGGCTCAGCTTGGTCAGCACATGGCCCACATGCGTCTTCACGGTCGTCTCGCTGACGAAGAGGTCGGCGGCGATCTCCGCGTTCGACAGCCCGCGGGCGACCAGCTTGAGCACCTCCACCTCGCGCTCGGTGAGCGTGTCCAGGGTGTCCGGCACGTCCTGCTCTCCCGTCGGCAGCTTGGTCGCGAACTTGTCCAGCAGCCTCTTGGTGATGCTCGGGGCCAGCATCGCGTCCCCGGCGGCGACCACGCGGATCGCCTGCACCAGCTCCCCGGCCGGCGCGTCCTTCAGCAGGAAGCCGCTGGCCCCGGCGCGCAGCGCCTCCACCACGTACTCGTCGAGGTCGAAGGTGGTCAGCACCAGCACCTTCGCGGGCCCGTCCCGGCCGGCGCCGGTGATCTGCCTGGTGGCCTCCACGCCGTCCATCCGCGGCATCCGGATGTCCATCAGCACCACGTCCGGCTGCAGCGCCCGGACCTGGTCGAGCGCCTGCAGCCCGTCGCCGGCCTCGCCGACGACGGCGATGTCCTGCTCGGCCTCCAGGATCATGCGGAAGCCGGTGCGCAGCAACGGCTGGTCGTCGACGAGCAGGACGCGGATGGCCACAGGGTCTCCTCTTCCTCGGCCGGACCGAACTGTCAGGCGGTGTCCATTCTGCCCTGTGCACCGTCACCGGCCCCGGCCGGGCGGGGCTGCGGCAGGCCCAGGTCGACGCCGGTCAGCGGATACGGGGGCGGGGTCCCGCCGAAGGCGGGGCAGGAGTCCTTGAAGTCGCACCAGCCGCACAGCCGGCCCGGCCGCGGCCGCCAGTCGCCGCTCTCCGTCGCCCGCCGGATCGCCTCCCACAGGGCGAGGACCTTGCGCTCCACGCCGCGCAGATCGGCCTCGTCGGGGTCGTACGTCAGCACATCGCCGCTGCCCAGATAGACCAGCTGCAGCCGGCGCGGGACGCTGCCGCGCAGCCGCCACAGCACCAGCGCGTAGAACTTGATCTGGAAGAGGGCGTCCGCCGCGTACTCCGGCGGGGGCGCCTTGCCCGTCTTGTAGTCCACGACGCGGACCTCGCCCGTCGGCGCCACGTCGAGCCGGTCGATGACGCCGCGCAGCTTCAGCCCGGAGGCGAGCACGGTCTCCACGAACAGCTCCCGCTCCGCGGGCTCCAGCCGCGCCGGGTCCTCCAGCGTGAACCACCGCTCGACGAGCCGCTCGGCCCCCGCCAGCCACTCCGCCAGCCGCTCGGCGGCCCCGGCCGCGGCGGCGTCCCCGCCGTCGCCGGACCCCCCGTCACCGTCCCCGCCGACGTCTCCGCCGCCGTCCCCGTCACCGTCCGTGAACAGCTCCGCCAGCTCCGGCCGGTCCGCGAGCAGCCGCTCCCACGCCGGCGCCACCAGCGATCGCGCCCGCGGCGGCGTACGCTCGGCGGCAGGGTCGTCGAAGAGCCGCTCCAGCACCGCGTGCACCAGCGTCCCGCGGGCCGCGGAGGCGCGCGGCTTCTCCGGCAGCCTGTCGATCACCCGGAAGCGGTACATCAGCGGGCAGGTCATGAAGTCCGCCGCGCGGGACGGCGACAGTGCCCGGGGCGGCGCCGGCGCCCGTGGCGCGTCCGGCCCGCCGCCCTCCCCGGACGGCGGCGGGGCGGGGTCCGCGGGGTGGTTCCCGGTGTCGGTGCGGGTACTCATGGTGTACGACCCTAGAGCCCGGGACCGACAACCGGCGGCATACGATGCAGACCGGACCGGCGGGCAGGAGAACGAGCGCCACGAGCGGGTACACGAGCGGGCAGGAGTGGAAGTCGTGAGCGAGGAGCGCAGGGGCGATCGGCCCGGCCGCGGCGGCGGCATCCTCATGGGCCGCCCCTTCGGCGTGCCCGTGTACGTCGCCCCGAGCTGGTTCCTCGTCGCCGCCCTCATCACCTGGGTCTTCGGCGGCCAGCTCGAACGGATCCTGCCCGAGCTGGGCGCCCTGCGCTATGTCATCGCGCTCTTCTTCGCCGTCGCCTTCTACGCCTCCGTGCTCGTCCACGAGCTGGCGCACACCCGCGTCGCCCTCCACTACAAGCTGCCCGTACGCCGCATCCAGCTGCAGTTCTTCGGCGGCGTCTCGGAGATCGAGAAGGAGTCCGAGACCCCGGGCCGCGAGTTCTGGCTCGCCTTCGCCGGACCGCTGCTCTCCCTCGTGCTCGCCGGCGGCTTCTACGGCGCCCTCCAGCTCGTCGAGCAGGACACCGTCCCCGCCGTGCTGCTCGCGGCGCTGACGATCTCCAACCTCATCGTGGCGATCTTCAACCTGCTGCCCGGCCTGCCGCTCGACGGCGGCCGGATGCTGCGCGCCGTGGTGTGGAAGGTCAGCGGCAAACCGATGACCGGCACCGTCGTCGCCGCCTGGGTGGGCCGTGCGCTGGCCGTGGCCACCCTCATCGGCCTCCCGCTCTTCACCCACTCCCGCGCCTCCGACCCCGGCAGCGTCGACACCGTCACCGACGCCCTGCTGGCCGCGATCCTCGCCGCGATCATCTGGACCGGCGCCGGCAACAGCCTGCGCATGGCCCGGCTCCGCGAGCGGCTGCCCGAGCTGCGCGCCCGCGCCCTCACCCGCCGTGCGGCGCCCGTCACCGCCGACACCCCGTTGTCCGAGGCGCTGCGCCGGGCCGACGCCGCCGGCGCCCGCGCCCTCGTCGTCGTCGACGGCCGCGGCGACCCCACCGGCGTCGTACGCGGCGCCGCCATCGCCCAGACGCCCGCCCACCGGCGCCCCTGGGTGGCCGTCAGCTCGCTCTCCCAGGACCTCACGGACGAGATGAAGCTCTCCGCCGAGCTGACCGGTGAGCAGCTGCTGGAGCACCTGCGCGAGAGCCCCCACAGCGAGTACCTGGTGCTGGAGGAGACCGGCCACATCTACGGGGTGCTCGCCACCTCCGACGTCGAGCGCGCCTTCGTCGCCGCCATGGCCCGGCCGCAGGTCTGACCCCCGCCGGCCGGTAGGGTGAGCGGCATGTCCGAGCCGACCGGTGCCGCCCGCCGCCGCGGGCCCTTCCAGGTCGGGGACCAGGTACAGCTCACCGACCCCAAGGGCCGCCACTACACGTTCACGCTCGAAGCCGGGAAGGCCTTCCACACCCACAAGGGTTCCTTCCCGCACGACGAGCTGATCGACGCCCCCGAGGGAACCGTCGTGCGCACCACGGGCAACGTCCCGTACCTCGCGCTGCGCCCCCTGCTCCCCGACTACGTCCTGTCCATGCCGCGCGGAGCGGCCGTCGTCTACCCGAAGGACGCCGGCCAGATCCTGGCGTTCGCCGACGTCTTCCCCGGCGCGCGCGTGGTCGAGGCGGGCGTCGGCTCCGGGTCGCTGACCAGCTTCCTGCTGCGCGCCGTCGGCGACAGCGGCATGCTGCACTCCTACGAGCGCCGCGCGGACTTCGCCGACGTCGCCCGGCAGAACGTCGAGCGCTACTTCGGCGGCCCCCACCCGGCCTGGCAGCTCACCGTCGGCGACCTCCAGGACAACCTCTCCGACACCGAGGTCGACCGCGTCATCCTGGACATGCTCGCGCCCTGGGAGTGCCTGGACGCGGTCGCCAAGGCCCTCGTGCCGGGCGGCATCGTCTGCGCCTACGTGGCCACCACCACCCAGCTCGCCCGCACCGTGGAGTCCATTCGCGAGCACGGCAACTTCAACGAGCCCCAGGCGTGGGAGACCATGCTGCGCAACTGGCACGTCGAGGGCCTGGCCGTACGGCCCGACCACCGCATGATCGGCCACACCGGTTTCCTGCTCACCGCCCGCAGGCTCGCCGACGGCGTCGAGCCGCCGCTGCGCCGCCGCCGGCCCGCGAAGGGGGCGTACGGGGAGGATTACACCGGTCCCGGCCGCCAGCGGGCCGCCGCCGACAGCTGAACGGGCACAGAACCCGCAGAGAAGCGGCAGGGGACGTTCCGCGGGCGGCCGGCGTGTGACACCATGCTGGCCTCCCCACGGCCCTCCCAGCCCTCACAGGAGCCTCACCCGTGCAGCCTCTGCCCGGCGCCGACCTCCCGCACGCACACCCCCGCGCGGTGCACTGGATCGCCACCGCGGCCGCCATGGCCGCCGTCGTCGCCCTCGCGGCCCTCATCCAGCCCCCGACCGTCGCCGCCGGCAACGACGGCAAGAGCGACCACGGCGGCAGACCCGCCCCCGGGCCGGACCCGAGCGCCGCCCACTACCCGGTGGACTGCGCCGGGACCGAGCCGGAGGTGTTCAAGCACGGCTCCGCCGACTTCGACGCCGACGGGCGGGCCGAGACCGTGGCCGTGGTGCGCTGCCGGGCCGCCGCCGGCTCCCCGCCCAGCGGGATGTACGTCGTCTCCGCCACGAAGCCCGGGGTGTCACCGCGCGTGACCGAGACACTCCTCGACCCCGCCGAGGGCATGAGCGTCGGGGCATTCGCTGTCCGCGAAAACGAGATTTCGGCCACCCTCCTCGGCTACTCCTCGCCGGACGTCCCCCGCAGCAAGCCGGACAAGCAGCGCAACGTGACCTGGAAGTGGGCGGACGGCCGCTTCCGTCTCACCGCCGAGCCGGTCCCCGGCACCCAGGTCTGAGCCGTTCCGCCGCGACCCCTCCGCGCCGACTTCCCGCCGGTCCCGGGAACGGACGGGGGAGGAGTCGTCGTTCCGCTGCAATTCCAGGCACCCTTGGCGGGTGTTGAACGTTGTAGACGAAACAAATGGCTGCTTTCCGATGTTGCTGGATGGGTATTTGCCTGGCGTGAGGACGGGCGCACGGGTGAAGATCGGATGCACCCCGACCGTCTTTGTGATCTAGGGGTTTCAAGTGGGACGCGGCCAGGTAGGGTCAGGAAGCGTCCAGCTCCCCTTGGAGGAGGTGAGGACCGTGGCAGCCCACGACGACGACACCAACCGCGGCATCCGGCCGGGTCGAGGGTCCGAAGACCCTGCCGGTCAGGTCGCCTACCTTGAGCAGGAGATCGCCGTCCTGCGACGAAAGCTCGCCGACTCGCCGCGTCACACGAGGATCCTCGAAGAACGCATCGTCGAGTTGCAGACCAACCTCGCCGGAGTGTCCGCGCAGAACGAGCGCCTGGCCAACACTCTCCGTGAGGCGCGCGACCAGATCGTCGCCCTGAAGGAAGAAGTCGACCGGCTGGCCCAGCCGCCCGCCGGCTTCGGAGTCTTCCTCCAGGCCACCGACGACGGCACGGCGGACATCTTCACCGGCGGCCGCAAACTGCGGGTGAACGTCAGCCCCAGCGTGGAGCTCGACGAGCTCCGCCGCGGGCAGGAGCTGATGCTCAACGAGGCGCTGAACGTGGTCGAGGCCATGGAGTTCGAGCGCTCCGGCGACATCGTCACCCTCAAGGAGATCCTGGAGGACGGCGAGCGCGCCCTCGTGATGGGGCACACCGACGAGGAGAAGGTGGTGCGGCTCGCCGAGCCGCTCCTGCACACCACCATCCGCGCCGGCGACGCCCTGCTCCTGGAGCCCCGCTCCGGGTACGTCTACGAGGTCATCCCCAAGAGCGAGGTCGAGGAGCTGGTCCTCGAAGAGGTCCCCGACATCGACTACACCAAGATCGGCGGCCTGGGCAACCAGATCGAGCTGATCAGGGACGCCGTCGAGCTGCCGTACCTCTACCCCGACCTCTTCAAGGAGCACGAGCTGCGGCCCCCCAAGGGCGTGCTCCTCTACGGCCCGCCCGGCTGCGGCAAGACGCTGATCGCCAAGGCGGTCGCCAACTCGCTGGCCAAGAAGGTCGCCGAGCACACCGGCCGCCCCGCGGGCAAGAGCTACTTCCTGAACATCAAGGGCCCCGAGCTGCTCAACAAGTACGTCGGCGAGACCGAGCGGCACATCCGCCTGGTCTTCCAGCGGGCCCGTGAGAAGGCCAGCGAGGGCACCCCCGTCATCGTCTTCTTCGACGAGATGGACTCCCTCTTCCGCACCCGCGGCTCCGGCGTCAGCTCGGACGTGGAGAACACCATCGTCCCGCAGCTGCTCTCCGAGATCGACGGTGTCGAGGGCCTGGAGAACGTCATCGTCATCGGCGCCTCCAACCGCGAGGACATGATCGACCCCGCGATCCTGCGCCCCGGCCGGCTCGACGTGAAGATCAAGATCGAGCGCCCCGACGCCGAGGCCGCCAAGGACATCTTCTCCAAGTACCTCACCCGGACCCTGCCGCTGCACGCCGAGGACATGTCCGAGCACGGCGAATCCGCCGAGGCCACCGTGGACGCGATGATCCAGTCCGTCGTGGAGCAGATGTACGCCGAGTCCGAGGAGAACAGGTTCCTCGAAGTCACGTACGCCAACGGCGACAAGGAAGTCCTCTACTTCAAGGACTTCAACTCCGGCGCAATGATCGAGAACATCGTCGACCGCGCCAAGAAGATGGCCATCAAGGCGTTCCTCGACCACAACCAGAAGGGCCTGCGCGTCTCCCACCTCCTCGCCGCCTGCGTCGACGAGTTCAAGGAGAACGAGGACCTGCCCAACACGACCAACCCCGACGACTGGGCCCGTATCTCCGGAAAGAAGGGCGAGCGGATCGTGTTCATCCGCACCCTCGTCACCGGAAAGCAGGGCGCGGACACCGGCCGGTCGATCGACACGGTGGCCAACACCGGTCAGTACCTGTAAATGCGGCGATCCGGCTGCGGGGGGCACCACACGGCCGCCCGCAGCCGGACACGTATTTCCACGGGTGCGAACCGACCGGAGCAAAGACTGTAATGATCTCCCCACTGCCGCCAAGGCGTTCTAGGCTCTTCCGTACCGGCGCGCGGCGCAGCGCATTGCCGCCGCAGGGACCACACGTGCCGCAGACGCAGCGGTACTTGAGTGCCGTCCAGGGCCACGGACGGTACCGGGCAAGGAGGGCCGCATGACCGTACGGCGAGTAATGGGCATCGAGACGGAGTACGGAATCTCCGTCCCGGGCCATCCGAACGCCAATGCCATGCTCACCTCATCCCAGGTCGTCAACGCCTACGCGGCGGCGATGCACCGGGCGCGCCGCGCCCGCTGGGACTTCGAGGAGGAGAACCCGCTGCGGGACGCCCGCGGCTTCGACCTCGCCCGCGAGGCCGCGGACGCCAGCCAGCTGACCGACGAGGACATCGGCCTCGCCAACGTCATCCTCACCAACGGCGCCCGGCTCTACGTCGACCACGCCCACCCCGAGTACAGCGCCCCCGAGGTCACCAACCCACGCGACGCCGTCCTCTGGGACAAGGCGGGCGAGCGCATCATGGCCGAAGCCGCGGAACGCGCCGGCCAACTGCCCGGTGCCCAGCCCATCCACCTCTACAAGAACAACACCGACAACAAGGGCGCGTCCTACGGCTGCCACGAGAACTACCTGATGAAGCGGGAAACCCCCTTCTCGGACATCGTGCGCCACCTCACGCCCTTCTTCGTCTCCCGCCAGGTCTTCACCGGCGCCGGCCGCGTCGGCATCGGCCAGGACGGCAACGAGCACGGCTTCCAGATCAGCCAGCGCGCCGACTACTTCGAAGTCGAGGTCGGCCTGGAAACCACCCTCAAACGCCCCATCATCAACACCCGCGACGAGCCGCACGCCGACGCCGAGAAATACCGCAGGCTCCACGTCATCATCGGCGACGCGAACCTCTCGGAAATCTCCACCTACCTCAAGCTCGGCACCACCGCCCTGGTGCTGTCGATGATCGAGGACGACTTCATCGCCGTCGACCTGGCCGTCGAGCAGCCCGTGCGCACCCTGCACCAGGTCTCCCACGACCCAACGCTGCGCCACCAGGTCGTGCTGCGCAGCGGGCGCACGCTCACCGCCGTACAGCTCCAGATGGAGTACTGCGAGCTGGCCCGCAAGTACGTCGAGGAGCGCTTCGGCGCGGACGCGGACGACCAGACCAAGGACGTGCTCACCCGCTGGGAGGACACCCTCAACCGGCTGGAAGCCGACCCCATGAGCCTCTCCGGCGAGCTGGACTGGCTGGCCAAGAAGGAGCTCCTGGAGGGCTACCGCCGCCGCGACGCCCTGGAGTGGGACGCGGCGCGCCTCGCCCTGGTCGACCTCCAGTACGCCGACGTCCGCCCCGAGAAGGGCCTGTACAACCGGCTGGCGGCCCGCGGCCGCCTGAAGCGGCTCCTGACCGAGGACGAGGTCCTCCAGGCCGTGAAGAACCCGCCGGAGGACACCAGGGCGTACTTCCGCGGCCGCTGCCTCGAACAGTACGCGGACGACGTCGCCGCGGCCTCCTGGGACTCGGTCATCTTCGACCTCCCCGGCCGCGACTCCCTGCAGCGGGTCCCCACGCTGGAACCCCTCCGGGGTACCCGCAACCATGTCAAGGAGCTGCTGGACCGCTGCCGCACGGCGGAGGAGCTGGTCCGGGTCCTCTCGGGCGGCTGATCCGGGACGGACCGGGCTAAAGGCGGCGCGGCGGGGAATCATCCGGGTGGCCTCCGAGCGTTGAGAGAGCACCGGGCCGATGTCGGCCCCAGCTTGTAGGGTCGGATCTTGTAGGGCGACGCAGTCAGGACCATCGGGCGACACCGAGCGGGGTGAGGGATATGGCGACCAAGGACACCGGCGGTGGTCAGCAGAAGGCCACGCGGTCCCAGGAAGAGGTCGAGGAGCAGGCGCAGGACGCCGAGGTCTCCGAGGACCTGAAGGAGCGGCAGGAGAAGCTGTCGGAGGACGTGGATTCCGTCCTCGACGAGATCGACGATGTGCTCGAAGAGAACGCCGAGGACTTCGTGCGTTCGTTCGTGCAAAAGGGCGGCGAGTAGCCGCCCCGGGCGTCCGTCCGGGTAGCAACCGGGCGGACGCCCGGACGGGGGCACGGGTAAGGTCCGTGCCCAGCGCAAGTCACCGGCTCGGCCCGTGGGGGGCGGGCCGCCGTACCCGGAAGGATTCGCGTGGAAGCCAACCCTCGGAGTACCGGGCGTCTGCCAGCCGCCTTCCTGACGCCGGGCTCGTCCTCGTTCATGGACTTCCTGGGTGAACACGCTCCGGCGGCTCTGCCGGGCAATCGGGAGGTGCCGCCCGTGAAGGGTGCCGTCGAGGCACCGCACGGCACCACCATCGTGGCCGTGACCTTTCCCGGCGGGGTCGTCCTCGCCGGGGACCGGCGCGCCACCATGGGGAACATGATCGCGCAGCGTGACATCGAGAAGGTCTTTCCCGCGGACGAGTTCTCGGCCATCGGCATCGCCGGCACCGCGGGCGTCGCCGTCGAGATGGTGCGGCTGTTCCAGCTGGAGCTGGAGCACTTCGAGAAGGTCGAGGGCGCGCAGCTCTCCCTGGAGGGCAAGGCCAACCGGCTGTCCACGATGATCCGGTCCAACCTGGGCATGGCGATGCAGGGTCTGGCAGTCCTGCCGCTCTTCGCGGGCTGGGACCCGGCGCGGGAGAAGGGCCGCATCTTCTCGTACGACGTGACGGGCGGCCGGACCGAGGAGCGGGGCTTCGCCTCCGTGGGCTCGGGATCGGTGTTCGCGCGCGGTGCGTTGAAGAAGCTCTTCACGGACGAGCTGACGGAGGCGCAGGCCGCCACCGTCGTCGTCCAGGCGCTCTACGACGCGGCGGACGACGACTCCGCCACCGGCGGGCCGGACATGACCCGCCGTATCTTCCCCATCGTCACGTCCATCACCGACGAGGGCTTCCGCAGGTTGAGCGAGGCCGAGGTCTCCGAGATCGCCCGCTCGGTGGTCGACGGCCGGCTGGAGCAGCCCGACGGCCCGCGCGCGTCCGTGCTGTGACGGTCGTGCGGCCCCACGAGATTTCTCAACGAGCAGAGAGGGACGGATAAGCCGGTGTCGACACCGTTCTATGTCTCACCCCAGCAGGCCATGGCGGACCGCGCGGAGTACGCCCGCAAGGGCATCGCGCGCGGGCGCAGCGTGGTGGTGCTGCAGTACAGCGACGGCATCCTGTTCGTCGCCGAGAACCCGTCCCGGGCCCTGCACAAGGTCAGCGAGATCTACGACAGGATCGCCTTCGCCGCCGTCGGCAAGTACAACGAGTTCGAGAACCTGCGGATCGGCGGCGTCCGCTACGCCGATCTGCGCGGGTACACGTACGACCGCGAGGACGTCACGGCCCGCGGCCTCGCGAACGTCTACGCGCAGACACTCGGCACGATCTTCTCCAGCGGCGCGGAGAAGCCGTACGAGGTGGAGCTGATCGTCGCGGAGGTGGGGGAGACCCCCGCCGACGACCAGATCTTCCGGCTGCCGCATGACGGTTCGATCGTCGACGAGCATGGTTCGGTCGCGGTCGGCGGCAATTCCGATCAGATCAGCAGCTATCTCGATCAGCGGCACCGCGAGGGCATGACCCTGGCGGAGGGGCTGAAGCTGGCGGCGGAGTCCCTCGCCCGGGACAACAACGGCGGCGAGCGCGAGCTGACGTCGAAGCAGCTGGAGGTCGCGGTCCTGGACCGCAACCGGCCGCAGCAGCGGAAGTTCCGCCGGATTCTGGGCAGTCAGCTCTCCCGGCTGCTGGAGGAGGACGGCGACGGCGCTGCGGGCGCCGCCGGCGCGGACGACGCCGAGGGAGCCGAGGCCGCCGAGGCCGCCGAGTCGGACAAGGACGCCGCGGCGGAGAAGCCCGAGGGCGGCTCCGGCACCAAGAAGAAGAAGTAGCAGAAGTACGGCGTCGACCGGGCGGGCCCAGAGACGGGCCCGCCCGTCGTCGTGTCCGGACCCGCCGGAGGCGGGCCCGTCGTCCCCGGCAACCCGCTGCCGAAACCGGCCGCCCCGTCCGGATGTCCGCTCCCCGTCACCGGCGCTGTGCGTCCGGTGCCGGGGCCGTGGAGGTGCGTACCGTCAGCCGGGCCGGGACCGTCGTGCTCTCCGCGCCGCGGCCCGCGACGGCGTCGAGCAGCGCCGTCATGCCGGCCGCGCCCACGGTGCCGGCCGGGAGCCGCACCGTGGTCAGCTCGGGCTCGACGGCGGTGGCCAGCGCCAGGTCGTCGAAGCCGGTGACGGACACGTCGTACGGGACCCGCAGCCCGAGGCGCCGTACGGCCTTCAGGGCGCCGGCGGCGAGCAGGTCGTCGTCGCAGACCAGCGCGGTGGGCCGGGCGGCGGCCGGGCCCGCCAGGGCGCGCTGCGCCGCCGCCAGCCCGCCGGCGACGGACAGTTCGGCGGGCTCGGTGCGCAGCCGGGCGCCGGGCACGGCGATCAGCGCGTCGGCCAGGGCGCGGCCGCGGGCGGTGAAGGTCCAGGAGTCTATGGCCGCGGCGAGGTGGGTGATCCGCCGGTGGCCCAGTTCGAGCAGGTGCCGGGCGACCTGGCGCATGCCGTCGGCGACGTCGGCGTTGACGGTGGCGACGGCGCCGGCGTCCGCCGGGTCGCTGTCGAGCATGACGAGCGGCAGTCCGCCGGCGCGCAGGGCCCGTACGGCGTCGGTGGCCATGGAGGAGGCGATGACGCCGTCGACGGCGGTGTGGGCGGCGGCGAAGGGGTCGCGGGCGGGCCCGATGCCTTCGGGGGAGGGGTAGAGCACCACGCCGAAGTCGTGGGCGGCGGCGGCGCGGGCGGCGCCGGCGTGGACGCCGGCGAAGAACTCGTTGGTGAGCGCGGGGACGACGAGGAGCGCGGTGCGGGTGCCGCCCGTGCGCAGGGTGCGGGCGGCGGCGTTGGGGCGGTAGTCCAGTTCGCGGGCGGCGGCGCGGACGGCGTCGGCCTTGGCGGCGGAGACGCGGCCGCGCCACTTGTCGCCGAGGACGAGGGAGACGGCCGCCTGGGAGACGCCCGCGGCGCGGGCGACGTCGCGGCTGGTGACGCCGCCGCCGCGGCCGGCGGCGGACCGCGGGGCCGGCTCGCGGGCCTCGGGCGGCCCGGTGCGCGCCGCGGCGTGCCTTCCGTCCTCGTGCGCGCCCCGCATGGTGCCTCCTCGTCCCGTTCCGGCGTACGGGGTCGACCCTCGCCCGTGTTACGTATAACCTACGACGTTATACGTAACACTTCAGCGTCTCGGGAGGGCCAGTGCTGCGCGGATACACCGAGCTGCTGCGCGTCAGACACGTCGGCCGGCTGCTCGCCGGAACGCTCATCGGGCGGCTGCCCAACGCCACCGCCGCGTTCGCGATCGTGCTGTTCGTCCGGGCCGAGGGCGGCTCGTACACCCTGGGCGGGGTCCTCTCCGGCGGCTACGGCCTGGCCACCGCCGTCGGGCAGCCGCTCCTCGGCCGCGCCGTCGACCTGCGCGGCCAGCCGCGCGTGCTGCTGCCCAGCGCCCTGCTGTCCGCCGCCGGCATGGCCCTGTTCGCCGTCGTGGGCACCGACCCGCTGCCGCTGGCCTGCGCCGCCGTCCTGGTCGCCGGGCTCTTCACACCGCCGCTGGAGGGCGCCCTGCGGGCGCTGTGGCCCAGCGTCCTCAAGCGACAGGACCGGGTGCACGGGGCGTACGCGCTGGACGCCGTCGCGCAGGAGGTGATGTTCGCCGTCGCGCCGCTGATCGTCACCCTGCTGGTCGCCACCGGCTCCGAGGCCGCCGCGCTGCTCGTGCTCAACGCCCTCGGCGTGCTCGGCGCCCTGTGGGTCGTCCTCTCGCCACCGGCCCGCCGGTGGCGCTCCGAGCCGCGCGAGGCGCACTGGCTGGGGGCGCTGCGCGCGCCGGGGCTGCTGGTGATCCTCGGCGCCTTCTTCTTCGTCGGCGTCGCCCTCGGCGGTACGGCCGTCGCCTCCGTCGCGTACGCAGACGCCCGCGGCGACGACGCCATCGGCGGATACCTCCTCTCCGCGCTCGGCGCCGGCGCCCTGGTCGGCGGCGTCGTCTACGGTGCCCGGCAGTGGCCGGGCCGGGCCGAGCGTCGGCTTCAGTTGCTGCTGGCGGGCCTGGCGGTCGGCTACCTGCCGCTGATGCTCACCCCCGGCACGGTCCCGATGACCCTGCTCTCCGGTGTCGCGGGCCTCTTCCTCGCCCCCGCGCTCGCCTGTTCCTTCGTCGTCGTCGACCGGCACGCGCCGCGCGGTACGGCCACGGAGGCGTTCTCCTGGCTGGTGACGACCTTCGGTTTCGGCGCCGCTGCCGGCACGGCGATCAGCGGTCCCGCGGTCGAGCACGGCGGCGGGACCGGCGGCTTCGCGGTCGTCGGACTCGGCGGTGCGGCGGCGCTGCTGGTGCTGACCGGCTTCGTCCGGGTTCTCGCGCGGACCGGCCCTTCGGCCCGGCCGGTCGAAAAAGATCGAATCGGCGGAGCTGCACCCGGTTTCGAAACAGAGCGACAGGCGTAATGTTCAGTCATGGACCGCCGCATTTTCGGGCTTGAGAACGAGTACGGCGTCACGTGCACGTTCCGGGGACAGCGCCGCCTGTCCCCGGACGAGGTGGCGCGCTACCTCTTCCGCCGGGTCGTCTCCTGGGGCCGCAGCAGCAACGTCTTCCTGCGTAACGGCGCACGCCTGTACCTGGACGTCGGCTCGCACCCCGAATACGCAACTCCCGAGTGTGACAACGTCATCGAGCTGGTCACCCACGACAAGGCGGGCGAGCGCATCCTCGAGGGCCTCCTCGTGGACGCGGAGCGCCGGCTGCACGAGGAGGGCATCGCCGGCGACGTCTACCTCTTCAAGAACAACACCGACTCCGCCGGCAACTCCTACGGCTGCCACGAGAACTACCTGGTGGCCAGGCACGGCGAGTTCTCCCGGCTCGCCGACATCCTCATTCCGTTCCTCGTCACCAGGCAGCTCATCTGCGGCGCCGGCAAGGTGCTGCAGACGCCGCGCGGCGCGGTCTACTGCGTCAGCCAGCGTGCGGAGCACATCTGGGAGGGCGTCAGCTCCGCCACGACGCGCTCCCGGCCGATCATCAACACCCGCGACGAGCCGCACGCCGACGCCGAGCGCTACCGCCGGCTGCACGTCATCGTCGGCGACTCCAACATGTCCGAGACGACCATGCTGCTCAAGGTCGGCGCCACCGACCTCGTGCTGCGCATGATCGAGGCCGGCACGGTGATGCGTGACCTGACCCTGGAGAACCCGATCCGGGCCATCCGCGAGGTCAGCCACGACATGACCGGGCAGCGCAAGGTGCGGCTCGCCAGCGGGCGCGAGGCGTCCGCGCTGGAGGTCCAGCAGGAGTACTACGAGAAGGCCGTGGACTTCGTGGACCGCCGGGGCATCCGCACCGGTGTCGTCGAGCAGGTCCTGGAGCTGTGGGGCCGCACCCTGGAGGCGATCCGCTCCCAGGACCTCGCCAAGGTCGGCACGGAGATCGACTGGGTGATGAAGCACCAGCTCATCGAGCGCTACCGGGCGAAGAACAACATCACCCTCTCCCACCCCCGGATCGCGCAGATAGACCTCGCCTACCACGACATCCACCGCCGCCGCGGGCTGTACTACCTGCTGGAGAAGCGGGGCCAGGCCGCCCGGGTCTGCAACGACCTGAAGATCTTCGAGGCCAAGTCGGTCCCGCCGCAGACCACCCGCGCCCGGCTGCGCGGCGACTTCATCCGCCGGGCGCAGGAGCAGCGCCGGGACTTCACGGTGGACTGGGTGCACCTGAAGCTGAACGACCAGGCGCAGCGGACCGTGCTGTGCAAGGATCCGTTCCGCTCCGTGGACGACCGGGTGGAAAAGCTGATCGCCGGAATGTAGGCGGGGCGCGCGGTGTGGACGGGACCGATGTGATGACGGGGATCCGGGCGCGAAGGCCGTAGAGTGGCCGGAGCTGCCCGGACCCCCTACACGAGTTGGACTCATGACACATCGCAAATTGACCCGCATGGGGGCGGCCCTCGTCGTGCCCGCCCTGCTGTTCGCCGCGGCCTGTGGCTCCGAGGACTCCTCCGATTCCGACAACGGGGGCAAGGGCGCCGCCGTGACCAAGGTCACGGGTGCCTTCGGCAAGGAGCCGAAGTTCGACGTACCGGACGACGCCAAGGCGTCCGACGAGCCCGTCGTCAAGGTCCTCAGCGAGGGCGACGGCGCCAAGGTCGGCAAGGGCGACCAGGTCCGGCTGGACTTCGCCGGCAAGACCATGAAGGACGACCAGGACCTGGGCAGCACCTGGGCGGCGCAGGCCGCGGGGGGCGGCGGCCGGCAGGGCGCGGGCGCCGTGCACCAGCAGCTCATGGGCAAGGTCGGCGAGCCGAACCAGTCGCTGCCGCCGGACGTCCTCGACTCCGTCGAGGGCCACACGGTGGGCAGCCGCCTGCTGGTCGAGGGCACCGCGGGCGCGCTCGTCGGCGAGAGCCTCAACCCCGAGTCGGGCATCAAGAAGAGCGACGGCCTGGTCTGGGTCATCGACGTCGCCGGCGCCGGGAAGGTCGACCCCAAGGCCGAGCTGAAGGGCGAGTCCGCCGAGCCGCGCGACGGCATGCCGGAGATCGAGATCCCCGCGGGCAAGGCCGCGAAGATCACCATCCCGGACGGCGCGGACGCCCCGAAGGAGCTGGAGGAGCAGGTCCTCATCAAGGGCAAGGGCGCCGAGGTCGAGGCCGGCCAGGGGCTCGTCGCCCAGTACACCGGCTACGCCTGGGAGGACGGCAAGAAGTTCGACGCCTCCTGGGACAACGCCGGCGCGGCCACCTTCCAGATCGGCACCGGCTCGGTCGTCGAGGGCTGGGACAAGGCGCTGGTCGGCAAGAAGGTAGGCGACCGGGTGCTGCTGGTCATCCCGCCGGACCTGGGCTACGGCAAGTCCAAGGGCCACGAGCTGGAGAAGAAGACGCTGGTCTTCGTCGTCGACATCCTCGGCACCGTCTGAGCTGCGGTCCGCGCGGCCGGTCCGGTCCTGCGGCCCGCGACGCGGGGCGTCCGGGGTGTCTGCGAGACTTGGCAGCCCACTCACCCCCATCCATGCGCGAGGAGTTCTTCCGTGAGCATCGACAAGCCCGAGGTCGACTTCCCCGAAGGCCCGCCGCCGGCCGACCTGGAGG
This sequence comes from Streptomyces aculeolatus, assembly GCF_020400605.1. Lineage (GTDB taxonomy): Bacteria > Actinomycetota > Actinomycetes > Streptomycetales > Streptomycetaceae > Streptomyces > Streptomyces aculeolatus. The sequence goes on along the minus strand of NZ_JAINRD010000008.1, from coordinate 264,070 downwards.
TCCAGGACCTGTGGGAGGGCGAAGGGCCCGTCGCGAAGGCCGGTGACACCGTCTCCGTCCACTACGTCGGCGTCGCCTTCTCCAGCGGCGAGGAGTTCGACGCGAGCTGGAACCGCGGCAAGCCGCTGCAGTTCCAGCTCGGTGCCGGCCAGGTCATCCCCGGCTGGGACCAGGGCGTGGCGGGCATGAAGGTCGGCGGCAGGCGCCGGCTGACCATCCCGCCGAACCTGGCCTACGGCGAGGCCGGCGCCGGCGGCGGCCGGATCAAGCCGGGCGAGACGCTGATCTTCGTCTGCGACCTGGTCGCGGTCTGACGCCGGCGGCACCGTCCGCACCAAGCAGAGCGCAGGGCCCTCGCCGCAAGGCGGGGGCCTTCGCTTTGGCCGCCGGGCCCAGGCGGAGTACGGTCGTCATCTGCGAACACCAGCGACACGTGCGGACGACGGTCGCCGGCGGCGGCCGAGCGCCGCGCCGGACGCGCAATAAGGAGACCCCCTCGATGGCGATCGCCAAGGCGGAGCGGCTGATGTGCCTGGCGCTGTGCCTGCTCGGCACCGGCCGCCCGCTCAGCAAGCGTGAGCTGCGCACGTCCATCGAGGCGTACGTGGAGGCTTTCGGGCCCGGCCGCGGGACGGCCTTCGGCTCCGACACCTCGGGTGAGGACGCCTTCAACCGGATGTTCGAGCGGGACAAGGACGACCTGCGCGAGCTGGGGATGGTCATCGACACCGTCGAGAGCCTGGACGGCGAGCCCGGCTATCTGGCGCGCCGCGACAACAACCGGCTGCCGCCCGTCACCCTGGACGCCGAGGAGGCCGCCGCACTCGGAGTGGCCGCGAAAGTCTGGCAGCAGGCCCGGCTCGCGGGCGCGGCCAGCGGGGCGCTGCAGAAGCTCCGCGCCGCCGGGATGCCGCTCGCCGGGGCCGCCGACGACCCCGAGACGGGCGCAGCAGAGCAGGTCAGCGCCTTGGAGCCGAGGATTCCGGTACGTGAGGCGGCGTTCGAGCCGCTGATGCTGGCCTGCCGCGACCGCCGGCCCGTGGTCTTCCCGTACCGCAAGGCCAATGCGGCCCGCCCGGAGGACCGGCACGTGGAGCCGTGGCAATTGGAGTGCTGGCGGGGCCACTGGTACCTCGTCGGCCACGACCGCGGCCGCGACGCCGAGCGGGTCTTCCGGCTCTCGCGCATCACCGGCCGGGTCCGCAACCGCGGCCGCGGCTTCACCGCCGAGGTGCCGGACCGCGTGACCGTACGCGAGACCGTCGAGCGCTGGGCCGGCGAGAGCGCCGACCGCTCGGCGCTGATCCGGCTGCGCGCCGGCGCCGGCTACCCGCTGCGCGCCCGCGCGTACGGGATCCGCGAGGCCGTGCTGCCCGGCTGGGACGAGCTGGAGATCCCGTACGGGCACGGACTCGACGCCTGGCTGGTGGAGTTCGGGCCCGACGTGGTCGTTCTGGAGCCCACCGAGCTGCGGGCCGACGTCATCGACCGGCTGCGCGCCGTGGCCAAGGGCTGAGGGGGAGCGGGGGAGCAGTGGCCAGTGCCATCGACCAGACCAGGCGGATGCTGTCGCTGGTGACGTATCTGAGCGAGCGCAACGGCGCGTACCTCTCGGACGTCGCCCGCGCCTTCGGCGTCACCGAGGACGAGCTGATCTCCGACCTGGACGTGCTGCCCATGTGCGGGACGAGCTTCCGCGGCGGCGACCTCCTCGACATCGACACCGACGGCGAGCGCATCTGGTTCCGCAATCCCGAGTCCACCGGCACCGGCGAGCCGCTGCGACTGGCCGCGGACGAGGCCACCGCCCTGCTGGTGGCGGCCCGGGCAGTGGCCACTTTGCCCGGACTGCGGGCCGGCGACCGGCAGGCACTGCTGCGGGCCACCGCGAAGCTGGAGGCCGCGGCCGGTGAGTCGGCGGCGGCCAGCTCCAGCCTTTCGGTGACGTTCGAGTCCGAGGGTGGTGTCTTCGCCGAAGTGGACCGGGCCATCTCGGAGCGGCGCCGGCTGTGGCTGCGGTACTACTCGCCGTCACGGGACGAGCTGACCGAGCGGGAGATCGACCCGATCCGGCTCGTCTCCGTCGGGCACACGTACGTGGAGGCGTGGTGCCGGCTGTCGGAGGCGCGGCGTACGTTCCGGCTCGACCGGGTCGCCGCGATCCGGATCCTCGACGCCCCGGCCGACCCGCCGCCCGTCGAGCTGCGCGACCTGTCGGAGGGCATCGTCCAGCCGTCCGCGGAGGACCCGGAGGTCGTCATCGAGGTGGGCCCGGGCGGCCGTTGGGTCGCCGAGTACTACCCGCACGACAGCGCGGAGGAGCTGCCCGACGGCGGCCTGCGGATCTCGCTGCGCGCGCCGGACCCGGCTTCGCTGCGCCGGCTGGCGCTGCGGCTGGGGCGGGACGGGCGGATCGTCGCGCCGGGGGACCTGGCGGACAGCGCGCGGGACGCGGCGGTCAAGGCGCTTGCGGCGTACGACGTCCAGTGAGGAAAGCCCTGATTCCGGTAGGTACGGCATGTCGTACGTATCGGTCGTGGCCCGTGCCGACGCCGGTGACTTCCGCGGCCGCGGCGGCCGCTAGGCTTCGCCCATGCTGTGGCCCATGACCGCCGTCGCGCTCGGTTTCCTCGGCCTCGTCGCCCTCGCCGTCCCCGCCGCTAGAGTCGGACTGGAGGCGCGCCGGCTGGCCCGCCGGCTCGACGACGCGGCGCAGCAGGTCAGCCGGGCGACACGGGATCTCGAACACTCGGCGGCGGACGTCGCCAGGCGGGCGGGCTCGACACGTGACCTCCCCGGATCCGAATTCGAGAGGTAGGCTGCAGATCGCGGCGCCGGTGCGAGGCGGGGGCCGCGATTGGTGGACGACGGGGGATTGCCTGAAGTTCACCCCCGGGGGTTACGATCGATCACGCCCAAACCCACGCAGCCTCGGTGAGAAGGTAGACGCATATGTTCGGACGGCTCGGCCCTACCGAGATCATCCTCATTCTCGTCGTCGTCATCCTGCTGTTCGGCGCGAAGAAGCTTCCGGACATGGCCCGTTCGCTGGGCAAGTCGGCCCGCATCCTCAAGAGCGAGGCCAAGGCCATGAAGAACGAGGGGAAGACGGACGAGGCCGCCCCGGCGGACCCGCCGCAGCCCGCACCCAAGACCATCCAGGCCGCCCCCGGCGACGTGACCAGCTCCCGCCCGGTCAGCGAGCCGCAGGTGAACGAACAGCAGCCGCAGACGCAGCAGCAGTCGCAGTCGCAGCGCTGAACGAATCCGCAGGGGCACTCCGCGGCCGGAGACGGCCTCGCGGCACGAGATGAGGACGTGGGTTGCTAAGCGTTGCCCGCCGTAAGGAGCGCAAGGAGCGCGAGGAGAAGGACCCCGAGGGGCGCATGCCGCTCGCGGAGCACCTCAGGGAGCTACGCGACCGGCTCGTGAAGGCCGTCGGGGCCATTCTCGTCGTCTGTATCGCGTCGCTCTTCTTCTATCAGGACATCGTCGACTTCCTGATGGACCCGGTGCTCGAATCCGTCGGCTGCCCGGACGACCTGAAGGCGTCGGACGTCGGCAAGGAGGAGGACTGCGCCTCCTTCACCGTCAACGGCCTCATCTCGCCGTTCACCATCATGCTGAAGGTCTCCTTCATGACCGGCATGGTGGTCTCGACGCCGATCTGGCTGTACCAGCTGTGGGCCTTCCTCGCGCCCGGGCTGCACAAGGAGGAGAAGAAGTACTCCCTCGGCTTCGTCGCCGCGGGCGTGCCGCTCTTCCTCGGCGGCGCCTTCTTCGCGTACAAGATCCTGCCGACGACGGCAGAGGTGCTGCTGGAGTTCACCCCGTCGAACGCCACCAACCTGCTGCCGCTGCCGGAGTACCTCGACCTGCTGACCCGCATGGTCGTGGTCTTCGGGCTCGCCTTCGAGCTGCCGCTCGTGCTGGTGATGCTCAACATGGGCGGCGCCGTCACCGGGCGCCGCATGCTCGGCTGGTGGCGGGCCATGATCTTCGGCATCGTCGCCTTCGGCGCCATCGCCACCCCCAGCACCGACCCGATCGGCATGTTCGCGCTGGCCGGCCCGGTGATCGTGCTGTACTTCCTGGCGACCGGGTTCTCCCTGCTCAACGACCGCCGAAGGGCCCGTATCGCGGCCCGCGGCCCGGCGGACGACGAGGCGTCCGACCTCGACCTCACCCCCGAGGACGTGGGCGACGCGGAGTCCGTGACGGCCTCGGCGACGCTGCCGGAGCAGTCCACCGGCGAGGCCGACAGCGACGGCGGCACCGGGAGCGGCGACAGCACGCCCCGCAGAAATGGTTACGACGACGCCACCTGACCGCTAGGGTCACGCGGGTGACCAGCGATATCACCGTGTTCGTCAACCCCACCGCGGGCCGCGGCCGGGGTGCCAAGGCCGCCCCCGTCGTCGCCGAGGCGCTGCGCGACGCCGGGTACGAGGTGACCACCGTCCAGGGCAGCGACGCCGCCACCGCGCTCGCCGGCGCCCGCGAGGCCGTCGCCGCGGGCACCGGGGCGCTCATATCGGTCGGCGGCGACGGCATGGCGGCCCTGGCCCTGCAGGCCGTGGCCGGCACCGAGGTGCCCGTGGGCCTCGTGGCCGTGGGCACCGGCAACGACTTCGCCCGCGCCACCGGGCTGCCCGTGCGCGACCCGGCCGCCGCGGCGGAGGTCGTCGTCGGCGCCCTGGAGTCCGGCAGCACCCGGGCGATCGACCTGGGCAAGGCGGGGGACACGTACTTCGGCACCGTGCTGGCCTCCGGATTCGACTCCCGCGTCAACGACCGCGGCAACCGGATGAGCTGGCCGCCCGGCCGGTTCAAGTACGACGTGGCGATGGTCGCCGAGCTGGCCTCGTTCCGCCCGATCCCGTACAGGATGCGGCTCGACGACGGCCCCGAGACCGAGATCGAGGCGACCCTCGTCGCCGTCGGCAACGGCCCGTCGTACGGCGGGGGCATGCGGATCTGCCACGAGGCGCGGATGGACGACGGGCTCTTCGACATCACCGTCGTCGGCCGGTGCAGCCGGCGCACGCTGCTGCGGGTCTTCCCGCGGGTCTACAAGGGCACGCACCTGACCCATCCGGCCGTCACCGTGCACCGGGCCGCGCGCGTGTCGCTGACGGCCGCCGACGTCACCGGGTACGCGGACGGGGAGCCGCTGGGACCGCTGCCGCTGACCGCGGAGTGCGTGCCGGGCGCGGCGCGGGTGCTGGTGCGCTGAGCAGCCCCCGCGGGCGCCGGACGCGCTCCCGGAGCTGCCGCCGCCGTCCTGCTGACCTGGGGGGGTCCGTAAAGATCGGGTGCGCTGTCGGTGCTGCCCGGTAGGCTCGTACTCACGATGACCGACGAGCACATCCCTCCCGCCGAGGCGTACGCGGCGCACCGCCGCCGGGCCGCCGAGGAAGCCACCGCACTCGGCTCCTTCCGCGGGCTGTACGAGTTCGCGCTCGACCCCTTCCAGCTCGACGCCTGCCGGGCCCTGGAGGACGGCCGCGGCGTGCTGGTCGCGGCGCCCACCGGCTCCGGCAAGACGGTCGTCGGCGAGTTCGCCGTGCACCTCGCCCTGGAGCAGGGCCGCAAGTGCTTCTACACGACGCCCATCAAGGCGCTGTCCAACCAGAAGTACGGCGACCTCGTCCGGCGCTACGGCCCCGCGAACGTCGGCCTGCTGACCGGCGACAACACCATCAACTCCGACGCCCCGGTGATCGTCATGACCACCGAGGTGCTGCGGAACATGCTGTACGCGGGCTCCCAGACCCTCCTCGGCCTGGGCTACGTGGTCATGGACGAGGTGCACTACCTCTCCGACCGCTTCCGCGGCGCCGTCTGGGAAGAGGTGATCATCCACCTCCCGGAGTCCGTCACCCTGGTCTCCCTGTCGGCGACGGTCTCCAACGCCGAGGAGTTCGGCGCCTGGCTCGACACCGTGCGCGGCGACACCGCCGTCATCGTCTCCGAGCACCGCCCCGTGCCCCTGTGGCAGCACGTGATGGCCGGCCGCCGGATGTACGACCTGTTCGAGGAGCGCACCGCCGCCGGCGGCCGGCAGGAGCCCGCCAAGGCGGTCAACCCCGACCTGCTGCGGCTGGCCCGGCAGGAGTACTCCCGCCCGTCCGGCCCCCGCGAGCGCCGCCGCGGCCGGGGCCGCGAGGCGGACCGGGAGCGCGAGCGCCGCTCCCGCTCCCGGGTCTGGACGCCCAGCCGGGTCGACGTCATCGAGCGGCTGGACGCCGAGGCGCTGCTGCCGGCGATCACGTTCATCTTCAGCCGTGCCGGCTGCGAGGGCGCCGTACAGCAGTGCCTCTACGCGGGCCTCAGGCTCAACGACGAGGAGGAGCGCGCCGCGGTCCGCGAGATCGCCGAGCTGCGCACGGCGGCGATCCCCCGCGAAGACCTGCACGTGCTGGGCTACTTCGACTGGCTGGAGGCCCTGGAGCGGGGCATCGCCGCGCACCACGCCGGGATGCTGCCGACGTTCAAGGAGGTCGTCGAGGAGCTGTTCGCCAAGGGCCTGGTCAAGGCGGTGTTCGCGACCGAGACGCTGGCCCTGGGCATCAACATGCCGGCGCGCTCGGTCGTGCTGGAGAAGCTGGTGAAGTGGAACGGCGAGACCCACGCCGACGTCACGCCCGGCGAGTTCACGCAGCTGACCGGCCGCGCGGGCCGCCGCGGCATCGACATCGAGGGCCACGCGGTGGTGCTGTGGCAGCGCGGCATGAGCCCGGAGTACGTGGCGGGCCTGGCCGGCACCCGGACGTATCCGCTGCGCTCCTCCTTCCGCCCCTCGTACAACATGGCGGTCAACCTCGTCGCCCAGTTCGGCCGGCACCGTACGCGCGAGCTGCTGGAGATGTCCTTCGCGCAGTTCCAGGCGGACAAGTCCGTCGTCGGCATCTCCCGCCAGGTGCAGAAGAACGAGGAGGGCCTGTCGGGCTACCGCGAGGCGATGACCTGCCACCTCGGTGACTTCGAGGAGTACGCGCGGCTGCGCCGCGACCTGAAGGACCGCGAGACGGAGCTGGCCCGCCAGGGCGCCGCGCAGCGCCGCGCCGCCGCCGCGGGCTCGCTGGAGAAGCTCCGCCCCGGTGACGTGATCCACGTGCCCACCGGCAAGTTCGCGGGCCTCGCCCTCGTCCTCGACCCCGGCACGCCCGCCGGCCGCACCAACGGCCACCGCGGTCTCGAGCAGCACGACGGCCCCCGCCCGCTGGTGCTCACCGCCGCACGGCAGGTCAAGCGGCTGGCCGCGATGGACTTCCCGGTGCCGGTGGAGCCGCTGGAGCGGATGCGCATCCCCAAGTCGTTCAACCCCAAGAGCCCGCAGTCCCGGCGCGACCTGGCCTCCGCGCTGCGCACCAAGGCGGGGCACCTGGAGCCGCGCCGGCACCGCAAGGAGCGCGCCCCCGCCGCCGACGACACCGAGATCGCCCGGCTGCGCAAGGCGATCCGCGCCCACCCCTGCCACGGCTGCGACGAGCGCGAGGACCACGCCCGCTGGGCCGAGCGCTACCACCGGCTGCTGCGCGACACCCACCAGCTGGAGCGCCGTATCGAGGGCCGGACGAACACCATCGCCCGCACCTTCGACCGGGTCTACGCGCTGCTCACCGAGCTGGGCTACATCGCGGAGGAGCGCGGCGGCGAGCAGGTCACCGAGGACGGCCGCCGCCTCGCCCGGCTCTACGGCGAGCTGGACCTGCTGGCCTCCGAGTGCCTGCGCGAGGGCGTCTGGGAGGGTCTGGGCCCCGCCGAGCTGGCCGCCTGCGCCTCCGCGCTGGTCTACGAGGCCCGGCAGTCCGACGACGCCATGGCGCCGAAGCTCCCCGGCGGCGGCGCCAAGCGGGCCCTGGGCGACATGGTGCGCATCTGGGGCCGGCTCGACGCCCTGGAGGAGGAGCACCGCATCAGCCAGACCGAGGGCGTCGGCCAGCGGGAGCCGGACCTCGGCTTCGCCTGGGCCGCGTACCAGTGGGCGTCCGGGGCCGGCCTGGACGAGGTGCTGCGCGAGGCGGACATGCCGCCCGGCGACTTCGTGCGCTGGTGCAAGCAACTGATCGACGTGCTCGGGCAGCTGTCCGCCGCGGCCGACCCCGAGGGGACGGTCGGGGGCAGCGCCCGCAAGGCGGTCGACAAGCTGCTGCGCGGCGTCGTGGCGTACAGCTCGGTGGGCTGAGCAGGACCGCTCCGGCGGGCGGGCACTACCCTTCCCGGGTGATCTCCTACGACGATCTGACGCCCCCGGAGCGGGAGTTGTGGGCCGCGTTCCCCGAAGGCCGCGCGGTGGACCTGCGCACCGGCGACGCGGAACGCGACGACCCCGCCGGCGGTGCGGGCTGGGGGCCGGAGCGTACGGTACGGGCCGCGGTCCTCGCCGCGCTGCTGCTGGGCGCGCACCCGCCGCAGCCGGGCGCCATAGCCGCGCTGCGGCTGGCGGGGGCGCGGATCACCGGGGCGCTGGACCTGACGGGGGCGGAGACGGCCCACCGGATACGGCTGGAGCACTGCTTCCTGCACGAGGAGGTCGTCCTCACCTCGGCCACCACCGCCAGCGTCCACCTCGACGACAGCGTGCTGCCCCGCGTCGACGCCCGGCTCGCCCGGGTCGAGGGCGTGCTGTCGGTGCGGCGCAGCCGCGTCGCCGGTGCCCTGCTCGCGACCAACGCCCGGATCAGCGGTGAACTCCTCCTGCACGGCGCCCGGTTGACCGGCGAGAACGGCTGGTCCCTGTTCGCCGGCGGGCTGGAGGTCGACGGGGCGGTGTTCTGCACCCACGGCTTCACCGGTGGCGGCGGGATACGGCTCATCGGCGCCCGCCTGTCCGGCGGGCTCTTCCTCGACGGCGCCCGGATCGGCGCCGCGGACGGCCTCGCGCTCGTCCTCGACCACGCCGAGGCCACCATCGTCCGGCTCGCCGACGGCTTCGCCCCCGCGGGCCGCCTGGAGCTGCGCGGCGCGCACCTGGCCGACCTGCTCACCTTCGACGCGGCGCGGCTCGGCGACTGCACCGGGATCGACTGCGCACGGATGCGGGCCGCCGACTTCCGCTTCACGCCCGCCGTCCGGCCCGCCGGTCCGGTCTCACTCGACGGCACGCAGGTGACCACGCTCCACGACGACCTGCGGAGCTGGCCGCCGATTGTCCTCCTCGACGGGTTCTCCTACGGTTCCATCCAGTCGGCGGATGCCGCCGGCAACGACTCCGTACCTCGCCGGCTCGACTGGATACGGCGCGGCGCGGGCTACGCCCCGCAGCCGTACGAGCAGCTCGCGGCCTGGTACCGGCAGATCGGCCACGTCGACGACGCCCGCCGCGTCCTCCTCGCGAAGCAGCGCGCCCGCCGCCGCATCCTGCGCCCCGCGGGCCGCGCCTGGAGCCTGCTGCTCGACGGGACGGTCGGCTTCGGCTACCGCCCCTGGCTGGCCGGGCTGTGGCTGGCGGCGCTCACGCTGCTGGGCAGCCTGGTCTTCGCCGCGGGGGACGGCAGGCGCGTACGCGAGGGCGAGGGCCCGGAGTTCCAGCCCGTCGTCTACGCGCTGGATCTGCTGATCCCCGTCGGGGGACTGGGCCAGCGCGACTCCTGGTACATGTCCGGCGGCCCGGCGGAGATCCTGTCGTACGTCCTCGTCGCCACCGGCTGGCTGCTGACCACGGCGCTGGTGGCCGGGGTGACGCGGACCCTGGAGCGCACGTAGCGGCCCCGCCGTGGCGGGGTGACGCCGCTGCCCCGAACGTGGGAGGGGCACGGGGTGTTGCGCCGCCGGCCCGCCGCGGGCCGTGACCCTGTGAGCCATGCGTTGGACCAGACTCTGTTCCGCGGCGGTCTCCACCGCCGCCCTGTCCGTACTCGTGGCCGCACCGAACGCCGCCACGGCCCCCCGCGAAGAGCCGCCGTGCACGGCGGGCACCGCCCCGTACCAGCGGGAGCTGGAGGAGGAGTTGGGACTCGAAGCCGACGGCCGGCAGAGCCCGGAGGACTGCGCCGCGATCCGGGAGCTGCAGCGGCACCTGGGCATCAGCCCGGCCGACGGCCGCGCCGACCTGCGGACGTACCGCTACGTGCTCGCCGACCGCGTCCGCCGCGATCCCGCGGAGCGCGGCGGCTGCCCCGCGCGTGCGTACCGCGTGACGTGCGTGGACCTGAACAGGCAGCTGCTGTGGGTGCAGCAGGACGAGGGGCTGGTCTTCGACCCGGTGCCGGTGCGCACGGGCCGCGACGGGCTGGAGACCCGGGGCGGGTGGCACCGGATCTACTGGCGCAACATCGACCACTTCTCCACCATCTACAACGTCCCCATGCTGTACGCCCAGTTCTTCGACGGCGGCCAGGCCCTGCACGGCACGGAGGACGACCTGTTCTCCTCGGGCTCCGGCGGCTGTGTGAACCTCACGCTCGCGGACGCGGAGGCGCTGTGGGACCTGCTGCGCGACGAGGACCACGTCTACGTCTGGGGCACGAAGCCGGGCACGGGCGGCTGAGCGCCGCACCGTGCCCGGACCGGGTCGCGGCTACTTCTTGCCGCTGTCGTCGCGCTTGTTGTCCAGCTCGACGGTGACGCCCTCCCCGGCGTTCACCCCGGTCACCTCGTACGGGCCGCTGACGCGGTCCTCCGGGATCCGGTAGCCGTCGGGGACGGCGGTCTCCTGGAGGTAGTACTCGCCGTACTCCAGGTCACCGAACCCGCACCGGCCGCGGCTGTCGGTGGCACAGGCGGAGCCCATCCGGGTGTCCGGGTCGGCTCCGCCGGTCTGCAGGCCGTCGACGCCGTTGGTCTCGCGCCAGAGCTGGAACACCGCGCCGGCGAGGGGGCTCCCGTCGTGCTCGTCCGTCTTGACGAGGGTGATCCCGCCGGTCCGACGTACGGGGCGGTGGCGTTGTCGTCCTGCTCCAGCGTGGAGTTGACCTGCCCCGTGACCGTGCCGGCGTGGCGGACCACGCCGCGCTCGGCGAGCAGCCGCTTGCCGTCGGCGATCCTGATGTCGCCGCCGGTGGTCAGCCAGTCCGAGCCGGGGGAGGGCGCGACGCCGCGCCGGGCGGCGCGGGCGGCGGAGCACCGCGTGTGAGCCTGGCGCGACGACCCCCCACCCCCATGGAGTCCGTACGTATGCAGATCACCCGTCTTCTCAGACGCCGGCTGGCGCCGGCGGCCTGCGCACTGGCGATCGCCGCGGCCCCCGCCGTGACCGCCGCGAGCGCCGCCGAAGCCCCCGCACCCGACCCCGTACGCGGCACCACGACGCCGGCGACCCCGGCGACCCCGGCGACCGCGGCGCTGGCCGCGCCGCTGCCGGGCGGGCTCGGGCCGTGCGTGCCGGGCGCCTGTCCGCCCGACGGCTACCCGCCCGTCAACAACGGCCCCCTCACCTACCGGGACGACGCGATCAACATCTACGTCGGCCAGGACTACCTCGTCCGCGAGCGGGCCGCCGAGGCCGAGGGCCGCATCGTCGTGCTCGACGACTTCGACATGGACAAGAGCCCCGAGGCCAGCCAGATCTACAACATCGGCGAGGTCGGCGTCGGCTCCCGGGCCGGACCGAAGAGCACTGCAAAGGACCAGGGGCCGCCGCCACTCGCCTGGACTCGGCCGCGAATTCGCGATACATCTCGTCTTGACGGGCTCGCGAAACACGCGATATGTTCGGCCACGAATATACGGTGCCGGACAAAACGGAGGGGAGGGCTCGTGTCCTCGAAGCGGCGGAAGCTGAGCAACCCGCTGGCCCTGGCCGTGCTGGCCTTCCTCGCCGAGCGGTCGATGCACCCGTACGAGATCGCCCAGCTGCTGCGGCAGCGCGGCAAGGAGGAGAGCATCAAGATCAATTTCGGCTCCCTCTACACCGTGGTGCAGAACCTGGAGAAGCACGGCTTCGTCGCCGCCGCCGGGGTGCAGAAGCAGGGGAACCGGCCGGAGCGCACGGTCTACGCCATCACCGACGCCGGCCGAGAGGAGATGCACGACTGGCTCACGGAGATCGTCGCCGCCCCCCGCCGGGAGTACCCGCACTTCGAGGCCGCCCTCTCCCTGCTCGGTGTGCTGCCGCCGGACGAGGCGGTCGAGGCCCTGCAGACGCGGCTCGCGCGGCAGGAGATCACGGCGGCGGGGCTGCGCGGCGCGCTGGCGAAGCTGTACGAGACGCTGCCGCGCGTCTTCGTCGTCGAGACGGAGTACCAGGCGCACATGCTGGAGGCCGAGGCCGCATGGCTGCGCGGCCTGCTGGCGGAGCTGGCGGACGGCTCCCTCAGCGGCGTCGCGGAGTGGCGCGCGTGGCACGAGACCGGTGAGATGCCGGCCGAATGGCGGGATGCGGAGGAGGAGTTGCCCGGCGGCGCGGGCGGGACGCCCGGCGCCGCGCAGGAGACGCAGGACGCGAGGAGGGGCCCGTAGCGCCCCCGGAAGAAGCGTCCCGGCGGGCTGCGCCAACAGCCCGCCGGGACGGACCCCGAACATCCGGACCTGCGCGAGGGCAGGCGCCAGGCGTCGAGGTGCGGCACACCCCAGGATAGCCAGGCTCCGCTTTCGCCGATCGTCCGGCAGAACCCACGCACACCGTGCGAGAGCGGAGTTCGCCATGCCCGGGAACGGGACGCTCGCCGTCGAGGCGCGCGAGCTGAGAAAGACCTATCCCCACGACGTCACGGCCCTGGACGGCATGTCCCTGGCCGTCCCGGCCGGCACGGTCTTCGGACTGCTCGGCCCGAACGGCGCCGGCAAGTCCACCACCGTCAAGATCCTCACCACCCTGGCCAGGCCCGACGGCGGCACCGCCGCCGTCGCCGGCCACGACGTGCTGCGCCGCCCCGGCCGGGTCCGGCGCGCGATCGGCGTCGTGGCGCAGAAGTCGGGCGCCGACCCGATGGCGACGGGACGCGAGAACCTGCTGCTGCAGGGCCGGTTGTACGGGCTGCGCGGCGCCCCGCTCGGCAGGCGCGCCGACGAACTGCTGGAGCGCTTCGACCTGGCCGCCGCCGGGAGCCGGCTGGTGCGCGGCTACTCCGGCGGCATGCAGCGGCGCCTCGACGTGGCGCTGGGCCTGGTGCACCGGCCCGAGGTGCTGTTCCTGGACGAGCCGACGACGGGCCTGGACCCCGAGGCCCGTACGGCGATGTGGGAGGAGATCGCCCGGCTCGCCGGCGGCGAGGGGCTCACGATCGTGCTGACCACGCACTACCTGGACGAGGCCGACCGGCTCGCCGGGCGCGTCGCCGTCGTCGACCGCGGGCGCGTGGTCGCCGAGGGCACACCCGAGGCGCTCAAGGGCGAACTGCGCGGCGACGCCGTGCACGTCGAACTCGCCGTCGCGCCGGGGGAGGTGGACGCCGGACTGCTGCGGGCCGCGCTCACCGAGTTCGCGGGCGTACGCGAGGTGGCGCTCGACGGGCGCCGGCTGAGCGCCCGGGCGGCGGACGGCGCCGCCGCCGTGCCGCGGGTGCTGACCGCGCTGGAGCGCCAGGGCGCGGAGGTGGCCGCGGTCACCGTCGCCCGGCCGTCGCTGGACGACGTGTACCTGCGCTACGCCGGGCGCCGGTTCGCCGAGGCGGACGGCGCGGGCGCCGGCGCCCCGCGGACGGCCGCCCCGGCGGTCGCGGGGGGTGCGCGATGAGCGCCGCGGCGGCCCAGACCTGGTACATGACGCAGCGTCAGCTGACCGCGTTCGTACGGCAGCCGGCGTACCTGCTGATCACCCTGCTCCAGCCGGTGATCTGGCTCTTCCTCTTCGGCAACCTGTTCCGCCGGATCACCGACCTGCCGGGCTTCGGCACCGGCTCGTACCTGGACTACCTGGTCCCCGGCGTGGTGGTGATGACCGCGCTCAGCTCCAGCATGTGGGCCGGTATGGGCACGCTGGAGGAGATCGAGCGCGGCACGCTCAACCGGTTCCTGACCACTCCGGTCAACCGCGGGGCGCTGATGAACGCCAATGTGATCAACAACGGTCTCAGCGTGCTCGTGCAGGCGGTGGTGATCATCCTGCTGGGGCTGGTCGCCGGCGCCGACTACGCGGGCGGGGCCGCCGGGCTGCTCGTGCTGGTGGTCGCCGCGATCCTGCTGGGCACCGTCTTCGGCGCGATGTCCAACGCGATCGGCATGATGGTGCGCCAGCGGGAGTCGATCATCGGCATCAACACCTTCTTGCTGCTGCCGCTGACGTTCCTGTCCTCGTCGTTCATGGCGCCGGCGCTGATGCCGTCCTGGATGCGGCACGTCGCCGACTTCAACCCCGTCGACTGGGCGGTGGTGGCCGGCCGGGGCGCGCTGTCCGCGGACCCCGACTGGGGCGAGGTGCTGGGGCGGGGCGGCGCGCTGCTCGCGGTGGCGGTGGCGGCGGTGCTGCTGTCCACCCGTACGTTCCGTACGTACCAGCGCTCGGTCTGAGGGGCCCGGCGGTCCGGGCGGAGGACCGAGCGGGTCTCAGGGTGCGGAGCCGGCGGCGGGCTCCGCACCCTCCCGGCCCTCCTGCTCGCGCTCGACGGCCTCGTTCCACTGCTTCTTCGAGGACTGCCAGCCGTCCTCGTCGTGGCCGACCCTCCAGTAGCCGGAGATCGACAACTGCTCGCGCGGCACCTGCCGTTCCATCCGCAGGTGCCGGCGCAGCTCCTTGACCATCCCGGCCTCGCCGTGCACGAAGACCTGCGCCCGGCCCGGCGGGAACTCCAGCGCCTTCACCGCTTCCACGAGCGCCCGGCCCACCGGCCGGCCGTCCCGGTACAGCCAGGTGACGCCGGCGCCCTCGGGGGCCGCCAGGGGCTGCCGCTCGGCCGCGTCGGCGACCTCGATCAGCACCTGCGCCACGGCGCCGTCGGGCACCCGCTCCAGCGAGGCGGCGATGGCCGGCAGCGCGCTCTCGTCGCCCGCCAGCAGGTGCCAGTCGGCCGCCGGGCTCGGCGCGTAGGCCCCGCCGGGGCCGAGGAAGCGCACCACGTCGCCCGGCCGGGCGCGCTGCGCCCAGGGCCCGGCCACGCCCGCCTCGCCGTGCACGACGAAGTCCAGCGCCAGCTCCCGGGCCTTGGCGTCCCAGGCGCGCACGGTGTACGTGCGCATCACGGGCCAGCGGTCACGGGGCAGGTCGCGGCGGATGGCGTCCAGGTCGTACGGCTCGGGGTAGGCCGCGCCCGGCGCGGGGAAGAGGAGCTTGACGTAGTGGTCGGTCCACTCGCCCGCCGTGAACCCGGACAGCTCGTCGCCGCCGAGGACCACGCGCACCATGTGCGGGGTGAGTTGCTCGGTGCGCACCACGCGGGCGGTGTGGACCTGGCGCTTCCGGCCGGCGGGGCGGTCTGCCACGTGAACCTCCGGGACGAGAGTCAAGTTAGGGTTACCTAACCTACACCCCGTCGCCCCGCTCCGCGGCCCGGCACCGCCGGGCGCACCCCACGCCGGGCCGCGCCGTCAGCCGCGCAGCGTCGTCAGCAGCCGCTCCAGCGAGCCCCCGAGCCCCCACTGCTTCGCCAGCGCCGCCAGCCGCTCGGGGTCCAGCGGCGTCCGCGGCAGCTCCGGGTCGTACGCCGGCAGCGGCACGTCGGCCGCCACCCGGACCACCTTCGGCGCCACCTCGACGTACGGCCGCGCCTCGGCCAGCCGGCGCCGCTGCGCCGGGGTGAGCCGCGAGGCCGGGTCGTCGACGGCGGCCATGATGCCGGCGAGGTCGCCGTAGGCGTCGAGGAGCTTGGCCGCGGTCTTCTCGCCGATCCCCGGTACGCCCGGCAGGCCGTCGCTCGGGTCGCCGCGCAGCAGCGCGAGGTCGGCGTAGCCGGAGCCGTCGACGCCGTACTTCTCGCGCAGCGCCGCGCCGTCCATGACGGTGGCGTTGCCGACGCCCTTCACGGGGTAGACCACCCGTACCCCGCGGGCGTCGTCGATCAGCTGGAACAGGTCGCGGTCGCCGGTGATGATGTCGACCGGCCCGGTCGCGTGCGCGGTCAGGGTGCCGATCACGTCGTCCGCCTCGTACGGGGCCACTCCCACCCGCGCGATGCCGAGGGCGTCCAGCACCTCCTCGATGACCGGCACCTGCGGCGACAGCGTGTCCGGCACCTCCTCCTCGTCCGCCTCCGCCTCGCCGGGGTGCTCCTCGGCGACCCGGTGCGCCTTGTACGAGGGGATGAGGTCCACCCGCCACTGCGGCCGCCAGTCGGCGTCCATGCAGGCGACGAGGTCGTCGGGGCGGTGGTCGGCGACGAGCCGGGAGATGAAGTCGAGCAGCCCCCGCACGGCGTTCACGGGGGTGCCGTCGGGGGCCGTGACCGATTCCGGTACGCCGAAGTACGCGCGGAAGTAGAGGCTGGCCGTGTCGAGCAGCATCAGGCGTCGGGTCATCCCCTGATGATGCCGCATGCACCGCGACCAAACGCGATCGCGATGTGAACTGGATCACGCCATGGTTTGGACACCGGGATCCTGGGCAGCGGCCGAAGTGGAGTGAACCGATGGTCTATACACGGACAATTCGGTAAGCATCAGGGCAGAACCCGCGTCACTCCACGACCTGCCGACGGGGGAGGCAGGTCGATTTTTCCGTTCGAGGCGTGAGGTGTATGTGAGCAGGCTCCAGGCGGAGCGCCTGTACAAGGTGTTCGGCAAACGGCCAGACGATGCGGTCGCCAAGCTAGAGGCAGGCGAGGATCGGGAGAAACTTCGCAAGAAGGGCACAACCGCGGCGGTGGTGGACGCCTCCTTCACCGTCGAGTCGGGCGAGATATTCGTGGTCATGGGCCTCTCCGGGTCCGGCAAGTCCACGTTGCTGCGCATGCTCAACGGGCTGCTCGACGCCACGTCGGGCCGGGTGCTCTTCGACGGCCAGGACCTGACGTCGCTGACGGACCGCGAGCTGCGCGAGGTGCGCTCCAAGAAGATCAGCATGGTCTTCCAGCACTTCGCGCTCTTCCCGCACCGCAGCGTCCTGGAGAACGCCGCGTACGGTCTCGAGGTCCAGGGCATACCCCGGCAGGAGCGCGAGAAGCGCGCCACCGAGGCCCTGGAGCTGACCGGCCTGAAGGGCTGGGAGCACCACTGGCCCGACGAGCTGTCCGGCGGCATGAAGCAGCGCGTGGGCCTGGCCCGCGCCCTGGCCACCGACGCCGACCTGCTCCTCATGGACGAGTCGTTCAGCGCGCTCGACCCGCTGATCCGGCGGGACATGCAGGACCAGCTCATCGAGCTGCAGTCCAAGCTGAAGAAGACCATCGTCTTCATCACCCACGACCTGAACGAGGCCATGCGCCTGGGCGACCGCATCGCCGTCATGCGCGACGGCCGCATCGTCCAGATAGGCAGCCCCGAGGACATCCTCGTGCGGCCCGCGGACGACTACGTCCGCCGCTTCGTCGAGGACGTCGACCGCACCCGGGTGCTCACCGCCGGCTCCATCATGGAGGAGCCGCAGGACGGCCTCTCCCCGAAGGAGCTGCGCGCCGCGGCGCCCGTCAGCGTCACCGAGGACACCCCCGTCGCCGAGCTGTTCGGCCCGTTCGCGACCGGCGACGACGCCGTGGGCGTCACCGATGCCGACGGCGACCTCGTCGGCCTCGTGGAGCGCGGCCGGCTGCTGTCCATCCTGGGCGACCAGGCCGGCGACGACGAGGGCGAGAAGGTGATCGCCGGTGCCTGAGATCGACTTCGGGTCCCGGGTCGAGTCGGTCGTCGACTGGCTCAAGGACCACCTCGGCTGGCTCTTCGACTTCATCGACACGGTCCTCACCGGCATGTACGACGGCGTCAACGCCGTCCTCGACGCGCCGGAACCGCTCGTCATGGCCGGCATCTTCGCCGTGATCGCCTTCTGGCTGCGCGGCCCGCTGCCCGCGGTGCTCGCGTTCGCGGGATTCGCCGTCATCGACTCGGTGCAACTGTGGCCCGAGGCCATGGAAACCCTGTCGATGGTGCTGGTCGCCACCGCGATCACCGTGGTGATCGCCGTGCCGCTGGGCATCTGGGCGGCCCGTAACAAGGTGGTCAGCGCGGCCATCAGGCCGATGCTCGACTTCATGCAGACGATGCCCGCCTTCGTCTACCTGATCCCGGGCGTCATCTTCTTCTCCATCGGCATCACCCCGGGCATCATCGCCACCATCGTGTTCGCGATGCCGCCCGGCGTGCGCATGACCGAGCTGGGCATCCGGCAGGTCGACGCGGAACTCGTCGAGGCCGCCGAGGCGTTCGGCACCAAGCCCGCCGACACCCTGCGCCGCGTGCAGCTGCCGCTGGCGCTGCCGACGATCATGGCCGGCGTCAACCAGGTCATCATGCTCGCGCTGTCGATGGTCGTCATCGCCGGCATGGTCGGCGGCGGCGGCCTCGGCGAGGTCGTCTACAACGCCGTCACCCGGGTCGCCATCGGCACCGGCTTCGAGAGCGGCCTCGTCGTCGTCATCCTCGCCATGTACCTGGACCGGATGACCGGCGCGCTCAACCAGCGCGTCTCGCCGCTCGGCCGGCGCGCGCTCGCCAAGACCGCGGCCGCGGTCGACCGGTGGAAGTTCCTGCACTACAAGCCGACCACCGCGATCGCCACCGTCGGCATCGTCGTGCTGGCGCTGCTCGCCGGCGGCCTGAACCTGGCCGAGAGCGAGGACGAGGGCACCACGCAGGAGGCCGCCGCGTCCACGGACGTCGGCCAGGGCCGGCAGATCGACATCGGCTACATCCCCTGGGACGAGGGCATCGCCTCCACCTTCCTGTGGAAGGAGGTGCTGGAGCAGCGCGGCTTCAAGGCCGAGGCCAAGCAGCTCGACCCGGGCCCGCTCTTCACCGCCGTCTCCGAGGGCCAGGTCGACTTCCAGACCGACGCCTGGCTGCCCGTGACCCACGAGCAGTACTGGGAGAAGTTCGGCGACAAGATGGAGGACATGGGCTCCTGGTACGGGCCCACGACGCTGGAGCTGTCCGTCCCGTCGTACATGAAGGACATCAAGTCCCTCGAGGACCTGAAGGACCACAAGGGCGAGTTCGACGGGAAGATCATCGGCATCGAGGCCAGCGCCGGCATGATGGGCATCCTGAAGGACAAGGTCGTGGGCGAGTACGGCCTGGAGGACTGGGAGGTCGTCTCCTCGTCCACGTCCTCGATGCTCGCCGAGCTGGAGCGCGCGTACGCGGCCGAGGAGCCGGTGGTCGTCACGCTGTGGTCGCCGCACTGGGCGTACAGCAAGTTCGACATGACCAAGCTGGAGGACCCGAAGGGCGCCTGGGGCTCCGGCGACGACGTCCACACCACCGCCCGCAAGGGCTTCGCGAAGGACGAGCCCGTCGTCGCCGACTGGCTGCGCGACTTCACCATGAAGGAGAAGGAGCTCACCAGCCTGGAGGAGATGATCGTCGAGGCCGGCGAGGGCAAGGAGCAGGAGGCCGTCCGCGCCTGGCTGGACCAGAACAAGGGCTACGTCGACAAGATCGCCCCGCTGCCCGAGGGCGGCAGCGGCGGCGGCACCCAGGGCAAGGACGCGGGCAAGACCGTGAACCTCGGGTACTTCCCGTGGGACGAGGCCATCGCCTCCACGTACCTGTGGCAGAACGTGCTGGAGGACCGCGGCTACAAGACCAACGTCAAGCAGCTCGACCCCGGCCCGCTCTACACGGCGCTCGCCGAGGGCCAGATGGACGTGCAGTTCGACGCCTGGCTGCCGGTCACGCACGAGCAGTACTGGGAGAGATTCGGCGACGACCTCACCGATATCGGCTCGTGGTACGGGCCGACGACGCTGGAGTTGTCCGTCCCGTCGTACATGAAGGACATCAAGTCCCTCGAGGACCTGAAGGACCACAAGGGCGAGTTCGACGGGAAGATCATCGGCATCGAGGCCAGCGCCGGCATGATGGGGATCCTCCAGGACAAGGTCGTCAACGAGTACGGCCTGGAGGACTGGGAGGTCGTCTCCTCGTCCACCTCCTCGATGCTCGCCGAGCTGGAGCGCGCGTACGACAAGAAGGAGCCCATCGTCGTCACGCTCTGGTCGCCGCACTGGGCCTACGGCAAGTGGGACCTGACCAAGCTGGAGGACCCGAAGGGGGCCTGGGGCGAGGGCGACGACATCCACACCGTGGCCAAGAAGGACTTCGCCGAGGACTTCCCGGAGTTCCACAAGTGGCTGAAGGACTTCAAGCTCTCCGAGGAGGAGCTGTCCTCGCTGGAGGTCGAGATCCAGAACGGCGGCACCGGCAAGGAGAAGGAGTCCGCCCGCAAGTGGCTGGACGACAACCCCGAGGTCATCGACAGGATCGCACCGCTGTCCTGACCGGAGGAAGCCTCACCGGCCCGCGCCCCGCCGCCCCCTTCCGAGGGGGCGGCGGGGCGCCCGCGCGTGTGCTCCTCACGTCCCGTGCAGCGCCGCGCCCAGCACCTCGGGCGCCCGCGCCAGCGACGGCCCGTACCACGTCAGATGCCGCCCGCTCACCAGCGCCGCCGCCAGCCCCGGGAACGCCTCCGGACCGTCGTCGGCGGCGAACGCGTACGGCTCGTCGGGCAGCACCACCAGCTCCGCCCCGCTGCCCCGCAACTCCGCGAGCGGCACCCGCGGATACCGCTCCGCGTGCCCCGCGTACACGTTCGCCACCCCCAGCCGCGCCAGCAGGTCCCCGGCGAACGTCTGCCGGCCCAGCACCATCCACGGCCGCCGCCACACCGGCACGACCGCGGGCCGGCGCGCGGCCGGCGGCCGTACGTCCCGCCACGCCGCCTCCGCGGCGGCCAGCCAGTCCGGTCGCGCCGCCGCCCCGCACGCCGCCAGCACCCGGGCCAGCTCTGCGAACGCCTGCTCCAGCGTGCGGACTTCGGTGACCAGCACCTCCAGGCCCGCCGCCCGCAGCGCGGCGAGGTCGGGCGCGCGGTTCTCCTCCTCGTTCGCGACCACCAGGTCCGGGGCCAGCGCGACGATCCGCTCGACGTCCGGGTTCTTCGTCCCCCGGACCCGGGCGACGTCCAGCCCCGCCGGGTGGCTGCACCAGTCGGTGGCGCCGACGAGGACGCCGGGCGCCGAGACGGCGACCGCCTCGGTCAGCGACGGGACCAGGGACACCACACGTCTGCGCGCCATGCGCTCAGGCTACGGTCCGCTCCGGAACCGGGGCCGGGGCCGCGAGCAGCCCGCCGCGGGCCACCGCCGCCCCGGTGCGCACCGCGGCCGTCAGCCAGGCCGCCACCAGCAGCCCGTACAGCAGCACTGCCAGCCCGCGGAACGCCGTGAGTCCGGTGTGCTCCGCCAGGGCCACCGCGCCCGTCACGCACGTGCCGACCGGGAACGTGAACGCCCACCAGGTCAGCGCGAACGGCATGCCGCGCCGCGCCGCCCGTACGACCATCGCGCCCGCCACCGCCAGCCACAGCAGCGCGAACCCCAGCACCGGCACCCCGTACAGCGTCGCGAACGCCCCCGGCACCGCCGCCGAGCCGTCCGCCAGTGCCCCCGCCGCCGTCGTCGACTGCCCGAGCGGCCCCAGCACCAGGAACAGCGCCGGTGTCAGCGCGAGCGGCAGCGGCCCCCGCTCGACCAGCCGGGCGAAGACCAGCGGCAGGATCAGCAGCGTCGCCAGCAGGCTCATCCCGAACATCGCGAAGCACCCCAGCACCAGCGACTCCCGCCACTGCCCCGCCGGCAGCCGCGGGGCCAGCGCCGGGCCCGTCGCGGCCGACACCATCGGCGCCACGACCGGCAGCAGCCACACCGGCGAGGCGTCGCCGGGGCGCACCCGGTGGCGTACGACCATCAGATACGGCACGGCGACCGCGGCCGCCAGCCCCACCGCGGTACCGGCCGTCCACAGCCCGGCGTGCACGGCGAACGCCGCGTCCGCGCCCGTCGCCCGCCCGCCCACGGCGGTCGTCGCGGCGCCGACCGCGAGCAGGGCCATCGACAGGCACCCGTAGAACGGCGCGACCGCGGGATCGGCAAGGTGCTCGCGGGCGCGGTCCGGGTGCCGGGCCCAGTGCACGGCGCGCGCGGCCAGCAGCACGGCGAGGAGGACGGCCGACAGTGCCCAGACGGGCACGAGGGCGGCGGCCGGCAGGCCGAGCGCGGCACCCGCGGTGGCGACGATGGCGGTGCCCATGACGCCCGCGTACCAGTTGGGGCCGAGGTCGCGGGTGGAGAGCCGCCGGTGTGCGCGGGTGGCGGGGCGGGGGCGTACGAGCGCGGTGGCGGCCATGGCGCCAGCCTCGCCGGGGCGGCGGGCGGCCGGTAGGGACCGATCCGCTATCGGCTCATAAGCTGGGGTTATGAGTGAGTACGAGGCCGGGGATGCCCCGGAGCCGTCGCTGGCCCGCCGGGTGCCGGACCTGGCGGCGCTGGAGCTGCTGCTCGCCGTCGCCCGGCTGGGCAGCCTCGGGCGGGCGGCGAAGGCCGTCGGCGTGAGCCAGCCCGCCGCCAGCGCCCGCATCCGGTCCATGGAGCGGCAGCTCGGCGTCGCGCTCGTCCACCGCTCGCCGGCCGGCTCGCGGCTCACGGACGCGGGCGGCGTGGTGACGGAGTGGGCCCGGCGGGTGGTGGAGGCGGCGGAGGCGTTCGACGCGGGCGCGGCCGCGCTGCGCGGGCGGCGCGACTCGCGGCTGCGGGTGACGGCGAGCCTGACCGTCGCGGAGTACCTGCTGCCGGGGTGGCTGGTCGCGCTGCGCGCGGCACGGCCGGAGACGGCGGTGTCGCTGCAGGCGGGGAACTCGGTGGCGGTGGCGGCACAGGTCCGCGCCGGGGCGGCGGACCTGGGGTTCGTGGAGGGCTCGGGGGTGCCGGAGGGGCTGGACGGCGCGGTGATCGGGCACGACCGGCTGCTGGTCGTGGTGGCGCCGTCGCATCCGTGGGCACGCCGGCGGCGGGGGCTGCCGCCGGCGGAGCTGGCGGGGGCGGCGCTGGTGCTGCGGGAGCAGGGGTCGGGCACCCGGCAGGTGCTGGACGAGGCGCTGGCCCCGTACGGCGGGCTGGGGGTGCCGCTGCTGGAGCTGGCGTCGACGACGGCGGTGAAGTCGGCGGCGGTCACGGGGGCGGGGCCCGCGGTGCTCTCGGAGCTGGCGGTGGCGGACGAGGTGGCGGCTCGGCGGCTGGTGGCGGTGGGGGTGTCGGGGCTGGACCTGACCCGGGCGCTGCGGGCGGTGTGGCCGCGGGGCCAGCGGCCGTCAGGACCGGCCAGGGACCTGCTGTCCCTGACGCGGACCGGGAAGGGCGCGTAGCCGCGGCGGGTTCCCTTGCGCTCGCGTATTCGTAAGTCTATGCTTACCGTTCGTGGCGACTTACGAACCGGACGACGGGTGGAGCGCGGTGGGCGATCCCACCAGGCGGGCGATCATCGCCTGCCTGGCCGAGCGGGAGCGCGCGGTCGGAGAGCTCGCGGAGGAGCTGCCGGTCAGCAGGCCGGCCGTCTCTCAGCATCTGAAGGTGCTCAAGAACGCGGGACTGGTGACGGAGCGCACCGCGGGCACGAGGCGGATCTACCGGCTCGACCCGGCGGGAGTCGCCGCGCTCAGGGACCAGCTGGAGACGTTCTGGAGCCGCGCCCTGACCGGATACGAGGATGTCGCGGAAGGCCGCGGCACCGGCGGACGAGACCAGCGTGAGGAGAAGCCATGACGACGCGGGACAACCCCGTGGTGCGACGGCAGACGGTCGTCGCAGCACCCCTGGAGAAGGCGTTCACCGCCTTCACCGAGCGGTTCGGCGACTTCAAGCCGCCGGAGCACAACCTTCTCGGCAAGCCCATCGCCGAGACCGTCTTCGAGCCGCGGGTGGGCGGCCACATCTACGACCGGGCCGAGGACGGCAGCGAGTGCCGCTGGGCCCGCGTGCTGGCGTACGAGCCGCCGGTGCGGGTGGTGTTCAGCTGGGACATCGGCCCCAGCTGGCAGTTGGAGGCCGACCCGGAGAACGCCAGCGAGGTGGAGGTCCGGTTCGTCGCGGAAACCCCGGACCGCACCCGCGTCGAGCTGGAGCACCGGGGCATCGAGCGGCACGGCCCCGGCTGGCGGTCCGTCGCGGACGGCGTCGGCTCCGACGACGGCTGGCCGCTGTACCTGGACCGGTTCGCCGCGCTCCTCGGCCCGCAGGCGGCCTGACGGCCGCACCGGGACGGGGCGCTCGGCACCGCCCCGTCCCGGCCGCGCCCGGCGGGCGCGTACCGGCGCCCCGCGGCGCCCGCACCCCGCCGTCCGCACCCCCTGCGGGGGGCGGGCCGCTGGGATACCCTCGTGCCAACCTGTCTCGATCTTCGAGGCGTCGAGTGGACGCGGGGAGCACGTGGTGTCAGCAGACGACGAGTCCTTCATACCCGGCGTGTCGGTCGAGCAGCCGACGTCCGCCCGCGTCTACGGCTGGCTCCTCGGCGGCAAGGACAACTACGCCGTCGACCGGGAGTTCGCCCTCAAGCAGCTCAAGGAGTTCCCCGCCGGGCTCGACATCACCCGCGAGAACCGGCAGTTCCTCTACCGGGCCGTGCGCTGGCTCGTGCAGGAGGCCGGCATCCGGCAGTTCCTCGACATGGGCTGCGGACTGCCCACGGACAACAACGTCCACCAGGTCGCCCAGCGCTTCACCCCCGACGCCCGCGTCGTGTACGTCGACAACGACCCCATCGTCCTGGCCCACGGCCGCGCGCTGCTCGCCGAGGACGCCTCCACCATCGTCGTCGACGGCGACCTCCGCGACCCCGGCACCATCCTCGACGACCCGCTCGTCACCCGGCTCCTCGACTACGACGAACCGCTCGCCGTTCTCTACCTGTCGGTCATGCACCACGTACCCGACGAGGACGACCCCGTCGGCGTGCTCGGCGCCGTGCTCGACCGCGCGCGGCCCGGCAGCTGCGTCTGCCTGTCGCAGGTGGTGACCGACGACCCCGCCACCAGCGCCGCGATGACGGAGAGCGTCCGCGCCAAGGGCATCCCGTGGCAGACCCGGACGCCCGCCGAGGTCGACGCCCTCGTGGCGGGCCTGGACCCGGTCGAGCCCGGGCTCGTGGACCTCGTCGACTGGCGGCCCGACCGGTTCCAGCCGCCGCTGGCCCCCGTCGACCCGTCCCTCAGGCCCTACCTCGGCACGACGAAGCACAGCAAGCCCGTGTACGAGTACGGCGGCATCGTCCGCAAGCCCGCCGGCTGAGGCCGGTCAGCCGCGCGCCGCCGCCACCAGACCCGCCATCACCCGCACGTCCTCGCCCATCTCCGGGTGCCACTGCACCCCCAGCGCGAAGCTCCGCGCCTCCGGCAGCTCCAGCGCCTCGACCACCCCGTCCGCCGCGTACGCCGACGCGACCAGGCCGTCGCCCAGGTCCGCCACCGCCTGGTGGTGGTACGCCGGGACCGTCACCGCCTCCGGCAGCAGCGCGGCGAGCCGCGTGCCCGGGACCGGCTTGACCTCGTGCGCGCCGAAGACCCCGGGGCGTTCGCGGTGGCCGTCCAGGTGCTGGCGCAGGGTGCCGCCGCGCGCGACGTTCAGCAACTGCGCCCCGCGGCAGATCCCCAGCAGCGGCAGCTCCGCCGCCAGGGCCGCGTCGATCAGGGCCAGCTCCCAGGTGTCCCGCTTGCGCGACGTCGGGGTGACCGGGTCCGTTCGGGCGTCCGCCGCGGCGCCGTAGCGGGCCGGGTCCAGGTCCGGGCCGCCCGCGACGACCAGGCCGTCCAGGCGCCGCAGCGTTTCCGGCGCGCGGGCCGGGGCGTCCGGCGGCAGCAGCACGGCCAGGGCGCCGGCGCGCTGGACGAGGCGGTGGTAGCCGGCGGGCAGGAGGGCGGCGGGCAGCCGCCAGTCGCCCCACCGGGCCTCGTCGAGGAGGTAGGTGGAGATGCCGATCAGGGGCCGGTCCATCACTTCTCCTTCCCGGCGGTGCGTTCCAGCTCGGCCTCCGCCGCCGCCAGCGCCGCGAACTCCTCCTCGGGCGCCGCCGCGACCAGACGGTGCCGACTGTAGAGGGCGAAGTACCCCACGGCCACCGCGTACACGCAGCCCGCGAT
The DNA here is from genome assembly GCF_020400605.1 of Streptomyces aculeolatus. Classification (GTDB taxonomy): domain Bacteria; phylum Actinomycetota; class Actinomycetes; order Streptomycetales; family Streptomycetaceae; genus Streptomyces; species Streptomyces aculeolatus. Next base: position 238,131 of record NZ_JAINRD010000008.1, on the reverse strand, counting down.
CATCGCCGCCCACTTGTCCACCAGGAACGTCGCCACCAGCGCCGACAGCGCCAGCACGAACGCCACCGAGGACGTCAGCGCCCCGCCCGGCGTGCGGTACGGGCGGTGCAGCCCCGGCTCGCGGCGGCGCAACACGATGTGCGAGAGCGCCATCAGCGCGTACGAGATGGTGGCCCCGAACACCGCGACGTTCAGCATCCGCGCCCCGTCCCCGGTCCCGGCCGCGAGCGCGAAGCCGATGGCGCCGGGCACGAGCAGGCCCAGGTACGGGGCCTTGCGGCGGGAGGTGAGGGACAGGACGCGCGGCAGGTAGCCGGCCCGGGAGAGCGCGAAGAGCTGGCGCGAGCCGGCGTAGATCAGGGAGAAGAACGACGCGACGAGCCCGGCGAGGCCCGCGTAGTTGACGAACCGGCTGAGCGCCGTCGCCTCGCCGTCCGGCTGCAGCGCCTCCACCAGCGGGTTTCCCGCGCCCTGCACGGCGGCGGAACCGCGGGCGCCGGCCGCGGCGATGAAGGTGACGACGGCGAGCAGCAGCAGCACGCCCATCGCCCAGGCCATCGCGCGCGGCAGCGTACGGGACGGGTCCTTCGTCTCCTCCGCCGCCAGCGGCACGCCCTCGACGCCGAGGAAGAACCACATCCCGAACGGGAACGCCGCCCAGATGCCCATGATCCCGAACGGCAGCCAGGAGTTGGCGCCGAGGGCGCCGTCGTCGACGGGGATGTCGTTCAGCGAGCCGGCGCTGAACTCGGTGAGGGCGCCGACGGCGAAGATGAGCAGCGCCGCGACTGCGACGGCGGTCACCACGAGGCTGAAGCGCAGCGCCTCGCCGACGCCCCACAGGTGGATGCCGAGGAAGAGGACGAAGCAGGCGAGGTAGACGGGCCAGCCGGAGGTGAGGCCGAACAGCTCCAGCGACTCGACGTAGTCGCCGATGAAGATGACGATCGCGGCCGGTGCGAGGACGTACTCGATGAGGATCGCCGTGCCGGTCATGAACCCGCCCCAGGGGCCCAGCGCCTTGCGGGCGAAGCCGTAGCCGCCGCCCGCCGTGGGCAGGACCGCGGCCAGCTCCGCGAGGGCGAAGACCAGGCAGGTGTACATCACGCCCATGAGCAGCGCGGCGATGGCCAGGCCGCCGAACCCGCCCTCCGCCAGGCCGAAGTTCCAGCCGGAGAAGTCGCCGGAGACGACGTACGCCACGCCGAGGCCGGTGAGCAGCAGCGGCCCGGCGCTGCCGGCGCGCAGCGCGCGGCGCTGGAGGTAGGCGTCGTCCGCGGCGGCGTGCCCGGCGGGACCCGAGCCCGGGTCGGGGCCGGGTCCCGGGGCGGCGCCGGGGCCGTCGGGGGCGGCGCGCGGGCCGGGCGGTGCCGTGCGGGACTCGGTGCCTTCGCTCATGGTGCCGCTCCTGCCTCAACGGACGGTGGGGGACCCAGCAATGGTGTGGCCCCATACCTTTGCGGCGCCGGGGTGACGAGCGCAAGCCCCGTGCATGAACGTCCTGTTACGGGGCCCGGCGGCCGGGGTGCCGCTCAGCCCAGGAAGCCGCGCAGCAGCGCCGCCGTGCCGGCGCAGTGCTCCCGCATCACCTCGCGGGCGGTGTCCGGATCGCCGTCGAGCACCGCCCCGACGAGCGCGGCGTGCTGCGCCTGGCTGTGCTCCAGGTTCCGCACCAGCAGCGGGATGCAGTCCAGCAGGTCGTTGACGGAGGCCCGGACGGCGGCGTACTGCGCCGCGAGCCTCGGTGAGCCCGCGAGTTCGGCCAGGGTCAGGTGCAGCAGGGTGTCCAGCCGCCGGTAGTCGCCGAGCGGCGCGTCCTTCGTGGCCTGGAGCGCGGCGTGCAGCCGGGCCCGCTGCTCCGCCGCCAGCCCGGTGCCGGCGCACAGTTCCGCGGCGCCCGTCTCCAGCACCTCGCGGAAGCGGAGCACGTCCTCCAGGTCCGTACGCTCCGTGCGCCGGCGCAACTCCTCCTGCGCGTCCCGGCGTGCGGGCGTGCGCTCCCTGACGAACGTCCCCCCGTAGCGCCCCCGGCGGCTCTCCACCAGGCCCTCGTCCGCCAGCACCTTCAGGACGTCGCGCAGCGTCACCCGGCTGATCCGCAGCCGTTCGGCCAACTCCCGCTCCGCGGGCAGCCGCTCGCCCGGCGGCACCAGGCCCAGGCGCAGCACCTGCAGTATCTGCTCCAGTGCCTCTTCGAATCCGTTGCCCGCGCGCACCGGACGCAGTACGGTCCGCAGCCCGTCTCCGGCCGCCGCGCTGGTGAACGCCCTCATCCCGACCCCGCCCTCCGACCCGCTCGTCCCGCCTACTTCCCAACCAAAGGTATCCATGCATACCTTAAGACGTCCGCAGAAGAGGAGACCGCTCCCGTGACCGACTCCGCACGCACCCCCGCACTACCCGTGGCCGAACTGCGCCGGCTCGTCGAGGCCGGCGAGCTGGACACCGTAGTCCTGGCCTTCACGGACATGCAGGGCAGGCTCCAGGGCAAGCGCTTCGCCGCGCGCTTCTTCCTCGACGAGGTCATGGCGCACGGTACCGAGGGCTGCAACTACCTGCTCGCCGTGGACGCCGACATGAACACCGTCGACGGCTACGAGATGTCGTCCTGGGAGCGCGGCTACGGCGACTTCGCCATGCACGCCGACCTCGCCACCCTGCGCCGCATCCCCTGGCACCCCGGCACCGCCATGGTCACCGCCGACCTCGCGTGGCACGACGGCACCCCGGTCACCGCCTCGCCGCGGCAGGTGCTGCGGCGCCAGCTCGACCGGCTCGCCGAGCGCGGCTGGACCGCGTACGCGGGCACGGAGCTGGAGTTCATGGTCTTCAAGGACACCTACGAGCAGGCGTGGAGCAGCGCGTACCGGGACCTGACCCCCGCCAACCAGTACAACGTCGACTACTCCGTCCTCGGCACCGGCCGCGTCGAGCCCTTGCTGCGCCGCATCCGCAACGAGATGGCCGCCGCCGGTATGACCGTGGAGTCCGCCAAGGGCGAGTGCAACCTCGGCCAGCACGAGATCGCCTTCCGCTACGACGACGCGCTCACCACCTGCGACCAGCACAGCATCTACAAGACCGGCGCCAAGGAGATCGCCGCCCAGCAGGGCACGGCGCTGACCTTCATGGCCAAGTACGACGAGCGCGAGGGCAACTCCTGCCACATCCACCTGTCCGTACGCGACGCCGACGGCGCCCCCGTCTTCGCCGCCCCCGCCGGGTCCGACGCCCCCGACGGCGGTGACGCCCCGTACGGCATGTCCGAGACCATGCGGCACTTCGTCGCCGGACAGCTCGCCTGCCTGCCCGAGCTGACCCTCCTCTACGCCCCGAACATCAACTCCTACAAGCGCTTCCGCCCCGGCTCCTTCGCCCCCACCGCCGTCGCCTGGGGCCCCGACAACCGCACCTGCGCCATCCGCGTCGTCGGCCACGGCGGCTCGCTGCGGCTGGAGAACCGGCTGCCGGGCGGCGACGTCAACCCGTACCTCGCCGTCGCCGGGATGATCGCCGCCGGGCTGCACGGCGTCGAGCGGAAGCTCGAACTCCCGGAAGCCTGCACCGGCAACGCCTACACCGGCGACGCCGCGCACGTCCCCGCCACCCTCCGGGACGCCGCCGAGCTGTGGAGCGGCAGCACCCTGGCCCGCGACGCGTTCGGCGAGGACGTCGTACGCCACTACCGCAACATGGCGCGGGTCGAGCAGGAGGCGTACGACACCGCCGTCACCGACTGGGAACGCTTCCGGTCCTTCGAGCGCATGTGAGGTCGAACCCCTTGGCACCATCGGCACCAGCGGCACCGCCACCCCCCGCGCCGCACGAGCACACCGTCGTCAACCCCGCCACCGAGGAGGCCGTCGCCACCGTCCCCGCCGCCGGCTCCGCCGAGGTCGACGCCGCCGTCGCCCGCGCCGCCGCCGCCCAGCGGAGCTGGGCCGCCCTCGCCCCCGGCGACCGGGCCCGGCTGCTGCGCCGCTTCGCCGCCGAGGTCGACGCCCGGATCGAGGAACTCGCCCGGCTGGAGGTCACCGAGGCCGGGCACCCGGTGGCCGCCGCCCGCTGGGAGGCGGGCAACGTACGCGACCTCCTCGACTACGCCGCCGGGGGAGTGGAGCGCCTGACCGGCAGCCAGATCCCGGTGGCCGGCGGGCTCAACGTCACCTTCGCCGAACCGCTCGGCGTCGTCGGCGTCATCGCCCCGTGGAACTTCCCCATGCCCATCGCCGCCTGGGGCGCCGCCCCCGCGCTCGCCGCCGGCAACGCCGTCGTGCTCAAGCCCGCCGAGACTACCCCGCTGACCGCGCTGCGGCTCGCCGAGCTGGCGCTCGAAGCGGGCCTGCCGGAAGGGCTGTTCCAGGTCGTGCCGGGCGCGGGACCGGTCGCGGGCGCGGCGCTCGTCGACCACCCGGACGTCGCGAAGATCGTGTTCACCGGCTCCACCGCCGCCGGCAAGCGCATCGCCGCGCGCTGCGGGGAACAGGTCAAGCGCGTCACCCTCGAACTCGGCGGCAAGAGCCCGAACATCGTCTTCGCCGACGCCGACCTGGAGCGCGCCGCGGCCGCCGCCCCCGCCTCGTTCCTCGACAACACCGGCCAGGACTGCTGCGCCCGCAGCCGCATCCTCGTCCAGCGCAGCGTGTACGACCGCTTCCTCGCCCTGCTGGAGCCCGCCGTCCTCGCCTTCACCGCCGGCGACCCCGCCGACGCCGGCACGCAGATGGGCCCGCTGATCTCCGCAGCCCACCGCGACCGGGTCCGCGGCCACGTCCCCGAGTCCCGCCCCGCCGCCATCCGCGGCACCGTCCCCGAGGGCCCCGGCTACTGGTACCCCGCCACCGTCCTCACCGACGCGCCGCCCGACGACCCGGTCAGCCGCGAAGAGGTCTTCGGCCCGGTCGCCGTCGTCCACCCCTTCGAGGACGAGGCCGACGCCGTACGCCTCGCCAACGCCGGCCCGTACGGCCTCTCGGGCTCGCTGTGGACCCGTGACACCGCCCGCGCCGTCCGCGTCTCGCGCGCCGTGGCCGCGGGGAACCTCTCGGTCAACTCGCACAGCAGCGTGCGCTACTGGACCCCCTTCGGCGGCTTCAAGCAGTCCGGCCTCGGCCGCGAGCTGGGCCCGGACGCGCTCGCGTCGTTCACCGAGACCAAGAACGTCTTCATCAGCACCGAGGAGTGAGCACGTTGACCGACGAGACCCCCGTCTGCCGCAGGCTGCCCGGCCGCACCGCCGTCGTCACCGGAGCCGGCAGCGGCATCGGCCTGGCCACCGCCCGCCGGCTCGCGGCGGAGGGCGCCCACGTCGTCTGCGCCGACATCGACGAGACCGCGGGAAAGGCGGCGGCCGAGGCCGCCGGCGGCCTGTTCGTACGGACCGACGTCACCGTCCCCGAGGACGTCGAGGCGCTGTTCCGGACCGCGTACGAGACGTACGGCTCGGTCGACGTCGCGTTCAACAACGCCGGCATCTCGCCGCCCGAGGACGACTCCATCCTCCTCACCGACATCGACGCCTGGCGCCGCGTGCAGGAGGTCAACCTCACCTCCGTCTACCTGTGCTGCAAGGCCGCCATCCCGTACATGCAGCGCCAGGGCCGCGGCTCCATCGTCAACACCGCCTCCTTCGTGGCCGTCATGGGCGCCGCCACCTCCCAGATCAGCTACACCGCCTCCAAGGGCGGCGTGCTGGCCATGTCCCGCGAGCTGGGCGTGCAGTTCGCCCGCGAGGGCATCCGCGTGAACGCCCTGTGCCCCGGGCCGGTCAACACCCCGCTGCTCCAGGAGCTGTTCGCCAAGGACCCGGAGCGCGCGGCCCGGCGGCTGGTGCACATCCCCGCGGGCCGCTTCGCGGAGGCGGAGGAGATCGCCGCCGCGGTGGCGTTCCTGGCGAGCGACGACGCGTCGTTCGTCAACGCCGCGGAGTTCCTGGTCGACGGCGGCATCGCGGGCGCGTACGTCACGCCGCTGTAGGCGCAAACCGCCCGGGGGCCGCGTCGGTCGGGTCCTGGAGGTCGGTCGGGTCCTAGAGGAACGTGCGGCCCTCGCCGCGGTACGTCGGGACCGTCTCCGTGACGCGCTCGCCCTCGATGAGGTGCAGCGCGTCGAACCGCTCGCACAGCTCGCCCGCCTTGGCGTGCCGGAACCACACCCGGTCGCCGATCAGCAGGTCGTCGGCGGGCGGGCCGAGCAGCGGGGTCTGCACCTCGCCGGCGCCCTCCTGCCGGTCGTAGCGCAGCCCCTGCGGCAGGTACGGCACGGGCGGCCGGTCGGAGCCGGCGGGGCCGGAGGCGGGGTAGCCGCCGCCGAGGACGGTGACGACGCCGACGCCCGGCCGGCGCACGACGGGCAGCGCGAAGACGGCGGCGGGGCGGCCGTCGAACGCCGTGTAGTGGTCGAACAGCCGCGGCTGGTACAGCCCCGAGCCGGCGGCCACCTCGGTGACCGCGTCCTCCGCGGCGGTGTACTGCACGCTGCCCGTACCGCCGCCGTTGACGAACTCCAGGTCCGCGACCCGGCGCACCGCCGCCACCGCCTCCGCCCGCCGCACGGCGAGCTGCCGCCGGGCCACCGACTGCATCAGCCGTATCCCGCGCGACGTCAGCGGCCACCCGGGGACGTCGTCACCGACGCCGGCGATGTGCCCCTCGTACGCCATCAGCCCCACCAGCCGGAAGCCCGGCCGGCGCACCACCTCGCGGGCCACCGCCGCCAGCGAGGCCGCGCCGGACAGCGGGGAGCGGCGGGCGCCGACGCGCACCCGGCCCCCGAGCAGCCGCAGCGAGGTGTCCAGTTCCAGGCAGACGCGCACCTCCTCGCGCCCCCGCCCGCGTGCCGCGTCCACGAGGTCCAGCTGCGCGGGGTCGTCCACCATCACCGTCACCGCGGCGGCCAGCTTCGGGTCGCCGGCCAGCTCGGCGAAGCCGGCGCGGTCCGCGGACGGGTAGGCCAGCAGCACGTCCTCGAAGCCGGAGCGCGCCAGCCACAGCGACTCCGCCAGCGTGAAGGACATCACCCCCGCGAAGCCCGGCTTGGCGAGGACCCGCTCCAGCAGCGCCCGGCAGCGCACCGACTTGGTCGCCACCCGGACCGGCTTGCCCGCCGCGCGGCGCACGAGACCGGCCGCGTTCGCGTCGAACGCCTCGGCGTCGACGGCGGCGAAGGGGGCGTCGAGGTGGGCCGTCGCGCGGTCGTAGCGGGCGCGCAGCGCCGCGTGGTCCGGGCGGGAGGCGGTGTGGTCCGGCATGGGGGAAGCCTGCCACCGCGTGGCCGGGAGGCGGTAGTGGGTACGGACAGGATGAGGCATTCGGGCGGCGCACCGTCCGTCGCGGGAGCCCAGTAGAGTGTCGCGAGCGCCTGTCAGCAGGTCATCCGGGGGCTACTCACAGGAGGGGAGTGAGGGGGCTGTTGAGCACTGACGCAGAGCAGACTCCCGCGGCCCCGCCGTCGCCGGACTCCCCGCCCGCGGCCCCGCCGCGACAGGGTGCGGAGTCCGCCGGACCGGCGGGTACCTCCGGCACCGCGGCACGGCCCTCCGGGCCGGCTCCGGCCGCCGATCCCGCATGCCCCCCGCGCACCGCGCCGCCGGCCCAACCCGCGCCGCCCGCCGCCGAGTCCGCGGCCGCCGCGCCGACCGCGCCGACCGGGTCCGGGGGGACCCCGCCGGCTGCGCCCCCGCCGTCCGCCGGGCCCCGCACCCCGCACCACCCGCCGCGGCCGTACGCCCCGCCCGTGCCCGCCGAGCCGCCCACGCCCGTCGGCGCCCCCCTGCACATGGCGTCCGTGCTCCCCTCCGACATCCCGCGCCCCGAGCCGGAGCCGCCCGCGGAACGGCGGACCGTCGCGCGCACGGTGGCCGCCGCGGTCGCCCTCGTCACGGGCGTCGGGCTCGTCGCCGGGGCCGCCACCGGCAGCCTGCTCAGCGACGGGCCCGAGGCGCAGGCCAGGCCCGGTGCGTACGAGGTGGCCCGCGACCTGTGGCACACCGCCCCCGTCGACACGCTCTTCCCGCCCCGGCTCGAAGGCGACGGCGCGGGCCCCGGCGGCGCCGACCGCGTCTGGGTGCGCGTCGCCGTCGCCCCGCCCGCCGACTGCAAGGAGGGCCTCGACGCGGCGCTGGCACGGGAGTTGCGCCGCGTCGGCTGCGAGAAGCTGCTGCGCGCCACGTACGCGGACGCCACCCGCAGCAGCGTCACCACCGTCGGGCTGGTCTTCACCACGGCGGGCACCGCGAAGATGGGCCGGTTCGAGGACCGCTTCGAGGACCGCGGCCTGGACACGCGGGAGGACATGCTGCCGAGCGCGTACGGCACGGAGGGCGGCCCCGCCGCCGGCTTCGGCGACGAGCAGCGCGCGACCTGGACCGTACGCGTCCTGTCCGACGCCCCCGTCGTCCTGTACGCCGTCACCGGCTTCGCCGACGGCCGCGCCGTCGCCGGGCCGCAGCCCGCCAACGAGGCCGTCCACCCCGGCGCGACCACCGCGCCCGCGCAGGCCGGCCTCGGCCACGACGCCGAGGGCATCGCCGACCGCGTCGAGCGCGGCCTGCGCAAGACCTCCGCCCAGGCGACGGAGTCCCCGCGGTGACCCGGCCGCCGCGCGCACGCCGCCGCGCCGCCGCGCTCCTCGCCGCGCTGGCCACCGCCGCCCTGCTCGGCACCGCCGCCGCGCCCGCGCACGCCGACGGCCTCCAGTCGCTCCAGTGGGGCCTCGACGACGTCCGCGCCCCCGAGGCGTGGGACACCACTCGGGGCGAGGGCATCACCGTCGCCGTACTCGACACGGGCGTCGACGCCGGCCACCCCGACCTCACCGGGCAGGTGCTGGACGGCAAGGACTTCGTCGGCTTCGGCGCCCGCCGCGGCGACGACTCCTGGGCCCGGCACGGCACCGCCATGGCCGGCATCATCGCCGCGCACGGCCACGGCCCCGGCGCCGCCGAGGGCGTCACGGGCGTCGCGCCGGAGGCGAAGATCCTGCCGGTACGGGTCATCCTGGAGGACGGTGACGCGCAGCGCGGCAAGGCCCGCGAGACCCGCGGCAGCGCGCTCGCCGACGGCATCCGCTGGGCCGTCGACAACGGCGCCGACGTCATCAACCTCTCCCTCGGCGACGACAGCAAGTCCGCGCACCCCGAGCCCGGCGAGGACGCCGCCGTGCAGTACGCGCTGCGCAAGGGCGTGACCGTGGTGTCGTCCGCCGGCAACAGCGGCGAGAAGGGCGACCGCATCTCGTACCCCGCGGCCTACCCCGGCGTCATCGCCGTCACCGCCGTCGACCGGTCGGGAGCGCGCGCCGACTTCTCCACCAAGCACTGGTACGCCACCGTCTCCGCCCCGGGTGTCGACGTGGCCATCGCCGACCCCGACCGCACCTACTACGAGGGCTGGGGCACCAGCGCCGCCGCCGCGTTCGTCTCCGGCGTCACCGCGCTGGTCCGCGCCGCCAACCCCGACCTCACCCCCTGGCAGATCCGCGACCTGCTGCGGGACACCGCGCAGGACCCGCCCGAGGGCGGCCGCAGCGACGAGCTGGGCTCCGGCCGGGTGGACGCGGCGGCCGCCGTGGCGGCGGCGCGGGAGCTGAAGGCCGCGCCGCAGGAGCCGAAGTCGGCCGCGTACGACGAGAAGCGCTTCGGCGCGGCGCCGGTGCTCGTCACCGCGGAGGACGACGGGCCCAACGGACTGGCGCTCGCCGCCGGAGTCATAGGCGTGGGGCTGATCGCGGGCGCCTGGTTCCTGTGGCGCGGCCCGCGGTCCCGGGCGGCCGGCGTCTGGCGCGGCCCCGAGCCCCCGTCCTTCGCGCCGCCGCCGGCCGCGCCGCCGCGGTCGTCACCCGCGCCCGGCGGACCGCGCCCGCAGGGCGGCGACGGGCCACCGCTAGGCTCGTCGGGTGCCGCTGAAGAACATTCCTGACCCCGGTTTCGCCGCCGACGACGGCTCCGCCGACCCCGGCCTCGCCGCCGCCCTCACCGCGTACGCCGAGGCCCCCGACGACCCCGCCGCCGCGCCCCGGGTGCTCGCGGCCCTCGCCGGCACACGGGTGCTGGTCCCCGTCGTCGCGCTGCTCGGCGAGGCGGAGGAGGGCCCTGACGGGCTGCGCCGCGACAAGACCAGCGACATGGCGGTGCCCACCCTCGAAGCCCCTGGCGGCCGGCGGGCCCTGCCCGCCTTCACCTCCACCGCCGCGCTCGCCCGCTGGGACCCCGCCGCCCGCCCCGTGGCCGTACCGGTGCCCCAGGCCGTACGCGCCGCCGTCACGGAGCGCGCCGACACCGTCGTCCTCGACGTCGCCGGGCCCGTGCCGTACGAGCTGACCGGCCCGGCGCTGCTCGCCGCCGCCGAGGGCCGCGGCAGCACCGACCCGCTGGCCGACCCCGGCGTCGTCGCGGCGGTCACCGCCGTGGTCGCGGGGGTCGCGGGGGTACGGGCCGCGTCCCTGGCCCGCGCCGGCGAGGCCGACGGCACCCTGGCCCTCGTCCCCGCCGCCGGCGCCGCCCCCGCCGAGGTCGCCCGCGGCGTCGCCGAGGCGCTGGCCGCCGACGCCACCCTGCGGGCCCGGCTGGTCCGCGGCCTGGACCTGGCCCTGCTGCCGCCGGACACCCCGCTCCCGGGCGAGCCGCTCCCACTGCACCCGGCCGGCTAGCCACCTCAGCCCGGCCCGGTATCGCCCTGCACCCGCCCCCGGCCGCGGCCCCCGCGCTGGTTAGGGTGGCCTCCGGTCCCGTACCAGGAAGTGAGCCCCCATGAGCGACACCGGCCCCGGCGCCGACGCAGGACCCGACTTCGACGCGATGACGCGCGACATCGCCGACGTCCCCGCCGTGGAGGTGATCACGACGGTGGCGGTGCACCTGATGAGCGCCGCCGCGGTCAAGCTCGGGCTCGCCGAGGACGGCGCCGCGCACAAGGACCTGGACGAGGCCCGCAAGCTGATCACCGCGCTCGCCGGGCTGGTCACGGCCGGTGCCGCCGAGGTCGGCTCGTACCACGCGGCGCCGCTGCGCGACGGGCTGAAGTCGCTGCAGCTCGCCTTCCGCGAGGCGTCCGAGCACCCGGACGAGCCGGGCAGCGGCCCGGGGGAGGCGTACACGGGCCCGGTCTTCGGCTGACCGCACCGGGCCCGCACCGCGCCCGCACCGGACCGTACGCGACCTGCACCGGCAGCCGCGCCGCGGGCGCGCGCACCGATGTGCGGGGTCTGCCGCGGCACTGGTATGCTTGACAGCGACCGGCCGGACGCACCATGCAGGAAAGAGGAGCGACCGGCCCGCAAGTGGAGGCTCCGATCTCCCACCTTCCGGCCCCCGGTCGGCGGGTCACCGGTCTCAGCGCCCCGCGGCTCGTTCTGCGGTGGTGCTCCCCGGCGGAGCCCGCATTTGCGTCCCGTCCGGGGCTTTTTTGTGCCCGCGGCGGGTGGTCGGCAGACAGAACGTGACGCGGTTGCCCGCCAGGCAGTCGCGTGGTGGAAATGAGGAGGCCACATCAGCGCCGAGCCCCGCATCAACGACCGGATTCGCGTCCCCGAGGTGCGACTTGTCGGCCCCAGCGGCGAGCAGGTGGGCATCGTCCCGCTCGCCAAGGCTCTGGAGCTTGCCCAGGAGTACGACCTCGACCTGGTCGAGGTGGCGGCGAACGCCCGTCCTCCGGTGTGCAAGCTGATGGACTACGGGAAGTTCAAGTACGAGTCGGCCATGAAGGCCCGTGAGGCGCGCAAGAACCAGGCGCACACGGTCATCAAGGAGATGAAGCTCCGGCCGAAGATCGACCCGCACGACTACGACACCAAGAAGGGTCACGTCGAGCGGTTCCTCAAGCAGGGTGACAAGGTCAAGATCACGATCATGTTCCGCGGTCGTGAGCAGTCCCGTCCCGAGCTGGGCCGGCGGCTGCTGCAGCGGCTTGCGGAGGACGTGCAGGAGCTGGGCTTCGTGGAGTCCACCCCCAAGCAGGACGGCCGCAACATGATCATGGTTCTCGGTCCGCACAAGAAGAAGACCGAGGCGATGGCCGAAGCCCGCGAGGCCCAGGCTGCCCGCAAGGCCGAGCGCAGGGGCGACGACACCGCCCCGGCGGAGCCCGCCGAGGCCTGATCTCGGACCCGGCCCCGGGTCCGGCAGACGTAGTACGAAGACGGTCTGACGCTTCCGCATGCCTTTTTACGGGGCGGCGGGAGGCGCCGAAGACGAGGAGTGAACGGCGAGATGCCGAAGAACAAGACCCACAGTGGTTCCAAGAAGCGCTTCCGCGTGACCGGCTCCGGCAAGGTGCTGCGTCAGCGTGCCAACCGGCGCCACTACCTGGAGCACAAGCCGTCGACTCTGACCCGGCGCCTCGCCGGCACGGTCGAACTGTCCAAGGCCGATGCCAAGAAGGTCAAGAAGCTTCTCGGCAGGTGAGTCGCCGCCCTGCACCGGCAGGGCGCAGGACGACTCAAGAGACCGGGACCCAGCCGTTCCGGGTCGCGCAGCCGACGCGACCCAGCCCCAAGGAGTGAACAAGTGGCACGCGTCAAGCGGGCAATCAACGCCCAGAAGAAGCGCCGGGCGATCCTCGAGCAGGCCAGCGGTTACCGCGGCCAGCGCTCCCGCCTCTACCGCAAGGCGAAGGAGCAGGTCACCCACTCCCTCGTCTACAACTACAACGACCGCAAGAAGCGCAAGGGCGACTTCCGGCAGCTCTGGATCCAGCGGATCAACGCCGCTGCCCGCGCCAACGGCATCACCTACAACCGCTTCATCCAGGGCCTGAAGGCCGCGGGCGTCGAGGTGGACCGCAAGATGCTGGCCGAACTGGCCGTGAACGACGCCGGTGCCTTCGCCGCGCTCGTCGAGGTGGCGCAGAAGGCGCTGCCCAGCGACGTCAACGCGCCGAAGTCCGCCGCCTGAGCCGCCGCGCTCGCGCGGTACGTACCGAGAACCCGCAGGCCGCACCGGCCTGCGGGTTCTGCCGTCCGTGCGGGCCGGTCCCGCTGCCGGAACCTGCCGTACGAAAGGTCTGACCGACGCCCATGGGCACCCCCGAGCCGATCTCGCCGCGCTCCGCCCGCGTCACCGCCGCCCGCAAGCTGCTCCGCCGCGCCGGGCGGGCCAAGGAGCGCAGATTCCTCGCCGAGGGCCCGCAGGCCGTCCGGGAGGCGGTGGCGTACGGGGCGGGGGCGGCCGGCGGCGAAGGGCCCGCGCTGGTCGAGCTGTTCGCCACCCCCGACGCCGCGGAGCGGCACGCGGACATCGTCGGGTCGGCCCGCGCCGCGGGGGTGCGCGTGCACGCCGCCGCGGAGGAGGTCGTGGCCGGGCTCTCGCAGACCGTGACGCCGCAGGGCCTGGTCGGCGTCTGCCGGTTCCTCGACGTGCCCCTGGCCGACGTCGTCGCCGGCCGCCCCCGCCTCGTCGCCGTCCTCGCGCACGTCCGCGACCCCGGCAACGCCGGCACCGTGCTGCGCTGCGCCGACGCCGCCGGGGCCGACGCCGTGGTGCTGACCGACGCCTCCGTGGACCCGTACAACCCCAAGGCCGTACGGGCCTCCGCCGGCAGCGTCTTCCACCTGCCCGTCGTCACCGGCGTGCCCGCCGAGCAGGCCGCCGCCGAGCTGCGCGCCGCGGGCGTGCGGCTGCTGGCCGCGGACGGCGCGGGGGAGCGGGACCTCGACGACGAGCTGGACGACGGCGGCCTCGCCGCCCCGACCGGCTGGATCTTCGGCAACGAGGCGTGGGGGCTGCCCGCGGAGACCAGGGCGCTCGCCGACGCCGTCGTGCGCGTGCCGATCCACGGCCGCGCCGAGAGCCTGAACCTCGCCACCGCCGCCGCCGTGTGCCTCTACGCCTCGGCCCGGGCGCACCGCCCGATCGGCGGGTGCCGTCCCGTCGGCTCCGCCCGGTAAGGTGACCGCTCTAGGTCCGCGAGTCGACCGTACGGGCAGGCCAACGCCCGGTCCGCGGGAGGGGGTTCATGGGGTGGAGAGCGCAGATGACGGGCCCGAGGCCAAGGACCTCGGCTGTGCGCCCGACGATCTGCCGGACGGGCTCGTCGTGGCCGACGAGCGCGGCGTCGTGGTGCGCTTCAACGCGGCCGCCGCGCGGATCACCGCCCTGGAGCCGGCCGCCGTCCTCGGCCGCCCGCTCGCCGAGGCGCTCCCCCTGGAGGACTTGAAGGGCCGCCGCTGGTGGCGGCTGACGGACCCGTACGGGGGCCTGGCCATCCGCACCGGCCACCCCGAGCGCAACCTGCTGCTGCCCGGCAACCGCGAGGTACTGGTCGCCGCCCGCTACGTACGCGACGGGCGCACGGGCCCGGTGCGCAAGCTCGTGCTGACCCTGCGCGGCACGGAGGACCGGCGGCGCAGCGAGCGCAGCCACGCGGAGCTGATCGCCACCGTCGCGCACGAGCTGCGCTCCCCGCTGACGTCCGTGAAGGGCTTCACCGCCACGCTGCTGGCGAAGTGGGAGCGGTTCACAGACGACCAGAAGCGGCTGATGCTGGAGACCGTGCACGCCGACGCCAACCGCGTCACCCGGCTCATCGCCGAGCTGCTGGACATCTCCCGCATCGACTCCGGCCGGCTGGAGGTGCGCAAGCAGCGCGTCGACGTGGTCGCCGCGGTGCACCGGCACGTGGAGGCGCAGACCACCGCGGGCCAGGACCCGGCCCGCTTCCGTACCCTGGTACCGAGCGAGCTGCCCGACCTGTGGGCCGACCCCGACAAGGTCGACCAGGTGCTGGGCAACCTGCTGGAAAATGCCGTGCGGCACGGCGAGGGACTTGTCACCATCGAGGTGGCACCCGCCACTCTCAACCACGGCAGGGAAGGCACCCAGGTCACCGTGAGCGACGAAGGCCCCGGCATCCCGGAGGAGTCGATGAGCCGCGTCTTCACCCGCTTCTGGCGGGGCAGCAAGCGCGGCGGCACCGGCCTGGGGCTGTACATCGTCAAGGGCATCGTGGAGGCCCACGGCGGGATCATCACGGTCGGCCGCGCCCCCGGCGGCGGCGCCCGCTTTCGATTTACGTTGCCCGTCGGCGCCCCGGCCCACCTCGCCTGAGCAGCGGCCGCCCGCCCACGGGCCACACCCACGTCCACGCGCCCTGAGCTCGTGTCCCGGGACCCCGACCGCCTCCGGGCGGCGGACCGAGTCCGCGGGACAGGCTCTAGACTCGACCCCCGGCCCCTCGGCGACCACGCTCTCCCCCAGAGCCTTCGGCCCGGGGGTGGCCCCACACCGCCGTGGCCGCCGGGTCGGGGCGCAGCCAGCCAACCGGAAGCACGGGAAGAGATGTCGGCACCGAACAAGTCGTACGACCCTGTCGAGGTCGAGGCACTGAAACCGGAAGAGATCGACCGGGTGCGCGACGAGGCGCTCGCCGCCATCGCCGCGGCCGGGGACCTCGCAGAGCTGCGCGAGGTGAAGATCGCCCACGCCGGCGACCGCGCCCCGCTGGCGCTGGCCAACCGCGAGATCGGCGCCCTGCCGCCGCACGCCAAGGCGGACGCGGGCAAGCGCGTCGGCCGGGCCCGCGGCGAGGTGGGCCAGGCCCTCAAGCGGCGGCAGGAGGAGCTGGAGGCGGAGCGCGACGCCCGGGTGCTGGTCGAGGAGGCGGTGGACGTCACGCTGCCGTACGACCGCTCGCCCGCCGGCGCCCGGCACCCGCTGACCACGCTCTCCGAGCGCATCGAGGACATCTTCACGGCGATGAGCTGGGAGGTGGCCGAGGGGCCCGAGGTCGAGGCGGAGTGGTTCAACTTCGACGCGCTCAACATCGCGCCCGACCACCCCGCGCGCAGCGAGCAGGACACCTTCTTCGTCCGCGGCCCGCGGCCCGCGGGGACGGGGGAGGGGCAGGGCGACGACGACTCCGGCGTCGTGCTGCGCACCCACACCTCGCCGGTGCAGATCCGCTCCATGCTCGACCGCGAGCCGCCGGTGTACGTGATCTGCCCCGGCCGCGTCTACCGCACCGACGAGCTGGACGCCACCCACACCCCCGTCTTCATGCAGGTCGAGGGGCTGGCCGTGGACGAGGGCCTGACCATGGCCGACCTCAAGGGCACCCTGGACCACATGGTCTCCTCGCTCTTCGGCGAGGGCATGCGGACCCGGCTGCGCCCGGACCACTTCCCGTTCACCGAGCCGTCCGCCGAGATGGACATGGTCTGCTTCGTCTGCCGCGGCGAGTCCGTCGGCAACCCGGACCGGCCCTGCCGCACCTGCGGCTCCGAGGGCTGGATCGAGCTGGGCGGCTGCGGCATGGTCAACCCGAAGGTGCTCGTCGCCTGCGGCATCGACCCGGAGCGCTACAGCGGGTTCGCGTTCGGGTTCGGGATCGAGCGGATGCTGATGTTCCGCCACAACGTCGAGGACATGCGAGACATGGTCGAGGGTGACGTGCGCTTCACGCGGCCGTTCGGGATGGAGATCTGATGCGAGTCCCGCTTTCGTGGCTGCGGGAGTACGTCGACCTGCCCGCGGGTGAGACCGGCCGCGCCGTCCAGGCGAAGCTGATCAGCGCCGGCCTGGAGGTCGAGACCGTCGAGCGGCTCGGCACGGGCCTGACGGGCCCTCTGGTCGTCGGCCGGGTGCTGGCGATCGAGGAGCTGACGGAGTTCAAGAAGCCGATCCGCTACTGCCAGGTCGACGTCGGCAGCGCCAACGGAACCGGCGAGCCGCAGAACATCATCTGCGGCGCGAGCAACTTCGACGTCGGCGACAAGGTCGTCGTCATCCTGCCCGGCGGCGAGCTGCCCGGCGGCTTCAAGATCGGCGCCCGCAAGACGTACGGCAAGGTCTCCGAGGGCATGATCTGCTCGGTGCGCGAGCTGGGCATCGGCGACGACCACGACGGCATCCTGGTGCTGCCGCCGGAGTACGAGCCGGGCACCGACGCGATCGAGCTGCTGGAGCTGAACGACGAGGTCCTCGACATCGCCGTCAACCCCGACCGCGGCTACGCGCTGTCCCTGCGCGGCGTCGCCCGCGAGACCGCCATCGCCTACGGCCTGCCGCTGCGCGACCCGGCGCTGCTGGACGTGCCCCCGCCGAACGACTACGGCTACGAGGTCGAGGTCGACGACCTGCGCGGCTGCGACCGGTTCACCGCCCGCGTCGTCACCGGCGTCGACCCCGAGGCGCGCTCGCCGATCTGGCTGCAGCGCCGGCTGCAGAAGGCCGGCATGCGCCCGATCTCCCTCGCGGTGGACGTCACCAACTACGTAATGCTGGAGATCGGCCAGCCGCTGCACGCCTACGACCGGGCCCGGCTGGACGGGCCCATCGGCGTCCGCCGTGCCGCGCCGGGCGAGAAGCTGACGACCCTCGACGGCGTCGAGCGCACCCTCCACCCGGAGGACCTGCTGATCACCGACAACCGGGGCCCCATCGGGCTGGCCGGGGTGATGGGCGGTGCCGACACCGAGATCGCCGAGCCCGAGGTGCGCGACCACCTCCTCGGCTCCGTGGCGGGTACCACCGAGATCGTCATCGAGGCCGCGCACTTCGACCCCGTGACCATCGCCCGCACCTCCCGCCGCCACCGCCTCACCTCCGAGGCGTCGCGCCGCTTCGAGCGTGGCGTCGACCCGCAGGCGGGCCCGGCCGCGGCCCAGCGCACCGTGGACCTGCTGGTGCTGCTCGCCGGCGGCTCCGCCGAGGCGGGCGTGACCGAGGTGACCGCGCCCACCGGGCCGCGCACCGTGCGGATGAAGGCCGACCACCCGGACCGGGTGGCGGGCGTGACGTACGGGCGCGAGGCCGTGGTGCGCCGGCTGCAGGAGGTCGGCTGCGACGTCTACGGCGCCGACGAGCTGACCGTCACCGTGCCGACCTGGCGCCCCGACCTGGCCTCGCCGAACGACCTCGCCGAGGAGGTCATCCGTCTCGAAGGCTACGAGAACCTGCCCTCCACGCTGCCCCGGCCGCCCGCCGGCCGCGGCCTGACCGGCCGGCAGCGGCTGCACCGCAGGGCCGGCCGGGCGCTGGCCGGCGCCGGCTACGTCGAGGTGCTGAGCTACCCGTTCCTCGGCGAGGCGGCCCTCGACGCCCTCGGCCTGGAGCCGGACGACGACCGCCGCCGTACGGTCACCCTCGTCAACCCGCTGAGCGACGAGGAGCCGGCGCTGCGCACCACGCTGCTGCCCGGCCTGCTCGCCGCCCTGCGCCGCAACCACGGCCGCGGCGCCGCCGACCTGGCGCTCTTCGAGACCGGCCTGGTCTTCCGGCCCACCGGCCGCGAGACCGCGCCCGTGCGGCTGCCCGTCGACCGGCGGCCCACCGACGAGGAGATCGCCGGGCTCGACGCCGCCCTGCCGAAGCAGCCGCGCCGTGCCGCCGTCGTGCTCGCCGGCGCCCGCGAGCGGGCCGGCTGGTGGGGCCCGGGCCGCCCGGTGGACTGGGCGGACGCCGTGGAGGCGGCCCGTACCGTCGCCCGGGAGGCGGGCGTGGAGCTGGAGGCCGCGGCCGACCGGCACGCGCCGTGGCACCCCGGCCGGTGCGCCGCGCTGTACGCGGTCGTGGACGGCGAGCGGCGCATCGTCGGCCACGCCGGCGAGCTGCACCCGCGGGTGGTCAAGGCGCTGCAGCTGCCGGAGCGCACCTGCGCGACGGAGGTCTCGCTCGACCTGCTGGAGCTCGCCGGCGGCGGCCCGGTGCAGGCGCCGCAGATCTCCACGTACCCGGTGGCGACGCAGGACGTGGCGCTGGTCGTGGCCGCGGACGTGCCGGCGGCGAAGGTCGCCGCGGCGCTGCGCGCGGGGGCGGGGGAGCTGCTGGAGTCGGTGCGGCTGTTCGACGTCTTCACCGGCGAGCAGGTGGGCGAGGGCCGCAAGTCGCTCGCCTACGCGCTGCGCTTCCGCGCCGCCGACCGCACGCTGACGGCCGAGGAGGCGGGCGCCGCCCGGGACGCCGCGGTGGCCAGGGCCGCCGAGGAGGCGGGCGCGGTGCTGCGCGGGGCGTGACCCGACGCGGCGGTACGGGGCCGGCCGCCGGCCCCGTACCGCGGCGGGCCGTCCTCCGGCCCGGCCGCCGCGTACTCAGTAGGCGTAGAAGCCGGCGCCCGACTTCCGGCCCAGGCGCCCGGCCTCGACCATCCGCGCCAGCAGCGGCGGCGTCGCGTACAACTGCTCCTTGTACTCCTCGTACATCGACTCGGCCACCGAGACGACGACGTCGAGGCCGATGAGGTCCGCGAGCTTCAGCGGCCCCATCGGGTGGGCGCAGCCCAGCTCCATCCCGTTGTCGATGTCCTCGCGCGTCGCGATGCCCGACTCGAACATCCGGACCGCGGACAGCAGATAGGGGATCAGCAGCGCGTTGACCACGAACCCGGAGCGGTCCTGGGCCCGGATGGCGTGCTTGCCGAGCACGTCGCGGGCCAGCGCCTCGGTCCGCTTGAGCGTCTCGTCGCTGGTCGTCAGCGCCGGGATCAGCTCGACGAGGCGCTGGACGGGCGCGGGGTTGAAGAAGTGCATGCCGATGACCTGCTCCGGCCGCGAGGTGGCGACGGCGAGCTTGACGATCGGGATGGACGAGGTGTTGGAGGCGAGGACGGCGTCCTGGCGGATGACGACCTGATCGAGAATCTGGAAGATTTCGGTCTTGACCTGCTCGTTTTCCACCACGGCCTCGATCACGAGGTCGCTGTCCGCAAGCTCTCCCAGATCGGTCGTGAAGCTCAGCGCGGCCTTCGCCCGGTCCCGCTCCGCCTCGCTGATCTTTCCGCGCTCCGCCGCCTTGGCGAGGGAGTTGCTGACGCGGGTACGGCCCAGTTCCAGGGCGTCACCGGTGGTCTCGGCGACGACGACCTGAAGGCCGGAGCGGGCACACACCTCGGCGATGCCCGAGCCCATCTGGCCGGATCCGACCACTCCGACGCGTTCGATGTCGGTCAATGTCTCTCCTCGTCCCTCGTCCTGCCGTGTGAGCAACCCTTTCGGACCCCCGACGTTACCCGCGTAGCGCATGGCTCTTGTCCCCGGGTGAGGCAGGACGCGAGGATGTGCCGCAACTGACGAGTGGTTCAGACCACTTGGCTCAGTCGGATTCTTGTTCTCGGCGACACTCGGAGGATCCAGATGGGGAGCAGTACTCCCGATAGACCGCACCACCTCAGCCGGCGCCGGTTCGGCGCCGCGGCGGTGGGCGCGCTGTCCGCGGTGACCGTGGCCGGCGACGCGATGGCGGCCCCGGCCGGCGCGGCAGGGCGCGGCCACGGCCGCCCGGCCGGGCAGATGCGCGGCTCGTGGGTGGCCACGGTGGCCAACATCGACTGGCCGGTCCAGCAGGGCCTGAGCGCGGCCGAGCAGCAGCGCCAGCTGCTGGCCCGGCTCGACGAGGCGGCGGACCTGCGGCTGAACACCGTGGTCTTCCAGGCCCGGCCGACGGCGGACGCGATGTGGCCGTCGCCGTACGAGCCGTGGTCGGAGTGGCTCTCCGGGACCCAGGGCACCGACCCGGGCTGGGACCCGCTCGGCTTCGCCGTGCGCGAGGCGCACCGGCGCGGTCTCGAACTGCACGCCTGGTTCAACCCCTACCGGGTGCGCAACGATGCGCTCGCGGAGAAGCTCGTCCCCGGGCACCCGGCGAACAAGCACCCCGACTGGGTCGTCCCGTACGGCGGCAAGATCTACTACGACCCGGGGGTGCCGCAGGTCCGGCGCTTCGTCCAGCAGTGCATCCTCGACGCCGTACGCCGCTACGACATCGACGCCGTGCACTTCGACGACTACTTCTACCCGTACCCGGTCGCGGGCCAGGAGTTCGCCGACGAGGAGACGTACCGGAAGTACGGCGGCGGGTTCGCAGACAAGGCCGACTGGCGGCGCAACAACGTCGACCTGCTGGTCTACGAGCTGGGCCGGGCCATCAAGCGGACGAAGCGGAACGTGCAGTTCGGCGTCAGCCCGTTCGCGGTCTGGCGCAACGCGGCCACCGACCCCGAGGGCTCCGACACCCAGGCGGGCACGCAGACGTACGACAACCTCTACGCCGACACCCGCAAGTGGGTGCGCGAGCGCTGGATCGACTACATCGTCCCGCAGGTGTACTGGAACATCGGCTTCGCGGTCGCCGACTACGCCAAGATCGTGCCGTGGTGGAACGACGTGGTCGCGGGCACCGGCGTCAACCTCTACATCGGCGAGGCGCTGTACAAGGTCGGCGCCGCCGGCCAGCCCGAGGCGTGGTTCGACCCGGCTGAGCTGTCCCGTCACCTGACGTTCTGCCAGGGCTACCCGGAGGTCCAGGGCAACATGTACTTCTCCGCGAAGCTGTTGCCGCAGGACCCGCTGGGCGCGGTCAGCAGGCTCGTCGCCGACCACTACGGGCAGCCGGCGCCGACGCCGCGCTGCTGACGGCGCGCCCGCGCCGGCCCTCCGCCGTCCCGGCCGCACCGCCACCCGCGGCCGCGGACGTCAGCCCTGCCCGGACTCCCGGTCCCGATGCCGGACCACGGAGTCCGGGCCGGGCGACACCAGCGCCTCGTGGCCGTCGTCGAACCGCACCCGGTAGGGCGGTGCGCCGGCTGCGCCCATGACTTCGACGATCTCCGCCGTCCGGTCCTCCTGACCGACGACGCGGCCGTGCACACACAGCTTGTCGCCCACTTCAGCCTGCATGGGGTCGACCTCCCTGTCCGGCTCGTCACTAAATGGTGGGTTCTGTGACGGCCAGTCTACGGTCGCGCGCCGCTCTTGGCTCCCGGAGGATTCCGGTGTACGGGCCATGCACCGCGTGCCAGGCTCTGCCCATGGCTCACGTACCCGCGCCCTACGAGGTCTCCACCGACCCCGCCCGGCTGGACCGCGCGCTCGTCCACCACTGGCTGTCCACCGACGCCTACTGGGCGCTGGGCCGCAGCCGCGCGCAGCAGGACACCGCGATCGACCACTCCCTGAATTTCGGCGTCTACGCCCCGGCAGCCGACCCGGGCGGCGCCGACGGCGGCGCCGCCCGCGGTGGCGGGCAGGTCGCGTACGCCCGCGTCGTCACCGACCGCGCCACCTTCGCCTGGCTCTGCGACGTGTACGTGGCCCGCGAGGCCCGCGGCGCCGGCGTCGGCACCGGCCTGGTCGCGGCCGTCCGCGACCACCTCGCGCCGTACCGGCTGCGCCGCGTCCTGCTGGCGACCGGCGACGCCCACGGGGTCTACGCGAGGTTCGGCTTCGCACCGCTGGCCGATCCGACCCAGTGGATGGCTCTGGGCAGAGCCTGACCGCGCTCCTACCATCACCGCATGAACGTTCGTCTCACGTTGCTCGCCGCGGCCCGCAACTCCTCGCGGCTCGCGGAGCGCTTCGACGACGACCGGCCATTGGACGCGGAGGGCTGGGTGGCGGCCGAGCGCGCCGTTCCGGTGTTCTCCCCGCTGGCCGCCGCCGAGTTGCGGTACTGCTCGCCCACCCAGCGCTCCCGCGAGACCGGCCGGGTGCTCGGCCTCGCGCCGCTGGCCCAACTCGCGCTGCGCGACTGCGACATGGGCCGGTGGCGGGGCCGCACGCTGGAGGAGGTGATGATGACGGAGCCGCGCGACGTGGACGCCTGGCTCGCGGATCCGCACGCGGCGCCGCACGGCGGCGAGCCGCTGATCGCGTTCATCCAGCGGATAGGGGGCTGGCTGGACACCCGGCCGGTGGACGACGGCACCCACGTCCTCGCCGTCACCGAGCCGTCGGTCATGCGCGCGGCGCTGGTCTACGCGCTGAAGGCGCCGCCCGCCTCGTACTGGCACGTCGACGTGATGCCGCTGTCGACGATCAGCCTGACGGGCCGCCCCGGACGGTGGAGCCTGCACGTCGACAGCTGGGTGTGAGCGCCGGGGCGAGTGGACGCCGCGGCGCTGCGGGCAGATGATGTCCGGGCCATTGCCAACTCCCTACGGGTAGGTAAGTCTACTGTCAAGTAGGTTGCGCAGCGACGGGTGCGAGGAGCGGCCAGCGATGAGCTCGTACGACGTGATCGTGATCGGTTCCGGCTTCGGCGGCTCGGTGGCCGCCCTGCGGCTGACCGAGAAGGGCTACAAGGTCGGCGTACTGGAGGCCGGACGCAGATTCGCCCGCGAGGAGCTGCCCAAGAACTCCTGGCGGCTGCGCGACTACCTGTGGGCCCCCGCACTCGGCCTCTACGGCATCCAGCGCATCCACCTGCTCAGCAACGTCATGGTGCTCGCCGGCGCCGGCGTGGGCGGCGGCTCGCTCAACTACGCCAACACCCTCTACGTGCCGCCGCCCGCCTTCTTCAAGGACCGGCAGTGGGGCCACATCACCGACTGGCAGGAGGAGTTGGCCCCGTACTACGACCAGGCGCAGCGGATGCTCGGCGTCCGGGAGAACCCGACGACCACCGAGGCGGACACGTACCTGAAGGCCACCGCCGAGCGCATGGGCGTCGGCGACTCCTTCCGGCTCACCCCCGTCGGCGTCTTCTACGGCGACGGGCGCGACGCCGGCGGCGAGAGCAAGGCCGCCCCCGGGGAGACCGTCCCCGACCCGTACTTCGGCGGCGCAGGGCCGGAGCGCGCCGCGTGCCTGCAGTGCGGCTCGTGCATGACCGGCTGCCGCTACGGCGCGAAGAACACCCTGACGGAGAACTACCTCTACCTCGCCGAGCGGCGCGGCGCGGTCATCCACCCGCTCACCACCGTCGTCGACGTGCACGAGGTCTCCGGCGGCGGCTACGAGGTGACCACCGTGGCCACGAACAAGCGCCGCCGCGGCAAGCGTGAGGTGCTGCGCTGCGACCGCGTGGTGGTCGCGGCGGGCACGTACGGCACGCAGACGCTGCTGCACCGCATGAAGACCACCGGACGGCTGCCCGGGCTCTCCCCCCGCCTCGGCGAGCTGACCCGCACCAACTCCGAGGCGCTGGTGGGCGCGGTGACCTTCCCGCGGACGTACCGCAAGAAGCGCGGCGCGGGCGAGCTGGACTTCACCAAGGGCGTGGCCATCACCTCCTCGATCCACCCCAACGCCACCACGCACATCGAGAACGTCCGCTACGGCAAGGGCTCCAACGCGATGGCACTGCTGTGCGTGCCGCAGTTCAAGCCCGCGGGGAAGCTGCCGAAGGCGCTGCGCGTGGTCGGCGCGTACCTGCGCCACCCGGTGCTCGTGGCGCGGACGGCCACGACGTACCGGTGGTCCGAGCGGACCATCATCGGGCTCGTCATGCAGACCCACGACAACTCGCTGACCACCTACCTGAAGGACAAGGGCCTCGGCAAGGGCCTGCTGACGGCCCGCCAGGGCCACGGGGCGCCCAACCCGGTGCACCTGCCGGAGGGCGCGGAGGCGGCGCGGCAGCTCGCCGAGCAGATCGGCGGCCTGCCGGGCACCAACCTCGGCGAGCTGATGGGGACCCCGCTGACCGCGCACTTCCTCGGCGGCTGCCCGATCGGCGAGGACGCCGAGCACGGCGTCATCGACCCGTACCACCGGCTGTACGGCCACCCGGGGATCTCCGTCGTGGACGGCTCCGCGGTCTCCGCGAACCTCGGCGTGAACCCGTCGCTGACGATCACGGCGCAGGCGGAGCGTGCGATGGCGCTGTGGCCCAACAAGGGCGAGGCGGACAGCCGGCCCGCCCAGGACCGCCCGTACACCCGCCTCCGCCCGGTGCCCCCGCACCGGCCGGCAGTCCCGGCGGGCGCGTTCGGCGCCCTGCTGCTGCCGGTCCCGGAGGTTCCGCCGAAGAGCTGAGCGGCGGTCCGGCGGAGGCCGGCCCGGGCCGCGGCGCCCGCGACGACCCTCTCCGAGTTCGCCGCGGAGCGGGGCGGCGCCGGATCCGGACGTCCCCTCGGCGGCCCGGCGGCCGTCGCATAGAGTGCCGTCGCGGCGGTGGGTGGGTCCTGCCGGTCACCGGTACACCGGAAAGGATCGTGGCGTGTCCAGCGACCGTCTCATGCGCATCCACAGCGCCGAGTTCCAGGCCATGGCCGAGAGGGTCCTGCGGGTCACCGGGCTGACGTCCCGCCTCAACGTCATGCCGTTCGAGGACGAAGCAGGCAAGGCGGACCTGTTCGAGCAGATCCTCGGCAAGCCGCTGCCGCCGAGGGTCACGATCTATCCGCCGTTCTACACGGACCACGGCCTCCGACTCGACCTCGCCGAGCGCGTGTTCATCAACCAGAACTGCACGTTCCTGGACTACGCGGGGATCCGGATCGGCGAGCGCGTGATGATCGGCCCGAAGGCCACGTTCATCACCAGCGGCCACCCGGTCGACCCCGGGGAGCGGCGGCTGTACCTCACCGGCGCCCCCATCGACGTCGCGGAGAACGTGTGGATCGGCGCCGGCGCCACCATCCTGCCCGGCGTCAGCATCGGGCGTGACGCAGTGGTCGCCGCCGGCGCGGTCGTGGCCGACGACGTGCCGCCGGCCAGCCTGGTGACCGGCGGCAAGGCAACCGTGCAGCGGCGCTGGTGACGACCCCGACAGCAGGCCGGCGGGCGGCGCACGGTCAGCGGTCGTAGTAGGGGGAGAGCTTCGTCACCAGGAACGGGAACTCCTCGGTGACGTCCACCCGGACGAAGAACTTCTCGGTCACGTCGGTGCTGCGGTCGGTGTACGACAGCAGGATGTCGAGGATCCTCCGGGTGCCGGAGAGGCGCGACGGGCGCGATTCGATCGCCGTCAGAGCCTGGCCTTCCGCGAATGCCTCCGCGGTCTTGGCGTATATCTGCGGATAGCGCACCGCGAGGTAGTTCATCGCCCGGTGCTCGTCGGACGAGCCGGCGTTGTCGGCGACCTGCATCACCCGCTCGAAGAGTTCCTCCGCCGCCGCGCGGAACGGCGCTTCGTCGACGGAATCCGGCTTGGGCAGCGATCCCACGAGCGAGTCGACATCGAAGACGTACAACTGGTCGAGGCCGACGACGGGCAGGTTCAGCCCGTTGCAGAGGGTCGGCGGGGCGATGGGGCCGCGCAGGCCGATGAGCACGTGGCGGTCGGCCGGCCGCAGCGCCGACCCCAGAGTGTCGACCAGCACCGGGAAGTCCGCCGTGTCCCGCGGGAGCACGAGATAGGTCTCCAGGCCGTGGACGGTCAGTACGTAGCAGATCTGCCTGGCGAGATACCGGTTCTGCGGCTCGTTCAGGACGGAGAACAGCGCCTGCCGGTCGGTGAGGTCGACGGTCTCGGCCCTCCCCATCGCCTGCGCGATCTCCTTCTCGACGCTCAGGCTGGGAATGCGCGGTTCTATCCGGCCGACCGCGTAGACGTACTCGCTGTCGTCGCCGTATTTCGCCGCGCCCCCGGGATTTCCGCCGCCCGAGCAGGGGCAGGCGCTCTCACCGCCGTGGCTGACCGTATGGGAATGGGCTGCACCGCTTCCCTGGGGCGGGGGAGACGGCGGCGGGGAGGCCGCTTCGACACTCGGGGGCGGCGGATCGGGCTGCTGCGGGGCGGGGGCTTCTTCCGGTTCCAGGTGCGTCTCATTCGCGTCCATGGGTTTCCCACTCCTTCAGTCCGGGGTTTGCGACGCGGGTGCGGGGGCCGGCGACTCCACGTCGGCGAGTCAGCTGCTCCCACCCCGTCGGCCGTGGAATTGAAGCCAGCCGTTGAGTTTCTCCGACCGCTGTTCGCACCCTTGGCAGGGGCGGTGCACGACGGAGCGCGTGACCCGGCTGACGAGGTCGCCGAGCCCGATGTCTTCGTCACTGACGAAGTTGGGCAGTGTGACGCGTGCTGACTTCTTGTCGGCCTTCTCAGTTTCACCCACTTTGCGCCTCCCGGCGACAGGTTGTGGCATGCAACATTTCGTATGCGCGCCAGGCGTCCAGCAGCGGCGGCACCACCGATGTCCGGGGGCCCGCGGACCGCAGCACGGCGTGCCTGACGACCTCACCCGGCGCGCCGGGGAACAGCGACCGCAGCAGGGCGATCGCACCGGTCACGACGGCCGTTGCCGCGCTGGATCCGCCGAATCCCCTCGGGGCTCCGTCGATGCTCAGACTCACGAGCCCGTCTCCCGACGCGGTCAGACCGCGACGGCCGACGGAACGTCCGAGGTTGGCACCCTGCGCGGGGCGGCCCCGCGGATCGCAGGCCACCACGGGTATCACCGCCGGATGCCCGGTGATGACCGTGCTGTTGACGGATCTCCCGTCGCCGGAGGCCGCGACCATGACCACGCCGCGACCGGCGGCGTGGTCGAGTGCCCGCTCGACCGCGAGCAGACCGGTGCGCGGTCCCGGTGCGACCGACAGACTCATATTGAGGACATGTGCTCCCGCTTGTGTCACCTCGACGATCGCCTCGGCGAGTTCCGCGGGGCCGGCCGAAGCCCGTGCCGACCGGGGCGTGAAGATCGGTCGGCTGAGGAGGGTCACCCCGGGGCAGACACTGGGAATTCCCTGATCCCGGTTCCCCGCCAGAATGGCCGCGGTGGCGGTCGCGTGCTGTGCGGCGAAGCTCTGCGCGGAGCCCGGCGGGAATTGCGCCGGGTTCAGATCGTGTACCCGTGCGGTCTCGAGGCCGGGGTGGTCCGATGTCATGGGGCCGTCGATGATGCCGACCCGCAGGGAAGGGGCACCGTGGGTTCTCTCCATCAAGGGAGGCAGCGACACCAGAGACAGTGCCGCCTCCATTGGCTGGACATTGGTCGATTTCACACACACCGCCTCGTCGAGCCGACCGAACGGCATCGCGGCCAGCGTATCCCCGGGAAATGCGGATCGCACATCGACGGCGCCTGCTTGCGAGTCCCCGCGGTGAGGTGGACCATGGAGGAACGGCAGATCTCAGGGGGAGCCGACTGGAGATCAGGGCCCGCTCCCCGAGTCGACCGATAAAAAACATCGATCGGGCCGGTGCGCGAATTTCTTCCTCGTGTATCGATGGTTCGCCGTACCCAATGCGAACAAGAGGGGGTTGCCATGACTCTCCCCGGTTTTTCGGCCGCGCACTCCCTGTACCAAGGAGTCGGGCGTTATCGTCCACCGGAAAGAGCGCCCGCCGGCGGACCCGGAGTGCTGGATCAAACGGTAACGCCGGCCTATTCTCCTGGCCGTGCGACCATGGATAAATGTAATTCGGTGCTCGAGAATTGCCTGGAACATTCCTTTTTCGCCATCTTCCCCCCGGCGATCGCGGTGGCGCAGCTCGGGTGCGTAGGAAGGCAGAAGATTCCTGGGAGCAGTTGCTGCCCCAAACTCTGCGAGTTCGACGCATCCGGCCCCGAAGCCGGCTGTTGCGACTCCGGCGAGGCATGCGTCGACGAAGGAGACCCCAACGCCCGCAACGGATGCTGTCCCGCAGGCCAGAGCGTCTGCGGTGGGAAGTGCTGCGGCCCCGGCGAGAAATGCTGCGGGTCGAGCTGCTGCCCCGCAGCCGCCAACTGCTGCGGCAATGAGTGCGGGTGCCAAGGGGGCATGCTGTGCCAGAACGGCCAGTGCTCCTTCCCGCCCTTCGGACCGGTCACTCCGCCTTCGACGGATGTGGAGTCCATCCCGAAGCCGGCAGGGGGATGCCCCGCGGGATGGAAGGAGTGTCTCAACTCCACTACTTGCTGCGCACCGGGCATCAAATGCTGTGGCAGCGGTTGCGCTGCTGCATGTGTGAACTAGCCGGAGGAGCCCACATGAACTGGGCCCGTGTCCGAACCAGTGGAGAGGATGAGCGATGCCTGAACCGCCTGAAGTTCTACGCGCCAGGAACACGCTCGCGCAGGTTCTCGATCGAGTCATCAACGAGATGGCCGGGATCGGCGTGGATTTCAGTGTCCCCGCGAGCGACCTGCGTCAGTGGCTGGTCAACCCCGACACCCCCTACCCGGCGATCGCCGAAGCCGTCCTCGGCATGCAGCACCGGCTCAAAGCGCCCGTGTACCTCGACGTCGTGGTCTGGAACTACGAGCACACACCCGGCGTCGCCTCCCCGCGGCAGGTCGCGGACGTGAGGTCCGACGTCCTGCAGGCGGCGATCGTGAGCGGATCGAACACGCGCTACGGGACCAACGTCACGACGTTCGATCAGTTGCTGAGCGCGTAGAGCCCGTAGCGCGATCTGCGGGAATCCACGGCACCGGCCTGTCTGCGGGACGGTCGGCGCCGGTGACGCGCTTCAGTCCTCCGCGCCGGCGGTCTCGCCGTGGGCGGCGGGCCGGTTCGGGCCGGAGCGGCGCACCAGCTTGCCCGCGGCGAGCGTCACGGCCGCCACGGCGCGGACCCAGCCGGGCCCGCCGCGCGCCGCCCACACCACGCACACGCACCCGAAGACCACCAGCGCCAGGACGCCCAGCAGTACCGCAACGATCATGTTCTCCACCCCTGAGTCCGTCCGTTCGATGCGGCAGATCCTCTCAGCCCGTCGCGGGCGGCCCGAAATCCTCTTTGCATAACTCTGCTGCTCTCCGTATAGTCATGCCGTGAGCGAGGAGGAGCGGATGACCGTGCGGGTGGCAGTGGCCGGGGCGAGCGGGTACGTGGGCGGGGAACTGCTGCGGGTGCTGCTGGCGCATCCCGGGGTCGCGATCGGGGCCCTCACCGCGCACGCCAACGCCGGCCGCCTCCTCGGCGACATACAGCCGCACCTCGCGCCGCTCGCCGGCCGCGAGCTGGCCGAGACCTCGCCCGCCGTGCTCGCCGGGCACGACGTCGTGTTCCTCGCGCTGCCGCACGGGCAGTCCGCCGCCGTCGCCGCCGACCTGGGCGACGAGGTGCTCGTCGTCGACTGCGGCGCCGACCACCGCCTCGCCGACGCCGCCGACTGGGAGCGGTTCTACGGCACGCCCCACGCCGGCACCTGGCCCTACGGGCTGCCCGAGCTGCCCGGGCACCGCGACGCGCTCCTCGGGGTCCGGCGCATCGCGGTGCCCGGGTGCTATCCGACCGCCGTCTCCCTCGGCCTGTTCCCGGCGTACGCCGCCGGGCTCGCCGAGCCGGAGGCCGTCGTCGTCGCCGCCTCCGGCACCTCCGGAGCCGGCAAGGCGCTCAAGCCGCACCTGCTGGCCAGCGAGGTGATGGGCTCCATGAGCCCGTACGGCGTCGGCGGCGGGCACCGGCACACGCCGGAGATCGGCCAGAACCTCAGCGCCGTCGCGGGCGAGCCGGTCACGGTCTCCTTCACCCCGACCCTCGCCCCGATGCCCCGCGGCATCCTCGCCACCAGCACGGCGCGGGCCCGGCCCGGCACGACCGCGGAGGCGGTGCGCGCCGCGTACGAGAAGGCGTACCAGGGCGAGCCGTTCGTCCGGCTGCTGCCGCCCGGCCAGTGGCCGGCCACCGGCGCGGTCACCGGCTCCAACACCGCGCTGCTGCAGGTCGCGTACGACGAGAGCGCGCAGCGCATCATCGCGGTCACCGCCATCGACAACCTCACCAAGGGCACCGCCGGCGGTGCGGTGCAGAGCATGAACATCGCCCTCGGACTCCCTGAGGAGCTGGGGCTCTCTATGACAGGAGTGGCACCTTGAGCGTCACGGCAGCCAAAGGGTTCACGGCGGCGGGCATCGCCGCCGGGATCAAGGAGAGCGGCAACCCGGACCTGGCCCTCGTGGTCAACGAGGGGCCGCGACGCGCCGCCGCCGGCGTCTTCACCGCCAACCGCGTCAAGGCCGCCCCGGTCGTCTGGTCCGAGCAGGTGGTCAAGGGCGGCGAGGTCTCCGCGGTGATCCTCAACTCCGGCGGCGCCAACGCCTGTACGGGCCCCCGCGGCTTCCAGGACACCCACGCCACCGCCGAGCGCGTCGCCGAGGTCCTCGGCCACAGCGCCGCGGAGGTCGCCGTGGCGTCCACCGGGCTGATCGGCACGCTGCTGCCGATGGACAAGCTGCTGCCCGGTATCGGGCAGGCCGCGGCCCACCTCTCCGCGCACGGCGGCGAGAAGGCCGCCATCGCCATCAAGACCACGGACACGGTGCACAAGACCGCGGTCGTCACCGCCGAGGCGGACGGCGGCGCGACCTGGACCGTCGGCGGCATGGCCAAGGGTGCCGGCATGCTCGCGCCCGGGCTGGCCACCATGCTCGTCGTCCTCACCACTGACGCCGACGTGCCCGCGGACGAGCTGGACGCCGCGCTGCGCGCCGCGACCCGCACCACCTTCGACCGTGTCGACTCCGACGGCGCCATGTCCACCAACGACACCGTGCTCCTGCTCGCCTCCGGCGCGAGCGGCTTCCGGCCGGGGCAGGCGGAGTTCGCCGAGGCGGTACGGGCCGTCTGCGACAGCCTCGGGCGGCAGCTCATCGCCGACGCCGAGGGCGCCAGCAAGGAGATCAAGGTCGAGGTCGTGGGGGCCGCCGGCGAGGACGACGCCGTGGAGGTCGGCCGCTCCATCGCCCGCAACAACCTGCTCAAGTGCGCCATCCACGGCGAGGACCCCAACTGGGGCCGCGTGCTGGCCGCGATCGGCACCACCTCGGCCGCCTTCGAGCCGGACCGGCTGAACGTGGCGATCAACGGCGTGTGGGTCTGCAAGAACGGCTCGTTCGGCGAGGACCGCGAGCTGGTCGACATGCGCTACCGCGAGGTCCACATCGTGGCGGACCTCGCCGCCGGGGACGCAGAAGCGGTCATCTGGACCAACGACCTGACCGCCGACTACGTCCACGAGAACAGCGCGTACAGCTCATGACGACGACCTCCGCGCCTGCCGCGGCGCCGGCCACCCCCACCCGCAAGCACACCGCCCTGCCCAAGGCGCGCACCCTCATCGAGGCGCTGCCCTGGCTCACCCGGCACCACGGCAAGGTCGTCGTGGTCAAGTTCGGCGGCAACGCCATGGTCGACGACGACCTGAAGCGCGCCTTCGCCCAGGACGTCGTCTTCCTGCGGCACGCCGGACTCCGGCCCGTCGTCGTCCACGGCGGCGGCCCGCAGATCAGCGCCCAGCTCGACCGGCACGGTCTGGCCAGCGAGTTCCGCGCCGGGCTGCGGGTGACGACGCCGGAAGCGATGGACGTCGTACGGATGGTGCTCGCCGGGCAGGTGCAGCGCGAGCTGGTCGGGCTGCTCAACGAGCACGGGCCCTTCGCCGTCGGCCTGACCGGCGAGGACGCGCACACCATCACCGCCACCCGGCACCGCCCGCTGGTCGACGGCGAGCCGGTCGACATCGGCCGCGTCGGCGAGGTCGCCGACATCGACACCGGCGCGATCGAGGCACTGCTGGCGGACGGCCGCATCCCGGTCGTCTCCTCCGTGGCCCGCTCCGCCGACGAGACGGACGCGGCCGGCGAGGTCTTCAACGTCAACGCCGACACCGCGGCCGCCGCGCTGGCCGCCGCGCTCGGCGCGGAGACCCTGATGGTCCTCACCGACGTCGAGGGCCTCTACGAGAACTGGCCGGACAGCGACGAGGTCATCAGCCGGCTCACCGCCGGCGAGCTGGAGCGGCTGCTGCCCGACCTGGCCAGCGGCATGGTCCCGAAGATGGAGGGCTGCCTGCACGCGGTGCGCAACGGCGTGCACACCGCGCGGGTCATCGACGGCCGGGTGCCGCACTCCATCCTGCTGGAGATCTTCACGGACGAGGGCATCGGCACGATGGTCGTGCCGGACGCGGAAGGGCCTGCGACATGAGCGGCGGCACGAGCGGTGACACGAGCGGCACGGGCGGCAACGCGGAGCTGACGGCGCGCTGGCAGGGCGCGCTGATGGACAACTACGGCACCCCCCGCCTGCCGCTGGTCCGCGGCGCGGGCGCGAAGCTGTGGGACGCCGACGGCAACGAGTACCTCGACTTCGTCGGCGGCATCGCCGTCACCTCCCTCGGCACCGCCCACCCGGCGGTCGTCGAGGCCGTCTCGGCGCAGATCGCCACCCTCGCCCACGTCTCCAACCTGTACGTCGCCGAGCCCCCGGTGGCGCTCGCCGAGCGGCTCCTCGAACTTGCCGGCCGGCCGGGCCGCGTGTACTTCTCCAACTCCGGCGCGGAGGCGGTGGAGGCCGCGTTCAAGCTCGGCCGGCTGACGGGCCGTACGCACATGGTGGGCACCGAGGGCGGCTTCCACGGCCGCACCATGGGCGCCCTGGCGCTGACCGGGCAGCCCGGCAAGCAGGAGGGCTTCGGTCCGCTGCCGGGCGAGGTCACGCACGTACCGTACGGGGACGCCGACGCGCTGCGCGCCGCGGTCACCGGGGACACGGCGCTGGTGATCGTCGAGCCGGTGCAGGGCGAGAACGGTGTCGTCGTACCGCCCGACGGCTATCTCGCCGCCGCCCGCGAGATCACCCGGGCCGCCGGCGCGCTGCTGGTCCTGGACGAGGTGCAGACGGGCATCGGGCGCACGGGCCACTGGTTCGCCGCGCAGGCCCAGGGCGTGGAGGCGGACGTCGTCACCCTCGCCAAGGGCCTCGGCGGCGGCCTGCCGATCGGTGCCACGCTGGCCTTCGGGCCCGCCGCGGACCTCTTCACCCCCGGAAGGCACGGCTCCACCTTCGGCGGCAACCCGGTCGCGTGCGCCGCTGCGCTCGCGGTGCTCGACGTGATCGAGTCCGAGGGGCTGCTGGCGCAGGTCAAGCGCGTGGGGGAGCGGCTGCGGGACGGAATGGGCCGACTCGGGCACCCGCTTGTCGACCACGTGCGAGGCGCGGGACTGCTGCTCGGTATGGTGCTCACCGAGGCCGTCGCACCCCAGGTGCAACAGGCGGCCCAGGCAGCGGGATTCCTGGTCAACGCGGTGGCGCCGGACGTGGTCCGGCTCGCCCCGCCGCTGATCCTCGGTGAGGCGGAGGCGGACGCCCTGCTCGCCGCGCTGCCCGCCGTGCTCGACGCGGCGGGTCCCGCCGCCTAGCCCCGACGAGCCGGAAGGTGACGATGTCCGAGGAGTACAACGGTCCGGCCGTGCCGCACACGCGCACGGCACGCCACCGCAGGATCGTCGACATCCTGAACCGGCAGCCGGTCCGCTCGCAGAGCCAGCTGGCCAAGCTCCTCGCCGACGACGGCCTGACGGTGACGCAGGCGACGCTCTCCCGCGACCTCGACGAACTCGGCGCGGTGAAGATCCGCAACACCGGCGGCGAACTCATCTACGCCGTCCCCTCCGAGGGCGGCTTCCGCACCCCGCAGGTGCCGCTGGGGGAGTCGGCGAAGGAGGAGCGCATGGCGCGCCTGGCCGGCGAACTCCTCATCTCCGCGGAGGCGTCCGCGAACATCGTCGTGCTGCGCACGCCGCCGGGCGCCGCGCAGTTCCTGGCGTCGGCGATCGACGCGGCGGAACTGACGCCGATCCTCGGCACGATCGCGGGGGACGACACCCTGATGGTCATCAGCCGCGACCCGTCGGGCGGCCAGTCCCTGGCAGACCACCTCCTGAAACTGGCCGAACGCGAACGCTGACCCCCGCGGGGCGCGCGGGGGCGAGGTCGGTCCGGGGGTGGCGGGGGACAAGCCGCAGACCGTCGGTGTCCTGCCGTACACTCGGAAACCTGGACAGGTGTCCAGTTAGTTTCCCTGTGACGGAAGGGCGGACGATGACCTACGTGCTCCTGATCGGTGCCATCCTCAGCGAGGTGACGGCGACCGTCTCGCTGCGGCTCTCCGAGGGCTTCTCGAAGATCATCCCGTCGATCGTCGTGGTCATCGGCTACCTCACCGCCTTCACCCTGCTCAGCCTGGTGCTCAAACGCGGCATGTCCATCGGCATCGCCTACGGCATCTGGGCCGCCGCCGGCGTGGCCCTGGTCGCGCTCATCGGCGCCGCCTTCCTCGGCGACGGCCTCACGGGCGTACAGATCGGCGGACTCGTCCTCGTCGCCGCCGGCGTCGTCGCGCTGGAGGCCGGCGGTGCGCACTGAGCCCGGCGCCGCCGACGGGCGCGTGCAGCGCGGGCAGGAGCGGCGCCGCCTGCTGCTGGCCGCCGCGGTCCGCGTCATCGGCCGCGGCGGCGTCGCCGCGGTGACCCACCGGGCCGTCGCCGCCGAGGCGGGCGTGCCCAAGTCGGTGGCCACGTACCACTTCCCCGCCGTCGCCGACCTGCTGGCCGCCGCGCTGCGCGACAGCGTCGACGCCTACGCGACCGCGCTCGCCACCGCGCTGCCCGAGGAGTACGACACCGCCGATCTGGGGCGGTACCTGGCGGCGTACCTGGACGAGCACGGCGCGCGCTGCGCCGCGGAGTTCGACCTGTACCTCTACGCCGCCCGCAACCCCGGGCTGCGCCCCCTCCTGGGCCGCTGGCACGGCCTGCTGGCCGAGATCGCCGGGCGGTTCACCGGCGACCCGGTCGCGATCGCCGCGTTCTCGGCAGCGCTCGACGGCCTCAGCCTGCAGTCGCTGCTACGGGCCGAACCACTCACCGCCGCCGAGATCCAGCAGGTCGTCGACCACGTACTGCACCGCCGCTGACCCGGCCCGCCGGCGATCCGCCCCGACCCGGCAACCGCGACCGCCTCAACCGCCCTGCGCTGCCTGCCACTCGTGACTCAGCAGCGACCACACCTCCAGGTCGTGCCGCTTCCCCGCCATCTCGAACAGGCTGCGCAGCGTCCCCTCGTGGCTCATCCCCAGCCGCTTCGCGACCGCGATGCTGGCCTTGTTCGCCGGGTCGACCAACCACTCGACGCGGGACAGGCCCCGTACGCCCACCGCCCAGTCGATCATCCGGCGCGACGCCTGGGTGACCAGCCCGCGGCCCTGCGCCTCCGGCGACAGCCAGGCGCCCAGCTCGCAGGAGCCCTGCTCGGTGTCGAAGAGCCGGTAGATCATGCCGCCGACCAGCTCGCCGTCCAGCCGGATGGCGAACATCCGGCCGGCGTCGCGGGCCTGCTTGTCCGCGTACGCCTGGAGGAAGCGGCGGGCGCCGGCCTCGTCGGTGACGGCGTGCGCCCAGGGCAGCCACGGCTCCAGGTGTGCCCGGTTGCGGTCGGTGAACGCGACCAGCTCCGCGGCCTGCCACGGCTCCAGCGTGGTCAGTTCCGCGCCTTCGGCCAGGGGTGTGCTCAGCATCAGTGCGGCTCTCTTCTCGGTCACGGGGTGGGCGGCAGCGGCAGCGGAAGCCCCGGCAGGCCGTCGAGGCTGGCGGCGATGTGCTCCTTCTTGCGGAAGTACGCGTCCAGCCCGGCGTCGTCCTCCCGCTCGAACCGCCTGCCGTGCAGGTCGCGGTCGGCTTCGTAGGCCATGAAGGGCACAGCGTAGCCGCAGGTGTCGCGGATCAGTTCGGCGGTCACGACGACGACCGCCCGCAGCCCGTGCCGGGACGGGTCGATGGCGGGGAAGTGCCCGAGCAGGGCGGGGAAGCGCGGGTCGTCGCGGAAGACGGGCTCACCGCTGCCGTGCACCCGCACGATGTTCGGCGGGCCCTGGAAGGCGCACCACATCAGCGTGATCCTGCCGTTCTCCCGCAGGTGCGCGATGGTCTCGGCGTTGCTGCCGGCGAAGTCGAGGTAGGCCACGGTCCGGTCGTCGAGGACGGCGAACGAGCCCGTCAGCCCCTTCGGTGAGAGGTTCACGGTGCCGTCCGCCGCGAGTGGCGCGGTCGCCGTGAAGAACATGTGCTGCGCCTCGATGAAGGCGCGCAGCCGGCCGTCGATGCGTTCGTACGTTTTCCCCATGCGCCGAGTGTGCGGCGCGGGGCGGCCGCGGCGCGCGGAGTTTCGCAGTGCGAGACCGCGGGCCGCGCGCCGCGCTCCGCCACGCCTGCGCGCCGCGCGCCGCGTGCCGTCAGAGCCGGGCGATCACCGCCTCGGTGAACTCCGCCGTGCTCGCCGAGCCCTCCAGGTCCGGGGTGCGGACATCGGTGCCGGCGAGCGTCGCGGCGATGGCGCCGACGACCTCCGCCCCGGCCCGCTCGTGGCCGAGGTGGTCGAGCATCAGCGCCGCCGACCAGATGGCGCCGATCGGGTCGGCGATGCCGCGGCCCGCGATGTCCGGCGCGGAGCCGTGCACCGGCTCGAACATCGAGGGGTACGTGCCCTCGGGGTTGAGGTTCGCCGACGGGGCGATGCCGATGGAGCCGGCGACGGCGGCGGTGAGGTCGCTGAGGATGTCGCCGAAGAGGTTGGAGGCGACGATCACGTCGAAGCGCCCGGGGTCGAGGACGACCTTGGCGCAGAGCGCGTCGATGTGCTCCTGGTCCCACGTCACCTTCGGGTGCTCCGCGGCCCGTTCGCGTACCAGCTCGTCCCAGAACGGCATGGTGTGCACGATGCCGTTGGACTTCGTCGCCGAGGTGAGCCGGCCGGTGCGGCGGGCGGCGAGGCCGAAGGCGTAGTCGAGGACGCGGGTGACGCCGCCCCGGGTGAAGACGGCCTCCTGGACGGCCATCTCCTCGGGGAAGCCGCGGTGCAGCCTGCCGCCGATCTCGCTGTACTCGCCCTCGGTGTTCTCGCGCACCACGACCAGGTCCACGTCGCCGGGGCCGGCGCCGCGCAGCGGGCTCTCGATGCCCTCGAAGACCTTGACGGGCCGGAGGTTCACGTACTGCCGGAAGGCGCGGCGGACGGGGATGAGCAGGCCCCACAGCGAGACGTGGTCCGGCACGCCGGGCGCCCCGACGGCGCCGAGGAACACCGCGTCGTACGCGCGCAGCCGCTCGATGCCGTCCTCCGGCATCATGGCGCCCTCGCGCCGGTAGCGCTCGCAGGACCAGTCGAGGCCGGTGTACGCGAACTCCACGCCGTGCCGCCGTCCGACGGCGTCCAGCACCTCCAGTGCGGCGGGCGTGACCTCCTGCCCGATGCCGTCCCCGGGGATGACCGCGATCCGATGTGTTGTCATGACCCCTTCCCCTCAGCCGAGTTGTGCCCCACCTTACGGAGCAGCCCTGAATGTAAGCCAGGCCGCACGGTTATCCGGAGGGACGATGAAGTCCGACGAAACGGCGCAACCTACCAAGACCGACGTCGAGCAGGCACTGCTCGGCCACGCGACATACCGCAGTCTCGGTGAGCAGAAACTCTCGCCGCAGGAGGAGAAGTTCGAGCGGGGGCGGCGGACCACCGGCTTCTGGCTGGCCCCGCTGGTCTCCGTCATATTCCTCGCGCTCCCGCTCGACATGGCGTCGAGCCAGCAGACACTGGCCGGCATCCTGCTCGGCGTCATCGTGCTGTGGGTCACCGAGCCCGTGCCGATCCCGGTGGGCGGGCTCATCGGCGTCGGCGCGATCGTCGTCCTCGGCGTGGTGCCGCCGGACGACGCGCTGGCCCCCTTCGGGTCCTCGACCATCTTCACGTTCATCGGCGCGTTCATCCTCGCCCAGGCGATGCTCAAGCACGGCGTGGCCCGCCGGTTCGCGTTCTGGATCCTGGGCCTGCCGGGGGTCGGCCGCTCGACGTTCCGGCTGATCGCCGCCTTCGGCGTGATCACCTGCCTGCTGTCGGCGTTCGTCTCCAACACCGCGACGGTGGCGATGCTGCTGCCCACCGCCCTGGGCATCCTCACGGTCATCGCCAAGATGCTCCAGGACCGCGGCCTGGTGGAGCAGGACTTCGACCCCACGCGGCTGCGCATCGGCGCCGCGCTGGTGCTCATGCTCGCGTACGGCGCCAGCGTCGGCGGCCTGCTCACCCCGGTGGGCAGCCCGCCCAACCTCATCGGCCGCGGCCTGATCGAGGAGGCGACCGGCGAGAAGATCTCCTTCGCCGAGTGGACGGCCACCGCGCTGCCGCTGTGCGCCTGCATGTTCGTCGTCCTGGTCGTCGTCCTGCTGCTGCTCAACAAGCCGGAGATCCGGCGGATCGAGGGCGTGGAGGAGTACGTGCGCGAGCAGCGCGCGGCGCTCGGCAAGTTCTCGCGCGCCGAGTGGAACACGCTGATCGCCTTCGGCATCACCGTGGCGCTGTGGATCACCCCGGGCATCGTGGCGCTCGCCGTGGGCACCGAGGCGTCCGCGTACACCACCGTCAGCGACCGGCTCGACGAGGGCATCGTCGCCGTGCTCGGCGCCGCGCTGCTGTTCATCCTGCCGACGAACTGGGCGCGCCGCGAGTCCACCCTCAACTGGAGCGACGCGGCCCGTATCGACTGGGGCACGATCCTGCTCTTCGGCACCGGCATCATCTTCGGCTCGCTGCTCGCGGACACCGGCCTGGCCGAGACCATCGGCAAGGAGTCCAACGACCTGCTCGGCTTCTCCAGCGTCTTCACCATCACGGTCTTCGCGGCGGTGCTGGCGGTGATCGTCTCGGAGACAACGAGCAACACGGCCTCGGCGGCGGTGGTGGTGCCCATCATCATCCCGATCGCCATGGCCGCCGAGGTCGATCCGTTCGTGCCGGCGCTGGCCGCGACCTTCGCCGCGTCCTTCGGCTTCATGCTGCCGGTCTCGACGCCGCAGAACGCCATCGCCTACGGCTCCGGCGTCGTGCCGATCACCACGATGATCCGCTCCGGGGCGGGCTTCGACGTCCTCGGCATCATCCTGATCATCCTGGGGCTGCCGCTGATGGTGGAGGTCACCGGCATCGGCTAGCGGGGCTCCACGGAGTCCGTACCGCCCGGCCGGAGGCACTGTCCTCCGGCCGGGCGGCCCGCCGCGGGCGCGGCGTTTTGACGAACCATACGGAGTGCTGCATACTTATTCCGGTCAGCGTATGCATCCTAAGGAGACTCCCGTGACCGAGCGCGTCGTACTCGCCTACTCGGGCGGCCTGGACACCTCCGTCGCCATCGGCTGGATCGCCGAGGAGACGGGTGCCGAGGTCGTCGCCGTCGCCGTGGACGTCGGCCAGGGCGGCGAGGACCTCGACGTGATCCGCAAGCGCGCGCTGGCCTGCGGCGCCGTGGAGGCCGAGGTCGCCGACG
The DNA here is from genome assembly GCF_020400605.1 of Streptomyces aculeolatus. Classification (GTDB taxonomy): domain Bacteria; phylum Actinomycetota; class Actinomycetes; order Streptomycetales; family Streptomycetaceae; genus Streptomyces; species Streptomyces aculeolatus. The sequence continues at coordinate 198,461 of NZ_JAINRD010000008.1, read as the reverse complement.
CCAGGGACGAGTTCGCCGACGAGTACTGCCTCCCGGCGATCAAGGCCAACGCCCTGTACATGGACCGCTACCCGCTGGTCTCCGCGCTCTCCCGGCCCACCATCGTCAAGCACCTCGTCGCCGCCGCCGAGAAGCACGGCGCCGGCACCGTCGCCCACGGCTGCACCGGCAAGGGCAACGACCAGGTGCGGTTCGAGGCCGGCATCTCCTCCCTGGCCCCGGGCCTGAAGTGCATCGCCCCCGTCCGGGACTACGCCATGACCCGGGACAAGGCCATCGCCTTCTGCGAGGAGAAGGGCCTGCCCATCGCGACCACCAAGAAGTCGCCGTACTCGATCGACCAGAACGTCTTCGGCCGGGCCGTCGAGACCGGCTTCCTGGAGGACATCTGGAACGCCCCGATCGAGGACGTCTACGAGTACACCCAGAACCCCGCCGCGGCCCGCGAGGCCGACGAGGTCGTCGTCACCTTCGAGCGCGGCGTGCCCGTGGCCCTCGACGGCCGCCCCGTGACCGTGCTGCAGGCCATCCAGCAGCTCAACGAGCGGGCCGGCGCCCAGGGCGTCGGCCGGATCGACATGGTCGAGGACCGGCTCGTGGGCATCAAGTCCCGGGAGGTCTACGAGGCGCCCGGCGCCATCGCGCTGATCACCGCCCACCAGGAGCTGGAGAACGTCACCGTCGAGCGGGAGCTGGCGCGCTACAAGCGGCAGGTCGAGCAGCGGTGGGGCGAGCTGGTCTACGACGGCCTGTGGTTCTCGCCGCTCAAGCGGGCCCTGGACGGCTTCATCCAGGAGGCGAACGAGCACGTCACCGGCGAGATCAGGATGACGCTGCACGGCGGCAGGGCCGTCGTCACCGGCCGGCGCTCGCCCGCCTCGCTGTACGACTTCAACCTCGCGACGTACGACACGGGTGACACCTTCGACCAGTCGATGTCCAAGGGCTTCATCGAGATCTTCGGCCTGTCCTCGAAGATCGCGGCCGGCCGGGACCTGGCCCAGTGAGCGACGACGCCCCCGGCACGCCGCCGCAGGACGTGAAGCTCTGGGGCGGCCGGTTCGCCGACGGCCCCGCCGCGGCGCTGGAGCGGCTCTCCGCGTCCGTCCACTTCGACATGCGGCTCGCCCCGTACGACATCGCCGGCTCCCGCGCGCACGCGCGGGTGCTGTCCCGGGCCGGTCTGCTGACCCCGGACGAGCTGACGCGGATGCTCGCAGGGCTCGACCACCTGGAGACGGACGTCCAGACCGGCGTGTTCACCGCCACCATCGCCGACGAGGACGTGCACACCGCGCTCGAACGCGGCCTGCTGGAGCGGCTCGGCCCGGAGCTGGGCGGCAAGCTGCGCGCCGGCCGGTCCCGCAACGACCAGGTCGCCACCCTCTTCCGGATGTACCTGCGCGACCACGCCCGCACCCTCGGCGGCCTGCTCGCCGAGCTGCAGGAGGCCCTCGTCGGCCTCGCCGAGGCGCACCCGGACGTCGCCATGCCGGGCCGTACGCACCTCCAGCACGCGCAGCCCGTCCTCTTCGCCCACCACGTGCTCGCGCACGCCCAGGCGCTCTCCCGGGACGCCGAGCGGCTGCGGCAGTGGGACGAGCGCACGGCCGTCTCGCCCTACGGGTCCGGCGCGCTCGCCGGCTCCTCGCTGGGCCTGGACCCCGAGGCCGTCGCCGCGGAGCTGGGCTTCGAGCGCGGCTCGTCGGGCAACTCCATCGACGGCACGGCGGCCCGGGACTTCGCCGCGGAGTTCGCGTTCGTCACCGCGATGATCGGCATCGACGTCTCCCGCATCGCGGAGGAGGTCATCCTCTGGGCCACGAAGGAGTTCTCCTTCGTCACCCTGCACGACTCCTTCTCCACCGGCAGCTCGATCATGCCGCAGAAGAAGAACCCGGACATCGCCGAGCTGGCGCGCGGCAAGTCGGGCCGGCTCATCGGCAACCTCACCGGGCTGATGGCGACGCTCAAGGCCCTCCCGCTCGCGTACAACCGCGATCTGCAGGAGGACAAGGAGCCGGTCTTCGACTCCATCGACACCCTGGAGGTCCTGCTGCCCGCCTTCACCGGCATGATGGCCACGCTCACGGTCAACCGGGAGCGGCTGGAGGAGCTGGCCCCGGCCGGCTTCTCGCTGGCCACCGACATCGCCGAGTGGATGGTCAAGCAGGGCGTGCCGTTCCGCGTCGCGCACGAGAGCGCGGGGGAGTGCGTCAAGGTCTGCGAGGCAGAGGGCATCGAGCTGGACCAGCTCACGGACGAGCAGTTCGCGAAGGTCTCGCCGCATCTGACGCCCGAGGTGCGCACCGTGCTCACCGTCCCCGGCGCCCTCGCCGCGCGCGACGCCCGCGGCGGCACCGCCCCCGCGGCGGTCGCGGTGCAGCTCGCCGAGGTCAAGCAGGACGTGGCCGCGCAGGTGCGGTGGGCGGCGGCGACGCGGCAGGCCGGCCCCGGGGCGTAGCGGAGCGGGCGGCCCGGCACGGCGGAAACCCGTGTCGGGCGCGCCCGGGCGCGGCTCGTCTTCTACGGTGGACTGGCCTGACAGCCGCACCGAGGACGTAGGAGCCCGCGATGGCCTTCGACCGACTGGCCGCAGTGACGACGCCCGCCGCCCACATCGGCTTCGGGCTCGCCGCCGTGGGCCGCCCCGCCTACCTCACTACCGGCCGCGCCGGAGACCTCCCGGAGGGGCGGGGCGTCGAGGACATGCGCGCCCGCACCCACGAGCTGCTGGACGCCGCGTACGCCCAGGGCGTGCGGTACTTCGACGCCGCCCGCTCCTACGGCCGCGCCGAGGAGTTCCTCGCCGACTGGCTGCGGCAGCGCCCCGACGCCCGGGACGCGGTCGTCGGCAGCAAGTGGGGCTACGCGTACGTCGGCGACTGGCGCACGGACGCCGAGGTGCACGAGGTCAAGGACCACGGCCCCGACGCCTTCGACCGCCAGCGCGAGGAGTCCGCGCAGCTCCTCGGCGACCGCCTCGACCTCTACCAGATCCACTCCGTCACGCCCGACAGCCCTGCGCTGACCGACACCGGCCTGCACGCGCGCCTCGCGGCGCTCGCCGCGGACGGCGTGACCGTCGGCTTCTCCACCAGCGGTCCCGAGCAGGCCGCGGCCGTACGCGCGGCAATGGAGATCACCGTCGACGGCGAGCGGCTGTTCCACACGGTGCAGAGCACGTACAACGTGCTGGAGCCCGCGGTCGGCGAGGCGCTCGCCGAGGCGCACGACGCCGGGCTGACGGTGATCGTCAAGGAGGGCGTCGCGAACGGCCGGCTCGCCGGCGCCGACGCGCCCGCGGAGCTGCTCGCCGTCGCCGCCGAGACCGGCGCGGAGCCCGACGCCGTCGCGCTCGCCGCGGTGCTGCGGCAGCCGTGGGCCGGCGTCGTCCTCTCCGGCGCCGCCACCACCGCGCAGCTGCACTCCAACCTCGCCGCCGCCGCCGTCGACCTCGACTCCGCGCAGTGCGACCGCCTCGCGGCGCTCGCCGAGCCGGCCGCCGACTACTGGCAGCGGCGCGCCGCCACGCCCTGGTCGTAGGGTCTGTCGTTTGGGTCTTGCCGGATCAGGGAGCGGCGGCTGGTGCCGTGCATCGCAAGGCGGAGGAGGGAGGCGACGCGGAGCGTCGTCGACCGACGACAACGCGGCTGGGGGTACCGCCCACGCGCGCTCTGCGCGCTGTGGGGGAGCGGTGCCAGCCGCCGCGAGCCCGGCGAAGATCCAAACGACAGACCCTAGCCCGCCGCCGAACCCCCGCCCGTCGTGCGGCCCGTGGCGTGCCCTCCGGCAGGCGGCGGCTTTAAGGGGATTTTCGCCTCCCGGTGATGACATGCGGTAACGCAGTCGTCTGACGGAGGAGACCCCGATGTCCCGTCGTATACGCAGGCTCTCGGTCGCCGGTGCCGCCGTGTTCGCCGTCGCCGGCCTGGCCACCGGCGCGTCCGCCGCGCTCGACAGCGGTGCCGGCGAACCCGAGGTCCGGCTCGTGGTCAACGAGGACCGCGAGCAGACCGGCGCCGCCGCCGGGAGCGGCACGCACAAGGACTGCCCGGACAAGGGCGGTGCACAGGCGCCCTCGGGCGCCGCCGAGAACGCGGGCGACCTGTGACCACCACCGCCACCACCGGCGCCGGACCGGAGCCCGGCGCGCCGGGCCCCGGTCCCGCGCTCCTGGAGCAGGCGCTCTTCGAGGTCAAGCGGGTGATCGTCGGCCAGGACCGGATGGTCGAGCGGCTGCTGACCGCCGTGCTGGCCCGCGGCCACTGCCTGCTCCAGGGCGTGCCCGGCGTCGCCAAGACGCTGGCGGCGGCGACCCTGGCCACCGTGTCCGGCGGCACGTTCCACCGCATCCAGTTCACCCCGGACCTGGTGCCGTCCGACATCACCGGCACCCGCATCTACCGGCCCTCCAGCGAGACGTTCAGCGTCGAACCCGGGCCGGTCGCCGCCAACTTCGTCCTCGCCGACGAGATCAACCGCGCCCCCGCCAAGGTCCAGTCCGCGCTGCTCGAAGTCATGGCCGAGCGGCAGGTCAGCATCGGCGGCCGGACCATCCCCATGCCCGAGCCGTTCCTCGTCCTCGCCACCCAGAACCCCGTCGAGTCCGAGGGCGTCTACCAGCTGCCGGAGGCCCAGCGCGACCGCTTCCTGCTCAAGGTCGACGTCTCCGCGCCCACCGAGGACGAGGAGCTGGCGATCCTCTACCGGATGAGCGTCGACCCGCCCACCGCCCGGCGGGTGCTCGCGCCGCACACCCTCGCCGCCCTCCAGCGGCGCGCCGACGAGGTGTTCGTCCACCATGCCCTCGCGCAGTACGCGGTACGCCTCGTCCTCGCCACCCGCGAACTCGCCGCCCGCGGCGACGCCGCCGGCGGCGGGCGGCTCGCGTACGGCGCGGGGCCGCGGGCCACGCTCGGCCTGGTGGCCGCGGCGCGGGCGCTGGCGCTGCTGCGCGGACGCGAGTACGTGCTGCCGGCCGACATCGCGGCGCTCGCCCACGAGGTCATCGCCCACCGGCTGGTGCTCTCCTTCGACGCGCTCGCCGACGGCGTCACCCCCGAGTCCGTCGTCGACGAGGTGCTGGCCGCCGTGCCCCGGCCGCGGGTCACGCCGCGCCAGGCCGAGGACGCCGCGGCCGGCGACCCCGCCGGGCCCGTCGGCGGCGCGAGCGCGGGGAGCGCGGGGAACGCGGGGAAGGCCGGGAGGGCGGCATGAGCGCGGCAGACAGAGCAGGCGCCGCGACCCGGTCCGCACCCGGGTCGCCGGCGCTGGCCGAACTCACCCCCGAACAGGCGCTGAAGCACCTGCGTCTCGTCTTCGCCCGCCGCCCCGACGGCCTCCTCCAGGGCGACCACACCGCCCTCGTCCCCGGCCCCGGCGGCGAGCCCGACGAGAGCCGCGTGTACGCCCCGGGGGTCGACGACGTACGCCGCATGGACTGGAACGCCACCGCGCGCACCACCGTGCCGCACGTGCGCACGACCCTCGCGGACCGCGAACTGACCACCTGGATCGTCCTCGACGCCAGCGCCAGCATGGACTTCGGCACCCGCCGGATGGAGAAGCGCGACCTCGCCGTCGGCGCCGCCGCGGCCGTCGCGTTCCTCACCGAGCGCCCCGGCAACCGCCTCGGCGCCCAGCTCGTCCGCCCCGACGGCATCCAGCGCATCGAGGCCCGCAGCGGCCGGCGGCACCTGATGCGGGTGCTGCGCACCGCGCTCGAACGCCCCCGGGTGCCCGCCGGGCCGCAGTCCCACACCCTCGCCGGGGCGGTGGCCGCGCTCCAGCGGGCGGAGCGCCGCCGCGGGCTGGTCGCCGTCGTCTCCGACTTCCTCGAACCGGGCTGGGAGCAGCCGCTCGCGTCCCTGGCCAGGCGGCACCAGGTGCTGGCCGTCGAGGTCGTCGACCCCCGCGAGCTGGAGCTGCCCGCGGTGGGGCTGCTCACCGTCGTGGACCCGGAATCGGGGCGGCGCCGGGAGGTCCCCACGTACTCCAGGCGCCTGCGGGAGCGGTACGCCGCCGCCGCGGCGGAGCAGCGCGCGGCGACGGGCCGGGCACTGCGGTCCGCGGGCGCGGCGCACCTGCGGCTGCGTACGGACGGCGACTGGGTGCGCGACATCGCGCGCCACGCGGCGGCACGCCGCCGCGGACCGGGGGGTACGGCATGACCTCCGGCCCGGCTCCGGGCGGTCCCGGATCCGCCGGCACGGCAACCGCCGTGCCCGTGCGCCGGGTTCGGGCCCCGGGTCCGAACCCGGGCCTCAGCGGCGCGCAAGCGGGCGGCACGCTCCGCCCTCGTACCCGCATGCGGCGGCACACCACCGCATCCGGGCGCTTCGCTCCCGCCCCCGGTACACCCCCCTCCGGTGGCCCCGCGCGCGGTGCGAGCCGCGTCCGCACCCGTCAGCCCCGGCCCCGTACCCGCGTCCGCGGGCCCCGTCGACCCGTCGGAGGCCGCGGATGAGACTCGCCTCGCCCGGGTGGCTCGTGCTGCTCGTGCCCCTCGCCGCCCTCGTCGCCGCGTACGTCGTCATGCAGGCCCGGCGCAGCCGCTACGCCGTGCGGTTCACGGACGTCGACCTGCTGGACAAGGTCATGCCCCGCCGCCCCGGCTGGCGCCGGCACGTGCCGGCCACCGCGTTCTGCGCCATGGCCGGGCTGCTCGTCGTCGGCTTCGCCCGGCCCACCGCCGAGACCGAGGTGCCGCGGGAGCGGGCGACGATCATGGTCGCGCTGGACGTGTCCGCCTCGATGCGGGCCACCGACGTGCGGCCGTCGCGGTTCACCGCCGCGCAGGACGCTGCCCAGGCGTTCGTCACCGAACTGCCCGAGCGGTTCAACGTCGGGCTCGTCACCTTCAGCGGCGCCGCCACCCTCGCGCTGCCGCCGACCACCGACCGCGAGGCCATGCGCCGCGCGCTGGACCGGCTGGACACCCGGCAGGGCACGGCCATCGGCGAGGCGGTGTTCTCCTCCGCCGAGGCCATCCGCACGCTCGACGAACGGGCCGAGCGCGAGCCTCCGCCCGCACACGTCGTGCTGCTCTCCGACGGGCAGAACACCACCGGCCGGGCCACGCCCGCCGCCGCAGAGGAGGCGGCCGCGGCCGGGATCCCGGTGTCCACGATCGCGTACGGCACCGAGGGCGGCACCATCGACCTGGCCGGCGGGCAGAGCGTGCCGGTGCCGGTCGACGGGCCCGCGCTGGAGGAGCTGGCCACCGCCACCGGCGGCGCGTTCCACGAGGCGGCCTCCGGCGAGGAGCTTCAGGCCGTGTACGAGGACATCGGCAGCTCCGTCGGCTACCGCACAGAGGAGCGCGAGATCTGGCAGTGGTTCGTCGCCGCCGCGCTGGTCGCGGCGCTGCTGGCCGCGGCCACGTCCCTGCTGTGGTTCTCGCGCCTACCGTGAGGAGAACGACCGTGACCCACGCCCGCACCGGCCTCGGCGAGCCCCGCGGCCCCGCGTTCACCGAAGGTGGCCACCCCGGCGCCGCGCTCCCGCGCCCGGCGGGCGGGCCGCCGCCGGCGTCCCCGTACCCGCCCCCGGTGACCGCCGGCCCCCCGGCATCCACCGACACCCCCACCCCGACCCCGCCCCCGGCGCCGCGCCGTGCGGCGAACCGAGCACTGGCCGCCGCCGTCGTCTCCGCAGTCCTCGCGGGCGGCGCGGCCGGGTTCGCCGCCGGCGGGATACGCGCCGGGGGCGGTGAGGAGGCGGCGGCCGGCGCGCCCCCACCGGCCGCCGCCGGGCGGAACCCGGGCGGCCTCGACAGCGTCGCCGCCCGGGTCCTGCCCAGCGTGGTGTCCGTGCAGGCCGGCGAGCGGCAGGGCTCCGGCTTCGTCTTCGACGACCGCGGCCGCATCCTCACCAACGCCCACGTCGTCGGCGGCGCCACCGGCGCCACCGTCGTCCTGCACAGCGGGCGGCGGGTCGACGCCGAGGTGCTGGGCCGCAACACCGGCCGGGACGTGGCGGTGCTGGAGGTGGCAGGGGCGTACGCCCCGCGCGCGCTGCCCATGGGCCGCTCCGCGGACCTGTCCGTCGCCGACTCCGTGCTCGCCATCGGCTCGCCGCTCGGCCTGTCCGGCACCGTCACCTCCGGCATCGTCAGCGCCGTCGACCGCGAGGTCTCCCTCGGCGGCGGCGCGCAGCAGCGGGCGGTGCAGACCGACGCCTCCATCAACCCCGGCAACTCCGGCGGCCCGCTGGTCGACGCCCGCGGCCGGGTCGTCGGCATCAACACCGCCATCGCCTCGCTGGACCCGGGCGGGGGCGGCTCCATCGGCATCGGCTTCGCCGTGCCCGTGGAGGACGCGGTCCGGGCGGCGGACTCGATCATCGACGGCGATTAGGTTCTTCGCATGCGAATACTCGTGGTCGAGGACGAAGAGGACCTGGTGGGCGCCCTCAGGGTCGGACTGGTGCGCTCCGGGTACGCGGTCGACACCGCAGCCGACGTCGACGGCGCACTGGAGAAGCTCGGGGTCAACGACTACGACCTCGTGCTGCTCGACCTCACCCTGCCCGACGGCGACGGCCTCGCCGTCTGCCGCGAGATACGCGCGGCCCCCGGTGGCCCGCGGATCCTGATGCTCACCGCCCGCGACCGCCTCGCCGACCGGGTGCGCGGCCTGGACGCGGGCGCCGACGACTACCTCGTCAAGCCGTTCGCGCTGCCCGAGCTGCTGGCGCGGATACGGGCCCTGCTGCGCCGCGACGAGGGCGGCACGTCCGTCGTGGCGGTCGGCGAACTGCGGCTGGACACCGCCAGGTTCGAGGCGTACCGGGGGAGCCGCCCGCTGCGGCTGACCCCCAAGGAGTTCGGCGTGCTGCACTACCTGATGACCCGCCCCGGCCGCGTCGTCTCCACCGAGGAGCTGCTGGAGCACGTCTGGGACGAGAACGCCGACCCGTTCACCAACACCGTGCGCGTCACCGTCGGTTCGCTGCGCCGCAAGGTCACCGGCCAGGACGAGCCGCTGATCGAGACCGTCATCCGGCACGGCTACCGGCTGAAGGAGGAGGCGCCGTGAGGCGGCCGCGGCTGCCGCTCCCGGCGTTCGTCCACACCATCCGCTTCCGGCTCACGGTGCTCTACTCGGTGCTGGTGTTCTGCCTCACCGCGCTCGTCCTCGGCGGCGCGTACGTCGCGGTGCAGCGCAGCGGCGACGCCCGGCCGGTCAGCAAGGAGCTGGAGGCCGAGAAGCAGATCGACGGCGTGGCCGTCGGGCGGATCGACGTGGTCAAGGCCGAGGAGGTCGAGGCCGCCGTCAACTACGAGACGCTGGGCAACCTGCGCACCTTCTCCTTCGCCGTCCTCGGCGGCGTGGCCGTCGCCAGCCTCGGCACCGGCTGGGTGCTCTCCGGCCGGGCGCTGCGCCCCGTACGCGCCATCGCCCGCACCGCCGAGGAGATCCAGGCCGGCAGCGACCTCTCCCGGCGGATCCGGCTCGAAGGACCGCGCGACGAGCTGCGCATGGTCGCCGACACCGTCGACTCGATGCTCGACCGGCTCGACGGCGCCTTCGCCGCGCAGCGCCAGCTCGTCGACGACGCCTCGCACGAGCTGCGCACCCCGCTGGCCATCATCCGGGCCAACCTGGACGCGGTGCTCTCCGTCGAGGAGTCGGAGTCGGAGCCGGAGGAGCGCCGGCGGGCCGTCGCCGTGGTCGACCGGGCCACCACGCGGATGACGCGCCTGGTGGAGGACCTGCTCGCCACCGCGCGGCGCTCCGCCGCCGCGTTCGCCGACGCGGACGTGGACCTGGCGGTGGTGGCCGACGAGGCGTGCGAGGAGTTCGCGCCGCTGGCGGCCGAACGGGGCCTGCTGATCCGCCGCCGGCTGGACGAGGGCCTGGTGCTGATCGGCGACCCGTACGCGCTGCGCCGCGCCGTCGGCAACCTGCTCTCCAACGCGGTACGCCTCGCGCCCGCCGGCACCCGCATCACGGTCGCCGCCGGCCGCGCGGAGGGCTGGCTGTGGATCGCCGTGCAGGACGCCGGGCCCGGCATCGGCGAGGGCGAGCAGGCCCGGGTCTTCGACCGGTTCTGGCGCGGCGGGGCCGGCCAGGAGGGCCGGCCCCGCGACCGGCACGCGGGGCTGGGGCTGGCGATCGTGCGGCAGATCGTGGAGTCGCACGGCGGGCGGCCGCGGCTCTTCTCACGGGTCGGCGCGGGCAGCACGTTCGTACTGTGGCTGCCCGACGCCGGTGCGGCGGCGGCTGCGCGCGGCGCGGGCGGGCCGCCGGACGGGCTGCCCGCGGAGATGCGCGGCACCGCGGACGCCGGACCGCAGGGCGGCGGGCGGCAGGGCGGCGGGCCGGACGGGGGGCCGGGGGAGGTGCTGGAGAAGTAGCCGCCGCGGGGCGGCGGTCTCCCCGTGCGTACGGCTCAGGCCGCGGACTTCACCTTCGTGGCGTACACGTCGACGTACTCCTGGCCGGAGAGCCGCATGACGTCGCTCATCACCTCGTCGGCCACCGCGCGCAGCACGTACCGGTCGCGGTCCATGCCCTCGTAGCGGGAGAAGTCCAGCGGCTCCCCGAAGCGCACCGTGAACCGGGCGATGCGCGGCCGGCCCGAGCCGCCCGGCTGGATCTTCTCCGTGCCGACCATCGCGAACGGCACCACGGGCGCGCCGGTCATCAGCGTCAGCCGCGCCACCCCGGTACGGGCCCGGTACAGCCGGCCGTCGGGGGAGCGGGTGCCCTCGGGGTAGATCGCGAAGACCTTGCCCTCCTCCAGGATCCGGCGCCCGGTCATCAGCGCCGCGACGCCGCCGCGGCCGCCGTCCCGGTCCACCGGGATCATTCCGACCGAGGTGAAGAACCAGGCCATCAGCCGGCCCTTGACGCCCTTGCCCGTGACGTACTCGTCCTTGCCGATGAAGAAGACCGGCCGCTTCACGACCAGGCCGAGGAACATCGAGTCGATGAACGTGAGGTGGTTGCCGGCGAGGACGACCGGGCCCGTGCCGGGGATGTGCTCGTGGCCCTCCACCCGGGGGCGGTACAGGACACGCATGAGCAAGCCGAGAAACGCCTTGATCAGGATGCGGAACAACGAAGGATCCTCCGGTCGGGATGGTGACGCCTGCGACCATACTCGCCTGTTCTTCCTGTTCCCACCCCGGATTCAACCTCCAGAGACACAGTGTTGCGACCGATTTCACAAGTACGCCGCCGTACGTCTCCCGCAGCCGCGCCGGTGCCCCCTAACATCGGGCCGTCTTTTGTCGAGCGCCGGCAGGGCGCGGGTACGACGGAGAGGTGGCTGACATGAGCGACGGCGGTACGGAGGGGCGGAAGCCCGGCAGACGGGCGGTGCTCGGCGCGGCGGCGCTGGGCGGCGCGGTGGCAGCGGCGGCCCTGCCCGGTACGGCGCGGGCCGCGGGCGCATCCGGCGGCGGCGCTTCCGGGCCGGGCGGGCGGCTGCCGAACCCTGCGGTGATCGCGCACCGCGGGGCCAGCGGCTACCGGCCGGAACACACCCTCGGCGCGTACCAGTTCGCGCTGGACATGGGCGCCGACGTCATCGAGCAGGACCTCGTGCCGACCAAGGACGGCCACCTCGTCTGCCGCCACGAGAACGAGATCGGCGGCACCACCGACGTCGCGGACCACCCGGAGTTCGCCGCCCGCAGGACCACCAAGACGGTCGACGGTGCACAGATCACCGGCTGGTTCACCGAGGACTTCACCCTCGCCGAACTGAAGACGCTGCGCGCCACCGAGCGCATCCCGGACGTACGGCAGCGCAACACCCTCTATGACGGCCGCTGGGAGGTGCCCACCTTCGAAGAGGTGCTGCAGTGGGCGGAGCGGCAGCGGCGCGGCACCGGCCGGGCGGTGTGGCTCCACGTGGAGACGAAGCACCCCAGCTACTTCAGGTCCATCGGCCTGGAGCTGGAGAAGCCGCTGGCGCGGCTGCTGCGCCGCTACGGCCGGGACAAGAGCAACTCGCCGGTCTTCCTGCAGTCGTTCGAGCCCACCAGCGTCGAGCGGCTCGCCGGGCTCGTCCGCTCGCCCGGCGTCGTGCTGCTCGGCGGGGCGTCGTCGCGGCCGTGGGACTTCGTCGAGGCGGGCGATCCGCGCACCGTCGCCGACCTGGTCACGCCCGAGGGGCTGGCGTGGATCGCGGGCTTCGCCAAGGGCCTGGGGCCGACGCTCGACCTGATCATCCCGAAGGACTCCACCGGCAAGCTGCTGGAGCCCACGACGCTCGTCCGCGACGCGCACGACGCCGGGCTGGTGCTGCACCCGTACACGATGCGCAACGAGAACAGCTTCCTGCCCCTCGACTTCCGCAAGGGCACGGACAAGGCGCAGTACGGCGACGCCTTCGGCGCGTTCCAGGCCTACTTGGCGACCGGCATCGACGGCATCTTCACCGACAACCCCGACACCGGGCTGCTCGCCCGGGACGAGTTCCTCGCACGCGGCTGACCCGCGGCGGGGGCCGCCGGCCACCGGCGGCCCCCGTTCGGCCGCGCCGCTCTCACGTACCGGACATCTCGGGTGAGTTGGCAATATCACAGGGATGCCCGGGCCCAGTCCGTAGCCACGGCCCGACCGCGCCGCGCAGAATGCACACGGCGGAGGTTGCGCCGGGTGAAGTGCGGGGAAACACGCGGTAGGCCGCAAGTTCTTGCGGTCTGTCTACTGGGTGCATTGAGGAGGCGGGCGCGGCATGGGCAAGAGTGTGACGATCACGCCGGCGACGAACGACGACGCCGAGCAAGTCCTGAAACTCCAGTACCTCTGCTACCAGGCCGAGGCCGCACTGTACGGGGACTACCGCATACCCCCGCTCACCGAGACGCTCGACGAGATGCGCACGGAGTTCGACCGCGGCGCCGCCGTCGTCGCCCGCCTCGGCGACGAGGTCGTCGGCGCCGTCCGCGGCACGGTCGACGTGAACGGCACCGCCGTCATCGGCCGGCTCATCGTGCACCCCCGGATGCAGGGCCACGGCCTCGGCGCCCGGCTGCTGCTCGCCATGGAGATCCGGCTCGCCGAGGGCGGCGACCCGGTCAAGCGGTTCCAGCTCTTCACCGGGCACCGCAGCGAGGCGAACCTGCGGCTGTACCGGCGGCTGGGCTACGAGCCGGTGGGCACGGAGAAGGTCAGCGCGCGGCTGAGCCTGGTCACTCTGGAGAAGGCGCCCCAGGGCGCTCCCGCGCCGGCTGCCTCCTGAGCCACCACAGCCCGATGACGGGCAGGATGACCGGCAGGAACAGGTAGCCGCGGCCGTAGTCGGACCACACGGTCTGGTCCGGGAACTCGGACGGCTGCACCTCCGTCCACGTGCCGATCGCCAGTACGCCGACGAGTTCGGCGGTGATGCACACCAGGGCGAGCCGGCGTGCCGTCTCGCCGCCGCGCGCGAGGGCGGCGGTGATGAAGACGTAGACGACGGCGGCCAGCGCCGACAGCACGTACGCGAGCGGTGCCTCGTCGAACTGCGTGCTGAGCTGGTAGACGGCCCGCGAGGTGGCGCCGACGGCGAAGACGCCGTACAGCGCGAGGATCAGCCGGCCGGGCCCGTTGGACAGGCCCGCCTGCCCCCGGGCGCGCGGCTCCCCGGCCGCCGGCCGCTCAGCCACCGGTGCCCGCCCAGATGTCGTGCAGCCGCACCTGGAGCACGGCCAGGACGAACCCTCCGGCGGCCACCGTCGCCGAGCCCCAGCGGCTGCGCTCCGTGAGCGAGAGCAGGCCGACCGCGGGCACCGCGAACGCGGCGGCGAGCAGGTAGGCGACGAACACCGCCGTGCCCTCGTCCGGGTCCTCGCCGCGGCCCAGCTGCACCAGGCCGACGACCACCTGGGCCATCGCGAGGAGCGTGACCACGGCCATACCGGCGAAGTGCCAGTCCTTCGTGGACTGATCCTTGACGGCGGCGTACCCGCACCAGGCCGCGAGAGCGAGCGCGGTCACCGCGACCGCGATCGTCAAGGGGAGGAACATGACTCGACCTTACTGCGTCGCCCCGCGCCCCCCGATCCGGGTCCCGGCACGGTCCGTACCCGTCCGGCCACCCGCCCCCGGCCGTGGCGTTGACCACAGCGCCCACCTCGCGGCCCGGTGTCCGCCGCCTCGTTCGGAGGCATATCCGTGCAGGTCACAGCGGTGTACGGGGGTGCCGGCGGCTGCCCGTCCAGGGTTGTCCGCAATGCGGACGGTGATCCCGGCCCGCGCCGGCCGTCTGTTTTACTGGCCCGCATGACCACGACGAGCAGCCGCACCTGTGCGACCGAGGCGATGAACGTGCCGCCCGGTGCTCGTTGTATGTGTCGAATGCACCGCTGAGGGCCCCCGCCACGAGACTCGCGCCCCGAAGCGAGTCCGCGGGCCGCTCCGCCGCCGTGCCCCGCACGGCCGTGCCGAGAGCCGAGCCCGTGTGGCCCCGGACCGCCCCGCGCCCCGTGCGCACCGCCGCCCGGAGCCACCCCCGAGACCCGAGCCGCGCCCCGCCGTGGGCGCGCCGTGCCCGCCCGCGCCCGCGGCCGGGCACCCGAGAGCGATGGAACCCACGTGATCACAGTTACGGACCTGAAGAAGGTCTACCGCTCCCGCGGCCGCGAGACCGCCGCGCTCGACGGCGTCGACCTGCGCGTACGAGAGGGCGAGGTCTTCGGCGTCGTCGGCCGCAGCGGCGCCGGCAAGTCCACCCTCATCCGCTGCATCAACCTCCTGGAGCGCCCCGACTCCGGCACCGTCACGGTCGCCGGCCAGGACCTCACGGCCCTGACCGGCCGCGAGCTGCGCGCCGCCCGCACCCGTATCGGCATGATCTTCCAGCACTTCAACCTGCTCAGCGCGCGCACCGTGCAGGACAACGTCGAACTGCCGCTGGAGATCCTCGGCCTGTCCGGGCAGGAGCGCGCCCGCAAGGCCCTCGAACTCCTCGACCTCGTCGGCCTCGCCGACCGCGCCAAGGCGTACCCGGCACAGCTGTCCGGCGGCCAGAAGCAGCGCGTCGGCATCGCCCGCGCGCTCGCCGGCGACCCGCAGGTGCTCCTCTCCGACGAGGCCACCTCCGCGCTCGACCCGGAGACCACCCGCTCCGTCCTGGAGCTGCTGCGCGAACTCAACCGCGAACTCGGCCTGACGGTGCTGCTCATCACCCACGAGATGGACGTCGTCAAGGCCGTCTGCGACTCCGCCGCCCTGATGCGCTCCGGCCGGATCACCGAGTCCGGCACCCTCGACGAGCTGCTGGCCACCCCCGGCTCCGAGATCGCCGCCCAGCTCTTCCCCGTCGGCGGCGAGGCGTACGGCGCCGAGAGCACCATCGTCGACATCACCTTCCACGGCGACGCCCGCGGCCGCCCGGTGATCTCCCACCTGTCCCGCACCTACAACCTCGACGTGTCGATACTCGGCGCCGCCATGGACACCGTCGGCGGCCGGCAGGTCGGCCGGATGCGCATCGAGCTGCCCGGCCCGTACGAGGAGAACGTCGTCCCCCTGGGCTTCCTGCGCGAGCAGGGCCTGCAGATCGACCTGGTCGGCGTCGACGCCGCCGACCTGCCCGCCCTGGAGAGTGCCAAGTGAGCTGGACCGAGATACGCCCCGAGCTGCTGACCGGGCTCTGGGAGACGCTGGCCATGGTCGGCTGGGCGGCGCTCATCGCCGTCGTCGCCGGCACCCCGCTGGGCGTGCTGCTGGTCCTCACCGACCGCGGCCGGCCGCTGCAGAACGTCCTCGTCAACCGGGTCATCGGGCTCGTCGTCAACATCGGCCGCTCGCTGCCGTTCATCATCCTGCTGCTCGCCCTGACCGCGTTCACGCGCTCGCTCGTCGGCACGTCGATCGGGCTCAAGGGCGCCATCGTGCCGCTGGCGATCAGCGCGATCCCCTTCTTCGCCCGGCTCGTCGAGACCGCGGTACGGGAGGTCGACGCGGGCCTCGCCGAGGCCGTGCAGTCGATGGGCGGCAGCACCTGGACCGTCGTCCGCAAGGCGCTGCTGCCGCAGGCGCTGCCGTCCCTGGTCGCGGGCCTGACCACCACGGTCATCGCCCTCGTCGGCTACTCCGCCATGGCCGGCGCCGTCGGCGGCGGCGGTCTCGGCGACGTCGCCATCCGCTACGGCTACCAGCGCTACGAGGGCGACGTCATGCTCGTCACCGTCGTGCTGCTCGTCGTCCTCGTCAACGTGGTCCAGCTGATCGGCGACTTCTTCGTCCGCAGCCTCAGCGACCGCAGCACCCGCGGCGCCGCCTACCTGCGCGTCTCCCGCCCCGCCCGGGCCGGCGTCACCGCGGTCGCCGGCGTCGCGCTGGTCGGCTCGCTCACCGTGGGCACCGCCAACCTCACCTCCGACGGCGGCGACGGCGGCGCGGACACCGTCACGGTGGCCGCGACCCCCGCGCCGCACGGCGAGATCCTCACCTTCGTCAAGGACAACCTCGCCGCGGACGCCGGGATCGACCTGCGCGTCCGCGAGTTCACCGACTACGTCAAGCCCAACGAGGCCGTCGCGAACGGCGAGGTCGACGCCAACTTCTTCCAGCACACCCCGTTCCTCGACGACTACAACGACAAGAACGGCACCGACATCGTCCCCACCGTCGGCGTGCTGGTCGAACCGCTCGGCCTCTACTCCGACGAGGCCGACGACGTCTCCGGCATCGGCGGCGGCGACACCGTCGCCGTGCCGAACGACACCACCAACGAGGGCCGCGCCCTCCACCTCCTCGACGCCGAGGGCCTCATCGAGCTGAAGGACGGCACCGGGCTCAACGCCACCCTCGGCGACATCGCCGACGACCGCGGCCTGGACATCCAGGAGCTGGAGGCGGCCCAGACGCCGCGGGCGCTCCAGGACGTCGACGCCGCCGTGATCAACGGCAACTACGCGATCGACTCCGGCCTCGACCCGAAGTCGGACGCCATCGCGCTGGAGCAGGCCGAGGGCAACCCGTACGTCAACATCCTCGCCGTGCAGGCCGACGACGCGGACGACCCGCAGATCAGGAAGCTCGGCGAACTGCTCAACTCGCCGGAGACCAAGGCATTCATGGAGAAGGAGTTCCCCTCGTCCGTACCGGTGTTCGGTCCCGTGGGCTGAGCCGTGGCATATCCGCCCGCGGATGCTGCATGCTGTCCGAGTCAGCTCGTCATCGGTCCACGCACTCGGAGAAGCGCATGTCATCCACCTTCCCGGACGTCTCCCTCAGCACGGACCGGCTGGTGCTCCGCCCGTTCGACGAGGAGGACGTGCCGGCGCTGACGGAGATGATGAACGACGACGCCGTCACCGCGTGGACGCAGGCACCGCACCCGTACACGCGGGACGACGCCCTGGACTGGGTGACGCGCGTAGCCCCGGCCGAGCGCACCGCCGGCCGGGGCATCGTCTTCGCGGTGTCGGAGTTCCTCACCCAGCGGCTCGTCGGCAACGTCCACCTGCGGCGGACCGACTGGCGCACGCTGGCCACCGAGGCCAGGTTCGTCGTCGCCCCCTGGGCGCGCGGCGAGGGGTACGCCGCCGAGTCGGTGCTCGTCGTCGCGCGCTGGCTCTTCGACGTGCAGAAGTTCGAGCGCCTGGAGCTGCGCACCGCCGCGGACAACACCGCGGCGCAGCAGGTCGCGCAGAAGCTCGGCGGCATCAGCGAGGGCGTCCTGCGCAATGCCTGGATAGCGCGCACCCGCACCGAGGACGGCGGCTGGACGGACATCCGCACCGACCTGATCGTCTGGAGCCTGCTGCCGGAGGATCTGGACGTGGACGGCGGGAGTAGTGTGCTCTGACGCTCCCTTGTCCCCGGCGCACGCCCGCCTCTACGCACCGTACGCGCGTGCCGCCGGGAGCCGGGAGCGTGCGCCGGCCCGCCGGCGCGCCCCGCAGCCGACGACCAGGAGAGAAGTGAGCGATGGCGGACCGGGTCACCGTGATCGGGTGGGACGGTTCTCCGCTGACCGAGGCGGCGCGCGCCGCACTCGGCGCGGCCAGCCTCGTCGCCGGGGCGGCGCACCACCTCGCGCTGCCCGAGGTGCCGCCGGGAGCCGAGCGGATCCGGCTGGGCAGCGTGGGCCTCGCGGCCCGCAGGATCGCCCGGCACCGCGGCACGGCGGTGGTCCTCGCCGACGGCGACCCGGGCTTCTTCGGCGTCGTACGCACCCTGCGCGCCCCTGAACACGGCCTGGAGGTCGAGGTGCTGCCGGCGGTCTCGTCCGTCGCCGCCGCCTTCGCCCGGGCCGGGATGCCCTGGGACGACGCGCAGGTCGTCGTCGCGCACGAGCGCAACCTGCGCCGGGCCGTGAACGTCTGCCGGGCGCACCCCAAGGTCGCCGTCCTCACCTCGCCGGGCGCAGGACCCGCCGAACTCGCCCTGCTGCTGCGGGACGTCCACCGCACGTTCGTCATCTGCGAGGAACTGGGCGGGGCGCAGGAGCGCGTGACGGTGCTCACCTCGGACAAGGTGGCGGACCACGTCTGGCGGGACCCGAACGTGACGCTGGTGATCGGCGGCGGCATCGGGTCGGGCGCCGGGACCGCGGGCCCGGGGGGCGCCGCCGCGCCCACGTCCGGCGGCTGGCTCGCCGGCCACGACGCGGGCTACCCGCCCCCGGTGCGCGGCTGGAGTCTGGCCGCCGGGGAGTACGCCGCCGCACCCGACGAGGGCGAGGCTCCGCAGCTGCGCGCCCTCCAACTCGCCCGCCTCGGGCCCCGGCAGGGCGACCTCGTGTGGGACATCGGCTCCGGCAGCGGCGCGGCCGCGGTCGAGGCCGCCCGCTTCGGCGCCGCCGTCATCGCCGTCGACCGCGACCCCGACGCGTGCGCCCGCGCCGCCGCCGCCGCCCGCCGCTTCGGGGCGCTGCTGCAGACCGTCCACGGCACCGCCCCCGGCGTCCTCAACGACCTGCCGGAACCGGACGTCGTACGCGTCGGGGGCGGGGGCGCGCCGGTCGTCGCGGAGTGCGCCGCCCGGCGCCCGGAGCGGATCGTCGCGCACGCCCGTACCCGGGACGCCGCGGAGGAGGTCGTACGGGCCCTCGCGGACGCCGGATACGCCGTGGAGTGCTCGCTGCTGCAGTCCGTCGACCTCGACCCGAAAGCCACTGCGGACGCCGGGCAGGGTGCGGGGTGGCGGGAGCGGGAGCGCACGGTGGTGTTCCTCATCGCGGGGAGCCGCGCGGGCTGAACCGCGGGGTGCGCCACGGGTGCGCGCGGTGCGCGCGATGTGCTCCGGGCGCGCGGGAGGCGTGCGCCGGGTGCTCCCCGCGGTGCACCGGACCGCGCCCGCGGGCCTCGACCCCAGCCGGACTCGCGTGCGGATTGCGGGTAGGCTGGCCGACTGTTGTGCCGTGACCTGGCATTCGTTGCAGCGTTGCCGAATGCCGGTAATGTCCGGGGGTCTTGTCGCAGTTGTCGGGAACGTAAACCCTGCCGGCCGGTCGTGCCGCCGGGCGGGGTGTGCTCGTTCTAGCTATGGGCGGCCGGTCTGTCCCGCGGGGGGCTGCTGCCGGACGAACGGTCGGAGAAGGAGCTGGAGCGATGGGCGAGGGGTACGGACGCATGACTGACACCGGCAAGCTCCCGGAAGGGCACCAGCCGGAGCCGGACGACGCCGCCGGAGGACACCCCTCCGCCCCCGCCGCCGCCCAGCCGGAGGCCGCCGTACCCGCCGAAGCGCCCGCAGGGGCCGCTCCCGCGGCCGAGGGCGCGGCGGACGACGACGACTTCCTGTTCCTGCCCGGCGCGCAGGGCGCGTGGACGGACCCGCGGGTCCCGGCCCCCGCCGCTGCGCGGGGCGCGGCCCCGGCGGGCGGCACGGAGCCGGCCACGGGCGCGCAGCGGCGCCCGCTGCACATGGGTCCGCCGGTGCCGGAGCAGGCCGGGGGAGTGGTGCGTTCGCTCGCGGACCGGGGGCCGGCGAGCGGTTCGGTGGACACGCGCGAGGCGGTCGCCGCCGCGGACGCGGCCGGCGCGACGGCCGCCGGCGGCGCGGCGCAGACGGGCAACGCGGGCGGTACGGGCGCGGGTTCACCGGCGCCGGCGCCCGCGGCCGGTCCGGAGGCCGCGACGGCGCAGGCCACGGGCGAGGCTTCGCAGCCGGCGGCACCGGGCGCGGGACAGCACGCGGCCCCGGCGGCGAACTCCGCCACCGGCTCCGCGCAGACCGACCCGAACGCCGCCGCGGGGGCGGACTCCGCGGCGGGACCGGACATCGCGCCGGGCTCCGGGCAGGGCGTGCCCGCCGGAACGCCGGAGGGGGCGGCAACCGGCCACGCCGTTCCGGCTCCGGACGGCGCGGGCCGGGACGCGACCGGCGCCGGCGCGGGCGTGCCGGAGCAGTCGGTGCCGGCCCCGGCGGGTTCCGTACCGCCGCAGGCGGCGGCCGCCGGGCAGGCTCCGCAGCCGCCGGTGCGTACGCCGGGGCCGCCGACGGTGGGCCCGGAGTACCTGGACGTCACCCAGGCCGGCCCGCCCCGCCTGCCGGGCCCGCAACTCGGCGAGATCCCGCCCGCCCCGGCGGGCTGGACCTCCGTGTCGCACCCGGCAGGAGGCGACACGGTCGCCCAGGCCCAGCCGCCGGACGTCGGCGGGGAGGGCACCGCGGCGGTGCCGGAGCCGGCGACCGCGCGCGACGGCGCCACGGTGGCGGCCCCGGCGCACCCCGCGCAGGGCACGGACGCCGTGAACGGCCAGGCCGTGAACGGCGAACCGGCCGCGCCGGCGCAGGCCGCGGACACCGCGGCGGAGCAGGGCGCCGGGGGCACACCGGCACCGGCCCCCGTGGACGCGGCGCAGGCCGCCGTCCGCAGGGCGGCGGCCTCGGCGGGCGCATCCCTGGGCCGCGGCATCTCCACCGCCGGCGGGTCCGCGACGCAACCGGGCGACCCGAACGGCTCCGCCGGAACGCAGCCCGCGGACGCCGCCGCGACCCACACGCGGCCCGTCAACGGCACGGCGGCACACGCAAAGGCAGAGCAGGCGGCCCCGGGCGGGCAGCCCGCCGCCACGGCGGCGACCGCCGCAGGCGGGCAGGCCGACAGCGCCGAACCCGCCCCCGCCGCGACCCCCTCGCCGGACACCGCGCCCGGCGCCCGGCCCGTCAACGGTGCCGCGGCCGAGACCGGCGCCGTACCGGGCGACTCGGAAGACCGGACCGGTGGCCGGACTCGGGGCGCCGACCCCGCGGAGAGGCCCGCGCCGCACGCCGTACGGGACGGCCGACTGGCCGCTGCCGCGGCCGTGTCGGGCAGTCCGGAGGGCCTCGCCGGGGTGCAGGCGCCGGGTGCCGGCTCCGGGAACGGGATCGCCCCGCAGCCCGCCGCCCCGCACGGCGCCGGTGGCGCCGAGGGGCAGGCGCCGGGTGGTGCCGCGACCGGCTCCGAGCAGCGCTCCGTACGCGGGGGCAAGTCCCGTGGCGGCGCCGCGGCCCGGCCCGCCGCCACCACCGCCGTGCCCACCGGGGCAGAGGGCTCCGGCGAGGTCCGGACGTCCGTTGTGCACACCGCGAACGGGGGCGGGGCCCACGCCGCACCGGGCGGGCCCGAGGGCTCCGCAGGCAGCCGGGTGCCGGACGGGCGGCCCGCCGCCGGTGCCGTGTCCCACGACGTGCCCGCCCCTCAGGACGGCTCCGCCACGCGGGCCCGCCCGGCGGACGAAGCCGTCCTCCAGGCCGTGCCCGGCGACGGCTCCGCGGCCCGTACCGAGGACGACGGCGTCGCCCCGACCGGCGCGAACGCGCCGGGCGACCCGGCGCCGGACCGCGGCAACGCCCCGGACCGGCCGGCCGGCCAGGACGTCGCCGCAGCGCAGCACGCGGACGGGGCCGTGCTGCACGCCGTGGCCAACGGGCAGCCCGTGAACGGCGCCAGGGCACGGGCGGCGAACGGCCAGGCCGTGCCCGGCGCGCAGCCCGCGGTACCCGCCGCGCGGGCCGCGAGCGACGAAGCCGCCCCCGCGGGCGCCGTGCACGCCGCCGCCGGCGGACGGCGCGGCGTTTCGCTGGGCGTCCAGAACAGCGCGCAGGCCACCCCCTCCGGCGCCGCCGGGGAAGCGGCGGCCGACTCGTCGGCCGAGGCCCGCCCCGCGGGTGACAACGCGCCGCGCGCCGGCGCCCCCGTGACGCAGATCCGCGGCCGCCGGCGGCGCGGCACCGCCGTGAGCGCGCCGGTCGACGCCGCCGGCACGGGCGGCGACGGGCAGGCGCAGGACGCGGCGGCGCCCGGCGCCTCCGTACCGGCGCAAGCCTCCGCCGCACCCGGACCCGCCCCCGCGAACGAGGCGCCGGCCACCCCGGCGGACGCCGCCGGCACCCCCGCCGCGGCCACCCCGCCGCCCGTCGCCGGCGCTCCCACCGCCGACTCCGTACCCGCACCCGCGGCAGCCGCACCCGGCACCCCGGCGGACGCCCCGGGAACCCCCGACGCCGCGCCCGGGTTCGCCGACGCCGAGCGCGCGGCCGTCCACCGCGTCATGCGCGAACGCCGCGACATCCGCAACGGCTTCCGCTCCGACCCCGTACCCCACGAGGTGCTGCTGCGCGTCCTGGAGGCCGCCCACACCGCCCCCAGCGTCGGCCACTCCCAGCCCTGGGACTTCGTCGTCATCCGCTCCGAGGAGACCCGCCACCGGATGCACGAGCTGGCCCGCCGCCAGCGCGAGGCGTACGCGAAGAGCCTGCCCAAGGGCCGCGCGAAGCAGTTCAAGGAGCTGAAGGTCGAGGCCATCCGGGACACCCCGGTGAACATCGTCGTCACCGCCGACCCCACCCGCGGCGGCCGGCACACCCTCGGCCGGCACACCCAGCCGCAGATGGCCCCGTACTCCTCCGCGCTCGCCGTCGAGAACCTCTGGCTCGCCGCCCGCGCCGAGGGCCTCGGAGTCGGCTGGGTCAGCTTCTTCGACGAGCGCGAACTCGTCCGCGAGCTGGACCTGCCGGAGCACCTGGACGTCGTGGCGTACCTCTGCGTCGGCTACGTCGACGAGTTCCCCGACGAGCCGGAGCTGGTGCAGGCCGGCTGGTCCAAGCGCCGCCCGCTGTCCTGGGTCGTCCACGAGGAGAGCTACGGCCGCCGCGCCCTGCCCGGCGAGGACCCGCACGACCTGCTCGCCGAGACCCTGGAGGGCATCCGCCCGCTGGACGCGAAGGCGCTCGGCGAGGCATGGGAGCGGCAGAAGCGGATGACGAAGCCGGCCGGTTCGCTCGGCATGCTGGAGATCATCTCGGCGCAGCTCTGCGGCCTGTCCCGGAAGTGCCCGCCGCCGGTGCCGGAGCCCGCGGCCGTCGCGGTCTTCGCCGGCGACCACGGGGTGCACGCGCAGGGCGTCACGCCCTGGCCGCAGGAGGTCACCGGCCAGATGGTCGCCAACTTCCTCGGCGCCGGCGCCGTCTGCAACGCCTTCGCCGCCCAGGTCGGCGCCGAGGTGTGCGTCGTGGACGCCGGGGTGGCCGCGGAACTGCCCGCCACCGCCGGCCTCGTGCCGCGCAAGGTGCGCAAGGGGACCGCGGACATGACCGCGGGCCCCGCGATGACCCGCGAGGAGGTGCTGCGGGCCGTCGAGGTCGGCATCGAGACCGCCCGGGACCTCGTCGCCGCCGGCAACAAGGCGCTGCTGACCGGCGAGATGGGCATCGCGAACACCACCGCGTCCGCCGCGATCATCGCCGTCTTCACCGACTCCGAGGCCGCCGAGGTGACCGGCCGCGGCACCGGCGTCGACGACGAGACGTACGCCCGCAAGGTCGAGGCCGTCCGCCGCGCCATCGAGGTCAACCGCCCCGACCCGTCCGACCCGATCGGCGTGCTGGCCGCGGTCGGCGGCCTGGAGCACGCCGCGCTCGTCGGCTTCATCCTCGCCGGCTCCTCGCTGCGCACGCCCGTCGTCCTGGACGGCGTGAGCGCCGGCGCCGCGGCGCTGGTCGCCCGCGCGGTGGCCCCGGAGGCGCTGGCGGCGTGCATCGCCGGCCACCGCAGCCCGGAGCCGGGGCACACGGCGGCGCTGACGAAGCTGGGGCTGCGCCCGCTGATCGACCTGGACCTGCGCCTCGGCGAGGGCACCGGCGCGCTGCTGGCGCTGCCGCTGGTGCAGAGCGCGGCGCGGGCGATGCACGAGGTGGCGACGTTCGACGCGGCGGGCGTGACGGAGAAGGGCTGAGCGGGGCGTTCGCCGCGCCGCGGCTCCGGCGCAGGCCATAGGGTTGGCGTCGCGGGCCCGCGCGCCCCGCCCCCGGCGCCGGCCGCGGCCCGCGCCACCGACCGCAGTCTCGCAGTCCCGCAGTCCGCAGTCCGCAGTCCGCAGTCCGCGAGGAACCGCCGCTCCAGCGCCGCAGCGGCCGGCCCACCGTACGAGGAGCCGCTCCGCCATGTCCCGTCCCCCCGCCCACCCCGCCCCCGGTGCCGACGCGTCTCCGTACCCCGTAGGGCTGCGCCTCGCGGGCCGGCGCGTCGTCGTCCTCGGCGGCGGCCAGGTCGCCCAGCGCCGGCTGCCCGCGCTGCTCGCCGCCGGCGCCCGGGTCACGCTCGTCTCGCCGTCCGCCACCCCCTCGGTGGAGGCGATGGCCGACGCCGGCGAGCTGACGTGGGAGCGGCGGCGGTACGCGGACGGGGACCTGGAGGGCGCCTGGTACGCCGTCGTGGCCACCCGCGACCCCGAGGCCAACGCCGCCGCCTCCGCCGAGGCCGAGCGCCGCCGCGTCTGGTGCGTACGCAGCGACGACGCCTCCGCCGCCACCGCCTGGACTCCGGCCACCGGCCGCAGCGAGGGCGTCACCGTCGCCGTGCTCACCGGCAGCGATCCGCGCCGCTCCGCCGCCGTCCGCGACGCCGTCGTGGAGGGCCTGCGCGACGGCACCCTCGGTGCCCCGCGCCACCGCACGCGCGCCCCCGGCGTCGCCCTCGTCGGCGGCGGCCCCGGCGACCCCGACCTGATCACCGTCCGGGGCCGCCGGCTGCTCGCCGAGGCCGATGTCGTCATCGCCGACCGCCTCGGCCCCCGCGACCTGCTGGACGAACTGCCGCCGCACGTCGAGGTGATCGACGCCGCGAAGATCCCGTACGGCCGGGCCATGGCCCAGCAGGCCATCAACGACGCGCTGATCCAGCACGCCAGGGCCGGCAAGGCGGTCGTCCGGCTCAAGGGCGGCGACCCGTTCGTCTTCGGCCGCGGCATGGAGGAGGCGGAGGCGCTGGCGCGGGCGGGCGTGCCCTGCACGGTGGTGCCGGGCGTCACCAGCGCGATCAGCGTGCCGGCGGCGGCCGGCATCCCGGTGACGCACCGCGGCGTGACGCACGAGTTCACGGTCGTCAGCGGCCACGTCGCGCCCGACGACGAGCGTTCGCTCGTCGACTGGCCGGCGCTCGCGCGGCTGCGCGGCACGCTCGTGCTGCTGATGGCCGTGGAGCGCCTCGGGGCCATCGCGGACACGCTCGTACGCGAGGGGCGCGACCCGGCGACGCCGGTGGCGATCGTGCAGGAGGGCACGACGGCGGCGCAGCGCCGGGTGGACGCGACGCTCGCCACGGCCGCGGCGGCGGTGGCGCGCGAGGGGGTGCGGCCGCCCGCGGTGATCGTCGTCGGCGAGGTGGCGGCCCGCCCGGCCGGCTGAGGAGGGGACGGCAGCCGGTGCGGCGGGGGCGGCCCCGCCACGTACCCCCGGCGTCGGAATCCGGCCCGCGGCACGGCAGGATCGTGCCGTGGCAGAACTCATCACGATCGACGACCCCGACGACCCGCGCCTGTCGGACTACGCCGGCCTCACCGACGTCGAACTGCGCCGCCGCCGCGAGCCGGCGGAGGGGCTGTTCATCGCCGAGGGCGACAAGGTCATCCGGCGCGCGATCGAGACCGGCTACGAGACCCGCTCCATGATGCTCTCCGCCAAGTGGGTCGACGTGATGCGGGACGTCATCGACGCGCTGCCGGCACCCGTGTACGTCGTCGGCACCGACCTGGCCGAGCAGGTCACCGGCTACCACGTACACCGCGGCGCGCTCGCCTCCGTGCGCCGCAAGCCGCTGCCGGACGCCGCCGGGCTGCTGGCGGGCGCCCGCCGCGTCGCGGTGCTGGAGACCGTCAACGACCACACCAACGTCGGTGCCGTGTTCCGCAGCGCCGCCGCCCTCGGCATGGACGCCGTGCTGCTCTCGCCGGACTGCGCCGACCCGCTGTACCGGCGGTCGGTGAAGGTCTCCATGGGCGCCGTCTTCCACGTCCCGTACGCGCGGCTGGCCTCCTGGCCGCGGAGCCTGGAGACGGTCCGCGAGGCGGGCTTCACCCTCGTCGCCCTCACCCCGGACGAGCGGGCGGTGCCGATCACCGAGGCGGCGCCGCAGCGGCTGCCGCGGGTCGCGCTGATGCTGGGCACGGAGGGCGCGGGGCTGTCGGCGGGGGCGCTGCGGGCGGCGGACCAGTGGGTGCGTATCCCGATGTCGAACGGCGTCGACTCGCTCAACGTCGGCGCCGCCGCGGCGGTCGCGTTCTACGCGGTGGCGACGGCACCCGCGGAGGGCTGAACCCGGCGCGGCGCCGCGGCCCAGGGGCGTGGCCGAAAACCGCCGCAGCGCCGCCGCGTACGCGGTGGACCACCCCGCGGCGTTGCGCCCCGGGGTGATCCACGGGGTGTACTAGAGCGGGCCCTGGCAGCCCTGGGCCGCGGCGATACCGAGCGCGACCAGCAGCGTCACCGTCACGAACACGATCAGCCGCTGCCGCATCATCCGCGCCCGGGCGTCCGGCACCGGCCGGCGCTGCGGCGCCGGCTTCCGCGGCGCCGACGCCACGCCCTCGCGCGGCCCGCCGCTCCGCGACCCCTGCGTGCGCTGCTCCGCCGGCCGCCCGCGCTCCGCGCCCGGCCGGCCCCGCTCCGCCGCCGGCCCTCGCGCCGCACCGCGCCCCGCGCGCTGCCCCGGCCGCTGCGCCGGTCCGGGCCGCTGCGCGGCGCCCGGCCGCCCGGCGCCCTGCGGCCCCGGGCGCTGCGCGGCACCCGTCCCGGGCCCCGGCCGGCCCGCGCCCGTCGCCCGCGGAGGCGGCGGCCGGTGCGCGGCCGTCGGGCCCGGGGCCGCCCGGTCCGCCGCGGCACGGCGCGGCGGGGCGGCCTCCGGCCCCGGGCCGTGCGTCTCGCGGGCCGCGATCTCCTTCAGCCGCAGCGACAGCTGAAGCGTCGAGGGCCGGTCGTCCGGCGTCTTCGCCAGGCACGTGCGCAGCAGCGGCGCCAGCGCGTCCGGCACCCCGTCGAGCAGCGGCTCCTCGTGCACCACCCGGTAGAGCATGACCTCGGAACTGCCCTGGCCGAACGGCGAGTCGCCCGTCGTCGCGTACGCGAGCGTGGCGCCCAGCGAGAAGACGTCGCTCGCCGGCGTCACCGGCTGCCCCCGCACCTGCTCGGGCGCCAGGAACCCGGGGGAGCCGACCGCCGTCCCGACGTGCGTCAGCGTGGAGGCGCCCGTCGCCCAGGCGATGCCGAAGTCGATGATCCGCGGGCCCTTGGGGGAGAGCAGGATGTTGGACGGCTTCAGGTCGCGGTGCACCACGCCCGCCTCGTGCACGGCGACCAGGCCCTCCGAGAGCGCCGCGCCGATCGCCGCGACCCGGGCGGCCATGAGCGGCCCCTCGTCGCCGACCTTGTCGTGGAGGGAGGGCCCCGGTACGTACTGCGTGGCGAACCACGGGCGGTCCGCGTCCAGGTCGGCCGCCACCAGCCGGGCCGTGCAGCCGCCGCGGATCCGCCGGGCGGCGGAGACCTCGCGGGCGAACCGCGAGCGGAACTCCTGATCCTCCGCCAGATCCGGCCGGATCACCTTCAGCGCGACCCGCTGGCCGCGCCGGTCCGAGCCCAGGTAGACCACGCCCATGCCGCCCGCGCCGAGCCGCCGGTGGATCCGGAACGAGCCGACGACACGCGGATCCTCACGACGGAGCCGCATCATCGCCATACCGTAACCATCCCCGCTGCCCGGTCTGTCTGCCGTGCACAGCTTACGGACTTGACCGCCGCTCGCGCTGGCAGGGCGCCGTGCGGCGGGCCGAATTGTCAGTCCCGGGTGGGATCCTGGAGGTATTGCCGGGCCCAAGTGCGGCCCCTAGGAAGGGGGATGCGGGACAGGTGAAGGGCGATCGAGTGGAGATAGTCGTGGACGCGGGGGACACGACGAGGACGTACCAGGTGGTGGCCTCGCGCGCCGGCCGGAGGGTCGAGACGTCGGTGCGCCGGGGCGTGGTCGAGGTGAGCGAGGTGACGCGCAGCGGGTCGGTGGTGCGCACGGCGCGGTTCATGGCCACCAGGGTGCTCGCCCTGGTGGAGCAGCCCGTGCCGCGGTCGGACGGCGAGGTCCCTGTCGGGGAAGACCCCGGGACGTAGTACGCGGTCTCCACCCATGGGAGTAGCGACTTCCCGCCTCAGTCATCCTCCGGGAGGCCAGGCAATCGGTACGCGGGCATGACGACCCGTGCCGATCATTTCCCTAATGTTGTCGTCAAGCGGCGGGCGCAGCACTCGTCCCCCGAGGTCGGACGCCCGCCGCCCCAACACAGGAGTGGGAACCATGGAGAGAACAGCGGAGCACGCCGCACGGCCCAAGGCCGTCGCCGGGGCGCTCGCCGCGTTCGGCGCACAGCCGTCGGAGCGCAGGCACCCGCTGGTCGCCCTCGCGATGGTGCTGCCCCTGGCGATCGTCCTCACCGTCGTCTTCGGCGGCTGGGAAGCGGTCATCACACATGCGTCGTCCGTGGCCGGAATGATGGGGCACTAGCCCCGTCAGGCCCGGGAGAGCGGCCCGGGCCGGGGACAGCCGGCTCAGCCCCGTGGGGACGGGGGTGCGGCGGACGGACGTGTACGCCCGGGCGTCTGGGGAGACGCCCGGGCTACGCGTTTTCCGGGCCGGGTCGGCCGTCGGGACAGCACTTAGGATGAGCCGGTGCGCGTACGCCTCGTCGACCGGCTGGCGGAGCTGAGCCGGGGGGCCGGCGAGCCCGTGGTGATCGTCGACCGCCCGGACGTGACCGTCGTACGCAGCGGGGGCACCGTACTCAAGGCCCACGCCCCGCGCCTGGACCCCGCCGCCCTCGCCGCCCGGCTGCGGGTGGCCGCCCACCCGCTGCTCGCGGGCATCCTGCTGACGCCGCTCGGCGGGCTGACCGGCCCCGTCGAGGGCCGCCACGTGAGCCGCTGGCCGTACGGGGCCCCGGTGGCGCCGGACGCCCCGGAGGCGGCGCCGTGGTGGGAGGCGGGGCACCTCACGGCCCGGCTGCACGCGATACCGGTGGGCCGGCTGCCGGGCCCTCTGCCGCCGATGTCAGGACCGGCGAACGCGGCCCGTGCGGTCGCGGCGCTCCGCACGACGCTCGCCGCCCGGGTCGCTGCCCCCGTACCCGCGCCCCGTGCCCCCGCGGACGCCGCCCCGGCGCCGTACGTCGGCGCTCCGACCGTGCCGGCCCCCGCACCCGCGCCGGCCCTCGCGTCGGCCCCGGCCCTCGCGCCGGACCCCGCTCTGGCACCGGACCCCGCTCCCGCCGGCCCCGGTCCCGCGCAGGAGCGCACCTCCGCCGCCGCCCTCGTCCTGCGGGCCTGGGAGCGGCTGCCCTCCTGGGCCCGTGACGAGGAGCCCCGCGCGCAGCCCCGCGCCCTCCTCTGCCACGGCGACCTCCACCTCGGCCAACTCGTGCGCCACCCCGCCCCCGACGGGCCCTGGCACCTCATCGACGTCGACGACCTCGGCCTCGGCGAGCCCGCCTGGGACCTCGCCCGCCCCGCCGCCGGCTATGCCACGGGCCTCCTCCCCGCCCCCGACTGGGCCGCCTTCCTCGCCGGCTACCGCGCCGCCGGCGGCCCCGCCGTCGCCCCCGGCGACGACCTGTGGCCGCCCGAGGTCGACCTGCCGGCCCGCACCCTCACCGTCCAGCTTGCCGCCCGCGGCCTCGTGGACGCCGCGACGGGCGTGCGGCCTCTGGACGACACCGACCACGACCTGCTCGCCGCCTGCGCCCGCATCGCCGCCATGGGCGACGGGACGGGGGACGGGGCGGACGGCGGGACGGGGCCGGGCGGCGCATCGTAGGCTGTGCAGCCATGGCCGCCGTCCGTCATCCGTGGCGGCGGGAGAACCGAGGAGTTGAGGGCGACCATGCAGTGTCCCAAGTGCCGTGCGCCGATGCAGACGTACAACCGCAACGGCGTGCAGATCGAGCAGTGCAGCGGGTGCCGGGGGATCTTTCTCGACTACGGCGAGCTGGAGACCCTGACGCGACTCGAGTCCCAGTGGGCACAGCAGGCCCCGCCGCCCCCGGCCGCCCAGGGG
Source organism: Streptomyces aculeolatus (assembly GCF_020400605.1). Classification (GTDB taxonomy): domain Bacteria; phylum Actinomycetota; class Actinomycetes; order Streptomycetales; family Streptomycetaceae; genus Streptomyces; species Streptomyces aculeolatus. The sequence goes on along the minus strand of NZ_JAINRD010000008.1, from coordinate 168,200 downwards.
TACCCGCAGCAGCAGGCTCCGGGCTGGGGCGGCGGCCACCACGGCGGCCATGGCGGCCACGGCCACTACGGGCACCGCAAGGGCGGCTTCTCCCGGATGCTGTTCTCGTCCTGATACGGGCCGACCGAGGCCGTGCGGCCCCCGCGGGGGGCCGCACGGCACACGCCGGAGGGCCGGAGCGAATCGCTCCGGCCCTCCGGTCTTCTGCTGTGCGCGGTACTGGGATTGAACCAGTGACCTCTTCCGTGTCAGGGAAGCGCTCTCCCGCTGAGCTAACCGCGCGCGGTTTCTGCGGCTAGATACTTCCACGCGCCGACCGGCATCGCAAGTCCATGATCATCGCGTCCCGGTACGGCCCGTGCCACCCGCCGGCGGGCGGGCGGCACGGGCGCGCGGTCACCGGCGAGGGGCCGGTGCCACGGGGTGGTGCCGTGCTAAGCGGTGTGCAGCGTCAGCCCGTAGCGGCCGAGGATCTCGTTGACCGGCTGGTACCAGGTTTCGCCGCCGCCGCTGCAGTTGCCCCAGCCGCCGGAGGTGACGCCCTGCGCCTGGTCGCCGCTGATGAACGAGCCGCCCGAGTCGCCGGGTTCGGCGCACACGCTCGTCTTCGTGAGCTGGTGCACGACGGCGCCGCCGCTGTAGTTGACCGTCTCGTTCTTGGCCAGCAGCGTGCCGCAGTGCCAGCGCGTGGTGGAGCCGGAGCGGCAGATGGAGGCGCCCACCGGGGCCTCCGCCGAGCCGCGGACGAGCTGGTCGGGCACGGTGCCCCAGCCGAGGACCACGGGGACGGTCCACCAGCCGCTGCCGACGTTGACCCAGGCGTAGTCGTTGTCGGGGAACGACGAGCCCTGGAAGTTGCCGATGTACGAGCGGTCCCAGCCGCTGACGCCGGCGCCCGCGCCGCCGCAGTGGCCCGCGGTGACGAAGCCGCCGTGCACCGAGAAGCCGATGGAGCAGCGGACGTTGCCCGTGTAGTACGGGTCCCCGCCGACGGTGCCGGCGGCGAACGTGCCCGGCGCCTCGGGGACCGTGCCGACCTCGACGGGTCCCGCGGCGCGGGCCCGGTCGAGGAACGTGCGGACCGCGGCGTCGTCGCGGCGGTCGGCGACGACGTCGACCCGGACGCTGTTGGCGCGCACGTCGACGCGCCAACTGGCCACCCCGGCGGGGGCGGACAGCTCGTCCAGGCGCTTCACGGCGGCGTCCAGCCGCGCGGCGCTGTGCTCGACGACGCGCACGTCCGCGCCCGTCGCCCGCACCGCCCCGGCGTGCTGTGCGCCGGCGACGGCGACGGTGAGCCGGCCGCTGTCCGCGTCGAACCAGGAGCCGCCGTAGGCGGCGCCGGCGGCGCGCTCGGCCTTCTTCTCGGTCTCGGCCGCCCGGCGTTCGTCGGCCAGCCGCTCCCGGGCCTGGTCGGCCGTCAGGCCCAGGTCCCGTTGGAGTGCGGCCGCCAGACCGGGCGAGAGCTGGCGCGCGGAGTCCGCGCCGGCGGCGGGGGCCAGGGCGGCGGCGCCGCCCCAGGTGCTCAGCAGCAGGAGTGCGGACAGGCCGAGCCTTAATCCGAAGGTACGTCTCACGATGGCGGACCTTTCTGTAGTTCCCTCATGTCGAGTGGGGGTGGAACACAGACGGTTGAGAGCGCTCTCATTCAGCGCGCTGTCACCACAGCACGGGCCCGGACCTTTGTCCAGACCTTTCGCAGGCACGAAGAAGCGGCCGCCCGGTCCCGCGGGGGACCGGACGGCCGCTGGTGAACTGCCTCCGGGCGCACGCCTCTTCGGCGCGCCGTCTTAGAACTCCTCGACCGTGTGCGGCAGCAGCGGTGTGCGCAGCGCGGCGTCGAGCGCGTCGGCCGCGCCGGGGGTGTGCTCGGTCGCCAGGCCCGCGCGGACGGCGGCACCGAGGGCGGTGCCGCCGAGGTAGGCGGCGGAGAGGTCGCGTACGTCCACGGTGAGGTCCGGCTCCGCGTCGACGCCCTCGTACGCGGCCGGGACCCCGGGGCCCGCGGTGAGCCGGTAGGTGCCCGCGTTGGCCGGCACCGCGTCGTCGGCCACGGCCAGCACGACGTCCGCGGCGGCGGCCCAGGAGCGGCTGCGCAGCGCCGCGCCGACGTCGGTGAGCCGCACCCACAGCGCGGGAAAGGTGCTCGTGACCCGCACCTGGTCGCGGTCCGCGGCGAAGAGCAGCAGCGGGTCGTCGAGCGGGCGGCCCCAGGCGCGTACGGTGCCGGTCAGGTCCAGGGAGGCGAGGTAGCGCCACAGGGCCGCGGCCACGGCCGGGGTGTCCGCCTCCAGCTCGTCCAGGCGCACCAGGCCGGACGCGTCGGGGCGGTCGCCCGCGTCCTTCGTTCGGTAGACGGCGTAGCCGGCGAGGGGGTCGCCGAGGGCGACGACGCGCGGGCGGGAGAAGTCCTCGTCGTCCGGGTCCTGTTCGGCCAGCCACTCCTTGGCCCACCACTCCTCGCTGCGCGCGGGCCGGCCGGCGCGCGCCGCGCGGGTGCGGTCGTAGTACGGGCCGAGCAGCGCGGGCGCCGCGGCCGGGTCGACCAGCCGCAGGGGCCGCTCGTCGGGGGTGATCCGCAGCCGCAGCGCGGCCCGGGAGTCGATCTCGACGGTCGCGCCGTACGTGCCGGGGCCGAAGCCGAACCGCCCGTAGATGGCGGTCTCCGACGCCCACAGCGCCGCGATCGGCCAGCCCTCGGCCGGGCAGCGCGCGAACAGCTCGGCGATCATCCCGGAGAGCACCCCGCGGCGCCGGTGGGTCGGCGCGACGGAGACGAAGGTCAGGCCGGGGCAGGGGAGTTCGGCGCCGGGGACGGCCATCGTGAACGGCAGCGCGGCGACCATGCCGACCAGCGTGTCCGCGTCGTAGGCGCCGATGCGCAGGCAACCCGCCAGGAGTTCGTGATGGCGTTTGCGAAGTTCGTCCTCGGGCTTTTCGTGGAAGACCAGATAGGCCAGCTCCTGAGCCCGGTCGATGTCGCTTTCGGGTATTTCACGGAACACAATGGGAGCACGGTCGTTCATATTCTGACACTATCCGTCATGCCCGACCCGTGCACATCGCTTGATGCGGGCTCACGACGGAGGCTGCACGGCCGTGCGGCAACGAAGAAGGCGACCCGTGAGCGCGTGGTCCGCGGTCATGGGTCGCCCCTCACGTGGTGGACGATACTGGGATTGAACCAGTGACCCCTTCCGTGTCAGGGAAGTGCTCTCCCGCTGAGCTAATCGTCCGAGGTGGAGACGGGATTTGAACCCGTGTAGACGGCTTTGCAGGCCGTTGCCTCGCCTCTCGGCCACTCCACCAGCGGGGGCCCGTGAGACCCCCATCGAGCGGACGACGAGATTCGAACTCGCGACCCTCACCTTGGCAAGGTGATGCTCTACCAACTGAGCTACGTCCGCCGGTCGTGCTCCGAAGGCGCCGGTGAGGCGCTTCCGGTAGTCATGAACCTTAGCGGATTCCGGGGCCAGCTCAAATTCGGTTTCCCGCACGCACCCGGCCCGCGGCCCGCCCGTACCCGCCGCGCACCGGCCCGGGGGCCGGTGTCCGCGGGCCGCCATAGACTCGCGGCGTGCCCCGCCTCGCCCCGCTCGCCCGCTTCGGCGGTCTCGTCGCCTCCGACCTGCGCGACGTCACCGGCGACCCGGCCGCACTCGACTCGTCGGGCTGGTGGGCCGTCGTCGCCGGGTACGAGGGCCGGACGGTGTGCGCGCGCTTCGGGGACGTACGCCCCGATCCGCACCCGCCCGCCCGCCGCGCGCGCCGCTGGCGCGGCCCCGGCGCCGCGAGCTGGACGACCTCGCTCGACCGCGCCGGCTACGTGGCGGGGGTGCGGCGCATACGGGAGCACATCGCCGCCGGCGACGTCTACCAGGTCAACCTGTGCCGCGTCCTCACCGCCCCGCTCCCCGGCCCCGGCGACCGCCCCGGCGCCCCTGACACCGCCGACGCCCCCGACGCCGCCGATCCCGCTGATGTGGCCGACGCCGACATCGACGCCCTCTCCGCCGTCCTCGCCCGCGGCAACCCCGCCCCGTACGCCGGCGTCGTCCGGCTGCCCGCGCACGGCGTCGAGGTCGCCACCGCCTCGCCCGAGCTGTACCTGCGCCGCCACGGCCGCGCCGTCGAGTCCGGCCCCATCAAGGGCACCGGCCGCACCGCCGCCGACCTGACCGCCAAGGACCGCGCCGAGAACGTCATGATCGTCGACCTCGTGCGCAACGACCTCGGCCGCGTCTGCACCACCGGCTCCGTCACCGTGCCCGCCCTCTGCGCCGTCGAGGAGCACCCCGGCCTCGTCCACCTCGTCTCCACCGTCCGCGGCGAGCTGGCTCCCGGCGCCGGCTGGGCGGAGCTGATCGGCGCCACCTTCCCGGCCGGCTCCATCACCGGCGCGCCGAAGAGCAGCGCGCTGCGCCTCATCGACGAGCTGGAAACCGCCCCCCGGGGCCCGTACTGCGGCGGCGTCGGCTGGGTCGACGCCGACCGCGGCACCGGCGAACTGGCCGTCGGCATCCGCACGTTCTGGATCGACCGCACCGCGGCCGGCGGCGCCGTCCTGCGCTTCGGCACCGGCGCGGGCATCACCTGGGGTTCCGACCCGGAGCGGGAGTGGCGGGAGACCGAATTGAAGGCATCCCGCCTGCTCGCGGTAGCGTCGGAAGTGGAAGTCACGAGTGAAGGGACCGTACGCCCATGAAGGTCTGGCTCGACGGCGGGCTCCGCGAGGTGGCCGACGCACGGGTGTCCGTGTTCGACCACGGCATCACCGTGGGCGACGGCGTCTTCGAAACGCTGAAGGCCACCGACGGCACCGCCTTCGCCGTCACCCGGCACCTGGAGCGCCTGGCCCGCTCCGCCCGCGGCCTCGGGCTGCCCGAGCCGGACCTCGACGAGGTCCGCAGGGCCTGCGCCGAGCTGCTGGCCGCCGAGCCGGTGGCGCACGGCCGGCTGCGCATCACGTACACCGGCGGCGCCGCGCCCCTGTCCTCCCTCCGCAGCGACGCGGACGACAGCCGCCCCACCCTGGTCGTCGCCCTGGCCGCCGCCGAGCCGCGGCCGGACGAGACGGGCGCCGTCACCGTGCCCTGGACGCGCAACGAGCGCGGGGCCGTCGCCGGCCTGAAGACCACGTCGTACGCGGAGAACGTCGTCGCCCTGGCCCGCGCCCACGACGGCGGCGCCAGCGAGGCGCTCCTCGCCAACACCCGCGACCGGCTCTGCGAGGGCACCGGGTCCAACGTCTTCGTCGTCCTCGACGGCGAGGTGCACACCCCGCCGCTCGCCTCCGGCTGCCTGGCCGGGATCACGCGGCAGCTGGTGCTGGACTGGACCGGCGCGCGGGAGACGGACCTGCCGTTCTCGGTGCTCGCCGAGGACAGCGCCGTGGAGGAGGTCTTCCTGACGTCCTCGCTGCGCGACGTCCAGGCCGTACGCCGCCTCGACGGCCGCGACCTGCCGGGGGTCCTCGGGCCGGTCACGGCGAAGGCGATGCAGGTGTTCGCGGAGCGCTCGGCGGCGGACATCGACCCCTGAGGGCTGTCCCGTACCACCACGGCGACCTGCAGACTCCGAGCGTGCGAGGACGAAGGGGAAGCGATGACGACCCACCTGCGCCCGGCCGGAGCCGAGCGGCGCCAGCCGGACGGCGGCCGTACGCGCGCGTTCGCCGTGTGCGTCAACGGCCACCCGGTCGGCGACGTCGAGCTGGCCACCGACCCGCGTCTCGGCCGCACCACGGGCCGCGTACGCACGCTGCGGATCCAGCGGTCCGAGCGCGGCCGCGGCCGCGGCACGGTGGCGGCGCTGGCGGCGGAGGAGGTGCTGCGCGGCTGGGGCTGCCGGGAGGTCCTGCTCAGCCTGGACGCCCGCGCGGGCGTCGGCCTGCGGCTGGCGGCGGCGCTGGGCTACACCGAGACGGGCCGGACGCTGGCCAAGGAACTGGCGGCGGAGCCGGAGCTGCCGCAGGGCTCCGTGGTGCGCCCGATGGCCGCGGGCGAGTACCCGGACTGGCGGGACGCGGAGGTGGACGCCTACGCGCACCGGTGGCTGGACCGGGGGATGTCGCAGGCCGAGGCGCGCGACCGCTCGGCCGCCAACCACGACGACCTGCTGCCCGGCGGCGCCGCCACCGCGGACGTGGCGCTGCGGGTCCTGGAGCACGACGGGGTCGGGGTGGGCACGGTCTGGATCGCGCTGCGGCCCCAGATCGCCACCGGTGGGTACGTCTACTCCGTGACCGTCGCCCCGGAGCACCGGGGGAGGGGCCACGGCCGCACCCTGATGCGCGCGGCGGAGGGCGAGTGCCTGGCGGCGGGGCTGCGGACCCTGGGGCTGCACGTCTTCGCGGGCAACGAGGTGGCGCTGCGGCTGTACGAGTCCCTGGGCTACGCCCCCACGGCGTACCACCTGGGCAAGCCCCTGATCTGAGCGCGAGCCGGCCCGCGGCGCCTCGGCCGGCCGGGCGGGTGGCCGCGGAAGGCGCCTCCGCCCGCCGGCGGGCGCCGCCCGGCCCGCGGGCCGGGCCCGGGCGACCCGGCTTCCGTCCCTCAGCCCGCCGCGGCGAGCAGGCGGTCCGCGATCTCCTCGATCCGCTCCCGCAGCCCCTCCTGGCTCTTGCCGCCGTCCAGGCGCTCGCCGCCGATGACGTACGTCGGCGTCCCCGTCACCCCGATCGCCTTGCCCTCCGCGACGTCCGCGTCCACGACCAGGAAGTGCCGCCCGTCCACGAGGGCGGTCTCCACCTCCGCCGCGTTCAGATCCAGCTCCCGCGCCGTCTCGGCCAGCAGCGGCTCGCCCTGCTTGCCGAACTTCTCCGCGCGGGCCAGCACGGCCTCCACGTACTCCCAGCCCTTCCCCTGCGCGAACGCCTCCTCGGCGGCCTGGGCGCCCGCCATCGCGTGCTGGTGCTTGTCCAGCGGGAAGTGGCGCAGCCGGATGTCGAGCCGGTCCCCGTAGCGCTCCCGCAGGGCGTGCACGTCGGCGAGGGCCGTGCGGCAGTCCGGGCACTGCAGCTCGCACCACACGTCGAGCACGGGCGCACCGTTCACTTCGTTCTCCATGGACGTCAGTCTTCCAGGCCCCGCGGGGCGGCGCCGTCTCGGCCCTGCGGACGAGCCGGACCCGGAGATGTCCCCCATGCCGTGCCGCACCATGGCAATCGCGGCGCATTCCGGTGCACGATGGAAGCATGTTCACCACCACGGTCTGCGCCGCGCTCTCCGCGGCGGGGCTCGCGATCTCGCTGCTGACCGCATACCGGAGAAGGTTCCGGCGGGCGACGAAGATCGCCGCCCTGTCGCTGGTGCCCGTCGGCCTGGCCATGGCGGGGCTGATCGAGCTGGGCGGCAAGGTCGGCAAGGCCACCGGGGACTGGGCGACGGACCTGGTCCTCAAGCCCTCGGTCTGGGGCGGCTTCGGCGTGCTCGCGGTCGCCGTCGTGCTGTGGGTGGGCCAGCGCCTCGTCGGCGAGCGCGCCAAGCGCAAGGCGGGCGGCGGCGCCCCGGCGGCCCCGGCGGCGGCGCCGTCCGCGTCCCAGCCCGCGCTCGGCGCCGGCCGGGGCGGCAAGCCGCGCGGCTCGGCGCCGGCGGCGAGCGGCCGGCGGGGGTCCGGCTCCGGGGACGAGGACTTCTCCGACATCGAGGCGATCTTGAAGAAGCACGGAATCTGACGCTGCGGGCCCACCGAACTACCCTGCGCAGCCGCTAAGTCGATCTCCCTCGACAGAAACCGATCAAGCACGGCCGATCTTCGTGAACAGGCCGGGTTTTCCTGGCGTGTTGCCCACTCGGGCATGCGGGCCTGCGCAATTATCTGCGCGAGATGAACGATCACACGCCCGCACCCCCGCCGCCCGCTCCCGCCGAGCCCCGCGGCTGCCTCTTCGCCCTGTCCCAGCCGCCGTTGATGCTCTTCCTCACCGTCGTGGGCGGGCTGATCTTCGGCACCTCGGTCTACGACCTCATCGGCTGGTGAGCGCCGCCCCGCCGGCGGCGCCGGCCGCCGCCTTCCCGGCCCCGCTATCCGCCCCGTTCCCGGCGCCGTTCCCCGCTCCGTTCTGGGCCGCGGCCTCGCGCTGCCGCGCGCGGTACGCCGCCACGTGCAGCCTGTTGCCGCAGGTGCGGCTGGAGCAGTAGCGGCGGGACCGGTTGCGCGAGTAGTCGACGAACGCCCGGCCGCAGTCCGGCGCCTCGCAGCGGCGCAGCCGCTCGCGCTCCCCGGCGACGACGAGGAACGCGAGCGCCATCCCGCCGTCCGCGGCCAGGTGTTCTGCGACGGAGGCGCCGGGCGCGAAGTAGTGCACGTGCCACTCGTAGCCGTCGTGGTCCGTGAGCTGCGGCGTGGTGCCGGCGGCGGCCACGATCGCGTTGAGCCGCTCGGCCGCCGCCCGGTCGTCCGTGGCCGCGAAGACGGCCGAGAGGTCGTTCCGTACGGCCCGGACCGCGGCCACGTCGGAGCGGCAGAGCGCTTCGAGGCCGCTGATCCCGTGCTCGTCGACGAATCCCTGGAGCGCCCCCACGTCCACCAGCGCGTCCGCTTCCTGGCCCCCGTCCCCGGCGTCCGTGTTCAAAAGCGCCACGACGATGTCGAGCGCGCACCGGGTGTCGTGATTGATCAGCACCGTTCCGCTCCCCTGGTCGGGCCGCGCGTTCCCCTGGTCGGTCTGACGCCGACTCTAGCCAAAACGTGACACCGCCGTCGCCCACGGTGGAACGACGGCGGTGCCTGGTGCGGTTGTCTGGTCGGGGTCCGGCCGTCTCCCCGAGGCTGACGGCTACGGACGGTGAGGTCGTACGGGCTTCAGCTCTCCGCGAGGATGTGCGAGAGCTCGGTGTCGAGGTCGAAATGGCGTGGCTCCGTCCCGGGCGGCACGGCGGCGTCCGTGCGCTTCAGGAAGGACTCCAGCGCCCGCGCGGGTGCTTCGAGCAGTGCCTCGCCCTCGGGCGAGCTGAGGGCGATGCAGACGACGCCCTGGCCGTGGCTTCTGGATGGCCAGACGCGGACGTCGCCGGTGCCGGTCGGGCGGTGGAGCCCTTCGGCGAGGAGGTCGCGGGCGAACACCCATTCGACCGTCTCTTCTGCGCCCGTGTGGAAGGTGGCGTGCACGGCGTAAGGATCCGCGGTGTCGTACCGCAGACCTGCGGGGACAGGCAGGGAAGACTCGCTCGACACAACGAGGCGCAGGTGCAGCTCGCAGCTGACCGTGTGGTTCATAAGCGCCAGGGCCTTTCGCTCAGTGTGCGCTCGGGGATTCGCACGTCGGCGAAGTCGACATGCCACCTACCGGGGCGTTGTAAACCCCTCTGACTGTTTTGTGATGTTTTTCGTAGTTCGTACGGCCTAGCGAAGCTCGTCCCAGCAGGGCCGTTCCGGTGAACTCTGGGGCACGGATAGTTTGGGCTCTCTGGATGCGGAGAGTAACGAGAATCGGGCGCGGTGTGACGGAGGCGCGCGGAGGGTGCGTGCACGGGGATGCTCACTCCGGGTGACTCCGGCCGCGCCCCCGCAACCGGTTTGAACGGCAACCCCGCCGCACGGTATGGTTCTGACCGCGCCGCCAAGGTGCTCCGGGCGATTAGCTCAGGGGGAGAGCGCTTCGTTCACACCGAAGAGGTCACTGGTTCGATCCCAGTATCGCCCACAAAGGCGAAGGCGACCTGCGTCCGCAGAAAGCGCGGACACAGGTCGCCTTCGTCGTTCCTGCGCGGCTGCGCCGCGCGTGCGAGGGCTTCGCCCCCGCGCCCCCGTCTCCCCGCAACGGGGCGATCGGCAACGTCGTCAGGCCACCGTCGCCAGGCCGGTCGTGCGCAACGGCCAGGCGGGGTCGCACCGTTCGGCCGAGCCCGTGTGCGCGAACCACGCCGTCAGGCCCCGCGCCTGCGCGCCGTGCCACACCGCCTGCCGGGTGTGCAGCTCCGCGGCGCTCAGCTCGCCCAGCCGGTCCGCGTGGCGCTGCCCGATGGCCCGTACGAGGCGCAGCGCCGCCGTCGCGTCCGCGCCCGCCTCGTGGGCGCCGGACAGCTCCACGCCGTACTGCTCGCACAGCGCCGTGAGCGTGCGGCGGCCCTTGCGGTAGCGGTCGAGGTGCCGGTCGAGCACCAGCGGGTCCAGCACGCACAGCGGCGCGCCGCCGAGGTACTTGGGCAGCGACGAGGCGCGGTGCCGCCGTAACTCGCGGTCCAGCAGCGTCAGATCGAAGGGGGCGTTCATCACCACCAGCGGCACATGGCTCGCGCACTGCGCCGCCAGTGCCTTGCCGACCTCCTCCATCACGGGCGCCGGCCAGCGGCCCAGGCGCTGCAGATGCGGCAGCGTCAGGCCGTGGACGGCGGTGGCCGCGGCCGGGATCTCCACGTCGGGGGAGACGAGCCACGACGTACAGCGGGGCGGCGAGGTGATGTGGGGCTGCACGACGACGGCTGCGGAGAGTATCCGGTCGCGTTCCACGTCCACGCCGGTGGTCTCGGTGTCGAAGGCCGCGAGCGGCCCCTCGTACCAGAGCGTCATCAGCCCAACTCCCTGGACGTTTGCGGTCGGTGGGGTCGGTCCCATCCGACCGGGTGATACCCGCAACACCCCTCATTCGAACAATGGTTGTTTGGCGGAGAGTCGGCGCGGTGACAACAGAGAGTGAGGGCCGGGTACGCCCCGGCCGCCCGTGCGGGGCCGGCCCCCGTCAGCTACCGACAGCGTGTGGAAGGCAGTTGGGCCATGGCCCTCACCCGGTCGAAACGGGGCGGCCCGCTCCCCGAGCGGGCCGCGCCGCGGCGCGGTGCCCGCGCCGTGGCGGCGTTCCTCCCCCGGACGCTGCCGACCGGCCCTCCGCGCGCGGTCGTTGCCGCTGCCGGCTGTGCTCCGGCGCAGCCCTTCCCCGGCAGCGGCATCGGCCGGCACGTCGGGTCACCGGGCGCGCCCGTCGTCGGCCACCGCGCGCGCCGCGCGCACCCGACGCGGGCCGGCAGGGGAGGGAGACCCTGATGTACCGGCAGCCGCCACAGCCCGACCCCGCCCGCACCGACCCCGCCGTGCTCGGCGCCCTCCTCGCCCGCCATGGCTGGCGCCGGCACGGCGGTTCCACCGGCCGGTACGCACGCTTCACCCCGCCCGGCGACGCGCCGGGCGGCGCCGGCGTCCTCGTACCGGCCGACCGCGCCTTCCCCGACTGCACCGGCCTGCTCGCCGAGACGCTCACCGCGCTGGCCCGCAGCCCCGAGCCGTCCGCCCCGCTCGTGCTCACCGCCGTGGCCGTGCCCAGCGACGAGATGAGCTGGGAGTACGGCGCCGAGCGGCGCGCCGGGCCCGCCCGGTGGGCCGACGCAGAACGGCTCTCCGCCGCCGCCCGCGCCATGCTGCTGGCCGGCGCGCTCGCCGCCCGCCGCCCGGCGGGGTTCCACGGCGCCCGGCTGCGCCCGCAGGCCGCCCGGGACGTCGAGCAGACCCTGCTCGGCCCCGGCGCCCACGCCGCCCGGCTCACCGCCTTCGTCCCCGCCCCGGAGAGCCGCGGCGTGACCACCACCCTGTTACGGGCCCTGCACGGCACCCGCAACGCGGTGGACCGCCAGCACACCACCGGCAGCATGGCCGCCTTCGACAACGCCGTGGAACTCGGCGTGTGCCACGAGCTGACCGAGGCCCTCACCGCCCTCGTGCGCGGCACGGACGGCGTGCGTATCACCCTGGCCTGGGCCCCCGCGCACCCGCCGCCGCGCGGCTTCACCGCCGCCCCCGCGCCGGTGGAGTTCACCCCCGGCGACATCCCGGCCCTGCAGCGGGCCGCCGTGCGCTACCGGCACCGGGAGCCCTCCCTCCCGGTCCGGCTCACCGCAGCCGTCACCCGGCTCAGCCGGACGGCAGCCACCGGCCCGGGCCGGGTGCGGCTGCGGGTACTCGCGGGCGCGGACGTCACCGAGGTGCGCACGTCGCTCGACGAGGACGCGTACGGGGTCGCCTGCCGGGCACACCTGGCCGGTGTGCCGGTGCGGCTGACCGGCCGGCTGGAGAGCCGCGGCGGCTTCCGCCGGCTGACCGGGGCGTCGGACGTGCGGCCCGCGCCGGTGGAGGACGCCGCCCGGGACCGGCCGGCGCAGGCACCGCTCCAGCACCCGGACCTCTTCGGCGAGGCGTACGGCGACGGCTGAGACCGGCGCTCCGCGCACCCGGTGCCCGATTTCGCCGTGCACCCCCCTCGCTCGGTACGATTCACGCCGTGCCGCCGCTCGCGCGGCGCCCCGTTCCCTGCGAAGGAGACCCCGTGTCCGACGTCCGTGTGATCATCAGCCGCGATGCCGCCGAGCGGGAAGAGCGCGTGGTCACGACGGGCACGACGGCCGGCGACCTCTTCCCCGGCCAGCGCACCGTGATCGCCGCCCGCGTCGCCGGCGCGCTCAAGGACCTCGCGTACGAGGTCACCGACGGCGACGAGGTCGAGCCGGTGCTGATCGACAGCCCCGACGGCCTGGACATCCTGCGCCACTCCACCGCGCACGTCATGGCCCAGGCGGTGCAGGAGCTGTTCCCCGCGGCCAAGCTCGGCATCGGCCCGCCCATCAAGGACGGCTTCTACTACGACTTCGACGTGCCCGAGCCCTTCCACCCCGACGACCTCAAGCGCGTCGAGAAGAAGATGCAGGAGATCGTCAAGCGCGGCCAGCGGTTCTCCCGCCGGGTCACCACCGACGCCGACGCCCGCGAGGAACTGGCCGCCGAGCCGTACAAGCTGGAGCTGATCGGCCTGAAGGGCAACGCCGCCGACGCCGCCGAAGGCGCGTCCGCGGAGGTCGGCGCCGGCGAGCTGACGATCTACGACAACCTCGACGCCAAGACCGGCGAGCTCTGCTGGAAGGACCTCTGCCGCGGCCCCCACCTGCCGACGACGCGGCTGATCCCGGCGTTCAAGCTGATGCGCTCCGCCGCCGCGTACTGGCGCGGCAGCGAGAAGAACCCGCAGCTCCAGCGGATCTACGGCACCGCCTGGCCGTCGAAGGACGAGCTGAAGGCGCACCTGGAGTTCCTGGCCGAGGCCGAGAAGCGCGACCACCGCAAGCTCGGCGCCGAGCTGGACCTCTTCTCCATCCCCGAGGACATCGGCTCCGGCCTCGCGGTCTTCCACCCCAGGGGCGGCATCGTGCGCCGCGTCATGGAGGACTACTCGCGCAGGCGGCACGAGGAGTCGGGCTACGAGTTCGTCTACACCCCGCACGCGACGAAGGGGAAGCTCTTCGAGAAGTCGGGCCACCTGGACTGGTACGCCGACGGCATGTACCCGCCCATGCAGCTCGACGAGGGCCAGGACTACTACCTCAAGCCCATGAACTGCCCCATGCACAACCTGATCTTCGACGCCCGCGGGCGCTCGTACCGCGAGCTGCCGCTGCGCCTCTTCGAGTTCGGGACGGTCTACCGGTACGAGAAGTCCGGCGTCGTGCACGGCCTCACCCGGGCCCGGGGCTTCACCCAGGACGACGCGCACATCTACTGCACCAAGGAGCAGATGGCCGGCGAGCTGGACTCGCTGCTGACCTTCGTGCTGAACCTGCTGCGCGACTACGGCCTGGAGGACTTCTACCTGGAGCTGTCCACCAAGGACCCGGAGAAGTTCATCGGCTCCGACGAGGTCTGGGAGGAGGCCACCGAGATCCTGCGCCAGGCCGCCGGCAAGCAGGGTCTGCAACTGGTCATGGACCCGGGCGGGGCGGCGTTCTACGGGCCGAAGATCTCCGTGCAGGCCAAGGACGCCATCGGCAGGACGTGGCAGATGTCCACGATCCAGGTGGACTTCAACCTCCCCGAGCGCTTCGACCTGGAGTACACCGCGGCCGACGGCTCGCGGCAGCGCCCGGTGATGATCCACCGCGCGCTCTTCGGCTCCATCGAGCGGTTCTTCGCCGTGCTGCTGGAGCACTACGCGGGCGCCTTCCCGGCGTGGCTCGCGCCGGTGCAGGTCGTCGGCATCCCGATCGGCGACGACCACGTGCCGTACCTCCAGGAGGTCGCGGCGAAGATGCGGGCGCGCGGGCTGCGCGTCGAGGTCGACTCCTCCTCGGACCGGATGCAGAAGAAGATCCGCAACGCCCAGAAGGCCAAGGTCCCGTACATGCTCATCGCGGGCGACGACGACATCGCCAAGGGCGCCGTCTCGTTCCGCTACCGCAACGGCGAGCAGAACAACGGCGTGCCGGTCGACGACGCGATCGACGAGGTGGCCCGCGCGGTCGCGGAGCGCGCCGGGGCCTGATCGGGCGCGGGCGGGGCGCCGGGCCGGGCCCGGGGCCCGGCCCGCGGGGTCGTACGCCATATGCTGCTGACCATGACCAGTGAGCCGGAGCAGCAGCTCGGGGTCGGCACCCCGGATCAGTTCCAGCGGCTGTGGACGCCGCACCGCATGGCGTACATCCAGGGGGAGAACAAGCCCACCGGCAGCGCCGCCGGCGACGGGTGCCCGTTCTGCGCGATCCCGGAGAAGTCCGACGAGGACGGGCTGATCCTCGCCCGCGGCGCACAGGTCTACGCGGTGCTGAACCTGTACCCGTACAACGGCGGGCACCTGATGGTCGTCCCGTACCGGCACGTCGCGGACTACACCGAGCTGACCGACGACGAGACCGCGGAGCTGGCGGCGTACACCAAGAGTGCGATGACCGCCCTGCGCACCGCGTCCGGCGCACAGGGGTTCAACCTGGGCATGAACCAGGGCCCGGTCGCGGGCGCGGGCATCGCCGCGCACCTGCACCAGCACGTGGTGCCCCGGTGGGGCGGGGACACGAACTTCATGCCGGTCGTCGGCCACACCAAGGTGCTGCCGCAACTCCTCGCGGACACCCGCGCGATGCTCGCCGCCGCCTGGCCCGCGGGCTAGTCGTATTGCTCACGACCGCGGGCGCCGGTCGTGGTCAATGCACCCGGACCCGGTTCGGGCCGGAGCGGGACACCCACGGACCCCGCCGCCCCCACATCCGCGGACGCACCTGCCCCCCGGCCCGCGCCCGCGCCGGGAACCGGGGCGTGCGACCCCCCGGGCTGCTCCCCGGCGCGGGGCGGGTGTTCCCGCTGTCCGCGGATCAGTCCTCGCCCGGCACGCACTCCCGCCAGGCGACGTGGTACGTCGTCTCGATGTCTCCGTCCGTCGAGTCCATGGTCAGCATGCTGGTGGTCGTCGCGGGGTTCGACGTGCCGGCGTTGACGCGGAGCTCCGTGTTGATGTTGAAGTTGCGGATCTCCCCGCACGGCGCCCAGACGAGTGACTCCAGGTCGGTCTCGTCCGTCGTGGTCCAGTTGTCGTCCATGGGCCCGGTGAAGTTGTGCGTGAAGGTGTCCGTGTCGGGCGAGCCCTGGAAGTAGTACGACGCCTTCTCCATGCCGGTCGCGCCGTTCTCCAGGTAGCCGTACCCCCGGTAGTCGACGCCGGCGATGGCGTAGGTGAAGCCTCCCGGCACCTTGATGGCCAGGTTGAGCTGGCAGTTCTTGCGGAAGTCCGTCGGCGTGGCGCCGACGCCGACCAGGGCCACGTAGTTGCTGTAGGTCACGGTGAAGGCCTGGTTGTCCGCGGAGACCGCGATGGCGGCGCTGCCCGGCTCGCATCCGGTGCCGTTGACGGTGAGCACCTGGATCGCCATCTGGTCGGGCGGTACGTCTTCGAAGTACGGCGGCGTCGCGATATCGTTGGACGGCGACGCGATGGGGCTGGTGACGGTCGCGGCCAGTAATGCTGCCAGGACACTGCCTGCGACAAGAGTCATGGTTCTCCAATCGGTCGGATGGGCCGTATCCCGGGCACGGCAATGCCCAAGAGCGGGCCATGCGGGCGGAATCTGGCGAGCGGGCGGCAAAGGGTCCGCTGGCCGGATTCCGTCAAGACACACACCGGCGGCATACCGCCGCCGAATGAGGGACGGGCAGGAATTTACGCCGCCGTCTCCGAAGGCGTACCGCGGGTAAGGTGCTTACCCTTCGCGGTATCTCAGCACTCCTTCCACGCCAGGTGGTACTTCGTGCTCACCGCGCTGTCGGTGGAGTCCATCGTCATCAGGCTCGTCGCCCGCTGGTCCGAGGAGCCGCGGTACACCCGGAGTTCGGTGTTGATGTTGAAGTTCCGTTTTTCGCCGCAGGGTGCCCACACCAGCTCGGCCCACTCCTTGGAGTCGGTCACCTGCCAGTTGTCGTCGTACGGACCGTCGAAGGTCTGGCTGCTCGCGGTCGTCTCCGCGGAACCCATGTGGTAATACGACGCCTGCTCCAGGCCGGACGCGCCGTCCGCCAGGTACGCGTAGCCGCGGTAGTCCACGCTCTGGATCGCGTACGTGAACCCGGAGGGAACCTCCAGCGCCAGGCTGAGCTGGCAGTTCTTGCGGAAGTCGATCGGGCTGGCGCCGGCCCCCGCGGCGGCCAGGTAGTCGCTGTAGGTCACGGTGAACGCCGTGTTGTCCGCGTTGGCCGCGACCGCCGCCGTGCCGGCGGGGCACCCCGAGCCGTTGATGGTCTGGATGCCGACCCTGATCTGCTCGGCGGGCCCGTCGGCCGGCGCCTCGTCCGCCGCCGCGGTCCCGGCGGAGAGGGTGGCGGCTACCAGGGCCGCCAGCGCTCCACCAGTAATCAACTTACCGGACATGTTTCTCCTATCCTTTGTCTCCGGTCCGGGCCGGACGAAACCGGCGCCGACCGCACTGAATTGGGCAGGGAGAGCCGGATTACGGCTCGTGAAAGCACATGCGCCGCAGGCGGGCCGAAGAGGTGCGCCCGCTCCTGAGGGTCGCGCAGAGCATGGCGAAAGAGCTCCCGGGCGCCCGGGAGGGCGCGAGGGTGAAGAAAGGGGAGAGCGGCTTCGGGGACTGGGAAGCATTCGTGCGGAACGCTGTTGGTGGGGGTGCCGTACCGAATGCGTCCCCGACCTCATGGAGCGTGAGGTGGGAGCGTTCTCATTCTAGGGCCATGTAAAGCCTGCGTGAAGAAGAGTTCCACGAAGAAGGGCGGGAGTCCGAAAACGAGTTCCCGCCCGGGTTGGCGTCATGTTGCGAAGTGTCAAGTCTACGCGGGTGGACGCTCGGAATACGCGACGGTAGGGAAACAAATTCTCAGGGTGCCCGGTACGGGCTGCCGGAGTCCGGCCAGAATCATGCGTTTATGCCGCGGGGGTTACCGGCGGAAAGGCCGTTCGGCCCAACCCGCGGGCCCGTTCGGCGGATCGCGGGACAGGGCGGCCGTGGTACACCCCCGGCCCGCCGGCCGGAGGGCCGATCACGCCCGTGGTGTCCGACCGGGGTGTGCCGTCCCGGGTTGCGTGCACACTGGATGAAAGCGGGGGTTTCGGCCCCGTATGCGCGACGGTGTGCAGGGGGCACAGATGTCGGGACACGAGACGGTCGTCTATGCGGAGAGATCGTGGAACCCGCTGGCGGCCAACGTGCGGTTGACGACGGCCGGGTTATCGCAGACGCGGGGTCCGCACGTGCGGGTCGGCGACATGAACCTGATGGCCATGGCCGAGGCGTACCAGCGGGGCAGGTGGGTCGGCGGCGGCGGGATGGAGCGCGCGCTCGCCCGGATCGGGGAGGGCCGCGGCGCCGTGCCGTTGATCCGCGTGACCGGCTCCGCCCAGGTCGTCCGGGTGCGGCAGGCGGCGGCGTTCGCGCAGGCCCTCGGCGCGCTGGCGGTGGAGCTGAGCGGCGGGCCCGAGGAGGTGGCCGCGGCCGGGCGGCGGGCCGAGGCGGAGGGCGTGCCGCTGTGGATGGCGCGGCGCTCCGCGCCGGGGCCGCACGACGGGCCGGTGGTGGTGGCCGTCGACCGGCGGCTGGTGCGGGCGGACGTGTGGGCCGAGGGGGCGCCCGGGACGCCCGCGGTGCGACTGCGCGGGGAGGCCGGACTCACCACCGAGCAGGTGCGGACGCGGAACCCGCCGCTGACGGTCACCGTGGCGGGCCGGCCCGCCGTGCTCAGCGTCCTCGACTCCTCGTTCCGGGGGCTGATCGCCGCGCTCCGGACGGTGAAGGTGCGCTGGGAGCTGGAGGGACAGGATGTGGAGTCGTCCCGGCTGCTGCGGGGCAACCGCCCCGTGGCCCTGCTCACCCGGCGCCGGGACTGGGAGCTGCGGTACGCGACGGTGGAGCCGCTGATGGACGTGCGGTACGAGTCCGACGACCCGCTGGACGCGGTGGTGGCCCACTTCTTCGGCGCCGTGTGCGGTGCGGGCGACGAGAACGCGCTGATCCGCCTCGGCACGACGCACCGGGTGCGGGACCCGTACGGGTCGGGCGGGGCGGGCCCGGGCTACGGCTGGGACACCCCGTGGTCCACCGACGTGGGCCACGAGCCGTCCGGCGCTGGTGGGGGCGGGTCCGACGGCGGCGGCCACGACGGCGGCGGTGGCGGGGGAGGTGACGGCGGCGGGGGGTGAGCCGCGGGGAGGCCCGCGGGGGCGGCCCCGGGCCGGCATGGCCCGGGGGCCCGCGGTCGCTCAGTCCGCCGCCCTCTCCAGCGCCTGCGCCAGGTCCGCCCACAGGTCGTCCGGGTGCTCGATGCCCACGGAGACCCGCACCGTGCCCTCGCCGATGTCCATCGCCGCCAGCGCGGCGGCGTCGAGTTGGCGGTGCGACGTGCTCGCCGGGTGCATGACGAGCGTCCTGACGTCGCCCAGCGACGGGCTCAGCAGTGCCAGCCGCAGCGACTCGACGAACCTGCGCCCCGCCTCCCGGCCGCCCGCCAGGTCGAACGCCAGCACCCCGCCGCCGGCGGCCAGCAGCCGGGCGGCCGTGGCCCGGTCCGGGTGGTCCGGCAGGCCGGGGTGGCGGGCCCGGGCCACCGCCGGGTGGGCGGCCAGGCGTTCGGCCAGGGTCAGCGCCGTCGCGGACTGCCGCTCGACGCGCAGCGCCAGGGTCGCCATGCCGCGCAGCGTCAGCCAGGCCGCGAACGGGTCGGCCGACGCGCCCTGTTCCACGGCGTGCGCCCAGACGCGGCGGCGCAGCTCCGCGTCCCGGAAGACGGCGACGCCGCCCAGGACGTCGGCGTGGCCGCCGAGGTACTTGGTCGCCGAGTGGACGACCACGTCGGCGCCGTGCTCGACCGGGCGGCAGAGCATCGGGGTGGCGAAGGTGTTGTCGACGACCCCGGTGACGCCCGCCTCCGCGGCGGCCGCGAGGAGCGCGGGCAGGTCGGTGACGGCGGTGGTGGGGTTGGCGATGGTCTCCAGGTAGAGCACCCGGGTGCGCGGCGTGAGCGCGGCCCGTACCTCGTCCGCGTCCCGGCCGGAGACGTAGTCGACGGACACCCCCCAGCGCGCGGCGAGGTCGGTCAGCGTCGCGTACGTGCCGCCGTACAGGGAGCGCTGCGCGACGACGTGGTCCCCGGCGGAGAGCAGGCCCAGCAGCACGGCGTTGATCGCGCCCATGCCGGACGCGAACGCCAGCCCGCCAGCGCCGCCTTCGAGTCCGCTGACGGCCTCCTCCAGGGCGCGGACGGTGGGGTTTCCGAAGCGGTTGTAGAGGTACGCGCCGTCCGGGTCGTGGAAGGCGGCGGCCATCGCGTCGGCGGAGTCGAACGCGAAGACGTGGCCCTGGTGGATCGGCACGGTCACCGGGCGGCTGCCCTCGGGGACGGGCACGGGCGGGTGGGCGGTACGGGTCGAGGGGTGCAGATCGGCGCTCATGGCGAAAGTCTCCGCGGCGAATGGGTTGCCGGGACAGGGCCAATTCCGGGAGATTGGTCCGCCATGGACACCGACGACGTGCGGGCCTCCGACCTGGTGGCCGCCCTGGGCCGCTGGTCGGCCGGGCGCGGCCCGCTGTACGTGCTGCTCGCCGCCCGGCTCAGGCGGCTCGTCGACGAGGGCCGGCTGCGGCCCGGCGCGGCGCTGCCGCCGGAGCGGGCACTCGCGGCGGCGCTGGCCGTCGGGCGCACGACGGTGGTCGCGGCCTACGGCGTGCTGCGCCAGGAGGGCCGCGTCGTACGGCGGCAGGGGAGCGGCACCCGCGTCGCGGAGGCGGCGCTCGTGCCCGGCCGCGCGGCCGAGACCGCGAACCCGCTCTTCCTCAACCTGCTGGAGCCGGCCGACGGCGTGATCCTGCTCAGCTGCGCCGCCCCGGACGGCCCGCCACCCGAACTGGTCCGCGCCTACCGCGAGCTGGCCCTGCCCGCGACCGGCCTCGGCTACCACCCCGCAGGGCTGCCCGCCCTGCGCGCCGCCGTCGCCGCCCGCTACGCGGCGCGCGGCATCCCCACCGAGCCGGAGCAGATCCTCGTCACCACCGGAGGACAGCAGGCACTGGCGCTGCTGACCCGGCTCTTCGTCGCCCCCGGTGACCCGGTGCTGGTCGAGGCGCCCGCGTACCCGGGGGCGCTGGACCTGTTCCGCGAGGCGGGCGCCGTGCTGCGGCCGGTGCCCGCGGGGCCGGACGGGATCGACGTGGACGCGGCGGTACGGACCCTGGCTGAGCACCGGCCGGCGCTCGCGTACGTCGGCTCGGTGCACCAGAACCCGACTGCCGCCGTGCTGCCCCCGCTGCGCGGGCGGCGGCTCGCCGAGGCGGCGGGGCACCTCGGCGTGCCGCTGGTGGACGACGAGGTGGTGGCGGACCTGGCGTTCGAGGGTGCCGCGCCGCCGGCGCTCGCCGCGTACGCGGACGGCGCCGAGGTCATCAGCGCCGGGTCGCTCAGCAAGGTGGTCTGGGGCGGGCTGCGCATCGGCTGGGTGCGCGGGCCCGCCGGGGTCGTCACCCGGCTCGCCCGGCTGAAGGCCGTCCACGACCTCGGCACCGACGTGCCGGCCCAGCTCGTCGCCGTCTCGCTGCTGGCCGCGTACGAACCGCTGCTCGCCCGGCGCCGCGCCGGACTGCGCCGCGCCCACGACCACCTGCGCGCCGAGCTGGCCCGGCTGCTGCCCTCCTGGACCTGCCCGCCTGTGCCCGGCGGGCAGACGGTGTGGCTGCGGCTGCCGTACGGGGACGGGGTGTCCTTCGCGCAGGTCGCGCTCCGGCACGGGGTCGCCGTCCTGCCCGGCGCCTGCGTCGACGCCGCCGGGGGCAGCGGCCCGTACCTGCGGCTGCACTTCTGCTCCCCGCGCGACGTGCTCACCGAGGCGGTCGAGCGGCTGGCCGCGGCCTGGGCGGCGTACGACGGCAGCTCCCGCCCGGCGACGCCCGCGGCGCTCGGGGGCGTAACGGTCTGAACAGGGGCCCGAACCCGGCCCGCGCGCGCCCCCTGCGGGCGCCGTCAGGCGTCGTACACGTCCGCGCGCCGCGGCTCCGCGCTCTGCACCATCCCGCTGAGGGCCAGCGACCGGCCCGCGAAGTTGGTGGTGTCGACGTTGTTCTCCTCCAGCACCCGCAGCGCCGCCTGGTGCACCACCCGCAGCACGGGCGGCGCCGCGCGCAGCACGTCGTCGGCCATGAAGCGGTGCCGCCACATCTTGTCCGCCCACACGTGCCGCAGCCCGAAGGGCTCGGGGAGCTTCAGCTTGCCGCCGAGGTAGTCGAGCAGCGGCGGGTACCAGGTGAACGGCGCGCGGGCGGCCAGCCGCACCACCTCGCGGGAGGGCACCAGCGGCAGCGGCTTCTCCTTGGTCTCCCAGAACTTCATGCCGCTCACCGTCTTGGTCTGGCGGCTGGGCTTGCTGGTGAACATCGGGTGCACCGGGCCCAGCGCGTGGCCCGTGACCTCGATGCGCAGCGTCTCGTGCAGCACGGTCACCGAGATCATCATGGTGATGACCAGCTGGCCGTCCCAGAGCGTGAACTGCACGCCCAGATAGTGCCGGTTGCCCGCGCCGAACTGCTGCTCGTTGCAGATCCGCTGGACCTCGAAGTCCCGTACGGAATAGCCGTCGACGATCGTGCCGCCGGGCCGGGCGACCTCGCCCGCGCCTTCGCCTATCGGGGCGACGATCCAGTGCCGTATCGCGGGCGCCGGGAAGCCGCCGGTGTGCAGCGGGGTGCGCTCCAGCATGCGCAGCTTGTCGTGGATCGCCTTGACGACGTCCCAGCTGCGGAACGGGTGGATCTCGCCGCCGGACTCCTTCGGCTTGAGGTCCTCCGCCAGCTGCCAGGAGCCCCAGCGGGTGCCCATGCCGAGTATCCCCTTGGGGCCCGCGTAGAAGACGACGTTGCTGTGCTGCTCCGCCGACAGCTTCGCCAGGCCCAGCCGCAGCCGCTCCGCGCTGGCCTCGCCGGGGTTGCTCGGCACCGCCTCCGGGATCTTCGCGCCGAGGCCGCCGCCGGACAGCAGGGCCGTCCAGTGCTCGCGCAGCCCCTTGGCGTACTGCTCGCAGATCCGGTTCGCCCAGAACCAGCCTATGATCGGCGCCACCAGCAGGCCGCGCAGGTAGATGTTGAGCAGGCCGCCCGCCGGCAGCGTGATGAACAGGTATATGGCGGCGAGGCCGAGGATGCCCAGCAGCACGTAACCCACCGCGCCGACGCGCTTGTCCGACGCCCCGGCCAGGGTGCGGCGGAGCTGGAAGACGCCGAGCCAGAGCAGCACGCCGGGCAGGAACAGCAGCCCGAAGACGGCCATCACCACGGTCAGCCGGGTGTCGCGCTCCTTGCGGTAGCGGTTGGCCGCCAGGCAGTGCTCCAGCACCGCCTGCGGCTCCGTCCCGAACGACTGGATGAGCGGCTTGCGGCCGTCGGCGAGCATGCGGACCGTGACCGCGCGTGCGAACGCCTCGCCCAGGTTCGGCTCGAAGAGCGAGAGCCGGCCCTTCTTGAAGTCCGACTTGCTGGTGTCGTTGTTGGCGTCGAGCAGCTTGGTGACCGCGCTGTCGCGGTACGCCGTGGAGGCGAGCGCGTGCGTCGCGGCCGTCTGCCCCTGGGCGCCGGACAGCGGCACCTGCGCGCGCGGGGCGAAGTCGAACTCCAGCCCATCGGAACCTGCCACTGCCGCCCCCAACGCCGCGCGTCCGCCCCGGTGATGGGGCCGGGCCCGCGGGCAAGCGGGCCCGACCACCAATGTGCCCCAGCCTAGCCGCGGTCAACCGTCGTGGCCCTGCCGATCACGGATCTTCGCCGCCAGCTGCTGCGGCATCGGCTCGTGTCTGGCGTACGAGCGGTCGAAGCGGCCGGTGCCGTGCGACAGGGAGCGCAGATCCACCGCGTACCGGCCGATCTCGAACTCCGGCACCTCCGCGCGCACCAGCGTCCGGCCGCCGCCCGCCTGCTCGGTGCCGACCACGCGGCCGCGCCGCCCGGACAGATCGCTCATCACCGGGCCGACGTACTCGTCCGCGACGAGCACGCTGATCTCGGCGACCGGCTCCAGCAGATGGATCTGCACCTGCGCCGCGGCCTCCCGCAGTGCCAGCGCGCCCGCCGTCTGGAACGCGGCGTCGGAGGAGTCCACCGAGTGCGCCTTGCCGTCGACGAGCGTCACCCGCACGTCGACCAGCGGATAGCCGGTGGCCACGCCCTTGACCGCCTGGCCGCGTACGCCCTTCTCCACCGACGGGATGAACTGCCGCGGCACCGCGCCGCCGACCACCTTGTCCACGAACTCGATGCCCGAGCCCCCCGGCAGCGGCTCGACCTCGATCTCGCAGATGGCGTACTGCCCGTGGCCGCCGGACTGCTTGACGTGCCGCCCGCGCGCCGCCGCCCGGCCGGAGAACGTCTCGCGCAGCGACACCTTGTGGTCCACCGAGTCGACCTGCACGCCGTACCGCGTGCGCAGCCGCTCCAGCGCCACGTCGCGGTGCGCCTCGCCCAGGCACCACAGCACCAACTGCCGGGTGGCGGCGTTCTGTTCCAGCCGCATCGTCGGGTCCTCCGCGCACAGCCGCGCCAGGCCCTGCGACAGCTTGTCCTCGTCCTGCTTGGTGTGCGCCTCGATGGCCACCGGCAGCAGCGGGTCGGGCATCAGCCACGGCGCCATCAGCAGCGGCTCGTCCTTGGCCGAGACGGTGTCGCCGGTCTCCGCGCCGTTCAGCTTGCCGACGCAGGCGATGTCGCCGGCGATCGCCGCGTCCAGCGGGCGCTGGAGCTTGCCGAACGGGGCGGTCAGCGAGCCGATCCGCTCGTCGGTGTCGTGGTCCTCGTGCCCGCGGTCCTCCATGCCGTGGCCCGAGACGTGCACCGTCTGGTCGGGGCGCAGCGTGCCGGAGAAGACGCGCAGCAGCGACAGCCGGCCGATGTACGGGTCCGAGGACGTCCTGACCACCTCGGCGGCCAGCGGGCCGGCCGGGTCGCAGGCCAGCGCCGTGCGCTCCTCGCCGCGCACCGTGGTCACGTCGGGGATACGCCGCTCCGGCGGTGTGGGGAAGCCGCCGGTGACCAGCTCCAGCAGCTCGACCGTGCCCAGCCCCTGCGTGCCGCCGTCCACCGCGGGCGCGGCGGCCAGCACGGGGTGGAACACCCCGCGCGCGACGGCCTTCTCCAGGTCCTGCACGAGCGTCTTGACCTCGACGTCCTCCCCGCCGAGGTAGCGCTCCATGAGCGACTCGTCCTCGCTCTCGGAGATGATGCCCTCGATGAGCCGGTTGCGCGCCTCCTCGATCAGCGGCAGCTCGTCCGGGCGCGGCGCCCTGTCCTCGCGGGCACCGGAGGTGTAGTCGAAGACCCGCTGCGTGAGCAGGCCGATGAGCCCGTGCACGGGCGCGTGGCCGTCGGCCGCGGGCTCGCCGAGCAGCGGCAGGTACAACGGCAGCACGGCGTCGGGGTCGTCGCCGCCGAACGCCTCCCGGCAGGTCTCGGTCATCTGGTCGAAGTCGGCTCTGGCGGCGTCCAGGTGCGTGACGACGATCGCCCGCGGCATCCCGACCGCCGCGCACTCCTCCCAGAGCATCCGGGTCGCGCCGTCCACGCCGTCCGCGGCCGAGACGACGAAAAGGGCCGCGTCCGCCGCTCGCAGACCGGCCCGCAACTCCCCGACGAAGTCCGCGTAGCCGGGGGTGTCCAACAGATTGATCTTGATGCCGTCCCACTCCACCGGGACCAGCGAGAGCTGGACCGAGCGCTGCTGGCGCTGTTCGATCTCGTCGTAGTCGGATACGCAGCCGCCGTCCTCGACCCGGCCGGCCCGGGTGAGCGCCTTCGTGGTCAGCGCCAGCGCCTCCACCAGCGTCGTCTTACCGGATCCGCTATGGCCGACCAGCGCCACGTTCCGAATGTCGGAGGGCCGGGCGGCCGCCGCTGCCCTGCCGGCGGCCCCGGGGTGTGCGTTTGCCTTGTCACCCATGTGTCTCGCCTCCGTCTGACACGTGCGGTGCATTCGAGCTTTGCACCGCGGTCAGACGCCGTAAATAGCACGGACGGGTTCGGAAACCGCGACCCCCGCCGACGTGCACGGGGCCCGGCAGGGCACCGGCGTACGGCCCGCGCGGCCCCTCCCGGGCGCTGGCTACGATGGCTGCGCTACGTTGAGCGACTTCCACCGACGAGCCCCCGGCCAGCCGCGGGGCCCGCCGACCGGCAACCCTGGGACGGCCATGCTGAACAAGTACGCGCGTGCGATCTTCACGCGTGTCTTCGCACCCATCGCCGCGATGCTGCTGCGTCGCGGCGTGAGCCCCGACACCGTCACCTTCGTGGGCACCCTCGGGGTGATGGCGGGCGCCTTGGCCTTCTTCCCCCGCGGGGAGTTCTTCTGGGGCACGGTGATCATCACCCTCTTCGTCTTCTCCGACCTGATCGACGGCACCATGGCCCGCCAGTCCGGCCGCTCCAGCCGCTGGGGCGCGTTCCTGGACTCGACGCTCGACCGGGCCGCGGACTCGGCCGTCTTCGGCGGCATCGCGCTCTGGTACGCGGGCGACGGCGACGACCTGGTGATGTGCGCGGTGGCGATCTTCTGCCTCGCCGGCGGCCAGGTCGTGTCCTACACCAAGGCGCGCGGCGAGAGCATCGGCCTGCCGGTCAAGGTCAACGGCCTGATGGAGCGCGCCGACCGGCTGGTGATCACCCTGGTGCTCGCCGGCTTCGCGGGCATGGAGCGCACGTTCGGCATCCCGCACATCGACCTCCTGCTGCCCATCGCGCTGTGGGCCGTCGCCGCCGGCAGCGCCGTCACGCTCTGCCAGCGGATGGTGACCGTGCACCGGGAGGCGGCGGAGAAGGACGCCGCCGACCCGCTGCCGCCGCCCGCGCCGCGCGGCGGCTCCGGCCCGGAGTCCGAGGCCGCGCCCGCGGACCAGGAGAGCGCGTGAAGGAGCGCCTGACCGACGGGATGTACGGCCTGGGCTGGGCAGCCGTGAAACGGCTGCCGGAACCCGCCGCCGCCGCCCTCGGCAGGCGCATCGCCGACACCGCCTGGCGCCGCGACGGCAAGGGCGTGCGCCGGCTCACGTCGAACCTCGCCCGGGTGGTCCCGGACGCCGGGCCCGAGCAACTGGCCGCGCTCAGCCGGGCCGGCATGCGCTCGTACATGCGCTACTGGATGGAGTCCTTCCGGCTGCCCGCGTGGAGCAAGCAGCGCGTCCGCGACGGCTTCGACCCCGAGGACGTGCACTGGCTGGAGGACGGCATCGCCGGCGACACCGGCGTGATCCTCGCGCTGCCGCACATGGGCAACTGGGATCTGGCCGGCGCCTGGGTCACCACCAAGCTCGGGGTGCCCTTCACCACCGTGCAGGAGCGGCTGAAGCCGGAGTCGCTGTACGACCGGTTCGTCACGTACCGGGAGAGCCTGGGCATGGAGGTGCTGGCGCACGGCGGCGCGAGCGCCTTCGGCACCCTCGCCCGGCGGCTGCGCGACGGCGGGCTGGTCTGCCTGGTCGCCGACCGCGACCTGTCGGCCACCGGCGTCGAGGTGGACTTCTTCGGCTCCGCGGCCCGGATGCCCGCGGGCCCCGCGCTGCTCGCCCAGCAGACCGGCGCGCTGCTGCTGCCCGTCACGCTCTGGTACGACGACTCGCCCGTCCTCCAGGGCCGGGTGCACGCCCCCGTGGAGGTGCCCGCGACCGGCACCCGGGCGGAGAAGACCGCCGCCATGACGCAGGCCATGGCCGACGACTTCGCCGCCGGCATCGCCGCGCACCCGCAGGACTGGCACATGCTCCAGCGCTTCTGGCCGGACGACCTCGCGGGCGGGGCGTCGCGGTGAGGATCGGGATCGTCTGCCCGTACTCCTGGGAGGCGCCCGGCGGCGTGCAGTTCCACGTCCGGGACCTGGCGGAGCACCTGCGCGCCGCCGGCCACGAGGTCTCCGTCCTCGCGCCCGCGGACGACGACACCCCGCTGCCCGAGTACGTCGTCGGGGCCGGCAGGGCCGTCCCCGTGCCGTACAACGGGTCCGTGGCGCGCATCAACTTCGGCTTCCTGTCCGCCGCCCGGGTGCGCCGCTGGGTCCGCGACGGCGACTTCGACGTGCTGCACATCCACGAGCCGGCCGCGCCGTCGCTCGCCCTGCTGGCCTGCTGGGCGGCGAAGGGGCCGATCGTGGCCACGTTCCACATGTCCAGCCCGCGCTCCCGCGGCATGATCGCCGCGTACCCGATCCTGCAGTCGGCGCTGGAGAAGATCAGCGCCCGCATCGCCGTCAGCGAGTACGCGCGCCGCACGCTGGTCGAGCACCTGGGCGGCGACGCCGTCGTCATCCCCAACGGCGTCGACGTCTCGTTCTTCGCCGGGGCCGAGCCGAAGGCTGCGTGGCAGGGCCGCACGCTGGGCTTCATCGGCCGGATCGACGAGCCGCGCAAGGGGCTGCCGGTGCTGATGGAGGCGTTCCCGCGGATCCTGGAGCGGGTGCCCGACGCGCGCCTGCTGGTCGCCGGGCGCGGCGACCCGGCGGAGATCGCGGGGCACCTGCCGCCCGAGGTGCGCGCGCGGGTGGAGTTCCTGGGCATGGTCAGCGACGAGGACAAGGCGCGGCTGCTGCGCAGCGTCGACCTCTACGTCGCGCCGAACACCGGCGGCGAGTCGTTCGGCATCATCCTCGTCGAGGCGATGTCGGCGGGGGCGCCGGTGCTGGCCGCCGACCTCGACGCCTTCGTGCAGGTGCTGGACGGCGGCACGGCGGGCGAGGTGTTCGCGCGCGAGGACGCCGGGGACCTGGCGGAACGGGCGGCGGGGCTGCTGCTGGACGACGCCCGCAGGGCCGAGCTGCGCGAGCGCGGCAGCCGGCACGTACAGCGCTTCGACTGGTCGACGGTCGGCGCGGACATCCTGGCGGTGTACGAGACGGTGACCCAGGGCGCCCAGTCCGTGGCGGAGGACGAGCGCGCCGGCCGCTGGGCGGCCCGCTTCGGCCCCGCCCGCGACCGGGAGGCGTGACGTGTCGACACCCCTGACGCTGCTGCTGATCGCGGTCGTGCTCTGCCTGATCGGCGTCTACCTGAGCTGGACCGCCGGCCGGCTCGACCGGCTGCACACCCGTATCGACGCCGCCAAGGCGGCCCTCGACGCCCAGCTGCTGCGGCGCGCCTCGGTGGCGCAGGAGCTGGCCACCAGCGGCGTCCTCGATCCGGCCGCCTCGATCGTGCTCTACGAGGCCGCGCACGCCGCCCGGCAGGCGGAGGAGGACCAGCGCGAGGTCGCCGAGAGCGAGCTGAGCCAGGCGCTGCGGGCGGTGTTCGAGGCCCCCGAGCAGGTGGAGGCGGTGCGCGGGGCGCCGGGCGGCGAGGAGGCCGTGCACGAGCTGGCGGAGGCCGCGCGGCGGGTGCCGATGGCGCGGCGCTTCCACAACGACGCGGTACGCGCGGCGCGGGCGCTGCGCCGGCACCGCAAGGTGCGCTGGTTCCGGCTGGCGGGGCACGCGCCGTTCCCGCTGGCGGTCGAGATGGACGACGAGCCGCCGCCGGCCCTGACCGACCGCGCCCCCTCGGCGGGCTGACCCCGCGGCGCACCGCCGGCGGCTCGGCGGCCACAGCTTGCCGATTGGCTCTTTCCTGACCCCTCCCGCCTGGGGTTTCCTTGACCGTGGCGCACATTCGGCCCGCCGTCCGAACGTGTTTACGATGGAAGCGGTGCACCGTGCGCCATGCACACACCCACACCGCACCCACATCACCGAGCGAGGTTCCACCGTGTCCAGCACGCCCAGCTCCGCCCCCCAGTCGTCGGCTCCCGAGACCGGCACCGCACGCGTCAAGCGCGGCATGGCCGAGCAGCTCAAGGGCGGCGTGATCATGGACGTCGTCACGCCCGAGCAGGCGAAGATCGCCGAGGACGCGGGCGCCGTCGCGGTGATGGCCCTGGAGCGGGTGCCCGCCGACATCCGCAAGGACGGCGGCGTGGCGCGCATGTCGGACCCCGACATGATCGAGGGCATCATCGAGGCCGTCTCCATCCCGGTGATGGCCAAGTCCCGCATCGGCCACTTCGTCGAGGCCCAGATCCTCCAGGCGCTCGGCGTCGACTACGTCGACGAGTCCGAGGTGCTCACCCCCGCCGACGAGGTCAACCACTCCGACAAGTGGGCCTTCACCACCCCCTTCGTCTGCGGCGCCACCAACCTGGGCGAGGCCCTGCGCCGCATCGCCGAGGGCGCGGCCATGATCCGCTCCAAGGGCGAGGCCGGCACCGGCAACGTCGTCGAGGCCGTCCGCCACCTGCGCCAGATCAAGAACGGGATCGGCGCCCTGCGCGGCCTCGACAACCACGAGCTGTACGCTGCGGCCAAGGAACTGCGCGCCCCGTACGAGCTGGTCGCCGAGGTGGCCCGGCTCGGCAAGCTGCCCGTCGTGCTGTTCTCCGCGGGCGGCGTCGCCACCCCCGCCGACGCCGCGCTGATGCGCCAGCTCGGCGCCGAGGGCGTCTTCGTCGGCTCCGGCATCTTCAAGTCCGGCGACCCGGCCAAGCGCGCCTCCGCCATCGTCAAGGCCACCACCTTCTACGACGACCCGAAGGTCGTCGCGGACGCCTCCCGCAACCTCGGCGAGGCCATGGTCGGCATCAACCTCGACACCCTGGACGACTCCGAGCGCTACGCCGGCCGGGGCTGGTGAGGACGACCCCCATGGACACCCCCGCCATCGGCGTGCTCGCCCTCCAGGGCGACGTACGCGAACACCTGGCGGCCCTCGCCGCGGCCGGCGCGAGCGCCGTGCCGGTGCGCCGGCCGGCGGAGCTGGCGGAGGTGTCCGGCCTGGTCATCCCGGGCGGCGAGTCCACCACGATGTCCAAGCTCGCCGTCGCCTTCGGGCTGCTGGAGCCGCTGCGCGAGCGGGTGCGGGCGGGGATGCCCGCGTACGGCTCCTGCGCCGGCATGATCATGCTGGCGGACAAGATCCTCGACCCGCGCTCCGGCCAGGAGACCGTCGGCGGCATCGACATGATCGTGCGGCGCAACGCCTTCGGCCGGCAGAACGAGTCGTTCGAGGTGCCGCTGGAGGTCGCCGGCGTCCCCGGCGGCCCGGTGCACGGCGTCTTCATCCGGGCGCCGTGGGTGGAGTCCACCGGCGCCGGGGTGGAAAGGCTGGCGGAGGTCGGCGGGCACCCCGTCGCCGTCCGGCAGGGTCCGCTGCTGGCCACGTCGTTCCATCCCGAACTCACCGGGGACCACCGCGTGCACGCTCTCTTCGCCGATATGGTGCGCCGGGCGGGCTGACCGGCACCGGTAGGATCGACGAGTTCGTTGCCGGTTAGTCGAATGCGCGGAACGCGGAATGGAGCGGGGCTGTGTCCGGCCACTCTAAGTGGGCAACCACCAAGCACAAGAAGGCCGTGATCGATGCCAAGCGAGGAAAGCTCTTCGCCAAGTTGATCAAGAACGTCGAGGTCGCGGCGCGGCAGGGGGGAGCCGACCCCGACGGAAATCCCACGCTGTACGACGCGATCCAGAAGGCCAAGAAGCAGTCCGTCCCGAACAAGAACATCGACAGCGCCGTCAAGCGCGGCGCCGGTCTCGAAGCGGGCGGCGCCGAGTACGAGACGATCATGTACGAGGGCTACGGGCCCAACGGCGTGGCCGTGCTCATCGAGTGCCTGACGGACAACCGCAACCGCGCCGCCTCCGACGTCCGCGTCGCCATGACGCGCAACGGCGGCTCCATGGCCGACCCGGGCTCCGTGTCGTACCTCTTCAACCGCAAGGGCGTGGTGATCGTCCCCAAGGGCGAGCTGGGCGAGGACGACGTGCTCGCCGCGGTGCTGGACGCCGGCGCCGAGGAGGTCAACGACCTGGGCGAGTCCTTCGAGGTGCTCAGCGAGGCCGGCGACATGGTCGCGGTCCGCACCGCGCTGCAGGACGCCGGGATCGACTACGACTCGGCCGAGGCGAACTTCGTCCCCACCATGCAGGTGGAGCTGGACGAGGAGGGCGCCCGCAAGATCTTCCGGCTCATCGACGCCCTGGAGGACAGCGACGACGTCCAGAACGTCTTCGCCAACTTCGACGTCTCCGACGAGGTCATGGAGAAGGCCTCCGCCTGAGCCGTACGCGCACGCCGCGACGGGCCCGCAGGATGGCGACATCCGGCGGGCCCTTCGGCTGCGGTGTCGGTGCCGGCCGGTAGCCTGCACACACGTACGCGGGCGGACGAGAGGGGGCGGCGGGTGCGGGTGCTCGGAGTGGACCCGGGACTGACGCGGTGCGGTGTGGGGGTCGTGGACGGAGCGCCGGGCCGGGCGCTGCGGATGGTCGCCGTCGGCGTCGTGCGCACCCCTTCCGACGCCCCGACCGCCGAGCGGCTGCTGCTCATCGAGCGCGGCGTCGAGGAGTGGCTCGACGCGCAGGCGCCGGAGGCCGTCGCCGTCGAGCGCGTCTTCAGCCAGCACAACGTACGCACCGTCATGGGCACCGCCCAGGCCAGCGCCGTCGCCATCCTCTGCGCCGCCCGCCGCGGCCTGCCCGTCGCGCTGCACACGCCCAGCGAGGTCAAGGCCGCCGTCACCGGCTCGGGCCGGGCCGACAAGGCACAGGTCGGCGCCATGGTCACCCGGCTGCTGCGGCTCGACGCCCCGCCGAAGCCGGCCGACGCCGCCGACGCGCTGGCGCTGGCCATCTGCCACCTGTGGCGGGCCCCCGCCCAGGACCGCCTGCTGCGCGCCCGCGGCAAGGGGGCATCGGCCCGCGCCGGGACGGCCGCCCGCGCCGCCGCCCCGGGGGTGCGGCGCACCGCCCGCCCGGCCGGCCAGGGCGCCCCGCGCGCCGGCCGTGCGAGCCAGGACCGCCCGGAGCACCGGGACCGCGAGATCCGGAGGGACCCCGCATGATCGCCTTCGTCAGCGGCCCCGTCGCCGCACTCGCCCCCGACGCCGCGGTCATCGAGGTCGGCGGCATCGGCATGGCCGTGCAGTGCACGCCCGACACCCTGTCCACGCTGCGCGTCGGCAAGGACGCCCGGCTGGCCACCTCCCTCGTCGTCCGGGAGGACTCCCTCACCCTGTACGGGTTCGCCGACGACGACGAGCGCCAGGTCTTCGAGCTGCTCCAGACCGCCAGCGGCGTCGGCCCGCGGCTGGCCCAGGCCATGCTCGCCGTGCACCGCCCCGACGCGCTCCGCCTCGCCGTCTCCACCGGCGACGAGAAGGCGCTGACCGCCGTCCCCGGCATCGGCAAGAAGGGCGCCCAGAAGCTGCTGCTGGAGCTGAAGGACCGGCTCGGCGAGCCGCTGGGCAGCAGCGGACTCGTCGGCAGGCAGGCGGGCGCCGCCGCGGCCGCCGGCTGGCGCGAGCAGCTGCACGCCGCCCTCACGGGCCTGGGGTACGCGCCCCGCGAGGCCGACGAGGCCGTCACCGCCGTCGCCCCGCAGGCGGAGGGGGACGGCGCCGCGCCCCCGCCGCTGCCGCAGCTGCTGCGCGCCGCCCTGCAGACCCTGAACCGCACCCGATGACGCCGCCCCGCTCCCGGGGCGTACGACGCACCGCACCGGCACCCGAACCACGACGGACGGATCCACGATGACCTGGGAGGACGCCGACCCGCGGCTGGTGGACTCGGCCGCCGCCGACGACGACCGGGCGGTGGAGACCGCGCTGCGCCCCAAGGACCTGGCCGAGTTCGTCGGCCAGGAGCGCGTGCGCGAGCAGCTCGACCTGGTGCTGCGCGCCGCCCGCCAGCGCGGCGGCGCCGCCGACCACGTGCTGCTCTCCGGCGCCCCCGGCCTCGGCAAGACCACGCTCGCGATGATCGTCGCCGCCGAGATGGCCGCACCGATCCGCATCACCTCGGGCCCCGCCATCCAGCACGCCGGCGACCTGGCCGCCATCCTCTCCTCGCTCCAGGAGGGCGAGGTGCTCTTCCTCGACGAGCTGCACCGCATGTCCCGTCCCGCCGAGGAGATGCTGTACATGGCGATGGAGGACCTCCGCGTCGACGTCATCGTCGGCAAGGGCCCCGGCGCCACCGCCATCCCGCTGGAGCTGCCCCCCTTCACCCTGGTCGGCGCCACCACCCGGGCCGGGCTGCTGCCCCCGCCGCTGCGCGACCGCTTCGGCTTCACCGGGCACATGGAGTTCTACTCGCCGGCCGAGCTGGAGCGCGTCCTGCACCGCTCCGCCCACCTCCTCGACGTCGCCGTGGACGCCGCCGGCGCCGCCGAGATCGCCGGCCGGTCCCGCGGCACCCCCCGCATCGCGAACCGCCTGCTGCGCCGCGTGCGGGACTACGCCCAGGTCAAGGCCGACGGCGTGATCACCCGCGAGATCGCCGCCCGCGGCCTGGAGGTCTACGAGGTCGACGACCGCGGCCTCGACCGCCTCGACCGCGCCGTCCTCGGCGCCCTGCTCAAGCTCTTCTCCGGCGGCCCCGTCGGGCTGTCCACGCTGGCCGTGGCGGTGGGGGAGGAGCGGGAGACCGTCGAGGAGGTTGCCGAGCCCTTCCTCGTACGCGAAGGGCTGCTGGCCCGCACGCCCCGCGGCCGCGTCGCCACCCCCGCGGCCTGGGCCCACCTGGGCCTCACGCCCCCGCAGCCCGGCGGCGGCATGCAGCAGACCGCCTTCTGAGCGCCCGCCGCGCCCGCCGGGCCCGTCGCCGGGCGGGACGGGCCCCGGCGGCACGGGCGCCCCGGCACGTACCGGGGCGGCGCGGAGAGTCGCCGGTTACGGAACCCGGGTGACATGCTGGGCGTTGTTCACACGGCGGAAACCGCTTAGACTCCGCCGACGCCTTCCGGAACCGGAGGGCACCCCCGCCCCCCAGAACGAGGCCGTGGCGAACGCGGTCCTACGAAGGAAACCCGGACACCGTGGATATCACGATTCTCTTGCCGTTCATCGTGCTCATCGGGGCGATGTTCCTGATGACCCGCTCGGCAAAGAACAAGCAGCGCCAGATGATGAGCATGCGGGACCAATTGCAGCCGGGCAGCGGCGTGCGGACCGTCGGCGGCATGTACGCCACGGTCAAGGAGGTCCACGAGGACACCCTCCTTCTGGAGGTGGCCCCAGGAGTGCACGCGATCTACGCGAAGAACTCCATCGGCGCCGTCCTGGACGACGCCGAATACAACCGCATCGTGCACGGCGCTCCGGAGTTCGACGACGAGGAGATCACCGCGCCCGACGACGCGTCCTCGCTGACGGAATCCGCCGACGGTGACGACACCGCCGACGAGGACGACCGCCGGGAGACGTCGGACAAGATCGACCTCGACAAGAAGGACGCGGCGGACGACGCCGCCGACGGCGACGCGGATGCCGCGGACGCCGCCGACGAGGACGAGAAGAAGAAGAACGGCGGCTCCGCCGCGAAGTGACCGCGGCCGTTCGGCGGCGGCCCCGCACCTTGTTGCGGAGGCCCCGCCGGCCGCGGTGAACGGGGGACCGGTCACTTTTCGCCTCGCGGCATCGCGGGGCTACACTTCGTGACCGCGCGACGAGCTGCGCCGCGCGGCGTCTGGACAGGAGAATCGAGAAGGTGGCAGCACCCAAAACGGGCCGCAGGTCCCAGGGATCTCACGGCAGGCCCTGGCGCCCCCTGCTGCTGATCCTGACCGCGATCGCCGCGCTCACCGGTGGGATGTTCCTCTCCGGGCACACCACCCCGCGCCTCGGTATCGACCTCGCCGGCGGCACCAGTATCACGCTGGAGGCCAAGTCCCAGCCGGGCAGCGAGAACGCGATCAACTCCACCAATATGGATACCGCCGTCAATATCATCGAGCGCCGCGTCAACGGCCTCGGTGTGCAGGAGGCGGAAGTCCAGACCCAGGGCGACCGGCACATCATCGTCAACATCCCCAAGGGCACCAACCAGAAGACGGCGCGCGAGCAGGTGGGCACCACCGCGCGGCTCTTCTTCCGCCCCGTCCTGTCGTACGAGGTGAACGAGGCCCCGGCGCCGAAGCCCTCGGAGTCCGGGAACAAGGACGAGGACTCCGGGGACAAGGAGAAGGACAAGGACGCCTCCACCTCGCCGTCCCCGTCCGAGACCGCCTCCGACGAGGCCAGCCCCGGCGACGACGCCACCGAGCAGGGCCGGGCCCTGTCCGAGGGCCTCGCCCAGGCCGACGACTCGCCCAGCCCGACCCAGTCGCAGGAGCCGCCCGCAGACACGCCGCCCCCGGCCGAGCAGGCGCCCACGGGCCAGGTCCCCGCCGACGTGCAGAAGAAGCTGGACGCGCTGGACTGCTCCAACGCCGAGGAGCGCACCAAGATCGGCGAGAACGCCAAGCCGACCGACACCGTCGTCGCGTGCGACAGCGACGGCGCGTACAAGTACGCGCTCGGCCCGGCCGAGGTCGAGGGCACGGACGTCGACGACGCCTCCGCCACGTACGACGCCCAGCAGGGCTCCGGCTGGATCGTGCAGCTGGAGTTCAACGGCAAGGGTTCCGACAAGTTCGCCGACGTCACCGGCACGCTCGCCGGCCAGGCGCCGCCGAACAACCAGTTCGCCATCGAGCTGGACGGCGAGGTCGTCTCCGCGCCGTCCGTCGACGAGTCGATCACCGGCGGCCGGGCGCAGATCTCCGGCAGCTTCAACCAGGAGTCGGCCGAGGAGCTGGCCAACGTCCTGTCCTACGGCGCCCTGCCGCTGTCCTTCGAGGAGTCCGAGGTCACCACCGTCTCGCCGGCCCTCGGCAACGAGCAGCTCAAGGCCGGCCTCATCGCCGGCGCCATCGGGCTGGCGCTGGTGATCATCTACCTCGTCGCGTACTACCGCGGGCTGGCCCTGGTGGCCGTCGTCAGCCTCCTGGTCTCCGCCGCCCTCACGTACACGATCATGGCCCTGCTCGGCCCGGGCATCGGCTTCGCGCTGAACCTCCCGGCGGTCTGCGGGGCGATCGTGGCGATCGGCATCACGGCCGACTCGTTCATCGTCTACTTCGAGCGCATCCGCGACGAGATCCGCGAGGGGCGCACGCTGCGCCCCGCCGTGGAGCGGGGCTGGCCGCGGGCCCGGCGCACCATCCTGGTGTCCGACTTCGTGTCGTTCCTCGCCGCGGCCGTGCTCTTCGCGGTCACCGTCGGCAAGGTGCAGGGCTTCGCCTTCACGCTGGGTCTGACCACGCTCCTCGACGTGGTCGTGGTCTTCCTCTTCACCAAGCCGGTGATGACCATCCTGGCCCGCAAGCGGTTCTTCGCCAGCGGCCATCCCTGGTCCGGGCTCGATCCCAAACGGCTGGGAGCCAGGCCACCGCTGCGCGGCCGCCCGCGCGCCGCCGGTCCCGTCAACCCGAAGGAGGTCTGAGATGTCGCGCCTCGGCACCCTCGGCGCCCGCCTCTACCGCGGTGAGGCCGGCTACGACTTCGTCGCGAAGCGGTTCCTCTGGTACGGCGTCTCGATCCTCATCACGATCATCGCGATCGCGGGCTTCTTCATCCGCGGCCTGAACATGGGCATCGAGTTCGAGGGCGGTGCGGTCTTCACCACCCCGAAGACCGAGACCTCGGTCTCGCAGGCCCAGGAGGTCGCCGAGGAAGCCTCGGGGCACCAGGCGATCGTCCAGGAGCTGGGCAGCGGGAAGCTCCGCATCCAGGTCAGCAGCATCGAGACGCAGCAGTCCGACCAGGTCAAGTCGGCGCTCGCCGAAGAGCTGAACGTCGACGCGGCGGACATCAACGACCAGCTCGTCGGCCCCAGCTGGGGCGAGCAGATCGCCAACAAGGCCTGGCAGGGCCTGGCGATCTTCATGGTCCTCGTGGTGATCTACCTCGCCATCGCCTTCGAGTGGCGCATGGCGCTCTCGGCGCTGGTCGCGCTGATCCACGACCTGACGATCACGGTCGGCGTCTACACGATCGTCGGCTTCGAAGTCACCCCGGGCACGGTCATCGGCCTGCTGACCATCCTCGGTTACTCGCTGTACGACACGGTGGTGGTCTTCGACGGCCTCAAGGAGAGCACGAAGGACATCACCAAACAGACGGGCTTCACCTACCGCGAGGCGGCCAACCGCAGCCTCAACGGCACGCTCGTCCGTTCCATCAACACCTCCGTCGTGGCCCTGCTGCCGGTCGCCGGCCTGCTGTTCATCGGCGGCGGCGTCCTCGGCGGCGGCATGCTCAACGACATCGCGCTGTCGCTGTTCGTCGGCCTCGCGGCCGGCGCGTACTCCTCGATCTTCATCGCCACCCCGCTGGTGGTCGACTTCAAGGAGCGCGACCCCGCCATACAGGCCCACAACAAGCGCGTGGCCGCCCGCCGCGCCTCCGACGCCCGCGCCGCCGCCCGCGGCGAGAAGCCGTCGGCCCGGCGCGACGACGACCCCGGCGCGGAGGGCGGGGGCGACGAGCCCGAGGACGACCCGCGTGACCCCGAGCCCGCGGGCCAGGGCGTCGTCGGCCCGCCGCGGGCCGAGGGCCGCCGGCAGCAGCCGGTGTCCCGCCAGCGCGGCCGCGGCCGGCCCTCCGGCAGCCGCGGCGGCCGGTCGGGGGGCAAGCGCCGGTGAGCGTGCCCGACGGGACCAGGGAGCTGCTGCTCAGCCGGATCCAGGACGTGCCGGACTACCCGCAGCCGGGCGTGATGTTCAAGGACATCACGCCGCTGCTGGCCGACGCCAAGGCGTTCGCCGTGCTCACGGACGCCCTCACCGAGGTCTGCCGGGAGCAGGGCGCGCAGAAGGTCGTCGGCCTGGAGGCGCGCGGCTTCATCCTGGCGGCGCCGGTCGCGGTGCGCGCGGGGATCGGCTTCGTGCCCGTACGCAAGGCGGGCAAGCTCCCCGGCGCTACCCTCGGGCAGGCGTACGACCTGGAGTACGGCACGGCGGAGATCGAGATACACGCCGATGCCCTGGAGCCGGGCGACCGCGTCCTCGTCGTCGACGACGTGCTGGCCACCGGAGGCACCGCGGAGGCGTCGGTGCAGCTCATCAGACGGGCCGGCGGCACGGTGACGGGTCTGGCCGTGCTGCTGGAGCTGGGTTTCCTGGCTGGCCGGGCGCGCGTCGAGCAGGCGCTCGCCGGCGCCCGGCTGGACGCGCTCGTCACGGTCTGACGGCACCCGCGGGCGGCCGGGCCCCGCCCGGCCGCCCGCGGCCCGTATACGCTCCCCGGTCGGCGTTGTGCCTGGTCGGGGGCCTGGTCGTGCCGTTGCCGGGTGGCGGGGCCGGGACGGCAGATACCATGGCAGTTCCGGGGATCTCCCCGTGGGCCGTCCACCGTCAAGGAGTGCTCTTGCCAGACGAGGCTCATCGGTCCACCGCCGCGCCGCCCGACAAGCAGCGGCAGTCCGGCGGCACGGACCGCCCGCTGCCCGCGAGGGCCGCGGAGAACGGCTCCGGACGCCGTGCCGCGCCGCCGGAAGGGCGGGCGCAGCCGGCCACCTCCGCGCGCGTCGAGCCGGCCTCCGGCCACAGCGGCGGTCAGGCCGGCCGCGGCGGCTCGCCGAGCAGGGTGCGGGCCCGGCTGGCCCGTCTCGGCGTGCAGCGGCAGAGCCCGTACAACCCGGTGCTGGAGCCGCTGCTGCGGATAGTGCGCGGGAACGACCCCAAGGCCGACACGTCCACGCTGCGCCAGATAGAGCGCGCCTACCAGGTCGCGGAGCGCTGGCACCGCGGCCAGAAGCGCAAGAGCGGCGACCCGTACATCACCCACCCCCTGGCCGTCACCACGATCCTGGCCGAGCTGGGCATGGACCCGGCCACCCTCATGGCCGGCCTGCTGCACGACACGGTCGAGGACACCGAGTACGGCCTGGAGGACCTGCGCCGCGACTTCGGCGACCAGGTGACGCTGCTGGTGGACGGCGTCACCAAGCTGGACAAGGTCAAGTTCGGCGAGGCCGCGCAGGCGGAGACCGTACGCAAGATGGTCGTCGCCATGGCCAAGGACCCCCGGGTCCTGGTGATCAAGCTCGCCGACCGGCTGCACAACATGCGCACGATGCGCTACCTGCGCCGGGAGAAGCAGGAGCAGAAGGCCCGCGAGACGCTGGAGATCTACGCGCCGCTGGCCCACCGGCTGGGCATGAACACCATCAAGTGGGAGCTGGAGGACCTCGCCTTCGCGATCCTCTACCCGAAGATGTACGACGAGATCGTCCGCCTGGTCGCCGAGCGCGCCCCGAAGCGGGACGAGTACCTGGCGGTCGTCATCGACGAGGTGCAGCAGGACCTGCGCAGCGCCCGGATCAAGGCGACCGTCACCGGCCGCCCGAAGCACTACTACAGCGTCTACCAGAAGATGATCGTGCGCGGCCGCGACTTCGCCGAGATCTACGACCTGGTGGGCATCCGCGTCCTCGTCGACTCGGTCCGCGACTGCTACGCGGCGCT
Source organism: Streptomyces aculeolatus (assembly GCF_020400605.1). Lineage (GTDB taxonomy): Bacteria > Actinomycetota > Actinomycetes > Streptomycetales > Streptomycetaceae > Streptomyces > Streptomyces aculeolatus. The sequence continues at coordinate 128,686 of NZ_JAINRD010000008.1, read as the reverse complement.
GGGCACCATCCACGCGCGGTGGAACCCCGTCCCCGGACGGTTCAAGGACTACATCGCGATGCCCAAGTTCAACATGTACCAGTCGCTGCACACCACGGTCATCGGACCCGAGGGCAAGCCCGTCGAGCTGCAGCTCCGCACGTTCGACATGCACCGCCGCGCCGAGTACGGCATCGCCGCGCACTGGAAGTACAAGCAGGAGGCCACCGGCGCCGCCGCCCGCCAGCAGGGCTCCGGTACCCGCAGGGGCAGCAAGTCCGAGCAGGTCAACGACATGGCCTGGCTGCGCCAGCTGATCGACTGGCAGAAGGAGACCGAGGACCCCGGCGAGTTCCTGGACGCGCTGCGCTTCGACCTCTCCCGCAACGAGGTCTTCGTCTTCACGCCCAAGGGCGACGTGATCGCCCTGCCCGCCGGTGCCACGCCCGTGGACTTCGCGTACGCGGTGCACACCGAGGTCGGGCACAAGACCATAGGAGCGCGGGTCGGCGGCCGGCTCGTACCCCTGGAGTCCGCCCTCGACAACGGCGACACCGTCGAGGTCTTCACCTCCAAGGCGTCCGGCGCGGGCCCCTCCCGGGACTGGCTGAACTTCGTCAAGTCGCCCCGCGCGCGCAACAAGATCCGCGCCTGGTTCTCCAAGGAGCGCCGGGACGAGGCCATCGAGCAGGGCAAGGACGCCATCGCGCGCGCGATGCGCAAGCAGAACCTGCCGATCCAGCGCATCCTCACCGGCGACTCGCTGGTCACCATCGCGCACGAGATGCGCTACCCCGACATCTCCGCGCTCTACGCGGCGATCGGCGAGGGCCACATCTCCGCGCAGAACGTGGTGCAGAAGCTGGTCCAGGCGCTCGGCGGCGAGGAGGCGGCCACCGAGGACATCGAGGAGAGCGCCCCGCCGCTGCCCGGCACCCGCAAGCGCCGCGCGGCCAACGACCCCGGCGTCATCGTCAAGGGCGTCGACGACGTGTGGGTGAAGCTCTCCCGCTGCTGTACGCCGGTGCCCGGAGACCCGATCATCGGCTTCGTCACCCGCGGCAAGGGCGTCTCCGTGCACCGCGCCGACTGCGTCAACGTCGAGTCGCTGTCGCAGCAGCCCGAGCGGATCATCGAGGTGGAGTGGGCGCCGACGCAGTCGTCCGTCTTCCTCGTCGCCATCCAGGTCGAGGCGCTGGACCGCTCCCGGCTGCTCTCGGACGTCACCAGGGTGCTGTCCGACCAGCACGTGAACATCCTGTCCGCCGCCGTGCAGACCTCCCGCGACCGGGTCGCCACCTCGCGCTTCACCTTCGAGATGGGCGACCCGAAGCACCTGGGGCACGTGCTGAAGGCGGTACGGAAGGTGGAGGGCGTCTACGACGTGTACCGCGTCACCTCCGCCCGGAACAACTGAGCGCACCCGCCGCCACCGTCCGCGTACGTATATGACGAGGGCCCCGCCGTCCGGCGGGGCCCTCGTCACGTACGTACTGCCCGGCCGCTCAGCCGCCGAACTCCCGCAGGCCCTTGAGCGCCTGGTCGAGCAGCGCCTGCCGGCCCTCCAGCTCACGGGCCAGCTTGTCGGCCTTGGCGTTGTTGCCCTGCGCCCGGGCCTGCTCGATCTGCCGGTGGAGCTTGTCGACGGCGTCCTGCAACTGCCCCGTGAGCCCCTCGGCGCGCGCCCGCGCCTCCGGGTTCGTACGGCGCCACTCGGCCTCCTCCGCCTCGCCGATCGAGCGCTCCACGGCGTGCATCCGGGCCTCGATCTTCGCCCGGGCGTCCCGCGGCACGTGCCCGATGGCCTCCCACCGCTCGTTGATCGAGCGGAAGGCGCCCCTCGCGGTCTTGAGGTCGGTGACCGGCAGCAGCTTCTCCGCCTCCGCGACCAGCTCCTCCTTGCGCGTCAGGTTCTCGCGCTGCTCGGTGTCCCGCTCGGCGAAGACCTCGCTGCGGGCCTGGAAGAAGACGTCCTGCGCGCCCCGGAAGCGGGCCCACAGGTCCTCCTCCTGGTCCCGCTGGGCGCGGCCGGCGGCCTTCCAGTCCGCCATCAGCTCCCGGTAGCGGGCGGCCGTCGGCCCCCACTCACGGGAGCCGGAGAGCGCCTCCGCCTCCTCGACCAGCTTCTCCTTGCGCCGCCTGGCCTCCTCGCGCTGGGCGTCGAGGGACGCGAAGTGCGCCTTGCGGCGCTTGGAGAACGCCGAACGCGCGTGGCTGAAGCGGTGCCACAGCTCGTCGTCGCTCCTGCGGTCCAGCCGCGGCAGACCCTTCCAGGTCTCCACCAGCTCGCGCAGCCGCTCGCCCGCCGCGCGCCACTGCTCGCTCTGCGCCAGCTCCTCCGCCTCGGCGACCACCGCCTCCTTGGACTCGCGCACCTCCTGCTGATGCTTGGCCTTGGCCGCCTTGCGCTCCTCCTGACGGGCGCCCACCGCCTCCACCAGCCGGTCGAGCCGTGCCGTCAGCGCGTCCAGATCCCCGACCGCGTGCGCCTCCGAGACCTGCGCGCGCAGGTGCTCGATGGCGGTGGTGGCGTCCTTGCTGGACAGGTCGGTGGTCTGTACCCGGCGCTCGAGGAGGCCGATCTCCACGACCAGGCCCTCGTACTTGCGCTTGAAGTAGGCGAGTGCCTCTTCGGCCGAGCCCGCCTGCCAGGAGCCGACGACTCGCTCGCCGTCGGCGGTACGCACGTACACGGTGCCCGTCTCGTCGACCCGGCCCCATGGGTCGCTGCTCACAGCGCCTCCTCACATGACGCCCCGCGGGCCCGGCAGCCCGGCGGCGTCTTCCACAGTTGTCTGCGGCCGGAAAGGGGATGGGGTACCGGATCCGGCCGATCCGGCGGCGGGCGAAAGCGACTGCCGCCGGCACCCCCGCACCTGCACAACGCCAACATAGGCGAACGGCGGGCCGGCTGTCCGCATCCCGCGCGAGACCAATCCCGTAACGACGCGGCCCCGGCGGTGGCTCAGTGGTCGGTCTCCTGCTCCTTGGTGCCCTCGGTGACGGTCGCCTTGTTGATGACCACCGTCGCGTTCGGGGCGGTGTTGCCGGTCTGCGGGTCCTGCGGCTGCGCGCCGGCCTCGGCGATGGTCTTGACCGTGGCCATGCCCTCGTCGGTGATCCGGCCGAACGGCGTGTAGTTGGGGGGCAGCGGGCTGTCCTCGTAGACGAGGAAGAACTGGCTGCCGCCGGAGTCCTTCTGACCGGTGTTGGCCATCGCCACGGTGCCCGCGGGATACGTCCCGCCCTTGACCGCCTTGTCCTTGAGGTTCTCATCCGGGATCGTGTACCCGGGCCCGCCCTGGCCGGTGCCGGCCGGGTCGCCGCACTGCAGGACGAAGATGCCGGACTCCTGGCCGGTCAGCCGGTGGCACGGGCTGTGGTCGAAGTAGCCCTCGTCGGCGAGGAAGCGCATGTTGTTCACCGTGTGCGGCGCCTTGCCCGCGTCCATCTCGATGCCGATGTCGCCACAGGTGGTCTCCATCGTCATCGTGTACGTCGCCGAGTCGTCGATGTCGAGCCCCGGCTCCTTCTTCCACGTCTTGTCCGACGGCTTGCCCTTCTCCGGCTTGCCGCAGGGGTCGTGCGCCTTCTCCGGGCTCGCGCTGGGCGTCGCGGCGGCGTCGTCCTTCTTCTTGTCGTCGTCGGAGCCGAAGCCGGTGACCGCCACGACCGCGACGGCGGTGATCACCACCACGAGCGGGGCGGTGATGACCGCCGCGAGCTTCCGGTTGTGCTTTCTGCGGTCGGCGCGCCTGCGCTGCTGCCGCTCGTACTTGTCCCGGGCGAGCTGCCGCCTCCGCTGGTCCTTGCTGACCACCGCGTCTTCTCCCTCGAGTCGCTGCCACAACCGTTCGTGGACCGGAATTCCGTTGCCGTACCGTATATCGATTCGCTGCCGGATGAGGAGCGCCGGTAGTCTCGGAACGGCCGCAATTCCGGGGCCGCCGCGGGCCGCGCGGCTCCCGGCGGCGGCACACATCCGACGACATCCGACAGGTGAAGGACGATCGTGCTCATTGCCGGGTTCCCCGCGGGTGCATGGGGTACCAACTGTTACCTCCTCGCCCCGGCCGCCGGGGAGGAGTGCGTGATCGTCGACCCCGGGCACCAGGCCGCGGACGGCGTCGCCGAGGCCGTCGCCAAGCACCGGCTCAAGCCGGTCGCGGTCGTGCTCACCCACGGGCACCTGGACCACGTCGCCTCGGTGATCCCGGTCTGCGGCGCCCACAACGTGCCCGCCTGGATCCACCCCGCCGACCGGTACATGCTCGCCGATCCGGAGAAGGCGCTCGGCATGTCCATCGGGGCACCGCTGCTGGGCGAGCTGACCGTGGGGGAGCCGGACGACGTGGCCGAGCTGGCCGACGGCGCCGAGCTGGAGCTGGCCGGACTGAGCCTCACCGTCGCGCACGCGCCCGGCCATACCAAGGGGTCGGTGACCTTCCGGCTGCCCGAGCAGCAGGATGTGCCGCAGGTCCTCTTCTCGGGCGACCTGCTCTTCGCCGGCTCCATCGGACGCACCGACCTGCCCGGCGGCGACAGCGCCGAGATCCTCCAGTCGCTGGCCCGCGTGTGCCTGCCGCTCGACGACTCGACCGTGGTGCTGCCCGGGCACGGCCCCCAGACGACCATCGGCCGCGAGCGCGCCGGCAACCCCTTCCTGCAGGAGCTGGCCGCGGGCCGGGCGGGCGGCCCGACCGCGCCGCTCCGCCACCAACGACGAATGTGACGACACTCTCCGTGAGCACTGCACCGGCCTTCAAGGCCCCCAAGGGCACCTACGACCTGATCCCGCCGCGCTCCGCGGCCTACCTCGCCGTCCGCGAGGCGTTCGCCGCGCCCGCACGCCGCGCCGGCTACGGCTACGTCGAGACCCCCGGCTTCGAGGACGTACGGCTCTTCGCCCGCGGCGTCGGCGAGTCCACCGACATCGTGACCAAGGAGATGTACACCCTCACCACCAAGGGCGGCGACGAGCTGGCGCTGCGCCCCGAGGGCACCGCCTCCGTGCTGCGCGCGGCGCTGGAGAGCAACCTCCACAAGCAGGGCAACCTGCCGGTCAAGCTCTGGTACTCGGGCTCGTACTACCGCTACGAGCGCCCGCAGAAGGGCCGCTACCGGCACTTCTCGCAGGTCGGCGCCGAGGCCATCGGTGCCGAGGACCCCGCGCTCGACGCCGAGCTGATCGTCCTGGCCGTCGACGGCTACCGCGCGCTGGGGCTGACGGGCTTCCGGCTGCTGCTCAACTCGCTGGGCGACCAGGAGTGCCGGCCCGCGTACCGCACCGCGCTCCAGGACTTCCTGCGCGGCCTCGACCTCGACGAGCCGACCCGCGAGCGGATCGAGATCAACCCGCTGCGGGTGCTCGACGACAAGCGCCCGGAGGTCCGCGCGCAGCTCGACGGGGCGCCGCTGATGCGCGACCACCTGTGCGAGGCGTGCAAGGCATACCACGAGCAGGTCCGCGAGCTGCTGACCGCGGCCGGCGTCGCGTACGAGGACGACCCCCGGCTGGTCCGCGGGCTCGACTACTACACGCGCACCACCTTCGAGTTCGTCCACGACGGCCTCGGCGCCCAGTCCGCCATCGGCGGCGGCGGCCGCTACGACGGGCTGTCGGAGATGATCGGCGGCCCCGCGCTGCCGTCGGTCGGCTGGGCCCTGGGCGTGGACCGCACGGTGCTGGCGCTGGAGGCCGAGGGCGTCGCGCTGGACCTGCCCGCGACCACCGACGTGTACGCGGCGGCGCTCGGCGAGCAGGCCCGCAGGACGCTCTTCGGCGTGGTCACGGAGCTGCGCCGGGCCGGGGTCGCGGCGGACTTCGCGTTCGGCGGCAAGGGCCTGAAGAACGCGATGAAGTCCGCCGACCGCTCCGGCGCGCGCTACGCGCTGGTGGCGGGGGAGCGGGACCTCGACGAGGGCGTGGTGCAGCTGAAGGACCTCGGCAGCGGCGAGCAGCGGGCCGTGGCGCTCGGGGCGGTCGTCGGCGAGCTGCAGAAGCTGCTGGCCTGACCCCTGCGGGTGGCGCGTTGACGGGTGGATTTACGCCGGTCGAACGAGCAGTCGGGCATCGTTGACCCCTGCCGGTGGATGGCCGGCGGGGCACCGGCTGACCACCGGTGCACCGGTGCCCGATCGCCCTGCGTTGCGGCACAATGAGGTGCCGCCACCGACCCGAGCCCACACGGAAGCAGCGAGATGACCACGACCGCAACGAGAACGGCCCCGTCCCAGCACGAGGACCCGCCCGAGTCCGGACTGATCGGGTCGAGCCGACCGTTCGCCTGGCTGCTGGTGATCGGCGGGGTGCTGGGCGTGGTGGCGTCCGCGGTGATCACGCACGACAAGATGAAGCTGCTGGAGGACCCGAACTACGTCTCGGCCTGCAGCCTGAACCCCGTCCTGTCCTGCAACAACATCATGAAGAGCTGGCAGGCGTCGGTGTTCGGGTTCCCGAACCCGTTCGTCGGCTGGATCGCCTTCCCGATGCTCGTCGTGATCGGCGCCGGCCTGCTGGCCGGCGCGGGGCACCGCCGCTGGTGGTGGACCGGGCTGTGGGCGGGCTCCCTCTTCGGGGTGGGCTTCGTCACCTTCCTCCAGTACTCGTCGCTGTACAAGATCGGCTCGCTCTGCCTGTGGTGCTCGCTGGTCTGGGCGGTGACGATCCTGATCTTCTGGTACACCACCGTGCACAACGTCAAGACCGGCGTCTTCCCGGCCTCGGCGCGGGTGCGCGAGACGGTGCTGGAGTTCAACTGGGTGGTGCCCGTCCTCTGGTACGGGATCCTGCTCATCCTGATCGGCATCCGCTGGTGGTCCTACTGGAAGACGCTCCTCTGAGCGCTGTCGGTCCCGTGGCATAGGCTCGCCGGTGTGGAGCCCGACCTGTTCACCGCCGCCGCAGAGGAGCGCCAGGAGAAGGATCCCGGCAGCTCCCCGCTGGCAGTCCGGATGCGCCCGCGCAGCCTCGACGAGGTCGTGGGGCAGCAGCACCTGCTGAAGCCCGGCGCGCCGCTGCGCCGCCTCGTGGGCGAGGGCGCCGGAGGGCCTGCGGGCCCGGCGTCCGTGCTGCTGTGGGGCCCGCCCGGCACCGGCAAGACCACCCTGGCGTACGTGGTCAGCCAGGCCACCCAGAAGCGCTTCGTGGAGCTGTCCGCGATCACGGCGGGCGTCAAGGAGGTCCGCGCGGTCATCGAGGGCGCCCGCCGCGCCGCCGGGGGGTACGGCAAGGAGACCGTCCTGTTCCTCGACGAGATCCACCGCTTCAGCAAGGCCCAGCAGGACTCGCTGCTGCCCGCGGTGGAGAACCGCTGGGTGACGCTCATCGCGGCCACCACGGAGAATCCGTACTTCTCGGTGATCTCCCCGCTGCTCTCCCGCTCGCTGCTGCTCACGCTGGAGCCCCTGACCGACGACGACGTCCGCGGGCTGCTGCACCGGGCGGTCGCCGCCGAGCGCGGCCTCGGCGGCGCGGTGACGCTGCCGGAGGAGACCGAGGAGCACCTGCTGCGCATCGCCGGCGGCGACGCGCGCCGGGCGCTGACGGCGCTGGAGGCGGCGGCCGGGGCGGCGCTGGCGCAGGGCGAGGCGGAGGTGTCGCTGCCGACGCTGGAGGCGGCGGTGGACCGCGCCGCCGTGGCGTACGACCGGGACGGCGACCAGCACTACGACGTGGCCAGCGCGCTCATCAAGTCCGTGCGCGGCTCGGACGTCGACGCGGCGCTGCACTATCTGGCGCGCATGATCGAAGCGGGCGAGGACCCGCGGTTCATCGCCCGGCGGCTGATGATCTCCGCCAGCGAGGACATCGGCCTCGCCGACTCCACCGCGCTGCAGACGGCCGTCGCGGCGGCCCAGGCGGTGGCCATGATCGGCTTCCCGGAGGCGGCGCTGACCCTGGCGCACGCCACGGTGGCGCTCGCGCTGGCCCCGAAGTCCAATGCGGTGACGAAGGCCATCGGCGCCGCGATGGACGACGTACGGGCCGGGAAGGCGGGACCGGTGCCGGCGCACCTGCGGGACGGGCACTACAAGGGCGCGGAGAAGCTGGGGCACGCGCAGGGGTACGTGTATCCGCACGACGTCCCCGGCGCCATCGCCGCCCAGCAGTACGCCCCGGACGCCCTCGCCGGCCGCCGGTACTACGAGCCGACGAGGTACGGCGCGGAGGCGCGGTACGCCGAGGTGGTCGAGCGGGTGCGCGAGCGGCTGGCGGGGCGGGGGCAGGACGGCCCGGGCCGGGGCGACGCGCGCGACTGACGTGCGGAGCACCGGCGGCCCGGCCTGTCCGTGATACGGATCACCCTGGCCGGTCGCCGGGAATGCCCGGAATCGCAGCCGCGTTTCCCAGGGTCGTCGCGCGAGGGCGCGACTATCGTTTAAGGTAAGCCTTGCCTAACTTTTCCGAGGAGGACGGAACCACGTGAACCAGCCGCGCCCCAAGGTCCGCAAGTCGCGGGCCCTCGGCATCCCGCTCACCCCGAAGGCCGCCAAGTACTTCGAGGCCCGCCCGTACCCGCCCGGCATGCACGGCCGCGGCCGCAAGCAGACCAGCGACTACAAGGTGCGGCTGCTCGAGAAGCAGCGGCTGCGCGCGCAGTACGACATCAGCGAGCGCCAGCTCGTCCGGGCGTACGAGCGGGCCAGCAAGGTGCAGGCCAAGACCGGTGAGGCGCTGATCGTCGAGCTGGAGCGCCGGCTGGACGCGCTGGTGCTGCGCGCGGGCCTGGCCAGGACCGTCTACCAGTCCCGGCAGATGGTCGTGCACGGCCACATCGAGGTCAACGGCCGCAAGGTCGACAAGCCGTCCTTCCGCGTCCGCCCCGACGACGTGGTGCGGGTCCGCGAGCGCAGCCGCGAGAAGTACCCGTTCCAGGTCGCGCGCGAGGGCGGCTACGCCACGGACGGCGAGACCCCCCGCTACCTGGAGGTCAACCTGCCGGCGCTCGCCTTCCGGCTGGACCGCGAGCCCAACCGCCGCGAGATCCCCGTCATCTGCGACGAGCAGCTGGTCGTGGAGTACTACGCGCGCTGACGCCCTCCGCTCCCGGCGGGCGCACGGAACGTGCGCGGCAGTATGCGCAACGTACAATCCGCTCGCGCAACTCCCCTGTGCACGGGGGTTAATCCGGTACGGCGCTGTCGGTCCGGCGCGATAGGGTCGGAGCCTGCCCTGGCAGCGCAACACCCCGTCGACTCGCCCGGCGAGCAGCCCTGAAGGAGCGGTGCATCGTGTCCGGTGGAGAGGTGGCCGGCATCCTCGTGGCCGTCTTCTGGGCCATCCTGGTCTCTTTCCTGGCCGTGGCCCTCTTCCGGCTCGCCCGGACGCTCCGCGCCGCAAGCGAGTTGGTCACACGCGTCACCGAGGAGGCCGTGCCGCTCCTCGCGGAGGCCGGCGCCACGGTCCGGTCGGCGAACACGCAGCTCGCCCGGGTCGACGCCATCGCCTCCGACGTCCAGGAGGTCACGGCCAACGCCTCGGCCCTGTCCTCCACCGTCTCCACCGCGTTCGGCGGCCCCCTGGTGAAGGTGGCCGCGTTCGGTTACGGGGTGCGCCGTGCGCTCGGCCGGAACCGCGGCGCGGGCGGGGACGACGGCGGCGAGGTGATCGTCGGCGGCCCGGTGGGCGGGTCCGCCGCGCGGGTGCCCGCCGCCCGCCGGGGCTTTTCCGCCAGGCGCAGAAAGGGCTGAGCAGCATGTTCCGTCGGACCTTCTGGTTCACGACCGGTGCGGCCACCGGCGTCTGGGCCACCGTGAAGGCACAGCGCGCGATGCGCCGCGTCTCCCCGGAGGGCATCGCCGCCACGGCCGCCAACCGCGCCGTCGACACCGGCCGCCGCGCCCTGCTCTTCGCCCAGGACGTACGCGCCGCGATGGCCGAGCGCGAGGACCAGCTCAACGACGCCCTCGGACTCAGCCCCCGCAGCCGCCCCGCGGAACTCCCGGGGCAGCGCGCCAAGGCACAGCTCGAACGCAAGGCCGCGCGGCGCCGCCCGGCCGACCGGAACCCGCACCACCGCAATCGCAACCTGAAAGAGGACCACTGATGGAGTCGGCCGAAATCCGCCGCCGCTGGCTGCGCTTCTTCGAAGAGCGTGGGCACACCGTCGTGCCGTCGGCGTCGCTGATCGCCGACGACCCCACGCTGCTCCTCATCAACGCGGGCATGGTCCCCTTCAAGCCGTACTTCCTCGGCGAGGCCACCCCGCCGTACAAGCGCGCCACCAGCGTGCAGAAGTGCATCCGCACCCCCGACATCGACGAGGTCGGCAAGACCACCCGGCACGGCACGTTCTTCCAGATGTGCGGCAACTTCTCCTTCGGGGACTACTTCAAGGAGGGCGCCGCCACCCTCGCCTGGGAGCTGCTCACCAGCCCGCAGGACGCGGGGGGTTACGGCCTGGACCCCGAGCGCCTGTGGATCACGGTCTACGAGGACGACGACGAGGCCGAGCGCATCTGGCGCGACGTGGTCGGCGTGCCCCCGGAGCGCATCCAGCGCCTGGGCAAGGAGGAGAACTACTGGGACATGGGCGTGCCCGGTCCCTGCGGCCCCTGCTCCGAGGTCAACTACGACCGCGGCCCCGAGTTCGGCGAGGCCGGCGGCCCCGCCGTCAACGACGAGCGCTACGTGGAGATCTGGAACCTGGTCTTCATGCAGTACGTGCGCGGCCCCGGCAGGGGCAAGGACTACCCGATCCTCGGCGACCTGCCCCAGCAGAACATCGACACCGGTCTCGGCCTCGAACGCCTCGCAATGATCCTGCAGGGCGTGCACAACATGTACGAGATCGACACCTCGCGCGCCGTCATCGACAAGGCCGAGGAGCTGACCGGCGTCCGCTACGGCTCCGCCGACCACTCGGACGTCTCGCTGCGCGTCGTCTCCGACCACATGCGCGCCTCCGTCATGCTCATCGGCGACGGCGTCACCCCCGGCAACGAGGGCCGTGGCTACGTGCTGCGCCGCATCATGCGCCGCGCCGTACGCAACATGAAGCTGCTCGGTGCCGACGGCCCCGTCGTCGGCGAGCTGGTCGACGTCGTCATCGCCACCATGGGCGAGCAGTACCCGGAGCTGGTCTCCGACCGCAAGCGCATCGAGTCCGTCGCGCTCGCCGAGGAAGCCCGCTTCCTCAAGACCCTCAAGGCCGGCACCAACGTTCTGGACACCGCCGTCACCGAGGCCAGGGCCGCCGGCTCCGGCGTGCTCCCCGGTGACAAGGCGTTCCTGCTCCACGACACCTGGGGCTTCCCCATCGACCTCACCCTGGAGATGGCCGGCGAGCAGGGCCTGACGGTCGACGAGGACGGCTTCCGGCGGCTGATGAAGGAGCAGCGGGACCGCGCCAAGGCGGACGCCGCCGCCAAGAAGACCGGCCACGCCGACCTGTCGGCGTACCGCGAGGTCGCCGACTCCGCCGGCGCCACCGAGTTCACCGGCTACACCCACACCGACGCCGAGTCCACCGTCGTCGGCCTGCTGGTCGGCGGCGTGGCCGCGCCCGCCGCCGCCGAGGGCGACGAGGTGGAGGTCATCCTCGACCGCACCCCCTTCTACGCGGAGGGCGGCGGCCAGCTCGCCGACACCGGCCGGATCCGGCTCGGCTCCGGCGCCGTGGTCGAGGTGCGCGACGTGCAGCAGCCCGTGCCCGGCGTCAGCGTGCACAAGGGCGTCGTCCAGGTCGGCGAGGTCACCGTCGGCGAGCCCGCCCAGGCCGCCATCGACGTGAGCCGGCGCCGCGCGATCGCCCGCGCCCACAGCGCCACCCACCTCACCCACCAGGCGCTGCGCGACGCCCTCGGCCCGACCGCCGCCCAGGCCGGTTCCGAGAACGCCCCGGGCCGCTTCCGCTTCGACTTCGGGGCGCCCGCCGCCGTGCCGAACGGCGTCCTCGGCGACGTCGAGCAGAAGATCAACGAGGTGCTCGCCCGCGAACTCGACGTGCACGCCGAGGTCATGTCGATACAGGACGCCAAGAAGCAGGGCGCGCTGGCCGAGTTCGGCGAGAAGTACGGCGACCGGGTCCGCGTCGTCACCATCGGCGACTTCTCCAAGGAGCTGTGCGGCGGCACGCACGTGCACAACACCGCCCAGCTCGGCCTGGTCAAGCTGCTCGGCGAGTCCTCCATCGGCGCCGGCGTGCGCCGGGTGGAGGCCCTGGTCGGCGTGGACGCGTACAACTTCCTCGCCCGCGAGCACACCGTGGTCCACCAGCTCACCGAGCTGCTCAAGGGCCGCCCGGAGGAGCTGCCGGAGCGCATCTCCGGCATGCTCGCCCGGCTGAAGGACGCGGAGAAGGAGATCGAGAAGTTCCGCGCCGAGAAGGTGCTGCAGGCCGCCGCCGGCCTCGCCGAGGGCGCCGGGGACGTACACGGCGTCGCGGTCGTCGCCGCCCGGGTGCCGGACGGCACCGCCGCCGAGGACCTGCGCAAGCTCGTCCTCGACGTACGGGGCCGGATCCCCGGCGACCGGCCGGCGGTCGTGGCGCTCTTCTCCGTCGCGAACGCCCGCCCCGTCACCGTGATCGCCACCAACGAGGCCGCCCGCGAGCGCGGTCTGAAGGCCGGCGACCTGGTGCGTACGGCAGCCAAGACGCTCGGCGGCGGCGGTGGTGGCAAGCCCGACATCGCCCAGGGCGGCGGGCAGGACCCGCAGGCCGTCGGCGAGGCCGTGGCCGCGGTGGAGCGGGCCGTAGCGGAGACCGCGGCCTGATGCGGGACAACCGCTTGACGCGGGGCGGCCGCCGGAGGGCCGGATGATCCGCCGCGGGCGCAGGCTCGCGGTGGACGTCGGCGACGCCCGGATCGGGGTCGCGTCCTGCGACCCCGACGGGATCCTTGCCACCCCCGTGGAGACCGTCCCGGGCCGGGACCTGCCGGCGGCGTTCCGCAGGCTGGCCGCGCTCACCGAGGAGTACGAGCCGCTGGAGGTGCTCGTCGGCCTGCCGCGCTCGCTGCACGGCGGCGAGGGCCCGGCCGCCGCCAAGGTCCGCGGCTTCGCGGAGAAGCTGGCGCGCCGCGTCCACCCGGTGCCGGTGCGGCTGGTCGACGAACGCATGTCCACGGTGACGGCCTCTCAGAACCTGCGTGCGGCCGGGAAGTCGAGCCGCAAGGGCCGATCGGTGGTCGACCAGGTGGCGGCCGTCGTCATCCTCCAGAGTGCGCTCGAAGCCGAACGGGCGTCAGGGGCGGCGCCGGGTGAGAGCGTCGAAGCGGCCCTGTGATCGCGATACGGTAACGTTCCGCGCGGACACGGCACCCGTCGTATAAAAGCACCGGCGGTCACGCGGCATAGGGGACTGATGACTGACTACGGCCAAAACCCCGGCTCCCAACCCTGGCAGCCCGACGACAGCCTTTACGGCGGGCAGCAGGACTGGTCGGGCGGGCAGCCCGGCGCCGGGCACCACCACTACGGGGGACAGCAGCCGCAGCAGCACTACCCGCCCCAGCAGCAGGCCTCCTGGGACTCCGGCCACCAGCCGCAGTACCCCGGCGGCTGGGACACCACCGGCGGCGGGATGCCGCTGACCGACCCGTACGGCAACCCCGCGCCGCAGCCCGACTACTACGGCACCCCGGACGCCTACCCGCCGCCCAACCCGCACCCGCGCCGCCCTCAGCCGCACCAGCAGCAGCCCGGGCACCAGCAGCCCCACCCGCACCAGCAGCCCGGCCAGCACCAGCAGCAGCCGCCGCACCCGGGCCAGGCCCGCCGCCGCCCCGACGGCCGCGAGGACTGGGACCCCGCGTCCCGCCCGCCGGAACGCGACGACCACCCCTTCTTCGACGGGGACGGCGCCGGTGACGACGACTTCGACGACGACCCCCGCGAGGGCCGCCGCGGCGGCGGCCGCAGCGCCGGCCGCGGTACAGGCCGCGACCGGCGCGGCGCCAAACGCCGCAACGGCTGCGCCTGCCTGGTCATCGCCCTCGTGCTGGCCGGCGGCCTCGGCGGCCTCGGCTACGTCGGCTACAACTTCTGGAGCGACCGGTTCGGCGCCGCCCCCGACTACTCGGGCGAGGGCGAGGGCTCCGTGACCGTGGAGATCCCCGAGGGCGCGACCGTCACGCAGATGGGGAACATCCTCAAGGACAAGGGCGTGGTCAAGAGCGTCCAGGCGTTCATCGACGCCGCCGGCGACGAGATGCTCCACCCCGGCGCGTACACGCTGCACAAGGGCATGTCGGGCGAGGCCGCGGTCGAGATGATGCTGAGCCCGGAGGCGGCCAACCAGCTCGTCATCCCCGAGGGCCGGCGCGCCACCGCCGTCTACGCGATGATCGACGAGCACCTCGGGCTCGACGAGGACACCACCGCCAAGATCGCCGAGAAGGGCGACCTGGGCCTGCCCGACTGGGCGGACGGCAACCCCGAGGGCTTCCTGTGGCCCTCCAGCTACTCCGCCGCCGAGGGCACCGACCCCAAGAAGCTGCTGCGCGAGATGGTCAAGCGCGCCAACGGCAAGTACACGGAACTGGGCCTGGAGGCCAAGGCGGAGAAGGTGGGCCAGACCCCGCACGAGATCCTCACCATCGCCAGCCTCATCGAGGCGGAGGGGCAGTCGAAGGAGGAGTTCGGCAAGGTCTCGCGGGTCATCTACAACCGCCTGAAGCCGGACAACACCGCCACCAACGGCATGCTGCAGTTCGACTCCACCATCAACTACGCCAAGGGCGAGTCGAACCTCGACATCTCCAACCAGGACACCCAGTTCGACTCCCCGTACAACACCTACCTCCACGCCGGCCTGCCGCCCGGGCCCATCGACAACCCCAGCGAGCGGGCCATCGAGGCCGCCCTCGACCCGACCCCCGGCGACTGGCTGTACTTCGTCACCGTCAAGCCGGGCGACACGCGCTTCACCGCCAGCAAGGAAGAACACGACAAGAACGTCGAGGAGTTCAACGAGAACCAGCGCAAGAAGGAGGACGAGTGAGGGACCGGCCCTCGCGCGCGGCCGTGCTCGGCTCGCCCATCACCCACTCGCTGTCCCCGGTGCTGCACCGCGCCGCGTACGCAGAACTGGGCCTGACCGGCTGGACCTACGGCCGCTACGACGTGGACGAGAAGCGGCTCCCCGCCTTCCTCGACAGCCTGGAGCCGGCCGAGTGGGCCGGGCTCTCGCTGACCATGCCGCTCAAGCGCGCGGTCATCCCGCTGCTCGACCAGGTCAGCGCCACGGCCCGGTCCGTCGAGGCCGCCAACACCGTTGTCCTGCACGACGACGGCCGCCGCTTCGGCGACAACACCGACATTCCGGGCATCACCGCCGCGCTGCGCGAGCGCGGCATCGAGAAGGTCGAGCGCGCCGCCGTCCTCGGCGCCGGTGCCACCGCCTCCTCCGCGCTCGCCGCGCTGGCCGCCGTCTGCACCGGGGAGGTCACGGCGTACGTGCGCTCCGCCGCCCGGGCGACGGAGATGGAGCAGTGGGGCGAGCGCCTCGGCGTCCCGGTGCGCTGCGCGGACTGGTCCGAGGCCGCCGCCGCCTTCGACGCGCCGCTGGTCGTCGCCACCACCCCGGCCGGTGCCACCGACGACCTCGCGGGCGTGGTCCCGGAGCGCCCCGGCGCGCTCTTCGACGTGCTGTACGAGCCGTGGCCCACCCCGCTCGCCGGCGCGTGGGCCGCGCGCGGCGGCACAGTCGTCGGAGGTCTCGACCTGCTGGTGCACCAGGCGGTGCTCCAGGTCGAGCAGATGACGGGCGCCGCCCGCGCCCCGCTGGCGGCCATGCGCGAGGCCGGCGAGGCCGCGCTCCGCGCCCGTACGGTCTGAGGCGGCCCGGGGCGGCCCTGCCGTACCGCCCGCCAAGGGGTACAACAAGGGGTACAAGAACCTGTCGGTCCGGTCGTCCATTCCGTGGACCTGGACGAGTGCGCGGCCCGGAGCGTGCGAGGATCGGGACGAGGACTTCGCACTCGTAAGGGAGCACCGTTGAGCAGGTTGCGCTGGCTCACCGCAGGGGAATCGCACGGCCCGGCACTCGTCGCGACGCTGGAGGGCCTCCCCGCGGGGGTGCCCGTCACCACCGACCTGGTCGCCGACCACCTCGCCCGCCGCCGGCTGGGGTACGGCCGCGGGGCGCGGATGAAGTTCGAGCGCGACGAGGTCACCTTCATCGGCGGCGTACGCCACGGGCTCACCCTCGGCTCCCCGGTCGCGGTCATGATCGGGAACACCGAGTGGCCCAAGTGGGAGAAGGTCATGGCCGCCGACCCGGTGGACCCGGCCGAGCTGGCGGGGATCGCCCGCAACGCCCCGCTGACCCGCCCCCGCCCCGGCCACGCCGACCTCGCCGGCATGCAGAAGTACGGCTTCGACGAGGCCCGCCCCGTGCTGGAGCGCGCCTCCGCCCGCGAGACCGCGGCCCGGGTCGCGCTGGGCGCCGTGGCCCGCTCGTACCTGAAGGAGACCGCCGGCGTCGAGGTCGTCTCGCATGTCGTGGAGCTGGGCGGCGCCAGGGCCCCGTACGGCAGCATCCCCGGTCCCGCGGACGTGGCGCGGCTGGACGAGGACCCCGTGCGCTGCCTGGACGCGGACGCGAGCAAGGCGATGGTCGCCGAGATCGACCAGGCTCACAAGGACGGCGACACCCTCGGCGGCGTCGTCGAGGTCGTCGCGTACGGCGTGCCGGTCGGCCTCGGCTCGCACGTGCACTGGGACCGCCGGCTGGACTCCCGGCTGGCCGGTGCCCTGATGGGCATCCAGGCCATCAAGGGCGTCGAGCTGGGCGACGGCTTCGCGCTGGCGCGCGTGCCCGGCTCGCAGGCCCACGACGAGATCGTCGGCACCGACGACGGCATCCGCCGCTCCTCCGGCCGCTCCGGCGGCACCGAGGGCGGGCTGAGCACCGGGGAGGTGCTGCGGGTGCGCGCCGCGATGAAGCCCATCGCGACCGTGCCGCGCGCGCTGGCCACCGTGGACGTCGCCACCGGCGAGGCCACCAAGGCCCATCACCAGCGCTCCGATGTCTGCGCCGTGCCCGCGGCGGGCATCGTGGCGGAGGCGATGGTGGCGCTGGTGCTGGCCGACGCGGTGGCCGAGAAGTTCGGCGGCGACAGCGTCACCGAGACCGCCCGCAACGTCCGCGGCTACCTGGAGAACCTGGCGATCCGATGACCAGCAGCACCGAGGGCCGCGAGCGCCCCGACACCGCAGACACCGCAGCCGCGGCGGCACGTACGGACGGCCCCGCCGTGGTGCTCGTCGGCCCGCCCGGCGCCGGCAAGTCCACCGTCGGCGCCGTTCTCGCCGCCCGCCTCGGCACCACCGTCCGCGACACCGACGAGGACGTCGAGGAGGCCGCGGGCAAGGCCATCCCCGACATCTTCTACGACGAGGGCGAACCCGCCTTCCGCGCCCTGGAGCGCGCCGCCGTGCGCGCCGGGCTCGCCGAGCACCCGGGCGTGCTGGCCCTCGGCGGCGGCGCCGTCATGGACCCCGGCATCCGCGAGCTGCTCGCCGCGCACCGCGTCGTCTTCCTCGACGTGGAGATGGCCGACGCCGTCAAGCGCGTCGGCCTCGACGCCCCGCGTCCGCTGCTCGCCGTCAACCCGCGCCAGCAGTGGCGCACCCTGATGGAACAGCGCCGTCCGCACTACACCGAGGTCGCCCGCGCGACCGTCACCACCGCCGGCCGCACGCCGGACGAGGTCGCCGAGCTCGTACTCGCAGCATTGGAGAGCCACCCCGCATGACACCGAGCGCCGAAGGGGCCGAGGCCACCCGCATCCACATCGGCGGCACGGCCGGCACGGACCCGTACGAGGCCGTCGTCGGCCGGCAGCTCCTCGGCGAGCTGCCCCGGCTGATCGGCCGGCGGGCCAAGCGCGTCGCCGTCATCGTGCCGGAGGCGCTGGCCGAGACCGGCGAGGCGCTGCGCGCGGACCTGGCGGAGCAGGCGTACGAGGCCGTCGTCATCCAGGTGCCGAACGCCGAGGAGGCCAAGACCGCCGAGGTCGCCGCGTACTGCTGGCGGGCGCTGGGCCAGTCCGGCTTCACCCGCAGCGACGCCGTCGTCGGCGTCGGCGGCGGCGCCACCACCGACCTCGCCGGGTTCGTGGCCGCGACCTGGCTGCGCGGCGTGCGCTGGGTCGCCGTGCCGACGACCGTGCTGGGCATGGTGGACGCGGCGGTCGGCGGCAAGACCGGCATCAACACCGCGGAGGGCAAGAACCTCGTCGGCGCCTTCCACCCCCCGGCCGGGGTGCTGTGCGACCTCGCCGCGCTGGACTCCCTCGGCGTCCACGACTACGTCTCCGGCCTCGCCGAGGTCGTCAAGGCCGGCTTCATCGCCGACCCGGCGATCCTGGAGCTGATCGAGGCCGACCCCGAGGGCGCCCGCAGCCCCGCGGGACCGCACACCGCGGAGCTGGTCGAGCGCGCGATCCGGGTCAAGGCCGAGGTGGTCTCGGCGGATCTGAAGGAGTCGGGCCGGCGGGAGATCCTGAACTACGGGCACACCCTCGGCCACGCCATCGAGAAGAACGAGCGCTACAAGTGGCGGCACGGCGCGGCCGTCTCCATCGGTATGGTCTTCGCCGCCGAGCTGGGCCGGATCGCCGGCCGCCTCGACGACGCCACCGCCGACCGGCACCGCGCCGTGCTGCGCGCCGTGGGGCTGCCCGTGACGTACCGCGGCGACCAGTGGCCCAGGCTGCTGGAGACGATGAAGGTGGACAAGAAGACCCGCGGCGACCTGCTGCGCTTCATCGTCCTCGACGGGCTGGCGAAGCCGGCCGTGCTGGAGGGCCCCGACCCGGCCATGCTGCTCGCCGCGCACGCCGAGATCGCGGCCGGCGCCGAGGAGGCCGCCGGATGACGCGCGTGCTGGTGCTCAACGGGCCGAACCTCGGCCGCCTCGGCTCCCGCGAGCCCGACGTCTACGGCGCCACGTCCTACGCCGGCCTGGTCGAGCAGTGCACCGCCCTCGGCAAGGAGCTGGGCTTCGAGGTCGAGGTGCGGGAGACCAACGACGAGGCGGAGATGATCCGCTGGCTGCACGAGGCCGCGGACGGCCGGCTGCCCGTCGTGATCAACCCGGGCGCCTTCACGCACTACTCGTACGGGATGCGGGACGCGGCCGCCCAGCGCACGGCGCCCCTGATCGAGGTGCACATCTCCAACCCGTACGCGCGCGAGGAGTTCCGGCACAACTCGGTGATCGCCGCGGTGGCCTCCGGCACCATCGCGGGCTTCGGCATCGGCTCGTACCTGCTGGCACTGCGCGCTCTCGCGGAGGACCTGGCCTCCTCCTGAAGCCGCGGGTTCGAACTCCCGGGCCGAGCGGGCGCCCCTGACGGCCCGTACGGTACGGGCCGTCAGCCGCCGTCCCGGACGGTGTAGCCCTCCGCGCCGGTCGCGCGCCGGCCGATGAACGACACGACGCGATCGCCCGCGGCGGCGACCCGCCGGTCCGTCGGGTCCTCGAACGATGCGGGCAGCGTCCCGTCGCCGAGGACCTCCCCGTCATCCAGCGCGTACTCCACCAGGTGCACCTCGTCCTCGGTGCCGAACTCGGTTCGTACGGTCACCGATTCACCGTCCACCGACAGGATCGACGGCGCACCGAAGGTCAGGCCCTTGTGCCAGCGGATCTCGCCGGTCACCGCGTCGATCGCCGCCAGCCGGTCCGGCGACACCACGCTCGGCGCCTCGACGGCGACGACCACGCTGTCGCCGTACGCGCCGATCCAGGGGAGGGCGATGTCCTCGGCGCCGCGGAGGTTCATCTCGCCGAACGGCGTGTTCCTCGGGATCTCGTGGTGGTACTTGCCGGTCCGGTCGATGACCAGCAGCGCGTTCTTGCTGCCGTCGCCGCCGCGCCCGAGCTGGACCGAGACCGGCTCCGCGGTCAGCGGCCACGACTCGGTGGCGTTGTCCGGCAGTTCGAAGCGCCAGCGCTCCTTGCCGGTGGCGGAGTCGAGTTCGACGACCGTGTTGGGGTTGGTGGCCCGGCCGCAGGTCTCCATCAGCACCGTCGTGCGCGGTCCGGTGAGCGCGTCGGACAACTGGCAGCCGTCGATGCCCTCGGTGCGCTGCCAGCGCTCGTCCCCGGTGCGCGGATCGAGGCCGAGCACCCCCTTCTCGGCGGCGATGACCAGCAGCCCGCCGGACATGCCGACCGTCGGGCTGCGGGTCGAGGAGCCGCCGGTCTCCCGCTGCCACAGCAGCTTGCCGGCGGCGGTGTCGACGGCGCCGACCACGCCGCAGTCGTCGAGCCCGTCGTCCCTGTCGCCGTAGACGACTGCGCCGATCCCGTCGTGCGTGGCGGTGCGGCCCTGGGACGTCCGGCACGCCACCGCCGAGCCCTTCGGCGGCGGTACGGACCACAGCCGGCTGCCGTCGGCGGGGTCGAGTCCGAGGGTGCCGCGGGAGTCGGTGCGGGCGGCGGCCTGGTCGGTGAGCCAGCCCCCGACCAGGGCCGTCTGGTTCTCGGTGCCGGAGACCGGGGCGCGCCAGTCGCGCACGCGGTCGCCGGCTGCGGTGACGCCGGCGGGGGAGTCGGCGGCGGGACCGGAGGGCTCGGGCGCCGCGGTACGGCCGCCGCCCTTGCCCTCGCCCTTGTCCCCGTCCTTGCCCCCGGCGGGGGTACGGGGCGAGGTCGTGCCCGGCCCGGCGGACGCCTCCCCGCCGTCGTCGTCGCCGGGGAGGAGGAGGAAGGCGCCGGCCAGCAGCGCCGCCGTCGTCACCGCCGCCGTGGCGGCGAGCGCCACGGGGCGGGCCGCCAGCCGCCGGAGCCCGCTCCGGTCCGCCGCGGCCGTCGGCGCGGGGGAGCGGGGCGGAGCCAGCGGGTACGAGGTGGTCGCGCCGCGGCCCGGGGCCGGGGCGCCGCCGGCCCCGGGCGACCGCTGTGTACCGGGATGCGGCGACCCGGGATCCGGTGCCTCCGGATCCGGTGACTCCGCCGCCCGGGCCGCCGCGATCACCTCCGCCGGCGTCGGCCGGTCCGCGGGCTCGCGCGCCAGGCAGGTCCGTACGAGATCGGCCAGCTCGGCCGGCACCCCCGTCACGTCCGGCGTGCCGTGCACCGTCCAGTACGCCAGCGTCGCCGCGGGCGCGTCGCCGTAGGGCGGCCGCCCGGTTGCGGCGTACAGCAGCACCGCGCCGAGGGAGTACACGTCGCCGGCCGGGCCCACGGGGCCGTCGTCGACGAGCTGCTCCGGCGATGCGTAGCCGAGGGTGCCGATGGCCATGCCCGTACCGGTCAGGCCCGTCGCGTCGGCGGCCCGCGCGATGCCGAAGTCGATGACGCGCGGCCCGTCGTCGGCGAGCAGGACGTTCGACGGCTTCAGGTCGCGGTGCACGATCCCGGCGGCGTGCACCACGACGAGCGCCTCGCCGAGCGCGGCGGCCAGCGAGCACAGCCGGCGCGGTGGCAGCGGCCCGTCCGCCGCCACCGCCTGCGCCAGCGAGGGGCCCGGGACGTACTGCGTGGCCAGCCAGGGTGCCGGGTCGTCGGGGCCGGCGGCGACGAGCGGCACGGTGAAGAAGCTCAGCACCCGGCGCGCGGCGTCGACCTCCTGGCGGAAGCGCGCCCGGAACTCGGGGTCGGCGGCCAGTTCCTCGTGCACCAGCTTCAGCGCCACGTGCCTGCCGTCCTCGGCCCGCGCGAGGTGCACCTCGCCCATGCCGCCCGCGCCGAGCAGCCGCACCAGCCGGTACGGTCCGACGCGCGCGCCGGCCTCCCGGCCGCCCGGCTCCGCCCCCCGCGGCGTACTCATGCGCCCGGCGCGGACAGCAGCGCCATGCCCTCGGTGGAAGTCGGCGAGTCGAAGATGATCACGGTGTCCTCTCGTGCCAGCAGGGCGTCGACGCCGGGGATCTGCAGCGGGAGCGTGCCGCCGGTGCGGACGTCCCCGTCCGCCAGGGCCAGCCGCATCAGCGGGATGTTGCCGAGGACCTTCTCCGAGCTGCCGAGGAGCACCCCGTCGTCGTCCACGCCGTAGACCGCGCCGATGGCGTCCCCGGGCAGGGTGCGGTGCCAGCGCCACTCGCCGGTGCGCGCGTCGTACGCCGCGATGCCGAACCTCGGCCGCGTCTCGGGTCCGGCGTGGTACGGGGTGACCAGGGTGTTCCGCCAGCCGACCAGTTCGGGCGCGAGGGCCTCGCCGAAGTTGCTCGTGACGACGTCGCCGAACGGCTGCTTCCCGGTCAGCGGCCGGTGCGCGGCCCCGTCCGGGGCGAAGACCTGGAGCGGCTGCTCGTCGGAGTCCTCCAGGTAGGTCCGTACGGCGACGGGCTCGACCGTCTCGATGTTGCCGCCGGTGATCCCCGCGCCCAGCTCGGTGGACCAGCGCTCCGTGCCGTCCGCCGCGTTGAGCTGCGCGACGCGCACCCGGCTCCCGCTCGACTGGTCGGCCCGTCGCCGGTCGTCGCCCGGGGGCGCGCAGACGGAGATCATCGCGACGCTCCTCTGCCCCGCGGCGGCGTCGCCGAGGGCGCACCCGTCGCCGGTCCTCGGGGTGCGCAGCCACACCGGGCGGCCGTCGCCGAGGGCGTAGCCGACGAGGCCGGAGTACGAGCGGACGACGACCCGGTCGCCCACGACCCCGACCCTCGTGCTCACCGCGTGGTCCCGGTCTCCGTCCGGGGGCCGCAGCCCGGTGCGCCAGACGGTCGCGCCACTGCCGGTGTCGAGGACGGCGAGCCGGTCGCAGCCCTCGTCGGCCTCGGCGGAGGTGCCGTACGCGACGGCACCCCGGCCGTCGCTCACGGTCCGGGACATGGCGCACGGCACCAGCCCCCTCGCCGGGGGCGTGGCGGTCCACCGGAGGTCGCCGTCGGCACGGTCGTAGCCGCGCACGGCGTGCTCGTCGGCCTGGACGACGGTGTCGTCGGTGAGCCAGACGCCGAGCAGGCCGAGGGGGGTGATCTCGTTGGTGCCTTCCCCGGCAGCGGGCTCGGGCGGACGGTTGTCCCAGGTCACGGACCACTCGCCGGCGGCAAGGCTGACGTCGTCGACGAGGCTGGCGGGCTCGGGCAGGGCCCGGTCGCCGCCGGGCTGCGCCGGGTTGGTGACGGGCGAGCCGGAGGCCGAGGGGCGGCCGCGGCCGGCGGCGCCCGGCGGCGCGCCGTTCCCGCCGCGCTCGCCCCCGTCGCCGCCGTCGCCGAGGAGGGACGTGGCGAGGACGGCGGTGGCCGCGAGCACCGCGACGGCGGCGCCAGCGGCGGCGAGCACGCCCCGGCGGCGCCGGGGGCCGCCGGCGTAGCGGCGCGCGTCGGCGGTGACGGGCGGTCCCGGCAGGGCGCGTGCCCCGGGGTCCGCCGTCGGCGGTGCGGGGCCGAGGTCGGACGGCGGCCCGAAGACCCCCGCGGGGCCTGCGCCGTTCCGCGGCACGGGCCGGTCGCGGGGGAGATCGGCGGGCGGCTCGTCGTGCATGTCGCGCACGTCGGGCGCGCCGCCCGCGTCCCGCGGGGTCCCTGCCCCGCCGGGGCCGGATGCGCCTTCCTCCCGTACGGGCCCGGCCCCCCGGTCCCGTACCGCCTCCGCCGCGAACGCCCACGACACCCCGCCCGCGGGACCGGCCGCCTCCGCGACCGCCGCCAACCCGGGCCGCCCGTCCGGGTCCTTGGCCAGGCAGCCCGCGACCAACTCCCGCAGCCCCTCCGGCACTCCCGCGAGGTCCGGCTCCCCGTGCACCGTCCGGTACGCCGCCGCGTGCGCAGGGCCGTCGCCGAACGGCCGCCGCCCCGTGGCCGCCGTCGCCAGCACCGCGCCCAGCGCGAACACGTCGCAGGCCGGCGTCGAGACGCCCTCGGTCAGGTGTTCCGGCGCCGCGTACCCGGCGGTGCCCATCAGCACGCCTGTTCCCGTCAGCCGCGTCGCGTCGGCCGCGCGGGCCACCCCGAAGTCGATGACGCACGGCCCGCCGGCGCCCACGATCACGTTCGACGGCTTCAGGTCCCGGTGCACGATCCCCGCCGCGTGGATCGCCGCCAGCGCCGCCGCCAGCGCGGCGGCCAGCCCTCTCAACCGCCCCTCGTCCAGCGGCCCGTGCGCCCTCAGCAGCGCGGCGAGCGTCGGCCCCGCGACGTACGCGGAGGCCAGCCAGGGACGTTCGGCGTCGGGGTCCGCGGCCAGCAGCGCCGCCGTGCAGGGGCTCGTCACCGCCCCCGCCGCAGCCACCTCCCGGGCGAACCGGACGCGGAACTCGGGGTCGCGGGCGAGGAAGGAGTGCACGACCTTGACGGCCGCCGCCCGGCCGGCGGCGTCGCGGGCGAGGAACACCCGGCCCATGGCGCCCCGGCCGAGCGATCCGACCACGCGGTACGGGCCGAACCGCGCCCCGCCGTCCGCCTCCTGCCGACCACTCATCCGCCGCTCCTTCGCCGGTCCTTCGTCTCCCGCCGCTCGGATGACAGAGACGCCCCGTACCGCCATTGGAGTTCCGGATCTTCTCCTCGGTACGAAGGCGTAACCTCGCCGCCCCTCTGGCGGATAGGAAGGCGGGACCGCCGGGTCCCCGTCAGAAGCACTCGGCAACACCGACGACGAGGAGAAACGCGTATGCGCGTATGGGCACGGGTGGCGGTCGCGATGGTCGCGGCGCCGGCGGGCGTGGGACTGCAGGGAGGAGTCGCCGCCGCCGACGAGCACTACAACGGCGGCACCGTCTCGAACGGGTCGAGCTTCGCGCTGCTGCGCACCGGGCAGATCGACGACCCGATGGAGGACGTACTGGAGCACACGTTGCTGCTGGGCGGAAAGCACACCTGGGACTAGGCCCCCGCGGGGCTCCTGGCAGGATCGTTCCCACCATGGCGGGTCGTACGGGTACCGTGCGGGGCTAAGGCAGCCGCGGACCGCGGTACGGCCATGACCAGCCGGGTGTCGGTACGTGACGGGTCAAGAGCGAGGGTGCACGGGATGCAGCACGCAGTGGGGGTTCCGCAGCCGCCCCAGGGCAGACCTGGCCCTGCCGGCCCGCCGCCGCCGGCCGGGCCGCACGACGCGGTGGAGACGACCGGCCACATCAAGCTCCCGGTCGGCGGCCCCGTGGCCCTGCCCAGCCCGCCGCCCGCACCCATGCCCCACGGAGCACCGCCACCGACGGTGGCGGTGCTCCTCATCGGCCCGGCCGGGGCCGGCAAGACCACCGTGGCGCGGCACTGGGCCGACACCCGCCGGGCACCCACCGCGCACATCAGCCTCGACGACGTACGCGAGTGGGTGCGCGCCGGCTTCGCCGACCCGCAGGCCGGCTGGACCGACCACTCCGAGGCGCAGTACCGGCTGGCCCGCCGCACCTGCGGCTTCGCCGCCCGCAACTACCTGGCCAACGGCATCTCCTGCATCCTCGACGACGCGGTCTTCCCCGACCGCCCCGTGGTCGGCCTCGGCGGCTGGAAGCGGCACGTCGGCCCCGGGCTGCTGCCCGTGGTGCTGCTGCCGGGCCTGGAGTCGGTCCTCGCACGCAATGCGGCCCGCACCGGCAACCGGCGGCTCGCGGACGAGGAAGTGGCCCGCATCCACGGCCGGATGGCGGGCTGGTACGGCTCGGGCCTGCCGATCATCGACAACTCGCGCCACGACGTGCCCGCGACCGTGCGGATGCTCGACGACGTCGTCGGGCGCAGCCTGGCGAGCCCGCCGGCCTGGTAGCCCGCCGCCCGCGTACGGCCCGCAGCGCACCTCCGCCGCACAGGCCCGTCCCCCTCCCCGCGTCCTCCGTCTCCCCGTCCCGCCGGGGCCGCCCGCCGCATACGGCCCGTGCCCGTACGGACGCGCTCGGGCAGCCCCGCCTGCCGGGCCGCCCTAGGCTCGGATCATGCCCGAGGTGCACGCTGCCCGCCGTACCCGACTGCGCTCCCACTGCGAGGCGGCCGGCAGCGACGCCGTGCTCGTCTCCCGGCCGGCGAACATCACCTACCTCGCCGGCTGCGCCCCGCCCGGCTCCGTCCTGCTGCTCGGGTCGGGCGAGGACGTCCTCGTCCGCCCCGGCGACCCCGCGCAGGATCCGGCGGGCGCGCCGCAACCCGACGACCTGCGCGTCCACGCCCTCGGCGGCCCCGAGGGGGACGCCGCCGTCGCGGCCACCGGGCTCGCCGCCGCCGGCGGCGCCACCGCGCTCGCCGTCGAGGAGCACCACCTGACCGTGGCCAGGCACCGCGCCCTGGCCTCCGTCGCGCCCCGGCTCGCGCTGACCGACCTGTCCCGCGCCGTCGAGCAGCAGCGGCTCGTCAAGGACGACGAGGAGATCGCCTGCCTGCGGGTCGCCGCCGAGATCGGCGACCAGGCGCTCGGCGAACTGCTGGAGTCCATCCTCGTCGGCCGCACGGAACGGCACCTGGCGCTGGAGCTGGAGCGGCGGCTCGTCGACCACGGCGCCGAGGGCCCGGCGTTCCCCACTGCCGTCGGCACCGGGCCGCACGCCGGCCGGGCCGGGCACGTACCGACCGACCGGCGGGTGGAGGAGGGCGACTTCCTCACCGTCTGCCTGGGCGCGCGCTACCGCGGCTACCGCTGCGAGATCGGCCGCACCTTCGTCGTCGGCACCGCCCCGGACGACTGGCAGATCGAGCTGTACGACCTGGTCTTCGCCGCGCAGCGGGCCGGCCGGGAGGCGCTGACGCCGGGCGCGGAGTACCGCGAGGTGGACCGCGCGGCACGCCAGGTGCTCACCGCGGCCGGACACGGCGACGGCGTCGGACCGTCCACCGGTCACGGGGTGGGACTCGAAATCGACGAGGACCCGCGGCTGGCCCCGGCGGCGATGGGTAAACTGGACGCTCGTGTGCCGGTCACCGTCGAGCCGGGAGTCCATCTCCCCGGCCGGGGCGGGGTCCGGATCGACGACACGCTCGTCGTCCGCTCGCCGGCGGACGGCGGTCCCGAGCTACTCACCATCACGACGAAGGAACTGCTCGCCCTCTGACCCCGGCCGGGTCGCAGGCGTGCCGGGCTTCCTCCGTCGTCCACGCAGTCCAGGAGATTTCGCGACGTGGCCACCACGAACGACCTGAAGAACGGCTTGGTGCTCAAGCTCGACGGCGACCAGCTCTGGTCCGTCGTCGAGTTCCAGCACGTCAAGCCCGGCAAGGGCCCTGCCTTCGTCCGTACGAAGCTGAAGAACGTGCTCTCCGGCAAGACCGTCGACAAGACGTTCAACGCCGGGGTGAAGGTCGAGACGGCCAACGTCGACCGCAGGGACATGCAGTTCTCGTACAAGGACGGCGAGTACTTCGTCTTCATGGACATGGAGACGTACGACCAGCTCCACGTCGACCCCAAGACCGTCGGCGACACCGCCAACTACCTGCTGGAGGGCTTCGACACCACCGTCGCGCTGCACGAGGGCACGCCGCTGTACGTCGAGCTGCCCGCGGCCGTCGAGCTGACCATCGCGCAGACCGACCCGGGCGTGCAGGGCGACCGCTCCACCGGCGGCACCAAGCCGGCCGAGCTGGAGACCGGCTTCTCCATCCAGGTCCCGCTGTTCATCACCACCGGCGAGAAGATCAAGGTCGACACCCGCTCCGGCGAGTACCTCGGCCGCGTGAGCGGCTGACGTGGCCGCACGGAACACGGCTCGCAAGCGCGCGTTCCAGATCATCTTCGAGTCCGACCAGCGCGGCGCGCCCGCGGGGCAGGTGCTGGAGGACTGGATCCGGCTGGGCAGCACCGACCCCCGGCAGCCGCCGGTCGGCGACTTCACGCGGAAGCTGGTCGAGGGCTACGAGGCGCACGCCGCCCGCATCGACGAGCTGCTGGGCTCGTACTCGGTCGGCTGGACCCTGGACCGGATGCCGGTCGTGGACCGCAGCATCCTGCGGCTGGGGGCGTACGAGCTGATCTGGGAGGACGAGACGCCGGACGCGGTGGCGATCGACGAGGCGGTGCAGCTCACGAAGGAGTTCTCCACCGACGACTCGCCGGGCTTCGTCAACGGCCTGCTGGGCCGGCTGCAGGAGCTGAAGCCGCGGCTGCGCCGGGACGCCGACGCGGGCGGCGGCGAGGCGGCGGAGGCCGTCCCGGAGGCCCGCGCGGATCCGGAAAGCGACGACGTCCCGGACCGGACCGGGAGCGCCCCGGGGGACGACGGCCCGGCGACGGCGGAGGCCGAGGGCCCCGGCGCCCGAGCGGCGACGCAGGTACCCGGCGCCGCCGCGGCGGAGGACGCGCCGGACGGCACTGCGCGGCCGGAGGCCGGCTAGCTCCGGCGCTGATCCGGGGATGCGCTGGTCCTCGGGGTCCGGGGCGGAGCCCCGGAATCCTTCCGGCGCCGGGGCCCGGCGGAGCCACCTTGCCGCCGCAACCGCGCGCCTCGAACGCACGCCGCCGTCGGCGGGTCGGACCCGGATGGGTCCGACCCGCCGACGGCGGTACGTTTCTGCTGGTGACCAGCCGTCAGGCGTCCTCGTGGACCACGACCGCGCGGCGGGCGTCGGCGTCCAGGACGCCCCAGCCGATGAGCTGCTCGGTCAGCACCGAGGGCGACTGGTCGTAGATCACGGCGAGCGTGCGCAGGTCGTCCTGGCGGATCGAGAGGACCTTGCCGTTGTAGTCCCCGCGCTGGCTCTGGATCGTCGCCGCATAGCGCTGCAGCGGTCCCGCCTTCTCCGCGGGGATCTGGGCAAGCCGCTCCAGGTCCAGCACGAGCTTCGGCGGCGGCTCTGCGGCGCCGCCGGGCGCCGAACCCGGGAGAAGCTCCTGCACCGGCACCCCGTAGAAGTCCGCCAGCTCGGCCAGGCGCTGCACGGTGACCGCACGGTCCCCGCGCTCGTACGACCCGACGACGACGGCCTTCCAGCGCCCCTGGGACTTCTCCTCCACGCCGTGCAGTGAGAGGCCCTGCTGGGTACGGATGCCCCGGAGCTTGGCCCCGAGCTGTTTGGCGTATTCGCTGGACATATGGCTCCCCGGACGACAGTCTGGTAACTCACTGTGAGGTTACGCAGCGTAACTTGGCTTCGTCAAGCGGAAGATTCATCCGGTCGCCACCCATGAGGGTGGTAGGCGGACGGTGGAGACGGGGCAGAGACCCGGCGGCGGTGGTGTCGGCCCGCGCTGTTACGGTAGAGGGGACCTGACGTCCTTTAACGCTCGTCCCGTGAGGCGAGGAAGGGGGTCCTTTTCGTATGGACACGCACGGCACAGACCCGGCCCGGCCCGTTCTGGAGGCGCCGGACATCCAGCGGGTGCTGACCCGCATCGCGCACGAGATCGTGGAGCGCACCAAAGGCGCCCACGACGTGGTGCTCCTGGGCATCCCGACCCGCGGCGTGTGGCTCGGCCACCGGCTCGCCGCGAAGCTCGAAGAGATCACCGGCAGCAAGTTCGGCCAGTCGGGCGTCGGCTCGCTCGACATCACGATGTACCGCGACGATCTGCGCATGGGTCCGCCCCGCGCGCTGGCCCGCACCGACATCCCCGCGGAGGGGATCGACGGCCGGCTGGTGGTCCTCGTGGACGACGTGCTCTTCTCCGGCCGCACGATCCGCGCGGCCCTCGACGCGCTGAACGACATCGGCAGACCGCGGGCAGTGCAGCTCGCCGTCCTCGTCGACCGCGGCCACCGCGAGCTGCCCATCCGCGCCGACTACGTCGGCAAGAACCTCCCCACGTCGCTGCGGGAGACGGTCCGCGTCCAGCTCACCGAACAGGACGGCCGCGACGCCGTGCTGCTCGGCTCCAAGTAGGACGCCCGCCCCGCCCCGCCGGCCGCCGGAGGCGTACGCCCCCGTGAGCCGCGGCGCGCGACCCGCCGTACCCACCACACCCCGGAGCACCCAGTGAAGCGCCATCTGATCTCGGCCGCCGACCTGTCCCGCGACGACGCCGTGCTGATCCTCGACACCGCCGAGGAGCTGGCCCGGATCGCGGACCGGCCCATCAAGAAGCTGCCGACCCTGCGCGGCCGCACCGTGGTCAACCTCTTCTACGAGGACTCCACCCGCACCCGCATCTCCTTCGAAGCCGCCGCGAAGCGGCTCTCCGCCGACGTCATCAACTTCTCCGCCAAGGGCTCGTCCGTCTCCAAGGGCGAGTCGCTGAAGGACACCGCCCTGACCCTGGAGGCCATGGGCGCCGACGCCGTCGTCATCCGCCACCACGACTCCGGCGCCCCGCACCGGCTGGCGACCTCCGGCTGGATCAACGGCTCCGTCGTCAACGCCGGCGACGGCACCCACGAGCACCCCACGCAGGCGCTCCTCGACGCCTTCACCATGCGCCGCCACCTGGCGCCCGGCACCGGCGGCGGGCTCGACGGCCGCCGCATCACGGTCGTCGGCGACATCCTGCACAGCCGGGTCGCCCGCTCGAACGTGCTGCTGCTGCACACCCTCGGCGCCGAGGTCACGCTCGTCGCGCCGCCCACGCTGGTGCCGGTCGGCGTGGAGCGCTGGCCCTGCGAGGTCTCGTACGACCTGGACGCCGTGCTGCCGAAGTCCGACGGCGTGATGATGCTGCGGGTGCAGCGGGAGCGGATGAACGCCGCGTTCTTCCCCACCGAGCGCGAGTACGCCCGCCGCTACGGCCTCGACGGCGACCGGATGGCGCGCATGCCCGAGCACGCCCTCGTCATGCACCCCGGCCCGATGAACCGCGGCATGGAGATCACCGCCGAGGTCGCCGACTCGCCCCGCTGCACCGCGGTCGAGCAGGTCGCCAACGGCGTCTCCATCCGCATGGCCGTGCTCTACCTGCTGCTCGGCGGCGCCCCCGGAGAGGCCCCCGCCGCCGCCCCCGCCCCGACCACCGCACGCACCGAGGAGAACGACCGATGAGCAAGACCCTGATCCGCGGCGCGCAGATCCTCGGCGGCGAGGCCCGGGACGTCCTGATCGACGGCGAGACCATCGCCGAGGTCGCCGAGGCCGGCGTCGCGCTGCCCGCCGACGGTGCCGAGGTGGTCGAGGCGGCGGGGCACATCCTGCTGCCCGGCCTGGTCGACCTCCACACCCACCTGCGCGAGCCCGGCCGCGAGGACTCCGAGACCGTCCTGACCGGCACCCGCGCCGCCGCGAAGGGCGGCTTCACCGCCGTGCACGCGATGGCCAACACCTTCCCCGTCGCCGACACCGCCGGCGTCGTCGAGCAGGTCTGGCGGCTCGGCCGCGAGTCCGGCTACTGCGACGTGCAGCCGGTCGGCGCCGTCACCGTGGGCCTGGAGGGCAAGCAGCTCGCCGAGCTGGGCGCCATGCACGAGTCGGCGGCCGGCGTCGTGGTCTTCTCCGACGACGGCAAGTGCGTGGACGACGCCGTGATCATGCGCCGGGCGCTGGAGTACGTGAAGGCGTTCGACGGCGTCGTCGCCCAGCACGCGCAGGAGCCGCGGCTGACCGAGGGCGCCCAGATGAACGAGGGCGTCGTCTCCGCCGAGCTGGGCCTCGGCGGCTGGCCCGCCGCCGCCGAGGAGTCGGTCATCGCCCGGGACGTGCTGCTCGCCGCCCACGTCGACTCCCGCGTGCACATCTGCCACCTGTCCACCGCCGGCTCGGTGGAGATCGTGCGGTGGGCGAAGTCCAAGGGCTGGCGCGTCACCGCCGAGGTCACCCCGCACCACCTGCTGCTCACCGACGAGCTGGTCCGCTCGTACGACCCCGTCTACAAGGTCAACCCGCCGCTGCGCACCGAGACCGACGTGCGCGCGCTGCGCGAGGCGCTGGCCGACGGCACCATCGACTGCGTCGCCACCGACCACGCCCCGCACCCGCAGGAGGACAAGGACTGCGAGTGGGCCGCCGCCGCCATGGGCATGGTCGGCCTGGAGACGGCGCTGTCCGTCGTGCAGCAGACGATGGTCGACACCGGCCTGCTCGACTGGTCCGGCGTCGCCGACCGGATGTCCTTCCGGCCCGCCGCCATCGGCCGCCTCGACGGCCACGGCCGGCCCATCGCCTCCGGCGAGCCCGCCAACCTCACCCTGCTGGATCCGGCCTACCGTGGTCATGTGGATCCGCACAGCTTCGTCTCCCGCAGCCGGAACACCCCCTACGCAGGGCGCGAGCTGCCCGGCCGGGTCACGCACACCTTCCTGCGCGGCCGGGCCACCCTCGCCGGGGGTGAGCCGGCGTGACGCTCGCCACCCTCCTCGCCGACGAACGGCAGTCGCAGCCCGTGACCGACTGGGCGGCACGCATCGGCTGGATCGTCGGCCTGGTCCTGTTCATCGCGCTCGTCTACTGGCTGATGCGCGAGGGCTGGAAGTGGCGCGGCCAGCTCCAGTCCGGTATTCCGGACCTGCCCCCGGTCCCCGACGACGCCGGGGAGGTGCGGTTGGAGCTGACCGGGCGCTACCACGGCAGCACCGTCGCCGGGCAGTGGCTCGACCGCATCGTCGCCCACGGCCTGGGCGTGCGCAGCCGCGTCGAGCTGACCCTCACCGAGCAGGGCCTCGCGGTCGTACGCCCCGGGGCCACGGACTTCTTCGTGCCCGCCGCGCACCTGCGCGGCGCCCGGCTCGACAAGGCCATCGCCGGCAAGGTCCTCACCGAGGGCGGGCTGCTGGTGATCACCTGGGCGCACGACGGCGCGGAGTACGACTCCGGCTTCCGCTCCGACCGCGCCGCCGAGCACGCCGCCTGGGTGGCGGCGCTCGGCGCCCCGCCCGCCGAGACCGCTCCCGCCGACGCCGCCGCGAGCTCCGCAGACAGCACCACCACGGAAGGCACACGATGACCGCAGCCCACCGCGGCCAGGAAAGCCCCGCCGTACTCGTCCTGGAGGACGGCCGCAGCTTCCGCGGCCGCGCCTACGGGGCGACGGGGGAGACCTTCGGCGAAGCCGTGTTCTCCACCGGCATGACCGGCTACCAGGAGACCCTGACCGACCCCTCGTACCACCGCCAGGTCGTCGTCATGACCGCCCCGCACGTCGGCAACACCGGCGTCAACGACGAGGACGCCGAGTCCGCCCGCATCTGGGTCTCCGGCTACGTCGTGCGCGACCCCGCCCGCGTCCCCTCCAGCTGGCGCGCCACGCGCTCCCTCGACGAGGAGCTGCGCCGCCAGGGCGTCGTCGGCATCTCCGGCGTCGACACCCGGGCGATCACGCGGCACCTGCGCGAGCGCGGCGCGATGCGCGTCGGCATCTTCTCCGGCGACCGGGTCGCGGACCCGGACGCGATGCTCGCCCGCGTGCGGGTCCAGGAGCAGATGAAGGGCGCGGACCTCGCGCCCGAGGTCGCCACCGAGGAGGCGTACGTCGTCCCCGCGGCCGGCGCGAAGCGCTTCACCGTCGCCGCACTCGACCTCGGCATCAAGGGCATGACGCCGCGGCGACTGGCCGAGCGCGGCATAGAGGTGCACGTGCTGCCCGCCACCGCCACGGTCGAGGAGGTCTACGCGGTCCGGCCCGACGGCGTCTTCCTCTCCAACGGCCCCGGCGACCCGGCCGCCGCCGACCTCACCGTGGTCCGCGCCGTGCTGGAGCGCGGCACCCCGCTGTTCGGCATCTGCTTCGGCAACCAGCTCCTCGGCCGCGCGCTCGGCTTCGGCACGTACAAGCTGAAGTACGGCCACCGCGGCATCAACCAGCCCGTCCAGGACCGCACCACGGGCCGCGTCGAGGTCACCGCGCACAACCACGGCTTCGCCGTCGACGCGCCCCTCGACACGGTCGCCGACACCCCCTACGGGCGCGCCGAGGTCAGCCACGTGTGCCTCAACGACCAGGTCGTGGAGGGACTGCGGCTGCTGGACCGGCCGGCGTTCTCCGTCCAGTACCACCCCGAGGCGGCCGCGGGGCCGCACGACGCCGCGTACCTCTTCGACCGCTTCGCCGGACTCATGGCGGAGCACGCGGCGCAGACAGCACAGGGAGCCCAGCGTGCCTAAGCGCACCGATATCCGGTCCGTCCTGGTCATCGGCTCGGGCCCGATCGTCATCGGCCAGGCCGCCGAGTTCGACTACTCCGGCACCCAGGCGTGCCGCGTGCTGCGGGCCGAGGGCCTGCGCGTCGTGCTCGTCAACTCCAACCCGGCGACGATCATGACCGACCCGGAGATCGCCGACGCCACGTACGTCGAGCCGATCACGCCCGAGTTCGTCGAGAAGATCATCGCGCGCGAGCGCCCCGACGCCCTGCTGCCCACCCTCGGCGGCCAGACCGCGCTCAACACCGCGGTCTCGCTGCACGACTCCGGAGTGCTGGAGAAGTACGGCGTGGAGCTGATCGGCGCCAACGTCGAGGCGATCCAGAAGGGCGAGGACCGCGACCAGTTCAAGGAGGTCGTGGCGGAGGTCCGCCGCAAGACCGGGTACGGCGAGTCCGCCCGCTCGGTCATCTGCCACACCATGGACGAGGTGCTGGCCGGCGTCGAAGGACTCGGCGGCTACCCCGTGGTCGTGCGCCCCTCCTTCACCATGGGCGGCGCCGGCTCCGGCTTCGCCCACGACGAGGAGGAGCTGCGCCGCATCGCCGGGCAGGGGCTCGCGCTCTCGCCGACGACCGAGGTGCTGCTGGAGGAGTCCATCCTCGGGTGGAAGGAGTACGAGCTGGAGCTGATGCGCGACAAGCACGACAACGTCGTGGTCGTCTGCTCCATCGAGAACCTCGACCCCATGGGCGTGCACACCGGCGACTCCGTGACCGTCGCCCCGTCGATGACGCTCACCGACCGTGAGTACCAGATCCTCCGCGACATCGGCATCGCCGTCATCCGCGAGGTCGGCGTCGACACCGGCGGCTGCAACATCCAGTTCGCGGTCGACCCCGCGGACGGCCGGGTCGTCGTCATCGAGATGAACCCGCGCGTCTCCCGCTCCTCCGCGCTCGCCTCCAAGGCCACCGGCTTCCCCATCGCCAAGATCGCCGCGAAGCTGGCCGTGGGCTACACGCTCGACGAGATCCCCAACGACATCACCCGCGAGACCCCCGCGTCCTTCGAGCCGACGCTCGACTACGTGGTGGTGAAGGTGCCCCGCTTCGCCTTCGAGAAGTTCCCGGCCGCCGACTCCTCGCTCACCACCACGATGAAGTCCGTCGGCGAGGCCATGGCCATCGGCCGCAACTTCACCGAGGCGCTCAACAAGGCGCTCCGCTCGGTCGAGAAGAAGGACGCCCCGTTCGACTTCGCCGGCCCGCCGCCCGGCCCCGGCGAGAAGGCCGCGCTGCTCGCGAAGGCCGCCGTGCCCACCGACGGCCGGCTGAACACCGTGATGGCCGCCATCCGCGCCGGCGCCACCGAGGCGGAGGTGCACGAGGCGACGCGGATCGACCCCTGGTTCGTCGACCAGCTCTTCCTGATCAAGGAGGTCGCCGACGAGCTGGCCGCCGCGGACCACCTCGACCCCGGCCTCCTGGCGTACGCCAAGCGCCACGGCTTCTCCGACGCCCAGATCGCCGGCGTGCGCGGGCTGCGCGAGGACGTGGTGCGCGAGGTGCGGCACGCGCTGGGCGTACGCCCGGTGTACAAGACGGTCGACACCTGCGCCGCCGAGTTCGCGGCCCGCACCCCGTACCTCTACTCCTCGTACGACGAGGAGACCGAGGTCGCCCCGCGCGAGCGCCCCGCCGTGATCATCCTCGGCTCCGGGCCCAACCGCATCGGCCAGGGCATCGAGTTCGACTACTCCTGCGTCCACGCCTCCTTCGCCCTCGGCGAGGCGGGCTACGAGACCGTGATGGTCAACTGCAACCCGGAGACCGTCTCCACCGACTACGACACCTCCGACCGGCTGTACTTCGAGCCGCTGACGCTGGAGGACGTGCTGGAGGTCGTGCACGCCGAAACCCAGGCGGGCCCGGTCGCCGGCGTCCTCGTCCAACTCGGCGGGCAGACCCCGCTGGGGCTCGCGCAGGCGCTGAAGGACAACGGCGTGCCCGTCGTGGGCACGTCGCCGGAGGCGATCCACGCCGCCGAGGACCGCGGCGCGTTCGGCCGCGTGCTCGCCGAGGCAGGGCTGCCGGCGCCCAAGTACGGCACCGCGTTCTCCTTCGCCGAGGCCAAGAACATCGCCGCCGGGATCGGCTACCCGGTCATGGTGCGCCCCTCGTACGTGCTCGGCGGGCGCGGCATGGAGATCGTCTACGACGAGCCGTCGCTGGCCGCGTACCTGGAGCGGCACGCGGGCCTCATCTCCGAACACCCCGTCCTCGTCGACCGGTTCCTCGACGACACCATCGAGATCGACGTCGACGCGCTCTACGACGGCGAGGAGCTGTACCTCGGCGGCGTGATGGAGCACATCGAGGAGGCCGGCATCCACTCCGGCGACTCCGCGTGCGCCCTGCCCCCCATCACCCTCGGCGGGCACGACATCAAGCGGCTGCGCGCCTCCACCGAGGCCATCGCGCGCGGCGTCGGCGTCCGCGGGCTGATCAACATCCAGTTCGCGCTGGCCGGGGACATCCTGTACGTGCTGGAGGCCAACCCGCGCGCCTCGCGCACCGTCCCCTTCACCTCCAAGGCCACCGCCGTCCCGCTGGCCAAGGCCGCCGCCCGCATCTCGCTCGGCGCCACCGTCGCCGAACTGCGCGCGGAGGGCATGCTGCCGGCCACCGGGGACGGCGGCACGCTGCCGCTGGACGCGCCGATCTCGGTGAAGGAGGCCGTGCTGCCGTGGACGCGCTTCCGCGACATCCGCGGCCGGGGCGTCGACACGGTGCTCGGCCCGGAGATGCGCTCCACCGGTGAGGTCATGGGCATCGACAGCGTCTTCGGCACGGCGTACGCCAAGTCGCAGGCCGCCGCGTACGGCGCGCTGCCCACCCGCGGCCGGGCGTTCGTCTCGGTCGCCAACCGCGACAAGCGCTCGATGGTCTTCCCGGCCCGTGAGCTGGTCCAGCACGGCTTCGAGCTGCTGGCCACCTCCGGCACCGCCGAGGTGCTCAGGCGCAACGGCATCGCCGCGACCGTCGTACGCAAGCACTCGCAGGGCCCCGGGCCGGACGGCGAGCGGACGATCGTGCAGCTCATCCACGACGGCGACGTCGACCTCATCGTCAACACCCCGTACGGCACCGGCGGCCGCCTCGACGGCTACGACATCCGCACCGCCGCCGTCGCCCGCGGGGTGCCGTGCCTGACGACGGTCCAGGCCCTGGCCGCCGCCGTCCAGGGCATCGAGGCGCTGACCCGCGGCGAGGTGGGGGTGCGCTCCCTCCAGGAGCACGCCGGCCACCTCACCGAGGCCCGCGCCCGCTAGGAGACCGCCCCAGCCCACCCGAGTCCCGCCGGCCCGCCACCGGGCCGGCGGGGCACGGCACCCGAAGCAGCCGAAGGTCCCTTATGTACCCCTTGCTCTTCCGCAGCGCCCTCGCCCGGATGGATCCGGAGCGGGCCCACACCATGGCGTTCGCGGCCATCCGCGGCGCCGCCGCCGCACCCGGCGTGCGCAGCGCGGTCCGCGCCGCCGCCGCGCCCCGCCACCCGGAGCTGCGCGTCCGCGCGCTCGGCATCGACTTCCCCGGCCCCTTCGGGCTCGCCGCGGGCTTCGACAAGAACGCGGTCGGCGTCGACGGGCTGACCATGCTCGGCTTCGACTTCGTCGAGGTCGGCACCGTCACCGCGCGCCCCCAGGCCGGGAACGAGCCGACCCGGCTGTTCCGGCTGATCCCCGACCGGGCGCTGGTCAACCGGATGGGCTTCAACAACGACGGCTCCGCCGCCGTCGCCGCCCGGCTGGCCCGCCGCCGCCACGGGCAGCGCACCCCGTACCGGCCCAACGCCGTCGTCGGCGTCAACATCGGCAAGACCAAGGCCGTCCCCGAATCGGGTGCCATCGCCGACTACGTCACCTCCGCCGAACGGCTCGCCGGCCACGCCGACTACCTCGTCGTCAACGTCTCCTCGCCCAACACCCCGGGCCTGCGCGACCTCCAGGCCGTCGAGCACCTGCGCCCGCTGCTCGCGGCGGTCCGCGCCGCCGC
The DNA here is from genome assembly GCF_020400605.1 of Streptomyces aculeolatus. Lineage (GTDB taxonomy): Bacteria > Actinomycetota > Actinomycetes > Streptomycetales > Streptomycetaceae > Streptomyces > Streptomyces aculeolatus. The sequence goes on along the minus strand of NZ_JAINRD010000008.1, from coordinate 90,883 downwards.
CGACCTCCCCCAGAGCCCTGAGGGCACGGGCGGCACCCCCACCGCCGGCGGCACCGCCCCGGCCGCGGCGCCGGGCGCCTCCGGGCGCGTACCGCTGCTGGTCAAGATCGCCCCCGACCTCGCGGACGAGGACGTCGACGCGGTCGCCGACCTGGCCCTGGAGCTGGGCCTCGACGGCATCATCGCCACCAACACCACCATCGCCCGCGACGGCCTGGCCACCCCGGCGGCCCGCGTCGAGTCCATCGGCGCCGGCGGCCTGTCCGGGGCGCCGCTGCGCCGCCGCTCCCTGGAGGTGCTGCGCCGCCTCTACGCGCGCGTGGGCGCCCCCGGCGAGCACGGCATCGTGCTCGTCGGTGCCGGCGGCGTGGAGACCGCCGCGCACGCCTGGGAGCGCATCCTCGCCGGCGCCACCCTCGTCCAGGGCTACACCGGCTTCATCTACGAGGGCCCGCTGTGGCCCCGGAGGATCCACCGCGGCCTGGCCGAGCTGCTGGCCGCGTCCCCGTACGCGACCCTCGCCGACGCCGTCGGCGCAGACGTCAGGAAGGCGACCGCATGAGCCCCGAGACCGCCGCGACACCCGCGCCCTCCGAGGCCTCCGAGCCCTTCGGTGTCCGGCTGCACCGCGCCATGGCCGCCCGCGGCCCGCTGTGCGTCGGCATCGACCCGCACGCCGCGCTGCTGGCGCGCTGGGAGCTGCCGGACGACCCGGCGGGCCTGGAGCGCTTCACCATGGCCGCCGTCGAGGCCCTGGCGGACCGCGTAGCCGTGCTCAAGCCGCAGTCCGCGTTCTTCGAGCGCTTCGGCTCCCGGGGAGTCGCCGTCCTGGAGAAGGCCGTCACGGCGGCGCGCGCGGCCGGCGCGCTGGTCCTCATGGACGCCAAGCGCGGCGACATCGGCTCGACGATGGGCGGCTACGCCGCCGCGTACCTCGACAAGGACGCCCCGCTGCGCTCCGACGCGCTGACCGTCACGCCCTACCTCGGGTACGAGTCGCTGCGCCCCGCGCTGGACGCCGCCCGCGCCGCCGGCGCCGGGCTCTTCGTCGTCACGCTCACCTCCAACCCGGAGGGCGGCGAGGTGCAGCGCGCCTCCGTGCACGGCGCGCACGGCGCACGGACCGTCGCGCAGACGATGCTGGACCACATCGCCGCCGAGAACCGCGGTGCCGAGCCGCTCGGTTCGACCGGCGCCGTCATCGGCGCCACCCTCGCCGAGGCGGGCGCCGACCTGGCCGTGAACGGCCCGCTGCTGGCCCCCGGCATCGGCGCCCAGGGCGCCGCGCCGGCCGACCTTCCGCGGCTCTTCGGGGCCGCGCTGCCCCAAGTCCTGCCGAGCGCAAGCCGGTCGGTGCTGGCGCACGGACCCGATATCGCGAGGCTGCGGGCGGCGGCCGAACAATTGGCCGATGACGTACGGAACGTATCCTCATAAACCGGGTGATATACCCAGAACTTGTCGCGGAACTTGAGTCTGACCAGGACTTTTCGTCTGTTCTCGCTGACTGGCGCCTTCTCGGCCGCTAGTCTCCGTCATCAGAGCGCGGGCGCCAGGGCGTTGCTCGTTGCTCCGCAGGTGCGGGGCCACTAGGTTCCACACCGTTCCATATCCGATTAGTTCGACATCCGAGGTGACGTAGGCGTGGCTCTTCCGCCCCTTACCCCTGAACAGCGCGCAGCCGCGCTCGAGAAGGCCGCAGCGGCTCGCCGGGAGCGCGCCGAGGTCAAGAATCGGCTGAAGCACTCCGGCGCTTCCCTGCACGACGTCATCAAGCAGGGCCAGGAGAACGACGTCATCGGCAAGATGAAGGTCTCCGCCCTGCTTGAGTCCATGCCCGGCGTGGGCAAGGTGCGCGCCAAGCAGATCATGGAGCGGCTCGGCATCTCCGAGAGCCGTCGTGTGCGCGGTCTGGGCTCCAACCAGATCGCCTCGCTGGAGCGCGAGTTCGGCAGCACCGGTTCCTGACGTTCCGAGGCACTCCGGAAAACCGGGATAATCGCTGCATGAGTACAGCCTTCTCCCGGGGGGCGGCCCCCGTCCCGCCGGCAGATCGTCCGCGGCTGACCGTGCTCTCCGGCCCCTCCGGGGTCGGCAAGAGCACGGTCGTCGCGCATCTGCGCAAGGTCCATCCCGAGGTGTGGCTCTCGGTGTCCGCGACGACCCGCAGGCCGCGCCCCGGCGAACGGCACGGCGTCCAGTACTTCTTCGTCAGCGACGACGAGTTCGACAAGCTCGTCGCCAACGGCGAGCTGCTGGAGTGGGCGGAGTTCTCCGGCAACCGGTACGGCACCCCGCGCGGGCCCGTGCTGGAGCGGCTGGACGCCGGCGAGCCCGTGCTGCTGGAGATCGACCTCCAGGGGGCCCGGCTCGTCCGGGAGAGCATGCCGGACGCGCAGCTGGTCTTCCTCGCCCCGCCGAGCTGGGACGAGCTGGTGCGCCGGCTCACCGGGCGCGGCACGGAGCCGCCGGAGGTCATCGAGCGCCGGCTGGCCGCGGCCCGTACGGAGCTGGCGGCCGAGCAGGAGTTCGACTCGACGCTTGTCAATACCTCCGTCGAGGACGTCTCCGCCGAGCTGCTAGCCTTGATGCAGGTTTGATTCGTGAAGTTTCACTGGAAGGCTGGATAGGTTGTCCTCTCCCATCACCGCGCCCGAGGGCATCATCAACCCGCCGATCGACGAGCTGCTTGAGGCGACCGACTCCAAGTACAGCCTCGTGATCTACGCGGCGAAGCGCGCGCGGCAGATCAATGCGTACTACTCCCAGCTCGGCGAGGGCCTGCTGGAGTACGTCGGCCCGCTGGTGGACACCCACGTGCACGAGAAGCCGCTGTCCATCGCGCTCCGCGAGATCAACGCGGGTCTGCTGACCTCCGAGGCCACCGAAGGCCCCGCGCAGTAGGCATCCCTCATCCAACGGGCCCGGCAGCGCGGCTGCCGGGCCCGTGGTGTGTCATGGGGGGAGCAGACGACGAGCGGCGGGGAGCGGGACATGGCGGAAGCGTCCGAGGAAACGGCAGCGGGGGGAGCGGCGGCGCCGGCCGAGGTGGTGCTGGGCGTCAGCGGCGGCATCGCGGCGTACAAGGCGTGCGAGCTGCTGCGGCTCCTCACCGAGTCGGGCCACGCGGTACGGGCCGTGCCCACGGCCGCCGCGCTGCACTTCGTCGGCGAGGCCACCTGGGCGGCGCTCTCCGGCCGCCCCGCCGCCACCGAGACCTGGGCGGACGTGCACGAGGTCCCGCACGTACGGATCGGCCGGCGGGCCGACCTCGTGGTCGTCGCCCCCGCCACCGCCGACCTGCTGGCCAGGGCCGCCCACGGGCTGGCCGACGACCTGCTGACGAACACCCTGCTCACCGCCTCCTGCCCGGTCGTCTTCGCGCCGGCCATGCACACGGAGATGTGGGAGCACCCCGCCACCCGGGCCAACGTCGCCACGCTGCGCGCCCGCGGCGCCGTCGTCATCGAGCCCGCCGTCGGCCGGCTCACCGGCACCGACACCGGCAAGGGCCGGCTGCCGGAGCCGGCGGAGATCTTCGAGGTCTGCCGCCGCGCGCTCGCCCGCGGCGCCGGTGGCCTGGCTCCCGACCTGGCCGGCCGGCACGTCGTCGTCAGCGCCGGCGGCACCCGCGAGCCACTGGACCCCGTGCGCTTCCTGGGCAACCGCTCGTCGGGCCGGCAGGGCTACGCACTGGCCCGTACCGCCGTCGCCCGCGGCGCCCGGGTCACGCTGCTGGCCGCGAACACCGCGCTGCCCGACCCGGCGGGCGCGGACATCGTCCGCGTCGGCACCACCGTGGAGCTGCAGGAGGCCGTGGTGAAGGCCGCGGCCGACGCCGACGCCGTCGTCATGGCCGCCGCCGTCGCCGACTTCCGCCCCGTGACGTACGCCACGGGCAAGATCAAGAAGAAGGACGACCACGAGCCGGACCCGATCGGGCTCACCCGCAACCCCGACATCCTCGCCGGGATCTCCGCCGCCCGGCCGCGCGCCGGGCAGGTCGTCGTCGGCTTCGCCGCCGAGACCGACGACGTGCTCGCCAACGGCCGCGCCAAGCTCGCCCGCAAGGGCTGCGACCTGCTCGTCGTCAACGAGGTGGGGGAGACCAAGGCGTTCGGCGCCGAGGGCAACGAGGCCGTGGTGCTCACCGCCGACGGGCACGAGGTGCCCGTGCCGTTCGGGCCGAAGGAAGCGCTGGCCGACGTGGTGTGGGACCTCGTAGCGCAAAGGCTCGCCTGAGTCACCCCGGACGACACTCCGGGCAGATTATTGCTGCTTTACGGGCTGACTCCTGCGGGAACCTGCGGTTCCCCAGGTCAACCGGCATCCAGGGACCGAGACGGGTTGTCCCCTGGGCGAGGCTCCCGGATAAAATGGCCCCCGGGCCCGTCCCGGGAGCGCCCGGCCCGGGTCCGAACCGATCAGCCAGCAGCCGCTGCAACCATGGGGAGCGATGTGTCCCGCCGTCTATTCACCTCGGAGTCCGTTACCGAGGGCCACCCCGACAAGATCGCTGACCAGATCAGCGACGCCATCCTCGACGCCCTTCTCAAGGACGACCCGCACTCGCGAGTCGCCGTCGAGACGCTGATCACCACCGGCCAGGTGCACGTGGCCGGCGAGGTGACCACCTCCGGCTACGCGGACATCGCGACCCTCGTGCGGAACAAGATCCTGGAGATCGGCTACGACTCGTCGAAGAAGGGCTTCGACGGCGCCTCGTGCGGCGTCTCCGTCTCCATCGGCGCGCAGTCGCCGGACATCGCCCAGGGCGTGGACACCGCGTACGAGAGCCGCGTCGAGGGCTCCGGCGGCGACGACCTCGACCTCCAGGGCGCCGGCGACCAGGGCCTGATGTTCGGCTACGCCTGCGACGAGACGCCCGAGCTGATGCCGCTGCCCATCCACCTGGCGCACCGGCTGTCCGCCCGGCTCAGCGAGGTCCGCAAGAACGGGACCATCCCCTACCTGCGCCCCGACGGCAAGACGCAGGTCACCATCGAGTACAACGGCGACAAGGCGGCCCGCCTCGACACCGTCGTCGTCTCCTCGCAGCACGCCTCCGACATCGACCTCGACTCGCTGCTGACGCCCGACATCCGCGAGTTCGTCGTGGAGCCGGAGCTGAAGGCCCTCCTCGACGACGGCATCAAGCTGGACACCGAGGGCTACCGCCTGCTGGTCAACCCCACCGGCCGGTTCGAGATCGGCGGCCCGATGGGCGACGCCGGGCTCACCGGCCGCAAGATCATCATCGACACCTACGGCGGCATGGCCCGGCACGGCGGCGGCGCCTTCTCCGGCAAGGACCCGTCCAAGGTCGACCGCTCCGCCGCCTACGCCATGCGCTGGGTCGCCAAGAACGTCGTGGCCGCCGGGCTCGCCTCGCGCTGCGAGGTGCAGGTGGCGTACGCGATCGGCAAGGCCGAGCCGGTCGGGCTCTTCGTCGAGACCTTCGGCACCGCCACGGTCGACGTCGAGAAGATCGAGAACGCTATCTCCGAGGTCTTCGACCTCCGCCCCGCGGCGCTCATCCGCGACTTGGACCTGCTGCGCCCGATCTACTCCCAGACCGCCGCGTACGGCCACTTCGGCCGCCCGCTGGCCGACTTCACCTGGGAGCGGACCGACCGCGTCGACGCGCTGCGCAAGGCCGCCGGCATCTGAACCCCTTCTTCGTGCGCGCCGCAGCCCCGGACCCCGGTCCGGGGCTGCGGGCCGTCCGGCGGGCTGTCGGCGGAGGTGTCCGCGGTGTCTGGTAGGACGGAGGGGTGAGCAGCGACGACGGCCGGGAGCCGGCACCCGAGGGGGGGGAGCAGCTCGCCCTCATCCGGGAGACCGTGCGCAAGGCCAAGGGCCCCCGCGCCCTCCCGCGCACCTGGCGCGGCGCCGCGCTCGCCGAGGAGCTGCCCGTCGCCCGCGTCCTCGTCGACAAGGGCCTGCTCCACCTCGACCGCCTCTTCGACTACGCCGTGCCCGCCGCCATGGACGCCGAGGCGCGCCCCGGCGTGCGGGTACGCGTCCGCTTCGGCGCCGGCGAGCGCGAGGGCCGCCGCGAGGGCGGCGGGCTGATCAACGGGTACGTGGTCGAGCGCGTCGCCGACAGCGACTTCCCCGGCGCCCTCGCGCCGATCGCCCAGGTCCTCTCGCCCGAGCCCGTCCTCGGGGCGCAGCTCCTGGGGCTGTGCCAGGCCGTCGCCGACCGGTACGCGGGAGCCCTGGCCGACGTCGTCCAGCTCGCGCTGCCGCCGCGGATGGCGCGCGCCGAGAAGAAGCCCTCGCCCGACCCCCTCCCGCCGCCGGACGCCCCCGACCCCGCCGGCTGGGCGCGCTACGCCAACGGGCCCGAGCTGCTCGCCGCGCTGGCCGACGGCACCGGTCCGCGTGCGGTGTGGACGGCGCTGCCGGGGCCCGGGTGGCCCGACGAGCTGGCCCGCGCGCTGGCCGCCACCCTGGCCGCCGGCCGCGGCGCCCTCGCCGTGCTGCCCGAGGGCCGCGCCGCGGCCCGCGTCGACGAGGCGCTGACCGCCCTCGTCGGCCGGGGCCGGCACGTGCTGCTCACCGCCGACGCCGGACCCGAGGCCCGCTACCGCCGCTGGCTCGCCGTCAACCGCGGCGCCGTCCGCTGCGTCGTCGGCACCCGGGCCGCCGCCTTCGCGCCCGTACGGGACCTGGGGCTCGCCGCCATCTGGGACGACGCCGACACCTCGCACGCCGACGACCACGCCCCGCAGCCGCACGCCCGCGAGATCCTGGCCCTGCGCGCCGCCCGGGAGCACACCGCGCTCCTCGTCGGCGGCCACGCGTGCAGCGTCGAGGCCGCGCGCTACGTCGAGAGCGGCTGGGCCCAGCCGGTCGCCGCCCCCCGCGAGACGGTCCGGGCCGCGGCCCCGCTCGTCCGCACGGTCGGCGACAGCGAGCAGGCCCGCGACGCGGCGGCCCGCGCCGCCCGGCTGCCGACGCTCGCGTGGCAGGTCGCGCGGGAGGGGCTGCGCGCCGGGCCGGTCCTGGTGCAGGTGCCCCGCCGCGGCTACGCGCCCCGGCTGGCCTGCGCCCGCTGCCGTACGCCCGCGCGCTGCGTGCGCTGCGCCGGGCCGCTCGTCGGCGAGGGCCGCGCGGAGGCGCTGGTGTGCGGCTGGTGCGCGACGCGGGAGCACGCCTGGCGCTGCCCCGAGTGCGGCGGTACGCGGCTGCGCGCGCAGGTCGTCGGCGCCCGGCGGACGGCGGAGGAGCTGGGGCGGGCGTTCCCGTCGGTGCCGGTGCGCACGTCCGGCCGGGACCACGTGCTGGCGCAGGTGCCGGACACCCCGGCGCTGGTCGTCAGCACGCCCGGTGCGGAGCCCGTTGCCGAGCGCGGGTACGCGGCTGCGCTGCTGCTCGACGGCTGGGCGCTGCTGAACCGCCCGGACCTGCGGGCCGGGGAGGAGGCGCTACGGCGCTGGCTGACCGCCGCCGCGCTGGTCCGCGGCTCCGCGGCGGGCGGGGTCGCGGCGGTCGTCGCGGACCCGGCGCAGCGTCCCGTGCAGGCCCTGGTGCGCTGGGACCCGGCGGGCTTCGCCCGCACCGAGCTGGGGGAGCGGGCGGAGCTGGGCTTCCCGCCGGTCTCCCGGATGGCGGCGGTCTGGGGACCGGGGGAGGCGGTCACGGCGTTCGTCGGCGACGCGGAGCTGCCGCCGTCGACGGAGGTGCTGGGACCCGTACCGGTGCCGGAGTCGCCCGCGGGCCCGCGGGGCGGGGCGGGCGGCGGCCCGGGGCCGGGGGAGTCGTGGGAGCGGATGCTGCTGCGCGTACCGCCGGGCCACGGAGCCGCCCTGGCGGCGGCCCTCAAGGCGGCGCAGGCCGCCCGCATGGCCCGCCGCACGGGCCCGCCCCTGCGGATCCGCATCGACCCCCCGGACATCGGCTGAGCCGAGCCCTCGCCGGGCAGGCAGGCCGGGGCGGAGGGTCCGGAGGCCGGCCGGGGCGGCGGGTCGCCCGGGGAGTGCGCGCACGGTGCGGCACATGGGCGTCGGCGGGCTCCCGGGGTCATCAGTGCCGGGAGCCGCGTGTCGCCGGTACGGCCGGGCGGGCACGCCGGAGCGGCGGGGCCCGGGGCGGTTCGTGGGCCGGGCCGCAGATGGCGGGCGGCACGGTCCGGGGCCCTGCCGGGCCGTTCCGCCCGGGGGCGGAGGGTCCGCGGGCGGTCAGGGTTCGTCCGCGGATACGCCGGTGGGGCCCCGGCGACGCAGGTGCCGGGAGCGGTCCGGGAGCCGCGTGCCGTCGGCGCCGGGCCGCGCGCCCGTGCGGGTGGCCCTGCCGCTCGCGGTCCCGGCCGGCCGCCGTCAGGACTGCGTGATCGCCACCGCGTCCGTCTGCTGGGCCGACGTGCCCGTGCCGGGAGCCGGCCGGGCCGCCGGCACGACGGGGAGCGTGCCCGCCGGCAGCCGGGACTCGCCGGGAGGTGCTCCCGCGGCCTCGGCGGAGCCGGCCTCGCGCGGCGCCCCCTGCTGCGCGCGGCGGGTGCCGTAGCGGCGGTGGACCGCCTGCTTCGTGACGCCCAGGGCCGAGCCCACCGCGTCCCAGGAGAAGCCGAGCGAGCGGTCGAAGTCGACGGCCGCGGTCACCAGCGTCTCGACGCTGTCCCGCAGCTCCTGGGCGAGCCGCACCGTGGGCGCCGGGGCCCGCCCGTACACGACGAAGCCCGCGGACGGACCCGTCCGCCGGGGGCGGTAGACGTTGCCCAGCTGGGCGGTGAGGGTGCGGAGCGCGTCGACCTGCCTGCGCACCCTTTCGATGTCCCGCACCAGGAGCTGCAGGCTCGCCCGCGCCTGGGCGTCGTGGCTTGCGTGGTCGGCCATGGAGAAGCCTCTCGAACCGGCGTCGTTCGGATCGGGCCGCAGAGCGGCCCGTTTCGGTCACTTTTCACTTTCCTGACTGAGCAACGCGACACGGACGCGGCGGTCACGGGTCGGGGGCGCGCGCTCCGCGTCCGGGAGCGTGCGGCCGACCGCACGCCCCGGGCGTATCCGGACCCTGACGTTCCGTCCGTGCCCGCCCCGGGCCGGCCTGCACCGGGTCCTAGACTTGGCGCACCGCCGCGGCGCCGCCTGGCCGCCCCGCGACGCCCCCCCGTAGCAGCCGAGAGGACCCGCACCGCCCATGAGGCTCGTTTTCGCCGGTACGCCCGAAGTCGCCGTCCCCGCCCTCGACGCCCTCCTCGCGTCGGACCGGCACGAGGTCGTCGCCGTCGTCACCCGGCCCGACGCACCCGCCGGGCGGGGCCGGCGGCTGGTGGCGAGCCCGGTCGCGCAGCGGGCCGAGGAGGCCGGCATCGAGGTGCTGAAGCCCGGGCGGCCCAAGGACCCCGAGTTCCTGGACCGGCTGCGGGCCATCGGCCCCGACTGCTGCCCCGTCGTCGCGTACGGGGCGCTGCTGCCCAAGCCCGCGCTCGACATCCCCGCCCACGGCTGGGTCAACCTGCACTTCTCGCTGCTGCCCGCCTGGCGCGGCGCCGCGCCCGTGCAGCACGCGATCCTCGCCGGCGACGAGGTGACCGGGGCGACCACGTTCCGTATCGAGGAAGGGCTCGACTCCGGGCCGGTGTTCGGCGTGGTCACCGAGCAGGTGCGGCCCACCGACACCAGCGGCGACCTGCTGACCCGGCTGGCCATGGCCGGCGCCGGGCTGCTCGCCGCCACCATGGACGGGATCGCGGACGGCAGCCTGGAGGCCGTGCCGCAGCCCGCCGAGGGCGTGACCTCGGCGCCGAAGATCCAGGTGGCGGACGCGCGGCTGGACTTCGGCGCCCCCGCGCTGCGCGTCGACCGCGTGGTCCGCGGCTGCTCCCCCGCGCCCGGCGCGTGGACGACGTTCCGCGGCGAGCGGCTGAAGGTCCGCGCGGTCGCGCCGCGCCCCGAGCGCACCGACCTGGCGCCCGGCGAGCTGGCGGTGACGAAGTCAGCGGTGCACGCCGGCACCGGTTCGTACGCCGTGGAGCTGCAGTGGGTGCAGGCCCAGGGCAAGCGGCCGATGGCGGCGGCGGACTGGGCGCGCGGCGTGCGCGTCGCCTCCGGCGAATGCCTCGGCGACGGACCGGAGCCGGCCGGGGCGTAGGCTTCCGGTGTACGCAACTGCCAGCCCCGGAGCACATTTCACGTGAGCGACCAGCAGCGCCGTCGCCGGCCCGCCAAGCCCTACCGCAGGCCGCAGAAGGACCCCGTACGGATCCTCGCCTACGACGCGCTCCGCGCGGTCGACGAGCGCGACGCCTACGCCAACCTCGTGCTGCCGCCCATGCTCCGCCAGGCCCGGCAGCAGAGCGGCTTCGACGCCCGGGACGCGGCGCTGGCCACCGAACTGGTCTACGGCACGCTGCGCCGCCAGGGCACGTACGACAGGATCATCGCCGAGTGCGTCGACCGCCCCCTGCGCGAGGTCGACCCGGAGGTGCTGGACGTCCTCAGCCTCGGCGCCCACCAGCTCCTCGGCACCCGCATCCCGTCGCACGCCGCGGTCTCGGCGACGGTCGAGCTGGCGCGCGTGGTGCTCGGCGACGGCCGGGCGCGGTTCGTCAACGCCGTGCTGCGCAAGATCGCCGCCCGCGACCTCGACGCCTGGCTGGCCGAGGTGGCGCCGCCGTACGCCGAGGACCCCGAGGAGCACCTCGCCGTCGTCCACTCCCACCCCCGGTGGATCGTCTCCGCGCTCTGGGACGCCCTCGGCGGCGGCCGGGCCGGGATGGAGGAGCTGCTCGCCGCCGACAACGAGCGGCCCGAGGTCACCCTCGTCGCCCGCCCGGGGCGGGCCGCCCCGGCGGAGCTGAGCGGGCCGGACACGCTGCCGGGGCGCTGGTCCCCGTACGCGGTGCGGCTGGCCGAGGGCGGCGACCCGGGCGCGCTGGACGCGGTGCGCGACGGGCGGGCAGGGGTGCAGGACGAGGGCAGCCAGCTCGTCGCGCTGGCGCTGGCCAACGCGCCGCTGGAGGGGCCCGACACCCGCTGGCTCGACGGCTGCGCGGGCCCGGGCGGCAAGGCGGCGCTGCTCGCGGCGCTGGCCGCGGAGCGCGGCGCGGCGCTGGTGGCGGCGGAGAAGCAGCCGCACCGGGCCAAGCTGGTGGCCCGCACGCTGGCCGGCAACCCGGGCCCGTACCAGGTCGTCGTCGCCGACGGCACCCGCCCGGCCTGGCGCCCCGGCGGCTTCGACCGCGTCCTCGTCGACGTCCCCTGTACGGGCCTGGGCGCCCTGCGCCGCCGCCCCGAGGCCCGCTGGCGCCGCCGCCCGGAGGACCTGGAGGGCTTCGCGCCGCTCCAGCGGGCGCTGCTGACGGACGCGCTGCGGGCCGTACGCACCGGCGGCGTCGTCGGCTACGTCACCTGCTCCCCGCACCCCGCCGAGACCCGCGCCGTCGTCGACGACGTGCGGAAGGCGTCCGGGGCCCCCGCCGCCGAGCTGGTCGACGCCCGCCCGCTGCTGCCCGGCGTACCCGACCTCGGCGACGGCCCCGACGTCCAGCTCTGGCCGCACCGCCACGGCACCGACGCGATGTACCTCGCGCTGCTGCGCCGCACCGACTGACGCCCCGACGGCCCGCCGCCCGCGGCTCCCGGGGCGGCGGACCGGCACCGAACCGACATTCCGGCCCACGCACGGTGAACAAGCAGTGGCAGCACGGGTACCGCGGCCCTGGCCCCGGCGCGGGCATGGCAGGCTGGGGGGCATGGCAGTCCAGATCAACCCCAGCATCCTGTCCGCCGACTTTGCCCGTCTCGCCGAGGAGGCGGACGCCGTCTCGGGTGCCGACTGGCTCCACGTCGACGTCATGGACAACCACTTCGTGCCCAACCTGACGCTCGGCGTCCCGGTCGTCGAGTCGCTGCGCCGGGCCACCGACACCCCCCTGGACTGCCACCTGATGATCGACGAGCCGGACCGCTGGGCCCCCGCGTTCGTGGACGCGGGCGCCGGCTCCGTGACCTTCCACGCCGAGGCCGCCGCGGCCCCGGTGCGCCTGGCGCGCGAGCTGCGCGCGAAGGGGGCGCGCGCCGCGATGGCGCTGAAGCCCGCGACCCCGGTCGAGCCGTACGAGGACCTGCTGCCCGAGCTGGACATGCTGCTGGTCATGACGGTCGAGCCGGGGTTCGGCGGCCAGGCGTTCCTGGACATCATGCTGCCCAAGATCCGCCGCACCCGGGAGCTGATCGCCAAGCACGGCCTGGAGCTGTGGCTCCAGGTCGACGGCGGGGTCTCCGCGCAGACCATCGAGCGGTGCGCGGAGGCGGGCGCGGACGTGTTCGTCGCGGGCTCCGCGGTGTACGGGGCCGAGGACCCGGCCGCCGCCGTGCGGGCGCTGCGCGCCCAGGCGACGGCGGCCAGCGAGGGCGCGGCCTGGGCGGCGGGCTGCCACTAGCGTCCGCGTACCACCGGCTCCGGCCCGCGCCCGCGGCCCAGGCCTGCCCGGAGCCGGCGCCTCCGGGCGCGGATCGTGAAAGTATTGAAGACGGAGCAGCGCCTTCGAGCAGCGCCGCTGGGGAGAGCAAAGGAGATCTCGTGTCGACGGGCCGGACGGCTGCGCGGATGGGACCCGCGGAGCTGGTGCAGGCGGCGGCGATGGCCCGCCGCTTCTACCTCGAGGGCAAGTCCAAGATCCAGATCGCCGACGAGTTCGGCGTGAGCCGGTTCAAGGTGGCCCGGGTGCTGGAGACCGCGCTCGAACGCGACCTCGTACGGATCGAGATCCGCGTCCCCGCCGAGCTGGACGCCGAGCGCTCCGACGCCCTGCGCGCGCGCTTCGGGCTGCGGCACGCCGTCGTCGTCGAGGCGCCGGCCGACGCCGTGCCCGACACCCGCGACCCGGAGAACCTCGGCAGCGTGGCCGCCGACCTGCTCGCCGAGCTGGTCACCGAGGGCGACGTGCTGGGCCTGGCCTGGGGCCGGTCCACGATCAACATGGCGCAGGCGCTGCACCGGCTGCCCCCGTGCACCGTCGTCCAGCTCACCGGCGTGTACGACGCGGGCACCGCCGAGCGCGGCTCCGTGGAGGCGGTACGCCGCGCCGCGGAGGTCGCCGGCGGCGAGGCCCACCCCATCTACGCGCCGATGCTGCTGCCCGACGCGGCCACCGCCACCGCGCTGCGCAGCCAGACCGGGGTGGCCCGCGCCTTCGAGTACTTCGACAAGGTGACCGTCGCCGCCGTCTCCATCGGCTCCTGGGAGGAGGGCATCTCCGCCATGCACGACATGCTCTCCGAGGACGAGCGCGCGCACTACGCCTCGCTGGGCGCCGCCGCCGAGATGTCCGCGCACCTCTTCGACGCCGAGGGCCGCCGCATCGGGCGCGACCTGGGGGAGCGGTGCATCACCGTCGAGGCGGACCGGCTGCGCCGGATCCCCGAGGTGGTCGCCATCGCCGGGGGCGCGCGCAAGCGCGAGGCCATCGTGGCGGTGCTGCGCTCCGGCCTGGTCACCAGCCTGGTCACGGACACCGTCGCCGCTGACTACCTGCTGGACGAGGTGGCGCCGGGCCGCCGCCCCGCCCTGGACCGCGCCGACCCGGACGACCTGTAGCACCGCGGGGCGCACTCCGTACGGCCGCCGGGCCGTTCCGTACGGCCTGCCCGCCGGCGCGGACCGTCCCGTACGGACCCGGGCGCGCGCCTCAGTCCGCGCGCGCCTCCAGGGGGCCGGAGAGGACGGCCGGGATCTGGGAGCGCGAGGTGAAGCCGAACTTCGCGAGGATGTGCTCCACGTGCGCGTCCACCGTGCGCTTGGAGATCACCAGCTTCTCGGCGATCTCCCGGTTCGTCAGCCCCCTGGCCACCAGCGCCGCCACCTGCCGCTGCCGCGGCGTGAGTCCGTCGCCCGGGCCCGGCGGCTGCGCCGGGACCGCGGGGGCGGCCGGGGCCGCCTCGTCGGCGAGCGCCAGGGCCACGGCGGCGTCGGTGGGCAGCCGGCCGCCCTCGCGGAACGCGGTGTCGTAGCCGTCGTTGCCCAGTGCCTCGCGCGCAGCGTCCGCCGCGCCGCCGTGCAGGTCGTGCAGGACGGAGATGCCGAACCTGGCCTCCTTGACCGCCCGCCGCCACAGCGCGTCCGCCGCGCCCTGCAGCGCGGCCACCCGCTCGAAGTGCCGCAGCTCCGCCGCGCGCCAGGCGAAGCCCTCCAGGAAGTGCGCGACGCCCATCAGGTCGTGCAGCACCGCCTTGGCGCGGATGCCCTGCCGGGCGCAGTCGATGCTCTCCAGGTGCTCGCCCTTGAGCCACAGGCCGATGCTCTTCACCCACAGCGCCCAGCCCCGCGACCACAGTTCTGCGGGGGTGTCCGCGTTGCGCCGGAGCGAGTCCTCGCTGAGCGCGATGCCCTCGCCCGTACCGCCGTTGAGGACGTGGAAGAAGCCCGCGATGAAGCCGCTCATCAGCAGCCCGGTCTCGTCGCCCTGCTCGGCCATCTCCCGCCGGGCCGCCTCGAAGCCCTCGGCGACGCCTTCGGCGCGGCCGCGGAAGTAGCGGGAGTGGTGGCGGAAGGTGCGCGTCCAGGCGAGACCCCTGCGGTCGTCGATGCGCAGCGCCACGGCCTCGGCCTCGTCCAGCAGCGCGAAGGTGTCGCCGCGCTCGCCCTGCATGTCCATGAACCAGCAGGTCAGCCAGAGCGCCCTGACGCGCTCCGCGCGGTCCTCCGGGCAGCGGTCGAGGGCGCGGCGCAGCCAGTAGCGCCCCTCGGTGAGCAGCCCGGTGCAGTGCCAGTAGCCCCAGAGCATCGTGGCCATCTTCAGGCCCGCGGAGCCGTCGTCCGGGTCGGCGACGCAGAACTCCAGCGCGACCCGTACGTCGGCCTGGTCGCGCACCATCTGCCGCAGCAGCAGCGCCTGCCGGTCGCCGGTCCACTCGGCGTCGAACAGCCGGGCCCGGCGCAGGAAGTGGTCGCGGTGCCGGCGCCGGGTCTGCTCGGCCTCCGGGCCGGGGCCGAGCTGTTCCAGGCCGAACTCCCGGATGGTGTCGAGCATCCGGTAGCGGGTGCCGTCCTCGGACTCCACCCGCAGCACCACCGACTTCTCCACCAGCCCGATCAACGCGTCGAGGACGCCCTCGACGGGCAGCGCCCCTTCCGCACCGACCGCCTCGGCGACGTCGAGGCTGAACTCCCCGGCGCACACGGCGAGCCGGGACCACAGCAGCCGCTCGGACTCGGTGGACAGCTCGTAGCTCCAGCCGATGGTCGTACGCAGCGTCTGGTGCCGCGGCACCGCGGTCCGCCGGCCCCCGGTGAGCAACTGGAAGCGGTGGTCGAGCCGGTTCAGCATCTCCTCGGGGGAGAGCACCCGCAGCCGGCTGACCGCCAGCTCGATGGCCAGCGGGATGCCGTCGAGGCGGCGGCAGAGTGCGAGGACGTCGGCGCGGTTGTCGTCGTCGACGGCGAAGCCGGGCACGGCTGCCGCGGCCCGGTCGGTGAACAGCTGCAGCGCGTCGTCCGAGGGGCCGGAGTCCGCGACGGCCAGCGGCGGGATCGGCAGGATGTGCTCGCCGGCGACGTCCAGGGGCTGCCGGCTGGTGGCGACGACGTGCAGCTGCGGCGCGGCCCGCAGCAGGTCCTCGGCGAGCACGGCGCAGGCGTCGACCAGGTGCTCGCAGGTGTCCAGGATGAGCAGCGCCGACTTGTCCTTGAGGTACGCGGCGAGCGCGTCCTGCGCCGGCAGCGCGGTCTGCTCCGGCAGGTCGAGCGCGGCGGCGACGGTGTTGGGCAGCAGGCGCGGGTCCGCGAGGGCGGACAGCGGCACGAGGGTGACCCCGTCGGGGAAGCGGGCGCGCAGCCGGTGCGCGCCGCGCACGGCGGTGCGGGTCTTGCCGACTCCGCCGGGCCCGGTGAGCGTCACCATCCGGGCCTGCCGCAGACATGCGTCGAGCAGCGCGAGCTCCTGCCGGCGGCCGACGAAGCTGGTGGCTTCGGCGGGCAGCTCACCGGCGCTGCGGTTCCTCATCGTGGTCCCCCGGAGGTCGGTGACCGGCTGGCGGCGTACGACCGGCGGTCGTACAACCGACGACGGTAAGGGGCGCGGGGGCGGAGGCCGGAGCGGGATCGCGGGATTCAACCGAACGGGGGGCGCGAGACGGCACCATGCCCGCCGGGCGGAAGAGCGGCGCGAGCCGCGGCTCGACCGCCCAGCGCAGCGCCCGGCGCACGGGCGGCGTGCACAACAGGGCCATGCCCGCGGCGGCGGCCAGGGTGACGGCGGGCGGCCCGGCGGGCGTGGCCAGCCAGGCGGGCTCGTACCAGCCGCCGTAGCGGGCCCCTTGGGTGACGAAGGCGTGCAGCAGGTAGCCGTAGAGCGTGCCCGCGCCCAGCACGGTCCACCACAGGCGCCGCTCCGGCACCCAGGCGAGGAACGCCGCGACCAGCAGCAGCGAGCAGCAGAACAGCACGGGCGCGGCGAGCAGGCCGAAGCCGCCGGAGTGGCCGATCTCCTGGGCGGCGGTGCTGCGGTAGAGCCAGCGCCGGTCGGTGTGCGGGCCGAGGAGGTACGCGGCCACCGGCGCGGCGAGGAGCACCGGGGCGGCCAGGAGCCGCGCCTCGCGCCGCCGCAGCAGCCGCAGCCGGGCCGGGTCGCACGTCAGCCCGAGGACGAAGAACGGCAGGAGCTGCAGGACGCGTTGCAGCTCCAGGTCGTTGCCGATGTCGGGGGTGGCGGTGGCGAGCGCCGCGACGGCCAGGGCGACCGGCAGCGGCCGGCGCAGCGCCGTCCACATGGGCACGGTCAGCCGCCAGACGAACAGCGCGAGCAGGAACCAGGTCACGCCCCAGGGGTCGAGCGGGCTGAGGGGGCTCTGGTTGCCGCCGGCCGCGCGGCCGAAGAGCGTGTACGCCGTCTCGAAGACCAGGTACGGCACCAGCAGGCCGGTGATCAGCCCCCGGGCCCGCCGCGGCGAGCCGTCCTGGCCGCGGGAGAAGTAGCCGGAGATCAGCACGAACGCGGGCATGTGGAAGGCGTAGACGGTCTCGTACGCCGCGGCGACCGCCCGGCTGCCGTCCACCAGCGGCTCCCAGGCGTGCCCGCACGCGACGAGCACCACCGCCAGGAACTTGGCGTTGTCGAAGTACGGGTCCCGGGACGTGCCGGGGCTGTCCCTGTCTTTGCCGGTCACCGCTCTTCCCTATCATGCCGATGGGAATACTGGGGAAACTGACGCGGCCCCGGCGCCGCGCACTCCCGGGCTCCTCCGGCCCGCGCCCCCGACTCCCCGGCGCCCACCCGCACTTCAGCCCGCGCGGACGATCTCGTACAGTGTCGGCCGACCCTGCCGAGGAGCGCGCATGACGGCCGACGCCCGCCGCACGGACCCCGCCCTCGGCGTCCCCGCACCCGCGGCCGGCCGGCCGCCGGGCGGCTCGCGGCGCTGGATGTGGCTCGCCGCCTGGCCTGTCGTCGCCGCGCTCGCCCTGTCCAACGAGCCCGCGCCGCTGTACGTGCTGTGGCAGGGCAGGTTCGGCTTCTCCGCCGCCACGGTCACGCTGATCTACGCCGCCTACATCGGCGGCCTGCTCGTCACCCTGACGTTCGCCGGCACCCTCGCCGACCGGTACGGCCGCAAGCCGGTGCTGCTGCCGGGGCTGGCGCTGTCGCTCACCGCCGCCGTGCTCTTCGCCACCGCCGAGTCGGTCGCCGTGCTGGGGGTGGCGCGGCTGCTCAGCGGGTTCGCGGTGGGCGCGGTGCTGGCGGCGGGGATGGCGGCGGTGGCCGACCTCGCGCCGCCGGGGCAGAAGCAGTTCGGCGGGCTGGTCGCGTCCGCGTCGATGGTCGGCGGGGCGGCGCTGGGGCCGATGCTCGCCGGGGTGCTGTCGGAGGCGCTGCCGCATCCCACGAGGCTGGTCTTCGTCGTGCAGGCGGGGCTGCTGCTGGTCGCGCTGGCGGTGGTGGTGCGGATGCCGCTGGCCCGGCCGGGGGAGCACCCGGGCGGGGCGGCGGACGCGGAGCCGGGCGGCGGGGGCGCCGCGGAGCCGGCGTCCCGGCGTGCACGCCGGCTCGTGCGCATCCCCTCCGTCCCCCGCCCGCACCGCCGCACACTGCTGCTCAGCCTCGCCGTCCTGGCCCCGGGCATGACCGCCACCGGCTTCGTGCTCTCCCTCGGCCCCTCCCTGCTGGCCGACCTGCTGGACAGCGACAACCGCGCGCTCGCCGGGGGCATGATCTTCCTGCTCTTCGCGGCGGCGACCGGCGTGCAGTTCGCGGTGCGGACCCTGCGGGTACGCGTCCTCTTCGCGCTCGGCGCCGCACTGACGACCGCGGGCATGGCGGCGCTGGTGGTGGCCACCGCCGTGACCTCCGTGCCGCTGCTGCTCGCCGCGGCCGTGCTCGCCGGGCTCGGCCAGGGCAGCGCGCAGCTCGCCGGGCTCAGCACCCTCAGCTCCCGCATATCCGCCACCCGGCTCGCCGAGGCCAACGCGGCGCTCACCGGCGGCGGTTACCTGATGGCCGGGGTGCTGCCGGTCGCCGCCGGGTACCTCAGCGACGCGGTGGGGCTGACGGCGGGCACCACGGCGTTCGGCATCGCCGTCGCGGTGCTGGTGACGGCGGGCGCGGTGGCGGCGACCCGCCGCTGAGCCGCCGCCTCCGCCCGGCAGCCCGCCGCGGGCCGCGGCGCGTCACGGCCCGCACGGCGTCTTTGCCCCGTCGCGTCCTGGTCCCGCCCCCGGCCCGTCACCACTCCGCGTACGATCCGTCCGGGTGCCGCCACACCGGGTTGTGCCAGTCGGCCGCCGTGCCGTCCGCCTCCCGTACCGCCCGCTCGTCGATCTCCACGCCCAGCCCGGGGCCGGTCGGCCGCAGCAGGTGCCCGGCGTGGAAGCGGAAGACCTCCGGGTCCGCGACGTAGTCGAGGAGTTCGGCGCCGGTGTTGTAGTGGATGCCGATCGACTGCTCCTGGATGAGGAAGTTCGGCGTGCAGAACGCGAGTTGCAGGCTCGCGGCCAGCGCCAGCGGCCCCAGCGGGCAGTGCGGCGCGACCGGCACGTCGAACGTCTCGGCCAGCGAGGCGATCCGCCGGCACTCCGAGATCCCGCCGGCGTGCGAGAGGTCCGGCTGCAGCACCGCGACGCCCGCCCGCAGCGCCGGCAGCATCTCGCCGCGCGAGAACAGCCGCTCGCCGGTCGCCACCGGCAGCGTCGTCGAGCCGGTGACCCGCTCCAGCAGATGCGTGTGCTCGGGAAGCACCGGCTCCTCCACGAACATCGGCCCGTACGGCTCCAGCACCCCGATCGCCCGGATCGCGCCGGCCGCCGAGAAGCGCCCGTGGAAGTCGACGGCGAAGTCCCGCTCCGGGCCGAGCGCGTCGCGGGCGGCCTCCGCGCGGGCGGCGACCCGGTGCAGCTCCGCGACGTCCGGGAGCCGGTCCATCCGCCCCGAGCCGTTCATCTTCACCGCCGTGAAGCCCGCCTCCACCTGCGCGGTGACCTGGTCGTGCACCTCGCCGGGCTCGTCGCCGCCGACCCAGCAGTACGCGCGGGCGCGCTCGCGCACCGGGCCGCCGAGCAACTGGTGCACGGGCGCGCCGAACGCCTTGCCCGCGAGGTCCCACAGCGCCTGGTCGAGGCCGGCGACGGCGGAGGAGAGCACGGGGCCGCCGCGGTAGAAGGACCCCTTGGTCATGAGCTGCCAGTGGTCCTCGATCCGCAGCGGGTCGGCCCCCAGGAGGAACTGCTCGGCGAGTTCGCGGACGGCCGCGCGGACGGTCGCCGCACGGCCCTCCACGACGGGCTCGCCCCAGCCCACGAGGCCGTCGTCCGTCTCGATCCGGCAGAACAGCCAGCGCGGCGGCACGGCGAAGGTCTCGACCCGGGTGATCTTCAACTGCTACTCCTTGACGCTGCCCTCGGTCAGCCCGGTCTGCCAGAAGCGCTGGAGGACGAGCATCGCGACGGCCAGGGGGATGACGGACACGAAGGCTCCGCCGATGGTGTACTGCGTGAGTTCGGGCACCCGGTCCGCGGCCTGCTGCCAGGTGACCAGCCCGAGGGTGATGGGGTACTTCCGGTCGTCGGAGAGCATTACCAACGGCAGGAAGTAGTTGTTCCAGATGTGCACGAACTGGAAGAGGAAGACGGTCACCAGCGCGGGGGTCATGATCCGCAGCACCAGCGAGAAGAAGATCCGCGCCTCGCCCGCGCCGTCCACGCGCGCCGCCTCCAGCACCGTGTCGGGCACCGCCGCCTCCGCGTAGATGCGGCACAGGTAGACGCCGAACGGGCTGACGACGCTGGGTATCAGGACGCCCCAGTAGGTGTTGGTCAGCTCCAGCTTGCTGAACATCAGGTACAGCGGCAGCGCCAGTGCCGTCGAGGGCAGCAGCACGCCGGCGAGGACGAACTTGAACACCGCCTCCCGGCCCGCGAAGCGGTACTTGGCGAGCGCGTAGCCGGCCGCGGCGGACAGGAGCGTCGCCAGCACCGCGCCGACGCCCGCGTACAGCAGGGAGTTCAGCGTCCAGCGCAGGTAGACGTGCCCGTCGTAGCTGAAGACGCGGCTCAGGTTGTCCCACAGCCGCGGGTCGTCGAACCACAGTCCGAAGGAGCCGTAGAGGCTGTCGTTCGACTTGGTGGCCGCGACCACCAGCCAGTAGACCGGCAGCAGGAAGTACAGCGCGGCCACCGTGAGCACGGCCACGAGGACGATGCGGCCGGGGCGCGGCGCCCTGCGCCGCCGCGGTGCGGGCGCGGCGGGCGGCTGCGCGGCCGCCTCGCTGCCGGTCGTGGTTCTGGTACTCGTGGCGCTCACCGCTCGCTCCTTTGCTTGCGGGTGACGAGGCTGAGGAACCCGAACGACAGCGCCATGGCGACGACGGCGAGGATGACCGACTTGGCCGCCGCCAGATACAGGTTGGCGTTCGCGAACGCGTCGAAGTACGCGCTGAGGTTGGGGGTGTAGTCGGTGGTGACGGCCGGGGCGACCTTCTTCAGCACCAGCGGTTCCGCGAAGAGCTGCATCGTGCCGATGATCGAGAACACGGTGGTCAGCACGAGCGCCGGCCGCACCAGCGGGATCTTGATGTGCAGCGCCGTCTGCCACGGCCCGGCGCCGTCGACCCTGGCGGCCTCGTACAGCTCCTGCGGTACGGACTTGAGCTGGGCGACGATGATCAGCATGTTGTAGCCGGCGAACTGCCAGACCACGATGTTGGCGATCGACCACAGCACGTTGTCGTAGCCGAGGAAGTCCGGCTGGAAGCCGAGGTCGCCGAGTACGTCGGTGACCGGGCTGACCCCGGGCACGTACAGGAAGCCCCACAGGATGGTGGCGATCACCCCGGGGATGCCGTACGGCAGGAAGTACGTGGCCCGCAGCAGCCCCGCCCAGCGGTGGGAGACCTGGTCCAGCAGCAGCGCGAGCACCAGCGCGAGCAGCAGCATCACCGGCACCTGCACGAGGCCGAAGAGCAGCACCCGGCCGAAGCCGTCGACGAACGTCTCCTGCTGCAGGGCGAGGGAGTAGTTCTCGAAGCCGGCGAAGCCGACGGACGGCTCGCCCAGCCCCATGGGGCCGCTGCGCTCGACCTTCAGCATGCTCTGGTAGATGGCGTAGAAGACCGGCACCACCATCGCGAACAGGTACAGCGCGAGGAACGGGCCCAGGAACGCCCACGCCTTGCGGTCGGGGCGGCCGCGGCGCCTGCCGCGGGCTGCGGCCGTGCCGGAGGGTTTCACGGATGTGCTCATCGCGCGCTCCTCGCTTCGAGCCCCTTGGCCTTCAGGTCGTCCACGAACTTGCCCTCGGCGTCCTTGAGGGCGTCCGCGAGCGTGCCGTGGCCGGCCAGGACGCGGCCGAAGGCGTCCTGGACGTGCGCGTACGACTGCGTCGTCGTCGGCGCGAAGCGCCAGGAGGTGTCGACGTTGCGGTCGGAGAGCTGGAAGACCTCGTTGTAGCGCTGGCCGCCGAAGAACGGGTCGGGCTTGCCGAGCGCGGAGCCCGCCAGCTCGATCCGCGCCGCGGGCCAGCCGTAGCCCGCGGCGATCAGCAGGTCGATCGCCGCGGGGTCGGTGTTGAGCCAGTGCGCGAACTCCAGCGCCTCCACCGGGTGCCGGCTGCCCTGGAGGATCGCGGTGGCCGAGCCGCCCCAGTTGGAGGAGGCGTGTGCGCCGCGCTCCCACTGCGGCAGTTCTGCGACCCGCCACCTGCCCTCGGTGCGCGGCGCGTTGCCGCGGATCAGGGCGTCGTACCACTGCGCGCCCGGCCAGGTGGCGAGCCCGCCCGTCTGCAGGCCCTTGAAGAACGCCGACTGCGAGTCCTGGATGGGGGAGACGAGTCCGTCGGAGATCATCCCGTCCCAGAAGTCGGCGACTTCGAGCGATTCCGGGGACGTGAGGTCGACCACCCAGGTGTCGCCCTCGGTGGTCACCCAGCGGGCGCCGCGCTGCCAGGGCAGGGCGGCGAACCACTGGGCGTTGGCGGGCGGGAAGGCGGTGATGAGGGAGCCGCGCTTCTTGATCTTCACCGCGGCGGCCCGGTACTCGTCCCACGTGGCCGGGACCTCGACGTCCCACTTGTCGAAGAGGTCCTGGCGGTAGAAGAGCCCCATCGGGCCGGACGCCTGCGGGATCGCGTACGTCTTCCCGGCGAACACCCCCTGCTGCCACTGCCAGTCGACGTACGCGCCCTTCAGCTCGTCGGCGCCGTACTCGCTCAGGTTCGTCAGGCCGTTGACGAGCATGAACTCGGGCAGCGCGTAGTACTCCACCTGCGCCAGGTCGGGCGGGTCGCCCGCGGTGAGGGAGGAGTGCATCTTCTGGTAGCCGCCGGAGGTGTTCGCGGGCACCGTCTGCACGTCGACCCGGACGTCCGGGTTCTGCTTGTTCCACAGCGCCACGGCCTTCTGCAGCGGCACCCAGGTCCAGAAGGTCAGCGTGACCTTCTGCCCCGGCCTGCGCCTGGTCGCCGTGGTGGTGCGGGCCGCGCCGACCTTCTCGCCGCAGCCCGCCAGGGCGGGCGCGGCGGCGGCCGCGGCGCCCCATGCCAGGACTTTCCTTCGGGTGGGCATCCGACCTCCTTGTCAGAGTGCGCCTCAGTACTGAAGGACGACGACCCCGCGGGCGGGCAGGTCGACGGCCGGGACCGGCCCGGCCCCGGGGTCCGGGCCGTCGCCGGCCAGCGCCGACATCGGCTCGGGCAGGGTGACGGTCGCGGTGCTCGTACCGTGGTTGAGCAGGAACAGGAAGCGCCCGTCCGCGCCTTCGCGCACGGTGGCCTGCACGCCCGCCGGGAGCCCCGGGAGCACCGGCGCCACCCCGGCCCCGGCGCGCACCCGGTCCACCAGGGTGCGCATCTCCTGCGTCGGCAGCCGGGTGCCCGCGTACCAGGCGACCCCGTCCCCGTACGCGTGCCTGGTGAGCGCCGGCCGCCCGGCCAGCTCACCCGCGCCGAACTCCGCGACGGCCTCGGCGCCTTCGAGGTCGATCGCCTCGGACCACAGGTCGCCGCTGCCGGCCAGCGACCCGGTCAGCGGCAGGGTCCGGCCCTCCGCCAGCGGCCAGAACTCCTCCACCCGCAGCCCCAGCACCTCGCGCAGGGGCGCCGGGTAGCCGCCGAGGTGGACGCGGTCGCAGTCGTCGGAGATGCCGGTGAAGTACGAGACGAGCAGGTGGCCCCCGGCCCGTACGAACTCCGTCAGCCTGGCCCCCGTCTCCGCGCTCATCAGGTACAGGTTCGGCACCACCACGAGCCGGTACGCGGACAGGTCGCGGTCCGGCGGCACCACGTCGCACTCCACGCCGGCCTCGAAGAACGGCCGGTGGTGGCGGCGCAGCGTCTCGGCGAAGTCCAGGTCCCCGGACGGGTGCGAGTCCTGCTCCAGCGCCCACCAGCTGTGCCAGTCCGCGAGCAGCGCCACCTCCGGGCGCGAGCGCGCACCGGCGAGCTGCGGGACCGTGCCCAGCTCCCGCCCCAGCGCGCTGACCTCGCGGAAGATCCGGGTGTCGGTGCCGGCGTGCGGCACCATCGCCGAGTGGAACTTCTCGGCGCCGCCGGGGGTCGCCCGCCACTGGAAGTACAGCACCGCGTCCGCGCCCTGCGCCACGGCCTGCCAGCTCCACAGCCGCATCGTGCCGGGCGGCTTGGGGCTGTTGCGCGCCCGCCAGTTGACGGCGCTCGGCGCCTGCTCCATCAGCATCCAGGGGCGCCCGCCGCCCGCGGAGCGCGTCACGTCGAAGGCGAGGGCGGCGGTGAGGTGGGTTTCGGGGTCGTACGGGTCCTGGTAGAAGTCCAGCGCCTGCACGTCCTCGTGCGCCGCCCAGGAGTACGGGTCGACGGGCTTGTGCATCGGCATGTGGTTCGTGGTGACCGGCACGTCGGGGGTGATCCGGTGCAGCGCCTCCTTCTCGGCGAGGTAGCACTGCAGCAGCGCGTCGTCGCAGAAGCGGGCGTAGTCCAGTACCTGCGCCGGGTTGGGGAGCGTGGGAGTGGTGCGCGGCGGGAGCACCTGCTCGAAGGTGCCGTAGCGCTGCGACCAGAACGTGGTGGCCCAGGCGGCGTTGAGCGCCTCGACGCTGCCGTAGCGCTCGCGCAGCCAGCGGCGGAAGTCCGCGGCGGAGACGTCGCAGTAGCAGCGGGGGTTGGAGCAGCCGTACTCGTTGCCGATGTGCCAGCTGTCCAGGGCGGGATGGGTGCCGTAGCGGGTGGCCAGCTCGGTGACCAGGCGCACGGCGCGCTCGCGGTAGACCGGGCTGGAGGGGCAGAAGTGCTGGCGCGAGCCGGGCCACCTGCGTACGCCGTCGGCGTCCTGCGGCAGCACCTCGGGGTGCTGCTCGGTCAGCCACGGCGGCGGGGAGGCCGTCATGGTCGCCAGGCAGACGCGGATGCCGGCGCCGTGCAGGTCGTCCAGCACGCGGCCGAACCAGTCGAAGTCGTACTCACCGGGTGCCGGCTCGACCAGCGCCCAGGAGAAGATCCCGGCGGTGACCATGGAGACCCCGGCCTCCCGCATCAGCCGGATGTCCTCGGCCCTGACCTCCTCCGGCCAGTGCTCGGGGTTGTAGTCGCCGCCGAAGTGGATGCGCCCCACGCTGCTTCCGCCCCTCTTGCTCAATTCTTAAATTACGAATTAACCTTGCGGGGCAACGTAGAAGTGCCACGGCAGATCCGTCAACACCCGGAGCGCGATCTCGTGACAGCAGCCGGAGCCGTACAACTCCCCGACACCGCCCGCTTCGCCGGCCGCACCGCCGTCGTCACCGGCGCCGCCGCAGGCATCGGCGCCGCCACGGCCCGCCGGCTCGCCGCCGAGGGCGCCGCCGTCGTCGTCGCCGACATCGACGGCGGGCGGGCGGAGGCCGCGGCCGCGGAGATCCGCGCCGCCGGCGGCACGGCCGCCGCGGTCGCCGCGGACGTGGCCGGGGAGGAGGGCTGGGCCCGGATCCTGGCCGCCGCCGGGGACTTCGGGCCCGTCGGCGTCCTCGTCTCCAACGCCGTCGCCGTCGAGGTCGCCCCCGTACACGAGACCTCGCCCGACTCCTGGCGGCGCCAGGTCGACGTCGGGCTGACCGCCGCGTTCCTCGGCTTCCGCGCCTGCCTGCCCGGCCTGCGCGCCCAGGAGGGCGCCCCCGGCGCCGCCGTGCTGGTCTCGTCCGTGCACGCCAGGCACGGCATCCCCGGCCACCCCGCGTACGCCGCCGCCAAGGGCGGGCTGCTGTCGCTGGCCGGCCAGCTCGCCGTCGAGTACGGCCCGTCGGTGCGGGTGAACTCGGTGCTGCCGGGGCCGGTGCTCACCCGGCTGTGGGACCGCGTTCCCGAGGCGGACCGCAGGGCCAGCGCCGAGCAGACCGCCGCGGGGCGGCTGGGCGCGCCGGAGGAGGTGGCCGCCGCCGTCGCCTTCCTCGCCTCGCCGGAGGCGTCCTACGTCACCGGCACGAGCCTGGTCGTGGACGGCGGCTGGAGCGTCGTAAAGTCGTCCGCCTGAAGCGGGGAGCGCCGCACGGGGCGGCGGGGACAGGGGAGCAGGAACGTGAGGGAGGAGCGAGCGGCCATGTCGGGTTACGCCCGCCGCGGGGTGCACGGGCAGACGGTGGAGACACTCGCGCACCGCGTCCTCGGCGGCGAGATAGCCGAGGGCCAGACCCTCGACATCGCCGCCCTCCAGGCCGAACTGGGCGTCAGCCTCACCGCGTTGCGGGAGTCGCTGAAGGTGCTGGCGGCCAAGGGCCTCGTGGACGCCCGGCAGAAGCGCGGCACGTTCGTCCGGCCGCGTGCCGACTGGCACCTCCTCGACGCCGACGTGCTGCGCTGGCGCTTCGAGACCGCGGCCCGGCAGCAGGGCGACGGCGCCGCCGCGCGGTCCCGCCCTGTCGACGCCCCGCTGCTGCGCGACCTGGACGAGGTGCGCGGCATCGTCGAGCCGGCCGCGGTCCGGCTGGCGGCGGTGCGCCGCACCGCCGCGGACCTCACCGCGCTGGAGGCGGCCCTCGCGGCGATGGCCGGGGCGCGCGACGGCACGGCCGGGGCGGTGGCGGCGGACCTCGCGTTCCACCGCGCCCTGCTGGCGGCCTCGCACAACGAGCTGCTGGAGCGCATGGACCTGGTCATCGCCAGCGGACTGGCCGCCCGCGACAGCCTGGTGCACGGCCCCGGGCACCATCCGCGCGACCCGGTGCCGGGCCACCGCGCCGTGCTGGAGGCGATACGGGCCGGCGACCCGGACGCCGCGGAGTCGGCGATGCACGCGCTCCTCGCGCAGGCGGTGCGGGACCTCGCCGAACTGGCCGCGGCGCCCGCGGCGGAACCGGAGCCGGCGCCCGCGGCGGAACCGGCGGCCGGGGCGTAGCACTTCCGGCCGGTCCGTGGCGCGGGTCGGTCCAACCGGCTTGCGGCGACCGGCCGTACACCGGTGCCCGCACGAGCGCGCCCCGCCGCGCGGACGGATCCGTGCGGCGGGGCGGGAGACTCACGCGGGCGCGGGGGCCCGGGGAATCAGTACCAGTTGTTGGCCTGCCAGAAGTCCCAGGCGCCACACGGGCTGCCGTAGCGGTCGTTCATGTAGTCCAGGCCCCACTTGAGCTGGGTGACCGGGTTGGTGCGCCAGTCGTCGCCGGCCGAGGCCATCTTGTCGCCCGGCAGCGCCTGCATCAGGCCGTACGCGCCCGAGCTGGGGTTGGTCGCGGTGTGGTCCCAGCCGCTCTCCCGCTCCACGATGTTGGAGAAGCAGGTGAACTGGTCCGCGGGCACGATCTCCCGCGCCGCGGCCTGGATGCCGGACTCGGTGGTCGGGACGCTCGCCTGCGACGCCTCGGTGGCGCCGCCGGAGCCGCCGGAACTCCCGGAGGACGACGAGCCGTTCGGGTCGATCGACTGGGAGACCTTGCCGCCCTCGGTGTCGACGCGCAGCTCGGTGCCGACCTTCAGCGCGGCCGGGTTGTCGCCGATGGCCTTCTCGTTGTCGACGTACACGCGCTGCCAGCCGCCCGGCACGTCGTACTCCGAGGCGATCTCGGCCAGCGTCTCGCCGGCGCCGACGGTGTGCTCGACGTAGCGCTGCTGCTTCTTCTCGGCCTTGGCGGCGGTCTGGTCGGCCTCGGCGGGCTTGCTCGCCGCCTTCTCGCCGCCCAGGTCCAACTCCTGGCCCGGAAGGATCAGGTGGGGGTTGTCGCCGACGGCTTCCTTGTTGGCCTCGTACAGCTGCTGCCAGTCGGGGCCGAAGCCGTTGTCCTCGGCGATCTCCGAGAGGGTGTCGCCCTTCTCGACCGTATAGGCGTGCGCGGCGGTCGCCGCGATTCCGCCGGCGACGGGCAGGGCTATGCCCACCCCCGCAGCGGCGGCATAGCGGCGGGTGGAGCGCGACTTGGGCGCGCGCCGGGTGCCGGTTCCGGCCATGGTGGCTCGCTCTTTCTCCGACGCCTGCGAAGTGAGCTGTCGGGTTCGGGCTGGAGTTGCCCGGCCGCGTCGTGCTGTGCGGCTTCACCCCGAGTCGGGGAGTCCGGTGCGGTCCTGCCACCGTGCTCCGCCCGACGGAGAAGTGGTTCCCCCGCTCCTGCCCGAACGGCGGTGGGGACGACGGTTCCGGGCTCCGACGGGCAGGATTCGGCGTACCGGAGCGCGGTGCTCGCGTCTGCGAACGCCTCGGACACTAGGAGATCGAACGGCAGATCACAAGAGGATCACGAGGATCGACGCGTACTCTGACGCTCCGTGGTGACGCGCGCACGCGTGGGGCGGCTGGGGCGGATGTGACGTTCGGCACCCGATCCGCGGTGCAGCGCGTCCAACAGCGGCTGCCCGGCCGGTACGACGAGACCGCGCACCCCGCGCTGCGCGGCGCCGGCGAGCGCGGCCCGCCAGGCGTCGGGACCGGCGGGCGCGGCCGCCGGCGTCCAACGCCCGCCGCCCGGCTCCTCGTACCCGGGGCCGGCGGGCGCGAGCCGGCGGAAGGCGGGCACCGCGGGGGCGACGGCGACGAGTTCGGCGCACCGCCGGGAGCCGGCGGCGAGTGCGAGGCGGCCGCCGCTGAGCAGCACGACGGTGGCCAGCGTGCGGGCCAGCAGCGCGGCCTGCGGCACGCTGTCGGGCAGGCCGACGACGAGTTGCGCCCGGCTCGTCGCGGCGGCCACGGAGGCGGCGAGTGCCAGCACGTCGTGCGCCGGGTCGGGGCCGCCGTCCAGCCACAGCGCGTCGGCGCCGGCGGAGTCGTACGCCGCGCACTCCGCGAGCCAGGCGCCGGGCTCCTCCAGCAGCCTGGGGAGCAGCACCCCGACGCGGACCGCCCGCGCGCCGGCCCCGGCGGCGCCGGGGGACGGGAGTGGAGATGCGCTCATCGCGGGCCTCCCCGAGTGGCTGATGAGGGCCATCGGGGGCATACCGTACGCCGATACGTCGCGGAAGGCAGCGCTGCGTACACCCACGGTTCATGATTTCTGGAATTTCATGTGCCCTGCCGCCGGGCGGAGTTGCGCGCCCGGCCCCCGCCAACGCCGAGGGAGGGGACCCCCCCGGGGTGTCCCCTCCCTCACTGTGCTCCCGGCCGGCGGCCCGCGTCAGTGCCTGCGGGCCACACCCCCGATCGCCGGGATGGGCTCGCCGTCCGGGAGGGACGGCGAGTGGACCTGGGGGCGCCGCAGTCGGTGCGCGGGCACGGCGCCGGGCGCGGTCACGCCGGGCTCCGCGAGAGCAGGAAGTCGGCTTCGCCCGCCTTGGCGCCCTCGATGAACGCGTCCATCTCACCGGGGGTGTAGATGAGGGCGGGACCGTCGGGGTGGGCCGAGTGCCGTACCGCTATCCGGCCGTCCTTGAGCCTCATGGCCTCGACGCAGTTGCCGCCGTTGCCGCCGCTCCACGGCTTGTGCCAGCCCTCGGTGCCGAGGTCCGCGGCCGGCATGCCGTTGTAAATGCGTTCCATTCACAGCTCCTTGCGGAAGTCCCGGAGGACGTCCTTCGTGCGTTTCGCCGTCGCCGCCTGGGCCGCCATGTGGTCCAGGGCGGCGAGGTGTGTGGCCACCTCGTGCCGGCCGTCGAGGTAGACGGCGCCGGTGAGGTACTCCATGTAGATCATGTCCGGCAGCTCGGGCATGGCGAACCGGAAGAGGACGAAGGGGCTGTACGTGCCCGGGTGGTGCCCGGTGCGGAACTCCGCCATCTGGAGTGTGACGTTGGGCAGGGAGGCGAGGTCGAGGAGCTTGTCGATCTGCGCGCGCATCACCGCCCCGTCGCCCACCGGGCGGCGCAGTACCGTTTCGTCGACGACGGCCCAGAACCGCGGCGCGTGCTCGCGGGTGAGCAGCTCCTGGCGCTCCATGCGCAGCGCGACGTGCCGCTCGATCTCGGCGGGCGTGACGCGGCCGAGGGAGCCGACCTTCAGCACGTGCCGCGCGTAGTCCTCGGTCTGCATCAGGCCGGGCACGAAGTGCGGCTCGTACGACCTGATGAGCGACGCGGCGCCCTCCAGGCTCACGTACATGCTGAACCAGTCGGGCAGGATGTCGTGGAAGCGCTGCCACCAGCCGGGCTGGTTGGCCTCCTCGGTCAGCGCGACGAAGGAGTCGATCTCCTCCCGGTCGATGCCGTACGCCTGGAGCAGGACCTGCACGTACGGGATCTTCAGCGCGACTTCGGCGGTCTCCATCCGGCGCACGGTGGCCGGGGCGACGCGCAGGGTCCTGGCGGCTTCCTCACGCTTGAGCCCGGCCCGCTCGCGCAGCTCCTGGAGCCGCTTCCCGAGCACGACCTGCCCCACGGTCGGCGCGGACCGCGGTTCGCTCACGCCATACCTCCCTGTCGGACTGCCTCAAGCAGTGTGCCACGCCCAGAGCTTGACGGACACAGTGCAACCGCAACTCTGAAAAATTCACAGTGCGGGTTGCCAAGTGGTCGCGGCGGGGCCATAGTTTGAGATGTGAGCCAGTCCACACAGCCGCATCGCACGGGGGTCGTGACACGGGACCCCGGCTTGCCGGGGGTCCGTTCGGGGGCGGATGCGTCGCGGTGCGGTTTCGAGGTGCCAGGTCGGGCGGACGCCGTCACGGTGGCCCGCCGGCTGGCCCGCGAGCAGCTGCACCGCTGGGGGGTGGAGGGCGAGGTCGGCGACAGCGCCACCCTCGTCCTCTCGGAGCTGGTGACCAACGCACTGCTGCACACGGGGAGTCGGCGCATAGGGTGCGAGCTGCACTGCAGCGCCGACCGCCTGCGGCTGGCCGTCACCGACCAGGGTGCCGAGCCGGGAAGCCTGCGGGTGCAGCGGTCGTCCGCGGACGAGCAGGGTCGGGGGCTCCTGCTCGTCACCGCGGTGAGCAGCAGCTGGGGGGCGTACGACGCCCGGCCAGGACCGGGCCTGGTGGTCTGGGCGGAGCTGCTGCGGGAGGCGTCGGAGGCCGGGGGAGCCGCCGCCCCGCGCACGCTGTCCGGCCGCTCCGGGGCTGCTCGTTCCGCGTTCGGCGGTCCCGGGTCCGGTGCTTCCGGGTCCGGCGGTCCGGGGTCCGGCCGTGCGGCCGGCGAGCGAGCCGCCGGATGATGCGCACCGAGCCCGCGGGCCGGCTCCGGCTGGCCGTGCCGGGCGCGGGCGCCGCGCCGCTCGGCTGCGACGCGGTGGGCGTGCCGGAGCGTATCGGGTACGACGTCATGGCCCGACTGCCCCGCGTCGGCTGTGTCTTCGCCGACGGCAGCCGCTGGTGGTGGATCGTGCCGGCCGGCTCCGACCTCGGCCTGCAGTGGCCGCGCGGCGTCGACTACGCCCCGGGCGCCGCCGTCTCCGGCCCGGCCCCCGGTACGGGCGGGGCGATGGCCGTACCCCGGCTGGTGCACCGGCCGGCGGACGGCGTTCCGTACACGCCGCCGATCCCGCTGTACCTGCTGGTCTGCCGGCGCACCGGCGTCGCGCCCGCCTGGTCCTGCGACGTCGCCCGGGCGGCCGCGGGCCGCAGCGACGCCGCCTGAACACCCGCGACGGACCGGTCGGCGGGCACCTCCTTGTTTCGGTTGCGGGGGAGGAGCCCGCGGCCGGCCCGCCGCGGGAATGCAACGACCGCGGGACCTGCGCCGCCGGCAACGGCGGCGCAGGTCCCGTGGTCTGCTGCCTGCGCGTGTGCGGTGACCGGGGTCAGCAGCCCGGGCGGCGGCGCAGCGCGCGTATCGCGCCGTAACTCTCCTCGGCCGCCCAGATCGAGCCCTGCGGCTCCTGCGGAGCGCGGTCCTGCTCCCACAGGTACAGCGGCACCCCCGGCGCGCGAAGCCCGCTGAAGAACCGGCGGAAGTCCAGCTCGCCCTGGCCGAAGACGACGTCGCGGTACTGGTTCGTCTGCGCCGGGTCCTGCACGCCGTCCTTGACGTGGAAGGCGATGTAGCGCTGCGGGGCGGCGTTGACGTAGTCCAGCGGGTCGAACTCGCCGAGCTGGTCGCGGAAGCGGATCGAGGCGCCGAACGCCCACAGGATGTCCAGCTCCAGGAACACGTACCGCGGGTCGGTGCCCTTCAGGAACACGTCGTGGCGCCGCTCGCCGGGCCGGTCGGAGACGGGGCCGAACTCGTTGGTGTGGTTGTGCTGGTAGACCTTCAGGCCGTAGCTGCGGGCGACCTCGCCGGATTCGTTGAAGCGGTCGGCGCCGGCCTGGATCTCGGCGGCGGTACGGCCGGGGAAGTCGCTGGCCGTGCCGACGTACTCCATGCCGAGCGTTACCGCGTTCTCGAACTCCCGCTCCCGGGTGTCCGCGTTGAGCAGCACGTCGAGCCCGAGGTGGGAGCCGCCGGCCCGCAGGCCGTTGGCGTCGAGCAGCTGGCGCAGCTTGGGTACGGTCATGTCGGGCTCGGCCGGCGAGGTGTAGCCGGCGAACTCGACGTACTTGTAGCCGAGGTCGGCCAGCTCCCCCAGCACCGGCGTGAAGCCGCGCTGCTGGATCTGGTCGCGGACGCTGTAGAGCTGGAGGCCGATGCGGCCGCGGGGGACCAGGGTGCCGCGGCCGCGGGCGGCGGCGGGGGCCGCGAGGGCCCCGGCGCCCGCGGCGATCGCGGCGGTGCCGGCCGCGGTGCCGGCGGCGGCCCGGAGGAATCCACGGCGGTGCAGGCTGGGCTTGCTCATGTCGAGTCTCTCCTGCGAAGTTCGGGTGTGGACGGGGTGGGAACCGCGGGGCGGCGTACGCGCGCACGCCACCCCGCGTCGTACCGGAACGTCAGCCGACGGCCTTCATGACGGCCCGGTCGCTGCCGGTCAGTCCGCCCCCGTCGGTGTACTCGGCGACGAACACGCCGGTGACGTTGCCCTCGGAGGGGTCGTGGCCCGCGACGGGCTCGGTCTGGATCGTGCCGCTGCAGCCCGCGGTGGTGCTCTGCGGGTGGCCGTGGGCGTCATGGCCCACGATGTAGTGGACCTGGACCTTGCTGCAGTCCACCTCGGCCTCGTCGGTCACCGTGACCTCGAACTGCACCGCGTCGCCGAAGTGGAAGTCCTGGCCGTCGACGGGCTTGACGAGGGTCACGACCGGGGCCTGGTTGCCCACGGTGACGTCGATGTCCTTGTACGCCGCCCGGCCCCTGCTGTCGGTGACCTTCAGGGCCGCCTTGTGGGTGCCGTCCTCCTCGTACGTGTACGAGGGGCTGACGTCGGTGGAGTCGGTCCTGCCGTCACCGTCGAAGTCCCAGGCATAGCGCACCTGGTCACCGTCCGGGTCCGTGGTGCCCTCCGCGGAGAACTCGACGGTCAGGGGCGCGAGGCCCTTGACCGGCGCGGCCGCCAGCTCGGGCTTCGGCGCGTGGTTGCCGGTGCGGCCGATGTAGTCGATCCGGGAGAGCTGCGCGTCCGGGTTCTCCGAGAAGTAGCCGTCGCCGTACTCCAGGACGTAGAGGGCGCCGTCCGGGCCGAACTCCAGGTCCATGGGGTTGTCGACGGGCGGCTTCCCGACCCCCTGGGCGACCGGGTTGATCGCTTCCACGGCGCCGGAGCGGTCGAGCCTGAACTCCTTGATGTAGTCCCGGCCCCACTCGGCGAACAGCGGCGTCCCGTCGTAGTACCGCGGCCAGGCCACGGCCCGGTTGCGCACCTCGGTCGACCGCTCGTACTCGTACGCCGGACCGGCCATCGGGGCGATGCCGCCGGTGCCCAGGCCCGGGAACTCGGCGGACTGGCCGTAGGAGTACCAGACCTCCGGCTGCTCCACCTCGGGCAGCTCGGTGCGGCCGGTGTTGTGCGGCGAGGTGTTCACCGGCTCGGCGCAGTCGAAGGGCTCACCGGAGGTCCCGGTGGCGAAGTCGTGGTCGTTGTACGGCATCTTCGCGGTGGCGCAGTACGGCCAGCCGTAGTTGGCCGGCTCGTCGAGCACCAGCCACTTGCCCTGCCCGGCGGGGCCGCGGGAGTCGCTGGCGGCGCGGGCGTCGGGGGAGTAGTCGGCCACGTAGACGTCGTCGGTCTGCGGGTCGATCTCCATCCGGTACGGGTTGCGCAGGCCCATGGCGTAGATCTCCGGCCGGGTCTTCTCCGTCCCCGGCTTGAAGAGGTTGCCCCTGGGTATCGCGTACGAGCCGTCGCCGCGGACCTTGATGCGCAGCACCTTGCCGCGCAGGTCGTTGGTGTTCCCGGAGGTCCGCTGGGCGTCGAACGCCGGGTTGCGCCCGTCCCGTTCGTCGATCGGCGTGAAGCCGTCCGACTCGAACGGGTTGGTGTCGTCACCGGTGGTCAGGTACAGGTTGTCGTTCGAGTCGAAGGCGATGTCGCCGCCGACGTGGCAGCAGATGCCGCGGTCGACCGGGACCTGGAGGATCTTCTGCTCGGTGGCGAGGTCGAGGGTGTCGCCCTTGAGCTTGTACCGGGAGAGCTGCAGGTAGCCCTTGTAGCGGTCCCAGTCCTCCTGCGTGCCCTCGAAGGGCGCGTCGCCCTCGTTGACGGGCGTGTCGGGGTCGTCGACCGGGGTGTCCAGCGGGGGCGAGTAGTAGAGGTAGACCCACTTGTTCTTGCGGAAGTCGGGGTCGATGGCGACGTTCTGCAGGCCCTCCTCGTCGTGCTGGTACACGTCGAGTTCCGCGGCCAGCTTGTTCACGCCGCTGTCCGGGTCGTTGAGCCAGACCTTGCCGGCGCGGGTCACGTGCAGGACCCGCTTGTCCGGCAGGACGGCGAGGTCGAGCGGCTCGCCCGGGCGGTCGTTGAGTGTGATCTTCTCGAAGGCGGAGTCAGGCGGCGGCTGCTCGGCGGCGTCCGGCGCCGCCGCGGTCGCGCCGGGCGCGACCAGCAGCGCGGCGCTTACCGCGCCGGCGGCGAACAGGGCCAGTCTTCGTAGCATTTCCCCTCCCAGGGGCTGGACGACAAGGCGGCTGGACACGCTCCTGGGTGGTCGGCCCGTTCGCGCCGTCCTTGATCGGCCCGCGCGCTGCGGCTCGTGCGCGGCTTCAGGTCCCCCCGCCGGTCACGTCCCGACATGTGACGGCGGCCGGTTGGAGATTAGACCTCTTTCGACGCAACGCCAATGCCTACGACCAGAATCGGCGCCACTTTGTCTTTGAAAAGAGCAAACTAGGGCTCGAGTGCGGACGGTTCGGCCCCGCCGGGCGGGGAGGGATCACCGGGCGGGGCCGTACGGAGGCAGGGGTGGCGGCGCCGCGGACGCCGCGGTTCAGCCGAGGGTCTTGCCCGCGGCGGGGACGTCCGACGCCCCGCGCTGGCGCGGCAGCAGCGCCGGGGCGTCCTGGTGGTGCAGGACGACGTTGCGGACCGGGTGGGCGATCTCGATGCCCTCTTCCCGGTAGCGCAGTTGCAGCCGCTTGATGAACTCGTGCTTGATCCGGAACTGGTCGCTGAACTCGACGGCGCGCAGGACCACGGAGAAGCCGGCGCGGGAGTCGCCGAAGGTGTGGAAGCGGACGACCGGGTCGTGCTCCGGCACGCCGCCCTCGACCGCCGCCATGACCTCCTGCGCCACCTCGACCGTCACCCGCTCGACCAGGTCGAGGTCGCTGGAGAGCGCCACGCCCGCCTGGACGACGATGGACAACTCCTGCTCGGGGCGGTGGTAGTTCGTCATGATGGTGCTGGCGAGCTGGTCGTTGGGGATGACGACGAGGTTGTCCGACTGGGTGCGGATCACGGTGTTGCGCCAGTTGATGTCGGTGACGTAGCCCTCCTCGCCGCTGCTGAGCCGGATGTAGTCGCCGACCTGCACCGTCTTGGACGCCAGGATGTGCACCCCGGCGAAGAGGTTGGCGAGCGTGTCCTGCAGCGCCAGCGCGACCGCCAGGCCGCCGACGCCGAGCGCGGTGAGCAGCGGGGCGATGGAGATGCCCAGGGTCTCCAGCAGGATCAGCAGCCCGATGGCCAGCACGGCGATGCGCGTGATGTTCACCAGGATCGTGGCCGAGCCCACGCCCTGCGAGCGGACCCCCATGAGCTGCGCGACGACGCGGGCGGCGGCGACGGTGACCGTCAGGATGAGCACCGCCACCACGATCTGGTCCACGGTGTGCTCGACCGGGCGCTTCAGCGGCAGCGAGGCGGCGGCGATCGACACGCCGCCGGCCAGCGCGCCCCAGGGGGCCATCGTGCGCAGGGCGCCGACGAGGATGTCGTCGCCGGCCCAGCTCGTCCGCGTCGCGCCCTTGCCCAGCCAGCCCAGCAGCACGCGCAGCAGCAGGCCGGCGCCGATGCCGCCGAGGATCGCGCAGCCGGCGACGACCAGATCGTGCAGAGTGAGGGCTCGGTTCACCTTGATACCTGTCTTCGTTCGGGAACGGGTGCACGTCCGGACGCCTGTGCGATCCGGCGTGCCCGCCATCCTGCCGTATCCGGTGGGGGAGTTGGCCCCGCGGCCGGAGGAAGCGGACGGTCCTGTCCCGGTTGCGGCCGCGCGGGGGTGCCGCGTTGCGGAGGCGGAAGTTCAGGGTCAGCCCTGAGGCCGGGTCCCCGGCGCGCGGCTACGGTGGTCCGCACCGGCTCCGCTCCGCGGCGGGCGCGCGGGGATGCGCGGGGGACGACGGGGGCGCGCGTGGGGGATCGCCGCGGAGCGGCGGCCGGCACCGCGGCCTGTGCGCGGCGCTGCGGCGCGGGCGTACGCGGCCGGGTGCGCCGCCGGTCCGGGGCTGCCGCCGCGGGGGTGCGGCCTGCCCCGGCGGGGGCGTTCAGCCGCGCAGATAGGTCAGGACGGCGAGCACCCGGCGGTGCCCCGCGACGTCCGCGTCCAGGTCCAGCTTGGTGAAGATGTTCCGCACGTGCGTCTCGACGGTCTTGCCGCCGATCACCAGGTCCCGTGCGATGGCCTCGTTGGACCGCCCCTCCGCCATCAGCGCCAGGACGTCCCGCTCCCGGGCCGTCAGCCCGGCCAGCGGCCCGGCCGCGCGCGGCGACCGCATGAGGTGCGTGACCACCCGCGGGTCCACGACGCTCTGGCCGGCGGCCACCCGGCGCAGCGCGCCGGCCAGTTCGTCCGCGTCGGCGACCCGCTCCTTCAGCAGATAGCCGAAGCCCCGCGGGTCCTCGGTGAGCGCGCGCACGACCGCGCCGGTCTCGACGTACTGCGACAGCAGCAGCACCCCCGTGCCCGGGTGCCGGGAGCGGATCGCCGCCGCGGCCCGCAGCCCCTCGTCGGTGTGCGTCGGCGGCATCCGGATGTCGAGCAGCACGGCGTCCGGGCGGTGCCGCTCGACCAGGGCGAGCAGCGGGTCCGCGTCGCCGCACTGCGCGGGGACCGCGATGCCCGCGTCCCCCAGCAGCCGCACGATGCCCTCGCGCAGGATGGCGGAGTCCTCGGCGACGATCACTCGCACGGCAGCTCCGCGACCACGCGCGTGCCTCCGCCCGGCGGGCTGTGCACCGTGAGCACCCCGCCCACCGCCGAGACCCGGTCGGCCAGCCCGCGCAGCCCGCCGCCGAGGTGGTCGTGCCGGGCGCCGCCGACGCCGTCGTCCACGGCCTCCACGACCAGCCGGCCGTCGCGGTGGCGGGCGCTGACGCTGACGGCCCGGGCGCGGGCGTGCTTGGCGGAGTTCGCCAGCGCCTCGCTGACCGTGAAGTACGCGGTGGCCTCGACGTGCGGCGCGAAGCGCCGGTCCTCCGCGGCCACCACCACCGGCAGCTCCGCCCGCCCGGCCAGCTCCCGCAGCGCGGAGGCCAGGCCCTCGCGGGTCAGCACCGCCGGGTGGATGCCGTGCGCGAGGCCGCGCAGCTCCTCGACGGCCAGCCGCAGGCTCCGCTCCACCTCGCCGACGGACCGGCGCAGCTCCTCGTCGGGGTGGTCGGCCAGGCCCTTCTCCACCCGGCGCAGCGTCATCAGCGCGAAGACCAGCCGCGCCTGCGCCCCGTCGTGCAGGTCCCGCTCCAGCCGCCGGCGCTCGCTGTCCGCGGCCTCGACGACGCGGGCGCCCGCCGCCCGGGCCTCGGCCTGGAGCCAGACGTTCTCCAGCGCGAGCCGCAGCGCGGCCACCGCGGAGCGCAGCAGTTCCTCGTCCTCCGCCACCGCCGGGTCGTGGCGCAGCAGCGCCAGCGGGGCGCCGCCGGCCGCGTCGATCCGGGTGCTGCCCGCCGCCGCCTCCTCGACGGGCTCGCCCGCGGCGTCCACGTACGCGCGGGCCTCCGGCCGCCACACCCCGAGCCGCAGCCCCGGGTCGCCGAGCACCGGCACCAGCGCCTCGCGCAGCCGGCCCGGGTCCGGGTCGCCGCCGACCTCCATCACCAGCCCGCCGACCTCCGCGCGCTGCAGCCGCATGCGCAGCAGCCCGACGAGGAAGGCGAGCGGCACCGCGGTCTGGGCCACGTCCGAGAACACGCCCACGGCGCCCTCGACCGGCTCGCCGGCGGGCACGAGCACCACGAGCACGTCCCACAGCAGGAAGGACGTGGCGACGACGACCGCGAGCCAGGCGGGCAGCAGCGCGCGGCGGCGGGCGACGGAGGCGCGCCGCCAGCGCCGTACGACCGCGGCCACCACGGCGAGCGAGACGGCCCAGCCGATGGCGCGGTAGCCGGCGTCGAAGGTGGGGAAGAGGTCGCCGAGCGAGGCGGTGAAGAGCGGGTTCGGGCCGCAGTCGCGGCAGGCGAGGTAGGAGCCGCCGGGGTGGGCCGCAGGGTCGAAGGCCAGGGTCCGCAGCAGGCCGCCGGTGGCCACCAGGCCGTAGCCGAGGAGCACCAGGCGGCGGGCCGCGGGGGAGTCGGTGCGGCCGTCGGGGTAGGCGAGGACGAGGTGGGCGAGGACGGCGATGTTCAGGCCCTCCCACCAGGCGCCGACGGCGAAGAGCGCCGGGACGGTGGTGCCCTGCAGGTTGCCGAGGAACCAGGTGACGCCCACGGCGGTCATGAGCGCCCCGGTCGCGTTGGCGGGGCGCCGCCACCAGGCGGCCAGCCCGGCGCCCGCGTAGGCCCAGCCGACGGCGAGGTCGCGCAGGAGGTCGGCGCCGGTGGCGCCGGTCCCGGCGTACGCCCACGCGCCGACGCCGCCGGAGACGACGGCGACCACGGCGGCCGCCACCGTCCAGCAGCGCATCACCTGCGTGGGTTCCCTGTTGTGCACGGGCCAACGCTAAGCCATGCGGAGGGGTGGATGCCGCCGCGAGACGGCCGGGCGCCGGCCGCTGCGGGCCTTCTGACCTGGGGCGGGAACCCGGCGAAGACGGGGCGGACTAACGGAGGGGTGAATTCCGGTCGCGGGTGTGACGGGCGCACGGCAGGCCGGGACCCCGTCGTCCGGCGGGGGGAGAGAGAGTGCCGGACGGCGGGGTCCCGGGGCTCACGTGCGCGCGGGGAAGGCCGCGAGGGGGACGGAGCGCGGCGGGCTCAGTAGGCGCCGAAGACGTTGTCGATCGTGCCGTACCTGTCGGCGGCGTAGTTGCACGCGGCGACGATGTTGGCGACCGGGTCGGTGATGTTCGTCGAGGTGCCGGCCACGTGGTAGGCGGCGAACGTGGGCGGGATCACCTGGAGCAGGCCCTGCGAGGGGACGCCGTTGACGGCGTTGATGTCCCAGTTGTTGATGGCGTGCGGGTTGCCGCTGGACTCCCGCAGGATGTTGCGGTGGATCCCGTCGTACGTGCCGGGGATGCCGTTGCGCTCCATGACGACGAGCGCCTCGTTGATCCACTCGTCCAGGGTCGTGCCGACCGTCGCGGGCGCGGCGACGGGGGCCGCGGGGGCGGCGCTGCGCGGTTCGGCGGCGGCCTGCGGGGCTATCGCGACGGTGAGGGCTACGGCCGCGGCGGCCCAGCCGCCTGCGGCCAGCAGTCGTCGACGGGCGGGGAGCGCGGGGCGCTGAATGGCGGAAGCAGACATGTGAGCGGTTCTCATTTCCGTGTGCCGGAGGGGGACGGCCGCCGGAGTCGGCAAAACCGAGCGACTCGGGAAGTTTTAACGGACATAAACCGGGAATGCACGCACCCCAGTTACTACCGCGCATAGTGCGACAAGCCGCCGGGGCCGCCCCTCCGCTGGGGCGTCCAAGCCTCCCCGCGCCGGGGGCGACGTACGACCGCGCTTCGTATGTGACGCAGCCCATGTGCCCGAGGTCACAAGTGGAAACAGACTTCTACTGACAAAACGGACATTGCTTGTCCTTTACCTGTCCGCACCCTCGGTGAAGGGGGTGCCCGGAGCGGCGCATCAGCCGGTCAGCTCCTTGCTCATGGGCGCCGGGAAGCTGACCACGAGCCCCTCGGCCGCGAGCCAGCCCTCCAGCCGCTCCGCCTCCTCCGCGACGGCCCGCCGGGCCTCGGCCCCGCGGTCCGCCAGCAGCCGGTGCACGACGGCGCCGTCACGGCGCTGCGCCCAGGCCCCGACGATCTCGCCCCGCCACCAGACGGTGGGCCCGGCGTTCCCGGCGCTGTCGAAGAGCCGGGTGCGGTGGGCCGGGTCCGTGTACCAGTCGCGGTCGCGCCAGCCCATCGTGGCCGGGTCGAGGCCGGGCAGCAGCGCCGCCCACGGGCCCGGGTCCGGGTCCTCAACGAGATCGTCCGGCAGTACGTACCCGACGCCCCCGTCGAGCGCCACCTCCGCCGCCGCCAGCTCCGCCAGCGCGGCGCGGACCTGGCCCAGCGGCAGCCCGGTCCACCACTTGACGTCCGCGAGCGTGCCCGGGCCGAACGCCGCCAGCCAGCGCCGCACCAGCTCCGCGCGCGCCCGCGCCGGCTCCACCGGCGCCACCGGCGGTGCCACCGCGAAGCGGAACTGCCCCGACGTCCAGCCGCCGAGCGGCCTGGTGCGCCGGATCCGGCCCTCCATGCCCAGCACCCGCATGACCCCGCTGCCGGCCCGGTGGCGCGACTCGTACGACTTCCCCGGATAGAGGGTGTACGTCACCCCCAGCTCCGGCACCGCCGCCGTGACCTCGGCCGCGCTCGCCTCGCCCAGCTCCGCGAGCGCGGCCAGCGCGCGGTCCTGCGCGGCGGCCAGCCATGCGTCGTCGTACTGCGGCCCGGCGGTGGCGAGCTGCTTCAGCAGCAGCGCGCGCTCGCGCGCGGCGACGGTCTCGGCGACGGCGAAGCGGAACACGGGCACGAGGTCCGTGGGCACCACCCACAGCGTGCGCCGCATGGCGTGCATCCGCTGCAGCGACACCTCTTCATACAGTGCACGGTCCAGCGCGGCGAGCGACGGCTCGCGCAGCCGGGCACGCGCGGACAGCGCGACGGTCGGCGAGTCGGTCGCGTGCAGCCCCGCGAGCGCCTCGGCGACCTCCTCGGGCCGGGTGCCGCGGGCGGAGCCGACGAGCAGCTGCCGCCGTGCGAGCCGGGCGCGGCGGTGCGCGGTAGTGATCACCATGCCGCCACCCTACGAAGGGGGTCGGACACGGGGGGACCGCTCTGGCCACTCCAGGGTCTGTCGTTTGGGTCCAGCCGCCGCGAGCCCGGCGAAGATCCAAACGGCAGAGCCTAGTTCTCCCTGATCACCGCGACGGGGCACGGTGCCAGGTGCAGCACCCCGTGGCTGACCGGGCCCAGCTGTATACCCGTCGCCCCCGCGCCCGCCGTCGCGTCCACGAGCGGGGTGCGGCGGGCGCCGAGGACCACCAGGTCCGCCCCGGCGGCCGCGGCCAGCAGCGTGTCGCGCGGCAGGCCCTCCGGCGACTGCCGCTCCAGCGGGACGTCCGGGTGCCGCTCCACCGCCGCGCGCACCGCGCGGCCCAGCGCCCACTCGGCCTCCCGCATCCGCGGGTCCGGCGCCCCGCCCAGGGTGTGCGCGTGCGTCGCCACGCCCCGCTCCGGCGAGCGCCAGGAGTGCACCGCCGTCACCGCGCAGCCGCGGGCCTGCGCCGCCCGGAACGCGAAGTCCACCGCCGCCGGCTCCGCCCCGTCGTTCCCGGTGCCGAGGACGACCCGGCCGAACTCGCCGCGCCGCGCCGCCTCTTCGCCCCGTACCACCACCACCGGGCAGGCCGCCCGCGCCGCCACCGTCAGCGCCACGGAGCCCAGCGGCAGCGCGTCGTGCCCGCCGCGGCCCCGGTCGCCGACGACCAGCACCGTGCCCTTGTCCGCCTCGCGCAGCAGCGCCGGCACCGGGTCGCCGGAGAGCAGCTCCGCCTCGACGGCCACTCCCCGCGCCTGCGCGCGGGCGCGCTCGCCCGCGGTCGCGAGGACGTGCTCCGCCACGCTCCGGCCCCGCGGCCGGTCGGCGGTGAACTCCGGCCACGTGCGCTCGTACGGCTCCCACAGCGGCGCGTACACGATCCGCAGCTCCGCGCCGTGCCGCACCGCCTCGGCCGCCGCCCAGTCGAGCGCCGCGAGGCTCGCGTCCGAGCCGTCCACCCCTGCCACCAGCTTTCTCATGACCCCGAGGCTTGCACACCGCGCCCGGCGCGGGCGAGGGGGCGCACCCGGCGGTACGGGTCGGGGCGCGCCGGTCGGGCGCCGTCTCCCGCCGTCGCCGCCGGGGCTCCGGAGTCCGCGGGGGAGCACGGTGCGGACCGCGCGCCCTGTGTGCGCCCGGCAACGGCGCCTGTGCCGGGGCCCGTCGGAGCCTCCCGCGGGCGTCCCCGGGGATGAGCACTTGGACGCGTTCTGTTGCCCCGGCCTCAAGTGATCTGGCACACAAGGGGCGTGGCCTTGTGTGCTACTCACGGGTTAGTCATACTCGGCGAGTTGTCTGGCAGTGATAAATCCGTTCGCTGCTTGGCATGCGCATGTCCAACTAAATCCTCCAGAGTCCACCCGTCACCGGGCGGATCCAACCCCCCATAGGAGGCAGCACGTTGAGGTATCGAGCCATATCCAAGAGCCGGTACGCCATCGCGGGCGTCGGCGCTGCCGCGCTGATCGCCGGCAGTCTGACGCTCGCCACCGCCAACGCCACCCCGAGTGAGCCCGTCGCCGACACGCTGTCGTCGACCGCGGCGAGCGAACTCGCCGGCACCCTCGTCCAGGACCTCAAGGGCGGGGCCGCAGGGGCGTACTACGACGCCCAGGCGAAGGAACTCGTCGTCAACGTCGTGAACGACGAGGCAGCCGAGCAGGCAGAGGCGGCCGGCGCGCGGGCCCGTACCGTCGACAACACCACGAAGGAGCTCAGGGCCGCGAAGGCGGACCTCACCCAGGGCGCCACCGCCGGCACGTCGCGCGCACTCGACCCGGTCACCAACCAGGTCGTCGTCACCGCCGACAGCACGGTCAAGGGCGCCGCACTGGCCCAGCTGAAGAAGGAGGTCGCGGCGCAGGACGGCAAGGCCGTGCTCAAGCGCAGCGAGGGCACGTTCAAGCCGTACATCTCCGGCGGCGACGCCATCTACACCGGCGGCTCCCGCTGCTCGCTCGGCTTCAACGTGACCAAGGGCGGGGAGCCGTACTTCCTGACCGCCGGTCACTGCGTCGAGCTCGGCGGCAGCTCCTGGTCGGAGACCTCGGGCGGGCCCGTCATCGGCGAGGCCGAGGGCGCGACCTTCCCGGGCAACGACCGCGCGCTGGTCAAGTACACGGCGGACGTCGAGCACCCGAGCGAGGTCAACACCTACGACGGC
Source organism: Streptomyces aculeolatus (assembly GCF_020400605.1). GTDB lineage: Bacteria > Actinomycetota > Actinomycetes > Streptomycetales > Streptomycetaceae > Streptomyces > Streptomyces aculeolatus. Next base: position 47,551 of record NZ_JAINRD010000008.1, on the reverse strand, counting down.
AGCGCCCAGGAGATCACCGGCGCGCGTGAGGCCACGGTCGGCGAGACCGTGCAGCGCAGCGGCAGCACCACGCAGCTCCACGACGGCACCGTCGTCGCGCTCGACGTGTCGGTGACGTACCCGGAGGGCACGGTCGACGGTCTGATCCAGACCGACGTCTGCGCCGAGCCCGGCGACAGCGGCGGCTCGCTCTTCGCGGGCAGTGACGCGCTCGGCCTGACCTCGGGCGGCAGCGGTGACTGCACCAACGGCGGCGAGACGTTCTTCGAGCCGGTGGTCGCGGCCCTCGACGAGTACGGGGCCACCATCCCGTAACCGGAGCGGTCCACGCACCGGAGCACCGCGCAGCACGCACGACGCATGACGCACGACGTACGACCCGGGCCCCCGGCACCGCACGGTGCCGGGGGCCCGGCCGTCACCGCAGCACCCGCAGCGCCGCCGGCAGCACGTGCGCGGTCAGCGGCAGGGCGGGCGCGGGGATGCCGTCGAGCGTGTACGGCAGCGGGCGGTCGGCCTCGACCAGCACGCTCTGCCCGCGCAGCGGCTCGCCGCGCGGCCGCGTCCGCCGCCCCGGGCCGCCGCCGAGCACGGCGACGTCCAGCGCGCCGTCGTCGAGCCGGATCCCGGGAGCGGCGGCGGAGGGCGCCGGAGCGCCGGGGCAGGGGGCGTTGGCGACGACGGCGGTGTGGCCGCGCAACTCGTACGGCGTGCCGTCCACCGTGATCCGGAAGAGCGCCGAGCGCCGCGCGGCCAGCGTGCGGCCGGGCGCCGTGCGGGCCGCGCCGGCGCCGATCCACACCGCGCCGAGAGCCACGTCCGGGGGCCGCTCGGCGCCCTCGACCCGCAGCACGTCCACCGGCCGCGGCTCGCCGCGCAGCAGCAGCTCCGCCAGCTCCTCGGACCCCCGCGGCAGCCCCAGCGCCCGCGCGACGGCGTTGCGCCCGACCGCCCCGGGCACCAGCCCGCACACCGCGTCGGTCCCCGCGAGCGCCCCGGCCACGGTCCCGGCCATCCCGTCGCCGCCGACCGCGAGCAAGGTACGGCCCGACTCGGCGGCGCGCCGGGCGAGTTCGGCGGCGTGCCCGAACCCGCGGCTGTACTCCGCCTCGACCTGCGCCCCCGCGCCCCGCAGCGCCCGGGCGAGCGGAATGAGCGCCGCCGCCCCGGCGGCCCGGCCGGCGGCGGGATTGACGATGGCGGTGAAGCGGCGCATGGCGGCCTCCGGTTCTGGGGTGCGTACAACGGTCAGGAGGTCACCCGGGGTCCGGGGGAGGGCGGCGCAACGTGGCGCCCCCGGGGCGGGCCCGGGGGCCCGGCGCCCCGCTCACTCGTCCGCCCGCGGCAGCAGCACCCCCGGGTTGAGGATGCCCGCCGGGTCCAGCGTCGACTTGACCGCCCGCAGCGCCGCCACGCCCAGCGGGCCGATCTCCCGGGCGTACCACGGGCGGTGGTCGGTGCCCACGCCGTGGTGGTGCGTGATCGTGCCGCCGCACTCCAGGATCGCGTCGCTCGCCGCCCGCTTGGCGCGCTCCCACGCACCCAGCGGGTCGTCGCCGCGGGCGCCGACCACCGTGAAGTACAGCGACGCGCCCGTCTCGTACACGTGCGAGATGTGGCACATCACCAGTGGCGGCGTCCCGGCCGCCGTCAGCGTCTCCGTCAGCGCCCCGCGCACCGCCTCGTACAGCCGGGGCAGCGCCGGCCAGAAGCCCGCGGTCTCCAGCGTCTCCGCGAAGGCACCGGCGTCCAGCAGGGCGTCGCGCAGGTACGGGGCCCGGTAGCGGCCCTCGGCCCAGGCCGCGCCCGGCTCCTCGCCCAGCAGCTCCCCGCCCGCCGCCCGCAGGGCGACCCGTGCACCGGCGCGGCGGTCCGCCGCCTCGCCCGCCGCGCCCTCGTAGCCGGTGACGACGAGGCACCCGCCGGACCGGGCCCCGCCCGCCGCGCCGATGTCCTCGGGGCGGGCCAGGCCCACCATCGTCTCGGTCTCGTCGGACAGCCGCAGCACCGTCGGCAGCGGCCCGTCCTGCGCCAGCGCGCGCAGCGCCGCCGCGCCCTGCTCGAAGGAGCCGAACCGCCAGCCCTCGTACGCCCGCACCTGCGGCAGCGGCCGCACCCGTACGGTCACCGAGGTGATCACCCCGAACGCGCCCTCGGACCCCAGCACCAGCTGCCGCAGATCCGGCCCCGCCGCCGAGCGCGGCGCCCGGCCCAGCCGCATCGGGCCCGCCGGCGTCGCCACCGTCAGGCCGACGACCATCTCGTCGAACCGCCCGTAGCCCGCGGACGCCTGCCCGCTGCCGCGCGTCGCGGCGAAGCCGCCGATCGTCGCCCACTCGAACGACTGGGGGAAGTGCCCGAGGGTGAACCCCCGCTCGCCGAGCAGCCGTTCGGCCTCCGGCGCGCGCAGCCCGGCGTCGAGGTCCGCGGTGCGGGCGACCTCGTCGAGCGCCGTCAGCCGGTCCAGGCGCCGCAGGTCGAGGGCCACCACACCGGAGAAGCCGCTTCCGTCCGCGTACGGCGCGAGGCCGCCCGTCACCGACGTGCCGCCGCCGAACGGCACCACCGCCACCCGCCGCTCGGCGCAGGCCCGCAGCACCGCCAGCACCTCGTCGTGTCCGCCCGGCAGCACCACCGCGTCAGGCGCGTCCGCGACCTCGCCGGCGCGGATGCGCAGCAGGTCGGGCGTGGACTTGCCGCGGGTGTGCCGCACCCGGCTCGCCGCGTCGGTGCGCACGTGCTCCGCGCCGCCCGCCGCCCGCGCGAGCGCGTCGAGGACGTCCGCGCCGAGCCGCGGCGCCGGCACGCCGAGGTCCGCGAGGGCCGCCGGCGGCGTGTCCGCCGGGCGCACCCCCAGCAGGTCGCGCAGCAGGTCGCGGACGCCGTCGGGGAGCGGCGCCGCCTGCGCGGGGTCGCCCCACCCGTTCCACCGCATGTCCAACGCGAACCTCCCGTACGGGTGCACCCCGGCCGGAGGGGTTTCCTCCGCCGCCATCCTCGTTACACTGTGACAGGTGAAGTCGAAACGTCACAAGCCCTCGCTGGACGACCTCGCGCTCGACGCGCTGCGGGACTGCGTCCTGGCCGTGGGCGTGCGCCGCACCACGCTCACGGACGTGGCCCGCCGCGCGGGCGTGTCGCGGATGACGCTGTACCGCCGCTGGCCCGACGTGCAGTCGCTGGTCGGCGATCTCATGACGCGCGAGTGGATCGACGTCGCGCGCGGGGCGCTCCCCGCCGCGGACGGCGCGGCGAACGCGCGCGAGACGCTCGTCGCGGGGCTCACGGAGGGCTCGCGCGCGCTCCGCGCGCACCCGCTCTTCCGCAAGATCCTCGACGTGGACCCCGAACTGCTGCTGCCGTACATGCTCGACCGCCGCGGCGCCAGCCAGGACGTCCTGCTTGACCTGATCGCCGACGACGTGCGCAAGGGGCACGCCGACGGCTCCGTGCGCGAGGGGCACGCGGTGCGGCAGGCCAGGGCCGCGCTGCTCGTCGTGCAGTCCTTCACCTTCTCGATGCGCACCATGACCGACGAGGACGACCCCGACCTCGGCACCGCCGCGTTCGAGCGCGAGCTGCGCGGGGTGCTGGAGAGGATGCTCTCGCCATGACCGTGCAGGACACCGGACGCGCCCCCCGGGACTTCTCCCTCAACGCCCCCCGCCGCGCCCGCGAGCTGGCCGGGCTGGCCGCCGGCGAGCGGGTCGACCTGCTGGTCGTCGGGCTCGGCGCCACCGGCGCCGGGGTCGCGCTGGACGCCGCCGCGCGCGGGCTCTCCGTCGCCGCGATCGACGCGCACGACCTGGCGTTCGGCACGTCGCGCTGGAGCAGCAAGCTCATCCACGGCGGGCTGCGCTACCTGGCCTCGGGGCAGGTCGGCATCGCCCGCGAGTGCGCGGTGGAGCGCGGCGCGCTGCTGGAGCGCATCGCGCCGCACCTCGTGCACGCCCAGCCGTTCGTCATCCCGCTCACCCCGCTGACCTCCCGCGCCCAGGCCGCCGTCGCCTGGGCCGGGCTGCGCTCCGGCGACCTGCTGCGCGCCGCCGCGCGCACCTCGCGCGCCGCGCTGCCCGCGCCCCGCCGGCTCTCCGCGGTGGAGACCGGCCAACTCGTGCCCGGACTGCGGCGGTACGGGCTGCGCGGCGGGCTGCTGTCCTGGGACGGGCAGCTGTCCGACGACGCCCGGCTGGTGACGGCCGTGGCGCGGACGGCCGCGGGGTACGGCGCCCGGGTGCTGACCCGGGTGCGGGCGGTGGAGCTGACCGGCTCCGGCGCGGTCGTCCGCGACGGGACGACGGGGGAGGGGCTGCGAATCCGGGCCCGCGCGGTGGTCAACGCGGCCGGGGTGTGGGCCGGTTCGCTGGTGCCCGGCGTGCGGCTGCGCCCGTCGCGCGGTACGCACCTGGTGCTGCGCGCCGAGGCGCTGGGGATGGGGCGCCAGCCCGGCGGGGCCGGGGTGCACATCCCGATCCCCGGGGCGACCGGCCGGTTCGCGCTGGTGCTGCCGCAGGACGACGGCCGGGTGTACGTGGGGCTGACCGACGAGCCGGTCGACGGCGAGGTGCCGGACGTGCCGGCGGCGCCGGAGACGGACGTGGGCTTCCTGCTGGACGTCCTGGACTCCGCGCTCGACGTGCCGGTGCGCAGGTCGGACGTCGTCGGCGCGTTCGCCGGGCTGCGCCCGCTGCTGGAGAGCGGCGGCAGCACCGCAGACCTCTCCCGCCGGCACGCGGTCCTCACCTCGCCGGACGGCGTGGTCACCGTCGTCGGCGGCAAGTTGACGACGTACCGGCGGATGGCCGAGGACGCCGTCGACTCGGCCGTGGCCGGTGCGGGGCTGACGGCGGGTCCCTGCCGCACCGCCCGGCTGCCGCTCGTCGGCGCCGCGCCCGCGGCGGAACTGGCCGGGCTCGACGCGCCGCGCCGGCTGGTGCAGCGCTACGGGACGGAGGCGCCGGCGGTGCAGGCGCTGGCCGCCGCCGAGCCGGCGCTCGCCGCGCCGGTCGTCCCGGGGTACCCGGTCACCGGCGCCGAGCTGGCCTGGGCCGTACGCCACGAAGGCGCCCTCGACGAGGGCGACCTGCTGGACCGGCGCACCCGGCTGGGGCTGGTCGCGGCGGAGCGGGCGGCCGCGGTGGCGGCCGCCCGCGAGGTGCTCTCCGCGGTGCCAGGGGCGGTCAGCCCAGGGCGTTGAACACGGGGTAGTAGCCGCCGGACTGGCCGGCCGCCGTCGGGTGGTACGAGTCACCGATGGGGAAGGTGACGCTGTGCAGCCACTCGCTGTCCGAGCAGATCTCGTGCCCGGAGAACGTCGGCCGGACGTCGCCGTACGCGAAGCCGTGGTCGGCCGCGCGCTTGGCGGTGACGTCGCTCAGCAGGTCCGAGGCGCCGTTGATGGCGGTCCGGGAGCGCTCGCTGAGGCCGAAGATGCAGCCGCCGTTGAGCTTGTACATCCGCGGGTAGCCGAGCACGACGACCTGCGCGTTGGGAGCGCGGGCGGAGATCGCGTCGTACGCCGCGTCCAGCCGTCCGGGCAGGGTGCCTGAGATATAGGTGCGCGCCTGGTTGATGCGGTTGATACAGGCCGACTCGCCCTGGAGCACACAGGTGGTCATGGCATCGGCGAAGCCCGCGTCGTTGCCGCCGATGCTGATGGAAACGAGGGAGGTGGAGGAGTTGAGCGGGCCGAGCTGGTTGTTGATGACGTCGCCCGTACGGGCGCCGGAGCAGGCGGTGAAGGAGAAGGACGCCGGGGCGTGCGCGTTCTTCCACAGCACCGGGTAGGCGTTGTTGCTGCGCTTGCAGTCGCCGCTGCCGGAGTCGTACGAGCCGGCGCCCACGCCGGAGGCGTAGGAGTCGCCGAGCGCGACGTAGTTCTCGGCGGCGGCGGCGTTCGCGGGTTCACCGGCATGGGCCGGCACGCTGCCGAGCAGCGCCACGGTGGTGGCGACGAGGAAGCCCAGCAGGAGCCGCAAGGGCCGGGCAGTTCTCATGGAACCCCCTGGGGGTGAGGTTGTACCGAGTGGTAACCACACCCTGCCCCCTGAAACCCATGTCCATGCCAAGTTGCAACTGCGCGCCTGTGATGAGCCGTTCAATCCGTGTTACGCGCGTTCATCAGGGCATGAGCTGATAATCGGGGAAGTTGCCCGGCGGCCGTTCGGCCGCCGCGCCCTCGCTGAACGCGTGCACCAGAAGGTGCCCGCCGACGAACGCGCCGCGCCACGAGGCGCCGGCGCCGCCGAACAGCTCGGCCCGGTCCCCGCGCGAACGCGGCGCGTTGCGGCCGGTCTTGAACGCCCGTATCTGCGGCGCCACCCGGTCGTAGAACTCGGGGTCGTCGCAGGAGAGGGTGGCGACCAGAGCGCCGTTGGAGGCGTTCATCGCCGCCAGCAGCTCCGCCTCGGTGTCCACCGGCACGATCGAGTCGACCGGGCCGAACGGCTCCGCGTGGTGCAGCGGCGAGGCGGCCGGCGGGTCGAGCAGGGTCACCGGCGCGAGATACGCGGAGGTGTCCTGGCCCGGCAGCAGGTGCGCGTCCGCGAGCCGCCCCCGGTGGAGCGGCACCGCGCCCCGGTCCACCGCGTGCGCCACGAGGTCCGCCAGCTCCTTGGCCTTGGCGGCGTTGATCAGCGGCCCGAAGTCCAGCTCCGGCAGCGGGTCGCCGGGCCGGGCCACGGCCAGCGGGTGGCCGACGCGCACGGAGGCGACCGCCGGCAGGTACGCCGCCAGGAAGTCGGCGAAGGCGGCGCGCTGGACGACGAACCGGGGGTAGGCGGTGCAGCGCTGCTTGGCGTAGTCGAAGGTCCTGCGCACCTGTGCGGTGAGCGCCGGCCAGTCCGAGTAGTTCCACACCCCCCAGCAGTTCAGCCCCTCCTGCTCCAGCACGTGCGGCTTGTCCAGGCCGGCCAGCGCGGCGGCCACCCGGCCGCCGGTGTCGCGCCCGCCGACGAAGGACACGCAGCCCAGCTCCGGTGCCCGCACCAGCGCCCCGGACAGCTCGCCGCCGCCGCCCGAGACCAGCGTCAGCGGCAGGCCCGCGCGTACCGCGAGCGCGCAGGCCAGGGTCAGGCACGCCACCCCGCCGTCGCTCGGGGTCTTGGCGATCGCCGCGTTGCCCGCCAGGGTGCTGACGAGCATGGCGTGCATCAGCACGCTCATCGGGTAGTTCCAGCTCGCGATGTTGCTCACCGGCCCCGGCAGGGGAGTGCGGCCGGCGAGCATGCCGTCGATCTCCCCGACGTACCAGCGCACGCCGTCCACGGCGCGGTCCACGTCGGCCGTGGCCAGCCGCCAGGGCTTGCCGATCTCCCAGACGAGGAGCAGCGCGAGCAGGTCGCGGTGCTCCTCGATGGCGTCCAGCGCCGCCGACACCCGCGCCTTGCGCTCCGCGAGCCGCACGTGCCGCCAGCTCCGGTGCGCGTCCAGAGCGGTGCGTACCGCGGCGTGCGCGGTGGCCGCGTCCAGCCGGGGCGGTCCGGCGATCGGGGTGCCGTCCACCGGCGACGTGGCCGGCAGCGGGCGGCCGTCGGCCGTCCAGACGCCGTTCCACAGGTTCAGCACGCGCTCGTCGCCGAACGCCTCGGGCGCCGCCGCGCGGCAGCGCGCCCAGGCGTCCGGCCAGGCCGTGCCGGGCTTGAGGATGAGGGTCACGAGGGTGTCTCCGCTCGTCGGGGGCGGACTTCGCGCAGTTCGCCGCCGCGCGTGTAGAGGAAGCCGCGCACCACGTCCCTGTGGGGCAGCCGGGGGCTCTCCGCGAGCAGTTCGAGGCAGCGCACGAGGTCGCCGGCCGGGTCGTCGAGCGCCGCGCAGTCCTCGTGGTGCACGAGCACCACCTCGCGGGTGCCGCCGCGCAGTTGGCTCAGCCGCAGGGAGTCGAGTGCGTCGGGGGTGACGCAGCCGCCCGCGTTGCGGATGACGTGGGCGTCGCCCGGCCGCAGCGCGAACATGGCCTCCACGCCCAGCCGGGCGTCCATGCAGGCGAGTACGGCGACCCCGCTGGCCGGCGACCTGGCGCCCGGATCGAGGGGGACGCGGGCCGCCGCGCCCCGCCGCCGGGCGAGGAGGTCCTCGGTGCCGGTCACCCGAGGGCCTCGCGGGCCAGCCGCGCCGTCTCCGACGGGGTGGTGCCGACCTTCACGCCCGCGGCCTCCAGCGCTTCCTTCTTCGCCTGGGCCGTGCCCGTCGAGCCGGAGACGATGGCGCCGGCGTGGCCCATGGTCCTGCCCTCGGGGGCGGTGAAGCCGGCGACGTAGCCGACGACCGGCTTGGTCACGTTGGCCTTGATGAAGTCGGCGGCCCGCTCCTCGGCGTCGCCGCCGATCTCGCCGATCATCACGACGAGTTCGGTCTCCGGGTCGGCCTCGAAGGCGCGCAGGCAGTCGATGTGGGTGGTGCCGACGACCGGGTCGCCGCCGATGCCGACGCAGGTGGAGAAGCCGAGGTCGCGCAGCTCGTACATCAGCTGGTAGGTGAGCGTGCCGGACTTCGACACCAGCCCGATCCGGCCGGGCCCCGTGATGTCGGCGGGGATGATGCCCGCGTTGGACAGGCCTGGGGAGATCAGCCCGGGACAGTTGGGGCCGACGAGCCGTACGCCCGCGGCCTCGGCGCGGGCCCGGAAGGCGACGGTGTCGTGGACGGGGACGCCCTCGGTGATGACGACGACCAGCCCGAGCCCGGCGTCGACCGCCTCGCCGACGGCGTCCTTGACGTACGGCGGCGGTACGAAGACGACCGAGACGTCCGCGCCGGTGGCGGCGACGGCCTCCTTGACGGAGCCGTGGACCGGGACCTCCCGGCCGTCGAACGCCAGACTCGTGCCCGCCTTGCGCGGGTTGACGCCGCCGACGACGGCGGTGCCGGACGCCAGCATCCGCCGGGTGTGCCTGCGGCCCTCGGCGCCGGTCATGCCCTGGACCACGACCTTGCTCGCCGCGGTGAGGAAGACTGCCATGCGGATCAGCTCCTTGCCGGGACGGACGCGGCCCGCGCGGCGGCGCCGTCCATCGTGTCCAGTTGGGTGACCAGGGGGTGCCCGGCGGCGGCGAGGATCCGCCGGCCGCGCTCGGCGCTGTTGCCGTCGAGCCGGACCACCAGCGGCCGGGTCAGCTCGATCCGCTCCAGCGCCTGCACGATGCCGTCGGCGACCGCGTCGCAGGCGGTGATGCCGCCGAAGACGTTGACGAAGACGGACGCCACGTCCGGGTCGGCGAGGATCACGCCGAGGCCGTCGGCCATGACGTCCGCGGAGGCGCCGCCGCCGATGTCGAGGAAGTTGGCGGGCGCGGCGCCGTTCCTGGCGACCACGTCGAGGGTCGACATGACGAGCCCCGCGCCGTTGCCGACGATGCCCACCCGGCCGTCGAGCTTGACGTAGTTGAGACCCTTCGCACGGGCGGCGGCCTCCAGCGAGCCGCCCTCCTCCGGCTCGTCGTACGCCGCGTGCTCCGGGTGCCGGAAGCGGGCGCCGTCGTCCAGCGTCACCTTGCCGTCCAGCGCCAGGACGGCGCCGTCGGCGGTCGTGACCAGCGGGTTGACCTCGACCAGCAGCGCGTCCTCGGCCGTGCACACCTCCCAGAGCGCCACCAGCACGGGCACGGCCGCCGCGGGCAGCCCGCCCGCGGCGGCGATCCGCCGCGCCACGGCCTCGGTGACGCCCTCCCCGGGGTCCACCGGGATCCGGGCCAGCGCCTCGGGCCGCAACGCCGCGACCTCCTCGACGTCCATGCCGCCCTCGGCCGAGGCCATCGCCAGGAACGTGCCCGCGGCGCGGTCCAGCAGGTACGCGACGTAGAACTCCCGGGCGACGTCGGCGGTCTTCGCGACCATCACCCTGCCCACCCGGTGGCCCTTGACGTCCATGCCGAGGATGTCCCGCGCCGCGGCCTCGGCCGCCGCGGGGTCGGCGGCGAGCCGCACTCCGCCCGCCTTGCCCCTGCCACCCGTCTTCACCTGGGCCTTGACCACCGTCCCGCCCCCCAGCACCCGGGCCGCCGCCCGGACGCCCGCCGGGTCGGAGGCCACCGCCGCGTCGGGCACGGGGACGCCGTGCCGGCGGAACAACTCCCGCGCCTGGTACTCGAACAGATCCATCTCAAGGGCACCTTCCCTTGGTCGCAGCCGACTTGGAGATTTCCGGTGCACGCCCCCTGGACATCGACTCACCGATGCGGGATAACCGTCTGCATACAGTATTCGTGTCCTGTATGCAATGTACAGAGTGACAGCGAACGCACCGGTGAAGGGACTGAACTCCCCATGTCCGACGGCACATCCGGCACCCCCGGCACCCCCGGAGACCCCGACCACATCTCCGGCGGCCACCTCGTGGCCAAGGCGCTCAAGTCAGAGGGCGTCGAGGTCATCTACACGCTCTGCGGCGGCCACATCATCGACATCTACGACGGCTGCGTCGACGAGGGCATCGAGGTCGTCGACGTACGGCACGAACAGGTGGCCGCGCACGCCGCCGACGGGTACGCCCGGCTCACCGGCAGGCCCGGCTGCGCGGTCGTCACGGCGGGCCCCGGCACCACCGACGCGGTCACCGGCGTGGCCAACGCCCTGCGCGCCGAGAGCCCCATGCTGCTCATCGGCGGCCAAGGGGCCCTGACCCAGCACAAGATGGGCTCGCTGCAGGACCTCCCGCACGTGGACATGATGGCGCCGATCACCAAGTTCGCCGCCACCGTCCCGCACACCGCGCGCGTCGCGGACATGGTCTCCATGGCCTTCCGGGAGTGCTACCACGGCGCCCCCGGGCCCTCGTTCCTGGAGATCCCGCGCGACGTACTCGACGCCAAGGTCCCCGCGGACACCGCGCGCATACCCCGCGCCGGCCACTACCGCGCCTCCACCCGCAGCGCCGGCGACCCCGCGGCCGTCGAGCGGCTCGCCGACCTCCTCGTGCACGCAGAGAAGCCGGCCGTGCTGCTCGGCAGCCAGGTCTGGACGACCCGCGGCACCGCCGCCGCCGTCGACTTCGTCCGCGCCCTCAACGTGCCCGCGTACATGAACGGCGCCGGCCGCGGCACCCTGCCGCCCGGCGACCCGCACCACTTCCAGCTCTCCCGCCGCTACGCCTTCACCGAGGCCGACCTCATCGTCATCGTCGGCACGCCCTTCGACTTCCGGATGGGCTACGGCAGGCGGCTCTCCCCGACCGCGACCGTCGTGCAGGTCGACCTCGACTACCGCACCGTCGGCAAGAACCGCGACATCGACCTCGGCATCGTCGGCGACGCCGGACTCGTCCTCGCCGCCACCGCGCAGGCCGCGTCCGGCCGCCTCAACGGCGGCGCGGCCAAGCGCAAGGAGTGGCTGGAGGAACTGCGCGCGGTCGAGGAGAAGGCGCGCGCCAAGCGGCTGCCGCAGCTCACCTCGGACGCCTCGCCCATCCATCCGTACCGGCTGGTCAGCGAGATCAACGACTTCCTTACGGAGGACTCCATCTACATCGGCGACGGCGGCGACATCGTCACCTTCTCCGGCCAGGTCGTCCAGCCCCGCAGCCCCGGCCACTGGATGGACCCCGGGCCGCTGGGCACCCTCGGCGTCGGCGTGCCCTTCGTGCTCGCCGCCAAGCAGGCCAGGCCCGACAAGGAGGTCGTCACCCTCTTCGGCGACGGCGCCTTCTCGCTCACCGGCTGGGACTTCGAGACCCTCGTCCGCTACGACCTGCCGTTCGTCGGCATCGTCGGCAACAACTCCTCGATGAACCAGATCCGCTACGGCCAGGCCGCCAAGTACGGCGTCGAGCGGGAGCGCGTCGGCAACACCCTCGGCGACGTCCCGTACGACGAGTTCGCGCGCATGCTCGGCGGCCACGGCGAAGAGGTCCGCGACCCCGCCGACATCGGCCCCGCGCTGCGCCGCGCCCGCGAGTCCGGCAAGCCGTCGCTCGTCAACGTCTGGGTCGACCCGGACGCGTACGCCCCCGGAACCATGAACCAGACCATGTACAAGTGAGGTGACCCCATGACGAAGGCCCTCCAGGGCGTCCGCGTCCTCGACATGACCCACGTCCAGTCCGGGCCCTCCGCCACCCAGCTGCTCGCCTGGCTCGGCGCCGACGTGATCAAGCTGGAGGCGCCCGCGGGCGACATCACCCGCAGGCAGCTGCGCGACCTCCCGGACGTCGACAGCCTCTACTTCACGATGCTCAACGGCAACAAGCGCAGCATCACCCTCAACACCAAGACCCCGCGCGGCAAGGAGCTGCTGACCGAGCTGCTGCGCCGCAGCGACGTCCTGGTGGAGAACTTCGGCCCCGGCGCCGTCGACCGCATGGGCTTCACCTGGGAGCGGATCCAGGAGATCAACCCGCGCCTCGTCTACGCCTCCATCAAGGGCTTCGGCGACGGCCCGTACACGGCCTTCAAGGCGTACGAGGTCGTCGCGCAGGCCATGGGCGGCTCCATGGCCACCACCGGCTTCGAGGAGGGCCCGCCGCTGGCCACCGGCGCGCAGATCGGCGACTCCGGCACCGGCGTGCACACCGTCGCCGGCATCCTCGCCGCGCTCTACCAGCGCACCCGCACCGGCCGCGGCCAGCGCGTCAACGTCGCCATGCAGCACGCCGTGCTCAACCTCTGCCGGGTCAAGCTCCGCGACCAGCAGCGCCTCGCGCACGGCCCGCTCGCCGAGTACCCCAACGAGGACTTCGGCGACGAGGTCCCACGCTCCGGCAACGCCTCCGGCGGCGGCCAGCCGGGCTGGGCCGTACGCTGCGCGCCCGGCGGTCCCAACGACTACGTGTACGTCATCGTCCAGCCCGTCGGCTGGCAGCCGCTCACCGAGCTGATCGGCCGCCCCGAGCTGGCCGGTGACCCCGAGTGGGCCACGCCGGAGGCGCGGCTGCCCAAGCTCGGCAAGATGTTCCAGCTCATCGAGGAGTGGTCGAGCACCCTGCCCAAGTGGGAGGTGCTGGAGAAGCTCAACGCGCACAACATCCCGTGCGGCCCCATCCTCTCCACCAAGGAGATCATCGAGGACGCCAGCCTCCGCGACAACGGGATCGTCGTCGAGGTCGAGCACCCCGAGCGCGGCACGTACGTCACCGTCGGCAGCCCGCTGCGGCTCTCCGACTCACCCGCGGCCATCCGCCGCTCCCCGCTCCTCGGCGAGCACAACCACGACATCTACGGCAGCGAACTGGGCCTGACCGCCGAGGACATGGCCGGCCTGAAGACGGACGGAGTGATCTGAGAGATGGACGGTGCCAAGGACACCGCCGCGGTCCGCGAGCTGCTCGCGGAGGTGCGCGCCGAGGGCCGCACCGCGCTCACCGCCCCCGAGGCGAAGCGGGTCGCGGACGCGTACGGCATCGCCGTGCCCGGCGAGGGGCTGGCCGGAGACGTGGAGGAGGCCGTGGCGCTGGCCGCCGGCTTCGACGGGCCGGTCGTGCTGAAGATCGTCTCGCCGGACATCGTGCACAAGACCGACGCCGGGGGAGTGGAGGTCGGCCTCGACGGCGCCCCCGCGGTGCGGGCGGCGTTCCGGCGGATCGTCGCCAACGCCCGCGCGTACGACCCGGCCGCCCGGATCGACGGCGTGCAGGTCCAGCAGCAGCTGCCGGCGGGCCGCGAGGTCATCGTCGGGGCCGTCACCGACCCCACGTTCGGCAAGGTCGTCGCGTTCGGCCTCGGCGGGGTGCTCGTCGAGGTGCTGAAGGACGTCACCTTCCGGCTGGCGCCGGTGACCGCGGACGAGGCCGCGGGCATGCTCGACTCCATCCGCGCCGCCGAGGTGCTGCGCGGGGTGCGCGGCGAGCCCAGCGTCGACCGGCGGGCGGTGGCCGACCAGATCCGCCGGGTCTCCGAACTCGCCGCGGACTTCCCCGAGATCGCCGAGGTCGACCTCAACCCCGTGATCGCCACCCCCGACGGCGCGCTCGCCGCCGACGTGCGGATCCTGCTCGGCGAGGGGGAGCCCGCAGCGCGCCCGAAGTTCGGCCGCGAGGAGATCCTCACGGCGATGAACCGGCTGATGAAGCCGCGCTCGGTGGCCGTCATCGGGGCCTCCAACGAGACCGGCAAGATCGGCAACTCGGTGATGCGCAACCTCGTCGACGGCGGCTTCCCCGGCGACATCCACCCCGTCAACCCGAAGGCCGACGACATCCTGGGCCGCAAGGCGTACCGGTCCGTCGCCGACGTGCCGGGCGAGGTCGACGTCGCCGTCTTCGCCATCCCGGCGGCGTACGTCCCGGCCGCCCTGGAGGAGGTCGGCCGCAAGGGCGTCCCCAACGCCGTGCTCATCCCCTCCGGCTTCGCCGAGACCGGCGAGCACGAACTCCAGCGCCGGATCACGGACATCGCCGCCGAGTACGGCGTCCGCGTCCTCGGGCCCAACATCTACGGCTACTACTCCACCTGGCAGGACCTCTGCGCCACCTTCTGCACGCCGTACGACGTGAAGGGCGGCGTGGCGCTGACCTCCCAGTCCGGCGGCATCGGCATGGCCATCCTCGGCTTCGCCAGGACCACGAGGACCGGCGTCTCCGCGATCGTCGGCCTCGGCAACAAGTCCGACGTGGACGAGGACGACCTGCTCACCTACTTCGGCGAGGACGACAACACCACGTGCATCGCGATGCACCTGGAGGACCTGAAGGACGGCCGCGCCTTCGTCGAGGCCGCCCGCGCCACCGTGCCGAAGAAGCCCGTCGTCGTCCTCAAGGCCGGCCGCACCAGCGCCGGCGCGAAGGCCGCGGGCTCCCACACCGGGGCGCTGGCGGGCGACGACGCGGTCTACGACGACGTGCTCCGCCAGGCCGGCGTGATCCGTGCGCCGGGGCTGAACGACATGCTGGAGTACGCCCGCGCGCTGCCCGTGCTGCCCACCCCGCAGGGCGACGACATCGTCGTCATCACCGGCGCGGGCGGCTCGGGGGTGCTGCTCTCCGACGCCGTCGTCGACAACGGGCTGCGGCTGATGGAGATCCCGGCCGACCTGGACGAGGCGTTCATGCGCTTCATCCCGCCGTTCGGCGCGGCGGGCAACCCCATCGACATCACCGGCGGCGAGCCGCCGGCCACGTACGAGGCGACGATCCGGCTGGGCCTGACGGACCCGCGCATCCACGCGCTGGTCCTCGGCTACTGGCACACGATCGTCACCCCGCCCATGGTCTTCGCCGAACTCGCCGCCCGCGTGGTGGCCGAGGAGCGGGCCAGGGGCAACGTCAAGCCTGTCGTGGCGTCCCTCGCGGGCGACACGGAGGTCGAGGAGGCGAGCGCGTACCTCTTCGAGCGCGGGGTCGTCGCGTACCCGTACACGACCGAGAAGCCGGTCGCGGTACTGGGCGCGAAGTACCGCTGGGCGAGAGCGGCGGGGCTGCTCGCCTGACCCACCCGCACCACCGCAGAGATCAGGACAGGGGGCGCTGACCGGAATCTCGATACAAGGGGTGCAACCCATGACGACAACCGAAGACCGGTCGGTCCTCCCCTACCGGGAGGTGACCGACAGAAACGGCAGGACCTATCGGATAGGCGAGTCCGACGTCGACATCATGGGCCGCAAGCGGAAGTGGATGGTGATCCTTCCGTGGGTGGGCATGATGGGCATCAGCTCGGCGGAGTACGCGTTCGCCTCCGCCGAGGACACGCTCCACACCGCGCACAACTGGGCCAGCGGGCACATCTTCTGGATGATGACCGTCTGGGTGTTCTTCCAGGCCGCGGTCGCGTTCCCGGCCGGGAAGCTGCGCGAGACCGGCCGGCTGCCGGCCCGCTTCGCGATGATGCTGGGCGCGACCGGCACGCTGCTGGGCTACCTGTCACTGGCGTACGCGCCGCACGTGGTCGTCGCGTACATCGGCTTCAGCATGTTCAGCGGCATGGGCGCCGGCATGGTCTACGCGACCTGCGTCAACATGGTCGGCAAGTGGTACCCGGAGCGTAAGGGCGGCAAGACCGGCTTCGTCAACGGCGGCTTCGCCTACGGCTCGGTGCCGTTCGTGTTCCTCTTCACCGGCTACATGGACCTGACCAACTTCCGCTGGGTGCTGGTCTCGGTCGGGCTCCTCCTCGCGCTGATGGTCGGTACGGCGGGGTTCTTCTTCAAGGACCCGCCGAAGAACTGGTGGCCCGCCGACATCGACCCGCTCAACCCGCCGAAGGACCCGCGGGCGGCCCGCTCGCTGAAGATGAACCCGCCCGCGGTCAAGCAGTACACCCCTCGGGAGGCGTGGGCGACGGGCCGCGTGACGCTGATGTGGTTCTGCCTGGCGTGCACGTCGGGCGTGAACATCTTCGGCATCGCCTTCCAGGTGGACATCGGGGAGGATGCCGGCTTCGCCGGCGGCGTCGTGGCGACCGCGATGTCGCTCAAAGCGGTGGTCAACGGCACCGGCCGGGGCGTCATCGGCTGGCTGTCCGACCTCTACGGCCGCAAGCGCTGCCTGATCGTGGTGTGCATCGTGCTCGGCCTGTCCCAGTACGGCATCCTGTGGTCGGCCGACATGAAGAACCTGCCGCTGTTCCTGATCTTCTCGTCGATCTCCGGCTTCGGCGGCGGCGCGATCTTCCCGATGTTCGCGGCGCTGACCGCGGACTACTTCGGCGAGAACAACAACGCCTCCAACTACGGCATGGTCTACAGCGCCAAGCTCGTCTCCGGTCTGGGCGCGGGCATGGGCTCCGTGGTCGTCGGCGCGTGGGGGCACTCCGGCGCCTTCCTGCTGGCGGGCTCCATCTCCCTCTTCGCCGGCTTCATGGCGCTGTTCCTCACCCCGCCGGGCCGGCCGCGGCTGAAGGACATCAAGCCCAACCCGCGGCCGATCAGCAGAGAGACGGACTAGCGGGTCCCGGTCCCGACCCGGCGGTTCCGCCGCCCGGGTTCCGCTCCGGCGGGAGCGGAACCCGCAAGGAGCGGGACCCGCACGAACGAGGCGCACGGACGAGGCCCCGGCCGACCGCTACCCGGCCGGGGCCTCAGCCGGTCCGGTCCTCGTGCTGGCGCTGGTGGTACGAGCGTCGGGTGTGCTCGGTGTGGGCGCGCATGACCTCCTGCGCGCGGGCCTCGTCGCGGTCGTGCACGGCGGCGATCAGCTCGCGGTGCTCGATCCAGGACTGGGCGCCGCGCTGCCGGGCCACCGGTGTGTAGTACCAGCGGACGCGGCGCTCGACCTGGGCGGCCAGCTCGGCCAGCACGGCGTTCCCGGCCAGCTCCATGACGTACGCGTGGAAGGCGAGGTTCGCGGCGACGACGGCCTCCAGGTCGTCCGCCTCGACGGCGCGCTCGCCGGTCGCGCACAGCTCCTCCAGCCGGGCGATGCCCTGCCCGGAGGCGTTGGCGGCGGCGAGCCTGGCGGCCTCGGTCTCCAGCAGCGCGCGGACGACGAGGAGCTGGTCGGCCTCGGCGTCGGTCGGCTCGTGCACGAACGCGCCCTGGGCGGGGCGCAGATCGACCCAGCCCTCGGTGTTGAGCCGCTGGAGCGCCTCGCGCACGGGCTGGCGGGAGACGCCGAGGTGGCCGGCCAGCTCGGTCTCGACCAGGTGCTGTCCCGGCGGGAGGGTGCGCGTGATGATCAGCTCTAGGAGGGCCTCGTAGACCCGCTCGCGCAGCGGGCCGGGCCGCTCCAGCCGCGGCATCGCCCCCTGGGGCAGTCCCTGGGACAGCATCGATCTCCCCACCCTCTGCCGCCCCCGGCGACAGGTGAATTGGCTTTTGTCTACAGTCTACCGAGAGCGGGTGTGAACGATGAGTGGCCCCCGTGGTGAGGAAGTTCACACCATTTGTCGCGCGGGGTCAGCGGGGCAGCCGGAGCAACTCCACCTCCACGTCCACGTCCGCTGCCGACTCCGGTGCGCCGCCCGGCGGCAGCACCGCCACGGCGTCCGCCGCCGCGGCGCCCCAGAGCAGCCCGGGGCGGTCGTGGCCGACGGGGACGGCGCGGGTGCCGTCGAGCGCCACCGGGACGAGCCGGGTGTCGCGCGGGTGCCGGGCCCGGGCGCGGCGGGCGGCGCGGGCGGCGTCCGGAGCCGGGGCCAGCCGGGCGCGCCAGGGCGGCGGGGGTGTGCGGCCCGCCAGCCGTTCCAGGAGCGGTACGAGCAGCGTCAGGCAGGCGGCGAACGCGGCGTACGGGTTGCCCGGCAGGCCGACGACCGGCGGCCCGCCGCCGGGCAGCCGGGCAAGCAGCTGCGGATGCCCGGGCCGGCAGGCCACCCCGTCGACGAGCACCTCGGCGCCCAAGTCCGCCAGTGCCGGGCGCAGATGGTCGGCCGGCCCGCGGGACGAGGCGCCGCACACCGCGACGGCGTCGGCCCCGGCCGCCGCCCGGGTCAGCGCGGCGGCCAGCGGGGGGCGGCCGTCGGGCAGGTACGTCACGGGCTGCGCCGCGCCGCCGGCCGAGGCGACGACACCGGGCAGCAGCGGGCCGACCGCGTCGCGGACCCGGCCGGGCGGCGGGGTGCCGCGGCGCACCAGTTCGTCGCCGGTCACCAGGAGCGCGACCCGGGGGCGGCGGTGCACGGCGACGCGGTCGTACCCGAGGCTCGCGGCGAGCCCCAGCGCCGCCGGGGTCAGCACGGCGCCGGGCGGCAGCACCTCGGCGCCGGCCGGGCACTCCTCGCCGCGCCGCCGGACGTGCCGGCCGGGCCGCACGGCGCCGGCCACCGAGGCGCCGGTGCGCAGGGCGTCCTCGTACGGCAGCACCGCCCCGGTGCCGGCGGGCACCCGGGCGCCGGTGGCGACCTCCAGCGCCCGCCCGTCCGCGAGCCGCGCCACGGGCGGCTCCTGCCCGGCCAGTACCCGCCCGGCGACGGTCCAGGGCCCCGGTCCCGCCACCGCGTAGCCGTCCATCGCGGCGGTGTCGAACGCCGGCAGCGGCGCGCGGGCCGTCAACGGCCGGGCGAGCGCCCGCCCGTGGGCCCGGCGCAGCGGGATGTCGCGGACGGCGAGCGGGCCGGCCGCGGCCGCTGCGGCGGCGCGCGCCTCGGGCCAGCTCAGCGCGGCGGCGGGCGCGGTACGGGGCGGGGGAGTGGTTCCGAGCGTCGTCATCAGCGGCCTCCCGCGGTTGCGGTGCGGCCCAACGGGCCGCCGTAGAAGGGGTGCACGACCCTTGACCTCCGTGAAAAGCATACTGTAGACAATATTCTGTCGACTAGGAAAGAGCCCCCGCGATCGCATCGCACGCAAGGGAGCCCGCCAGTGAAAGTCGCAGTTGTCGGCGCCGGAGCGATCGGCGCCTATGTCGGAGCCGCGCTCCACCGCGCCGGCGCCGACGTCCATCTCATCGCCCGCGGACCCCATCTGGCCGCCATGCGCCGCGCAGGCGTCAGCGTGCTGAGCCCGCGCGGCGACTTCACCGCCCGCCCGAAGGCGACGGACGACCCGGCGGCCGTGGGCCCCGTCGACTACGTCTTCCTCGGGCTGAAGGCGAACTCGTACGCCACCAGCGGCCCGCTCGTCCACCCGCTGCTGCACGACGGGACCGCGGTCGTCGCGGCCCAGAACGGCATCCCCTGGTGGTACTTCCACGGCCTGCCGGGACCGTACGCGGGACAGCGCATCGAAAGCGTCGACCCGGGCGGCGCCGTCACCCGCACGCTGCCGCCCGAGCGCGCCATCGGCTGCGTCGTCTACGCCGCCACCGAACTGGCCGCCCCCGGCGTCGTACGCCACCTGGAGGGCACCCGCTTCTCCATCGGCGAACCCGGCGGCACCGTCAGCGCGCGCTGCCTCGACTTCAGCGACGCCATGGTGGCCGGCGGGCTCAAGTGCCCGGTCGAGACCGACCTGCGCAACGACATCTGGATCAAGCTGCTCGGCAACATCTCGTTCAACCCGATCAGCGCGCTCACCCGCGCCACCATGGGCGAGATCGCCGGGCACACCGGCACCCGCGAGCTGGTCACGGCCATGATGCGGGAGACCCTGGAGGTCGCCGCCCGGCTCGGCAGCCGGCCCGGGATCTCCATCGAGCGGCGGCTCGACGGCGCCGCGCGCGTCGGCGACCACAAGACCTCCACGCTCCAGGACCTGGAGCGCGGCAAGCCGCTCGAACTCGACGTGCTGCTCGCCGCCGTGGTCGAACTGGCCGGCCTGACCGGCGTCCCGGTGCCGACCGTGCGCGCGATCGCGGCCGTGGCGGGCCTGCTGGCCGAGACGACGGCGCGTACCCCGGCGGAAGAACGCCGGAACGCCCCGAGAACCGGCGGCACCAGCACCGAGCAGCGCAGCCCGAGGGACCCCAGCAGCCAGGACACCGCCAGGAGCACCCCATGAAGGACCGCAACCGCAACCGGACCCCGAAGCAGTACCCGCGGCTCACCCACCCGCTCGTCCGCGGCGCGGACGGCGAGCTGCACCGTGCGACCTGGGAGGAGGCCCTCGACGCCGCCGCGCGCGGCTTCGCCGCGACCACGGACGCGCACGGCCCCGACGCCTTCGGCATGTTCTCCTGCGCCCGCTCCACGAACGAGATGAACTACGTCGCGCAGAAGTTCGCCCGCGTCGTCATCGGCACCAACAACGTCGACTCGTGCAACCGCACCTGCCACGCCCCCAGCGTCGCGGGCCTGTCGGCCGTCTTCGGCTCCGGCGGCGGCACGTCCTCGTACGCGGAGGTCGAGGAGACCGACCTGATCGTGATGTGGGGCTCCAACGCCCGCTTCGCGCACCCGATCTTCTTCCAGCACGTGCTGAAGGGCATCCGGGGCGGCGCCCGGATGTTCGCCGTCGACCCGCGCCGCACCGGCACCGCCGAGTGGGCCGACCGCTGGCTCGGCCTCGACGTCGGCACCGACATCCCGCTCGCCCACGCCGTCGCCCGCGAGATCATCCACGCCGGCCTCGCCAACACCGCGTTCGTCGAACGGGCCACCAGCGGCTACGAGGAGTACGCCGCCGCCGTCGAGCCCTGGACGCTCGCCGCCGCCGAGCAGGTCACCGGCGTCCCCGCCGAGGCGATCCGCGAACTGGCGCACGCGTACGCCACGGCGGAGCGCGCCCAGCTGTGCTGGACCCTCGGCATCACCGAGCACCACAACGCCACCGACAACGTCCGCGCCCTGATCAACCTCGCGCTCCTCACCGGGCACGTCGGCCGGCACGGCAGCGGGCTGCAGCCGCTGCGCGGCCAGAACAACGTCCAGGGCGGCGGCGACATGGGCGCCATCCCCAACCGGCTGCCCGGCTTCCAGGACATCCTCCAGCCGGCCGTGCGGGAGCGCTTCGAGACCGCCTGGGACGCCGTCATCCAGCCCCGCTACGGCCTGAACCTCACCGAGATGCTCGACGGCATCGAGCGCGGCACGCTGAAGGCGGTCTACTGCATCGGCGAGAACCCCGCGCAGTCCGAGGCCGACAACGAGCACACCGTGCAGCGGCTGCGCGCCCTCGACCACCTCGTCGTCCAGGACATCTTCCTGACGAAGACCGCCCTGCTCGCCGACGTCGTGCTGCCCGCCTCCGCCGCCTGGTGCGAGACCGAGGGCACCACGACCAACAGCGAGCGGCGCGTCCAGCGCGTCCGCAAGGCCGTCCGCCCGCCCGGCGAGGCGCGCGACGACATCGACATCCTCTGCGACCTGGCACGCCGCCTGGGCCACGACTGGAAGTACGGCCAGGCGCAGGAGGTCTGGGACGAGCTGCGCGCGGTCTCGCCGGACCACGCGGGCATGACGTACGCGCGCCTCGAGGAGCACCAGGGCATCCAGTGGCCCTGCCCCAGCGAGGACCGGCTGGAGCCGACGTACCTGCACGGCCGGCTCTGGGAGGCCGACCCGGAACGCCGCGGCATGCGCGCGGCGTTCGGCCCGGTCCTGCACTCCCCGCCGGTGGACCTGCTGGACGACGACTACCCGCTGCGGCTCACCACCGGCCGGCGGCTCGACTCGTACAACACGGGTGTGCAGTCGAGCGGCTTCGCCTCGCCGCTGCGGCGCGGCGAGAACATCGAGCTGTCCCCGGAGGACGCGGCTGCCTACGGCGTCGCCCACGGCGAGGAGGTCCGCGTCACCTCGCGCCGCGGCTCGGTCACCGCCCCGGTGTGGATCGACGCGGGGCTGCGGCCGGGTCTCGCGTTCATGACGCTGCACTTCCCGGACGAGGTCGACACCAACCAGCTGACGATCGAGGCGACCTGCCCGATCGCGGGCACGGCGGAGTACAAGGCCGCGGCCGTACGCATCGACAAGCTCGCCGACCGGCAGGCGGTGCCGTCGTGGACCTGAAGTACACCGACGCCAAGCCCTCCGACGCCGAACGCGCCGCCGTCGACGAGCTGCTGGGCCCGGCCCCGACGGGCTGGGAGGGCGGCGAGCGCGACGTGGCGGACCTGCGCTGGGCGAAGGGCGGCCACGAGGCCCGCGACCGCCGGGACCTGCTGCTCCCGGCCCTGCACGCGGTCAACGACCGGGTGGGCT
The DNA here is from genome assembly GCF_020400605.1 of Streptomyces aculeolatus. Lineage (GTDB taxonomy): Bacteria > Actinomycetota > Actinomycetes > Streptomycetales > Streptomycetaceae > Streptomyces > Streptomyces aculeolatus. The sequence goes on along the minus strand of NZ_JAINRD010000008.1, from coordinate 25,172 downwards.
GGCTCAGCGAGGGCGCGCTGGACTACATCTGCCGCCGCCTGACGGTCCCCCCGGCGGAGGCGTACGGGGTCGCCACCTTCTACGCGATGTTCTCCCTCCGCCCACGCCCGGCGACGGTGCTCCACGTCTGCACCGACATCGCGTGCGCGGCGAGGGGTTCGAAGCGCGTGACGGAGTCCCTGACCTCCCGCCTGGGCCCGGCGGGCACCCCCGCGGGCGGCGCGGTATGGCAGGAGAGCCCGTGCCTGGGCCTGTGCGAACGGGCCCCGGCGGCGCTGGTGATCCGGGCGGGGGAGGTGCCGGAGGGGGGCGCGGGCACCACCCCCACCGCCGCCGTGGTCGCCCCCGCCACTCCCGACGCGCTCCTCCTCGCCGTCCGCGACCCCGGCCGCGCCGCTCCCGAACCCCCGCCCGTCGCCGCCGTCCCCCAGGCCGGGCGTCCCGGGCTCGTCCTCCTCCGCCGCGTCGGCACCGCCGACCCGTCCGACCTCGACGACTACCGCGCCCACGGCGGCTACACCGCCCTGCGCAACGCGTTCGCCCTCGGCCCCGCCGGCGTCATCCGCGAGGTCAGCGACTCCGGCCTCCTCGGCCGCGGCGGCGCCGCCTTCCCCACCGGGCGCAAGTGGCAGGCCACCGCCTCCCAGCCCGTCCGCACCCGCTACCTCGTGTGCAACGCCGACGAGTCCGAGCCCGGCACCTTCAAGGACCGCGTCCTCATGGAGGGCGACCCGTACGCCCTCATCGAGGCCATGACCATCGCCGGCTACGCCGTCGGCGCCCACCGCGGCTACCTCTACCTCCGCGGCGAGTACCCCCGCGCCCTCGCCCGCCTCACCCACGCCGCGGAGCGCGCCCGCACCCGCGGCCTCCTCGGCGACGACGTCCTCGGCCACGGCTACGCGTTCGACATCGAGATCCGCCGCGGCGCCGGCGCGTACATCTGCGGCGAGGAGACCGCGATCTTCAACTCCATCGAGGGCCACCGCGGCGAGCCGCGCACCAAGCCCCCGTTCCCCGTCGAGCAGGGCCTCTTCGGCAGACCCACCGCCGTCAACAACGTCGAGACCCTGGTCAACGTCCTGCCCGTCCTCGAACACGGCGCCGCCGCCTACGCCGCCACCGGCACCCCGTCCTCCACCGGCACCAAGCTCTTCTGCGTCGCCGGGACCGTCGGAAGACCCGGCGTCTTCGAGGTCCCCTTCGGCGCCACCCTCCGCGACCTCCTCGACCTCGCCGGGGGAGTCCCGCCCGGCCTGCGCGCCGTCCTGCTCGGCGGCGCCGCCGGCGGCTTCCTGCGGCCCGACGAGCTGGACGTGCCGCTGACCTTCGAGGGCGCCCGCGCCGCCGGCGCCACCCTCGGCTCCGGCGTCGTCCTCGTGCTCGACGACACCGTCGACCTGCCCCGCATCCTCATCCGCGTCGCGGAGTTCTTCCGCGACGAGTCCTGCGGCCAGTGCGTCCCGTGCCGCGTCGGCACCGTGCGGCAGGAGGAGGCCCTGCACCGCATCGCCGACCTGCGCGGCGCCGCCGCCGCGGCCGACGTCGCGCTGCTGCGCGAGGTGGGCCAGGTCATGCGGGACGCCTCCATCTGCGGCCTCGGCCAGACCGCCTGGAACGCCGTGGAGTCCGCCATCGACCGCCTGGGAGCCTACGAATGACCAGCGTCCCGCTCGGCCTGCCGCGCCGCCGCGTCGAGTTCGAACTCGACGGCGAGACCGTCCACGTCCTGGAGGGCGACACGATCCTCGACGCCTGCACCGCCGCGGGCAAGGACATCCCGACCCTCTGCTACGGCGACACGCTCACGCCGAAGAACGCCTGCCGCGTCTGCGTCGTGGAGGTCGAGGGCGCCCGCACCCTCGCGCCCGCGTGCTCCCGCCGCGCGGAGCCGGGCATGAAGGTCCGTACGGGCAGCGAGCGCGCGCGGCACAGCCGCAGGCTGGTCCTCGAACTCCTCGCCTCCTCGACCGACTTGTCGACAACCCCGCATGTCGCCGGCTGGATCGAGGAGTACGGCGCGGAGCCGGCCCGCTTCGGCCCGGACGCGGCGACCGTGGCCGGCCGCGGCGCGAAGGTGGACAACGACCTCTACGTGCGCGAGTACGGCAAGTGCATCATGTGCTACAAGTGCGTCGACGCCTGCGGCGACCAGTGGCAGAACACCTTCGCCATCGCCGTCGCGGGCCGGGGTTTCGACACGACGATCGCCGTGGAGCACGACGGGCCGCTGCCCGACTCGGCCTGCGTCTACTGCGGCAACTGCATCGAGGTCTGTCCCACGGGAGCGCTGAGCTTCCGGAGCGAGTACGAGATGCGCGCGGCCGGCACGTGGGACGAGGACGCGCAGACGGAGACGACGACGATATGCGCGTACTGCGGGGTGGGCTGCAACCTCACGCTGCACGTGCAGGACAACCGGATCGTCAAGGTCGGCTCGCCGCACGACAACCCCATCACGCGGGGCAACCTGTGTATCAAGGGCCGGTTCGGCTACCAGCACGTCCAGAACGTCCAGGGTACGGAGTGATCTTCGATGGGTCGGGTGACGGTGCGGCGTCCGGTGGTGCGGGTGCGCGGGGGCCGGGTGGACCGGCGGGCGGACACGCTGGTGGCGGAGGAGCCGCTGGAGATCCGGCTGGGCGGCCGGGCGCTGGCGATCACGATGCGGACGCCGGGGGACGACTTCGCGCTCGCAGCGGGGTTCCTGGTCAGCGAGGGCGTGCTGGCACGGGGCGAGGACCTGGCGTCGGTGACCTACTGCGCGGGGGCGGTGGACGGCACGGAGGGCGGGAACACGTACAACATCGTGGACGTGCGCCTCGCCCCGGGTGTGCCCGTACCGGACATCACACTGGAGCGGAACGTCTACACGACGTCGTCGTGCGGGCTGTGCGGGAAGGCGAGCCTGGACGCGGTCCGTACGGCGACCCGCTGGCCCCTCGCCGAGGGTGACATGAATCTCACGAGCGAGGTGCTGGCGGCGCTGCCGGACCGGCTGCGGGCCGGGCAGCGGGTCTTCGACCGCACCGGCGGCCTGCACGCCGCCGCCCTGTTCACGCCCGACGGCGAGCTGATCGACCTGCGCGAGGACGTCGGCCGCCACAACGCCGTCGACAAACTCGTCGGCCGCGCCCTCCAACAGGACAGCCTCCCCCTGCACGACACCGTCCTGATGGTCTCCGGCCGCGCCTCCTTCGAACTCGCCCAGAAGGCCGCGATGGCCGCAATCCCCGTCCTGGCCGCGGTCTCCGCCCCCTCCTCCCTGGCCGTGGACCTCGCCGCCGAAACCGGCATGACACTGATCGGCTTCCTGCGCGGCGACACCATGAACGTGTACGCGGGCGAACACCGCATCGCCCCGCGCCGTACGGTCGCGGGCGTCTGATCGGCCCCGTCGCGTGCGCGGGCGCGGGGCCGGCCGGCGGGGTGCGCCCCCTGCGCCGGCCGGCCCCCGACGCCCGCGCGCCGTGCCGCGGGCCGGTCGCGCGGGCATGCCCTCTTGACCATGGCTTTGGCCCGTCCCTCTTGTCCCGGCCGGTCGTTCACCGAAGACTTGACGCAATGAGCAAAATGCACACCTGCGTTGGAGCGTGAGCGACCACCGTGACCGGGAAGAGAACCCTGGGCCCTCGGGTGCGGCCACTCGGGCCCCGCCCCGGCCGTCCGGACACCAGGGCGGACATCATCCGCGCCGCCAAGCGCATGTTCGCCCGCGGCTACGGCTCCTGCAGCCTGCGCGCCGTCGCGCGCGAGGCCGGCGTCGACCCGTCCCTTCTCGTCCAGTTCTTCGGCAGCAAGGAAGGGCTGTACCTGGCCGCCATCGCCGACGTGATGCGCCCCGACGACGTGCTCGGGGGGATCCTCGGCGACACCTCCGACGGGCTCGGCGGGCGGCTCGCCGCGTATTACTTCGATCTGTGGGACGACGCCGAGACCAGGTGGCCCTTTCAGGCGATCCTGCTCTCCGCCGCCTCATACCAGCCGGCCGCCGCCGTGCTGCGCGACTTCATCACCCGTGAACTGGTCGCCCGCGTCGCCGCCCGCGCCGTCAAGGACCGCGCGGAGCTGCGCGCCGGCCTCGCGGGCTCCCACCTCGTGGGCACGGCCCTGGTGCGCTATGTGGTGCGCTTCGGTCCGCTCGCCGAGTTGCCGCGCCCGGAACTGGCCGAGATCGTGGGCCGCACCATCGACGGCTACCTCTTCGGCCCCCTCCCGGCCGCCGCGCATTAGCGGGCCGAGTCAACCTCACGGGTCTCTTCTGCGTCAGGGGTGGGGGCAGTGGCGTGCGGGACCGGCAGCGATCTAGAATCCCGAGCTAACTCAACAGATGTTGATAAAGGGCTTCGTGCCGTGATGGACTCGGCGCAATCGGCGCACCTGCCGGAGGGAGAGCAATGGCCTTCGACATACCGGGCTACATCAACACGGCCGGACGCGTCCAGGTCGACGATCTGGACCTCGACGCGTTCGCCGAGCGCCCGCTGTCCGCGGAGGCGCTGCGCTGTCTGCGCTACATGTCGGACGTGGAGAGCCACACGGTCTGCTACCTGCGGGACGTGCTGGTCACCCCGTCCCACCGCGACCCGGACGTGACGGCGTTCATGTCGATGTGGGCCTTCGAGGAGTTCTGGCACGGCGAGGCGATCGACTCCGTGCTGCGCGCCCACGGGCAGAAGGCCGACTACGACCACATCCGCGAGGTGCGCGAGGCACAGGGCCTCAAGGACCGGCTGGCGCCGATCTACCAGTCCATCGCGGCCAACGCGATCGGCGACGACTTCGTCGCCGTGCACATGACGTGGGGGGCCATAAACGAGTGGTCCGCCCACGCCGCGTACGGCAGCCTCATCGAGAAGGAGCAGCACCCCGAGTTGACCAAGCTGCTCGGCCGCATACAGCGCCAGGAGTCGCGCCACCTCGCGTTCTACGCGAGCCAGGCGAAGGAGCGCCTGGAGCGCTCCCAACGCGCGCGTTCGCTGGCCCGCTGGGTGACCGAACGCTTCTGGCAGCCCGTCGGCTCCACCATCCAGCCGGTGGAGGAGACCCGGTTCGTGCTCCGGCACCTGCTGGGTGACGACGCGGGCGCCGCCGCCGTGCGCAAGATCGATGAGAAGGTGCACAAGCTTCCCGGCATGGAGGGGCTCAACCTGGTCCAGCGCGGCGTCGCCGACTTCGGCGCCGGCGTGCCCGTGGCCGACACGGGCGCCGGCCGGCGCGGCTCCCGCAAGCGGCTGATCGCCGGCGCCGCGGTGGTCGCGGGCGCCGCGGGGATCGCCGCCGTACGACGTCGATCGGCGGGCTCGCAGGCATGACGGACGCCGGCCCAGCCGCGCACCACGGCCCCGCCGCCCCCGCCGCGGGGCCGGCCGCCGCGGTGCCCGGTGCCGCGGACCCGGGCCCGGCGCGGGACACCGCCGCAGACGGTGCCGACGCCGCGGACGCCGCGGACACCGAAGCGGCGGCCGCCGCGCTGCTGGCGGAAGTCGGAGGACTCGGCAGCGTCGCGGTGGCATACTCCGGTGGCGTGGATTCCACGGTCGTCCTCGCCGCGGCCGTACGCGCCCTCGGCCCCGGCCGGGCCGTCGCCGTCATCGCCGACTCGCCCGCCCTGGCCCGCGGCGAGCTGGCGCTCGCCCGCGCCACGGCGGCGGACCTCGGCGCCGAACTCGTCGTGCTGGACACCGACGAGCTGTCCGTCGCGGGCTACCGCGCCAACGCCGGCGACCGCTGCTACTTCTGCAAGCAGACCGTCCTCGGCCGGGTCGCCGGCTACGCGGCGGAGAACGGCTTCGCGCACGTCGCCACCGGCACCCACCTCGACGACCGCCGCGCCGCCCACCGCCCCGGGCTGCGGGCCGCCAAGGAACTCGCCGCCGCCGAGCCGCTCGCCGCCGCGGGCCTCGGCAAGGCCGCCGTGCGCGCGGTCGCGCGCGCGTGGGGGCTGCCGGTCGCGGAGAAGCCCGGCATGCCGTGCCTGGCGTCCCGGATCGCGGTGGGGATCACGGTCTCCAAGGACCGGCTGCACCTGGTCGAACGGGCCGAGGAGCGGGTCCGCGAGACGCTGGACGAGCACCGGGTGGGCGCCCGCGACGTCCGCGTACGCCTGCTGAAGCAAGGATTCCGGATCGAGTTGGACGCGCCCGCGCACCGCGAGGTCGCCGCCGCCCAGGGCCTCGGCGACACGCTGCTGCGCGAGGTCGCCGCGGTCGGCCCGCTCGGCGAGGGCAGCCTCGCCCCGTACCGTACGGGCGCCGTCAGCACCGCCGCCCGCACCGTCTCTTCCGATGGGGCGCCGACGCGATGAGCGAGCCGCGCGGCAGCGCCCTCGACGCCACCGGCACCCCGTCGGAAACGGCGGCCCTGCTGACCGGCGGCGTCGCGGAGGTCGGGGACTTCGCCCGCCTCGACGTCGGCCGGCGCCGCCGCACCGGCGTGCCCGAAGTCGTCTACGCGGACGGCAAGACCCCGCAGCAGACGCTCCAACTCCTCGCCGAACTCCGCGTCCGGACACCGGAGTCCCCGGCGCTTGCCACCCGCTGCCCCGACGAGGTGCTGCGGCAGGCGCCCGACGCCTTCGCGGGCGAGCCGGTACGGGTCGACAGCAGCGCCCGCACCGTCACCGTGGGCGAGCTGCCGGCCCCGCGCGGCACCGTCGCCGTGCTCACCGCCGGCACCAGCGACCTGCCCGTGGCCCGCGAGGCCGTCGCCACCCTCGACGCCCTCGGCACCGGCTCCCGGCTCTACGCCGACGTCGGGGTCGCCGGGCTGTCCCGGCTGCTCTCGGTGCTCGGCGACGTGCGCGCCGCCGACTGCGCGATCGTCGTCGCCGGCATGGACGGCGCCCTCCCGAGCGTCGTCACCGGCCTGCTCACCGCCCCCGTCGTCGGCGTCCCCACCAGCGTCGGCTACGGCTTCGCCGACGCCGGCCGCGCCGCCGCCGGCGCGATGCTCGCCTCGTGCGCCCCCGGGCTCACGGTCGTCAACATCGACAACGGCTTCGGCGCCGCCGTGCACGCCGCCAAGATCGTGGGGGTACGCGCCGGTGACTGAACAGCGCAGCGCACGCCCCGCCTTCGCGTACGACGTCGCTCACACGAGGGAGGCCCCCCGGGGCGCCGGTGTGGCGGGGGAGACGTACGGGAAGGGCTCTCCCAGTGATCATGAACGGGACCCGGCGGGGGTGGTACAGGGTGGCTGAGGGGACGGCCGCGGCCCATCTCGACTGCACCGCGGGAGTGGCCGGGGACATGCTGCTCGGCGCGCTGCTCGACGCCGGCGCGCGCCTCGCCGCCGTACGCGACGCGGTCGCGGCGCTCAAGGTCGACGGCCTCGACGTGTCCGTGGCGCGCGAGCGCCGCGGCGGCTTCGGGTGCAACCGCGTCACCGTCCACCGCCCCGCCGTACCCGACCGCCACCGCCACCTCGCCGACGTCCTCGCCGACATCGACCGCGCCGCCGGCTCCGGACTCGCCCCGGCCGCGGCGGACTTCGCCGCCCGCGTCTTCCGGCTGCTCGCCGAGGCCGAGGGCAAGGCGCACGGCACCGGCGCGGAGGAGGTCCACTTCCACGAGGTCGGCGCCTTCGACGCCCTCGCCGACGTCGTCGGCTGCGCCGCCGCGCTGGCCGACCTCGGCCTGCTCGCCCCCGGCGCCGCGGTCACCACCTCGCCGCTCGCCGCGGGCAGCGGGGAAGTCGACTGCGCGCACGGCCGGATGCCCGTCCCCGTACCCGCCGTGCTGCACCTGGCCGCCGCCGGCGGCCTCGCGCTGACCGGCGGCGGCCTCGCCGGCGAGCGCACCACGCCCACCGGCGCCGCGCTCGTCGCCGCCCTCGCCGCCCCGGGGCCGCTGCCGGACATGGCGGTACGGGCCGTCGGCACCGGCGGCGGCCGCCGCGACACCCCCGACCGCCCCAACATCACCCGCGTCGTCGTCGGCACCCGCACCGCCCCCGCGGCCGGCGGGCCCGCCGAGGGCGAGGTCACCGTCGTGGAGAGCACCGTCGACGACCTCGACCCGCGGCTGTGGCCCTCGGTCCTCGCCGCCCTGCGCGCCGCCGGCGCGTGGGACTGCTGGACCACCGAGACCGTCGGCAGGCACGGCCGCCCCGGCCGCGTCGTCACCGCGCTGTGCGCGGCGGAGGTGCGGCCCGCCGTCGCCGACGCGCTGTTCCGCCACACCACCACGCTCGGCGTCCGCTGGTCCGCCCACCGGCGCCTGATGCTGCCCCGGCGCAGTGCCGTGGTGGCCGTGGGCCCGCCCGGCGCCGAGCAGCAGGTCACCGTCAAGGTCGCCGAAGGACCCGGCGGCGCGCTGACCGTACAGCCGGAGCTGGCCGAGGCGGAGGCCGCCGCGGCCGCGCTGGGCTGGCCCGTACGCGCGGTGTGCGAAGCTGCCGCAGTCCACTACCGGGGCGACCTGGCGGTGCCGCGGCCCGCCACCGGTTGACGCCGGTCCGCAACAGAAACAGAGACCGGCATATGCAAGACCAGACCAGGGGAGGGCACGAGTGACGGGGACTTACCGCATCGGGCGACTCGACGACGCGCACGTCCTGCTGACCGGGGCCACCGGCTTCATCGGGCAGGCGCTGCTGGAGCGGCTGCTGTCCGGCCATCCCGGCACGCGCGTCTCGATCGTCGTCCGCCCGCGGGGCAACGGCGGCGCCGCCGACCGCTTCCGCCGCCTGCTGCGCAAGGACGTCTTCCGCACCTGGCGCGAACAGGTCGGCGACGAGGCCGCGTTCGCCGAGGCCGAGCGGCGCGTCACCGTCATCGAGGGCGCGCTCGACCGGCTGGCGGACGTCGAGTTCCCCGACGACATCGACGTCGCCATCCACTGCGCCTCGTCCGTCTCCTTCGACCCGCCCATCGACGAGGCGTTCAGCAGCAACGTCTCCGGCGCGGTCGCGCTGTACGAGAAGCTGGGCCGGCAGCAGCGCCCGCCGCACATCGTGCACATCTCCACCGCCTACGTCTCCAGCGGCGGCCAGGGCCTCGTCCGCGAGGGCCGGCTCACCCACGACGTCGACTGGCGCGGCGAGCTGGCCCAGGGCCTGGCCGCCCGCGACGACGTCGAGCGCGCCTCCCGCCGGCCCGAGGTGCTGCGCAAGGCGCTGGAGAAGGCCGGCCGCGACCACGGCAAGGCGGGCCCGCAGATCGCCGCCAAGGACGCCGAGGACGCGCGCCGCGCATGGGTCGAGGAGCGGCTCGTCGAACACGGCGCCACCCGCGCCGAGATCCTCGGCTTCTCCGACGTCTACACCTTCACCAAGGCGATGTCCGAGCGCGCCGTCGAGGAACTGTGGGCGGACCGGCCGCTGTCGATCGTGCGGCCCGCGATCGTGGAGAGCGCGCTGCGCCACCCGTACCCCGGCTGGATCGACGGCTTCAAGATGGCCGACCCGCTGATCATCGCGTACGGCAGCGGGCTGCTGCGCGACATGCCGGGCCAGCCGGACACCGTGATGGACGTCGTCCCCGTCGACCTCGTCGTCAACGCCACCCTCGCCGCCGCGGCCGCCCCGCCCGAGGAGGGCGCCGGGCCGCACTACTTCCACGTCGGCTCCGGCGCCACCAACCCCCTCACGCTGCGCGACCTGTACAAGCACGTGCACTCCTACTTCCGCCGGGACCCGCTGCCGGAGAGCAGCGGCCGCGGCCACGTCCGGCCGCCGCAGTGGACCTTCCCCGGCGCCTCCCGGGTCGAGTTCGCGCTCGGCGCCGGCGAGCGCGCCGCGAACTTCGCGGACAAGCTCCTGGGCCAGCTCCCCGGCACCGAGCGCACCCAGGAGTGGGCGAGCAGGCTGCACAAGGAGAAGCGCTCCCTGGAGACGCTGCGCCGCTACTCCGACCTGTACGGCGTCTACACCCGCACCGCCGTCGTCTACGACGACCGCGAGCTGCGCGCGCTCAACGCCGCGCTGCCCGCCGACCGCGCCGCGGACCACGGCTTCGACCCCGCCGAGATCGACTGGTACACGTACCTCGAAGAGGTCCACTGCCCCAAGGTCACCGCGCCGCTGCGGGCCAGGACCGGCGGCGGCCGCAGGACCCGCAGGACCGACCCCGCCGCGCTCCCGCCCGGCGGCGACGCCGCCGGCAGCACGGCTGCCGTCTTCGACCTGGACGGCACGATCATCGCCTCCGACATCGTCGAGTCCTACGTCTGGACCCGGCTGGCGTCGCTGCCCCGCGGGCGCTGGGCCCCCGAGCTGTTCGACCTCGCCCGCAACGCGCCCCGCTACCTGCTGGCCGAGCGGCGCGACCGCGGCGACGTCATGCGCTCGTTCTTCCGCCGCTACGAGGGCGCGCACGCCGAGGAGTTGCGCGCCCTGGTCGCCGAGCAGGTCGGCGACGCGCTGCTGCACCGCGTGATGCCCGAGGCCGTACGCCGGCTGCGCGCTCACCGCGCCGCCGGCCACCGCACCGTCCTCATCACCGGGAGCCTCGACGTCCTCGTGGAGCCGCTGCGGCCGCTCTTCGACGACATCGAGGCCACCCGCCTCGCCGAGCACGACGGCATCCTCACGGGCTTCCTGCGCACCCCGCCGATCGTCGGTGAGGGCCGCGCGGCATGGCTGCACACCCACGCCTGCGAGCAGGAGATCGACCTCGGCGCCAGCTTCGGCTACGCCGACAGCTACTCGGACCGGCCGCTGCTGGAGGCCGTGGGCAGGCCGCACGCGGTCAACCCCGACACCCGGCTGTTCCGGCACGCCAAGCGCCACCGCTGGGAGATCGCCCGCTGGGGGACGCACACCGCGAGCCGCTGGGACGCGCTCGCGGGCACCGTGATCAGCCACACCCGGCCGCGTCCCGTACGGGCCCTGCCCGCGGCCGGCCGCACCGCATCCGACGGAGAGGCCCGATGAGCCTGGCGCTTCAGTACCACCGTTCGCCCGCGCGCTTCCTGGCCGCCCGCGGGCTCAGCCGCACCCGCAGCCGGGCCGCCGGCTCGCTGGCCGGCTCGCTCGCGCCGCTGCGGCTCACCCGCGACCGGCGCGAACTGCCCAAGGGCGACGGCTGGACCCGGCTGGCGCCCAGCCTGTCCGGCATCTGCGGCTCGGACCTCGGGATGCTCAACGGCACCGTGTCGCCGTACCTGGCGGCGCTGACGTCCACGCCGTTCGTCCCGGGGCACGAGGTCGTCGGCACCACCGTGGACGACCTGCCGACCATCCCGCGCGGCACCCGCGTCGTGCTCGACCCGGTGCTGTCCTGCGCGGTACGCGGCCTGCCCGAGTGCGACGCCTGCCGCGCCGGCCACACCAACCGCTGCGACCACATCACCTCCGGGCACCTCGCGCCCGGCATGCAGACCGGCTACTGCGCCGACACCGGCGGCGGCTGGGCCCAGCGCATGGTCGCGCACGAGCACCAGCTCCGCCCGGTGCCCGACGACCTGCCGGACGAGCGCGCGGTGCTCGTCGAGCCGCTGGCCTGCGCGATCCATTCGGTGCGCCGCGTGCCGATCGAGCCGGGCGCCTCGGTGCTGGTCATCGGGGCCGGCACCGTGGGCCTCTTCACCGTGCTGGCGCTGCGGCAGCTCACCGAGGCCGGCACCATCCACGTCGTCGCCAAGCACGGCCACCAGCGTGAACGGGCCCTGGCACTGGGTGCGGACGAGGCCGTCGAACCGGACCGCGCGCTGCGCGCCGTCCGCCGGATGACCTCGGCGCTCGCCCAGCGCCCCGAGATGGGCTCGGAGTTCCTGCTCGGCGGGGCGGACATCGCCTTCGAGTGCACCGGCGGCGGCGCCGGCCTCGACACCGCGCTGCGCACCGTACGGGCCGGGGGCACGGTCGTGGTGTCCGGCATTCCGGGGGGCGCCGACCTGACCCCGCTGTGGTACCGGGAGCTGAGCCTCGTGGGCGCGTACACGACCAGACGCCGCGAGGACGTCTCCGCGGACGACCCCGACGCGGGCCCCGACGGCCGCGCCGGCACCGACTTCGACAAGGCGGTGCAGCTCGCCGCCACCGCGCCCCTGGACGGTTACGTCGAGCGCTACGCGCTCCAGCAGTGGCGCCCCGCGCTGGAGCACGCGTTCGCGGCCGGCTCAGCGGGCTCCGTCAAGATCGCCTTTGACCCGACCCTGGACGGCTGACCGGGCACGAATGGCAGGGTAGGGGCCGACACCGGAGTCGGCCGCCCCCCACCGCCGTACGCAGCCGCCGGGCACCCGACGCCCGCACCGCCGCCCGCTGCAGGCGCCGGCGACCACACTGAGGAGAGAGCGTGAGCAGACCAGGCTTCGTGCTGGAAGTCGACGAACGAACCCCGCCCCTGCTGGTGCACGAGGGCGAGAATTTCCGGCTGGAGCGGCTGCCCCACGGCACCCGGGTGATCTACCCGCCCGACTCGCTGCCCGGCATCCGCGACCTCGACGGGGTCATCCGCCGCGCGCTGCTCGAACCGCACGGCAGCGAGCCCCTGCCCGAGCTGCTGTTCGCCGGCATGCGGCTGACGATCGTCTTCGACGACCTGTCGCTGCCCCTGCCGCCGATGCGCCGCCCGGACGTGCGCCAGCGGATCATCGAGCAGGTGCTGGAGATGGCGGCGGCCAAGGGCGTCGACGACGTCGAGCTGATCGCCGCCAACGCCCTGCACCGGCGCATGACCCCGGCGGAGCTGCAGCACGTCGTGGGCGACCGGGTGTTCCGGTCGTTCTTCCCGCAGCACCTCACCAACCACGACGCCGAGGACCGCGACAACCTCGTACACCTCGGCGACACCGCGGAGGGCGAGGAGGTCGAGATCAACCGGCGGGCGGCCGAGAGCGACCTCGTCGTGTACGTGAACATCACGTCGACGGCGATGAGCGGCGGGCCCAAGTCGGTGTCGGTCGGCCTGGCCAGCTACCGCAGCATCCGCCACCACCACAACGTGCACACGCTGCGGCACTCCCGGTCGTTCAACGACCCGCCGAAGTCGGCCATGCACCACTCGTACAACCGGATGCACGACCTGATCGGCGGCCAGGTCAAGGTGTTCACCGTCGAGACGACGCTGAACAACGACACCTTCCCGTCCGCCACCCGCTTCCTCAACAAGCGGGAGTGGGAGTGGAACTACGGCGACCAGGCCGCCTACCTCGCTTCCCGGCGCGGCAACTCGCTGATGACGCCGTCGATGCGGCGCCGGCTCTGGCACAAGACGGAGGCGCCGTACGGGGTCACCGGCGTCAACGCCGGCGCGCCGAGCGAGGTGCACCCGATCACCCTGCGCAACGTCCACCGCCAGCAGCTCACCGAGGTGCAGGGGCAGGCGGACGTCGCGGTCTACGGGCTGCCGTACATCTGCCCGTACAACGTCAACTCGGTGATGAACCCGATCCTGACGATGTGCCTGGGCCTCGGCTACTTCTTCAACCTCTACCTGAACAAGCCGATCGTGCGGGAGGGCGGCGTCGGGATCTTCTACCACCCGATGCCGAACGAGTTCCACCCCGTGCACCACCCCAGCTACATCGACTTCTACGAAGAGGTGCTGGCCGAGACGACCGACCCGGCGGTCATCGAGGCCAAGTTCGAGAAGCAGTTCGCCACCGACCCGTGGTACACGCACCTCTACCGCAAGAGCTACGCCTACCACGGCGTGCACCCCTTCTACATGTGGTACTGGGGTGCGCACGCGATGCAGCACCTGGGCCAGGTCATCTTCGTCGGCGCCGACCGCAGCGCGGCATCGCGGCTCGGCGTGCAGTCGGCGTCGACCCTGAACGACGCGCTGCAGCTGGCCTCGCAGACGGTGGGCACCAGCCCCTCGATCACGTACCAGCACATGCCGCCGCTCACCCTGGCGTCCGTCCGATGAGCGGCGCGAAGGGCCGCGGGAAGGGCGGCAAGGCGGGGAAGGGCAGCCTGCGCGGCGACCTCGCGATGGTCCGGTCGGGCCGCGACTGGCGCGGCCGGGCCCTGGCCCCCCGCGGCTACCGCACCCCGGGCGGCAGCGCGGCGGGCTTCGGCGCGGGGAAGGTGGAGCAGAAGACCTTCCCCACCGCGTGGGCGCGCACCCCCGCGGCGCGCGCCGTGCGCAACGTGCTCCAGCGCGGGGTGCTCAAACAGTACGCCTGGGCCAAGACCCGCCCGCAGATCGAGGGCCTGGACCTGCTGGAGTCGCTGCGCGGTCCGGCGATCTTCGTCGCCAACCACTCCAGCCACCTCGACACCCCGCTGATCCTCGGCTCGCTGCCCCGGCGCATCTCCGACCGCACGGCGGTCGGCGCGGCGGCGGACTACTTCTTCACCTCGACGGCGGTCAGCATCACCACCGCCCTGATGTTCAACGCCTTCCCCGTGGACCGCTACGGCTCGCGCCGCGGCGGGGTGTCGCTGCCGGCGGAGCTGATCGACGACGGCTGGAGCCTGCTGCTGTACCCGGAGGGCACGCGGTCGCACGACGGCTGGATGAGCTCGTTCAAGATGGGCGCATCGCGCCTCTGCGTGAACATGGGCATCCCGGTGGTCCCGGTCGCGGTCCGCGGCACGTTCGCGGCCATGCCCCGCGGCAAGGCCCTCCCGACCCGTACGGGCACGCGGCTGGTGGTCCGCTACGGCCGCCCCCTGCCCCCGCAGGAGGGCGAGTCGGTCACGGACTTCCGCGCCCGCATGCTCCGGCACATCGCGGCGCTGTGGGCGGAGGAGGACCTGGGCTGGTACCAGTCCCTCCGCGCGGCGGAAGAAGGCCGCCTGACCCTCCCGGAAGGCCGCACGACGGCGCTCCCGCTGACGTCGACGCCGGTGGAGCAGGGCAAGCCGGTGGCGGAGTGGCGACGGGTCTGGGAGGCGACGAGACCGTCCCTGGGCGACGGCCGCCGGAAGGTGTGGCGGGACGACTGACCAGCGGCCCCCCGCCAGGGGGCATGTATCAGAGCCCTCGTGGGGCCCGGGGGTCAGCCCTTCAGCGGCGCGCCGGGGGCGTAGCCCTTCGGCCGCGCCCGGGTTCTGCCGCCGTCGGAGGCGTAACTGCGGGGTCAGGGGCGGAGCCCCTCGGGGTTCGGGGGCGGAGCCCCCGGGCGGCCGCGCCGCGGGCGCGAAGGGGGTCCGGGGCGCAGCCCTGGTTTCGGGAAGGGGCGGGGCCGGGGAACAACCCCACCCACCCGCCGCCGACAGCCGGCCCCACCCGGGCACCGCACCAGCCCCGACCCCGCCACTGCTCCCGGTACCGCCACCGCTACGGCACCACCAACCGGTACCGGCCCGCGAGCCGCCGCCGGGGCGTTGTCAGTGGTCGGTGGCAGACTCGGCCGCATGCACTGGGCCATGGCCGACGGACCTCACGGCGGAGTCACCGTCCGCCCCGTCGACCCCGACGGCACCCCCGCCGGCCCCCCGCACACCTACCCCCACCCCGCCGACGCCCTCCGCCACCACCCCACCGCCGACCGCTGGATCTGGCCCTCCACGGCCGCGTTCTACCCCCGCCTCCTCGACGCCGGCATCACCGTCCCCCGCTGCCACGACATCGAGGCCGGCGAGGCCATCCTCCTCGGCCACGAGGGGATGTGGGGCCTGCCCCGCTCCCTCGCCGCCGCCTGCGCCAGACTCCGCGGGCTCCCCGTGCCCGACGACCCGCCGCCCCGCTCCTTCGGCGGCGAGCCCGAGTCCACCCTCTTCGACCCCGAACCGGCCACCCCCCACGGCATCGACGACGTCCTCGCCGTCCACGCCGCGCAGCGCGACCGCATCGCCGCCTCCGCCGCGCCGCACCGGCTGCGCCTCCTCCTCGCCGCCGAGTCCGCCGGCATGCTCGTCGCCGCCGAGATGCACCGCGCGGGACTCCCGTGGCGCGCCGACGTGCACGACGCCCTGCTCACCGAGCTGCTCGGCGGCCGGTACCCCGGCGGCCTGGAGCCGCCCCGCCTCGCCGAGCTCGCCGACGACGTCTCCCGCGCGTTCGGCGAGCGGGTCCGCCCGGACCTGCCCGCGGAGGTCGTCCGCGCGTTCCGCAAGGCCGGCGTCCGGGTCACCTCCACCCGCAAGTGGGAGCTCCAGGACGTCGACCACCCCGCCGTCGCCCCGCTGCTGGAGTACAAGAAGCTCTACCGGCTGCACACCGCCCACGGCTGGTCCTGGCTGCAGACCTGGGTGCACGACGGCCGGTTCCGCCCCGAGTACCTGCCGGGCGGCGCCATGTCCGGCCGCTGGACCACGCACGGCGGCGGCGCGCTGCAGATCCCGCGCGTCGTGCGCCGCGCGGTCGTCGCGGACGAGGGCTGGCGCCTGGTGGTCGCGGACGCGGACCAGATGGAGCCGCGCGTGCTGGCCGCGGTCTCCGGCGACCCGGGGCTGATGGCAGCGGCGGACGGCACCCGGGACCTGTACGAGGCGCTGGCGGACCGGGCGTTCGCGGGCGGCCGCGCGGAGGCGAAGCTCGCGCTGCTGGGCGCGATCTACGGGCAGACCTCCGGCGACGCGCTGAAGTACCTGGCGGATCTGCGCCGCCGCTTCCCCGCCGCCGTGGCGTACGTGGACGAGGCGGCCCGCGCCGGCGAGGAGGGCCGGCTCGTACGCAGCCATCTGGGCCGTACGTGCGCGCCGTCGGAGGCGGCGGACGACGGTGAGGCGGGGCTGCCGCAGGAGGACGACGGCGGCGGCGCGAGCGCGCGTGGCGGTGCCGCGGCGCGGGCGCGGGGCCGGTTCGCGCGCAACTTCGTGGTGCAGGCGAGCGCGGCGGAGTGGGCGCTGTGCCTGCTGGCGGCGCTGCGGCAGGAACTGGCCGGGATGCGGGCGGAGCTGGTGTTCTTCCAGCACGACGAGGTGATCGTGCACTGCCCGCGGGAGGAGGCGCCGGCGGTGGCGAAGGCGCTGACGGCGGCGTCGGCGCGGGCGGGGGAGGTGATGTTCGGGGACACGCCGGTGGTGTTCTCGTTCACGACGGCGGTAGTGGAGTGCTACGCGGACGCGAAATAAGGATGGGCGGAGGGCGGGGGACACAAGGTAGAACGGGTACGTGCCAGAAACCCTCGTCGCCCGCCTCCGCGCCGCCGGCTGCGTCTTCGCCGAGGACGAGGCCCGCCTCCTTGAGGCCGCCGCCCCCACTCCCGCGGAGCTGGACGCCCTCGTGGCCCGCCGCGTCGCGGGGTGGCCGCTGGAACAGGTCCTCGGCCGGGCGGAGTTCTGCGGGCTGGAGATCGCCGTCGAGCCCGGCGTGTTCGTACCCCGCAGGCGCAGCGAGTTCCTGGTGCGCCGCGCCGCGCGGGCGGCCGGGGCCGCCGCCCGCCCCGTCGTGCTCGACCTGTGCTGCGGCTCCGGCGCCATCGGCGCCGCCGTCGCCGCCGCGGTGCCCGGCGCCGAACTGCACGCCGCCGACGTCGACCCGGCCGCGGTCCGCTGCGCCCGGCGCAACGTGGAGCCCGCCGGCGGCACCGTCCACGAGGGCGACCTGTACGCGCCGCTGCCCGCCCGCCTCCGCGGCCGCGTCGACGTGCTCGTCGCCAACGCCCCGTACGTGCCCACCGCCGAGGTCCCGCTCCTGCCGGCCGAGGCCCGCGACCACGAGCCGCTCACCGCGCTCGACGGCGGCGCCGACGGGCTCGACGTCCAGCGCCGCGTGATCGCGGAGGCCCCGCGGTGGCTGGCGCCCGGCGGGCTGCTGCTGGTGGAGACCAGCGAGCGGCAGGAGCCCCGCACCCGCGCGGCGGTCGCCGCCGCCGGTCTTGCGGCGTCCACGGAGACGTGTGCGGACCTGGCGGCGACGGTGGTCACCGGCCGGGCGGGTCCGCGGCGGTAGCCGGCGGCGTACGAGGACGCCGGCCACCGCCGCGGACACCACGCCGCCTACACGAATCCCCGCACCCGGTGCTGCATCACGCGGTACGGCCATCCCGCGTCCGTGTTCCACTGGCTCACCGCCAGATGCAGGTTGTCCGGTGTCGACCCCGGGATCACGTACCCGCCGTACAGCTGCGCCACGTGCGAGTCGTCCTCGTTGCCCCACTGCCCGCCCCACACCAGCGTCTGCCGGTGCGCCTCGTAGAGGTTCGAGGTGGGGGTGTCCATGAGGATGCCGTCGATGCGGTAGTCGGCCTCGTTGAACCACGTGAGGATCCACTTGCCCGCCATCGGCCGCAGGCACATCTCGCCGAACCGCCCCTCCAGCACGGGCGTCGGCGGATTGCCCCACGCCCAGGCACCGTTGCGGTAGCCCCACGGCTCGTACGCGCCGGGGTCGGCGATCCGGGCCGAGGGCACCCGCTGGAGGATCATCGGCTTGCTGCGGGTGAACTCGGTGGAGAAGACGTAGACGAAGCCGTCGTTCCCCTCTCCCCAGGTGAGCAGCTGGAAGAGCCCGCCGTGCAGGTCGGGGGCGAACTTCGCGCCGGTGTGCACCCAGGTGGCGCCGTTGTCGTCGGAGCGCCAGATCTCCGTCCAGACGACGTTGCCGAGGCCCTTGTTGACCATGGCGTGCAGATACATCGTCGAGCCGATGGTGATCACGTCGGACGGCAGGACGGTGGAGAAGACGGGGTTGTCGTGCTCGTACGCCCACAGTTGCTGCGCCGCCGCCCCGCCCACCGCGCCGGACCAGGTCACGCCGGCGTCGAGGTCCGTCGTGGTGGAGTACAGCGCGACGGGCGAGCGCCACCAGCCGCCGCCGACGCGCGCCTCCTCGAAGGTGTCGCCGAAGACGAAGAGCATCCGGCCGTCCGGCGTGCGCACGGGGATGCCCAGATCGGTGGCCTCCATCCGGTACGCGGTGGTGAGGCCGGGCCCGGTGAGATCCCGGATCTTCGTCACCTCCGGCGCCGCCGCCCCGCGCCCGCCGCGAGCCGCACCGGCCGCCGCGCCCGCCGCAGCCTGATCCGCTGATCCCGCCGCGGCCTGCCCGGTCCCCAGCAGCACCCCGCCGCCGACCGCGGCACCGGCCGCAGTTCTCAGGAACCGCGCCCTGCTCATCGGCGCGCGGCGCCCGTCCCCGTCCTCGCGATGACTGCGCATGGGCCCTCCCGAAGGTCCCGAGAAATCGATTTCACGAGCTCGGGAAGAGAGCCTCCCATCGCACCCTGACGCCGTCAACAACCCCGGAACACGCGCCCGATGGCCCGGCCCGCCGGGTCAGGGCTTGCGGCCGACGCCTCCGGCCATCAGGCGCTCGAAGAGCTGCAGGTCCGTGCGGACCGGCTTGTCCGGGCGCCAGTGCGGCAGCGAGACCACGCCGGGCTCCAGCAGGTCGAGGCCGGTGAAGTACGACTCGATCTCGGCCACGGTGCGGAACCGGCCGGTGCCGAGGAACGACAGGAAGGTGTCCTGGAGGGCCTGCGCCTCCTCGCCGACGTCGCAGAAGTGCGTGATCACCAGGTGGCTGCCGGAGGGGACCGCGTCCATGTACGCGTCCACGATGCCCTGCGGGTCCTCGTCGTCGTGGAGGTGGTGGAGGATGCCGACGAGCAGGATCGCCACCGGGCGGGAGAAGTCGATCAGCCGGCGCACGTCGGGGTGCTCCAGGATCTCCCGCGGCCGGCGCAGGTCGGCGGTGATGACGAAGGTGTCGTCGTTCTCCTGCAGCAGGGCCCGGCCGTGGGCGAGGACGATCGGGTCGTTGTCGACGTAGACGACGCGCGCGCCCGGCAGGTGGCGCTGGGCGACCTGGTGGGTGTTCTCCATGGTCGGGAGCCCGGCGCCGAGGTCGATGAGCTGGTCGATGCCCGCCTCTGCGGTCAGGTGGCGCACCGTGCGGCCCAGGGCCTCGCGGTTGAGCCACGCCAGGTCGTCGATGTGCGGCATGGTCTGGCGCAGTTGGTCGGCGACGGCGCGGTCGACCTTGTAGTTGTCCTTGCCGCCGAGCACCACGTCGTAGGCCCGGGCGATGCTGGGCTTGGTGGTGTCGATGCTGCCCGGTCCGGGTTTGGCCGCCCGCCCGTTGCCCTCGTCCTGCACAACAATCCCTCTCTGCCCGCCCGGTGACGTGGGGGCCGAGCCTAGCCCGTCTGCCCCGGGCCCCGCATCCGGGACCAACGACCTTGAGCCATGGGGCAGTTGGGGGTGGCGAGAAAGGCGGGTCCGCCTTGACGGGCGCCGCGGGCGCTCAATAGCGTTCCGGGGCATGCCAGCCCCGA
This sequence comes from Streptomyces aculeolatus, assembly GCF_020400605.1. Lineage (GTDB taxonomy): Bacteria > Actinomycetota > Actinomycetes > Streptomycetales > Streptomycetaceae > Streptomyces > Streptomyces aculeolatus. The sequence continues at coordinate 5,109 of NZ_JAINRD010000008.1, read as the reverse complement.
ACGAACCCGCCACCGAGCAAGAAGCCCTCGTCGTGCAGTTCTTCGCCGACATGGGCAGCACCTACGCCGAGATGGTGCCGGCCTTCCGCCGCCATCTGGCCGACGACTGCGTCTGGGACAACCAGGGGCTGCCGGAGGTCCGCGGCACGGAGCAGATCCTGGGCTTCCTCCAGCAGCTCCGCCACCAGACGGGACTGGAGAGCGTCGGGGGAGAGGTGCTGCGGATCGCGAGCCGGGGCGGCACCGTGCTCACCCAGCGCCACGAGCACTGGACGGGCAAGGACGGCGCCGTCCTGGTCGAGTCGCTGCCGGTGATGGGCACCTTCGAGGTCGCCGACGGCAGGATCACGTCCTGGCGCGACTACTACGACTCCGCGCTCCTGGCCCACCTGATGGCGGGCGACGCGTGACCGCGGGGGCCGGGGACCGCCCGGCGGGGCGGTTCGCGGGCAGGACCGCCGTCGTCGCGGGCGCCAGCGAGGGCATCGGGCTGGCCGTCGCCGCCGGACTCGTCGAGGGCGGCGCCAACGTCGTCCTGGTGGCCCGGCGCGAGGACGTGCTCGACGAGGCCGTCGGCAAGCTCGGCCCCGCCGCCTCCGGCATCGCCGGCGACGTGGCCGACGAGACGACCGCCGCCCGCGCGGTCGCCCACGCCGTCGACACCCACGGCGGCCTGGACCTGCTGCACTTCAACGCCGGCACGCTCCTGCCCGGCGACATCGCGGGACAGCCGCTCGAGCACGTCGACCGCATGCTCGCGGTCAACCTGCGCGGCCCGATCGTCTTCGTACGCGCAGCCGCGCCGGCCCTGGCGAAGCGGCCCGGCGCGGCGGTGACCCTCACGTCGTCGGCCACCGGCCGGCTCCCCGTGCCCGGCCTCGGCGTCTACGGAGCCACCAAGGCTGCCCTGCACTACCTGGTGTCCACGTGGGCCATCGAGCTGGCGCCCAGCGGCATCCGCGTCAACGCCCTCTGCCCCGGCGGCACGTACACGCCGTCGATGTATGCGGCGGCGCAGGCCATTCCGGGCCTGGAGGAGAACACCATCGCCACCAACCTCGTCAAGCGGATGGCCACCCCGGAGGAGATCGCCCGGCCGGCCCTGACCCTGCTGGACAGCGAGGAGAGCGGGTACGTCACCGGGGCCGTCTGGGACATCGACGGCGGCTACCAGCGCGACCGTTCGGCCGGCTGAGCACTCCCCGCACCGCCGTCCCGCTGCGCCGCTACGAGCACCTCGCCCGCCGCTGTGCGGTAGTACAGCACCGACCGCCCCGCCCGCCGCCGGCCCACGAGCCGGGCGTTGAGCAGCACCCGCAGGTGCCGCCCGACCGAGCCGAGGCCCTGCCCGGTGAGCGCCACCAGCTGCGTGGTGCTCTTCGGGGTGTCGAGCAGCACCAGCACCGACGCGCGCGCCGGGCCGAGGAGCCGGCCCAGCGACTCCGGCGGCGGGGCGGAACCGGTGTCGGCGAGGGCGCCGGTGCACGGGTAGACGACGGCGTAGTGCCGCGGCGCCTCCCAGCAGACCCAGCCGGTGCGCGGCACGACGGGCACGAAGAGCAGTTCCGCGCCGGAGAGGTCCTGCGGCGGGTAGTCCCGCACGTTGATCTGCAGCCGGCTCTCGCCCAGCCACCGCGTCCCCGGCCGCAGCGCGTCCAGCACCGCCGCCCAGCCGCCCTGTCCCACCTGCGCGGTGCGCGCGACGATGTCCGCCTCGATGACCCGCCGGCGCCGCGGCCAGTCCGGCAGCACCGTCTCGCGCCACACCCACTCCAGGATCTCCGCCGCCCGCCGCGGCAGGTCGTCCCGGCGCAGCCGCTCCGGCAGCCGGCCGTCGAGGGAGACGGCGACGTCGGCGCGGGCGGCGTCCGGTGGCGTGGCCCGCAGCACCGCCAGCTCCTCCTCGAACGAGACGCCGGGCGCGCCCGTGGGCGTCGGCGTGAAGAAGTCCGCGTTCCACGGCCGCAGCAGCCCCGCCCGGACCAGCTCGTCGGTCACCGGGTCCGCGGCCTGCCGCTCGCGGTACGCCGGCAGGTGGGTGTCGAGCCAGGCGCGTTCGCCGGGGTGCGAGGGGGCGCCCCGTGCGAGCGTCTTCAGGCACGCGAGCGCCTCGGCGAGCGGCGAGACGACGAACCGGCTGCACGCCAGCGTGTCCGCGTCGACCTGCCACCACCCCATGTGTTTCGCCTCCCGGCGAAACTCTACTCCCGCGCCGCGCTCTGCCCGAGGCTGCCTGACATGCGCACGTACCGCGAGCTGTTCCGCGTCCCGGAGTTCACGCCCCTCTTCACCTCCTCGTCCCTCCAGTTCGCCGGGCTCACGATCAGCGGCCTGGCGCTCGGCACGCACATCTACGAGCAGACCGGCTCCCCGCTGCTGTCGGCCCTGGCCATGTTCGGCCCCCAGCTCGCCCAGGTCCTCGGCGCGACCCTGCTGCTCTCCGCGGCGGACCGGCTGCCGCCGCGCGGCGCGATGACCGCGCTGGCCCTCGTCTACGCCGCCGCCACCGCCGCGCAGGCCGTGCCGGGCATGCCGGTGTGGGGCGCGTTCGCGATCCTGGTCTGCCTCGGCCTGCTCGCCTCCGTCGGCGGCGGGGTGCGCTTCGGACTGCTCAACGAGATCCTGCCGCGTGACGGCTACCTGCTCGGCCGCTCCGTGGTCAACATGTCCGCCGGTGCCATGCAGATCGGCGGCTTCGCCGTCGGCGGCGTGCTCGTGGCCGCGCTCTCCCCCCGCGGCACGCTCCTCATCGCCGCCGCGGCGTTCGTCCTGTGCGCCGTCCTCAGCCGCGCCGGGCTCGGGGCCCGGGCGCCGCGCGTGGCCGGCCGGCCCTCGGTCGCGGAGACCTGGCGCGTCAACGGGCTGCTGTGGTCCTCGCGGCACCGCCGCGTCCTCTACCTCGCGCTCTGGCTGCCCAACGGCCTCGTCGTCGGCGCGGAGTCGCAGTTCGTGCCGTACGACCCGGGTCGCGCAGGTCTGCTGCTGGCGCTCGCCGCGCTGGGCATGCTCACCGGCGACGTGCTGGCCGGCCGGGTGCTGCCGCCGGCCTGGCGGCCCCGGCTCGGGGTGCCGCTGCTCCTGCTGCTGGCCGCCCCGTACCTGGTCTTCCTGGCGCGCCCGCCGCTCGCGGTGGCCGCGGTCGCGGTCACCGTCGCCTCGGCGGGGTTCGCGGCCAGCCTCGTCCAGCAGGACCGTCTGATGGCGCTCACCCCGGACGAGCTGAGCGGCCAGGCCCTCGGGCTGCACACCTCAGGGATGCTCACCATGCAGGGCGTGTCCGCCGCCGTGGCCGGCGGGATCGCGGAGCTGACCTCGCCGGGGACGGCGATGGCCGCGATGGGCGCGCTCTCGGTCGCCACCACGCTGGCCCTGATGCCGGGCCTGCGAGCCGCCGGTACCGCGGCCGCGGACCCCGCCCATGACCCGGCCCCGCGCCCGCCCGGTGGCGGGGGCGGGGGCGGGGCGCGGGGCCGGGAGCCGGGGACGGAGCCGGCGAAGGCCGGCCCCGCGGAGGTCAGGCCGCGGGCGCCCCGGGCCAGGTGAAGGTGGCGACCGCGCCCGCCGGCAGCTCGTACGTCAGCGACGCGCCGTTCTCCGTCACCGAGAACGTCCGTGCCCCGCCGGTGGCGTTGAGCACGACCGCTGCGCGGGATCCGTCGGGGTTCTCGAAGACCACGTTCTGCACCCCGCCGGGCTCCTCGGTGGTCGAGCCGACGCGTACGGCGCCGCGGTCGACGAACTTCGAGACGTGGCCCAGCAGGTAGTACTCCGCGTTCTTCGTGACCGTACCGCCGTCGACCTCGACCACGCCGTTGCAGCGGGTGCCGCAGTGCCCGAAGTGCGGCCCGCCCCCGGAGTCGAGGGCGAGGTTCCAGATCACCACCGTCTCCGAGCCCGCGCGCAGGCTGCGGATGACGAGGTTCTCCGTCTGCCACTTCAGCGTGTCGGCGAACGTCCGCGAGGCGTCGTCGCTGTCGGTGCCCGAGCACTCGGTGAAGAACACCCGGTGGCCCGCGTCGCGCACCTGCTGCTGCGCCTCGGGCGAGCCGCCGTAGCAGTGGAACGCCGCGCCCTGCACGCGGTCCAGGTCGCCGGTGGCGTCCAGCACCTCCAGCGGGTAGTCGGGGCGGTCCCAGTTGTGGTCGTAGACGAAGAGCTGCGTGCCGAGCCCGGCCGCGGCGAGCCTGCCGTCCAGTACGCGCAGGAAGTCGGCCTGCTCGGCCGCCGACATGCCCATCGAGGGGTACGAGGTCTCGAAGAGCGGCTCGTTCGCCACCGTCAGGTCGTCGACCGGCACGCCCGCCTCCGCGTACGCGTCCAGCGCCTTGACCAGGTAGTCGGCGTAGTCGCCGTAGTGCTCGGGCGCGAGGCCGCCGCCCTCCAGCTTCCCGGAGTCCTTCATCCAGCCGGGCGCCGACCAGGGCGTGGCCATGACCCGGATGTCGCCGTTCACGCCGAGCGCCTGGTTCAGCAGCGGCAGGATCTCGGCGCGGTCGCGGTCGACGGAGAAGGAGCCCTGCTGGTCCTCGTACGAGTAGTACGGCAGCTCGGCGACGAAGTCGGTGCCGCCGAAGGGCTGGCGCAGGTAGTCGAGCCCGATGCCGGCGCCGGAGCCGAACAGGTCGGTCATCAGCGAGTCCCGGGTGCCCTGCGGCAGATCGGAGATCAGCCGCGCGGACGCCTCGGTGACCGACGCGCCCGCGCCGGTGAACTCCTGCGCGCGTTCGCCGGTGTCGACGGCGATGTCGGTCTGCTGCGGCGAGCCGTCGAAGGCGGCGCCGGCGGCCGGGGCGAGCTTGCTGCTGCCGTCCGCCGTGGTGATCCAGACCTCGGCGGTGGTCTCCGCGGCCTGCGCCGGCCCGGCGAGTCCGTACCCGCCGGCGGCGAGCAGCAGCGCGCCGGCCGCGGCGACCGCCTTGGCGGTGCGCGACCGCGGCAGCCGGAGGGCGTGCGCGGGCCGTGACCGGCGCGGGAGTCGGCGCGCGCGCCGGGGTGGTCCCTGTGCGTCGTGCATGGTGCGGCTCCTTCGGTGTGGGGGGTGAACCGCCCGGGCGCGCCGTCGTGGGGGGGGGGGGGGGGGGGGGGGGGTTGGGGGGGGGGGGGCGGGGG
>NZ_JAINRD010000089.1 GCF_020400605.1 Streptomyces aculeolatus | reverse complement strand
TTATTGAGGACCTGTGGTCCCAGCGTGAGCGCTGGGACCACAGGTCCTTTTTTGTTTTTCGTTCCGGTGCATTCCGGAGTCAGAGGAGCGTAGTGATGACCACCAACGAGCCTGACCGGCGTGACGAGGACCGTGACGGCCGCGGCCGGCGTCGTGACGGTGACGGGCGTGGTTTCGACAGGCGCGACGGAGAACGTCGCGGAGGCCCGCGTCGTACGGACGTAGACCGGCAGGGACGTGGACCGCGGCAGCAGGACGACCGTCCGCGCCGTGACTTCCGCCGTGATGACGACCGTCCGCGACGCGACTTCCGTCGCGACGACGACCGGCCGCGCGGACCCCGCCGCGACGACGATCGGCGTGGAGACGACCGGTCGCCCCGCTTCCGGCGTGATGACGATCGTCCGAGGCGGGATTTCGGCCGCGGCGACGACCGTCCCCGGCGTGATTTCGGGCGCGGGGACGACCGTCCTCGTCGTGACTTGCGTCGTGACGACGACCGGCCGCGCGGGCCCCGTCGTGATGATGACCGTCCGCGGCGGGATTTCCGGCGCGACGATGACCGTCCGCGGCGGGATTTCGGCCGTGGTGATGATCGTCCTCGTCGTGACGATGACCGGCCCCGTGGGCCGCGTCGTGACGATGACCGTCCTCGTCGTGACTTCCGGCGTGACGACGACCGGCCCCGTGGGCCTCGTCGTGATGATGACCGTCCTCGTCGTGACTTCC
>NZ_JAINRD010000088.1 GCF_020400605.1 Streptomyces aculeolatus | reverse complement strand
GTGGGACACCCGGAGGCGGCGAGCCTTGCCGCCGGCTGCCTCCCAACGCGACACCAAGCCCTCGATCTCCTGCTGGTCACCGGAGATGACCACCGAAAGCGGCCCGTTGACCGCCGCCACATCCACCCGGGAGGAGCCCTCGATCAGGGCGTTGACCTCGTCCAGGCTGCCGCGCAGCGACACCATCGCACCACCCGGCGGCAGCGCATCCATCAACCGCCCACGAGCAGCCACCAGACGGCAGGCATCCGCAAGCGACCACACACCCGCGCAGTGCGCCGCAGCCAACTCACCCACCGAGTGCCCGACGAGCACACCCGGCTCCACACCCCACGCACGAAGCTGACGGAACATCGCCACCTCGAACGCGAACAACCCCGGCTGCGTGAACTCCGTCCGGTCCACCAGCCCGCCGTCACGCGCGGCCAGCACCTCTGCCAGCGGCCGGCTCAGCAGGCCGTCGAACCCGGCGCAGACCTCCTCGAACGCCTCCCGGAACATGGGGAAGCCGGTCAGCCCCGAACCCATCCCCGGCCACTGCGCACCCTGACCGGTGAAGAGGAACCCGACACCGCCCGCCGCAGCAGAGGCCCGCTCGGAGCCGTCCGCCGCCACCCGCGCCAGCGCCCTCGTCAGCTCCTCGGCGCCGGAGCCCGTGACCACGGCCCGGTAGTCGCCCGTCGACCGCGACAGCAGCGCCGCCCCGACGTCGACCGGCGACACCTCTTTCCCGGCCCTGGCGACGAACTCCCCCAACCGCGCCGCCTGCGCC
>NZ_JAINRD010000087.1 GCF_020400605.1 Streptomyces aculeolatus | reverse complement strand
ATGGGACACCCGGAGCCGGCGGGCCTTGCCGCCGTCCGCCTCCCAACGCGACACCAAGCCCTCGATCTCCCCCTCATCACCGGAAACGACCACCGACAACGGCCCGTTGACCGCCGCCACATCCACCCGGGAGGAGCCCTCGATCAGGGCGGTGACCTCGTCCAGGCTGCCGCGCAGCGACACCATCGCACCACCCGGCGGCAACGCATCCATCAACCGCCCACGAGCAGCCACCAGACGGCAGGCATCCGCCAGCGACCACACACCCGCGCAGTGCGCCGCGGCCAGCTCACCCACCGAATGACCGACCAGAACACCCGGCTCCACACCCCACGCACGAAGCTGACGGAACATCGCCACCTCGAACGCGAACAACCCCGGCTGCGTGAACTCCGTCCGATGAATGAGCCCGTCGCCGCCCGCGTCCGCGAGCACCTCGCCCAGCGGCCGGCTCAGCAGATCGTCGAACCCGGCGCAGACCTCCTCGAACGCCTCCCGGAACACCGGGAAACCGGTCAGCCCCGAACCCATCCCCGGCCACTGCGCACCCTGACCGGTGAACAACAGCCCGACACTGCCGCCCGTCGCCACCGGCGAGGCGTCGCCCTCGGCCACCAGCGCCAGACCGGCCCGGAGTTCGTCCGCGTCGGAACCGACGACCACTGCCCGGTAGTCGCCTGCCGATCGCGACAGCAGCGCCGTCCCGGCGCCGACCGGAGACACCTCTTTCCCGGCCCTGGCGACGAACTCCCCCAACCGCGCCGCCTGCGCG
>NZ_JAINRD010000086.1 GCF_020400605.1 Streptomyces aculeolatus | reverse complement strand
CCGATACCGCGACCCTGGACGCCGGGTATTGGGTGCGGAATCTGCGTGAGCCGGTGCGGTTCGCCCCGGTGATCGAGGCACTGGCGCGGGCGGGTGCCGGGGTGTTCGTGGAGGCGAGTCCTCATCCGGTGCTGGTTGCCGGCATCGGTGACACGGTGGCGGAGGCCGGGGCGCAGTGCGCGGTGGTGGAGACCCTGCGTCGTGACGAGGGCGGCATGGCACGGTTTCTCACCAGCGCCGCCCAGGTCCACGTCCACGGTGTGGACCTGGACTGGGACACGGTCTTCACCGGTACTTCCCGACGCCGGGTGGACCTGCCGACGTATGCGTTCCAGCGTGAGCGTTTCTGGCTGGATGCGGGGCGTTCTCGCGGTGCGGGTGATGTGCGGGAGTTGGGGCTGAGTGCTGCGGATCATCCGTTGCTGGGTGCTGCGGTGGAGGTGGCGGACAGCGATGAGTGGCTGATGACGGGGCGGCTGTCGTTGTCCACGCATCCCTGGCTGGCTGATCATGCTGTGCACGGGACGGTGCTTGTGCCCGGGACCGCTCTGGTGGAGATGGTGATCCGTGCCGGCGACGAAGTCGGCTGCGACGAGATCGAGGAACTCACCCTCCAAGCCCCCCTCCACCTCCCCCAGTTTGGTGGGGTTCTGGTTCAACTGCGGACGAGTGCGCGAGCCGCGGATGGCCGTCGTGAGGTGATGGTCTACTCCCGGCCTGCTGACGAGGATGCCGATGGCCCCTGGACGTGTCACGCGGCGGCCGTAGTGCTGGCAAGCGCATCGGCTGTGGGTTCTGTTGGGTGGGGT
>NZ_JAINRD010000085.1 GCF_020400605.1 Streptomyces aculeolatus | reverse complement strand
AATGTCGCTCCGAGTTGAGCCGGTTACGCACACACGCAGCGAGGCCGCGCCATTGGCCGCCAGACGCACACTCCGGTACTCGAACGGCAGCCAGGTTTCTTGAGATCCACTCGCCAGATCCTGCAACGCACCCACGTGCTGCGCCGCGTCGAATAGCGCCGGATGGATACCGAAGCGCCTAGCGTCCTGATGCAATTCCTCAGGAAGCGCCACCTCCGCGAACAGCTCCCCATTCACCCCACGCCACGCAGCCCTCAACCCACGAAAAGCCGGTCCGTAGGCATAGCCTGCTTGGGCGAAGAGGTCGTAGACGTGCTCGACCTCCAACGGTTCAGAACCCACCGGGGGCCACACCGACAGGTCGGTCGTTGACAGGTCATCGTTCTCGGTCGGCGTCCCCCGGCCGACAGCCAAGAATCCACTCGCGCGACGCTCCCAGGTGCCTCCGGTATTCCCCTCGTCGCCCTGCGAATAGACAGCGACCTCGCGCCGCCCGTCCTCGTCCGCTTCCCCTACCCTCACCTGAACGCGCACAGAGTTGTCTGAGGGGAGCACCAGCGGGGACGACAGCGTCAACTCCTCCACGACGTCACACCCGACCTCGTCGCCGGCGCGAATCACCAGATCCACCATCATCGACCCCGGCACGATGACCCGACCGCCCACTGCGTGATCCGCCAGCCAAGGCTGCGCTGTCAGTGACAACCGTCCCGTGAGGAGCCATTCGTCGCTGCCCGCGACAGCCACCGCGGCGCCCAGCACCCCATGGTCCGCGACATCCAAGCCCAGTTCTCGGGTGTCCCGCTTCCCAGGCCG
>NZ_JAINRD010000084.1 GCF_020400605.1 Streptomyces aculeolatus | reverse complement strand
CTAGTGACCTGAGTCGGAGATTTGTCGTTGGTTGGGTATGAGTCGTCCGGGTCCGAAGATTCCGCCGTTGTTGGTCACTGATGCCCAGCGGGTGGTGCTGGAGGGCTGGTTGCGTCGCCGGTCGACGGCTCAGGCTCTGGCTCAGCGGTCACGGATCGTGCTGGAGTGCGCCGAGGGCCACTCGATCATGGAGGTGTCCCGGCGGTTGCGGATCTCTGCGGACACGGTCCGTACCTGGCGGCGCCGCTTCATCGAGCGGGGTCTGGACGGTCTTTCCGACGAGCCCCGGCCGGGTGTCCCCAGGAAGATCACCGATGCCGATGTCGAGCGGGTCATCGTCAAGACGCTTGAGGAGACGCCGAAGAACGCCACCCACTGGTCGACCAGGTCGATGGCCGCGGCAACAGGCATGTCGCAGTCGACCGTCTCGCGGATCTGGCGGGCGTTCGCCCTGGCCCCGCACCGGTCGCAGACGTTCAAGCTGTCCACCGACGCGCTGTTCATCGACAAGGTCCGCGATGTCGTCGGCCTGTATCTCGATCCGCCGGAGAAGGCCCTGGTGCTGTGCGTGGACGAGAAGTCGCAGATCCAGGCCCTTAACCGGTCCCAGCCGGTCCTGCCCATGGTGCCCGGTGTTCCCGAACGCCGCAGCCACGACTACGTCCGGGCCGGCACCACGACCCTCTTCGCTGCCCTGGAGGTCGCCACCGGCAAGGTCATCGGCTCCCTCCACCGCCGCCACCGGGCAGCGGAGTTCAAGAAGTTCCTGACCAAGCTCGACAGAGAAGTCCCCGACGACCTCGACGTGCACCTGATCCTGGACA
>NZ_JAINRD010000083.1 GCF_020400605.1 Streptomyces aculeolatus | reverse complement strand
TTCGGTCTGGAAGGCCCGGCGGTCACCGTCGACACCGCCTGCTCGTCCTCTTTGGTGAGCTTGCACCTGGCTGCGCAGGCGCTGCGCAACGAGGAGTGCGACCTCGCGCTTGCCGGTGGTGTGACGGTGATGGCCACTCCCGGTGTGTTCGTGGAGTTCTCGCGGCAGCGTGGGTTGGCGCCTGATGGGCGGTGCAAGCCGTTCGCGGAGGCCGCCGACGGTACGGGCTGGGGCGAGGGTGTCGGCTTCGTGCTGCTGGAGCGGCTCTCGGACGCGGAGCGCAACGGGCACGAGATCCTGGCGGTGCTGCGGGGTTCGGCCGTCAACCAGGACGGCGCTTCCAACGGCCTGACGGCGCCCAATGGTCCGTCGCAGCAGCGTGTCATCGAACAGGCCCTGGCCAGCGCACGGTTGAGTGCGGGTCAGGTCGATGCGGTCGAGGCGCACGGCACGGGTACGACGCTGGGTGACCCGATCGAGGCGCAGGCGCTGCTGGCCACCTATGGTCAGGCGCATTCTGCTGAGCGGCCGTTGTGGCTGGGTGCGGTGAAGTCGAACATCGGGCACACGCAGGCCGCGGCGGGTGTCGCGGGTGTGATCAAGATGGTCGAGGCGATGCGCCACGGCGTCCTGCCCCGCACCCTCCACGTCGACGAACCCTCCACCCACGTCGACTGGAACACCGGCCACGTCACCCTCCTGACCGAAGCGCAACAGTGGCCCGAGACCGGCGAGCCGCGACGTGCGGCGGTGTCGTCGTTCGGGATCAGCGGCACGAACGCGCACGTCATCCTTGAGGCGGCACCGGAGCAGTCCGCGGAAGCCGACGCGACGACCGAGCCCTCTCCGGTTCCGGTGGTGGTCTCGGCC
>NZ_JAINRD010000082.1 GCF_020400605.1 Streptomyces aculeolatus | reverse complement strand
AAAGCGTGTTGCACAAGGCCGTGAACTGGGCATCTCCGGTGTATGGCTGGGGTGATGAGGGCCGATCGTGTGTGGGTGGAGACGTTCACCGGGCTGCGGGTTGAGCAGTTTGGTCGACTGCTCAAGGCGGTTCGCGACCGGGGTGGCAACGGGACTCTGCGGGGCCGGCCGTGGGGTCTTCCGCTGGCCGAACGGGTTCTGGTGGTGGCCGTGTACTACCGGACAAACCTGACCATGCGGCAGCTGGCCCCGCTGTTCGGCATCTCTGCCTCGACCGTGTGCCGGGTGATCCAGCGGCTGGGCCCGCTGCTCGCGCTGGAGCCGGTGTCCCGGCCGGCCGATGCGGCCCAGCGGCTGTGGATCGTGGACGGCACCTTGCTCCCGGTCCGCGACCGGCGCGTCGGCTCGTCCTCGCGTAACTACCGGTTCTCGGCGAACGTGCAGGTCATCGTGGATGCAGACACCCGGCTCGTGGTAGCCGCCGCCCGGCCTGTGCCGGGCACTACCGCCGATGCGCACGCCTGGCGGGCCTCCGGGCTGGCCGAGCAGTGCGAGGGCGTCACTCTGCTTGGCGACGGCGCATACCTGAACTGTGGAATGGCGGTGCCCCACCGCAAGCGCCCCGGACGGGCCCTGCTCAAGGGCGAGGAAGACGACAACGCCGCCCACCGCAAGGTCCGCGCCCGGGTAGAGCATGTGATCGGCCGGATGAAGAACTACAAGATCCTCCGCGACTGCCGACAGCACGGCGACGGGCTCCACCACGCGGTCCAGGCCGTCGCCCACATGCACAACCTCGCCCTCGCATCATGACCAGAGAACCGCTCACACCGGCCCTGACCTGCCTGGATGCAACCTTGTGCAACACCCTTTA
>NZ_JAINRD010000081.1 GCF_020400605.1 Streptomyces aculeolatus | reverse complement strand
TGAGCCTTTTTCGGCCTCGCGTGGGTGATGAGGCGTTGGGCTGACACCGTGGTGAAGCCTCTGGTAGATGGGTTTTCAACCAAGAGAGCCGTCTCCACCAGAGGCTTCGCATGCTTGTCTACCCGTCCGGGATCGACGTGTCCCGTTCCGCCCTGCGTTTGCTGTCCGCCCGCCTGCGGGACCATCGCCGGCAACGCGGCACCCGCTGGAGGCGGCTGACCCCGGTCGTCAGGCCCTGATGGCACTCGCCTATCTGCGGTTCGGGCACACCTACGCCCAGCTCGCCGTCGGGTTCAGCATCAGCACCACCACCGCCTACAGGTACGTCGCCGAGGCCGTCGATGTGTCCTGGCCGCTCTCGCACCCACCCTCACCGAGGCGATGAAGACCGCCGCCAACAAGGCATTCGTGATTCTGGACGGCACACGGCTGCCGATCGACCGGATCGCCGCCGACCGGCCCTTCTGCTCGGGGAAACACAAGAAGGACGGCATGAACGTGCAGGTCATCGCCGACTCGGCGGGACGGCTGCTCTGGGCGGCCCCAGCACTGCCCGGAGCCGTCCACGACATCAAGGCCGCGCGAACCCACGGCATCTTCGACGCCCTGGAAGAAGCTGGCGCGAAGTGCTGGGCGGACAAGGACTACCGCGGCGCCGGCGGCACCGTACGCCTACCGTACTGGGGCCGCTGGGAAACGCTCTCCGCAGGCCAGCAAGCCGTCAACCGCTCGCACGCGAAGATCCGCGCACTTGTCGAGCAAGCGATGGCCACCCTCAAGACCTGGCGGCTTCTACGCAAACCGCGGTGCTCCACCACACGCACCACCAGCCTCGTCCAAGCCGTCCCACCCTGCACCTGACCCGCCCAAACTGAGGTTGGAAAACGCTAAGT
>NZ_JAINRD010000080.1 GCF_020400605.1 Streptomyces aculeolatus | reverse complement strand
GTGGGAGTGGTGCCCGGCGGGTCGACCTGCCCACCTACGCCTTCCAACGCAGGCGCCATTGGCTGGACGAGAGCACGACCAACTCTCGGAACCGGTCGACGCAAGGCATCTCACTGCAACACGATGCTGCAGAGGACTCCGAACCAGCAGTATCTTCCTCGCGTCGTCGTGCGGAGCTCGAAGGGCTCTCGGACGCCGAACAACTGCGCGTGGCGTTGGGCTGGATCGTCAGTTGCACGGCAGGCGTGCTCGGCCTCCGGTCAGCGAACGAGGTCGAATCCTCACGTACATGGCGGGACCTCGGGTTCGACTCGTTGATGTCTGTGGAACTTCGCACCACGCTGGCCACCTATACAGACCTTCCGCTGTCGGCCACCCTCCTGTTCGACTTCCCGACCCCGGCCGCTCTAGCAGAACACATTCGTGCCGAGACGCTGGGCTTTTCAGACGCGGCCGAAGAGGCAGCGCCGTCGTCGGGCCGGACGGATGAACCGATTGCCATCGTCTCCATGGCTTGCCGTTACCCCGGCGGTGTCGGCTCACCGGAAGACCTCTGGCAACTCGTGCGTGAGGGTGGCGACGCCATTTCGGAGTTCCCGGACGATCGTGGCTGGGACATCGAACGGCTCTACGACGCCGACCCGGACAGGTCCGCCACGAGCTATACGCGACACGGTGGATTTCTCCACGAGGCCGGAGACTTTGATCCCGAACTTTTCGGTATCAGCCCGCGTGAGGCGTTGGCGATGGATCCTCAGCAGCGGTTGCTGCTGGAAACGGCATGGGAGGCCTTCGAACGTGCGGGCATCGATCCCACGTCGTTGAATGGAACGTCCACAGGACTGTTCATCGGTGCTGTGGAACAGGACTACGGTGCGCGACTGCACGAAGGCTCCGAGGAATCCGAAGGATTCGTGCTGACGGGCCGCACGAACAGTGTTGCCTCGGGCCGGATCG
>NZ_JAINRD010000007.1 GCF_020400605.1 Streptomyces aculeolatus | reverse complement strand
CGCGGCCTTCACCGCGTCGAAGTCCCAACCCGGCAGCTCGGTCTCGACGTTCTTCCGGGCGCCCGCGACACCCGTGAAGGACAATCCGACCTTCACCTGGAGCCGGTCCCCCGCGTCGAGGCGCTCGTAGCGGACGTAGAAGCCCGCGTCGTCGCCGCCGACCTCGTCGATCGCGGCGCCGCCGTCGGCGAGTTCGCCGTCCGCCCAGCCGTGCATGGAGTCGAAGGGCCTGTCGAAGCGGATGCTGAAGTAGAGCTTCGTGTGCTTGCCGTCGCTCTGGCCGTAGTACTGGCCGTTGGCGAGCATGCCGGCCTGTGCCACGTACCCCTCGACCGCCCGGTCGCCCACCCTGGCGACATGGGCGTCCTGCATCTCCGCCTCGCCGAGTACGCCGCCGAGGTTGACGACGATCTCGCCCGGGCCGGCGTCGCCGTACGTGTAGCGGTGCAGCCCGACCCGGTCGGTGCAGGTCAACTCGGTGGTGATGCCGTACCGGTCCAGGTGCAGCCGGTGGTAGCCGGGTTCCGCCACCTCGCCGACGTCGTGGTTCACGTACGACTGCCAGCCGGTGTCGCCCTCCAGCTTCGGCACCTCCTCCCCCGACGTCGGCATCACCTGCACCCCGGAGAGCTGCCAGTCGTGCAAGTGGCTGAAGCCCTTCACGTACGTCTCGCTCCTGCGGTAGCCGGTGCCCCAGACCGAGTGGGTGCTGGTGTCCGGACGCAGCTTGACCATGCCGAAGGGGTTGCTCGCGGACTGGAAGAAGAAGTACCGGGCGACGTCTGCCTCTATCCACGGGTCGACGAGGCGTATGTAGTCACGGGAGGGGCCGGCCGGGGCCGCATCCCGCGGACCGGCCGCGGAGGCCGCGCCCGCGGGTACGCCTGCGCCCAGGGTGCTCGCGACCGCGAGCCCGCTGGTGGAGGCCAGGAAGCGCCGGCGGGACGGGACCTGGGAGGGCGGATCGGACTGCGACATGTCTCTGCCTTGTCTTCGAGGCGACTCACGGGACCGCCCGAGGGCGGACTCAAGCGCGACAGGGAATCCAAGTGGTGCGGAGCGTCGGTCGGTTGGTCGGGAGAACACTGGAAGTTATCGATAACATTCGGTGTGCGGTTGGAACGTAGGGGCACTGTCCACCGCCGTCAAGGGGATGTGCCGACACCGCCTGGCGCTCACTCTTCTGAACTGGCATGACGCAAACCGGATGCACCGCGGGCGAGGAACCGTCCCACGGCGGCGAATCCCACAGCGGCGCGAAGGGGCCCCATCGGGGCAGGTATCGATACCATCAACGCCCAACAGGGTTGCTGGACACCACTGGAGCGATGCGGTCGGTGCTAGCGTGGTGCCGCTCGGTAACGGCGCAGGCAACGACGTGACGCAGCGGGGGAGAAGACGGTGACCGAGGACTCTCCTTCTCGTCGCCCCCCGACGATGCGGGACGTCGCCGACCACGCGTCGGTCAGCCCCATGACGGTCTCCCGCGTGCTGCACGGCGACCCCGGGGTGAGCAAGGCGACCCGCGAGCGGGTGCTCGCCGCGGTCGACTCCCTCGGCTACCGGCTCAACGAGGCCGCCCGCAACCTCCGGCTGGGCCGGACCAGCGGGCTGATCGGGCTCGTCGTCACGAACCTCGCGAACCCTTTCTACTCCCAGTTCGCCCTCGGCGTGGAGGCGGGCGTCGGCCGGCACGGCCTGAAGGTCGTCCTCACCAACACCGACGAGGACGTCGAGCGGGAGCGGCGGCTCGTGGAGGAGCTGACCGCCCGCAGGGTCGACGGCATGGTCGTCGTGCCCGCCGGCAACGACCACTCCCACCTCGCCGCGCAGCCCGGCTCGGTGCCCGTCGTCCTGGGCGCCCGGCCCCCGTCCGGCGTGCCGCTGGACTGCGTGCTGGTGGACGACTTCGGCGGTGCCCGCGAAGCGACGGCCGGCCTCCTGGCGGCCGGTCACACGAGGCTCGGGTTTCTCGGCCTGCCGCCGTCCGTCTGGACCAGCTCCGAGCGGTTCCGCGGCTTCTGCGTGGCGCTCGAGGAGGCGGGAGTCGCGTTGGACGAGCGCTACGTGCGGCTGCGGCAGCGCACCATCCCCGCTGCCGAGGACGCCGCCCGGGAACTGCTCGAACTCCCCCGGCCCCCGACGGCGCTCTTCTGCGCCAACAGCCGCAACACCCTCGGCGCCTTCCGCGCCACCAGCCGCCTGGGCCGCACCGTCAGCCTCGCGGGCTTCGACGACTTCGAACTCGCCGACGTGCTCGGGGTGCCGCTGATCGTGGCGTACGACCCGCGGGAGCTGGGCCGGCGGGCCGCGGAACTGCTGCTGCGCCGCCTGAACGAGCCGCATCCCGGCCCGGACGGCGACGCACCGCTGCGCGTCGTCATTCCCACGCAGGTCGTACGCTACGGCGACCCCGGCGCCGGCCACGGCTGACGCACATCCGGGCCGGCGATTCCGTGCCGCCGCGCCGCCTCCCGCACGGCGCCGGCCGCGCTGTACGGGAACGGTCCGAACACCGGGTGGAGATCCGGTGGTAAATCCCTCGGCGGCTCATCACCCGCTTACCGGAGGGTTCCGCAGATATCCCCGGGCTCGTATGGTTGCCTCGTCGGTCACCGCCAAAGGCGTGCACGGAGGAGTCGAGCCATAAGTGGAGTGACGTCATCCCGTTACCGATGTCCCAGCCGGAGGAGTTGAGTATGCACGCCGCATCCCAGCCGGAGAGCACCGAAGCGGAAGCCGAACCCGGAACGGACGGGCGGCTGTATCCGGCGACCACCACCCAGACCAAGCGGCTCGCACTGTTACAGGGCCCCGACCGCTGGTGGAAGAATCCGTACGTATGGGCGTACTCGTACCCCGGCCGCCTCGACGTACCGCGAATGGAGCAGGCGCTGCGCCTCGTCGCCAGAAGGCACAGCGGCCTGCGCCTCTATTTCTTTCCGGATTCGATCGAAACGGTCGGCTGCATTCCGCCCGGCGAGGCGACCTGGCCGCTGCGTGAAATGACGGCCGGTGCCGATCCGGCCGCCGCGGACGCCGAGGCGTACGCATGGTTGCAGGACATGTTCTCGCCGTTCGAACGGCCGTTGCTCCGCGCGGTCGTCCTGCACCGCCCGGAAAGCGACATGTTCGGCGTCTCCATCGAGCAGAGCATCCTCGACCACGCCGGTGCCATGGCCCTGTTCGACGACATCACCGAGGTGTACGACGGACTCGCCGACCGGCCCGCGTCCGCGTTCGACGAACTGGTCACCGACGCCACGCGTTTCGCCCTCGACGAGCGCGCCTGGTTCGCCGGCGACGAGGGCGCGGCGTCGCTCGCCTGGTGGGACGAGCGCAACGAGGGACTCGGCGCCTATCCCGGCATCGACCTGCCTGAGCTGGGCGGATGCGAGCCGTGGGGCGAGATCATCAACTACGACCTCCAGCTCTCGGCCGACGACACGGCCCGGCTGAAGCAGTACGCGCGGCGGCTGCGCGTGACGACCACCATGCTCGCCTTCGCCGCGACCGCGGTGACGTTGCGGGCCCACGGGCATTCCGGGGACGTGCGTTTCCTCTTCGCCACGTCGCGGCGCATCTGGCCCGGCACGGAGAAACTCGTCGGATACTTCTCGAACCGCATGATGCTGCGGATTCCGGTGACCGCGGAGGACACGGTTCCGTCGCTGGCGCCCAAGGTCAGGTCCGGAGTCCTGGACGCGATCTCGCACAGCATGTTCAGCCACGAGGAGTACGTCCGGGCCCGGTACCCCGAGGCGTACGACCGGGAACCGACCGGATACGGGTATGTCAACACCGCGGTGTACGACATGGCGCCGCGCCTCGGCGGCGTACCGCTCACGCGGGAATCCCTTCCCATGTTCGGCAAGGATTTCCACCAGCCCGGTCTTGCGCTGGCCCTCTTCCTCTACGGCGACCGCCCCGCCATGGCCAACGCGAGCTGCGCCGAAGGTATGTACACGCGCGAATTCGTCGAGACGATCACCCGGGACTTCGCGCGGACTTGCGTCGGCACCACCGGGGAATGAGGCTCCGCCTCCCACCGGTGCCGCCCGCGGAGAGCGGCCACGACAAAGACCACCCAGGAGCGAGGTTGGTGTGCGCATGAATTCCCGTGTGACCGGGTAACGCCGTGGCGAATCCCTTACAGACGTACAGCGCGGCCGAGTTGGCCGCCCGGCGCAGCCTGAAGTGGCGGGAATACCCGCCGGATGTGCTGCCGATGTGGCTCGCGGAAACCGACACCCCGCTGGCGCCGCCGATCCGGGCCGCGCTGGCCGCCGCGCTCGACCGCGGCGACACCGGCTACGCGTACCACGCGGACCTGCCCGGCGCGTTCGCCGAGTTCGCCGCGCGCCGGTACGGGTGGCGGCCCGACCCCGCCCGCATCACCCTGGTCTCCGACGTGACGCAGGCGATCACCGAGTCGATCCGGCTGGTCACCGAGCCCGGCGACCGGGTCGTGCTGGACACCCCGGCGTACCCGGCGTTCCTCAGCCAGCTCCAGGCGCTCGGCCGGTGCGTCGTCGAGAACCCGATGGTGGACGGCCGGATCCATCTGACCGGGCTGGAGGGCGCCTTCGCGGCCGGGGCCAGGGCGTACCTCATGTGCAACCCGCACAACCCGACCGGCACCGTCGCCGACATCGAGACGCTGTACGCGATCGCGGAGCTGGCCCACCGGTACGGCGTCCGGGTCGTCGTGGACGAGGTGCACGGCCCGCTGACGTACCCCGGTGCCGTGCACGTCCCGTTCGCCATGCTCGACGCGGAGGCCGCGGACCGGTCGTTCGTCGCGGTGTCCGCGTCGAAGGCGTGGAACGTCGCCGGGCTGAAGGCGGCGCTGCTGGTCGCCGCGCCGGGCGCGGCCGCGGACCTGCACCGGCTGCCGCCCGAACTGTGGGTGTCGGCGGGCATCTTCGGGGTCATGGCCGGCGTGGCGGCGTTCAGCCACGGCGAGCCGTGGCTGGACGAGCTGCTGGCGGGGCTGGACGAGAACCGCAAGCTGCTGGCCGACGAGCTGAACCGCGAGCTGCCGCGGATCGGGTACCGGCCGCCGGACGCCACGTACCTGGCCTGGCTGGACTGCCGGGCGCTCGGCCTCGGCGACGATCCGGCCGCCGCGTTCCTGGAGCGGGGCCGGGTCGCGCTGAGCCCCGGCCCGCTCTACGGGCCGGCGGGCCGCGGGTTCGTACGCCTCAACCTCGCCACCTCCGCCGACCGCGTCCGCGAGGCGGTGGCCCGGATGGCCCGCGCCGTGAACTGAACGGGCCCGCGGCCGGGCCGGCGGCCGTGCCGGCGGGCGGGGCCCGCCGGGTGCACGCGTCACCGGTCGTGCGCGAAGTCGGCGATGGCCTCCGTCGCCGCCCGCCTGCTGAACCCGGCCAGCACCGGGTTGCTGCCCTCGTAGTAGTCCGCGGCGATCACGCCGACGCACAGCGCCCAGCCGCGGGCCCGCGCCCAGGTGCCGTCGTCCACCGGCAGCGCCTCCCGGAAGGTCTCGCGCCCCGCGGACGACAGGAACGTCCAGGCGGCCATCACGTCGAGCGCCGGGTCGCCGACGCTGAGCAGTTCCCAGTCGATCACCGCGCCCGGCACCCCGTCGCGTACGAGCACGTTGCCCGGGTGGATGTCGCTGTGCACCCACACGGGCGCGCGCCGCCACGCGGGCACGCGGATCGCCGACTCCCACAGTTCGGTGGCGGCTTCGACGTCGAACGTGCCTTCCAGGTGGCCGAGCGCCCGCCGGACCACCCCGTCCCGTACCGGCAGCGGCGTGCCGCGCAGGCCGCTGTGCAGGCCGGCCCGCGGCCCGCCGGCGGTCGGGATGCGCTGCAGCGCACCGACGAACCCGGCCAGCGCCCGCCCGGCGGCGCGGTCGTCGGACACCGGGGACTCCACCGCGTCCGCGCCGTCCAGCCACCGGCAGACCAGCCAGGGCCACGGGAAGTCGTCGTCCGCGGCGCCGGTGAACACCGCCGTGGGGATGTCCAGCGGCAGCCGCGGGGCGTGCCGGGGCAGCCACCGGTGCTCCTTGCGGATGTGGCCGGCGGCCCACTCCGTCTGCGGCAGCCGTACGCTCAGCCGGTCGCCGAGCCGGTAGAGGGTGTTGTTCACCCCGGCCGACGTGACCCGCTCCAGGGGCAGTTCGCCCCACTGCGGCGCCTGCGCCCGCAGCAGGGTGCGTACGAGGTCCGCGTCGGCTTCGATGCGCAGCTCATCGGGCATGTGCGTCTCCCCTCCCGGGGTTCACGGGCGGCTCCGCCCCGGCACCGGCGGGCGGCGTGTCGAGGAAGAGGTCCAGCGGCGGCGCGGGCACCAGGTAGAAGTGCCCGCCGGGCCTGGTGGCGTGGTGGAAGACGCCGGTGGTCAGATCGCCCCACCGCTCGGCCTGCCGTGCGCTGACGTGCCCGTCCTCGGAGCCGTGTACGGCGACGATGTCGCAGCTCAGCGGGTCCCCCGGCACATGGCGGTAGCGCCGGAGCATCTCGAAGTCCGCGCGCAGGTACGGCAGTACCAGCCCCCGGGCCGCGGGGTCCGCCAGCACCTCGGCGTCGGTGTGGCCCAGAGCGGTGAGGGACCGCGCCGCGGCGTCGTCGTCCCAGTCGAGGTCCTGGGCGGCGACGTGGTCGGGGTCGTGCGGCGCCCGCGCGGAGGAGGCGACGAGCCGCTCGACTCCGCGCCCGATCTGCTCCAGGCGCCGGGCCACTTCGTACGCGACGATCGCGCCCAGGCTGTGCCCGAGGAAGGTCACCGGGCGGTCGAGGAAGGGGCCCACCGCGGCGAGCACCTCGTCCGCCGCCTGCCCGAGGTCGTCGTGGCACGGCTCGTCGAGCCGGTCCGCACGGCCCGGGTACTGGACGGCCGCGACCTCGGTCTCCGGCCGGCCGGCGGCCCAGTCGCGGAAGAAGTTCGCCGACCCGCCCGCGTGCGGGAAGCAGATCAGCCGGCGGCCGGCGGCCGGCCGCGGCACCGGCACCCGGACGACGGGACGGGGGCCCCGCGCCGCCATCAGCCGGCCCCGTCCCGGGCCGTACGCACCAGGTCGGCCAGCTCGTCGAAGGACCCGATCCCGTACACGTCCGCGAAGTCGAGGAGCACGCCGAAGCGGTCGCCGATGTCGTCGATGAGCCGGATGAGGTCCAGCGAGTTGCCGCCGGCGCCGAAGAAGTCGTGCCCCTCCTCCGCCGGCGTGCCGGTGCGCTCCTGCCACAGCGCCGCGAGTACGGTCCGGTCGTCCCCGGTCCGCTCCCCGGTCTGCTCCCCGACGGGCGCCGCCTCGCGCCGGTCCCGGTACCGGGCGGCCAGCGCCGCGCGGTCCACCTTGCCCGCGTCCGTGAGCGGGAACCCGTCGACGGCGACGACCTCGTCCGGCACCAGGTGCCCCGGCGCCCGCCCGGCCGTGCGCGCCCTGATGTCCCGGGGGTCCGCGCCGGGCGCCGTCGTCCTGACGAACACCGCGATCTGCTTGTCGTAACCGGCTCCGATCTGGACCGCCGCCGCCTCGCGCACCTGCTCGTCCGCCTCGACGACCGACTCGGCCTCGGCCAGGTTGACGCGGAAGCCGCGGACCTTGAACTCGTCGTCCTCGCGGCCGTGGAAGGCGAGGTCGCCGCCCGGGAGGAGCGAGGCCCGGTCGCCGGTCCGGTAGATCCGCCCGCCGGGCACGGCGGGGTCGGGGAGGAAGCGCTCCTCCGTCGCCGCCGGATCGCCGGCGTACCCGGCTGCGAGGCGGTCCCCGCCCACGTAGAGGTCGCCGACCTCGCCGTCCGGTACGGGGCCGCCGTCGGCGTCCAGCAGCAGGCAGACGGTGCCGGCGACGGGCTTGCCGATGGGCACGGACGGTCCCGCCCCGTCCCACGACGAGAGACAGAACGCCGTGCTCACGATGGTGTTCTCGGTCGGCCCGTAGCAGTTGACGATCTCCAGGTCGGGACACTCCCGCCGGGCGCGGACCGCGTGCTCGTACGGCAGCACGTCGCCGCCGACGATCAGGTGCCGCAGCGACCGCAGGGCTTCGGGGTGGCGTTCGACGACCAGGGCGAACACCGCCGGGGTGAGGACCGCGGTGGTGACCAGCGGGTCGGCGAGGAGCGCGGCCGTCTCGTGGACCGCGAGCGACGTCCGCGGCGCGCACAGCACCGCGGCTCCGGCCAGGAGGGCCGACCAGATCTCCAGCATGGACGGGTCGAAGGTGAGGATGGTGTGCACGAGGAACACGTCCTCCGGCGCCCGCCGGACGGGGCTGTCCCGCAGGCAGAGGGCGCTGAGGGCGCCGTGCGGCACGCCCACCGGCTTCGGCTGCCCCGTCGACCCCGAGGTGAACATGATGTAGGCGAGGTCGTGCGCGCCGCCGGCCGGCCCGGTGTCCGCGGCCCCCGCGCCGGCGGCCCCCATCAGGTCGCGTACGTGCCGGGTCGCGACCGTCAGCCCCGAG
This sequence comes from Streptomyces aculeolatus, assembly GCF_020400605.1. Taxonomy (GTDB): domain Bacteria; phylum Actinomycetota; class Actinomycetes; order Streptomycetales; family Streptomycetaceae; genus Streptomyces; species Streptomyces aculeolatus. Next base: position 309,556 of record NZ_JAINRD010000007.1, on the reverse strand, counting down.
GGCACCTTGTGGTCGGCGGTGAGGAGCAGCAGGCGGGCCCCGACGAGGGCGGCCATGTGCTCGACGCGCTCGGCCGGATAGCCGGGGTCCACGGGCACGACGTGGGCTCCGGCGCGCAGCACGCCGAGCATCGCCGCGATCGTGTCGCGGTCGCCCACCCCGTGCAGGCAGACCGCGTCGCCGCGGCGGACGCCCCACCCGGCCAGCGCGTGCGCCAGCCGTCCGGACGCCTCCCACAGTTCGCCGTACGTGTACGTCCCGTCCGGGTCCCGGACGGCGACCTGGTCCGTACGCGCCGCGGCCTGCCGGGCGAACGCCTCGTCGATACGGATGAACGCGTCGCCGCTCATCGCGGTCCGCCTCTGCGGCAGCGCACCGTCACGGGGAATCCTCCGTATCGCTCTGGGCGGCCAGCCGGGCGAGGAGACCCGCCTGCCGGCCGAGGGTCCGGGAGAGCATGAACTCGCGCAACGGCAGGCCGATACCGAGCCGTTGCTCCAGGCGGCGGACGATGCGGATCGCGGTCAGCGAATCGCCCCCGAGGTCGTAGAAGTCGTCGTCCGGCCGGAGGTCCGGGTGGCCGAGCAGGTCGCGCCACGCGGCCACCAGCTCTTCGTGCGGCGTGGGCTGCTCCTCCCCCGTGTGTTCCTCCCCCGCGCGGTCCGCCGCCGCGCGGTCCTCCGCCGCCTGCGCCGCCGTGCCGGCGGCCGGGGCGCCGGCCGCGGCCGGCCGCGTCGCCGCCAGCCGCAGCTCGGACACCGGGTAGCGGCGGCCGCCGAAGACCGTGCCCGGCAGCCGGACTCCGCTCGCGGCGGGGGCGAACGCGGCGAGGTCCACCGGCACGCCCTCGGTCCACAGCCGGGCGAGCGCGCGGAGGGGCTCGCCTTCGACCGACCGCGGGGCCAGCTGCACCGTGTCCATGCCGATGCGGGTGGCGGCCGCGGACAGCGCCCGGCCAGGGCCCGCCTCCAGGGCGATCGCGTCCGGATAGCGCTCCCGCAGGGCCCGCAGCCCGTCGGCGAAGCGCACGGTGGCGCGGACCGTGTCGGCGAACACGGTCAGCGGTACGCGCGCACCTGCGGCCACGAGGGCGCCGTCCGCGTTGGTGACGAACGGCACCCGCGCCAGGCCCGGAGCTTGGCCCGCGAGATGGGCGCGTACGGCGTCGGCCGCGGGCGCCATGGCGGCCGAGTGGAAGGCGTGGCCGGTCCGCAGGCGGCGGACGGGTACGCGGCCTTCGAGCCGGCGGTGGAGCCCGTCGACGGCTTCCTCGGGACCGCTGAGGACGTAGGCGTCCGGGGCGTTGACCGCGGCGAGTTCGAGCCGGGGGTCCGCGGCGGTGAACCCGGCCGCCTCCCCGGCGTCGCCGGTGACGGCGAGCATGGCGCCGGGCGGGCACTGGGCCATGGCCTCCGCGCGCAGCACGACCAGTCCGGCGGCGGTCGCGGGATCCAGTACGCCGGCGATCGCGGCGGCGGTGATCTCGCCGAGGCTGTGTCCCGCCAGCGCCACGGGCCGCACACCCGCCTCGGCGAGTGCGCCCGCGGCCGCGTACGCGACCGCGAACAGCGCGGGCTGGGAGAGCCGCGTGCCGTTCAGCTCGGCCGCGGGGAATCCGGGTTCGTACACGGCCTCGCGGACCCGTGCGGCGTGCTGTGCCGGGAAGGCGCCGAGTACGCCGTCCAGCGCCTTGGCGAATCCCGGGAGGTGCTCCGCGAGCGGCCCGGCCATGCCGGGCCGCTGCGCGCCCTGCCCCGGCAGCAGGAGGACCACCGGCCGGTCCCCGCCGCCCGGCGCCCGGCCGCGTACGCCGCCGGGGCCGCCGCGCAGCGCCGCCGCGGCCTCCTGACCGCTCGCCGCGACGACGGCCAGCCGCTCGGGCAGGACGGCCCGTCCCGCCCGCAGGGAGAACGCCACGTCCCGTACGTCGTGCTGACGGGCCGTCAGCCGGGCGGCGAGCCGTTCGGCCGCGCCGTCCAGCGCGGCCGGGCGGATCGCCGACAGCGTGAGGAGCACGGGCGGACCGCCGGGCGCCGCCGCCCGCGCGCGGCGGGCCGGCGGCGGGGCCTCGACGATCACGTGGGCGTTGGTGCCGCCGATGCCGAAGGAGCTGACCCCGGCGCGCCGCGGTGCGGCCCCGGGCCACGGATCTGGCACGGTCGGCACGTAGAGGGGCGACTCGGCGGGCAGCAGGGGGTTGAGCCCGGTGAACCCGGCCATCGCCGGCACCTCGCCGCGGCCCAGCACCAGCAGCGTCCGGTACAGGCCCGCGAGGCCCGCCGCGGCGTCGAGGTGGCCGATGTTGGCCTTCACGGAGCCGACCGCGATACGGGCCGGGCCCGCGCCGCTCTCGCGCAGCGCGGTCGACGTCGCCGTCCACTCGATCGGGTCGCCCACGTACGTACCGGTGCCGTGTGCTTCGAGGTAGCCGAGGGAGCCGGCCGCCACGTCGGCCACCTGGAGCGCCGAGCGGATGACGGCGGTCTGGCCGCGGGGCGACGGCGCGTTGAAGCCGGCCTTGTCCGCGCCGTCGTTGTTGACGGCGGACCCCAGGATGACGCCGTACGGTGCGGGGTGCGCGTCCGCCTCGCCGAGGCGGCGCAGCACCACCGCGATGACGCCGGAGCCGCCGATCGTGCCGTTGGCGGCGGCGTCGAAGGGGCGGCAGCACCCGTCCGGCGAGACGATCCCGCCGCGTACGTGCTGCGACCCGGCCTGAGGCAGCCGCAGCGAGGCCGCGACCACGACCGCCTGGTCGCAGTCCCCGTTGTTGAGCGACTGCACCGCCAGGTGCACCGCGACCAGGGAGGAGGAGCAGGCCGTCGAGACGCTCATCGCGGGGCCGCGCAGGCCGAGGCGGTAGGCGATGCGGGTCGCCATGAAGTCCCGGCTGGTGCCCGTGGCGAGCGCCTCCCGGGTCGCCGGATCGATGTCGCCGCCGGCGAGGACCCGAGCGAGGGAACTCTCGCTCGCCGAGGCGAACACGGCGGTGCGCAGCGTGTCGGTCAGCGGGGCGCGGCCCGCGTCCTCCAGTGCGGCCCAGGTCGCCTCCAGCATCAGGCGGTACTGCGGGTCGATCAGCTCGGCCTCGCGCGGGCTGATCCCGAACAGCTCGGCGTCGAAGCGTTCGCCGTCGGGGATGCGGCCGCGCACCGGCACGTACGAGGGGTCCCCGGCGACGTCGGCGGGCACCCCCGCCTCGGCCAGCATGTCCGCGTCGAGGCGGGTGGTGAGGACCTGCCCGGTGCGTACGGCCGCCCACCAGGCGTCCGGGTCGGCGGGGCCGGGGAGCCGGGCGTGCACCCCGGTGATCGCGACGTCGAGCGAGCGGTCCCTCATGCGTCCCCTGCGGCCGCGGCACGGCGGCGGCCGGCCGCCAGCCGTGCCTGCCGCGGGTCGAGCGCCGGCTCCGGCGCGGCCTCTTCCGCCGGCCCGCCCGTGAGCAGCTCCACCTGGTCGTCGACGGTCGTCGCGGTGAAGAGGTCGATGATGTCGATCTCCACCCCGAGGCGGTCCTCCAGCTCGATCTGGAGGGTGGGCACGAGCAGCGAATGCCCGCCCGCGTCGAAGAAGTTGACGTCCGTGTCGACCGAGTCCACCTCCAGCGTCCCGCACCACGCCGCGCGCACGTGGGCGCGTACGGCGGCGTCGGAGTCCCCGGCGCCTTCGCCGCCGCCGGAGTCCGCGTCCGGCGCCCGGCCGGCGGCGTCCGGCGGGCCGGCCGCGGGGGCGTCGCGGCGGGACAGCTCGCGCAGCGCGGTGCGGTCGACCTTGCCGTGGGGGGTGCGCGGCAGCTCCGGCACCACGGTGAAGGAGCCGGGGAGCATGACCGGCGGCAGCTCGCCGGAGAGCTGCTTGCGCACCTGCTTCTCGTCGAAGCCGGGCCGGGCGACGAGGAACGCGTCGAGGCTCGCGCCGCTCGGGGCCGGCAGCACCACCGCGTCCGCGACGCCCTCCGCGGCCCGTAGCGCGGTCTCGACCGCGCCCAGCTCGACGCGGTGTCCGCGTACCTTGACGAGGTCGTCCCGCCGGCCGACGAAGTCCAGGCCGTCCCGCTCGTTCCAGCGCACGAAGTCGCCGGTGCGGTACATCCGTCCGCCGGGGCCGTCGAGGAACTTCTCCGCGGTGTCCTCCGGGCGCCCGAGGTAGCCGCGGGCCACGCCGGTCCCCCCGACGTACAGCTCGCCCGCCGCGCCGCGCGGCATGAGGTCCCCGTTCCCGTCGCGCACCGACAGCAGCGCGCCGGGTGCCGCGCCGCCGATGTCGACCGGCGCCGGCTCGTCGAAGACCCGGAAGGTGCTCCACACGGTGGCCTCCGTGGGGCCGTACTCGTTGGCGAGCACCGTCTCCGGCAGCGCGGCGAAGTGCCGGTCCGCGAGGTCCTGCGGCAGTTCCTCACCGGCCGTGATGACGAGCCGGAGGGAGGCGAGGCGCGCGGCGCCGTCGCGGTCCGCCCGGTCGAGCAGGCCGGAGTACAGGGTGGGGACGGACAGCATCGCGGTGACCCGCAGGCGCTCGATGAGGCCGGTCAGGCGCTCCGGGTCGTGGACGTCGCCGCCTCCGGCGACGACGAGCCGGCCGCCGGAGGCGAGCGTGCCCCACAGGCCGGCCACGGACGAGTCGAAGGAGAGCGGCGAGACCAGGAGAAAGACCTCGTGGCCCCCGTACGTCGCGAGCCGGCCTGCGGTCGACGCGGCCAGGGACCGGTGCTCGACGACGACGCCCTTCGGCTCGCCGGACGTTCCCGAGGTGTAGATGACGTACGCGGCGTCGCCGCCCTCCGGCGCCGCCGGCGCCGACGGCGCGGCGCCCCCGGTGGGTACCAGGTCGGCGGGCGCCAACACCTCGGTGTCCGGCAGCCTGCCGGCCCAGGCGGGGTCCCCGAGGACGACGTCGGCCCCCGCGTCGCGGAGCATCGCCGACAGCCGCGCGGGCGGGTACGACGGGTTCAGCGGTACGTACGCGGCGCCGGCCCGGAGCACGCCGAGCACCGCCGTCACCGCCGCGGCGGAGGGCTCGGCGAGCACCCCGACGCGGGACTCCCGGCCCAGGCCGCGCGCTTGCAGCGCGGCGGCGACGGCGTCGGCGCGGTCGGACAGCTCGCGATAGCCGAGGTCGCCGTCGGCGTCGGTCACGGCCACGCGCTCCGGATCGGCCGCGGCGACGTCCGCGACCATGCCGGTGACCGGGCGGAAGTCCTCGTCCGGTGCCGCGCCGGTGCCGAGCGCCGCCAGGTCCGAGCGGTCGGCCGCGGACAGCATCGGGACGGCCCGGACGCTGCCGGGCTCCTCGGCGAGGCCCGCGAGGACCGCGGCGGTGTGCGCGGTGAACTGCTCGATCCGCGCGGGCGTGTAACGCGACGACCGGTAGGTGGCGAGGAGTTCGGCCGTGTCGCCCCGGTCCCGCAGCACCATCGTCAGGTCGTACTTGGAGACGCGGACCGGCAGTTCGACCTCGCTGATCCGCAGCCCCGCCGTGTCGAGGACCGGCGCGTCGGCCTCGAAGTTGAACAGGGTCCCGAAGAGGGGCGTGCGGGTGGGGTCCGGCGTGGCGTGCAGGCGGCGGACGACCTCCTCGAACGGCACCTCGCGGAACGAGAAGGCGCGCATGAGCGAGGAGTGCACCGACCGGCAGTAGTCCGCGACGGCGGCGGCGGGGTCGGCGCGGACGCGCAGCGGCACGGGGTTGATGAACATCCCGACGGTGTCGGCGAAGTCGCCCGAGCGGGTGTCCATGGTGCCGCCGACGATCAGGTCGGTCCTGTCGGTGTAGCGGCTCAGCGCGAGCGCGTACGCGGCGAGGCCGATCACCTGCGGCGTGGTGCGCAGGCGGCGGCCGAGCCCGCGTACGGCCTCCCACACCCCGGCCGGGACCGGGTGCCGGACGAGGGCGCCGGCGCGGTCGGCGTCCCGGGCGGCGGGGGCGAAGCCGAGGGGGTCGCCGTCCTCGGGCAGTTCGAGTTCCTCGATCCAGGACTCGAACCGCCGGTCGGTCGGCGCGGGTGCCGCGGTGACGTAGTCGGTGTACGGGCGGCCGGCGGCGGGTGGTTCCTCCCCCGCGTACGCCCGGAACAGGTCGCGTACGACGAGGGTGAAGGACCGGCCGTCGACCACGGCGTGGTGGGCCCCGACGACCAGGACGTGCTCGGCCGGGCCGAGCCGGAGCAGCTCGGCGTCGACCAGGCGGTGGCCGACGAGCGGGAACGGGCGGGTGACCGCGTGCTCCAGCTCCGCGGGCACGGCGGCGGGGTCGACCTCCCGTACCGGCAGCGGGAAGTCCCGTGCCGCCCACGCCGAACGGCGCGGCTCGCCGTCCGCCTCGTCGAGCCGCAGCCGCAGCTCCGCGTGGCGGTCGAGCACGGCGTGCCATGCCCTTCGCAGGCGTTCGGCGTCGAGGTCACCGACCAGTCGTCCGGCCCACGGAGCGGTGAACTCCGGGCTGTCGGGCTGGAGCCGGTAGGCCAGCCATAGCCGCCGTTGCGCCGCGGAGAGTGCCTGTGCGCGGCTCCGGCCGGTCTGCATCGTGCTCATGTGCCACGTCCCTCACATATCCCCGAGAACCGGACGACAGATGTCGTCGATCGCGTGCGTCAGTTGTGCGAGATCCGAGTGATCGCGTGTCCGCCCGTGCAGGTGGCCGAGGCGGGCGGTCGCCCCGCCGCGCCAGTCGGCCGGTGGGCCTTCGAGGGCGCGCAGGTCGGCGAGGTCGACCCCGGGCAGGCGGCGCAGGCCCGCCAGCGCGGCCGCCGTGGTCCACCCGGCCGCTCCGCCCGGCGTGCCTGCCGGCGGCAGCAGCGCGTACTGGTACGCGACGCCGTCGAACCGCGGCGTCTCCCGCACCGGCCGCCCCAGGGCCAGCCGCATCGCCGCCGCCACGAGGTCGACACCGGAGCCGCGGCGTACGACGTCGGCGACGAGGCCGCCGAGGCGGCCGTTGACCTCGATCAGGCACGGCCCGTCCGCCGTGAGCTTCAGCTCCGTATGCACGATCCCGTCGCGGACGCCCAGGGCCGCGACGGCCGCCTCGGCCAGTTCGTGGGCGCGCTCGGCGAGTTGCGGCCGCAGGGTGTGCGGGACGAACGAGCCGCGCTCCCGGAACGGCCGTACGAGCGGGAACTTGCCCGTCACGCACAGCCGGTGGCAGGCGCCCTCGTGGACGGCGGTCTCGACGGAGACGTAGTCCCCCCACTCGGGGCCCGCGCCCGCGGCGTCCCCCGGGAGCAGCCCTTCCACCAGCAGCTCCGCGCCGGGTGCGGCGGCGAAGAACTCCGCGGCGGCGGCGCGGGCCTCCGCCGCGCTGTCGACGCGGGTGACGAAGCGGCTCCCGGTGCCGCGCCGTGGCTTGAGCACGGCGGGCAGGCCCACCGCGTCGAGCGCGTCGGCCACGCCGACGGCCTTGTCCGCCGCGGCGAAGGGCGGGCCGTCGAGTCCGGCGGCCGCGAACGCCCGGCGCTGCGCCAGTTTGTCGACGAGCCGCCGGGTCACCGCGGGGGAATGCCAGTGCCCGAGGCCCAACTCCGCCGCGAGGGCGGAGGTGGCCTCCATCCGGCTCTCGCTGAACGTCACGAGACCGGCGGGCGCGTACGCGGCGACGGCCGCCGCGGCCCCGGCCCCGTCGAGTCCGGTGACGTCGCACAGGGTGAACCGCTTCGCCAGCACGGGCAGCAGCTGCCGGACGTGGTCCGAGGCGGTGTCGGCCACCAGGACCACGCCGGCGCCGCAGGCGCGCGCGGCCGTCGCCACCTCGGCCGGGCCCGCCGCGCCCACGTCGTAGACGACGCCGACCACGGGACTCCCGCCGGGCGCGCCCGCCGCACCGCCCGGCGGGTACGGGGCGGGGCGTGCCGGCGGCTGGGTCACTTCTCCTCGTCCCGCACCGGCCAGAAGCGCTCCGCGGTGACGTAGAGCAGTTCGGAGGGCACGCCCCGGTCGCCGGCCAGCTTCCGCAGCAGGACCTCCTGTTTGAGCTGCTCGGCCTCGGGGTCGTACCAGCATCCGGTGAGGTGTTTGAGCCAGGGTTCGATGCCCAGCGCGTAGACGAAGATCTGGCGCGCCCCCAGCCGCTCGGCGAGCGAGTCGGCCGGCGCCGCGAAGGAGCCCTTGAGGCCGCGCTCCACGCTGTGCTCCCGGGCGATGGGCTGGTCGAGGAGCGGGCCGTAGAGCCAGCTCATCGGGGCGCCGACGCACTCCAGGCCGATGAACATGGCGTCGACCTGGCCGATCTCCGCGGCCACCAGGTCGTAGATCGTCGGGTCCACGGGCGAGGTGTCGGTGGCGAACATGAACCCGCGCCCGCCGAGGCGCACCAGCGGCACCATCTTGGCCCGGATGTCGAGTTCGCCGTGCTCACCGAGGAACGGCAGGGCCGTGATGCGCGCCGGGCCCAGCTCGATCGACTGCATGTCGGCGACTTCCACCACGTCGGTGAAGCCGTAGTGCTCCAGCAGCGCGCGCATCCCGATGTCGGCCAGGCTGCCTCCGGAGGCCTGCGGCACCACGATCACGCCGATGCGGCGGCGCAGTTGCAGCAGCGTCTCCAGGGAGAAGTGGTCGGAGTGGGCGTGGCTGATGATCACGACGTCGATGGTCTCGGGCAGGTCGGCCATCGAGTAGTGCTCGTCGAAGCCGTCGCCGTCGTATCCGAGCGTGGGATCGGTCATGACGGTGAACCCGCCGAAGTCCAGCAGCACGGAGGCGTGGCCGAAGTAGCGCATGCGCACCTCGCCGGTCAGGTTCGGCTCGTACGCGCGCGGCGCCTCCTCGGTGAACATCCGGCGGAAGGCCGCCTTCTGGTCGTCGTCGAGGCCGAACCTCCCGGCCAGCTCGTCCACGTCGACGGGGGCCAGCCGCGCCGCGAACAGCTCGTCGAGGAGGTCGGAGGCGAACGGGACCGCGAGGTCGACGCGTCCGGGCTCCGGCAGCACCGGCGAGCTGTAGATGAACGGCTGGTCGGGGTCGTGCCGCTCGCGCAGGGAGACGACCTCGGCCTCCGGCTGCGCCGCCGGCGTCCGGTACAGCAGGCTCTCGAAGAACCGGACGGAGGGGTGGTTCGCGGTGTCGTAGACCAGCTCGGTGATGCCGCGCAGCGAGTCGGGGAGGTCGTCGTAGAGCGCCGTGAGCGCGCGCCCGTCCGCGTGCTTGGCGAGCATCTGCCGCACGGTGTCGATGTCCTCGGCCATGCGGATGCGCGGCGCGGCCTCGCGCGTCGTACGGTCGAGCAGCTCGGTCACCGCCTCCGGCCCGTTCGCGCCGGGGCTCACGTAGGGGGCCCCGAACATCTGCGGGTTGGCCAGGGCGCGGGCGTGCTTGCGCGGCGACTCGGCATAGCTGCGCAGTGCGGGGAGGTGGCGCTTCACCAGGTTCAGCGCGCCGGTGTGCGGAGCGGCCACCATGGGGACGGCGTACCAGCGGTGGATGAGGGGCTGGACCACCGTCGACGGCGAGAGATATCCACGCATCAGGAACCTCGGTCGGCTAGTCGGGAGACGTACGGGATTCAGTGGCGGGACAGGGAGGGTTCGGACTCCGCTTCCGCGTGCCCGAGCACGCGGGCGAGGAATGCCGACTCCGCCGCGACGAGGTGGCGGATGTTCTCGGGCTTCGCGATCGCGTGGCCCTCGTCCGGATAGACCACGAGTTCCACGGCCGCACCGCGTGCCCGCAGCCCCTCGCGCAGCCCTTCCGCCTGCTCGACGGGGACGACGGGGTCGCGGCCGCCGTGGAAGACGAGCGCCGCCGCCGTCCAGGGGCCGGGTCTGCGGAGCGGGGAGCGGGCGGCGTACCGTGCCCGGGCCGCGGGCCAGGGGCCGATGAGGCTGTCGAGGTAGCGGGATTCCATCTTGTGGGTGCGCTCGGGGATCGCCGCGGGGTCCGTGACGCCGGCGTAGCAGACCACCGCCGCGAAGTCCGGGTGCGCCGCGGCGGCGTTGAGCGCGGTCAGTCCGCCGGAGCTGCGCCCCCGGACGGCCAGCCGCCGGGGGTCGGCGAGGCCCTCGGCCACGAGGTGCCGGGCGGCGTGCACGCAGTCGGCGGCGTCGAGGACGCCCCACCGGCCGCGGATCCGCTCGCGGTAGGCCCGGCCGTGGCCGGCGCTCCCCCCGTAGTTGATCTCGGCGACCGCGTAGCCGCGGCTCGTCCAGTACTGGACCTGTAAGTCGAGGGGGGCACAGGCCACCACGGTCGGCCCGCCGTGGCAGGTCACGAGCAGCGGGGGCGGCACGCCGTCCGGGCCGCGGCGGTCCGGGTTGCGCGGCGCGTAGTAGAACCCGAAGACGGGCTGTCCCTCCGAGTCGAACTCGAACGGCCGCGCCTCGCTGATCCATTCACGGCCGGGCGCGGCCCGCCGGAGGCTCGACCGCAGCTCCACCGGCGGCCCGCCGCCGACGGGCAGCCGGACCACCGCGGCGGGGTGCGTGCCGGAAGCGGCGACCGCCACCGCCTCGCCGCCGCCGGTGGCCAGTGCCTCCACCACGTCGCGGTCGAGCGGCAGCGGCTTGAGGCCCGTGCCCTCGCCGATGACGGCGACGGCGTCCTTGCCGCGGGTGCGGTACGCGGCCACGATCCGGCCGTCGTCCAGGAAGCCGTAGGTGGTCAGGCCGCAGTACCAGTCCGGCCTGCCGAACTCGGCGGCGAGGGGCGCCGGCGAGGTGTCCGCGCCGTCGGCGCGCAGGTTCCACCAGCCCGAGCGGTCGTCCACGAAGTGCAGCCGGCCGTCGGGCGCGTAGCAGGGCTGGGTCACCGACACACCCGGGGCCGCGGCCACGAGGCGGCGGGACGCCACCGCACCGGCCGCGTCCAGGCGCAGCTCCCACAGGACCGACTCGTCCCAGGGCATGTGCGGGTGGTCCCAGGCGGTGAACGCGATCCGCGCCTCACGGGGGTGGACGGCCGCGGCGCCGTAGAAGTCGTGTCCGGACGCGAGGACCCGCACCGTTCCTGATCCGTCGGCGGATAACGCCACCGGTTCGTGCACCGCGTCCCGGCCGGCGCCGCGTTCGCGGACCGCGAAGACCAGGCGGCCGTCGTGGGCGGGCCGCGGCGCGCCGTAGCGGACGGGGCCGTCCTCCGCCGCCGTCAGCGGCACGGACGTGCCGTCCGCGTCGAGGCGGTGGACCCGCTGGTCCGCCGCGTCCACGTAGAAGACCGACGCACCGTGCACGGCGTACGGCACGGCGCCGTACCCGCAGACGTCGGAGCGCACTCCCGGCCGGACCACCGCGGGTTCCTTCCCGTCGGCGGCCGCCATTAATCGGGGGGCGGCGGGATCGGCGCGATCCGTCTCAATCCAGAATGTCCGGTCGCCACTGCGGCTCGGGTAGGCGAGTTCCCGGATCCCGTCCACGAGATCCCCCACCCCGACGGCCGATGGCCAAGTGCCGTACGGTGCAATATGCCGCTCCTTCATGTGCGACCTCCGGCAACTCCCGCGATGCGCAATGTGGCACGGGCAGAAGGTCTCACCGCAGGTGGAACGGTGCACTCATGCTGGTCGACCTGCCCCCGTGCGCCGGGGCGGCGCATGTCAGGACACACGTACCCCGGGGTCATTCCTCATCACACAGTCAACTCGCCGTACCTTCCCACACAGGCTCTCCGGCCCGCAAGTACATGTCAAGAAGATCGACAACGCCCGTACCGATGAGCGTGCATGAGGCGCACAAAGCGGTGACTCCCATTCCGCTCCGCATGATCGCGCCGTTACGGGCGGCGTCCTTGACGCGCCCGCAGCGCTGGCTTATGTTCGCTGATCGGCTGGCCCGGATGGCTTCGCGCCGGTGTCGCCGGGGAAAGCATGCTGAATCTCCGGAAAGGAGCCACGCTTGTCTGCCACCGCAGAACGCCCGCTCATCGGCATCGAGGCCCAGCGCGTATTCCTCGACCTCCGCGACAGGACCGCCGCCTTCGACCTGGCCGAGGAAGTCCTGCCGCTCACCTACGACTTACATTTCGGCCGGGGCGCCGGGGAACTGATGGCCAAAGGCCTCGCCCGGCTCCGCGAATGCACCACATTCGAAGAAGTGGACGCGGTCTTCGCACAGTCGCGCGACGCATGGGACGCGGCCGGCCACGGCGCGAACCTGACCACCGACAAGGAAGGCGCGTGGCGCCGGATCCAGACCGTCAGCGGCCTGGACACGGCGACCGGACACGTCGTGGACGTCGGCAACCCGAACAACGGATTCGGCGACTGCCTGCTGCGACGGAACCCCGGAGTCCGCCTCGTCACCGGTGTCGACCACCGGAAGGACCCGGCGGTCATGCTGGGCGAGCGGCTGCACTTCGCCCACCAGGAGGACCGGGCCCGCATTCCGCTGGCGGACGGCAGCGCCGACATCGTGGCCTTCCGGGTGGCGCTGCACCACATGACCAAGCGGATTCAGGAAGCACTGCTCGCGGAAGCCGCGCGCGTGCTGCGGCCGGGCGGCGAGATCCTCATCCTGGAGGACTCCTGGGCCGATACCCCGGGATTCACGGACAACTCACTGACCATCAAGTTCCGTGCCCTGGACGAGACCGACAAACTCGCCGCGCTGTCCCTGTTCGACGTGTCGGGCTGCCTGACGAAGCACGAGACGGTGGCATACCCGTTGTCCTACCGGTCGGCGGCCGACTGGGAGAATCTGCTGACCGGGGTCGGCGCGCGTTCGATAGACACCGCGTACTGGGGCTTCTCGGTTTTCACCGTGTACGCCGCACCGCTGGCCGTCATCCGGGCGAAGATGGCCTGACCGCCCCGGACAACGGCGGTGCGGTCCGGTGTTCTCCCGGGCTCCGGCCCGGAATTCGTTCGGCACCGGGTCGTACGCCTGCGCCATGACCGCCACCCGGAAGGAAACCGTACGTGCTCGATACGGAACTGATGACCTATTTACGTGAACGGCTACCCGCCTACATGGTGCCCTCGGCGATAGTCGTGCTGGACGCCCTGCCGCGTACTCCCAACGACAAGGTCGACCTCAACGCGCTGCCGGCGGTGACCGTGCAGCCCGGTATGGACGGCGCACCGCGCGACGACCTGGAACGCGAACTGGCCGACGTCTGGCGGCAGGTACTGGAACTCGATGACGTCGGCATCCACGACGACTTCTTCGACCTGGACGGGAATTCGCTCCAGGTCATCCGGCTGGTCTCGCACATTCAGCGCTCGCACGGCGTCGGAATTCCGGCCGAGGACGTGTTCGAGCACCCGACGGTCGCGACGCTCGCCGCGCGGGTGCGTGCCGAGAGGGACGCGAACGGGGAGCGCCCATGACGCCGAACCAGGAAACGGCGGCCGGGAGCGTCCTCGACCTGGTGGTCGACGTGATCGGCCGGCACCCCGACGTACCCGTGGCGCACGGCGGCGGGAGCCTCACCTTCGCCCAGATCGGCCGGCACGCGGGCCGGCTGGCCCGGACGCTGGCGGACCGCGGGGTCTCGCCGGGCAGCATCGTCGCCATCCACCGGGACCGGTCGGTGGAGTTGCTGATCGCCATGCTGGCGAGCTGGCAGCTCGGTGCCGCTTACGTGCCGGTCGACCCGAACTACCCGCGCCGCCGGGTCGAGTTCGTCCTCCGCGACGCCGGGGCGCAGGTGATCGTCACGGCGCCGGACACGCCGGAGGACACGTTCGACGGGCTCGACGTGCCCGTGGTCGTCTTCGAGGCCGCCGACGACGCCGCGGACGGCCCGCCGCTGACTGCCCGCAGCGAGGGCTTCGGGGAGGACGCGGCGTACGTCCTCTACACCTCCGGCTCCACGGGCGACCCCAAGGGCGCGAGCGTGCCGCACCGCGCGGTGGTGAACCTGCTCCGCTCCATGGCGCGGGAGCCCGGCGTGACCGGCGAGGACGTCGTACTCGCGCTCGCCAGCCCGTCCTTCGACATGTCCGTGCCGGAGCTCCTGCTGCCGCTCACCACCGGCGCACGCCTGGTCATCGCCTCGACCGCGGACGCCCGCGACCCGCAGCGCCTGCTCGCTCTGGTCACGGCGCAGGGCGTCACGGTGATGGCGGCGACGCCGACGTCGTGGAGCGGGTTCCGCGCCGCCGCGCCGGACGGCCTCGGCCTGCGCCTCGCGCTGAGCGCCGGGGAGCCCCTCACCCGGCCGCTGGCGAACGGGCTGTGCCGCTTGGCGGACGAGGTCTGGAACATGTACGGCCTGACGGAGATGGCCGTCTACTCGCTGATCGCCCGGGTGCCCCCGGCAGCGGACGACGTGCCCGTACCCGTCGGCAGCCCCATCGACCACACGACGGCCTGGGTCCTCGGCGACGACCTGCGCGTCCTGCCGGCCGGCGAGGTGGGCGAGCTGTACCTCGGCGGCGCCGGCCTGGCACTGGGGTACCGCGGCCGGCCCGACCTGACCGCCCGGCGATTCGTCTCCGGCCCGCCGGAGACGGGCGGCGAGCGCCTCTACCGCACGGGCGACCTCGTCCGGCTGGGCCCCGACGGGAGCTTCGAGTTCCTCGGCCGGGCCGACACGCAGATCAAGATCCGCGGCCACCGCATCGAGGTCGAGGAGATCGCCGCCGTGCTGCGCCGCCACCCCGGGGTGCGGGACGCGGTGGTCGTGGCGAAGGACGACGGCTCGGGCAACCGCAGGCTGGTGGCCTACGTGGTCCCCGGCAGCGGCAGTTGAGCAGTTGAGCAGTTGAGCAGTTGAGCAGTGGAACGTTACCGACAACCGAGGTGTTCACGATGGCGTCGCACGCCGATCTGACCGACGAGTACAACCGGCGTGCCGGGGCCGACGGCCGGCTGCTCAGATGCGTACGGGACCTCGACCCCGCCGAGCCCGCCGCGTCCTACGCCGACGACGCCATCGCGCGCCCCGTGTTCGCCCGGCTCGACAGCGTGCGGGACCTGACCGCCGACATCAGGGCGACCATCGCGGTCCTGGACGACCTGCCGGGCCGCTGCTTCGGCGGCAGCGTCGAGGAGTACCTGAAGGCACAGGGCTGCGACGACGAGGCGCTGGCCGCGATGCTCGCCGGGATCGTCGGCTCCGGGGCGTCCGCAGGACCGTGGGACTCCGGCGTCAGCATCGACTACGGCCGCGCCGACGTGTTCCGCACGCCGGACGGCTTCCGGGTGCTGGAGCTGAACATGGGCAGCGTGCTCGGGGGCCGGCTGACGACGACGCTGAACAGCGCCCTGCTGCGGACGTCCGCGTTCGGCGGGTTCGCCGAGGAGTTCGGGCTCACCTGGGCCGACCCGATGCAGGGGCTCGCGGACGACCTGCTCGCCGCCGGCCGCACGACGGCCGGGACCGACTCCCCGGTGGTCGCGATCGTCGAGGAGACGGGCTCCGGCCGGACCGCCCGCCGGCTCATGCCCGCGCTCCGCTCCCACGGCGTCGACGCGATCCACGGCGAACTCCCCGACCTCGGCTTCGCCGACGGCAAGGCCACGCTGCGGGGCCGGCCGGTCGACGTGGTGCTGCGCATGTTCTTCGTCCGCCACATCCCGCTGGAACCGCAGGGCATGGCCAAGCTGCGGGCCCTGGTCGAGGCGCACCGGAGCGGCCGCACGGCGCTGTTCACCCCGTTCGACCCGGAGATCCACGACAGCAAGGCCGCGCTCGGCCTGCTCTTCGAGCCCGCGGTACGGGCGAAGCTGTCCAGCACCGAGATCGCCCGCATCGACCGGATCCTGCCGTGGACCCGGCTGCTCGGGCCGGCGTTCCCCACCGTCCCGCAGAACGACCGCGCCGTCCTGCTGAAGGAGTGCCTCTCCCGGCGTACGGAACTCGTGCTCAAGCCCGCCAGCCTGTACGCCAGCCAGGGCGTCGTCATCGGCGACCAGGTCGGCGAGGCCGAGTGGCGGGCCGCGCTGGAATCGCCGCCGCACCCCGACTACGTCGTGCAGGAGCGGGTCCGCCCGCTCCCCGAGACGGTGATCGACCCGGAGACGGGCGAGCCCGACGACTGGACCGTGCTGTGGCAGGTCTTCTTCGGCTCCGCCGGACACAGCGGCTCCTCCGTACGGGGCCGCCCGGTGTCGCAGTCCGGGCCCCTCGGCGGCAACGAGCACACCAGGACCGGCTGTGTCTTCTTCTGCTGACCCGGCCCGCCGCCTGCCGGGAGGCGCCGGATGAACCGGATGAACCGGATGAAGCTGCCCGCCGGCATCTCCCCCGTGATCCTGCTCCGCTCCATGTTCAGCGGCGTCTCCACCGGCCTGTACCTGACCGGCAGCGCGGTGTTCTTCACCGAGTACATCGGCCTCTCGCCGGGGCGCGTCGGCCTGGGGATCTCGATCGCCTGGCTCATCAGCACCGCGACGATGATGCCGTTCGGCATGCTGGCCGACCGCTTCGGCGGCCGCCGCGTCTGGCTGGTCGGCGCGACGGCGAGCGCCCTGGTCTTCCTCCTCTACCCCTTCGCCGGCACGTACTGGCAGTTCCAGCTCGTCGTCATCCTCGAACTGCTGGTCAGCGGGCTCGGCAGCGCCGGTGCCGGCCGCTACTTCGGCGACCTCTTCCCGGAGGGCGGCCGGGCGCGCGGCAGGGCGTACCTGCGCACCACGTCCAACATCGGCATGGCCGTGGGCGCGGCCATCGCCGGCGTGGCCATCTCGCTGGAATCCCGCTCCGGCTACCTGGCGATCGTCCTCGTCGCGGCCGCCGTCACCGCGATCGAGGCGGGCCTCATCGCCTGGGCGGTGCCGCATGTCGACCACCCGCACCGCCCGGCCGAACGGGCGGCCCGCACCAGGCCGGTGGCCATACGCGACCGGTCGTTCGTGGCCCTCGCCGTGCTGAACGGCGTCTACAACCTGCACGGGCCGGTCCTGTCGGTCCTGCTGCCGCTGTGGATCGTGTCGCAGACCGACGGGCCGACGTGGCTGGTTGCCGGCACGATGCTCACGAACATGGGCCTGTGCGTGCTCTTCCAGATCCGGGCCAGCCGCGGCGTGGAGACGCCGGGCAACGGCGCGCGGGCGTGGGCCAGGGCCGGCATCGCCCTGGTCGTCTGCTGCGTCGCCTTCGCCGTGTCCGGCACCACGGAAGGACTGGCCACCGTCGCCGCCCTGGCCGTGGGCATCGTCGCCCTCACCGCCGGCGAACTCCTGACGTCCGCGGGGACCTGGGCCATCCGCTACGGCCTGGCGCCGGAGAGCCGGCGCGGGGAGTACGTCGCGGTGTTCGGCCTCGGCGGGCAGCTGAGCTGGATCGCCGGCCCGGCCGCGCTCTCGTTCCTGGTGGTGGCCGGCGGGCCGCCCGGCTGGCTCGTGCTGGCGGGCGTGTTCGCCGCCGCGGCCGCGGTCACCGGCCCGATGGTCGCCTGGGCGTCGCGTACGGACCGGGAGGAGGAGAAGCAGCCCGAGCCGTCCGCTCACCCCGCCTGACCCGCTTGCACGCCCGCTTCCCGGCCGCGGAACGCGGCCGGCGGCGGGCGGCGCCGCGGGATTCCCCCTCCCGCCGTTCACCTGACAGGAAGTCGTGTTGAGCAAGACACCGGATCTCGGCCCCGTGCCCCGGCGCATCACCGTCGAGACGGAGCAGGTGCGTTCCCTCATCGGCCAGCAGTTGCCCCAGTGGGCCGGGCTCCCGGTCCGCCCCGTCGCCAAGGGCGGCTGGGACAACCGGACCTTCCACCTCGGCGCCGACATGCTGGTGCGCCTGCCCAGCGCGGCCGAGTACGCGCAGGCGGTCGACAAGGAGCACCGGTGGCTGCCGGAGTTCGCCCCCCGGCTCCCGCTGCCGATCCCCGTGCCGCTGGCGAAGGGCGGGCCCGGCGCGGGCTACCCGTACGCGTGGTCGGTCTACCGGTGGCTCGACGGCGATACGGCCCGCGTGGACCGCATCGCCGACCCCGTCCGGTTCGCGGGCGACGTGGCCGGGTTCCTGGCCGCGCTGCGGGACGTCGACCCCGCCGACGGGCCCCGGCCGGGAGTCCACAACTGGTATCGCGGCGGCACGCTGCGGACGTACGACGGGCTGGCCCGCGGCGCGCTCGCCGACCTGGAGGGCCGCATCGACACCGGCCTGGCGCGGGAGATCTGGATGTGCGCCCTCGACGCGCGCTGGGACGGTACGGAGAGCTGGTTCCACGGCGACGTCGCCGAGGGCAACCTCCTCCTCGACGGCGGGCAGTTGGCGGCGGTCATCGACTTCGGCACCTGCGGCGTGGGCGATCCGTCCTGCGACCTGGCCGTCGCGTGGACCCTGCTGACCGCCGAGGGCCGGCAGGTGTTCCGGGAGCGGCTGTCGGTGGGCGCGGCGGACTGGGCGCGGGGGCGGGGCTGGGCGCTCTGGAAGACGCTCTCCACCTACGCCTCCGCCTGCGCCGACGGCGACGAGGCGGAGGCCGCCGACTCCCGGCGCGTACTCGGTGAGATCTTCTCCGACTACGCCACCGGCGACGGCCCGGGCGCGGCGGCAGGCGACCGCTAGGACCCGTTCCGGAGAGGCCGCCTCACCGCGGACCGAGGGGTTCAGCCGGGGCTCACTGCGGGTTCACCGAGAGCCGCGCTGCGCCTCGACGATGAGCCGGCCCGCGTCGTCGGCGGGGCCCCGGCGCTGGATCCAGGCGGCCGCGGAGGGGAACTGCACCGCCAGGGCGCAGAGCAGCCGGAGCCTGGCCGGCGCGATGTTCACCTCCGCCCGGTTGCGTTCGACGGCCCGGAGCACCGCGGCCGCCACCTGGTCCGGGCTGACCGTGCGCGTGCCCCGGGGCACGGGTGCCCCGGTCCTGGCGAACATGCCCGCTTCCCGGACGAGGCCGGGCTGCACCAGGGAGACCCCGACGCCCGCCTCGCGCAGGTCCAGCCGCAGCGCGTGGGAGAAGCCGCGCAGCCCGAACTTGGCGGCGGTGTACAGCGACGAGTACGGGATGGCGGCCTTCCCCGACATGGACCCGACGAACGCGAGGTGCCCCCGCCCCGCCTCGGCCATCCGCGGGGCGAGCAGCCGGGCCAGCAGGACCGCCGAGCCCAGGTTGACCGCCAGGGCCCGGTCGATCTGCTCGGGGGTGTACTCCAGCAGGTCGCCGCTGGCCGGCAGCGCCGCGTTCGCCACCAGGATCCCGGCGCCGGCGCAGCGCTCCGCGAGCCGGGCCACGTCGTCCTGGTCGGCCAGGTCGGCGGGGACCGGCCGGGCGCCGAGCCGGTCCGCGAGGTCCCGTAGCGCATCGGTGTCGCGGCCGGAGACGATCAGGTCGGCGCGTGCCGCGGCCAGGCGCTCGGCGAGCACCCTGCCGACGCCTCCGGTCGCACCGGTGAGCAGGACGGTCTCTCCGGCGATCTTCATCCTGCGGCTCCTGGGACTCCTGGGACTTTTACGGGCCGGGCGGGCGGTCACCAGCGGTGGTGCACCAGGTCGCGGATCCTGCGGTCGTACAGCTCGCGCAGCCGCTCCTCCACCGTCGCGGGCAGCGGCGCCATCGACCCGACGGCCGCGTTGTCGCGCGCCTGCCCGACCGAGGTGGCGCCCGGGATCACCGTGGTCACGCCGTCCTGCTGGACGACCCAGCGCAGGGCGAACTGGGCGGCCGTCATGTCCTCGGGCACCAGGGCGGCGAACTCGGCCGCGGCTGCGAGGCCGGCCTCGTAGTCGACGCCGGAGAAGGTCTCGCCGACGTCGAACTGCTCGCCGTGCCGGTTGTACGTGCGGTGGTCGTCCTCGGCGAAGACCGTGTCCGGCTTGAACTTCGCGGACAGCAGCCCGGACGCCAGCGGCACCCGCGCGACGATGCCCACGCCCGCGGCCTTCGCGGCGGGCAGGACCTCCTCCAGCGGCTTGCGCCGGAACACGTTCAGGATGATCTGCACGGACGCGACGCCCGGCCGGGCGAGGGCGGCCATGGCCTGGGCGCAGGTCTCGACGCTCACGCCGTACGCCCGCATCCGGCCCTCCTCGACCAGCGTCTCGAGCGCGTCGAAGACCGCGTCGGACGTGAACACGTCGTCCGGCGGGGTGTGCAGCTGCACCAGGTCGAGCGTGTCCATCCCGAGGTTCGCCCGCGACCGGTCCGACCACTCCCGGAAGTTGTCGAGGGTGAAGGAGGCGAGCTCCTGCGGGCCGCGGCGCCCGAACTTGGTCGCCACCGTGGGGCGTTCGCCCGACGAGGTACGGAAGTCCTTCAGGAACCGCCCGATCAGCCGTTCGCTGCGGCCGTCGCCGTAGACGTCGGCGGTGTCGACGAAGTCGACGCCGGACGCGACGGCCGCGTCCAGGATGCCGCGGACGTCGCGTTCGCCGACGTGGCTCCAGCCGTCGCCGAACTGCCAGGTGCCGAGGCCGACGACGGAGAGCTTCCGGTCCGCCCTGGGCAGAAGTCGTGTTCTCATGCGAGCACTCCCGGTCTGGTGGGTCGATGGGTGGGGGCGGGCCGCGCCGGAGCGGATCCGGTCACCGGGCACCGGCGGGGAACACGTCGTCGAGGAGGGCGTTGGAGAACTTGCCGCCCGGGTCGAACGTGGCCCGCAGCTCCTGGAAGTCGGCCGCACGGCGGTAGTGCGACCGGATCCCGGGGCCCGTCATCGCCGTCAGCTTCGCCCAGTGCGGGCGCGCGCCGAGGGGCGCCAGCCGCTCCTCCACGGCGGCGATCACCGGCAGCACCCGCGCGGTGTCCCGGATCCAGGTGAAGTGGAACGTCACCGAGTCCCGTTCGTACGCGGGGCTCAGCCACAGGTCGTCGTGGTGCACGGTCCTGACCTCGCCGACCTGGAGGACCGGCCCGAGCGTGCCGCCGAGCCCGCGGAGCGCGGCGAACGCGGCCGGTGCGGCGGCGCGCGGCAGGAAGTACTCGGACTGGAGCTCGTCCCCGGCGGGCCCGGTGGCGCCCGCGCGGAAGTGCGGCAGCCGCTCGTGCCACGGGCCGGGCTCGCCCAGTTGGGGCGTGCACGACGCCGGGTCGGCGCCGGGCACCGGGTGCAGCGGGCCCGGGGCCGGCACGCCGAAGTCCGGCTCGGGCGCGGGCCGGTCGGTGCGCCGCTTGAGCCAGACGACCGCGTCGTCGGTCCACATGGTGAACATGCTGACGCTGTAGGCGGCGCCGAACACGTCGTCGAACCGGTCCTGCACCTCCGCGACCGGCACCGCCGTGCGCAGCGACTGGGCGACCTCGAAGGACGGCTCGATCTCCAGGGTCATCCGGGTGACGATGCCGAGCGCCCCGAGGGAGACCACCGCCCCGGCGAAGACGCCGGGGTCGGTCTCGCGGCGCAGCTCGACCGACTCGCCCTGTGCGCCGACCAGTTGCAGCCCGCAGACCGCCGCCGCCAGCCCGCGCCGGCCGTCGCCGGATCCGTGGGTGCCGGTCGCGCAGGCCCCGGCCGCGGTGAGGTCCGGGAGCGACGGCAGGTTCGCCAGCGCGTGGCCGGCGCGGTGCAGGTGCGCCGCCACGTCGGCGTAGCGGAGACCGGCGCTCACCGTGACGGTGCGCGCCGCCGTGTCGATCTCGACCACCGGCGGCAGCCCGTCGAGGACGACCGCGGTGCCGCCCCGGGAGAGGACGCCGCTGAACGAGTGGCCGGAGCCGACGGCGCGGACCCGTGCGCTGTCCGCGACGATGCGGCGGAGTTCGTCCGTGGACCGGGGCCGTGCCGGCGGGTCCGCCCCGAGGTCGACGTTGCCTGCCCAGTTCCTCACGGCGCGCTCACCGGCCCGGAGCCGTCGCGGTCGAGCATGTCGTCCACGCGGACGAACTCGTACCCGCGTTCCGTCAGGCCCTCGATGATCGGCGGGAGCGACGCCACGGTGGGTGCGCGGTCGCCGCCGCCGTCGTGCAGCAGCACGACGGAGCCGGGCCGGGCGGCGGCCAGGACGTCGCGGGCGATGTCACCGGACTCGCGCAAGGCCCAGTCGTCGGGCGCGACGTCCCACAGCACCGAGACGACGTCGGACTCGGCGAGCGAGGCCAGGACCGCCGGGGTCCGCGCCCCGTACGGCGGCCGGAACAGCCGTGGCGGGCCGCCCCCGCCCGCCTCGGCTATCGCCTCGGCGGTGCGGTCGATCTGCTCGGCCGCCTGCGGACGCGACAACTCGGGCAGGAACGGGTGCGACCAGGTGTGGTTGCCGATGGCGTGGCCCTGTTCGCGCATGCGCGCCAGTATGTCGGCACGGCCGCC
Source organism: Streptomyces aculeolatus (assembly GCF_020400605.1). Classification (GTDB taxonomy): domain Bacteria; phylum Actinomycetota; class Actinomycetes; order Streptomycetales; family Streptomycetaceae; genus Streptomyces; species Streptomyces aculeolatus. Next base: position 287,502 of record NZ_JAINRD010000007.1, on the reverse strand, counting down.
CACGTGGATCCCGCAGCAGAAGAACGTGGCGGGGACGCCGTAGCGTTCGAGGATGTCGAGGACCTGCCCGGTGTACGGCGGCTGGGGGCCGTCGTCGAAGGTCAGCGCGATCCGGCGGCGGTCGCGGCCGGCGTGGCTGAAGAGGCGGCCTTCCCCGGCGAGCTCCCGGTCGGCCGGGGCCGACTCCGCGATCCACGCGGCCAGTTCGTCCTCGCGGCCGGTCTGGGTGCCCCGGTGGCGCTCCAGCCGGACCAGCCCCCGCGCGCCGCGCAGGCCCGCGCGCGCCAGTTCCTCCGCGGCGACCGAGCCGAACAGGGGCCGGTCCGGAAGCAGCGCCGGGTCGGCGCGGTGGACCGCCAGGCCCGCCGCCATCAGCCGGCCGTCCAAGGTGCCGTTGGTGCTCTCCACCACCACGGTGGTCCGGTCACCGAGCCCCCGCAGCCGGGCGACCAGTTCATCCACGCGGTGCGAGGCGTAGCCGGCGGGTTCCGGGACGTCCCGGCCGTCCGGGCCGGCCAGCGCGAGCCGGTAGCCGCCGGCCTGCCATGCGATCCCCGCGTACAGCATGCGACCCCTCCCTCACTCGGGCTTCACGTACTCGCCGAAGTGCTCGTCGGCGAAGAGGTCCGGCCAGTCGGGCCCGGCGAGCCCGAGCCGCCGCGCCCGGCTCAGCGTCTCCCGCCAGTACGGCTTCGCGGGCGCCCACACCGCCCCGACCTGGCAGTAGGAGGCGTCGACGAAGTAGCGGGGGCGGCCCGTGCGCCGGGGCTTCGCCCGGCGGGCGTGGAAGAGCGCGGAGTGCACCAGCACGGTCGACCCGGGCGGCAGTTCCTCGATGAACACCTCGCCGGGGACCACCTCGGTGCCCAGGTGGGCGCGCGCGGTCTTCTCGGCCGGCTCCCGGTGCGACCCGGGGAGCACGACGAGGCCGGCCATCTTCGGATCGATGCCGTCGAGGTAGTGCAGCGCGTGGACCATGTCGTGAGTACGGGACGACTGGGGCACCAGTTCGTAGTCGTGGTGCCACGGCTTGCCGGGGAGGTCCGGCGCGTGCCGGTCGCTGTGCATGTGGTGGAAGACGAAACGCGGTCCGAGTAACTGCCCGACCGCCCGCAGCAGCGGACGGTGGGTGAGGAGTTCCCCGTGCGCGGGCAGGTCGAATTCCAGGACTTTCGGCACTCCGTTTGTCTCCGGATCCACCGCAGACGCAATGGACAGAGCCCGCAGACCGGTGTCGATCCAGCGGTCCGCTTCCGGCTTCAGCCGGGTTACCAGCTCGGCGGGGAGGAACCCCGGCAGCACGAGAAAACCGGACCGGGCGAACTGCTCGATCTGCTCGTCATTCAGTCCCGGCGGCTGTGAGGTGGCTGAGAGCGTCCTCGCGCGCATAAGAAAAGGCTCCATTCCTGTCGGCTCGGCGATCCGCGCCGACGGGACGGCAACTGCATACCGTGGTCCCCGCCGGCGGGTGCTTTGTTGCGTACCTGACATCGAAGTCCGGAAGCCGACACCTTACCCCCGCTGACCACCACTGTCCGGCGGTCCGGCCCACCCGTCCGGGGCACCCGGTTCACCGCGGACAGTCCGGTCCGGGCCCCGGCGAGCGCATCCCCAGCGAACCTCGTGCGCATTATGCCGAAGTCGATTCGGACGGGGTCCGTCGCACCCGGAAAAAGAAGCAGCGGCTTCCGCTGAACCTCGGTCAGCCCGGGCTTCCGGACGAAACGGAGGAGCCGGTTCTGAGCAGCGTCGGTGATCGTGTGGAGGGTGGTTTCGTAAGCCCCGCGTTCGCACGTCCTGTCGAACCCGCCTTCGCCACTCGACTCCGGCCTCCGGCGGTCGCCCCGTTCACTCGTCGCTCAGGCTCACTGCAGTCAGTCACACTGCTCATCAACTCTCCCGGCAAGAAGGCGAGTTCCACGGTTAACGGTAATCGAGGGGCGGGGTGGTGTCAGCGGGTCGCGCGACACGGGTTCTGTTGCGAGGAGGCGGCGCGGCGTCGGCCGAAGTGGCGCCCGGAGCGCATAACAAGATCTTGCCAGGGCGCCCCTGCCGGGCACGGCCGGTTCGGGGAGCGGCCGTGGACGGTGGACGGCGAAAAGTGCGGCTGCCCCCGCCGATCGGCGGGGGCAGCCGTGGGGTGTGCGCGGTGGGTGGAGCTACCGCAGGGTGATGGCCCTGGTCGAGGTCTGCTCGACCCGGTTGCCGTCGTCGTCCCAGGCCTCTGCCCGGAGGCTGACGGCACCGGAGGTCTCGGCCAGGGCCGGATAGGCGAGGGTGACGGAGTAGACGCCTTCGCCGCGCTTGCGGACGGTGGCGTTCTCCCAGTCGGCCCCGTCGTCCGTGGAATAGGCGAGTTTCAGCCCGGCGATCTCCGGCATCCCCTCGGTGGATTCGGGATGTCCCACGTCCACCGTGAAGGTGTGCTTGCGGCCCGCGGGGACGGTGCTGTCCAGGGACAGGCTGCCGGACAGGTCGTAGCCGACGAACACCAGCGGCTGCGGGTTGCACGGGTCGGTGTTGCCGAGTTGCACGAGGAAGCACATGTCGTTGGGGCCTGTGGTGTCCTCGTCACGGACGCGGGAGCGGAACGTCCACTCGTTGGCCGTTCCCCCGCCGCTCTGACTGATCCGGTAGGTGCCCTCCTCCTTCGGCATCCGGAACGCCGGGACGGGCAGCGGGGTCTTGACCCGCTCCAGCTCCACGCCGTCGCGGGTCACCGTGACGTTGGTGTTGGCGACCGTGGGCCCGCTCTCCGTGCCGTCCCCGATCACCTGGTCGTAGGTGGGCAGGAGCAGATCGCCCTGGACGCAGAACGAGCAGCCCAGCTTCCAGTCGACGCCGGGGACGTTGCCGCCCCGTACCCACCCGGGCGTCAGCGGGGTGGAGAGCCAGTCGAACGTGGTGCGCAGCGGCCGGTCCACGACCGTGGAGACCGAGCGGTCGGCGGTGGGCTGCACGGTCTGGACGTGGACGTTGCGCAGCGCGTCGGGGTAGAAGCCGCCCACGTACACCGGGCGCTCGCTACCGGACCGGAACGCCGAGCCGACCGCGAACGAGACCTTCTCCAACGGCTTGTGGCTGTGCCACGCCTCGGTGGTGTACCGGCTGTCGTTCGCCTGGCGGAAACGGGACTTGACGGTGGCGAGCTGGTTGTTCTTGTAGGTGTAGGTGAGGCTCGCCGGGATCTGCCCTTCCTCGTACCGCAGCAGGCTGTACGTGTAGTCGATGCCGGGGTTGCTGTCGATCTCGACGGTGACCGGTCCGCTCTCCATCTGGGTGCGGATCTTCTGTCCCTCGTCGGGCAGGATCTGGCCGACGGGCAGCGGGACCCGCTCGTTCTCGCGGCCGCCGGTGGGCACCGAGCACCCCTGGTGCACGTACTTGGCGTAGAGGAGCACGCCGACGGCGCCGGCGTCCTTCAGCTGCTGGAGCCGGTCGTTGAACAGGATGCAGCCCCAGTTGGCCCCGTCCTCCTGATCGGGGGTCATCATCAGCAGGGCGACCTTGCCCTTGAGGTCCGCCCCCGCGATGTCCTCGGCGGTGGCCAGGCCCGCGTCGGCCACCTGCCTGCGGTAGCGGCCCTCCGGGAACGGTGTGAACTCGCCCCGCGGGGAGGAGAACTCCCCGTCCGACTTCCCGTAGGTGTACACGTCCAGGGGTGTCCTGGTGGGAGAGGTGACGCCGATGTCGAGCTGGGAGTTGGCCAGTGTCGTCCTCGTGGAGAACAGGAACTCGCCCTTGGTCACCTTCCTGGTGGGCGTGAAGTACCGCTCGCCCTGGAACAAGCCGAACGACCCGGACAGGATCGGCGTCCCGTCCCACGCTGTCCGCACACTCTGGACCGCGATGCCCTCCCACTTCTGACTGCTCGGGCGAGGTGTGCGGTACTGCAGCCGCACCGCGTCGCGGGCGTCCAGGGTGATCTCGGCCCCGTCCTCGCCGACGGCCACTTCGGGCTCGTACAGCCGCGTGACGGTTCCCGGGCCGCCGTCCTCGGTGTTGGCGAGAAGGGAGCCTTCGACACTCCAGGTACCGGGCTGGACCAGGAACTGCGCGTGGCCCTCACCGTAGCTGTTCGCCCCCTGGCTGTAGACCTCGGGCACGTCCACGGCCGAGGCGCCGACCGAGAGCATCTCCGGGTCGGCGGGGTCGCCCTTGCGGTCGATCACCTTGACGTCGAGGCGGACCTTCTTCGGCTGGCGCTGCAGGTTGACCGGCGTGGCCACGCGGTTGCCGCTGTCGTCGGCGGCGACGACGCTCCCGTAGTAAGAGCCCTCCTCCAGACCGCCGGGGTCGACGGTGACGGTGGCGTCGGCGGTGGCGTGCGCCGGGACGGTCACGGTGCCGGCGCCGGTGGTCAGCCGCCCCTCGGCGCTGAAGTCGCCGGTGAGGGTGAGGGTGACGTCGGTGTCGCCGTCGTTGGCGTACGTGATCGTACGGTCCACCGGGTCGTTCTCGCTGAACTCCACGGTGCCGTAGTCCACCGCGCCGGTCGTCGCCGTCACCTGCTGGCCGGTCGCCCGCGCCACGTCCAGCCGGCCGGCGCCCTGCTCCGCGGGGCTGTGGCCAGCGTCCCGGGACGTGGACATCAGGGCGGTCTTGAGCCGGGACCAGGACCAGTCCGGGTGCTGCTGCGCGAGGACCGCCGCGGCGCCCGCGACGTGCGGGGTGGCCATCGAGGTGCCGTTGGCGGCGGTGTAGTCGTCGTCCACGGGCGTGCCCATGGACGTACCCGAGGCGCGGGCGGCGGCGATGCCCGCGCCGGGCGCCGCGATGTCCGGCTTCAGGGCGCCGTCGCCGAACCGCGGGCCGCGGCTGGAGAAGTCCGGCAGGGCGTCGGACTTGTCGGTGGCGGCGACGGTCAGCGCGGCGTCGGCGGTGCCGGGGGCGCTCACCGTCTCCCTGCCGGGGCCGTCGTTGCCGGCGGCGATCACGAACAGGGAGTCCGTGGAGCTGGTCAGCTCGTTGACCGACCGCGACAGCGGGTCGCTGCCGTCGGTGGCGGAGCTGCCCAGGCTCATCGACACGATCTTCGCGTCGACCTCCTTGGTGGCCCACTCCATACCGGCGACGATCTGCGAGGTGCTGCCCGACCCGGCGTTGCTGAGCACCTTGCCGACGGCAAGCTCCGCCCCCGGGGCGACACCCTTGTACGAGCCGTCCGAAGCCGCGCCGGAACCGGCGATGGTGGAGGCGACGTGGGTGCCGTGGCCGTGCTTGTCCACGACCTCCTCGCCCTGGACGAAGCTCTTGCTGGCGGCGATCCTCCCCGCCAGGTCCGGGTGGGTGGCGTCCACGCCGGTGTCCAGGACGGCGACGGTGACGCCGGTGCCGTCCAGGCCCTTCCGCCACGCCTCGGGAGCGCCGATCAGCGGCACGCTCTCGTCCAGTACGGCCTCGACCTTGTCGTCGAGCCACACCTTCGCCACGCCCCCGGCGAGCGTCTTCGGCGCCTTCGCCGAGGCGCCCGCGCCGCCCGGCCCGGGCAGCTTGCCGCGCAGCGCCTCCCAGAACCGCTCGGCGCCGCCCTTGTCCACCTTCACAGCCGCGCCGTGCAGCGAGTCCAGCGACAACGGCGCACCGGCCGCAGGCAGTTCGCGCGCGGTGCGGGCCACGGACCCCTGCGGCGCGTCCCCCCGGTAGCTGAGGACCAGCGGCAGCCTGCCGGTCCGCGCGTCGGCGAACCCGTTCTTCGCCAGGTGGGCGACGTCGAACAGCTTGCGTTCCAGGATTCCGGCGCGTACAGCGGCCTGTGCGTCGTCGGGGATGACGAACGTGCCTTCCGGCCCGGAGTACGTCTCGAACGTCGGGATGTGCCCGTCCGGCCGCCGCTGCGGGTCCGCGGTGACCGAGAAGCGCCCGGAACCGTCCCGGGCGACCTGCACGGTGTCCCCGGTGATCAGGGTGACCGACCACGAACGGGCCCCGGGGCCCGATACGGGTACCACCTCGCCGCCGGGGGCGACGGCGGTCCTGCTCCCGGGTTCGGCGGCGGCCTGCGATGCCATCGGCGTCAGCGTCCCGGCGGCCAGCGCGGTCACCGCGACGCCGATGACCAGGCGCCGCCGGGACCGCGCCCGGCGGGGCACGGGCGATCTACTTGTGGACATGCGACGTTCCTGCCTTCCTCGGCACGGGGAAAGGGGATGCGTGCGGCCGGTCAGGCGTCCACCCAGCCCTCGTCCCCGGACTCCCCCTCGTGCTCGGACTCCCCCTCGGCGGAGGCGGAGCGTTTCGGCGCCGCGTCGGACCACGCGGACACGCCGAACAGGGGGGAGCTGTCGGGGAGCGGTGACGCCGGCTCGTCCGCGGCGGACGCGGCCTCACCGTCGTCGGGGCTGACGGGATGTGTCTGATCGGGCATGTCAGCCAGGGTCGCCGGGCGGCGCGGCGTCTCCCACCGTAGAACTACGGGTTCTGACCTCGGTGCGACCGGAGGTGGTTGGCCAGTTCGACGCGTGAACGCAGGTTGAGCTTCCGCAGGATCGTGCTGACGTGGCTCTCCACGGTACGTACCGAGACGAACAGCGTCTCGCTGACCTCCTTGCTGGTCAGCCCGCTGGTGACGAGTTCGGCCACCTGCATCTCGCGGGGCGAGAGGTGCAGTCCGTAGCCGCGCCGGCCGCCGCGGTGCCGGGCGGGCGCACGCCGGCCGGCGCGGTCCAGGTCCCAGGCGGCGCCGAGTTCGCGGTAGCCGTCGACCGCGGTGCGCAGCGCCTCGGCGGCGGCGGCCGGCTCACCGGCCCTGGCGAGGCTGACCGCGGCCTGCTCGCTCGCCTGGGCCCGCTCGTACGGGCACGGGATACGGGCGTACGCCTCCGCAGCGGCGGCGAAGTGCCGGGCCGCGGCGCCGTGGTCGCCGTCCGCGGCGGCGAGGAAGCCGCGGGTGTGGGCGAACGCGGCGGGCGCGAACGGGAGGTCCAGGCCGTCGGCCGCGGTGCTGTACCGGGCCGGCAACTCGCGGGCCTCCGCGGTTCGTCCGGCGGCCAGCAGCGCCTCGGCCAACGGCGGCAGCACCCGTACCGCGACCGGCCAGAACGCCTTCAGCTCCCAGATCCGCAGCGCCGCACGGGCCGCGTCCACCGCGGCGTCCACGCCTCCTTCGGCGTCCTGGCCGGCAGCGGCCAGCCGCAGCGAGGCCGCCACCGGGAGCAGCAGCACGTCGACGGCCGCGGACTCCAGTGCCTCCTCCCGGGCGGCGGCGAGCCGGGCACCGATGCCGTCCAGTTCCCCCCGGGCCAGCGCCAGCCCGGCCGCGACGCACTCGGCGGTGAGCCCGCCCTTGGGCCGGTCCCGAAGCCTGGTGTGCAGGTCCGCGGCCCGTTCGTCCAGGCCGGCCCAGTGGCCGAGGTCGTAGTCGAGCACGAGGCGCACCAGGTCGTCGAGGAGGCGGAGGCGGTGACCGCCGCGGCTCTCGGCGGCGGCGCCGAGCAGCCGCTGTACGGTGCCGAACTGCCCGGCCTGGCAGGCGCCGTCGGCGATCGAGACGTACGCGTTGACCTCCCTGGGGTGCTCGGGGATGCCGCCGGTCAGCTCCAGCACCCGGTCGGTCAGCGCGGCCCACCGCGGGTCGCCCTGCATCACCCGGATCATGGTTATCTTGCCGAGCGCGAAGGCGGCCCAGGCCCGCTCCCCGATCCGCGGGACGAGGGCCAGCGCCCGGTCGGTCCAGGCCACGTGCTCGGCCGCGGTCGCCTCGGCGCCGTACGGCAGCCCCAGCATGATCATGGCCCAGGCGGCCAGCACCGGGTGCTCGTCCAGGTCCTCCAGCGCCGCGGCCGCCGCGCCGCGCATCACGGAAGCCTCGGACCCGGCCTGCTCGTGCAGCAGCACGGTGAAGAACCGCAGCTGGCCGCGGACCGCCCGCGGCTGCTCCGCGGCGAGGGCCTGCTCGAACAGGTCGAGCACGTCCGCGTAGCGGCGCGCCTCGATCGCCGTGCGGCCCAGTTTGACGGTGAGTTCGCCGCGCCGGGCCGGCGCGAGCGGGGCGGTGCGCAGCACGTCCTCCAGCAGCCGGGCCGCCTCGGTGTCGTCGGCGAGCGCCGCCGCCTGCTCGGCGGCGGCCTCGGCCGCGTCCACCCAGGCGTCGTACCGGCGGGCCTGGCGCAGGTGGTGGGCGACCTGCCCGAGCGGGACGGGGGTGCGGGAGCGCACGGCGGCGGCGGCCCGGCGGTGCAGGTCCTGGCGGCGGGGCAGCAGGATCGACTCGTAGACGGCCTGCGCGGCCAGGGCGTGCCGGAAGCCGACGGTGCCGTCCTGCTCCTGGAGCAGCCCGGCGGCCAGCCCCTCGGTCAGTCCTTCCAGGGTGTCCGCCGCGGGCACCTGGCTGGTGGCGGCGAGCACCTCCACCGGCACCGGCTCGACCAGCACCGCCGCCGCCCCGACCACCGCCTGCCCGGCCGCGGAGAGGCGCAGCACCCGGCCCAGCACGGAGTTGCGCACACCGACCGGGATGTCGAGGTCGTCGATGGCCCGCCGGGACCAGCTTCCGCCACGCAGCACCAGGCTGCCGCGCTCCCGCAGCAGGGCCAGCAACTCCTGGATGGCGAACGGGATCCCCGAGGCCCGCTCGCAGAGGTGCACGGCGAACTCCTCGGAGACGTGCGCGTCGGTCCGCAGGATCGCGGACGCCAGCAGCCGGGTCTGCGCCGCGTCCAGGGGGCGCAGCGCCAGGTGGGTGTGTCCGACGCCGATCCGCGGCCGGGCGGTGACCTGCCGCAGCGCGGCGCCGGTCTCCTCACCGCGGTAGGTCAGGACCACGGTCAGCGCGGGCGGCGGATCGTCCAGCAGATAGCCGAGGAAGTCCACCGTCTGCTCGTCCGCCCAGTGCGCGTCCTCGATCACCAGCACGGCGCGGCCGACCTCGGCCAGCAGGCTGACCAGGCCGCGGAACACCCGGTGCCGCTCGGCGGCGTGGTCGTGCAGCGGGGCGGGCGCCTCCGGCAGCCGCTCGGCCAGCTCGGGCAGCAGCGGCCGCAACGCCCCCGTCACCGCGGACAGCCGCCGCCCCGCGGCCACGTCCCCGACCCTGCGCACCGCATCCAGCACGGGCCCCAGCGGAAACGGCTCCCGGATCTGCCGGCAGCCCCCGACCAGCACCCGCACCCCGGCCAGTTCCCCGTGCCCGGCCATCTCACCGACCAGCCGTGTCTTCCCGATCCCGGCCTCCCCCTCGACCACGACCACGCCGGGCGCCCGGCCGACGGCCCGTACGAGCCGGCGCAGCTCGTCGTCCCGCCCGACCAGGGCGGACGCCTCGGGCGCGGGATCAGCCTGCTCTTGCGGCACCGACGGTCACCAGCCCTTGGATCCACGCGGAGCCGCCGGAGGGCTTCGCGGCGCCGCGGTGCGGAAGAGAACCCAGGAAGTATCGCCAGAACGGGATCGCTGAAACAGCCCCTGATCATGGCGGAGTTGCGTCACGCCCCGGTATGGCACGCGGCGGCCGACCCGTTGAGCCGTCACACCGCAGACGGGTGCACGGGGGACGCGCTCAAGGTCGCCGACCCGGGCTCGTAGCCCTCCGCACCCGCGCCCGCCGGGCCGTCACGCGACGGGGTGCTGTCTCGTCTCCCTGGAGAGAAGCAGTATGGGGCGGACCGAGAAAGGTGAGCGGGTGGAACATCCGGCGGACCGGGAAGTGGGAGTGGCCCGGTCCACGGCGGCGACGGCTGGTATCGGACGGCGGAACGGGAGTGGGACCATGCGTGAGATTGTGATCGTCGGCGGCGGTTACGCGGGCTTCTACACGGCCTGGCGGCTGCAGAAGAAGCTGCGCAAGGGCGAGGCGCGCGTCACGATCGTGGACCCCCGCCCGTACATGACCTACCAGCCGTTCCTGCCCGAGGTGACCGCCGGATCGATCGAGGCGCGGCACGCCGCCGTCTCGCTGCGGCGGCATCTGCGCCGCACCCGGGTGATCGCGGGGACGGTGACCGAGATCCACCACGCGAAGCGCACGGTCACCGTCCGGCCCGAGCACAGCGAGGACTACCCGCTGTCCTACGACATCCTGGTGGTCACCGCGGGCGCCGTGACCCGCACCTTCCCCATCCCCGGCGTCGCCGAACACGCAATCGGCCTGAAGCACGTGGAAGAGGCCGTCGCCATCCGCGACCGGCTGTTCACCGCGTTCGACCAGGCGGCCTCCCTGCCTCCGGGCCCCCGGCGCCGCGCCCTGCTCACCTTCACGTTCGTCGGCGGCGGATTCTCGGGCGTCGAAGGCTTCGGCGAACTCCTCTCGCTGTCCAGGGCCGCGCTCAGGTCCTACCCCGAGCTGAGCGCCGACGACCTGTCCTTCCACCTCGTCGAGGCCCGCGGGCGCATCCTGCCCGAGGTGACGGACAAGCCGGGCGCGTGGGTGGTGCGCTCCCTGGAGAAGCGCGGCGCCCGCGTCCACCTCAACGCCCAGATCGAGTCCGCCAAGGACGGCCACATCGTCCTGTCCGACGGCGAGGAGTTCGACTCGGCACTGATCGTCTGGACCGCCGGCAACGCCTCCAACCCGGTCGTCCACAACCACACCGACCTGCCCCTCGACGACCGCGGCCTCCTCCTGACCCGCGCCGACCTCCGCGTAGGCACCGGCGGCGAACCCCTCGCGGACGTCTGGGCAGCCGGCGACGACGCCGCCATCCCGGACCTGGCCTCCCACGTCCCCGGAGCCCTGACGATGCCCAACGCGCAACACGCCGTCCGGCAGGGCAAACGCCTCGCCAAGAACATCGTCGCCAGCCTCCGCGGCCGCAGGATCCGCCCCTACCGCCACGACAGCCTCGGGGTGGTCGCCACCCTGGGCATGGGCCGCGGCATCTTCCAGTACAAGCGCCTCGTGATCAAGGGACTGCCGGCCTGGCTGATGCACCGCGGCTACCACGTCCTGGCCGTACCCACCTGGGAACGCAAGATCCGCGTCCTGGCCGTCTGGTCGACCGCGGCACTCTTCGGCCGGGACATCGTCTCGCTCCAGTCGGTCCAACACCCCCGCAAAGCCTTCACCAACGCCTCCAAGCCGGACCAGGCCGCCTGAACGAGCCGCGGCCGCCGCCGGCCGGGGCGCTGCCATACTTCTCCCCACCATCCAGGCGTGAAGTCGGGCAGGTGTCGGTGCATGCGGAGAACCGCGGCGAGACTGGCGCACCGTCACGTGCGGCGGCTCTCCCGCCGGTCGGCCGACCGCCTCATGGCCATTGCCGCCGAGACAGGGCTCGCCCACCAAGGCAAGCGCACGTGGCTCGCGGAACGGAACGAGTATGAGCGCTGCTACCTGATCCCGGTGCCCGCCGCCCCCCTGAGGTCCGCGGACGTACGCTGCCTCGTGGCGCTGCTCGACGACAGGAACCGGGCGGTCTGGATGTCCCTGGACGTCAGCCCCTGGCGAGTCCTCGGGCTGCCGAAACTCAGAGGGCGCGAGTTGACGGACGTCGTGGGCAGCCTCGCCGCCGCCAGTCCGGTGATTCGGTGGGACGGCACGCTGAGCCCGGGAGCCTCGGAACTCGAGTGAGGCTCGCCGGGGCCCACACGGCGTCAGGTCGTGAGCGGCACCGCGTGGATCTCGTCCGCCGGGTGGCCGGCGCGCTCGTGAACGCGCATCACCGCCTCCGCCGACGGCGCCTCCGACAGGCAGTAGACCTCGCCGGACTGAGGGTCTGCCCAGGCTTGCTTGAAGCGCACACCCTCCTCGGTCTCGATGGCGCGGTCCGCGCGGTGCGCTTCCTGCAGTTGCTCGTCCGTGATCCCCTGCATCCCGTGGTGAACGTCCATGAACTCGGCCATGATCATGCACCTCCTGATCGCCGGTACCTCCATACTGCACCCGGCACCGGAAGCGCACCTGCTGAGCGACCACGCGTCATCGATCAGTCGCCCAAGGTGGTGGAAACCGCGCTTGGAGGAGTCCCGGGACGCCCCGCACCATGCGCGCTTTCGGGTCATGTGACAGGCCGTGTTCGCCCGCCGACCGGCGAGGCGGAGATCACCCCGGTCCACACTTCGCGACAATGACCCGGAAGACATCCGAGTCCAGGCGAAAGGTACAGACGCGGCATGGGCGACGGCCGGCTCAACCTCGCCATGGTCGACACCGCGCGGGTACCCCCGCTGCTGGCCCTGGCAGCCCTGGTGGTCACCTTCCTCGTCACGCGCAGCATCACCCGCATGATCCGCGCCGGCCGGGGACCGTTCCGGAACGTCAACCCCGGCGGGATGCACATCCACCACGTGGTGCCGGGGGTCGTTCTCATGGTGATCGGGGGCTTCGGCGCGATCTTCGTGGAGGGAGGCGTGGTCGCCGAGTCCGTGGTCGCCGTCGTGTTCGGCATGGGCACGGGTCTGGTGCTCGACGAGTTCGCCCTGATCCTCCACCTGCACGACGTCTACTGGAGCGAGCAGGGCCGCACCTCGGTCGAGGTCACCGTGCTGACGTCCGTGGTCGTCGGCATGATGCTGATCGGCTCGTCCCCCTTCGACGTGGACGACCAGGGAGGGCTGCAGGAGCAGGGGGCGCTCCTGTGGGCGCTCAACCTCATCCTCGGCACCCTCATCGCCGTGGTCTCCTTCGCCAAGGGCAAGTTCCGCATGGGCGTGCTCGGCGTGGTGATCCCCTTCATCGGCGCGGTCGGCGCGATCCGCCTGGCCCGTCCCAAATCGCCCTGGGCCCACCGCTTCTACACCCACCGACCGCACAAACTCGCCCGCGCCACCCGCCGCGCGGCCCGTCACGACGCCCACTGGAGCGGCCTGCGCACCCGCTTCCAGAACGCCATCGCAGGCGCCCCCAACAAGCCCGAGCAGCAGGACCGCGACGGGGACGACCCGCCACCGCCGCCCGAGTAGTCCGGGGGACCGGGCAGGTCCGCCGGAGCCGGCTTCCGACCTCGAACTTCTCGCGAAGTCGCAGGTGCCTGGGTATGGTGCGGCAATGCGGTCACTTGACTACGCGGCGGTGTTGCCGTTACTGAGTAACGTCGAAGTCGTTGCCTCCACCGTCGTCGCCGTCTGCACCGCGATCACAGGAGCCATCGCCCTCACACGCGCCATCCGTTCCAACCAGCGGACGGTGCGGGCGAAGAACCTCAAGATCGGCTGGCAGGTCGATTCGGGCCCCGACTCGACAGGCGCCCTCGTCCTCAACGAGTCCACGGCCACGTTCCAGAAGTTGGTCGTCACTGTCACCTGTGGCGCACACCTGCGTACGGCCCGCAAGGACATCGCCGTCCTCAAGGCGGGCGACGCGCATCTGTGGCAGAGCGACGACGTCCACCGGTCGGTGAGGGCCAGGCCGTCTCCCGCGGATGCCTCGACCAGGCACCACGGCACACCGCACGATGTGCAGATCACCTTCCGGGACGGCAAGGGCTACTGGTCTCTCCACGAAGAGCGGCTCGACCGGGTGCGTTCGCTGGTGGTCTGGGCGGAGCGGACCCGGGCTCGCACTCTGGCGAAATACTTCGGGTCTTCCAGTGCTTTCCGCAGAAAGTACGCGGTCTCCGTCAGGGTGGAGTCGTTCGACCGCACCGAGGCGCTGGAAGAAGCGCTCACCGCACTCGTCGCGACCGGCCGCCCACCACGCGGCTACCACGTTCCGGATGTGGTGGCCGGGCCGCATGACTGGATCGGGCGCGTCGTGCAGGAAGGCTCGGTGCTGGAGCCGCCGTTCAGCCCTGCGGGGCTGGCTCGGATCTCCCCTGTCGCCGTGGAAGCGCTCACCAGCCAGGACCAGCTCTACGCGATACCGTACGTCTTCGACAGCGTGGCTCTGATCCGCAACAACGCGCTTGCGGGCAGCGGTCCGATGCCGACGACGTTCGCCGAGGCCGTCCGCGCCGGTGACGCAGCCGTCGAAGCCAAAGGGATCGAGGACGGCACCGGGGTCGCGCTCCAGGTCGGCTCCCCTGATCCGGCGGGGAATGCCGGCGACCCGTACCACATGTGGCCACTGTTCTCCAGCTGCGGCGGGACGTTCTTCGGCCTGCGCGGGACTCCCTCCGCAACGGGCGGCGCCGACAGGTTCGAGGACATCTCAGCGTGGCGCGAGAACTTCGTGAACGCGTTCGACCGGCTGAGCGGGCTCGGCACCGGCCCGGGCGGCAGCGGCGCGCTGAACCCGGACATCGGCCGCGCGGAAGCATTGCCGCTCTTCTTGGAGGGCCGCGCCCCGTTTCTGGTCTGCTCCTCACGGGCCCTCGCCTCGATCAAGGAGCAGCGCATGGACGTGAGCGTCGCCGCGGTACCTCCGCTGGGTGACGGGCAAGCCGTGTCGATGGTCTCGGTGTACGGCTTCTACATCTACCGGGGGGCACCGAACGTTCCCGCGGCACGCGACCTGGTGACCTCCTATCTGTCCCAACCGGACGCGGGTGAAGACCTCAACAGACTTCAGCAACTGGTACCCGTGCAGGAGGAGGCGATGGGCACCGTCGCCGCCCGGGACGCGGTCCTGCGTCCGTACATCGGTCAGTGCGGCGACGGCCAAGTGATGCCGTCGTGGCCGGAGATGCGTGCAGCGTGGCAGCTCCTCGGGCATACCGAGTACAAGGTGCTGGCCGGCGAGGGCGACCCGCGCGCCGTGGCCGGGGAAGCCGCCGAGGCCGGATGGGAGCTGCTCCGGGAGGCACGCGGCCCTCGGCCGACCTGATGGTTCGGGTGCGCGGCACCCGGAGCCTCCGGGGTCTCCACACATCTCGGTACGGCTCAGCTGTCCGGGGTGGACGGGCGGAGTGGAGCCAGGTTCGTCCCGGCTCCACTCCGTGGTGCGGGTGTGTCACTGGAACTGTGCGAAGAACCTCCAGATCTCTGCTTTGGTCCAGGTGGTGACGCCGCTTTCGCCGGTGGAGCCGTCGACCGGACCGGGTATGTGCCCGCCGTCGAACGCGGCCCATTGGACCGGGTACCCGGCACGGCAGCCCGAGTAGGTGGTGGTGATGTGCGTTCGGCTGCCCGGTGCGGGCTCGCGCGGGCTCTGCGGGGTGCAGCCGTTGTTGCTGACGAATTTGTCGCGCAGGGACCGTCCTTGCGAGATGTTGAGCACGGAGTCGCCGATGCCGTGGATTCCGAAGTAGGCGATGGGCTGGGTGCCGCCGCTGCACCCGCTGATCTGGGCGCCGGATATGACCGCGACGGCCCTGAAGACGTCCGCCCGGCTGCATGCGAGTGCGTAGCTCATTCCGCCGCCCCAGCTGAATCCGGTGGCGAAACGCTGTGCCGTGTTGACACAGAGGTCACCCTCGATCAGCCGGATCATGTCGTCGACGAAGGTGACGTCCTCACCGTTCGAATTGGCCCAGCCGTTTCCGAAGCCCTGGGGGGCGACGAGGATCGCGCTGTTGTTCGACTGTTCCTGCTGGCCGTAGTAGGACCAGGCGGTCCCGCTCGTTCCGCCCGAGGCGACGTCGCCGGCGGTTCCGCCCCGCCAGTGGAACGCGAAGATCAGCCGGTAGGGGTGGTTGTTGTCGTAGTTGGTGGGGACCCTGAGGATGAAGCTGCGGCTCTGACCGCCGCTTTGAATCGTGTGCGTACCGCTGGTCAGGGTCGGGGCGCTGCCGCATCCGCCGCCGCCGTCGGACGACAGCTTGATCATCTGCCATTGCTGGCTGGCGCCGCCCCCGTCGGTGTACTGGACGACGTTGGCGCCGTCGGCGGTGGAGTCGCCCTGCACCTGCACCGCCTTGCCGCTGTTGCGGTTGATCAGCCGGACGTGGCCGGCGTCGGAGTCGGCCAGGCGGAACTGCTGGTTGGCCCCGTTGTGGTCGGTCCACTGCTGGATCGCGGCACCGTCGGCGGTGGAGACGCCGGCCACGTCGAGGACCTTGCCCGAATGCCGGGCCTTGAGCCGGTAGAAACCGTCGCCGGAGTCCACGAACTGCCACTGCTGGTTGGCTCCGTCGTGGCGCGTCCACTGGCTGACCCGTGCGCCGTCGGCGGTGGACACTTCGGCGACGTCGAGCGCCTTGCCGCTGTGGCGATTGACCAGGACGTACCAGGCGTTGGTGTCCACCGTCGCCGCCTCGGCGGGCGCCGGATTCGCCACGGCGAGCATGCCGATCGCGAGGGCCGCCGCCACCACGGCGGCGATCCGGGACCACCAGCGATGTCTTCGCGGAGGGGCGGAGGAAGCCGTGCCGTAGGTCTTCATCGATTCACCCTTTCGCTCAATCAGGCTCCCTCAGGTGCGGGTCCAGAGTTGGTTGCTGCCGTTCGAGCAGGTGTAGAGCTGGATCGGGGTGCCGTTGGCGGTGCCGGTTCCGACGGCGTCGAGGCAGAGGCCGGACTGGACGCCGACGATGGATCCGTCGGAATTGAGGCGCCATTTCTGGTTGTCGCCGCCCCAGCAGCTGTAGATCTGGACTTTGGCGCCGTTGCCGGTGCCGGCGGCGTCCAGGCACTTGTTGCCGTAGACCCTGAGCTCGCCGTCGGCAGTGGACTCCCACTGCTGGTTGGTGCCGCTGTTGCAGTCCCACAACTGGACCTGGGTGCCGTCGGCGGTACTGCCGTTCGGCACGTCCAGGCAGCGGCCCGAACCGGCGCCCCTGATCTGTCCGGAATCCCCGGGGGGCGTGGTGGAGCCGCCGTTGAGGGCGTTCAGGACGGCGGTGTAGGCGGGCTTCTTGCTGCCGTCGCCGTTGAACAGCAGCGGCGTGTCCTGTGCCCGCCAGGAGTCGGTGTCGCGTACGCCCCAGACGGTGATGCCCAGGCAGCGCGGGACGGCCAGGCAGTCGTTGGTCACGTTGGCGTAGGTCGTGGGCGAGGCGCCCTGGATGTCGAGTTCGGTGATGGCCACGTCGACGCCGAGGGCGGCGAAGCTCTCCAGGGTGGTGCGGAAGTTGCTGTTGTACGGGCTGCCGCTGTTGAAGTGCGACTGGAAGCCGACGCAGTCGATCGGTACGCCGCGCTGTTTGAAGTCCCGGACCATGGCGTACACGGCCTGGGTCTTGGCCCAGGTCCAGTTCTCGATGTTGTAGTCGTTGTAGCAGAGCTTGGCGGCCGGGTCGGCGGCGCGCGCGGTACGGAAGGCGACCTCGATCCAGTCGTTGCCGGTGCGCTGCAGGTTGGAGTCGCGCCGCGCTCCCGAGTTCCCGTCGGCGAACGCCTCGTTCACGACGTCCCACTGGGTGATCTTGCCCTTGTAGTGGCTCATCACGCCGTTGATGTGGTCGATCATCGCCTGGCGCAGGGTGCTGCCACTGAGGCTCTGCATCCAGCCGGGTTGCTGGGCGTGCCAGGCCAGGGTGTGGCCGCGCACCTC
Organism: Streptomyces aculeolatus; assembly: GCF_020400605.1. Lineage (GTDB taxonomy): Bacteria > Actinomycetota > Actinomycetes > Streptomycetales > Streptomycetaceae > Streptomyces > Streptomyces aculeolatus. Next base: position 270,257 of record NZ_JAINRD010000007.1, on the reverse strand, counting down.
CTTTCCGTTCTGCACCGCCCAGTTGTAGACGCGGTCACCGGCGGAGAAGTTGAACTGGCCCCGGTTCGGCTCGGTGGCGTCGATCTTCATCTCGTTCTCGGCCGTCACCGAGTTGAACTCGCGGCTCGCGATCGACGTGTACGCCGAGTCGCCCAGCCTGCCCGAGGCGATGGCGGTGCCGAAGTAGCGGCCGCTCTGGGCCGCCGCGGCGCCGAGCGTGCTCTCCGCGGCGTTCGCGGGCGGCGGTGCGGCCAGCGTGGCGACGGTACCGAGGACGCCGGCGACCAGCGCCAACAGCAGGCCGCGGAGCTTCCGGCGGATACCGGGTCTGGGAAGGGCATACGAGCCCATGGCTGTGCCTCCAAGGGAGAAGTCACGGAAGGACTGAAGGGCGGCGGAGTGCATCGTCTGCTCTCGCTCGGCAGACGGACGGGGCGGGGAGGAACGGGGGCGCGGCACGGAATCACCGGCCACCGCGGTCAGGGAACCGGGACGATCTCAACCGGCACGGACAGCATCCGCGCGGCCGGCGGGTGACGTACTGCGGGCGGCGGTGTTTCGACACGGGCATGGGCGTGCTCCATAGCGGCTCAGCCGGGGGACCGCCTCGGGGCGTCGCGTACCTCTCCGACGGCGCGAAGAGCCAGGACGCACTGGTGCGAACCTCACCGGGACGAAACGGGGTGGCACAGCGCTGTGGTGCGCGGATCTGTCGTGCAGCGGTACGTGGGGATCTGCCGTGCAGTGCAGATTGCTCGGGGCCGGGGGGTTCGAAATATCGAACTATGGTCAGCCCCTCAAACACGGATGATTGAGGGCTTGACGGTGAGTCGTCAACACTTTCCACGGAAGAGTTTCCGTTGTGCGCCCGAAAATTTCGGAAGCAAGGCGGGTCGAACGGGGAGCCGCCACGCCCCCCGCTCCGCCGTCGGCAGGATGGCGCAGGGCCGGGCCCAGGGCGAATCCGGGGCCGGGGTGGCGTGCGGACGGGTGGGCACAGTTGTGGACAGGTCGACAGAAGGTCTTGACCGGAAGCCCTCACATTCCTAGCTTGTGGCGTCGGAACATCCGGGAACTCTCCGAAACATTTCGAGACTGCCCCCGCCCCCGGCACGCCTGCCCCGCGGTTCACAGGGGTCACCTCACCCCGCCCTCAAAGGAGACCCTCCGATGCGGTTTCGCCACTCCTCCCCGGTCCACCTGAGACGCTTACTCGCCGTCCTTGCACCCTTGCTCCTCGTGGCCACCTTCCTCGGCGCCCAGCCCGCCGGCGCGGCGACCGTCGACACCAACGCCTGGTACGTGCTGGTCAACCGCAACAGCGGCAAGGCACTCGACGTCTACAATCTGGCGACCGACGACGGCGCCCGCATCACCCAGTGGGCCAGAAACGATCAGAACCAGCAGCAGTGGCAGTTCGTCGACTCCGGCGGCGGTTACTACCGCATCAAGTCCCGCCACTCCGGCAAGGTGCTGGACGTCCACAACTTCTCCACCGCCAACGGCGGCTCGATCGTCCAGTGGGCCGACCTGAACGGCACCAACCAGCAGTGGCGGCTGGCCGACAGCCCGGACGGGCACGTGAGGTTCGTCGCGCGCCACAGCAACAAGGCCCTCGAAGTGCAAGGCGGCTCCACCGCCGACAACGCGAACATCGTCCAGTACGACGACTGGGGCGGCGCCAACCAGCAGTGGCAGCTCGTCAAGGTCGGCAGCAACAACCCCGGCCCCTGCGATCTTCCGTCGACATACCGCTGGACATCAACGGGCGCGCTGGCGCAGCCCAGGCCGGGGTGGGTCTCGCTCAAGGACTTCACCGTCGCCCCCTACAACGGCAGGCAACTCGTCTATGCCACGACGCACGACACGGGGACGACGTGGGGTTCGATGAACTTCGGCCTGTTCACCGATTGGCCGGAGATGGCCTCGGCAAGCCAGAACACGATGTCAGCCTCCACCGTCGCGCCCACGCTCTTCTACTTCGCGCCGAAGAACATCTGGGTGCTCGCCTACCAGTGGGGCGGGACCGCCTTCTCCTACCGGACGTCGAGCGACCCCACCAACCCCAATGGCTGGTCATCCCAGCAGGTGCTCTTCTCCGGAAGCATCTCCGACTCCGGAACAGGCCCCATCGATCAGACGCTCATCGGCGATGGGACGAACATGTACCTGTTCTTCGCCGGTGACAACGGCAGGATCTACCGGGCCAGTATGCCGATCGGGAACTTCCCTGGCAGCTTCGGCACGAACTCGACGGTGGTCATGAGCGATACGACGAACAACTTGTTCGAGGCCCCGCAGGTCTACAAGCTCCAGGGCCAGAACCGCTATCTCATGATCGTCGAGGCGATCGGCTCGCAGGGCCGCTACTTCCGCTCGTTCACGGCCACCAGTCTGAACGGCTCATGGACACCCCAGGCCGCGACCGAGAGCAATCCCTTCGCCGGCAAGGCCAACAGCGGCGCCACCTGGACCAACGACATCAGCCATGGTGAACTGATCCGCACGAGCCCCGATCAGACCATGTCCGTCGATCCCTGTCACCTGCAGTTGCTCTACCAGGGACGCAGCCCCAACTCCGGCGGCGACTACGGCCTCCTGCCCTACCGTCCGGGCCTGCTGACACTGCAGCGCTGACGACGTGACAGGTGTCCGACTCCGGTATGGAGAAGGCGGGCTCGGCGAAAGGCCGAGCCCGCCCGGTCACGCGACAACGTCAGCGCTCAAACGGCGACGGAGCACCGAGTCGGGCAACACGGGCAGCATGGAGACCAACTCCCGAATCCCCCACCGCGGCGACTGGCCCGGCGACGGCCACGAAGACCTCCTCGTCACCGACGGCAGCGGAATCATCATCTACGACGGCATCAACCCCGACGCCCCCACCCGGCCGGGCCGAGTAGACCGGTCACAATGCACTCTGACCTGCATGCATACAGGCAAGTGGGGGTGTTCGAAAGATTCACGCGTTGAAGCGGAACACCGACTGCACAGCCTTGGCCTGCGGAAACACCCGAACGCCGAGCGGGATTCAGCCGGTTTCAGCCACCGGAAACGGCCGGGCCGTCGAACACTGATGTCCAGCTTGGCAGATCCCTCGACCGCTTCCCCTGGGCTAAGGGCCCGCGGCTGGAGGAGGTTCGGCGAAGTTCTGTGTCCTCGATGTGAAAGGTGCCGGCGAGGTTCCTCCCGATTACACTAATGGCACCATGGCTGCCATGTGAGCACTGCATTGTCTTCGTCAAATTGAAGAGATGTGTGCAACTCGAAGAGCATTGCCGCTGAGCCGATGAGGACAGACACCCTGCAGTATGGCCACATGCCACCGGCCCGTCGATGTCGTTCCCCACGACTGGCTCAGCCCGGAGGGCATGCGTTCACCGATAAGAACCCACCCTGGTCATGTCAGCCGGTGGGCGAGGGAGGCAAGGACGGTGCCTGGCACGAAGCGGACGAACGGTGGGCAGTCACCGGGCAAGGGCGGACCCAGCCGCCTGCCCAGGTCACTGTACGAGAAGGAGATGCTCCGTCTGCAGACCGAGTTGGTGATGCTCCAGGAGTGGGTCCGTGCTGAAGGGGAGCGGCTCGTGGTGATCTTCGAGGGCCGCGACGCGGCTGGTAAGGGAGGCGCGATCAAGCGGGTCACCGCGCTTCTCAACCCCCGTGTCGCGCGCATCGCCGCCCTGCCCGTGCCGACAGAACGCGAGCGAACACAGTGGTACTTCCAGCGTTACGTCGCGAGGCTCCCCGCCGCGGGTGAGATCGTGCTGTTCGACCGCAGTTGGTACAACCGCGCCGGCGTCGAGCACGTCATGGGCTTCTGCACTCAGGAGGAGTACGAGCGTTTCCTGCACCAGTGCCCCGTCTTCGAGCGGATGCTCATCGAGGACGGGGTCTTGCTGCGCAAGTACTGGTTCTCGGTGAGCGACGCCGAGCAGGAGCGGCGGTTCCGGCAGCGGCTGAGCGATCCGGCACGGCGCTGGAAGCTCTCGGCGATGGATCTGGAGTCCATCACTCGCTGGGAGGCGTACTCCCGGGCCAAGGACGAGATGTTCGTGCACACCGATCTTCCCGAGGCGCCGTGGTTCGTCGTGGAGAGCGACGACAAGCGGGCTGCCCGCATCAACATGATCGCTCACCTGCTGTCCACGGTCCCTTACCGAGAGATCCGGCAGCCGGAGCTCCGCCTGCCGCCCCGTCCGCCGCCGAGCGGGTACGAACGCCCACCGAAGCACCTTCAGACGTACGTGCCGGACCACGCCTCCGCATTCCTGAGCAGTTCCCGGCGCACGCCGTAGAGTCCCCGACCAGACGTCGTCACACTGTCTGCCTGGAAGAGCTGCGCCGGGCACTCGCGCGCAACCACCGCGACGTGGAGGGCATCTGCAACCGGCTTCTCGACGAACTGGTCACCGAACCCAGCACCGACTACCTGTCCCCGCGCCTCCGCCTCCAACGCCAAGCCAGCGACACCCTGGGCAACGCACTGGCTGCGGGCGACGACTCCGAGGAGCCGCCGCCCGCAGCAGTAGGTGTCCGTTGACGTTGCCGTCGGCGTTGCCGTCAAGCGCCTCGTGAGGGGCCGTCGGAGCTGCAGGAGTTACGCCTCGCATCGGCGCCCCTGCCTGCAAGACTTCGCGCCGCCCACCCCGCCGCCGGGCGACACGACCGACCGCATGTGACCCTCGGCGCGTTACGCGCGGGAAACCGGCGGCAGCCCTTCCCGGTAACAGGCGCTGCATAGACATGGCACCCCACCGCACACACCACACGTCACCACATCGTGGCATGTGTATACCGCGCTACGACGAGGGGCCTTGATGTCATACGAGCCGCGCGTGCCGACCGATCTCCCCGCCACGCCCGCAGCCGCCGCCATATCCGCCGAACTTCCCGTGGCGTACGAGGCGTTGGCGTCGCGCTTTGGACGGCGGGGTCTGCTGCGCATCGCGGCGGGGCTCGGTGCGGCCGGTGGGATGGTGGCCGCGGGTACGCACTCCGCCGCCGCAGCGCCCGCCGGGCCCGCCGCCGTCTCCCGCCCGCAGCGCATCCTGCAGCCCGGCAGGGGCCCCATCGACGGTCAGCACTATCTGCGCGCCACACCGGACACCGTCAGGTGGGGCTACGTGCCCGCCCGCGACGCCGCCCCCGTGCTGCACGTACGGTCTGGCGAGACGGTCACCGTGGACGCCCTCTCGCACGAGGGCCTGCTGGAGGACCAGGGCCGCGACCCCGTCGCATGGTTCGGTGAGCACGGCGTCGGCAGGGACCAGGTGCTGCGGGACGCGGTCGACCTCGCCCGCGACTATTCCCGCACACCCCGCTCCTTCGACACCGACGGCCCGCACGTCGTCCTGGGCCCGGTGCATGTCGAGGGTGCAGAGCCCGGCGATGTACTGAAGGTGGAGACACTGTCGCTGCTGCCGCGCGTGCCCTACGGCGTGGTGTCGAGCCGACACGGCAAGGGCGCCCTGGCCCGCACCCGGGACGGCGGCGCCCCCGCCGGCATCACCCGCGACGAGGTCATGCCGCCCGTCGACACGGACGGCCGGCCGTCCGCCGAGGACCCCGAACAGTATGGAAATGTTTCGGTGTTCGCACCGATCCGCAGCGGCGGCGCGGCCGGTGGCCGAGACGGCCACGGTGTCCTCCCGATCGACGGTCCCGGCGAGGTCACTTTCCCGCTCAACCCGCACATGGGGCTGATGGGCACCGCGTTCGCCGATGCCGCCTCCCTCACTGACCCGCTGCTCAATTCGATCCCGCCCACCCTCGGCGGCGGCAACATCGACATCCGCCACCTCGGGTCCGGCTCCGCGTTCTACCTCCCCGTACACGCCGACGGCGCCCTCTTCCACACCGGCGACCCGCACTTCGCGATGGGCAACGGCGAGGTGGCGCTCACCGCGCTCGAAGGATCGCTGCGCACCACCTTCCGCCTCACCGTCTGCAAGCCCGGCTCCGGCGACGCCCCCACCGTCGCGTACCACTACCCGTTCGGCGAGACCGACGAGGCGTGGCTACCCATCGGCCTCTCCGACCCGGACGGCTCCGCCGGAGCCGGGGGCCAGGGCTCCGATCTGGACACGGCGATGCGCCGCGCCGTCGTCAACGCCCTCGACTTCCTCCAGGCAGACCTCGGAATGCGCCGCCCGGTCGCGTACGCGTATCTGTCGGCGGCGGCCGACTTCGAGGTGTCACAAGTGGTCGACCGGACCACCGGGGTGCACGCGGTGATCAGGAAGAGCGACTTCGGCCGCTAGCGCCACTGACCCCTCAACTCGGGCCAACAGCACGCACATTGACGAGACCCAAAGGAACGCAGGCAGCATGAAGACAGCGAATCGAAGAAGGTTCCTCGGCCTCGCGGCCGCGGCGGGCGCCGGTGCGGTGCTACCCCTGGGCGGGCGCCCGGCCTCCGCGAGCTCCCTTCCCGACCCCACGGTGTGGCGGGAATTCGGCACGCCGCTCGTGCCCGCCACCGGGCACGGCCCGCTGTCCGGACTCAATGTGGCAGTGAAGGACCTGTTCGCCGTCCAGGGGCACCGGGTGGGCGCGGGCAACCCCGTGTGGCTCGCCGAGAGCCGCCCGCAGGCGACCACCGCCGCGGCGGTCGCCGCGCTGCTCGCTGCGGGTGCCGACGTCGTCGGCCTCGCCCGCACCGACGAGTTCGCGTACAGCCTCGCCGGCACGAACGGCCACTACGGTACGCCGCCCAACCCCGCGGCCCCCGACCGGATTTCGGGCGGCTCGACCTCGGGACCTGCCAGCGCGGTCGCCCTCGGTCAGGCCGACATCGGACTCGGCACCGACACCGGCGGCTCGATCCGGATCCCCTCCTCCTACCAGGGCCTGTACGGCATCCGCCCCAGCCACGGTGCGATCGACACCACGGGGCTGCTGCCGCTCGCCCCGTCCTTCGACACGGTCGGCTGGATCGCCCGCGACGCCGACACCCTGCGCGCCGCGGGCCGGGTGCTCCTGCCACGCGCCACAGGGCCCGCACCGTCGGCCGCGGTGTTCTCCCAGGAGATCGTCGACGTGGCCGACACGGAGGTCTCCGCCTCGGTGCGGCGGGCGCTCGCCGGGTGGCGGGGCGCGGCAGATCTGCCGCACCTGGGCACCGTACGGTTCGACGCCGGGGTGCTGCCGGGATGGGTGCGCGCCTTCCAGACCAAACAGGGCGTGGAGGCATGGCAGCACTTGGGCCCGTGGGTCTCGCGGCACTGGGACTCCCTCAACCCCGACGTCCGCTCCCGCTTCGAAGCAGCCTCGCGCTACACCCCCGCCGACCTGGCCGCCGCCGAACGCGTGCTGCGCGAGGCACGGACCCGCGTTGACGACCTGCTCGGGGACCGGATCCTGCTCCTACCGTCCGCGTCCTCGGTGGCGCCCACCCGCAAGGAGGCCGCCATCGGTGGCCCGGCGATCGAACAGACCCGGGCACAGACCTTCCAACTCACGTGCCTGGCGGGCCTGTCGGGCCGCTGCGCCGTCAGCGTCCCCATCCGCAGCCGCACCGCTCCAGTGGGCCTGTGCCTCGTCGGGCCGCAGGGCAGCGACCGCCACGTCCTGGATCTCGCGGCGCGGGTGTCGGCGGCGCTGTAGGCGGCGGCTGTGGGGGTGTGGCGAACCGCCCGCCCCGCACATTCCCGCCGAGGTGGCGCGCGGTCCGGGCAAGCTTGTCCATGGCAAGTCGAATGAGCGGCGCCCCCCGTCGCACGCGGCACCGGCGTCCAGGGCAGCGTTGCCCCGCCGAAACTCACCCGCCCTGATGGGAGACAGCGTGCGGAGTGTGAAGCGCGGCAGCTGTGACTCATGGCGCCGGGGCTCTCGCCCGGCTGACGAGAGCCCCCCCCGTGCGCGCGTTCGACCGATGAATATGACGGCTCGTCAGTTCACCCGGCCACATCCAGCCACCATGACGGTGACCGCACCGTCACACGCCCCTTCCGGTAGCCCTCCTACCTGCGCACACGTGAAACCCGCAGCTATCACCCAGCTACTCAAACATTCCGCGGGACCGCGACGACACACCATCCGCACAACCCACAAAACACCCCCTGACCTGCGAATTCATCGCGTGGGGCCAGGGGCGGGATCATTCACACATTGAAGCGGAACACCGGGCGCACAATTTCGGCCTGCGGAAACACCGGAGGACGGGGCTGGATCCAGCCATTATCCAGCCGCCGCAAACGGCCGATCCATGACCCCAGTTTTTGCTGGATCCACGGGCCACGCGAGACTCCACGCTGGCACCCCCTACGCTGGGCCACGAGGTTATCCGGCCGCAGGATATTCTGCTTGATCCGTCCCCAGCTCCGACCCATCGGGCGGGCCGGACCGGACTCCTTGATGTAAGTAAAGAGACTCCAAGCACAATAAAAGAAAAAGAGCACCGAGGAAACTCCCGGGAATCCCACCAACTCCTACACAGACCCATTACTTGGCGGAACTTCAAGTTTGATACCGCGACTTCAGGCTGGCGAGTATCTTCACTCCTCAAGGCCAGACTGAAGCCGCTGCCAATCCTCCTGGTGACCACGCCAGGCGGTGCTTGCGTAGATCGCGGTCTTCGCCTCAGGCAAAGACAGGCCAAGCACACGAGAAGCTACGTAAATCGCTTCGATCGGCGACAAGCCCAGTTCCCGCAGTTCTCGGAATACCGGTTCCCGCTCCACTTGCCCTCGGCCCGTGATACGCGACGCCAACCCGTCCAGTCGAGACCGATCCATTCTTTAATCCCCCAGCTTCTTGAGTCGTTAGTACAATGGCGGTTGTAGGGTGGGTTCATGCCTGGTCCGAAGCCGTTGCCGGTGGTGCTGTCCGATGACGAACTACGTGTGTTGCGGCGCTGGTTGAGGAAGCAGACGGCTTCTCAGGCTCTGGTGCTCCGGTCGAGGATTGTGCTGACGTGTGCGGAGGGTTCGTCGAACGCGCCGGTCGCGGATGACCTGGGGATTTCGCGGGAGACGGTGCGCAAGTGGCGCGCGAGGTTCGTCAGGGACCGGCTGGAGGGCCTGACGGACAGACCGCGTCGGGGGCCGCCGCGGAGGATCACGGACGAGCAGGTCGAGGCACTGGTGACCAAGACCCTGGACGAGAAGCCTTCGTCGGGGGATTCGCACTGGTCGACGCGGTCGATGGCCGAAGCGACCGGCATGTCGCAGTCCGCGGTCTCGAGGATCTGGCGGGCGTTCGGGCTCAAGCCCCACACGGTGCAGACGTGGAAGCTGTCCACAGACCCGGAGTTCGTCACCAAGGTCCGCGATGTCGTCGGGATCTACCTTTCCCCGCCCAAGAACGCCCTGGTCCTGGCCGTGGACGAGAAAACGCAGATCCAGGCCCTGGACCGCACCCAGCCCGTCCTGCCCCTGGCGCCGACGACGCCGGCCAGGATGACCCACGACTACGTCCGGCACGGCACCACCAGCCTGTTCGCTGCCCTGGACATCGCTTCCGGGTCGGTCATAGCCCAGCACTACCGCCGCCACCGCCACCAGGAGTTCCTCCGCTTCCTGAAAACCATCGACGCGGCCGTCCCGAAGGAACTGGACCTGCATCTGGTCCTGGACAACTACGCCACGCACAAGACCGAAGCGATCAAGAAGTGGCTACTGCGGCACCCGCGCTTCCACCTGCACTTCACCCCAACATCCGCATCCTGACTGAACCTCGTCGAGCGATGGTTCGCCGAGCTGACCTGCCGAAAGCTCCGCCGCTCGACCCACCACAGCGTCATCGAGCTGGAACGCGACATCTGCGGCTGGATCAACGAGTGGAACAAGGACCCCAAGCCGTTCGTGTGGACCAAGACCGCCGACGAGATCCTCGAAACCCGCGCCGCATACTGCACACGAATTAACGACTCAGGACACTAGGATTTTTGCGACATCCAAGGTCATCGCCCCCGGGCACGTGTAGCTGCCATCCGGCTTCGGGATATGCCGCTCATAGTTAGCACGACGGCGCTAAACCCCCGGGATCTCGCCTGCTCGGCGATGGAGTGCTTCATCTGGCGGACTGCATCTGGCCCAATCGGGGCGCGACTCAGTCCTTGGGTCCCCTTCGGGAAGACCATCAGTCCGTTTAGGTGCACGGTATCTACGGCCACCCCGGCTACTTCGGCGGCCCCACGTCCACTACACCCTCGAAGAGAACTGATTGAGTTTCGGATCAATAAGCCTGCCACTTCCGGCGCATCACACTACGAATGAAGAGGCTCAGCCTCCGGCCGAGGTGTCGGTAATTCGCATCCGGAGGGCAGGTCATTCATTCTGCCCGCCTTTTCAATTTGAAAAACTCCTATCATCGCGAAATTGTTCGAGCATAAAATCAGCCAGCGAGGCAGCGCACTTAACCATACCGCGTTCCGGCTCTTCGATTGAATACCCGAAAACAGAACAATCTATTTCATCACTTCGCAGCATGTAAAAGATGTATCCTTGATGCGCCATGAAGACAACATATTCACCAGTTCGTACGGGATCATTAATATCTCCCGATGACAGCTCTCGTTGCAATTCCTCCTTCAATCCGAGCATATCAGGATAGAAGATGTCTTCAGACGCAAGCACGGAATGACCCTTGAATCCGCGACCGCAAAGAGACAGGAATTCTCTATAGGACGCAGGAAGGGGGCATCCTTGATCATCCTCCACCTGCCTGATCTCCGAAGCGGTGGCGGCTTCAGCCTCATCCAAACGTCCGCCGGCATCCACGATGCTGTTTCGCACGGTATACTTCGCCATCATTTTAGTCTATCTCTCTTGTGGACCTTGCGGTGGAAATCTCCAGCACATCGCATAATATCAATTCGAGCGCATCGCTGGGCACATCAGCACCCCACGCAATTCTCACATGGGGAGTCTTCCATCAAGCATGCACTCGATCTCACACTCCTAGTGATCGTGATCCTGTTGTTGTTACTTTGCTTTGATTTGCACGTTGGACTGATGTGGATCTGAACTCTGAACAGGCCGCTGAGCTACGGGTGTTGACCTGGAGCCCGTCTGTTTCTGCTGATGTGGCGACGCGGGCCGGGATCCTGCTGTGGGAGGGCGAGGTCGACGCCGCGGGGACATCGCGGAGTTGGCCGGGTTTCGCTGTCGACCGTAGCCCGCTGGAAGAGCCGATACGCTGAATCGGGGCTTGCCGGTCTGATCGGAAAGAAGCCCGGCCGGGGACGCGCGCAGGTGCCCGCGCGGACACCCGGCCGGGCGATCGCGTTGACGAAGACGACTCCGCCGGCCGCCTCCGGGCTGTCGCACTGGTCTGCCCTGCCCCTGGCCGACTACCTCAACCGGCATGAGGTATCTCGGTGTCCTGGCATCCGCGGTTTGCGGACAAGGTTGCCAATGTCGTGGGCCTGTACCTGGACCCGCCCGGGGCGCGGGGTCCTGCCTTGGACGAGAAGACGCAGATCCAGGCCCTGGACCCAGCCGGCGCTGCCGGTCACGTTCGCCGCAATCGAGAAGCGCACCTACGACTACATCAGGCACGGCACCACGAACCTGTTCGCCGCGCCGTCGCCACCGGCGAGGCACTCGGCAAGTGCACACCGAACCGGAACGCCGCCAACTTCCTGGCCTTTTTGAAGAAGGCGGTCAAGTCGCATGCCGAAATGCAGATCCACGTTGTCCTGAACAAGGGCAACCTCTCCACCCACACGACCCTCGAAGTGAAGGCGTGGCTGGCGAAGCACCCTCACGTGCACTTTCGCTTCACTCCCGTCGGCTCGTCCTGGCTCAACCAGGTCGAGATCTGGTTCGGCATCATCACCCGGCAGTCCATCCAACCGAGGCACGTTCCCCAGCGTCCACGTGCCGGTCAGACAGATCCACGATTACATCGACTCCTGGAACGCGAGCGTGAAGCCCTTCATCTGGACCGCGACCGCGACCGAGATCCTCGCGAAGGTCCGGCTCGTTCAGACCGCGTGAAGAAGCTCATAAACAACAATTTGAAATAAATCGAACCGGGTCACGAGACACCAGCGCAGCGTCGAAATTCCTGCTGGGCATCAAAATGACACTGCGGACTCGTCACGACTGGGCATCGTCGGTGATGGTCGCGCAGTCCCTCAGCGCATCTGGCACACCGTGATTGACACCTGAGAGCCACCGCCCTTGCCCGCGTCTCTCGCCTACACCCTCATTCTCCGATCCCAATACGAATCCAGACGTTTGGGTACCTCTCAGCGAATTGATCTATAACGCCTCCGCAAGACGTGCATGGGGTCTTGCCGATTTGGAGAGTCAGAATTCCACGCTGGCCGGACGGCGCGCCGAGGGCTTCGGCAGCACGCTCCAGAATCTTATATTCGGCGTCTGCTCCGCGTGAGAATTTTCCACCTGATGTACTTACAGTCTCGAATACGGGGTTGCTTGGCTTCCCTACCAAACCTGCCTTGTCCGGCCCGCTAGCTGCATTGAATACCTGCGAACCATCCTCAGTTTGCAGAACTCCAGAAGCTACTACTCTCTTCTTGCCGATATTCCAGGTACTGCGGATTTTTCCAATATTTGCAGCAACGACCGCGTTATGCACGCTAGCCAGTCTCTCAACGCCTCCTGCTATGCGGAGCCCCTTGGACAACCTGCCAAGAAGCGTGCCTGCCTTCCCCCACGGCGTAAATGCTGCGGCCAACCATCCACAGTCTCCTAGAGCTCCGCTATCGCAACTTCTGACAGTTGCTGCTGGAATTAGACCGAATGAGTCTGCTTCTATGTGCTGCGCAACGCAATCGGAATCGCAAACCCAGTCCGGAACGGGAAGTGGGGGTGCCTGCGGCTGGGGACTGGGGGATCGATCGTCACTGCTCCCGGTTTTGGAGCCGCATGGCGAGCCGTTCATGTTCAGACAGGGACTTGGGTTGTAGTTGGTGGGGCTGCTGCTGATGATCTGAATGGGGCGTCCGGTGCCGGGTCCCGTGCCGCCGATGGGGCAGCCGACTCCGCAGGCGTCGGCTCGGCTGAGTCCCTCCGGGTCGCTGAACGTCAGCGGGCTGCTGCCGGCGTAGGAGTAGCCGTGCAGTGATTCCGGATCAGTGGGATCCATGATCGGGTCGACGGAGAGGAAGCGGCCGGTAAGCGGATCATATTCGCGGGCGCCGAGGTGTTGCAGACCGGTGCTGGTGGTGTCATCGACTCCGCCGACGAAGCCGCGGGTTCCGGGCCAGGGCCCGTGGGGTGTGCCGCGGAGGGCGCCGAAGGGCAGGTTGCGGCGTTGGGTGAGGTTGAGGGTGTCAGCGTCGATGGCCAGGTTGCCGGTGCCGTTGTGGTCGGCGAGGGTGAGGGACCAGTTGCCGTCGTTTTCGAGTACGGCCTGGTTGCCGTTGCCCAGTGGGACGTAGCGGGTGGCCTTGCGGGTGGTGCTCCCCTTGGGGAGGAAGACCTCGGTGTGGTCGCCCCAGTAGAGGGTGGCGCCTGAGGGGGTGCGGGCGATGAGTCGGTTGCCGTCTGCGTCGTAGACGTAGTCGGTGACCTTCTCGGCTCCGCCGTCGACCTTCCTCAGCTGGCCTTCGGCGTCCCAGGTGAGTTGCTGGGATGCGCCGTCCTGGGAACGGGTGGTGGTGTTGCCGGTGGGGTCGTAGCTGAAGTTGTCGGTGGCGGTGCCCGATTGTTCCTCTGTGGTGACCGAGGTCAGTGTGTGCGGTTGAGGAGTGCCCGGCGCCGGATAGGTGTAGGTGCGGTTGACGTCTCTGCTGGTGTCGCCGCCGATGTCGTGCTGCGCCTCGGTGAGGCGGTTGCCGACCTTGTCGTAGGTGAAGGTTTGCCAGTACGGGGCCGGGCCGCCGATGCCCGTTGCCGGCGGTGCGGTCTCGCAGGCGGTGTCGGCCTCTGTCCAGGCTTCTGTCAGGCGGCGCAGGTGGTCGTACGTGAAGCACTGCGTGTCGGTCCCGGTGCGGGAGACGTCTGAGATGGAGAGGAAGTTGCCTGCCTGGTCGTACTGGTAGGTGTTGTGCTGGTCGACGCCGGGCTGGCCGGGGCGGTCGACGCGCGAGGTCTTGAGGCGTTGGGTGCCGCCCTCGTAGGTGTTGGTGACTTTGGTTCTCTCTGCGTCGCCGGTGGCGCCGAGGAGTTGCGTATAGGGCTTGCCGAGGAGCGTGTAGGTGGTGTCGGATCGAACGCCGTCGGAGACGACCGCAAGCGGCCACTGGGTGTTCGGGTCGTACTCGTAGTTCCAGCCCTTGGCAGCGATATTGCCGACCGTAGAGAACGTGCGGGACTTGACCAGCCCGCTCGCGGTGTAGGCGGTGCCTTCCTGGTAGGTGCCGGCGAGGGCGCCTTCTGCAGGAGGGATGACGGTGGCCTGTCTGGATGGGCGGTAGTAGTCGTCGTACTGGGTGACCTTGTGGGTGTAGGCGCTGCCTTCCACGTAGCGGGTGGACTCGGCGAGCTGGCCTTGTGCGCCGCTCAGGGTGTCGTAGATCCACTTCGCTCGGAGCTCTCCGGACGGCGCGCCTTCCCGCAGTTCGGTCTGGCGGCCGAGTCCGTCGTAGATGTTGACGAGCTTGACGTCGCGGGCGTCTGTGGAGGACACGAGTTGGCCGCGGTCGTCATAGGTGGACGTGCTCTTGCCCTTGTCGGGGTCGTTCGCTTCGACCTGGCGGCCGAGTTGGTCGTAGGTGTACGTCCAGGCGTTGCCGGCCGGGTCCGTGACCTTCGCGAGTTCGCCTCGTGGAGTGTGATCGTAGGCGATGGTGTCGTAGCTCGATGTCGGGGACCGCTCGTGGTGCTGACGGACCTCGGTGGTCTGTCCGCGGGCGTCAGTTAGCGTCGTTGTGGTGGTGTCGCCAACCGGTGGGACGACGGTGACCCGGTCACCGTGGTAGGTCGTCTTGGTGGTGGCGAGGACTTCGCCCCCGTCTCCGCTGCCGGACATGAGACGGTTCTCGGTCTCTCGGCCGAGTCCGTCGTGCACGTGGCGGGTTTGCGTTTCCACGTCCTCGGCGTCGTTGGGTTCGAACAGGATGCGGCTCTGGCCGCCGTCGGCGTGGTAGGGGGCGAAGGTCTGATCGACCAGACCACGCTCGTCGTAGAAGTTGTCGGCGATGAGGCGGCCCCCATTGGGGCCGGCTGTTTGTGTCTGGCGCTCGCGGAGGAAGCCGTCGTAGAGGGTGTACGAGGGGATCTGGTTCGTGACTGTGAGCCCCAGCGTGCGGGTGGCCACGGCGACCGGCTGGTTCTCCTCGACGAAGTACGTGAACTCGTAGTCCGGCAGCGTGCCGGTGAGCCTGCCAGCCAGCCAGATCTTCGTGGTGCGGCCCAGCGCATCGTAGGTGTAGGCGGTGCGCTTGTCGTTGGTATCGAGGATCGCCGACGGCTGGCCGCGCAGCGGTTCCAGTTCGCGGACCTCGGTCTGGGCCGTGCTCGCGTTCCCCTCGAGTGCAGGGGGTGTTGTCTTCGTGACCTTGGTCGGGAACCCGCTGGTCGGGGTGTAGGCGATCGTGGTGGTGCGGCCGTCGGTGCGGGCGTTGCGCTGTGGCGGATCCGTGCCTGTGACGGTGACGTTGGCGGTCAGGTCGGTGGCCGAGCGCTCGCGCCCGTAGCTGTCGTAGGTGGCGCCGCTCTCCAGGTAGGTGGCAGTGGTGCCGTTGTGGGATTTCAAGGTCGCCACCGCGGTGGCGTCCCCCGCAGTGGGCGTGTCTCCGTAGGAGCCGGAGTCGTATGCCGTGCGGACGTCGTTGACGACGTCCTTGGAGCGGTCGACCGTGTCGTCGCAACTCGCCGCCACGGTCTCCACCCGTCCTGGCAGGGTGAGGATGTTGGCTTCGGCGTTGGTGGCGTAGGTGGTACGGGTGCACCGGTTGTCGGCGGCAGTCGAGTTGTCTCCGAAGTCATCGACCTTGGTGATCCGGCCAGCGACGGTGTCATGGGTGCTGGCCGTCGAGGAGACGCGCCACTTGCTGCCGGCGCCCTGGTCGAGGGAGACCCAGTTCTTGGTGTATGCGGTGCCGCTGAAGTTGGCGGTTACCGTGCCCCAGTTGCGTTCCTTCTTGGCCGTCTGGTGATGCCAGGGGCGGTTGACGGTCTTGCTCAGAACCTTGCCGTCGGGCGCGGAGTAGTCGACGGTCTTGTACGCGAACCCCGCCGCCGACTCGTGATCGGTGATGGGATCGCCTTCGCCATCGCCCAGCGATATCTGTACGCTCCTGGTGCCGCCGCTGGTGCTCTCACGGTCACCGTGCATGCCGCGTAGGAAGTAGCTGTCCTTCTGCGACTTGAGTGCGGACTCGCCGCCGGCTCCGCCGGTCTTGACGCGAACGTGGTCGTAACCGCGCCACTGGGACCAGGTTTTGAACTTTTCCTTGGTCAGGCCGTCGTCATCGTCGTAGTGCCAGGCTGCCCCGCCCAGGTACTCGTAGCGGGTGAGTTTGTCGGGTGCGCCGCCCGTCCGATCGGTCTCCGTAAGGAACGTGGCAACGTATTTGTTGAACCACTGGCGTTCCGGGTCGTCGCTGGACGATCCTCCGATGTACTGGGGGAAGCAGCGAGTGGTGTTGCTCTGCGGAGTTGGCAACGAGTCCCAGGAGCAGGCTTCCCCGGAGTAGTTGACGGATATTCGGCCACCATATTCGTCCTCGACATCGGACAGTCGGGCTTTGATGAATGGTGCGTAGCCGTCGCCCGTCTTGTCGAGTCGATTTGCCTTCTGGATGTAGGTGAAGGTGGTTTTCGGCAGTGCGATCGTTGGGGATGCGGTGTGGCCGGTGCGCTGTATCGAGTCCAGTAGCAGTTGGTAGTCGATGTCGGCCTGGCCCCAGCGGTGCTGAAGTTTCCAGGAGTCCACGCTGGCGTAGCTGCCGTCGCTCTTCAGGACCTCGGTGTTCACGCCGGTCAGGCGCTTGCGGGTCCAGAAAGTCGGTGCCAGCCGGCCGTTGTCGCAGTCCACGTCCGCGCTGCAGTTGAGATCCCACGGAGTGTCGTACCAGTAGAAGGAGTCCGTGGAGATGCTTCCGCAGTCGGTCTGGGTGTTGGGCAGGCAGCGCTCGCTGCTGGTGAAGTCGACCTTCGCCAGCGGTTTGGTCCCGTAGACGGCCGAGGACTTCAGGCCGTACTCGATGCGGTCCAGGTTGCCGCCGCGGTCGTAGCGGGTGTTGTTGGTCGCCTTCAGATTGCGGCCGTAAGAGTTTTCTTCCTTGTTGTAGTAGTAGGCGATGGCGTTGCCGTGCGGGTCGACGACGTAGTCGAGGTTCCACCGCCAAGCCTGCTGACACCACGAGGATCCGAAGCCTGCCGAGTCATGGCAGGGTTCATCGGCATCATCGCCGAATACAGGAACGTTCCAGGTGGAATCGGTAGTTTCGTCACCCGAAGCCCATCCTGGCAGCCGGTGGTAGCCGTAGTAGTACCGAACCCCGTTGGGATCGGTGACGCGCCAGTACTCGTCGTTGTTGTCACCGTTGTTCCGGTCGCTGGATGTCAGCCGCTTGATGAGCGTGCCGTCGTCCTTCTTCAGCTTCCACTCGTCATTCCCAGCTGGGACCAGCTCACCGCCCTTGCCGTTGATGGCAAGGAATGCGTTGTCGTAGCCCCAGCACTGGTCGCCCGGCTTGTTCCCGTCGGGGTTCTCCACCCCGTCGTCCGAACAGGACTTGTAGCGGCGCTCGATGTAACCCGGCCAGAGGTCGAAGCCGTCACCGACCCAGGAAGACTGGTTGTTGGTACCACCGGTGCGGCCGTCCACCGAACCGGACGAGTACGACATCTGTACGGTCGGATGCAAGCCTCCTGGGACCTGGGGTATCTGAAAGTCGTAGCCCCATGTGAAATCGCCTGTGTTCAGTCCCACGTTCCACGCGGCCGAAGGCGTCAGCGGCGTGGCCTTGAAGTCGCCCTGGCCGCCCTCCTCCGCAGCCACAGCAGCGAGGATCGTGGGGGTGCTGCCCCCTACGACGACGTCCGCGGCGTTCAGGGTTTGCTGCTCGGTGTCGTTGGTGGTTTTGACCGGCTCGCCGGTACGGCACTCCGGACGGACTGGGCGAGTCAGGGCACAGGCCCGCAGTTCCGTAAGCGTCAGGCGAGAGCCGTACGCGCCACCGAAGGACTCGGCGAAGTCCGCATAGTCCAGCGTGACATCGACCGCCCCTGACCGGCCACGGGCTTCCGCTGATCCTTGGTCCTGCTCAGGCTGAGACTCAAGGGTGAACACCGGGCCGACAATACCCGCGCTGCGGGCCGTAGCGCGGTCCAGCATTTCCACACGAACAGTGCCCTGGAGAGGATCGGCGTCGGTGTGTTCTCCGTGGTTCGACGGGGTGCTGAGCCGTATAGGCAGATCGCCTGCACGGATGTCACTTGCAGCGCGGCCCTGCGGTTTCGGGGCCAGGTTCACCGTTGCCGTGCCAGGTTCCGCCCACGAGGCCTGCGGCTTGTCCCCCGGAGTTCGAGGGCCAGGCGTGGTCTTGCGCGGCTTGACCTTGTCGGCGGGGCCGCCAGGCACAGACTTCCCCGGATCCGGGGCCTCGGACGCGGCACGAGAGCCACCGGCCACGGCGTTCGAGACCGCCGTCGCTGTCGGTGTCGCCTGCAGCAAGGTGCCGGTCATCACCGCGGCACACAAAAGGGCAATCGCTTGCCGAGCACCGGCTATCGGTCTGTGTACGCGTGTCCTCTTCGTCATCGTCCCCACCCCTCGCCTGCTGATGTGCGCACGCCGTGGCCCACGCGGTTGTCGAAGTGTGCTGCCTGCCTCGGTTCGTGCCGATGCCTAATCGGCATTCGGTACGTCCGTCGGCAACTCGAACCACTCACCAGCGATGCGCCCCACCTGCGCATCCGATAAGGCACCTTGGAAGGTCCACACGTCGTCGACCGCACCGGGCCAGTACTCACCCCACGTACCGCCGGTCTTGGCCCTTCCGACCTCCAGCGAGGCGCTTGCCTTGAACGTCAGGACGTTCTCGCCCCACGGCACCTGGTCCACACACGTCGGGTCATCCGCTTCACCGTCTCCGTCGTCGTCGGCGCAGGCGATCTCCTCCAGCTGGCCGTTGACGTACAGGCGAGCTTCCTTCCGGAAGCCGTCGTAGACCAGGGCCAGGTGGTTCCACGACTGCACGTCGTCGAACGCCTCGTTCTCGACACGCGAGACCGCAGCTACTGCACTGTCCGCACCCGGCAGCGCGAGTTGCCATCGGCCTGGCTTCTCCGGGTTCTGACTTGGCACGTAGCGCACTTGGAAGGCACTTTGCTGGGCTCCGGCGGCGCTGAGCACCGTCTTCGCGGCGGTGGGTGCCGCGGCTGCCTGCGCCCAGCCGGTGACAGTGAAGCTTCCCGTGGTGTCCACCGGAACGCCGGAGGTTGCTGCGTGGTCGTCCACGCCGTCGAGGAGCAGACCGTTCGCCCCCATAAATGCCCCGGAGAAGTCGACGGAGGCTCCCCCGCGCAAGGTCATCCCGGTTCGCCGAGGCGAGTCATCCGGGGTGACGGCCGGACTGGCCCCATCGGTCTCCTCGAACATCCACCGGCCGGTGGCCTCTGGTCGCTGCTTGTACATCTGCAGCACCTCGGCGGCTGATACCGGACGGTCGAACAGTCTCACGTCGTCGACGGTGCCGGGAAAGTGACTCTTCAACGCACCGTTCAGGGAGCTGGCACCAATGAGCATGGACTGATCCGCGTAGAAGGCATCGACGAGCGTCGTCTCGCCGGCCTTGCGGCCGTTGACGTAGAGGGTCAGAGTGTTGGCCGTGGTGTCGTGAACTCCGACAAGGTGCGCCCACGTGCCTGCGTACGCAGTGGTCCCTTCCGGCTGCAGGGCGCGGATCGGGCGGGCGTCCGGTGAGTCGGAGTCGAACTGGGTGAATCCCCAGCGGTCGTAGGCTTCGGAGTAGTACAGCTCGAAGCCGGGTGCGTAGCGGCCTGTCTGGGCCACGACAGCCGCGGGATGGTTTGGCTTGCTGTCCAGCTTGGCCCAGGCCGAGACCGTGAACGAGCGTTCCGAATTGATATGGGGCCCCGACGTCTGCCCGATCTTCGCGTAACCGTCTGTGCCGTTGAACTTCGCTGCCTTGCCCGCTATCCCGGGCACGCCGGTAGTGGTGCCGCCGTGGTAGTGGGCGGGCAGCACGCCACCGCGCCCGGATATCTCCGTGGTTCCAGCCTGCTCGTCGAGTTCGAATACGGCTACCGCGGGGCGGCCGGGGTCGCCGACGGACTGCTTCGCATAGAGCTTGTCGACTTCGTCCTGAGCTATGCGCTTGTCGAAGATCTGCAACTTGTCGATGGTCCCGGGAAAGAAGTCCTTCGCTACGCCACTCCCGATGCCTGCACCGATGTGCAGACCCCGCCGGGCGTTCCAAGTTGCGGTAAAGGGGGTCTCCCCGACCAGCTCGCCGTTGACGAACAACTGCAGCTTGTCCTCGACTGAGTCGTACGAGCCGACGAGGTGCGTCCACTCCCCGACCACGACTCCGCCGGCGGCAGGGGCCATGGCCCGATAGACCACCGCATCCGGAGAGTCATCGGAGAAGCCATTGAAGATCCAGCGGTCGTACGAGGCCGAGTAGTGAAGTGCGAAGCCCATTCTCGTGTTGCCCGGTTGGGAAGCCACCACCGCCGAGCCAGTCGTTGGCTTGGCATCCAGCTTTGCCCATGCCGATACCGTGAATCCGCCAGTGTTGTTGATCACGGAAAGATCTGTGGACGCGTACGCGTCGGTTCCGTTCAGTTGCAGTGCAGTCCCGTCGACCCCGGCGCCACCGGTGGTGGCGCCACCGCGAAGCGCGAGCGTTCTGGGAGGAGTGGAGCCTTGTCCTTCGGTCGCACCGGCTTCTTCATCGAGCTGCCAGGTTGCCCGGTCCGGCTGGCCGGCCTTGACCCGGAACTGGTACGTGCGGATCTCGCTCCTGTTGCCAGCAGCGTCGTACGACCTCACGGTGACGAAGTTCAGGCCCGGCCGTTCGGGGAGGATCTTGACATCCTTCGCAGCACCACCGGATGTCGAGACTTCATTCGCCGAGATGGGGTCACCGTTGACCCCGTATCGATAACGGACAACATCGGTGTCGGGGGCATCAAAGGTGAAAGTGCCGTACTGGCCCACACCGTCCCACCACGGATCTTCCGGATTTGCCGGATCGGAAGCCGGATACTCGCCGGAAGAAATGCTCGGCGCCTTGGGGACACTGGCATCGTAAACGAAATAACAGCCCGTCCGGTCGCCGGCATACGACCACGGCGAGTACTGCGCCCCGTCATAGGCTCGCACATACCAGTGAACGGTCTTGTTCTCAGGGATCTTTGATGTGCCCTCAGTCGGCAGCGACATGCGGAAGCTCGCCCCAGAGCCCTTGGAAGGGGTCCGGGCAGGCTTCCACCGGGCAATCAACCCCTTCCCGTCCCCAGCATCCCACTTGGCCTGGAACTGCACCGAAACACTGTCGCCATCCGGGTCAGTAATGTCATCGGCGCGAATCGTGCCCAGAGATCGGACGTACGCCTTGTCATCCGGTCGCTTGCAGACACCGCCGTACTCCATGGTCAACTGCGACATCTTCACCTGCGGCGGGGGCCGGTTGTATTTAACCCGCAGAAACGCCTTGTCTGAGAATCGCTTCCAGCCGTACCGGTCGTCCTCGCTGGAGGCTCGCATGCCGAAAGTCATCGTCGACCACTTGTTATTGGCGGCTTGCTGAACCACAGCCTTGACTCCGAACTCGGCGTCCTTTGCGGCACAGCCGTCGTAGCCGTAGGCAAACGATCGGGAGTCCACCTGATCAAGCCAGAAGCCCGACCCACTGTCCTGGCTGTTCCACGTGGTCGACGAACTGATGTCCTTCGTACGCCACAGCTCCACGCCACGGTCAGCACACGACGCCGACCAGACATTACGAACCACGAACTCCGCCGAAAGGATCGACTTCCCTGCAAACCGGGACGTGGGAATCCGATAGAAAAGCCGCTTCGTGTCGTTGGGGTTGCAATAGTTCCAGTTGCAGTAGCCCAAGCCGGCGTTGTCCTCACCGTTGAACTTCCACTGCGGCGAGCCAGCCCAGTACTTGGAGACGAACGTCCAGGCAGAAGCCCGCGGCGAGTACCACTGCGGATCGATGAACACCGGGTAGACGGTGTCGGCCCCCTTCAAAACCTGAGCATCCGGCGTCAGGAGCAACTCACCGCCGCCCTCAGTCACCTCGGCCGCCACCTCGGCCAGCTTGCCGGACTCCGAAGCACCCGGCTCATCCTCCGAAGCAGGCATGGCGGCATCCTTGGCGCTGGTGCCGCCCGCCGCGCCGCTGGAATCCCACATCATCGGCTGCGGTGCCTCGAATACCGCCGACCCAGCCCCTGCATCGATCGCAGCAAGTCCGCCCCCGCCGACCTCCTGCACCTCCATGTCGCCGGCTGCCAGCTCCAGCCGCAGCTGCTCCAACTCCGGGTTCTGTGCCGCTTCGGCGGTCTTGACCACCACGAGCTGAGTGAAGCCATCCGGCTGTGCTCCCAGCCTGAGATCCACCCCAGGGAGCACGTCACGATATGTCGCCGTGTCAGCTTCCAAAACCGGCTCAGGCAGGGTGCCCGACCACGACAACGCCAGCGTGCGGCCGGCCTTCGTCATGCGCACCAGCGGAGCGTCCCCGCCGCCGGAGAATTCCAGCCCGACCGTCGTCGCCTTGGTCGCCACCATGCCGCCAGCCGAAGGAGCCAAGTCCGTGTCGACAGGCAACCACTCGCCGCCGACCCGAGCGTGCACCGGCCTTACGTACTCGCGCGCTTCAAGGTTTCCGTCCGGAGTAGCAAACACCTCGCTGCTCTCCCCACGCAGCGAGGTGACTTCCACCGGCTCGTCTGAGCGCCTGGCCCGGGTCAGGGCCTGTTCCTCCGTGGCGGCCTCCTCCTCGGCCGCTCGCTCTGTCGACGCCTTCGCAGACGAAGCCGTGCGTACGTCGTTGGTGGCTGCGGTTGCCTGCATCTGAGGGGCTAGGCCCAGCAGCATGATCACACCGAGGCCGATGGCAGATCCTGCCCGAAATCTTCGCCCACGCGTAGCCAGCTTCACGAGCCCCCACCCCTAGAGACACCGAAAGTAACAGCGATGAAACTTAACGCAACCAACATGCCTGAACTAGGGGGCCTTATCGGGCAATTAACATAAGTGTCCTATCAAAAATGAGATCCACATCACGGTTGCCTATGAATCGAGCACAACTTGCTTACGAGGGAAACGTGTTCAGGCGACCCGGCTGAGGACCCTCCGCCGCTACGGACCGAGGCGCCACACCCGGGGTGCGGCTATCCCGAGTCCGCATGCCGACTTCGCGCTCAACACGGGGAAGTGGCCGCTGCTTGCGGAGGAAGTCTCGGCAGTGGGCGGGCAAGGGCCACACGTCGGGGCCACGACCTGCGGACTCGTGGTGCCAAATCCGCTACACCACGTCGCGGGACGCGAACCTCATCCCTGACCTACTCCAGATCGAGCCGCACGGTATCGGCGTTACAGGCCGGTTCCCAGTTGATGACCGGCCTGCGATGCCAGTTGCGTCACTCCCCTGGATCCGCCGCCTGGCAGGCCCGCCAGGCAACGCAACGCGAGACCGACGGCCGCCCTCCCGTACGCGCACTCAACATGGTGGACATGACGGTGCGTCAGTTCATCCAGCCACAATCCAGCCACCGTGTCGGTGACTGCACCGTCACACACCGCTTCCGGCAGCCCGCCCACGCCTCCGACCTGCGAACACGTGAAACCCGCAGCTATCACCCAGCTACTCAAACATTCCGCGGGACCGCGACGACACACCATCCGCACAACCCACAAAACACCCCCTGACCTGCGAATTCATCGCGTGGGGCCAGGGGCGGGATCATTCACACATTGAAGCGGAATTCCACTACGTCGCCGTCGCGCATCGCGTAGTCCTTGCCCTCCATGCGGGCCTTGCCCGCTGCGCGGGCTTCCGGGACCGAGCCCGTGGCCACCAGGTCGTCGAAGGAGATGACCTCGGCCTTGATGAAGCCCTTCTGGAAGTCCGTGTGGATCACGCCCGCCGCCTCCGGGGCCGTCGCGCCCTTCTTGATGGTCCAGGCGCGGGCCTCCTTCGGGCCTGCGGTGAGGTAGGTCTGGAGGCCCAGGGTGGCGAAGCCCACGCGGGCCAGGGTGACCAGGCCCGGTTCCTGCTGGCCTACGGACTGGAGGAGTTCGAGGGCGTCGGCCTCGTCGAGTTCGGCGAGTTCGGATTCGAGCTTGGCGTTGAGGAAGATGGCCTCGGCCGGGGCGACCAGGGCGCGCTGCTCGTCCTTGAAGGGCTCGTCGGACAGTTCGTCCTCGTCGACGTTGAAGACGTAGAGGAAGGGCTTCGCCGTCAGCAGGTGCAGGTCGTGGAGGAGTTCGGCGCGCTCGGTGCCCTGGGCGATGCCCGCGGCGAAGAGGGTCTGGCCGGCGTCGAGGATGGCCTTGGCCTCCTCGATGGCGGTGAGCTTGGGGCCCAGGTCCTTCTTGATGCGGGATTCCTTCTGGAGCCGCGGGAGGACCTTCTCGATGGTCTGGAGGTCGGCCAGGATCAGCTCGGTGTTGATGGTCTCGATGTCGTCCTTGGGCGAGACCTTGCCGTCCACGTGGACCACGTTCTCGTCCCGGAAGGCGCGGATGACCTGGCAGATCGCGTCGGACTCGCGGATGTTGGCCAGGAACTTGTTGCCCAGGCCCTCGCCCTCGCTCGCGCCGCGCACGATGCCGGCGATGTCGACGAAGTCGACCGTCGCCGGGAGGATGCGCTGGGAGCCGAAGATGCCCGCCAGGGTGCCGAGGCGGGGGTCCGGGACGCCGACGACGCCGACGTTGGGCTCGATGGTGGCGAACGGGTAGTTGGCCGCCAGCACCTCGTTCTTGGTCAGGGCGTTGAAGAGGGTCGACTTGCCGACGTTCGGCAGGCCGACGATTCCGATCGTGAGCGACACGTGAACGACTTCCTACGAGGTACGGGGACGGGGGCGCGACACGGCGGGGACCCCGACGACGATTCTACGGGTGTCCCCGCGCGCCCCGTGTGTGCGTCCTGTGGGACTCCGGCACTCCGAATGAGCGCATTCTGTGCCCCTCGCGGGGTTTCGCCTGCTGGGGGGCCTACCGTGGAGCGATGCAGCATCACCGTACGAATACGGATCCTGACGGAGAGCGACGGCAGGCTCACGTCCCGCGACCGGCCCGCGAGCCCGACCCCTCCGGGGCCGCCGGGCCGGAGGAGAGCGCCGTCGTGTACCGGGCCGCGGTGCGGCGGCCGGTGCCGCCGGTGCTGCGCACGCTGCTGCGGCCCGCCGGGCCGCGGCTGACGGCGGCCGGCGGAGGGCTGCTCGCGGTGGCGGCGATGCTGGGCGCCGGGGCGTTCGTGCAGGTCGCGATGGGGACCGCGCCGGTGTTCTACGGGGTGGTGTTCCTGCTGCTCTCGGTGTGCTGCGCGCTGTGGATCCGGCCCTCGGACGTCATCGCCGCGCCGATCGCCATGCCGATCGCCTTCGCCGCCGGCACCCTGGCCCTCGGCGAGGGCTCGGACGGCGTCTCCTCGCACGTGATGGCCGCCGGCACGACCCTCGCCCTGGAGGCGCCGTGGCTCTACGGGGGCACCCTGCTGGCCGCCGCCCTCGCCCTGCTGCGGCACTTCGCCCTGCTCGCCGTGCGGCGCAGCCCGGGCGGGGGCGGGGAGCCGCCGGCCCGCCGGCCGTCGTCCTCCGGCGCGCGGCGGCGGGCGCAGCCGCGGTCGCGGCCGGCCCGTCCCGAGCAGCAGGGCGCCGCCGTCAGTCCGCCGCCTCGGCGGCCAGCGCCGCCGCCTCGGCGCGCAGGTCGCGGCGGAGCTCCTTCGGCAAGGAGAAGGTGAGCCGCTCGTCCACCGGCTGCACCAGGTCCACGTCCGCGTAGCCCCGCTCGGCGAGCCACTCCAGCACGCCGTCAACGAGTACCTCCGGCACCGACGCGCCCGACGTCACGCCGACCGTCGTCACGCCCTCCAGCCACGCCTCGTCGATCTCCTCGGCCCCGTCGATCAGGTACGACGCCTTGGCGCCCGCGTCGAGGGCGACCTCGACGAGCCGCTGCGAGTTCGACGAGTTCTGCGAGCCGACGACGATCACGAGGTCCGACTCCGCGCCCACCTGCTTCACCGCGACCTGCCGGTTCTGCGTCGCGTAGCAGATGTCGTCGCTCGGCGGGTCCAGCAGGTTCGGGAAGCGGCCCTTGAGCCGGTCGACCGTCTCCATCGTCTCGTCCACCGACAGCGTGGTCTGCGACAGCCAGACGACCTTGTCGGGGTCGCGCACCTCGATGCGGTCCGCGCCCTCCGGGCCGTCGACGAGCTGGATGTGCTCCGGGGCCTCGCCCGACGTGCCGATGACCTCCTCGTGGCCCTCGTGGCCGATGAGCAGGATGTCGAAGTCGTCCTGGGCGAACCGGACGGCTTCCTTGTGCACCTTCGTCACCAGCGGGCAGGTCGCGTCGATGGAGGCGAGCCGGCCCTGCTTCGCCTCGTCGTGGACGACGGGGGCGACGCCGTGCGCGGAGAAGATCACGATGTTGCCCGGGGGCACCTCGGCCGTCTCCTCGACGAAGATCGCGCCTTTGCGCTCCAGCGTCTTGACGACGTACTTGTTGTGCACGATCTCGTGCCGCACGTACACCGGTGCGCCGTACTGCTCAAGCGCCTGCTCGACCGCGATCACCGCCCGGTCGACGCCGGCGCAGTAGCCCCGGGGAGCGGCGAGAAGGACGCGGCGGGCGGGCTGCGGAGCGCTCGAAGCAGTCATACCGCCATGGTACGGAACGCCCCGTGCGCGGTTCGAGGGCGCGGCGGCCCGCGACCCGTCCGCCGGAGCCGCCCGGGTGTCGTACCCCGCCGTTAGGCTCGGGGCCATGGCGGTGAACACGGCAGAGACGCCCATGCCCGTGGGGGTGGTCTCGCGGAAGATCGGCGGCTGGATCGACCGGCTCGGCGCGCTGTGGGTGGAGGGGCAGATCACCCAGCTGTCGCGGCGGCCGGGCGCGGGCGTGGTCTTCATGACGCTGCGCGACCCGGCGCAGGAGGTCTCCCTGACGGTGACGTGCTTCCGCGACGTGTTCGACAAGGTGGCGGATGTCATACAGGAAGGCGCCCGCGTCGTCGTCTTCGCCAAGCCGGTCTGGTACGCGCCCAGCGGCCAGCTCTCGCTGCGCGCCGCCGAGATCCGCCCGGTGGGCGTCGGCGAACTGCTGGTGCGGCTGGAGCGGTTGAAGAAGGCGCTGGCCGCCGAGGGGCTCTTCGCGCCGGAGCGCAAGAAGCCGCTGCCGTTCCTGCCGCGCCGCATCGGGCTGGTGACGGGGCGCGCGTCGGCGGCGGAGCGGGACGTGCTGGAGACGGCGCGGCACCGGTGGCCCGCGGTGCGGTTCGAGGTGCGGCCGGTGGCGGTGCAGGGGGTGCACGCGGTGCCGCAGATCGTCAAGGCCGTGCAGGAGTTGGACGGCCTGCCGGAGGTGGACGTCATCATCGTCGCGCGCGGCGGCGGCAGCGTGGAGGACCTGCTGCCGTTCTCGGACGAGCAGCTCGTACGGGCCGTGGCCGCGTGCCGTACGCCGGTGGTCTCCGCGATCGGCCACGAGCCGGACAACCCCCTGCTGGACCACGTGGCGGACCTCCGTTCCCGTACGCCCACGCACGCCGCCAAGGACGCCGTGCCGGACGTCGGCGAGGAGCACGTGCGCATAGAGCAGCTCCGGCAGCGCGCGCTGCGGGTGCTGACGGGGGTGCTGGACCGCGAGGAGCGCGGGCTCGCGTCGTGGCTGAGCCGGCCGGCGATGGCCGAGCCGTACGGGATCGTGGACGAGCGCGCGGAGGTCGTGGACGCGGTCCTCGCGCGCGGGCGGCGCACGCTGGCGCATCTGCTGGACCGGGCGGACTCCGAGCTGGAGCACACCCGCGCCCGGGTCGTCGCCCTCTCCCCCGCCTCCACGCTGAAGCGCGGCTATGCGGTGCTCCAGCGGCAGGACGGCGCGGCGGTGCGCGCTGCGGACGAGGTGAGCGCGGGCGAGGAGCTGCGCGCCCGGGTCGCCGACGGGGAGTTCGGTGTCACGGTCGGCCCGGTGTCGTAGGCGGGTCCTAAGGTGGGGGCCATGGCAGAGACGAAGGACCGGGGGACTCTCGGCTACGAGCAGGCGCGGGACGAGCTGATGGAGGTCGTGCGCCGGCTGGAGTCCGGCGGTTCGACCCTGGAGGAGTCCCTGGCGCTCTGGGAGCGCGGGGAGGAGCTGGCCCGGATCTGCCGGCAGTGGCTCGACGGCGCCCGCGAGCGGCTCGACGCGGCGCTGGCGGCGGAGTCGGACGACGGGACGGGCGGCGCCGGGGGCGACGCGGGGGCCGGGGAAGCGGAAGAGGGCGGTCAGGACGCGGAGTCGGACGCCTCGGACCGTAAGGGCTGACGACGCCTCGGACCGTAAGGGCTGAGGGCCTGCGGCTGTACGGGCCGGGGGCCGCCGGCGTCGGTCGCGCATCGTTGCGCGGCCTCGGGCGGCCCGCTCACAGCTCCTTGAGTACGGACCTGTTCGGGGCTCCCCGGCGTCCGCTCACTTCTCCTTGAGCGCCGACGCCATCCGCTCCATCTGCTCCATGCTTCCCGTGCCGGTGACCACGGTCGTCACGCCGTCGCCCTTGTTCACCAGCGCGTCGTACGCCTTGCCCCGGTAGTGCGCCCACTCCTCGCCGGCCACCTGCCGGCTCTCGCCGGTGGGCCGCGCCTCCTGGGTGACCCTGCGGATGAAGGCGTCGGGCTTCTTGCTCCCCTGCTCCACCGCCACGTACTCGTCGTCGGGCGTGACGAAGCCCAGGTGCCACGTCGTGCCGTGGTCGCCGGTCCCGCGGTACGTCACGGAGTTGGCCCGCCAGTCGTCCGGCAGCCCCACCGGTGCGACGACCGGGAACGGTGCGGCGCGGCGGGCCTGGCCCAGCTCCTGGTCGTAGGCGACGGCCGCCATCTCGTTGCCGTCGCCCTCGCGCGGGAGGACGCCCCAGTAGACGAAGAGCGACACCCCGCAGGTGACCGTCAGCGCGCCCACCAGATTGCGCACCGTCCGCATGCTGTTCCTGTCTGCCACCCCTCCATCGTCCCTCATCGCGGAGTGATCTCTTCCCCGGGGTGCGGGCGCCCGGCCTGACGGCGACGAACCGACCCGCTCATCCGAGGGGCGGTGTGCTCATAATGGCGATAAACGGATAGGCTTTGGGCGCCCCCTCCCGCCACTCCGGCCGTCGACCGAGCGGAAAGGTCCTCACGGATGCCGCAGTCCAATGAGACGCCCCACCACCTCCCCGAGCAACTGGAGGTGGCCCCCGAGGCCCCCGACCGCAACCTCGCCCTGGAGCTGGTCCGGGTCACCGAGGCCGGCGCGATGGCCTCCGGCCGCTGGGTCGGCCGCGGCGACAAGAACGGCGCGGACGGCGCCGCCGTACGCGCGATGCGGACCCTGGTCAGCACCGTCTCGATGAACGGCGTCGTCGTCATCGGCGAGGGCGAGAAGGACCACGCGCCGATGCTCTTCAACGGCGAGCGCGTCGGCGACGGCACGGGACCCGAGTGCGACGTGGCCGTCGACCCGGTCGACGGCACCACCCTGACCGCCAAGGGCATGGGCAACGCCGTCTCGGTGCTCGCCGTGGCCGAGCGGGGCTGCATGTTCGACCCGTCCGCGGTCTTCTACATGGACAAGCTCGCGACCGGCCCCGAGGCCGCCGAGTACGTCGACATCAACGCGCCCGTCGCGGTCAACATCCGCCGCGTCGCCAAGGCCAAGGGCGGCACCACGGGGGACGTCACCGTCTGCGTGCTGGACCGGCCGCGCCACGACGGGCTGGTGCAGGAGGTCCGCGAGGCCGGGGCGCGGATCAAGTTCATCTCGGACGGCGACGTCGCCGGCGCCATCATGACCGCCCGCGACGGCACCGGCGTCGACCTGCTGCTGGGCGTCGGCGGCACCCCGGAGGCCGTCATCGCGGCCTGCGCGATGAAGTGCCTGGGCGGTACGTTCCAGGGCCGGCTCTGGCCGCGGGACGACGCGGAGCGGCAGCGGGCGCTCGACGCGGGGCACGACCTGGACCGTACGCTCCTGATCGACGACCTGGTGCGCGGCGAGAACGTGTTCTTCGTCGCCACCGGGATCACGGACGGGGAGCTGCTGCGCGGCGTGCGCTACCGCGCGGACCGGGCGTTCACGCAGTCGCTGGTGATGCGGTCGAAGAGCGGCACGATCCGGCAGATCGAGTCGGAGCACCGGCTGTCGAAGCTGCGGGCGTACAGCTCGGTCGACTTCGACCGGGCCCAGTAGCGGGGCGCGGCCGGCGGCCGGCGCACCGGGCCGGTGCCCCCGCGCATTGCGGCGCGACGGGTGAGCGGTGCGGCCGGGTGGCGGGTGCGTACGGACGACGCCCCCGGCAGAACCGTTTGTCCGGACCCCCGGACCCCGCGGGCCGCCTCAGCCCGCCTGGGCTATCCCCCGCGGGGCCGTCAGCTTCTCCGCCGTCTCCCGCCGCCTGCGCCGCGCCTGTACGACCCGTCGCTCCGCTGCCGTGAGGCCGCCCCAGACGCCGTACGGCTCGGGCAGCAGCAGCGCGTGCTCCCGGCACTCGACCATCACGGGACAGCGCGCGCAGACCCGCTTCGCGGCGGCCTCGCGCGAGAGCCGGTCGGCGGTGGGCTCCTTCGACGGAGCAAAGAACAGCGCGGCCTCGTCCCGCCGGCACACCGCCTCCGTGTGCCAGGGATCCCCCTCTTCCCGCCGTCCGGAGCGCTGGATCGGCACCCGGGCTTCCTGCAGGGACTGCTGGTGGGACTGCAGCACGGTCCACTCCTGACGACGGCGTTGGCGGATCAGGGACAAAGCTGTCTCGTAAGGCGTACGACCGTTCGCACCTGCAGCCGTACGGAGGAGACGATGCACGTGCTCTACCCGCTGTGCGCGCGCTTATGCGCCGAGTGGCCACCCGGGATGGAGGTGCTGCTTCCGGGTCTGCGGGGGCAGTTGGGAGTGGTGGAACAGGGTCAGTGACCGAGGCCGTGCTTGCGCATCCGGTCCGTCAGGTTCTTCAGGAACTTGCCCTTTTTGCCCTTTGCGTCCACGCCGCCGAAGAGCGCGAAGCCGGTGACGACCACCACCGGCGCACGCGGGTCCTCCGCCTCCTGCGCGTGCACGTCGAAGCCGCCGAAGACCGCCGTGCCGGAGCCGCGCAGCGACACGTTCTCGGGGACCTTGATGTCGACGCCGCCGAAGATGGCGGTCGCGTTGATGACGATCTCCTGCTGGTGGAAGACCGCCTCGGTCAGGTCGATGTCCACGCCCCCGAAGAGCGCGAACGCCGTGGTCCTGCGCCCCACGCTCCAACGCCCCTTGCGCGTGGAGCCGCTGAAGACCGCGACGAGGGTCTGCGACTGCGGCTGCGGGTACGACGGCGGGGGCGGCGCCGCGGCGGACCCGGCCGCACGCCGGCCGACCGGCAGGTCGCGTACGAGCGGCTCCAGCTCGCCCACGGTCTTGGCGTTGTAGACGCCGTCGATCCGCTCGGCGTGCTCCTCCGGGTCCAACCGCCCCTCGGCGAGCGCCTCGCGGAGGATGTCGGCGACGCGGTCGCGGTCCGCGTCGGACGCGCGCAGCTCTCCCTCCGCGACCGGCTTCTTCGACAGCGACGGCTGGGCGGCGGGCACGGGGGCGTTGTCGCGCGGGGTCTCGTCCACGGGCCCAGCGTAACCAAACGCGATACATCGTGACTAGGCCCCTCGGGCGGGCGGAGGGGCACCTCGCCACGCCGCGCCCGGGCGGCCGTCCTAACCTGGAGGACGCACAGCCGCCGCCGGCCGACGACAAGGAACGCGATGACCGCCACCGCCCGCCCCGCCAGCCCCGCGTTCCAGTACACGGACCTCCTGCCGCTCGGCGCGGACGACACGACGTACCGCCTGCTGACAACAGAGGGTGTGCGCACGGTCGAGGCGGGCGGGCGTACGTTCCTGGAGGTCCGGCCGGAGGCGCTGCGGCTGCTCGCCGCCGAGGCGATGCACGACATCTCGCACTTCCTGCGCCCCGCCCACCTCGCCCAGCTGCGCGCCATCTGCGACGACCCCGAGGCGTCGCCCAACGACAAGTTCGTCGCGCTCGACCTGCTGAAGAACGCCAACATCTCGGCGGCGGGCGTGCTCCCCATGTGCCAGGACACCGGCACGGCGATCGTGATGGGCAAGCGCGGGCAGCACGTGCTGACCAAGGGCCGGGACGAGGAGGCGCTGTCGCGCGGGGTGTACGACGCGTACACCAAGCTCAACCTGCGCTACTCCCAGATGGCGCCGCTGACCATGTGGGACGAGAAGAACACCGGCAACAACCTGCCGGCGCAGGTGGAGCTCTACGCCGCCGACGGCGACGCGTACAAGTTCCTCTTCATGGCCAAGGGCGGCGGCAGCGCCAACAAGTCGTTCCTCTACCAGGAGACGAAGGCCGTACTCAACGAGGCGTCGATGCTGCGCTTCCTCGAGGAGAAGATCCGCTCGCTGGGCACGGCCGC
Organism: Streptomyces aculeolatus; assembly: GCF_020400605.1. GTDB lineage: Bacteria > Actinomycetota > Actinomycetes > Streptomycetales > Streptomycetaceae > Streptomyces > Streptomyces aculeolatus. The sequence goes on along the minus strand of NZ_JAINRD010000007.1, from coordinate 237,742 downwards.
CTGCCCGCCGTACCACCTCGCGATCGTCGTCGGCGGCACCTCCGCGGAGTACGCGCTGAAGACCGCGAAGTACGCCTCCGCGCACTATCTCGACTCGCTGCCCACCGAGGGCTCCCCCACCGGCCACGGCTTCCGCGACACCGAGCTGGAGGCGAAGGTCTTCGAGCTGACGCAGACGCTCGGCATCGGCGCGCAGTTCGGCGGCAAGTACTTCTGTCACGACGTGCGCGTCGTCCGGCTGCCGCGGCACGGCGCGTCCTGCCCGGTGGCCATCGCGGTCTCCTGCTCCGCCGACCGGCAGGCGCTGGCGAAGATCACGGCGGAGGGCGTCTTCCTGGAGCAGCTGGAGCACGACCCGGCGCGCTTCCTGCCGGACACCACCGCGGCGGAGCTGACCGCGGGCTCCGCCGGCGGCATGGACGAGGCGGTGCGGATCGACCTCGCCCGGCCGATGGCCGAGGTGCGCGCGGAGCTGACGAAGTACCCGGTCAAGACGCGGCTGTCGCTCACCGGCCCGCTCGTCGTGGCGCGCGACATCGCGCACGCGAAGATCAAGGAGCGCCTGGACGCGGGCGAGGAGATGCCGCAGTACCTGAAGGACCACCCCGTGTACTACGCCGGCCCGGCCAAGACCCCCGAGGGCTACGCCTCCGGCTCCTTCGGGCCGACGACGGCGGGGCGGATGGACGCGTACGTCGAGCAGTTCCAGGCGGCGGGCGGGTCGATGGTGATGCTGGCCAAGGGCAACCGCTCCAAGCAGGTCACCGACGCCTGCGGCGCGCACGGCGGCTTCTACCTGGGCTCGATCGGCGGTCCCGCCGCGCGGCTGGCGCAGGACTGCATCAAGAAGGTCGAGGTCCTGGAGTACGAGGAGCTGGGCATGGAGGCGGTCTGGAAGATCGAGGTCGAGGACTTCCCGGCGTTCATCGTGGTGGACGACAAGGGGAACGACTTCTTCACCGACCCGGGTCCCGCGAAGCCGTTCGTCACCAGCATCCCGGTGCGGGGCGCGGCGAAGCCGTAGCGGGGCGCGCAGGACGGCCGCCGCGGCCGGGGCAGCCGGGGCGCGCGAGGCTCGTGCGGGCGGTGCGGGGCGGCCGGGTCGCGCCGGGCGCCCCCCGCGGACGTACGAGCCGGGCCGTACGCCGGCGCCCTCAGCCGCGGCGCCCGGCCGCCGCCCGCCGGCGCAGCGCGTACACCGCTCCCCCGCCGGCCAGCACCAGCGCGGCCGCTCCCAGCCCGTAGCCCACGGCGCTGTCGGAGTCCTCGGCGGCCTGCGGCTCGGCGTCGCGGTCGCCGCCGCGGCCGTCGTCGCGGCCCGCGTCACCGCCCCTGCCGCCCTCGGCCTCGCGCGCCGGCGCGTCGGTCAGCTTGTCGATGTCCGGCGCGCACACCACCGCCTTCTCCGCGCCCTTCTCGTACGCGCACGCCGTCGCCGCCAGCTCACCGGCCGTCGGCGCCCCCTTCGCGAGCCGCGTCCGCGCGGTGAACTCCGCGCTCTTGTTCCCCTTCAGGTCCGCCGTCCAGCTCACCTCGCGGCCGCCCCGCACCTTGCCGCCCGCGCCCGGCTCGACCAGCTCCAGGTCCTCCGGCAGCGTCTGGCGGACCACGAGGCCCTCGATCGCCCCGTCCTGGAGGCTGGAGACGCGGATCGTGTACGTGGCCTCCTGCCCCGGGCCGGAGGTCTTGCGCGCGTTGTCGATGGTGATCTTCATCGCGGGGCCGGTGACCCGCGGCACGTCCTTGCCCTTGTCGTCCCCCTTGTCGCCGTCCTGCCCGGCGGCGCCCGCCGGCTGGGCCGCGGCCGCGAGCAGGGCGCAGGCGAGCGCGGCGGCACGGGCGGCACGTGCTCCGCTGCGGAAACGACGGGTGCGAAGGCTGGTCGTCACGTCACTCCTCGGGACTCCGGGCCGGATCCGGCCCTGGCCTGCTGATCTCTTTGTTCGCTACTGCTCTCTTCCGATTTCTCCCGGTCCCGGTCGATTCCACCGCGTCACCGCCCGGGCCCGCGGCAGCTGCGGCGGCAAGTCCGCGGCCGTCCCCGCCGAATCCACCGTTCGGCGCACGGGCGGTGTCGGTGAGCGGTCGTATCCTCGGCAGCATGAGCCAGCCCGCTGACCCGTCCCCCGCCGAACGCCCCGCATCCGACGGCTTCCGCATCGAGCACGACTCGATGGGCGAGGTCCGCGTCCCCGCCGGCGCCAAGTGGCGCGCGCAGACGCAGCGCGCCGTGGAGAACTTCCCGGTCTCCGGGCTGCGGCTGGAGTCCGCGCACATCGCCGCGCTGGCCCGTGTCAAGGCCGCCGCGGCGAAGGTCAACGCCGAGCTGGGCGTGCTGGACGCGGACGTCGCCGCGGCCGTGCAGGCGGCGGCGGAGGAGGTCGCGGCGGGCCGCTGGGACGGCGAGTTCCCGGTCGACGTCTTCCAGACCGGCTCCGGCACCTCGTCGAACATGAACATGAACGAGGTGCTGGCCACCCTCGCGCAGGAGAAGCTGGGTGCCGAAGGGCCGGTGGTCCACCCCAACGACCACGTCAACGCCAGCCAGTCGTCGAACGACACGTTCCCCTCCTCCATCCACATCGCCGCCACCGGCGCGGTCGTGCAGGACCTGATCCCGGCGCTCACCCATCTGCAGGCCGCGCTCGCGGGCAAGGCAGAGGAGTTCGCGGAGGTGGTGAAGTCGGGGCGTACGCATCTGATGGACGCCACGCCCGTCACCCTCGGCCAGGAGTTCGCGGGGTACGCGGCCCAGGTCGGCACCGGCGTCGAGCGGCTGCACGCCTCGCTGCCGCGGCTGGCCGAGCTGCCCCTCGGCGGCACCGCGGTCGGCACGGGCATCAACACCCCGCCCGGCTTCGCCGCCGCCGTCATCGCCGAGGTGGCGCGGACGACCGGGCTGCCGCTGACCGAGGCCCGCGACCACTTCGAGGCGCAGGGCGCCCGCGACGGCCTCGTGGAGGCGTCCGGCCAGCTGCGCACGATCGCGGTCGGGCTCACCAAGATCTGCAACGACCTGCGCTGGATGGGCTCGGGACCGCGGACCGGGCTCGCCGAGATCGCGCTGCCCGACCTCCAGCCCGGCTCGTCGATCATGCCGGGCAAGGTGAACCCGGTGGTCCCCGAGGCCGTACTGATGGTCTGCGCCCAGGTGATCGGGAACGACGTGACGGTCACCACCGCCGGCGCCTCGGGCAACTTCGAGTTGAACGTGATGCTGCCCGTCCTCGCCCGGAACGTACTGGAGTCGATCCGGCTGCTGGCCAACGCCGCACGCCTGCTCGCCGATCGCACGGTCGACGGCATCACGGCGCACGCCGGGCGCGCCCGGGAGTACGCGGAGTCGTCCCCGTCCGTCGTCACGCCGCTCAACCGGTACATCGGCTACGAGGAGGCGGCCAAGGTGGCGAAGAAGTCGCTGGCCGAGCGCAAGACGATCAGAGAGGTGGTCCTCGAAGGCGGGTACGTCGAACGCGGGCTGCTCACGGAGGAGCAGTTGGACAGTGCACTGGACGTGCTGAGGATGACCCGCCCGTGAGGCACTGCTGGATACCATCGTCGGATGCACGGGCCAGACGCGACGCTTGACAGCGACCAGAACGTCTCAGGCGGCCGGTGGACGCCGGGGGACCACATCCTCTGGCGCTACCGCGCCCACCCGGCGCCCGGCACCGCCGGCGCGGCCGGCAGACCCGGCGGCACCCACGACGGCCCCCGTGCTCCCGGCGGCCCCGCCGACGGTCACCACAGCCCCAACGGCCACGGCGGCCACGACGCAGACGCCCCCCGCGAGGCAGGCCTGCTGGGCCGTACCGTAGCCGTCTGCCGCCCGGTCACCGTCGTCCGCGACGACGCCGAGACGCTCGCCGTCTGGGTGGCGCCCGACACCGAGTGCGTGCGCCCCGTGCTCGCCGACGGCACCGAGTTACACCGCGAACCGCTTGCCACCCGCTACACCAAGCCCCACCGCCCGCTCCGCACCCGCTGGTTCGGCGCCGGCGTGCTCAAGCTGGCCCGGCCCGGCGAGCCGTGGTCCGTCTGGCTGTTCTGGGAGGTCGACTGGACCTTCAGGTCCTTCTACGTCAACCTCGAGGCGCCCCGCGTGCGCTGGGCCGGGGGCGTCGACTCCGAGGACCACTACCTGGACCTCGTCGTCCACCCGGACCGCTCGTGGGAGTGGCGGGACGAGGACGAGTTCGCCGCCGCGCAGCGGGCGGGACTGATGTCCGCATCCCGGGCCGCGGCCGTGCGGGACGCCGGCCGCCGGGCGGTCGACGCCATCGGGGCGTGGGGGCCGCCGTTCTCCGCCGGCTGGGAGCTTTGGCGCCCCGACCCGAAGTGGACAGTTCCGCTTCTTCCGGCGGATTGGGACCGCACACCGGCGCGCTTGTCTTCATGAGCCTCTTGCTGCGCCCCGGTAGGTCAAACGTAGGATCGACGTCCACAGCACCGCAGTGCCCACAACTCAACCCGCCCTGTGGAGACTTGGGTGGATACGGCCGGATGGACGGTACCGACACGTGACGGAGCGCGACAGGCGGCGGGCAGCCGCCGAGCGGACGGAGTCCGGCAACACCCTTGCCGCCTCCGGCACGGACGAGGCGGTGTCGCCGACCGCAGCCACCGCGGACCCGGGCGAAGCCATCCCCGATCCGCGTGACGCCCTGCACCGCGCGAAGCCGGCGCAGGGCCCGAAGTCCACGGCGGACGCCGCCGGCGGCGTGCCGGCCCACCAGGGCGCCGAGGACACCCCCAGCGGCGGCCGCCCGCGCCCCCAGCCGGGCGGGGGCCGCGAGGGCGGCCTCGGCCGGCCCGGCGGCCGGGCGCCGGAGGAGGACGCCGCGTCCGCGCGGCTGCGGTTCCTCGGCGCGGCCACGCGCCGGATCGCCCGCGGCATCGACCTGGACGAGATCGTCCTCGGCCTGTGCCGCTCCGTCGTCCCGTCCTTCGCCGACGCGATCCTCGTCTACCTCCGCGACCCGCTGCCCGTCGGCGACGAGCAGCCGACGGAGCCGTTCCGGCTGCGGCTGCGGCGTACGGACCGGATCACCGACGGCGTGGAGGACGTCGACAGCATGGGCGGCAGCCGGCTGCTGCCCGCGGCGACGGAGCCGGAGACGCCGGGCCTGGGCGCGGCCGAGCAGGTCGACGTCGTACGGGCCGGGGCGCTCCTCGAAGTGCTGCGCGGCGTCCGCCCGGTGTTCGGCGAGACGCTGGCCGCCCGCGCCGCCCTCATCGAACTGCTGGGCCGCGAGAGCCCGCTGGCGAACGCGCCGGCCGACAAGCGCACCATCGTCGCCCCGCTGCGCGGCCGGCGCCGCGTGATCGGGGTGGCGGTGCTCGTACGGGGTCCGGCGCGGCCCGCGTACGGGCAGGACGACCTGCTGATCGCCGCCCAACGGGCCACGCACACGGCCCTCGGCGTCGACAAAGCGGTGATCTACGACCGCGAGGCGTACATCGCGGACCAGTTGCAGCGCACGATGCTGCCCGAGTACCTGCCGGAGCCCACCGGCGTCCGTCTCGCCAGCCGCTACCGGCCCGCGGCCGAGACCGCGCGGGTCGGCGGCGACTGGTACGACGCGATCCCGCTGCCCGGCAGCCGGGTCGCGCTGGTCGTCGGCGACGTCATGGGCCACTCGGTGACCTCCGCGGCGATCATGGGCCAGCTGCGTACCGCGGCGCAGACGCTGGCGCAGCTCGACCTGCCGCCGCAGGAGGTGCTGCACCACCTCGACGAGCAGGCGCAGCGCCTCGGCGACGACCGCATGGCCACCTGCCTCTACGCGGTCTACGACCCGATCGCGCACACCCTCACCGCCTCCAACGCCGGCCACCCGCCGCCGGTCCTGCTCCGCCGCGACGGCACCAGCGAGGTGCTGGACGTACCGCCGGGCGCGCCGATCGGGGTGGGCGGCGTGGGCTTCGAGGCGGTGGAACTCCAGGCGCCGCAGGGCTCGACGCTGCTGCTCTATACGGACGGCCTGGTCGAGTCCCGGCTGATGGACGTCTCCACGGGCATCGACCAGCTCTGCGCCCGCCTGACCCGCACGGCGGCGCTCACCGGCCCCGGCAACCCGCCGCCGCTGGAGCCGCTCTGCGACGAGGTGCTGGACGTCCTCGGCCCGGGCGACCGCGACGACGACATCGCGCTGCTCGCGGCGCGGCTCGACGGCATAGCGCCGAGCGCGGCGGCGCAGTGGTCCCTCGACCCGCGGGCGCAGGCGCCGCGAGAGGCTCGGTCGCTGGCACGCGGCGCGCTGGCGGGCTGGGGCCTGGAGGAGCTGACGGACATCGTGGAGCTGCTGGTGAGCGAGGTGGTCACGAACGCCGTCCGCTACGCCCAGCGCCCGGTCACGCTGCGCCTGGTCCACACGGACCGGCTGCGCTGCGAGGTGGTGGACGACGTCCCGCAGCTGCCGCGGATGCGGCGGGCGGGGCCGGCGGACGAGGGCGGTCGGGGGATGTTCCTGGTGAACAAGCTGGCCCGGCACTGGGGCGCGGAGCGCCTGAGTGTGGGCAAGGTGGTGTGGTTCGAGATCTGACCGCGGTCCCGCCCCTGCGGGGGCGGGAGCGCCTCAGCGGGCGCAGTCCGGCAGCGGGGGCAGCAAGGCCGTCTGCGTGAGCTGGATGACGTCCTTCGTCTCCGTCGCCTTCGCCTCGCCCTCCGGGTACGCCACCGCCAGCCCTCCGTCCCGCGCCAGCGCGTACCCGTAGCGCGGCGTGACCCGCGCGTACGACCGCGACCGCAGGTCCAGTGCCCACGCCGCCTCCGTCGTACGCCACGTCACCAGCTCCCCGCTCACCTGCACCTGGTCGATGCCCCCCAGCTCCGGTTCCGGCACCGCCCCGGCGCCGCCGCCCCGTACCAGCGCCAGCGGCTCCGGCCAGCCCTCCCGCCACACGTACAGCCGCGGCCGGTCCGGGTCGCCGCCCGCCCACGCCCACGTGCGGCCGTCCGAGGCCACGTAGCGGACGTTGCGCAGGGCCGCGATCGGGCCCGGCAGGTCCGCCGGGCGCAGGGTGTCCATCGAGACCGCGGCCAGGCGGGTCTCCGGCCGGCCCGACGACTCGCCCTGGCGCAGCCACACCAGCAGCCCGCCCGCCGCGAACGGCGTGTCGGCGACGCCCTCGTACACCGTCCGCCGCTCGCCGCCGTCCAGGTCGCGCGCGTACACCGCCGACCGGCCGCCGCCCGTGCCCTGGGCCCAGAACAGCCGCCCGGACCGCACCACGGCCTGCACGAAGGGCCCCGGCACCGCGCTCTGCCCGCCGCCCGCCGACTCCGCCTCCGCGACCGCCTCGCGCCGCCCGGTGGTCGCGTCCCAGGCGTAGAGCGTCCAGGGGCTCTCCAGCTGCCGGCCCTCGACAACGTCGAAAACCAGCCATCTCCCGTCGAAGTCCGCGCTGCCCACCTGGTGTTCCACCGGGTCCGCCAGGCGCATCACCCGCCGCTCCTCGTCGCCCTCCCGCAGGACGACGGACCGTCCGGCTGCCGGGCCCGACCCCGGGCCGGACATCTGGAGCACCGACCAGCCGGCTCCCGGGCCGGCTTCCGCGAGCACCGCCCGCTCCCCCTCGGGCACCGGAACGCGCCCGGCAGCCAGCGCGTCGGACCACCCGCCCGGCAGGTCCACCTCGCAGGCCCGGTCCCGTTCGGCCGCTCCGGTGGGCGGCGGCGCCGTCGGCGGCGCCGCCGTCGTGGGGGTGGCCGTACGCGACCCGTCGCCGCCCCCCGACGAGCACGCGGGCGTGCCCGCCAGGAGGACGGCCGCGCCCAGCGCGGCGGCTACGCCGCGGGCGCGGAGCGCGCCGGGCCGGGGCTCACCAGACGTACCCACGACCGCCCATGATGGTCGTGATGGTGTCCGACGAGATGGTCGCGGTACGCGGCACGCTGCCGGCCCACGAGATGACGCTCGTCGGCACCCCGCCCACCGGGTCGCGGTACTGCACGGTGCGGGCGCCGTCGTCGCTGTGGCCGTCGATCGAGACCCAGTGGAATATCTCCCGGTTGGGGTGCCCGACGAGGTGCGGGCCGCCGACGACCTCCCAGGCGTTGCCCGCGATGGCGTAGTCGCCGGACGTGTTGTGCACGATGTGGTCGCGGAAGTTGGCCTTGTCCGTCGCGGTCGGCGTGTACGGCAGCGCCTTCGGCACGTAGCCGGCGCCCGGCAGGCGGTAGTTGAGCACGTCGGGGATGGGGTAGCCGGTCGGGTTGGGGACGTTGGCGTTGATGCCGTACCAGGCCGTGCCGGAGGAGTTCGTACGCAGCTCGCTGCCGGCCTGCGTCTGGGACCGGTTGCCGACCTCGTCGCGCGCGGACTGCGTGATCACGAGGGTGGCGGGCCCGCAGTAGTAGGAGTTGATCTGGGACTGCTGCACGGCGCCGGAGGAGAGGATGGCCGCCGCGCCGGCGCCGCCGCTCGCCGTACGCGCCGCGGCCTGTTCCTGCGCCGCGCCCTGCGCCGCCGCCGACTTCTCGGCGAGCAGCCGCTGCTGCCCGGCCGTCAGCCGCTCCGGCGGGAGGGTGTCGGTGCGCTCCTTGTACGCGCCGGCCGCCGCGGCTCCCGGCGAGGGGCCCGGCTCGGCCGCCTGCGCGGGGCCGCCGGTGAGCGCGAGGGCGGCGACCAGCAGGCCGCCCGCTCCGGCTGCGGACACGGCTCGGATAGAGGACATCGCTGTCTCCTGTCGTTCGTGGGGGTGACACGGGGACGGTGATGCCGGCGTCTGCTCCCGCAGGCGGCTCCATTCTGACCGGTGTAGACCACCCTCCGGAAGGGGGCATGACAACTCACCCGTCCCGGCCTCACCCCCGGCCACCCGACCCGGATCAGGAGGCAACCCCCTCCACCGCTCCCACCAGCCGTGATCTACTACACACCCCGTCTATACACGGCACGTATACACACGGTGTAGAGTCCTCGGCATGACGATCGGCCACACCCTCCTCGGGCTCCTGGAGTCGGGCCCCCGACACGGTTACGACCTCAAGCGCGCCTTCGACGAACGCTTCGGCCACGACCGCCCGCTGCACTACGGGCAGGTCTACTCGACCATGTCCCGGCTGCTGAAGAACGGCCTCGTCGAGGTCGACGGCATCGAGCCGGGCGGCGGCCCCGAGCGCAAGCGCTACGCCATCACCGACGCCGGCGTCACCGACGTCGCCGGCTGGCTCACGACGCCGGAGAAGCCGGAGCCGTACCTGCAGTCGACCCTCTACACGAAGGTCGTGCTCGCGCTGCTCACCGGCCGCGACGCGGCCGAACTCCTCGACGTCCAGCGCGCGGAGCACCTGCGCCTGATGCGCGAACTGACGCGTCGCAAGAAAGGCGGCGACCTCGCCGACCAGCTCATCTGCGACCACGCCCTGTTCCACCTCGAAGCCGACCTGCGGTGGCTGGAGCTGACCGCCGCCCGCCTCGGCAAACTCGCCGCGGAGGTACGCGCATGAGCACCACACCCCCCACGGACCCCTTCGCCGCGGACGCCGAGCCGGCGCCGATCCTCACCGCCACCGCCCTGCGCAAGGTCTACGCCGGCACCCCCGCGCTCGACGGCGCGGACTTCGCCATCGCGGCCGGCGAGACCGTCGCCGTCATGGGCCCCTCCGGCTCCGGCAAGTCCACGCTGCTGCACTGCCTCGCCGGCATCGTCCCGGCCGACGACGGCACCGTGACGTACGCGGGCCGCGACCTCGCCGCGCTCTCCGACGCCGAGCGCAGCGCCCTGCGCCGCCGGGAGTTCGGCTTCGTCTTCCAGTTCGGCCAGCTCGTACCTGAGCTGACCTGCGTGGAGAACGTCGCCCTGCCGCTGCGCCTGACCGGCCTCGGCCGCCGCGACGCGGAACGCGCCGCCCGGCCCTGGCTGGAGCGCCTGGAGGTGGACGACATCGCGCACCAGCGGCCGGGCGAGGTCTCCGGCGGCCAGGGCCAGCGCGTCGCGGTCGCCCGCGCGCTGGCGACGACGCCGCGGGTGGTCTTCGCCGACGAGCCGACCGGTGCGCTGGACTCCCTCAACGGCGAGCGCGTCATGGAACTGCTCACCGGCGCCGCGCAGGACAGCGGTGCGGCCGTCGTCCTGGTCACCCACGAGCCGCGCGTCGCGGCGTACGCGGACCGCGAGGTCGTCGTACGCGACGGGCGCACCCGCAGTCTGGAGCCCGTCGGCCGATGAGCGACCTGACCTACGCCGGGAAGACCGCCGGCACCGGGACCGCGCAGCCCGCGGGCCCGCCCCCCGACCCCCGCGGCCCGCTGCGCACCTGGGCCGACGACCTGCGCATGGGCCTGGCCTTCGCGCTCCGCGGCGGGCGCGAAGGCTGGATGCGCACCCTGCTCACCGCGGTCGGCGTCGGCCTGGGCGTGGCCCTGCTGCTGCTCACCACCGCCATCCCCGGCGCCCTGGCCGGCCGCGACCAGCGCGGCGCGGCCCGCGCCGAAGTCCCCGCGTCCGACGCCGAGTACGTGGGCGGGACCGTGCTCGTGGGCAACGTCGACACCGAGTACCACGACACCATGGTCCGCGGCCGGCTGCTGCTCCCCGAGGGCCCCGACGCCCCGCTGCCCCCCGGCCTCGACCGCTTCCCGAAGCCCGGCGAGATGGTGGTCTCCCCCGCGCTCGCCGACCTCCTCGACGACGCCGGCTCGGACCTGCTGCGCGAGCGCCTCGACTACGGCATCGCCGGCACCGTCTCCGACGCCGGCCTGATCGACCCCGGCGAGCTGGCGTACTACGCGGGCAGCAAGGACATCGCGGCCGCCGACGTCAACGTCAGCCGCGTCGCCGCCTTCGGCGAGGACGCGGACGACCAGGCGATGGAGCCGGTGCTGGTGCTGCTCGCGATGATCGTGTTCGTCGCGCTGCTGATGCCCGTCGCGGTGTTCCTCATCGCGGCCGTACGCTTCGGCGGCGAGCGCCGCGACCGCCGGCTCGCCGCGCTGCGCCTCGTCGGCGCCGACGGCCGCGCGGTGCGCCGGATCGCCGCCGGCGAAGCACTGGCGGGCGCGCTGCTCGGGCTCGTGGCCGGCACGGGGCTGTTCCTCCTCGGCCGGCAGCTCGCGGGCGGCGTCACCGTCTACGACATGAGCATCTTCGCCTCCGACCTCGACCCCTCGCCGGCGCTCGCCCTGCTGGTCGCCGCGGCCGTGCCCGCGGCGGCCGTCGGCGTCACGCTGCTCGCGCTGCGCGGCGTCGTCATCGAGCCGCTGGGCGTCGTACGGTCGGCGCGGCCCAGGCGGCGGCGCATCTGGTGGCGGCTGCTGCTGCCCGCCGGCGGACTCGCCCTGCTCGCGCCGATGATGGGCCGCGGCGACGACGCCGGCGCGTTCCCCGAGTGGCAGGTCATCGGCGGCACCGTACTGCTGCTGACCGGCATCACCGCGCTGCTGCCCTGGCTCGTCGAGGCCGTGGTCGCCCGCCTCGGCCGCGGTCCGACGTCCTGGCAGCTGGCCGTCCGCCGGCTCCAGCTCAGCAGCGGCACCGCAGCCCGGCTGGTCAACGGCATCGCCGTCGCCGTCGCCGGGGCGATCGCGCTGCAGATGGTCTTCACCGGCGTCGAGGACGACTACAAGGAGGAGACGGGCCACGACGCCGGCCGGTACCAGCTGGCGGTGTACGCGTCGGCCGGACAGGACGTCGGCGTGGGCGACCGGATCGAGGGGACCGAGGGCGTCAGCGAGACCGTCACCAGGGTCAGCACCGTGCTCGCCGGCAAGAAGCGCAACCCCCGCAACTCCGTCACCCTGAGCGTCGGCTCCTGCGCGGAGCTGCGCGAGATGGCGAAGCTTGCCGGCTGCCGCGACGGCGACGCCTTCTACCTCACCGACACGTACGGCAGCGCCGACAGCACCCACATGGCCACCGCCGGCGACCCGCTGTACCTCGACCCGTCGTACGACGGCATGGCAGGCAAGGCGCTCCGCTGGGCCCCGCCGTCGGACATCCGTCCGGCCAGGGCCCGCGCCGACTCCGACGGCAACAAGTACGACGGCATCGTCGCCACCCCCGGCGCCGTCCCCGACGTCCGCGACTCGGGCGCGTTCACCGCCTGGGTCGACGTGCGGCTCGACCCGGCCGTGCCGGAGGCGGCCGAGCGTGTACGCAACGAGGTAGCCGGCGCCGACCCGCTGCTCTCCGTCCACACGCTGAACAGCGAGATCTACGAGGAGGACTTCGCCGGCATCCGCACCGGGCTCGCGGTGGGCGCCGCGTGCGTGCTGGTGCTGATCGGCAGCAGCCTGCTCGTCGGCCAGCTCGAACAACTCCGCGAGCGGCGCAAGCTGTTGTCGTCCCTGGTCGCCTTCGGCACCCGGCGCTCCACGCTCAGCCTGTCCGTGCTCTGGCAGACGGCGATCCCGGTGGCACTGGGCATGGCCCTGTCGACAGCGTTCGGGCTCGCGCTGGGCACGGTGCTGATGCGCATGACGGACACGCCCGTCGCGGTCGACTGGCCGTCGGTGCTGACGATGGCGGGGGCCGGCGCCGGGGTGGTCGCCGCGGTCACGGCGCTGAGCATGCCGCTGCTGATCCGGCTGATGCGCCCGGACGGGCTGCGCACCGAGTAGGCGGGCCCGAGGGGGGCCGAGGGGGAGGACCGGGAGCGGCCCGGCGCGCGTCATAGGGGGGCGCGCCGGGCCGCTCCCGTACGGACCGGAGCGGGCCGCTCCGTTCTGTAGGGTCGGGCGCGTGGCACTCGACGCGCTCAAGTCGGCCCTCCCCGGCTACGCCGGGGACCTGCGCCGCAACCTCACCTCGGTCGTCGACGACGGGCCGCTGCCGGAGCGGCAGTTGTGGGGCGCCCTGCTCGCCTGCGCCATCGCCGTGCGCTCCCCCGCCGTGCTGCGCGCCGTGGCGGCGGAGGCCAGGGAGCGGCTGACGCCCGAGGCGTACGACGCCGCCGGGGAGGCCGCCGCGGCGATGGCGGCGAACAACGTCCTCTTCCGCGCCCGGCACCTGCTCACCGACCCCGAGTACGCCCGGCTGCGCACCGGGCTGCGGACGAACGTGCTGGGCGCCCGGGGCGTACCGAAGGCGGACTACGAGCTGTGGTGCGTGGCCGTGTCCGCCGTGGGCGGCTGCGGGGCGTGCCTGGACGAGCACGAGCGCGCGCTGCGGCGGACCGGCGCCGACCTGGAGACGGTGCACGAGGCCCTGAAGGTCGCCGCGGTCGTCCAGGCCGCGGGCACGGTCCTCGACGCGGAGGCGGCGCTCGGCAACGGCTGAACACGGCCGGGGGCCGTCCCGTACGCCCCCTCGCGCCGCACCGCCGCATCAGGCTGCCGCATCCCGCATCAGGCCGCCGCGTCAGAACGCCGCGTCGGACCGCCCCGTTCAGGCCTCCGCGTCAGGCCCTGGGCGTCAGCCCTTCGCCTCGCCGCCGTTGGCCGCCTCCGGGCCGCCGCCCGCTCCCGTCCCCGCCACCTCCGCGTCCGTGCCGGGCGCGGGGGTGTCGGTGGGCGTGGCCGGCGAGACTTCGAGCGCCGTGGCCCCGTGCGGTGGTGGTCCGGGATCTTCGACGTGTTCGCGGTGGTACGCCTTGAGATATCCGACCGCCGTGTTGAGCACCGCGATCAGCGGCACCGCCACCACCGCGCCCGGGATGCCCGCGACGAGCGTGCCGATGGCCACCGCGAGCACCACCGCCAGCGGGTGCACCCGCACCATGCGGCCGAGGATGAACGGCTGGAGGATGTGCCCCTCGATCTGCTGCACCAACAGCACCACGCCGAGCACCAGCAGCGCTGTGACCATCCCGTTCGTCACGAACGCCACCACCACCGCGAGCGCGCCGGAGACCAGCGCACCGACGAGTGGCACGAACGCGAAGAGGAAGATCAGCACGGCCAGTGGGACGGCCATGGGCACGTCGAGGATGAAGATGCCGATGCCGATGAACACCGCGTCGATGAGCGCCACCAGCACGGTGCCGCGCACGTAGCCGGTGAGCGTGGCCCACACCTTCGGGCCCGCGCCCGCCACGGCGTCGCGTGCGTCGGTGGGCACGAAGTTCAGGCACCAGCGCCAGATGCGCTCGCCATCGTAGAGCAGGAAGATGGTGACGAAGGCGGCGATGGCGGCGCCGGAGAAGAACTCCAGCACGTACGAGACGCCTTCGAGGCCGGCGGAGGTGACCTCGCTGGAGTTCTCGCCCAGCCAGTCGCTTATCTCGTTGCCGATGTTGTTGATCTGCTTTTCCTGCACGTGGAACGGCCCGTCGATGAGCCATTCCTGCGCGTCTTCGATGCCCTGCTGGATGCGGTTGGTCAGATCGTCGATGTTCTCCATGATCTGCCAGACCACGAACCAGCCGATGAGGCCGATCGCGACGAAGCCGCCGATGAAGGTGGTGGAGGTGGCGAGTCCCTGGCTGAAGCCCCAGCGGCGCAGCCGCGCGACCGTCGGCTGCAGCAGCGCGGTGACGAGCAGGCCGACCGCGAAGGCGATGACGACGAGGCTGACGACGCTGATGATCTGCATCAGCACGTAGATGAGGCCGGCGAGGACCAGCAGCCGCCAGCCGACCTCGGCCGCGACCCGCATCCCCCACGGCACGACGCTCGACGGCGCCGGCCGCGGCGGCGGGCCCGGGGGCCGGGCGTCGGCGGCCGGTTCGGCCGGCTCGGGCACGTCCCGGCGGGCGTCCTCGACGGCGGGCCGGGCGGCCTTCTCCGCGGCGGCAGCGGCGGCGGCGCGGCGCCGCTCGGCCATCCGGCTGGCCCGCTCGCCCACCCCGCCGAGCCAGTCCGTCATCTTCGACATAAAGGTCCTCACGCCGCCTACGGTCCCGCCGCAGTACCGTCCGTCACCCGCACGACCGTACACGGGTCACGCCCGCGTCCGCGGCCTGCTCCGGTCAACTAGGACGTGCCGGACGAGGACGGCGGTTCCGCGGGGCACGCGAAACGCCCCGGCTCCCCCGCCGCGGGCATGCGAAACGCCCCCGGCGGTGGGGCCGGGGGCGTGTCACGTGCGGGCGGCGCGGGGTGCTGCGCCGCGGTTCAGTACCAGCCGTTGGCCTGCCAGAACTCCCAGCCGCCGCAGGGGCTGCCGTAGCGGTCGTTCATGTAGTTCAGGCCCCACTCGATCTGGGTGGCGGGGTTGGTCTGCCAGTCGGCGCCGGCCGAGGCCATCTTGTCGCCGGGCAGCGCCTGCATCAGCCCGTACGCACCGGAGCTCGGGTTGGTGGCGGTGTAGTCCCAGCCCGACTCGTGGTCGACGATGTTGCTGAAGCACTGGTACTGGTCGGCCGGCACCATCTGCCGGGCCATGGCCTGTACGTCGGCGACGGAGTAGGACGACTGCGGGGCGAAGTCGCCCGCGTCGGCGGATGCCGACTCGGACTCGGCCGCCGAGCGGCTGGCGGCCTCGGCGGCCTCCCGCTCCTTCTCCGCGGCTTCCTCGGCCGCCTTGAGCTCGGCGGCCTCCTTCTTCTCCTCCGCGGCCTTGGCGGCGGACTTGCGTGCCGCCTCCTCGGCCGCCTTGCGGGCGTCCGTGTGTGCGGCGTCCGCCTGGGCGTCCGCCTGCTCCGTGAGGGAGGCGGTCTGCACCTGGGCCGTGGCGCCAGCGGGTACGTCGGCGAGGAGTGTCGCGTCGGCGGCGGCCGCCTCGACGTTGGCCGTCGAGTCGTCGCCCTTCTCCGCGCCCGTGGCCACGCCGACGACAGCGCCGACAGAGGTGACCGCGGTGGCGGAAGCCACGGCGAAACCCCGGACCGAAATCCGGCTCACACAAAGTCCTTCCAGCGTCGCCCGCTTCGGTGACCTCGCGGACGCGTCCCTGCCCCTGACACTGGCCTCCCCTTGTTCCGGACCGCCGACTGTGGCGGACCGACTGGTCACGGGAGGCGCGGGCCCGGCAGCCCCCGCGTCCGCGGGGACCAGTACTGCGCTCGGGCGGCGTACGGCGGCTCTGTTCAGTTGAGTCGTGCTGCACCGGGGTCGGTGCGGGGCCGTACGCAGGGCCTGACGAGTCCCAGACTCTGCCGGAGACGGACACCCGGACGCAATTCCCCGTCCAGTGGGAAAGCTCACACCGCGTTTGCCCCTCGCTGTTGACGGAAACCCGTGCGGAACACTGGGCGCAACAGCTAAGCTGCTGCGCCCAGTTCACACGTTCGGGAAGTGGCACGGGGAGCAGTATCCCGTTATACCCGGCCGTCTTCCAGCATTTCGGTCACCAGCGCGGCGATCGGCGACCGCTCCGAGCGGTTGAGCGTCACATGGGCGAAGAGCGGGTGCCCCTTCAGCTTTTCGACGACGGCCACCACACCGTCGTACCGGCCGACGCGCAGATTGTCCCGCTGTGCCACGTCATGGGTGAGTACGACGCGGGAGTTGGTCCCGATCCGCGAGAGCACGGTCAGCAGAACGTTCCGCTCCAGCGACTGCGCCTCGTCGACGATCACGAACGCGTCGTGCAGCGAACGGCCCCGGATGTGGGTCAGCGGCAGCACTTCGAGCATCCCGCGCGCGATGACCTCCTCGATCACCTCGCGCGAAGTGACCGCGGACAGCGTGTCGAAGACCGCCTGCGCCCAGGGGCTCATCTTCTCGGCCTCGGTGCCCGGCAGATAGCCGAGTTCCTGCCCGCCGACCGCGTACAGCGGCCGGAAGACCATCACCTTCTGGTGCTGCCGGCGCTCCAGCACCGACTCCAGGCCCGCGCAGAGCGCCAGCGCGGACTTGCCGGTGCCGGCGCGCCCGCCCATCGACACGATGCCGACGTCCTCGTCCACCAGCAGGTCCAGTGCGATCCGCTGCTCGGCGCTGCGGCCGTGGATCCCGAAGACCTCCCGGTCGCCGCGGACCAGCCGGATCCGCCCGTCCGGGGTGACCCGGCCGAGGGCCCTTCCGCGCTCGGACTGCAGCACGAGCCCGGTGTGCACCGGCAGCTCGTCCGCCTCGGGCACGGAGACGACGTCCGCCGCGAACAGTTCGTCGACCTGCTCGCCGCTGAGCATCAGCTCGGACATCCCGGTCCAGCCGGAGTCCGTGATGGCCAGTTCCGCGCGGTACTCCTCGGCGGCCAGGCCCACGGACGACGCCTTGATGCGCAGCGGCAGGTCCTTGGAGACGACGGTGACGTCCTGCCCCTCCGCCTGGAGGTTGCGCGCGACGGCCAGGATGCGGGAGTCGTTGTCGCCCAGGCGGAAACCGGCGGGAAGCACCCCGATGTCGGTGTGGTTCAGCTCCACGCGCAGGGTGCCGCCGAGGTCGCCCAGCGGGATCGGCGCGTCGAGCCGGCCGTGCTTGACCCGGAACTCGTCGAGCTGGCGGAGCGCCTGGCGGGCGAAGTAGCCCAGCTCCGGATGGTGCCGCTTGGCCTCGAGTTCGGTGACCACCACGACGGGCAGCACCACCTCGTGTTCGTCGAACCGCGCCATGGCCCTCGGGTCGGCCAGCAGGACGCTCGTGTCGAGGACATAGGTGCGCCGGTCAGGCTTCTTGCTGTTCACCACGGATGGACGAACCCCCTCGGATGAGGTCGGCACGCGACGGAGTCGCGGGGATCGGGCCGGGCGTCCGGCCCCGGGCGGCCACGCGGGCGCGCAGGACCGGGCCCCGGCCCTCCGCTCCGTCCGTACGTGCGATGGTGCGCTGCGCACGGACCTCGTGATGCGGCACGTGGTGCAAAGGGCCCTCCCGGGCGGGCGGTGCGGTGGACCGCCTGCTAGCACGGATATTCCCTCGCGAGCCCCGGGGCATGCAATGCCTGTGACCGACGGGCCGAAACGGTGGTTATCTGGTAGGAGAGGGGTAAAGGGCGCGCCGGGGTGGTTTCAGCCGCCGAAACGGCGGTGGCGGGCCGCGTAGTCGCGCAGTGCGCGCAGGAAGTCGACGCGGCGGAACGCGGGCCAGAAAACCTCGCAGAAGTAGTACTCGGAGTGCGCCGACTGCCACAGCATGAACCCTGACAGCCGCTGTTCGCCGCTCGTCCGGATGACCAGGTCGGGGTCGGGCTGGCCGCGGGTGTAGAGGTGCTGCGCGATGTGCTCCACCTCGACGGTCTCGGCCACGTCGGCGAGCGTACGGCCCTGGTCGGCGGCGTCGCCGAGCATCGAGCGGACGGCGTCGGCGATCTCCTGCCGGCCGCCGTAGGCGACGGCGACGTTGACCAGGACGGCGCCGCTGCCGGCCCCCGTGCCCACGTCGAGGGTGGCCTCCTCGGCCTCCTTGAGGATCCGCTGGGTCTGCATGGGCAGCAGGTCGAGGTTCCCGACGTGGTGCACCCGTGCGCCGCCGCGCACGGCGACGCCGGAGACGGCCTCCTCGATGATGGCGAGCAGCGGGTTCAGCTCGGGCTCCGGGCGGTCCAGGTTGTCGGTGGACAGCAGCCAGAGCGTGAGCACCTCGACGTCCGTCTCGCGGCACCAGCGGATCAGCTCGTGGATCTTCTCGGCGCCGGCCTGGTGGCCCTGCGCGGCGGTGCCCCCCGCGGCGCGGGCCCAGCGACGGTTGCCGTCCAGGATGACGCCGATGTGCTTGGGCACACGGGCGGGGTCGAGACGGCGCTCGAGGCGCTTCTCGTATACGCGATACACGATGCCG
The DNA here is from genome assembly GCF_020400605.1 of Streptomyces aculeolatus. Classification (GTDB taxonomy): domain Bacteria; phylum Actinomycetota; class Actinomycetes; order Streptomycetales; family Streptomycetaceae; genus Streptomyces; species Streptomyces aculeolatus. The sequence continues at coordinate 219,194 of NZ_JAINRD010000007.1, read as the reverse complement.
CGCCAGGTCATCCCGCGTTCAGCCCTTCCGTCGCACGTTCGGAGTACCCCCCGGAAGGCGCCACAGTACTGCCGGTTGTGCCACAGTCCTGTCACAGGGGCGCACCGGGTTCGTGATAGGCAGGTTTTGTGAACAGTCTTTTGCCTTACCTGCCAGCAGACACCCGCTACGACGCCATGACCTACCGCCGGACGGGTCGCAGCGGCCTGAAGCTCCCGGAGATCTCCCTCGGCCTGTGGCACAACTTCGGCGACGACCGCTCCCTGGAGTCGCAGCGCGCGATCCTGCGGCGCGCGTTCGACCTCGGCGTGACCCACTTCGACCTGGCGAACAACTACGGCCCGCCGCCCGGCTCCGCGGAGGAGAACTTCGGCCGGATCTTCGCCGCCGACTTCCGCCCGTACCGCGACGAGCTGGTGCTGTCGACCAAGGCGGGCTACCTGATGCAGCCGGGGCCGTACGGCGAGTGGGGCTCGCGCAAGTACCTGCTGTCGTCGCTGGACGCGTCGCTGGCCCGCATGGGCGTGGAGTACGTCGACATCTTCTACTCCCACCGCTTCGACCCGGACACCCCGCTGGAGGAGACGATGGGCGCGCTGGCGTCCGCCGTGCAGCAGGGCAAGGCGCTGTACGTCGGCGTCTCCTCGTACACCGCGCAGCAGACGCGCGAAGCCGCCCGGCTGCTGCGGGAGATGGGTGTACGGCCGCTCATCCACCAGCCCTCGTACTCGATGATCAACCGCTGGACCGAGGACGACGAGCTGCTCGACACCCTGGAGGCGGAGGGCATGGGCTGCATCTCCTTCGCGCCGCTGGCGCAGGGGATGCTGACCGACAAGTACCTGGACGGCATCCCGGAGGGCTCGCGGGCCGCGCAGAACAAGTCGCTGGACCCGGAGCTGCTGACGGACGAGGTCGTCCGGCGGCTGCGCGGGCTGAACGAGATCGCGCGCGGGCGCGGGCAGTCGCTGGCGCAGCTCGCGCTGGGCTGGGTGCTGCGGGATCCGCGGATGACGTCGGCGCTCATCGGCGCGTCGAGCGTGGCGCAGCTGGAGGCGAACGTCGCGGCGCTGGGCGCGGCGGAGCTGACGGCGGCGGAGCTGGCGGAGATCGACGGGTTCGCCAAGTCGACGAGCGGCGTGAACATCTGGGCCGGACGCGGCTGAGAGCCGGTGTCCGGGGGGCCGGAAGGGCCCGTCCGCAGAAAGGGAACGGGCCGGTCCGTGGGGGGGATACGGACCGGCCCGAGGGGGGGAGTTCCACCATAACCCAGGGTGAGGGGTGCTCAGTACCGGAACGGACGGGTCACCTCGAAAAGTGCTCGCTCCGTGACGTTCCGTATACGAACTGCGCTGCGATCAGGTCACTCGCACGGGGCGGTTCGCGGCTCACAGGAGTGGTTCGGGGGGCGTGCGGGGCGTACGGGCGGCCCCGTGCCCGCGCCGCTCAGCCGGCCGCCAGTCCACCGACGACGAGCCCCGCGAAGGCTCCGACGATCATGAACGGGCCGAATGCGATGCCCGTCTTCCGGCCGACCCGGCGGGCGGCGAGCATGGTGACCGCGTAGCCGGCGCCCAGCAGCAGACCGGCGAACGAGCCGGTGAACAGGACGTCCCAGCCGTACCAGCCGAGCGCGACGCCCAGCACGAGGGCCAGCTTCACGTCCCCGAAGCCCATGCCGGCGGGGTTGATGAAGAAGAGCAGGAAGTAGACCGCCCCCAGCGCGATGCCGCCCAGGAGGGCGCGCGTCCACGAACCCGCGCCTCCAACGAGCGCCGCACCCCCCAGCAGCACCACGGCCGCCCCCGCCAGCGGCAGCGTCAGGATGTCGGGAAGCCGCCGCACCGCGCGGTCGACGGCGAAGAGCAGCACGCCGAACGGCGCCAGCAGCAGCCAGACGGCGAGTTCCGGCTCGGCGCCGGTGGCGGCGGCGAGCGCGGCACAGGCGGCGGCGGTCGCGGTGGCCGGGAGCCAGGCGCGCAGGCCGTACGGGCTCCCCCCGCACTCCTTGCACGTCGCCGGGCCGGCCCAGCCGGGGAGCGGGTGGTCCTGCGGGCAGCGGTCGCGCCACGGCTCGTCGGCGGCCACGGAGAGCCGGTAGGCGGCCCGGGGCAGCAGGGCCCCGGCGGCGGCACCGTAGCCGGCGGCGAGGGCGGCGAGGAGGACGGCGAGCACGGGGTGAGCCTAACGGCGGTCCGGCGGGCGGGGCAGGGGCGGGTCGGCGGCGGCGCCGCGGCGGTACGGTGGCCGCTTCGGGGGCTCGGAGGCCGACGGCCCGGAGGCACGGGGGCCGGGAGGTTCCGCGGTCCGGGAGGGGCCGAGGGCCGGGGTTCGCGTCGGCCGGGAGATCCGGGGGCCCCGGGGACCGTCCGGAGTCCGGCTCCGGGCCCGTAGCGAGACCACCGGGAGCTGCCCGCCATGCCCAACTGGCCCGACGGACCGGCCACGCTCACCGTCGGCGGCGGCACGGACCCGCTGCCGCTGGAGGTGGCGTCCTCCTTCGCCCGCCGCAGCCGCGGCCTGCTCGGCCGCGACGGCCTGGCCGGCGCCCTCCTCCTCACCCCCGCCCAGGGCGTGCACACCCTCGGCATGCGCTTCGCCATCGACGTCGCGTACCTCGACCGCCGGCTGACGGTCCTGGCCGTACGCACCATGCCCCCCGGCCGCCTCGGCCGCCCCCGGCTGCGGGCCCGGCACGTGCTGGAGGCGGAGGCGGGCGCGTTCGCCGGCTGGGGCGTACGGCCCGGGGTGCGGCTGGGCGTCGGCCCGGCCGCGGCGGGTGCGGACTGACCGGGCGGCGGGTGCGTCAGTGGCGCTCGCTACGATCGAAAACGACCGTGGTCGCGGCCGGCACACCGGGCGGCGGCACGGACGGCGTACGGACGTACAGGGGGCATCACCGTGGGGATATTCGGGCGCAAGCCGCGCCGCGACGGGCGCGACACCACGCGCGACGCCTCGTTCGAGTTCTTCTCCGAGGACGAGGGCGCGCGCTTCCGCGCCGGGGTGCACGCGGCCTTCGCCGAGCAGGGGCTGGAGGTGACGGTCGGCGCGGACGCGGTGACCGACAGCTCGGGCCGGCAGTTCGGCCTGGGCAACCTGGCGGCGGTCTGCCACAACGACGCCCGCGGCCCCCGCGTCTGGCCCGAGCTGACCCGCCGCCACATCGGCATCATGCTGCGGGCCATGGACGGCCCCTCGGTGCTGGACACCATGCCGGCGGAGAAGTTCCGCGCCCAGCTCTACCCGCGGCTGCTGCCCGACGAGATGGCCGGCTCGGACGGCTTCGACTACGCCCGTCCGCTCGCCGAGGGTCTGCGCGAGGTGCTCGCGCTCGACCTCCCGGAGAGCGTCATGGTCCTCCCCCGCTCCTCGCTGGAACCCTTCGGCGACGTCGCCGTGCTGCGGGCGCGGGCCCTGGACAACCTGCGCGCTCTGCCCGTCGAGGCGCACGAGACGATCGAGCAGGAGGAGGGCGCCCGCGTCGACGTGGTGATGGGCGAGTCGATGTTCACGGCGAGCCTGGTGCTCATGCTGGACGAGCTGGTGCCCCGGGTCACCGGCCGCGCGCTGAGCACGGACGGCGCGCTCGTGGCGGTGCCGTTCCGGCACCAGATCGCGTTCCACGCGATCCGCGACCGGCATGTGATAGCCGGCCTCAACACCCTCGCGCAGTTCGCCGCGGCGGGCTTCGAGGAGGGCGTCGGGCGGATCACGCCGGACGTCTACTGGTGGCGCGCCGGATCGCTGACGCGGCTCAGCGCGATGGAGGAGGACGGCATCAAGATCATGGTGGACGGCGAGTTCCAGGCCGTGCTGGAGCGGCTCATCGAGGGCTGAGCCCGGCATCCGGCGGGCGCCCGGGAGTTGCCCGGTGGCGGACCGCCGGCGGCCGGTGGACCGGGTCCCCGCAACGCGCCCCGAGCGCCCCTGGCAAGCTCGTGGGCACCCGGCCTACGGTGGAGGGCCGAAGAGCCGGCGGAAGACTGCGGCTGGAGTCGAAGGAAGCAGCCATGGGCGACTGGTGGTCCATCGAGGTGTCCGACGCGCACTCCTCCGCACTGCGGTGGAAGGACGCGTACGAGTACGCGCTCGTCGAGTCGGCGATCAGCAACCGGGCGACGACATGGGAGTGGCACGTCCACTCCCGCGGGATCGTCTTCGAGATCGCGTTCCGGGACGAGAGCGACGGCGAGGCGTGGTGCCGGCTGCCGGGCGTACGGGCGGCGCTGGACGCCGTACCCGACCCGGCCGCCGGCCTCCTCGTCCGCCGCGGCCCGGACGGCACCCCGTGTTGCCGCGGACCTCGGCGGCCGCGCCCCGCTCCGTCCGCTGCCGCGGAGGAGTCGCCGGATGGCCGGGAGGCCGGCGGCGGTGAGGCGACTACCACCGCAATGGGCTCCGGCGCCCGGGGCGCGACCCCGGTGCCCCCGCCCTGTGCAGGCTGAGGACGGGGGCGCGGGCCGGAAGTGCCCCCGGGAGAGGGGTCCGCTCCGTCCCGCCCAAAGAATCCGCGGGACGGGGCGGCGGCGGCAAGGTGTTTCAGCCAGGGCCGAAACATGCAGGCGGGGCACGCCGCCGCGCGCAGGACGGCGGGGGAACGCACGAAAGCGGCGGGAACAAGGGGATTCGCGGGAACTATGCGCCGTGCCGTCTCGTCATTCGTTTCGAGGTCTTGCGCCCGCAATGGGCGACCTTGGGCGCGTCGTGGTCCGGCGCGCGGTACGTGACCATACGGCGGGGAGACCGATGAGCACCGAGCACGGCCCTGATGGCCTGGAATGGCGGAGGAGCAGCTACAGCCGCGGGGCCGGGGCCAAGTGCGTGGAGGTCGCCGCCGGGGCCGGGGTGGTGCACGTACGGGACTCCAAGACGCCGGACGGGCCGGTGCTGACGTTCACGCCGGAGGCGTGGGCGGCGTTCACGGTCTACGCGACCCGTACGCCGGGGACGGTACGGCGGTTCTGAGCGGGGCACTCAGGAGGTCCGGTGCACCCCGGCCGGGCAGTCGCCGCCCCGCTGCCGGACGAAGCCGAGGGAGTCCCCGTGCCGGATCTCGTCGCCGTCGCGGTCGTTGACGACGACCACGGGCAGCTTCTCGACGCAGTCCGCGAGGAGTTGGCGCAGGTGCGCCTCCTTGATGCCGACGGCGATGCGGCGGCCGGGGGCGTCGTCGGCGAGGTCGGTGGAGATGACCGTGCGCACCGCGGTGCCGCCTTCCCACTCGGTCTCGACGCCGACGACGTGCTCGGCGAACTCGGCGGGGGCGTAGGTCGACGCGCCGGCGGACCGCCCGGCGGCGGGGGGCCGCGGCCCGGAGTCGTCGGGCAGGCCCCGTAACACGTCGTCGACGAGCCACAGCACGCCGCCCAGCACGACCACGACACCGGCCGCGACGGCAACCACCCGCAGCTTGCGCCCCGTTGACGGCATCATCCGCATTCGCCGCACCCGTCGCATTCGCCGCATCAGACGCCTCGGCCGCATCCGTCGCACGAAGGCCACGCGGTCCTCGCCCCCTCCCGGCACGCAGGCGCACCGAGGCGAGCATACCGGGCACGACGGACATCCGGGTCACTGCCCCCGGGGGAAACTCACCTCGACCCGCCGGTTCTGCTTGCGGCCTTCCTCGGTCGCGTTGTCGGCGATGGGGTAGTCCTCGCTGTAGCCGCGGACGACGTACGTGACGTCGGCGGCCTGGAGGGTGTTGGTCAGCTCCTGGTGCACGGCGTTGGCGCGGTTCTTGGAGAGGGTGACGCCGTGCTCGTACGACCCGAGGTCGTCGGTGAAGCCGAAGACGCGGACGGTGTCGGGGTCGTTCTGCTCGATCTCGTCGGCGATGGCGGCGATACGGGACCGGGCCTGGCCGGTGAGCTTGGCGCTGTCCTTGGGGAAGAGCACCTCGGCCTGCAGCGCGATGGTGATGGTCGAGTTGGAGTCTGACCGCCGCTCCTCACCGCCCTCGGTCTCGACGACGGAGACGATGTCCAGCACCTTGGGCTCGTCGAGGGTGGCGCCGTCCTCGAGCTGGAGATCGGGGTCGTTGGCGTCGGTCTCGACGGGGGGCGGCGCGGAGGTGGTGGTCCCGGGCGGGGAGGACGGCACGGGGACGTCGTCCTGCGCGGGCAGCGCGTGGGCGACGCCGGGGGTGGCGACGAGGAAGGAGGCGACGGCGAGCGCAGCGGCTGTGCGGGAGGGCATCGCGGTGCTCACCTCAGTCCGTGATCTCGACCGTGACAGGCGGGAACGTGGGCAGTTGGAACTCGACCTCGGTGGTGTCGTCGGGCGGCGCGGGGAACTGTATGTAGACGGGAACAGTCTTGCCGGCATCGAGGATGCTCAGCCCGGAGGTGCACAGGCACCGCTTGTCTGTGTCGCGCAGAGCGTAGTAACGCTTCTTCCCGTCCCCGTCCACCAGCGTGGCGCCCATGAGCGAGGTCTTGTCGACCCCTTCCTCACTGCCGGCCCACAGGTGCGTGTCCAGGTAGGACTCCTCGCCGGTGTTCTCCAGCTCTCCGTTCAGAGTGACGAAGCCACCGGAGTCCCGCCTGATCTCCATGACGCCGAGCACGACGCCCGCCTGGTTCTTCACCTCGACGATCGGCTCCTCCGGGACCTCCTCCTCGCCCTGGTCCTGACTTCCGCCTGCCTGGCCGTTCTTGTCCTGCCCCTGGGAGGACTCGGACGACTTCCCGTCGTCGCCACCGTCCCCGTCGTTGCCGCTGCCGCAGCCGGCGGCGGAGAGGGCCAGGCCGACAGCCAGCGCCGCAGCGGCGATCCCCTGGGCGGCTCTGCTCGTGCGCCACATGCTCATGTGCCGGGTTCCTTCGCTTCATTCGACGAGACGTACGGAGAAGAGGTCCTCCGGGTCGGGCAGGAGGTCGATGTCTTCGGGGTCGATGGACCAGTCGCCGCCGTCGCATTCGAGCTCCAACGGCGGCGGCTCGTCCCGGTCTTCGTCCCGGTCTTCGTCCCGGTCCTCGTCACGGTCCTCGTCTCCGCCACCGCCTTCGTCGCCGCCCTCGGGCTCCTTCAGGTCACACCGGGATTCGAGCACTGCCGTCGCCGTGGCCTCGGAGCGCTTGCTCTCCGTACCCGGTACGAGCGTGTCGCCCACGGCCTCCCTGTTGCGTACCGTCACCGTGAAACCGTCGTCCGGGTCGTACACGCGGTCGCAAGCCGTCGTGTCGGCGTCGTTCTTGGCGGCGAAATCCTGCGCCGCGGCGCAGGCGGACCCGTACTCGAAGCCCTCGCCTCCGAGGAGGTCGTCCCACGAGTCCGGGTCGAGGAGCGTGTCCAGCAACCCCTCCGACAACTGCTCGCGCGCGTCGTGGGCGGCGGCCAGCGCGGCGGCATCGGCCGCCCCCTGGGCGTAGTTGCGGTGCGCCACGGCTTGGCCTACGGCGAAGTACGCGACGGCCAGGAAGAGCAGTCCGCCGATGGCCGTGATGTAGAGGGGAAATGCCTGCCCGGCATCGGACCTCAGGGCAGCTTGTCGATCTGCGCCTTGATCTTGCTGAGGATCGTGTCCCCCAGCCCCGATTGGATGAGTACCAGCACGATCACCACGGAGACCGCGATGATTCCCAGATACTCCACCGCTGTCTGCCCCCGATCGCGCTCGCGGCCGCGGCGCAGCCGCTGGGTGGCGGCCAGGGACCTCAGCAGCACGTCGTTGGGTTTCCACATGCGGTCTACCTCCGGAGTCGGACAACGCGGCCGTTGCCGTCGGTCCGTAAAGCCAATTGTGGTGGGTAACAGCGGACTTGGCGTCAGGAACGGTCATTTTCCGTCCTCCCCCTCGCCGCCCGCCTTACACCTGCGGCGGCCCGCGCCGCAGCGCGTCCACGTGCGCAGCGTAACCGGCCGCTCGCCGACTGTCCCACACACCCCTCGCGCATGCGAAGAGGGCGGAGCGGAATACGCCGGGATGTCCGCCTGCCGGGTGGTGTCGGGCGGTCCGGGTACCGTCGGCGCATGACGAGACTTGCCACCGTGTTCATCCCCCAGTTCCCTCCCGAGCAGCTTCGAGCCGTGGCCCGGGCCGCCGACGAGGCCGGGATCGACGAGTTGTGGGTGTGGGAGGACTGCTTCTACGAGAGCGGGGTCGCCACCGCCGCCGCCGTGCTCGCCTGGACCGAGCGCGTGCACGTCGCCATCGGGATCCTGCCCGTGCCGCTGCGGAACGTCGCGCTGGTCGCCATGGAGGCCGCCACCCTGCACCGGCTGTTCCCCGGACGGGTGACGCTCGGGGTGGGGCACGGGGTGCAGTCGTGGATGGGGCAGGTCGGGGCGCGGGCCGCCTCGCCGCTGACGTTGCTGCGGGAGCACCTGACCGCGCTGCGCGCGCTGCTCGCCGGGGAAGAGGTCACCGTCGACGGGCGGTACGTCAAGCTCGACGGCGTCGGGCTGGCCTGGCCGCCGGCCGCCGCGCCGCCGGTGTTCTCCGGGGGTACGGGGCCCAAGACGCTGCGCCTGACGGGAGAGTCGGCCGACGGGACGATCCTCGCCGGGGGTGCCTCGCCCGAGGTGGTGCAGGAGGCCACCGAGGCGGTACGGGCCGGGCGGGAGGCCGCCGGGCGGGGCGGGGAGCATCCGCTCGTCGCCTCGATCCTCGTCGCGACCGGCCCCGGCGCCGAGCGCCGGCTCGCCGAGGACGCCCGCCGGATGGGCTGGGATCCCGCCGCGGAGGCGCATGTCGCCGGGGACGCGGCGGCGGTCGCGGCCGCCGTGGACCGCTGGGCGGCGGCCGGGGCGACGACAGTGGTGCTCCAGCCGACGGCCGACGAGCCGGATCCCGTGGCCTTCGTGCGGTGGGTGGCGGAGGAGGTGCGTCCGCTGGTGTCGTAGCGCCGGCACGGCAGTCCCCCTCCGCTACTCGGTCAGCACGCCGAACTCCGAGCCCGACCCCAGATACACCGCCGTCACCAGCAGGATGATCGTCGCCGGCACCATCAGGCTCGTGATCAGCAGAGTCGCCTTCGGGATGGCCCGGGACGCGCGGCGGCGCGCGTTCTGGGCGTCGGTGCGCCGCTGGTCCGTGGCGATCTGTATCAGTGTCTCCACGATCGGCGCGCCGAGGTCCTCGCCCTGCTGGAGGGCGGTGACGAACTGGGCGACCTGCTCGGAGTCGTTGCGGCGGCGCAGCTCCTCGAACGCCTGGCGGCGCGAGACGCCCATGTCCATCTGGCGCAGGGTGATGCGCAGTTCGTCTGCCCAGGGGCCCGAGTAGCGTTCGCTGACGCGGTCCAGCGCCTGCCGGAAGCCGAGCCCCGCGCTGACGACCACGGCGAGGACGTCGAGGAAGTCGGGCAGCGTGCGTTCGATGACGTCGCGCCGTTTGCGTACGGCCGCCCAGATGCCGACCTCCGCCCAGCCGTAGCCGAAGGCGGCCAGCATCAGGGCGCCGGCCCACTGGCCGGAGGAGAGCAGGGTGAGCGCGCCGCCGTAGCCGATGGCGGCGTAGACGGCGCGGCGGGCGGCGTAGCGGTCGATCGTCAGGCCGCCGGGGTTGCCGGCGCGGTCTATCTTGCGGCGCTTGTTCTCCACCGCCCGCCGGCCCATCAGCTTCAGCACCAGCGGCGCGAACCGCATCCCGAGCCGGTCGATCAGCGAGCCCACGGCGGTGGTGCGGGTGGCGCCGATCTCCAGGGCCACCTGGAGGTCGCTGGGGAGCTTGACCTCGGCGCGGTAGACGCGGATGCCGCTGAGGACGCCGAAGACGGCGAGGCCCACGGCGGCGGCGAGGAGCAGGCCCAGGGTTCCGTATTCCATGTGAGTCCCCGGCCCTTCAGACGTCGATCTTCGCGAGCCGGCGGATGAGCAGGATGGCCAGCGCGTACAGCCCGACGGCCGTCAGCACCGCGCCCTGGCCGAGCGGCGAGGAGCCCATGCGCTCGATGGAGCCGGGCATCACCTGGTCGGTCAGCAGCAGCGTGCCGATGCCCATGACGGGCACGGTGTACGCGGTCAGGGTGACCTGCGAGAGCTGGGTACGCACCTCGCGCCGGGTCTCCTTGCGGTCGTTGAGGGTGCCGGTGAGGTTCCGCAGGGAGCCGACGACCTGGCCGCCGGCCTTGTTGGAGAGCACCAACGTGGAGACGAGCACGGACAGCTCGCGCGACGGCAGCCGCTCGGCGAGGTCGCCGAGGGCGTCGTCGAGCGCCACGCCGACGGCGAGCTGGTCGGTGACCTTGGTCAGCTCCTCGCCGGCCGGGGCCTCCAGTTCCTCGGCGGCTATGCCCAGTGCGGTGCGCAGGGCGAGGCCGGCCTGGGTGGCGTTGGCGAGGATGCGGGAGAGGTCGGGGAGCTGGTTGATGAACGCCTCGATGCGCTTCTGCCGCTGCCAGTTGAGGTAGGCGTGCGCGCACCACAGCCCGATGAGCCCGGAGATCGGGCCGAAGAACGCGGCGAACAGCGCGTCGGCGAGCAGCCAGAGCACGGCGACGCCTCCGAGCGCGTACACCGTGAATTCGCCCGGTGTGACGTCCAGCCCGGTCGTCGCGATGCGCCGCTCCAGGTACCGGCCGATCCGCGTCGGCCGCACCCGCCGGTCGACCTCCGCGAAGCGGCGCCGGGGGCGGCGGTCGCCGGCGTCGGAGAGCCGGTCGAGCAGTTCGGCGCGGCGGGCGCGGCCGGAGGCGTAGACGGCGACGCCGCAGACGGCGAGCGCACCGGCGAGCAGCGCCAGGCCGACGACGAGTGCGAACAGCTGCTGGCGGTCCATCACCTCGCCTCCCGTGTCTGCAGGTGCCGCTCCGACGGCGCCACCCCGAACGCCGGGGGGACGGGTTCGCCGGCGTAGAAGAGGCGGTCGCCGGTGCGCCGCGGCAGCGGCGAGAACTCGAACTGGCCCCGGACGATGCGGTCCGAGCTGATCGGCAGGGCGCGGAAGCGGCAGACGGACACCAGTTGGTAGACCTCCCGGCCGCGGGACGACAGCATCACGATCTCGTCGATCTTGCGGGTGCCGTCGGTGTGCCGCGCGAGCTGCACGATCACGTCGACGGCGGAGTTGATCTGGTCGCGCAGCGCCTCGAAGGGGACCTCGACGTCGGACATCGACGCCAGCGTCTGCAGCCGCATCAGCGCGTCCTCGGCGGAGTTGGCGTGCACGGTGGCCAGCGACCCGTCGTGGCCGGTGGACATGGCCTGCAGCATGTCCAGCGTCTCGCCGCCGCGGACCTCGCCGACGATGATGCGGTCGGGGCGCATGCGCAGCGAGTTGCGTACGAGGTCGCGGATGGTGATCCGGCCCTTGCCCTCGACGTTCGGCGGGCGCGACTCCAGCCGGATCACGTGCGACTGCTGCAACTGCAGCTCGGCGGCGTCCTCGACGGTGATGATGCGCTCGTGCTCGGGGATCAGCCCGGACAGCGAGTTCAGCAGGGTCGTCTTCCCGGCGCCGGTGGCGCCGGAGACGATGACGTTGAACTTCGCCCGGACCAGGCCGGAGAGCAGCAGCAGCATGTGCTCGTCGAGGGTGCCGAGGCCGATGAGCTCGGCCAGGGTGTACGAGCGCGGGAAGCGGCGGATCGTCAGCGTCGGCCCGGTGAGGGACAGCGGCGGGATGATGACGTTGACGCGCTCACCGGTGGGCAGGCGGGCGTCGACCATCGGGGTCGACTCGTCCACGCGGCGGTTGACGGTGGAGACGATGCGTTCGATGGTCTGCATCAGCTGTTCGTCGGAGGCGAAGCGCAGCGGCAGTTGCTCGACGCGGCCGGCGCGCTCGACGTAGATCCGGTCGGGGCCGTTGACCATGATCTCGGTGACGCTCGGGTCCTCCAGCAGCGGTTCCAGGATGCCGAGCCCCAGCGCCTCGTCCACGACGCGGCGGATGAGCTGCGAGCGCTCGGCGGTGGAGAGGACCGGGCCCTCGCGGCTGAGGATGTGGCCGAGCACCCGCTCCAGCCGGGCGCGGCGTTCGGCGGGCGACAGCGCCGACATCTCGGCGAGGTCGATCTCCTCCAGGAGCTTGGCGCGGTAGGTGGGGACGAGGGTCTCGCCGTGGCCTTCGGTGGTGTGGTCGGGGGTGGTGATACGGGACCGCAGGCTCATCGTCAGTCCTCCCCCCGCGGCATGGTCGAGCTGCGCTCCACCGAGCCGAAGTTGCCGATGCCCGGGATGACGGAGGGGATCTCGACGCTGGCGGTGACGGTGACCTCGCCGCTGCCGGAGGAGACCTCGAAGCCGGCGTCCAGCCAGTCGCTGATCGACGCCTCGCCGGCGGCGCCGGCGGAGGACGGCGGGTCGTCCAGGGATTCCATGCGGGCGGCGGCGCGGGCGGCGGTGCCGGCCTGGGAGGCGGTGTAGGCGGCGAGGCCGAGTTGCACGGCGGCGAGCGCGATGAAGATGAGCACGGGCAGGAAGCCGATGTACTCGACGGCCACGGACCCGCGGTCCCCTCGCCGGGGCGGCGAGACCGGGGAGGCGCCTGCGGCGGACGAGCGGTGCCGTCGCCTGGCCGGGCCGGCCGGCGGGGTGCCCGCCTCCTGCGCGCAGCGCCCGGCCTGGCCGCCGGGCCGGCCCGGCGAGACCTCCGCCACCGGCGACGCGCGGAGCCCGGCACCAGCAGCCACCCGGTCCCGTGACCCGGGATCCTCGCGCCAGGCCGGCCCGGCCGGCGGGGCGTCCGCCTCCGGCGCGCAGCGCCCGGCCTGGGCGGCACGCCGCGCCGGCGGGCCGGCGGGCCGGCGGCGGGCAGGCGGCTTCCGGCTCCCGGCCGGACCCGGCGCCCCGCGGAGCGTGCTGCGCACCGTCAGCCTCCCTCGTCCGTCGCGCCCGCGGTGCCGCTGACCGTGAACGGGAAGTCCAGCCCGCCCGGGAAGAGCACCGGCACCTTCAGGTCGACGGTGGCGGTCGTGACGCCGTTCGACGTGCCGACCGACACCGAGGCGTCCCAGGCGTCCGGCAGGTCCTCCTCCGCCGCGGCGGCGGGGTCGTCGCCGACGGCGGCGGCGCGTGCGGCCATGTCCGCGGCGTTGCCGGCGAGCGAGTACGTGTAGCCGACGAGGACGAACTGCCAGACGACGACGAGGACCAGCGCGATCAGCGGCAGCATCCCGGCGAACTCCACCGACACCTGCCCCCGGTCCCCCCAGCGCCGCCCCCCGCGGCCGGGCCCGGGCGCGCCCGGGGCGCCGGGCGGCAGCGCCGGCTTGGCGCCGGGCGGGGCGACCTGCGGTGCGGGCCCCGCGCCGCGGCCGCCGGCGGCGACGGCGCCCGGACCGGCGCCCGCGCCCAACGCCCGCTGTGCGGCGCCACCGAGCGCCCCCGGGCCGCCGGCCGCACCGGCGCCCGGCCCCGCTCCCGCACCCGGACCCGCCTGGTCCGGCACCACCGTCAGCCCCAGCTCCCCCGCCACCGCCCACAGCGCCTGCCGGACCGTCGACTTCTGCTCCAGGTCCTGCAGCCGCCCCGCGTCCACCAGCGGCTGCAGCTCCTTGAACGCCGCCGGCACCGCCGTCCGCGCCACCGTCGTCCCGGTGGCCCGCGCGATGATCGACGGCTGGATCTCGGTGTTCCTGGTGAGCCGGTTGACCAGCACGACGGTGTCCTCCGCCTTGCGGATCTGCAGCCGGTCCCACAGCCGCAGCATGCGCTTCGCGCCGCGTACGGAGATCACGTCCGGCGTCGTCACCAGCAGCGCGACGTCGGCGAGTTCGACGGCCGCGGCGTTCGGCGTGGTCACCTGGCTGCCGCAGTCGAGCACCACCACGTCGTAGCGCGACCGCAGCGCGCTCAGCGTCTGCCGCGCGGCCCGGTCGTCGACGTCCTCGCCCCGCTCGCCCTCCGAGGGCGCCAGCAGCAGGCCGAGGCCGGTGTGGTGGGTGAAGACGGCGTCCTGGAGCACGCGCGGCGAGATGTCCTTGATGCCCGCCAGGTCCGCGACCGAGCGGCGGAACTGCACGTCGAGGTACGAGGCGACGTCCCCGGACTGCAGGTCCAGGTCGGCCAGCGCCACGTGCCGCCCGGCGGCCCGCGCGGCGAGCGCGAGCTGCACCGCGGCGACCGTGGTGCCGACGCCGCCCTTCGCCCCGCTGACGGTGACCAGCGTGCCGCCGGGGCCGCCGAACGCCTCCGGCCCCGTCGCGGCGCCGAGGTGCCGCCGGACGCCACCGCTCCACTGCGCGGCGGCCTGCACCCGGGCGGCCAGCTCCTCGTACGCGAGCGGCAGCCCGACGACGCCGCGGGCGCCGGCGTCCATGGCGGCGGAGTAGCCGGCGGGCGAGGTGTCGGCGGTGACGAGGACGGTGCCGACGGCGGGGAAGCGCAGCGCGACGTCGCGGATCAGCTCCAGCGCCGGCACGGGCCCGATCCGCTCGTGGACGAGGAGCACCTCGGGCAGTTCGGCCACGCCGGTGCCGGCGAGCGTCGCGAGGTGGTCGAGCAGCGCGACGGAGTCGCCGATCGGCGCGGCGGGCTCGGCGTCGGGCAGCTGGTGGAGCAGCGAGACGGTGGCGCGGGCGGCGTCGGGGTCGGCGATGACGGGCTGGATGCGTACGGTCATGGCCGCCGGCCTCCTTCCGCCGCGCAGGTGGGCCGGGCGGCGGCCCCTCGCCGGATGCGGATGGTCATGTGCGGCCCCTCACCGGTCCTCGTCGAGGGTGTACGTGCGGTCCTCGGGGGCGATGTCCGCGTCCTCCTCGCCGGGGGCGACCAGCGCGAGGCGCACGTGGGTGGCGAAGGACTCCGCGTACGCCACGCGCTGCGCGTCGGAGGTGGCCAGGGCGAAGGTGATGGGCACGGCCTCGCCCTCGTCGGCCCGGGGGTCGTCGTCGCCGGTGCGCTCGATCGGCGTCAGCTCGCCGACGTCGATGACGCGGGCGCCCGCGACGATCACCTGGGAGACAGGCTTGTCGCCGTCGCCCTGGGCGTCGAAGGTGGCGAAGATGTTGACCCGGGCGCCCGGGGTGATCTTCCCGGCGACGCCGGTGGAGGCGTCGATCATGATGGCGATCTCCTGCTGTCCGGGCTCCAGTTCGGGGCGGCCGCTGACCATGTCGCTCTGCAGCAGCGAGCCCTCCTTCAGCGGCGTAAGCGCGACCTTCCCGGCCAGCTCGTCCGGGTCGGTGACCGCGGTGTCGGGCAGCCAGCGCTTCGGCATGGTGGTCTTCTCGTACTGGTCGGCGCCGAGCGGCTCGTACGCCTCGACGTCGGTGGTGAGCCGGTACGCGGTGGCCTCGTCGCCGACCTTGGACTCCACGTCGCTGACGAACGCCAGCACGCCGGCGAAGGCGCCGAGTGCGACGAGGACCGACAGCAGGACGAGGATGATGCCGCGACGCTGGCGTGAGTTCATCGACGGGACCTCAACGGTTGATCTCGGGGGGTGACGGTATGGCCGCGCCGGCGGCGGGCCGGTGCGGCGGCTGCGCTGCGGACTGCTGCGGCGGCGGCTGCGCCACGGGCGGGGGCGCGCCCTGCGGCGGCACGGCCTGCGGCATGGACTGCGGTACGGCCTGGGACACGGCCTGCGGCATGGCCTGCGGCACCGCCCGCGGCGGCGCGGGCGACGGGGCGGCGGGGCCCGGGGGCACCGGGGTGGCGCACAGCAGGCACCGGTCGCCGATGATCTCCAGCCCGCACCACGAGCAGCGCGCCCGCTGCACCGACGCCACCAGCCGGCTCAGCACCAGCGGGTCGGTGATCCCGGCGGCGAACTCGCACACCTTCTCCGTCGCCCACCACGGCGCGGACGCGGCCGGCAGCGGCGCCATCTCCATCGCCTGCACCCGCCAGCCGGCAGCCAGTTCGCCGGTGACCCAGGCCGCGTCGGCCCGCCCGGAGGCGTGCACGAGCCCGGTGGCGAAGTCGGGCCCCGGCGGCACGGGGTCGCGGCCGATCCGTACGAGCTGGGGGCGGGGCGCGGCGAGGACGGCGAACTGGGCGCCGGGCACCCAGGAGCGGGCGTGCGCGCCCAGGGTGACCGGCACCCGGTCGAGCTTGGCGACGCTGCCGAGCACCGCGCCCGCGTGGATGTAGTGCGTGAGCAGCCGGGCGGCGGTGGCCAGTACGCCGGCGCCGAGGTCGGCGGTGGACAGCTGGAGCAGCTGGCGGGCGATGACGGCGACGGCCAGCGGCGGTAACGGCAGCGGGATCAGCGCCATCCGGTCGCTCTCCAGCACCGACCGCACGGTGTGCAGCCGGCGGACGACGGCTGCGGGTGCGGCGGCGGGGTGGAGCACGACAAGGAAGCCGTGCTGTTCCAGCACGGCGGACACCTCCGCCAGCGCCTCCTCCAGGGGCTGTTCCCGCGGGTGGCGGAGCGCCATCACCGTGGGCCCCGGGAGGCCGGGCGGGCCCTGCCGGCCGAGCGGCCCGTGCCGGCCGGGGGCGGGGAGCACGAGGTCGGGGCTGGTGACTGCGATGGCTGTTGGCACGTCGGGCGTCCCCCCACCGGTCTCAGACACGCTCTGAGCACCATAACCGGGACGTGGGCTGCGGAAACACCTTTTGTGCAAAGAGGGTTGGGGGTGCGCGGCGGCCGGCCGGGGACCGGGCGGACGCGGCCCTTCCCCGTGCGCCTCCCGTACGGGAAGACTTGACACCCGCATTGGTCTGGACCAAGTTGTGCGGCGCACACCCTGCACCGAGCCGCACCATCCCTGCGCCGTACGCACCCGCCACCGACTACCCCGCACGGTCCCGCTCCTCACGCGCTCCCCCGATACGGAGGCCCCCGTGTTCCGAGCACGCAGACCCAGCCAGCCCCGCACGGCTCACGCCGTCCCCACCACCCGCAGGCCCTTCGCCCGCAGGTCCTTCCGCCGGCTCGCCGTCGCCGCGGCCGGCGGCCTGATCGCCACGCTCCTCGGCGCCCCGCTGGCCGCGAGCGCCGAGCCCAACCTCGTCCAGAACCCCGGCTTCGAGTCCGGCCTCAGCGGCTGGACCTGCTCGGGTACCGCAGGCACCACCGTCGCCACCCCCGTGCACTCCGGCACGGCGGCGCTGCGCGCCACCCCGGCGGGGCAGGACAACGCCCGCTGCACGCAGAGCGTCGCCGTCAAGCCCAACTCCGCGTACCAGCTGAGCGCGTGGGTGCAGGGTTCGTACATCTACCTCGGCGCGAGCGGCACCGGCACCACCGACGTCTCGACCTGGACCTCCGGGGCGTCCTCGTACACCGAGCTGAAGACCGGCTTCACCACCGGGCCGAACACCACCTCGGTGACGGTCTACACCCACGGCTGGTACGGCCAGCCCGCCTACCACGCCGACGACATCACGCTCACCGGCCCCGGCGGCGACCCGGGCACCATCCCCGCCGCGCCCACCGCGCTCGACGTCACCGGCACCGCCGCCCGCTCCGTCTCGCTGGGCTGGTCGCCGGTCACCGGCGCGACCGGCTACAACGTCTACCGCGACGGCACGAAGGTCCTCAGCACGAGCGGCGCCTCCGCGACCGTCACCGGGCTGACGCCGTCGACCGCGTACCAGTTCCAGGTGACCGCGACCAACGCCGCCGGCGAGTCGCCGAAGTCCGCGGCCGTCACGGGCACCACCGCGCCCGACAACGGCGGCGGCCCCGGCGTGCCGAAGCACGCGGTGACGGGCTACTGGCAGAACTTCAACAACGGCGCGACGGTCCAGAAGATCCGCGACGTCAGCAGCCAGTACGACATCATCGCCGTCGCCTTCGCCGACGCGACCGCCACGCCGGGCGCGGTGGCCTTCAACCTCGACTCGGCCGGGCTCGGCGGCTACACCGTCGCCGAGTTCAAGCAGGACGTCGCCGCCAAGCAGCAGGCCGGCAAGTCCGTGATCATCTCGGTCGGCGGCGAGAAGGGCACGGTCTCGGTGAACTCCGCGGCTGCGGCCGTGAACTTCGCGAACAGCCTGTACGCGCTCATGCAGGAGTACGGATTCGACGGGGTCGACATCGACCTGGAGAACGGCGTCAACTCCACCTACATGACGCAGGCGCTGCGCCAGCTGTCGCAGAATGCGGGCCCCGACCTCGTCATCACGATGGCGCCGCAGACCATCGACATGCAGTCGACCGCCGGCGAGTACTTCAAGACGGCGCTGAACATCAAGGACATCCTCACCGTCGTCAACATGCAGTACTACAACAGCGGCACGATGCTCGGCTGCGACGGCGGCGTGTACGCCCAGGGCACGGTCAACTTCCTCACCGCCCTGGCCTGCATCCAGCTCGAAGGCGGGCTGGCGCCCTCGCAGGTCGGCCTCGGCGTGCCGGCGTCCACCCGCGCCGCGGGCGGCGGCTACACCGCGCCGTCCGTCGTCAACGCCGCGCTCGACTGCCTCGCCCGCGGCACGAACTGCGGCTCGTTCAAGCCGCCGCGGACGTACCCCGACCTGCGCGGCGCGATGACCTGGTCGACCAACTGGGACGCCACCGCGGGCAACGCCTGGTCCAGCGCCGTGGGACCGCACGTGCACGCCCTGCCCTGACCGGCCGTCCGCGGCCGGCCGCCTCCCGCACTGCCGGCCGCGCCGACGGCCCCGGCCCGCCCGCCCGGCGCAACCCGGGCGGGCGGGCCCTTTTCCTACCGGGGCACCGACCCCGCTACCAGGGCAGGTCCCTGATCTGCTGCACGCACAGCACGATGAAGAGCAGCCCGGAGACGGTCAGCAGGGAGTTGCTGAGTGCGCCGTTGCGCCACTGCCGCGGCGTGCGGTCGGTGTTGAGCAGCCACACCAGCGTCAGCGCGAGAAACGGCATGAAGAACGCGCCGAGCACGCCGTACGTGATGACGATGGCGAACGGCTCGTCGAGCCAGAGCAGCGCCATCGGCGGGAACGTCAGCCACAGCAGGTACGCGCGGAACGGCAGCGACCGCTCGCGGCTGCCGGCGGCCACCTCGCGCGCGCTGCCGTCGCCGGCGCCGCGCCCGCCGCGCACGTTCTCCACGAAGTCCGCGAAGAGCAGGCTGACGCCGTGCCAGACGCCGATGAGCGAGGTGAACGAGGTGGCGAAGAAGCCGACGAGGAAGAGGTTCGCGGTGGCCGGGCCGTACCGCTCCTGGAGGATGTCGCCGAGGTCGACCAGGCCCTTGTCGCCCGACTCCAGCGAGAGGTTCGTGGAGTGCAGCAGCTCCGCGCCGACGAGCAGCATCGCGACGACGAAGATACCGGTGGTGATGTACGCGACCCGGTTGTCCAGCCGCATCACCTTCAGCCAGCCGATGTCGGTCCAGCCCTTGGCGTTGACCCAGTAGCCGTACGCGGCCATGGTGATCGTGCCGCCGACGCCGCCGATCAGGCCCAGGGTGTAGAGCAGCGAGCCGTCGGGCAGCGTGGGCCACAGTCCGGCGAAGGCGTCACCGGCGTTCGGGGTGACGCGGACGGCGACGTAGACGACGACCACGAACATGACGCCGACGAGGACCGTCATGACCTTCTCGAAGACCGCGTAGCGGTTGAACCAGACGAAGGCCAGCCCGACCAGGCCGGTGAGGATGCCCCACACCTTCAGGTCCGGCCCGTCGGGGAAGAGCGCCACGAGCGGCAGCGCGGAGGACGACATCGCGGTGGCGCCGTAGACGAAGCCCCAGACGACGACGTAGATCGCGAAGTAGACGGAGGTCCAGACGCCGAGGGTGCGCCAGCCCTCGAACAGGGTGCGGCCGGTGGCCAGATGCCAGCGGCCGACGGCCTCGGCGAGGGCGACCTTGACGACGCAGCCTATGACGGCGGCCCAGAGCAGGGTGTAGCCGAATTTGCTGCCGGCGAGCAGCGTGGCCACCAGGTCCCCGGCGCCCACGCCGGTGGCGGCGACGACGATTCCCGGCCCGATGTAGCGCCACTTGGCCTTTCTCATCTCCGGCGGTGCGGACGCAGGCCCGGTGCGGTCAGCCATGAGCGGCTCCTTCGCAGCTCGTCCCCCCTGCGATCTCCGGCATTGAAAGGGATCCGCGGAGGGCCGCACAAGAGGGCGTACGCGACGGAACACACCTGCGGGCACCCGGCGTCCTCTTGACCTGACCACGCCAGGTTCAGAACCATTGACGCGCACCACAGCCCCACACGACACGACGTCGCCATGCACCACCCCACACCCTCCACATCCAGGAGCAGGCATGCGACTACGCATTCGGTCGGTGACCCTGACCGCGGTGCTCTCCCTCACCGCAGCCGGCGCGCTCAGCGCCGCCGGCGCGGAGCCCTCCGACGGGCCGGCGCGGACGGGCGCGACGAGCGCCGCGCAGGCCCAACCGGACGAGCAGATCCGCCAGTACGAGATCGCGGGCCAGACCGGCCGCGAGGCCCGTACCCGCCTCGCCGCCACCGGCGTGTCCGTCGACGAGGCCCGCGACCACTCCGTGGTCGTCTCCGCCGACGGCGCCCAGGCCCGGCAGCTGCGCGCCCTCGGCTACCGGCTGGAGCAGCTTCCTGCCCCGCCGGCCCGGCTCGCGGGCGAGCCCCCCACGACGCTCGACTTCCCGCCGGCCGACTCCGGTTACCACAACTACGCGGAGATGACCGCGGAGATCGACCGGATCATCGGCGAGCAGCCGGACCTCGTCAGCAAGCAGGTCATCGGCACCTCGCACGAGGGCCGCGACATCGTCGCGGTCAAGATCAGCGACAACGTGAGCGCCGACGAGGACGAGCCCGAGGTCCTCTTCACCCACCACCAGCACGCCCGGGAGCACCTGACCGTCGAGATGGCGCTGTACCTGATGGGCGAGTTCGCCGACGGCTACGGCACCGACCAGCGGATCACCGACGTCGTCGACGGCCGGGAGATCTGGATCGTGCCGGACCTGAACCCGGACGGCGGCGAGTACGACATCGCCACCGGCGCGTACCGCAGCTGGCGCAAGAACCGCCAGCCGAACTCCGGCTCCAGCGCGGTCGGCACGGACCTCAACCGCAACTGGGACTACCAGTGGGGCTGCTGCGGCGGCTCCTCCGGCAGCCCGTCGAGCGACACCTACCGCGGCAGCGCCGGCGAGTCGGCCCCGGAGGTCAAGGTCGTCGCCGACTTCGCGCGCAGCCGGGTCGTGGGCGGCGAGCAGCAGATCACCGCGGGGATCGACTTCCACACGTACAGCGAGCTGGTGCTGTGGCCGTACGGGTACACGTACGACGACACCGCGCCGGGGCTGACGCAGGACGACCACGACGCGTTCGCCGCGGTCGGGGAGAAGATGGCCGCGAGCAACGGCTACACGCCGCAGCAGTCCAGCGACCTGTACATCACGGACGGGTCGATCAACGACTGGCTCTGGGCCGACCAGAAGGTGTTCAGCTACACGTTCGAGATGTACCCCGGCTCGGCGGGCGGCGGCGGGTTCTACCCGCCCGACGAGGTCATCGAGCGGGAGACCAGCCGCAACCGGGACGCGGTGCTGCAACTGCTGGAGAACGCCGACTGCATGTACCGCTCGATCGGGAAAACTTGCTAAACACAGTCTACTAGGGGTTGATCGATGACGGGAGCAGTGTGCTGGCGTTAGCTGTCACGGGTTCCCGTCATCGATAGCCTCGGAGCATGAGTGACTTCGTACAGGTCTACACGGCGACTGAGACCAGGGAAGCGGCCGTGGCGCTCGGCCGGAGCGCGACGCAAGCGCGGTTGGCGGCAGGTGTGCAAGTGGTCGGCCCGGTGGTCTCGCTGTTCTGGCATCTGGGGGAGTTCGGTGAGGGCGAGGAATGGCAGGTGATCTTCAAGACCACGGCGGACCGCTACATGGCGCTTGAAACGCACCTGCTAGAGCACCACCCGTGGGACAACCCGGAGATCACGGCCGTCCCGATTATTGCCGGCGCGCAGCGCTGTCTGGACTGGGTACGTCAGACGGTGGCAGAGGAACCAGGCAACGGACCAACCTGATTTATGCGGCCCGGCGCAGCACCTCGGCGACGGCCTCCAACGACCGGTGAGGGTGCAAGCGGGTCAAGAAGGTGCGGGCGCGCTGCCTGGGACGAACGGAGCCGACTCCCGCCGAAAGATCGATCACCCTGCCGATCACCTTCGCAGACTGCTCGACCTCCCCGGCGTCCAGATAGGCGTGTGCGAGCCACGAGAGGTAGAGAGCCTTGTCGCGGGCGTGTGCGTCGTCGAAGTCGGCAAGAGCGGCTTCGAGTTCGGGTACGGCACGCAGCGGGCGGTGCAACTCCGCCCAGCAGCGGCCCTTCATGATCTGCAACTCACGTCCGTCGACCCATGATGCCCACTCGGGTCCCGGGTCGTTGGCGCTGCTGTTCAGAGCCTCCTCTGCTTGAGCGAGTGCGCGTTCCGTCTCTTTCGCCTCTCCGGCACGGGCATGAGCCCAGGCCCGGCGTTCGTACAGCAGACCGCGGACGCTGGGCGGCACATCGGATCCCGCGGCATTGCACGATGCGACCGCAGTGGCCACTCCTGACGCTGCGCTACTGACCTGCTGATACGCGAGGAAGGCAAGGGCATTGCCCTCAAGGGCCGTGTTCTTCGCCTCTCTGGCAGCCTCGTGCGCTCGCCGGTAGAGGGCGGACGCCTCCCGCTGGTCTCCGGCGTCGAATGCGGCCCAACCTGCTTGCTGCGCCTGTTCGGCGACAACGGTGAGCAACTGCCTTCCAGTCGCCTCCGAGTAACTGGCGCGGCGCATCAGGCGCACCGTGTCGTCCAACTCGGCGCGGTAGACGTGGCGTGTATCCGCCCCGCCCAGAACGTCGTCCAAGCGGCGAAGCCGGGAAGAACGCAACCGCAGATGCTCTACGTCCC
This sequence comes from Streptomyces aculeolatus, assembly GCF_020400605.1. Taxonomy (GTDB): domain Bacteria; phylum Actinomycetota; class Actinomycetes; order Streptomycetales; family Streptomycetaceae; genus Streptomyces; species Streptomyces aculeolatus. Next base: position 196,516 of record NZ_JAINRD010000007.1, on the reverse strand, counting down.
GACGCCCAAGACGAGATCCCGCCCCGCTCTCGGGGAGCATGCTGGCGACTCCTATGAGCCCTGTGGCCGCAAGGATCCTCCTGCGCTGCACGTCGTCTCCTTCTTGATCGGCTGTTGCCGCCCTACCGGGCCCAGGGACACCTACCGCGCTCAAATGATCAGGTAGAAGCAGCGGGTGACTCTCTTGGCCACTCGGTGCCCCATCCGGTTGCGCCTGCTCCCAAGGGCGTGGCGCCAAACCGACGAGATGACCGGGGATGGCCAGTGCATCCGCAATGCGCGTGATCTTCTCGTAGGTGGTGATCGCACCCTCGCCCCGGGCTAACCTCCCTACCCGCTCGGGCTTGATGTCGCAGGCATTGGCGATCTTCACGAAGCTGATTCCGCCCCATTGCCGAGCCAGCTTGAACACCTTGCCGAAATCATGGCATTGCAGTGCGGCCTGCACATCGGCCCGGTTGAGGACGTGCGCCGGTAGAGCGGCTGGCGACATGTGGTCTGACATGCGAGTTCCCTGCCATCTGTCTCTACGGAATCAGCAGCCGATCCATCCCCGGAGTGTACCCATCATGGGTACCCCCCTCGCTGGGAATCGAGATCGGCACCTCTTCGCCCATCCTGCTGGCCATGAGGACGACGGCAGCGGCGAGAGATGAACACGCGGTGATGACGTGGAAGTGGCGGCGGCATCCCCGGTGTGTGGCGCTGGCGCGGGCTCAGTTGCGTAAGGCGTTGGCCCGGTGGGATCTGGCCGGGATCGCGGAACCGGCTGTCCTGGTGGCCTCGGAACTGGTCACGAACGCGGTCGTGCATGCGGGTGCGCCGGGGCGGGAGGTCGCTACGCGCTTCGTCCGTCAGGACGGTGGGGTGCGTATCGAGGTGCATGACGCCTCGGATGTGTGGCCAGTGCCGCGTGTGCCCGGTGATGACGGGGGCTTCGGGCTGCACCTGGTTGAGGAGTTCACCGCTTCCTGGGGGGTCGAAGAGCGTGAGATCGGCAAGACCGTCTGGGCTGTGGTGGTCGATCCGGCTGCGGCGACGAGTGATGCTCCGTCAGATGAGGGCGATGCGTCGTGCGGCAACGGTTGATGGTCGTGTTATGGATCACGGCGTGCGTGGTGGTGTCCGTGTGGCTGGCGCAAAAGGGGAACTCCTCTTGATGCTCGGCACTCCTGGCCACCCCCGTGCCCGTGGTGATCAGGTAGACCCCCGCCTGGTCCTGCGTAGAAGCTTCGCAGGATCGGGCGGGCCGGGCGGGCCGTCGTTGTGCCGGCTCCGGCGGCCCGCCTCAACTGATCAGCCCTTTTTCGGCGTCGGGTGGCAAGGGTGTCGGCTCTACCTGAGAGGCAGGGCGGAGTGCCGTGGATGCAAGGGACCGGCGCTCTCGTCCTTACAGCTCCCCCGTGGTGCCTCGCCCTGTGGGTGTTGCGGGGATGGTCGGCGAAGCGCTCCCTCCCTTCGCCGATAGGGCCCGGCCCTGTGACCTGTCTAATCCTCGCAGGCGCGGGGCCGGGCCCACCCAAAGGCGGCTTCTGCGTGGGGGGAGGTGATGATCATGACTTGCCCGGCATCGGTGGCCGCATGACTTCAAACGGCAAGAGCGCGACGTGCAGTAACAGCGGATATTCGACCGGCACGTGAGCGTGATCGGCGTCTTGACGCTGCCGGAGAGCTGATGACCGGACCACCCCGAACCTTGGCGGGAGAGGGTGGTCCGGCTGGGAGCCGCGTGCGACCCCGGTGCCGAGGGTACCGGGGCGCTCGTCGTGTCTTGGTCCAACTCGGCAGATCGGTTGGGGAGTTCGGCCAGAGACAACGGTCAAGGAGTGATCCGGCACATGGGTGACCCTGGGGACGCGGGGTTTGAAGAGGAGGAGGCATTCGACCTGGATGCGGTGGTGTGGTTGCCGGGGGTGGATTACCTGAGCGGCTGGCATGAGGCGCAGACGGCGGCGGACGAGTTGGCCGGCGCGCTGGGGTCCGCGGGCGTGGACACGTCCGGGGTGCGGGCGCGGGCGGATACCGGGTGTGACGGTGCGGGGGTGGTGCGGCTGGTGCTCCCGGTAGCAACGGTGCGGGAGATCGCCCGGCTCGCCCGGGGCTCCGCGGGGAGGCTGCGCAAGGCCAGTTGATCCGCCGTCTGTGAACGCGGCCGGCGTGTGCGCGCCTGTGAGCGCGGGTGGCTGGAGAGGGTTGGGACGGGAGCTGCCATGGGGTGGGAGATCATGGGGCCGTAAGCTCACCGGCGATCGGGCTGGTTGTGGACCTGCCCGTAATGGGCCGATGTGGCCCCATGATCTTAGGGCCCCGCCCCATGGTGGCTGTCTCAAGCCTCGTAAGCCACCCGCCCCAGCCACGCCAGCCCGGCGCCACTGGAACCGGGCGGTGCGAGCTGGCTACGGCTACCAAGGGCCCGTCCTCGGCGACAGGGCGGCGGGCGCCTGGCGGGATCGGCCGCCAGGCCGCACGCCCGCCGGGAGCGCCCCGGCCGCCCGGCGCGCCGCAAGGCGCGCCCTTGAGTAAGTAGAGACAGGTTTCGACACTTGGCTCTCCGAGTCCTTGTCTTGTCTCTGTCCGAGTCTGTTCAGCCGTGTCCGGTCACGGCGGGTTCTTTACGGTGCGGCACCGGGCGTTAACCAGCGGCCTAGGAGTCGTTGGGGCGCTCAAGTTCGGCCAGCAGGCTGGCGAGGTTGTTGCGGCTGATCAGGGTGCGTGGGTGTTCTGGGCCCAGCACTCGGGCGCGGATGTCGTGGACGGCTCGGTGTTCGCGCTCGGCCTCCTCCAGCCGCCCCAGCGCCTGCAGCACGCGGGCGAGGTTGTTGCGGCTGGTCAGGGTGTGGGGGTGTTCTGGGCCCAGCACTCGGGCGTAGATGTCGTGGACGGCTCGGTGTTCGCGCTCGGCCTCCTCCAGCCGCCCCAGCGCCCGCAGCACGAGGGCGAGGTTGTTGCGGCTGATCAGGGCGTCCGGGTGCTCCGGGCCCAGCACCCGGGCGCGGATGTCCAGGGCGGCCCGGTTCTCGCGCTCGGCCTCCTCCAGCCGCCCCAGCGCCCGCAGCACGCTGGCGAGGTTGCTGCGGCTGATCAGGGTGCGTGGGTGTTCTGGGCCCAGCACCCGGGCGTAGATGTCGTGGACGGCTCGGTGTTCGCGCTCGGCCTCCTCCAGCCGCCCTAGATCCTGCAGCGCGCGGGCGAGGTTGTTGCGGCTGATCAGGGTGTCGGGGTGTTCTGGGCCCAGCACTCGGGCGCGGGTGTCGTGGACTGCCCGGTGTTCGCGCTCGGCCTCCTCCAGCCGCCCCAGCGCCTGCAGCACGCGGGCGAGGTTGCTGCGGCTGGTCAGGGTGTCGGGGTGTTCTGCGCCCAGCATCCGGGCGCGGATGTCCAGGGCGGCCCGGTGTCCGCGCTCGGCCTCCTCTAGGCGCCCCAGCGCCTGCAGCACGCGGGCAAGATCGTTGCGGCTGGTCAGGGTGTCGGGGTGTTCTGCGCCCAGCACTCGGGCGCGGATGTCCAGGGCGGCCCGGTGTCCGCGCTCGGCCTCCTCCAGCCGCCCTAGATCCTGCAGTACGCGGGCAAGATCGTTGCGGCTGGTCAGGGTGTCGGGGTGTTCTGGGCCCAGCACTCGGGCGTAGATGTCGTGGACGGCTCGGTGTTCGCGCTCGGCCTCCTCCAGCCGCCCCAGCGCCCGCAGCACGAGGGCGAGGTTGTTGCGGCTGATCAGGGTGCGGGGGTGTTCTGGGCCGGAGGTGGCTTTCCTGGCTCGGTGGGCGGTGCGCCAGCCGTTCTCCGCCAGGTGAAAGCGACCTTGGTCGTATGCGGTTGCGGCGATCTGGTCGGCATCGTCAGCAGCACACTCGGACAGAGTGGTGCGAATAGTGTCGTCGGGGACGTGTTCGCCGGGGGCGCTTTGGCGTTGGACGACGTCGGTGAGGTAGTCGAAGACGTGAACGCAGTCGTCGTCTTCGGGTTGCAGGAGTGCGGTGGTGGCCCTGCGTGGCCGGGTGGCCCAGTCCCACGCGTGCTGTAGCGGTTCCGGCCGCAGGCGGGCCCCTCCGCGCTGGGTGAGGTAGTGCTCGTGGGTGACCTGCACCAGGCGGCGAGGAAGGGGCGCGGTGTGGCCGGCTCGGCGGATGTCGATGGCGGCGGCGATCAAGGCTGCTGCGCGGGGGTGGGTAGGGGCGTTGGGGTCGGTGTTGGGGCTGAAGGCGTCGAGCCAGTCACGCAGCAGGTCCGGGCCGGCGGCGAGGTATTCGGCGATGCCGTAGGTGTCGGCGTGGGGCAAGGCATCGGCGATCCGCGGGTCCCACTCGCAGGTCTCGGCGCGTGCCAGTTCGGCGGTGCTGAAGATCCGCTCCAGGCGCAGGGTGTGAGCTTGTTCCAGGGCTTCGCGGGCTTCGCTAGAGGCGACGCGGCCGGCCTCGTCCTGGATGGCTGTGCTGTCGGTGAGGCGGGCCTGTTCCGCGGCGCGCAGGGTGGCCAGGATGACCCGGTGGTGACCGCTGCCCCCCAGAACCTTTGCTACGCCAGTCCGGGTGAGCCCGCCGGTACCCAGGTGCTGTTCCAGGTCGTTGAGCCACAGCACACACTTCTTGGTGCCGGCGGCCTGCGCCAGTGCCGCCGGGATGGCCGCACGATCCCGGGGTGCAATCAGCACGTGGCCCGGCAGCGTCGCGCGCATCGCCTCGTAAGCCGCGCGGGACTTGCCCGCGGTGGAATCTCCCACCAGCAATACGAAACCACCGCCTGCCAGCCGTTCGCGTAACTCCCCGTCGATATCGCGTGGCACGTACACCGGGACCCGCTCCGCCGCGGCGGCCGCGGCTGCTTGAGGTTGGTCCGGCGGGCTGAGGGCGATGCTGGGGGCGGGGTGCACACCGAGTCGGAGAGGGTCAGCTGCTTGCGCCACCGTGGGTAAGCGCCCGTTGGGGAGGACCAGGCAGCCGTCTTGGACCTTCAGGGCATGCTCGTCGCGTTGCTGGGCGGCACGTTGGTAGCGCTCCTGCCACACCGCGGCCACCCCGACCAGGACCGCCGCGCCCCCTGCCGCGCAGCCGAGTGCCCATGTATTGGTGACGTCGAATGCCGTCAGGATGGCGGGAGCGGAGGCCAACAGGACCAGCCCGGCCACGATTAGCAGAAGCCGGCTCTCTCGCCACCTGCTCGCACCCATAACGACCCACACCCCCGGGGCACCCTGACTAGCGGCCTCGTACCCACCTGCACAACGACCCAACATGCCACGTCTCGTTTGCAGGCCAGCCCGGCTGGCTCGGAACTCTATAGGCGTGCACGGCCCGTAGAGGCTCGTTCCGGCCGTCAGTCGCGTACGGGGGTTAGATGACGCGGGCTGTCGGTGGTGATGCGGTAGGCGGTGCGGGCGCGTTCCCCGCTGGTGCGCAGTTCCTCAAGGAGTAGCGGCCGGTCGTCGGTGCCGTGGGTGACGCGGGTGGTGTGCAGGACCGGGGTGGCGTCGGGGAGTTGCAAGGCGGTGCGTTCGTCGGGCAGGGGCATGCGGGCGGCGGCGTACTCGACCCAGGTCAGGTTGTGTCCGGCCGCTTCGAGGATGGCGTAGACGTTGGCCGACTCGGCGTCGGGGTGCTCGGCCAGTTTGGTGCCCTCGGCGGTGGCGAACGGCAGCAGCATCCGGTACGCCAGGCGGGTGCCCGTGGCCGGGTCGACGTACAGCCGGTCGATGCCGAACAGTGCTTCGTCCTCGTCCAGTCCGAGGAGTGGAGCGGTCTCGGCGGTGGTGTGGGTGCGGTAGATGCTGGGCGCTTCGGCAAGCTCCCACCCCTGTAGTCCGGTGGAGTACGCCCCGTCCGCGTCGCGGGTGACGGTGCGGTCCACGGTGGCGCTGGCGCTCGGCCGGCCGCGTACGAAGCTCCCTTTGCCGTGGATGACCTCGATGAGTCCTTCTGTGCGTAGGGCGGCGATGGCGTTGCGGACGGTCGGGCGGGAGACGTGGTAGCGCTCGATGAGCTGGGTTTCGGACGGCAGCAGGGTGCCGGGTTCGAACTCGCCGGTGGTGATGGCGTCCCGGATGGCGGCGGCTACCTGCTTGTAGAGCGCTCCGGGGCGCTGGAGTCCGTCCATGACCAGCCTCTCTCTGCGTGGCATGCCTCACATGTACGTCACTCGTCAGCATAAGTTCTTGCGGCTCGACGTCAAGCCATGCATCCTTGTCACTCGTCAGTACGAGTGACGTGCTGGCGTTGTCGAGAGGTCAAGGAGACCCAAGCAATGCAGTCCATACCCGTGGACACCTCCCGCCTCGGCGTACTGCGGTGCGCCGTCGCCCCCGAAGCCAAGCTCAGCAACTACGACACAGGAGAGATCAAGAAGGACCGCGACGGGAACACCGTCTACACCGTGGGTGTAATGGTCCGTCAGGACGGGCGGCGCGCCTCCGTCATCGAAGTGGCCGTGCCCGGAGAGCCCAAGGGCGTCACCGAGGGCGCGGAGCTGCGCCTTACGGGCCTGGTGGCCTTCTCGTGGCAGATGGGCGACCGGCACGGGATCAGCTTCCGCGCCGACGCCATCACCCCCGCGACCGCCACCCCGGTCAAGGCCGGTGGCGCCGGATGAGCTGGTTAATGATCGCGCTCGCGCTGGCAGTGCTGGCCTGGGTGTTCGCCGGCGGCGGCCTGTTGAAGCGGCGCCGTCCGGCCTGGCACTGGTACCTGACCGGCTACCCGATCACCGCGGCCCGGGTTCTGGTGACCTGGCGCAAGGTCGCCATACTCACCGACCTGGCTGTCTCACCCCGTCCGCACCGCGGGCTGCTGGGTGACCTGGTGGTCAAGGGTGAGGCCCTGCGGCCGGTGCCGCCGCGCCTGTCCTTCCCCCGGGCGACCCGCATGGGGCTGACGGTCTTGGTGCGGCTGCATCCGGGGCAGACCCCGGCGGGCTACCTGGCGGCGGCCGATGCGCTGGCGCACGCCTGGAAGGTACACGCGGTGCGGGTCACCTCCCCCGAACGCGGCCTTGTGCTGCTGACCGCGACGGCCACCGACCCGCTTCAACGCCCCGGGCTCGTCACTGCCCCGCCCCGGCTGCTGGCGGCACTGGTGGGTGCGCTGGAAAGCGGCGGGGCGTGGGTGATGGACCTGCGGCTGGTGCCGCACTGGCTGATCGCCGGGGCCACGCGGTCGGGCAAGTCCACGCTGCTGGCGCGGCTGGTCACCGAACTGGCGCCGCAACCCGTCGCCCTGGTCGGCATCGACTGCAAAGGCGGCATGGAACTGGGCCTGTTCGCCCGGCGGTTGAGCGCGCTGGCCACCTGCCGCCGCGAAGCCGTGGCCGTACTCGGGGCCCTGGTGGTCGAGATGCAAGAGCGCATGACGGACTGCCGCGAGGCAGGAGCGCGCTCCATCTGGGACCTGCCGGACAAGCTCCGCCCCGTACCCGTCGTGGTCCTGGTGGATGAGCTGGCAGAGCTGTACCTCTCGGACGGCCGGCGGGAAAGCAAGGCCGAGGCAGAACAGTGCTCCACCTACCTCCTGCGCCTGGCGCAGCTCGGCGCCGCCCTCGGCGTGCACCTGGTCGTCGCGGGGCAAAGGGTCGGCTCGGACCTCGGCCCCGGAGTCACCGCACTACGCGCCCAACTCGGCGGCCGGATCTGCCACCGCGTCAACGACCCCGGCACCGCGGAAATGGCCCTCGGAGACCTGAACAAGGATGCCGTGACGGTGGCCCAGTCCATCACCGCCGAGGAAGCCGGAGTAGCCGTATGCACCGGCCCGGACGGCGGATGGAGCCGCGCCCGCTCCCACCTCACACCCACCGACGAAGTCACCGCCACCACGACCCGGTACGCGGCACTCACCCCGGAACTGCCCGCCGTGGCCGACGCCCTGGCCGCGGTGAAAGGGGGCGAGTCGTGACCAGCGCCAGCGCGGCCGTCTCCCTCGTCGTGCTCTTCGGGATCATCACCGCCCTGCTGGTGCGCTCAAAGGACGTGCGCGCCTGGGAAGCGGCCTGCATCGGCCTGTTCGGGCTCTACCTCGGACAGACACCGGTGATCCACACCATCGACGGGTTCATGACCTGGATCACCACCGGCTTCGCCCACTTCTAGGCAGAAAGGAGCCCCCTATGGCGATGCGCCGCGTGCGCTGCCCCACCTGCAAAGGCGAAGGATCCCGGCCCACCTGGACCGGTCGGCGGCGGCGCTGCCGGATCTGCCGGGGCGTCGGAACCATCCGCTGACCACCAACCACCCGCACAACCCAAGGAGCGATCAGCCATGGATCAACCCCACCCACCCGCATCCAATCGTCCGGCCGCTGCGGCGGCCCACCCCGGAAGGTCACCACCATCACCCCGGACAACACCCCGGCTGACCGGCGCGCCGCACTCCAGCACGCGGCGCGCCCGCGTCAACTCCCCACCACAGACCAAGACCTCATACGCCTGGCCCAACACCCCCGCTTCCCCCGCTGGCTCCAGCAAGTCACCGCAACCGGCGGGTGCGCACACCCGGTGCACCTGACCGGCTCCACCACCACGCACGATCCCGCGACCGGTGAAGTCCTGCACCACTACGACACCCGCGACGAACCGCACGAACGGCTGCTTCTACGCTGCCGCAACCGCCGCGCAGCCGTCTGCCCGCCCTGCTCCCGACTCCACGCCGGAGACACCTTCCACCTCGTCCGCGCCGGACTCACCGGCGGCAAGACCGTACCGGCGGCCGTACGCGACCACCCCCGGCTCTTCGTCACCCTCACCGCCCCCAGCTTCGGCCCCGTCCACCGCACCACCAACGACGCCAAGCCCTGCCGCCCCCGCCGCCACGCCGGACGCTGCGAACACGGCCGCCCCCTGGCCTGCCCGGCAGTGCACGTAACGAACGATCCGATGGCAGGCACGCCGCTGTGCCCCGGCTGCTACGACTACCCGGCACACGTGCTCTGGCACGCACACGCCGGACGGCTGTGGAAGGCGTTCACCGACAACCTGTACCACCACCTCGCCACGCTGACCGGCCGCAGCCGCACCGGCCTACGCCGCACCGTACGCATCTCCTACGCCAAGATCGCCGAATACCAGCGGCGCGGAGCGGTCCACGTTCACGCCGTGCTACGCCTCGACGGACCGGACGGCCCCGACGCGGCGCCCCCGCCGCGGGCCTCCGCCGGCCTGCTGACGGAAGCCGTTCACAGCGCGGCAGCGGCCGTCTGGCTGTTCGCGCCGTACTCGGCGGCCCTGGGTGAACACGAACTGACCTGGGGCACCCAACTCGACGCCCGGCCCCTCCGCGCCTTCGACGCCCCCGACGCGCTCAGCGATGACGCCGTAGCCGCCTACGTCGCCAAATACGTCACCAAAAGTGCCACCGAAACCGCCGCGGGCCTCGACCACCGCATCACCAGCCGACACGACATCCAAACCGCCCCCGTCTCCCCCCACACCCGCACACTGATGATGACCTGCTGGCGCCTCGGCGGCCTCCCGGCATACGCCCACCTGCGCCTGCGCGCCTGGGCACACACCCTCGGCTACCGCGGACACATCCTCACCAAATCCCGCGCCTACTCCACCACCTACGGAGCACTACGCGCCGAACGAGCGGAACACCAGCGCGGAGGCGAAACAGCGCCCGGCGAACTCATCACGGCCACTGAGGCGCACTGGCGCTACGCCGGCAGCGGCCATTCGCTTGGCGGCGCGCTCCTGGCCGCCGGGATTGCGGAAGACCTCGTGACGAACCGCGAGATCGCCCGCGAAGAGCTGGCCGCAGGTGGGCGGTGGTCGGATGCCTGATGCCGTGATCGGACGGTTCCACCCCGGCCACCACATCGAGCACGCCGAAACTCGCTGCCACTGGCGGGTGGCGACGCACTATCCGCACGTGGCACGAGCCATGTCCCGGATGGTCGGGGCCCCCATGGATGGCCTGAGCCCTGCTGCTGACGGCTACTGGGAGCTGGTCACCGTCTCCTCCTCGGTCCGCATCGTCTTCGAGACGGCAGACAACACCAGCGTCGCGTTCCGGGTGGCAAGCGTGCATGACCTCGGAGTCTTCCTCTTCGACTCCGGATGCTGGGATCTGGAAGAGATCGTCGGTGGCACCACGGAACTGTGCACCCGAGCCGCCGGTACGACGCTGTGCGAGCTGTCGCTTCAACCGGTGCTGTTCACCACCAGAACCGGCCGGACGGTGCTGTACATCAAACCGGCAATCGACGTCATCGGCACCTGGACGAGCAGCCCGGCGGTGAGCGCATAACGAGCCCCGGCACACATCTCGTCTGCCGGGGCATCGATCGCGTTTAGGCGCAGTGCATGTCAGGTCACTGGGTCGTAGACGTTCGTGCCGGTCATCGCCACCCGGGGCTTCCGTCCGCGTGGAAAGAGGGTCACCCTCACATCGAACTCCGCAAGGATCTCCCTCCGGGCGGCATCATCCGGCGCCGACTGCCACTGCTGGGCGATGGTCTGGCCGGTGGGCACCGTGCGCATCCCCGCCGCGCGTTCGGGCAACTCCCGAAGTTCGCTGATCTCTTCTCCCATGCGGGTGTACTCGGTGCGGAACCACTCCGCGTCGTCCGGCGCGTCGTACAGCCCCGCCTGCCGGTCCTCCCGCAGCCGGGCGCGGTCGGCCTCCAACTCCTTGATCCGCACGGCGTAGCCGGTGCCCGGGTCGTACTCCCGCCGCATCACCATCCCGGCCCCGTACCGGCCTAGGAACCACTCCTCCACCTGTTGGTCCAGCGCGGGGATGACCATAGTCGGGGCGGGCTTGCAGCCCTGCGAGGAGGGAATACCGCGAACCCGGGCGGTGCAGCCGTAAGACCAATTCGCGGCACCGCCGCCGGAGAGATACAGCCGCTGCCCGCAGTTCCCGCAGTACGCCAGTCCAGACAGCCGGTAGGCGGCCTTGGGCGCCCGGCTCTTGCTGTGCTTCGGCGCGGTCTTGGCCAGCAGCGCCTCGCGGGTGGTGTGGTCCCACAACGGCGGCGCGATCCGCACCGGATGCCCGTCAGCGCCCACGACCGGCCTACGGTTGTGCATTAGATAGCCCAGGGCCGCCTGACTGGTCAGGATGTGAGTCAGCGCCTTGGCTCTCCACTCACCGCCCTTGGGCTTCCGTCCGTACATCACTGCCCGATGATCGCTCGGGGACAGCACCCCGGCGCGTGTCAGCCGGGCTGCTTCGGTCGCTGGCGTGATCGTGCCCGTGGTGTCGGTCAGAAGGCGCTCGGCAACCTCCCGGATGATCTCCGCTGCTGGCGGATCGATTTCCACGTGCTCGATCCGGGCTTTGGGCGTCAGCCGCACGAACCGGTAGCCGTAGGAGTTCAGTTGATTGGGCCGACCGTTCGCGCGTGCCTGTCGAGCTGCATCCCGGTTGCGCTTCTGGATCGCCCGCAGCTCCATCTGCGCGCCGAAGGATTCCATGGACAGCCTCATCTCGTCCGCCGGATCGTCCAGATTCCACGGGCCGTCGTGCCCGTAGGTGACCAGCAGCCGTCCGGACTCGTGGATCATGTAGGCGGTGTTCAGCACATCCCGCTGATTGCGGCCGACCCGGTCCACGGATGACCCGGCGATACCCGCGTACGGGCCCGCCTCTCCCCGCAGCCACGGGCCTAACCCCTCCCGCCCCAACGGGTCGGTAGCGCCGCTGACCTCCCAGTCGTCTGCCCACGCGATCACATGGCCGCCTACCGACTCGACTGCCGAAAGCACCTGCTCAAGCTGCTTCTCCGGGCTGCTGGTCGCGTCCGACTTCCGGCTCAGCCGCCGCACACCCACCAGGCACTTCCCGCACCCGTCGTACTCGGTGGTGATCACGTCCTCCATGATGCCTCTCCGCTCCCGCCCTTGAACTGTGATTAGGCGAAGTGCTTGATCGGCAAGGAGGGCGAGTACTGCGGCTGACGCCGGCGGCGCGCCCCCGCGGGCGGGGGCGCGCCGTGCCGTACGGGCCGGGGGCCGGGTCCGGCGGTCAGGCGGCGCGGCCGTAGCCGGCGAGCGCGTCCCGGGCGGAGGTCTCGCGGGCGGGCGCCGCCTGCGCGCCGCGCTCGGCGGCCTTGAGCCGGCGTGCGGCGTTGCGCTCGCGCCGGTCGAAGTAGAGGGCGGGGCCGACCAGGATCGCGGCCATGAGGATCAGGACCAGGGTGCCGACGGTGTAGTCGAGGATCGCGTTCATGTCCTCTACGGTCCCGGATCCTTGCACACACAAACAGTGGCAGCTCTGCCATAGGGCTTCGAATTACTGCCAGGCGTGCGGCATACTGTCCGCATGCTCTCCAAAGTGGTGTGTCTGCTCACCGACGAGGTCAACGCCTTCGAGCTGGGCGTCATCTGCGAGGTCTTCGGCATGGACCGCCGCGAGGAGGGCCTGCCGGTCTACGACTTCTCCTTCGCCGCCCCCCGCCCGGGCCGCGTCACCGTCCACCCCGGCCTGCCCGTCGAGGTGGCGCACGGCCTGGAGCAGTTCGCCGGCGCCGACCTGATCGCCGTCCCGGCCGGCCAGGAGTTCGCGTACCGCGACTTCCCGCCCGAGCTGCTGCACGCGCTGCGCGAGGCCGTCGCGCGCGGCACGAAGGTGCTGAGCGTGTGCACCGGCGGGTTCCTGCTCGCCCAGGCCGGGCTGCTGGACGGCCGCCGCTGCACGACGCACTGGATGTTCGCCGACCGCCTCAAGCGCGAGTACCCGCGGGCGCTCGTCGAACCGGACGTCCTCTACGTCGTCGACGGCCCGGTGCTCACCTCCGCCGGCACCGCCTCCGGCATCGACGCCTGCCTCGCCCTCGTCCGCGAGGAGCAGGGCAGCAAGGTGGCCAACGCCATCGCCCGCCGCATGGTCGTACCGCCGCACCGCGACGGCGGCCAGGCGCAGTACATCGACCGGCCGGTGCGCGGCATGTGCGACGACGACGCCATCGGCCGGGTGCTGGCCTGGCTGCAGGAGCACCTGGACGAGGACGCGACGGTGGAGCAGCTCGCGGCGCGGGCGCATCTGGCGCCGCGTACGTTCGCCCGCCGCTTCCAGCAGGAGACGGGCACGACGCCGTACCAGTGGCTGCTGGGCCAGCGGCTGCTGCTGGCACAGCAGTTGCTGGAGGAGACCGACGCCACGGTGGACGCCATCGCCGCCCGCGCGGGCTTCGGCAACGCGGCGACGCTGCGGCACCACTTCCTGCGCCGGCTGGACACCACGCCGAACGCCTACCGGCGGACGTTCCGCGGCCCGGCCGTCGGCGCGGGGCGCTGACGGCCGGGCCGGGGCGCGGCTCCGGTCAGCCGAGCACGGCCAGGCAGTCGATCTCCACGAGCAGCCCCGCGGGCAGCCCGACGTACACGGTCGTACGCGCGGCCGGCGGCTGCTCCAGCTCCGCGAAGTAGGCGTCGTAGATCTGGTTGAACTCGGCGAAGTGGGCGGTGTCGGTGAGGTACACGCGGATCATCACCGCGTCCTCCCACGACGCGCCGCCCTCCTCCAGCACGGCCTTGACGTTGGACAGCGTCTGCTCGGTCTGCGCACGCAGATCCGGGCCCGCGGGGGTCGGGGGCTTGCCCTCCTCCGCCGGCAGGAAGCCGACCTGTCCTGCGACCTGGAGGATGTTGCCCTTGCGGACGCCCGCGGAGAAGCGCGCCGGCGGCGGTACGTGGGTGGCGGGGGTGACGTCGGTCTTCTTGGCCTTGTCGCTCATGCGGGCACTCTTCCGGAGTAGTCGTCACTGATCGCTGCCGCCGTGCGGCGGAGCTGCGGGAGGAGGGTCATCAGCTCGTCCGCGGTGACGACGACGTTCGGCGCCGACAGGGAGCAGGCGGCGGCGGTACGGCCGTCGGCACCGCGGATGGGGGCGCCGATGCAGTTGATGGACTCCTCGTGGCCGCCGAAGTCGGCGGCCCACCCCTGCTCGCGCACCGCGGCCAGCTCGGCGAGCAGGGCCTGGGCGTCGGGCGTCGAACGGGGGGTGTACATGGGGTATTCGAGCCGCTCGGCGACGGCGCGCCGCTCCGGCTCGGGCAGGTCGGCCAGCAGCAGCTTGGCCACGGCCGCGACGGTGATCGCGACGGGCCGGCCGATGCGCGAGTACATGCGCACCGGGTAGCGGCTGTCGACCTTGTCGATGTACATCACCTCGCGGTCCTCGTAGACCGCGAGGTGCACGGTATGCCCGGTGGCCTCGCCGAGCCGCACCAGGTGCGGGTGGGCGATCTCGCGTACGTCCAGGCTCTCGGCCGCCGCCTGGGCGAGGGCGAAGAGCCGGGCGCCCAGGCGGTAGCGCTGGTCGTCCTGGCGGTAGACCAGGCCGTGCTCATGGAGGGTGCGCAGCAGCCGCATCGCGGTGGTCTTGTGCACGCCGAGCCTCGTCGCGACCTGCTCCAGGCCCGCGGGCCCTTCGGCGAGCATCGGAAGGATGGCGAGTGCGCGGCCGACCGACTGGCTCATCGCGTCCTCCCACCGTGCGCCGTGCCGTCTGCGGCGGCCGGTCCACCGTTGACCAGCCGTTCGCCCGGATGTTAGACAGCGGTGTCGATATACGCAATGCACGTTGCGCGGTGCGCAACCAACCTGCTGGAGGGCTTCATGGCGTCCCTCGCCGAGCTGGCGGAAGAACGTATCGACCACCGCTTCAAGGGCCTGCCGCCCGACGCCGCCGGCCTGACCGCCGGCGATCTGGCCGCCGAGCGGCGGTCGTTGTTCACCGGCGGGTTCACCACCCCCGTGCTCGCGCTCTCCGCGCCCGCGCTGGCGCACAACCTCGGCGCGCTCGCCCGCTTCGCCGCCGCCCACGGCCTGGCCTTCGCGCCGCACGGCAAGACGACGATGGCCCCCCAGCTCTTCGCCCGCCAGGTCGACCAGGGCGCCTGGGGCATCACGGTCGCGGTCCCCCACCAGGCGCGGGTGGCGCGGGCGTTCGGCGTCCGGCGGATCTTCCTCGCCAACGAGCTGGTCGACGCCGCCGCGCTGCGCTGGCTCGCCGCCGAGCTGGCCGCCGACCCGGACTTCCGGCTCGTCTGCTACGTCGACTCGGTGCGCGGCGTCGAGCTGATGGACTCCGCGCTGCGCGCGGCCGGGGCCACCCGTCCGGTGGAGGTCACCGTCGAGCTGGGCGCGGGTCCGGACGCGCGCACCGGGGCCCGTACCGAGGCCGAGTGCCGCGCGGTCGCCGAGGCGGCGGCGCGGGCGGGCACGCTGCGGCTCGTCGGGGTCGCCGGGTACGAGGCGGAGGCGCCGGGCGCGGACGGCGAGGTGGTACGGGGCTGGATGCGGCGGCTGCTGGGCCTGGCCGCGGAGCTGGACGCCGCGGGGCTCTTCGCGGAGACCGACGAGATCGTGGTCAGCGCCGGGGGCAGCGCGTGGTTCGACGCCGTCGCCGACGGCTTCGCGGCGGCGCCGGAGCTGTCGCGGCCGGTGCTGAAGCTGCTGCGCTCGGGGGCGTACATCAGCCACGACGACGGGCACTACAGCCGGGTGACGCCGTTCAACCGGGTGCCCGGGGAGGGTTCGCTGACGCCGGCCTTCCGGCTGTGGACGCAGGTGGTCTCGCGGCCGGAGCCGGGGCAGGCGTTCGTCAACGCCGGCAAGCGGGACGCCGCGTACGACCTGGACCTGCCGGTTCCGGTGGCGGTGCGCCGGTTCGACGCGGCCGGCGGGGCGGGCGCGGAGCGGGCGGCGACGGGGATCACCGTGCGCAAGCTCTCGGACCAGCACGCCTGGCTGGACGTCGCCCCCGACGGCGTCGAGCTGGAGGTCGGGGACTGGGTGGCGCTGGCCCTGTCCCACCCGTGCACGATCTTCGACAAGTGGCAGCTCATCCCGCTGGTGGAGGAGGACGGTACGGTCACGGAGTACGTACGGACCTTCTTCTGAGCGGCACCGGGGGGCGGCAGACATGGACCTGGTGATCCGCGGCGCCCTCGTCGTCGACGGCTCGGGCGCGCCCGGCCGCCGCGCCGACGTGGGGCTGGCCGGCGGCCGGATCGCCGCCGTCGCCCCCCGGCTCACCGGCCGGACCGTCCTCGACGCCGGCGGCCTCGTCCTCGCCCCCGGCTTCGTCGACATGCACGCCCACTCCGACCTCGCCCTGCTGCGCGACCCCGCGCACACCGCCAAGGCCGCGCAGGGCGTGACGCTGGAGGTCATCGGCCAGGACGGGCTGTCCTACGCGCCCGTCGACGACCGCACCCTCGGCGCGCTGCGCAGCCAGATCGCCGGCTGGAACGGCGGCGGGCCCGGCGACGACGCGGTGGCGTTCGACTGGCGCACGGTCGGCGAGTACCTCGACCGCCTCGACCGCGGTCCCGACGGCCCCAGCAGCCCTGGGCTGGCCGTCAACGCCGCGTACCTCGTACCGCAGGGCACCGTGCGGATGCTGGCCCTGGGCTGGGAGGACCGGCCGGCCACGGACGGCGAGCTGGCGCACATGAAGCGGCTCGTCGCCGAGGGGATGGAGCAGGGCGCGGTCGGGATGTCGTCGGGCCTGACGTACACGCCCGGGATGTACGCGCCGACCGCCGAGCTGGCGGAGCTGTGCCGGGTCGTCGCGGCGTACGGCGGCTACTACTGCCCGCACCACCGCTCGTACGGCGCCGGTGCGCTCGGCGCGTACGCCGAGATGCTCGGCCTCGCCCGGGACGCCGGCTGCGCGCTGCACCTCACGCACGCCACCTTGAACTTCGACGTCAACGCCGGCCGCGCCGCCGAGCTGACCGCCCTGCTGGACCGGGCGCTCGCCGAGGGCGTGGACGTCACGCTGGACACGTACCCCTACCTCGCCGGCTGCACCACGCTGGGCGCACTGCTGCCGAGCTGGGCGGCGGTCGGTGGCCCCGAGGCGACGCTCGCACGGCTGCGGGACGCGGACACGGCGGCGCGGATCCGGCACGCGCTGGACGTCGAGGGCTCCGACGGGTCGCACGGGGTGCCGATGGACTGGTCGACGATCGAGGTCTCGGGCACCGGCGACCCGGCGCTCGGGCACTGGGTGGGGCGGCGGCTGCCGGACTTCGAGGCGGCCCGGCGGCTGCTGCTGGACGACCGGCTGGCGACGACGATCCTCCAGCACGTCGGGCACGAGGAGAACGTCCGGGCGATCATGGCCCACCCCGCGCACACGGGCGGCAGCGACGGCATCCTGCACGGCGCGAAGCCCCACCCGCGGGCGTACGGCACCTTCCCGCACTACCTCGGGCACTACGTCCGCGAGCTGGGCGTCCTCACCCTGGAGGAGTGCGTCCACCACCTCACCGCCCGCCCGGCGGCCCGCCTGCGGCTGCCGGACCGGGGACTGGTGCGGGAGGGGTACGTGGCGGACCTGGTGCTGTTCGACCCGGCGACGGTGGCGTCGGGCGCGACGTACGACGAGCCGCGGCGGGGGCCGGTGGGGGTGCCGTACGTACTGGTGGGCGGGGAGTTCGTCATCCGGGAGGGCCGTCGGACGGACGCGGTTCCCGGGCGGACGATTCGGCGCGGCCGAAGAGGTTGACGGCCACGGCGATGTCGTAGGCGTAGCCGAACAGCTCTTCTCCGCTGCTGGTGATCACGGCGTTCAACCGGGCCGCCGCGTCCTGGCGCTCGGGCGTGATCCGGCTGGCAAGGAAGGCGGCGCGCCCGGTGTACGTCCCCGAGTCGCGCCAGCGCCGCAGGTCGTCCAGGCCGACGGACCGGTCGGGGCCGAGGGTGATGTCGGTGATCAGCAGGTCGAACGGGAGGCCGGCCATCTCCCGCTCGGCCTCCGCGCGGCCGCGCACGACCACGACCCTGCCGCCGGCGTCGCGCAGCAGACCGATGTGGGCCCCGTTGTGGTCGGGGCGGTCGTCGATCCACAGGATCCGCATGCCCTCCAGCACGAGCGGGGACCCGCCGCGGGCGGCGTCGGTGTCGCCCATCGACGGCGGCTCGATGTGGTCCGGACTGGAGAAGGCGGGGCGGGAGTAGCCCAGGCGCGGTGTCCGCCCGCTCCGGGCCGGCGGAGGCTGCGCATGGCTCGCCACCGGCCGGGAGGGCTCAGGGAACCGCCCCGCCCCCGCGGGCCCGCCGAGGGTGCCGGAGATCATGCCCCTCTCGTCCACGTACACGGCCCCCACCGGCTGCGCCTGCCCCGCCCCCGCCAGGGCCGCCGGCGCGCCCTCGCGGAGCAGGACCAGCAGACGCTCCGCGTCCGGCAGCCGGAGCAGCTCCCCCAGTAACGACGTGAACCCCTTGTCGGCGGCGTGCTCCGGGAAGCCGACCGGCAGCCGCCGCTCCAGCTGCTCCAGCGCCTGCGCCGGGTCCTGCTCCGGCACGGGCGCCGACAGCTCGTACTGCTCGAAGAAGGTGCCCGTCTCGGCGACCGAGGCGAACTCCGGCGACGCACCCGGCGCGGGCGGTGAGACCGGCGACAGGAGCGCGCGGCGGACCCGGCGGTACGTCGAGAACTCCTGCACCACGTCGCCGCCCGGGGCGCCCGCCGCGCCGGTCATCATCCGGTAGAACTCCGGATAGAAGTACTGCAGCAGCAGCGTCCTGATGACCGCCTCCGGGCGGAACCCGGACCACACCGGGTTCAGCGTGGCCTCCAGGACGAAGCCGTTCACCAGCCGCTTGATCCGCCGCGGATTGCGGCCGGACCGCTCCACCAGCAGCTTCTTCAGCTCGTCGTCGAGGATGCCGTGGATGCCCGCGGTGCGGGCGCACCACTCGACGTAGCGGCCGACGCCGTCGTTGTCCGCGACGGGGATGCGGTAGCTGGTCTGGAAGATCTTCTCCATGAACGCAGAACCCGCCGGCGACAGGTCGCGCAGCAGCCCGTTGGGGCCGAGCGCGGAGCGGTCGCAGCCGACGACGAAGACGAGTCCGGGCACGTCGAGGTAGACCTTCAGGGCCTCGCAGACGGCGAGGACGGTCTCCTCGGAGCAGCGGTCGAGGTCGTCGATGAAGACGACCAGCAGCCGCCGCGGCCGGTTCCCGGCCCACTCGCGGGCCATGCGCTCGATGTCCTCGCGCATCCCGTTGCGCGCCTCGGGGCCCGCGTCCCAGCTGGTCCACAGCTCGTCGACGAGCCCGGCCGCGCCGAGCGCCCCGCCGAGCGCCGTGGTGACGGCGCGTAGGCCGCGCACCACCGTGCGTCCGCGGGACATCCGCGCCAGCGCACGCTTGAGGGTGCGGCGCTCGAAGCGGACGAGGACCGACTTGACCAGCCCTTCGAGGGCGTCGGCACCGGTGGAGGTCCAGGCGTTGTACCAGACGGTCTCGACGTCGGGCTCGGCCCGCAGCCGGGCGTCGACCAGGCGCATCAGGCTGGACTTGCCCATCCCCCAGCCGGCGTCGACGGCGAGGGTGAAAGGCGTCGAGGCGCGGGAGGCGTGCAGCAGCCGGGCGAGCTGGGCGGCGGCCGGACCGGTGCCGAGGACGTCGTCCCCGGGGGCGGCCACGGGCTCGTCGTTGACGAGGGCGAGCGTGCCCTCGCCGAGGGTGGCGAACGTCGGTGCGCCGGTGGGAGGTTGGGCCGCCATCCGGGCATTGTGGCAGGTGCGGCGGGGCCCGGGAGGGCGGTCGGACATGTGACCGGGCTCGCACACGGGGCGCCGGTTATCCGGAGGCGGGGTGCCGGGACGGCCCGTACAGTGGCCGCATGCAGGTGATCCAGTCAACGAAGCTCGCCAACGTCTGCTACGACATCCGGGGCCCCGTGCTCGAAGAGGCGATGCGGCGCGAGGCGGCAGGTCACCAGATCCTCAAGCTGAACATCGGGAACCCGGCCCCGTTCGGCTTCGAGTGCCCGCCGGAGATCCTGGAGGACCTCCTCCGCACGGCGGGCAGCGCCCACGGGTACGGCGACTCCAAGGGCATCCTGCCCGCCCGCCGCGCCGTGATGCAGCACTACCAGACCAAGGGCATCGACCTGGACGTCGAGGACGTCTTCCTCGGCAACGGCGTCTCCGAGCTGATCCAGATGTCCATGCAGGCCCTCCTCAACGACGGCGACGAGGTCCTGATCCCGGCCCCGGACTACCCGCTGTGGACGGCCGCGGTCTCCCTGGCCGGCGGCACCCCGGTGCACTACCACTGCGACGAGCAGGCCGACTGGATGCCCGACCTCGACGACATCGAGCGCCGCATCACGGACCGCACCCGCGCCCTGGTCGTCATCAACCCGAACAACCCCACCGGCGCCGTCTACGACGCGGAGATGATGCGCGGCCTGACCGACATCGCCCGCCGGCACGGCCTCGTGGTGTGCTCCGACGAGATCTACGACAAGATCCTCTACGACGGCGCCACCCACGCCCCCACCGCGACGTACGCCCCCGACCTGCTGGTCCTCACCTTCAACGGCCTCTCCAAGGCGTACCGAGTGGCCGGCTACCGCAGCGGCTGGCTGGCGGTCTGCGGCCCGAAGCAGGACGCCCGCAGCTACCTGGAGGGCCTGACGATCCTGGCGAACATGCGCCTGTGCGCCAACGTCCCCGCCCAGCACATCGTCGCCACCGCCCTCGGGGGCCGCCAGTCGATCAAGGACCTGATCCTCCCGGGCGGCCGCCTCCTGGTCCAGCGCGACACCGCGTACGAGCTGCTCACCCAGATCCCGGGCGTCACCTGCGTGAAGCCCAAGGGCGCCCTCTACGCCTTCCCCCGCCTGGACCCCAAGGTCCACAAGATCAAGGACGACGCCCGCTTCGTCCTCGACCTCCTGCGCGCGGAGAACATCCTCCTGGTCCAGGGCACCGGCTTCAACTGGCCCCGCCCGGACCACTTCCGCATCGTCACCCTCCTCGAAAAGGACGGCCTGACGGACGCCATCACCCGCATCGGCACCTTCCTGGACGGCTACCGCCAGCGCTAGCCCGCCCGCTTCAGCGGGCCGGCTGTGTCACCTTCCCCGGGTCCCGAACGTCAGTGACACACCATCGCTCCGTCGGAAGGTCGCGTGACCGTGGACCCCACTGAATTCCTGGCTGCCCGCTTCGACGAGCAGCGTCCGCATCTGAAGGCGGTCGCGTACCGCATGCTCGGTTCGCTGGCCGAGGCCGACGACGCGGTCCAGGAGGCGTGGCTGCGGCTGGCCCGGTCCGACGAGCGGGAGATCGAGAACCTGGCCGGCTGGCTCACCACCGTGGTGGGCCGGATCTGTCTGGACATGCTCAGGGCGCGCAAGCGCCTGGGTGAGGAGTCGCTGGACGCGCGGCTGCCCGATCCCGTCGTCAGCCGCGAGGACGGGACCGACCCCGAGCAGCAGGCGCTGGTGGCCGACTCGGTCGGGCTGGCGCTGCTGGTGGTACTGGAGTCGCTCAGTCCGGCCGAGCGGCTGGCGTTCGTCCTGCACGACATGTTCGGTCTGCCCTTCGACCAGATCGCGCCGATCGTCGACCGCACGCCCGCCACGGCGAAGAAGCTGGCCAGCCGGGCGCGGCAGCGGGTCCGGGGCGCGGCGCCGCCCGCGGACCCGGATCCGGCCGACCAGCGCCGGGTGGTGGACGCCTTCCTGTCCGCCGCGCGGGGCGGCGACTTCGAGGGGCTGCTGTCGCTCCTCGATCCCGACGTGGTGCTGCGCGCGGACGGCGGCGTGCTCACCGGGGGGCTGCGGGTCATCCGCGGCGCCGGTGCCGTGGCGGGGCAGGATGCCACGTTCCGGCGCATGGCCACGGCCGCGGCCGCGCACCCCGCGCGGGTCAACGGTCTCGCGGGGCTGGTCAACACCATCGACGGCGAGTTGGTCTCCGTCATGAGCTTCACCGTCGCGGGCGGCAGGATCGCCGCCATCGACATCCTCTCCGACCCCGAGCGCCTGGCCCTGCTCGACCTGGACACCGCGGCCGGCTGATCCCGCCCCAGAACGGTTCCGCCGGCCGGTCACCTTCCCCCCCGTCCCCGACGTCAGTGCGGTGAACGAGCCGATCGGGCGGGCTCCGACGGCCCGCCCCGCCGAAGGGACACCCACCCGTGCACACTCCTGAGCAGGCCGCCGAGGCCCGCACCTCCCGCTTGCCCGATCCGCAGCAGCTCGTCCCCGAACTCGGCGACATCAGCGCCGCGCTGTTCAAGGCCGCAGGCAACGGGGCCGTCCCGCGGAGCACCGTCGGGCTGGCCCACCTGCGCGCGGGGCAGCTCGTCGGGAACACGTACCTGACGGTCCTGCACACCGCCAACCTGCGCCGCGCGGAGGTGCCGGAGGAGAAGATCACCGCCGTCGCGTCCTGGCGGGACGCCCCGTACTTCACCGAGGCCGAGCGGGTCGCGCTGGAGCTGGTGGAGGCCGTGCTCACGCCAGGCACGGACGGGCCGCGGGTCCCCGACGAGCTGTACGCGCGGGCGGAGGCGCAGTACGACGACAAGGCGCTGGCCACGCTCGCGATGGCGATCGGGCAGGTCGGCTTCTTCATCCCGCTCGCGCTGATCGGAAGGCCGCTGCCCGGTGCCGCGCCCGCGGAGCAGTGGCGCCCGGCGAAGACCGCGTAGCGCCAGGACACCTCCCCGGAGGCCGCCCACGGCCGCCGCCCTCCCGGCGGCGGCCGGTCCGCCTCACGTCACGTACGCAGCCGAAGGGTTACCGCCGTCATGACTTCCGCACGCCCCTCCGCGCCCCCGAACCCGTCGGGGGCCGTCCTCGCGTTCCTCTGCCTGGGCCAGTTCATGGTCTTCCTCGACGTGTCGATCGTGAACCTGGCACTGCCCTCCATCCGGGAGGCGCTCGGGATGTCCGAGGTCAGCCAGGAGTACATCGTCACCGCGTACGCCACCGTGCTCGGCGGCTTCCTGCTCCTCGCCGGCCGGCTGGGGGACACCTTCGGCCGACGCCCGCTGCTCCAGGCCGGCTTCGTCGTCTTCGCGCTGGCCTCGCTGGCCGCCGGCCTCGCGGTCGACGGCCCCATGCTGATCGCCGCGCGCGCGGTCCAGGGCCTCGGCTCGGCGCTGATCGCCCCGTCCGCGCTGGCGCTGCTGACGAGCAGCTTCCCCGAGGGGCCGCAGCGCAACAAGGCGCTCGGCGTGTGGGGTTCGCTGGCGGGCATCGCCTCGATCGCGGGCGTCATCCTCGGCGGGCTGCTCGCCGACGGGCCCGGCTGGGAGTGGATCTTCTACCTCAACGTGCCCCTCGGCCTGGGCGCCGCGCTGGCCGCGCCCCGGATCGTCCCGGACAGCCGGGGCGCGGAGCGGGAACGCCGCCGCCCGTTCGACACCTTCGGCGCGCTGACGCTCACTTGCGGGCTGCTGCTGCTCATCTTCACGCTCGGCGAGGCCACCCGCATCGGCTGGGCGACCGGCCGCACACTCGGCAGCCTGGCCGGTGTCGCCGTCCTGCTCACGTCGTTCGTCGTCATCGAGTCCCGGGCGGCGGCGCCGATCATGCCGCTGGGGTTCGTACGCAGGAAGACGATCCGCATCGCGAACATCTCGGCGGTGCTGGTCTTCGGCACCTTCTCGGCGCTGTTCTTCTTCGCCAGCATCTTCATGCAGCAGGTCTACGGCTACTCGCCGCTCAAGGCGGGGTTCGCGTACCTGCCGCTGGCCGTGGCCGTCGCGGCGGGCGCGGCGGTGGCCTCCGCGCTGCTGGCGAAGCTGGCGGCGCGGACGGTGCTGATGGCCGGCCTCGCCACCACCGTCACCGGGCTGATGCTGATGTGGCGGGCCCCGGCGGGCGGCGCGTACGCCGCGGACCTGCTGGCGCCGTTCGTCCTGCTCGGCCTCGGCTGCGGGATGGTGTACGTGACGCTGCAGATCGCGGCGTTCACCGGGCTGAACGAGGCGGAGGCCGGAACCGGCGCCGGGCTGATCAACACCAGCCAGGAGGCGGGCGGCGCGCTCGGCCTCGCGATCATCACGACCGTCGCGTACAGCGGTCTGTCCGCAGACCTCGCGGCCGCCGGCGGTGACCCGCAGCTGGTCGTGGCGGCCCAGGAGGCCGCCAACCACGACGCGTTCCTGGCGGCGGCGGCGGGCGGCTCCGCCGCCCTGGTCATCGCGGCCCTGCTGATGCCCCGCGACCGCAGGACCGCCACCGCCGCACAGACCGCCACCGACCGGAGCCGGGCCGGCGAACCAGTGAGGTGATCCCACAAGCGGGCCCCTCAACCGCGCCCCGTCTCCTGCGCCGTACCCGGGCGGCTCGCGCGTGCGTGACTCACGGCCTGTACTGGGACTGCAGCCTGGCCACCTGTCCCTCTCCGTCGAAGCTCAGGTCGTACCCGATGCCTGCGGAGAGCCCGGGGTCCAGTTGCTTCAGCAGGGTGACGAACTCGTTCTGGGAGGACGGCAGAGGCTCGCCCCGGCTGACACCGGAGGCGTCGTCGCCGCGCACGGGTGTCGTGAGCAGGACCCGGGCGTCCTTGACCATGGTCACCGGGGTGAAGTCCCCTTCGCCGGGGATGATCTCCCAGGTGTCGAACTGAGTGTTGATCTTCTTCTGGGCGGGCCGCACCGACAGGTGGGTCAGTCCGCCCTCACGCCAGGCGTCTTCGATCGTGACGAACTGCTTGGTACCGGCCCACGGGGTCTTACCCGTCGATGGCCGCTCGTCCTGCGAACCTTCCCCCTCGTCAGGCGAAACGGCCCTCCCACCACCGTCGGCCGGTTCGGTGTGCGCCGCCGCGACCGCGGTGGGACCGTCCGCGGTCTCCTGGCCGTTCTCCCCGCATCCCGTCAGGGCGAGGGCTCCGAAAGTGGCAACGGTGAGCAGGCACAGGGTGGCCCGGCGGTGTGCGGCAGTCATGGCAGCGTTCTCCTGGAAGCCGGTGTGGTGGGAGTTACACGGTCTCTACGCCCCACACCGCCCCGCGGGTTGCATCCTGGTCGGGACTTTCGGCTTCCGCTCACGCTCACTCGACTGTCAGCCAGAACGCTTCCCGCAGTGACTGAATCCGCCCCTCACCGTCGTAGTCGATCGCGAAGGCCCACCGTGGGGCGCCCTGCAGCCGGTCCACCAGATCGCCCAGCCGCACGTCCCGCGGCTCCCCGCCGGCGGCCTGCTCCACCTCGACCGGTGTCCGCGGCGAAAGAGTCACCTGGTGCACCACTCCGGTGGGTACGGCCTTTCCCTGCTCGGCACGAAGCTGTTCCACAGTGACCTCGACCGCGTCCACCAGCAACTTCGCGTCGTACACATAGCCCAGTTCGCTGGCGTACTCCTCCCCCGGGCCCGGTGTCGGCGGTACGAACGAGGGCGTGCTCCGCGACGGCGCCGGATCCGCGGCGGTCGTCGCGGGCTCCCGGCCAGGACCGACCAGCGACACGCCTCCCACGACGACAGCGGTGGCAAGGAGCAGGCCGCCGGATATCCGGGCTGCCCGTCGACGGTGCCGACGCCGGTCACCGCGCAGCCGGATCTGCTCCGCGGCCAGCGGTACGGCGAGTCGCCGGCCCTCGGCGGCCAGGCCGGCGAGGTGCTCGTCCAAGCTTGTCTCGTCAGCCACGCTCCACCTCCGAGAATCGCTTCGTGCGCAGATCCAGTTCGGTATCGGCCAGGATCTTCGCCAGTGCGGCCCGCCCCCGGCTCAACTGTGCCTTGACCGTACCGACGGGGCAGTTGGTCTCGGCAGCCACCTGCCTCACCTCCAGATCGCACAGGTGATGGAGCACGATGGCCCGCCGCTGCGCCGCAGGGATCTGCCGCAGGGCCTGCACCAGCAGCACATGATGGATGTCGGGCGGCGGCACGTCAGGGGGCGGCCCCTGGTGCCGCGTGAAGGAGAGCGCGGTTCGCACTCGCCGCCACCGGCTGACTGCCAGCCGCCAGGCCACGGTACGCACCCACGCCTCCGGCGCACCCTCCTCGTCCAGCTGTGCCCGGTGCTCCCAGGCCCGGACGAAAGCTTCCTGGACCACGTCCTGCGCCTCAGCACGGTCGCCGGTCATGGCGTACAACTGGCCGATGAGTCGCCCTGCGCTCCCGGCATAAAAGGCGTCGAACGCCTGCTCGTCCATCCTCCGCCTGCAGCCCTCGGCCATCGCACGTTTGTTCAATCGTGTGAACGGTGCCACCTGCACGTCTGTGACGCAAGGATCCCGCCTCGCCCCGGGGTTCACGTGCTTGGTGGCGCACCGTGCCGGCCACCTGTTCATCGGCGCTTTCCGGAGGTCCGGTGATTACCCGGGCCGACCGCGGAATCGTGCGACCATGCCAGCGTGAATCGACTTGCCGGCTCTCAGTCCCCCTACCTGCTCCAGCACGCCGACAACCCGGTCGACTGGTGGCCCTGGTCACCGGAGGCTTTCGAGGAGGCGCGGCGGCGGGACGTGCCCGTGCTGCTGTCGGTGGGGTACGCCTCCTGCCACTGGTGCCACGTCATGGCGCGGGAGTCCTTCGCCGACGAGGCCACCGCCGCGGAGCTGAACGCCGGTTTCGTCAGCATCAAGGTGGACCGCGAGGAGCGGCCGGACGTCGACGCCGTGTACATGGAGGCGGTGCAGGCCGCGACCGGGCAGGGTGGGTGGCCGATGACGGTGTTCCTCACCCCCGACGCGGAGCCGTTCTACTTCGGCACGTACTTCCCGCCGCGCCCGCGGGGCGGCATGCCCGCGTTCCGGCAGGTGCTGCAGGGCGTCGCGGGGGCGTGGGCGGACCGGCGGGGCGAGGTCGACGAGGTGGCGGCGCGGGTCGCGGCGGATCTCGCCGGGCGGACGCTGAGCGCGGCCGTGGGCGGCGGCGGGGACGGCGCGCCGGGGGCGGCGGACGTGCACGCGGCGCTGCTGGAGCTGACGAAGGAGTTCGACGCGGTACGGGGCGGGTTCGGCGGTGCGCCGAAGTTCCCGCCGGCGATGGTGCTGGAGTTCCTGCTGCGGCACCACGCCCGTACCGGCTCGGCGGGGGCGCTGGAGATGGTGCAGGCGACCTGCGAGGCGATGGCCCGCGGCGGCATCTACGACCAGCTCGGCGGCGGCTTCGCGCGCTACTCGGTGGACGCGGAGTGGGTCGTCCCGCACTTCGAGAAGATGCTCTACGACAACGCCCTGCTCGCCCGCGTCTACGCCCACCTCTGGCGCGCGACCGGCAGCGAGCTGGCCCGGCGGGTTGCGCTGGAGACCGCGGACTTCCTGGTCCGCGAACTGCGCACCGAGGAGGGCGGCTTCGCCTCCGCGCTCGACGCCGACAGCGACCGGCCGGACGGCGGCGGGCACGCCGAGGGCGCGTACTACGTGTGGACGCCCGACGAGCTGCGCGAGGTCCTCGGAGCGGAGGACGCGGCACTGGCCCGGGCGTACTACGGCGTGCCCGGGGAGCCGGCGGCCGCCACCTTCGAGGAGGGCGCGTCGGTGCTGCAACTGCCCGACACGGGGACGCCGTTCGACGCCGACCGGATCGCCTCCGTACGGGCGCGGCTGAGCGCGGCGCGTGCGGAACGGCCGCGGCCGTTCCGCGACGACAAGGTGGTCACCGCGTGGAACGGGCTGGCCGTCGCCGCCCTCGCCGAGATCGGCGCGTACTTCGACCGGCCCGACCTCGTCGACGCCGCGGTGGCGGCGGCCGACCTGCTGGTACGGGTGCACATGACGGACGGCACCGGCGAGCCGGGCACGGCTGGCCGGCTCGTACGGACCTCGCGCGGCGGGGCGGCCGGCGGCAACGCCGGCGTGCTGGAGGACTACGCCGACGTGGCGGAGGGCTTCCTCGCGCTCACCGCCGTCACCGGCGAGGGGACGTGGCTGCACCTCGCGGGCCTGCTCCTCGACACCGTCCTCGACCGGTTCCGGGGCGAGAGCGGCACGATGTACGACACCGCCGACGACGCCGAGCGGCTCATCCGGCGCCCCCAGGACCCGACGGACAACCCGACGCCCTCCGGCTGGACGGCGTCCGCCGCGGCGCTGCTGTCCTACGCCGCGTACACCGGCAGCGAGCGGCACCGCGAGGCCGCGGAACAGGCCCTCGGCATCGTGGCGAAGCTGGGTCCGCGCGCGCCCCGCTTCGTCGGCTGGGGCCTGGCGGCGGCGGAAGCGGCGCTGGACGGCCCCCGCGAGGTCGCCGTCATCGGCCCCGAGGACGACCCCCGCCGCACGGAGCTGCACCGCACGGCTCTGCTGTCCCCCGCGCCCGGCGCGGTGGTCGCCACCGGCCCGCCGTCCGGTGCGGGCGGCGGCCCCGACGCGGTGCCCCTCCTCGCCGACCGGCCCCTCGTCGGCGGCGCGCCCGCCGCGTACGTCTGCCGGCACTTCGTCTGCGCCGCGCCGGTGACCGGGTCCGAGGAACTGCGCGCCCAGTTGGCCCCCGCCGGACCCCCGCAGGGCTGACGCGCGAGCACCCCTCGGTGCGGCAGGCCGCCCGCACCTCGAAAGGCCGCGCTCACAGGGCCGCGCTCACAGATTCAGGCCGTTGCTCCAGCACCGCCGGCGCCTGGTCGACCGTCTCGACCAGCTCGCCCTCCTGCTCCCCGTCCATCCACGCGAACAGCACCTGGGCCACGGCCCCGAAGACCGCCCCACCACATCAGCCGGTACGCCGCCTGCCGGATGGCCCGGCGGGGGTGGGGCGGCGGGGGTGCGGGACGGTGCCATGCACCTCATTGTCCTGTACCGGATCTGACGGAGGCCATTCCGGCGCCATCGCCCAATCCTCCCTCCCCCGGCGCCGACTGCTCCCCTTTGCCGTCGTCCGGCAGCAGCACGGCGGTGGCGACCGCCGTGAGCAGCGCGGCGATCCCGCAGACCAGCAGGACCAGGTCCATGCCGTGTACGTACGCGGACTCGGCCGACTCCGCGAGCCCCGGGACCCCGAGCCGCTCGGCGACCGCGTGCGCCGCGACCACGGACCCCCGCGCCTCCTCCGCGGCGGCCCCCGGCACCCCCTCGGTGTCGAGCCGGTCCGTGAACACCCCGTTCAGCAGGCTCCCCAGCAGGGCGACCCCGACGGCGGCGCCGACCTGCCGCAGCGTGGTCAGCAGCCCCGTACCGCGCCCCGCCCGGCTCACGGGCAGCGCGCCGAGGGCGGCGTCCGTGGTCGGCACCAGGGCGAACCCGAGGCCGAAGCCGGTGGCGGCCAGCCACACGGCCGTGAAGCCGTACGCCACAGTGACGTCCGAGCGCGCGCCGAGCAGCATCGCGAACGCGAAGACCGCCATCCCCGCGCTGACCACGACCCGTGAGCCGAGCCGGGCCATCATCAGAGGCGCCGCCCGCGCCGCCACCAGCAGCCCCGCCATCAGCGGCATCAGTCGCAGCCCGGTGCCGAACGGGTCGTTGCCCAGCACGGCTTGGAGATACGCCGGCAGCACGAACAGCAGCCCCGCCATCACGAACGTCGCGACGACGGCCACGATCGCGTTCCCGCGGAAGGCGCGGTCACCCAGCAGTTCCAGGTCCAGCATCGGCCGGGCCGCGCGCCGCTCCCGCAGCACCAGCCGGCCGAGGAGCACCGCCGAGCCGGCCAGCGCGCCCGCCACGAGCGGGTCGAACCACCCGCGCGTGGGCCCCTCCATGACGCCGAGGACCAGCCCGCCGAGCCCGAGGACGCTGAGCGCGGTGCTCACCGGGTCGACGCGCGGCGCCGAGGGGTCGCGGGTCTCGGGGACGAGCAGCAGGACCGCGGCGATACCGAGGACGACCAGCGGGATGTTCAGTATGAAGATGGCGCCCCACCAGAAGTGGTCGAGCAGCCAGCCGCCCAGGAGCGGCCCCGCCGGCAGGCCGACGGCCATGCCGGCGGTCACCGCCCCGACGGCCCTGGCGCGTTCCTCGTCGCCGAAGAGCGTGGGGATGACGGAGAGCGCCAGCGGCAAGATGAGCGCGCCGCCCAGGCCCATCACCGTGCGGGCGGCTATCACCGCCTCCGGGGCGGAGGCGAACGGGCCCAGGAGGCTGCCGGCCAGGAAGAGCACCAGCCCGGTGACCAGCATCCGGCGCCGCCCGAACCGGTCCCCCAAGAGCCCCGCGGGCAGCATGCAGGCGGCGAACACCACCGCGTACGAGTCGACGATCCACTGCAGCTCGCCGGTGCCGGCCCCGATGTCCGCGGCCATCGTGGGCAGCGCGACGTTGAGGATCGTCAGGTCGAACCCGAGCACGAGCACGGACATGACGAGTCCGCCGAGAGCCCACCAGCGCGTCCTGGAAGCCACTCGCAAAAGGTAGCAACTCTCAGAATCAACCGCCAGAGTCGCGGGCGACCCGCACGGGGGAAATCGGCGGCGGCAACGGCAAAGGTCCGGCCCGCGCAGGAGGAGGTGCGGGCCGGACCTTGGATTCGCCGCCTAGTGGTTGAAGCTCTGCAGCGGGCCGAACACCACCGTCGCCGAGGGGCTGATCTCGGTGTACGTGTTGCCGGAGATGCGGCTGTTCTTGACGTTGTTCTCGACGTCGATGTCGACCTTGTTCCAGGTCTTGTGGACCTTCTTGTTGAACGAGTTGTGGAACTTGTTGTTCTCCTTGTGGATCTTGTTGAACGACTTGTTGTAGTACTCCTTGCTGCAGCACGACTTGCCGTGCTTCGGGGCGGCGCTGGCCTGGGCCGAAGCCGCGCCGGCACCGGCGAGACCGACCACGACGGCGCCGACGGCCAGGGAGCGAGCGAGCATACGGATACGCATTTCTGCCTCCACGAGAGCGAGGGGGTGGTGGTTCGCCCCGAATAACAGCACCCCCGCGGCTCTTGCGCCCCGAAGTGCGGAAGCCGACACGAGCAGATCACCCGGAAGGCCGGACGTCCGGTACGAACTCCCCCGGCCCGCCTCAGGCGTGGCGGTACGCGACGAGCGAGATACCCACGTAGTGGACGGCGAACGCCGCAAGCGTGAACGAGTGGAAGACCTCGTGGAAGCCGAACCAACGCGGCGACGGGTTCGGCCGCTTGATCCCGTAGATCACGCCGCCCGCGCTGTAGAGCACGCCGCCGACGACCACCAGCACGAGCACCGCGATACCACCCGCGCGCATGAAGTCGGGCAGGAAGAACACCGCCGCCCAGCCCATGGCGATGTAGCACGGGGTGTAGAGCCACCGCGGCGCGCCCACCCACAGCACGCGGAAGGCGATCCCGGCGAGCGCCGCCGCCCAGATGAACCAGAGCAGCGCCTGCTGCCTGCCGCCCTCCAGCAGCAGGATCGTGAACGGCGTGTACGTGCCGGCGATGATCAGGAAGATGTTGGCGTGGTCGAGCCGGCGCAGTACGGCCGTGCCGCGCGGACCCCAGTCGCCGCGGTGGTAGAGCGCGCTCACGCCGAAGAGCAGGCAGGCCGTCAGCGTGTAGACCGCACAGGCCAGCCGGCCGCGCGGGCTCTCCGCCATCGCCGTGAGCAGCACGCCCGCGAACAGCGCCGTCGGGAACATCACCGCGTGCAACCAGCCGCGCAGCCGCGGCTTGAGCACGGCGGCCGCGGCATTCGCGACCCGCTGCAGCTCTCCCTCGCCCGTCGCACTCATGCGCCCATGCTACCTACGCGCCCGTAGGTTACGGCCGCGGGAGTGGCGCTGTTCACTCGGAGCCCGGCTGGACATGACGTCTGAGCTAGCTCATCATCAAACGAGCGCACACCCGACACCGGATGGGCTCATATGAGCGGCAACCGGGTCGGCGCCCCCAAGGGGTAACGGTCTTGAAAACCAGATAGAAGTGACATCAGAGAAAAAGCGCCCAAACCCTCTACATCTGGAGCAAGCAGCACTCATGACCACCCCGACCAAGCACGAAGGGCTCCTCTCCTGGGTCCAGGAGATCGCCGACCTCACCCAGCCCGACGAGATCGTGTGGTGCGACGGCTCCCAGGCGGAGTACGACCGCCTGTGCGCCGGGCTCGTCGCCAAGGGCACGTTCACGAAACTGGACCCGGTCAAGCGGCCCGGTTCGTACTACGCCGCCTCCGACCCGACCGACGTCGCGCGCGTCGAGGACCGTACGTTCATCTGCTCGGAGCAGGAGCAGGACGCCGGGCCCACCAACCACTGGATGGACCCCGCCGAGATGCGCGAGGTCTTCACCGGCGCCTCCGGCGAGGGCGGCCTCTTCCGCGGCGCCATGCGCGGCCGCACCATGTACGTCGTCCCCTTCTGCATGGGCCCGCTGGGCTCCCCGCTCTCCGCTCTCGGCGTCGAGATCACCGACTCCGCGTACGTCGCCACCGCCATGCGCACCATGACGCGCATGGGCCGCCCGGTCCTCGACGAACTGGGCGACGACGGCTTCTTCGTCAAGGCCGTCCACTCCGTCGGCGCGCCCCTGGAGCCCGGGCAGCAGGACGTGCCCTGGCCGTGCAACTCGAC
This sequence comes from Streptomyces aculeolatus, assembly GCF_020400605.1. GTDB lineage: Bacteria > Actinomycetota > Actinomycetes > Streptomycetales > Streptomycetaceae > Streptomyces > Streptomyces aculeolatus. The sequence goes on along the minus strand of NZ_JAINRD010000007.1, from coordinate 164,397 downwards.
GAAGTACATCTCCCACTTCCCCGAGACCCGCGAGATCTGGTCGTACGGATCCGGCTACGGCGGCAACGCCCTGCTGGGCAAGAAGTGCTACGCCCTGCGCATCGCCTCCGTCATGGCCCGCGACGAGGGCTGGCTCGCCGAGCACATGCTCGTGCTGAAGCTCACCCCGCCGCGCGGGGAGTCCAAGTACGTGGCTGCCGCGTTCCCGTCGGCCTGCGGCAAGACCAACCTCGCGATGCTGGAGCCGACCACCCGCGGCTGGACCGTGGAGACCATCGGCGACGACATCGCCTGGATGCGCTTCGGCGAGGACGGCCGGCTGTACGCCATCAACCCCGAGGCCGGCTTCTTCGGCGTCGCACCCGGCACCGGCGAGCACACCAACGCCAACGCCATGAAGACCCTGTGGGGCAACTCCGTCTTCACCAACGTCGCCCTCACCGACGACGGCGACGTGTGGTGGGAGGGCATGACGGACGAGCCCCCGGCGCACCTCACGGACTGGCTCGGCAACGACTGGACGCCGCAGTCCGGCACCCCCGCCGCCCACCCCAACGCCCGCTTCACCGTGCCGGCCTCGCAGTGCCCGACGATCGCGCCGGAGTGGGAGGACCCCAGGGGCGTGCCCATCTCGGCGATCCTCTTCGGCGGCCGCCGCGCCACCGCGGTGCCGCTGGTCACCGAGTCCTTCGACTGGCAGCACGGCGTCTTCCTCGGCGCCAACGTCGCCTCCGAGAAGACCGCCGCAGCCGAGGGCAAGGTCGGCGAGCTGCGCCGCGACCCGTTCGCCATGCTGCCGTTCTGCGGCTACAACATGGGCGACTACTTCGGCCACTGGCTGAAGGTGGGCGCCGCCGCGGACGCCGCGAAGCTGCCGAAGATCTACTACGTCAACTGGTTCCGCAAGGACGCCGACGGGTCGTTCGTCTGGCCCGGGTTCGGCGAGAACAGCCGCGTACTGAAGTGGATCGTCGAACGGCTCAACGGTGCGGCCGAGGGCGTCGAGACTCCGATCGGCGTGCTGCCCGCAAAGGGTGCGCTCGACGTGGACGGGCTCGAACTCACCGACGAGCAGCTCGACTTCCTGCTCTCCGTGGACCCCGCGGTCTGGCGTGAGGAGGCCGCGCTGATCCCCGCACACCTGGAGACCTTCGGCGACCACACTCCGAAGGAGCTGTGGGACGAGTACCGCGCCCTGGTCGACCGCCTGGGCTGACCTGGTACGCGGCCGGCCGGACCGGCGGGTGCGACAACGGCGTCGCACCCGCCGGTCCGTGCTTTTTCCGGCTCCCCAATTCCGCTCCCCGACCGGATGCGCGGTGATATCAGCTCTTCATTCACCGCGTCATCCGGCCGAGTTATCCACAGGGGGATGCCGAATGCCCGGGAAACGCGGAAGACTTGGCAGTGCAACTGCACGAGCGGGCACGGGTATGGGAGGGGAGCACATGCCGGGCACAGCGTCCCGACTGCGCGACAAGCATCGGGGGGAGGCAGAGCTTCTTCTCACCCGCGCGGTCGAAGAGGAAGTGCGCCGCTCCGGTGGCCGGACCGACGGCGTGGTGCTGCTCGGCCGGGCGCGGGCGGCGCTGGACGACATGGCGGAGCGCGCCGCCGAGGAGTACGGCGCGTATGTGCGCGCGCTGGACGAGGCCGCCGCCGGCGGGCGCTCGCTCGGCGAGCGCTTCACCCCGCAGTCGATCGGCCCCGCCGTGACCGCGACGTTCGCCGCCGCCGCGATCGCCCTGCTCGTCTCCGCCGAGGAGGGGCTGGGCTCCACGGCCGCGCTCTGGACCGGGGTGGCCGCCGGCCTCGCCGGACTGACCGCCGGCCTGGTGCAGATCGGCCTGGCCCACTGGCTCTCGGGCAACACCCGCTCGGGCGCAGCCCGGCAGCCCGGCGGCCCCGAGCAGCTCCGGCTGCAGTGGCTGACGGCGCTGGAGCTGCGCGGCGTGCGGCCGTTCTTCGACCAGCAGCGGATGATCTCGGCCGCCACCCGCAAGGGCAGCCCGTCCGAGGCCGCCGCGGACCGCAGCAGGCCGGGCACGACGGCCGCGGGCGCGGGAGGTACGGACCGCGAGCCCCAGGCGCGCCGGAACCGCAGCCAGGAGGCGCGGCAGCGGGCCACCCTGGAGCAGTCCTACCGCCAGCTTCCCGAAGCCTCCCGGGTGTACGTCGGCCGCAAGGCCCAGCTCACTCAGATCGCCGGGTGGGTGCAGCAAGGCCGCGCCAGCATAGAGACCAAGCCGACCGTCGTCGTGCTGCACGGCCCGCCCGGGGCGGGCCGCACCACGCTCGCGGTCCGCGCCGCGCACCAGCTGCGCGAGCAGTTCCGCGCCGCCGTGGTGGTGGACCTGCGCGGGGAGAGCCTCGGCGAGGACCCGCTGCCCACCCGGGACGCGCTGCTGCACCTGCTCAACCGGCTCGGCGCCCCGCGCGACCAGCTGATGTTCCGCGAGCGCCCGGCGCACGACGCACAGCTGCGCCGCCTCGTCGAGCTGTACCACCAGCATCTGACGTCGCTGCCGGTGTCGATAGTGCTGGACGACGCGGTCGACGCCGAGCAGGTCCGGCTGCTGGTGCCGGAGCGCTCGGAGAGCCTGGTGTTCGTGACGTCGCGGGAGCCGCTGGAGCTGCCCGGCGATCTCGACGCCTGGGTGCACCACATGCCGGTCGAGGGCCTGGAGCCGACCGCCGCCGAGGAGCTGCTGAGCGCCATGGCCCAGCGGACGGACGGCGCGGAGCGGTCCTCCGACCCGTACGACGCCCAGTCCACCGACCGCATCGGGCTGCTCTGCGGCGGGCTGCCGCTGGCGCTGCGCATCGCGGGGTCGGCCCTGGACGGCCGCAGCCTGGCCGGGCTCGCCGAGGCGCTCGACGCGTACGGGCCGGTGGAGCCGGTCGAGCGCGCCCTGTGGCTGCGCTACGGCGACCTGACGGAGCCGACCAGGGCGCTGCTGCGGCGGCTGTCGCTGGTCGGCCGGGCGAGCCTGGGGGCGGCGGCCTGCGCCGCGCTGCTCGACGTCGGCGAGGAGGAGGCGGGCAAGCGGCTGACGGCGCTGGCCCGCGCCGGGCTGGTGGAGCACGTCCGCAGCTCCCGCTTCCGGGTGCACGACCTGGTGCGCCGCTTCGCGTACGCCCGCCTGCTGGACGAGGAGGACCCCGAGGTGCGCGCCGCCGCGCACGAGCGGCTGATCCGCAGCTACGCGGAGCTGGCCGACTCGGTGATCCGGCTGGTCGACGGGCGGACGTCGACGCGCGCAGACCGGTTCGGCTCGCACGGCTTCACCTCGCTGGACTCCGCACTGCGCTGGCTGGACGACGAGCAGAGCTTCATCACCGCCGCCCTGCGGCACGCCGAAGGCGTGGACCAGGCCGCCGTGCTGCACCTGCTGGGCGCCCTCGCGGACTACTGCCTGCTCCGCGGCGACCTGTACCGCCTCGGCGAGCTCAACGAGCTGACGAAGGCCGCCGACCAGGGGCTGCTGATGCGCTCGGTGCAGTGGCGTACGGGCGTCGCCGCCCGGCAGCTCGGCGAGCTGGACAAGGCCCGCTCGACGCTGTCGTCCGTGGTCGACCTCTACCGCGAGGCGCAGCACTCCGCCGGCGCCGCCCGCGCTCTGCGCGACCTGGGCATCACGCTCCAGCAGCAGGGCAGCCTGCGGGAGGCGGAGGCCAAGCTGCGCGAGGCCCTGCAGATGCAGCAGGGCGAGAACATGCGCGGCGACCGCGCCTGGACGCTGCACGCCCTCGCGGCCGTCCTGCGCGACCGCGCGCAGCTCGGCGACGCCCTGGCCCTGCTGGACCAGGCGCTCGCGCTGCACCAGGAGAGCGAGAGCGTGCACGGCCAGGCGTGGGCGCACTTCCAGCTCGGCCAGGTGCAGTTGCGGATGGGCGACGTGCCCGGAGCAGAGGAGCAGTTGGAGGAGGCCCTCGAACAGTACGCGCGCACGCGTGACGGCCGCGGCGAAGCGTGGGCGATGACGCAGCTCGCGCGTGCCCGGCTGGTCGCCGCCGACCCGGCCACGGCGGTGACGCAGCTCAAGGCGGCCCTCGCCCGGCACCGGGAGAACGACGACGCGCGCGGCGAGGCTTGGACGCTGTACTACCTGGGCCAGGCCCAGGAGGGCGCGGGCAAGCGCGAGTCGGCGGTGCGGGCGCTGGAGCGGTCCCGCTCGATGTTCAGCCGCATGCGCGACGTGTACGGGCTGGCCTGCGCGCGGCACCACTCCGCGCGGGTCACCCGGGACCTGCGCGCGGAGCAGACCGGCACCCTGCGCAACAGCGGCTTCGCCCGGCAGCTGCTCCAGGACGCCCGGCAGGACTTCCGCCGGGTCGGCGTGGCCCACGGCGAGGCGTGGTCGTGCATCGAGCTGGCGGTGATCGACGCGGGCAACGGCCGCGCGGGGCAGGCGCTGGAGCTGGTCGACACGGCGATCGACCTGTTCGGTGGCATCGGCGATCGGCGCGGGGCCACGTGGGCCCGGTTCCTGCGCTGCACGCTGCTGCCGTTCGCCTCGCCGGGCGGCTCGGTGGTGGGCGCGGCGGTGGCGCAGCAGGAGCTGTCCGAGCTGCTGGACGAGCTGCGTACGGCGACCGCGGGCCGCCGCGGGGTGGTCGACCCGGCGCTGGAGGACTACGCGGAGACGTTCCAGCTCGTGCTGGAACGGGGCGTGGAGCCCGAGACGGGCTGGCAGGCATGGCGCCTGGGCATGGTCCCGAGCCGCCACGCCAGGGAGGTCATGGGAGTCCCCCTGGACGGCGCCTCATCCGCGGGCGACGGCGCCCTGGCGGGCTAGGGCCCGTACGCTGCCGCCCGTCGTCAGCGGCGGCGGCCGACGGGCTGCTTGTCGGCCGCCGGGCTCTCCTCGGGGCTGTCCGCCGGCGCCGGGGTGCGCGGCGACTCCCCGCGGGGGCTGTCGTCGCGCGGGGCACCGCCGCGGGGCGCGTCGCCGCGCGGGGCGGACCCGCGCGGCGCGTCGCCGCGAGGCGCGTCGTCCCGCGGATCGCCCCCGTCCCCCGGGCCCTCGCCCTCAGGACCCGTGCCTCCGGGGCTGGCGGGGCCGGCGTCGCCGCCGTCCGTCTTCTCCTTGAATTCGACCTGCTCAAGGTGCCGGTTCATGCTCTTGAGCAGGAACCACACCGCGACGCCGAGCAGCGCGAAGACGATGAAGCCGAGGACGCCCGGCGTGACCTTGTTCTTGTCGAGCTCCTCCGCGAGCGGGACGAGGTCGGCAGCCAATGTGGTGTTCACACGGTCAATTGTTGCGGATACCGGCGAAGAGGTCGTCCTCGGGGAGGGATGTGTCCACGAGCGACTTCGCCAGCTCGTACTCCTCGGTGGGCCAGACCTCCTGCTGGACCTCCATCGGGATCTTGAAGAACGGCCCGTCGGGGTCGATCTGCGTCGCGTGCGCGATCAGCGCCTTGTCGCGGATCGCGAAGAAGTCGGCGCACGGGACGTACGTCGTGATCGTGCGCTCCTTGCGCTCGAACTCCTTCCACCGCTCCAGCCACTCCCCGTACGGCGACTCCAGGCCGCGCGAGAGCATCGCCTCGTGCAGCGCGACCGTGCGCGGACGGTTGAAGCCCTGGTTGTAGTAGACCTTCAGCGGCTGCCAGGGCTCGCCCGCGTCCGGGTAGCGCTCGGGGTCGCCGGCGGCGTCGAAGGCGACCATCGTGATCTTGTGGGTCATGATGTGGTCGGGGTGCGGATAGCCGCCGTTCTCGTCGTAGGTCGTGATGACCTGCGGCTTGAACTCGCGGATCAGCCGGACGAGCGCCTCGGCGGCCTCGTCGACCTCCTTCAGGGCGAAGCAGCCGTCGGGCAGCGGCGGCAGCGGGTCCCCCTCGGGCAGCCCGGAGTCGACGAACCCCAGCCACGCCTGCTTCACGCCGAGGATCTCCCGCGCCTCGGCCATCTCCTTGCGCCGCACTTCGTGCATGTTCTTCTCGATGAAGGCATCGCCCTGAAGCTTCGGGTTCAGGATCGACCCCCGCTCGCCTCCGGTGCAGGTGGCGACCAGGACCTCGACGCCCTCCGAGACGTACTTGGCCATGGTGGCCGCACCCTTGCTCGACTCGTCGTCGGGGTGTGCGTGGACGGCCATCAGCCGCAGGTCATCGCTCACAGATTCAGTCCTCGGTAACAGGTCGTCTAGGCCGGCTTCTATAGTGACTGAGCGGACTGACAATTCATTCCGCCGTCAGTCGAAGCCAGCCGCTCTGCCGGGAGGGACCATCATGGCCGGTGCGCCCCAAACGCTGCCCGAAGGCCGGTACGGCCGCTCGGCCGACGCACGTGTCGACCGGCGGCTGAAGGTCGTGGGCGCCGTGCTCGGCGCGGGCCTGCTCGGCTTCGTGGCCTGGGGCGCTGTCGACGCGACGGCCGGTTCGCAGGCGTCCGGGGAGCTGATCCGCTTCCAGGTGATGTCCGACACCGAGGTGCAGGTGCACATCGAGGTCCGCAAGAAGAGCGACGTCGACGCCGTCTGCACGCTGCGTTCGCTGGCAGCGGACAAGTCCGAGGCCGGCGTCCGCGACGTGCGCATCGACGAGCCGGAGACCCGCGTCGACACCGTGGTGTCGATCCGGACCACCGAGCGCGGCGCGAACGCCGAGCTGGTCGGCTGCAAGGCGGCCGACGAGCGATAACAGTCGCCGTCTCGCTGCCGGAATTGTTACGATCGTGGTTTCGCCCCACCCATGAAGGCGCAATTCTTCTGGGTAGGGCGATTGCTGCATCACAGACGCATGAGAACTTCCCCCAGCACCAGAACCACCACCGACAAGGAGCACCTGTGACCCAGACCAGCGACAACGTCACCTGGCTGACCCAGGAGGCGTATGACCAGCTCAAGGCCGAGCTGGAGCACCTGTCGGGTTCCGCGCGCAGCGACATCGCCAAGAAGATCGAGGCGGCTCGCGAAGAGGGTGACCTGCGGGAGAACGGCGGGTACCACGCGGCCAAGGAGGAGCAGGGCAAGCAGGAGCTCCGCGTACGCCAGCTCCAGCAGCTGCTCGAGAACGCGAAGGTCGGCGAGGCCCCGCCGGACGACGGCATCGTCGAGCCCGGGATGGTCGTCACGATCGCCTTCGACGGTGACGAGAGCGACACCCTCACCTTCCTGATGGCCTCCCGGGAGTACGCGAGCGGGGACGTCGAGACGTACTCGCCGCAGTCGCCGCTGGGCAAGGGGGTCAACGGCAAGAAGGTCGGCGAGGAGGCGAGCTATGAGCTGCCGAACGGCAAGAAGGCCATGGTGACCATCCTCAACGCCAAGCCCTACGCAGCCTGACCGCGCGTCGGACGCAGCAGCAGCCCATCGAAGAAGCCCCCGGCGGGAACCGAGGTTCCCGCACCGGGGGCTTCGACGTGCGTAGCCGGGGGGTTACCCGGCGGAGTTGCGGTACTTCCGCACCGCCAGCGTGCGGAAGAGCGCGATGATGATGACGGAGTAGATCAGCGAGGCCAGCACCGGGTGCTGCATCGGCCAGGCGTCGGACTGGACGACGCCCGGGTTGCCGAACAGCTCGCGGCACGCCTGCACGGTCGCGCTGAAGGGGTTCCAGTCGGCGATGTGCCGCAGCCAGGACGTCATGTTGCTGGAGTCCACGAAGGCGTTCGAGACGAACGTCACCGGGAAGAGCCAGACCAGCCCGCCGGAGGTGGCGGCCTCGGGCGTACGCACCGAGAGACCGATGAGCGCGCCGACCCAGGTGAAGGCGTACCCGAGCAGGAGCAGCAGGCCGAACGCCGCCAGCGCCTTCGGCAGGCCCTCGTGGAAGCGCCAGCCGACCAGCGCGGCGACGACGGCCAGCACGACCAGCGTCAGCGCGGTCTGCACCAGGTCCGCGAGGGTGCGGCCGGTGAGGACCGCGCCGCGGGCCATCGGCAGCGACCGGAAGCGGTCGATGAGCCCCTTGTGCATGTCCTCGGCTATACCGGCACCGGCGCCCGCGGTGGCGAAGGTGACGGTCTGCGCGAAGATGCCGGCCATCAGGAACTCGCGGTAGACCTCCGAGTTCGTGCTGCCGCCGACGTTCATGGAGCCGCCGAACACGTACGAGAACAGCACCACGAACATGATCGGCTGGATCAGGCCGAAGATGACCACTTCGGGGATCCGGGACATGCGCAGCAGGTTGCGCTTGGCGACGACCAGCGAGTCGCGGGCGGACTGGCCGACACCTCCCAGGGCGGGTGGCCCGGCGGGGGTGGGGCGGGCCGGCGCGGTCGAGGCGGTCACTTTGCGGTCTCCTTCTCGGCGTCTTCGGCGGCCTTCCCGTCGCCGTCCTCGCTTGCCTTCCCGTTCCCGTTCTCGGTCTCGGCGGCGTGGCCGGTGAGCGAGATGAACACGTCGTCCAGCGTGGGGCGGCGCAGCCCGATGTCGTCGATGGCGATGCCGCGGTCGTCGAGGTCCCGGATGACGTCGGCGAGCAGCCGGGCGCCGCCGCTGACGGGGACGGTGAGCTTGCGGGTGTGGTCCGCGACCGTGACCTCGCCCTGGCCGAGGGCGCCGAGGACCTCGCTGGCGGCGAAGATGTCGTCGCGCTGGTGCACGACGACCTCGACGCGCTCGCCGCCGGTCTGGGCCTTGAGCTGGTCGGAGGTGCCGCGCGCGATGACGCGGCCGTGGTCGATGACGCAGATGTCGTGCGCCAGGTGGTCGGCCTCTTCCAGGTACTGCGTGGTGAGCAGCAGCGTCGTGCCGCCCTTGACGAGCTCCTGGATGACGTCCCAGAGCTGCTGCCGGTTGCGCGGGTCGAGGCCGGTGGTCGGCTCGTCCATGAACATCACGGGCGGCTCGACGACGAGCGCGGCGGCCAGGTCGAGTCGCCGGCGCATGCCGCCGGAGTACGTCTTGGCGGTGCGGTCCGCGGCGTCGGCGAGGTTGAACCGCTCCAGCAGCACGCCGGCGCGGGCCTTGGCGTCCCGCGCGCTCAACTGGTAGAGCTGGCCGACCATCTGGAGGTTCTCGCGGCCGGTCAGATACTCGTCGACCGCGGCGAACTGGCCGGAGAGGCCGATGGATCTGCGCACCTCGTTCGGATGCTTGAGGACGTCGATCCCCGCGACCTCGGCGCGGCCGGAGTCGGGCCGCAGCAGCGTGGTCAGCACTCGTACGGCGGTGGTCTTGCCGGCCCCGTTGGGACCGAGCAGGCCGAGAACGGAGCCTTCGGGGACGTCGAGATCGACGCCGTCCAGTGCCCGCACATCGCCGAAGTGCTTGACCAGCCCTTCGGCGTGGATGGCGCCTGGCATAGAGATCTCCCCAGGTTGGATGGAAGTCGGTGGTGGATGGACGGTCTGGCGGCACTTCTCAACAAATGTCAGACATGGCCGTACGGTCGGACAACAGCAGGAGAATAGGACACGCGATATATCGCGTCAAGTCGCGAGTGGCAGGGTCGCGTGGAATCGGCGAAGGGCGGGCTGAGGGGGTGCGTGCGCGTGGTTGCGTACGTACCGGATCGGCGGCGCCGCGGCGCGCACCCGGTGCGTTGTGCGCGGGGGGGGCGCTCCGTGGCGCGTGGTGCCTGTGCGGCGTGGTGGGCGCCGTACGGCGCCGCGCGCTCGTCGTGTGTCAGGAAGTGACGGTGTACCCGGCTTTCCGGAGCGCCGCGAGCACCCGTTCACAGTGCTCCCGCCCCTTCGTCTCTAGCTGCAGTTCGACTTCTGCTTCCGTGAGCCCGAGGTGCGGGTCGGTCCGCACGTGACTCACGTCGAGGACGTTAGCGTCCGCCTCTGACAACACCCCCAGCAGCGTCGCCAGCACCCCGGGCCGGTCCGTCACGCGCAGCCGCAGCGAGAGGTACCTCCCCGCCGCTGCCATGCCGTGCCGCAGGATGCGCTGGACGAGCAGCGGATCGACGTTGCCGCCGGAGAGCACGGCCACCACCGGCCCGCCCCCGAACGACTCCGGGTCGGACAGCAGCGCGGCGACCGGAGCCGCTCCCGCCGGCTCGACGACCAGCTTCGCCCGCTCCAGGCACAGCAGTACCGCGGCGGACAGCGCGTCCTCGGAGACCGTACGCACTTCGTCCACGTACTCGCCAATGATTTTGAACGGGACGTCGCCCGGCTTGCCGACCTGGATGCCGTCCGCCATCGTCCCGAACGACTCCAGCGCCACAGGCCGCCCCGCCGCGAGCGACGGCGGGTACGCCGCGGCGTCCTCCGCCTGCACGCCGACGATCCGCACGTCGGGCCGTACCGCCTTCACCGCGACCGCGATCCCGGCCGCCAGGCCGCCGCCGCCGATACCCACCGCGATCGTCGACACCTCGGGGCACTGCTCCAGCACTTCGAGGCCGACGGTGCCCTGGCCCGCCACCACGTCGGGGTGGTCGAAGGGGTGGATGAGGACGGCACCGGTCGCCTCGGCGTACGACTCGGCCGCCTCCAGCGTCTCGTCGACGACCTGGCCGTGCAGCCGTACGTCCGCGCCGTAGTCCAGCGTCGCGGCCACCTTCGGCAGCGGGGCGCCGACCGGCATGAAGACGGTCGAACGCACGCCCAGCAGCGACGCGGCCAGGGCCACGCCCTGCGCGTGGTTGCCGGCGCTGGCGGCGACGACGCCGCGGGCGCGCTGCCCCTCGCCGAGACCGGCGATGCGCACGTACGCGCCGCGGAGTTTGAACGAACCGGTGCGCTGGAGGTTCTCGCACTTCAGGTGGACCGGCGCGCCGACCAGCCGGGAGAGGAACCTGCTGCCCTCCAGTGCGGTGACCCGCGAGATGCCGGCGAGGATGTCCTGTGCGTCGCGTACGTCGTCCAGACTGACGGCCCCGGCCGCGGCTGCGCTCATGGCGTCAGTCTCGCACGCTGAGACGGCGCCGGGTTTTCCACAGGGGGGTTTTCCACAGGCGGTACGGCAAACGGCGGGGCCGCGTAATCTGTGGCCCAGTTCGAACGCGAATGTCCCTCACCTGTCCTACGGACCGATCCGCACCCGTACCCGCAGCCGTCCACGCACCCGCAGCCGTACCCGCAGCCGGCAAGCCGCAGCTTCCGCGCCCTGTCCGTGTCCGAGTCCGCATCCGTCACGGCAGCCAGACCGCAGCCAGTGAACGTCCTCACGAAGTGAGTACCGTCCATGCCCTCCCCACTGTCCCCCACCGACACCACCGCAGCCCCCGACCTGCTGAACGACCTCCAGCACCAGTTGGCCGTCTTCGCCCGCCGCGCCGAGCAGACGCGCCTCGCCGGCCTCGGGCAGGTGCGCAACTCGATGGACCGCGCCGCCTACCTGCTGCTCAACCGCCTGGAGCAGCACGGCCCCACGGGCGTCAAGGCCCTCGCCGCCGGTATGGGCATCGACTCCTCGACGGTGACCCGGCAGGTCGCGCCGCTCGTCGACAGCGGCCTGGTCAAGCGCGCCACGCACCCCGAGGACGGCCGCGCCGTCGTGCTCGAGCTGACGCCGCTCGGCACCGCGCGGCTGCACGAGGTCCAGGATTCGCGGCGCGAGCTGGTCGCCCGGCTGACCTCCGACTGGACGCCGGGAGAGCGGGCCACGTTCTGCACCCTGCTCACGCGGTTCAACACCTCGGTCTCGCAGGCCAACGCCGGCCAGCAGGAGGGCCGGCAGCCCGGCCGGCAGGACGGCGAGGAGCCCGCGGAGCGGGACGCCCTCGCCGGCCCGCGCGACGGCGGCGACTAGGGTCTGTCGTTCGAATCCCCCCCGGGCTCGCGGCGAGATCCGAACGACGGACCCAAGCCTGTCGTTCGAATCCCCGCCGGGTGTTGCCGAAGTCTTGACCCCGGCGCCCGGCTGCCGTCCCATTGGATCCAGGGCGGTGAAGGGAGCAGCGCTGTGCGTCAGCGGCGCTCGGCACAACAGCGCCGCCGTGCCCTGGAGTTCGAGACCTTCTGCGCGGGCGCGGCAGGCCGGCTGCTGCATGCCGCCCAACTTCTCACCGCCGAGCCGCCGGACGCCGCCCCGCAGGCCGAACGGCTGCTGACCCGGGCGCTGGCCCGGACGTACGCCCGCTGGGACCGGCTGCGCGGCGAGGATCCGTACGAGGCGGCCCGGCAGCAGCTCATCTCCCGCTTCGCGCAGACCGCCTGGCGCTACCGCCGCACCTCCGGCGGGCTGCTCGACCGGCTCTCGCCGCAGGAGCGGCTGGTGCTCGTGCTGCGGATGTCCGAGGGCGTCGCCGAGGAGCAGACGGCGGCCGCGCTCGGGCTGCCGCCCGAGCGGGTCCACCAGATACTGCTGCGGGCCAGTGCCGCCATGCTCAGCCGGCAGACGCCGGCCCCGGGACGGCCGCGGCGGGAGGTGGCGACGCCGTGATCTCCATTACCGCCCGCAAGGAGCAGGCCGTGCGCGACCTTCTCGACGGCCCGCACCCCGCCGTGCCGCCGCAGCTCACGCAGTTGGCCGCCGCGCGCGGCCGGCGGATGCTGCGCCGCCGGACGGCGCTGCGGTCCGGGGTGTGGCTGCTGCTCGTCGCGGCGCTGACGGCGCTGACGGTGTGGGCCGCGGTGAGCGGCGCGTGGGTGGATCACCCGGCGCAGACGACACCGGACTTCGACGGCTGGTGAGGCCGCCGGGCCGCTCCCCCGCGGGGGCGGCGGCCCCGGCCCCCTGTCCGTCGCGGCGCCGACCTCCGTGAGCCGGGACGGCCCTGCGCTCTCTGTGCTCTCCGCGCCTCAGCCGCCGAGCGCCTGCGTGAGGTCCGCCAGCAGGTCGTCCGCCGACTCGATGCCGACCGACAGCCGCACCAGGTCGTCCGGCACCTCCAGCGGCGACCCGGCCGCCGAGGCGTGCGTCATCCGCCCCGGGTGCTCGATCAGCGACTCGACGCCGCCCAGCGACTCCCCGAGGATGAACAGCCCCGCGCGGTTGCAGACCTCGACCGCCGCCTCCTCGCCGCCCTCGACGCGGAACGACACCATGCCGCCGAAGTCGCGCATCTGCTTGGCGGCCGTCTCGTGCCCGGGGTGGTCCTCGAGGCCCGGGTAGTAGACGTGCGTCACCCGCGGGTGCCGGTCCAGCATGTGCGCGACGCGCGCCGCGTTGGCGCTGTGCCTGTCCATCCGTACGGCCAGCGTCTTGATGCCGCGCAGCACCAGCCAGGCGTCGAACGGCCCGGCCACCGCGCCCATGGCGTTCTGGTGGAACGCCAGCCGCTCGCCCAGCTCGCGGTCGGCCACGACGAGCGCGCCGCCGACGACGTCCGAGTGCCCGCCCATGTACTTGGTCGTGGAGTGCACGACGACGTCGGCGCCGAGCGCCAGCGGCTGCTGCAGGTAAGGGCTGGCGAAGGTGTTGTCGACGACGAGCAGCGCGCCGGCCTCGTGCGCGACGGCCGCGGAGGCGGCGATGTCGGTGATGCCGAGCAGCGGGTTGCTGGGCGTCTCGACCCACACCGCCTTCGTACGGTCGGTCAGCGCGGCCCGTACCGCCGCCGGGTCCCCGGTGTGCGCGACCGAGAACTCCACCCCCCAGCGCGCCGCGACCTGCGCGAAGAGCCGGAAGGAGCCGCCGTAGGCGTCATCCGGGATGACCACGTGGTCGCCGGGGACGAGCACGGTGCGCAGCAGGCAGTCCTCGGCGGCCAGCCCGGAGGCGAACGCGAGGCCGCGGGCCCCGCCCTCCAGCGCGGCGAGGTTCTGCTCCAGGGCGGTGCGGGTGGGGTTCGCGGAGCGGCTGTACTCGTAGCCTCCGCGCAGGCCCCCCACGCCGTCCTGCTTGTACGTGGACACCTGGTGGATCGGCGGTACGACCGCGCCCGTCGCCGGGTCGGGCTCCTGGCCCGCGTGGATGGCGACGGTCTCGAAGCTGGGCTGGCTCATGCGGCCCGAGGATAAGCCCTGGAGGGGGGCGGTTGCGCACGCCGGTCTGGTTTGCTGGAGGGGAGGACCCGTACGCGCACCAGCCCGTCCACTCTTTGAGAAGCCAGGACATATTAATGGAACTATTGTTCGCACTCCTCGCCATCGCCCTGATCGCGTGGGTCGCCGTGCCCCTGCTGCGGCGTGCCCGGGGCGGCCGGGAGGTGCTGCAGTCGAACGCGCGGGCCGTCGACCCGGCCGGCGGCTACGGCTTCGTACCGGTGGACGAGCTGGACGTCCGCCTCCCCGGCCCCGACCCGCAGCTCGCCGAGGTCCTGAAGGACCTTCAGCAGGACGGGGAGTGGCAGGCCGCCTCCCGGCTGCTCGCGCTCACCGACGACGAGTGGGAGCTGCGCTGGCAGCGCGTGCAGACGCTGGCGGGCGCGGCGGCCTTCGAGCTGGCGCAGGCGCCGGGCGAGGGCGGCGCGTGGCTGCGCGCGTGGCGGGCGGAGAAGCCCAAGGACGTGGGCGGGGCCGAGGTGCATGCGGAGTTCCTGGTGCGGCAGGCGTGGATGGCCGGGTCGGGGGCGGAGGAGTTCCAGGTGATCCTGGAGGAGGCGAAGAAGGTCTGCACGGAGGCGGCGATGCTGGCGCCGGGCAGCCCCATGCCGTACATCATCGAGCTGGCCGTCGCCCGCGGCGCGCACTACCGCGAGGCGGACTTCGAGGAGCTGTGGCACACGGTCGAGCAGCGCGCGGGCGACCACATGGGCGCGCACCTGGCGGCGCTGCAGTACGCGTGCGAGAAGTGGCACGGCTCCCGGGAGGCGGCGTACGACTTCGCGCAGCGCGCGGCCGCCTCGGCGGGCCCGGGGACGCTGCTGCCGGCGCTGCCCCTGTTCGCGGTCTGGGAGCACCTGCCGGAGGCGAACCTGGTGCGCGGGCTGTACGAGGGCGAGGTCGTCATGCAGGCGATCGAGGGCGCGCAGTACGCGGTGCACCACGCCCCGGCGGACCACCCGATGCTGCCGCACGTGCGGCACCTGCTGGCGTGCTTCCTGGTGCGGGCGGAGCGGTACAAGGAGGCGCTGGAGCAGATGCAGCACGTGGACGGGTACGTGGGCGCGCTCCCGTGGTCGCTGAGCGAGCAGCCGGCGGCGGAGTACGCGGCGTACCGGGCACTGGCGGTGGCGGGCTACGAGGGCGGCACGGGCGCCGCGTTGAAGTGAGGGCGGGAATGTCAGAGGCCCGCGGTACGTTCCCCGGGTGGACATCCAGCAGCATCAGCGGAGGAGGCCGGAGATGTTCCTGAACCGCCACAAGAACCAGCTCGTCACCAAGGACGAGGCCCTGCCCGGCCGCCCCGCGCCCGCGTACTCCGTCCCGGACCGCCACACGGTGCTGGGCAACCCGCTGGAGGGCCCGTACCCGAAGGGCCTGGAGGTCGCGGACTTCGGCCTGGGCTGTTTCTGGGGTGCGGAGCGCCGCTTCTGGCAGACGCCGGGCGTCTGGACGACCCTCGTCGGCTACCAGGGCGGACACACGACGCACCCGACGTACGAGGAGGTCTGCTCGGGGCAGACGGGCCACACGGAGGCGGTCCGGGTGGTCTACGACCCGTCGGTGGTGTCGTACGACGAGCTGCTCAAGGTGTTCTGGGAGTCCCACGACCCCACGCAGGGCTTCCGCCAGGGCAACGACATCGGCACCCAGTACCGCTCGGCGATCTACACCCACACCCCCGCCCAGGCCACGGCGGCCAACACCTCCCGCGCGTCGTACCAGCAGGTCCTGACCACCGCGGGCTACGGCGACATCACCACGGAGATCCTCCCGTCGGCCAACCGCCCGTTCTATGCGGCGGAGGGGTACCACCAGCAGTACCTGGAGAAGAACCCGAACGGCTACTGCGGCATAGGCGGCACGGGCGTCTCGTGCCCGGTGGGCGTCGCCAGCGCCGAGTGACCCGGCAGGGGTGAGCGACGCCGAGCGGATCGCCGCTCTCTTCGCCGCACTCGGCGGGTCCGACCGCCATGGGCACGCCGAGGCGGCGATCCCGGCAGACACCTGATGTCCCAGTACCGCATCACCACCGAGTGACCGCCGGCCTGCGGGCGTCGGTCGCCGGGTCGGGAGCGGTTCAGTCCCAGCGGTTCTCGTTGATGAAACGGCTGAAGGCCCGCCAGGAGTTGGGGCCCATCACGCCGTCGATGGGCCCCGTGTAACCGTAGGTGGCGGCCAGGCGCTGGACCGCGGCCCACGTCTGGGGACCGGGAACACCGTCGATCGGGCCTGCGTAGCCCCAGTTGCGCATGTTCCTCTGGAGCGCGGCGTAGGTGTTGGGTCCGGGAACGCCGTCGATGGGACCCGTGTAACCGGACTCGATCCGCAACCAGTTCTGCGTCCGCATCCACATGACGGGGCCGGGGACACCGTCCTCCTCCGTCGCCGTCTTCGGCAGTCCACCGCCACCGCCCAGGTGGTCCAGCGGGTTGACCCGGGTGCCGGCCGGGGTGATCAGGTGCCAGTGGACATGAGGTCCGGTGGAGTTGCCGGAGCCCGGGGCTCCGGCTGCGCCGCCGGAGAGTCCGACCGTGCCGCCCTTGGCGACCGAGGCGCCGTCGGCGAGCAGGAACTGCGAAAGGTGCATGTACTGCGTCCGGTACCCGTCACTGTGCGTGATGGTCACGGTGTGTCCGCCCGTGCCGTTGTACGGGATGTTCCTGACGACGCCGGCTCCGGCGGCCGGGAGGCCGGTGCCGACGCTCATGGCGTAGTCGATTCCGCCCAGCGAGCCTCGGTCGATGTGGTCCTGCCAGCTGCCGGTCATCGGGTAGCCGCTGAACGGGTTGTAGATGTCCAGCGCCTGGGCGGGGTTCCCCGAGAACAGCACACCGCCGGCTGCCAGGCCGAACGTGACGGCCGAGCCGCGCAGCAGGGTGCGCCGGTCCAGTCCGCTGCGTGACCGGTCTTTCCTGACGCCCTCGGCCTCATGGTTTCCGTGCACGTCAACTCCCTTGTTTGCAAGGTGACTTGAGCCAGCGACCCCCGACGCGGAGCACCATACCCTACGCGCGTAGATTTTGATATGGACATGACGCTAAACCCCGGCGCGCGTCGCCATCGCGGACCGTCCGCTGCCGCAGGCCGCGCCGGATACCGGCACGGTGGTACAAATAGGATGAAAGAACCGATAGCTGAGGATTTCGGGCTCAGGTGCGGAGCGCGCACGAGGTGATGGCCGATGGCGGACGACGGAGGCGGCGCGGGCGCGTGGAGCCACACCGCCGCGCAGCTCGGCGAGCTGCTGGACCTCGTCGATGAGGCCGTCGTCACGTGCGACCGCGCCGACGGAACCGTCCTGGGGTTCAACCGTGCCGCCGCCCGCATCTTCCCCCGGCTGCGCACCGGCCGGCCGGCCGGCACGGCGGCCGCGCCCCTCGCCCACGCACAGGCCCGCGGGGCGAAGCGCTTCTCCGCCGCCCACGCCGGCCGCCGGCTCCGCGGGCGCCTGGGCACCGTCGACGGCCTCGCGGTTTGGCTGCTCAGGCAGGCCGGCCGGGTGCAGGGGGCCGACGCCGCGCTCGTCGACGAACGCGGCAGGTCGGCCTTCCTGGAGGAGGCCGCCCAGCGCCTGGGTGCGTCGCTCCACCACGGCCGCACCGCCCGTACGCTCGTCGAGCTCGTCACCCCGAAGCTGGCGGACGTGTCCGTGGTCGTCCTGCCCGCGAGCGGGCGGCGTACGGACTGGCACCGGGCGGGTCCGGGCGACGCGCGCTCCTCCGGGGAGGTGGCGGTCGAGGCGCTCGAAGAGGTGCCCGAGGTCGCGAACGCGCTGTACGGCCTCCAACCGCGCCCCGCCGTCGTCGGCGCCCGAGAGCCGGACGCGCTGGACCACCTCGTGCCCGCGGAGTTCGTCCGGGGCGGAGAGCCACTCGTGGCCCAGCTCGCCGCGGGGGGCGTACCGGCCGGCGTGCTGATCATGTGGCGCGGTCCGGAACGCGACCGCTTCGACGACGCGGACGTCGAGCTGGCGCAGCGGTTCGCCGTGCGGGCCGGGCTGGCGCTGGCAACGGCGGCGCTCTACTCGCAGCAGGCCCACACTCTCGCCGTCCTCCAGGCCGGCATGGCTCCGGCGCCACTGCCGGCCGCCGACGGCCTCAGGCTCGGCGCCGCCTACCGGCCGGCCGCCGAGGCACTGCACATCAGCGGCGACTTCTACCACGTGGCCCCCTCCGCCGGGGGCGGGGTCACCTTCTTCTTCGGCGACGTCTCCGGCAAGGGCGCGGAGGCCGCGGTGCTGGCGGGGCACCTGCGGCAGAGCATGCGGACCCTGGCCATGGTCGCGAAGGACAGCGAACCCCTGCGCGACCTCCGCCTGCTCAACGACATCGTCCTCAGCGACGGCCACCGCTTCACGACCCTGGTCACGGGCTCCGCCTGCCCCCGCGACGACGGCTCGGTGAGGGTGGAGATCGCCGGCGGCGGCCACCTCTCCCCGCTCGCGCTGCGCGGCGACGGAAGCGTGGAGGAAATCCCCTGCGAGGGCACGCTCGTCGGCGCGGTGCCCGATCCCGGTTTCGGCCGTACGGAGTTCCTGCTCGAACCCGGCGAGCTGATCCTCTTCTACAGCGACGGGGTCACCGAAGCACGGGGCGGCGCGAGCGGGCGGGAGATGTACGGCGAAGAACGCCTCGTCGACGCACTGGCCAGCTGCACCGACATGCAGGCGGCGTCGGTCGCCGAGCGGCTGGAACTCCTCACGACCGAATGGCTCGCCGGCCGCCCCCATGACGACATCTCCCTCCTGACGCTGCAAGCGCCTCCCCGCCGCGGCTCCCCGCCGCACCCGCAGCCGGAGAGCCGCGCGGGTCCCCGCGCCGGGAAGGACGAGGGCCCATGAACGGCACCCGGATCACCGAAGCGGCCCGGGCCGGCTTCGACGCCTGCCTGGCGGCCGCGGACGAGGACGCGGCGATCGACCTGGCCGTCGGCCTGGTGGCGAGCGGCGTGAGCGCGGAGGACGTCCTGCTCCGCCTGGTGGCACCGGCACAGTTGAAGGTCGGCGAGCTGTGGGCGTCCGGCGAGTGGACGGTGGCGCAGGAGCACGCGGCCACCCACGTCAGCAGCCGGACCGTCGACGAGGTCGCGTCCGCCGCCCGCGCCACCGCCCGCCCGCCGGCGGGGAGCGGGGCACAGGGCCGGGTGCTGGTGGCGTGCAGCGACGGCGAATGGCATGTCCTGCCTGCCCGGATCCTCACCGAGGTGCTGCGGCTGCGCGGCTTCGACGTGCGCTCACTCGGCGGGTCGGTGCCCCCGGACGGGATCCTCTCGGACGTCCACCGGAACGGCCCCGACGTGGTCGCTCTCTCGTGCACGCTGCCCTGGAACCTTCCGCTCGCGTACCGGCAGATCGAGACCTGCCGGTGGGCCGGGGTGCCCGTCATCGCGGGCGGGTCGGGGTTCGGGCCGGCGGGCGCGTGGGCGTACGCGCTGGGTGCGGACCTGTACGCGGCCGATGCCCGTGACGCCGCGGAGGCGCTGCTGCACCGCTGGCCGCCGGTGCTGCGCGGGGAGTCGTCCGTCGGGGCGGATGCCGTGGAGGCGTACGCGATGCTCGTCAGGCAGCGGCCCGCGCTGCTGGAGTACCTGGCCTCAGCGCTGCGTGACGTGTGCCCGGGCCTGGGCGGAAGCTCGGGCACGGAACAGGAGGAGGGCACCGGGTTCCTGGGCCGGCTGCTGGATTCCCTGGCAGCGGCCGTCTTCGTGGACGACGAGCGCGTGTTCACCCGGCATCTCGCCTTCGTACGGACCTACCTCGCCGCCCGCTCGGCGGACTCGCGCTGCCTCCTCGCGATGACGGACGCCCTGGCCGGCCGGCTGAACGAGTCGCCCCGGGCGCTCGACAAGCTCTCGGCGGGACGCCGGTTCCTCACCGGGCAGGAGGACGGCTCGGGCAGTCGGGGATGAACGGGTGCGGCGAGGGCGCGCACGGACGCCGGGCGGTGTGCCGGGGCGAGCCCGGTGCCGGGGTGGGCGGCACCGGGCTCGGCGTGCGGGTCAGCCGAAGTTCACGTCGCTGCACATCAGGTAGGCCTGGTCCAGGTGCGAGGCCTGCCAGATGGTGAAGACGATGTGGTGTCCGGAGTAGCCGGAGGTCTGGACGGGGAACGTGATGTCGGACGCCGGCGGGTAACTGCCGGTCTCGGTGATGAAGTCGAGGTCGTCCCAGCCGAGTGCCTGGGTCTTGGGGTCGAACCCCTGCTTGCTCACGTAGACGCGGAAGAAGTCGGCGCCGTGGGACGCCTGGTCGTACAGGTGGACGGAGAAGTTGTCGCCGACGTCGGTCATCGTCCAGGGGCCGGGGTTGTTGAGGCTCTCGAAGTTCTGCAGGTTGTTGCTGCAGAGCTTGCCGTTGGGGATCCGCTCCTCGAACTTCCCGCCGAGGTTGTCCTGGAGCATGCTCATCCAGTTCCACATGGTGTTGGGGTTGGCCTGGTAGGCCTGCCAGCACATGGGGTCCTCCTGCGCCATGACCGGGTTCAAGTGGTCGTCGCCCCACTCGTCCCAGCAGTGGTAGGCGCGGGTGGCGGGGTCGACGACGGTGCCGTGCGCCTGGGCGCTGCCGGTCCAGGCGAACGCGCCGACGACGAGGGCGACGAGCAGCACGATCGCCCGGAACGGCCGCCGGGCAGCGGACCGGGAGCGCCTGCGGGATGGGCTTGTCTTGCGCATGGGGGGTCTCCTGTTCCGATGGAAGAACACGAATGGGAGCGCTCCCAGACTACTCCGCACAAGTGAGATGTCCATGACGACAACGGAGTTCCCTGTCCGCCCGTGCGGCCCGTCTCCCCCGCGGAGCCGGACTGGCTCCTGCCCGACCGGCATCGCCGCACGGAGAGCTGAATCGCTTCTCCCTCACTCGTTCGAGCGGTGGGAACAGAGTTGCACCCGGTACGCTGACTTGAGGGATCAGACTCGGCCCCATGGGAGCAGCAATGACCACCTCCACCGCCGGGCAGCCACTCATCCCCCAGCCGCCCGCGACGGTGACCGCCCTGCGGCAGGCCCTCGCCCAGATCGCACCTGCTGCGCTGCCGGCCTACACCCGAGAGCTGGATCAAGCGGCTGACCAGGCTCGACAGGGCGCCGAGCTGGGACCGCTCCGGCGGTTCATCGCCCAGTGGGCCGTCTACGTCCACATCGAGCGCCATCCCGATCTGGCGAAGGAGCTGCGCCGCTGGGAGGACGCCGCCGGGTCGGGCGATGCCGCACAGGCCCGGCGAGCCGCCTCCGAAATCGGCAGGATCCTCGACGAGGCGCACGCCGCCCTCGGCCACCCGTCCCGGTGAGCCTCGACTGGCGCTGGGAGTACGACCCGGACCACGAGCACGTCGCAGGCGGTATCCCCGCCCCCATGGTGGCGGAGGTCGAGCGCCTCGCCGGGCAACTCGTCGACTTGGCCGGCACCGGAGTGGACGTCACCGACTTCGGCAACGGACTCCCGCGGATGCCGTCGCCCCTGTCCCTGTCCCCGCGCCACGTGCCGTGATGGCACGCGACAAGGGATGGTGGTTGCCGGTCACGCGGCGTTCGGAGGGAGGGGGTGGATGCCCTCTCTTACTGCCTGGTGGATCGTGCTGGACAGTTTCGCCGCGTCGTGGGTGAAGCCCGTGAGGAGGAGGCGTCTGCCGTTGCGGGTCTTGATGCGGCAGTGGACGTCCCAGCCCATCGCCGCGCTGATCGCGTTGTTCTGGCCGCTGTCCGAGACCTTGCGGATGCTCTCCCAGGGGATCACCCGGGACTCCCCGGTCCTGCGGTACACCAGACCGCCCTCGCGGACCGTGTAGACCTCCCCGTGGCGGCTGGTGTAGCGCAGGCCGTTGCTGATGCCCGACCACAGGCACAGCAGGGCCACCCCCACCACCAGGCCGGCGAAGGTGCCGCTCGCCGAGTCCTCGAAGGTCTGGATGACGATCGGGACGGCCGCGGCCGCCGCCGCGACCCCGATCACCAGCGAGATGATCCCGGTCCGCCCGTGGCGCCCCACGTCCGTCTGATGGCGCGCCACGAAGGCGCCCAACTCCTGCTCGCCCGGCACAGTCATGAGTTCCCCCCTCAATCCCCCTTGCCGTGCGCAGCATTCTCCTCAGGAAGCGGGGCCCGCCACAAGCAGGGCGGCGACGCGGGCGACCAACTCGCTCTGGTCGCCGCCGCCGACGGTCGTCGGGTGGTAGGCGAGGACGAAGCGGCGGCGCCCGTCGCGGGTGGAGAACGCCGCGTTCTTGTAGCCGTACGTCTCACCGGTCTTGCCCCACAGGGGGACGCCGGCGACCACGGCCTGCTGCAGTCCCGTCGAGTAGCGGGCCGGGCTGCCGTCCGGCATCCGTACGTCGTCGGGCGGCAGCGTGAACATCAGGCGCAGCAGCTCAGGCGGCAGCAGTTCGCCGGCGAACAGCGCGGCGAGCAGCCGGTCGAGGTCGTCCGCCGTCGAGATCATGTCGCCCTCGCCGCGGGCGGAGGACTGGTCGTACGCGGTGATGTCGCGGAGGGTGCCGTCGGCCGTGGTGAGGTAGCCGTGTACGTGCCGGCCCCTGATGTGCCGGGCGTCGCCCGGTATGTCGGTGCGTGTCAGGTCCAGCGGGCGCAGGATGCGCGTGGCGACGGCGTGTCCGTACGGGCGGCCGGTCAGCCTGTCGACGACCATGGCGGCGAGGACGTAGTTGATGCCGCGGTACTCCTGCCCGCTGCCCGGGGCGAACTTCAGCGGCCCGTGCGTCGCGGTCGCCACCCACTCCCGCGGTGTCCAGTGGTCGAAGCGGTGGCGGAACACCTCCTCCGCGGTCTGCGGCTCCGGGATGCCGACGTGGTCGGGCAGCCCGCTGGTGTGCGTCAGCAGGTGCGCGAGGGTGATCGGCGCGAAGCGCGCCGGGAGCAGCCCGGGCAGCAGGCGCCGCACCGGGGCGTCCAGCGAGACGCGGCCCTCCGCGACCAGTTGCAGCAGCACCGTCGCGACGAACACCTTGGTGACGCTGCCGATGCGGACCTTGTGGTACGCCGACACCGGCCGTCCGGAGTGGATGTCGGCCACGCCCGAAGTCCCGTACCAGCGGCCGGCCGTGCCGCCGACCCGCAGCTGGGCGGCGGTGGACGGGGGGTGCTCCAGGTCGTCGATCGCGGCCTGGAGGGCGGCGGGGTCCAGCCCCGGCAGGGGCGGGGCGGGAGCGGGGCGAGCGGGCGGCGCGGTGCGGGCGGGGGCGGCGGCTGCCGGGGGTGCGGACAGGACGGACGCGGCGGACCCCGCCGTCGCCGCGGCCGTACCCGTCAGTGCGACGCCCGCAAAGGCCCGGCGTGACATGTGCGTGGTGACCATGCGGCCGACTCTGCCGCGCGGGCCCGCCCCCGGGCATCGGGGAACTCCCCCGAGCGGTCCCCGACGGGACCCTGACCCGTCCCGGATGCGGGCCCCCGAGCGGCGTCAGGTGGTGGTGAGGAGTTCGAGGGTGTCGATGACCCGGTGGGAGAAGCCCCATTCGTTGTCGTACCAGGCGACCACCTTGACGTGGCGGCCGTCGACGCGGGTGAGGGCCGAGTCGAAGATCGCGGAGTGGGGGTTGCCGGTGATGTCGGCCGAGACGAGGGGGTCTTCGGAGTATTCGAGGATGCCGGCGAGGCGCCCTTCGGCTGCCGTGCGGTAGGCGTCGAGGACGGCTTCGCGGGTGACGTCGCGGGTGACGGTGGTGTTGAGTTCGACGATCGAGCCGACCGGGACCGGGACGCGGATCGAGTCGCCGGACAGTCTGCCGTCCAGCCCGGGGAGTACGAGGCCGATGGCCTTGGCGGCGCCCGTGGTGGTGGGGACGATGTTGACGGCGGCGGCGCGGGCGCGGCGGGCGTCGCGGTGGGGGCCGTCCTGGAGGTTCTGCTCCTGGGTGTAGGCGTGCACGGTGGTCATGAAGCCGTGCTCGATGCCGGCGAGTTCGTCGAGTACGGCGGCCAGCGGGGCGAGCGCGTTGGTGGTGCAGGAGGCGTTCGAGACGATGGTGTGGGCCTGCGGGTCGTACGCCTCGGTGTTCACGCCCGGCGCGAGGGTGACGTCCGCGCCGGCGGAGGGGGCGCTGACGAGGACCTTGCGCGCGCCGGCGTCGAGGTGCACGCGGGCCGCGGTCGCCGCGGTGAAGCGGCCGGTGGCTTCGAGGACGACGTCCACGCCGAGTTCGGCCCACGGCAGCTTCGCCGGCTCCCGCTCGGCGAGCACCTTGATGCGGCGGCCGTCCACGACGAGGGTGTCGCCGTCCGCCGTGACCGGGCGGCCGAGGCGGCCGGCGGTGGTGTCGTAGGCGAGGAGCCGCGCGAGGGTGGCGGGTTCGGCGAGGTCGTTGACGGCGACGACGTCGAGGCTGCTGTCGCGTTCCAGCAGCGCGCGGAGTACGTTGCGGCCGATGCGGCCGAATCCGTTGATGGCGATGCGGGTCATGGTCGTCCTGCCTTCCGGGTGGCTGCGGCTTTCCTGCGGCTTCCTGCGGCTCTCCTGCAGCTTTCTGCGCGTTACCAGTAGGTTCGCCCGCCGTCCGGCCCGCTGACAGCGGCCCGGGTGCCACACTCCGCAAGGATCTCGCCAGCCTCCCGGGCCTATTCGCCGCGCGCGAACGTCCGCCGGTACTCGCTCGGCGTCGTCCCCAGGATCCGCTGGAAGTGCAGCCGCAGGTTCGCGCCCGTACCGAGGCCCACGCGGTCCGCGATCTGCTCGACGCTCTGCTCCGAGCGCTCCAGCAACTCGCGCGCCACGTCGATCCGCGCCCGCATGATCCACTGCATCGGCGTGTACCCCGTGTCGTCCGCGAAGCGCCGCGAGAACGTGCGCGTCGACACCCCCGCGTGCCGTGCCAGCGCCTCCAGGGTCAGCGGCTCGCCGAGCCGGTGCAGCGCCCACTCCCGGGTCGCGGCGAACCGCTCGCCGAGCGGCTCCGGCACGCTGCGCGGCACGTACTGCGCCTGGCCCCCGCTGCGGTACGGGGCCGCCACCAGGCGCCGGGCGGCGTGGTTGGACGCGGCCACGCCGAGGTCGCCGCGCAGGATGTGCAGGCACAGGTCGATGCCGGAGGCGGCGCCTGCGGAGGTCAGCACGCTGCCCTCGTCGACGAAGAGCACGTTCTCGTCGACCCGTACCTCCGGGTGCTTGGCGGCGAGCGCGCGCGTGTAGTGCCAGTGGGTGGTGGCGCGGCGGCCGTCGAGAAGGCCGGTGGCGGCGAGGGCGAAGGCGCCGGTCGAGATGGCGGCGAGGCGGGCGCCGCGGCGGTGGGCGGCGATCAGGGCCTCGGTGACGGCGGCCGGCGGGTCGTCGCGGTCGGGAAAGCGGTAGCCGGGCACGAAGACGATGTCGGCCCAGTCGAGCGCGTCGAGGCCGTGCGCGACGTGGTACGAGAGCCCGTCGCCGCCGGCGACCAGGCCCGGCGCGGCGCCGCACACGCGCACCTCGTACGGCATGCTCCGGCGGGTGCTGAAGACCTGCGCGGGGATGCCGGCGTCGAGGGGTTTGGCGCCTTCGAGTACGAGGACGGCGGCGCGGCGGAGTCGGGTGGCTGACACGGGGACACGGTACGCAGGTTGCGGGGCGGGGCGGTGGAGTGGCGGGCGGGCTGCGGGAGTCCCCTCCGCCGTTCCTCAGTCGCGCGGGAAGTACGTGCCCGGCGGTGCCCCCACGGTGCGGTGGAACGCGGCGACGAACGCGCTCGGCGAGGCGTAGCCGACGTGGCGGGCCGCGGTGGCCACCGTGGCGCCCGAGGCCAGCAGCGGCAGGGACGCCTGGAGCCGCAGGTGCGTACGCCAGCGGCCGAAGGGCATGCCCGTCTCGGCGACGAAGAGGCGCGCCAGCGTGCGGGGGGCCGCGCCGGCGTACGGGGACCACTCCGCGAGCGTGCGGGCGTCGGCGGGGGTGTCGCGCAGGGCCTCGGCGACGGCGCGGGGGCGGGGGTCGTGGGGCATGGGCGCCACGACGGACGTCGCGGTGACGGGGGTGAGCTGGTCGAGGAGCACGGCCTCCGCGCGGGCGCGGGCGGGCGGGGCGGGGGCGTCGTCGGCGAGGTGGTCGAACAGGGCACGCAGCAGCGGGGTCACCGCCACGACGGTCGGGTCCGTCCACCCCGGACCGGCGGGGGCGTCCGGGGCGTCCGGTCCGGCCGGGGCTCCCAGGGCGGCCGGGCCGGGCTGCCTGACGTACAGCGCACGCGGCTCCGTCGTGCCCGCCGTGCCCGTGGCGTGGCCCACGCCCGGGGGGATCCACAGCGCCGTCGCCGTCGGCAGCACCCATGTGCGGCCCAGCGCCCGCACCATCAGGACCCCGCTCCTCGCCCACGCCAGCTGCGGCACCGGATGGCGGTGCCGGCCGTGCCACCTGCCGCCGCCCGCCGTCGCGAGGCCGGCCACGAGCACGGCGCCGCCGCCCGTACCGGAAGCGGACGCGGGCGCGGGCGGGGAGGCGGCAGGCGGCGCGGAGGGAGAGGCGGACGCGGAAACGGAGGGCGGGGCGGGGCCGTTCAGCGACATGGCTGGCCACACTAGCGCGTGGCGGCCAGGGCCTCCCGCGCCCGTCGACCGGCCGAAGCGGAATTGCACGAAGGGAACCGCCGCCGGGTAGGAATCGGGCATGCGTCCCGTGGACTACGACGACCGCCTCCACCGCACCTACGCCGCAGGCCGCGCCCTCACCGACGCGCAGCGCACCGCCTGGTCCCGCGCCTTCGCCGCCCGCCTGCCCGCCGCCCGCCCGCTGCGCGGGCTGGACCTCGGGTCCGGCACCGGGCGGTTCACGCCGCTGCTCGCCGGGGAGTTCGGCGGCCCGGTCACCGGCGTCGAGCCGTCGGCGCGGATGCGCGAGCAGGCCGTCGCGTACGCGGCGCACCCCCAGGTCAGTTACGTCCCGGGGCGGGCGGAGGCGCTGCCGCTGCCGGACGGGGCGGTCGACTTCGCGCTGGGCTTCCTCGTGTGGCACCACGTACGGGACAAGCACGCCGGCGCCCGCGAGCTGCACCGCGTGCTACGGCCCGGCGGCACCCTGCTGCTGCGTACCGAACTCACCGACTCGCTGCCCGACTTGTGGTATCTCGACGCCTTCCCCCGCGGGCGCGAGGTCCTCGCCGCGCTCTACGAGCCGCTGTCGGCGCTGCGCGGTACCTTCGAGGCGGCGGGGTGGGAGCTGGGATCCGTGGGTGAGGTCGCGCTGCCGGCACCCGGTACGTACGCGGGGGCGCTGGCCCGGTTGCGTACGCGGGCGTTCTCGATCTTCGAGCACATGCCGGAGGCCGACATCGAGGCGGGCTTCGCGGAGTTGGCGCGCCGGGTGGCCGCGGACCCGCAGGCGCCGGCCCGGGTGTCGCCCGGGACGGTGGTCACCTTCCGCCGCTCCTGACGCCCCGCCCCCGGGCTCGGCCCCGGGTCCCCCTCACCACACGCCCACCTCGCTGTTCGGCCTGATCTGCGCCACCACCGGCACCGCCTCGCCCACCGCCTCGACCGCCTGCGGCGTCCACGGCCCGACGGCGGTGAACACCACGTGCTCGATCCCGTACTCGGCGAACGCCTCGCACCGCTCCGCCACCGCCTCCGCCGGCTCCTCGGGCTCCATCCGGGCGGTGACCGTCTTCTCCACCTCCCAGTAGGGCCGCCCCGCCGTCGCGCAGTGGTCCTGGAGCACGTCCAGTTCGCGGCGCAGCGTCCGGCCGCCGTCCGGCACGTCGAAGAAGTTGCAGGCGTCCCCGTAGAGCGCGGCCAGCCGCAGCATCGGCCCGTCGCCCACGCCGCCGACGAGCACCGCGGGCCGCGGCCGCTGCACCGGCTGCGGGCTGCACACGGGGTAGTCCAGCGTGAAGTGCCGCCCGTCGAACGCGCCGGTGTCGCCCGCCCACATCTGCTGCGCCAGCCGCAGCGTCTCCTCCATCCGCTCGACCCGCTCGACCGCGGGCGGCAGGGTCAGGCCCATGGCGTACGCCTCGTCCTCGCGGTAGCCGGCGCCGAGGCCGAGCCAGGCGCGGCCGCCGGAGAGCACGTCGAGGGTGGTGACGGCCTTCACCAGCAGGGCGGGCGGGCGGTACGTGACGCCGGTGACCATGGTGCCGATGCGGACGTTCTCGGTGCGCGCGGCCAGGTAGCCGAGGGTGGTGTACGCCTCCAGCACCGGCTCGTCCGGCGTGCACGTGGGGTCGGCCTGCAGCAGGTGGTCACCGACCCACACGGTGTCCACGCCCGCCACGTCCGCCGCGCCGGCGACCTCGGCGAGCGCGGGCGCGAGGGCCGTGGGGCCGCCGGGCCAGGAGAAGTCGGTGACGTTGATGCTGATGCGCATGGTGGGCGGCCTCCTCGTCGCTTCCCACCCAGTCTGACTGTGCGGGCCTGTGCCGGTCGTCCGTCCCAAGGAGTCAACTTTCTTACTCCCAGGGGAGTAACGGGCGGTCAGGGGGCCTTCGCAGGGCGGCTGAGGGCCGTCGCCGAAAGAGCCGGACCGTACCCGGAAGGGGTCGGCGGCGACTGCGTACCGTAGTGCCATGAGCACCGCCAAGTTGACGCCCGCCCGGCGCCGGGCCGTGGCCGCGGCCGACGCCTCGACCGGGCTGGTGCACGCGAGCGAGCGCGTGCTGGAAGGGCTGGTGGACGGCGGTTTCGCGGTTCGGCATCCGCGCCCGCCGCACCGGCACTACCTCACCCCCGCCGGGCGGGAGCTGCGCGGCCGGCTGCTCGCCGAGGCCGATGCCGCGGAAGCGGCCGCAGCCGCCGAAGCCGCCGGCGGGGAGGCGGCGGGCGGCCGGGGACCGGCCGAGCCGGGCGTGTTCGCGGCCCGTACCGGGGGCGGGCCCGCGCCGGCCGACAGCGCCGCGCGCGCCCGCGAGGTGCGCAGCGCCTGGGAGGGCCTCGGCGAGCTGCGCCGGCTCACCAACGCCGACGGCGCCACCGACGTGCCGTGCGCCTGGGAGCGTACGCACCTGGCACCCGCCGTGGCCCTCGCGCTGGAAGCCGCGGAACTGCCCCCGGCGACTCCCGGGACCGGCGGCTACGCCGTCGCTCCCGCCGAGCACCAGCCGGAGGCGGTACGGGTCGACTGGCGCCCCGGACCGGCACTGCGCGAGCTGGTGCGCGCGGCGGGGGTGCTGGAGGCGGCTGGGTGGCAGGTCTCCGAACACCCCGAGCGCGACGGCGGGATGTACCTGCTGGCCTCACCGCGCCGCCGCTGAGGCTCCCGCCGCCGCGCGGGCCGGCGCCACCGCCGCCGTACGACGCACACAGAGCGCGCAGGGGCGCGTACGGGCACCGCCACGCCCGTACGCGCCCTTCCCCCGTATCCCCCGTGCCCCCGTGCTCCGGAGGCGCTACGCCGCCTTCTCCCGCTCCGTGACCTTCAGCCGGCCCTTCTTGATCACCGCCAGCCGCGGTGCCCGCCTGGCGATCGAGCTGTCGTGCGTGACGAGCACGTACGTCAGCCCCAGCTCCTTCCACAGCCCTTCCAGCAGCGCCACGATGTCGTCCCGGGTGTCCTCGTCGAGGTTGCCGGTCGGCTCGTCGGCCAGCAGCACCTTCGGCTGCTTCACCAGCGCCCGGGCGATGGCCACGCGCTGCTGCTGACCGCCGGACAGCTCGCCCGGCAGGTGCGTCAGCCGCTCGGCGAGCCCCACGGACTCCAGCGCCTCCGCCGCCCGCTTGGCGCGCTCGGTCGCCTTCACGCCGAGCGGTACGAGCGCCGTCTCGACGTTCTCCTGCGCGCTGAGCGTGGGGATGAGGTTGAAGCTCTGGAAGACGAAGCCGATGGTCGCGGCCCGTACCCGCGTCAGCGCGGCCTCGCTGAGCCCGCCGAGGTCGGTGCCGTCGAGGCTGACGGTGCCGGAGGTCGCGCGGTCGAGGCCGCCGAGCAGTTGCAGCAGCGTCGACTTGCCGCCGCCGGTCGGGCCGCGGACGACGAGCTGGTCGCCGTCGGCGATGGTGAGGTCGACGCCGGCGAGGGCGTCGATGGCCTCCTTGCCGCGCTGGTAGCGCTTGGTGACGCCGGTGAGCTGGTACATCGTGTCAACTCCTGGGTGCCGCGGGGGTGAGGTGGTCGGGGGAGGGCGGGGCTACTCGACGCGCCGCAGCGCGTCCGCCGGCCGCAGCCGCGCCGCCCGCCAGCCGCCGAAGAGTCCGGCGATCAGCCCGCCGGCGACCGCGAGCGCGACGGCCAGGGCGATCACGGACAGGGTCACGGGCGCCTGCAGCGCGACCTCCACGGTGGAGTTCGCCGCGTCCACCATCTCCTTCGGCCCGCGCATCACGGCGCCCTCGGGCATGTCGGAGCCGGGGCCGACCGAGGCGTCGAGCGTCGGGGCGACGGTCGTGACGAGGTACGCGCCGGCGACGCCGAGGGCGATGCCGAGGACGCCGCCGAGGATCCCGTTGACGAACGCCTCGCCCATCACCTGCCGGACGACGCGCCCGCTGCGCCAGCCGAGCGCCTTGAGCGTGCCGAACTCCCGCACCCGCCGGCCGACGGCGGACATCGTGAGCAGCCCGGCGAGCAGGAAGGCGGCGACCAGCACGACGACGGAGAGCCACTTGCCGATGTTGGTGGCGAGGTTGGAGGCGGTGGAGAGGTTGCCGGAGACCTGCTCGGCGAGGTCGGAGGCGGAGGTGACGCTGGCACCGGCCACGTTCTCGTCGATGGCGTCCTTGACCGCGGGGATGTCCTCGGAGCTGTCGGCCTTGACGTAGATGGTGGAGACCTTGTCCTGGAGGTCGGCGTCCGACAGTTGCTGGGCGCGCTCGAGCGGGATGTAGACGTTCGCGGTGGCGGCGCCGGTGTCGGCGGTGGCGATGCCGACGACCTCGAACTTCTTGCCCTTGATGGTGACGTCGTCGCCGACCTTGAGGCCCTCGTCCTTGGCGTACGCGCTGTCGACGACCGCCTTGAGGGCGTCGGTGTCGCCCGTGCCGAAGGCCTCGCCGTCGCTGATCTTCGACGAGGACAGCGGGCCGACGTCCTGCTGGGTGACGTCGAGGCCGGTGACGGTGAAGGAGTCGACGTCGATGTCGGCGCCGCCGCCCTCGATCCGCGGGCCGCCCCCGCCGCCGCCTCCGCCGCCCTGGCCGGGGACCGCCTGGCCGGTGGCGCCGCCCTCGATCTTCCCCTGCTGGAAGTCGCCCTTGAACTCGATGTCGTTGAGCGCCAGCGCGCCCACCGCGGTGTCGACGCCGTCCTGCGCCTCGACCTCGCCGACGACCGAGTCGTCGAGGTGCTGGAAGCCGCCGAGGGGCATCAGGCGGTCGTCGGTCTTGGTGGCGTCCTCACCGTCCTTGCCCGGCCCGATGCGGAAGGACTGGGGGCCGCCGTCGCTCTCGTCCGCCTCCTTGCTGACGGTGAGGTCGGTGCCCACGCCGTAGAGGGAGTGCAGGACTTCGTCCTGGGCGTCGCGCATGCCGGCGGCCACGGACGACACGGTGATGACGAGGCCGATCCCGAGTGCGAGGCCGAGAGCGACGACCAGTGCGGCCTTTCTGCGCCGGCGCAACTCGCGCCGCAGGTAGGTGAGGAACATGCGGCGAAGCTATGGCGCGAGGTTGGGGAAAGGCTGAGGCCACTGTGAGAGTGCCATGAGAAAGGGCCGGGCCCCGCCGTACGTACGCCGTACGGTCGAGGTCCCGGCCCTGCGACTGCTCCGCTGCCCGGCTGCGGCGCCCGCCCGCTGCGCCCGCCGCCGAGCGGCGCTCCGCGCCCCCGCGTGCTGCGGCACGCCGGAGCGCGCGGGGCATCGGCACCGTACGCCCCGTGCGTCCGCGGCGCGCCGGGCGGGGGCCCGGCGGTACCGCGCGTCAGCTCAGAGCGCGCTGCCCTGCTGCCACGCGGCCCAGTCCATGTTCCAGCCGTTGAGGCCGTTGTCCGGGGCGATGGTCTCGTCCGGGGAGTTCTTGACGATCACGACGTCGCCCAGCAGCGACTGGTCGTAGAACCATGCGCCGTCCGTGCCCGAGTCGTCGGCGCCCTGCTTGTCGAAGAGGCCGACGCAGCCGTGGCTGGTGTTGGCGCTGCCGAAGACGCCCCGGCCGCCCCAGTAGTTGCCGTGGATGAACGTGCCCGAGGTGGACAGCCGCATGGCGTGCGGCACGTCCGGGATGTCGTACTCGCTCTCGCCCTCGTCGTCGGTGAAGCCGACGGTCGAGCCGTCCATCCGGGTCTCCTTGTGCTTCTCGGAGATCACCATCTCACCGTTGTACGTGGGGTTCTCGGCCGAGCCCGCGGAGATCGGGATGGACTTGATCTTCTTGCCGTCCCGCACGACGTCCATCGTCATGGCCTTGACGTCGACGGTGGTGACCTGCGAGCGGCCCACGGTGAAGCTCATCTCGCGGTCCTGCACGCCGAAGACGCCGGGCGACGCCTCGACGCCGTCGAGGTTCATGTCCATCGTGACGGTGGAGCCCGCCTGCCAGTACTCCTCCGGGCGGAAGTCGAGCCGGGTGTCGTTGAACCAATGGCCGACGACGTCCTGGCCGCTGCTCGACTCGACCGAGATCTTCGACTCGACGGCCGCCTTGTCCTCGACCGGCTTGTCGAAGTTGAGCGAGACGGGCATGCCGACGCCGACCTCGGTGCCGTCCTCCGGGGTGAAGTAGCCGATCACGCTGTTCTCGGTGGAGACGGTGGAGAAGTTCGCGTTGGACGTGGACACCTGGCCGTCGCCGTCCTCGGCCTTGGCCGTGATCCGGTACTCCGTGCCGCGCTCCAGCGCCGCGTCCGGCTTCCAGGAGGCGCCGTCGTCCGAGATGGTCCCGGCGACCGGGTCGGTGCTGCCGGCCGCGGTCAGCACGACCTCGGTGAGCTTGCCCCCCTTGACCGTGACCTCGGTGTCGGAGTTGATCCCGACGTTCTCCGTACCGTCCTTGGGCGCTATTGATATTCGGGCGTCCGGCACGTTCTTCTTCTGCTCCGAGGCGGACTCCTTGTCGTCCCCGGAGTCGTCCGCCTTGCTGTCGCCGCCGCACGCGGTCAGCCCCAGCACGGCGCTCATCGCCAGCGCGGACAACGCCAGCCCACGCCGCCCCTTGCCGTACACCCTCACGTCGAAACTCCCCTTCACCGCGAACGGCACGATTGCCCTACCTCACCGGGTAGGACGCCCGATCCCCACTGGTCCGTTCCGCCCTGCTCCCCCACTGTGGCACACGCCACCGACGCCCCTGACCCACAGCCGGGACCTCCGTCCCGCCCTCGGACAATCGAAGACAGATCAGTGCAGGTCAGTGCCGTTTCGATCAGATCTAGACAGATCATGAAAGCGGTCCTGTGACGGACTCCACTGCCGCGACGAGCCGGCCGGAGCGTACGAACCCCTCCGCGGCGGCCAGATCGGGCGACAGAAAGCGGTCCTCGCCGGGCCCCGCCACCCCCGCGTCGCGCACGGCGCGCAGCACGGCCTGCGTGGCGGGCGCCGGCGTGAGCCCGGCGCGCAACTCGACCGCGCGGGTGGCCGCGTACATCTCGACGGCCAGCACCTTCGTCAGGTGGTCGATCGCGGTACGCAGCTTGCGCGCCGCGGACCAGCCCATCGAGACGTGGTCCTCCTGCATCGCCGACGACGGGATCGAGTCCGCCGACGCCGGCACGGCCAGCCGCTTCAACTCACCGACCAGCGCGGCCTGGGTGTACTGGGCGATCATCAGGCCCGAGTCGACGCCCGGGTCGCCGGCCAGGAAGGCGGGCAGGCCGTGGCTGCGGTTCTTGTCCAGCAGCCGGTCGGTGCGGCGCTCGGCGATGGAGCCGAGGTCGGCGGCGGCGACGGCGAGGAAGTCCAGGACGTACGCGACGGGGGCGCCGTGGAAGTTCCCGTTGGACTCGACGCGGCCCCCGATCACCACCGGGTTGTCGACGGCGGCGGCCAGCTCGCGGTCCGCGACCGTGCGGGCGTGCGCGAGCGTGTCCCGGCCGGCGCCCGCGACCTGCGGGGCGCAGCGCACGGAGTACGCGTCCTGCACGCGGGGCGCGGCGGGCAGGCCGTCGTGGCCGGTCTGGTGGTGGCCGGTGAGGCCGGAGCCGTCGAGCACCTTGAGCATGTTGGCGGCGCTGGCGGCCTGGCCGGGGTGGGGGCGCACGGCGTGCAGCTCGGGCGCGAGCACCCGGTCCGTACCGAGGAGGGCCTCCATCGTCAGGGCGGCGGTGACGTCGGCGGCGGTGAGCAGCCCGGCGAGGTCGGCGCAGGCCATGAGGAGCATGCCGAGCATCCCGTCGGTGCCGTTGAGCAGCGCCAGGCCCTCCTTCTCGCGCAGGGTGACCGGTGCGAGGCCGTGCGCCGCGAGCAGTTCGGCGGCGGGGTGCACGGTGCCGTCGGGCCCTTCGGCGTCGCCCTCGCCCATGAGCGCCAGCGCGCAGTGCGAGAGGGGGGCGAGGTCGCCGGAGCAGCCGAGGGAGCCGAACTCGTGGACGACCGGCGTGATGCCGGCGTTGAGCATCCCGGCCATCGCCTGCGCGACCTCGGGCCGTACGCCGGTGTGGCCGGAGGCCAGCGTCTTCAGGCGCAGGAACATCAGCGCGCGGACGACCTCGCGCTCCACCCGCGGGCCCATGCCGGCCGCGTGCGAGCGGACGATGTTGCGCTGGAGCTGCACGCGCAGGTCGGGGCTGATGTGCCGGACGGCGAGGGCGCCGAATCCCGTGGAGACGCCGTACACCGGGTCGGGCTTGGCGGCGAGGTCGTCCACGACGCGGCGGGCGGCGGCGAGCGCGTCGAGTGCGCCCACGGACAGCTCGACGGGGGCGCCCCGGCGGGCGACGGCGAGGACGTCGTCCGCGGTGGTGCCGGCGGGCCCGAGGACGACGGGCGCGGGACGGGGGTGCATATTCATATTCAGAAACCTTACGAAGTGAATCCCAAGCTGTCACGGGCGCTGCACGGGCCCCCTCGCCGGACGTCCAACCGATCAGAAAACACACTTGGTCAGCCCTGGCGCGGCGCCCCTCCACGCACTACGTTAGCGACCGTTAACGTCACGACCCGCCGGAGGCCGATACGCATGGGCGAGGGCATCGCCGTCCGCACGCACGAGTACGTCGCCGAGCTGGTCCTCGACCGGCCGGAGGCCATGAACGCCGTCTCCACGGAGCTGGCCCGCGCGCTCACCGAGACCACCGCGCGGCTGGCCGCGGACGCCTCGGTCCGGGCCGTGGTCCTCACCTCCAGCCACGAGCGGGCGTTCTGCGTCGGCGCGGACCTCAAGGAGCGCAACGGCTTCACCGACGCCGACATGCTCCGCCACCGCCCCACCGCGCGCGCCGCGTACACGGGGGTGCTGGAGCTGCCGGTGCCGGCCATCGCGGCGGTGCACGGCTTCGCCCTCGGCGGGGGGTACGAGCTGGCACTGTCCTGCGACTTCATCGTCGCCGACGAGACGGCGGTGGTCGGGCTGCCGGAGGTGTCGGTCGGCGTCGTGCCGGGCGGCGGCGGGACGCAGCTGCTGCCGCGCCGGGTGGGCTCCGCCCGGGCGGCGGAGCTGATCTTCACCGCGCGCCGGGTCGAGGCGGCGGAGGCCCACGCGCTGGGCCTGGTCGACCGGCTGGTGCCGGCGGGCGAGGCGCGGACGACGGCGCTGGAGCTGGCCCGGCGGATCGCGGGCAACTCCCCGGT
Organism: Streptomyces aculeolatus; assembly: GCF_020400605.1. Lineage (GTDB taxonomy): Bacteria > Actinomycetota > Actinomycetes > Streptomycetales > Streptomycetaceae > Streptomyces > Streptomyces aculeolatus. The sequence goes on along the minus strand of NZ_JAINRD010000007.1, from coordinate 128,982 downwards.
GGGCGTACGGGCCGCGAAGCGGGCGCTGCGGCTGGGCCACGGGCTGGACCTGCGGGCGGGGCTGGAGATCGAGGACGCGGCGTGGCAGCGGACGGCGCTCTCGCCGGACCGGAAGGAGGGCGTGGCCGCGTTCAACGAGAAGCGGAAGCCCGAGTGGCCGGGTGCAGGGACGGGAGCGGGAGCGGGGGCGTGAGGGGCGCGAGGGGTCGCCTCCCCCATAGTGTCCAATCGGTCTAAATCCTGCAAATGGGGATCGATTGCCTACCCTGGAGCCGTGACGGGCAACGACCGGCCCTCGGACGAATCGCTGCGCGCCGTGGTCGAGCTGGCCCGGGCGCTGGCGGACGCGACCACGCTCCGCGAGACCGTCGGTGCGGCGGCGGCGGGCGCCAGGCGCGCCCTGGACGCGTCGTTCGCATCGGTGTCCGTCTGGGAGCGGGAGCACGGGCGGCTGCGGGTGCTCGTCAACGACGGCGAGCGGACACCCGGCGAGGAGGAGTTCCCGCCGGACGAGTCGTATCCGCTGCGCGACTTCCCCGAGCTGGTGTCCGCCGGCGGCCCCTGGACGGCGGCGGCGGACTCCCCGGGGCCGCGCGGCGAGGGGCTGCGGCGGCAGGGGCGGGGCAGCTGCCTGGTGGTGCCGCTGCTGGTGCACGGGCAGACGTGGGGTGAGCTGTACGTCGCCCGCCCGCGCGGCGCGGCCGCCTTCACTCCGTACGAGGCGGCCCTCGCGGCGGCGGTGAGCGCGGTGGTCGCGGCGGGGCTGGCGCAGAGCGAGCGGCTGACGGAGGCGCAGCGGCTGGCGTTCACGGACCCGTTGACCGGGCTGGCCAACCGCCGGGCGCTGGACCTGCGGCTGGACGAGGCGGTGGCGCGGCACCGGGCGGAGGGCACGGTGATCAGCCTGGTCGTCTGCGACGTCAACGGCCTCAAGGAGGTCAACGACTCCTTCGGCCACGCCGGCGGCGACCGCCTGCTGGAACGATTCGGCAAGCTGCTGTCGCTGCACGGGGCGGCCCTGCCGGACACGGTGGCCGCCCGGCTGGGCGGCGACGAGTTCTGCCTGCTGTCCGTCGGGCCCCCGGCGGACGACGTGGTCCGGACGGCGACCGAACTGTGCGCCCGGGCGGCGTCCCTGAAGCCGGGCCAGGGGGTCGCGTGCGGGGTGGCGTCGACGGGGGACCCGATCGGTCCGGTGCCGTCGGGCCGCCGGCTGCTGCGGCTGGCGGACGCGGCCCAGTACGCGGCGAAGGCGGCGGGATCGGAGGGCCCGGTGGTGGCGGGCCGGGACGGGGAGGCGACGCGGCTGGCGGACGACCCGCCGCGGGGGCGGAGCAGGCGGGCGTTCAGGGGGAGGCAGGCGGGGAGCCGGGGGTAGGGACCGGACCTCGGGCTCAGCCGCCGCTGCTCAGCCCCGGCGGCTCAGCAGCCAGGGCTCCACCACGCCCAGCCCGCGCACCGACCGCTGCCACATCGGCTGGAGCGCGAAGCGGTACGACGGGGCCTGTCCCGTACCGCCCTCGGCCGCCGCCTTCTCCGCCGCGGTGGCCGCCGCCTCGGACTCCGGGGCGTCCCCGTCCCGTATCAGCTCCTCGGCGAAGTCGCTGTGCACCAGCACCGTGTCCTTCGGCGCGATCGACGTCAGCCGCGACGCCAGGTTCACCGTCGTGCCGAAGACGTCGCCCATCCGCGTCGTCACCGTGCCGAACGCGATGCCCACGCGCAGCTCCGGCATCGTCTCGTCGTGGGCGAGGGTCTCGATCAGCCGGACGCCGATCTCCGCCGCCGTGCCCGCGTCGTCGGCGGAGAACAGCACCTCGTCGCCGAGCGTCTTGATGAGCCGGCCGCCGTGGGCGGCGACCAGGTCGGCGGCGGTGGTCTCGAACGCCTCGACCAGCTCGCCCAGCTCCTCCTCCTCCAGCCGCCGGGTCAGCCGCGTGAAGCCCACGAGGTCGGCGAAGCCCACCGCGAGGCGGCGGTCGACCATCTCGTCGTCGTCCTGCGCCTGGACGACCCGGCCGGTGGCCGCGGCCAGCTGGCGGCGCCAGACGTAGACGAGGAACTCCTCCAGCTCCGGCAGCAGCAGCTCGACGAGCGGGTAGGCGATCTCCGTACGGGACATGCCCTCCTGCGGCTCGGTGAGCCCTTCGAGGAACGAGTCGATCTGCCAGTCCGCCAGCCGGGCCGTGGTCTGCCCGGTGGAGCGCGCCACCTGCACGGCCATGCCCTCGCTCAGCAGGCCGGCCTCCACCAGGCCCGCCAGCCGGCGCAGGGCGAGGACGTCGGCCTCGGTGAGCGCCTTGGCCTGGCCGATGTCGGCGAAGCCCATGGCGCGCCAGAAGCGGGCCGCCAGCTCCATCGGCACGCCCGCGGCGCGCGCGGCCTGGAAGGGCGTGTAGCGGCGGTCGGAGCCGAGGATGAGCTGTTCGATGCGGATGGCGATCGGGTCTTCTTCGCTCTCCGGGTCCGGGTCCTCCGGGCTCTCCGTATCCGGGGAGCGCACGGAGTCCGCGGCGCCCGCGGAGCCGTCCCGGCCCACCGGGTCCCTCGGCTCCTCGGCACCGGAGGAGCCCGCAATTTCACTCACCGGCTGCCCCCTCCGCACGTCCGTTCCCTGGCCACCGCCCTTGCGGTGCCAACGATACGGGAAGTGTGGCCCAGCTCACTCCGCTTCGGCCGCGGACCGCAGGTGCACCACGTCCCCCGCGCTCACCGGCTCCGCCAGCCCCGCCGCCGTGGCCAGCACCAGCCGGCCGTCGCCGTCCACCGCGACGGCCTCCCCCGTCACCGCCGTCCCGCCCGGCAGCTCCGCGCGGACCTGCCGGCCGAGCGTCGCGCAGCCGGCCGCGTACGTCTCCTGCAGCCGGGCGCCGGCCGGGTCGCCGCCCGCCGTACGCCAGCTTCCGTACCACCGCTCCAGCGACCGCAGCACGGCGCGCAGCAGCGTGTCCCGGTCGGTGACCTTCGCGCCGGCCAGGGCCAGCGAGCCGGCCTGCGGGACGGGGAGTTCGGCGGCGCGCAGCGTGACGTTGATGCCGATGCCGAGGACCACGGACTCGGCCGTGGCGTCGGGGCGCTCGACGAGGATGCCGCCCGCCTTGCGCTCCTCGCCTTCGACGGTCACGAGCACGTCGTTCGGCCACTTCAGCGCCGTGTCCACGCCCGCGGCCCGCGGCAGCGCGGTCGCCACGGCGACGCCGGCGAGCAGCGGCAGCCAGCCCCACCGGCTGACGGGTACACCCTCGGGGCGCAGCAGTACGGAGAAGAAGAGCCCGGATCTGGGCGGCGCCGACCAGCGGCGCTCCAGCCGGCCGCGTCCCGCCGTCTGCTCCTCCGCGACGAGCACCGCGCCCTCGGGCGCACCCTCGCGGGCGCGGGCGGCGAGGTCGGCGTTCGTGGAGCCGGTGGCGTCGACGACGTCGAGCGACGTCCACAGCCCTCCGGTCCGTACGAGCGCCCGGCGCAGCGCGTCGGCGTTCAGCGGCGGACGGTCCAGGTCGGACCAGCGGCTTCCCCGATCTGCACTCATGCGGCCACCCTACGGCCAGACGTCCGTCCCACCGGCGCCGACGCCACGCCGCCCGCGGCGCGGGCGTGGCACCCGCGGGCACCACGCGGGCGCCACGCCGCCGGTGTGGCCAACGCCGCACCCGTAGGGCGGCCGTGCGCCGATAACCTACGTAGCGGTAAGTCCCGCACTCCCCCGGGTACCCCGCCCGGAGGCGCCCCCGACGACCAGGAGCTGCACCGCGATGGCCCAGGCGCACGAGCCCCCCGCCGAGACGGCGGACAGCCACACGACGGCCGGCCGGCTCGCCGATCTCAGCCGCCGGATCGAGGAGGCCACGCACGCCGGGTCGGCGCGCGCGGTGGAGAAGCAGCACGCGAAAGGCAAGCTGACCGCGCGCGAGCGGGTCGACCTGCTGCTGGACGACGGGTCGTTCACGGAGCTGGACGAGTTCGCCCGGCACCGCTCGACGAACTTCGGCATCGAGGCCAACCGCCCGTACGGCGACGGCGTCGTCACCGGCTACGGGACGGTGGACGGCCGCCCCGTCGTGGTGTATTCGCAGGACTTCACGGTCTTCGGCGGCTCCCTCGGCGAGGTCTACGGCGAGAAGATCGTCAAGGCGATGGACTTCGCCATGAAGACCGGCTGTCCCGTCATCGGCATCAACGACGGCGGCGGCGCGCGCATCCAGGAGGGCGTCGTCGCGCTCGGGCTCTTCGCGGAGATCTTCCGCCGCAACGTCCACAGCTCCGGCGTCGTCCCGCAGATCAGCGTCATCGTGGGCCCGTGCGCGGGCGGTGCGGTGTATTCGCCGGCCATCACGGACTTCACCGTGATGGTGGACGGCACGTCGCACATGTTCATCACCGGACCCGACGTCATCAAGACCGTCACCGGCGAGGACGTCGGCTTCGAGGAGCTGGGCGGCGCCCGTACGCACAACACCACCTCAGGTGTCGCCCACCACATGGCGGGCGACGAGAAGGACGCCTTCGAGTACGTCAAGGCGCTGCTGTCCTACCTGCCGTCCAACAACCTCAGCGAGCCGCCCGCGTTCCCGGAGGACGGCGAGGCGGCGGTCACCGACGAGGACCGCGAGCTGGACACCCTCATCCCGGACTCGGCGAACCAGCCGTACGACATGCACACCGCCATCGAGCACGTGCTGGACGACCGCGAGTTCCTGGAGACCCAGGCGCTGTACGCGCCGAACATCGTCACCGGCTTCGGCCGCGTCGACGGGCACCCGGTCGGGGTCGTCGCCAACCAGCCGATGCAGTTCGCCGGCTGCCTGGACATCAAGGCCAGCGAGAAGGCCGCCCGCTTCGTGCGCACCTGCGACGCGTTCAACGTCCCCGTGCTCACCTTCGTCGACGTCCCCGGCTTCCTGCCGGGCACGGACCAGGAGTACGACGGCATCATCCGCCGCGGCGCCAAGCTCATCTATGCGTACGCCGAGGCGACCGTGCCCCTGATCACGGTGATCACCCGCAAGGCGTTCGGCGGCGCGTACGACGTGATGGGCTCCAAGCACCTCGGCGCGGACCTCAACCTGGCCTGGCCCACCGCGCAGATCGCCGTCATGGGCGCGCAGGGCGCGGTCAACATCCTCTACCGCCGCACGCTCGCCGCCATCGACGACGAGCAGGAGCGCGAGGCGCGGCGCGCGGAGCTGATCCGGGAGTACGAGGACGCGCTGCTGAACCCGTATGCGGCGGCGGAACGCGGGTATGTGGACGCCGTCATCATGCCGTCGGAGACGCGGCGGCAGGTGGCGAAGGGGCTGCGGGTGCTGCGCAACAAGCGGGAGGCACTGCCGCCGAAGAAGCACGGGAACATCCCGCTGTAGGCGGCGGTGTCGAGGAGGGCCGATGTCCGACGAGATCAAGGTGGTCCGGGGCAACCCGACGGCGGAGGAGCTGGCGGCGGCGCTGGCGGTGGTCCAGGCGCGGGCGGCGTCGTCCGCGGCCGGGGCCCGGGGCGGGCCCGCCAGCGAGTGGGCGGACCCGGCCCGGCGGGTGCCGGCCCGGCGGACGCCGCAGCCGGGGCCGAAGGCGTGGCGTACGACGTACTGGCCGGCGTAGGGGTGCGCGCAGGCGGCATCTGAGTATCCGTACTCAGGCGCGCGGGGCGCCGGGCCGGGACCATCGGAAGATGCTCTGGTCCGACCCCCCAGACGAGCCCGACGCGGAGTTGCGTGCGGCGGAACGGCGGCTGCGCCGCGCCGGGTGGCTGCTTGCGCTGGCGGCGGTGGTGTCGCTGGCGCTGGGGGCGGCCGGACCCGGTATGCCGCCGATGTGAGGCGCCGGGCATGGGGGCGCCCCAGCGCGTTCCACAAGTCGTCGTGCTTCTACGGTGACTTGTGGACCCGCGCCCGCCGCGGGCGGCGGTGTCACCGCCGCCGCCTACGATGACGCGCATGACCCACTCCCCCGCCCGCACGCTCGTGCTCGCGTCGCAGTCCCCCGCCCGGCTCGCCCTGCTCCGGCAGGCGGGGCTCGCGCCCGAGGTGGTCGTCAGCGGTGTCGACGAGGACGCCGTCACCGCCGCGTCGCCGGCGGAACTGGCCCTGGTGCTCGCCGAGGCGAAGGCCGCCGCCGTCGCGGCACGGCCGGAGGCGGCGGGCGCGCTGGTCGTCGGCTGCGACTCGGTGCTGGAGCTGGACGGCACGGCGCTGGGCAAGCCCGTGGACGCCGAGGACGCGACGGCGCGGTGGAAGGCGATGCGCGGCCGCTCGGGGGTGCTGCAGACCGGGCACTGCGTGATCGACACGGCGTCGGGCCGGCGGGCGAGCGCGACCGCCGGGACGGTGGTGCGGTTCGGCGAGCCGAGCGACGCCGAGATCGCCGCGTACGTGGCCACCGGCGAACCGCTGTACGTGGCCGGGGCGTTCACCATCGACGGCCGCTCGTCCGCGTTCATCGACGGCATCGACGGCGACCACGGCAACGTCGTGGGGATCTCACTGCCGCTGCTGCGCCGGCTGCTCGCGGAGCTGGGAGTGCAGATCACCGACCTGTGGGCGTAGCGGGCCGCCCTGCGGTTCGTGGGGCGGTGCGGGTTCTCGGGCCCGCATGCGGCCCGTACGCGATGCGGCGCGGGCGGCGGCGCGCGGGCGGGGGTCAGGCCGCCGGTGCCGGTTCCGCGCCGCCGTCGGGCCGCCGTACGGGGGCGTCCTCGGCGGTCAACACCAGCACGATGAGCCCGAAGAGCACCATCAGCCCCGCGAACGCCGCCCAGCCCACCAGCCCCACGGCCACCGTCGCCAGCACCGCGTGCAGCGCCGCGCAGCTCACCAGCAGGTTCCGCCCGGCGCGCCCGGGGGCGCGGTCCCGTACCGCGGTGCGCAGCGAGACCGCGCCGCAGCACAGCAGGTAGAGCCCGAGGGCCACGCCCGCCGCGCGCGTGGAACCGGACATGACGCCGGAGTCGAGGCCGGCGAGGGACATCTCCTGGCGGTCGACGACCGAGCCCAGGACGAAGTGCACGACGGCCAGCCCGACCGCTTCGACGAGCAGCGCGGCACCGGCCACCGCCGCGACGGCTGTGCGCATGGCGGCACCCCCTGAACCAGGTCCGTTCGGCCCACTTACGCTACTGATGGGTAGTCGGAGGCGGCAAGGGTCCGCACACGATGGACACCCGCGGGACACCCGGCGGGCACACGCGAAGGCGGGCGCCACGGCTCCGGACGGACGGGCCACCCGAAAAGATTCCGTCTCGCCTTCGTATGGTTCCCACAAAAAGTTGTGCCGTCCATCTCCTCAATACGCGCGAGACCTTGGCCACACGCCGGTTTCGCGCGCACGGCCCCGGAAGCGGCGTACCTTGGGAACTCAGGGCTACGCGCCCGAGTGCGGCGGCGCGGATCACTCTCTGTGTGGGAAAACTCACCTCCGGGTTCCCGCAGCGCAGAGGTGTCGCCATTACCTAAAATCTCGGTGTTCCGAGAAGGGAGCCAACGTGCGCAAGGTGCTCATCGCCAACCGTGGCGAAATCGCCGTCCGGGTCGCCCGCGCCTGCCGGGACGCCGGAATCGCGAGCGTGGCCGTCTACGCCGCGCCCGACCGGGACGCACTCCACGTCCGCGTGGCCGACGAGGCCTTCGCGCTCGGCGGTGACACTCCGGCCACGAGCTACCTCGACATCGGCAAGGTGCTCCAGGCCGCCAAGGACTCGGGCGCGGACGCCGTCCACCCCGGGTACGGATTCCTGTCGGAGAACGCCGAGTTCGCCCAGGCGGTCCTCGACGCCGGCCTGACGTGGATCGGCCCGCCGCCGCAGGCGATCCGCGACCTCGGCGACAAGGTGTCCGCCCGGCACATCGCCCAGCGCGCCGGCGCGCCCCTGGTGGCCGGCACGAAGGACCCGGTCCAGGGCGTCGCGGAGGTCACGGCGTTCGCCGAGGAGCACGGGCTGCCGATCGCCATCAAGGCCGCCTTCGGCGGCGGCGGTCGCGGCCTGAAGGTGGCCCGTACGCTCGAAGAGGTCCCCGAGCTGTACGAGTCGGCGGTGCGCGAGGCCATCGCCGCGTTCGGCCGCGGCGAGTGCTTCGTCGAGCGGTACCTCGACCGCCCGCGGCACGTGGAGACGCAGTGCCTCGCGGACAAGCACGGGAACGTGGTCGTGGTCTCCACCCGGGACTGCTCGCTGCAGCGCCGCCACCAGAAGCTGGTGGAGGAGGCGCCGGCGCCGTTCCTGTCCCCGGAGCAGAACGCCGAGCTGTACCGCGCGTCGAAGGCCATCCTCAAGGAGGCGCGCTACGAGGGCGCGGGCACCTGCGAGTTCCTCGTCGGCCAGGACGGCACCATCTCCTTCCTGGAGGTCAACACCCGCCTCCAGGTGGAGCACCCGGTGACCGAGGAGGTCACGGGCATCGACCTGGTGCGGGAGATGTTCCGTATCGCCGACGGCGAGGAGCTGGGGTACGACGACCCGCCGGTGCGGGGTCACTCCTTCGAGTTCCGGATCAACGGCGAGGACCCGGGGCGCAACTTCCTGCCCGCGCCCGGCACGGTGACGGCCTTCGAGCCGCCGGCCGGGCCCGGCGTGCGGCTGGACGCGGGGGTGGAGTCGGGCAGCGTGATCGGCCCGGCGTGGGACTCGCTGCTGGCCAAGCTGATCATCACGGGCGCCACGCGGCAGCAGGCGCTGCAGCGCGCGGCGCGCGCGCTGGACGAGTTCACGGTCTCCGGGATGGCGACGGCGCTGCCGTTCCACCGCGCGGTGGTACGGGACGAGGCGTTCGCGCCGGCCTCCGCGGTCGAGCCGTTCAGCGTGCACACCCGGTGGATCGAGACGGAGTTCGCCGGCGGCATCCCCCCGTTCGCGGGCGGCGCGGACGGCGACGCGGCGGAGGAGAGCCGCGAGACGCTGGTCGTCGAGGTCGGCGGCAAGCGCCTGGAGGTGTCGCTCCCGTCATCGCTCGGCGCGGTCGCCTCGGCGGCGGCCGGGCGGGCGAAGCCGAAGCGGCGGGCGGCGAAGAAGTCCGGCTCCGCGGTCTCGGGCGACGCGCTGGCCTCGCCGATGCAGGGCACGATCGTGAAGGTAGCGGTCGAGGAGGGCCAGCAGGTCGCGGAGGGCGATCTGGTGATCGTGCTGGAGGCGATGAAGATGGAGCAGCCCATCAACGCGCACCGCGCCGGCACGGTCAAGGACCTCGCGGCGGAGATGGGCACGACGGTCACGTCCGGCGCGGTCATCTGCGAGATCAAGGACTGACGCGGACGGCAGGCTGACCCGGGCCGACAGGTCCGGCACGGAGCAGGGGCGGGCCCGAGAGGGCCCGCCCCTGACGTGGTTTTCAGGACGTGCGAGGTACGTTCCGGGCCCCCGCCATCAGCAGCAGCGCGAGCGCCGAGAACGCCGCCGCGGCGGTGAACGCGGCGCCCGTGCCGTCGAAGAACGTGTGCCCCGGGGAGTGCCTGAGGCCCACGTCGAAGACGGAGACCAGCACGGACAGGCCGAGGCTCCCGCCGACGTACTGCATCGTCTGCAGCAGCCCGGAGGCCGACCCCGCGTCCTCGGGCTCGACGCCGCTGAGGATGAGGGTGGTCAGCTGCATCATGGTCAGCCCGACCCCGACGCCCATGAGCACCAGCGGGCCCAGCAGCCCGTCGGCGTAGCCGGAGGAGGCGTCGAGGCGGGTGAGCCACAGGGTGCCGGCGGTGTTGAGCGTCAGCCCGGCCAGCGCGGTGCGCTTCGGCCCGAACCTGGCCTGCGCGCGCGGCGCGATGCGGGAGGCGGCGAAGAGCGGCACGGCGAGCGCCAGGAAGGCCAGGCCCGCGCGGAACGGGCTGTATTCGAGGTAGCGCTGCAGGTACTGGGTGGTGAAGTAGAAGACGCCGAACATCCCGGCGGGGATCATCAGCATCGTGGCGTACGAGACCGACCGGTTGCGGTCGGCGAAGAGCCGCAGCACCACCAGAGGGCGGCGGACGCGGAGTTCGACGGCGAGGAAGCTGCCGAGCAGCGCCGCGGCGGCGGCGAAGGCGCCGAGGGCGAGCCCGTCGCTCCAGCCCCGCTCGGCGGTGCGGATGAAGGCGTAGACGAGCGAGGTCATGCCCAGGGTGGCGAGGAGCGCGCCGAGGGCGTCGAACGGGCCGCGCTGGCGCGGGGTCTCGTCGAGGTGGCGCGGTGCGAGCCAGGCGATGGCGAGACCGACGGGCAGGTTGATCAGGAAGACCCAGTGCCAGGACACGAGGTCGGTGAGCGCCCCGCCGAGGACCAGGCCGAGCGCCGAGCCGGCGCCGCTGATGGAGGCGAAGACGGCGAGCGCGCGGGCGCGTTGGCGGCCTTCGGGGAAGGTGGTGGCGATCAGGGCGAGGGTGCTGGGAGCGGCGAGGGCGGCGGCGACGCCCTGCACCGTACGGGCGAGGAGCAGCCAGCTGCCGCTGGGCGCGACGCCCGCGAGCAGGGAGGCGGCGGTGAAGGCGAGCACGCCGGTGACGAGGGCGCGGCGGCGGCCGATGCGGTCGCCTATGCGGCTGCCGAGGAGCAGCAGGCCGCCGAAAGCGAGGGTGTAGAGGTTGAGGATCCAGGACATCCGGGTCGGGGAGAAGTGCAGGTCGAGCGCGATGTCGGGCAGTGCGACGTTCACCACCGTGGCGTCGACCAGGAACATCAGCTGGGTGGCGACGATCGCGGTGAGCGCGAGCCCCGGGCGGGCGCCGCGGGCCGTACGGCCCTGACCGCGGATGCCGCGGTCCGTGGGCGTGCGCAGGGATGTGGACACAGGGGTGCCTTCCGGCAGAGAATGAAGTGGAGGGTAGCTCCGCTTCACTATACGGAGGCCGCCTCCGTTTCTGCAATGGCATTCTGGGCTGCAGCGCGGAGACGACGAAGGGTGGTGCCCATGGGGACGGTGCAGGGCCGGCCGATGCGCGCGGACGCGCGCCGCAACTACGAACGCCTGCTCAACGAGGCCGCGGCGGCCTTCGGCGAGCACGGCGCGGACGCCTCGCTGGAGGAGATCGCGCGCCGCGCGGGCGTCGGCATCGGCACGCTGTACCGGCACTTCCCGGACCGCTTCGCGCTGATGGGCGAGGTGTTCCAGACGCGGGTCGACGAGCTGGACGAGACCGCGCGGACGCTGGCGGCGGAGCCCGGCAGGACGCCGATGGGCGTGCTGACGGCGTGGATGCGGCGGTACGTGGACGTGTCCTCGACGATCCGCGGGATCGCGGGGACGCTGATGGACGAGGGCCTGATGGTCAACTGCAAGACGCAGCTGCGGGAGACCGTCGGGCTGCTGGCCGGCCGCGCGCGCGAGTCCGGCGAACTGCGCGCGGACGTCTCCCCCGACGACCTCCTGCGGCTGACGAGCGCCCTCGCGTACGCGGCGGAGAAGGCGGCGGCGAAGAACCCGGAGGACACGGAGGTCGCGGACCGGCTCCTGGGCCTGGCCCTGGACGGCCTGCGCACCCGGCCGCCCTCCTGACGGCCCGGCGGATCCGCGACACCACCCTGCCCGGCCACTACGACGTCGGGAATCCGCCAGACCCCGCCGTGAGGTGCTTGTTGCACTGGTCCTGCAACAGCGGCACCTCACAGGGCGGACTCCATGGCTGCACCGACCACCTCCCCCGCGCACCCGTCCGGCGGCGCCGGTCCGCGCCCCGGCCCCGCGGCGCGGGGCTGGCCGGCCGTCGCCGCCGTGACGCTCGGCATCTTCGCGATCGTCACCACGGAGATCCTGCCGATCGGCCTCCTCACCGGGATCGGGGCGGCCTTCGCCGTCTCCGACGGGATGGCGGGGCTCATGATGACCATGCCGGGCCTCCTCGCGGCGATCTCCGCCCCCCTGGTGACCGTGGCGTCCGCGCGCGTCGACCGCCGCCTGATGCTGTGCACGTTCACGGCCCTGCTGGCGGGTGCGAACTTCCTGGCCGCCGCGGCACCCGACTACTGGATCGTGCTGGCGTCCCGGGTCGTCGTCGGCGTCGTCATCGGCGGCTTCTGGTCGATCGGCGCCTCACTGGCCGAGCGGCTGGTGCCCGCCCCGGCGGTGGGCCGCGCCAGGGCGGTGATCTTCTCCGCGGTGCCGCTCGGTTCCGTTCTCGGCGTGCCGGCCGGCACGCTCCTCGGCGACCTGGCCGGCTGGCGCACCGCGTTCGCGGCCCTGGGCGCCCTGGCCGTCGGCGTACTGGTGATGCTGCTGGTCTTCCTGCCGCCGCTGCCGCCCACGCGGACCACCCGGTTCCACGTCCTGCGCGGCATGCTGCGAGGCGTCAACACCCGCTTCGCGCTCGTGCTGACGGCCCTGATCGTGCTGGCGCACTTCGGCGCGTACACCTACGTGACGCCGTTCCTGGAGCAGGTCACCGACGCCGGCCCCCGGCTGGTCACCGGCCTCCTGCTGGTCTACGGCGCCGCGGGCATCGCCGGGAACTTCCTCGGCGGCGCGCTGGTCGCCCGCCGTCCCCGCGGGACCTTCGGGCTCGTCGCGGCCATGATCGCCGCCGCCACCCTGCTGCTCCCCGTCGTCGGGCGCTGGCAGTTCGGCGCCGCGGCGCTGCTGGTCCTCTGGGGCGTGGCCTACGGGGCGGTCCCCGTCGCGTCCCAGACATGGTTCGCCAAGGCGGCGCCCCACGCGCCGGAGGCGGCGGCGGTGCTGTTCACCGCCTCGTTCCAGGCCACGATCTCCGTCGGCGCGCTGGCCGGCGGCGTCGCCGTGGACCAGGCCTCGCCGTCCGCGGTCATGACGCTCGGCGGCGGTACGGCGGTCCTCGCGGCCGTCGCCGTATGGATGCACCGCGCACGGCGCCTGACATGGCCGGACGGCACCTGAACGGCATGCTGCGGCCCCGTACTTCGGCACCGGCGCCCGCCGCCGCGCGGCCGACGCAGGGCCGTCGCGCGGCAGCCACGGGCGACGCCGGCGCTCCGGCCCCGCGGCCGGGCCCGGGGCTCTCCCGGCCCCCGGGCTTCCCGGACTACCGCCGCCGCGGCGCCAGGTCCGCCACCCGGCCCTGGTCCGGCAGGGCCGTCGCGGCGCGCATCGCCGACGCCGCGGCCTGCGGCGTCCGGCGCTGGCCCGGCAGTGGCACGCTGTCGTCGCCGCGCCGCCGCTCACCCCCGTGCCGGGGGTGACGGCGCGGTGCCGGGGGGCCGCTCTCACCGCCCACCGGCTGTTCAGGGCCCGCCACGGCGATCTGCACCCCCTGGTCGGCCAGGGCCTGCAGCTCGGTGACCGCACGCTCGTCGTTCGGCGGCGGCTCGTCCGTGACCAGCCGCGTGATGACGTCGGTGGGCACCGTCTGGAACATCGTGTCGGTGCCCAGCTTGGAGTGGTCCGCGAGCACCACGACCTCCGCCGCGGCCTGCACCAGCGCCCGGTCGACGCTCGCCGACAGCATGTTGGACGTGGACAGCCCGCGCTCGGCGGTCAGCCCGCTGCCGGAGAGGAACGCGCGCGAGACGCGCAGCCCCTGGAGCGACTGCTCCGCTCCGCTGCCCACCAGCGCGTAGTTGCTGCCGCGCAGCGTGCCGCCGGTCATGACGACCTCGACCCGGTTCGCGTGCGCGAGCGCCTGGGCGACGAGCAGGGAGTTGGTCACGACGGTCAGGCCGGGGATGCGCGCGAGCCGGCGGGCCAGCTCCTGCGTCGTCGTACCGGCACCGACGACGACCGCCTCGCCCTCCTCGACGAATCCTGCGGCCAGATCGGCGATCGCGGTCTTCTCCGCGGTCGCGAGATGTGATTTCTGTGGGAAGCCGGACTCACGGGTGAAACCGCCCGGGAGGACCGCCCCTCCGTGCCTTCGGTCCAGCAGCCCTTCGGCTTCGAGGGCCCGTACGTCTCGGCGCACGGTCACCTCGGAGGTCTGTACGACTCGGGCGAGCTCTCGGAGCGATACGGCCCCATTGGCCCGTACCATTTCCAGGATCAACTGACGACGTTCTGCAGCGAACACGAAACCGACAGTAACGCCAAAGACCGTGTTCTTTCAGCCGCTTGCGTCGATGAGAAGAAAATGCTCCTTGGCGACATCTGAAGGTGGTATAGGCGCTCGCTTGCCCCCGCTGGCCAGCCGCCTCCGGTCCGGGCCCGGACCTAGTCGTCACCGCCCGGCTTGCTCGCCTGGAGCTGCCGTGCGACCTCCGCGATCGACCCCGTCAGCGAGGGATAGACGGTGAACGCCTTGGCGATCTGTTCGACGGTCAGATTGTTGTCGACGGCGATCGAGATGGGGTGGATCAGTTCGCTGGCCCGCGGCGCGACCACCACGCCGCCCACCACGATCCCGGTGCCGGGGCGGCAGACGAGCTTCACGAATCCGTCCCGCACCCCCTGCATCTTGGCCCGCGGGTTGCGCAGCAACGGCAGTTTCATCACCCGCGCATCAATGCGCCCCTCGTCCACATCCGACTGCTGGTAACCCACCGTGGCAATCTCGGGGTCCGTGAACACATTCGCCGAGACGGTCTTCAGCCGCAGCGGCGCGACGGTCTCGCCGAGAAAGTGGTACATCGCGATCCGGCCCTGCATCGCCGCCACCGAGGCGAGTGCGAAGACGCCGGTGCAGTCGCCCGCCGCGTAGATGCCCGGCGCGCTCGTGCGCGACACCTTGTCGGTCCAGATGTGCCCGGAGTCCGTCAGCCGCACCCCGGCCTCCTCCAGGCCGATGCCCCGGGTGTTGGGCACCGCGCCGACCGCCATCAGGCAGTGCGAACCGGTGATCACGCGGCCGTCGTTGAGCGTCACCTCGACCCGGTCGCCCACGCGCTTGGCGCTCTGCGCGCGCGAGCGGCTCATCACGTTCATGCCGCGGCGCCGGAAGACGTCCTCCAGCACCGCCGCCGCGTCCGGGTCCTCGCCCGGCAGCACCCGGTCCCGGCTGGAGACCAGCGTGACCCGCGAGCCGAGCGCCTGGTACGCGCCCGCGAACTCCGCGCCGGTGACGCCGGAGCCGACCACGATCAGCTCCTCGGGCAGCTCGTCGAGGTCGTAGACCTGCTTCCAGTTCAGGATCCGCTCGCCGTCGGGCTGCGCGTCGGGCAGCTCGCGCGGGCTGCCGCCGGTGGCGACCAGCACCGCGTCCGCGACCAGCTCCTCCTCGGCGGCGCCGGTCACGTGCACCGTGCGGGAGCCGTCCGGCGCCTGCTGCGGCGAGACGCTCGCGCGGCCGTGCACGACCCGGCCGCCCGCGCGGGTCACGTTCGTGGTGATGTCCTCGGACTGGGCCAGCGCCAGCCGCTTCACCCGGGCGTTCACCTTGCCCAGGTCCACGCCGACGACGCGGGCCGCCTGCTTGTCCGGCGGGGTGTCGTCCGCGACGATGATGCCCAGCTCCTCGTACGAGGAGTCGAAGGTCGTCATCACCTCCGCGGTGGCGATCAGCGTCTTCGACGGCACGCAGTCGGTGAGCACCGACGCGCCGCCCAGGCCGTCGCAGTCGACGACCGTCACCTCCGCGCCGAGCTGCGCGGCGACGAGCGCCGCCTCGTACCCGCCGGGGCCTCCACCGATGATCACGATCCGAGTCACGTACCCCATTGTCCCCCGCCGCCGCCGACGGCTCCCGCGCGGGGCGGCGGGTGTCCGGTGGGGGCCAGTGGGGGGCCGCTTCTACGCGCGTAGGGGGTGACGGGCTAGGCTCGTCGCGTGAACGCATCCACTCCGCACCCCGCCCCCGACGCGGCGGCCGCAGCCGACCGCCTCCGCGAGCTCACCGGGGCCGACTCCCACGACATCGCGCTCGTGATGGGCTCCGGCTGGGTGCCCGCGGCGGACGCGCTGGGCGCGCCAGAGCACGAGCTGCGCGTCACCGACCTGCCCGGCTTCCCGCCGCCCACGGTGGAGGGCCACGCCGGGCGGATCCGCTCGTACCGGCTCGGCGGCAAACGGGCGCTGGTCTTCCTCGGCCGTACGCACTACTACGAGGGCCTCGGCGTCGCCGCCGTGGCGCACGGCGTGCGCACGGCCGCGGCGGCGGGCTGCAAGACGGTGGTACTCACCAACGGCTGCGGCGGGCTGCGCGAGGGCATGCGCCCCGGCCAGCCGGTGCTGATCGGCGACCACATCAACCTCACCGCCACCTCCCCGATCGAGGGCGCCCGCTTCGTCGACCTGACGGACCTGTACTCGCCGCGGCTGCGCGCGCTGTGCAAGCAGGTGGACCCCAGCCTGGAGGAGGGCGTCTACGCCCAGCTGCCGGGCCCGCACTACGAGACGCCGGCCGAGATCGAGATGCTCCGCCGCGCCGGTGCCGACCTGGTGGGCATGTCGACGGTCCTGGAGGCGATCGCGGCCCGCGAGGCGGGCGCCGAGGTGCTGGGGATCTCGCTGGTCACGAATCTGGCGGCGGGCATGACGGGCGAGCCGCTGAGCCACGAGGAAGTGCTGCAGGCGGGTCGCGACTCGGCGGCGCGGATGGGCGGGCTGCTGGCCGAGGTGCTGCGGCGGGTGTGAGGGCTCCGGTCGGTACGCGCCGATGCGGTACGGGCCGGGGCGTACGCCGCGGCGGACGAAGGGGACGACAGTGACTGAGGACGGCGACAGGTGACCACGGACGCTGCTGGAAACACCGCGCGGGACGCTGCGGGGAAAGCCGCCGGAAAGGCCGCCGGGGACGCTGCCGGGGACACCGCCGGCCTCCTCGCCCGGGCGAGGGCGTGGCTGGCCGAGGACCCCGACCCCGACACCCGGGCCGAGCTGGCGGACCTGCTGGGCGCGGACGACACCGCCGCCCTCGCGGAGCGCTTCGCCGGCACGCTGCAGTTCGGCACCGCCGGGCTGCGCGGCGAGCTGGGTGCGGGGCCGATGCGGATGAACCGGGCCGTCGTGATCCGCGCCGCCGCCGGGCTGGCCGCGTACCTGGACGAGCAGGGCGCGGGCGGCGGTCTGGTGGTCGTCGGCTACGACGCCCGGCACAAGAGCCACGCCTTCGCCGAGGACACCGCCGCCGTCATGACCGGCGCCGGCTTCCGCGCGGCCGTCCTGCCGCGCCCGCTGCCGACGCCGGTGCTGGCCTTCGCGATCCGCCACCTCGGCGCGGTCGCCGGGGTCACCGTCACCGCCAGCCACAACCCGCCGCGGGACAACGGCTACAAGGTCTACCTGGGCGGCGGTTCGCAGATCGTCCCGCCCGCCGACGCCGCCATCGCGGCGGCCATCGCGGCGGTGGGCCCGCTCACGGACGTGCCCCGCCCGGCGGCCGGCTGGGAGGTGCTGGGCGAGGAGGTCGTGGAGGCGTACCTCGACCGGGCCGCAGCGGTCGTAGCGCCCGGCGGCCCCCGCGGCGTACGCACGGTGCACACCTCCCTGCACGGCGTCGGCGGCGCGACCCTCGCGGCCGCCTTCACCCGCGCGGGCTTCCCGGCCCCGGTGCCGGTCGCGGCGCAGGCGGAGCCGGACCCGGACTTCCCGACGGTCGCGTTCCCCAACCCGGAGGAGCCGGGCGCGATGGACCTGGCGTTCGCCACCGCGCGCGCGGCCGACGGGACCGACGTGGTCATCGCGAACGACCCGGACGCGGACCGCTGCGCGGTGGCCGTACGGGACGCGGACGCGGCCGCCGGGTGGCGGATGCTGCGCGGCGACGAGGTCGGCGCCCTGCTGGCCGCGCACCTCGTACGCAAGCGGGCCGCGGGTACCTTCGCCGCGTCCATCGTCTCCTCCTCCCTCATGGGCCGGATCGCGCGGGCCGCGGGCCTGCCGTACGAGGAGACGCTGACCGGCTTCAAGTGGCTGGCCCGGGTCGACGGCCTGCGCTACGCCTACGAGGAGGCCCTCGGCTACTGCGTCGACCCGGCGGGGGTCCGCGACAAGGACGGCATCACGGCGGCCCTGCTCGTCGCGGAACTGGCGGCGGAGCTGAAGGCGGCGGGCCGCACGCTGCAGGACCTGCTGGACGACATCGCGGTGGAGTACGGCCTGCACGCCACGGACCAGCTCTCCGTCCGCGTGGAGGACCTGGACGTGATCGCCGCCGCCATGCGCCGGCTGCGCGAGTCCCCGCCGCGGACGGCGGCGGGGCTGCGGGTGTCCCTGGCCGAGGACCTGTCGGCCGGCACCCCGGCCCTCCCCCCGACGGACGGCCTCCGCTACACCCTGGCGGGCGACGGGGCCCGGGGCGTGGAGTCGGCCCGGGTGATCGTCCGCCCGAGCGGCACGGAGCCGAAGCTGAAGTGCTACCTGGAGGTCGTGGCCCCGGTCCCGGCCGGCCGCCCCGGCCTGCCGGCGGCGCGGGCCGCGGCGGCGGAGGTCCTGGCGGAGCTGAAAGCCGACCTGTCGGCGGCGGCGGGCCTCTGACGCCGGGCGGCCGGATCAGCCTCCCCCGGCCTCGGTGGGAAAGTACGGGAACACGTGCAGCATCGCGAACGCCTCGCTCTCCAGCAGGGGCACGCTGAACATGCGGACCCGCATTCCCATGACCGTCTGGCTCCCGTCGGCCTGGCGGACTCGCACCAGGCGGTCGACGTGGTGGCTGGAAAGCGCATCGAGGTCGGCGCTCACCCGGTCGTACGCCCGTCTGAGCCGGGGCTCGGCGAGTACCGCGTCCGCGGTTTCCGCGATGACCGGGTCGTCCGGGTTGAGTTCCATCCCGGCCTTGAGGTAACTGAGCATCGGGGGAACCCAGTTGCGCATCCAGTCGAGGAAGTAGTCCTCCGCGTCCGGGTACTTCAGCACGAATCCGATCGGGTATTTCAGCGGATCGGCCAGTTCGTGCCCCGGCCGGACCGGAAAGGCCTGCGCGATCTCCCGGTAGGGCTCGTTCATCTCCACTACCTCGAAGGCGCCTGACAGCAGGTACGTGGGCAGTTCGTGCCGCCTGACCTGCATCCTGCAGTCCTCCATGAGGGCGGCGAGGCCGGGGGGATCACCGAGCGCCTCCCGGGAGCGGGGAATCCTCTCCGGCCGGCGGTCGGACAGCCGGTAGAGTTCCGCACGCTCTTCGAGCGAGGCGCCCAGACCGCGGAAGAACTTCTCGATCTGCGGCGGGGTCATGCGGCGCTCGCCGCTTTCGAGCTTGCGGAAAGTCGAAAGGTTGCCGCTCTTCAGGACGTCGTGCGTGGCGGCCATCTGCGTGATTCCGGCCCTGTTGCGGATTCTCCGCAGCAGCAGCCCCGCTTCCGCGTGTGGGGTGGGGGTCTTACGGCCCGGTGTGCCGACTTCTGGTTTCACCGACAATGCACGTCCCCACAATCCGTACGATCTCCGTATAGATCCGTATCTCCCGACCGGGAACCGGACGAAGCCAGCCGACTGCCGGAAAGATTGCGGTCGTCGTTCCGTAATGGAACGGTCTGCTTCTGCATATTTCTGCACGCCACGCGCTCACCATCGATCACGACCGCGAAGCACAGGGTCTTCCCCGGTCCAACCGCCGGGAAACGTACGCCCGGGCGGCGCAACCGCACTAGGCTGCCTGCCTGGTCCCGCACCCCCAACGGGTCGATCTTATCGAGGAGTTGACCGGTGTCTCCTTCCACGCCCTTCGACCACGGTTCACCGGGCTCGGCCGCCGCCCCGCCGGCGGGCTGTCCGGCCCACGACCTGGTGCGGCTCGGCGGGCCCGAGGCGGCCGACTCACGGCGGCTGCACGAGGAACTCCGGGAGCGGTACGGCGCCGTGGCGCCCGTGCTGCTGCCGGGCGACCTGCCGGCGTGGCTGGTCCTCGGGTACGCGGAGAACCTGCGGGTGGCGCGCAGCCCGGCGACGTTCACCCGGGACTCCAGGCTCTGGAAGCGCGCCCCCGAGCTGACCTCCGACCACCCGCTGGCGCCGATCGTCGCGTGGCAGCCGCTGTGCGTGTTCACCGACGGGGAGGACCACAAGCGGCTGCGCTCGGCCGTCACCGAGAGCCTGGGCAGCGTCAACAAGCGCGGCATCCGGACCGACATCACGCGCTTCGCCGACCGCCTCGTCGACGAGTTCGCGCAGGCCGGCGAGGCCGATCTGGTCGGGCAGTTCGCCCACCACCTGCCGCTGCTCGTCGTCACCAAGCTCTTCGGGATGCCCGAGGAGTTCAGCCCCCGCCTGATCGAGGCGGCCTGGACGAGTCTCGGCGGCGGCGAGTCCGCCGCCACGGCCAACGACTACCTGACGGACACCCTCGACCAGTTGGTGGCGCGCAAGAAGGCCGCTCCCGGCAACGACATCACCACCCGGCTCCTCGCGCACTCCTCGGGCCTCAACGACATCGAGGTGCGCGAGCACCTGCGGCTCATCCTCATCGCCGCCAACGCCACGACCGTCAGCCTGGTCGGCCACGTCCTGCTGAAGGTCCTGACCGACAAGAACTTCCGCGGCAACCTCAGCGGCGGGCAGATGACGCTGCCCAGCGCGCTGGACCAGGTCCTGTGGGACAACCCGCCGATGGAGCGGTGCCCGCACCGGGTGACGACCGGCAAGGTCGAGCTGGGCGAGACGGAGATCCCCGAGGGCGAGCTGCTGGTACTGGGCCTGTCCGCGGCCAACTTCGACCCGTACGTACGGCCCGACCTGGACGCCCCCGTACACGGCAACAGCGCGCACCTCGCGTTCAGCGCGGGCCCGCACGAGTGCCCGGGGCAGGACTTCGCGCGCGCGATCACGGAGACCGGGATCGAGACGCTGCTCACCCGGCTGCCGCAGATGGAGCTGGCGGTCGAGCTGGACGAGCTGACCTGGCGCAAGGACTGGACGAGCAGCCTGCTGGAGCAGCTGCCCGTGACGTTCCCCGTCCCGCAGAAGAGCGCCAAGCCCGTACACCGCGGTGCCCACACCCCGGCCGACGCCCCGGTCCCCGCGCCGCGGCGCGAGCCCGCGGTCGCGGAGGCGGCCGCCTCCGCGCCGGCACCCGGGGCCGCGGACGCAGCCGCCGGCCCGCAGCGGAGCGAGCCGTCCCCCGCCACAGCCACCACCACCGCCACGGCCGTCCCGGCCCGGCGCGGCCTGCGGGAGCGGCTGCACGCCTGGCTCGCCCGCATCCGCCGCTGAGCGGCCAACACCCGCCTGTACGCGGTGCGTTGACGCCCCGAGCCCTCCCGCCGGCCGGTGAGGGCCCGGGGCGCCCACGCGTGTAACCTGCCCTCCCGGCGGGTGCGGTCCCGCCCTCTTGTGCGTACAACGAATACGTGTCTGGGTAGTCATAACCAGTCGCCGGGCAGGTGAGGAAGGGAGAGTCCCGTGGGGGCAGACCCACAACTGCGCGCCATCCCACGAGCGTCGGGGTGGCTTCCGCTCGTCGGCCATCTCCGGCCCCTGCTGCGGGACCCGCTCGGCTTCATCTCGTCACTGCGCGAGGACGGCGACGTCGTACGCGTCGAACTCGGCCGCCAGCCCATGGTCTTCGTCAACAGCGCCGAACTCGTGCACGACATCTACGTGAAGCAGGCGCGGGCCTTCGACAAGGGCAGGCTCTTCGACCGCATGGCCCCGCTCGTCGGCGGAGGCCTCGCCTCCGCCGACGGCGAGACGCACCTGCGGCACCGCAGGCTCATCCAGCCGGCCTTCCACCGCCAGCGCCTCGCCGGCTACGGGGACGTCATCGCCCGGCGCGCCCGCGACCTCGCCGACTCCCTGGAGCCGGGCAGGGAAGTGGCCGTCGACGAGCTGATGAGCGACTACGCGATCGGCACCCTCGCCGAGACCATGTTCGCGTCCGACCTGGGCAGGCCGGCGATCCGGGCGGTGCGGCGCGACATCCCCGTGGTCCTGGACACGATGCTCACCCGGGCGCTGCTGCCGCCGGTCCTGGACCGGCTGCCGATCCCCGCCAACCGCCGCTTCCTGGCCGCCGCCGCCAGGCTCCGGCAGGTCATCGACGACGTCATCACCGCCACCCGGCAGGCCGACGACACCCACGCGGACCTGCTGTCGATGCTCCTCGCCGCCCGGGACGAGGAAACCGGCGCCGGCCTCACCGACGCCGAGGTCCGCGACGAACTGGCGACCATGCTCTTCGCCGGCACCGAGACGGTCGCCTCCACCTTCGCCTGGACGTTCCACGAACTCGCCGAGCACCCGGAGGCCGAACAACGCCTCCTCGCCGAGATCGACGAGGTGGTGGGCAGCGGCCCGGTCGCCTTCCGGCACGTCCGCGAACTGACCTACACCCGGGCGGTGCTGGACGAGGTGATCCGGCTGCACGGCGTCGTCCTCCTGGCGCGCCGCACCGCCCGCCCCGTCCGGCTGGGGGACGCCGACCTCCCCGCGGGGACCGAAGTCGCCTTCAGCCTCTACGCGGTGAACCGCGACCCCCGCATCTACGCCGACGCCGACGCGTTCCGCCCCGAACGGTGGCTGGCGGACGACCGGCCCGCGGCCTCGGAGCCGGTACGGCAGACGTTCACCCCGTACGGCGCGGGCAACCGCATGTGCATCGGCGACGCCTTCGCCCGCGCCGAGATCGCCCTCACCCTCGCCACCGTCCTGCCCCGCTGGCAGCTCAGATCGCGGCCCGGCTACGCGGTCCAGGAGGCCACCGCGGCGATGGCCCGTCCGAAGCACGTGCCCATGACCGTGCACCCGCGTTCCATGGCGCCCCCACGGCAGTCGGCCGCTTAGTGCACGACGGAAGGCCGTCCGGCAGGCGGCGATCCGCCGGTCGGACGGCTCCGCACCACGCAGATGCCCCGCCGGACAACCCCGAGGTGATCCACATGGACCGCGAGCCGACTGTTCCCGCGCTGTTCTCGCCTCTCGCGCCCGCCATCCACGCACGCCACGAGATCGTCAACAAGCAGACCGCCCTGTGGGCGAACGCCTTCGAGATCGGCTCACCCGAGCTGCGGGACCGGCTCGTCGACCACGACATCGGCACCTTCGCCGCCCGCATCCTCCCCGAGGGCCGCGAGGAAGTCGTGCAGCTCACCGCCGACTTCATCGTCTGGCTCTTCGGCGTCGACGACGGCCACTGCGAGGAGGGGGCCCTCGGTACGCGGCCGCACGAACTGCTCGGCGAGCTGTCCCGCATGCTGCGCGTCGCCGAGAACCCGCAGGTGCCCATGCTGCTGGACGACCCGCTCGCCGCGGGCCTGCGCGACCTGCGCCGCCGGGTCGACGCGCACGCGACCCCCGGCCAGGCCACCCGCTGGGTCGAGGCCCTGCGCCAGTACTTCACCTCGGTGGTCTGGGAAGCCGGCCACCGCAGCCGCGGCACGGTGCCCGACCTCAACGACTACACCCTCATGCGGCTCTACGACGGCGCCACGTCGGTCATCCTGCCGCTGCTGGAGATGGCGTACGGCTACGACCTCCACCCCGGCGAACGCGACCGGACCCCGGTGCGCGCCGCGGCCGAGATGGCGTTCTTCGTCATCACCTGGGACAACGACCTGTTCTCCCACCACAAGGAGAGCAGGAGCGGCAAGTACTTCCTCAACGTCCTCAGGGTGCTCCAGGACCCGGCACACCACGGCCTCTCGCCCCAGGACGCGATAGCCACCGCCGTGGCCCAGCGCGACCGCGTGCTCTGCCTCTACCTGCGCCTGCGCAGGCAGCTCGCCGCGGAGGGCACCCCGCAGCTGCGGCAGTACCTGCACAGCCTCGACGCCTTCATCCGCGGTGCGCAGGACTGGGGGATCACGTCGGTCCGCTACACCCGCCCCGACGACCCGGCGGGCCTGCCCACGACGTTCAGCGACACCCCCACGGACGACAGCACCAACCCCCTGGAGATCCCGAGCGTGTCGTGGTGGTGGGACCTGCCCGTGCCGTCCGGCACGGGCCGTACGGCCTGAGCCGCCGCGCCCGCGCGCCGCGCCCCGGCAGCCCGTGCTGCGCTACTTCCTGTAGCGCTACACGCAGGCACTTGCGCCCCTATTCGGCATCGCGAACCATGGCCCCATCAATTTCGCCACCCGATCGGCCGGACTGGAATCACCCGCTGCGGAGGCATATGCCGTGATGGGGAAGGGCAGCAATGCAGCAGCAAAGAAGGCCGGCCCGGTGCCTGATCGAACCGGGCCGATATCAACGCCAGCGCCTGCATCCCGTTTACACGTACAGCGATCGCGACCGGAGTCGCCGGACTCCGGAAACATCCCGGGCCGGCAGCGAGACATTCGCTCTGCTCAGCGTGCTGACCGCCGCGAAAACACCCCCGTCCGTCCGGAATATCGCCGATTCCCTGCACCTGACGGTCCGTGACACCCTGGCCCACGCGAAAGCCGCCTGCCAGGGGGAGTTCGTCACGTACGGCCCGGGCAGCCTGCTGTACGCGACACCGAGGGGCAGGGCGGTGATCGGGCAGCAGCGAAGCGCCCCCCACCTGCTCGGAACCGTGCACGCCGACGCGGTGTCCCTGCACCTGCGCACCGGGTGCAACGTCGCGTACCACCACTCGCCGCCGCCTCGCTCAGGGAGCCTCTGCGCGCTCCTCGACGTCGTCTGCCCACTGGAAGTGCTCGAAGAGATCAGCAGGTCGCAGACGGACGACAGCCGGGCGCGCACCGCCGCGAGCAGGGTGGTGGCGGCTTTCCTCCCCTTCGGGACGAGGCAGCGGCTCGGATTGCTGCCCGAGCACACCAGCCGCTGGCTCAGGCAGCGGAATTACGAGCACACCACCCAGGAAGGGTGGGACACCATCGCAGTCGCCGTACACCACGCCGGAACCGTTGCCGGCGCAATCTCCCTCGTGACCGAAAAGAGGCTCAGCGAAGATCATGCGGCACTTCTCGCCCGGCATATCCGCCGCGTCGCGTCACAGCGCCCCCCGCCCTAGCCCGACGGGGATATGCACGCACGACCCCGTCTGGGATCGGTCGCGGGGGCCTCAGCCGACGGCGATGGCGATGATCAGGGCCAGAGTCCCGGCGACCAGCGGGCCGAGGATCTCGTA
Source organism: Streptomyces aculeolatus (assembly GCF_020400605.1). GTDB lineage: Bacteria > Actinomycetota > Actinomycetes > Streptomycetales > Streptomycetaceae > Streptomyces > Streptomyces aculeolatus. Next base: position 104,202 of record NZ_JAINRD010000007.1, on the reverse strand, counting down.
CGCCCAGCGCACCGACACCGGCCCCTGGGCGCCCTCGCGGTCGCCGTACGTGTACGCCAGCTCGCGCAGCTCGCGGATCGACTTGTCGGCCGTCGGGGTGAAGTCCTCCGGGGTCTGGTCCAGGTCGCTCGCGCCCGTGGCCCCCGGCCGGCGCATCGCCGGGTCCGACAGCGCCGTGCGGCTGGACGGGCTGAAGAGCCCGCCGCCGCCGGCCGCGCGGTCCCGCCGCCGGTTCGCCTTCTTGCGCGCGCGCAGCGAGACGGGGATCGCCCACATCTGGTACGTGGCGTCCTCGGTGACGACCTCGCTGGAATAGCCCGCGCGGATCTCCTCGACCCGGCCCCACGGCACCACGATCGTGCGGAACGGGTTGCGCACCCGCAGCCGCTCCTCGCCCGCGTACACCACCGGCCGCAGCGTCAGCGACACCACCATCGGCACCCCCGCGACCAGCGCCGCCACGGCGATCGCCCGCGCCTGCCCGCTGCCGCGGACCAGGGCGTCGGCACCGAGCCAGCCGCCGAGGGCCAGCAGCAGCACACCGGCGGCGATGCCGGCGACGGAGCGGTAGGCGCGGTCGGCGTACTTCGGCCGGGCGGCCGGGCTGTCCTTGCTCATGCCGCCGATTGTGCCCGACGGCCCGGATACGGACGTCGCGCCGGTATTGCGGTCCCGCATCGATCCGCGGGGACGGGATGCCCACTCCCGGGACGCTACGCGGGTAGATATGCTCGTGTGGTGACCATGCCCCGCATACCCACCGCAGCCGCAGGGCCGCCGGCGTCCCTCGCGGACGTGACGGCCTCCGACGGCGCGCTCCGCCGCTTCCTGCACGGGCTGCCCGGCGTCGACCCGGTCGGCCTGGAGGCACGTGCCGCCGCCCTGGGCACCCGCTCCATCAAGACCACCGCCAAGGCGTACGCCCTGGACCTGGCGGTCTCGATGATCGACCTGACGACGCTGGAGGGCTCCGACACCCCCGGCAAGGTGCGCTCGCTGTGCGCCAAGGCCCGTACGCCGGACCCCACGGACCGGACGACGCCGGAGGTCGCGGCCGTCTGCGTGTACCCGGACCTGGCCGCCGTCGCCGCCGAGGCGCTGGCCGGCTCCGGCGTCAAGGTCGCCTCGGTCGCCACCGCCTTCCCCTCCGGGCGGGCGGCGCTGGAGGTGAAGCTCGCCGACACCCGCGCGGCACTGGCCGCGGGCGCCGACGAGATCGACATGGTCATCGACCGCGGCGCGTTCCTCGCCGGCCGCTACCTCGAGGTCTACGAGCAGATCCGCGCCGTGCGGCAGGCCGCGGCCGGCGCCCGGCTGAAGGTCATCTTCGAGACCGGCGAGCTGTCCACGTACGACAACATCCGGCGGGCGAGCTGGCTCGGCATGCTGGCCGGCGCCGACTTCATCAAGACCTCGACGGGCAAGGTCGGCGTGAACGCCACCCCCGCCAACACCCTCGTCCTCCTCGAAGCCGTACGGGACTACCGCGCGGCCACCGGCGTGCAGGTCGGCGTGAAGCCCGCGGGCGGCATCCGCACGGCCAAGGACGCGGTGAAGTTCCTGGTGCTCGTCAACGAGACCGCCGGGGACGACTGGCTGGACAACCGCTGGTTCCGCTTCGGCGCCTCCAGCCTGCTCAACGACCTGCTCATGCAGCGGCAGAAGCTGCGCACCGGCCGCTACTCCGGCCCCGACTACGTGACCGTGGACTAGAGGGGGTCAGAGCCGCATGACCGCTGAACACAAGCTCTTCGCCTACGCGCCCGCGCCCGAGTCCCGCTCGGTCGTCGACATCGCGCCCAGCTACGGCCTGTTCGTCGACGGCGAGTTCACCGAGGCCGCCGACGGCAAGGTCTTCAAGTCCGTCGCCCCGGCGACCGAGGAGGTGCTCTCCGAGGTCGCACGCGCCGGCGAGGCGGACGTCGAGCGGGCGGTCGCCGCCGCCCGCCGGGCCTTCACCTCCTGGTCGGCGCTGCCCGGCGCGGAGCGCGGCAAGTACCTGTTCCGTATCGCCCGCATCATCCAGGAGCGCTCACGGGAACTGGCGGTGCTGGAGACGCTGGACAACGGCAAGCCGATCCGCGAGACCCGCGACGCCGACCTGCCGCTGGTCGCCGCGCACTTCTTCTACTACGCCGGCTGGGCCGACAAGCTCGGATACGCCGGCTTCGGCCCCGACCCGAAGCCGCTGGGCGTCGCCGGGCAGGTCATCCCGTGGAACTTCCCGCTGCTGATGCTCGCCTGGAAGATCGCCCCTGCGCTGGCCTGCGGCAACACGGTGGTGCTCAAGCCCGCCGAGACCACCCCGCTGTCCGCGCTGTTCTTCGCCGACATCTGCCGCCAGGCCGGGCTGCCCCGCGGGGTGGTCAACATCCTCCCCGGCTACGGGGACGCGGGCGCCGCGCTCGTCGCGCACCCGGACGTCGACAAGGTCGCGTTCACCGGCTCGACGGCCGTCGGCAAGGAGATCGCCCGGTCCGTCGCCGGCACCGACAAGCGGCTCACGCTGGAGCTGGGCGGCAAGGGCGCCAACATCGTCTTCGACGACGCGCCGGTCGACCAGGCCGTCGAGGGCATCGTCGGCGGCATCTTCTTCAACCAGGGCCAGGTGTGCTGCGCCGGCTCCCGGCTGCTGGTGCAGGAGTCGGTGGCCGACGAGGTGCTGGACGCGCTGAAGCGGCGCCTGGCCACGCTGCGGCTCGGCGACCCGCTGGACAAGAACACCGACATCGGCGCCATCAACTCCGCCGAGCAGCTCGCCCGCATCACGGAGCTGGCCGACGCCGGCGACGCGGAGGGCGCGCAGCGCTGGACGGCGCCGTGCGAACTGCCCGACAGCGGCTACTGGTTCGCGCCGACGCTCTTCACCGGCGTCACGCAGGCGCACCGCGTCGCGCGCGAGGAGATCTTCGGCCCGGTGCTCTCGGTGCTGACGTTCCGCACCCCCGCCGAGGCGGTCGCGAAGGCCAACAACACGCCGTACGGCCTGTCCGCCGGGGTCTGGACGGAGAAGGGCTCGCGGATCCTGGCGATGGCCGACCGGCTGCGCGCGGGCGTCGTGTGGGCGAACACGTTCAACAAGTTCGATCCGACCTCGCCGTTCGGCGGCTACAAGGAGTCGGGCTTCGGCCGCGAGGGCGGCCGCCACGGGCTGGAGGCATACCTGCGATGACACAGGCGGATGCGAGGCTGTCGGTCCTCAAGACCTACAAGCTGTACGTGGGCGGGAAGTTCCCCCGCTCGGAGAGCGGGCGGGTGTACGAGGTGACCGACGCGAAGGGCCGCTGGCTCGCCAACGCGCCCCGCGCCTCCCGCAAGGACGCCCGGGATGCGGTGGTCGCCGCCCGCAAGGCCGTCGCCGGGTGGTCCGGCGCGACCGCGTACAACCGCGGCCAGGTGCTCTACCGGGTGGCCGAGATGCTCCAGGGGCGGCGCGAGCAGTACGTCGCGGAGGTGGCCGACGCCGAGGGCCTGTCGAAGGCCAAGTCGGCGGCGCAGGTGGACGCGGCGATCGACCGGTGGGTCTGGTACGCGGGGTGGACCGACAAGGTCGCCCAGGTCGCCGGCGGCGGAAACCCGGTCGCCGGGCCGTACTTCAACATCTCCGCGCCGGAGCCCACGGGCGTCGTCGCCGTCGTCGCGCCGCAGGAGTCCGCGCTGCTGGGGCTGGTGTCGGTGCTCGCGCCGGTGATCGCCACGGGCAACGCGGCGGTGGTCGTGGCCGCCGAGGAGCGGCCGCTGCCGGCGCTGTCGCTGGCGGAGGTGCTGGCCACGTCGGACGTGCCGGGGGGTGTCGTCAACGTGCTCTCGGGGCGTACCGCGGAGATCGCGCCGACGCTGGCCGCGCACCAGGACGTCAACGCCATCGACCTGACGGGCGCGGACGCGGAGCTGGCGCGGGAGCTGGAGGTGGCGGCGGCGGACAACCTGAAGCGGGTGCTGCGGCCGCGGCAGCCGTACGACTGGACGGCGGACCCGGGGACGGGGCGGCTGACGGCGTTCCTGGAGACGAAGACGGTCTGGCACCCGACGGGCAGCCTGGGCGTGAGCGGCTCGGCGTACTGACGGCCTCCGTCCGGGGCTGCGGGGCGTACGGGCCGCGTGCGCGGAGACCGCAGGCGCGGGCGGGCACCGCGAGGTGCGCGCCCGCGCCGCCCCCGCGCGCGCCGGTGGACGGCCGGCTACCCGCGCCGCCCGCGCCCGTATCCGCCCGTACGCCGCGCCCGCACGCCGCCCGCGCGCCCGGCGCGGCAGCCGGTGGACGGCCTGGCGCCGCAGCTGTCGCGGCCCGGCCGGCGCGGCACCCGCGCGCCCCGCGCACGAGGTGGGGCCGGACGCACCCCCCGCGCGTCCGGCCCCGCCTCGTCCCCCGATCCCCCGAGTCCCCGGGTGCCCCCCAGCCCCCGTACGGTCTCGTGGTCTCCCCCCGCTCCCCCGATTCCCCCCCTTATCCCCCGATTTCCCCCGTTGTTCCCCTCCCGTGGCCCCGGGTTCCCCCGTCCCCGGTCATCGTCCCCCTCAGGCCACGAGCTCCTCGAACGACTCCTCCCGGTCCCGCCCGAAGCTCAGCGCCTCGTCGTCGCGCAGCCGGCGCAGCGAGCGCCAGATGCTGCTCTTGACGGTCCCCACGCTGATCCCCAGCACGTCGGCGATCTCCGGGTCGGTCCTGCCCTCGTAGTAACGCAGCACAAGCATCGTGCGCTGCATCTCGGGCAGCCGCGCCAGCGCCTGCCAGAGCACCGTGCGCAGTTCCGTGCCGCGCATGGCGTCCGACTCCCCCGGCGCCTCGGGGAGTTCCTCGGTCGGGTACTCCGCGAGCTTGCGCCGGCGCCAAGCGCTGATGTGCAGGTTCGTCATCGTGCGGCGGAGGTAGCCCCCCACCGCGGCCTTGTCGCTGATCCGGTCCCACGCCCGGTAGGTGGAGAACAGTGCGCTCTGCAGCAGGTCCTCCGCCTCGAACCGGTCGCCGGTCAGGTGGTAGGCGGTGGCGTACAGAGAGGCGCGCCGCTCGGCCACGTAGGCGGTGAACGCCGCGGTGCTGTCAGCCTCCGCGGCGGCCCCGGCCTGCGTGCCGACCGTTTCCCCCGGCACCTCTCCGTACGCCTTCTTCCTCCCGCCGTCCCCCCCGTTTCCCCCGTTCCCCCCCGGGTCCGCGGTCTGCCCGTTCCCCGCCGGCTTCGCGCCGGTCCCCCCGGGGCCCGTGCTGCCCGCGATCGCGACCATGTACGGAGGACGACGCCCGGTGCCGCGACCACACCCCCGCGCGTTCGCGGCACCGGACTCCCCCGTACCGCGCGTGGCGCGGCCGGGAGCCATCCCCTCAGCACTCCCCCCCTTGGCGTGCAGGCGTGTCTGAACCGCTGCGCTGGTGGTGCTGTCGTGCAGTGCGTTCATCTCACGCCCCCCGTCGGTGGAGTCTGCTTCGGTCGGCTTTGCTGTGCCGGGCTTGCCCGACGTCCAGAATCCTGGCGTCCCGACTTCATCGCGCTGTCCGCCGACTGTCACAGGCGTGCAACAGGGGGTCCCTGCCCCTTACACGGCCCCTCCCGAAGCCCGTGATGACGGCGAACTCGCCCCTTCCGGCGCGCCCTGCCAGAATGACCCGGTGCCTTCTCTGTTGCTGATCGAGGACGACGACGCCATCCGCACCGCGCTGGAGATGTCCCTCTCCCGCCAGGGCCACCGCGTGACCACCGCGGCGACCGGTGAGGACGGGCTCAAGCTGCTGCGCGAGCAGCGGCCCGACCTGATCGTGCTGGATGTGATGCTGCCCGGCATCGACGGCTTCGAGGTGTGCCGGCGCATCCGCCGCACCGACCAGTTGCCGATCATCCTGCTGACCGCGCGCAGCGACGACATCGACGTGGTGGTCGGGCTGGAGTCGGGCGCCGACGACTATGTCGTCAAGCCCGTGCAGGGGCGGGTGCTCGACGCCCGGATCCGCGCGGTGCTGCGCCGCGGCGAGCGGGAGACGACCGACTCGGCGACCTACGGGAACGTCGTGATCGACCGCTCGGCGATGACCGTCACCAAGGACGGCGAGCATCTGCAACTGACGCCGACGGAGCTGCGGTTGCTGCTGGAGCTGAGCCGCAGGCCCGGCCAGGCGCTCTCCCGCCAGCAGCTGCTCCAGCTCGTCTGGGAGCACGACTACCTGGGCGACTCCCGGCTGGTCGACGCCTGCGTACAGCGGCTGCGCGCGAAGGTCGAGGACGTGCCGTCCGCGCCGACCCTGATCAAGACCGTGCGCGGTGTGGGCTACCGGCTGGATCCGCCCTCGTGAGTCCGGGCCCCGCCGACGCGCCGGGGCGGCAGGGGCTCGTACGCGGCTGGGCGGCGGGGCTGCTGCGCTGGATCAGCCTGCGACTGCGTCTGGTCATCGTGTTCGCGCTGGTGGCGCTGGTCTCGGCGGTGTCGGTGGCCGGCATCGCGTACTGGCTGAACCGGGACTCCGTGCTCACCCGCACGCAGGACGCGTCGCTGAAGGACTTCCGGGAGTCGCTGCAGGACGAGGGCGGCGAGCTGGACCTGCGGGCCGGCTGCACCGACCTCGCCAAGGCCGCGCGGCGGCTGTCGAGCACCACGCAGAACTTCGACGTCATATTGATTTCCGGCGGCGGTGGCAGCGGCGGTGAGCCGGGCTGCGTGGAGCGCTCCGACCCGTCGTTCACGCTGCACGACGTGCCGAAGACCCTGAAGACGGCGGTCGACCAGCGGCGCGACGACGGCAAGTGGCCGTACCACCTGTACTGGCAGCGGGTGACGATGGACGGGACGCCGTACCTCGTCGGCGGTGCCCGGGTGATCGGGACCGACTGGACCGGCTACATGTTCAAGTCGCTGGACTCCGAGCGCCGGGACCTCAACTCGCTGGCCTGGTCGCTGGGCATCGCGACCGGCCTGTCCCTCATCGGCTCCGCGCTGCTCGCGCAGGGCGCCGCGTCCACGGTGCTGCGGCCCGTGCAGCGGCTCGGCGAGGCGGCGCGGCGGCTCGGCGAGGGCAAGCTCGACACCCGGCTGCGGGTCACCGGCACCGACGAACTGGCGGACCTGTCGCGGACGTTCAACCAGACCGCGGAGCGGCTCCAGAAGCGGGTGGAGGAGCTGAGCGAGCGGGAGAAGTCCAGCCGGCGGTTCGTGGCGGACATGTCGCACGAGCTGCGGACGCCGCTGACCGCGATGACCGCGGTGTCCGAGGTACTGGAGGAGGAGCAGGAGAACCTGGACCCGATGATCGCGCCCGCGGTGCAGCTCGTGGTGCAGGAGACCCGGCGGCTCAACGACCTGGTGGAGAACCTGATGGAGGTGACCCGCTTCGACGCGGGCACCGCCCGGCTCGTCCTCGACGACGTCGACGTCGCCGACCAGGTCACCGCGTGCATCGACGCCCGGGCCTGGCTGGACGCGGTGGAGCTGGACGCCGACCGCGGCATCGTCGCGCGGCTGGACCCGCGGCGCCTCGACGTGATCCTCGCCAACCTCATCGGCAACGCGCTCAAGCACGGCGGCTCCCCCGTGCGCGTCTCGGTGCGAACCACGGCGGACGCACCCACCGCCGGCGATCTGCTGATCGAGGTCAAGGACAACGGCCCCGGCATCCCGGCCGAGGTGCTGCCGCACGTCTTCGACCGGTTCTACAAGGCGGACACCGCGCGCCCGCGCTCCGACGGCAGCGGCCTCGGGCTGTCCATCGCGGTGGAGAGCGCACGGATCCACGGCGGTACGATCACCGCGGCCAACGACCCGGCGGGCGGGGCGGTGTTCACGCTGCGGCTGCCGCGGGACTCGTCGGCGGCGGCGGAGGCCCTGGAGCAGGAGGACGAGTGAGGGCGGCAGCCTCGAACCGGCCGGTCTTCGCGGCCCTAGGGCCTGTGTCGAAAGTCCCGCCTGCGCCGCGACGCCTGGCACGGCACCTCGCTGCGTTGTCGCATCGTCCGAATACGACCCGGTATGCGGACGACGCTCCGCCTTGCGATGCACCGCACCAGACGCCGCGGCGCCCGCCCTGCGGGCGGACGACGGGACTTTTGACACAGGCCCTGGCGGTCGCCGTCGCGGTGCTGGCCACCGGGTGCGGGATCCGGCCCACGTCCGTGCCCGTGGACGCGGGCAGCGCGCCGTCGCGGGCGGAGTGCGCGCCGGGCGGCCCGTCGCCGGCGGCGAGTCCGGGGGACGGCGAGACGCTGCGGACGGTGTACCTGGTGTGCGGTTCGCAGCTCGCGCCGGTGCCCCGGAGCGTCCCCGAGGACCTGGCGGGCAGGGAGCTGGCGGCGCGGCTGCTGACGGAGCTGGAGCGGGAGCCGGGCGAGGACGAGGAGCAGGCCGGCTACTCCACCGCCGTCTCGGGGCTGCGGGTGGCAGACCGGATTTCCGGGGATCCCGCGGGCGCGGTGCGGCTCAGCCGGGATCCGCAGGGGCTGGGGTCGCCGATGCTGGCGCAGATCGTGTGCACGTTCGCGGCGGGCGAGGAGCGCACGGCGGTGCTGGCGGGCCCGGAGGCGGGCGATCCGCCGTACACGTACCGCTGCACTGACGACGCGCTGCGGGCGCCGGAGAACACCGTGGGCGAGCCCGCGGCCTGAGGTTTTCCGCGCCGCGGGGGCGCGGTCCCGGCGGCTGCGGGGCGCGCGCACCGCCTGCGCGCCGTCCGTGCGCCGCCTCCGCACCGAAGATCACACTCCGGTGGCGGATGACGGGAACCGTACGGGTCGGTAGCCGCGTCATTGCCTGCGTGCAGCGCCATGCGACGGGCGGGACGACCGCCCTGAGAATCCGGGTGGCCGGCGTTGTCCTCCTAGTCCTGCATCTGCTCGCAGTCTGGTGGTTTACGCTCCGCCCCAACGCCGTGCCGTGGGTTGACGCGGCGAATCTGCGACCCCTCCGGACGATCCGCGCCGAGTACGGCGAGGACGCCTGGGCGGCGCTGCGGTACACCGTCGAGTCGCTGTTCGTGCTGGCCCCCGCGGGGGTGCTGCTGCCGCTGATCCGCGGGCGGCTCCGGGTGTCGGCAGCCGGGTCCTTCGCCCGTACCGTCTTCGCGGGCTCGATGCTGGCGCTGGTCGTCGAGTTGCTGAAGACCGCGGTGCCGGGGCAGGTCGCGAACGTGGACACGATGCTGCTCTACATCCTGGGGATAGCGCTGGCGCATCTGGCGGTGGTCCCGGCCACGCGGGCGCGGCTGCGCAGGCGGCACCCCGCGGGCCGCGCGGCGGGTGCGGCGCACGCGGAGGAGGCGGCCGGCGCGGAGGAGCCGGACCGTACGGGGGACGGGACGGGAGGCGGGACGGCTCAGGGCCCGACCCCGAGAATCACCAGGGTCGAGATCGCCCCGTAGGGCGACGTTTCGTCCGGCTTGTGTGCCTACGGTGAAATCAGTGGCCCGCACGACACGGGCCGCGGACGCCGACCCGAGGAGTGACGCAGCCATGGCCATGCCGACGAGACCGCGCGAGGGCCGGATGATCGCCGGGGTGTGCGCGGGCCTGGCCCGGCGCTTCGACACGACCCCCACCACCGTACGTACCGTCTTCGTGGTGTCCTGCCTGCTGCCGGGCCCGCAGTTCCTGCTCTACCTCGCGCTGTGGGTGATGATGCCCGGCGAGGAGAAGCAGCACAGCCCGGCCTGGTGAGGACGGACTTCCGACGACACGAAGCCGGGGCCGGCATCCGCTGCGGATGCCGGCCCCGGCCGTGTGCGTACGGGCGTCAGAGCGGCAGGGCCCCGACGGGAAGCGCGCTGGTCACCGCGCCGAGCTGTCCGAGGCCCGGAGACTGGGCGTCGGGGGCGGCCGGGGTGCCGTTGGCCGCCGGGTTGGCACCGGTGACCGACGTCAGCGGGGAGGTGAGCTGACCGACCGGGTCGGGCAGGCCGGGGACGGTCGCGGCGGAGGCGGTGCCCGCCGCGGCGGCGGCGAAGGCGGCGCCGAGCAGTGCGGTACCGAAGATCTTGCGGGTCTTCATGGAATTCAGGTCCTCGTCCTTGCGGATATCGAGCGGCAAAGAGAAACGTAACCGGCCGGATATCGCCGCGGCAAAGACCGCCCCGCCGGTGCGCAAGTTGGTCCGTACGGCCCCATCCGCGGATCGTAGGACCATCGCCAATCGGCCGGGCAGGCACCTGAATTCGCAGGTCGGAGCCGGTCAGCGAAAGAGCCACTCCGACTTCAGCCCGGCATATCCGGGCTTGATGACCTCATTGATCATCGCCAGTCTTTCATCGAAAGGAATGAAAGCCGACTTCATGGCATTGACGGTGAACCACTGCATGTCGTCCAGCGTGTAGTGGAACGTGCGCACCAGCTCCTCGAACTCGCGGCTCATGCTCGTGCCGCTCATGAGCCGGTTGTCGGTGTTGACCGTGGCGCGGAAGTAGAGCCGGCGCAGCAGCCCGATGGGGTGCTCGGCGTACGAGGCGGCGGCGCCGGTCTGGAGATTGGACGTGGGGCACAGCTCCAGCGGGATCCGCTTGTCGCGCACGTACGCCGCCAGCCGGCCGAGCTTGACGGTGCCGTCCTCGGCGACGTGGATGTCGTCGATGATCCGTACGCCGTGGCCGAGCCGGTCGGCGCCGCACCACTGCAGCGCCTGCCAGATCGACGGCAGGCCGAACGCCTCGCCGGCGTGGATGGTGAAGTGGTTGTTCTCCCGCTTCAGGTACTCGAAGGCGTCGAGGTGGCGGGTGGGCGGGAAGCCGGCCTCGGCGCCGGCGATGTCGAAGCCGACGACGCCGAGGTCGCGGTAGCGGTTGGCGAGTTCGGCGATCTCCAGCGAGCGGGCGGCGTGCCGCATGGCGGTGAGCAGCGCGCCGATGCGGATGCGGTGCCCGGCGGCGTGGGCGCGCCGCTCGCCCTCGCGGAAGCCCTCGTTGACGGCCTCCACGACCTGCTCCAGGCTCAGCCCGCCCTGGAGGTGCTGCTCGGGGGCGTAGCGCACCTCGGCGTAGACGACGCCGTCGGCGGCCAGGTCCTCGGCGCACTCGGCGGCGACCCGCACCAGGGCGTCGCGGGTCTGCATCACGGCGCAGGTGTGGGCGAAGGTCTCCAGGTAGCGCTCCAGGGAGCCGGAGTCGGCGGCCTCCCGGAACCAGGCGCCGAGCCGCTCGGGGTCGCTCTCGGGCAGCCCGTCGTAGCCGGTCTCGCGGGCGATGTCGACGATGGTGGCGGGGCGGAGGCCGCCGTCGAGGTGGTCGTGGAGCAGCACCTTGGGCGCCCGCCGAATCCGCGCCGCGTCCGGCACGGCCGTGGCCCTTCCGTTGTCGTCCGCCATGCGGCACCCCTTTCTGGTCACGATTTGGGCCATCCTACGCGCGTAGAGCGGTGCCCGACGGCGGGACCCGGCGGCGGGCGCCGACCCCGGGTGCCGCGGCGGCGAGAGGGCAGGCGGCAGATGACGGGTGGGCGGAGATCCCTGGAGCGGAGTAGGCGGGAGCGGGTCGTAGCGGCGCGTGTGGCCAGGAGGCACGGCGCCCTCGGAGCTGCGGGGCGGCGTGCCCGGGCGGCGGGGCCGGCGCCGGGGGGGGAGCGCCGCGCAGGGGGCGCGCGGGCGCCGGGAGACGGCCCTCCGCGCCTCAGCACACGGTTGCCCCCGGTGGACCGCCGGGCCGCGCGGCGACCGACTCGGCGGGCGGGTCCTCGTCGCCCGTCGCTGACCGCCGCCGTCCCAGGCCCCGGGCCGGGTCCCGCAACTGCACTGTGCGCAGGGCCCGGTCGCCGTGTGCCGGGTGGTGCAGACCACTGGGCAGGGGGTGTCGGCATCTGGAATCGTGCTGCCATGCCTCAGGAGACCAGCGTGACCCGCCCCGCCCGGCTCGGACGTGCCATCGGGGCGCCCTCCGCGCAGGCGGTGGCGCTGGTGCTGCCCGCGGGTGAGGGGGAGAGCAGCCGGCGGCCGTCGCGGCTCGCCGCCGCCTCCGTGTGGTCGCTGGCCCGCCGGCTCGGCCGCGCGGGACGCGGCGAGGGGCTCGTCGCGCACACCGTGCACTACCGCTTCCGGGGCTGGAACGGCGCGGCGGCGGACGCCGCGCAGGACGCGGAGTGGGCGCTGGAGGAGGTCGTACGGCGGTACGGGGACGTGCCGGTGGCGCTGGTCGGCACCGACGTCGGCGGCCGGGCCGCGCTGCGCGCCGCCGGCCACGAGGCGGTCGTCTCGGTGCTGGCGCTCGCGCCGTGGCTGCCGGACGCGCAGGCGGCGGACGCCGAGCCCGTACGGCAGTTGAGCGGGCGCACCGTGCTGCTCGTGCACGGCACGGACGACGCGCGCACCGACCCGGACCTGTCGTACCGGCTGGCGGTGCGGGCGAAGAAGGCCAACCGCGACGTGTGCCGCTTCGAGGTGCACTCCGACGGCCACGGGCTGCACCAGCACCGGCCCGAAGTCCTCGCGCTGGCCGCCGACTTCGTCAGGGGCTCGCTCTTCGGCCGGCCGTACAGCAGGCCGCTCGCCGACGCGCTCGCCGCGCCCCCGCCGATCGGCCTGCGGATGCCGCTGGCGGCCGGGTTCGCCCCGGCGTAGGGGCCGCTGCGGCGGGGCACCGCCGACGCGGCAGCGGGCGGGTGCGGCGGTGAGCGGATGCGTTGTCGGAGGGGCGGCCTACCCTGGGGCGGGTGTGCGGGCAAGGTTGCGCGGGAAGTTCGGCCCGGGCGGCACGACCCCCGGTACGGCGCACCCGCCACAGCCCCCCGCGCGCGCCACCGCCCCAGCCCCTGTACGAGCCACCGCCCCAGCCCCCGCACCGGCCGCCGCCACGGCCCTCAGTACGGGCCACCGGCGCGACCCCGCCGCCGGACCGTGCCGGCTACCCCGCCAGCAACTGCCCCCGCCGTCCCAGCAGGAACCGCCGGAACGCCCCCACCGGCGCCGTCTCCTGCTGCCCCGCCACCCACGCCACCCCGATCTCCCGGATCGCCCGGGGCGACGTGACGTCCAGTTCCACCACCCCCGGCCGCGGCACCGCGGGCGGCGGCAGCAGCGCGACGCCGAGGCCCGCCGCGACCAGCCCGCGGATCGTCTCCGCCTCCTCCCCCTCGAACGCGACGCGCGGCACGAACCCCGCCTCCGCGCACAGCTCCTCCATCATCCGCCGCATCCCGTAGCCCGGCTCCAGCGTCACGAACGGGTCCTCCGCCACCTCCGCCAGCCGGATCCGGCGGCGGCCGGCGAGCCGGTGGTCGTCCGGCACCACGAGCCGCAGGCGCTGCGCGTCGAGGCGCCGCGCCTGAAGATCGGGCGCGTCCGGCACCGGCGAGGTCAGGCACAGGTCCAACTCGCCCGCCCGCAGCCGCTGCAGCATCCACTCGCCGTAGTTCTGCACCAGCGCGAAGCGCACCCGCGGGTGGTCCTTGCGGAACTCCCGCAGCAGCCCCGGCACGGTCTCGGAGCCGAGCGTGTGCAGGAAGCCGAAGGCGACCTTGCCCGTCTCGGGGTGCGCGTCGGCGCGTACCGCCTCGGCGCCGCGCGCCACCTCGGCCAGCGCGCGCTCCGCGTACGCGAGGAAGTCGCGGCCCGCGGTCGTCAGCGACAGCGTGCGCCCCCGGCGGGCGAAGAGCGCGACGCCCAGGTCCGCTTCGAGACGCACCATCGCCCGGCTCAGCGTCGGCTGCGGGACGCCGAGGGCGCGCGCGGCGCGCGTGACGTGCTCCTCGCGCGCGACCGCGGCGAACTGCGCGAGCCGGGGCGCGAGCACCGCGCCCCACTCCTCCGGCCCGCCCGCCGAGATGTCTTCCTGATGACGGGACCGTGACAACGACCCCTGCGACCTCTGTTCATGCACCACAGCATCGATTATCGCCGTTTTCCGCATTGGACGCATGAGCGCGGGAGCCGTACGTTCCTTGTCATGCCCTCCGATACCGGGGCGCTTACGCCCCATGTGAGCGCCCTTCCCCAGCACGCCCCCGGCGAGCCCGGCTACCGGCGCGTGCTCCTCGCCCTGTTCGCCGCCGGCGTCGCCACCTTCACCCTCCTGTTCTCCACCCAGGCCCTGCTGCCCGCCATCTCCGCCGACCTCGGCGTCAGCCCGGGCGCGGCCAGCTGGACCGTCTCCGCCACCACCGCCGCGCTCGCGCTGGCCGTGCTGCCGCTGAGCGCCGTCTCCGAGCGGTTCGGCCGGCAGCGGACGATGACGTGGTCGCTGACGGCGGCCGTGCTGCTGGGCCTCGCGATGCCGTTCGCGCCGGACCTGGGTTCGCTCATCGCGCTGCGTACGCTCCAGGGCGCGGCGATCGCCGGGATCCCGGCGTCGGCCATCGCGTTCATCGCCGAGGAGTTGCGGGCCCGGGCGGTGATCGGCGCCGTGGGGCTGTTCGTCGCGGGCAACAGCATCGGCGGCATGGCCGGGCGCATCATCACCGGCTGGACGGCCGACGCCTGGGGCTGGCGCGCGGCCCTGGCCACCGTCGCCGTGCTGGCCGTGCTCTGCGCGGCCGCCTTCCGCGTACTGCTGCCGCGCGCCCGGCACTTCACCGCCGCCCCGCTGGCGCCGCGGGCGCTGGCGCGCACCGTACGCGGCCATCTCTCCGACGGGCTGATGCGCCGGTTGTACGCGATCGGGCTGCTGTTCATGACCGTCTTCGGCTCGGTCTACACGATGATCGGCTACCGGCTGGCCGGCGAGCCCTTCGGCCTGTCCGCGGGCCTCATCGGCTCGGTCTTCGTCATCTACCTCGTCGGCACCGGCTCCTCCGCCGCCGCCGGCCGGCTCGTCGCCCGCCTCGGCCGCCGCGGCACCCTGTACGCGGCCGCCGGCACCACCGCCGCGGGGCTGCTGCTGACGATCGGCGACTCCCTGGCCGCGGTGCTGGCCGGGCTCGTGCTGCTCACCGCGGGCTTCTTCGCCGGGCACGCGGTCGCCTCGGCCTCCGTCAGCCACGCGGCGAAGACCGGCAAGGCGCAGGCGTCGGCGCTCTACCAGGTCGCGTACTACGTCGGGAACAGCGCGGGCGCCACCGTCGGCGCGGTCGCCTTCCACGCGGTCGGCTGGAACGGTGTCGTCGTCCTCGGCCTCACCGCCCTCACCGGTGTCACGGGCATCACAATTCACGCCACTCGCCTGGCCACCGCGGCGACCCGCACGGCAGCGCACGACCGGGCGCGGACGGAACCCCGCGCGACGGTCCGTGCACGCACTCCCGCCGGCGGTCCCGTACGCGGTGAACCGACTGGTCAGCGGATAGGTGCCGGGCTCGCGCGCACCGCCGAAGGCACCGGCGCGGAGACGATCCGGTAACGGGTTCGTTGCCGGAGGTACAGCTTGTTCTACGCGCGTTACGATGCCCCCGAAGCAGCGCCGGAAAGAGGCGCTTCGCCAAGACGAAGGGGAAGTCCTCTTGCGCCGGGTAACCAAGATCGCCGCCGCGGGCGTGGCAACCGCGGCTCTCGCTTTCACCAGTGCTGCGTGCAGCAGCGACAGCGGCAGCAGCGACAAGGGCGTCGGCCTCGCGTTCGACGTCGGCGGCCGCTCTGACGCCTCCTTCAACGAGTCGGCGGCCCGCGGGTACGACAAGGCCAAGAAGGAGTTCGACCTCGGCGGCAAGGAGCTGACCGCCCGCGACGGCGAGACCGAGGCCGACCGCGAGCAGCGTCTGACCTCCCTCGCCGAGGCGGGCTACAACCCGGTGATCGGGGTCGGCTTCGCGTACGGCAAGTCCGTCAACAAGGTCGCCAAGGACTTCCCCGACACGACGTTCGCCGTGATCGACGAGGCGTCGCAGGCGAAGAACGTGGCCGGCGTCACCTTCGCCGAGCACGAGGGCTCGTACCTGGCGGGCGTGGCCGCCGCGCTGAAGACCAAGACCGGCAAGGTCGGCTTCATAGGCGGCGTGCACAACAACCTGATCAAGAAGTTCGAGGCCGGCTTCGTCCAGGGCGTCAAGGACACCAAGCCCGACACCGAGATCGACGTCAAGTACCTCTACGAGACCGACATCAAGGGCTTCCAGGACCCGCTGCGCGCCAAGAGCAGCGCCGAGGGCATGCTCGACTCGGGCTCGGACATCATCTACAGCGCCGCGGGCCTGTCCGGCACGGGCTCGATCGAGGCCGTGGCCGCGCAGGACGGCGCGTGGGCGATCGGCGTGGACTCCGACCAGTTCCGCGACAAGGCGCTGGCGGACTACAAGGACTCGATCATGACCTCGGTGGTCAAGAACGTGGACGTCGCCGTCTACGACGTGATCAAGAGCGTCGAGGACGGGAAGCCGCTCACCGGCGACACCGCCTTCGCGCTCAAGGACGACGGCGTGAGCCTCGCCACCTCCGGCGGGTTCATCGAGGACGTCCAGGGCGAGATCGACGCGGCCAAGCAGAAGATCGCCGACGGCGAGATCAAGGTCAGCGACACTCCCTGAGCACGGTACGTGTCACGGGGTCCGGAGGACGGTGCGAGCCGGCCGTCCACCGGACCCCGCGCATCTGCCTCCGGACTACGCGCGTAGCGTGATATGCCGTAACTCGCGTCACGTAACTCGCGCCGTCCGTACGGCGCTTCGGTACGTCCGCCGCCCCGCATCCACCGCCCTCGACGAGGAGTGTGCGCCATCACAGCCCCCAGCAGCAGCTCCACGGCAGCGGACCCGCCCGCCGGCGCCGCGGCCGTCGAGCTCCACGGCATCACGAAACGCTTTCCGGGCGTCGTGGCCAACCACAACATCGACATCACCGTGCGCCGCGGCACCGTGCACGCCCTCGTCGGCGAGAACGGGGCCGGCAAGTCCACGCTGATGAAGATCCTCTACGGCATGCAGAAGCCGGACGAGGGCACCATCACGCTCGACGGCACGCAGGTCACGTTCGCCAGCCCCGCCGACGCCATCGCGCGCGGCATCGGCATGGTGCACCAGCACTTCATGCTCGCCGACAACCTGACCGTGCTGGAGAACACCGTCCTGGGCAGCGAGAAGCTGCACGGCATCGGCGACGCGGCGCGCGCGAAGATCAGGGAGCTGTCGGAGGCGTACGGCCTCGGCATCCGCCCCGACGTGCTGGTCGAGGACCTCGGGGTCGCCGACCGGCAGCGGGTGGAGATCCTCAAGGTCCTCTACCGCGGCGCCCGTACGCTCATCCTCGACGAGCCCACCGCCGTCCTCGTCCCGCAGGAGGTCGACGCGCTCTTCGACAACCTGCGCGGGCTGAAGGCCGAGGGCCTGACCGTGCTGTTCATCTCGCACAAGCTCGGCGAAGTCCTCGCCGTCGCCGACGACATCACCGTCATCCGGCGCGGCACGACGGTCGCCTCCGTCAAGCCCGCGGACGTCACGTCCAAGCAGCTCGCCGAGCTGATGGTGGGCAGCGAGCTGCCGACCCCCGAGACCCGCGAGTCGACGGTCACGGACATACCCATGCTGCGGGTCGGCGATCTGCACCTGACGGCCGTCGACGCCGACGGCGTACCGCGCGAGGTGCTGGACCGCATCTCCTTCACCATCCACAAGGGCGAGGTGCTGGGCATCGCCGGCGTGGAGGGCAACGGCCAGTCCGAACTGGTCGAGGCCATCATGGGGCTGCGCGACCCGGACGACGGCAGCATCGTGCTGGACGGCGCGGACATCAGCCACGCCGCCACCCGCAAGCGCCGCGAGAGCGGCATCGGCTACATCCCCGAGGACCGCCAGCGGCACGGCCTGCTGCTGGAGGCCCCGCTGTGGGAGAACCGCATCCTCGGCCACACCACGGAACGCCCCAACAGCCGCGGCATGCTCATCGACGCCGCCGCGGCCCGCAAGGACACCAAGCGGATCGTCGAGGAGTACGACGTCCGCACCCCCGGCATCGACGTGACCGCCGCGTCGCTCTCCGGCGGCAACCAGCAGAAGCTGATCGTCGGCCGGGAGATGAGCCACCAGCCGAAGCTGCTCATCGCCGCACACCCCACGCGCGGCGTGGACGTGGGCGCGCAGGCGGACATCTGGGAGCAGATCCGCGAGGCCCGCCGCGAGGGGCTCGCGGTGCTGCTGATCTCGGCGGACCTGGACGAGCTGATCGGCCTCTCGGACACGCTGCGGGTGATGTACCGCGGGCGGCTGGTCGCCGACGCCGACCCGGCGGCGATCACGCCGGAGGAGCTGGGGAGCGCGATGACGGGCGCCGCGAGCGGCCACCTGGAGGACGACACGGCGGCGCGGGACGCGGTCGTGGACAAGCCCGCGGCGCCGGACACCCCCGGTGCCGCCGACGGCGGGCAGGGCGGAGGCCGTACGCGATGAAACGCCTCGACAGGGACAAGCTGATCACGGCGGTCGGCGCCCCGGTGCTCGCGGTCTTCGCCGCGCTGGTGCTGACGTCGGTGATCATCCTGATCTCCGGGAAGGACCCGTTCAGGGCCTACCAGGTCATGATCGAGTTCGGCACGACCGACCGCAGCGCCATCTACATCGTCAACAAGTCGACGATGTTCTTCCTCTCGGCGCTGGCCGTGGCCATCGGCTTCCGGATGAACCTCTTCAACATCGGCGTCGACGGCCAGTACCGCATCGCGGCCTTCTTCGCCGCGGCCGTCGGCGGCGCGCTGTCGCTGCCCGGCATCATCCAGATCCCGCTGATCATCCTGGTCGCCATGGGCGTCGGCGCGATCTGGGCGGGCATCGCGGGCGTGCTGCGGACCACCCGCGGCGTCAGCGAGGTCATCACGACGATCATGCTCAACTCGATCGCCGGCGCCGTCATCGGCTACTACCTCACCGCGGGCCGCCTCGGCGAGAAGGACGGGAACCTCACCCACACCCCGAACCTCCCGTCCTCCAGCCGCATCTTCATGATCGAGACGTCGGTCGGCGACATCAACGGCTTCGTCGTCTTCGCCGTACTCGCCGGCGTCCTCTACTGGTTCATCCTCAACCGCACCCGCTTCGGCTTCGACCTGCGCAGCGTCGGCCAGTCCGAGACGGCCGCCGCCGCGAGCGGCGTGGACGTCAAGCGCATGATCGTCACCAGCATGGTGCTCTCCGGCGCCGTCGCCGGCCTGGTCGGGATGCCGACGCTGCTCGGCGAGTCGTACAACTACGGCACCGACTTCCCGCTCGGCGTCGGCTTCACCGGCATCGCCATCGCCCTCCTCGGCCGCAACCACCCCGTCGGCATCGCGCTCGGCGCGCTGCTCTGGGCCTTCCTGGAGCGCACCGGCACGCAGCTCGAATTCGAGGGCTACGACCAGAAGATCGTCGAGGTCATCAAGGGCATCATCGTGCTCTGCGTCGTCATCGCCTACGAGGTGGTCCGCCGCTGGGCGCTGCGGGACCAGCAGCGCCGCGTCGGCGAGGAGCTGGCCCAGGCACGCAAGACCGAGAAGGCGGAGGTCGGCGCATGAGTACGGTGACCAAGACGGGCGCCGTCGCGCCCGCCGGACGGCCGCCGGTCGACGGCGGGAAGCGGCGGCTGGGCCTGCCGCAGGTGCTCCTGCTGATCGCCGCCGGCCTGCTGCTGCTGTCCGCCGTCCGCGCCCTCACCGACACCACCAACCTCACCGCCTCCGCGCAGATCGGCGGCGCGCTCGCGCTCGCCGTGCCGATCGGCCTGGCCGGCCTCGGCGGGCTGTGGGCGGAGCGGTCCGGCGTGATCAACATCGGCCTCGAAGGCATGATGATCCTCGGCACGTTCTTCGCCGGCTGGATCGGCTGGCAGCACGGCCCGTGGGCGGGCGCGCTCGCCGGGGTGATCGGCGGGGCGCTGGGCGGCCTGGTGCACGCGATGGCCACGGTCACGTTCGGCGTCGACCACATCGTGTCCGGTGTCGCGATCAACATCCTCGCGCTGGGCACGACCCAGTACCTGGCGAAGATCTTCTTCGCGGACGGGGACGCGCTGGCGGCGGGCGGAACGGACAAGCAGTCGCCGCAGGTCGACGACATGCATACGTTCTCCGTCCCCGGGCTCTCCGACTGGCTCGGGGACCTGGAGGAGAAACACTGGTTCTTCGTCTCCGACACCGCCGGGATCCTGGGCGGGCTCACCAACGACGTGTCGTACCTGATCCTGGTCGCGGCGGCGCTGTTCGTGCTCACGTACTACGTGCTGTGGCGCTCGGCGTTCGGGCTGCGGCTGCGGTCCTGCGGCGAGAACCCGGTGGCCGCCGAGTCGCTGGGCGTGAACGTCTACCTGTACAAGTACGCGGCGCTGGCCGTCTCCGGCGCGCTCGCCGGCCTCGGCGGGGCGTTCCTGGTCACGTTCACCCACATCTACCTGGAGGGCCAGACCGGCGGCCGCGGGTACATCGGCCTGGCGTCGATGATCTTCGGCAACTGGCGCCCCGGCGGCACCGCGATGGCGGCCGGGCTCTTCGGCTTCACCGACAGCCTCCAGCTGCGCGGCGGCGGCGAGGCGGTGCACGCGCTCTTCCTGCTGCTGGCCGTGCTGCTCGCGGTGTACGCGGTGTGGAAGTACGTGCGCGGCGGCACCCGCGCGGCGATAGCCGCCGGCGTCTCGGCGGTGCTCCTCGGGGCGCTGTACGCGACGACGGACACGGTGCCGCGCGAGGTCGTGGAGGCGACGCCGTACGTCACCACACTGGTGGTGCTGGCGGTGTTCGCGCAGCGGCTGCGGGTGCCGAAGTGGATCGGCAAGCGCTACCGAAGGGGAGAGAGCACGTGACGGAGACGGCGCAGGAGGCCGAGCGCTGGGAGGCGCTGCGGCGGGCGGCCCGGGACGCGATGTCCCGGGCGTACGCCCCGTACTCGCAGTACCCCGTGGGCGCGGCGGCGCTGGTGGACGACGGCCGTACGGTCGTCGGCTGCAACGTCGAGAACGCCTCGTACGGCGTCACGCTGTGCGCCGAGTGCGGCCTCGTCTCCGCGCTGCACCTCAGCGGCGGCGGCCGGCTCACCCACTTCACCTGCGTCGACGGCGACGGGCAGCTCATCCTGCCGTGCGGCCGGTGCCGCCAGTTGCTCAGCGAGCACGGCGGGCCCGGGCTGCTGCTCGACACCCCGTCCGGCATCCGGCCGCTGTCGGAGCTGCTGCCCGACGCCTTCGGCCCGCTCGCCCTGAACAAGTCGGACTCCCAGACGCCCCGGACCGGAGGAACGCAGAACTGATGGACGCCATCTCCGTCATCCGCGCCAAGCGCGACCGCCGGCGGCTCTCCGACGAGCAGATCGACTGGGTCGTGGCCGCGTACACCCGCGGCGAGGTCGCCGACGAGCAGATGTCCGCGCTCGCCATGGCCATACTGCTCAACGGCATGGACCGCGACGAGATCGCCCGCTGGACCGCGGCAATGATCGCCTCCGGCGAGCGGATGGACTTCACCGCGCTGCCGCGCCCGACCGCCGACAAGCACTCGACGGGCGGCATCGGCGACAAGATCACGCTGCCGCTGGCGCCGCTGGTCGCCGCCTGCGGGGCGGCGGTGCCGCAGCTGTCGGGCCGCGGCCTCGGCCACACCGGCGGCACGCTCGACAAGCTGGAGGCCGTCCCGGGCTGGCGGGCGTCGCTGTCGAACGACGAGATGATGGCGATCCTGCGCGACGTCGGCGCCGTGATCTGCGCCCCGGGCACGGGCCTGGCGCCGGCCGACCGCAAGCTGTACGCGCTGCGGGACGTGACGGGGACGGTGGAGTCGATCCCGCTCATCGCGTCCTCGATCATGTCGAAGAAGATCGCCGAGGGCACGGGCGCGCTGGTGCTGGACGTGAAGGTCGGCTCCGGCGCGTTCATGAAGGACCTGGACACGGCGCGCGAACTGGCCGCGACGATGGTGGGGCTGGGCAACGACCACGGGC
This sequence comes from Streptomyces aculeolatus, assembly GCF_020400605.1. Classification (GTDB taxonomy): domain Bacteria; phylum Actinomycetota; class Actinomycetes; order Streptomycetales; family Streptomycetaceae; genus Streptomyces; species Streptomyces aculeolatus. Next base: position 82,495 of record NZ_JAINRD010000007.1, on the reverse strand, counting down.
TGCGCACCGTGGCGCTGCTCACCGACATGTCCACGCCGCTGGGGCTCACGGCCGGCAACGCGCTGGAGGTCCGCGAGTCGCTGGAGGTCCTGGCGGGCGGCGGCCCGGCGGACGTCGTGGAGCTGACGCTCGCGCTGGCCACCGAGATGCTCGCGGCGGCGGGCCTGCCGGACGCGGACCCGGCGGCGGCGCTCGCGGACGGCTCGGCGATGGACGCGTGGCGCCGCATGATCACTGCCCAGGGCGGCGACCCGGACGCCCCGCTGCCGACGGCCCGCGAGACCCACACGGTCCCGGCCCCGGTGACGGGCGTCCTCACGCGCCTGGACGCCTACGCGGTGGGCCTGGCGGCCTGGCGCCTGGGCGCGGGCCGCGCCCGCAAGGAGGATCCGGTCCAGGCGGCGGCGGGCGTGGAACTCCACGCCAAGCCGGGCACGCCGGTCACGGCGGGCCAGCCGCTGCTGACGCTGCACACGGACACCGCGGAGCGGATCCCGGAGGCGCTGGAGGCCCTGGAGGCCGCGTACGACGTGGCCCCGGCGGGGGCGGCGGTGGAGCGCGGTCCGCTGATCCTGGACCGGCTGGACTGACACACGGGGCGGTCGACACGACGCGGTCGTCCGCCCCACACCCGCCCCTGCACCGAACTGTCACCGCAGAAGTACCACGTTGAGTATGATCCCGCGTATGCAGACACGTGAGCGGGTCACCGTGACGCTTCCCCCGGACCTCCTCGCCACGGCCAAGGCAGCAGCGCACGGCAATCTCTCCGCGTATGTGGAACGCGCCATAAGAGCCCAGGCCCTCCGTGAGGCGGCCGATGCCGTGAGCCGGTGGCGCGGAGACACCAGCGGTGACGTCGAAGAGATCACAGAGGCGTTCGGCGAGGACATCGCGTGACCATCGCCCGCGGTCAGGTCTGGCGCGTGCAACTCGCCACCAAGACGGGAGCCGTGCTCGTCATCGAGGCCGACGCCGCCCTGGAAGCGTTCCCCGGTACCGCGGTCTGCATGATGATCGACGAAACTCTGGGCGCCCCGGACACGGTGGTGACCGTCCCGATCGACTCCCCCGTGCAGGGCGCCGCGGTCGCCGTGGACTGCACGTCCCTGACGGCCCGACGCATCCGCGCGGGGACCTGCCTCGGCACCGTGGAGGACGCGACCATGGCACGGGTCTCCGCGGCGCTGTGCGTCGTTCTGGACCTTCACGACTGAGCTGCGCCCGGCCCAGGCGTCCGCCGCGAGCGGGGCCGGGGCCGGGGCCGGGGGTGAAGCTTCTAGAAGCGGCGCGTGATCAGCGCCCGCTTCACCTCCTGGATCGCCTTCGTCACCTCGATGCCGCGGGGGCATGCGTCCGTGCAGTTGAACGTCGTGCGGCAGCGCCACACCCCGTCCCTGTCGTTCAGGATCTCCAGGCGCTGCTCACCCGCCTCGTCCCTGCTGTCGAAGATGAAGCGGTGGGCGTTCACGATCGCCGCCGGGCCGAAGTACTGGCCGTCGTTCCAGTAGACCGGGCACGAACTGGTGCACGCCGCGCACAGGATGCACTTCGTCGTGTCGTCGAAGCGTTCGCGGTCCGCCGCCGACTGGAGGCGTTCGCGCGTCGGCTCGTTGCCGTGGGAGACCAGGAACGGCATCACGTCGCGGTACGCCTGGAAGAACGGCTCCATGTCGACGATCAGGTCCTTCTGCACCGTCAGGCCCTTGATCGGCTCCACGGTGATGGGCTTCTCCGGTGCCAGGTCCTTGATCAGGGTCTTGCACGCCAGCCGGTTGCGGCCGTTGATGCGCATCGCGTCGGAGCCGCAGATGCCGTGGGCGCAGGAGCGGCGGAACGTCAGCGTGCCGTCCATGTCCCACTTGATCTTGTGCAGCGCGTCGAGGACCCGCTCCTTCGGGTCGATCTCGACCTGGAAGTCCTCCCAGTACGCCTCCGCCGCCGCCTCCGGGTTGAACCTGCGGATGCGGAACGTCGCGGTGATGTACGGGGAGTCCGCCGGCTCGGGGGACTCGGCTTCGACCTTGTCCATCACGGGTGTTGCCATCAGTACTTACGCTCCATCGGCTGGTAGCGGGTCTGCACGACCGGCTTGTAGTCGAGCCGGACGGTCTCCGTGCCGTCGTCGCCGACCTCGCGGTACGCCATGGTGTGGCGCATGAAGTTGACGTCGTCGCGGTTCGGGTAGTCCTCGCGGTAGTGGCCGCCCCGGGACTCCTTGCGGGCGAGCGCGGAGATCGCCATGACCTCGGCCAGGTCGAGCAGGTTGCCCAGCTCGATCGCCTCCAGCAGGTCGGTGTTGAAGCGCCGGCCCTTGTCCTGGATGCTCACGTTCTTGTACCGCGCGCGCAGCTCCGCGAGCTTCTCGACCGCCTCCTTGATGGTCTGCTCCGTGCGGAAGACCATCACGTTCTTGTCCATCGTCTCCTGCAGCTCGCGCCGCAGCTCCGCCACCCGCTCCCTGCCCGAGGCGTCGCGCAGCCGCTCCACCTCGCCGACCACGAACGCCTCCGGGTCCTCCGGCAGTTCGACGTGGTCCGCGGTCGCCGCGTACTCCGCCGCGGCGATGCCCGCGCGGCGGCCGAAGACGTTGATGTCGAGCAGCGAGTTGGTGCCCAGGCGGTTGGCGCCGTGCACGGAGACGCAGGCGACCTCCCCGGCCGCGTACAGCCCGGGGACGACCGTGGTGTTGTCCGCCAGGACCTCGCCGCGCACGTTGGTGGGGATGCCGCCCATCGCGTAGTGCGCGGTCGGCTGGATCGGGATCGGGTCGGTGTACGGCTCGATCCCCAGGTACGTGCGCGCGAACTCCGTGATGTCCGGCAGCTTCGCGTCGAGCTGCTCCGGCGGCAGGTGCGTGAGGTCCAGGTAGACGTGGTCGCCCTCGGGGCCGCAGCCGCGGCCCTCGCGGATCTCGGTGTAGATCGCACGGGAGACGACGTCGCGCGAGGCGAGGTCCTTCATGACGGGCGCGTACTTCTCCATGAAGCGCTCGCCGTCCTTGTTGCGCAGGATGCCGCCCTCGCCGCGCGCGCCCTCGGTGAGGAGGATGCCCATCCGCCAGATGCCCGTCGGGTGGAACTGGAAGAACTCCATGTCCTCCAGCGGCAGCCCGCGCCGGAACACCGACGCCTGGCCGTCGCCGGTCAGGGTGTGGGCGTTCGAGGTGACCTTGAAGAACTTGCCGTTGCCGCCCGAGGCGTAGACGACGGCCTTGGCCTGGAAGACGTGGATCTCGCCGGTCGCCAGCTCGTAGGCGACCACGCCGGCCGACCGCTTGACCCCGTCGACCTCGACGATGAGCTGGTCGAGGACGTAGAACTCGTTGAAGAACTCCACGCCCTCCTTCACACAGTTCTGGTAGAGCGTCTGCAGGATCATGTGGCCGGTGCGGTCCGCCGCGTAGCACGCGCGCCGCACCGGCGCCTCGCCGTGGTTGCGCGAGTGGCCGCCGAAGCGGCGCTGGTCGATGCGGCCCTGCGGGGTGCGGTTGAAAGGCAGGCCCATTTTCTCCAGGTCGAGGACCGCGTCGATGGCCTCCTTCGCCAGGATCTCGGCGGCGTCCTGGTCGACCAGGTAGTCACCGCCCTTGATGGTGTCGAACGTGTGCCACTCCCAGTTGTCCTCCTCGACGTTCGCGAGGGCGGCGGCCATGCCGCCCTGCGCGGCGCCGGTGTGGGAGCGCGTCGGGTACAGCTTGGTCAGCACGGCGGTGCGGCTGCGCTTCGTCGCCTCGATGGCGGCGCGCATGCCCGCGCCGCCCGCGCCGACGATCACGGTGTCGTACTTGTGGATCTGCATGAGGGGAACCTCTTCGCCGCGTCAGCGGATGTTCGGGTCGAAGGTGAAGATCACCAACGTGCCCAGGAGGACGGTGAAGACCGTGGCGGCGTACAGCAGCATCTTCAGCCAGAAGCGGGTGCCGTCGCGCTCGGCGTAGTCGTTGATGACCGTGCGCAGCCCGTTGGCGCCGTGCAGCATCGCGAGCCAGAGCATGAGCAGGTCCCAACCCTGCCAGAACGGGGACGCCCAGCGGCCGGCGACGAAGGCGAAGCTGACCTTGCTGACACCGCCGTCCAGCACCAGCTGGATCAGCAGGTGGCCGACGACGAGGACCGCGAGCACGATCCCCGACAGCCGCATGAACACCCAGCCGTACAGCTCGAAGTTGGTGCGGGTTCGGGAGGTGGAGCGGGCGGTGCGCGGGGTGCGGGCGCGGGGCGGCTCGATGAGCGGCGCGGGGTTGTCGGCGGAGTACGCGGCGGTGGAGCCGGTCAGCTCGACGTCGGAGGTGGCCATGGTCATCAGCTCCCGAACAGCTCGCGCGCGGCGTGGCCGAGCACCGGATAGATCGCCCCGGCCATCAGCACCGCCCAGATCCCGACCACGGTCCACAGCATCGGCTTCTGCAGCCGGACGCCCTTCGACCAGAAGTCGACGGCGACGACGCGCAGCCCGTTGAGTGCGTGGAAGAGGACGGCGGCGACGAGCCCGTACTCCAGCAGCGACACGATCGGCGTCTTGTACGTGGCCACCACGTCGTCGTACGCCTCGGGTGACACCCGCACCAGGGCGGTGTCGAGGACGTGGACGAACAGGAAGAAGAAGATGAGGACGCCGGTGACGCGGTGCGCCACCCAGGACCACATGCCTTCCCGGCCGCGGTAGAGCGTTCCAGCCGGCACGGAAAAACCCTCCGGAAACTGATCGGGGGCCGGCCGTCAGGGCTCGGGTTCCGCCTGTCGGTCATGACCCGGCCGGGTACGGTCCTCCGGCCTTCGCCATCGTAGCGACGGTGCGTCGGCACACCGGTCATGGGGGTGCAGGTGTGATCAATCAGGCACGCGCGTGGCCTAACGGCGCTGGCAGGCGTGGAGATCCGGGTGGTTGCGCCCCTTTTGCGGCCGGTTCCGCCGCGGGGCGCGTGGCGCGAATCCGTTGTCAGGTACGGGGCAACCCGGCACCCGGGGCGAGGAGCCGGGTGAGGCGGGCGCGGGCCCGGCGGCGGAGTTCGTCGGCGGCGACGAGGCGTTCCTCGTCGGGTTCGTTGCCGAGGCGGGTGCGGATGGCGGCCAGGGTGCGGTCCAGGCGCTCGTCCTCGGGGCAGTCGTCGAGGCACAGGACGAAGCAGTGGCCGAAGCGGCTCTCGTACGCGGCGTGCGCCGCCCGCAGCGCCGTCCGCTCGGCGGGGCCCGCGGCGGGGGGCAGGGCCGTCGCCTCGTCGGTCAGCGCGCCCGCGACGGCGCCGGGGGCCAGGTCGTAGCTGGCCTCGTCGGCGGCGGCGAGCAGGGCGTCGAGGTCGGGGTACGGGCGGTGGGCGGTGAGGCGGCGGGCCCAGTGCCGGTCGTCGAGGCAGCCGAGGAGCGCCTGCTCGGCGTCCGGGGCGGGGGCCGCGTTGAAGTCCGCCAGGCGGACGGGGTCGGCGGCTGGAGGGGCGGCGCGGGTCGCACGGGGGGCGGGTGTCGGCAGGGTGGCTCCCTGGGGCGTGCCGGGTGCGCGGTGGCGCACCGGGGACGGTTACGGTCGAACAGCGCTGCGCCACGCTAACGGCCGGAACCGAACGTTCCGGTGGCGGCGGCCGAGTGTTCACCCGTATGAGGAGGTTTGCCGGGAGCGAGTCGACGGAGTCCTGATCACCCCACGCGCTGCCGTGGTCCCCCGGGAGGTCCCCACCCATGCGATTCCCGCCGCGTACGCCCCGCCCGCCGCGCCGGTCCCCCGCCGGCCGGCACGCCCGCAGGCCCGACGGCCGCCCCGCCGGGCCGCTCCGCGCCCTGCGGGGCCCCCGGCGCGCGCTGTACTGGGCGCTGGCCACCGCGCTGGCCACCGCCGCCGTCCTCCTCGCGCTGCGCCCCGTACTCGACGGCGGGGACGGCGACGGCGGCCCCGAGCGCGGCGCCGCCGCCCACCGCAGCGCGCAGGACGGCACGGCCGCGCCCACCGCCGGAGGCGACCGCACCGACGCGTCCCGCGCCGACCGCGCGAAGCCGCTCCCCGACCCCCGCACCATCCCCGCCGTCCGCTCCTGGGAGCGCGCCGGGGGCACCGGCTGGCGGCCCGCGGAGCGGGCCCGCGTCGTCGCCGAGGACGCCGAGCTGACCGACGAGTCCATGCGCCTCGCCGGCGAACTCGGCATGCGCTACGCGGACGACGACGGCGGCAGCGGGGGCGGGGACGACGGGAACGGGGACGGCGACGACGGCGGGGGCACCGCGCTCGGGCAGCTCCCGGGCGACGTCCGCCTCCGCGTCGAACCCGGCCGCGCCGGCGGCCCCGAGGCGTACCGCATCGACGTCGCCGACGGCCGCGCCACCGTCACCGCCGCCACCGACACCGGCGTCTTCTACGGCACCCGCACCCTCCTCCAGGCCGCCCGCGCCGACGGCGGCGTACCGCCCGGCCGCATCGACGACCGGCCCGACCGGCCGCAGCGCGGGTTCATGGTCGACATCGCCCGCAAGCACTTCAGCGCCGCGTGGCTGTCCGACCGCGTCCGGGAGATGGCCGACCTCAAGCTCAACCAGCTCCACCTCCACCTCTCCGACGACCAGGCGTTCCGGATCGAGAGCGACAGCCACCCCGAGGTGGTCTCCGAGCCGCACCTCACCAAGGCCGAGGTCGGGGACATCGTCGAACTCGCCGCCGACCTGCACATCACGGTCATCCCCGAGATCGACTCCCCCGGCCACCTCGGCGCCGTCCTCGGCGCCCACCCCGGCCTCCAGCTGAAGACCCCCGAAGGCACCCCGGTGGAGGGGGCGATCGACATCTCCAAGCCGCGCGCGGCCCGGCTCGTGGACGACCTGCTGACGGAGTACGCGCGGCTCTTCCCCGGCCCGTACATGCACATCGGCGGGGACGAGTACGTCGCGCTGATGTCCAGCGATCCCGAGGCCCGCTACCCGCACCTGGCAGCCGCCGCCCGCGACCGCCACGGCGCGGGCGCGGCCGTTGCGGACCTCAACGCCGACTGGCTCAACGAGCGGGCGGACACGGTCAAAAAGCAGGGCAAGAAGGTCAAGGCGTGGAACGACGGCTTCATCCCGGGCGCGAAGACCGGCCCCGACCGGGACCGGGAGGTCGAGTACTGGACGGGCAAGGAGGCGTTCGCGCGCGACCCGCAGGCGTTCCTGGAGGACGGCCGCCGGCTGGTCAACCTCAACGACGAGTACCTGTACTACGTCCTGGGCGAGCCCAACGACTTCACGTACCCCACGGGCGAGCGGATCTACGAGGAGTGGACTCCCGCGGTGCTGCGCGGCACCCGGCCGGTGCCGAAGCGGCTGGCGGGGCCGGAGAAGGTGCTGGGCGCCCGTTTCGCGGTGTGGGGGGACGTCGCCGATGCCCAGACACCGGGGCAGATTGCGAAGGGCGTCAGGCTGCCGCTGGCGGCGCTGGCGCAGAAGGTGTGGGATCCGCGCGAGCCGCGGCTGGCGTGGGGGGAGTTCGCGGACCTGGCGCGGGTGGTGAGGGACGGGGGCTGAGGGCGCACGGGGAGGGGCGGCCCGGCCGCGTACGCCGCGGGTCCGCGGCCGTGCGCCGCGGACCCCGGCCCGTACGGGACCTGCCGCCGCGCGTACGTACGAGGGGCCGCCCGGCTTCCGCGGGACGGCCCCTCGCCGGCGGAGGTGCCGGGTGTCAGCGCCTCACGGCGCCAGTTCCACCCCCAGCCGGCCCGCGGCGGGCGTGCCCAGCGCGGACTTGCCGTAGTACACGGCGCCCGACGCCGATACGCCCTGGCTGCCGCTGTCGAGCTGGAGCAGCGTGCCGTCGTAGGCGTCCTCGCCGATCACGCCGATGACGAGGTCGGCCCGCCCGTACCCGGACAGGTCCGCCAGCACCACCGACGAGCCGAGCCGGTCGCCCTTCTCGCTGACGCCGCTGATCCCCGAGGTGTCCTGGTGGTACGCCTTCGGCGAACCGGACGCCGTCGACAGCCCCGCGGAGCCGCCGCGCAGCAGCAGGGACGTGCCGGCGTCGGCGCGGTTGGCGCCGTCGCGGGTCATGTCCTCGCGGTAGACGCCGGCGAGGACGTCGGCGTAGCCGTTGGCGTCCACGTCGCCGACGGCGACGGAGAAGCCCATCGCGTCGCCGGCCTCGGACGCGCCCGGCACCGAGCCGGTGCCCTGGTGGACGATCTGCTTGCCGGTCGTGGTCAGCCCGTTCGCGGAGCCCTTCAGCAGCGTCACCTGGCCGCCGGTGTTGGCCGACGACTCGCCCGGGAAGGGCTGGCCGACGACGAGGTCGGCGAAGCCGTCGCCGGTGACGTCCCCGGTGGCCACCGAGCGGCCGCCCGGCACCCCGAGGTTCGCGGTGGTGTCCAGCCCGACCGGGGTGCCGCGCAGGATGTCGAGGCGCGCCTTGCCGCTCGGGTCGCGGTAGGTGATCGCCGCGTCGTCGTAGCCGTCGCGGTTGAAGTCGCCCACGGCGGCGTCCTGGTAGCCCACCGTCTCGTACGGGAACGAGCCCTCGCGGCCGTTGCCGTTCAGGTCGTGCGTGGCCCACGCCTCGGCGCCGACGCCGAGCACCTCGTCACGGCCGTCGCCGTCGAAGTCGCCCGCGGCGACCGCGGAGCCGAACTTGGCGCCGGTCGGCGAGAAGCCGTCGCCGAGGACGAGGTTCTGCCCGGAGTCGAGCCCCGGCCCGTACAGGACGGTGATCACGCCGGCGTCGGCGTGGCCGGTGGCGTCGTCCTTGTTCGGGGCGCCCACGAGGAGGTCGGCGATGCCGTCGTTGTTGACGTCGCCCCACTCGGTGTCGGTGCCCCAGGCGTCGCCGGCCGCGGCCGTGCCGGGCACGCCGGTGCTGTTCTGGGTGATGCTGCGCTTGGCGCTCGCCACCGGGCCGTTCTCGCCGCCGGGGACGACGAACACCGCGCCGGAGCCGGTCTTCCCGCCGCCGTTGGCCCGCGGGGTGCCGGCGACGAGGTCGCCGCGGCCGTCGCCGTTGAAGTCCCGGGTGGGCAGGGCGTGCGAGGCGCCGGGGGCGGCGGCGCGGGCGCGGATCTGGCCCAGCTTGGCGTACAGCCGGTCGCCGGGGCAGGCGGTGACGTTGACGTCCGCGTCCGCGCCGTCCGGGCGGAACCTGCCGTCCTTGTGGCCGGCGATGTTCTTGATGGTCTTAGGGGCGCCGGCGGGGATGAAGTTGTCGTCCGCGTCGAGCTTCATGGGCGTCAGCGACGTGCTGCCGGTGGGGCTCACGCCGTACTGGCCGAGCTTCCATGCGGCGATGCGCGAGACGGCTTCCAGCGCGGGCTGCGAGGGGTGGCCGAAGGTGTGGTAGTCGCCGAGGACGGAGATGCCGGTGGAGTGGCTGTTGAAGTTGAGGGTGTGCGCGCCCAGCACCGGCTGGTCGATGCCGCCGGCGCGGCCCTCGAAGATGCGGCCGCACTTGTCGACGAGGAAGTTGTAGCCGACGTCGTTCCAGCCGTTCTCGTTCACGTGCATGAGGAAGATGCCGCGGACGAAGGCGGCGGACTCGGCGCACGAGTAGTTCACGGCCTGCGCGGTGTGGTGCACGAACGCGGCCTTGATGCCGTCGGGGTTGTACGTCGGCGGGTCCTCGACCAGCGACTCGTCGGCGCCCCAGCCGGCGCGGCGGATCACCGGCGGCGGGGTGACGGGCGAGTCGGGCGCCGGGCCGGGGTCGGCCTGGGTGACCGCGGCCGCGGGGGCCATGTCGGCGGCGTACGAGGACGCGGACCAACCCGCGGCGGACTCCGGCGCGCTCACCGCGGCCGCCTGCGCGACCGGTGCCGTCTCCGTGCCCGCCTCGGTGCCGACGCCGGCGGCCTGCGCCTCGTCGGCCTCCTCCTGCGTGACACCGGGGTCGACGAGGGCGACCTCCATGCCGGCGGGCAGCGGCGTGCTGGTGCCGTCCTCGCGTACGACCCGCGCCTCCACGCCGTCCGACGGGCCGACCCAGAGCGGCTCGGTGCTGCCGCGCATGCCGGCGGTCAGGTCGTCGGCGGACGGGCCGCCGTCCGTGCTGAGGGTGCGCCAGTCGCTCCAGGTGCCGGTTTCGGCCGAGCGCGTGCGCACCTCGGCGGCGCCGTCGAGGTCGCGGCGCTCGTTGCTCCAGGAGATGCCGACCATGGAGAACTGCTCGGTCCCGGTACGGTCCACCTCCTTCCGGGCGCCGTCACCGGTCAGGTCGACGCCGTGCACCGCCGGCTTGCGCGGCTCCAGCCCGGCCGCCGCCGGGTCGCCGGAGCCGGAGCCGGGGTCCGCCACGGCGACGGTGATCACGCCGGCGCCGCCGAGCACGACCGCGCCCAGGGTCAGCCAGGCACGTCTGCGCAGGCTCAGCGGCCGGTACGCATGGGATCTACGCGGACTCACATTCCGCCCCTTCGGTTCTCGCGTGGGACGTTCGCTCACGCTTGACATCCGTACAGCGCCGCGGGGTTCGAAAACGTGTCAGTCCCGCCCTGACCGGCACAAAGAAGACGGCCGGAGCCGCTACCCCCCACAGGAGCTGCTCCGGCCGTCGGCCTCAGTCGCGGTGCCCGTTCCGGCCCGCTGTATTACTCAGCGCCAGAGGGCCCGGAAATGTCACAGCCCCCCGTCCGCGCGTGCCCGCGAGCCCGTGCGCGGAGCCCCGCCGGGGTCCCGCCGGGCCCCCGCCGGGCCCCCTCCCGTGCGGTCGCCGGGCCGGTGCCCGGCCCCGGCGGAGCCCCGGTCCTGCCCCGGCGGAGCCCCGGTCCTGCCCGCGCCGAAGACCCGTCGAGCCCCTGTCGGGCCGCCGTCCAGCCGCCGCCGGTTCCTCATGCGACCGGGTGGGGAGTGTCCGGGTGTGTTGCGAAGGGACCGCCACCGCCGTAGCGTGCACCTCGCGCCGACCTGGCGCACAGACATTCGTTCGACCATCGCTCGACGGTCCGCCCAGATCCGGGGGTGCTCCGCAGATGTGTCCGCGTGTACTGCGTCTCCCGGCGCCACGGACCGACTGACCACCGTGCAGGGGGAATACGCGGAAGACGCCGCGCTGTCCGGCGCGGTGCACGCTGCCCAGCGTGGTGACGAGGCAGCGTTCCGCATCGTGTTCCGGACGGTGCACCCACGCCTGCTCGGATACGTGCGCAGCCTCGTCGGCGACGGCGACGCCGAGGACGTGACCTCCGAGGCGTGGCTGCAGATCGCCCGCGACCTCGGCTCGTTCAGCGGGGACGCCGACCACTTCCGCGGCTGGGCCGCACGCATAGCGCGCAACCGCGCGCTCGACCACGTACGCATGCGCTCCCGCAGGCCCGTCGCCGGCGGCGACGAGACCGAACTCGCCGACCGGCCCGCGGCCTCGGACACCGCGGAGGAGGCGATCGAGGCACTCGGTACGGGCCGCACGATGGCCTTCATCGCGCGGCTGCCCCGCGACTACGCCGAAGTCGTGGTGCTGCGCGTGATCATGGGACTGGACGCCAAGCGCACCGCCGAGGTCCTGGGCAAGAGCCCGGGCGCGGTGCGTACGGCGGCACACCGCGGCCTCAAGCAGTTGACCGCGCTGATCGAGAGGCCGCAGGAAGAGGGGGACGTTCCGCCCGGGGAAGGGCAGCAGCCTGGCGGTGTGACGCAATCGGCCGCGCGGACGCTTAAGGAAATGTGATGGTGGACGACCGGTACGGCTGGCTCGACGAGGACGTCGCGGAGCGACTGCTTCGCGGGGAGCCGCTCGACTTCGCGGACGGCAGCGGCCGGCGAGGGCGTAAGCGCTGGTCGCCGGAGGACCGGGCCGCGGCCGAGCGGTTGGCCGCCGTGCTGGCGCGGGTGGCCGAGTCCGGGCAGCCGGACGCGAACGGCCGGGCCCCCGGGGAGCAGGCCGCGCTGGCGGCGTTCCGGGCCGCGCAGGAGAGCCCGAGTCCAGCGTCGGCGGCGGAGTTCGCCGCCGAGTCGCCGTTCGAGACGCGCCGCGGACGGCGCCGCTCCGGCGTCGTGCAGCGGCTGCGGTCGCTGCGGCTGAGCGTGGTGGGCGCGGTGGCGGCGTGTGCGCTGGGCGGGGTCGCGGTGGCCTCCACCGCGGGTGTGCTGCCGGCGCCGTCGTTCATCCAGGACACCGGTGGCAACAACCGGTCGCCGAGCGTGGGCGCCACGTCGTCGGCGCAGACCCCCGGCGGCGAGAAGGAGGACGGCTCCGCCGCCGGGGGCGGCAAGGGGTCGGACAAGGACGGAAAGCACAAGGACTCCGGCAAGGACGGCAAGGACACCAAGGGCCAGGGCGGCGGTACGGACACGGACCTGCCGGGGCGCGATGTCATCGGCGACATCCGGGGTGACGAGCCGCCGAACATGGCGGACGCGGACTCCGTGCTCGACGAGCTGTGCCGCGACTACCTCGCCGCGCAGGCCGGTACGGGCACGATGCCCGGCCAGGGCCGGCTGCGCGTCCTGGAGCAGGCGGCCGGTTCGCCGGAGGCGATGGCCTCGTACTGCTCGAACCGGCTGGGCACGAGCGTGGGTACGCCGGGCGGCGCCACCGGCGGCGGCACCGGCGGCTCCACGGGCGGCTCCTCCGGGGGCAGCACGGGCGGCGACACCGAGGAGCCGACGAGCCCGAGCCCGTCGCTGCCGACCGACCCGGGTACGGACCCGGGCGGCACCGGCGGGGACAGCGGCGGCGACACCGACGGCGGCAGCGAGGACGGCGGCAGCAGCGAAGGCCCGCCGCAGGAGGGCCCGTCGCCGAACCCGAGCGCCAACATCTCGGAGTCACCCGTACCGGAACCCTCGGCGACGGGCACCGCCTCCGAGCCGGCGCCCGAGGAGCCGGCCACCGGCTGACACCCGCGGCCCCGCTCCTCCCAGCTCCCCGCTCCCCGCTCCCCCGCAAGTCGCCCGCCGGATCGGCCTTTTGTCCCGTTTCACCCGGAGCCGGACACGTGAGCCCGAAGCGGTCTCCTGCCTATACAGGAGGAATGTGGGGGTGCTCACGTCAAACGCCCATGATGTCTGGCATTGTTGCACTGTTCTGTTCGATTCCGGGTGTGGCTGGGGCAGCGGCCTGACGGAGAGCGCGCGGGGGCGCGGGCACGGTGCACAGTGCCGCAGGCCGATCACGAGGCGCACAAGGTGGGGGAAAACGACAGACCGGCGGCCGCACGGGCGGCCCCGGGACACAAGGTTGCGGACGAGGACCTCCAGCCACTGGTCCTCCGCGCCCAGAACGGCGACGAGGAGGCGTTCACCGCGCTCTACCGGCGGCTCCAGCCGGTACTGCTCGCGTATCTGCGCGGCGTGGTGGGCGACGACGCCGAGGACGTGGCCGCCGACGCCTGGCTGGTGATCGCGCGCGACCTGGGCAGGTTCCGCGGCGACGGCCCGTCGTTCCGCGGCTGGACGGTCACGGTCGCCCGGCGCCGCGCGCTCGACCTGCTGCGCCGCGAACGCCGCCGCCCGCAGGGCGTGCTGCTCGACGAGGGGCTCCACGACCTGCCCGCGGAGCGCGCGGCCGAGGACCACGCGCTGGAGTCGATGGGCACCCGGCAGGTGCTCGGGCTCATCTCCAAGCTGCCCCGGGACCAGGCGGAGGCGGTGCTGCTGCGCACGGTGGCGGGGATGCGCGCCACCGACGCCGGGAAGGTGCTCGGCAAGCGGCCGGGCGCGGTGCGTACCGCCGCCCACCGCGGGCTGCGGCAGCTCGCCGAGCTGGTGGCGTCGGCGGGCTTTCGGGAGCGGAGCCCGGATTCGGAGAACACCGAGAGCCCGGAGAGCCCCGGGAGCCCCGCGAGCGCGGAGAATCCGGAGAGCGCGGAGAACCCGGAGGGCTCGGAGGAGCAGTTGAGGCTGGGCCTGGGCGCCTGAGAGGGGCCCTACGCACGCTGCGGTACGACACGTGGCGTACGGGTTGTGGAAGGCGGCCGGAAGAGGGGGGTGGCGCGGGCGGTGCTGGGGGAACGCAACCCGCCCGCGCCATATGCGCTGAGCCGCAGGTACGGGGGGAACCCCGGCCGAGCGCTGGGCCGATGACCAGTCGGCACATCACTTACAGCGTCGTCGGCGGAGAAAGTGTCACAGCCACAGCTCAGCCCCTGCGTACGGCGCGTACGGCACCGCGGACGCCGTACGCGCCGCGCGCTCAGTCGTAGACGACCACCTTGTCGCCGACGCGGACCTCCCCGAAGAGCTTCGCGATCTTCGCCTCGTCGCGCACGTTCACACAGCCGTGCGAGGCGCCGGCGTAGCCGTTGGCGGCGAAGTCCGCGGAGTAGTGCACCGCCTGGCCGCCGCTGAAGAACATCGCGTAGGGCATGGGGGTGTCGTAGAGCGTCGAGACGTGGTGCCGGCTCTTGAGAAAGACCTCGAACACGCCCTCGCGGGTCGGCGTGTACTGCGACCCGAAGCGCACGTCCATCGCCGCCAGCACCTCGCCGTCCTTCATCCACCGCAGGGTGTCGCTGCGCTTGCTCACGCACAGCACCCGCCCCTCGTTGCACCGCGGGTCGGGCTTCTCCATGGCCTGCGACGTCGGCGGGTACAGCTCGTCGCGCGCGGGCTCGTCCGTACGGGCCTTCAGCCGCTCCCACGTGACGACGTCGGTCTCGCCGGTGCGCGGCAGGCCCCGGTCCTCCTGGAACGCCGAGACGGCGTCGGCGGTGACCGGCCCGTAGTAGGCGGTGGGGCTCCGGTCGAAGACGCCCTCCGCGCGCAGCCGGGCCTGCAGCTCCCGTACCTGCTCGCTCTCGTCGCCCACGGCCATGAGCACCTCGGGGCCCTCGGGCGTCGGCTCCGGGGTGGGCGTCCTGGACGCCGACGCCTCGGCCTCGGGCTTCTTCTCCGGCTTCTTCTCCGGCTTCTCCTCGGACGGCGTGGCCGAGGGCTCCGCGGGCTCCTCCGACGTCGCCGGCGCCGCGCTCGACGGCGGCGCCGAGCGGCCCCCGCCGCCGGCCGCGTCCGCGGAGGCGGAACATCCCGCCGCGAGCGCCGCCGCGGCGGCAGCGAGCGCGACGGCCACGCGCATCGAACGGAGCTTCCTGTGAACGCTCATATGTGCTGGACGCAATTCGCCCGCCCCCCCGGTTCCCTCCCGCACGACGTCGAACGATTCTCTCCGACGCGGGGGCCCCTGCGGAACCCCGTAGCGCACTGTTGCCTCCCGGACACCTTGCGTTCGGCCGGCGGGCCGTTTCCAGGCGGCGCGCGGCCGGTCCCGGGCCGTTGTCGGCGGCGGAGCGTACGCTCGTGGCTACAGTCCGTGCAGACGCCGGGCTGCGGCACGGGGCTGCGGTTCCGTGCCGACGCGGAAGGCCGGAGAAGGCCGCGGAGGTCGGGGAAGGGCAGGGATCGCATGGCGCGCCACTCGGAGTCCGGCCTGCCGATCGAGCCGGTGTACGGGCCGGAGGCCCTGGCCGGCTGGCACCCGGAGGTGCGGCTCGGGGCACCCGGGGCGTACCCGTACACCCGCGGCGTCTACCCGACGATGTACACCGGCCGGCCGTGGACGATGCGCCAGTACGCGGGCTTCGGCACCGCCGCCGAGTCCAACGCGCGCTACCGCGACCTGATCGCCCACGGCACGACGGGCCTGTCCGTCGCCTTCGACCTGCCGACGCAGATGGGTCACGACTCCGACGCGGTCCTCGCGCGCGGCGAGGTCGGCAAGGTCGGCGTCGCCGTCGACTCGGTCGACGACATGCGGGTCCTCCTCGACGGCATCCCGCTGGACCGGGTGTCCACGTCGATGACGATCAACGCCCCGGCAGCGCTGCTGCTCCTGCTCTACCAGCTCGTCGCCGAGGAGCAGGGCGTGCCCGCGGCGCAGCTCACCGGCACCGTCCAGAACGACGTGCTGAAGGAGTACATCGCGCGCGGGACGTACATCTTCCCGCCGAAGCCGTCGCTGCGGCTGACCGCCGACATCTTCCGGTACTGCCGCGCCGAGATGCCGAAGTGGAACACCATCTCCATCTCCGGGTACCACATGGCGGAGGCGGGCGCCTCGCCCGCCCAGGAGGTCGCGTTCACGCTCGCGGACGGCGTCGAGTACGTGCGTACGGCGGTCGCGGCCGGCATGGGGGTGGACGACTTCGCGCCCAGACTGTCGTTCTTCTTCGTCTCCCGGACGACGGTGCTGGAGGAGGTGGCCAAGTTCCGCGCCGCGCGCCGCATCTGGGCGCAGGTGATGCGCGAGGAGTTCGGCGCGCGCGACCCCAGGTCGCTGATGCTGCGCTTCCACACCCAGACCGCCGGCGTCCAGCTCACCGCCCAGCAGCCCGAGGTGAACCTCGCCCGGGTCACGGTCCAGGCGCTGGCGGCGGTCCTCGGCGGCACGCAGTCGCTGCACACCAACTCCTTCGACGAGGCCATCGCGCTGCCCACCGACAAGTCGGCGCGGCTCGCGCTGCGGACGCAGCAGGTGCTGGCGTACGAGACGGACGTGACCGCGACCGTCGACCCGTTCGCCGGGTCGTACGTGGTGGAGACGATGACCGACGACCTGGAGGTGGCGGCGGTGGAGCTGATGCAGCGGGTCGAGGCCCAGGGCGGCGCGGTCAGCGCGATCGAGAACGGCTTCCAGAAGGGCGAGATCGAACGGAACGCGTACCGGATCGCGCAGGAGACGGAGTGCGGCGAACGGGTCGTGGTGGGCGTCAACCGCTACCAACTGGCCGAGGAGGAGCCGTACGAGCCGCTGCGCGTCGACCCGGAGATCGAGGCGCGGCAGGTGGAGCGCCTCGCCCGGCTGCGGGCGACGCGCGACGGGGACGCGGTGGAGGCGGCACTGGCGGAGCTGCGGACGGCGGCGGAGGGGACGGCGAACGTGCTGTATCCGATGCGGACCGCGCTGGCGGCGCGGGCGACGGTGGGCGAGGTGTGCGAGGCACTGCGGGGGGTGTGGGGGACGTACGAGCCGGTGAACGCCTTCTAGCGGCGCGACGGTCGTCGGGGCGGCGGTTGCTTCGGTGGCGGCGTTGCTTCGGTGGCGGCGGTGACCGGGCGTCCGCGAGTCGCCGCCGGGCTCCGGCCGATGGCGTACGGGGAAGGGATTCACCAGACTGGGCACGTGACGACTCGACCGGCCCCTCCCCCGGCGCTCCGCGCCGTCCTCTTCGACTCGGGCGGCGTCCTGATGCGGCCGATCGGCGGGCGCTGGAATCCCCGGGCCGACTTCGAGGAGACCGTCCTCGCCCACGCCCCGTCCGTCTCACCGCGGCAGTTCGCTGCGGCGATCGCCGCGGGTGACCACTTCCTTGCCGCCTCGGCCTCGACACCCGGCCGGGACGACTACCACCGGGTGCTGCTTCGCCACCTCGGCGTGGACCCGGCTCCGCGTCTCCTCGCCGACCTCCGCCGCGACGTTCCGCCGTCGGCGTTCCTGGAGACGTACCCGGACGTCGAGGAGACCCTCGTGGAGCTGAGCCGGCGGGGTGTGCGGATGGCCGTGGTGTCCGACGCCTGGCCCAACCTGCCGGATCTGCACGCCGCACTCGGGATCGGCCGGTTCTTCGAGGCGTACGCCGTCTCCGCCGTCCTCGGCTGCAACAAGCCCGATCCGCGCATGTACCACCACGCCAGCACCGCGCTGGGCGTCCCTCCCGGGCAGTGCCTGTTCGTCGACGACGACCCGGAGCTGGTCGCCGCGGCGATCGGACTCGGGTACGCGGGGCGGGCGCTGCGCCGGACCGGCCCCGCGGCGTCGGCGGTGCCCTGCGTCGGCTCGCTGACGCAGTTGCTGGATCTCTTTCCCGGCGATGCCTCCGAGAGGGGCAGGTGAAGCGTGATCAGGTGGGCCGGGCGGGTCGGAGGGCGGCGGGCAGCATGGTCTCGATGAGGTCGGCGGCGCGGTGCGTACCGCCCTCGGTGCGGGCCTCGGCCTGCAACCGCCGGGACCTGTCGGCCCGTTCCGGATCCGTCATCAGGGCGTCCAGCGCCGCGCGCAGGGTCTCGGCGGTGGCGTCGGCGGTGTCCACCCGGCGGGCGATGCCCAACTCCACGAGCCGGTCGGCGTTCATGAACTGCTCGGCGCCCTGCGGCACGGCGATCATGGGGACGCCCGCCAGCAGCCCCTCGCCGCAGCCGCCCATCCCGGCGTGGGTGACGAAGGCGTCGGCCTGCTCCAGGACGGCCCGCTGCGGGACCCAGGAGTGCACCTCGACGCTGCGCGGGACGGCGCCGAGTTCGCCCGGGTCGGTGTGCTTGCCGATCCCGAGGACGACGTGCCAGCCGGGCAGGTCGCCGAAGGCGGCGATGCACTGCCGGTAGAACTCCGGTTGACGGGTGTACGCGGAGCCGAGCGAGACGAGCAGCACCCGGTCGGCACCGGGCGGGCGGGTCCAGCCGTCCGGGTTCGTGTCGAAGCACGGGCCGACGAAGGTCACCGTCCCGGCGTCGACGCGGTCGGCGTTCGGCTGCATCGCCCGCGGGATGAGGGCGAGGGCGCGGCCGGGCGGCCCCGAGAAGGCGTCGACGTCCTTGGTCGTCGCCCCGCACTCGGCGAGCCACCGCGCGAACTTCGCCTGGTACGCGTCGGCGCCGGGCAGCTTCCGCAGGTGGGCGGCGACTTCCTCCTCGTAGCCGTCCCAGGCGACGAACGTCGGGGACAACTGGAGGAGGGGCCGGCCCTGCGCCTCGCCGAGGGCGCGGGCGGCGTAGGCGCCGATGTCGTAGAGGTACAGGTCGGCGGGATCGTCGTCGTAGGCGGCGTGCAGTTGGGGGAGGGCCTGGATGGCGTCGGCGAGGAAGAGGCCCGACGCGGCGATGGGGTCGGCGGGCCAGTCGTTGTCGGCGACGGGCAGCGTGGAGGTGCAGGGCACCAGTTCCGCGCCGGTGGGCTCGATGCGGTCGGCGATGAAGGGGTCGTTGGCGTAGGTGACGCGGTGCCCGCGGGCCACGAGTTCACGGATGACGGCGAGGCTGGGCAGGACGTGGCTGACGGCGGGAATGCCGACCATGGCGATGTGGGCGCGGCGAGGGGGCATGGGCGATCTCTCGTTTCCAGGTGGTGCGGTTCTGCGGGGTGTACACGCAGCCGACGGCCTACGGGGCTACGGGGCTACGGGGCTACGGGGACTACGCGATACACGCGATCTACGGGACAACGGCCTCCAGTTCGGCGACGGTACCGGCCATGATCGTCCGCACATGGGCGGTGATGTGCTCGACGGGCCAGTCCCACCACGCGACGGCGAGGAGCCGGGCGACGTCGGCGGCGTCGTAGCGCGTACGGATGAGACGGGCCGGGTTGCCGCCGACGATGCCGTAGTCGGGCACGTCACCGGTGACGACGGCCCCGGCGGCGACGATCGCCCCGTGGCCGATCCGTACGCCGGGCATGACCGTGGCGCCGTGCCCGAACCACACGTCGTTGCCGACGACGGTGTCGCCGCGGCCCGGCAGGCCGGTGATGAGGTCGAAGTGCTCGGCCCAGGAACCGCCCATGGTGGGGAAGGGGAACGTGGAGGGGCCGTCCATGCGGTGGTTGGCGCCGTTCATGAGGAACCGGGTGCCGGTGCCGAGGGCGCAGTACTTGCCGATGACGAGGCGCTCGGGGCCGTAGTGGTAGAGCACGTTGCGGGTCTCGAAGGCGGTGGGGTCGTCGGGATCGTCGTAGTAGGAGAAGTCCCCGGCTTCGATGAGGGGGGAGGTCAGGAGGGGCTTGAGGAGGACGACGCGCGGGTGGTCGGGCATGGGGTGGAGGACGGTGGGGTCGGCGGGAAGGGGCGGCATGGGAAGGACGGCTCCTGGTCTCGGTTAGTGCGACAACTGTAGCGTTAAGATGCTGACGCACCACTGGCCCGTTGATCAACCGAATTGCGGACTACCGATGACAGCCCAGAAGGCCACACCACCAGCGGACGGCGGCGGCCGGGGTCGCCGCCCGGGAGGGCGCACCGCCAGGGTCCGGGCCCAGGTCCTCGACGCGGTGCGCGCCGAACTCGCGGAGAACGGCCACGGAGAACTCACGATGGAGGGGGTCGCGACCAGGGCGGGAGTACACCGCGCCACGGTCTACCGCCGTTGGCGCGACGTGGGCGGCCTGCTCGCGGACGTGATCGACGCCGCCGGCGAGATGGACTGGCACCCGCCGGACACCGGCTCGCTGCGCGGCGACCTGACGGCGCTGAACGAGGAGATCCAGGAGTCGCTGACCGTACGCCCGTCCTTCGCCGTGGCGTTGATGGCGGCCTCGTACCACTCGGAACAGGCGGCGGAGGCGCAGACGCGGCTGTGGGAGGACCGGTACGGGCAGTGCGAGGCCGTGGTGGCGCGGGCGGCGGAACGGGGCGAACTCCGGGGGGACACGGACGCACGGGCCCTGCTGATAGCGGCGACGGCACCGGTGTACCACCAACTGGTACTGCTACGCGGGGCACCCGACCCGGGACTGCCGGAACGGGCGGCGGGGGCGGCGGTTTTGGCGGCGGCGGGGGGCGCGTTCGGGGCGGAGAAGCGGACCGAGGGCCGACAGGAAAGCCGAACCCCAAGGAAGAACCCCGCACACCCACCCAAGGGTATGCGCGTGAACTGACAACGCAGTCGGGTCGCTGGCGCGGTGGGCGGCTTTGACGCGCGCGTGGGCCGGGTGCGGGGTTTGCGGTTCCCCCGCGCCACCCCCCGATCTCCCCTCACGCCCACCCAAGGGTATGCGCCCGCTCTGACAACGAACCCGGGTCCCGGGCGAGGTCAGCGGGTCTGACGTGTGTGCGGGACGGGTGCGGGGGTTACGGCCGCCGGGGTGAGCGGTCGGTACGCGGAGTGGGCCCGGGTGCGGGGGCCTGGGGCCGGTGGGTGCGCGCGGGTGGGCAAAAGTCGGTTCGCGTGGGTGAATTGCGCTGGTTTGGCTGGCGGGTTGCCGGGAGTTCGTGCAGATAGCACCCACTCCGGACTGCTCGGGCGGTGGTCGGTGGCGGCTGGGGCGGGTTAGCGCATCCGGCTGGGCGAAAGTCGGGCCCTGCTGGGCGCTTTGTCCGGGTTTTGCACGCCGGTGCGGCGACTTTGTCTACGTTGCGTTCGCTGGGTGCGGTCTGGGCGGAGGCTGGCGTCGCTGGAGGTGTTGGGTGTGCGCAGGTGGGCGAAAGTCAGGGCGCATGGGCGATTTAGCATGTTATTGGGGGTGAGTTACCGCCGGTTACGACCAATCTCCTCCGGCGGGGCGCCGGCGGCAGTGGTGTGCCCAGCTCCGGTGGCCCGCCCCCGTCCGCGGGGACGCCTCGGTGATCGGGCAGTTCCGGCTCGGGTGGTCCGGCCCCCGTCCGCCGGGCTCTGCCTCCGTAGGCACGGCGTTCGGGTGCCCGCTCCCCCTGGGCCACCCTTAGCTGCCGGTCTGTCACGGGCCGGAGTCCGGGGTCAAGGGTGGGGCGAAGCCCCATCGCGCAGCGACGTTCCCGCAGCGAAGCGGAGGGAACGCCCTTGACGCCGGACGCAGGCCCACACTCAAAGAGCGGGGTGGCCCGGGGGGAGCCCCAGCGACACCGCCACTCCCCTCGCCGCATCCCCGGACACCGCCACACTCCGCGTACCAACCGCTCACCCCGGCGCCGTAACCCCCGCACCCGTCCCGCACACACGTCAGACCCGCCGACCTCGCCCGGGACCCGGGTTCGTTGTCAGAGCAGGCGCATACCCTTGGGCGGGCGTGAGGGGAGATCGGGGGGTGGCGCGGGGAAACCGCAAACCCCGCACCCGGCCCACGCGCGTCAGAGCCACCCACCGCGCCAGCGACCCGACTGAATTGTTAGAGCACGCGCATACCCTTGGGCGGGCGTGCGGGGAGATGGGGTCTGAACGCGCCGGTGGCCCGGCTGCGTTGTCAGAGCGGGCTCCTACCCTTGGGTGGGAGTGCGGGGAGGTGGGTGGGGTGGAGCTGGGAAATCGGTACCCCTGTGCTGCCGGGTCGTTCTAGCGTTCCGGGCATGTACCACTCCTCCTCCCCTCCCCGCCTCACCCGGCTCACCTTCCACGGCCCCCTCTCCGAGGACCGCGCCGTCCGGATGATCCGCCGGCTGTCCGCTCCACCCGTCCCCGCCTCCCCCGCCTCCCCTGACGACGCCCCTGGCTCCCCGACCGCCCCTGCCTCCGTCCTCGACATCGGCTGTGGCTGGGGCGAGTTCATGCTTCGCTTCCTTGAGGCCACCCCCGGCTCGACCGGTGTCGGCATCGACCTCAACGAGGAAGACCTCGCCCGCGGCCGCGCCGGCGCCGAGGCCCGTGGGCTCGCCGAGCGCGTACGGTTCGTCCGGGAGTCCGCCGTCGGCACAGCCCACGGTCCCGCCGACCTCGTCCTGTGCTTCGGCGCCAGCCACGCCCTCAGCGACGCCCCGCCCCCCGAGCACACCTCCGCCGCCCTGCACGCCCTCCGCCGCCTGGTCGCCCCCGGCGGCCGTGTCGTTCTCGGCGAGGGGATCTGGCAACGGCCTCCCACCACCGCCGAGTTGTCCGCCATGTGGCCGGACGCCTCCCCCACCGAGCACCTCGACCTCGCCGGCCTCGTCGACCTCGCCGTCGCCGCGGGCTTCCGGCCCGCCTGGATCGAGACCGCCGGCGACGACGAATGGGAGGACTTCGAGTCCGCCTACCAGTCCGACGTCGAGGAGTGGCTCGCCGCCCACCCCGACCATCCCCTGGCCGAGGAGACCCGCGACCGCGTCGACCGCCACCGCAGCATGTGGCTCCGGGGGTACCGCGGCGTGCTCGGCCTCGCCTACCTGACGCTCGTCCCCGTGCGCTGAGAGGCCGCAGAGGCCCCCAGAGGCCGCAGAGGCCGCAGAGACCCCGTAGGCCGCAGCTCCCCCGCGTCTCCTCTTTCGGCCGGCGCCGACGTGCATCGCGTAGCCAGGCTGCGAACCCGTGTCGCCGAGTCCGCCCCTACACCACCGCCCCCGCCCCCGCGTCCAGCAGCGCCGCCGCCGTGAACAGCTCGACCCCCACGCGGATCGCGCCCTCGTCCACGTCGAAGTCCCCCTGGTGCAGGTCCCGCGGCAGCCCCGTCTCCCCCACCGCCCGCACGCCCAGCCGCGCCAGCGCGCCCGGGACGTGCTCCAGGTACCAGGAGAAGTCCTCCCCGCCCAGGCTCTGTTCCGTCGTCTCCACCGACTCCGTTCCCCGCCGCGCCGTCATCGCGTTCGCCAGCAGCGCCGTCGTCGCCGGTTCGTTGACCACCGGCGGGACGCCGCGGACGTACGTGATCGCGGACTTCGCGCGGTGCATCGCCGCGACCTCGTCGACCGCCGCGTGGACCATGTCCGGGGCGCGGCGCCAGGTGTCCAGGTCCAGGCAGCGGACCGTGCCGGACAGCTCCGCGTGCTGCGGGACGACGTTGCAGGCGTGGCCGGCGTGGAGGCGGCCGAAGGTGACCGCCAGGCCCGCGCGGGCGTCCACGCGGCGGGACAGGAGCGCCGGTACGTCGGTGGCGACGCGGGCGGCGGCCGTGACCAGGTCGGTGGTCAGGTGGGGGCGGGCGGTGTGGCCGCCGGGGCCGTCGAGGGAGATTTCGAGGCGGTCGCAGGCGGACGTGATGGCGCCCTGGCGCAGGCCGATGCGGCCCACCTCCACGCGCGGGTCGCAGTGCACGCCGATGATCCGGCCCACGCCCTCCAGGACGCCCGCCTCGATGGCGTCGGTCGCACCGCCGGGCAGCACCTCCTCCGCGGGCTGGAAGATCAGCCGTACCGGGTGCGGCAGCAGGCCCTCGCGGGCCAGGCCGGCGAGGACGATGCCCGCGCCCAGGACGACGGCCGTGTGGACGTCGTGGCCGCAGGCGTGGGCGCGGTCCGGGACGGCGGAGCGGTACGGGACCGTCTTGGTGTCCGGGATCGGCAGCGCGTCGATGTCCGCGCGCAGCGCCAGCATCGGGCCGGGGGCCGTCCCGCCGTCCGGGATGCCGATGTCGCAGATCAGGCCCGTGCCCGCCGGGAGCACGCGGGGGGCGAGGCCCTCCTGCTCCAGCCGCTCCTTGATCGCGGCGGTGGTACGGAACTCCTGGTTGCCCAGCTCCGGGTGCATGTGCAAGTCCCGGCGGAACGCGATGAGTTCGGCGTTCAGCGGTGCCGGGAGCGCCCCGGGCAGCAGCGCGTCGGGGCCGGACTCGGGCTCTGCGTCACGGGACATCAGTCGGTTCACACTGTGAAGCGTACGGGGATCACCGGGGTCGCCGAGAAGGATCAACAAAATTTCAGCCCCGCGGGTGCATGACCGGCGTACGCGGTGGGTACACTCCGGCGCTCGCTTCAGACCGACGCCGCCGGTGCCCCCGACCACCCCGTGGCCGTCGCCGGGCCCACCGGCAGCCCGTCGACGCCCCGGCGCTCCCGGGCCGCCCCCGCCACCGACGACAGGAAGCCCTGCGCCCGCGGCGACGCCGTCTCCGTCAGCCAGCTCGCGTCGACCTCGCAGACCGCCACCTTCACGCCCGTACCCGCCAGGGCCAGCGGCAGCGTGTGCACCACCGTCGACGGGAAGCTGACGATCGTGCGGCCGATCGGGCCGCGGCGGGCGATGATCTCCAGCGGCAGGTCGGGGCGGACTATCTCCAGGCCGGTGTGCTGGTGCAGCCGGTGGAGCTTGTCGGCCCGCTCCCTGCGGTGCGCGAAGTAGCGCGTCGCGCCGTACACCTTGGTGAGCGACGCCACCGCCTCCAGGTACCGGTCGTGGTCCACCACACCGGTCTCCACCAGGGACGTACCGACGAGGTCCGTGGCCGCGCCGACGCTCGGCGGGCCGAAGCGGGAGCGGGTCCAGGCGAACTCGTTCGCCGTCACCTTCAGCCCCTCGGGCGGGTCCACCACGGGCATCGAGGTGAACACCTCCACCCGCGTGCCCGCCGCGCCGGCGCCCCCCGCGGGGGTCAGCCGGCGCCGCGCCGCGCTCGCGACCGGCGCGAACAGCATCCCCCGCGCGCCCCCGCCGCGCCCGCTGCGGTGCCAGCGGACGAACCGCTCCCCCCGCGCCAGCTGCGCCGTGAACTCCATCGTCGCCGTGCCGTCGTCCACGACGACGACCTCCCGCGCCTTGACGATGGTCAGCAGCGTCTGCACGTACCGCGAGAACGGGTCGCCCAGCACCACCCGCCGGGCCCGCCGCAGCGGGCGGGCCAGGCTCGTCATGGTGCGCAGCGGACCCGCGCCGCCGCGCGCCTCCTGCCAGCGGACCTCCAGGCCGTCGTCCATCGCCAGCTCCGCCATCCGGCGCAGCTGGCCGCGCGAGAGCGGCTCGGTGGGGGGCAGCACGACCACCGTCAACGGTATGACGGTCCCGCCCTGGTACGCCCACTCCAGCACGTTCAGCAGCTGGACCGGGCTCTCCACCAGGGCGACGGTCGTGCCGCCGCCGGCGGTGTCCTCGGTCATACCCCGACCGGCTCCTTCTCGGCTCCCGCCGCGTCCGACGCCTCGGCGGCCTCGGCGACGACTCCCTTGACCCGGCGCAGCTTCTTCATCGGCGCCAGCTCGCTGTCGTAGACCCGCTTCACGCCGTCGCCGAGGGACTCCTCGACCACGCGGATGTCGCGTACGAGCCGGGCCAGGCCCTGCGGCTCGACGGAGGCGGCCTGGTCGGAGCCCCACATCGCGCGGTCCAGCGTGATGTGCCGCTCGACGAAGACGGCGCCGAGGGCGACCGCGGCGAGCGAGGTCTGCAGGCCCGTCTCGTGGCCGGAGTAGCCGATCGGCACGTTCGGGAACTCCGCCTGCAGCGTGTGGATCATGCGCAGGTTCAGCTCCTCGGCCTTCGCCGGGTACGTGCTGGTGGCGTGGCACAGCAGAATGTTGTCACTGCCCAGCACCTCCACCGCGTGCCGGATCTGCTTCGGGGTCGACATGCCCGTGGACAGGACCACCGTGCGGCCGGTGGCGCGCATGGCGCGCAGCAGTTCGTCGTCGGTCAGCGAGGCGGAGGCGACCTTGTGGGCCGGCACGTCGAACTTCTCCAGGAAGGCGACGGCCTCGGGGTCCCAGGGGGAGGCGAACCAGTGGATGCCGCGCTCCTTGCAGTGCGCGTCGATCGCCCGGTACTCCTCCTCGCCGAACTCGACGCGGTGCCGGTAGTCGATGTACGTCATCCGGCCCCAGGGGGTGTCGCGCTCGATGTCCCACTGGTCGCGCGGGGTGCAGACCTCGGGCGTGCGCTTCTGGAACTTCACCGCGTCGCAGCCCGCCTCGACGGCGGCGTCGACGAGCGCGAGCGCGTTGCCGAGGTCGCCGTTGTGGTTGATGCCGATCTCACCCGTGACGTACACCGGCCGGCCGGGGCCGACGACGCGGTCGCCAAAGGTGCGGAAACGCTGGGTGGAGCTCATGCAGATCTGTTCCTTACTCTCCAGACCCTCGCGAGGGAGGGATCGGGCTACAGGGAGGGGCCGAGGATCCACGAGGCGATCTCGCGGATCGCTCCGTCGCCTCCGGGGGTGGACGTCACCGCACGCGCCGCGTCCCGCACGATCGCGTGGGCGCCGGCGACCGCGACGGGCCAGCCGACGAGGCCGAAGCACGGCAGGTCGTTCACGTCGTTGCCGACGTAGAGCACGCGCTCGGGCGCGATGCCCTCCTCCTCGCACCACTGCTTCAGTGCGATGTCCTTACGGTCGACCCCGTGCAGAACGGGGAGGTGAAGTTTGCGTGCCCGGGCGGCGACGACGGGGTTCTTTTCCGAGGAAAGGATGAGGAGCTTCAGCTCGGCGCGGCGCAGGGCGGCGATGCCGAGGCCGTCGCCGCGGTGGACGGCGACGAGTTCGCGGCCGTCGGCGTCGATGTAGACGCGGTCGTCGGTCTGGGTGCCGTCGAAGTCGAGGACGACGGCGTCGACGTCGCGGCGGGTGGGCAGCGAGCCGGGTCCCGGCACGTCGAGCAGGGGGGCCAGGGCGCGGGCGCGGGTCAGGTCGTCGGGCTCGTCGACCTCCAGGACGCGGGCGGCGTCGGTACGCACCGGGGCGGTGCGGCCGAAGAAGCGGTGGCGGTGCTCGCGGAACCCGGGGGTGCGCATGGCGTACGCGGCACCGGTCTCCAGCAGGTCCTGGGGCCGGTCCTGTCGCCGGGGGCGGTACGACTTGTCGTGGTTGACGCCGTAGCCCTGGGACAGGGCGGCTTCGACCGCCGGGGCCACCTTCGTGGGCGCGGCACCCGCCGCGGTACCCGTCGCCGCGGCCTTGGCCACGGCGGTCGCCTCCGCGACGGCCGGGGTCTTCGCCGCCGCGGGGGCCTCGGCGACGGCCGCGGCCTCCGCCTCGTCCGCCTCGTCGCGCCAGATGAAGCCGTGGAACGGGGCCACCGTCAGGGCGCTGTCCGCGCCCTCGTCCAGTACCGCCGCCGTGACGCCGTCGATGTCCGCGCCGGTCAGGAACGGGCTCGTGCACTGCACCAGCAGCACCGCCGCCATCGTCTCGCCGCAGCGCTCCTCGTGGGTGTCCAGCGCGTGCAGCACCGCCGCCTCGCTGGAGGCGGTGTCGCCGGCGATCTCGGCGGGGCGGCGGACGACCTCGGCGCCGGCCTCGCGGGCTACGGAGGCGATGGTGTCGTCGTCGGTGGAGACCACGACGTCGGTGACGAGCCGCGCCGCGAGGCACTGCCGTACCGCGCGGGCCACCAGCGGCACGCCGCCGACGCGGGCGAGGTTCTTGCCGGGTACGCCCTTGGACCCCCCGCGGGCGGGGATGACCGCGAGCACGCGGGCTGCGGACTCGGGCTGGGACATGGCGGCTCCTTGCTGAGGCGGGCCGGGGCGCGGCGAAGGTGCGGAGGTGCTGTCCGCCGGCGGGTGCGGGGGCGCGGGCCGGGGCGCGGCCGCGTGTACGTCGCTCACAGCGCCCCCATGCGGCGGATGAGGGGCGCGATGCGCTGGACGCCGCCCCGGTACGCGGCGCGCGCGGCCTTGCGCAGCAGCGTGCGCGCCCACCGGCGCAGCGGGCCCGGCTCGGCGGCGGAAGCGGCCTGCGGCAGCGGCTCGCCGGTGGGGGCCAGGCCGTGCCTGCCGAGGATCCGCGGCAGGTAGCCGCCCGCGGTCTCCGGCGTGTAGTACGGCGCCAGCGGCGGCAGCTGCGGGTCGGCGACCAGGGTGGCCA
Organism: Streptomyces aculeolatus; assembly: GCF_020400605.1. Classification (GTDB taxonomy): domain Bacteria; phylum Actinomycetota; class Actinomycetes; order Streptomycetales; family Streptomycetaceae; genus Streptomyces; species Streptomyces aculeolatus. Next base: position 54,517 of record NZ_JAINRD010000007.1, on the reverse strand, counting down.
GGCGGGCCCTGGCGCGGTCGAAGGCGGCGTCGTACGGCTCGGCGGAGGCCGCGCCGGGGACGCCCTGGCGGGACAGCCACACGGGGTCGGGCTTGGGCAGGTGGCCGGCGTCGAGTTCGTCCCAGGAGGCGAGGCAGCCGGAGCCGAGGAAGTGGTGGTTGCCCAGCGGCTCGCGTACGCCCAGGTCGGTGAGGACGGCGGTGGGGATGCCGCGGTGCAGGGACTCCAGCGCGGCGGTGGAGCTGACGGTGACGAGGAGGTCGGTGCGGTCGAGGACCTCGCCCATGTTCCCGTAGACGAGGCGGCAGTTGGCGGGCAGTCCGCCGGGCAGCTTCTGGGCGAGCTTCTGGTACGGGGCCTCTTCGATGTGCGTCGTGTGCTCGCCCGGCCGGCTGCGCAGCTTGACGAGCACCTCCCGCTCCGGGTGCCGCTCGGCGTGCCGGGCGGCGCGGCGCAGCAGGTACAGGCGGTCCTCGCGGTTGTCGGGCACGGAGGGCTGGACGGCGAAGACGACGGTGTACGGGCGGTCGCCGCCGGCCGCCGCCGGGTCGTACGCCGCGCCGTCGAGGAACGGCAGCGCGCACTCCACGACGCTGTCCGGGGGGGCGCCGACGCCCTCGTAGACGGCGCGGAAGCGCTCGGCGTCCTGCCGGCTGTTGGCCAGCACGACGTCGGCGCCGTTGCGCAGGAGGAGGCCGTCGGAGAGCTTCTCGTACACGACGCCGACGTAGCCGGTGACGACCGCGGGGCGGCGCGCGGCGCCCTGCCAGGCGCGGGCGAGGCCGTGGAGCATGGCCTGCACGGTGCCGCCGACGCAGGACAGGAGCACGACGTCGTAGCGGTCGGGGCCGGCGGCGGCGAGGAACTCGACGGCCGTGACCTCCCTCATGGCGTCCGCGGTGACGCCGACCTCGGCGAGCTGGCGGGCTGTGGGTGTGGCCCTGCCGTGCAGCAGATACCCGTCGAGCACCGCCTCCGGGGCCATGCGGCGAGCGGTGAGCGCGCCCCATTTCCAGCGGGTGTCCGAGTCGGCGAGAACAGCGGTGCGAAGCTGTGACGGGGGGTCGTTGAGCACGCCGCCGACGGTAGGGAGGCATTCCGCTGGGTGGCCCAACACCGGCCGTACAAATGGTTAACAACACGCCGCCGAACGGCGAACCGGCCCGGGGGGGCGCGGCGTTCACCGTTCCGCCGCCCGGCGTTCACGCCCGCGTCGGGGAAGGGCAAGCCCGGGGCGCGGGCCGGCCTCTAGCATCGCCCGGATGCGTCAACTCTCCGTGATCGTTCCCTTCTCCCACGTGCGGGCCCGTACGTTCGCGGCCGTCGGGCTCCTCGGCGTCTGCCACCGGCGCGGCGCCGGGGCGCAGGTGGCCGCCCGATGACCGCCCCGTCCGGCACTCCCCCGTCCGGCACCCCCGCGTCCGCGCACTCCGCCCCGTACCCGCCGCCGCAGGTCCGCTACGCGCCCGGGCGGCACACCCAGGTCTTCGTGGCCTCCACCCTCTACGGCACCGCGACCCTCGCCGCCGCCCTCGACGCCGGCCTGTTCCCCGCCGCGGACCGCCGCATCCTGCTGATCGCCAACAACGCCGCGAACCCCGAGACCACCCCCGCCGTCGACGCCATGGCCGGCTTCGCGCAGCTGCGTTCCCGCTTCGACGACGTACGCGACTGGAACCACGCCATCCGCCCGCTGCACCCCGCCGCGTGGGAGCCGCGCGCCGAGGACGTACCGCTGTGGGAGCGGCACCTGCGGCTGCTGTGGGACCTGGGCGCCGACCGGCTCACGCTCGTCGTGGAGTCGGTCCAGGTCAGCCCCGCGCGGGCGCTCGTCCAGCTCTTCCCGGACGCGGCCCTGCACGTCTACGCCGACGGCCTGATGAGCTACGGCCCCACCCGCAACAAGCTCTCCTCCTTTGTCGGCACGCGCGTCGAACGCCTGCTGCACCCCGACCTGCTGCCGGGCGTACGGCCCATGCTGCTCACGGAGTTCGGGGTGCCGCCGGAGATCGTGCCGGCGGAGGAGCTGAAGAAGGTGCTGGCCGAGCTGTCGGCTGCCGCCGGCCCGGACCTGCCCGACGGGGGTTCCTCGCCCGCACTCCTCCTGGGCCAGTACCTCGCGGCGCTGCAGATCCTCACGGCCCAGGAGGAAGAGGAGCTGCACGTACGGATGCTGCGCGGCGCGGCCGGACTGGGCCACCGCGACGTGGTGTTCAAGCCGCACCCGATGGCGTCCGCGCGGGTCTCGCGGCTGCTGGAGGACGAGGCGGAGCGCCTCGGCGTCACGCTGACGGTGCTCGACTCCCCGGTGCTGGCGGAGGTGCTGTACGAGCGGCTGCGCCCGGCGCTGGTGGCGGGCGCGTTCTCCACGGCGCTGATGACGGCGTCGGCGCTGTACGGGCTGCCGGTGGCGACCGTCGGCACCGGCACGCTGCTGGAGCGGCTGACCCCGTACGAGAACAGCAACCGCGTCCCCGTCACGATCGCCGACGCGCTGCTGCCGTCGCTGGACGACCCGGATGCGGTGCGCCGTTGGCGGGCGCCGACCGCGGCGGAGGCGCAGGAGAAGCTGGGCGGGCTGCTGACGGCGGTGGGCTTCACGATGCAGCCGCGGATCCACGCGCGGCGGCGGCCGGAGGTCGAGCGGTGGCTGGCGGCGGAGCTGGACGCGGACACGTGGCGGTACTTCAAGCGGCGCCGGCTGACGGTGGAGGGGCTGCCGGGCGGGGTGCCGAAGCGGCTGGCGTTCGTACCGCGGAGTCCGGCGGTGCGGCGGGTGGCACGGCGGGCGCGGGCACTGCGGCGCCGACTGCGGTAGCGGAGGGTGCCTGCCCGGATCACCGGGCCGGATCCGCTGCCAGAAGACCTCCCAGAAATCGTCAAGGTTCCTGTGCAACCGTTGGAAGGCAAGCAGGGGCGACGAGTTCGCGGTGCTCGACGAGGCTGAGCCTGCCGCACACGCGCCCGCCGCGACCTCCGGGTCGACGGCTTTCCATGCCCGCGCTCGTCGAAGGTGCGGCTCAGGCTTACCTCCGTCCAACGATGTGACAGGAAACGGGGCTTCTGTTGAGATTGCGTGCACCATTACTCGTCACCGCTGCCGCGGCGCTGGCCGTCGTCGCCGGTGCCCTGCATGTCGCCCAGGCCGACGACCCTCCGCCCACGGGCGCACCACTGCAGGAGGAACCCGCCTACGCGGTCGAGGACTTCGCATACCCGCAGGCTGCACGGATCCAGGAGGAGCGCGGGTTCCAGCTCAAGCGGGGAGACGGCCATATCGTTCTTACCGAGTGCGGCGAGGAGGGGCTGCTGAGGGTGGAGGGCAGAGTGAAGGAGGGTGGCCTCCAGGAAAGCCCCGTATGTTTCCGCGTCACCGGCAGCCAGGGGTATCTGAGCATGGAGATCCCCTCGGTGTACAGAATCGTGGGAAACGACTACTACACCACGGCGCGTATGACGGCGGGGGACGGCGAAGTCGTCTGCCAGATCGGCAGGAACACCGGTGTCGGGGTTGGCGAGGGGCAGGGGCCGGGCCAGCCCGAGGAGACGCTTCTGGAACTCGTCACCAGCAACGAGCCCCCTGAGGACGCTGGCGATCCGGAGGAGGGGCCATGCCAGTGAGCCCGCTCCGTACCGCTGCCGTCCTGGTCGCGCTCGGCACCACGGCGCACCTGCTGACCACCGCCGCCCCGGCGCCCGCCCTTGCCGGCCCCGCCGAAACCGACAGCAGCTACGAGTTCGCCGTACGGCTGGACCTCGGTGCCGGCCAACGGGCCTGCTCGGGGGCGCTGGTGGACGCCGAGTGGGTGCTCACCGCGGCCAGTTGCTTCGCCGACGACCCCTCGGCCGACCCGACGGCTCCCGCCGGCAGGCCGCCGCTGGACACCACCGCCACCGTCGGCCGCACCGACCTCACCACCGCCGCCGGCCAGGTGCGCGACGTCGTCGAACTGGTCCCGCACCACGACCGTGACCTGCTCCTCGCCCGTCTCGTCCGCCCTGTGGACGCCGTCGTCCCGGTCGCCCTCGGGGATGCCGTACCCGCAGTCGGGGAGCAGCTGATCGGCGCCGGCTACGGCCGTACCGCCGACGAGTGGGCGCCGCTCACCCTGCACACCGGCACCTTCACCGTGGACGCCGTGGGCACCGGCGAGATGAACGTCGTCGGGCAGGACGGTGCCGCGGTCTGCCGGGGCGACGCCGGCGGACCGGTGCTACGCGAGTCCGCCGGGCAGCTGGAGCTTGTCGGGGTGCACAGCCGCACCTGGGAGGCAGGCTGCTTCGGCACGGACGTGGGGGACGGTGAGACCGATCCCGTCGCAGGCGCGCTGGACACTCGGGTGGACGACGTACCCGAGTGGGTCACCACGACCGTCGGCACCCCCCGCCCCAGCGACTTCGACTGCGACGGCGCCGAGGACGTCGCCGCCACCGACCCCCGGGCCACCGTCGGCGGTGACCCGGGCGCCGGCCTCCTGCGTGTCGTCTACGGCGGCGACCGCGCGCCTGCCGTGCTCCAACAGGACCTCAGCCAGGTCCCCGGCTCGGCCCAGCCGGAGGACGGCTTCGGCGAGGAGCTGGCGGTCCTCGACCACAACGAGGACGGCTGCACCGACCTGGTCGTCGGCACTCCGCTGGACGACACCGGCGCCGCCGACGCGGGCAGCGTGACCATCCTGTACGGCTCGCCCGACGGCCTCGGCGAGGGCGAGGAGGCGCTCTATCTCCACCAGGGCAACGGCCCCGGCGTCGTCGGCTCCGCCACTGCCGACCCCGACGACCAGATGGGGCAGGCGATCGCCGCCGGGCACACCGACACCGGCGTGCCGTACCTGCTGATCGGCGTTCCCAACGAGGATGTCAACGGTGCCACCAACGCCGGACAGGTCTTCTACCTGCGCGGCTCCAGCACCCGCCGGCTGCACCAGGACCAGCCCGGGGTGACCGGCTCCGCGGAGAACGGAGACCGCTTCGGCGCCTCCGTCGCCGGCTCGCCGCACCACCTCGCGGTCGGCGCCCCCTTCGAGGGGGTGCAGGACGCCTCTGCCGCCGGCATGGTCTGGCTCTTCGACCACACCATGAACGAGGACAACATCCCCGCCCCGCTGGACAGCCTCAACGAGAACACCGACGGCGGCGGCGCGGCGGCCGAGAGCGGCGACCGCTACGGCGCCTCCCTCGCCATGGCCGCCTACCGCTCCGCCGGCGAGGACGGCACCTGGGAATCGGTCCTCGCCGTCGGCGTGCCCCGCGAGGATCTCACCGTCGACGGCACAGCCGCGGTCGACGCCGGCCGCGTCGCGGCCTTCCGGGTGAACGCCGCCGGGGCCGCCGGTCCGCTCGCCAACATCCACCAGCAGGGCGCCGGCGTCGACGACACCGCGGAGTCCGACGACCTGTTCGGCACCGACGTATCCGTGGTGAACACCGCGCTGCGGACGGTGAGCAGCGACACCACCGTGCTGCTCGCGGTCGGCGCCCCCGGAGAGAGCACCGGCGGCGCCACCGGCGCGGGCGCGGTGCAGACCTTCGGCCTGCCCACCGCCTCCGGGGACGCCGCGTTCTGGATCGAGGCGGGGAACGGCTCCGGGCTGCCCGGCTCCCCCAGCGCGGGCGCGGGGGTGGGCCGCCACCTGCATGCCACCGGCACCCGCCTGTATGTCGGCATACCCGACGGCCCCGCCCCCCACGGCGCCCTGTACGCGCTGCCGTGGGGCAACGCCACCGGCGGCCACGCCGGCGAGACCGGGGCGGTCACCACGTACGAACCCGGCCTGAACGGCCTCCCCGCCTCCGGGGTGGCGTTCGGCTGGGCTGCCCGCTGACGGCCCTCCGCCGGCACGCGCACATCCGACGCCAACGGGAGAACACGGGAGAACAGCGCCACCCGCGAGCCCGCCGGGCCTTCCGCCCCGGGCTCGCGGGCCCATCCCGCATGACCACACCCCCAGGGGGATCCCTCATGAACACCGCGTTCTGGAGCCGACGCCGCCTCCTCGGCGTCTTCACCGCCACCGCGGCCACCGTCCTCATGCCGTCGGTGCCGGCCGCATACGCCCGCACCGCCGCGGACGAGGAACCGTCCGACGACTTCGAACTGCCCGACACCGCACGCGGCATGGCCGTCGAGGCATGGCTGATCGGCGGCACCTCGGTCAGGGCCGCCGCTGCCGCCGCGCTGGCCGGGACCGACACCGACATCCAGACCTTCCTCACCGACCAGCTCCCCGCGGCGACCGTCGAGGACCAGCGCGTCGCTGTCGTCCAGCAGCTCGCCGTCGCCGGCGCCGGGGTGCGTCGTGAGGCGTCCGCCGTGCTTGACACCGGCGGCGAGGCCATCAGCGCATTCATCACCGAAGGGTTCCGCCCCGCCCTGGCCGAGGACCTCCGGGTGGCCACCACCATCGTCTCCAGCACCGGCGGCCCCGCCGTCACCCGCGCGGCGGACACCGCCCTGGGCGACGGCACCCCGGAGGTGCTGGAGGAGTTCCTCACCAACGGCCAGTACGACGCCCGCGCGGAAGACATGCGGGTGGAGACCGTCACCATGCTCAACGGTGCCGGCCCCCAGGTGCGGGAGTACGCCAACCGCGCCCTCGACGGTGGCCCCGCCGACCTGCAGTGGTTCCTCGACACCGGTCAGCACATCGCCCGCGCCCGGGACCAGGAGGCGACCACCATCGAGGAGCTCGTCGCCGTCGTCGAACGCGAGGGCAGACGGGCAGCGGCCGAGACCGACCGCGCCGAGGTGGCCTCCGAACGCGCCCAGACCGCCGCGGAGAAGGCCAAGCAGGCGGCGCAGCAGGCCGCCGAAGAGGCCCGCGCTGCGCAGGACGACGTCCGGCGCGCCGCGGCAGCCGCTCGCAGGGGCGCCACCGCGGCCAAGGGGGCGGCGAACGCCGCCCGTAACGCGATCGTCGCCTCCCAGACCGCCGTTGCCGCCTCCCGCCGTGCCTCCCAGGCCGCCAACGCCGCCTCCCAGGCCGCCGCCAAGGCCGGTAGCGCCGCCGCCGGTGCGTACAGTGCCGCCATCGCCGCCTCCAAGGACGCCTCCCAGGCAGCGGCGGCCCGCAACGCCGCCGTCGCCGCCCGCAACGCCGCGGCGAAGGCCCGCAGCGCGGCGACCGCCGCCGGGCACGCGGCCACCGCCTCGGAGTCGGCCGCCCGCTCCGGCGCCGCGGCTGCCTCCGCCGCCCTGAACGCCGCCGCGGCTGCCGGTTCCGCCGCCGAGGCCGCTGAGGCAGCCGGCGTGGCCGAGGCCGAGGCCGCCGAGGCCCGCCGTGAGGCACGGATCGCGAACGCGGCAGCGGCACGCGCCACCAGCTCGGCCGAACGGGCGCAGCAGCTGGCGACCAAGGCCGCCAGTGCCGCGAACACCGCCCGTATCGCCGCCAATTCCGCCGCCGAACACGCCGAGAACGCCGCCGACGCCGCCGAGGAGGCCGCCGAACACGCTGGCGAGGCGCTCGACTTCGCGAACAAGGCCACCGAGCACGCGAACAGTGCGATCGAAGCCGCCAACACCGCCACCGAGGCCGTCAACAAGGCGGTCTCCGTGGCTGAGGAGGCCCGTGCGGCCGAGCTCGCCGCCCTGGACGAGGACCGGGCAAGGGCGCTTGACGAGGCCCGGGTGCTGGCCGAGATCGAGGCGGAGGACCTGGCCGCGCGTGAGAGCAAGCGGACCCAGGAGGAACAGACCGCCCAGGAGACCATGGACCTGATCGCCGCGGCCGAGCAGGCCCTCACCGACGGCGACTTGGGCCGGGCCGCCACCGTGGGCCGCCGCGCCGCTACCGGCCTGTTGGCCGGCCACGGCAGCTGGAGCCGGGAGGCCGCCGCGTTCGCCCTCGCCGGCACCGACGCCGACGTCCATGCCTGGCTCGACACCGACCGTCTGCTCGCCCAGGACGAGGACGACCACGAGACCGCCCTCTACATCGCCGAGGCAGCCTCGTCCCCGGTGGCCCGGGCGGCGCAGGCGGCGCTGGAGAGCGAGGCCCCCGAGACCGTACGGACCTTCCTCATCAGCGGCCAGGTCGAGGCCGCGGCCGAGGACAACCGCGTCCAGATCACCCAACTCCTCTCCGCCGACCCGGGCCCCGCGGTGCGTGCCGCCGCCGAGGCCGCGCTGGACGACGGCAGTGCGCAGGCACTGCAGGACTTCCTCGTCGACGGGTACCCCGCGGCCGTCCGCGAGGACGACTCCGTGATCGCCACCCAGTTGCTCTCCAGCGACGGCCCCTATACCCGGGCCTACGCCGAGGCGGCGCTGACGGGCCCGACGTGGATGCGCCGCAACTTCGTCCACCGCGTCCAGTACCTGGCCGCACAGGTCGACCACGACTACTTCACCCACGCCGCGGCCATGCTGGGCACTATCGACGCGGCCCGGGAGATCGCCGAGCGCGCGCAGGAGGACGCCTGCCGGGCCTCGAAGGTCGCAGCCGAGGCCCGCGAGGCGGCCGAGGAGGCGGACAAGTGGGCGGAACGGGCCAGCGCCTCCGCTCAGCGTGCCGAGCAGTACGCCGAGCAGGCCGGGCAGCACGCCGACGCGGCCGACGCCTCCGCCGCGGCGGCCAGGCTCTCCGCGGCACAGGCCGCCGCCGCGGCGACCACCGCCCGCCGCTCCGCCCGGGCAGCCAACTACTCGGCCAACGTCGCCCTCGGCGCCGCCCACCGCGCCGGGGTGTCCGCGTACGAGGCCCAGGGCTCGGCCGCCGCCGCCTGGCGGTCCGCGGTCGCGGCGGGCCTGTCGGCCAAGGAAGCGGCCGAGGCGGCCAGCCAGGCCCGTGTCATCGTCGCCCAGCAACGCCGGGCCGAGGCGGCCGAGGCCGCCCGCGAGGCGGCCGAACGAGCCGAACGCAACGAGGAGAACAACACCAACCCCAGCGACACCGAGGAACACGACCAGGTCAACTGGGAGGACTTCCAGATACGCCGGGAGCCGACCAGCTTTGCCGGCTTCTTCGGCGACCTGAGCACGGCCAGCGGTTACGCGGCAGCTATCGCCGCCGTCACCGCCCCGCCGGCCGCCCCGTGGTTGGGGGGCTTCTCCCTTGCCACAGGTGGTCTCTCCGCCGGTCTCTATGCCGTGGAGTGCGGCTTCAGCTGCGAGGAATTCCAGGTGGCAGCCGGGAGCTTCGCGATCAGCGGATTGCTGGGGTTGCAGGGCACTGTAGTCAAGTCGTTCGTCGGCGACGAGATGGCGGCGTCCATGCTCTTCCGGCTCACCGACGCCGGCCTGAACCTGGTGTCCCCCCTCACCAGCACGCTCGGCAGCCTCTTCTGACGCGCCGGCCACCCGCTGCCCGCCGGCGAGGGCCCCACGGCCTGAGCCCCGCCACTCCCCTGCCCCCTACCCCGCTCCGCCCCTCTCCCGTGCCCCTTCCACCTCGGTCTCCTCCGTCCCTGCCGCCCGCGACGCGCGGCCCGCGAGGTCCCGCAGGTAGTCCGCCAGCTCCCGCGGCTCGTGCACCTCGAACTCGCAGCCCAGCGCCGTCAGTCGGAGCGCCAGCCAGTCCAGCGCGTCGGCCTCCGTCACGAACTCGCAGCGCTCATCGTCCAGCCGTGTCAGCCCCTCGGTCCCGGCGAGGCGGCGCGCCAGCAGTTTGTACGGGGCGTGCAGCGTCGCGCGGGCGCGGTAGCGGGGCCGGTCCCCGCCCATGCGGGCCTCGACGAACGCCGCCGCGTCCGTGGCCGGCAGCTCGCGGCGCGGCGGGCGGACGCCGGTGGCGAAGGGGCGGGTGATGCGGTCGACGCGGAACATCCGCCAGTCGTCGCGGTCGTTGTCGTACGCGACGAAGTACCACCGCCGCCCCGCCGAGACCAGCCCGGCCGGCTCCACGAGGCGCTTGGTCTCGGTGCCGTCGGCCGCGCGGTAGCCGAAGCGCAGCCGCTCGCCGCCGGCGGCGCCGGCGGCGAGCACCGTCAGCACCTCGGCGTCGACCTGCGGGCCCTGCCAGCGGGTCAGCGGGGTGGTGGCGGTGCCGAGCGACGTGACGCGGCGGCGCAGCCGCGACGGCAGCACCTGCTCCAGCTTCGCCAGCGCCCGTACGGACGCCTCCGCGAGGCCCGCGACCGTATGGCCCGCGGAGCTGCGCAGGCCGACGGCGATCGCGACGGCCTCGTCGTCCTCCAGGAGCAGCGGGGGCATCGCCTTGCCGGCGACGAGCCGGTAGCCGCCGAAGGTGCCGCGGGTGGACTCGACCGGGTAGCCGAGATCGCGCAGCCGCTCGACGTCGCGGCGGATGGTGCGGTCGGTGACGCCGAGGCGGTCGGCCAGCTCGCTGCCGGGCCATTCGCGGGGCGTCTGGAGGAGGGAGAGCAGGTGCAGAAGCCGCTTGGGAGTGTCCGTCGTCATGTTTTCCAGACTGCCTTCGCTTTAGGACACGACCTGTCCTATACGAATCCTAGATTACCGCTATGACCTTCCAGAACGCCTCTGTGGCAGGACCGGATCGCCGCCGGTGGATCGCGCTCGCCGTGGTACTGACGGCCTCTTTCATGGACCTCGTCGACGCCACGATCGTCAACATCGCCATCCCCAGCATCCAGGAGGACACCGGCGCCTCCTTCGGCGCGATCCAGTGGATCACCGCGGGCTACGCGCTCGCCTTCGCCATCGGCCTCATCACGGGCGGCAGGCTCGGCGACATCTACGGCCGCAGGCGGGTCTTCCTGCTCGGCATGGGCGGCTTCACCGTCGCCTCGCTGCTGTGCGGCGTCGCCGCCGACCCGGCGATGCTCGTGGGCTCGCGGGTGCTCCAGGGCTCGATGGCGGCGCTGATGGTGCCGCAGGTGCTCAGCATCATCCACGTCACGTTCCCCGCGGAGGAACGCGGCAAGGTCTTCGGCATGTTCGGCGCGGTCGCCGGCCTCGGCGCGGTGTCCGGGCCGATGATCGGCGCGCTGCTCACCGAGTGGGACCTGTTCGGGCTGGCCTGGCGGCCGATCTTCCTCATCAACCTGCCCGTCGGCATCGCCGGCCTGATCCTGGGCCGCCGCTTCATCACCGAGTCGACGGCACCCGACGCGATGCGCCTGGACCTGCGCGGGGTGCTGCTGGCCACCGCCGGGCTGCTGATGCTGCTGTACCCGATCACCATGGGCCACGAGAACGACTGGCCGGCGTGGGGCTTCGTCTCGATGGCCGCGAGCCTGCCGGTGTTCGCCGCCTTCGTCGCGTACCAGAAGCGCAAGCAGCGCGCCGACGGCGCGCCGCTGGTCGAGCTGTCGCTGTTCCGGGTGAAGAGCTTCGCCGCGGGCATCGGGGTGCAGCTCGCCTTCAGCACCGGGCTGGGGATCTTCTTCCTGGTGTGGACGCTGTACATGCAGCTCGGCCTCGGCTGGAGCGCACTGCACGCGGGCCTGACGGGGCTGCCGTTCTCGCTCGCCTGCTCGGTGGCGGCGGGGGTCTCCGTCCAGCAACTGACGCCGCGGTTCGGGCGGAAGGTGCTGCACGGCGGCGCGGTGCTGATGGCCGCGGGGGCCCTCCTGTACCTGACGGCGGCCGACCGCTACGGCACGGAGATCTCCACCTGGCAGATGGTGCTGCCGCTGGCCCTCCTCGGCGGCGGCATGGGCCTGGTCTTCGCCCCCCTGACGAACGCGGTCCTGTCCGGCGTCCCCCGCCGGCACGCGGGCTCGGCGTCGGGCCTGATCAACACGACGAACCAGCTGGGGATGGCGCTGGGTCTGGGCCTGGTGTCGGTGGTGTTCTTCGGCGCGATGGACGAGCCGGCGGCACCGCGGGAGGCGGGCCCGGCGTTCGCGGGGGCGTTCGAGAACGCGATGTGGTGGGTGATGGCGATCCTGGGCGTGGTGTACGCCCTGTTGTTCTTCCTCCCGAAGACCACCGCGCCGGAGGCGCAGGAGCCGGCGGACCGGCCGGCGGAGCCGGAGCAGCAGAAGGAACTGGCAGCGGTCTGACGACGGCCGCCGCAGCGGAGCGGGGTGCAGCCGACCAGGGCTGCACCCCGCTCCGTTGCGTAGAAGGGGCTCCCGGACCTACGCGGCGCCGCCACCGGTCCTCGCCGGCTCCTCCGGGTTCGGGGTGGCTTTCCGGGTGGGCGGGGGGTCGTGGGGTTCCACTGCCAGGTGGGGGAGGCGGCGGTCCAGCCAGGTGGGGAGCCACCAGTTGGCCGGGCCTATCAGGTGCATCAGGGCCGGGACCAGCATCGTGCGGATCACGAAGGCGTCGAGCGCCACCGCGCCCGCCAGGCCGATGCCCGCCATCACCCCCTCCAGGTCGCCGCTCAGGACGAACGCGCTGAAGACGCAGATCATGATGAGCGCCGCCGCGTTGATGACGCGGCTGGACTCCGCCAGGCCCACCCGGATCGCGCGGGCGTTGTCGCGGTGGTGGACCCACTCCTCGTGCATGCGGCTGACCAGGAACACCTGGTAGTCCATCGACAGGCCGAAGAGCATCGCCAGCATGATGACCGGCAGGAACGCCGTGATCGGGACCTCCCGGCCGAGGCCGAGGAGGTCGCTGCCCCAGCCCCACTGGAAGATGGCGACCAGGGCGCCGAACGCCGCCGCCGCGGCCAGGAGGTTCATCACCGCCGCCGTCAGCGGCACCACCACCGAGCGGAACGCGACCAGCAGCAGGACGAAGCCCAGCGCCACGATGATGCCGACGAACAGCGGCAGTTTGCCGGTGATGACCGAGGCGAAGTCCTTGTTGATCGCCGTGACACCGCCGACGTGGACGTCGAGCGACGTGCCCTCCTGCGCCGCCGGGATGACGTCGTCCCGCAGCCGGTCGATGAGCCGGTCCGTCGCCTCGTCCTGGGGTGCGCTGTCCGGGACGACCTGCACCACCGCGACCCTGCCGTCCGGTGCGGGGGCGGGGGTGCCGACCTCCGCCACGCCCTCGGTCCGTGCCACCTCGCCGACGAGCCGGGTGAGGTCCCCGGTGTCCGACCGCGCCGGGGTCTCCGCCACCAACTGGAGCGGGCCGTTGAAGCCCGGGCCGAAGCCCTCGGCGAGGAGGTCGTACGCCTTGCGCGTGGTCCTGGACTCCTGGTGGTTGCCCTGGTCGGTGGTGCCCAGGCGGAGCGAGAGCAGCGGCAGCGAGACGATCGCGACGAGGGCGACGGCGATGCCCGCCAGCAGGCGGGGCCTGCGCTGGACCAGCAGCGACCACCGAGCGGCCCGGCCCGGGGTCCTCTCGTGCTCGGGCTCCGGGCCGTCCGCCGCCAGCCTGCGGCGCTGGCGGCGGCTCAGTACCCGGGTCTGCAGGATCCCCAGCAGCGCCGGCAGCAGCGTCACCGCCGCCGCCACGCCCAGCAGCACCGTCAGCGACGCCGCGATCGCCACCCCGTTCAGGAAGCCGATGCCCAGCGCGATCATGCCGAGGAGCGCCACGCACACCGTCCCGCCGGCGAACAGCACCGCGCGCCCGGCGGTGTCGAGGGCCCGTACCGCGGAGTCCTCCGCCGCCATGCCGCGGCGCAGCCCCGTGCGGTGCCGGGTGACGATGAACAGCGCGTAGTCGATGGAGACGCCGAGGCCGATGAGGCTGCCGAGGAGGGTGGTCGCCTCGGCGAAGTCCGTCGTGTGGCTGAGCAGCGTGACGGTCATCAGGCCCGTACCGATGCCGAAGACCGCGCAGACGATCGGCAGCAGCATCGCGAACAGCGAGCCGAACGCGATCGACAGGATGACCGCCGCCGCCACGATGCCCGTCACCTCCGCGAGCCCGCCGGGCGCTCCCTGCACCGCCTGGATCGCCTCGCCGCCCAGCTCGACCTGGAGCCCGTCGACGTCGCCGGCCGCGGCCCGCGCGGTGTCGACGACCTCCTCGACGTTCTCCTTCTCCAGGTTCATGGCCTGCTCGGTGAACGTCACCTGCGCGTACGCGATCCGGCCGTCCCCGCTGATCTGCGCGTCGCCCTCCGGCGCGTACGGGCCGGTGACCCTGCCGACCTGCGGTACGTCGGCGATGCCGGCCAGCGCCTCGGTCATCCGCTCGCGGATCAGCGGGTCCCGTACCGAGGCGCCCTCCGGTGCCCGCCAGACGACGCTGTCGGTGTCGCCGGAGGTCTGCGGGAAGGACTCGCGCAGCAGGTCGACCGCCTCGGCGGACTCGGTGCCGGGCAGTTCGAAGTCGTTGGCCCAGCGGCTGCCCGCCGCCTGTGCGGCGACGGCGGTGCCGGCGAGGGCGCACACCCACAGCAGCAGGACGGCGAAGCGGTGGCGGAAGCAGAATCGGGCCAGTGCGGCCACTGCGGGGCTCCTCGGCTCGGCGGTACGGAGGTGAGGGCTTCAGCGTCACCGCGGCCGCGGGGGCGTACCCAGGGCCCTCAGGGATCCCGCAGGGGCTTCACACCGAACTCTCAACCCGCGCTCTCGGCCCGGCCCTTCAGCCCGGCCTCTCAACCCGGCCTCTCAACCCGGCTTCTCCTCACGGACTCCCGGCCCGGGCGTCCACCTGCGCCCCGGCCAGCGGCAGCCGGATGGTGACCGCCATGCCCGCGCCCGGCGCCGTGTCGAGCGCGACCTCGCCGTCGTGCGCCTCGACCACCGCCCGCACGATGGACATGCCCAGGCCGCTGCCGCCCGCGACCCGCGCGCGGCCCGGGTCGGCGCGGAAGAACCGGTCGAAGATGCGCGCCGCGTCCTCCGGGCGCATGCCGGGCCCGGTGTCGGCGATGCGCAGCACGGCGGCGCCGTCGCCGGTGGCGGCGGAGAGGGTGCAGGCGGCGTCTTCGGGGGTGTGGGTGCGTACGTTGGCGAGGAGGTTGCCGAGGACCTGGCGCAACTGGGCCTCGTCGCCGACGACGACCGCGGGCGCCCCGGCGTCGGCCGTCACGGGGCGGTGCGGCTGCTGCGCGCGCAGGTCGGCGGCGGCGTCGCGGACGAGGGCGGCGAGGTCGACGGGGGCGCGGTCGCGGGCGGGGTGCTGGTCGAGGCGGGCGAGGGCGAGGAGTTCGTCGACGAGGCGGCTCATGCGCTCGGCCTCGGCGCCGACGCGGCTGAGGGCGCGTTCGGCCTCGTCGTCGT
Source organism: Streptomyces aculeolatus (assembly GCF_020400605.1). GTDB lineage: Bacteria > Actinomycetota > Actinomycetes > Streptomycetales > Streptomycetaceae > Streptomyces > Streptomyces aculeolatus. The sequence continues at coordinate 39,508 of NZ_JAINRD010000007.1, read as the reverse complement.
CGAGGATGCCCTTGTCGTAGAGCTGGAGGTAGCCGAGTACGGTCGCCAGCGGGGTACGCAGCTCGTGCGAGGCGTCGGCGAGGAACTGCCGCTGCCGCGCGGCGGCCTCCTCGCGGCTGGCCATGGCGCCCTCGACCTGCTGGAGCATGGCGTTGAGCGCGTCGCGCAACTGCTCGACCTCGCTGCCCCCGGGCGGCGAGGTGTCGACGCGGCGCGAAAGATCGCCCTCCGATATCGCCGACGCCGTCTCGACCATGTCCTCCAGGGGGCGCAGCCGGCGGCGCGCGGCGTGCGAGGAGACGACGGCGAGGAGCAGCAGGAGCAGGGCGCCGAAGACGGCTTCCATGACGAAGAGTTTGCGTACGGCGTTGCGCACGCCGTCGTAGCGGGTGGTGCTGATGGCGTACGAACCGTCGTCGAGGCGGGCGACGGCGGCGCGGTAGTGGTGGCCGCCGGCCGCGATGCTGGTGAGGTCGCCGGAGTCGGCGAGTGCGCCGGGGTCGTCGATGGAGTCGGCTATCTCGCGGGAGAGCGGCTCGTTGTCGCCGCCGATGAGTACACAGGTGGGCTGGAGTTCGCCGGCGGGGTCGAGGAGCACGAACGGCTCGTCCTTCGCGGAACGGGCGATGCCCTTGTCGTCGGACGCGCCGAAGGCGTCGGCGAACTGGCACACCCGGTGCAGCGCGTCGGCGCTGAGCGGGCCGGAGACGAGGGTGTCGCGGTCCTGCCGGACGGTGGAGTCGACTTCGCCGACGAGGAGGGTGTACGTGCCGAAGAGGCTGGCGCAGGCGGCGGCGACGAGACCGACGGCGAGGATGACGACGTTGGTGACGGAGAGCCGGTTGCTGAGGGAACGGGGGAACCGCTTCACGGCGGCGGCCCGCCGGGGTCGGGTGGGGCCGCCGGTTCCGCGGCGCGCAGGCCGTAGCCGACGCCGCGGCGGGTCTCGATGAGCGGCGGGCCCAGGGGGTCGAGCTTGCGCCGCAGGTAACTGATGTACGTCTCCACGACGGTGGACTCGACCGCCGTGTCGAACTGCCAGACGTTGCGCAGCAGCTGCTCCTTGGTGAGGATGCGGCCGGCGTTGCGCATCAGGTGGCGCAGCAGGTTGTACTCCGTCGGCGTCAGCTCCACGGGCGCACCCCCGCGCCGTACGGTGAACGTCGCCTCGTCCAGCTCCACGTCCCCGTGCCGCAGCACCCCGCCGGCCGGGGTGCCCCGGGTCCGGCGCAGCACGGCGCGTACGCGGGCGACGACCTCGTCGACGTTGAACGGCTTGGTGATGTAGTCGTCCCCGCCGAGCGCGAGCCCGCCGAGCACGTCGGCGGGCGCGTCGCGGGCGGTCAGGAAGATCACGGCGGGCTCGTCCCCGTACGCCCGCAGCTCCCGGCAGACCTGCCAGCCGCTGCCGTCGGGGAGCATGACGTCGAGGAGCACGAGGTCGGGGGCCTGGGCGCGGGCGAGTTCGAGGGCGCGCCGGGCGGTGGTGGCGGCGCGTACGTCGAAGCCGTGGAAGCGCAGGGTGATCTGCAGGATGTCGGCGATCCCGGGATCGTCCTCGACCACGAGAACGGACTCCCCCACCGCACTTCGCTCCGTCGCGCCGCTCATGGCCCCAGTATCGGGCGGCTGTCCGGTTCACGGCGGCCACGTTTCTGCGAGTTCCCTGTGAGAAGTTGGCGAGGCCCTCGACTGACAGCTCCGGCCGCCGGCGTCAGGGTTTCTCGTCGTCGTGGCCCGCGAGTCTGCTTGCCAGCAGCATCAGGCCCAGGCCGATCGCCACTCCGCACGCCGTCCACAGCACCCGGTAGCCCTCCACCGCGTAGTCGCCGCGGTGCGGGAGGCTGGCCAGGGTGAGGACTCCCGCGGCGACCGCGGCGCAGTAGAGGGCGTAGTTCCAGAAGCGGATCGCCACCGCGTGCGCCAGCAGGACGAGGGCGACCACTTCGAGCCCGCGGGTCACCGCGAACAGCTCGGTCCCGGTCACCGCGGCGGGCAGCAGGATCAGCAGGGAAGCCGCGGCGGCGCCGAGCAGGGCGCCGGTGAGGCGCTGCGCGGCGATGAGCGTGGTCTGCTCCAGGCTCGGCTTCATCGCGATGACGGTCGCGATCGGGATCCAGTAGCCGTACGAGAGGTCCAGCCCGAACGCGAGCGCGCAGGCCGCGGCCACAGCCGCCGCGCGGATCAGCGCGAACGCGGCCATGGGTCCGGTCAGAGGCTGCCGCGCGGTGTCACCGGGCAGTTCCGCGACCGGCTGGGGGCGGTCCCCGCGTCCGCGGATCAGCCACCCGGCGAACGTCACCGCGAGCCACAGCGCCGCTCCTCCCGACCAGGCGAGCACCTGGGCCCAGACGTGGCTGGTGGGACGGGCGTGCTGGTGGAACTGGAACGAAAGCGCGAGGGCGACGATGAACCAGATGTTGAGCAGCAGCGCCGTGACGAATCTGCGTGTCCCGAACGCGACCGCCAGCCCGGCCGCGAGCGTGACCGCGGCCCCCGAGAGGACCAGCCAGCCCCAGGCCGCTCCCCCGATGCCGAAGGCCCACGCGGTCAGCCCCGCGCCGGCCGCCGCGAAGACGGCGACGCGCGCCGCGCGGTGCCCGTAGCTGCCGCCCGGGTCGTCCAGCGCCGCGAGCAGCAGGCCGAAGAGGGCGCTGAGCAGGTACTGCTCGTGCCCGATCGCCCAGAAGACCATCAGTGGCACCAGCGCGGCGTCCAGGAACAGGATCGCCCGCGGCCAGTTGAGTCCCGCCGCGTCGAGCCCGAAGACCTTCGACAGCTCTCTCGCGGTCTCCTGCCGGATGGCCGAGGTCTCCTTCGGAGTGGTGGAACCCGCCATGGCCGCCTCGCTCGTCTGGTCTCCGGAGATGCCGCTGCGGTCCCGCATTCTCCGGTCCCGGCGTGATCGTCACGAAGGGACGCGCAGGCCGCGGCCACATGGGGCGCGTCTACCAGTCGTACGGCGGAGGCGGGGCAGGAGGCGCGGTGCGCGCCTCCTGCCCCGGACGGCGAGGCGGCGGGGTCAGCCCGCCAGGACCTCGCGGAGTTGCGTGAGGCCCCAGTCCAGGTCCTCCTTCGTGATGACCAGGGGCGGGGCGATGCGGATCGTCGAGCCGTGGGTGTCCTTGACCAGGACGCCGCGCGCCATCAGCTTCTCCGACAGCTGCCGTCCCGTGCCGTGGGCCGGGTCGATGTCCACGCCCGCCCACAGGCCCCGGCCGCGTACCTCCCGGACCGCGCCGGTGCCCGTCAGCAGGCCCAGTTCGCGGTGCAGGTGGTCGCCGAGTTCCGTGGCGCGCTGCTGGTACTCGCCGGTGCGGAGCATCGCGACGACCTCCAGGCCCACCGCGCACGCCAGCGGGTTGCCGCCGAAGGTGGAGCCGTGTTCGCCGGGGTGGAAGACGCCCAGGACCTCGCGGCTCGCGACGACCGCCGAGACGGGGACGACGCCGCCGCCCAGGGCCTTGCCGAGGATGTAGACGTCCGGGACCACGTCCTCGTGTTCGCACGCGAACGTACGGCCCGTGCGGCCCAGGCCCGACTGGATCTCGTCGGCCATGAAGAGGACGTTGCGGGCGGCCGTCAGCTCCCGTACGCCCGCCAGGTAGCCCGGCGGCGGGACCAGCACGCCCGCCTCGCCCTGGATCGGCTCCAGCAGCACGGCGACGGTGTCCTCGTCCACGGCCGCCTCCAGGGCGGCCAGGTCGCCGTACGGGACGATCGCGAAGCCGGGGGTGTACGGGCCGTAGTCGGCGCGGGCCTCGGGGTCGGTGGAGAAGCTGACGATGGTGGTCGTACGGCCGTGGAAGTTGTTCTCCGCCACGACGATCTTCGCGCGCCCCTCGGGCACGCCCTTGACGCGGTAGCCCCACTTGCGGGCGGTCTTCACCGCGGTCTCGACGGCCTCCGCGCCCGTGTTCATGGGCAGCACCATGTCCTTGCCGCACAGCTCCGCGAGCTGTGTGCAGAACTCCGCGAAGCGGTCGTGGTGGAACGCGCGCGACGTGAGCGTCACCCGGTCCAGCTGGGTGCGGGCGGCGTCGAGGAGGCGGGGGTTGCCGTGGCCGAAGTTGAGGGCCGAGTAGCCGGCGAGCATGTCCAGGTAGCGGTTGCCCTCGACGTCCGTCATCCACGCGCCCTCGGCGGTGGCGACGACCACGGGCAGGGGGTGGTAGTTGTGCGCGCTGTGGGCGTCGGCCGCGGCGATGGCTGCGTCGGTTCGCGTCACGGGGTCTCCGTTCCGTTGCGCCGTAAGGGCGGTGCGGGTGGGGCAGGGGTGGTGCCCCTGATTTCTATCTTCGCTCGGTTGATGGACGAAGGATCCATCACCGGCGGGCGTGCCCGCTAGGGTGGAACCACGTGCGGCGACTGGCGAACGTGGAACGGACCACGGGGAAGCCGCGCAACGCAGCAGCCGAGTGGTGCCGCCCGCCTGGGTGCCCCGGGTCCGACGCAGACTCGACCCGGAGGGACACGCCATGACTTCCGCCCACCCCGCCCTCGCGCAGACCGACCCCGAGCTTGCCGCCCTCGTCGCCGCCGAGGAGCAGCTCCAGGCCGACACGCTGCGGCTCATCCCCAGCGAGAACTACGTCTCCGCCGCCGTGCTCGAAGCCACCGGCACCGTGCTGACCAACAAGTACAGCGAGGGCTATCCCGGCAAGCGGTACTACGAGGGCCAGCAGAACATCGACCCCATCGAGACCCTCGCCGCCGACCGGGCCAACGCCCTCTTCGGCACCGAGCACGCCAACGTGCAGCCGTACTCCGGCTCCCCCGCGAACCTCGCCGCCTACCTGGCGTTCGCCGAGCCCGGCGACACCGTCATGGGCATGTCCCTGCCGCACGGCGGGCACCTCACCCACGGGTGGAGCGTGTCCGCGACCGGCAAGTGGTTCCGCGGCGTGCAGTACACGGTGCGGCGCGAGGACGGGCGCATCGACTTCGACGAGGTACGGGACCTGGCGCTCGCGGAACGGCCGAAGATCATCCTGTGCGGCGGCACCGCAATCCCGCGGACCATCGACTTCGCCGCCTTCGGCGAGATCGCCCGCGAGGCCGGCGCGGTGCTCGTCGCGGACGTGGCGCACATCGCCGGGCTGATCGCCGGCGGCGCGCACCCCTCGCCCGTACCGCACGCGGACGTCGTCACGACGACCACGCACAAGACGCTGCGCGGGCCGCGCGGGGCGATGATCCTGACCCGCGCGGAACACGCGCGGGCGATCGACCGCGCGGTCTTCCCGGGCCTCCAGGGCGGGCCGCACAACCACACCACGGCGGCCATCGCGGTCGCGCTGCACGAGGCGGCGCAGCCGTCGTTCCGGGAGTACGCGGCGGCGGTGGTCGCCAACGCGAAGGCGCTGGCCGCGCAGCTCGCGGAGCGCGGGTTCTCGCTGGTCTCGGGCGGCACGGACAACCACCTGATCCTCATCGACCTCACGGACAAGGAGGTCCCGGGGAAGGCGGCGGCGAAGGCCCTGGACCGGGCGGGCCTGGTGGTCAACTACAACACCGTCCCGTACGACCCGCGCAAGCCGTTCGACCCGTCGGGCATCCGGCTCGGGACGCCGTCGCTGACTTCGCGGGGGCTGGGGACGGGGGAGATGGCGCGGGTGGCGGAGTGGATCGACCGGGGAGTCGCGGCGGCGCGGGCCGGGGGCTCGGAGGAGGACGTGGCGCTGAAGGCGATCAGGGGCGAGGTGGCGGAGCTGATGGCGTCGTACCCGGCCCCGGGGCTGCCGGTCGCCTGACGGCGGGTGGGCGGGTCGGCCGCCCGATGGCGGTGCCGCGGTCGGTCGGTACGGAGTGGCGGACGGCAGGCGGCAGGCGGCCCGCGAGCCGGGCAGGTGGAACGGCGTGCGGCTGGAACGCCGCGGCGGCCGTGGGCACCGCGCGGGCCGCGGCCCGGGAGGCGTCCCAGGCGCCGCGGGGCCGTCGCGCGGGCGGCCCGGGGCCGGGTCTCCGGCCCGGGCGGGTGGTACGGGCGGGGGGCGTGCTCAGGTGTCCAGGTCCAGGAGTTCGCCGCCGGGGGCGGGCCGTTCCGGTGAGGCCGGGCGGCGGCGTAGGCGGGGGGCGGCTGTGGCCAGGAGGGCGCCGGCCGCCAGGCCCGGCAATGTCCACCACCAGTTCGTGGCCGCGCCGGGGCCGGGGGCGGCGGCCGCCCGCTCGCGGGCGCCGTCCCCGTCCGCGGCGGCGGTCCCGGCGGCCGGTCCGGTGCCGGGCGCCCCGCCCTCGTCGGCCGTCGGCGCCTCCGCCTCCCCGTCCGCGCCCGGGGGAGCCGCGGCGAACTGCGACGGCATGTACCACCCGCTCTGCTCCTCCGGCGGCTCCGCGACCCCCAGCCGGTCCAGCAGCGCACCCAACCGCTCCGGGTGCGCCACCCGCCGCCACGTCTGCGACGTCGTCGGGTCCTCGCCGGCCCCCCGGCTCACCACGGCGCCGCCGCGCGCGTCCGGGTAGAGGGTGTCGACGCGCCACACGTGCACGTCGTGCTGCAACCACGTCACCGTGACCTGCCGCGCGTCCGCGCCGCCGAGGTCGGCCTCGCTGAGCAGCGGGTCGACTCGTTCGCCGTTGTCGCCGATGGCCTTGTCGAGCGCGGCGTAGCCCGGGTCGGTGGCGTACAGGGCGGCGGCGTCGCCGCTGCCGCCGTTGACGACGAGGGCGCTCGTCGGGCCGCCCGCGGCGGCGGGTCCCGCGGTGCCCACGGCGAGCGCGAGCGCGGCGAGGGTCGCGGCGGTGGCGGCGGTGTGCCGGTGGGTGGGTCTGCGCATGGCGTCGCTCCGTTGTCCGGTCGGCGTACGAACCGGGCCCCGTTCCCCGTACGAACCGGGCTCCACCCTCCGTACACCGCCCCCGGCCCCGGGGTTCCCTCCGGGCTGCCGCCCGCGCTCAGGAGGCGGAGTCCGCGATGCGCAGCGCCCGCTCCTTGCCGGGGACCCCTTCGAGGCGGAGGGTCAGCCCGTCGGGGCCCTGCCAGAGGAGGGTGGGGCCCGCGGTGCGGATCTGGCGGGTGTACGTGCTGCCGCCCGGTTCGTGGAGGAGCAGCTCCAGGCGGTGCGGCACGGGGAACCACAGGGCGGTACCGGTGCCGGCCTGCTCCCACTCCGGCGGCACGGAAGACGTCTTGCCGACCAGCGGATCGAGGGTCCCCCGGAACGCGTCCAGCCGTACGGCTCCGCCGCCGCCCGACCCGCCTCCGGCGGCCCAGCACAGCGACACCATCCGTCCGTCCGCCGAGACGCCCGCCGCGTCCGGCGCCCCCAGCTCCCGCGGCACCGGCGGCCGGAAACCGGCGCGGCGGGCGGCCGCATCGGGGCTCAGCGCGCCGCAGCCCGGGACGGCGCCGGGGGCCGGGGCGCCCGGCGACGGGGTGCCGGGGCCGGACGGCGCCGCGGACGGCGTGACCCGTACCGCCACGCCGCCGAAGTCGAACAGCGAGGCCACCCCCGCCCGTACGGGGGGAGCGACGACGAGCCCGACCAGCACCGCCGCGAACCCGGCGAGCAGCACCCGCCGCCGCCCGCGCACCCAGCGCCGTACCCGCACCCGCCACCCCGCGACGGGCACGGCCTCCCCCGCGACGCGCTCCATCACCCCGGCGACCACCGCCTCCACGTCCACCCCGGCGGGACCGGCCGCTCCCGAAGGGCCACCCGGCGAAGCGCCCCCGCCCCGGCCCCCGGCCCCCGCGGCGCCACCAGCCGGCGCCCCGGCGCCGCCCCCCGACGCCCCGGCGCCGCCACCCGCCTGCGACCGCCCCAGCGCACCCATCGCCCCGAGCGCTCCCAACGCCCGCAGCTCCGCCGCCAGCCCAGCCGACTCCTCCGGCTCCCCCGACTCCTCCGGCCCTCCCGGCCCTTCCAGCCCTTCCCGCCAGTCCGGCCCCTCCGGCCCTTCCCGGTCACGCCCCACCGAGCCCACCCCCCGCCCTCGCCCCGTCCCCCAGCAGCCGCGCCAGCTCCCGCAGCGCCCGGCTCAGCCGCGACTTCACCGTCCCCCGCGGCACCCCCAGCACCGCCGCCGTCTCCGCCTCGTCCAGGTCCAGCAGGTACCGGTGGACCACCACCTCCCGGTGCCGCTCCCCCAGCGCCCGCAGCGCCGCCACCAGTTCCTCCCGCCGCTCCGCCGCCAGCGCCACCCCCGCCAGGTCCTCCCCGGGACCGGCGCCCCCGGCCACCCCTGCCGCGCCCCCGCCGCCGTCCGCCGCCCGGCCCGCGAGCGCCCCCGCGCGCTCGGTCGCCGCCCTCCGGCGGGCCGCCGCCCGCACTGTGTTCTTGGTCTCATTGGCCACGATCCGCAGCAGCCACGGCCGGAAGGCCGCTCCGTCCCGGAAGCCGCCCAATGCCCGGTATGCCTTGATGAAGGCGTTCTGCACCACGTCTTCGGCCTCCGCACCCGCCCCCAGCAGCAGCGCGAGCCGGTGCGCGGTCTCCGCGTGCGCGCGCACCAGTTCCGCGTACGCCTCGGTCTCCCCGGCCCGTACGCGCGCGATCAGACGCGCCTCACCCGCACCGTCCCCGCTGATCGCCGCACCTCCCCCCGCCGCCCGCCGACGCCCCCCGCACCCTCCCTACACCGCCGGGCCGAAACCGGTTCCGCACCTGAGAGAATGAGCCGCATGGCAGCCCCGACCCATCGCCCCCGCGTGCTCTCCGGCATCCAGCCCACCGCCGGCTCGTTCCACCTCGGCAACTACCTCGGCGCCGTCCGCCAGTGGGTGGCCCTCCAGGACACGCACGACGCGTTCTACATGGTGGTGGACCTGCACGCGATCACGGTCCCGCAGGACCCCAAGGAGCTTCGCGACAGCACGCGCCTGGCCGCCGCGCAGCTCCTCGCCGCCGGTCTCGACCCGGAGCGCTGCACGCTGTTCGTCCAGAGCCACGTGCCGGAGCACGCGCAGCTCGGCTGGGTGATGAACTGCCTCACGGGGTTCGGCGAGGCGTCCCGGATGACGCAGTTCAAGGACAAGGCGGCCAAGCAGGGCACGGCCAACACCACCGTCGGCCTCTTCACGTACCCGATCCTGCAGATCGCCGACATCCTGCTCTACCAGGCCGACGCCGTCCCCGTGGGCGAGGACCAGCGCCAGCACATCGAGCTGACCCGCGACCTCGCCGAGCGCTTCAACGGCCGCTTCGGCCGGACGTTCACCGTGCCCGCGCCGTACATCCTCAAGGAGACGGCCCGGATCTACGACCTCCAGGACCCGACCGTGAAGATGAGCAAGTCCGCGTCCTCGCCCAAGGGTCTGATCAACCTCCTCGACGAGCCGAAGTCCTCCGCGAAGAAGATCAGGAGCGCGGTGACGGACACGGACACCGAGATCCGCTACGACCCGGAGGCGAAGCCCGGCGTCAGCAACCTCCTCACCATCTACTCGACGCTCACCGGCGCCCCCGTGACCGAACTGGAGCAGAAGTACACCGGCAAGGGCTACGGTGCGCTGAAGACCGACCTCGCCGAGGTGGTGACCGAGTGGGTGACGCCGTTCCGCTCCCGTACGCAGGACTACCTGGACGACCCGGAGACGCTGGACTCGCTGCTGGCCAAGGGCGCGGAGAAGGCGCGTGCGGTCGCGGCGGAGACACTGGCTGAGGCATATGACAAGGTGGGCTTCCTGCCCGCCAAGCACTGAGGGCCCGTGAAGGAGACGCTTGTGGGGACCGTGACGATCGGGGTATCGATCGCCGTCCCGGAGCCGCACGGCAGCCTGCTCCAGCAGCGCCGGATCGGCTTCGGCGACACCGCGGCCCACGGCATTCCCACGCACATCACGCTGCTGCCGCCGACCGCGGCCGACGCCGGGGCGCTGCCGCGGATCGAGCGGCACCTGGCGCAGATCGCCGACTGCGGGGTGCCCTTCCCGATGCGGCTGAGCGGTACGGACACGTTCCGGCCGCTGACGCCGGTGGTCTTCGTGCAGGTGGTGGAGGGGGCGGCGGCCTGCTCGTGGCTGCAGAAGATGGTCCGGGACGCGTCGGGGCCGCTGGCCAGGGAGCTGCAGTTCCCGTACCACCCGCATGTGACGATCGCCCACGACATCGACGAGGCGGCGATGGACCGGGCGGCGGCGGAGCTGGAGGACTTCGAGGCGGCCTGGTCGGTGGGCGGCTTCTCGCTGTACGAGCAGGACGCGGAGGGCGTGTGGCGGCTGGAGCGGGAGTTCCGCTTCGGCGGCGACTCGGCGCTGGAGCTGCCGGCGCAGACCCGCTCCGAACCGGCACCGTCGCCGGGCTGACACCGCCGCGGCGCTGCCGCCCTCGCCAGACGTCCTCGCCGGCCTGACGCCCCTGCCCGGCTGACACCGCCGCCCGGCCGGCGCCCGCGCCGCGCCAGCGTGCCGCGTCGCCTTCCCCACCCTCCCCACAGATAGCCTGGCGTTTCCGGGGCATACGCCGGTTCGTACGGCCGCCGCGCACCCGGTGGCGGCTCGGGGGACGCGACGGCAGGAGTGCACCGTGGAGTGGCTGACCAGGTTGCCCGTCGTCGGCCCGTACCTCGCGCGGCTGCTGCGCACCCGCCCCTACCGGGTCTTCGAGTACGTCCAGGCCCGGCACTGGAGCCGGCTCGCGGGGGCCGTGACGTTCAGCAGCTTCGTCGCCCTCTTCCCGCTGATCACCACCGCGGCCGCGATCTCCGCCGGCGTCCTCAGCGACAGCCGGCGCAAGGACCTCGAGAACTGGCTCACCGAGCAGGTGCCCGGCATCTCCGACCGGCTCGACCTCGGCGGGCTCTTCGCGAACGCCGGCACGGTGGGACTCATCTCACTGGCCGCGCTGCTTTTCACCGGCATCAACTGGATCAGCACCCTGCGCGACTGCCTGCGCGCCGTGTGGGACCGGTCGGACCCCTCCGAGAACGTGTTCCTCGGCAAGGGCAAGGACGCCCTCATCCTGCTGGGCCTCGGCGGCACCGTGCTCGTCTCGCTGACCGTCTCGATCACGGCCACGACCGCCGCCGACGCGGTGCTCGGCGCGCTCGGCGTCAAGGAGGGTGGCTGGGGCGGCGCGCTGCTGGAGGTGGCCGCGTTCGCCGCCGCCGTGACCGCGGGGTTCCTGCTGCTGGTCTACGTCCTGACCCGGCTGCCCGGCGTCCACCCGCCGCGGCGGCGGGTGGTGCAGGCCGCGCTCGGCGGGGCGGTGGGCTTCGAGCTACTCAAGCTTCTTCTCAGCGGGTACTTCAGCGGCATCGCCGGAAAGAGCGTCTACGGCGCCTTCGGCGTCCCCGTCGCCCTTGTCGTCTGGATCAACTTCATGGCCCGCCTCCTGCTCTATTGCGCCGCCTGGACGGCCACGCCCGACGAGGTCGGGAAGCGGCCAGCGGCGGTGGATGACGTAGGCGACGATCGCGAGCAGCGCGACTGAGCCGATGGTGATGGCGAGCGCCGTGCCGACGCCGCCGCCCTCCTCCTCGTGCGCGGTGGCGGCCCCGGTGCCGTCGGACGCGGACGGCTGCTCGCCGGAGCCGGCGGTGCCCTTGCCGTCGTCGGCGTTCTTGCCGGAGTCCTGGCCCGCGCCGTCCTCCTGGCGCATGCCCTCCGGCGGGACCAGCTCGCCGACCGGCTGCACGGCGGGGGCGGCCTTGAAGCCCCAGTCCAGCAGCTTGCCGGCCTCCTTGTAGACGGCGTTCGACTCGTCCTCGTCCGGGTGCATGACGGTGACGAGCAGCACCCGGCCGTCGCGCTCGGCGACGCCGGTGAAGGTGGCGCCGGCGTTGGTGGTGTTGCCGTTCTTGATGCCGGCGATGCCCTTGTAGACGTCCACGTCGACGTCGCCGGTCAGCAGCCGGTTGGTGTTCTGGATCTCGAAGTACTCGCGCTTCTTGCCCTTCTTCCCGCCCGGGAACTTCGCCCGGGGGGTGGCGGCGTACGCGCGGAAGTCGGGGTTCTGCATGCCGGCGCGGGCGAAGAGCGTGAGGTCGTACGCGCTGGAGGTCTGCCCCTTCGCGTCGTACCCGTCGGGGCTGACGACGTGCGTGTCCTCGGCGCCCAGCTCGCGCGCCCGGTCGTTCATGGCCTGCACCGTGGCGTCGACGCCGCCGTTCATGGCCGACAGCACGTGCACGGCGTCGTTGCCGGAGCGGAGGAAGACCCCGAGCCACAGCTCGCGGACGGTGTAGGTGAGGTCCTCCTTGATGCCGACGAGGCTGCTGCCCTCGCCCATGCCCTCCAGCTCCTCGGGGGCGACCTTGTGCTTCTCCTCCTTGTTGAACAGGGGCAGCAGGGTCTCCGCGAAGAGCATCTTCAGCGTGCTGGCCGGGGGCAGCTTCCAGTGCGCGTTGTGCGCGGCGAGGACCGCGCCGCTCTCGGCGTCGGCGACGACCCAGGACCGGCCGGTGAGCTTCTTCGGCAGCTCGGGGGCGCCGGTGCCGAGGTCGACGTGGGTGCCGGGCTGGCCGAGGAGGGTGCCCCCGACGTTCGACATCTGATCGGGCGGCCGCGGCTTGTCGTCCTGGGCCGCGGCGGGTGCGACGCCCCCGAGCGACAGGAGCGTGGCGGCGGCGGCGAGCGCGGCGCCGCGGATAGTCACATGAGATGTCGGCACGTCGCGAACCTATCTGGAGTCGCCGTCGATGTGGACACCGAGGTGCGCTAGTTGGCCGAGGAGCGCCCCCGGATGAGTCGGAGGGTCGTCAGGACCCCGTCTGCACCTCGCGGGCCCGGTCGGTGCAGACGCCCATGAGTTCCTCGACGACCGCCATGTGGTCCTCCAGGTCGTTCACCGGTTCGAGCCCCAGCCAGCAGACTACGGTGCCCTGCCGGGCCAGCACGGTGACGACGGTCTCGTCGAGGTCGAAGTTGGTGTGCCGGAGGGCGACCGCCTGGTCCGCCTCGCTGGGGAACGACACCGACGTCGCCTCGTTGCTCGCCTTGAAGGTCTCGGACGACTCCGTGTACGCGTCGGCCGCCACCTTGACGCTCCGGCACGCCGCGACGTTGAACTCGGCCTCCACCGTCGTCGCGCCCTCGTGCGGCTGCTGGACGTACTCGGACGCCCCCACGTGGCAGGGCGAGTCCCGCTGGGAGGCCGGTGCGTTGCGCTCCTCCCAGTCGGGGGGCAGGCTCCGCAGGTTCGGCAGGACCTCTTTCGTCTCGGCGGCCGTCAGCGCGCGCGGCGCGTAGCCGTCGTCGGAGTCGCCGTCGGTGATGACCGTCACGCCGCCGTACGCCCCGAGCGCGATCAGGACCGCGAGCAGCGCGGCCCCCAGCGCGAGCGTGGCGCGCCCGGCGGGTGTCCTGTTGACGGTCAGCGGGCCCAGCGTGATCTGGCTGCCCTTCACGTCGCTGCCGGAGATGACCACACTGCCGGTGGCGTTGTGGACGGGCGCGTGCAGCATGACGGCGAGCCGGTCCGCGAACTCGGCGTCGCCGTCGATCGCCTCGGCGAGCGCCGCGCGCACCTCCCGCTGTGCTTCGGGGTCGCCGGGCGCGGCGGTCAGGCCGTCGAGCGCGGCGCGCCCGCGGTCGGAGCGGCGCAGCCTCTCCTGGACGAACGTGGACGTGGCCGTGCCGGCCGCGCCCCCCACGACGGAGATCACCGCATGGGCGGCCATCGCCGCTAAGTCGCTCGGGTACATTCCCCACCCTCGTATGCCGGCACGGGCCCCCGCGACCCCCCTGGTCATGCCCGCGACACACAGGCTACTCCGGCAGGAGGGGCCGTGGGCGTGGTCCGGAGCCGGGGGCTGCTGTCGGTGGGCCCTGCGAGGGTGTGGGCCGTGGATGAAGTCGTGGAACGCGTCGACGCACAGGACCGTGTGCTGGGGCCGGTGAGCCGGAGAGAGGCCGTCCGGGAGGGCTGGCTGCACCGGGTCGCCGTGGCCGTGTGCCACGACCCGCGGGGCCGGATCCTCGTCCACCGGCGCGCCTCGGAAGTGCCCCGGTTCCCGGGGCACTACGAGGTCGGGGTCGGCGGCGCCGTGGCGGCCGGGGAGTCGTACGAGCAGGCGGCCGCCCGTGAACTGGCGGAGGAGCTGGGGGTGTCGGCGGCGGTGCGCTTCCGGTTCACGTTCCTCAACCGGAGCGGGCTGAGCCCGCACTGGCTCGGGGTGTGCGACGCCGTCGTTCCGCGGGCCGTCACGCCGGACCCGCAGGAGGTCGCCTGGCACGGCTGGCTGAACGAGTCCGACCTGCCGCGGGTCCTTCGGGAGTGGACCTTCACTCCCGACAGCCCGGAGATCCTGGGTCGGTACTTCGCCGGCCGGCGATCTAGCGGCGCGGGGGCTGGTCGGGGGCTCCGGGGAGGGCGGCTGCCTCCCAGTCGGCCCTGGTGAGTGCGTACTCGACCTCGCCGTGCTCCGAGCCCTCGATGGCCTCGGGCCAGTCGCCGGTGAAGTGCCGTACGAAGGACAGCCCCGACTTCTCCACGACGCGCCGGGAACCGGCGTTCACGGCCATCGTGTTGGCCGTGACCCGCTCGACCCCCAGGTCCGTGAACCCCTTGCGGATCAGCGCGCGGGAGCCTTCGGTGGCGTAACCGCGGCCCCAGGCGGCCCTGTTGAGGCGGTAGCCGAGTTCGACGACGGCGGGGCTGTCCGCGGCCACCGGCCGGAACTCGAACCAGCCCAGGAAGGTGCCGGTGCCCTTCTCCTGCGCGGCCCAGTACCCGCGGGTCCCCCAGGGGTAGTCGTGCAGGAGCCGGGGCAGGACACGGTTCTCCACCGCCTCGCGGGTGGTGGGGCGGCCGCCGTTGATGAACCGCATGACCTCGGGATCGCCGTCGAGGGCGATCAGGTCGTCGGCGTCGCCCGCGGTGAACGGGCGCAGGGTGAGACGGCCGGTCTCCAGGAAGATGACCACCCCCCGATCCTCACCCCCCACCAGCCCCCCCGCCACCCCATTTCCCACGGCCCCTGCTCCCCCGCTCCCGCGGGTACCGTGTTCGCGGCCACCTTCCGCGTGTCCTACGCCCGCGCGCCCCACCGGTGGGCGCGTCGGTCGACCTGCGTTCGGAGTCGTTCATGCTGCTGGCGGCGGTGCAAGCCGACCGGATGCCGCTGCCCGGGATCATCGCCTTCTCGCTCGGCGGCGCCCTCTTCCTTTCCGTGGGCGTGATGATGCTCCGCGACCCCCGCGGGCGGGGGGTCCGCATGCTCAGGAGGGGATCGCTGGTCGAGGCGTCCGAATCCTTCTACGCCGGCTTCGCCCGGGTCTTCGGGGTCGTCGCCACGCTGGCAGGTGCGGGTCTGGTGGCCGCGGCCGCCTTCGAGGCGTTCCGCTGATGCCGGGGCCGGGGGGGGCGCAACCCGTGGGCCGCTTGGGTGCGTGTACCTGGGCGGTGGGTGTCGGGGGCGCGCCGTTAGGATCACGCGCACGGCACAGCAGTGGAGTTGACGACCCCGGGGGGACCCATCGGTATGGGCGGACAGGACGCGGACCCGGGTGCGCGTGCGCAGGGCTCGGTCTTCCAGCCGCTGGAGGCCGACGACCCCGTGCAGCTGGGCGACTACGTCCTCGCCGCACGGCTCGGCGCCGGCGGCATGGGCGCGGTCTACCTCTCGCACACCCTGGCCGGGCGGCCGGTCGCCATCAAGGCGATCCGCCCGGAGCTGGCCGGCGACCCGGACTTCCGGCGCCGCTTCCGCCAGGAGGTGGCCGCCGCCCGGCGGGTGCACGGCCTGTACACCGCGCCCGTCATCGACAGCGAGATCGACACCGCCCCGCTGTGGCTCGCCACCGCCTTCGTCCAGGGCCCGACCCTCGCCGCGGCGGTCACCCGCCACGGCACGCTGCCCGTCGCGTCCGTCCTGCTGTTAGCCGCGGGGGTGGCCGAGGCGCTCCAGGCCGTGCACGGGGAGGGCATCGTGCACCGCGACCTGAAGGCGTCCAACGTGCTGCTGGCCACGGACGGCCCCCGCGTCATCGACTTCGGCATCGCGCGCGCCGTCGACGCGACGGCGGTCACGAAGACCGGGGTCGCCGTGGGCACGCCCCCCTTCATGTCGCCCGAGCAGGCCCTGAACAAGGGCATCGGCCCGGCCACCGACATCTTCTCCCTCGGCCAGCTCGTCACGTACGCCGCGAAGGGCACGCCCGCGTTCGGGGAAGGCCAGTCGCACGGCGTGCTGTACCGCATCGTGCACGAGGAGCCGGACCTGGCGGACGTTCCCGAGGCCCTGCTGCCCCTGCTGCGCCGGTGCCTGGCCAAGGACCCCGCCGAGCGGCCGTCCGCCGCCGAGGTCATCGGCCTGTGCCGGGCGGCCTCCGAAGGCGGCGTTCTGCGGCGTACCGGCGGCTGGCTCCCCGCGGCCGTCACGGCGGACATCACCCGCCACCACGACGTGCCCGCGCAGCGGTCCGCGACCGACCGCCCGGCGGACAGGTCGGAGAAGCCGGACGCGGCTGAGCCCACGCATCCGGCGACGGCACCGGACGTGCCGAAGGACGCCGGGGCACGCGCGCACGCGGCCACGGAGCCCGCGGACGCCGCAAAACCCCTCTCCGCCGCCGGCCGGCCGCCGCGGAACCCGACCCGCCGCCGGGCCCTCCTCGCCCTCGGCGCCACCGTTGTCGCGGGCGCCGGCGGCACCGCGGCGATCATCGGCCTGCGCGAAGAACCGAAGAAGATCACCGTTGCCAGCGCCGCGACCCTCCGTATCGCGGACGGGGCCGAAGGTGTGGCGTTCCCGGACGACCGGACGCTCGTCACCGTCAGCGACGCCGGAAAGATCAGGCTCTGGGACGTGGCGACGGGCGAACCCAGGACGAGCCCCAAGTCCGCGGAGCCGGCGTCGTCCGTGGCGCTCAGCCCGGACGGCGGGACCCTGGCCACCGGCGGCTCGTACGACGACGGCGTGGTCTTGTGGAACGTGGCCGAGCGCAAGGTCGCCGACACCATCTCCACGGGCCACGACAGTGGAGTCTGGGCCGTGGCGTTCAGCCCCGACGGCAAGATCCTCGCCACCGGCAGCGAGGACGCCAAGGTGCGCCTGTGGAACGTCGCCACGCGCGAGCGCATAGCCACCCTCACGGGCCACGAAGCCGAGGTCCGCACCGTCGCGTTCAGCCCGGACGGCAGGACCCTGGCCACCGGCGGCTCGGACGAGGCGGTGCGCCTGTGGGACATCACCACGCGCGAGACCACGGACACCCTCTCCGGCCACGGATCGTGGGTCCAGGCCGTGGCGTTCAGTCCGGACGGCAGAACCCTGGCCACCGCCGCGGACGACAACAGGGCACGCCTGTGGAACGTCGCCACGCGCAAGCGCACGGCCACCCTCGCCGGCCACAAAAACGGCGTCGTCCGGCTGGCGTTCAGCCCGGACGGCGAAACCCTGGCCACCGCGGGCCGGGACAAGGCGGTGCGCCTGTGGGACGTCGCGACGCGCGAGTCCGCGGCCGTTCTGACGGGGCACAGGGAAGAAGTCTGGGCCGTGGCGTTCAGCCCCGACGGCAAGGCCCTGGCCACCGCGGCCGACGACAACGCGCGCCTGTGGAAGGCGAGCGGCGGCGCCCGGATCTCGGCGGCACACATCGACAGGAGCCGGCAGTCGGCCTAGCCCCGGCAACACACCGCGTAAGAGAAGGTGGCCGGGCCGTGAACGGCTACCATCGCGGGCACCGCTGTCGACGTCTGGAGTGCCCGCCGTGTCCGTGCCGCGCCTCGGGGTCGCCGTCCTGACCATGGGCACGCGCCCCGCCGAACTGACCGCCCTGCTGGAGTCGGTGGCCGGGCAGCGGGTGCGGCCCGCGCGGGTGGTGGTCGTCGGCAACGGCTGCGCGCTGCCGGACCTCGGCGACGGCGTGACCGCCGTCGAGCTGCCCGAGAACCTGGGCGTCGCGGGCGGGCGCAACGTCGCGATCGACGAGCTGCGCGCCTTCGGGGACGTGGACGTGGTCGTCGACCTCGACGACGACGGACTGCTCGTCGACGACGAGGTCTTCACCCGGCTGCGCGACCACTACGCCGCCGACGAGCGGCTGGGCGTCGTCAGCTTCCGCATCGCCGACGCCACCGGCGCCACCCAGCGGCGGCACGTGCCGCGGCTGCGGGCCGGCGATCCGATGCGCGGCGGGGAGGTGACCACGTTCCTCGGCGGCGGGCACGCCCTGTCGATGCGCATGCTGGACGAGGTCGGCACCTGGCCGGGCCACTTCTTCTTCACCCACGAGGAGACGGACCTCGCCTGGCGGGCGCTGGACGCCGGCTGGAAGGTCGTCTACGACCCCGAGCTGCTGCTCCAGCACCCGAAGACCTCCCCCGCCCGGCACGCGGTCTACTACCGCATGACGGCCCGCAACCGCGTGTGGCTCGCCCGCCGGCACCTCCCGCTCCCGCTGGTCCCGGTCTACCTCGGCACGTGGCTGGCCCTGACCGTGGCGCGCGTCCGCTCGCCGTCGGGGCTGCGCGCCTGGTTCGGCGGTTTCGGCGAGGGGCTGCGCACGGACTGCGGCGGCCGCCGGCCCATGCGCTGGCGCACGGTGTGGCGCATGTCCCGGCTGGGCCGGCCCCCGATCATCTAGCGCACCGGCCCCGCCCCGCGAAGGCCGTGCGGGCCCGGGGTGCTTTTCGGGCTCACGCGGCCCCGGACGCCGCTTCGCGGGGCGGGGTGCGAGGCTAGGCGCATGCACCTCTCACGCCGCGCGTCCTGGTTTCTGCTCGCCTTCGGCGGGTGGTCCTGGTTCATCTGGATCACGTTTGTCCGGAATCTGTGGAAGGACTCCAGTGGGCTGGCATTCGAGGACGGGGACCCCACGGGGTACTTCTGGGTGCACCTCACGCTGGCCGTGACGTCGTTCCTGCTCGGTACGACGATCGGGTGGCTGGGGCTGCGCGGCGTACGGGCCGGGCGGCGGGCCGGCGGTGCCTCGGCGGACGCGGGCGCGGGCGCGGAAGAGGGTACGCAGGCAGACGCGGGCGGCGACGTGCGCGAGGCGGCGGCCGGGGCCGGGAGGTAGGGCCGTGGTGTTCGTGCCGATCGCGATCGGGATGCTGCTCCTCGTCGCCGGGGCCCACTGGTACGTGTGGCGGCGGCTGGTCCGCGACACCATGCGGCGCGGCGGCTGGCCGCGGCGGGTCGCGACGCCGGCGGTGGTGCTGCTGCCGCTGATGGCGTTCGCGGCGGTGGCCTCGGAGCGGGCCGGGGCGCCGATGCCGGTGCAGCAGGCGCTGGGGTGGCCCGGGCTGATGTGGCTGGCGATGCTGCTGTATCTGCTGCTGGCGCTGGCGGTGGGCGAGTTGGTGCGGCCGGTGCTGCTGCGGGTGCTCCAGCGGCGGGCCGAGGGCGCTGCCGGCGGTGCGCTGACCCCGGCGCCGGCCGGTGAGGCGGAGCGCGAGGCGGCCGTCGCGGCCCTCGCGCAGCAGGTGGCGGTGTCGGAGGCGGCGGAGGGCGAGTCGGCCGCGGAGGCCGGCGGCGCGGGCGGAGGCGGCGGTACGGGGACGAAGGCCCCGCTGCGGCTGGGGCCGGCCACCGGCGTCGCGGACGGTCCCGCCGGGGCCGACGCAGAGGCCGGCGCAGAGGGCGCCGGTGCCGCGGACGGGGAAGGGGACGGGGGCGGCGGTGCCGACGTGTCGCGGCGGCTCTTCGTCGCCCGTACCGTCGCCATCGGCGCCACCGCCGTCGCCGCCGGGACCGTCGCGTACGGGGCGTACGGCGTGCTGGGCCGCGCCCCCCGGGTGAAGAACGTCAGCGTCCCGCTGACCAAGCTGCCCGCGTCCGCCCACGGCTACCGCATCGCCGTCGTCAGCGACATCCACCTCGGCCCCGTCCTCGGCCGCGGGCACACCCAGCGGATCGTCGACACCATCAACGCGCAGCGCCCCGACCTCGTCGCCGTCGTCGGCGACCTCGTGGACGGCTCCGTCGACCACCTCGGTACGGCCGCGCAGCCGCTGGGGCAGCTGGAGGCGCGCGACGGCTCGTTCTTCGTCACCGGCAACCACGAGTACTTCACCGGCGCCGACGGCGCCGCCGAGTGGCTCGACCACCTCCGCGAACTCGGCCTGCACCCGCTGGAGAACGCCCGCACCGAGCTGGCCGGCTTCGACCTCGCCGGCGTCAACGACGTCTCCGGCGAGGACGTCGGCAGGGCCCCGGACTTCGCCCGCGCCCTCGGCGACCGCGACACCTCCCGCGCCTCGGTGCTGCTGGCGCACCAGCCGGTCGTGATCCACGACGCGGTCGACCACGGCGTCGACCTCCAGCTGTCCGGCCACACGCACGGCGGGCAGATGTGGCCGGTCACGTACATCGCCGAGGCGGCGAACCCGACGCTGGCGGGGCTGGAGCGGTACGGCGACACGCAGTTGTACGTCACCCGCGGCGCCGGGGCGTGGGGGCCGCCGGTGCGGGTGGGGGCGCCGTCGGACATCACGATGGTGCGGCTGGAGTCGCCGCGGGCGTGAGCGGCAGCGTACGGACGCCCGCGGCGCCCGTACCCTTCGCGCTCTACGTCTCCGCCTCCAGCACCCGGCACAGCGCCGCCAGCGCCCCCGGGTACAGGTGGTCGGGCGGCGTCCCGTACCCCACCACCAGCGCCTCCCCCCGCGCCCCCGGCGTCTCCCCCGCCGGGGCCGGCGCGGTGAAGTCGCCGCCCTCCTCCCACGCCGCGCTGCCGTGCGCGTACGCCCCCAGCCGGGCCACCGCGAGGCCCTCCCGCGCCGCCCGCGCCAGCACCCGCCGCTCGGTGCCCGGCGGCAGCCGGACGACGGCGTGCAGGCCCGCGGCGATCCCGGTCACCGTCACCCGGGGTGCCCGCCGGGCCAGCTCGGCGACGAGCCGGTCGCGGCGGCGGCGGTAGCGCTGGCGGGCCGCGCGTACGTGGCGGTCGTAGCCGCCGGAGTCGAGGAACTCTGCGAGCGTGAGCTGGTCCACCACCCCCGGCGGCGTACGGCTCAGCGACTGCTCCACGTGCACCCCGCGCGACAGCCGCTCCGGCAGCACCATCCAGCCCAGCCGCAGCGCGGGCGACAGGCTCTTGCTGACCGTGCCGAGGTGCACCACGTGCTCCGGGTCGAGCGACTGCAGCGCCCCCACCGGCTGCCGGTCGTAGCGGAACTCGCCGTCGTAGTCGTCCTCCAGCACCACCCCGCCCGTCGCCCGCGCCCAGTCGACGGCCGCCGCGCGCCGCTCCGGCGCGAGGGCGACGCCGGTGGGGAACTGGTGCGCCGGGGTGAGGAGGACGGCGCCCGCGCCGGTCGCGGGCAGCGCGGCGGTGGCGATGCCCCCGTCGTCGTACGGCAGCGGCACCGTCCGCAGCCCGGCGCCGGTGATCAGGCGGCGGTGCAGCCCCAGCCCGTACGGCTCGACCGCGACCCGCCGCGCGCCCTCCGCCCGCAGCACCTCCGCCAGCAGCCGCAGCCCGCCGGTGAACCCGGCGCAGACCACGATCCGCGCCGGCTCCGCGTACACCCCGCGCGCCCGCGCCAGATACCCGGCCAGCGCCCGCCGCAGCTCCACCCGCCCGCCGGGGCCCTGGTGCCCGAACGCCGCCGAGGGTGCCGCCAGCAGCGCCCGCCGCGCGGCGGCGGCCCACGCGGCGCGCGGGAAGCGGGCGGCGTCGGGGGCGCCGGGCAGCAGGTTGTACGTCGCCTGCCGGTCGAGCGGGTGCGGCGGCGGCTCCTGCGTCGCGGCCCGCGCCGTGGTCCGGCGGGGCTCGCTGCGGGCGGCGACGCGGGTGCCGGAACCCTGCCGGGCGGTCAGCCAGCCCTCGGCGACCAGCTCGGCGTACGCGTCGGCCACCGTGTTGCGCGCCACCCCCAGGTCGGCGGCCAGCGCCCGGGACGACGGCAGCCGGGTGCCGGGCGCGAGCCGGCCCGTACGCACCGCGTCGCGCAGCGACCTGATCAGGGCGGCGCCGGCGCCGCGGGTGCCGGCGCGGACGTCGACGTGCAGGTCGAGGGAGCGGTGGACGTCGTGCAGCTCCGCCGAAGTGGCCCAGGAATCCGCCATGTAAATGGACCTTACATCTGGGATACCAGGTCCTAGCGTGGAGGCATGACACAGCGTCTCGACCTCTACGCACTCGCACCCGACGTCCAGCGCGCCCTGGTCAGGGTGGAACAAGCGGCCAAGAAGGGCCTCGACCCGGTCGTCTACGAGCTGGTGAAGCTCCGGGCCTCCCAGATCAACCACTGCGCGTTCTGCATCGACATGCACTCCAAGGACGCGCGCGCCGCCGGCGAGACCGAGCAGCGGCTGTACCTCCTGAACGCCTGGGCGGAGGTGCCGCACCTGTACACGGAGAAGGAGCAGGCGGCGCTCGCCCTGGCCGAGGCGGTGACGGTGCTGACCGACGGGTTCGTACCGGACGAGGTGTACGAGCGGGCGGCCAAGCACTTCGAGGAGCAGGAGCTGGCGCGGCTCATCGGGGTGCTGACGGTGATCAACGCGTGGAACCGGTGGTGTGTGACCAGCAGGGCGGAGGCGGGGCACTACCAGCCGGGCCGGTACCACCACGAGGAGGAGTGAAGGGAGCTCGGGCGGGCCGCTGGGCGCCAGGTGCGACGGATGGCGGGGGCACGACGGGAGCGTGGATGTGACGGGCAGCGGAGACGAGGCGGGAGCGTGGATGTGACGGGCGGCGCAGGCGTGACGGGAGTGCGGAAGTGACGAGCGGCGTGGAGGAGTTCCGGGCCCTGCACCACGGCCGGGCGGCGGCGGACCCGCTGGTGCTGCCGGGTCCGTGGGACGCGGCGAGCGCGCGCGTCTTCGCGGACGCCGGCTTCGCGGCGCTGGCCACACCGAGCGCGGGCATCGCCAGGGCGCTGGGCTACGGAGACGGCGAGGCCACCCCCGTGGGCGAGATGTTCGCGGCGGTCGCCCGGATCGCCCGCGCCGTGGACGTGCCGGTCACCGCGGACGTGGAGGCGGGCTACGGCCTGCCGCCACGCGAACTCGTCGAACGGCTGCTGGCGGCCGGTGCGGTGGGCTGCAACCTGGAGGACACGGTGCACCCCGGCAAGACCCTGCGGGACGCGGCGGAGCAGGCGGACTTCCTCGCGGAGGTACGGGCCGAGGCGGGTGACCGGCTGTTCGTCAACGCCCGCGTCGACACGTTCGTCCGCGGGGTCGCGGACCCGCGGGCCGCGGTCGAACGGGGCCGGCGGTACGCGGCGGCGGGCGCCGACGGCGTGTACCCCATCGGGGCACCGCCGCGGCACCTGCGGCTGCTGGCGGACGAGATCGGGCTGCCGGTCAACGCCCTGGCCGTACCGGACGGCCCGGACCCGGTGGAGCTGGGGAGGCTGGGGGCGAGCAGGATCACTTTCGGGGGCGGGCTGCTCGACCGGACGCTGACGGCCGTACGGGAGTTGGCGGCGGAACTGCGCGGAGACGCCCCGGCCGGGTGACGGCGGCGGAGGCGGGCCCTCAGGGGCTGCCCGTCTCCGCGCACTCCGCGTCCGTGCAGAACGACTCCGTCATCTGGTCGACGATGTCCCGCTGCCGCGGCCAGTCCGCCTCCGGGCCCGAGACGAGGAGCGCGTACATCTTCCCGTCCGCGGTCTCCAGGTCGTGCAGCAGGACGCGCCGCGGGCCGAGTTCCTCGTCGGTGTACGTGTAGTCGTACTCCGCGGCGTTGCCCATGTCCGCCATGTCGTTGCGCCGGTAGCCCTCCGCCCCCTCCTTGGTGCCTTCGATTATCTGCACCGCCTCGAACGGGGTGACCTGCTCGGTCACCTCGTAGACCTGGATGAACGCGCCGCCCGCGAGGGGCTCTTCGTAGAACACGGAGACGCCCTCGGAACGCCGCTCCCAGTCCTCGGGGACCGCGAGGGAGTACCCGTCCTCGATGGCGAGGAGGTAGCCGGGCGGCAGGGCGGACTCCGAGGGGGACGGCGAGGCGGGCTCGGACGGCGGGGCGGAGTCCTCCGTCGGCGCCTTGGGCCCGGCGGCGGCGCTGCGCTGCGGCTCGGCCGCCTTCTCGCCGTCGTCGCCGCCGTCGAGGAGCAGCCAGCCGCCGACGCCGAGCGCGCTGCCGACGATCACGACGAGCCCCACCACGGCCGCGATCACGCCGCGGCGGCGCGGCGGCGGCTGGGACTCGACGCCGAGTTCGAAGCCGGGGTACGGAGTGTAGGCGGCGGCGTAGTGGTCGTACGAGGCGTCGGGGGCGTGCCCGTGGTCGTACCCGGCAGGCTCCGGCGGCGGGGTGGCGGACTGCGTGGGGAGGGCGGACGCCGGTGTCACGGCGCCGGGTTCCGGTCCCCAGCCGGGGGCGGTGGGGGGCGGCGGGTGGGCGGACTGCGTCGGCAGGTCGGGCGGCGGGGGCAGCACGCCGGCGCCGGGCTGGGGACCCAGGTCGGGCGCGGTCAGGGGCGGCGGCGGGGCGGCCGCGGCGCCTTGGGACCAGTCGAGCGCGGTGGGCGGCGGCGGTTCGGCCCCGGGTCCGGCCGGCGGTGACTGCGCGGCCCGGTCCTCCCACCACTCCCGCGCCTGCGCCGGAGGCGCGTCCGCAGGCTCGGGGGCCCGGTCGTCCGCCGCGGCGTCCCCGGCGGACCGGTCCGCGCCCGGCGGCTCGGGGACGCTGTCCTCCACGTCCTGGTCCGGCGCGTCGGGCACGCCGCCGGCCGGAGTCCCGTCCTCCGGCGGCGCGGCCGGGTCGTCCGCCGGGCCGTCCACGGCGGAACCGTCCCCGTCCGCGCCCGCCGGTTCTGGAGCCGCGTCCCCTGCGGCCCGGTCCGACGCGTCGGACACGTCGTCGTCCGCGGCCTCGTCCTCCGCGGAGGCGGGCGGTTCGCCGGTCAAGTCGTCGGCGTTTGCGGCGGGTTGGTCCGGGTCCGGCCGGACCGGCGCGTCAGCCGGGGCATCGGCGCCGGCAGACCCGCCCACCTGATCCGCCCCGGCCGGCGCCGCGTCCCGCACCCCGTCCTCCGCGGCAGCGTCGGAAGTCCCTTCTCCCGCAGGCCGATCCGGTTCCTCCCGGGCCGCCTGACCGGGTACGGAGTCACCTGCCCCGTCCCGCGCGGCCTCCGGCGACGGCGGCTCCGGCGGTAGCGGCGGTGGCGGCTGCGCGGGTGGGGCCAGTGGGGGCGGGGGCATTGCCGGAGGCGGGGGGACCGCGGGTCCCTGCAGCCACTGCTGCGCGTCCTCGTCCCAGTACGACCCGCCGCTGCTCATGTACCTCTCCCCTGTCCCCCCGCCCGGCTCTCAGCCGAGCAATCTGGCGATCGACTCCACCGCCGCCGCCCCGGCGGCGCTGCCCGTGGCGGCGATCTGCCCCAACTCCAGCCGGTCCCGAAGGCGTTCCAGCCGGGTACGGTCCCCGCGGCCCGCCCGCGCCTCGTTCTCCAGCTCGATCAGTTCCTGCTCGTCGGCGACGGCCGTCTCCGAGGGCGGCTGCGCGAGCAACTCGGCACGCAGCGCACGGAGACTCGCCACCAGCGCCCCGGCGTCCGCCTGCACGACGAACCGTACCGAGGAGTCGACGGCCTGCGCCCGCGGCCCCTGGGCCGCGGCGCCGCCCGACATCGTGCCGATACTGATCCCTCCGGGCAAGGGCGGCGGCACCACCGGCGGCGGAGCCGCCGGCACGGGAGGCACCCCGGGCATCCCCGCGCCGGGCGCCGCCGCGGGCGGCGCGGGCTCCGCCGGCCGCCGGCTGCGGTCCTCCGCGCGGGCCTCCTCGCCCGCGGCCACCGCACCCCCGGTCATGTTCCCGATGCGCACCCCGCCCCGCGCCGTCTCGTCGTCCCGTCCGCTCACGTCCGGCCCCGCCTCTCCCCGCTCGTCCTCCGCCGTACCGCTCACGATCCCGCCCCTCCCGCACCGCCGTCGGTGCGCGCCGTCGCCGTGGCGCCCTGGCCCGACGCCACCGCGCCGCCGCTCATCGCGCCGATGTAGACACCGCCTTCGTTCACGTTGACGATGTACTGCTCGAACTCCCCGGTCTCGTAGCCGCTCTCCCGCAGCGCCTCGGTCACGCCGCTCGCGATGCGGTCGCGGACCGTCTTCACGTACCGGCTCACGTCCATCCGCTGGAAGAGCGAGATCTGCGGCGACGCCCCCAACTCCCGCACCGACGCCGCCGGGCCCTCCCCCGGCAGCCTCGCGGCGTCGGCGAGCCACGCGCGCAGCACCGAGGCCAGGGTGCCGCACATGGAGACGACCGACGCGATCGACGCGGTCGGCGCGCTCAGGAGCGCGCGGGTGAAGGTCCGTGCGCCGCCGGTGCGGGCACCCAGGCGGTCGATCTCGCGGAACTCCGGCCGGACCGGCGGCAGTACGTGCGGCACGACCTCCAGCACGAGCATTCCGCCCTGCGTGTGCACCCGCACCAGGATGGTCACCACGACCAGTTCCGACCACGCGCCGACCCGGACGCGCAGGAAGTAGCGGCGGGCCTCGCCGCCCTCGTCGACGGAGCCGCCGACGTGCTGGTCGACGGCGGCGTCGTCGCGCCGGACGTCGCCGCGCTGCGGGGGCGGGGGGAGGTACACCAGGTGCGCGACCTCCAGGTCCCTCAGCCGGTCCCGGCTGCCGGCGGCGGTCGCGTCGCGGAGGGCGGCGAGCCGCGGCAGGATCAGTTCGACGACCTTGCGGCTGGTCAGCCGCTCACCGCCGGGCGCGTCGGGGCGCCGCTTCAGTTCCACGGCCAGCGACCAGGGTTCGTGCGGGATGCCGTAGCCGACGAAGGGGCGGTCGAAGTCGTAGACGGTGAGCCGCGAGTACTGCTCGTGGGCGATGGCCGCGGCGATCCCCTGGTACGGCTCCGGCACGCCGGGCGGAGCGGCGCCGGGGAACGCGGCCGGGGAGAGTTCGTCGCGCGCGACCTTCTCCATCCCGAGCCGGTACGCCCAGACCGGCCACACCAGCAGCAGCGGGAAGACCACCGCCGTCCACAGCCCCTGCGTGAGGAAGTACAGGGCGGCGACCCAGTAGAAGGCCATGTAGACGTACGCCACGAGGCGCATCCCCAGTGCGACGCGCACCCGCCACAGCCGCTGCCCTCCGAGGGTGGCGCGCGGGCCGGCGCCGTAGACGTCGAACCCGCCGCGCCCGCCGGCCACGGCCGCGATCCACAGCAGGAGGCACGGGAAGGCGTACGCGAACGCGGACACGCCCACGAACGGGGTGCCCTTCGCCACCACCCAGTCGCAGACGGCGAACACCACCCAGATCGCGAGCACCCACAGCGCCGTCGCCGTCTCGCGTCCGCGGGAGCGCAGGGCATGCGCGAGTACGGTGACGACGTCGATGCCCAGCGACGGCGCGACCGCGCGCTCCCCGTGCTCGACCAGCTCCTGCAGCATCCTGCGCCGGAACCCCGGGTCGAGGTAGACCCCCGCGCACAGCAGCCGGGTGGCCTCGCTGGCCCGGGGCGGTGGGCTGCCGGTGGTCACCGGCCCCGCGGGTCGCGGCACGGGCGCGGTCGAAAACTCTCCGCTCTGCGACAACTCGTCCCCTAAGTCCGCTCGTTGAGTGGACCGAGCGTAGCGCTCGACTAGCCGAGAGTCACCTTCGAGTCAAGGACGTACCCCCTTCAGGTACCCCGGCCGGGGCCGGACGGCCCCGGCCGGGTACCGCGCGGCACTACGGGCGGAAGACCTGCCGCCCCTTGTACTGCCCGCAGTGCGGGCAGGCGGTGTGCGACGGCTTGGGCTCGCCGCACGCCGTGTTGGGGCACGGCGTCAGCGCGGGTACGGAGACCCGGCCGCGCCACTGCGCGCGGTGGTGGCGGACGCGGGACCGCGACTTCTTCCTGAACATCGAGCTGGACACGCTGGTTTCCTTCCTCCGGTGGACGTTCGCTGCGGTGCGGCGAACGCGGGCGGGGGATCCCGCCCGACCAGGGGCCGGAGGACCAGGGCTGTGTCGGGGTGCACGTGCGGGCGTGCGGGCACGTGCGGAAAGGGTGATCGAGGCACGGGGACGTCCCGGGGACGGAATGGTCGAGCAGGGCAGGCCGAAGCGACCCCGCAGACGGCGGGGCCGGGGCGGCTTCGCTAGTGCGCCTCGGGTGTGTCGACCGGCTCGGAGACCATGCGCCCGACCGTAGGGAGGAGCCCGTACGGCCGCAACCGAATATCCCCGTACGCCCCGCACGCGAAAAGCCGCGGCGGGCCCCCCCCGGGGGGGGCCCGCCGCGGCTCGAAGGACGCGGGAGCGGGGCTCAGACCAGGCCGAGGGCGCTGACCGCCTCGCGCTCCTCCGCCAGCTCCTTGACGGAGGCGTCGATGCGGGTCCGCGAGAACTCGTTGATCTCCAGCCCCTGCACGATCTCGTACGCACCGTCCGCGCAGGTCACCGGGTACGAGGAGATGAGGCCCCCGGGCACGCCGTACGAGCCGTCCGACGGGATGCCCATGGAGACCCAGTCGCCCTGCGCGGTGCCGTTGACCCACGAGTAGACGTGGTCCACGGCGGCGTTGGCCGCCGACGCCGCCGACGAGGCGCCGCGCGCCTCGATGATGGCGGCGCCGCGCTTGGCGACGGTCGGGATGAACTCGTCGGCCAGCCACTTCTCGTCGCCCACGACCTCGGCGGCGTTCTTCCCGGCGATCTCCGCGTGGAAGATGTCCGGGTACTGGGTCGCGGAGTGGTTGCCCCAGATCGTCAGCTTCTTGATGTCGCCGACCGCGGCGCCCGTCTTCTTCGCGAGCTGCGACAGCGCGCGGTTGTGGTCGAGGCGGGTCATCGCGGTGAACCGCTCGGCCGGTACGTCCGGCGCGGCGGCGCGGGCGATGAGCGCGTTGGTGTTCGCGGGGTTGCCGACGACGAGGACCTTGATGTCGTCCGCGGCGTGGTCGTTGATGGCCTTGCCCTGCGGCTTGAAGATGCCGCCGTTGGCCTCCAGCAGGTCGCCGCGCTCCATGCCCTTGGTGCGCGGGCGGGCACCGACGAGCAGCGCGACGTTGGCGCCGGCGAAGGCGACGTTCGGGTCGTCGGTGATGTCGATGCCGCGCAGCAGCGGGAACGCGCAGTCGTCCAGCTCCATCGCGGTGCCCTCGGCGGCGCCGAGGGCCGGGGTGATCTCCAGCAGCCGCAGCTTGACCGGCACGTCCGGGCCGAGGAGCTGGCCGGAGGCGATACGGAAGAGCAGCGCGTAGCCGATCTGCCCGGCCGCGCCGGTGACGGTGACGGTGACGGGGCTGTCGGGAGTGCGGGTCATGGTGATCTCTCCGATGAGGGGGCCGGTGTACGGGCTGGCGGGGCCCGGGCCACCAAGGGCAGCCGTGCCCCCGGGGGTCAATCTATCCGACTGGCACGGAGTGCCGGAGGGCGGCCGGTGTGGGCCCGGTCACGGCGGGAGCGGTGCGGGGGCGCCGCTACGACGGCAGGGTGCCCTTCGTGCACGCCGCGGTGCCGTCGGGGAGCGCCGCGCAGGCCCGTACGGCGTCCAGGTCCTCGGCGACGACCATCGCCGTGAAGCCCTCGCTGGTCCCGGCCGACGAGTCCTCGCGGACCGGGTCCTCGCCGGGCGGTTCGGCCAGCGCGGTGACGGTCGAGCCGGGCTCCGCGGCGGTGATCCGGGCCCACGCCGCCTTGCAGGGCTCGCTGTAACGGATCTCCAGGACCATGTCGCCGATGGTCGTCTCGGTGGTCGTACGGGCGAAGTCGCCGCCGCAGCCCATCTCGTCGGGGTCCTTGCCGTTGCAGTCGGCGCCCTGGCACTCCACGCCCTCGGGCAACTCCCCGGTCTCGGACGGCGAACCGGACGCGGACCCGTCACCGGACGCCGAGCCGGCCGGGCTGGAGCCGGGCGCCGGGCCGCCGCGCGGCTCCTGCTCCTCGACGCCGGGGTCGGAGATCAGGCCGTGGCCGACGTAGACGACGCCCGAGCCGCTGCCCACGAGGAGGAGGGTGACGAGGCCCGCGAGGAGCACGCGGCGCAGGGGCCAGTTCCTCCGGTCGGGCGCGGACGGCGCCGGCGGGGGCGGGGCGGGGTCGGCTGCCGCGGCGGTACGGGCCGTGCCGTCGGCCGGCTCCGGCGCGGGGGCGGCGGGGACGGGACGGGAGAGGGCGCGGAGCTTGGTGGTCTCGTCGTTGTCCGCGGCGGGGCCGGTACCGCGGGCGGCGTCGGGGCCACGGCCGGTGCCCTTCGGCGTCCCCGCCCGGGCCCCCGCCCCGGTGCCGCCGGCGGCTCCCGCTCCGGGTTCGCTCTCCCCTGCGCCGGGCTCGCCCGTCCCCGCGCGGCGCGGCAGTTCCTCTGCCCGTATCCGCCTCTCCGGCGGCGGCGGGGGCCCGGGCCGTACCGCCGAGCGCTCCGTCGCGTCGGGGAGTACGGGCTTCCGCGCACCCGGCGCCGCGTCCCCGGTCCGCCCGGCAGGCGGTGCCTCCCCCGCGCCGGGTATCTCCTCGGCGCGCCCCCTGCCCCGGCCGAGTACCCCGCGCAGCCCGCGCCCCGGGCGGCCCGGGGCCGGCTCCGGGGTGTCGTCCGGGCCCGGCTCCGCCGCGCGCAGGGCCCGCAGCGCCGACTCGTTCCGCAGCTCCGCCCGGCTCCAGGCGCGGTCCGCGGCGGCCCACTCGGTCATGAGCTGCTCGTCCCGCGCGTCCGTCACCTCCGCGAACGCGACGACCGACTCGCGCGAGGGCATCAGCCGCCCGTTGAGGTAGCGCTCCCACGACGACCTGCTGTACCCGGTGCGGTCCGCGACCTCGGCCACGGTCAGGCCGCTGCGGTCGACCAGCCGGCGCAGATGCGCGGCGAAGTCCCGTATCTGCGGGTCGAGCTCCTCCGGCAGCTCCTTCCAGCGAGGCATCGCTACTCCCTTGTTCCCCCTTGGTCCCCCTGACGCGCTCCCGCTCCAGCATCGCATCTGCCAGCACGGACGTGGAGATCCCGGGTACGGTCCCGCCCCCGCGGGCCGCGCGCCCGTCAGCGTACGGAGAAGTGGACCGCGTCCTCCACGAACGGCAGTTCCAGCCACGGGTCCGGCATGGCGACCAGCGCCAGCAGCACGATGGCCAGACCCAGCACCCCGAACGTCATGATGTCCGTGAACCGGGACCGCACCGCCAGCATGCCCACCTCCGGCACCACCCAGCGCAGCACACCGCCGACGAGCAGCGCCCCGCCGAGGACGAGGCTGCCCTCGCGGAACGGGCCCGCGGCCACCGTGATCAGCCCGGCCGCCGCTATCGCCAGCACCAGGAGTATCGGCCACTGCCGCACCGGCGGCGGGGCCTGGCCGGACGCCGCCCGGCCGCCGCCCTCGGGGCGTACCGTGCCGCGGGTCGGGAACGCCGTGCGGCGGGCCATCACGGCGCCGCCGGCGCGGCGCTGCCCGTCCCGGACGTACCGGCGGCGGCCCCCGCCCCGGTTGCGGCCTCCGCCGCCTCCACGACGTTGACCAGCAGCATCGCCCGCGTCATCGGCCCCACCCCGCCGGGGTTGGGCGACAGCCAGCCCGCGACGTCCGCGACGCCCGGGTGCACGTCCCCGACGATCTTGCCGTGCTCGTCGCGGCTCACGCCGACGTCGAGCACGGCCGCGCCGGGCCTGATGTCCGCCGGCTTGATCAGGTGCGGCGAGCCGGCCGCGGCCACGACGATGTCGGCCTGCCGCAGGTGGGCGGCGAGGTCGCGGGTGCCGGTGTGGCACTGGGTGACCGTGGCGTTCTCGGACTTGCGGGTCAGCAGCAGCGGCAGCGACCGCCCGATGGTGACGCCGCGGCCGACGACCACGACGTGCGCCCCGTTCAGCTCCACCCCGAACCGGCGCAGCAGCCGGATGACGCCGTTGGGGGTGCAGGGCAGCGGGGCCGGCTCGTTGAGCACGAGGCGGCCGAGGTTCGTCGGGTGCAGCCCGTCGGCGTCCTTGGCCGGGTCGATCAGCTCCAGCACCCGGTTCTCGTCGATGTCGCGCGGCAGCGGCAGCTGCACGATGTAGCCGGTGCAGGCCGGGTCGTCGTTCAGCTCGCGGACGACCGTCTCGATCTGCTCCTGCGTGGCCGTCGCGGGCAGCTCGCGCTGGATCGAGGCGATGCCGATCTCGGCGCAGTCGCGGTGCTTGCCCGCGACGTACTTCTGGCTGCCCGGGTCGTCGCCGACCAGGAGTGTGCCGAGGCCGGGCGTGACCCCCCGGCCCTTGAGCGCCTGCACGCGCGTGGCAAGCTCGGACTTGATCGCGGCCGCGGTGGCCCTGCCGTCGAGAATCTGGGCGGTCATGGGCCCATCCTCCCCGATGCTGCGGGTAACAGACCAATCAGCCGGTCTGGACAGCGGTCCTCGGACCAGGTCAGTGTGTCAGTTACGTCCGAAACCGCGGAAGAAGGGCACCGTGAGCCTCCCCGACCAGAACAACCCCTACGGCGGGCCCCAGGGCCAGCAGCAGGCGCAGCAGCAGCCTGCCCAGCAGCAGCAACAGCCCTACGGCTACCCGCAGTACCCCGCCGGCGGCCAGCAGTACCCGGCGTACCCGGGCGGCCCCGGCCCGTACGGCGACACCGGGTACCCGACGAGCATCCCGGGCAAGACGACGGCCGCCCGCGTCATGATGTTCATCACCGGCGGGCTCCAGGCCCTGCTCTCCACGCTGCTGCTCATCGGCATCGCGGCGGCGAAGGAAGACTTCGAGGAAGGCTTCCAGGACGGCTCCGGCCTCGACATCTCCGCCGAGGCCGTGGCCGTCGCACTCGGCGTCCTGCTCGTGCACGCGCTCCTGGGCATCGCCCTGGCGTCGATGTTCGGCAAGGGCGCGGGCGGCGTGCGCGCCGGCAGCATCGTGTGGCTGAGCTTCCTCATCCTCTTCGGTGTGCTGACGATCCCGCTGGGCCTCATCTGGGTCACCCTCGGCATCATCTCGATCGTCATGCTCGCGAAGCGCGACTCCGGACGCTGGTTCTCACGCCCCAAGCAGTGACGTGACAGTCGTTGCGCAGACGAACGCAGACGAACGGAGCCCCGCCGGCGCAGGCGGGGCTCCGTTCGCAAGTGCGGCCGGGCGTCAGTGGTAGAAGTGCCGTGCGCCCGTGAGGTACATGGTCACGCCCGCCTTCTGCGCGGCCTCGACCACCTGCTCGTCGCGGATCGACCCGCCGGGCTGCACCACGGCCCGCACCCCGGCGTCGAGCAGGACCTCGAGGCCGTCGGGGAACGGGAAGAAGGCGTCCGAGGCGGCGTACGCCCCGGCCGCGCGCTCCGCGCCCGCGCGCTGCACGGCGAGCTTCGCCGAGTCGACGCGGTTGACCTGGCCCATGCCGACGCCGACGGTGGCGCCGTCCTCGGCGAGCAGGATGGCGTTGGACTTCACCGCGCGGCACGCCCGCCAGGCGAACGCCAGGTCCGCGAGGCCCGCCGCGTCCAGACCGGCGCCCGCGGCCAGCGTCCAGCCGGCCGGGTCGTCGCCCGCGGCCTGGAAGACGTCCCGCTCCTGCACCAGCAGCCCGCCGTCGATCGGCCGGAACTCCCGCACCTGCCGCGGCGCTCCGGCGCTGCGCAGGATGCGGATGTTCTTCTTCCGCGTCAGCGCCTCCAGCGCCCCGTCCTCGTACTCCGGCGCCACGATGACCTCGGTGAAGATCTCCGCGACCTGCTCGGCCAGCTCCTTCGACACCGGCCGGTTGACGGCGATCACGCCGCCGTACGCGGACACGGGGTCGCAGGCGTGCGCCTTGCGGTGCGCCTCGGCGACGTCGTCGGCGACGGCGATGCCGCAGGGGTTGGCGTGCTTGATGATGGCGACGCAGGGCCGCTCGTGGTCGTACGCGGCGCGCCGGGCGGCCTCGGTGTCGACGTAGTTGTTGTACGACATCTCCTTGCCGTGCAGCTGCTCGGCGCCGGGCAGGCCGGTGCCGGAGCCGTCGGTGTAGAGGGCCGCGGCCTGGTGCGGGTTCTCGCCGTAGCGCAGGGGGTTCAGGCGGGTGTAGGCGGCGCCGACGAAGTCCTGCGGGCCGTCGTCGGCCGGCGCGTAGTCCTCGGCGAACCAGTTGGCCACGGCCACGTCGTACGCCGCCGTGTGCTGGAACGCCTCCGCCGCGAGCCGCTTGCGCTGCGCCAGGTCGAAGCCGCCGTCCGCGACGGCCTTGAGTACCTCGTCGTAGCGCGCCGGGTTGACGACGACCGCGACCGACGGGTGGTTCTTCGCCGCGCCGCGAACCATCGACGGGCCGCCGATGTCGATCTGCTCCACGCACTCGTCGGGCGAGGCGCCGGAGGCGACGGTCTCGGCGAACGGGTAGAGGTTGCTCACCAGCAGCTCGAACGGCTCGACGCCCAACTCCGCGAGCTGGCGCCGGTGGTCGTCGAGGCGCAGGTCGGCGAGGAGCCCGGCGT
This sequence comes from Streptomyces aculeolatus, assembly GCF_020400605.1. Classification (GTDB taxonomy): domain Bacteria; phylum Actinomycetota; class Actinomycetes; order Streptomycetales; family Streptomycetaceae; genus Streptomyces; species Streptomyces aculeolatus. Next base: position 5,347 of record NZ_JAINRD010000007.1, on the reverse strand, counting down.
GCACCCGCGGGTGCAGGGTCTTGACCCGGCCGTCCAGGCACTCGGGGAAGCCGGTCAGCTCCTCGACCTTCGTCACCGGCACTCCGGCGGCGGCGATGCGCGCGGCCGTCGAGCCGGTGGAGACGAGCGCGACCCCCGCCTCGTGCAGCCCGCGGGCCAGCTCCTCCAGGCCCGTCTTGTCGTAGACGCTGATCAGCGCGCGGCGTACCGGCCGGCGCGCGCCGGCGGCGGCGGACGCTGTGGTGCTCGGGGACCCTGAATTACTCACCGAACCGAACCTTTCGATCCTCGACGCGGTACCCGTCCCGGGCCAGCCGGCCCACTACCTCGACGAGCAGCCGCCGTTCGACTGCCTTGATGCGCTCGTGCAGCGCCTCGCCCCCGTCCCGGTGGTCCTCCTCGCGGACCTCCACCGCGCCCTGCGCGATGATCGGGCCGGTGTCGACGCCTTCGTCGACGAAGTGGACGGTGCACCCGGTGACCGCCACGCCGTGCGCGAGCGCGTCGCGTACGGCGTGGGCGCCGGGGAAGCTGGGGAGCAGCGCGGGGTGGGTGTTGACGAACCGGCCGCCGAAGCGGGCCAGGAACTCCTTCCCCACGATCTTCATGAACCCGGCCGAGACCACGAGGTCCGGCTCGTACGCGGCCGTGGCCTCGGTCAGCGCCCGGTCCCACTCGGCGCGGGTGGCGAAGTCCGGGACCCGGCAGACGAACGTCGGCAGCCCGGCACGCTCCGCGCGCAGCAGCCCGGCGGCGCCGGCCTCGGCGGTGCGGTCGGCGCCGACCGCGACGACCTCGGCACCGTAGGCGTCCGCTCCCTGCTCGGCGACGGCGTCGAGCAGGGCCTGAAGGTTCGTACCGGAGCCGGAGACGAGCACGACGAGGCGGGCGGGCGCATGCGGAGGCACGGGGGATCTCTCTTCGGCGGGCGATTGTGTGTCCGTACGGGCCGCGGGATCCTGGGGTGCCAGGGGTCCCGGGGAGGGGCGGCGGACGTCTGCCACCATACCGGGCGTCCCCTGGCGGGGCCGCGCCAGGCCGGGCGGGGTAGCGTCTCCGGTAGCAGTTACGCGCGCCCGCGTACGCGCCCCGGCCGCGCGGGCAGACGACCTGAGGAGACGACGCCGTCCAGATGCAGCCGGACCGACGCCGCAGCGCGGCCCTCCGACGCCCCGTCCCCGCATCGGCCGGGGGTCCCTCGCAGTCCAGTGGGTGGTTTGGCGCGCCCCGGGACGTGCTCGTGCCCGGACAGGGCGGCGTCGCGTACCGCGACTCACGGCCGCCGTCGGACGCCGAGGCGCCGGCGCCGCCGCCGGAGGGCGGCGGGCAGGAGGCGCCGGGCGGATCCGGCGGCCCGGCCGCGCCGACCGGGCCCGCCGGGCCGGGGCAGCCGCAGGGTGCGCCGCCGCACGGGCCCGGACCCTACGGCGCCCCGCCGCCGGGCGGGCCGTACGGACAGGGCGGGCCCTACGGGCAGGTGCCGCAGGACGCGCCGCCGCAGGGTCCTCCGCCGCAGGGACCGCAGGGCTCGCCCGGTGACGGCGGCGGGCAGGGCGGGCAGCAGGACGGCGGCCAGGGCAACGGGCAGGGCGGTCAGGACAACGGGCAGGGCGGCCAGGGCAACGGGCAGAACGGCGGCCAGGACCAGCCGCCCCCGTGGGGCAACCAGTGGAGCAGCCACCAGCCGCCCCCCGGGCACGGCAGCTGGGGCGGCGGGGACCCCGGCCAGCCGGGCCCCGGCGGGCCCGGCGGCCCGCAGGGCCCCGGGGGCTCCGGCGACGGGCCGGGACCGGATCGCGACAACGGCCGGGACAACGGCCGCGGCAACGGCGAGGGGCCGGGCGGCAACCTGCGCTGGGACCCGACCGACCCGGTGCAGCGCCGCTCGCGCTACGCGCTGCTCGCCGGCATGTGGGGCTTCTTCTTCGCCCTGTTCAACTGGTGGCCGCTGGCGCTGCTCCTCGGCGCGCTCGCCCTGTACTGGGGCATCGAGGCGCTCCGCGGCAAGTCCCGGGCGCCGGGCGGCGCCGCGGCCGGCAACGGCCGCGGCAACGCCCCGGGCAACGGTGCGGGCGGCGGCAACGGCGGCACCGACGCCTTCGGCCAGCCCGTCCAGCGGCAGGCGAAGGGCGGCCGCCCGCACATGACGGCGGCGATCATCGGCATCGTGACGGCGGGCATCACGCTGTCCATCGTGCTCATCGGGTTCTCGGTGCAGATCGCCTACCGGGACTACTTCAACTGCCGCAGCGACGCGCTCACCGAGGCGTCGAAGGAACACTGCAGCAACGAACTGCCCAAGCCCCTGAGGACGTTCTTCGAGCGCGACTGACGGCGCGCGCACCGCACAGCAGCCGGTACGTGCCCGGGTGCCCCGCTCCGGCGGGGCACCCGGGCACGGTGCGTACGGCGGGTCCCGTCCGGTTCCCGTGCCGTCAGTCGGCGCCCGGCTCCTCCTCCCACTCATCCGCCAGCCGCGAGCGCGGCTCCCACAGCGGCCAGCCCTGCCGCCCCCACGTCCACCGGCGCGCCCGGACCCGCCCGCGGGGCGCCGCCACCGAGACCGGCACCGCCGCCGGCAGCGGCGCCGCGCCGCGCAGCCGGACGGCCCGTACCACGAGCGCCACCGGCACCCCGACGACCGCGGTCCACACCGCCGCCGCACCGCCGGCCTGCCACCACACCGGGCCGAAGTCCGCCAGCGTCTCCGTGCCGAGCGGCCCGCCGGCGAGCCACGCCACCGCCGCCGTGCCCGCACCGCAGACGAGCGCGGCCAGCGCCGTCACCCCCACCGTGGGCCACCACCGCCAGCTCGGCTCCCGCTCCCCCGCCACCGGCGCGGCGGCCCGCCCCGCGAAGGCGCCGACGACGATCCCCGCCGCCACCGGCACCGCCGCGGCGGCCCAGGTGAGCGGCCCGCCGGGCCCCTCCCCCGGCACCGCGGCGAGCAGCGGGAAGACGGGCTGCACGGGGTAGTCGGCGGCGGCCAGCGGCGTCACGGTGCTGCCGGCCCCGACGGCGAAGCCGGGCCCCAGCCCGTACGCCGCCGCCCACATCGCGGCGTTCGGCAGCAGCGCGAGGGCGAGGAGGAAGACGCCGAGCCGGCCGGAGACCGTCGTGGACAGCGAGAGGAAGTGCTCCTGCGCCACGGCGGCGTGCGCGACCAGGGCGACCGCGCACAGCAGCGCGCCGCCGCCGAGCAGCGCGACGACCCCCGCCGCGCCGGCCCGCGCTGCGGCCTCGGCGCGGGGGGCCGCCCCGGCGCGGGCGTCGGCCGCCGCGGGGTGCCAGCGGCGCGGCAGCAGCACGGCGGGCGTCCCGGCCGCGGACCACACCCCGGCGGCGGTGGCCGCGGCGACGGTCAGCGGCACCACGACCGCGGTGCTGAGCGGCGCGGCGTGCAGCGGCCCGGCGAGCGCGTACCCGGTGACTCCGGCGGCGACGGCGAGGTAGCCGCAGGCCACCCAGGCGCCGGTGGCGAGCGGCGCGAGCTGCGGCCGGCCGTCCTGCGGGGTGAGCGCGTCGCGCGCGCCGCGGTGCAGCAGGAACACCGGCACCACCGTGAGCAGCAGCGGCGTGAGCCCGACGGGGGCGGGGGTGCCGGTGCGGGTCCCGGTGCGTACGAGATCGGCGCCGTGGGCGAGAAGCCACAGGTCGGCGACGACGTGCAGGGCGCCGCCCGGGCCGCTGTCGGGGTACGGGGACGTGATCCACAGCAGCAGCACGAGCACGGCGAGGAGGCCGAGGCCGAGGCCGGCGGCGAGGAACCCGCTCGCCAGCGCGGTGACGACGGCGGCGCTGCGGGCGCCCTGGGCCTGGCGCCGGGGGGAGAACGACGGGGCGAGGTCGGTCAATTGGCTCACGGCCGCCATGCTGCCAAATACACCCGTTTCGCCCTGGTAACGCGCGTTTGTCCGTCGTGTTGTCCACGATGGTGCTATGGACCCTGACATATCGCCGCCGCCCGGGCCGCCCGGGCCGCCGGTGCCGCTCGGGCCACGCGAGAGGCGCCGCAGGCGGCGCGGCCGGGGGCGGTCTCCCGACCTGGACGACACCGAGGAGATCCCGGTCGTGGGCGGGGCCGGACCGGGGGCCGGGGCGTACGGGCAGAGGGCGGGGCCGTCCGGGGACCTGGCCGGCGCGTACGGGCTGGGACCGGCCGGCGGGACACCCCGGAACCGGGCCGCCGGGGGCCGGGCGCACCGCGTCGCAGCCTACGGGAGCAGGGCGTACCGCGCGGGCCGGCTGGCCGCCGCCGCGCGCGACTCCGTGGCCGGCGCCGACGCCGTCGCAGCCGCCGCGGAGGCCGCGTACGACGCGCTGTACCAGCGGTGCGCCGCCGACGTCACCCGGCACGCGTACCTGCTCAGCGGCGACCACGCCCTGACCCGCGAGGCCGTCGAGCACGCCTTCCACCTGGCGTGGGAGCGGTGGCCCGAGGTGGCCTCGGACCGCGACCCGCCGGGGTGGGTGCGGGCGGCGGCGTTCGCGTACGTGCAGGAGCCCTGGGAGTTTCTGCGCGCCCGGTGGCGGCGGGGGCGGCGGACGGGCGCGGACGGGGCGCACGGGGAGGAGACCTGCGGGGAAGCGGACGACCGGCGGCTGTTCGACGCGCTGCGGGCGCTGCCGCAGTCGTACCGCAGCGCCGTCGTCGTCTACGACGTCGTCGGGCTCGACCTGCCCGAGGCCGCCGCCGAGCTGCAGGCCAGCACCCTGGCCGCTGCCGGGCGGCTCACGCACGCGCACGAGGCGCTGGCCGACGCCGTGCCGGAGCTGCGGGCGCTCCCGCCGCGCGAGCGGGCGGAGGAGTTGCGCGCCCGGCTGCGGCGGTTCGCCGCCGCACAGCCGATACGCACCCTGCCCCCGGGCGCCGCCCGCCACCGCAGCGAGCGCCGTACGGACCGGCAGTTGCGCCGCTACGCCCTGCTGGCCGCCGCCATCTTCCTGACCGCCGCGGTCGTCTCGGCCGTCGGCGCGTTCGAGACCCGCGACAGGGCCGTGCCGCCGGCACCCCCGTGGCTGACCGGCCGTACGGTCTGGCCACCCGCACCGGACCGGGGCGCGCCGCCCGCGCCGGGGCTTGCGCCGGCCGCGCCCGGCGTACCCGGCCACGGGTCGCCGCGCCCGCCGCCCCGCGTGCACGGCCCGGCCGACGCGCCCGCCGCAGTTCGGCACCACCCGTCCGTGGGACCCGTCCGCGGCATGCCGGGTTGACGCGCGCCGGGACGGCCGCCGGATCGGCCGCCGGCGGTACCGGCACACACGGGAGCGGGGCCGCCCCCCCCGGGGCGGGGCCGCCCCCGGGGCGGGCCGGGGGCGGCGGGGGGCGCCGCGGCAGCCCCCCCGC
>NZ_JAINRD010000079.1 GCF_020400605.1 Streptomyces aculeolatus | reverse complement strand
ACGACCTCGTGCATGGTTGGCGGTGAGGCGTCGAGGATGGCGGGGTGTCTCGTTGTTCAGGTCTGCCGTTTCGACGTCAGGTCTGCGGTCTGCTGGTGGGACAGCAGTCCGGCGATGGCCTGGACGGTGTGGCTCATGTGCTCGCGGCGACCGAGGTGGCGGGTCAGAGCGCGCCAGTTCTTGAGGTGGGCGATGCCGTGCTCGACCCGGATGCGTCGTGAGGAGTGTGCCTTGCGCTGTCGTTCGTGCATCTCCTCGTACCAGGGCGGGGCGTTCTTCTTGAACTTGCGGTGCGGTGGTGTCACTACTCGTCCGCCGGTCTGGGGCCCCAGGCCCTGGTAGCCGGCATCGGCGAGGATCTCGACCGCAGGCCCGTCGACCAGGAGCTTGACCAGCCCGGACTGACGGGCGTGGGTGATGTCCGCGCAGCTTGCGGGGCGGGCCGGGCTGCACCACAGCACGCGGCCTTCGCCGTCCGTGACGACCATGGATTTGACGGCGTTCTGCTTGCTCTTGCCGGAGATGAACTTGTCCCGGTGCTTGCGTCCGACGGCTGGCCGGCGGACCCGGATCTCGGTGCCGTCGATGATGCCGGTCTGCCCGCTCACGCCGAGGTGGTCGACGACCTCGGCCAGCGACCGCAGCCTCACGTCGGGACTGACGGTGCAGCCTCGCTCGGCGAGTAGAGGCCGCACCTCGTTCACGGCCCGGGTGATGGTGGAGCGATCCACCCCGAACCAGCAGGCCAGCACGTCGTGGGTGACTCCGTGGCGAAGATGGACAAGAGTGGCCAGGAGCCGGTCGATGAAGACCAGCCGGTGCTTCGCGCCGGCGCCCGGGGCCCGCTTCCGCGGCCTGGACGCAAGCCTGGCCTGGTGCCGTTCGTGCCACAACGGGCCTACCTCGGCCAGGAGTTCAGCGATCACGTCAGCCGACAGGCCCGTGATCCTCCGGTCGCTGATGATCGCTGCACGAGATGCGCTCCCCACCACACGACCATGATCGACGATCAGGACCCGACGCCTCACCGCCAACCATGCACGAGGTCGT
>NZ_JAINRD010000078.1 GCF_020400605.1 Streptomyces aculeolatus | reverse complement strand
CTAGGTGTATTGGCCCGCGGCGTTGTTGACGCGGGTGATGGGTGGTTGGCCGTTGAGTGCGGTGTGGCTGCGGTGGTGGTTGTAGGTGTGCAGGAAGTGGGTCAGGGCTGCTGTGCGTTCGGTGTTGCTGGTGTAGGGCCGCTGGTAGGCGCATTCGTCGAGGAGGGTGCGGTTGAAGCGTTCGACCTTGCCGTTGGTCTGTGGCCGGTAGGCGCGTGTGAGTTTCCCGGTCGCGCCGAGGTCGGACAGGGCGTTCTTCCAGGCCAGGCCCTTGCGGTAGGCCCAGGCGTTGTCGGTCAGAATCCGCTCGATCTTCTCGATGCCGTGGTCGTGGAAGAACGCGGCGGCGCGGGTCAGGAAGCCTGCGCAGGTGGCGACCTTCTCGTCGGGGTGGATCTCGCTGTAGGCCAGACGGGAGTGGTCGTCGACGGCGGAATGGACGTAGTCGAATCCCATGCCGCGGATGGGGCGGCCGGCTTGGCGGCCGTGGACCTTGTGGCCGCCGCCGTCCGGGATCCGGCCGAGCTTCTTGACGTCGACGTGGACGAGTTCGCCGGGGCGGTCGCGTTCGTAGCGGCGGATCACGGTGCCGGTGGGCCGGTCCAGCCAGGCCAGCCGGTTCAGGCCGTGCCTGACCAGGATCCGGTGCACAGTCGAGGCGGGCATGCCCAGGACCGGACCGATACGAGCAGGGCCCAGCTTGCGTTGCTGCCGCAGGTGACAGACCCGGGCCTCCACCGCTGCCGGGGTGCGGTGCGGCGTCCTGCAAGGCCGGCTGGAACGGTCACGCAGGCCGGATTCCCCGTGCTGTCTGAAGCGGCGCAGCCACTTGTGGGCAGTGGGCCGCGAGATCCCCATCTCGGCAGCGACATGTGCGACGGGACGGCCCGAACGGACACGATCGACCAGCAGCCGCCTGCCATGAACGGTCAGCCGGGCATTACGGTGGGACACGAAGACCTCCGCGCGGTGAAGACTCGACACCTCCACCACACCGGAGGTCTTCGCCATGATCAAGACCCACAACCGTTAACAACGCTCGTGATCAATACA
>NZ_JAINRD010000077.1 GCF_020400605.1 Streptomyces aculeolatus | reverse complement strand
CGAGTCGCTCGGCCTGCTGAAGATGGACTTCCTCGGCCTGCGCAACCTCACCATCATGGACGACGCCGTGAAGATGGTGCGGGCCAACAAGGGGACCGACATCGAACTGCTGTCGCTGCCGCTGAGCGACGCCAGGACCTTCGAACTGCTCGGCCGCGGCGACACCCTCGGCGTCTTCCAGTTCGACGGCAGCGCGATGCGCTCCCTGCTGCGGCTGATGCGCCCTGACCACTTCGAGGACATCACCGCCGTCACCGCCCTCTACCGGCCCGGCCCCATGGGCATGAACTCGCATATCAACTACGCGCTGCGCAAGAACGGCCGCCAGGAGATCACCCCGATCCACCCCGACCTCGCCGAGCCGCTGAAGGAAGTCCTCGACATCACCTACGGGCTCGTCGTCTACCAGGAGCAGGTGCAGAAGGCCGCGCAGGTGCTCGCCGGCTACACCCTCGGCCAGGCGGACCTGCTGCGCCGGGCGATGGGCAAGAAGAAGCAGGAGGTCCTCGACAAGGAGTTCGTCCCGTTCCGCGACGGCTGCCGCGAGCGCGGCTATCCGGACGAGGCGGTGCAGGCGGTCTGGGACGTCCTGGTGCCCTTCGCCGGCTACGCGTACAACAAGGCGCACGCGGCGGCCTACGCGCTCGTCTCCTACTGGACGGCGTACCTGAAGGCGAACTACCCGGCCGAGTACATGGCCGCCCTGCTGACGTCCGTGCGCGACGACAAGGACAAGTCCGCCGTCTACCTCAACGAGTGCCGCAAGATGGGCATCAAGGTCCTCCCCCCGGACGTCAACGAGTCCGAGGCTGACTTCACGCCCCGCGGCGACGACACCATCGTCTTCGGCCTCTCGGCCGTCCGCAACGTCGGCCGCAACGTCGTGGACTCCATCGTGCGCGGCCGCCAGGCCAAGGGCGCCTACCTCTCCTTTCCCGACTACCTCGACAAGTCCGAACCGGTCGTCTGCAACAAGCGCACCACCGAATCCCTCATCAAGGCGGGCGCGTTCGACGCCCTCGGCCACACCCGCAAGGGCCTCCTCGCCGCGTACGAGCCGATGGTCGACGCCGTCGTCCA
>NZ_JAINRD010000076.1 GCF_020400605.1 Streptomyces aculeolatus | reverse complement strand
TGAGTCGCTCGGCCTGCTGAAGATGGACTTCCTCGGCCTGCGCAACCTCACCATCATGGACGACGCCGTCAAGATGGTGAAGCAGAACAAGGGCCGGGACATCGAGCTGCTGTCGCTGCCGCTCGACGACCCGACGACCTTCGAACTGCTCGGCCGCGGTGACACCCTCGGCGTCTTCCAGTTCGACGGCGGGCCCATGCGCTCCCTGCTGCGCATGATGAAGCCCGACAACTTCGAGGACATCTCCGCGGTCTCGGCGCTGTACAGGCCGGGTCCCATGGGCATGAACTCGCATATCAACTACGCGCTGCGCAAGAACGGCCAGCAGGAGATCACCCCGATCCACCCGGAGCTCGAGGAACCCCTGAAGGAAGTCCTCGACATCACCTACGGCCTCATCGTCTACCAGGAGCAGGTGCAGAAGGCCGCGCAGGTGCTCGCCGGCTATTCGCTGGGCCAGGCGGACCTGCTGCGCCGGGCGATGGGCAAGAAGAAGAAGGAAGTACTCGACGCCGAGTTCGTCAACTTCCAGAAGGGCGCCCGCGACAAGGGCTACAGCGACAAGGCCATCCAGGCCGTCTGGGACGTCCTGGTCCCCTTCGCGGGTTATGCGTTCAACAAGGCGCACTCCTCCGCGTACGGGCTCGTGTCCTACTGGACGGCGTATCTCAAGGCGAACTACCCGGCCGAGTACATGGCCGCGCTGCTGACGTCCGTGCGCGACGACAAGGACAAGTCCGCGGTCTACCTCAACGAGTGCCGGAAGATGGGCATCAAGGTCCTGCCCCCGGATGTCAACGAGTCGGACGCGAACTTCACCCCCCGCGGTGATGACACGATCGTGTTCGGCCTGACCGCCGTGCGCAACGTCGGGCAGAACGTGGTGGAGTCGATCGTTCGCAACCGCAAGGCCAAGGGGCGCTACGCGTCGTTCCCCGACTTCCTCGACAAGGTCGACGCCGTCGTGTGCAACAAGCGCACGGTCGAGTCGCTGATCAAGGCGGGCGCGTTCGACGCCCTCGACCACACCCGCAAGGGCCTCACCGCCCAGTACGAGCCGATGATCGACAACGTCGTGTC
>NZ_JAINRD010000075.1 GCF_020400605.1 Streptomyces aculeolatus | reverse complement strand
GCCCTCCACGTCGGCACCCCGCACACCCCGCACCTCACCCACCTGCCGCCCCAGGGCGACGCCGGACGCGCACTCGGCCGCCGGAACGGCACCGTGCTCATCACCGGCGGGGCGGGGGCGCTGGGCGGGCTGGTCGCGCGTCACCTGGCGGCCGAGCACGGCGTACGGCACCTGCTGCTCGCCGGCCGCCGCGGCATCGACACACCCGGAGCGCCCGAACTGCAGGAGCAGCTGCGGGCGGCCGGCGCGGAGGCGACGTTCGCCCGCTGCGACCTCACCGACCGCGACGCCGTGGCGCGGATGCTCGCCGGGATTCCCGACGAACGGCCGCTGACCGCGGTCGTCCACGCCGCGGGCGTCGTCGCCGACGCCACGATCGCGTCCCTCACGCCCGAGACTCTGCGCGAAGTCCTGGCCCCCAAGGTCGACGCCGCGACGCATCTCGACGAGCTGACGCGCGACCTCGACCTCGACGCCTTCGTCCTCTTCTCCTCGATCGCCGGCGTCCTGGGCACCCCGGGGCAGGGCAACTACGCCGCGGCCAACGCCTGGCTCGACGCCCTGGCCGCCCGCCGCCGGGCCCGCGGCCAGGCGGGACAGGCCCTGGCGTGGGGCCTGTGGGGCGACGTCGGCGGCAGTGGTGGCATGGGCGCCGCGCTCGGCGAGGCCGAGCTTGCGCGCTGGAGCCGCAGCGGCATCGCCCCGCTGACGCCGGAACCGGGGCTCGCGTCCCTCGACGCGGCGCTGCGCACCCGCACGCCCAACGTCATCCCCGTACGCATGGACCTCCCCGCGCTCCGCGCACAGGCCGAGGTCGGCGAGGTGCCGTATCTCCTACGGGACTTCGCACCCCGCCGCCGCGCCCGCCGGGTGGCGGCCGCGGGCGCGGCGACCGGCACGTCCGCCCTCGCCGGCCGGCTGGCGGGTCTCGACGCGGCGGCACAGGACGCCGAACTGCTCGCACTCGTCCGTACCCAGGCCGCGCTGGTCCTCGGCCACGACGACGCGGCGCACGTCGACGCCGAGCAGGACTTCAAGGCGCTCGGCTTCGACTCCCTGACCGCGGTCGAACTGCGCAACCGTGTCAACGCCGCGGCCGGCGTGCGCCTCGCCCCCACGGTCGTCTTCAACCACCCCACGCCCGCGCGCCTCGCCCGCCACCTGCGCGACGATGTCCTGGGCGCCGCCACCGTCTCCGCCGCCGTGCCCGTGACCGCCGTGGATGG
>NZ_JAINRD010000074.1 GCF_020400605.1 Streptomyces aculeolatus | reverse complement strand
CGAATACCGCACCCCAATCCAACTCCACCCCCGCCACCACCAACGAACCCACAGCAGCAGTAAACGCCTCAACCTCACCCACCCGAGAACGACAACTCGGAACCACCACCACCGCCGACCCCGAATCCGGCAACCCCTCCCGCACCAACGCAGTCAACACACCACGCGGCCCAACCTCCACCACCTTGCCCACACCACGACCCGCAAACCACTCAACAACCCGATCAAACCGCACCGCACAACGCGCCTGCTCCACCCAATAACCCACACCCCACTCCCCATCCCCCACCACCTCACCAGACACCCCCGACACCACCGGCACACCACCCCGCCGATGCACCACACCCGCAATCTCCCGCTCAAACTCCCCCAACATCGGCTCAACCAAAGGCGTATGAAAAGCCCGCGACACCTCCAGCCAACGACACCGCACCCCCTCCCCCTCCAACACACCCACCACACCCTCAACCACACCCGGCCGACCCGCCACCACCACCGACAACGGCCCATTCACCCCCGACACCCACACCCCATCCCGCTCCCCCACCAACCCCTCCACCCGCTCCAACGACGCCCCCACCGACACCATCACCCCACGCTCCAACCCCTGCATCAAACGCCCACGCGCCACCACCACCCGCACCGCATCCTCCAACGACAACACCCCCGCCACATGCGCAGCCACCACCTCCCCCACCGAATGCCCCGCCACCACACCCGGCACCACACCCAACGACTCCCACAACCGAAACAACGCCACCTCAAACGCAAACAACCCCACCTGCGTAAAAACCGTCTCCCCCAACCAACCAGCCCCCTCACTCCCCTCCACCGCCCACAACACATCCCTCACCCCAAAACCACCAAACCCCCCACCCAAAACCCCATCCACCAACCCACACACCTCATCAAACACACCCGCAAAAACCGGAAACCCCTCATACAAACCCCGACCCATCCCCAACCGCTGCGCACCCTGACCCGAAAACACCACCCCCACACCACCAGAAACCACACCACCAGAAACAACAGAAACACTCGGCACCCCAGCCGCTACCGCCCCAAGACCCGCAACCGCCTCACCCCGATCACCCGCAAACACCACCGCACGATGCTCCAAACCCGCACGCCCCGTCGCCAACGACCACCCCACATCACCCAACGACACACCAACACCAGACTCACTCTCCAAAAACTCCCCCAACCGCGCAGCCTGACCAGCCAACGCACCCACCGACCGACCCGACACCACCAACGGCACCCGACCACCCAA
>NZ_JAINRD010000073.1 GCF_020400605.1 Streptomyces aculeolatus | reverse complement strand
ACACACGACCCGAGGCAATACTGGCGGAGTTACCCGTCAGGAGGAAGCCCTCGTAGTTCTCCGGGACGTTCTGCAGGCGGGAGCCATATTCCTGTCCCAAAATCCCTACGAAGACACCGGTAGGGCTGCCGGTCAGCGAATGGGCAGGAATCCCGGCACGCTCGAACGTCTCCCAAACGGTTTCCATGATCAGCCGCTGCTGGGGATCCATCGCCAACGCCTCACGCGGACTGACCCCGAAGAGACCGGCGTCGAAACGTGCCGCGTCTGGTATGAAGGATCCGTAGCGCGTATAACTGGTCCCGGGTCGCTCCGCAGTCCGGTCGTACAGCGAATTGAGATCCCAGCCGCGGTCCTCAGGGAATTCCGATACTGTGTGCTCCTCACGCAGTATCAGCTGCCACAGGTCCTCAGGCGAATCGATACCGCCGGGAAAACGACACGCCATCGACACGATCGCGATCGGTTCGTCGGCACTGCTACTCACCTGCGTCAGTGCCGTTGCGGCGCCACCCGTCAGCCCGAGCGCCTCGTCCCTGAGGTGTCGGGCGAGGGTCGTGGGGGAGGGGAAGTCATACAGCAGCGTCCTCGGCAGTTGGAGCCCCGTCCTCTCGACCAGGCGATTCCGCAGCCTCACCGCCGTCATGGACTCAAAGCCCAAGTCCTTGAACGATGCGGAGACATCGAACTCGTCAGGCGACTCGTGCCCGAGGATGGCGGCCGCATGAGCGCTGACCAGCCTGAGTGTCAGCCGCAGTTGCTCGGGCTCCGAGAGCCTTTCGAGTTCGGACCGGAGACCTCCGACGGAACGACCGTCTTCCTGGCCCTCTTGCCGTCGCTCTGCCTGCCCGTCAGCGTGCGGAGTCGACGATGCCTGCCGACGGCGCCACTCGGAGAGCATCGGCAGCACAGCCGCGAGCGGCGAGTCGGTTTCCGTACCGTCCAGTTCGAGGGCTTCCGTCAGCATGCTGAGGTCCTGGCCCTCGACCGCCTCCCAGAAGCGGCCTTCGGCAGGGCTCAAGCTGCCACGCAGGACGGACGTCTGGTCATGCCAGTAGCGTTTGTGCTGGAAGGCGTAGGTGGGCAGGTCGACACGACGAGCCCCAGCACCGCCGAAGACCGCGTCCCAGTCCAGATCCACACCGTGCACATGAGCTTGCGCGGCGCTGGTGAGGAACTGGAGCATGCCGCCGTGATCCCGGCGTAGGGTCTCCACTACCGCGCACTGCGCCCCGGCCTCCGCCACCGTGTCACCGATGCCGGCAACCAGCACCGGATGAGGGCTGGCCTCGATGAACACCCCGGCACCCGCCCGCGCCAGCCCTTCGACCACCGGGGCGAACCGCACCGGCTCACGCAGATTCCGCACCCA
>NZ_JAINRD010000072.1 GCF_020400605.1 Streptomyces aculeolatus | reverse complement strand
CTAGTAGTGCTTCGTTACGTCGGGTGATCTCGGCTGGTGGTGGGCAGTCTTTCTGTATGAGGTTGGGGGAGGTGGAACGGCTCCGGGGTGAGTTGGCGGAGTTCGTTGCCGATGTGTTCGCCTCGCTGCCGCGTCGGGATCAGCGGCGGTGGGGCGAGTGTTATCTGCGGGGTCTGATGCTGGACGGTCGTCGTAAGTCGATCCAGCCGATGGCCGGGCGGCTGCCGGACGGGAACATGCAGGCTCTGCAGCAGTTCGTGAGCCAGTCGCCGTGGGATCCGCTGCCGGTGCGGCGGAGGATCGCTGAGCGGCTATCCGGGGTGATCCAGCCTGAGGTGTGGGTGGTCGACGATGTGTCGTTTCCCAAGTGCGGCACCGCGTCGGTGGGGGTGGCCCGGCAGTACTGCGGGGCGTTGGGCAAGCGGGCGAACTGCCAGGTCGCGGTTAGCGTGCATGCGGCCAGCGACACCGCCTCCTGCCCGCTGGAGTGGGAACTGTTCTTGCCCGAGGAATGGACGAACGACGAGCAGCGGCGACGGCGGGCGGGGGTGCCCGATGAGACCGGACACGTCTCCAAGACCTTTCTGGCCCTGGGCCTGCTGGACCGGCTGGCCGCGCAGGGACTGATGGTGCCGGTGATCGTCGGGGATGCCGGCTACGGCCGCAGTGTCTCCTTCCGGCTCGCGCTTGAGACACGCGGCTGGTCCTACGTGATGGCCGTCGATCCCAAGGAGATTGCCCGCCCGGCCGCGGCCGGGCCTCATCAGCCCGACTACGGCGGGCTGGGGCCGCCCACGCTGCCCCGCTACCGTGAGCCGGCCCGACCCCTGACCACGTTCATCGACGCCGCCCCCTTATTCCAGGAAGTCTCCTGGCGTCAGGGAAGCAAAGGCACGATGACCTCGCGCTTTGCCGTCATTGAGGTGCGGCCGTCAGGCAAGGAAGCCACCCGCACCGCCCAGGAACAGGCCGGCGGGCGAAGTCAGTGGGACGGGGTTCTGCCTCTGCGGACCCTGCTGGTCGAGCAGCGCGAAGAGGCGTCAGAGCCGACCGGCTACTGGATGAGCAACCTGCCCGCCACCACCCCGATCACGGATCTGGTGCGGTGGGCGAAGATGCGCTGGCGGATCGAGCACGACTACCGCGAACTGAAACACGCTCTGGGCCTGGACCACTTCGAGGGACGCACCTGGCGCGGCTGGCACCACCACGTCACCCTCGTCACCGCCGCCCAGGCCTTCCTCACCCTCAGGCGGCTCGACCCAAAAGCCCAGACGCCGGTCTGACCCTCTACCAAGTCCTGGACCTCCTCCAAGACCTGCTGAGGTGCTGGACCGGCACCTGCACCACCTGCGGCCGCACCCTGCCCAAACACACCCGAAGACACAGAACCTAACGAAGCACTACTAGGGCC
>NZ_JAINRD010000071.1 GCF_020400605.1 Streptomyces aculeolatus | reverse complement strand
GGCCCTCACCCGTCACCTCCTGGGCCGGCTCCTCGACTCGGCGCCCGCCCGCGCCCGTACGGTCACCACGCGGACCGTCACCGACGACGACCCGATCGCCATCGTCTCGATGGCCTGCCGCTATCCCGGCGAGGTCCGCTCCGCGGACGACCTGTGGCGGCTGGTCGCCGACGGCACGGACGCGGTCTCGGAGTTCCCGGTCAACCGCGGCTGGGACCTCGACAACCTGTACGACCCGGACCCGGACGCGACGGGCAGGACGTACACGCGCCACGGCGCCTTCCTGCACGACGCGGACCGGTTCGACGCCGACTTCTTCCACATGAACCCGCGCGAGGCCCTCGCCACGGACCCCCAGCAGCGGCTGCTGCTGGAAACCGCCTGGGAGGCCTTCGAGCAGGCCGGCATCGACCCGGCCGGGCTGCGGGACAGCAACACCGGCGTGTTCACAGGCGTCATCTACGCGGACTACGGCCCGCGTCTGATGCACCGGACCCCCGAGGGCTTCGAGGGCTACCTCGGCAACGGCAGCGCCGCGAGCGTGGCGTCCGGCCGGGTGGCGTACACCTTCGGCCTCGAAGGCCCGGCCATGACCGTCGACACCGCCTGCTCGTCGTCCCTCGTGGGCATGCATCTCGCCGCGCAGGCGCTGCGCAACGGGGAGTGCGACCTCGCCCTCGCCGGCGGCGTCACGGTGATGTCCACGCCCTCCGCGTTCCTCGAGTTCTCCCGCCAGCGCGGCCTGGCCTCCGACGGCCGCTGCAAGCCCTTCGCCGACGCCGCCGACGGCACGGGCTGGGGCGAGGGCGCAGGACTCGTACTGCTGGAGCGCCTCTCCGACGCCCGGCGCAACGGACACGAGGTCCTCGCCATCCTGCGCGGCTCGGCCGTCAACCAGGACGGCGCCTCCAACGGCCTCACAGCTCCCAACGGTCCTTCGCAGCAGCGCGTCATCGAACAGGCCCTCGCCAACGCCGGGCTGAGTGCCGGTCAGGTCGACGCGGTCGAGGCGCACGGCACGGGTACGACGCTGGGCGACCCGATCGAGGCGCAGGCGCTGCTGGCCACCTACGGCCAGGCGCACACCGAGGAGCAGCCCCTGTGGCTGGGCTCCATCAAGTCCAACATCGGTCACACGCAGGCCGCGGCGGGTGTCGCGGGTGTGATCAAGATGGTCGAGGCCCTCCGCCACGGACACCTCCCCCAGACGCTCCATGTCGACGAGCCCTCCACCCACGTGGAGTGGGACACCGGCCACGTCGCCCTCCTCACCGAGGGGCAGCCCTGGCCGGAGACGGGCGAGGCACGGCGTGCGGCGGTGTCGTCGTTCGGGATCAGCGGCACGAACGCGCACGTGATCCTTGAGGCGGCCCCGGAGCCGGGGAAGCCGGTCGAGGAGCGGGTCGATAAGTCGATGCCGGTGCCGGTGGTGGTCTCGGCG
>NZ_JAINRD010000070.1 GCF_020400605.1 Streptomyces aculeolatus | reverse complement strand
GGCCCGTTCATTGCGGCTATCGATCAGGGGACGACTTCGAGCCGGTGCATCGTGTTCGACACCGATGGCCGGATCGTGTCGGTGGATCAGAAGGAACACGAGCAGATCTTCCCCAAGCCCGGCTGGGTCGAGCACAACGCCCTGGAGATCTGGCGCAACGTCCAGCAGGTCGTCGACGGCGCCGTCACCAAAGCCGGCATCACCAGCGCGGACGTGAAGGCCATCGGCATCACCAACCAGCGCGAGACCACCCTGCTGTGGGACAAGCACACCGGTGAACCCGTCGCCAACGCCATCGTCTGGCAGGACACCCGCACCGCGGAGCTGTGCCGCCAACTCGGCGGCACCGAGGGACAGGACCGCTTCCGCGCCGCCACCGGCCTGCCCCTGGCCTCCTACTTCGCCGGACCCAAGATCCGCTGGCTCCTCGACAACACCCCGGGCCTGCTCGCCCGCGCCGAAGCCGGCGACATCCTCTTCGGCACCATGGACTCCTGGGTCATCTGGAACCTCACCGGCGGCCCCGGACGCGGCGTCCACGTCACCGACGTCACCAACGCCTCACGCACCATGCTCATGAACCTCGAAACCCTCGACTGGGACCCCGAGATCTGCCAGGCCATGGGCGTCCCCCCGGCGGTCCTCCCGCAGATCCGCTCCTCCGCCGAGGTCTACGGCCGCGCCACCTCCGGCACCCTGACCGGCATCCCGGTCGCCTCCGCACTGGGCGACCAGCAAGCCGCGCTCTTCGGCCAGACCTGCTTCGCCCAGGGCGAAGCCAAATCCACCTACGGCACCGGCACCTTCCTGCTGATGAACACCGCCGGCGAACCCGTCCACTCCGAAAACGGGCTCATCACCACCGTCGGCTACCGCATCGGCGACGAACCCGCCGTCTACGCCCTGGAAGGCTCCATCGCCATCACCGGCGCCCTGGTCCAGTGGATGCGCGACCAGATGGGCATCATCTCCACCGCCGCCGAGATCGAAACCCTCGCCCTGAGCGTCGAGGACAACGGCGGCGCCTACTTCGTCCCCGCCTTCTCCGGCCTGTTCGCACCGTACTGGCGCGACGACGCCCGCGGCGTCATCGCCGGCCTGACCCGCTACGTCACCAAAGCCCACCTCGCCCGCGCCGTCCTGGAAGCAACTGCCTGGCAGACCCGCGAAATCGTCGACGCCATGACCAAGGACTCCGGCGTCGAACTCACCTCACTCAAAGTCGACGGCGGCATGACCGCCAACAACCTGCTGATGCAAACCCTCGCCGACGTCCTGGACGCACCCGTCGTACGCCCCCTCGTCGCCGAGACCACCTGCCTGGGCGCCGCCTACGCCGCAGGACTCGCCGTCGGCTACTGGCCCGACACCGACACCCTGCGCGCCAACTGGCGCCGCGCCGCCGAATGGACCCCCCGCATGGACGAAGCCACCCGCGAACGCGAATACAA
>NZ_JAINRD010000006.1 GCF_020400605.1 Streptomyces aculeolatus | reverse complement strand
TAGGGCCTCCGCCACCCGGGCCAGGTCCTCCCCCGACGCCAGCCCTCCGTGGTACAGCCGCAGTTCGTCCGCGCCCAGCTTCGCCGCGTGGGCGGCGTCCGCCGCCAGCGTCGCCGGGGATCCGCCCATGCCCGAGACCACCGTGAGGTTCGCCGCCAGCGTGGTGTGCGGGCGGCGGTGGGGCACGCAGGGTTCCAGGGCGGCGGTGCGCGCCGCGGGGCCGCCGGTGCAGGGGAGGACCAGGCCGTCCGCGAACGTCAGCACCTCCGCCGGGTCCACCCCCGCGTTCGCGCCGCAGGCGTACGGCTCGGGAGCGGCGTGCAGCAGGACGCGGAAGGCGGAGTCCGGGGCCTCGGCCCGTACCGCCGCGACCGCCTCGCGCTGCAGCCGGGTCGCCGCCGCGCGCCGCCAGCCCAGCACCGCCGCCGCCCGCTCCTCGCCGAGCAGTCCGGTGATCCGGGCCCAGGTGCCCGCCGCCTCCACCGCCTCGGCCGCGGCCGGCGGGGCGGCGGCGGTCCCGTCCCAGTACGGCCGCAGCGCCGCCGTGACCGCGGCCCGCAGGCCGTCCGGCTCCGCGCCGTACGCGGCGTAGCCGTCGCGGCAGCGGTCGCAGAAGCACAGCGACATCAGCACCTGCCCGGCCGCGTCCAGGGCCACCCCGGCGGTCTTGTCGTGCGCGTGCAGGTGCGCCAGCCCGTACCACCCGCACGACTCCAGCTCGCACCCGCGCGTCCCCGGCCGGGTCGCCGCCTCCGCGGCGAGCGAGACCAGGTAGTCGCGCACGTCGGGCCGACCGATGCACGGCGCCCACGGGTAGCGGTCGCCGTACGCGTTGACCACGGACGTCTCCGGATGCTCCGCACCCAGCCGGGAGTTGTGCGCGAGGACCACCCAGCTGTGCACCTCCACCCCGGCCCCGGCCAGCGCCCCGGCCGCCTCCCCGAACGGGTCCGCGGCGGCCATCCAGTCCTGGGGGTACGGGTGCAGCGCCCGGCCGGCCCACCTGCCCGGGTCCGGCGGGTAGAGGACCGCGGAGTGCCGCGCGGTGACGACGCGGTGGCGCGGGTGGCGCGGGGTCAGGGCGCGGGTGGAGTGGTACGCGGCGGCGAGCGTCACCTGCCGTACGCCCAACTCGGCGACCCGGCGCGCCGCGGCGGGGTCGCCGACGACGTCCCACGGATACAGAAAGACCGAAGCACGAGGTGTCATCATCAGGGTGTACACATTTCTGCCCGGCGTCCATATTGGTGAACAGGCACGCTAGAGCCGCCCCGACACACCGTCAAGACCGCGTCCCCGGCGCCCGGTCCGCGCCCCGCCGGCCCGGCCCACCCCCGTCCCGTACCACCGAGGAGCCACGATGTCAGCCCACCGCATCCCGCGCACCGTCCTGCTCACCGGCGCCGCCGGCGGCATCGGCACCCTGATGCGCGGCCTGCTGCCCGCCCACGGCCACGAGCTGCGCCTGCTCGACCACGTCGCCGTCGACCCGGGGCCCGAGCCGGTGCACTACACCGACCTCGCCGACCTCGCCGCGCTGCGGGAGGCGGTCCGCGGCGTGGACGCGGTGCTGCACCTGGCCGGGATCTCGCTGGAGTCGACGTTCGACAGGGTGCTGCGGGCCAACATCGAGGGCACGTACCACCTCTACGAGGCCGTACGCCAAGAAGGCGTCCGCCGCGTCGTCTTCGCCTCCAGCAACCACGCCGTCGGCTTCCACCCCCGCCCCCGCCACCCCGGCCGCGTACCCGCCGCCGAGCTGATCGGCCCGGGTGCCGCGCACCGCCCCGACACCTTCTACGGGCTGTCGAAGTGCTTCGGCGAGGACCTGGCGCAGCTCTACTGGGACAAGCACGGCATCGAGACCGTCTCCGTACGCATCGGCTCCTGCTTCCCCGAGCCGACCAGCGTGCGCATGCTCTCCCTGTGGCTCAGCCCCGCCGACGGCGCCCGGCTGTTCCACGCCGCGCTGACCGCCCCGGACGTCGGCCACACCGTCGTCTACGGCAGCTCCGCCAACACCCGCGCCTGGTGGGACCTCGGCACGGCGCGGGCGCTCGGCTACGAACCGCGGGACGACTCCGAGGCGTACGCGGACAAGCTCCTCGCCGAGCTGGGCCCCGACGACCCCGACGCCCCGGACCAGGCGAACCTGGGCGGCCCGTTCTGCACCGACCCGCCCATCTGGCCCCGCTGAGGCGCCCGTTGGCGGGCGGGCGCGCTCCCACGGCCGCGGCGGGAACCCGCGCGCACCCCCTTGACGGCCGTCGCACCCACCTCTACGTTTCCGGCACCAATTCAGATTCATATCTTTCGTTCAGATAGATGAATCGAGGTTCCGGTGCGGCTCGACGGCATCCTGTTCTTCCCCCTCACCCCCTTCGACGCCGCCGGCGCGGTGCACGAGGACGTGCTCGCCGAGCACGTCGCCGACGGCGTCGCGCGGGGCGCGGGCGCGGTGTTCGCCGCCTGCGGCACCGGCGAGTTCCACGCGCTGGACGGCGCCGAGCACGAGCGCGTGGTCCGCACCGCCGCCGCGGCCGCGGCCGGCCGGGTGCCGGTGTTCGCCGGCGCCGGCGGGCCGCTGCCGCACGCCGTCGCGTGCGCCCGGGCCGCCGCCGGGGCCGGTGCCGACGGGATACTGCTGATGCCGCCCTACCTGGTGGCCGCGCCGGAGGCGGGGCTCGTCGCGTACGTGCGGGAGGTCGCCGCCGCGACCGGACTGCCGATCGTGGTCTACCAGCGCGACAACGCCCGCTTCACCCCCGCGGGCGCCGCCGAACTGGCCCGGATCCCCACGGTCACCGGCTTCAAGGACGGGCTCGGCGACATCGAGCTGATGCAGCGGATCATCCCCGCCGTGCACGCCGCGACCGACGGCCGGGACGGCGCCGCCAAGGACTTCACCTTCTTCAACGGGCTGCCCACCGCCGAGGTCTCGGCCGGCGCGTACGCGGCCGTGGGCGCGCGGCTCTACTCCTCCGCCGCCTTCTGCTTCGTCCCCGAGGTGGCCCTCGCCTTCCACCGCGCGCGGGCCGCAGGCGACGACGAGCGCGTACGCCGGCTGCTCACCGGCTTCTACCTCCCCCTCGTCCGCCTGCGCAACGAGGTCCCCGGCTACGCCGTCGCGCTGGTCAAGGCCGGCGCCCGGCTGCGCGGCCTGGACGCGGGCGGCGTCCGCCCGCCGCTGGCCGACCCGCACCCCAAGCACCTCGCCGAACTGGAGCTGCTCGTCTCCGCCGGGCTGGAGATCGCCGGGGAGGGCCGGTGATGCGCATACGCGAGATCACCGTCACCCCCGTCGCCTTCCGCGACCCGCCGCTGCTCAACGCCGCCGGCGTGCACGAGCCGTGGGCCCTGCGCAGCATCGTCGAGGTCGTCACCGAAGACGGCCTCAGCGGCCTCGGCGAGAGCTACGGCGACGCCTCCCACCTGGACCGGCTGCGCGCCGCCGCACGCGACCTGACCGGCGCCGACGCCGGCCACCACCACGGCCTCTACGCCCGTGTGGCCGCCTCCGTCGGCACCGGCGTCTTCTCCGACCAGCACGGCCTGACCGGCGCCGGCAGCAACGGCAAGACCGTCGACTCCGTCTTCTCCCCGTTCGAGGTGGCCTGCCTCGACATCGTCGGCAAGGCCACCGGCCGCCGCGTCGCGGACCTGCTCGGCGGGCCGGTGCGCGACGCCGTGCCGTACAGCGCGTACCTCTTCTACAAGTGGGCCGGCCACCCCGACGCACCCGAGGACCGCTTCGGCGCCGCGCTCGACCCGGACGGCATCGTCGCCCAGGCGCGGCTGCTCACCGAGGAGTACGGCTTCCGCTCGCTGAAGCTCAAGGGCGGGGTCTTCCCGCCCGACGAGGAGATCGAGGCCGTGCGCGCCCTGGCCGACGGGTTCCCCGGCCTGCCGCTGCGCATCGACCCCAACGCCGCCTGGACGCCCGGGACTTCCGTACGCGTCGGCACCGAGCTGGCCGGGGCGGTGGAGTACCTGGAGGACCCGGCGCCCGGCATCGACGGGATGGCGGAGGTCGCCGCGCGGGTGCCGATGCCGCTGGCCACGAACATGGCCGTGGTCACCCACGCCCACCTGCCGCCCGCGATCGAGCGCGGCGCCATCGGGGTGCTGCTGCTGGACCACCACTACTGGGGCGGGCTGCTGAGGTCCGCGCAGGTCGCCGCGCTCTGCGGGACGTTCGGCATCGGCCTGTCCATGCACTCCAACTCCCACCTCGGCGTCAGCCTCGCCGCGATGACGCACCTGGCCGCCGCCACCCCCAACCTGGACCACTCCTGCGACACCCACACCCCCTGGCTGACGGTGCGGGACGGCCAGGACGTGATCGCCCCCGGGGCCCTCACCTTCGCCGGCGGCGCCGTACCGCTGCCGCCGGGGCCCGGCCTCGGCGTCGAACTGGACCGCGACGCGCTGGCCGTGCTGCACGAGCAGTACGAGAAGTGCGGCGTCCGGCGCCGCGACGACACCGCGTACATGCGCCGCCTCCACCCCGGCTTCGCCCCCGCACGGGCCCGTTGGTGAGGGCTGCGCACGCGGCACGCGCACCACCCCCCACCCCTCGTCGACGACACAGGCAGGAGCCGAGATGGCCATCGCTGACTGGATCATGGTCGGTGCCTATTTCTGCGTGATGGTAGGCATCGGCTGGTGGTCGAAGAACCGCATCCACACCGTGAAGGACTTCTTCACCACCGGCGGCCGCATACCGTGGTGGCTGTCCGGCATCTCGCACCACATGTCCGGCTACAGCGCGGTGATGTTCGTCGCGTTCGCCGCCGTCGCCTACGACCACGGGCTGACGGTGTACGTGTGGTGGGCGCTGACCATCGGCCTCGGCATCGGCGTCGGCGCGTTCCTCTTCGCGCCCCGCTGGGCGCGGCTGCGCGCGAAGCACGACGTGGCCTCGCCGCTGGAGTACCTGGCAAAGCGGTACAATCTGCCGACGCAGCAGGTGCTGGCATACAGCGGCGCGCTGCTGAAGGTGGTCGACATCGCGGCCAAGTGGGTGGCGATCTCGGTGCTGCTCCAGGGGTTCGCGGACGTGCCGCTGGAGTGGGGCATCCTCTTCACCGGCGTGGCGACCATGGCGTACATGGCGGTCGGCGGCCTCTGGGCGGACGTGCTCACGGACTTCAGCCAGTTCATCATCCAACTGCTGGCCGGTGTGGTGATGTTCTGGGCCGTGCTGGCGGAGCTGGGCGGCATCGACACCCTGTGGACGATGTGGGACGACCTGCCGGACAGCCACCACGACCCGGTCACCGGGCCGGTGACCACGACGCTGGTGCTGGCGTTCCTGCTGGTCAAGACCTTCGAGTACAACGGCGGCATGTGGAACCTGGCGCAGCGCTACATGGCCGCGCCGTCCGGCTCCGCCGCGAAGCGCTCGGCGCTGCTGTCCAGCGGGCTGTGGCTGGTGTGGCCGTTCATCCTGTTCCTGCCGATGTTCGCGGCGCCGCTGATCGTGCCGGGGCTGGAGAACAGCGAGGAGTCGTACATCGAGCTGGCGAAGGAACTGATGCCGGCCGGCCTGACGGGGCTGGTGCTGGCCGGGTTCTTCTGCCACACGATGGCGATGGTCGCGTCGGACTCCAACGTGATCTCGGCGGTCATCACCCGGGACATGGCGCCCGTGCTGGTGCCGCGGGTACGGCGGTTGACGGACCGGGCGCAGCTCACGTTCGCGCGGGTGACGACGGTGGCGTTCGTGTCGGTGAGCATGGTGATCGCGATCGCGACCGGCGGTGAGGGCTTCGTGCTCGACGTGGTCGTGGACCTGGTGGCCGCGACGATGGGACCGATCTCGATCCCGCTGATGCTGGGGATGCTGCCGTGGTTCCGGCGCTGCGGGCCGACGGCGGCGATCGTGTCGTGGGCCGGCGGTCTGGGGCTGTGGGCGGTGCTGCACTGGGTGCTGGACGGCACCACGCAGGCCGCGCTCGTGGGGCTGCCGCTGCTGACGTCGCTGGTGCTGTACGTGGGCATCGGGCTGCTGCGCCCCGAGGGCGGGGCGGAGCAGGACGCGCTGATCGACTCGCTCGGCTCGGACCCGGAGGAGGGCGCGACCGCGGGCGCGGCGGGCGGTGCGGCGGCGAAGGACGGGCAGCCGCCGGAGGCGACGGCGGACCTCACGTCGCGCTGAGATCGTCCGCGCCAGGTTCCACGGCGGGCGACCCCCGTTGCTGCGGCGGGGGTTGCCGACCGGGGCAGCAAGCGCTTTCATGCAGGTGAGTACGGACCCTTTCGTACGAGCCGAGGGAGCCCGATGCGCCCGCCCCGCCCGCTGTTGCCCTCCCGCCGCACCCTGCTCGCGGCGGGCGCCGGGACCCTCCTGGTCCCGGCGCCCGCCGCCGCGTACGCCGCAACCCCCGCCGGCACCCCCGCCGGAGCCCCGGCCGATGAAGAAGCCCTGCTGGAGCGCGCCGCCCGCATGCTCACCGGCGACGGCTACGACCCCGCGGACCCCGACTTCGCCGCCGCCCTCGCCGACCTCGACGCCGAGGCCCGCCGCTGGTGGGACACCCTGGACCGGTCGGCGGGGCGCACCGCGCTCTGGCCCGACCTCGCCCCCGTCGCCGACGCCGGCAACTTCGGCCAGTGCTACCCGCGGCTGCTCACCCTCGCCACCGCCTGGACCGCGCCCGGCACCTCCTTCACCGGCCGCGCCGACGTCGCCGCCGCGCTGCTCGACGCGCTGCGCTTCCTGCACGCGACCGCGTACCACCCGGGCCGTACCGAGACCGGCAACTGGTGGTTCTGGGAGATCGGCGCCCCGCGCGCGCTGCTCGACTGCTGCGTCCTGCTGCGCGCCGAACTGCCCGCCGCCGACCTCGCCGGCTACCTCGCCACCGTCGACCGCTTCGTCCCCGACCCCGACCGCCGCACCAACTCCCCCGCGCTCTCCGAGACCGGCGCCAACCGCGCCGACAAGTGCGTCATCGTCGCGCTGCGCGGACTGCTCGGCCGCAGCCCCGAGAAGACCGCGCTGGCCCGCGACGGCCTGTCCGACGTGCGCGACGGCGGGCGCAACAGCCTCTTCCAGTACGTGACCTCCGGCGACGGCTTCTACCGCGACGGCTCCTTCGTCCAGCACGGCTCCGTCGCCTACACCGGTACGTACGGCGCGGTG
Organism: Streptomyces aculeolatus; assembly: GCF_020400605.1. GTDB lineage: Bacteria > Actinomycetota > Actinomycetes > Streptomycetales > Streptomycetaceae > Streptomyces > Streptomyces aculeolatus. Next base: position 381,750 of record NZ_JAINRD010000006.1, on the reverse strand, counting down.
CTCCTCGCCGCCGCCGGCCGGCTGATGGCGCTGCTCGCCGGCTCGCCGTGGGCGGTCACCGACCCGGCGACGAGCGTGCTCCTCGACTCCGTCGAGCGGTCGTTCGCGCCGGTGATCGCCGACGGGCTGATGATGGACGCGGTACGCGGCCGGGCGATCTCCCGCGAGCGCGCCCCGGACCACGTGGACGGCGCGCTCGCCGTCTCCTACGTGCTCCAGCTGGCGGAGGCCGCGCCCGCCGCGCAGGCCGCGCGCTGGCACGCGGCGGCGAAGGGCTGGATCGGGCGGCAGGCGGCGTACCCGTACCTCTCGCTCGTCGGGCTCCCGCACATCCAGCGGGCCAAGGCCGTGCTCGCCGACCCCGGGGTCCCGGCCGCGCCGCCGCTCACCGGCCACCACTGCTTCGCCGCCATGGAGCGCGTCGTGCACCGGCGGCCCGGCTGGTCGTACGCGCTGTCGCTGTCGTCGAAGCGCGTCGCGGCGTACGAGGCGGGCAACGGCGAGAACGCCCGCGGCTGGTACACCGGCGACGGCATGGGCTACCTCTACCTCCCCGGCGACCAGGGGCAGTTCGGCGACGCCTTCTGGCCCACCGTGAACGCGTACCGGCTGCCGGGCACGACCGTCGACACGCGCCCCCGCGCGGACCTGGGGACGGTCTGGACGGAGTTCCGCCCGGTGAACGAGGTGTCGGGCGGCGCGGTGCTGCACGGGCGGTACGGGGCGGCGGCGTTCGACCTGCGGGCGGACGGCAGCTCGCTGCGGGCGCGGAAGACATGGTTCTTCCTGGACGACGCGGTGGTCGCGCTGGGCGCGGACATCGCGGCGGACGACGGCAGGGTGATCGAGACGACGGTCGAGAACCGCAGCCTGCGCGGGGCCGGGGAGCAGGCGCTCACCGTCGACGGCCGGCGGCAGCCGGCGGCGCCGGGCTGGGCGCGGGACTTCGAGCGGGCGCGGTGGGCGCACCTGGAGGGGGTCGGCGGGTACGTCTTCCTCCCCGGCGGCGGGTCCGCCCTGCGGGCGCTGCGCGAGGAGCGTACGGGCGCGTGGCGGGACATCAACACCGGTGCCGACACCGGCGGTTCCACCACCCCGCACACCCGGCGCTACCTGACGCTCTGGCTGGACCACGGCGCGTCGCCGGCCGGCGCGGGCTACGCGTACGCGCTGCTGCCCACGGCGAGCCGGGCGGCGACGGCGGCGTGGTCGGCGCGCGGCCCCGTGCGGGTGGCCGCGAACGACGCGGCGGCGCAGGCGGTCGAGGTCCCCCGGCTGGGCCTGACGGCGGCGCACTTCTGGACGGCGGCCACGGCGGCGGGCATCCGCAGCGAAGGACCGGCCACGGTCCTGCTCCGGCGCCGCGGCGACGGCATCTCGCTGGCGGTCTCCGACCCGGGCCACGCGGCGGCGGAGGTCAGCCTCGAACTCCCGCTGCGCGTCCGCGCGGTGACGAGCGCGGACCCGACGGTGACGGTGACCCCGGGCCGCCGGGGCCGGGTGACGGTACGCGTGGCGGGCTCCCGCGGCGCCACGCACCGGGCGGAACTGCGGTAACCCGCGGGCGGCGGGGACGGCCCCCGCCGCGGGGCCGCCCCGTACCGGCGGAGCGGGGTGGCCCCGGAGGCGGGTCACCCGCCGGGCGCCGCGAGGTGCCCGCGCCGCCCGGCTCCGGCGGGATTCGCGCCGGGCCGCCCGCCGCGCCCGCAGGGATGGCCCGCAGGCCGGTCGGCGTCGGCCGTCCGCCGTCCGCCGTCCGTGCGGCTCGCATCCGGGGCCCGGGCGGAGACGGGCACCCGCGGAGTCCGCCGGCCGCCGCCCCGCCGGAGTCGCAACGGCCGGAGGCGCTACAGCCGGAGGCGCTACGGCACGACCAGGACCAGCTTCCCGCGCGTACGCCCCGACTCGCTGCGCCGGAACGCCTCCGCCGCCTCCGCCAGCGGCAGGGCGTCCACGTGCACCGTCAGCTTGCCCGCCGCCGCGAGCCCCGCCAGGTACGCCAGCCCCTCGGCGTCCGGGCGGACCCACACCACCTGCCCGCCCAGCTTCTTCACCTCGCCGTCCGCGATCGACGCCGACCGCGCCGGGTCCTTCAGCACCTCGCGCGAGACCTGCACCGCGCCGCCGCCGGCGAAGTCCACCGCCGCGTCCACCCCGTCCGGCGCCAGCTCCCGCACCCGGTCGGCGAGGCCCTCGCCGTACGTCACGGGCTCGGCGCCCAGCGAACGCAGGAAGTCGTGGTTGCGCTCGCTCGCGGTGGCGATCACGCGCGCCCCGCGGAGGACCGCGAGCTGCACGCCGAGCGAACCGACCCCGCCGGCGCCGCCGTGAACGAGCACCGTCTCCCCTTCCCCGGCGCCCACCCGGTCCAGCGAGCGCAGCGCGGTGAGCCCGGCCAGCGGCAGCGCCGCGGCCTCCTGCCAGCCCAGCCCGGCGGGCTTGTGGGTCAGGGTCCGTACGGGCGCGGCGACGTACTCCGCGTACGTGCCCTGCCCGACCTCATCCCGGCGCACGTACCCCAGCACCTCGTCGCCCACGGCGAACTCCGGGGTGTCCGCGCCCAGTTCCTCCACCACACCGGCGGCGTCCCAGCCGGGAATGAGCGGGAAGCGGACGTACATCATGGGGTCGAGGTAGCCCTTCGCCACCTTCCAGTCCACCGGGTTGACCCCGGCCGCCTGCACCCGCACCAGCACCTGGTCGGGGCCGACCTTGGGCTTGGGCACCTCGTCGAGGCGCAGATTCTCCGGTCCGCCGTACTCGTTCGTCACGATCGCCTTCATGATCTCCTCCCAAGGTCCGGTCCGACGGGATTATTCCGGTTGCACGGGCCCGTAGAGTCGACGACATGGCTGGAGAGGACGGGAGCGTACGGGTCGACAGCTGGATCTGGTCCGTACGGCTCACCAAGACCCGCTCCGCGGCGGCCACCGCCTGCAAGGCGGGGCACGTCCGCGTCAACGGCGACCGGGTGAAGCCGGCCCAGGCGCTGCGGGTCGGCGACGAGGTGCGGGTGCGGCTGGCCGGGCGGGAGCGGATCGTCGTGGTCAAGCGGCTGCTGCGCAAGCGGGTGGGCGCCCCGGTGGCGGTCGAGTGCTACGCGGACCACAGCCCGCCCCCGCCGCCGCGCGAGATGGCCGCGCCGATCGCCCGCCGCGACCGCGGCACGGGCCGCCCCACGAAGCGGGACCGACGCGAACTGGACCGGCTGCGCCGCCGCGCGGAGACCCCCGGCGGAGAGGACTCCTAGGGCAACGGTTTCGTAGCCGGAGCTTCTCCGGTGGACCGCCGAGGGCCGGTCCCCGGCGGGCGCGGACCGTGCCGAGGTCCGGCGCGGGAGTTACCCCGTCCGGGTGGGGTGTTGCCCGGCGCCGCGCCGGCGGGTCGGGGGCGCGCCAGGATGTGCGCGTGGGGGCGAGTGGGCGCAGCCGGGGTGTGCGGCGGGTGGGCGTGGTCTACCTGCTGCTGGCGCTGCTCTGCGCGGCAGGCGCGCCGGCGCTCGTCCGGTACGTCGGCGGGGAGGCGGCCGCGGCTGCCGCGGCGGTGCTGTGCGGTGTGCCGCCGGCCTATCTGTCCTGGAAGGCGTTTCTGCACGACCGGCTGGAGGCGGCCGCGTCGACGACCGCGGCGGCCGCCGACGCGTTGGCGGTGGCGGTGCGGAGGCAGTGGGAGGCGGAGGCCCGCCGGGGCCGGGTGCACGATCCGTACGAGCTGCCGGTCGCGTGGGAGGCGGCGGAGGAGGGCCTCGCCGAGTCGTGGCCGCTGCTGCGGGAGACCGCCGGGTCCTGGCCCGGTGGGCCGCCCGGCGACCCCGCGGGCTGGGCGCGGGAGCCCGGCGGGCTGGCGGGGCAGGGGGCGGACATCGGGGCGGTCTTCGCACAGCGGGTGCCGACCCGGCGCCTGGTGATCGTCGGTGAGCCGGGGGCGGGCAAAACCGTGCTGCTGATCCGGCTGCTCCGGGAGCTGATCGAGCGCCGCGGCAGCGGCGCTCCGGTGCCGGTGCTGTTCTCCCTGGCCTCCTGGAATCCGGGTGGCCGGCAACTGGACGCGTGGCTCGCCGAGCAGTTGCGGCGCGACCACCCCGGGCTGCGCCGGCCGGTACCGGGTCCGCCAGGCGGCGCAGGTGTCCCGGCCGGCCCGGCGGGCGCGGGCGCGGGCGAACCGGTGGATCTGGCGCAGGCGCTACTGGCGGAGGGCCGCATCCTGCCGCTGCTGGACGGCTTCGACGAACTCCCGGGCGGGCTGCGGCCGGTCGCGCTCGACGCGATCAACCGGGCGCTGTCCGCCGGGAGGCCGCTGGTGCTGACCAGCCGGGCCGCCGCCTGGCGGGCGGCCGTCACGCGGCCGGACACCGCGACCGCGGCGGTACGGCTCAACGGCGCCGCCGTCATCCGGCTCCTCGGCCTCGACGCCGAACGGGCCGGCGACTACCTGCGCCGCGACGCCGGCCAGGACGACGCCGCGGCCCGGCGGTGGCGGGCGGTGGCCGCGCAGCTCGGCACCGGCAGCCCGGTCGGGCAGGCGCTGAGCACTCCGCTGGGGCTGTTCCTGGCCCGTACCGTCTACAACCCCCGCCCCGCGGCCGCCCCCGCACCCGCGGTGGCGCATCCGGACGAACTGCTCGACACCGCCCGCTTCCCCGACCGCGCCGCCGTCGGCGCCCACCTGTTCCACTGCTTCGTCCCCGCCGCCTACCGCCCCGACGCCGACCGTGCGCCGCGCTGGACGGCGGCACGGGCGCAGCGCACCCTGGCCTTCCTCGCCCGCTTCCTGCACGCCCACCGCGACGGCAGTCCCGACCTGGCCTGGTGGGACCTGCTCCGGGCCCCGCCCACGTACTTCTTCCGCACGGCCATCGGACTCGCGGCCGGGCTGGTCTTCGGGCTGATGGCCGGGCTCATGGCCGGACTCGCGGCGGGGTTCGCGACCGGCCTGGCCCTCGGGCTCGCCGCGGCGCTCGTGTTCGGGCTCGTCGCCGCGCTCGCGGCCGGCCACACCGCCCGGGGCGGACCTGCGCCGAGCGCGGGGCTGCGCTGGTCGTCGGGCGAGTTCGCGGTCGGGCTCACATTCGGGCTCACGCTGGGGCTGACCGTCGGGCCCGCGGCCGGGCTCGTGTTCGGGCCGGAGGCCGGGATCACGGGCGGACTCGTCGCCGGGCTCACGGCGGGGCTCACCGGCGGGCTCCACGCGCAAGGGCCGGAGCTGACCGCCAACACCGCCCCGGCCGCGCTCCTCACCCGCGACCGCCGCAGCTTCCTCGCCGTCGGGCTCGCGCTGGGGCTCACGGCCGGGCTCGCCGCCGGGCTCCTGACCGGGTTCGCGGCCGGGCTCTCGGAAGGGCTCGCGGTGGGGCTGGCGGTCGGTCTCCTCGCCCTGTTCGCGGTCGGACTCACCGTCGGGCTCCTGGCCGGGCTCGCGGTCGGGCTCACCCTCACGGCCTGGCCGTACTTCGTCATGGCCAGGGCCTATCTGACGGTGCGCCGCGGCGTCCCGCGGGACCTGATGGCGTTCCTGGAGGACGCGCACGACCGCGGCGTGCTGCGGCAGGTGGGGCCGGTCTACCAGTTCCGGCACATCGACCTGCAACGCCACCTCGCGCAGCAGCGGTCCGGCGGCGAGCCGGGGCGTGCCGCGCCGCGCGGGCCGCGCCGGCACCGGGCCGCGCCGGGAACGGCAGGAACGACAGGAAGGGCAGGAACGCCGGGCTGACCCCGGACCGCGCGGGGTGCCCCGGCCACTCCGGCCACCGCGGGCACCCGGCGAGCGCACCGGATCGCCGGTCTGCTCGCCGGGCGCCCCGGGCACGGCGTCAGAGCCGCAGGAACGCCTGCACCGGCAGGTGGTCGCTCGGGAACTGGCCCTCGCGCGCGTACGTGTTGATCTTCGCGTACCGCGTCCGCACCCCGGGCGTGACGAGGATCCAGTCGATGCGGTCGCCGTCCGGCACCAGCGGCCGGTACCCGTGGAACGTCGCGTACGCGTCGCTGCGCCGTTCCGCCGCGTCCCAGGTGTCCGCCAGGCCACCGCCCGCGAGCATCGCGTCGTAGACGGGGTTGGCGTGCGCCGGCACGTTGAAGTCGCCGGTGACGACCCGCGGCAGCGCGGCGTCGAACTCCGCGAAGCGGGTGGTGATCAGGTCGGCGGAGCGCTCGCGCGCCTGCTGGTTGACGTGGTCGAGGTGGGTGTTGACGTGGTAGAACTCGCCGCCCGTGGCCAGGTCGCGGAAGCGCACCCAGGTGACCATGCGCAGGACGGCGTTGCCCCAGGTGTTGGAGCCGATGAGGTACGGCTCGTCGGAGAGCCAGTAGTGGTCGAACGCGACCGGGGCCAGCCGGCGGACGTCGTAGAACACCGCCATGAACTCGTCCTTGCTGCCGCCCTGCCGGCCCGTGCCGATCCAGGCGTGGTGGCGGCCGAGGTCGGCGGCGATGTCGAGGAGTTGCGGGTACAGCCCCTCCTGGGTGCCGACGAGGTGCGGCTCCTCGGTGCGCAGCAGCGCCCGCATCACGGGGCGCCGCTCGGGCCAGGAGTTGGGCGGGGTGGCGGAGGCGTAGCGGAGGTTGAAGCTCATGACGTGCAGTTCGTCCTCGCCGCCGGTGCCGCGCGCGGGGCTTGCGGCCCGCGCCTCGGACAGCCCGACGACGGTCGGGGCGAGGGCGGCCGCGGCCGCGGTGCCGAGGGCGCGGCGGCGGCTGAGGGGGAACTCGGGCATGGGTCACCTCTCCGTTCGGGGGGTGCGATGTGGGGAGAGTCTCAAGCGGCGAGGTGAGAGGGAAGTGACGCGCACACGTCAGCGATACGAACTGAAGATCACCCGGGTACCGTACGGACGCGGGCGCCACCCCGCGCTGTGACCCAGGTCACGTCTCGCTCCTGTCAGTAATCGGGGCGCTGTCCCGCTCAGATCAGGAGAGCAAGCGAACGACGGGAGCAGTACATGAAGCACCGCATCGTCGTCCTCGGCGCCGGGTACGCCGGGGCCTACACGGCCGGGAACCTGGCCCGCCGGCTGTCCCCCGAGCACACCGGGATCACCGTGGTCAACGCGGTGCCGGAGTTCGTCCAGCGGCTGCGCCTGCACCGGTTCGCGGCGGGCGGGGAGATCAGGGCCCCGAAGCTCACCGACGTCTTCGCGGGCACGGGGATACGGCTGCGCGTGGCCCGCGTCACCGCCCTCGCCCCGGAGAGCAGGGTGGTCGCCGTGGCCGATGCCGACGGCGGCGGCCTGCTGGAGTACGACACCCTCGTCTACGCGCTCGGCAGCCACGTCGCCGACCACGGCGTCCCCGGCGTGGCCGAGCACGCCTTCGACGTCGCCGCGCGGCCCTCGGCGCTGCGCCTGCGCGAACGCCTGGACAGCCTGGAGGCGCGGGGCGAAGGCGGGACCGTACTGGTCGTCGGCGACGGGCTGACCGGCATCGAGACGGCCGCCGAGATCGCCGAGGCCCGGCCCGGCCTGTCGGTGACCCTGGTCGCCCGCGGCGAGTTGGGCGCCCGGCTCTCCGCCGGAGGCCGCGCCCACCTGCGCCGGGTCTGTGACCGGCTGGGGATCGCCGTGCTGGAGCACACCTGCGTCGAAGCCGTGGAAGCGGCCCGGGTGCGGTGCGCCGACGGCACCGCCCTGGCGTCCGACACCACCGTGTGGGCGGCAGGATTCGTGGTCGACCCCCTCGCCGCCGCCGCCGGGCTGGAGGTCACCGAGAGCGGGCAGATGGTCGTGGACCGCACCATGCGGTCCGTCTCGCACCCGAACGTCTACGCCGTCGGGGACAGCGTCCGCGCCATCGGTGACAACGGCCTGCCACTGCCGATGTCCTGCAGTTCGGCCGGCTACACCGGCAGGCAGGCGATCGACGCGATCGTCGGACGCCTGACCGGCCGCAGGATCCCGCTCACCAAGCTGGCCCACACCTTCAACCACATCAGCCTCGGGCGGCGGGACGGGATCCTGCAGCCGGTCGACGAACAGGCGCGGGCGAAGCCGGCGTACATGGGCGGCCGGGAGGCCGCACGGATCAAGGCGGGTATCGTCCGGGTCTCCCTGTGGGCCACCGTGCACCCGACATACGGCCTGCCCAGGCGCAGGCACCGGCCGACCGTCGCGCCAGAGGCCGTGGCGGATCCCTCGTGGGGCGCATCCGGCGAGGACGCCCCCGTGGCCGCCTAGGGTGGTGCAGGTGGACGACACCACCACCGATCGCTTCGACACCGGGCGATTCGAGGCCAGCCGGCACCGGCTGGCCTCGCTGGCTTACCGGCTGCTGGGCTCCGCCGCCGACGCCGAGGACGTCGTGCAGGACGCGTACCTGCGCTGGCAGGCCGCCGACCGGCGGCGTATCGAGGTGCCGGAGGCGTGGCTGACCAAGGTCGTCACCAACCTGTGCCTCGACCGGATCCGCTCCGCACGTACCCGTCGCGAACGCACCGTGGGCACCTGGATGCCCGAACCTCTCCTCGACGGCGACCCGATGCTCGGCCCGGCCGACACGTTCGAGCAGCGCGAATCGGTGTCCCTCGCCGTGCTGACCCTCATGGAACGCCTGTCACCCGTCCAGCGGGCCGTCTACCTGCTGCACGAGACCTTCTCCTACGGCCACGCCGAGATCGCCGGAATCCTCGACATCACCGAGTCCGCAAGCCAGCAGCATCTCCGCCGGGCCCGCGGCCGCGTCACCGCCGCGCGCCGCCGCGGCGCCGAGGTCGATCCCGCTTCCGCCCGCCGGATCGTCGAGGAGTTCTTCACCGCCGCCGCCTCGGGCCGTACGGAGCGGCTGGTGGCGCTGCTCACCGACGACGCGACCGCGATCTCGGACGGCGCCGGCCTGATCGAAACGATGTCGCGATACGACACCCCGCAACGCATCGCCGCCGTCGCACGGGCGGGCTTCGCGCCGACACCGGCGAAACGGCGATTCACCGGCGGCACGCCGGCCATCCACTACGCGCGCCTCAACGGCGGCCCCGCCATCCTCGTCGTTGCCGGCCACAAGATCGCCGGCGCCGTGACGTTCGATCTCGCCGGTACGCAGATCTCCTTGGTCCGCGGCATCGCCGCGCCCGTGCGCCTCGTCCGCCTCAACGAGTGCTGGCGGCGGTACACCCCGGGCCCGCCGGTCCTCACAAGCTGGTGACACCGGCCGCCCACCCCGCCCCGCCGGACCCCGTCGGGCGCCCCCGGGAACACCGGCCCCACCCCCGCGGGTTCACCCCCCATGACCGACGTGCTGCGTTACACCGCCTTCACCACCGACCCCGCCGGCGGCAACCGGGCCGGCGTCGTCCTCGACGCCTCCGGCCTGTCCGACGAGCGGATGGCCGCCATCGCTGCCGAGGTGGGCTACTCCGAGACCGCCTTCCTCACCCCGGGCCCCGCGGAGGCGGCCGACGGCACGGACCAGGCAGGCGGGACGGACGCGGTGGACGCGGTGGACGCGGGGCGGACGTTCACGGCGCGCTACTTCAGCCCCGCCGCCGAGGTCCCCTTCTGCGGCCACGCCACCGTCGCGACCGCCGTCGCGCTCGCCGAGCGCCTCGGCTCCGGCGACTTCCTCCTCCACACCCGGCCCGGCCGCGTCCCCGTCGCCGTGACCGAGGAGGACGGGGTGCTGAAGGCCACGCTGAGCAGCGTCGAACCGCACGTCCGCGAGGTCGCGGACGCCGACGTCGCCGAGGCGCTGGCCGCGCTGCGCTGGTCCGCCGGCGAGCTGGACCCCGCCCTGCCCGCGCGCATCGCCTTCGCCGGCGCGCACCACCTCGTGCTCGCCGCCGCCACCCGCGCCCGGCTCGCCGACCTCGACTACGACTTCGACCGGCTGCGCGCCCTGATGGAGAGGCTGGACCTCACCACCGTCCAGCTCGTCCAGCGCGAGTCCCCCGCCGTCTTCCACGTCCGCGACCCGTTCCCCGTCGGCGGCGTCGTGGAGGACGCGGCCACCGGTGCGGCGGCGGCCGCCTTCGGCGCGTACGCCCGTGAACTCGGCCTCGCCGCCGCGCCCGCCCGGCTCACCCTCCACCAGGGGCACGACATGGGCAGCCCCTCGCTGCTGGAGGTCGAGCTGCGCGCGGGCGACCCCCGCGTCCACGTCACGGGCGCGGCGGTCAGCCTCTGAGCCTCCCCGCGATCCCCTGACCCCCATGTGATCCACGACACATCCGGATTTCTTCTGCTCCGTTGTCGAAATCCGTCCCGCCCGCTCGACGCACGGGTGAGAGGCGCCCGAAGGGGGCGCCGGACGGTTGTTTCCGACAAGGAGCAGACCCCATGGCTACCGACATCGCGACACGGGCCGGGCGGCGGGAGTGGATCGGGCTCGCGGTGCTCGCGCTGCCCGTCCTGCTGATCTCCATCGACGTGTTCGTCCTGCTGCTCGCCCTGCCGCACCTCAGCGCCGACCTCGGCGCGAACAGCTCGGAGCAGCTGTGGATCATGGATATCTACGGCTTCATGCTCTCCGGCTTCCTCGTCACGATGGGCACTCTCGGCGACCGCATCGGCCGCCGCCGCCTGCTGCTCACCGGCGCGGCGGCGTTCAGCGTCGCCTCCGTGGTCGCCGCGTACTCCACCAGCCCGGAGATGCTGATCGCCTCCCGCGCGCTGCTCGGCATCGCGGGGGCGACGCTCGCGCCGTCGACGCTGGCGCTGATCACCAACATGTTCAAGGACCCCCGGCAGCGGTCGGCGGCCATCGGCGTCTGGTTCATGTGCTTCATGGGCGGCGCGGCGATCGGCCCGCTGGTCGGCGGGGCGATGCTGGAGCACTTCTGGTGGGGCTCGGCGTTCCTGCTCGGGGTGCCCGCGATGGTGCTGCTGCTGATCCTGGGCCCGATCGTGCTGCCCGAGTACCGCGACACCAAGGCGGGCCGGCTGGACCTGGCGAGCGTGGCGCTGTCGCTGGCCGCGGTCCTGCCGCTGGTCTACGCGGTGAAGGAGCTGGCGAAGGACGGCTGGGCGCCGGTGCCGCTGGCGGCGCTCGCGGCGGGCGGGGCGTTCGGGACGGTCTTCGTCCGCCGCCAGCAGCGGCTGGAGCACCCGCTGATGGACCTGCGGCTCTTCCGCAACCGGGCCTTCTGCACCGCGCTCGGCGGGATGTTCGCGGGCACGTTCCTGATGGGCGCGCTGATGCTCTTCATCACGCAGTACCTGCAGATGGTGCAGGGCCTCACCCCGCTCAAGGCGGGCCTGTGGATGCTGCCCGCGGTGGCGGCCTCGGGGTTCAGCTTCGGCCTCGCCCCCGTCGCGGCCCGCTTCGTCCGCCCGGCCCGGCTGATCGGCGGCGGGCTCTGCGTCTCGGTCACCGGCCTGCTGCTGCTCGTCGCCGCCGACGCCTCGGGCGGACTGCCGTACGTGGTCACGGGGTTCGCGCTCATCAACCTGGGCGCGGGGCCGCTGGTGACGCTCGGCACGGACCTGGTCGTCAGCTCCGCGCCGCCGGAGAAGGCGGGTTCGGCGGCGGCGATGAACGAGACCAGCGGCGAGTTCGGCTACGCACTGGGCATCGCGACCCTGGGCAGCATCGGCACGATCGTCTACCGCGGCCGGATGGAGGACTCGGTCCCGGCCGGCACCCCGGGCCCGGCGGCGGACGCCGCCCGGGAGGGCATCACCGACGCGGCCACCGCCGCGGCGGACCTGCCGGCGCGGACGGCGGAGGCGCTGCTGGCGCCGGCGCGGGAGGCGTACGTGAGCGGGATGCACGTGGCGGCGGTCATCGCGGCGGTGCTGCTGGCGGGGGTGGCGGTGCTGGCCGTACGCCTCCTGAACCACGTCCCGCCGACGGGCGCGGCCCCGAAGGATCCGGAGACCGCGGAGGCCGCAGAGACCGGAGAGACCGGGGAGTCTGCGGACACTTCGGGCTTGGCGGAGCCCGGGGAGGACGCGTCGCCCGCCCCCGAGCCGGTACGCGGCTGACGCCGCCCCTCTCCGCGTAACGCGTCGAACCACCACCGGGGTGGGCGGTCCTCCGCCCACCCCGGACGGCTGTCCGCCCCCGCCCGGCCGCCGGCCCCACAGGCCGCCCGGCTCGCCGACCGCCCCCGCACGTCAGCCCCCGCCCGGCCGCCGGGCGGCCTCGCGCAGCGCCATCCGGGCCGCGACCGTGCCCCCGTTCAGCGTCTCCCAGAACGGGTGGATCGATATCTCGATGGACAGCGCGCGGAACCTCTTCCGCAGCACGGTCTCCTGCCGGTCGAGCTCGGGCGTCCAGCCGCTGTCCGCCCGGTGCTCGACGCCCGCGCTGTCCGTATACGGGCGCAGCGGGAACTCCTCCAACCGCTGCGCGACGGCGAACCACTCCCGCTTCGCCCGCAGCAACTCCTCCGGAAACTCGTAGTCGCTCACGACTCGCTATCATACGTGTGTTCGATTTCGAGAAGCGAGCGCCCACGCGCGACACGCGCGATTAGGATCGTCGGCATGCCGCTGCGACCCGTCCAGGTGAACATCAAGGCCCTCGACCACGCGGCCCTCGGCCGGTTCTGGGCGGAAGCGCTCGGCTGGCAGGCCCACACGCCCGGGGCGACCACCTACGTCGGCCCCACCGGTGACCTGGTCTGGCCGCACCCGACCCTCGTCGGCGTCGACGTCGTCCCCGTCCCGGGCCCCAAGACGGCGGTCAAGAACCGCGTGCACCTCGACCTCGCCACGACCTCCGCGGCCCACCAGGCGGAGTTGGTCGCCCGGTTGCGGACACTCGGCGCGACACCCGCCGACGTGGGCCAGGGCGACGTGCCGTGGGTCGTGCTCGCGGACCCCGAGGGCAACGAGTTCTGCGTGCTGGAGCCCAGGGACGTCTACCGGGACACCGGTCCGATCGCCGCGGTGGTCGTCGACTGCGCGGACCCGCGGGCCATGGCCGCGTTCTGGGGCGAGGCGACGGACTGGGCGGTGCGGAGCCGGACCGACGACATGGCGGTGCTGCGCTCGGCCGCGGGCGTGGGCCCGTACCTCGAACTCCTCCGCGTGCCCGGCCCGAAGACCGCCCCGGACCGCGTCCACCTCGACCTGCTGCCCCATCCCGGCGACGACAAGGAGGCGGAGGTCGCCCGCCTCCGCACCCTCGGCGCCGCCGACCTCGACATCGGCCAGGGCGACGCCCCGTGGACCTGCCTGACCGACCCGGAGGCCCACGAGTTCTGCGTCCTGGCCCTGCCCTGACACCCGCCGGCGGAACCGCGGTTGTAAGGGGCCTGTTCCAGGGAGCGCTGTCCCTTACCGCTCTGCCCGTTGCCGCCGGTCCCGTCCGTACTACGGCACCAGCACCAGCCGCCCCCGTATCCCGCCCTCCGCCAGCCGGGCGTGCGCCTTCGGGGCGTCGGCCAGGGCGTACGTCTCGGCGACCCGGGGTGTGAGGACGCCGTCGTCGACGAGCCGGGCCAGCTGCGCCAGCCGGGCGCCGTCGGCGCGGACGTCGAGGGCCGCCGTGCGGATGCCGCGGGCCGGGGGCGGGGCGGTGTTCGGGATGACCGCCGCGAACGCGCCGCCGTCGCGGGTCCAGCGCAGCGCCTGCTCGCCGCCGAGCACCGCCGCGTCGAGCACGGCGTCGTAGGCGGCGCGGCCCGGGTCCGTGGTGAACTCCGCGCCGAGGGAGCGGATCAGCTCCTCGTCGGACTCGCGGGCCAGCCCCGTCACCGTGACGCCGCGGTCGCCGGCGAGCTGGATCGCGTACCCGCCCAGCGCCCCCGCCGCGCCCGTGACCAGCAGCGACGTGCCCGGCGCCGGATCGAGCAGGCCCAGGGCCTGGTCGGCGGCCAGCGCGTTGAGCGGCAGCGCCGCGGCGTGCACGGCGTCCACCGCCTCCGGCGCCCGCGCCACGGCGGCGCCGTCCACGACCACGTACTCGGCGTGCGAACCCAGCGGCTTCGCCACCCCGTGCACCAGCGCCACCACCGCGTCGCCCGCGGCGAAGCCCGCGCCCGCGCCCACCGCGTCCACCGTCCCCGCGGCGTCCCAGCCGAGCCCCGTGTACGCGCCGCCCGGCGCGGCACCGAAGACGCCGGCGCGCGTCCCGCCGTCCACGGGGTTGAGCGCCGCCGCGGCCACCTTGATCCGCACCTGCCCCGCGCCCGGCTCGGGCACCTCCACGTCGGCGATCGTCACGGCCTCGGGGCCGCCGAACTCCGTCACCACTGCAGCGCGCATGGCCCATCTCTCCCTGAATCGGTGTCCTTAGCGGTATCCGTTCCGCTGCTGAGACCCTAGGAAGAGTTGGTATCTTCTGGTAAGTAGTTACCTGAGAGTGCCTATGCCACCCGGAGGAGAGCCATGGCGACCACGACGGCGGCCCAGCGGCGCGAGCAGGCGCGCCACGCGTACGACGCGTTCATGCGGGACTGCCCCACCAACCAGCTCCTCGGGCGCCTCAGCGACAAGTGGGTCAGCCTCGTCGTCGCCGCCCTCTCCGGCGGCCCCCGGCGCTACAGCGACCTGCGCCGGAAGATCGCGGGCGTCAGCCCGAAGATGCTCACCCAGACCCTGCGCACCCTGGAGCGCGACGGCATCCTCACCCGCGCCGTCACCCCCTCCGTCCCCGTCCGCGTCGACTACGAGCTGACGCCCCTCGGCCGCAGCCTCGCCGGGCTCCTCACCGCCGTGAAGGACTGGGCGGAGGAGCACATCGAGGAGGTGCACGCGGCCCGCGAGCGGTACGGGGCCGAGGAGGCGGCGGCGGGTTGAGGACGCGGCCGGCACGGGGGACGGGAACGGTTGTGCGGGCCGCGGCGTTGAGTCAGCAGGCCGAGTCGCGGGAGGCGCGGGGATGAACATCGTTGCTGAGCTGTTCGCACCCGGCGCGGCCCACGCCCGGCGGGCACGGGAGCGGATGGAGCTGGTCGTCGACAACGTCGGCACGGGCGACCCGCACCGCGGGCCGATCGACCTCACGTCGGGCAAGGTCGTCATCGTGCTCGGGGAGGCGGCGGAGCCGGCCGCGGAGCCGGAGGACGCAATTCCGGACGAGGTCCTGTCAGACGCCGCGGTACGTGCCGACGCGGTACCCGAAGACGCGGTACCCGAAGACGCGATACCCGCCGACGCGGCACCCGCGGATGCGATACCCGCCGACGCCGTCCCGTCGCAGGCCGCCCCCGCTGACACCCCGCGCCCGTAGCTGACCGAGAATCGCACCCATGACGAAGGTTCTCGTGGTGCAGAACGACAGCGGCGGCGGCCCCCGCCGCTTCGGCGAGTGGCTGGAGCAGGAGGGCCTCGCCCTCGACGTCGTCCACGCCTACGCCGGCGCGCCCCTCCCCCGCCGCCTCGACCACGCCGCGATCATGCCGCTCGGCGGCGGGCCCATGCCCGACGACGACGTGGCGATGCCGTGGCTGGCGGCCGTGCGCGAGCTGGTCGCCGACGCGCTGGAGCGGGACATCCCGGTCTTCGGCGTCTGCCAGGGCGGCCAGCTCCTCGCCCACGTCGCCGGCGGCCGGGTCACCGCGTCGCACGGCGAACCCGAGTTGGGCAGCACCCCGATCACGCTGCGCCCGGACGCGGCGGACGACCCGCTCTTCGCCGGGCTCCCGCCGCGCGTGACCGCCGTCCAGCGCCACGTCGACGCCATCACGCAGCTGCCGCCCGGCGCCGTGTGGCTGGCGGAGAGCGAGCGCTGCCCGCACCAGGCGTTCCGCCAGGGGGCCAGGGCGTGGGGGGTGCAGTTCCACCCGGAGGCCGGCGCCGACCGCGTACGGGCGTGGAGCGACGAGTCCATCAGCGCCCGCGGCTTCGACCCGGCCCGGCTGCGTACCGAGGCGGACCGCGACGAGCGAGAGTCGGCGGCGGTCTGGCGGCAGGTGGCGCACCGCTTCGCGCGGACGGTACGAGCCGAGGGCTGACCCGGCGCAGCCGCCGCCCCGGGTTCCGGAGCCCGGGCTCCGCGACCCGGACTCCGCGACCGGCTGCCCGCGGCCCCCCGCGACCCACCCCCCGCCCCGGCATACCCGGCAAAACGGCCACCGCTTGCTACGTTGCCCGAATGACCACCGCCACCGACCCGGCCGAGGCCCTCCGCCCGCCGGGCCGTGCCCGGCGGCTGGCCACGCCGCCGCCCCCCGTGCCCCGCCCCCGCCGCCGCGGCGCCGAACTCGGGCTCCTGGTCTGCGCCGTCGGCGTGATCGCCTACGGCTACGCCGCCGTCGGCTACGCCACCTCCGGGGCGCTGCCCGCCGACCTGGCCACCCACCTCGGCGGCCTCGCCGGGCTCGCCCTGGCCGCGCACCTCGTCGTCCGCTTCCGCGCCCCCCGCGCGGACCCGGTGCTGCTGCCCGTGGCGCTGCTCCTCAACGGCCTCGGCCTGGTCCTCATCCACCGCCTCGACCAGGGCACCCCCGGCGACCGCGCCGCACCCACCCAACTCCTGTGGTCCACCGTGGGCGTCGCCCTCTTCGCCGGCGTCCTGCTCTTCCTGCGCGACCACCGCGACCTGCGCCCCCGCGCCGGGAAGTACGCGTTCACCGCCCTGTGCCTCATGGCCGCGCCGATCCTCTTCCCCGCCGTCAACGGGGCCAGGATCTGGATCCGGATCGGCGGCCTCTCCCTCCAGCCCAGCGAGTTCGCCAAGGTGCTGCTCGCGATCTTCTTCGCCTCCTACCTCGCCGCCAACCGGCACGCGCTGACCTTCACCAGCGGCCCGCGCATCCGCCGCCTGCTGCTGCCGCCGCGGCGCGTCCTCGGCCCGATCGTCGCCGTCTGGGGCATCAGCCTGGTGCTGCTGATCCTGGAGCGGGACATCGGCGCATCGCTGCTGTTCTTCAGCCTGTTCGTGGCGATGCTGTACGTGGCCACGGGGCGGTTCGGCTGGCTGGCCGTCGGACTGCTGCTGGCCGCCGCCGGGGCGGCCGCGGTCGGGGCGCTGGAGCCGCACGTGCACACGCGGGTGGAGGACTGGCTGTCGCCGTTCCGCGCCATCGAGGAGGGGCACGGCCCCGGGCAGTTGGCGCAGTCGCTGTTCGCGTTCGCGGCCGGCGGTGCGCTGGGCGCGGGGCTCGGGCAGGGGCACTCGCTGCTGATCGGCTTCGCCGGCAAGTCGGACTTCATCCTGGCCACCGCGGGCGAGGAGCTGGGGATCGCGGGGCTGACCGCGCTGTTCCTGCTCTACGCCCTCTTCGTCGCCCGCGGCTACCGCACGGCGATCGCCATCGGCGAGCCGTTCGGCGCGCTGCTGGCCGCGGGCCTGGCGGCGATCATCACGCTGCAGGTCGTCGTGATCGCGGGCGGCGTGCTGGGGCTGATCCCGCTGACCGGGATGGTGACGCCGTTCCTGGCGCAGGGCGGTTCTTCCGTGGTGACGAACTGGGTGATCGTCGCGCTGCTCGTACGGCTCAGCGACGAGGCCCGTACGCCGCCGGAGGAGCGCCCGGCACCCGACCCCGCACCGGCGCGGCCGCAGCCCGAACCCGAACCCGACGCCGGCGCCGGCGCCGGCCCCGTCCCGGTCATCGCCCCCGTCCCGGTCATCGCCCCCTTCCCCGTCGTCGCCCCCGCGGCCGACGAGCCCCGCCCCGCGGACGGCACCCCGTGATCCGCAACACCCGCATCGCCGCCGCCTGCAGCCTCCTGCTCTTCCTCGCCCTCCTCCTCGGCGCCGCCCGCGTCCAGGTGCTCAACGCCCCCGAGTACGACGCCAACCCCGCCAACCGCCGGCACGCCCTGGAGCGCTACGCCCAGCCCCGCGGCGACATCTACGCCGCGGGCCGCCGCCTCACCGGCTCCGCCGACACCCGCCAGGGCCTGCGCTACGAGCGCTCGTACACCGACGGCCGCCTCTACGCCCCCGTCACCGGCTTCGCCTCCCAGCTCTACGGCGCCACCCTCCTCGAAGACACCGAGGACGGCGTCCTCGCCGGCACCGACGGCCGGCTCGCCCCGCTGCCGCTCTGGGGCGACCTCACCCGCAGCCGCCAGCCCGGCGGCCAGGTGCACACCACCGTCGTACCGGCCGTGCAGAAGGCCGCGTTCCGCGCCCTGCGGGGCCGCAAGGGCGCCGTCGTCGCCCTCGAACCCGCCACCGGCCGCGTCCTCGCGCTGGTCAGCACCCCCGGCTACGACCCCGCGCTGCTCTCCGGCAACTCCCCCGCCACCACACTGGCCTGGGACCGCCTCACCGCCGACCCCGCCCAGCCGCTCCTCAACCGGGCGATCCGGCAGACGTATCCGCCCGGCTCCACGTTCAAGGTGATCACGGCGGTGGCGGCGCTGGAGTCCGGCGTCGTCACCGACATCGACGCGCCGACCCGCACCCCGAGCCCGTACCGGCTCATCGGCAGCACCACCCTGCTGCGCAACGAGTCCAGCGGCTGCGCCGACGCGCCCCTGCGGGAGGCGTTCGCGGAGTCGTGCAACACGGTGTTCGCGAAGCTCGGCGCGACGGTCGGCACCGAGCAGATCGTGGAGACCGCGGAGGCGTTCGGCTTCAACGACGGCGGGCTCTCCCTCCCCTCCCCCGTGCTGCCGAGCCACGTCAACACGCGCATGGACCCGGCGCAGGTCGCGCTGTCGGCCATCGGGCAGTACGACACCCGGGCGACGCCGCTGCAGATGGCGCGGGTCGCGGCGACGATCGCCAACGGCGGCCGGTCGATGCGCCCTTACCTGGTGGACCGGCTCGCGGACGCCGGCGGCGAGACGGTGGCGCGGACGCGGCCGGCGTACGAGGAGACGCCGATGAACCCGGGGACGGCGGCGCTGCTGCGGCAGATGATGATCGACGCGGTCACCGACGGCACCGGCGGCCTCGCGGCGATCGACGGGCTGACGGTCGGCGGCAAGACGGGCACGGCGCAGCACGGGGTGGACAACTCCGAGAGCCCGTACGCCTGGTTCATCTCCTGGGCGCAGAAGCCGCGGACCGCCGTGCCGGGGGTGGCGGTGGCGGTGGTCGTGGAGGACGCGGAGGCGGACCGCGCGGACATCAGCGGCGGCGGCAGCGCGGCACCGGTCGCGCGCGGGGTGATGCGGGCGGCGCTGCGCTGAACCGGGCGCGCGGCAGCGGCCGTTGGGTCCGTACGGAGCCGGGGACCGCTCCCCCGGCGCGCTTCTACGCTGGCCGCCGTGAAGGACATCCTGATCGGCATCGTCATCGGCCTGGTCTTCCTCCTCGTCGGCGGCGCCGTCTTCTGGCTCCTGGCCTCCAGCAGCGAGGCGGACCGGGAGGAGTGCGAGGAGCAGGCCGAGCGCTCCCACGGCCGGGTCACCTGCATCGTCACCGTCGACTGACGCCCGCCGCCCGGCGGTTGGCCGCGTCGGGGCCACGTTACCCGCGCGTCAACCAAACGCGTCGAGGGCATTGACGGGCTTGCTGACAAGCTGTCTCATAAGAGGTGACCGCCGGTAACTCTCCCAGGAGACGCGATGACCACGACGACGGGGCACCTCGCGCTCACGGACGCGCTGGGCCCGCTCAAGGACCGCGAGAAGGTCGCGGAACGGCTCCTCGCGGCGTCGGAGAAGCACTCCTTCGACCCGGACAAGGAGCTGGACTGGGACGCGCCGATCGAGGAAGACAAGTGGTTCTGGCCGCCCGAGCTGGTCTCCCTCTACGACACCCCCATGTGGCGGCGGATGTCCGAGGAGCAGCAGAAGGAACTGGCCCGGCTGGAGGCGGCGTCGCTGGCCTCGCTGGGCATCTGGTTCGAGATCATCCTCATGCAGCTGCTCGTGCGGCACATCTACGACAAGCCGGTCACGAGCAACCACGTGCGCTACGCGCTCACCGAGATAGCCGACGAGTGCCGGCACTCGATGATGTTCGCCCGGATGATCACCAAGGGCGGCGCGGAGCCGTACCCGGTCTCCCGCTTCCACCACAACCTCGCGCGCATCCTCAAGACCGTCTCCACCACCCCCGGTTCCTTCACCGCGACCCTCCTCGGCGAGGAGATCCTCGACTGGATGCAGCGGCTGGTCTTCCCCGACGAGCGGGTCCAGACGCTGGTGCGCGGCGTGACCCGGATCCACGTCGTCGAAGAGGCGCGGCACGTCCGGTACGCGCGCGAGGAGCTGCGCCGGCAGATGCTCACCGCGCCGCGCTGGGAGCGGAACTTCACCCGGCTCACCTCCGGTGAGGCGGCGCGGGTGTTCTCCGTGTCCTTCGTCAACCCGCAGGTGTACACGGACGCGGGCCTGAACCGCGCGGAGGCGGTGGCGCAGGTGAAGGCCAGCCCGCACCGGCGCGAGGTGATGCAGACCGGCGCGAAGCGGCTGACGGACTTCCTCGACGACATCGGGGTGCTGCAGGGGGTCGGGCGCAGGCTGTGGCGCAGCTCCGGCCTGCTGGCCTGAGCGGGCCGGCGGAGTGCGGCGGGACGCGTACGAGCAGGTCGTACGGGACCCGGACGGCCCGGGCCCCCGCGGGCCGGCCGGGCGGGCTACGCTGCCGGACATGAGCACCGCGTCCGACCGGGGAGCCCGCCCCGCCGCGCCCCAGCCGGCGGTCGCGTACCGCAGGCTGAGCGTCTCCCAGCGCCGCAGCCAGCTGCTCGCCGCCGCCCTCGGCCTCTTCGCCCACCGCGCCCCGGAGGACGTCTCGCTCGACGACGTCGCCGCCGCCGCGGAGGTCTCCCGCCCGCTGGTCTACCGCTACTTTCCCGGCGGCAAGCAGCAGCTCTACGAGGCCGCCCTGCGCAGCGCCGCCGACGAGCTGGAGCTGTGCTTCCGCCAGCCCCAGCAGGGCCCGCTCACCCAGCGCCTCACCCGTGCCCTGGACAGCTACCTCGGCTTCGTCGACGAGCACGACGCCGGCTTCAAGGCGCTGCTGCAGGGCGGCAGCGTCGTCCAGACCAGCCGCACCACCGCCATCGTGGACGAGGTCCGCCGCTCCGCCGCCGAGCAGATCCTGCTGCACATCGAGGTCCCCGAGCCCGGCCACCGGCTGCTGACCATGATCCGCACGTGGATCACGGCGGTCGAGGGCGCGTCGCTGATCTGGCTGGACGAGGGCAAGCAGCCGCCGCTGCCCGAGCTGCGCGGCTGGCTCGTCGACCACTTCATCGCACTGCTGGTCGCCACCGCCGCGGGCGACGAGGAGTGCGGCGGGGTGCTGCGGCGGGCGCTGGCGCTGGAGACGGCGGACGGGCCCGCGGGCGACCTCGTACGCCGGATCGCGCCCTTCCTGCCCGACGCCGCCCACCTGCTCGGCGAGGGCTGACGCCGTGCGCGCGGAGGACACGGCGTTCGTCGGCGGCCCGCTGGACGGCCGCACGCTCGCCGTGCACGTGGGCGCCACGGGCCGGCCGCCGAAGGTGTACGAGGTGCCGGTGCCCGACCCCGCGGGCGGCCCGCCGACGGTGCACGTCTACCGGCTGGAGCCGGCGAACCTCACCCCGCGGCTGAAGCTTCCGCGGGGATGGGTGTACGCGTACGACCCGGAAGGGGTGCCCGAGCGGCGCAAGTGGCCCTGGTCGCGCCGCCGGGATGTCAATCCTCACGGGTGATGGTATTACTCGGTTTCGCCCAGTTCTGACCGGAATGCGGTGGCGGCGGGGGCAGCCTTGCGTACATGTCGCGCACCCCCCGCTCCGCCCTCACCGCCGCCACCGCCGTCCTCCTGGCCACCGTGCTGGCCCTGCCCGCCGACGCGGCCCCTGTGCCGGACGTACCGGATGCACCGGGCAGGGGGAGCGCGGCCGACGCGGCCGAGCCGGCCGACACGGCTGACGCCGCCGATGCCGCCGACGCGGGTGACGCGGCCGACGCCCCGCTCGGCGAGCTGCTCACCCGGCTCCAGACCCTCCACGGCCAGGCCGAGCGCGCCACCGAGGCGTACCACGCGACCGCGGAGGACCTAGAGGACGTACGCGCCGAGACCGCCAGACTCGCCGGCGACCTCGCCGACACCCGCGCCGGCCTGGCCACCGCGCGCCGCCGCGCCGGGCTCCTCGCCCGCGCCCAGTACCGGGGCCCCGGCCTCGCCCCGTACCTGCAACTCCTCGTCGCCCGCGACACGGAGACCGCGCTCGACCGGAAGCAGGTCATCAGCCGCGCCGTCGGCAACCAGGCCGCCGTCGTGACCCGGCTGGAGTCCGGCGCCGAACGCCTCGACGCGCTGACCGGCTCGTCGCGCAAGGCGCTGGCACGGCAGCGGGAGCTGGCGGGCGAGCGGAAGCGGCGCCGGGACCGGGTGGACGACCGGCTGGCCGAGGTGGCGGACGCGCTGGCGGAGCTGACGCCGGCGAAGCTGGCGGCGCTGGACCGGCTGGAGCTGCGCGGGGCGGAGGAGGAGCGGCGGGACCTGATGGCGCCGGCCGGGGAGGACGGCGGCGGGGCGGGCGCGGTGGCGGACGGCAAGCCGGGCGGGGCGCGCCCGTCCTCCGGCGGCACGCCGGACGGCACCTCCGGCGGTACGGAACGGGCCCGGAAGCCGGGGGCGTGGGCCGGCGCGGACCGGGAGCCGTCGCGCGCCGGGCGGCGGGCCGTCTCGTACGCCCTCGACCAGGTCGGCAAGCCGTACCGCGCGGGCGCGGGCGGGCCGCGGGCCTTCGACTCCTCCGGGCTCACGCAGCGGGCGTGGCGGGAGGCGGGCGTCCGCATCCCGCGTACGGCGCGGAGCCAGTGGCGGGAGCTGCGCCGGGTGCCGCTCACCCGGATGCGGCCGGGCGACATCGTCGTGTACCACCGCGACGCCTCGCACGTCGCGCTCTACCTGGGGAGCGGCCGGGTGGTGGAGGCGCCGCGCACGGGGCAGCGGGTACGCGTCGTCCCCGTCACCGTCCGCCCGCTGCGCGGCGCCGTACGGCCCGGCTGACGGCGGCTCCGCTCAGCCGGTCAGCTCGCCGCGCAGGCCCGGGGTGAGCACGTGGCCGACGCGGCCGACGAACAGCTCCATGTGGTACGCCGCGACGCTCAGATCGCAGTCCGGCTCGGTCAGCACACCGAGCAGCGAGCCGTCGCCGGCCTGCATCACGACCAGGCAGCCGTCCGCCATCGCCACCATCGTCTGCTTCACCCGGCCGGCGTCCATGACGTCCGCGGCCCCGTTGGTCAGCCCGCCGATGCCGGAGACCACGGTGGCCAGTTGCTCACCGGCCGACGCGGACTGCGGCGGGGCGGCGAGGAGGGGCAGCCCGTCGACGGAGACGACGACCACGGACCGTACGCCGGGCACCTCCGCGGTGAAGTTGTCGAGCATCCACCGCAGGCTGCTGATGGTGTCCCGGTGGTCCTGTGCGCTGTTCACGTACTCGCTCCCTGCTCCTTCGCGTCCCATGTCGCGGCCTCGGCGGCGGCGGCGCGCCGCCCGTCCCGGGACCCCTGCTGCAACCCGCCGAGCAGCCGCCGCACTTCGCGCGCGTCCACGCCCCGCCGCTCGGCCTGCGCGGGCACGGCGACCACGGACCGCACCCCGGCGGCCGGGGTGGCACCGGCATGCGGGACGGACCAGCCCGCGCCGGCGCCGCGCTGCGGGGCGAGCGTGCGGGCGGCCGGTGCACCGGCCGGCGCGGCGCCGCCGGCGGCCCGCGCGGGCGGGACGGTGCTGAGCGCGGCGGGGCCGGTTCCGGGGTGACCGGCCGCGGGGTGGCCGGAGCCGGGGCGGGCGGACCCGGTGTGCTCGGCGACGGCGGGCCCGGCCGCCACGTGCACGGGTGCCGCGTGACCGGAGGCGGGAGGACCGGACCCGACTTGCTCCGCAGCCACGTGCACGGGCGCCGACTGGCCGGAGGCAGTGTGGCCGGACCCGGCATACTCCGCCGGCACCTGCACGGGCGCCGGGTGACC
This sequence comes from Streptomyces aculeolatus, assembly GCF_020400605.1. Classification (GTDB taxonomy): domain Bacteria; phylum Actinomycetota; class Actinomycetes; order Streptomycetales; family Streptomycetaceae; genus Streptomyces; species Streptomyces aculeolatus. Next base: position 358,046 of record NZ_JAINRD010000006.1, on the reverse strand, counting down.
GGCGACGGTACGGCCGGGCACCGCGCCGGTTGCCGCGGCACCTCGCACCGCGTCGCCGGGCGCCGCGCCGTGCACCGCCGCCCCGGCGATCAGCCCGCCGCCCGCGGCCGACGCGGGGTCGCCCGCCGCGCCACCGACGACCGTCGCGCCCGGTCGGCGCCGCGGCAGCATCCCTGCCTCGGCACGCACCCATCCCCCGGTCCTCGGCGCGACGGCGGGCCGGGCCGACGCGAACGGCGGCGGCGACGGCCGCACTCCGCCGCCGTCGAACGGCGGGGCGGAGCGCTGCGGCCCGAGCCGTACGGGCGCGGCACCCCCGTGCCGTACGTCGGAGGCTCCGGTGTCCGTGCCCGGACCCGGCGGCGTGCCGTGCTCTGCCGCTGCGGTCCGCCGCCCGCCGTCCGCACCGCCAGTCCCGGGCAACGGCGCCGCCTGCCCGCCGCCACCCACCGCACCGGCACCGACGCCCGCACCCACACCGGCACCGGCACCCACACCGGCACCGGCACCGGCGGCAACGCCGTCCGCAGCGCCCATCGCGCCGACCGCCTCACCGGCCCCCGCCGCCCGGCCGCCGGCGGCCGCACCGGCGCCGCCGCCACCGACCGCGCCGCCCTCCGCGTCGCTCCCTGTACCGCCCACCAGCAGCCGCGCCGGCAGCCGGACCTCCGCGTCCAGCCCCCGGTCCCGGTGCCGCAGTTCCACGCCCACCCCGTGCCGCGCCGCCAGCCGCGCGACCACGTACATCCCCAGCCCCAGCGCCTCCCGCGGCGCGGGCCCCGGGTCGGCGTCGGCGAGCCGGGCGTTGAGGTCGTCCACGCGGCCCGGCGGGCTGATGCCGATGCCCTCGTCCCGTACGACGAGCAGCAGGTCGCCCGTGCCCAGCAGCCGCCCCGTCAGCTGCACTTCGGACGCGGGCGGCGAGCACGACGTGGCGTTCTCCAGCAGCTCCGCCAGCAGGTGGCTCGCGTCGCCGGAGGCGAAGCCCGTGACGTGCACCTGCGGCACGTCCGGGGAGACGACCACGCGCTGGTACGACTCGATCTCGCCGACGGCGGCGCGCAGTACGTCGATCAGGGGGACGTTCGCGCGGCGCGTGCCGCGGTGGTCCGCGCCCGCGAGCACGAGCAGGTTCTCGCTGTGCCGGCGCATGCAGGACGCGAGGTGGTCGAGCCGGAAGAGGGTCTCCAGCGTGCCGGGCTCCTGCTCGTGCGCCTCCAGCTCGTCGATGAACGACAGTTGGCGCTCGACCAGCCCCAGCGTGCGGCGCGACAGGCCGACGAACGTGCCCTGCACGCTGGCCTGGAGCCCGCCGATGCGCTCGGCGAGGGCCGCCCGCTCGCGCAGCAGGGAGTCGCGCTCGACGACGTGGCTCTCCTTCGCCGCCGCCAGCTCCGCGCGTACGGCGGCGAGTTCGGCGGCGGCCGCCTGCGCGCCGCGGTCCCGCGCGCGGCCGTCCGCCGCGTCGGCGGCGTCGTCGCCGTGCACGCCGCGCGTCGCGTACACGACGACGCCCACGGCCAGCACGGCGCACAGCACCAGCAGCGCGCCGTGCTGTTGCAGCGCGCTCGCCGCCCGCGCCCGCGTCTCCGGGTCCGTGGCGCGCACCGCGCGGAGCGCGCCGACCAGGGCGGGCGCGCCCGCCGCGAGTACCGCGGCGCCCACGACGAGGTACGCCGCCTTGGCGCGCGGCGACGTGCGCGGCGCGGGGCGCGCACCGCGGCGGCGCCGGGCGCCCCTGCCCTCCGGTCGGTCCGGCTGCACGGGGGTCCGCAATGGCCCTCCTTCGACTCTTTGTCCCGCGGCGCCATGTCCTTGCATTTCGGACTGTTTGCGACTGAGTCCGGTTGCGTCTCGGGCCTGCTGGTCGACCTTGGCAGCAGGCGTCCTATGCATGCGGACTTTGCCCCGGCGCTCACCCGAAAGAGCGAACATGTTTTGCCGGGGGCCACCGGGCCGTCCGCTCGGCGTCGCGGGCCGCACGGCCCGTACAGGCAGACTGTGATCATGCGCATCGAACTGGCCAGCGAACCCGCCGCTCCGCCCGCCCCGAACGAGGACTACGCCGCCGTGGCCCTGCCCGCCTCCGGCACCGGCGGGGCGGTGGTGGTGCTGGACGGCGTGACGCCGCCGCGGGACGGGGACACGGGCTGCGTCCACGGGGTGCCGTGGTTCACGGCCCGGCTCGGCGGCGCGTTCCTGGAGCTGGCCGGGGCGCGCGAGGCGCCGCTCGCGGACTGCCTGGCGGAGGCCATCCGCCGCACCGCCGCGGCCCACGGCCCGGCCTGCGACCTGACCCACCGGCGGACGCCGCAGGCCACGGTGGCGGCGGCGCGCTGGGACGGCGGGACGGTGGAGCACCTGGTGCTGTGCGACGCGGCGTTGCTGCTGGAGCGGCCGGACGGGGCGGTGCGCCCGGTGCTCGACCTGCGGCTGTCGCGGCTGCCGCGCGATCGCCCCGCGGAGGAGATGCGCAACCGGGAGGGCGGCTTCTTCACCGCCGCCGCCGACCCGGAGGTCGCGGCGCGCGCGGTGGTGGGCGGCGTGCCGCGTACGGAGGTGGCGGCGCTGGCGGCGCTGACCGACGGGATGACGCGCTGGACGGAGGTGTTCGGCTTCGGCGACTGGGCGGCGCTCATGCAGCGGGTGCGGAAGGCGGGCCCGCGGGGCGTGGTGGCGGAGGTGCGGGCGGCGGAGGCGGCGGACGCGGACCGCAGCAGGTACCGCAGGGGGAAGGTGCACGACGACGCGTCGGCGGTGCTGGTGGAGCTGTGAGGGGCACCGGGACGGCCGCCGGCCCGGGCAGCCGGGGAGGCCGCCCGGGCCGGCGGCGGCTCGGGGAGGGGACGGGTCGGGGTCGGAACGGGTCGGGTCGGGTCGGGGCCCGTATCGGTCCGCCGCCGCCTCACTCGGTGCCGAATGCGCCGCGCAGGACGCCCACGGCCTGCTTGATGGCGGCGTCCGCCGCGCGGGTCCCGCGCAGGGCGTCGAGCATCACGAAGTCGTGGATGACGCCCTGGTAGCGGGCGGCGGTGACGGGCACGCCGGCCTGGCGCAGCTTGTTCGCGTACGCCTCGCCCTCGTCCCGTAGGACGTCGGCCTCCGCGGTGATCACGAGGGCCGGCGGCAGGCCCGCGAGCTGCTCGGTGCCCGCCCGCAGCGGCGAGGCGGTGACCTCCGCGCGGTGCGCCTCGTCGGTCGTGTACTGGTCCCAGAACCACTGCATGGAATCCCGGCGCAGGAAGTAGCCCTCCGCGAACCGGTGGTACGAACCGGTGTCGAAGCCCGCGTCCGTGACCGGGTAGAACAGCACCTGCTGGACCAGCGGCACGTCCCCGCGCTCCTTGGCCTGCAGCGTCAGGGCGGCGGACATGTTGCCGCCGACCGAGTCGCCCGCGACGGCGATCCGCGCGGCGTCGAGCCCGTGGGCGGCGCCGTCGGTGACGATCCAGCGGGCGACGGCGTAGTTCTGCTCGATGGCGACGGGATAGCGGGCCTCGGGCGACAGGTTGTACTCGGGGAAGACCACCGCGGCCCGCGCGCCCACCGCCAGCTCGCGCACCAGCCGGTCGTGGGTGCCGGCGTTGCCGAACACCCAGCCGGCGCCGTGCAGGTAGAGGATCACGGGCAGTTGCCCCGCGGCGCCCGCGGGCCGGACGATCCGGGCCCGCACCGAGCCGGTCGGCCCGCCCTGGACGGTGATCCACTCCTCGTCGGCGGCGGGCTTCCCGATCCCGCCGGACTGCAGCTCGTCGAGGGTCTTGCGGCCCTCGGCCGGGCCGAGGTCGAACGGGTACGGCGGGTCGGCGGTGGCCTCGGCGAACGCCGCTGCGGCGGGCTCCAGGACGGGGGCGGCGGGGGCGTACGCGGCGGGCTTGCGGTGCTCGGACATGGCGGGTGCTCCTCTGCGGGTCGGTCCCTCTCGACACCCATGACACTAGAGCACGATTACCTTGTGCACAACTCAATCGTTCATAATTAACTTTCGAGCTCCCGGAAGGGTACGATGGCGGTACGAGCAGAGAGAGGGGGCCCGTATGGCGACCGACGACACCGCGGCCGGATCGCAGGGAGCCGAGGAGGAGTTCCGGCAGCTGGACGAGTTCGTCTGCTTCACCCTGTACTCCGCGCAGCGCGCGGTCATGAACGGCTACCGCCCGCTGCTCGACAAGCTCGGCGTGACCTACCCGCAGTACCTCGTGCTGGTCGCGCTCTACGAGAACGGCCCGTCACTGGTGAAGAGCCTCGGCGCCGCGCTCAACCTGGACTACGGGACGCTGACCCCGCTGCTGAAGCGGCTCGAGGCGAACGGGCTGGTGAAGCGGCAGCGCCGCGCCGACGACGAGCGGCTGGTGGAGGTGTCGCTCACCGCCGAGGGCACGGAGCTGCGCCGGAAGGCGAACGTCGTGGTGCCGTCGCTGGACGACGCGATGGGCCTGACGGAGGCGGAGCAGAAGCAGGCGAAGGCGCTGCTGCGGAAGATGACGGCGAACCTGGCGGCGCGCGGCTGACGCGAACGGCCCCGCCGGGACCCCCGGCACCGGAGGCCTCGCCGGCTACGACTGACGCCGGCCGCCGCGGCCCGCGTTCAGCTCGTTGAACCGCCCCAGCAGCCGGGCGAGTTCCGCGACCTCGCCGAGGTCCCACCCCGCGAGCTGCTGGATGTACTCCGCATGCCGCACCCGCCGCACGCTCAGCATCCGCCGCCGCCCCTCGTCCGTCAGCCGCACGAGCGCCGCCCTGCCGTCGGCGGGGTCGGGCTCGCGGTCGACGAGGCCCAGCTCTTCGAGGGCGTGGAGCTGCCGGCTGACGGTCGCCTTGCCGATGTTGAAGTAGCCGGCGAGTTCGGTGGCGCGCCGCCCGCCCGCTTCCAGTTGGGCCAGCATCGCGTACGCGCCGGGTTCGAGCCCGGGGTCGACCTGGCGGGCCATGTCCGCCGCGATGCCGCGGGCCCGGCGGTAGAAGACCGCCAGCTCCCGCTCCAGATCGAGGAAGACGTGGTCCACACCATTTCCCTCGTCCGCCTGGTCGCCTCCGGGGATTTCGGCCTTGTGCACGTCAGGGGCCCTTCCGGCTTTCCACGGGCTGAAAGTTTTCTTCAGAAGCGACAGAAGCCGCAGCTCCCCCAGTATTTCGCAGGCGTAGACCAAAGGCACCTGCCGGGCCCTCTTTCGCTCCCGCGCGCGCAGCGCTTACCTTCGGCGCAGCACGTAGTGACATGGCCACACCAAGGGCCGGTCCAGGCCGCAGGCGTACGAGGACGGGCCACTGCCGCCCCGCCGCTCCCGCCGCACCGCACCCGCCGCACCCCCGAGCCGGCAGCACACATGCCCGGCACCTCCGCCCCCTCCGCCTACCGGCACCACCGGAGTCACGGCTTACCGGAACCACGGCACCACCGGTACCACCGGCAAAACCGGCACCACCGAGGAACCCCCACACCCGGAGGAACGCATGTCATCGCCAGTCCGCACCCGCTCGCGCCTCGGGCGCCGCTCCCTCGCCGCCGCCATCGCCACCGCGGCCACCTCGCTCTCCCTCGTCGTCGGCCTGACCAGCCCCGCCGCCGCGGCCGGCGACCGGCTCAACCCCAACCCCCGCGACCTGGAACGCGGCGAGGCGTACATGGGCGCCGGCATCCGCCTCCACGAAGGCACCGGCGCCCCCGCGGGATCCGCCGGCGCCGCCGGCCAGGAGGCCGGCCCGCTCGCGACCGTCGAGGGCGTCGACGTCTCCAGCCACCAGGGCAACGTCAACTGGTCCACGCTCTGGAACGCCGGCAACCGCTTCGCGTACGTCAAGGCCACCGAGGGCACGAGCTACAAGAACCCGTACTTCACCCAGCAGTACAACGGCTCGTACAACGTCGGGATGATCCGCGGCGCGTACCACTTCGCCCTCCCGAACGGCGCCAGCGGCGCCGCCCAGGCCGACTACTTCGCCAGCAACGGCGGCGGCTGGTCCCGCGACGGCAAGACCCTGCCGGGCGTGCTCGACATCGAGTACAACCCCTACGGCGCCACCTGCTACGGCCTCAGCCAGGCCTCCATGCGCAACTGGATCAGCTCGTTCCTCACCCGCTACCGCGAACGCACCGGCCGCTACGCGGTGATCTACACGAACACCAACTGGTGGACCCAGTGCACCGGCAACTACGGCGGCTACGCGGGCAACCACCCGCTGTGGATCGCCCGCTACGCCTCCTCGCCGGGCACCCTGCCGGCCGGCTGGGGCTTCTACACCTTCTGGCAGTACACCTCGACGGGCCCCACGGTCGGCGACCACAACAAGTTCAACGGCGCCTACGACCGCCTCCAGGCCCTGGCCAACGGCTGACACCGCAGCCGGCCCCGCCGACCCCCGCCGGTCCCTCCGGAGCTGCTCCTCCGGAGGGACCGGCGGCCGCGTCAGCGGACCACGGTCTGGATCTCCGCCACCGTCACGTCGTACGTCGTCTCGAAGACGCCGTCCGGCAGGTCGCCGCCCGTGCCGCCCGTGCCGGTCCAGTCGACCTCCCAGGTGATCGAGGCCTTCAGCGCGTACGAGCCGCCCGCGGCCTCGCTGGAGCGCCGGTACGTGATCCCGCACGCCGGCACCGCCCCGGCGTCCCCCCGCCGGTAGCGCTCGCCGACGCCGCCGTCACCGCCGATCGGGCACGCCCCGCCCTCGGGGTGCACCTCGGCGTCCTCCGTCCCGGGGTCGAGCCGCAGGCTGGTGGGCGTGGCGGTGGTCTCGGCCCACAGCCCGGTACCGGGCAACTCCGCCCGCACCGCGACCTCGTCGAAGACGGCGGACTCCTGCCAGATCCAGGTGGGCAGGTTCACCTTCAGCCGGTCGTCCGCGGGCTGCATCTCGATCTCGGTATCGGGCACCTTGACGGAGTCGTAGGCGTACTCGGCGAGCATCTCGGGGGTGATGGCCGTCGGCACGTCGGGCGCGGCACCGTCGTCCGCCCAGAACATCAACTGCTGGTCGCAGTCGCCGGCCTCGGTGTCGTCCTCCCGGTGGGGATTGCGCACGGCCCGCCACCACATGCCGTCGCCCTGCTTGTCGAGGTTGTAGTTCGCGGGATTCCCGCCGCCGCCGTCGCGGTAGTACTCGTGCATGAGGTCGGTGCCCCACCTCAGCCGGCTGGTGACCGGCACCAGGTTGTCGTTGTCGATCGCCTCGACCGCGTCCCGTAACTCCCGCGGGGTGGCCACCGGCTCATGCCAGCAGGCAGGCGGCGTCCAGGCCGTGTCCACCGCGGTGAGGGGCTGTCCCCCCTGGCCACCGCCCCCGGCCTGTCGGACGACGACCTGGGTGACGGTTGCGCTGATACGCCCGTCATCGGGCTTCGTATCGCCTTCCAGACCGATCCCCGGCGGATCCGGGTCGGCGAACGCCACTGGGGCGCAGGGTAAGAGCAGCAGTGCCGCGGCCACCCCGAAGGTGGTCAGCCTGCGGGTGTTCATTGCGATAAACCTCCTGCGTCACACGCGTCCCGGTTGTTGGAGACGTCGGCCGTCTGCCACTTGCCGTCGTCGTTCTTCTGGAGCGTGGTGCTGTACTCGACGTACTCGTACGGATCCGGCTGCGCCAGCACCTCGCCGCTCTCGCGGTCCTTCTGGTCCGCCGCGCGCTCGTCGGAGCAGAAGCGCAGCGTGGCCGTGATGCCGTTGCCGGCGACCCGGACCTCCGGGTCGAAGAAGCGGAAGGTGCCCGCCACGGTGGCCCCGGCGTCCTTGAACTCGCCGATCCAGTCCTGCAGGGAGGTCCAGGCTCCCGTGCCCTTCATGTTGTAGAGGGCGATGAACTCGGTGTTCGGGTCCGGCGGGTTCCGCGTGATGGCCTCGTACGTCGCCCGCTGACGCTGCGCGCCGGAGTCGAGCACCGCCTGCTCCTCCGGGTCGTCCGACTCCCAGTCCTCGAAGACGAGTTCCACGCTCCCCGGCAGCTCGATCTCCGGCCCGTCCGCGGGCGGCGCCGGCGACGACTGCGCCGGGCTGCTCTTCCGCGCGCCCTCGACCTTGTCGTCCGACGGCGGCGAGTCGTCACCCCCGCACGCGGTGACAAGCAGGGTCGCGGCGGCCAGTGCCGCGAGAGTGGTGGCTGAGCGGTATTGGCGGACCACGATCGACTCCTGTAACGAATCGGGTGCGTTGAGTGACAGGACGCTACCAACGCCCGGCCAGTTCCGGCACCGGTCCCGCGGCGCCGCACGCGCACGCCGAACGGCCCCTCCCGGGTGGGTGGTCGGGAGGGGCCGTGTCCGTGGGGACGGGGGTGGGCGGTGCCGCGTCAGGCGGCTACGGGGACCTCCGGGTCCGCCGCCGGCGCTGCGGCGGCCGCCGGGGTCAGCGCCAGTTCCAGGACCTGGCGGACGTCGGAGACCGGGTGGACCTCCAGCTTCTCCAGGACCTCCGCCGGCACGTCGTCCAGGTCGGGCTCGTTCCGCTTCGGGATGACCACCGTGGTGACCCCCGACCGGTGCGCCGCCAGCAGCTTCTGCTTCACGCCGCCGATCGGCAGCACCCGGCCCGTCAGCGACACCTCACCGGTCATCGCCACGTCGGTGCGCACCTGCCGTCCGCTCAGCAGGGACGCCAGCGCCGTCGTCATCGTGATGCCCGCGCTCGGCCCGTCCTTCGGGACCGCGCCCGCCGGCACGTGCAGGTGGATGCCCCGGTCCTTCAGGTCGGCCACCGGCAGTTCCAGCTCCGCGCCGCGCGAGCGCAGGAAGGAGAGCGCGATGTGCGCCGACTCCTTCATCACGTCGCCCAGCTGCCCCGTCAGGGTCAGCCCGGACGCGCCCGACTCGGGGTCGGCCAGCGACGCCTCGATGTACAGCACGTCGCCGCCGGCGCCCGTCACCGCCAGGCCCGTCGCCACGCCCGGGACCGCCGTGCGGCGCTCCGCGGGGTCGGTGGCGGACTCCGGGGTGTGGTGCGGGCGGCCGATCAGCGGGCGGAGTGCGTCGGCCCCGACCGCGTACGGCAGCTTCGCGTCGCCCAGTTCGTGCTGCGCCGCGATCTTGCGGAGCAGCCGGGCCAGGGCGCGCTCCAGGTTCCGTACGCCCGCCTCGCGGGTGTACTCGCCCGCGAGCTTGCGCAGCGCGTCGTCCTCGACGGCGACCTCGCCGGCCTCCAGACCCGCGCGCTCCAGCTGCCGCGGCAGCAGGTGGTCGCGGGCGATGGTGACCTTCTCGTCCTCGGTGTAGCCGTCGAGGCGGACCAGCTCCATGCGGTCCAGCAGCGCCTCGGGGATGGCTTCGAGGACGTTCGCGGTGGCGAGGAAGACGACGTCGGACAGGTCCAGCTCGACTTCCAGGTAGTGGTCGCGGAACGTGTGGTTCTGCGCCGGGTCCAGGACCTCCAGCAGGGCCGCGGCGGGGTCGCCGCGGAAGTCGGAGCCGACCTTGTCGATCTCGTCGAGCAGCACGACCGGGTTCATCGACCCGGCCTCCTTGATGGCCCGTACGACCCGGCCCGGCAGCGCGCCGACGTACGTACGCCGGTGGCCGCGGATCTCCGCCTCGTCCCGGACGCCGCCGAGCGCGACCCGGACGAACTTGCGCCCCATGGCCCGCGCCACGGACTCGCCCAGCGACGTCTTGCCGACACCGGGCGGGCCGACGAGCGCGAGCACCGCGCCGCCGCGCCGGCCGCCCACGAGGCCCAGGCCCCGGTCGGCGCGGCGCTTGCGCACCGCCAGGTACTCGGTGATGCGCTCCTTGACGTCCTCCAGGCCCGCGTGGTCGGCGTCCAGGATCTCCTTGGCGCCGGCGATGTCGTACGCGTCCTGGGTGCGCTCGCTCCACGGCATCTCCAGGACCGTGTCGAGCCACGTCCTGATCCAGCCGCCCTCGGGCGAGGCGTCGGAGCTGCGCTCCAGCTTGTCGACCTCCTTCAGGGCCGCTTCGCGGACCTTCTCGGGCAGGTCGGCGGCCTCCACCCGGGCGCGGTAGTCGTCGGACTCCTCGCCGTCGGGCTCGCCGTTCAGCTCGCGCAGCTCCTTGCGCACGGCCTCCAGCTGGCGCCGCAGCAGGAACTCGCGCTGCTGCTTGTCGACGCCCTCCTGGACGTCCTTGGCGATGGACTCGGCGACGTCCTGCTCCGCCAGGTGCTCCTTCAGCCACTGCGTGGCCAGCCTGAGCCGGGCCACCGGGTCGGCGGTCTCCAGCAGCTCCACGCGCTGCTCCGTGCTGAGGAACGGCGAGTAGCCGGAGTTGTCGGCGAGCTGGCCGACGTCGTCGATCTGCTGCACGCGGTCCACGACCTGCCAGGCGCCGCGCTTGCGCAGCCAGTCGGTCGCGACCGCCTTGTACTCCTTCATCAGCTCCGCGACCGCGCCGGGAACGGGGTCGGGTACGGACTCCTCGATCTCCGTGCCCTCCACCCACAGCGCCGCCCCGGGGCCGGTGGTGCCGGCGCCGATGCGGATCCGGGCGACGCCGCGGATCAGCGCACCGGGGTCGCCGTCGGCCAGCCGGCCGACCTGCTCGACACGGCCGAGGACACCGGTGCCCACGTACGTGCCGTCGACCCGCGGGACGAGCAGCACCCTGGGCTTGTGCCCGCTGTCGCGCGCCGCGGCCTGCGCGGCCTCGACCGCGGCCCGCACCTCGCGGTCCGAGAGGTCGAGCGGCACGACCATGCCGGGGAGCACGACCTCGTCATCGAGCGGCAGGACGGGCAGGGCCAGCGGCGTATTCGAGCCGGACTCAGTAGCCATTGATCTCCCCTTCGGCATGCAAGTTGAGTTACGTGGGCTCAACCCCAGGGGGAGCCCTGATGTTCCCGGCCGTCCGTTCGCTGTCAGCGATCGGGCAGGATGGGGCCATGAGCAGCGAGAACGACGCGGCGCGCGCCGTGACGGTCGACCGCAGGTCCGGCCCGTACGGGGAGGTCGTGCTGCGCCGCCGCGGCGCGCACCACGAGATCATCGCGAACGGCGTCTTCCTCATGGACACCTCCGACGGCCGCTCGGAGCGGCTGCTGATCCGGGCCGCGGCGAAGGCGCTGGACCCGGCGGCGACGGCGCCCGCGGTCCTCGTCGGCGGGCTCGGCGTGGGCTTCTCCCTCGCCGAGGCGGCGGCGGACCCGCGCTGGGGGCGGATCACGGTGGTCGAGCGCGAACCGGCGGTCATCGAGTGGCACACGGGCTCCGCGCCCGAGGCGCGTACAACGGACCCGGGGGCCGGCGCGGCGACGGAGAACCACCTCGCATACCTCAGCGGCGCCGCCCTCGCCGACCCCCGCGTCGAACTCGTCGAGGCCGACCTCCTCGACCACCTCGCCACCGCCCCGCACCGCTACGACGCCGTCTGCCTCGACATCGACAACGGCCCCGACTGGACCGTCACCGAGTCCAACGACGGCCTCTATGCCCCCGCCGGCCTCGCGGCCTGCCGCGACCGCCTCACCCCCGGCGGCGTCCTCGCCGTCTGGTCCGCCCGCCCCTCCCCCGCCTTCGAGGCCGCCCTCCGCTCGGCCGGCTTCACGGACGTACGCACGGAGGAGATCCCGGTGCCCCGCGGCGTACCGGACGCCGTGCACCTCGCCGTCCGCCCACCGGACACCGCACCCTGACCGCCGCCGAGGGCTCCCCGTTCCCCGTAGCCGAGGCGTGTCACCTCCCCATACGCTGCTAGCTGAACCGGAGGGCCTACGGGGAAGAGACGGCGAGGGCCACGAACACATGGCAGACAGACAAGCCCTGAACGGCCGCGCCGACCACGCGGCCGCAGTGACGCCCGGCGCCCAGCGCAGGGTGCTGGTCGTCGAGGACGACCCGACCATCGGGCAGGCGATATCGGCGCGGCTGCGCGCCGAGGGCTTCCAGGTGCGTACGGCAGCAGACGGCCCGGCCGCGGTGGCCATCGCGGCGGAGTGGGGGCCCGACCTGCTCGTGCTCGACGTGATGCTGCCCGGCTTCGACGGGCTGGAGGTGTGCCGCCGGGTGCAGGCCCAGCGGCTCGTGCCGGTGCTGATGCTGACCGCGCGGGACGACGAGACGGACATGCTCGTCGGCCTCGGCGTCGGCGCCGACGACTACATGACCAAGCCCTTCTCCATGCGCGAGCTGGCCGCGCGGGTGCACGTGCTGCTGCGCCGCGTGGAGCGCGCCACGCAGGCGGCGGGCGCCGCCCGGGACGACACGCTGCGCCTGGGCGAGCTGGAGATCGACCACACCGAGCGGCGGGTGCGGGTCGGCGGGGACGACGTGCATCTGACGCCGACGGAGTTCGAGCTGCTGGCGTGTCTGGCCAACCAGCCGCGGGCGGTGCTCTCCCGCGAGCAGCTCCTGGTGGAGGTCTGGGAGTGGGAGGACGCCTCCGGGACGCGGACGGTCGACAGCCACATCAAGGCGCTGCGCCGCAAGATAGGCGCGGAGCGGATCCGCACGGTGCACGGCGTCGGGTACGCGCTGGAGACCCCCGTCACATGACGGTGCCGGACGGCGGCGGGGAGCCCGGCTTCTGGCGCCGGGTGTGGGACGCGCTGCGCCCGCTGGACCCGGTGCGGTCGGTGAACGCGGCGCTCGGCGCCCTGGTCATCGGCTCGGTGGTGATCGCCACCGGGCTGGTGTGGGTGGCGATCCGCTCGTCCACCGAGGTCCGGCTGATCACGGTCTTCTCGCTCATCGCCTCGCTGCTGATCACCCAGTTCGTGGGCCAGCGGCTGACGTCGCCGCTGGTGCAGATGACGGCGGTCACCCGCGCCATGGCGCACGGCGACTACACCGCACGGCTGGCCACCCGCCGCCGGGACGAGTTCGGCGAGCTGGCGCAGACGTTCAACCGCATGGCGGCCGACCTGCAGTCCGTCGACCGGCACCGCAAGGAGCTGGTGGCCAACGTCTCGCACGAGCTGCGCACCCCGATCGCCGCCCTGCGGGCGGTGCTGGAGAACGTGGTGGACGGCGTCTCCGAGGCGGACCCGGACACCATGCGCACCGCGCTGCGCCAGACCGAGCGGCTGGGCCGGCTGGTGGAGCAGCTCCTCGACCTGTCGCGGATCGACAGCGGGGTGGTGCCGCTGCGGCTGCGCCGGTTCGCGGTGGAGCCGTACCTCGCGGGCGTGCTGAAGGAGGCGCACTTCGGCAGCGGCGCCCACGGCGCGGCCGGCGCCCCGGAGGCCGCCGGCGACGTCCCCGGCCCCCGCGGGCGCGGCGACGTCCGGCTGCACCTGGACGTCTGGCCGGCCGAGCTGGCCGTACGGGCCGACCCCGAGCGGCTGCACCAGGTGATGGCGAACCTGATCGACAACGCCGTGAAGCACAGCCCGACCGGCGGCCGGGTCACCGTGCGCGCCCGCGCCGGGGCGCAGCAGGACGCGCTGGAGGTGGAGGTGCTCGACGAGGGCCCCGGCATCCCCGCCGCCGAGCGGCACCGGGTCTTCGAGCGCTTCAACCGCGGCCGGGAGAACGGGGTGCTCGGCGACCACGGGGCGGACGGCGGCGGCACCGGCCTCGGGCTGGCCATCGCGCGCTGGGCGGTGGATCTGCACGGGGGCCGGATCGGAGTGGCCGAATCACCCCGTGGCTGCCGGATCAAGCTCACTCTTCCGGGTTAACGCTCGTTCGGCATTTGACCTACACTTGACCTTGGCCGAACGCGGGAACGCCCCTGCAACGGCGGCAGAGCAGCCGGTGAACGGCCCGGTACGAGGACGGGACGCGGCGCCACCGCCCTGATGCCCCCATGCCGAACGCAGGCAAACTTTCTTGATTTCCCGCCAAATCCGGGGTCCAAACCACGTTCGCATTGTGACTTACGCGACCTCCGGCGGGTGCGGCCTGCACGTTCCAGCTCGGGGGGCGTAGCCTTGTTTTCCGCTGTCCATCACCTTGTGAAGCGGAAGAGGGCGGTTGCCGCCGTGTCGTCACAGTCCCCTAAGAGCAGCTCGTCGAGCGTCCGTACCGAAGAGCCCAGCCAGGGCCGGGACCCTGCTGCCGCCTTCGGTCCCAACGAGTGGCTCGTCGACGAGATCTACCAGCAGTACCTCCAGGACCCGAACTCTGTGGACCGGGCCTGGTGGGACTTCTTCGCCGACTACAAGCCGGGCACCGCCGGCGCGAACCAGGGGGCACCGACGCAGGCGGCGCAGCCCGCGGCCGCCGCGCCACCGGCGCCCGCGGCCCAGGCCGCCCCGGTCGCGGCGCCGGCCCCGGCCGCGCCGCCGCAGCAGGCCCCCGCGCCCGCCGCGCCGCCGGCCGTCGACGGCAAGCCCGTCGCGCAGCCGCCGGCCAGGCCCGCGGCAGCGGCGCCCGCCCCGCCGGCGGCGGAGCCGGCCGCGAAGCAGGCCGCGGCCGAGCTCGCCACGAAGCAGGCCGCCAAGCCCGCCGCCGCGGCACCCGAGGGCCCCGAGCTGATCACCCTCCGGGGCCCCGCCGCGGCCGTCGCCAAGAACATGAACGCCTCGCTGGAGCTGCCGACGGCCACGTCCGTCCGCGCGGTCCCGGTGAAGCTGCTGTTCGACAACCGCATCGTCATCAACAACCACCTGAAGCGCGCCCGTGGCGGGAAGGTCTCCTTCACCCACCTCATCGGGTACGCGATGGTCCAGGCGATGAAGCTGATGCCGTCGATGAACCACTCCTTCGCGGAGAAGGACGGCAAGCCGACGCTGGTCAAGCCCGAGCACGTCAACCTGGGCCTGGCCATCGACCTGGTCAAGCCGAACGGCGACCGCCAGCTCGTCGTCGCGGCCATCAGGAAGGCCGAGACGCTCAACTTCTTCGAGTTCTGGCAGGCGTACGAGGACATCGTCCGCCGCGCCCGGGCCAACAAGCTCACCATGGACGACTTCACCGGGGTGACGTGCTCGCTCACCAACCCCGGCGGCATCGGCACCGTCCACTCCGTGCCGCGGCTGATGCCCGGCCAGTCCATGATCCTCGGCGTCGGCGCGATGGACTACCCCGCCGAGTTCCAGGGCACCTCCCAGGACACGCTGAACAAGCTGGGCGTCTCCAAGGTCATGACGCTCACGTCGACGTACGACCACCGCGTGATCCAGGGCGCCGCCTCCGGCGAGTTCCTGCGGATCATGAACCAGCTGCTGCTGGGCGAGAACGACTTCTTCGACGAGGTCTTCAAGTCCCTGCGCATCCCGTACGAGCCGGTCCGCTGGCTGCGCGACATCGACGCCAGCCACGACGACGACGTCACCAAGGCCGCCCGGGTCTTCGACCTGATCCACTCCTACCGGGTCCGCGGCCACGTGATGGCCGACACCGACCCGCTGGAGTACAAGCAGCGCAAGCACCCCGACCTCGACGTCAACGAGCACGGCCTGACGCTCTGGGACCTGGAGCGGGAGTTCGCCGTCGGCGGCTTCGCCGGCAAGGCGATGATGAAGCTGCGCGACATCCTCGGCGTCCTGCGGGACTCGTACTGCCGCACCACCGGCATCGAGTACATGCACATCCAGGATCCGAAGGAGCGCAAGTGGATCCAGGAGCGCGTGGAGCGCCCGCATGACACCCCGGAGCGCGAGGAGCAGCTGCGCATCCTGCGCCGGCTGAACGCCGCGGAGGCGTTCGAGACGTTCCTGCAGACGAAGTACGTCGGCCAGAAGCGCTTCTCGCTGGAGGGCGGCGAGTCCGTCATCCCGCTGCTGGACGCGGTCATCGACGCCGCCGCCGAGTCCCGCCTCGACGAGGTCGTCATCGGCATGGCGCACCGCGGCCGGCTCAACGTGCTGGCGAACATCGTCGGCAAGTCGTACGCGCAGATCTTCCGCGAGTTCGAGGGCAATCTCGACCCGAAGTCGATGCACGGCTCCGGCGACGTGAAGTACCACCTGGGCACGGAGGGCACCTTCACCGGCCTGGACGGCGAGCAGATCAAGGTCTCGCTCACCGCCAACCCCTCCCACCTGGAGGCCGTCGACCCGGTGCTGGAGGGCGTCGTCCGCGCCAAGCAGGACATCATCGGCAAGGGCGGCACGGACTTCACCGTGCTGCCGCTGGCGCTGCACGGCGACGCCGCGTTCGCCGGCCAGGGTGTGGTGGCCGAGACGCTCAACATGTCGCAGCTGCGCGGCTACCGCTGCGGCGGCACCGTGCACGTCGTCATCAACAACCAGGTCGGCTTCACCGCCCCGCCGGAGTCCGCGCGTTCCTCGATGTACGCCACGGACGTGGCCCGCATGATCGAGGCGCCGATCTTCCACGTCAACGGCGACGACCCCGAGGCCGTCGTCCGCGTCGCGCGGCTGGCCTTCGAGTACCGCCAGGCGTTCAACAAGGACGTGGTCATCGACCTCATCTGCTACCGCCGCCGCGGGCACAACGAGGGCGACAACCCGCGCTTCACCAACCCGCAGATGGTCGAGCTGATCGACAAGAAGCGCTCGGTGCGCAAGCTCTACACCGAGTCCCTCATCGGCCGCGGCGACATCACCATGGAAGAGGCCGAGCAGGCCCTCCAGGACTTCCAGGGCCAGCTGGAGAAGGTCTTCACCGAGGTGCGGGACGCCACCGAGACGCCCGCGGCGGCCGAGGTGCCGCCGCACGCGCTGCCCGGCTTCCCGGTGGCCGTGGACACGGCCGTCTCCGAGGAGGTCGTCAAGCGGATCGCCGACTCCCAGGTCAGCCTCCCCGACCAGGTCTCGGTGCACCCGCGGCTGCTGCCGCAGCTCCAGCGCCGGGTGGCGATGGTCGAAGAGGGCACGATCGACTGGGGCACGGGCGAGACGCTCGCGTTCGGGTCGCTGCTGATGGAGGGCACCCCGGTCCGGCTCGCCGGCCAGGACTCCCGCCGCGGCACGTTCGGCCAGCGGCACGCGGTCCTCGTCGACCAGAAGACCGGCGAGGACTACACCCCGCTGAACTACCTCGCCCCGGACCAGGCCCGCTACAACGTCTACGACTCGCTGCTGAGCGAGTACGCGGCGATGGGCTTCGAGTACGGCTACTCGCTGGCCCGCCCGGACTCCCTGGTGCTGTGGGAGGCCCAGTTCGGCGACTTCGTCAACGGCGCGCAGACCGTCGTCGACGAGTTCATCTCCTCCGCCGAGCAGAAGTGGGGCCAGTCCTCCGGCGTCGTGCTGCTGCTGCCGCACGGCTACGAGGGCCAGGGCCCGGACCACTCCTCGGCCCGTATCGAGCGGTTCCTGCAGCTCTCCGCGCAGAACAACATGACCGTCGCGATGCCCACCCTGCCGTCGAACTACTTCCACCTGCTGCGCTGGCAGGTCCACAACCCGCACCACAAGCCGCTGGTGGTCTTCACCCCGAAGTCCATGCTGCGGCTGAAGGCCGCGTCGTCGCGGACGGACGAGTTCACCTCGGGCGGCTTCCGGCCGGTCATCGGCGACGACTCCGTCGACCCGGCCGCGGTCCGCAAGGTCGTCTTCTGCTCCGGCAAGGTCTACTACGACCTCGACGCCGAGCGGCAGAAGCGCGGCGCCACGGACACGGCGATCGTCCGGCTGGAGCGGCTCTACCCGCTGCCCGGCGCGGAGATCCAGGCGGAGCTGGCGCGCTACAGCGGCGCTGCGACGTTCGTCTGGGCCCAGGAGGAGCCGGCCAACCAGGGCGCGTGGCCGTTCATCGCGCTCAACCTGGTCGACCACCTGGACCTGATCATCGGCTCCGGGCCGGTGCCGAACGCCGACCGGCTGCGCCGGGTCTCGCGCCCGTCGTCGTCCTCGCCGGCGGTCGGCTCCGCCAAGCGCCACCAGTCGGAGCACGCCCAGCTGATGGCCGAGGTCTTCGACCTCTGAGCCCTCGCGGGGTACGGGCCGGCCCGTACCCCGCACCACGGGCCGCACGCAGGAACGAGGAGGGGCCCCGCGCGAGCGCGGGGCCCCTCCTCGTCGTTCTCCTCGTGTCGCGTACGGGCCCGGAGCCCCGCGCCGCGCGCTACGTCGGCTGCGGCTCGAAGTCCCAGTACGGGCGCTCCCGGCGGCGCGACGCGAGGGTGTGCGGGTGGTCGGCGCCCAGCGTGTCGCTGAGGACCTGCATCGCCTCCCGCTCCACCTTCTTCGCCTCCTGCGACCGGCGCTGCGAGCGCAGGTCGTCCGCGAGCGCCATCATCGCCGACAGCGCCATGGGGTGCCGGGGGCCGAGCACTTCCCTGACGGTGTCGAGCGTCTGCCGGCTCAGCTCCTCGGCGTGGTCCAGGGCTTCCAGCCGGTTGCGGGTGGCGGCCGCGTTCAGCGCGCAGCCCAGCGTCCACGGGTGCGCGGGCCCGACGGCGGCGGTCATGCGGGTCAGCGCCAGCTCCGCGATCTCGGACGCCTCCTGCCAGTCCCCCGTGGGCCACAGGGCGAGCCCGACGCTGCCGAGGGTGCCGGCGGTGTACGGGTGCTGCTCGCCGAGCATCGCCTCGTACCGCCGGTTGACCGACTCGGCCAGCTCCCGGGCCCGGTGCAGGTCGCGGTGCTCGCGCAGGAAGGTGGCGTAGTCGGCCTCGACCATCAGGGTCTCGGGGTGCCGGGGGCCCTGGACCTGCGTGAACCGCTGGACCACGGACTCCATGAGGGCGTCGGCCTCGGTGAGCTGGCCCAGCCGGCGCAGGCACAGGGCAAGGTTGTGCTCGGCCCGGAGGGTCTGCGGGTTCTGCTCACCCATGACCTGCCGCAGCAGCGCGGCGTTGCGCTGCTGCCGGGAGTGGGCCTCCTCGTAGCGGCCGAGGAGGCGGAGCATCCAGGCGTAGCGGGTGCCAGAGGCCATGGTCTGGTGGTGGCGCGTACGCAGCCGCCGCTCCCGGTCGACGAGGACGTCGCGGTGGATCTCCATCGCCTCCTGGTACCGGCCGAGCAGTGCGAGGGCGAAGGCGATGTTGCTTCGCAGCGACATCGTACGTGGGTCGTCGGTGCCGAGGAGGTCGGCGTACTTCTGCCTGACATCGTCGAAGATCTCGCGCGCCGCCTGGTACTCGCCAAGGCCCAGCAGCGCCCCTCCCAGGCCGTTTCTGGCCATCAGCAGTTCGGGGTCCTCCGCGTCCCGCACGGGGCTCAGCACGTCCACCAGCCGGCGGCCGACGGCCTCGGACTCGCGGAAGCGGCCGAGGTTGCGCAGCGCGTCGGCGTGCCGGTGCACCAGGGTGATCATCGAGCTGTGCGTGGGGTCGAGCCGGATGTTCCAAGGTGCGAGAGTGCGCTCGCACATCGTCAGGGAAGCCCGGTACTCGCCGCGCTGGCGCAGGTAGTCGATGCAGTGCAGGACCAGCTCCTGCACTGCCGGGTCGGCACTTTCCATCGCGCCGGCCGGCTCCAGGTGCGGCAACAGCTCGGCGTACCTCCCCCACTCCCGGGTGTCCTCGGGACGGCGGGGGTCGGCCGCGGCGAGGATCCGGCAGGCGGTCGCCGACTTGGCCTCCCGCTCGTCCTCGGGGAGGTCGCTCCGCAGGAAGCGATGGTACAGGCGGTGCATATGGACCTTCTCGACCTCGGTCTCCGGCGAAGGGTCGGTGAGGTAGTCGATGGTGACTGCGGTGGACTCCGACAGCCTGCGCAGGGCGGAGTGCCAGCTGATGGGGTCGTTCGCCAGCTCCGCCAGATACGGCGGCAGCTGGTCGCTGCGCTCGACGATCCGGGACACGGGGATGTTGTCCGGGGAGAAGCACGCGAGCAGGTTGAGCATCGCGGCCGCCGCCGGGGCCTTCTCCCGCATCCCGTTCAGCGTTATCGACCAGCTGGTCAGGAAGCCCATCGGGTAGTCGGAGCCGATGCTGATGCCGACCTTGCCGGGCTCCTTGTCGCGCAGCAGCGCGATGTACTCGGCCGGCGCCATCGTGCTGGAGTCGAGCCACGCGGCGGTCTGGCTCAGCACCAGCGGCAGGTCCTGCACCGCCTCGGCCAGCCCGTCCGCGTCCTCCTCGGAGAGCCGGGGGGCGCGGCGGCGGGCGAAGGCGACGCTCTCCTCCCGGGAGAAGTGCGGGACCTCGATCTCCCGGGCGCCGCCGCTGACGGCCCAGTCCCGGGTGCGGGTCGTGATGAGCACGTGCCCCTCGCCCTCGGGGATGATGTCGTCGATCAGCTCCATCTCGTCGGCGCTGTCGAAGACCACCAGCCAGCGGCGGTACGGGCGGCCGGAGCGCAGCGCCTCGCGGACCCGGCGGAGCCGGTCGCCGATGTTGCTGCCGACCGGCAGGTTCAGCCGTACGGAGAGGTCGGCGAGCTGCTCGCGGGCTGTCATCCGGTAGCTGGCGTTGACGAACCAGACGACGTCGTAGTCGTTGCCGAACCGGTGCGTGTACTCGACGGCGATCTGGCTCTTGCCGACGCCGGAGATGCCGGACAGCGCGATCCTGGCGCCCTGGCCCGCGGAGGACAGCGTGCCGTGCAGCTCTTCCAGGATGTCGTCGCGGCCGGTGAACCGGTAGTTGCGGCGGGGGGTGTTGAAGACCACCGGCGGGTCGTTGGGGAACCGCGGGGCCCGCTCCGGCTCGCGGTCCGGGCGCACCGGGGTGTCCGGGTCGATGCCGAGCCGGGTCAGGACGCGGCGCCGGGCTTCGACGGTGCCCAGGTCGCGGAGGTCGACGGGCGCGAGCGCCGCCGCGGCGACCGGCATGTCGGTGGCCACGCTGGCGGCGGCGAACCGCTGCCCGTGCTGCGGGATGATCGTCCGGAGGGCTTCGTTCCACTCGTCCGCCTCACGCGGACCGAGGCCGAAGAACCAGTCGTCGAGCACCAGCAGGATCCGGTCGGGCGCCTCCAATAACCCCGACAGCTCGTCGACCAGCGGCCGGCCCGGCACGGGGCTCCAGCGCAGCATCGAGGTGGGGTGTCCGAGCAGCTCCAGCTGGTGGGCGATCCAAGCCGCCCAGGGGCGGTTGAAGCCCGCGTAACTGATGCTGATGGGTTCGGCCATTCGACCGTCTCCCTCCAGTGTCGAGGCGAGTCGCCCTGGGCCTCCGAGGCCCACTATGCGGTCGACCCTCCGCCTTGCGATCGCACGCACCGGCCGCCGTGCCGCCCGCCCTGCGGGCGAACGACGGGAGATTGACGACAGGCCCTAGGGCACAGTACACCGTCTGGCGGCCCGTCAGCTCACGCACGGCGGCCCTGCCGTGACCTTCCGTTGCGCGGTCACCGCCGTCTCCAGACGGTCGGCGACGTGCCGTACGAGCCGCTCCAGATCGGCGCAGTACACGGAGGGGTTGCGGAACCCCTCGCCGGCCCGGAAGCGGTGCGCGTAGTTGCCGCCGCCGCACACCTCGACCACCGCGCAGCGGCGGCACTGCGCGGACAGCGCCCGCAGCCCCAGCTGACGGGCCGCGATGCCCGGGTGGTCCAGCGCCTCGTCGAAGGAGTTGCGGAAGACGTCGAGGCCGGTGTCCGCCGCGCCTTCGTACACGGACTTGAGCGAGTCGATCTGCTCGATGGCGCCGTCGCTCTCCACCACGACCGCCGTGACGGGCGAGAGGCCCACGGCCTCCGTGCTGCTCGGCCGGCCCAGCAGCAGCCCGAGGACCTCGGTGAAGAGCCGCACCCGCGGCGACGGCCGGGGCAAGTCCCACCACAGGTCGAAGACCTCGCAGAGCCAGTCGCCGTACGGGGTCGGGCCGCGGCCCGGCACCGGGGGCGGCGGCGCCGACCAGTTGGCGTGCGGCAGCAGGAAGTCGACGACCGGCGGGCCCAGCGCGCACAGCGAGTCGAGCACGGCGGCCGGCGGGGCCGTCACGTCGACCGTGCACAGGATGCCGGCGTAGCTCGCCGGATGGCGGCTGAGCAGCCGGGCCGCGCGCTCCAGCGCGGGCCACGCGGGGCGCCCCGCGTGGTCGACGCGGTGCCGGTTCAGCCCCGGGGTGCCGCCGTCAGCGCTGAGGCCCACGCGGATGCCGCCGGCGGCGAGCGTCTCCAGCGCCGGCTCGGTGAGCAGTGTGCCGTTGGTCTGGACGCCGGCGACGACGGTGCAGTCGGCCGGCAGCGCGGCGCGTACCTGCGCGGTCTGCCGGACCAGCGACGCGGCGCCGGCGAGCAGCGGCTCGCCGCCGTGCAGTTCGACGCGGATCCGGCGCAGCCCGTGGGCGCGTACGTGCTCGGCGATGCGCTCGGCGGCGCGGCGGGTGGTGGCCTCCGGCATGCGCGCCGGGCGGCGGCGCCACCCGCTGTCGGCGCCGTGGTAGACGTAGCAGTAGGTGCACGACAGGTTGCAGCGGCTGTGCACCTTGAGGATGAACTGCCGGAACGGCACCGCCCGGACCCCGGTGGCGCGCAGCAGGTCGACATCCAGCAGCCGGCCCGGCCAGGGCGCCTCCTGCTCCGCGCCCGTGCCTCCGTAGTCCATGCGGCTCCCCGGTCCCCCCGAGTCCGGACGGTGACGACCCACCGCCCCTGAATGCATGGCGCACAAGTCACACGGGTGAAACGCGGCGGCAGCCCAACTGACTGTTTATGAACGTAATCTGCCGCGATCCGGCCGCCCGGCTTCGTCGGCGGGCTTCAGATGGTGTCGGCCGGTCGTGTGCGCCGTGACGTCGGTCGCGTCCTAATCGTCGTCGTCGGGGCCGTTGTCGAAGTAGGCCCCGGCGTCGTTGCCGGACGGCCAGTTGCGGAGCAGGTGGGCGACGGCTCCCGCGAGCACCGGCGGCTCGCCGCGGGTGGCCACCGCGTACACGTCGACGTCGCTGAAGTCGGGCAGACGGACGGCCGCGCCCGCGGCTGACGGTGTCCCGTCCGGCTGCGCCGACAGGGGGTTCTCCACGCTGTTCTCCTCCGGAAGGGTGTGAGAGTCCTTCCCCGAACAGTCGTGCAGCGAAACGGACCCGGGTCAGTCGTCGGCCTCGAGGGCACGGATCTGCTCGCGGGTCAGCGCCGCGCCCGCGCTCTCCGTCTGCTCCGCCCGGCTCCACTGCTCCCAGGCGTCCCGGTACGCCCTGAGCGCCGCCGCGCGCCCCGCCGTCGGCTCCAGCATCTGCGCGCGCCGGTGGTGCGCGCGGGCCGCGTCCGCCGGGTCGCCGCCCTCCTCCGCCAGGAGCGCCCCGCGCCGGTAGCAGTCCGCCGCCCGCTCCTGCCGCTGCCGGAACTCGGTCCTTATGTCGAGCAGCAGCTGGACGTCGCCCAGCTCCAGCCACGCCTGGGAGCGCACCCGCGCGGGCGCGTCGTCCTCGCGCGCGGCGCCCTCCAGCACGAACTCCGCCTCGTACAGGTCGGTGCGGGTGCTGGACGCCTCGTACCGCAGGCGCAGCGCCCTGCCGAAGAGCAACTGCCGCCGCGGCAGGTCCGGATGGCGCTGCGGCGTCTCCGCCAGCACCTCGCGCAGCACGGGCACCGCCCGGCCGCGCAGCCCGGCGTCCGCCGGGGCCAGCAGGGCGCGGCGCAGCAGCAGCTCGCCCAGCTCGGTGAGCACCTCGCCGTACAGCGCCGTCCCGGGCGGCAGCAGCGACAGCGCGTCCGCCAGCCAGCCGTCGGCCTCGACCAGCAGCTCGCCGTCGCCCCCGCGGGTGAACTCCGCGACGCGCACCTGCGCCTTGCGGCGCAGGCTCTCCGCCTGCAGCCGGTAGTCGTCGAGGGCGCCGGCCAGCCGCCCGGCCCGGTCGAGCGCGGCCAGCGCACGGCCCGCGCCGGTGTCGCCGGCGGCGGTCGTGTTGGCCTCCGCCAGGTCGAGCAGCGCCTCGCACTCCTGCCGGCGCAGCTCGGGACCGCCCTCCATGCGCAGCAGGTCGACGCCGGTACGCAGGTCGGCGGCCGCGCGCAGCCCGTACGCCCGGGTCTCGTCCACCGTGTGCTCCGCCTGGGCGCGGCCCAGGGTGACCCGGCCACGGGCGAGGAACAGCCGCGCGGGCACCAGCTCGTCGTCGGGCCAGCCGGCCAGCAGCTCGTCTATCGTCTCCTCGGCCTCGTCCAGCGCGGCGCCGTCGCCGGTCAGCGCGTGCAGCCGGCGCAGCACCTCGGCGAGCAGCCCGCCGCGCTCCTGCCGGGCGGCGTGCGTGGTGACCAGGGCGCGGCTGTCGCGCAGTTGGGCGGCGGAGGTGCGGAGCGCCGCGACGGCCTGCTCGTGCTCGCCGTCGACCACGCGCTCGCGGGCGACCTCCCACATCACCTCGGCGTACGTGAGCCGTTCGCGCAGCGGCACCGCGACGGCCGCCACCGGCGCGCCGCCGCCCGCGGGCTCGCCGGAGCCGCCGGCGGCCAGGGCGCTGCGGGCCCACTGCTCGGCCTCCGCCAGCGCGTCCGGCTCGCGCAGCCGCTGCCAGTGCAGCAGCAGCGCCCGTGCCAGCAGTTCCTGCTGCGCGGTGTCCCCGTCCTCGACGACGGCGCGGCGCAGGGCCCGTACGGCGTCCAGCAGGTGGCGGACGGCCCGGCTCTCCTCGTACTGCCGCAGCAGTTCCTCGCCGCCCGCGCCGGCCGGCCCGCGGAAGGCGGGCTGGAAGGCGCGCAGCACCTTCTCGGAGACGCGGGCGAACTGGTCGGGGACCTTGCCGCCGCCGGGCTCCGGCTCACGGTCCTCGCCGGAGAGGTACGCGACCGCGACGGCCGGAAAGTTGCGCGCGCCCTGCCCGAAGGTCCGCTCGATGTACAGCGAGCAGTGCTTGAGCACGAGCGCCGCCTCGCCGTGGCTGAGCCGGCGCAGCAGCAGCTCGCGCACGCCCGGGCGGAAGTCGAACCACGGGTCGTCGCCCACGGGTTCGCGCGCGGGTTCACGCGCTCCCGCGCGCGCCGGCTCGCGCGCCACGACCAGGTCGCTCAGCAGGATCTCGGCGGTCTCCGCGGGCCCGGTGTCGGGGAACAGCGCGCGCTGCACGAGCCGGATGACCGGCAGCACCAGCGGCACGGCCGCCAGGTGGATGGCCAGCAGCCGGGCCGCCGGCGAGGCCGTGGCGTCGAACGCGGCGAGCGTGGCCTCCGGGAGGGGGCGCACGTCCGCGGGGCGGGCGGCCGCGGCGGGGGCGGCCGGGTGGTCGCTGCGCACCCAGCCGGCGGCGCCGGGCAGCGACAGGCCCTCGCCGGCGGCCAGCAGCCGGGCCCAGGTGCCGACGGCGGCCGGCTCGGGCGCGAGCACGGGCAGCGGCCGGGCGCCCGGCGGAGGGACGTCGCCGCGGGTGCCGGGGCGGAAGTCCAGCGCCGGGTACGGACCGGGGTGCCGGACGAGCAGCCCGGGCAGCGCGGCGAACGGCATCTCGCGCCACCGCCGGTGCGGCAGCGGCTGGATAACGGCGACGGGGGCGGTACCGAGCCAGCCGTGCAGCATGCGCTGCATCCGCCCGTCGCGCCACATCGGGCCCGCGCAGTCGCTGAGCACGAGCGTCAGCCGCCGCCCGCCGGGGTCGTGCAGCTGGCCGGCGTCCCCCAGCGTCGCGGGCCGGCCCGGCTCGCCCGTGCAGCCGACGCCGCCGTCCGGCAGCGGGTGCAGGCGGTGCACGGTGACGTCGCGGAACGCGCCGGAGCGCTCGGCGACCGTACGCAGGTCCTCCAGCAGCCGGCTCCACACCTCCATGGCGGGCGAGGCGTCCATGAGCAGTTGGAGCGTGGCGCGCCGCCGGGGCGTGCGCAGCACGGGGAGGACAAGGCCGGCCCGCGCGCTCAGCTCCGCGGTCGCCTCCTCGTCCAACTCGCCGGGCGTCACCGCCGCGACGCGCGGCTCGTAGCGCCGCAGGGGGCGCAGCGCGCGCTGCAGCGGCACCAGGGCGGACAGCGCGGCCGGCTCCGGCACGCCGACGAGGCCGATCGGCTGGTACCCGGGGGTCACGGCGTCGGGTGCCGGGTCGCGCCGCAGCAGTCCCGGGCCCGCCGCGAGCCCCACCTGCCGCTGGGGCACGGTGTGCACCGGCGGGCCCTGGTCGGCGCGGGCGTCGTCCGCGGCCCCGGCGCCCTCGGCGGGGACGTCCGGAGCGTCGGCTGCGTCGGGAAATGTGGCTGATTTCATGCGGGCCGCCGAGCCCGTCTCACCGGTGCGCGGATCGGCGCCGGCCGCCGCCTCGGCGCTGCGCGCCAGCTCCTGGGCGAGCCACAGGACGTCGGCGAGGCCGCGGGCGTCCGGGGGCAAACCGGCCGCCAGGAGGCGGCCTACCAGCTCCTCGGCCCTCTCCTGCCCGCCCGCACCCCCTCGCCCGCGGCCCGCCATCGCGCTCACCGCGGCCTGTTGATGGGCCGCATCAGCTCCTCGGTCACACGCCGGGCGGAGCCGTCCGTCTGATCCCAGTCGGCCTGCCTGGTCAGCTCGATGGCGTTGAGCAACTGGTCCACGGCCCGTACGTCGCCGGGTCCCGCGGCCAGGAATCGGTCGATCAGCTCGGCGAACCGCTCGTCGTCGCCGTCGGGGAAGTGCGCCCGCACCATCCCCGTCAGCCGCGCCCGGTCCGGCACGGGCAGTTGCAGTTCGATACAGCGGCGGCGCAGCGGGGCCGGGAACTCGCGCTCGCCGTTGCTGGTGAGCACGATGACCGGGAACGCGCTGCAGCGCACCCGGCCGCCCCGCACGGGCACTTTCGTACCGTCGTCGCTGAGCACCTCGACGACCGGGGCGCGGTCGGCGATCCGCTCCAGCTCGGGGATCGTGAACTCGCCTGCCTCCAGCACGTGGAGGAGGTCGTTCGGCAGGTCGATGTCGCTCTTGTCCAGCTCGTCGACGAGCAGCACGCGCGGGCGGGTGGAGGGCAGCAGCGCGGTGCCCAGCGGCCCGAGGCGGACGTAGCGCCCGATGCCGCCGCCGGGCTCCTCGGCGGCGTCCGCGGCCCCGGCGTCGGCCCGCCGCTCGGCGCGTTCGAGCTGGGCGTCCTGGAGGCGGCCGATGGCGTCATAGGCGTACAGACCGTCGCGCAGGGTGCTGCGGCTGACGATCGGCCAGGTCAGGACCCGGCCGAGGTTCAGCTCGTACGCGACCGAATGCGCCAGCGTGCTCTTGCCGCTGCCGGCCTGTCCGGTGACGAGCAGCGGGCGGCGCAGATACAGCGCGGCGTTGACCATCTCGCACTCGCGGGTGCTGGGCCGGTGGTGGCTGGCCTCGCGGCCCCGCTGGCCGAGCCTCCGCTCGGAGGAGGGTTCCAGCGCGGCGGGCGGAGGCGCCTGCGGATCACCGTCGAATTCTCGCCAGGGAGGCGGTGCCGGCAGTCTCTCCATGCCGTCGTGGGGGGCGCCGGTGCCTCGGTAGATGAGCCATTCGCTCACGTCGTAACCCCTTTGTCGCCGACCGGGCAGCGGGCTTGCCCCACTGTCTGCCCGGGGACGGACGAGGGCAACCCTCACGGGGGTAAGAGGCTAGCGGGGCGCACTGACGCCGGGTGCCGAATCGGCCAATCCGCGTGGTGGCGGGCCGGTTTCGTCCAACTGCGCACATGGTGCGCGACGTTCGCATCCGGCGCGCCGGGACGCCCGCGCGCCGGTCACCCGTTCACCGGCCAACTCACCCATTCACCACCACCCGCACGCCGTTCACGCCCCCCCGGCGCCGATCGCGTCGTCCGCGTCGTCGTAGAACAGGATCAGGTCCGCGGCACACCCGTGCCCGGTCTCCAGCGCCTCGCGGCGTACCTCGTGCAGCCGCTCCGGCAGGTCCCGCACGACCGTTCCTGCACCGTCCATCAGCAGCACGGCCAGCTTCTCGTGGAACTCCGCGCACTCCTCGCCGCACTCCTCGCCCTCGTGGCCCCCCGCGCGCCACAGCGCCACCGCCGTGCCCTCGTCGAGCAACTGCCCCACGACCGCCGTCCGACCGCTGCCGCCGCCCAGGGCGTGGCAGAAAACCGGCACCCCGCCGTCGCCCGCGCCGCGGCCCCAGGCCGGCGGCTCCGCCCGTACCAGCCGCTGCCGCGGCGCCCGGCTCGTCCGGCGCCACCGGTCGCGCCACAGCGGCTCCGGCACGGGCCCGGCGCGGGCCGCGTCCCGGTGCACCACGGGACGCACCGTGCCGGCCGGCCGGCGGGCCGCGGTCGCCCGGCCGGACGCGGGCAGCTCCCAGAGGTACGTGGGCTGCGCCTGCCGCTCCTCCGGCAGCGCCACCTCCAGCCGCACCCGCGTCTGCGCCTCCGCGTCGGCCCCGAGCAACTGCGGCGCCAGCGCCCGGAGCACCTGCTCCTCCGCCTCCTCGAACGAGCCGCCCTCGTACGACTGGTCGAGCGCGACGTGCTCCCACGCCCCCTTGCCGTAGCCGCGCCGCACCGTCCAGTTGTAGCGGGGCACGGAGGACGGCGCGGCCGGGTCGAGGAACGGCAGCTTGTCGAACGTGACGAGGACGCTCACCGGCGCGCGCCGCACCTCGTTGATCTCCCGCCGCTGGCGCGGCGTCAGCTCGCCCGCCCGCTCGCCGACCCAGGCGTCGAGGGACTCGACGGCGCGGCGCGCCCCCGCCGCCGCCCCCGCGTCGGTGCCGGAGTCGAGGTCGGCGGCGGCCTCGCGGGCCACGAGCTTGAGGTAGAGCAGCATGTCGCGCAGCGCGCTCTCCGGTGCGGCCTGCCGGTGCAGCAGCCCGTGGCCGTCGCGCCAGTCGCGCAGCCGCCGGGCGCCCAGCGGACGGCCCTCGATTTCGAGCACCTCGTGCACCAGCCGCTCCACCACCTCCGGGTCGCGCGGCGCGGGCACGTCGGCGAGCCGCGACAGCGCGCTGAGCCGGTCGAGCGCACCCCAGGCCCCGTACCGCGGCCCGCCCAGCGCGCGCTGCAGGTCGGTCCAGGAGGTGCGTTCGTCGTCGATGCCGTAGTGGCGGTGCCGGTGCCAGGCGTCGTGCAGCCGCATCAGCTCGCGGTACGGCTCGGGACCCAGGCCCTCCGCCCCGGGCAGCAGATGCTCGGGCGAGAGCGCGTGCAACTCGTCGAGGGAGACGGCGGTGCCGCCGCCGGTGCCGCCGCGGTAGCGGGCCTTGACGACCCCGACGACCTCGCCGCGGCCTAGGTGCAGCACGGGGCCGCCGGAGGCGCCCTTGCGGATCGGGGTGGGGGTGCCGAGCAGGATCTGCTGCCCGTTGCGCCCGGCGAACTCGGCGCTCAGCAGCGCCGCTTCGGCCCTGTCGCCGTTCCCGGCGCCGGGGCGCCCGTGGGCGCTGAGGAGGACGGCCTGGTCGAGGAAGTCGTCGTAGCGGTCGCCGAGCCAGACGGGTTCGCTGCCGGCCGGCGGCCGGGCGGGGCCGTGCTGGCCGGTGAAGTAGGCCGGGTGCGGGATCCGGTTCCGCGCCTCGCCCGGCGGCCCCTCCGCCGCGCCCGCCGCTTCGCCCCGTACCGGCAGCAGCCGGACCAGGGCGAGATCCGGCCCCACCTGCATCACCGCTTCGGCGAACGTCTCGTCCCGCACCTCCGGATCGCGGCCCATCCGCGCGGCCGTGCTCTCCGGCGACGGCATGCTGTACTCCACCCGCCCCGGCACCGTACGCCCGCCCACGACCACGCCGATCAGCTCGCCCGGCGCCGTACCGCGCCGCCAGCCGTCGGGGTGGACGAAGACGTGCGCGCAGGTCAGCACCCACTCCGGCGCGACGAGGAACCCGCTGCCCCACAGCGACCCGTCCCCCGACCCGGGCGCCGCCCGGATGTCGACCGTCGCCGCGGCGGCCAGTTTGCAGAGCTGGTAACGCGCGTAGTCCGCGGCCTCGCTGCTCTCGATGGGAACCCTCATACCGGTGCAGACGCCGTGGAAGACGTGCCGGATGCACCAGATGCAGCCGTATCGGGCGCAGTAGTCGGTGCGGCGGTCGATGCGCCGGGGGACTCCGCCCCGGAGGGGCCGGCCGCGTGCGCACCGGGCTGCCAGGTCAGCGTGACCGACAGCTGCGCCGTGGTGTTCGCGTCGGCCAGCAGCGCGATCGCCTTCCCCGTTCCCGCGGAGATCTCGACGCCGAACGTCACGCTCACCTCGTGCGGCGCGGCGGCCGCGGTCGCCGCCCGTACGGAGGCGGCCACTCCGCCGACGAGGGGCGTGAGGCCGGCGAGCCGGGAGGTCAACCGGCCCCAGTCGGCGACGGGTTCGAGGTCGTCGTCGGCGTCCGGGTCCGGATCGACGCCCGGTTCCACGTCAGGACCGACATCCGGATCGGCGTCCGGATCGAACTGCGGGCCCGCGTCCGGCCGGGTACGCGGCCGGGCATCCGTCCCGGCACCCGCGCGGGCGCCTCCGGGCGCCGGCACCCCCGCCCGCGTCCCCGCCGCGACCCGCTCGTCCAGCGGCGTCGCCCGGACCCACACCTCGGTGCCGTCCGGCAGAGTCACGCGCTGCGGAAGGTTGCTGCTCATCCGGTTCCCCCGACTACGCTCGGTGCCCAATGCACCGACATTAGTCCGCGGACCGCCGCCCCGCGACGGTACCCGCGGCTGCCGGCCGGTCATCCTCCGTGGTGAGCGATACTGAACCGGTCACCTTCCCCTCTCCTTCCCCCCTTCCGGAGCACCCACCATGTACTTCACCGACCGCGGCATCGAGGAGCTGGAGAAGCGGCGCGGCGAGGAGGAGGTCACCCTCGAGTGGCTTGCCGAGCAGTTGCGCACGTTCGTCGACCTGAACCCGGAGTTCGAGGTTCCGGTCGAGCGGCTGGCCACCTGGCTGGCCCGCCTCGACGACGAGGACGGGGAGTAGCCGCCCGCTTGACTTCCCCGCACCGCGATATATCGTGTCTTGGCAGAGACGCGATATGTTGCGTTGAGTGCGAGCGCTCGCCAGAGCCCGAGTCAGGAGGCCGTGGATGCCGGTGCAGCTGGTGGCCGATCCCCAGACCCTCGCTTTCGAGGAGCCGGTCACGGCCCTGAAGGTGCGGATCGTCAACGGAGCCGTGCACGTCGTCGGAGCCCACGACGACACCGGCCGGCCGGGCGCGGCGCGCCTGGAGGTCAGCGAGATCGAGGGCCCGCCGCTGCGCGTCTCCCTGGAGGACGGCGAACTGACGGTCGCGTACGAGGACCTGCCCTGGCGCGGCTTCCTGAAGTGGCTCGACCGCAAGGGCTGGCGCCGCCGCGTGGTCGTCTCGCTGGCCGTGCCGGCCACCGCCCGCGTCGAGGTCGGCGTCGTCGGCGCCGACGCGGTCGTCTCCGGGATCGCGGGGCGTACGGACGTACGCGGGGTGAGCGGCGGGGCCACCCTCGTCGGGCTCTCGGGCCCGGTCCGCGCCGACACGGTGTCGGGGGAGCTGGAGGCCCAGGCCCTCGAAGGCGACCTGCGCTACAACTCCGTCTCCGGGTGCCTCACGCTCATCGACGGCGCGGGCGGCGCCGTCCAGGCCGACACCGTCAGCGGTGACATGGTCATCGACCTCTCCCCCGCGGCCCGCGCCGCGAACGTCCGGGTGAACACGGTCTCCGGCGAGATCGCCATAAGGCTGCCCGACGAGCCGGACGTGGAGGTGCACGCGAGCACGACGAGCGGGGCGGTCTCCAACGCGTTCGCGGCGCTGGACGTCGGCGGCCAGTGGGGGGCGAAGTCGGTCGAGGGCCGCCTGGGGGCGGGCAAGGGCTCACTCCGGGCGACGACGGTGTCCGGCGCCCTGGCGCTGCTCCGCCGCCCGGCGGGGGCGGAGGAGGGCCCGGCGGACGAGCCGCCGGGCGGCGGCCCGGAGGGCCCGGACGGTGGGACGGGCCCGCAGGACGCGTACGACAGGACGGGTCCGCAGGACGCGACGGGCCCGCGGGACTCGACAGGTCCGGCCGACGCCGCCGGCCCGGCCGACAAGAAGGTGCTCTGACATGCCTCCCGTCTTCGCCCACGGCCGCCTCCGGCTCTACCTGCTGAAGCTGCTGGACGAGGCCCCCCGCCACGGCTACGAGGTGATCCGCCTCCTCGAAGAGCGCTTCCAGGGCCTGTACGCCCCCTCCGCGGGCACCGTCTACCCGCGGCTCGCCAAGCTGGAGACCGAGGGCCTGGTCACGCACACCTCCGAGGGCGGCCGGAAGGTCTACGCGATCACCGAGGCGGGCCGCGCCGAACTCGCCGCCCGTCAGGCGGAGCTGGCGGAACTGGAGCTGGAGATCCGCGAGTCCGTCGCGGAACTGGCCGCCGAGATCCAGGCCGACGTCAGCGGCA
The DNA here is from genome assembly GCF_020400605.1 of Streptomyces aculeolatus. Lineage (GTDB taxonomy): Bacteria > Actinomycetota > Actinomycetes > Streptomycetales > Streptomycetaceae > Streptomyces > Streptomyces aculeolatus. The sequence goes on along the minus strand of NZ_JAINRD010000006.1, from coordinate 326,172 downwards.
CGGCCAGCGACCTGCGCCGCGAGATGCGCCAGGCCGCGAAGGAGGCCCGCACGTCGGGCGGCGCCCGCGGCGCGAGCGCCGGGGAGAAGGAGTCGTGGCGGCAGGCGAAGGAGGACTTCAAGCGGGCGAAGCAGGAGTTCAAGGAGCAGGCGAAGCGCGCGAAGGACGAGACGCGGCGGGCCCGGCAGGACGCGGAGCAGGCGCGCAGGCACGCGCGCGAGACGCAGGAGCGGGTGCGCAGCGAGGCGGAGCGGATCGCGCGGCAGGTGCAGGAGCAGGTGCAGACGCGGGTGCGTACGGGCGACTGGCAGGGCGGCCTGATGGACGGACTGGCGGAGCTGACGCGGGAGTTGGGGAACCTGGGCGGCTTCGGCGGCCGCGGCACGGGAACGGGGACCGGCACGGACACGGGCACGCCGTCCGGCACCCCGGCGGACAAGGTGGCCGACGCAGCCGCCCCCGGCACCCCGGCCGGCGCCCCCGGGGGGATGCCCGCCGGCACGGGCAACGGCGGCATGGGCGGAGTCAGCACGCCCTGGCCGTCGTACGTCAAGCCGGCCCCCGCCGACACTCCGGAGTGGGCCGAGGAGGACACCCCGCAGGACGCCACCCCCGCCGAGCTGGCCCGCGAACTGGAGCGCCTGCTCGACCGGTTCCGGGACGACGTCCGTGACGCGGCCCGCGACAACGGCGTGGCGCCGGAGCAGTTGCGCGAGGCCCGCCGGCATCTGTCCACGGCGGCGGCGCACTTGACGGCGCTGCTGCGCGTGGGCGGCAACAGGGATGGCGACAGGGGCGGCAGGAAGGGCTGAACCGCGGGGCGCTGCCGACGTCTTGAAATGTACGCGGTGAGTGTGCGAAAAAGGTCTGGACCTTTGCTTCGCACGATGAGAGGCGTCCCTGTGAGGCCCACCCCCACGCTCGCCGCGCTGAGCACCACCGCCGCCTGCCTCCTGGCCCTGACCGTGACCTCCTGCGGCTCGGACAGCGATGCCGCCGAGCCGCCCGAAACACCCACGGTGCCGACCGGCGTGACCGTCTACACCAGCACGTCCACGTCGGTGCACGTCATGTGGAACAAGGCGGCGGAGGCGGAGAACATCAAGCGGTACGAGGTGTACCGCAACGGCAAGAAGATCCAGAACGTGCCCGCGGCGAAGCACATGATCGACATCACCGGGCTCAAGCCGTCGTCCTCGTACACCTTCTCCGTACGCGCCCGGGACGAGGACGGCAAACTCTCCGGCGCGGGCAAGGCCGCCGCGGTCACCACCCCGTCCGCGGACGCCGACGACAGCGAGCCCCCGACCGGCCCCGCGAGCCTCAAGGCCCGTGCGGACGGGCCGCGTTCTGCCACCCTGACCTGGGCGGAGTCGAAGGACAACAAGGGAGTCACGTCCTACGACATCTACCAGGAGGGCACCAAGATCCACAGCGTCGGCGGCACGGAGACCACCGCGGCGGTCACCACCCTCCGCCCGGATACCGATTACACCTTCACGGTGAGGGCACGCGACGCCCTCGACAACTCCAGTCCGGACAGCCCTCCGGCATCGGTCACGACGGAGTCGGAGCCGGAGGGCAGGGCCGGTGCGGAGGTCCCGACGGACCTCCAGGCGACGGCCCGCGAGGACGCCGGGGTGTGGAACCTCGACCTCGTCTGGAACGCACCCAAGGCGGACGGGGACGTCACGGGGTACGAGGTCCACCTGAACGGGAAGTTCGCCTCGCAGTTGACGCTGGGCGAGTCGGCGCCGAAGGACACGGGCCGTCTCAGCCTGCCGCTGGAGAAGCAGAAGAGGGCGACGTACGCGGTGAAGGTGCGGGCGAAGCTGCCGGACGGGAAGTGGGGCCCGTTCACGAAGGAAGTAACGGTAACGGCGGGCGGCTGACCCCCGGCCCGCCCCGCCGTCAGCCCGGCAGAGTGACCCGGGCCCACACCGTCTTTCCCAGCGGCTCCCGGTCGTGGTGCCCCATGCCGTCCGCCAGCTCCGCAACCAACCGAAGCCCCCGCCCGCGCTCGTCCTCGGGCCCGGCGGCGAGCTCGCGGGGCGGCACGCGGATCGCGTCGCTCACCTCGACGAGACAGACCCGCCCACGGAGCGTGAGGCGGACCATGAACAACCGCCCGGGTGTCCGCCCGTGCTGGACGGCGTTGGTCGCCAACTCGCTACAGATCAACACCACGTCCTCGGCGGCACCCCCGCAGCAGCCCCACCCGGCGAGTGCCTTGGTGACCTGGGCACGGACGAGACGGACGCTCTGGGCGCTGGGGGTGAAGAGCATCTTCCACGTGGTGTTCATGGGCTGGCTCCGTAGGCCGGTTGAGCAATTGGACAGAGGGCTGGACAGCTACGTTCCGTAGCGGATTGACTACGAGTGTGAGGCCCCGGAGGGTGCGTCAGGACGCCCCAGGGGTCTACGGGGATTTCAGGAGCCCCAAAATCAACAACGTCCATGGAGATCGGCGCATGCCACAGCGGAATGTGATTACCGGCCGTAGCCTTGAGCCGCGCCAACGGTTCGCGCAGGAACTCAAGTCGCTACGCACGAAAAAGGGGGACACCCTTCGCCAGCTCAGCGAGGTGCTGGGGTGGGACGCATCGCTGTTCCATAAGATGGAGACCGGGGAAGGCCTCGGCGGACCGGAAGTAGTCGAGGCACTGGACCAGCACTACGGGACGCCGGGCCTGTTACTGGCCCTGTGGGAGCTGGCGGTGGCGGACACCAGGCAGTTCAAGGAGCAGTACCGGCGCTACATGGCGCTGGAGCGACAGGCCACGAGCCTGTGGCATTTCGCGGTGAGCTACATCCCCGGGCTCCTCCAGACGGAGGGGTACGCCCGCGCGGTCATCGCGTCCGGCGGCGCAGCGGGCGAGGAGCTGAACAGACAGGTCAAGGCTCGCATCACTCGCCACGAGTGGCTGGAGGGCAAGGGCGCACCGCACTTCCGTAGCATCATCTCCGAGGCCGCACTCCGCACAGCGCCGCGGGACGCTCCAGCGTGGCGCGCACAACTGGAGCACCTGATTGAGGTCGCCGGATGGCCACACGTGACGCTCCAGGTCCTGCCGTTCAGCGCCGGGCCCTACGGCCTCGACAGCACCGCAGTTATGTTTCTGCGCCAGCCGGAGGGGCGTACCGTGGCCTACACAGAGAACGCCTATCGCGGCGAACTCGTCCAGGAAAACAGGTCAGTTGAGCGTTTGCAGCTCGCATACGATGCGGTGCGCGACCTGGCGCTCTCCCCGACCGAGTCGCGCAATCTCATCGTGAAGACGTTGGAGGAAGTACCGTGCGACGCATCGACCTGAGTCTCGCCACTTGGCGCAAGAGCAGCTACAGCAACTCCGACGGCGGCGAATGCATTGAGGTCTCCGACGGCCACCCCGCCCTCGTGCCCGTTCGTGACAGCAAGGACCCTAACGGCCCCGCCCTGATCTTCGAGGCCGCCGCCTGGTCCGCCTTCGTCAGCGCCGTCAAGGCGGGCGAACTCACCGCCTGACCTCCGCCCGGCATCACAGGAAGCGCCGTAGTGGCCGGGTGGCGAGTTCCTTGGCTCGCTGGCCGGCCGGGCGACGGCGCCAGCGGCCCGGCTCGATGCGCTCGGCGAGCTGGATGTCGGCCTCGAAGTGTTCGTCCAGCACGGCGGTGAACGACTTGTCGATGACGGCGAGCATGACCTCTTCGTCGTGGTCGAGGGACCGCCGGTTGAAGTTGGTCGAGCCGATCAGCGAGGCCATGTGGTCCATCGTGGCCACCTTGGTGTGCATCATCGTCGGCTGGTACTGCCAGATCCGTACCCCGCAGTCCAGCAGCTCGTCGTAGTGGTCCTGCCCGGCGATCTGGCAGACCCGCTTGTCCATGTGCGGTCCCGGCAGCACGATCTCCACGTCCACCCCGCGCCTGGCAGTGGCGCACAGCAGGCCGACGAAGTAGTCGTCGGGGGCGAAGTAGGCGGTGGTGAGGCGGAAGCGCTCCTGGGCGGACTCCAGCATCACGCGTATCAGGGTCTGCATGTCCTGCCAGCCGACGCTGGCGGACCCGCGCACCACCTGCACGACGGAGTCGCCCTGCGGGGAGTGGTCGCGGAAGCGGTCGAAGTCGTCGAAGAGGACGTCGTGGCACTCGGCCCAGTTCTGGGCGAACGCGGCGGCCAGGCCGTCGACGGCGGGGCCGCGCAGCTCGACGTGCGTGTCCCGCCATTCGTTCTCGTTCCGCGCGTCGCCGCACCATTCCTCGGCTATCCCCACGCCGCCGGTGAAGGCCACCTGCTCGTCCACGACGAGCACCTTGCGGTGGCAGCGGTGGTTCTGCTTGAAGGGCGAGAGGCGGCCCGGCCGCCGGAACCACGACACCTCCGCGCCCGCCCGCTCGATCAGATCGAGCTGGTCCTGTTCGATCAGCCGGCTGCCGAAGCCGTCGAGCAGCAGCCGTACGCGCACGCCGTGGCGGGCCCGTTCGGCGAGGGCCTCCGCGAACCGGCGGGCGATCTCGCCCTTCCAGTACACGAAGGTCATCAGGTCGATGGTGTGCTCGGCGGCGGCGATGGCGTCGAGCATGGCGGGGAAGATCTCGTCGCCGTTGCGCAGCGGGCGCAGGGAGTTGCCCTCCGTCGCCGCGACGCCGACGAGGCGCTCAAGTCGCCGTCTGAGCCGGGTCGCGGCTTCGGCCGCCGGGGTTTCCGCTGTCTGGGACACAGCGCTCAGGCTCCTCTCCTCAGTGGGGGGCGTACGCGCGGCTACCCGCTCGCGGTCTTCGAACTCTGTTTCGAGCCGGATTCGCCGGGTACCCGCGTCTTCCGTGGGCGCCGCCGGTGCCCCGGTCCACGTGAACGAGTGGAGTCGCACACGGAAAGGAAGGCAGAGGCATGGTGGTTGTCGGGATCGTTGCGGTTTGTGCGGTGCTGCTGGTGTTGGCCTTCCTGGTGCCGCGGCTGTCGCGGCACCCCGAGCGGGGTACGCAGAAGTCCCTGGCCGTGGGGACGCGAACCGCGGGCAAGGCCCCCGGGATTCTCGGGCGGATCTTCAGCAAGCCGTTCCGCAGCAGCCAGAAGGCGGTCGGCCGCAGCGGCTCCGCGGGTCGCAAAGGCCGCGGGAAGATGCCCTTCTGAGGCACCGGCCACAGGCCCCGGCGCCGGTGGGCACCTTCTCCCGGCGCGTCCCCGAGCGTCCCAGGACTTCCCAAGGAGTGGAGAGAAGATGCTCGCCATGGCCGCCTCCGTGCTCTTCGGTATCGCGTTCATCGTGAAGGCCACCGAGACGTCGACCGACCCCGTCTTCAGCCCGACGAGCCTGATGCTCGTCGGGCTCACCCTGCTTGCTCTGCGGTTGGCCGGCCTGGGTACGAACTGGGCACCCCGGCGGGGCCGAAGACGCTGAGGGGGTACCGCCGCCGTCAGTTCAGTTGCTGGGACGGTCCGACGATGACGCCCTCCGGGCGGCGGACGCAGCAGGCAGGTAGCTGTCCCCAAACCGCGCCGAACCGGTGCGGATCGGAAAACGCCCGGCACCGCGGGCCCCGGCCCTCGGGCCCCTCACCCCGCCAGGTCCCGCGCCACCAGCGCCGCCTGCACCCTGTTCGCCACCCCCAACTCCGCCAGGATCCGGCTCACATGGGCCTTCACCGTCGACTCCCGCAGCCGCAGCAGCGCCCCGATCTCCGCGTTCGTCATCCCGTCCGCCACCGCCGACAGCACCTGCCGCTCCCGCGGCGTGAGCCGCGCCGCCGCCTCCCTCGCCGCCTGGCTGCGGGTGGCCTCCGGCCGGTGGAAGCGGCCGATGACCGTGCGGGTGACCGTCGGGGAGAGCATCGCGGCGCCCGCGGCGACCACGTGGACCGCCTGGAGGATGGCGTCCGGCGGGGTGTCCTTCAGCAGGAACCCCGCGGCGCCCGCCGCCAGCGCGCCGTAGACGTACTCGTCGAGGTCGAACGTGGTGAGCACGATGACCGCGGGCGGGTCCGGCAGCCGGCTGAGCTCGGCGGTGGCGGCGATACCGTCCATGCCGGGCATGCGGATGTCCACCAGGGCGACGTCGACCCGCCTGCTGCGGGCCGCCGCCACCGCGGCCCGGCCGTCGGCGGCCTCCCCGGCGAGTTCGAGCCCGTCGTCGGTGGCGACGAGGTCCCTCAGCCCCGCGCGTACGAACGCGTCGTCGTCGACGACCAGGACGCGGATCACCGGGCCGCCCCGCTCAGCACCGGCGGTTCCTCCACCGGGTGTACGGGCACGGGCAGTTCGGCGGTGAGCACGAACCTGCCGTCGGCGGCGCGCCCCGTGGTGAGTTCGCCGTGCAGGGCGGCCACCCGCTCGGCTATGCCCACCAGGCCGTATCCGCGCGACCCCCCGGCCCCCTCCGCCGCGACGCCGCACTCGTTCTCGGCCCGTATCGCCACCGTCGTCCCCGTCACCGCCACCGTGAGGTCGACCGGCATGCCGGGAGCGTGCTTGCGGGCGTTCGTGAGGGCCTCCTGCACGATGCGGTGGGCGGCGAGGCGGACTGCGGCCGGCAGGCCGGCGAGGTCGTCGGTGCGGGCGCGGACCCGGGTGCCGGCGCGCTCCGACTCGGCGACGAGGGCGGGCAGGTCGTCGGCGGTGGGGGCCAGCGGGACCGGGCCCTCGTGGTCGCGCAGGGCGCCCAGCAGGTCCCGCAGGTCGTCCAGGGCGTGCGCGCTCGTCGTACGGAGGAGGTCGAGGCGTTCGCGTACGGGCTCGGGGACGGCCTCGCCGCGGCGCTGGAGCACGCCGGTGTGCAGGACGAGCAGGCTGAGCCGGTGGGCGAGGACGTCGTGCATCTCGCGGGCGATGCGCGCGCGTTCCGCCATCCGCACCTGCTCGTCGCGCAGCCGGTTCGCCGCCTCCAGGTGCTCCAACTGCCGGGCGAGCGAGCCGGTCAGGTCACGCTGGCTGCGCGCGGCCAGGCCGACGGCCAGCGGCACGGCGAGCACCGCGCAGGGGAAGAGCATGACCTGCGGCATGTTCACCAGCTCGCGGTACGGGCCGAAGGCCGCCGGTACGAACACGGCGCCGGTCAGCGCGACGGCGACCACCCGCGACCGCCACACCGTGACCGCGTACAGCGCGATGAACACCGGCCAGAGCTGGCTCTCCAGCAGGAACCCCGCGCCCGTCACCGCCGCCACCGCCACCGGCATCCGGCGGCACAGCGGCAGCACCGCGCACAGCACGACGGCGACGACGGCGCTCGCCGCCGGCGACGTGACCAGACCCGCCTGCTCGGTCAGCGCCGCCCGCACCGACTTGACGACGACGAAGGCGAACCCGGCCGCCAGCAGCAGCCGGAGCTGCGGCGGTGTCAGCAGTGCGCGGCGCACGGGCCGTTCGGCGGTGGACATACCGGCATCGTAAACAGCCCCGCCGACACGCACATTCGACGAAAGTCGGGGGTCGTCGCGGCCCGCCACCGCCGTTGGTCGGTGCGGGCCGCCGCCGGGCGGCGGATGCGGCGGCCGGGGTACGGGCCGGAGGGTGGAGCCGTACCGCAGGTCGAGGAGGGACAGCACATGCAGGACGGCAGCAGCGGGTCGGTGGGACGGCGGCACGTACTGGGCGGGGCGGCAGCGGCGATGGCCGCGGCGGGGGTGGGCCTCGGAGCCGGTGCGCGGACGGCGTCGGCACAGGAGCGAGGGACGAACAGCCGGCCGGGGAAAGGCGGGGGCGGCGGCAGGTACGCGGGGAAGACGGTCCTCGTCACCGGCGCCACGACCGGCATCGGGCGGGCGGCGGCGATCGCGTTCGCCGCGGAGGGCGCCCGGGTCGGGTTCTGCGGGCGGCGCCGGAACCTGGGGCAGGACGTCGAGCGGCTGATCCGCAAGGCGGGCGGGGAGGCGACGTACATCAGGGCCGACGTGCGCCGGCCGGAGGAGGTGCGGGGGTTCGTCGAGGCGGTGGCGCAGAAGTACGGCGGCCCCGACATCGCGCTCAACAACGCGGGGATCCAGAAGCCGTTCACCGACCTGCACGAGGTCTCGGTGGCGGACTGGGACGACGTGACGCTCACCAACACGCGCGGCGTCTTCCTCGCGATGAAGTACGAGATCCCGCTCATGCGGGCGCGCGGGGGCGGCGTCATCCTCGTCACGGGGTCGTCCAACCAGTTCGGGACGCGGCCCGGCCTCGGCTCGTACACGGCGAGCAAGAACAGCGTGCAGGGCCTGGTGCAGGCGGCGGCGATCGAGAACGGCACGCACGGGATCCGCGTGGTGGCGCTGGCGCCGGGGATGACGGACACGCCGATGCTGGACGTGCACCGGCCGCCGGGCGACACCGACGAGCAGTGGGCGGCGCGGAAGGCGGAGTTCGGCCGGCAGGGGATCGACGCCTTCAAGCGGATGGCGACGCCGGAGGAGATGGCGTCGGCGGCGCTGGGCCTGGCGTCGGACGACATGGCGTTCCAGACGGGCACGACGGTGGTGGTGGACGGCGGGCAGCTGTCGGGCCTGTGACGCGGAGGGGCCGGTGACGCCTACGGCCCGTGACACTACGGCCTGTGACGCGCCTACGGGCCACTGACCCCGGCGGGGCGGCGACCGCGACCCTGCGGCCCGCCCCGCCGCCCGTCTCACCCGCCGCCCGTCTCACCCGGCGCGCTGCACCGCCGGCAGTGCCGCCTCGATGGCGGCGTACGTGGCGCCGTGGTCCGCCAGCACCTCGGCCGGGATGCCGGGTGCGGCGGCGAGGGCGAGCAGGATGTGCTGGTCGCCGATGGCCTTGTCGCCGCGCCCCAGGGCGATCCTGAGGGACCGTTCCAGTACGGCCTTGGCGTCGGCGTCGAACCGGGTACGCCCCCGCCGCCACGCCCGCCGCCGGGCGAGGGCCCCGGGGCCGTGGGCGGACTCGACGCGGTCGACGACCGCGGCGACGTCGATGCCGATGCCGGCCAGCGCCTCGGTCTCGGACTTCGTCAGCCCGCCGCGCCGCCGCGCCTCGTCCAGCCCTCGCACCACCCCGGCCCGCCGCTCCTCGCTGTCGACTCCGGCCGCGGCCAGCGCGACGGCCCCGGGGGTGCCGGATCCGTCGAGGAGCTGCCGCAGCAGGTGCTCGGCGGCGACGTGGGACTCGCCGCCCCGTTCCGCACGGGCCGCCGCACCGCGGACGACCTCCCTGGCGGACCCGGTGAACCGTTCGAACATCAGCGCCTCCCGTGCTTCTTGTGTACCGCCTGCCGGCTGACCCCCAGTTCGGCCGCGACCTCCTGCCACGACCAGCCCTGATGGCGCGCGCTGCGCACCTGCACGGCCTCCAGTTGCTCCAGCAGCCGCCGCAGCGCGGCGACGGCCCGGAGCCCTTCCCGGGGGTCGGCGCCCCCGGCCCGCTCGGCAAGCTCGGTCGCATCACTCATGACGTCAACCTACGTTGACACCTCCCCCCATGTCAACCGTGGTTGACATGGGGGCGGTGTGCGTCCGCGGACGGAGGTCCCAGCGCCCTCAGCCCACGGCGGTCACGGTCACGACAGGTCCTTCACCTTGATGTTCCGGAACGACACCTCGTCGTCCCCACCGTGGTTCTGGATCCCCACATGCCCGTCCGTCAGGCTGCGGACCGGGTCGGTGTTGGTGAAGTCGTTGATCTTCACATCATTGAGGAAGACCTGCAGCCGCTCGCCCTCGACCCGTATCTCATACGTGTTCCACTCCCCCGGCGGGTTGAGCGCCTTGTCCCGCGCCGCCGTGTCGGGCGCCTGGAAGCCGTAGATCGAGCCGGTCGTCTTGTCGGGGGTGTCGGTGGCGTCGATCTGGACCTCGTATCCGTTGTTGATGGCCGCCCCCGGGTCGGCGGGCGGCGGGAAGCCGACGAAGACGCCGGAGTTGTCGTCCCCGGCCATCTTCCAGTCCAGCTTCAGCGAGTACGAGCCGAACTCCTCGGCCTCGTACCAGAACAGCCCCATGCCGCCCTCGGAGACCAGCGTGCCGTCCTCGACGCGGAAGGAGCCGGGCCCGGTCTGCTTCCAGCCCTCGGTGGACGTGCCGTCGAAGATCGACGAGTAGCCGGGCTTCGCGTCGTCGCAGTCGCCCTCGACCGCGCCCGCGGCGTACTGGATGCCGCCGAGCAGGTGGGTGCGGAAGGCGGGCTCGGTGTACGACTCCTTGGTGTGGCCACCGCCCGTGTAGAAGGCCCGGCCGCCCTCGTAGTCCTGGCACCAGGCGATGGGGTGGTCCCCGTCCATGGTGCCGCCGGTGTAGGTGGACTCGTCCAGGCTGGCGAGGACGTGGGCCGTCTCACGCGGGTTGGTGCGGTAGTTGTACCACTCGTCGGTACGCACCCACTCCTTCTCCAGGTGCTCGGTCGCGGGGTGCTTGTGGTCCTCGACCTTGACGGTCGCCTCCTGGATCGCCGGGTGGCCGTCGAAGTACGCGCCCACCAGGCCGCCGTAGAACTCCCAGTCGTACTCGCTGTCGGCCGCGGAGTGGACGCCGGCGTACCCGCCGCCGTCGGCGACGTAGTCCTCGAACGCCTTCTGCTGCTCCGCGTTCAGGACGTCGCCCGTGGTGGAGAGGAAGACGACCGCGTCGTACTTCTCCAGGTTCGCCGCGGTGAAGGCGCCGCCGTCCTCGGTGGCGTCCACGCCGAAGCCGTTCTCGGCGCCCAGCTCCTCGATGGCGGTGATGCCCTCGGGGATGGAGTCGTGCCGGAAGCCGGCGGTCTTGGAGAAGACGAGGACCTTCTCGTCCTCCTCCGCCACGTCGCCGGTCGCGAACGTGAAGTCGTCGACGTCGAAGAGGAACGGACCGTCCGTGCCCTTGAAGACGAGGTAGAGCTTGGTGGTGCCCTTCGGGGCTCCTCCCGACAGCTCCGTCTTCACGTCCTGGAAGGTCTCCCAGCCGCCGGTCACCGGCACCTCGGCGGAGCCGAGGAGCTTGCCGTCGGGGGCACCGGCGCGGACCTCCAGGGTGCCGCCGGCGCCGGCGGAGGAGATGCGGGCGGTGAACTCGGTGGCGTTCGACAGGACGTACGGCTCGAAGGCGATCCAGTCGCCGTTGTGGATGTCGCCGACCGTCTTGCCGCCGTGCGCCGGGGTCTTGTTGAAGAGCTTGACGCCCTGGGAGTCGGTGAAGTGCTCGGCCTGCCGGTGCCGGGGCTGGGCAACGGACTTGTCCGTGCCGGTCAGGGCGCCCTGGCCACCGCCGCCGCCGTCGGTGTACGTGGCGGTGAAGTCGCCGAAGAGGTTGGCGTTCGGGTCGTGCTCACCGTCGGCGGGCGAGTCGATCGTGCCCGAGCAGCCGTTGGCCGAGGTGATGGGGTGCGCGTGCGAGTCGTGCCCGACACCGTAGGTGACCTTCACCTTCGAGCAGTCGATGTCGCTGTCCTCGGGGTCGGTGACGGTGACCTTGAAGGGAACCTTGTCACCGAAGGAGAACAGCTGCCCGTTCTCCGGCAGGTCCAGCTTCACCGTGGGCGCGGTGTTGCCCACGACGACCTGCACGTTGGCGGTGCCGTCGCGCCCCTCGGGGTCGGTGACCGTCAGGGTCGCGTCGTACGTGCCGTTCTCGGCGTACGTGTGCGCCGGGTCGGGCTGGTCGGAGGTGGCGCCGTCACCGAAGTCCCAGGCGTACGTCAGGTCCGTGCTGTCCGGGTCGGTGGTGCCCTCGGAGGAGAACTTCACCTCCAGCGGCGCCTGCCCGGAGGTCACGTCGGCCGACGCCTCGGCGATCGGGGACCGGCCGCCGGTGACGTTCTCGATGCGGTACAGCGCGCGCGTGTCGGGCGAGGTGCCGTAGTCCAGGACGTACAGCGCGCCGTCCGAGCCGAAGTCCATGTCCATCACCTGGGTGCCGGTCCAGGGGAAGTCGTTGATGGACTGCACGGTGCCGTCGTCGGCCTGCTCGATGCGCTTGATCCACTTGCGGCCGTACTCGCCGGCGAAGAAGTCGCCGTCCCACTCGGCGGGGAACTTCAGCTCCGACTCGGGGTCCGTCTCCGCCTCGCGGTAGACGGGGCCGCCCATGGGCGACTCAGAGCCGTTGCCGAACTCGGGCACGGAGTCGCCGTTGTACGGGATCCACGCGGCCTGCGCGGGCGGCAGCTCGGTCAGGCCGGTGTTGTTCCGCGAGTTGTTGACGGGGGCGGCGCAGTCGTAGGCGGCGCCGGAGGTGCCGGTGCCGAAGTCGTACTCCTTGTAGGCGTCGTTGTCGCCGGTGCAGTACGGCCAGCCGTAGTTCCCGGCCTCGGTGACGCGGGCGAACTCGACCTGGCCGGCCGGGCCGCGGTCGGGGTTCGCGGCGCCGGCGTCGGGGCCGTAGTCGCCGACGTAGACGGTGCCGGTGGGCTTGTCCACGCTGAAGCGGAACGGGTTGCGGAAGCCCATGGCGTAGATCTCGGGCCTGGTCTTCTCGGTGCCCGGCTCGAAGAGGTTGCCGGCGGGTATGTCGTACGAGCCGTCGGCGTTGACCTTGACCCGGAGGATCTTGCCGCGCAGGTCGTTGGTGTTGGCCGAGGAGCGCTGGGCGTCGAAGGCCGGGTTGCGGTCGGCCCGTTCGTCGATCGGCGAGTAGCCCTCGGACTGGAACGGGTTGGTGTCGTCGCCGGTGGACAGGTACAGGTTGCCCTCGGCGTCGAAGTCGATGTCGCCGCCGACGTGGCAGCACACGCCGCGGGAGGCGGGCACGTCGAGGACCTTCTTCTCGCTGCCCGCGTCGAGGGTGCCGTCGTCCTTCAGCACGAACCGGGAGAGCCGGTTGACGCCGTCGAACGGCGCGAAGTCGGCGGCGGTGCCCGTCTCGGGCGCGTCGCCCGCGGGGGTGTCGAGCGGCGGCGCGTAGTAGAGGTAGACGAAGCGGTTGTCCGCGAACCCGGGGTCGACGCCGACGCCTTGCAGTCCCTCCTCGTCGTGGCTGTAGACGTCGAGCTTGCCGGCCACGCTCGTGTCGCCGTTGGCGGTGGTCAGCCGCACCGTGCCGTCGCGGGAGGTGTGCAGGACCGAGTCGTCCGGGAGCATCGCCATGGTCATCGGCTCGCCCGTCTCGGCGTCGCCCTTGGCCAGCGGCACCTGCTGGAACTCGGCGGCGGGCGCCGCCTGGGCCCCGTCCGCGGCGGCCCCGGGGGCGGTGCTCAGCAGGACGGCCGGGCCGGCGAGGAGGCCGGCGGTCAGCAGGCTGAGGAATCTGTGCAGTCGTCTCTTGTGCACGTGTTCTCTCCTACGAGAGTGGGGGATGTACGTGTCGAGGTCGTGCTCGGTCGGAGGGCAGCCGCGCCCGCGGGGGCGTCGGCGCGGACGGGTGCCGGCCCGGCGGCAGCGGCCCGGCGGGCCGTCAGCGGCTCGCCCAGAGGAGTCCGCGCCGCGTGAGGGTGCGTACGCGCGGGTCGGCGAAGTCGGCGGGGACACGGCCGACGGTGGAGACGAAGACGCGCCCCTTGCCCCACGTCCTGGTCCACACCGCGGGCACGGCCACAGCCCGCTGCCGCGTGTCGTCGGGGTCGAACGTGACGGTGGCCAACACGTCGTTCAGGGGGTCGGTCAGCGTCCAGCACGCGTCGCCGTCCACCGCGAAGTCGCCGAGTCCGGCGATGACCGGGTGGTCGGCGTGCTCGGCGCGCAGGTGGGCGCGCAGCGGTACGGGGCCCGCGGGGTTGCCGGCGAACGTCCCGCCCGTCATCAACTGGTAGTCGGGGTCCTCCGGGAAGGCGTCGACGACTCCCCTGTGCCAGCCGGCGAAGCCGGTTCCGGCCCGGACCGCCGCGAGCAGCCCCGCGCTCTCGCCGCGGGTGATGTCGCCGCGGGCCCAGCACTGGAGGATGAGGTCCGTCCCGTGCAGCAGGTCCTCGTCCTCGTAGACCTCCAGCGAGTCCTCGACGAGGATCTCGAAGCCGTTCTCGCGGAGGAACGGGAGGAACAGGTTCGTCGTCTGCACGGGGCGGTTGCCGGCGCAGCCGCCGCGCACCACCAGGGCCCGCCGCCGTCCGGAGGCCATGGGGCGTCACTCCCTCCACAGTCCAGAAAAAAGTTTCGCAACTCTTGTCGCTCGCAGGGACGATAGGAAGAGGGCACGCCGACCGTCAAGGCTTCGGACGCGGACGCGCGGGGACTTTTTCGAAAGCGGGTGCGGTGCCGCGCTGCCGGCCCGCGGCGGAGCGGTGCGCTCCGGTCAGTCGCGGGCGGCGGTGCTGCCGCGTACGACCAGGGTCGTCGCCAGCTCGACGCGCGGGCTCTCCGGCTCGTCGCCGTTCATCAGCCGCAGCAGCGTGCGCAGCGCGCTGCCGCCCATGTCCTTGAGCGGCTGGCGCACCGTCGTCAGCGCCGGGGAGACCCAGCGCGCCTCGGGGAGGTCGTCGAAGCCGACGATGCTGACGTCCTCGGGCACGCGCAGCCCGGCCCCGGCCAGTGCCTCGTACCCGCCGATGGCCATGTGGTCGGAGCAGATGAACAGCGCCGTCGGCGGCTCCGGCGCCGCGAAGAGCGCGCGCACCTGCTCCACGCCGCTGGCGCGGTCGTACGTCCCGTGCCTGACCAGCCCGGGCGGCACCTCGGCGCCGGCCGCGGCCATCGCGGAGCGGTAGCCGGCGGTGCGCGCGCGGGCGTAGAGGTGGTGCGGCGGGCCGGTCACCAGGGCGATGCGCCGGTGGCCGCGGTCGAGCAGGTGGGTGGTGGCCTCGTAGGCGCCGGCCCAGTTGGTGGTGCCCACGGAGACCACGTCGGGCGGCGGGTCGCTGAGCGGGTCGATGACGACGATGGGGACCTGCGCCTCCCGCAGGCGGGCGAGCTGGTCGGCGGCGGGCTCGATGAGGCCGAGCACCACGCCCGCGCTGTCGCGCTCCAGCACGCGGTCCACCCAGTCCTGCGACGAATGGTTGTTCGCGGAGGCGCCCTGGCGGGCCACGGAGATCACGACGTGCACGCCGGCCTCGTACGCGGCCGCCTCGAGACCGCTCGCGACGCTCGCCGGCCAGGACCCGTCGAGGCCGTTCATCACGAGGTCGACGGAGCGGACGGCGGGGTCGTGCAGCGCCGCGCCGCGCCGCCGGTACCGGTGCTCGCGCAGGGCGGAGTCGACCTTGGCGCGGGTGTCCCGCGAGACGTCGTCGCGGCCGTTGAGGACCTTGGAGACGGTGGAGATCGACACGCCCGCCGTCTCGGCGATCTGCGCGAGTGTGGGTCGCGGCATCCCGGTACGTGTCACGATCCGCTCTCTGCCCTACCGACAATTATTTCGGAGCATTGTAGTGCGCGGCGCAGAGCTTTCTCATCGCCCGCCGCGTCGCCCGCACGGTACTCGATTCCCCTGGCTCCGGCTACGGCACGCCGTCTGCCGCGGATCTTGACGGTTCCCCGCGGGCGCCCTAGCTTCCGTTACTTCGCTTCGAAAGTTTTCTGCGTGTTTTTTCCGGCACAAGGGAGATGCCATGTCGTCGCCGAAGCCACCGGCCGCCCTGCGCGTGACGGTCTGGGGCGAAGGACTCCACGAGCAGCGCGATCCCGAGGTCGCCGAGCGGTATCCGGACGGCATGCACGGTGCCATCGCCCAGGGGATCGCGGAGCACCTGGGCGAGGGGGCCCGGCTGCGTACGGCGACGCTGGCGGAACCCGAGCACGGGCTCACCGAGGAGGTGCTCGCGGAGACGGACGTGCTGACCTGGTGGGGGCACCTGGCCCACCGGGAGGTCTCCGACGAGGTCGTCAAACGGGTGCACCGGCGGGTGCTCGCCGGGATGGGCCTGATCGTGCTGCACTCCGCGCACTGGTCGAAGATCTTCACCAAGCTCATGGGCACCACCTGCACCCTGCGCTGGCGCGCCGCGGACGACCGCGAGCTGGTCTGGACGGTCGACCCCGCGCACCCCATCGCCGCCGGGGTGCCGCACCCGATCGTCATCGAACAGCAGGAGATGTACGGGGAGTTCTTCGACATCCCCGTCCCCGACGAGCTGGTCTTCCTCAGTTCGTTCAGCGGCGGCGAGGTCTTCCGCAGCGGCTGCACGTTCCGGCGCGGGCACGGCAGGATCTTCTACTTCAGCCCCGGCGACCAGGACTACCCGGTCTACCACCACCCGGCCGTACGCCGCGTCATCGCCAACGCCGTCCGCTGGGCCGCCCCGGACGGCGACGGCACCGCGCCCCGGCTGGTGCACAGCGAAACCGGCTGGTGGGCCGACGGCGGCGACAGCGCCAACGGCGGCGGGCAGCCGTGACGGGCCGGTCCTTCGGCACCGTGCCGGACGACGGATCGCCGCTGCGCGTCGTCGTCGTGGGCGCCGGCCGGATGGCGCGGCTGTGGCTGCGTACCATCGCCGCGTCCCCCGACGTGGCCCTGGCCGGGGTGGTCGACACCGAACCGGCGGCGGCTGCCCGGGCGCTGGCGGAGACGGGCGCCGGCGACGTGCCCACCGGGGCGGGCCTGACCGCGCTGGCGTCGGCCACCCGGCCGGACGCGGTCATCGACGTCACCGTCCCCGACGCCCACCTGCCCGTCACCCTGGAGGCGCTGCGGCTCGGGCTGCCGGTGCTCGGCGAGAAGCCGCTCGCCGCCACGCTCCCCCAGGCCCTGCGGCTGGCCGCGGCGGCCGAGGCGGCGGACCGGCTGTTCATGGTCAGCCAGTCCCGCCGCTACCACCCGCACCTCTTCGCGCTGCGGGACCGGGCCGCCCTGCTGGGCCGGCCGGGCATCCTCACCACCGAGTTCTTCAAGGACCCCCGCTTCGGCGGGTTCCGCGACACGATGGACCACCCGCTGCTCCTCGACATGGCGATCCACCCCTTCGACACCGCCCGCTGGCTCCTGCGCGCCGAGCCCGTGTCGGTGCACTGCGAGGAGTACAACCCGCCGTGGAGCTGGTACGCCGGAGCCGCCGCCACCACCGCCGTCTTCGAGATGACCGGCGGCAGCCGCTACGTCTTCACCGGAAGCTGGTGCAGCCCGGGCCTCACGACCTCCTGGAACGGCGCCTGGCGGCTCAGCGCCGAACACGGCTCGCTCCACTGGGACGGCGAGAACCCCGCCACCGTCGAAGCCACCGCCGAGGCGCCGGCGCAGGCGGAGACGGAGACGGCTTCGGGGACGGCAAAGGCGCCGGCGAAGGGGATCGCCGGCGCCCTGGCCGAGTTCGTCCACGCGCTGCGCACCGGCGAGACGCCGATGGGCGAGGTGCACGACAACGTCATGAGCCTCGCCATGATCACCGCCGCCGTCGAGTCCGCGGAGACCGGCCGGCGCGTCCGCACCGACGACCTCCTCGACGCCGCCCTGACCGGGGCCCTCGCGTCGTCCGACCCGCCGGAACGCGCCGTCCTCCGCGCCGTTCCGCGGCAGAAGCCGACGCCCGCGGCCCGCTGACCAGGCCCGGTCCGTACCTCCGGGCGCTCTCAGCGCGTCAGGACCACCTTGCCGAACAGGTCCCCGGCGGCCATCTTCTCGAAGCCCTCCCGCGCCCGGTCCAGCGGCAGCACCGTGTCGATCACCGGCCGCACCCCCTTCGCCGCGCAGAAGTTGAGCAGCCCGGCCAGCTCCTCCTTGGTGCCCATCGTCGAGCCGACGACCTTCAGCTCCAGGAAGAAGACCCGCTGCAGCTCCACCGACGGCGGGTTCGGCCCGCTCGTCGTGCCGGAGATGACCAGCGTGCCGCCGGGGCGCAGGGACTTCACCGAGTGGGACCACGTCGCCGCGCCCACCGTCTCCAGGACCGCGTCCATCCGGTGCGGCAGGCGCGTGCCCGGTGCCACCGCGGCCTCCGCGCCGAGGTCCTCGGCCCGCTTGCGCTTCGTCTCGTCGCGGCTCGTGGCGTACATCCGCAGCCCCGCCGCCGCGCCCAGCACGATCGCCGCGGTGGCGACGCCGCCGCCCGCGCCCTGGACCAGGACGGAGTCGCCGGGGCGTACGCCGGCGTTGGTGAAGAGCATCCGGTACGCGGTGAGCCAGGCCGTCGGCAGGCACGCGGCCTCCTCGAAGCTCAGCTCCTTCGGCTTCGGCAGGAGGTTCCAGGCCGGGACGGCGACCTGCTCGGCGAACGTGCCCTGGTACCGCTCGGTCAGCAGCGACCGCGGCTCGTTCGGGCCCACCCCGTGGCCGGTCTGGCCGATGACGGAGTGGAGGACCACCTCGTTGCCGTCGGCGTCGACACCGGCCGCGTCGCAGCCGAGGATCATCGGCAGGGCGTCCTCGCCCAGTCCGACGCCGCGCAGCGACCACAGGTCGTGGTGGTTGAGGGAGGCGGCTCTGACGTCGACGACGGCCCAGCCGGGCGGGGCGTGCGGCGCGGGCCGCTCCCCCAACTCCAGGCCGTTCAGCGGCTCGTCACGGTCGATGCGGGCGGCGTAGGCGGCATACATGACCATGAAGTTACGCCCCGGGGCGGGGGCCGTACCAGCCCCCGCCCCGCCATGCGGGACATCTCACCCGGGCCCGGTAAACCCGGGGGCCCGGCGGATCTCACAGCACCTGCGACAGGAACGCCTTCGTCCGCGTGCCGCCTCCGGCGCGGTACCGGATCCGGGGGAGCGCCGGGGCGGGACGACGACCCCCGCCGCGTTCCCCGGCACCTCCGCGCGTTCCCCGGATCCGCCGCGCACAGCGCAGCGTCACAGCACCTTCGACAGGAACGCCTTCGTCCGTTGGTGCTGCGGGTTCGTGAGTACCTCGCGCGGGTGCCCGGACTCCACCACGACTCCGTCGTCCATGAACACCAGCGCGTCGCCGACCTCCCGCGCGAACCCCATCTCGTGGGTGACGACGATCATCGTCATGCCCGACTGCGCGAGGTCGCGCATCACGTCCAGCACCTCGCCGACCAGCTCCGGGTCGAGCGCCGAGGTGGGCTCGTCGAAGAGCATCAGCTTCGGCTCCATCGCCAGGGCCCGCGCGATGGCGACGCGCTGCTGCTGGCCGCCGGAGAGCTGCGTCGGGTAGCCGGCCGCCTTGTCCGCGAGGCCCACGCGGTCCAGCAGCCGCATCGCCCGCTCCCGCGCGGTCGCCTTGGACTCCCGCTTGACCTGGACCGGCGCCTCCATGACGTTCTCCAGCGCGGTCATGTGCGGGAAGAGGTTGAAGCGCTGGAACACCATGCCGATGTCCTTGCGCTGGGCGGCGACCTCCTTGTCCTTCAGCTCGTAGAGCTTGTTGCCCTGCTGCCGGTAGCCGACGAGGTGGCCGTCGACGTACAGCCGGCCGGCGTTGATCTTCTCCAGGTGGTTGATGCACCGCAGGAAGGTCGACTTGCCGGAGCCCGAGGGGCCGACGAGGCAGAAGACCTCGCGCGGCGCGACCTCCAGGTCGATGCCCTTGAGCACGTGGGTGGGCCCGAAGGACTTGTGTACGCCCTCGGCCCTGACCATTGCCGTCATGGCGGCGCTCACCTCGTTCCCTTCATCCGCGGCCCGGAGAAGATGTTCCGCCGGAGCTTCTGCATCGGGGTCAGCGGCAGCTGGCGTACGGAGCCCTTGGCGTAGTGCCGCTCGATGTAGTACTGGATCACGCTGAACACGCTGGTCATCGCCAGGTACCAGATGGCGACGACGATGTACATCTCCATCGGGTTCAGGTTGGTCGCGGAGATCTCGTTCGCCACGAACGTCAGCTCGGTGTATTGGATCACCATCGCCAACGACGAGGTCTTGAGCATGTTGATGAACTCGTTCCCCGTCGGCGGCACGATCACCCGCATCGCCTGGGGCAGCACGATGCGCCGCATCGTCTTCCCCCGGCTCATGCCGAGCGCGTGCGACGCCTCCGTCTGGCCCTCGTCGACCGACTGGATGCCGGCGCGGACGATCTCGGCCATGTACGCGGCCTCGTTGAGGCCGAGGCCGAGGAGGGCCGCCACGAACGGGGTCATGACGTCGGTCATCTCGTTCTTGTAGAACGGACCCAGGTTGAGGGTCTGGAAGACGAGGCCGAGGTTGTACCAGAGCAGGAGCTGCAGCAGCACCGGGGTGCCGCGGAAGAACCAGATGTAGAGGTTCGCGAACGCCGAGGTCACCGGGTTGTCCGAGAGCCGCATGATCGCGAGCACGATGCCGAGGACCACGCCGAGCAGCATGGCGAGCACGGTGATCAGCAGCGTGTTCCCGGCGGCCTCGACGACCCGGTCGGAGAACAGGTACTCGGGGACGTCGCCCCACTCGATCTTGGCGTTGGCGAAGGCGTAGACGAGGAGCCCGAGGAGCGCGAGGACGACCGCGGCGCTCACCCAGCGCCAGGGGTGGCGCACGGGGATCGCCCTGATCGCCTCGGGCGGCACCGCGGTGGCGGCGCCGGTCTTCGAGGGCACGGGCCCGGCCGGTTGCTTGTCGGCCGGGCCCGGTGAGGTCGGGTCGGTCACGGGAGGACTTCTCTCTGGAACGGCTGCGGGCGGTGGTTACTCGTTGCCGCCGTTGACGGCGGCCTTGTCGACGGCGCCCTGCTGGACGTTCCACTTGTCCAGGACCTTCTGGTACTCGCCGTTCTCGATGATCGCGTCGAGCGCCTTCGCGAGCGCGTCGCGCAGC
Organism: Streptomyces aculeolatus; assembly: GCF_020400605.1. Taxonomy (GTDB): domain Bacteria; phylum Actinomycetota; class Actinomycetes; order Streptomycetales; family Streptomycetaceae; genus Streptomyces; species Streptomyces aculeolatus. Next base: position 305,737 of record NZ_JAINRD010000006.1, on the reverse strand, counting down.
TCGGCGTTGTCCTTGGAGACCGCGATCCCGTACGGGGCGGCGTCGATCTGCTCGCCGACGACCTCGAAGTCCTCGCCGCCGCCCGACTCGCGGGCGTTGTACGCGGCGACCGGGAAGTCGTTCAGGTCGGCGACGGCCCGGCCCTGCTTGACCTGCTGCAGAGCCTCGGTGTCCTTGGTGAAGGGCAGCGTCTTGATCGGCTTGTCGCACTTCTCGTTCTGCGCCTTGGCGATGTCCGCGCTGACCGTGCCCCGCTGGAAGGCGACGGTCTTGCCGCACAGGTCGTCGAGCGTCGAGATGCCCTCGGGGTTGCCCTTCTGGACCAGGATGGAGACGCCGGCGGAGAAGTAGTCGACGAAGTCGACCTCGGCCTGGCGCTCCTTGTTGTCGGTCATCGACGACATGATGATGTCGAAGCGGCCGGAGTCGAGCGACGGGATCAGGTTGTCGAAGACGTTGTTCTGGAACTGGAACTCGACGCCCAGCTCCTCGCCGAGCGCGTTGGCGATGTCGATGTCGACGCCGGCGGGCTTGCCGCCCTGGTCGAACTCCATCGGGGCGTACGCGATGTCCGAGCCGACCTTGATCACGCCGGCGTCCTCGATGCTCTTGGGCAGTGCGCCCGGCGCCGCGTTCGACTTGGTCTTGGTCTCACCGCCGTCGCCGCTGTCGCCCCCGTCGTCGGTCTGGTCGCCGCACGACGAGAGCACGAGGGCCCCCGCGGCGGCGAGTGCCCCGACGGCCACCAGTCGAGACTTGGCTGCTCCGGTGCGCCGGGTGGTGCGAGGGCTCATTGCGCGATCCTCCTGCGGGGGGTGAACGGGGGTCAGAAGTTCACAAACCCCGGACGCGACTCCTGGTGCGCCTGGGGCGGATGTCGACGATGGCCGACGACGGCATCTTTGCATCCGGAAGACACGCCTCAGGAATGCTGCCGGGTCAAAATCCGATAACAGGTTCGGTAGTGAGACGTAGCTCACGTTTATAAATAACGGGCATAACCCCGGATTCGCCACATTTCGCAGTATGCGAACTCTCGCATGACTATGCGTTTCGGCTCCACTCAGTGTCGCAAAGTGGCTCGCACGGGGCGCTCGGCTTCCTGTACAACGGACACTTACACCCCAAATCCGGGGCCCAGGGCGCGAGTGCGGCGCGCCCGGTGTCCGGGCCCCACCGTGGCCGTGGCGCTCACTCCGCGGCCAGGCGGCCGGACACGTGCCCGCCCACCCCTCGACCGAGAGGGGTGGTTCCTCTTTCTATGACTGTGACTAAGGGGTCAACAACGTGGCAGCGGAGATCGTCAACCCTCCGAGCGGGACGGACACGTCCGACAGCCCAGACGACGACTACTTCGATCCGGCCTTCGCCCTGCACCGGGGCGGAAAGATGGCCGTCCAGGCGACCGTGCCGGTCAACGACAGGGACGACCTGTCGCTGGCCTACACACCGGGTGTCGCCAAGGTGTGCACCGCCATCGCGGAACAGCCCGAGCTGGTCCACGACTACACGTGGAAGTCCCAGGTCGTCGCCGTCGTCACGGACGGCAGCGCGGTCCTCGGGCTCGGCGACATCGGCCCGGAGGCGTCCCTTCCGGTGATGGAGGGCAAGGCCATCCTGTTCAAGCAGTTCGGCGGCGTGGACGCGGTCCCCGTCGCGCTGGACTGCCGCGGGGTCGACGAGATCGTCGAGACCGTGGCGCGGCTGGCGCCCTCCTTCGGCGGGGTGAACCTGGAGGACATCTCCGCCCCGCGCTGCTTCGAGATCGAGCGCAAGCTCCAGGAGCGCCTGGACATCCCGATCTTCCACGACGACCAGCACGGCACCGCCGTCGTCACCCTGGCCGCCCTGCGCAACGCCGCGAAGCTCAGCGGCCGCCCGCTCGGCGAGCTGCGCGCGGTGATCTCCGGGGCCGGCGCGGCCGGCGCGGCGATCGCCAAGATCCTGGTGGAGGCCGGCATCGGGGACGTGGTCGTCGCCGACCGCAAGGGCATCGTCTCCGCGGACCGCGAGGACCTGACCGACGCCAAGCGGGAGCTGGCGGAGCTGACGAACCACGCGGGGCGTACGGGCTCCCTGGAGTCCGCGCTCGCGGGCGCGGACGTCTTCATCGGCGTCTCCGGCGGCACCGTGCCGGAGCGAGCGGTGGCGACGATGGCGGAGGGCGCGTTCATCTTCGCCATGGCCAACCCGAACCCGGAGATCCACCCCGACGTGGCGCACAAGTACGCGGCGGTCGTGGCCACGGGCCGCAGCGACTACCCGAACCAGATCAACAACGTGCTCGCGTTCCCCGGCATCTTCGCCGGAGCGCTCCAGGTGCGCGCCTCGCGGATCACCGAGGGCATGAAGCTGGCGGCGGCGGAGGCGCTGGCGGACGTCGTCGCGGGCGAACTGAGCCCGGAGTGCGTGATTCCGTCGCCGTTCGACGAGCGGGTCGCGCCGGCGATCACGCGCGCGGTCGCCGCGGCGGCCCGGGCGGAGGGCGTGGCGCGGCGGTAGCCGGCCGAGCGGACCGTACGGCGCCCGCCCGGCGGGCGGCGCCGTACGGTCCGCGGAGAACCACGAGCGGGGCCGTCCGGCAGTGCGCCGGGCGGCCCCGCTTCGCGTCGTGCGGAGACGTCGTACGGAGACGTCGTACGGCGGGCTCCGTACGGGCCGTACGGTGCCCGCCGCGCGGCCCGTACCCCTCAGGCCGCGACGCGCTCCTGCGGCGCGCGGCGCCGCAGCCCGGGGCGCAGGATCGCCGGCGGGTCGTACGCCATGTCCAGCCGCCCGACCTCCGTGCCCGGCGGCACGATCGCGTCGATCTCGTCCAGCACGTCGTCGCCGAGGGCCGTGCCGGCGCCCGCGAGCAGGTCGTCGAGCTGCTCCATGGTGCGCGGCCCGATGATCGCGGACGTGACGCCCGGGTGGGAGATCACGAAGGCCAGCGCCATGTGCGTCAGCGGCATGCCCGCCTTCTCGGCCAGCGGGAGCAGCCGTTCGACGGTGTCGAGCCGGCGCTCGTCGGCGAGGTGCCTGAAGCCGTAGGTGCCGCGGAAGGTGTCCGCCTCCCGGCCCTTGCGGTAGCGGCCGGTGAGCATGCCGCCGGCCAGCGGGCTCCACACCAGCGTGCCCATGCCGTACCGCTCGCAGACGGGCAGCACCTCGCGCTCGATGCCGCGGTCGAGGATCGAGTAGTTCGGCTGCTCGGTGCGGAACCGCACCAGGGCGCGCCGCTCGGCGACCCACTGCGCCTCGACCAGGTCGGAGGCGGGGAAGGCGGAGGTGCCGACGGCGCGTACCTTCCCGGCGCGCACCAGGTCGGTGAGCGCGGAGAGGGTCTCCTCGATGTCGGTGTCCGGGGCGGGCCGGTGGATCTGGAACAGGTCGACGTGGTCGGTGCCGAGGCGGCGCAGCGAGTCCTCCAGGGCGCGGACGAGCCAGCGGCGGGAGTTGCCCTGCCGGTTGGGGTCGTCGCCCATGGGCAGGTGCGCCTTGGTGGCCAGGACGACGTCGTCGCGGCGGCCCTTGAGGGCCTTCCCGACGATCTCCTCGGACTCGCCGTGGCCGTAGATGTCGGCGGTGTCGACGAAGTTGACGCCCGCGGCCAGGGCCTTGTGGATGATGCGGACGGATTCGTCGTGGTCGGGGTTGCCCTGGGCGCCGAACATCATCGCGCCCAGGCAGTAGGGGCTGACCTTGATCCCGGTCCGGCCCAGCGTGCGGTACTGCATGGCTCTCCTCCTGCGTGGACTGCGGGTCGAACGCCCCGGTATCGTGAATACGGAACGCCGTTCAGTTCCGAGAATACGGAACACTGTTCCGCTTTTGCAAGGGGTCCGCGCATGCCTGAGCGCAGCACCACGGGGGAGCCGGCCCCCGGCCGGCGTATGCGGCCGGACGTCCGGCGCAGCCTCGACGCGCTGCTGACCGCGGCGGCCGAGGTCTTCGAGGCGGAGGGCGTGGACGCGCCCGTACGCCGCATCACGGCGAAGGCAGGGGTGGGGGCGGGGACGCTCTACCGGCACTTCCCGCAGCGCTCGGACCTCATCACGGCCGTCTTCCGCAACGAGGTCGACGCCTGCGCCGCGGCCGCCCCCGCGCTCGCCGCGCGGTACGAGCCGGTGGAGGCGCTGGAGCGGTGGCTGCACCGCTTCACGCGGTTCATCGCCGCGAAACAGGGCCTGAAGGCGGCCCTGCACTCCGGCGACTGCGCATACGAGAGCCTCCCCGGGTACTTCCAGGAGCGCTTCGTCCCCGCGCTGACCCGGCTGCTGGACGCCGCCGCCGCGGCCGGCGGCATCCGCTCCGACGTGACCCCGGACGACCTGCTGCAGGCGCTCAGCAGCATCATCGACCCGGACGACCCGGAGTACACGCGGCGCATGATCGGACTGCTCGTCGACGGCCTCCGCTACCGCGCCTGACGGCGGCCGCCGGCGCGGGGCTCAGCGCAGCGCCAGCACCGCCGCGTCCCGGGCCGAGGCCCAGACCGTACGGGCCTCGGCGAAGCCCGCGGCGCGCAGCGTCCCGGCGTGCCAGGCGGGCGGCTGGACGTCGCCGTCGGCGTGGCCCTCGTTCGGGTCGTTCGGGTCGCCGAAGATCGTGAAACGCTCGGCCGCGGGGCCGCCGAGGACCGGGTCGGCGGCGACCACGCGCCACCAGTCCGCCCAGTCCAGCACCCCTTCGGCGCGCTCGCGGTCCTGGCGCACCTTGCTCCAGTTGCGCACCGCCTCGTTGATGCCGGGCGTGGCCGGGTCGGGCATGTGGTCGGCGTTGACGAAGACCCCGCCCTCCCGGACGACGCCGGCGACCTGCCCGTAGAGCGTGGCGAGCTGGTCGGAGAAGAGCCAGTGCAGCGCGGTGGAGGTGAGCACCGCGTCGTACGCGCCGTGCGGCAGCCGCGCCGTCCAGTCGGGCTTGGAGAGGTCGGCGGTGACGAACTCCGCGCGCGGGTCGTCCGCGAAGGTGCCGCGCGCGATGGTGAGCAGCGCGGGGTCGAGGTCGACGCCGGTGGTGCGCGCGCCGGGGAAGCGGCGCAGCAGCCGGGCGCTGATACTGCCCGTGCCGCAGGCCAGGTCGAGCACCCGCGGCTCGGGCCCGACGAGCGCCTCGACCGCGTCGAGCATGACCCGGAAGCGCTCCTCGCGATCCGGCATGTACCACTCCTGCTGGCGGTCCCAGCTCGCCTGCCACCCCTGCCAGTCGGCGCCCACGGGCGTCACGGTGTCGGTCGTTCCGGCCATTGCTGCCTCCCCTGCCTCCGCTGCGTAATACCCTCTAGTGGAGGTCGTCCATTACGACCCCGCCGCGTCAGCATAAGTCGAGCCCGTAAGGACTACAAGTGGAACTGGCCTATTACTCAGATATGGCCGTGCGCCTCGTCAACACCGAGGAGCCGCAGCGCGGCACCGACTCGCTGACCTCGCTGGACGCGGCCAAGGAGCTCTTCCGGGACAGCGGCAACTTCACCCGGCGGGCCACCGACGCCGACGTCAGCCGGCTGCGGCAGGTGCGCGGGCGGCTGCGGGGGGTCTTCGAGGCGGCCGACGAGGGCGACGAGATGCGCGCCGTGGACATGCTCAACGCGCTGCTCATCGACTTCCCCGTCAGCCCGCAGATCAGCGGGCACGACTTCCGCGACGAGGACGGCCGCCCCCTGTGGCACCTGCACATCGCCGAGCAGTCGGCGAACTCCGGGGCGGGCTTCGCGGCGGCGGCGTGCATGGGCCTGGCCGTGCACCTCACGGACTACGGTGTGGACCGCCTGGGCCTGTGCACGGCGCTGCCGTGCCGCAACGTGTTCCTCGACACGTCGACGAACCGCTCCCGCCGCTACTGCTCCGACCGCTGCGCGACCCGGGCGAACGTCGCGGCCTACCGGGCCCGGAAGCGCCAGGCCAACGGCCGTACCGCCGACGCCGCCCACGACACCGCCGCGGGCACCGAGCGCACCGAGCGCTGAAGCCCGCGCGGGGGGCGCAGCCGCAGGAGGGCGCGGGCCACCACCAGTTCGTCCGGCACCGCGCCGAACTCCCGGCTGTCGTTCTCGACGAACCGGTTGTCGCCGAGCACCCACCAGCCGCCGTCGCGGCGCGCCACCACCCGTTTCACGATCAGCAGATCCTGCTGGAACGGGTGGCGCAGCACCGCCACGTCACCGGGCCGCACCGCCACCCCGTACTGCACGATCAGCTGATCCCCCGGACGCAGCGTGGGCACCATCGACGGACCGTCGACCGCCGCGAGGCCGAGGCGCTGCAGCCCTCGGCGCCCGGCGTCGTGCCTGCGCTCGTTCACCTGGCCCTGCATCGGGCATGCACCTCCGGCCTGTCGTCCACAAGGCCCAGCCTTCCACTGGACTTTTGACCTAAGCCCTCCGGGGCACTCGCGAATTTTCGTTCCCCACGGAGTAATGTCCCACCTGGAAGACGATCACTAGGAAGGACGGCTGCTTTCCATGTTTTCTCGCCTGTTCGCCCCCAAGGTGACGGTCAGTGCCCACTGCGACCTCCCCTGCGGCGTCTACGACCCGGCCCAGGCCCGTATCGAGGCCGATTCGGTCAAGGCCATCCAGGAGAAGATGCAGGGGAACGACGACCCGCACTTCCAGGCGCGGGCCACCACCATCAAGGAGCAGCGCGCGGAGCTTGCCAAGCACCACGTTTCGGTGCTGTGGAGCGACTACTTCAAGCCTCCGCACTTCGAGAAGTACCCGGAGCTGCACCAGCTCGTCAACGACACGCTCAAGGCCCTCAGCGCCGCCAAGGGGTCCACCGACCCGGCCACGGGCCAGAAGGCGCTGGACTACATCGCCCAGGTCGACAAGATCTTCTGGGAGACCAAGAAGGGCTGAGCCCGCACCGGCTGCGGACACATTGGCGCGCCCGTACCGTCCCGGACGGTACGGGCGCGCTCGTCTTCCGGCCACCGCCGCTGCGCGGTCCCGCCGGGCCGCCGTGGCAGTTCCCTGCTACGTCCGCACCCGGCAACTTCCTGTTGCCGCACGCGCCTTGCCATTCCTACTTCTTCAGGTCGGCGAGCGCCGCCTTCGTCTCGTCCTTCAGCATCTGCTCCACCTCGTCGGGCGACGGCGGATCGGCCGAGTCGGTGCCCCCGTAGTAGCTCCAGTCCATCTCGTAGGTGAACCAGCCGTCGCGCACGGCCAGGCTCATCGAGCGGCTGCTGCTGTCGCCCTCGCCGTTCTCCTTGACGAGGTACGCCTCGTCGCCGAAGCCCTCGACGGCCTCGGTCACGTACTTGTAGTCCTCGTTCGAGCGGTCCTCGAAGCCCTTGTACGTCGGGGCGAACTCGCCTGCCGGGTCCGACGCCTCGTGCCACATGGCGCTGACGGAGACGTACGAGCTTGAGTACGAGTCCGGGTCCTCCTCGCGGTCCGTCAGGCTCCAGCTGCAGAAGCTCTGGTCCAGCCCCTCCTGCTTCGAGCCCCAGCCGGTGGCGTCCTCGGCGGCGGCCCCGACGTCGTAGCGCTCGTCGAACGCCTTCAGCTCCGTGGTCTTGCAGAGGTCCTTCTCGAAGCCGTACCCGAGGACGGGCTCGGGCTCGTCCGACGAGTCGAACCCGCCGGTGGCGAAGAGCGCGCCCGCCCACACCGCGGAGGCGACGACGACGCCGCCGAGGCCCCACAGCCAGCCCGGCACGCCCTTCTTCTCCGCGGCCCCGAAGGGCTGCCCGGGCGGCGGCTGCCCGGGCTGGCCGCCGGGCGCGCCCGGGGGCTGGCCGGGCGGGGGGCCCGAGGGCTGGCTGGTGATCGGCACGCCGGCGGGCATCGTCGGCTGGGCGTAGGGGTACTGCTGCGGCACCGAGCCCTGGGGTTGCTGCTGTGCGTAGGGGTTGGGGTTGTTCTGCTGGTACGGATTCGGCGGCGGACCCGGCGGTATCGACATGTGCGCAATGTACCGCCTGGCTGTGACGCCGGCCGCCGCCCGTCAGTGCAGCCGGGCGGCGCGCAATTGGAGGTAGCGCTGCTCGGGCACGCTCAGCGTGCGCTCCGCCGCGCGCCCGTACGCCGCCCGCGCCGCCCCCGGCTCCCCTGCCAGCTCCAGCAGGTGTGCCCGTACGGCGTCGAGGCGGTGGTGCTCCGCGAGCCGCGGGTCGTCCGCCAGCTTCGCCAGCAGGTCGAGCCCGGCGCGCGGGCCGTCGGCCATCGCCACCGCGACCGCGCGGTTGAGGCTGACGACGGGGCTCGGGGCGAGGCGCTCCAGCAGGTCGTACAGCCCGAGGATCTGCCGCCAGTCGGTGTCCTCGGCGCGCTCCGCCTCGTCGTGCACGGCGGCGATGGCGGCCTGCACCTGGTACGGGCCGAGCGCGGCGGTCGTCAGCGCGCGGCTGACGAGGGCGACGCCCTCCTCGATCTGGCCGCGGTCCCAGCGGCCGCGGTCCTGCTCGTCGAGCGGCACCAGCGCGCCGCCCGGTCCGCTGCGGGCGTCGCGGCGGGCGTCGGTGAGCAGCATCAGTGACAGCAGCCCGGCGGCCTCGCCGCTGCCGGGCGTCAGGGCGTGCACGGCGCGGGCGAGGCGGATCGCCTCGGCCGCCAGGTCCGCGCGGCGGAGACAGGCGCCGGAGGTGGCGGTGTAGCCCTCGTTGAAGATCAGGTACAGCACGTGCAGCACGGCGGTGAAGCGCCCCGGCAGCTCCGCCGGCTCCGGCCGGCGGAAGCGGGCGCCCGCGTCCTTCAGGCTCTTCTTCGCCCGGCTGATCCGCTGCGCCATCGTCGCCTCGGGCACCAGAAAGGCGCGGGCGATCTCCGCGGTGGTCAGACCGCCGACCGCGCGCAGCGTCAGCGCGATGCGGGACGGCTGGGTGAGCACGGGGTGGCAGCACAGGAACAACAGGGTGAGCGTGTCGTCTTCGGACGGGTGGCGCGCCTCCCCCGGCGGCGGCATGCGGAAGTCGTCGCGGGGCGTCAGCGCGGCGGCGGACTCCTCGCGGCGGCGCCGGGCCTCCTCGCTGCGCAGCTCGTCCGTCAGCCGGCGGGAGGCCACGCGGATCAGCCAGCCGCGCGGGTTGTCGGGTACCCCCTGCGCCGGCCACTGGCCGGCGGCGGCCAGCAGCGCCTCCTGCACCGCGTCCTCGGCGGCGTCGAAGTGGCCGTAGCGGCGGACGAGGGCGCCGAGGACCTGCGGCGCGTGGCGGCGCAGCAGGTCCTCGACAGGGGCGCTCACTTGCCCGGTGCCGCTTCCAGGATGGGGCGGACCACCACGTCGGAGACGGGGGATCCGGCCGGGGCGGGGCACTGGTGGACGCGCTTGGCGATCTCGGTGACCCGCTCGTCGCCGGCGCAGTCGAGCACCCAGTAGCCCGCGAGGACCTCCTTGGTCTCGCCGAACGGGCCGTCGGAGACGACGGACGCGCCGCCGGGGCCGTCGGTGACGACGATGGCCTGCTTGGGCGCCGACAGCCCGTTGCCCTCGACGACCTCCCCGGTCTCGGCGAGGTCGTTGTTGATCGACTCCATGTGCTGGAACATCGCCTGCAGGTCCTTCTCGGTCCAGGCGGGGTGGCCCTCGGAGCCGGAGCCGTTCATGGCGTCGTAGTCGGCCTGCGAACCGTAGATCATCACCAGGTACTTCATGGTTCTCACTTCCCGTGTTCCCGGCCCCCGGTGCGGGCGCCTCTCACAGGAGACGTCGGGGCCGGACGGCGGTTCTCGACATGCTCCGCCAAAGATTCTTGCGGGAATTTCGCCGGCCCGCCCGTTCTCTCCGGGCAGGAGGCGGCGTAATCTCGATTACATGATTACTTCGCAGGACACGGACGAGATTCGAGGATGGCTCACCGGGCGGTTGCCCGACGGCCTCTACGCCGCACCGGTCGAGGTCACGGTCGACCGCGAGGAGATCTGCGTCGTCGGCACGGTCCCCGAGCCCGCGGGGCTCGCCGCGGACGCGACCGGCGCGGAGCGGGACGCGGCGCTGGACGGCCGCATCGCCGAGTTCCGCGAGCGCACCCGCAAGGAGCGCATGGCGGTGGCGCGGGCGGCGGAGCGGCGCTACCGGAGGAAGGTCTCCTGGGGCGCCGAGTGCGGTGGCAGGCGGGAGGTCTTCACGAACGTCTCCGCGCCCGTGATGACCCGGCTGCGGCAGCCGCAGCGCCAGGTGCTCGACACGCTCATCGCGGCGGGGGTGGCGCGCAGCCGGAGCGAGGCGCTGGGGTGGTGCGTACGGCTGGTGGAGAGCCACGCGGACGACTGGCTGCGGGAGCTGCGGGACTCGCTGGAGCACGTCCAGCACGTACGGGCCCAGGGGCCGGACCGGCCGGACGGGACGCCGGTGGACGCGGAGGACGGCCGATGAACGGCGGCACCCCGCTCCCCCGGGCCGCGGGGCGGCGGAGCGGAGGGATGGACTCCGGGGCCAACTGACAAGAGTGGTCTGGACATTGGCACATGCGGTCGGATAAACAGGGTGTCCGTTGCACATACGTACACGGAGCAGCGTGTCGAACCCCCCACAACCCGCACCGTGAGAGGACCGCCATGCGATCTGGGCCCGTGTATGTCTCCCGGCGAACCGCGCTCAAGGCCGGCGCCGGCGCCGCCCTCGCCGCCGGCGGAGGCGGCGCACTGCTGCTCGGCGGCAGCGCCGCGGCCGACGGCGGCGACTCCCTGCGCCGGACGGCGGACGACCCGTCGTACGTGATCGGCACCGCGGACTGGGGCGCCCGGCCGCCCGGCGGGAACGTCTCCGTCTCGTCCGGTACGACCACGAAGATCGTCGTCCACCACACCGCGTTCCCGAACACCACGGACTACTCGTACGAGGCCGCCGTCTTCATGGCACGCAAGATCCAGGATCTGCACATGGACGGCAACGGCTGGATCGACAGCGGGCAGCACTTCTCGATCAGCCGCGGCGGCTACGTGCTGGAGGGCCGGCACCGCAGCCTCGAGGCGCTGGACGACGGCGGCTACCAGGTCGTCAGCGCGCACGCGGTCGGCGAGAACACCCGCGGCATCGGCATCGAGAACGACGGCCACTACGTCAACGACACCCCGCCGCCGGCCCTGCTGTTCTCGCTGCAGCGGCTGTGCGTGACGATCGGCACGCAGTACGGCTTCGGGGCGGACCGCATCTTCGGCCACTGGGACTTCAACGACACGCAGTGCCCGGGCGCGCTGTTCTACCGCGAGTTCCCGGCGCTGCGCCGGCAGGTGGCGCAGGTGCTCGGCCAGAGCCCGGACGAGATCCCGGCGCGCACCTGGCCCGACACGTACTCGTCGAGCAAGGGCGGCACGGTCGAGATGGTGCAGCGGCTGCTGCGCGCGTACGGGTACGACCTGAAGGCGGACGGCGCGTACGGCCCGGTGACGCTGGAGGCGGTGCACACCTTCCAGCGCACGATGGGGCTGCCGGCCACGGACGACGGCACCCTCGACAACGCCACGTGGGAGGCCCTGACGGTGCCGGTGAGCACCGGCCACAGCGGCGAGGCGGTGCTCGCGGTACAGCAGATGCTGGTGCGCAAGCTGCACCTGGAGCAGGCCACAGGCCGCTACGACGCGGCGACGACCGCGGCGGTGGCCGAGATGCAGGAGCTGCACGGGCTGCAGGCGACCGGCGCGATGGACGTGGCCACGTGGTGCGCGACGGCCGGCGGCGTCGTACGCGAGGAGTTCACGACCGTGTGAGCGCGGCCGGGCGGGCGCCCGCCTAGCCGGCGGCGAACCTGACGTCCGTCTTCTCCGCCTCCGGGGCGGCGAAGGCCAGCAGGTCCGCTGCCGCCGCCGCCAGCCGGTCCCTGTCGGAGCCGGACAGGGCGGTGAACGGCCGCAGTTCGACCGCGGCCGAGGTCCTCTTGATCTCCGGCTGCCACACACCCGCGACGCGGCCGTCGAGCAGCACCGTGCCCCGCACGATGCCGTTCTTCGTGAACACCCGCCGCTCGTCGGCCTTGTCGATGATCCGCGTACGGTCCGCGTGCGCGAGCAGCACGTTGTCGAAGGGGCCGAGGAGCAGCGGCGGCACCGGGGCGGCGGGGTCGGGCAGTTCGGTGCCGGCGAGGTCGAACAGCTCGCGGCCGGCCGCGTCCCGGTACGTCACCAGCCGCGGGCGCAGCCGGTCGAAGACCGCCTTGAGCCGGGTCAGCGACAGCCACTTCTGCGCGTCGGCGACCGACGCGGGGCCGTACGCGGCGAGGTAGCGCAGCACCGTCCCGTCCGCGGCGGGGTCGGTGCTGGAGGGGGCGCCGAGCCACTGGTCGGCGTGCGCGTAGACGAGTCCGCCGCTCGCGCCCCACACGCCGCGCGGGGGCACCTGCACGAGCGGCAGCAGGGAACGGGCGAGGTACGCCAGGTCGTTCGGCTCCGCCCCGGGCCAGCGGGCGGCGAGCCGGGCACCCAGGTCGTCGTTGTGCAGCGGTCCGGCCGCAAGCGCCGCCCGCGCGGCGCCGGCCAGTTCGGCCGGGTCGAGGCCGGGGACCCTGCGGCCCGCCGTGGTGGCGGGGAGTGTCCTGTCGAGGTACGGCTGCACCACGGCCCGCAGCCGCAGCGCGTCGCGGGCGCTGACGAGGTGGATCGTGCCGCGCATCATGACGACGCGCACCGCCCGGCGGTCCGTCAGCAGTGCCGACAGGTCGGGGGCGGTGAAGCCCGCGAGCCGGCTCCAGAGCTGGTAGTACGGGGCGTCGCCGGACTGCGCCTGGAGCGCGACGAGGTGCTCGACGGCGTCCAGCGGCGCCGCCTCGCGCCGCTCGACGAGCCACTGCCGGTGCAGCAGGGCACGGCCCAGCGCGCGGGCGTCGAGGACGGTGCCGGGCGAGGTCATGCGCGTTCCCTTCGTCGTGCAGGTGTACGAGCATGCCACCCGTGATCGCCACCGGACCGCCCGCCCGGCGCCCCTGCGCCGTCAGATCTCCCGCGGCGCCGCGGGCCGCGGCAGGGTCCGTACCGCGCCGACGCTCGCCGCGATCACCATGCCGATCGCCGCGCACTGCACGGCCGTGAGCCCCTGGTCCAGCACCAGGTACCCGGCGAGCGCGGCGAGCGCCGGTGCCAGGCTCATCATCAGCGCGAACGTCGCCGCCGGCAGCCGGCGCAGGGCGAACTGGTCCAGTGCGTACGGCAGCCCCGAGGACATCACCGCCACCGCCAGGCCCAGCCCCAGCGTCGCCGGCTCCACCAGCCGGCCGCCCGCGCTCGCCACCCCGACCGGCAGGCTGATCACCGCGCCCACCGACATCGCGATCGCCAGCCCGTCGGCCCGCGGGAAGCGCGCCCCGGCCCGCGCGCTCATCAGTATGTACGCCGCCCACAGGGCGCCCGCGCCCAGCGCGAACCCGACGCCCACCGCATCCAGCCCGCCGAACCCGCCGCCGCTGAGCAGCACCACCCCGCCCAGCGCCAGCGCCGCCCACAGCAGGCTCGCCAGCCGCCGGCCGGCGAGCACGGACAGGGTCAGCGGCCCGAGCACCTCCAGCGTGACCGCGGGGCCCAGCGGGATCCGGTCGATGGCCTGGTAGAAGGCCATGTTCATGCCGCCGAGGGCCACGCCGAAGCCGCACAGCACCGCCCAGTCGCCCCGTGCGTGGCCCCGCAGCCGGGGCCGGAAGACCAGCATCAGCAGGACCGCGGCGAGCGTCAGCCGCAGCGTCACCACGCCCAGCGCGCCCGCCCGCGGGAAGAGCAGCGCGGCGACCGCGGCCCCGAACTGCGTGGACAGCGCACCGGTCACCACCAGCGCGACGCCGCCCAGCTGCCCGGAGGCCATCCGCCCGCGCGCACCGCCGGGCCGCCCGGCGCGTACCCCCGCGGCCGCCTCGGCGGGGGCGGGGCCGGCGGCGGAGGCGGCGGCGGCGGCAGAGGCAGAGGCAGAGCCGGAAGCGGCGGCGGAGGGGGCGGAGGGCTGGGACGTCACGCCCCCACGCTACGAGCGCACGCCCCCCACGTGAAATGCGTGACCGAGGGCTGGGACGCACCGCCGTCACCCGGTTGCCGCGTCCGGCCTGCGGGCGGGCCCGCCGTCCCCGTGGCGGCGGCCCGGCGGGACCCGCCAGGCCATCCCGCGTTCCCGCACCGCGGATGCTTGCGTACGGGCCGGCGGGGAAGCCGCCCAGGAACCGCCGGGCCCCGGCAGCCGTTGATCCATTAAGTGACGCGCGGGATACTTGGGACCAAAGCGGTAGCAGCGGCAGAATTCACCCCATACGTCAGGCAATACGTCAGGAGACAGACATGGCAGGCTTCCTCGACCGCGCGAAGGAGAAGGCGGAGACCGCGCTGAACCAGGGCAAGGAGAAGGTCGGGGAGGTGCAGGCGCAGCGCGAGGGCCAGGCCCTCCTGCGCCGCCTCGGCGCGGCCTACTTCAACGAGCAGCGCGGCAGCGGCTCCCCGCAGGAGGTGCAGGACGCCCTGCAGGCGGTCCACGCGCACATCGCCCAGCACGGCGACGGATTCCTCACCCGCGGCTGAGCCGGACCGGCCTCCGGCCGCACCCGCGGCGGTGCGTGCCGGACCCCGGCACGGCAGAACGGCCACCGAGCACCGTCCCGTGTACGCGTCAGAGCCCACCGGGCCCGCGGCCCCGCCGCCCGACGACCAGCCGCCCGCCGGCGCACCCCCCGGCGGGCGGCTCGACGCGCTCCGCCCCCGGCTGCCCTCGCCGCTGGAGGAGGTCGCCGACGACCGCCTCGCCGCCAACGGCATACGGCTGCTGCTCAAGCGGGACGACCTGATCCACCCGGCGCTGCCGGGCAACAAGTGGCGCAAGCTGATGCCGAACCTTCAGGCGCGGGCGGCCGGCTCCCCCGGCGGGGACGACCGGCCGCTGCTGACGTTCGGCGGCGCGTACTCCAACCACCTGCGGGCCACCGCGGCCGCCGGCCGGCTGCTCGGCATCCGCACCGTCGGCGTCGTCCGCGGCGCCGAGCTGGCGGACCGCCCGCTCAACCACTCCCTCGCGCGGGCAGCGGCGGACGGCATGCGGCTGCACTTCGTGTCGCGCGCGGCGTACCGGCGGCGCGCGGACCCCGCCTTCCACGCCGAACTCCGCGCGGACTTCGGCGACTTCCAGCTCATCCCGGAGGGCGGCAGCAACGCCGCGGCTGTCCGCGGCTGCGCCGCCCTCGGCCGCGAACTCGCGGGCGCGGCGCAGACGGCGGTGATCGCGTGCGGTACGGGCGGCACCCTCGCCGGACTGGCCGCCGGACTGCCCGCGGGCACGCGGGCGATCGGCGTACCGGTCCTCAAGGGCGGCTTCCTCGGCGCGGACGTGGAGCGGCTGCAGACCGCCGCCTTCGGCGGCCGGTGCGGCGACTGGCGCCTCGCGGACGGCTTCCACTTCGGCGGCTTCGCCCGCCGCTCCCCCGAACTCGACGCCTTCGCCGCCGACTTCACCGCCCGGCACGGCCTGGTCCCCGAACCGGTGTACGTCGCGAAGATGCTCTACGCCGTCGTCGCCCTGGCCGCCGGCGGCGCGTTCCCGCGCGGCTCGGCGGTAGCGGCGGTCGTCACCGGCTGACGCGGGTGTCGCCCGGACGAGGGAAGCCGGTCGGCGGTTGTCGGCGGGCCCTGCCATAATGGCAACCCGGAGTGACCGCACGGGAATTGGGACGAGAAGAGCCCTAGCCACGGAGCGTAATCAGGGTTTACTATTAGTGACAGCCGCGGGATGGGGTGGCCTTCTCCGGTCCAGGAGACAGCAGCTCATCGCACGCGGTAGCGTCGCAGGCGAACGATTCGCCGCGCTGGTCCGTTACTCCCAGTGACGGGGGGCGGGCCGGCGTTCCCATGGCGGAGAGTCGCCACGCACCTTGGAGGTGAGGGTGTCCCAGTTCGAAGGCGAGCCCAGTCCGAAGGACTTCGTCGAAGTCCGGCTGCCGGCTGCCGGGGCGTACCTGTCGGTGCTCCGCACCGCCACGGCAGGGCTCGCTGCCCGCCTGGACTTCACGCTCGACGAGATCGAGGATCTGCGCATCGCGGTCGACGAGGCCTGCGCCATCCTCCTGCAGCAGGCCGTTCCCGGCTCCGTTCTCACCTGTGTCTTCCAGCTCGGGGACGACGCGCTGCTGGTGACGGTGTCCGCACCGACCACCGACGGCCGGGCGCCCGAGCGCGACACCTTCGCGTGGACCGTGCTGTCCGCACTCGCGGGCAGGGTGGACGCGACCGTGGGCGAGGACCGCACGGTCACGATCAGCCTGCTCAAGGAGCGCGGCGCGGCGCCGGGGCTGACGTGACGTACGTCAGGGGCGTTCCGATGCGAGACGAAGGCCGGCTGGCCGCGGCGGAGCAAGGGCGGGCGGACCACATGGACGGACTGCAGCAGCACGACAGGCGTGAACCGCAGGACCGCAGCGGCGCGCGGGCGATGTTCCACGAGCTGCGCAAGCTGCCCGCGGACTCCCCGGAGCACGCCGAGCTGCGGAACGCCCTCGTGCAGATGCACCTGCCGCTGGTGGAGCATCTCGCCCGGCGCTTCCGCAACCGCGGCGAGCCGCTGGACGACCTCACCCAGGTCGCCACCATCGGCCTGATCAAGTCCGTGGACCGCTTCGACCCCGACCGCGGCGTGGAGTTCTCGACGTACGCGACCCCGACGGTCGTCGGTGAGATCAAGCGGCACTTCCGCGACAAGGGCTGGGCGGTGCGGGTGCCGCGGCGGCTGCAGGAGCTGCGGCTGTCGCTGACGTCCGCCACCGCCGAGCTGTCCCAGCTGCACGGCCGGGCGCCGACGGTGCACGAGCTGGCGCAGAAGCTCAACATCTCCGAGGAAGAGGTCCTGGAGGGCCTGGAGTCGGCGAACGCGTACTCCACTCTCTCCCTCGACGTCCCCGACACCGACGACGAGTCGCCGGCCGTCGCCGACACCCTCGGCGCGGAGGACGACGCCCTGGAGGGAGTCGAGTACCGCGAGTCCCTCAAGCCGCTGCTGGAGGAGCTGCCGCCGCGGGAGAAGAAGATCCTGCTGCTCCGCTTCTTCGGGAACATGACCCAGTCCCAGATCGCCCAGGAGGTCGGCATCTCGCAGATGCACGTCTCCCGGCTACTGGCGCGCACGCTGGCGCAGTTGCGCGAGCGGCTGCTCGTGGAGGAGTGAGCGGCGGGGCGCCTGCGCCCCGCCGTGACCCACGAGGCGCTGTGCGCCGTTCTCCGGCGCCCGGAGCGCCTCGGTGAGGCAGCAGGGTCTTCGTGCCGTACGGGCCGCGTAGCGGGTCCGTACGCGGCCGTACACCCCTCCCCCGGCCCTGCGCCGCGGTGCTACGCGGTCCGGCTCGGGCCCACGCCCAGCGCCTCCGCCGAACTCGGGCTGAGCAGGCAGACGAGGGTGACCACCGCGACCGCACCCACCGCGAGCCCCAGCGGCAGCATCACGCCGCCCGCCGACGCCATCGCGAAGGCCACCGGCAGCGCCAGGATCTGGGTGATCAACGAGGGGCCGCGGCTCCAGCTGCGCTGCCGCCGCAACCCGTGCGCGGCGGCCAGCGGCAGCGCGGCGAGCGCCAGCACGGTGAGCCCGCCGAAGACGGCCTGGCGGGTGCTGTCCGGTTCGCCGACGATCCCGAGCACGAGTTCGTAGGCCCCGAGGGCGGCGATGACGAGCCCTTCGACGGCGGTCAGCACGGCGGCGGCGGTCACCCGCGGCGGCCGCGGCCCCCGCTCCTCGGCGGCCTTCGCCGCTCCGTCGTCCTTCGCCCCGTCCGCCCCGGCGGCCTTCGCGCCCGCGGACTTCCGCCCGGCGGCCCTGCCCCCGGCGCTCCTGCGCTTGGCGGCCGTACCGCCCGGGGCCTTGTCCGGCGCCTCGTCCGCGTCGACCGCATCCGCCGCATCGGTGGTGTCGGCCGTACCGGTGGAAGCCTTCTTCCGCCCCGCCCCCGCCGTCTTCTCCCGCCCGGGCCGGGCCGCCTGCTTCCGCCCGCCCCGGCCCTGCGTTCCGCTCATGCTCTCCAGCCTACTGGGGGCCCGGCGCCCGCTGCGCCAGGGCTGGGCCCCTCTACTTTTCGGTAGGTAACCTGCATGCCATGCGTGCGCTCCTCGTGGTGAACCCCGCCGCCACCGACACCAGTGCCCGGACCCGCGACGTGCTGATCCACGCACTCGCCAGCGACCTGAAGCTGGAGACGGTCACCACCGAGTACCGGGGCCACGCCCGCGACGTCGCGCGGCACGCCGCGGACAGCGGCGAGGTCGACGTCGTCGTCGCCCTCGGCGGCGACGGCACCGTCAACGAGGTCGTCAACGGCCTGCTGCACCGCGGCCCGGCGCCCGACGAACTGCCCCGCCTCGCCGTCGTCCCCGGCGGCTCCACGAACGTCTTCGCCCGCGCCCTCGGCCTGCCCAACGACGCGGTCGAGGCCACCGGCGCCCTGCTCGACGCCATGCATTCCGGCAGCGAGCGCACCGTCGGCCTCGGGCTCGCCTCCGGCACCCCGGACACCGACGACGAGGGCGCGCCGGCGCGCTGGTTCACGTTCTGCGCGGGCATGGGGTTCGACGCGGGCGTCGTGGGCCGCGTCGAGCAGAAGCGCGAGCGCGGCAAGAAGTCCACGCACCCGCTCTACGTCCGGCAGTTGCTGCGCCAGTGGCTCGGCGAGGGCGACCGGCGGCACGGCGCGATCACGCTGCGGCGGCCGGCCGAGGACCCCGTCGAGGGCCTGGTCCTCTCGCTCGTCTGCAACACCTCGCCGTGGAGCTACCTGGGCAACCGCCCCCTCTACGCGACCCCCGGCGCGTCCTTCGACACCGCCCTCGACGTGCTCGGACTCGCCCGCCTTTCCACCCCGTCACTGCTGCGTTACGGGACCCAGCTGCTCACCTCCTCGCCGGAGCGCGGACCCCAGGGCAAGCACGCGGTGTCCCTGCACGATCTCACCGACTTCACCTTGGAATCACAGGCCCCACTGCCCTTCCAGATGGACGGTGACCACCTCGGACTGCGTACGAGCGTGACCTTCACAGGCGTACGGCGCGCACTGCGTGTGATTGTGTGAGCGGAAGGCCCGAAAGTCCTTCCAGTCGAACGTTTAGGCTGCGACTCACCCCCTGGAAGTGGGGTCCTTAGTCAACTGGGACCAAGGAATCCAAAGAAACTTCACGGAAGGGGTTGTATCCGAAGCTGAGGTTTGCGAACCTCTTCATGGCGGCTGGAGCGCCTCCCCTCAGGGGACCCCACCTCCGGCGCACTCGCCCCCTCCACATGTTGAAGGTCACACCGGAAATCTGGTCGGACCCCTTCACTTGTCGGAGGATTCGTGAAAGCGTTCACATTCACAAGCAACTGACAGCAACGCGAAGAGATGGAGCAGTCATGGACTGGCGTCACAGCGCCGTTTGCCGCGAGGAAGACCCCGAGCTCTTCTTCCCGATCGGCAACACCGGTCCTGCGCTGCTGCAGATCGAGGAAGCCAAGGCCGTCTGCCGTCGCTGCCCCGTGATGGAGCAGTGCCTGCAGTGGGCGCTGGAGTCCGGTCAGGACTCCGGTGTCTGGGGTGGCCTCAGCGAGGACGAGCGCCGCGCGATGAAGCGCCGCGCCGCCCGCAACCGGGCGCGCAGGGCAAGCGCCTGACCCGATACCCCCCGGATGCGCGAAGGCGCCGTGGGACCCACGGCGCCGCTCTCCCCGAGCCGCAGCGCAGCAGCCGCACAAGCCGCACCACGAGAGTCACCTGCAGAGCCCCGGAGCCGACGGCCCGGGGCTTTTTGCTGCCCGACCGCCCGCGCCCTGCGCCGCGTTGCGGGCGCGTGCCGCCGCAGGTACCCCGCGGAAACCCCGGAGGAACGACACGGCCGTCAACCGGGACGTCCACTTCCGTACGCCCAACCACCCGGCGCGTCAGCGCTTTTCGGGTTGCACGGGAATGTCGAACACCACCCGCGTGCCCCCCTCGGGCGCCCGCGCCATCGAAAACGTGCCCGCCAACTCCCCCTCGACGAGCGTGCGTACGATCTGCAGCCCCAGGCTGCCGGACGTCGCCGGGTCGAACCCCTCCGGCAGCCCCCGCCCGTCGTCCTGCACGGTGACCAGCAGCCGGCTGTCCTGCCGTCCGCTGGAGCGCAGCGCGGTGACCTCCACGCGCCCCGAGTCCCCCGGCCCGAAGCCGTGTTCCAGCGCGTTCTGCAGCACCTCGGTGAGCACCATCGACAGCGGCGTGGCGACCTCCGCCTGCAGCACGCCGAAGCGGCCGGCGCGGTGTCCCGTCACCCGGCCGGGGTTGATCTCCGCCACCATCGCCACCACCCGGTCGGCGATCTCGTCGAACTCCACGGTCTCGTCCAGGTTCTGCGACAGCGTCTCGTGCACGATGGCGATCGAGCCGACCCGCCGCACCGCCTCGTCCAGCGCCGCGCGCGCCCGCCCGTCGGGGTCCTCGGCGGCCAGCCGGCGCGACTGGAGCCGCAGCAGGGCGGCGACGGTCTGCAGGTTGTTCTTCACCCGGTGGTGGATCTCGCGGATGGTGGCGTCCTTGGTCATCAGTTCGCGCTCGCGCCGCCGGATCTCGGTGACGTCGCGCAGCAGCACCAGCGACCCGATGCGCGTCCCGCGCGGCTTCAGCGGGATCGCGCGCAGTTGGATGACACCGCCGTTGCCCTCCACCTCCGCCTCCCGCGGCGCCCACCCACTGGCGAGCTTGACCAGCGCCTCGTCCACCGGCTCCTTGCTGACGGCCAGCTCCGAGGTGGCCTGGCCGAGATGGCGGCCGACGAGGTCGGCGGCCTGGCCGAGGCGGTGGTAGGCGGAGAGCGCGTTGGGCGAGGCGTACTGCACGATGCCCTCCGCGTCGAGCCGGATGAGCCCGTCGCCGACCCGCGGCGAGGTCTCCGTGTCGCCCTGCTGCCCGGGGTAGGGGAACGCACCTGCGGCGATCATCTGCGCGAGGTCTGAGGCGCTCTGCAGATACGTCAGCTCCAGCCTGCTGGGGGTGCGCACGGTCAGCAGGTTGGTGTTGCGGGCGATGACGCCCAGGACGCGGCTCTCCCGGCGCACGGGGATGGACTCGATCCGTACGGGCACCTCCTCGCGCCACTCCGGGTCGCCCTCGCGCACGATCCGGCCCTCGTCGAGGGCCGCGTCGAGCATGGGGCGCCGGCCGCGCGGGACGGTGTGGCCGACCATGTCGTCCTGGTACGAGGTGGGGCCGGTGTTCGGCCGCATCTGCGCCACGGAGACGTAGCGGGCGCCGTCGACGGTCGGGACCCAGAGCACGAGGTCGGCGAAGGACAGGTCGGCGAGCAACTGCCACTCCGAAACGAGGAGGTGCAGCCACTCCAGGTCGGTCTCGCTCAGCGCCGTGTGCCGGCGGACGAGTTCGTTCATGGACGGCACACCTGGAGCCTACCGGCGGAGCCCCCGAGGACCCGAAGCCCGCCTCTGCGGGCAGCGGCCGCAGGCCGTGGCGCGCCGTGACGCACTTCGGGCCGCGGTGCCTGGACCGGGACCCTCAACCCGTCCGGCACCGCGGCCCGGAGCCAAGCACCGGCGCGCGCGCCGCGGAGTGTGCGGCCCCGCGGCGTCGCAACCGGTGAGGAGGCCGGGACGCAGTCAGGGCAGAGAACGTCTCGGGCCTCGTTCCGCCCCGTCGTGCGGAAGGGGCGGAAGCCTGACAAGCATTGTGGACTAGACCACTCCCGGCTGTCTACGCCCCGGACGCCCCGACTTCCCGGCCCTCGGCCGCCGCCGCGAACCCCGCCGCGGCGACCTCCGCCACCCGCTGCAGCAGCTCCCGGTCGGCACCGTCCCTGGCCTGCGCGGACATGCCCTGGAGGACGGCGCCCGCGTAGGTCGCGAGCTTCTCCGGGTCGGTCCCGGGCGGCAGCACGCCGGCGGTCACGTCGGCCTGCACGCGCGCGGTCATGACCGCGAGGTTCAGGGCGCGCAGTTCGCGCATCTTGGCCACCACCTCGGGGGTGGTGGCGCTGACGCCGACGCTGAGCACCATGCAGCCGCGCGGGCGGTCCGGCGCGGTGTAGCCGACGGCGGCCTCGCGCAGGATGCGCGTGAAGGCGGCGACGGCGGTGGGCTCCTCGGCCAGCGCGCGGTCGATGAACGTGCCGTTGTCGCTCGTCGCGTACGCCTCGACGGCGGCGTCGAAGAGCGCCTTCTTGTCGCCGAAGGCGGCGTACAGGCTGGGCGCGCCGATGCCGAGGACCCGGGTGAGGTCGGCGACGGAGGTGGCCTCGTAGCCGTGCTGCCAGAAGGCGTGCAGGGCCTTCTCCAGCGCCTCGTCGCGGTCGAAGGAGCGGGGGCGTCCGCGCTGCTTGGTGGCCATGGAAACAATTCTATAGCGCCCGCTAGCTAATGTGATACGGTCCTTTCTGTAGCGACCTTTACAGAAAGGGGGCGCAGCCATGGGCGCGCTCACTGGCAAGACGGCACTGGTCACGGGCGCAAGCCGCGGGATCGGCAGGGCGATCGCGGAGCGCCTGGGGCGGGACGGCGCGCGGGTCGCCGTGCACTACGGCAGCAACGAGGCGGCGGCGAAGGAGACCGTCGCGGCGATAGAGGCGGCCGGGGGCGAGGCGTTCGCGTTCAGGGCCGAGCTGGGCGTGCCGGGGGACGCGGCGGCGCTGTGGGCGGAGTTCGACCGGCACGCGGACGGGCTCGACATCCTCGTCAACAACGCGGGCGTCGCGCTCCAGGCGCTCATCGAGGACACCGAGGAGGCCGACTTCGACCGGCTGTTCGCGGTGAACACCAAGGCGCCGTTCTTCGTCACCAAGCTGGGCCTGTCCCGGATGCGGGACGGCGGGCGCATCGTCAATGTCTCCACGGTGGCCACGCACGCGGCGCTGATGCCGACGCTGCTGGCGTACACGATGACGAAGAGCGCGCTCGACGCCTTCACCAAGTTCCTGTCGAAGTCCGTGGGCGAGCGGGGCATCACCGTCAACGCGGTCGCGCCCGGGGCCCTGGACACCGACATGAACGCGGCGTGGCTGCGCGACAACGACGACGCCAAGACCGGCATGGCGGGGATGTCGCCGCTCGGCCGGATGACGGACGTCGGCGAGGTCGCGGACACGGTGGCCTATCTGGTCTCCGGCGACGCCAAGGTGCTCACGGGCACGTACCTCGACGTCTCCGGCGGGGTGCTGCTGTAGCACGTGCCACGGGCCGCGGCCCGTTCCGGATCAGGTGCTCAGCGGGTCTCCGTGACCTTCGCCAGCGAGCGCGGGGCGTCCGGGTCCTGGCCGCGGGCGATGGTGACCTCGTACGCGAGCAGTTGCAGCGGCAGGATCTCCAGGATCGGCTGCACCTCCTCCGCCACCCCCGCCGTCGGCAGCGCGAAGCCCCCCGCGGCGGCGTCGACCTGCGCCTGCGGGCCGACGACCACGAGGTCGGCGCCCCGGTCGCGCAGCCGGTCGAGCACCGGCTGCAGCGCCTCGCCGCCGCGGCCGTCGGTGACGATGGCGATGACCGGCGAGACGTTGTCGACCATGGCCAGCGGACCGTGCAGCAGGTCGGCGCCGGAGTAGGAGAGCGCCGGGATGTACGACGTCTCCATCAGCTTCAGGGCCGCCTCCTTGGCCGTCGGGTAGCCGAAGCCGCGCGAGGTGAGGACCATCCGCTCGGCGAAGCGGTAGCGCTGCGCCAGGGCCTTCACCTCGTCCTGCCGGGCGAGGATCTGCTCGGCCAGCTCCGGCAGCGCCGCGGCCGCTGCTCCCTGGTCGCCCTGCCCGCCGCGCATGCCCTCGACGAAGAGGTAGAGCGCCAGCAGCGAGGCGGTGTACGTCTTGGTCGCGGGCAGCGCCTTCTCCGGGCCCGCCTGGACGTCGATGTGGTACTCGCTGACGCCGGCCAGCGGCGAGTCCGGGTTGTTCGTCACCGCCAGCGTGATGGCGCCGGCCTCGCGGGCGGCCCGGGTGGAGGCGACGAGGTCGGGCGAGCCGCCGGACTGGCTGACGGTGATCACCAGCACGTCGGTGAGGTTCTGCTTGGCCTCGTACGCCGTCGTCGTGGACATCGACGTCAGCCCGCACGGCAGCCCGAGCCGGATCTCCAGCAGGTACTTGGCGTACAGCGCGGCGTTGTCCGACGTGCCGCGCGCGGTCAGCAGGACGAAGCGCGGCGCGCGGGCCGCGATGGCCTCGGCGACCCTGCGGATCTCCGGGGCGCCGTGCGCCAGGACGCGGCGCAGGGCCTCGGGCTGTTCGGCCATCTCGCCGGCCATGATCAGGCCCGGCTGGGCGGCAGTCATGCGGGGTGCCTCCGTAGTGCGGTGTCAGGTGGTACGGGCGGTCGGGGGTCAGGCCCCGGCGCCCTTGCCGGTGATGACCTCCGCGGCGGCGCGGCCGCAGACGCGGGCGGCACCGTGGGTCGCGATGTGCGGCGCCCCGCGCGGCGGCGCCTGCGGCACCCCCATCTCCACCACGACGGTGTCGGGACGGGCGGCGAGCAGGGCGTCGAGCGCGTCCGCCATCCAGGGGTGGCGGTGGACGTCGCGCACCACTGCGACGATCCTACGATCACGGGCCGCCGCGAGCACATTTGCGGTCAGCGCCGACAAACCCTCCCGGCTCGCCGGGTCCCCGCTCCCGCCGTCCCCGGCGCCCAGCGCGGAGCCGTCGAAGACCGCGGACTCGGTGCCGGGCAGCTCCCGCTCCAGCTCGGCACCGACGCCCCACGGGGTCTCCTGCCCCACCGCGATGCTCGCCACCGGCGTGAACCCCGCGACGTACACCGGGCCGGCCGGCGGCTCGTAGCCCTCGGCGCCGGTGACGCGCAGCGCCCTGCGGGCCGCGGCCTGGCCGACGCCGGGGTCCGGCGCGATCCCCTCCACCGCGCCGGACGCCGCCGCAGCCGGCGCCGGCGCCGACCAGGCCGCCAGCGCCCGTACCCGGGCAGCGGCATCGGCGAGCCGCTCCTCGGGCAGGTCCCCGCTGCGCACCGCGGCCACCAGGGCGTCGCGGGTGCGCAGCACGATCTCCTCGTCGCCGCGGGCGCCGATGCACATCGCGTCGGCGCCGGCCGCGACGGCCCGTACCGCACCGCCCTCGATGCCGTACGTCGCGGCGATGGCCTGCATCTCCAGCGCGTCGGTGATGATCAGGCCGGTGAAGCCGAGCCCGCCGTCGGCGACGGGGGCGCGCAGCAGGCCGGTGAGCACCGCGGGGCTGACGGTGGCGGGCACGTCGGTGCGCAGGGCGGGCAGCAGGATGTGCGCGCTCATCACGGCCTTGGTGCCGGCCGCGATCGCGGCCCGGAACGGCACCAGTTCGCGCTCGCGCAGCACCTCGACCGGGACGTCGATGCGCGGCATGGCGTGGTGCGAGTCGACGTTGGTGTCGCCGTGGCCCGGGAAGTGCTTCGCGCACGCGCTGACGCCCGCGTCCTGGAGGCCCTCGATGTACGCGGCGGTGTGCCGGGCGACGAGCGCCGGCTCCGCGCCGAAGGAGCGCGCGCCGATGACCGGGTTGTCCGGGTTGGAGTTGACGTCGGCGGACGGCGCCCAGTCCAGGTTCACGCCGACCTCGGCGAGCCGGCGGCCCAGCTCCCGGGCGACGGCCCGGGTGAGGCCCGGGTCGTCGACCGCGCCGAGGGCGAGGTTGCCGGGGAACGAGGAGCCGGTGCGCACCTCGAGGCGGGTGACGTCGCCGCCCTCCTCGTCCATCGCCACCAGCACGTCGGGCCGGGCGGCGCGCAGCCGCGCGGTGAGCCGGGCGACCTGCTCGGGGTTCTCGATGTTGCGGCCGAAGAGCCCGACGCCGGTCAGGCCCTCGTCGAGGCGGCGCAGTACCCAGTCCGGGGGCTCGGTGCCCAGGAAGCTCGGCTGCAGTACGGCGAGGGCGTCCCGGGTCAGGGTGTCGGTGCTCCCTGCGAGTGTCGTCATGGCCGTCGTGCTGTCCCTTCCCGCGGCGGTGGTCCGCCGCAGCTTACGAGGTGGTGCGTCAGCCCTTCACGGCACCGGCGGTCAGGCCGGCGGTGACCTTGCGCTGCAGGTACAGGAAGAGCACGAGGATGGGCAGGGCGAACAGCGACGCGGCGGCCATGGTGGCGCCCCAGTCGTCGCCGAACTGGGTCTGGAACTGGGACAGCCACAGCGGCAGGGTCTGTGCCTCGGCCTCCTTGTTGAGGACCAGCACCATCGGGAACTCGTTCCAGGCGGTGATGAAGCCGAAGAGCGAGGTGGCCATGAGGCCCGGCGCCAGCAGCGGGAAGATCACCTTGCGGAACGCCTGGGTGCGGGTGGCGCCGTCGACCATGGCCGCCTCCTCCAGGTCCTTGGGCACGGCGGCCACGTAGGTGCGCAGCGTGAGGATCGTCAGCGGCAGCACCATCACGGTGTAGAAGAGCGTGAGCGGCACCAGGCTGTTCAGCATGTCCGCGTCGCGCACCAGCATGTACACCGAGATGACCATGACCTCCCACGGCGCCATCTGCGCGAACATGAAGACCAGGATGATGCCGGTACGGCCGCGGAAGCGCATCCGCGCGATGGCGAAGGACGCCAGCAGCGCGATGAGCAGCGAGATGCCGACCGCCAGCAGGGTCACCGTCAGCGAGTTCTTCCAGAAGTTCCAGAAGTTGTCGGCGTCGAAGGCCGTGCGGTAGTGCTCGAAGGTCGGGTCCAGCGGGAACCAGACCGGGTTCTCGCTGATGATGTCGCCGGTCGGCTTGAAGGACGTGGCGAACATCCAGTACACGGGGAAGAGGAAGATGACGAACAGCACCAGGGCCGTCGCGTTGGGCCAGAAGCGGCCGATGAACGAGCGCCTCACGAGTCTTCCCTCTCCTGCTTCATGACCATGCGGATGTAGTACGACGTCAGCCCCATCAGGACCAGGATCGTGAGCACGGAGATCGCCGCGCCCATGCCGTAGTGCTGGTTGCCGACGCCCTCGACGAAGGCGTAGACGGGGAGCGTCTCGGTGAGCCGGTCGGGACCGCCGCCGTTGATCGCGTAGACGTGCGGGAACGCCTTGAAGATCCAGATGACCTCCAGGAACGTGGTCGCGAGCAGGAACGGCTTGATGAACGGGAGGGTCACCGAGGTGAAGGTGCGCCAGGCGCCGGCGCCGTCGAGCCCGGCGGCCTCGTACAGCTCCTTGGCGATCGTGGTCGTGGCGGCGTAGAGGTTGATCGCCACGAACGGGATCGACGTCCAGACGAGCATCACCGTGATCACGAAGAAGGTGGAGAACTGGCTGCTGGTCCAGGAGTAGTCGGCCATGGAGTGCCAGCCGAGCTTGTCGAGGATCCAGTTGACGACGCCGTAGCGCTCGGCGAACAGCCACTGGTAGACGGTGGTGGCCGCGATGATGGGCATCGCCCAGGCGAGCACGAGCGCCATCATCAGGGTGAGCCGCATCTTGCGGCCGAGGCGGGCGAGCAGCAGCCCGACCAGGGTGCCGAGCACCATGATCAGCGTGACGTTCACCGCGGTGAAGACGACCGTCCGGAGCGTGACGCGCCAGAAGTCCTCGCCGCCGAGGACGTCGCTGTAGTTGTCGAAGCCGTTCCACTCGGTGAGGTGCTGGATCAGCTCCTTCATGCCGAGCTTCTGGAACGACAGGATGCCGTTCTTCACCAGCGGATAGCCCAGCAGCACGGCGGTGATCGCCAGTGCCGGCAGGAGCAGCAGGTACGGGAGGGCGCCGGCCGATCCCTGGGCCTTGCGGTGGCGTCCGGGCGGTGGGGGTGGTGTCGTACGGGCGCGGCCTTTGGCCTTCTCGGTGGCCGGCCTCGGTATCTGCACAGTCATGATGCGGCGATCTCTTCGGGACGAGGTGGTTTCGGACCCGCGGGTGCGGGCGGGGCCGGGTCGTACCCGGTCCCGCCCGCCCGATGACACTTACTCCTGCGCGAGGCGCTCGTTCAGATCGCCCTCGACCGACTCGGCCGCTTCCTCGTGGGACTTACCGTTGAGGAAGGCGGTCATGTAGGACTTGATGGGGTTGGGGGTGTTCTCCACCGCGCCCCACTCCGGGATGAGCGGCGTGGTGCCGCCGACGGCGGCGGCCGGCGCCGCGGCCTCGGCCGCCTCGTTGCCCTCCAGCTTCGACAGCAGCGAGTCCTTGTTGGGGATCACGCCGTTGGCGGCCGCGAGGGCGCCCTCGTGCTTGTCGGAGAGCGCGATCTTCAGGAACTCCTGGGCGAGCTCCTGCTTCTCGCTGCCCGCGGCGATGGCCAGGTTGGAGCCGCCGAGGAAGACGCTCTCGGGGGTGTCGGCGGTCTCACCGGGGATGGTGAAGTAGCCGATCTCCTTCTCGAAGTTCTTGTCCTTGCTCGCCTCGATGGCGATGCCGGACTCCCAGCCCATGCCGATGATCGCGCCGGTCTTGCCCTTGCCGAAGACCTCGCCCTGCTGCGGGGTGGCCTCGTCCTTGTCCTTGGGCGCCGTGGAGAAGTCGGCGTACTGCTTGTAGATGTCCATGGCCTGGCCGACCTTGGGGTCGGCGAGGTTGGAGACCCACTTGTCGCCGTCCTGCTTCACCAGCTCGGCGTCCTGGCCGATGAGCAGGCCGTCGAAGAAGTACCAGTTCTGGCCGGGCATGTAGATCGGCTCGGCGTCGGTGTTCTTCTCGATCTTCTCGAACGCCGCGAAGAGGTCGTCACGGGTCTTGGGGAGCTCCGTGATGCCGGCTTCCTCGAAGATCGACTTGTTGTACATCACCACGCGGTTGGCGAAGAACCACGGGACGGCGTACTGCTTGCCCTCGTAGATCGACGACTCGTTGAGGGACTCGGTCCACTCGGTGCCGATCTCGTCCTTCAGCTCGGTCAGGTCGGCCAGGCCGCCGGTCGCCGCGTAGGCGGGCGTCTGGGTGTTGCCGACCTCGACCACGTCGGGCGGGCTCTCCTCGGACAGCGCGGTGGTCAGCTTCTGCTGAATGCCGTTCCACTGCTGCACCTTGTATTCGAGCTTCGCGCCCGTCTTCTTCTCGAACTCGGCCTGGACGTCCTTCAGCCAGTCGTCCGGTGTGGAGCCGTCCATGGCCCAGAAGGTGAGCGTCTCGCCCTTGAACGACCCGGGGCCACTGCCCTTGCCGTCGTCCTCGCCACCATCGTCAGAACCGCAGGCGGCGAGGCTTGCCACCAGGCCAGCCGCCGCCAGCACCGCTACCGCCGTGCGCTTCACGTCACCCTCCTCAACATGCCGGCCCACGCCCCCCTGCCGTCTTTCGCCAGCGATTCGCCACCGAAAAGTCCTTGCTCCCGGACCCTGCCCGTGGAGTGGACTTGTGGTCTTTAATGGTTTAGACCAGGTTGACGGTCTTGGTCTGGACCAATCGTGGAACGAAGCCTGGCCTAGACCAATGAGGGTGTCAAGGGTGTGCGGCCTGCTGGTTCGGCTTCCGTTACCGGACCGACATGTGAGCTATCCCGTCACCCCGCGAGCGCACCGACGGGTGACGAGCCGTGCCAGGATGTGAGCCGCTACCAGACGGAGGAGTCATGAGGACGAACGCCGGACCGGCCGAGGGAACGTCGGCTGCGACGGTACCGGCAGCCGACGAGCCGGGACGCGCCGGGGGGAGCACCGGGCGGACCACCCGCGTGCCCAAGTACTACCGGCTCAAGCGGCATTTGCTGGAGATGACCGAGACCCTCCCTCCCGGCACCCCGGTGCCGCCGGAGCGCACGCTCGCCTCCGAGTTCGACACCTCCCGTACGACCGTGCGGCAGGCGCTGCAGGAGCTGGTCGTGGAGGGGCGGCTGGAGCGGATCCAGGGCAAGGGCACGTTCGTGGCCAAGCCCAAGGTCTCGCAGGCGCTGCAACTGACCTCGTACACCGAGGACATGCGCGCCCAGGGCCTCGAACCCACGTCGCAGCTCCTGGACATCGGCTACGTCACCGCGGGCGACCAGCTCGCCGAGCGGCTCGACATCACCGCAGGCGGGCGGGTGCTGCGCATCGAGCGGCTGCGGCTGGCCAACGGCGAGCCGATGGCCATCGAGACCACGCACCTGTCGGCCAAGCGCTTCCCCGCGCTGCGCCGCAGCCTGGTCAAGCACTCGTCGCTGTACACCGCGCTCGCCGAGGTCTACGACGTCCACCTGGCCGAGGCCGAGGAGACCATCGAGACCTCGCTCGCCACGCCCCGCGAGGCGGGGCTGCTGGGGACCGACACCGGCCTGCCGATGCTGATGCTGTCGCGCCACTCGGTCGACACGCAGGGCGAGCCGGTGGAGTGGGTGCGCTCGGTCTACCGCGGGGACCGCTACAAGTTCGTCGCCCGCCTCCGCCGCCCGGTGGGCTGAGCGGCGCCGCAGCGGCGGGCCCGGCCCAGCGCCGGACCCGCCGCTGCGTGCCGGCCCGCGGCGCAGGCGGAAGACCGTAGGGTCTGTCTTCAATCTCGCGTCTGCGGCTGGGGGCACCGCCCACGTGCGCGCAGCGCGCTGTGGGGGAGCCTGGCACGCACGCTCGCTGCGTTGTCGGGCTCGACCGAATAGGCCCACTATGCGGTCGACCCTCCGCCTTGCGATCGCACGCACCAGACGCCGCGCCGCCCGCCCTTCGGGCGAACGACGCGAGATCGAAGACAGACCCTAGACCCAGCCGCGTTGGGCGGCTACGACGCCGGCCTCGAAGCGGCTGCGTACCGCGAGGCGTTCGGTGATTCCCGCGTACATCCTGCGCACCGTGCGTGCCGAGACGCCCAGGCGGCGGCTGATCTGCGCGTCGGTGTGGCCGACGGCCAGCAGCCGCAGCAGCTCCTGCTCGGTGGGCGTCAGCTCGTTGCGGTCGACCGCCGGGGAGCCGCCCCAGTCGGTGCCCTCGCGCCAGTACGAGTCGAAGAGCTGCCGCAGCGCCGTGACCACCCCGGGGCCGCGCAGCTGCACCACCCCCGCGGCGGGGTCGGCCGGGTCGGCGGCCAGCAGCGCCGTCTGCCCGTCGACCAGCACCAGCAGCACGGGCAGCGCCGGCACCGTACGGACCCTGCCGCCCGCCGCCGTCAGCCCGGCCGGCTGCCGCCGCGCCACCGGGTCCGCGCGGACGCTGTCCTGCAGCACCCGCGCCACGGACACCCCGCGGGCCAGCAGCGCGTCGTCCACCCGGCGCAGGTGCTCCGGGCCCAGGTGCGCCTGCGCCTCCTTCGGGACCAGGCTCTGCACCCGCCTCCGCGCCCCGGCCGCCAGCTCCGCGATCCGGCGCGCGGCGGCGTCGGGCCCCGGCACCCGCTCCAGCAGCTCGTGGTCCCCGGGCCCGGCGCCGGGCCGGCCGGGGTTCGTGGTGAACGCGCTGATGGCGTCGCGGGCGGCGGCCACCTTGCGGCGCTGCCGATCCAGTTCCGCCTCCCAGCGGGCGACGAGACGCGGCAGTCCCGCGGACCGGTCGGTGGCCCGGTAGCCGGCGGAGCCGTTCCCCGGGGCGGTCAGCAGCCGGGCGGCGGCCAGTTGCTCCAGCGCCTCCCCGACGTCGTCGGGCGCCAGGTCCAGCCGTTCGCCTATCTCCTCCGCGGACCAGCAGGACCCGTCCAGGAACAGCTGGTAGACGGCCTCCGGCAGCGGTTCCAAGTCCAGTGCGGCAAGCATGCGCGTCCCCCTCGATCGGCGCTGCACTCGTTCGCCCCGGGGCCGCCGCCCCGGGGACTCAGCGGGCGAGTCTAACCACGCGGACCGATTGGTACGGACCGCTTGCCGCCCGCCGGGGCCGCCCCGCCCCCGGGCGCTTTCCCCCGGCGCCCTCCACCGGCGCCCTCCACCGGCCGCGACGCCCCGGCCGGTGCTTTTCGTGATCGGATAGCGACTGATCGACCTAGTGACGGCGGCCTGGCACTGCTCTACATTTCGAGCGCATTGCAAGAGATTGAGAGCTCAGGGGACGGAGCCGCCATGACTGTGCACGCACCCCCGGACGTGCCGCGAAAGCCACGCCTGGAACCGAAGAGCGTCATCCTGTGGACCGCCGTCGCCCTGGTGGGAGCCGTCGGCTGGACCGTGCTGGCGCTCTCGCGGGGCGAGGAGGTCTCCGCGGCCTGGATGGTGGCCGCGGCCCTCGGCTCGTACGCCATCGGCTACCGCTTCTACTCGAAGTTCATCGCCTACCGCGTGCTCAAGGCCGACAAGACGCGCGCCACCCCGGCGGAACGGCTCGACAACGGCATCGACTTCCAGCCGACCGACCGCCGCGTGCTCCTCGGCCACCACTTCGCGGCGATCTCCGGCGCGGGACCGCTGGTCGGCCCGGTGCTCGCGGCGCAGATGGGCTTCCTGCCGGGCACGATCTGGATCGTCGCGGGCGTGATCTTCGCGGGCGCGGTCCAGGACATGGTGGTGCTGTTCTTCTCCACCCGCCGCAACGGCCGTTCGCTCGGCCAGATGGCACGCGAGGAGATCGGCCCGGTGGGCGGCGCCGCCGCGCTGCTCGCCGTCTTCGCGATCATGATCATCCTGCTGGCGGTGCTGGCGCTGGTCATCGTCAACGCGCTGGCGGAGTCCCCCTGGGGCACGTTCTCCATCGGCATGACGATCCCGATCGCCCTGTTCATGGGCTTCTACCTGCGGATGATCCGGCCCGGCAGGGTCGCCGAGGTGTCGCTGATCGGCATCGCCCTGCTGCTGCTCGCGCTGGTCGCGGGCCGGTGGGTGGCCGAGTCGTCGCTCGCGGACACGTTCACGCTGAGCAAGGAGTCGCTGGTCATCTGGATGGTGATCTACGCCTTCATCGCCTCGGTGCTACCGGTGTGGACGCTGCTCGCGCCGCGCGACTACCTGTCGACGTTCATGAAACTCGGCACCATCGCGCTGCTGTTCATCGGCGTGCTCGTGGCCGCGCCGACGCTGAAGATGGAGGGCGTCACCGACTTCGCCAAGGACGGCACCGGACCGGTCTTCGCCGGCTCGCTCTTCCCGTTCGTCTTCATCACCATCGCCTGCGGCGCCCTGTCCGGCTTCCACGCCCTCATCTCCTCCGGCACCACACCGAAGATGGTGCAGAAGGAGACGCAGGTCCGGATGATCGGCTACGGGTCCATGCTGATGGAGTCCTCCGTGGCGATCGTGGCGATGATCGCCGCGTGCGTGCTGGACCCGGGCCTCTACTTCGCGATGAACTCCGCGCCCACCGTGATCGGAGACACCGCGCAGTCGGCATCGGAGGCGATCCAGGGCTTCGGCTGGGAGATCACACCGGCGGCACTCCAGGCGGCGGCGGACTCCGTCGAGGAGCCGTCGCTGCTGTCCCGTACGGGCGGCGCACCGACGTTCGCCCTGGGCGTCTCGGAGATCTTCTCCAACGTGACCGGGGACAGCCTCAAGGCGTTCTGGTACCACTTTGCGATCATGTTCGAGGCGCTGTTCATCCTCACCGCGCTCGACGCGGGCACCCGGGTGGGCCGCTTCATGCTGCAGGACACCCTGGGCAACATCTACAAGCCGCTCAAGCGCGTCAGCTGGTGGCCGGGGCTCATCGGCACCAGCGCGGTCGTCGTGGGCCTGTGGGGCTACTTCCTGTGGGTCGGCGTCAACGACCCCCTCGGCGGCATCAACCAGCTCTTCCCGCTCTTCGGCATCACCAACCAGCTCCTCGGCGCGGTCGCGCTGACGATCTGCACCACGCTGCTGATCAAGTCGGGGCGGCTGAAGTGGGCGTGGGTGACGGGCATCCCGCTGGCCTGGGTCGCGGTGGTGA
This sequence comes from Streptomyces aculeolatus, assembly GCF_020400605.1. GTDB lineage: Bacteria > Actinomycetota > Actinomycetes > Streptomycetales > Streptomycetaceae > Streptomyces > Streptomyces aculeolatus. The sequence goes on along the minus strand of NZ_JAINRD010000006.1, from coordinate 272,224 downwards.
CGCTCACCGCGAGCTGGCAGAAGGTGTTCTCGGACGACCCGCGGGTCGGCTTCTTCGCCCAGGGCGACGTGGCGCAGGAGGGCATCGACTCCGGCAAGCTGTCCGGGCAGGAGCTGGAGGACGCCGAGACGATCGTCACCAACACGACGGTCGACGGGGTGCTGTCGGCGGTCTTCGCGCTGCTGGTGGTCGTCGTGATCCTGGACGCGGCCCGGGTGTGCGTGAAGTCGCTGCGCAACCCCGACTCCGTCGTCAGCCGCGAGGAGCCGTACCAGGAGTCCTCCTTCATCGCGCCGGCGCAGCTGATCGCGACCAAGGAGGAGAAGAGGGAGCTGGCCGCGGCCGGGCTGGGCAGCGGCGGCGGCTTCAAGCCGGGCACCGGACCGGGCGCCCGCGGGAGCGGCGGCGGCGAGGACGCCGGCGGGCCGGACGGAGGCGGCTCGTGACGGGGGCGGCGTCGCTGGCGGCGGCCGGGCGCAAGGTCTGGTGGTACGTCCGCGAGGTGATCGGCGACACGGCGTACGAGCGCTACGTCGAGCACCTGCGCACGCACGACCCCGAGGCCCAGGCGCCCACCCGGCGCGAGTTCGAGCGGATGCGCATGGACGCGGGCGACGACCCGCGCAAGGGCTTCCGCTGCTGCTGAGCGCGGTGCGGCGGATGCCGCAGGCGTACGGGCCGCCGTCCCCGGCTTCCGGGGGCGGCGGCCCGTTGTCGGTGGGGCAGGGCACACTCGGGGGATGGACTTCACGGTGCGGCCGGTGCGGCCGGAGGAGCACGAGCGGGCGGGCGACCTGGTCGCCGAGGCGTATCTGGCGGACGGGCTGCTGACGTTCGGCGAGGACGACGAGTACGTGCACGAGCTGCGCGACGCGGGCGGCCGGGCGGCGGCGGAGCGCACGGAGGTGCTGGTCGCGGTCGACGGGGACGGCCGGACGGACGGCGGGCGGGTGCTCGGCGCCGTGACGTTCGTGACGGCCGGGTCGCCGTTCGCGGAGCTGAGCGGGCCCGGGGAGGGCGAGTTCCGGATGCTGGCGGTGGCCCGGGAGGCGCGCGGCCGGGGCGTGGGCGAGGCGCTCGTACGGGCCTGTCTGGACCGCGCCCGCGGGCTGGGCGCGCAGCGGATGGTGCTGTCCAGCACCCCGGAGATGGCCACGGCCCACCGGCTGTACGGGCGGCTGGGGTTCGTCCGCACTCCCGACCGCGACTGGTTCCCGCTGCCCGATCTGCCGCTGTGGGCCTTCGTCGCGGACCTCTGAGGGGCGACACAACATATAGGGGTGGTTCCTTGGCGGGCCACTAGATGTATGCTCGTCCAAGCTGCCGACGCAGGGGAATCCGGTGGAAGTCCGGAGCTGTCCCGCAACGGTAAGCGATGTGCTGCCATGCCTGCCGCGTGCGCCGGTGTGCCCGTACGTCGTGAGCCCGAACACCTCCGGCAGCGATCGATGACGTCCGGGTCTCGCGGATTGGGCTCACGGACGCAAGCGGCTCCGCCTCGGCGGCGCGCCCTGCGCGCCGTGGGGACCCCGCGTGCGCCCGTACCGCAGCCTCTCCCGCGCGGCCCCGCCGAGCGAGGGAGAGCAGGACCTTGACGATCGCACCACCGGCCGCACTTGCGGAGCCCGCCTCAGCCACCCCCCGGGCCGGCGACGGCCCGGCCGCCGCACTCACCCGCACCCTCGCCGAGCTGACCGCCGACCTGCCCGCCACCGACCCGGCCCGGGTCGCGGCGGGCGCCCTGCGGGGGCGGCACCCGGGCTCCGGCGAGGCGGAGTTGCGCGAGCTGGCCACCGAGGCCGCGGCGGCGCTGATCGCGGAGGAGCCGGAGTACTCGCGGCTGGCCGCCCGGCTGCTGACCCGGGCCGTCGCCGAGGAGGCCGCGGGCCAGGGCGCCACGAGCTTCTCCGGCTCGATCGCCGTGGGCCACCGCGAAGGCCTCGTCGCCGACGCCACCGCGGCCTTCGTCCGCCGGCACGCCGCCCGCCTCGACGCCCTGGCGGCCGGGGCCGCCGCCGACGGCCGCGACGACCTGTTCGGCTACTTCGGCCTGCGCACGGTCCACACCCGCTACCTGCTGCGCCACCCCACCGAGCGCGCCGTCATCGAGACCGCCCAGCACTTCTTCCTGCGCGTCGCCTGCGGGCTGGCGGCAGACGAGTCCGACGCGGCCCTCGCCGAAGTCGCCGAGCTGTACGGGCTGATGAGCCGCCTCGGCTACCTGCCCTCCTCCCCCACGCTCTTCAACTCCGGCACCCGCCACCCGCAGATGTCGTCCTGCTACCTGCTCGACTCCCCGCTCGACGAGCTGGACTCGATCTACGAGCGCTACCACCAGGTCGCCCGGCTCTCCAAGCACTCCGGCGGCATCGGCATCCCGTTCACCCGCGTCCGCTCCCGCGGCTCGCTGATCCGCGGCACCAACGGCCACTCCAACGGCATCGTCCCGTTCCTGCGCACCCTGGACGCCTCCGTCGCCGCCGTGAACCAGGGCGGCAAGCGCAAGGGCGCCGCCTGCGTCTACCTGGAGCCCTGGCACGCCGACGTCGAGGAGTTCCTGGAGCTGCGCGACAACACCGGCGAGGAGGCCCGCCGCACCCACAACCTCAACCTCGCGCACTGGATCCCGGACGAGTTCATGCGCCGCGTCGAGGCCGACGGCCCCTGGTCGCTGTTCTCGCCCGCGGACGTGCCCGAGCTGACCGACCTGTACGGCGCCGGGTTCGACGAGGCGTACGCGCGCGCGGAGGCCGAGGGGCGGTACGTCAAGCAGGTCCCCGCACGGCAGTTGTACGGCCGGATGATGCGCACCCTCGCCCAGACCGGCAACGGCTGGATGACCTTCAAGGACGCCGCCAACCGCACCGCCAACCAGACCGCGGAGCCCGGCGCCGTCGTGCACTCCTCGAACCTGTGCACCGAGATCCTGGAGGTCTCGGACGACGGCGAGACCGCAGTGTGCAACCTGGGCTCGGTCAACCTCGCGGCCCACCTGGGCGACACCGCCGGCGGCTGGGAGGAGGCGATGGACTGGGAGAAGCTGGATGCCACGGTCCGTACCGCCGTGACCTTCCTCGACCGCGTCGTGGACATCAACTTCTACCCCACCCAGCAGGCCGCCGCGTCCAACTCCCGCTGGCGGCCCGTGGGCCTGGGCGTGATGGGGCTCCAGGACGTCTTCTTCCGGCTGCGGCTGCCCTTCGACTCCCGTGAGGCCAGGGCGCTGTCCACCCGTATCGCCGAGCGCATCATGCTCGCCGCGTACGCCGCCTCCGCCGACCTCGCCGAGCGGCACGGCGCGCACCCGGCCTGGTCCCGCACCCGCGCCGCCCGCGGCGTGCTGCACCCCGACCACTACCCCGACGCGGACGTGGCCTGGCCGGAGCGCTGGACCGCCCTGCGCGCCCGGATCGGCGCGACCGGCCTGCGCAACTCGCTGCTGCTGGCCATCGCGCCGACGGCGACGATCGCCTCCATCGCCGGCGTCTACGAGTGCATCGAGCCGCAGGTCTCCAACCTGTTCAAGCGCGAGACGCTCAGCGGCGAGTTCCTCCAGGTCAACTCCTACCTGGTGGCCGAGCTGAAGGCGCTCGGGGTGTGGGACGCGCAGACCCGCGAGGCGCTGCGCGAGCACGACGGGTCCGTACAGGAGCTGACCTGGATCCCCGAGGAGGTCCGGGCGCGCTACCGGACGGCGTGGGAGCTGCCGCAGCGCGCGCTGATCGACATGGCCGCGGCCCGTACGCCGTACCTCGACCAGGCCCAGTCGCTCAACCTCTTCATGGCCGCGCCGACCATCGGCAAGCTCAGCTCGATGTACGCGTACGCCTGGAAGTCCGGGCTGAAGACGACGTACTACCTGCGCTCGCGCCCCGCCACCCGGATCGCCCGCTCGGCCCGCGGCGCCGCGCCCGCCGGCGCCGCCGCGGACGCCGCCCCCGCACCCCTGCCCGTCCAGCAGCCGCACGCCGACGACGCCGTCGCCTGCTCCCTGGAGAACCCCGAGACCTGCGAGGCCTGCCAGTGACCACCGCCACCGACGCCAGGAACCTGCTGGACCCCGGCTTCGAGCTGACCCTGCGCCCCATGCGCTACCCGGACTTCTACGAGCGCTACCGGGACGCCATCAAGAACACCTGGACCGTCGAGGAGGTCGACCTCCACTCCGACGTCTCCGACCTCGCCAAGCTGTCGCCGGGCGAACAGCACCTCATCGGCCGGCTGGTGGCGTTCTTCGCCACCGGCGACTCGATCGTGGCGAACAACCTGGTGCTCACGCTCTACAAGCACATCAACTCGCCGGAGGCCCGCCTCTACCTCTCCCGCCAGCTCTTCGAGGAGGCCGTGCACGTCCAGTTCTATCTGACGCTGCTCGACACCTACCTCCCCGACCCGGACGAGCGGGCCGCGGCGTTCGCCGCCGTGGAGAACATCCCGTCGATCCGCGAGAAGGCGCAGTTCTGCTTCCGCTGGATGGACTCCGTGGAGAACATCGAGCAGTTGGAGACCAGGGAGGACCGCCGCCGCTTCCTGCTCAACCTCATCTGCTTCGCGGCCTGCATCGAGGGCCTGTTCTTCTACGGCGCGTTCGCCTACGTCTACTGGCTGCGCTCGCGCGGCCTGCTGCACGGGCTCGCGACCGGCACGAACTGGGTGTTCCGCGACGAGAGCATGCACATGGACTTCGCGTTCTCCGTGGTCGACACGGTCCGCGAGGAGGAGCCGGACCTCTTCGACGAGGAACTGGGGCGGCAGGTGCGCGACATGCTCGACGAGGCGGTGCGCGCGGAGCTGCAGTTCGCGCGGGACCTGTGCGGGGAGGGCCTGCCGGGGATGAACACCGACTCGATGCGCGCGTATCTGGAGTGCGTGGCCGACCAGCGGCTCGTCCGGCTGGGCTTCGCGCCGGTGTACGGGTCGCAGAACCCGTTCGCGTTCATGGAGTTGCAGGACGTGCAGGAGCTGACGAACTTCTTCGAGCGCCGCCCGTCCGCGTACCAGGTGGCGGTGGAGGGTTCGGTCGCGTTCGACGACGAGTTCTGAGCCGGCGGCGGCCGCCGGCGCACCGGCGCCGGCCGGACCCGCCGCGGAGGGCGGGTCCGGCCGGCGACCGCGTGCTGCTGCGGCGCCGTTGCCGCGGTGCTGCGGTGCTGCGTTCTCCCGTGGTCAGATGCCGCAGGAGGGAGCGGACCAGTAGCGGGAACTGCGGCCGTCCACGTGCGTGTGGTCGTTGTGACCCGGGTAGCCGGGACCGAGGATCCCGCCGAAGCCGTGGGTCCGCGCCTGCTGGGCCAGCCGGCAGAACGACGGGGAGCCGACGAGGTCGGCCGCTGTGCCGTACAGATGCTGGCTGTTCGAGGCGCCGCCGACCGCGTTGTTGCACGAGACGGAGCGGAAGCCGCTGCTGATGTTGATCGGGACGTCACCGAGGGCGTGCCGCATCGCCTCCAGCTTCCACATGGTGCGCTTGGCGTTCTCCTTGGCTGTCGCCGCGGATACCGCGCCGCCGCCCCAGGTGGAGTTGCACTTGTTCAGCTCGGCGTAGGTGAAGTGAGCCGGAGTGCAGTCGGCGTCCTGGAGGCTGTAGATCTTGTTGAACGTGTTGGTGCCCGCGACGCCGTCCGAGGCGAGCCCGTACGCGCTCTGGAACTTGGCGACCGCGGCCTTGGTGCGCGGGCCGAAGTTGCCGTCGACGGCGAGGATCTCGCCGGACGTCACGTGCCCCGCCACCCGGATCTGCAGCTGGGTGACGTCGGAGCCGGACATGCCTTCCTTGAGCGTCCGGTTCCACGTGTAGCACGAGTCCGCCTGCGCGGATCCGGCGGTCGCGACCGTACCGACGACACCTGCCGCCGCGATCATGACAATGCTGAGGATGAGTCTGACCGTACGTCTGAGCATCGGACCTCCGTGCCGTACGAATGGGGGGCTCCGAGCCTCGCGTGCGCAGGGCGCGCGGTCAACGCGCCGCCGGGGTGCCAGTGGTCTCGACCACTGCCGTAACCGCCGCGCAAGAGGCGGCGGTCACGGCGCCTGCCGGGGCGGATCTGGCGGCCGTCCCCGCAGGCCGGCGGGCGTCAGTCGTTCGGGACGGTCTCGTACCGCGGGGTGTTCTCCGCCATCTGCTGCATGACGTCCTTGCGTTCGCGCTTGGAGAGCCGGTCGATGTAGAGCCGCCCGTAGAGGTGGTCCGTCTCGTGCTGCAGGCAGCGGGCGAAGTAGCCCGTGCCCTGCACGCGGACCGGGTTGCCGTCGAGGTCCCGGCCGCTCACCACCGCGAAGTCCGGGCGGGCCAGCGACATGTACGCGCCGGGGACGGAGAGGCACCCCTCGTTGCCGTCGTCGAGCTGGCGGCGGTCGGCGGGCAGTTCCTCCAGGACGGGGTTGCACACGGCCCCCACGTGCCGTACGCCGTCGTCGTCCGGGCAGTCGTAGACGAAGACCTTCAGGTCGACGCCGATCTGGTTGGCCGCGAGGCCCACGCCCTCCGCCGCCCGCTGGCTGGCGAACATGTCGTCCACGAGCTTGCGCAGCCCGTCGTCGAACTCCGTCACGTCCTGGCACTCGCGGTGCAGCACCGGATTGCCCACCACCGTGATCGCCCTGGCCGTGCCCCGCTCGCGGGCCGCCTGCTCACGCGCCTCCGCGTCCGTCACGTCGTCGAGGAACACGTCCGGCGACTCCGCTTCCCGCCCCGCCTGCTGCTGCTCCGCCTGCTGAGTCATCCTCGCCGTACGCCTTCCTGGTTCCCGCCCGCATGAGCTTCATGTAAGACCGGAGTCCAGGGTACGGCCAGGTTCCGACAGCCTCAGACGACTTCCTCCAGATCCCGCCAGTCCCGGGTGTCCGGGCTGTCCGCGGCCCAGCTCTCCAGCAGCCCGCGCACCAGCGACGCGGGCGCGGCTATCCCGCACTCCCGCTCCGGCACCCACAGCCCGTCCTCGGTGCGGTGCACCAGCGGCCCGGGCTGGCCGGGCTCGCTGTGGTCGTGCGGGTCGAGGGTCGCCTGCAGCGAGCCCTCGGCGCTGGGCATGCAGCTCTCCGAGCAGGTGCGGCAGAGCAGCCGCACCGACGACGACCAGTCCTCGGCCGCGTACCCCGCCTCGGCCGCCAGCAGCTCGACGGCGTCCCGGTCCGCCTCGGTGGCCGCCTCCAGCAGCACCACCCACGTCGGCACCGGCGACGGCGCCCACAGCTCTATCTCGTCGAAGACCGGGTACGAGGGCCCCGCCAGGGTGGCCCGCTCGCCGTGCGGCACCCCGTCGTGCAGCACGACCTCGCCCCAGCGCCGCCCCGACGACGGCAGCGGGATGCTCTGCACCTCGATCCGCGCCGGGTCCAGCCGGCGGCCCCAGACGACCTCCGCCTCACCCTCCGGCGACAGCCGCACGGCGGCGCTGCCCAGCTCCATGTCCTCCGGCGGCTCGGCCGCCCCCTGGTGCGCGGCGCCGCCGGGCACGCGCAGCCCGTACGCCTGCCAGGCCCGCCGCGCCAGCGGCCAGTCCTGCAGCGCGGTGGCGGCGATGCCGACGTTCCACCAGTCGGGCGCGCCCGTCTCGCGGTCGAGCAGGGCGACGGCCCGCAGCCCCGCGGCGCGCGCCTGCTCCCAGTCGTGCCGGAACTTGTGCAGCAGCGCAAGGTTGAACCACGACTCCGACAGCCAGGGCTCCAGGCCCGCGGCACGGGTGAGCAGCGCGCCCGCGTCGTCGTACCGGCCGTCGCCGATCAACGTGAACGCGCGGTCGGTCGCCTGCCGCCACGAGGCGGAGGGCCGATGCCGTGTTCTGCCGAAGATCCTCACGATTCCTGCCTGCCGTCTTTGACTCCAGGATGACCACTGTGCGGCCCGTCCGCACGGCGTGCTCTCCCGGGGGGTGCCGTTGCTCCCCGCAACTTCCTGTCCGCTCGGGTACCGGGCTATGCCCGCATCCAACCACGCGGTGCCGTACACCCGCTTCTTACCGGTCAGTTCGCGCGCACGCCACTCGCCAGCACCTCCCGCAGCGCGTCGACCACGGCGGGGTCGTACTCGGCGCGGGCCACCAGGCGCAGCTGCTCCAGGGCCGCGAGCGGCGCGACCGCGCCCTCACCCTTCGCGTTCCCCGTCACCAGTGCGTCGTATGCGGCCGCCACGCGCACAATACGGGCCGCGACCGGCTGGTCACGGTACGGCTCCGCCTGCCGCTCCACCACGACGGCGACCTCGGCGGCCACGCCGGTCTGCCGCACCACGGCGCCGCCCAGCAGGGCGATGCGCCGCCGGTCGGCGAGGCCGGCGCCCGCGGGGAGCGAGGCGTCGGCGGCGGGCGGCACGGGGTCGGCCAGCGACAGCTTGCCGAGGTCGTGCATGAGCGCGGCCTGCTCCAGCACGTCCAGCTCCCGTTCGGAGAGGCCCCGTACCCGGCCGATCGCCCGGCTGAGGGAGGCGACGCGGTGGGCGTGGCCCGGGCTGTGGTACCCGGCCATCTCGGTGGCGCGGGCCAGCGAGGCGATGGTCTGGCGGTACGTGCGGCGCACGGCGGCGTAGCGGCGGAGCGAGACCTGGGTGAGCAGCAGCGGCAGGCTCAGCACGGGCAGCGCCCACGGCCCGGCCACCTGCGCGGCGAGCGCGATGACGACGCCGGTGGCGCACATCGCGGAGCCGACGCCGGGCAGGGCGCGCAGCTCGTCGCGCAGCAGGGGGCCGTACGGCCAGCCGGTGCGGGCCCGGGCGAGACAGGCGGCGAGCACGGCGTCGCAGAGCGCGGTCAGGGCAAGGACGCCGAGCAGCGCCAGGACGTAGCCGGGGCCCGCGGTGAGGCCGGCGACCGGGCCGCCGTCGCCCTCGCCGGGGGCGCCGGCGCACAGGGGACGGCAGCAGGCGGCGGCGAAGGCGGTGCCGAGGACGCGGCGGACCAGGTGCTCCGCGGTGGGGCCGCGGCCCCGGGCGACGTGCGGGACGGTGCCGACCACGGTGGCGGTGAAGGACACGGCGGCGATCTCCAGCACGGCGCCGCCCGCCGCGTCCGCGGGGATGCAGAGCAGCGCGTACCCGAGCGCGCCGGCGGTCGCCAGGGGCGCGGGGATGCGTGCGGGGGCGCCCGCCCGGTGGTCGCCCGCCACCTCGCCGAGCACGATGAGCAGGCCGAAGGCGAGCGCGGCCTCGGGCTGGGCGAGCCCGTGCCACAGCGTCCAGCAGAACCCGGCCGCGGTCACCGCCCCCGCGGCCCCGACCGCGACGCGCACCTCGGGCGGGGCCGGGAGCCGGGTGCGGAGAACCGATTCGCTCACGGCGTACCACCGCTGCGTACGACCGTTTCTGCGGCTGCGCCGGTGCCCGCCGCAGCCTCCCCGGCCCCGCCGCGCAGCGGCGCGGGGACCGTCGCGGGCTCGTCCGCGGTGACCTCGGCGTGCCAGCCGCTGCGCTCGATCGCGCCGGCCAGCGCGCGCACCATCCGGGGGTCGAACTGCGCTCCCGCGCAGCGCCGCAGCTCCGCCAGCGCCGCGGGCACCTCGCGCGCGCGGCGGTAGGAGCGGGTCGAGGTCATGGCGTCGAAGGCGTCGGCGACAGCCACCACCCGGGCGTATTCCGGAATCCGCTCGCCGGTGAGCCCGTACGGGTAGCCGCCGCCGTCCATCCGCTCGTGGTGGTGCAGGATCGCCGAGCGCACCTCCTCCAGGAAGCCGATGCCGCGGACGATCTCGTGCCCGTACTCCGGGTGCAGCTCGATGATCCGCCGCTCCTGCGGTGTCAGCGGCCCGTCCTTGCGCAGGATGCGCGTCGGCACGCCGAGCTTGCCCACGTCGTGCAGGATCCCGGCGAACCGCAGGACCTCCTGCCGCCGCTCGTCCATGCCCAGCTCGCGCGCGATGAGCACCGACGCGCGGCCGACCCGCTCGCTGTGCCCGCGGGTGTAGCGGTCCTTGATGTCGACGGCCTGCACCAGCGCGCGGATCGTCGCCTGGTGCGCCGCGCGTTCGCGGTCGGCCTGGGCGAACGCCCAGCAGGAGATGGCCATCGGCAGCAGGACGAGCAGCCCGCTGGCGGGGCCGTGCGGGCTGTGCCAGAGCATCGCCATCATCAGCCCGGCGAGCCCGTGCACGAGATACGCGCCCGCCGCCGCCGGCGCCCCGGCGAGCGCGGTGCGCGGCGAGCGGCGCTCCGCGGCGGCCTGCATCAGGGCGTCCAGGCAGGTGAGAACGGTCCAGAAGGCCGCGACCGCGGCGAGCGCGGCGGGCACCAGCTCGGGGAACCCGGCCTCGCCGGGCACGGCGTCCCCGGGCACCCGCCCGGCGGCGTACGCGGCCGCCCAAGCGGCGAGCGCCAGCTCCGCGGCCCGCCACAGCCGCCGCGGGGCGGCGGGCTGCTCGGCGATCCGGGCGGTCAGCGCGCCCGCGAGGGGGACGAGGGCGGCCGCGGCGGGCGGCAGCAGAAACGCTCCTGCAAGCAGGACCGGGAAGAACGCACCGATACCGTCGGGGATCCGGCCGGCCAGCGGCGGCACGCGCCAGAGGTGTTCACCGGCCGCGTAGACGGCGGCGAGCAGCGCCAGCGCCGTCCAGGGGGTCGCGGCGCCGGGCCGCAGTGCGGGGGCGGCACACGCCGCCGTCGCGAGCACCGCGCACAACAGACATCCGCGCCCGGCCGCAGAGACCTGCGCCACCTGCCCCATGGGCCCCACGCTCCTCGTCCGCGCTGTACTCCGTACGAGTTGGGGAGCATAGGGCGGCACCTACGGCCGAATGGGGCGCAGTTGCCTAAAAGAACACTACGAGCCGGGTGGATTCGCACCTTCGAGTGACGTGGAGCGGCCCTCGTCACCGGCGTCGAGCACCGGCTGCTCCGGTACGTCGTCACCGGACCTGATGGTGTCGATCCGGCCCATCACCTTCGCGCGCAGATCCGACGGCACGTCGTCCTGCCCGCAGCAGCGCTTGACGAGCTTCTTCACGGCCTGCTCCAGGCCGTACTTCTCCAGACAGGGGCTGCACTCGTCGAAGTGGACCTGGAACTTCGCGCAGTCGCCCTCCGGCATCTCCTTGTCGAGATACTCGTAGAGGTGGTCGAGGACCTCTGAGCAATCCGTCTCGTGCGGCTCTCCGCAGCTCATGATCCCGAACCCTTTCCCGTGTGCGAGCCGGCCGACTCCGGTCCGGCTCCCGCCGGCATCAGGCCGCGCTCCTGCGCGTAGTCCTCCAGCAGACCGCGCAACTGGCGGCGACCGCGGTGCAGCCGGGACATGACCGTACCGATGGGTGTCCCCATGATGTCGGCGATCTCCTTGTAGGCAAAGCCCTCGACATCCGCCAGATAGACGGCGATGCGGAACTCCTCCGGGATCGCCTGCAGGGCTTCCTTCACGTCCGAGTCCGGCAGGTGGTCGAGCGCCTGGGCCTCGGCGGAGCGCAGACCGGTCGACATGTGCGACTCGGCGCGCGCGAGCTGCCAGTCCTCGATCTCCTCGGCGGCGCTGCGCTGCGGCTCACGCTGCTTCTTGCGGTACGAGTTGATGAACGTGTTCGTCAGGATCCGGTAGAGCCACGCCTTCAGGTTCGTGCCCTCGCGGAACTGGTGGAAGGACGCGTACGCCTTGGCATAGGTCTCCTGCACCAGGTCCTCCGCGTCGGCGGGGTTGCGCGTCATGCGCAGCGCGGCCGAGTACATCTGGTCGAGGAACTGGAGCGCGTCCCGCTCGAAGCGCGCGTTCCGCTCGGCGGACGTCTCCTCGGGCGCGGTCGGCTCCTCGGCCTGCCCGCCCTTCCCCGTGTCGGTCCCAGTGACGAGACCCACCTCCTCCAGCACCGTGGTGGAGCCTGCGGTGGCCCCGTACGGTTCGGAGGATAGACGACGTCCGTGCACATCCGCCGCCCAGTACTTCTCCGCTGCCTGCGGCTGCGGACGCGACGGGCATGCAACCCCGCTCATGCGTGTCCCTTCGTCGATCACGTGAACGTACACCGGTGAGAACGCACGCTTCCGATGCCGCATTCCCCAACCGCCCCGCGGGGCCGCCCGGGCGCGGGCACGCGCCGCGGCGGGGCGTCAGCGCAGGCCGGCGAGCCACTCCAGCGCGGCGGCGGTGATCGCGTCGGCGGTCTGCGCGTCGTCGGGCGGCGCGCTCTTGGCCACGGCGAAGCCGTGGTCCGCGTACGGGACGGGCACCACGTCGACGTCCGCGGGGAACTCCGCGGGGGCGCCGAACGGGTCGCGCGCGCCCTGCACCACGCGCGTCGGCACCCCGGCGTCCAGCAGCTCCGGCAGCCGGGACTTCTCCGGCTTGCCCGGCGGGTGCAGCGGGAACGCCAGGGCGAGCACCGCCCGGGCACCCAGGGCCCGGGCCGTACGGCACGCGACCCGCGCGCCCGCGCTCCGGCCGCCCGCGACGACCGGCGCGCCGGGCTTCTCCAGGGCGGGCCACAGCGCCGTCCAGCCGGCGTCGAGGGTCTTGGGCGCGGGCGCCAGCTTGCGCCCCGCGACCCGCCAGGGCTGCTCGACGAGCGCGACGGTGACCCCCTCGCCGGGCAGCGCGGCGGCCAGCGCCCGCAGGTCGCGGGCCTCGATGCCGCCGCCCGCGCCGTGGCTCAGGGCGAGGACCAGCCGGGGCCGGGCGGCCCGGTGCCAGGTGATGCGGGCGTCCCCCGGCGGGGTGGCGACGGTCTCGGTGGTGGGCTTCACGCGCCCCAATCTAGGCGAGTCGGATGCGCTTCCGACGGCCCCGCACCGGGGGTCAGTCGCTCGCGATCTCCCTCCTCCTCGCCCGGACGCGGAGGTACACGACGAGCACGACGACGACCGCGACGACGATGCCGATGACGATGAGTGCCGTCGTGCCGCCCCCGCCGGAGCCGCCGGCGCCGCCACCGCGGAAGCCGCCGCCGCGGCCACCGCGCGCGAGTAAGTCGGGAAGGTGCTGAGTGGAGAACATGGGCGCGGAGTGTAGGGCCGGGATCCCGTCGGCCGCACCGCCGGGGAGATTTCCTGCTGAATCACGCCAAGCCGGGCAGACGCCGACGAACCCCTAGAACAGCGTCTCCTCCTCCGGAGCCGCTATCTCCTCCACCAGTTCCGCGCCGTTGTTCCGCACGTCGCTCACCTTCGTCGACACCGGGAACGCCCGCAGCAGGCCGGGCGGCGGCGGGGCCAGCAGTTCGCGCAGCGCCTCCGGGTCCTTGTTGGCCGGGTCGAGCCAGGCGTCCCAGCGGTCCGGCGGGAGCATCAGCGGCATCCGCGGGTGGATCTCGGAGAGCGTGTGCGGCCCCGACTCCCCCGCCGCACCGCCCGCCAGCTCCGTGGTCTCCGCCTCCGTCGTCACCACCGTGCACGTCACCCACCACGCGCGCGGGTCGTCGTCCGGCAGCGTCTTGTCCCGCCAGAACTCGAAGAGCCCGGCCATCGCGAAGACCGAGCCGTCGACGGGGGTGACGAAGTACGGCTGCTTGCGGGGCCGCTTCTTCTTGCCCTGCTCCTCCAGCTGCCGCTCGCCCTTGAACGTCAGCCACTCGAAGTAGCCGTCGGCGGGCAGCAGGCACCGCCGGGAGGCGAACGCCCGGCGGTAGGCCGGCTTCTCGTGCACGGTCTCGGCCCTGGCGTTGATCATCTTCACGCCCAGGTCCGGGTTCTTCGCCCAGGACGGCACGAGGCCCCAGCGCAGCGCCCGCAGCTGCCGCACCGGCCGGGGGTCGTCGGAGTCCCGCTCGGGGCGCTCCAGCACCGCGTACACGTTCTTGGTGGGCGCCACGTTGTAGTCGGGCGCGAGCGTCTCCTCCGCGTCCCACTTCTCGACCTCGAAGAGGTCGACGAGGTCCTCGGGTTTCCTGCTCGCCGCGTACCGTCCGCACATGGGTGACAAGACTGCCACGCCCCTCTGACAGCCCGCACACGCCGCCTTGGCTACCCTGCTCGTCCGAGCACCGGGAGGGCACATGGAAGGAACCAGCCTCGGCGAGCTGTGGGACCGTGTCGTCGGCACGCAGCCGGACCCCTCGGAGTGGCTGGTCGCGGTGACGGGCCTGGTGGCGCTCTGCGCCGTCATGACCTGGGGCGTCTGGCGGGTGGCGCGCAACGCCGTCACCATCGCGCACGAAGGCGGCCACGGCCTCGTCGCCGTGCTGACCGGACGCCGACTGGAGGGCATACGCCTGCACTCCGACACCTCCGGCCTGACCGTCAGCCGCGGCAAGCCCTCCGGCCTCGGCATGGTCCTCACCGCCGCCTCCGGCTACACCGCCCCGCCGCTGCTCGGCCTCGCCGGCGCCTGGCTGCTGGCCGACGGGCGGATCACGGCGGCGCTGTGGGGCGCGATCGCCCTGCTCGCGGCGATGCTCCTGATGATCAGGAACGCGTACGGGGTGGTGACCGTCGTCCTGACCGGGGCCGCCTTCTTCCTCGTCTCCTGGCTGACCGAGCCGGAGGTGCAGGCGGCGTTCGCGTACGCAGCCGTGTGGTTCCTGCTGCTCGGCGGGGTGCGGCCGGTCTTCGAACTGCAGCGCAAGCGGCGCCGCGGCGAGGCGCCGCAGTCGGACGCCGACCAGCTGGGGCGGCTGACGCATACGCCCGCAGGGCTCTGGGTGTTCCTGTTCTACGTCGTCGCGCTCTGCGCCCTCGCCGGCGGCGCCCGCTGGCTGCTCGACCTCTGACCCGCCCGCCACGGCCCGCGCCACCCCGGTCGTCCACAGGCCGGCGGTTGTCCACAGGCCGGCGGCCGGACACTGCGGCGGGCGGGCCCGCCCGCATAGGGTGAGTGCCATGACCGCTACGCAGAGCAGCCCCTGGCCCGCGCCGACCGCCTCAGGACCGGTGGCCGCGGCCGTCACCGTGCCCGGCTCGAAGTCGGTCACGAACCGGGCGCTCGTGCTCGCCGCGCTCGCCGCCGGGCCCGGCCTGCTGCGCCGGCCGCTGCGCTCGCGCGACAGCGCCCTGATGGCCGGGGGCCTGACGGCCCTGGGCGTCGGCATCGAGGAGGGCGCGGGCCCGGCGGGTGCCGAGGAGTGGCGCGTCACCCCCGGCGGCGGCCTGCGGGGCGACGCCGCGGTGGACGTGGGCAACGCGGGGACGGTCATGCGCTTCCTGCCCCCCGTCGCGGCGCTGGCCGACGGCCCGGTCCGCTTCGACGGCGACCCGCGCAGCCACGAGCGCCCGCTGCACGGCGTCATCGACGCGCTGCGCGCCCTCGGCGCCCGGATCGACGACACCGCGCGGGGCAGCGCCGGCGCCCTGCCGCTGACGGTGCACGGCACGGGCGCCCTGCGGGGCGGCCCGGTCGAGGTCGACGCCTCCTCGTCCTCGCAGTTCGTCAGCGCGCTGCTGCTGTCCGCGCCGCGCTTCGACAAGGGCGTGGAGCTGCGCCACACGGGCGAGCGGCTGCCGTCGCTGCCGCACATCCGGATGACCGTGGAAATGCTGCGCGCGGCCGGCGCCGAGGTGGAGGCCCCGGAGGACAGCGGCGAGCCGAACGTCTGGCGGGTGGCGCCGGGCCCGCTGCGCGGCCGGGACCTGACGGTCGAGCCCGACCTGTCGAACGCGCAGCCGTTCCTGGCCGCCGCGCTCCTCACCGGCGGCCGGGTCACCATCCGCGACTGGCCCCGCCGGACCACCCAGCCCGGGGACGCGCTGCGCGCGATCTTCACGGAGATGGGCGGCTCCTGCGAGCTGGTGACCACCGCGGACGGCACGGACCTGGTCTTCACCGGCCCCTCGGCCGGCTCCTCCGCGGGAGGCGTCCGCGGCATCGATATCGACCTCTCCGAGGTCGGCGAACTGACTCCCGGCATCGCCGCGGTGGCCGCGCTGGCGGACTCGCCGTCGCGGCTGCGCGGCGTCGGCCACCTGCGGCTGCACGAGACGGACCGGCTCGCCGCCCTCACGCAGGAGATCAACGGGCTGGGGGGCGACGTCACCGAGACCGAAGACGGGCTGGAGATCCGCCCGCGCCCGCTGCACGGCGGCGTCTTCCACACGTACGACGACCACCGGATGGCCACCGCGGGAGCGGTCCTGGGCCTGGCGGTGGAGGGTGTGCGGGTGGAGAACGTGGAGACGACCGCCAAGACCCTGCCCGACTTCACCGGGATGTGGACCGGCCTCCTCGCCGGGGCGGACACCGGACCCGGCGCCGCGCCCGGAGCCGGCGCGCCCGCCGCCGCCCGGAGAGACTGACCCGCACGATGCGGCGCTACGGCAAGAACCCCGACGAGGACGACGTCCGCGTACGCCCGGACCGCCGGGGCAGCCGGCCCCGCAGCCGCAACCGGCCCAAGCACGAGGACGCCACCGAGGGCTTCGTGCTGACCGTCGACCGCGGCCGGATCACCTGCCTGGTGCAGGAGCGCACGATCACCGCGATGAAGGCGCGCGAGCTGGGCCGCAAGGGCATCGTCGTCGGCGACCGGGTCGCGGTCGTCGGCGACGTCTCGGGCGACCCCGGGACGCTGGCGCGCATCGTCCGGGTCGAGGAGCGCACGTCGGTGCTGCGCCGCACGGCCGACGACGACGATCCGTACGAGCGCGTGGTCGTCGCCAACGCCGACCAGTTGGCCATCGTCACCGCCCTCGCCGACCCGCCGCCCCGCCCGCGCCTGGTGGACCGCTGCCTGGTCGCCGCGTACGACGGCGGGCTCGACCCGCTGCTGGTGCTGACGAAGTCCGACCTGGCGCCCGCGGACGAGCTGCTGGAGTCGTACGCCCCGCTGGGCGTGCGGGCCGTCGCCTGCAACCGCGACGAGCTGGCCACCGGCGCCGGCGCGGCCCGCGTGCTGGATCTCCTCACCGACCGCGTCACCGCCTTCGTCGGCCACAGCGGCGTCGGCAAGACCACCCTGGTCAACGCGCTCGTGCCGGCGCGCCAGCGGGCCACCGGCGAGGTGAACGTCGTCACCGGCCGCGGCCGCCACACCACGACGTCCGCGCTCGCCCTGCCGCTGCCCGACGACAGGGGCTGGGCCATCGACACCCCCGGCGTGCGGTCGTTCGGCCTGGCGCACGTCGACCCGTCGCGCGTCATCCACGCCTTCCCCGACCTGGAGCCCGGGACGGCGGACTGCCCGCGCAACTGCAGCCACGACGAGCCGGACTGCGCGCTGGACGCCTGGGTCGCCGAGGGCCACGCCGATCCCGCACGGCTCGCGTCGCTGCGCCGGCTGCTCGCCACCCGCGAGCGCCGCGAAGGGGACTGACGGGCGCCGGCCCCGGGCCGCCGAAGCCTTCGGCAGGTCCATCGCCCAAGCGGAGGCGCGTTGGGCATAATCGCAGGAGCGTCAACCGAACGGGAGGCACTACACGATGGCGTGGCTGCTGGTCGTCGTGGCCGGAATCCTCGAAACCGGCTTCGCCGTCTGTCTGAAGCTCTCCCACGGCTTCACCCGGCTCTGGCCGACGGTCGCCTTCTGCGTGTTCGCGCTCGGCAGCTTCGGCCTGCTGACGCTGTCGCTGAAGAAGCTGGACGTCGGTCCGGCGTACGCGGTGTGGACGGGCATCGGTGCCGCGGGCACCGCGATCTACGGCATGGTCTTCCTCGGCGACCTGGTCTCCGCGCTGAAGCTCGTCTCCATCTCGCTGGTGGTCGTCGGCGTCATCGGCCTGCAGCTGTCCGGCTCGGCGCACTGACCGCCAGCAGCCCGCGGACCGTCCGCTCCACGTCCTCGCCCCGCGCCGCGGGCGCGACCACGTACGACAGCGTCAGCCGGGTCACCGCCTCGCAGACCCGGCGGCGTTCGCCCGGTCCCCCCGGCAACTGCTCCTCCAGCGCCCGCAGCACCCGGTCGCGTACCTCCTCGACCAGTTGCGCGGGCGTCTCCACGGGCGGGTCCGGGCGCCGTGCGCCCGGCGCACCGCCCCTGGCGGACACGCGCCGCGCGGGGGTCGGCAGTTGCTCGCCCCAGCACCCGGTGAGCGCGGCGCGCACCAGCGGGTTGCCGCGGGCCGCGCGCAGTGTCCAAGCGACCAGGGCGAGCAGTCGGCCACCGGCGTCGGCGCCGGATCTGCGGGCGCCGACCAGCGTCCGTTCCACGCCCGCGAGGTAGCCGTCGACCTCGCGTCTGACGAGGGCCTGGGCCAGGCCCTCCTTGCTGCCGAACTCGTTGTAGAGAGTCTGGCGGGACACCCCGGCCGTGGCGGCGACGTCGACCATCCGCACCGCCGCCCAGGGCCGGCTCCTGAGCGCCGCGAAGGCGGCGTCGAGGAGTCCTTCTCGCGCTGTGGGCATCGTGGCCTCCAGAAGGCGACCGTGCGCTCAGAATTGACGCACCGCCAGGTGCTGTCAAGGGTCCGTACGAGGGGCCGGAGACCCGCCGCGGGCGCGGGCGAAGGTTGGCGGTGCACCTTTGGGGTTACTGTTCGTTGCATGGCCGGTTTTCATGATGATCTGCGTCTCGCCCACGTCCTGGCGGACGCCGCCGACGCCACCACGATGGAGCGGTTCAAGGCCCTCGACCTGAAGGTCGAGACGAAGCCGGACCTGACTCCGGTGTCGGAGGCGGACAGATCGGCGGAGGAGCTGATCCGCTCCTCCCTGCGGCGGGCCCGGCCGCGCGACGCCGTGATGGGCGAGGAGTACGGCACCGAGGGCACCGGCCCGCGGCGCTGGATCATCGACCCGATCGACGGCACCAAGAACTACGTCCGCGGCGTCCCCGTGTGGGCGACGCTCATCGCGCTCATGGCGCCGGGTGCGGAGGGCAACCAGCCGGTCGTCGGCGTGGTGTCGGCCCCGGCCCTCGGCCGCCGGTGGTGGGCGGTGCAGGGCGGCGGCGCGTACACCGGCCGCAGCCTGGCGAAGGCGAGCCCGCTGCGGGTGTCGGGGGTGCAGCGCATCGAGGACGCCTCGTTCGCGTACTCCTCGCTGCACGGCTGGGACGAGCGCGGCAGGCTGGACGGCTTCCTGCACCTGACCCGCGACTGCTGGCGCAGCCGGGGGTACGGGGACTTCTGGCCGTACATGATGGTCGCCGAGGGGACGGTCGACATCTGCGCGGAGCCGGAGCTGTCGCTGTGGGACATGGCGGCGTGCGCGGCGATCGTGGCGGAGGCCGGCGGCATGTTCACGGGCCTGGACGGCGAAGCGGGGCCGCACAGCGGCAACGCCGCGGCGTCCAACGGC
Source organism: Streptomyces aculeolatus (assembly GCF_020400605.1). GTDB lineage: Bacteria > Actinomycetota > Actinomycetes > Streptomycetales > Streptomycetaceae > Streptomyces > Streptomyces aculeolatus. The sequence continues at coordinate 253,151 of NZ_JAINRD010000006.1, read as the reverse complement.
CTGCTCCACCAGGAACTGCTGAAGTACCTCGGCCCGTAGCCGCCCGTCCGGGCCGCCGGCAAACCCGCGCCCGGGGGCGCGGGCCCGGCGGCCGGGCCTCCCCCGCCCCTTGTTGCCCTCTCCTCTGCGTGCCAATCTGGCAGTGACAGACCTTGTGAACTTGTGAATGTCTTCACAGGCCGGCACAAGGGCCCGTAACGCCTAGGAGGTGGCTCCACCCCATGCTCGTCCGCGACGCCATGAGCACGGTGGTCCTCACCATCGGCCCCGCTCACACCCTCCGCCAGGCCGCCCGGCTGATGTCCGCGCGGCGCGTCGGGGCGGCGATCGTCTTCGACCCCGACACCAGCGGGCTCGGCATCCTGACCGAGCGCGACATCCTCAACTCCGTCGGCGCGGGCCAGGACCCGGACATGGAGAAGGCCGACGACCACACGACCACGGACGTCGTCTTCGCCGCACCCGGCTGGACCCTCGACGACGCCGCCGGCGCCATGACCCACGGCAGCTTCCGGCATCTGATCGTCCTCGACGACGCGGAGCCGGTCGGCATCGTGTCCGTGCGCGACATCATCCGCTGCTGGACCCCGGAGCGGCAGGAGCCGGAGCGCCGCGAGACAGCCCTCGCGTAGCGCACCGGAAAGTCAGAGGGGCCGGGAGCCCGACCGGCATCCCGACCCCTCTGTCCGTGCACGGCAACCGGCCCGCGGCCGCACAGGGCCTGGAGCACGGCCTCGGAACCGATCGCCGCAGCCTGCCAGGGAGCCTACATTAGACACAGTCCAAGTCAAGATTCCAATGAAGTCCGTATGGGTTCTGGCCATAGAGCGGTGCGCTGCTACCCTGAATGCATGAGTGACCTCCTGGAGCGACTGCGCGGCCGTGGCTTCCGGCTCACCGCACAGCGGCGAGTCGTGGCCGAGGTCCTGGACGGCGACCACGTGCACTACACCGCCGACGAAGTACTCGCACGTGCCACCGCCCGGCTCCCCGAGATCTCCCGGGCGACGGTCTACAACACTCTGGGCGAGCTGGTCGCCCTCGGCGAGGTGCTCGAAGTCAGCACCGACGGCCGCGCCAAGCGGTACGACCCCAACGCCCACAGCGCGCACCAGCACCTGGTGTGCAGCCGCTGCGGCTCGATCCGCGACGTGCGCCCGGAGGGCGACCTGCTGTCGACGCTGCCCGAGGGCGAGCGCTACGGCTTCCGGGTCTCCGGCGCCGAGGTCACGTACCGGGGCATCTGCCCGGACTGCGCCGAGCGGCGCGGGAAGTAATTTGCGCTGGTCGATCAGCCAGGGGTAGTGTTGGTTTCACCGACGCGGGGTGGAGCAGCTCGGTAGCTCGCTGGGCTCATAACCCAGAGGTCGCAGGTTCAAATCCTGTCCCCGCTACCACATGACGAAGGCCCGGACCATCTGGTCCGGGCCTTCGTTCGTCGTACGCCGCATCCACCGCCTGCGGCGTGTGAGCCGAGATGGTGAATCGTGACCGGGAAGCGGTGAGCGCCAGGGTGGCCGTCAGGCGGTCGGCGCGGGGCGTCGCCGGGCAGAGACACCCACGTGAAGCAGGACGAGGGGTGGCCGACCAGCGGTAGCCCTGCCAGTTCCTGCGCGGGAGGGTCTGCGGGCCTTGGCGTCGTCCCGACTCAGCGCCTCCAACTGGCCCACCGTGCCGTCGTCGAGCGGCTGCAAGCGATCGCCGTGGTCAGGGCCGGGCTGTGATGCCCGGTGCCACCACCAGTGGAGGTCGTGCCGTCGGGCGATCCTGACCAGGCGGACGCGGTCGGCTTCCGTCGTGGCCAGGTGGTTGTGCAGGGTCGACATGGTGTAGGCCGCACGCACCGGCCGGGTAGCGCACAGCTTCTCCAGGGCGTCGGGGCCTTGCCCGTCGACGGGGTGGGGATGGGCTCCAGGCCGAGGTGGAAGGCGTGCGCGAGCGCCTTGAAACCAGCGTAGGTGAGTGCGTCGGCCGCGACGACGCCGCCGGCCGTGAGCGCGGCCACGGCGGTGACGGCTAGGCCGGTGCTGCGCACCGTTGACGACGAGGATCCGGTCCGCGCCGCGGGTGCCGTCCCGTCGAGGCCCTGTCCTGAGGCGGCCCGGTCTGGCCGCTTCCTGAAGGGGGGGTGCGCGGTGAGTGACAGTTTGACGCCGCATTTACTTAACCGCTATCTATTGCGCTGTCGTAGAGGAAGAGAGGCCGTCCGTGCAGGACGTGGTGCTGGCGCTTCTGGTCAAGGGACCGTCGCACGGATACGACCTGCGCGGACGGCTGTGCGCCGCGCTCGGGCCGCTGGGCGAGACGCTCAATGCCGGGCAGGTGTACGTCACACTCACCCGGCTCGAGAAGGTGGGTCTGGTCGTTCGGGACCGTGAGGACGCGTCCGCGCGTGGTCCGCGGCGCAAGGTGTACGCACTGACCGGGGCCGGACGGGAGCGGGTGGCCGGGTGGCTGGCCGAGCCCGCCGGGCCCCGGGCGGACGTGGCGGAGTTCCATCTGAAGCTGGTGGCCGCCGCCGAGTCGGGGATGGCCGAGCCGCTCGCGCTCGTCGAGGCCCGGCGCCGCGAGCTGAGGCGCAGCCTCGCCGAGGCCCAGCACACCCTCCTTGCTCACGGCACGGACACGGAGGCCGGGCTGCTCCTGGAGGGCATCGCACTCCGATTGCAGGCCGATCTGCACTGGTTGGAGGCGTGCGGGCGCGCCTGGTCCGCGCGCGCCCCGTACGGGAAAGACGGAGGGAACGGATGACGACACGAGGCGGCCGACGTGGCGGAGGGCCATCCCGGCGCGGTGAGGGCGGGGAGGTGACGGCAGGTCCGGTGCTGCGGGCCGTCGGCCTGTCGCGGGTCTACGGGCAGGGCGAGAGCACGGTGGTGGCCGTCGACGGGGTCGATCTCGACATACCGGCCGGGCAGACGCTGGCCGTGACCGGCCCCAGCGGCTGCGGCAAGTCGACCCTGCTGCATCTTCTGGCCGGACTCGACCGGCCCGACGAGGGCGAGGTGTGGCTCGGCGGGCAACGCATCGACCGGTTCGGACAGCGTGCGCTCGCCCGGCTGCGGCGCCGCGCGGTCGGCTTCGTGCATCAGGACTTCCACCTGATGGACGAGCTGACCGCGGCCGAGAACGTCGAGCTGCCCGCGCTGCTCGCCGGCAACTCACCGCGCACCGCCCGCCGTCGCGCCGCGGCCCTTCTAGACCGTGCCGGGCTCGCGGACCGGGACCGGCACCTGCCGTCCGAGCTGTCCGGTGGGCAGCGCCAGCGGGTAGCCATCGCCCGCGCTTTGGTCAACGAGCCGCTCGTGGTCCTCGCCGACGAACCCACCGGGAACCTCGACACCGCCGCGACCCACGACGTTCTGCGCCTCTTCTCGGACCTGCGGGACGCCGGACAGACCCTCGTGCTCGTCACCCATGACGAACGCGTCGCCGCCACCGCCGGCCGGGTCGTCTCCCTGCGCGACGGGGCGCTGTGCGAGGACACACTCGTGCCCGCGGGTGGCTCGCAGCTGGGCGCGTTCCTGGGATGGGAGGGGTGATGAGAGGCCGTCTGCTGCTGATCTGGCGGCTTGTCGCACGGGACATACGGCGCCGTCCGGGCGAAGCCGTCGTGTTGCTGCTCGCCGTCACCGCCGCCACCGCGTCGCTCACCCTGGGGATGGCCACCGACAACGCCGTGGTCGGTGGGTACCTGAAGACCCGTGAGGTCACCGCAGGGCCGGACGTCACTGCCATCACCACCGCCACCGGCCCCACCGCCCTGGCCGGGCGCATCGCCGACGCACCCGGCGTGGACCAGGTGGCAGCCCCGGTCCCCGGGTTCTCCACTACGGTCCGCGCCCACGGGCATACGGAGAACACCGCGGTCGAAGGGCGTGAGCGCACCGCGTCCGCCGTGGACCGGCCGCTGGTGACCTCCGGCACGTGGGTGCGCAGCGGCGGCGCGGTCGTCGAACGCGGTTTCGCCCAGGCACTCGGTGTGCGCGTCGGTGACCGCGTCACTATCGGCGGGCGCGCGTACCCGGTGGTCGGCACGGCCGTCAGCGCGGCCACCGCCGTCTATCCATGGGGCAATTGGGCCGAGGGTCCCGGTCCGTCCGACGGGGGCGGCCGGATTTGGCTCACCACCGACGACGCCCGCGCGGCAGCCGGCGATGAGTCGCTCCTGTACCTGTTGAACATCAAGCTGTCCGACCCCGGCGCGGCACGCGGCTGGGCGGGAACCGTCCTGACCGACGACCTCCGGGGCCGGGACTGGGTCAACACCCATTCCTGGCAGACCTTTGTCGACGACAACACCCGGCTGCTGCGCTCGGTCCAGCCCGCCCTGGTCGTCGGCGGAGGGCTGCTCGCCGCGGCCTCGGTGGTCACCCTCGCCTCACTCGCCGCCGTGCGCGGCCCGCGGGATCACCGGCGCGCAGGCCTGTTCCAGGCGGTCGGCGCCACACCCAGGACCGTGGCCGCGATGCTGCTCGCGCAGTACCTGCTCCTGACGGTGGTGTCCGCCGTCGCCGGGGTCACCGTGGGATGTCTGACCGCTCCCGCGCTGGCCGACCCCAGTGCCGGGCTGCTCAACACAGCCGCCCCGCCGACCACGGGCATCATCACGACCGCGACCGTGCTCGCCCTGCTGGTGACCCTGATCGGCACGCTCGGCCCGGTGCTGCGCACCGTGCGCTCCAGCACCGTCGACACCCTCGCCGACCCTGCGCACCCGACCGCATACCGTCCTCGGCTTACCGCCATGACGGCCCATCTGCCCACGCCGCTCCTGATCGGCGTACGGCTGATCGCTCGACGTCCCGGACGCGCCGTCCTGAGCGCCGTCGGCACGGCAGCCACCACCGTCATGGTGACTGCGGTCCTCACCTTTCAGGTGTCGCTCGAAGCGGACACCGCTCGGGGAGCGTCCGCCGTCGAGGAGATTCGCAACGCCGTGACCGGCCACGTCATGCTCGGTGCCACCGTCGCCCTCGTGGCGCTGTCCGTGCTCAACACCGTCTTCGTCGGCTGGAGCGCCGCGGTGCAGGCCCGGCGCGCCCTGGCGGTCACCCGCACCCTCGGTGCCACGCCGGGCCAGGTCATCGCGGCGCTGTGCACCGCGCAACTGCTGCCCGCAGTGGGCGCGATCGCAGTGGGCATACCGCTCGGAATCGGCCTGTTCGCGCTGTTCAGCGCGGTCGTGGTGACGCCCCCGGGCACCTGGCTCGCGACCGCGGCCCCCGCCGCACTCCTGGCCGTGGCAGCGCTGACCGCCCTGCCCGCCTGGCTCCACACCCGCAGCCCCGCCGGGCGTGTCCTCAACGCCGAACCTGCCTGACAGGCCTTCCACCCCGGGCCCGTCGATCAATACTCGTGCTCAAGCGTCACCGGCGGCGTCCGGGTCTCAGAAGGAGCGCACCTGAGCGGGGAGATACGGGCCGCGTCCTCGTCCTCGATGTCGTGGCCCCCGGCACGGAACCGGGCCACGGCGCGCAGGCCGTCGACGGGGGCGGGCAGGCCACCGTCCCACATCTGGCGCAGCTCGATCGCGGACTGGGCGGGGATAAGCGCGGCGTTCGGCCGCCGAACGCGCCGCCAGTACCTCCCGGGCCCCTACCGAGAGGCCTGGCGGCAGGCCCCGCTGCGGACGTCGTACGGACCGCTCAGGCGGTGAGTTCCTGCGCGAGCGCGTCCCGCAGCCGTGCGGCGCGCTCGGCGACCTCCGCGGGGCCCAGCTCCACCGCGCGCGACGACCAGTGCTGGCTCTCCGGCAGGTCGCCCCGCCGCGCGGCCAGCAGCGCGAGCCGCAGCGCCGCACGGCCGTGGCCGTGCTCCGCCGCCCGGCGCCACCAGATCGCCGCCTCCGGCACGCTGCCCTCGCGCGCCAGCAGCAGGCCCAGGTTGAAGGCGCCGTTGCGGCTGCCCGCCTCCGCGGCGGCCCGGTACCACCGGCCGGCGGCCTCCGTCTCGCCCCGGCCGGCCGCGCGCATGCCCAGCCGCACCTGGGCGCGGCGGTGCCCCTGCCGCGCGGCCTGCTCGTACCACTGCTCGCACTCGGCGTCGGCGTCGGAGCCGCCCGCGCCGCCCGGGGCGCCGGCGGCACCCGCGGCCACCGCCCCGCCCCACGCCCGCGCGCTGCGCGAGCCCGCGGCGTCCGGCTCCGCTCCGGGGCCGGGCCGCCGGTCGTCCAGCAGCGCCGCCAGCCGGAACGCGCCCTCCGGGCTGCCGCCCTCGGCGGCGGTCCGCAGCCGGTGCTCCGCCTCCTTCTCCTCGCCGTCGCGCAGCAGCCCGATGCCGACCTGCAACGCGGCCTCCACGTGCCCGGCGGACGCGGCGCGCTCGTACCACTGCCGCGCGCCCGTCTCGTCCTCCCGGCCCGCGTGGATGATCCCGAGGTTGAACGCCGCGTCGACGCTCCCGGCCTCCGCGGCCTTCGAGAACCACGGCTCCGCGCCCGCGGCGTCGCCGCGCTGCAGCAGCAGCACGGCCAGCGCGTTGGCCGCCTCGCAGTGCCCGGTGTAGGCGGCCTGCCGGTACCACTGCTCGGCCTGCTCGACCCGGTTCTCCCCGGCGCACAGCAGCGCGAGGTTGTACGCGCCGTTGACGTCGCCCGCGCCGAGCGCCGCGCGGTACCACCGCTCGGCCTCCTGCGGCTCGCCGCGGTCCGCGTACAGCGCGCCGAGCGCGTTCGCCGCGTTGCCGTCGCCGTCCTTGGCCGCCTGGCGCCACCACACGGCCGCGCTGGCGTCGTCACCGGCGTCGCGCAGCAGGAAGCCCAGCGCGCATGCCGCGCGCGGCTCACCGCCCCGTGCGGAGATCACGTACCACCGGCCGGCCTCCTGCGACTCGCCGCGCTCCTCCAGGAGCGTGCCGAGGTGCAGCGCGGCGCGCACGTGTCCGCGCGCGGCGGCCTGCCGGTACCACTGTTCGGCCTCGGCGACCGGGTCGTCGCCGGCCCCGGCCGCGCCGCGGACGAGGCTCACCGCGGCCGGCGACGCCGGCGGCGTCAGCCGCGTACCCGTCTCGACGCCGCTGCCGGACCGCGCCCGGGTGCCGGTGTCGAGAATGCGCGCGAGGCGGTACGCCGCCTCGCGGTGGCCCTTGTCGGCGGCGATCCGGAACCAGCGCTCCGCGCCCACGTCGCTGCGGTGCTCCAGCAGGTCGGCGAGCGCGTACGCGCCCAGCGCGTGCCCGGCCTCGGCGGACTGGCGCAGCCAGTACTCGGCGCCGGGCTCGTCGCCGTTCTCCCGGTAGTACCGCCCCAGCGCGTGCGCGGCGGCGGGCGAGCCGCCGACCGCGGCGATACGCCACCAGCCGGCCGCCTCGTGGACCTGGCCGCGCTGGTAGAGCAGCACGCCCAGGTTGTTCGCCGCCGCCCGGTCGCCCTCGCCGGTCGCGGCGCGCAGCACCGGCTCGGCGCCGTCGAGATCCCCCTTGCGCAGCAGGGCGGCGCCCCGCGCGCTGAGCTCCGCCACGGCCGGGTCCTGGCCGCGCGCAGCGCTCAACTCACCGGTGGCGGCGGGAGCCTTGCGCTCCTGGCCACCGGTGCCCCCTGTCCTACGGGCGTCCAACACCCTTGCCTCGTCCCCCATGAGGTCCATCGTCGCACCACCTGCAACCCGCGTACACCTGGTATACCGCAGCCAGGAAGGTCACTACAGCGGTTTGTCGACTTCCCGACAGGACGACTCATCAAACCTCGTCACACCCACAACCCCCAAAACAATGACCTCAAGAACACACACACGACACATCCGCCCCCCTGACACCACCGCCCCCACGGCACCCACGGATCACGCACCAGACACACGTCGAGGCCCGGAGTCCGATGGACTCCGGGCCTCGATCTCAAGTAGCGGGGACAGGATTTGAACCTGCGACCTCTGGGTTATGAGCCCAGCGAGCTACCGAGCTGCTCCACCCCGCGTCGTTGTGCCGTAAGGCTATCACGCTGGCGGGGGCCTCAACGCCACCGGCCCGCGCGGCCCGTGGCCCGCCGGACTACCCGTCCGGCGGGCCACGGCCGCCCTAGGCCTCGCCGCCTCCGCCGTCGCCGGCATCACCGGCATCACTGCCGCCTTCGCCGTCGGCTCCGCCGCCGCCGTCACCGGAACCGCCACCGGCTCCGTCGTCGCCGTTCGAGCCGGCCTGCTGCTCGGCGTCCTCGATCCGCTGGAGGGCCTCCTCCAGCTCGTCCTGGGCCTTGCCGTACGCCTCCCAGTCCTGGTCCGAGAGCGCCTGCTGACCGTCCTCGTACGCCTTCTGCGCGTCCTCCACGGCCTCCTGGAGGCTGTCACCGGCCGGCGGTTGGCCCTCTTCCGGTGGTGGCTCCTCGCCCGTGTCCTCGGGTGGTGTCGCTTCCTCCACCCCGAAGACCACGTTCAGCGCCTTGGGCAGCGTGTCCTCGAAGGCCGTCTGGTCGCCGTACGTGACCAGCACCTTGCGCAGCAATGGGTAGCCGGTGCCGGTGCCTTGCACGTACACCGGCTCGATGTAGATCAGTCCGCCCTCCAACGGCACCGTCAGCAGGTTGCCGTAGATGACTTCCGAATCGCCTCTCTGCAGGATGTTGATCTGGTCGGCGATCGCGGCGTTGGAGTTGAATCTGGACTGCACGAGCTTCGGTCCCGGCACGGGACTGTTGGGTGGCAGCTTCAGGATTCTGATCTGCCCGAAGTCGTCGCTGCGCGCGTCCGCGCCCACGGCCATGTACGCGCCCAGGTTGTTCCGGTTGCGCGGCGTGAACGTGGTCGTCAGCGAGAACGACCGCGAGTCCTGGTCCGGCATCTTCATACTGAGGTAGTAGGGCGGCACCGAGGACTCGACCTTGGTGGTCGGGTCGTCCGGGATCTCCCACTGCTCACTGCCGGAGTAGAACTGCTTGGGGCCGGTGACGTGGTACTGCGTCAGCAGTTCGCGCTGGACCTTGAACAGGTCCTGCGGGTAGCGCAGGTGGTCCATCAGCGCGTCGCTGATCTCCGCACGCGGCTTGACCGTGTCGGGGAACGCCTTCATCCAGGTCTTGAGGACCGGGTCCTCGGTGTCCCACTCGTAGAGGTCCACGCTGCCGTCGTACGCGTCGACGGTGGCCTTCACCGAGTTGCGGATGTAGTTGACCTGGTTCTGCTGCGCGACCACCGAACGCTGGTCGTCCGTCAGCGAGTCGGCCGTCGTGTCGCCCAGGGTCGTCCTGGTCGAGTACGGGTAGCCGTTGCTGGTGGTGTAGGCGTCGACGATCCAGGTGATCCGGCCGTCGACCACCGCCGGGTACGGGTCGCCGTCGATCGTCAGCCAGGGCGCGACGGCCTCCACCCGCTCCTTCGGGGTGCGGTTGTAGATGATCTGCGAGCCGTCGCCGATCGCACCGGAGTACATGATCTGCGGCTCGCTGAACGTCAGCGCGTACGCGGCCCTGTTGATCGGGTTGGACAGGTCGACGCCGCTGTCGCCCTTGTAGCGGTACGTCTTCTCACCGGAGTCGTCGGCGTAGTCGACCTCGTCCTGCGGGCCGCCCACGATCGAGTAGTCGCGGGTCTGCTCGCCGTAGTAGATGCGGGGCTCGTAGTCGCCCAGCTCGCCCTCGGGCGGCAGGTCCTTCTCCGTGTACGACGGGTCGCCGTCCTCGGTGACCTCGGTGCCCTTGGCCGCGACGACGCCGTAGCCGTGGGTGTACCGGAAGTGGCTGTTGATCCAGCCCTTCTCCGGGATGCCGTTCACGTTGATCTCACGCAGGCCGACGACGGTGTCCTGCGAGTTGCCGTCCTCGTCCTCGTACCGGTCGACATCCAGGGTGCCCGGGAACTGGTAGTAGCCGCGGACCTGCTGCTGCTGCTGGTACGTCGGCGAGACCACGCTCGGGTCGAGCAGGCGGACGCTCGCCGTGCTGTCGACGGCGCTGCGCAGCTGCTCGTTGGTGGTGTCCTTGGGCGCCTGGCCCGAGTACTCCGTCACCTGGGAGCCATCGATGTCGTACGCCTTGCGCGTCGCGTCGATGTTCTTCTTGATGAACGGCGTCTCCTTGGCCTGCTCGTTCGGCTGCACCTGGAACTTCTGCACGATCGCCGGGTACAGCCCGCCGATCAGGATCGCCGAGAGCACCATCAGGCCGAGGCCGATGAGCGGCAACTGCCAGGTGCGCCGCCACAGCGTGGCGAAGAACAGCACCGCGCAGATGATCGCGATGACGAAGAGGATCGTCTTCGCGGGCAGATACGCGTTCGCGTCGACGTAGCGCAGCCCTGTCCAGCCGTCGGTGGTCTTCAGGCCGCTGGTCTTGGTCGCCAGGCTGTAGCGGTCGAACCAGTAGGCCACCGCCTTCAGCGCCACGAAGGTGCCGAGCAGCACGGCGAGATGGCCGGTCGCCGCGGACGTCGCGCGGGCGCCCGGGCTGGAGATCCGCAGGCCGCCGTACAGGTAGTGCGTGAGCGCGGCGGCGATGGTGCACAGCACGACCGTGGCGAAGCCGAAGCCGAGCAGGAAGCGGTACCACGGCAGGTCGAACGCGAAGAAGGAGATGTCCTTGTGGAACTGCGGGTCCTTCTCCCCGAACGACTGGCCGTTCACCCACAGCAGCCACGTGCGCCACTGCCCGGTCGCGGAGGCGCCGGCGATGAGGCCCACCAGCGTGGCGACGCCGAGCAGCACCCACTTCTTGTACGGCGCCAGGTTCATCCGGTACCGGTCGAGGCTCTCCTGCTCCAGCGACATCGCGCTGAGCGGCGGCCGCAGCCGGTGGGCCAGCCACATGTTGAAGCCCACGGCGAGCGCCATCAGCAGGCCGAAGACGAAGAACAGCCCCACCTTGGTCCACAACCGGGTGGTGAAGACCGACGAATAGCCGACGGAGCGGTACCAGAGCCAGTCCGTCCAGAAGCCGGCGAACATGACGAAGACGATGCCCAGGATGGCGAGCACACCCAGGGTCATCAGCAGTGTTCGTACTCGCCGGGACGGCCTGCCCACACTGATCCGTGGCCCGGTGGGGCCCCCGCCGCGGTCCGGCATCTGGAAAGCCAAGGTGGCACCTCGATCGAGACGTGAACGTCATGTCATACGGCCCCCGCGGCACAGGGGCTCAATGTGGCAACTTACTAAAGCTTTACTCAGTTCCCGCCGGGGGGTGGCAGAGAGCGATGAGGCAGGATGACGAGCATGTCCAACTCTCCCACCGGCGGTCCACCCCTGGCAGCCGACCCGCTGACTCGCGCGGTCCTCGAGCTCGACGAGTACGCGGCCGGTTTCGGCTGGGACCGGCCGCCCCGGCTCTTCGCCCTCGTCGACACCGCGCAGCTGCGCGCGCAGGAGCCTGGGCTCGCCCAGCGACTGGACCTCGGCGCGGATGACGGCGCCGACAGCGGCGCCGGGTTCGCGGCGGGGCCGGCCGCGCAGGTCTCGTACACGCCGATCGAGCAGCAGGAACTGCCCGAAGGGCAGCCCCTCGACGAGTTCCTCGCCACCATCGCCTGGCCCGACGCGGTCGGCGGCTGCGCGCTCACGGTCGAGCGCCTGATGCTCCCGCCCGCGGCGGAGGCCGAGGTGCCCGGCGACCTCGACGAGGAGGGGCTCGCCGCCTGGGTCGCCGAGCACCCGCGGCGCGAGGAGGTCCGCCTGACCGTCGGCGTACTGCGCGACGGCAGCCGGGAGGCCGCGCTGCGGCTGCGCTCCAAGGACGCCCCCACCGAGGTGCTCACGGGCCCGGAGCTGGTGCCGGGGCTCGCCCGGGCGCTGGCGGCGACGTTCGACTGACCGCGCCGCAACGGCCGGCCGCCCCCGGCGGGGTGGCCGGCCTTCGCACGCCGCGCGCGCCCCGTGTCCGTGCGGCTACTCCTCGCACTCGTCGAGCCGGTCGAGGTTGCCCGCGCGGATGTCCTTCAGCGCGTCCATGGCGTCGGACATCGTGTGGATCTCGATGAGCGTGAGCCCGTCGGGTACGTCCCGGGCGGCCGTGGCGCAGTTCGCCGCGGGGGTCAGGAAGAACTTCGCGCCCTGGTCGCGGGCGCCGATGGTCTTCATGTGGATGCCGCCGATCGGCCCGACCTGGCTCTCGGTGTTGATCGTGCCGGTGCCGGCGACGAACTCGCCGCCCGTGAGGTCGCCCTTGGTGAGCTTGTCCACGATGCCGAGCGCGAACATCAGCCCCGCGCTGGGGCCGCCGACGTCGGCGAGCTTGATGTCGATCTCGAACGGGAAGGTGTGCGCGGTGCCCGCCGTGATGCCGACCATCGCCTTGCCCGGGTCCTGGTCGGACGCCCGGGTGGTGACGGTCAGCTCCTCGCCGGGCAGCTTGCGGGGGTCCTCGCCGTTCTTCTCGGCCTTCTCCGCCTTGTCCGCGGGGACGATCCGGAACGTGACCTTCTCCCCCGGCTTGCGGCTGGTGACCTGCTCGACCACGTCGCCGGGCCCGTCGACCGCCTTGCCGTCGACCGCCTTGATCACGTCGCCGGCGTGCAGCGTGCCCTGCGCGGCGCCGCCCGCGACCACGGAGGCCACGATCACGCGGGTGGTGAAGTCGATGCCCAACTCGTCGAGCGCCGCGACCTTGGCGCTCTCCTGGGAGGCGGTGAACTGCTCGGCGTTCTGCTGGTCGACTTCCTCGGCGGTGCTGTCGTCCGGGTACAGCGACTCGCGCGGCACCACCGCGTCGTCGGGCGAGAGCCAGCCGTAGACGGCCTCGACGAGGTTCATCTTGTAGTCGGCGCCCGTGACGCGGACCGTCGTCATGTTGAGGTGGCCGCTCGTGGGAAACGTCTTGCGGTCCTCTATCTGCAGGACGGGCTCGCCGTCGTGGTCCCCGAGGGTGTTCACCGTGGGCCCGGGCGACATCTCCGCGTAGGGCACGGGGATGAAGACCCCGGCGACGAGGATGGCGAGCAGCGTCACGGTGGAGGCGAGCAACGTCGCCGTGCGGCGTGGCATAGAACGACAGTACGGGACGCTCAAGCGGCCCCGGAACGGGAGTGGCTACGCTCCATGGCTTCCCGGAATCGGGCGTACCCCGCCAGCTCCGTGCTGTCTCCGACCTTGCGGGTCCGCGTGGCCCAGCCCGCCCATATCGCGGCCGCCCCGGCCGACGCGAGGGGTATGACCAACCAGGCTATCGCTGCCATCCCGTGCTCCTAGCTGACGTGACATCTTTCCGATAAGCCAACGCTCACGCGGGCCCGGAAGTTACGCAACTCGACAACCTCAACCAGCACCTACCCATTCCTCCGTCCCGTCCGTGAACTTCTGGTGTTTCCAGATGGGAACTTCGCGCTTGAGGGTGTCCACCAGGCTGCGGCAGGCCTCGAACGCCTCGGCGCGGTGCGGGCAGGAGACGGCGACGACGACGGCGAGATCCCCCACGGCCAGTTCGCCCACGCGGTGGACGGCGGCCAGAGCCCGTACCGGATAGCCGGCCGCGACCTTCTCCGCGATACGGCGCATCTCCGCCTCGGCGGTGGGATGGGACGAGTACCCCAGCCCGGTCACGTCCTGGACGCGCTCGGAGGCCGCCTGCCGGTCGTGGTCGCGGACCGTGCCGACGAAGAGCGCCGTGCCGCCCGCGGCGGGGTCGCCGACGGCGGCGAAGACCTCGTCGAGCGACAGCGGCTCCTCGCGGACGGCGACGAGGCGCACGGGGTCCGCCGCGGCCTGCTCGCCCGGGTGCTGCGGGGTGTCTGCCATGCGTCCATCCTGCCGCACGGGACCGACGCCGCGCCCCGCGCGGCGGGCGGCACGGGCGGCGGGCGGCACGGGCGGCCGCGCGTACGGGCCCGGGCACGGTCCGTACGCGACGCTCCGCCGCCACGGGGGCTCAGATCTTGCCGCGCCGCGCCTTGCGCACCCGCCGTACGACCGCGGCCGTGCCCAGCAGCGCGACCGTCGCCCCGGCCGCACCCGCGGCGCCCGCGGCGGCGGCGTCCTTGCGGCCCAGCCGGCGGCCCGCGACCGTGTGCCGGCCGGAGACCTCTGCGAGCAGTTCGGCGAGCACCTCCTCGTTGGTGTGCTGCGGACGCCAGCCCGCGTCGTGCAGCCGGCTGCCGCTGACGACCCACGGGTACATCGTGTACGCGAGGTCGCCGGCGGGCGACGGGGTGAGCCCGAGGCGGTGCAGCCGGGAGGCGGCGCCGAGCGCGACGGCCGACGGCAGCTCCATGCGCCGGATGCCGGTCAGCTCCTCGACCTCCTCCTGCTCCAGCCAGCCGTCGCAGCCGACGGCCAGCTCGCCTTCGGCCTTCTCCAGCGCCGCGAACTCCAGCGCGGCGGCCAGGTCGTCGATGTGGCAGAACTGCCAGCACGGCCGGGTGCCCTTGACGACCAGCAGCCGGGGCGACTCGAAGTACCGGGTCAGCGGGGTGTCGACGCCGCCGACGACGGCCGCCGGGCGCACCACCGTGACGTTCAGCCCGGGGTGCGCGCGGGGCGCGCGGCGGCCGAGGCGCTCCATCTCCAGCAGGTCGCCGACGCCGGTGGCCTCCTCGGTGGCGCGCAGCTCGGCGTCCTCGGCGAGCGGCACGGGGTTGTCGGGCAGCGCCCCGTAGACCATGGCGGAGGTGCACAGCACGACGCGGCGCACGCCGGCCGCGGCGGCGGCGGTGAGCACCGTCTGCGTACCACGTACGTTGTACGCCGTACGGGCCGTGGCGTCGGTCTCCAGGTCCAGGTCGAGCGCGAGGTGCACGACGACGTCCGTGCCGCGCAGCTTGTCGGCGATCGCGGGGTCCCGCACGTCCAGCACGTGCCAGTGGGCCTCGGGCAGCTCGCCGCGCCGCTCGTCGATGGCGACGACCTGCTTGACCTCGTCGGAGGCCGCCAGCCGCTCCGTGACCAGGGCGCCGATGCCGGCCGCCGCCCCGGTGACGGCGACGACGGGGCGCCACGCACCCGGGGCGGGCTCGTCGGCCGCGGCCCCTTCTGCGGCCTTTCGCGCTGCGCGAACGTTCGGTTCCGGGGAACTCACCGGGCGGCTCCAGCTGTTGTGTGCAGTAGTTCCATCCATCCTGCCCCAGCCGCACCCGCAGCGGTGGCGGCGGGCGCCAGGACATCGTGCAGGCATACGAAGCGGCATAGGGTGGAGGTAGTGGAGGGCGTACGCCGCCGGCCCGGTGCAGGCGGCCCGACGAGCCGAGGAAACCGTGAGTGACACCCCATTCGGATTCGGCCCCCCGAAGGAGCCGGACGACGACGGCGAGGGCGACGACAAGGGTGCCCGCAAGGGGGACGGCGACCGGAGCAGCCGGGACCCGTTCGGCTTCGGGGGCGCCGGCAGCGACCCGCAGAACCCGTTTGCGGCCCTCTTCGGCTCCCTGGGCGGCCAGGGCGGTGCCATGGGCCCGCAGGACCTGGGCGCCGCCTTCCAGCAGCTCGGCCAGATGCTGAGCTACGAGGGCGGGCCGGTCAACTGGGACATGGCCAAGGACATCGCCAGGCAGACCGTCGCCCAGGGCGCTGCCGACGACTCGAAGGACGCCAGCGTCGGGGACTCCGAGCGCAAGGCGGTCGAGGAGTCCGTACGGCTGGCGGACCTGTGGCTGGACGGCGCGACGTCGCTGCCCTCCGGGTCGGGCGCCGCGCTGGCCTGGAGCCGCGCGGAGTGGGTCGAGGCGACGCTTCCGGTGTGGAAGGAGCTGGTCGACCCGGTCGCCGAGCGCGTGGGCGCCGCGATGGGCGGTGTGCTGCCGGAGGAGATGCAGGCAATGGCCGGCCCGCTCATCGGCATGATGCGCTCGATGGGCGGAGCCATGTTCGGTACCCAGATCGGGCAGGCGGTGGGGGTGCTGGCCGGCGAGGTCGTCGGCTCCACCGACATCGGGCTGCCGCTGGGTCCCGCGGGCAAGGCTGCGCTGCTGCCGGTGAACATCAAGAGGTTCAGCGAGGGCCTGGGCGTGCCGCTGGACGAGGTCCGGCTGTACCTGGCGCTGCGCGAGGCGGCGCACCAGCGGCTCTTCGCCCACGTGCCGTGGCTGCGCTCGCACCTGTTCGGCGCGGTCGAGGGTTACGCGCGCGGCATCAAGGTGGACACGTCCAAGCTGGAGGATCTGGTCGGCCAGGTCGACATCGAGCGCCCCGAGCAGTTGCAGGAGGCGCTGCAGCAGGGCATGTTCCAGCCGGAGGACACCCCGGAGCAGAAGGCGGCGCTGGCCCGGCTGGAGACGGCGCTCGCGCTGGTCGAGGGCTGGGTCGACGCGGTCGTGCACGCCGCCGCGGAGCCCCACCTGGACGCCCCGTCGCTGAACTCGCTGCGCGAGGCGCTGCGCCGCAGGCGCGCCACGGGCGGTCCGGCGGAGCAGACGTTCGCGACCCTCATCGGGCTGGAGCTGCGCCCGCGGCGGCTGCGGGACGCCTCGCGGCTGTGGGCGTCGCTGGCGGACGCGCGCGGGGTCGACGGGCGGGACGCGCTGTGGGCGCACCCCGACATGCTGCCGACGGCAGCGGACCTGGACGACCCGGACGGGTTCGTGCACAGCGAGCAGGTGGACTTCTCGGAGCTGGAGAAGCTGCTGGGCTCGGGCGGCGACGCCGAGCCGGGTGGCTCGGGCTCCGGCACCGGCGGCGAGGGCAAGGCCGCGCCGGAGGACAAGAGCGGGCCCGAGGAGAAGGCCGGGCCGGACGGCGAGGACGAGCAGGACGGGCAGGGCGGCGGCAAGGGCGACACGGACAAGTGACGCTGCGGGACGACGCCGAGCGCGTACTGAAGGAGTGGAGCGCGCCTGACGGCGGTCAGGACGCGCTCCGCCTCACATACGTGGAGTACCTGGCGGCGCATCCCGACGGGATGTACAAGCCGTGCGCGGACGGACATGTGACGGCCAGCGCGCTGATCGTCGACACGGCGCGCGAGCGGGTGCTGCTGACCCTCCACCGCAAGCTGAACATGTGGCTGCAGACGGGTGGCCACTGCGAGCCGGAGGACGCGACGCTGGCCGCGGCGGCGCTGCGGGAGGCCCGCGAGGAGTCGGGTATGGCGGGCCTCACGCTGCTCCCCGGCGGACCGGTGGGCCTCGACCGGCACCACACGCCGTGCGCCTGGCACCTGGACGTGCAGTACGCGGCGCTGGCCCCCGCGGATGCGGTGCCGGAGATCAGCGAGGAGTCGCTGGACCTGCGCTGGTACGGGTACGACGAGGTGGCCGGCGTCGCCGACCCGTCCGTGGCGGCGCTCATGGAGCGCACGCGGGCGCGGCTGGCCTGAGCCCGGTACCGCAACGCCTTTGCGGCGACGGCGGGGGCAACCGTTCCCCGCCGGCGGGCGCTTCGTGCCTCTCCATTGACGACCCATGTCACGCCGGTTAGCTTGTCCGCGATATGGCGAACGCTGTTCGATATTACGAACAGCCGCCGCCAGGGGCCTCTTCCTCACCTCCCCCACGTGAAGGAGTTGGCAATATGGCTCGGCGATCAGGCAGACCGCAACGCGGTACGCGCACCTCCCCCGTCCTCGTCGCGGGCGCCGCGGCAACGGTCCTGACGGCGACGGTCCTGACGGTGCCCGGCAACGCCTGGGGTGAGCCGGAGCGGCCCGCCCCGCGGGCGGCGGCCGGTGCCGCAACACAGGACTGCGGCGCGGGCACGTACCAGGCCGAGGCCGTCAAGGACGGCGGTACCTGGACCGCGCGCCACGGCGGCGACGTCGTCTACACCGGCGACGACATGCTCTCCGCAATGGGCGCCGCCGTGGGCAGCCTCACCCCGAACCGCACATCCAAGGAACGCGTCGTCGTCCGCGGCGACGGCACCATGCGCGCCGACACCCGGCTGGGACTGCCCAGCCACACCGCACTCGACGTGTGCGGCACCATCAACGTCACCGGCGCGTCCGCCGGCGACATGGCGCCGGTCTACGCCCGCGGGGTCACCGACGTCGAGGTGCAGCACCTCAGCGTCACCGGCACCCCGCTGTACGGCGTGTTCATCCGCAACGCCACCGACGTCCACCTCGGGCAGATAGACATGCGCCTGTCCGGCGGCGGCATCGGCGTGCGCGTCGACCGGTACAACACCACCGAGCCCACCCGGAACGTACGGATCGACGACGTGTACGTCTCCGGCGCCGGCTCCCATGCGGTGGAGACGTACGGCGTGGACGGCCTGACCATCGGCTCCGTGACCGCCCGCGACGTCGGAGAGTCCGGCCTGCTGCTCAACGAGACCGTCAACGCGGACATCGGCACGGTCGACGCCGTCGACGCGGGCACCGGCACCGGCTACGCCGCCTTCCGCATGGCCAACCGCAACGGCCGCATCGGCGGCAGCTACGCGACGAACGTGCACGTCGACCAGGTCATCGCGCGCGGCGGCGGGCGCGGGATCTTCTGCGTCTCCGAGAGCGGCGGCGCGGTCATCGACCGCGTCGACATCGCCGACACCGGCAGCAACGCCGTCCTCGTGGAGAACTGTTACAACGTCACCATCGCCGGCGAGAGCGGCACCATCGCGGGACCGGGCGACATCCGCCTCGCGGCCCGCGGCGAGTTCGCCAACAACCGGGACATCACCCTGCAGAACGTCCGGGTGACGAACTCCGCGATCAACGAGAATCCGTGCGGCGAGAACACCGTCGTACGGAACGTCGAGTTGGTCAACTCCTCGCAGAACACCTGCTGAACGCCGCCCGGAAGCACGCGCCGGCCCGGCCCGGGTCCGTCCGTACGGACCCGGGCCGGGCGGGGACGCCGTCAGCGGCGTCAGGCACAGCCGACGCGGTCGGTGCCCACGGCGACGTCGTCATACCAGAGGGTGTCGGTGCCCTGGCCGTAGCTCTCCCAGCCCAGGCGCAGGTCCGCGAGCACGGGCTGCCAGGTGCCGCCGTTCAGCCACTGCGCGTCGACGTCCTGGGTGGGGGTGTCGTCGACGATCAGTCCTTCGACGCTCTCGCCGTCCAGCCACGTCTGCAGCCTGCCGGCCGGCTCGACCCGGAACTCCAGGCACGACCACGTGTCCACCGGCAGCGGCTCGCTCAGCGCGACGCCCGCCGGGCTCTGGGCGGGCAGCGTGGCGTCGTCGGACTCGCGGTTCCACTGCAGGGCGGCGTTCTGCCCGCCCATGCGCAGGTCGGTGTCGCGGGCGTGCGTGTCCTGCATGGCGAGGAACGTGACGTGCTGGGCGGGCAGCGCGGTGGTGTGCCGGACCCAGAAGCGCACGTACAGCCCGGATCCCGCCGGTACGTCATCGAGTGCCGTGCCGGCGAAGGCGTGGTTGCAGTACCCCTCGCCGCCGTTCACCCGAAGGGACGTCGTACCGCCGTGGGCGACCGAGGTGTCCACGGTGACGGTGCCCGTACCGGAGCAGTCGGCGGCCTGGAAGCTCCAACGGCCGGAGGGCTGGGTGCCGGTCTGGGACTCGAAGTCCTCGCAGAAGCCGTTGGCCGCACACGCCGATGTCGGTGTCGGGGTCGGCGCGGCGCCCGCGGGTGCCGCCGTGCCGGTGAGCGCCGTGAGGACCGCGCCGAGCAGGGCGAATGCCATGCCGCGGGGGGCGCGCGGACGGTGGGCGCGCGGGCGGGGTGAGCGAGCGGAGAAGAGCGCCATGGGTCCTCCAGGGGCGTGGGGGCGCGTGGATGGGAGCGCTCCCACAGCGTAGCCAGAAGCCGCCGGGGGGTCCAGGCAGGAATGGGAGACCGCCGACGCTCCCGGTCCCGGCAAGGTCCGAACGGCAGACCCGGGCTAGTCGGTACCGGGCGGGGGGCTGGTCGGCGCGGGGCGGGGGATGAAGGGCAGGCTCTCGCCGGCGACCACGCCCTCCAGGTAGCCGCGGGCGCGCTCGGTGCGGGGGTAGGCGCCGACGAGGTCCCAGAAGCGGGGGCCGTGGCCCGGCACGAGCAGGTGTGCCAGCTCGTGGATCAGCACGTAGTCGATGACGTACTCGGGCATGCCCTTCAGCCGGTGCGAGAGGCGGATCGTGCCCTCGGCGGGGGTGCAGGAGCCCCAGCGGGTGTTCTGGTTGGTGACCCACCGCACGCTGCTGGGCCGGGCCCGCCCGTCGAGGTACTGGGCGGACAGCCGCTGGGCGCGGTCGGCCAGTTCGGCATCGCCCGGCATCCGCCGGTTCTCCTGGGCCTGCAGCTTGTCGAGCATGACCGTGACCCAGCGCTGCTCCTCCGCCTCGCTCATGCGGGCGGGGATCAGCACGACGGTGCGGTCGCCCTCGCGATATGCGGAAACGGTCCTGCGTCTGCGCGCACTGCGTCTGACCTCGACCGCTCGCGACGGTTTCGGCCGTCCTGGGCTGTGCTCTGGGTCAGCGGGCACGGCACGACGTTACCTGTTCAGGGCGGAGAAAGTCCCGGCCAGGAGCAGGTGTGCGGGACCGTCACGGACACCGCAGCCGATTCGTAATACTTTTTCCGGCACCTGTGGATAACTCATGATGAGGTGCGGCGGCGGGCTGGCAGAGTGTCCGGGGAACGAGGGGGGCGCGATGCATCCGATGATCAAGCCGGCGCTGCGGCGGAGCTGGCGCGGCAGGCACACCATGCAGATGGGCGTGACCAGGGCACATGCGGTGTCGATCCATCCGGTGGACTCGGCGACGGGGCTGTTCCTGCGTCGGCTGGACGGCACGCGCGGGCTGGACGCGCTGCGCCGCGAGGCGCACAGGTTCGGCCTCTCCCCCGGGTCCGTGGACACGCTCGTCGCCCGTTTGACGCGGGCCGGGCTGGTCGACGAGGGGCCGCCCCCGCCGAACGGCACGGGAACTCCCCGGGACGACCACCCGACCTCCACCGACTTTCCACGCCACGTCCACCGTTCCGCGCGCCCCGGACCGGCGGCGGTGCCCGATCCACCGCCGTCCGGACCGCCGCCGTCGGATCGGCCGCCGCCCGGGCCGCCGCGGTCCGGGGCGCGGCGGCGGGGTGGGGTGATACCCGCGCGGCTGGGGGGCGACCGGGCTTCGCTCTCCGTCGTGCACCCCGAGCCGGGTGCCGCCGTGGAGCGGCTGGCGGCGCGGCGGGGGCTGCGGGTGGTGGTGCGCGGCGCCGGGCGGGTGGGCGCCTCGGTGGCGGCGCTGCTGTCCGCCGCGGGGGTCGGCGGGGTGGAGGTCGTCGACGGCGGCTGCGTCGAGCCGTGGGACGTGGCGCCGGGCGGTGTGGGCGCGGCGGACGTCGGGCGGCGGCGGAGGGACGCGGCCCTGGGCGCGGTGCGCCGGGCCGGGCCGTGGCCGGCGGCGCGGGGCGGCCGCGAGGGCGGGTCGGTGTCGCTCGTGGTGCTGGCGCCGCGGGACGGGCTCGGTGCGTACGCGCCGGATCCGGAGGTCGCGCGGCGGTACCGCGAAGCGGGCATTCCGCACGTGTACGCCGGGGTGCTGGAGGGCACGGGGGTGGTGGGACCGCTCGTGCTGCCGGGTGGTTCGGCCTGTGCGGGCTGCCTCGCGGCGGCCCGGGCGGAGCGGGAGCCGGAGTGGCCGCGAATGCTCGCCCAGTGGCGGGCCGGAGGTGATCGGGAGGGGGTCGCCGCGTGCGATGTGGCGTTGGCGACAATGGTGGCAGGGCTGACGGCCGCCCACGCGCTGACTTTTCTCGACGGGCGGCTTCCGGTCTGTACGGGGGCCCGGCTGGAGTTCGCGCTGCCGGGCCTGGCCTGGGAGTTGACGGAGCTCGATCCACACCCGAGGTGCGGGTGCGGTGCGGCGGCAGCCGCTGACCGGGATACGGGAGTGGTCCATGTCTGACCTTCCGCGCAAGGCGATCACGCGTACGGCCAGGCTGGCCTCGCTGCCGGTGGGCTTCGCCGGGCGGGCCACCTGGGGGCTCGGCAAGCGGCTCGGCGGCCGGCCGGCGGAGCTGGTCGCCCGCGAGCTCCAGCAGCGCACCGCCGAGCAGTTGTTCAAGACGCTGGGCGAGCTGAAGGGCGGGGCGATGAAGTTCGGGCAGGCGCTGTCCGTCTTCGAGTCCGCGCTGCCGGAGGAGATAGCGGGGCCGTATCGCGCGGCCCTGACCAAGCTGCAGGAGGCGGCGCCGCCGATGCCGGTGCGCACGGTGCACGGCGCGCTGGCGGAGCGGCTGGGCCCCGACTGGCGCGATCTCTTCCTGGAGTTCGGGGACACGCCCGCGGCGGCGGCGTCGATCGGGCAGGTGCACCGGGCGGTGTGGCACGACGGCCGCGAGGTGGCGGTGAAGGTGCAGTACCCGGGCGCGGGCAAGGCGCTGCTGTCGGACCTGGCGCAGTTGGGCCGCTTCGCGCGGCTGTTGGGGCCGCTGGTGCCGGGGCTGGACGTCAAGCCGCTGATCCAGGAGCTGCGGGACCGGGTCTCGGAGGAGTTGGACTACGAGCTGGAGGCGCGGTCCCAGAGCACGTACGCGGAGGAGTTCGCGGACGACCCGGACGTGCTGGTGCCGGCCGTGGTGCACCAGGCGGACCAGGTGCTGGTCACCGAGTGGCTGGACGGGGTGCCGGTCTCGGAGCTGATAGCGGACGGCTCGCGGGTGGAGCGCGACCGGGTGGGTCAGTTGCTGGCGCGGTTCCTCTTCGCCGGCACGGCGCGTACGGGCCTGTTGCACGCCGACCCGCACCCGGGCAACTTCCGGCTGGTGAAGGAGGGCGAGCCGGAGGAGTGGCGGCTCGGGGTGATGGACTTCGGCACGGTGGACAGGCTGCCGGGCGGGCTGCCGGAGGAGATCGGCACCGCCCTCGGGATGACGCTCGACGGCCAGGCGGACGACGTCTACGAGCTGCTGCGGGAGCAGGGGTTCGTGAAGCCGGACGTGGAGCTGGACCCGGAGGCGGTGATCGACTATCTGGTGCCGATCATCGAGCCGGCGGCGGTGCCGGAGTTCGCCTTCAGCCGGGAGTGGATGCGTACGCAGGCGGCCCGGATCGCCGATCCCCGCAACCCCGCGCACCAGTTGGGCCGCCAGCTCAACCTGCCGCCGTCGTATCTGCTGATACACCGGGTGACGCTGAGCACCATCGGGGTGCTCTGCCAGCTCGGCGCCCAGGTGCGGATGCGCGAGGAGCTGACGGAGTGGCTGCCGGGCTTCGCCGAGTACGCCGAAGGGGGCCGTCCGGAGGACGACCCCCAAGAGGGTTCTGCGACGGAGGACCCGGCGACGGCGACCGCCTGACCGGCGCCGCGGCCCGGCGGTGGCCGGCGGACGGCGCCCGCGTCGGTGCGCGGTGGCCGGCCGCCGGCGGCCGGAGCCGTGGCCGCCGCCGGCCGGCCGCCTCGCGGTGACGGCCCGGCCGTTACTGCATGACCGCCATGGCCAGCGCGCGCCGGGCGCGCATGTGCGCGCGCTCGGCCCGTCGCTGCATCCGCCGGGCGGCGATGAGGCGCATGGCCCTGCGTTCCTGTTCCGCGGCCTCCACCCGGTCCCGATACTGGGCCCGGGCGAGGGCTTCTGGCATGAGTTGCATCTGAAGGTTCCTGTTCTGGCGCTCGTCGTAGGCGCCTGCTTCGTGGCGTGCTGCGGGGTCGTCGGTGGACGGGCTCATCGTCGTTTCCTGCTCTGCCGGTGCGTGCGCGCGTGGACGGTCGATCGTGCCGTGGGCGTTCATGCCACGACCGGGTTCTTCCGCGGACGCCCACGGGGCCGCTTGCGCGGCACGACCACACCCTGGACGAACAGTTCACCGCCCCAGACACCCCAGGGCTCGCGGCGCTCCTTCGCCCCCGCGAGGCAGGCCTCACGGACGGGGCAGGTCTGGCAGAGGGACTTGGCGTACTCGACGTCCGCCGGAGTCTCCGCGAAGAACACCTCGGGGTCGTAGCTCCGACAGGGCACGAGGTCGCCGAGCGCGTCGATTCGCTCGTCGAGCTCGGTGAGAGCGGTCAGCGGGGTCAAGGGGACCTCCAGGTCGGTGGTGCCGGGCACGGGGTCGGGCGTGGGCCTGTGCGGGGTGTGCACGGGGAGGGACACGGTTCCGTCCTTGCTCGTCGTCTTGATCAAGTTCTGCGTTGGGCAAATCAAAAGGGCCGCGGATCCCGGTTCGGGTTCCGCGGCCCTGGAAGGTGCCGTCTCGATCGATTTGATCAAGATGGTTCTTTCCAGGGATCAGGCCCGCGGAAGGCCCGCATGTGCTGCGTCGTGGCCGCAATGCCGCCCGCAAAGGCGCCATTGGCCCACTCCTGCTGGAGGTCGGCACCCGCTGCCGCCGCCGCATAGGCCGGAGCCTGCGCCGCTGCTACAAGGAGTGCCTTAGTCGGTCGCTCGTCACGGATCTCGGCGCCCAGACCGCCACGGACACCGGACAGACCGGTGGCGGGGACCTGGAGCTTGGAGACGGCGAGCAGGCAGGAGGAGACGACCTCGCGACCGGCGACGGCACGAGCTTCGAGTTTCGTGATGCTGATCATGAGATTTCTCCTCCTCTCTGTCTCTTCGGACCGGCGGACCGGTCCAAGGTCTCCTAGTACAACACGGAATCACCGGCTCCGTGAAGAGCTGTTCTTCCGTGCCGGAAGGCTATGAGGACAGTCCCGGCGTTCGCAAACCATTTTTCGGGGACTTTTATTCCGGACCCCGTCAGGGCTCCTCCGCGGGCTCACCGGACGGCTCGCGGCCCGCGCAGAGATCCAGGACATCGGCACCATATCGGTCGAGTTTGCGCTTGCCCACACCCGAAATGACCGACAGTTCCTGCTCGTTGGCCGGCACGGCCTCGGCGATGGCGATCAGGGTCTTGTCGGTGAAGACGCAGTACGCGGGCTGTCCCAGCTGCCGCGCCTGGGCCGCGCGCCAGTCCCTCAGCCGCTCGTACACCCCCTCGTCCATGTCCGACGGGCAGTCCTCGCAGCGCATCAGCTTGATCTCGCCGGCGTCCGTGAGCGTCCGCCCGCAGACCCGGCAGCGCACCGGACCGCGGCGCCGGCGCCGGGCCGCCGCGCTCCGTTCCGCACCACCGCGCTCCACGCCGCCCTGCGACACCACCCCGGCGCCGCCCCCGCGCCCGGAGCCCGGCCGCAGCCCGGTCAGGAAGCGGCTCGGCCCCCGCGAGGCCCGCCCGCCCGGCGAGCGGGACAGCGCCCAGGACAGCGACAGGTGCACCCTGGCCCGGGTGATGCCGACGTAGAGCAGCCGGCGCTCCTCCTCGACCTGCTCGGGCGTCTTGGCGTACGTGATCGGCAGCATGCCCTCCGTGAGCCCCACCAGGAACACCGCGTCCCACTCCAGGCCCTTCGCGGCGTGCAGTGAGGCGAGCGTCACACCCTCGACCGTCGGCGCGTGCTGCGCGGCCGCGCGCTCGGCCAGCTCGCCGACCAGGTCCCGCAGCGTCGCCCCCGGCCTGGCCCGGCCGAAGTCCTCGGCCAGCCGCACCAGCGCGGCCAGCGACTCCCAGCGGTCCCGCACGGTGCCGGAGCCCGCCGGCGGCTCCGGCGACCAGCCCAGCACGGCCCGGACCTGCGCGGCCAGGTCGCCGTCCCGGCCGGCCTCGTCGAGCATCGCGTCGTTCTTGCCGCCCACGGCCGCGCCGCGCAGCTTGACCCCGGCCTCGCGCACCTCGGGCCGCTCGAAGAACCGCTCGGCGCCCCGCAGCTGGTACGGCACGGAGCGGTCGGCGAGCGCCTGCTCGTAGACCTCCGACTGGGCGTTGATCCGGTAGAGCACGGCGATGGAGCTGGGCGCCACGCCCGCGTCGATGAGCCGGCGGATGTGCCGGGCGGTGCCCTCGGCCTCGGCCGGCTCGTCCGCGTACTCCGTGAAGGCGGGCTCGGGGCCCGCCTCGCGCTGCGCGACCAGCTCCAGGCGGGCGGCTGCGGCCCGCCCCGTGGCCTGGGCCAGCACGCCGTTGGCCAGGTGGACGACCTGGGGCGTCGAGCGGTAGTCCCGGACGAGCTTGACGACCGTGGCCTCCGGGTGCCGGACGCGGAAGTCCAGCAGGTGGTCGGGGGTGGCGCCGGTGAAGGAGTAGATCGTCTGGCTGGCGTCGCCGACGACGCACAGGCTGTCCCGGCCGCCGAGCCACAGCTCGAGCAGCCGCTGCTGGAGCGGGCTGACGTCCTGGTACTCGTCGACGACGAAGTGCTGGTACTGCCGGTGCACCTGCTCGGCGATGTCCGGCCGGTCCTGGAGCACGCCCACCGTGAGCAGCAGCACGTCCTCGAAGTCGATGACGCCGCGGTCGCGCTTCAACTGCTCGTACCCCCGGTAGATACCGGTGATCTCCGCCGGGTCCCGGGGGGCGTCGCGGCCGGTCTTGGCGATCGCCGCCGCGTAGTCCTCGGGAGCGGTCTGCGTGACCTTCGCCCACTCCAGCTCGCCGGTGACGTCCCGCAGCTCGTTCCGGTCGAGCCGGACGCGGGTGCGCGCCGCGGCCTCCGCGACCAACTGGACCTTGCGCTCCAGCAGCCGCGGCAGCTCGCCGCCGACGGCCCGCGGCCAGAAGTACTGCAACTGCCGCAGCGCGGCGGAGTGGAACGTCCGCGCCTGCACGCCCGGGGCGCCGAGCTGGCGCAGCCGGCCGCGCATCTCGCCGGCCGCCCGGTTCGTGAACGTGACGGCCAGCACGCTCGCGGGCTGCAGCACGCCGGCCCGCACGCCGTACGCGATGCGGTGCGTGATCGCGCGCGTCTTGCCCGTGCCCGCGCCGGCCAGCACGCACACCGGGCCCCGCAGCGCCGTCGCCACCTCGCGCTGCTCCGGGTCGAGCCCGGCCAGCACCTCGTCCGCCGAGCCCGGGACGTCCGGGAACTCCGTGGACTCCGGGGACAGGGAGGGCTGCGAGGACGGCGGGGGCTGCGGTGCTGCTGTCACCCCGCCATGCTGCCAGGTCCCCCGGGACGGGTGTGCCGTTGTCCACAGGCCCGCTGCGAGCCGCCGGGTTGTCCACAGATAGCGGCCGGGGCTACGGGAATGGCCGCGTTCCCGGGTACGTTCACCTTCCGGAACAGATCACGCCGCGACCCGGCCGACCCCCAAAGGAGCGCAGCGACATGGCGGGCACCGTCACGATGTACAGCACCACCTGGTGCGGCTACTGCCGTCGGCTCAAGAGCCAGATGGACCGCGAGGGCATCTCGTTCGAGGAGATCAACATCGAGCAGGACCCGGAGTCCGCCGCCTACGTCGAGAGCGTCAACAACGGCAACCAGCTCGTGCCCACCGTCGTCGTCGTGCCGCGGCAGGGCGGCGAGTCCGTCGCGATGCCCAACCCCTCCCTGGCACAGGTCAAAGCCGCCCTCGGCGCCTGACCGCCGCCACGGGGCCGCCGGCACCGGCACCGCCGCCCCGCCGGCAGCGGCCCGCAGGACCCGCGGCGGCCGTCACCCCGGCCGCCGCGGCAGGTCCGAGCCGTACCACAGCTCGATCAGCCGTCCCGCGATCGAGATCCCGTACGGCGGCAGCACCTCGCCGCTCTCGTACGCGGCGCCCAGCTCCTCGCGCGAGAACCAGCGCGCCTCGTGCAACTCCTCGCCGTCCACCTGGATCCGCGCGCCCTCGGCGTCCGCAGCGCGCGCGAGGAAGCCCACCATCAGGCTCGACGGGAACGGCCACGGCTGGCTGGCCACGTACTCCACGTCGCCGACCACCACCCCCGCCTCCTCGAAGACCTCCCGCCGCACCGCGTGCTCCAGCGACTCGCCGGGCTCGACGAAGCCCGCGAGCGTCGAGAAGCGGCCCTCCGGCCAGTGCACCTGGCGGCCCAGCAGGATCCGGTCCTCCGGGTCCGTCACGGCCATGATCACGGCGGGGTCGGTCCGCGGGTAGTGCTCCGCGCCGCACGCCGGGCAGCGGCGGATGTGGCCCGCGGCGGCGATGACCGTGCGCTCGCCGCAGCGCGAGCAGAAGCGGTGCAGCCGCTGCCAGTTCTCCAGCGCGACGGCGTGCACCATCAGCCCGGCGTCCTGCTCCGACAGCAGCAGCCCCGCCTCCCGCAGCCCCGCCGGGCGCGCGGTGTCGTCCATGCGGCCGGGCAGCGAGTCCTTCTGCAGCGCGAAGTAGCGCACGCCGCCGGAGTCGGTGCCGAGGAAGTAGCGGTGCTGCTCGGTCGGCGGGGCCTCGAACGCCGGCGTCGTGACCAGCCTCGTGCCGCCCTCCGCGGTGTCGTCGATGAGCACCTGGCCCTCGCAGACCACGAAGACACGGGTCGTCGGATGGCTCCACGCGGCCGCCAGCCACGCCTCGTCGATACGGTGGTGGGCGGCGCGGTCGACGCCGCTGTCCGCCGTGAAGGAGACCGGTCCCGAGGGCGCCCGGTCGATGCCCGTGGTCACTGCTGCTCCCCTTCCGCCGCGCCGCACACGGCCCCCGCGCGCTCGTCCCGCAGGTACGCCGAAGGGTCGGCGACGCTGCCGGGGGTGATGCTCATGCCCCCGAGCCTAATCCGTCCGGCCGGCCAGCAGGGCCTCAAGCTCCGCTCTGCCCGGGAGTGTGGCGGGACGCACGATCTCCCCGGTGCGTACGTAGAGGAAGGCGGCGGTGACGTCGGCGAGCGGCAGCCGCTCCTGCTCGGCCCAGGCGAGGCGGTAGACGGCGAGCTGGAGGGGGTCGGCGCTGCCGCTGCGGCCGGTCTTCCAGTCGACGATCTCGTAGCCCCCGCCGGGCGCGCGGTACACCGCGTCGATGCGCCCGCGGACGAGGCGGCCGGCGAGGCCGATCTGGAAGGGGGCCTCCAGGCGGTACGGGGTGCGCCGGGCGTACGGGGACCGCTCGAACGCCTCCTTGAGCGCGGCCAGCTCCCGCTCGTCGGCGATCTCCGGGGCGTCCTCCTCGCCGCCGGGCAGCTCGTCGGGGCCGAGCATGGGCAGCGGCAGCGCCTCGAACCGCGACTCGACCCAGGCGTGGAACCGCGTCCCGCGCCGCGCGGCGGGCATCGGCGGACGGGGCATGGGCCGGGCCAGCTCCCGCGTGAACTCCTCGGCGTCCGCGGCCAGCCGCAGGAGCTGCGAGGCCGTGAGGGAGGCGGGCAGGGTGACGTCGCGGACGGGCTGCCGGGCGGCGAGCAGTTCGGCTTCGAGGGCGTCGATGTCCCGGTCCCAGGACTCGACGACCCGTACGTCCGCGGGCCCGAGGGGGTGCGGGCGGGCGCCTTCGGAGGCGCCGGCGTCCGGGGAGTGCTCCTCCGCCGCGGCCCGGCGGGCCAGCGCCGCCTCGACCGCCTCCGCCGACTCGCGGCGCCGCTTCGCCGCCGCGGGGTCCAGCGGGAGCGGCCAGGCGCGCTCCGCCGCGTGCTCCGCCAGGGCCGGGTTCTCCGCCTCCGCCGGCGGCTCCGGGGCCCAGGCCTCGACCTCCCCGCCGCCGCCTTCGCAGTGCTCCCGCAGCGCGTGCAGGAACGCCGACGGGCCCCGCGCCTCCTTCTGCGTCGGCCCCCACCAGTGCCCCGAGCCCAGGAGCAGCGACCGCGGGCGGGTCACCGTGACGTACCCGAGGCGCAGCTCCTCCACCTCCTGGTGCTCCCGCATCGCCGCCTTGAAGTCCTTCAGCCCGCGCGCGGTCCACTCCGCCACGTCGGGCAGCGTCTCCGCGTCCCCCCGCAGCGCGTGCGGCAGCACCTTGCCCTGCGTGACCCACGACTCGCGCGGCTGCCGGCTCGGGAAGTGCTTCTCCACCAGCCCGGGCACCACCACGACGTCCCACTCCAGGCCCTTCGCCTTGTGCGCCGTGAGCACCTTGACCGTGTCCCGCCCGTCGCCCGGCAGCGAGCTGTCGAGCCCCTTCTCGTACTGCGCCGCCGTCCGCAGGAAGCCCAGAAAACCCAGCAGCGTCGCCTCCCCGTCGAGCGCGGCCGACGAGGCGTAGTCGGCGGCGACGTCGAGGAAGCGCGACAGCGTCTCGCGCCGCCGCGCCGCCAGCGCGTGCGGCGACGCGGACAGCTCGACCTCCAGGCCCGTCACCCCGAGCACCCGGTGCAGCACGTCCATCAGCGGGTCCGCCAGCGACCGCCGCAGCTCGCGCAGCTCCGTCGCCAGCCGGGCGAACCGCTGCTGCGCGGCGGCGCCGAACGGCAGCCCGTCGTCGGTCCTGCGGGCTTCGAGGAACGTGTCCAGCGCGTCGGCCAGCGACGCCACCTCCGCCGGGTCGACACCCTCGACGGCCTGCGCCAGCCGCTCGTCGGCGTCCGGCTCGCCGTCCGGGCCCGCCGTGGCCACCAGCAGCCGCGCGCGGCGGCCCAACAGGGCCAGGTCGCGGGCGCCGACGCGCCACCGCGGGCCGGTCAGCAGGCGGACGAGCGCGGCGTTGGCGGTCGGGTCCTGGAGCACCTCGCACATCGCCACCAGGTCCGCGACCTCCGGCAGGTCCAGCAGCCCGGCCAGCCCCACGACCTCCACGGGTACGTCCCGGGCGACCAGCGCCGCCTGGATGTCGCCGAAGTCGCCCGCGGTGCGGCACAGTACGGCGACGTCGCCGGGGGCCGTGCCCGTACGCACCAGATGGGCCACCGAGTCCGCCAGCCACTCCAGCTCCGCCGCGTACGTCGGCAGCAGCGCGCAGCGCACCGTGCCGTGCCGCTCCGCGCCGGGGGCGGGGCGCAGCGCCTCGACGCCGACGTGGCGCTCGCGCAGGGGGGCGGCGAGGCCGTTGGCGAGCGCGAGCAGGCGCCCGCCGCTGCGCCGGTTCTCGCCGAGCGCCTGGCGGCGCGCGGGGGTGCCGTCGGCGTACGGGAAGTGGACGGGGAAGTCGTCGAGGTTGGCGACGGAGGCGCCGCGCCAGCCGTAGATCGCCTGGCAGGGGTCGCCGACGGCGGTCACCGCGTGCCCCGCGCCGCCGCCGGAGCCGCCGGAGCCGCCGGAGCCGCCGAACAACGCCGCGAGCAGCCGCCGCTGGGCGACGGACGTGTCCTGGTACTCGTCGAGGAGCACCACCCGGCACTCCTCGCGCAGCTGCCGCCCCACCGCCGGGTGGTTCTCGGCGAGCAGCGCGGAGTGGGCGATCTGGTCGCCGAAGTCGAGCAGGTCGCGGCGGCGCTTCTCGCGCCGGTAGGCCCGTACGAGGTCCAGCAGCTCCAGCCGGGCCTGCGCGGCCCTGGGGGCCTTGCGCAGCTCGTCGTTGGTGAGCCGGACCCGGTCCAGCTCGGCGAGCTGCGCGGTGCCGAACTCGGCGAGCGCGTCGGGCTCCACGAGGTGTTCCGCCAGCTCGGCGTCGAGCGCGAGCAGTTCGCTGACGAGCGTCGGCAGGGACTTCGTCAGCGCGGGGTACGGGCCGGGGGCGGTGCGCAGGACGTGGGCGGCGAGCTGGTAGCGGGTGGCGTCGGCGAGGAGGCGGGCGCCGGGTTCGAGGCCGACGCGCAGGCCGTGGTCCTTGAGCAGTTGGCCGGCGAAGGCGTGGTACGTGGAGATCCGCGGCTCGCCGGGCTCCGCGGAGCCGTCGCCGGGGTCCGCGGTGGCGAACGGCCCGCCGCCGGGCGCCCCTTCGCCGTACGCCCCGTCCGCGGGCGTGACGCCCGCCTGCGCCAGCGCCCGGCGCACCCGCTCCGCCAGCTCCGCGGCCGCCTTGTTCGTGAACGTCAGCCCCAGCACCTGCTCCGGTGCCACCTGCCCCGTGCCGACCAGCCACACGACCCGGGCCGCCATCACCGTCGTCTTGCCGGACCCCGCACCCGCCACGATGACCTGCGGGGCGGGCGGTGCGGTGATGCACGCCGTCTGCTCCGCGGTGAAGGGGATCCCGAGGAGCTCCTTGAGCTGGTCGGGGTGGGTGATACGGGCCGGCATTCCAGCGAGCGTAGCGGCGCCCGCCGACAGCCGGGGTCGCGCGGCTGCCGGCGGGTGCAAGGGACGGGTGCTGTGCTACGGGGCGTGAGCGCCCGGTGCCATCCGGGGGTTCAGCCGCCCAGCTCGTTCAGGTTGACGGCGTCGGTGGGCGCGGTGACCTCGACCTTCTCGTTGAACTCGGTGAACTCGGCCGAGCCCGGCTCGTCCCCGCCCTCGATCTCCATCTTGAGGATGTACGGCTCGCCCTCGGTGGCGATGTGCACCGTCGTGGTCTCGCCGTCCTTCTTCGTGATCAGCGTGATGGTCGGGGTGCCCCGCACCTCGCCCTCGTCGCCCTTCTCGGTGTTGTCGTTCTTGTCGCCCTTGTCCTCGTCCAGGCCCTTGAGGACCGTGTCGAGGTCGCAGAAGGCGCCGAAGTCGTCCTGCCCGGTGCTGCCCGTCTCCACCCAGCGGTCACCCACCGTCGCCGCGATGAGCTGCGCCTGCTCCGGGCTGCCGGCGTTCTGCTCCCAGAACTTCGTGTCCGGCTTCATGTACGACTT
This sequence comes from Streptomyces aculeolatus, assembly GCF_020400605.1. Classification (GTDB taxonomy): domain Bacteria; phylum Actinomycetota; class Actinomycetes; order Streptomycetales; family Streptomycetaceae; genus Streptomyces; species Streptomyces aculeolatus. The sequence goes on along the minus strand of NZ_JAINRD010000006.1, from coordinate 221,055 downwards.
GCCGTCGACGCGCAGGACTTCGGCGTTGGCGCCGTTGAGGCCGATGCTGCCCTTGCACTCCCCGCCCTTGGTGAGCGCCAGGTTCATGGACGTCTGCTGGGTGCCGGTCTGCTTGAAGTCCAGCGTCATCGACTTGGCGGAGCGCATGGCGTCCACCGTCTCGTCCTGGATCTCCTCGGCCGACTTGCCCGCGAGACCGCTGTCCTCGCTGCCGCACGCCGACAGGGCCGTCACACCGAGGGCCGAGACCAGAGCCGCCGCCACCACGCTCTTCCGCACAGTCAATCCTTACTTGTTGCTTACGCCTGACCGATTGGTCATACGACCACATACAAGCTGGCGGTGTCACACCGGGTCTCACAGTGTGGTCTCACTCCACGACGTGCCGGCCCTCCGGGCGGGCGCTGCACGAGCTGCGGAAGGAGCACTGCGCGCAGTGGTCGCCGGGCGTCGGCCCGAAGCGTTCGTCCAGTACCCGGGCGGCGGCGGTGGCGAGCATCCTGGGCACCCAGTCGCCCTCCGGCGGTGGCTGCTGCTGCACCTTCGGCAGGGCGTCGCCGCCCTCCCGGACGGGCGCCCCGATCCGCAGGTGGACCAGCTCGGCGCCGCCGGACACGGTGCGGTCCGCGCCGGCCGCACCCTCGGCGACGGCGGCCTGGTACACGGCGAGTTGCGCGTGCTCGGCGACCTCGGGGCCGGTCGGCCGCGACTTGCCGGTCTTGAAGTCCACGACGTACGCGCGGCCGTCCGCGTCCTCCTCGACCCGGTCCATCGTGCCCTTGATCTGCACCTCGTACGTGCCGGCCTTCAGCGTGACGTCGAAGTCCTGCTCGCTGGCCACCGGCCGGCGGCCGCGCTCCAGCACGTGCCAGCGCAGGAAGCGCTCCAGCGCGGCGCGGGCGTTCTCCTTCTCCTGCGCGGACTTCCACGGGGCGTCGAACGCGAGGCCGTCCCAGACCCCGTCGAGGCGCTCCATGAGCGCGTCCAGGTCGGCGGGGGTGCGGCCGGAGGCGACCTCGTCGGCGAGGGCGTGGACGACGAGCCCGAAGCCCTGGGCGGCGGAGGCCGGCGCGTCGGCCCGTACCTCGCGGCCGAGGAACCACTGCAGCGCGCACGTGTCGACCAACTGCCCCACGGCGCTGCCGGAGAGCGCCACGGGCTGGTCCCGGTCGCGCAGCGGCACCACGTTCTCCGTCGCCTCCTCCAGGCCCCACCAGCGGTCCGGGTGCGCGGCGGGCACCAGCGGACGGCCGTCGTCCGCCGGCGCCGCCAGCCGGGCCAGCCGCTCGGCGGCGGCGGCGCGCAGGGCGTCGGACGCCTCGGGGTCGACGGTCGTCGCGCGCAGTTCGGCGACCATCGCGGCGACGGAGAGCGGGCGGCGGGGGCGGCCGGTGACGTCCTTGGGCTCGACGCCGAGTTCGGCGAGGAACCGCGAGGGCTGGTCGCCGTCCTCCGCGGGCGCCTTCACGGCGGTGACGACGAGCCGTTCGCGGGCGCGGGTGGCGGCGACGTAGAACAGCCGCCGCTCCTCGGCGAGGATCGCGCCGGGCGGCAGCGGCTCGGCGAGGCCGTCGCGGCCGATGCGGTCCGCCTCCAGCAGGGAGCCGCGGCGGCGCAGGTCGGGCCAGAGGCCCTCCTGGACCTGGGCGACGACGACGAGCCGCCACTCCAGGCCCTTGGCGCGGTGCGCGGTCATGAGGCGTACGGCGTCGGGGCCGGCCGGGTCGTCGGCGCGGCGGGTGAGGACGTCGGCGGCGATGTCCTGGGCGTCGAGTTCTTCGAGGAAGTTGAGGGCGCCGCGGCCGCCGGTGCGCTCCTCGGCGCGGGCGGCGGCCTCGAACAGGGCGCAGACGGCGTCGAGATCGCGGTCGGCGTTGCGCCCGGCGGGACCGCCGCGGGCGGCGGCGCGCTGCAGCCGGGCGGGCCAGGGGGTGCCGTCCCACAGCTCCCACAGCGCGGCCTCGGCGGTGCCGCCGCGGGTGAGGAGGTCGCGGGCCTTGCGCAGGAGTACGCCGAGGCGGTGGGCGCCGCCGGCGTAGGCGCGGTCGTGGACGACGAGGCGGCGGGGCTCTGCGAGCGCCTCGGCGATGAGCACGTCGGAGGGGCGCGGTACGGACCGCCCGGCGGCGCGTTCCTCCTCGCGGAGGGCGCGGCCGAGGCGGCGGAGGTCGGCGGCGTCCATGCCGCCCAGGGGGGAGGAGAGGAGGGAGATGGCGACGTCGGCGGGGATCCAGGGGGGATCGGTTGCGGTGGCGCCGGGGCCGCTCGGCGGTTCACCGTTGGGTGCGGGGTCGGCGGAGGGCTCGTCGGGGCCCGTCCCCCCGTCGGGCTCCGCGGCCTCCGCCGCGCCGGACGGTGCCTCCGGCGCCGGGTCCCCCTCCCGCCCACCCGTTGCCGGGGTACGCCCCGTCGCCGGACCGGCACCGGACTCCACGGCGTCCGTGGCATCGGCGGCGCCCGGTTCGCCGGAGGCCGGTCGTCCGCCGGGCCCCGCCGCAGGCGGGATCGCGGCGGTGGCCGTGGTGCGCAGCGCCGTCAGCAGCGGCTGGACCGCCGGTTCGTGGCGCAGGGGGAGGTCGTCGCCCGCTATGTGCAGCGGCACCCCCGCCGACGTCAGGGCGCGCCGGACCGACGGGATCGTACGGGCCCCCGCGCGGACCAGGACCGCCATCTCGCCCCAGGGCACGCCGTCTTCGAGGTGCGCCCGGCGCAGGATGTCCGCGACGTTGTCCAGTTCGCCGCTCGCCGTCGGGTACGTGTACGCCTCCACCCGCCCCCCGTCGCGCACCGGCGCCAGCCCCCGGTGCGCCCGTACCGCCGCCGACGGCAGCCGCGGCAGCGGCATCCGGCGGGTGAGCAGCCGCGTCGCCGCCAGCAGCCGCGCGCCCGAGCGCCGCGACGTGCCCAGCACCGAGACCGGCGCCGGGGAGCCGTCCCGCCGCGGGAAGACCTCCGGGAACGTCAGGATCCCGCCGACGTCCGCCCCCCGGAACGCGTAGATCGACTGGTCCGGGTCGCCGAAGGCCACCAGCGTCCGGCCGCCGCCCGCCAGCGCCCGCAGCAGCCGCACCTGCGCCACGTCCGTGTCCTGGTACTCGTCGACGAACACCGCGTCGTAGCGCCCCGCCAGGTCCGCCGCCACCCGCTCCGTCTCGGCCAGCAGCACCGCCCGGTGCACCAGCTCCGCGTAGTCCAGCACCCCCTGCATGTCGAGCACGTCCAGGTACTCCGCAAGGAACTCCCCCGCCGCCGCCCAGTCCGGCCGCCCCGACGCCGCCGCGAACCGGTCCAGCGCCGCCGCCCCCAGGCCCAGCTCCCGGCTGCGCGCCAGCACCGCCCGCACCTCGTCGGCGAACCCGCGCGTCGTCAGGCAGGCCCGCAGCTCGGCCGGCCAGGACACCCGCGCCCGCGCGCCGTCCCCGTCGTGGCCGGCGAGCAGTTCCCGTACGACGACGTCCTGTTCCGGGCCGGACAGCAGCCGCAGCGGTTCGACGAACATCTCGGCGTCCTGGTGCGCCCGCACCAGCGCGTAGCAGTACGAGTGGAAGGTGCTCGCCTGCGGCGCCGGCGCGCCGTCCAGCCGGGCCGCCATCCGGTCCCGCAGCTCCACCGCCGCCTTGCGGCTGAACGTCAGCACGAGGATCCGCTCGGGGTCCGTGCCGCGCCTGATCCGCTCGGTGACGGCCTCCACCAGAGTCGTGGTCTTGCCCGTCCCCGGCCCGGCGAGCACGAGAAGCGGTCCCTCCCCGTGATGAACCACCGCGCGCTGCGCTGCGTCCGGCACAGGGGGGACCGGCCGCACGGGCGCGGTGCGGACGAGCCGGTAGGCCGGGGAGGAGACGGACAAAGTGCTCACATGTATCGCCGGTGGCAGAGGACGGGATTCAGGTGCCGGTTGCCGAACCGTACTCCGTACGGGCGGCGGCCCGGGCCGTTTGGTGCCCGGTGTCGGAAGCTGTCAGATATGACCCCCGACACCGCCGCCGCTGCCGTCCCAGCGGGCGCGGCGGATGTCGATGCGCTGCTCACCGGCGGTGGTGGCGCGCAGCGGCGTGCCCTCCATGCGGTACTGCTCCAGGGCCTCGCGCTCGTGGCCCGGCAGCAGCCGGCCGTCCGCGCGCACCACGCGCCACCAGGGCACGGAGCTCCCGTAGAGCGCCATGACGCGGCCCACCTGCCGCGGCCCGCCGCGCTCCATGAACTCCGCCACATCCCCGTACGTCATCACGCGGCCCGGCGGGATGCCCTCTGCCACGGAGAGCACCAGATCCGCGTACTCGTCGAGAAGGGCCGCGTCGGGCCCCGGGCCGCCGGCGGAAGGCGTCGCGTCGTCCATCCGACCCATCCTGCCGCAGAGCGCCGACAGTCCGGCGCGGCGGCAGGCACAGGGTGCACCGCTGCCAAGGCCACCCGGATGCGACCATCAAAGACATGCTCGTGCCACCATCGTGCGGGCGGTGACTGGTGATACGAGACGAAGACGGGACAACCCAGGGCATGCGGCGCGACCGCGCGGCCGAGCCTCCGCCGGCAGAGCCGGCCACGGAGGCGCAGAGTCCTGCCCGCCGGGAAGGTGACGAGGGGGAGAGCAAGGGAAGGCGGGACAGGCAGGGCAGGCAGGACAGGGAGGACGGGAACGGCAGCGAGGGCAGGGCGGACGAGGGAGACGGGAAGGGCCGGGAGGGTCCGCCCCGCGGCCTCTACGACACCCCCCGCCCCGACGGCCCCCGCCCCCACTCCCCCGCCGCCCCCAACCGCCACGACTCCCGCCGCCGCGCCGCCCCCGGCCCCATCGAGGGCGACGACCCCCTCCTCCCCGCCCGCGTGCACCGCCCCTCCGACCTCATGCGGCTGCTCCTCGGCCTTCTCGGCATCGCCGCCGTGCTGGGCCTGGCGACCGTCGCGCACGCCACCACCGAGGGCCTGGAGGAGGACATCACCAAGGGCGCCGAGTACACGCCCTCGTTCGTCGTCACCCTCGGCGGCCTGACCTCCAGCATCGCCGTCCTCATCGTCCCGGTCGCCTTCGCCGTCGAACGCCTCGTCAAGCGCGACGGCCTGCGCATCGCCGACGGCGTGCTCGCCGCCGTCCTCGCGCACGGCGCCGGGCTCGCCGTCTCGCTCTGGGTGTCCGAGGCCGCCCCCGGCTCCGTGCAGGGGGCGCTGACGCAGATCGCCCGCGACGGCGAGCGCACCGACCCCGTGCACGGGTATCTCGCCCCCGTCATCGCGTACATGACCGCCGTCGGCATGGCCAGGCACGCCCGCTGGCGCGTGCTGATGTGGACGGTCCTGGTGCTCGACGGCCTCGCGGTGCTCGTCGGCGGCTACACCACCCCGTTCGCCATCCTGCTCACCGTCCTGATCGGCTGGACCGTCGCCTACGGCACGATGTACGCGGTCGGCTCCCCCAACGTCCGCCCCACCGGCCGCAACCTCCTCGCCGGCCTGCGCCGCGTCGGCTTCCGGCCCGTCAGCGCGCTGGTCCCGGAGGAGCAGCCGGACCTGGAGGGCGACGGCCGCGGGCGGCGGTTCGTCGTCACGCTGGAGGACGGCCCGCCGCTGGACGTCACCGTCGTCGACCGCGAGCAGCAGGCCCAGGGCTTCTTCTACCGCGCCTGGCGCCGCCTGTCGCTGCGCGGCGTCTACCAGCGGCGCAGCATGCAGTCGCTGCGCCAGGCGCTGGAGCAGGAGGCGCTGCTGTCGTACGCCGCGATCGCCGCCGGCGCCAACGCCCCCAAGCTCATCGCCACCTCGGACCTCGGCCCCGACGCGGTCATACTCGTCTACGAACACACCGGCGGCCGGCCGCTGAACACCGTCCCCGACGAGGTGATCACCGACCTTCTGATGTGCGAGACCTGGCGGCAGGTCAGGGCGCTGCAGTCGCGCCGCATCGCGCACCGCCGGCTCGACGCGGACGCGGTGCTGGTGGCGCGCTCGGGCAAGGTGATCCTCACCGACCTCAGCAACGGCGACATCGCCGCGGGCGACGTCGTGCTGCGCATGGACATCGCCCAGTTGCTCACCACGTTCGCGCTGCGCATCGGCGCCGAGCGGGCGGTCGCGGCGGCGGTGGAGGTGCTCGGGCCGGACGCGGTCGCCGACGCGCTGCCGCTGCTGCAGCCCATCGCGCTGACCCGGGACACCCGCGCGGAGTTGCGCCGGCTCTCCCGCGAGCGGGCGGCGCGCGAGCGCGAGGCGGTCATCGAGGCGTCGCGGTCGCGCAGGAGCCAGGCGGCCGGGGACCGCAAGAGCATGCGGAAAGCCAAGCAGGCGGAGAAGAGGGCGATCGAGGGCGCCCTGGACGAGGCCCGCGAGGAGGACGTGCTCACGCAGATCCGCCAGCACGTGCTGCTGATCCGGCCGCAGGCGCCGGTGGAGCCGGTACGGATCGAGCGGATCCGGCCGCGCACGCTCGTCAGCATCATCGCGGGCGTCTTCGCCGCGTACTTCCTGCTGACGCAGCTCACCCACGTCAAGATCGACGACGTGCTGTCGCAGGCCAACTGGCGCTGGGCGGCGCTGGCCGCGGTCTTCTCCGCCGCCACCTACCTGGCCGCCGCGCTGTCGCTGCTGGGCTTCGTCCCCGAGCGGGTGCCGTACGGGCGTACGGTGCTGGCGCAGGTCGCCGCCTCGTTCGTCAAGCTGGTCGCGCCGGCGGCGGTCGGCGGGGTCGCGCTCAACACCCGCTTCCTGCAGAAGTCGGGCGTACGGCCGGGCCTGGCGGTCGCCAGCGTGGGCGCGTCGCAGCTCTTCGGGCTCGGCAGCCACATCCTGCTGCTGCTGACCTTCGGCTATCTGACGGGGACCGAGCGGACGCCGTCGCTCTCCCCGTCCCGCACGGTCATCGCAGGGCTGCTCGCTGCGGCGGTGCTGATCCTGATCATCACCGCCGTACCGTTGCTGCGGAAGGCCGTCTCGTCGCGGATCCGGTCGCTGTTCGCCGGCGTGGTACCGCGCATGCTGGACGTGCTCCAGCGCCCGCAGAAGCTGGCGGCGGGCATCGGCGGCATGGTGCTGATGACGCTGTCGTTCGTGCTCTGCCTGGACGCCTCGGTACGGGCCTTCGGCGGCGACCTCAGCTTCGCGAGCGTCGCCGTCGTCTTCCTCGCCGGCAACGCACTGGGCTCGGCCGCGCCCACGCCGGGCGGCGTGGGCGCGGTGGAACTGGCGCTGACGGCAGGTCTGACGGCGGCGGGGATGCCCAGCGACACGGCGCTGTCGGCGGTCCTGCTGTTCCGGCTCCTGACGTTCTGGATGCCGGTACTGCCGGGGTGGCTGTCGTTCACGCACCTGACCCGCAAGGGCGCGCTGTAGCGCGCGGGGGGGGCGCGTGCGGCTCAGAGGTCGACGACGTTCCAGGGGCGGATGCTCCACTCGTCCACCAGCCCGTTCGCGACGTACGGGTCCTTCCTGACGAACTCCTCGGCGGGCCCGGGGCCGTCGGTCCGCCAGACGATCAGGCCGCGCGGCGGGGCCTCCGTCATGGCGCCGGCCATGACGAGGTCGCCGCGCCGGTGGCACTCGCGGATGAGGTCGAGGTGCGCCTGGCGGTAGGAGTCCCGCCGCTCCAGGTAGTCGTCGACGTACGAGTAGTCGAGGACGTAGTAGGACACGCGGCCTCCCGGGCGGCGGGGGTGAACGGTACGGGCCCACCGTACTCACCCGTACGCACCGCGCAGCGCGCGGCCGTACGCGCACCGCCGGACGATGGCAGTCCGCCACCGCCGAGACCGGGAGCCTACGTGCGGGTCACCAGACCGACCACCGCCGCCACCGCCGTCACCGCCGCCACCGTCCTGCTGACCGCCCTGGCCGCGGGCGGCTGCGGCATCGCGTCGTCGTCCGAGCGCGCCGGCGGGCTGGAGGACGGCGCGGCGGCCGCGGGCATCCAGTGGGGGGCGTGCAAGAACCTCCCGAAGCCCGCGCCGGGGGCCCCGGCCGCGAAGACCGACTGGCAGTGCGGCACGCTCGACGTACCGCTCGACCACGAGAAGCCGGACGGCGAGAAGATCGGCATCGCCATGATCCGCGCCGAGGCCACCGGGCCGGGGAAGGAGCGCGTCGGCTCGCTGCTCTTCAACTTCGGCGGCCCCGGCGGCTCGGGCATCGACACCCTCCCGGGCCTCGCCGGCCAGTACAGGACGCTGAACGAGCGCTACGACCTCGTCAGCTTCGACCCGCGCGGCGTCGGCCGCAGCGACGGGGTGCACTGCCTCGGCGACCGTGCGCTCGACAAGTACTTCGCCGCCGACAACACCCCCGACGACAAGGCGGAGGAGAAGGCGTACCTCGACCGGATCCACGGCTTCGCCGACGCCTGCGAGAAGAAGTCCGGCAAGATCCTGCCGTACGTCGGCACCGAGAACGCCGCCCGCGACATGGACCTCATGCGCGCCGCGCTCGGCGACGACAAGATGCACTACTTCGGCATCTCCTACGGCACCGAACTGGGCGCCGTCTACGCCCACCTCTTCCCCGAGCGGATCGGCCGGGCCGTGCTCGACAGCCCCGTGGACCCGACGCAGAACAGCGCGCAGCGCTCGCTGGCGCAGGCGAAGGGCTTCCAGCGGGCGCTGGAGAACTACGCCGAGGACTGCGCGCGGCAGGGCGAGCAGTGCCCCCTCGGCGACGCCGGCGCCGGCGAGCCCGCGGCCGCCACCGCCGACGTCGCGGACCTGCTGGAGCGGCTCGACGGCAAGCCGATCCCGGGCACCTCGGGACGCGACCTGACGGAGTCGCTGGCGACCGGGGGCATCGCGCAGTCGCTGTACTCCAAGCAGCTCTGGCCGCTGCTGACGCAGGGCCTGGAGCAGGCGCAGGGCGACGACGGTGCGACCCTGCTGCTCCTGGCCGACGCCCTCAACGGCCGCGAGCCGGACGGGCACTACACCACGCTCCAGTCGTCGTTCCTCGCCGTCAACTGCGCGGACACCAAGGACCGCTACTCGACGGACGACATCCGCGGCCGGCTGCCGGAGTTCCGCGAGGCGTCGCCGGTCTTCGGCGACTTCATGGCCTGGGGCATGGCGTCGTGCGACGGCTGGCCGGTGACGGGCAAGCGCTCGACGCCGCAGGTGAGCGCGGAGGGCGCGGACAAGATCCTGGTCGTCGGCACCACCGGCGACCCGGCGACGCCGTACGAGGGCACCCAGCGGATGGTCGACGCGCTCGGCGGCGACGTGGCGGTGAAGGTGACCCGCGTCGGCGAGGGGCACGGGGCGTACGGCAGCGGCAACGAGTGCACACAGAAGGCGGTCGACACGTACCTGCTCGACGGCCGCGCCCCGCAGAACGACACGACCTGCCGGAAGTAGCCCCCCGCACCTGCGTGTGCCGCCGCCGGAAGCCCTCCGGCGGCGGCACGGTGCGTCACACGTGCAGGCAGTACGTCAGTAGATCGGCTTCTCCGGCTCGATCTGGTTCACCCAGCCGACCACGCCGCCGCCGACGTGCACCGCGTCCGCGAAGCCCGCCGACTTCAGCACCGCCAGGACCTCCGCGGACCGGACGCCCGTCTTGCAGTGCAGGACGATCTTCTTGTCCTGCGGCAGCCCCTCCAGGGCGTTGCCCATCAGGAACTCGTCCTTCGGGAGCAGCCGGGCGCCGGGGATCGAGACGATCTCGTACTCGTTGGGCTCGCGGACGTCGATGATGTCGATGTTCTCGCCGTCGTCGATCCACTCCTTGAGCTGCTTCGGGGTGATCGTCGAGCCGGCCGCGGCCTCCTGCGCCTCGTCGGAGACGACGCCGCAGAACGCCTCGTAGTCGATCAGCTCGGTGACGGTCGGGTTCTCGCCGCAGACCGCGCAGTCCGGGTCCTTGCGGACCTTGACCTGGCGGTACTGCATCTCCAGGGCGTCGTAGATCATCAGCCGGCCGACCAGCGGGTCGCCGATGCCGGCGAGCAGCTTGATGGCCTCGTTGACCTGGATCGAGCCGATCGACGCGCACAGCACGCCGAGCACGCCGCCCTCGGCGCAGCTCGGCACCATGCCGGGCGGCGGGGGCTCGGGGTACAGGCAGCGGTAGCACGGGCCGTGCTCGGCCCAGAAGACCGACGCCTGGCCGTCGAAGCGGTAGATGGAGCCCCACACGTACGGCTTGCCGAGCAGCACGCACGCGTCGTTGACCAGGTAGCGGGTGGCGAAGTTGTCCGTGCCGTCGACGATCAGGTCGTACTCGGCGAAGATCTCCATCACGTTCGAGGAGTCCAGCCGCTCCTGGTGGAGCTGCACGGTCACGTACGGGTTGATGCCCAGCACGGTGTCGCGGGCCGACTCGGCCTTGGAGCGGCCGATGTCCGCCTGGCTGTGGATGACCTGCCGCTGCAGGTTCGACTCGTCGACCTCGTCGAACTCGACGATCCCCAGCGTGCCCACACCCGCCGCGGCCATGTACATCAGCGCGGGCGAGCCGAGGCCGCCGGCGCCCACACAGAGCACCTTGGCGTTCTTCAGCCGCTTCTGGCCGGCCATCCCGACGTCGGGGATGATCAGGTGGCGCGAGTACCTGCGGACCTCGTCGACGGAGAGCTCGGGGGCGGGCTCGACCAGCGGTGGCAGCGACACGGGGACTCCGTAAGCGTGTGAGAGCACAGTGGGTCTTCCCGTAACACTGCCACGCACCTCCTCATTCCGAGACACCCTGTCCGAGACGCGAGACGAGGTCGTCCCAGTAGCCGGGCAGGGCCTCCCATCCGGGCCGGTCGGTGAAGAAGACCGAGGCCGCGCCCTGCCAGCGGGCGACCCGCAGGGCCTCGTCCAGATGCGTCGGCGGTACGCCGTGGACCAGGTGGCAGAACCGCTCGGCGGGCTGCTCCGCGGTCCACTCGGCGACCTGCGACCAGCGGTAGTCCGCCCACGGGCCGGCGAAGGTGACGAGTTGGTCGGCGGCCTCGGCGTAGCCGGGGTACGGGTGCGTGCCGATGCCGAGGACGGTGTGGGCGCGCGGGGAGAGCGCGCCGAGCGTCGTCGTGACCCGCAGGACCTCCGCCAGCCGGTCGCGGTCGGCGGGGCAGCGGCCGAGGTAGAAGCCGTCGACGCGGTACCACTCCAGGAACCGCTGGGCGTCCGTGATCAGCTCGCCGAACGGACGCCGGCCGTGGCGCAGATCGAGCCGGCCGAGGGTGCTCACCCCCGCCGACTTCAGCCGGCCCGCGGCCTCCAGGCAGTGCGGGTCGGGGCGGGCGCCGGGCCCGCCGGCGACGTCGAGCACCGTCCAGTGGACGGCCCCGGCGGCGGCGGGCCGGGTCAGCTCGCCCCACTCGACGGGGGCGACGAGGGGGTGCGCGTAGCCGGGGACGGCGAGGCGGAGCGGGGTCTCGGCCGGCTGCGGCGGGGGCTGCCACCGGCCCTCGGGCGCGGGCGGGGCGCCCGGCAGGTGCCGTAGCCCGCGCAGGTCGCGCAGGACCGCGGCGGGGCCGGCCGGGGTGCCGGGCCCGTCAGCGCTCAGATGCGGCATGCCGCCTCCATCCAGATATCGGCAAGGCTCTCCTCGATTCCGATCCGGGGCCGCCAGCCGAGCCGGTCCCGCGCCGTCCTGATGTCCGCCTGCTGCCAGGCTCCGCACCCGTCCGGATACGGATACGCCGCGGCGACCGCCGCCGGTTCCGTGCCGGGGCCGCCGTTCGTGCCGTGGCCCGGTCCGTGGCCCGGTCCGTGGCCGTGCCCCGGCCCGTGCCCCAGGCCGTGGCCCAGTCCGTGACCCGGGCCGTGGCCGCCGTGCCCGAGGCCGTGGCCGGCGCCCGCGGGCTGCGGGATCCGGCCGGTCAGCGCGGTGTCGTACTCGTGCAGCTGGCCGCTGTAGCCCGCGATCCGCGCCAGCGCCGCCGCCCCGTCGCGCAGCCGCACCGCGCGCCCGCCGCCGATGTTCACCACGCCCTGCGCCGCCGACAGCGACGCGGCGTGCACCGCGCGCGCCACGTCCCGTACGTCCACGAAGTCCCGCTGCGCGCCCAGGCCGCCGAGCTTCAGCTCGCCGTCGCCCTGCTGCATCGCCCGCCGCAGCGCCTCCGCCAGCCGGCCGAGCGGGGAGCCCGCCGGGGTGCCGGGGCCGGCGGGCGAGAAGACCCGCAGCACGATCGCGTCCAGCCCGGAGCCGAGCACCAGCTCGGTCGCGGCCAGCTTGCTCACCCCGTACGGGCCGCCGGGGCGCGGCAGCGCGTCCTCGGCCGTCGACGAGCCGGCCGGCGACGGCCCGTACTCCGAGGCGCAGCCGACGTGCACCAGCCGCGCCGAGCAACTGCTGCGCCGCATGGCCTCGCAGAGGGTGGCGACGGCGACGGTGTTGTGCCGGGTCAGGTCGCGGGCACCGCCGCGGGTGGTGCCGGAGCAGTTGACGACGACGCCCGGGTGCACGGCGTCGAGGAACCGGGTCAGGGCGCCGGGGCTGCCGGACGACAGGTCGAACCGCACGTCGGCGTCGTCGCCGCGGCCGAGCGCGGTGAGCTGCACGGCGGGGTCGGCGAGCAGGCGGTCGGCGACGTAGCGGCCGACGAAGCCGGTGCCGCCGATGAGCAACACCCTCATCGCGCACCCCCGTCGTCCGAGGAGGGCGTGGCCAGTGGTGGTGCGGTCATCTCGTTGTGCTCCTTGCGGTGAGCCGATGCTCGGGTGAGTGCGCGGCCGGCGTACGCCAGCAGCGCGAGCGCGGCGGCGCCGCAGGCGGCCGCAGGCACGGTGGCCATACGGAAACCAGCGGGGCCGGCGACCAGCAGTTCGACCGGACGGCCGAGCGCGGCCAGCCCGGGAACCCGGGCGGCCAGGACCAGCAGCAGCGCCGTGACCTGCGCGGCGCAGGCGGCGGCGACGCCGTACGCGGCGGCCCGGGGGAAGCCGTGCACGGCGAGCAGCCGGGCGAGGAAAAGCAGCGCGCCGAGCGCGCAGGCGGCGGCGTAGGTGGAGGCGGAGGCGGCGGGCTCGTGGACGGCCCGCCCGAAGAGGGGTCCGGCGACCGCGGCGACGAGTTGCAGCGCCACGAGGACGGCCAGCACGGCGGCGACGGCGGCGGCGAGCAGCGGGCGGACGCGGGCGCGGAACTCCGCCAGGTCGCGGCTGTCCCGCAGGCTGCCGCGGGCCCGCGCGGCGAACCACCGCGCGACGGCCGCGGCGGGCAGCACGGCGGCGGTCAGCCCGGCGAGGGCGGCGGCGGTGGCGTACGGCACGGCGGGCGCGCGGGTGACGCCGGTGGCGCCGCCGAGCAACTCGCCGAGGAACCAGTCGCCGTACACCGCATACGCCAGCAGCCATCCGACGGCCAGACCGGCCCCGGCCGGCAGCCCCGCCCCGACCCGCAGGGGGCCCCGCTGCGACCCGAGCACCAGCGCGACCACGGCCCAGCCGACGCCCGCGGCGGTCAGCGCGGCCTGCGGCCTGCCGTCCAGCCCGGCGGCGGCGAGCACGAGCAGCCCGCCGCCGAGCGGCAGGAGGTGGGCGAGGAGGGCGAGGCGCGTACGGGGCTCGGGCCCGGCGGGCGCGGGGGGCGCGGCGGCGGGCCGGCGGGTCCGTACGTACATCTCCTCGGCGAGGGAGAAGACGTCCCTGTGCCGGTACCGCACGGCGGTCCGGTCGGTGACGCCGTGCGCCTCCAGGCCGGCGGCGATCTCCAGCGGATCGACGGCGTCCCGGCAGAGGTCGCGATGCCGGTACATGAGCCCCCGCACGGGATCGGCGGGCCCCCGCCGCCCGCCCCCGGCGCGGCCCCGGGCGGGGGCGCGGGCGGACGTCGTCGGCAGGAGGCCGGCAGGGTCCGACGGGACGGCACCGGGGCCGGCCTGGGGATGGGGCCCCGCGGAGGCCGGCGTCGGCGCCGCGGGCGCGGCGGGCGCGGAGTCGGCAGCCGGCGGGGGCATGTGGCCGGTGGCCGCGGCGCCTGCGGAGGGCCGGGCGGCGGGTCCGCCGGCTGCCGCCGTTGCGCCGGCCGCGGCGGGCGGCGCGAGCGTGTCCGCGGCCTGCTCCCGCCCCTCCGGCGGCGCGGGAGCGGCCCTCCCGTCCGGGGGCCGGTCCCCGGCTTTCCCCGGCGCGGCCGGCGACGCCGGGCGGGCCGCGTCGGCGTCTGCGCCGCGGTCGGAGGGGGCCGCCGCGGAGGGGGCCGCCGCGGGCGGGCCGAAAGCTTCCTCCAGCGCTTCCGCCAGATCCTCTGCCGGCGTCGGGCGCGGCGGCTCCCCGGTTTCCCCTCCGGGGAGCCGCGTCCGGGGGTCGGAGGTCGCTCTCGGACCGTCCGTCATCGGTCGGCCCCCTCAAGCACGGGGCCCGCGCCCACCCGGTCCCGCTCCGGTGCCGGCGCAGCCAGCAGGTGCGCCTCCGGGGGGTGCGCGAAGGGGTGCGGCAAGGCGGGGGCCTGGGCGGTGGCCGGGGCGCGGGAGGCAAGCTCCAGGTAGATGCCGCCGAACGCCCCCACGTTCCGCTGGGCAGAGAAGAGTTCCATCGCCCGCGCCCGCGCCGCCGCGCCCAGGCGCGCGCGGCGTGCCGGGTCGCGGAGCAGCGCCAGGCAGGCGTCCGCCAGCGCGCGCGGATTCCGCGGCGGGACCACGAGCCCGGTGCCGCCGATGACCTCCCGTACCGCGCCGACGTCCGTCGACACCGTCGCCCGGCCGCAGAACATCGCCTCGACAAGGCCGACGGGGAAGCCCGCCACGACGCTGGAGAGCACCGCGACCCCGCCCGCCGCGTACGCGGCCGCCCGGTCCGGCAGCGCCGGTTCTCCGACCTCCGCGAACGACACCGGGCTGGCGCCCACCGCGTGGGCGTCGGCGGCCTCGTCGGGGAAGAGCTGGGCCGCGAGCGCGCGGCAGTGGTCGCGGTAGCCCGCGTGGGCAGGGGCCGGAGGGCCGGTCTCCGCAACGACGAGGTGGGCGGCCGGCTCCTCCCTGCGGATCTCCGCGAAGGCGTGCAGCAGCGCGACGAGGTCGCCGGCCGGCTCCATCCGGCCGGCCCAGACCAGGGTCATGTCGTCCGCCCCGGCCGCCCCGTCCTCCCCGGTCGGGCTGCCCGCCGCAGCCGCGTCGTCCGCCTCCGTGAAGCGCGCCGCGTCCATGCCGGGGTACACCGTCCGCAGCCTGTGCCCCTCCGCGCCCAGCCGCAGCGCCCAGCGCCGCGCGTGCGCGTTGCCCGGGGTGACGAGTTCCGCCTCGGCGTACGTCTCGGCCGCGAGCCGGCGGTGGAAGGCCGCCACCAGCGTCCGTACGGTCACGGACCCGCCGGCGTACGCTCCCCGGCCGCTCTCCAGGTAGTGCCGCCGCAGCCGCACCCCGTACTCCGTCACCAGCAGCGGCGTGCCGAAGAACCGCCGCGCCAGCAGCCCCGGCAGCGCCGCGGGGCCGCCGGACAGGGCGTGGCACAGGTCGGCCGCCGCCAGAGAGGCGCCGCCCTCCGCGTACCACCCCGTGCCCAACGGCCGCAGCGCCCGGTCCAGATGGGCCGCCACCGCCAGCAACTCCGCGACCCGCGCCCCCCGCACCACCGGATGCGCGCCCGGCGCCCGGCAGGCCCGCTCCAGGATCCGCACCGCCTGCTCCGCACGCAGCGCACGCCCCGGCCCGCCCGCCTCCCTGGCCAGCTCCGCCAGCCCGTACAGCCCGGAAGCGAAACGGTCCTGCCCGGGCTCCTCCCCGGCGGCTCCCGCCGCCAGCGCGCCCGCCAACTCCGCGAAGTGCTCGGCGAACCGGCGCCGCTCCGCGCGCCCGTAGCGGCGTTCGCCCGGCGCCGGGCGCCACAGCGGCGCGACGTGCACCGCGCGCACCTGCGGCGGCAGCGGTACGAGGCCCGACGACTCCTGCGCCGCGTCCACCGCAAACGCGAAAACGTCGAACTCGTGGTGCGCGAGCCCGCGTACGAGCCGGTCGCACCACCCCGGCGACTCGCCCGCGGCAAACGGAAATCCGCCCTCCGCGAGAAGGCCGATGCGCAACGAGAACACCCCCGAAACTGCTGTGGCTCCATCCGGTGGGAGGACGGTACGCACGCGGCAGGGCTGCGCGATGGACGGTTGTCCGTCGCACCACCGGAAGGGGTGAATACCCGTGACTATTCAGCCTCTGGGGCGTTTTGACCCCCACGGGCGGCCGCGGGGAGTCAGTCGCGCGGGAACGGCCAGGCGTTGGGCTTGCAGGTCGCGCCGTCCGTCGAGAGGTACTTCGTCTGCTGCATCATCACCGGCGCGAGCGCGCCGTCCTGCGAGCACCCCACGTGCCCGTTCCCGAGCCGGTGGCCGACCTCGTGGTTGATGAGCATCTGCCGGTACGCGTGGATGTCGTCGCCGTAGGTCTTCGAACCCTGCGCCCACCGGAAGGCGTTGATCATCACGCGCTCGGTGGCGGCGGAGTCGCAGGACACGTCCTCGTCGCTGGTGTCCAGGCCCGACTTGGCACACCACTCGTCCGTGGTCCCCGGGCTGGCCAGGGTGATGACGAACGCGGACTCCTCGCCGGGGCCCACGCGCTCGAAGGTGCGGTCGCCCCGGCCGCCCCAACTGCGCTCGTCGTTGAGCGTCTTGTGCACCGCGGACGCGAACAGCTCGCCGTCCAGCGGCAGTCCCGCCTCGACGTCCACGCGGTACGCGATGACCTCGCCCCGCCCGGGCGCCTTGTCGCCGCCGGGGACGGCGGTGAGCTTGCCGGAGCCGGTGAGGTCGCGGCTGAGAGGGTACGTGGTCGCCATCTTCTCGGTGTACGTGGCGGGGACGGCCCGCGCGTCCTCGTCGGCACCCGAGTCGCCCGAGCCGCCGGAGCCGGCCGGGTCGTCGCGGTCGCCGGAGCGGGAGGCGGAGTCGTCGGCACCGGCGCGCTGCTTGCGCTCGTCGGCGGCCGCGGCGTCGGCGCGCTTGGCGCGGCCGTCGGAGACCTGGCCGGCGATGGCGGCGGCGAGCGCGCACGTCACGACGGCGGCGGCGACGCCGGTGGCGACGCGGCCGCGGTTGGTCGTGCGCTGCCGGCGGCGGTGGCTGCCGCCGGTCGACTGCAGGGCGGCGGCGAAGTCGTCGGGCGGTCCGTCGCCGTCGTCGGGCGGCGGCCGGCCGTAGTCGTCGGGGGCGGGAGCCGGCTCCGGCACCTCGCCGGCGCGGCGCGGGGCGGGGGCGGCGGCGTGCCCGGGCCCGGGCCCGTCGAAGGCGTCGAGGTAGTCCTGCCGTACGGGCGTGGGCGTGGCGGCGACGGTGGCGGTGCCGAGCCCGCGGGCGGGCTGCTCGTACGGCGGCGAGCCCCAGCCGCCGCCGGGCTCCCGGTGCTCGGGGTGGCCGAGGGGGCGCTCGCCGGTGTCGTCCATGGGGGCCCTGCGGGGCGTGCGGGGCGGGCCGGGCATGCCGTGCGCGGGCGGCGGCCCGCCGGGGGCGGCGACGCGCCGCATCGACCCGGTGTCGGCGACCCGCGGGGTCGGCCCGGTGTCGGTGACCCGGGGAATCGGTCCGGTGCCGGAAACGCGGGGGATCGGCCCCGTCCCCGCGGCCCGCGGGATCGGGCCGGTGCCGGAGACCCGCGGCATGGGACCCGTACCGCCGACTCGAGGCACCGGCCCTGTGTCGGAGACGCGTGGGATCGGACCCGTACCGCCCACTCGCGGCACCGGACCCGTGTCGCGGAACCTCGGCATCTCGCCCGTACCGCTGACCGTCCGGGCTCCGCCCGGCACCCGCGGCACCGGGCCGGTGTCCGTCACCCGCGGGATCGGGCCCGTGTCGCTGATCCGCGGGATGGGCCCCGTGTCCCCCCGCCGCGGCAGCGGCGGACGCGGCCCGGCATCGGAGCCGGAGCCGGAACCTGAGCCGGACCGGCGACCGGCAGCGGAACCCGGGCCGGCGTCCGGCCCGGAACCGGACCCGGACCTCGCCCCGGTCCTGCCCCCGCCGTCCCGCGCCTTCTTCTTGCCCTTGCCGGCCGCGCTGTGCCTGCCCACCGTGTGTGTCAGCTCCCACCGGGGCTCGCATCCGCGACCCCTGTCTCGTACTCGTCCAACAGCTCGGTGAACGCCCTGGCCACCACTTCCGGGTACTCCATCATGGCCACGTGCCCCGCCGCCGGCAGGGCCAGCAGCCGCGAGTTGCGGAACGCGGTCTTCGCCCGCCGCGCCATCCTGAACGATACGAGTTGGTCGCGGCGGCCGTAGATGAGCAGCGTAGGGGCCAGCACCCGTTCTGCCAGCCGCCACAGCGAATGCTGCCCTCCCAGGGTGTACGCGCCGACGACCCCGCGGGCCGACCGCTCCATGGCGTCCCAGTGGTACGGCAGCCGCATGCGCCTGGCGTACTCGCGCGCGTGCTCGGCGAAGCCCTCCGGGCTGACCCGGCCCGGGTCGCCGTAGCAGAGGCCCAGCACGGCGCGGGTGCGCTGCTCCGCGGTCCAGTCCCGGGTCAGCCGCGCGAAGAGCGCGGTGACGCCGGGCACGGCGAGCAGCGCGGTGGGCACCGCGGTGCGCTGCGGGGGCAGCTCGGGCAGGGCCGGGGAGACAAGGGTGAGGGTGCGCACCAGGTCGGGGCGGAGCGCCGCGACGCGGGTGACGATGGTCCCGCCCAGCGAGTTGCCGAAGAGGTGTACGGGGCCGCGGTCGCCGGCGTCGAGGTAGCGGATGACGGCGCGGGCGTGGCCGGAGAGGGAGTAGTCGCCGTCGTCGGGGGGCGGGGAGTCGCCGAAGCCGGGGAGGTCGACGGCGTCGCCGTCGACGCGGCCGGCGAGCAGGGGGCCGAGGCCGGCCCAGTTCAGCGCGGAGCCGCCGAGCCCGTGCACGTACACCGCGGGCGGCAGTCCCGCGCGTGCCGCCGGGTGGCCGCGGACGGCGAGGGTGAGCCCGGGGAGCGTCACCTGCCGTCGCGTGACACCGCCCCGGCCTTCGGGGTGGGAGGGCGGCACGGTCCCGGGCGAGCCGCTCGCCGGGAATGCTTCGTCACCCGCCAGATAGGGCTCTGTCGACGGCATGGGGGCAATGTTACGAGACAGTCACGCAGTGGTTCATGTGTTCGCGCTCACAGGCCGCCTCGCGGCCGAAAGCACCCTCTCTTAGGCTCGTATGGAGGACATCAACCGAAACTGTGCCCGAAGTCAGGGTGACGGACGACGCGGAGAGGGAGACGACGCCATGGCGGTCGACCCGCAGGATTCGGACACCTTCGACGAGCCCGCCCGCCGTACGGGCCGGGCCCGGGCGGCGGACGCCCCCGGGGGACCGGACGACGAGACCCCGGAGGCCGACGCCGCGGAGCAGCGCGCCGAGGTGGGGCGGGGCGACGACGAGACCGGGCCCGCCGGGCGCGACGGCGCCGAGGCGGACCCGGCGGACGCCGCCGAGCAGGCCCGCGCCGTCGAACAGGATGAGGACGAATACCGGTGACGTGCACGGTATTGCCCCGGTTCGGCCAGGGCCGAGGGCGATGAAATTTCGCGCAGCGACGGAGCGCCGGACGATTACCCGCACGTACGATGGCACCTGCGGTCGGCCCGCCGGACAGGCCCGGCGTCCCGGGGGCGATCATCTCAGGAACCAGGAGGCGCAGTGACAGCCATGGAGCAGGCGGAGACGCGTCCACGCAGTACGAGGCTTCCCCGTCGCGCGCGCCGCAACCAGCTCCTCGGTGCGGCCCAGGAGGTTTTCGTCGCCCAGGGGTACCACTCCGCCGCCATGGACGACATCGCGGACCGCGCCGGGGTCAGCAAGCCCGTGCTCTACCAGCACTTCCCCGGCAAGTTGGAGCTGTACCTCGCGCTGCTCGACCAGCACTGCGACGCACTGCTGAAGGCGGTGCGCGCGGCGCTCGCGTCCACATCGGACAACAAGCAGCGCGTCGCCGCCACGATGGATGCGTACTACGCCTTCGTCGAGGACGAGGGCGGCGCCTTCCGGCTGGTCTTCGAGTCCGACCTGACCAACGAGCCCGCGGTCCGCGAGCGCGTCGACAGGGTCAGCCTGGACTGCGCGCAGGCGGTCAGCGAGGTCATCGCGGAGGACACCGACCTGCCGGTCGAGCAGGCGATGCTGCTCGCCGTGGGCCTGTGCGGCATGGCGCAGATCACCGCGCGGTACTGGCTGGGCTCCGGCCGGTCCATCCCGCGGGACGCCGCCGCGCGCCTCATCGCCTCGCTCTCCTGGCGCGGCATCGCCGGCTTCCCGCTGCACGGCGGCCCGGACCAGCCGTAGGCCCGGCCCCCGGGGCACGGCCCGCAGCGTGTTCGCTGCGGGCGTGCAGGCATCGGTCCCGCGGGGTGTGCACGCCGGGTTAGTGTGCACACGTACATCCAACTGACCGAAAGGGATCAGGCCGTGGAGGTCAAGATCGGCGTGCAGCACGCCCCCCGTGAGATCAGCCTGGAGAGCGGGCAGTCCGCCGAAGAGATCGAGAGCGCGGTGGCGGACGCGCTCGGCGGCAAGTCGGAGGTGCTGACCCTGGTCGACGACCGCGGCCGGAAGATCCTCGTGCCGTCGGGCCGCATCGCCTACGTGGAGATCGGCGCGCCGACGGCGCGCAAGGTGGGTTTCGGCGCCCTCTGAGGGCAGTTGTTCCCGCCTTCCCAGCTCGTCCGGCCCCCCGGTGTCCGACACCGGGGGGCCGTCGTTTGCCCGCGGATCCATGCGGGTAGATCCGGAGCGTCCGATTCGCCCCAGCAGTGGGGGCCCAACGAAGGGCGGGCGCGAGATGATCCTGACAGCCGTGTGTTCCGCAGTCATCGGCCTGGCGATTGCGCTGGCCGCACTCTCCCGCTATCCCGACCGGTTCCGGCACCGGAACCTCACGCTGGCCACAGGACCGGGGGCCGCCGTCCTCGGCGCGGCCCTGGCCCACACGGTGCTGGGCGCGGGGAACCTGCCGATCGTCCTGCCGGTGGCCGGGGCCTTCGCGGCGGCGATGCTGTCGCTGCTGGTCAAGAACCGGGAGCGGAGCCGCCCCGCGGCGGCGTACCTGGCGGGCCGCCCGGTGCGCTGAGCCGCCGGCGGACGTACCGAGGCCTTCGGCTCCGCTCCGGCCCACCCGGATCGGAGCGGAGCCGCTCAGGACCGCTCCGACGCACGGGAACATGCGCGCGCCCGGGCCCACCGCCCGGGCGCCGCGCTATGCGGAGAGCCCCAGCGCCGCCATCCGCTTGGTGTGCGCCTCGGTGATACGGGAGAACATCCGCCCCACCTCCGCCAGGTCGAACCCGTCGGCGACCCCGCCCACGAGCATCATCGACAGCGCGTCCCGCTCCGCCACCACCCGCTGCGCCTGGCTCAGCGCCTCGCCCATCAGCCGCCGGGCCCACAGCGCCAGCCGGCCGCCGACCCGTGGATCGGCCTCGATCGCGCTGCGGACCTTGCCCACGGCGAACGTCGCGTGCCCGGTGTCGTCCAGCACGCTCAGCACCAGACCGCGGGTGTCGGAGTCCAGCCGGACGGCGACCTCGCGGTAGAAGTCGCTGGCGATCGAGTCGCCGACGTACGCCTTGACCAGCCCCTCCAGCCAGTCGGAGGGCGCCGTCTGGCGGTGGAACTCGTTCAGCGCGGCGGCGAACGGCTCCATCGCGCGGGCCGGGTCCTCGTCGATCTCGGCCAGCCGGTCCCGCAGCCGCTCGAAGTGGTGGAACTCGGCGGCGGCCATCGCCGCCAGCTCCGCCTTGTCCTCCACGCCGGGCGCCAGCTTCGCGTCCTCCGCCAGCCGCTCGAAGGCGGCCAGCTCGCCGTAGGCGAGGGCGCCGAGCAGGTCCACGACCGCGGCCCGGTACTGCGGGTCGGCGGCGGCCTGCGCCCAGTCCTCGGCGGCTACGCCGGATGCGGCGGCGGTGTCTCCGGCGTCACCGGTCTCTCCGGTGTCCTGGGGTGCGGCTGCGTCGGCAGGGGGAGTGTCCATGGAGCGGAATATAGCGGCCCGTGGGGACCTGGGAAGAGCCTGGTCAGCCCGTGGACTATGAGACATCGCACAACACGGCTGCACGATTTTAGGTAGAGTGGTATAGCACTCGCCGGTCACGGCGGGTTCCCCATGCCGCGGGCGTGAGTCCGGAGGCGCGTGGGAAGCATGTACTGAAGGATGCCCGGTCGGTGGCCCGATCGGCTCCGACCCCGACCGCTCTCAGCGGAGACCGTGCGGCCTGTCCCGCCGTACGCACACCGCCGGAGGGAATTCTCGCGGCTGGAGCGCCCGAGAGACGGAAGAAGTGGTCCCGCGCCACCCGCGCGGTACGACCCCCGTCCCCCGCCGCTCGCCGCGACCGACAGAAGAGGCAAGCATCCTGTCCACGTTTCGAGACCTGGGGATCCTCCCCGAGACTGCTGAGGCCCTGGAGGCCGTGGGAATCACCACTCCTTTCCCCATTCAGGAGATGACCCTTCCCGTGGCCCTCGCCGGCACCGATGTGATCGGCCAGGCCAAGACCGGTACCGGCAAGACGCTCGGATTCGGCCTTCCCCTGCTGGAGAAGGTCGTCGTCCCCGCCGACGTCGAGTCCGGTCGCGCCGACACCGGCGCCCTGACGAACGCCCCGCAGGCGCTCGTCGTCGTCCCCACCCGCGAGCTGTGCGTGCAGGTCACCAACGACCTGCTGACCGCCGGCAAGGTCCGTAACGTCCGCGCGCTGTCGATCTACGGCGGCCGGGCGTACGAGCCCCAGCTGGAGGCGCTGAAGAAGGGCGTCGACGTCGTCGTCGGCACCCCCGGCCGCCTCCTCGACCTCGCCGGCCAGCGCAAGCTGGACCTGTCGAAGATCAAGGTGCTGGTGCTCGACGAGGCCGACGAGATGCTCGACCTCGGCTTCCTGCCGGACGTCGAGAAGATCATCCAGCAGCTGCCCGCCAAGCGGCAGACGATGCTGTTCTCGGCGACGATGCCGGGGCAGGTCATCGGCCTCGCCCGGCGCTACATGTCGCAGCCCACCCACATCCGCGCCACCGCGCCGGACGACGAGGGCGCGACCGTCGCCGCCGTCGAGCAGCACGCCTTCCGGGCCCACTCGATGGACAAGCCGGAGATGCTGGCGCGCATCCTGCAGGCCGACGGCCGCGGACTGACCATGATCTTCTGCCGTACGAAGCGCACCTGCGCGGACGTCGCCGAGCAGCTGACCCGGCGCGGGTTCGCCGCCGGCTCGGTCCACGGGGACCTGGGCCAGGGCGCGCGCGAGCAGGCGCTGCGGGCGTTCCGCAACGGCAAGGTCGACGTGCTGGTCTGCACGGACGTGGCGGCGCGCGGCATCGACGTCACCGGCATCACGCACGTGATCAACTACCAGACGCCGGAGGACGAGAAAACGTACCTGCACCGCATCGGCCGCACCGCCCGCGCGGGCGCGTCCGGCACGGCGGTCACCCTGGTCGACTGGGACGAGATCACGCGCTGGCACCTGATCAACAAGGCGCTGGAGCTCGACCTGGAGAACCCCGAGGAGACGTACTCCACCTCCCCGCACCTGTACGAGGCGCTGAACATCCCGGAGGGTACGAAGGGCGTGCTGCCGCGCGCCGAGCGGACCCGGGCCGGGCTCGGCGCCGAGGAGCTGGAGGACCTGGGCGAGACGGGCGGCGGACGCCGTGGCGCCGGCTCGCGCGGCTCTGGCTCGCGGGGAGCTGCGGCCGAGGAGCGTCCGAAGCGCAGCCGTACGCCGCGGCAGCGCCGCCGCACGCGCAGCGGACTCCCGGTGGCGGCGGAGGCCGCCGAGCAGCGGGAGACCGCACCGGAGCAGGCCGCGAGCGCGGGCGGGGACGCGGCGGACGCCGCGGCCCGCAAGCCGCGCCGCCGCCGTCGCCGCACCCGCAGCGGCAACGCGGGCGCGCCTGCGGCGGAGTAGCAGAGCCCTTCCGGGCCCGGGCCGTACGTCACGACGTACGACCCGGGCCCGAGGTGTGTCCGCGAACGGGGGCGGGGGGCGTCGTACGTGCACCGCGGACCGGAGGGTGAGCCGCACGAGCGGCCGGCGACCGGTATCCGTGCCGCGGGACGGTGTCGGGCGCCACGGCCTCCGGTGCCCCGCCATGGCGGCGCGGCGAAGGCGGCTGCCCGCCGGCCCGCGCGGCGTGCCGCGGCGGTCCGGCCCGGCGCCGGAGCCGGCGTCCCCCTCTTTCCGCTCCCTCACCCGCGGAGCGGGGTAGGTGGCAAGGGCGCGTACGGGCGGGGCTAGGGTCGGGGGATGAGCAAGCCGCCGTTCGTCGCGTTGCCGGCCGGGGCCGAGGCCCTGCGGGTCGAGACCCCGCGGGGTGCGTTCGCCGCGCTGCGGGCCGGGCGGCCCGTCCGCGGGACCGCGCTCCTGGTGCCCGGGTTCACGGGCAGCAAGGAGGACTTCATCGCCCTGCTCGAACCCCTCGCCGGCGCCGGCTACCGCGTGGTCGCCGTCGACGGCCGCGGGCAGTACGAGTCGGACGGCCCGAAGGACGAGGACGCGTACACGCAGGACGAACTCGCGCAGGACGTCCTCGCGCTGGGCGCCGCGCTCGGCGCGGCGGGCGATCCCCCGCCCCACCTCCTCGGGCACTCGCACGGCGGCCACGTCGCCCGCGCCGCCGTCCTCCGCGCCCCCGGCGCGTTCGCCTCGCTCACCCTCATGAGCAGCGGCCCCGGGATCGTCTGCGACGAGCAGCAGTCCCGCGCGAAGCTCCTCGCCGACGCCCTGACCACGTACGACATGGAGACCGTCTGGCAGGCCATGCGCGCCTTCGACCCGCCAGAGACCCCCGTGCTTCCCGCCGACGTGGCGGACTTCCTGCACCGCCGCTGGCTCGGCACCCGCCCAGCGCAGCTCGCCGCCACCGCCCGGCAGCTGTGCGAGGAGCCCGACAGGACCGCCGAGCTGGCCGGCGTGCCGCTGCCCGTCCACGTGCTCACCGGCGAGTCCGACTACGTCTGGCCCGTGGCGGAGATGGACGACATGGCGTGCCGGCTGCGGGCCCACCGCACGGTCGTCGGCGGCGCCGACCACTCCCCCAACGTCGACCGCCCCGCCGAGACCGCCGCCGCGCTCGCCGCGTTCTGGTCGGCCGACCTGGCCGCCGGCTGAACCGGACATCGTCCAACCTCAACCGCGGTTGAGGTCAAGTTACGCTGGCGGCATGACGCACCACCTGTCCCCGCGGGCCAAGGAAGCCACCATCGGCGAGCTGTCCGACCGCAGCGGAGTCCCGCAGTCGGCGCTGCGCTTCTACGAGCGCCAGGGTCTGATCAGCAGCCGCCGCACCTCCGGCAACCAGCGCCGCTTCTCCCGGGACACCCTGCGCCGGGTCGCGTTCATCCGCGCCTCGCAGCGCGTGGGGATCCCGCTGGCGGCGATCCGCGAGGCGCTCGCGGTGCTCCCGGAGGGCCGCACGCCGAACCGCGCCGACTGGGCGCAGCTGTCGGAGGGCTGGCGCAAGGACCTCAACACCCACATCCGCCGGCTGGAGCGGCTGCGCGACAACCTCACCGAGTGCATCGGCTGCGGCTGCCTGTCGCTCGACAAGTGCGCGCTGGCCAACACCGACGACCGGCTCGGCGAACGCGGCCCGGGCGCCCGCGGCCTCGGGGTGTGACGAGGCGGTACGCGTCTCACGCCTGCCGGATGAACTCCGTGACCCCGTTGGCGATCTGCTGCACCGCGATCGTCGCCAGCAGCATCCCGGCCAGCCGCGACACCAGGACGACGCCGCCCTCCTTGATGAGCCGGATGATCAGCAGCGAATAGCGCATCGTCACCCACAGCACGAGGTGGATGGCGACGATCGCCGCCCACACCGCCAGTTCCTCCTTCACCCCGTCCGCGTCCTGCACCGCCAGGATGACGGTCACGATCGCCCCGGGCCCGGCGAGCAGCGGCATCCCCAGCGGTACGAGGGCGGCGTTGACGTCCTTGGTCTGGGTGGGCTCCTCGGCCTTGCCGGTGAGCAGGTCGAGGGAGATCAGCAGGAGCAGCAGCCCGCCCGCGACCATCAGCGCCGGCACGGAGACGTGCAGGTAGTCGAGGATCTGCTGGCCGCCGACGGCGAACACCGCGATCACGCCGAACGCGACGGCCGCCGCCTGCATGGCCATCTTGCGCTGCACCTTCAGGGGGCGGCCCGAGGTGAGCGCGAGGAAGATCGGCGTGGTACCGGGTGGGTCCATGATCACGAACAGCGTGACGAAGACCGACCCGAAGAGGGCGAGATCGAACACGCGAGGAGCTTAAGGCGTCCCGCGCGGATCGAACCCCGGCGGGCGGCCGTGCGCCCCGGCCCCGGGGCGCGCCGGCCTGCCGGCCGTCCGGCTAGCGCTTGACGGGGGACGCGCCCGTGGCGCGGTCCACGATCTGCTCGTAGACCTCGGGGGCCGTCGTGAACTCGCCGAGGCGGCACGTCTTGCGGGCGCCGTGGTAGTCGCTGGAGCCCGTGGCCAGCAGACCCAGGTCGGCGGCCGTGCCGCGGAGCTTGGCGCGGGTCTCCTCGTCGTGGTCCATGTGGTCCACCTCGATGCCGTCGAGCCCGGCCGCGGCCAGCTCCGCGACCGCGCCCTCCGGCAGGCAGACGCCGCGCTTGACCGCCAGCGGGTGGGCGAAGACCGTGACGCCGCCGGCGCCCTTGATAAGGCGGATGGCGTCGAAGGGGTCGAGTTCGTGCTTCTCCACGTACGCCCGGCCGCCGGAGCCGATCCACTCGTCGGTGAAGGCGTCCTGCACCGAGGCGACGACGCCGGCCTCGACCATCGCGCTGGCCACGTGCGGCCGGGCGATGGCGCCCTCGCCGGCGATCTCCTGCACCCGCTGCCAGGTGATGGGCACGCCCAGCTCGATCAGCCGCTCCGTCATCAGCCGCGCCCGGCGCACCCGGTCGTTGCGCACGGCGTCGCGTTCGCGGGTCAGCTCCGGCTCCTCGGGGTCGAAGAGGTACGCCAGCATGTGCAGGCTGACGCCGTCGAGGTCGCAGGACAGCTCCATGCCGGGGACGAGGGTCAGCCCGTCGGGCAGGGCCTCGATCGCCTCGGCGTGGCCGCCGACGCCGTCGTGGTCGGTGAGCGCGACGACGTCCAGGCCCTCGGCCGCCGCTTTGCGCACCAGTTCGGCGGGGGTGTCCGTACCGTCCGAATCGGCGGAGTGGGTATGCAGGTCGATGCGCACGGACGGTACCTCGCACGGGCTCGGGGTCGCTGGGAAGCCCCCAGCTTACGGGCCGGGGCGGGTGTCCAACCGAGAAGGTGCGGCTTCCCCGGCACCCGTTGCGCGCCCCGTCACAGCAGCCGCGGCGACAGCGCCCCGCACGGCAGCAGCTCGATCTCCGCGCCGGCGTCGCGCAGATCGGTGAGCACCAGCTCGTCGTAGAGCAGCAGCCCGGACTGCTCCGGCCAGACCACAGCCCACAGCCACAACCCGCGCGCCTCGCCGGCGAAAACGGCCCGGTCCGCGGGCACGCCGCCGACGTGCCACAGCGGGGTGGGCCGGCCGGCCGCGATGACCTTGGCGTCCGGCGGCTTGTCGGTGCACATCCCGGGACCGGGGTCGGGCCCCTGGACGCCGGCGAAGCGCGCGCCGAGGCCGACGCCCAGCTCCTCGGCGACGAGGATCAGCTCGCCCGGCCCGCCCAGCGGACCGGGTCCCGAGCAGGCGACGGCGGTGGCACGGCCGCCGCTGCGGTCGTCGCCCGCGTTGGCGGCGCCGGTGAACAGCCAGCCCAGGGGCAGCGGCCACGGCATCCAGACCGGCACCTGCGCCCGGTGCACCACCACCCCCAGCGCCTCGACGCTGGGCGGTATGACGGGCTGCAGCGGCTGCACGGGTCCGTGCCGCTCACACTGCCACGAGTCGGTGAAGAGACCGGGCGCCCGGACCCGCCCGCCGCACTTCGGGCAACTGGGTTCGCCCCTCATAGGAACTTACGGTCCTCTCCGGCCGCCGCGTCGTCAAGGACGATCACCCGTCCGGGGCCGCCCGGCCGGGCGGCCGGCGCGCGGGAGGGAGACGCCGCCCGTCCCGTACGACGCACGCCCCCCGGCCGCGTACGACGGCCGCACCCTCCCCGTACGACGCGTGCGCCCCGGGCCCGTACGGCCTACGCCGCTACGCGCCCAGGTCGACCCCGCGGCGCAGCGGGTCCCGCAGGTCCGTGCCGGCCGCGAGCCAGCGCTCGCGCAGCGCCGCCGCGCCGTGCACCCGCTTCCACGCGGCCTCGTTCGGGGTCATCGGCAGCAGGGGCAGGAACCGCACCGGGTCCCGCGGCTCCGGCAGCAGCACGTCGTCGACGAGCCCGCCGGGTTCGGCGACGAGCACCGCGCGGAACGGCGCCCCCGGCCACAGCGGCCCGCCCACCTCCAGCGACGCCCCCGGCGCCACGACGACGCCCTCCACCTGGGGCGACGCGGCGAGGACGGCGAGCGGGCGGAGCACCTTGTCGGTGTCGGCGTGCCCGGCCCGCACGGTCAGCACCAGTTCGGCGCGGGGGCCGCGCAGCGGGTCGGCCAGCACCTGCGCGGGGTCGGCCATGGGCTGTCCGGACATGCCGACGGTGGCGTAGCGCAGCAGCGGCTCGCCCTCGGCGGTGGCCGACGTGAAACGCACCACCTCGATGCGGTCCGTGCCGATGAAGGTCACGGCGGCCCGCGCGCCGGGCTCGCCGAAAGCCGCTGTGAGCTGCTGCTCCACCTGCGCGAGCACGTCGTCGTACGCCATGCGGTCCAGCCTAGGGCGCCGGGGAGCCGTCAACGTGGGCCGGGCGGTTCACCCGCGGCTGGTAACCTTGCGTGTCGGTCTGATGCGCGTCCTACGTACGACGCGGGCATCGGCCCCGACACGCAAGGCACATGAGCAGCACGCGAACGGCTTCGACACATACGCCCTTCGACAGGGCCCGGCCGGAGGAGGTGGGGACTGCGGTGGATCCCAGCCGACCTTGCAGTACCGACAGCTCTCCCGCCCGGCCCGGCACTCGCTGACCTTCGCTGACCTCCCTCCGCAGAGTCGCGGGGATCTCCCGGTCGGCTCCCGGCCGCGCCGTTCGGCGTCCGGCGGCTGAGCACGCACTTTTCCGTCGTTGTCCACTGACGTGCCGTAGGCGCGCTCAGCGGTGCCCGCTTTGTGGGTGTACCTCTGCGTAGATCCCCATTCCCGGCAGCGTTGGCCCGCGCCCCGGCAGGAGCGTGAAGGAGTTCGCCCATGTCGATGATCCGTGACCTGCGGGCCGTCGTTCGTCCCGCCCGCAAGCGCCGGAGCCAGTCCCCGCACGGCTACGACCCCACCCGCGACCCGGCCACCGTCAGTGCCGTCGTCGACTGCGCGGTCTACCGGGGCGGCCGGCGGATCAGCGAGCGGCTCTCCCCCGCCCAGGCGATGCGCAAGGTGCGCGGCGGGGGCGGGTTCGCCTGGATCGGGCTGCACGAGCCGACGGAGCGCGAGTTCGCCGGCATCGCCCAGGAGTTCGGGCTGCACCCGCTGGCCGTGGAGGACGCGATCGACGCGCACCAGCGGCCGAAGCTGGAGCCGTACGAGGACTCGCTGTTCACCGTCTTCAAGACCCTCCACTACGTGGAGCACGCCGAACTCACCGCCACCAGCGAGGTGGTGGAGACCGGCGAGGTGATGTGCTTCACCGGCCAGGACTTCATCATCACCGTCCGGCACGGCGGCCAGGGCTCGCTGCGCGCGCTGCGCGCCCGGCTGGAGCAGGACCAGGAACTGCTGGCGACCGGCCCCTCCGCGGTGCTGCACGCCATCGCCGACCAGATCGTCGACAGTTACATCGTCGTCGCGGACGCCGTCCAGGAGGACATCGACGAGGTCGAGATCGACGTGTTCTCGCCGAGCGACGGCCGCAGCGGG
The DNA here is from genome assembly GCF_020400605.1 of Streptomyces aculeolatus. Taxonomy (GTDB): domain Bacteria; phylum Actinomycetota; class Actinomycetes; order Streptomycetales; family Streptomycetaceae; genus Streptomyces; species Streptomyces aculeolatus. The sequence goes on along the minus strand of NZ_JAINRD010000006.1, from coordinate 191,354 downwards.
CGGGGCAGCGACGCGGGGCGGGTGTACCAGCTCAAGCGCGAAGTGCTGGAGTTCAAGCGGGCCGTGGCGCCGCTGCTGCGGCCGATGCAGCTGCTGTCGGAGCGGCCGATGCGGTTCGTCGACCCGGAGATCCAGAAGTACTTCCGCGACGTCGCGGACCACGTGGCGCGCGTGCACGAGCAGGTGGCCAACTTCGACGAGCTGCTCAACTCCATCCTCCAGGCCAACCTGGCGCAGGCCACGGTGGCGCAGAACGAGGACATGCGGAAGATCACGTCGTGGGCGGCGATCTTCGCGGTGCCGACGATGATCGCCGGGGTCTACGGCATGAACTTCGACCACATGCCGGAGACCCAGTGGGAGTTCGGCTACCCCATGGTGCTCACCCTGATCCTCGGCATCTGCCTCGCCATGCACCGCGGCTTCCGCCGCAACGGCTGGCTTTAGGGCCTGTCGTTCGGATCTCCGCGGGGCTCGCGGCTGATCCGGCAAGACCCGAACGGCAGACCCTGGCGGTCGCCGGAGCGGTACTCCCCGCGGGCCCGGCCGCTACGCTCGCCCCATGGAGCCGATCGCCGCCGCCCTCGCAGAAGAAGCCGCCAGGAAGTCCGGGCTCGTGTGGATCGAGGGCCCCGACGGCACACAGCGCGCGCTGTGGCACGTCTGGCTCGACGGCGCCGTCGTGATCGTCGGCGACGGGCCGGCCGAGCAGCCGCTCGACGGGCTCGGGCTGACCGACGGGGCGGTGGTGACCGTGCACGCGCGCAGCAAGGACAAGGGCGGGCGGCTGGTCGCGTGGCCGGCCCGGGTGGCCGAGGAGGCGCCGGAGAGCGAGAGGTGGCGGGCGGCGGTGGAGGAGCTGAAGGGCAAGCGGCTCAACGCCGTGGACGCCGACCACGTCACCGAGCGCTGGGCGCGGGAGAGCCGGGTGGTGCGGCTGACGCGGGACGGCGCGGCGGTCGCGGGGGACGCGCTGCCGTCCGGTTCGCTGGCAGCCCCGCCGCCGGCGACCCCGGCGACGACCCGGCAGCCTGCGCCGGCGGCGCTGCCGCGGCTGCTGTTCAGGCGGCGACGCGGCTGACAGGGCTGCGGCGCGTACGGTACGAAGCTGCCGTACGGCAGTAGTTACTGGGGCACGGTTCGTACGGAACGTGCGCAACGAGCGGTTGTCAGGCGGCGGGACCCGTACGGCGGCCTCGAGCCGCGTGCGAGCGGGGCCGGTTCAGCTCGCCGAGATCTGCTTCCCGTAGTCCACGACCTCTTCCTTGCGGGGGGCGTTGACCTCGAACTCCTCGTCCCAGTCCACGAGCCGCAGCTCGCCCGCGTCCCCCGCGCGCTCCAGCAGCAGCGGGTACGGCCGCCCCTCCAGGGCCACCTCCAGCGCCCCGCCCGCGCCGTCGTCGGCAGTGACGCGGATCGTGGGGACTCCGTCGACCTCGCCGTTGTCCTCCACGGCCAGCTCGCCGTCGAGCTTCAGCAGCCCGTCGAGCAGCAGCTTCATCTCGGTGAAGCCGCTGAGCTGCTTGTACGCGGTGTCCTCCGGCGGCACCTTCACGTACTTGCCGTCGAGCTTCTGCGCCGCGGCCATGTCGGACTCCGACGGCTTGCCGTCGCCGTCCTTGCCCTCGTCCTGGTGCAGCCAGAACTCGTCGCCGGCCTTCAGGAAGAGGTCCTCGTCGTCGCGCAGCAGCGAGAACGTCGTGCCGCCGGTGGACACTTCGCCGACCCCGCCGGCGGACGACAGCCTCATGTCGAGCTTGACCGGCTGGCCGTTGCTCACCAGCGTGCCCGCCAGCCGCACCGAGCCCGCGCCCGCCGCGGCCTTCTCCGCCTTGGACCTGATGCTCTCGGGAGAGAGCTTTCCGACGCCGTTCTCGCCCGCCTGGGGACCGTCCTCGCCGCAGCCCGCGAGAACGGTGGCGGAGACAGCGAACAGCACCATCCGGAAGGCCGATCTCCTCATCACGTGCGGCAGCGTACCCGGCGGCCGGGCACCTGGCTTTCCCCGCCCGTGGCACTCGGCCGTACGCTGGTGCCATGGCTGTCACAGAAGAGGCGGTGCGCGCCGCGCTCGCGACGGTGAACGACCCGGAGATTCACCGGCCGATCACCGATCTCGGCATGGTCAAGTCGGTCGAGATCGGGACAGACGGCTCGGTTGCCGTCGGGGTCTTCCTGACCATCGCCGGCTGTCCGATGCGGGACACGATCACCTCACGGGTCACCGAAGCGGTCGAGAACGTCGCGGGTGTGACGTCCGTCACCGTCGAGTTGGACGTGATGAGCGACGAGCAGCGCAAGGCGCTCGCCGCGTCCCTGCGCGACGGCAAGGCGGAGCGCGAGATCCCCTTCGCCCAGCCCGGCTCGCTGACCCGGGTGTACGCGGTGGCGTCCGGCAAGGGCGGCGTCGGCAAGTCGTCCGTGACGGTCAACCTCGCGGCGGCGATGGCGGCGGACGGGCTCAAGGTCGGGGTCGTCGACGCCGACATCTACGGCCACTCCGTGCCCCGCATGCTCGGCACCGACGACGTGCCCACGCAGGTCGAGGACATGATCATGCCCCCGACGGCGCACGACGTGAAGGTCATCTCCATCGGGATGTTCACCCCGGGCAACGCGCCGGTCGTCTGGCGCGGCCCGATGCTGCACCGCGCGCTCCAGCAGTTCCTCGCGGACGTCTTCTGGGGCGACCTCGACGTGCTGCTCCTCGACCTGCCCCCGGGCACCGGCGACATCGCGATCTCCGTCGCGCAGCTGATGCCGAACGCCGAGATCCTCGTCGTCACCACGCCGCAGCAGGCCGCGGCGGAGGTCGCCGAGCGGGCCGGGGCGATCGCCGTGCAGACGCACCAGAAGATCGTCGGCGTGGTGGAGAACATGTCGGGCCTGCCGTGCCCGCACTGCGGTGAGATGGTCGACGTCTTCGGCACCGGCGGCGGCAAGCAGGTCGCCGAAGGGCTGACGCGTACGACCGGCGCGGAGGTGCCGGTGCTCGGCGCGATCCCGATCGACGTGACGCTGCGGTCCGGCGGCGACGAGGGCAAGCCGGTCGTCCTCACCGACCCGGACTCCCCGGCGGGATCGGCGCTGCGCGACATCGCGGCGCGGCTCGGCGGGCGGCCGCGGGGCCTCGCGGGGATGTCGCTGGGCGTCACGCCGCGCAACAAGTTCTGAGCGCTACGCCCCGGGCCGTACGGCGCGGGGCGCAGCGGCACCCGCAGGGCAGGGGCGCACGCCCCCGGCGCTGCGGAGCAGGGGGCGCGGAGCGTACGCGATCCGCGCCCCGGACCGCCGCGAGACGCTACGCGCGGCGGTCTTCGTACGTCGTGATGTCCTTGATCACCGAGAACGCGAGCCCGTACGCGCTCATGCCGCGGCCGTACGCGCCCAGGTGCACCTGGTTCTGCGTCGTCCCCGCCAGCACCCAGCCGAACTCCGACTCGCGGTAGTGGAACTGCGTCGCCTCGCCGTCCACCGGCAGCGACAGCGCCGACCAGCCGGACCCCTCCAGGTCGTCGGCCAGCTCCCAGGCCACCGACGTCTGCTGGTCCAGCCACTCCTCGCGCATCTGGCGCTCCATCTGCGTCGGCCAGGTGCACGACAGCAGCCCGGAGCCCGCCAGCCAGGCCGCGGACGACACGGACGTCGCCTCCAGCACCCCGGTGCCGTCCGCGCTGCGCCGCACCGGGCGGCTCGCGACGGTCACGACCACCGCGAAGCGGTGCTCGCGCATGCCGGCCTCGGCGAGGTACGAGGGTACGTCCCCGTGGCCCACCGTGCCGTGCTCCACCCCGCCGTCGCCGCCGCCGGTCGTCTGCAGCCAGCGCGGGCCGTCGAACGCGCCGTCCAGCCCGTACCAGGGGAAGGACGCCCGCAGAAAGCTGTCCACCAGGCGTGGCTCGGACTCCTGAACCGTCCCCCCGGGCTCCGCCTCGCTCGTCATCTCCATCAGCGTGGTGCCTCCTCGTGGCCTGGACCTGTCAGTCGGCGGTCGCCCCCCGCCGGGGCGCACGCCCCGCCTGGCACACCGCATGCCGGGCGCTCACCCAGACACACGGGAGGATATCCACCTGCATACGCTAGGACAGGCAGGTGGTCTGATATGTGAGCCGATCAGGTGGCGTCCGAGTCGTACGGCGGGCGCTCGGCCGTGGCCGTGCTCTTGGCCTCACCTGCGGCGTCGCTCTTGCCGCCGGTGCCGCTGCCGCCGTCCTTCGTCAGGCTCAGCGGCTTGCCGCCGCCCGCGCCGTCGTCCTCGATGTCCCCCACGGCGCGCGCCGCCTCGCCGACCTCGGCGACCTCCTTCTTGAGGTCGAAGCCGTTACGGATCTCCTTCAGACCCAGGTCGTCGTTGTCGAGGAGGTGCTTCTTGGCGAAGTTCTTGGGGTTCAGGTCCTCGAACTCGAAGTCCTTGAACTCCGGGCCCAGCTCCTTGCGGATGTCCTCCTTGGCCGTGTCGGAGAACTCCCGGACCTTGCGGACGAACCGCATGGTGTCCTGGATGACCTTGGGCAGTTTGTCGGGGCCGAAGACGATCGTGGCCAGGATGATGAGAGCGATCAGCTCGAGGGGTCCTATGTCGAAGAACACCTGGCACTCCTTGCTGTCCTGTCCGTCGGCCCGCTGCCGGCAGGTCCGGGCGACTCTCACGGTACCTGGCGACCCCGCCCCACCGGGAGTACCGCATCGGCCGCGGTGGACTGCTCCACCGCGGCCCTTGCGGGGTTTTAGCGGTTTTTGACGGGGTCAGCCGGAGGACTCGCCCTCGCCGAGGGTGAGGTCGACGGTCAGCTCCTCGCCGTCCCGCTCCACCGTCAGGCTCAGCTTGTCGCCGGGGCTGCGGCTGCGGATCTTGACGATCAACTCCTCGCCGTTGTGCACGGCTTGGCCGTCGACGCCGGTGATGACGTCCCCCGGCTGGATGCCCGCGGTGTCGGCGGGGCCGCCCGGGGTGACGGGCTCGGTGCCGCCCTCCTCCGCGGAGGAGCCGACCTGGGCGCCGTCACCGGTGTACTGCATGTTGAGCGTGACGCCGATGACGGGGTGCGTCGCCTTGCCGGTGTTGATCAGTTCCTCGGCGACCTCCGCGCCCTTGTTGACCGGTATGGCGAAGCCGAGGCCGATGCTGCCGCCCTGGTCGGTCTGCGGCTCGCCGCCGCCGTTGTCGGCGGCGCGGATGGCGCTGTTGATCCCGATCACGCGGCCCTCGGAGTCGAGGAGCGGGCCGCCGGAGTTGCCGGGGTTGATGGGGGCGTCGGTCTGCAGGGCGTTGACGTACGAGATGTCGCTGCCGTCGCCCTGCTCGCCGCCCGCGGTGATGGGGCGCTCCTTGGCGCTGATGATCCCGGAGGTGACGGTGTTGGGCAGGTCGTACGGTGCGCCGATGGCGACGACGGGGTCGCCGACGGCGACGGAGCGCGAGTTGCCCAGCCGTAGCGGCTTCAGCCCGGAGACGCCCTTGACGCGGACGACGGCGAGGTCGTACCCGGCGTCGCCGCCGACGACCTCTGCGGACTTGGACTCGCCGCCGCTGAACGTCACCGTTATGTCGCCGCCCTCCTCGGCGGGCTGCACGACGTGGTTGTTGGTCAGGATGTGCCCGCGCTTGTCGAGGACGAAGCCGGTGCCGGTGCTCTGCTCGGCGACGCCGCTGACGCGCAGCGTCACGACCCCGGGCAGCGCGGACCGGGCGATCCCGGCGACGCTGCCGGGCGGGCGCTTGCCGCCGTCATCGGCGGCGGAGGACTGGTCCAGCTCCACCTGGCCGGCGGTGCCGTTGCGCTCGATGTAGCTGCCGATGCCGCCGCCGATGCCGCCGGCGACGAGGGCGATGACGAGGGCCCCGACGAGGGTGCCCAGGCGCCCTCTGCGCCGCTCCGGCGGGTGCGCCGCGTGTGCGGGCGCCCAGGGGTCGTAGCGCTGCCACTGGCCGCTCTGGCCGGGGCCCTGCGGAGGCGTGCCGTACGGCGCGGTCGCACCGGGCCCGCCGGGGCCGCCGGGGCCGCCCGCGTGCCGTCCGGGGCCGTCGTACGCGGCGGGGCCGGGGCCGGCGCCGGGCATGCCGTGCGCCGTGGGCGGCTGCGCGCCGGAGGGCCGCCCGGAACCGTGGGGGCCGTACCCACCGGGCGCGGGCCCGCCGCCGGGCGGTGGCGCGCCGTGCACGGGGGTCTGGGCGCCCGGCCCGTACGGCGCGCGGGCCCCGCCCTGCGGGGCGGCGCCGCGGGGCGCGCCGGGGTGGCCGGGCTGCGGAGCGGGGTGGCGGGAGTCGGCGGGCGGGGGCCTGCGCGGTACGCCGTCGCCGGCTCCCCCGGCCGCCGCGGCGGGCGCCGCGGGCGCGTCGGCCGCCGGCCGCCGCTGTCCCGGGAGGTCCTCGGCGGCGGACCGGGCGCCGGGGGGCGGGGCGTCGGAGTCGGAGATGACGGCGAGCTGCGTGGTGTCGTCGTCCTCCACCGCAGGCCCACCCCGCGGGTCCCCGGTGCGGTCGCGGTCGGCGTCGCCGGAGCGCTCGCCCGGCTGCGGAGCGCCGTGACCGCCCGCGGCGCCGGGCCGCCCGGCATCGGCGGCCTGCCGGCCGGCCGCGTCGTCCGCCGGCGCCTGTGCGTCGTTCACGGCTGTACGGGCCCCGCCCGCGGCATCGCGCGTCCGCGCGGGCTCCGCGGCGTCCTGCGGGCCGTCCGCGGGCTCCGCCCGGGTCCCCTGAGCGTCCCCGTCGCCGTGCCGCGGCAGGGCGGCACGGCCGGCCCTGGCGCCCGCTACGGCGGACACCGCGGCGGGTATGCCCCTGCCGCCCGACGTGCCCTCGGCCCCGGCGTCCGCGGCACCCGGATACGGCCGTACGCCGACCTCCCAGGGCCGTTCCGCCGAGTCCTCGGCGCCCGCGCCGCGACCCGTGTCCGCCGCGGCGGCGTCCTCCTCCTGCCCCGTGGCGGAGGAAGGGGCCGTGGGGGGCCGCGCCGACGGCATATCCGCCGCCGGGCCGGCCGCACCGGTCCCGGGCCGGGCCGGGAGGGCACCGGGCTCCGTGCTCTGCCCGTCGGTCTTCGGGGCCCGGTCCGCCGCTGCCGCCGGGCCGGGGGCGTCCGCCCCGCGGGGGCGCGTCGGGAGCATGCCCGCGTCCGCCTCCGTGGCCGGCGCGCCGGTCTCCGCGGCCCGCGCGACGGGAAGGTCCGCGGCCGGGTCCGCGGCTGCGGCACCGTCCGGTGCGGAACCGGGCGCGTCGGCGCCCTCTACCCGATCCGTCACGGACGCGGTGTCCGATCCCGGCTCCGGGATGCCGCTCCCCGGGGCCGGCGCAGCCGGCTGCGCGCCCGTCGCAGGGGCTGCCGCGTCATCGGCCGCAGCCGTCTCCGTACCCGCCGCGGGGGTCGTCGGGGTGTCCGCCACGGCCCTCTCGGGAGCCGGGGGAGCCCCGGGAGCAGCCTGCTCGGGGGAGGCCGCACTCCGACTGCGGTCCCTGTGGTACTCGTCCTCCCCGTCGCGCCACTCCCGCAGCGCCTCCCGCACCCGGCGCAACTGGTCCACCTCCGGGTCGTATCCCGGTGGTGGGCCCGCGTCCTCCGGCGGGGCCGCCGGTGGCGCGGAGGCGTCGGAGTCGGTGGGCGGTCCGGCGGTGTCCGACTCGGCCTCGCGCGGAGGCTCGCCGGGCTCCTGCCTCCACCAACTCGGCTTCCCCTGGTCCATGTTCTCCCCACACGTTCCGCATGCGACTGGGCGCGGACCGACGCGGCCCGCAGTTGTTGCTCACCCGCCGGGCAGGCCCTAGGCCTGTCGCCAGTCTCCGGCCTGCGGCGCTGTGGGCGAACGGCGGAAGATTGACGAAAGGGCCCTGGCAATTCAATCAGGTGCATGCGGTCCGGCGCATCGCCCGGGGACCGACGCCTCGCCGGTCCCCGCCGGCAGTCACTGCGGAGACGGGGTGTTCATCCCGCTCAGGGCGGTCTGCGGCGCGGACGTCGCCGGCTTGGTGACCGCGAAGACCGACAGCAGCGGCGGCTGCGGCGTCGCGGTCGTCGCCGCCGTCGCGGAGGCGGCCATCTGGAGCGGCCCGCTCTGCGTCGTGTACGGCTGGACCGGGCCGGCGTCCTGTGCGCCGCCGGAGGTGGAGAGCTGGGGGTCGTACGAGTAGCGCGCGGGCTCGCCGCGGTCGCCGGGGGTGACCGCCGGGGAGCCGCCCGCCGGGTCGACGGTCGACTCGATGGGCAGCGCACCGCCGAGGGCGAGGGCGGCGAAGGAGACCGCGCCGGCGGCGGCGAACGCGAAGCGCCGCCCGCGGGCGACGGAGGGCCGCTCGACCTCGTGGATCGGGAACCCGGGGCCGCCGTCGAGCACGCCCCCGTCGAGGACGCTGCCGCCCGCACCACCGCCGAAGCCGCCGGACCGGGCCGTCCGGGCGCCGGCCCTGCCGCCCGTACTCGCGGCGCCGCCGGGAGGGCCCGCGAAGGGCGACCGGCGGGCGGCGTCGTCGAGGTCGACGCCCGGCAGGTTCTCCAGCCGGGCCAGCAGGCCGTCGGAGGGCGCCGGCGGGGCGGCGGCGGAGAACACGCTCTTGAGCCGACGCTGCTCGTCGGCTTCCGCCTTGCACCGCGGACACGTCGCCAGATGCGCCAGCACGCGATCACGCGAGTCGTGGGGCAGTTCCCCGTCGACCAGCGCCGCCAGCGCCTCGCCCAGGTGCTGCTCGGCGGGCGACAGCCCGCCCACGCTGCTCACAGCGTTCCGCCCTCCTCGTCCGAGCCGTAGGCGCCCTGCCCCGCCCCGGCGAGCGAGCGCTGCTCGGCCCTCGCCTCCGGGGAGCGGTGCTTGAGCGCCTTGCGCAGGTGGGAACGGCCGCGGTGGATCCGGCTGCGGACCGTGCCCAGCTTGACGCCCAGGGTGGCGGCGATCTCCTCGTACGACAGGCCCTCGATGTCGCACAGCACCACCGCGGCCCGGAACTCGGGCGCGAGGGTGTCCAGCGCCTGCTGGACGTCGGCGTCGAAGTGCGTGTCGTTGAAGTGCTGCTGCGGCGACGGCTCGCGGCTCGGCAGCCGCTCCGCGGCGTCGTCCCCGAGCGCGTCGAACCGGATGCGCTGCTTGCGCCGCACCTGGTCGAGGAAGAGATTCGTGGTGATGCGGTGCAGCCAGCCCTCGAACGTCCCCGGGGTGTACGTCGACAGCGACCGGAAGACCCGGATGAAGACCTCCTGCGTGAGGTCCTCGGCATCGTGCCGGTTCCCGGTGAGGCGATACGCGAGACGGTAGACGCGACCGCTGTGGGTGCTGACGATCTCCTCCCAGGAAGGCGGAGTCCACCCCTTGGACGACGCGTCGTCGGCCGGGAACGCGGAGAATCCGGCAACGGTCACGGTGTCGGTGGCGTGGCTGCGGTCATCAGCATTGTCGGTCACGGATTTCGGCTCATCCGGTGCCTGGGAGCCGCCGCGGCGGAATCGCCGCAGAGCGCCCCGTTCGCCGGACGCGGCCGCACCTCCCCTGGTGGCTCTGGTGGTGTCCAGTAGGCCCCCTACCATATCCACCTCGCCCGTTAGCTCCGGATAAGCTCTTCCGACCGGTATTTTCCCGCATTCAGCGGAACCATCCCCGCCGGCATCCTTACCTCGTCCGTATCACTTCCGTCTCCCCCAACGCACGGTCCGGCCAGCAGGTTCCCAGGGGCAGCGGATACAGTCACGCTTGCGACGGATGCAGGTGCAGGTGCCAACGGGGAACAGGAGAAGGCGATTACCGGCAACCGGCTGGCGAGCTGGTCGTTCGCGGAGGCGTACGGCACGGACGGTGCCGCGGACGCCGACAGCGGCCGGGCCGGGGTTACCCCGGGCGACCCGGCGGCGTCGACGCGTGCGCAGGGCTCGGCGACGGCAGCGCTGCACTGGGCCCGGCAGCGGGCCCTGGAGGCGGGGCTGCGCCAGGTGTCCGCGGGCGCCGGAGCCGCGCTGCGGCTGCTGGCCGCGACGGCGGGCGCCAAGGCGGTGGTCGAGATCGGCACCGGCACCGGGGTCTCCGGCATCCACCTGCTCCAGGGCATGCGCCCCGGCGGGGTGCTGACGACCGTGGACCCGGAGCCGGAGCGGCAGCAGTTCGCGCGCCAGGCGTTCCGGGCGGCGGGGTTCGCCGCGAACCGGGCGCGGATCATCGTCGGCCGGGCGCTGGACGTGCTGCCGCGGCTGGCGGACGGTTCGTACGACATGGTCTTCTGCGACGGCGACCCGATGGAGTGCCTGGAATATCTGGGCGAATCGTTGCGCCTGCTGCGCCCGGGCGGCGTCGTGTGCTTCGAGGGCGTCTTCGCGGACGGCCGCACGGTGGACTCGGCGGCCCAGCCCGACGAGGTGCAGCGGCTGCGCGAGCTGCTGCGCGCGGTGAAGGAGAGCCGGGAGCTGATGCCCGCGCTGCTGCCGGTGGGGGACGGGCTGCTGTGCGCCGTCAAGCGCGAGGCCTGAGGGGCACGACGTACGTGACGGGTATCACGCACGTCACAGCCGTTCAGGACATGCGTCCGGGCCTCTCGACGAGCGCGGGAGGGCGCGGGCGGATCCCGGCCCCGAGACCGATCCGCCCCGGCCACCACGTGGCCGGGGCGCATACAGGGTTCTTCCGGACCTCGGTCCGACTAGCTGACGACCTTCTTCAGGGCGTCGCCGAGCGCGTCGGCTTCATCGGGGGTCAGCTCGACGACGAGCCGCCCGCCGCCTTCGAGCGGAACGCGCATGACGATGCCCCGCCCCTCCTTGGTCACCTCGAGCGGGCCGTCGCCCGTCCGCGGCTTCATGGCCGCCATGCTCGTTCCCCTTCCTGAAACCAGCTCTTCGTTGAGAAGCTTCGACGGCCCGTGGACAGGCTCGTCGCCACCGGCATCGAACACAGTGCTTCTCGCCCATTATCCCGCATTGCCGGTCCTGATGACCAACATCGGTCCGCATCCTCTCGACGACGTCCGACCGCAAAACCTCCCAATTCCCGCCAGAGGGATGCGATACTGCGCCCTTCCCGGCAGGGGCGCGCCGCGTTTCCATTTGACGCACGTCACATGTCGCGAGGCAGTGATCTCCGCCATGCTGACGGCACCGACGAGACGCGGCACAGTCCCGGTGACCCCGGGGCGTAGCGAAGGGAAGAACATGGCGGACACCGTGCTGTACGAGGTCGCCGACGGGCTCGCGACCGTCACCCTCAACCGTCCGGACGCGATGAACGCCCTCGACACCGGGACCAAGAACGCCCTGCGGGACACCCTGCGGCAGGCCGCGGAGGACGACGCCGTACGGGCCGTGCTGCTCACCGGCGCCGGGCGGGCGTTCTGCGTGGGGCAGGACCTCAAGGAGCACATCGGCACCCTCGCGGCGGCCCGGGCCGCGCAGCGCACGGACCACGCGATGGACACCGTCGCCGAGCACTACAACCCCATCGCCGCCACCATCGCGGAAATGCCGAAGCCGGTGGTCGCGGGCGTGAACGGGGTCGCCGCCGGGGCCGGCGCGGGCTTCGCCTTCGCGGCCGACCACCGGGTGGTGGCCGACAGCGCGTCGTTCAACACCTCCTTCGCGGGCGTCGCGCTGACCGCGGACTCCGGCGTCTCCTGGACGCTCCCCCGCCTCGTCGGCCACGGCCGGGCCGCCGACCTGCTGCTCTTCCCGCGCCGGATCCCCGCGGACGAGGCGCTGGCGCTGGGCATCGCGAACGTCGTCGTGCCGGCGGCGGACCTGGCCGCCGAGGCGGCGGCGGTGGCCCGCAGGCTCGCGGCGGGGCCGACGGGGGCGTACGCGGCGATCAAGGAGTCGCTCGCGTACGGCGCCGGGCACGGGCTCGCGGAGACGCTGGCGAAGGAGGCGGAGCTGCAGTCCCGGGCGGGCGCGTCGGAGGACCACAGGATCGCGGTGGAGGCGTTCGTGGCGAAGGAGGAGCCGCGCTTCACGGGCCGCTGAGCCCCCGCCGGGCGGGCGTCCGCCGGACCCGGCCCGCGCACGTCAGGGCCGGTCCCGGCAACGCCCCCGGTACGGGGCATGCACGCGCCGGGGCCACCGGAGCGGCAAGTGCCCCGTCCCGGCGACCCGGCACACCGAACCGCATGCCGCCCCGGCAGGGGTCAGCGCGCGTGGCAGTCCGCGAGGTGGTCGTCGACCAGCCCGCACGCCTGCATCAGCGCGTACGCCGTCGTGGGCCCGACGAACCGCACGCCGCGCCGCTTCAGCTCCTTGGCCAGCGCCGTGGACTCCGGCGTGACCGCAGGCACGTCCGCGAGCGTGCGCGGCGCAGGGCGGCCGGCGGGGTCCGGGGCGTACGACCAGATCAGGCCGTCCAGCTCGCCGGGGGCCCAGCCGGCGAGGGTCTTCGCGTTGGCGATGGTGGCCTGCACCTTCAGCCGGTTGCGGATGATGCCGGTGTCGGCGAGCAGCCGGTGCTCGTCCTCGGGGCCGAACTCGGCCAACCCCGCGATCGCGAAGCCGGCGAAGGCCGCCCGGAAGCCCTCGCGGCGGCGCAGGATCGTCAGCCAGGACAGCCCGGACTGGAACGCCTCCAGCGACAGCCGCTCGAAGAGCGCGTCGTCGCCGTGCACGGGCCGGCCCCACTCCTCGTCGTGGTACGCGACGTAGTCCTCGGCGGACAGCCCCCAGGGGCAGCGCAGCAGCCCGTCGGGCCCGGCCACGGCCCCGCCGTCGGCGCTCACGCCCGCCCGCCCCGGCCGTCCGGGTCCGCGTCGCCGTGGCCGCGGTTGCCCAGTACTTCCCCGCGCAGGTCCCGGCCGGTCCAGTCCGTGCCGCCGTTGCCCCCGCCGCCCAGGTCCCGCGGGCCCAGGTTCCGCGTGCCCGGGTCCCCGTCGCCGTTGCTCCGGCCGCCCAGGTCCGCACCGCCGGCGCCGAAGCCCGGTCCCCGGTGGTCCGCGGAGGCGGGCGGCGCGTCCTCGTAGCCCTGGGCGCCCGGCCGGGCGCCGCGGTACGCGGCCGCGTGCGCGCCCGCCAGCGCGGCCTCCAGCTCCGCGATGCGCGCGTCCCGCTCCGCCAGCTCCGCGGCGACGCGGTCCAGCGCGTCGTCCACGTCGTCCATCCGGTACCCCCGCACGGCGACGGGCAGCCGCAGCGCGTCGATGTCGGCGCGGCCGAGCGGGCGGTCGGGCGGCAGCGGGTCGTGGAGCCGGTCCGGGTGCGGCTCGGTGAGCTCCTCCTCGCCGTTCCCCGCCAGCACGACGGTGACCGCGGCGACGACCGCGACCATGGCGATGAGCATGAACCAGAACACGATGTCTCCCCGTGGACAGCCGGGGCGCCGGATGGCCGCGCCCGGTACGCCGGGTGGCTGCGCCCCACCATAGCCGGGGCCTGTGACAGCCCCCACGGCCCCGGCACGGACCACCGCGGCACCGCCCGCCTGCCCCGGCGCCCGGCCGCGCCCGCGCCCGCGGGCTATGGTCGCGGGAGGAGCCCGGGGCCGCTGTCCCGGAGGGTGTCAGAGGAGGCAGCATGCTGCGACTGGGGTCGCGTACTTTCGCCGCGCACGAACCGGTGATCATGGCGATCGTCAACAGGACCCCGGACTCCTTCTACGACCAGGGCGCCACGTTCCGCGACGAGCCGGCGCTGACGCGCGTCGAGCAGGCCGTCGCGGAGGGCGCCGCGATCATCGACGTCGGCGGGGTGAAGGCCGGTCCCGGCGAGGAGGTGTCGGCGGCGGAGGAGGTGCGCCGTACGGCGGGCTTCATCGCCGAGGTGCGCCGCCGCCACCCGGACGTCGTCATCAGCGTCGACACCTGGCGGCACGAGGTCGCGGAGGCCGCCTGCGAGGCGGGCGCGGACCTGCTCAACGACGCCTGGGGCGGCGTCGACCCGCTGGTCGCCGAGGTCGCCGCCCGGCACGGCGCGGGGCTCGTGTGCACCCACGCGGGCGGCGTGCAGCCGCGCACCCGGCCGCACCGGGTCGCGTACGACGACGTGATGGCCGACATCCTGCGGGTCACCCTGGGGCTCGCGGAGCGGGCCGCGGAGCTGGGCGTACGGCGGGACGGGATCCTGATCGACCCCGGGCACGACTTCGGCAAGAACACCCGGCACTCGCTGGAGGCCACCCGCCGGCTCGGCGAGATGACCGCGGCGGGCTGGCCCGTGCTCGTCTCGCTGTCGAACAAGGACTTCGTCGGCGAGACGCTCGACAAGCCGGTCAAGGAGCGGCTGGTCGGCACCCTCGCCACCACGGCGGTCTCGGCGTGGCTGGGGGCGCAGGTGTACCGGGTGCACGAGGTGGCCGAGACCCGCCAGGTGCTGGACATGGTGACCGCCATCGCCGGCCACCGCCCCCCGGCCGTCGCACGCCGCGGACTCGCCTAGGACAGACCCCAGGCCCGGCGCGCCGGGCCTACGGCGTCTCCTTGGTGACCAGGCCCACGGCCTCCGAGACGTCGTCCGTGATGTGGAACAGGTCGAGGTCCCGCTCCGCGGCCTTGCCGCCGTCCACGACCGTCTTGCGCAGCCAGTCGACGAGCCCGCCCCAGTACTCGCTGCCGAAGAGGACGATCGGGAACCGCGTCACCTTCTTCGTCTGCACCAGGGTCAGCGCCTCGAACAGCTCGTCCATCGTGCCGAAGCCGCCGGGCAGCACCACGAAGCCCTGGGAGTACTTCACAAAACATGTCTTGCGCACGAAGAAGTAGCGGAAGTTCACACCCAGGTCGACATACCTGTTGAGCCCCTGCTCGAAGGGCAGCTCGATGCCGAGGCCCACGGACAGCCCGCCGGCCTCCAGCGCGCCCTTGTTCGCCGCCTCCATCACGCCGGGCCCGCCGCCGGTGATCACCCCGAAGCCGGCGTCGACCAGCCCCTTGCCGATCGCGACGCCCCGCGCGTACTCTGCGCTGTCCGGTGCCGTACGGGCCGAGCCGAAGACGCTGATCGCCGGTCCGACCTCGGCGAGCGCGCCGAACCCCTCGACGAACTCCGCCTGCATCCGCAGCACCCGCCACGGGTCCTCGTGCACGTACTCCGCGGCCCGCTCCCGGGTGTCCAGCAGGTGCTGGTCCATCGTCCCGCGCTGGATGCGGCTGCGGCGGCGGATGACGGGGCCGAGCCGCTGCTCCTCGAACTCCTCGCGGTTGGCCACGGGCGGGCTCCCTTCGTCGTGCTTCCTCGTGTTCCGTAAGACTCTCCCCGTACGAAGCCTCCCGTACGACGATCTCCGGGCCCAGGCTAGGCGAAGCCGCTCGAAGGCATGTGAACCCCGGCGGGAACCACGGCGGAACAGCCGGTGACGCGGCCCGCGCTCACGCGGTGAGCCAGGCGCGCAGCCGCTCCTCGCAGTGGTGGATACGGGCCGTGTGCACGTGCTCGTCGCGCTTGTGCGCGTAGTTCGGGTCGCCGGGTCCGTAGTTCACCGCGGGCACACCCAGCGCCGTGAAGCGGGCGACGTCCGTCCAGCCGTACTTCGGCCGCGGGGTGCCGCCGACCGCGGCGGTGAACGCGGCGGCCGCGGGGTGGGCCAGGCCCGGCAGCGCGCCCGGGGAGCTGTCCTCGACGGTGATCTCCGCGACGCCGCAGCCGTCGAAGTACTCCCGTACGAAGGCGATCGCCTGCTCCTCCGAGCGGTCGGGGGCGTAGCGGAAGTTGACGGTGACCTCGCAGACGTCGGGCACGACGTTGCCGGCGACGCCGCCGGAGACGCGGACGGCGTTGAGGCCCTCGCGGTACTCCAGGCCGTCGATGACGGCGTGCCGCGATTCGTACGCCGCGAGCCGGGCCAGCGCGGGGGCGGCGGCGTGGATGGCGTTGGCGCCGAGCCAGCTGCGCGCGGAGTGGGCGCGTTCGCCCTCTGTACGGAGGACGACGCGCAGCGTCCCCTGGCAGCCGCCCTCGATCTCGCCGTCGGACGGCTCCAGCAGCACCGCGAAGTCGCCCGCGAGCCAGTCGGGGTGGCGCTCGGCGAGCCGGCGCAGGCCGTTGCGGGAGGCGTCGACCTCCTCGTTGTCGTAGAAGACGAACGTGAGGTCGCGGTTGGGCGCGGGCACGGTGGCGGCGATGCGCAGTTGGACGGCGACGCCGGCCTTCATGTCGGAGGTGCCGCAGCCCCACAGGACGCCGTCCTCGTACGTGCCGTCGAGGCGCGAGGGCACGTTGCCGGCGATGGGCACGGTGTCGAGGTGTCCGGCGAGCACGACGCGCTCGGCGCGGCCCAGCCGGGTCCGGGCGACGACGGCGTCGCCGTCGCGGTCGACCTCCAGGTGGCCGAGGGCCCGCAGTGCGGTCTCGACCGCGTCGGCGAGCTGCTTCTCCTCGCCGCTGACGGAGGCGGTGTCGACGAGCTGGGCGGTGAGCCGTGCGGCATCGAGCGTCAAGTCCATGGCGACGACCCTACGGCCCGCTGCGCCGGGCCCGTCGCGCCTCCGTACGCCCGCCCGTACGCCCTGCGCACCCCCGTGGGCCGCCCCCGCCCGCGTACGCGCGGGCGGCCCCCGCCCCGCCGCGCTCCCGGCGGCCGCGGTTGTCCGCCGCGAACGCTACGGTGGGCCCGTGCCCGCCTCCGACGTCCTCCGCCGCCGCCTCCTCCGCGCATTCGTCGCGCTCGCGGTGCTCGGCGGCGTGGGCGCGTACCTGCTGATCCACCTCAGCACCGGCGGCGGGCCCGCGCCGCGCTGCGAGGTCCGCGGCAAGGGCGACGGCGGGGCGTACGAGCTGGATCCGGAGCAGGCCGCCAACGCCGCGACGATAAGCGCCGTGGCGTCCTCCCGGCGGCTGCCCGAGCGCGCGGTGACCATCGCGATCGCCACGGCCATGCAGGAGTCGGAGCTGCGCAACATCGAGCACGGCGACCGCGATTCGCTCGGGCTGTTCCAGCAGCGCCCGTCCCAGGGCTGGGGCACGGAGGAGCAGATCCTCGATCCGGTGTACTCCACCGGCAAGTTCTACGAGCACCTGGCGGAGATCCCCGGCTACTCCCGGCTGCCGCTCACCGAGGCCGCGCAGCGCGTGCAGCGCAGCGGCTTCCCGCAGGCGTACGCGAAGCACGAGACGGCCGCCGCCCGGCTGTCCGCCGCGCTGACGGGCCGCCACGGCGCCGCCTTCACGTGCACGACGGCGAAGGGCGACACCCGCTCGGGCGACCCTGCGCAGCTGCGCAGGGCGGTGAAACGGGAGTTCGGCGCCGGCGTGCTGCCTGATCCGGGCACGGCCGGCGCCGGCGAGGGGTCCGGGGGCGCGAGCCGGGGCGGCGGCGGGCAGGTCGTGGTGCTGCCGGTCACCGGGGACGCCGCGGGCGGCGAGGTCGACACGGCGGGCCGCGGCTGGGAGCTGGCGCACTGGGCGGTGGCGCAGGCACCGCGGCTGCGCGTCGCGCAGGTGTCCTTCGCGGGCCGCGAGTGGCGGGCCGAGGACTCGTCCGCGGGCTGGCGGAAGGCCGAGGGTGCGAACGCCGA
Organism: Streptomyces aculeolatus; assembly: GCF_020400605.1. Classification (GTDB taxonomy): domain Bacteria; phylum Actinomycetota; class Actinomycetes; order Streptomycetales; family Streptomycetaceae; genus Streptomyces; species Streptomyces aculeolatus. The sequence goes on along the minus strand of NZ_JAINRD010000006.1, from coordinate 173,965 downwards.
GGCGGGCGCGGCATCGGTCCGCATCGTCACGGAGCCGTAGCGCGCACCGCCCCGTACGGGCGAACCCGGTCAACGCACGCTGACGGCGGGACGCCGCTTCCCGTTCTTTTCCACGATCCGACAAATCCCCGGTGAGCGCCGGTCCCCACCCCGTCGAACGACGCTCGGAGCGACCCGCTTTGCCCGGTTTTCTGGCGAAGCAGATTATGCGACGCATTACCAACTCTTTACGTGGGACGGCCGCAACCTTCCGGCGCCTCACGCGGTAGTCACAGCGTCCGCACCGCGGGCACGACCATCAGCAACCCTCCTCAAAGGAGCACCATGTCCCACCCCCTGAAGCGCCGCCTCGCCCGGGTCGCACTCGTCGTCGCCGCGGGTGCCGCACCGGTCGTCGGCGCCGCGGGTGCCGCCAGCGCCGTCGAGCTGCCCAGCACGAACGGCCTGAACCCGGTCAGCGCCCTGGAAACCGGCTCGCTGCCCGCGACCGCCTCCCAGACCGGCAGCGAGGTGCTCACCACCGGTACCGAGACGGCCAACCAGCTCGGCGAGAGCGCCGCCCCGACCGCCGAGAAGGCCCTGGGCACGGTCCAGGACACCACCGGCAAGACCGTCGACCAGGGCCAGGGCGCGGTCGGCGACGCCGCCGCGAACCTCAGCCCCGAGCTGCCCACGTCGGCCCTGGGCCTCTGACCCACCGGGCCCGGGCCTTCCCGGCCCGGCCCGCCCGGTCCGAGCCCGTCCGGCTGGGGCCTGCGGTCCGAGCCGTCCGGCCGACCCACGAGGCCGCCGGCGGCCCGCGGAGCCGTCCTCCGCGGGCCCGGCGGCCCGTCAGCACCGCGCACGGCCGTCCCGCGGGCGCTACGGCGCCCTCGCTACGGCGCCCTCAGCCCCGCAGTGCGGCCAGCCGCTCCACGGCGGCAGCCACGCGCTCGTCCGTGGCCGTGAACGCCACCCGTACGAACCGCTCCCCCGCGGACCCGTAGAACTCCCCCGGCGCCACCGCGATCCCGAGCTTCGCCAGCTCGGCGACCGTGTCCCAGCACGGCTCGTCCCGCGTCGCCCACAGGTAGAGCGACGCCTCGCTGTGCTCGATCCGGAAGCCCGCCCCCGCCAGCGCCTCGCGCAGCGCCGCCCGCCGGCGCGCGTAGCGCTCGCGCTGCTCGGCCACGTGCCGTCCGTCGCCCAGCGCGGCGATCATCGCCTGCTGGACCGGCTTCGGCACCATCATCCCCGTGTGCTTGCGCACCGCGACCAGCTCGCGCACCACCGCCGCGTCACCGCCGGCGAACCCCGCGCGGTAGCCGGCGAGGTTGGAGCGCTTCGACAGCGAGTGGACGGCGAGCAGTCCCTCGTGCGAGCCGCCGCAGACCGACGGATGCAGCACCGAGACCGGCTCCGCCTCCCAGCCCAGCTCCAGGTAGCACTCGTCGGAGGCGACGAGCACCCCGTGCCCACGCGCCCACTCCACCGCGCGGCGCAGCTCGGCCGCGTCCATGGTGCGCCCTGTGGGGTTCGACGGGGTGTTGAGCCAGAGCAGCTTGACGCGCTCCCGGTCGAGGTCCGTGACCGGATCGGCGTACGTCACGGGCTCCGCCCGCGCCGTCAGGGCGCCGATCTCGTATGTCGGATACGCGAGCTGCGGGTACGCCACCTGGTCCCCCGGCTCCAGCCCCAGCAGCGTCGGCAGCCAGCCGACCAGCTCCTTGGTGCCGATCGCCGGCAGCACCGCGTCCGGCCCGACGTCCGCCCCGAGCCGCCGGCCGAACCAGCCGGCGATGGCCTCGCGCAGCGCCGGGGTCCCCCAGGCGAGCGGATAGCCGGGGCTGTCGGCGGCGTCCGCGAGCGCGGCCCTGACCACCCCGGGAACCGGGTCGACCGGGGTGCCGACGGACAGGTCGACGATGCCGCCGGGGTGGGCGGCGGCGGCTGTCTTGTACGGCTCCAGCCGGTCCCAGGGGAAGACGGGCAGCCGGGAGGTGACGGGTCGCACTCTCACTGTCCTCAATCGACGCGACAGCCCCCGCCGCTCAGCCCGGGGCCGACGGGGCGGGGGCGATGCGTATCGCCGTGGTGCTCGGTCTGCTCGTGCCTACTCGTCGTGCTGCTGCGGCGGCAGGGCCGCGACGATCGGGTGGTCCCGCTCGATCAGGCCGAGCTTCGAGGCGCCACCGGGCGAACCGAGGTCGTCGAAGAACTCGACGTTCACCTTGTAGTAGTCCTTCCACTCCTCCGGAGTGTCGTCCTCGTAGAAGATCGCCTCCACGGGGCAGACCGGCTCGCACGCACCGCAGTCGACGCACTCGTCCGGGTGGATGTACAAGAACCTCTGGCCCTCGTAGATGCAGTCGACGGGGCACTCCTCAATGCAGGCCTTGTCCTTGAGGTCCACACAAGGCTCTGCGATGACGTAGGTCACGCTGTCGTTCCTCCTCGATCAGGCTGGCGGCGCGGGAGCGCGGCGTGTCGATGCCCGCACCTAGTATCTCCGTTCCCGGGCACGGAGCGAACAAGAGGGGCGTGGAGAGCTGTGGAATTCACCACTGGGGCGCGGCTCGAAATCCGCATCACCCCCGCTGACGTGGGAAAACGCGTTTCGGTACGGCGGCTGACAGATGCCACCGAGAAGGACGCGCGGTTCACGGACGCGGTGGGCGTGCTCACATCGTGGGACGCGGGCGAGCTGCGTGTCACGCGGCGGAACGGTCAGGTCGTCCGGATTCCGGAGGCCGCCGTGGTGGCGGGGAAGGTCGTGCCGGCGGCACCGGCGCGGCGGCGCGGACCTGCGGCGACGGCGGCGGAGCTGACCCGTGTGGCGGCACGGGGGTGGCCGCCGGTGACGGCCGAGCGGCTGGGCGAGTGGACGCTGCGGGCCTCGGACGGCTTCACGAGCCGGGCCAATTCGGTGCTGCCGCTGGGCGACCCGGGGCTGCCGCTGGACGCGGCGCTGGCGCGGGTCACGCGGTGGTACGGGGAGCGGGGGCTGCCGGCGCTGGTGCAGGTCGCGACGGGGGCGCCGGGCACGGCGGAGCCGCTGGCGGCGGAGCTGGACGCGCGGGGCTGGACGGTGCAGCGGACGGCGCTGGTGCAGGTCGGCGAGCTGGCGCCGGTGGCGGACCGGGGCGGCGCGGAGCGGGTGGAGTTGTCCCGTACCGCATCGGCGGCGTGGTTCTCGCTCTACAACCGGGCCGCGGAGCCGACGCCGGCCGCGCGGGCGGTGCTGGAGGGCGGCCCGTCCGTGTGGTTCGCCACGGTCCCGGACCCGGACGGCGGCCCGGCGGCGATCGGCCGCTGCGTGGTCGACGGCCGCTGGGCGGGCTTCGCGGCGGTCGAGGTCGCTCCGGCCCACCGCCGCCGCGGGCTGGCCACGGCGGTGATGGCGGCCCTCGCCGCCCGCGCGCTGGCGGAGGGCGCCTCGGCGGCGTACCTCCAGGTGGAACCGGACAACGCCCCTGCCCTGTCGCTCTACGCCGACCTGGACTTCACCACCCACCACACCTACCACTACCGCCACCACCCGACGACCTGAGCCCTGTCTGACCACCGCCGCCGCAGCAGCGCGGGGCCGCACCGCTCGGCTCACCCGCCCCGCCGCCACCCTGTGAGATGCCCCGCCAGCCGCTCCTTCCCCACCGGTCTCACATTTGCGCGGGACGTGCGCCCTGCCAGGTCGCACAATGGGGGCATGAGCATGTCCGGCGTCGGCGACCGGGCCAGGTTCGCGGAGGAGGCCCGCGTGCCGCGGCCCGACCTCGCGCTGCTCTGCCTGCTCGTCGCGGCCGAGACCGATCCCGGGCTCGACGAGGGCGGGATCGACGCCGTGCAGATCGAGCTGGACGAGCTGGCCGGGCAGTTGCCGTACGCGCCCGGCGGGCCCCGCGCCTGGGCGCAGGCCGCCGCCGAGCTGCTCGGGGAGCGCTTCGGGTTCCGCGGAACGCCCGGCGACTACCGGCGGCTGGAGTCGTCCCAGCTGCACGAGGTGCTGCGGCGCCGCCGCGGGCTGCCGATCATGCTCTCCGTGATCTGGATGGAGGTCGCCCGCCGCGCGGGTGCCCCGGTGTACGGCGTGGCCCTCCCCGGGCACTTCGTCGTCGGCTTCGGCCCACCCCCCGTCGGACCGTCGGCGGCCGCCCCGCCCGCGGGCGCCCCCGCCGGCGCCCGCCCCGTCCTGCCCGCCGCAGGGGAATCCGTGCTGGCCGACCCCTTCGACGGCGGGCGGCTCCTCTCCCCCGCCGACGCCGAGTTGCTCGTCTCGGAGGCCACCGGCGGCGAACCGCTGTCGCCCGCGATGCTCGTACCCGCCGACCCCCTGGACATCGTGCTGCGGATCCTGAACAACATCCGCGCCTGGGCCGCCGCCCGCCCCGAGCAGTCCGGCATACAGCTCGCCGCCGTGGAACTCGCCCTGCTGCTCCCCAGCCACCCCGCCCGGCTGCGCCACGAGCGCGCGCAGCTCCTCGTCGCCCGCGGCGACTTCGTCGCCGGAGCGGCGGAGCTGGAGGAGTACGCCTCGGTGATAGCGGCGATGGAGCCGCAGGCCGCCGACACCCTGCGCCGCCAGGCCCGCGCCGCCCGCGCCCGCCTCAACTGAGCACCCGGCGCGGGCCGGTCATCGCCTCGCGCGTGAAGTTCACGGGTGTGTCCCACGCACGCTCGCCTCTTGGAAGCAGGCGGCAAGCGCGGAGTGGACGCGCATCTCGTCGACCGGCCCAAGTCCCAGCCGGTTGTAGAGCATGTGCAGGTGCGAGGAGAGCACGCGAACGGCTGCCACGTCCGGCACTTGCCTCCACGCGGCGACACTTTCGCTGCAGGCAGCGTGCCAACTGGTGAGCGGACCGCTGTGCGGCGCCGCGAGCAACGCTCGCGCTTGAGGTTCGGCCAGGGCCGCGGAGCGCGCCGCGTGGGCCCAGCGCTGAACTTCGGCTTCCTGATGGCCGTAGGAGACGAGCCACCGCCGCCAGACAGCACTATCCCTTACGAAGAGAGCGGCCGCCTCGTCGCGGTCGGCCAGGGTGAGGGCCGCGCAGGCGGAAGCCCGCAGTGCCATCGCCATTCGCTCCTGGCGGTCACGAGTACGCCTGAGGTAGTCGAGTACGAGTGCACTGCTGACAGTGAACAGCCGCTCGGACAGACTCATCAAGCGGTAGCCGCCGTAACGTGTGTACTCCGGTACGTAGGCCGTCCGGTACACGCCCGCGGGCAGTGGCCCTCCAGATGCCTCCGGCGCGACGCCGACAGCGTCGGTACGGGCCTGAAGGGTGGTCTGCCGTCTGTGGACCGCCGCGCTCACCACCTCCTCGTCGCCCCGCAGGACGCCGGCTGTGGCCAATCGCTCGCGCAACCGTTCCTCCGTTACGGCGATGGCGGCAGAGGGCAGACGATGGAATCGCAACCGCAGATGTGGTCCTCCGCGCAGGTATCGCAGGAAGAACCACGCACAGTCGGGATTGTCGGCGACGGTGGGGCGGATGACGTCCCGTACCACTCGGTCGTACACGGATGGGGCGTACGACGACAGATGCAGGTGCCAGCTGGACCAGGCGGCGGGATCGTGGCCGCGGACGGGGAAGGCGTTCGGTGGAAGCTGATTCATCCGGCCCTCGCGTAGCCGAACAGGCCGCCAGGCGCACGGTCGATCTCCACGATCCACTCGCGCGCCCGAAGGGATGCCTCGGCGTCAGGAAGTGCTTCCTCGATGTACAGCGTGTCTGCGTCAGTGCCCCGGCGCCGCAGTGCCTGCGGCAGTACGCGCGTCATCAGCGCGCTGTCAAAGTCGAGGTAGTGCGGTTTCTGTCTCAGGCGCTCCCGTGCCTCAGGGCGCCGGCGGGGGTCGGCGGCGTTCTTGATCAGGACCTCGGCAGGGATCCCGTGCCTCGCACGCCATGCGGCCAGGGCGAGCAGCCGCTCGGCCGACGAGGGCGCCTCCAGTGCCTCGCTCAACCCTCCGTCGGGGTACCAGCGTCGTCGGGAGAACACGGTGTCCCCGGCTACAAGACGCGGGCAAGAGTACAACGCCTCCGATTCCGGGTCACGCAGCCTGTAGCGTCGCCCGGCGAGATCGTTGATCAGCCGTCCGCCGCTGGTCAGCCATGTCGCAATACGCAGTGGAGGGGGATGGAAGTCCGGGAACCCGCCGCCCAGAGAAATCACCCGCAACTCCCTGCCCTCCGAAGTCTCCATGCGGAGTCTGTCCGTGTCCTTCACGTGGACCAGGCGCACCGCTGGCCAGTCCGCCGCCCCGAGCCTCGTGTCGAGCACGGGCAGGTGGGCGTTGAGACCGGGACGGTACAGACCGATATCCTCTGCCACCAATGCGCCGTCGGTGCCGTAGCGGGAGGTCAGCCGAGCGGCCAGTCGCTGTGCTGCGGTACCGCCCAACTCCCTGTCCGGGCCGAGGAAACGGCCGTAGAGTGGTCCGTGCCCGGCGTAGGCGGTGTTGAAGATCAGCCGGTTCCCAGCGGGCTGCACGAGCGCGCCGTAGGACAGCGGCATACGCCGGAACCGCTCCGGCAGCGCGGTAACCAGCCCGACGAGTTCGCTGGGACGCCATCGCACTTCCTCGGCACTGCAGCCGTGGCGATCCACCTCCGCGGAGAGACTGATGAGCGCGCTCTCTCGCAGCTTCCTGAGTGCCCCCAAGGAGCCGTCGTCGGGCCCGAGTCCATCCTCGCCCCCCAAGCGGTACCGGATCTCGCGCTCGTAGACCTCGCGGACCAGCGACGCCGCATGGTCGCACAGCGGTACGACGGCGCCTGGCCCGAAGCGGGCCACGAATGCCGCCGTCAGCAGGGCACGTACCTCATGCAGTCGGTCGAAGGCGCTCTCGAACTCCACCACCGCCGCGAGATCATCCAACTGGGACCGCCACCGGTGCGTCGTGATCTTAACCGGTGGCAGTACGAAGTCCTCTTGGACAGGTAGCGGCGCCGGGCGCTCCGCCACGCGTTGGAGCACGTCCGCGGCGCCGCGGACGTCCGCGAGGACTGGGCCCCGATCCGCAGCCGACCCGCGGCCGAGCAGACTCAGCCCTTCCCGTACGGTACCTAGCGCCGCACGCACGTCGGGAGACATGGCGCCGCCCTGCGGGGTGAGCGGGTCAGCTTGGTGCTTCTCCGGAGCGATCGTTGTGCATATCGCGCCGGAACGGATTGCGCCGAGCACGGTGCGGTTCGCCTGCGAGCGTGGGATGGCGAGGAGACGAGCCATGCCGTCAGAGACCTCGCCGAGTTGACGCGGGCCCATATCCGTAAGCTGCAGCACCGCACTCAGTGCCACCGTGGGCCGAACAGAAACCCTCCGGCCTTCCCCCTCTCCCGCCCGGTTGAAGGAATAGCGACCCTTTTCCACGTCATAGACCGAGGTCGGCGGTTGCTGTACCCAGGTGTCGTCGTCCGCTTCCACCGGTGTCATGCCAGGCAGCCCGGCCATCACGTACGTGGCGAGAGCGCGGTCGAGCGAGAGCACGGAGATCGCAGGACACGGACTTGCCTCTCCCACGTCGACGCCGGAGCGTCCGGGAACAGCGAGCCCGACGGCGGTGAAGCGAGACAGCGGACTCGTACGCATCATGGCCCGCGTCACGTACTGGAGCAGGCCACGCTCCGACTTGAGCAGGGACGCGCCCAGCGGGCCGCCCGACGCCCAGTCCCGTCGGTAGCGTCGGGCAGCGGCGTCCACCTGCGGGGCGACGAGGGCGAGTGCCCGACGCAGGTCCTCGTCGCCCAGCATGACAGCCAGCCAGGCCCGTTCGCGGGCCAGGGCGGCCTCGTGACCGACCCGTACCTCTGCGCGCAGGACGTCAAGCCGCTCTCTGTGCCGGACCCATCGGCCCACCGCGGGTGACGCGGTCGCGCTCAGGGACACGGCGGACGGTTGCGGCGAGCGTCCATTGTGGATGTCGCGGCGGAGCGCCACCAGCACCGACCGCTTGCCGCCTCGTGTCCGGCCGATCTGAACGTACAGCTCCTCCGAGCACTTCCGGGCCAGAGACACCGCCTCACGCTCGGCCTCGACCAACCGTGCCAGCAGAACCGTCGACTCCCGGTCGGCCAGACGTGTACGACGCAGCGGGTTGCCGCGCAGCACCCATACAGGTTCAGGGATCACGGTGTCAGTCCTGCCGGCCGCCGACCGGCATGTCCCGCCGACGCATGTCGGCACGCACGCGGTCGCGGATGTGCACGATCAGCTCGGTAAGGTCGGCGCAATACACGGAGGGGTTGCGAAATCCCCTGCCCCGCCGATAACGGTGGCTGTACTCACCCCCGCCGCAGATGTCGCGAATCGAGCACGCATTGCACTCATCGGCCAAAGCGGCGGGGCCAATCTGACGAGCGACGACTCCCGGGTGGAACCTGGCGGCGTCGAACGAGTCGCGGAACACGTCAAGACCGGTGTCCGGTGCACCGCCGAACGTGGATTTCAGACTGTCGACGAGTTCGATAGAACCGTCCGTCTCCACGGTCAGCGTCTGGAATGTCCCTATCCCGTAGCCCTCGGTCCGGCTGCGGCCGCCGAGCACGAGCGCCATGATGTTCTCGAAGCTGCGCACGACCGTCGGAAGCGGCACCGTGTCGTACCAGCGGTCGAAGATCTGGATGAGCCACTCAGCGTAGGCGGTGCGCCGAGCGTCCCAACCCGGCGGGGTATCCGACCAGTTTCCAAGCGGAAGTTCGAACTCGATGTACGGAGCGCCCACGGCGACGAGCGACTCGTAGACGTCGATAGGGTCGTTGGCGATGTCAATCGTGCACAGCAGGACGTTCAAAAGGGAATTGTACGGTGGCCTGCACAGCGCGGATAGCCCTCGCAGCACCGCCTCGTGGCTTCCCCGGCCGTTAGCGTAGACGCGGTGCCTGTCGTGCGCGCGCCGGTCGCCGTCCAAGCTCACGTTGACGCGTATTCCATGCTTGTACAGCACTTCCAGAATGCGGGGGTCGTCCAGCAGGATGCCGTTCGTGGTGACCGCCAGGTTCACCACCACACCGGGTGGCCCCGCGGCGCGGAAGAGCCCTGCCATTCGGTCGAGCTCGTCAGCGCCCACCAGCAGCGCCTCACCGCCGTGCATCTTGACAGTCACCTCTTGCAGGTCTTCGGCGTGCACAGCGAGATGCTCCCCGAGCCTGGCTGCAACCTGATCCAGCGTCGCACGGTTCATCAGCACCGGCTTCGTGCGCCAGCTCTGGTCGGCCATCTCGTACATGTAGCAGTAGTCGCAGGCCAGATTGCAGCGACCGTGCACCTTGACGATGAACTCCCGGAACGGCAGTGGTTGCCACGTTCCGTCGGCCCGCACCCTGGACACCAGGTCCGGGGTGGGCCACTCACGACCTGCAGCGGCAATGTCGACGATGGGCAGTTCGGTCATGCAGCATCCCTCGGTCGGTGTGGCGACGTGATGCGGCCGCACGCGGGCGGCCGCATCACGCGCCTTAGAAGAGGCGGGCTGTTACCTCGCGTGGTCCTGCAACGGGCCTACGGCCGTGTCCTCGTCGGCCACTCGGTCCAGGACGTGTGCGAGCGCGCTGTGCGCTTCCACGGTCGCGCCGGATGCCGCCTGAGGTTCGGCTTCAGCAGCCGCTGCCGCACCCGCCGCAACTGCGCCGAACGCCACGACGGCGCCCGCGGTTGCCCCCGCCCTCTGGATGATCCTGCTCTTACGGTCGGACATATTCCTTCTCCTTTCTCGAAGGACGTCTTCGTCAGCCAGACGTCCGGTCAATTACCCCGAGGCGCACTTCTCCGGCGGCTTCGCACGGGAAGGCATCAGCTCTCCGAGGAGTGCACCGGTCGGGCAAGCACCCTGGCCGCTTCCTTCGCGCTGCCTCTGCGGGCGACCCGATGGGCTACGCCCTCGTCGTCGTACCGGTAGATCGCCGCACGCAAGTCTGAGTCGAGGAACAACACGTAGGAAGTCCGGTGGCGTGCACCGGGGCGCCGCTCGGTTCGTGCCACTCCGTGTACGACCGCGTGGACCCGCCTCTGCAGCTGCTGCGTCAGCACCTCCATGGAGCTGCCGAAATTCACAACCAGGTGGCCCGGCGGCGTTGAGGCCCGGAACATCCGGTCGCCCACGAGACACACGAGACCGGGATCAGTGGCACGAACGAGGGTGACCCAACCGGAATCACGATGGAATTTCGCTCCGCGCACGGGCTTCTCGGGCCGGAAGTGGTTGAAGCCGAGCATGTGATGGCCCAGCCCCTCTGTCACCCCTCCCGTGACCTTCGGCCAGTCCCCTTCGGGCACAGCGGCATGGCGAAGCACGCTACGGAGCACCACGACACCGAGTTCGGATAGCTGCTCCCCCAGTCGGACAACACCGTCCGGCAGGCACGGCCAGTTTCGCCGTTCCGCATAGAAGTTTTCCCACTGATCTACTTCGTGGTCGACGAATCCCTCGTAGCCGGCCTCAAGATGTACCTCGCGATACCCGCGGAACTCGTCGAGCTCGTCGCCCTCCTTGGCCCGGAAGAAGTTGTGGGCGAAGAGGTCCCCCGCCGTCATCGCCATCTCCGGGGGTATCTCGACGGAGAAGATCCCGTGACGGAGGGCCTCGTCTAATGCAGTCGCACCATCAAAGTGCAACTGCCCACCGGCCACCCGAGCACGCTGCATCCTCAACTCGGGCAGCCGCGATGACTCCGCGCCGTCGCCGGGTAGTTCTGGGAGTTCTACCGGCCGCAGAGTCTGCTCCATCGCCGGTGTCTGCCTGCTCACCACTTCCCCTTTCGCCATCGGAACGGAAACGACGACCGTGCACCGCTACGATGCGTGTGCCTCATCAACTCCGTGAGGGAGCCGGAAGACGGGGCGTTCCGCGGGCACGCGAGTCATCTGCTCCGCCAACTCTTCGATCAACCCATCCTGCGACGTGGCAGTCATGATCGCCTTGCGGAAGTCGTCGTAGAACTCCGCTTGCCTGGTCTTCTCCTCGAACACCGGCAGATCGGCCCGGGCAATGGGCACGTCCGCGACTATGCGCTGTACCAAACGTCGCAGAATCTGCCCCGCCCACGGAATTCGGGAGCTGAAACTCAAGTGGACGGAGGGTCCCTCGGTGGCGCGGACATAGTGCCACCAGCCGCGGGGGATGTAGAGCACGTCCCCCTTGGTCAGTACGCCCGTCCACCAGTCGGTATCCGAACCGGGCAGCGTCGGCCTGGTGAGGGCGACCACTGGGTCCGCCTCCGTGGGCGCGGCCACCTCCCACCGCTTCGCACCTTCGATCTGCACCACGATCACCTCGTGGTCGTCCCAGTGCCGCTCGGATCCGGGGACGGCGCTCTTCTGATTCGCATAAAGGTTCACGTCGACGACCGACCCGACACACTGCTCGATCCGTCCCGCGAGTCGGCGCAACGGGCGGTGGAGTTCGTCGAAGCAGTCAATGACAAGGGTTCCCTCGGCGTCGAGGACCTCGGCCAGACCGCGAGGCGCGAAGCGCCGCGACAATCCGCGCCTGGCGATCTGCGGCGTGATTTCCGTGTACTCGGCCGCATCAACGGAGGACGCGTCGCGGTTCACGTGCATCCGGTCCGCCTCAAAGCGGGTCGAGGACAGGACGTCGTTGATCACTCCCCAATCGCACAGTCCCTGGAACCTGTCCGCCGCCCCCCTCACGAGCAACGCCTGTTTACCGAAGTGCTCCTGCAGGAACTCGCTCTCGTCGAGTGGGTCGACAAGGAAGCCAAGCCCGTCGGTCGTCCGGGGTTCACCCACGGCCCTCTCGGTGATCTGCATTCCCCTACCTCCACTGTTCGTCGTGCGCGCGTCAGATGGACTGCGCCCTCGGGTGACCGATGGCGATGCAGAACTGGTGGCGTAGCGGCGCCTGCCGCTGCCCCTCCCACGACACCTCGTTGTAGGAACGCCCGTACGCCGACGCCTCAAGGCCAAAGGTCCGCGCGGCCAGCCAGAGCCCGTATCCGAACGCGCCAGCGCCGACCACTCGACTGCGGTACGAGGCCACCGGGGGCCCATGGCCCACGCAGACCAGAGCCAGGCAGGGGGCCTTGGTATAGCGTTCCAGCAGTTCCGGGAGCCACAGTGGCGCCCCATACGACTCGAATTGGTCGGCTCCAGGCACCTTTTGGTGCAGACCGCCGGGCAGACCGGGTACGTCGAACGAGGCGATGAGCACCTGCGGGGGTTCACCCTGGCGCCCCCAGTGGCGGCCGTGGAACGACTCCGCCTCGCGCAAGACGTCCATCAGGTCCTTCAGGTCCAGCGGGTCTTTACCCAGCACACGCACACTGCGCCGACTGTCGACTACCTGCTGCAGCGGGCGCACGTCAGAGCGGTCATGCCCCTCGGTGATGCGCTCCGGCCGGCCTCCACGCTGCCGGCTAGGTTCCCCCGCCGCCAAATCCCGAACGACCGCTCCCGCTATCTCATCCAGTTCATACGCCGGCAACGGTGCTCCTCTCCGGCGGCTTGCCCAGGCTGCTGAGGCCGATGACGGCCGCCACGAATTCGTGCCGGGAATCGATGGGAAGCATTTCCGCTACCCGGTCCGACCAGCCGAGTGCGAATTCGGCCCGGAGGCCATATGCATCCGACAGCGCGGCCAGCTGGGCTGCTGCGCAGCCAGAGTCAAGGAGCGCGAGCTGCGGCGCGAACTGCGTGTACTTCGGCTCCAAACGACCGTGCTGACCGAGGAGTACCAACACGGCCGGCGTCGACGTCATCTGGAGATCGATGTGGCGGAGCAGTTCGTCCACGGGCACCGGGTCCGGCGAGCCCGCCACCAGCGCGTGCTCGTTGTCCGAATAGCGATAGACGTTTCCGGGAAGGCCCGGCGCCGCCTCGCGCGCGATCCACAGCATCTCGACGGAGCCGGCGTTGCCACCACTGGCGGTGTATCTGAGTGTGCCGGGGCCCGTCCCGTCCCCATCCGCATACCCCACCGTCATACGCAGCAACGAGGCGATAAGGGCTACGTCCGCCACATCGTGCTCCCCTGCACTCGGCTCGTTGAACACGCCGGGGAGCGGGATCCGGCCGGGCGGCAAACGACGGCGAGGATGCGCGGGATAATCGGCCCTGGCGGCCTCCAGAGCCGACATACCCGACTGGTCGGCACGGTTCAGCGCGCGGCCGGCGGTCAGAGTCGGCGGCACCGCGGCCACCGACCACGCGTAGACATCGCCGGTCTCCGCATGGCCGCTCGCACCGTACACGCGGCTGCCGCACCACTCACACGCGCTGTAGGGCGCGATGAACCAGCGGCTCGCGGCGCCACCACCCACGGGCAAGCGCAGGAGGGTCCGCTGCTCCGATACGTCGGGCAGCCTGGCGAGCATCGACAACGCCTCCGTCGTGGCGAGGGCGGCGAGAACCGCGGCGCCGCCCTCCCAGCGGACCGGCGCATGATCTGCCCAGCCGCGCTCCCGCCTGCTTTGTTCGAAGCAGGCGGGGCAGGCCGTGGCGGGGGGCATGAAGTACGGGCCCAACTCGATGGCGTCTCCACTGACCGAGCAGCGGAGCACGGGAACCCGGAACGGAGCACACGCGGTTGTCACTTCCGATAGCAGACCGGGGGAGGCACCGTCCTCCACGACGAGTGCGAGCACCTGGCCGTCGAGCCCGGCGAGGCCCTGTGCGGCAGCGGGGTCCCGGCCGGCCGTGAAGACCTCCCCCACTCCGGTGTTTTGCAGATCCTCAGCGATACCGCCAGCCACCTGATGAGGCCCCCAGATGCCGACCGTGCCGGCACCGACGGCGCGGAGTACCGCGTGTCCGCCCGGGTAGCCTCCTGTCCTGCCGTGGCGACGCGAAAAGAAGGTCTCCGGCTCGGTCAGAGGGAGTATCCCCGACTCGGGAACGATCTCGATGAGCCCGCGCTCGTCGAGGATGTCGACGGCCTGGTTCAGCTGCCCCTCGCTGAGCCCGAGCACGCCCATGATCTCGTCCAGCGGCTCGGCGGCCTCCAATCGTGGAAGCAGCTTCGGGAGAACGTCGACGGCCGCCCTCCCGCGGAAGACGTGGCGCCGTGGTCCCCCTGCGAGCAACAGTCCGTTCTCGAACGGCACGATCGCAAGCCCTTGGCACAGCCGCAGGCGCCCCGACACGGTGCGGCCATACCTTGTCCAGTCGCGCATTCCCACTCCCTTCCGGCGATCAAACGCCGGGCCTCGCGCCGCATCTGGCGCACCCGTGACAGCCGACGACTGGTTGCATCTCCATCGCGGGCGTAGTCGTGTCGAGCCTCACCACGACGGAGGTGCCGGCCGCGGCGCCGTCGACCCCGGTCGCGGCGGCCACCAAGCCGGCGGTCACTCCCTCGGTCAGCCGCACGTGATGCGGGAGGAATCCCGGCGAGCTGGTCGACCCTCCCTTGTCGAGGGCCGCGTAAAGGTGGTGCGTGGTCTCCGCCTGTGTGTCGTGCTGAATACGCCTTGCCAGATAGCAGTGGAAGCACGCCGATTGCCGGCCCGGTGCGACGAAGGGGCCGACCCTGATGTCGTTGTCCTCCATGACGACGAACAGCGCCGCGCCGCCGACCCGGTGCACATGGGTGTCCACGTCCAGGCAGAGGCCGGGTGCCGGCCGGGAAAGAACGACGATCAGGAACTCCGGTTCCTCGGACAGCGAGGGCGCCTGGCCGTCGATCTCCGCCACGCGGCCGCCCGGAAATCTCGTCACCAGCCTTCGCACCACGTGGAGCGCGAACTGCCCCCGGGCCAGTAAGGTCGGTGAGGAGTAGTGGGCAGGGCGGTCACTCACGCCAGTGGCTGTGGCCATGGGTTCAGTTCCTCCTCCGGCAGCGACCGATAGCCCATGAGGGCGGGCGCCTGATAGAGCCGGACGTGGCCTTTGAACTGCATCAATGGGTCCACGCTCATCGGTTGCAGATCGGGGATCACGACCCGGACCGCTGTGAGACCCACATGTCGCAGCTCTTGTGTGGTGTGGTCGGCGAAGACAGGTCGCATACCCGCCCCGTGCAGTCTTGCGACGAGCAGATCCAGCGCGGTCCGCGGGTCTTCCGGCAGCGGCACCGGACCAGCCGACACCTCGGTGTGCGGCACGCCGGTAAGAAAGTCGAATGCCTGCTCGTTCTCGGGGAGCGCCATGAAACGGGCGCCGTCGTCCACTGAATGGTAGTCGGAGTAGGGCTTGCGAAGATCGTCGCCGTTGCTGCGCAACGAACCCGTAATGCCGGTGGCCTCCATGACCGCCTTCTCGACGGCGGACACCATCCGGCGTCCGGTTCCGGCGCCCACGGCTCTGCGCACCCGCTGGTCGTGTTCCGCGGACAGCACGCAGTACACGGTGGGCACGCCGAGATCCAACGTGGCGTCGAAGAGATGCACATCGACGAAGCGGCGACGGTTCCACTCGATGATCTCTGCGGCCGTCTCGGAGATTGCGGCGGAGTCCACCCGTGGAAGCGGCAGCTTCTGGAGCCACAGGACCGCGAGGCTGTCGCGCTCGGCAATCTCACAGATCGCACCGAGCATGGCCTCCACGGGGTCGCTGTGCACGGAGTATCCGGTCGAGATCTGATGGGTGAACTTCTCCGCCTCCTCCACATCGTCGAGGAAGGGAGACAGCATGACCGCAGGCACCCAGGTCTGTCTGCCCGTGACCATGTCGGTGGCCCGGGACCACCGGATGTCCGCAGACTCGTCGAACGGCTTCGCCTTGCACCCCGGGGTGGTCAACTCAGCCGCTGAACACCGGGGATACCGCGCAGGTTCCAGGCACTCGCCCGCAAGCTCCCTGGCCGAGGCGCGCCTGGTCTCCCCGGTCTGGCGATTGGCCATGGCGTAACGCTCAGCGCCCTCGGCGAGGGAGACGAACCGGGCGTGCTCCGCATCCTCGACGGGGGCCCTGCCACTGCAGAAGGTGTGGTGCCGGAGTCGTACCCCCGCGCCGGGTTTGCCGCTGCCGACAGTGGCGGCGTAATGCGCAAACGGCAAGGGGCTCCGCCATCTCCGGTCCAGTCGTACCACGTTGGCGACCACACCCAGAGGCGAGAGCAGGGGCTCAAGGTCGACCTGGTGATCCGTGTGCCGAGCAGTCAAGGCGGGAGACCTCTCGTCTGCGTACGGCGCACCGACCCGTTTCCGGGGCGGTGCGCCGCACTGACCGAAGATGCGGTTCAGACCTCGCGGTAGGAGCAGTTCCAGTTGCATCCGTTGCAGCAGGCCGAGCCGCACGTGCACTGTTGGACGCATTCCGGCCCGACGAGGGCGAATGCCAGGTCCTCATCGACGGGATCCGCGTAGAGGTCCAGCTCTTCCAGAGTCGTCGACTCCATCGTGACGCTCCCTTCTCGTGTAAGCGCAAGCGGTTGGACACCGCACGCCTGGTGGATTTCATGAACCTCAGTAGTGAGTCTGCAGACCGCCTGCATGGAAGTTGCACGGATCACGTATGGGAATGGCATCGACAGCCGTATCGCGGCCGAGTCACTCCGCTGCCAGGGCACGTCGGGGTAGGGAAGTCACTGCCGGGGATTGCGTGCGCGCAGCGCTCAGGCTTCTTCACTGAGCCTGGCCGCCCGGGAGCGGCAACGCAGAGAGGTGCGTTCGTCGCCGGCATCCCAGCGCGCGGCGGCAAGCACGACCAGTGCCCTGGCCTGCACCAGCCTCTGACCGGTTCTGGCGGACACACGCAGGCTGCGCTCGCACTCCGTGACGCACCCTCGGAGGTCTCCCGCAGAACGGTGAATTTCCGCGAGTCCGCAGTGCGCGCTGGCCACGGCCACGGGCCTCGCAGCTTGGGCGAGGTCCAGCGCACGTCTCGCCTCCTCACCCGCCTGCGCGTAATCCCCCGCAACACGGTGGATCTCCGCCTGGACGAGACCCGCTTCGACCTGGCCGGCCCGATATCCAGCGTGGTCGGCAAGCACCAGCGCGGCGCGGAGGCGTCGCGTCGCGCTGCCGACCCCGCTCTGGCGGAGCTCGGCCTCTGCCAGACCGACCAGCGCGTCTGTTTGGCACTTCACGCTCTCAAGCGTTCTGGCGAGCTCCAGGGCGAGGCCGTACATCGCCGCGGCCTCCTCGAAGGCGCCTTCGCCGACGAGGATCCTGCCCAGGCCGTTGCACGCCTCGGCCCTGGCGTACCGGAAAGCCGCGTCGGCCGCCACGCGCAGCGCCTGCTCATGGGCACGCCTGCTCTCAGTCGGCCTGTGCTGTTCCTGACGTACCCGACCGAGGTTCACCAGAGTCAGTGCTTCGAGGTTCTTGCTGCCGCATCTGTCGGTCAGTCGCAGGGCGGCCAGTAGTCCGCTCTCCGCCTCTTCCAGGTGCGCCAGTTCGAAGTTGGCGGAAGCGAGATTGCTCAGTCCGAGCGCCTCGCCGTACTCGTGGCCCAGTTCCCGGTAGACGGCGACGGACTGCTCGTACCTGCCGACCGCGTCCGCGAGGCATCCCAACTGCTTGTGCGCAACGCCGCCGCCCATCAGCGCGATCGCCTCTCCCTTGCGCCAGGCCGCCGCGCGGGCCAGGGTCCGCCCTTGCTCGTACTCCCGTAGCGCCGTGTGCAGCTCCGTGAGCCGCCAGCGCGCATGTCCGAGAGAGAGGTGCATGGCAGCCTGCCCAGTCAGGTCGCCCTCGGCACGTGCTGCCTGCAGCCCGATGTCGGCGATGCGCAGCCACTCCACGAGCGTTCTGCGGTGGTGGAGTACGTCCTGCACACCATCAACCAGCAGCCATGCGTACATGCGGGGCCCATGCTCTGCGGCGTGCGTAAGCGCCGCCACGATGTTGTCGAACTCTTTCGTGACCCACGCCCACGCCTGTTCTTCGGTTGGGAAGGACTCTTGTCCGACACCGGCCGGAGCCGGATTCTGCGGAAGGCTGTGCACGAGACCCGCTGTGCGGACAACGTTGAGCACTGACTCCATCAGGTACTCCAGCAGCCGGACGACGGCCTCCTCGCGGTCAGCCTCGCTGTCCTCCCGCCGGGCGCATCCGGCCGCGTACTCGAGCAGCAGGTCGTGGCAGGTGTAGCGGTCAGCCTCGGTCTGTGTGAGCAGATGGACCCGGGCCAGGTCGTCGAGCTGGTCGTCCGCCTGTGCACGCGGGATGCCGGCGAGCGCGGCCGCGGCGGAGACACTGACGTCGTGTGCGGGTACGAGGCTCAGCAGCCGGAACATCCGCCGTGAGGCGGGCTTGAGTGTCTCGTACGACTTTTCGAGGGCGGCGCGGATGGTGGTCCGTCCGTCGCCGTCGGCGTCGAGCCGCTCCAAGCGCCCGCGTTCACGCAGATCCCGTACGTAGTCACCGATCGTGCAGTGCCTCCGGTCGCTGAGCCGCGCGGCGGCCACGCGCAGCACTAGTGGCAGGTACTGGCACAGCCCGGCCAACTCGACGGCGGAAGCGTGTTCGTGGTGCAGCCGTTGCTCACCCACCCCGTGCGCAAGCAGTTGGAGAGCCTCGTGTTCCGACAGTACGTCCAGATGATGCCGCCGTGCCCCGTCCAGCGCTAACAGCCCGCTGAGCCGGTCCCGGCTGGTGACTACGGTCATACAGCCGAGTCCGGTAGGGAGCAGTGCTCGGACCTGCGCGGGCTCGGTGACATCGTCGAGCACCAGGAGAATCCGGCGATCGGCCAGGAGAGAGCGGTAGGCGGCAATCTGCGCCTCGACGGCGACGGGGATGTCCGAAGACAAGCATCCGAGCCCCTGCAGCAGCTGGGGCAACACCTGTGCCACCGAGACGGACTCGCCCTCGGTGAAGCCCCGCATGTCGAGGAAGAGCTGGCCGTCAGGAAAGAGATCGGCTGCGCGGCGGGCCCAGTGCACGGCAAGGGCCGTCTTGCCGACGCCAGGGGAACCGGCAATGACGACTAGCCCGTCTCCCTCGGCGTGCGCCCGATCAAGCACCTCCAGATCTGCTCCCCGCCCCACGAACCATCTCGCTTCGGGGGGCAGTTGGCGCGGCGGTGATGGCCGCTCGGACGCAGGCACCGGCGCGCCGCGCGGGGGCGCCAGCTCCGGGTCGTTCTCGAGTATTTGCCGGTGAAGCCGCTGCAGCCCCGGGGTTGGCTCAGCCCCCAACTCGGCGACCAGTAGGTCCCGGAAATCCCGGTAGGTCTTGAGCGCTTCGGCCGTTCTTCCCGCGCGGTACAGGGCCAGCATGAGCTGGCCCCGTAGCCGTTCACGGAGCGGCTGCTCTGCGGCTGCGGCACGCTGATCCGAAATCACCGTGTCGTACTGTCCCAGGCCCAGCAGCGCGTCCGCGCGCCCTTCAAGCGCGCTGCCGCGCAGCTCGGACAGCCGCTGAAACTCGGCGGCGGACGAGACGTCGAGGACGGCCGGAGCCGGCTCTCCGCGCCACAGGCCGAGCGCCTCGTCGTACAGGTCCAGTGCCTCGTGCAGCCGGCCCGCGTCTGCGGCGACGCAGGCTTCGGAGATGCGTGAAGCGAACGTCACGCTGTCCAGTTCGCCAGCACCGACCCGGATGAGGTAACCGGGACTGCGAGTGGCGATGATCTCCGGCCCCCGCACCCCCAGCATACGGCGCAACTCTGCAATCAACGCGCGCACACGAGCGGGAGCAGAGGAAGGCGGCCTGCCCTCCCAGAGGCGGTCGGCGATTCGTTCAACGGAGACGACCTGGCCCGCGTCCAGCAAGAGGATGGTCAGCAGCGCACGTTGCCTGCCCGTCAGCGCGACTGCCCGGCCGTCGACGACCACTTCCAGCGGACCGAGCAGAGAATAGCGCGTTCCTGTTGGCATCGCGGACGATGCTAATCCGGTCACATTTGCCGGACAATTACCTGTTCAGGCACTGCCGCCACCGGGGGCAGCCCGGTGGCGGCACTGCCCCCCTCACCTGTGATCCGGCCCTCTGTACGGCACCTTGCAGAGGGTGGCTGCGATCATCACCGAACGCTCCACGTCAGCTGTCCTGCGTCTTACCCACGGCATCCGTTGTCGTCAGTGCCTTGTCGAGCACGATCTCCTTCTCCCGCGCGACAGTCGGCTCCTCCGGGAAGTGGCACGCCGACAGATGACCGGCACGGTTGCCGCCGATCTGCACCAGCGGCGGCTCCTTCTCGGCGCACAGGTCCTGCGCCTTCCAGCACCGCGTGCGGAAGCGGCACCCCGACGGCGGGTTGATCGGCGACGGTACGTCGCCGGCCAGCCGGATGCGCTCCCGCGGCGTCTCCTCCTCGTCCTCCGAGAGGGTCGCCTCCGGGACGGCCGAGAGCAGGGCGTGGGTGTACGGGTGCCGCGGCCGGGCGTAGATGTCGTCCCGGTTGCCGATCTCGACGATCTTCCCCAGGTACATGACCGCGACGCGCTGCGAGAAATGCCGCACGATCGCCAGGTCGTGCGCGATGAAGAGGAACGCGATGCCCATCTCCCGCTGCAGTTCCTGCAGGAGGTTGACGACCTGCGCCTGGATCGACACGTCCAGCGCCGAGACCGGCTCGTCCGCCACGATCAGCTTCGGCTTCAGCGCCAGCGCCCGCGCGACCCCGATGCGCTGCCGCTGGCCGCCGGAGAACTCGTGCGGGAAGCGGTTGTAGTGCTCGGGGTTGAGGCCGACGGTCTCCAGCAGCTCGCGGACCCGCTTCTCCCGCCCGCCGGGCGGGGTGATCCCGTTGACCTCCATCGGGCTGCTGATGATGGTGCCGACGGTCTGCCGCGGGTTCAGCGACGAGTACGGGTCCTGGAAGATCATCTGGATCTCGGACCGGATCGGCGCCAGCTGCTTGCGCTTGGCGTACGTGATGTCCTGGCCGCTGTACGTGATCTTGCCGCCGGTCGGCTCCAGCAGCCGCGTCAGCAGCCGTCCGGTCGTCGACTTACCGCAGCCGGATTCGCCGACCAGGCCCAGGCTCTCGCCCGCGCGTACCTCCAGGTCGACGCCGTCGACCGCCTGCACGGCGCCGACCCGCCGCTTGATCGGGAAGCCGCCCATGATCGGGAAGTGCTTCGTGAGCCCCTCGACGGTGAGCAGTTCCTCGCCGGCCGGGGGCGGGGTGTTGTCCCGGGGGGCGGGGAGGGTGGGTTCTTCGCTCATGATGGTCAGTCGCTCCCTAGCCCAGCCGGGGCTTGATCTGCTCGATGAAGATGTCCTGCTTCTGCCCGGCGCTCAGATGGCAGGCGGCTCCGCGGCCCTCCGGGAGCGCCGGCCGGTCCGCACCGCACGCCGTGCCGCCGACCTCCCCCACGAAGCCGCACCGCGGGTGGAACGGGCAGCCCGACGGCGGGCTCAGCAGGCTGGGCGGGGTGCCCTTGATCGGTGTCAGCGGCACGTTCACGTCCGACGACAGCCGCGGCATGCTGCTCAGCAGGCCCCAGGTGTACGGGTGCTCGGGCTTGCGCAGCACCTCGCGGGTGCTGCCCCGCTCCACGGCGCGCCCCGCGTACATCACCAGGATGTCGTCCGCGACGTTCGCGATGACGCCGAGGTCGTGGGTAATGAAGACGATCGCGGAGCCGAACTCGTCCTGGAGGCTCCTGAGCAGGTCCAGGATCTGCGCCTGCACGGTCACGTCGAGCGCGGTCGTCGGCTCGTCGGCGATCAGCAGGTCGGGGTTGCAGACGAGCGCCATCGCGATCATGGCGCGCTGCCGCATGCCGCCGGAGAACTGGTGCGGGTAGTCGTCGGCGCGCAGCTTGGCGTTGGGGATGCCGACCTTGTTCAGCATCTCCACGGCCCGCTCGTGCGCGGCGCGCTTGGAGACGCCCATGTGCTTGCGGTACGGCTCGGCGATCTGCCGGCCGACCGTGTAGAACGGCGAGAGCGCGGTCAGCGGATCCTGGAAGATCATCGCCATCTTGTTGCCGCGCAGCTTCTCCAGCTTGCGCTCGGGCGCGCCGATCAGCTCCTCGCCGTCGAGGCTGATCGAGCCCTCGACGTTGGTGAACATCTGGTTGTGCAGGCCCAGCACGGTCAGGTTGGTGACCGACTTGCCGGAGCCGGACTCGCCGACGATGCCCAGGGTCTTGCCGCGCTCGACGTCGAAGGAGAGACCGTCGACGGCCTTGACGACGCCGTCCTCGGTGGTGAACTGCACGCGCAGGTCCTGCACCGAGAGGAAGGCACCGCCCGCGGACGGCGCGGAGCCTTCCGATTCCTTGGTCAGGGTGGTCACTGCTCTTCTCCTAGGACAGACGGATGCGCGGGTCGATGAAGGCGTACGCCGCATCGACGAGGACGTTCATCAGGATGATCATGGTGGACGAGAACAGCAGCACACCCATGAGGACCGGCAGGTCGGCCTTGAACACCGACGCGATGGAGAGGGCGCCAAGGCCCGGCAACGAGAAGGTGAACTCGGTGATGATCGCACCGCCAAGCAGGGTGCCGAGGTCGATGCCGAAGATCGTGACGACCGGGATCAGGGCGCCGCGCCAGGCATAGCGGAAGAAGACGGTGCCACTCGACATGCCCTTGGCCTTGGCCGTCCTGACGTGTTCCTCCTGCAACTGCTCGATCATCGTGGACCGCACCATACGGGTGTAGTTCGACGCGAAGATCGTGGAGAGCACTGCCCAGGGGAGGATCAGCCCGACCATCCATTTCCATGGATTTTCCGTAATGGCGTTGTACGCCGGGTCACCGAAGAGTCCCGTGCTGTACACCAGCGCCCACAGCACGAGCGGGCCGATGAAGTAGATCTGCAGCGAGCCGATGACCAGGGAGCTGCCGCTGACGAACTTGTCGAGCGCCGTACCGCGCCGCCATGCGGCGATCATGCCGGCGCCGACGCCGAAGACGAGGAAGACGACGGCCGCGCCGATGGTGAGCGAGAGCGTGGTGGGGAAACGGTCCTGGATGAGGGTGAGGACGTTCTCGTCGTGCACGAACGAGCGGCCGAGGCAGGGCGCAGGGCAATCGCCCGTCGGGTAGGAACGGCCGGCGAAAATTCCGGAGAGGAAGTTCCAGTACTGCACGGGGACGGGATCGTCAAGGCCGAGGGACCTGCGGATCAGCTCCAGATTCTCCGGCGTGCATTTCTCGCCGCAGGAGATGCGGGCGGGGTCACGCGGAATGGCGAAGAAGAGGAAGAAACAGACCGCGCTGAGGATCAGCAGGATGATCAATGCGCCGATTGTCCGGCGAATCAGGAAACGAAGCATGACTGTGGGCTGCTTTCGAAGGACAAAGCGGCGACGTGGACTGAAGGGTGGTACGCGGGGGCCCGCCGATCGGGCGGGCCCCGCGCACCGGAGGTGGTGTTACTGCTTCACGTAGAGCTTGCGCAGGTCGATGGCACCGATGACGTCGTCGTACTGGACGCCGCCGATCTTCGAGCCGTGGAGCTGGATCTGCTTGTAGTACGTGATCGGGATGTTGGAGATGAGGTCCTTCACCACGTACTGGGAGAGGGTGTTCCACTCCTTGGCGGCCTCGGCCGGGTCCGTGATCTTCTGGATCCGGTCGATCTCCGAGTTGATGTGCTCGTCATTGGTGTGCGAGTAGTTCGACGAACCGTCCTGGATCTGCCGGCCGTCGTACAGCGGCGGGACCACGGTGCTGGCGGACGGCCAGTCGGCGCCCCACGCGCTCACGTACATGTCGAACTTGTTGTCGACGAGGCCGATCTCGTCGTAGTACGTCTCGGAGGAGATCTCCTTGCGCTGGACGTCGAAGCCGGCCTCTTCGAGGGTCGCCTCCATCGTGGGCGAGTAGTTCTGGCCCTCGGGGGTGTTGATGTAGCCCCAGGTGAGCTTGTAACCGGTCTCGCCCGCGTCCTCAAGGATCTTCTTGGCCTTGGCCGGGTCACCGAGCGGCTTCTTCAGCTTGCCGAAGGGGTCGAAGCCGTCCTCGAAGCCGGAGACGGTCGGGCTGATCAGGCCGCCGGCCAGCTCGTGACCCTGCGGGCCGCCGTACGCCTGCTGGTACGGCTGGATGGGCAGCGCGTACGCGATGGCCTCGCGGACCTTCTTGTTCTTCACCCGGTCCATGTTGATGGCCATCTGGGAGACGTACGGCTGGTAGCCGCTGGCCGTGCGCTTCTGGGCCTCGGGGTCCTTGTTCAGCTTCGGGAGCGTGGCGGCGTCCACCTGGTTGTTGAAGCTGACCGCGGTCTTGTTCGCACCCTGGTCGGCCATCAGCCGCTCGGTGGACGTCTCGTACTGGATGTTGAACGTGATCTCGTACTTGTCCGGGTAGGCGTTCCGCGTCACGTCGGTCGCCGGGTCCCAGTGCTCGTTCTTGACCAGCGTCATCGACTTGCCGGTCTTGAAGGACTCGATCTTGTACGGGCCAGCCGTCATCGGGGCCTTGTCGTACTTCTCCTGGGTGTCCTTCGCCTCGGAGACCATCGAGTAGCCCGGCATCGCCAGGGCGTACGGGAGGTCGGGCTTGGGGTCCTCGAACTTGAAGACGATGGTCTTGTCATCCGGCGTCTCCAGGACGGAGTCCGGCAGGTGGTCACCGTCGTACGGGCCCTTGGGCAGCATCTCGCGGTACTCGGTGCCGGGGGTGTTCGCCAGCCACTGCTGGATGAAGACCGGGCCGTCGTTGATGAACTCGGCGAACTGCCGCTCAAAGGTGTGCCGGACGTCCTTGGACGTGATGTCCGTGCCGTCGGCCCACTTGATGTTGTCCTTGAGCGTGTACGTCCAGGTGCGGCCGCCGTCGGAAGGCTTGCCGCTGTCGGTGGCAAGGTCGCCGACGAGGGACTGCTTGCCACTGGCGTCGGCCTTGTAGCCGGTCAGCCCGCGGTGGATCAGTCGCGACAGGGAGCCCTCGTCCGAGACGTATATCTGTCCCGGGTCGAGGTGCGCGTAACTGTCACGCTGCATGACGGAGACCGTGCCGCCCTCCTGGGCCCCCTTGACCTCGGCAGCGGGGCCGGTGGACGCCTTGGCGTCAGCGAACGGGATCTGCGCCTGCTGCTTCTGCGCCTTGTCCTTCTCGTCCTGGCTCGCCTCGTCGTTCTCGGAACCGCTGCTGCAACCGCTCAGGGCCAAGGCCCCCGCTGCGAGCGCCGCCACCATGGCGTGCGATCTGCGTGCACCCCTGATTCTCACTGTCTAACCACCCTGTCTGTCGGTCTTGAGTTGCTGTGTGCGTGTTCACCCGTTGCCACGGCGGTCGCACCCTGGCGGCGGTACGAACGTCAGCGCGCGGCCTTCGGATCGAACGCGTCGCGGACGGAGTCCCCCAGCAGGTTGAAGGCAACCACGAAGATCACCATGGCGATGCCGGGGAAGAACATGAACGTGGGAACGGTCTCGGACACGTCCGCGGCCCTGGAGAACATCAGCCCCCAGTCGGGCGTCGGGTTCACCAGGCCGACGCCGAGGAACGACAGCCCCGCGGCGCTCGTCACGACGGTGGGCAGCTCGAAGGTTCCCTGAACGAGGATGGGGGTGACGAGGTTCGGCAGCATCTCCTTGCGGATGATTCGCCAGTTCGACGCCCCGCTCACCTTGGCGGCCTCGACGAACTCGCGCTCACGCATGGCGAGCGCAACACCGCGCACGATGCGCGCCATGCGCATCCAGCCCAGCGCCGCGAGAATGCCGATCAGCACCGCGACCCGCAGCCAGGTCGGCGTCGCGTCCTCGGGAGCGACGAACATCGCGGTGATCACGGGCATGAACGCCACGAAGAACAACTGGCTCGGGAACGCCAGCATCAGGTCGGTGAAGCGGCCGATCAGGGTGTCGGTGCGCCCCCCGGTGAAGCCGGCGGCCACGCCCAGCAGTACGCCGATGGTCACCGTGAGGAGCGTCACCGCGACGGCGATGGCGAGCGATGTCCGGATGCTGTAGATCAGCAGCGTGAAGACATCGCGGCCGAGGATGGGCTCGAGGCCGAACCAGAACTCGCCGCTGATACCGCCGTTGGGCTTGATCGGGTAGCCGAGGGCGTCGAACAGCTCGGGCTTGCCACTCGCCGAGTTGTACAGCGTGTACGGCGACTTCCCGTACAGCTTCGAGATCAGCGGGGCGAAGATCGCGACAAGCACGAAGAAGCCGACGACATACGCGGATATGACCCCCGCGCGGTCGCGCTTGAAGCGCTGCCACATGAGCTGACCGGGCGATTTGCCGATGTGTTCGGCAGTCTTCTGCCCACCAGGGCCGGCCGAACCCCGCTCGAGTCCTGCGGGGTCGTACGGGGCGCCTTTGGGCGCCTCCGCCATGGCCGGGACCGGACTGTCCATAGGTGATTGCTCCCGAACCGGGTGTGCCGCAGCGCCCGTGCACGCTGCGGTGGTTGACGGGACTTTCGCAACCGATTCATCCCCCAGTCAAGGGGGTGACGGGGGAAGCCGAGGTGCGGAATCGCTTCTTGAGCGTATGTTTTGCAGATTGAGGTCCGTACGTGCTTGACAAGCCGCCTTAGTGACCGACATGTCCGACATATAGCGTCGAAGGTCGTTAACACGTCGGCAACCCACCTGTCGCATCACCGATATACGAACGCGTCACTCTGGGGAGCGTACGGCCGTGCGGGTGCCGTCCCCCGGCCGGGTCCGGCCTGCGCGCCGGATCCGGCCGGGATCCGTCCGCCGCGCGCCGCCGCCCGGCCGGTCTTGCCGCGGGTGTTGTCCGGGGCTCGGGAGAGGTGTAGACCTGGGTGCCGTGTGGGCCCAAAAGGCGCACGGTTGCGTATCGGGGGTCTTCCGGCGATGGAACAAGGACACATATTGGGGCGCGGCGCACGCGTCTTCGGTGCCGTGTGCTGCGCGCTCCTCGCCCTGCTCTCGCTCCTGTGGATGGGCCGCGACGTCGACGTCGCGGCGAGCCTGCCCGACCTG
Organism: Streptomyces aculeolatus; assembly: GCF_020400605.1. Taxonomy (GTDB): domain Bacteria; phylum Actinomycetota; class Actinomycetes; order Streptomycetales; family Streptomycetaceae; genus Streptomyces; species Streptomyces aculeolatus. The sequence continues at coordinate 147,274 of NZ_JAINRD010000006.1, read as the reverse complement.
TGGTGGTCCTGGGCGGGCTCGCCCGAGGCCGCCCCCGAGAGCACCTGGGGCACCTCCCTCTACGACCCCGTCCTCGTCTGCGTGTACGCCGTCGCCGGCGTCACCGCCCTGCACTCCCCCGCCGCCGCCGGCGCCCTCGGCGCGGCCGGTGCCGTGACGATCCTGCTGCGCGCCCCCGCGCTGTGGACGCTGACGGCCGACTGGATGCAGAACGTCGACCAGGACCTGCGCAACCGCGCGCTGCTCTCCGCCGGCGTCGCCGTCACCCTCGGCGCGGTACTGCTCATCTCCGTCGCCGCCGGCCGCCGGCCCTCGGAGTCCACCGGCGCCGACTACCTGATGCCCGACGAGCAGCCCCCGCGCCGCCCCGCCCGCGGCGCCGCGGCCACCGGCGTGGTCTTCCTCGCCGTCGCCGCGCTGGCGCTCGCGGCGTGGGAGCTGCGCCGGGCCGCGGTCGTCGGCTGGGACGCGTACGGCAGGCGCCTCAGCGGCGAGCACACCATGTACGCGCTGCTCCAGCCCCCGGTCTCGTACGGCAAGTGGGCGGTCGCCGCCTTCTGCTTCGCGGCCGCCCTGGCCGCGGCCAAGCGCACCCCGCTGTCCCGCCCGCTCGGCATGACCGCCGGCGCCCTCGTGCTCGGCTGGGGGGCGGCCGACACCTCCGTCTACCTCAAGCACGAGGTCTTCGAGCACTTCGGCAGCCTGGGCACGGAACATCAGTTGCAGGCCTGCACGGGAATCGGACTGCTGCTCAGCGGCTTCGTCATCCTGTTCGCGCTCGCGGGGCGCGGGGAGCGCGACCCCATGGCCGAGCCGCTCTCCCGCTGGCAGGAACCCTCCTCGCCGCCTCCCTGGTGACCTCCGGGCGCCGGCCGCACCGCCCCTCCCGGCGGCTCTGCCGCCGCCTCCCGCCGGCCCCGCGCGTGCGACCCCTCCATGCGCCGGTGCGCCGAACGATGCATGGGCACCGATAGTTATGATGCGTGCGCGCGACGGGCATGCATCACGTGCCCGTCAGATGACCCGACCGCAGGTCCCGGGAGGTGAGCCGCTGTGGCTCTGTCGATCTCGCTAGTGCTGCTGCTCGCGATCGTCGTCTTCTTACTTGTGAAGAAGAGTGGCCTGAAGGGCGGGCATGCAGTCGTCTGCATCCTGCTCGGCTTCTACCTCGCCAGCTCGTCGATGGCGCCGACCATCGACGACGTGACACAGAACGTCGCGGGGATGATCGAGAGCATCAAGTTCTGACCCGGCGGGGCCCTCCGTCCGCTCGTCTAGGCTTCCTCCATGAGCAGGGAGCTTCCGACGCGCAGGCTGCTGCTGGTGCATGCGCATCCGGACGACGAGACGATCACCACCGGCGCCACCATGGCGCGGTACGCCGCCGAGGGCGCCCTCGTCACCCTGGTGACGTGCACCCGGGGCGAGGAGGGCGAGATCATTCCGCCGGCCCTCGCCCACCTGGGACCCGAGCGGGACGACGGGCTCGGCGCCCACCGGGCCGGCGAACTCGCCGCCGCCATGCGGGCGCTGGGCGTCACCGACCACCGCTTTCTCGGCGGCCCCGGACGGTTCCGCGACTCGGGCATGAGCGGCCTCGACCAGAACGGACGCCCGGGGACATTCTGGTCCGCCGCCGTCGACGAGGCGGCCGCGCTGCTGGTGCCGGTGATCCGCGAGGTACGCCCCCAGGTGCTGGTCACCTACGACCCCCGGGGCGGGTACGGCCACCCCGACCACATCCAGGCCCACCGCGTCGCGACGCGCGCGGCCGAGCTGGCCGCGGACGCCGCGTACGAGCCGGCCGGCGCCCCGGACGCCGCCGGCGCCGCGGAGCCATGGGCGGTGGCCCGTATCTACTGGACCTGCGTCGCGCGCACCGCGGCGGAGAAGGGCCTCGCGGAACTGGCCGCGGCCGGCCACCCCTTCCCGGGCACGGCGACCGTCGCCGACCTGCCGGGCGTGGTCGACGACGGCGAGGTCACGGCGGCCGTGGCCGGGGGCGCGTACGCGGCGCGGAAGGCGCGGGCCATGGCGGCGCACGAGACGCAGATCACCGTGGCCGAAGGCTCCTTCGCGCTCTCCAACGGGCTGGGCCAGCCGATCCTGACCACCGAGCAGTTCCGGCTCGCCGGCGGCGCGGACGCCGTGCGGCGCGATCCGGGCGCGGTGGAGACCGACTTGTTCGCGGAGGTGGCGGCGTGAGCGCCAAGAAGCGGGCCGTACGCCCCAATTCATCCCCAGGTAGCGGAAACCAGGGCAGCACCGGCGCAAGCCGCGAACGTGCGAACGGCAGCGGCACGGACGGCGGGAGCGGCGGGAGCGCGAGCCGCCGCGGCGGCAACGCGGCCAAGGGCGCCGGGAAGCCCAAGGGCCCCGGCACCGCCAAGGGCGCCGACGCGGGCGGCGGGGGCGCGGAGAAGCGCGGCCGGGCCGGCGGCGCCGCCGCGGCCTCCCCCGCGCGCCGCCCCGCCGCCCCGCCCGCCGGCAGCGCCCTGGCGCGGCCGATCACGATGGGGCGCGTCCTCACGTACCTGGCCGCCCTCGTGCTCGGCGCGCTCGTCGGGATCGCCGGTTCACTCGTCCAGGCGGCGTGGTCACCGGGCGGGCTGCTGCTCGCCCTCGCCGCCCTCGGCGGCCTCTGCTACGGCGCCGGGGTGGCCACCGGCGGCCGCGGCGCGGGCTTCTCGGCGGGCGGCGGCTGGTTCCTCGCGGTGATCGTCGTGTCCCTCAACCGCCCCGAGGGCGACGTGGTCTTCGCCTCCGGGCTCGGGCCGCAGCTCTTCGTCTTCGGCGGGATGGTGACCGCTGTGATCTGCACCACCTTGCCGCAGCTCCTCGCCGTGCTCGTCCCGTCGTCCCGACTCCCCGAGTGACGTGCTCTGTTGGGCCTCGGATGCTGTCAAGTACGCCTTCGCGCGGGTGGCCTAATGCGGTTGTCGGGCCTCAGTGTCGGAGCGGACAAGTATGGTGGTGCGCGCCGCCGAGCTGCCCGCGGGTGCCATGACGGGCGGCGGAGCACTACGGGAGACCTGCCGTGAGCCGAGAGAATGACAGTCCGCCATCCGGTCCCGAGGGACGCGGCGACGCCGCGTACCCGTCGGGGACCCCGCCGTACGCGGGACCGGACACGCCGACCGCCGGCCCCCCCGCGCCCGCTCCGGGCACGGGGGCGGTGCGGGACGGCGACGCGGGCGTTCCCGCGACCGAGACGACGCTGACGACCCGGATCCGGATCAACATCCCCGGCTCCCGGCCGATCCCGCCCGTCGTGGTGCGCCAGCCCCTCGAAGCCGGAGCGGAGGAGCCCGACACCGCCGGCGGTGCCGGCGTCCCCGCGCAGGCCGCGGGGACGGCGGAGGCCGCGGCGCCGGCCGCCAACGGGCAGGGCGCCGGCGCCGGCAAGCCGGCCACGAGCGACTGGTTCGCGCCCCGCAAGGCGCCGAAGGACCCGGCACCCGCCCAGGGCGCGCCCGAGGCCGCGCCGGCGGGACCGCCGCCGGCCCAGCCCCCGATGGCGCCGCCCTCGGGCCCCACGGGCACGACAGACGGCTCCGGGATGCAGTTCCCCGCCTTCGCGCCGCCCGGCGAGCAGGGCGCGCCGCTGGACACCCCGCCGGTCGGCGTCCCGCAGGCGCACCCGGCGCCCGGCGACACGGGTTCCGTGGAAGTGCCGGTGAGCGAGAGCGGCCACGGCTTCGCCGGGGACGACCCGGCCAACGCCCTTCCCGTACGCCCCACTCCGGCCGGCGGCACACCGCGCGGCGGCCTCGGCGGGCCCGGCGGCCCGCCCGGTGGCGTGCCCTCGGGGCCGACGTCGGGCCCCGCCACCGGCAGCATGCCGCTCAAGCCCGCCCCGGCGGGCGGGCGCACCCTGCGCGGCTCCGCCGCGCCGCAGGCGCCCACCGGCGGCATGGGCGACACCGCCGTCGGCGGCATCCCCGCGGTGCCGTCCGGCCCGGACCCCACGCCGTCGCACGGCGTGCCGCGGGGCCCCGGGCACACCCCGGCCCACGGCGTACCGCAGGCCGGCCCGCAGGGCCCGGGTCCCGGGCACACCCCGGCGCACGGCATCCCGCAGCCCGGCCCCGGCGGCTCGCAGTACCCGCAAGAGGCCGCGCCCGCCCCGGGGTTCACCCCCGCCGCGCCGCCCCCCGGCCCCGCACCCGTACCGGGCGGCGACAGGCCGCCCGTGCCGCCGCCCGCCCCCGCCTCCGCCGCCCGCTCCCGCTCCGGCAGCCCGTCGGGCCGGGCCCGCGGCGACCGCAAGAAGCTCGCCGTCATGGCCGGCGCCGGCGTCTTCGGGGTGCTCTGCATCGCGTACGGCGCGGGCCTCGTCCTCAACAACGACGACGTGCCGAAGGGCACGACCGTCCTCGGCGTCGACATCGGCGGCAGCTCCCGCGACCAGGCGGTGGCCAAGCTCGACGAGGCCGTCGAGGAGCGGACGAAGGCGCCGATCGTGCTCCGCGTCGGCGAGCAGGAGCAGAAGCTGACGCCGCAGTCGGCCGGCCTCGGCATCGACACCGCGGAGAGCGTCCGCTCGGCGATGGGCAGCGACTACAACCCGGTGTCCGTCATCGGCTCGCTCTTCGGCGGCTCCCGCGAGGTGGACCCGGCGATGGTCGACGACACCGACAAGCTCCGGGCGCAGCTGCAGGAGATCGCCGACGAGGCGGGCGGCGGCAAGGACGGCATGATCCGCTTCGTCGACGGCAAGGCCGTGCCCGTGAAGGGCGAGCCGCACGAGGCCGTGGACGTGGAGAAGTCGATGAGCGCGGTGCAGGCGGCGTTCGACGAACGGGCGGCGGGCGGCGCGAACAAGCCGGTGACGCTCCCGGTCTCGCAGCAGGAGCCGGCCGTCAGCCAGGCGGAGTTCGACACGGCGATGAACGGCTTCGCCGAGACGGCGATGTCCGGCTACGTCGCGGTGCAGGCGGGCGACCGCTACATCGAGTTCAGCCCGGAGCGCTCGATCTCCGAGTTCCTGACGATGCAGGCGACGCCGGACGGCAAGCTGGCGCCGAAGTTCGACCTGGAGAAGCTGGAGGAGCTGTACGGCAGCACCTTCGACGGGCTCCTCGTCCAGCGCGGCGACGGCAGCAAGACGGAGATCACGCCGAACGACGTGGCGAGCGCCATGATGGGCCCGCTGCGCGAGACCGACCCGGAGAAGCGGGTGGGGGTCATCGACGTCGCGTGACGCCTCCGGCGCGGGCCCGCCTCCGGCGGGGGCGGGCCGGGAGCGTACGGAGAAGGGCCCCGCGGCACTGCCGCGGGGCCCTTGTCGTACGACGGGGCGTCAGGCGTTGCGGCGCCTGCGGGCCACCACGACGGCCCCCGTGCCGAGGGCGGCGAGGCTGCCGACGCCGGAGGCGAGCGGGAGCCAGATGTCGGCGCCGGTACGGGGCAGTTGGCCGGCGCTCGCGTGCGCGTCGTCGGAGTAGCCGGAAGGGGCGGTACGGCTGTCGGGCGGCTCGAACCCGTCACCGGCACGGTCGGCCTCGCCGGCGGAACGGTCGGGGACGGACGCGTCGACGTCGGGAGCGCCGGCCCCGGGAAGATCGGCCCCGGGAACGCGGGCCCCGGAGGATTCGGCGCCTGGATGCTCGGTCCCGGCGGCCTCGGAACCGGGGGCCCGGGCACCGGGAACGTCCGCACCGGCGGAATCGTCCCCGAGGCCCGTGCCCGCCGGGGCCTCGGACGCGGGGCCCGCGGCCTCCGACGCGGGAGCCTCGGCCCCGGGGTTCTCGGCGGGGGCTTCCGAGCCGGCGGAGTCTGCACCGGGGGTCCCGGAACCGGAGACCTCGGCAGCAGGGACCTGGGCACCGGGGGGCTCGGACCCGGGAGCCTTGGCGCCAGGGGCCTGTCGCGCCGCCGGGGCCCCGGCACCGGGCAGTTCCGGCTCGGCGGGCTCCGCACCGCCGTGCGGCGCCCCCGCCCCGGCCTCCTCCGCGCAGTCGTCGTCCGAACCCGCGACCCCGGCCCCGGCCCCGGCCGCCGCCTCCGCGCCCGCTTCCATCTCCGCTTCCGACTCCGCGAACGCCTCCTCCATGTCCGCCGCGAACTCCGGGTCCTGCCCGGACACGGCCGCCCCCGGCCTCTCCGTCGTCACCGGGTGTACGGCCCAGGCCCCCGGGGCCGCGCCGCCCGCGAGGGCGGCCGTGGCGACCAGCGCCCCGCTCAGCACGCGGAGCCGACGGCGTGACAAACGCTTCATGGTGGGTGTCCCTCTGCTCGGTGACGGGGCATCAGCTGCCGACGCCCACCATGGCTATCACCGATACGTGATAAACCGACTAAAACGACTTCCCCCGCCGCGGCAGATTCGCCCCGTCGGCCTACCCGCCCGCCCCCGGCTTCGCCCCCGCGCCCGGGCCCGCCCCCGGCCGCCCGGGACCCGGCTCGTCCTCCCACTCCGCCGCGAAGTGGCACGCCGACGGGTGCGCCACCGCCCCCTTCTCCTCCCGGAACCACGGCGGCACGTCCAGCGCCGGGTCCTTCTCCGCGCACACCGGCTGCGCCTTCCAGCACCGCGTCCGGAACCGGCACCCCGACGGCGGGTTCGCCGGCGACGGCACGTCGCCGCTGAGCAGGATCCGCTCCCGGGTCTCCCGCCCCTCCGGGTCCGGCACCGGCACCGCCGAGAGCAGCGCCTGCGTGTACGGGTGCGTGGCATGCTCGTAGATCGCCTCGTCGGTGCCGGACTCCACGATCCGGCCCAGGTACATCACGCCGACCCGGTCCGAGATGTGCCGTACCACCGACAGGTCGTGCGCGATGAAGATGTACGACAGGTGGAACTCGTTCTGCAGCCGCTCCAGCAGGTTCACCACCTGCGCCTGCACCGAGACGTCGAGCGCCGAGACCGGTTCGTCCGCGACGATGATCTCCGGCCGCAGCGCGAGCCCGCGCGCGATCCCGATGCGCTGCCGCTGGCCGCCCGAGAACTGGTGCGGGTAGCGGTTGATGTGCTCGGGGTTGAGCCCGACGACGTCCAGCAGCTCCTGGACCCGCCCCCGCCGGCTGCCCTTCGGCGCCACCTCGGGGTGGATGTCGTACGGCTCGCCGACGATGTCGCCGACGGTCATCCGCGGGTTGAGCGAGGTGTACGGGTCCTGGAAGACCATCTGGATGTTGCGCCGCACGGCCCGCAGCGCGCGCCCGGACAGCCGGCTGATGTCCTCGCCCTTGAACCGGATACGGCCGGCCGTGGGCCGTTCCAGGTTGACCAGCATCTTGGCGATGGTCGACTTGCCGCAGCCCGACTCGCCGACGATGCCGAGGGTTTCGCCGCGCCGCAGGTCGAAGGAGACGCCGTCGACGGCCTGTACGGCGCCGATCTGCCTGCGGAAGACGATCCCCTGCGTCAGCGGGAAGTGCTTGACGAGGTCGCGTACCTCGAGGATCGTCTCCCCGCCCGGCGCGCCGGGCCGTGCCTCGGTCACCTCCGGGCTGGTCATGCGACTGGTCCTTGCTCAAGGCCGGTCATGCAGCTGGTCCTTCCAGAAGTGGCACGCGCTCCCCCGCCCCGGCAGCGGGCGGCCCGCGTCGTCCGTGACCTCGTACAGCGGCGGGCGGTCGGTCCGGCAGACGTCCTGGGCGCGCGGGCAGCGGGGGTTGAAGGGGCAGCCCGGGGGGATGGCCAGCAGGCTGGGCGGGGTGCCGCGGATGGCGCTCAGCTCCTGGCCCTTCTGGTCCAGCCGCGGGATGGAGTCGAGCAGGCCGCGGGTGTACGGGTGCGCCGGCGCCTTGTACAGGTCGTGGACAGGCGCCGTCTCCATGATCCGGCCCGCGTACATCACCGCGATCTTGTCGGCGACATCCGCGACCACGCCCAGGTCGTGGGTGATGAGGATCAGCCCCATCCCCGTCTCCTCGCGCAGCTCCGCCAGCAGGTCCATCACCTGCGCCTGCACGGTCACGTCGAGCGCCGTCGTCGGCTCGTCCGCGATGATCAGCTCGGGCCCGAGCGCCAGCGCCATCGCGATCATGATGCGCTGCCGCATGCCGCCGGAGAACTGGTGCGGGTAGTCGTTGACGCGCTCCCGGGCGGCCGGGATCCGTACCCGCTCCATCAGCTCGATCGACCTGGCCCTCGCCTCCGCCCGGCTCGCGCCGCGGTGCACGCGGAACATCTCGCCGAGCTGGAAGCCCACGGTGAGCACGGGGTTGAGCGACGACAGCGCGTCCTGGAAGATCATCGCCATCCGCTCGCCGCGCACCTTGCGCCGCGCCTCGCGGCCCAGCTTCAGCAGGTCCTCGCCCTGGAAGACCACCTCCCCGCCGGTGACGAACCCGGGCGGCGAGTCGAGGATGCCCATCACGGCCTGCGCGGTGACGGACTTGCCCGAGCCGGACTCGCCGAGCACCGCCAGCGTCTCGCCCGCGGCCACGCTGTACGAGACGCCGTTGACGGCCTTCGCCACCCCTTCCCGGGTGCGGAACTCCACTTGCAGGTCGCGGACGTCGAGCAGTGCGGTCACGGGCACCTCACCTGAGCTTCGGGTCGAGCGCGTCGCGCACCGCGTCGCCGAGCATGATGAACGCCAGCACGGTCAGGCTCAGCGCCCCGGCCGGCCACAGCAGGGCGTGCGGCGCGTTGCGGATCTGCTGCGATGCGGTGGAGATCTCGCTGCCCCAGGAGATGGTCGGCGGCTTGAGGCCGACGCCGAGGAACGACAGCGTCGCCTCCAGCGCCACGTACGTGCCGAGGGCGATGGTGGCGACGACGATGATCGGCGCGACGGCGTTGGGCAGCACATGCCGGAGCATGATGCGGCCGGTGGAGGCGCCGAGGGTGCGGGCGGCCTGGACGTAGTCGTTCTGCTTGGCCGTGATCACCGAGCCGCGCGCGATGCGCGCCACCTGCGGCCAGCCCAGCAGCACGATCAGCCCGATCACCGGCCAGACGGACCCGCTCTTGATGACGGAGAGGAAGACCAGGCCGCCCAGCAGGATCGGGATGCCGAAGAACACCTCGGTGATCCGCGACAGGACCGCGTCGCCCCAGCCGCCGAAGTAGCCGGCGAGGCCGCCCAGTACGGTGCCGAGGAGGGCGGCGCCGAGGGTGGCCAGGGTGCAGACGGTCAGCGAGGCGCGGGCGCCGTAGACGGTGCGGTTGTAGACGTCGCAGCCCTGGCTGTCGAAGCCGAAGGGGTGGCCGGACTCGGCGCCGAGGTTGCGGTTGGCGATGTCGCAGTTGTACGGGCTCCCGGTGGCGACCACGCTGGGCCACAGGGAGATGAAGATCAGAAAGAGGATCAGCAGCCCGGCGACGACGAAGACGGGGTTGCGGCGCAGGTCCTGCCATGCGTCGGACCACAGGCTGCGGGCCGGCTGGTCCGTCCCCGGCACGCCGCCTGCCTCGGCCTGGAGGACGTCGCTGCCGGGCAGCGACTCCGCCTCCTGGCTGCCGAAGTCCGCCCGCTGCTTTTCCTCGTAGCGCTCAGGCATAGCGGATCCGCGGGTCGAGCACCGCGTAGAGCACGTCGACCACCAGGTTCGCCAGCAGATAGACGATGACGAGGACGGTCACGAAGCCGACGACCGTGGGCGCGTTCTGCCGCAGGACGCCCTGCCAGAGCTGGTAGCCGACACCCTGGATGTTGAAGATCCGCTCGGTGACGATGGCGCCGCCCATGAGGTTGCCGATGTCGATGCCGAGGAAGGTCACGACGGGGATGAGGGAGTTGCGCAGCAGGTGGCGGACCGTGATGCGGCGGCGCGGCAGGCCCTTGGCGACGGCGGTGCGGACGTAGTCGGCGCGGGCGTTCTCGGCCACGGAGGTACGGGTCAGCCTGGTGGTGTACGCCAGCGACACCAGCGCCAGCACCACCGCCGGCAGGATCAGTTCGTCCCAGGGCGCGCCCGAGGACACCGCGGGCGTGACCCAGCCCCACTTGACGCCGAGCAGGTACTGCAGCACGTAGCCGGTGACGAACGTGGGGATGGAGATGACGACGAGCGTGGCGAAGAGCACTCCGGTGTCGACCGCCCGGCCGCGCCTGAGCCCGGAGATCACGCCGAGGGTGACGCCGATGATCATCTCGAAGAGTACGGCGAGCAGGGCGAGCCGGACGGTGATCGGCCAGGCGCTGCGCATCAGGTCCAGCACCGGCTGGCCGTTGAACGCCTGGCCGAAGTCGCCGGTGAAGATGTTGCCCATGTAGAGCACGTATTGCTGCCAGAGCGGCTTGTCGAGGTTGAGGTCCCTGCGGATCTGCGCCGCGGTCGCGGGGTCGGGCGCCCGGTCGCCGAACATCGCGGTGACCGGGTCGCCGAGCGCGTAGACCATGAAGAAGATGAGGAACGTGGTGCCGATGAACACGGGGATCATCTGCAGCAGCCGCCGGATCACGTAGCGGCCCATGGGCGCCCCTCCTCTCCTCGCGTGTCCGCCCCTTCCGTGCCGGCCGCGGCGGACCGCCGCGCCGGCACTACTTGACCTTGATGTCCGGGTAGTACGGGACGCTGAAGGGGTCGAGGAAGACGTCGGTCACGCGGTCGGAGTGGCCGGCGATGCCGTTCTGGTACCAGAGCGGGATCGACGGCACGTCCTTGGCGAGCAGCCGCTCCGCCTCCTTGTACTTCTCGACGGCCGCTGCGGTGTCGTCGGCGGCGTTGGCCTGGTCGACGAGGTCGTCGAACTTCTTGTTGCTGTACTCGCCGTCGTTCGAGGAGGCGCCGGTGTAGTACGTGGGCGCCAGGAAGTTCTCGATCAGCGGGTAGTCCATCTGCCAGCCGGAGCGGAACGGGCCCTTGAAGCTGCGGTCCACGACCTGGGTGCGGAAGTCGGCGAAGGTGCCGATGGGGTTGACGACGCAGGCGTTCTCCTTGCCGAGCGCCTTGTTGATGCTGTTGCAGACCGCGTCCATCCACTCCCGGTGGGAGCCGGTGTCGACGTTCGAGGAGATCGTCAGCTTGCCGCCGGGGAGGCCGCCGGCGCCGTCGATGAGCTTCTTGGCCTTCTTCGGGTCGTACGTGCACAGGTCGCCGCAGATCGTGTCGTCGAAGCCGCCCTTCTCGCCGATGACCGGGGAGGTCCAGTCCTTGGCGGGCACGCGGGTGTCGTTGTAGATCTGCTTGGTGATCTGCTCGCGGTCGATCGCCATGGAGATCCCGCGCCGCAGGTCGGCCTTGTCGGCGCCGGACCAGGCATCGTCGTAGAGCGGGTAGGCGAGGGTCTGGATGATGCCGGCCTTCTGGTTGATGAACCGGTCGCCGAGGTCGCTCTCGGCGTTCGCGAGCTGGCCGGCGGGCAGTTCGTCGGAGACGTCGAGGTTGCCGGCCTGGAGGTCGGTGTAGGCGGTGTTCTGGTCCGTGTAGACCTTCAGCTCGATGCCGTCGTTCTGGGCCTTGTCGTCGCCCGTGTACTTGTCGTCCTTCACGAGCTTCATCGACGTGCCCTTGGCGTACGAGTCGATCTTGTACGGGCCGTTGCCGATGGGCTTGTCGAGCCACGCGGCGTGGTCGTCGAAGAAGGCCTGCGGCAGCGGCGCGAAGGCCGGGTAGCCGAGGGTGTCGGGCCAGATGGCGAACTTCTGCGACAGCTTGACGGTGAACGTCCGGTTGTTCACGACCTTCAGCCCGGAGAGCTTCTGCGCGCTCGGCTCGCTGCCCTCGGCGGTCGGGTGGACCTTGTCGTAGCCCTCGATGTACTTGAAGAAGCTGCTGTTGACCTGCCGGTTCTTGATGTTCGCGGCGTAGTTCCAGGCGTCCACGAAGGACTTGGCGTCGACCGGCTCGCCGTTGCTGAACCGGAAGCCCTTCTTGACCTTGACGGTCCAGTTCTTCTGGTCGTCGCTCTTGATGGACTCGGCGAGCATGTTCTTCGGCTCGGCGGTCTTCGGGTCGTAGATGACGAGCCCGCGGGTGATCAGTTTGAGGACCTTGCCGCCCTGGACCTCGTTGGTGTTCGCCGGCTCCAGCGGGTTCTGCGGGTCGCCCCACTGTGCGCTGACGGTGCCGCCTCCGCCGCCCGACGAACCACCGCCATCACCGCTGTCACTGCCGCAACCGGTCGCAGCGAGCGCGGCGCAGACGACGCAAGCCGTCCACGAGGCGCGGGTCGCTCGGCGCATGGGTGCCTCCCAGGGGTCCCGAGTATCACTTAAGTGACATAAGACCCCATAGAGGACATTCGCGCTCCCGGTGGCACGCCATCGGGGGAGCACAACCCCCCGGATGGAGCGCGTGCCGCGCGCCGGTCCGGAGGGTGGCGGGTTCGAGGTGTACGGCCGCGGGCGGCCGGGCCCCCCAAGGGGGGCCGGCGCACCGCGTACGGCGCGTACGGGCTAGGCGTGCTTTGCGCGCGAGATGGCCCGGGCGCGCTCGCGCCCGTCCAGCACCACCTTGCGGATCCGCACCGTGTCCGGCGTGACCTCCACGCACTCGCCGTCCCGGCAGAACTCCAGCGACTGCTCCAGCGACAGCTTCCGCGGCGGGACGATCGACTCGGCGATGTCCGCCGTGGACGACCGGACGTTGCTGAGCTTCTTCTCCTTGGTGATGTTCACGTCCATGTCGTCGGAGCGGGAGTTCTCCCCGATGATCATGCCCTCGTACACCTCCGTGCCCGGCTCCACGAAGAGCGTCCCGCGCTCCTGCAGGTTCGTCATCGCGAACGCCGTCACCGCACCCGTCCGGTCCGCGACCAGCGACCCGCTGCTGCGCGTCCGCAGCTCGCCGAACCACGGCTCGTGCCCCTCGAAGATCGAGTGCGCGATGCCCGTGCCGCGGGTCTGCGTCAGGAACTCCGTACGGAAGCCGATGAGCCCGCGCGAGGGCACGACGAACTCCATGCGGACCCAGCCGGACCCGTGGTTCGTCATCGTCTCCATCCGGCCCCTGCGGGCGGCGAGGAGCTGCGTGATGGCGCCGAGGTGCTCCTCGGGCGCGTCGATCGTCATCCGCTCGACGGGCTCGTGGACCTTGCCGTCGATCTCCTTGGTGACCACCTCGGGCTTGCCGACGGTCAGCTCGAAGCCCTCCCGGCGCATCGTCTCCACCAGGATCGCCAGCGCCAGCTCACCGCGGCCCTGCACCTCCCAGGTGTCGGGGCGCTCGGTGGTCAGCACGCGCAGCGACACGTTGCCGACGAGCTCGCGGTCGAGGCGGTCCTTGACCAGCCGGGCGGTCACCTTGTGACCTTTGCCGCCCTTGCCGACCAGCGGCGAGTTGTTGGTCCCGATCGTCATCGAGATCGCCGGCTCGTCGACCGTGATCAGCGGCAGCGCGACCGGGTTCTCCGGGTCGGCGAGGGTCTCGCCGATCATGATCTCGGTGATGCCGGCGACCGCGCAGATGTCCCCGGGCCCGGCGAGCTGCGCGGGGCGGCGGGTGAGGGCGTCGGTCATCATCAGCTCGGTGATCCGCACGTTCTGCACGGTCCCGTCGCGCTTGATCCACGCGACCGTCTGCCCCTTCTTCAGCTCGCCCTGCTCCACGCGCAGCAGCGCGATGCGGCCGAGGAAGTTGTCGGCGTCGAGGTTCGTCACGTGCGCCTGGAGCGGCGCGCCCTCGTCGAACGACGGGGCGGGGACGTAGTCCAGGATGGTGGAGAAGAACGGCTCCAGGCTGTCGCTGTCCGCCGGCACCGTGCCGTCCTCCGGCTGGGTCAGCGAGGCGACGCCGTCACGGGCGCAGGCGTAGACGATCGGGAACTCGATCTGCTCCTCGTCGGCGTCGAGGTCGAGGAAGAGGTCGTACGTGTCGTCCACGACCTCGGAGATGCGCGAGTCGGGCCGGTCCGTCTTGTTGATGCACAGGATCACCGGCAGCCGCGCCTGGAGCGCCTTGCGCAGCACGAACCGGGTCTGCGGCAGCGGCCCCTCGGAGGCGTCCACCAGCAGCACGACGGCGTCGACCATGGACAGCCCGCGCTCGACCTCGCCGCCGAAGTCGGCGTGGCCGGGGGTGTCGATGATGTTGATCACCACGGGGCCGCCGCCCTTGGGGTGGTATTTCACCGCGGTGTTCTTCGCGAGAATGGTGATGCCCTTCTCGCGCTCCAGGTCCCCGGTGTCCATGACCCGGTCGTCGACGGACTGGAGCTGGTGCTCGGCGAAGGCGCCGGCCTGCTTGAGCATGGCGTCGACCAGGGTGGTCTTGCCGTGGTCGACGTGGGCGACGATGGCGACGTTGCGAATGTCCTGGCGCGTCGGCATGACTGGGCGGTGCTCCCGAACTAGAGGGGGTCAGCCGGGCGATTCGACCACGGCCGTCCTATCGTACGGGCCCGCTCCGACACCCCGGCGCGCCGCGATCCCGCCGAACGGCCCGCCCGCCCCGCCGCCACCCGGCCCCGGGCCCCGCCCCGACCTGGCCTCGGACCCCGCCAGGCGCCCGCCTCAGTCCTCGTCCGGGTCCCAGCCGGCCCCCGCGAGCCGCCGCCGCAGCACCCCGGCGCGCTCGCGCTGCGCCCGGGACAGCGGACGGGCCGCGTCGTTCATCACCCGGTGGTGCTCGACCCCCGGGAACGCGGAGCCGACCACGCCCGTGTTCCACTCGCTGAGCCCCTCGGAGAGCACGGCCAGCAGAGGGAGGCGGTCCTCGTCCGCGATCCCCCCGGGAAACGCCTCCTCCAGCATGGCCACGACCCGGACCAGGTGGGCATCCACCGCGGTCACCCCCTCCACCGGTGCCGGGCGTCGCGGACGTCCGCCGGGGAGGGCCAGGCGGACGGGTCGATCAGCCCCGCGTACGGCCCGGCCGCCGTGCTGCGCAGAAGCAGCCGGATCCTGCTCGTCGTGTGCACCGACGACCCCCGAGACTACCGGCGCCGGCGCGGCGGAGGGTGTGTCAGTTGCGGTAGCCGATGTCCTGGTAGCGGGGGGTGGCGAAGCCGAAGGCGCCGGCGTTGGCCAGGTTGCGGGTGGTCGCGACCAGTTGGGGGCGCTGGTAGAGGGGGATGGAGCCGGCCGCGGCCCAGATGCGGGCGTCGGCGCGGGTGAGGAGTTCCTGTGCCGCCTCGTCGTCCAGTTCCGAGACCGCCTGGTCGAAGAGCTGGTCGATCTCGTCGGTGCCGACGCGGGTGTAGTTCTGCTCGACGACCAGGGAGCCGTCGGGGGACGGTACGGGCTTGGCGTAGATCGGGCGGGCGTCGGTGGCCGGGTAGGGGGTGCCCGGCCAGGAGTAGAGCGCCATGTCGTACTCGCCGGCCGCGATGTAGTCCTTGAAGTAGCCCGGCTCGTCGGCCTCCACCACCTCGGTCCGTACGCCGATGTTGTCCATCATCCGCACCACCCGCGACGCCACCGACCGCAGCTGCTCCGTGCCCGGGCCCTCGGGGACCACGAAGCGCAGCGTCAGCGGCTTGCCGCGCTTGACGAACGGCCGCTGCCGCGGCGGCTGCGCCACGCTCGCCTCCCGCTCGGCCAGCGCCGCGCGCGCCAGCCGGGCCGCGCGCACCGCCTTCTTGTACGGCTTCGAGGACTTGCCGTGCTCCGCCGCCGCCGCCCACAGCTCCGCCTGCCGGCCCAGCACCACGTGCTGGGTCCGCGCCGGCTGCGTGACCGACAGCGGCAGGTCGTACGTCGGCAGCATCCCGGCGGGCGGCTTGTCGTCGCCGGAGTGCGCGCCGTCCGCCCGGTCGCGGTCCTCGCGGCCCGCGGCGCCCTTCGCCTCCGCCTCCTCCGACCGCGGGCCGCCCTTCCAGCCCGCCTCCGCCAGCAGCTTCTGCGCGGCGATCACGTCCTGCGGGCCGAGCGCGGCGCTCTGGTCGCTGTAGCCCGGCTGGCCCGGCATCAGCAGGTGGCTGCCCAGCGGCTTCGCCGGCAGGCCGTGCGGGCCGAGGACGCTGCGGGCCAGGGTGCCGCGGTCGACGGCGCGGGCGACGGCGCGGCGTACCCGCTCGTCGGCGAGCGGGCCGGAGCTGCCGTTGAGGGCGAGCTGCGTGTACGCGGGCTCCAGCGCCCGGTGCACGGTGTACGGGCGCGGGCCGGCCTTCGGCAGGGAGACCAGGTCGGCCGGCTTGCCGTCCTGCGTCCGGTCGGTCCCCTCGACCTGCACGGAGGACGCCGCGGCCCGCTCGGCGCGGGCCGCCTCCAGGGCCTCGTCCCGCTCGACCTCGGCGATGTCCAGCCGGCCGGCGTCCAGCGCCTTCTCCCGCCCGGTGCCGCGCGGCAGCTCCTCGAAGACCAGCCGGTCGAGCAGCGCCCGGTCGCCCCACCAGCGGGGGTTGCGCACAAGCGTCACGGACGTGGGCTCGCTCGCGTCGCTCCCGGCCTTCTTCCCCTTCTTCTTCCCGTCCTTCTTCCCGCCCTTCTTCCGGCCGTCCTTCTTGCCGTCGTTCTTCTTGCCGTCGTTCTTCTTGCCGTCCTTGTACTTCCCGCTCTTCGTGCCCTTCTTCCCGTCCCTCCCGCCGTCCTTCGCCCCGTCGTCCGCCTTGATCGTGAACGGGCCCGCGACCTCCGCGATGCCCTTCCTCGACCCCTCGTTGAACGCCTCCGGCGTCTTCGTCACGCTCATCGGGTACAGCGGCGAGAAGAGCACCTGCCAGTCCGCGTACGGCTCGTCGAAGACGACCTCGACCTCGCCCGGCCCGTCGCCCGCCTCGACCGACTCGATCCGGTCGTAGCCGGCGTTGCGCGCCGTCCAGTACGCGGTGTCCTCGCCGTTGAGCGCCAGCCACTGCGCCTCGAAGTCCTCCGCCCCGACCGGCCGCCCGTCGCTCCACACCGCCCTCGGGTTCAGCCGGTAGACCACCCGCTGCTTCGGGCTGCGCTCCTCGACCTCGGCGCTCTCCAGGTAGTCCGGGTCGGCGTTCGGCTGCCCGTGCTCGTCGAGGGTGAACAGCCGCGGCAGCACCGCGCCCGCCACGCGGTCGGTCGCCTCGCCCGCGTCGGCCTGGAAGACGTTGAACGTCTCCGGCGCCTCGTCCACGGCCCAGCGGACCGTGCCGCCGGGGCGCAGTTGCTCGCGCGAGACGGCGGTGATGTCGTGCGCCGCGCCGGCCGCGTTGCCGGGGGAGGTGTCGCAGCCCGCCAGGGGCAGCGTGACGCCCGCGGCGATCAGCACGGCGGCGTAGCGCCTGCGGCTGTGAAGGGACATGTGCGATACCTCCGCGATGCACACTTTCGGCGTCATTTGCCGCTCATCACACTTCTCCTGTCCCGCCACCTAAAACGAGCCCGCCCCGGACCCCGCGGCGACACGGCGGGCGCGCCGCACAACTCAACCCGTCCGGCCCAGCCATGAGGGACATCGGGCCGTGTGTTTTGCGTACTGATCGGCAGGATCCAGCCCCGTGCTTCACCCCCGCAGGGGGAAATCTGCAGATCCCTTCCCAACCGAGCGCGAGACGCGCGACACTTCCCCCCACAGCGCCCTGGGCGCGCCTTCGCCGTGCGCGAAGACGCGTCGGGGGCACCGTCAGCACCGCCCGACCGAAGACGTGAGGGCATGTCATGACCCTGAACGAAGAACTGATCGCAGCGCAGCGCTGCGTCGACGATCTCGTACGCACCGTGAGCCGTCTGGAGCAGCGCATGGGCGCCGGCGCGCTGGAGCTGCGCCGCGTGCGTACCGACGCCGACCACCTGCGGGAGTCCCTCGCCCTGCTGCGCGAGGTCTCCGCCCAGGGCCCGGAGAAGGAGGGACCGACCCTGGTCCCCATCCCCGACCAGCCGTACGACCACACCCTGTGGCGGGACGCCGACGACGAGGGACTCGGCGCCGGCGGCAGGCACGCCCCCTAGCCGGGCAGCCGGCCGGAACCCCCGCCCGCGACCGCGGGCCGCGGCCCCGTCAGGCCCCGGCCCGCCGACGCACCCCCGTCCATCCCCGACCCACTCCCCCCTCCTGCCGGAGACAACCTTGGCCACCGGAACAACCGAACGCCCACCGAGCCCCGACCAGCCGGGCGGTGTCCGCGCCCCGGGCCGCGCCGCCATCTCGGCGCGCCATCTGCGCACCGACCGCTGGTGGCTGCAGCCGACCGCCACCTTCGCCGCGCTGACGGTGTTCATCGTCTACTCGACGTGGCGCGCCCTCATCAACGACGACTACTACGCGGCGCCCTACGTCTCACCGTTCTACTCGCCCTGTCTGGGCTCCGAGTGCGTGGACATGAAGGGCGGCCCGAACTTCGCGCTCTTCGGCGACTGGTGGTTCATGTCCCCCGCGGTGATCATCCTGATCTTCCCGCTGGGCTTCCGGTTCACCTGCTATTACTACCGCAAGTCGTACTACCGCAGCTTCTGGGCGTCACCGCCGTCCTGCGCGGTCGCCGAGCCGCACAAGACGTACACCGGCGAGACCCGCTTCCCGCTGATCCTGCAGAACGCGCACCGCTACTTCTTCTACGCCGCGCTGGTGGTCGCCGCGATCCTCACGTACGACGCGGTCCTCGGCTTCCGCAACAGCGAGTACGAGTGGGGCCACGTGGGTCTCGGCACCATCGTGCTCTGGATCAACGTCGTGCTCATCTGGCTCTACACCCTCTCCTGCCACTCCTGCCGGCACATCGTCGGCGGCCGGCTCAGGCACTTCTCCAAGCACCCGCTGCGCTACCGCGCCTGGGGCTGGGTGGGCAAGCTGAACCAGCGCCACGCGCTGCTTGCCTGGGCGTCCCTGATCAGCGTGGGACTCGCCGACCTGTACGTATACCTGCTGGCCTCGGGCGCGTTCGACGACCCGGTGCTGTTCTGAGGCGCAGCGAGCCGACCGATGGGAAAGGCGAAGCACAGAAAATGACGCAAGTCGAACGGCAGCAGTGGGACGTCGTCGTGGTAGGTGCCGGGGGCGCCGGGCTGCGGGCGGCGATCGAGGCCCGGGAACAGGGCCTGCGCACGGCCGTCATCTGCAAGTCGCTCTTCGGCAAGGCCCACACCGTGATGGCGGAGGGCGGCATCGCCGCCAGCATGGGCAACGTCAACGCGGGCGACAACTGGCAGGTGCACTTCCGCGACACGATGCGCGGCGGCAAGTTCCTCAACAGCTGGCGGATGGCGGAGCTGCACGCCAAGGAGGCACCGGACCGCGTCTGGGAGCTGGAGACCTGGGGTGCGCTCTTCGACCGCACCAAGGACGGCAGGATCTCCCAGCGCAACTTCGGCGGCCACGAGTACCCGCGCCTCGCCCACGTCGGCGACCGCACGGGGCTCGAACTGATCCGCACGCTGCAGCAGAAGGTCGTCTCCCTCCAGCAGCAGGACTTCAAGGAGACCGGGGACTACGAGTCCCGGATCAAGGTCTTCCAGGAGTGCACGGTCACGCGCATCCTGAAGGGGCCCGACGGCCGGGTCTCCGGCATCTTCTACTACGAGCGCGAGTCGGGCCGGTTCTTCGTGATCGAGTCGCCGGCGGTGGTGCTGGCGACCGGCGGCATCGGCAAGTCGTTCAAGGTGACGTCCAACTCCTGGGAGTACACCGGCGACGGGCACGCGCTCGCGCTGCTCGCCGGGGCGTCACTGATCAACATGGAGTTCGTCCAGTTCCACCCCACCGGGATGGTCTGGCCGCCCTCGGTCAAGGGGATCCTCGTCACCGAGTCGGTCCGCGGCGACGGCGGTGTCCTGCGCAACAGCGAGGGCAAACGCTTCATGTTCGACTACATCCCGGACGTCTTCAAGGAGAAGTACGCGCAGAGCGAGGACGAGGGCGACCGCTGGTACGAGGACCCGGACAACAACCGGCGCCCGCCCGAACTGCTGCCCCGCGACGAGGTGGCCCGCGCCATCAACTCCGAGGTCAAGGCCGGCCGCGGCTCCCCGCACGGCGGCGTCTTCCTGGATGTCTCGACCCGGCTGCCGGCCGAGGAGATCAAGCGCCGGCTGCCGTCGATGCACCACCAGTTCAAGGAGCTGGCGGACGTCGACATCACCGCCGAGCCGATGGAGGTCGGCCCGACCTGCCACTACGTGATGGGCGGCGTCGACGTCGACCCGGACACGGCGGCGGCGCTGGGCGTGCCGGGCCTCTTCGCGGCCGGCGAGGTCGCCGGCGGCATGCACGGCTCCAACCGCCTCGGCGGCAACTCCCTGTCGGACCTGCTCGTGTTCGGGCGCCGCGCGGGGCTGTACGCGGCCGAGTACGCGCGCGACGCGGCCGGCTCCGGCGCCAAGCGGGCGGAGGTCGACGAGGAGCAGATCGCGGCGGCGTCCGCGGAGGCGCTGCGCCCGTTCAGCGCGGAGGCCGGTGCCGGCGCCGCGGGCAAGGACGGGGACGCGGACGGCGGCACCCGGCCGCCGGAGAATCCGTACACCCTCCACCAGGAACTGCAGCAGTCCATGAACGACCTGGTCGGCATCATCCGCCGGGAGGCGGAGATGAGCGAGGCCCTGAACCGCCTCGGCGACCTCCGGGTACGCGCCCGCCGGGCGGGCGTCGAGGGCCACCGGCAGTTCAACCCCGGCTGGCACCTCGCGCTGGACATGCGCAACATGCTGCTGGTCAGCGAGTGCGTCGCGCGCGCGGCCCGGGAGCGTACCGAGTCCCGCGGCGGCCACACCCGCGACGACCACCCGGCCATGGACCGCGACTGGCGCAAGCAGAACCTGGTGTGCCGCCTCGCCGACCCGGCCGGCGGCGCCCTGCCGGCGGCGGACGTCCCCGACCCCGAGCGCGGCCAGATCCGGCTGGAGAAGCGCGAGATGCCGCCGATCCGGCCCGACCTGCTCGACCTGTTCGAGAAGGACGAGCTGGTGAAGTACCTGACGGACGAGGAGCTGACCGAGTGACCACGGCACCCACCACCGGCTACACCGCACATTTCAAGGTCTGGCGCGGCGATGACGAGGGCGGCGGCCTGGAGGACTTCGAGGTCGAGGTGAACGAGGGCGAGGTCGTCCTCGACATCATCCACAGGCTCCAGGCCACGCAGGCCCCCGACCTGGCCGTGCGCTGGAACTGCAAAGCGGGCAAGTGCGGCTCGTGCAGCGCGGAGATCAACGGCCGGCCGCGGCTGCTCTGCATGACCCGGATGTCGGTGTTCGACCGCGCGGAGACCATCACGGTCACCCCGCTGCGCGCCTTCCCCGTGGTCCGCGACCTGGTCACGGACGTGGGCTTCAACTACGAGAAGGCCCGCGAGATCCCCTCGTTCGTGCCGCCGGAGAAGCTGGCGCCGGGCGAGTACCGGATGCAGCAGGAGGACGTGGACCGCTCGCAGGAGTTCCGCAAGTGCATCGAGTGCTTCCTGTGCCAGGACACCTGCCACGTGGTCCGCGACCACGAGGAGAACAAGGCGTCCTTCGCCGGGCCGCGCTTCCTCATGCGGGTCGCGGAGCTGGACATGCACCCGCTGGACGCGGCGAAGGACGAGGGGCTGGACCGCAGGACGTCGGCGCAGGACGAGCACGGCCTCGGGTACTGCAACATCACCAAGTGCTGCACCGAGGTCTGCCCCGAGCACATCAAGATCACCGACAACGCGCTGATCCCGCTCAAGGAGCGGGCGGCGGACCGTAAATACGACCCGCTGGTCTGGCTGGGGAACAAGATCTTCCGCCGCAAGGAGTAGCGGGCCGGGTCATCACCGGTCGGACCAATGACACGGGCGGCAAGGTACTTGTTGCCCGTGTCCCGGTTCGCCATGCTCCACTGTCATGAGCAGATCCTCCTGGCGCCCGAAGTCGACGGCGCGTACGTGGACTTGGCCGGCCGCCACCGCGATGGCGGCCCTCCTCGCACTGGGCCTCGGCGGCGGTGCCCCCGCAGGGGCGGACCCCGACGACGACGGGCTCAAGCAGGCGCTGGACAACGTCCTCGCGGACGAGCGCCTCGAAGGCGCGCTCGCGTCCGTCGTCGTGGCCGACGCGGCGAGCGGCGAGACGCTGTACGAGCAGTCCGCCGCCACCCGCCTCACCCCCGCCTCCAACACCAAGCTGCCCACGTCGGCCGCGGCGATGGAGCTGCTGGGCCCCGACTACACCTGGTCCACGGACGCCCTCACCGCGGGCGGCGACCTGTACCTGCGCGGCAGCGGCGACCCGACGATGCTGGCCGCCGACTACGACGCGCTGGCCGCGAAGGTCGCGGCGGCGGGGGTCGGCGAGGTCGACCGGCTCGTCGCGGACGACACGCGCTTCGACTCCCAGCGGATCGGCAACGGCTGGTCCGCCGACTACGAGTCGGACTACTACGCGATGCAGATCTCCGCGCTGACGGTGGCCCCCGACACGGACTACGACTCCGGCACGGTGGTGGTGGAGGCGTACCCCGGCAAGAAGGCGGGCGACCGGCCGACGGTGAAGGTGACGCCGGCCACCGGCTACGTGAAGATCGACAACCGGGGCCGTACGGTCGCCGCGGGCGAGAGCGACACGCTGGGCATCTCGCGGGAGCACGGCTCGAACACCATCGTCGTCAGCGGGGACATCCCGCTGAAGGCCAGTGCCACGAAGGAATGGATCTCCGTCTGGGAGCCGACCGGCTACGCGGCGGCGGTCTTCCGGGACGCCCTGGAGCGGCACGGCGTCGAGGTGGACGGAAAGACGCAGCTGGGGCGGGCGACGCCGGAGCGGGCGCGTACGGTCGCGAGCCACGGCTCGATGCCGCTGAAGGACCTGATGGTCCCGTTTATGAAGCTCTCCAACAACGGCCACGCGGAGATCCTGACGAAGACGATCGGCGTGGAGACGGCGGACGCCGGCACGTGGAGCGCGGGCCTGCGGGGCGTCTCGTCGTACCTGAAGTCGGTGGGCGTCGACACGTCCACCCTGCGCCAGGTCGACGGCTCGGGGCTGTCGCGCGGCAACACGATCCCGAGCCGGGAGTTCGTCAAGCTGCTGACGGCGGTCCAGGACGAGCCGTGGTTCGACGCCTGGTACGAGGCGCTGCCGGTGGCCTGCGGCGAGGACCGCTTCGTGGGCGGCACGCTGCGCACGCGCATGTGCGACACCCCGGCGGAGGGCAACGCCCGGGCCAAGACGGGGTCGCTGACGGGGGCCTCTGCCCTGTCGGGGTACGTGACGGACGCGGACGGCAGGGAACTGGTGTTCAGCGTGGTGCTGAACAACTACCTGGCGGGTTCGGTGAAGGACATCGAGGACGCGGTGGTCACGACGCTGGCCGGGCACGGGGCGGACACGGAGGCGGCGGAGCTGCGGGCGCCGGCCGACCGGAACGCGGGAGGCCCGGCCGACGTGGAGTGCGCCTGGCTGAAGCCGGTGCGGTGCTGAGACCGGCCTGACCGCGGGGCCCCTCCGGGCCCCGCGGGAGCGGGTGCGGTACCCGGATCCCGTACCGCA
Source organism: Streptomyces aculeolatus (assembly GCF_020400605.1). Classification (GTDB taxonomy): domain Bacteria; phylum Actinomycetota; class Actinomycetes; order Streptomycetales; family Streptomycetaceae; genus Streptomyces; species Streptomyces aculeolatus. The sequence continues at coordinate 124,082 of NZ_JAINRD010000006.1, read as the reverse complement.
CCCGCGCCGGGCGACCACCCGGCGGACCGGGGTTCAGGCCGTTCCGTACACCCAGGCAGTGCTGCACTGGATGCCTATCGCGCACACCCGGAACTCGACCGTGAGGCCCTCGGCGATGTCGCCGGAGCCGTCCGGAGTGCCCAGGTTGTAACTGTCCGCGCCCCTGAAGTAGTCGGTGTCGATCCTCTCCCCGTTCCTCATCACGAAGAGGTTCGAGGAGACTTCGGCGCCGTCCGTCCACCGGTCCTCGAGGATCAGCTTCTCGCCCTCCGCCACGAAGAAGGCCCGGTAGTCGTAGTTTTCCTTCGTGGTCTCACACCGGTACAGCACGGCCACGGCGTTGCGGCCGCCCGGGTCCTCCGCGGACGCCCAGTCGTTCTTGTAACTGCAGTATCCGGCGGCCGCGGCGGTCGGCTGCGTGACGAAGCCGATCCCGGCGGCGATGGCGAGCGCTGTGGCGATCCCCGTCAGACGGCGTGCCCAGGTCCTCCGCATGGTGTCCCCCTCTGGTGGCGTCGGCGCAGCAGCGGCTGCACCGCTGCGGGCATCCTCCGGTGCCCGTCGCCGCGGCGCACCACCCTTTGGCCCCAGCCGAATCGATCACTCCGCCGGCGGACCGCCGAGCAGTCGCCGCCCCAGGGGCGTGGCCGAGTGCAGCACGTGCTTGCCGTCCCTGCGGCTCGTGAGCAGTCCGGTCCGGCGGAGGACCGCGAGTTGCTGGCTGGCGCTGGACAGGGAGATCCCGGTGGCCGCGGCCATCTCGGAGGTCGAGTACCAGGCGGGCGAAGCGGCTTTTTGGAGCAGTGCCGCCCGGGTCGGGCCGAGCAGTCCGGACAGTTCGGCCGGCCCGGCGGCGGACACCGTCGGCGCCGGCTTCTCGACCGGGTAGACGAGCACGGGCTGCAGCGAGTCGTCCACCAGGGCGACCGGACGCCGCCAGCAGAAGTACGACGGCACCAGCAGCAGCCCGCGTCCGTCCAGGTGCAGATCACGGTCGACCGGATAGGCCACCTCCAGGGCGGGCGACTGCCATCGCGCCATCGGCCCGAAGGTGGCCCACAGCCCCTCGATCCCGCCCTCGCGCAGGGCGCGGGAGCGCCAGTCCACGTCCGCGCTGACCGCCGCGTCCACCGCCTGCCCCACGGGCGCGATGAAGGAGGTGTGGTATTCGCGCAGTGCGGCGCCGAGGACGTGCAGCGCCTCCCGCTCGCCGCGCGCCAGCGCCGTTCCCGCACGAGGGCGGCCGCCGCTCGCCGTCAGCAGCCCGATCTCCCGCTCTATCCTTCGCCGCGGCGTCGACAGCACCCGGTCGACGCCCTCGTCCAGGCCGAAGCCCCGGCCCTCGGCGGCCGGTGTCAGGAAGTCGGGGAAGTACGCGGCGAACGGGACCAGGCCGCACAGCATCCGAACGGCCCGCAGCGGTGCGCCCCCGTGTCTCAGCTGTCTTCGTACCCCGCGCCGCCACAGGTCGAAGACCTGCGGCCCCTCCCGGGTCTGCAGGCGGCAGGCGCTGCAGACGACTTCCCAGAGCGGGTCCGGCCGAGCGGAGAGCCGGATGCGCTCCAGGTCCCGGCCCGTGAAGTGGATTCGCAGCATTTTTTCCCCCGTGTGCCCCCGAAGGCGGATCCTGGCAGTCAGCTTGCTCCACCCGGGCAACGGAACACAGGATTCCGGCAGTCGCCGAAGGGCCTCGGGTGCGATCCGCGCGAAAGCCGCATACCCTCCCGTACAGGGCTGTGCCGGGACAACGGCGCGCGGTGGTGCGGAGGCGTACGGATGCGGATTCGGCGGCTGGGTGCCCGGCTCTGCGCTGCCGGATTCCGAGCACTGCTGCCCCTCGCCCTCCTGGCCTCCGCCGCGCCTCCCGCGTCCGCCGCGCCCGCGCCCGCCCGCCCCCTCGTCGACCCCCTCCCCCTCGACCGGGACGGGCAGGTCACCGACCGCGTCGACGCCCTCCGCGACCGGCGCGGCGACGTCGCCGACGCGCTCGAACGGCTCGACCGCGAGCAGCGCACCCGGCTCTTCGTCGCCTACGTACGCGACTTCTCCGACTTCTCCGCCCAGGCCTGGGCCGACGCCACCGCCGAGCGCAACGGGCTCGGGCGGCACGACGTCCTGCTCGCCGTCGCCACCGGCGACCGCCGGCACGCCGTGTCCGCCGCGGCCGGCTCCGGGATCTCCGCGCGCGACACCGACGCCGTCGACGCCCGCGCCGTCGAGCCCGCCCTGCGGCAGAACGACTGGGCCGGCGCCGCCATCGGCGCGGCCGGCGGGTACGCCGCCGTGCTCGACGGGCGGCAGGTGCCCCCGCCCGACGTCACCCCCGGGCCCACCTACCCCGGCGGCGCGCCCCGCGGCGAGTCCGCCGAGGGCGACGTCAGCCCCACGGACTTCGTGGTGCCGGCCGCCGCCGTGCTCGCCGTCGCCCTCGGCGCCGCCCTGTACTTCTCCCGGCGGCGCCGCGCCGCGGGCCAGGCTCCGCCGCACTGGCCCCACGACGGCGTCAGCACCCCCGACCTCGACGCCCGCGCCAGGGAACTCCTCGTCGAGACCGACGACGCCGTGCGCACCAGCCAGGAGGAACTCGGCATCGTCGCCGACCGGTTCGGCGAGGCGGCCGCCCGGCCCTTCGCCGAGGCCGTCGGACAGGCCGGGGCCGAACTGACCGCCGCGTTCCGCCTGCGGCAGGCCCTGGACGACGCGTCCCCCGAGGACGACGCCGCGCGCCGCGCCATGCTGGAGGAGATCCTCGCGCACTGCACCGACGCCAACGCCCGGCTCGACGCCGAGTCCGACGCCTTCGACCGGCTGCGCGCGCGGGTGCCCCGGGCCCCGCAGGCCCTCGCCGCCGCCGAGGCCGCCGCGCGGCTGCTCCCGGACCGTATCGGCGCCGCCGAGGGCACGCTCACCACGCTGGCCGGCGCCTACGACGCCGCGTCCTTCGCGGCCGTCGCCGGGAACCCCGGCGCCGCCCGCGACCGGCTGCGGTTCGCCACCGGGAACCTCGCCCGCGCCCGCACCGCGCTGCGCGCCGACGACCCGGCCACCGCCGCCGTCCACGTACGGGCCGCGGAGAGCGCCGTCGACCAGGCCGGCACCCTCGTCGAGGCCGTCGCACGCCGGGAGCGGGAGCTGCACGAGGCCGCCGCGCGGCTCACCGGTGCACTGCGCGACATGCGCGCGGACCTCGCCGACGCGCAGGGCGCGCTGCGGAGCACGGCGGCGGACGAGCCGGACACCGGTCTGCGGGAGCGGGTCGCACGGGCGCAGGCGGTGCTGGCGGAGGTGACCCGGGAGATGGTGGAGGGCCCCTTCGATCCGCTCGCCGCGCTGCGCCGCGTGGAGGAGGCGGACGCGGCGCTGGAGGAGGCGCTCGCCGGGGCCCGGGAGCGGGCGGACGCCGGGCGGGCGGGCCGGCTGCTGGACCGGGCCCTGGTCGGCGCGCGCAGCTCGGTGGCCGCCGCCCGGGACTTCGTCACCACCCGCCGCGGCGGCATCGGCCCCGCGGCCCGTACCCGCCTCGGCGAGGGCGAGCGGCACCTCCGGCAGGCCGAGGAGCACGCCGGCACCGACGCGGCCGGCGCCCTGCGGCACGCGCAGCGCGCGGACGAACTCGGCCGCGAGGCGCGCCGGCTGGCGGAGCTGGACCTCCGGGGCTTCGACGGCTCGTACGGCGGCGGGCCCTTCGGCGGCCCGTGCGGCGCCGGCTACGGGGGCGGCGGACGCGGCGGCATGGGCACGGGGCTGCTCGGCGGCATCATCCTCGGCGGCATGCTCGGCAACGGCTTCGGAGGCAGCCGGGGCGCCGGCTTCGGGGGCGGCTCCGGCCGGGGACCCGGCAGCTTCGGCGGCGGGGGCACACGGGGGCGGATGGGCGGTGGCGACCGCTTCTAGGAGCTTCCCTTTCTACGGAGTCCGCGGTACGCGGCGGCCTGCGGCACGCGCGTACGCCCCCCACCACACCGAAGGAGACCTACCCATGCCCGGCAAGCAGACCACCCTCGGCCGCACCCTCCGGCTCGCCCGCGCCGACGTCCTCGCGCTCGTCGACCAGGCCGAGGACCCGCGGAAGATGCTCGACCAGCTCATCCGCGACTACTCCAACAGCATCCGCGAGGCCGAGCAGGCGGTCGCCGGCACCATCGGCAACCTGCGCCTGATGGAGGCGGACCACAAGGAGGACACCGTCGCCGCCGACGAGTGGGGCGCCAGGGCCCTCGCCGCCAGCCGCAAGGCGGACGAACTGCGCGCCGGCGGCGGTGCGGCGCAGGCCGAGACGTTCGACAACCTGGCCCGCAAGGCGCTGGAGCGGCAGATCACGGCCGAGAGCGAGGCGATGGCCGCCGAGCCGCTGATCGCCGCGCAGACGGAGGTCGTGGAGAAGCTGACGCGGAACCTCGACGCGATGCGGGAGAAGCTGGTCGGCCTGGACTCGCGGCGCGACCAGCTCCTCGCCCGCACCGGGACGGCGGAGGCGCAGACCAGGATGCTCGACGCCGTCGCGAGCATGGACGTCACCGACCCCACCGCCGACCTGGGGCGCTTCGAGGCGAAGATCCGCCGCGAGGAGGCCCGCGCGGCGGGCCGGGCGGAGCCGGCGGACTCGCCCCTGGACGCGCAGTTCGAGCGGTTGGACGACCTGGGCAAGAAGGCGGAGGTCGACGCCCGGCTGGCGCGGCTGAAGAACGGCAGTGCACCGTCGGCCGGCGACGGCCGGGCGGCGGCCTGACCGCCGCCGCGCGCGGCGTGCGCGGCTGCGCCGCTCAGCTGCTCGGCCACCGGTACGGCCCCGCCTTCGCCACGACTGCCCCGCTGCGGAAAGTTATCCGCCGGGAGGGCGCGCGCGCTCAGAACGCCGACAGCAGGGCCTCCTCGTCCAGTTCGGCGCCCGGGCCGCTGCCGGGCAGCGCCAGTTCGTACCAGACGGTCTTGCCGCGGTGCGTGCGCCTGCTGCCCCAGTTCTTGCTGAGCATGCTGACCAGTTGGAGTCCGCGCCCGCCCTCGTCGGTGTCCCGGGCGCGGCGGCGGCGCGGCTGGACCAGGTTGCTGTCCCACACTTCGCACACGAGCGTGCGGCCCAGCAGCAGCCGGATCCGGATCTCCGGCTCGCCGCCTCCGCTCCGGCCGCCCTCGCCGTGCCGGAGCGCGTTCGTCACCAGCTCGCTGACCAGCAGCTCGGTGGTGTCGATCAGCGGCTCCAACTGCCAGGCGGCCAGCTGCGTACGGGCGTGTTCGCGGGCGAGCGCGACCGAGCGGGGCTCCGCGGGCAGCAGCCAGTCGCCGACGGTGTCGGCGGGCAGTCCGCGGATACGGGCCATCAACAGGGCGATGTCGTCCTCTCCGTGCCGGGTGTAGAGCGTGTCGAGCACGTGGTCGCAGACGTCCTCCAGCGGCTGCGCGGGGTCGCAGAGCGCCTTGCGGAACTCCTCCAGGCCCTCGTCCAGTCCGTGGTCGCGGGACTCCACGAGGCCGTCGGTGTAGAGCGCGAGGAGGGCGCCGTCCGGCAGCTCGACCTCGACCTCCTCGAACGGCTCGCCGCCGACGCCGAGCGGCATCCCCGCGGGCACCTCCAGCAGCAGCGGCGGCTCGCCGGGCTCGACCACGACGGGCGGCAGGTGGCCGGCGTTGGCGAAGGTGCAGCGCCGGGTGACCGCGTCGTAGACGACGTACACGCAGGTGGCGAGGTAGACCTCGTCGGAGACGCCGCCGAGGCCGCCGGCGATCTCGTCGAGCGCGGCGAGCACCTCGGCGGGCTCCAGGTCGAGCATGGCGAGGGTGCGTACGGCGGTGCGCAGTTCGCCCATGGCGACGGCGGCGCGCAGGCCGCGGCCCATGACGTCGCCGACGACGAGCGCGGTGCGGTGGCCGGGCAGCTCGATGACGTCGAACCAGTCGCCGCCGACCTCGGTGGCGGTGTTGCCGGGCAGGTAGCGGCAGGCGATGTCCAGGCCCGCGGCCTCGGGGTCGCCGGGCGGGAGCAGGCTGCGCTGGAGGATGAGGGCGCGGGAGTGCTCGCGGCGGTAGAGGCGGGCGTTGTCGATGCAGACGGCGGCGCGGGCGGCGAGCTGTGCGGCGAGGGCCGCGTCGCGTTCGCCGAAGTCCTCGCTGCCGCGGGCGCGGGAGAACTGCACGAGACCGACGACGGTGTCCCCGGCGACCAGCGGCACCGCGAGCGTCGTCTGCACCAGGCCGCTGTCGCCGCCGGGCACCCGGCGCACCTGGGCGGTGCGCAGCGCGGCGGCGTGCGGCGAGTGGAAGTCGAAGCGGTGGGTGGAGCCGACGGCCGTGACGGGGGCGTCGGAGACGGCGCTGGCGAAGGCGACGCGGCGCAGCTCGGCGCTGCCGTCGGCGAGGCCGGGGCGGCCCTCGTCGCCGTCGAGGAGGCTCTGGTAGACGTCGACGCAGGCCATGTCGCAGAACTGCGGGACGGTGACGCCGAGCAGCTCGCGGGCGGTGGTCTCCAGGTCGAGCGAGTTGCCGATGCGGGCGCCGGCCTCGTTGAGCAGCGCGAGGTTGCGGCGGGCGCTGGCGGCCTCGCTCTCGGCGCGGCGGCGCCGGGTGATGTCGGAGACGACGGCGGCGACGCCCAGGGGCCGGCCCGTACGGCTGTGGACGCGGTAGAGCGATATGGACCACCTGAGGCTGCCCGGCTGCCCCTCGCGGGCGGACGGCGCGGCGGAGCCGGTCTGGGGGTCCTCGGGGGCGGGCCCGAGGATCTGCATGTCGGTGACGGGCTCGCCGGTGTCGAGGACCTGCTTGAGCGCGGCGGTGACGCGCTCGGCCTCGCTGCGCGGGAGGTAGTCGCGGGGCGTGCGGCCGGTGTGGGAGGCGACGCTGCCGCCGAAGGCGGCGGCCACCCGCTCGTTGACGCGGACGAGCCTGAGGTCGGTGCCGAAGAGCAGGAACCCCATCGGGGCCTGGCCGAAAACGGCCTGGGAGGCGGCAAGGTCGGTCTCGACCCGGCGCAGCGCGTACGCGTCGAGGGTGAGGCACACCGCGCCGCGGGTGCCGCCGATGCCGGTGGTGGGCATGACGTAGAGCTCGGCGATGCCGTCGACGGGGGGCTGCCCGGCGCCGCCGGGTCCGGCCGGTCTGCGGTAGGGCAGCAGGCCGGTCCACTCCCGTCCGTCGAGGATCTCGGCGACCTTCTCGCCCACGTCGGCCCGCAGCTCCTCGGGGACCAGCGCCTCTACGGCATCGCGGCCCAGCACCTCGGCGGCGGAGATGCCGAGGAGCTCCTCGGCACGGGCGCTCCACTGCTCGATGTGCCCCTCCGCGTCCAGTGCGAAGGAGGCCACCTTGATGTGGTCATAGATGGAGCCCGGCGGACTGCTCTGCCAGAACGGTGCTCCCACGCGACCGCCCCCTTTGCTGATCCTGCTCCGGGTACGCACCGCAGAGTATGCGGGAAGATCCGTATCCGGAACATGGTCGTCAGGTCACGGGTTCGGAACGCCCCACCGCTTCCGGTCCCGCTCACCGCTGCGTCTGCGAAGTGGTGCCCGCCCGGCACCCTGCACTACGCCCCCGCACGCCCCCTTCCGTACGCCGAAGAACCCTCCCTCGTACGTTCTAACCAGCGGACCCCAGCTCGAACCACACCGTCTTGCCCATTCCACCGCAGCGGGTTCCCCAGCGGAGCGCCGCACTGGCGACGAGCAGCAGTCCGCGGCCGCCCTCCTCGTCCGGTGCGGCGGTACGGAGCAGCGGCGGCACCGGCAGCGGGTCGGAGACCTCGACGCGGACGCCGCCCGCGGCGTCGGGCCCGCCGAGGGGGCGCAGGCGCAGGCCGACGGGGCCCGGGGCGTAGCGCAGGGAGTTGGTGACCAGCTCGCTGACGAGCAGGACGGCGAGGTCGGTCACGGGGTCGAGGTGCCAGGTGCGCAGGGTGTCGCGGACGACGGCGCGGGCGGTGCGCACGCAGCCGGGGTCGGCGGGGAAGGTCCACTCGGCGAGGCCGGCCGCGTGCGCGAGTCCGGCGGCACCGGCGGGTACCGCGGGCACGGCGGGGCCGGAGAGGCCGGCCGCGGGGGGCGTCCCGGCGGGGGCTGCGGGATCGCCGAAGCCGGGGAGGGCGGAGGGATCGGGAAGCGGGGGGAACGGCGTCACCGCGGCGTGGCGGAGGAACGGGGGGTTGCTCACGCCTACCACATCCCAGCGCAGTTCTGTCGGATTTGTCCGACTTAAGGGGAGTGATAGGTACATACCCGCTTTGGGCGAAAATATCACCTACATGCGCACGGGAAGCTACACGGCGTTGGCGTCCCCGCCGCCGGCATGCTCCACCCGGTATATCTGCCGTTGCTCCGCGGGCCCGAAACGGGAGACCGCGCGCTCGGCCTCGTCACGCGTGGCGTACCGGCCGACGCGGTAATGGTTGCCGTTGCCGTCCTCGCGGACGATGACCCACGGGCGTGCGGCGCCACTGTCACCCGCACCCATAAAGCCCACCCCAGGAATGTCTGCCCAGGGCACACACGGGACGACTGCGGCCCCGGAGCACCCTGCTTGCCTGCCGAATATGCCAGAGCTTACGCCCGGCATTCACTCCCCGCATACGGCTTTACACGAGAAGTACACTTCTCGGCCGAAAGTTCGAATCGGGAAGGGGGAATCAGGACAGGGAAGATCCGGAGAAGCGGCCCGCGGCCCGGACTACTTGACGGGCAGGTGATAGCTGACACGGTAGCGGTCGGCCGGAACGATGACATCCGCCGTCTCGACCGCCCGCCCCGAGGCGTAGAACGTCCGCTGGATGCAGAGCACCGGCTGCCCGGGCACCGCGCCCAGCGCCTGCGCCTCGTCGGCCAGCCCGGGGCGGGTGCCGACCTCCTCCACGACGTTGTCCACGACGACGTCGATGGCCGCCATCCGCTCCACCACGCCGCGGCCCGCGAGCGGCCCCTCCTCCGGCAGCATCACGGGCGTGCGGCCGGTCAGGGCCAGCGGCTCCCAGGACGTGGACAGCAGCACGGGCTCGCCGGCGGAGCGGAAGACGTAGCGCGTACGCATCACGGGGTCGCCGGCGCCCAGGTGCAGCCGGGCGGCGACCGCCCCCTCGGCGTGCTCCTGCGCGCTGCGCGACTCCCAGGAGCCGGCCACCGACTCGTCGGCCTGCTCCTGCCGGAAGGGCGTGAGGTCGCCGAGGCCGCGGTAGCCGGTACGGACCAGCCGGTGCGGCTCGGGCCGGGAGCGTACGTACGTGCCCGACCCGGACCGGCCCTCGACCAGGCCCTCGGCCATCAGCACCTTGCGGGCCTCCAGCGCTACGGTGTCGGAGACCCCGTAGAGCTGGCGGATCCTGGCCTGCGAGGGCAGGCGTGCGTGCGGAGGCAGTTCACCGCCGACGATCTTCCGGCGGAGGTCCGCGGCGACCCGCAGATAGGCCGGCTGCTCACCTAGAGGCACCGTTTCTTCACACCCCCGTCGCGGCGGTCGCCGTCCCGGCCCGCGCCGTCTCCGGCCTGCGCCGTTGCCGGCCTGAACACCCGCGAAAGCTTGGCAACCCGCGCCCGGGGCCCGCAACCCGAGGGGAGAGCTTTACGAGGCGTGTTCACCGGCGGGTGTGCGCTGGGGGCCGCGGCGTGCGCCCGCGCACGCGCAGAGCCGCTCGCAGGCCCGCTCGCGGACTCCTCTCACAGCCCGCCGGCGGACTCCCTCACAGACCCAGGACCGCCCGGGCGAGGAGGAAGTAGATCACCAGCCCCGTGGCGTCGACCAGCGTGGTCACCAGCGGGGCCGAGATCACCGCCGGGTCGATCCCCAACTGCTTGGCCAGCAGCGGCATCACGGAGCCGACCGACGCCGCCCACGCGCAGATCAGCACCAGCGACAGCGACACGGTCAGCGCGATCCGGCCGTCCGTCATGACCGTCGCCAGCACGATGCCCACGATGCCGAGCCCCACGCCCAGCAGGAACCCCACCCGGCACTCCCGCCACGCCACCCGCGCCACGTCTCCCGGGCGCAGCTCGCCGACCGCGATCGCGCGCACCGCGCCCGTCGCGGCCTGGGCGCCGACGTTCCCGCCGGTGCCGACGAGCAGCGGGATGAACACCGCCAGCTCGGTCACCTCCGCCAGCTCCCCCTCGAAGGCCTGCAGTACGCCCGCGGTGAGGGTGGCGGCGAGGATCAGCAGGAAGAGCCAGATGATGCGCGCGCGGGCGAGCCGGAACACCCCGACCGACAGGTAGTGGCCCTCGACCGGCTCGGCGCCGGCCTGGCGGGCCACGTCCTCGGTGTCCGCCTCCTCGATCAGCTCGATGGCGTCGTCGACGGTGAGGATGCCGACGACGCGCTCCTCGCTGTCCACGACGGGCAGGCCGACGAGGTTGGCCTCCTGCATCAGCCGGGCCGCGGTCTCGGCGTTGTCCGTGGCGTAGACGCGCGGGAACTCGGTGTCCACCAGCTCGATGAGCGGGCGGCCCGGCGGGGCCAGCACCACCTCCCGCAGGGAGACGACGCCGACCAGGTGCCGGCGGTCGTCGACGACGGGCAGCGTGTAGACGGTCTCGGCGTCCGGGCCCTGGGCGCGCACCCGTTCCAGCGCCTCGGCGACGGTGGACTGCTCCTTCAGCCGCACCAGCTCGGGCGACATGTACCGGCCGACGGCGTCCTGTTCGTAGCCGAGCAGCGGGGCGGTCAGGGCGCGTTCGCGGGGGCTGAGGCCGGCCAGCACGCGCTGGGTGAAGTTGGCCGGCGCCTCGCCGAGGAGGCGGGCGCGGTCGTCGGGGTCCATCTCCTCGACCACGTGCCGGAACGTCTGGTCGCGCAGCCCTTCGAGGATCTTCTGCTGGTCGCCCGCGCCCAGTTCCTCGAAGACCTCGACCGCGCGGTCCTTCTCCAGCAGCCGGAAGCAGAAGACGGCGGTGACCTCGTCGGCGCGGGCGAGTTCGTCGGCGACGACGTGCGGGGGGTGGTCGGCGAGCCACCGCTGCAGCCCGGCGACGTCGTTGCCGTCGAGGAGGGAGCCGAGGTCGGTGTCCGCGGTCATGCCCGTACCTCCCACCGCTCCGGCCGCTGTCCGGCTTCACCCTAGAACGTGCCGATTACCGGGCTGAGCAGGGGCATGCCGCCGGGTGCGCCGTCGCGTACGAACCCTTGACCCCTATTGGTCTAGGCCAATAGCGTTCGGCGCACCCGAGAGAAGCGCGATCTCCCGAGAAGAGGGTTTCCATGCACCGAAGACTCGTGCGCCGCCTGGCCGTGGCCGGCTGTGCGCTGTCCCTCCTGGTCACCCCCGGCCTCACCACGGCCGGCGCCACCGCCGCGACCCCGGACGGAGCCGCCGCCGACCGGCAGGCCGCGCAGGCCGGGAAGGGCGGCCACGGCGGGCACGGCGACCGCGGCGGCCGGGACGAGGCCCGGCGCGTCGGCTACTTCACCCAGTGGGGCGCCAGGGACCGCGGCTTCCTCGTCAAGGACCTCGTCACCAGCGGCACCGCCAAGCGCCTCACGCACCTCAACTACGCCTTCGGCAACGTCAGCCCGGACGGCAAGTGCTTCGAGGACAACATCCCGGGCGAGGGCGACGCGTTCACCGACTACCAGCGGACGATGACCGCCGCCGAGTCCGTCGACGGCCGGGCCGACTCGCCGCGGCAGCGGCTCGCGGGCAACTTCAACCAGATCCGCGAGCTGAAGGAGAAGTACCCGGACCTGAAGGTCATGATGTCGCTCGGCGGCTGGGCATGGTCCACGCACTTCTCGGACGCGGTCCGTACGCCCGAGTCGCGCAAGGAGTTCGTGTCCTCCTGCATCGACCTGTTCATCAAGGGCGACCTCCCGCGGATCGACGGCCGCGGCGGCCCCGGCAGCGCGGCGGGCGTCTTCGACGGCATCGACCTGGACTGGGAGTGGCCCAACTACCCCGGTGACGTCGACACCGTCTACCGCCCCGAGGACAAGGAGAACTTCACCGCGGTCGTCGCCGAGTTCCGCCGGCAGCTCGACCAGGTGGAGCGCTCGCGCGAGGGCCGCGGCCGGCACCTGCTGCTCACCGCGTTCCTGCCGGCGAACGCCAACGCGATGGACGCGGGCTACGAGACGCGCAAGCTCTTCCCCAAGCTGGACTACGCCACGCTCCAGGGCTACGACCTGCACGGCGCCTGGGAGAAGAACACCAACCAGCAGTCCGCCATCCACTCCCCCGACGACAGCCTCCAGCAGGTCGTCGACGACTGGCTGCGGCGCGGCGCACCGCGCGACAAGCTGGTCCTCGGCATCCCGTTCTACGGCCGCGGCTGGCAGGGCGTCGAAGGCGGCGGCGACGGCTACAACCAGCCCGCCGGGGGCGCGGCGCCCGGCACCTGGGAGGCGGGCTTCGAGGACTACAAGGTCCTGAAGGAGTTCGCGGCCTCCGGTGAGTACGAGGTCCACCGCGACAAGGAGAGCGGCCACGCCTGGCTCTTCGACGGCAGCACGTTCTGGACGTACGACGACCCGAAGGTCATCGCCCAGAAGGCCGAGTACATCGACGACCGCAACCTGGGCGGCGCGATGGTCTGGTCCCTGGACGGCGACGACGACGGCGAGCTGTACCGGGTCCTGGACCGCGGTCTGGACTGACCCGTCCCCCGACGAGGCGGTGCCGGGTCCGGGCCCGGCGCCGCCTCTTTCCCGCCTTTTCCGTCCTTTCCGTCTGTCCCGCTCCCCCGCCGCCCCGTTCGCCTCCTCCCGCTCCCCGCGGACGGGCCGGACGGGGTCGTGACGCCCCGTCATGTGACCATGGCGGCATGACCGACAGCGCTCACGCCGAGGCGGCGTCCCTCGCATCCCTCCCCGACGACTGGCACCGGGCCCTCGCGGTCGTCGCGCACCCGGACGACCTGGAGTACGGCACCGCCGCCGCGGTGTCGAAGTGGACCGGCGCCGGCAAGCAGGTGGCGTACGTGCTCGCCACCCGCGGCGAGGCCGGGATCGACGGGCTGGAGCCCGGCGAGTGCGCCCGGGTCCGCGAGGAGGAGCAGCGGGCCAGCTCCGCGGTGGTGGGCGTGACGGCGCTGGAGTTCCTCGACCACCGCGACGGCGTCATCGAGGAGGGCCTGCCGCTGCGCCGCGACCTCGCCGCGGCCATCCGCCGGCACCGCCCCGAGCTGATCGTCACCATCAACCACCACGACACCTGGGGCGCGGGGCCCGGCGCCCCGCGCAACACCCCCGACCACCGCGCCGTCGGCCGCGCCGTGCTGGACGCCGTCGGCGACGCCGGCAACCGCTGGATCTTCCCCGAGCTGCTGGAGCAGGGCCTCCTGCCGTGGGGCGGCGTCCGCTGGACCGCCGTCGCCGGCTCCCCGTACCCCACGCACGCCGAGGCCGTCACCGGGGACGCCCTGGAGCGGGCGGTGGCGTCGCTGACCGAGCACCGGGCGTACATCGTCGGGCTGGGCGAGGAGGACCCCCACGAGTACGCCCGCAAGCTCACCGAGGGGATGCTCACCGAGGGCGGCAAGCAGTGCGGCGCCGACCTCGCCGTGGCCTTCGAGCTGGTCCCCCACAGCTTCGAGGACTGAGCTTGACCTTGACGTGACGTCAACTTCTACGGTGAAGGCCCACCGACCGACCTACCGGCCGAGCGGCCGACCGGAGCGAGGAGCGGGCACCGCCATGGAGTGGTCCATCCAGGAGATCGCGCGCACCGCGGGCACCACGAGCCGCACCCTGCGCCACTACGGCGAGCTGGGGCTGCTCCGCCCCAGCCGCGTCGCGGCCAACGGCTACCGCTACTACGACGAGCACGCCCTCGTCCGGCTCCAGCGCATCCTGCTGCTCCGCGAGCTGGGCCTCGGCCTCCCGGCCATCGCCGACGTGCTCGACGGCGCCGGCCCCGCGGACGCCGCGGCCGCGCTCGGCACGCACCTGGAGCTGCTGGTGCAGGAACAGCGGCGGATCGGGCGGCAGATCGCGTCGGTGGAGACCACACTGCGGAAGCTGAGGGAAGGTGAGCCGCTCATGGCGGAAGAGGTGCTCGACGGGTTCGACCACACCCGGTACGAGGAGGAGGTCACGCGTCGCTGGGGGAAGGCGGCGTACGAGCGTGGCGACACATGGTGGCGCTCGCTGAGCGCGGAGGAGCGGGCCGGCTTCCAGCGCCGCCAGCGCGGCATCGCCCGCGACTTCGCCGCCGCGCACGCCGCGGGCGAGGCCCCGGACGGCGAGGAGGCGCAGGCGATCACCCGGCGGCAGTACGAGTGGATCAGCGCCGGATGGCAGGGGCGGGGACCCTCGGCGGAGGCGTTCGCGGGGCTGGGGCAGATGTACGTGGACGACCCGCGCTTCGGCGCGCACTACGACGGCCACGGCGAGGGGACGGCCGTGTTCGTACGGGACGCGATGCGGGTCTACGCGGAGCGCAACCTGGAGTAGCGGGCATGCGGGCGGGCAGCGCCCGTACGGGCGCCCCGTCCCGCGGCCCCCGGCACGCCGAAGGGCCCGCCGACGTCGTCGGCGGGCCCTTCCCCACGCCCCCTCATGCCGCCAGCGCGACCGTCTCGACCGCCGGCGTACGCAGCACCCGCCGCGCGGTGCCCAGCGCGGTGGCCATCGTCGCCGCCGCGGCCACTCCCACGACCGCCAGCCAGATCCCGTACCCCGCCGACGGCAGCACGTCGTCCGTGCGGGCCACCGTGAAGGGCACGACCCCGGCCACCGCCGCGAGCGTCCCGAAGAACACCCCGGTCAGCGTCAGCAGCAGCCCCTCCAGGCCGACGCCCGCCAGCACCTGGCCGGGCGTCGCGCCCGCCAGCCGCTGCTGGCCGAACTCGCGGCTGCGGTACGAGGTCGCCGCGTACAGCGTGTTGATCAGCATCACGCAGGCGAAGACCGCGATGATCCCGACGACCACGAAGTTCAGCGTCTCCAGGTTCTTGTCGTCCACCGACTGCGTCAGCCCGGCGGCCTCGATGTGGTCGTTCTCGACGGACTGCATGTACAGCGTCGCGACCGAGATGCCCACGAAGAGGACCATCGGCATCAGCACCCCGGACAGCTGCGCGGCCCGCTGTCGCAGCCCGTGCACCGTCAGGTAGCCGCTGCCCCCGCCGAACGCCGTCAGCAGCCCGCCGGTGAGCCGCAGCAGCCCGCCGAGCAGCGCCGGCGAGAACGCCGCGAAGCCGACCGACAGCAGGATCGCCCCGTACGCCGGCGGCGCCATGGCCTCCGGGCCCGCGTCGCCCATGGCGAAGCCGGTCACGCACAGGGCCGCGCCCAGGCCCAGCGCGGCGTAGCCGCCCCAGGTGCGCAGCCGGCGGCGCGGGGCACGCTGCTCGCGCGCCCTGGTGGCCCTGCGCACCGCGAGGAACGCGGCGCCGACCGACGCCAGCAGCGTGATGTCGATGCCGGACATCAGCGCGATGGTGCCGAAGGCGTGGTCGACGTCGTCCGCGACCTGCCCGCTGTCCTGGAACATGTCCAGCAGGATCCGCCCGCCGAGCATGCCGGGCACGATCGCCAGCAGCGAGCCGACAAGGCCGACGACCGCCGCCTCGCCGACGATCATCCTGGTGATCTGCGCGGGCGTGGCGCCGGTGGAGCGCAGCAGGTCGATCTCGGTGGTGCGCTGCCGTACGGCGACCGTCAGGGTCGAGGCGACGGCGAAGAACACCAGCAGCGAGCCGTAGCCGCCGACGACCATGGCGGCGGTGGACAGGGACTCCGAGCTGACGTCGTCCACGCCGTCGGCGCCCGCGGTGTCGAGGAGCGAGTTGAACATCATGATGATGGTCGCGCCGAGGAAGGCGGACAGGAGCGTGGCGGCGAAGCGGCCGGGCCGCTGCCGGATGGAGCGCATCGCGAGCGAGAACATCGGTCAGACCCCCATGGGCGCGGAGTTGCGCGGGTCGTGGTGCGGGGCCCGGTGCGGGCCTTCGGCCTCGTACATGTCGCCGAGGTGCGTCATGCGCTCGGCGACGGCGTCGGCGGTCGGGGCGTTCAGCTGCCCCACCAGCCGGCCGTCGGCGAGGAAGAGCACGGAGTCCGCGTACGAGGCGGCCACCGGGTCGTGCGTCACCATCACCACGGTGCGGCCGTCGACGCGCACGGTCTCCTGCAGCAGGCCCAGCACGTCGCGGGCGCTGCGGGTGTCCAGGGCGCCGGTCGGCTCGTCGGCGAAGACCACGCTCGGCGCGGCGACGAGCGCGCGGGCGATGGCGACGCGCTGCCGCTGGCCGCCGGAGAGCTGGTCGGGCCGGTGCCGCATCCGGTCGGCGAGGCCGACGCGGGCCAGCACCTCGCGGACGCGGGCCCGGTCGACGCGGCGGCCGGCGAGCTTGAGCGGCAGCACGGTGTTCTGCGCGACGTTCAGGGTGGGCAGCAGGTTGTACTGCTGGAAGACGAACCCGATGCGCTCGCGGCGGAACTTCGTCAGCTCCGTCTCGCTGCCCCCCGTCATCTCCGCGCCGTCGACCATCACCACGCCGCTGTCGGGCCGGTCCAGCCCCGCGGCGCACTGCAGCAGCGTCGACTTCCCGGACCCCGAGGGCCCCATCACGGCGGTGAACGACCCGGCCGGCAGGCTCAGCGTCACGCCGTCGAGCGCGGTGACGGCCGCCTCCTCGGCACCCCCGGTGCCGTAGACCTTGGTCACCTTGACCAGTCGCAGCGCCTCGTGCGGCGCGCCGCCGTCGACGGCTCCGGCGGCGGTCCCGCGGCGCCCGTTGCGTCCGAACATCGTCTTCACCCCTCGTCAGGCGGCACTCCCTGTGCCTGACTACGAAGCTACGGACGGTGACGGGCGCGGGCACTGGGCGCACGACCCCAATGGGGGGTGGTGTTACGTGCACCATCCCGGGTGCACCCGGGTGCGGGCCTACCTGCGTCCGGGCGCCGCCACCCCGCTGATCTCGGAGCCGATGGCGCGGTCCATCACGTCGAGGCCGACGAGGTTGAAGGGCTTGTCGAGGGTGCGCATGAGGGAGTCCTGGGAGGGCCGGTAGATGCCGTACTCGTACTGGCTGCCGCCCTGGTAGGCGCCGATGACGCCGCCGTCGGGGGTGCTCTGCCCGAGGTACGACGCCCACTTGGACCCGGTGGGGTCGGTGGTGACGTTGGGTTCCCGGGGTTCGCCGCCGGGGTGGGTGGTGCCCGGCGTGTAGTACTCGTCGGCCAGGCCGCCCACGGAGTGGCCGAGTTCGTGGATCGCGATGCGTCCGGCCCGCGCGTTGCCGCCGGCGACGGTGGCGAGACTGGGGTAGCCGGCGCCGCCGTACTTGGCGGTGTTGCCGAGGGCGACGATCGCGTCGGCGCCGGGGGCCTCGGCGGCGTAGGCCTGCGCCTTCGACTCGCTGAGGCAGAGCAGCCGTTCGATGCCGGCGCAGAAGAAGCCCATGTCCATGGCGGTGTCGCGGTTGATGCCCTGGGTCGGGTCGTTGTCCACGCCGGACTGCGCGGAGACGACGTTGACCAGCCACACGTTGGTGTTCTGGCGGTGCTTGTCCCACGGCGCCGTGGCGGCGATCTCCTGCCACTTCGCCTCGGCCTGCTCGCGCAGCAGGCCCATTTCCGAGGCGGTGTACCCGTCGCCCACCATCACCAGGTCGAACCGGGAGCCGGGCGGCCCGGTGTCCTGGATGGGGACGACCTCGGCCGCCGCGGCCGCCCGGAGGTCGGCGGGGCTCGGGGCGTCCTCGGCCTGCTCGGGTATCTCCACGCGGGTGGCGGTGCCGTCCGGTGAGAACACCTCCCGCCACTCGGTCGGCCCCGCGGAGCCGGCGGGGTCCTGGGCTCCGGCGGGGGCGGGTACGGCGGCGACTCCCGCGGCGCACAGCAGGGCCGCGGTCAGCAGAAGGGAACCTTTTCGGCGCATCAGCGCCCTCCGAGTCCGTCTCGTGGGGGGTGACGGCCGGGGTCCGGGGCGGACCACGGCCGTGGACGGGGTCGTGCGGGGATGCCGTGAGTCGCAAGTCAGTGCGACAACTCGCCGGTTCACGCTAGTGAGATGACGCGGGCCTGACAAGCCACAGATGCTCGTTTGACCTCAAGTGCGGTTCAGGTCGGAGGGTGGGGGGTGCCACCGACGAAAGGGAAGAACTGTGATCCTGGTGACCGGAGCAACAGGCAACGTAGGAGGTCAGGCGGTCGCGCAGGCGCACTGGGCGGGCCTGCCGGTACGCGCGCTGGTGCGCGACCCCGCCCGCGCGGACTTCCCCGCGGGGGTGGAGGCCGTACGCGGGGACCTCGCCGACCCGGCGACGCTGGGCGCGGCCTTCGCCGGCGTCTCGGAGGTCTTCCTCGTCTGGCCGCTGCCCACCGCCGACACCGCCCCCGCCGTCCTCGACGCGGCGATCGCGGCGGGCGTACGCCGGATCGCGTACGTCTCCGCCTGGGGCGCCGCGGACGACCCGGACGAGGAGCCGGAGGGCATCCTCGGCTTCCACACCGCCATCGAACGCCTGCTGCGGGCCTCGCCCCTGGAGTGGACCCTGCTGCGCGCGGGCGGCTTCGCCGCCAACACCCTGCACTGGGCGGACCAGATCCGCGCGGGCGACGTGGTGCACGCCCCGTACGCGCAGGCGGGCCGCTCCCTCATCCACGAGGCCGACGTGGCCGCGGTCGGCCTGCGCGCACTGACCCACGAGGGCCACGCCGGCCAGACGTACCACCTGACGGGCCCGGAGACCCTGACCCAGGCCGAGCAGGTCCGCACGATCGGCGCGGCACTGGGCCGCGACGTCCGCTTCGAGGAGTCCCCGCCCTCCGTCGCGCGGGAGGCGTACGTGGCGGCGGGCCTGCCCCCGTCGTTCGCGGACGGCATCCTGGAGGCCCACGCCGAGCTGGTGACGCACCCGGAGCCGGTGACGGACACGGTGGCGGAGGTCACGGGCCGCAAGGCCCGCACGTACGCGGAGTGGGCCCGCGACCACGCGGCGGACTTCGGCGCCTGACCCCCTCGGCGCGCGCCGTCGCACCCGCGGTCGCGCGCGCCGTGGGCCGGCCGGCAGGTCGCCGGGCCGCTGATCAGCGGCCCGGTCGTCGGGCCGCCGGTCAGCGGACCGTCCAGCGGTAGCAGCGGGTCACCGTGCCGCCCGAGGGGTGGGGGAACGAGGCGGTGCCCAGGGCCTCGCCGGTGTCGGTCAGCCAACTGGCCTCGCTCTCCACCGCGCCGCGCGGGAGGCCCAGGTCGACGACCTCGCCGTGGCGCCAGTAGACCGCGCGCTGGCCCTCCTCCGTGAAGCAGTGCCCGGCCGCGTCGCCGCGGTCGTTGAGGGCCGTGGCCGTGGTGCCGTAGAGGGCTTCCGGGAGGGTGGGGAGGGGCTTCAGACCGTGCCGCGAGGTCCAGAGGAAGGGGCCGTCGGTGGCGTCGCTGCGGCCGATGACGTCGCCGCGGGTGTTGAGGAAGCGGCCGTCGAGGGGGACGCTGCTGGCGCCGCCGTCGAAGCGCGTGAAGTCCGTCAGGCGCTCGCCGTCCCAGACGAACGCCCGCCACTCCCCCGTGTCGCCCTCCGCAGAACCGGCCACCACGCCGCGGGCGTTGACGCCCGCGCCGAAGACCGGGCGGTACGCGCCCGTGAGGCGGGTGAGTTCGGTGACCTCGCCGCGGTGCCACAGGAACGGGTCCCGCGACCAGGCCATGAAGCGCACCTGCCCGGCGATGACGTGGCCCCCCGCGCCGAGCGCGTCGGGGGCCGCGTTGACCGCCTCCGGGTCGGGGGGCGTGATGCGTACGGGATCGGCGGAGGCGGCGGGGCGCAGGACGTACAGGCCGCCGCGCGGGGGGAGTTCGGGGTCGGCCTGGAACTCCGTCTGGGTCTGGACGAGGACCCGGCCGCGGTCGTCGATGTGCGAGCCCCACGCGCGGTAGTCGCCGCCCGCCAGCACCCGCCGGGGCGCGCCCCCGCGGGTCCAGGCGACGGCGTGGGTGCGGTCCTCGTCCGGCAGGTAGTGGTAACCGACGAGCGCGCCGCGCGCGTTGACGCCCTGGAGGGTGTACGAACCGGAGGCGTGCAGCGCGCGCGGCCGCCGTACCCGCCCGCCGTGCCACGCCGCCTGCACCTCCTCGCCGTCGGGGCCGAGCGCGCGGCCCACGGCGCGGCCGGCGGGGTGGACGTACGACAGGAGCGTCATCGGCAGCGAGCCGTCCGCGTTCGCCAGGGGGCGGGCCACCACGCGCCGGCCAAGCGCCGCCGCCTGCCGCGGGACCAGGGCCGCGATACCGCCCGCGGCCACGCCCGTGAGCAGCGTCCGCCTGCCTATGTGCCGGTTCTCGGGCACGTCTCTCCTCGGAGTCGGGTGTCCGTGGGGGGAGACGCGACCGCCACTGTGGCACGGAGCGCCGCGTGTGCGCTACGCCCTCAGGGGTTCGTCCACGCGTCGGGGTCCTCGGCCAGCTCGTGCACGTACCCCGGCAGGCGCGCCGACGCCACGTCCGCGAGCGTGACCTCCCCGAGGATGTTGCGCACGTTCACGCGCAGCGCGATCCACAGCGGCAGCAGCGACTCGGCGGGGCCCACGTACGACAGCTCCGGCGGCCGGGCCCCGCGCACGGAGACCAGCGGCCCCTCCACCACCCGTATGACGTCGGCGATGGTGATCTCGTCGGCGGGCGCGGCGAGGCGGTAGCCGCCGCGGCCGCCGCGCTGGCTGACGACCAGCCGGCCGCGGCGCATGTCGCCGAGGATGCTCTCCAGGAACTTGTGCGGAATACCCTGCGCGTCCGCGATGGCCTCCGCCTTGACCGGCGCGTCCTCCGTCGCCGCCGCCAGCTCCAGTGCCGCGCGCACCGCGTAGTCTGCTCGTGCCGAGATCCGCATGCCGGTCATTATGTCTGCACGGCACCCCCGTCCAAGCCAGGGGCATGCCCACCGCCCGGTCCGTGCCGAGCGGGCTCTTCCTCGGGTGGCGGGTCCGGGAGGGGGATCAGGGCGCGGACGCGGTAGCCGCCGTGGGGGCGGGGGGTGGCCTGGAGTGTGCCGCCGTAGACCGCGAGGCGTTCGCGCAGGCCGATGAGGCCGCGGCCGCTGCCGGCCGCGGCGCGGGCGGTGGTCCGGCCGCCGGTGTCGGTCACCTCGACGCGCAGTTCGCCCGGCGCGTGCGCCACCGCGACGGCGACGGAGGCCCCGGCGGCGTGCTTGACGGCGTTGGTCAGCGCCTCCTGCACGACGCGGTACGCGGCGAGGTCGACGCCGGCCGGCAGCGGCGCCTCGGGGGTGCCGGTCACCGACAGTTCGACGGGCACACCCGTGTCGCGTACGCGCCCGGCGAGGGCGGCGAGTTGGCCGAGGCCCGGCTGGGGGGCCAGGTCGACGTCGAGGGCGGGGTCGGTGGTCGCCGCCATCGTCAGCAGCCCCATCACGTGCCGCAGCTCCGCCATCGCCGCCCGCCCGGCGGCCTCCACCGCGCTCATCGCCTCCCGCGCCTGCTCCGGCGACGTGTCGAGCACCTTGCGCGCCGCGCCCGCCTGGATCGTCATCATGCTGACGTTGTGCGTGACGACGTCGTGCAGTTCGCGCGCGATCCGCGACCGCTCCTGGTCCACCGCCAGCCGCGTCGCCGCCTCCTGCTGCTCCTGGAGTGCGCGCAGGCGCTGCTGCCAGGTGTGGATCGCGTTGGCGGCCAGCCCTATCGGCAGCAGCACCAGCAGCGGTACGAACCCGCGCCCCACCTCCGGCACCACCCCCGCCGCCGCGAACAGCGGCACCCCGGCGACCAGGCCGACCAGCGCCCTCCTGCGGTACGGGCTGTACATCACCGCGCTGTACGCCCCCACCACCCCGGCGGCGAACGCGAACGCCGTCGCGCCCCGGGCCACCTCGCCCAGGTGGAACGCCGAGGCCGCGGCGAGCACCGCGCAGAACGCGGTGAGCGGGTAGCGGCGGCGCAGGACCAGCGGCAGCGCGGTGAGCGCCGCGAGCGCCAACTCCCAGCTCCGGGCGGGCGGCAGCACGTGCTCGATGACCGGTGGCGGGGGGTACTCGTAGGCGGGGGGCGGCACTTCCCGCCCGGTCCCGTCGCGCTCGGGCACCCCCGGCGAACCGGGCTCCGGAAAGAGCGGCGAACCGGGCTCGGGCACCCGCGGCGAACCGGGCTCCGGGAACAGCGGCGAACCGGGCTCCGCGATCCCCGGCCGGCCGGGTGGCGGCGGCCCGATCTCGCGCGGGCCGACACCGTTCGGTCCGATCTCCTGCGGGGCGTCCTGGCGCGGCTCGAAGAACGAGCGGTCGAGGTCGGCGACGACCGTGCCCACGGACAGCACCAGGGCGAGCGCCACGTCGGCGGTCCAGGCCCACCGGGACAGCCGCGGCGGCACGCCCCCGCCCGTACGCGCCCGCGCGAACCACCCGCGCGCCCGCCCCGCTCCGCGCCCGTACCGCCCGATGACCGCACCCGCCCACGTCACCGCCTCAGTGTGCCAACCCGTTCCCGGCCACCGGATCCACCGCGGGGCCCACCCCTCGTCCACCCGGCGCCTACATCGCGCGGATGACGCCGCCCCGCATCGGCCGGATGCGGTACGGACCTTCCGCACCGCGGCGGACGTGCCCGCTCCCCCGCCGCGCCTAGCGTCTGGCGGCACGACGCACGACTGCGTCGTACGACACCACGACGTACGGCGCACGCGCCGGCCGCCGAGCTGGGGAGGACCCGGGCCATGACCGCACCACCGCACACCGTCCGCACCGAGAGCGACCGCGGTGCCGAGGTACTCATCGACCTGCGCGGGGTCAGCAGGACGTACGAGGAGGGCCCGCCCGCGCTGGACGACCTCACCCTCGCGGTGCCCACCGGGCAGGCGCTCGCCGTCCTCGGCCCGTCCGGCAGCGGCAAGTCGACGCTGCTCAACCTGATCGCCGGCCTGGACCGGCCGGACGCCGGCACCGTCGGCGTCGACGGCCTGCGCGTGGACGGGCTGAGCGAGAGCGCGTCGGCGAAGTACCGCAGGGCGTCGGTCGGCATGGTCTTCCAGTTCTTCAACCTGCTGGACGACCTCACCGTCGCCGACAACGTGCTGCTGCCGGCCCAGTTGGCCGGGATGCCGCGCGCCCGGGCCGCCGCGCGGGCCGCGGAACTGCTCGCGTACCTCGGTATCGAGCGGCACGCCCGCGCGTACCCCGGCCGGCTGTCGGGCGGCGAACGGCAGCGCGTGGCGGTGGCGCGGGCGCTGATGAACCGGCCTCCGCTGCTGCTCGCCGACGAGCCCACGGGCGCGCTGGACACCGCGTCGGGGGCGGAAGTCCGCGAGCTGCTGCGGGATCTGCACGCGGACGGGCAGACGATCGTGCTGGTGACGCACGACCTGGCGCTCGCGGAGTCGTGCGCGACGCGGACGGTGGAGCTGGTGGACGGGCGGATCGCGCGGGACAGCGCGGCCGGCGGCACGGGCGGTGCCGCGGGCGGTGACGCAAGCAGTGCCGCGGGCGGTGCTGCGGCCGGCGCCACGGGCACCTCGTACGGCGCCGCCGCCGCGCGGGGCGGCCGCCCCGGGGCCGTCCGATGAGCGCCCTGGGCCGGGTGGTGCGCGCCGGGGTCGGCCGGCGGCGCGTGCAGACCACCGTGATGGTGCTGACCACGCTGCTCACCGTCGCCGCCGCCGTGCTGGCGACCGGGCTGCTCGTCGGCTCCCGGGCGCCGTTCGACGACGCCTTCGACCGGCAGCACGGCGCCCACCTCACCGGGCAGTTCGCCGCCGCGGAGGCGACGGCCGCGCAGGTGGCGGCCACCGCCGGCGCCGAGGGCGTCGCCGCGGCCTCCGGCCCGTACGGGATCACCTCGCTGCGGCTGCGCGTCACCACCGCGCCCGCGGGGGCCATGTCGCCGCCGTTGACGGTCGCGGGGCGGAAGTCGGCCGGCGGTCCCGTGGACGACCTGGACGTCACGGAGGGCCGCTGGGCGCGGGCGCCCGGCGAGATCGTGATCGAGTCGGGCGCGCGGGCACCGGACATGGTGCTCGGCGCGCGGGTGCGGGTCGACGGCGTGCCGGGCAGTCCGACGCTGAAGGTCGTCGGGATCGCCGAGTCGGTGGGCGAGAGCGCCGACGGCTGGGTCGTACCGGCGCAGCTCGGCGGGCTGACCGCGCCCGACGGCCCCCGCCCGGACCGCCAGATGCTCTACCGCCTCGACGACGCCGGCTCCCGCGCCGACGTCGCGGCGGGGCGCAAGGCGGTGGCCGCCGCCGCGCCCGCGGGGGCGCTGACGGGGTCGCAGTCGTACCTGGACGTCAAGCAGCTCGCGGACGAGAACACCGCCGCCTTCATCCCGTTCGTGACCGCCTTCGCGCTGCTGGGGCTGGCGATGTCGGTGCTGATCGTGAGCATCGTCGTCAGCGGCGCGGTGGGCGCGGCGACGCGGCGGATCGGGATACTGAAGTCGCTGGGCTTCACGCCGCCGCAGGTCGGGCGGGCGTACGTCGCGCAGGCGGTGATCCCGGCGGCGGTGGGGGCGGTGCTGGGCGCGGTCGCGGGCAACGCGCTGTCCGTGCCGCTGATGCACGAGGTGGCGACCGCGTACGGCACGGGGCGGATCCTCATCCCCCTCTGGGTCTCGCTCGCGGTGCCGGCGGCGGTGCTCGTCCTCGTCGCGGCGACGGCCCTGGGCCCGGCGCTGCGGGCGGCCCGGCTCCGTACGACGGCGGCGCTCAGCGTCGGCCGCACACCGCGCGCGGCGCGGGGCCGCCGGGTACGGCACCTGGTCGGCCGGCTGCCGCTGCCGCGGGCGGTGGGGCTGGGCCTGGCGGGCCCGTTCGCCCGGCCGGCGCGATCGGCGACGATGGCGGCGGCGGTGACGTTCGGGGCGCTGGCGGTGACGTTCGCGGTGGGGCTGGGGACGTCGCTGCTGGCGCTGGAGCGGGAGGGGACGCCGGACGCGACGGGGGATGTGATGGTGCACCGGATGGTGGGCCCGGGCGCACCGGGTGCGCCGGGCGGACCGGGCGTCTCGGGCGAGCACGAAGAGGCACCCCCCGGCGCGGGACCGGCCCCCTCACCGGCACCCCCCTCCCCCGCCGGATCCACCGGATCCGCCGCCTCCGCCAAGGAGATCGCGGCGGCGATCGGCGCCCGCGAGGAGACGGAGCACTACTTCGCCACCGCCGAGGCGGACGTGGCGGTCACCGGCCGGAAGGGCGCCGTACCCCTGGTCACGTACCGCGGCGAGGCCCCCGCCGACGGCCACCGCCTCGCCGCCGGCCGCTGGTTCGCCGCCCGCGGCGAGGCGGTCGCACCCGCCCGCTTCCTGGCGGCCACCGGCACCGAGATCGGCGACACCGTGACCCTCCGCGACGGCGGCCGCACGGCCGAACTCCGCATCGTCGGCGAGGTCTTCGACCTCGGCGACGAGGGCATGGCCGTCCGCACCGCGTACGCCTCCGTCGCCGCCCTCGTCCCCGACCTCGAACCCGCCGAGTGGGCGGTGGACCTGACCCCGGGCACCGACCGGAGCGCCTACCTCGAAGCGCTCAACGCCGACCTCCAACCGCTGGGCGCCGAGGGGACCTTCTCCGAGGACGACGAGCAGTCGCCGGTGATCGTCGCCATGCAGGCGCTGATCGCGATGCTCACGGCGATGCTGGTGGCGGTGGCCTGCCTGGGCGTCCTCAACACCGTCGTCCTCGACACCCGCGAACGGGTCCACGACCTGGGCGTGTTCAAGGCCCTGGGCATGAGCCCGAGGCAGACGGTCGCGATGGTCCTCACGTCGGTCGCGGGCATCGGCCTGGCCGCGGGCGCGGCGGGCGTGCCCCTGGGCGTGGCCCTCCACCACTACGTGGTCCCGGAGATGGGCCGCTCGGTCGGCACGAACATCCCGGACGCCCTGGTCGACATCTACACGCCCGCGCACCTGCTCCTCCTGGCTCTGGCGGGTGTGGCGATAGCCACCGCGGGCGCGCTTCTCCCCGCCACCTGGGCAGCAGCCACCCGCACGGCAACGGCCCTGCGCTCGGAGTGAGGGTGCCGTCGTGAACGGGCCGAGGGTCAGCCGACCCAGCTCTTCAGGATATCCGTGTCGAGCGTGATACCCACCGGGTCGGGAAGGACGACCTCCTCGCCGAAGGGAGCCCGGTGGGTATCCAGATAGCAGCCGCGCTCGGCATCGGGGTTGGTGTGCACGACGACCGTGCCGGCGTCGCGGTCCACCAGGAGGTAGACGGGGATGCCGGCTGCCGCGTAGGCGGCCGGCTTGTCCTGCCGGTCACGGCGGTCGGTGTCCCCGTCATGCGACGTGACCTCCACGACCATCAGCACGCCCTCGGGATCAGACCACTCGCCCTCGCCGGCGAAGTGCCCGTCCGGTGCCAGAACCCCGTCCGGGCGGGCGCGCCCCTTCCGGTACTCCTCGACCTTCAGCCCCCGCCCGGCGGGGTAGAGAAAGAGATCGGGTCGCTGCTGCATGCACCGCCTTAGCAGCCACCTGACGATCTCGTCGTGGTCTCCGTCCGGCACACGCTTCTCCTCGATCCGTCCGTTGAGGAACTCCAACGTGACGGTCTCGGGCGCGGCGGAGGCGATCTCCTCGAACTCCTCTACCAACATGTGAGACGTGGTGCGTTCGGCCATAACCGTCATGGTGCCCTCCTTTCCAGGTGGGCGCCAGCTTCACCCGCCCCGACCACGGATGGGTCACATTACGTGATGAGTCACTCCATTGAGTGATCACTGAGGACTCGGCTCTGCCCCACTTCTCACACCTCCGCCGCCCTGGGGTCCACCGGGTGGACCGCCAGGGCGTGGACCGTGACGTCCATCCAGGGCCATACCGGCAGCGACGAGATGATCGCGTGCATCTCCGTCGGGTCCGCCGCCCGCCACAGGCCCCAGTTGTCCGTGCGGCCCGGGACCCGCCACATGCGGACCAGGTGGCCCGCCTCGGCGAGTTCCGCCGCGCGGCGGCGTTCGGCCTGGGAGACGGAGTCCTTGTACTCCGGGTCCATGCCCTCCGGCCAGGTGATGCGTATGTTGATGAGGAATTCCATGGGGTTCCTGTCGTCTCGTCGTGCGGGGAAAGCGTCAGGCGCCGAACGGGTCCGCCGGCGTGCCGTGTTCGGTGACCACGGACTTCGTCTGGAGGAACTCGGCGACCGCCTCGACGCCGTTCTCCCGGCCCAGGCCGGACTGCTTGTAGCCGCCGAAGGGGACGCTCCAGTGCAGCAGGCGGTACGTGTTCACCCAGACCACACCCGCCTGGAGCCGGCGGGACAGCCGGTGGGCGCGGGCGGCGTCCCGGGTCCAGAGGCCGGCGGCCAGGCCGTATTCGACGCCGTTGGCGATCCCGACCGCCTCGTCGTCGGTGCCGAAGGGGTGGACGGTGACGACCGGGCCGAAGACCTCCTCGCGGCAGACCGCCGCGTCGGGGGCGGCGTCGACGAGGACCGTCGGCTCGTACCAGTAGCCCCCCTTCAGGTCCGGCGCCACCGGCGCGCGGCGGCCTCCCGCCAGGGCGCGGGCGCCGCCCGCCAGGGCGTCGTCCACGTAGCCCTCGATCCGCTCCAGCTGCGCCGCCGACGCGACCGGGCCCACGTGCGTCCCCGCGTCCGCCGGGTCGCCCACCCGCAACCGCTGCACCGCCGAGGCGTAGCGGCGGACGAACTCGTCGTAGACCTCCCGCTGTACGAGGATCCGCGAGCCCGCCACGCACGTCTGGCCCGCGGCGGAGAACGCGCCCTGGCGGGCCGCGGTGACGGCGGCGTCCAGGTCGGCGTCGGCGAAGACGATGTGGGCCGACTTGCCGCCGGCCTCGCAGACGTAGCGCTTCATCAGGCCCGCCGCGCGCGCCCCGAGGGTTCGGGCGACCGCGGTGCTGCCGGTGAAGGTGACCATCGCGACGTCCGGGTGGTCCACCAGCCGCGCGCCCTCCTCCGCGCCGCCGATGACGACGCTGACGACGCCGGGCGGCAGGCCCGCGTCGAGGGCCAGTTCCGCGAGCCGTACGGACGACGCGGGGGCGTGCGGCGGCGGCTTGAGGACGACGGTGTTGCCCGCGGCCAGCGCCGGGGCGAGCTTCCACGAGCCCAGCGACAGGGCGCCGTTGAACGGGGTGAAGGCGGTGACCACGCCCAGCGGCTCCTGGCGGATCAGCGCGTCCGTGGTGGCGCCCAGCGTGCGGTGCCGGTCGTCGAGGGTCTCGGCCGCGGCGGCGAAGTAGCGGTACCAGCGGGCCAGTGCCCCCACCTCGCCGCGGGTGGCCGCCAGCGGCTTGCCGTTCGCCAGGGTCTCCAGCCGGGCCAGTTCGTCGGCGTGGTCCACGATCACGTCGCCGAGCCGGTGCAGCAGGTCGGCGCGGGCGTGCGCGGGCAGGCCGCCCCAGGGTCCGTCGGCGAAGGCGGTACGGGCGCCGCGTACCGCGTCGGCCGCGGCGTCCGGGTCGACGTGGGCCAGCGCCCACACCCGGCCCGTCGCCGGGTCGGTCAGCGGTACGGACGTGCCCGCGGGCGCTCGCCGGCGGCCCTCCGTGTGGGAGGTGTACTCGGCGGTGGCGGCGGGGGCCGCCGGAGCAGCGGGGGTCATGGTGCGGGGGTCCTTTCGGCGAGGGCGGCGCGGACGGCCGGGGTGTCGTGGTGGTGGCAGGCCACGGTGTGGCCGGCGGCCGCCGGGACCGCGGCGGGCGGCGGGGAGTCGCCCTCCCGGCATTCGGCGGTGGCGAAGGGGCAGGACGACTGGAAGCGGCAGCCGGGGGGCGGCGCGGACGGGTCCGGGGGTTCGGCCCGCGGGCCCTCCGGGTCCGTACGTGCGGCATCCGGGCGCGCCCGCGGGTCCGGCACCGGCACCGCCCGCAGCAGCGCCCGGGTGTACGGGTGCCGGGGCGCCGCGAACAGTTCGTCGCACGGCGCGCTCTCCATCACCTTCCCGCCGTACATGACCACGACGTGGTCGGAGATGTGCCGGACCACCCCCATGTCGTGCGAGATGAACAGGAAGCTGACGTCCCGCTCGCGGCGGAGGTCCTGGATGAGGTTGAGGATCTGGCCCTGGATGCTCACGTCGAGCGCCGAGACGATCTCGTCGCAGACGATGAACCGCGGCTCCACCGCCAGCGCCCGCGCGATCGCGGCCCGCTGGCGCTGCCCGCCGGACAGCTCGTGCGGGTAGCGGCCGGCCAGTTGCGCGCGCAGGCCCACCTGGTCGAGGAGTTCGGCGACCCGCCCGGAGACGGCGCCGGGCTCGACCGTGCGGTGCACGGTGAGGACTTCGCGGAGCATCGTCCGCAGCGTCATCCGCGGGTTGAGGCTCGCGTACGGGTCCTGGTAGACGATCTGCGCCACCCGCGGCAGCGTCCGGTCACGGCGCAGCTCGCCCAGCTCCCGCCCGTGCAGGCGCACGCTGCCGGAGGTGACGGGCGACAGGCCGAGCAGGGCGCGGCCCGTGGTGGTCTTGCCGCTGCCGGATTCGCCGACGAGGCTGACGATGCTGCGCTCGGGGACGGTGAAGGAGACGCCGGCCACGGCGTGGGTCATGCCGGTCACGCGGCGCAGCACCCCGGTGCGTACCGGGAAGTCCACCCGCAGGTCCGCCACGGCGGCGGCGGGCGGCGGGGCGGTGTTCTCGGCGGCCGTCATGTGCGGGCTCCTTCCGCGGGTACGGGGGCGGTGACCGGGCAGCGGACCAGGTGCCCGGCGCGCGCCGGATCCGGCTCCGCCAGCAGTGGGACACTGTCCCCGCACTCGTCCCGCGCCAGCGTGCAGCGCGGCTGGAACGCGCACCCCGGCGGCGGCGCCGAGGGGTGCGGCGGCAGGCCCGGGATGGCGGGGAGCCGGTCGCCGGGCTTCCTGTCCATGCGCGGTACGGACTGCATCAGGGCCCGCGTGTACGGGTGGCCCGGCGCGTCGAACAGCTCGGCGGTCGACGCCGTTTCGACGATCATCCCGCCGTACATCACGGCGATCCGGTCCGTGACGCCGGCGACGACGCCCAGGTCGTGGGTGATGAGCACCAGCGCCATGTCCAGCTCCCGGCGCAGCCGGTCAATGAGCCGCAGCACCTGGGACTGGATGGAGACGTCGAGCGCGGTGGTCGGCTCGTCGGCGATGAGGAGCTTGGGTTCGCGGCTGATCGCCATGGCGATCAGGACGCGCTGGCGCATGCCGCCGGAGAGCTGGTGCGGGTACGCGCGCAGCCGTTCGCGGGCGGCGGGGATGCCGACGAGCTGGAGGAGTTCGGCGCAGCGGTCGGCGGCGGTCCTGCGGTTGTGGCCGTCGTAGCGGATCAGCGGCTCGGCCATCTGCTTGCCGATGCTCATGGCGGGGTTGAGCGCGGACAGGGCGTCCTGCGAGACGAGCCCGATGCCGGAGCCGCGGATCCCGCGCAGTTGCTTCTGGGTGAGGGCGGTGAGGTCCGTGCCGTCGAACGTCACCCGGCCCGAGACCGTGGCGCCGGCCCGCCCCAGCATGCCGAGGACCGCCAGCATCGTCTGGCTCTTGCCGCTCCCGGACTCGCCGACGACGCCGAGCGACTCGCCGGCGGCGACCCGGAAGGAGACGTCGCGGACGGTGGTCAGCGAGGAGTCGTGGTCGTGGCCCGGGTGGGTGACCTCAAGGTGCGCTACGTCCAGCACGTTCACGGTGATGCCTCCCTACGCGAGCTTGATCTTGGGGTTGAAGTACGCCTGCGCCACGTCGACCAGCATGTTGATCAGCACGAAGGCGACGGCGATGACGAGGATTCCGCCCTGCACGAGGGGGATGTCGCGGGACGAGATGGCCTGCTGGAGCGCGAGGCCGACGCCCGGCCAGGAGAACACCGTCTCGGTGAGCACCGTCCCGCTCAGCAGGAACCCGGCCTGGAGGCCGATCACCGTGACCACCGACGGCATGGCGTTCGGCAGCACGTGCCGTACGACGACGTGGAACTCGCCGATGCCGCGCGAACGCGCCGTCTGCACGTAGTCGTTGTCGATGACTTCGAGCACGGCCGAGCGGGTCATGCGGGCGATGACGGCGAGCGACCACGCGGCCAGGGTGATGACGGGCAGCACCATGTGCGCCGCGGTGTCGAGGGCGCCGCCGCCGGCGATCGACGTCATGCCGGTGGCCGGCAGGATCCGCAGTTGCAGCGAGAAGACGACGATCAGGACGAGGCCGAGCCAGAACGACGGCACCGAGTTGAGGAAGAGGACGCCGACGGTCAGCCCCCGGTCGCGTACGGAACCGGGCTTCTGCGCCGCCCAGGTGCCGATGGCCACGCCGAGGACCGCGGCGACGACGATGGCGGTGCCGGAGAGCAGCAGGGTGTTCAGCAGCCGCTCGGACAGCACCTCGGAGACCGGGCGGCCGAAGGACAGGGAGCGGCCGAGGTCGCCGCTGAAGAGGTTGCCGAGGTAGGTGAAGTACCGGGAGACGGCGGGCTCGTCGAGGCCGAGGTCGGCGCGCAGGGCCGCACGGTCCTCCTCGGACGACGTCGGGCCGAGGAGCGCGGTGGCCTGGTCGCCGGGGATGATCTGGCCGAGGCCGAAGGTGGCGACGGTCACCCCGAGGAGTACGGGGATCATCTGCAGCCCGCGGCGCAGGATGAAGGTCAGCATGCCGCGTCTCCCGTCTTGCCGCCGTCAGCCGCTCGGTCGTCCTTCTTCGCCGCCCGGGAGCGCCGCGAGCGGGGGTCGAGCCGGTCCCGTACGCCGTCGCCGAGGAGGTTGAAGCCCACCGCCAGGACCACGACCGCCAGGCCCGGGAGCGTGGCGACGTGCGGCGAGGTCACCAGCAGCGCCCGGCCGCCGCTGAGCATCTGGCCCCAGTCGGGCGTCGGCGGCTGGGCGCCGAGGCCGAGGAAGGCGAGGCTGGCGCTGAGGATGACGTTGCGGCCGGTCTGCAGGGTGGCGAAGACGACCACGCCGCCCAGCAGGTTCGGGGCGATGTGGCGGAACGCGATCCGCCCGTGCCCGTACCCGAGGGCCGAGGCGGCCTCCACGTACTGCTCCTGCCGGAGCGAGACGACGTTGCCGCGGACGATCCGGCCGAACTCGGGGATGGTCACGACCACCACCGCCACGATCAGCGACGTGGTGCTCGGCCCGAGCGCGACGCCGATGCCCAGCGCCAGCAGGATGCCGGGGAACGAGAACATCACGTCGAAGATCCGCATGAGCACGCTGTCGACCCAGCCGCCGACGTAGCCGGAGAACAGGCCGATGCAGCCGCCGACCGCCAGCGCGAGGAGCGTCGGCAGGATCGCGACGAGCAGCGCCATCCGGGCCCCGTACATCAGCCTGCTGAGGATGTCGCGGCCCACCTCGTCGGTGCCCAGCAGGTGGCCGTCGCTGAAGAGGCCGAGGCCGATGGCCGCGGGGTCGGTGTCCAGCGGGTCGTGCGGGGCGATGAGCGGGGCCAGGAGCGCGACGAGGACGGTGGCGGCGACGATGCCGCCGCCGAGGTACGCGGTGGCGTTGCCGGCGGAGAGCCGGGCGAGCCGGCCGCGCGTGCGCGTCCGCGTCCGCGGGCGGGAGCCCGGGCCCGGGCGGGCGGCGGGCGGGCCCGCGGCTCCCGGTGGTGCTGCCGCGGTGGCCTTCATGGCTGTTCTCCCCTCACTTCTCTCGGCACCTGTCTCACTTCTCCCGTCCCTCACCGGCGGCGGATGGTGGTGTAGTCGATGTAGACGGAGGCGGCGGGCGCGACGCCGCCGACCCCGTCGGCGAGGAGCCGCGGCAGCCGGTCCTGGTAGAGGAAGACCCAGGGGGCGTCGGCGGCGATCTCGTCGGCGGCCTGCCGGTAGAGCCCCATGCGGCGCGGCGTGTCCGGCTCGCCCCTGGCCCGGTCGAAGAGCGCGTCGACGTCGTCGTTCGCGTACCAGCCGCGGTTGACACCCTCCGGCGGGTGCGCCTGGCCGCTGAACATCCGCTCCAGGAAGTCGGCGGCGTCGGCGCCCGTGGTCCAGCCGTTGAACGAGCCGTGGGTGCGGTCGTCGTAGCCGTTGCCCTCCTCGGCGACCAGCGACGCGAACTCCATGTAGCGCACCTTCAGCGACACCCCGACCGCCTTCAGGTCCTGCTCCAGCAGCGCCATGATCTCGGTCGCCTGCGAGAAGCCGGGGCCGCTGTCGGGTGCGAGGAGCGTGATGCGTACGGGCGTCGCGACGCCGCTCTCGCGGATGAGCTGCCGGGCGCGCTCCGGGTCGTACGTGTACGGGGAGCTGCCCTCCCCGTCCGTGTCCGCGGCCGCCTCGTCGTACGCCTCGTTGCCGCGCGGCAGCGGTCCGGTGGACGGTGCGACCTGGCCCTGCGTGAGGGTGGCGATCGCCTTGCGGTCGACGGCGTAGTTGAGCGCCTGCCGGAACCGCGGGTCGTCCGTGGGCGCGATGCGGGCGTTGAGCCGCAGGAAGTACTGGTTGGCCGCGTCCGGGTACTGCACGCTCATCGCGTCGTCGTGGGTGAGCTGGTGCACCTGCTGGGCGCCGGCGCTGAGGATGGCGTCGACCTCGCCGGTCTCGGCGGCGATGGCGAGCGTGGTGGGGTCGGTGACGGACTCGACGACGATGGTGGGCGTGCGCGGCTCGCCGCCCCAGTAGCCGCTGTTGCGCTCCAGGGTGATGCGCCGGCCGTGGTCGGCGGCGCCCTGCGTGAACGGGCCGGTGCCGACGGGGTGCAGGCCGATGTCGTCGGGCTTGCCCGCGTTCAGCGACGTGGGGCTGACGATGGACATGCGCCGGTCGGAGAGCAGCCGCGGGAGTCCCGCGTACGGCTCGGTCAGGCGCAGCGTCAGCTCGTACGGCCCGGTGACCTCGACGCGCTCGATCCAGCGGGTCAGGAACGTCATGTTCCCGGCGGCGGTGGCGTCGTGGACCGGGGAGTCCTCGTCCATGATCCGGTCGAAGTTGAGCTTGACGGCGTCGGCGTCGAGGCGGGCGCCGTCGGCGAAGGTGACGCCCTCGCGGAGTTCGAGGGTGTAGCTGAGGGCGTCGGGGGCGGACTTCCAGGACTCGGCGAGTCCGGGGCGCAGCGCGGGGGCGCGGTCCGTGCCGGCGCCGAGGTCCTCGCGGATGAGGGGGTCGTAGAGGGCGTCGACGATGCGCAGGCCGACGGTGCCGGACATGCGGTGCGGGTCGAGCGGGGGGATCTCGCCCTCGGCGCCGATGACCAGGGTGTCGGAGTCGCGGCCGAAGGACGGGTTGGCGCTGCAGCCGGCGAGGAGGAGGGCGGCGGCCAGCGCGCAGCCGGCGGCGGCGCGCAGGCCCCGGCGGGGTGCGCGGCGCGGACGGGGCGGACGGGGGCGGTGCGTGAACCTCATGCCGGTCGCCTTTGCTCGTCGTCGTCGGTCGGGTCGTCGGTCGGGTCGTCGGTCGGGTCCTGGGCCGGGGCGTGGCCCGGGTTCCGGGCCGGGGCGCGGAGTCCGGCGCCCGGGCCCGTGTTCCGGTCGCCGGGGCCGCCGCCCTCGCGCAGGTCGGCCAGCACCGCGCGGGCCGCGTTGCGGCCGGGGGTGCCGGTGACGTAGCCGCCGGGCCAGGTGCCGGCGCCGGAGAGGTAGAAGCCGCGCAGCGGGGTGCGGTAGCCGGCGACGGCGGGGTGCGGGCGGGCGCCGAAGAGGCCGGCGGGGAGCATGTCGCCGTGCGTGATGTTGCTCTCCAGCAGGCCGAGTTCGCGCTCGATCTCCACCGGGCCCATGAAGCGGTGGTCGGTGATCCGGTCGCCGAGGCCCGGCATCAGCTCCTCCAGTACCGCCACGCAGCGGCGCCCGAACGCCTCGACGCGCTCCCCGTCCCAGCCGCCGTCCGCGGGCGCGTACGGCGCATGCCAGGCGTTGACGCTGATCAGGTGGGTGTCGCCGGGGGTGAGACCGGGCGAGGTGAGGGTGGGGACGAGGCCCCACATCAGCGGGCGTTCCGACGTCCGCCCGGCGAGGGCGGCGGTGACGGACTCCTCGATGTGGCCGAGCGAGTCGCCGAAGCGGAACTGGCAGGCGCGCGCCGCCTCGGGGTCGGCGTCCTCGGGCAGGCCGGCGTACGCGGGCAGGGAGTCGACCTCCAGCACCAGCTTGAACGCCGAGCCGCGCATCCGCTGCCCCGCCACGTCCGCGCGGATACCGGGACCCAGCGCACCGTCGTCGAGGAGGTCGCGGAAGAGGTGGACGGGGTTGACCGCGGCGACGACGCGGTCGGCGGCCAGCTCCTCGCCGGCCGCGGTGACCACGCCGCGGACGGCGCCGCCCCGCTCGTCGTAGAGGATGCGGGAGACGGGCGTACCGGTGCGGAACTCGACGCCGTACGCGCGGCAGCTCGCCTCGAGCGCGTCGACGATGGCGCTCATGGAGCCGACCGGCAGGCCGGTCGAGCCGCGCAGCGCCACCCGCTCCGCGTCGCCGGGGCCGGTGAGGCCCGCCGCCGACGCCCGGGCGAACGGGCGCATCATCAGCCCGATCGCCGTGCCCGGCGCCGACGGCGGGACGAGCTGGGCGTTGAGCGCCAGCATCCCGAGCAGTCCCCCGACCTGCTCGGAGTCGAGCCGCTCGGCCAGCAGGCCGCGCAGGCTGCCGTCGAAGACGGCGTCGAAGAGCTTGCGGTCGTCCGGGTCCGCCAGCCGGCCGCGCAACTCGTCCAGGGCCGGCGGCGGTTCGTCCAGCGAGACGCCGAGGGCGGCGCCGAGCCGGTCCAGGCCGGTGATCAGCTCGCGGTAGCGGGCGGCCTCACCGGGGGCGAGGGCGTCGAGCTGGGCGTCGACGCGGCCCTGGTCGCGCCAGCCGGCGAAGCTGCGGTCGGCGAAGCGGTGCACGACGGTGGGATCGGCCCGTACGAACTCAAGGCCGTGGTCCGCGAGTCCCAGCTCCCGGACCACCGCCGGGTTGAGCGAGCCGGGCGAGTTGGTGAACGACAGGGTCCGGCCGGGCAGGAACTCGTACGGGCCGCACGGCCCGCCGAGGCGGTCGCGCGCCTCGACGACCGCGACGCGCAGCCCCGCCCGGCCCAGGTAGGCCGCGGCCACCAGACCGTTGTGGCCGCCGCCCACGACGACCGCGTCAAGGCGCCTCATTGCGCACACGTCCCCTCCGTCGACCTTTCCTGCTGCCTGTGTTCCTGCTGCCTGCTGCCTGCGTCCGGTACGTCCCGGCCGGTCAGCCCTGCGGGCCGGGACGGAAGCCCTCGTCGAAGACCCGGACCCAGTTGCCGCCCGAGATCAGCTCGATCTCCTGCTCGCCGAACCCGCGGCGGCGCAGCTCGGCGAGCACGTCGGCGTAGCCGCTGCCCGCGGCGAACCACTCGGGGAAGTCGACCTGGCCGGAGATCGGCACCATCGGCTTGCGGCTCCAGCGCCCCTGGCGCCACCAGTGCAGTTCCTCGTCGCCCTGGCCGGCGTAGTAGTCGGAGGCGAGGCCGACGTGCTCGACGCCGATCAGCTCGGCGGCGTACGCGACCATGTCGCAGAAGTCGGCGACGGTGCACGCCTGCCCGTTCGGCGCGAGCCGCGGGTACATGCTCAGCCCCACCACGCCGCCCTGCTCCGCCGACTTCTTCAGCACGGTGTCGGACTTGTTGCGGAAGGCGAGTTCGACGTCCTCGCCGACGAACGCGCGCGGGTTGGCGTGCGTGATCATGACGGGCCGCTCGGAGGTCTCGATCGCCTCCAGGGAGGTCCGCTCGTTGCAGTGCGAGATGTCGACGAGCATCCCGACGCGGTTCATCTCCCGGATGAGGTTCACGCCGTACGTGCGCGAGAGCCCGGCGTTGTCGGCCTCCCAGCAGCCGGCCCCGGCGGAGTTCTGGGTGTTGTACGTGAGCTGGGCGATCCGCACGCCGGCCTGGTGGAACGCGCCGACGAGGTCGAGGTCGTCCTCGAACGGGCTGCTGTTCTGGAAGCCGAGCACCACCGCGGTGCGGCCGTCGCGCTCCGCGGCGCGGATGTCGTCGGCGGTGCGGCCCTCGCACAGCAGGTCGGCGTGCTCGGCGAGGTGGCGCTGCCAGCGGCCCACCTCGCGCATGGTCTCGGTGGAGTCCTCCCAGATGGCCACGGTGACGTGCACGGCGGTGAGCCCGGCGGCGCGCCACTCCTCGAAGCGTTCGCGGGCGGGCTTGTTGAACTGCAGTGCGTCTACGAGCACGGTCCTGTTTCCTCTGCGGTGCGGTGGGGTGTGGTTCGTCGGGCCGGCGGGCCCGGGCGGTGGGCTCAGCCGGGGAGGCCGGAGAGGTCCGGGATGCCGCCGAGCCTGCCGAGGGCCGGCAGCTCGTCCCGCAGGCCGAGGTGGCGCAGGGCCCGCCACAGGGATGCCTGGTTGCTCGTCACGACCGGGGTCTGGGTGTCGAGTTCGAGGTACGGCAGCACCTCGAAGGTCCGGAACGTGCCGCAGGAGATGAGGAGCGCGTCCGCGTCGGGCGCCGCCTTGTGCAGCCGGCGCCCGAGCCGGTACGCGCTGTCGGCGTCGTGCACGCTGGCCTCGTACGGGTCGGTGAGCTGAAGGCCCTCCATCGCCACCACCTCGAAGCCGAGGGCGGTGAGGTAGGTGCGCAGGGACTCGTTGACCTCGTCGGTGTAGATGGTGCCGACGGCGACCTTCGTCGCGCCGAGGGCGCGGAGCGCGTCGTTGGTGGCCTGCTGCATCGTGATCGCCGGTACGCCGGTGGCGGCGGTCATCTCGCCGGTGACCTTCTCGTCGGTGCCCGGGCCCGGGATGAAGGTGCCGGGGGCGCCGCACTGCACGATCAGGTCCACCTTCGCGGTGGCCAGCTGCCGCGACGCCTCGACCACCTGGCTCATCATCTCCCGCAGCCCGGCGGCGTCGACGCGCGGGACGATGGTCCGGGCGTCGGCGAACGCGACGCCCGTAGGCGCTACTTCACGCCACTCCTCCGCTCCTTCGATCGCCGTCGCGGGGCGTATCTGCCCGATTCGTGCACGCCAGCCGAGCAACATCAGAGGCTCACCTCAAGTTCTGGGACACTGTACCAAGACTGATTGGGACACCGTACCTTCCGCTTTTGGGCAGGTCAATGGGGTGTGAAGAGAAGGATGCGGGCACGAAAAAGCCGGTCAGACGCCTACGGGGCGCCGGACCGGCCGGAAATCGCTGGTGAGTCGCAGGCTCAGGCGGGCTGCCGCCAGCGGAGGGCGATCTCGGCCGCCGCCTTCTGCAGCGCCGGCACCAGCTCCGCCATGCGCTCGTCGGTGAGCCGGGCTTCCGGCCCGTAGATGCTGAGGGCGGCGACGAGGCTGCCCTGCGTGCCGATGGGTACGGCCACGCCGCAGCCGCCGGCGATCCACTCGCTGCGGCTCAGCGCGTAACCGTTCGCGCGGACCTCGGCGACCTGTCCCAGAATCCGGTCCCCGGCCGTCTCGTCCGGACCGCCGGCGACATGCTCCGCCACCAGCCGGCCCAGCTCGTCCGCGGGCAGCAGGGACATGAGGACCCGGCCGGTGGCGCCGGAGAACAGCGAGTAGGGCCGGCCCACGCCGGTGATCAGCCGCAGCGGCTGCGAGCTCTCGGCCTCGTGCACGGTCACGCGGCGGCCGTCGACGATCGTGGAGATGCAGGCGGTCTCGCCGGTCACGGCGGCGATCCGGGCGGTCGTGCCGGTGGCGGCGCTGACCAGGTCGCTGTTGTCCGCGTGCTTCCAGGCGAGGGTGAGCGCGGCGGGCCCCACGACGTACTTGCGGGTGGCCTCGTCGGCGACGGCCAGGCCCACCTTCTCCAGGGAGGCGAGGATGCGCTGCGTGGAACTCTTGCTGATCTCCAGGTCGCGGCTCAGCTCACGCACACCGCGCGGCCGGTCGGCCTCCGCGATGGCCTTGAGCACCATGAGCGCGTGGTCCACGATCTGCACGGTCCCGGGCCCCTGCGCGCCCCGCCCCGCACCGGCGGCGGCCTCCGCGCCGCCCCGCCCGGCCGGGCCCGCCGGCTCCGACGCCTCTCCGGTCGCCATCGAGCCCGGTCCTCTCCTCGCAGCCTCTCCGCACCGCCAGGAAGTATCACACAAGGCCCCATGAGCAGTCACTTCACACCCACGCCCGCCCCCGGGAGCGGGGTGCTCCGCACGCGCGCGGCGCCCCGCCGACACGGCCCGGCCGCTCCGGGAGCAGGATGCTGGAACCCTGAGCCGGCATCGCAACAGGAGCAACCGTGGACCTGACCGGATACCCCACCGACTTCCTCGCGGACCTCGGCTTCCCCGAGGCCGCGCGGCGGTTCCTCGTACGCCGGACGCGCCGCTGGCCGCGCCTCTCCCTGAACGGGACGCCTCTGGACGACGCCGCGCCGGCAAGCTGGCAACTGCCGGAGGAGCCGGGCGCGTCCGGGTCGCACATCCTCGGCTTCGCCCGCGACGCCGCGATGGAGCAGCACTGGGAGGACGAGGGGTACGCGCTGGACGGCACCCGCGAGGGGCCGTTCGCCCTCTTCTACTCGCGCCACGGCGGTCCCCTGACGGCCCGCGCGGTCACCGGCGTCTCCGGCGTCCCGGAGCCGGTCGCCGAGTCGGTCGAGTCCATCGGCCTCATGCTGACCGGGTTCTTCGTGGTCACCCTCCTCACCCCCGACGACCCGGCCACCGACCCCTTCTCCGGCACCGTCCTCAACGACCTCCGCGCAAGCTTCAGCTCGTAGCGTCGCCGGCCTGTCCGAGGGTGGTGGTCTGGCCGCTGCGGTACTGGCGGGTGTCGAGGACGTGGACGGTGGCGAGGCACGTGAGGTGGCAACGGGTCGGCCGCGTGCCAGACTTGGTGCGTCGGTCCGGTCCGTGCGGAGGAGTGGGGCTTGCTGCAGCCGCTGGACGCGAACGCGCCACGCCACATCGGCCCGTACGAACTGCTGGCGCGTCTCGGCGCCGGCGGCATGGGCGAGGTCTACGTGGGCCGGGAGTCCGCCGGCGGCCGGGACCGGCTGGCGGCCGTCAAGACCGTACGCCCCGAGCTGGCTGACGACGCGGCCTTCCGGCGCCGGTTCCACCGCGAGATCGAGCTGGCGGGAAGGGTCGGCGGCGCGCACGTTGCCGAGCTGCTCGGCGGTGCCGCGGACGGCGAACCCCCCTGGCTGGCCACCGAGTACGTACCCGGCCCCGGCCTCGGCGAGGCGGTGCGGCGCACCGGCCCGCTGCCCGAGCGGACCGTCAGGGCCCTGGGCGCTGGGCTCGCCGCGGCGCTGCGGGCGATCCACGCGGCGCAGGTGCTGCACCGCGACCTCAAGCCGGCCAACGTACTGCTCTCCGCCGCCGGCGTGCGGGTGATCGACTTCGGTATCGCCCGCGCCGGGGGCGTGACCACGCTGACGTCGACGGGCTCGCTCGTCGGCACCCCGGGCTTCATGTCCCCGGAGCACGTCGCGGGCAGCAGATCGGTCGTCGCGGCCTCGGACGTGTTCTCCCTCGGCGCCGTGCTGTGCTTCGCCGCGACCGGGCACGGCCCGTTCGGGGAGGGCCAGCCGGCGGCGGTGCTCTACCGCATCGCCGCGGAGGAGCCCGATCTGGAGCGGGTGCCCGCGGGGTTGCGGGAGTTATTGGCGCGCTGCCTGGACAAGGACCCCGGGCAGCGCCCCACGCCGGACGACCTCGCGACCGGCCTCGCCGCCGGCCTCGACGCTGCCCCCGGCACGGTGGCGTGGCCTCCGCCCGTACGGGCCCGGATCGCCGAGTACGAGGAGGCCGCCGACCGGCTGCGCCGGGTCCCCGGCGGCTCGCTGCACCACCTGCCGACGCAGCCGTCCGCGCCTCCGGTGGGGGCACCCCGGCGGACCCGGCCGCCGCGTTGGCGGCGCGCGGTCCTGGTCGGCGCCGCGGGGCTGGCGGTGGCCGCGCTGTTCGCCGGCGGGGTCGTCGTGCTGGACCCGTTCTCGCCGGACGGCTCCGGCGGCGGCTCCGCCGGTCCGGGCGCCGGGGAGGAGGACGGAGACGGCGGCGACGGGACAAGGGCCCTGGTCGACGGCGTCGACGCACTGGGCGGCGTGGACGGCTCCGGCGTGATCCCGCAGGACCGCAGCCAGCGCCCCGAGGGGTGGCGGCAGTGGCGGGGCAAGCTCTCCCAGCCGCCGATGGGCTGCGCCGCCGACACGGCCGCCATCGTCTGCCAGCTGGTCGACGGTTCGTACGAGGGGGTGAGCGCGGCGGACGGGCACCCCCTGTGGCGCACCGGCGCCGAGCCCGGCAGCAAGGGCAGCTTCAGGGAGGCGACGTACGCCGGGGCCGCGGGCAACCTCTTCATGCCGGGAGACGGCGGGTTCCCCACGGTCCGCGACGGCGTCGCCGCCTTCGGCACCTTCGGCCGCCTCCAGGTGCGGGACGCCGCGACGGGGCGCCTCCGCTGGCAGAAGCGGCACAAGGACGCGGTCGGCGGCTACAAGGGGGACAACTTCGGCCGCCCCGTGGTGGCGGACGGCAAGGTGTTCGCCACCGCGAGCGAGAAGGTCGTCGCCTACGACCTCGACAGCGGCCGGGAGCTGTGGCGCCGCAACCTCACCAACGAGGACCTCCCCATGGCGGGGCGCCGCGTCAAGACGTTCGCGGCGACGACGTACGCGCACGGCCGCCTCTACGCCCGTACCGACCTGGGACTGATCGCCTACGACCCGGAATCCGGCGACACCCTGGCCGAGTCCCCGCCGTACGACGACGGCTGCGACCAGGTGCGGGTGCAGGGCGACGGCGCGTACTGCGCGACGGCCCTGAAGGAGGGCGGGGACGACTGGACGTGGACGCTCGTCCGGCACGACGCACGCACCCTGCGGCCCGAGGCGACGGTCCGGGCGCCCGGCATCGACACGAACACGCTGATCGGCTCGGTCGGTGAATCGTCGGTGATCGCGTCCGACTTCTTCGGCGGCGACATCCTCGTCATGGACCGCGAAACCGCCCGGGTCCAGCGGCGGTTCCCGTTCGGCGAGGAGTCACTCGGGCCGTATCCCCTGGTGCCGCCCCCGCTGATCGCCGACGACCGCATCGTCTTCGCCGACGCCTCCGAGCTGTACGTGCTGCCGCTCGACGACCCCGGTGCGGAACCGCTCCGCGTGAGGATCGACGGCGCCCCGGGCGGCCGGCCCAGGCCGGAGTGGAGCATCAGCGACGGCCTCGCCGTGTCGGACATCCCCCGCCACCCCTGGGTGCTGCCGCTGGGCGGCGTGGTCCACATCGTCTACGACCGGGGGACGATCGTCTCGGTGCCGCTGCCGGACGCGCCCCGGCGCGCGGGGAGTTGACGTGCTCGAACCGCTGCCGCCCGGCCGGGGCGGGTACATCGGCCCCTTCCAGCTGCTGGCGCGACTCGGCGCCGGCGGCATGGGAGAGGTGTACCTGGCGCGCCGCCGCGCCGCGGGAGCGCGGGAGCCGGAGCTGGCCGCGGTCAAGACGATCCGTCGGGACGCCGGCGCCGACGAGGAGTTCCGGATCCGGTTCCGGCGCGAGGTCGAGGCGGCGCGGGCCGTCACGGACCCCCGTACGGCGGCCGTGCTCGACGCCGAGGTGCGGGCGGCGCGCCCCTGGCTGGCCACGGAGTACGTGCCGGGGCCCGCGCTGGCGGACGCGGTGCGGACCTGCGGGCCGCTGCCGTACGGCGCGGTGCGGATGCTGGGCGCAGAACTGGCCGCGGCGCTGGGGAGCATCCATGCCGCGCGGGTGCTCCACCGGGATCTCAAGCCAGGCAACGTGCTGCTCGCCGCCGGCGGTCCGCGGGTCATCGACTTCGGGATCGCCCGGGCCTTCGACGCGACAGCGCTCACCGCCACCGGGATGGTCGTCGGCACCCCCGGCTTCATGTCCCCCGAGCAGGTCACCGGCGCGCAGGTGATCGGACCCGCGAGCGACGTGTTCAGCCTCGGCTCCGTGCTGTGCTTCGCGGCGACCGGGCACGGCCCGTTCGAGGACGAGGAGGCCGCGGCCGTCATCTTCCGTATCGCCCGCGCGGAGGCGGACCTCAGCGGGGTGCCGGAACCGCTGCGCGAGACCATCGCCGCGTGCCTGCGCCGGGACCCGGACGAGCGCATCGACGTCGGCACCCTGGCCGCGGTGCTCGGCGCGGACTCCCCCGTCGCGGCGCCGGACAGCGGCTTCCCGTGGCCGCCCCGGGTCGGGCAGCTGATCACCGGGTACGAGCGGACGGCGGCCGGCATCGCCGCGGCGACGCCCGCGCCGCCGCCGCACCGGCCGGCCGCGGTGCCCGGGAGGCCCGCCCGTACGGCCAGGCCGCCCGGGGCGAGCGCCCGGTGGGCTCTCGCGGCGGTGGCCGCCGTGGCCGCGGTGGTCACGGTGGTGCTGCTGGCGACCCTGCCGGCGGGGGGCGAGGGCGGGGGCTCCGCGGGCGGCGGCGGGGCCGGTGCCGGCGGCGCGGGCGGGAGCGGCGGCGGGGGCTCCGGCGCCGGCGGCGCCGAGAAGGACGGGCCGCCCGTCGTCACCGACGGCGGCGCGGCCGTCCGCACGGGAGACTTCGGCGACGACGCCCTGCGGCCGGAGCGCCGCCCGCCGGGCTGGAGCCCCTGGAACGCCTCCCTGCCCCGCGTCAACGGCTGCGCCCTGGGCGGCCGCGTCCTGGTCTGCACCACCGCCGAGGGCGGCGCCGTCGGTCTCGACGCGTCCGACGGCACGGGGATGTGGACCGCGCCGGGCTCGCGCGAGAACGAGGACACCGCGATGTACCCGCCGCCGGTGATCGAAGGCGGCGTTGCCTACCTGCCCCACCACGACGGCGTCACCGCCGTGGAGCTCCGGTCGGGCGAACCGCTGTGGGACGAACCCGGGTCGGGCGAGCAGGTGCAGGGGCTCGCGGTCCTCGACGGTGTGCTGGTCATGTCGCAACTGGCACCGGAGGGCATGTCGACGGTCACCGCGTTGCGGACCGCCGGCGACCGGAAGGAACTGTGGTCGTTCGAGGACGAGATGGTCTTCACCGTCTCCGCCGTCGACGGCCGCGCCTACCTCACCCACGCGCTGGCCCCGAGCGACCCGTCGGCCGGGTACGCCGCGGACGTCAGCGCCGTCGGCCTCCGCTCGGGCGAGCGCACGGGGCGTACCCGCTGCCGCGACTTCGCCGTCCGGGACACCTGGGTGGTCTGCTGGGAGCCGCCCGACCTCACCGGTGAGACGGGCGCGACGGTACGGACGGCCGACACGCTGGAGAAGCTCCGGACGATCGCCCCGGACGTGCCCGTGCGCACACCGCCCGTCCTCGACGACGACGGGACCCTCCTGCTGAACCAGGAAGACGGCAGGCTCGCGCGCTACGACCTCGCCTCCGGCGAGCGGGTGTGGGACAGGGAGGGGATCACCGACTCGCCCCCCGAGGCCGTGCTGCAGGCGGGCGGCCGGCTGCTGGCGTACCAGGGCGCCACCGTCTACGCGACGCCCGCGGGCGACCCGGACGGGGCCGTCACCAGGCGGAGCTTCGCGGTGGAGTTCAAGGGGAGCGAGCCCGAGGACGTGGCCCTGCCGGTCGCCGTCCTGGTCTCCGGCGGAGCCGTCTTCGTGGTCTACGACGACGGCACCGCGCTCTCCGGCTACCTCCCGACCTGACGCCTGGAATGTCCGACCTC
Source organism: Streptomyces aculeolatus (assembly GCF_020400605.1). Lineage (GTDB taxonomy): Bacteria > Actinomycetota > Actinomycetes > Streptomycetales > Streptomycetaceae > Streptomyces > Streptomyces aculeolatus. The sequence goes on along the minus strand of NZ_JAINRD010000006.1, from coordinate 79,744 downwards.
ACAGTCGGAATATGGCAACTGACAGCAATCTGCCAATCCCCTGGACGCCGCCCGCGGGCGATGATGCCCGTACGGCTCCGAAGCGGTGACGCCTGAAGTGGGGTATCCGGATGGGCAGTGGCTCCTCGCGCGCACCGAACTCGCCGACCCCGCACCCGCCTTCCGGTCCCGGGGCGGCCGACGGGGCCGCGGCGGCCCCGGGGGCCGCGGTGGCCACGCACTGCCCGTACTGCGCGCTCCAGTGCGGCACCCGCCTCCACCCCGGCGCCGGCCCCGAGGAGCCGCTGCGCGTCGAGCCCGACGCCGGCTTCCCCGTCAACCGGGGCGGCCTGTGCCAGAAGGGCTGGACCGCCCCCGCCGTCCTCCGGGCCCCCGACCGGCTGCGTACCCCTCTCGTACGCGGCCGCGACGGCCTCCTCGCCCCCGCCGGCTGGGACACCGCCCTGGACGCGGTCGCCGCCCGGCTGGCGGAGATACGCGCCGCGCACGGCCCCGACGCCGTCGCCGTCTTCGGCGGCGGCGGGCTGACCAACGAGAAGGCGTACCTGCTCGGGAAGTTCGCCCGCGTGGCGCTCGGCACCCGGATGATCGACTACAACGGCCGGTTCTGCATGTCCTCCGCCGCGGCGGCCGGCATCGCGGCCTTCGGCCTGGACCGCGGGCTGCCGTTCCCCGTCACCGACCTCGGCGAGGCCGACACCGTGCTCCTCGCCGGCGCCAACCCCGCCGAGACCATGCCCCCGTTGATGCGCCACCTCAACAAGGCCGGCGCCCTCGTCGTCGTCGACCCGCGCCGCACCGCCACCGCGGAGCGCGCCGCGCTCCACCTGGCGCCCGCCCCCGGCACCGACCTCGCGCTCGCGCTCGGCCTGCTGCACATCGCCGTCACCGAGGGGCTGGTCGACGAGGAGTACGTCAGGGCCCGTACCGCCGGATTCGACGCCGCGTGGCGTCATGCCGCCGGCTGGTGGCCGGAGCGCGTCGAGCTGGTGACCGGGGTGCCGGCCGACGCGCAGCGGGAGGCGGTACGGCTGCTGAGCGGGGCGCGGCGCGCGTACGTCCTGACCGGGCGCGGCGCCGAACAGCACAGCAAGGGGACGGACACGGTGGCGGCGTTCGTCAACGTCGCGCTGGCGCTGGGGCTGCCGGGGCGGCCCGGCTCCGGGTACGGCTGCCTGACCGGGCAGGGCAACGGGCAGGGCGGCCGCGAACACGGCCAGAAGGCCGACCAGTTGCCCGGCTACCGGCACCTCACGGACCCGGCGGCGCGCGCGCACGTCGCGGAGGTGTGGGGCGTGGCCCCGGAGAGCCTGCCGGGTCCGGGGCTGAGCGCGGCGGAGCTGCTGGACGCCCTGGGCACGGCCGGCGGGCCGCGGGCGCTGCTGGTCTTCGGCTCGAACCCGGTGGTCTCCGCGCCGGACGCCGCGCGGGTCCAGCGCCGGCTGGCGGAGCTGGACCTGCTGGTCGTCGCGGACTTCGTACCGTCGGAGACCGCGACGATGGCCGACGTCGTGCTGCCGGTCACCCAGTGGGCCGAGGAGGAGGGCACGCTCACCAACCTGGAGGGCCGCGTCCTGCGCCGCCACCGCGCCCTGTCGCCGCCGGAAGGCGTACGCGACGACCTGGCCGTACTCCGCGAACTCGCCGTCCGCCTCGGCGAACCGCCCGACCGCTTCCCGGCCGACCCGCGCCGCGTCTTCGACGAACTCCGCCGCGCCTCCCGCGGCGGCCCGGCCGACTACAGCGGCATCAGCTACGCGCGCCTGGACGCCGGCGAGGCGCTCCACTGGCCCTGCCCCGAGGCCCCCGACGGCGCCGCGCCCCACCCCGGCACCCCGCGGCTGTTCCTCGACCGCTTCGCCCACGAGGACGGCAGGGCGCGCTTCCAGGACGTCGACCACCGCGAGCCGGCCGACGCGCGCGACGACCGCTTCCCGCTGTGGGCCACGACGGGCCGGCAGCTCCAGCACTACCAGTCCGGCGCGCAGACCCGCCGGGTGCCGGAGCTGGTACGGGCCGCGCCGGAGGCGACGGTGGAGCTGCACCCCGACACGGCGGCGCGGGCGGGCCTCGCGGAGGGCGAGCTGGCGCGGGTGCGCTCGGCGCGGGGGGCGGTGCTGGCGCGGGTGCGGCTGGTGGCGACGCTGCGGACGGACACGGTGTTCCTGCCGTTCCACTTCCCGGGGCACGGGCGGGCGAACCTGCTGACGGGGACGGCGCTGGACCCGCGCAGCAGGATGCCGGAGTTCAAGGTGAGCGCGGTGCGGGTGGAGCCGGTGGAGGTGCTGGAGACGGCGGTGCCGGAACCGGCGGTACGGAGCGCGGCGGGGTGAGGGCCAGGAGGAAGGGCGCGGCGAGGGCCGCGGGACACGGCGCGACGAAGCGGCCGGAGGGCGGCGCGACGACGGGGACCGCAGGCGGCGCGACGACGGGGGCAGGGACGGGGCGCGGCGCGTCGACGGGAAGGGGGGCCCGGATCGTGATCGTCGGCGGCGGCCCGGTCGGTCACCGTGTCGCCGAACGGCTGTGCCACCACGGCCACGAGGGACCCGTCACCCTCCTCGACGCCGAACCCGGCCCCGCCTACCACCGCGTCCTCCTCCCCGCCCTCCTCGACGGCAGCCTCACCCCCGCCGACCTGAACCTGCCCGATCTGAACGACTTGAACGACTTGAACGACCTGCCCGGCGTGACCGTCCGCCACGGCGTCTCGGCGGCCGGTGTCGACCGCCGGCGGCAGGAGGTGCGTACGACCGAGCACGACCGGCTCCCGTACGACACCCTCGTGCTGGCCACCGGCGCCCGCCCGCACCTCCCGCCCGTCCCCGGGCTGCGCCACGCCTCCGGCTGGCTGATCGACGGCGTGACCGGCCTGCGTTCGCGTACGGACTGCGCGCGCGTGCGCGGCGAGGAGATCGTCGTACTCGGCGGCGGCCCCCTGGGCGTGGAGGCCGCGGCGGCGCTGCGCCGCGCGGGCCGGCGGGTCACGCTGGTGCACCCGGGCCCGTACCCGCTGGACGACCGCCTCGACGCCGGGGCCGGCGAGGTGCTGACGCGGCATCTGGCGGGGCTGGGCGTCGGGTTGGAGCTGGGCCGGATCGCGGCGGAGGTGCGGCCCGGCAAGATCGCGCTGGACGACGAGTGGCTGCTGCCCTGGGACACCCTCCTGTGCTGCACCGGCGTCCGCCCCCGCACCCGGCTGGCGGAGGCGGCTGGCCTGGCGGTACGGACCGGGGTGCTGGTCGACGCGGAGGGCAGGACGAACGACCCGGCCGTACGCGCGGTGGGCGACTGCGCGGAGCCGGGGGGTTCGCTGTACGACGGCTGGGAGCAGGCGGAGACGGTGGCGAGATCGCTGACGGGCGCGTCGGCACCCCACGGGACGGCGGCCCGCCGCCCGGTGTTCCGACTGCGGGTACCGGGCCTGACGCTGGGGGTGCTGGGCGAGGGGAAGGGGGATGCGGGGGACGAGATCGTCACGTACCGGGACCCGGCCCGCGGCCGCTACGCCCGGCTGTCGCTGGATGCCACCGGCCGCCTGAGGGCGGGAGTCCTCACGGGCCTCCCCCAGGCCCTCGCCACCCTGACCCAGCTCTATGCCACGGACACCCCCCTCCCGGAAAGCCGCCTGGCCCTCCTCCTGGGCCGCCCCGCCCCGCGCGGGGGCCCGCTGCCGGAACTGCCGCCGGAGGCGGTGGTGTGCCGGTGCAACAACGTGACGAAGGGGGCGCTGGCGGCGGCGTGGGAGGAGGGCGCCCGGACGCGGGAAGCGCTGGCGGAGGCGACGAGGGCGACGACGGGTTGCGGCTCGTGCGCGGACGACCTCAAGGTCCTGTGCCGCGAGTTCGCAGAGGTCGAAGCATGAACCGCCTGTTGGTCATCGGCTACGGAATGACGGCGCACCGCCTGGTGGAGGAGGTGCGCTCGCGGGACCGGGGGAACCGCTGGCGGATCACGGTGCTGGGCGAGGAGCGGCACGAGGCGTACAACCGCATAGCGCTGACGGACAGGTTGCGGGGCGTACGGGAAGCGGACCTGAAGCTGAGGGGCCAGGACGACCGGGGAATCCAGGTCCGTACGCGCACGAGAGCGGCGGCGATCGACAGACGGGCACACGAGGTGGTGACGGCGGAGGGCGAACGCCTGCCGTACGACGCCCTGGTGCTGGCGACGGGAGCCGCGCCCGCGCGACCGCCGCTGCCGGGGGCGGAGCTGCGGGGCTGTTACGTCTACCGGACGCTGGACGACGTCAACGCGATCCGCAGGGCGGCGGAGACCGCACCCGGGAAACGGGCGGTCATCGTGGGCGGGGGCCTCCTGGGCCTGGAGACGGCGGAGGCGCTCCGCCGCCACCTGGGCGTACGCCCGCACGTGGTGGAGGCGGCCCGCCACCTGATGCCGGCGCAACTGGACCCGGCGGCGGCGGAACTGCTGGCAACGGGCCTGGGGAGAAGGGGAATCCACCTCCACGCGGGGCTGCCGCTCCGGTCCGTCGACGCGGGACCGGACGGGGCGGCCACGGGAGTGACCCTGGCGGACGAAACCCGCCTCAGAGCAGACCTGGTGGTCTTCACCGCGGGCACCCGCCCCCGCGACGACCTGGCGGCGACCGCGGACCTCCCCCGGGCCGACCGGGGCGGCTACCTCGTGGACGAAGACTGCCGCACCCCGGACCCGGCCATCTGGGCCATCGGCGACTGCGCGGCAATCCACGGCCGCCGCACGGGCACGGTGGCCCCGGGCCACCACATGGCAGCCACAGTGGCAGGCCACCTCACCGGCAACCCCACCCCGCCGCCCCCGCTGTCCCCGGCGGAACCCTCAACGGTGCTGAAACTCCCGGGCGTAGAGGTGGCCAGCATGGGCGACCCCCACGCCGCGGGGGACGGCACGATAGAACTCACCTACGCCCACCCCGCCCCGGCTCCCCGCTACGCCAAACTCATCCTGGACCCGGAAGCGAACACCCTCCGGGCAGCCATCCTCCTGGGCCACCCAACGGCCTACCCCCGCCTCCACGCCCTGATAGGCCGGGAACTCCCGTCCCCCGCAGAACAACTCCTCACCTGACCGGAACCTCACCCCCGCCCGGCGTCCTGCGCCTCACGCAGCCACTCGATCTGCCCCTTGATCAAGTCTGCCGGAAGGGCGTGACGCGCCCAAGTCGCACCTCTGAAAGGTCGCAATCACGCTGGAGGGCGTCTGAAATGCCTGTTCAGCGGGCTGGACTTGCGAGGCGACGCACCAGGAGCATGGCCAGGGCGAGGTAGATGGCGTTCTCTGAACAGAGACTTGGGTATTCGTAATCCTTGGACAGGCGGCGGCACCGTCCCAGCCAGGCGAACGTTCGCTCCACCACCCCGCGACGCGGGACCACCGCGAACGGGGGCACCGCCGGCGGCGTTGTCCCCACCCGGGCCACCGGGCCAGCGGCGACCGGCTTCATGCGCTGTACGAACTCGCCTTGCGCACCGGACTCCGCAAGGGCGAGCTCCTCGGCCTCCACTGGGAAGACCTCGACCTCGACGGCGGCACCGCCACCCTCCACCGCTCCCTCCAGCGCACCCGCAGCGGCGGCTTGACGGTCCTGAATACCTAGACCATCGCCTCCGAACGGCGCCTCGCTTTCCCCACCGCATGCATCAACTCCTTGAGATTCACCATGAATGGCAGCAGGAAGAGCGCCAGGCGGCAGGAACGAACTGGACGGACAACTGCCTCGTCTTCACCACCCCGCAGGGCAGGCCGCTCGACCCCACCGACCTCACCCGCCGCTTCCGACGCCTCCTCCAGAGCGCGGGGCTCCGCCCGATCCGCTTCCACGACCTACGGCACTCGACTGCCACCCTGCTCATGGGACCAGGCACAACGCCCCCGGCCCGCCCGACGACCGACCCGCCGCAGCCGTCGTCCGCTGACATTGCCGTCAGCGTTGCCGTCAAGCACCACAGAAGCCCTGTGGTGAGGCCCTGATGAAAACCTCGCATCAGGACCTCACCACAGGGCTGCAGAATCTCACGAGTCAGCTAAAGCGGAAAGTCGCATTTCCACGGCACATCCAGCTCTTCGGGATCAACACCCGCCCGGATGACCGACTCGTCAACATCGTCAATCGACGAGACGATCTCGTCATGAACGATGGAAATATTCCCATCACAGATGTCGTTGTCGTCGACCAACAGATCGCGAAGAACTTCAAATGCCCGGACTCTGAATTCTCCGGATCGGAGTGGGATGACCCAGATCCAAGACTCGCTCTCTGCGGAACTAGACGCCCTGCGGGCACCGACCTCCGATTTTGACATGAGAAGCCTGTTCACCGCCTGAATCTGCATGTTAGGGCTCCCAGAAGATTCGAACGATTGGACCGTCAAATGTGTGGACTCGAAGGTGCGCAAGATCTCCATCGCGATTTCCGGCGCCGCGCCCAAGGACTCGACCGTCCCCCCCGAGCCGATCACCCGAGTGATACGTTCCGCGCTTAGTTCCGTAGTATTGTTTCGTCCCAACACTGTCCATTCCAGACGCGTTTCTGTAGCCGTCTCCTTGATACGTCCGAAGGAAAAGCTCTTCTGCTTCCGAACGACTCTTTTAGACGCCCTAGAAACGCCCACTCGACCACGGAATGCAACCACCGGAGTTATGAACCAGGACCGGCGCCTGCCCGCCAGCACATAGTACGTGCGGATGTCGTTGATGGTGAGGTCGTGGATGCGCTGGCGCTTCGTATAGTGGTGGACGTCCTGGACGGTGGCGGTGGCGCCGTCCGGGGTGCGCAGGATCTAGCTAGAAGCCGGGTCGTGACGTTCGCACAATCGTTCTACTCCTGCTTCCAGAACACGGGTGTGCGGGGTGGACGCCGTGGAGTACTGTATCAATTCAGCTCCACGACGCCTCAAGGTCCCGACACGTGACACAAAGTGTGCCATGAATCATTTCGATTACATGCACGCAGCCCTTTTCGTCAGGGTGGACTTCGTCCGTCAAGATGTCCCCCAAGCGTTTGGTGTGAGCGCCGATCCAATCGCGTCGCGCTTCATATCCGGACCTGACCTGAATCGACAGATCAAACACCTCACTGTAGTCGATCGACAATCGAGGAACGTTCGGCAGGTCGTTGTACGCAAGGTCCAACTTGATACCAAGCGCAGCAAAACTGTCCACCATCGTGAGCCGCTCGACCTTCAGATCCTTGACCGACCGCTCCGAATGAAAGTCATAGTGTTCCGGATCACTCACAAATCTATATGCACCGTCAGGCAAGGAACCTCTCAGGTCGACAAGTGCACTGACATAGGGTCGAGAGTCGACTCGAAATCCATCCGAGAGCCGATCGATACGACTGTAACGGAGCTCCATCTACTAGCCACCTAATATCGAGGGCGCTTCCAGTTGTCACCCTTGATCCTATCCCCCTTGCCCAGCGCCCCAGACCTACGCATGCAGTCGACGGAGATTCCCTTGAGGATGCTTTCCACTTGTGGGAGGTCAGCAGACCTGACAGCGGACGAGCCTTTCAGTCCGTGCTTGTCGAACCACCCGTTACTTCCACAAAACCCAACCTCGACATCCCTGTGGTGCACGTGAATCTCGAACTGTCCAGAATTTCCCGGAACCGGATCAAGGCGCTATGAGTAATCTCCGTAGAATTTCTTGTCGTCGTACGGCCCCGGTGGCGGTGCACCTTGATTGTGGACGAGGACAGGGGTCTCGCCAGCGAGGACGTGGTAGGTGTGGATGTCATTGATGGTGAGGTCGTGGGTGCGTTGGCGCTTGGTGCAGTGGCGGACGTCCTGGATGGTGGCGGTGGTGCCGTCCGGGGTGCGGAGGGTGTGGCCGGGGGTGAGGTCGCCGGCGTTCGCCCAGCCGTGGTTCTCCTGTACCCAAAACGGGTGGGTGGTGGACGTCAGGGTGGTGGTGCTGCCGTCTGCTGTGATGGTGAGGTCGACGAAGTCCTGTCGTCTTCCGTGGTGATCGCTGCCACGACCTCGCGAATCGTGGTCTTGTCTGTCTCAGGATCGGTGACGGTGATCTTGTCGCCGATCTCGAGGTCCTCGATGGCTTGTAACTGCCGTCAGCCAGCAACACCCGCGTGCCAGGGACGAAGCTGTGGCACTTCTTCGCCGCCTTAGCTGATCGTTTCAGAATGAGTTGAGCTCTGGACCTCGCGTTCGACGGTCTTGGTGGGCACAGCGGAGTGGCTTGTCCGTCAAGGGAGAACCAACCTCTGCCTCCCGTCGATGAGTTCGCGCACGACGTCCAGGTGGCCGGCGTGCGTGGCGGTCTCGGTGATCACGTGCAGGATGACCTCGCGCAGGTTGTCGAGGCGCCAGTTACCGAAGAAATCCGGCCACCAGCTCGGGGCCGCCTTCAGGTCGGCGCCGGCAAGGAAGGCGTCGGCAAGCTCCCCTTCCTTGCGGTAGAGAGCGAAGACCTCCTCGGCTGTCTTCTCCGGGGCGGGCTGCCACGCGTTCTCCCCGGACCCGAGGATCTCTTCGATCGCGGCTTGTTCCCCGGCAGCAACCGCGCGGAACCAGAACTTCTCGTCGTCCAGAGCGAGATGGTGCACCAGCCCAAGGCATGTCCAGCCGGACGGTAGAACCGGGCGCCGCAGCGCCTCCTCGTCCAGGCCCTCCAAGATGCCCAGGACATGCTTGCGCTTGCTGTTCAGGACGCCGAGTAGCGTCGTCAGTTCAGTGTCAGCCATGGGCCGGACCCTATGCGGCCCCACTGATATCCGCTAATGCAATGAGCTGAGTTGTCGGTGGGTGATGAGGCAGCAGGCGAGTTTGAGGAAGGCTTCGCGGATGTCGGCTCTGCGTTCCCAGCGGATTCGTAGGCGTCGGAAGCCGTGGAGCCAGGCGAATGTCCGCTCGACCACCCACCGATAGGTGCCCAGACCGCTGCCGTGCCGGGTGCCGCGGCGGGCGATGGCCGGCACGATGCCTCGCTCGCGCAGCCGGTCTCGGTGGATGTAGCGGAATTCCAGTTCCTGGGCGGCGGGCAGGCGGATTCCTTCGATCCAGAGTTCGTTGTCCTTCACTTCGAAGTCGATCGTCTGGGCCGGGCTCTGGGAGGAGCAGTTGCTGTTGCAGGGGTGGCTCACAGCCGGTGGGCCCATGACACCGCCGCCCGTTTGTCTCCCCTTCGGGCCACCGCGGCTGCCGTCCGCGCGGGTTTGCGCGCTTCCGCAGGTCACGTCGCTCGGGGAGCCCCTGCCGCAGTCGAGTCCCAGGCCGGTGGGGTCCTTGAAGGTGAGGGGGTTCTGGGCGGCGTAGGTGTAGCCGTTCAGGGTTTGGGGTTTGTCGAGTTCGAGGAGTGGGTCGACGCTGATGAAGCGGCCCAGCTTCGGGTCGTACTCGCGGGCGCCCAGGTGCTGCAGTCCTGTGCTGGCGGTGTCGTCGGTGCCGCCGACGAAGCCGCGGGTGTCCGGCCAGGGTGAACGAAACGCTGCCGTCGTCCTCCTCGACCGCCTGGTGGCCGCCGCCGAGGCCGAAGTAGCGGGTGGCCTGAGTCAGAACACTTCGGGAGAGATCCGGTCACACGCGTGCGATCTCCCCCGGCCGCCTCCTCCGCCCAAAGGTGCGCCCCGCGCCGCCCCGCGGGGTCGGGGTTCGAGGGCGGCGCGGGGCACGGGTGGGGGGCCGGTGGGTCAGCCCTGTTCTGTGGTCGAGGAGCGGGGCGGGACCGTGAGGGTTTTGCCGTCGGAGAAGGTCACCGTCTGGTCCGTGGAGCCGTAGTTGTGGGCCGTGTACGTCTTCGTGCCGCCCGTGGCGAACACCGCCGCCGTCGGGCTGTCCGCCGTCACCGCGGTGTCCGGCGCGCCCGTCGCCGCGAGGGTGTGGATCCAGTGGTAGATGTGCGCCCACGAGTCGCCGGCCTCCGGCGCGTACGTGCCGCCGCCGCCCGCCGCGTACGCCTGGCGGGCCGCGGCCGGGTCGCTGAGGGCCTGGAACTCCCAGAGCAGTTCGCGCCACTCGACCGCCGGGCCGCCGTTCTCGCGTTCCATCTCGGCGAGGTTGCGGTCGATCGCCGCCTTGTCGCGGGCCAGGTGCAGTGAACCACCGGTGACCGGGAGGACGTTGATGCCGTGGATCTCCTCCGGGTTGCCCGTCCACCAGGTGGCGTGCGCGCCGCCGGCGCTCCACACCATGCCCAGCGTGTTGTGCTGGAAGTCCGCGGGGAAGGCGTCCTCGTCGGCGTCGAACCAGTAGTTGCGTACGGCCTCCGACTCCGTCGTCAGCAGGTAGACGCCGAGGTCGCGCAGTTCGGTGTCGCCCGTGGCGGCGCCGAACATGATCAGGCCAGCGCTGAGGTTGACCGACTCGGAGGACGCCTCCTGGTTGTTGCCCGCCGCGAAGCCGGCGTGGCCGGCGGCCCAGCTGTGGCCGGCGTAGACGTCGAAGCCGCGCAGGAACGGGTAGCGGTCGCCGTCGCGGGCCGGGTTGGCGGCGTCGGCGATCAGCTCGCGGACCATGCCGCCCCAGGCGGAGTCCGCCGCCCAGGCGGGGTCGTACTGGGCGACGACGGCGGCGGCCATGACGTAGTAGCCGTAGTGGAAGTGGTGGTCGTTCAGCTCGGTGTCGCTGCCGTACGAGGCCGGGTAGCCGGTGAGCGTCTTCCACACCGCGTCGTACGAGAACTCCGTCTCGCCGCCCGCCGTGAACCACTCCTCCAGCCGCGACTTCATCACCCCGAGGATCTTGTCCCGCGCCGCGGTCGCGTCGATCTGGTCGGCGATCGGCACCACCTGGGCGAGGCGGCCGAGGGCCTTGCCCGTCCAGTACGTGTCCGCGCGGCCGATCGAGGCGGTGTCCGCGACCTCGTTCACGAAGGCCGTCAGCTGCCCCCGGTCCACGCCGTCAGACTCCGGCAGCGCGGGCAGGACGCCGGTGACGTCCTGGGAGGTGGTGAAGGAGGCGCCCTCGCGGACCTTCATGGTGCCGCGCGGCGAGACGTACTCGTACGCCGTGAGCTGGTCGGAGGTGTGCTTCCACTGGTGCGGGTAGAGCGCCTGGAGGGTGCCGGTCTCGGTGCCCTCGCGGGCCTCTGTCTGAAGGGTGTACGTGGCGTTCATCCGCCCCTGGTCCGGCGCGTAGTCCCAGTCGACGCGGGAGCCGGTGACGAAGCTGAAGGCGTAGCGGCCGTACGTCTCGAAGGCGCCGGTGTCCGGCAGGACGGCGACGGAGTAGTAGTCCTTGCCGCCGAGGTCGGAGCTGAGGGTGCTGCCGGAGACCGTCCAGTCGCTGCCGGTGGGGGCGTAGAGCGCGTAGTGCTTGCCGCCGACGGTGATGCCGAGGGCGTTGCCGTCGTCGGCGAAGACCTCGGGCGCGGCGGCGGCGGTGATCCGCGCGGCGCCGCCGGTGGCCTCGGCGTAGACGAAGGGGCTGCCGTGCCCGATGGTGGCGCGCAGCGTGCGGCCGCCGCCGGACCAGTAGGGGCTGACGGTCCAGTCGGACCAGCCGTCCGCCTTCGCGTCGGGCGAGTTGAGGCCGTCGACGCCGAGGGTCAGGTCGGCCTTGTGCTGGAACTCGTACTGCGCGCCGCCCCCGACGACGACGTGCTCGGTGGCGTACCCGACCTCCAGCCCGCCGGCCACGGCGCGGTAGCTGAGCGGGTGGCCGAACATGGGCAGGGAGTACGGGTTGTCGGCGGCCCGCTGGAACGCGAGCGACGACCACCAGTCGTTGGTCGGTACGGGCCGGTCCGCGACCCGCTCGGTCACCTTCGGCGACACCGGCTGCCCTGCGTTGTCGACGGGCCCGGAGGTGCCGGGCGGCCGGGTGTCGGAGTAACTCCCCTGCCCGACCGGTATCTCGGCGGCGCTGGCCGACCCGGCGGGCAGTGCGGCCCCGACGGCGACGGTGGCGGCGGTGAGGGCCAGGAGGGTGCGCCTGCGCTTCGGATGTGGTCCCACGAGCTGCGTACCTCGCAATGAGTGGGGGACAGAGGAGGGTGAGAGCGCTCTCAGAGGGGCGTGCAGGAAACTAGAGCCGCCCGAAACCGCTGTCAACACCTCTCGTCAGGACTCAACCCGAGGTCTGCTCTTCCGCGTTCAGTTTCTGAACGCACTCCGGAGGGCCGTACCGCCCCCGGCCTGCGTCAGGGCTTGCGGAGGACGCCGCCGTACTCGTACAGCTTGTCGCTCTTCTTCGTGACGCCCACGTACGCCTCCAGCTCCGGCGAGACCGGCGGCAGCGGCGGCTGGGTCGGGTCCGGGCGCCAGTTCACGAGGTTCACCATGCCGGGGTCGACCGGCTCCAGGCCGTCGGTGAAGGCGTCGATCTGCTGGGGGGTGCGGGTCACCCAGGGGACGCGGGTGGTGTTCATGTACTCGGTCGTGGCCCTGGCGTACTCCTCGTCCTCGGAGACGACCTGGGAGAGCGCGAGATAGCTGCCCGGCACGGCGCCGTCGATGACGGTACGCAGGATGCCGCGCGGGTCGTCGGCGTCGGTCAGGTGGTGGGGCACCGAGAGGAAGAGCACGGCGAGCGGCTCGTCGAAGTCGATGAGCCGCTGGAGGTCCGGGTGGCCGAGGACGACCTCCTGGTCGCGCATGTCGGCGGTGATCACGACGGTGGAGTCGTCGTCGGCGAGGAGCGCGCGGCCGTGGGCCAGGACGATGGGGTCGATGTCGACGTAGACGACCCTGGGGGACTCGCCGTACTCCTGGGCGACCTGGTGGACGTTGTTGTTCGTGGGCAGGCCGCAGCCCATGTCGAGGAACTGGCGGATCCCGGCCTCGCGCGCGAGGTAGCGCACCGCACGGTAGAGGAACTGCCGGTTCTGCCGGGTGATGTCCACGCCCTCGGGGAACCGCTTCAGCCCGACCCGGAGCATGTCGCGGTCGACCTCGTAGCTGTCCTTGCCGCCCAGCATCCAGTCGTAGACGCGGGCCGAGGTCGGACGGTCGGTCGGGATGCCGGGTATCGCGGGTCCTTCGTCAGGCGTCACTGCCCACACTCCTCGTCTCGCAACGGTCGAACTTGCTTACGTACGCGGAGAGTTGAGCCTATCCACTGCCGACTTCCCGGAACCATACGGCCAATGCGGCACCCGGGCCCCTACCCGGCCGGGCACCTCGCCGCGGCCGTACGCGGCCGGCGCGGGGCCGTGGCCGGGGGGTTTGCGGTGGGGAGCAAGGGGGTGGTCCGCGCGGGGCCCGGCGGGTGATCGTGGTGGCCGCAACACGGAGGGCCGGGTGGACACGGCCCGGTCCTCCGGTTGCGGGCCCCGCGCAGGGGGTGCGGGGAGTGCAGGAATGGAGGATTCACATCATGGGCAGTCCAGGGGCACCAAGACCTACGTCTACAACTGGACGAGCAGCGGCTGGTCGACCCTGTGGATCTCCACGGCCCCGTCGTCGAGTTCCTACGTCGGCAACTCCAAGAACGACAAGGCGGATTCCTTGACCGTCTGCTGACCGCCCGCACCGCAGCCGCACCGCGGCGGGCCGGGGGCCGGGCCGGCGGGCCCGCTCCCGTCCCCGGCCCGCCGGGCGGGCACCGCGCCGGACGCACCGGACGCACCCGACGCACCTGACGCGCGCAGCACCGCCGCGCCGGCCGGGGTCAGGGTGTGCAGGACCGAGCTGCCGTCGCGGACCGTGGTGATCAGCCCCGCGTCGCGCAGCGTGCCCGCGTGGCGGCTGGCCGCGGAGGCGGAGACGCCGGTGGCGCGGGCGAGTTCGCCCGTCGTCGCGCCGTACGCGGCGGCGTGCAGAACGGCCCCCCGGGCCCTGCCGAGGAGTGCTCCGAGTCGCTCCTCCGGCGGTCGGCCGCGGTCGGGGGGTACGGGGGCCTGCCGGTGGTGGACCGGGTACCAGAGGACAGGCGGGAGTTCGGGGTCGGCGAGGCTCACGGGGGCGTCGTCCGCGAAGTACGACGGCACGAGCGTCAGACCCCGCCCGTCCAGCCGAAGGTCCCGGTCCACCCCGGCGGGGTAGCGCACCTGGAGCACCGGCGCGCGCCAGTGCATCGCCGGGGCGAGGCCGGCGAGCATGCCGTCGGCGCCGCCGTGCAGCAGCCCGCGCAGGCGGGCGGTGCGCTCGGCTTCCAGCCGGGCCTGCATGTGGTCGGTCCAGGGGGCGACGACGGCTTCGTAGTAGGCGCGCAGGAGGCGTACGAAATCCCTGCGCTCCGCCGTCTCCGCGAGCCGCGGCGCCCACGCGGGGGCGCCGACCGTACGGGCGAGGCGGCCGACTTCGCGGCGTACCCGGCGGGGTGGCGCCGCGAGCAGCAGCTCCGCGCCGTCGCGGAACGACGTCACGGCCTCGCCGGGCGCCTGACCGGGCGTCAGGAAGTCCGGAAAGTACCGCGCGCGCGGGTACAGCGGGACGAGGGTCTCGCGCACCGCGCGCTCCAGGCCCTTCTCGCGGAGCATCCGGCGGGCCATGCGGTACCACGCGGCGTGCACGTACCGGCCCCTGCGGGTCTGCAGCCGGTGCAGGCTGACGACGATCTCCCAGAGCGGGTCGGGCGCGTCGGCGACGCGCGTCCTGACCAGGTCGGCGTCGCGGAAGTGAATGCGGAGCATGATCGTCCCCCGATCGATGGCACCCGGCCCCGCGCGAGCATCGTCGATCACGCGGCCGTCCCCCCGTGTGACGGCCCCGCGGCCGGTGATGACATCCACGATGCGGAACCGACCTGGCAAGAACCTTGCAGGCACCTAGAATCCGCTGGTGGCGCCGCCGGGCGGGCGGCCGGGCAGACGAGGGACGTGCATGGAGTTTCGACTGCTGGGCGGGATCGAGGCCGTGGCGGACGACGGCCGTCCGGTCGATCTCGGGCCCGCACGGCAGCGGAGCGTTCTCGCCGCGCTGCTGCTGGACGCGGGCCGCGCGGTGCCCACGGAGCAGCTCGTCCACCGGGTCTGGGGGTACACCGCGCCGCAGCGGGCCAGGGAGACGCTGTACAGCTACCTGTCCCGCCTACGCCGTACCCTCTCCGGCTCGCAGGCAACCCTCGCCCGCGGCTCGGACGGCTACGGACTGGCCGTCGGCCCCGCCGACACCGTGGACGTACACCGCTTCCGCCTGCTGCTCACCCTGGGCCGGGCCGCGCAGGACGACGCCGGGGCGGCGGGCCTCTTCCGCGAGGCGCTCGCGCTCTGGCGCGGCGCGCCGTTCCCCGGCGTCGACACCCCGTGGTTCAACGGCGTACGCGACGGCCTCGCCAAGGAGTTGCTCGCCGCGGAGCTGGACTGCGCCGACGTACGGCTGCGCCTCGGCGACCACGCCGCGCTGCTGGCCGCGCTCGCCGAGCGCAGCGCCGTCCACCCGCTGGACGAGCGGCTGGCCGCCCAGTACATGACCGCCCTGTACCGCTGCGGCCGCCCGGCCGACGCGCTCGACCACTACCGGCGCGTCCGCGGCCTGCTCGCCGAGGAGCTGGGCATCGACCCGGGGCGGCAGCTCCAGCAGCTGCACCTGGCGGTGCTGGGCGGCGACCCGGAGCTGAGCGGCCCGGAGCCGGGAGGGCCAGGGACGAGGGGGCCCGGGCCGGGCGGGCCCGGGCCGGGCGGGCCCGGGCCGGGCGGGCCCGGGCCGGGCGGCCCGCAGTCGGTGCGGTCCGCCGCCGTACGCGGGCCGTCGTCCGCCCCGCCCGCCTGGCTCGCGCAGTGCCAGCTCCCGCCCGCCGTACGGGGCTTCGCCGGCCGGACCGGCCTCGTCGACCGCCTCGCGGAGCTGCTGGAGTCCCCCGACGCCGCGCCCGTCGTCGTCTCCGGCTCCCCCGGCGTCGGCAAGACGGCGCTGGCCGTCCACCTCGGCCACCGGCTGCGCCGGGCGTTCCCCGACGGCCAGTGGTACGTACGCCTCCAGGGCACCCGCGAACGCCCCCGGGAGCCCGCCGACGTCCTCGCCGGCCTGCTGCGCGTCTCCGGCGAGGACGCCGCCGCCATCCCCGAGTCGCTGGAGGACCGGGCCGGGGCGTTCCGCGGCCGGGTCGCCGACCGCCGCGTCCTGCTGGTGCTCGACGACGCGGCGGACGCCGAGCAGGTACGCCCCCTGCTGCCCGGCACCGCGGGCGTGGCGGTGCTCGTCACCAGCCGCTCCGACCTGCGGGGGCTGACGGCCAGTCACGCGGCGCACCCCGTACGGCTGGACGTCCTGCGCCCCGGCGAGGCGACCGACCTGCTCGCCGGCATCCTCGGCGAGCAGCGGGTCGCCGCGGAGCCCGCGGCGGCGGGCCGGCTGGCGGAGCTGTGCGCCCGGCTGCCGCTGGCACTGCGGATCGGCGCGGCCAACCTGGCGGCGCGGCCGGGGCGTTCCCTCGGCGCGTACGCGGACGAGCTGGCGGACGACGGGCGGCTGGCGAAGCTGTCCATCGCCGGCGACCGCGAGGCCGCGGTCCGTACCGCCTTCGACCACTCCTACGCCGCCCTGGAGCCGGCCGCGGCGCGGCTGTTCGGCCTCCTCGGGCTGCACCCGGGGCCGGACTTCACGGCGGCGTCGGCCGCCGCGCTGCTCGGCTGCGCCCCCGCCGAGGCGGAGGAGCCGCTGGACCGGCTGGCCACCGCGGGCCTCGTGCAGCACACGGGCGCGGACCGGTTCCTCTTCCACGACCTCCTGCGGCTGTACGCCGCCGAGCGGGCCGCCGCCGACCCGGACGGCGAGGCGGCGTGGCGGCGGCTGGGCGACTGGTATCTGGCCTCCGCGGACGCCGCCACGGCCTTCGACTTCACGGGCCTGGCCCAGCTGCCCAGGCCGCGGCACACCTCCGGCCGGTTCCGCGACCGGCAGCAGGCGCTCACCTGGCTCGACGAGGAGCGGGCCAACCTCGTCGCCGTCACCATCCGCGCCGCGGCGGCCGGCCCGTACGAGCTGTCCTGGCAACTGGCCGACCAGCTGCGGATGTTCTTCTACTACTGCGGCCACCAGCCCGAGTGGAAGGCGACGGCCACCGCGGGGCTGCGGGCGGCGGAGGAGCACGGCGAGGTGCAGGCGCGCGGGGCGATGTACCACAGCCTGGGGCTGCTGGGGCAGAACAGCGGCGACTCCGCCGCCGCGCTCGATGCCCTGCACCGCGCGCTGGACGACTACCGCGACACCGGCCTGGAGGCGGGCGAGGCGGCGATCCTCAGCAACCTCGCGGTGCACGCGGGCCAGCGCGGCGACATGCGCCGGGCGCTGCACTGGCAGCAGCTCGGCATGGAGGTGCTGCGCGGCCTGGACAAGCCCGTACAGCTGGGCGGGTCGCTCAACACCCTGGGCCTGGTCCACGCCTACCTCGGCCAGCTCGACCGCGGACTGGAGCGCACCACCGAGTCGATCGAGGTCTGCCTGGCCCACGGGCAGCCGCCGCGCACCATCAGCCCGTTGATCAACCGGTCGCTGATCCACACCTGCCTCGGGCAGTACGAAGCGGCGCTCGCGGACGCCGACGAGGCGATGCGGCTCGCCCGCGAGCACCGCACGCGCCAGCACGACGCCGGCGCCCACGGGGCGCTGGCCCGCGCCCGCCTCGGCAGCGGCCGCCCCGACCTCGCCGAGCCGCACGCGGAGCAGGCGCTGCGCACCGCACGCGAGGTGGGCGACCCCAGCGAGGAGGCGGACTCCCTGCTCACCCTCGGCGAACTGCACCGCCTGCGCGGCCGCCTCGCCCCGGCCGCCGGCCACCTCACGGCGGCCATGGCCATCGCCCGCCGCTACGGCTTCCGCCACCAGCAGGCCGAGGCGCACGCGGCCCTCGCGTCCCTCCACCTGGCCGCCGGCGAGGCGGCCACGGCGACCGACCACGCGGACCTCGCGCTGACCACGGCCCGCGAACTCGACCTGCCGCTGACGGAGCACCGCGCCCTGACGGCGCTGGCGGCGATAGCCGAGGCGGACGACCCCGAACGGGCCGCCCGCCACAGGGCCGAGGCCCGCCGCATCGAAGAGGAGACGCGCTACCGCCCCTGCCCGGACACATAGTCCCGCCGCAGCGGGTCCGGCCGCGGCCGGTCCGGCCGAGCCGGTCCGGCCGCAGCACGGTTCCGCCGCAGCACGGTTCCGCCGTCTCCACCGGGGCCGGCCGTTATTACCCGTGATTAGCCTGCGGGCCGGGTTGACGGGGTCCGGGGGCGGCGGCACAGTCCTGGCATCCGCACAGGCACTTGCCCTCTGGGTTCACGCCCTTGAGCTAATACGTATTAGCACGCGTCGCCGACAAGGAGCCCCCACGCCATGGCATTCGACCGCCGCCGCTTCCTGCGCACCGCCTCCGCCGCGTCCGCCGTCACCGCCGGCGGGAGCGTGCTCGCCCTCGGCGGGCCCGCCGCCGCCCCCGCGGCCGCCGCGCCCGGCGGGTTCCCCGACTACCGCTACGTGCGCACCCTGCTCGTCCCCGGGCAGCTCTCCTACAACCCCAGCGGCGAGATCATCTTCCCCTGCGTCCGCGGCGTCTACGACCGCCTCCCCGCCCCCCTCGGCCGCTACTACCTCTACTACGCCCCCCACGAGAACCCCGGCGGCATCTGCCTCGCCTACGGCGACTCCCTGGAGGGGCCGTTCACCGAGTTCCCGCGCAACCCGGTCGTCAAGAACGTGTGGGCCCCGCACTACAGCGTCAGCCACGTCTCCTCGCCGCACGTCATGTGGCACGCCGGACGCCGCGAGCTGTGGCTCTACTTCCACGGCGAGAACAACACCACCCGGCTCGCCCGCTCCAAGGACGGCATCGGCTTCACGTACGACAAGACCGTGCTGACCACCGCCATGCTCCCGGCCGGCACCACCGAGACGTCCTACGCGCGCGTCTTCCCGTACGAACTCCCGGGCCGCGGCGCCCACTACGTCATGCTGTTCATGCGCAACGACCGCAGCAACCACCGCGACATCGGCTGGGGCTGGTCCGCCGACGGGCGCAGCTGGACGTTCGACCCCGCGCCGCTCATCGACCACGCCGCCGTCGGCGCCTCCGACGTCTCCGGCGCCCACCTGCTGGAGCGCGGCGGCAGCGCGTACGTCGTCTACCACACCGACAAGGGCAGCGGCGGGAACATCCTCATCACGGAGGTCGGCGCCGACTTCTCCCACCGCAACCACCTCGGCGTCTTCTACGACTCCCGCGCCGCGGGCCCGGAGAACGGCCGCGCGGCCGCACCCGCGTTCGGCACCGACCGCGGCGTGCCGTACATGATCTACGAGGCCGGCGAACGCCTCTCCGGCGTCATCGCCATGGCCCGCGGCTGACGCGCGGCGCGCGGGGACGGCGACCGGCTACCGCAGCACCCGCACCGGGTCCCCGTCCCCGTCCACCGCCGTCACCTCGTACGCGGTCGTGCCGCTGTCGATCCCGTACTCCTCCAGGTCGACGGTCAGATACCTGCCCTGCCCGGTGATCCGCCTGCCGTCGCCGAGGACGACCTCGATCCGCTCGACCTCCTGCGTGCCCGCGACCACGATCCAGTGCCGGTACGGGCCGTCCTCGGCCGGGTCCGTCGAGTCGTACCAGGACGCCACCGCGGCGTCGCGCCACTGCGTGCCCTCCACGCCGCCGCGGCGCACAAAGCCGCCCCGGTCGCGGTCGTCCGAGGCGAGCAGCAGCAGGTTCTCCTCGACCGCGCCCAGGGTGAGCAGCGAACCGGTGCCGCCCGCGGGCAGTTCGCCGCGCCACAGCTCCGAGACATACCACAGGCCGGTAAGCGGCTCCCGCGTGTCGTTCGTGTCGACGCAGGCCAAGCGGGACAGCAACCGCAGCTGCGCGGCGTCGAGTTCCCGCTCCCCCACGCGCGGCCGGTCCGCCGGCGGCCGGCGCCCGGAGCCGTCCAGCGGCCGTACGTCGCCCTGGAGCACGGCCCCGACGGGGCTGCGCCCGGACCGTACGGCGTGCAGGAGCCCGCGGCCCCGGTCGGCTACGACCCGCAGCCCGCAGCCATCCGGGCCGGCCTCCGGTACGCCGAGCGCCACCCCGTCCTCGACGTCGACGGGCCGCCACCGCACGCCGTCCCCGTCGAGCACCGCGGCCTCGTAGCGCCCGGGCGAGGAGCCGCCGCCCACCCAGATGTCGCCCGGCCCGTCGGCGGGTCCGAGCAGCAGCGACCGGGCGGCGACCCGCGCGGGCTCCTCGTCGTCCGCGGCCGAGCCGATCGGCGTGACCCACTCCACGGCCCCGTCGCCCTCCGCTGGCCGCACGTAGGCGCTGCCGAGGCCGGTCTCGTCGAGCAGGACGACGACGTCGCGGTCGCCGGCGCGGCCGGCGTGGACGACGGAGATCCCGCCGCGCGGGCGGTCCTCGGGGGGCGCGGCGCGCCAGGCGTCTGCGGCGGTACGCACCAGGCCCTCGTCCGCGTCCGCGTAGTCGAGAACGGGGTCGGGGTCGTCGCCGCCGGAGTCCGCGACCAGCCACGTCGCCGCCGCCCCGACGAGCAGCCCGGCGATCCCCGCCACCGCGGGCAGCCGCCTGCGCAGCGACCCGCCGGCGGCACGTATCCATCCGCTCGCACCGCTCCCAGCGCTCATGTGCGCGAGCGTAGCCGTGCGCGGCACCGCCGCACCGGGAAACGTCCGCACACCCCCCGCCGCCGCGCGGGACCGGCCGCGCGCGCCCGCCGCTGTCCCCCGTGCGAGCTACGCGCAGGTGTCCTCCCTGCGGTGACGATTCCGGGGCCGCCGGGTCCCTAGCGTTCTGGGGACCCGGAGCGCGGCGGACCCGCCGGTCCGGGCCCGGATTCCCGCTCCTTGGAGGACAACGTGTTCCGCAGCTTCCGCAGCAACGCCACCGCGACGGCACTGGTCTGGCTGTGCTGCACGGCGGCCGGCGCAGGGCTCGTCGGCTGCTCGGACTCCTCCGACCCGGCCGACGGCGGCGGCGACGGGGCGGGCGCCGCCGCCCAGGAGCGTACGGCGGACGGCGAACCGCCCACCGGCGCCGAGAAGATCGAGGTCGACGGGCAGTCGGTGAACGTCTCCTGCTCCGGCACCGCCGCCGAGGGCCGCCCGGTGGTCGTCCTGCTCTCCGGGGGCGGCGACGACCTGACGAAACTCGCCGGCATCCAGAAGACGCTGAGCGAGAAGGACCGCGTGTGCGCGTACGACCGGCTGGGCCAGGGCGCCAGCGACAAGCCGGCCGGGCCGCAGACGATCGAGAGCACGGGCACGGTGCTGACCGGGGTGATCGAGCAGGTCGCCGGCGACCGGCCCGTGGTGCTGGCGGGGCACTCGCTGGGCGGGCTGATCTCCGCCCGCTACGCGCCCGACCACACCCACCGGGTCAGGGGGCTCGTCCTCATGGACGCCACCTCGCCGACGCAGAACGCCGACCTCGCCGAGGAGATACCCGAGTCGGCGACCGGCCCGGCGGTCGACCTGCGCGAGAAGACGCTGGCGGTCCTCGGCGGGCAGGGGGCGGAGAAGCTGACGGTGACCGACGGCGAGGTGCGGTCCGCGGGGGACATCCCGGTCGAGGTGGTCCGGCACGGGAAGGAGCACCTCGCGACGGTGCCCGAGTACGGGCCGGGGCTGGAGCGCGCGTGGCTCGCCGGGCAGCGCAAGTGGCTGGCGGTGTCGGAGCGGAGCGAGCTGAGCACGGCGCAGAACAGCGAGCACTACATCTACGCCGACGAGCCCGACGTGGCGGTGGCGGCGATCCGCAAGGTCGCGGACGAGGCGGCCGAGGACATCGCGGCCGAGGGCTAGGCGCCGGTACGGGGCGGGGCGGGCGGAAGCCGGTCGTGCCGGGACCACGGGGCCGCGGCGGCCCGCGCCGCCGCGGCTACACTCCAGCGGTGACGAGTCCTCGGCAACTCCCGGAGCTGTGGCACCGGTTCGACGTCACGGTCCGGGACCTCCCGCTCGGGCTCCTCATCCTCCTCGCCGCCCTCCTCCCGGCGTCGCACACCCACGGCACCCAGCTCGGCGGCCTCCCGGGCCGCGAGTTCGACGCCCTCGCCGTCGCCGCGGTCGCGTTCCAGTGCCTGCCGCTCGCGATCCGCCGCCGGGCGCCGCTGCTCTGCCTCACCCTGGTGACGGCCGGCTTCGCCGTCGACCAGCTCCGCGGCTACCACTCCCTCGCCGGCACCGCGCAGGCCATCGCCCTGATGAGCGCGGGCGCCCACCTGGAGCGCCACCGGCGCCCCCTGGCGCTGCTGTTCTCCGCCGCGTACGCGGCACTGGCCGTTGCGCTCGTCGCGGTGGGCGGGACCGAGGGGCCGAGCGAGTTCGTCATGTACTACCTGGCGATGGCCCTGGTGTGGGGCATGGGCTCGTGGCTGCGCTCGACCCGGGCGGCGGAGGCCGCGCACCGGCGCCGGGTCGCCGAGGACACCCGTACCACGGAACGCACCCGCATCGCCCGGGAGTTGCACGACGTCGTCACCCACCACGTGACCGCGATGGTCGTGCAGGCCGAGGCGGCCCGCTATCTGTCCGCCGCGCCCGACCGCCTCGACGCGACCCTGGGGGCGGTCACCGACACCGGCCGCCGCGCCCTCACGGACCTGCGGCACCTGCTCGACGTGCTCGACCCCGGCTACGACGGCGACGGCGGCATCCCGTCCGTCGGCAGGCTGCTGACGCTGGTGGAGCAGACGCGGCTGGCAGGGCAGCCGGTGGAGTTCACGGAGAAGGGCACGCCGCCGGAGTCGACGGGCAGCGCCGACCTCGTCGCGTACCGCGTCGTCCAGGAGGCGCTGACGAACGCCCTGAAGCACGCGCGCGGCAGCGCCACGGCGGTCGCGGTGCACCACGGCGCGGGTGAGATCACCGTGGAGGTGAGCACGGCCGCCGCCGCCCCGTCCCCCTCCCCCGGCGGCAGCGGCCGGGGGCTGGCGGGGCTGCGCGAGCGGGTGGACGTGCTGGGCGGCGAGTTCAGCGCGGGCGGCGGGACGGGCGGTGGCTTCGTCGTACGGGCCCGGATCCCGGCGGGGAGCGCCTCGTGACCGCGCCGATCCGGGTTCTGATCTGCGACGACCAGGTGCTGGTCCGTACCGGCCTGGTGACGATCATCGGCGCCCAGCCGGACCTGGAGGTGGCCGGGGAGTGCGGCGACGGGCAGAGCGCCGTCGACCTCGCCGGCCGGCTGCGCCCGGACGTCGTGCTGATGGACGTGCGCATGCCGGTGCTCGACGGCATCGAGGCCACCCGCCTGCTGGCGGGCGCCCGGGTGCCGCGCCCGGCGAAGGTGCTCGTCCTGACGACGTTCAACCTGGACAAGTACGTGTACGAGGCCCTGCGCGCCGGCGCCGCCGGCTTCCTCCTCAAGGACGCGCCGCCGGCCCAGTTGCTGCACGGCATCCGCACCGTGGCCAGGGGCGCGGCCCTGCTGGACCCCGAGGTGACCCGGCAGCTCGTCGGCCGCTACGCCGCTCGCATCCGCCCCGCGGACGGCGCCCCGCGCGACATCCCGCTGACGCCGCGCGAACTCGAAGTCCTGCGCCTCATCGCCGACGGCCTGTCCAACGGCGAGATCGCCGCGTCCCTCCAGCTCAGCCACGAGACGGTCAAGACGTTCGTGTCCCGCATCCTGACCAAGCTCGATCTGCGGGACCGGGTGCAGGCCGTCGTCTACGCGTACCGCCAGGGCCTGGTGACCTGACGGCGCGCCCTCGGCGCCCCCGCGCTCAGCTGCCGCGCAGCGCCGTCCGGGCGGCGTCGAGGTCGGCCGTGCGCGGGCGGTTGTGCGGGAGCTTGCCGAGGACGGCCGCCATGCCGCAGGTGTTCGTCAGCGCGGAGAAGACCAGGCCGCCCGCTATGCCGGCCGGGATCAGCAGCAGGGCCGGGTGGACGAGGACGCCCAGGAGGAGGCCGAGGAGCACCACGCTGCCCGCGGTGAAGCGCACCTGGCGCTCCATGCTCCAGCCGGCCCGGGTGTCGCAGGCCGCCGGGGTGTGCAGGTCGTGCCCGGCCGCGGCCCAGGCACCGGTGCCGCCGACCAGGGTCGCGGCGGTGATGCCCTCCTCGGCGAGGAGCTTGCAGGCGTTCTCGGAGCGGGCTCCGGAGGCGCAGACGACGAGCAGGTCGCGCCGCTCGGCGGCGTGGCGTATGTCGTCCAGCGCGCGGCGGACGTGGTCCAGGGGGATGTTCACGGCGCCGGGCAGGTGCCCGGAGGCGTACTCGGCGGGGGTGCGCACGTCGATGACGACGAGCCGGTCCAGCCGCGTGCGGGCCTGGTCCGTGGCGAGGGTGGCGGGAATGCTGGTCATGGCGGTGTTGTCCTTACTGTTCGACTACGTCCCGGGCCGGGACGTACAGTACCCCTAGGGGTATTTATTCCGAGGAGTGAGCGTGGAACTGGAGCTGGAGGGCGCGGACCTCAAGGCCGTGCTGAACCGCCTGCGCCGGGCCCAGGGCCAGATCTCCGGAGTGATCCGGATGATCGAGGAGGGGCGCGACTGCGAGGACGTCGTCACGCAACTCGCCGCCGCCTCACGGGCGCTGGACCGCGCCGGGTTCGCGATCATCGCGACCGGGCTGCAGCAGTGCGTGACCGACATGGAGTCCGGCCGCAGGAACGGGGAGGACCCCGAGGCGATGCGCGCCCGGCTGGAGAAGCTGTTCCTGTCGCTGGCATGATCACTCCTCGCGGCCGGCTCACGCCACCGCGTCGACGAGCATGAACGCGGCCACCGCGAGCAGTACGACGGCGAAGATCCGCTGCAGCGCGTCCCCGGAGACCCGGGCGCCCAGCCGCTTGCCGGCCGAGGCGCCGAGGACGGCGACGCCGGTGAAGGGGCCGACGACCGCCCAGTCGAGGTCCGCGACCGTGCCGGCCCGGCTGGCGAGCGCGGCGAGCGAGTTGACGGTGATCACCAGCAGGCTGGTCCCGACCGCCGCCCTCATCCGCATGCCGAGCACCTGCACCAGCGCCGGTACGGCGAGGAAGCCCCCGCCGACGCCGACGAACCCCGTGACCCCGCCGAGCCCCGCCCCGGCCGCGACGGCACGCCCGGGGCGTACCGCCCCGGCGGCCCCGGCGCGGCGGCGGCAGCGCAGCATGCACACCGCCGCCGCCCCCGCGACCACGGCGAAGGCCGCCGTCAGCAGCGCCCCGGGGACGTGTGCGGCGAGCGCCCCGCCGAGTATCGCCGGCAGCACTCCGGCCGCCGCGAACAGCAGCCCCGTACGCCACCGCACCTGCCCTTCGCGGGCGTGCGCGGCGAGCGCGGTGGCGGAGGTGAGGGCGACGATGACCAGAGCGGCGGTGGTCGCCCCGATGGGGCCGAAGCCGAGCAGGTAGATCAGCGCGGGCACGGCCAGCACGCTGCCGCCGCCGCCCAGGGCGCCGAGGGCGAGGCCGATGAGGGCCCCGGCGGCGACGGCGAGTATGACGCCGGTCACGGCACGGCACCCGGGCGTGCCCGGCCTCCCCGGGCGCCCATCAGGCGGTGGTCCGTACGGTGAGCCCCGCCTGCGCGGCGGAGTCGAAGGAGTCGTCGACGGCGACGACGTCGCGGCCGGCGGCGTCCAGCAGGGAGGCGGCGATGGCGGCGCGCATGCCGCCGGCGCAGTGCACCCACACCTCGCCGGCGGGGACGTCGGCGAGGCGCTGGGGGAGGGTGTGGATGGGGATGTGGACCGACCCCTCGACGTACCCGGCGGCGCGGCGCTCGGCGTCGCGGCGTACGTCGAGGACGACGGTGCCGGCGGGGGTGGCGGAGGCTTCGTCCGCCTGCCCGGCCTTCGCGGCCTGCCCGGCCCTCCCGGCGAGGTCGGCGAAGGTGCCGCGGGGGAAGGAGTCCGGGGTGTCGCCGTCGCGTACCCAGTCGGCGGGGGTGCCGGTGGCCGCGGCGGCGGGGCGGTCGATGCCGACCCGTACGAGCTCGCGCTGGGCGTCGGCGAGCTGCTCCGCGGACTCGGCGAGCAGGGTGACGGGCTTGCCCCACGGGATGAGCCAGGCGAGGTACGTGGCGAGCTGCCCGGCGGCCTCGAAGTTGACCGAGCCGGCGACGTGGCCCTCGGCGAAAGCGACGCGGTTGCGCAGGTCGACGACCCACTCCCCCGCGGCGAGCCGCTCGGCGATCTCCGCGGCGGTGGCGGGCGCGGCCGGGGTGAGGTCGACGGGGGCGGGTCCCGCGGCGTTCACGGGGCCCATGTGGACGTAGTAGGCGGGGGTGTCGTCGAGCCCGGCGAGCAGGTCGGCGACGAAGGCGTCGACGTCGCGGACCAGGGCGTCGTTGACGGCCTTCTCCCGCCCGATGGTGGTGTCGCCGCCGGTGGCCTGGCCGGAGGAGCAGAAGCTGCCGAACCCGTGGGTGGGCAGCACGGCGGTCTCCTCGGGCAGCTCGTCGGCGAGGCGCCGCGCGGAGGCGTGCTGCGCCCGGGCCAGCGACTCGGTGAGCCGCGGCTCGACCAGGTCGGGCCGGCCGACGGTCCCGATGAGCAGGGAACCCCCGGTGAACACCGCGACGGCCACGCCGTCCTCCTCCAGCACGTACGAGGTGTGGTGGGGGGTGTGGCCGGGCGTGGCCAGCGCGCGCAGCACGAGGCGGGAGGCGGCATCGACCTCCGTACGGTCCCCGTCGCGCACGGGCACGCGCGAGAAGGCGACCCGCGCCCCGGCGGGCACGAGGTACGCGGCGCCGGTCATCCGGGCCAGCTCCAGCCCGCCGGTGACGTAGTCGTTGTGCACGTGCGTCTCGACGACGTGCGAGATCCGCACCCCGCGCCGCGCGGCGGCGGCGATCATGCGATCGGCGTCCCGCGGCGGGTCGACGGCGACGGCGGTGTGCTCGCCGCCGGCGAGATAGCTGCGATTGCCGAGGCCGGGCACCTCGATGGTGTCGAGGAAGAACACGCCGTGCTCCCTTCCAGTGGCTGACTGAGTACCCCGGGGGGTATACAGCCGACCGTAACACAATTACCCGGGGGGGTATTTTTTCGGACACGGCCCGCGGCCGGGAATCCCCCGTACAGCGCCGGGGCCCGACGGGCCGGACGGACCGGAGCGAGGCGCGACGGGACCGGACGCGGATGGCGGGAGCGCGCTTCAGGCATGTCGGCGCATCGCCACCAGGGGCGCCCTTTGTCGGATCGCCGCGGGCAAATCAGCCCTTGCCCGGGTCCGGCGGCTGCGCCAGGTCAACTCACCGCGACGCGGAGTCAATTGTTCCGCCGGAATGCGCGATGACCTTGTCATCGAACACACGAGCCCCCTAGCGTGACTGCCCGTTCGGAAGTCGAACGCCCGACGTGCGCCGGACCGCCGAGTCCTGCCCCCGGCGCCGCGGTACCCGCCGATCAGTTCCCACCGCAGGGCAGGAGCGGGGGACCCACGGGTCCGGCCACCACCGGACCGCGCCGTCCCTCCGGACGGCTAGGGGTGAGGCCCGCCGAAGCCGGCGGCCGGGCAGCTCCAGCCCGAACCCGACAGCTCACCCCGCAGGCGTCCGGAGAAAGAGGCCCGACAGATGTCATCCCCTCACGGCCGCCACCGAGGGCGGCGCCGCCCCGGCAGCGCCCGCAAGCTCGCCACCCGCGCGTCGGCAGCCGGCGCCACGCTCGCCCTGCCCGTCATCGGCGCGTCCGGTGCCTTCGCCGAGGAGGACACCACCTACACCGTCGCCTCCGGCGACACCCTCTCCGTCATCGCGGCGGAGCAGGACGTGGACGGCGGCTGGCAGACGCTGTACGAGAACAACAAGTCCGTCATCGGCGACGACCCGAACCTGATCGCCCCCGGCACGGAGCTCTCCCTCGACGGCCCCGCGGCCGACGGCTCCGGCAGCACGGACGCCGACAACGCCTCGTACGGCACGGACACCACAGCGGACGACCCGACCGCCGTCATGCCCGTCGACGGCAGCACCCCCACGGCGGGGTACGAGGCGTCGGGCGCGAACTGGGAGAACGGCCACACCGGCCAGGACTGGTCAGTACCCACCGGCACGACGGTCAAGGCCGCGGCCAAGGGAACGGTCGTCACCGCCGGCTGGGACGACTCCTTCGGCTACCAGATCGTCGTCAAGCACGGCGACGGGGACTACACCCACTACGCCCACCTCTCGCAGATCGACGTCTCCGCGGGCACCTCGGTCGGCATGGGCGAGGCCATCGCCAAGTCCGGCGCCACCGGCAACGTCACGGGCCCGCACCTGCACTTCGAGGTCCGCACGACACCGGAGTACGGATCGGCGAAGGACCCGGTCACCTGGCTGGAGAACCACGGCGTAACAGTCTCGAACCCCACCTGAACACCCGTCCCGGAAAGGCAGCCGGGCGGCACCGCGCACGGAGGTCTGCGGCGCGGCGCCGCCCGGTGTGGCGGGGGGATTGGGCTAGATCATCTGCTGTATCCACCAGAAGAGCAGGCCCGCCAGCCCGGTACCGAGGCCGTAGTACAGGCCGTGCAGCAGGTGCGTGTCGGCACCGCTGCCGCGGCTGCGGCACCGGCAGCTCCGCCGGCAGGCGGGAGCGTGGTGGGCACAGGGCTGCCCGTTCCTCGGACGCATGGCGGAATTGACCGGCGGGCGCGTGGGTTTCGGCACCGGGACACCCTTCTTCCGTTCAGTGCTGCTCGCAGTAGCGTTCGAAGCGGTCGGCGATCTCGCTTTCCGGCCGGCAGACCAGCGCGTCGCGGACGTCCGCGCGGGAAGCCAGACGCTGTATCTCCCGGTGCATGTGCGGTTCCCAGCCGGGTGTGCAGTTGCGGTCGACGTAGTCGGCGAAGAGCCGCACGCCGGATATGAACTCGTCGTCGGGTCCGCCGTCCTGCTGGAGCTGCGTACGCCAGTGGCCGGCCTCGGCGGGCTCGCCCAGGCCGAGGTGGTGCAGGTGCAGGCAGTACGCGGCGGCACCGCTGCCGGCGCCGGCGGCGAGCTGCCACCAGAACTGCGCGCTCTCCCGGTGATCGGCCTGGTACAGCATGCAGGCGAAGACCTGCATCCCGTGGATCGCCCCGTCTATGTCGGGCACCTCCAGCCACACCTCGTGGCACTGCGGCCCGTGGTCGCTGAGCAGGCTGGCCAGCCGGCCGACGAACCCGGTCGCCCCGGCCCGGTTGACGGTCCAGCGCACCAGGACCGACAGCTCGTCCCGCGCCTGCACCACGGGCGAGGCGTCCGTACCGGGCCCCGTGTACCCGGCCGGCCCCTCCCGCAGCCGCCGCAGACCGGCAGCCACGTCGAACCGCCGACGGCCCGCGAGCATCATCTCCCCCGCCCCCGCGAGGAGTTGCTCCACCGTCGCGCTCTGATCGCTCACTTCGTGCCACCGTCCGTCTTCAGCAACTGCGCGAGATCCCGCTCCAGGCGCCTCGTGGCGCGGCGGCAGTGGTAGTCGACGGTGCTGGCCGTGACACCCAGGTACCAGGCGATCCGGTCGGTGGGGAACTTGCACAGGTAGCGCAGGACCACCACGTCGAACTGCCGCGGCGAGAGCTTCGCTATCGCCTCGTACAGCCCGACGCCCGCGTTCTGCTGCTCCAGCAGCTCCTGGTACACGGCCAGCACGTGCGCGATCTCGCGCCGGACCGCCGACTCCTCGACGTACGAGGCGACCACCCGGCGCAGAATCGCCCACGCCTGCTGCCGCAGGTCGCCGTGCCGCCCCAACTCCTCCCAGCGGTTGCGGATCTGATGGAACGCCAGGTGAACTGCCTCTTCCGCGGTCTCGTCGTCGAGCCAGTGCTGGGCATAGCTGAAGTAGGCGTCCGCGTTGGCAAGGTACAGCGCCTCGCACACGGGCGGGACGTCCAGCATGGCGTGCGTCACCGGGCTGCTGTGATCCTCTGCGGGGGCTTCCTCGGTCATGAATCCTCTTCGGGCGGGGGCGGATACGAATCGGGTGACACCTGTGTCACCCGATGAACTTTCTGCACCCACCCAACCCGACCACCTGAGCGAACACGCATGAGCAGCTCACGAATTTCACGTGGCGATCATGGATTCCGCGCCACGGCCGGATACTTACCTCGCGGTAACGCCACACGAACTGCATGTTCGGGAATCCGGCGGTACGGCGGTCTACACCTCTCCGACAGCGTGATGTGCCTCACAGTGCAACCTGTGCCCTGAGCCCTGAAATTTCAGCCAGAGCCGGAGACCAAACCAGACCACCATGCGCCCGCCATTGCCCACTTGCAGACCGAATCTGCCGGGCCGACGCATGCACCGCGCAAAACGCAGCACGGAATCATGCCACGTGAAGTCCGGGTGTATACGGCGAATCAATCGCCATACTCCAGACGCTCCAGAATCCCTCTGCGCTGAAGGTCCCGGATGTGTTCCGCCACCCGCCGCGGAGCTGATCCGCCGCGCACCAGGAGCCCGGCTTCGAGGTTCCGCCGCACCCCTGACTCCGTCAGGTTCGAGCTGCCCAGCCAGAGCAGGGTGCCGTCGGCAACCGCGAGCTTCGCGTGCTGCAGCCCCCGGTGGTCAGGGCGATGGGCCGGAGGCCAGTGCCACAGCTTGACGCCGGGTATCGACGTAAACGCCCGGGCAGGCTCGCGCCCGACGAGGAGGCCGGCCGCGCCCTCCAGGGTCTCCACCACCACGTGCACATCGACTCCTCTGGCCAGGGCCTCCCGGAGGGCGGTGACGAGCGGTGCGTACGCACGAGCCGAGTAGGTCATGGCCAGCAGCTCCGTACGGGCTTCTGTCACCACCTGCATGAGCACCCTGGCCGCTGCCCGGGCGGGCACGGCGGGAGTAGCGGGGCCGCTCCAGAAGGTGCGTACCTCCGTCTCGTCCGGGGTTCGCGGTGCTCCGGCGACGTAGCCGCGCAGGTACGCGGCGGCCTCGGGATGGGGAACCCGCTCCCGCTCCGCGGCTGCGTAGAGTGCCGTGACCGCCTCCGTTGCCGTGGAATCCTGCAACGCGAGAAGCACGTGCTCCAGACCTCGTCCACGGGCCAGCAGACCTGCGAGGTCCTTGGTGCGGGCGTAACCGAGGGCCGCGACGGCGGTCGCCGCCGCGGCTTCGAACCGGCGTCGGCTCACGGCCGGCTCACGCGAGAAGACCGGCCGGCGTCAGCACCAGGTCGGAATCGTCCTCCAAGGGCACGAGGAAGCGGCGGTCGAGGAACCGGTTGCCGCGCTCGCAGGTGGTCTCCGAGACGAACATGCAGACGTGGCACGCCGCGCCGTGCAGGTAGTCCGCCGGGTACTTGGGCAGCCGTTCCGCACACAGCGGGTCCGACGAACAGTGCGCCGCGTCCCGTAGCGCGCGCCGCAGGATGCGTTCGAAGTCCGGGCTTTCGGCGAGGGTGACGAGCCCGCCGAGTGTGCCCTCGGAGTCGGGCGCCGCCGTGTAGATCAGAATGCCGCTGCGACGCTCCTCTGCGGTGTCCGCGTAGATGCGCTCGGCGAGGCTGGCGGAGCTGTAGCCGCACTCGAGCGCAATGGTGCGGATCAGCGCATGCGAGAGCGTGTGCAGGGCGAGGTAGGCCTCGCCGGGCCAACCCGCCATCGGCTCGAACTCTCCGGTGATGCGGTCGGACTTACGGTTCGTGCGGAACCTGGCGAACGCTTCCCGGTGCGCCGCCAGCACCGGCGTCTTCTCCACCCGCGCCACCCAGTCCGCCAGCAGGTCCTGCCGTACGCGCAGAAAGATCCCCTCGCCCCGCACCTCGCTTGCAGGCACCCACCCGGGGGACGAGCGGAACAGCCGCACTTCCTCGGCGATCTCCGGCGACTCGCGGTCGGGTGCGTCGAGGCGAGTGAACGCGACGAGGGCGCGGGCTTCCCTCAGCCGCTCCACCTGGCGTACGTGGGAGAACAGCCCGGTGACCGCCGGGGGCACGTCATCGACCTCGACCAGGGTGAAGTCCGAAGTGGCCTGCGGCGGGCGGGGAGCGGAGAGCACGGCCCATTCCGGGCTCAGCAGGTCGACGGGCCCGGCGGGCGCCTCGGAGGGCCGGCCGTCTAGCGCGGCTTTGCGAGCGGCGACCGCATCGATGAGGTCCTGCGCCTCGTACTCCTTGAGGTATCTGTACTGGGGGAGGCTGGAGATGGCGTCATAGAGTTCGCGCGTCGTAATGGCCTTCAGCTCTTCCCAGCGCTCTTCCACCAGCCTGACCACGTCCGCGGTCCTGTTGGGCGGCAGGGCGAGGGCGCTGAGGGTGACGGGGAACCACTGGTTGGAGGCGCCGGCGACCATCAGAGTCGCCTCCTGCTCACAGCCGCCGTCTGCGTAGGTCCCGAGGTGGGGGTGACGTCCCCGGCAGCGCGGCAGGTTCGCGGCACCGCGCTCGCCCATGGCATCGCGGATGTTCCGCTTCTTCTTGCAACTGATGCACTGGATAGTGACGTTGGCTGCCTGGTTACCGCCGTGGTCACGCATCCGCAACTGTGGGCGGGGCGCCTTGGTGCAGGGATTTCCGTGGTGCACGAAGGGAATGTAAGGGAACTCGTCGAGGTGCCCGTCCGTGCAGGCCAGCGTAAAGCGGGCCGCGACGGCGAGCGGCTTCAACCGCCCGCGGCGGCAGTCGTGGATGAACTTCGCCTCGTGGGGCGCCCGCGGGTTTCCGTTGCGGAACTCGAAGGTGTCGGAGTCGACGGCAGCCAGCACGTTGCAGGCGGTGCAGCGCAGCCACTGCGGGAAAGGGGTGACGGGCACACCTACGCCCTGCGCCGGCCAGTCCTTGGGGCGGGTGTCCGCGCCTTCCGCCCAGGGCGCGGAACGGAGTTCGGTGACCTGCGCGTTGCCGTAGAGCTGCAGAGAGCGGTTGACGGCGGTGCGCAGCCGGGGTTCGTCGATGACGTAGTCGCCTGGCAGCCCCTCGTACGTCCAGGAGTCCAGACCCTTGACGAGGACGGAGAAATTGGGCAGGTCGACGAGGGAGCCGATGCCCGCGGTGAACATCAGGTGGCTGGGGCGTACGGAGCCCACGCGCCGGTTGTAGTAGCTGGTCACGACTGTCCCTTTCCGGCAGGGCTGGGGCCGAGTTCGTCGCTGTCCGCATCTGGGTCGATGACGGCGTCGGCTGCGGCAGGGCCGGAGTCGTCAGGCGTTCCGAAGGTCCATGCCGGGCCGCTTCCTGAAGGCTGGTCGACCAGGGCTCCGGCGGAGAACAGCAGGTTGATCTCGTTCTCGGTCTCGCGCATCGACATCGGCACGGTGAGTTCGTCCCACCGGCCGCCGTCGGCCCGGTTGAGCAGACCGGTGACCTGGACGCCGTCCTTCTTCTCCGCGCGGTAGCCGAGCAGGGCGCCGGCGATCTCGCGCCGTTCCGCCCACCGGTCCTTCAGGGCTTCGAGGCGCTCGCTCAGGTATCCGCGGGCCCGAACTCCACCGACGGTCTCGGCGCGCTCCAGCAGACGCCGCTCCACTTCCGCGGCCACCGGGCCCTCCAGGTCGAGGCCGTCGGCGTCGGTGTTGCGCGAGTGCTCGTACGCCGCCTGCCGCAGCGCAGCCACGTACGCGGGTGCGGTGCCTCTGTCCAGCGCACGGCGGGTGAAGGGAGTCACGGACAGCGCCTCGACCTGGCGGTAGAAGGTGGCGTGGTAGTGCTCGAAGTCCTCGAAGTGGGCGAGGTCGCGGGGCCGCGACCAGTTGTAGAGGGTGACGACCAGACCGGGGCGGCGCACGTCGCGGCCGACACGCGAGGACGCCTGGATGTACTCTGCGGTGTTCTTCGGCTGGCCGACGACCAGCATAAGCCCGAACCGCGAGACGTCGACGCCGACTTGAAGCATCGACGTGGCCAGCACCACGTCCACGGCGCTCTGCACCTTGTTCCGTGACGGGACGCGGGGCTCACGCTTGTCCCGCGCCGCCTCCCTGACCTCCTCCAGCCGTGCCCGCCGCCGCACCGAGGTGTTCCATTCGGCGTCGAAACCGGTCTCCAGCCGCTTGAGCGCGGCGCTGATGTCCGACGAGGAGATCCGGGAGGTCAGCTCCTGGATGGTCAACATGTCGGACGGGCCGATCAGGCGGTCGGCGATGGTCTCGTGTCCCTTGCGGGACCCGTTCTGCCGGATCCGGGTGGTGATGTCGTCGTCCAGGTAGCGCCGCATGCCCGCGAGTTCACGGGTGGCGTTGAAGTACCCGACGAGCGTCATGTACGGATCGGCGGCCTCGCCGTACGTGTCGAAGAGCTGCTGCCCGGCGAGGAGCATGATCTCGGCGACACGGATCTCGGCTGCCTTCAGCCGCGTGCCGTGAGCGCACACACCGAGGTAGCGACGCCCGGGGTGGTCGCGGCTCAGCTCGACCTGGCGCGAGAAGAACGTGTCACCGACGTCCACCACTTGTGGTGGGAAGACGGCGACCTTGCGGCCGAAGACTCCCCGGACCTGATCGGCCGCGCGCTTGGTGGTCGCGGTGGAAGCGACGATCTTCGGCCCGACCTCGCGGCGGGTGCCGTCTGCCCCGATGACGCTCCAGGTGCACAGCTGGTCAACCGCCGCCTCGAAGAGACCGACCGTGGTGCCCAGCGCGCCGGAGATGAGGTGCAGCTCGTCCTGGATGACGAGGTCCGGCGGGCGCAGCCGCGGGACTGGCTGGGACCTTACGGCCGGAAGTCGCGCCTTGGCGTTGTGCCGTCGGCCGCAGCCGGTCTCGGCGTCGAGGTCGTCGTGCCGGAAGCCGTGGCGGGGACACCACTCGGTGACCCGCCCGAAAAGCAGTCCCGCATAGCCGTTCCAGGGGAGTTGGGCGAGCTTGTCGACGGTGGCGATCAGCATGGCCGGGGCCAGCCGGTAGATCTCCTCGTCGACGGTCAGCACGGGGATGCCCTCCTCCGGCGCGGCGAGCCGGGAGAAGGGGCAGCGGTCCTCGCCTTCGCCGCGCGGGCAGTAAAGCAGCACCCGCCGCCGGCCCTCGTCCGCCTCCATGTTGCGATGTGCCGTCAGCCCTTGGCCGCACCACGGGCAGCTCAGCACCTGGATGACCCGGGCGTACTTGTCATCGGCGGAGTCCACGGCTGCGGCGACCTGCTCGCGCGCCTCTCCGAACCAGTTCGGCGACACCGAGGTACCGACCCACAGACCGATACGGAATGGGGTCTTACCCCACCGCTCGTCACCGGCTGCCACTTCCTCACGCCGCAGCACCTCGGCCGCGGATACCAGGGCAGCGGCACGCTGGAACTGCTGTGCCGTCAGCAGCCGCAGGGTGTACCGCATCAGCACGGCCACACCGGCCGCACCGCTGCGCGCGTCTTCGCCGGTGCCGAGGGTGCCCTGCAGCCGGCGCAGCGCGAACGTCATCGCAGCCAGGCCCAGGTACGCCTCGGTCTTGCCGCCGCCGGTAGGGAAGAACAGCAGGTCCACCACGGCCTCGCGGCCGGTACCGCGGTGTTCGTGGCCCGGCTGCGCGAGAGAGGCGACGTTGAGGAGAACGAACGCGAGCTGGAACGGCCGCCAGCTCGCCGCCTGCTTCTTCACCGCGGCGCGCGCGGCGTCGTCGGGCTCGTTCTCCCCGTACACCTGCGCCCGGGCCTCGGCGTACGAGGCGGGGTCGTGCTCGTGGCCGGCCCTCATGGCCGCGATCGAGGTGTTGCGGCGCTGCAGCGCCATTGCCCGGTTCGCGAACCGGAATGCCTCCAGCGCGTCGGGATCCACGCGCAGATGGTCGATGCCCAGCGTGATGCGGTGGCAGATTTTTTCGGCCTCGTCGACGGCCGCGTCGGCCACCTTCCGCAGGTCTTCGGGCAGACTCTGCGCCTTGCTCCGCTGCTCCTGCAGCCAGGCGTGGTAGCCGTCGGCAAGCGGTGCGAGGGCCGCGGCGAGTTCGCGGGTACGGTCCGGGACTGCGAGTTCCGCCAGTTCGTCCATGCCGAGTTCGAGCCCGGCCAGCAGCTGCTGGTCGGCGGCGGTGGGCGCGGTCGTGACCGGCACGTCGTACTCGGGCAGCCAGGTCGTCTCCAGCTTGTGCGCCCGGCGCTCGCCGTCGCGTACGCGTGCGTGGACGGCGACATTCCGGCCGATGGCGTGGCGGAGGCTGTCACGGTAGAGGAGGCGAAGACGCTGCTCCTCCGGATCGTCGGGTGCTGGGCCCGCGCCCGGGCTCAGTGGGTCGTCGATCGGCAGGAACACCGCGGCCCGTTCGTCGGGGAACGCGGTGACCTCCAGCCGGGTCTGGAAGAGCCAGTTCGCGTCGCGCCGGTCGCGGGCCTCGGGCAGGGCGTTGACGAGGGTGACCTCCAGGACCCGCAGGTCCTCGCCGTCGCTGCCGGTCTGCCGCCGGCGCACCTGGACGTGGAGCTTGACACCTGGCGTGTCAGGTCCCTGGGAGTCGCCCCCGTCCAGCACCCGCCGGTGGTCGCCGGGGGCGGTGACGTCGACGTCACACTCGCGGTCGACCTGCTCGCGGGCCCACACGCTGACGGGCCGGCCTTCGTCGCCGGCCGACTGGCTCAGCGCGTAGCGGCCCCAACTCGCCCGTACCGTCAGGGTGCCGATGGCGGCGGGCACCACGAAGGACAACCCCATCGATGAAGCGAACATGCTGCCCGCGGCCTGCGGGGTGAGCTGGTCCGCCGGTGCGGGGTCGTGGCCGTCGGCGTCGCTCCCCGGCTCGACGTCGGCCTCCTGGGCGGCACTTCGCTGCAGTTCCTCGCGGGTGCGCGCATCGCTGCCGCGCGGGCCGAGCCTGCCGACGAGATAGCGGTCGCCCGGTCCGGCCGAGTGGTGCGGCAGCTTCTCGGCCGGACCGTCCCAGGGGCCCAGCAGATCCCTGCTGATGTAGCTCCCGAGAGCGTCGCGGACGTCGTGCGACGGGCCGGGCAGGAAGGTCTGGGGCACGTCGAGCGGATGCGGCACGGTCGGGGCCGGGGTGGGCGGAGGCGTCATGCGTTCGTCCCTCTCGGGATGGCTTCGTCCCGGATGAGACCGGTCGTTCAGATTACCGGTCGAGTGCGGAGTTCGCGTCGGAAGGAAGAGTATTGCATTCGTTGACTGCGTTCACAATCAACTTCGGTTCGCCATACGGCCGCACGTCGGTGCCAACGGCCTGAACCCTCCGCTCCAGCCCCGGTAGCATCCCGTTCCATGGCGACGCTGGGGCTGCATCGGGACTTTCTGCTGGAGTTCGCCGCCCTGGAGAAGCCCGTGCAGCGGCGGGTGGCCGAGATGTTCGACAAGTTCAGGCAGCACCGGCACGCCGGACTTCACCTGGAGAAGCTGGCGGGCGCCCGCGACGACCGCATCCGTACCGTGCGGGTCGACAGGTTCTGGCGCGGCGTGGTCCTCGCACCCGCCGCCGGGGACGCGTATCTGCTGCTCAAGGTGCTGCCGCACGACGACGCCATCGACTGGGCGGTCAGGCGCCGGGCGACGTACAACAGCGCCACGCAGGGCATCGAACTGCGCGACGACGACACGCTGGAGCGGGCCACGGCAGGCTTCCGCGCACTTGCGGAGGCTGCGCCGGAACGACGACGGCTCTTCGGCGATGTCTCGGATGCCGACCTGACCCGGCTGGGCGTGGACGCCGACGTGCTGCCCGTCGTGCGGTCCTTCACCGACGAGGCGCAGTTGGACGGACTGCGCAAGTACCTGCCCGAGCAGCAGTACGACGTGCTGGCGGGCCTCGCCGCCGGGCTGTCCCCCGAAGAGGTCTGGCGGGAGGTCGTACAAGCCCAGTTGGCGGCGGAACCCTCCCCGGCCGACGTGCCGGCCGCGGCGGCGGAGAATCTGGCGGCGGCCATGGCCCGTTCCCGCGGACGCATCGCGCTGGTCTCCGGCCCGGACGAGCTGCAGGACATCCTCGCCCGCCCCTTCGACGCGTGGCGCGTCTTCCTCCACCCCAGTCAGCACCGCGTCGCCTACCGCCCCTCCTACTCGGGCCCCGCCCGCGTCAGCGGGGGCCCAGGCACGGGGAAGACGGTCGTCGCCCTGCACCGCGCGGCGTATCTGGCGGGCCGCCTGCCGGCGGGCGCCCCGGACGGCAGCATCCTGCTCACTACGTACACCCGGGATCTCGCCACCGATCTGCAGCGCAGCCTGGAGATCCTGGTCCCCGACCCGGCCCTGCGGGCAAAGGTGCACATCACCAATGTCGACGCGCTCGCCAACCACTCGCTTCGCCAACACCTCGGCGGTGGGCCGATAAAGATCGTTCCCGACCGGCGCGATCTCCTCGTGCGCTGGGGGCGCATCGCTCGCCGCCTGGAGCTGGACGTCACCGACTCCTTCCTGGACCAGGAGTGGCGCCACGTCGTTCTCGCCCAGGACCTCGGCTCGGCCGAGGACTACCTTCAGGCAGCCCGCACCGGCCGCGGCACGGCGCTCGGCCCACTGAAGCGCGCGCACATATGGCGTGCCGTCAGCGCGTTCACCGAGGAGCTGCGCGCGGCGGGCGAGCGGACGTTCCTCCAGGTCTGCGCCGAAGCTGCCCGAGCACTGGACGCCGCGGACGGCTCCGGTACGGGCGAGGGCCGCCCGTACCGTCACGTCATCGTCGACGAGGCCCAGGACTTCCACCCCGCACAGTGGCGCTTCCTGCGTGCGCTCGTCGCCCCGGGCCCCGACGACCTCTTCATCGCCGGCGACCCGCACCAGCGGATCTACGGCAACAAGGTGTCGCTGCGCAGCCTCGGCATCGGTGTGACGGGCCGCTCCACCCGTCTGCGCATCAACTACCGCACGACAGGTGAGATCCTGACCTGGGCCGTCGGCCTCCTCTCCGGCGAGATCGTCGACGACATGGACGGCGGCGCCGAGACTTTCTCCGGCTACCGCTCCGACGTCCACGGCGACCCGCCCCGACTGGTCCGCACCGCGTCCAAGGCGGCGGAACTGGCCGCCGTCACCGACCAGATCGCCACGTGGCTCGCGCAGGGCGTGGCACCGGCGGAGATCGGCGTGGCGGTCCGGTTCCTGCAACTCGGCCGGGACCTCGCGCGGGCACTGGAGCACGCAGACATCCCCGCGACGGTGCTTGGCGCCCCCGCGCCCAGGACAGGTGGCGTGCGCGGGCACAGCGAAGAGCAAAACGGCGTACGGATCGCCACGATGCACCGGATGAAAGGGCTGGAGTTCCGCTGCATGGCGGTCGCGGGCGCCAACGAGGGCGTCCTGCCGATGCGCAGCGCCCTCGCCCCCGCGGACATCGACCCGCAGCAGCACAAGGAGGACGTGCTCAGCGAGCTGAGCCTGCTCTTCGTCGCCTGCACCCGGGCACGGGAGGCACTGCTGGTTTCCTGCCACGGGACGCCGAGCCCGTTCCTGCGGCATGTGGCGGAGGGGAACGCCGAATCAGGCACGTCGGGGGACAGCACCGTGCAGTGACACGGCCGGTCAACTGGGAGAATGCACGGCGCCCCTGTGTGCTAGGCATGCCGCATGTCCGTCCCCCATTTCTCTCTGACGTCCTCGCAGCACCGGCTCCTCGCCGAGCTGGCGCGGGCTCCCCTCCCCGCGCCGCGCCGCGAGCCCGCGTCCGCGGCGGCCCGCGGACTCGACCCGCAGCGGATCGACGCGGACGTGCCGGACCTGCTGTGGATGAAGCTGATCTCGGGCATTCGGCAGTGCGTCGCCGCAACGAGATCGGCAGCCACTCAAGCCGAGGCTGGGCGCCGTCTGCGCGATGCTGGAATCACTGGTTGTGCACCTCGTCGGGCAATCTGTCAGACATCACCCCGTCGATGAACGCGTCCGGAGGAAGGTAACCATGCGCCTCCACGTAGTGGTAGATCAGATCTGGAGCGGCCAGCCAGGCGCCATTGCGACCGACGACGCGAATCTCAGCCCTCCCTAGCGCCACCGGTTGATCTCCGACCTCGATGGTGATCGGATATAGAGGGGCACCGCTCGCATGAGGCAGTTGGCACGAGTACCAGCCCCGCATTCTGGCTTGCGTATGGTCCGCACAGAGGGCGCCAAGTTTATCAAGGAAACCCTCGGGCACCTTCCCCATCGGAAATTCTTGACCTGGGTCCAGCCAGCCCACGTTGAGGACGGAAACGCCCGATGGGACGCTGTCAGGAAGGTAAGAGTACGGTGAAAGATCGTCGAATTCTGTCATGTCACCACTCCGCCAGAAGACACTTCCACACGCCGCCCAGTGCACGAGAAGCGGCGCAGACTTTCTGAATCTGCGCGAGAGTCCACCCGACGGAAAGTCAGTCAACCTCATTTCCCGGAACTCCGCGCATGGGACTGAAAGAGGTAGGGCCGTCCAAAAATTCGTTATCCTCGCGCCATTCACAATGCGTCGCGATCACCGTGCCCGCACCCTGATTGAGATGGAATACCTTGCATGGCCGACCAGGCTCTTCACTCACCCCCTCCGGGAGATCAATTTCGGAGAGGGGGGTTTCTGAGATTTCCAACCTGCTCAGCACCATAGGAATCTGCAGGTAGATGACATTCGAAAAGAGAACCTCGACCCTTGTCTCATCTTCATTCCGGCGCCCACTCCTGAGCAGTAGCCGAGACCAACTGAAGGTGTAATGCCAGACCTTGAAGTTTCGCTCCCAACTGGCGAGCATCATGAATGACAAATCCTTTCACCTGAATTCTCGGGATGACCCCGCCTTGAAGTATGACCCATCTTCGACATGGCGTCGAGCTACCCCAGCCCAGAGGATCTGCGGAGTTCGTCAAAGTTGGGCTCCACTAGATCCTGGATCTCCCCATCGCGCCAGAACGTGATGGACGACCATTCTCTACTGCCGCGTCGGATAGATTCACCAACGATGTTCATTTCCCGCTGAGTCGTGATCCAGTTCGCACCCGCCATGCCCTCTTGGTAGAAGTGCTCGAACTGCTCTTGTGGCGACGGGTTCATATTCCTGGTCTGGAACCCGTCGAGCAGGACATGGATCCTTCTCTGCGGTTCCTCGTGGGCGACGTGTCTGACGTTGGCCAGCGCGTCCTCAAGGGACAACCCCATGAAGTGTTCAAAGGAATTCCGTCTGGCGAATTCAACCAAGCCGCCACCTTGACTCAGACCGAGAGCAATGCATGGGGCAAGCCCGAGCGGGTCGGCCCAGGTGTGGGGGTTGTGGACGTAGGTGGTGGGGTTGGGGTGGGGTTCGAGGCCGAGGGGGTCGGGGGTGGTGTAGTGGGCGGTGGTGGGGTCGTAGTAGCGGTGCAGGTTGTAGTGGAAGCCGGTTTCCGGGTCGGCGTACTGGCCGGGGAAGCGGAGTGGGGTGT
This sequence comes from Streptomyces aculeolatus, assembly GCF_020400605.1. Lineage (GTDB taxonomy): Bacteria > Actinomycetota > Actinomycetes > Streptomycetales > Streptomycetaceae > Streptomyces > Streptomyces aculeolatus. Next base: position 38,783 of record NZ_JAINRD010000006.1, on the reverse strand, counting down.
GGGCCGTCGCTTCGCGGTTCCACGCGGTGGTGCCGTAGAGGGTGGTACGCGTGCGCCAGGCGATGTCGCCGTCGGGGGTGACGAGTTCGCGGGGGGTGCCGACGAGGTCGGTGACGATGGCGAAGAAGCGGGCGTCGATCTCGTCCTGGGTGGTGGCGTCGGTGATGCGCTCGGTCTGGGAGATCGGGGCGATGCCGTCGTGATCCCAGGTGAGGGTAACGGGGTGGGGGAGGTCGAGGGCGTGCGTGGTCTGTTCGGCGAGGGTGGGGCCGTCGTAGGCGAAGGTGATCGTTTCGGCCGCATCGTCGGTGCCGGGGGCGAGGCGGGTCTTGCTGCGTCGGCGGCCGAGGGGGTCGTAGGTGTAGCGCCATTCGGTGCCGTCGGGGGTGGCGACGTGGGTGAGGCGGCTTTCGGTGTCGTAAGCGAATCGCCAGGTCTCGGGCTTCTTGGAGATGCGGGACCGCGTGCGTCGGATGAGTCGTCCGGCGTCGTCGTGTTGGAAGCTGTAGCGGCCGGCGCGGGTGAGGGTGGTGCCGGTGTGGGTGCGCGGCCCTGTCGCATCGGGGGCGGCGTGTTGGGCCGGCCAGGTGGCGGTGGTCTGGGCCCCGAGGGAGTCGTAGGCGTAGGTCTCAGTCCAGTTGGCGGCGGAGACCTGGGTGACGCGGCCCACCGGGTCGAGGTCAAAGGTCTGCCGGCCGGATACCAGGTCGTCCAGGGCGAGGAGGTAACCGTCCGGGCGGTAGGTGTAGGCGCGGGATTGGACAGGAGCGACCCCCGCCGTGAGGGTCTGCCGGGCGAGGCGGCCAGCCGGGTCCCAGTCCGAGGCGAGGGTGAGGGCGCCGATGCTGCGTTCGGTCTCACGGCCGGCGGCATCGTGGGCGAAGTCCACGGCGTGGCTGCCGGTCGTCAGCCTGGTGCGGCGGCCCGCGGTGTCGTAGGCGTACGTGCTGACGTGGCCGGACGGAGTGGTCCGGTGCGTGCGGCGGCCTGCGGGGTCGTAGGCGAAGGCGACCGTTTTTCCGTTCCACACCTCCGCGGTGATCTGTCCGAGGAGGTCGCGTTGCACGCTGAGTTCGCCGTCGGGGCCGGTGGCTGATGCGAGTCGGCCGGCCTCGTCGTAGGTGTAGCGGGTGACTGTGTCGCCGGTGTCTTTCGCGGTGAGACGGCCGAGAGCGTCACGCCGGTAGGTGAGAGTTGCGCCGAGGGGGGTGGTGCGGGTGCTGAGCCGGCCGGCGGCGTCGAGTTCGTAGGTGGCGTGGCGGTTGTCGAAGTCGGATTCGGCCACGAGCCGGCCGGCGGGGTCGTAGGCGTAGTCCCAGGTCAGTCCTTGGGGGTTGGTGACCTGGGTGAGGCGCAGGTGGTGGTCATGGGTGAAGGTGTGGGTGGTGCCGTCGGGGTCGGTCCGGGTGGCGACCCGGTCGAAGTGGGTGTACGTGAACCCTGTGGTGTGCCCGGCGGGGTTGGTGAGGGTCAGGCAGTTGCCTTCACCGTCGTAGGTCCACCGCCGCTCGGCGCCGTCGGGACCGGTCTGGCGGGCGGGCTGTCCTTCGACGGTCCATTCCACCCGGGTGGTGGCGCCGGTGGGATCCGTGGCGGAGATCAGGCGGCCGAAGGCGTCCCACTCGTAGGCGGCGATGCCGCCGGTGGGATCGGTGATACGGGTGGTCAAGCCGGCGGCATTGCACTCCACGGCGGTGGTTGCGCCCAGGGGATCGGTCACCGATGCCAGTCGGCCGGCGTCGTCGTAGGCGTAGCGGGTGGTGTGGCCGGCCGGGTCCGACAGCGCGGTCCGGTTGCCCCGCTCGTCGAGGGTCTGCCGCCAGCTCGTGCCGTCTGCACTGACGAGTTCGACGGGGGTGGGGTGGCGGTCGAAGACCGCGCGGGTCTCGCTTCCGTCGGGGCGGGTGACGGTGGTGCAGCGGTGGTCGGCGTCGTAGGCGTAACGGGTGGTGTGACCGAGGGGGTCGGTCAAGGCGATGAGGTTGTGGTGGGGGTCGTACTCGGTGCGCGTGATCGCGCCCAGCGGGTTGATTTCGGCGACGACCTGGGAGTTGTCGTTGATGACGAAGCGGGTGGTCGAGCCGTCGGTCGCGGTGAGGGTGGTGAGGGTGCAGCCGGGCCAGTCGGGGTCGGTGGTGCCGTAGGTGAGGGTGAGCGCCATGTGACCGGCTTCGCCGCCCTCGGCGACGCAGCGGTCATGTTCGTCGTAGGTGTAGGCGTACGAGTGGTTGTTGCGGTCTGTCCAGGAAGTGACGCGCAAGCGGTCGTCGTAGCTGAAGGTCAGCGGGAGGCCGGAGGAGTTGTAGTCCTCAGTGAGGTTGCCGTCCGCGTCGTACCCGAAGCGCTTGATCTCCACATCGCTGCCGTCCGCCGCGGCACCGGCGAGGTGGAGGGCGGTGACCCGGTCGTCCTCCGTCGTCAGGCGGAGGTGGTAGCCGCCGGAGTGGCGGATGCCGGTCGGAGCGCCCGCGTCGTTGTAGGCGAAGGTGAGGGTGTGGCCGTTGCGGTCGGATATCTGGTGCAGCAGGGCGAGACCGTCGCCGTCCGGGCCGGTGAAACAGCGGGTACGCCCGGTGGCCGGATCGGTGATCGTGTAGGCGCCCGTCTCCAGAAGGGCCAGGGGCCAGCGAGGCCCGGAGGCGGGCAGAACAGCTTCGTCGGGGCCGGAGGGGTGGGGGTAGGCCAGGAGTCGTCCGTCTTCGGTGATGAAGACGACACCCTGCTCGTCGACTTCCAGCCGCTGGTCGACGGTGGAGGTCCAGGTGGGGCCGAACCACCGCCCGCACCGATACGCCGACCCGACACGGCGGTTGAACGACAGGGGCAGGAGACCGGGTAACTCGATGTCGGTCTGGGGGAGGTACATCTCGCCGGTGGCGAGGTCGATCGGGTCCGTGAGCTTGTTGACGACGCTCTTGAACCGGTCACGGGCGCCTCGCGCCGCGTCGTTGAGCACGGTGCGGCCGCGCTTGGCGAGGCCCAGCACGCCGGCCTTCATGGCCTTGAGGCCCTTCATGGCCTTCATGCCGCCCTTGGCCATCTTCGCCAGTCCGCCGAGGGTGGTCAGCCCCTTCATCCCCGGGATGCAGTCGAGGGCGGCGAAGGCCACGTCCCACAGACTCGCTTCGCCGTTCAGGTATTTCACGAGGGTGTCGGCGAGGACGACGAGGGCGGCGGCCAAAACAACCCATGCCAGAGGGCCGCCGATGATCAAGACGACGATCCCGAGGACCGCGACGATGACCTTGCAGACGTTGACGATGGTGTCCCAGTTGTCCTTGACCCAGTCGACCGCCTTCTCCCACCACTTACGGTTCTGGATCCCCGCGTCGGACGCGTCCTCCAGCTTGTCCTTCGCCTCGGACGCCGCGTCCTCACGCATCTTCTTCGCGTCCGCGGCCATCTTCTTCGCCGCTTCCAGACCGCCTTCGGCGTTGTCCACCGCCGTCTGCGCGCTGGTCTGGGCGGACTTGGCATCCGTGGCGTTGCGGGTGGCGGCCCGTACTTCGGACTCGTCGGGCTTGTCCTTGCCCTCTTTCTCGTCGTACTCCTCGGTCTTCGCTGTGGCGCGTTCGACCCAGGAGGTGGCCGAGTCCAGCCGGCCGGTCGCGGACGTCAGTTCGCTACGAGCCTCGCGACCCCTGGCTAACGCCTTGTCGGCCAGCGACTGGGCACGCTCCAGCTTCGGCCAGTACGCCGCCAGGGCGTCGCCCGCCAGGTCGTAGGAGCGCTGCAGTTTCCTGAGGTTCTTCGGAACCTCATCGAACTCGTCCTGGAACGCCTGCGCCGTCTTTCCCGCCCACCGCAGCAGCGCATCCTCGCCGGCCATCCCCTTGATCTGGCGTAACGCGTCCCCTACGTCTTCCGCAAAGTCATGTAACTCACGCGCAAGTTGCTTTACCCGGTCCGGATTCCCCGGCGTGGGGTCCTCATCCAGGTCGAGGACGTGCCAGTCGGTGGGACGGTTACCCACAGTTCCTCCACGGGCGGCGGTAGGTGGTCTCCATCGAAGTTATCTGACGGCCTGCTGCCCGCCGCCGCCACGGTCGAACGACGGGGGGCGCAGAGGCGATTGCTGCCAGGTGCGAGGCCGCGGGGACCGACCGTCGCAACGGGACCGTAGCGACGCCATGGCATCTTGCCGCATCAGTTGACACCACGTGAGGCACGCTCTCAGCCTGACGTGCCGTCGGTCGAGATCGGCTGCTCGAACACGACCAGCGGTGGATGCGACACTCCTCCTGCCCCGGCCAACTGCACATGACGAGCGGCGATCGGTTCCCGGACGGCGATTTCATCGGGCCACGTGCCGATACGCTCCGCACCGTCGAGGATCACTCCGTCCCAGTCCGTTTCTTCGGTGCGCCCGGAGCGGTCGATGACGTAGCCTTCAGTCTCCTGCCAAGAGTTGTGCACGACGCGGGAGAGGGAATCCACTACCCGGTCTTGCCGCTCTCCGAGCCCGTCCAGTCCGAACTCGATGGTGGCACCGCCGTAGGGCAGAGCTCGAAATCGCACGTAGACGTCTGCGCCCGAATCGATCCACAGCTGGAGGCTGAAGGTCCCGCCGTGGACCAGGCCGGCGGCAGGACCCAGTTCCCGCATGGTGATCGGTTCCTGCTCTCCCCACGAATCGGGTCCACTGGTGAGGCTGGTGATGAGACCGGTGCCAGGGTTCACCGTCCGCAGCTCCAGGCGGTCGAGGGTGTCGATCAGGTGCAGGGCTCGCGAGGTGTCCCACGCCTGCCGGTACCAGTAATAGAATCCGTCGCTCACCGCGCACCACCCTCAACCGAATATACGTACATTGCCGTCCCCGAGTATTCTCTTCGCCAGGTTCACAGCGGCATCCGGAGTCCCCCTCTCGAAATATGCCTGCGCACCCACGCCCCGCTGCTGGGCCGCATACTTCAAGATGTTCAGCTTCTGCCCGAGCTTCGCCAGATCCTTCGCCTTGGCGGGACCCCCCACGGCGACGTAGGACCCGTCCCCTGCGATGACGTCGACGTCCGTGCTGCGGGCAATTGGGCTGCTTGACCACCATGCCGCGCTTGCCCGGCTCAGTGGCCGTGACGCGGCCGTTCGCCAGCTCGGCAACCTTCTCCTCGCGCCGCGCGCCCACACGGTCGGAACGCGGTTTCCCGCCCTCACCACTCGATGGCGCCTGTCCCGACCGCCCGGCCGCGTCCCCGCCGCCGGCGGCGCCGGCGAGGGCGACGGCACTGCTGCCGAGGAGGGCACGGCCCTCCATGGACAGGGCGAAGGTCCCGACGCGCATGGCGCCACCGATGGTGACGAAGGCCAGGGCACCGCCCGCGGGCGGGAAGAGGAACACGGAGGCGAGGGCGAGGGCGATACCGGCCCACATCAGGGCTTCCATCAGCGCCGCGAACAGGGCGGCCGCCACGACCGGGTCGACGACTCTGTCGTCGGCCTCGTAGCCCTTCAGTCGCAGGGCGAGCAGCAGCGCGCTGACGACGAGGGCGCCGGCCATGCCGTACAGCCGCAGGCGTAGCAGGGTGAGCGGTTCGCCCTGGGGGAGGTCGCTGATGGCGCGGCGGGTGCGCAGCATCAGGACCATCTGGAGGATGAGCCAGACCAGTCCGGCGACAGCGCATGCGAGAAGCAGGGTGTAGCCGGTGCCGGATGTGAACCAGTTCTGGAGGTCGGTGGTCTGGGGGTACGAGCCGACGCCGAGGGCCAGCACCGCCGGGGCGGCGAGCAGGAGGGTTATCAGGTACAGCCAACGTCGGTGTCGCACGGTCCGGGTGGCCGGATCGGCTCGGAGGTGGGCTCGTACACGCTTGGCGTCCCAGGCTTCGTCGCGGTTGACCTCATTGATGCGCTGGGCCACCTCGGCGACCGTCTGGTGGAGGGCGTCGGACTCGTGGGGTGCGGTGTAGAGGAGGGCGCGGCGGGCGCGGGCGAAGCGGACGGCGATCGTCGCGGTCCAGGGCAGGCAGTAGGCCGCGAAGCTCGCCAGCGCCATGGTGCCGGTGCGGCCTTGGTGTTCGGCGGTGAGCAGGGTGTACGGCAGTGCCCGGCGTCCGCGGCGGACCTGGCTGTAGTCGAGCGTCATCGCGACCGCCAGCGCGACCACGGGCAGCCAGCCCAGGACATCGCCCAGCCGCTCCAGCACGTCCGTCGCCCAGCCCGGCGGATCGCCGTCGCGGCGGGCGGCGTAGCCGGAGTAGTTGAACAGCGCGTGGTGCCCGATCGCCAGCCCGAGCGGTATCAGCCCGGCCAGGCGCCGCGTCGCGCCCGGCCCGCGTAGCAGAAGACCTGCGCCGAGGCCCGCGAGGGCGCCCCACACCAGATGGAGAGAGGCGTCGAGCTGGGGGTTCAGTGCACCAATGCTCACGGTGCCGATCGAGGCGGGCAGCCAGGCGGTGAGTACCTCGCTGAAGTCGGGCACGTAGGTGAGGTCCAGGCTGATGCCGCCGGGGATCATCCACCCGCCGCCGGGGAAGACCTCCGCCTTCTGCGCGTCGGTGACCCGCGCGAGCAGTACCTCCAGCAGTCCGAACCCCGCCCCGGCGCCGGCGCCGAGGACGACGTAGTCGGATAGGCCGAGCTGGCGGCGGACCTTGACGCTGATGGCGGCGATGAGGAGGGGCGCGATCTTCGCCAGCTCCTCGACGACGGGCACGAAGGTGTACGAGAGCGCATCCACCGCCGGATCGAGCGTCCGTTCGCCGGAGGCGGCGGTGTACCCGCGCACCGCGGCGTACTCCGCCGCGACCGCGGCGACGCCGCTGCCGTAGATCCCGACGACGAACGACGCCAGGACGGCACCCCAGCCGGTGGACCTCAGCGGCCACGAGAGCAGTGCGAGTTGGAGGACGCCGTAGAGCGCGGATGCGACCATGATGAACGTCACGAGCGCTCCCCCTGGCGTCACTGTGCGCTACGGCAAAGTGACACACGAGATTAGAGGGGCTTACGAGACGAGGACAATCGGCGTTTGAGGCATGGGGCCGTGCCGGGCTGTTGGCGGATGACCACGGGTCGGCCCCGGCCGGTGGCGTTCCGCCAGCGGTTCCGGGGCCGTGTTGGTGGGTGGATGAGCCGGTCAGGCGGTGGGGAACTCGTCCGCCTTGACCGCCGCGACGAAGGACCGCCAGGCGTCGCCGGTGAAGACGAGGGCGGGGCCGTGGGGGTCCTTGGAGTCGCGTACGGGGACGGTGGGGTGGTGGCCGTCGGCGATCTCGACGCAGCTCCCGTTACTGGCCCCGCTGTAGCTGGACTTGCGCCACGACGACAGGGTGGACGCCACGGCGATGACATGATCACGCATTTCGTAATTCCTCTGCTGTCGCCTGTAGGAGAGCGATCGACGCACGATGCGACAGTGCGTCCCCCAGCGCGAGGCTGTAGTAGGTGTGGCACGTAGCCACCCGCGCCGGGTCGTCGAGCAACTGCCCTGTGGTTACGCCCTCAATGTAAGCCACCGGTGCCATGTCGTCGAACGACATTAGGCTCAGCATGCCCTCCATCAGCGCGTATGCCCCCGCAGAGAAGGGAAGCACGTGCAGCCGGATGCGCCTGGCCTCGGCCAACGTCACGATGTGCTCCAGTTGTTCAGCCATCACCATGGACCCACCGACCGGCCGCCGGATGACCGCCTCATCGAGGATGGTCCACACGGCTGGCGACAACGGGTTGTCGAGGATCCGGGCACGCTGAAGTCGGTTGACGACCCGCCTTTCAAGCCCTTCCCCCGTGTCGTTTGGCTCACCGGACATGAAGATCGCGCGAGCGTAGTCGGCCGTCTGGAGCAGCCCAGGCACCGCCGATACAGCGAACTCGCGAATGACAACTGCCAGTTGCTCTAGCTCCGCTGCTTCCGAGAAGTGGTCGGCGTACGGGCTCTCAAGATTCACGAGCCAGCGCGCGAAGAAGCCATCGGTACCCAGGGCTTGGTCGATCCGGTGGGCATCGTCCATCCGAGGCAGCCTCCGCCCCGCCTCGAAATGGCTGATCAGCGTGGGAGAACACACCACCACCTCAGCCAGTGCCTCCTGTGTCATCCCCTTCGCCAGCCGCCGGAGCCTCAGCTCCTCGCCGTACTTCTGACGCGGGGTCTTGCACGTCTCCATCTTGCCTCCCACTTGAACAACGCATCGTCAGCCGAACAACTCTGGTGCACCGTAGTCGCACCAAGTCATGCTTGATGCACGGAAAGCGGTAATTCGACAGAAAGAGCGAACTCATGGCTGAGGAAAGCCAGTGCAGGGAATGCCTGCGACTCGCCGTGCATCTGCGCAACGCCATCACCACGCGGGACGGCTCCAAGGAGACGGACGCCCGTGTGCTTGTCAAGCGCCACAAGCGAGAGGAGCACTCAGCGGAAGGCTACGGGCCCGAGGACGAGGTCCGCACCGACGTCGTCCTGGGCCACGTCCTCCGACGCGACGCCAGGCTCCTGCCCTTCACCGCCGACGACGGCGCACGGGTGGTCGTCCCCCTCCGGGGAGAACCGGGCCAGACCAGCAACCTGGAGTTGAGCCGTAGCGACGCCGAGCAGTTGTGTGCGCGGTTGCAGTTCCTACTCGACGGAGGCCGAAGCCTTGATAGGTACGCGCGGCACTACGGCGTCTGAGGCAGGAGGAACGGCGACGTCACCAGATGGCGTCTTCGGGCGGAGGGCCGAAGTCGCCCTCTGCGTTGCCGCCAATGCGCCGCTGTTCGGCCTTGAGGCGATGCGCTTCTGCAGACGCCGCGGGCATCTCAGGGTGCGCCTTGGGCTTCTTGTGCAGGCCCAGGAGCACCTCGTCGGCGTACGCCTGATGATTGAGCTGCCGCAGCCGGTCGATGATCTCGGTACGGGCGAGGAGGCCGATGGTGTAGCGGGTGCCCTGGTCGGTGTCGTGGAAGCCGTGATCGAGCGGCACGGTCCGGTGGGTCGGATCGGCCGGCGGGGTGCCGCCGGTGTCGTCGAGCAGGTCATCCCAGCCGTAGGCGGCGATGGTGGCGCGATCGATCTCGGTGTGGATCCGGCGGAGTTCGACGATGTCGGGTTCGTCGCAGTCGGGGTTGTGGACGAGGTTGTAGGTGGCGGTAAGGCCGATGTCGCGGGTCAGCATCAACTCGCGGCGGAACTCATCGAGCCTCCCGCCCAGCCGATCGAGCATAGTGGTCAGTTGAGGCCGTACAAGAGTCTCGAAAGCATCCGTCGGCGCATAACGAAGGTCGCGTTTCATTGTGGAGCAGTTTTCAACTGCCCACCAGTAGTGCGGTGCGCTGCTCAGCAGTGCGAGCAGTGCGACACCATCTTCCGCAAAGACCGCAAGAGCGTGCGTAAAAACCTGCTTCGCGGAAACCCGGACTGGGATCGCGGAATTACTGACAAGCGCCATCACGAGACAGCTATCCAAGCCTCTAAGGGCGCGAAACATAGCCCCCCTTGGGCGCCAATATTGCCACCACCGCTCCATGAGTCCCGGATAGGCGGAAGGACTGTTCTGGGCACGCTCCTCCTTCACCGTCTGCTCCAGGTGGCGAAAAGCTTCTACGTATTCACGCGCCTCACTTTCCCCCATCTCCCCGAAATTGATTACCCATTGGTCCGTCCCTTGCCTTGAGTCGGAGTTCAGTGACCGCCCGTTCAGGTACGGGAAAATGATTCGCTCGTAGCCCCGCCCGGTAGACAGCCAGGACCGCGCCTGCTCGCCTGACACTTGGAACCCTTCGCCAATGAGGTTGGCGCCGTTAAATGAGACGCCCTTCGCGCTCTCCAATCTCTCAACCCACGGCTTCGTGCGAGTTTCCGGGTTCAGCGCCGCTGTGATTCCGGCATTGATATCAGCACCGTCCAGATTCCGAGGAATCTCCGGCAAGACCTCACCCTGAGAAAACCAGACGGCGCAATATTCGAGGGATACAGATCTTGATGGCCATCGCGCACTCTTAATCGCTCTGCGGATTTCATGGCGGCGAACCAATTGGTCCAAGCCCACTTCCCGCGTGTCACCTTGCGCCACCGTGCTCGTTGCAATTACCCCCGCCTGACCTCCCTCGCGCGTCAGCTGTGCGATTCGCAGCAAGAAGTACGCTACAAGGTCTGCATTCGTTCGACCTACGCCATTGGCAATATAGTCAACAAGCTGACCTCGGTAAGAAGGTCCGAACGCCGCTGAGACTTTAGGGCCGCCCAAGAACGGCGGGTTCCCCACCACCGCATCAAACCCGCCCCGGTCCGTGAACACCTCCGGGAACTCCAGCGGCCAGTGCAGCGGCACCCGCTCCAACGCCCCGTCCGGCAACTCGCTCGCCAGCCACTCCCGCGCCGCCGTCTCCGCCTCCGCCAGCGCCTCCCCGTCCTGCTCCTGCCCCACATCCGGCGTGATCCGCCGCGCCAGCTCCGCCGCCCGCGGGAACAGATCCCGCAGCCGCTCCCCACCGTCCTCCTCGTACCAGGCCACCCGACCCGACGCGCACGTCGCCAGCCCGGCCCCCGCCACCAGATCCCCGATCAACCGCAACCGCTCCGTGTGCTTGCGCACCTCGGCCAGCCGCGCCCGCTTCTCCTCCACCCCCGCCAGGTCGTCGCCCAGCTCCGCAATCGCCCGCCGCTCTGCGGCCAGCGCTGCCACCAACGAATCGATGTCCGCGAGCCCTGCACCCAGGTCCGACGCCTCCACATCCAGATGCACTGCCCCCAACTGTTCCACCGACGTGACCCCCAGCAGCGAGTCCCCCGTCACCAGCCGGTCGTCCAGGAACGTGAACGGCCGCTCCGGGTCCATCGACACCAGCCACAGCGACAGCTTGGCCATCTCCACGGCCATCGGGTTGATGTCCGCCCCGTACAGGCAGTGTTCGATGATCTGCCTGCGGGCCTCGATCACGACCCCGTCCGAGTCCACGTCCCCCGCCGGAGCCGCGCCTCCCGCCCGTTCCGCCCGGTACTTGACCGCAGCCTCCCGGCCCTCGTACCGGTCCCACGACTCGATCAGCTTGTCCGCCAGGTAGCGGCAGGCCGCGACCAGGAACGCCGCCGACCCCATCGCCACATCGGCGACCTTCAGCGACAGGATCTCCTCCGGTCGCCGGAGCACCCACGCATCCGTGTCCGCCGTCTGCAACGGCCCCGGCACGTAGACCAGCGGCTCCAGCGCATGATGGACGAGCGTCTCCGCCAACTCCCGCGGCGTGTAGTGCGTCCCCGTGTTCTTCCGCAGCGACGACTCCGTGACGAACAGCGAGCCGTTCGGGATCACCGTCGGCAGCCCGCGCAGGTCCGGCCGGATCAGCCCCGCGAACGGCAGCAGCCGCTCCACCAGCGCCACATCCCGGGCCGCCGCGCCCAGCAGCCGACGCGCCTCCGCCTGGGCCTCGCCCGTCAGGGGGGTCAGTAGCTTCTCCAGCCGGGCGGCCGACGCCGGCGGCTTGGGGTCCTTCCACGTCTCGTGGATCTTCTTCGCCAGCGTCTTCACCGACGACGAGCCCGCACCCGCGCCCGCCCTTGCCGCCAGCCCCTCCAGCTCCCGCAGCGGCACCTCGTGCTCGTAGCCCTCGGGGCCGATGAGGCCGACCATCGTCTCCGTCGCCCGTTCGCCGTCGAACGACAGCAGGCCCTCGTAGACGTAGCCGATCTGCTCCACGCTCAACGCGCGGAACGACAGCGTCCGCGTCTCCCGGTGCCTCCCCGCACCGACGCGCACCTCCTGCACCGCCTGGAGCATGTGGAGCACCGTGCGGTCGTCGATGGCCAGCAGCGGCGTGCGCCGTTCCAGCCAGGGGTACGTGTCCGGGTCGAAAAGCGAGCCGTCGTAGGCGGGGAGCGGCAGCTCCGGATGGGCCACCCCGCCGTGGACGGCGTGGAAGAGGGCGAGCAGCCGGTGCCAGCCGGAGGTGGTGTGCTCCAGCGACGCCTCGCCCTCCGCGTCGGCCCGGGCCCTCAGCTCCGTGCGCAGCGTACGGGCCGAGTAAGCGCGGGCGTAGACCTCACGGTCCGCCGGCAGAAGGCCGCGTTCCTCGGCGAAGAAGAGAAAGACGACGCGCATCATCACCGAGACAGCGGCGCGGTAGACCTCCGAAGCCGATACGTCGTCAGCGCGCAGCCCCGCCGCCCCGTGCTCCATGGCGCGGGCGTCCGCCCGCCCGATCGCGTCGACCAGCAACTCCACCGCCCGGCGCACCTGGACGCCCAGCGCCTCGGTGACCTCTTCGCCGGCCTCCAGGCTCTTCTTCAGCAGCCCTGTAAGGGTCTGATCCTCCGGGTACTCGAAGAAGCGGCGGCGGCACAGCATCGAGGCGAAGGCGCGTACGACGACACGTTCGGCGGCCTCGTTCCAGGTGATGGCGTCGAAGAGAGCCGTTGTCGTCACGCCGCCGTGCGGGGCCCAGACCAGGCACCACCAGCGGCCGTCGGTGACGAGGCCGAGCGGGATGCGGTGATGGCGCAGGAGCTTGGCGAGGCGGTCGGCGGGGGTGGTGAGCCAGCCGTCGCCCGGGTCGGTGCGGACGGTGGGGACGGTGCCGGCGGGCAGGGTCATGCCCAGGACACGTACGCGCTTGGCGGCCGACTCGGCATCCGGCTCGGCCCCGACATGGTCGGCTGCGCTCCCGTCCCCGCCCGGCTCACCCAGGGCGAATGCCGCACGCAGGCGGGCTCCGTGCTCGGGGAGGTCGAGCGTGAAGTGGTCCAGGGCCAGGTCGTCGTCCTCGCCCCGGCGCAGGATCAGGGCGTCGCCCCATTCGAGCAGCGAGCCGAGCACGTAGGCGATCCACTCGTCGCGTACATCCGAAGCAACCGGATCCGCCTGCCAGTCGGCGTGGCGGGCACGCAGCCGGGTCCGCTCGGTCTTCTCCAGGGAGTCGAGCTGGGGCCAGGCCGCCAACAGCACCGGCATCGTCAGGAACGGCCCGGAGACCTCCGTGAGGTCCAGCCACTCCTGGTGCCGGGCGCGGCCGTCGAGGGCGTGGGCGCGGGCGGCGGCGAGGCCGGGCGGAAGGGAGGAGGAGCGGCGGCGGCTCATCGGCGGGCCTCCCGGGCGGGGATGACGAAAACGACGGCGACGGGGAAGAGGTGGGGGTTGAGTACGCGGTAGCGGGCGGCGATGGCGGCGGTCTCGCGGGCACGCTCGGCTTCCAGAGCCTCAAGGCGGGCTTGCCAGCGTTCGCGGTCCTCGCGGTACTGACGCTGTTCGACGGCGCTGACCTCGCGTTCGGCGAACATGGCGATCTGCTCGCCGGCCCCGTCGCCCTCCTCCTTCAGCTTGGCGCGCACGGTGGCGGCGAAGCGGTCGAGGGTGGCGTGGATACGGCGCTCCTCCTCGGCGCGGCGGTCGGCGAGGGCCTTCTTCAGCGAGTCCCTGCGTTCGCGGGCGCGGGCGGCCAGCGAGTCGTAGAGCTTCTGCTGCAGCTCCGGCCAGGCTGCGGTGAGTTCCGCGCGCAGGTGGGGGGCCGCCTCGGTGCCGTCGGTGAGGGCGCGGGCGAGGACGGCGCCCTGGTCGCGTACGGACTCCCAGCGGCGGAAGCGGCCGGTGTCACCGAACAGACCGCCCGCGTACAGGACTTCTTCGTGCAGCCGTGTGCCGTCCGCACCGGCCAGAACGAACCGGGCGTAGGCAGAGACGAAGGTGGTGCGTACGGCCGGATCGTCGGTCACGACGGCGGTGACCCGGTGCAGGCCGACGGAGTCGGCGTTCCAGACGGCCGCGGTCAGCAGCCGGGTGGAGAGGGCGACGAGGGGGTGCTTGAGGTGGGCCAGGACGACGTTCTCGCGGCCCTGCGCGGCGACGAGGGGCTCGAAGGTGACCGGCCGTGGCTCGTCGGGGCGGAGTTTGTGCGCGAGGCCCTGGGTGGCTTGTTCCCAGGTGCCGGAGAGCGGCGGCACGTTGTACAGACCGCCGTCGAAGTCCGCGCTGTGGTGGGGCGTGAGGGCCGGCTGGTGGTCGAGGGCCAGCGCGGTGTCGACGACCCGCTTGATGTTGGCGGGGGTCAGGCCCAGCGCGTCTACGGTGTCGCGGTACTGGCCGGCGAGGCGCTGGACCTGGCCGGTGACGTTCTGTTCGGGGGCCACGCTGCCGCCGGTGCGGCGGCCGGGGATCTGCCGCGGTGCGGTGTCCTCCAGGTCGACGGGGGTGGTGTCGCCGGTCATGCGGCGCTGCACGGCGTCGGCGAGGACGGCGTTGACGGCACCGAGATCGGCCTCCATACGGGCGACCTTGGCGGCGATACGGGAGAGGAACTCCAGGTCGTCCTCATACGAACCGGGTGCGGCGTGCTCCCAGCCGGTGCCGATGAAGTGGGCGACGACCGGGTCCTTGCGCTGGCCCCAGCGGTCGACACGGCCGATGCGCTGTTCGATCTTGTTGGGGTTGAACGGGATGTCGTAGTTGATCAGGCGGTGGCAGTGGTTCTGCAGGTCGATGCCCTCGCCGGCGGCGTCGGTGGCGAGCAGGATGCGTACTCTGCCCTCGTCGCTTGCGGGTTCGGCCTGGAAGCCGAGGCGGATGTGCTCGCGCTCCTCGGCGCTGAGGCCGCCGTGCAGCAGGGCGACCCGGCCGCCGTCGGTCAGCTCCTCCTGGCGCAGCAGGTCGAGCAGCCACCGCTGGGTGTCGCGGTATTCGGTGAAGACGATGACGCGCTCGTTGCTCCAGAACCCGCCGGGGCGGCAGACGGCCTTGAGTTCGTCCAGCAGCGCCCGGGCCTTGGAGTCGGCGGCGGCCTCGTGGGTGATCGCCCAGTTCTCCATGTCCCGTAGCAGCGCCAGCTCCCGGCCGTCTTCCTCGGGGGTGAGGCTGGTGGAGCGGGTGAGGGCGGCGTCCTCGGCGTCGGCGAGGCCGGTGTCGTCGAGATCGGCGATTTCGTCGGCGTAGTCCGCCAGCCACTCCGGGACCTCGTCGGCGGCGGCGCGGCGGCGGCCGGCGGTGTCGTCGAGATGGGAGAGATAGACGCGTACGGTCTGCAGGAAAGCGGCCGGTGAGGAGAAGAGACGCTTCTTGAGCAGCAGGGTGACCAGGTCGGCGGCGCGTCGGCCGCCGCGGGCGCCGCGGGCGATGCGCGTCTTGCGCAGCCGGGCGAACTCGGTGAGCAGCTCGTGGACTTCGCGCTCCGCCGGGGTGTAGTCGACGTCGAGCGTGCGGGTGACGCGGCTCCGGAAGCGGGGGTTGCCGTCGTCGTCGGTGACCTGGGACTTCAGGCGGCGGACGACGGTGCCGCCGAGGGCCTCCTTGTCGGGTTCGATGCCCCGGAGGAACTTCTGGCTGTCGATGAGTTCGAGGAGGGCGGTGTAGGACTCGGGGTAGCCGTTGTGAGGGGTGGCGGAGAGGAAGAGGCGGTGCTCGAAGTGGGGGGCGATGCGGCGGATGAGCTTGGTCTGGTGGGAGTCGACGGCGTAGACCTGCTTGGGGGCGGCCGGTGCGACGTGGTGCGCCTCGTCGAGGACGAGGAGGTCGAAGAAGCGCCCGTGGGTGCCTTCGCTCTCGTCGTCGGCGGCTCCTGAGCCGGTGGGGATGATCTCGTCGAGGAGTCGCTGTGCCTTCGGGCCGCGCAGCCAGGGCAGGGAGACGATGGTCAGCGGGTGGACGCGGAAGGGGTTGGCCGCACTGCCGTGGGTGCGGCGCAGCCGGGCGCAGTGCTCGGCGTTGACGATCGTGAAGTCAAGGCCGAACTTCTCCGCCATCTCGTCGCGCCACTTGAGGGTGAGGCCCGCGGGGCAGACGACCATCACGCGGTGGGCCCGGCCGCGCAGCAGCAGCTCCTGGACGACGAGGCCCGCTTCGATGGTCTTGCCGAGGCCGACGTCGTCGGCGAGGAGGAGGTTGACCCGGGGGGCGCCGACAGCTCGGGAGACGGGTTCGAGCTGGTAGGGCTCGACGGCGACGCCGGAGCGGAAGGGGGCCTGGAGGGTTCTCGTGTCGGCGGAGGCGACGGCGGACCAGCGGATGGCGTCGAGGAAGGCGGCGAGCCGGGCCGGCGTGTCGTATGCGCCGGCGGAGGCATCGGGGAGGGAGCCGGCGGGCAGCAGACGGCGCCCGGGCTCGACCTCCCAGATGACGGTGAGGGTGTCACCGAAGCGGCCGTCGGCGACTGACTGGAGGTGGACCAGCGTGGCCCGGGGCGCACCTGGGGCATCGACGGTGTTCCCGCCGCCGTCCGTACGGGGCGGAGTGGGCTCGACGCGCGCGACTGCCCAAGTCTGGCCACGGACCTCTACCAGGCGGCCCTCTTCCGGCAGCGGGTCGGTCGCGGGGTGCGTGGTCTGTGCGGTTCCGGAGTGGTCGCGCCGCGCTGTGGTCGTCATCGATGACCCGCCTTCCCTGGATACGCACTCCGGGCCGAAGAGACAATACGGGAGGTCGTGCTCCCCCCGGACGAGAGGGTTACTGTAGTACGCCCGCTTGGATCGTGAACATAGTTCACGACTATTATCTTGGTCGGTCAGGAGTCGGCCAGGAGACGATCGAGGCGCTCCAGCAGGTTCTGCACCGCGGCGTGGCGCGGGTCGTCTGCCACCGGGAGGCCGTCGCGCTGGTCGTCGCGGAGCCCGGCCAGGAGTGCTCGTGCCGTGCGGTGCTCACCGGCACCGGCGCGCAGCGCCGCGATCTCGTACCGGACGTCGAAGACCTTCTCGTGTGCGGGTCCCAGCGCGGCCACGAGGTCGGGCAGGAGCTGGTCGTACTCCCGCAGCGCATCCGTGGTGCGCCCCAGGCCGGCCAGCGCGCGGGCCTCACCGGCGCGGCAGACGAGGACGTCACGGTCGGTGGCGGGCCGGGTGCGGCGCAGGGCTGCGCCGAGGGCGGCGAAGCCGTCGCGGGCGCGTGCCGGGGAACCGGCCTTGGCGAGGATGCCGTAGAGCTGGAGCCGCATCGGAACGGCATGGGGAGCGTCGAGAAGGCTTGTGGTGTCCGGGGCTTCGCGGTCCAGGAACTCTTCCAGGAGTTCCGCAGCCTGAGAGTAGCGGCCTTCGGCGGCCAGCCCGCCGGCGCGTGCGCGGGCCGCGGCCCACTGCTGCTGCCGCTCGGTCGGGAGAGGCGCCCCGGCCGCGGGTGGCGGGGCGGGGGCGTGCCTGGAGCGGGGCACGACGCCGGGGCTTGTCGCGGGCTGTGGTTCCGGGGTGCCGCGGGTGAAGGGGCGTGTCGGATCGTACGGGTGCGTCGGGGGATCCTGCGCCGCGCCGCCGTGTGCAGGAGGCGGGGGCAGCGCGGCGATCAACGCGCCCACCTCACCGGCCGCCTGCCGTTCGGTCGCGCGCAGCGCCGCCGCCCGGCGGGCGGCTTCCCGGGCGACCTGCTCCGCCGAGGCGGGGCGGTCGTCAGGGTTCTTGGCGAGCAGCCGGGCCACCAGGCCGGCGATCTCCACCGGGGTCTGCGGTGCCAGGTCTGTCACGGGGCGGGGCGTCTCGTTGAGGTGCCGGTCGAAGAGCACCCAGGGAGTGGCCCCGGTGAACACCTCGGCCCCGGTGAGCAGTTGGTACAGCACACAGCCCAGGGCGTAGAGGTCGCTGCGGGCGGAGGCGCGGTGGCCGAGCATCTGCTCGGGCGCGACGTAGCCGGGGGTGCCCGGGGCCATCTCGCCGACCGCGGTCAGCCGCGGCTCGCCCGGGCCGGGATCGAGTGCGGCGGCGATGCCGAAGTCGAGGAGTTTCACGGTGCCGGCCGGGGTGAGCATGAGGTTGGCCGGCTTGAGGTCCCGGTGGATGACACCGCCCGCGTGGGCGTGCGCCAGGGCTTCGGCGATCTGGGCGGCGGCGCCCATGGCCCAGCCGGGTGGGAGCCTGCCGGCGTGCCGGAGGACATGCCCCAGGCTGTGGCCGTTGACGAGTTGCAGGACCAGGAACAGGCGGCGGTCCCGGAGCCGGCCGGCGTCGTGCAGTACGGGCACGCCGGGATGGTCCAGGCGGGCGGTCAGCCGGGCTTCGCGCATGAAGCGCTGCTCCAGCCGCTGCAGGGTCTCCGGGGAGCCGTGCGGGCGGAGGAATTTGACGGCGACGCGGCGATCCAGCCGGTTGTCGTAGCCGGCCCAGACCTCGCCCATGCCGCCGGCACCGAGGAGGTGCGTCAGCTCGTAGCGTTCGAGGATCGTCTGTGCCGTCTGCGTCATCCGCTGCCCCCGCCTCGGGCTTGGTCGTTCCGACCCGGTGTGTGATGCCACCACATCCTGTCACTGCGTGACCGCGATGTGGCGGGGAGTCGTCAAGTCGGATACGGGTACGGGCTCATGGGCAGGACGAACGGGCGGCGGGGATCCTCCGGGCCGCACGGGGCGGCACCGTCTTCGGGGCGCGGCAGGAAGGGTCTCAACGCGCCGTGTACGGCGGCCGCGGAAGCCGGTCTGTCGTGGGCTGCCGGGGCGAGGAGGCCCGTGAGGAGACCGGTCAGCGCGGCAGGGACGTCGATACCGTGGTCCGCGGGGGTCGGCGGCGGTTCGGTCAGCCGGCGCCGTAACAGCAGGGCGGGCTCCGGGGCCGGGAACGGCGGGGCGCCGGTCAGCAGGTGGTACAGCAGGCAGCCCACGCTGTAGAGGTCGGCGCGGCCGTCCGTCTCCCGCTCCCCCATGAGGACTTCGGGCGCGGAGTATGCGGCGCTGCCGAGGCCCTCACCGGTTGCGGTCAGGCGGGTGGCGTCGGCGGCGAGCGGCTTGACGAGTCCGAAGTCAAGGATCGTGACGACGCCGTCGGTGCGGACCATGACGTTGGCGGGCTTGAGGTCCCGGTGTGCCAGGCCCGCGGCGTGGGCGGCGGCCAGCCCGGTGCAGAGCTGGGCAGCGACGGCCGCTGCGGCTTCGACACAGTGCGGGCCGCGCTCCGCGACCAAGTCGGCAAGGGTGGCGCCACGAATGAGCTGCATGGCGAGCCAGTACGTGCCGGAGGTGATGTCGGCGTCGTAAACGGTGGCGATATTGGCGTGGTCGAGTGCCGCTGCGGCCTTTGCCTCACGCTCGAACCGGCGGCGGGCGCGGGCACGCTGCCTTTCGTCCCCAGTCAGGTCGGCGGCCACGAGCTTCACGGCCAGCGGCCGGTCCAGGTGTGTGTCGACCGCTTCCCAGACCTGGCCCATAGCGCCGCGGCCGAGGGGAGCAAGTAGGCGGTAGCGCCCACGCAGCAGGGTGCCGCGGGTGACCGGATGCATGGCACTCCCTGAGGTTCTGTTGATCCTGGAGCGGGCCCCGTCAACGCGTCGGAACGGCCCGCCCAGCAGCGAGCAGGTCACTGATCGACTGCAGCAGCTCGGTGCCCTCGGCACCGAGGTCGCGGAGCAGTCGCTCGAACGCGTGGATCTTGCGGAAGGTCTCGCCGTAGGATCGCTGCTCCGCCAGGCCGAGGCGCGGTACCCGCAGCCTTCTCACGTCCACGCGGGAAGAGGTGGAGGCGTGGGTGCCCGCCTGCCTCTTGTTGGCGGGGGCGCGCATGCAGCCGGCGAGAAACCAGGGCTCCAGGACTGCCGACTCGATGCCGACTGCGTAAAGCTGAGGGCCGAGCACCACGGACTCGTCAGTCACGACCCAGGCGTCGAAGCTGCGCGCGGCACCGCTGACGACGATGTCCCCGGGACGTGCCGTCGTCACCGCCCCCGCGCGGGAGCCGGCAGACACCGCCTTGGCTGCCATCCACTGGCCGGGCGTGCCGGTGAGCAGCAGGTCGGCGACGAGCAGGACCGGAACACCGGTCCGCGGCCGGTCTCCCCTGCGCAACTGATCCTCGTCGACGGCCTGGCCGGCGCGCAGCTCGACGGCGTTGGCGCGTTCCAGCTCGGCGAGGGTCGTGGTGCCGGTCTCGGCGGCCGGGCCGTCGGCGGGGCCCGGTTCAACCGCCGCGAGTGCGGCGCGTAGCCCGCTCAACTCGTCGAGCATGGCGCCCAGGCGCTTCCATCCAGCCCGAAGATCGCTCCCCAGTGCCTCGGCGGTGGCGGGTACGTAGCGGGCGGGCGTGAGGTCGACCTGTTCGTCCAGCAGGTCGATGACCGGGAGGGAGTTGGCGCCCCGCACCGATGCGCCCTTGCTTGCGAGCGCACGGAGGACCTGGTCGTGCAGACCGGGCCAGTCGATCTCCGGCCGCCCGGAAGTGGTCGGCAGCGTGCGGTCCTTGGCGTCGACGACCAGCAGCTCGGTGTCGGCGGGTGGCTCAGCGGGGTTGCACAGCACCCACAGATGCAGTCCGAGGCCGTACGGGGGTGCCACGCCCGGCGGGAGCGCGACGACGGCGCGCAGCGTGCCGGAGCGAAGCAGGGCGGCTCGGATCCGGCGGCCGGCGCGGCGGGTGGCCACACCGGGGGGCAGCAGCAGGACGGCGGTGCCGCCAGGCGCGAGGGCCGAGACGGCGTGCTGCACCCAGGCCAGCTCGGGCTCAGTGCGGGGTGGTTGGCCGAAGGCCCACCGCGGGTCGGTGGCAAGTTCGGCGTGGCCCCAGTCGCGTTCGTTGGAGGGAGGGTTGGAGAGGACAACATCGGCTTCGAGGCCCGTATGGGCGTCCTCCAGGAGTGTGTCGGCGGCGGTCACCGACGTACCTGCCTGGTCGGCGGAGACGGCACCGGCGAGCAGCAGCCGCGCGGCGGCGATCGCTGCGAGCACGGGGTCACGATCCTGGCCCCGGAGGCGTACGGCGTTCGCATCGCCCCATTGCCGGGCGGCGGCGCGCAGGAGGGTGCCCGTGCCGCAGGCGGGGTCCAGGACCGTGCGGGGGTGCGGAGAGCCGGCGACGTCGGCGATCTGCACCATGAGGTCGGCAAGCGGTTCAGGCGTCGTCGCGATCTGACGAACGTGCGTCTGAAGCCAACGGCTCAGCAGTCGCTCAAACGTTTCCTTCGAGCCTTCCCGCGCCGCGAGATCCGCTGCACGGCCGACCAGTTGGCGCTGTTCGCGCGACGGCGAGACGCCAAGATCCCGGCGGGCGTCCGCCCCGGCGAGGCGCGCGCCGACGGCGGCGATCACCGTACCCGCGGCGTCCCGGTCGCCCAGTGCCTCGATCTGGGGCCACAGCAGGGCCGGTCCACCGGCCGACCGGATCTTGCCCTGTTCCTGTAGCCACCGCTCGACCTCGCCGAGCGGGAACTGCGGACTGGCGTCGGACCCGCCCACGGGAGCGGGGAAGCCGTCGTGGCGACGGCGCCAATTGCTCACAGCCGCCCGTCCCACACCGGCGATCCGCGCGATGCCGGCCAGGGTCACCGTGGCATCGCTCCTGGCTCTCGGCATGATCGCTCCATGGCTGGGGGGTCGCGCAGTCAGGCTAGTCGCCGTGGGGATCACACACCAGTGGATGTCTTGACTGTGTTCATGAACGCCAAGACGCCGATCGCAGCGGATACGTGCAGGAGTGGTGGCTGCGGGGCCGCGGCCGTCGGCCTGGGGGTTTACCCGGCGATCCAGAGGTCGGGGCCGAAGACCTCGTAGTGGACGGCCTCGGCCGGCAGGCCGCGGCGCAGGAGGTCGCCGCGGACGGTGCGCATGAAGGGCAGCGGGCCGCAGAGGTACGCGGTGGTGTGCGCGCGGATGTCGAGTGCCGCGATGTCGGCGTGGCCGGCGGATGTCCCGGCGGGCGGCGGGCCGTCGACGTGCTCGTACCAGAGGTGGAGCGTGGCGTCGGGGAGGGCCGCCACCAGTTTGTGCAGCTCCTCGCGGTGGGCGTGGTCGGCGGGGCTGCGGTCGGCGTGGACGACGGTGACCGGGCGGGTGGGGTCGCTGACGGCGATGTCCTTGAGCATGGCCAGCATGGGGGTGACGCCGATGCCCGCAGAGGCGAGCAGGAGGGGGCCGTCGCCGGGGGCGACGACGAGGTCGCCGAAGGGGGCGGAGACGGTGAGCGTGTCGCCCGCCTGCGCGTGCTCGTGGAGGTGGCAGGAGACCTCGCCGTCGGGGAGCCCCTCGTCGCGTACGCGCTTGACGGTGATCCGCCACGCGGCCTCGTCAGGGGCGGAAGTGAGGCTGTACTGCCGTATCTGCCGTGCGCCGTCGGGGAGTTCGACCCGCACGCTGACGTACTGCCCGGCGCGCGGGACGGCGAGGGGGCGGCCGTCGGCGCGGCGGAGGGCGAGGGAGACGACGTCGGGGGTCTCGGTCCGCCGCTCGGTGACGGCCATCTCCTGCCAGACCTCGCCGTCGGCGGCGCCGGCCTGCTGGTAGAGGCGGGATTCGAGGGCGATGAGCGCGTTCGCCATCAGCCAGTAGACCTCGTCCCAGGCGGCGGCGACCGGCGGGGTGACGGCGTCGCCGAGGACGTCGGCGATGGCGGCGAAGAGGTGGGTGTGCACGATCTTGTACTGGTCGGCGGTGACACCGAGGGAGGCGTGCTTGTGCGCGATGCGCGCGAGCATCGCGTCGGGGCGGGTGCCGGGGTGTTCGACGAGTACGCCGGCGAAGGCGGCGATCGACCCCGCGAGCGCCTTCTTCTGCTCGCCGTTGGCCTGGTTGCCGCGGTTGAACAGGTCGCGGAGCAACTCGGGGTGGGCGGTGAAGAGCTTCCCGTAGAAGAGCTCGGTGATCTCTTCGATGGCGCCGCCCACGGCGGGCAGGGTCTCGCGGATGACGGGGGTGGCCTGCTCGGAGAGCACAGGACCTCCAAATTGTCGTTTGGGATTCCAATTATGGACGGGACGAATCCCCAAGGCGGAGGGAGGGTCCGCGGGGGCGGGGGCCGGTCAGCCGGGGCGGGGGCCGGTCAGGCTGACGAGGACCGGGCCGGTGGGCGCGGCCACCAGGTCGCCGACGGTGAGGGGGTCGAGGGAGGCGTAGAAGGCCTCTTGCGCGTCGCGCAGCGCCCGCCGCAGCCGGCACGCGGCCCGCAAGGGACAGGGCGTGTCCCCCTCGCAGGAGACGACCTCCCCGCCCCCTTCCAGCTCGCGGACCAGCCAGCCGACCGATGCGCGCCGCCCCAGGGAGGTGAGGCCGAGCCCGCCGCTGCGCCCGCGCCTGGCCTCGACGACGTCGAGGTGCCGCAGGCGGCTGATCACCTTCGCCATGTGGCTGTAGGTGATGCCCACGGTCTCCGCGACCTCCCGGGTGGTCAGGGACACGCCTTCGTCCGCGACGGCCAGGTACATCACGGCCCGCAGGCCGGCATCAGTGAACTTCGTCAACCGCACGGCGCCACGCTAACAAATACGCATTGGTGATTCCGATTCACCCCCCTGGGGAAGTGCCGACTCCGCCGCGGCCGTACGGGCTCCGCGGTCCGGTCAACCGCCCGGCGGGGCTTGGCCGCAGCGTCCCGCCCTGGCCTCGTCGGCGGCGGGCGCCGGGTCTGCCGGGCGCGGCCGGGGCAGCCGGGCCAGCAGCTCCCGCGCCCCGGTGACGGCCGCCGCCCGGCCGGGCGGCCCCGGCGGAACGGACCGTACCGCGTCCAGCGCCCGGTACACCCGGTGGTCCAGGGGCAGCGGCAGCAGGGCCAGATGCACATCCCTCAGCGCCCTGCGCATGCCTCTGCCGTCCTCCGGGTCCGTCTCCACGAGCTCCGTCAGCCGGGCGTGGAGCAGCGCGTACTGCTCCGGGTCCAGCGCGTCGCGGAGGCCGTCGGCGTGCTCGCAGATCAGGATGAGCAGGCGGTACGCCGATCCGGCGGGGTCGTCTCCGTCGTTCATGGGATGCCTCCTCCCTCCCCGTTCCAGCAAAGCAAGCCGGCAGGTCGCTTCCGGGTCGACTTCCGGTCATAGCCCGGGAATTACGGGACGACTGCCCCGGAAACGACCGGTCCGGCGCCATGATGAAGCCACCGAGCGGAGTCGTTCGACGGCGGACGGGAGCGGGGACGTGGTGGGTGGCGAAACGAGCGGCGGCCCGCCCGAGCTGCGGGCCAGGGTCGAACGGGCGAGCCGGCGCACGGCCGTACTGGTCGAGGAGATGCGGAGCGGTTCGGCGCCCCCCGGGGAAGTGGCGGAGGCGGTCGCCGAGCTGTCGGCGCTGCGTACGCTCCTGGAGGGCGGCGACCGCCGCCTCCTGGGCCTGGTCACCGCGCGGCTCGGCGCGCTGCTCGCGCTGCGCCACGCCACCGGGCAGGGCACCCGGGAGGACCGCAAGCGGGCTCAACTCCTGCTCCGCGAGGTACGGGACCCGTCGGCGCCGGCCGGCGAGGACGTACCCGCGGAGGAGAAGCGGTGGGCCGCACTCTTCCTGCTGATGGCCTCGGACCTCGCCGCTCCCGGCGGCAGCCCGGGGGTGCCGGCGAGCTTCTGGCCGGTCTTCGACCAGATCCGGCAGGCGGAGCCCGGCACCATCGCGGCCGGCGGGGCGGAACTCGTCGCACTGACGGAGGAGGCCGCAGAGCTGCCGCTGCCCCCGCACGCCGTGGCGAAGCTGCGGCAGATGCACGGCATCGTCTCGTCCGTGCAGAACGGCGGGCTGTCCGACCCGCAGGCGCTCCTGGCGATGCTGCCGCCGGACTTCCCTTTCCGGGACGAGCTGCGCAGCATCATCGGCATCCTCGCAGGCGTGCCCGGTACGGCACCGCCGCCCGCCGGCCCCGCCCCGGAGCCGGACGCGGACCGGGCGACGGACGCGGACCCGGCGACCGATGCGGACCCAGCGGCGTACGCCGGTACGGAGCCCGACGCGGACGCCGGTGCGGAGCAGAAGGACGTGCCCCTCGACCCGGTCCTGAGTTCGTGGCTCTCCTCCATGGTGGGCGCCGTCGAGACCCTCCGCACCGGCGACCCCGAGTCCCTCAACCGCACCCTCGGCCGGCTGGGCACCGAACTCGACCAGCCCGCGGACCCCGGCGACCGGGCGCAGATACAGAACCTCATGCGCCTGGTGCTGCAGATGGGCCGGATGTTCAGCGCCAGCCGCCAGGACGAGGAGGTCGCCGGCGACCACCTGGGCCGCATGGTCGGCTACTTCGAAGAGGGACCGGACTTCGACCCGGCCGCCCAACTCGGCGTCGGGGCACGGCTCATAGCCCTCCTCACCGAGGCGCACCGGGCGGAGCAGGCGGATTCGCAGCCCGACCTGGAGAGGCTGACGGCCGAACTGGAGGCCCTGGAACGCACCGTCCCCGCCGACCACCCCTTCCGCTGGATGGCGCTGCTCGCCCTCGGCTCCACGCGCAGCACGCTCGCCGTGCGCACCGGCGACAAGGACCAGATCCGGCGCGGCATCGCCCAGCAGGAGGAGGGCCTCGCCCGCGCCGCGCACCTCGGCCTCCCCGGCGACCTGACGGCGCAGTTGCAGAACGGGCTGCGTACCGCCGACGCCTGGCTGGGCCAGGACCGCGGCCTCCTGCCCGCGCAGACCCCGGTGCCGCCGGAGGCCTCCACGGAGTCCCACTACGGCGCCGCCCTCGCCGCCGCCGTGCGCTACTCCCTCACCCGCGAACCGGCCGACCTGGACGCCGCCATCGGCGGCCTGGAGCACGTCCGCCACGCCGTCCGCCAGGGCCGGAGCCCGCACCTCGCCGCCGACGCCCTCCGGCAGCTCGCGGAGAACTACCGGACCCGCCTGTCGCTCACCCACGACCCCGCCGACCGCGAGGCCGCCACACAGGCGGCGCTGGAGTCCCTGCAGGCGCTCGCCGGCGACGTCGTCCTGCAGACCGGCCCCGAGCACGGGCTGCTCACCGCGCGCGAGGGCGCCGACCTGGGTGTACGGACCGCCATCTGGGCGGCGTCGCAGGGGCGCGTCGCGGACGCCGTGGCCGCGCTGGAACTCGGCCGTGCCCTCGTGCTCCAGGCGGCCTCCACCTCTCGTGCCGTACCCGAGCTTCTCGAGGACCGCGGCCATCCGGAGCTGGCCCGGGCCTGGCGCTCGGCCGGCGCGGAC
Source organism: Streptomyces aculeolatus (assembly GCF_020400605.1). GTDB lineage: Bacteria > Actinomycetota > Actinomycetes > Streptomycetales > Streptomycetaceae > Streptomyces > Streptomyces aculeolatus. The sequence goes on along the minus strand of NZ_JAINRD010000006.1, from coordinate 13,085 downwards.
GGCGCGGACGGCGACCCGGACTCCCGCGCGCTCCCCCGCGAACTGCCCAGCTCGCTGCGCCACCGGGCGCTGAGGGCCCTCGGCCACCGGGACCCCGAGGGCGAGCTGTTCCGTACGCCGACGGTCGGCGAACTCGGTGCCGCGGTCGCGCAGGGCGGGGCCGACGCGCTGGTGTACCTCCTCGCCGGGCAGGACGACCTGCCCGGCATGGCGGTGGTCGTGGGCCCGGACGGCACGCAGGTACGGGCGCTGCCGCAGCTGTCCCGCAAGGCGAGCGGCCCGCTGGAGCGCTACCTCGACGCGGCCGCCGAGCGGCAGCGCACGGGCGCCGAGTCCGCCGTACGGGCCTGGGAGGACGCGCTCGTCGAACTCTGCGACTGGGCGGCCGGAGCGGCCGTGGTCCCCGTCCTGACCGGCGTCGCGAAACGGCTCGCCGCCGACGGGGCCCGCCGCCGCGGCCGGCCCGGTCCCGCCCGGCTCGTCCTGGTGCCGTGCGGCCGCCTCGGCATCGTCCCGTGGCACGCGGCCCGCATCCCCTCCGGAGCGACGCGGAGGTACGCCTGCGAGGCGGTGGTGATCAGCTACGCGGCATCCGGCCGCCAGTTCGCCGACTCGGTGCGGCGCGCGCGGAGGGCGCCCGAAGCCGATCCCGTGCTCGTGGCGGACCCCAGCCTGACCCTGCCCCACGTCGAGTTGGAGGTGACCGCGCTCTACGACGCCTGCTACCCGCGGGCGCGCCTCCTCGGGGAGCTGTACGAGCCGCCCGTCGAACCGGAGGCGTCCGGCACCCCCGAGGACGTCCTGCACGCCCTCGACGGCACCCCGTCCCTGCTCCACGTGGCCTGCCACGGCTCCGCCGGCACCAGCCCGACGGCCTCCGCGCTGCAACTCGCGCAACCGGGCACCGGCACGCGGCCGGCCGCGGAGAACCTCACGGTGGCCCGGCTGCTGGAGCACCGGGACGGGGAGCACGGCGGGAGCCAGGACCGGGGCCGGGGCCGGGAAGACGACGCAGCCGACGGCCCCCTGGTCGTACTCAGCGCCTGCGAGACGGACCTCAGCAACCGCGACCACGACGAGGCCCTCACGCTCACGACCGCGTTCCTCTCGCGCGGGGCACGCGACGTGGTCGGGTCGCGCTGGGCCGTGCAGAGTTCGGCCGCGGCCCTGATGATGGCCGCCTTCCACCACTATCTGCGGGTCGACGGCCACAGCCCGGTCGACGCCCTGAGGGCCGCCCAGCGGTGGATGCTCGACCCGGACCGCCGGAAGCTGGAGTCGCTCGGCGGCAGGCTCCTCCACGAACTCGGCAAGGTCCCGCGACTGGACCACCCGGCGGCCTGGGCCGCCTTCACCCACCAGGGCCACCCGGGCCCGGCAGGCACCTGACCCAGGGCAGCCGAGCCGGGGCACTTGAGCAGCGACATCTGACCCGCGGACCCTGGCCAGGCGGTCTGCCCGGAGCAGACGGGATACCGCACCGGCGACCGGGCTGCCATGCTGGCCCCATGCCGAACGACGACGCCACCGACAGCCTCCGCACCGCCGAACGCCGCCTCCAGGCCGCCCAGCTCGCCTCCGACACCGCCGCGCTGGACGAACTGATCGACGACGCGATGCGGTTCACCGGCCCGGACGGAAGCGTGTACACGAAGGACGACGACCTGCGCGCCCACGAGACGGGCCAGCAGATCCTGACGAGCCTCAAAGAGGAAGACGTCCAGGTTTTCGCCACCGCGGACACCGGCGTCACCTGGTTCCTCGGCACGCTGGAGGGCTCCGTGGGCGGGCAGCCGATGCGCGCGCGGATGCGCTACACCCGCACCTGGCATCGCGACCGGGCGACGGGTTGGAGGATCATCGCGGCACACGCCAGCTTCGTAGCCGAAGGATCCCCGGACACCGGCGACGGGACGCGCGCCGACTGACGGTCCGCCGGCCGCGGTTCACTCCTCGCTCGTGGGCCAGGTCTCCCAGACGAGGTCCAGGCGTCGGTAGGCGTCGTCGAACCAGTCGTCGGCGAGGGGGACGGTGACCGTCACCGAGGTCAGGGACATGGCGTGGTCCCTGATCCTGACACGGCACCGCTCGTCGTCGTCCAGTTCGATGAAGAACCAGGGAGCACGCGATCCCTCGCGCCAGGCGATGTCGTGGCCCGCGTCGAGCGCGTCCAGAGCCTGCTGCCACTCCGTCAGGTCCTCGGGGAAGACCCAGGTCTTCAGCGTGCCGCGGACGAACCCCGTGTCGACCACGAACTCGCCGACCAGCACATCGTCCTCGTCGGGACGCTTCCGCTCCTCCTTCCCGGCGATCCGCAGGATGACGCTGTTGCCCTCCCCTTCCAGGCGGATCAGGTCGATCGGATCCTCAGCCATGACTAGCCCTCCCGGCTCACGCGTGTCGCCGCAGACTAATGGCCGCCACTGACAGCGGCCGGCTGCGGGGAGCCCGACGAGGCGCACGGGCGGGGGTGTCAGTGCGCTGAAGTAGCCTTCCCGGCCATCGCACTTCGACCGGGAGGACCAAGAGACTTGAGCCGCCTGACCACGTTCCCGCTGCCCTTCCAGGCGGCGCGTTCCCACACGTTCGCGACGCCCCGGACCCTGCGGGAACTCCAGATGATGCAGTGCAGCGCCCATATACGGGCGAAGCCGCAGTGGTTCGACAAGATGAACGACTCCGGCATCGTCGCCAGGTGGACGGAGGAAGCGGTCGCCCAGGGCCTCACGGAAGCGCAGGTCCGCTACGTGCTCGCCGAGCTGGCGCACTACGCCGCGCTCCGGGACGCGGGCACCGGCATCGAGGTGTCCGCCGTCGACGGGGTGTGGCAGTCGGACACGCTGGTCGACGACGCGTTGCGGTCCCGGCTGCGGGAGGCGGTCCGGGTGCTGGAGGAGGTCCCCGAGGCGGAGCTGGACTGGCATCCCGGGTCCGGCGGGCAGGTGCTGGATCTGGTGCACCCGTCGCTCTTCTGCCTCGTACGGGAGGCGAGCGGCGGGCCGGAGCGGGCCTGGGAGAACCCGACGGACCGCTGGTCGAAGTACGAGTTCTCGGAGAAGTTCCAGTGGCTGCCCACGGACGTCGACGTCAGCGGGGACGGCGAGGTCGCCTTCCGCTCGTACGTCAACAACGTCCACCCCGGGAAGCACAGCGAACTCTCCGCCGTGCTGCCGGACATGTTCGCCCGGCTGCGCCCGCTGCTGGAGAACGTGCTGACCGACCTGCGCCATCCGCGGCCGCCGCGCATCGAGGTGGACCCGTACAGCTGGTACGACGAGTCGGTCGAGGACGCCTATCCCGAGGAGGAGGACTACAGCGACGAGGACGCGTACGAAGAGGCCGTCATGACCTGGGAGGAGGACCGCAGCCCGGTCCTCCCCGACGCCCCGGACTTCACCCCGCCCGAGCCGCCCGACGAGACCGCCCGGGTCGACCTGCGCGGCCGCCGCCTCCAGGTCATCGTCAAGCTCGCCTCCATCCACCTCACCCCCGACAGGCCCGAGTACGCCGGCGGGTCCTGGCATGTCGAGGGGATGATGAACGAGCGGATCGTCTCGACCGGCATCTACTACTGGGACAGCGAGAACATCACCGACAGCACCCTGAGCTTCCGCACGGCACTCACCGAGCCGCGGTACGAGCAGAACGACGACAACGGCGTACGCGACGTCTACGGCCTGGAGAACGAGGACGCCCTGAACCAGGTGCTGGGATCGGCGCCGACCCCGGCGGGCCGGTGCCTGGCGTTCCCGAACATCCTCCAGCACCGCGTCGGCGAGTTCCGCCTCGCGGACCCCACGCGCCCGGGGCACCGGAAGATACTCGTGTTCTTCCTCATCGACCCGTCGAAGAACATCGTCTCGACCTCCGACGTGCCGCCGCAGCAGCCGTGGTCCGACACGTCGACCATGACGCTGGAACAGGCCAGGGACTACCGCGAGCAGCTCATGCAGGAAAGGAAGTTCTTCGTCGACGAGCACAACGAGCAGCTCTACGAACGGGAGTTCTCCCTCTGCGAGCACTGACGCCCTCCGGGGTCGCACGCATCCCCGTGAGCGGCCGGCGGCACCTCGGCGGCCTGGCGTGCGAGCAGGCGTTCGCTCAGGTCCCAGAGCCGCCGTGCCGACCCGGGGTCGACGGCGTGGGGTACGACGGTGGCCCGGGGGTGCTGTTCGGTGGCGAAGTCGATGGGCTCGGGGTCCTCGTCCAGTTCTGAGATGTCGTTGTCCTTGAGGTAGACGCCGCCGATCCCCGCGAGCGCGGGGCTGGTCGACGCGAACACGCTGGTGCTGGCCCCCTGTTGCAGGGTCTTCTTCTCGCGGCCGGGGTCGATGACGGGGCGGCCGGAGTCGTCGATGAGCCCGATCGCCCGGAGCGCCTCGTCGCCCATCCACGGCGCCCGGGGCGCGCCGTCGGCGCCGTCGCCGTCGCCGTCGGCGGCGCGCCAGGGCCCCAGTTCCGTACCGACGACGATGCCCGGGTGGACGGCGTAGCCGCGGATGCCCTCCGCGGCCCAGCGGCGGTCCAGTTCGACCGCGAACAGCACGTTCGCGGTCTTGGACTGGCCGTACGCCAGCATGCCCATGTCGTCGTAGCCGGCGGTGAAGTGCGGGTCGTCCCAGCGGATGCCGGAGAGGCGGTGGCCGCCGGACGTCAGGTTGACGACCCGCGCGCCGCGGGCGGCGCGCAGCGCGGGCAGCAGGCCCAGGGTCAGCTGGAAGTGGCCCAGGTGGTTGGTCGCGAACTGCGACTCGTAGCCGCGCGCGTCCCGGACGAGCGGGCCGCCCATGAGGCCGGCGTTGTTGAGGAGCACGTGCAGCGGGCGCCCGGAGTCGACGTACCGGGCGGCGAAGGCGTCGACCGACCCGGGGTCGAGCAGGTCCAGCCGGGCGGTCTCGACGCGGGCGATCCCGGCGAGCTTCGCCGCGGCGCGGCCGGGGTTGCGCGAGGCGACGGTCACGGACGCGCCCGCCCCGGCGAGTGCGCGGGTGGTCTCCAGGCCGAGGCCGTTGTGGCCACCGGTGACGACGACGTTCGTACCCGTGAGGTCGATGCCCGCCAGTACGTCGGCGGTCGTCGACGCGGCCGTGAAGCCGGTGCCGATGGGGTGCTGCCTGTGTGCGGTGTGGTCCGTCATACGTCCACTCTGTGCGCGATCTGCCGGACGATGAATACTTGTCGGTCCGCCTTTCTTGCGTGAGAGTACGGGCATGGCAGCTGATCGGCTCTCGGAGGCGTTCGATCTCATCGAGGTCCGCGGCGTGGTCTCGGGCGGCTTCGCCGTACGGGGCCCGTGGGTGTCCCGCGCCGCGGTCGAGGGGCTGAAGTTCACCGCGGTGGTGAGCGGCCGGGCCCGGCTGACCACCGACGGCGTCGAGGACCCGGTGGAGCTGGAGCCGGGCGACGTCGCGGTACTCAACGACCGGTCGTGGTTGCGGATCGAGGGCGGCACCGGCGACGGGCCCCGGCAGGAGATCGTGCCCGACGCGGACTTCACCTCAGCCCGACTGCTCGGCGGCGACCGCGGCACCGACATCGTCGTCGGCGGCCATGTCGACCTCGACCCGGCGGGGCGGGCGCTGCTCGTGCACTCGCTCCCGCCGCTGGCGCACGTCCGCGGGTCGGCCGCCGCGGGGGCCAACCTGCGCGGCAGCCTGCACCGGCTGTTCGACGAGGTGACGGGGGACCGCATGGGGGCCGCGTTCGCGATCCGCCAGCACGGCCAGCTACTGCTCCTCGAAGTGCTGCGCGCCTACGCCGGCCAGGCCGGGCTGCCCCCGGGGTGGCTGCGGCTGCTGACCGAGGAACGGCTGCGGCCGGCGCTCGACCTCATCCACGCCGACCCGGGAAGGCCGTGGGGGCTCCGGGAACTGGCGCACGCGGCGGCGATGTCGCGGACGACGTTCGCGGAACGCTTCCGTACGGTGGCGGGCGTACCGCCGCTGACCTATCTCCACCGCTGGCGGATGCTGCTGGCGCAACGGGCCCTGCGCGACGGCGACGCACCGGTCGCCGCACTGGCCGCGGAGCTGGGGTACGCCTCGGCGAGCGCGTTCAGCACGGCGTTCAAACGGGAGGCGGGCGAATCCCCCCTGCGCTACCGACACCGCGCACGAGGGACGTGACGGGCCGGGGGCAGGCCTGCGAGGGCCTCAGCAGCAGTTGTCAGCACCGATCCCACTTCCTCATGCCGACCGTAGCCATGCTAAATAGCCCGAAAACGCCCATCAAGGGCATACGGTCCGTACCCTGGCCAGGGTAATGGCCGCCCGGGCTCCTCGTTTCCGCGTGACCCGACAGAGGGGAACGTACCTCGTACACTCGGCGAGACCGCGGGTGGACGGACGCGGGGCGTCCCTGTTCTCCGGGGTTCCTGCTTTGATTTCTCAGCCCACCGCGCGGATGCAGCGTGCGCTCCTGCGCGCCGGCCACCTGGCCACCTTCGAGCAGATGCCCCTCCTGGTCGCCCGGCACGCCGAGACCGCGGACCTGCACCAGGCGAGGATCTTCGTGACCGACCTCCAGGGGGAAGTGCTGCGGGAGGTGACCGGGCGCGGTTCCGACGCGGGGCGGGGCGGACAGGAGTTCCGGATCCTGACCACCGTGCCGGGGACCGCCTACACCGAGACCAGGCTGATCACGGTCCGGGCCGAGGAGGAGGGCCGTTTCCGGCACTGGATCCCCCTGCTGAACGGCGCCGAACGCCTGGGGGTACTGAGTGTCGACACCGACCACAGCGACGAAGCGTCCCGGGAGGCGATCCAGGACCTGACCTCGCTGGTGTCCCTGCTGCTGGCGGGCAAGCGAACCAACAGCGACGCCTACGCGCGGCTCATCCGGACCACGAGGATGACGGTGTCCGCAGAGATGCAGTGGCCCGTCATGCCGCCCCGAAGCTTCTCCAACGACCGGGTCACCCTCGCCGCGGCCATGGAACCCGCCTACGCCGCCGCCGGGGACGCCTTCGACTACGGGATCGCCGGCGAGACCACCTACCTGGCGATCCTGGACGCCATGGGCCACGACACCGCCGCCGGCCTGGCCGCCAACCTGGCCATGGCGACGTTCCGCAACCAGCGCCGCCAGGGCGCCGCCCTGCCCGACACCTGCGCGGCCATCGAGGACGTGCTCATCACCCATTACACCCACACCCGCTACGCGACCGGGATCCTGGCCGAACTCGACATGGTCACGGGGGTACTGACCTGGGTCAACTGCGGTCACCACCCGCCGGTCCTGGTCCGCGGCGGACGCTGGACGTCGGAGCTGACGTGTCCGCCCTCGCACCCCCTGGGAACCGCCCTCGGCCTCCCCGTCCATGTGTGCGAGGTGCAACTGGAGCCGGGAGACCGGGTTCTGCTGTACACCGACGGCATCACCGAGACGCGCGACGCCGAAGGCCGGGAGTTCGGACGCGATCGCTTCGTCGACTTCGTCATCCGCCACCAGAGCGACGCGCTGCCCGTGCCGGAGACGCTGCGCCGCCTCATCCACGCCGTCCTCGACTACCACGACGGAAAGCTCGACGACGACGCGACCGTCCTGCTCTGCCAGTGGCACGGCAACATCGACCGCCTCCCCGACGCCACCTACCCGCCCATCTGACCGCCCGCCCGGGCGCGGCGGACCCGTCCCCTGCGTGCTCAGTCCCAGGGCCTACGGGACCAGTGGCCTTCTCCCCCGCGAAGCGTACGGGGGTTCAATCCGGTGGGCGACTCGTCGGGCGGGGACGGCTGTGACCGTTGATACCGCTCAAGCGAGCGACATCTGATGGTCCGAGGAGCACGCATGACCGCCCACCATGCCGCGGCGCCCGCCGCGGCACCCGCGCCCCCCGCGCGCACCGCGCCCACCGCAGCCGAGCGACTGCGCGCCGCCTGGAACAGCGCGCACGCCCCCGTGCCCGGCGTCCCCCGGTGGGCCCGGGTCGCCGCGTACGCCGTCCCCCTCGCCGTGCTTCCCTCCGGCCTGTGGCGGATCATGACGGTCGTCTTCCACGTCGGCGACGACGCCGGACAGGGCGCGGGCCAGCTCCCGTCGTGGTTGCCGGCTCCGGTGTACGTCGTCGCCCTGTCCGTGGTCTCCGAGCTGCTGGCCTTCACCGCCATCGGGCTGATCGCCTCGTGGGGAGAGGTCGTCCCGCGCTGGATTCCGCTGCTGGGCGGACGCAGAGTGCCGCCTCTGGCCGCCGTCCTGCCCGCCGCCCTCGGCGCCGTGGTCCTGACCGCTCTGTGGACCACCGCCTTCGTCACCTCGTTGGCCGGGCTCACCATCCAGGGCAGGCAACTCCCGGACGACCACCCCATGGAGATGATGCACGGCTGGCAACTCGCCTTCTTCAACGCCACCTACGCCCCCCTCCTGCTGTGGGGCCCGCTGCTGGCCGCGGTCTGCTTCGCGTACTGGCGGAGGCGCCGTACGGGCACCGTCCGCACGCGCGCGCCCAGGGCCGCGTCGTGACCGGCTTCACCCCCTTCCGGCCGGAGAACCGATGTCACTCCGAGTGAGCGGTTCACCGCCCCAGGCGAAGCCGCGCGGTCCGCGAGCTGCCGGGGTCCGGGCCCTCCGCGGCCGCCCGTCTGCCTGCCTCCCGGCCGCCGGACGTGCCGGACCGCGCGGGTGCGGGACAATGGAAGTGCCAGGTCGGGGTTGTGACCCTACGTGGCAGGTTCTGCCGCGCACGTAACCGCAACCGCCCGGCCGGTCCCTCGCGCATCAGCAAGAGTCGACAGGCGAGAGGAAGGCGGTCGTCATGGCCAGGATCACTCAACGTGTCGCCGACCTGTTCCGGGTCAAGGCCAACAAGGCCCTCGACCGGGCCGAGGACCCGCGCGAAGTCCTCGACTACTCCTACGAGCAGCAGCTGGAGATGCTCCAGAAGGTACGCCGCGGGCTGGCGGACGTCGCGACCAGCCGCAAGCGCGTCGGGCTCCAGGCGGACCAGCTGCGGCAGTCCGCGGACAAGCTGGGCGACCAGGCGCAGCAGGCGCTCGCGGCGGGCCGGGAAGACCTGGCCCGGGAGGCGCTCACCCGCCGGACGGCCGCCGCCTCGCAGGTCGACGGCCTGGAGGAGCAGCAGACGTCGCTGCGGGCCGAGGAGGAGAAGCTGACGGTGGCCGCGGAGCGCCTTCAGCAGCAGGTCGACTCGTTCCGCACCCGCAAGGAGACGATCAAGGCCAGGTACACCTCCGCCGAGGCCCAGACCCGGGTCACCGAGTCCGTCAGCGGCATCGGCGACGAGCTGGGCGATGTCGGCTACGCCGTGCAGCGCGCCCAGGACAAGACCGAGCAGATGCAGGCGCGCGCCGGTGCGCTGGACGAGCTGATCGCTTCCGGGGCACTGGAGGACGCCACCCAGCCGGCCGGCGAGGACGACATCCACGCCGAGCTGGAGCGGGTGAGCGCGGATCAGGACGTGGAGATCGAGCTGGCCCGGATGAAGGCGCAGCTGCCCGCGGGCTCCGGTACGGAGGCGGCGCGGGAGTCCGGTGCCCCGAAGGACGGCTCGGGAGAGGAGGACTGATGCGCAGCCGCTTCGAACCCGACCGGCAGCTGACCATGCGCATGGTGGTCACGATGTTCCTGCTCGGTCTCGTGTACGTGGTGTTCGTCGGCGCGCTGATCGTGCTGCTCAAGTCCGTGGTCCTGGTGATCGTCATCGCCGGCGGGCTGCTGGTCGCTCAGTACTGGTACTCGGACCGGATCGCGCTGTACGCCATGCGCGGCAGATTCGTCACGGCCGAGGAGGAGCCCCAGCTGCACGGCATCATCGACCGGCTGTGCGCCACCGCGGACATGCCCAAACCCCGCGTGGCCGTCTCCGAGATGGACCTGCCGAACGCGTTCGCCACCGGCCGCAACGCCGACCACGCCGTCATCTGCGTCACCACGGGACTGCAGCGCCGGCTGACGACCGAGGAGCTCGAAGGAGTCCTCGCCCACGAGCTGTCCCACGTCGCGCACCGCGACGTGGCGGTGATCACCATCGCCTCGTTCCTGGGCGTGATCGCGGGACTCGTCGTCCGCTTCGCCTTCTACTCCCAGCTCTTCGGCGGCCGCAGCCGCGACCAGAACACCGTCGTCGTCCTCGCCGCCGTCATGGCGGTCTCCGCGCTGGTCTACGCGATCAGCTTCCTGCTCATCCGCGCGCTCTCCCGCTACCGCGAACTGGCCGCCGACCGCGCCGGAGCCATGCTGACCGCGAAGCCCGCCGCGCTGGCCTCGGCCCTGACCAAGGTCAGCGGGGACATCGCCCGTATCCCCACGCAGGATCTGCGCACCTCCCAGGCGTTCAACGCGTTCTTCTTCACCCCCGCCCTCGGCCCCGGCACCGTCGTGGCCAACCTGTTCTCCACCCACCCCAGCCTGGAACGCCGTCTGGAGGCCCTCGCGGAGATCTCCGCCGAGCTGGGCGAACCGGGCGGCGGGACGCCGTGAGAAGGAGCTGAGACCACGTGGGATTCCTGGATTCCCTGTTCGGCCGGTCCAAGCCGGTCAAGCCCGACCTGGACCAGCTCTTCGGCCTGCCCTCGGCGGCGATCACGCTCCAGGCGGCCGTCGGCTTCACGCCGACCGGCGCGGGCTCGGTGTGCTTCGCCTCGATCGAGGGCGGGGCCTTCGCGGAGGTCCAGCGGGAGGTACGGGCCCTGCTGGACGCGGACTCCGAACGGGTCGGCGTGCCCGTGGAGTTCAGCCGCGACGACTACGGGTACTCGTGGCTGCTCTCCCGCCGCGAGCCCGGCGACCTGCCCGCGCTCGTGGGCGACCTGCACGCGGTGAACTCGGCGCTGCAGGACAGCGGGTTCGGGCCGCAGCTCCTCTGCTCCCTGGTGACCTTCCGCGACGCCGACTCGCGGTCCCTGGCGCTGGTCTACCTCTACAAGCGCGGCACCTTCTACCCGTTCGCCCCGCTGTCCGGCCAGAAGCGCGACAACCCGCTGGAACTCCAGGTCAAGGCGGTGGTCGACGACGACCTGCGGGTCGAGCAGGACCTGACCCGCTGGTTCCCCCTGTGGGGCGCCCCCGGGCTGTGAGGAACGGGGCCGGCGGTGGCCGCGGCGGCGCTCAGCCGGCCGTGATCATCTCCTGGAGCACCTCCTCCAGCGGCGTGGGGCGGAGGTCGAAGGTCTCCTCGATCGCGGAGGAGTCCAGGACGAACGGCCGCTGGAACTGGTACTGCATCTCCGGCAACTCCCGTACCGCGGGCGAGAACAGCCCGCCGGCCCGGAGCATCCAGCCCGGCATGGCGCGCAGCCGCGGCTCGCGTACCTCCGCCCGCCGGGCCAGGCGGACGGCGAGTTCGCGCACGGACAGCGGCGGCGGGGTGGGCGCGTGCCAGACCCGGCCCCGGCCGCGCTCGTCCTGCGCGACCGTCACCAGCGCCCGGGCGACGTCGCGGGTGGCCGTCCAGCTGTGCGGGGCGTCGAGGTCGGCGGGCACCAGCGCGGGCTTGCCGGCCAGCACCTTGGGCGCGACGGCGAGGGTGAAGACGGAGACCGCGCCGGCGCCGATGAAGTCCGAGGCGCGGACGGTGGTCAGGCGCACCCGCCCGGCCGAGTGCGCGGCGTCGGCCTGCCGCCAGACCTCCGCCCGGACGCGGCCCTTGACGCTGGAGGGGGCCAGGGGCAGGTCCTCGGTCATGGGTCCGTCGACCGGCCCGTAGGCGTAGAGGTTGTCGAGCATGACGTAGTCGGCGCCGGTGCGCTCCGCCGCGGTGAGCAGCCCCTGGGCCAGGGGCGGGAGGGCCTTGGTCCAGGTGTGGTACGGCGGGGCGGCGCAGTTGTAGAGGGTGTCGGCGCCCGAGGCGACCTCCGAGAGGCGGTCGGCGTCGGACGCGTCGGCGGCGACGCGCTCGATCGACGGGTGCTCGGGCCCGCCGCCGCCGCGGGTGACCAGGCGGACGCGGTGGCCGGCGTCGGCGAGCAGGCGTGCGGTGGCCACGCCGGTGCTACCGGCACCGACCACGACGGCGAGGGACATGGGCTTCTCCAGGGCTCCGGGCGGGCTCGGTGCCAGGGTGCGGCAACCTCTGGACGTACGGCACTGGCCCGGTCGCCGGACACCTGGGTGGCTCAGACTATGCCCACGGCGGGGCGGGGCGCGGCGGTTCCCGCGGCGGGCCCCGGCGAGGGGCGCCCGCCCGTTGCGGGGCGGGCGCCGGGGACCGCCGGCTCAGCCGGTCACGGGAGTTCGCGGAGGGCGAGGGCGTCGTAGACCATCCAGGAGCCTGCCGCGGTGGTGAGGGTGAGGGTGTTCCGGCCGGTACGGAGCCGGTCGGCGGGGAGGGTGACGTCGAGGGTGCCGGGGCGGATGGGGCCGTCCTCTCCGTCGCCCCAGTGGTAGCCCTGGCCGCCGCCCTTGGGAACGGTGACGGTGGCGGCCGGCTCGCCGTTGAGGGCGAGCTCGACGGTCGGCGGCCCGGACTCGTGGGTGTCGATGAGCCAGGCGGTGAGGGCGAGGCCGGCGGCGGGCGCCCGGTCGAGGTCGAAGCGGAGGGTGAAGGTGTGCGGCCGGGCGCCGGCCCAGCCGTCGCTGGGGCCGGGGTGGATGTAGCTCCAGTCGGTGGCGGGGTCGCTGCTGCCGACGGTGAAGTCGACGCCGTCGGGGAAGGTCTCCGGGAAGTCGCCGTAGCGGGCCGGCGCCAGCGCGAACTCCCCGGTGGCCAGGTCGACGGCGCCGATCAGGGCCACCTTCCGGCTCACGGTCGCCGTCAGCTCGCTGCTGAAGTCGCCGCCCTCCCATCCGGCGGTGAGCGTCAGGGTCTGCTCGCCGGTCGCGTCCGCCGGCGGGGTCAGGGTGAACGTGGTCGTGGTCCTGGCGCCGGCGGGCACGTCGACCGACCGGGTCGCGGGCTCGACGGTCCAGCCCTCCGGTGCCCGCACCCCGACGTCGGCGGTGTGGGCCCGGTCGACGTCGTTGCTGTTCACCCGTACCTGGACGGTCGACGGGGTGTCCTGGAGCAGGATCAGCCGCTCCGGGACGGTCTCGATCGACAGCACGGGTGCGACGTTGACGTACGCGATGGCGTCGGGCAGTTCGGTGCCGTCGGCGGCCTGCCCGGAGATCGCGATGCGGTGCAGCCCGGA
>NZ_JAINRD010000069.1 GCF_020400605.1 Streptomyces aculeolatus | reverse complement strand
ACAGACTCGCGCCCGTCACCTCGAACAGCCCCATCGCCATCAGCGCGCTCATGGACCCCATCTGGCCCTGGTCCTCGTCGTGCCCCCCGTATCCCTTCGTCGTGGTCGTGCCGCCGTAGGTGATCTCCTTGACCTTGCGCACCCAGTACTGGCTCAGCCACGGATGTCCGACGTAGTTGAAGAGGTGCGCCATCTGAAGCCCGGGCTGGTTGCCGTAGTTGACGTACGCGTCCTCGTCGCCGTTCTGTCCCGCGCCCGTGAACTCGGCCTTCTCGGACCGTTCGAAGGCGCCGTTGAGCTTGTCCGCGTAGACGGCCCTGCCGCCGAGTCTGCTGGCCAGCCCGAGGACGTCGTACGAGGCGAACCAGGTGGCCTGCCACGAGCTGGCCTCGACGAAGTCGTCCGGGGAGAGCGGGTCGAAGGAGTCCTTCCAGCGGCCGTTCGTCCCGCGGGGCCGGACGAACCCGGTGGACCGGTCGTACAGGTTGCGCCAGTTCCCCGACCTCTCGATCAGGAACGCGCCCGTGTCGGTGTCGTCCCACACCTCGAACTCGTCGAGCCCCACGTTCCCGCCCGTGCCGCCCGTGGCCTCGAACCGGACCCAGCTGACCCGCCGGGGCCGGAACGCGACCGACTTCTTCCGGCCGCCGGCCGGAACACCGTCCACCTTGACCGACGAGCCGTCGCTGAACGTGAGGACGCCGGAGTTGACCCGCGAGTCCCCCTCGGCGCGGTCGACGAGCACCACCTTGTGGACGCGCTTCTGCTCCGGCCAGCCCAGCCTGATCCACGGCTTGCGCTCCGCCGACGCCCAACCCGCGCTGGACCGCGACGGGCGCCCGTCCACCGCCCGCGCACCCGCCTGGTTCGAGTCGTTCACCTGCGAGGACACGGACACCTCGGCGAACTGCGCCACGTTGAGACCGGACTTCCCCAGCCGCCGCGCCAGCTGGCCCAGCGTCCAGTCCTGGAACGCGTACTCGACGGTCTCCCCGGCGCCGCGGCTCCGCCATCCGGTGTGCAGGTCGTGGGGCACGTACCCGATGTCGAAGTACGCGCGGCCACCGCCGTGGTTCTCGCCCCAGGTGGCGTACTCGTACGGCGCCTTGTCGAAGAGGCCGCCCGGGGAGTGGGCGTCGAGCATGGCCTCGTAGGCGAGGTCGATGTCGAAGTCCCGGATGCCCTTGTTCCAGGCGCCGCTGATGAACGACGTCACCGGGGAGCTGGTCATGACGAACGAGTAGTCGCCGGCCACGGGGCCCCGCGGCAGCAGCCCACCGTCCTCGTACATCCGCAGCTGCGAGCGCACGATGCCGGAGTAGATCTCCGGATAGGCCAGGCCCAGGAGGGTGTTGAGGTTCCACTGCGTCAGCCACAGCGCGTCGTAGTTGTACATCGCGAACCGCGGCCGTCCCGACCTGTCGAGCGGCAGTCGGCCGATCCGCCGGCGGCCCCAGGTGCC
>NZ_JAINRD010000068.1 GCF_020400605.1 Streptomyces aculeolatus | reverse complement strand
AACACCTGGCAGCACCGCAAGGTCAAGAAGATCCCGGCGGACGCCGACGGCGTGCCGGAGTACGCGATGTACAACTACGACGCGCTGTGGCTGACGCAGTGGAACCTCAACACCGTCCTGGGGCTGGCCTATCCGGAGATCTACTCGAGCGTCGTGCGCTCGCAGCTCAAAATGTACGAGGACGGCGGGCTGCTGCCGCGGGGCCCCGTGGCCGGCGACTACTCGTGGGTGATGACCGGATCGCCGGTGACGTCGTTCATCAGCGGCGCCTGGAACAAGGGCATCCGGGACTTCGACATCGACCTCGCGTACGAGGCCATGCTCGACGCCCACTCCCTCGGCGGCCTCTTCGAAGCCGGTTCCTTCGAGTACGGGCGCTGGGGGAGCTGCGGCGGCGCCCGCTACTACTTCGACCTCGGGTTCGTACCGAACGAGGTGTGCAGCGGCCCGCTGGAAGGCGGTGCGGGGCAGACGCTGGAGTACGCGTTCCAGGACTGGACGCTGGGCCAGCTGGCGCGGCGGCTGGGCAAGTCCGGTCTCAACGTGGCGCAGTTCGCCGAGGTGTCGGTGTCCTCGCAGGCGAACGACTCGAATCTGGCGGGCGTGCGGGCGGTGGACGGCCGGCCGGCGCGCTCCAGCGTCAC
The DNA here is from genome assembly GCF_020400605.1 of Streptomyces aculeolatus. Taxonomy (GTDB): domain Bacteria; phylum Actinomycetota; class Actinomycetes; order Streptomycetales; family Streptomycetaceae; genus Streptomyces; species Streptomyces aculeolatus. The sequence goes on along the minus strand of NZ_JAINRD010000068.1, from coordinate 821 downwards.
AGAACCGGTGAACGTGGAGTGGGCGTCGACGGAGCGCAAGCCGTGGATCAGGCTGAGCTGGCCGGAGCAGAAGCGCGTGCACAAGGTGGTGCTCAGCGACCGCGCCGAGGGGGACTCGCGGGTCGGCTCCGGCGTGCTGACGTTCAGCGACGGCTCGTCGGTCGAGGTGGACGGCATCCCGGCCCGGGGCGGGAAGAAGGCGGTGTCCTTCCGGCCGAGGCGGGTGAGCTGGGTCAGGTTCGAGGCGACCGGCGGCACCGGTGAGGGCGTGGGGCTGGGCGACTTCGAGGTGTGGGACGACACCGACGCGGGGGAGTTCCTGATCGAGAGGTCCGGGAACTGGCGCAACCTGTACGACAGGTCCACCGGGTTCATCCGGCCGCGCGGCATGAACGGCCGCTGGCAGGAGCCGTTCGACCCGCTGTCGCACGAGGACTTCGTCGAGGCGAACGCGTGGCAGGCGACCTGGTTCACCTCGCACGACGTCATCGCCCTGGCCAACAGGCTCGGCGGCCGCAAGGCGTACGCCGACAAGCTCAACTACGCCTTCGAGCAGTCCGCCGACGCCGACTTCATCGCCGAGTACGGCAAGGGCCACGTCAGCTACGGCAACCAGCCCGGGCTCCAGGTGGCGCACCTGTTCAACTACGTGGGCCACCCCTGGCTGACGCAGTACTGGGTCCGGCAGGTCAAGGAGAAGACCTACGGCGCGACCTCCACGACCGACGGCTACGGCCACTTCGACGAGGACCAGGGCCAGATGGGGTCCATGAGCGCGCTGATGGCGATGGGGCTGTTCGAGGTGACGGGCGCGAGTCTGC
>NZ_JAINRD010000067.1 GCF_020400605.1 Streptomyces aculeolatus | reverse complement strand
GAGACCCCGCCTCCTCATCAACCGAACTCACCGAGCCCGGACCAACGTTGCTGGAGAGAGCGTTAAATAGGACTGCCGCCGTCTCGCGACGCCGAGGTGGCGGTTGCAGATGAGCAAACTGCCCAACTTGAGCTGCCCACATGTACTACCATGCAAGCTCCTAACAGGCTGCTAGCTAGGGGGAAATTCATTTTATGGTGACTCCTGAGGTTGCGGCTCTTGCTTCGACAGGTGCCACTACATTGGTCGGCCTGATGGTCACAGACGGCTGGACGCAAGCACGTGCACGCTTTACCCGTCTTCTCCAAAGGCGAGGGTCGGCGGTAGAGACAGAGTTGGAGACGACACGCAGTACCTTGCTTGCGATGTCAGCCGCTGACTCCGACAGGGCGCGAGCGGAGGCTGAGAATACTTGGGCGGAGCGACTTACGCTGCTACTGTCCAGCGACCCGGAAGCGGTTTCCGAATTGGCTGAAATACTCACTGAATACCCGCGTAGCACTCAGACTCATGCCGAAATCCACGGTGGGGTCTTTCATGGTCCCGTACAGATGGGCGGAACTCAGACTAACCACTTTGGGCGACAGGATTAGACGTGCGTCCCGATGAGCGCAGCAGTGCGGGTATCCATGACGGTCAATTTCACGCCCCTGTCCAAGTGGGCGGCAGTCAGTTCAATCTTTACAAATTCTCGGCCCGTCGCATCTCCATCCTGGTGGCTGGTCTTGCCATGCTGGGGTTCTTGGCGTGGTTAAGTTATCACTTGTACACGTCCAGTGAAAGTTATCACATGCGAGCGGAAGAGGAATTACTGCGCGACCTGAAGCCGGGCAAAACTTACAGCAAGATAGACCAAGAGCTCGGCTCTTCTGGACCTGATTATACTGTCACGCTCGATTCTGGGAACAAACTGCACCAGTACGAACGCAAGTGGGAAGTAATTCAAGTGCTCGAAGATAAGGGTGGGACAGCACTCTCCATTGGGGTCTACGCAGGGACCCAGAAATTCCACCCATCCTTAGAGATGGGAACATTTAGTGTTCGACTTAATGACACTACCGTCGATCGCGTACAAGAAAGGAGTGGCCTTCCTCCCGAAGCGGCCAACAAGTACTGCGCTGCACACAAAATTGGGTATCTTGAATCCTACACCCTACCGATTGCCGACGGTGGGGATATCGTTGTGGGCTCCTACGCCGATGGAAACCTGAGTACCGGTTCATCTGCGAGTATCTGTGACATTAAAGTAACAAAGAAAAGCTGCTACCCGCCACTCGATACCGACAAAGTATCCAAGGCTTATGCAGAGTGCATTGCGAAGTCCCGCAACGCTCAAGCGATTCGTAATAAGCTTCAGTTGACCTTCTTCATCGTGGCCGCTCCGGGGCGGGAGATTACCCGCGACATGCTGAAACCGCCCGATTTCCCCGGCTAGCCGTGAGAGCGTTTTAGATTCTCACAATCGGTCTCCTTCCTTCGGTAAGTGCACCCGATTCCAAGCAGCATG
>NZ_JAINRD010000066.1 GCF_020400605.1 Streptomyces aculeolatus | reverse complement strand
CTTACCCATCTCAACGAAACGGCCACCCTCACCCAGACACCCCAACGAAGCATCAACAAACTCCCCCGCCAGACTGTTCAACACCACATCCACACCCCGACCCCCCGACACCTCCCGGAAACGCTCCGCAAACCCCACATCCCGCGACGACGCAATCCGCTCCCGCGGCACACCCGCACCCTCAACCACACCCCACTTCGCCTCACTCGCCGTCGCAAACACCTCCACACCCCAATAACGCGCCAACTGCAACGCCGCCAAACCCACACCACCCGCAGCCGCATGCACCAACACCGACTCACCAGCCGCAACCCCCGCCAAATCCGCCAACCCATACCACGCCGTCAAAAACACCGTCGGCACCGACGCCGCCCGCTCAAACGACCACCCCTCCGGAACCCCCACCACCATCCGATAATCCGTCACCACCACCGACCCAAAACCACCCTCACACAACCCCATAACCCGATCACCCACACCCACACCCACCACACCCGCACCCACACCAGTCACCACACCAGCAAACTCAGCACCCATAACCCCCTCACCCGGATACTCACCCAAAGCAATCAACACATCCCGGAAATTCACCCCAGCCGCCCGCACCTCCACCCGCACCAAACCCTCACCCAAAACCCCACCACCCAAAAACCCCACACCACTCACATCAACCGCCACCACATCCTCCAACGACCCCCGACCACCCACCGGCTCCAACCGCCACACCCCACCCACCGGCACACCCACACCACCCGACCCCAACTCCACCAACCGAGGCACCCACACCACCCCACCCCGCACCGCCACCTGCCACTCCCCCGCACCCACCGCAACCCCCACCACACCCACCAAACCCAACCCACCACACCCATCCCCAACCACCGCATCCACATCCACCGCATCCACATCCACATCCACCAACACCACCCGACCCGGATGCTCCACCTGCACCGAACGCACCAAACCCACCACCCCAGCCGAACCACCCACCACACCCACACCACCCGACCCCACACCCACATCCACACCACCCGACGTCACACCCACACCACCCGACGTCACCACCACCAACCGACCCACACCCACCCCCGACAACCACCCCTGCACCACACCCAAACCCTCAACCACCACACCACTCACACCACCACCCACATCCCCCACCCACGAACCACCCTCCACACACCACACCACCACCTCCGGCACCACCTCACCCAACTCCACCGCCTCCACCAACAACCCCACATCACCAAAACAAACCACCTCAACACCCCCACCAACCAAACCCCCAACCACACCCTCACAAACCAACCCCGACCCCACCACCACCCACACACCACCAGAACCCACACCACCACCAGAAACAGAACTCACAACACCCTCAGAAACAACACCCCCACCAGCCGGCAACTCAACCCACTCCACCCCAAACAACGACCCACCCACACCCGAAACCCCACCACCCAAAGACCCCACACCCACCGACCGCGCCACCAAAGAACCCACCACCGCCACCAAAGACCCCACCCCATCAACCATCTCCACCCG
>NZ_JAINRD010000065.1 GCF_020400605.1 Streptomyces aculeolatus | reverse complement strand
CACGTGGGGTAGTCCCACTGCGTGATCGTCACCTGGTCGGTGTGCCGCACCCAGACCGGGACGTGGTCCACGATCGGCTCGCTGGACATGATCACACCCGCGGCGTGCACGCCCATCTGCCGCACCAGGCCCTCGACGCCCCGCGCGGTGTCGATGACCTTCTTCACGTCCGGCTCGTTCTCGTACAGCCCGCGGACCTCGCCGGCCTCGGAGTACCGGGGGTGGTCGGGGTCGGTGATGCCGGACAGCGGGATGCCCTTGCCGAGCACGTCGGCGGGCATGGCCTTGGTGATGCGGTCGCCCATCGCGTACGGATAGCCCAGCACCCGGGCGGAGTCCTTGATCGCGTTCTTCGCCTTGATCGTGCCGTACGTGCCGATCATCGCGACCTTGTCGGCACCGTACTTCTCCGTCACATAGCGGATCACCTCCGCCCGCCTGCGCTCGTCGAAGTCGATGTCCACATCCGGCATCGAGACGCGCTCCGGATTCAGGAACCGCTCGAAGATCAGCCCGTGCTCGATCGGATCCAGGTCCGTGATCCCCATCGCGTACGACACGATCGAGCCCGCGGCGGAGCCGCGGCCCGGACCCACCGCGATGCCGTTGTTCTTCGCCCACATGATGAAGTCCGCGACCACCAGGAAGTACCCCGGGAACCCCATCTGGATGATGACGTCCATCTCGTACTCCGCCTGCTTCTGGCGGTCCTCGGGGACGCCGCCGGGGTAGCGGCGGGCCATGCCGCGGCGGACCTCCTCCTGGAACCAGGTGACCTCGGTGTAGCCGTCGGGGACCTCGAACCGGGGCATCAGGTCCCGCTTCTGGAACCACCCCTCGGTGTCGATCTGCTCGGCCACCAGCAGCGTGTTCGCGCACCCCTCCTGCCACGCATCCGACGAATCGACCGCATACATCTCCTCGGTCGACTTCAGGTAATAACCCGTCCCATCGAACCGGAACCGATCCGGATCCGACAGATTCTTCCCCGTCTGAATACACAGCAATGCATCATGCGCACCCGCCTCCTGCGCATACGTGTAATGCGAGTCATTCGTCACCAGCGGCGGAATCCCCAGCTTCCGCCCGATCTCCAGCAGCCCGTCCCGCACCCGCCGCTCGATCTCGATCCCGTGATCCATCAACTCCAGGAAATACCGCTGCTTCCCGAACACTTCCTGATACCACGCCGCCGCCGCCAGCGCCTCGTCGAACTGCCCCAGCCGCAGCCGCGTCTGCACCTCACCCGACGGACACCCCGTGGAAGCGATCAACCCCTCCGCATGCTCGGCGATCACCTCCTTGTCCATCCGCGGCCACTTCTGCAGCCACCCCTCCTTGTACGCATCCGACGACAACCGGAACAGATTGTGCAGACCCGTACGCGACGACGCCCAGATCGTCTTGTGCGTATACCCACCCGAACCCGACACGTCATCACGCTTCTGATGCGGCTGCCCCCACTGCACCTTCCGCTTGTTCCGCCGCGACTCCGGCGCCACATACGCCTCGATCCCGATGATCGGCGTCACCCCCGCCGACGTCGCCTGCGCAAAGAAGTCATACGCACCATGCAGATTCCCGTGATCCGTCATCGCGATATGCGACATCCCCATCTCACGACAGGCCGCGAACATATCCTTCAACCGCGCCGCCCCATCCAGCAGCGAATACTGCGTGTGCACATGCAGATGCGTAAACGGCGGC
>NZ_JAINRD010000064.1 GCF_020400605.1 Streptomyces aculeolatus | reverse complement strand
CAAGGGCTGCACCGCATCGCGATCTCCGGGCAGGCCGCCGACGGCACCGAACTGCCCGACGCCATCGCGTACCTCCACGTCGCACCGGCGGTGTCGGTGTCGACCGAACCGGCGGAGCTGCACCTGCCGCAGGCCGCCCCCGTCACCTTCCAGGTGCGGCTGACCGGCAACGACGCCCAGGAGCTCGACGCCGATGTCTCGCTGCGGACCCCCGAGGGCTGGCACGTCGAGCCGGCGACCCGCACGGTGCGGGTCCCCGGCGGCGCGAGCGCCACCACCACCTTCACCGTCACCCCGCCGCAGGATGCCGCCGGTCCGCAGACCCTCACGGTGCTGGCCCGGGGCGGATGGGGCGGCGCCGACCACCGGCCCGCCGCCACCGTCCACCGGGTCGTCGCCCGTCTCGGCACCGTCGACCTGGCCACCGGGGAGTTCGCGCTGGCACCGGACCGCTTCGGCGACTTCACGACTGCCTTCCCCGACGGCGTCGACTTCACCGTCGGCTCCAGCGATCCCGCCACGGCGTGGAGCTACATCCACCCCGGCCCCAGCGACGGCTGGGCCGGCGCCGAACCGCACACCTTCACCCTCCGTTTCGACCTCGACCAGCCGCCCGCCACCGACCTCGCCCTCACCGCCTGGCTCGTCGACACCCAGGAGTCCGGAACGTCGCTGCGGCTCACGCTCAACGACGGCCCGGACACCACCGTCAACCTGCCCGGCGGAGGCGGCGACGGCTTCCACTGGGGCGACGGAGCCGGCGGGGACATCCGCCCCACCACCTTCGACGTCACCCTCCCCGCAGACCGGCTCCGTACCGGCCGGAACACCCTCACCCTGACCAGCACAGCCGGCTCCTGGATCGTCTACGACGCCCTCGCCGTCCGGGAAGCGCCGTAGCCGCACTCCACCGTGCAGGACCAGCGCGTTCAGCTCGTCAACCGTGACCGAACGACCGACAGGGGTTTGCCATGCCTGCAAGGAAAGCCGACGCCGGAATGTCCCGCCGCCGCCTCCTGCTGTCCACCGGCGGAATGCTCGGCGCCGGCGTGGTGAGCGCCTACGGCTCCGGCAACGCCTGGGCCGACGCGCCGGGGGCGGGCGCCGCGGGGAAGGCGGGACGCGACTACGTGAAACTGGTGAACCCCTGGGTGGAGGCCGACCGGGGGCGGTTCTTCTTCTTCCAGTCGGCCAGCAACCCCTTCGGCCTGGTCAAGCTGCGCCCGGACACCAGCACCCACGCGACGTGGGGAACGGGCTACATGCGCAAGGAGAACCAGGTCAAGGGCTTCAGCCACATCCACTGCTGGCAGATCTCCGGTGTGCAGGTGATGCCCACGTCGGGCGAGGAGGTCCCCAAGCTGGAGGGCGACACCGGCTGGCAGTCGCACGTGAACCACGACGTCGGCGAGGTGGCGGAACCCGGCTACCACCGGCTGCACCTGGACCGCTACGGCATCACCGCCGAGCTGACCTGCACCGACCGGGTCGGCCTGCACCGCTACACGTACGACGGCGCCGGCCCGGGCGAGATCGTCGTCAACCTCGGCGGGACGCTGGGCGAAGCCATCATGAAGGACGCCCGGATCACCAGGCGGAACGACCGCGAGGTGGAGGGCTACGTCTTCCAGCACGGCACCAGCTACCCCGCGCACAGGAACCAGCTGTTCTTCAGCATCCGCTTCGACCGGGCCTTCGACTCCATGCACGGCTGGGCCGGCGGCGAACTCGCCGACGGCGGCGCCGCGGTCGACGAGGTCGAGGGCGACGGCGCGGGCTTCTACGTCCGCTACGGCCGCCTCGACGCGGGCGAGCAGGTGCAGGTGAAGGTCGCGCTCTCCTTCACGGGCGTGGCGGGGGCGCGGCGGAACCTGGAGACCGAGCTGCCGGGTTGGGACTTCGACGCGGTGAAGGCCGCC
>NZ_JAINRD010000063.1 GCF_020400605.1 Streptomyces aculeolatus | reverse complement strand
ACGACGCCTGCCCACCACCACGCCACCCTCATCCGTAACAACGGCACCAAGGCCCGGTTCCTCACGGCACTCACCACCCTCCACACCCACCACCACCCCATCGACCTCACCCCCCACCTCCCGGCGGCGGGGAGCACACCGGCGGGCCTCCCCACCTACCCGTTCCAGCACCAGCCCTACTGGCTGAACACCCCCGCCCGGCTCACCAGCGCAGGCGACCTGGGGCTCGCCACGACGACGCACCCGCTGCTGCACGCCGCGGTCCAGCTCGCCGACGGCGCCGACGGCGGCGCGGGCACCACGGTGTTCACCGGCCGCGTCGGCCTGGGCACCCACCCCTGGCTCGCCGACCACGCCGTCACCGGGACCGTGCTGCTCCCCGGCACCGGCCTGGTCGACCTCGCCCTGCACGCGGGTGACCACACCGGCGCCACCCATCTCGAAGAGCTGACGCTCCAGGCGCCGCTGGTGCTGGAGGAGACCGGCGCCCGCGACCTCCAGGTCACGGCCGCCCCCCAGGGCGGCTCCGACGCCGGGGGTACGGGCCGGTGGCAGGTCACGATCCACTCGCGCCCGCACACCGGCGACGCCGAACCCGAGCCGTGGACCTGCCACGCCACGGGCACTCTCACCGCCGAAGCCGCAGAAGCCGCCGAGGCGCTGACCGAGTGGCCGCCCACGGGTGCGGAGCCCTTCGACGTCGGCGCGCTCTACCCGGAGCTGGCCGCGGCGGGCTACGAGTACGGTCCCGTCTTCCAGGGCGTGACGGCGGCGTGGAAGGGATCCGACGGGACCCTGCACGCCGAGATCGCCCTCCCGCAGGGCGCCGACGCGGCCGGCCACACCCTCCACCCGGCGCTCCTCGACGCCGCGTTGCACCCGCTCGCGGCGCACAACGACGGCGCGGACGGGCAGATGCAGTTGCCGTTCGCGTGGACCGGCGTCACCGTGCACGCCACGGGCGCCACCGAGCTACGCGCCACGCTCACCCCCACCGGCGAGCAGGGCCACGACCTCGCTCTGCGGACGTGGGACACGACGGGCGCACCGGTGGCGACGATCACCGCCCTCAACACCCGGCCCGTCGACGCCGCGGCGCTCAGCACCCGCAGCAGCGACGACACCCGCAACAGCCTGTTCCACCTGGCGTGGAGCCCTGCACCGGCCGAGCCGGCGACTCAGGTCGATCTCGACCGGGTCGACGTGTACGCGGCCGCCCCGGCGGAGGACGACTCCCCCGCCGCGGCCCACACCGCAACCGAGGCACTGCTCACCCACCTCCAGAGCTGGCTGGCCGACAACGACGCCACCGACCGACAGCTCGTCGTCCTCACCCACCGCGCCGTCGCGACGAGTTCGGATCAGGACGTGCACTTGGCGCACGCGCCACTGTGGGGCCTGGTCCGTACCGCCCAGAACGAGAACCCCGACCGCATCCACCTCATCGACACCGACACCGACGACACCCCGGACCTCACCGCAGCCCTCGCCACCGGCGAACCCCAACTCGCCCTCCGCAACAGCAACATCCTCACCCCCCGCCTCACCCGCTCCACCGACAGTGCAGGGACCGAACCCCGCCCCCTCGACCCCAACGGCACCGTCCTGATCACCGGCGGCACCGGCGGCCTGGCAACCCTCACCGCCCGCCACCTCATCACCGAACACGGCGTACGCCACCTGCACCTGGCCTCACGCAGCGGCCCCGACCACCCCAACGCCCCCGCCCTGAGCAGCGAACTCACCGCACTCGGCGCCCAGGTCACCATCACCGCCTGCGACGTCACCGACGACGACGCCGTACGGGCCCTCGTCGACTCCGTCGACGGGGACCACCCCCTCACCGCCGTCATCCACACCGCGGGGGCCCTGGGCGACGCCGTCCTGTCGAAGCTCACTCCCGACGACCTGCACCCGGTGCTGGCGCCGAAGGTGGACGCCGCGTACCACCTCCACCAGGCCACCAAGCACCTGGACCTCGCCCACTTCGTCGTCTACTCCTCAGCCGCCGGCACACTGGGCAACCCCGGCCAGGCCAACTACGCCGCCGCCAACACCTACCTCGACGCCCTCGCCCACCACCGCACCCGGCAGGGCCTGCCCACCACCAGCCTCGCCTGGGGCTACTGGGAGCAA
>NZ_JAINRD010000062.1 GCF_020400605.1 Streptomyces aculeolatus | reverse complement strand
ACTACGGCCTGTGTCGAAGGTCCCGTCGTCCGCCCGCAGGGCGGGCGCCGCGGCGTCTGGTGCGGTGCATCGCAAGGCGGAGGGTCGACCGCATACCGGGCTGTATTCGGTCGATCCCGACAACGCGGCGAGGTGCCGTGCCAGGCGTCGCGGCGCAGGCGGGACTTTCGACACAGGCCCTAGCGATCCACCAGCGGATCACGAGGAGCGCCGGTTAGCCTCTGGCGCGACCTGCCGGCAGGGGTCCCGCCCCGCAACGCAGGACACCCGCGTGCCCAGAAATGACAGAGATAGGGGATACAGCCCATGACGATATCCGGACCCTCCCCCGTCTCCGGCCCGGGACCGCGGCGCAGGTCGGTGGTGCTCGGCGGCGTATCGGCCGCGGCGCTGGCCGCCTGGGGACACAGCGGTGCGGCCGCGGCCGGCCGGCCCGGCCGCCCGGCCGAGCCGTCCGACGAATTCGACTTCGACACGGGCAACTTCATCCGGGACCTGGTCCCCAGGGCGGCCGGTACGCCGGACGCGGGGGTCTTCGGGCCCATGGACGCGTCCATCCTGATCTGGACCACCCACGCGCTGCAGACCTCGTGGTTCGACGCACTGGCGCCCTACCACCCGACCGCGGTCGGCGTGCACTCCCGCATCCCCCGCCGCCCCGCCCGCGAAGCCGCCACCAACAGGAACAAGAACATCGCCGGCCTGCACGCCTGGTACCAGGTGCGCAAGGGCCTGGACCCGGAGCAGTTGCAGGGCATGCGCGAGTTGATGACCACGCTCGGCCTGGACCCCGACGACGAGTCCGCGGACCTGACCACCCCGGTCGGCATCGGCAACACGGCCGGCAAGGCGATCGTCAAGGCCCGCCTGCACGACGGCATGAACCACCTCGGTGACGTGGGCCGCACCTTCAACGGCCGGCCCTACGCCGACTACACGGGCTACCGGTCCGTGAACCGTCCCGACGAGCTGACCAACCCCTCCCGCTGGCAGCCGGCGATCCACCCCCACCGCCGGCGCGTCGGCGGCGGGCCCGGCGACAAGGCCGTCTGGGTCACCCAGCGGTTCGTCACCCCGCAGCTGCGGCTGGTCAAGGCCCATACCTTCCGGGACCCGGCCCGCTTCCGGCTCGTCCCGCCCGACCACACCGACCACACCGACCGCCGCCGCTACAAGCGGTCGGTGGACGAGATCCTGGAGGCGTCGGCCGGGCTCACCGACGAGCAGAAGGCGAAGGCGGAGTTCTTCGACAACAAGTTCCTGGGGATCGGCCAGTCGACGTACGCCGCGGCGGTCTCCCACGACCTGGACCTGGACGGCTGGGTCCACCTGTTCTTCACCGCCTCCGTAGCCCAGTTCGACGACCTGATCGCCGCCTGGCACCAGAAGGCGAGGTACGACGCCGTGCGGCCGTTCAGCGCCGTCGGGCACGTCTACGGCAGCCGCAAGGTGTCCGCATGGGGCGGCCCCGGCAAGGGGACGGTCCGCGTGCGCGCGGACGAGTGGGCCAGCTATCTGCCCGTGGGCGACCACCCCGACTACCCCTCCGGCTCCACCACGCTGTGCGCCGCCGAGGCCCAGGCGGCGCGGCGCTACCTCCGCTCCGACGTCCTGGACTGGACCTGGCCCGTCCCCGCCGGCTCGGGACTGACGGAGCCGGGGCTCGTCCCCGCCAAGGACATCGAACTGCGCTACCGCACCTGGACGGACTTCGTCGACGACTGCGCCATGAGCCGGGTGTGGGGAGGCGTGCACTTCAAGACGACGACCGAGCGGTCCATCAGGTTCGGTACGCAGTTCGGCGACATGGCCCACGAGTTCGTGCAGCGGCACATCAAGGGGGACGTCCGGGACTGAGCGCCCGCGGCGCCCTTGCAGTACCGTCTCCCGGGGACGGCCCGGGCTCCCGCCGCGGGCCGGGACCCGCCGCATGCGGGACGGGGCCGGACGTCCGGCCCTCTCCCCGCATCCGCATCCCCGGGGGTTGTGACGGACACCGAAGCGGCCGACGCCGTCGGCGAGACGATCCGCACCGCGCGGCTCGACCTGCTCCCCCTGCGCGTCGAGCACGCCGACGCCATGGCCGGCGTGCTGGCCGACCCCGCGCTGTACACGTTCACCGGCGGCTCGCCGCCCGCCCTCGGCCAGCTCCGCACGCGGTACGCCCGGCTGGCCGCCGGGGCGCCCGACGGCGGCACCGTGTGGGGGAACTGGGTGCTGCGGCTACGGGCGGACGGCAGCCTCTGCGGATACGTACAGGTGACGATCCGGGACGGCGTCGCCGAGGTCGCCTGGGTGGTGGGGACCCCGTGGCAGGGGCGCGGCCTCGCCGGCGAAGCCGCCCGGGCGCTCGTCGCGCGGCTGCGGCGGCTGCCGCTGCGGGCCGTCGTCGCGCACGTCCACCCCGGCCACCACGCCTCCGCCGCGGTGGCGGCGTCGGCGGGGCTGGAGCGTACGGACCTCGTCCACGACGACGAGGCCGTCTGGCGGCTCGACCTGACCGCGCCGGCCCCGCCCGCCGCCTCCT
>NZ_JAINRD010000061.1 GCF_020400605.1 Streptomyces aculeolatus | reverse complement strand
TCGATGAAGGCGAAGAGGACGACGACGGGGATGATGGCGACGACGGAGGCGGCGAAGAGGTAGTTCCATTCGACGGTGTAGTTGCCGATGAAGTTGTTGATGCCGACGGTCAGCGGCTGCTTCTCCGGTTCGGTCATGAGGGTGAGGCCCATGACGAATTCGTTCCAGCTGGAGATGAAGGTGAAGATGACCGCGGTGACCACGCCGGGCATGGCCAGTGGCAGTGTCACGCGGAACAGGGCGCCGAAGCGTCCGGTGCCGTCGACCATCGCGGCTTCTTCCAGTTCGGCTGGGATGGAGGAGATGTAGGCGGTGAGGATCCAGATCGCGAAGGCGAGGTTGAACGCGCCGTTGGCCAGGATCAGGGTCCAGGTCGAGTTGAGCATGTCGAGTTGGTGGAACTCGCGGTAGAGGCCGATGAGGAGCGCGGTGGGCTGGAACATCTGGGTGACCAGCACCAGCAGCAGGAACGCTTTGCGGCCGCGGTAGCGCACGCGCGCCGTGTAGTAGGCGGCCGGCAGCGACACCAGCAGCACGAGCAGTGTGGCGCCGCCCGCGATCAGGAGTGTGACCTGGAGGTTGTCGCCGAGGGTGGATTCCTTCCAGACGTCGACGAGGTTGTTCCACTCGAACGATGTGGGCAGGTAGGTGCGGTCGCGGAGTTCGTCCGCGGGCCGCAGCGCGGTGATGATCATCTCCAGGTACGGTGCGATGAAGATGACCGCCAGCATCCAGGCGCTCGCGGCGATGACCAGGGTCCGCGGGCCGTACTTCCGGCGCTTGGCGGCGCCTTTGCCGCCCTTGCCCCCGGTGCCGCCCTTCGGGCCGTTGGGGTGGGTTTCCTTGGCCAGGGGTCCGTCTTCGGGTGTGTGTGAGGGCGCGGAGAGGGTCATGCGTCCTCCTTGTTCCAGCGGCTGACCTTGAGGAAGATCAGGACGAGTACGACGACCATGGCGAAGTTGACGACGGACATGGCGGCGGATTCGCCGATGTCGGTGTCTTTCAGCTGGTACATGAACACCGTGGTCGTGGCGGTGTCGCTGCCGGGCCCGCCTTTGGTCATGGCCCAGATGACGGGGAAGGAGTTGAAGACGTTGATGAGGTTGATGACGAAGCCGACGAGGAACGCCGGCCGCAGCAGCGGCACGGTCACCCGCCAGTAGGTCTGGCGGGAGTTGGCGCCGTCGATACGGGCGGCCTCGTACACCTCGTGGGGGATGGTCTGCAGCCCGGCCAGGAGGGTGTAGGTGGTGAACGGCAGGGAGACGAAGACTGCGACGAACATCATCCACGGCCAGGCGGTCGCGGGATCGCCGAGCCAGTCCTTCGGCCCGTCGATGAGACCGAGGTCGGTCATCAGGGTGTTGAGGACGCCGGCGGTCTGGTCGAGCATCCAGCGGAAGCCGATGGCGGTCATCAGCACCGAGGCGGCCCACGGCGCGATGAGCGCCCAGCGGGTGACGGTACGGCCCGGGAAGGGCTTGTTGAACAGCTGGGCCAGGCCCAGCGAGGCCAGCATGGTGACGCCGACGACGGCGACGGTCCATACCACTGTCATCATCAGCACGCTGCCGAAGCCGGACTCGTCGAAGAGTTGCCGGTACTTCTCGGTGCCGGCCGAGCCGCGGACGAAACCGCTGATGCTGATGTTCAGGAACGAGGTGCGGATCAGTTCGTAGATGGGCCACAGCACCACCACGACGATCAGCAGGACGGCGGGGGCGATCCAGGGCAGCGGACCGAGCCGGGCCAGGCCGCCTCGACGGCGGCGCTGCGGCCCGGTCTTCCGCCCGCCGGGCCCGGGACCGGCAGCGGCCGCGGGCTCCTTGACCGTGACGGGCACGGGAAACTCCTTGCGGGTACGGCGGTTGAGGGGACCGCACAAAGGACTACGGGAACACGGCAACGCGTCGTACGCGGGCCGCGCGGGAACACGGAGTGCCGGGTGAGGGCGCCGGGGGCGGGCCGCCGCGCGCGGCACGGCGTGCGGCGGCCCGGCCCGGCACGGTCACCGGGGGCTGTTCACAACCTGGACCCGGTCGGGGTTACTCGCCCATGTCGGCGGCGGCGTCCTCGGCCTTGCCCTGCAGTTCGCCCAGCACCTTGCCCGGGTCGTCGGAGACGGCCTTGCCGCCCGACTTCTTGATCTCCGCGGAGACCACGTCCCAGCTCGTGTTGCCCAGCGGGTAGAACTCCGCGGCCGGCAGCACCTCGAAGAACGGCTCCAGGTCCTTGTGCTTACCGTTCGACTGCATCGTCTCAAGGGTGTCCGTGGTCACCGGCATGAGGTTGTACATCTCGTCGAACTTGAGCGTGTTCTCCTCCGCATACGCGAAGTCCAGGAACTTCTTGATCTGCTCCTGCTTCCCGCCGTCCTTGAACGCCATCATCCAGTCCGCGACACCCAGGGTCGAATCCAGCGGACCGTCCTTGCCCGGGATCGGCGCCACGTCATAGTCGACACCGCCGTCCTTGGCCATCTGGATCAACGTCGGATGGCCGTTGAGCATGCCCACCTTGCCCGCCGCGAAATCGGCGAACGCCGTCTTCCGGTCCGTGGTGGCAGGGTTCTCATACGTCAGACCCGGGTCGACCAGGTTCTCCTTCAGCCAGTCGAACGTCTCCACGTTCTGGGCGCTGTCCAGGGTGTACTCGCCCTCGGCGTCGGTGAACCCGCCGCCGTTGCCCAGCTCCCACATCATCGTCTCGCCCTGCGTCTCCTCCGGACCCAGAGGAAGCGCATACGGGATCTCCGCGGCCTTCTTGTCCTTGATCTTCTGCGCCGCCGCCGCGACGTCGTCCCAGCTCTGCGGAACCTGAACACCGGCCTTGTCGAGGACTTCCTTGTTGTAGAACATCAACCGCGCCGAGGACACGAACGGGATGCCGTACTGCGTACCGTCGACCTCACCGGCCTTCGCGAAGGACGCGATGAGGTTCTCCTTCGTCTTCGGCGAAAGCACCTCATCCGCCTCGTACAGCAGATCATCGGCGACCTTGTCCGCGTAACCACCGGTCTGCAGGATGTCCGGGACGTTCCCACCCTGGATCATCGTCTTGACCTTGGCGTCGATGTCATTCCAGTTGATGACCTGGACATCGACCTTGATGTCCTTGTTCTTCGCCTCGAAACGCTTGACGACATCGTCCCAATACACCTTGGACGCATTCGACGCCTTGTCACCGTAATCGGCCGCCACCAACTTGATGGTGGT
>NZ_JAINRD010000060.1 GCF_020400605.1 Streptomyces aculeolatus | reverse complement strand
ACGGTAGGCAGTGCGGGAAATGCCCGTGTGCTGGGACTGAACGCTGCGGACCATGGGGTGCTGGGCGCCGCGATGACCGTCGCGGGCAGCGACGAATGGCTCCTCACGGGACGGTTGTCAGCAACGTCGCAACAGTGGCTGGCCGACCACGTGATGAGCGGTCTGGGTTTGGTACCGGGCACGGTGTGGGTCGACGCGGCGGTGCGAGCCGGAGACGAGGTGGGGTGCGGGCGTGTCGAGGAATTGATGGTGTCGGCTCCGCTGGTGCTCCCGGAGCGCGGCGGGGTGCAGCTTCAGGTTCGGGTGGGCACGGCAGACGAGTACGGGCGGCGGGAGATATCGATCTACGCCCGCGAGGAGGGCGGCGATTCCCACCTCGACCCCCGCACTCCGGTTGATGCCGCCGACGGCGGCGGTTCCGGCGGCTGGCGGTGTCACGCCACCGGCGTACTGGCTCCGACAGAGCCGCCCCATGCGCAAGCCTGGCCAGACGGGCAACCGGGGTCCGACGCGAGCGAGCAGGGGCGGACGGCATGGCCGCCGGCTGACGCGCAGCCGCTTGATGTCGAAACCTTCTACGCCGATCTTGCCCAGGTGGGCTATGCGTACGGTCCGGCGTTCCACGGGCTGACAGCAGCGTGGCGCGGGCCGGCCGGGGACCTGTTCGCCGAAGTGGCCCTGCCACAGGAACTGCACCAAGACGCCGAGTGCTTCGGCATCCACCCCGCGTTGCTCGACGCCGCCGTGCACGCGGTGTTCCTCCGTGACCAGGACGAAGACCAGAGCATCTCGCTCCCATTCGCGTATCACAACGTCCATCTGCACGCCACCGGAGCCACCGCACTCCGCGTGCGTATCACCGCGTCCAGCGACGACACCCTGAGCGCATGGATCACCGACCCCGCTGGTGAACCCGTGGCCAGCATCGAGTCCCTCACCACCCGCCCCGTCGACTCGCAGCAGCTCCAAGCGGAAGTCGGCGTCGTCGATGACTCGATTCTCACCCTCGCATGGGTTGCCCTCACCGACACAGCGGAGACCGAGGCAGCTCCGTCGGACTTCTCCGCCGGCTGGGTGCGGATCGGCGACGACGGCGCCGACCTGGAGCCCGACGACGTTATCGACGGCGCCCTACCGCAGGACGTACCTGGCGTACGGATCGCACCGGTCAGGCGCCTCGCGAGCCTCGCCGCGTTGAGCACGGCCGTGGAGGAAGGGATGCCCGTACCCGACGTAGTCGTGGCACAGCCCCCGGCCGGCCGAGACGTGAGCGATGAACAAGCGGCGAGGGACGTGCACGCGTCGGTCCTCGACACCCTGAGACTCCTGCAGGAGTGGCTGACCAACGACATGTGGGAGTCCTCGCTTCTCGTCGTCGTGACGCGAGGAGTAGTTCCCGCCGACGGGGATGTCGCGGACCTGTCCCAGGCCGCGGCATCGGGACTGGTGCGTTCGGCGCAGTCCGAGAACCCCGGCCGCATATTGCTAGCCGATTGCGGCAGCTCGAACGACGAGTCCGAACACCTGCCGAAGGCCGTCGCCGCAGCTCTGAGGGCGGGCGAATCCCAGATCCTCGTCCGAGACGGTGTGGTGCAGGTTCCGCGGCTGGCGCGGAGCGGTGTGCGTACGGGCGTTCCCGTCGGAGCCAGGCAGGCCGAGTCGGAAGGGGCGAAGCAGTGACCGATGGCACAGTTCTGATCACCGGGGCAACGGGAACTCTCGGCTCCCTTCTGGCGCGGCACCTCGTCACCGAGCACGGCGTCAAGCGTCTGATGCTGATGAGCAGGCGCGGAATGGAGGCGCCCGGTGCGGCCGAGCTGCTGGCGGACCTGGAAGCGGGAGGCGCGGTCGTGACCCTCGTGGCCTGCGACGTCGCGGACCGACAGGCCCTGGCTGGCGTGCTGGACGAGATCCCCGCCTCGTCCCCGCTCACCGGGGTCGTTCACACGGCCGGCGTCATCGATGACGGCGTGGTGGTGTCGCTGACGCCCGAGCAGATCGGCACCGTGCTCCGGGCCAAAGTCGACGCCGCGCTGAACCTGCACCACCTGACCCTCGGCATGGACCTGTCGATGTTCGTGTTGTACTCCTCGGCCTCCGGCCTCCTCGGCAACGCCGGCCAGGGCAACTACGCCGCGGCGAACTCCTTCCTTGACGCTCTGGCGCAGCACCGCCGCGCGAACGGCCTGCCCGGCACCTCCCTCGCCTGGGGTATGTGGGACCAGACCAGCGAGATCACCGACCACCTGGGCCAGGTCGACCTCGCGCGGCTTTCCCGGCTGGGGATCCGTCCGCTCGCAACGCATGAGGGACTTGAACTCTTCGACACCTGCCGGGAACAGGGCGAGGCACTACTCGTGCCGATGCGTATCGATCGCGCCCAACTGAGCAAGCACCCCACCTCCGATCTGCTCCCGCCGATGCGCGGGCTTGTGAGGAAGAGCACGACAGCTCGACGCGCCGCGCTCGGGCACGGCCAGGCGGGCGCCCAGGAGAAGTCCTCGCTCACGCAGCGGCTTGCGGGCCTGTCACACACGGAGCAGCGGGAGACGACATCGGAGATCGTCCGCGACCATGTGGCCGCGGTCCTGGGACACGCTTCTGGGAACGCGATTCAGATGGACAAGCCGTTCAAGGACCTCGGCTTCGACTCACTGATAGCCGTGGAACTGCGCAACCAGCTGAGCAGCGCCACCGGCATGCGACTGTCAGCCACGGTCGTCTTCGACTACCCGACGCCTGCCACCCTCACCGAGCATCTGCTGTCGGAAGCAGCGGACGACCAGCCGGTTGAGCTCACGCCGACAACTTCTCCTGCCCGAACGCGGACCGACGACGAGCCCATAGCGATCGTGGGGATGGCGTGCCGCTATCCCGGCGGGGTGAGGTCTCCCGAGGATCTGTGGGACTTGGTCCAAGCGGGCGGCGACGGCATCTCGGAGTTCCCTGTGAACCGAGGCTGGGATCTGGAACGGCTCTACGACCCGAACCCCGACCGTCCCGGAACGTCCTACGTGAGGGAGGGCGGCTTTCTCCACGACGCGGACCGGTTCGACGCGGAATTCTTCGACATCTCGCCGCGCGAGGCTCTGGCGATGGATCCTCAGCAGCGGCTGATTCTGGAATCGTCCTGGGAGGCGCTCGAACACGCCGGTATTGACCCGACCACCCTGAAAGGAAGCGCCACCGGGGTCTTCGTTGGGCTGATGTACCACGACTACGCGCCGACGCTGAACGAGATGCCCGAGGAAGCCGAAGGGTACGTCGGCATCGGGACTACGGGAAGCGTGCTCTCCGGACGTATCGCCTATCAGTTCGGTTTGGAGGGGCCGGCGGTGACGGTGGATACGGCGTGTTCATCGTCGTTGGTGGCGTTGCATCTGGCCGCCCAGGCGGTGCGTAGTGGTGAGTGCACGATGGCGCTGGCCGGCGGTGTCACCGTTATGGCCACCCCGGGCACTTTCGTCGAGTTCAGTCGGCAGCGTGGGCTGGCGGTGGATGGGCGG
>NZ_JAINRD010000005.1 GCF_020400605.1 Streptomyces aculeolatus | reverse complement strand
TGCCGGAGACCGGGGTGCGGCGGTACGTCAGTTGCGCAGGAGTTCCCAGAAGCGGGGGAGCACCTGCTGCAGGTACGTCGTCACCCCCGCCGCCGGCTCCGGGGCCGGGTCCTCGCCCCAGTTGCGGGCCGCCGCGACGCGGGTCTGGTACTCCTCGTGCAGGGTGCTCAGGGCGCGTTCCAGGGGGCGGCGCGGGAGGCGGGTGAGGCGGGCCACGGGGCGGACGTGGGGCTGCCAGCGGGTGGTGGCGGCGTCGCGGAGGTGGCGGGCGAGGGGTTCGCTGCGGCCGGTGAGGTCCAGGAGGTCGGGTAAGGGGAGCCGCAGGAGGTAGGCGAGCCGGGTGGCCTGGGACTCGGTGCCGGGCCAGCGGCCGGTGCGCTCGGCGCTGAGGTACGTCGCGGGGTCCATCCCGATGTGCCGGGCCACGTCGTCCAGGGGCAGGCCGTGGGCGCGGCGGTGGGCGTGCAGCGACGTGGAGGAGCCCATCAGGTCGGCCGGCGTGCACCACAGGGCGCCTGCCAGGGCGGCGAGTTCGTCCCGGGTGGGGCGGGCGTGGCCCTTCTCCCAGTCCGCCACCGCGGCGGCGGGTACGGCCAGGCCGTACGCGGCGCGCATGCCGTAGGCGACGTGGTCGTGGCCCAGGCCCAGGGCGCGGCGTAATCGACGGGCCGCCGCGGGGTCGAAAGGTGGTGGCTGCTCCGGCGGGCCGGCGCCGGAGTCGGGCGCCTTTGTCGTCACACCGTCACCGTAGGTAGTGGTGCACCCCGTTATCAACCGTGCGTTCCGCCGAACCGGCGGGAAGGGGGGCGACAAGCTGCGTGGGTGCTGCAGGGGTTGACGGTGAAGGGCCAATGACTAAAGTCTAGACCAATTACCCCCCACGCAAGGAGTGTTGTATGCACCGCAGTACGAAGCGGGCCGGCAAGGGCAGCAGGGCCCTCAAGGCAGCGGTCGTCGGCGCGGGCACCGCCCCGCTGCTCCTCCTCGCCCTCCCGGCCCAGCAGGCGAGCGCGCACGGCTGGATCACCAACCCGCCGAGCCGTCAGGACCAGTGTGCGACGGGCGCCGTCGAGTGCGGCGCCATCAAGTACGAGCCGCAGAGCGTCGAAGGCCCGAAGGGCCTGACGAGCTGCAGCGGCGGCAACCAGGGCTTCGCCGAGCTGGACGACGACAGCAAGGGCTGGAAGGTCACGAACGTCGGCAGCACCACGACGTTCAACTGGAAGATCACCGCCCGGCACAGCACCAGCACCTGGCAGTACTACGTCGGCGGCCAGAAGGTCGCGGAGTTCGACGACGGCGGCGCCCAGCCGCCGGCCGAGTTCAGCCACTCCGTCAACTTCGGCGGGATCACCGGCAAGCAGAAGGTGCTCGCCGTGTGGAACGTCGCCGACACGTCGAACGCCTTCTACGCCTGCGTCGACGTCAACATCGGCGGCTGACGACCGCCGAGCGGCTCCCGGAGCCACGCGCGGTACGTGCCCGGCGGGCTGACCCGTCAGGCGCGTGCACGCGGCCCCGCGAGCGGCGGTGGAGGGCCGGCCAGGCCCCGGTCGGCCCTCCACCGTGCACCGGCGCCCCCGCAGCCGGCCCGCACCGCCCCCGTCAGCCCTTCACCGCGCCGCCCAGTGCGAAGCCGCCGCCCAGGCGGCGGGCGATCAGCACGTACAGCAGCACCGCGGGCGCCGAGTAGATGATCGAGAAGGCCGCCAGCTCCCCGTAGACCACCGACCCCATGTTGCCGAAGAGCTCGAAGATCGAGACGGAGGCCGGCATCTGGTCCGGGCTGAGCAGGAGCATGAAGGGGACGAAGAAGTTCCCCCACATCATGATGAACGAGAAGACGGTCACCACCGTGACCCCCGGGCCCATCAGCGGCAGGATGACCCGCACCAGCGCCTGCATCGACGACGCGCCGTCCGTCCAGGCCGCCTCCTCCAGCACCTTCGGCACGCCGTCCATGAAGTTCTTCATCAGCCAGATCGCGAACGGCAGTTGCGAGCTGGCCAGGAAGAACGCCGTGCCGGACATCGTGTCGATGAGGTTGATCTGCACGAACAGCCCGTAGACCGGCACCATGATGGCGGTGATCGGCAGGCTGGTGGTGAAGAGGATCGTCAGCATGAACGGGCGGTTCAGCCGCGAGCGGTAGCGCGACAGCGGGTACGCCGCCAGCGCCGCCGCGACGACCGTGATCGCCGTCGCCGAGCCGCACAGGATCAGGCTGTTGAGCAGCGGGCGGAAGGTGATGTCCGCGGTCGCCACCGCGTCGAAGTTGTCCCAGGTGACGTCCGTCGGCGGCCGGGCGGTCAGACCGGAGTCGGCGTCGACGGACGCGAAGAGCAGCCAGGCCAGCGGCAGGACGAACGCCAGCGCGGCCGCCAGCAGGGCCAGGTCGGCGGCCAGCCGGCGGCCGTGCCTGCGCGCCCCGAGGGTGCCGGCCGGGCCGCGCCGGCGGGGCGCCGGGGCGCCGGGCGGCGGGGTGTCGCGGGTGAGCGTGGACGTGGGCACCGGCTCATACCTCCGTACGCAGCATCCGCATGTACACCAGCGAGAACAGGGCGCCCACCAGCAGCAGGAGCAGGGCCACCGCCGTGCCGTAGCCGAGCAGGTTGTTCTTGAACGCCTGCTCGTACATGAACAGCGGCAGTGTCTGGCTGCGGTCGCCCGGGCCGCCGCGGGTCATCGCCCAGATCAGCCCGAAGACCGACAAGGTCTGCAGGGTGTTGAGCATCAGGTTGGTGGCGATCGAGCGCCGGATCATCGGCAGGGTGACGTGCCACAGCTTCCGCCAGCCGCCCGCGCCGTCCACCTCCGCCGCCTCGGTGATCTCCTTCGGGATTTCGGAGAGCGCGGCGGAGTAGACGAGCATCGAGAACGCCGTGCCGCGCCAGATGTTGGCGAACGACACGGCCAGGATGGGCAGCGTGTACAGCCAGTTCTGGCTGGGCAGGTGGAGCCAGTCGAGTACGGAGTTGAGGGTGCCCTCGCGGCGGAAGAAGGCGTAGAGCAGGAAGCCGGCGACGACTTCCGGCACCACCCAGGCGGTGATGACGATGGCACCGGTGACGGTGCGCACCGTCTTCGAGGCCCGCTGCATCAGCGACGCGAGGGCGAGCCCGAGCGTGTTCTGGCCGACGATCGACGACAGGATCGTGAACACCAGCGTCAGCCAGACGGCGTTGATGAAGCCCTCGTCGCCGAAGGCCGTACGGAAGTTCTCCAGGCCGACGAACGACGACTCGGCCTGGCCCGACAGCTGCAGGTCGGTGAAGGCGATCCACACGCAGTACGCGATGGGGCCGGCCAGGAACAGCAGCATCAGGACGACGGAAGGACCCACGGGCAGCGCCCGCAGGAGCGCCCGCAGCACGGAGTCGGGCGGCTGCGGGTGCTTCGGCGATCCGGGGCGGCGGCCGCCGCCCGCCTGGCCGGGGACGCGCGCCGCCGCACCGGCGGCCGCGTCCCGGGGCCCGGCGGGGGCGGGGGTGTGCTTGGTCACCACATGGCCTCTCGGGCTGCTCGCGCGGCTACTTCTCGACCACCTCGCCGTCGGTGATCGAATCGAGTTGCTCGTCGTAGCCCTTCGCGGCGTCCTCGGCGGAGGCGTCGCCGGTGGTCACCTGCTCCATGGCCTCCTGGATGGCGGTGGAGACCTGCGGGTAGACCGGGAGCGCCGGGCGGTAGTGGGTGTCCTCGACCAGGCCGGTGAAGAACTCGACGCCCGGGACGTACGCCTGGTAGTCGGGGTCGGCGGCGACGTCCTCGCGGACGGCGATCTGGCCGTTGGCGATGGTCAGCCGGGTGTTGTTCTTCCGCGACTGGGCGACCTTCATGAACTCGAAGGCCAGGTCGGGGTTGTTGGCCTTGGCCGGGATGGACCAGGCCCAGCCGCCGGACATGCTGACCCGGCCGGGCGCCTGGCCGTTCTGGGTGGGCATGGCGGCCTGGCCGAGCACGTCGGTCCACTCGGGCCACGGCTTGGGGCCGGTCTCCAGCCAGTTGTTCGACATCCAGGAGCCGTCGAGGTCGATGGCGAGCTTGCCCTCGGGCAGCCACTCGGTGCCGACCTTGGTGCCGATGTTGGGGTCGAGGGCGTCCTGCGGGTCGGGGCCGAGGCCGTCGTTGTAGACCGTGTGCACGAAGTCGAGGGCGTCGGTGAAGCCCTGGCCGCCGGCGACCCACTTCTTCGACTGCGGGTCGTACAGCGGGTCTTCGCCCGTCCCGTACAGCAGCATCTCGAAGCCCTGCATCGACGCGGCCTCGCCGGCGGGCTTGCCGGTGTAGACGTTCAGCGGGATGACGTCGGGCAGTTCGCGCTTGATGGTGCGGGCGGCGTCCAGCACGTCGTCCCAGGTCTTCGGCTGCCAGTCGACGGGGAGCCCGGCCTGCTCGAACAGCTCCTTGTTGTACCAGAGCCCGCGGGTGTCGGTGCCGTCCGGGACGCCGTACGTCTTGCCGTCCTGGCCCTGCGCGGCGGTCTTCGCCGTGTCGACGTACTGGTCCCAGTCCTTCCAGCCCTCGAGGTAGTCGTCGAGGGGTGTGAGCAGGCCCGCGGCGATGTCGGAGTTGATGAGGAAGGTGTCCTCGTAGACGAGGTCGGGGGCGGTCTTGGGGGACCGCAGCATCTGCTGGACCTTGGTGTAGTACTGCTCGTCCGGCACTTGAACGGGGATGAGCTCCACCTTCTTGCCGGGGAACTTCTCCTCGAACTCCTTCTTCACCGCCTCGATCTCGCGGTCGAAGATCTTGTTCTTGGCGTCGGTGGACTTCTTGAACTGGATTCTGACGGTGTCCGGATCGCTGCCGGAGTCTCCGCATGCGGAGAGTGCGGTGGCGGCGAGCACGGCGGTGAGCGCGGTGGCGAGCATGGGGGAAACGGGGCGGTGCACGGCGGGACCTCCCTGCGGCTCCGGCGAGGATGCGGTGAAAGTACGGCTGTCCGGATGTCCGGTCAATCCTTCTGACAAGGGCTGTCCTGTATCGGTGACAACGTTGTTGTACCGACGGTTTCCAGTACTGTGCCGACTGATTTCAGCCGCCGGAGGGCCGGAAGCTTTCGTGTGGGCCTGCGCGGA
The DNA here is from genome assembly GCF_020400605.1 of Streptomyces aculeolatus. Classification (GTDB taxonomy): domain Bacteria; phylum Actinomycetota; class Actinomycetes; order Streptomycetales; family Streptomycetaceae; genus Streptomyces; species Streptomyces aculeolatus. Next base: position 412,912 of record NZ_JAINRD010000005.1, on the reverse strand, counting down.
GGGCGGTCAGGGGCGGGCGTCGGACCAGCGGTAGCGCAGTTCCGGGCGGCCCACCTGGCCGTACTGGGGGGCGCGGATCGCGTGGCCGGTCTCCGCCAGGTGCTCCAGATAGCGGCGGGCGGTGATCCGCGACGTACCGGTGGCCTCGCCGGCGGCGCTCGCCGTGAGGCCGTCGTCGCCCGCGCGGCGCAGGGCGTCGGTGACGGCGGCGAGGGTCGGGCCCGACAGGCCCTTGGGCAGCGCCGCCTGCGCGGGCGCGCGGAGCGCGGCGAGCGCGCGGTCCACCTCGTCCTGGCCGCCGGCCTCGCCGACCGCGGCGTGGAACTCGGCGTAGCGGACGAGGCGGTCGCGCAGGGTCGCGAACGCGAACGGCTTCAGCACGTACTGCACGACGCCCAGGGACACGCCCTCGCGGACCACGGCGAGGTCGCGGGCGGAGGTGACGGCGATGACGTCGGCGGCGTGGCCCGCGGCGCGCAGCGAGCGGAGCAGGGCGAGGCCGTGGCCGTCGGGGAGGTAGAGGTCGAGCAGGATCAGGTCGACGGGCACCTGGTCGAGGAGGCGGGCCGCCTCGGCGCGCGACCGCGCGGCGCCGGCGACTTCGAAGCCGGGCACGCGCTCGACGTAGAGCCGGTGCGCGTCGGCGGCGACGGGGTCGTCCTCGACGACGAGCACGCGGATGGGCGCGGAGCGCCCGGCACCGGTCACCGGGCGTCCCTGCGGGTCCGGGGGGCCGGACGCGGGGGCGGACCGGCCGGGTCCGCGGGCTCGGCCGGCGGGGGGTCGGTGTCCGCTTCCGCGGTGCGGGCGCGGGGGAGCGGAGGCGGGGGCCCGCCGGGCGAGCCGGCGGAACGGTGCGGGCGGGGCGGGTCGTCGGTGGTGTCCGGCTGTGCGGTGGACGTGCGGGGAGCCGAACGCCGGGATGCGGCGGGCGGCTCCGCGGGGCCCGTGGGCCGGTGCGGGGCGCCGTCGGCCGGGTGGCGCGCCGCCGGCACCCGGGGCGCCGCGGCGGCCGGACCGCCGTCGGCGGCCTTCCGCGGCTCCGCCGCATCCGGCGCTGCGGCACGTCGCCCGGCGGACCCGCCCGGGGCCGCCGGGGGGTCCGCGCCGGGCGCCTGCGCGCCCGTACGGGCCGCCGTGTCCGGCGTGTCCTGAGGCGTCCCGGGCCCCGCCGCGGGGGTGCCCGGGCCCGCCCCGGGGGTCCTCCGCGGCTCGCCGGGTTCCGCGGGTCCGCCGGAACCGGCTGCCGGCGGGCCCAGCGGTAGGCGGACCGTGAACTCCGCGCCGCCGCCCTCCGGGGCGGTCAGCGTCGCCTCGCCGCCGTGGCGGCGGGCCGCCTGGCGGACGAGGGCCAGGCCCAGGCCGCGGCCGCCCTGGCCCCCGCGCTTCGTCGTCCAGCCGCGGGCGAAGACCTCCTCCGCCCGGTCCGGGTCCACTCCCGGGCCGTCGTCCGCGACCCGCAGCAGCAGTTCGCCGTCCGCCGCCCGCGCCGTGACCCGTACCTGCGGCTGGCCGCCGTCCCGTATCCCGGACGCCGTCCGGGTCCTCGCACCCTCCGCCGCCGCGTCCACCGCGTTGTCGATCAGGTTGCCCAGCACCGTCACCAGGTCCCGGGCCGGCAGCGTCGGGGGCAGGACGCCGTCGTCGATGCGGCTGTCCGGGCTCAGCACCAGCTCCACCCCCTGCTCGTTCGCCTGCGCGGCCTTCCCCAGCAGCAGCGCCGCCAGCACCGGTTCCGTCACCGCCCCCGTCACCCGGTCCGTCAGCGTCTGCGCCAGCTCCAGCTCCGCGGTGGCGAACTCCACCGCCTGCGCCGTGCGCCCCAGCTCGATCAGCGAGACCACCGCGTGCAGCCGGTTCGCCGACTCGTGCGCCTGCGAGCGCAGCGCCTCCGCGAAGCCCCGTGCCGAGTCCAGCTCGCCCGTGAGCGTCTGCAGCTCCGTGACGTCCCGCAGCGTGACGACCGTGCCACGGTGCTCGCCGCCCGTGACCGGCGAGGTGTTGACGACCACCGTGCGGTCCCGCGTCAGGTGCACCTCGTCGACCCGCGGCCCCGGCGACAGCAGCGCCTCCGTCAGCGGCGCCGGCAGCCCGAGGTCGGCGACCGGCCGGCCCACCACCTCCCCGTCCGCGCCCATGCCGAGCAGCTCCCGCGCCCCGTCGTTGACCAGCGCGATCCGCCCCGAGCCGTCGAGCATGAGCAGGCCCTCGCGCACGGCGTGCAGCGTCGCCTGGTGGTAGTCGTGCAGCCGGCTCAGCTCGCCCGCGTTCATGCCGTGCGTGTGCCGCCGCAGCCGCGCGTTGATGAGGTACGTCGCCAGCCCCGCCAGCGCCAGCGCCCCCGCCGCGACGTACAGCACGGGCATCAGCTGCCGCCGCACCTCGTCGCTGATCGTCTTGATGGTGATCCCCGCGCTCACCAGCCCGACGATCCGCCCGTCGTCCGCCCGTACCGGCGTGACCACGCGCAGCGACGGGCCGAGCGTGCCCGTGTACGTCTCGCTGAACGTCTCGCCTTGCAGCGCACGGGCGGTGTGGCCGAGGAACGCCTCGCCGATCACGTCCGGGTTGGGGTGGGTGAAGCGGGTGCCGTCCGGGGCCATGATCGTGATGAACGTCACCGCCGTGCCCCGCCGGGCGCGCTCGGTGTACGGCTGCAGGACGTCGGACGGGTTGCCGCCGCCGGTGATCGCCCGGGCCACCCCGGGGGCCGCCGCCACCGACCGCGCCGTGCTCTCCGCCTGCCGGGCCGCCGCCTCCTCCGCGCGGTCGTGCGCCGTGACGTACATGAAGACCGCCGACCCGGCCACCATCAGCGTGACCAGCACGACCTGCATCGCGAAGAGCTGGCCGGCCAGGCTGCGGGGGCGGGGGAGGCGCATGGACCCAGTGTCGCCGGACCGGTCACGTGAACGAAATGAACGCAACGGTGACGCCGTCCGCGCCGGCCGACATATTCACCGGGACCGCAGGGACACCGAGCCGTGAGGAGGCAGCGACGTGGCTGCACCCACCCCCGTGGCGGGCCGCGTGAAGCGGGACCGCACCCATTATCTGTATCTCGCCGTCATCGTCGCCGTGCTCGCGGGCGTCGCGGTCGGCTTCGCCGCGCCCGACGCGGCCGTGGAGCTGAAGCCGATCGGCGAGGGCTTCGTCAACCTGATCAAGATGATGATCTCGCCGATCATCTTCTGCACCATCGTGCTGGGCATCGGCTCGGTCCGCAAAGCCGCCAAGGTCGGCGCGGTCGGCGGGCTGGCGCTCGGCTACTTCCTGGTGATGTCCACCGCCGCGCTGGCCATCGGCCTGGTCGTCGGCAACATCGTGCAGCCCGGCGACGGCCTGCACATCACCGACGAGACCCGCAGCGCCGGCGCCGACCAGGCCGCCGCCGGCGACGCCGAGTCGACCACCGAGTTCCTGCTCGGGATCATCCCGGACACAATGGTCTCCGCCTTCACCGCGGGCGAGGTGCTCCAGACGCTGTTCGTGGCGCTGCTGGTGGGCTTCGCGCTGCAGGCCATGGGCCGCGTCGGCGAGCCGGTGCTGATCGGCATCGGGCACATCCAGCGGCTGGTCTTCCGGGTGCTGGCGATGATCATGTGGGCGGCCCCGGTGGGCGCGTTCGGCGCCATCGCGGCGGTCGTCGGGGAGACCGGCGTGGACGCGCTGAAGTCGCTGGCCATGATCATGATCGGCTTCTACGTCACCTGCGCGCTCTTCGTCTTCGTGGTGCTGGGCCTGGTGCTGAAGTTCTTCACCGGCGTCAACATCTTCCGGCTGCTGAAGTACCTGGCCCGGGAGTTCCTGCTGATCGTCTCCACCTCCTCCTCGGAGTCGGCGCTGCCCCGGCTGATCGCGAAGATGGAGCACCTCGGCGTCTCCAAGCCCGTCGTCGGCATCACCGTGCCGACCGGCTACTCCTTCAACCTCGACGGCACCGCCATCTACCTCACCATGGCCTCGCTGTTCATCGCCGAGGCGATGGGCGACCCGCTCTCCATCGGCCAGCAGATCTCGCTGCTCGTCTTCATGATCGTCGCCTCCAAGGGCGCCGCGGGCGTCACCGGCGCCGGCCTCGCCACCCTGGCCGGCGGGCTGCAGTCGCACCGCCCCGAACTGGTCGACGGCGTCGGCCTGATCGTCGGCATCGACCGGTTCATGAGCGAGGCCCGGGCGCTGACCAACTTCGCCGGCAACGCGGTGGCCACGGTGCTCATCGGCACCTGGACCAAGGAGATCGACAAGGACCGCGTCGAGCACGTCCTCGCCGGCCGGGTGCCGTTCGACGAGGCGACCCTCGTGGACGACCACGCGCCCGCGCCCGCGGCGAAGACCGGGGAGCCCGTGGACGCCCCGCTGGAGCCCCCGTTGGAGCCGGGGTCGCAACCAGTGAAGGTCTGAATAACCCGTTACGAATACGGAAACACAGGACAACCATTGGCCCTCCGGACCGGTCTCCTTGAGCGACATCGAGATCGTGCTGGGGGGCCAGTGGAACAGCCGCAGGTGAGCGTCGTCATCGCCGCCTACAACGCCATGCCGTACCTGACCAGGTGCGTCGAATCGGTGCTGGAGCAGAGCCTGCCGCCGGAGGCCGTCGAGGTCGTCGCCGTCGACGACGGTTCGACCGACGGCACCGGCGCGGAACTGGACCGCTTCGCCCGCGCCCACCCCGGGCGCGTCCGCGTCGTGCACCAGGAGAACTCCGGCGGCCCGGCCGCGCCCCGCAACACCGGCATCGGGCTGGCCCGCGGCCGGTACGTGTTCTTCCTCGACGCCGACGACTACCTCGGCCCCGAGGCGCTCCAGCGCATGGCCGCGATGGCCGACGAGAACGGCTCGGACGTCGTCGTCGGCAAGCTCGTCGGCGTCGGCGGGCGCAAGCCGCCGACGTCGATGTTCAAGCGCGACCAGCCCGACGCCGACCTCTACGGCTCCCGGGTCTTCTGGGTGCTCAACCCGATGAAGCTCGTCCGCCGCGAGCTGATCGAGCGGCACGGCCTGCGCTTCCCCGAGGACCTGCGCACCGGCGAGGACCAGGTCTTCGTGACGAAGGTGTACCTGCACGCCGCGAAGATCTCCGTGCTCGCCTCGTACGACTGCGTGTACTACGTGCTGCGAGACGACGGCGGCAACCTCACCACCACCGTCCGCAAGTCCCCCCGCCCCGCCGCCGGCAACTTCGGCCCCCTCGCCGCCATGTTCGCCCTCGTCGGCGAGAACACCCCCGCGGGCCCCCGCCGCGACCACCTCCTCACCCGCCTGTACGGGGTCAACCTCCAGCGCGCGCTGCGCGGCGTGCGCAGGGAGCCCGACCCCGAGCGCTCCCGCCGGATGTTCGCCGCGGTGCACGAGCCCGTCGCGCGCTGGTACAGCGAGACGGCGATGGCCAAGCTCCCGGCGATCGTGCGGCTCCAGGGCGAGCTGGTGCGGCGCGGGCTGTACGAGGAGGCGGTGGCGGTCGTCCGCTACATCGGCAAGCGCCGCGACGTGCTCGACCGCGAGGGCGGCGACAGGCCGGTCCGCTGGCTGGCGCCCGCCGACTTCACCGTCGAGGGCGGCCGCGTCTACGCCCACTACCCGTACTTCCGCGACTCCCGCCTCGGCCTGCCCGACTCCGTGTTCGACGTCACCCGCCAGGTCGGCGCCCGCTCCTTCGTCCGGCCCGCGTCGGTCACCGTCGCCCAGGACCGCCGGGACTCCCGGGTGTTATCCGTCCGCGGCCGGCGCCGCACCCGGCTGCCCGCGGTGGCGCTGGAGCTGACGGCGACCCGCGAGAGCGACGGCCGCACGGTGACGGTGGCCGTCCCGGCTCCCGCGGAAGACCCCGTGAAAGACCTCACATCCGCCCCCGGCACGGCCGGCAAGCGGGCGTTCACGGCCCGTATCCGCGTGCCCCATCCCGGCGTCTGGCACCTCGCCCTGCGGATCGCGGGAAACAGCAGGTCGGAGTTGCCTTTGCAGGCGGTACGGGTGGAGAGTGCGAACCCGGCGCGCGCGCTGCTCGCCTGGCTCGGCCGGGACGGGCGGCGAGCCGTCCGCCCGGCGTCCTGATCACGGGGAGGTGACGATCTCGTGCTCAGCTCGTAACCGGGTACAACTTTGCGCATCATTCGGATGTCTTCCAGTCGAGCCGAATTCACCCCGAATTCGGTGGACGCTCACGATCACCACCCAGGAGCAGCAGTGTCGACAGGCGCCCCCACGGAGCCGACAGAGAGTACGACCGGCCAGGCCACCCGAACCACCGCCGTGGTGCTGGCGGGCGGCACGGGGCAACGCGTGGGGCTCTCCATACCCAAGCAACTGCTGAAGATCGCCGGGAAGACCGTGATCGAGCACACGCTCGCGGTCTTCGAGCAGGCCGACAGCGTCGACGAGATCCTGGTCCTCATGGCGCCCGGCTACGTCGAGGACGTCGAGCGGATCGTCGCCAAGGCGGGGCTGACCAAGGTGCGCCGGGTACTGGAGGGCGGCGGCACCCGCAACGAGACCACCGAGCGCGCCATCGCCGAGATCGGCGCGGACCTCGCCCCCGGCGAGGACGCGAACGTCCTCTTCCACGACGCCGTACGGCCCCTGCTGTCGGCCCGGGTCATCGCCGACTGCGTCACCGCCCTGGAGCGCTACCAGGCCGTGGACGTCGCCATCCCCTCCGCCGACACGATCATCGTCACCCGGCGGCACGGCGAGGACGGCGAGTTCATCACCGACGTCCCGGACCGCTCCCGGCTGCGCCGCGGGCAGACGCCGCAGGCGTTCCGGCTCTCCACCATCCGGCGGGCGTACGAGGTCGCCGCGGGCGACCCGAACTTCCAGGCCACCGACGACTGCTCGGTGGTGCTGAAGTACCTGCCGGACGTGCCGATCCACGTGGTCGCGGGCGACGAGTACAACATGAAGGTCACCCACCCCGTCGACGTCTTCATCGCCGACAAGCTCTTCCAGCTCGCCTCCACCTCGGCCCCCGAGCACGGCGACGAGGACGCCTACCGCAGCCTGCTTCAGGGCCGCACGCTCGTCGTCTTCGGCGGCTCGTACGGCATCGGCGGCGACATATGCGAGCTGGCCCGGGGCTACGGCGCGCACGTCTACCCCCTCGGCCGCTCCACCACCGGCACCCACGTGGAGAACCCGGCCGACATAGAGGAGGCGCTGCGCCGCGCCTACGACGAGACCGGCCGCATCGACCACGTCGTCAACACCGCCGGCGTGCTGCGCATCGGCCGGCTCGCCGACACCGACGACGCCGCCCTCGAAGAGGCCCTGCGCGTCAACTACCTCGCGCCGGTCCAGATAGCCCGGATATCCCACAAGTACCTCGCCGAGACCCGCGGCCAGCTGCTGCTCTACACCTCCAGCAGCTACACCCGCGGCCGCGCCGAGTACAGCCTGTACTCCTCCACCAAGGCCGCCGTCGTCAACCTCACCCAGGCGCTCGCCGACGAGTGGGCCGGCGACGGCGTCCGCGTCAACTGCATCAACCCCGAGCGCACCGCCACCCCGATGCGCACCAAGGCGTTCGGCGAGGAGCCCGCCGGGTCGCTGCTGGCCTCCGAGGCCGTCGCCCGCACCTCCCTGGACGTGCTGCTCTCCGAGATGACCGGCCACGTCATCGACGTACGCCAGCAGGATCCGACCCGCGGCTCGCGCGTCGACCGCGCGCTGGCCGCCGTGCTCGACCGCAGCGAGGGCGGCGCCGAGGCAGGTGTGCGGTGACGGGGGCACTCATCCGCATGGTGCGGGTCGGCAGCCCCGCGGAGTTCGGCGCCGCCGCCGTGATGCTGGTCTCGTACCCGCTGATGCTCGTGGCCGCCCTGATCCCGAGCCTCGGCATGTTCGCCGGGGTCGCGGCCGCCTCCTACGTCTCCGACCACTTCCTGCACCGGCGCAACGCCTACCTGCTCAACCGGCTCTCGCGCGCCCGCGCCGGCCTGACGCTGCGCTTCATGCTGCGGCAGCTGCTGCTCGTGCTGCTGCTGGCCCGGATGGGCGTCACCGGCGACACCCTCGGCTACGAGGCCATCGCCTGCTTCGCCCTCGTCGCCACCCTCCAGGCGCCGCACAGCGGCCTGCTGACGCTGCTGCGCAACCGCCGCAAGCTGCCCGTCGTCACCCGCAACATCGACCTGGCGCCGCTCGGCATCTCCGACGCCGCGCCGCGGCTGCTCACCCATCGCGCGGCGGAGAAGGTCCAGCACCTCGACCTGTTCGCCGTGGCCGGGGTGCTGGTCGCCGCCGAGACCGGGCGGGGCGCGTACGGCTACGCCGGCATGGCCGTGACGCTGGGCCTGACCCTCCTGTACATCCTCGTCGTGGCCTACCACCTGCGGCCCGGCGCGCTGCCGCCGAAGCGGGACGCGGTGCTGGAGTGGTTCGACGAGTGGCTGCGCGCCTACCGGCCGACCCTGGTGCTCTACTTCTCCGGCACCAAGGAGTCCACGTACCAGATCAACATGTGGCTGGAGACGCTGGAGGAGCTGGACGAGCGCCCGCTGCTCATCGTGCGCGAGCAGCACACCCTGCCCGGCCTGGCCTCCACCACCGTGCCGGTGGCGTGCGTGCCGTCCGCGGTGCACCTGATGAACATGGACCTGGCCTCGGTGCGGGTCGCGCTGTACCCCGCGAACGTCGGCAAGAACATCCACCTGCTGCGGGTGCCCACGATGAAGCACGTCTTCATCGGCCACGGCGACAGCGACAAGGTCGCCAGCATCAACCCGTACGCCAAGGTCTACGACGAGGTGTGGACCGCCGGCCGCGCGGGGCGCGACCGCTACGCGCTGGCCGACGTCGGCGTCCGCGACGACGCCATCGTGGAGGTCGGCCGCCCGCAGCTGGCGCCGATCCGCCCCGCCGAGGCGCCCGCCGCCGACCGCATCCCCACCATCCTCTACGCGCCGACGTGGGAGGGCTGGACCGACGACCCCGGCAACACCTCGCTCATGCTCGCCGGCGAGAACATCGTGCGCCGGCTGCTGGCCGCCGACCCGCCGGTGCGCGTGCTGTACAAGCCGCACCCGTTCACCGGCATGGTCAGCCCGCTCGCCAAGGCCGCCCACGAGCGCATCGTCGCCATGGTCGAGCAGGCCCGTACGCGCCGCGCCGCCGACCCCCGCTGGGTCCGCGCGGCCGCGGCCGGGCAGGGCGAACGGGAGGCGGCGCGGGCCGAGCTGGTCCGCATCGAGGCGCAGCTGGAGCGGCTCGGCCGGCTCACGGACGAGGCCGCCGACGAGGCCCAGACCTCCCGCGACGCGGTGGTCGACCCCGCCCGCGAGGCGGAGGCGGCCCGGCTGAAGGAGGAATGGAACGACGCCTACTGGCGGTCCTTCGGCTGGTGGGAGCACCGGGTCGTCACCGGCGACCGGCCGCGGCTGTACGACTGCTTCAACGTCTCGCACGGCATGGTCTCGGACATCTCCAGCGTCGTGTCGGACTTCATCGCCAGCGGCAAGCCGTACGCGGTGACCGACTCCGCGGGCCTGGGGGAGCAGGAGTTCAAGCGCCAGAACACCGCGGTGCGGGCGGCGGTCATCCTCGCCCCCGACGCCGCCAGCATCGACGAGCTGCTCGCCGCCGTCCCCGACCCCGCGGCGGACCCGCTGCGCGGAGCGCGCGAGGAGCTGAAGGAATACCTGCTCGGACCCGACGAGCCCGCATCCGTCGTCCGCTTCGGCGAGGCCGTGCGCGCGCTCGCGGAGAAGTCCGAGCGCCGCAATCTAGAGCGCGCCGTCTAAGGAGACCCGCACGATGACCACCCCTGCGGCCACGGCCGTGGCCGGCCCCATACCCGACGTCACGGTGATCACGGGCGCGTACAACTCGATGCCCTACATCACCCGCAGCGTCACCTCGGTGCTGGAGCAGACCATCGGCACCGACCGGCTCCAGATCCTCGTCATCAACGACGGATCCACCGACGGCACCGGCGCCGAGCTCGACCGGCTCGCCGCCGAGAACCCGGGTCTGACCGTCATCCACCAGGAGAACTCCGGCGGCCCGGCCGGCCCGCGCAACGTGGGTCTGGAGCGGGCCACCGGCCGCTACGTGTTCTTCCTCGACGCCGACGACTACATCGGCCGCGAGACGCTGGAGCGGATGGTCCACACCGCCGACACCCACGGCACCGACGTCGTCGTCGGAAAGATGGTCGGCGTCAACGGCCGCGGCGCCCCGACCTCCATGTACCACCAGAACCTGGCCCGCACCGACGTGTTCAGCTCCCGCGTGTACTGGACGCTGAACCCGATGAAGCTCTTCCGGCGCGAGCTGGTCGAGCATCACAAGCTGCGCTTCCGCCCCGAGCTGAAGGTCGGCCAGGACCAGCCGTTCACCAGCGCCGCGTACCTGAACGCCGACGGCATCAGCGTGATCGCCGACTACGACTGCGTGTACTGGGTCAAGCGCGACGACGGCGGCAACAACACCTCGGTCACCAAGGGCACCGCGCCGCGCATCCGCTTCCTGCGCGCGATGTTCGAGCTGGTCGGCGAGTACGTGCCCGAAGGCCCGCGGCGTCACCACCTGCTGGCCCGGCACTACACCATCGACCTGCCGCACACCATCCGGCAGCTGCGCCGCGAGAAGCACGCCTCGGACCAGCGCGAGGCGTTCGAGGACATGCGCCGGCTGTTCGACGAGTGGTACAGCGAGGGCATGGCGGCCAGGCTGTCGGTCGTGGAGCGGCTGCTGATGGAGCTGGTGCGCCGCGGCGACCTCGACGACCTGCTCACGGCGTCGAAGTACCACCACAAGCTCGGCGACCGCGCCGTGGACCACCTGACGGAGAACGGGCGGGTCTACGCCACCTACCCCTTCTTCCGCGACCCGGCCAGGAACATCCCGGACGAGTTCTACGACGTCACGGACGAACTGCCCGTCCCGTTCCGCGTCGGCAAGGCCGAACTCGACCCCGCCACCGGCGTCGTCCACCTCGCGGGCAAGGTCAAGGCGCCCGGCCCCGACGGCTGGAGCGCCCCGCCGGAGATGCTGCTCAAGCAGCGCGGCGGCATCGTCCAGCACCGGCTGCCGCTGGCCGTGGACGAGAAGCGGGACGAGGACGGCTTCCAGGACTTCCGGCTGGACGTCGACCCGGCGACCGCCGGCAGCGGCGAGCCGCTGGCCGAGGCGCTCTGGGACCTCTCCCTGATCTGCGGCGAGTCCAACGTCACCCGGTTCGGCGACGAGAACAACCTGAGCCTGGTCAAGCAGCCGGCGATGCACGCGGCGCCCAAGCACGCCGGCTCCGGCCAGGTCGTCACCCTCTACGCGATCCGCTCCACCGGCCACCTCACGCTGGAACTCGGCGAGATCAAGCACCAGGCGGCCAAGCGGTTCGAGGCCGCCGCCCAGCCCGCGACGCGCCGCGACGAGTTGGTCGTGGACGTGCGCGCCACCGTCTCGGGGCTGCCCGCGGACGCGGTGCGGCTCGACGTCGAGGGCCCCGCGGGCGTCGTCGCCTCCGCCGTCGCCCAGCCGGGCAAGACCACCGGCGCCACCCGGACCTACCGGGCCCGGCTGCGGCTGCCGCGCGAGGCGCGCAAGCGGCGCGACGCCTTCACCCCGAAGGTCACCGTGCGCGCCGGCAGCCTCGCCTGGACCGCCCCCGTGCGCCCCGCCGAGCCCGCCGAGGGCGGGGCCGCGGCGCCGGCCGGCCGGAGCATCGGCACGGTGCTGCGCTCCGCCAGGTCCCGGCTCGCCGCGCGCAAGTGACGTCCAGGCGCACCAGGCTCACCAGGCGCACCTGCCACCACCAGTACCGTTACCCGGAGGGTTGATGCACGGCCAGCAGGCCCCGGCGCTCGAAGCGCACGATCCGACCGAGCGCCGGTCCCAGCCGGACGCGCCGCCCGCGTCCGGCCACGGCAAGGGGTTCCGCCCCGACGTCGAGGGCCTGCGGGCCGTCGCCGTGGGCGTGGTGCTGCTGTACCACGCCGGCGTGCCGCTCATCTCCGGCGGCTACGTCGGCGTGGACGTCTTCTTCGTCATCTCCGGCTTCCTGATCACCGGGCTGCTGGTGCGCGAACTGGAGCGCAGCGGGCGGATCTCCCTGACCGGGTTCTACGCGCGCCGCGCCCGCCGGCTGCTGCCGTCGACCGCCGTCGTGCTGGCGGCGGTCGCGCTGCTGGCGTGGCTGCTGATGTCGCCGGTGGAGCGCAAGACGGTCGCCAAGGACCTGGCCGCCGCCGCGCTGTACGTCGTCAACTGGCAGCAGGCGTCGCTCGCCGTCGACTACTCCGCGCTGGGCGCCGAGGCCAGCCCCGTACAGCACTTCTGGTCGCTGGCGGTGGAGGAGCAGTTCTACCTGGTCTGGCCGCTGCTGATCATCGCCATCGGCTGGTGGTGCACGCGCCGCGGCGGCAAGGCGGTGCGCCCGCGGCTGGCCCTCGCGCTCGGCGCGATCGCCGTCGCCTCGTTCGCGTACTCGGTCCACCTCACGCAGCAGGAGGCCGGCGCCGCGTACTTCTCCACCTTCACCCGCGGCTGGGAGCTGGCCGTCGGCGGCCTCATCGCCCTGGTGCCCGCGGACGCCTGGCGGCGGCTGCCGGGCCGGCTCGCGGGCGCGCTGGCCCTCGGCGGGATCGCGGCCATCGCGGTGGCCGCCCTCGGCTTCTCCGACGAGACGCCCTTCCCCGGCTCCGCCGCCGCGCTGCCGGTGCTGGGCGCCGCCGCGATCATCGCGGCCGGCGCCGCGGCGCAGGACACGGCGGGCGCGAAGCTGCTGGGCACCGCGCCGATGCGGTACGTGGGACGGATCTCGTACTCCTGGTACCTCTGGCACTGGCCGGCCGTCGCCTTCGCGACCGTCAAGTGGCCCGGCATCAGCACCGCCCAGCTCGCGGTCGTCGTCGCGGCGAGCTGGGTGCCCGCCGCGCTCACCCACAAGCTGGTGGAGAACCCGGTACGGGTCTCGCGCGCGCTGGCGCCGGTGGGCCGCGGCCTCGTCCTCGGCCTGGCCTGCACCGCGGCCGGCGCCCTGCTGGGCTGGCTGACCTGGGCCACCGTGCCGACCATGAAGCTCGCCGACCCCTCGCAGGCCGTCGGCGCCGCCGCGCTGCAGGACTCCACGAAGGTCCAGGAGTCCGCCTCCGTGCTCAGCCCGCTGCCCGAGGACGCCGACGCCGACGAGGGCGCGGTGTACGGCAACGGCTGCCACGCCGGACAGCGCGACACCGAGGCCGAGGGCTGCGTCTACGGCGACAAGAAGTCGGACACCACCGTGGCGCTCTTTGGCGACTCGCACGCCGCGCAGTTCTCCCCGGCGCTGATCGGCATCGCGGAGGAGCGCGGCTGGCGGCTGGTGATCCTCACCAAGTCCGCCTGCACGCCGGCCAAGGTCACCATCTACAACCGGCAGTACGAGCGCGACTACACCGAGTGCGACGACTGGCGCGCCTCCGCCGTCGAGCGCATCGCCGACGAGAAGGCCGACCTCGTGCTCGTCGGCAACCGCGACGACCAGGCGGCCATGCGCGGCGGCGACAAGCTCGACGGCGACGACAACACCGCCGCACTGCGCGACGGGATGTCCGCGACGCTGCGCGAGCTGAAGGAGAACGGGGCGGACGTCACAGCGTTCGCCGACATCCCGTACCGCCGCAGGACATACCCTCGTGCGTGTCGGGAGCCACCGACCAACTCACCGACTGCGCGTTCCCGCTGCGCGAGGGGCTGGAATACGAGCAGGTCACCACGGAGGCGGCGAAGCGGGCCGGGGTCCCCGTCATCGACCTCGCGCCCGAGCTGTGCCCGGACGGGACCTGCCCGGCCGTCATCGGCAACGTGATCGTGTACCGAGCCGGTGAGCACATCACCGAGACGTACATGCAGACGCTCACGGACTGGCTGGACAGCCAGTTGCCGAAGAGCGTCCGCGGAGAGAAGGACTCCTGATGCCGACGCAGCCGACACCCCCGGCGCTGGTGCCCACGGTGCCGCGCGGGGGGCGCCTCCTCCACATCGGCCCGCACAAGACCGGCACCACGGCCCTCCAGGGCGCGTTCCACAGCGCCCGCGACCGGCTGCCCGCGTACGACGTGGTCTACGCCGGCAGCCACCGGCAGCCCGTCTCGGCGACGCTCGCCAAGATCGGGGTGGAGTTCCCGGGGCCCGCGGGCACGCCCGTACGCGAAGAGCTCGACGTGTTCCTCCAGCGCGACCGCCCCGGCATGGAGCGCTGGCGGAAGCTGGTGCAGCAGTGCGAGCAGGCCGGCGACCGGCGCACGGTCATCAGCAGCGAGTACTTCTCCAACGCCGGGGACGACGCCGCCCGCGAGGTCGTCGCCGACCTCGGCGGCGGCGGGCGGGTGCACGTGGTCGTCACGCTGCGGCCGCTGCTGAAGATCCTGCCGTCCCAGTGGCAGCAGTACGTGCGCAACGGGCTGCGCTCGTCGTACGAGGACTGGCTGGACGCCATGTTCCACCGCGAGCCCTGTATCGAGCCGACGCCCAGCTTCTGGCGTCGGCACCGGCACGACGAGCTGATCGCCCGCTGGGCGGCGGCCGCGGGCCCGGAGCACGTGACCGTCCTGGTGCAGGACGAGTCGGACCAGCAGATGCAGCTGCGCGTCTTCGAGGAGTTCGCCGGGCTGCCCGCCGGGTTCCTCGTTTACGACGAGCGCGACAACCGGTCGATGACCCACGGCGAGGCCGAACTCGTCCGGCTGCTCAACGAGGAGTCGCACCGCCGCGGCTGGTCGGTGGAGCGGCACGGCAAGGTCGTACGCGCCGGGGCGCTGCGCCGGATGCGCGACAAGTACCAGCCGAGCCGCGACGAGGCCCGCGTCACCACCCCCGAGTGGGCGGTGGCCGAGGCCACGGAGCTGGCCGAGGAGATGACCGCCGCCATCACCGCGCTCGGCGTCAACGTCGTCGGCGACCTGGCGTCGCTGTCGAAGCGGCCGAGCGCGCGGGCCGCACCTCCGGCCGAGGCGACGATCCCGGCCGCCGCGGCGGCGCAGGCCGTCATCGGGGCGCTGCTCGCGCAGTCGTCGATGGACACCAAGGCCGCCGTCGAGGCGGCCAAGCGCGATACGAAGGCCGCCGCGGCGGCGAAGGACGCCACCGGGCCGAACTCCTCCGGGCCCGGCACGTCCACCGCCACCGGGACGGCCGCCTCCGACGCGCCGAAGACGGCGCCCGCCGACGCCTCCGCCGGAGGCCGGGGCGGCGCCACCAACCCGCTGCGGAGCGCCGCCAGGCGCGGCCTCCGCCGAATCCGCCGATAACCAGAAGGACCTGCACGGATGTCGTTGAGAATCACTGTGATCGGCACCGGCTACCTCGGTGCCACGCACGCCGCCGCGATGGCGGAGCTGGGCTTCGAGGTGCTCGGCCTGGACGTCGTCAAGGAGAAGGTCGAGCTGCTGTCGGCGGGCAGGGTGCCGATGTACGAGCCCGGCCTCGAAGAGCTCCTGCGCAAGCACGTCGCCGGGGTCGAGGGCTCGTCGGGCAGGCTGCGGTTCACCACGGACTGGGACGAGGTGGCCGCCTTCGGCGACGTGCACTTCGTGTGCGTGAACACGCCGCAGAAGCACGGCGAGTACGGCTGCGACATGAGCTACGTCGACGCCGCGATCGACACCCTCGCGCCGCGGCTGGACCGCCCCTGCCTGGTCGTCGGCAAGTCGACGGTGCCGGTGGGCTCCGCGGACCGGCTCGCGCGCCGGCTGGCCGAGCTGGCGCCGGCCGGCGAGCAGGCGGAGCTGGCGTGGAACCCGGAGTTCCTGCGCGAGGGCTTCGCCGTCGAGGACACCCTGCGCCCCGACCGCGTCGTCGTCGGCGTGGCGAGCGACCGTGCGGAGGAACAGCTGCGGGAGGTGTACGCGGGTCCCCTCGGCGACGGCACGCCGTTCGTCGTCGCCGACTACCCGACCGCCGAGTTGGTGAAGACCTCCGCCAACGCCTTCCTGGCCACGAAGATCTCGTTCATCAACGCCATGGCGGAGATATGCGAGGCGGCCGGCGGCGACGTCGTGAAGCTCGCCGAGGCCATCGGCTACGACGACCGGATCGGGAAGAAGTTCCTGCGCGCCGGCATCGGCTTCGGCGGCGGCTGCCTGCCCAAGGACATCCGCGCGTTCATGGCCCGCGCCGGCGAACTCGGTGTGGACCAGGCGCTGACGTTCCTCCGCGAGGTCGACTCGATCAACATGCGCCGCCGCGCCCACATGGTGGAACTGGCCCGCGAAGCCTGCGGGGAGACCTTCCTCGGGCGCCGCATCGCCGTGCTCGGCGCGACCTTCAAGCCCGACTCCGACGACGTGCGCGACTCCCCCGCGCTCAACGTCGCCGGGCAGATCCACCTCCAGGGCGGCCAGGTCACCGTCTACGACCCCAAGGGCATGGAGAACGCCCGCCGGGAGTTCCCGACGCTGCGCTACGCCGCCTCCGCCGAGGACGCGGTCACCGGCGCGGACGTCGTCCTGCACCTCACGGAATGGAGCGAGTTCCGCAACCTCGATCCGCGCCGGCTCGCCCGCGCCGCAGCCACCGCGCACCTCATCGACGGCCGCAACACCCTGGACCCGGCGCCCTGGCGCGCCGCGGGCTGGACCTTCCGCGCCATCGGCCGTCCCGCGCTCTGACGCACGCCCGCACCACCACCGCAGCAGCCCCCACAGGAACGGAACGACCCCCACCATGAAGCACCTCCTTGTCCGCTCGGGCAAAAGCCCGTTCCACCTCCCGACGCGGACCGAGGTCATCCAGCAGGACCTCATCGGCACCAACGCCGGGAACCTGGTGTTCAGCGACGCCACGCACAAACTGCTCCAGGTTCCCGGCGCCACCGAAGTCACCTCCAACGGCCTCAGGACGGACTCCTCCAAGGAGCGGGCGGCACGGATAAACGAGGAGTACGACGCCTTCGTCGTGCCGCTCGCCAACGCCTTCCGCCCCTCGTTCGAGCCCTCGCTCAACCGGCTCAGCAAGCTCATCGAGCAGTTGAAGATCCCCGTCGTCGTCATCGGCGTCGGCGCCCAGGCGGGCACGGACTACGACACCGAGCGGCTGAAGGCCATCGAGCCGGCGGTCAAGCGGTTCATGAAGGCCGTGCTCAAGCGGTCCGCCTCCGTGGGCGTACGCGGCGAGCTGACCGCCGACTACCTGAAGGAACTCGGCTACAAGGGCAAGGACGTCGACATCATCGGCTGCCCGTCGATGTTCCTCCACGGCGACACCTTCCCCGAGATCCGCCTGCCCGAGGGCGGCATCACCGACGCCTCCCGGATCGCGATCAACATCTCCCCGGGCGCACCGAAGGTCGGGCCGATCGCGGAGATCGCGCAGCGCACGTACGAGCGCTTCGCGGACCTCACGTACTACGCCCAGAACCTCACCGACGCCGAACTGCTGCTCTGGGGCGACACCACCGCCGAGAAGGGCCAGCCGGCGGAGCTGCCGAACCAGACCGCGCACGGCCTGCTGCGCGACGACAAGATGCGGCTGCCCACCGACCCGTACCGCTGGATGGCGGAACTGCGCGAGCACGACTTCGCGTTCGGCACCCGCATCCACGGCAACATCACCGCGCTGCTCGCCGGCACCCCCGCCGTCGTGCTCTGCCACGACTCGCGCACCCTCGAACTCTGCCGCTACTTCGGCATCCCGTACGAGATGCTGGCCGACCAGCCCGCCGACATGGACCCGGCGGAGCTGTACGAGAAGGCCGACTTCGCCGGGCTGCAGAACGGCCACCAGGAGCGCTGGGAGCGCTTCGCGCAGTTCCTCGACCGCAACGGCCTTCAGGACACCTACACCCACGGCGACCGCGGCGCCGCCTTCGAGGAGCGCATGGCCGCCCTCGACCTGCCGCCCTCGATGCGGGTGTGGGACGGCTCCGACGACGGCGCCAACCGCTACCGCGTCGCGTGGCTGCACGAGCGGGCCGAGAACGTCCGCAAGCGGCAGGACGCCGCGGCGCGCCGCATCGGCGAGCTGAAGGAGCGCAACGAGGAGCTGACCGAGCAGGTCGGGAAGCTGGAGAAGCAGCTCGCCGGGCTGGAGCGGCGCGTCGCCGCCATGGACAAGCGGCCGCTGGGCCGGCTCGGCGGGATCTTCAAGGGCCGGGGCGGGCAGGGCTGATGGCGCGGCGGCAGGGCGCGCTCCCGCCGGGTACCCGGCTGGTGCACATCGGGCCGCACAAGACCGGGACCACGACGCTCCAGGGGGCGTTCCACCACGGCCGGCGCACGCTGGCGGCCCACGGCGTACGGTACGCGGGCGCCGCGCGGCAGCCGGCGCACGCCGCCGCGGCCATCGCCGGCGGGACGCCCGTGCACAGCCTGGAGGCGCCGAGCATGGCGCACTGGGAGAAGCTGTGCGCGGAGGTCGCCGCAGCGGGGCGGCGGCGCCGCGTCGTCGTCAGCAGCGAGCGGTTCGCCAACGCGGACGCGGGCGCGGCGAAGGCGGTGGTCGACGGACTCGGCGGGGACCGGGTGCACGTCGTCGTCACACTGCGGCCGCTGGTCAAGATCCTGCCGTCGCAGTGGCAGGAGTACATCAAGTCCGGCCACCACCACGCGTACGACAAGTGGCTCGACGGCATGCTGCGCAGACCGCCGTACCGCAAGCCGACGCCGTCGTTCTGGCGGCGGCACCGGCACGACGAACTGGTGGCGCGCTGGGCGGCTGCGGCCGGCGCGGACAACCTCACGGTGGTCGTCGTCGACCAGGCCGATCCGCTGGCGCACCTGCGCGCCTTCGAGGGGCTGCTGGGGCTGCCGGACGGGGTGCTCCGGCCCGAGCAGGACGGGTTCGCCAACCGGTCGCTGACCGCCGGGGAGGTGGAGGTGCTGCGGCTGGTGAACAGGGAGCTGTCCAGGGCCGAACGCCCGGCGGCGGAACGCAAGCTGGTACGCGAGGAACTGGTGCGCCGGCTGCGCGGCGCGCACGTGCCGGCGGGGGACGCGGAGCGGATCGCCACCCCGGCGTGGGCGCGGCGGGCGGCGGCGGAGGTCGGCGCGGAGATGGTGGCGGGCATCAGGGAGTCGGGGGTGCGGGTGGTGGGAGACCTCGACGCGCTGGTGCCGGCGGCGCCCGCCGCGGACGCGGGTCCCGGCGATGCCGGTGACGGCGGCGGGGCCCGGCGCGGCGCCGAGCCGCGGCTGCCGGTGGCCGCGGCGTACGCGGCGTTGGCCGGGGCGCTGCAGGCGGCGGCCGAGTCCCCGTAGTCCGGGGCCGCGGCGCGGGGACCCGGCATATAGTCCGGGGCCGGGACCTGTTGACCGGGGGAGAGGGAGGCGCGGAGATGGCCGAGGCGGTGCCGGGTCTGGTGCGGGTCACGGAGCGGGTGTGGGTGTGGCCGCACCACCCCGACCCGGACCGGGTGCAGGCGGGCGTCGGGGTGATCGCCGGGGACGACGGCTGCCTGCTCGTCGACGCGGGCCACAGCCCGGCGCTGGCCCGCCGGATCCGCAACGCCCTCGGCGGTGCGGGCCTGCCGCGGGCGCGGCGCCTCGTCCACACCCACCACCACTGGGACCACGTCTGGGGCGCGCAGGAGTGGGGCGTGCCGGTGACCGCGCACGAGCTGACGGCGAAGGCGCTGCGCGCGGAGGCGGCGAAGCCGTGGTCGCAGGCGTACGTACGGGCCGGGATGGCGCGCGACCCGCGGCTCGTCCCGAGCTACACGGCACGCCTGCGCGCGATGGCGGAGGACGGCTGGGACGCCCTGCGCATCGTGCCGCCCGACGAGACGTTCACCGACCGGCACCTGATCCGGCTCGGGGGAGTGACGGCGGAGCTGCGGCACGTCGGCGGCGGCCACGCGGCGGACTCGACCGTGGTGGCGGTGCCGTCGGAGGGCGTCCTGTTCGTGGGCGACTGCTACTACCCGCCGCCGTACCACCTGCGGGCGGCGGGGGTGGAGCCGGAACCGGACCTGGCGCTGGCGCGCGGGCTGGTGAGCGGCGAGTTCGAGTGGTACGTGGAGAGCCACGACGCACCCCGGCGCCGGGAGGACGTGACGGCGGCCCTGGCCGGCTGAGCCCCCGCCCGGGGTTCACCCGGGGGCCGACGGCGGATCCAGTGAGCGCGACAGGTACGCGTGCAGCAGCGTGCGGGTCTCCGCCAGGAGGGCCGCGTCGCCCTCCGGGTCGGCGCGGAAGGCCAGTTGGAGCAGCGCGTCGGCCGCCTCCACCGCCACCAGGCAGGAGCGCTGGAGCGAGGCCGTCACCGGCAGGGACAGCCGCTCCGCGAGGATGTCGCAGAGCCGGGCGGCGACCGGGTCGTTGGCCTCGAAGTCGACCTGCGCGAAGCCCGGCACCGTACGCATCATCGCGACGTACTCCGCCAGCATCGAGTCCAGGATGCGCCGCCAGCCGGCCTGCGCGGGCTCGGCGGCCAGCCGGCGGGTGACGCGGCCGGTGAAGTCGTCGAGGTTGCGGGCGGCGAGGGCGTCGGCGAGCGCGCGCTTGTTGGGGAAGAAGCGGTACACGGAGCCGATGGGGACGCCGGCGCGGTCGGCGACGGCGCTGGTCGTCAGCTCCTCGTAGCCGGTCTCGTCGAGGAGTTCGGCGCACGCGTCGAGGATCCGGGCCAGCCGCTCGGCGCTGCGCTGCTGGACGGGGGTGCGGCGGAGGGAGGGGGAGCTCACGTCGTCCATGGTGCCGCACCGCCCGCGCTACGCGGCCAGCAGGAGGGTCAGGCCGCCGACCGTGTAGCAGACCATCAGCGCGAGCAGCGGCAGTTGGCCGGCGACCGCGCGGGCGGCCGGGAAGAGCCGGACGGCGCGGTCGTGGGCGGCGACGACGCCGAGGACGTGGCCGGTGACGACGGCGAGGACCTGGAGCGCGGCGAGGCCGCCGGGGGACAGGAGCGGGTCGGCCGGGGGCGGGTTGTCGGTGCCGGATGCGATCGTGACGGTACGCGGGCCCTCGGTGACGAAGAGCGTGAAGTAGTGGGCGACGAGGTAGCCGAGCGCGATCGGCAGGAGGGAGTGGGCGAAGGCGGACAGCGGGTGGGCGAGGCGCCCGGAGACCAGGCGGACGGCCGCCGCGCAGGCGGCGTACAGGGCGGCGACGAGGGCGACGGCGGCGAGCAGGCCGAGCGTGGCGGTGGCGGTGCGGCCGAGGGACGAGGTCTGCAGGGTGTCGATCCAGGAGGGGGCGGCGGAGAAGCCGTCGTAGGCGGTCGAGCCGAGGAGTACGCACAGGACGGCGGTCAGCCCCGGGAGGGCGGGGGTGGCGTCGAGGCCGGCGAGGGGGGAGCGCAGGACGAGCACGCCGTCGGCGGGGCGGCGGCCGACGGGGGACAGCCGCGCGAGCAGCGCGCTGTACGCCTCGAAGGGGTCGCACTGCGCGAACCAGCGCTCGCCGTGGAGCGCCGCGCCGGTGAGCTGGACGGCGGCGTGGGCGGCGAGGAAGGCCGACAGGGCGGTGGTGGCGGCCGGTTCCGGCGCGGCCAGCTCCAGCCAGGTGAACGCCAGCAGCCCGGCGGCGGCGGGCCGGTGGCCGAGCCACGGGGGCAGCGGCCGGCCGGCGGAAGGGTCGCGGCCCAGGGCGCGGCAGGCGAGGGCGTGGAGCGTACGGAGCGGGTTGAGCAGGCGCCATACGGGGCCGAGGAGGAGGGAGGCGGGGACGAGGCCGACCCACAGGAGCACGTAGACCGCGCCGGGCGCGGGGTTGCGGGCGGGGTCGTCGGGGCCGAGGAGCAGATGGCCGGCGACGAACGCGGCGGCGGCGAGTCCCGCGGCCGCGGCGCTGCGGCGCAGGGCGGGCGAGGCGGCGAGGCGCTGCACGGCGCGGGGCAGGGGGCGGCCGGCGGTGGCGCCGGCGTAGCGGGGTTCGGGCCACAGCAGGCCGAGGGCGAGGAAGGAGACGAGCAGGGCGGCGAAGCCGCCGGCGTAGGCGTAGAAGGCGGGTATCGGCAGGTCCTGGGTGCCGCCGACGCCGTGGGCGAGGGGCATCAGCGCACCATGAGCTGGGTGACGACGAGCCCCGAGCCGTGCGTCTCGACGTCGAACACCCCGGCGCGGTCCGCGGTGAACGCCAGCTCGACGGGCTCGCCCGCGGGCAGGTGCGCGGACTCGTCGTAGCCGTGGACGTGGAGTTCGTCGGCGGTGTCGCTGGTGACGAGGAGTACCACGCGCCCGCCGAGCCCCACCTCGACGCGTCCGGGCGCGGGGGTGACCCTGCCGTCCCGTACGGCGATCTCGACGGTGGTGCCGGCGTCCGAGCCGTTGGCGCCGCGGTCGGGCACGTCGGTGGCGGGCGGGACGGAACCGGTGGCGACCTCGTGGCCGGTGCCGGGTTCGTGGTGGGTGTCGCCGCGGGAGCAGCCGGCGGCGACGAGGACGCCGGCCAGCAGGAGCGCGACGGCGGCCGGACGGGTGGCGGGAGAGAGGGAGCGGCGGCTCATGCGAGGCCGGCCTCCGGGGCGGGACCCCCGGGCCCCGGCCGGGGCCCGGGACCGGCGCCGGGGCGGCCCGGCTCCGGGGGCGTCTTCGGACCTGGCTTCGGACCTGGCTTCGGGTCCGGCACCGGGTGCGTCTCCGTATCCGGTCCGGGCTCCGTTGCGTGCTCCGTCTCCGTCTCCTCCGCCGGACCCGCCGCCGAGCCCGCCACCGGGTCCGCCGCGGGCGCGCGCCTGGCCACCGCGATCACCGCCCAGATCACCCACACCAGCCCCAGCAGGGTCCGCAGCCACGCCGGGCTCAGCGGAATCCACGGGATCAGCAGCACCGACTTGTCGAAGGCGTCCAGCAGGGTCAGCACGCCCATCGCCACCGTGACCCACGTGAACCCCGGCCGCCCCGGCGCCGGTCGGGCCCGCAGCCGCAGTCCGGTCGCCGTCCACCACGCGCCCGTCAGCACCAGTGCGACGACCGGCACCCACGTGTGCGCGTACGAACTCGCGGACCCGACCACGTCGAGCACCAGCCCCGCCGCCCCCGCCACGGCCGCGCCCGCGGCCACCGCGTCGCGCCGCAGCAGCCGCCACCACAGCACCCCGCCGACCAGCCCCAGCACCACCGCCACGGCCAGCGCGATCTGCACCTCGATCCGCTCGATGCCCCGCGCCCCGTACCAGTCGCACCCCGCGGGCAGCTTCCGCGCCTGCACGTCGTACTCCGCGCACACCAGCAGCTGCGCCAGCTTCACCGGCTCGCCGACGATCCGGTCCGAGCCGCCGGAGACGTCGCCCGGCCGCGAGCCGCACTCCGGCAGCGTGCGCGGGTTGCTCGCCCCCGCGTCCTGCTGCCAGCAGTTGCCCTCGCCCTGCCCGTCCCACCACACGTCCGTCTTGTTGGGCCGCTCGTTGCCCGCCCGGTCGACGCCGAGGTGGTTGCCGGCGTAGCGGTTGTGGTGCGAGGTGTCGAGCTGCTTGCCGAGCGCGCCCTCGCCGCGGATGAACGCGGGGACGGCGTTGAGGTAGACCCCCGCGCGCTGGTGCCCGTAGATCCAGTTGTCCTGGTAGACGTTCCAGTTGCCGCCCGCGGTGATGATGCCGGTCCCGGGCGGCATGGATATCTGCGGGCAGACCACGCCCTGCTCGTAGCCGCGTTCCGCGGGCTCCTTGGCGCAGGTGCCGTCGGCGACGTACGGGTAGTAGTTCTGGTTGTTGTCGTGGATGAGGTTCCGCTCGAACTTCGCGTGGTTCTGCGGCAGTCCGGGGTGCCCGGGGAAGGCGCTGTCCATCGAGGCGCCGCCCATGTTGTGGTCGAACTCGTTGTCGTGCACCCAGACGGAGTCGCCCGCGGTGCCGGAGTAGCCGACCATGTTGTGGTGGCTGCGGCAGCCGGTGATCTCGATGGCGTAGCGGTCGACGTCGTAGCCGCGGCCGTCGTTGATGTCGGAGGCGCTGCCCGGGTAGATGCCGGAGTCGCCGTTGCCGTACGACTCGCAGTCGCGGTACAGGCCGTGGTCGGAGGCGAAGGTCAGGAAGCCGTACTCGTCGTTCCACCGGGTGAGCACGTCGTCGATGACGAAGCCGTCCGCGGCCAGCACGTACAGCGAGTTGAAGGTGGAGCGCTGGGCGGTGAAGTTGCGGAAGTAGACGCCGTCGGCGGCGTCCGCGCGGATCACGTTGAGCTTGCGGTACTGGCCGTCGATGACGACGTCGCCGCGGTCGGCGCCGGTGCCCTCGATCTGCAGGTCCCGCTTGCCCATGATCGCGACGAGGTTCTGGTTGTGCGGGCAGCGCTCCTGCTGCGCGTACGACAGGATCTGGTAGCCGAAGTCGGACCGCGGCGCCTTCAGCCGCGCGCACGCGCCCGTGGGCTTGGGCCGGCTGGGTTCCTCCAGGTAGACGCCGGGCAGCACGGCGATGGTCATGCCGGGTGCGTCGACGGCGTCGACGGCCTCCTGCAGGTGCTCGTAGCCGCGGTCGCGGCAGCGCTCGTACAGCCGGAGGTTGCGCTCGCGCAGCGCGGCGGGGAAGTCGGCGACGCGCGCCTCGAAGTCCGCCCGGCCGGGCTTGCAGACCAGCAGGTCGGGCTCCTCGTCGCGGTACGTCGGCACGCTGCCGGTGCCGTCGGGGAACTCGACGGGGCGCTCCTCGTGCGCGGCGGCTGGGGCGGCGGTGAGCAGCAGCGCGCCCAGCGCGAGGAGCGGGAGGAGGGCCGTTCGGAGCTTACGCGTCCACGACATGGCGGAAGAGTAGAGCAACTTTCATCTTTTGTGACCCCTCGGCGCGGGGCCCGTGCGGAAGGGGCCGGCCGTCGCCCGGCCGGCCCCTTCGTCGCATGCGGTCCCCGTACTACGGGGTGTTGTTCGCCAGCGCCAGCAGCCGGTCGCGGCTGCCGTTGAACTTGTCGCGGTCGACGTTGCCGGAGATGCCGCTCACCCGGCCGGTGCTGGTGTACTGCCACACCGTGTAGAAGGGGAAGCCGTTCGGGAGCGACGGGCTGTGCGCGGAGGTCCAGTGCGCGACCCACAGCGGGCTGCGCGACGACATGCCGCTCCAGTTGCCGGTGCAGGTGTTCCACCAGCTCGGGCTGGTGTAGATGACGACGTCACGGCTGGTCCTCGACTTGTACGTGTTGTAGAAGTCGAGGATCCAGTTGCGCATCGCGGTCTGGGAGAGCCCGTAGCACGTCGCGCCGGACGGGTTGGACTCGATGTCCAGCACGCCGGGCAGCGTCAGGTTGTCGCGGGACCAGGCGCCGCCGTTGGAGGCGAAGAAGTTGGCCTGGGTCGCGCCGCTGGAGGAGTTCGGCCGGGCGAAGTGGTACGCGCCGCGGATGACCCCGGCGCGGTACGCGGCCGGGTAGTTGGTGTTGAACGACGGGTCCTTGTAGCTCGTGCCCTCCGTCGCCTTCATCCAGGCGAACTGGATGCCGGCGCTGCGCACCGACGACCAGTTGATGCTGCCCTGCCAGTGCGAGATGTCGATCCCCTGCACGCCGCTGGTGTGGTCCATCGGGCTGATGTCGGGGGACGACTGCTCGGCGTCGACTCCCATGCCCATGTAGGCGTGGCCCAGCGGTACGGGGTTCTTCTTCTTTGCGTCGCTGCCCGCCGCCGGCGAGGATGCGGCCGACGGCGCGGTGAGCCCCGCGACCAGGGCGAGGGATGCGCCGAGTACGACGGCGGCGCCGGCGCGGGTGCGGCCGGCCCGGCGGGAGAAGAGGCGGTGGGTGAGTGATGTGTTCAAGTGCATCGCGGCCTCCTGGCACTCGTGTGCTCTGTGGGGGTGGGGAGAGGCGGTGCTGGTGCTGCGTGTACGGACAGACCGATAATCTGATGCGTACACGACAAAAGTGACGCACAGGAAGGCCTGCCTGAGAAGGGGGGACCGCCACCCTTTATGGTCCAGTCCAGTGACGCGTGCGCTGAGCTGCGGTTACCGGAGAGGAAATCGTCAACTTTCATGGTGTGAAAGCCGAAACGAAGGATAGCATTCCGGTCACTTAACGTGCTAGAGCGGACACGCTGAGTGCCCTGGGTCTTGTCGATGTCCGAACTCGGCACCGAATCGGTCGGTAGCGGTCGAAAGCGGCCGGAGTGGGGAGCCCATGCAACCGCCGACCACATGAGGTGACCACCGGGCGGCCTTGCCCTAACGTGCGGCTGTGACCGACTCCTTACGCCCGCTGCTCTTCCTCGACGTCGACGGCCCCCTCATCCCGTTCGGCCCCACCTGGACCGGCCGCCGCCCCGGCCGCGCGGCGCGGCCGGCGCCCGGCACCGGGAACCCGCTGCTGGCCCGGGTCGAACCGGCCGACGGGCCCCGGCTCGCGGCGCTGCCGTGCGACCTGGTGTGGGCCACGACCTGGCAGGCCGACGCCAACGAGGCCGTCGCCCCGCTCCTCGGCCTGCCGGAGCTGCCGGTGGTCGACATCCCGGAGCCGGACGGGGCGGACGGCCCCGGCGGGTTGCACTGGAAGACCCCGCTGCTGGTCGACTGGGCGGCCGGGCGGCCGTTCGCGTGGGTCGACGACGAGATCACCGCAGCCGACCGCGCCTGGGTCGCCGCGCACCACCCGGCACGCGCGCTGCTGCACCGCGTCGATCCCGGCCGGGGCCTCACCGACGCGGACTTCGCCGCTCTCGACGCCTGGCTGCGCGCCGGGTAGCGGCTGCCGCGCACCGCCCCGCGGCCCGGCCTTGGGGTCTGCCGTTCGGGTCCCGCCGCGAGCCCGGCGAAGCTCCAAAGGGCAGGCCCCGGGTCAGATCGTGCTGTCCTGCCACGCCTGGTGCAGCGCCGCGAAGCGGCCGCGGTCGGCGATCAGGGTGGCCGGGGGGCCGTCCTCCACGACGCGGCCCTGGGACATCACCAGGACCCGGTCCGCGATCTCCACCGTCGACAGGCGGTGGGCGATGACGACCGCGGTGCGCCCGCGCAGCACCGTGTGCATCGCCTCCTGGACCGCCTGTTCCCCCGGGATGTCCAGCGAGGAGGTCGCCTCGTCGAGGATCACCACCGCCGGGTCCGCCAGCAGCGCGCGGGCGAACGCGACCAACTGGCGCTGGCCCGCCGAGATGCGGCCGCCGCGCTTGCGCACGTCGGTGTCGTAGCCGTCCGGGAGCGCGGTGATGAACGCGTGGGCGCCCAGCGCCTTCGCCGCCGCCTCGATCTCCTCGCGGGACGCGTCCGGGCGGCCGATCGCGATGTTCTCCGCCACCGTGCCCGAGAAGAGGAAAGCCTCCTGGGTGACCATCACCACCGCGCGCCGCAGCTCCGCGTTCGCGATCTCCCGCAGGTCCACCCCGTCCAGCAGCACCCGCCCCGCGCTCGGGTCGTAGAACCGCGCGAGCAGCTTGGCGAGGGTCGACTTCCCCGCGCCCGTCGAGCCGACGACCGCGACCGTCTGCCCGGCCGGCACGGTCAGGTCGAAGCGGGGCAGCACCTCGCCGCCCGTACGGTACGAGAAGCCGACCCCCTCGAAGCGCACCTCGCGGCCCGGCAGCGCCTGCGCGGGAGCCGGCAGCGGCCGCGGGTCCGCCGGTTCCGCGACGCCCGGCCGCTGCGCCAGCAGCCCGGCGATCTTCTGCAGCGACGCCGCCGCCGACTGGTAGGAGTTGAGGAACATCCCGAGCCGGTCGATCGGGTCGTACAGCCGTCGCAGGTACAGCACCGCCGCGGCCAGCACGCCCAGCGCGAGGTCGTCCTCCGCCACCCGGTACGCACCCCACAGCACGATCGCCGCCACGAAGAAGTTCGCCGTCAGCCGGGAGCAGACCACGTAGCGGGCCATCTCCAGGATGGAGTCGCCGTTGACCCGCTCGTGGTGCCCGTTGAGCCGGTCGAAGTCCCCGTCGTTCGCGCGCTCCCGGCGGAACGCCTGCACGGGCCGGATGCCGTTCATCGTCTCGACGAACTTCACGATCACCTGGGCGATCGCCGTCGACCGCTTCGTGTAGATCTTGATCGAACGCCGCTGGAAGTTGCGGATCAGCGCGTACAGCGGCACGAACGACAGCAGCGCCGCCCCGCCCAGCCCGAGGTCCAGCCAGAGCAGCAGCGCCGCGATGTACACGACCTGGAGCACGACGACGATCAGCTCCTGCAGCCCCTCGCTCAGCAGCTCGCGCAGCGACTCCACGTCGCTGGTGGAGCGGGAGATGAGCCGGCCGGAGGTGTAGCGGTCGTGGAAGTCGACGTCGAGGACCTGCGCGTGGCGGAAGATGCGGCCGCGCAGGTCGAGCAGCACGTCCTGGTTGATGCGCGCGGCGGCGCGCACGAAGGTGTACTGGAGCAGCCCGGAGGCCAGCGCGCAGATCGCGTACGCGATGCCGACGGCGATCAGCGGGCCGTGGTCGTCGCGCCGCAGCGCGGGCACCGCGTGGTCGATGGCGTACGCGACGAGCAGCGGACCCGCCTGCACCGCGGCCTGCTGCAGCAGGATCAGCGCGGTCGCGGCGGCGACCCGGCGGCGGTGCGGGCGGAGCAGGGAGCCCAGCAGCGAGCGGGACGCGCCTTCGGGCGCGGGCAGCAGGTCCTGGTCGAACGGGTCGGTCCGCGGGCGCGGGCGGTCGTCGTCCGGCTCCTCGCCGCCGGGTCTCTCGGTGACCGTCGCCGTCATCGCTGCTCCCCCTCCTCGCCGTGCGCGGCCCCGGCCGCGTCCTGCGTCCGCTCCTCCGTCACGCCCGCCATCAGCGCGCGGTACTCCGCACTGCCGTGCAGCAGTTCGTCGTGCGTGCCCACCGCCGCGACCCGGCCGCCGGACAGCAGCGCCACCCGGTCCGCGAGCAGCACGGTCGACGGGCGGTGCGCGACCACCAGCGCCGTGGTCGTCGCCAGCACGCGCCGCAGCGCGGCCTCGACCAGCGCCTCGGTGTGCACATCGAGCGCCGACAGCGGGTCGTCGAGCACGAGGAAGCGCGGCCGGCCCACGATCGCCCGGGCCAGCGCGAGGCGCTGACGCTGGCCGCCGGAGAGGCTGAGCCCCTGCTCGCCGACCTCGGTGCGGTGGCCGTCGGGCAGCTGGTGCACGAAGTCGGCCTGCGCGATGTCCAACGCCCGCAGCAGGTCGTGCTCTTCGGCCTCGTACGAGCCCATGAGCACGTTCTCGCCGGCGGTGGCGGAGAAGAGGGTCGGCTCCTCGAACGCCACGGCGACCAGCTCGCGCAGCTCGTCGCGGGGCAGGTCGGTGATGTCGCGGCCGTCGAGGCTGATGCGGCCGGCGGTCGGTTCGTACAGCCGCGGGACGAGCGCGGTGAGCGTCGTCTTGCCGCTGCCGGTGGCGCCGACGAGGGCGAGGGTCTCGCCGGAGCGCACGTGCAGGTCGACGCCGGTGAGTACGGGCTCGGCGTCCGGCCCGGTGTCGGGGTGGCGGAAGACGACGCCGGTGAAGCGGATGCCGTCGGCGGCCGGTGGCGACGGGTCCGGTCCCGGCGCGGACCCGCCGCGCTGGGCCGGGACGGCGGCGGGCGGCCCGGGCGCGGCGGTCCTTGGAGTCCCGGGGGTCTCGGCGGCCTTGGCGGCCTTGGCGGCGTCGGCGGTCCCGGCCGTATCGGCGGCGCCGGCGGTCCTGCGGTCCGCCGCGTCGGCCGGCGGCTCGTCCATCACCTCGAAGTAGCGGTCCGCCGCGGTCGCCGCCTCGTTGCACATCGCCAGCAGGAACCCGATCGACTCCACCGGCCAGCGCAGCGCCATCGCCGTGGACAGGAACGCCACCAGCGTCCCCGCCGACAGGTCGCCGTCCGCGACCTGCACCGTACCCAGCACCAGCGCCGCGCCGATCGCCAGCTCCGGCAGCGTCATTATCAGCGCCCAGATGCCGGCCAGCAGCCGCGCCTTGTGCAGCTCGGTGCCGCGCAGTTCGTGCGTCAGCCGGCGGAACGCCTGCGCCTGGCTGCGGTGCCGGCCGAAGCCCTTGACGATGCGGATGCCGAGCACCGCCTCCTCGACCACCGTCGTCAGGTCGCCGACCTGGTCCTGCGCCCGGCGCGCGGCCCCGAAGAAGCGCCGCTCGAAGGCCGAGCAGAGCGCCACCAGCGGGATCACCGGCGCCAGCAGCACCAGCCCGAGCGTCCACTCCTGGGCCAGCAGGACCGCGCAGCCGACGGCGATGGTGGTGCCGTTGACGACGAGGAACGTCAGCGGGAAGGCCAGGAACATCCGGATCAGCTGGAGGTCCGTCGTGCCGCGGGAGAGCAGCTGGCCGGAGGCCCAGCGGTCGTGGAAGGACACCGGCAGCCGCTGGAGATGCCGGTACAGGCTCGACCGCATCGCCGCCTCCACCCCGGCCAGGGGGCGCGCCACCAGCCAGCGGCGGAAGCCGAACAGCGCCGCCTCCGCGACGCCGAGCGCGAGGATCAGCAGCCCGCCGAGCCAGACGCCCGCCGGGTCGCGGTCGGCCACCGGGCCGTCCACGAGCCACTTGAGCACCAGCGGGATCACCAGACCGATGCACGACGCGACGATCGCCACGCCGGCCGCCGAGAACAGCCGCACCCGCACCGGGCGGACATATGGCCACAGCCGCAGCAGCGAGCGGACCGCCGAGCGGTCCTCCTCGCCGCCCGGCGGCGGTCCTCCGAGGTCGGGGCCGGTACCGGCGGCGGGCGGGGAGTCGGCGGGATCGGGCTCTTCGGTGTGTACGGCGGCGGCAGGCATCGTCACCGAGCCTACGTAAGGGCAGGCTTGCCCCTCACCCGGTTTTCCCGTCTCCTGACCTGCCGGTCATACGTGCATCCGTCCGCGGCGCGTCCCCTTTGAGCCGTTCCCCGCGGATGCCGTCCGCCCTGCGCAGATTGCGTATCGCCGGTACGGACAGCAGCGCGAGCGCCGTCAGCACCGCCAGCACGCCGTTGAACACCAGCACCTCGTGCGCGCCGAACGCCGCCGACGCCGGCCCGGCGAGCGCGTTGCCGACGGGCAGCATGGCGACCGAGCCGGCGATCTCGTACGCGTTCACGCGGCTCAGCGCCGCGGGCGGCACCTGCGTCTGGACGCTCGTCGCCCACATCACGCCCCAGAACGCCAGCGCCGCCCCGGCCACCGCCATCCCCCCGGCGATCGCCGGCACCGGCAACTGCAGCCCCACCGCCGCCGGCTGGGCGCCGAAGCCGAGCGCCGCGACCGCCCCGGCGCGCAGCGGGCGGACCGGGCGCAGCCGCAGCGCGACCAGGCCACCGACGACCATCCCCGCGCCCATGGCGGAGTTCACGGCGCCGTACGCCCCGGCCCCGTAGTCCTCCACCACCCGCGCCGCGACCAGGGGCACCGTCGGGCCCCAGGAGCCGATCATGAAGACCATCCAGATCGCGATGACCGCCCACATCCAGGTGCGGGAGGAGAACTCGCGCCAGCCCTCCGCCAGATCGGCCCGGAACGCCCGCCCGCGCCCGCCCTCCGCGACCCGCTCGGGCGGCGCGTCGTCCGCCGGGCGCGGCGGCAGCCGCAGCAGCGCCAGGCACAGCGCGCTCACGGCGTACGTCCCGGCGTGCGCGACGTACACGCCGCCCGCCGAGGTGAGGCCGACCAGCGCGCCCGCCGCCGCGGGTCCCGCGAGCGTCATCGCCGACTCGGCGGTGCGGATCGAGGCGTTGGCGCCCTGCACGTCGTCCGCGATCCGCGGGATCACCCCGGCGACGCCCGGCTGGAACATCGCCGCGGCGGTGCCGTTCAGCGCGCCGAGCACGCACACCTGCCAGAGCACGACGTGCCCGGAGAGGAAGAGCCCCGCCATCGCGAGCTGCGTGCCGACCCGGGCGAGGTCCGCGCCGATCATCACGGCGCGGGGGTTGAACCGGTCCGCGAACACCCCGCCGAAGATGACGAACCCGGCGAAGCACGCCGTCATCGACGCCATCGCCAGACCGACTGCACCGGCGCCGTACCCGTGCATGATCAGCCCGGCGGCGAGCGCGACGGGCGCCATCATGTCGCCGAGCCTCGCGATGCCGCGGGCGACGAAGAAGAGGCCGAACTCGCGGCTGCGCAAAGGGCGGCGGGGCGGCTCCGGCAGCACCGGCGGGCCGCCGTGCGGGGTGCCGGGGGCGCCCGGCGGGGGCGAGCGCCGCGCCGGGGTCGGTGGGCAGGGGGACGAGGGCGCGGAAGAGGAGGTCATCGGGTTGCAGTGTCACCCGGCGGCCCGCGCGACGCCACTGGATTTACGCGCCGCAAGCGCCTGCGGAGCCCGTACCAGTTGGGACCGAACGGTGACAATCGCGCGGAGTCAGTTTCCGTGTGGCTGGGGATACCTTGAACGCAAAGGCGCGGTGTGACCATGCGCGGGGGAAGTCTGGCTCGGTGTGGCCGAGGGGAGATTGCGGCGTTGAAGGTGGAGCGGATACGAAGGGGACGTACCCGGCACAGCCTGGCGGCGCTGCTGAGCGGCGCCGTGCTCGTCCTGGTGGCGGCGTGCGGGGGGTCCGGCGGCGGGGGCGGCGACGGGGACAAGGGCGGCTCGGGGGGTTCGGGCGGCTCGGGCGGTGACGAGCAGAAGGTCTCGCAGGCGGTCGTCGAGATCTCGCCGAAGGACGGCGCCGACGCGGTCGGCACCGACGGCGAGCTGAAGGTGACCGCGGCCAAGGGCAAGCTCGTCTCCGTGAAGGTGACGGACGAGAAGGGTGCCGAGGTCGAGGGCGAGATCTCCGAGGGCGGGGCCGCGTGGAAGCCGGCCGGCCACCTGCGTACGCAGACCAAGTACAAGGTGCACGCCGTCGCCCAGGACTCCGACGGGCTCGAGGCCGCCAAGGACACCACGTTCACCACCGTCGTGCCGGAGAACACCTTTATCGGCCACTTCACGCCCGAGGACGGCAGCACCGTCGGCGTCGGCATGCCGGTGTCGCTCAACTTCAACCAGCCGATCGCGAACATGGCCGAGGTCGAGGAGGCCATCGAGGTCACCGCCGAGCCCGACGTGGAGATCGAGGGCCACTGGTTCGGCAACCAGCGGCTGGACTTCCGCCCCGAGCAGTACTGGGAGCCCGGCACCGAAGTGACGCTCAGCCTGCGCCTCGACGGCGTCGAGGGCGCGGACGGCGTCTACGGCGAGCAGCACAAGGACGTCGGCTTCGAGATCGGCCGGCGCCAGGTCAGCACCGTCGACGCGGACAGCAAGAAGATGAAGGTCGAGCGCAACGGCGAGGTCGTCAAGACCATCCCGGTGACCACGGGCGCGCCGTCCACGCCGACCTGGAACGGCAAGATGGTGATCACCGAGCAGCTGGAGGTCACCAGGATGGACGGCGACACGGTCGGCTTCGGCGGCGAGTACGACATCAAGGACGTACCGCACGCGCAGCGCCTGTCCACCTCCGGCACGTTCATCCACGGCAACTACTGGTCCGGGCAGGCCACGTTCGGCTCGGCCAACGCCAGCCACGGCTGCATCGGCCTGTACGACGCCCGCGGCGGCGGCGACAAGTCGACGCCCGGCTCCTGGTTCTTCCGCAACTCCCTGATCGGCGACGTGGTCGAGGTCAAGAACGCCAAGGACGAGGTCATCGCCCCGGACAACGGCCTCAACGGCTGGAACATGTCCTGGGAGGAGTGGACGGCGGAGCAGTAACCGAAGACGGCGGCAGCCGTCCGGCCGGTCCGGACGTGCGCCCCGCGGGGCCCGGTGTGTGAGCAACCGCACCGGGCCCCGCGGCGTTAATGAGCGCTAACGTGTGGTGCCATGACTGCATACCTGGAGGTCGCCGAGGGCGTCGGTACGCTGCGCCTGGACCGCCCGCCCATGAACGCCCTGGACATCGCCGTCCAGGACCGGATCCGCGAACTCGCCGCCGAGGCGGCCGGCCGCGACGACGTACGCGCCCTGGTGGTGTGGGGCGGCGAGAAGGTCTTCGCGGCCGGCGCCGACATCAAGGAGATGCAGGCGATGGACCACGCGGCCATGGTCGAGCGTGGCCGCGGGCTGCAGGAGTCCTTCACCGCGCTGGCGAGGGTGCCGAAGCCCGTCGTCGCCGCGGTCAACGGGTACGCCCTGGGCGGCGGCTGCGAGCTGGCGCTCTGCGCCGACATCCGGATCGCCGGCGAGGGGGCGAAGCTGGGGCAGCCGGAGATCCTGCTCGGGCTGATCCCGGGGGCGGGCGGCACGCAGCGGCTCGCCCGGCTGGTCGGGCCCTCCCGGGCCAAGGACCTGATCTTCACGGGCCGGATGGTCAAGGCCGCCGAAGCGTTGACGATCGGGCTCGTCGACCGCGTGGTGCCCGACGCGGAGGTCTACGAGCAGGCGCACGCCTGGGCCGCCCGGCTGGCCAAGGGGCCCGCGATGGCGCTGCGGGCGGCGAAGGAGTCGGTCGACCACGGCCTCGAGGCGGACCTGGAGACGGGGCTCGCGCTGGAGCGGAGCTGGTTCGCGGGGCTGTTCGCCACCGAGGACCGGGAGACCGGGATGCGCAGCTTCGTGGAGAAGGGCCCGGGGAAGGCGGAGTTCCGCTGAGCCCGCCCGGCGGGCCCCGTCGGCGGCGACGCTCCGTGACCACTACCCCCGCCCGGGGGTAGTGGGCGCCGGTTGCAAGACTTCGGTGATTCGGGCGTTTTGGGGTCGCGCCGACGCCGTTCGCCAGGGAATTTGTGCAGCTCAGAGGGGTTCGGTCGGCCCTTCATGGCTCTGGCATATGCCTCTGCGCGCTCACGGAATGTAGGCTTCCGTGGGACTTGTTGGCGCGGAAATGCTCCCAAAGCCGTCCGCCCGCGCCATCATGAGGCCATGGCGGGCCTTGAGGACATCCAGCAACTCCACCGGGAACAGCCGGCGCATCCGGAGCCCCTCGCCGTACGGCGGCCGCGCAGGTCCCTGCTGCGGCCGCTGCCGTCGCCCGCCTACCGGCGCTTCCCCACCGCCCAGGGAGACGAGGGTGAACGGGAGGCCGGCCCCATCGAGGTGTGGGGCAACCCGGCCGTCGGCGAGGTGCGGCTGCCCTCGCGGCCCGAGTCCGCCGGGAGTGCCCGCCGGCTCGCCGAGGCGGTCGTCGTGGGCCACTGGGGGATGTCGCCGCGGTTCGCGGAGCACGCCGTCCTGCTGGTCTCCGAGCTGGTCGGCAACGCCGTACGGCACACCGGGGCGCGCACGTTCGGGCTGCGCATGTCGCGGCGGCGCGGCCGGATCCGGATCGAGGTGCGCGACCCCTCGCGCGCGCTGCCGTGCCTGATGCCCGTACGCGACATGGACACCAGCGGGCGCGGGCTGTTCCTGATCGACCAGGTCGCGGACCGCTGGGGCGTGGACCTGCTGCCGCGCGGCAAGTGCACCTGGGTCGAGCTGAAGGTGCCGGAGCGAGGGTAGGAGCGCAGTTCAACAGCCGTTACCGTGGGGTCACATGACGGACCTCGGGATCGACTTCGCGCAGAAGGTGCTCGACGAGCAGCCGTTCAGCAGGCTGCTCGGCGCCCGGATCACCGCGTTCGCGGACGGCGCCGCGACGCTGGAGGTGGACATCCGCGACGACCTGCGCCAGCAGTTCGGCTACGCGCACGGAGGGCTGCTCGCCTACGCCGCCGACAACGCGCTGACGTTCGCCGCCGGCACGGTCCTGGGCCCGGCCGTCCTCACCGGCGGCTTCTCCGTCCAGTACCTGCGGCCGGCGCGGGACGGCACGCTGCGGGCCGAGGCGTACGTGGTGCACGCGGGGCGGCGCCAGGCGGTCTGCCGCTGCGACATCTACGTGGTCGGGAAGCACACGGGAAGCGCAGCGGACACGGCGGATACGGCAGACGCCGCGGAGGGCGAGGGCGGCGCCGAGCTGTGCGCGGTGGCCCAGGGCACGATCCTCACGGCCCCGCCGCGCACGGACGCGTAGCCCCGAAGCGCCCCAGCGGTTCAGCCCCGGCGCCCGGTCAGCCCCAGCAGCCGCGTCTGGGCGTCCGCGCCCGGCGGCACCGGCACCGGGTCGGCGAAGAGCCCGCTGGCCGCCAGCATCGCGGTCTGCGGCTCGACCTGCTCCAGCGCGAACTCCGCCAGCTCCGGCGGCAGGACGTCGTCCGCGCCGATGCCGCGGGCCAGGTCCCAGGAGTGCACCACGGCGTCGACGGCCATCTCCGTGCAGTACGACTCGGCGGGGCGGTCCCCGTAGCTCAGGTGAACCGTACGGGCCAGGGCGACCGGCTCCGCGAAGGCCGTGCGGGCGTCGGCGGCGGCCGCGTCCCAGGCGGCCACCGGATCGTCGCCGAGCTGATCGCCGTCGTACTCGTCGCCCACCCCCGCGGGGGTGTCCCCGGCGAGCAGCGGCGGCACCCACAACTGCTCGACCGTCATGTGGTTGACGAGATCCCGCACGCTCCAGTCCGTGCACGGCGTGGCCGCGGCCCACTGGTCGGGTCCGACCCGGTGCACGTGCCCGGCGAACAGGTCGAGCGCGGCGGCGTGCAGGGCGAGGGTCTCGTTCTCTGCCATGTGCCCACGGTAAGGCCGGGCACCGACAGCCCGCCCGCCGAGCGGCTCCCGCCCCCGTTCCCGGCTTCACGGCGTCCACGCTGCGTGAGGCTTTCCGCGAGGTTCTCGGCACCTCGTGCATTCGGGTGACCGGGAACCGCTCCCGGAGCGTGACGAGCTGGCTACCGTGGTGCAGGGAGGTGCTGTTCTGCCCGGCTCCTGTGGGGGGATGCGATGGCGACAAGCGGACACGGAGGCGGGCAGTTGCCCCGGCTCCAGCTCGATCAGCTGCTCGACGAGCTGCAACTGCGCATCGACGAGGTGCGCGGCACCCGCGACCGCGTGCACAGCCTGCTGGAGGCGGTGCTGACGGTCGGCAGGGAGCTGGATCTGCGCCAGGTCCTGCGGCGGATCGTGGAGGCAGCGGTGGTGCTCGTCGACGCGGAGTACGGCGCGCTCGGCGTGATCGAACAAGGCGAGCGGCTGGCGCAGTTCATCCCCGTGGGGATCTCGGTCGGGGAGTACGAGGAGATCGGCCCCCTGCCGCGGGGGCACGGCGTGCTCGGCGAGCTGATCCGGCACCCGGAGGCACTGCGGATCCAGGAGCTGCAGGACCACCCGTCCTCGTACGGCTTCCCGGCCAACCACCCGCCGATGCACTCCTTCCTCGGCGTGCCCATCCGGGTCCGCGACGAGGTCTTCGGCAACCTCTACCTGACGGAGAAGCGCGGCGCCAAGGAGTTCGACGGAGAGGACGAGGCGGTCCTGTCGACGCTCGCCGTGGCCGCGGGCGTGGCGATCGAGAACGCCCGGCTGTACGAGGAGGCCCGCCGCCGGCAGCGCTGGATCGAGGCCAGCGGCGAGGTGACCAACACCCTGCTCTCCGGCGCCCAGGAGGAAGAGGTGCTGGGCCTGATGCTCGACCGGGCCCGCAGCATCCTCAGGGCCGACCTCGGCACCGTGGCGCTGCCCGCGGAGGGCGCGGACGAGCTGCGTATCGCGCTCGCCCAGGGCACCGCCGCGGACCTGCTCCAGGGGTGCACGATGCCCATGAAGGGCACGCTGTCCGGCGCCGCCTTCACCAGGGTGGAGCTGGCGATCAGCGAGGACGTGACCGAGGACCCGCGGGTACGCGACAGCGAGCTGCCGGTCAACGGCCTCGGCCCGGCGGTCGCCGTGCCGCTGGGCACCAGCGACGGCCTGCGCGGCGTGCTCCTCGTCGGCCGGGAGGCGGGCGGCGAGCGCTTCGGCCCGGAGGAGACCGACGCCCTCGTGGGCTTCGCCGGACAGGCGGCGGTGGCCATGGAGCTGGCCCAGCGGCGCCGCGACGCCGAGCAGCTCGCGCTCTTCGAGGACCGCGACCGCATCGCACGGGACCTGCACGACCTGGCCATCCAGCGGCTGTTCGCCACCGGCATGACGCTGCAGAGCGCGGTGCGCTTCGTGACGCACGAGGAGGGTACGGAGCGGCTGCTGCGCGCCGTGGACGACCTGGACGAGACGATCAAGATCATCCGTACCACGATTTTCGGCCTGCGCCGCCACGAGCACGGGCCGACCGCTCAGGGGCTGCGGCTGCGTGTGCTGAGCCAGGCCAAGGACTCCGTCGCCACGCTGGGGTTCACGCCGGTGCTGCGCACCGAGGGGCTCCTCGACACCGACGTGCCCGCGCCGGTGGCCGACCACCTCGTGGCGGTGCTCGGCGAGGCGCTGTCCAACGCCGCCCGGCACGCGGGCGCGTCGTCCGTCGAGATCACGGTGATCGCCGGGCAGGGCCTGGTCGCCCTCACGGTGACGGACAACGGGCGCGGCCTGCCGGCCGGCGGGCGGCGCAGCGGGCTGGCGAACATCGCGGAGCGGGCCGGACAGCTCGGCGGCGAGCTGACGCTCGACCCGCCGGCCGGCGGCGGTACGCGCCTGGTGTGGCGGGTGCCGCTGGATCGGCGGGCGGCGCTGGACCCGGGCGGCCGGGCGGAGCAGGAGGACGGGCCGGAGGGCGGCGCGGACGGTGAGGACGGGAGCGCCGCGGGCCCCGGCCGGGGCTGACCGGCGCGGCCCGCGGCGCATGCAGGGGGCGTACGGCGGGCGTCACGCGCCCGGCGGGCGGTGGGCCTTGCTGGCCAGCACCGCCGCCTGTATCCGGCGCTCCACGCCCAGCTTGGCCAGCAGCCGGGAGATGTGGTTCTTCACCGTCTTCTCCGACAGGTAGAGCCGCTGGCCGATCTGCCGGTTCGTCAGGCCCTCGCCGATCAGCTCCAGCACGTCGAGTTCGCGCGGCGACAGCCCGGCGAGCACCTCGCTCCCCGGCGCGGAAGCGGTGTCCTCGCGGCGGAGGTTCGTCATCAGCCGGGCGGTGGTGGCGGGGTCGAGCATGGACTGCCCGGAGGCCACGGTCCGTACCGCCGAGACCAGGTCGCCGCCCTTGATCTGCTTGAGCACGTAGCCGGAGGCGCCCGCCATGATGGCGTCCAGCAGGGCGTCGTCGTCGTCGAACGACGTCAGCATCAGGCACGCCAGGTCCGGCATCCGCGAGCGCAGCTCGCGGCAGACGCCGATCCCGTCGCCGTCCGGCAGCCGCACGTCCAGCACGGCGACGTCGGGCCGCAGCGCGGGCCCGCGGGCGAGCGCCTGGGCGAACGTGCCCGCCTCGCCCGCCACTTCGATGCCGGGTTCGGACTCCAGCAGGTCGCGCAGGCCGCGCCGGACCACCTCGTGGTCGTCGACGAGGAAGACCCTGATGGGGCGGGCGGCCGAGAATTGCCTTTCCACTGTCACGTCGGGCACCTTTCAGCTCCTGCTCGGCTGGCTCGATCGTCCTCGGCCGCCGTACCGCGGGGTAGGGCCGAACGGGCCCATGACCGGCACGTCCGGGGCACCCGGATGCTACGACCCGGGCGGCCCCGCCCGCCCGGTTCTCGCCGGAACCGGCCGGAAGTGCGACAGTCGGTGGGAGAGGGCCTTCACCCGGCCGGTAGGGAAAGCGGATTGGGGGTGCCGATGGCCGCGGAAGCGGGCGCGGGACACGAGAGGTACCGCCCGGTACGCAGAGTGTGGAGCCGGCGCAACCCCTTCCGGCGGCGTACGGACGTACTGGAGGGCTGGGCGACGGTCGGCGCCGTCGCCCTGTTCGCCCTCGGCGGCACCGCCGCCGCCTGGGGCGCGGGGGCCGCCGTGCACGAGGAGTTGAGCAGCCGCAGCACCGAGCGGCAGCGCACGACGGCCGTACTGGTGCGCGACGCGCCGCCGCTGACGATGCTGCAGGGCGACGCGTGGTCCGGCGGCAAGGTGGGCGCCAAGGTGCGCTGGCGGGACGATGACGGGCTGGCGCACACCGGCCGGGCCCGGGTGCCCGCCGGGCTGTCCAAGGGCGCGCAGGCGGAGATCTGGACGGACGCCGCGGGCCGGCACGCGGTGGACCCGCCGCCGGCCCCGGGGGAGACCGGCATGCAGAGCGCCGTGGCGGCCGGCGGGGCGGCCGGGCTGGTGGGGTGCCTGGCGTTCGGGGGCAGGACCGTGGTGCGCGTACGGCTGGACCGCAGGCGCGAGGAGGAGTGGGAGCGCGGCTGGGCGCGGGTGGAGCCGCACTGGCGGCAGGGGAGCGCGGGGCCGTCCGAGCGGTAGCGGAGCGGGCGCGCGGCCGGCCTCGTCCGGGCGGAGGACGAAGGCGAGCCGGCGCGGCGCGGCCGTCCACGCCGCACCGGCTCTCACCCCCCACGCCACGGCTCTCCGAGGCGAACCCAGCATGCCCGGGACCTTCCGCGCCGGAATAGGGCCGAACGGACCTGCTGTACGGGGCACTCGGCCCTGCGGGACAATGCGGCTGCCGACCCCACGACGGGAGGATCCGTGAACTTACGTCGCGCTCCGCTCACCCCGTACCACGCGCCGCACGGCGCGCCCGTGAAACCCGCCCCGCTGGCGGCCGTCCTGGCCGCACTGCTCCTCGCCGTGCTCACCGCCCTCGCCCCGCCGGCCGCCGCGGCCCAGGAACAGGTCGTCCGCGGCGGCGACGTCATCTACAGCAGCACCGGACGGTCCTGCCCGGTCGGCTTCAACGCGGGCCGCGGCGGGGAGCGTTACGCCCTCATGCAGGGGCACTGCGTCGGCGACTCCGGCGCCGTCTGGTACGCGGACGCCGCCAGGACGGTGGAGATCGGCCGGACCGGGGGCGTGAGCTTCCCGGTCAGCGACTACGCCCTGATCCGCTACAACAACCCCGACTTCACCTACCCCAGCGAGCTGGCCTCCGGCGTGCCCGGCGGGGCGATCGAGATCACCGGCGCCGCCCAGCCCTCGGTCGGGCAGCAGGTGTGCCGCGCCGGCCGGACCACGGGCGTGCACTGCGGCACGGTCGTCTCGGTCAACGAGACCATCAGCTACCCCGAGGGCACGGTCTACGGCCTGTTCCGCGCCACCCTCTGCGTCGAGCCGGGCGACAGCGCGTCCGCGTACTCCGGCGGGACGGCGCTCGGCCTGCTCGTGTCCGGTAGCCCGTGCAGCTCCGGCGGGACGGCGTTCTACCAGCCGGTGGTGCCCGTGCTCGCGGCGTACGGGCTCACCATCCCCTGAGCCGGACGGCGGACGGTGGGCCCGGCGGCCCGCGAACGGCCGCCGGGCCCACCGGCGTTGTCAGTGGGCTCGGATAGAACTGATGTATGAATACTACGGATGCCCGACGACAGCACTACGCCTTCGCCCACGCCGTGCTCCGCGACCTCGCCCTGACCGCACCGGAGCGCCTCCTCGCCGCCGCGCTCGACGGCTCGCTCGACGCCGGGCTGCGGGCGCTGTGGCGGCAGGCCGGAGCGGGCCTGCCGCCCGGGGAGCAGTCGGCCGAGTGGCCGGCCGGCCGGCTCGTGGGGCACGACTCCGTCCTCGTCACGCCGCCGCCCGCGGTGGCGCCGCCCGAGGCGCACTTCGTGCTGGTGACGGCGCCGCTCGGGGCGCCCGTGCGGTACGCCACGCTGGAGGCGTCGCCCGGCCCCGCGGGGCGGCCCGCGGCGATGCTGTGCATGTGGGCGATGACGGCGGACGGCCCGGCCCACGCGAGCACGCTTCAGTTCCTGCCGCCGCGCGAGGACCGGTTCCTGGACGCCGCGATGGAACTGCCCAGCGTGCCGCCGACGTTCGCCCTGTCCTGACGGGCCCCGCCGGCCGGCTGCGGCCTCAGCCGTCCTGAGCCGCCGGGTCGAGCCCCTCCTCGACCACCTCGCGGGCCACCTCCGTCAGCGGCCTGCGGGTGTTGCGGGCGTACCCGCGCAGCAGGCGGAACGCCTCGTCGACGGCGATGCTCCGGCGCTGGGCGAGGGCACCCTTGGCCTGCTCGATGACGATGCGGGAGTCGAGGGCGTTCTGCAACTGCGCCGCGACGGCCGTCTGCCCGGCGAGCGCGCGCTGCTGCAGGATGCCGATCGCGGCGACGTCGGCGAGCGCCTGGCCGAGGCGCAGTTGCGCCTCGTGCAGGGTGCCGGGCCGGTCGCGGAAGAGGGTGAGCGCGCCGACCGTCGTGCCCCGCACGTGCATCGGTGCGCAGGCCACGAGGGCGAAGCCCAGCTCCAGCGCCCGGTCGGTGAAGCGGGGCCAGTCGGCGCGCGCCCGCGCGTGGGTGAGCGGGGTGGCGGGCGTCGGTCTCGCGGTGCGGCAGCAGTCGACGGCGGGGCCCTCGCCCCACTCCACCTCCGCCGACTCCAGGGCGTGCACGCGCTCGTCGGAGGCCGACGCCGTCAGCACGGCACCGCCGTCGGCGGCGAGGACGACGCCCGCGGCGCTGACGTCGACCAGCTCGGCGCAGTGCAGCGCTAGCCTGCGCGCGTGCTGCTCGACGTCGAAATCGCTGACGAGGGTGTCGGCCAGGTCCACGAACGCGGCGGCCAGACCTTCCTCTCGCGACTCCTCGGGCATGGGGTCGTCACCTCGTTTCACGGCTGCAGTGCCGGCCGGATGTGCGGCCGGGCGTGCCGCCGGAGATCACGCGCGACCCGCTGCCCGCATCCGGGCACGGTGGCTGAACTCGGGAGCCGGACTCGGGAAGGTTCCCGGTCGGGCATGGGCGCGCAGCGGGACTTGCTCCCAGCGATGGGCGGCTCGCTCGTGCTCCGGCGACGGCCCACCGGGGTCCGGGGTGGTCGTGGCAGACCACATTAGACGGCTGCCGCACGGGGGGCGAAGCTGCCCCGCGGACGCGGGCGTTCAGCGAGCGTTCCGCGGTCGTACGGGACCGGGGATGGCATATGCCGGGGCCATAGGGGTGCCGCGGACCCGCCGCGCGCGAGGGCCGGGCGACGGTCCGGCTGGCGGCCCGTCCCGGCATCCGGAATTCGGTCGCCCGGCACACCGGCGCGGTGCGAGTATCGCCGCCATGGTCGACATGTCCCTCCTCGCCGCCTTCGTCGTGGCGATCTTCGTGCTCTCCATCACCCCGGGCCCCGACATGATGTTCATCGTGGCCATGGGCGGGCGCGGCGGCTCCGGTATGGGCGTCATGGCCGCGGCGGGCGTGGCCTGCGGCATGCTCGTGCACGCCTGCGCCGCCGCCCTCGGGCTCTCCGCGCTCTTCGGCGCGCTGCCGGTGCTCTACCACGTGCTCCGCTGGCTCGGCGCCGCCTACCTCCTCTACCTTGCGGTCCGCGCCTTCCGGGACCGCTCCGTGCCCGGCGGGGAGGCCGGCGCGGACGGTGCGGCCGGCGCGGACGGCAAACGCAGCGGGCCGCGGCCGCGGCGCGCGTTCTGGCAGGGAATGATCACCAACCTGCTGAACCCCAAGGTCATCATGTTCAACATCGCGTTCCTGCCGCAGTTCGTGGACCCGGGCCGCGGCCATCTCCCGCTGCAGCTGCTCGTCCTCGGCATCACCGGCGTCGTCGTCGGCTTCTGCGTCGACGGCTCGGTGGGCCTGCTCTCCGGCCGGCTGTCGCGGGCGCTGCGCCGCAGCCGCCGGCTGGCGCGCGGGCTCAACATCTTCAGCGGCACCGTCTTCGCGGGCCTGGCCGTACGGCTGG
Organism: Streptomyces aculeolatus; assembly: GCF_020400605.1. GTDB lineage: Bacteria > Actinomycetota > Actinomycetes > Streptomycetales > Streptomycetaceae > Streptomyces > Streptomyces aculeolatus. Next base: position 369,691 of record NZ_JAINRD010000005.1, on the reverse strand, counting down.
CGGCGACACCCCGCTGAGCGCGCTCCCGCGGGTCCCGGGCCGCCCGGACCCGCGGGCGGCCCCGCCCGGCCCTCACACGGTGGTACGGCCCCGGCGTCACGCCGTGGTGAGCCCCGCCCGCCGCGCGGGCCCGGGGTCCAGCAGCGCCCAGCTCCGCGCGTCGCCCCACGCCGAGTCCGCGGCGACGTACGGGCGCAGCAGCTCGTCGAGTTCGGGGTCGGCGAGGCCGGCCAGCGCGTCGGAGGCCCGCTTGCGCGCGAGCCCCGCGAGGAAGTCGGCCAGCTGCACCCGCGGATCGCTCTCCGCGTCGACGAAGCGCAGCCCGAGCAGGTGCGCCCGGGGCGGCCGGCACACCTCGTGCAGCCGCGCCGTCCGCTCCTCGGTCAGCGCCGTCTGCCGGTCGTGCACGACGGCCACCGGTGCCCCGTCGCGGCCCCAGTACGCGACCGCGGCGGCCAGCGCCGGCAGCAGCGAGTCCAGCGCGGGCACGGTCCGCGGATCCTCCAGGAGCGCGGTACGCAGCGCGTCGGCCCGCGGGCGCGCCTGCCGTACGAGCGCCAGCACCCGCCCCGCCTCGCCGGGCGCGCCCGCGCGGTGCAGCTCGTCGGCAAGCCGGAAGAAGCCGTCGGCGGAAGTCTCCGCGCCGCGCCGGGTGTTGATCCACATCAGCTCGTTGAACGAGGCGAGGAACGCCTGCCAGCGCGGGCGGCCGTAGACCTCCGGGCCCTCGCGGTACAGCGCGCCCGCCGGGCCGCGCGCATGCGCGCCCCGCAGCATCGCCGGGGCGTCCGCCGGGTCGGTCCCCGACACCAGCAGGTCCACGATCCTGGCGACGGCGAAGAACGCCTTCTCCGTCAGGTGCACGCGGGCGCGGCCGGGGAGCGGCCCGTCGGGGCCGAGGAACCACAGCATCGTGCCGCGGTGCTTCTCGCGCTGCAGGTGGTTCGCCTTGTACACGGTCGCGGGGGAGCGGATGCGGTCCCGCAGCTCGCGAATGCAGTCGGCCGCGTCCGCGGCCGGGACGGCCACGGAGGCGTGGGCGAAGACGTCGGTGATGCCGCCGACGAGGTTCTCGCCCTCGTAGCCCGACTCGTCGCAGAACAGCTCCGCCCCGGGCGCCGGCCCGCCGCCGGGCACGGGTACGCCGCCGGGCGGGCCCGCGGGCACGCCGGAGGGCCGACCGTGCATGAGCCGCCTCCCGCCGTTGCCGAGAGCGCGACCGTACCGCGGCCGGTCCCCGGGCACGAGGGGTTTTCCGCGCGGCGCCGCCGCCCGCCGGCCCGCGCCCCGGCAAGACCCGGGAGCGGGACCGGCGCGCGGGACCCGTGCGGGCGTTACGCCGCGGACGGCGCGGGGCCCACCAGCTCCGACAGGACGTCCTCCATGGTGACGAAGCCCAGCACCCGGCCCTGGTCGCCGGTGACGGCGGCCAGGTGGCTGCCGGCGGCGCGCAGCGCGGTGAGCGTGTCGTCCAGCGGGGTGTCGATGGCCACCCGGGTCATCGGGTGCAGCGCCGTACGCGGGAAGGGCGCTTCCCGGTCCGTCACCCCGAGGGTGTCCTTGATGTGCAGGTAGCCCAGCAGCGCCCCGCCCCGGTCGGTGACCGGGAAGCGGGAGAAGCCCGCCTCGGCGGCCAGCCGCTCCAGCCGGGCCGGGGTGACGGTGTGCTCGACGGTGGTCATGGTGCCCGCGGGCACCAGGATCTCGCCGACCGGCCGGGTGCCCAGCTCCAGCGCGTCCCGCAGCCGCTCGCCGTCGGCCGGCTCCAGCAGCCCGGCCTGGCTGGCGTCGGTGACCATCCGGGCGAGCTGGTCGTCGGTGAAGACCGCGGCCACCTCGTCCTTCGGCTCCACCCGCAGCAGCTTCAGCAGCGCGTTCGCGAAGGCGTTGATGCCGAAGACCACCGGGCGCAGCGCGCGGGTCACCGCGACCAGCGGCGGGCCCAGCAGCAGCACGGTGGGCACCGGCGCGGCCAGCGCGATGTTCTTCGGGATCATCTCGCCGATGAGCATGTGCAGGTACGTCGCCACCGTCAGCGCGATCACGAACGCGATCGGGTGCACGGCCGCGGACGGCACGTTGGCCGCCTCGAACCCGGGCTCCAGCAGGTGGGCGATGGCCGGCTCGGCGACCGCGCCCAGCACCAGCGAGGAGACGGTGATGCCGAGCTGGGCCGTGGCCATCATCGCGGAGAGGTGTTCGAGGCCGTAGAGCGTGATGCGGGCGCGCTTGTGCCCGCGCCTGGCCTGCGGCTCGATCTGGCTGCGCCGTACGGAGATCATCGCGAACTCCGCGCCGACGAAGAAGGCGTTCGTGACCAGCGTCAGGGCGCCGATCCACAGTTGCAGCGCGGTCACCGGCGCACCTCCTGGGCGCTCCGGCGCTCGTCGGGCGCTTCGGCCGGGCGCGGCGGCGCCGCGCCGGCTCCCGCGCCGCCCGCGCTGCCGGCGGGCGCGGCGATGCGGACCCGGTCGGCGCGGTGGTGCTCGACGGCCAGGACGTCCAGGCGCCAGCCGGCGAGGTGGACCGCGTCGCCCTTGGCGGGGATGCGGGCCAGCAGCGTGGCGATCAGCCCGGCGACCGTCTCGTACGGGCCCTCCGGGGCCTCCAGGCCCAGCTCCGCGAGCTGGTCCAGGCGGACGCTGCCGTCCGCGTCCCAGGTGGGCCGGCCGTCCGCGCCGACACCCGCAGGCTGCAGGTCGGGCAGCTCGACCGGGTCGTGCTCGTCGCGCACCTCGCCGACGACCTCCTCGACGATGTCCTCCATCGTGGCCACGCCGGCGGTGCCGCCGTACTCGTCGATGACCACGGCCATCGTGCGCCGCTCGCGCAGCTGCTCCAGCAGCCGGTCGGCGGGCAGCGTCTCGGGCACCAGCAGCGGCTCCGCGGCCAGCTCGGTGACCGGCGTCGCGGCCCGGGCGCGGGGCTCCAGCGCGAGCACGTCGCGGATGTGCACCGTGCCGACGACCTCGTCCAGGCTGTGGGCGTAGACGGGGAAGCGGGACAGGCCGGTGGCGTGGGCGAGGTTCGCGGCGTCGGCGGCGGTGGCGCCGGACTCCAGCGCCTTGACGTCGACGCGGGGCGTCATCACGTTCTCCGCGGTCAGCTCGTGCAGGTGCAGGGTGCGGACGAACAGCTCGGCGGAGTCCGGCTCCAGCGCGCCGCCCGCGGCGGAGTGCCGGGCCAGCGAGACCAGCTCGTCGGGCGTACGGGCCGAGGCCAGCTCCTCGGCGGGCTCCAGGCCGACGCGGCGCACGACGCGGTTCGCGGTGCTGTTCAGATGGCGGATGAACGGGCCGAAGGCGGCGGTGAAGCCGCGCTGCGGGCCGGCCACGGCCTTCGCCACGGCCAGCGGCCGGGCGATCGCCCAGTTCTTCGGCACCAGCTCGCCGATCACCATCAGGACCACCGTGGACAGCGCCACGCCCAGCAGGGTCGCCACCGGCGGGGCCGTGCCGCCCAGGCCCAGGGCCTCCAGCGGGCCGCGCAGCAGCGTGGCGAGCGAGGGCTCGGCGAGCATGCCGATGACCAGCGAGGTCACGGTGATGCCGAGCTGCGCACCGGAGAGCTGGAAGGTGAGCCTGCGGACGGCCTTCAGGGCGCCTTCGGCGCCCCGCTCGCCCGCGGCGGCGGCCCGCTCCAGGTCACCCCGCTCGACGGTGGTCAGGGAGAACTCGGCCGCCACGAAGATCGCGCAGGCCAGGGTGAGCGCGAGGGCGGCGAGCAGCAGGAGGATCTCGGTCACCGTGCCACCCCCGCCCTGTCACTCGTCTTCCGGCGGGCTGTGGCACGGCTGGTACTGGGAGGTTCGCCCATTGCGGGACCGCTGCTCCTTCGTGATCGTCGGTGGGTGGGTGTCGGGACCGTCTCGTATCGAGTGTCTCCGACACCAGGGTAAAGGGATAGTAAACCGGCTTGCGGCCCGGCGGCCAGGCGCGGGCGGCGGCGCCCGGGGCCGCGTGCGCGCGGGCGTCAGGTGAGCAGCAGCGGGTTGTCGTTGCGGTGCAGCCAGCGCAGATACGTCTCGGTGGACCTGGCCGCCTCGCGGTAGGCGTCCTCCAGGGCGGTGTAGACGGCGTGGAACTCGCCGTCGGTGGTCGAGGCCGCCCGGGCGGCCAGCAGCAGGCGGACGGTCAGCGGGTCCCCGCGCAGCGGCCGGATCGCCATCCCGGGGCGGGGGGTCGAGGTGGGCTGGCACGGGGTGACGGCGACCCCGGCCCGTACCAGGTCGGCGCCCGTCAGGTAGTCGCCCTGGATGACCCGCAGCTCGAGACCGGCGCTGGCGAACATCCGGCGGATGCCGTGCCACTCGCCGTCCACGTGCGGGTCGACGACCCACGGGTGCCCGCACAGGTCGGCGAGCGCCACCTCCTCGCCCTCCGCGGCGGGGTGCGCCGAGGGCAGGGCGACGAACTGGGGCTCGCGCCAGAGCAGCGTGCGCTGGCCGACGCCGTCGGGTACGCGCAGCGGGCAGCCGGTGACCTCGTGCACGAACGCGACGTCGAGCTGGCCGTCGGCGACCATCCGCAGCAGCGAGTTGGGCGACGGGTCGACGCGGATGGAGACGTCCGTGTCCGGGAACCGCCCGTGCAGCCGGCAGAGCCAGCCGGCCACCGCCCGGTTCGCGGTGCTGCCCAGCCGCAGCCGGGGTCCGCTCTCCAGCGCGCGGGCCTCCTCGCGGGCCTCGCTGACCAGGGTGGACATCTCGGCGATGAGCGGCCGGGCGCGGGCGGTCACGGAGCGGCCGAGCGGGGTCGGGCGGCAGCCCGAGCGGTCGCGTACGAACAGCCGGCCGCCCACGGCCCGTTCGATGCGGTTCAACTGGGCCGTGAGGGCGGGCTGGGAGACTCCGAGCCACCTGGCCGCCCCGTGCACACTTCCGGCGTCGGAGATCGCGCACAGCGCGCGCAGATGCCTCAACTCCAGCTCCACGCGGGGAGCATAGCCGCAATTATTTGTCAGGGGCACTACACGTATGCGCCGTTCCGCCCCGGACGCGGTCACCGGCGGGCCGGGATCGCACGCCGCTATCACCGGATGAGATCTGCCCCCGGCCACCTGTTCGCCCGCAGACTCCTCACCGACCGACCGACCAATCGTTCGTGAGGAGAAAACCCCCATGAAGCTCTCCGGAAGACTGGTCTCGACCGCCTTGGGCCTCGGCCTGGCGCTGACCGGCCTGGCCGCCTCCCCGGCACCCGCGGCCGACCACCACGACCGGCAGACGACGCAGGCCACCGCCTCCGCGGCGTACGTCGGGCACGACAAGGCCCAGCAGGCCGAGAACCGGGCCTTCTTCGAGATGATCCGGGACAAGGCGCGCGAGAAGCAGGCGGCGGAACCCGGCTACCAGGCCATCACCATCACGTACAACGACGCCAGCGCGCCCAACTACCAGGGGGACATAGCCCAGAGCACCCAGATCTGGAACAACGCCACCAACAACGTCACGCTCGCGGAGACCTCCGGCACCGGCGACTTCAGCTACCGCCAGGGCAACGACCCGCGCGGCAGCCACGCCGTGACCGACGGGCGCGGCCACGGCTACGTCTTCCTGGACCTCCGCCAGACCCAGCAGTACTACTCCCTGCGCGTCGTCGCCCACGAGACCGGCCACATCCTCGGCCTGCCCGACAACTACAGCGGCCCGTGCAGCGAGCTGATGTCCGGCGGCGGCCCCGGCACGTCCTGCATGAACGCCTACCCGAACGCGACCGAAGCCGCCCGCGTGGACCGCAACTTCGGCTGAGCCGGAGCCGGCCGAGCCCGGTCCCGGCCCCACACGGGACCGTCGGGCCGCCGCCCACGGGCCGAGCGCCCGGGCGGCCCGACCGCGCCCGCCCCGCAGTTCCTGCGGGGCGGGCGCGGCGCGCGTGCGAGGCCGGGGGAGCGGGGGAGGGGAGCCGGGCCTACGGCCAGTAGGCGTCGAAGTTCCTGCTGAACTCCCAGTTGTTGTACGGGCGTTTGGGCTACCTGGAGTTCTGGCAGTTCACGGGTCAATGACCTGCGAACTTGTAGCGTTAGTTAGTGCTAGTCCGATCTAGTTCACTGGGTGTCAGGCAAGATCGTCTCCCATCCGACACCCAGCACACAAACGGACCGACCCCCCGGCTACCACCTGGGGGTGATCACTGCCGAGGGGCCGGCCATCTGCCCCGCGGACCCGTGACGCGACGGGCAATCCGCGGGCGATCGCGATGGGGTGTTTAGTAAGCGCTCGCTGTGCTCATCCGATTCAACGATCGATGCACATGCCAGTCACTCACTCGAACGGGTGAACCTTTCGCGACTTCTGGACACAAGCCGCCTGGTACCGGGCGCGACTGTCCACCCACTGAGCATGATCAAAAAATGCGCACGCTCACGTACTGACACATGATCGTAGCCCGGCGAGCGTCGCCGGGTGCGCCAGAACGATCAACCGGAGTGGGTCCACGCCCGACGCGTCGCCATCGGCCGCCAACTCCAAGACGCCCGCCTCCGCGCCAACCTCACCCAGGAGGCCGTCGCTGAGGCCGTCGGCGTCAGCCGGCGCACCATCCAGGCGTGGGAAGCCGGCACCGCCGACCCGCCGTTGGGTCCCCTGCTGCTCTTCGCCGCCGCCGTCGACGCGCCGCTTACGGAGCTGCTGACGTAGAGGGGCCCCGCCTGCCAGTGGATCTGCGGCGCGGCAGGCGGGGCCGTCTGGTGCCCCGCTCGCCACCGGGGGTACGCCGACGAGGGGGGCGTCCCCGCGCCCGAGTGGAATCGCCGTCCGGGCGCGGGGGGTCCGGGTCAGCGCCGCGGGGCGGCGGGCGAGGGCGTTGTTCGGCGGGGCTTGGGCAGACAGTCGGGGTGCGCGTAGACCATGGATCCGCCGCCGGATTCGCCAGCCTCGCCGACGGACTCCACCGGGTGCTCCTTGGTGCCGGGCCGGCCGCAGTGCGTGCAGTACCTCACGGCCGCACCCCCTGCGTGTGCGTCCCGCGGTCGCGGCGGCACGGCGGGCAGATAACGCCCCACTGGCCGAGGGGCCGGAGGTTCCGTGTCGCCCCGCAGGCGCATCGCGTCCCGCGTTTCCGCGGCGCGGGGCGGGGTTCGGGCAGCCGGTCGCTGTCGGGGGTTGGGGCGCCGCCGTTAGCCTGGTTCATGGCTCCTGCTCCACTCAGAGAGTCCACGCCCCCGGACCGTTACCGCGGTCGCGGGGGTTCTTCCTGCCGACACGGTACCGCCAACTGCGTCCCCCTGCGTCCTACTGCGTCCCACCGCGGTGGGACGCGTTCCCCAGATGCCGGGTGCGGTGGCCAGCGTCAGGCTGTGATCATGAGCGGTCTGCCGCGGTACGACTACGAGAAGCTCGCCGACCGGATCGAGGCTGACATCCGGTCGGGGCGGCTGCCGGTGGGCGCGCGGCTGCCCGGGGAGCGGGAGATGACGGACATCTACTAGGTGAGCATCGGCACGGCCCGGCGTGCGGTGCGCGAGCTGCGGGACCGCGGGCTGGTGGCGACGCTGGCGGCGAAGGGCACCTACGTGATCGAGCCCCCGCCGGCTGACACTGCCGGGTCGTAACCTGTCTGACATGTCGCCGTCACCCGCCCCGCCGCGCCCCGCTGCCCTGGTGCAGCGGGACATCGACGCGTGGCTGACGCTGCCGGAGGCGCTGCGGGTGCGGCTGGATCCGCGGCGTGAGGTGCTGCCGGGGCTGTGGGCGGAGTGGCTCGCGGCGGAGCGCGCGGAGGTCGTCGAGGCGGCGTGACACAGCCCCCGCGGAGAGCGGGGGCTGGGGTAGGCGCGCGGTTTCAGTCGACGGAAAGCTGGGCGTGCAGCGCGCGGAGGTCGCCCATGGTGAGGCCGGTGCGCACACCCTGGCCGTAGATGCCGCTCGTAGCCTCCACCATGAGGCGGCTGTTCGGCTCGTCGGCGAAGAGCGCCAGAACGTGCGCCAGCGCCTCCGTGGGCGTGGCGGGCGCGTCTCCGTACTGCTCGATCGTCTCGCGGCGGATACGGTCCATGCTTCGCATGATGGTCAGTCCCCTCTCGGTGTTGCGCAACACGGCCCCCGCCCGGGGCGGGGCTTGGATCAGTCGAGATCAGCGACGAGCGCGTCAGAGAAGTCGAGATACCTCAAGTCGGCCATCCACCTACGAGCGCCCCGTAGGGCGTTACGTCGCAGTTGGGGCGTTACCTCGAAGACCTTCCCGTCGGCGCGCTTTCCGTTCGCCTCGAACACCAGGTGTCCGTCGGCGTTCTCCGAGACGTCAAGCCAGACGGGGGTCCAGCGCTGCCACCACCACAGCGGGCGGGGGAACTCAGATCCGGGCTTGACGGTGATCTCGTCACTGATCCGGATCTTCGTCTGGTCGATGACTATACGATTCACGCCTTCTCCCCAGTTCCAGGGTGGTTATCCACCTCCAATATGGCACGCCCTTGACGGGTGGTCAACCACCTTGCGAAGATTCCCTCATGGCCAACGCGCACAAGCACCCCCTCCGAGGCATTCGAGGCGTCGACAGCGACCTGTGGAACGACCTCGACGCCGCAGCGCGCGCCGCAGGCTCCGACCGGTCCGCCATCACCCGGGCCCTGTGGGAGTGGTACGTGCGTCGGCCCGGCGCCGAACTCCCGGAACGACCTGGGGGCGAAGACCCGCCCCAGCCCTAGAATCGAACGCGTGCCCGATTCCCCTGATCCTGCCACCCCGGACGAACCGACCCCGCACGACGCCGTCGAAGTCCCGCCGTGGCGCGCCGACATGGGCCGCCCGCCGCGGGTGACCGTCTACCCCGCCCGCGGGGTGCCGCGCCTCCAGGTGCGCGTGGACGGCGAATGGAGGGATGCCGAGGTGATGGCGCGGCACGACTGGCCCTCCGGAATGATCACCGTGCAGACGACGATCCGGCTGCCCGTCGCGGACCTCGGCGGGCAGCTCGGGGCGCACTGCCGCACGTACCTGTGGGACCCGGGGGCGATGCGGGTGGCTGAGTAGGGGGCGGTGCGGCTGAGCCCGGAAGAATCATGACCAGACTGGGTTTTCCATATTGACTACCCCCGCCACGCGGCGTAGGTTATCCATATCGGAAACCCGGGGAGGGTCCATGAACACCACCGCCGCAGCCACCAAGGCCCGCCGCACCGCCGCCACCATCCGCACCTGGTGCCGACGCGGCGTCGTCGAGGCGGCCAAGGTCAGCGGCCGGTGGGTCATCGACGAAGCCAGCCTCGACTACCGCCTCTCCCTCGACACCCCCCGCCCCATCGTCTACTCCGTCGAGACCATGACCGCCATCGGCGGCAACGAGTGGGCCCGCTACGGCAAGCACCGCGTCTACCTCGACTGGCAGCAGTTCGCCGGGCTGGAGATCCACCGCTACAACACCGGCAACATCTCCAGCGCCTCCCTCGGCGGCGAGCACATCTCCAACAGCGAGGCCCGCCGCCTGATGGGCGCCGTCGACAAGCTGTACTTCGACGCCGCCGACAACAAGCTGCACATCCAGTGGGGCTACAGCACCCTCCGTCGCACCGCCTTGGATGACCTGGCCGACCACATTTTCACCGGCGTCCGCACCGCGGTCGCCGCCCTCTGACCCCGCGCCACCACAGATAGGAAGGCACCCCATGACGCGCAGAACTGTACGCGCCAACGGGAAGACGGACTGGTTCGACGACGACAGCGTCCGCGAGAAGATCCCCGAGTCCACCCGGTGGGAAGAAGGCATGGGAAGCCGCATCGGAGTCTGCTCGGGCATGCAGATCAACCGGGCCTACTTGATGCTCACCGAGGGAGGGCGCTGGGTCCTCCACGAGGACCAAAGGCCGGAGTACGACGGACCCGACCGGTACGAGTGGCTGACCGACGACCAGGCGAAAGCGTGGCTTGTCAGGTCCGCCGAGGGGCACGACGATAACGCCGAGGTCGCAGAGGAAGCCCTGCAGCGCCTGTGGCCCGACCTGCCGGAGGAGTCGGGCCCTAAGGGCGGCCGTCCCGCCATCGGCCCGGCGATCAGCGTGTCCTATCAGCCCGACCTCCTCAAGAGGGTCGATGCTGCCGCCGCCAAGGCTGGGCTCTCGCGTGCCGCATGGCTGCGGCAGGCCGCCGAGAAGGCCCTCTGATCCCCGCACAGCACGACGCCCCCTCCTCCGGGAGGGGGCGTTCGCGTCTCCGGGGGCCTCTGCCCCGCCACGCTGGTAGGCCCCAGGTCGGGCCGTCGACGGCGGGAGGGGTGCGGTCACCCGCGCTCCAGGTAGCGGTAGATGGTGGTGCGGGCGACGCCGAGTTCGGTGGCGATGTCCTGCACGGTGTGCTTCCGCTTGCCGTCGTCGCCGAGTTCGTCGTACATCTCCTGGGCGAGCTGCACTTGGCGGGGCTTGAGGGCCGCCTTCCGTCCGCCCTTCCGTCCGCGGGCACGCGCGGCTTCGAGCCCGTCGCGGGTGCGTTCGACGATGAGGGACCGCTCGAACTCGGCGATGGCGCCGAGGATGTGGAAGAACATCCGTCCGGCCGGGGTGCTGGTGTCGATGCCCTGGCTGAGGACGACGAGGGCGGCGCCCTTCTTGTCCAGTTGCTCGGACAGCTCGATGAGGTTCTTCAGGGAGCGGCCGAGCCGGTCCAGCTTCGTGATGACGAACTCGTCGCCATCACGCGCAGCGATGAGCGCCTTGTCGAGTTCGGGGCGTGACGCGAGTGTGCCGGATGCCTTGTCGACGAAGACGGGGTCGCAGCCGGCTGCCGTGAGTGCGTCCTCCTGTGCGTCGGGGTTCTGGTCGCGCGTGGAGACGCGCCCGTATCCGATTCTCATGGCTCTAGTGTAGCGATTCCGAACCCTTTGCGAGACGTAGTTGAGGACACGGGTTCTCGTCACTTCTGCGCTGGGGGAACGCAGTTGGGGTGACCAACGTCGCCAGACGGTCGTTTCTCGACACGCCCGCCGGGTCCCATGCCACACTCCCGCCATGACGACATGCACCATCTGCCGCACCGAGTACGACGAGACGGACGAGGCAGCGGTCAAGGAGCACACCGAGCCGGTGTACTGCGCAGAGACATCGAAACGCTGCAACCGCTGCAACGGGAGGCCGCGCTGCTACCCGTGCGGGAGTTCGTTCTGCTTCTGCAGCGCCCACTGACCGCGCACACGAAGAAGCCCCGCCACCCGGGAAGGGCGGCGGGGCTTCTGTCACGAGTACTGCCGTCGGTTCGGGTCGAGCGCCAGGGCGAGCGGCCCGTTCCCGCCGCCCGGGTTGTCGTCGGGGGGCGGCCCGTCGGCCGCGCACGTGTACTGGGTGGAGCCGTCCGCGGTCGGCGTGCAGGTGTAGGTGACGCCGCCGTGCGTGAACGTCCACGACGAGGGTGGCGGTCCGGCGGGCCCGCGCTCGCCAACGGCACCGTCCTTGCCGTCCTTCCCGTCGGCGCCAGCGGCGCCAGGCGGCCCGGCGGGACCCTGCGGCCCCGGCATCGTGCTGTCGGCACCCGCCGCGCCGTCAGCGCCGGGGCTGCCCGCGGGGCCGGGGACGGTGGAGTCCTCGCCGGGCTCGCCCTTCGCTCCTCGGGGCCCTGGGCTCGGCGACGGGGTGGGGGCGTCGCGGCCAGGCTCCCCCTGTTCGCCTTGAGGTCCCCGCGGACCGGTGACAGAGTCGCCCGGCTCGCCGCGGGATCCGGGCGGGCCGGCCACCGGATCGCCGCCGAGGCGTTCCACCTGCTGCGCCAGGGCGTCGCGCGCCTTGTTGGCGTCGTGGAGGTCGTCGGCGAGCTGCTGCACGGTGACGATCGCGGCGCCGGCGAGCAGCGCGGCCCCGACGGCGGCGGCGTCTCCGGCGAGGGTGCGGCGGCGCTGCTTGTGCTTCACGCTCCGGCTCCCCTCACGACGGTCCCCAGGTACGGCAGGAGGACCGCCACCACGGTGATGACGGTGCCGATGACCCACCGGCGCGTCGCGGTGATGCGGGTGGCGTCCTTCTCGCGGGCCTGTTCCAGCGCGGTGACCCGGTCGGTGATCGTCGTCTTCTCGACCGTGTAGACGTCCATCGGGACGACCCGGTCGAGGCGGGCGTTGATCTGCCCGAGGTCGTCGCGAACATCGCTGCGGAGGGCTTGGATGAGCCGCCCCAGCTCGCCGTTGGTCGGCTCATCCACCGTTCACCCCCAGGGTCAGGCGCCGGGCGCGGACTGCTTGTTGGGCACGGCGTAGACGATGCCCCAGGCGCCGAGGACCGCGAGCGCGATGGTCACGCCCTCGCCGGTGGTGAGCGCGTTGTCCTGCACGGCTGTGATGGCCGCGGCAGAGCCGGCGGCGACGCCGGCGAGGAGCGACTTGACGATGCCGCTGATCTTCATGGGTGTCTCACTTCTGTGCGCGTTCGGCGAGCCAGCGCCGGACGGTCTGGTTATGGAGGGCGTCGGCGAGCGCGTTGTGCTCCCCGGACTCCTGCTTCGGCAGGTCATCCCAGGACAGGCCCTGCCTGCGGGCCTCCTGCTGAATGTCGTTGGTGAACATCGGCACCCCGCTGGGGAGCGCCACCATCGGGCCCCAGAGCTGGGCGAGGCACACGTGGTCGTAGGCGCCGTAGTTCGCCCACAGCTCGGCGTCGTCGGTCGCCTGGATGAAGTCGCGTACCTCGTTGGCGATCACCCACTGCGGCTTGACCTGCGTATCCCTGGTGTTGACGGCGACGTACTGTAGGGACGGCTTCGGGTGGCTGTTCTGCGGGATCTTGAGGTAGCCGTCCAGAGCCGACCGACTCACGAGAGGCAGCGACGGCAGGACGTTCCGGACGAGCCAGTCACTCTTCTTGATCTCATCCCACGGCGCATCGCTGCTCACCGCGTAGTACTCGCGCCCGTCGTCGGCGACCATCCCGATCGAGATCAGGTCGATGGTGCGGCCGTCCTCCAGGAACTCCAGGTCGTAGTCGATCGCGACCACGTCACGCCTTCCAGTACAGGCCGCGGACGCGGCTGCGGGTGATGACCGCCTCGGCGGTGTCGCCGGACTTCGCGGGGAAGTACGCCAGCTCGAAGCGCAGCGACTCGGCGCTCTTGATGTCGCCGTCGTGGTGGAAGTCGACGAAGCTGCTGCCGGCGGTCGTGAGCCGCTCGATGATCGAGCCCTTCCAGCGCGAGCCGTCCGGACGGTGGTGGTAGAAGCGGCCCTGCAGCGTCGATCCGGCCGGCGCCTTCAGCGCCAGGTGCACGGTCACGCTGTACGCCTGCGCGCCCTTCACGATGTCGACGCCGTCGATCGACAGCGCCTTCCAGTCGCCCGGCGCGCGGGTCTTCTGGCCGTCGTCGGTGCGGCCTACGGTCTGCGGCACGTCGTCCTCCTGGGGGTTGGTCACGATCGGCACGTCGTCTCCCGGCTTCGCGGCGAGCAGCTTCTTCACACGGGCACGGAACGCGGGCATCGACACGTCCGCGCCGCCGGGCGACGGCCGCGGGTCGATCTTCTGGTTCGTCCACTCCTTGTGGCCGATCACCGACTTCTCCGACCAGCCGTGCGCCCGGCAGATCGCCGCCGCCCAGCGGGCCATCGCGTCGACCTGTACCTCCGGCCACGGGTCGCGCCCGTTGCCGAGGTTGACGCACTCGATGCCGTAGAAGCGGTCGTTGCCGTCCGTGTTCTGCTCGTTGGGCGCCGGCGGCGTGGAGCCGTAGGACTCGGCGATGACCGCGCGCAGCACGTCGTCGTCACCGGAGCCGGCGTGGTTCGACCTGCCGTTGGAGACGAGGAAGATGCGGCCGTCCTTCGCGGCGACGGCGTGGCACAGCGGGCCCGGGAGGTCGGAGCGGCCGTTGTAGCAGAGGCTCACCGACCCGTCCGTGCCCGACGTCACCGTGTGGTGGATCATCACGCCGTTCACCGGGCCGAAGTGCAGGCCGGTCGCGGCGTCCCGCTCGTGGGTCTCCCACGACCGGTACTCGATGACTTCGCAGCCCTCGCGCTTCAGGACCGTCTTCATCTGGGTGGCGGACAGAGGGGTCGCCATGGCGCCTCCTGGGCATGGGAATGGCCCCGACGTGGCGGGGCGAAGGACGTGCAGGGGCGCTCAGGCGACGGAGATGTTCGACCAGACCGGCTTGCTGCTGAGAGTGGTCACCGAGCCGTTCGTGACGTGCCAGTACCGGCCGCGGTAGGCCGTGTTGTTGACGGTCAGCACGTAGGGGCCGACGTCCGTGCGCCGCAGGATCACCTGCGTCGAGGTCACCTCGATCTCAAACGTCATGGGCGTGCTTGCGACGGGCGCGACGGTGGCGAGGGTCCCGAGCTGCGTGCCGGTGGTCACCCCGGCGGTGTGCGTGTAGAGCTGGATGTCGCCGTTCCCGCGGATCAGCGCGTGGTACCCGCCGGAGGCGTTGGCGGTCGAGAACTGGTACTTGTCGTCGCTGGCCTTGCCGAACGCGACACCGGAGTGCTGCGACGCGGCCGGCACCGTGTCCCACTTCATCGCGAAGCTGATCACGTACCCGTCGGCGGCGGGTGCCTTGTGCCCGCCCATCAGGATCGAGTCGTTGGGCACCTTGTTCAGATACATGCCGCCGGCGCCGTCGAACTTCGGGGCGTAGTCCTCGCTGTAGTTGGCGATGCCGAGGGTCCCAGGCTGCGTGACCTGAGCATCGAACAGGTCGGCCGCCAGCGTGAGGCCCTTGTTGAGGTACACCCATTGGGCTTCCATCAGCCCAACGACGCCGAGGCCCGTCAGCCGGGTGATCTCCATGTTGCGGTGGACTTCCCAGCAGATGACCGGCTTGCCGCGAGCGACGACGTCACCGATGCGCGTGTCCGTCATGCCGTAGGGGACGCCCCACATGTCGACGCTGGCGTCGACCGCGTCGAGCGCCGCGTCCAGGGTGCCGGCGTCCATGTACGCCCACACCGTCCAGCCCTCCCCCGCGCGGTCCGCCAGGCCGCCCTGCCCGTAGTGCGCCTTCCACACGACGCTGCGCGTGCAGCCCGGGTAGCGGTCCAGCATGAAGTCCCGCAGCGGCACGATCGCCGGGTTGCTCTTCGCCTCCAGGAAGATGACGCACCTGCCGTAGAGGGCGTCCAGCACCTCGGCGAGGGTCGGGATGGGCTGATCCGCCCAGCCGGCGCCGAGGAGGCCCTGCGGGGTGACGCGCACCTGCTCGCGCAGCGCCGCATACGTCCAATCCGCGATCGGCCCCGTGTGATCGGTGACCCTGTCGAGCGTGGTGTCGTGGAAGCAGACCGGGACGCCGTCCGCGGTCAGGTGCACGGACACCTCGATCGCCTTCGCGCCGGCGGCGAGCGCCGCAGTGTAGGCGGCGAGGGTGTGCTCGGGGAACTCGCCGCCGCTGCCCCGGTGGGCGATGGCGAACGGCGTGGTGGCGATCAGGTTCGCGATGCTCGGGTCGTAGACGTCATCGAGGTCGAGTAGTTCGGTGCCGTGCGGATTCGGTGCGGCCGTGTGCGCATCCAGGTCGGCGCGCACGCCGCTGATGTCGCTGCCCAGGTCCGTCGCCACTGCCCGCCGCCGCGGGCCGCCGCCGGCGTTGGCGTCGAAGTACAGCTCGGTCACGCCGTCGGGTCCGAAGAACTCCGGCACGGCGCCGTTGCTGTCGGCCGTCAGCGTTCCGCCCTCGATGGGCGTGGAGTCGACCCCGGTCAGCAGGTCGGTGTGCTGGCTGCCCCCAGAGATGGCGTTCCAGCAGGTGACCGATGCGCCGGGCTGGAGGGTGGCGGCGTCGTCGGTGCCGAGCGCGATGACGTAGTCGGCGACGCCGCCGAACAGGTGTCGTGCCACGTCAGTTCACCACCCAGGAGATCGTGGAGCCGGTGACGCTCTCGTCGCGTGGTACGCCTGGGTGGTTCGTCAGCCAGATTTCGCCCGCCCGGCCGTTGGTGCTGTTGTTGGCGTACACGGTCACCCTTCCGGCGCCCGCGCCGCTGCCTGTGATGTAGATGATCCCGTGCATGTCGCGGTTGGGGTGCCGGTAGGTGCTGGGGATGGACACGGGCAGGCGGGAGTCGGTGCCGCCCGACAGCGTGCCGCCGGTGCGGGTGAACGCGCCGAGCCTCAGGTGCGCGCTGCCGCTGCGGTGCTCCACCACCGTGTCCACGTTGATCGACCAGCCTGATGCGCTGCCGTTGACGACGACGGGCCCGGAGTCGTTGTAGAGGACCCGCCAGGCGGAGCCGTCCCAGCCGAGCCATCGCCCGGTGTCCGTCTCGTGGATCTGGTCGCCTCGGCGGGGCAGGACCGGCCGGGTGCTGGAGGTGCACGGCGTGATCCGGCTCCCGATGTACTGCTCGTAGCGGGTGACGCTGACGCTGGACGCCCCGTTGGGGATCGAGACGAGCGCGAGCGGCACCTCCCACACCGTGCCGCCGGCTGACGAGTCCTGCCGCAGAAGTGACGGCGACCCGGAGCCCGGGGTGCCCTGCTTGACGACCGCCCGCACCTCCCACGTGGAGCGGTCGAGCCGCAGGCACACCCAGTCGACCCGCGGGGAGCCGGAGCTGTTCGCGGCGATCTCCAGGATGTCGCCGGTGCCGTCGGTCTCCCAGTTGAAGCCGCGCACCTGCCCGCGTCGGTCCGCGGCGATCGACACCGCCAGGCCGACGCCCGCGGTGACGACGGCGCTCTGCGACGGGTTGCCGTCGACACCGTCGTCCGTGTAGCGGGATGCCACGCGCTCCCACTCGCCCTCCGTCAGGGCGCCGCTGTTGTAGTCGCTCTCGGGGAAGGACGTCTGCGCCACCCCGTCACCTCCTGGTCTCTACGCGCCCGAGGCGACGGGCGAGGGTGCGGATCTGCTTGACGAGGCGGGTGTCGGTCGTCTGGTCACCGGTGCCGATGACGGATGTGACCAGCTCGCCCTCGTTGGGGCTGACATCGAGGCGGATGCTGCGCACGATGTCGGCGACCTCAAGGCCGGTGGGCAGCACGACGCTGACCTTGTCGCCGAGGCCGAAGTCGATACCAGCACGGAGGTCTTCGGTGTCGACGGTGACCGTGGACAGGCTCGCGGTGGGGTTGTCGTTGCCGAACTCCAGCGCGCCAGCCTGCGTCAGCTCGCCGTTCGCGTTCGTCGTGCCGCTCTGGTCGACGACCTTCTCGACGCGGTACCAGTCCGCGTGCGCGCCGGAGGTGACCTCCACGAACGCGCGGGATCCCTCGTCGCCGCCGATGACGAGCTGGGACGTGGCGGTGGGGGCGGCGAGCGTGTAGTTGTACGCCCGCAGGTTCCCCAGGTCGCGGGAGAACCGGGCGGTCGCCGTCAGGTCTTGGGGCTCGTACACCTGGAAATGGATCTGATCGCCCACCTGGACGGTACGGAAGCCGAGCCCGTCGCCGGACGCCACGGTGCGGCAGGCGTCGATCAGCGGCTCGAACCTCGTCGTGATCGCCGTACTACTGCCGATCCCCGTCGCGGAGTCCAACACCATCTGCTCGATGCGCCGGGCCGACAGCGCGCCGGGCCCGCAGTTCTCGTCGACCAACGTGCGGATGATGCTGCCCGCGCCCGTTGCGGTGATCTGCCGCGTGGCCTCTGAAGCGGTCGTCTGGGACTCGAACGTCGCTGCCGGGTTGGGGTAGGTGACGTACCCGGCGACGCGGGCGAGGTCGTCGGAGAACGCCGCCTTCACCACGCCCGGGTCGGCCTCGCCGTCCGCGGACCACTCGCCGGACTGCGGCTCCTCCAGCGGCCCCGCCATCCAGATCGCACCGTCGCGGATGACGACCAGCCGGTTGCCGGGCTGCAGCAGCTCCACGACCTCCGGCCACGCCGGGAGGTCCACAGTCCCGGTGCCCGGCTCGTTGAACCGAACCTCGGCGGCGAGGTTGCTCCAGCCGTCGAGCGGATCGCCCAGCGGCTGCAGCGTCTTGGAGGTAATGAGGAGGGTGACCGCCATGGGCCACCCCCTTCACGCGGTCTCGTAGCGCGGGTTGTACACCAAGTCCACGGCGCTGCCGGGGCCCGAGCCGGAGAGGGCGAACGTCACCTGGTTGTCCCCGGGCTGCAGGCCCCACAACTGCGCGTCCGGCCAGTTCAGGGTGGGCGTCCAGTTGGTGCCGTCCTGGTAACGGACCTGTATGGGGTCGGTCCTGACCGTCACCTGCTCGCCCGCGAGGAGGTTGCCGTGGCTGATCGGGGCGGCGTCGGGGTCGAGGGTGAAAGACTCGCCCGTCCCTGTGTTGGTGAACGTCACGCCCGACGCCGGGCCGGTGATGACCCAGGTCGGCCAGACAACTACGTCGCCCGGGTTCGTGACCGTCGTCGCGCCGAGCACCTGGCCCGAGCTGATCGTGGGGAACGGGTTGAGGAACGGGGTGCCGGTCGCGTGCTCGCGGTGGACGCTGATCGGCTCGGGGTCGTACCAGTACGGATCCTCTGCCATGAGCGTCAGCACGGCGTTGTCGGCGAGCCGGCCGTAGCCCTGGTCGGCTTGCCCTTCCCAGCCCTCCCGGTAGGTGACCCGCAGCCGCCGGCGAGTGCCGTCCGGCCGCGCGATCTCCAGGACCCCCGGGCCCTCGCCGCGGAGTGTGCGGGTGAATGCCCGCGCGAGTACCCGCCACCGGTCGACGAACTCCATGTGGTCGGAACCCCGGACGTGCAGCGGCCAGATCACGTCACGCACCTGCGGCTGGGAGTGCCGCAGCCGGCCGCCGCCGCGGGGCTGCGGGTCGATGGTGTGCTCGTACACGACCGCGCCGAGGCCGCCCACCTGCGGCAGCGTGTGCCACCCGCGGTCGTAGTCCGTGAGCGGCCACGCCGTCCCGGTCGGGTCGTAGTAGATCGCCGACGCCTTCCCGACGCCCGGCAGGTCGACTGGCGGCGGCGGCTCCGCGGGGGGCGGCTCGATAACGCCGCCGACGATGATCGGCACCTAGCCTGCCCTCCCCACGCGCAGCTCCGTCTCCTTCTGCCGCGTCACCCGGTCCAGGTCCCGCACCTTGAAGTCCGCGGTGCGGGCGTTGATCTGGTAGGTGACGTTCGGCCGGTCGCCCATCGCGGCGAGCACGCCGTCCTCCAGGGCGGCGGTCTGCCGCGGGGTAAGCACCGCCTCCGGGGAGCCGGTGCCGTTGTACGCCATAGTCAGACCCGGCTCGAGGTAACCGCCGCTGTCGTACCAGTTGTGCCGGTTCCAGAACGACATGGCGCCGGCCGGGCTGCCGTAGCGGCCCTTGATGTACCCGAGGCCCCACCTGATCTGGGTGACGGGGTTGGTGCGCCAGTCCTTGCCGGCGCTGGCCATCTTCGAGCCGGGGAGCGCCTGCGGGATGCCGTAGGCGTCGGACGTGGGGTTGTCGGCGTTCCAGCGCCATCCGGATTCGCGGGTCCACAGCCGTTCCAGGGAGGGCCATTGGTTCTGTCCCCAGCCCCACCGGCCCAGCATCTCCCGCGCGGCAGCCTTCGCCGCAGCCGGGGACTTCCCGGTGGCGCTCGCAGCGATGGACGGGCGGAAGCCGTACCAGGAGGAGAACATCGGGTTGAACGCGCCGCGCGCGCTCTTGCCCATGCGCACGCCCACACCGCCTGCGGACTCGACGTTGACGCCGTTGAGCGTGCCGCCCGCGTGCCCGACACCGGCATGCGTGATGCCGATCATGTACGGGGCCCGGAGGCCGCGAACCCACCCGTCGGGGGCGTTGCCGCCCGCGAAGGAGTGCGTCGAGAAGACCCGCTGATACGGGTTGCGGCCCTGGATCACGTTCTGGATCGCCGAGAGGATGCCGGTGCAGTCGAAGCCGCTGGGGCCGACGCCGCCCCACAGGTACGGCTTGCCGACCTGCGCCCGCGCGAACCGCAGCGCCGCGCTGACTCGCTCACCGCCGCCGGCCCCGGCGACTATGCCCTTCAGCCCTTCGACGATCATCCGCGGAAGGCCCGCGACCATCGCGCCCCACGCCGTGTCGTCCATCTTTCGGAGCGGCCTGAGGAGCGGGTCGAGCAGCTTGCCCAAGTTGCCGACGGGGTCCGACATGAACTTCGCGGCGCGCGACGTTCCGCTGGTTCCGATGCCGACGAGGCGGCCCAGGTCGCCGATGATGCCGCCAGATTCCATGAGCTGACCGCCCGCGGCGTTCCACAGATTCAGCGCCCGCGACCGGTACTTCGGATCGGTCGGAATGACGAATTCCGGGTGCCGCGGGTTGCCCTCGCCGACGATCGCCGTGGGTCTGTTGAAGATGCCGGGCCCCGCCGGGACCGTCCCGCCCTTCGCGAGCAGCGGCAACTTCTTCAGGTCCGGCACCCCCGGGATCCACCCGGCGATCTTCTTCCAGACTTTGACGATGCCGTCGTTCCAGACCACCCTCAAGACCCAGTTGATGGGCTTCTTCGTCAGCCCGCGGATCTTGTCCCAGGCCTTGCCGATCGCGTCCTTCGCGTCGCGGAAGGCGTCGCCAACCCGGCCCACGGCCCGCCTGATCGAGTCGAACGCGGGCCGGATGCCGTCGCGCCAGACGCGGCTGATCTTCGAACTGATCCAGTTCCACACCGGCCCGATGACCTTGTCGCGCAGCCACCGCCAGGCGCCGGCGAACGGACCGCGGATGCGGTCCTGCATGGCGCTGAACACCTTGCGGATCGCGTCCCATGCGGTACTGATGGCGCTGCGGATGCCGCGCCACACCGGCCGCACTACCTTCTCGTACAGCCACTTGAAGGCGCCGCCGACATGCTTGCGCAGCCACACCGTCAGCCGCGACAGCCACGTGATGACCTTCGCGACGACCTTCACCGCGAACGTGATCATGAACGTCGCGAGCCTCAGGAGCGGCGGCAGGATCTTCGACGTGATGGCGACCCCGAGCCGCAGCCCGAGGGCGATGAGCTTGATCAGCGGCGGCAGGATCGGCAGCAGGGCCACCAGGAGGTCGATGACCGCCTTCACCAGTTCCCCGAGCGCGGGCAGCAGCGCGCGCCACAGGTCGCCGCTGAACTTCACCATGATCTGGGCGATCTGCCCGATCAGCGGCAGCAGCGGGCGCAGCGCGAGGCGCACGAGCAGCAGGAAGGAGTCGACCAGTGCGGGCAGCACCTTGACCAGGCCGCGGATGATCGTCCTCGCGATGTCCACGAGGATCGGCATCAGGTCGTTGAGGATCGGCACGAACTCGCCGACCAACTCCTTAACGACCCCGACGATCGTCGGCAGCAGCCCGGCCAGGCCGCGCGCCATGGTGGTGATCGCGTTGGCGACGAGCGGCAGGATCGGCGCCAGCGCTGCGATGACCGTGCGCACCAGCTCGACCCCGACGGGGATCAGCGGGCGGATCACGGACAGCACCGCGCGCACCCCGGCGGCGAAGGCGTTCGCCAGCAGCCCGGCGACCGTGCCGAGGAGGCGCACGAGCGGGCGCAGCACAGGCTCCAGCGCGGTGAAGACCTGGGCGATGATGCGGCCGATGAGCCGGACGGCGGGGATCAGCGCACGGATGACCGTCGTCAGCGGGCCGACGAGCGCCCCGACGATCGAGACGATGACGTCGAGCAGCGGCCGGATAGCCGGCGCCAGGGCACGGATGATCGCGGTGATCAACTGCGCGATCGGCTGCAACAGCGGGGTGATCGCAGCGACGACCTGCACCAGGGCGAGGCCGACCTGCTCGACCACCGGCATCAGCGCGCGGACGATCGGCAGCAGAGCCGCGCCCAGGGCGGTCGCGAGCTGCGACAGCACCGGACCCAGGGCCTTCGCGATCGACGCGATGGCCGGGGCGATGGCCGCGAGCAGCGGCACGATCGCGCGGACCACGGCGCCGACGACGGGGAGGATCGCGCCGACGATCTGCGCGACCGCCCCGAACAAGGTCCGTAGCTGCGCCTGGATTTCGGGCGCGGACAGGATCTTCTTCAGCTCGCCGAAGACGCTGCCGAGCACGCCGACGATCTCGCCGCCCGCATCTGCCGCGGCCTTGAACAACTGGCCGAACGCCCCGGCGACGTTCGCGACGAGCGTGCCGAGCTGGGAGATGACGGCGAAGGCGGCGTTGATCGCGTCCTGTAGACCACCGGACGCGAAGCCTTTCGCGAGCCCGTCGGTGAACGACGACACGGCGCCAGCGAACTGCCCGAGCAGCTTGTTGAAGGCGGGCTGCGCGGCCTGCGCCAGCGTCGCGAACGCACTGATCAGGTCGGCGGGGACCGACTCCAGCCGCGCGAAGCCGCGGTTCGCGCCGGCGAGTACGCGGTCCAGCGCCCCGGACTTGGCCATCTCGGTGATGGCGTCGGCCGCGGACTTCGCGATCGAGTTCCAGATGCCCGCGGTGTCGGTGAGCCGCTGCCCGAGGATCGGGAGGGTGGTGCGAGCCAGGGACGTGACCGTCGTGTCGAGCCCGGCGAACAGGCGGTTCTGCACCGGCAGCCTCAGGCCGTCCCACGCGGGCTTCAGCCCGACGACGGCGCCCACGAACGCCTTCGCGTTGGGCGCGAGCTTGCTCATCGCCTCGCCGAGCGCCGACGTCTGCGCCGCAGCAGCGGCCTGCGCGTCCGCGAGCGCGCGGGCCGCGTCGGCGACCGCCCGCTGGGCGTCCTCGACCTGCCGCTGCCCGTCCGCGCGGGCCTGCGCCACACCACGCTCGGCGTCCGCGAGAGACCGCTGCGCGTCGGCGACGTCCCGGGCACCGTCGACGGCCGCACGGCGGGCGTCATCCCGCGCCTCGGCGACCGCCCGCTCCCGGTCCGCGACACCGCGCTGCGCGTCGGAGATGCGCTCCTGCGCGCGGGCCACCTGCTCCGAGCCGGACACCCCCGCCTTGTTGGCGCGGGCCGTGTCCTTCTCCAGCCTGTTCGTCTCCCGGCGCTGCTCTGCGAGGTTGAGCTTCGCCCGCTCGTGGGCGATCTGAAGGCGCTCCAGGGCGTCCGGGTCGGTGCCCGGCTTGGCCTGGGCCTTCTTCAGTTCCTCCTCGGCCTCTTTCAGCCGGAGGACGGCCTCGCGCTCGTCGAGCCGCGACTCGCCGAGCCGCTGGTTCATGTCCTGCAGCGCGCGGGTGGCGTCGCGTCGCGCCTCTGTCAGGTCCTTCTGTGCGTCGCGGGCGTCGGTCTGGGCGTCACGGAGGTCGCGGACGGCGTCCCGTACCTGCTGCTGCGCGTCCTTCTGCCGCCGGGCGGCGTCCTCGATGGTGCGGGTGAGGCTCCGCTCGGCGTCGGCGACGGCGCGCTGCGCGTCCTTGATGCGCTCTGCGGCCTGCACTCGCGCGTCCGCGACACCGCGCTGAGCGTCGGCGAGGGACCGCTGCGCCGACTCCACCGCGCGGGTCGCGCTCGCGGCGGCCTGCGCGTCCGCGGAGGAGTCGGCGAACGCGGCCTTGAACGCCTCGCCCACCCCGCTGAGGCCAATCTTCAGGGCGCCCGCGGCGGTGCCCGCGGTCGCCAGCGCCGGGGCCAGGGCGGCGGCGGCGCCCGCGGCGCTGGACAGGTTGGCTCCAACCGCCACCCCGGCCAGCGCGCCGATCCCTTTCAGGCCGACCGAGAACGCCTTCGTGAACCCGGCGCCAGCGTTGCGGCCGGCGGACGATGCCCGTGAGGACGCCTGCCGCGACCAGTCGCCCTGAAACTCCGGACGGATGCTGACGTATCCGCGTCCGACGAGGACACCACCGGGACCGGCCACCGCGCACCCCCCGGCTCACTGGTGTGCGGCTGCGCCTCCGAAGACCTGCGAAAGCTCCCGGGCTCCGGATCCGTGGCGCCCGCCGAAGCGGATCGACTTGCCCTTGCTGCGCTTCACGCCCGGACGCTCGATCGGCGGCGGCGCCTTGAACCGCCCGCGCTTCTTCGGATCTGAGGCGATGTACGCGGCGAGCGCGTTGCCGAAGTTCACGCCGTCCACCGTCGCCGCGGCGAGGTGCCGCTCAGGCGTCCAGAACTCCTCCTCGGGCGACCGGCGGTGCAGCGCCCGCGCGGTCGCCGAGTCCGGCGGCAGGTAGCGGATGAAGACGCTCAGCTCCCGCCACGACATCTCCCCGCGGTACAACTCCAGGAGGGACCGGCCCGGCCAGTAACGGGCCACGTCGAACTCGATGGCCTCCCCGTGCTCCCTCAGGAGCTGGAGGAGGCCACCGATTCCCCCGGCTCCAGTCCGGAGTTCTTCTGCCACTCCTCGCCGATCAGCTCCAGGTCGCTGAAGGTGTACCCGGCGGCGTACATGGCCTTGACCGTGTCGTCGCCGAGGACGTCCTTGAGGACGCCCACGATGTTGTTCAGGTCGCCGACGCGCTCCTGGAGTTCGAACGGCAGCGCCCGCATCGGCGGCAGGGTGAACTCGACACCCGACAGTTCGTAGGTGACCGGGTCCGGCAGGGCGTCGCGCTTCTGCTTCGCGAGCGAGTCGAGGGAGACGACCTTGCGCCCGCCGTTCTTCGCTGCGGTCTTGCTCGTGGTCATGCGGTTCTCCTTGCGGGTCAGCGGGTTGGACCCGGCAGGCGCGACCCGCTGAGCGCGCCCGCCGGGGGTATCAGGACGTCACCCAGGACGGGTCGTTCGTCAGCCACGTCGCGATCTCCGGCGCGGACGAGGCGTAAGCGGAGACGGTCATCTCCAGGCCCACCGCCGCGCCGCGCTGCAGGGAGATCGCGCCGCGCTCCGTCACCTCGCCGCGGGGGAGGATGAGGCGGTTGGTGATGGTGCCGTCGCGCCACTCCAGGCCGAACGCCATCTCCGCCGGGGCTGGGCTGGACGGGATGTCGAGCTTGGTGACACCGGACGTCGTCGTCAGCGTCGAGTCCGGGAAGTACAGCGAGATGCTGTCGGCCTTCAGCTCGATCGCGGTGAAGCCCAGCGTCATGTCGACGCCGGTGAGGATGCGGCGGACGGGCGACAGGGCCTGCCACGCGTTGATGTCCTCGACGTCGGTGCTGTAGTTCAGCTCCACGCCGTCCTCGGACATGAAGCCCAGCTCGGTCCACGCCGCGTCCCACGCGGTCGTCACGTCGGTCGGGACGGTCGACCCGATGGGGGCCACGTAGATGCCGCCGTCGAGTCCTGCCCTTACGTTGTCGGCGTCGTTCGCCACGGGATGCCTCCAGGCATGCTGAGGACCCGCGTCGGCACGGCCGAGCGGGCGAGAGTGAACAGGAAGCAGCGGGTTAGGTCTTGATCAGGCGGGGCGGACGCGCAGGGTCATCACCAGCACGTAGCGGGCGAACGGAGCCACACCCTCAGCGGGCGCATACGGCAGCCAGATCAGGCTGACGTCGTCCACGCGGTAGATACGGGCGCCGCCCTGCGCCGTGCCCTCCGCGGCGAACACATGCGCCCGGACGAGCTGCGCCAGGTCGTGCGCCTCGGCTTTCGAGGCGGCCAGAACGTCGAAGTCGACCGTCACGTCCTCAAGGACGAACCGCGTCACCACCGCGCCGCCGCCGCGGGACACAGCCACGAACGGCAGGCCGGCCTCCAGCGGACTCGGCCACTCCGACCCGACGCCAGCGTCCAGCACGCCGTCGAGATAGCCGGCGAGCGCCGCCTCCACATCAGGGAAGGCGACGACCGGCAGCGGGCTCACTCCTCGGCCCGCCGGCGGCGCTTCGAGGTGATGGCCACGTCCGGCTCCGGCTCGTCGGACGGCGAGGGCTCGGGCTCAGGAGCCGGCTCCGACGCCGGTGCGTCCACGACCGCAGCGACGCGGCCGTCCCGCCAGAGCGGGCGCACCATGTCGTCCGCCACCTCGATCACATCGCCCGGAGAATGGCCGGCGTAGAAGGACGCCAGACGGATGTGCGCCATCAGGTGCTCCCTGCTCTCAGAGCGTCCAGGGACCGGCCCAGGACGCGGTGCTTCGGGGAATCGCCGTACTGCGGACGCGGCTGCCCCTGCCCGGTACCGAACTCCACCTGCAGCGTGATCGCGGCAGTGGCGCCGAACTCCGCGCGCCAGCCGTTCGGCCGCAGGGTGGCCGCCGAGTAGATGCTGGCCTTGTACTCACCGTGACGCTGGACCGCGGGGTCCCACGTCGGGCCCGTGTACGTCGGGGCGGTGGCGCGGGCCACGTTGGCGCCGGTGTCCGCGCGGTCCTTCAGCAAGTCCCGCATCTCAGAGCTGCGGGCGATCTCGCGGAACACGCTCGGGTTCGGCTGCCACCGGAACGTCGCCACTCAGGTCACCTCCCGGAGGTAGACCTCCACGTGATGCACCCGGCCGGCGACCTCCCAGCGGCCCACCTCGCCCACCACCTCGAGGACCCGGCCGCCGTACTCGATCCGGTCCGTCGCCAGCAGGTCCAGATCCATGCCCGGCGGCGTGTACAGCCGCCAGCCGGTGACCGCGACCTGCCGGTCGACGGTGTCCTCGTCGGAATCCGAAGGCGACGATGCGGGCTGCAGGTTCACGCCTGCGACGTCCGTGCGGGCCGCGTTCGGCCAGTCGGGGACCCGGTTGTTGTACCGGTCCGTGACCAGCGGGGCCCGCAGCCGGCTCACGGTCTGGGCGAAGAACAGGCTCACGACGGGACCACCGTGAATGCGGGCCGCCGGTACCGCCTCAAGTCCGCACGGTGTTCCCGGGTGAGCTTCGCGTTCCCGACGGTCTCCACCGCGTAGGTCGCCGACTCGCCGCCCACCGTCAAAGACCGCAACCCCTGCGGGTTCGTCAGGTTCGTGGCCGCCAGGTCAAGCACCACATCGACGACGTCGTCCGGGATCTCTTCGTCGCCGTGGGAGTAGGTGACGCGCACCTTAGGCGCCCACACTCCGAGCCGGGCCTGCCACGGCCAGCCCATGTACCGGGTCGGCTGGTACCACGGCTGGCCGCGGGTCAGCTCGTTGCCGAGCCGGCTGAAGTCGGTGCCCTCAGTCAACGGCACCTCGGTAGTTCCGAACACCTGGAGCTCGACCACCGTCAGCGGGTTGGCGTCGTCCACCACGAGGGGCCGTTGCGGAAGGGCCAGCACCCGCTCCCCGCCGCCCAGCTCCACGGTCTCTCCGGACACGAAGGAGAGCGTCTGTCCGGTGTAGGCGCGCACCCGGGCCGACGCGCGGCGCAGAGCCAGCGTGGCCGACGCCTCGTTGAGCGGCGCCGGCGACTGCATCGCGGCCTCAAGGTCAGGCACGGTCGCCAGCAGGGGTAGAGCCACGGCGACCGCCCCCTCAGTCCTCGATGAGCTTGGAGAGCTGCTTGATCAGGGTCGAGCGCGGCTTGTCCCGCGCCTCCTCCGCATCCAGCGCCTCGGCGGCGCGAGCCGGGTCATCGCCGACCCACGCGAGCACCGCGGCGGCGGTTTCGGCCGCTTCGAGGGACGTGGGGGCATCCTCCTGTCCCCCGTCCTCGCCCCTTCGGTCGCGGTCGCCGTCGAGGCGGGTGACCTTCCCGTGGGCACGCTGCAGGAGCATCGCGGCAAGGCTGCCGGACACCTCCTGTCCGGCTTCGAGGGTGATTGCGACGTGATCGTGGAACACCTTCATCTTCTCGTTGGCGACGACGCGCACGAGTCCTCCTTCTCGCTGCCCAGCCCGGCCCATGAGCGGGCCGGGCTGGAGTGCGGGTCAGTTCGCCGAGTGCTCCAGCACCACGGCGCGCTTGAACTGCGCCGGGTCGCCGTTCGCGAGCGAGTCGGACGGCACGCCGTAGTCGCCGACCCACGACCAGGTCGTGGCGACGTTCTGCTGGTAGCGGTCCTGCGGCGGGCGGACGATCCGCGCGACGTCCACACCCGGCGCCACGTTGATCATTGAGATGTCGGGGACGTCCTGCACTCCGGTCTCCGACAGCAGGCCGGCCGGGTTCTCGAACGGCGCCGCGATCAGGGCGCCCGCGCCCATCACCAGCGGCCGGTGCACCGTCGCCGTCAGATCCTCGTACCCGGTGGCCGCCGAGGTGAGGTACGGCACGACCTCATTGCGGACCCACACGATGCCGCCGAACACGCCGAGCGCCAGGTTGCGGTAGGTCTCCGACTCCGCGCGCCCGCGGTAGAGGTTCTGGAACTCGGTGTCCTCGAAGAGCTGGCTCTCGGTGACGGAGTCGATGTGGGCGATGTAGTTGGAGCCCTCCGCCGGCGGCACGTGCATGCGCCGCAGCCGGGCGACCGCGGCCCGGAAGTGGGAGAACTTGATCAGGTCGCCGGCGCCGAGGTCGAACGCCGTGTCGTTCGACGAGCCCGCCCGCACCGCATACGGCGCCTGGCTGGAGACCACGGCGTCGCCGGCGACATCGACGCGCGCCGTGCCCAGGGTGAGCACCCGCGTGGAGGTGTTCACGCCGGTGACCGTGTTGGCGACGCCGTCGACGGTGACGTTCAGCGGGGTCGACGCGGACACTGCCGTCGGCACGCCGTTGACCAGGACGTGCGTGAAGCCGTCCACGGAGGCGACCTCAAGCGACGTGTCCGAGGTGCCCGCGGACGAAGCCCACGTCCGGCCGCCCGCGTAGGCCGCGTACAGCTTGTTGCGGGCGAGCAGGTTGAGGGTCTGCCCGGCCTGGATCGCCAGCCGGCTGACGTCGTTGAGGTACTTCGACGCCTGCGTCATCGAGGACACCAGCAGGTCGGTGTCAATGGACTTGCCGTACTGGTCCATCGTCACGGTCCACTGCTCGATGGAGTACGTGCCGGTGCTCGCGTCGGAGCCGGTGGTCGGCGTCGGGTCGGGCGTCATGAGCCCGTTCCGGGTCATGATCTTCGTGTCGCCCTTGGCGCCCTGCCACGGCTCGACGTCGGCGACCTGCGGGAACAGCAGCTCCGGCGCGAGGGACTGGCGGAACATGCCGTCGAGCAGCCCGTTCTGCATGATGGCGCGGATCGACGCCGGCAGGGTGGACCGCACATCGTGGCG
Source organism: Streptomyces aculeolatus (assembly GCF_020400605.1). Lineage (GTDB taxonomy): Bacteria > Actinomycetota > Actinomycetes > Streptomycetales > Streptomycetaceae > Streptomyces > Streptomyces aculeolatus. Next base: position 340,972 of record NZ_JAINRD010000005.1, on the reverse strand, counting down.
GTCGAGCCGGAACCACGGCTTGGCAGCCGTCTGTACGGTCATCTCTACTCCTGAGTGATCTCGATGGACACGAGGTCCGGGTGATGCTGCGCGACCTGCTCCAGGCCCAGCAGCGCGGTTTGGGTGATGGCCGACACCGCGGCGCAGACCCGCCCCTGCTCGGTGTGCTCCTCGTGACCGGTCACCTCGATTGAGGTTCGCCCGGCGCCCAGTCGGGCCCGGACGTGGATCACGCGCGGAGGCGCACGCCGTACTCGCCGAGCTTCTTCGCCAGCTCGTCGCGGGGGGCGTTGCTGTAGTCGGTCGGCGGCGTCTCGGGCCGGGCCCCCTGCGACGGGTCCGGTCGGGGCGCCTTCGGCTTCTCCGGGGCGGGTGCCTGCTTGCGCAGGTGCGGCTTGCGTTCCAGCAGGCCGTCAAGGTCCGCGGCGATCTGCTCGGTGTCGACGTTGCCGTCGTCGCCGACGTAGCGCGACAGGTCGCCCAGGAGGTCGGCGTCGGTGGGGTCCGCGAACTCCCTGGCGGCGAGGGCCTTCACTTCGGCCTTCACTGCCTGCTGCACCGCGGCCGTGGCGCGCTTCTCGGCCGCCTCGGCGCGGCTGGTGGCCTTCTCCAGCTCCGTCTTGTTGAGGTTCTCGTACTCGTCGACTTTGCGCTGGGCCTCCGCGGCGGCCTTCTTCGCGGCAGCGGCCTCCCGCCGGGCTGCCGCCCGCTCGGCCTTCATCCGGTCCAGGGCCTTCTTCCCGGCGTCACCGAGCGCGTCGGCGCCCTCCGGGTCGGATTCGGGCTCCGGGTCGGCCGGCTCGGGCTCGTCGGGCCCAGGGTCGGCCTCGGGCGGGTCAGCCGGTTCGGGGTCGTCGTGGCGGTTGAGCCGGAACCAGGCTGCGCCGTGGGCGGCAGTCGTCCGGCAGGCGGTCAGGTGCATCGTGTCTCCCGTTGCGGGACGTCGGCCGGCCACGCCTTGCGCGCGGCCAGGGTTGAGTTACTGGTCGAGGTAGCCGTTGCGGCGCAGCAGCCGCAGTGCGGCGTCGCGGTCGCCGCCGGCTTGGCGGTAGATCTCCTCGGGCATCAGCCGCGGTGTCGTCGTGCGGCCGTAGCGGGTCGAGGTGGCTTGCCCGAAGCGCGTGCCGGGCGACCGGTCAAACTCGGAGCCGGCGCGGCGGGCGGTGTGGGCGTACCAGCCGCGGCGAGTGGTGCCCTCCGAAGTGGTGGCACCTGCGGTGCTCATGCCGCGGCGGGCGTTGACGATCTGCCCCATGTCGGCGCCCTCGCGGATCGCCCGGGCCCCCGCCTCGCCGAAGCGGCGGCGCTGCTCCGCCGCGCTCATCTGCTGGAAGAGTTCCCGCGGCGACGCGGCGGCGTCGTACTCGCGCTCGGTGAGTGGCCTGATCGTGCAGTCGCACATCGGATGCCGGCGGAAGCCCTTCGAGTAGCTGTACGTCTGGCCCGCGAGGATGATGCAGCGGGCGCAGGCCGGGAGTTGCACGACGCGCGTGTACATCACCACGCGGCGCTCGGCGACCATCGCCACCTGATCCGCGCCGCGGCCCGCGTCGGCGATCTGCGTACCCGCGTAGCGGGCCAACGTTGCGAGGCCCCGCAGCATCGCATCCGCTGGCGACAGGCCCGCGGCCAGCGCCTGCGTCACCGCCAGCGCCGGTAGGAACAGCAGCGTCTCCAGCGGGCGACCGTCGGAGGCGACGCCCGCGAACGCGGCGGCAGCCACCGCGCCGACCGGCGCTGCGGCCACGCCCTGAGCGGCGAGGATCGCGGCCAGGAACGCCTGCGCGCCCTGCGCCACGCTCAACTGTCCTGCGACCACCGCGGCGACGATCCGCGCGCCAGCCTCCCCGGCGAGTTCCGCTTCGATGCGGTGCGCCGGAAGGCCTGCCCAGATGCCCTGCACCTCGGTGACAACCTGCCTGGACACCGCCTGGATCTGCCGGTAGCGGGCAACCGCGACGGCATCCGCTTCATCCCGCGGCGGCACCGGCCGCCTCCGGCTCCCGCTCGGCGTCGCCGTCAGGATCGTCGGCCGACTTGGGCCCGAACATGGCGGCCACGTCGCCACCGGCGATGCGCGTCAGAGCGTCCTGTGCGGCCTGCTCGTCCTGCTCCTCCATACGGGCGATCTGCACCTGCGTGTAGCCCATGTCCTCGCGGGTCTGCCGCAGCGGCACGATCTTCGCGGTGTGGAGCTTGACCGCGGCATCGGCCTTCATGCCGACCGTCGGGGTGGATGCGTCGCGCCAGATCGTCTCCAGCGCCCGCGCCTCCGGGTTCCACGCCCTATCGCGGACGCGGATCGCGATCCTCATCACCTGCTCCCACGCCTCGCCCCATGCCCGCTGCTTACGCTCGGCGCGCTTCACGAGCCGGGCCTCGGAGGAGCGGATCGCGTCCGCCGACGTGGGGTTTTCCGTGGCGTAGCCGAGGAAGTGCGGCGGCAGGCCGGCGAGCGACGCGACGAGCCTCGCGAGTTGGTTGATCGTGTCGTGGAAGTTGCTGAGCGACGCCTCGGGGAACTGGACGACGTCCGCGCCGTCTTCCTTGCGGTTCTTCTCCGTCGCCCACATGCGGCCGATGATCCGGCTGAACGCCGAGACCTTGCGGCCCTGCTCGTCGACGAAGTCTTCCTCGCCGAACCCGAACGCCACCCGCCGCGGAGTCGCGTGATACTCGGCGCTGACCATCATGTCCGTGGCGATCTTGCATGCGGCATCGGACAGCGGAATGACCGCCTTGAACTCGCTGACGCCGCCCAGGCGCTTCAGCCGGGTCCGGTTCGCGAGCACCACCACCGGGACCTCGCCGAGATCGTGCTCATCCCGCTCGTACTCGGCCCATACCCCGTCCGAGCCCTTCACCCACCACGACGTGGCATCCGGCCGGTACAGCGTCGCGAAGTCCACCGGAGAGCCATCCGGCTGCTCCTCGCGCCACCGCTTCACCGCCGCCGCCAGCCGACGCGTCCGCGGGTCGTGCTCGGCGAACATGTCCAACGCGGACTCCACCGTGATCAGCGGAATGTCGTCCTCGTCGCCGGTGCCGATGACCACATACGACCGGCGCATGACCAGCGCGTCGAGATGTCCCTGCTGGGACTGCTCATCCAGGTTGTTCGCCTGCCAGATCCGCCACAGATCCTCATCCGCCGCCGGCTCGCCCGGGAAGCGGAAGCCCTCCACATCGAGGCGCTCCTCGATCGAGTCGGCCACCAACTGCGGCCAGTTCACCACCACCTGGCGAACGCGGTCGTCCATCTCCGCCAGCAACTCCGGCGCCATGTACGACAGCGGCTGCTCGCCCTCGTAGTACGAGTCGAGGAGCTTCAGCTCCCGCTTCTCCGTGTCGTGGCAGTCGATCAGGTGGGTGAGCCACTGCAGGTCGGTCCGCTCCACGGGCTCACCTCACCTCAGCACGATCATCCGGGACTTCTTCCGCGGCCTCGCCAGCCCGGCCGCGACCGCGTCACCGGCGGCTTCGTGGGCAACGATCGAGGGGATCGCCGCGTCGATCTTCTGCGTGGGGCTCGCCTTCGCCAGCACATACCGACCCCCGGGCCGGGCCGCCTTCCGGGCGTTCCGGATGTGCGTCGCGGTGATCTGGCAACCGTCGTGCCGGAACGTCGACTCGGCCTTCCCGATGTCCGTCAGCAGCCGCTCAGCCGCCGCGTGCATCTGCACCGTGCGGTACGTGTACCAGCGGACCACCCGCTTCTCCCCGTACCGCTCAGCCCAGGCGTCGACCTCCGACTCCCAGTACGGCGGGTCCACGTAGAACCTCACCACGTCGAACCGCGCGAACATCTCGTCCACCGCGGCCTCGACCTCCAGCCGCGGCACCTGTCCGCCGAAGTCCGCCGGATTCCAGATTGTCGGCAGGCTGTCCGGGCCGTAGGTGGGGGTGAACTGGTAGCCGTCCAGCGTCTCCAGCCGCAGTGCCGTCCAGTCGTCCACATCGGAGCCGTCGAAGCCGCCCACCACCGGCGTGCCGTCCGGTACCTCGCGGGGCTCGGCCCGGCTGTCCCACAGGTCTCCGTTCGCCCACGACCCGGCGCCGTACACCACCCGGTTGCCGAAGAACCGCTCAGCCTGCTCCGGATCTCGCTCCAACAGCTCGGCGGCCTCAGCCTCGATCGCATCCAGATCAACGTGCGTCGACCCGGCATACACGAACCGGTGGATCCGCCGCCGCTCCGCCTTGTTCCGGTACGACAGACTCGCCGGCGGGGTGCGGTGGAAGCGGAAGATGTCCTGGACCTTCGCCTCGGACGTGCGTTGCGCCACGGACTCCTCGGACGGGTCCCAGCAGTTCGTCGTTTCCATCGTCCGGCCGCCCATACCGGCCGCGCCGCGACGCTGCGTCTCCGCGACCCGGGTCATCTTGTTCCCGACCGTCCACAGGCCCGTTTCGTCCTGCAGCACGAACGTCACCGGGTTACCCAGGCGCGACTGCGCGGACGACGTGACGACGTCGATGCGGCCCTCGTTCGGCAGCCGGATGAACTGCTCGCCGACCCGCATCAACTCACCGAGCCGACCATTGCGGATCATCGACTGCAGAGGGCGGTAGACGTTGTCCGTCTGCTCCTCCGAGAACGCCGTGATCTGGATCAGCGGCGTCGGCCACGGCCGGCCCATCGCCTCGCCGGGCTCGTACTCGTACACCCAGCCGCAGCCGCAGCCCCACGTCCGGCACTCGTACACCTCGCCGCCGCGGGCCCAGCCGTCGAACACCGCCGGCCCCACACCCTCAAGAGCGCAGATCCCCGCCGACCACGGGCCCTTACCCGTCTTCTGCGGGGCGACGCACTGGCTGCGCCGACTGTGGAATGCCGGCGCGAGCTGACCCTGCTTCGCCCTCGGCTTGATCCGGTAATGGTTCGCGGTGCACCACAACTGCCAGTCGTACATCTCGAACGACTCGCCCTTGCGGAACCCGTCCGGGACCACGCAGTGGTGCTCGATCCAGTCGATGCCCACCCACAACGTCGGGAAGTCGACGACGAACCCGTCAGGCGTCTCCACCGGGCACCGCAGCCATGTCGATGTCCGCCGCGAACACGACGGCACGCACGCCGATCTCTTCGCGCAGCAGATGGCTCAGGGCTTGCACAGAATCCGCAGGCACCTCGCCTACGTTGCCGAACACCAGAAGGTCACCGGGCTTGACCAGGAACACCCGCTGCTCGTCCATCAGCCGTCACCACCCGGCACGACCTTCAGCCGCGACCGCGCAGACGCGCGCTTCGCCGCGGGGCGAGCGGACGGGGCCGGCTCCTGCCCGGCGTCGACCCGCCACCGGTTCGCCCGCATCCCAGGCGTCGTCAGCCCCAGACTGTCGGCCATCTGGCGCACCAGCGTGCCGACCGTGACCTTCGACTCCGGCTCCTCAGCCTCGGCGAGGCGCCGCACATACAGCGCGACCTCCACCTCCTGGCCGTATCGCTCCCACATCAACGCCTGCGGCAACCGCCAGAGCCGCTCCCACAGCTCGGCCTCACGCCGCGACTCCTCCGTCAGCGGCCACACCGGCGTTGCGCCAGCACGCCCCTGGGCGGGGAGGATCGTCCACTCGCCCGCGTCCCGCTCACGCTGAAGCGCATTGGGATCAGGGGCCGGGCCCGATCGGGTACGTGCACCACCCTTCGGCATGGTGATCTTCCTTCGGTTGGTCGCCTTGCGCGACACGAGGCCGGTCACGTTGCGTCACCGGCAGTGGATCTCTGAACCCCGCAGACCTCCCAGAACCCTCCCCGGCGGTCTGTGGATCATGCTCGCCGGGGGTGACCCCCCACCCTCCGTAACCGCTCGCGGTCACCGGGCGTTCCACCCGCCGGGCTGATGGGCTGCGGTCTCCGCCGAGTGACACGGCCCGCACAAGCCACGCCCGTGCCTGGGGTCGTTGGGGTCGAGCCCTTGCTCCTCCAGCTCGCGCCGGCTGAGGGGGTGGTGGTCGGCGTGCCGGGACGGGGCCTGCCCGCACACGGTGCACACGGGGTCGCGGTCGAGGACGGCGGCCCGGAAGCGGCGCCGGTGTGCGGTGCCGTAGCCGCGCTGCGTGGAGGTGCCGCGCCTGCGCTCGGCATCGCCCTTGCAGCCCGCGCACTTGCCGCCCTCGGTGTACTCGGGGCAGCCGGGTGTGCTGCACACCCTCAGTCCACGGCGGGCCATGGGCTCACACCCGGATGGCCTGGATGGTGACCTCAGCGTGCTCGGGGTCGATGGCGAGGCTGGGCCCGTAGTCGGTGGGGTCGAACGGCCCGAACAACTGCGTCTCGCCCGCGGGGATGGACTCCACGCGCTCGGGTGCGGTGAGTCCGTCGACTGTGCGCACGGTGTTGAACGTGATGGTGCGCGCCGTGGTGGATGCGTTGGTGTTGGTGACGAGCAGGATGACCCGCCCGTTGTTGGCCACGCTGTTGCCGTTGGCGACGTCGCCTGCGGTGGCTGCGGGGAGCGCTACGCCTGCGCGCGTGGCCTGGGTGACGGTGAGCGCGGTACGGGGCATGGCGGACTCCTACGGGGTAGCGCTGGGGGGCTGGGTCAGCGAGGGAGGGTCCTCGTACCCGTGGACGGTCAACGTGACCGCCCCGTCGACATACTCGGCTTCGGTGATGCGGCCCGATGCGATGACGTTGCCTTCGTCGTCGGTCCCGACGAAGACACTGCCAACGAGGTGCGCAAGCGGGTTCGCCATGGGCGGGCTCCTCAGCGGGTTGCGGGTTCGGGCGTGTGCCCCGCTGTCCGGTCGCTGCGCGCACACCGCGACCGCGTTAACGGCCGCGGGAGGATCTCTTCGGTCCCATCGCCGGACAGCGGGAGAGTGTGGCGGCCCGCCCGTTGCCCGTGACCGGGCGGGCCGCAGGGCCTCTACGCCCCGGGGGAAGTGGAGCGGAGGCGATCAGGGGGTCAGCGGATTCGGCCAGCCCGGCAGCCTTGGACGGCACGCTGGAGTTCAGCACCATCGATCGTGCCGCCGACGTGATACTGCACGGGGAAGGGGCGCGCCTTCCTGCCGTAGCGGGCGCAGATGTAGTCGATGCCGCGGCGGATCATTTCCATGGGGCCTCCAGGCTCAGGCGGCTTGCGTGCCTTCGGGCAGCGGCGGCGCGGGCGGGATGTCGATGACCTCGCGGGTGTCCTCGTCGCGGATCGCGTGCGGCAGCTCGTCGAGGTCGTAGCGGACTCGGCGGCCGGACCGGTGCCGGGTGATGCGACCTTCGGACGCCCACCGCCAGATGGCGCCCACGGACCGGCCGCTGTAGTAGGCGGCCTCGTCGGCTGCCACGAGGATCGGAGGCATGTGCACCTCCCGCCGGAAATGACGAAGGGCCACTCGCGTGAGTGGCCCTTGCGACAGAAGTTCTAGGTTGCCTGGAATGATCCTTCGGTGCAGGTCTGGTTGTCAAGCGACTCCGAGAGCTTCGGCGATCTCCGGGTGGTCCCGCAAGACGTCCATGAGCCCGGCGTTCTCGATCCGGCCGAGCACATGAACATCCTCCTCCTCGGCGTTCAGCCGGGAGTCGCGGCGCATCGACCGCCACACATGGAAGGCGACTTCGTAGTCCCGGTACGGCCCGTAGGCGTAGCGGTGCGGTGCTTCCAGCCGTTCGGCCAGCTCATCCACCGTGTACGGGCGGGCGGAGTCGGTGTGGTCGGGGTCGTATCCCCAAGGCACCGAGCAGCACTGACCGTGGAGGCGGCAGCCGAGCGGCGGGAAGGGGTCCATGCAGCCCATTATCCCGGTCACTTGATGCTGCCGGACCATTCGAGGTCGTCCGCCATCAGGTTGGCCTCGTCGAGCCGGCCGAGGGTCACGACGACGTCCCGGCCGTACTTGGCCGCGAGCGTGTGGTCCGAGGTGCCGTTGGTCGCCACGCCGGGAGCGACGCGGCCCGTGATCTCCTTGGAGCCGTTCTCCCAGTAGTTGCCCTCGGCCGCGCCTCCGTTCGTCGCGCCCTCCACCGACAGGTACAGGTCGTCGAGGGAGAAGGGCTTCTTGGTGCCGTTGTCGAAGGTGAGGTTGATCCGGAACGCGGTGTCGCCGTCCTCCGGCGGGTAGTCGAACTCGCCGAAGTCGCTGAACTCCCGGATCGAGTCGACGGTGACCGCGAGGCCGTCGTCGTAGGTGAACGTCTCGCCGACCGTCAGCGACGTGTCCGCCGCCGGCTTCTCCTCGGCGGGCTCCTCCGCATCGACGTCGAGGCTGCCGGCGAGTTCGTCGCCGAGGACCTCCTTCGCCATGTCCTCCAGCTCGGCGTCGGTGAAGCCTTCACAGGCTGGCGGCTTCTCGTCGCCTGCGGCGTCCGGATCCTTGACGAGGTCCCGGATGGCGTCCTTGCAGGAGCCCTTGGACTGGCTGACGGTCCCGCCGTCGCTGCCGCATGCGGTGAGCGGCAGGGCGAGTGCCGCGACTGCGGCGGCGATGGTGCGGATACGCATGATCCCCCCTGAAATGATGCGAGCGCCCCGGGAGTGTACGGGGCGCTCGACGGCGGGCGGATGGGCCGGACGGCCCTACGGTCGCCACTCCTCGCGGTAGTCCGGGTGGTCGGCGTAAGGCAGGGCGAGGGCACGCAGGGTCTCGCATGGCGGCGCATACAGGCATGTGGTGCAGATGGGGGCTTCCGCCTTCTCGTCATCAGCCTGGTGCAGATCGGCGATCCGCCTCTTGGCGTCGATGTCGGCGAGACCGAACGCCACGTCCCGGTACGGCGTGGCGTCCGCGGTCTCGATATGCAGGTAGCACGAGTCGTACTCGTCGTAGCCCTCGGGCTCCTGGCCGCGGTAGTTGAGGCAGGGCCCGTCGTGGCCGTCGCGGTACCGGATGAGCGCGGCCTCGCCCTCGCCCAGCCGCGCCCGCAGGAACGCCACCAGATCGTCCATGCCGCCCATCATCCTCCGTTGTGGGCGAACGTGACGGTCATCGCGTCGCCTTCGAAGTCCTCCGGCTCGCCGTGCTCGGCCTCGTAGCGGTCGTCGCAGCGCTTGCACAGGCCCTCGCCGACGCCGGAGCCGATGAACAGGTGCTTGCCGCAGAAGTAGCCGCCGCAGCCGTGCTCGTCGCCACCCGGCGTCTCCCCGCACAGGCAGCCCAGCCCGCGGTCGATCTGCTCCGTGCAACCGTCCTCCTCGCAGATGGTCTCGACGCCGTAGCCGGCCTGGATGGTCTCGCCATTGCGGGTGATCTCGTAGTGCATGTAGCCCATTGGTCATTTCTCCTCGCGTCGGTGTCGGCCCTCAAGTCGCAGGGATACCGGCGGCGGCGTCACGGAGCCGGCCGCGCATCCACTCGGGGATCCGCGCGTCGGGTGCGTCCGCGACGAACCGCTGCAGTTGGGCGATGCCGTCCGGTTCGCTCAGGTACATGGTGACGTCGCAGTCGGTGGCCCCCTCGAACGCGTAGGCGGCGGGGAACGCGGTGACGAGCAGGGCGTCGACGTACTCGGCCGGCGTGTAGCCGGGCGGGATCCAGGCCATGCCCCCTCCTTAGCTGCTGCTGGTGGACTTGCCCCACCACCGGTTGTGGTTGGTGACCTCGCGGTGCTCGTGCACGACGGGGCCGGTGTAGTGGTGGTGGTGCTCGGGCTCGGGCCGGGCCCGCTTGGCGAGCCGGGAGAGAGCGGCCACGAGCGCGACGGGCGCCCCGCCGAGGAGCGCCACCACCACCGGGTCGGCGTACCCGGACGCGAACAGCACCAGCGACACGGCGCCGCCGACACCGAGGGAGCCGACACCGGCGGCGAGCATCAGCCCGGACGCGTCGGTCGCGGCCTGGGACATCGGCGGCCGGCCAGGCTGCGCGACCGGCGGCGTCGAGCCAACAGCGGGCAGGGGGGTGTCGTCGCGGAACGAGGTCGGCACCGGCTGGTCGCTCAGCGCCCGTCGGATGATGGCGTCCCCGGCGACCGCGGCTTCCTCCTCGGTCATCGCGGCGGGTACGGGCCGCTGCCCCACCTCGGGGCGCGGCGTCTCGGGCAGCGGCTTGGGCATCGGTCAGTCCCCCCACATCTGGGTCAGAGCGCTGCCACCCTCGCGGGCTGCGTCGGCGACTTCGCGGGCAGCCTGCGCGCTGCTGCGCTTGTACTCGGCGGCCAACGACCAGCCCATGGCAGCGAGATTGTCGGCAATCCCTTCCAGGTCATCCGCGCGTTCGTCGTACTCGGTGGCGATGCGGGCGCAGTCCTCGTCGCTAAATCGCATGGCGGTCAGACTCCCTCGGGCTTGGGCAGGGCGCGGCAGACCTCGGCGTGGGACTGGGCCCACTCGCGGGCGTGCTCGTTGGCCTTCTCCTCGTCGCGCTCCTCCTTGTCGGAGCTCCAGCCGGAGCGGAACCAGTGGCTGAACTCGTTGGAGGCCGGGCAGGCGGAACAGGAGGCGCGGGTCGCGAACGGCTCCGGGTGCTTGTGCACGGTGAGCCGGTGAGTCAGGTCGACGGTCGCCCCGCCGACGGTCAGGTAGCGGGCGATGACGCCCTCCGGCCACGCGGTGGTGGTGGTCTCGAACATCGGTCAGTCCCTCCTGTGAAGCTCGCCGAACTCGCCTTCGGCGGCGGCGATGATGTCGGCGTGGTCGAAGGCAAGGTCCGGCAGCGCGTCCAGCGGCCACCACTCGGCACGGCGCGCGTCATCCCCGGCGACCGCCTCGGTGCCGGCGGGCACGACGGCGAGGTAGGCGACACCGACGTACCGGCCGCGGGGGTCACGGCCGGGGGCGTCCCACACGCCGATCTGGTGCAGGTGCGCGGGGGCGACCTTCACGCCCGTCTCCTCGGCCAGTTCGCGGGCAGCCGCGGCACGGCTGGTCTCTCCGGTGTCGACGTGGCCCCCGGGCAGCGCCCACGCCCCCTTGTGCGGCGGGTGACCGCGCTCGATCAGCAGGACGGCGCCGCTCCGGATGCACACCACGTCGGCGGTGTAGCGGATGGTCTCGGGCTCGGTCTCGGTGGTCATGGTGGTCAACCCCTCCCTGCGCCGCAGGCGCACGTCAGTTCCTGGCTTCCGTTCCAGTCGCCGCAGATGCCGCAGGTCCAGCCCGCGGCCATGGCGATCAGTCGGCGGATCATCAGATCAGCTCCAGGTCGCTGTTGGCCTCGTACAGCAGCCCGTCCACCTTGCGGAGCACGGCCTGCCGGGCGCTGTCCGTGTCCACGTAGGCCAGCGCGCCGAGCGCTTCGGCGGCGTCCTCCAGGTACTCGCGGATGGAGTCCGCGGGGCTCAGCGTGTCCGCGGCGTCGGACAGCAGCCGGGTGAAGCCGGGCAGGGTGAGGCCGCCGTCGACTTCGATGCCGACGGCGCCGGCGATCGGCTCGGCGTACTCGGCGATGAGTCCGTCGATGGTGCGGGTCTTCGTTGCGGTCATGATCAGTCCTCCTCAGGCGTTGTTGTGGTCGTCGGGGTTGACTCCCGGGCGCCGGGCGGCGTCGACCGCCGCCTCCGCCGCGCTCCATGCCTCCGGGGAGTCCTCGCCGTAGTCGTGCACGACCTGGTGCGCGACGCGCAGTGCGTCCACGGCAGCCTGGGTCTCCTTCTTGCCCATGTCGATCTCCTTTCGGTGTCCGGGTCTGTTCCGGCTCCCAGCCCCACCCGGCGGCGCCGGGCAGGACAGGCAGCCGTCAGCCGCGGCGCTCGGTCTTGCCTTTGTCCCGGTCCTGGCCGGTCCGCATCTCCTCGTCGGCCCCGGAGTAGCTGGACAGTCCGTCGCTCGTTCCCATGTCGATCTCCTCTCTGTTGGTTCGGCCGGTCTGCCCTAGCCGCGACGCCACCGCGGCAGGTCCTTCTCGGTCTCGATCACCCGGTTGTTCGCGTCCAGGAACTCGTCGGTCTCCTCGCGGTCCCTGCGCGACACCTCGTCCAGGTGCTCGCGGGCCTCGCGGTGCGCGGCGCGCGCCTCCGGGGTGCCGATGATCCGATCCATGAATCCCATCTCGATCTCCTCCCGTCGTGCCGGACAGGTGCCCGGTCAGCCGCAGCGGTCGCGGGGGTCGCGGTAGCGGTCCGGCAGGTGCGGGTTCTCTTCGGCGTCGGCAACCCGCCGGTTCGCCTCGTACCAGCGCGGTGTCTGATCGGTCTCGTCGTACAGGCCTGCGAGGGCCTCCTCGGCGGCCTTCAGTTCACGCACGGCGGCGTGGCGGGCACGGATGCTCACGGTGGTCTCCTCTCGTGTGGGTGCCAGCCGGCGCTGACAACTCCCCTTGCCGCCGGTGCGGGACCGGCGGCGCGGGCAGCCGTCAGCCGCGGTCGGCCTCCTCGGCGCCTTCGCCTGGCAGAGAAACGATCAGGTAGTCGCCGGGCTCGTCGCCCGGCGCGAGGGCTCCCTCGGCGGCGAGCTGCTTGAGTTCTCCCGACACCCACGCGCGGGACCGCGAGAGGGCACCCAGGACGGGCTTGAAGTGCCGAGGGCCGATCAGCTCCTCCCCGGAGTCCCGGTGCGCCCGGATGTGGTCGAGGAGGCGCTGACGGGCGACGCCGGGCGGAAGCCTGTCCTCCCCCTCCACGTCCACATCCATGGCCACCAGCTCGCCCTTGAGGGCGGACTGCTGCTTCTCGCGGATGAACGTCAGCAGCTCCTGCGTAGTCCTGAACCACTCCGTGCGGTCCACGCGCGCCTGCTGGAACCTGGCGTGCAGTGCCGACTCCAGCTCGCTCCCTCCTTGCAGGAGGAGGAGCACGTTCGTCTTCCGGAGGGTGAGCGTGGCGAGTCTGTTCGGCAGCCGCGTGGTGTGACCGATCTTGACTCGATTGCCGTTCTGGATGAAGTACACGACGGAGGCGTGGGCCCGCGGCAGTTGCGCCGGGACGACGACCGGCAGGGCTTCGGCGGTGACGCCTTCGGGTCGTATCTGCGCCGCGCGGGCGCTGCTCCACAGTTCGGCCAGCGCACCGGGCACGACCTGAAGGGCCACCTCGATCTGGTGCGCCCTGCAGAGCGGGATCGGGGCGGCGATGGCGGCCGACGCGGGGCACTGACCGTCTTCGGTTCGGGCGAAGCACCAGGCGGTATCGAACGAGGCAAGCACGCTCAACGCCTCCTTTCATTATGGTGAGGTTTGTTGTGGTTTGTGACGACTGGAAGGCCAGGCGGTCCCGGCGGGGGTGCCAGAGGGGGGTGTCAGGCGCTCTCGCGCGCGCGTTGACCTAGGTGGGCGGGGCTGCCAGACCGGCTGACATTCGCCGCTGACATGCCAGCCGGTGCTGGTGCATGTTGGTGCAGGTCAGGCGGATGCCAGCTCCGGGTAGAGCAGCCGGTACACGCCGGCCTCCTCGGTCTCCTCCAGGTGGATGGAGTCGTCGGCGAGGTCGGTCAGCTTCTCCGAGATCCACGACCGGGAGCGGCCGATCCGCGAGTCCTTCCCGTAGGGCTTGAAGTCCTTCGGGCCGACGTGCTCCAACCCGTTCGCGCGGAACTCGTCGAGCATCGCCAACAGTTCGGCCATCGCCTCGTCGGGAGTGCGCTCCCGTGCCTGCGACGGCTCGGCGAACTGCCACACCTGACCCGCCGGGATCGGCGGGATCTCCCGGTCCGGGTCGATGCCCTGCAGGTCGGCGTCGTCGCCGTCGTCGTCGCCGAGGCGGGCAGCGATGTCCCGCTCGACTTGCCGCTCCAGCAGCGTCTCTTCGTCGGCCGCGCGCTGCTCGTCGTGCTGTTCCTTGGTCATCGTGACCCCTTCGGTCTGCTGCGGCGCGTCGTCGGGCAGGTAGATCGTGCGGTTGGCATACGCCTCACCTGCGGCGACAGCGGTTACGGCGTCGGCCTCGCTGCGCGGAAGCTGGGCCAGCGCGACGGCCATCACCTCGGGCTTCGTCCGGTAGGTGCGCAGCGGCATGGGGTAGCGCTCCTCGTCCACGCCGGGTGCGACGAGGTAGGCGTAGCCGGGCTTGCGGTTCTCCCACGCCTCCGGGCGGGCGCCGGCGTCACGCACGTCCTCCGGCAGCGCCATGTCGGCGGTCTCGCTCTTCTTGACGCCGAAGCAGAGCACTGCGCCGAGCTGTTCGCGCACGTCAGTGGGCATCGAGGTGGACGAAGGGCGCTGCAGGCTGATCTCCACGCTGAGGCCGGCGGAGCGGGCCTCCATGACCAGGGCCTCCATCTCCGTGCCGTTGCGGAAGAACCGGCCAGCCTCCTCGATCCACACGATGCCGTACTTCATGCCCAACTGCTCGAACGCCTCCGGGGTCCAGTTCTTGAACCCGGCGCGACCGAGGGCATCGGCGCGGGCGGTGATGACCTGCTGCAGGGCGTCGATCATCGCCTCGCCACCCGCCTCTGACATCTCCACCCAGTCCAGCCACGGCAGGAACGGGCCGAAGGACTGCTGCCCCTTGGAGGGGTCGGCGGCCCAGATGAACACGTCCCGCTTGGACAGCACCTCAAGGTGAGCCACGGACAGGCCCTCGGTCTTTCCGGAGCCGGTCATGCCCGGCACCAGGAGGTGGGTGGCGTTCCTGTTGGTGCCCGGGTCGGCGGGGAACCAGAGCACCGCGGCCTGTCCGTCTTCGTAAACCCCGATGTGGATCGGGTCGGTGATCGACCCGCCGGGGTTGGAGAACCCCGGCCAGGGGGTGGGCTCCTTCAGCATGTCCTCGGGCACGACGACCATCGTGAGGCGGTCGGCGCGCTCCGGGTCGGTGACGAAGCGGATCGAGTTGGGCGATACCTGCAGCTCAGAGGCGATGTTCTTGACGCGGCCGGTCAGGTCGTCGGGGGTGACATGACCCGAGTCGAGCTGCAGGTCGGCGGTGACCTTGTTGGGCTCCACAGTTGGCTCGCCCCTGAGTTTGGCCTTCGCCTTCCCGAGGCTCTTGACCAGCACGCCGGTCTCCCCTGCCTGCTGCTCGCCCTGCTGCTTGTCGGGGTTGACCCGCAGCGTCTTACGGACGTTCCACGAGGCGGCGAGCGCCGCCCCGCCGATCGCCAGCCACGAGAGCTGCGTCGAGCCGAGCGGGTCGGAGTAGGTCGCGGCGGTGAAGTAGCCGGTCGCGCAGGCGGTAGTGGCGGTGGCGTGGATGCGCCGCGGCTCGCTGGTGTCCTTCCCCGCCCACCAGGTGGCCGCGGTCAGCGCGCCGGAGGCGAGGGTGATGCCGACGGCGGCGAGGGGCGAGCCGCCCCACGCCTGGTTCGCCGCGAACGTCGCCGGCACCTGGCCGACGAGCGCGATCCACGGGCGGGCGTGCGGGCTTTTCACGCCCTTCCACGCATCGTTCTTGAGGGTGTCAGCCACGATGTCAGCTCCAGTGTCGGTGCAGGTCAGAGGGGTGTCAGCCGCGAACCTGCGCGGCGACGAGGATGTAGGCGAAGAACAGCCCGGCGGCGATCATCAGGCCGTCGTGGATCAGGACGTAGAACTCCAGCCGGAGCCACACCGCGAACAGCAGCGCGGCCCCGGCAGCGATCAACAGGTCCGGCATCAGAACCAGCCGAACTTCTGCGGCCGCTTCTGCTGCGTGCGCGCCTTGCCGATCTTCATCAGCTCGGCCTCGTACTCGCGCTCGAACGCGGCGTACAGCGCCGAGCCGTACTTTGCGATCAGCTTCTCGGCCTGCGCGATCCGCTTCAGATGCCGGCTCACACGACGGGCGCGGGCCCGCGAACCGGACATCGACCCGTACCCGTCCGGGATGTTCCGCAGCCGGGCCTCCAGCATCTCCGCGTCCAGCGCCCGCTCGACCGCCCGCTTCCGCGCAGCCTTGCGCACATACTCGGAGAACGCCCGGATGTCCTCGTTCGACATGAAGTCGCCGCCCGGGGAGCCCTGCTGTCCGTCCTTAGTGACGGCAGGCGCAGGCGCACCGCCCTGGATCTTGGTGATGTTGATCGTGGGGTTCAGCGACGTGTTGAACCCGCCGCCGTTCTTGATCTTCGGCGCGGGGGCGCTCGGGCGGCCACGTCCGTTCGGCGTCGGGCGGCCGTTCGGCGCAGGTGCCGACGGGCGCGGGATCGGGGTAGCCATCAGACTCCTTCAGGTTGGGGTTACGCGGATTGGCGGTAGGTCTCACGAGCCGCCTTCAGGCGGCGGGCGGCGGTCGCTTCGGAGTTGCTGGCGACGATCGCCTGAGCGTCTGAGAGCTTCACCGCGTCGGCGTCGCCGCGCTTTCGCATGAGAGCGACGAGGTCGTCGATCTCGCGCTCACGGTCGCCTATGGCCGACACCGTCGGCTTGCTCTCGCGTGCACGGCGCCGGGGCTTCGGCTTGCTCTCGCGCGGCGGGGGCGGGGGCGCGCTCTCACCGCTCGCACCGGGGCTCTCAGCGGGCGCACTCTCACGCGGACTCTCATCCACGCGCGGTGCCTCACTCGCACTCTCATCCACGGAGGGCGCGGGACTCTCAACGGGAGCACTCGCACTCGGCGCCGGGGCACTCTCGCGCGGTCGGCCGATGCGGTGGATGCGCCACATCACGACCGGCGCGATAGCGGCCACGCCGACGATGAGCCACCACTCCGGGCGGTCCTTCGCGGCCATGCCGAACTCGGTCCGGTCCGCGAGGTGGTAGATCGCGTTCGCGGCGATCATCAGCAGCAGGGCGGGCAGAACGTCGCGGTGCCGGCGGAACGTCTGCACGACGTACACGTCGATCGCGACCGGCAGCAGCCACGCCAGCGACCCGGGCCAGCCCGCGAGCTTCGCGAGCGCGTACTCGCCGGAGGCGGTCAGGCCGATCGTCGCGGCCAGCGCCAGGCGCAGCGACCACGTGTCGAACCGCTCCGCGCGGTCCGGCTTCACCGCGGTAGCGGGCTCCGGCTTCGGCGGGCGGCGCTCCTCACGCTGCTTCCGAATCCCGTCAAGCTGCGCCTCCAATTCCTTGATGCGCCGGGCGTGGTGGTCGATCGCGGCCTGCTGCGCCGGGTCCGGCTCGGCCTGGAGCGGCAGCAGCGGGCGGAAGCCCTCGAACGACCCGACGGGCGTGCCGTTCGTCGGCGGGGTGGTCACAGTCCTTCCTCTCGGTCGTGGGCGTCCAGAAGGCGCCCGAGGGTGGTGTGCAGTGCGCTGTACGCCTCGGCGAGCGCGTCGAGGTCGTTGACGTCGGTCACCCGGTAGTGGTCGAGCACCTCTCGGGCCGTGACGCGCGCGGCGGCCAGCGGCGGCATGCCGTCCGGGCCGGCCATCACGCGCACCTCCCGCGCGGCCGGCCCAGCGACGAGGCGGCCAGCCACAGCAGCGTCGCCGCGAGCGCGACCCCGAGGAGCACGGCGCCCGGCTCGGTCGTCAGGAGGAAGTGCAACGTCGCGAGGGCTGCGTTGGCCGCGGCCCCGAACGCCTGCGGGGCGGCGAGGAACAGGGCGATGGTCAGCAGTTCGGCGAGGACGACAGCCGGTCGGGTACGCATCTCAAGCCACCGCCTTCGCGGCGGCGAGCCTCAGCGCGGTGTGCGCCTTGCGGGCCCGCTCCCCGGCCGCGTCGATCTCGTCCTCCGGGGCGTCCCCGAGGGCGAACGCCGCGTCGATAGCCTCCTGAGCGGCGGCCAGCAGCGCGGAGTCCCGGGTGGCCATGTACACCGCGTCCATGGCGGATGTGACAGATGAGCGCGCGGCGTAACGCTTCTCGCGCGCGCCCTCGACGTCCCGCAGGCCATCCCGGCGCGCGGCGATCTTCAGCCACTGGTGCTCACGGTGGCCGACGATGGCGGCGAGCAGGGCCTTCACGGCATCCGCGAGGGCCTGGCGGCGCTGCTGGCGGGTCGTCGTCACGTACTGCAGCGCAGTCGTGCCGAACGCGCCGGCCAGGGCGCCGACCACGGCGATGATCGTCGTACCCATTAGGCCGCCACCTCTCGCGCCGAGCCGACGACCGCGCGAACCTCGTTCATCAACCGCGGCTGGTCGGGGTGGCGCTGGTCCTCCTCGACCGCGATCAGCTCGATGTCGAGGACCCGACCCCAGTTGCCCTCGGCGACCGCGGCGCGCAGCTCTGCGAGGACCGCGGCGCGGGTCTGCGGGGACAGCGGGGCGGGGGTGCGGACGTAGCTCGCCGCGGCGTGGGCGGCGACGTCGGCCGCCGACTTGGGGGTGGGGGTGGTCAGCACGGTCATCACGCAGCCTCCGTCGGAGTCGGGACACGGAGGGCACGGGCGCGGCAGAGGGCCTTATACGCCTCGAACTCGTCGTGCTCCACGCGGTAGGTGCCGCCGATGAGCAATGCGACGAGCGCGCCTTCGGCGATCTCGGCGTAGATCGTCTTGGGCGAGACCCCCAGCTTCCGGGCGATCTCCCCGACCCTGTAGGGCGTCTGACGCCCCGTCGTTTCTTTCGTCCGTCCCTCTTCCATGTGCTCCATAGTGAGTGCTATACCGGTATCCGTCAAGCTCTACCCGTACAGCGTCGGGTAGTTGGGTACAACAAAGGCGGGACCCCGCGGTGCATGCGGGATCCCGCCGAAGGGAAGGGGGTGTTCAGTGCACTGGCAGCCGGTACGTCAGCCGGTGACGGTCCGCCTTGAGGGCCGCAACATGCACCTCAACGGGCCGCCCCTCGGCGGCGGACAGTGTGCGCACCATCCGAACGACCCTGTCCTCCACGCTCAGGTTCAGTCGGTTCCGCTCGTCCTGCGTGGCCAGCGGAAAGGTCAGCTCCTCCGTGCAGTCGACCGGGGCATACCCCGCCTCGGTCAGCACCTTGATGGAGCCGCCGCTCACGAGCCGCTGCTGCGCCAGCGGCGTACCGGATGCCACCTCGACCGGGTAGTACGAGTCGACCACCTCGACGGGCTCACCATCCGCGAACATCACACGCGGCCGAACGAGCACCGGCGCCTCCGGCTCCAGGCCGAAGATCGTGGCGATCTCCTCTGGCGCCGGCACCTCGCCGACGCGACCAAGTTCCTGCCATCCGTCGATGCCGAGTTCGGCGCACTGCTGCTTCCAGGTCAGCCACTTCCCGTCAGGGCCAGGCGCGACATACGAAGCAGAGCGCTGGAGGATTTGGCGCTCCTTGAGCACCTTGGAGCGGCGCCCCTGGGCACTGTCGATCAGCCCCTCACGCTTGAGCATCTTCAGCGCTTCTTGCACCGTCACGACGGTCACCCTGTGCTGCTCCCGCAGCTCGGTGACGGTAGGCAACTCGCTGCCCGCAGGGTAGGTGCCGTCTCTGATGCCGTCGCGCAGCGTGTTGGCGAGCTGCACGTACTTCAGCTCTTCACCCCGAACCATGATCACTCCGTTCTCCGGTATACCCGTACACCAGTCCAAGGCTACGCGCCAGCCCGCAGAAACCGGAAGTGATCAGCCGCGGGACCACCACAGATCATCCACAAGTCCTAGGACCGAGAGAGGCCATGACCGGACCGGAACGCACCGCCCTGTACCGCCTGTACGACGCGAAGAACAGGCTTCTCTATGTGGGGATCACCACGGACCCCAAGCAGCGCTGGAAGCAGCACGCATATTTCAATGGCGACACCTGGTGGCCTTCCGTGGCCAGTCAAACGGTGGAGTGGTTCTCGGACCGCAACGCTGCCGAACGCGCGGAAACCCGGGCGATTGAGGGCGAGCGGCCACTGAACAACCGGTCGAAAGTCCCCGCGGGGCGGCCCGTCGCCAAGTGGGTGAAGCCTGACGTTGAAGTCGAGGACGACCGCGGCACTCCGCTCTACTTGCGAGTGGCCAAGGCGATCAAGGTCGACATCCAGACCGGCCTGTACCCGGCGGGGAGCCGGTTCCTTTCCGGACGCGCCGTCGCCAGACGGTACGGGCTGAGTATGCCCACCGTGTACAAGGTTCTACGGTCCCTGGCCGACGACGGACTGCTGGAGAAGCTGGCCGGGTGCAGTGGCTACCGCGTTCGCGATCTCACCGAGGACCGGTGACCCCGTGCCTACACCCACTCGGCAACAGCTCAGCAACAGCGGAACCCTTCGCCACCCGCCCTCGCTGCGGCAGACTGTCTCGGGGTTACCTCCCGCCCCGTTCTGTACGGACCGTATCCAGGAGTCTCACTGTGAGTGCACAGCCTTTCGAGTCGTCGGACGACCCAGTGATTGCTATGCCAGCGGTGTCGGAGGCGGCGTTGCGGGCGGCGGTTCAGCGGCTGGATCCGGTGGCTGCGGTGGACTTCGAGCGGGAGTTCCACACGGCGTGGGAGCAGGCGTTGCAGGCGGACAGCACGGTTCCGATGCACGCCTTCCTCCGGAAGTGGGCGGTGCACGTTGCGTTGCATCGGTATCCGGCGCGGTCGGCGCGGCTGCGGGAATTGGAGCGTGTCGTGGGTTCGGCCGAGTCGGAGAAGGAGGCGCGGGAGGCCGCGGCGGAGATCGGCGACTTGCTGGCTGCCGCGTCGGCGGAGGTTCTTGCCGCGTGAGCGATTGGCGCTGGGAGTACCTGTCGGGCGCCGAGCACACGGTGGGCGGTCTGCCGGATGGGCAGCGCGCCGAGGTTGAGGTGATCGCCCGGCGTCTCGCGGACGCGGCGGAGGTGAAGTACCTGAGTGATCCGCCGGCTGCTGAGGCGGGGCGGGCTCCGGTGCAGACGTTCGCCGAGGGCCGCTGGATGGTCTGGTTCCAGGAGTACCGGGTGCGGCAGGTCGTCTACGTCCTGTCTGTCCAGCGACTATGACCTAAATGCACGTCTTTGACGAGTTATGCAACTATCCGTGCAGGTAGAAGGCTTGTGTCCCTACAGTGGGGGCGCACAGCAGAGGCCGAGCGCTCGTAAGAACACCCGGCCCCTGAAGCGATCAAAGCGGGCGGCCACCCGCTGATCAGAAACTCCACTCCGCGAAGAGAGGTAGCTCCATGACCACCTTACTCCCGACGCCCGACACCCTCGCCGCGATCGTCGCGCAGCCACCGCCGCCCCTGTCCCTCGCGGACCGCTTGGCGGATCTGGCGACGGTCCGGCGCCTGTTCCCCGCCTTGTCGCCGGAGTGTGACGAGTTGGAGGCGCTGCTGCGCCGGGGGGTGGTCGCGTGAGCACGCCGACGGTCCTGACGGATCCGGAGGACGCGCCGGAGGTTCGTCTGCTGATGGCTCGTGGGCAGGTGTTCGCGGCGGCGCTGGAGGTCGCGGACGAGGGTCTGCGGGACTGGCTCGGGTGCCTGGACGGTATCGCGCGGCGGGTCGCCTCGGGCCGCGGCCTGGAGGTTCTGGTGGAGCGGGTGAAGGAGGAGCAGGCCGGCACGTAGCGGACACGACGAAGCCCCCGACCGGTTGGTCGGGGGCTTCGTCACGCCGACGCCCGGGTGTACCCGATGGCCCGCACCTCCAGCGCGTCAGCCTCAAGGTCGATCGCCGCAGCAGCGGTGCGGAGGTCGCAGTCGGGGTCGTCGGCGAGGTTGCGGTGGCTCTCGGCGATGGCCCGCAGGAGTGCGACGGCAGCGTCGACCCGCATGATGGGCTGGCCGTCGACTGCGGTGACGATGGGGATGCTGTCAGATGCGTGCCGCACCGGCGCGTCGTCGTCGGTCACGCCGCGCTCCTCGGCGCCGGGTCGAGGTGGCGGAGCGCCGCGAAGCCGTGGTGCTCGCCGCAGTCGCCGCACTTCTTGCCCGGCGTGGAGAGGGTGATCCGCAGCACCGCCCCGCAGGTGCAGACGACGCCGATGCGGCGCTCCGGCTTCTCCCCGGTGACGAGGCGTCGAGCCTGGCCGGCGGTCTTCCTGATCTCGTCCGCGAACTCCCGGACGGCGGGGTGGTCGTCGCAGATGGCGTTGAGGTTGTTGCGGAGCAGTCCCGTGTACGCGTCCACCGCGGCCTCGATGCTGCCGTACTCGGGGAGTTCCCAACCTTCGCGCTCGCACAGGTCGCGGGCCCAGGTGCCCACCATCCCTTCGATGCCGCCGCGGGCCCGGAGGTCGAGGACGTCGATGTTGGCCGGGATGGGCGCGCTGCGGGTTGCCATGCGGCCGTCGCCGCCCCGCCGGCCGGGAGGCAGGATGGCCTCGAGGGCGCGATACAGGGCCGGGAGGGCGGCCAGGTTCTCGTCGACCTTCCGCTGGCAGCCGGGGTGTATCCGCCAGCGGGACGGGCGGTCGCAGAGCATGCAGGGCCAGGATTCCATCGCGTCCGTGTCGTGCATCGTCGTGCTCCGTTCGGTGGTGCGGGTCATGGGCGGTCGTCCAGCGCGCGGCGGGCGGCTGCGACCTGCCGGCGGGCTTCCTCGGGGTGCACGCCGGATTGCACGGCCAGGTGGATGAGCGCGGCGTCGAGCAGCGGGTCGAGCCGGCGGTCGCGATCCGGGGCGGCGGACTGCGCGGCGTGCCAGTCGTGTTCAAGCTGGTCGAGGAACCGAAGCGGATCGGCGGCCATGGTTGTGCTCCTTGTGCGGGCGGTTCAGGGGCGGCGGGCGAGCCGCTCGGCGAGGCGGAGGTGGTAGGCGTCAGGGGCGGCGCTGACCGCGGCACGTGACGTGGCCTGGGCGGCGCGCGGCTCGTCGTCGGGCGCTGGCCCGCAGCGCATGGCGTCGGGGCTGACGCTGCCGTCGCCGAGGGCGGCGTCGATCTGGTCGAGGATGGCGTCGGTGCTGGTCACGGGGTGGGCTCCTTCGGGACGTCGTTGGTGTCGTAGCCGAGCCGTTTCCGCAGGTCGGCGGCGAGCGCGCGGTACAACCGCCGGTCGTCGGCACTGGCGGTGGATTCGGCCATCTGGTCGAGGTTCTGC
The DNA here is from genome assembly GCF_020400605.1 of Streptomyces aculeolatus. GTDB lineage: Bacteria > Actinomycetota > Actinomycetes > Streptomycetales > Streptomycetaceae > Streptomyces > Streptomyces aculeolatus. Next base: position 318,384 of record NZ_JAINRD010000005.1, on the reverse strand, counting down.
ACGTACTCGTGGACGCGGGTCACGGTGGCCTCCGCGCTCTCGTAGAGGCCGCCGAGGGTGCGGGCGGTGGTCTCCGCCTCCTCCCGCTTCCGCACCTCGGCGGCGAGGTCGGCGCGCAGCCGGCGCTCGGTGTCGGCGTGGAGGTCGGGGACGCGGGCGAGTTCGGCCTGTACGACCGGCAGCACGGCGTCGGCAGCGTCCCGGCAGCCGCCACCGCAGCGGACCGGGTCGCCGACCTCGCACACCGACGTGGCGTGGACGGCCTCGGCGATCGTGTCGCGCAGCGCGCCGGCGGGCGGGGCGTGCTTCTCGGGCGCGTTGCACCGTCCGAAGAAGTTGTGGGCAGGGTCGGAGCATTCCGACTGGTCGGGGGCGGGCTGCGCCGGGGTGTGGGGTGTGGCTCCTTCGGCGCGGTCGCACCACCGCAGGTCGAGGCCGTCCATGAGGCCGTGGTGCCAGCCGCCGGGGGTGATCGTGGTGCCGTCCTCGTTGAAGGTGGGCTCGTTGTCCTCGTCGTAGTGGTTGGCGGGGAGGGTGCAGTTGATGGTGGGGCCGTTGCCCCATGGCCGGGTGTTCGTGGCGGTGCAGGGGGCGGCGGGAGGGTCGACGCCCTCAGCGCCCGCGTGAGCGCCTATCTCACCCCCCGGGCGCTGCTCCACGCCCGAGAGGGGGTGTTCGGCGCTCTCGCGGGCGCCTGGCATGGTTCCCGGGGCATCGGGGCGTGGGGCGGCTGCGGCACTCTGCGGTGACTGCCGCAGAACCGGCCGCTCGGTGATGGCGGCGAGGCCCGGCACGTAGGTGTCGAACACCACGAAGCCGTCAGGTCTGGCGCCGCAGTCGCGCCGCTCCAGCAGATCGAGGCGGGCGTACAGGGCGTCCAACTCGTCGTCGGTGATCGTGCTCGCGGTCGGGCGGTCGGTCACGGCCTGACCCCCGGGGTGGCGAACTGCTCCGACACCGCGCGCAGCAGCGGCTCCCACCGGCCCCGCTGTAGCGCCGCGCCCTCGCACGACAGGTACGGGGCGTGGACGGTCCGGCAGGTGGCGCACAGCGGGAGGGGCGGGTCGATGTGCCGGACGGTGATCTCTACGGTCGACCAGTCGATCGGGGTGGTCATGGGCGGGCCTTTCGTCGGTTGCGGATGGTGTGTGGGGTGGGGAGTCCGAGGCGTTCCCAGGTGTTGACAGCTTCGGCGGCGGCGTGGACGGGGAGCCAGAGGATTTCGGTGGGCTGGCGCCACCAGGGGCGGGGCGGCGGCCACGCACCTAGCGGCAGCGGGCGGCGGGGCATCAGCGGGCAGCCTCGGAGGTCAGTCGGCAGCACCGGGGGCAGGTGATCGGCGCGTCGTCAGGCTGCGGCCGGTCCTCGCCGGGCAGCAGGCGGCTGCCGCACACGGTTCGGGCGCCTTCGCCCGGGCGGACGGCGTGCACGACGCGGCCACCGCGGAACATCACGCGGGTCGGGGGCGGGCTTGACTCGGGCATCAGCGGGTCTCCTGTCGGTTGCAGCGGCGGTCGGTGGCGGGAACGTTGGGCACCCGGAGCGGGATTCGAACCCGCACTTGATCCACTTTTAAGGTGGGCGCGTCTACCGGTTGCGCGACCCGGGCCGGGGTTCATGCGGCGGCCCGAGCCTGGGAGCGGGCGGCCTCGCAGGAGCGGCAGATCCGCTCCGCCTTGCCGCCCCTACGGCGCCGCACGCGCACGTTGTCGCCGTCCAGCAGGTGGCCGGCGCTGCACCGTTCACGCGGCGCATGCGTGCCGCGGCGCTTGTCGTGCCCGCGCCGCGCCGGCGGGCTGTCGGGTGCGTACCAGGCCGCGGCGATTCGCCGGCGCCCCTCCGCGACCCGGGACGCGAGCCGCTTGTACGGCCAGCCCAGGGCCTCGGCCGCCGCCGCGTAGTCGTCGTGCGCGGCGAGCGCCGCCACAGCGTCGAGCTGCGTGGGTGTGAGTACGGCGAGGGCCTGCTGCACGGCGATCGCATCCGTGACGCGGTCGACAGCGCCTTCGTCGGCCGGCGTCCACCAGTAGCGCCAGTACCGCGGCGACGACCCGGCGCCCTCGTACACGTGGCCGTCGCGGTAGCCGCGGGCGTGGAGCACGGCCCGCAACTCGGCGTGGATGGCTTTCCATCCGGCCTGCACCAGTTCGGCGCGGGCCGGCGGCTCGGTAGCGCCGACGATGGTTTCGGCGATCGCCGACCAGGCAAGCCCGTAGCGGGTCGCGGCATCGACACCAGCACCGCGCGCGGCGGCGACCGAGGTGCGGGCGAGCCGGTCGACGTCGGCGAGGCTGTAGCCGTGGCCGACGGTCCACGCGGACGGGCGGGTGGGGATCACGACACCTCCCCAGCGGGCAGGGGCATGTCGGCGACCGGCCGGGGGGCCGGCTTCGGAGGCGGCGACCACGGGTACGGCTGCTCGTGCCCGGCGTCGACCCGCGGACAGCCCGGTGTGGTGCACCAGTGGACGCCGGCGAACGTCACGCCGCCCCACGCGGTCAGAGACATCACCGCCAGCACCTCGGCGAACGCCGCGAACGACTCGCCGCACCGGCCGCCTCCGAACATCAAGTCGTCGGCGTAGTCCAGCCCGCGGGAAGCGAGGGCCCTGTCGAGGAGCTGCCGCATCGTGTCCTCAGGCAGGCCGCGGAGCTTCTGCTGGAGGAGCGGGACGGTGAGCTGCAGGGAGTCCAGCAGCAGCGGATTCGGGTGGGTACTCACGCGGTCTCGCCCTGGTCGGCCGCCGGCCGCGCCTTCGGCTTCCACCCCCGCACGCCGTGCCGCAGCCACACGCCGTCGAAGGACTGCCAGATGTCCACGCCCGCCGGCCGCAGCACGAACACCCAGTCGTGCAGCCACACAACGTCCTCCGTCTCGTCGGTGAGCGTCAGCGGGGTCTCGGCCCGGTCGCCGTGGCAGTAGCAGCGGAAGTTGCGGTCGCCGACCGGCGGCATCGGGTTGATCCACCCGGTGTCGACCGCCGGGTCCGGTCCGAGCTGCGACCAGCCGGCGGGGTGCTCGTCGATCAGGAAGCGGCCCATCGCGTCGAGGTCGCCGGCGAACGGCCCGGCGTACAGGGCGTGCAGCAGAGGCACGCGGAACGCGGGGTGGCCGCCGTTGTGGACGTAGCGGCCTTCGAAGCCGCTCGCGCCGCGGGGGCGGGCGATGATCGAGGGGTGGTTCGGCATGGCGGGGTGCTCCTTCGGTTAGGTGATCTCGGGTCGGGCGGGGGTCATGTGGTTTCGCTATCGGGCTCGGCATGGCTGAGTGCGGAGCCGCTGATGCGGATGAACTCGACCTCGCCGTCGCCGGATAGAAGGCCGCGGGCGCCGGCGAGAGGGCCGCGGCAGGCCCGGCAGCGCGCAGAGTCGAACCACGTAACGAGGCGGCAGTCCAGGCACCTCGCCAGCCAGGTACGCCGGCCGCGAGTGGACTCCCACCTGAGGAAGCCGCCGTGCCTCCATGCCAGTCGGAGCTTCGCGTAGGGGTGCAAATGGTCGTAGGACTCGTCGCCCCAGGGGTGCATCGGGCGAGGCGGATGGCCGATCAGCACGAGTTCGCCGCCAGGCCAGCGGCACCTGCAGTGCTGGATGCCGCGGATGCGGGGGCAGTGGCAGGCGAGGGCTTGCCCGTACTCAATGGCCTTCTCGATGCGCGGGACGCCGGTGCCCTTCACTTCGACCCAGGTGCCGATCTCGGGCAGGTGGAAGTCGGGCACGTAGCCCGCGCCGGATGGCAGGGTCACCTTCCTCGGCTCGTACTCCCAGGTGATGCCGAGGGAGTCGAGGGTGGCCGCCCAGGACGCCTCAAGGGCGGACCGGAAGATGGTGCCGCGGTACGCAGTCGGCAGTGCCTCGGTGGTCATGTCTCCATCGAGTTGTCCGGCTGTCCGGTCTCTCCGCGCCCGGGAGGTCTCCAGGTCGTCGATCAGGGCCTCGAATATGTCGCGGCCGTCGAAGTCCTCTTGGAGGGTCATCACGCCGCTCCTTCGATCGATCCGGTGGGGGTCCATTCGGTCTTCTGGTGGGAGCGCAGGCGCCCGTACCGGCCCTGGAACTGGAGGGTGATCGTCACGCCCTGCTGGCCGTTGCGGTTCTTGCCTACGATCAGGTCGACTTCGCCGGCGCGGGGCCCGGTGTCGGTGCCGTCAGCGGCGAGTTCGCGGTGGAGCAGGATGATCACGGATGCGTCCTGCTCGATCTGGCTGGAGTCCTTGAAGTCGGTGACGAGCGGCGTGCGCCCGACGTGGCCGCGGTTGAACTGGGCCAGGGCGACGACGGGGATCCCGGCCTCGGCGGCGAGGAGCTTCAGCCCGCGGGAGATCTTGGCGACCTCCTGGGCGCGGGAGGCGTCGCTGCGCGGGGTGTGCTCGGGGGTGATCAACTGCATGTAGTCGACGACGACCATGGCGGGCGGCGTCCCGTTGGCGGCCATCCACCGGACGCGGGCGCGGATCTTCGGCACGGTGAGGGCGGGAGAGTCGTCGAGGATGAAGTTGTCGGCCTTGACCATGCGGTCGGTGACCTTGGCGATGGAGTGCCAGTCGCGGTCGGTGAGCTTGCGGTGGACCAGGTGGTTGAGTTCGACGCCGGCTTCGGCGGCGGTGAGGCGGGCGAGGAGTTCCTTGCGGCTCATCTCCATGGAGGCGACGAGGACGGGCAGGCCGCGACGCAAGGCAATGTGCGCGGCGAGGTTCATGCCGAGGAGGGACTTGCCGCCTCCGGTGGCGGCGCCGACGACGGTCAGCTCCTTGGGCTTGAACTGCACGGCGGCGTTCAGGTCGACCCACGGGGAGTCGAGGGCGTCGGGGTCGCGGCCGGCGGCGAGTTCGTCGACGAACGGTTCCCAGTTTCCGGCGACGGAGAGGTCTTCTTCGGTTTCGCTGCCTGCCGAGTCAGCGATGAGCTTGCTGGTGGCGGTGGAGAGTTCGTCGAGGATGTCGCCGGGGTCGGCGTCGGCTTCGCAGGCGCGCTGCAGGGCCCTGGTGGTGATCTCGATGAGGTCCCGGAGGGTGGCGAGCTTCGCGACGATCTCGGCGTAGAAGCCGGCGTTCCCGGCGGTGGGGGTGTTGTGGACGAGCGTGTGGAGGTAGGTCGCGCCGCCTACGCGCTCAAGGTCGCCGGTGCGGCGGAGCCGGTCGGTGACGGTGATGGGGTCGGCGCGGACGCCGGGCTTGCCGTGGACGGCGAGGATCGCGTGGTAGATCGTTTCGTGGGCGGGGCGGTAGAAGGCGTGGCCGTCGCCGAGGACGGATTCGGCGTCTACGGCGGCGTCCGGGGACAGGAGCATGCCACCGAGGACGGACTGTTCGGCGCCGAGGTCGTGGGGTGGCGGTGCGGCGATGGTGTCGTCTGGCGGCGGCTGGTCGTGGTCGTTCACGGGCGGCTTCCTTCAGCTTTGGGGTGGCAGTCGGGGCAGGGTGCGAGGGAGGGCAGCCCGTCGTGTTCGATCTCGACGAGGCGGGTGTCCGGGTCGCAGCCGCCGCACGGGGGTCGGGTGGGCCGCGGCGAGTCGCGGGCCGAAGGCGAGGGCCGCCGCGGGAGGGGCGGTAGTTCCGCCCAGCCCTGCATGAAGTACTTGGCGGACTCGACGTTGGTCCGGGCGGCGACCTTTGCGGCGTGGTCGACCATGGCGGGGATGCCGGACTTCAAGATCAGTGAGTGGACGGGGAACCACTGGTTGGCGCGGAAGGGCCAGCGGACGATCACGCCCCGGTTGCTGAGGCCGTCGATGAGTGGGCGCGCCCACTCGGGGATGCCGTAGTCGTCGAAGACCGGGCGCTCTGGCTCCCTCTCTTGCTTGCTGGGTGTATGTGGGAGATGTGGGCCTGATTCCGGCCCACTAGCGGCCTCCAGAGGGCCTGATTCCGGCCCACTAGGCGAATCCGAAGATCCCTCTAGTGGGCTCAATTCCGGCCCACTAGCAACGCTTAGTGGGCCTGATTCCGGCCCACTAGCGTGATCTTCGGAGGGGTCTAGTGGGCCTGATTCCGGCCCACTAGGAGTGGCGGGGCGGATGAACCCGGCCGCCTTCGGAAGGCAGTACAGAGACGACCGGGTGCCCTTGCCCTGCTCGACGATTTGAAGTTCGCCGCTGTCGACCGCCGCCCGCACTGCCGCCCTCGCCACCGACCGGGAGGCGTTAAGGGCGGCGCTGAAGTCGGCGTAGCTCAGCCGTACCTCGCACGCCGGAGTTCGCACCTGGTCCGCCACGTGCAGCATGGCGAGCCGGGCGTTACCCCTTGTCTGGGAGTGGTTCCACACCCAGTGCATGGCATCCAAGGTCACTGGCGTCTTCTTTCGATGGTGGTGCTGACGGGGGTCTGAGCGCGGAACCAAAGCCCTTAGGGCGGGATGGTGATCTCACTCCCGGCGTAGCTATTATAGCTAAGAACGCTACGGAGGCTAAGATGTCCATCCAAGCCGTCAGCTACGCTTTGCCTATGAGCGCGACCCCCACTGAGCACCGAGCGAAGATCGCCGAGGCCCGCAACGTCCTCGGAGAGGTGATCGCGCGCGCCCGCTTCGCCGGCGAACCGACGATCCTCATCAACCGCGGCAAGGAAGCAGCCGTGATCGTGTCGCCGGAGTTCTACCGGCAGGCCCTCGAGGACCGAGCACGCCTCGAGTCGCTGGAGAAGTAGCCTCACGCCGCACCTGCCGGCGTCGTCCACTTCGCCTTGCGCCGCCGCGCCTTGTCCGCCTCGTGTGCCTCGGCGCAGGCGTCGTCGACGGGCTCGCCGCGGTCGAGGTGCCGGCGGTACGCGGCGTAGGTGCCGCAGTCCGACTTCGGCCGCCCGCCGCCATGCCGCCGCTGCTGCTCTGTCCCGGACCGTCGTGCGATGCGTCGTGCAAGGTTGGCGCGTTCCCTTTCGTCGAGGCCGCCCCAGATGCCGTCGCTGGCGCCGATCTTCAGTGCGAACGCCAGGCACTGCTGACGCGACGGGCAGCGTCGGCAGACGTCCTTCGCCAGCTCGATCTGGCCGCGGTCGCCGACTGGGAAGTGGAGGTCGGTGGGCTCGTCGCGGCAGGCGGCGGCCGTGCGCCAGTCGGGGGCGCTCATGCCGCGGTCTCCATATCGCTCTGGACCCGCCGGCGCCACCGGCTGATGGCAGCCTGGACGTTCTGCTTGGTCTCGCCGAGGCGCTCGGCGGCCTGGCCGCGGGTGTAGCCCTGGGCTTCGAGTTCGAGGGCGTTCTCCGCGAGGGCGACGAACTTCGGGGTGTCCTCGCCGTAGTTGGCCTGCGCTGCGGGGTCGTCGATCGTGTCGTCGTCCCAGCAGATGGGGGGCGCCCAGCCTTGGCGTTGGGCCTGGGCGCGGGCGGCGCGTGCGTGGTGGCGGGCCACGCCGTGGTCCTCGGGCCGCCGGTCGGCGAGTTCTTGGTACGCCCGGTTGATGCGGCCGGCGTTCCATGTGGTCACGGGCCCGTCGGTGCGCAGCAGGTAGCCGATGTACTCCTTCGTCATGCCCTCGGGGATGTGCTGGGCGATGACGGCGCGGGTGAAGCCGATGGCGATGAGGGCTTGCAGCCTGCGGCGGGTGCCGGTGCCGTCGAGGGTGCGTGAGGTGCGGCCGGGCTGCGCTGGGGGCGGGACTGCGAGGAGGCGGGCCTGTGTGCTGTGGAGGATCCGCCCTTCGCCGCGGGCGATGCGGCACAGCATCTCGGCGGTGATGCGTGCGGCGCGCATGATGTCCTTGTTGGGCATGCCGGCGGCTTGGAGGCGCTGGAGGTGCCGGCGGGCGGGTTCGATGGGGACGCGCCCGGGGCGGCCGGTGGCGCGGAGGTAGTTCCAGCGTTCGACGTCGGCGCTCTTGGCTCGGGTGCAGGAGTCGCAGCGGCATCCGCGGTGGTAGCGGCTGGGGGTTCCGTGGTCGGGCATGGGTCCGGGCTGGCGGACGCGGCGCTTCGTGGGGGTGCTCACTGCTGCTCCTTCCGAGGGCGGGGTCCGGTGTTGCGCTGGGTGGCGGCGGGCTGCCGCCACATCTCCTCCAGCAGCCGCCGCGCGTTCTCGTTGCGGCCGGGCTGGGTGTCGTGGACGATGGCGAGCAGTTCGTCGCAGTGGTTGTCGAAGTCGGTCTTCGCCGTGGCGTCGCGGTACTCGCGCTGCAGGGCGCGCACGTGGTGTGCGGCGCGGCGGATGCAGTGGACTGCGGCGGCGAGGAGGACCCCGGCGGCGAGCAGGGCGAGGGTGGTCGTCATGCGGCGGCCCTCCGCTCGCGTGCGGCGCGGGTGGGCGCGTAGGCCGTCAGGACGTACAGCCCGATCTCCTTCTTGTGGGTGTCGGGCGACGTGGAGCGGACCTTGCCGATCTCGACGATGGGCGCCGGCCGCCGGTTAACCATGGAGAGGATCACGCGACCGGCCATGCCCCATGCCATGTCGGGCAGGAGGTGCCGGAAGTCGTTCATGGAGAACGGGCGGCCGTCGGCCCCGAAGACCTCGATGGCCTGCTCGATGAGCTGCTTGTCCCAGTCGGAGACGGAGCGGATGAGCAGGTCGAGTTCGTCGGATATGGCGAGGGAGCCGGCGGCCGGGTTGACGGTGCCCTGGGTGGGCTCGGGGAACTGGAGCTGGCCGGTCACCTCGCACCGCCGGGGGTCGTGCTCCACTGCGGCAGGTAGCCAGCCTCGCGCGCCTTGCCGATCCACTTGGCGGCGGTGGAGTGGCCCACCCCGTAGCGGCTGGCGACGGTGACGGTCGGCGGCAGGGCATCGTTCTCGGCGGCGAGGTAGGTGGCGGCCACGGCCTGCAAGTGTTCGCCGGTGAGGCGGTAGCGCTTGCCTTCCTGCGGGCTCTCGGGCGGCAGGCTGTCGGGGAGCTGCTGCCCGCAGGTGGGGCAGGTTGCTTCTCCCGGCGGGGCGAACAGTTCGTCGAAGGTCACTCCGAACAGTTCGGTGAGGCCAGCCAGTTCGTTGGCGGTCCAGTTGCGCGGCCTGGTGCGGGCTTCGGCGCTGGACCAGACGGCCTTGGACCAGGGGGCGCCGGTGATGTCGCCGAAGCGCTTCCCGGCTTCGTCCTGCGTCCAGCCGCGCAGGATCCGCAGGCGCCGCACGTTGCGGCTGACCGTCGCGGATGCGTCGGGCGTCGTGTCGCTCATGTCATGATCTCCTTACGGCCCGCCCGGCTACGCCCCGGGCGGGCCCGCGGGGTTACGGGGTGGACGGGAAGTTCGGGTCCGGCTCGTTCGCCGGCTGCTGGCGCTTCGTTGCGGCCTTGCCGCTGCTGCCGCCGGTCAGTTCGTCGGCGGTCACGCGCTCGGGCGGGAACTCGTCCTCGACGGCGACCTCGCCGCGGTCCAGCGACTTGAAGATCACGCCGAGCTGGGCGACGTCGTGCTCGTTCCACTTCGCCGTCGGCCGGCCGATCTTCTGCTCCAGTTGCGCGGTCGTCACGCCGAACCGCTCGAAGACCTTCACCGCATCGGCGATGCGGGTGTGCAGCGGCTTGCCGCCGCCGTCCTTCAACGTCTGCGAGCAGAGGGCCTTGGCCTCCTCCACGAACCAGGGCGGCAGGATCGCGAAGATCGCCTCACGGACGCGGCGGGCACCGTTGTTGGCGTTGTTCTCGTAGATGTCCCGCATGTCGGTGAGCTGCTTGGCGCCGTTCTTCGTGTCGCGGCGGTGCGGCACGATGAACGTCGAGGAGTTGCGGGAGTTGGTCTGTACGTCCCACGCGAACGCCTGCATCTCGGACTGCCCGTAGTCGTCGTCGCGCCGCAGCTCGACCAGGCCGTACTGGACGTTGCCCCAGCAGCGGGCGAGTTCGCGGGCGAGGTGGACGGAGGCGCCGGTGACGGTGGAGCCGCCGCGGGAGTAGCGGAAGAAGGCGCGCTCGGCGAGGCCCTGCTGCTTGCAGGACTCGCGCATCTCGGCGACGGCGGCCTGCATGTTGCGGGGGCACTGCTGGGCGACGACGACAGCGGCTTGGACTTCGGCGGCGGCGCGGGACTGCTCGACGGCAGTGCCCTGGCCGACGCGATTCGGCACGGCCGGCGCCGGGGTGGGCAGGTGGGCGGGCTGGTTCATGCGTACTCCTCGTCGTGGCGGACCTGGGCCCAGGTGGGCTGTGAGGCGGTGATGACGCCCTCGGCATGGCCGGGCCAGTGGCCCGTCTCGACGCAGCGGGCGTAGGTGTTGATGGCGCGGCGGTTGCGCTCGCGTCCGCGGCGAACGTCGTCGGGGGCGATCTCGGCGACGGTGACCAGGTACGGCGGGGTCTTCTCCTGGAAGGCGAAGACCATGACGGTGTCCTCGCCGCCGATGCCGGTAGCGATGGCGCCGTCGATGTACCAGGCGGCCTGCTGGTGGTAGCCGTAGGCGGTGATGGCCTTCTCGACACCGGCCTTGCTGGCGTCGGTCGTCGTCTTGTAGTCGGTGATGACGAGGCGCTGGCCGGTGTCGCGGTGCAGCGTCCAGTCGAGGAGCGCGCGGCGCTCAACGCCGGTGGGCCCGTCGGTCCAGAACAGGGCGCGTTCGGCGACGCCGCGGCCGGGGGTGAACAGGGGGCCGGCGAGGGGGTCGTGGCGGATCGCCTCAGCCATGGCTTCGACCTGCTGCCATTCGCGTTCCAGGAGCGGCGTTGCACCGACGGCGCGCGCCTCTTCGGCCTCTTCCTGTGCGGCCTTGCTGCGGTAGCTGTCGTACTTGAGGACGGCGATTTCTGCGCCTTCGCCGAGGATGAACTGGTGAGCGGCTCGGCCGAACTCGAAGGTTCGCTTCGCCGGCTGGCCGTGGATCTGCTCCCACCGGAACTTCGCCGGGCACGACGGCGGCAGCAGCTTCCGCGCGCCGGTGGACGACAGCGCCGGGTGGGCGTGGTAGTCGTCGGCGTCCATGCCGTCGACCACGCCGAGGGTGGGCGTCGCCGGCGGCGCGACGGCGGTCATGCGGCACGCTCCACGGCCTGCCGGTCGCCCGTCACGGCGTCGTACACGTCGCGCGCCCAGCGGGCGTCGACGAGCGCCTGGTGGCCGTCGTCGCCCGGCGGCTCAACGCCGACCGCGCGGGACAGGTCGCGGGACGAGTAGGGCGGCGTAAGCAGCTCGCCCGGGTGCCACTCGGCGAGACCGCGCCCCTTCATGTATCCAGCGGCGAGGGTGGCGATGTCGAGGACGCGGTAGTGCCAGGGGATGCGGCGGCCGTGGTCCTGGAGGAGCTTCGTCAGGTGCGCGGCGTCGAACGCGGGGTTCGAGCCGACCATGACGGCGCCGCGGAGCGCAGTCTGCAGGTCGTACAGGAACTCCGGCATCGTGAGTCGCCACGGCGGGTGCTCATGCGGCAGCCCCACCGCGTCCCAGCCGTCGGGCACGGCGAACCGCTCCTCGTAGCGGCCGATCTTCAGCGCCTCGGGGTCGGCGGTGGCGAGGTCCGGGCGGACCTGCCACAGGTACTCGGTCTCGACGCCGTGCTCGCGGCGGATGACGGCGACCTCCCAGACGTCCCCGAAGCGGGGGTCGAGGTGGGTCGTTTCGGTGTCGACGAAGGCGAGAGCGGTCATCAGAACGGCACCGCCTGGTTGCGGCGGGAGCGCCGCCACAGCGGGATGCGGAACCCGGCCGGGTCCCAGCAGCCGCAGACGTCGGTGTCGTAGTCGATGTCGCCGCTGTCGGTCATGCGGTGGCCGACTTCGATGCCGCCTTCGCCGCGGCAGTGGCGGCAGTCGGGGTTGGGGCCGCGGGTGATGTAGATGGCGCGCTGGTACAGCTCTGCTGTCCAGCGGCCGAGGCGGATGGTCATGTCCTGGTCTCCTCACGGACGCGTTGATCTTGGGTGGGGTGTGGGTGGGTGGTGCGGCCCCGCGGCCGGGTGCGGCGGTCACCGCCCGCGGGGCCCGACTCAGGCGAAGCCCGGGGCGGGATTCGAACCCGCACTTGATCCGCTTTTAAGGCGGCTGCGTCTGCCTGTTGCGCGACCCGGGCGTGGGTTCATGCCGCCACCCGCCTCCGCTGTTCGGCGACCTCCGCGAACCGCTGCCACCCGTAGCCGCTGCGGTCCACCGCCCACTCGGCCGCGCGCGCCGCCAGCGCCGGGGCGAGCTCGGCCACCTCCGCGATGTCGGCGCTGCCGTAGGCAAGCAGGGCGCCCGTCGCCGCATGCAGATCCAGGTGCCAGGCGTCGCCCACGTTGTAGGCGACGACGCGGGCGCCGGACGGCGGCTCGTAGGCGCAGAAGGTGCCGCCGTCGTGCCAGTGGGCGCCGGTGAGGAACACAGGCTTCGGCTGGGCCGGGGTGGGGCCGGCCACTTCGAACAGCTCGCGCAGGTTCCCGTTCGGGGTGAGGGCTTCGCCGACGAGCCGGATCACGTCGTCGGCGGAAACCTCGGGCTTGTCACGCAGCACGCCGAGCACGGAGCGGGCGGCATGCACGAGGGCCCGGTTGTCGTCCAGGCGCCACGACCTCGTCGGGTCCTCACCCTGCGTCCCGTCGGTTACGCGCAGCCCGTGCCGGGCGCCGGACGCGATCCTCTTGAGCTGGGCGATCCGTTCCGCGTTGGCCCGCTCAGGCAGTGCGTCGACGGCGGTGAGGACGGCGGTAAGTTCCTGGGTTTTCCGGCTGACCGCGTGGCAGGCCAGCATGTCGAGTCGATCGCGCACCTCGCGCATCACGCCGGCCCGCACCCGCTCGCCGTACTTGCGCTGCTCGACGAGCAGGCCCATGTACCGGTCGTTGACGGTGATCCGCTCCTGCATCACCTCCTCGCAGACCCGGTTCAGGACTTCCAGATCCGACAGTCCGTCGAGGGTCTTCGCTTCGGCTTCGGCGTGGGCCAGGTCTCGACGGGCAGCCTCCAGCGACTCGGTGTTCTGGTTCTTGATGTGGAAGGCGACCTTGTCGCGGTACGACGCGACTGCTCCGGCGGCAGCGGTGCGGATCTGCGCGACGCGCTCGGCCGCGGTCATCGCGTAGTTCATGTCACGCCACCTCCCCGGTGTCCTCGCCCTGGCCGGGCTGTCGGCCGACGCGCAGCGGCATGGTGTCGCCGGCGGTCCCGAAGTGCCCGCGCCGGGCGGCCTCGGCGAGCGGCATGACCCTCGCCGCGGGCCCGCCGATGGTCCGCACGCCGTGGGGTGCGGTCGCCTGGTCGTCGGGCGCGGTGACGTTGCGGACCATCGGCGGGACGGTGATCGCGCCCACCTCGGCGAGCTTCGACTCCGCAGCGGCGGCCCGCTTCTCGGCGTCGGCCGCACGCTCGGCCTGCTGCTGCAGGAGCGCGATGCGCTCGTCGGCGGCCTGGAGTCGCGCCGTGGTGACGATCAGCTCGTCGGCGAGGATGATGTTCCGCTGCCGCAGCCCGTCCCGCTGCTGCTCGGCATCGGCCAGCCGGTCGCGCAGCAGGCGCAGCTTGGTCGATGCCCGCGGCGGGGCCTCGCGGTGCCGGCGCTCCCGGGAGGGGTGGAGGATGCTCACCAGATCTCACCTGCTTCCGCGGCTGCTTCGTTGGCGTCCTGGCAGGTCGGGCAGAGGCCGGTGATGCGCCACTCGGCCTCGTAGCGGCGGGCTTCGTCCTGGTCCCAGAAGACGCGGGCTTCGCCGGTCTCCGAGATGAGCGGCTGGCCGCAGCCGATCGGCGGCTTCAGGCAGCGCTCCTCGCGGATCGCGTCCGCGGGCAGATCGCCGCCCGTGAGGGCGCGCAGGAAGTCGGCCTTCGGGATGGAGATGATCTCCGGGTGGTCGCTCACGCTGCCACCGCCTCGCGGGCGGGCGCCGGCTCGGCGAGGCGCTCCAGGCCGTAGCCGCGCACATTGTCGTACCGGCGGATGCCCCACACGATCGCGTGGCAGGCCCAGATGAACGACCAGTCCCAGTCGCCGAACGACCACTCCCACACGTCGTGGAACTTGAAGCCCTTGAACTCGAAGGACTCCAGCAGACCGCGGGCTTCGCCCTCGTCCGACAGATCCTGATCGAGGATCTCCGCGCGGATCTCCTTGCCGAGACCGCGGGGGGCGTCACTCCAGCGGACCGAGTCCACGAAGTGCTCGACCACGAGCTGCCGGAACAGATCCTCGGAGTACGTCTTCACGGAGTCGCTGCCGCTGTCCAGCTTCTGCGCCCAGTAGTGCGCGTTGATGCCGCCGCGCCTGCTGCGGAAGAACTCGAACATGTCGGGCAGGCGCTGGAAGGTGTAGTTGTTGCCGAGGTCGCCGCGGATGTGGAGGGCGCCCGGCCAGGTGACGAGGTCGAACCAGTAGGCGCTGTGCTTGGTCTGCCGGAACCGGATGTGCCGGTACAGGCCGTCGTTGTGGAGCACGGTCATCTGGTGGCTGGCGGTGTCTGTGCGGAAGCGCTTCGCGATGTCCTGCTCGCGCTCGTCGGCCGACACCCACGATGCGGGCATCTGGCTGGCGCTCAGCCTCTTCGGGAGCTGTTCCGGCTTGCCGAGCAGCGCGGCGGCTTCCTCGGCCGTGTACGTCTTCGTGTCCGTCATCGTGTGCTCCGTTCGGTCTGGTGGTCGTGGGTCGGGCGGGCGGTCCACCGCTGCCCGTCGCGCTGGTGGATCGCCCCGCGGACCAGCGCCCCCAGGTCCCGGCGCCCGGTACGCGCCTCGAAGCCGGCGAGCGTCTCGGTGTGGCCGGCGGCGAGGGACGCCGCGTAGTCGGGGGTCCCGCGGAGGCGGGCGTTGGCGGCCTGGGCGGCGGCGAGCTGCGCCTCCACGCGGGCCAGGCGGGCGGTGAGAGCGGCGACCTGGGCCGCCAGCGCCTCACGCGTCGGGGCGGTCATGCGGCCACCGCCTCGGGTCGGGCGAGGAACTGCTCGCCGAGCCACTGCGAGTAGGCGGGCGGGATGGCCTCGGCGATCTCCTTACGGATGTCGGTCCAGTCGATGCCCATGGCCCGCTGCCAGTCGGCGACCGAGCCCTTGCCGCCGCCGTCGCCGTACACGGCGAAGTAGGGGCCCTCGTACCACTGGCCGTGCCGCATTCCGGCGACCCGCCCGCGGTGCTTGCGGTGCGCCGGCTGCGGCGCGGCCCAACCGCCGAGCTCGAAGTTGCGGTGCCGGATCACGGCCAGGTCGAACTGCTCGCCGCACAGGGTGAGGTCGACGCGCATCTTCTTCGCGGCCCGACCCGGCGGGTTCTCGATCACATACGGGCGGCCGGTCGACTCCAGGGCCGCGCGGGTGTCGGCCATCAGGTCCGGGTAGGTGAACTTCCCGGCGTTGGTGCCGGCGGTGAGGGTGCAGTCGTGCTGGCACGGCGGCCCGGCGTGGATCAGGTGGTACTTGTGGCCGTGGGCCTTGATGTAGTCGATCGCGTCGCCGCGGATGAAGGTGTCGCCGCAGTAGCGCGGCTGGTCGGCGATGTCGACGCCCGCGACGTGGAAGCCGGCGAGCTGGTATCCGCGGGTGCAGCCGCCGACGCCGCAGTAGGCGGCCAGGAGGCGGGGCTTCACGAGGCCACCCCCACCGGCTCGTACCAGCGGGCGTCCTCCGGCCCGTGCGGGGAGAGCAGCCCGAGTTGGCAGAACAGGCGCAGGTCGCCCCGAGTGGTGGTGCGCTTCGGGGCCTTCAGCCGCAGCCGGTTGATGGCCCACACGTCGCCGGTGGTGATCTTCTTGCGGCCGGACAGCAGGGCCCACAGGCGGTGCTGCCGCGGGGACAGGGCGGTCATCACGCGGCCTCCGTTCGGGCCTGCTGCTGCCGCTTCCAGTCGGCGAGCCGGGTGGCCGCCGCGGCGAGTGCGTCGAGGGCTTCCGGAGAGGAGGCTTCGACGTGGATGCTCAGGGCCCGCCCGAGTCGCAGCGCGGCGTACTGGACCCCGAAGGGCGTCTCGCTGTGGGCGACCTCGATGTCTGCCGGGTCGGGTCCGAGGACCATGCCGGCGCTCGTGAGTCGGGTGTCAGCCATGGCGCACCCCCGGGGTGGCGGCGGCCTCGTAGTCGGCGAAGACCTCGGCGCTGGCCCGCTCGTAGAACTGGCGCTGGCTGCCCGTCCACCCGGCCTCGTCGCCCCACATGCGGCGGCAGGCGGCGTCAAGGTCGACCAGCGCGTACTGCGCCCGGTCCGCGAGCGGCGCCCGGGACTCGATCGCGCTGACCGGCGTGAAGTCGTCGATGAGGCTCATGCCGCTTCCCCCTCGGCGGCGGCGGGCCGCGGCCACGCGGCGTTCACGAGCTGCGCGACGGCATGCGCCCGCCGCACGTCGGTGCACGGCCACGTGTCGTCGTCCCGCTCGCAGTGCAGGCCGTCCCGGTCCTGGTACGGGGTGTGGGCGTCCGCGGCGTCGGCGAGGAGCAGCCCGATCGACAGGAGCGCGGACTCGCCCATGCCCACGGTGCCGCCGGTGCGCATGAGGTGCTGGCCCACGTGCCGGGCGGTGTCCGCGGCGGTCTGGATCTCGCGGGATTCGGCGCGGTCAGCCATCGGAGTCCACGCCCTTCGGCGGGCAGGCGGGGCACGCGAAGCCGGCGGGGCGGCATGTCGAGTCGGTGTCGAGGTCGAGGAGTTGGTGTCGGGTCTCGGGGTCGACGCGGGCGGCGAGGAGCCGGAGCGCGTCGGCCTCTACCGCGGCGGCCGGCACGTCGAGGGCGTTGATGCGGAGGGTCTGCGGGATGGTCATGACCTGCCTCCCAGGCCGAGCCAGCGAAGGAGTGCGGCGATCGGCCGCGGGGGGCGCCGGGTGTCCAGCGCGGCAGCCAGCCGCACGGCGGCGGCATCCAGGACCGGGGCGGGGGTGGAGTCGAGGGCGTCCATCAGGCACCGCCGATCTCGTCCGCGCCGCTCGGCTCCGGGTCCACGTGCGTCAGGCAGATGCCGCCCGAGTAGCCGTCGACCAGCACCACGGGCGTGCCGTGTCCGAGCGCCCATGCCCGACTGCGGGTGCGGGTCTCCAGCCGCTTACAGGGGTCGGAATCCCCGTAGGCGCGACCGGCCTCGGCGCGCTGCCGGTAGGCGACGGACATCGGGTCCTCCGGCCGGAGGAGCGGGTAGGCGATGACTGGGGTGCCGATCGGGTAGTGCTCGTTCCAGGTCTCGGCGTTCATGAGTGACCCCCCAAGATGTCGATGTAGCGCGCGTGGTCCCTGTCGACGTCGGACATCAGCGATGCGAGGAGGCTGTCCGGCCGGGCGTCGGCCCGCGCCTTCAGCTCGGTCATCGACAGCGGCTCCGGCTGCGGCTCGAACACCGAGCAGCCGGCGTCGTGGCCGCAGGCGCTGCAGCAGGCACCGCAGTCGCAGTTGGGGGAAGGGGCGTGGGCGCTCATGCCGCACCGCCGTGCAGCTCGTCGGTGAGGCGGGCGATGTCGTCCAGCAGTCCGGCCGGGAAGGGGCCGCCGTGGTCGCGGCACTCCCGGAACGCGGCGAGCTTCGCGTTGAACTCGGCACGCTGCTGGCGCTCGGCTTCCCAGCGCTCCCGGGTCTCCGCACCCGCGGCGCGGGCCTGGGCGTACACGTAGAACAGCTCGTCCCACGCCTCGTCGTGCTCGCCCTCGGGGAGCATGTCCAGCGCGATGCGGCCGACCGCCGCGGACGACGGGGGGAACTCGGAGATGACGGCCGCCTTCTCCTCGGCTTCGGCCCACATCGCGGCCAGCGGCGTTACCGCCTCCACGTCGACCGTCGCGGCGTCGAACTCGGCGTCCAACTCGGGGAAGTTCATCGCGCACCGCCTCGGAACAGGCGCCGGATGCGTGCGGTGAACTTGCGGTCGGCCTCGTCCTGCTGGGCCGTGCGGAAGTTCCGGAAGCAGTGGGCCGACCCCCAGCGCTGGGAGCAGCGGGCGAAGTCGCGCTCCTGCTCGGCGGTCCGGCGGGGGTTCATCGGGCACCGCCGGACTGCGCGGCGCGCGCGGCCTGCTCTGCGAGCTTCGGGTCGTGGTGGTCCAGCAGCCTCTTCGCCGCAGCGATATCCGCGACAGCCTCACGGCGGGCCAGCAGGCGCTCGCCTGCCGACATGTAGGTGGACGACTCGTCGAACCGGCGGTACGCGTCGACGGCTTCGTCGAACACAGACTGCACGCCGTCCGGAAGATCAGGGATGATGGAGGACATGTGGTCCGCCCTTCTCTGTAGGGATGGTGGGGGTGGGTCGCACGCGGCCCTCGGGCCGCGGTGGCCTCGTCCCGGTGTGTGAAGGCCCGGGGCGGGGCCGCAGCCGCTCTAGGCGGCGGCAGGACGGCGGGGCTGTGAGGTGCGGCGGCGGACCGGCTTGCGGTCGCTGCGGCGGTACTCGTAGATCAGGGCTCGGTCCGCCTTGTCGGTGATGACGCGGCGCCCGACCTTCGCCTTGATGTCCAGCTCCTTGAGCAGGCGGCGGATCGTGTCGACGCTGCACCCCAGGACGGAGGCCGTCTCCTGGATGGTCATGTACTCCTGGTTGGGATCGGCGGGGGCCTGGGGGCGGCCGTACTTCGCGTACCGGTCGCTGGTGGCCATGTCACTCCTTCGGGGAGTCGGTACTCGGTGGGGCGAGCAGTAGCTCGTTGGCATCGGCACCCAGTGCGGCCCTGAGGGCTGCGTACTTGCCAGGCCGCATCCGCCGGCGGGTGCCGTTTTCGAGGTGGCTCAGGTAGCGACGACTGATCTCGGCGGAGTCTGCGAGCACTTCGGTGTCCAGTCCGAGGTCCATGCGCTTCCGCCGTATCGCGTCCCCGTCCACTTCGAAGAAGGGTTGGGGTCTGTGCATGGCATTGAAGGTAGCGCTAGTTAGCCCTCATGTCTAGCCCTAGTTCGCGTTAAGTCGCGTCGAAGTCAGGCATGAGATCGTCCTAGCTAGCCTCATGGCGTCTTCGCTGGTCGCCCTGGGTTGACGCCCTTGGCGACTTTGGCCCTAGCTGGCCCTGCCTGGTCCTGGCACACTGGTGGTCATGCCGGATCGCGATCTTGAACGCTTGGCGAAGGCCGTAAAGGCCCGACGCCTGGAGCGCTACCCCTCACGCCGAGAAGCCGCCATCGCCGCCGGCGTCTCCAAGGACACCTTTCAGCGCATCGAAGAGGGCCAGCCCGTCCGCGATGTCAGCTACGTGAAAGTCGACCGCGCACTCGGCTGGGCGCCCGGCTCCTGCGACGAGATCGCCCAGGGCGGCGAGCCTGTCCCGGTGCAGATGTCCGAGGATGGCGACGTCATGTACGCCACCGTGCCGATCACCGGCCTCACGGAGAAGATCGAGCGGGCCGTGACGGACGCGACCATGGCCGTCACGCCAGACCTCACCGTGCGGGAGATCAAAGCGCTCAACAGCCGCGTGATCGAGGAGCTGCAACGCCAAGGCGTGCTGCCCGAAACCGATCAATAAAAGGGCCGTTCGGACTACAACCTTTCGAACCACGGCGATTGTTACAAACGGATCGGCATCCGCGAGACTGCGGAGTGTGTGAAATTCCAACCCCTCGTGTCACCCTGGTGTGCATCCACCTGGGGGGCACCCGAGTAGACACGGGACGAGGGGGCCCATGCATCACATCAGCACCATGGACCTTGGGCCGAACGCTTTCGGATGGTCCATCAAGATCGGGGAAGACATACTGGTTGCGGTCTCCCCGGACGTTCTGCAGAGTCCCACCGCTCAACAGGCAGTGCGCGAGCTGGCCAAACGCCAGGGAGTCGAGGTCACACCCACGTGCTCCTGCTCGCGAACGAACGCCGCAGTACACGAGGTAGCGTGAAAGCGGCAGGCGAGAGCCTGCCGCGCACACGCACACTGCACCCCAGGGGGGCCCATGCCGCAGATCGAATGGCGCGGGGGCACCTGCCGGGTCAAGTGGTGGGCCGGCGAGTACTACCCGTCCGGCCGCAGGAAGTACGAGTCCAAGGGCGGATTCACTGCCGAGGAAGAGGCATGGAACTACGGCCTCGACCGCGAGCACGAGCAGCGCCACGGGCACTTGATCAGAAACCGGGACGGCTCGACCCTGATGTCGGACTGGTGCGACACCTGGGAAAAGAGTCTCGATCACGGGCCGCTGACGGAGAAGAGCTACCGCGGCCACCTGCGTAAGCACATCAAGCCGTACTTCGAGCGCCGCACTGTCGGAGAGATCGACATCGTCGCTTACAGGGGCTTCAAGAAGCACTTGGGGGGAGTAGTCGGCGAGGGCAGCGCGAAGAACATCCTCATGGTCTTCGGGATGCTCATGGAAGACGCGGTGGGCGCCGGCCTGCGCAGCGCGTCGCCGGTGGAGCGCCAGCGCCGCCGGGGGCGGTACAAGAAGAAGCCGCGGGAGCGGAAGCGGCACATGCGCGCCGAATCCGTGTACCAGCTCGCCGTCAACGCCAAGCAGTACTGGGGGTTCCCCGGCTACGTCTTCATGTTGACGATGGCGGTCACAGGGATGCGGCCGGGGGAGCTGTACGGGCTCCGGCGGGAGTACTGCTACCCGAACTGGCCGTCGTCCGACCCCGACCCGGACGGGGAGCATGCGGAGCCGGAGCCCGAGCGGTACAAGGGTGACGGAGGCATGCCCGCCATCCGCGTGCAGACGCAGCGCCAGCGCGATCAGGGTGAGCTGCTGACGCTGCCGCCGAAGTACGGCTCCTACCGCACGCTGGTGATCCCGCCGTTCCTGGCGACGCTCCTGCGGCTGCTCCTCGACAGTCACGATGAGGAGTGGGTCTTCCCCGGCATCAAGGGCGGGGAGCTTGTGTCGACGAACTTCGACGGCGCCTACTGGCGGCCGATCGCCGACGGCCACGAGGAGAGGAAGGCGACGGGGGACAGGCGCCGCCGCCCGATCCCTGAGATCCCCGCGGTGCCGGACTACGAAGGCAAGCGGATGTACCTGCTGCGGCACGGCCACAAGGAGTGGCTGGACGACTCGGGGCGCATCAGTCGCGTGGCAGTGGAGTCCCGCATGGGCCACGAGCTTCCCGGCGTGGAAGGCGTGTACTCGAACGTGACGCCGACGATGGAGCGCGAGACAATGGGTGTCCTGCAGGAGCGCTGGGTGCACCTGATGGAGTCGATGAGACTCCACCAGGCGTGATCAACTCCCAGTCGACACCCACTGGGGCCCTTCGAGTCTGGGGCCGCGCAGGTCCAAGGGCCTACGGCCAGTAGGCGTCGAAGTTCCTGCTGAACTCCCAGTTGTTGTACCGGTCCCAGTTGATCGACCAGGTCATCAGCCCGCGCATGCCGGGCCAGGTGCCGTGCGTCCGGTACGAGCCGCAGTTGCTGCCCTTCGTCAGGCAGTCCAGCGTCTTGTTCACCTCGCCGGTCGACACGTGCCCGTTGCCCGCCTGGCTGCTGGCCGGCATCCCGATGGCCACCTGGTCCGGGCGCAGCGCCGGGAAGAACCGCTCGGAGTTGCCCGCGACCGGGAAGCCGGTGAGCAGCATGTCCGTCATCGCGATGTGGAAGTCGGCGCCGCCCATGGTGTGGTACTGGTTGTCCAGGCCCATGATCGGGCCGGAGTTGTAGTCCTGGACGTGCAGCAGCGTCAGCGAGTCGCGCAGCGCGTGGATCACCGGCAGGTACGCGCCGCAGCGCGGGTCCTGGCCGCCCCACTGACCGGTGCCGTAGTACTGGTAGCCCATCTGCACGAAGAACGTCTCCGGCGCCATCGTCAGCACGAACTTCTCGCCGTACTTGGCCTTCAGGCTCTTCAGCGCCGAGATCAGGTTGACGATCTTCGGGGTGGTCGGGTTCCGGAAGTCGGTGTCGCCGGTGTCGAGCGAGAGCGAGTGGCCCTCGAAGTCGATGTCGACGCCGTCCAGCCCGTACTCGTCGATGATGCCGCCGACCGACCGGACGAACGCGTCGCGCGCGGCCGTGCTGTTCAGCTGGACCTGCCCGTTCTGGCCGCCGATGGACAGCAGCACCTTCTTGCCCGCGGCCTGCTTGGCCGCGATCGCCGCCTTGAAGTCCGCCACCGGCTCCACGTTCGGGCACTCGGTCTGCGGGCAGAGCTGGAAGCGGATGTCGCCGGACGTCGCGGAAGTGGGCTCGCCGAAGGCCAGGTTGATGACGTCCCAGCTCGCCGGGACGTCCGCGAGCCGGGTGTAGCCGGAGCCGTTGGCGAAGCTCGTGTGCAGGTAGCCGACGAGCGCGTGCGGCGGCAGGGTGCCGCCGGGGTTGCCGCCGCCGTCGCCGGTGGTGGCGCTGACGGGGGCCGACCTGGGTGACTCGCCGGCGGCGTTGGTCGCCGTCACCTCGAAGCGGTACGCCGTCCTGGGCGTCAGCCCCGTGACGGTGGCGGAGGTGCCGGTCACCGAGGTGGCGCGGGTGCCGTCGCGGTAGACCGTGTAGCCCGTCGCGCCGCTCGCCGCGCTCCAGGACAGCGAGACGGAGGTCGCGGTGGTGGCGCCGACCGACACCCCGGAGGGGGCGGCCGGGACGGTGCCCGGGTCGCCGCCGGGGCCGGTCAGGGTGATGTCGTCGGCGTGGTAGGCGGGCTGGCCGTACCAGCCGTGCGTGTACACCGTCACCGAGGTGGTGTTCGGGCCGGTGGTGAAGGACGTGCTCAGCTCGGTCCAGGTGCCGGCGGAGTTCGTCCAGTCCGAGACGTCGGCGGTGCCGGTGCCGCGTGCACCGAGGTAGGCGTACGAGCCCTGCACCCAGCCGCTCAGCGCGTACTGCGCGTTCGGGCGTACGGACACGCTCTGGGTGCACTGGCCCTGGCCGCTGCCCGAGGGCTGGACCCGGAGGGCGGACGTCCCGGTGCGCACGGGGCTGGAGACGGCCGAGCCGCTGCCGGCCGAGCAGTTCCAGCCGTCGAGGCCGGCCTCGATGCCGCCGTTGCGGACGAGGTTGGGCTCGGCGGCGGCCTCGGGCGCGGTGGCGCCGGCGGCGGTGCCGGAGAGCGCGCCGCCCAGCAGGGCGAGCGCGGCGATCAGGGCCGCGAGCGGGGCGCTGCGGCGGGAGCGGTGTCTGGAGAAGCGCAGGAATCGGTCCACAACTGCCTCCACGGCTTGGGGTGTTGGGGCCTGGCGGGGGATGCGCGTGGGACAGGTTGGTCCAGACCAATAATGATGTCAAGGGGACGCGTACAGGTCAGGGCGCGCACGCCGTCCGCGTGCGCGCCCTGTGCCGTGTTCCGCTGTGCTGCCGGGCTCCTCTCAGAGGCCGGAGATCCGCCCGTTCCGGAAGAGGTCGACGAAGATCTGGTGGTCGGTCCGCGCCCGTACGCCGTAGTCGTGCGCGAAGTCCACCAGCATCTCCGTGAACCCGTCGGCGTCCGCCGAGATCGCCGCGTCGATCGCCCGCTCCGTCGAGAACGGCACCAGCGAGTGCCCGCTCTCCGCGACGTCCGCCGCCGCGTGCATGGTGGCGGTGGCCCGCCCCAGGTCGCCCACGACGGCCTCGGCCTGCTCCGGGTCGTCGATGTCCGACCAGTCCAGGTCCACCGCGTACGGCGACACCTCGGCGACCAGCTGGCCCGCCCCGTCCAGCTCGGTCCAGCCCAGCCACGGGTCCGACGCGGCCTGCAGCGCGCGCTGCGAGATGACCGTGCGGTGCCCCTCGTGGCGGAAGTAGGCGCGGATCGCCGGGTCGGTGACGTGCCGCGCGACCGCCGGGGTCTGGCCGCGCTTCATGTAGATGACGATGTCGTTCTCCAGGGCGTCGCTGTGCCCTTCGAGGAGGATGTTGTACGACGGCAGCCCCGCGCTGCCGATGCCGATGCCGCGGCGGCCCACGACGTCCTTCACGCGGTACGCGTCCGGACGCCGCTCGCGGCCGCCGGAGGGCAGCGTCTCCAGGTAGCCCTCGAAGGCGTCGAGCACCCGCGCGCGGGTGGCCGCGTCCAGTTCGATGGCGCCGCCGCCGGAGGTGAAGCGGCGCTCGTAGTCCCGTACCTCCGTCATCGACTCCAGCAGCCCGAAGCGGGTGTGCGCGCGGGCGGCGCGCAGCGCGCCGAGGAGCGGCCCGGTGGCGGTGTCGAGGGTGAAGGGCGGCACCTCGTCGTCCTTGGCGCCGGCGGCGAGCGCGCGGATGCGCTCGCGGTACGCGTCGGCGTACGCGCGGACGAGGCCGGTGATCTGCCCGTCGCTGAGCGCCTTGGTGTAGCCGATGAGCGCCAGCGAACCGGCCAGCCGCTTGACGTCCCAGGTGAACGGGCCGACGAACGCCTCGTCGAAGTCGTTGACGTTGAAGACGAGCCGGCCGTTGGCGTCCATGTACGTGCCGAAGTTCTCGGCGTGCAGATCGCCGTGGATCCAGACCCGGCCGGTCTGCTCGGTCAGGAACGGGTCGCCGCGCTCGCCGGCTTCCAGGTCGTGGTAATAGAGGCAGGCCGTCCCGCGGTAGAAGGCGAACGCCGAGGCCGCCATCTTGCGGAACTTGAGCCGGAAGGCGGCGGGATCGGCGGCGAGCAGCTCGCCGAATGCGGAGTCGAAGACGGCGAGTATCTCCTCGCCGCGCTGGGCGTCCCTGGTGTCCGTGACCATGCGGCTCACGATACCGGCGCGCCGCCACGGGACCGGGGCGGCGCCCGGGGCGTACGGCCGCGCCCCGCCGGGGCGGGCGGGGCGCGGGGCGTACACCCGGGAGGAGCGCGTCAACGGCGCGCGCCTGCCGGGGGCCCGGGGTCTGTCTTCCCGGCGGGTGCGGAGCACCCGGCAGCCGCGAGCGGGTACGGCCCGCGGCTGCCCTGCCGCGTCAGCGGCGCGGGCGCGGGCCGACCGCCAGCGGGACGCCCGTACGCCGCGACTGCGCGACCGACGCGGGCGAGTCCTCGCTGCGCGCCGCGTCCGTCGGGATCTCCGGCTCCGCCGGCTCCGTCGGCCGGTCGGCGGGCGGGGTGTAGCCCTCCAGCGCGGCGTTGCCCCAGACGTACGGGTCGGCCTGGGCGCTGCCGAACGGCGACCAGGCGAGCCGGGTCTGGCCCGTCTTGTCGTCGGTGTCGGAGTCGTACACCAGCACGTTGAGCGCGAACTTCGCCGGGTCCGCCGCGGCCGGCAGGTCGGCGAGCGCGATCTTCGCCTCGATCGTGTAGCCCCGGTACGGGTCCGAGACCGCCGAGACCACCCGCATCCCGGGCGCCGTGACGGCCGCCGGGCCCTGCCGGTTGTCGCCGTCGCGCTCGGCCAGCGCGCCGCCGCCGTTCGCGCTGTACGGGAAGATGCCCGTCTTGAACGTGGTCGAGGTGTCGTCGGCCGTGCCGCGCGGGTCGAGGGTGATCTCGACCGCGTCCGTACGCCAGTGGCGCTTGGCGTCGTCCTCCTCCAGCGCCGTGCCCCTGCGGTCGTCGGTGACCTTGACGAACACGTACAGGTCGTCCCCGTGCCGCGAGAGCTTCGCGGTCGCCGAGACGTCCTCCGCGCCGACCTTCTCGCCCTCCCAGTGCACCAGCGGCAGTTCGGGGCCCGGGTACTCGCCGGGGCGCTCCACGCCGTCGAGCACGGGGGCGGTGGCGACCTCGGGGATCGTCGTGGCGGGCGCCTCCGGGTACTCCGGCTGCGCGTCGTTGGCCAGCCACGGCAGGCCGACGCGCTGCGTCCAGTCGCGGAACTCCGCGTACAGCGGGCGCAGCTCGCCCTGGGGGCGCACCTTCGACTTCACAGCCTTGCCGTTCGCCGCCAGGACCGTGTACCAGTCGGAGCCGAGCTGCTCGGGGTCGGTCGGCACCTGGGGCGGCCGCGCGGCCCAGCCCTGCGTGACGTACTTGCGGGCGGCGTCCCGCTCCACCTGCGCCCAGCTCGTGCCGTACTCCTTGCTGCGCGTACCGGTGAAGACACCGAAGACCGGCAGGCCGCTGGCGCGGTCGGTGCGGCGCTGCTTGGGGGCGTCCGGGCCGAGCAGGCTGCCGAAGCCGTAGTTCTGCGCGAGCAGCAGCCGCGGGCGGTGCGGGCGGTAGCCCTCCTTGGTGATCTGCGAGCGGAACGCGCGCGGGTCGCCGGCGAGGAAGAACGCCTCGATCGCCAGCCGGGCGGACAGCTGGTGGCCGCCGTGCTGGTTGAAGGGGCGCGGGTCCATCGTCACGACGGTGTCGGGCGTCGTGGCGCGGATCAGCCGGACGACCCGCTCCAGCGTGTCGTCCACGTCCCAGATCGCGGCCGTCAGCGGGCCGGACAGCGTGTACCAGAAGTCGGGCTTGTCCAGGTAGTAGATGTTGTCGATGCCCGCGAGGCCGACCGCCTCGCGCTCCTCGTCCTCGCGGATCTGCCCGAGCGGCGGACCCTCCTCCGGGCCGGCCGCGTTGCCGCCGCCCTCGCCGCGGGTGATGGTGAGCACGCCGGTGCTCAGCCCGTGCTGCTCCCGCCACTGCCCGAAGGTGGCGAGGTTGCCGCACTCGTCGTCCGGGTGCGCGCCGACGAAGAGCACGTCGTTGTGGGCCCGGTCCCGCCCGCCGGGCGGCGCCTTGCGCGGGCGCGGCACGCTCCAGTCGTCCGCCCACGCGGACGGAGCGGTCGCGCCCAGCGCCGTACCGACGATGCCGGATACCAGCGCGGCCGAGACCAGCCGCCGGCTCGGCCCCGACCGGTCCGCGTCCTGTGCCCCCGCGGGCCCTGTTCTGTCCCCCTGCGGCGAGTTCGTCACCGATGGCCTCCCCTTGACGTACGAGGTGAGCCCCGCTCGATGAGGCTCACGACCGCCTTTCTAAGCCAGACGGAGAGCCGGGGCAAGGGGTTTGTCAGGACATCTTGTCAACTGGACCTCGGACGGGGTCCGCGGCACCGGCCGGGGGTGTGCCCAACTGGACCCGGGGGCAGGGGAGTCCGAGACAAACCGCACCTCGTATGACAGAGTTCGGATCATCCGACGGCGTAATCCGGAGTGCATGTGACCACCGACAACGGCGAGACGGCCTGGCTGAGCACCGTGGCCGGGACGTCCTGGACGCCGCCGGAGATCGATTTCACGAAGCCGCAGACGGCCCGGATGTACGACTACTACCTGGGCGGCAAGGACCACTACGAGCCGGACCGGGAGACCGCCGAGCGCGTCGTCGGGGTCTGGCCGAGCGTCGGCAAGTTCGCCCGCGCCAACCGGCACTTCATGCACCTGGCCGTCGAGCGGCTCGCCGCCGTCGGCGTCGACCAGTTCCTGGACGTCGGCACCGGCATCCCCACCTCGCCGAACGTCCACGAGATAGCCCAGGCGGTACGCCCCGGGGCGCGCATCCTGTACACCGACCACGACCCCGTGGTGCTCGCGCACGCCCGTGCGCTCATGAACTCCACCGAGCAGGGCCGCATCGACTACATCCAGGGCGACCTGCGCAGCCCCGGGACCATCCTCGGCCACCCCTGCATGGCCGGCCCCGACCCGGCCCTCGACCTCGCCCGCCCGGTGGCCGTCACCCTCGTGGCGATCATGCACTTCATCACCCCCGAGGACGACCCGCGGCGCATCGTCGGCGCCCTGATGGACGCGCTGCCCTCCGGCAGCCACCTCGTCCTCAGCCACATCACGGCCGAGTTCGCCCCCGCGGAGGTGGACGCCGCCGCCCGGCTCTACCACCAGCAGGGCCTGCCGGCGCAGGCCCGCGACGAGCGCGAGCTGTCGGAACTGGTCGACGCCCTCGGCCTGGAGCTGCTGCCGCCGGGCGTCCTGCCCGTCAACCGCTGGACCCCGGACACCTCCGACGAGCCGCCGACGCCCCTCTACACCGACGCCGAGGCGTCGTGCCTGGGCCTCATCGCCAGGAAGCCGTGACCGCCGGCAGCGCGCCGGCCCGACAGGACCACCACGAGAACGGAGTGCATGTGACCACCGGGAACGGCGAAACCGCCTGGCTGAGCACCGCGGTCGGAACGTCCTGGACGCCGCCGGAGATCGATTTCACGAAGCCGCAGACGGCCCGGATGTACGACTACTTCCTCGGCGGCAAGGACCACTACGCGCCGGACCGGGAGACCGCCAGGCAGGTCGAGAAGGTGTGGCCGACGGTGAGCCAGGCCGCCCGCGGCAACCGGCTCTTCATGAACATGGCCGTCGAGCGGCTTGCCAAAGCGGGCATCGACCAGTTCCTCGACGTGGGCACCGGCATCCCCACCTCGCCGAACGTCCACCAGATCGTCCAGCGCGAACAGCCCGGGGCGCACATCCTGTACACCGACCACGACCCCGTGGTGCTCGCGCACGCCCGTGCCCTGATGAACTCCACCGAGCAGGGCCGCATCGACTACATCCAGGGCGACCTGCGCCGGCCGGAGGGCATCCTCGGCCACCCCTGCCTCGCCGGTCCCGAGCCGGTTCTCGACTTCGGCCGCCCCGTGGCGCTCACCCTCCTGGCGATCATGCACTTCATCACGCACGAGGACGACCCGGAGCGGATCATCGGCACCCTGATGGACCCGCTGCCCTCCGGCAGCCACCTCATCCTCAGCCACATCACGGACGAGTACGCCCCCGAGCAGGTCGAGGCCACCGCCCGCCTCTACCGCAGCCAGGGCCTCCCGGCACAGGCCCGCACCGGGAAGCAGCTCGTGGAACTGCTCGACGCCCTCGGCCTGGAGCTGCTGCCGCCGGGCGTCCTGCCGGTCAGCCGCTGGACCCCGGACATCTCCGACGAGCCGCCGACGCCCCTCTACACCGACGCCGAGGCGTCGTTGGTCGGGCTCATCGCCAGGAAGCCGTAACGCCCCCGCGGCCGGAGGTCAGCGCAGGGCCGGTACGCCGTCCGGATCCGCCCGCGCGACGGCGACGCCGTGCAGCCCGTCGCGCCACCCGGCCGCGATCGCCGCGAGCCGGGCGGCGCCGGGCGGGGTGCGGCCGAGGCCGATCGCGTACCGCGCGAGCGCCGGCCCGGTCTCGAACGGCCGCGGCCAGGCGTGCGCGTCCGCCGCTCCGGCCTCGGCCAGCGCGGTGAGCAGCGCCACCAGCCGCCCCCGCATGCGCCCCAGGGTCTCCTCGAACTCGGCGGTGCCCTCCCGGCGTACGGTCACGACCGCCCACGCCGCGTGCCGCCCGTGCAGCGGCGGCGGCGACAGCAGCTCGGGCCAGGGATCCGCGCCGGTCTCCGCCGCCTGCTCCAGAAGCGCCCAGGCGCGGTACAACTCCTCGGCCAGCAGGTCCCGGAAGCCGGCGGTCACCTGCCCGGTGCAGGTGCGGACCGGCTCCGTGGGGGTGAGGACGACCAGCGGCGCCCGCGGCCCCGCGGCCCCCGGGAGGAGCCCGACCGGCTCCCGCCAGTCCCAGGCGGCCCAGGTGCCGAAGAAGCGGCGCAGCGCGTCCGGCGCGGGCGCGTCCCCGGCCTCGCGCACGGTACGGGCCGCCAGCACCGACCAGGCCAGGCCCGGCAGTCCGCCGAACGGGGCCGAGTCGAGACCGCGGGCCCTCGCCCACGCCTTCACCGGGACGGCGAGCCGGGCGAACGCGGCGCGGCGGGCGCCGACCGCGGCCCGTACCGCGTCCGCGTCGCTCACCGCGCTCAGCGCCACCGCCGCCGCCCCGCCCGACTCGGCGCGGCGGGCGACCGCTTCGGCGGGATCGAGCGCCCCGGTGGCGACGACCGCCAGGTCGACGTCCAGGCCGCCGGTGTGCAGCCGCAGCCCGGGTACGCGTGCGCCGGCCACCTGCCGCACCCGGGTGGCGTCCGGCAGCGCGGCGGTCACCCGGGCCCGTACGGCGGCCGGGTCGGCGGCGCCGGGCAGCGCCGCGACGAGGTCCACGTCCGCGCCGGCCGGGGCGCAGCCCATGCGCCGCGAGCCGGCGAGGTGGACGACGCCCTCGCCCAGCGCCTCGGCGACGCGCCGCGCGACCTCGCGGGCCCGGGCGTCCTCGGCGCCGTCCGCCGCGGCCGGCGGCGTCGCGGGTCCGGCGGCGCCCGGCCGCAGCTCCGCCTCGACGCCGTAGTGGTCCGAGGCGTACAGCCCGTCGGCCGCGGGGGAGTCCCCCCGCAGCACGGCCGCCGCCGCCCGCCACCGCCCCGGGCGCAGGAGGACGCGGTCCAGCCGCCCCGCCCGGCCGGAGAGCGAGGAGACCGCGGCCAGCGGGTTGGCCCCCGGATCGAACGTGGGTGTCCGGTCGGACGGGCCGTGGACCTCCGTCCAGACGTCCGCCAGCCCGAGCGCCGTGGCGGGGGCGTCGCCGCCGTCGTTGAAGTCGCCGGCCAGCACGAGGTCGCCGGCCACCCCGCCGAGTCCGTCCGCGAGCCGGGCGAGTTGGGCCCGCCGCAGGGCGGCGCCGTCGGCGGAGTGGTCGCTGCTCAGATGGACCGCTGCCACCACGAGGGGGCCCGCGCTGGTGGCCACGGTGACGGCGGTGACCGCCTTGTGCGGCCCGAGCCGGTGCCACCCCGCCTCCCGTACGGGCAGCCGGCTGAGCAGCAGCAGCCCGCTGTCGGCGACGTCCCTGCCGCCCGGGTCGGTGCCCAGCGTGTAGCCGGCGCGGACCCAGGGGGCCCGCATGAGCAGGGCGAGGAGATCTGCTTCGACCTCCTGGAGCGCGATGACGTCCGCGTCGGCGGCTTCGAGGGCGGTGAGCAGCAGCGGGCGGCGCCGAACGGTTTCGATGCGGTCGGCGTCGTACCGGTCCCACAGCGTGTTCCAGGTGAGGACCCGCACGTCCGCCGCGCCCGCCGGGGCCCGTACCCCCTCGGCGGGGCGCCAGCCGGCCGCCGCGGGATCCCAGCCGAAGGGCGTCCTGGCCGTGAAGAAGGGCGCCCGCAGCAGCCGCGGGCCGCGTACCCGGCCGGCCTCCGACGCGTCGATGCGGTCCACGCCGGTGGCGCGGTCCCAGAGCACCTCCCCGTCCGCCTCGACGAACACGATCCGGTGCCACGGAATGTCGCCGCCCGGGACGAAGGAGGGCAGCGGGACGCGTTTGGGGGCGGCGCCCCGCTGGTTGATCCCCAGCACGAACCTGGCCGGATCGAACCGCGGGTCCCAGCGCACCCGGTGGTAGACCTCGTCGCTCGTACGCATCACGCGTCCTCCGCGTCGTCGGCGAGGGCGCCGGCGGTGTCGGCGACCGTCCCGCCGGCCCCGACGTACCACGTGCGGTGGCCCTCGCCCGGGTAGGGCGGGGTGAACCGGTGCAGTTGCGAGGCGAGCACCCCGGGCGGCACCGGGTGCGCCCGGTCACCGTTGCGCCGGGCCAACTCGTCCTCGTCGACCAGCGCGACCACGTGCGTGACCAGCGCGTCGCGGTTCCGTGCGACCCGATGGACCGCCGCCCGCTGGTGCCGGTTGAGGGACGTGGCGTCCCACACCGCGGTCCCGCCGCCGGCCAGCGCCGCGTCGAGGCGCCCCAGCCCCTCCCGCAGGACGTCCCCGTTCGCCCGCTGGTCGGCCCGTGCGGAGCGGGCCTCGCGCAGCTCGTCCAGGCAGACGTACGCGCCGGCCCCGGCGAGGCCCTCCGCGAACGTGCTCTTGCCGCTGCCGGACGGCCCGATCAGCTGGACCAGCCGCGGGAACGCCCCGGAGCGCCACCGCCAGCTCGCCGCAACGGCGTCCGCCACGCCGGAGATCCGCCCGTCGGCGTACGCCTCGCGCGCCTCCGCCCAGCACCGGTCGGCGGCGTCCCGGCCGAGGCCGTCGAGCGCCTCCCGCAGCCCCGCCCGCAGCGGCTCCAGCGGCGCCGCGCGGAGCAACCCGGCCTCCTCGGCGTGCAACCCGGACCACTCGACCTGCTCGCGCGCCTCCTCGTCCCGCGCGACCGCCCCCGCGACGGCGTGCAGCACCCCCAGGTCGGCGGCGAGCGAGAGGCGTACGAGGCCGCCGCGGCGCTCGCCGTCCGGAAAGGGGCGCTGAAGCGCGGCGGCCAGCCCCACGAGATCGGCGACCCGCCGTGCGGCGCGCATGCCCAACGGCCCCGCGAGCCGCGGTGCGAGCCATGCCCGGCGGGCGCCGTGCAGCATCGCCGCCACGACGCCGGCCAGCCGCGTGTCGCCGTACCGGCCGAGCCCGTCGAGCCGCGCCGCCACGTCCCGGACGGCGGCCTCGGCGGCCGGCGGATCCTCCGGGGCGACGCCCAGCGCCGCCGCGAGCGCCGGCACGTCGGCGCTCCCGCCCGAACGCACCGCCCACAGCGCGGCCTTCGGACCCAGCCCGTTCTCCACGACGGCGGCGTGCATCCAGTGCGTACCGGTCTGGACGTGCCCGCCGCGCACCCACTTGGCCACCCGCCGCCCGAACTCGCCCCGCCCGAACCCCTCGACGGTGCGCACCACGTAACCCTCCTGGCGTGCGGTGTCCAACGGCAGCCCCCGCAGCACCCGCTCGTCGAACACCCCCCGCCACAGCACCGGGGCCGCCGGCACCCCCGACCGCCGCAGGAAGCGCACCGTGCCGTCCCAGTCCAGGCAGCGGTCGCCGTCCCAGACGGAGAAGCCGTAGAACCAGCTCTCCAGGTCCTCGTACGCGATCGAGTGCCGCGCGAAGAGGTTCTCCCCGCACACCCGCCAACCCGGCGGTATCCCGCGGCCGATCCGCCCCTGGAGGCCCTTCACCCACGCCCGCGACGGGTGGTGCGCCGAATCCGGTGACCGCGCGTGCAGCCCGTCGGTGTACAGGGTGGTGTTCTCGCCGTCGAGCTTCTCCGTGACCACGACCTCCCGCCCCCGCAGCCCGGACAGGTCACCGGCCCGCACGTCGTCCGCGGCGGCCCCGGGCGACCACGGGAGATGCGGTGTACGGGGGTAGTGCACACGCATGATCCGGCTCCGTGACGACGGCGGGGTCCGGCCACTGTAGAAGCGCCCGCGGTGGCGGCTCCAGCGAATAACGCGCCGCCGCCCGGCTGCCGGTCGACGGGTGGACTCCCGCCCGCGCCGCGCCCTGCGCTGAGGGCCCGGTGCGCACGGAGCCGACCGCGCGGGCCGGTGGCACGGCGGCGGGGCGGGTGCCCGCCGCCGCGCCGCACGCGTCAGCCCGAGGTGACGTCGAAGTCGTTCGTGGTGAACTCCAGCCCGCCGGCCGCCGAGGTGATCTCGTAGCCGAACTGGACGTCGCCGACGGTCACGTCGCCCCACCAGCCCTCGTCGCTCAGCCAGCGGAGCACGGCCAGGAGGTCCACCTCGCCCGCGGTCGAGTCGCCGTGCCGGAGGAAGGAGAAGACCTCGTTGCTGCCGTTGTTCCCGCTGTAGACGTCCCAGGTGTGTCCGCCGAGCGCGACGGTGGTCCGGAACTGGCCGAGCGGTCCCACGGGGCCGGTCCAGTTCATCCAGAGCATGACCTCGTAGTCGTGGTCGACGTCCCACACGTCGTAGGTGGTGTTGTACGCGCCGCTGCTCGGCACGGTGACGTCGTAGGAACTGCTGAGGCGGTCGATCTCGCCGACCGGCTCGTTCACGATCCACTTGGCATTGGGGTACGACTTGATGCCGCCGGTGTCCGGGTGGTCGGCGTCGACCGTCCAGTTGCGGGCCGACTCCGCGGAGATGCACTGGCTGCCCGCGCCGGAGCCCCAGATGTTGTTGTAGAGGATGTAGCCGTCGGGCGTCTGCCAGTTGCCCCACTGGTCGCAGGACTGCCAGGCCTGCGCCACCGCGGCCTGCGCCGGTACCGCCAACTGGCCGAGGAACCCGAGTGCCGCCAGTAGCGGGGCGGCGATCAGGGTGCGAACGCCTCTGCTCCGGCGTCGGGGGTGCCTGGTGGACGGGTGCTCTCTGCGGCTCATCGCGCCACTCTCCTCGCCTCGTGTGGTGGGGGGTCCGCCCGGGAGGGGGTCGGTTTCCCGCGCGTACGAAGACAGTGGCCGCGGAGCCGTCGAACGGTTGCCGTCGAACCGGCATTGCCCGGCAAGAGGGCGGGATGTTTGACGTCGCCATGACACCGCAGCATTATGGGAGCGCTCCCAATCCTCTGCCCCGCACGCTTCACACCCGGTAGGAGATCCCCGGTGATCCACCCCCCGCTCCGCCGCATGCCCGCACTGGCGCTCCTCGTCCTGTCCGCGCTCCTCGCGGCCCTGCTCTCGGCCGGAACGGGCCCCGAGGCCGCGGCCGACGAGGCCGGGGCCCGCGCCCAGCCCGTTCTCCACGAGGCCGAGGACGGACGGCTGAACGGCACCGTCGTCGAGTCCGCCGCGTCCGGCTACTCCGGCACCGGCTATGTCACCGGGTTCGACGCGGCCGAGGACTCCGTCGCCGTCACCGTCCCCGACGGACCCGCCGGGCTCCACGACCTGGTGATCCACTACCGCGCGCCGTACGGCCAGAAGGTCGCGTCCCTGCAGCTCAACGGCGAGGGCGCGGGCGACGTCACCCTCCCCGCCACCGACACCTTCAGCACCGTGGCCGCCGGCAAGGTGATGCTGCGGGAGGGCCCGGACACGATCACGATCGTGAACAACTGGGGCTGGTACGAGATCGACGCCATCAGCCTCACCCCGAGCGAGCCCCGCCCGCCGCACCAGGTCTCCGGCGTCCCCGTCGACCCGCGGGCCACGCCCGGGGCGAGGGCCCTGCTGAGCTACCTCGCCGCGGGCTACGGCGAGCGCATCCTCAGCGGCCAGCAGGACGCGGCGTCCGTCCGGTGGGTGGAGGAGAACGTCGGCCGCACGCCCGCCGTCGCCGGGCACGACATGATGGACTACTCGCCCAGCCGCGTCGAGCGCGGCACCACGTCCACCGAGGTCGAGAACGCCCTCGCCTGGGACGAACGCGGCGGCATCACCACGTTCGTCTGGCACTGGAACGCTCCCGCCGGCCTCATCGACGAACCCGGCAAGGAGTGGTGGCGCGGCTTCTACACGGACGCGACGACCTTCGACGTGGCCGCGGCGCTCGCCGACCCGCAGTCCGCGGAGTACGCGCTGCTGCTGCGCGACATCGACGCCATTGCGGCGGAGCTGAAGCGGCTGCAGGACGCGGGCGTCCCGGTGCTGTGGCGCCCGCTGCACGAGGCCGAGGGCGGCTGGTTCTGGTGGGGCGCCAAGGGCCCCGGGCCGGCCAAGGAGCTGTGGCGGCTGATGTACGAGCGCATGACCGGCCACCACGGGCTGCACAACCTCGTCTGGGTCTGGAACTCCGTCGACCCGGCCTGGTACCCCGGCGACGACGTCGTCGACGTCGTCAGCGCCGACACCTATCCCCCGATCGGCGACCACGGCCCCGCCAGCGGCACGTACGACAAGCTTGTCGACCTCGTCGGCGACGAGAAGCTCGTCGCCTTGACCGAGACGGGCTCCGTCCCCGACCCGGACCTGCTGCGGGCGTACGAGGCGGACTGGAGCTGGTTCACCACCTGGAGCGGCGAGTTCATCGACGACGGCGAGCACAACCCGCTGCCGTTCCTCAAGCGGGTGTACGAGCACGACTACGTCATCACGCTCGACGAACTGGGCGACTGGCGCTCCCACCCCCCGGCCGGGACCGGCTGAACCGGGGGCCGGCGCACGAGGCGCCTCCCGGCCTTCGGCGGCGCGGGCCGAAGGCCGGGGCAGGGGGCCAGGCGGACGCGCCGGGTCAGAACCGGAGCGGCCCCCGCGGCGCCCGGCCCTCGGACCGCGCGGGCGGGCGGTGGCCGGCAGCGCGCGGCGGGCGGGGTCCGGCGACTCACGACGCAGCGGTCGTCAGCACTCCACCACGTTGACCGCGAGGCCGCCGCGGGCGGTCTCCTTGTACTTGACCTTCATGTCCGCGCCCGTCTCCTTCATCGTCTTGATCGCCTTGTCGAGCGAGACGAAGTGCTGCCCGTCGCCGCGCAGCGCCATGCGGGCCGCGGTGATCGCCTTGACCGCCGCCATGCCGTTGCGCTCGATGCACGGGATCTGGACCAGGCCGCCGATCGGGTCGCAGGTCAGGCCCAGGTTGTGTTCGATGCCGATCTCCGCGGCGTTCTCCACCTGTTCCGGGGTGCCGCCCAGGATCTCGGCCAGACCGCCGGCGGCCATCGAGCAGGCGGAGCCGACCTCGCCCTGGCAGCCGACCTCCGCGCCGGAGATGGAGGCGTTCTCCTTGAAGAGCATGCCGATCGCGCCCGCCGCGAGGAGGAAGCGGACCGCGGTGTCGTCGTCCGCGCCCGGGACGAAGTCCGCCGCGTAGTGCAGGACCGCCGGGATGATGCCCGCCGCGCCGTTGGTGGGGGCGGTGACGACGCGGCCGCCGGCGGCGTTCTCCTCGTTGACGGCCATGGCGTAGAGGGTGACCCACTCCATCGCGTGCGCCGCCGGGTCGCCCGCCGCGCGGAGCTGGCGGGCCTCGCCCGCGGCGCGGCGGCGGACCTTCAGGCCGCCGGGCAGGATGCCCTCGCGGGCGGTGCCGCGGGCGACGCACTCGCGCATCACCCGCCAGATCTCCAGCAGTCCGGCCCGGATCTCCGCCTCCGTGCGCCAGGCGCGTTCGTTCTCCAGCATCAGCGACGACAGCGACAGGCCCGTCTCGCGGGTGCGGCGCAGCATCTCGTCGGCGGTGCGGAACGGGTGCTTCAGCGCGGTGTCGTCGAGCTTGATCCGGTCCTCGCCGACCGCCTCCTCGTCGACGACGAAGCCGCCGCCCACCGAGTAGTACGTCTTCGCCAGCAGCGTCCCGCCGTCCACGTCGTACGCGGCCAGCGTCATGCCGTTCGCGTGGTACGGCAGCGAGCGGCGGCGGTGCAGGACGAGGTCGGTGTCCGCGTCGAAGGGGATCTCGTGGTCGGGCCCTATCTCGGCGCCCAGCAGGTGGAGCCGCCCGCTGGTGCGGATGCGCTCCACCTCGCCCTCGGCCCACTCGATGTCGACGGTGCGCGGCGAGTGGCCCTCCAGGCCGAGGAGGACGGCCTTCGGGGTGCCGTGGCCGCGGCCGGTGGCGCCCAGGGAGCCGAAGAGTTCGGCCCGTACGGCGGCGGTGTGGGCCAGCAGGCCCTCGTTCTTCAGCCGGCGCGCGAACAGCCGGGCCGCCCGCATCGGGCCGACCGTGTGCGAGCTCGACGGGCCGATGCCGATCGAGAAGAGGTCGAAGACGGAGATGGCCACTCGGGACTCCTTTGTCCTTTCGTGGGGCGTGCGCGAGCGGGCTGCGGGATCGCAACGGCTCGCACGTACGTCCCCGGGGCCCGGCGGTCCGCCGCGTGGGCACGCGGCCGGCCGCCGGGCCGTACGGGCTACAGGCCGGGGTACAGCGGGTGCTTGGCGGCCAGGGCCGAGACCCGGGCGGCCAGGGCGGACTTCTTCGCCTCGTCGAAGCCCTCCTTGAGGGCCTCGGCGATGACGTCGGCGACCTCCTCGAAGTCCGCGGCGGTGAAGCCGCGGGTGGCCAGCGCCGGCGAGCCGATGCGCAGGCCGGAGGTGACCATGGGCGGACGCGGGTCGTCGGGGACCGCGTTGCGGTTGACGGTGATGCCGATCTCGTGGAGCCGGTCCTCGGCCTGCTGGCCGTCCAGCTCGGAGTGGCGCAGGTCGACCAGGACCAGGTGGACGTCCGTGCCGCCGGAGAGCACCGAGACGCCGGCCGCGCGCGCGTCGTCCCGCAGCAGCCGCTCCGCCAGGATCCGGGCGCCGTCCAGGGTGCGCCGCTGCCGCTCCTTGAACTCCTCCGAGGCGGCGATCTTGAACGACACCGCCTTGGCGGCGATCACGTGCTCCAGCGGCCCGCCCTGCTGGCCGGGGAAGACCGCCGAGTTGATCTTCTTGGCGAGGGCCTGGCGGGAGAGGATGACCCCGCCGCGCGGGCCGCCGAGCGTCTTGTGCGTCGTCGTGGTGACGATGTCCGCGTACGGCACGGGGCTGGGGTGCAGGCCCGCGGCCACCAGCCCGGCGAAGTGCGCCATGTCGACCATCAGCAGCGCGTCGACCTCGTCGGCGATCCGGCGGAAGCCGGCGAAGTCGAGCTGCCGCGGGTACGCCGACCAGCCGGCGATGATCAGCTTCGGCCGCCGCTCCTTGGCCAGCCGCTCGACCTCGGCCATGTCGACCAGGCCGGTCTCCGCGTCGACGTGGTACGCGGCCACCTCGTACAGCTTGCCGGAGAAGTTGATCTTCATGCCGTGGGTCAGGTGCCCGCCGTGGGCCAGGTCCAGGCCCAGGATCGTGTCGCCGGGCTTGAGCACCGCGAACATCGCCGCCGCGTTCGCCGACGCGCCCGAGTGCGGCTGGACGTTCGCGGCCTCGGCGCCGAAGAGCGCCTTGACCCGCTCCCGGGCCAGCTCCTCGGTGACGTCGACGTGCTCGCAGCCGCCGTAGTAGCGGCGGCCGGGGTAGCCCTCGGCGTACTTGTTGGTGAGGACCGAGCCCTGCGCCTCCAGCACGGCGACCGGGGCGAAGTTCTCCGAGGCGATCATTTC
The DNA here is from genome assembly GCF_020400605.1 of Streptomyces aculeolatus. Taxonomy (GTDB): domain Bacteria; phylum Actinomycetota; class Actinomycetes; order Streptomycetales; family Streptomycetaceae; genus Streptomyces; species Streptomyces aculeolatus. The sequence continues at coordinate 280,360 of NZ_JAINRD010000005.1, read as the reverse complement.
GAGGGTGGACTGCTGGCGCTTGAGCTCGGCGTCCACTGCGGCGGCGACCTCGGGGTCGACCTCGTGGAGCGAGCCGTTCAGAAGGGACATGGGACCTTCCGTGGAAAGAGGGGGACGCGGGCGGGCGGGGCTGCGGCGGCGGAGCTCAGCCCGCGGTGAACGCGGTGTACTCGGCGGCGGACATCAGGTCGGCGGACTCGCCCGCGACGCGCACCTTGAACAGCCAGCCGTCCTGGAACGGGCCGGAGTTCACCAGCGCGGGGTCGTCCACGACGTCCTGGTTGGCCGCGGTGACCTCCCCGGTCACCGGCGCGTAGAGGTCGGAGACGGACTTCGTCGACTCCAGCTCGCCGCAGGGCTCGCCCGCGGTGACCGTGTCGCCGACCTCCGGGAGCTGGACGAAGACGACGTCGCCGAGCGCGTCCGCGGCATGGGCGGTGATGCCGACGGTGGCGATGCCGTCGTCGGTCGCGACCCACTCGTGTTCCTTGCTGTAGCGCAGGTGCTCAGGGTTGCTCATGAGGCGATTCTCCAGGATCGGGACGTGAGTGACGTAACGGGGCGCAGGCGGCGGGGCCGGCCGCCGCCTGCGGAGGGTCAGGGGCGCTTGTAGAACGGCAGGGCGACGACCTCGTACGGCTCGTGGCTGCCGCGGATGTCGACGCCCACGCCGGTCGCCGCCGCGGGCCCCGGCTCCGCGTGCGCGGCGTCCACGTACGCCATGGCGATCGGCTTGCCGAGCGTGGGGGAGGGGGCGCCGGAGGTGACCTCGCCGACCGGCCGGCCGCCGGCCACCACCGCGTACCCCGCACGCGGCACCCGGCGGCCCTCGGCGACCAGGCCGACCAGCACCCGCGGCGGCTCGGCCGCGGCGCGCTCGGCGGCCTGTTCCAGCGCCTTGCGGCCGACGAAGTCGCCGGGCTTGTCGAGCTTGACGACCCGGCCGAGGCCGGCGTCGAAGGGCGTGAGCGCGGTGGACAGCTCGTGCCCGTACAGCGGCATGCCGGCCTCCAGCCGCAGGGTGTCGCGGCAGGAGAGCCCGCAGGGCACCAGGCCGTCGTCCGCGCCGGCGGCCGTCAGCGCCGCCCAGACGGCGGGCGCGTCCGCGGGACGTACGAACAGCTCGAAGCCGTCCTCGCCGGTGTAGCCGGTACGGGCGATGAGCGCCTCGGCGCCGGCGACGGTGCCGGGCAGGCCCGCGTAGTACTTCAGGCCGGCCAGGTCCGCGTCGGTGACCCGGCCCAGGATCGCCGGCGCCTTCGGGCCCTGCACGGCGATGAGGGCGTACGCCTCCCGGTCGTCCCGCACCTGTGCGCCGGGGAAGCCGGCGGCCCGCTCGACGAGGGCGTCCAGCACGACCTGGGCGTTGGCGGCGTTCGCGACGACCATGTACTCGTCGTCGGTGAGGCGGTAGACGATCAGGTCGTCGAGGATGCCGCCGTCCTCGCGGCAGATCATCGTGTACCGGGCGCGGCCGGGGCGCACGGCGGAGAGCCGGCCCACCAGGGCGTAGTCCAGCAGGGCGGCGGCCCCGGGGCCGGTGACGGCGATCTCGCCCATGTGGGAGAGGTCGAAGAGGCCGGCGCGGGTGCGCACCGCGACGTGCTCCTCGCGCTCGCTGCCGTAGCGCAGCGGCATGTCCCAGCCGGCGAAGTCGGTCATGGTGGCGCCGAGGGCGCGGTGCGTGGCGTCGAGCGCGGTACGGCGCGGTGCAGGGCTCTCAGTGGTCATCGTCTGGCTCCCGGACAGGGGGTGGTCGTGTCCTCCCCATCTGTCATCGGAACCTGAGAGGTTCGCCACGATCCCGCGGGAGCGTGGCTTGCACCTTGGGTGGGGCGGCGCCGGTGCACGCTGTGCTCCAGAGCGTCGCCCGCTTTTCAGATCTGCCTCGCCCGCGCGGTGACGGTGCCTGAGAGATTCAAGGGAGGACTTGCTCCTTCGGCGCCCGGTGCGACTGGCACCGGGACTCTCCCGCGCGGGTTCTGACGGCCGGTATGCAGTTGGCGGGCCCATCATTGCACGCCATGCCGATCGCGGGACAGGGCGGAGAAACCGGGAGGCGGTCTTCCGTTGCGTCCTTGTCGAGCCCCGCCGGTGTTGCGACGCTTGTGGACGGCAGGCGGCGGCGGTGCGGGGCGTGGGAGGCAGCGTGACGGTGGAGCAGGCGGCCTCCAGGGAACGGCTTCGATATCCGGAGGGGGACATCGTCGTGATCTCCGGGCTGCCGGGGAGCGGCAAGAGCACCCTCATGCGGCGTACGCGGCCGCCGGAGGAGGTGCTGCTGATCGACTCGCAGTACGTGCGCGAGCGCTGGGCGCGCAAGCTGGGCGCACGGCTGCCGTACGCCGTGTACCGGCCGTTAGTCCGGATCGACCACTACGCGCGGCTGCGCATCGCGGTGCGCGCCGGCGGCAGCCTCGTCGTGCACGACTGCGGCACGCTGCCGTGGGTGCGGTGGTGGCTCACCAGGCAGGCCAGGCGGTACGGGCGCGGGGTGCACGTCGTGGTGCTGGACGTGCCGGCCGAGGTGGCGCGGGAACGGCAGGAGCGGCGCGGGCGCGTGGTGTCGCGGTACGCCTTCGTCCGCCACCGGTGGGCGCACCGCAGGCTGCTGGACTGGGCGCGCGCCGGCCGGCCGGCGGTGGGGTGCGACTCGGTGCTGGTGCTGGACGGCCAGGCGGCGGGGGCGCTGCGCTCGATCAGCTTCGGCTGAGCCGTACGGGCCGCCGCACAGGGCACGGGCCGCCGCGTACGGCAGGAGCCAGGGCCACGGGCGGCTCACGGGCCCGCGCACCGCACGAGCCGCGGCCGCGGGCCGCTTACGCGCCGGACTCCGCGGGCAGCCGCGGCGGCACCGCCGCGTTCGCCGCCGGCGCCCCGGGCACCTGCCCCGCCGGCACCAGCCCGCTGACCGCCGTCGCCCCGAGGACCCGTACCAGCGCCGCCACGGCCACCGAGGCCCGCCGGTCCACCGCGGCCCTGTCGCCCGCCTCCCCGGCCCGTACCAGGCCGGCCAGCTTCTCCCGCAGCGCGGCGACGGCCTGCGCCAGCGCGGTCGTCTGCTGCGCCTTCATCGACTTGACCATGCCCTGGCCCTCCGCCGCCGCTCCCACCGCGTCCAGGTGGGAGCGCACGTCGGGCAGCGTGCGCGGGTCCAGCCGGCCGCCGCCGGCGACGGCCTGCTGGACCTGCTCCACGGTCCGCGCCGTGCCGGCGGTGAGCTGCCCGAGCCGGTCCAGCAGGTGCAGCGTCGAGGGGTCCACGTCGGCGGCGGCCGGGGCCGCGGGCCGCCCGTCGGGGTGCCCGCGCCCGGCGGTGTCCCCGGCGGCCGCGATGGGCCCGGCGACGCCGAGCACGGCGGCGGCGACGGCGGTGGCGGCGAGGCCGGCCATTCGGTTCGTACGCATGGAAAACGGGCTCCCTGTCGCGAGGTCCGGTGGGTGAGAGGGCTCCACCGTGTGCAGGTGCGGCCTTCGCCCGCGAGTGCTCGCAGCCGTTAGGGTGCCGACGTTCATCCCCCGAGAGTTGGCTGGTCCCGATGAGCTTCGACTACCGCTCCCCGCAGCCCCCCGCCACGGGCGGCTTCCCCGGCAACGAGCTGGAGGAGGTGCTCGCCGCCTCCCTCGGCAACCCGCAGGCCGCGCCGCGGCTGCTGGAGGTGCTGGGCCGCAGCAGCCTGTGGGTGCCGCTGCCCGAGGGCGGCGGCCCCGACAGCCCCTCGCTCGGCGTGCCGACGACCGACATCGGCGGGGCGCCGTACGTGCCGGTGTTCTCCTCGCAGGACGAGTTCCTGCGGGTCACCGGGACCCACATGTCGTTCACCGTCGCGCCGGCCCGCGAGTTCGCCCGCGGGCTGCCGCCGCAGGTCGGCATCGCGGTCAACCCCGGCGGCACGGTCGGGGTGCCGCTGCCGCCGGCGGCGGTGGCGGAGCTGTGCCGGGACCGCGCGTCGGCGCGGCTGCCGGGGGAGGCGCGGGGCGGCCGGGTGCGGCTGTTCACGCCGGACTGGCAGGACGACCCGGTGGACTTCCTGGCCGCCGCCCGGGAGGAGTTCGAGCGGACCGGGGTGGTGCGCAGCGCGCGGAGGGGGCTCGCCAGCGTGGAGGCCGGCGCGGAGCAGCTCTACATCGGGGTCGAGCTGCTGGACACGTACGACGAGAGCAGGCAGGCGACGGTGGAGGCGCTGGGCCGCGCGCTCGGCGCGCAGCCCGTGCCCTGGAAGGTGCAACTGGTCTTCCTCGACGCCGCGGTGGACCCGGTGATCACCTGGATGCGGGCCAAGGTCGAGCCGTTCTACATCCGGGTCGGCTGACGCTGTCAGGCTCTAAGCTGGTTTGATGACCTTTCCGGGCGTACACGCCTGCCCGGGAGCGGCGGCGGCCGAGACGAAGGGTTGGGGCCCAGGGTGAACGGGGGCGCGAGCGGGAGCGCGCAGGGAGCGGGCGTGGACCAGTTGGTCCGCCAGGTGGCTCCCGGCAGGTACGACGCGTACGAGGCGCTGCTCGCCGCGCTGGCCGCCGGGCGGGTGTGGATGCTGCTCTGGCAGGGCCGCCCGGACACGCCCGACGCGCAGTACGGGAGCATGCAGGTCGAGGGCCACGCCTACGCGCCCTGCTTCAGCTCCGACCGCGAACTGGCCGCCAGCGGCTGGGCCGGCGCGCACGAGCCCGTCGCCGGCGCGGAGATCGCCGCCGCGCTCTACCCCGACCGCTGGGGCCTGTGGCTCGACCCGCACGCCGCCGGCGGCGGCGTCGGCGTCCCCTGGCTCGACCTGCGCCGGGTGGCCACGGGCCTGGACCGGCTGCCCGCGGGCCCGCTGCGGATCTCCGAACCGGTCGTGGACGTCGCGCAGTTCTACGCCCTGCTGGGCCAGACCGCCCACCGCACGCCCGCGGTGCGCACGCTCTGCCGGGCCTGGGTGCAGCCGGCGCTCGGCGAGCCGTACCTGGCCGTCGGCATCGACCTGTACGACACCGGGCCGCAGTCCGTCGCCGCCGCGCAGGCGATGATGCAGGAGTCCGTGGCCGCCGTGCCGCCCGGCCTGGCGGTCTCCACGGTGGCGCTCGCCGACGACCACGACCCGGTCGCCATGTGGATGCGGGCCAACTCCCGGCCGTTCTTCGACCGCGGCGCCCACGGCGGCGGCCCGGCCGCCCCGCCCGCCGGCTACGGCTATCCGCCGCCGCACTCCGCGGGCGGCGCCCAGCAGTCCGGCTGGCAGCCGGGGCCCGCCCCGCAGTTCTGAGCGGCGCGACCCCGCCATATCCGTACGTGTCCTGATATCGGACCGACGGAGATCCGCTCAGCGGCGGTCGGATGTCCGGATAACGGTTATCCACTGCATCGCATCACGTTTGCGCATCCATTCCCCTCGGGGTCTGGCGAGTGATCGCAGGCGCATTGAAGACTCCCCCCGGCGGGAAGCTGTCGTTCCCCTGTGCGACGACACGTCTTCACGCACACGCACTACCGACACCAGGCACTACGGCACCACGGATCACGGCACCACGGCATGACTTGCACCAGCGAAGCGATTGAGCCGCTACCGCGGCAGACGACGGCGGGACGCCGCCGCTCGAGAGGGGTCCCCACAACATGACGGCACCTATCGAGACCACCGGCGCCACCGAGGCGACGCCGGAAGCTCTCGTCGAGGGCGTGGACAAGAGCCGGATCGAGGGCCGTTCGCTCGGGCGCATCGCCTGGATGCGGCTCAAGCGCGACCGCGTCGCCATGGCCGGCGGCGTCGTCGTGGTGCTGCTCGTCCTGATCGCCGCGCTCTCCCGGCCGATCCAGTCGATCTTCGGGCTCGACCCCAACAAGCTCAACCAGGACCTCGTCGACCCCTCCCTCTCCACGCCGTACGGCTCCTTCGGCGGCATGAGCTGGGACCACCCGCTGGGCGTGGAGCCGCGGCTCGGCCGCGACATCGCCACCCGCATCCTCGAGGGCTCCTGGGTCTCGCTGCTGGTGGCCTTCGGCGCCACCATGGTCGCCGTCGTGATCGGAACCGTCCTCGGCGTGATCGCCGGCTACTACGGCAAGTGGGCGGACACGATCATCAGCCGGACCATGGACACGTTCCTGGCCTTCCCGGTGCTGCTCTTCGCCATCTCGATCTCGGCCGCGCTGCAGGGCGGCGCGTTCGGCCTGAAGGGACTGCAGCTCCACATCGGCGTGCTGATCTTCGTCATCGGCTTCTTCAGCTGGCCGTACATCGGCCGCATCGTCCGCGGACAGACGCTCAGCCTGCGCGAACGAGAATTCGTCGAAGCGGCCAGGAGCCTGGGCGCGCGCGGCCCCTTCATCCTCTTCCGGGAGCTGCTGCCGAACCTGGTGGGGCCGATCCTCGTCTACTCCACCCTGCTGATCCCCACCAACATCCTCTTCGAGGCGGCGCTCAGCTTCCTCGGCGTGGGCATCCAGCCGCCGCAGGCCTCCTGGGGCGGCATGCTGAGCAGCGCGATCGACTACTACCAGGTCGATCCGATGTTCATGGTCGTACCGGGCGTGGCGATCTTCCTGTCCGTGCTGGCCTTCAACCTCTTGGGCGACGGGCTCCGGGACGCACTCGATCCCAAGGGCCGCCGATGACCCCGAAGACCCCAAGAAGCAGCCTGGGCGCGGCACCCGCCGTTCCCGCTCTCGTCCCATCACTCCGAACCAGGAGGCAACGCCTCACCATGAAACTCAGGTCGAAATCAGCCGCCATGCTCGCGGTTGCCGTCTCGGTCGCGCTGACCGTCTCCGCCTGCGGCGGTGGCAGCAACGACGACGGCGAAGGCGAGGGCGAGGGCGGCGGCGCCGCCGCGAACGCGGCGATCGATAAGGTCCTCAACGCCTCCGACAAGAAGGGCGGGACCCTCGTCTACGAGTCGGCCGACGTGCCGGACTCGATGGACCCGGGCAACACGTACTACGGCTACATGTGGAACTTCAGCCGGCTGTACGCGCGCTCCCTCATGACCTACGCCCCCGGCCCTGGCGCGCAGGCCGCCGAGCCGGTGCCGGACCTCGCCGAGGGCCCCGGTGAGGCCACCGACGGCGGCAAGACCTGGACGTACAAGATCAAGAAGGGCGTCAAGTACGAGGACGGCACCGAGATCACCGCGGGTGACGTCAAGTACGCCGTCGAGCGGAGCAACTACGCCCGCGACGTGCTCTCCCTCGGCCCGAACTACTTCGCCCAGTACCTGCAGAACCCTGACGACTACAAGGGTCCGTACAAGGACAAGAGCGAAGAGGGCATCGCGTCCATCGAGACCCCGGACGACCACACGATCGTCTTCAAGCTCGACCAGGCGTTCCAGGAGTTCGACTACCTCGTCGCCATGACCCAGACGGCGCCGGTGCCGCGGGACAAGGACAACGGCTCGGACTACCAGAAGAACATCGTCTCCTCGGGCTCCTACAAGTTCGAGAGCTTCGACCTGGACAAGTCCGCGACCCTGGTCCGCAACGACCAGTGGGACCCGAAGACGGACAAGATCCGCAAGCAGCTCCCGGACAAGATCGAGGTCCGGTTCAAGGTCAACCCCGAGACCATCGACAAGAACATCGAGGCGGGCAAGACCCACGTGATGTTCGACGCCCTCGGCGTCACCGCTCAGACCCAGTCGCAGATGCTGCGGGACAAGTCGAACATGCTCGACAACCCGACCGGCGGCCGGCTCACCTATCTGGCGATGAACACCCAGCTCGCGCCGTTCGACGACGTCAACTGCCGCAAGGCCGTGGAGTACGCCGTCGACAAGGACTCCTCCATGCGCGCCCTGGGCGGCGAGCCCAAGGGTGACATCGCCACCACGGCGCTGCCGCCGGACGTGCCGAGCCACGAGGCGTACGACGACCCGTACGCCACCGAGGGCAGCAAGGGCGACGTCGACAAGGCCAAGGCGGCGCTGAAGGAGTGCGGCCAGCCCGACGGGTTCGACACCGTGCTGACCGCGCGCACCGAGCGGCAGGACGAGATCGACAACGCCACCGCGATCCAGGCGGCCCTGAAGAAGGTCGGCATCAACGCCGAGATCCAGAAGTTCCCCGGCGGCAAGTACTTCACCGACTTCGCGGGCTCCAGGAAGTGGACCCAGGACAACAAGGCCGGCCTGTACATGATGCAGTGGGGCTCCGACTGGCCCAGCGGCTACGGCTTCCTGCAGCAGATCGCCAACGGCGGCGCGCTCGGCGAGTCCGGTAACACGAACATCTCGTACCTGGACGACCCGGAGATCAACAAGCTCCTGGACGACTCGATCGCGGACCCGGACAAGGCGGCCCGTGCCAAGGCGTACGCCGAGGTGGACAAGAAGATGCTGGAGACGGCGGCGATCGTGCCCCTGTCCTACTTCAAGGTCCTGCACCAGCGTTCGGACAAGGTCACCAACCTGGTGGTCTCGCAGGCGTTCAGCGGTCAGTACGACTACCTGAACCTCGGCCTGAAGTAGCACCCCCACAGGCTGCGCGGGCGGTGCCCTCACCGGCACCGCCCGCGCCGCCCGGACCGTGGAAGGCACGCCCTCGTGTTCGCGTATCTCATCCGGCGGCTGATGGCCGCAGTGGTGCTGCTGTTCGTCGTGAGCGCCATCACCTACGCCATCTTCTTCGTCCTGCCGCGGCTGGCAGGCAGCACCCCCGATCAGCTCGCCGCGCAGTACATCGGCAAGAGCCCGGACCCCAAGACCATCGACGCGGTCAAGCAGAACCTCGGCCTCGACGATCCCGTCTACGTCCAGTACTGGGACTTCATCCGCGGCATCTTCGCCGGCCGGGAGTTCAACTTCGGCCCCGACCCGGCGCAGTGCAACGTCCCCTGCCTGGGCTATTCCTTCCGCGACCACCAGGAGGTCTGGCCGGAGATGCTGGACCGGCTGCCGGTCACCGCGTCGCTGGCCATCGGCGCCGCCGTGCTGTGGCTGATCTCCGGAGTGACGACGGGCGTGATCTCGGCGCTGCGCCCGGGGTCGTTCTTCGACCGCGCGGCGATGGGCATCGCGCTGGCCGGCGTCTCGCTGCCGATGTTCTTCACCGGCACCGTCGCACTGGCGCTGTTCACCTTCCACTGGCAGATCTTCCCGAACGAGTTCACGCCGCTCACCGAGAATCCGGTGCGCTGGTTCCAGGGGTTGATGCTGCCCTGGTTCTCACTGGCATTCCTCTATTCCGCGCTCTATGCGAGACTCACACGCGCCGGAATGCTGGAGACCATGGGTGAGGACTACATCCGCACCGCCCGCGCGAAGGGCCTGAAGGAGCCGGTGGTGATCACCCGGCACGGGCTGCGCTCGGCGCTGACCCCCATCGTGACCATCTTCGGCATGGACTTCGCGCTGCTGCTCGGCGGGGCGGTGATCACCGAGACGGTGTTCTCCTTCAACGGGGTCGGCTCCTGGGCGGTGCAGTCCATCAACGAGAACGACCTGCCACCGATCCTCGGTGTGACGTTGTTCGCCGCCTTCTTCATCGTGATCTGCAATCTGGTGGTCGACTTCGTGTACGCCGCCATCGACCCGAGGGTGAGGGTCTCGTGACCGGTCTGACGAAGACGGGCGCCGTCGGCGAGCCGGTGCCCGCCGGCACCGAGGCGTCGGCGTTCCTGGACATCCGGGACCTGAAGGTCCACTTCCCGACCGACGACGGCGTGGTGAAGTCCGTCGACGGGCTCTCCTTCCAGCTGGAGAAGGGCAAGACCCTCGGCATCGTGGGCGAGTCCGGCTCCGGCAAGTCCGTCACCTCGCTGGCCGTGATGGGCCTGCACACCGCCGGGCAGTACGCCAAGCGCCGGCGGGCGCAGCTCTCCGGCGAGATCTGGCTCAACGGGCAGGAGCTGCTGTCCGCCGAGCCCGACACGGTCCGCCGGCTGCGCGGCCGCGAGATGTCGATGATCTTCCAGGACCCGCTCTCCGCGCTGCACCCGTACTACAAGATCGGGTACCAGATCGTGGAGGCCTACCGGGTCCACCACGACGTCGACAAGAAGACCGCGCGCAAGCGGGCCATCGAGATGCTCGACCGGGTCGGCATCCCGCAGCCCGACAAGCGCGTCGACGACTACCCGCACCAGTTCTCCGGCGGCATGCGCCAGCGCGCGATGATCGCGATGGCGCTGGTGAACAACCCCGAGCTGCTCATCGCCGACGAGCCGACGACCGCGCTCGACGTCACCGTGCAGGCGCAGATCCTCGACCTGATCCGGGACCTGCAGAAGGAGTTCGGCTCCGCGGTCATCATCATCACCCACGACCTCGGCGTGGTCGCCGAGCTGGCCGACGACATCGTGGTGATGTACGGCGGCCGGTGCGTGGAGCGGGGCTCGGCCGAGCAGATCTTCGACCGGCCGCAGCACCCGTACACCTGGGGCCTGCTGGGCTCCATGCCGCGCATCGACCGCGAGGCCACGGACCGGCTCATCCCGGTCAAGGGCAGCCCGCCGAGCCTCATCAACGTGCCCAGCGGCTGCGCTTTCCACCCCCGCTGCCCCTACGCGGACGTGCCCGCGGACGACGCCAGCCGCACCGTACGGCCCGAGCTGCGCGAGGTCGGCTCAGGCCACTTCGCCGCCTGCCACATGCGGCAGGAAGACCGGGAGCGCATCTACACCGAAGAGATTGCGCCGAAGCTGTGAAGGACGAGGCTGTGCCCGAGAAGAAGGCCGACAAGGCGAGCTCCCCCGCCCCCGCAGCGGGGGACGGGAAGGCGACCGCGACCATCCCGGGCGCGCGGATGCGCAAGAAGCCCGTCGAGGGCGCCGAGCCGCTGCTGAAGGTCTCCGGGCTGACCAAGCACTTCCCCATCCGCAAGGGCCTGCTGCAGCGCCAGGTCGGCGCGGTGCAGGCCGTGGACGGCATCGACTTCGAGGTGCTGCCGGGCGAGACCCTGGGCGTGGTCGGCGAGTCCGGCTGCGGCAAGTCCACCATGGGCCGGCTGATCACCCGGCTGCTGGAGCCCACCGGCGGCACCGTCGAGTTCCAGGGCCGGGACATCACACACCTGAGCACCGGCCGGATGCGCCCGCTTCGCCGCGACGTGCAGATGATCTTCCAGGACCCGTACTCCTCGCTGAACCCGCGGCACACCGTCGGCACCATCGTCGGCGCCCCGTTCAAGCTGCAGAACGTGCGGCCCGAGGGCGGGGTGAAGAAGGAGGTCCAGGGGATCCTGGAGCGCGTCGGGCTGAACCCCGAGCACTACAACCGCTACCCGCACGAGTTCTCCGGCGGCCAGCGCCAGCGCATCGGCATCGCCCGCGCGCTCGCCCTGCAGCCGAAGCTGATCGTCGCGGACGAGCCGGTCTCGGCGCTGGACGTGTCCATCCAGGCGCAGGTGGTCAACCTCCTGGACGACCTCCAGCAGGAGTTCGGCCTCACCTACGTGATCATCGCCCACGACCTGTCCGTCGTCCGGCACGTCTCGGACCGGATCGCGGTCATGTACCTGGGCAAGGTCGTCGAACTGGCCGACCGCACCAGCCTGTACCAGGAGCCGCTGCACCCGTACACCAAGGCGCTGATGTCCGCGGTGCCGGTGCCGGACACCAAGCGCCGGCAGCAGCGCGAGCGGATCCTGCTCAAGGGCGACGTGCCCTCGCCGATCGCGCCGCCGCCCGGCTGCCGCTTCCACACCCGCTGCTGGAAGGCCACCCAGGTCTGCAAGACCAAGGAGCCCCCGCTGCTGGAGCTGAAGCCCGGCCGGCGCACCGCCTGCTGGCACCCGGAGAACGCGCCCGACCAGGCACCCGACGACAAGGCGTAGGCACCGCCGGAGCACGAACGGGGGCGTGGTGTCCGACGAGCTGTTCACCCCGTCCCTCCAGCACTGGCTGGACCTCGCGGGGATCTTCGTCTTCGCGATCTCCGGCGCGCTGCTCGCGGTCCGGAAGAACTTCGACGTCTTCGGCATCGGCGTGCTCGCGCTGGCCACCGGGCTCGGCGGCGGCGTGCTGCGGGACCTGGTGATCGGCGCGGTGCCGCCGGCCGCGTTCACCGAGCCGGGGTACCTCTTCACGCCGCTCGTCGCCGCGCTGCTGGTCGTCTTCCTCCACCCCGAGGTGGAGCGGATCACCAGCGCGGTCATGGTCTTCGACGCCGCGGGGCTCGGGCTGTTCTGCGTCACGGGCACGCTCAAGGCGTACGAGTACGGGCTCGGCCTCACCTCCGCCGCCGTCCTCGGGCTGACCAGCGCGGCCGGCGGCGGCGTGGTGCGCGACCTGCTCGCCGGCGAGGTGCCGTCGCTGCTGCGCTGGGACCGGGAGATGTACGCGGTGCCGGCGCTGGTCGGCGCGGCGGCCACGGCGCTGCTGATCCGCTTCGACCAGGTCGAGCCCGCCACGGCGACGGCCGCGGCGGCGCTGGCGTTCGTGCTGCGGCTGCTGGCGCTGCGCTACCGCTGGCGGGCCCCGCGCGCCTGGCAGCGGCGCAGCAGGGCGGCGGGGGAGGGCTGACGCCGCGGGCCGGGGGCGGGGCCCGTACGGCCGGAAGGCGGCGTTCGGCGGGCGGGGCGTGCGCCGTAGAATCGGAACCACCATGGACCAGGCTGTCTACCTCGACCACGCCGCCACCACCCCGATGCTCCCCGAGGCGGTGCGGGCCATGACCGAACGCCTCACCGCCACCGGCAACGCCTCCTCGCTGCACGCCGCGGGCCGGCGGGCCCGGCGGGCGGTCGAGGAGTCCCGCGAGCGGCTGGCCGCCGCCTACGGCGCCCGGCCCAGCGAAGTGGTCTTCACCTCCGGCGGCACCGAGGCGGACAACCTGGCCGTCAAGGGCCTGTACTGGTCGCGGCGCGCCGAGGACCCCGCCCGCACCCGGGTGCTCGCCAGCCCCGTCGAGCACCACGCGGTGCTGGACGCCGTGCACTGGCTCCAGAAGCACGAGGGCGCCACCGTCGACTGGCTGCCCGTCGACACCCACGGCCGCGTGCACCCCGACGCGCTGCGCGCCGCGCTGGAGCGCGGCCCGGGCGGCGGCGCGGGCGACGTGGCGCTGGTCACGGCGATGTGGGCCAACAACGAGATCGGCACGATCCTGCCCGTGGCCGGACTCGCCGCCGTGGCACGGGAGTACGGGGTGCCGATGCACTCCGACGCCGTGCAGGCCGCGGGACAGGCGGAGGTGGACTTCGGCGCCAGCGGGCTGGCCGCGCTGACGCTCACCGGGCACAAGATCGGCGGCCCGTACGGCATCGGGGCGCTGCTCCTCGGCCGGCAGGACGCGCCCGAGCCGCTGCTGCACGGCGGCGGGCAGGAGCGCGAGGTGCGCTCGGGCACGCTGGACGTGCCGGCGATCGCGGCGTTCGCGGTGGCCGCGGAGCTGGCCGCCGGGCGGCGCGCGGAGTTCGCCGCCGAGGTGGGGGCGCTGCGCGACCGCCTGGTGGCGGCGGTGCGGGACGCGGTGCCCGACGCGGTGCTCAACGGCGACCCGGACCCGGCCGGGCGGCTGCCCGCCAACGCGCACTTCTCCTTCCCCGGCTGCGAGGGCGACTCCCTGCTGCTGCTCCTGGACGCCCAGGGCATCGCGTGCTCCACCGGCTCCGCCTGCACCGCGGGCATCGCCCAGCCCAGCCACGTGGTGCTCGCCGCGGGGGCGGACCCGGACCTGGCGCGGGGCACCCTGCGGTTCTCGCTGGGGCACACGTCGACGGCGGCGGACGTGGCGGCGCTGGCGGCGGCGATCGGGCCGGCGGTGGAGCGGGCCCGTGCGGCGGGGCTGAGCTGACCCCTGGCAGCGCCGGGCCGGTCCATGCTGGGCCCGCCCTCGCCGGGCGGGGCCGGGGTGCGCCGGGCCGGACCGCACGGCCGGAGCTGCCCGAGTCGGACTGCCGGGCGACGCGGGCCGGCGGCAGTGAGCCGTGCGTTCGCCGGGACGGATCCCGTCCGCGGTCAGGAGTCGCGCGCCGGGCGCGCGCTCGCCCTGCGCTCCGCCGCGGCGTGCGCCTTGCGCACCAGGCGCATGTACCGCGGCCAGTCCCAGTGCGGCCCCGGGTCGGTGTGGTCCGCTTCCGGGACCTCGTTGTGGCCGACGATGTGCTCCCGGTCCACCGGGATGTCGTAGCGCAGGCAGATGTCCGCGGTCAGCTTCGCCGACGAGCGGTACATGACGTCGGTCAGCGTCTCCGGGCGGTCCACGAAGCCCTCGTGCTCGATGCCGACACTGCGCTCGTTCCACTCCCGGTTGCCCGCGTGGAACGCGACGTCCAACTCGCGCACCGTCTGCGCCACGTGCCCGTCCTCGGCCCGTATGACGTAGTGGGTGGCGGCGCCGTGGCCGGGGTCGCCGAAGACCTTGAGCGCCACCGCGTAGCTGCCCTCGGTGACGTGGATCACGACGCGGTCGATGCCGTAGTCCGCGGGGCGGTCGGCGCGGCGCCAGTTCGCCTCCGAGGCGCCGGCCCATCCGGCGGCGGCGTAGTCCAGCTCGCCGGGCCTGCGGGGCTTGTCGATGCCGGGGACCTGCCACCAGATGCGCTTGAGCTGCTCGTACCCGGCCCAGCCGAGGCCCGCGCCGACCGCGCCCACGCCGAGGGCGGCCAGCAGGGCGCGGCGGCTGGAGCCGCGGCGCGGCTCGCCGCCGCCGGGCCGCCGCCCGGGGTCCGCGCGGGGCTCCCCCGCCCCGGGCTCCGGGCCGTCCCCGTCCGTCGTCGGCATGCGGTCGGTCCTTCTCGTTCGGTCTCGATCGGCCAACGCCTCCGGCCGCCGGACGGTTCCGCACCGCGGCCTCGTTACCCTGGAGTGGCTATGACACCACGAGTGACACACACGGCCCGCCCCGCCCGTCTGAAGGTCCTCGCCGCCATGTCCGGCGGCGTGGACTCCGCCGTCGCCGCCGCCCGCGCCGCGGCGGCGGGGCACGACGTCACCGGGGTGCACCTCGCGCTCTCCGCCAACCCGCAGTCCTTCCGCACCGGCGCCCGCGGGTGCTGCACCATCGAGGACTCGCACGACGCCCGCCGCGCCGCCGACGTCATCGGCATCCCGTTCTACGTCTGGGACCTCGCCGAGCGGTTCCGCGAGGACGTCGTCGAGGACTTCGTCA
This sequence comes from Streptomyces aculeolatus, assembly GCF_020400605.1. Classification (GTDB taxonomy): domain Bacteria; phylum Actinomycetota; class Actinomycetes; order Streptomycetales; family Streptomycetaceae; genus Streptomyces; species Streptomyces aculeolatus. The sequence goes on along the minus strand of NZ_JAINRD010000005.1, from coordinate 265,334 downwards.
GCGAGTACGCCGCCGGCCGCACGCCCAACCCCTGCCTGCGCTGCAACGAGAAGATCAAGTTCGCGGCGCTGCTGGACAAGGCGCTGGCCCTCGGCTTCGACGCGGTGTGCACCGGCCACTACGCCAAGGTCGTCACCCGCGAGGACGGCAGCCGCGAGCTGCACCGCGCCGCGGACGCGGCCAAGGACCAGTCGTACGTCCTCGGCGTGCTGGACGAACGGCAGCTCGCGCACGCGATGTTCCCGCTCGGCGAGACCGAGACGACGAAGGCCGAGATCCGCGCGGAGGCCGCGGAGCGCGGGCTGTTCGTGGCGAAGAAGCCCGACAGCCACGACATCTGCTTCATCGCGGACGGCGACACCCAGGGCTTCCTCGCCCGCCGCCTGGGCACCGCGGAGGGCGACGTCGTCGACGAGTCCGGCGCCCGCGTCGGCACCCACTCCGGCGCGTACGGCTTCACCGTGGGCCAGCGCAAGGGCCTGGCGCTGGGCACCCCCGCGCCCGACGGCCGGCCGCGCTACGTGCTGGACATCTCGCCCGTCGACAACACCGTCACCGTCGGCCCCGCCGCGTCCCTGGACGTCGAGGCGCTGACGGCGATCTCGCCGCGCTGGTGCGGTACGCCCCCGGCGGGGCCGGGTGGGTACACCGCCCAACTGCGCGCGCACGGCGGCGAGACGGCGGTGACCGCCGAGGTCGTCGGCGGCGAGCTGCGGGTCGCCTTCGCGGCGCCGGTGCGCGGGGTGGCGCCGGGCCAGGCGGTGGTGCTGTACGACGGCACCCGCGTGGTCGGCTCCGCGACCATCGCGAGCACCCGCCGGGCGGGCGCGCCGGCCGCGTAGCGCGGCCGGAACGCGCCCGTCCGCGGGGCCGGCGCACGCGCGTACGGTGTGCGCATGAACATCTGCGTCTTCCTCTCCGCGGCCGACCTCGACGAGCGCTACACCGCGCCCGCCCGCCGCTTCGCCGAACTGCTGGGCAAGCGCGGGCACACGCTGGTGTGGGGCGGGTCGGACGTGGGGCTGATGAAGGTCGTCGCCGACGGGGTGCAGGAGCACGGGGGGCGGCTGGTCGGCGTCTCGGTGACGTTCCTGGCGGACAAGGCGCGCGCGGGCGCGGACGAGATGGTGATCGCCGGGGACCTGGCGGAGCGCAAGGCGGAACTGCTGGGCCGCTCCGACGCCGTCGTGATCATGGTCGGCGGCACCGGCACGCTGGACGAGGCCACGGAGATCCTGGAGTTGAAGAAGCACGGGCTGCACGCGAAGCCGGTGGTGCTGCTCAACAGCTCCGGGTACTACGACGGGCTGCACGAGCAGTTCCGGCGGATGGAGGCGGAGGGGTTCCTGCCGCTGCCGCTGGCGGAGCTGATGTTCTTCGCGGACGACCCGGAGACCGCCATGACGTACCTGGAGACCCGTCCGGTGCGGTGACAGGATGACCGCATGAGCGAGAACACCCCTGCCACCACGTATCTGATCACGGGAGCCGGCTCCGGCATCGGCGAGGCGCTGGCGCGGCGGCTGGCCGCGCGCGGGCCGGCGGGCCTCTGGTTCCTCGTCCGCAGCCCGGCGCGCGCCGCGGAGCTGACGGAGCGCTTCCCCGGGGCGCGCACGGTGGTGGCCGACCTCGGCGAGCCGGGCGGCCTGGCGGACGCGCTGGCGGAGCAGGAGCTGCCGGCCGCGCTCGACGCGCTGGTGCACGTCGCGGGCGTGGTGGAGCTGGGGCCGGTCGCCGAGACCACCCCGAAGGTCTGGGCGGAGACGCTGGCCGTCAACCTGACCGGGCCGGCCGAGCTGACCCGGCTGCTGCTGCCGCGGCTGCGGGCGGCGCGGGGGCACGTGGTGTTCGTCAACTCCGGTGCCGGGCTGAGCGCGGGGCCCGGGTGGGGCGCGTACGGCGCGAGCAAGCACGGGCTGAAGGCGCTGGCCGACGCGCTGCGCGCGGAGGAGGCCGGCAGCGGCGTGCGGGTCACCACGGTCTACCCGGGCCGCACGGCCACGCCGATGCAGGCCAAGGTGCACCGCCAGGAGGGCCGGGAGTACGAGCCGGGGCGCTGGATCGACCCCGAGTCGGTGGCGACGACCCTGCTGACGGCCCTGGACCTGCCGCGCGACGCCCAGCTCACCGACGTCTCCGTACGCCCCGGTCCGTAGCGGGGCGGGCGGGTCGGCATACCCTCACCCTCGTGACTGAGACTGCGACGCGCCCGTGGGGTGCCGGTGCCGCCACCGGCGTGGGATCCATGCCCGGCGAGGACGCGCGGGAGACCGCGCGCACCGTGACCGGCGAGGTCGGCGACTTCCCGTTCCTGCCCGAGCTGCCCGCGCGCGGGCCCGGCGCCGACATGGTCGGCCGCAGCGCCGGGATGCTCGTCGACGTCTACGTGCACCTGCAGCCCAGCGGCTGGCGCATCGCCGACCGGCCGGGGATGGACACCCGCAGGGCGCGCTCGTGGCTGGGCGAGGACCTGGACGCGCTGGAGGAGTTCACCCAGGGCTACACCGGTCCGCTGAAGGTCCAGGCCGCCGGGCCGTGGACGCTGGCCGCCGCGCTGGAGCTGAAGGGCGGCGAGGCCGCGTTGCGCGACCCCGGCGCCTGCCGCGACCTGGCCGCCTCGCTCGCCGAGGGGCTGCGCGCGCACCTGGCGGAGGTACGCCGCCGGGTGCCGGGCGCCGAGGTGGTGCTGCAGCTCGACGAGCCGTCCGTCACCGCCGTGCTGACCGGCCGGATCGCCACCGCCAGCGGCTACCGCACGTACCGGGCGGTGGACCGGGCCGTGGTCGAGGGCACGCTGCGCGACGTGATCGGCGCCGCCGGCGCCACCGGCCCGGACGGCACCCCGGTCGTCGTGCACTCCTGCGCCCCGGACGTGCCGTTCGCGCTGCTGCACCGCGCGGGGGCAGCGGCGGTCTCGTACGACGCGGGGCTGCTGACCGCACGCCCGGGCCGGCTGGAGGAAGCCGTCGGCGAGGCGGTGGAGGCCGGGCTCGGGCTCTTCGCGGGCGTTGTCCCCGCACTTCCCGACGCGTCCGCGGGCGCGCCCGCCGGTGCGGGTCCGATGTCAGACCCTGCAGGTAGCGTCGGGGGTGTCAGGACGTTGTGGCGCAGGCTGGGGCTGTCGCCGCAGGCGCTCGCCGGCAGTGTGGTGATCACTCCGGCGTGCGGCCTCGCGGGCGCCGACCCGGAGTACGCCCGCCGGGCCCTCGCCCACTGCGTCCGTGCCGCGGGGTCCCTCGTCCGGGACCCGGAGTGACAACGGGAGGCCCGGTTTGAGTACGGACAGCGTGGCGCGTGAGCGGCATCGGCTGCTGGCCGAGCAGATCGAGGAGCACCGCTTCAGGTATTACGTGACGACGCCCGTCATCAGCGACGCCGACTTCGACAAGCTGCTGCGGGAGCTGGAGGGGCTGGAGGAGGAGCACCCGGAGCTGCGCACGCCCGACTCGCCGACCCAGAAGGTCGCCGGGGCGTACGAGACGGAGTTCACCTCCGTCCAGCACCGCGAGCGGATGCTCTCCCTGGACAACGCGTTCACGGACGAGGAACTGGACGCCTGGGCCGACCGGATGGCCAGGGAGCTGGACCCCCAGCCGTACCACCTGCTGTGCGAGCTGAAGGTCGACGGCCTCGCGGTCAACCTGACGTACGAGCACGGCCGGCTGGTCCGCGGCGCCACCCGCGGTGACGGCCGCTCCGGCGAGGACATCACGCCGAACATCCGCACCATCGGCGAGATCCCCCACCGGCTGCGGGGGGAGAACATCCCGGACCTCGTGGAGATCCGCGGCGAGGTGTTCTTCTCGCTCTCGGAGTTCCAGCAGCTCAACGCGGACCTGGTGGCCGAGGGCAAGCCCCCCTTCGCCAACCCGCGCAACTCCGCGGCCGGTTCGCTGCGCCAGAAGAACCCGCAGGTCAGCGCCTCCCGTCCGCTGCACATGGTGGTCCACGGCATCGGCGCGCTCGAAGGCGCCCGCTTCGACCGGCTCTCCGGCGCGTACGACCTTCTCAAGGAGTGGGGCCTGCCCACCTCGCCGTACACGAAGGTGGTCGACGGCATCGCCGGCGTGCGGGCCTTCATCGAGGGCTACGCCGACCGCCGGCACGACGTGGCGTACGAGTTCGACGGCGTCGTCGTCAAGCTCGACGAGATCGCCCTGCAGGGCCGGCTGGGCTCCACGTCCCGCGCGCCGCGCTGGGCCATCGCGTGGAAGTTCCCGCCGGAGGAGGTCAACACCAAGCTGGTCGACATCCGCGTCGGCGTCGGGCGCACCGGGCGGGTCACGCCGTACGCGGTGGTCGAGCCGGTGACGGTGGCCGGCTCCGAGGTCGAGTTCGCCACGCTGCACAACCAGGACGTGGTCAGGGCCAAGGGCGTCCTCATCGGCGACACGGTCGCGCTGCGCAAGGCGGGCGACGTCATCCCCGAGATCATGGGGCCGCTGACCGACCTCAGGGACGGCAGCGAGCGGGAGTTCGTGATGCCGGCGGAGTGCCCCGAGTGCGGCACGGCGCTCAAGCCCATGAAGGAGGGCGATGTCGACCTGCGCTGCCCCAACGCCCGGTCCTGTCCGGCCCAGCTCCGCGAGCGGCTGTTCTACCTCGCCGGCCGCCGCTGTCTGGACATCGAGAACTTCGGGTACGTCGCCGCGACCGCGCTCACCCAGCCGCTGGAGCCGGCGCAGCCGCCGCTGCTCGACGAGGGCGGCCTGTTCGACCTGAAGGTCGAGGACCTGCTGCCCATCAAGTCGTACGTGCTGGACCAGGACACCGGCCTGCCCAAGCGCGACCCGGAGACGGGCGAGGAGAAGGTCGTCACCTTCTTCGCCAACAAGGAGGGCAACCCCAAGAAGAACACCGAGCTGATGCTCGCGCACATCCAGGCGGCCAAGGACCGGCCGCTGGCCCGGGTCATCGCCGGGCTGTCCATCCGGCACGTCGGGCCGGTCGCCGCGGAGGCGCTGGCCCGCGAGTTCCGCTCGGTCGACCGCATCATGGCGGCGAGCGAGGAGGAGCTGGCCGCGGCCGAGGGCGTCGGGCCCACCATCGCCGCCTCGCTGACGCAGTGGTTCGCCGAGGACTGGCACCGCGAGATCGTCGAGCGGTGGCGCGCGGCGGGCGTGCGGATGGAGGAGGAGGCGGATGAATCGGAAGGTTCGCGTCCGCTGGAGGGTCTGACGGTCGTCGTCACGGGAACACTCCAGTCGCACACCCGGGACGGCGCGAAGGAGGCACTGCAGAGTCGCGGAGCGAAGGTGACGGGTTCGGTGTCGAAGAAGACCGACTTCGTCGTCTCCGGCGACAACCCCGGGTCCAAGTACGACAAGGCCGTGCAGCTGAAGGTCCCCGTCCTCGACGACGCGGGCTTCGCCGTCCTCTTGGAGCAGGGTCCCGACGCCGCCCGCGAGGCCGTGGTGACACCGCCCGAGTAGCCGCCGGGGCCCGGCTGTTCGAGTGGTGACCGAAACCCGGCGAGTCGGGGGTAATCGGGCGACCGCAGCCGATCGCCGCCCCAGACCGCCTTTCGCGGCCTAGTGTGGACGGGCGCGCCGACGCGCGCCCCAGGCGGTGAGAGGGACGGGATGCGACCGACGGAGAGCACGGAACCGGCGCCGGTGCTGCGCCGGTTGGTGCTGCCCGCCCTGCCGTGGCTGGTGCAGTCCGCCGGCGGCCTGGTGTTCGTCATCGGCGTGCTGCACGGGCTGCGGCAGGACCACGCGCTCTTCCCGCGCGGCACCGCGGGCTGGGGCCTGGTCGTCCTGACGGCCGTCCTCATCGCCCATCTGGTCGCACCCGGCCGCGACCGCTGGTCCGGGGGGAACGGTTCCGCAGCCGCGCTCACGCTCGCCGTGCTGCTGCTCTACGGCTGGACCCCGGCCGTCGTCATCAGCCTGCTCGTCATCCTGGCGGTCGCCCTCGTGCGCCGCCCGCACCGCCGCCCGGCGCCGCTGCACGGGGCCGTCGAGATCCTCGGCATCTCGACGGCCGTCTTCGTGCTGTGGATCTGCGGCCAGCACCCCACGGTCGAGCAGCCCTGGCAGCCGGGCAGCTGGGACCTGTACGTGCTGCCCGACCTGATCGCCGCCGCCCTGTCGTACGCCCTGGTCACCCGCGTGCTCACCTGGTACGCCACCCCCGGCCACCGCGACGGCCCCGGCCCGCTCGCCCGCGCCGCCCTCACCCGGCAGGGCCTGGGCGGCGCCGCGCTGCTCGGCATCGCGCCGCTCATCATCGTCGTGGCCGTCAACACCCCGGCCCTGCTGCCCCTGTTCGCCGTGCCGCTCATCGCGCTCGACTCCAGCCTGTGGATGGCCCGCGCCCGCGCCGAGGAGCAACTGCGCGACCCGCTCACCGGGCTGCCCAACCGCCAGTGGCTGCTCGACCGCACCCGGCACGCCCTCGGCGAGGCCGAGAGCACGGGCCGCCGCGCCGCCCTCGTCCTCATCGACCTCGACCGCTTCCGCGCCGTCAACGACACCCTCGGCCACCGCGCCGGCGACCGGCTGCTGCTCCAACTCGCCGGCCGGCTGCGGCTCGCGCTGCCCCGCGGCGCCGAGGCCGCCCGCCTCGGCGGCGACGAGTTCGCCGTGCTCATCCCGCTGACCGACTCCGCCACCAGCGCCCAGCGCGTGGCCCGTACGCTCGTCGCCGCCCTCGGCTCCCCGCTCGACCTCGACGGGATGAGCCTGGTGCTGGAGGCCAGCGCCGGCGTCGCCGTCTACCCCGAGCACGCCACCGAGACCGAGGGCCTGCTCCAGCGCGCCGACGTGGCGATGTACCAGGCCAAGCGGGACCGCAGCGGCGTCGAGGTCTACGAGGCCCGCCGCGACGGCAACACCCCCGACCGGCTCGGCCTGCTGGGCGACCTGCGCCGCGCGCTCCAGGCCCGCGAGGTGGCCCTGCACTACCAGCCGAAAGTCGGCTTCGACGGCCGCGTCGTCGGCCTGGAGGCGCTGGTGCGCTGGGCGCACCCCGAGCGCGGGCACGTCAGTCCCGAGGAGTTCATCGCCATCGCCGAGACCTCGGGCCTGATGCCGGTGCTCACCGAGTACGTGCTGGAGACCGCGCTCGCCCAGGTCGCCGACTGGCGCGCCGCCGGCCTCCAGGTCCCGGTCGCCGTCAACGTCTCGCCGCGCGACGTGCACACGCCCGGCTTCGCCGGCGCCGTCGCCGCCCGCCTCGCCCGGCACGGCGTACCGCCCGGCGCGCTCCAGCTGGAGATAACGGAGCACGTGCTGCTGGAGGACCCGCAGCGCGCGGCCGACACCCTCGCGGGACTCACCGGGCACGGCGTGAAGATGTCCCTCGACGACTTCGGCACCGGCTACTCCTCGCTGGTCCATCTGCGCCGGCTGCCGGTCAGCGAGTTGAAGATCGACCGCTCCTTCGTGGCCCGGCTCGCCGTCGACCCGGAGGACCTGGAGATCGTCCGCTGCACCGTCGACCTCGCGCACTCGCTGGGCCTGCGCGTCGTCGCCGAGGGCGTCGAGGACGACGAGACCTGGGAGCACCTGCGCGACCTGGGCTGCGACGCGGTGCAGGGCTGGCTCGTCGCCGCCGCCATGCCGCCGCAGGAGACCACGGCGTGGCTGCGCGCCCGCGGCCCCGGCCCCGCCGGGGCCAGGGCCCTGCCGGCCGCGGCGGCCGCGCCGGCCGTGGCGGGCGCGGCGCGCGCCGCGGCGGGCGAGCCGGCGGCGGCCGGTGCCGCGCAGCAGCCGGACGAGGCCGAGGAGCCGGTGAAGCCGGTGAAGTGACCCGCGGCGGGGCGCAGTAGCGCACCGCGGCCGCCGAAGTGTTCGGTACGGCCGGGGCGGCCGTACGGGCGGCCGGAACCGCCCCGCCGGGAAACCCGGTCGGGCGCACCGCCCCGCGCCCCATAGGATTGCCCCGAAACCGTCACACCACCCTGTGAGGATGACCCGCATGCCTGGCATCACGCGCGAGGAGGTCGCCCACCTCGCCCGGCTGGCGCGCCTGGAGCTGAGCGGCGAGGAGCTGGACCACTTCGCCGGCCAGCTCGACGCCATCATCGGCGCGGTCGCCCGCGTCGCCGACGTGGCCGGCGAGGACGTACCGCCGACCAGCCACCCGCTGCCCCTGACGAACGTCATGCGCCCGGACGCCGTCCGGCCGAGCCTGACCGCGCAGCAGGCGCTCTCCGGCGCGCCCGCGCAGGAGCAGCAGCGTTTCAAGGTGCCGCAGATCCTGGGGGAGGAGTGACCGTGGCGGACAGCTCGGGAATCATCAGGCAGACGGCGGCGGAGACCGCCGCGCAGATCGCCGCGGGCGACGTCAGCGCCGTCGAGGTGGCAGAGGCCCATCTCGCCCGCATCGACGCCGTGGACGAGAAGGTGCACGCCTTCCTGCACGTCGACCGCGAGGGCGCGCTCGCCCGCGCGCGTGCCGTGGACGCCAAGCGCGAGCGCGGTGAGAAGCTCGGCCCGCTCGCCGGGGTGCCGCTGGCGCTGAAGGACATCTTCACCACCGAGGGCGTGCCCACCACCGCCGGGTCGAAGATGCTCCAGGGCTGGGTCCCGCCGTACGACGCGACCGTGACCCGGCGGCTGAAGGAAGCCGACGTGGTCATCCTCGGCAAGACCAACATGGACGAGTTCGCGATGGGCTCCTCCACCGAGAACAGCGCCTACGGCCACACCGGCAACCCCTGGGACCTCACCCGGATCCCCGGCGGCTCCGGCGGCGGCTCGTCCGCCGCCATCACCGCGCACATGGCGGCGCTGGCCATCGGCACCGACACCGGCGGCTCCATCCGCCAGCCCGCGTCCGTCACCGGCACCGTCGGCGTCAAGCCGACCTACGGCGGTGTCTCGCGGTACGGGATGATCGCGTTCTCCTCCAGCCTCGACCAGGGCGGCCCGTGCGCCCGTACGGTGCTCGACGCGGCGCTGCTGCACGAGGTGCTCGCCGGCCACGACCCGATGGACTCCACCTCCATCGACGCCCCCGTCCCGCCGGTCGTCGAGGCCGCGCGGAACGGCTCGGTGGCCGGGATGCGCGTCGGCGTGGTCAAGGAGTTCCGCGGCGAGGGCTACCAGACGGGCGTCATGCAGCGCTTCGACGAGGCCGTCGAGCTGCTGCGCGAGCTGGGCGCCGAGGTCGTGGAGGTCTCCTGCCCGTCGTTCGACAAGGCGCTCGCCGCGTACTACCTGATCGCGCCCGCCGAGGTCTCCTCGAACCTCGCCCGCTACGACGGCCTGCGCTACGGGCTGCGCACCGGCGACGACGGCACGCACTCCGCCGAGGAGGTCACCTCGCTGACCCGCGCGGCGGGCTTCGGCCCCGAGGTCAAGCGCCGCATCATGCTCGGCACGTACGCGCTCAGCTCCGGCTACTACGACGCGTACTACGGCTCGGCGCAGAAGGTCCGCACCCTCATCACGCGCGACTTCGAGCGCGCCTACGAGCAGGTCGACGTGCTCGTCTCGCCGACCACGCCGACGACCGCGTTCCCGATCGGCGAGCGGGTCGACGACCCGATGGCGATGTACCTCGCCGACCTGTGCACCATCCCGTCCAACCTGGCCGGCAACGCCGCGATGTCGCTGCCCTGCGGCCTCGCGCCGGAGGACGGGCTCCCGGTGGGGCTGCAGATCATCGCCCCCGCCATGGCCGACGACCGGCTCTACAGGGTCGGTGCCGCGGTGGAGGCCGCGTTCACCGACCGGTGGGGCCACCCCCTGCTGGAGGAGGCACCCGCCCTATGAGCAAGTTCGCCAAGGCCAAGGACTTCAAGAAGTCCAAGACCGGTCTGTACGTCTCCCTCACGTCGACGCTCTTCGGCGCGATCGGCATCGCCAAGCAGATGAAGCAGGCGCGCTTCGAGGACGACCGGCTGCGGCAGCTCGACGCCCTGGTGTCCGCCGCCTCCATGGCCACCGGTGTCGCCCTGCTGGTGCGTGAGCTGCGCCGGATGAACGACGACGACATCCTCGCCGGCTGAGCGGGCCGCGCCGGGGTCGAGAGGCTGGAAGAGAGCTGTGACTGTCACGTACGAGGACGCCCTCGCGACGTACGAGCCGGTGCTGGGCCTGGAGGTCCACGTCGAGCTCGGCACCGCGACCAAGATGTTCTGCGGCTGCGCCACCGCGCTGGGCGCCGGCGCGAACACCCAGACCTGCCCCGTCTGTCTCGGCCTGCCCGGCGCGCTGCCGGTGGTCAACGAGACGGGCGTGGAGTCCGCGGTCAAGATCGGCCTGGCGCTCAACTGCGAGATCGCCGAGTGGTGCCGCTTCGCCCGGAAGAACTACTTCTATCCGGACATGCCGAAGAACTTCCAGACCTCGCAGTACGACGAGCCCATCGCGTACGACGGCTACCTCGACATCGAGGTCGACGGCGAGGTCTTCCGGGTCGAGATCGAGCGCGCCCACATGGAGGAGGACACCGGCAAGTCCACGCACGTGGGCGGCGCCACCGGCCGGATCCACGGCGCCTCGCACTCGCTGCTGGACTACAACCGGGCCGGCATCCCGCTGATCGAGATCGTCACCAAGCCGATCACCGGCGCCGGCGCCAAGGCGCCCGAGGTCGCCAAGGCGTACGTGGCCGAGCTGCGGGAGCTGATCAAGGCCCTCGGCGTCTCCGAGGCCCGCATGGAGCAGGGCCAGATGCGCTGCGACGTGAACCTGTCGCTGATGCCCGCCGGCGCCACCGTCTTCGGCACCCGCAGCGAGACGAAGAACGTCAACTCGCTGCGCAGCGTCGAGCGCGCGGTGCGCTCCGAGGTCGTCCGGCACGCCGAGGTCCTCGACGGCGGCGGCAAGATCGTCCAGGAGACCCGGCACTTCCACGAGGACACCGGCACCACCACCTCGGGCCGGACGAAGGAGGAGGCGGAGGACTACCGCTACTTCCCCGAGCCCGACCTCGTGCCCGTCGCACCCGCCCGCGACTGGGTGGAGAAGCTGCGCGCCGGGCTGCCGGAGCTGCCGCGGCTGCGCCGCAACCGGCTGCGCGAGGAGTGGGGCGTCTCCGCGCACGACATGCAGTCCATCCTCAACGCCGGCGCCATCGGCCCGATCGTCGCCACCATGGACGCGGGCGCGGACGCCACGGCGGCCCGCAAGTGGTGGATGGGCGAGCTGGCGCGGCGGGCCAACGAGGACGGCGTCGAGCTGGCCGCGCTGGCGATCACGCCCGAGCAGGTCGCGCGGGTCGCGGCGCTGGTCGCCGAGGGCAAGCTGAACGACAAGCTGGCCCGCCAGGTCATCACCGGCGTCCTCGACGGCGAGGGTGCTCCCGACGAGGTGGTCGACAAGCGCGGTCTGGCCATAGTCAAGGACGAGGGCGCGCTCGGCGCCGCGGTCGACGAGGCCATCGCCGCCAACCCGGCCATCGCGGACAAGGTCCGCGGCGGCAAGGTGCAGGCGGCGGGCGCGCTCGTCGGCGCGGTCATGAAGGCCACCCGCGGCCAGGCGGACGCCGCCAGGGCCCGGGAGCTGATCATGGAGAAGTTGGGCGTAGCGGACTGATGGTGTGAAAAACACCACTGACCGGACAAACGATCTCCCGCACCTGTAACAGTGGCAGCGCAGGTGCAGGAGTCTTTGAGGGCGAACCTCCCTGAAAGATCGTGAAAATCCCAGGGAGCCGCCCGTGTCCGGTCTCGCCCGGTGGTGTCTACGCCGCCGCCTGGTCGTCGTCCTGCTCTGGCTCGCCGCCTTCGCCGGCACGGCCGTCGCGGCGGCCCTGCTGGGCCCCGCGTACTCGAACGACTACGACGTGCCCGGCACCGAGTCCGGGCGGGCCCAGGTGCTCATGGCCGAGGCGTTCCCCGGCCTCGACGGCGCCGCGGACACCGTCGTCTGGCACGACGCCGGCGGCGTGCGCGACGCGCAGGTCACCGAGCGGGTGGACGCGGCGCTGACGGAGATCGCCGGGCTGCCGGGGGTCGCGGACGTGTCAGGTCCCGACGGCTCGTACGCCGCGGACCCCGGCGGCGTCCCCGGCACGGCCACCGGGTCCGGCGGCGGCGAGGGCGGCGCGGTCAGCGCCGACGGGCGCACGGCGTACGCCACGGTGACGTACGACGGCGCCGTGGACGACATGGCGACCGGCGACGTCCGCAAGGTCGTCGACGCCGCCGAGGGGGCCGCGGGCGACGGGCTGGAGGTCGCCGTGGGCGGCCCCGGGGCCGGGCTGCTCCAGGCGCCGTCCGTGCACTACGGCGAGGCCGTCGGGGTGGTCGTCGCGGCGGTCGTGCTCTTCGTCGCGTTCGGCTCGCTCGCCGCGATGGCGCTGCCGATCGCGACCGCGCTCGTCGGCGTCGGCACGGCGTACTGGTGCGTGACCCTCCTCGGCCACGCCATGGCCGTCGCCGACTTCGCGCCCATGCTCGGCATGCTCGTCGGCCTCGGCGTCGGCATCGACTACGCCCTGTTCATCGTCACCAGACACCGCCGCGGCCTGCGCGAGGGACTGCCCGTCGGCGAGGCCGCGCAGCGCGCCGTGGCCACGGCCGGGCGGGCCGTGGTCTTCGCCGGCGTCACCGTGTGCATCGCGCTGCTCGGCATGCTCGTGCTGCGGCTGAACTTCCTCACCGGCGTCGCCGTCGCCGCCTCGCTGACCGTCGTCCTCACCGTCGCCGCCTCGATCACGCTGCTGCCGGCGCTGCTCGGCGTCATCGGGATGAAGGCGCTCAGCCGCCGCGAGCGGCGCGCGCTCGTCGAGAACGGCCCGCGGCCCGAGGTACCGCGCGGGCTCGCCGCCCGCTGGGCGGTCCTGGTGCAGCGCCGGCCGCGGCTGCTGGGCGCGCTCGCGCTGGTGCTGATGGGCGTCCTCGCGCTGCCCGTCGCCGCGCTCCACCTGGGCAGCTCCGACCAGGGCAACCATCCCGCGAGCGCCACCACCAGGCAGGCGTACGACCTGATGGCCGAGGGCTTCGGCCCGGGCAGCAACGGCCCGCTCACCCTCGTCGCCCAGCTCGACGGCGCGGGCGACCGGGTGGCCTTCGACTCGCTGCCTGAGACGCTGCGCGGCACACCGGGGGTCGCCGACGCCACCGCCGCGGTGCACGGGCAGGGCGGCGGCACCGGGATGATCACCGTCACCCCGGAAACCGCGCCGCAGGACGAGGCGACGTCGGACCTGGTGGACCGGCTGCGCACCGACGTGCTGCCGGAGGCCGCCGACGGTACGTCGATGGAGGTGCACGTCGGCGGGATAACCGCGGGCCAGGACGACTTCGCCGAGGTGATCGTCGGCAAGCTGCCGCTCTTCGGCGGCGTCGTGATCGCGCTGGGCTGCGTGCTGCTGCTGGTGGCGTTCCGCAGCGTGGGCGTGCCGCTGAAGGCCGCGCTGATGAACGTGCTGGCCGTGACCTCGTCCTTCGGGGTGGTGGTGGCGGTCTTCCAGTGGGGCTGGGGGAGCGGGCTGCTGGGGCTCGGCGCCACCGGGCCGATCGAGCCGTTCCTGCCGGTGATCATGATCTCCGTGCTCTTCGGGCTCTCGATGGACTACCAGGTCTTCCTGGTCAGCCGGATGTACGAGGAGTGGCGGGCGACCCGCGACAACCGGCGGGCGGTCCGGGTCGGGCTCGCCGAGACCGGCCGGGTGATCAACTGCGCGGCGCTCATCATGATCGCGGTCTTCTCCGCGTTCGCGCTGGGCGGGGACCGGATCATCGCGATGTTCGGGGTGGCGCTGGCCGCGGCGGTGGCGCTGGACGCCTTCGTGCTGCGCACGCTGCTGGTGCCGGCGCTGATGCACCTGCTGGGCCGGGCCAACTGGTGGCTGCCGGGCTGGCTGGAGCGGCGGCTGCCGCACATCGGCGTCGAGGGGCCCGGGGAGCCGGCGGCGGCCGAGCACATCGGGCTGCCGCAGGAGCCGGCCATCCGTTAATACGACTCTCAGACGGACTCATACTTCTCTCAGACGGGCCGCCTACGGTGCGCGGCATGGCTGCACTATCGAAACTGTCGAAAACCGACCAGGCCGACGCCACCGATGCCACGGACGCCGCGGAGACGGCGGAGACCGCGGAGACCGCGGAGACCGCGGAGACCGCGGAGACCGCCGACGGGGCCGCGTACGACGGCACCTGGGCTGACGACGCCGAGCCCGACGACGGCTCCGGCCCGGACGACGACGAGGCCGGCGAGCCGCCCCCCGCGGCCCGCGCCCCCTCCGGGGTCGCCGCCGGTGCCGCTGCCGTCGTGGGCGCCGCCCTGGGCTTCGCCTCGCTGACCGGCACCTGGCTGGCCGACCTCGTGTCCGCACGCCGGGAGCTGACCGGCCAGCTCGAATCCGCCAACGGCACCGCCGCCGAGCAGATCTCCGCCGCGTACGGCACCCCCTGGCACACCATCGCCCTCTTCAACGGCCTCACCGCGGTCGTCGCCCTGATCGTGTCCGCGGCCGTGCTGGTCCGCCCGGCGTTCGGCGACAGTGCCCTGCGGCCCGTGGTGTGGGTGCGGGCCGTGGCCGTCGCGGGGCTGGTGCTGGGCGCGCTCGGACTCGTGATCGCGGCCGTCATGCGCTTCGACGTCTTCGCCGACCTGCCCACCGTGCCCGGCCAGTGAGAAAACCGATTCCACGCTGTCAGTGCAGCGTGCGATGCTCGACATTGTGCAGAGCCGATCCATCAGCCCGGTGTTCGCAGGCCGTCACGACGAGTTGAAGACCCTTGATGCCGCGCTCGCCCGCGCCGCCCTCGGCGAGCCGCAGGTGCTGCTCGTGGGCGGCGAGGCAGGCGTCGGCAAGAGCCGGCTGCTGGACGAGTTCCTGGAGAAGGCGCAGCACGCCGGCGCGGTCACCGCGGTCGGCGGCTGCCTGGAGCTGGGCGCCGACGGACTGCCGTTCGCGCCGTTCGCCACCGCCCTGCGCATGCTGCACCGCCGGCTCGGCGCCGAGCTGACGGAGCTGGCCGCCGGCCAGGAGCCGGTGCTCGCCCGGCTGCTGCCCGACCTGGGCCCGGTCGCCGAGGAGCCGCACGGCCAGGACAGCCGGGCCCGCCTCTTCGAGCTGACCGTCGGCCTGCTGGAGCGGCTGGCCGCCGGCCGCACCGTGGTGCTGGCCCTGGAGGACCTGCACTGGGCGGACCGCTCCACCCGCGAGCTGCTCGGCTATCTCGTCCGGTCGGTCCGGGACGCCCGCCTCGTGGTCCTCATGACGTACCGCTCGGACGACGTCCACCGCCGCCATCCGCTGCGCCCCTTCCTCGCCGAGCTGGACCGGCTGCGCTCCGTGCAGCGGCTGGAGCTGTCCCGGCTCAGCGAGGACGAGGTGCGCAGCCAGCTCGCCGGCATCCGCGGCGTGGCCGAGCCCGAGCGCGAGCTGACCGCCGAGGTGTACGCGCGCAGCGAGGGCATCCCCTTCTTCGTCGAGGAGCTGGCCCTCAGCGACGACGCGGGCCGCCTCAGCGACTCCCTGCGCGACCTGCTGCTCGTCCGGGTCGAGGCGCTGCCCGAGGGCGCCCAGCGCGTCGTGCGCCTCGCCGCCCGGAACGCCCGCGTCCCGCACGCCCTGCTCGCCGTCGTCTCCGGCCTCGCCGAGGACGAGCTGATCGAGGGCCTGCGCGCCGCCGTCGGGGCGAACGTGCTGGTGCCCGACGAGGAGGGCGAGGCGTACCGCTTCCGGCACGCGCTGCTGCGCGAGGCCGTGCTCGACGACCTGCTGCCCGGCGAGCGCACCCGCCTCAGCCGGCGGTACGCGGAGGCCCTGGAGGCCGACCCCGCGCTGGTCGCGGCGGAGGAGCGGGCGACCCGCCTGGCGAGCTACTGGTACTACGCGCGCGACGCCGCCAAGGCCCTGCCCGCCGTGCTCCACGCCGCCCGCGAGACCCGCACCCGGCACGCCTACGCCGAGCAGCTCAAGCTGCTGGAGCGGGCGCTGGAGCTGTGGGACGAGGTGCCGGCGGAGGAGCGCCGCGGGCTCCCGCCGCAGGGCGCCCTGGAGTCGTATCCGCCGTGCGGCTGCGGGGACCGGCCGGAGGAGCTCGAGCTGCACCTGGTCGACCTGCTGGCGCACGCCGGGTTCGCGGCCCGGCTGGACCACCAGTGGGAGTCGGCGCTGAAGTTCGGCAAGACGGCCCTCAAGGTCGTCGACGAGACGCAGGACCCGCTGCGCGCCGCCTGGTTCTGGCTGGAGCGATCCAAGCTCATCGCGCTCGCCGGCCGCGGCGACGGCCGCGCGGAGCTGACCCGGGCGCACGAGCTGGTGCGCGACCTGCCGGCCTCGGCCACCCACGCCGACGTCCTCGCGCAGGTGGCGATGTGGGAGCTGCTGCACGCCTCCAGCCTGGACAGCATGGTGCTCGCCGAGCGGGCCGTCGAGCTGGCCCGGCAGGCCGGCGCCGGCGAGGTCGAGCTGGGCGCGCGGATCACGCTGTGCACGCTGCGCTCGGCGAAGGGCGACCCCGACGCGTGGATCGCCGAGCTGTACGAGATACGGGACCTGGCCGGGCAGCTCGGCGCCGACCGCCAGATGGGCCGCGCGTGCATCAACCTGTGCGACGCGCTGGAGAAGGCCGGCCGGTCCGCGGAGGCGGTCGAGGCGGGCCTCGCCGGGATGAAGGACATGTACGCCCGCGGGCTGTACGACTCCGCGGCCTTCGCCGCGCTCAACGTCGTGGAGTCGCTGACCTCGCTCGGCGAGTGGGACCGCGCCGAGCAGATGCGCCAGGAGTGGAAGCGGCACGCCGCCGGCTCCCGCACCGGCGCGTCGGTGGCGCTGCGGCGCGCCCAGCTCGCGCTGCTGCGCGGCGAGTTCGAGCTGGTGCCGGAGCTGCTCGCCGCGGCCCGCCGCTACCGGGGCCGCAACGACGGCGAGCCGCAGTACGAACTGCCGTTCGCCGTCGTGGAGATGAGCGCGCTGCGGACGCTGGGCCAGGCGCCGGAGGCGCTCGACTCGCTGGAGCGGCACCTCGCGCTGCTGCCGATGCCCGGCCAGGAGACGTACGTCTGGGAGCTGCTCGTCGCCGGGGCGCGGCTGGCGGGGGACATCGCCGGGGTGCCGGGCGTGCCGGAGGAGCGGCGCGCGGAGATCGTGGCGCGGCTGGCGGACGAGGCGGCCGACCTGCCCGCGGAGGGGCCGCTGTGGACGCCGTCGGCCCGCCTCTTCGCCGCCGAACTGGCCCGCGCCCGCGGCGCCGCCGACCCCGCCGTGTGGGCGGCGGCCGCCGCGGCGTACGAGCCGCTGGGCCGTCCGCACACCCTGGCGCACCTTGCGTACCGCCGGGCTGAGGCGCTGCTCGCCCGCGCCCCCGGCGGCGGTCCCGCCGCCCGCGACACGGCGGCGCCGCTGCTCGCCGAGGCGCACGCGACGGCGGTCCGCCTCGGCGCGACCCCGCTCCGCGAGGGCGTGGAGCAGCTCGCCGGCCGCGCCCGCGTCCCCCTCGGCCCGGCGTCCCGGCCGCCGGCGGACCCGGTGGAGTCGCTGGGGCTGACGGCCCGGGAGACGGACGTGCTGCGGCGGGTGGCGGCGGGGCGGAGCAACCGCGAGATAGCGGAGGAGCTGTTCATCGCGCCGAAGACGGCGAGCGTGCACGTGTCGAACCTGATGGCCAAGCTGGGTGTGTCGAACCGCGGCGAGGCCGCGGCGGTGGCCCACCGCCTGCGGCTCTTCGAGGACTGACCGCCGGGCCCGGTTTCCGGGTCCGGGCCATGTGCCGCGGGCGGGATTGCCGGACGCGTACGGTGACCGGGGGCACGGGCCGGTGCAGGATGGCGGCCCGCGCCGCACGGGCGCGGCCGTCCCCGAGAGGACCCCGCCCATGCCCGCCGACCCGGCCGAACCCGCGGACAGACCCCCGCCCGCGTTACCCGGGATGCGCCTGCGCGTCCTCACCGTCTTCGCCGCCGCCGTGCTGCTCTGGCTCTTCGTCTTCTACGGCACGCCCCTCGGCCGCGACTACGACCGCCCCACCCACGCCGCCCGCGCCGTCCTCACCACCGTCCTCGTCGTCCCCGCGGTCGTCCTCGCCCGCCGGCTGCTGGACCGCCGCCCCTGGCACGGAATCGGGCTGCCCCTGTCCCGTACCGCCGCCCGCCACTTCCTCCTCGGCGCCGCCTGCTGGCTCCTGCCCGCCGCCGCCGGCTTCGCGCTGTGCCTGGGCACCGGCTGGGTGGAGGTCACGCGCCGGGAGCCCGTCGCCGAGGTCGCCGGGGTGGCGGCGATGCTGGTGGTGCTGGTCTTCCTGTACGAGGCGCTGCCGGAGGAGCTGGTGTTCCGCGGCTACCTCCAGCGCAACCTGCTGACCGCGCTGCCCGCCGGCCGGACCGTCGTCGGCCAGGCGGTGCTGTTCATGCTCTTCGGCTTCCTCGTCGGGGTCGCCCGGTCGCCGTTCCGGCTCTTCCTCTTCTTCGCCTTCGGGCTGCTCCTCGGCGCGTTCCGCGTCGCGACCGGCGACATCTGGACCGGCATCGGCTTCCACGTCGCGTACCAGAGCGCCGCCCAGCTCTTCCTCGGCGAGGGGGCGGCCTTCGAGGTGTCGGGGGAGGGGGCCTTCGGCGCGCTCGCGCTCGGCGGACTGCCGTTCTTTGCCGCCTGGACGTACCTGTCCCGGCGGCACCGGGACAGGCTCGACTGGTCCGCCACGGCGCCGTAGCGCCGGCCGCGGCCCGCGCGCGTACGGCCCGGGGTCAGGCGCTTTCGAAGAGGCGCAGGCGGTGGGCCACCGCGGCGGCCTCGCCGCGGTTGGAGACGCCGAGCTTGGCCATCAGGTTGGACACGTGCACGCTCGCGGTCTTCGGCGAGATGAACAGCTCCTCGGCGATCTGCCGGTTGCTCCGCCCCGCGGTGACCAGCCGCAGCACGTCCGTCTCCCGGGCCGTCAGCCCCAGCGCCTCCGCCGGATCCTCCGGCTCCGCCCCCTCGGCCCCGTCCGGCCCGGTGAGCCGCACCCGCGCCCGCGCCGCCAACTGCTCCACGCCGTCGCGCAGCGGTGCCGCGCCCAGCGCTTCCGCCGACGCGTGCGCCTGCGCGAGCAGCCGCGCCGCCTGCTCCCGTACGGGCCCGGCCGCACCGCCCGCGAGCAGCGTCTCCGCCCAGCGATACTGCACCCAGCCCAGCTCGTGCGGCCGCTCCAGCGGCTCCAGCGCCGACGCCGCCGCCTCCCACTCGGCCACCTCCGAGCGGCCCCGCGCCCGGCCCAGCTCCGCGACGAAGTACCGCCGCCACGCCGCCCAGATCGGCGTCGGCGTGTCCAACTGCCCCGCCGCGCGCTCCAGCCGGTCCAGCAGCTCGTCGCGGCCCGCCGCCGTCCCCGGCAGCCCCCGCGCGTCGCCTTCGGCGGCCGCCGCGGAGACCAGGAGCTGCCACAGGTACGACTCGTGCCCCAGCTCCGGCAGCTTCACCAGCCCTTCGGCGAGCTCCGCCCGCGCCTCCTCGTACCGCCCGCGCTCCATCAGGATCCGCGCGCCGATCTGCACCATGCGGAAGGCGCCCTGCGGCTCCGCCTGGCTGGCACCCGCCTCTTTGCGCGCCTCGGCGAGGAGTTCGCCGGCCCGGTCCAGGTCGCCGCGGTAGAGCGCCAGCCAGGCGGCGGCGAGCGAGGCGAACGCGCGGGTACGGGCCTGGGCGCCGTACGAGCGCAGCCGGACGAGGTCCCCCTCGGCGGCGTCCCACTCGCCGACGGAGATCATCGCGTCGACCATGTTGCAGCCGATGAAGGCGATCGAGTCGCGCAGGCCCTGCTTCCTGGCCGCCGCGAGCCCCGCCCGCGCCGCCTCGATGGCCTCGCGGGACCGGCCGGTCATCTCCAGCACGGACGCGAGATTGTTGTGGGCCCGGCCGATGACGGTCGGGGCCCCGCAGCGGTCGGCGGCGTCGCGCAGCTCGTACAGCTCGGCGGTGCCGCGCTCGACGTCGGCGGCGTGCGTACGCAGCGTGGCCAGCGTGATCCGCGCGTGGAGCTCGACCTCCGCGGCCCCGACCAGCCGGGCCTGCTCCACCGCGCTCTCGGCCAGCGGGATGCTCGCCGGGTCCGGGCTGTGCAGCATCTTCCACAGCGCCGCCGTCGCCAGCACGTCCGCCTTCACGGGCGACGGCGGCCGGTCCGCCACCAGCTCCTGCGCCCTGCCCAGCTCCGCCCAGCCGTCGCCGCCGCCGCTGTTCACGACCTGCCACTGCCGCTCCAGCCAGAACCACGCCGCCCGCTCCGGCTCCTGCGTCTCGTCGAGCATTTCCAGCGCCCGGCGGGTCAGCGTGCGCGCCTGCTCGTGCGAGTCGTCCAGCCGGGCGGCGACGGCCGCCTCGGCGAGCAGGTCGAGGAAGTGCAGGTGGGGTTCGTCGGCGCAGCGGCACAGCGGGTACGACTCGGCGTAGCGCGCGGCCGGCAGCTCGCGCAACTGCTCCTCCGGCACCTCGTCCCACAGCTCGACGGCCCGCCGCAGCATCGCGTGCTGCTCGGCGAACGCGTGCCGCATCCCCGCCTCGTCGGCCGCCTTGAGCGCGGCGGGCAGGGCCCGCGCCGGGTCGCGGGCGGCGTACCAGTGGCTGGCCAGCCGGGCGGCGTGCTCCTCCGGGCGGACCAGCGCGGGGTCGGCGGCCAGCGCCTCGGCATAGCGCCGGTGCACCCGGGAGCGCTCGCCGGGCAGCAGGTCGTCGCCGGTGGCCTCGCGCAGCAGCGCGTGCCGGAAGCGGAAGCTGTCGGCGCCGGGACTCCCCGCAGCGGTCAGCAGGATGCCGGCGTCGACGGCGGGCCGCAGCGCCTCGATCAGCTCCTCCTCGCCCTGCCCCGACACGGCGAGGAGCAGCCCGAACTCCACGGTCGAGCCGGCCTCCGCGGCGATCCGCAGCACCCGCTGCGTCGCCTCCGGCAGGGTCTCGACGCGTACGAGCAGCAGGTCGCGCAGCGACTCCGACAGCGCGTCGGGCGAGCCGCCGCAGTCCAGCAGTGCGGTCAGCTCCTCGACGAAGAAGGGGTTGCCGTCCGAGCGCTGGAAGATCGAGTCCACCAGGTGCGGCAGCGGCCCGGTGCCCCGGATCGCGGTGATCTGGCCGATGACCTCCTGCCGGGAGAAGCGCGCCAGCTCCAGCCGCTGCACCGTGCGCAGCCGCTCCAGCTCGGCGAGGAAGGGGCGCAGCGGGTGGCGGCGGTGGATGTCGTCGGAGCGGTACGTGGCCAGCAGCAGCACGCGGGCGCCCTGGAGGGAGCGGATGAGGTAGCCGAGGAGTTCGCGGGTGGAGCGGTCCGACCAGTGCAGGTCCTCCAGCGCCAGCACCACCGTCCGCCCGGCGGCCAGCCGCTCCAGCAGCCGGGCGGCGTGCTCGAAGAGCCGGGCCTTGGCGTCGGCGTCGTGCCGGTCCCCGGCCCCGCCCGCGCCGCCGGTGCCGGCCAGTTCTGGCAGCAGCCGGGCCAGCTCGGCTTCGCCGCCGCGGGCGGCGTCCGCCAACTCGCCGCCGAGCGCGCGGTGGAGCGCGCGCAGCGCGGTCGCGAACGGCGCGAACGGCAGCCCGTCGGCGCCCAGCTCCAGACAGCCCCCGACGGCCACCACGGCGCCGGCGCGCTCCGCGCGGTCGGCGAACTCCTCCAGCAGCCGGGTCTTGCCCACCCCGGCCTCGCCGCCGACCAGCACGGCCTGCGGCATGCCGGCGCCGGCCCGCTCCAGGGCGGCGCCCAGGGAGCGCAGCTCGTCGGCCCGGCCGACGAGCACGGGGCTTACGCACGAGATCGTCACAGTTGAGAGCATCGCACAGCGCTACGCCGCGGCGGCAGCCCGGCGGGGGCACGGGGGAGGGGCGGCCGGGAGAAGCGGGGAAACGCGGGAACGCGGGAAACGCGGGAAACCGAGGAAAGGGGCGCAGACGGCGAGAGCGCCCGCCCCGCGGTGTGCGGGTGGGCGCTCTGCGGTCCGGTCCGGCCGCCGCTCAGTAGGGCAGCGGCCGGCCGCTCGGGGTTCTCAGGTCCAGGGGCGGGCTCTCGCGCTCCCGCTTCCGGGGCCGCACGGTGATCCGTCGCACGGCGCGCCACCTCACGCGGCCTTCACCCAGCGGGACAGGACGCGCGTGCGGCGGGCCGCGCGGCGCTCCTCCCGGCGGGCGACGGCCACCTCGCGGGCGAGGCGGAACTGCGCTGCCTCGCGGCGCAGGTCGGCGGAGCGCGTCTCGTGCATCTGGTACGCGAACATCTCTTTCTCCCTGGCGTTTTGGCTGGTCTCTTGCTGTGTGACTCCAGCTTCGCCGCCAAGGGGGGTCCGCCACATCGGGAGACTGCCGCATCTCCGCACCCCCGCCGCCTTACCCGGACGCCCCTACGCGCGCGTACCCGCCTAAGGCACCCCGGATCGGCCCCTGCCCGTGGTCTGAGGTGCCTTACGTGCCGCGCCACCGGTCCCGGAGGAGGAGCCGGCACCCCGCCGGACGGGGGAGGCGGGTGGTTCCCCGGGCCGATGCGTCCGGGCGGGACGGCGGCCGAAGCTGAAGGCCGCCGGAAGCTGGGGGATGCGGATGGAACGCTGGGACCGGGCCGGACGCCGGGCGGCCTACGGCGCCGCCCTCGCGCTGCTGCCGTACCTGGTGATCAAGGTGTCGTGGGTTGCCGGCTCGCTGCTGCGGCTCGCGCCGGTCCCCGAGGGCTACAGCCTGTCCGGCTGGGTCTTCCTCAACACGGTGACCGTGGGCATGACGGCGATCGGGATCGCGTTGGCGCTCGCCCTGGTGCGGCCGTGGGGGATGCGGATCCCCGGGCGGCCGGTGGTGTTCTGCGCCTGGACGGGGGCGGGGTTCCTGGTCTCGATCCTGCCCTACGCCGTGCTCACCACGCTCCTGGACGCCGGGGGCGGGGACCCGCCCGACGACGGCGGGGATGGTGCCGCCATGCCCGGCTGGGTGGGCGCACTGATCCAGTTCGGCTTCGTGGGCATGGGGCTGGGCCTGGCCGTCGCGCTCCCCGCCTACCTGCGGCGGAGGTGGCCGGAGGCGTTCGCCGGACGGGTGGGAGACGGTACGCGGACGGCGCTGCCCTGGCCGGCCGTGGCCGCCGCCGCGGTCGGCCTCGGCTGGCTGTACTGGGCGGCCGGCGGTACGTGGGGGCTCGCCCGCCCGGACGAGCGGGGGACCGACTGGCGGCTGCTCACCGGCCTCGGCGCCGGGTGGGCGCTGGCCGGAGCCGCCGCCGCGCTGGCCCTCGCCCGTGCGCGCCCCGCCGGGCTGCCCCGGTGGCTCCCGCTCGCGGCCGGCTGGCTCGGCTCGGGCTCGCTGTTCGCCTGGAGCGGCTGGAAGCTC
The DNA here is from genome assembly GCF_020400605.1 of Streptomyces aculeolatus. GTDB lineage: Bacteria > Actinomycetota > Actinomycetes > Streptomycetales > Streptomycetaceae > Streptomyces > Streptomyces aculeolatus. The sequence goes on along the minus strand of NZ_JAINRD010000005.1, from coordinate 242,150 downwards.
CCCGTCACCCTGGTCGTCGCGCTGGCCCGCCCCGGCGGGGCCGCCCCGCCGGAGGCCCCCGCCGTGGCTGCGGTGCTGCACCTGGCCGCCGTGGTGGCCGGTGCCGGCTTGCTGCGGACCCTCCTGCGCACGGACCGGTCCCCGGCGCCGGCCGGCACCGGGGACCGGTCGCGTTAAGGGCTGTCCCGTAACCCGCGGCGGGCTCACGACGCCTGGCACGGCACCTCGCCGCGTGCCGCGCCGGACGCCGCTCGCTGATCCACCGTGGGCTACGGGACAGCCCTCAGGCGTCCTCGAAGAGCCGCAGGCGGTGGGCCGTCGCCGCCGCCTCGCCGCGGCCCGAGACGCCGAGCTTGGCCATCAGGTTGGACACGTGCACGCTCGCGGTCTTCGGCGAGATGAACAGCTCCTCGGCGATCTGCCGGTTGCTCCGCCCCGCCGTCACCAGCTTCAGCACCTCCTGCTCCCGCGACGTCAGCCCCAGCGCCCGGACCGGGTCCGCCGGCGCCGGGTCCGGGCCGCCCAGGGGGAGGCGGGCTCGGGAGGCCAGCGCCGTGACCGCCGTGCGCAGGGGGGTGGCGCCGAGGGCGGCGGCCGTCGCGTGGGCGCCGGCGAGCAGGTCCGCCGCGCGCTCCCGGTCGCCTCCGGACGCGAGCAGGGCCTCCGCCCACCGGTGCCGTACCCGGGCCAGCTCGTACGGCCGGTCCAGCGGCTCGAACGCGGCCGCCGCCGCGGCCCACCGCAGCGGGTCGGGGTCGCCGGCGGCGCGGGCCGCCTGCGCGTCGAGGAAGAGCGCGTGCGCCGCCCACACCGGCGCCGAGCGGGACAGCCCCGCCGCCGCGGTCCGGATCCGCGCCAGCGCCGCCGCGGTGCCCCGCGCGAACGCCGGCACCCGCCGCCCGTCGCCCTCGGCCTCCGCCGCGACCAGCAACAGCAGCCACCCGTACCGGTGTACGCCCGGTGCGAGCCCCGCGTCGATCGTGCGGGCGGCCTCCTCGCGGGCGCCCGTCAGGTCCCCGCGGGCGGCCGCGACCGCCGCCGTCAGCGTGCTCAGCGGAATCGCCATCTGCGGCTGCGTCTGCTGCGGCCCGAGCCGGTCCCGCGCGGCGGCGAGCAGCGCCTCCGCCCGCGCCACGTCGCCGCGGAACAGCGCCAGCCGGGCGCGGGACTGGGCCAGGTTGCCGTAGGTCAGGGCGACGACGGCGTCCCGCTCCGCCAGGTCCGCGACGCACTCCGCCTCCTCCCAACGGCCCATCGCCACCAGGGAGTCCATCTGGTTGCCGAGCGAGAACGACACCTTGTCGCGCCGCCCCCGGCTCGCCGCCGCCCGCGCCGCGTCCGCGGCGACCTCCGCCGCCTCGCGGGAGCGGCCCAGGTTCTCCAGCGCCGCGGCCAGGTTCAGCTCCGCGCGCGCCGCCGCCGTGTAGTCGCCGATGTGCCGGGCCCGGTCACGGGCCCCGCGCAGGACGTCGAGCCCGCGCTCCTCGTCGCCGGAGTCCTCCAGGTGGATCCCGTACGCCACGCGGGCGTTCAGCTCCAGGTTCTCCTCGCCGGCCGCGGCCGCGGTACGCACCGCCAGCTCGGCCGCCGCGAGGCCCGCGGGCTGCCCGGGGCGGTGCAGCATCTCCCAGGCGGCGGCGCAGGCCAGCACCAGCGCGGGCACCCGCGACGGCGGCAGGTCGCGCACCAGCTGCAGCGCCTGGTCGAGTTCGGCGCGGCCGTCGCCGCGTGCCAGCTCCTCCACCAGCCAGTGCCGCTGCACCCACAGCCACGCCGCGCGCAGCGGCTCCGCGGCCTCGTCGACGGCCTCCAGGGCGCGCCTGGTCAGCGCCAGTGCCCGCTCCCGCTCGTCCGCGAGCCGGGCGGCGACGACGGTCTCGGCGAGCAGGTCCAGCTCGGTGAGGGGGGCGTCCTCCCCGGCTCCCGCCACGTAGCCCGTCTCGTAGTCCTCGATCCGGTCCGGGGGCCGCAGCCGGGCGCGTACCTCCGGCGACACGTCGTCCCACAGCTCCATCGCCCGCTTCAGCAGCTCGTACTGCTCGGCGAACGCGTGCCGGCAGCGCGCCTCCACCGCCGCCGCCAGCACGGCGGGCAGCGCCCGCGCGCTGTCCCGGCCGTGGTGCCAGTGCCGGGCGATGCGGGTGAGCCGCTGCTCGGCCCGGACGAGGGTGGGATCGGCCTGGAGGACCTCGGCGTAGCGGCGGTTGAGCCGGGAGCGCTCGCCGGGCAGCAGGTCGTCGCGCACGGCCTCGCGTAGCAGGGCGTGCCGGAAGCGGTACGACTCGCCGTCCTCGTCGGGTACGAGCACGTTGTCGGCGACGGCCGCGCGCAGCGCGTCCAGCAGCTCGTCCTCGTCCGCGCCGGTGACCGCGGCCAGCAGCGCGTGCTCCGCGTGGCTGCCGGCCTCGGCGGCGACCCGCACCACCCGCTGGGCGGGCTCGGCGAGCCGCTCGACGCGGACGAGCAGCAGGTCGCGCAGCGACTCGCTGATGCTGCAGTCCGGGTTGGCCGACAGCTCCTCGACGAAGAACGGGTTGCCCTCGCTGCGCCGGTGGATGTCGTCGGCGTGGGTGGGCGTGGGCACGGTGCCGTGGATGCCGGTGAGCTGGGCGGCGACCTCGTCGCGGCTGAGCGGGGCCAGCTCGATGCGGCGTACGGAGCGCAGCCGGTCCAGCTCGGCGAGGAAGGGGCGCAGGGGGTGGCGGCGGTGGATGTCGTCGGAGCGGTACGTCGCCAGCACCACGAGCCGGGTGGCCTGGAGAGTGCGGAAGAGGTAGGAGAGCAGCTCGCGGGTGGAGCGGTCCGACCAGTGCAGGTCCTCCAGGGCGAGGACGACGGTGCGGTCGGCGGCCAGCCGCTCCAGGCTCTGCGCGGTCAGCTCGAAGAGGCGGGTGCGCCCGTCGCGCTCGTGCGGCGGCGCGCCGGCCGGGGGCGCGTACGAGGAGTCGGGCAGCAGCCGGGACAGCTCCTCCTCGCGGCCGCCGACGGCCGCGGAGATCGCGTCGTCGCCCAGCTCGCGCTGGAGCGCCCGCAGGGCCGTGGTGAACGGGGCGAACGGCAGCCCGTCCGCGCCGAGTTCGACGCAGCCGCCGGCCGCGGTCACCGCGCCGGCGGCGCGCGCGGCGGTCAGGAACTCCTCCACCAGCCGCGTCTTGCCGACGCCGGCCTCGCCCGCCACCACGAACGCCTGCGGCTCGCCCGCGGAGGCGCGGGCGAGCGCGGCGTCGAGCGTCTTCAGTTCTTCCGTGCGGCCTGCGAGTACGGGGCTGAGGCGGACGGCTCTCACACCGCCGAGGATGTCACGCACCTCGGCCCCGGCGACAGGTGCCGGCGGGGCGGCCATCCTCAGGCCGCCTTCACCCAGCTCCCGCGGCGGGCGGCGGCCCCGCCCCCGTCGCCCGCGGCGGCCGACCGGCGTCCGCGCGCCCGGCGGGCGAGGACGGCGCCGCGCGCCATCCGGTACTGCTCCGCCTCGCGGCGCAGCTCGGTGGACCGGGCCCGGTGGATCTCGTAGTCGTACATGGTCGCTCCCCTGTGTGTCGGCTTCCTCGCCGTGTTTCTCCCTGTGCCTCAAGACTCGTCTCCCAGGGGGGTGCGGCGCATCGGGCGACTTCCTCATCTCCGCGCACGCGGCGCCTTAGATGCCCGCCGCGGCGGGGCCCAGCCGTCTAAGGCCCCCTCCCGCACCGCCCTACGGCCCTCTAAGGCCCTGCCGCGGCGGGGCCCGCGGGCCTCTCCCCGGCCGGCGCCGCGGCCCGCGGCGTGACGTGCGATGCTCGGTCGCGTGGAGTCCCTGGAGCACCCCGAGCAGGCGGCCCCGGACGCCGGCGACCGCGCCGGCGTCCGGGTCTTCGTCGGCCGCTCCGCGGAGCTGGGCACGCTGACGGAGGCGTACGACAGGGCCGCCGCCGGCGAGCCGTGCGCCGTGCTCGTGGGCGGCGAGGCGGGCGTCGGCAAGTCGCGGCTGGTGGAGGAGTTCCTGGCCCGCGCCGAGGCCGCAGGGGCGGTCGCCGCCGTCGGCAACTGCATCGAGTCCGGCGCCGACGGCCTGCCCTTCGCGCCCTTCTCCACCGCGCTGCGCGCCCTGCGCCGCCGCCTGGGCGACCGGCTGGACGAGGTCGTCGCCGGACAGCAGGGCGAGCTGGCCCGGCTGCTGCCCGAGCTGGGGCCGATCCCCGACCCGCCGGCCGCCGGGCAGGGCGAGGCCGGGCGGGCGCGGCTGTACGAGCTGGCCGCCCGGATGCTGGAGAAGCTGGCCGGCGAGCGGGTCCTCGTGCTGGTCGTCGAGGACCTGCACTGGGCCGACAACTCCACCCGGGAGCTCCTCGGCTACCTGCTGCGCTCCGTCCAGGCCGCCCGCCTGCTCGTCGTCGCCACCTACCGCTCCGACGACCTGCACCGCCGCCACCCGCTGCGCCCCGGCCTCGCCGAGCTGGACCGGCTGCGCGGCGTACGCCGCTTCGAGCTGGCCCGGTTCAGCCGCGACGAGGTCCGCAGCCAGCTCGCCGGGCTGCGCGGCGGGCAGCCGCCGGAGGAGCTGGTGGCGGAGGTCTACGGGCGCTCGGACGGCAACGCGTTCTTCGTCGAGGAGCTGGCCGCGGGCATCGGCACGGGCGTCGGGGGCGTCCGGGGCGTCGGCGCGGGTGCGGGCGGCGCGGCCTTCGGGCGGCCGGCCGGCGGGATCGGCGAGTCGCTGCGCGACCTGCTGCTCGTACGGACCGAGGCGCTGCCGGACGCCGCGCGCAGGATCGTCGCGCTGGCCGCGGTCGGCGGCGACCGCGTCGACACCGCGCTGCTCGCCGCCGTCTCCGGGCTCGGCGAGGACGACCTGTTCGACGCGCTGCGCACCGCCATCGGCGCCGGGGTGCTGCTGCCCGCCGACGAGCGGGTGGACGCGTACCGCTTCCGGCACGCCCTCATGCGCGAGGCCGTCTCCGACGACCTGCTCCCCGGCGAACGCGCCCGCCTCAGCCGCCGCTTCGCCGAGGCGCTGGAGGCCGACCCCGCGCTCGTACGGGCGGACGAGCGCCCCGCCCGGCTCGCCGGCTACTGGTACCAGGCCGGCGACTCCGCCCGCGCGCTGCCCGCCGTGCTCGCCGCCGCCGCGGACGCCCGCGCCCGGCACGCCTTCGCCGACCAGCTCGCGCTGCTGGAGCGGGCCGTCGCGCTGTGGGACGACGCGCCGCCGGAGGCCCGCACCGTGCCGCACTCCGGCGGCGCCTACCCGCGGGCCGACCGCCCCGAGTTCGCCGACCTGCTGGCCGAGACCGTGTTCGCGGCCCGGCTCGCCTCCGCGTTCGGCCGGGCCCTCACGCTCGGCGACCGCGCGCTGCGGCTGCTCGGCACCGGCTCGCCGCTGCGCGCCGCGTGGTTCCGCGTCGAGCGCGCCCGCTGCGTGCAGGGCCTCGGCCGCGGCGACGGCCGGGAGGACCTGCACCGGGCGCAGGAGCTGGTCCGCGGCCTGCCGCCGTCGCCGGTGCACGCGCAGGTGCTCGCCGAGGTCGCCAACTGGCAGGCGATGCACACGCCCGGCGGCGGCGCCATCGAGGCCGCCGAGCGGGCCGTGCAGCTCGCCCGGCTGGTCGGCGCCGAGGAGACGGAGCTGACCGTGCGCATCCCGCGGGCCTGGATGATGGTCGACTCCGGCGACGTCGAGGGCGGCATCGCGGAGTTCCACGCGGTACGGGAACGGGCGGCGGCCGGCGGCCTGGCGGTGGCCGCGGCCCGGGCGTACGCCAACCTGCCCTCGGCCCTCGAAGGCGTCGGCAGGTCCGCGGAGTCGGTGGCCGCGGCCGAGGAGGCGGTCGGGATGCTGACCGACTCCGGGCTCGCCACGTTCCTCTCGCTCAGCCACGGCAACCGCGCCAACGCACTGCTGTCGCTCGGCCGCTGGACCGAGGCGGACGAGGCCGCGGACGCGCAGTTCCGCACCGCGCGCAGCACGCAGCTGCGCGGCAGCGCGATGCTGGACCGGGCGCTGCTCGCGCTGCTGCGCGGCGACCACGCCGGCGCGCGCGGCGAACTCGCCGCGGCCCGGGAGGAGTTCGGCAACGACCGGCAGCCGCAGTACGAGCTGCCGCGCGCCGAGATGACGATCCGGCTGGCCGCCGCCGAGGGGCGGGTCGCCGAGGTGCGCGCCGTGTTCGAGCAGGCGGTCGGCGACGGGCTGCGGCTGGGGATGCAGCGCTACGCCTGGCCGCTGCTCTACGCCGCGGCCGCCGCCGAGGCCCGGCTGCGCGGGCTGCCCGCGGCGGAGGCGGGCCGGGCGGCGGCGCTGGCCCGGATCCGCGCGGCGATGCGCAACCTGCCGCGGTTCGCGCCGCCGTGGGAGGCGCAGGCGCTGATGACGGAGGCCGAGCTGCTGGCGGCGGAGGGCCGCGACGCGACGGCGCGCTGGGCGGAGGCCGAAGCGGCGTGGGCGGAGCTGGAGTGGCCGTACCAGCAGGCGCTGACGCGCTACCGCCGGGCGGAGTCGCTGCTCGCGAGCGCCCCGGGGCCGGGCGCGGCGCGCGACGGCGCGGCGGAGGCGCTGCGGCGGGCGTACGGGACGGCGACGGCACTCGGCGCGGCCGGGCTCGCCCGCGACGCCGAGGCGCTGGCGTCCCGCGCCCGCATCGCCCTGGCCCCGGACGCCGCGGCGGCGGAGCCGGAGGACCCGGCGGAGGCGCTGGGCCTGACGGCCCGGGAGGCGGACGTGCTGCGGCTGGTGGCGGCGGGCCGGAGCAACCGGCAGATCGCCGAGGAGCTGTTCATCTCGCCGAAGACCGCGAGCGTGCACGTGTCCAACATCCTGGCGAAGCTGGGGGTGGCGGCGCGCGGCGAGGCGGCGGCGGTGGCGCACCGGCTGCGGCTGTTCGACGGCGGCTGAGTGAGCCGGGCCCTCCGACCCACAGCGGCCGTGGCGGGCGAGTCCGGTGGTACGCGCCCCGGGCCCTGCCGCCCGGGGGCGTACGCCCTAGCTGACCTCCACCCGCAGGATGCGGTCGTCGCCCTTCTCCGGCGTGCCGCGCAGATCCGTCTCGTTGGTCATCAGCAGCAGATCGCCGTCCGACGCCCGCTGCACCGTGCGCAGCCGCCCGTACTCGCCGTCGAAGAACGCCTGCGGGTCCGCCGCCGCCTTCTCGCCGTCCAGCGGGATCCGCCACATCCGCTCGCCGCGCAGCGACGCCATCCAGATCGACCCGTCCGCGAACGCGATGCCGCTCGGGGAGGCGTCCGGGGTGGCCCACTGCACGACGGGGTCGATCATGCCCTCCCGGTTCTCCTTGCCCTCCGCCTCCGGCCAGCCGTAGTTCCCGCCGGGCTCGATCAGGTTCAGCTCGTCCCACTTCTGGTCGCCGAACTCCGCGGCCCACAGCCGCTTGTCGTCGTCCCAGGCCAGCCCCTGCACGTTGCGGTGGCCGTACGAGTACACCACCGACCCCGCGTCCGGGTTGCCGCGCGCCGGCTCGCCGTCCGGCGTCATCCGCAGGATCTTGCCGCCCAGCGACTCCCGGTCCTGCGCGAGCGCCGGATCGCCGGCCTCGCCGGTGCCGACGTAGAGCATCTTGTCCGGGCCGAACGCGATCCTGCCGCCGTTGTGCCGGCCGCCCTTGGGGATGCCGCGGAAGACGGTGTCCGGCGCGCCCAGCCGGTTGCCCTCGGGCCCGTCCGAGTCGTACGTCATCCGTACGATGCGGTTGTCGCTGTCGGACGTGAAGTACGCGTAGACCATCTCGTCGGCGCCGAGGGCGAGGCCCAGCAGGCCGCCCTCGTTGCCCGGGTCGCCCTGCACGCCGGGGACCTCGCCCGCCTCGGTGACCTTCCCGCCCTTCGCGGCCACGTGGTAGACGGTGCCGCTGTCGCGGGAGGAGACCAGCAGGTCGCCACCGGGCAGCTCCGCCAGGCCCCACGGCGTCCGAAGGTTCTCGGCGACGGTGCCGACGACCTTCGCGGAGCCCTTGTCCGGCGGCGGCGAGCCCTGCTCGCCGGAGCCGCCGCTGCCGGCGGGGGCGGCGGAGGACGACTCCTCGGCCGACCTCCCTGAGCTGTCGTCGTCCCCCGACGAGCAGCCGGCGGCGAGCACGAGTGCGGCGGCGGCTGCCAGCCGGAAGGCGACGACGGCGCGGGCTCTCACGGGACGGTTCTCCTTGGGCAGGCGGCGGCCGGGAACGTACCCAAGCACATCACAACCGGGAGTGCACCGCGCGCCGGTGCGTGGTTCCTGCCCGTACGGAGCTACTCCCACGACCCCTGCGCCGGCGGCAGCGCCGCGATCTCCGCCAGGTCCGCGGCCGTCAGCCGCAGCCCCGCCGCCGCGGCGTTCTCCACCGCCCACCGCGCCCGCTTCGCCCCCGGCACCGGCACCACGTGCGCCCCCTGCGCCAGCACCCACGCCAGCGACGCCTGGGCCGGCGTCGCGCCGTGCCGCTCGGCCACCCGCCGCAGGCCGGCGACCACCGGCTGGTTCGCCGCCATCATCTCGGCGGTGAACCGCGGGTGCCGGGCGCGTATGTCGTCCGGCTCGAAGCCCTGCCCCGGCGTCAGCGTGCCGGTGAGGAACCCGTGCCCCAGCGGCATCGCCGCGAGGAACCCGACCTGGCGCGCCTCGCACCACGGCAGCAGGCTCGCCAGCGCCTCCGGCGACCACGCCGACAGCTCCGCCTGCACGCTGCTGACCGGGAACACCTGCTGCACCCGGCCCAGCCGGCGGATCGTCGCGTCGTACATCCCGCCGCCCGCCCGGCGGTCCGCCCGCGCGCCGACCGCGCAGAACCCGAGCGAGCGCACCTTGCCCGCCGCCACCAGCTCCGCCATCGCGCCCCAGGTCTCCTCGACCGGCACCTCGGGGTCCTCGCGGTGCAGTTGGTACAGGTCGATGACGTCGGTCTGCAGCCGGCGCAGCGAGGCGTCGCAGGCGCGCCTGACGTACGACGGGCGGCCGTTGGCGACGACGTGCTGCTCGCCGACGAGGAGGCCCACCTTGGTGGAGACGAACGCGTCCGCGCGCCGCTCCTTGAGCACCCGGCCCACCAGCAGCTCGTTGGTGAACGGCCCGTACATGTCGGCGGTGTCGAGCAGGCTCACGCCGGCGTCGAGCGCCGCGCACACGGCCCGTACGGACTCCTCGCCCTGCTGCCGCGACGTGCTGTACGCCCAGCTCATCGGCATGCAGCCGAGGCCGACAGCGCCCACCTGGAGGGCCGCCGCCCCGATCGTCCTGCGCTCCACGCAAGGCACCCTAGACCCTGCCGCCGACAGTGGGCCCGCGGCCTCGGTCCCCTCACCCCGGCAACCCGTGCGCCCGCACCGATCGCCTAGCCTCGTGTCCATGAGCGATGGACAGGTGTGGCTGCCGATTCCGCCGGACGAGATCACCGGTCTGCCGGGGGAGCTCGACTACGTCCACTGGGACGCCGAGCCGGCCTTCCCGGCCGACCCGGCGGACTGCGTCTTCCTGGTGGCCCCGTACATGCGTCCGATCACTCACGACCCGGTGCCGGAGATGACGCGGCTGAAGGTGCTGCAGACCCTCACCGCCGGCGTCGACGCCTATCTGCCGGCGCTGGCCTCGCTGCCGCCGGGGGCCCGGCTGTGCAACGCCCGCGGCGTGCACGAGGCGTCGACCGCCGAGCTGGCGCTCGCGCTCACCCTCGCCTCGCTGCGCGGCATCCCGGACTTCGTGCGCCGCCAGGACGCGGAGGAGTGGCGCACCGGCTTCCACCCGTCGCTCGCCGACAAGACCGTGCTGATCCTCGGCTACGGCGCCATCGGAAGTGCGGTGGAGGACCGGCTCGCGGGCTTCGAGTGCGAGCGGGTCGTACGCATCGCGCGCTCCCCCCGCACCACACCGCGCGGTCCCGTCCACGCCCTCGCCGACGTACGGGAGTTGCTGCCCGCCGCCGACGTGGTGATCGTGACGACCCCGCTGACCGACGACACCCGCGGCCTGGTCGACGCCGGGTTCCTGGCCCGGATGAAGGACGGCGCGCTGCTCGTGAACGTCGCCCGCGGCGCCGTCGTGGACACGAATGCCCTGCTCGACGAGGTGCGGCCGGGCCGGCTGCGGGCCGCGCTCGACGTGACGGACCCCGAGCCGCTGCCGGCCGGCCACCCGCTGTGGCACGCGCCCGGAGTGCTGATCAGCCCGCACACCGGCGGGCCCACGTCCGCCTTCCGGCCGCGTGCGGAGAGGCTGCTGCGCGCCCAGTTGCGCCGGTTTGCCGCCGGTGAACCGGTGGAGCACGTGGTCGCCGTGGCCTGACGGACAACCGCACGAACACTCTACGTAGTTGAGGCGCGACTCTCGGTTTTAGTTACGCTCCGTAGAGGAAGTATGTCCCTGCGTGACGAACCTGGTGTATCGTCCGCAGCGGGGATTGCTCCCGACGTCAACGTGGCCGGCCCGCTGCCGGCGGCGCAACCGATATCGAGGGGGGCGATGGGCACATGCACGGCAAGTGGAAAACATTTCCGGTCCGCGGGCAGCGCGGTAGTCCCGCGCGCCTCCCGGCCCTGAGAGCCGGCGTCGCGGCGGGATCGCTGACGCGACCGGCTCCCGGCAGCCGGGGGGCGCGGTGACCGCGTCGATCGGGGCGGTGGTGCCCAGGCCGCCGTTGCCCGCGGGGGTCGTACCCCAGCTGGTCCTCGCGGTGCTCTGCGCGGGGTATGCCACCGGTGCCGCTCTGGGCTGGGGCTCCGCCCGACTCGCCCTGATCATGGGGGACTTCGGGCTGAGCGCGGCGGCGTTCGCGGCCGCCTTCTCGTGTCTTTACTACGCGCGTATCCGCCAGGGCCGCTTCCGGCCGGCCTGGCTCATGTTCGGTGTCTCGTCCGCCATGGCGGGCGTCGGCAACGGCATCTGGGGCTGGTACGAGGTCGTGCTCGAGCGGCCGCTGCCCGAGGCGTCCGTGGCGGACTTCTTCTTCCTGCTCTTCGCGCCGCCGGCGGTCATCGGCCTGCTGGTGCTCGCCCGGCGGCCGGTGAGCAGGGCGGGCTGGATCTGCCTGGGCCTGGACACCTGGCTCATCGGCGGCTCCCTGCTCACGATCTCCTGGACGCTCGCCCTGGCGCACGCCGCGGGGGACGACGAGTCGGTGCCGCGGGTGGCGCTCTCGCTCGCGTACCCGCTGCTGGACATCGTGCTGGTCAGCATGGTGCTCGCGCTGCACTTCCGGCGCACCGCCGCGGGCCGCTCCGCGATCAACACGGCGATCGGCGCGCTGGTCCTCACGGTCCTGTGCGACGCGCTGTTCACCTCGCCGCTGCTCCAGGAGCAGTACCACTCGGGGCAGCTGCTGGACGCCGGCTGGTTCGCCGGCTCGGTCCTGCTCGCGTACGCCCCCTGGGTCGGCAGAGCCGAGGAGGCGGAGGACGCCGAGGAGTGCGCCCAGAAGGAGCGCGGCCGCCCCATCGCCGGGCACATCGGCGCGCTCGCGCCGTACCTGGCGGCCGGCGTGTGCACGCTGGGGATCCTGTACAACCTGCTGGACGGCCGCAGCGTGGACCGCGTGGTGCTGATGACCGCGTGCACGGTCGTGCTGGCGCTGGTCGTCCGCCAGGCGATCATGCTGCTGGACAACATCAGCCTCACCCAGGAACTCGCCCAGAAGGAGAACCACTTCCGCTCGCTCGTGCAGGGTTCGAGCGACGTCATCATGATCGCCGCGCCGTCCGGCGTGCTGCGCTACGTCAGCCCCGCGGCCCTCGGGGTCTACGGCACGGACCCGGAGGAGCTGGTCGGCTGCGAGCTGGCCGGGCTCATCCACCCGGACGACCTGGGCCGGGTGCTGCACGAGGTGCGCCGGTTCCTGTCGGCGCCGCCGGGCGGGGCGCGCTCGATCCGCATCGAGTGCCGCTTCCGGGCCGGCCGGGGCCGGCGCGGCGGCGCGAGAGCCGGCGGCCAGGAAGCGTACGGCGAGGACGGCTGGCTGAACGTCGAGTCGACGGTCAACCGGCACCACAACGGCCTGATCTTCAACTCCCGGGATGTCACCGAGCGGGTCCGGCTCCAGGCGCAGTTGCAGCACAGCGCCTCCCACGACAGGCTCACCGACCTGCCGAACCGGGAGCTGTTCACCGAGCGTGTCGGCCACGCTCTCGGCGGCCGGCGGGCCGGGGACGCCAACGCGGCCGTGCTCTTCATCGACCTCGACGGCTTCAAGGCGGTCAACGACACCGTCGGCCACGCCGCCGGCGACGAGCTGCTCATCCAGGCCGGCCGCCGGCTCCAGGAGTCGATCCGCTCCGGGGACTCGGCGGCGAGACTCGGGGGCGACGAGTTCGCCGTGCTGCTCGTCGGCGGCGCGGCCGGGGAGAACCGGTCGGACGGCACCGGGCGCGAGCGGCGTACCCGCGAGGTCGCCGACCGGCTGCGGGTGCGGCTCTCCGAGCCCTACACGGCGGGCGGCGTCGAGGTGCGGGTCGCGGCCAGCATCGGCGTGGCCTTCGCCGAGCCCGGCAGCACCCCCGCGGAGCTGATGCGCAACGCCGACCTGGCGATGTACCGCGCCAAGCAGGCCGGCAAGGCGCGCGTCGAGCTGTACGCTCCGCAGATGCAGGCCGAGGTGGTGCGCCGGATAGAGATGGCGAACCGGCTGCGCTCCGCGCTGGACGACGGACAGTTCACCCTCGTCCACCAGCCGGTGGTGGAGCTGTCCAGCGGGCGCCTCGCGGCGCTGTCGGCGCAGCCGCGCTGGCGCTCCCCGCAGGGCATCGTGCACGCGCCCGCCGAGTTCATGCAGGGCCCGCCGGACACCGGCCGGGGCGGCAGCGCGCAGGACCGGGCGCGGACCGCGGAGCTGGCCCGCTGGCTGCTGGAGTCGACGGTCGAGAAGGCCGCCGAGCGGTACGAGGCGGGCATGGGCATCCCCGTGACCGTACGGATGTCGGCCGCGCGGCTCACCGACCGGGGCATGTCCCCGCAGCTGGTGGAGGCCCTGCTGATGCGGCACGGGCTGCCGCCCGGCGCGCTGACCATCGAGGTCGCCGACAGCGACACCCGGGCCGGCATGGACGAGCTGGAGCGGCGCCTGGTGGCGCTGCGCCGCCTCGGCGTGCGCATCGCGCTCGACGGCTTCGGCAGCGGTCACGCCGCCATCGCCGCGCTGCGCCGGCTGCCGGTGGACGTGCTCAAGCTGGACCGGGGCCTGGTCGACGGGCTGGCCGAGTCGCCCCGGCTGCGCGCCATCGCGGCCGGGATGATCGGCATCGCCGGCGAGCTGGGCCTGGACTCGACGGCCGAGGGAGTCGACCTGCCCGAGCAGGCCGAGGTGCTGCGTGCGCTGGGCTGCCGGCACGCGCAGGGCATGGCCTACTGCGAACCACTGGAGGAGGAGCGGGTACGGGACGCACTGGCCCTGGGAGCGTTCGCGCTGCCGGAAGAGGACACATCGGCCATTGCGCTCACATAGTGAGACCCGGGTCCCACAAACTTGACACCCCCGGCGCGCCGGGGGCAAGGTCAGGTCCATGCGCACCCGAATTCTCGTACTTGGACAGCGCGTCGGCTGAAGCGGATCCCGACTCCCGGACCGCGCCGACGCGCTCCCCTCGCTTGCCATCTGGCACGAGGGGTTTTTTGTTGCTCGAACCCGCTGCTCCTCCCCCGACCCTCGCACCACTCGAAGACGAGAAGAGAAACCGATGACCGAGCAGGCTCCCCCGCGGAGTGAGCCCCACCCGCAGCCGCCGCGGGCCCGCAGCGGGGGACAGTCCCGCGTCCCGGGGCACACACCGGCAGAAAAGACCGTGACGGGCGCGCAGTCCCTCATCCTCGCCCTGGAGGCCGTGGGCGCGGACACGGTGTTCGGCATTCCGGGCGGGACCATCCTCCCCGCGTACGACCCGCTGATGGACTCCACGAAGGTCCGGCACGTCCTCGTCCGCCACGAGCAGGGCGCGGGGCACGCCGCCACCGGGTACGCGCAGGCCACCGGCAAGGTGGGCGTCTGCATGGCCACCTCGGGGCCGGGCGCGACCAACCTCGTCACACCCATCGCCGACGCGCACATGGACTCCGTGCCGCTGGTGGCGATCACCGGCCAGGTGGTCGTCAAGTCGATCGGCACGGACGCCTTCCAGGAGGCGGACATCTGCGGCATCACCATGCCGATCACGAAGCACAACTGGCTGGTCACGGACCCCGCGGACATCCCGCGGGTGATCGCCGAGGCGTTCCACATCGCCTCGACCGGCCGCCCCGGACCGGTGCTGGTCGACATCGCCAAGGACACGCTGCAGTCGCCCACGGTCTTCTCCTGGCCGCCGCGGCACGAGCTGCCCGGCTACCGCCCCGTGACCAAGCCGCACGCCAAGCAGATCCGCGAGGCCGCCCGGCTGGTCGGCGCCGCCCGGCGCCCGGTGCTCTACGTCGGCGGCGGCGTGCTCAAGGCCCGCGCCACCGCGGAGCTGAAGGTCCTCGCGGAGCTGACCGGCGCCCCGGTCGTCACCACGCTGATGGGCCTCGGCGCCTTCCCCGACACCCACCCCCAGCACCTGGGCATGCCGGGCATGCACGGCACGGTGGCCGCGGTCACCTCGCTGCAGAAGGCCGACCTGATCGTGGCCCTCGGCGCCCGGTTCGACGACCGGGTCACCGGCAAGCTGGACACGTTCGCGCCGTACGCCAAGATCGTGCACGCCGACATCGACCCCGCGGAGATCGGCAAGAACCGCGAGGCGGACGTGCCGATCGTCGGCGACGCCCGCGAGGTCATCGCCGACCTGATCGTGGCGGTGCAGAGCGAGCAGGAGCAGCTCGACGGGCAGGGCGGGAGCGCCCCCGCCGGCACGGCCCGGTACGCGGAGTGGTGGCAGCAGCTCAACCGCTGGCGCGAGACGTACCCCCTCGGCTACGACCTGCCCACCGACGGGACGCTGTCGCCGCAGCAGGTGATCCAGCGCATCGGCGAGCTGGCCCCGGAGAACACCGTCTACACCGCGGGCGTCGGGCAGCACCAGATGTGGGCGGCCCACTACATCGAGTACGACAAGCCCCGCACCTGGCTCAACTCCGGCGGCGCCGGGACCATGGGCTACGCCGTCCCGGCCGCCATGGGCGCCAAGGCCGGCGCGCCGGAGGCGACGGTCTGGGCCATCGACGGCGACGGCTGCTTCCAGATGACCAACCAGGAGCTGGTCACCTGCGCGCTGAACGGCATCCCGATCAAGGTCGCGATCATCAACAACGGCGCGCTGGGCATGGTCCGCCAGTGGCAGACCCTGTTCTACAACAAGCGCTACTCCAACACCGTCCTGCACTCCGGCCCCAACGGAAACGGCAACGGCGCCGCCGAGGAGCCCGGCGGCCCCGAGGAGCGGGCCCGCCAGGCGGCCGGCACCCGGTGCCCGGACTTCGTCAAGCTCGCCGAGGCCATGGGCTGCGTCGGCCTGCGCTGCGACGACCCCGAGCAGCTCGACGCCGTCATCGAGAAGGCCAACGCCATCAACGACCGCCCCGTCGTCGTGGACTTCATCGTCCACCAGGACGCGATGGTCTGGCCGATGGTCGCGGCCGGCACCTCCAACGACGAGATCATGGCCGCGCGCGACGTCCGCCCGGACTTCGGCGACGGCGCGGACGACTGAGGCCGGGAAGCGAAGAGAGAGACGAAGACATGTCCAAGCACACGCTCTCGGTCCTGGTGGAGAACAAGCCGGGCATCCTGGCCAGGATCTCCGCGATGTTCTTCCGCCGCGGCTTCAACATCGACTCCCTCGCCGTCGGCACCACCGAGCACCCGGACATCTCCCGGATGACGATCGTGGTGAACGTCGAGGACCAGCCCCTGGAACAGGTCACCAAGCAGCTCAACAAGCTCGTCAACGTGCTGAAGATCGTCGAGCTGGAGCCCGGAGCGGCGGTGCAGCGCGAACTCGTTCTGGTGAAGGTGCGCGCCGACAACGAGACCCGCTCCCAGGTCGTCGAGATCGTCCAGCTCTTCCGCGCCAAGACCGTGGACGTCTCCCCGGAGGCGGTCACGATCGAGGCCACGGGCAGCGGCGAGAAGCTGGAGGCGATGCTGAAGATGCTGGAGCCGTACGGCATCAAGGAACTGGTCCAGTCCGGCACGATCGCCATCGGCCGCGGCGCCCGCTCCATCACGGACCGCTCACTGCGCGCCCTCGACAGAACGGCGTGACCCCCGGCCGGGGTGCCGCAACGGCGGTGCCCCGCCCCTCCGCATCCCTGCCGCACTCCGTGCGGTGGCGGTGGAGGAAGATCTCCGGGGAGACCCCCGGGCCCCCGGACCCCGACGACCCCCCGCCGAACCAGACGTACGGTGGGCCCATCCGCAAGACCTAGGAGAGACTTCAGTGGCCGAGCTGTTCTACGACGACGACGCCGACCTGTCCATCATCCAGGGCCGCAAGGTCGCGGTCCTCGGCTACGGCAGCCAGGGCCACGCCCACGCGCTGTCGCTGCGCGACTCCGGCGTGGACGTTCGCGTCGGCCTGCACGAGGGCTCCAAGTCCCGGGCGAAGGCCGAGGAGCAGGGCCTGCGCGTCGTCACCCCCGCCGAGGCCGCCGCCGAGGCCGACGTGATCATGATGCTGGTGCCGGACCCGGTCCAGGGCCGGGTCTACGAGGAGTCCGTGAAGGACAACCTCAAGGACGGCGACGCGCTGTTCTTCGGCCACGGCCTCAACATCCGCTACGGCTTCGTCAAGCCGCCCGCCGGCGTCGACGTCTGCATGGTCGCCCCGAAGGGCCCGGGCCACCTGGTCCGCCGCCAGTTCGAGGAGGGCCGCGGCGTGCCGTGCATCGCGGCCGTCGAGCAGGACGCCACCGGCGGCGCCTTCGCGCTGGCCCTGTCGTACGCGAAGGCCATCGGCGGCACCCGGGCCGGCGTCATCAAGACCACCTTCACCGAGGAGACCGAGACCGACCTCTTCGGCGAGCAGGCCGTGCTCTGCGGCGGCACCTCGGCGCTGGTCAAGGCCGGCTTCGAGACCCTGGTCGAGGCGGGCTACCAGCCGGAGATCGCGTACTTCGAGTGCCTGCACGAGCTGAAGCTCATCGTGGACCTCATGTACGAGGGCGGCCTGGAGAAGATGCGCTGGTCGGTCTCCGAGACCGCCGAGTGGGGCGACTACGTCTCCGGCCCGCGGATCATCAACGACAACACCAAGGCCGAGATGAAGAAGATCCTCGGCGAGATCCAGGACGGCTCGTTCGCCAAGGACTGGATGGCCGAGTACCACAACGGCCTCCCGCGCTACAACGAGTACAAGAAGCAGGACGGCGACCACCTGATCGAGACCACCGGCAAGGAGCTGCGGAAGCTCATGAGCTGGGTCGACGACAAGGACTGAGCGGAGCGGGTCGCTCGTTCGGGCGGTGGCGGGGCGCAGCGGCGCCCGGCCACCGCCCCGCGCCACTACACTCTTCGTACATCGCGCGTCAGGCTCACAGCGTCGTGTGTCCTTCAAACGCGGCAGCACGCGTCTGTCCGGCGGACCGGCGCTGCATCCCTCCACCTGCGGCCGTCGGGACGGCCGTCCCGCACAGGAATCCAGTGAGGACCACGTGAGCACTGCCCCAGCATCCGGCGCCACCCCCGGGAAGCCGGCCGTACTGATCGCCGAGGAGCTTTCGCCGGCCACCGTCGACGCCCTCGGTCCCGACTTCGACATCCGCCACTGCAACGGCGCCGACCGGGCCGAGCTGCTCTCGGCCATCGCCGACGTCGACGCGATCCTGATCCGCAGCGCGACCAAGGTCGACGCCGAGGCCGTCGCCGCCGCGCGCCGCCTGAAGGTCGTCGCCCGCGCGGGCGTCGGCCTCGACAACGTCGACGTGCCGGCCGCCACCAAGGCCGGCGTGATGGTCGTCAACGCGCCGACCTCCAACATCGTCACCGCCGCCGAGCTGGCCTGCGGCCTGATCATCGCCAGCGCGCGGAACATCCCGCAGGCCAACGCCGCCCTCAAGGCCGGCGAGTGGAAGCGCTCGAAGTACACCGGCGTCGAGCTGAACGAGAAGGTGCTCGGCGTCGTCGGCCTCGGCCGGATCGGCGTGCTCGTCGCGCAGCGCATGGCCGCGTTCGGCATGCGCGTCGTGGCGTACGACCCGTACGTGCAGGCCGCGCGCGCCGCGCAGATGGGCGTCAAGCTCGTCTCGCTCGACGAGCTCCTGGAGACCTCCGACTTCATCACCGTCCACCTGCCGAAGACCCCCGAGACCCTGGGTCTGATCGGCGACGAGGCGCTGAACAAGGTCAAGCCGTCCGTCCGGATCGTCAACGCCGCCCGCGGCGGCATCGTCGACGAGGAGGCGCTGACCGCCGCCCTGAAGGAGGGCCGGGTCGCGGGCGCGGGCCTCGACGTCTACGCCACCGAGCCGTGTACGGACTCGCCGCTGTTCCAGTTCGACAGCGTCGTCGCCACCCCGCACCTCGGCGCCTCCACCGGTGAGGCGCAGGAGAAGGCGGGCATCTCGGTGGCCCGCTCGGTGCGGCTCGCGCTGGCCGGCGAGCTGGTGCCGGACGCGGTCAACGTCCAGGGCGGCGTCATCGCCGAGGACGTGCGCCCCGGGCTGCCGCTGGCGGAGAAGCTGGGCCGGATCTTCACGGCGCTGGCCGGCGAGGTCGCGGTCCGCCTCGACGTGGAGGTGTGCGGCGAGATCACGCAGCACGACGTGAAGGTGCTGGAGCTGTCCGCGCTGAAGGGCGTCTTCGAGGACATCGTCGCCGAGACCGTGAGCTACGTGAACGCGCCGCTGTTCGCGCAGGAGCGCGGTGTCGAGGTGCGGCTGACCACCAGCTCGGAGTCGAACGCCCACCGCAACGTGGTGACGGTGCGCGGCACGCTCGCCAGCGGCGAGGAGGTGTCGGTCTCCGGCACGCTCTCCGGGCCGAAGCACCAGCAGAAGGTCGTCGCGGTCGGCGAGCACGACGTCGACCTCACGCTCGCCGACCACATGGCGTTCTTCAGCTACGGCGACCGTCCCGGCGTCGTCGGCACCATGGGCCGGATCCTGGGCGAGGCGGGCATCAACATCGCCGGCATGCAGGTGTCGCGGGCCAAGGCGGGCGGCGAGGCGCTGGTGGCGCTGACCGTGGACGACACCATCCCGCCGGCCGTCGTGCAGGAGATCGCCGGTGAGATCGGCGCGGCCTCGGCGCGCGCGGTGAACCTCACCGAGTAGCGGAGCAGCGGACCGGGGGAGACCTCCGGGTACGGGCCCGGGCGGGCGGCAGCGATGCCGCCGGCCCGGGCCCGTTCGCGTGTCCCCCGGGGCGCGCGGCGCGATGCGGAGGATCTTCGGGCGATCCCCTCTCACTTCCCTCCAGCTGGATGAAATCTCTCCGGTTCCCTCCTACGGTCGGGGTAAGTGGAGAATTTCCCTTCGGTTGAGGAGTCGTCATGCGGACCCCCATGCGCGCGGACGCGCGGCGGAACCGCGAGCTGATCCTGAAGGCGGCGAGCGAGGTCTTCGTGGGCGAGGGCCCCGACACCCCGCTGGAGGAGGTCGCCCGCAGGGCCGGCGTCGGCATCGCGACGCTCTACCGGAACTTCGCCAGCCGCGAGGCGCTGATCCGCGGCGTCGCCCACGCCAAGCTCACCGAACTGGGCGCGGCGGCGGAAGAGGCGCTGGCCGGCGGAGAGGAGCCGTTCGAGGCGCTGCGCGGGTTCGGCCACGCGGCGCTGAGGATGCGCATCGGCGCGGTGCTGCCCGCGCTCTCCGGCCGGATCCGGATCGACGAGGAGCTGGCGGAGCAGCGCGCGCGGACGCTGCGCCCGGTGCACGAGCTGATCGTACGGGCGCAGCGGGCCGGCCGGCTCCGCGAGGACGTCGTCTTCGGCGACGTACCGTTCATGATCATGCGGCTGACGATGCTGCTGCCCGGCGGCGGGCTGCTGGAGGACGAGGCGCTCGCGCACCGGCATCTGGAGCTGTACCTCGACGGGCTCCGCCCCGAGGCCGCCCGGGCCCGCGGCGCCGCGCTGCCCGGCCCCGCCATCACCGCCGCCCGGTTCGTCCGGGCGACGGACCGCATCGTCGGCGGGAGCGCCCGCTAGCGCCCGTACCGCCCGCAAGCCCCGCACGCAGCCACCCGAACCCGGACCACGCACGAGAAAGGTAGTGGCATGGACACTACAAAAAACGAGACGGCCGCGGCGGCCGACCCGCGGCGCTGGCTCGCGCTCGCCTTCATCGGGCTGGCGCAGCTCATGATCGTCCTGGACGTCACGATCGTGAACATCGCACTGCCGTCCGCCCAGGCGGACCTGGACATCTCCGACGGAGACCGGCAGTGGGTGATCACCGCGTACACCCTGGCCTTCGGCGGCCTGCTGCTCCTCGGCGGCCGGATCGCCGACTACACCGGCCGCCGGCGGGCCTTCCTGACCGGGCTCGTCGGCTTCGCCGCCGCCTCCGCGGTCGGCGGCGCGGCGCCCGGCTTCGGCGCGCTGCTGGGCGCGCGGGCCGCGCAGGGGGCGTTCGCCGCACTGCTCGCGCCGGCGGCGCTGTCGCTGCTCACGACGAGCTTCACCGAGCAGCGCGAACGCGCCCGCGCCTTCGGCATCTTCGGCGCGATCGCGGCCGGCGGCGGCGCGATCGGCCTGGTCACCGGCGGGGCGCTGACCGAGTACCTGGACTGGCGCTGGTGCCTGTACGTCAACGTCCCCATCGCGGTGGCGGCCGCGGCCGGCTGGTGGGTGCTGCCCGCCGACACCCGCCAGCAGCAGCGGCGGAAGATCGACGTGCCCGGCGCGCTGCTCGCCGTGACCGGCCTGGTCGCCGTCGTCTACGGGTGCAGCGAGGCGGAGTCCGAGGGCTGGGACTCCGGGGTCGTGCTCGGCCTGCTCTTCCTCGGCGTCGCGCTGCTCACCGGCTTCGTGCTGTACGAGCGCAACGCGGCGGAGCCGCTGCTGCCGCTGCGGGTGCTGCAGAGCCGGGCCCGGGGGAGCGCGTTCCTGAGCATCGCGCTGGCCACCGTGGGGATGTTCGCGATGTTCCTCTTCCTCACGTACTACATGCAGGTCGTCATGGGGTACTCGGCGCTGAAGACCGGGGTGGCGTTCCTGCCGCTGGCCGCCGGGGTGCTGGTCGGCGCCGGCGGGCTCGCCGGCCGGCTGCTGCCCAAGGTGCCGCCGCGGGCGCTGATCGTCCCCGGCCTGCTCTGCGCCGCGGCGGGCACCGGGTGGCTGGCGACGCTGGACGCCGGCTCCTCGTACGCGGCCGGGGTGCTGCCGGCGGAGCTGGTGGTGGGCGTCGGGATGGGCCTGGTGATGGCCCCCGCGATCAACTACGCCACCCACGGCGTCCGCGAGGAGGAGGCCGGCGTCGCCTCGGCGACGGTCAACACCTCGCAGCAGATCGGCGGCTCGATCGGCACCGCGCTGCTCAACACCGTGGCCACCAGCGCCACCGCCGACTACCTCGCCGAGCGGGTGCCGGACGCGGGGGCGCTGGAGGAGCGGCGGGCCGCGGGCGGGCCGGTGCCGGACGTGGTCAAGGCGGGGCTCGTCGAGGGCTTCACCTCCGCGTACCTGGTCGCGTCGGTCACTCTGCTCGCGGTCGCGGTGGTGGTCGCGGTGCTGATGAACACCCCCCGCCCCGACCGCGCGGGTGCGGCCGCCGCCGCGCCGGCGGCGCACCTGGGCTGAGCTGACGAACCCCCGGTCCGTCTCACCCCCGTGGCGGGCCGGGCCACCGGCGCCGGGGACTTCCGGCCCGGCCCACCCCCGTGGCGGGCCCGGTCCCCGGCGCCGGAACTCCCGGTCCGCCCACTCCCGTGGCGGGCCCGGGGGCGCCTGGCCCGTCAGGGGGCGGGCCGGGCGCGCCCCCCGGCCGTGCCGTCCGGGGCGGGCGCGGCGTCCCGGTTCTTCGCGTTCGGTCCTCCGCGCGGTCAGAGGCGGGCGGACTTCAGGGCCATGTGGAGCAGCAGGCGGTCCTCGCCGGAGGTGAGGTCGAGGCCGGTCAGCTCCTCGACCCGGGACAGCCGGTAGTACAGCGTCTGCCGGTGGATGCCCAGCGCGGCGGCGGTACGGGCGGCCTGGCCGGCGTGGTCCAGGTACACTTCCGCGGTGCGGGCCAGTTCCGCGTGCGCCGGCTCCAGCAGCCGGCCGACCACCGGGTCGACGCCGCCGGGCAGGTCGGTGAGCAGCCGGTACGGGCCGATGTCCGGCCAGCGCGCCACCGGGCCCAGGCGCGGTGCGGCCCACGCCGCCCGGGCGGCGGCCAGCGCCTCGCGCCAGCTGCCGGGCAGCCCGGCGAGCCCGGCCCGCCCGTCGCCGACACCGGCGACCGCCTCCGGTGCGGCGGCCGCGGCCGCCGCACCGGACGCGGCGGGCTCGGGGCCCGTCGCGCCGGCGCGGGTACGCGCTCCGCTCCGCGCCGCCGCTCCCGGCGCCCTGCCCCCCGCGGCGCTGAGCAGCCGCTCCGCCGCCGTCACCGCCGGCTCCACCGCGCCCGCGGACGGCAGGAACACCAGCGCCGCCAGCGCCCGTACCGGCGCCGCCTCCCCGCCGGGCCCGGACGCGGGCTCCGCCTCCGTACCCGCCGCGTCCCGGCCGCCGCCGGCCCCCCGCAGCCGTACCACCGCCGTCGCCGCCGTCCGCGGCAGCCCGGGGCCCGGTGCCGCCGGGTCCGCAGGCCGCCAGGGCAGCACCGCCACCGCCGCCACCGGCCCCGCCGCACCGCCCGGCAGCGCGTCCCGCAGCTCCGCCAGCGCCGCCTCCCGCCCCGCCGCCGGACCCGCGAGCACGTCGTGCAGCAGCGCCCCGGCCGCCGCACCCGCCCGGGTCTCCGCCGCCAGCAGCGCCCCGATCCGGGCCGCCGTCCGCATGGCCTGCGCGATCCGCGGGTCCGGCGCCCGGCCGGGCCCGCCCAGCTCGACGTCCGCCAGATGCCCGTCGTCGAGCAGCCAGACGTACCCCTGCACCACGCCGTCGTGCCGCGCCGGCAGGCAGATCCGCCCGGTGAGCACCCCCGCGGAGGGGTCTGGCGGGATCCGCAGGGGCCCGGTCGCGCGGGCGATCCCGTACGCCTCGAACCACGCCCGCACCGCCGCCGTGGAGCGGCGGTGCAGGATGGACTTCGTGCGCACCGGGTCCATGAGCGAGGAGACGCCGCCCGACGAGCCGTCGCCCGTGTCGTGGACGCCGAAGGCGATCAGCCCGAAGTCCCGGTCCTCCAGGGTGGCGGGGGCGCCGAGCGCCGCCGAGACCTCGTCCACCAACTGCTGGTAGTCGCCGCGCATGACCGCAGCCTCTCATACATCTGTATGAGAGCGGGCTCTCGGATGCGTGACAGGTGTCGCTGGCCCACGATCGAAGCGGTCCTTAGATTTCACGGAGGTGTTACCTGCGCCCCGACCGTGGAGGTGCCCAGTGCTGGGTCCCGTGCTTCTCGCCGCCGCGCGCAGCGACGGAATCCGTCGCGCCGTCTCGGCCGCGCCGGTCAGCCGCCAGGTCGTCGCGCGCTTCGTCGCCGGCGAGGAGCTGGCCGACGCCGTCGCCGCCGTCCGCGACCTGGCCGCCCGCGGCCTGGAGGTCACCCTCGACCACCTCGGCGAGGACGTCACCGACCCCCGCGAGGCGCTGCGCGCCCGCGACGCGTACCTCAGGCTCACCGAGGCGCTGTCCGGCGAAGGGCTCGGCACCCGCGCCGAGATGTCCGTGAAGCTCTCCGCCTTCGGCCAGGCGCTGCCCGGCGGCCACGACCTCGCGCTCGCCCACGTCACTCCGGTGGTCGAAGCCGCCGCCGCGGCCGGCACCACGGTCACCCTCGACATGGAGGACCACACCACCGTCGACTCCACCCTCGCCGTCCTGCGCACCCTGCGCGAGCGCTTCCCGCAGACCGGCGCCGTGCTGCAGTCGTACCTCTTCCGCACCGAGGAGGACTGCCGCGACCTCGCCGGCGAGGGGTCCCGGGTGCGGCTGGTCAAGGGCGCGTACAAGGAGCCGGCCGTCGTCGCCTTCCAGGACCGGCAGGAGGTCGACCGGGCGTACGTGCGCTGCCTGAAGGTCCTCATGACCGGCCGCGGCTACCCCATGGTCGGCACGCACGACCCCCGGATGATCGCCATCACCCAGGAACTGGCCCGCCGCCACGGCCGCAAGCACGACGAGTACGAGTTCCAGATGCTCTACGGCATCCGCCCGCAGGAGCAGCACCGCCTGGCGGCCGAGGGCCACCGGGTCCGCGTCTACACCCCCTACGGCACCGACTGGTACGGCTACTTCATGCGCAGGCTCGCCGAGCGCCCGGCGAACACCGCCTTCTTCCTGCGTGCCCTGGCCGGCCGCCGATGACGACCCCCGCGAGCCCCCGAGAGCCCCGCGAGGCTCAGCACCCCGAAGGAGAACGGCAACCATGGACGCTGTGACCCAGGTCCCCGCCCCGTACAACGAGCCGGTGCACACCTACGCCCCCGGCACGCCGGAGCGTGCGCGGCTGGAGGCCAGGCTCAAGGAGCTGGCCGAGAGCCCGATGGAGCTGCCGATGACCATCGGCGGCGTCCAGCGCATGGGCGGCGGCGCGCGCGTCGACGTCGTGCAGCCGCACAACCACAGGGCCGTCCTCGGCACCTACGCCACCGCCACCCGCGCCGACGCGCAGGACGCGATCGACGCCGCCCTGGCCGCCGCGCCCGGCTGGCGGGCGCTGTCCTTCGACGACCGCGCCGCGATCCTGCTCAAGGCCGCCGACCTGCTCGCCGGGCCGTGGCGCGAGACGATCGCCGCGTCCACCATGCTCGGCCAGTCCAAGACCGCGCAGCAGGCGGAGATCGACGCGCCCTGCGAGCTGGTCGACTTCTGGCGCTTCAACGTCCACTTCGCCCGCCAGATCATGGACGAGCAGCCCCCGATCCAGCCGCACGGCGTGTGGAACCGGCTCGACCACCGCCCGCTGGAGGGGTTCGTCTACGCGATCACGCCGTTCAACTTCACCGCGATCGCCGGCAACCTGCCGACCGCGCCCGCCCTCATGGGCAACGTCGTGGTCTGGAAGCCGTCGCCGACCCAGACCCACTCCGCCGTGCTGCTCATGCGGCTGCTGGAGGAGGCCGGGATGCCGCCCGGCGTCATCAACCTCGTCACCGGCGACGGCAAGGAGGTCTCCGAGGCCGCGCTGCCGCACCCGGACCTGGCCGGCATCCACTTCACCGGCTCGACCCGCACGTTCCAGCACCTGTGGGGCGAGGTCGGCCGCAACCTGCCCGGCTACAAGGCGTACCCGCGGATCGTCGGCGAGACCGGCGGCAAGGACTTCATCGTCGCCCACCCCACCGCGGACCCGGCGAAGCTGAAGACCGCCATCACCCGCGGCGCCTTCGAGTACCAGGGCCAGAAGTGCTCGGCCGCCTCCCGCGCGTACGTCCCGCGCTCGCTCTGGGACGGCGGCCTGAAGGACGCGCTGGTCGCCGAGGCCGAGGGCCTGGCCATGGGCGACGTCACCGACCTGGCGAACTTCGTCGGCGCGGTCATCGACGACCGCGCGTTCGCCAAGAACAAGGCCGCCATCGACCGCGCCAAGGCCGACCCCTCGTGCGAGATCGTCGCGGGCGGCACGTACGACGACTCCGTCGGCTACTTCGTCCGCCCCACCGTCGTCGTCTGCTCGGACCCGGAGAACGAGGTGTTCACCGAGGAGTACTTCGGCCCGATCATCGCCGTGCACGTGTACGAGGACGACACGTACGACGCGATGCTGGACCAGATGGAGTCCGTCGCCGCGTACGCCCTGACCGGCGCGGTCCTCGCGCAGGACCGGGCGGTCATCGCCGACGCGTCCCGCAGGCTGCGCTTCGCGGCCGGCAACTTCTACGTCAACGACCGGCCCACCGGCTCGATCGTCGGCCAGCAGCCCTTCGGCGGCGCCCGCGCCTCCGGCACCAACGACAAGGCGGGCTCGAAGTTCAACCTGCTGCGCTGGTCCTCGCCGCGCGCCATCAAGGAGACGATGGACGCCCCGACGGACTACCGCTACCCCCACATGGGCTGACGCCCCACGGACCGCCCCCGCGCGGTCCCTCCGTACACCGCCCCCGGTCGCCTCCCC
The DNA here is from genome assembly GCF_020400605.1 of Streptomyces aculeolatus. Classification (GTDB taxonomy): domain Bacteria; phylum Actinomycetota; class Actinomycetes; order Streptomycetales; family Streptomycetaceae; genus Streptomyces; species Streptomyces aculeolatus. The sequence goes on along the minus strand of NZ_JAINRD010000005.1, from coordinate 216,151 downwards.
CGTCGGCCGGGGGCGGTCCCGTGCGCGCGGGCCGGGGCTGTGGTCGTATGGACGGCGTATGAAGAGGACGAGCTTCTTCGCCGCCGTCGTCGTGGCCGCCATCGGGTGCACCCTCGCCGCGACGCTGGTCTCGGCCGGGTGGTGGCCGGCCGCGGGCGTGCTGCTCGCGCTCGCGGCGCTCGGCGTGTGGGACCTGCTCCAGCGCCGCCACTCGGTGCTGCGGAACTACCCGCTGGTGGGCCACCTGCGCTTCCTGCTGGAGAAGCTCCGCCCCGAGATGCAGCAGTACTTCATCGAGCGGAACTTCGACGGCCGGCCCTTCGACCGCAACGTCCGCAGCATCGTGTACGAGCGCGCCAAGGGGACCGACGCCGAGGAGCCCTTCGGCACCGAGCGCGACGTCGAGGTCCCCGGCTACCAGTTCCTCGTGCACTCCATGGCCCCGGTGCGGATGCCCACCACCCCGCCGCGGGTCCGCGTCGGCGGCCCCGACTGCACCAGGCCGTACGACATGGCGCTGCTGAACGTTTCCGCGATGAGCTTCGGCGCCCTGTCCTCCCACGCCATCCTCGCGCTCAACGGCGGCGCCGCCCGCGGCGGCTTCGCGCACGACACCGGCGAGGGCGGCATCTCCGAGTTCCACCTGCGGCCCGGCGGCGACCTGGTGTGGGAGATCGGCACCGGCTACTTCGGCTGCCGCACCCCGGACGGCGGCTTCGACGCCCGGCAGTTCGCCGACAAGGCGGCCGACGACCGGGTCAAGTGCGTGTCGCTGAAGCTGTCCCAGGGCGCCAAGCCCGGCATCGGCGGGCTGCTGCCCGGCGCCAAGGTCGACGCCATGATCGCCCGTACGCGCGGCGTGCCCCGGGGCGAGACCGTGGTCTCGCCGCCGTACCACCGGGCCTTCTCCACCCCGCGCGAGCTGGTGCGGTTCGTCGCCGGGATGCGGGAGCTGGCCGGCGGCAAGCCGGCCGGGATCAAGCTGTGCGTGGGCTCGCGGGTGCAGCTCCTCGCGGTCTGCAAGGCGATGCTCGACGAGGGCACCACGCCGGACTTCATCCTGGTCGACGGCTCGGAAGGCGGTACGGGGGCGGGGCCGCTGGAGTTCGCCGACAACATCGGCGCCCCGCTCACCCAGGGGCTGGCGGCCGTCCACGGCGCGCTGATCGGCACCGGGCTGCGGGACCGGATCCGTATCGGCGTCGCGGGCAAGGTCGCCACCGGCGCCGACCTCGTCAAGCGGCTCGTACAGGGCGCGGACTACGCCAACTCGGCCCGCGCGATGATGTTCGCCCTCGGCTGCCTGCAGACCCAGCGCTGCCACACCAACACCTGCCCGGTCGGCGTGACCACCCAGGACCCGCGCCGGGTGCGGGCGCTGGACGTGGCCGACAAGACCGTGCGGGTCGAGCGCTTCCAGCGCGCCACCGTGCAGAGCGCCCTGGAGATCATGTCGGCGATGGGCGTGGACGACCCCGCCCAGCTGCGCCGGCACCAGCTGCGCGTCCGGATCGAGCCCCGCGCCGTACGCCGCGACGACCGGCCGCTGCCGCCCCCGGCGCCCGGGCAGCTGCTGGCCGAGCCGCCCCGGGCCTGGGCCGCGGACTGGGCTGCGGCCGACCCGGACCGCTTCACCGTCTGAGGCCCCCCGGCCGGCCCGCTCGCCGGGCTCCCCGGGCTCGTCGGCCCGGCTTTCGCGCTACCGTCGATGACATGCGGATACTCGCCGTGGTCTGGGACATCGACGACACGATCTTCGACCACTCCGGGGCCGAGCGGCGCGCCGCGCTGGAGTACCTGACCGCCCGAGGGCTGCTGGGCCGGTACGCCTCGCCCGAGGAGGCCGCGGCGCACTGGCACGCGGTCTCCGAGGAGTACGTGGACCGCTATCTCGCCGGCGAGTTCACCTTCGTGGCCCAGCGCCGCGAGCGGGCACGGGTGCTCGCGCGCCGGCCGCTGACCGACGCCGAGGCCGACGTCTGGATGGCCGGCTACCTGGCCGCGTACCGGCGGCACTGGCGGGTCTTCCCGGACGTCGTGCCGGCGCTCGACGCCCTCGCCCCGCGTCGCCGGCACGGCCTGCTGTCCAACAACAGCGCCCCGCACCAGGAGGAGAAGCTCCGCGCCATCGGCGTGCACGACCGCTTCGAGGCGCTGGTGTGCTCCGAGGAGCTTGGTGTCGCCAAGCCCGCCGCCGGCGCCTTCCACGCCGCCTGCGCCTCCCTCGGGCTGCCGCCTGAGCGCGTCGCCTACGTGGGCGACCGGCCGGACACCGACGCGGCGGGGGCGGACGCGGCGGGGCTGACGGGGATCTGGCTGGACCGCGGCGCGTCCCCGCCCGCGGCCGGGGACCCGCCCGCGGGTGTGCGCCGCATCACGTCGCCCGGCCAGCTCGCGGCGCTGCTCGACACCCTGGACACCTGACGATCACCGCAGGTCGGAGGGGGTGTCGTCTCAGATAGTAGGAAGCCCGAGTATATGGCGAGACAAGAACGCTTTGACGTCCTACTTTTGTAGGAGCCGAACGCTCGCGGAACAAGCGACGGTGGTCGAGGCATGGCGCCTCACAGGCAGGTCACCCCTGCGGCGCCGCTCCCGCCCCAGCGGCGTCCCCACGTATCTCCAGCGCCCCCCAAGGAGCTGCCCCATGGCTGCCACCACCACGGTCCGCCGCGCCCGCTACTCCGCCCGCACCGAGCAGAACCGGGACACCGCCCTCGCCCGGAAGAACGCCGCCGCCGCGCTGCAGCGGGCGTTCGACCGCCGCGACAACGGCGGTTCGACCGGCCACTGAGCCCGCTCAGCGGCCCCGTACCAGCTCGAAGCGGTCGATCCGCGTGCCGTCGTCGGCGTACGCGGCGACCCGCAGCGCGGGTGCGGTGCCCGGCCGGGACTCCACCGCGAGGAACGAGTAGCCGGTGTAGCGCACCCGCGACCACTCCACGTCCTCCAGGGCCTTCTCGCCTCCGCGCGCCCAGGAGAAGGTGTGCACGACGTCGCGGTCGCGGCGCCGGCCCTCGTAGCTGTCCGGCGCGCTGAAGTCGTACAGCCTGCGCCCGCCGCCGCCCGCGGTCACGTAGACCGCGCCGTGCCGCTCGGTGTCCACCGAGCCGCCGACGGGCAGCGGCCGGGTCAGGGCTCCGGCGCGCAGCGCGTCGGTCCGCTCGTAGACGTGGTTGTGGCCGTTGACCACCAGATCGACGCGGTGGGTGTCGAACAGCGGTGTGAAGTGCTCCCGCACCCCGCCGTCCGAGGCGTGCGTGCTGGTGGAGTACGCGCAGTGGTGGAAGAAGACCACGAGGAAGTCGACGCCCGGCCTCCTGCGCAGCTCCCCGAGCCGCCGGTCCAGCCAGCGCGCCTGCGCGCCGCCGGTGTAGCCGAGGTTGGCGGGGATCTCGTACGACACGTCGTTGGCGTCCAGCGCCACCACGGCGACGTTGCCGTACACGAAGGAGTACGAACCGGGCGCCTCCCGCGGGTCGAAGCCGTTGTCCGGCAGGCTCCAGCGGGCGCGCTGGCCGCCGTAGCCGTCGGCGGAGTACCACGCCTCCATGTCGTGGTTGCCCATCGCCGCCATCCACGGGACCCGCGAGGACACCGGGTCGATCTGCCGCAGGAAGCGGTCCCACACCCGGGCGTCGTAGTGGTCGCCCTCCAGGCCCTGCCCGGAGTCCTCGGCGTAGCAGATGTCGCCGGCGTGCAGGTGGAACGCCGGCGGGCCGCCGGGCAGCGCGCCGATGCGCCGGGTGATCGCGCGGGCGGCGCGGCCGGTGCCCTGGTCGCCGAAGGCGGTGAAGACGAAGCGCTCCGGCCGGGCGGGCGCGGTACGGAACCCCGCCAGGTGCGCCTCGGCGCCCGGCGAGGCGGCGGGGTCGAACTCCTCGTGGCCGAGCCCGTAGACGTACTCCGTGCCGGGCTCCAGCCCGTCGAGTGCGGCGTGCACGTAGTGCTGCTCCACCGCCGGCAGCCCGCCGAGCGCCGGGGTCTTCAGCGGCCGGACCTCCGCCTCGACGCGCTCGCCCAGATCGCCGCGGTCCGTGCCGAAGCGGACGTACGGCCGGCGCACCGGCAGCGGGAGCTGCCAGCCGACGCGCATCTGGCTGCGCGGGTCGGCGCCGAACGCCAGGTGCCGGCCGAACGCCGCGGGCGCCCCGGTGGGCGCGGGGCTGACGGAGTCGGCGGGGGAGTCGTCCGTACGCCGGGACCCCCCGCCCCCGCCGCCGTCACCGCCGTCGCCGCACCCGGCGAGCAGCAGCCCGCCGGCCAGCCCGCCCGCGCCGGCGACCACGCGGCGGCGGGAGAGCGCGCGGCGCAGGTACTCGTGCTGCTCGGCCATGCTCATGCCGCGGGCGAGCCGCGGGGGGATGCCGAACCCGGGGGTGTCCATATGCCCGAGCATTCCCCCTTCGGGGCTGCGCACCGGAGAACCGCTGCCGTCGGCGTGGTGAACGCCTCCGCAATGTCCACATCCCGGACGGCGGTGTCATCCCGCAAGACGTAGCGCGTAGGCTCCCCCACATGTCTCGCAGCATTCGTCTCGCGTCCATTCCCGGCGACGGCATCGGCCCCGAGGTCGTGGCCCAGGGCCTGAAAGTGCTCTCCGCCGTCCTGCCGCAGGACGTGAAGCTGGAGACCGAGAGCTACGACCTCGGCGCCCGCCGCTGGCACGCCACCGGCGAGACCCTGCCCGACGCGGAGCTGACGGCGCTCAAGGACTACGACGCGATCCTGCTCGGCGCCATCGGCGACCCCTCGGTGCCGTCCGGCGTGCTGGAGCGCGGGCTGCTGCTGAAGCTGCGCTTCGCCTTCGACCACTACGTGAACCTGCGCCCGTCGAAGCTCTTCCCGGGCACCGACACCCCGCTCGCCGGCCGCCCCGCCATCGACTTCGTCGTCGTCCGCGAGGGCACCGAGGGCCCGTACACCGGCAACGGCGGCAGCCTGCGCACCGGCACCCCGGCCGAGGTCGCCACCGAGGTCAGCGTCAACACCGCGTACGGCGTGGAGCGCGTGGTCCGGGACGCCTTCGAGCGCGCCCAGGCCCGCCCGCGCCGGAAGCTGACGCTCGTGCACAAGAACAACGTGCTCGTCTACGCCGGCCACCTGTGGAAGAACACCTTCGACCGGGTCGGCGCCGAGTACCCCGACGTCGCCACGGACTACCTGCACGTCGACGCCGCGACGATCTTCCTCACCACCCAGCCCGAGCGGTTCGACGTGATCGTCACCGACAACCTCTTCGGCGACATCCTCACCGACCTCGCCGCCGCCATCAGCGGCGGCATCGGCCTCGCCGCCTCCGGGAACATCAACCCGGCCGGCGCCTTCCCGTCGATGTTCGAGCCGGTCCACGGCTCCGCGCCGGACATCGCCGGCACCGGCAAGGCCGACCCGACGGCCACGGTCCTGTCGGTCGCCCTGCTGCTGCGCCACCTCGGCTACGCCGCGCAGGCCACCCGCGTCGAGGAGGCCGTCGAGGCCGACCTCGCCGGGCGGGGCGCCGCCGCGCGCACCACGGACCAGATCGGCGACGCGCTCGCCGCCCGAGTATCCGGCTGACCGCCGGGACCACACGCTCGCCGCGGCCGGCCCGGCCGGTCAGGTAGTTCCGTACGGCCGACGGCCCTGCCCTCCGGGCGGGGCCGGTGCGACGATGACCCTTCGGGCCGCGTACCACCGCCACGCTTGCCGCTGCCCGCGCCCCCGTCATAATCGACAGGGGGCCGCGGCACGGGGTAATGCTCGGACGTCCTAGTACCTTCGGGTACGAGGACCTCGGTACGGGACGCGGTCCGCCACACACCGAACGGTGAAGGACACGAATCTCATGACCACGATCGAGCTCAAGCCGTCCGCGCACCCGCTGTCCGACGCGGAGCGCGAGGCGATCCTGACCAACCCCGGCTTCGGCAAGCACTTCACCGACCACATGGTCACGATCAAGTGGACCGAAGGCCGCGGCTGGCACGACGCCCAGCTCCAGCCCTACGCGCCGCTGACCCTCGACCCGGCGACGATGGCCCTGCACTACGGGCAGTCCATCTTCGAAGGGCTGAAGGCGTACCGGCAGCCCGACGGCAGCGTCCGCACCTTCCGGCCCGACGCCAACGCGCGCCGCTTCCAGCTCTCCGCGCGCCGGCTGGCGATGCCGGAGCTGCCCGTCGAGACCTTCGTGGAGGCCATCGACGTGCTGGTGCGCCAGGACAAGGCGTGGGTGCCGGGCACCGGCGAGGAGTCGCTGTACCTGCGCCCCTTCATGTTCGCCACCGAGGTCGGCCTCGGCGTGAACTCGCCGGCGCACGAATACCTGTTCATGGTGCTGGCCTCGCCCGCGGGCGCGTACTTCCACGGCGGCATCAAGCCGGTGTCGGTGTGGCTCACCGAGGAGTACGTGCGCGCCGCACCCGGCGGCACCGGCGAGGCCAAGTGCGCGGGCAACTACGCGGGCGCGATGGCCGCGACACTCCAGGCCGTGCAGCAGGGCTGCGACCAGGTGGTGTGGCTGGACGCGGTGGAGCGCCGGTGGATCGAGGAGATGGGCGGGATGAACCTGTACTTCGTGCGGGGCGAGGGCCCGGAGGCGGAGGTGGTCACCCCCGAGCTGACCGGGACGCTGCTGCCCGGCATCACCCGCGACTCGCTGCTGACCATCGCCGCCGACCTCGGCTACCGGACCGGCGAGGTGCGGATCTCCAAGGAGGAGTGGCAGGCCGGCTGCGCCGACGGCACGATCTCGGAGACCTTCGCCTGCGGCACGGCCGCGGTCATCACGCCGGTGGGGCACGCGAAGTCGAGCACCGCGGAGTGGACGGTGGCCGACGGGGCGATGGGGCCGATCACGGCGCGGCTGCGCAAGGCGCTGGTCGACGTGCAGACGGGGCAGGCCCCGGACCCGCACGGCTGGATGCACGAGCTGGGCTGACGCACGAGCCGGGCTGAGGCACGGACCGGCCCGGCGTACGGGCCGGGCGGGCGGCGCGGTGCGGGGCCGGTGGCTCCGCACCGCGCCGGGGGCCGCCGCCGGGATCCGGCGGCGGCCCCCTTCGTGCCGTCGTGCTGCTGCCGGTGTGTCAGTAGACGCTCACGCCGTACGCGCTGAGCGCCTCGGTGACCGGCTGGTGGATGGCGGAGCCGCTGGTGCCGGAGCAGCCCGAGCTGCCGGAGTGGATGCCGTACGCGACGCTGCCCGAGAAGTGGGCGCCGCCGCTGTCGCCGCCCGCGGAGCAGGCGGTGGTGCGGACCATGTTGTAGACGGGGCCGTCGCTGTAGTTGACGGTCACGTTCACCGCGGTCACGGTGCCGCTGGTGACCTTGGTGGTGGAGCCGCTCTTCTGGATGGCCTGGCCGACGACGGCGTTGGCGGCGCCGGTGATGTCCCGGGAGCTGCCGTTGTAGAGGTTCACGGTGCCCGCGGGGGAGGAGCCGTCGGTGTAGCGGACGATGCCGTAGTCGTTGGTCGGGAAGCTGGTGCCCTCGCGGGTGCCGACGGCCGCGCCGCCGCTGGTGGCCGACCAGGAGGTGGCCTCGTTGGTGCAGTGGCCCGCGGTGACGAAGTAGCGGGCGTTGTTCTTGGTCACGTTGAACGCGGCGGAGCAGCGGTAGCCGCCGCCGTAGATGGCGTCGCCGCCCAGGACCTCCTGCCGGAACGCCCCGGGTACCCGCTCCACCCGGGCCGCGCCGTCGAGGCTCTGCGCGACGCGCTTCAGCTTCGCGTACTCGGCGGCGGACACGGTGGAGTCGGCCTGCACCGCTATCTGGTTGGTGGCCGGATCGACACCCCAGGAGGTGCCGGTGATCTTCGCGCGGCTCTCGAAGGCGCCCATCGCGGAGCGCAGCTCCGCGGCGCTGTGCTCGACCAGTTCGGCGCGGGCGCCGGCGGCGCGGGCCTCCGCGGCGGCGGCCTTGTCGGTGACCGTCACGACCAGCTCGCCGGTGTCGGCGTCCAGGTACGTGCCGGCGCTGTCGGCGCCGAGGGTGCGCGTGACATCGGCGCTGAGCGCGATCGTCGCCGCGTCGGCCCGTACTCCCCGGTCGGGGCTGTCGGCCGGCGGGGGTGCCGCGGCTGCGGTGGAGCCGAGTGCGGCGGTACCGAGGAGGAGAAGGGCGGCGAGGGTGCCGCCCAGACGCGCGGACATCTGGGGTCTCATGCGGTGGTTCTCCTTTGTGTGAACCATGTGGGGGTGTGTGGGAGGTGCCGTACCGACTGGTCGGGGACCAAATTGGCACGCGCATGTCATCCACACAAGACCGCATTGCGCCCTGACCTCGCCGTACGGATCGTGGGCACGCTGCCCGTATCGTGAGACGGGACTCCAGGTCGGGCGAGGTGTGTGCCAGACTGCCCGACGTGACCCCGTTTGCCGTCATGATTATTGGCAACAGGCGCGCCGGTCCGCGCTGACCCGTACCGCGATCCGCATGCGGTGCTGGCTCACCGCGTCCCAGACCCGCGCGCAGACCTCTCGCGACCCGCGAGGGGTCTTTTCCATTTCCGGGACCGGAGAGCACACCATCCCGACAGGAGCACTTCGATGAGCACAGAGCCGGCCGCCCCCGCGACTCCCGACGACGCCTTCCACGTCTTCGACACCACGCTGCGCGACGGCGCGCAGCGCGAGGGCATCAGCCTGACCGTCGCGGACAAGCTGGCCATCGCCCGGCACCTCGACGACTTCGGCGTGGGCTTCATCGAGGGCGGCTGGCCCGGCGCGGTCCCCCGGGACACGGAGTTCTTCCGCCGCGTCCGCGACGAGGTCGACCTGCGGCACGCGCAGCTCGTCGCCTTCGGCGCCACCCGCAGGGCGGGCGTACGGGTCGAGGACGACCCGCAGGTGCTCGCGCTGCTGGAGTCCAAGGCCCCCGTCGTCACGCTGGTCGCCAAGTCGCACGACCGGCACGTGGAGCTGGCGCTGCGCACCACGCTCGCGGAGAACCTGGCGATGGTCCGCGACACGGTCGCGTTCCTGCGCGAGCACGGCCGCCGCGTCTTCGTCGACTGCGAGCACTTCTTCGACGGCCACCGCGCCAACGCCGCGTACGCCAAGCAGGTCGTCGCCGCCGCGCACGAGGCCGGGGCCGACGTCGTCGTGCTCTGCGACACCAACGGCGGCATGCTCCCCGGCCAGGTGCGCGAGACCGTCGCCGAGGTGCTGGCCGCCACCGGGGCGCGCCTGGGCATGCACGCCCAGGACGACTCCGGCTGCGCCGTGGCCAACACCCTGGCCGCCGTCGACGGCGGCGCCACGCACGTGCAGTGCACCGCCAACGGCTACGGCGAGCGCGTCGGCAACGCGAACCTCTTCCCCGTCGTGGCCGCGCTGGAGCTGAAGTACGACATGCGGGTGCTGCCCGCGGGCAAGCTGGCGGAGATGACCCGGATCTCGCACGCCGTCGCCGAGGTCGTCAACATCGCGCCCGCCACCCACCAGCCGTACGTGGGCGTCTCGGCCTTCGCCCACAAGGCCGGCCTGCACGCCTCCGCCATCAAGGTCGACCCCGACCTCTACCAGCACATCGACCCCGATCTCGTCGGCAACCGGCTGCGCATGCTGGTCTCCGACATGGCCGGCCGGGCGTCCATCGAGCTGAAGGGCAAGGACCTCGGCCTCGACCTCGGCGACGACCGCGAGCTGCTGAGCCGGGTGGTGGAGCGGGTCAAGGAGAACGAGCTGCGCGGGCTGACGTACGAGGCCGCCGACGCCTCCTTCGAGCTGCTGCTCCGCGAGGAGCTGCAGCTGCGCGAGTCCGGCCGGGCGCGGCGCTACTTCCGCACCGAGTCCTGGCGGGCCATCGTCGAGGACCGGCCGGACGGCACCCACGCCAACGAGGCCACGGTCAAGCTGTGGGCGAAGGGTGAGCGGACCGTCGTCACGGCCGAGGGCAAAGGCCCGGTCCATGCACTGGACCGGGCCCTGCGGGTGGCGCTGGAGCGGATCTACCCGCAGCTCGCCGACTTCGAGCTGATCGACTACAAGGTGCGGATCCTGGAGGGGACCCACGGCACGGAGTCGACCACGCGCGTGCTCATCACCACCAGCGACGGCCGGGGCGAGTGGGACACCGTCGGTGTCGCGGACAACGTCATCGCGGCGTCGTGGCAGGCACTGGACGACGCGTACGCCTACGGTCTGCTGCGGGCCGGGGTGGTGCCGCAGGAGTAGCGGCCGTCGCCGCGGAGGCGCCGGGAGCCGCCCCGGCGCCCTCCGCCCCGGCGCTGCGCGCGCCGGCGCCCTCCGCACCGGCGCCCTGCGCACCGGCCTTCTGCACACCGCCGCCCGCCGCCGTGCCGCCGTCCGGCGACTGCGGCCCGCCCGCCGTGCGGGGCCGCAGCACCACCAGCGTCAGCACCGCCGCCGCGGCGACCAGCGCCGCCCCGATGCCGAACGCCAGCTGGAAGCCGCCGGTCAGCGCCGCGTCCCGGCCCTCGCCGGCCGCCGCCAGCGACTCCGTACGCCCGGCCGCCAGCGTGGTCAGCACCGCGACGCCCAGCGCGCCGCCGATCTGCTGCCCGGTGTTGAACAGCCCCGACACCACCCCGGCGTCGTCCTGCCGGGCGCCGGACATGCCCAGCGCGGTCATCGACGGCAGCACCAGCCCGCCGCCGCTGATCAGCAGCATCGTCGGCAGCAGGTGGGTCGCGTAGCTCACCTCGGCCGGGTCCCGCGGGATGCGTATCAGCAGCGCCAGGGCGAGCGCGAGGAGCACGAGGCCGGCCAACAGCACCGACCGCTCGCCGAACCGCGCCACGAGCCGGGCGGATATGAGCAGCGAGGTGATCCCGATGGTGAGCGCGGCCGGCAGCATGGCGAGTCCGGTCTCGGCGGCCCCGTAGCCCAGCACCTGCTGCATGTAGAGCGCGACGACGATCTGGAAGGCGAACATTCCGGAGATGACGAGCAGTTGGACAGCGTTGGCGCCGGCGACGGTGCGCGAACGGAAGACGCGCAGCGGCAGCAGCGGCGCCGCGGCCCGGGCCTGGCGGAGCACGAACCCGGCGAGCAGGGCGGCGGCGACCGCCGCGGAGCCCAGGGTGCGGCCGGAGACCCAGCCGTGGCTCTCGGTCTCCACGATGGTGTAGACGCCGAGCATCAGCCCGGAGGTGACCAGCAGCGCCCCGGCGACGTCGGCTCCCGCGGCCAGGCCGACGCCGCGGTCGCCGGGCAGGACCCGCAGCGCGAGCAGGACGGTGGCCAGGCCGATGGGCAGGTTGATGAAGAAGATCCAGTGCCAGCTCAGCGCGTCGGTGAGCACGCCGCCGAGCACCTGGCCCAGTGAGGCGCCGGTGGCGCCGGTGAAGGCGAAGGCGCCGATGGCCTTCGCCCGCTCCTTCGCGTCGGTGAAGAGAGTGACGATCATGCCGAGCCCCACGGCCGAGGCCAGCGCGCCGCCGACGCCCTGCAGGAAGCGGGCGGCGATCAGCATCCAGGGCTCGGCGGCCAGCCCGCACAGCAGCGAGGCGGCGGTGAAGAGCGCGATGCCGGCGACGAACACCCGCTTGCGGCCGAGCAGGTCGCCGAGGCGGCCGGCGAGGAGGAGCAGCCCGCCGAAGGCGATCATGTAGGCGTTGACCGTCCAGGTCAGATCGGCGGGGGAGAACCCCAGGTCCCGCTGGATGGCGGGCAGGGCGACGGTGACGATGCTCCCGTCGAGGATGATCATCAGCGCGCCGGTGCAGAGAATCGCGAGTGCGAACCAGCGGGATCGGTCTGACTGCGGGTCGGTGGCGTTCATGCGGCCTCTCCTGGTGCGTGCGGCAACAGGAGAGACCGTAGCAGATAGTTTCGTACGGGACTATCTTTTACGCAGTTTTCTTGTACGGACCTTCTCGCCGGCTACCGCCGGGCCTGCCGTGACCGGCGGACCGGCTGCTCGGAGGTGACGGGCTGGGCGAGCGGCCCCTCCAGCAGGCCCTCCAGGGCGTCGATGAAGAGCTGCGCCTCCGGGAGGGTGTCCAGCACCTCCTGGTGGACCCGGTCGACGACCTCCTGGCCGCGCGCCGCGATCTCCGCCCCGGCCTCGGTGACGTGGATGATGCGGGCCCGGCGGTCCTTGCTCGACGGCCGTCGCTCGGCGTAGCCGGCCCTCTCCAGGCCGTCCACGGTCACGACCATCGTCGTCTTGTCCATGTGCGACAGCTCGGCGAGCTGGCCCTGGGTGCGCTCGGCCGCCAGCGCGTGCACGAGCACGCACTGCTCGCGCTGAAGCAGGCCGACCTCGTCCAGGGCGGCGGACAGCCGGGTGTTGAGTACGTGGGCGGTGTGCATGAGGATGCCGGTGAGGTCCGGCACGGCGCGGGCGGGTGCGCGGGATACGGGCATGGTGACCATGCGCCCAGGCTAACAAGAAGGTCTGCTACGGAACATTCTCGTGTATCAACGATCTGTCCAACTGCGTTGTCGAAGCCCTACAGCCCCGATCGACGTGTCGTTGGCCGATCTCTGGCCCCGTCACCTGCACATAGTGCCGGGTGCTCATGATTTCCCGGCCGACGTTGTAGGGAAATGACATAAGCTTCGATGCCCAAGTACCCGTACCGTCATTCCATGACCACAGTGGACTACGCCCCCTCCGACGCGGCAGCGGCGGCAGGCGCCGTCGAGAACGAGGCCCGGGGGCGGGCGGCCGAGCTGCGCCGCATTCGCGAGCAGGCCCACGCGGGGCCCAGCGAGCGGGCGACCGCCGCGCAGAAGGCCAAGGGGAAGCTCACTGCCCGGGAGCGGATCGACCTGCTGCTGGACGAGGGGTCGTTCAACGAGGTGGAGCCGCTGCGCCGGCACCGCGCCACCGGCTTCGGGCTGGAGGCCAAGAGGCCGTACACGGACGGCGTGATCACCGGATGGGGGACGGTGCACGGGCGGACGGTCTTCGTCTACGCCCACGACTTCCGGATCTTCGGCGGCGCGCTCGGCGAGGCGCACGCGGACAAGATCCACAAGATCATGGACCGGGCGATCGCCGCGGGCGCCCCGCTGGTGTCGCTGAACGACGGCGCGGGCGCCCGTATCCAGGAGGGCGTCTCGGCGCTCGCCGGCTACGGCGGCATCTTCCAGCGCAACACCCGCGCCTCCGGCGTCATCCCGCAGATCTCGGTGATGCTCGGCCCGTGTGCCGGCGGCGCGGCGTACAGCCCGGCGCTCACCGACTTCGTCTTCATGGTCCGCGAGACCTCGCAGATGTTCATCACGGGACCGGACGTGGTCAAGGCGGTGACCGGCGAGGAGATCAGCCAGAACGGGCTGGGCGGCGCCGACGTGCACGCCGAGACCTCCGGCGTGTGCCACTTCGCGTACGACGACGAGGTGACGTGCCTGGAGGAGGTGCGCTACCTGCTGTCGATGCTGCCGCAGAACAACCGGGAGAACCCGCCGGCGGTCACCGCCGAGGACCCGGCCGACCGCGCCGGCGAGGTGCTGCTCGACCTGGTGCCGGCCGACGGCAACAGGCCGTACGACATGCGCAAGGTGATCGAGGAGATCGTCGACGACGGCGAGTACCTCGAGGTGCACGAGCGCTGGGCGACGAACCTGATCTGCGCGCTCACCCGGTTGGACGGCCAGGTCGTCGGCATCGTCGCCAACCAGCCGCAGTCGCTGGCCGGCGTACTGGACATCGAGGCGAGCGAGAAAGGTGCCCGCTTTGTCCAGATGTGCGATGCTTTCAATATTCCGATCATCACCCTGCTCGACGTGCCGGGCTTCCTGCCGGGCGTCGACCAGGAGCACGGCGGGATCATCAGGCACGGAGCGAAGCTGCTCTACGCCTACTGCAACGCCACCGTCCCGCGGATCTCGGTGGTGCTCAGGAAGGCGTACGGCGGCGCGTACATCGTCATGGACAGCCAGTCCATCGGCGCCGACCTGACGTACGCCTGGCCGACCAACGAGATCGCGGTCATGGGCGCGGAAGGCGCCGCGAACGTGATCTTCCGGCGCGACATCGCGGCCGCGGACGACCCCGAGGCCAAGCGCACCGACATGGTCAAGCAGTACAAGGCCGAGCTGATGCACCCGTACTACGCGGCCGAACGCGGCCTCGTGGACGACGTCATCGACCCCGTGGACACCCGCCGGACCCTCATCCGGTCCCTGGCGATGCTGCGTACGAAGCACGCGGACCTGCCGGCGCGCAAGCACGGCAACCCGCCGCAGTGACCCCGCCGCTTCCGCACACCCCGCAGCCCGCAGCCGACCGCGCAGAACAGCCCAGGAGCACACACGTGACCACGCACCACACCGAGAACCTCGTCCGCGTCGAGAAGGGCGAGGCCAGCGAGGAGGAGCTCGCCGCGCTCACCGCGGTGCTGCTCGCCCGGGCCGCCGCCCCGCAGCCGACGCACGCCCGCCGCGGCGGGCACGCGGGCTCCGCGGCCCGCTGGCGCCGGCTGGAGCGCCAGCACGGCTTCCGCGCCCCGCACAGCTGGCAGCGCTGACCGGCGCCCGCCGCCCCGCACACCCGAAGGCCCCGCCGCAGGCGGGGCCTTCGCATGTCACCGGCGCGCCGCCGCCGGTGCCCGCGGGGCGGGCCCGCGGCGGCGAACCGGGCGCACGTCACTCGCGGCCCGCGACCGCCTCCGCGGGGTGCTGCCGCAGGGCGACGCGGCCGGGGAGCGCGGTGGCCGCCAGGGCCAGGGCGGCGACGCCCGCGACGAGCGCGAGGTAGCCGGCCGGCGGGATGTGCGGGACTGCGGTGCCGGTCATGCCGGCCGCGAAGGCGGTCAGGGTGGCGTATGCGATCCCGGTGCCGAGCACCCCGGCCAGCAGCAGGGCGGACAGCGTCTCCAGCCGCAGCATCCGCAGCACCTGCCGCCGGGTGGTGCCCACCAGCCGCAGCAGCGCCAGCTCCCGTACGCGGTCCGCAGTGGACATGGCCAGCGTGTTGACCACGGCGATCGCGGTGAAGGCGATGATGAGCCCCATGGCGACGTAGTTCACCGCGGCGTTCTCCGGCTCCGCGGCGACCGCCTCGGCCCGGTCGAGCACCTCGGCCCCCGGCACGCCGGCGAGCAGCTCCGCCAACTCGGCACGGGTCAGCTCGGGGGCCGCGACCAGCAGCGTGCCCAGCCGGTCGTCCACGTGCCCGGCCACCAGGTCGTGCGCCAGGGTGAGTTCGCCGAAGCCGAGGCCGCGCGAGTAGACCGCCGCGACCGTCAGCTCCGCGGGGGTGCCGTCGCCGAGGGTGAGGGCGAGTTCGTCGCCCACTCCGACGCCGAGCCGGCCCGCGGCGTTCTCGCTGACCGCCACCGCCTCCGCGTCGAAGCCGGCCATGCTGCCGGAGACCACGCCCAGGTCGGTGGTCCGCGCCAGCTTCCCGGCCGTGACGCCCCGGGCGGTGAGCTTGGTCAGCCCGGCCCGTACCTCGGTGTGCAGAACCTCGGTGACCGCCTCGACGCCCGGCTCCCCGCGGAGCGCCTCGGCCGCGCCGGCCGGGATCCGCGGGCCGGCGACGTAGTCCGCCCGCGTCCCGGCCGCGGCTTCCCGCTCGGCGGCGTGCCCCAGGGTGGTCGGTACGAAGAGGATGGTGCAGGCCAGCCCGATGAGCAGGCTGAGCGGGGTGACGACGGCGGCCGTCCTGCGGGCCCCGGTGCGCATGCCGGCGGCGGCGAGGTGGCCGCTGACCCGCGAGGCGCGCAGCGGTATCGCGGCGAGCGCGGCCGCGGCCCGGGCCAGCGGCGGGCCCAGCAGCGCCACCGCGATGGTCCACACCAGAGCGGTGAGCATGGTCACCGGGCTCGCGGCGGCCTCCGTCGACAGGCCCGACAGCACGAGGGTGAGGACCACCGCGCCCGCGGTGGCGACCGCCCCCGCGACCAGCCGCGGCCACGGCAGCCGCGCCGTGGGCAGGGCCGCCTCGCCCATGGCCTCCACCGGCCGGACCCGGGCGGCGCGGCGGGCCGCCAGCCGGGCCGCCGCCCAGGCGGCGAGCACCGTGGCGAGCAGCCCGGCGACCGCGGGGAACGGGCTGACCACCAGCGGCAGGTGCGCCGGCATCGTCCCCAGCTCCACGAACTTCGAGCGCAGCCAGAACCCCACCCCGAAGCCGGCCGCGGCGCCCGCGGGCCCGGCGGCCAGCGCGATCACCAGCGCCTCGCCGCCGAGCAGCCGGCGAAGCTGCCGCGGCGTGGCAGCGACGGCCCGCAGCAGGGCGATCTCGCGCTGGCGCTGCTGTACGGACAGGGCGAAGGTGCCGGAGACCACGAGCACCGCGACGATCAGCGAGGTGCCGCCCAGCGCGCCGCCCATGCTGATCAGCTTGATCCGTGCCTGCTCGGCGTCGAGGAACTCCGCCGTGCCGCGGTCCGCGCCGGTGTGCGCCAGCGCCCGGGTGCCGCGCAACGCGGCCGCGAGGTCGGGCTCGGCGCCCGGCGCGGTGAACACGCCGATCGCGCTCACCAGGCCGGGGCGGCCGGCCAGCCGCCGGGCCTCGTCCGGCGCGAAGAACAGCGTGTCCTGGCCGGCCACCGTCTGCGCGGTCACGCCGGTCACCCGGTACTCGGCGGCGCCGGCGGGGGTCAGCGCGCGCAACCGGTCGCCGGTGCGCAGCGCGGAGCCGCCGTCGACCACGACCTCGCCGGCCTGCCGCGGGGCGCGGCCGTCGGCCAGGGTGAAGGGGGTGAGCACGGCCGAGTCCCAGCCGTGCCCCGCCGCCTCGCCGTCCGGGGTGCCGACCGGGAAGGCGACCTCGGCGACCGCCTTGCGCACGCCCGGCACCCCGGCCACCTCCTCCGTCAGCGACTCGGGGATCCAGGCCCGTTCGGAGATGGCCTTGGACTTGTGCTTGGTCTTGCCGTTGCCCTTCGTGATGGTCTTGTGCACGTACTGGTCGCCGGCCACGACGACCGGGGCGCCGGCGTAGCGCTCGGGGTCGACGTGGCCGCGCAGGCCGGTCTCCAGCAGCATCCCGCAGGCGCTCACCAGGGCGGCGGCGCAGAACAGGGAGACGAAGGCGCCGGCGAAGGCGGCCTTGCGGTGCCGCAGGGTCTTCAGGGAGAACGACAGCAGCGCCCTCACTTCCACGCCCCCAGCCGGGTCATCCGCTCGGCGACCTTCTCCGCGGTGGGGTCCTGCGTCTCGTCCACGATCCGCCCGTCGGCGAGGTACAGCACCGTGTCGGCGTAGGAGGCGGCCACCGGGTCGTGGGTCACCATCACCACGGTCTGGCCGAGTGAGTCGACCGTCTCGCGCAGCAGGTTCAGCACCTCGCGGGCGGTCATCGTGTCCAGTGCGCCGGTCGGCTCGTCGCCGAAGATCACCTCCGGTCCGGTGGCCAGGGCGCGGGCGAGCGCCACCCGCTGCTGCTGGCCGCCGGAGAGCTGCGCGGGCCGCCGGTCCGTGCGCCCGGTCAGGCCCACCCGGTCCACGATGTCCCGCAGCCGCGCCTTGTCGGTGCGGGTACCGGAGAGCCGCAGCGGCAGGGTGATGTTCTCCAGCACGGTGAGCGAGGGGATCAGGTTGAACGCCTGGAAGACGAAACCGATGCGCTGCCGCCGCAGTTCGGTGAGTTTCGTCTCGTTCATCCGGGTCAGGTCGGTGCCGCCGAGCCGCACGGTGCCCGAGGTGGGGCTGTCCAGTCCCGCCGCGCAGTGCAGGAACGTGCTCTTGCCCGAACCCGAAGGACCCATCACCGCGGTGAAGCTGCACCGCGGGATGGCGACGGACACCTCGCGCAGTGCCGCCACCGCCCCCTGTCCCTTGCCGTAGACCTTGCTGACCGCTTCCAACTGCACTGTGTCCGCCATGGGTACGAGCCTGCCGCCCGGCGCGGACGCCTCCCACCGACGCCGTCACGCATGCGGCATGACGTCGTCATGATCCGGACACTGCTATACCTGACAGGGTGATATCGGTACTGCTGGCAGAGGACCAGCACGTGATCAGACGGGCGCTGTCCGCCCTGCTCGACCTCGAACCCGACCTGGAGGTCGTCGCGTCGGTGGACAGCGGCGCGGCGGCCGTGGACGCGGCCCGGGTCTACCGCCCCGACGTGGCCGTCCTGGACATCGACATGCCCGGCGAACTGGACGGCCTGGCGGCGGCGGCCCGGCTGCACGACGAACTCCCGGACAGCCGGGTGCTGATGCTCACCGCGTACGGCAAGCCGGGGCACCTGCGCCGGGCGCTCGCCGCGCGTGTGCACGGCTTCGTGCTGAAGACCGCGCCGCCGGACGAACTCCTCACCGCGATCCGCAAGCTGGCGGCCGGGGAGCGGGTGCTCGACCCCGCACTGGCGGTCGCCGCCTGGGACCTGGCGGACAACCCCCTCACGGAGCGGGAGGCGGAGGTGCTGAGGCAGGTCGCCGGGGGCGCCGAGCCGACCGAGATCGCGGGCAGGCTGCATCTGACGGCGGGCACCGTACGGAACTACCTCACCGGCATCGTCGCCAAGCTCGACGCCCGCAACCGCACGGACGCGGTGCGGATCGCCACGGAGGCCGGCTGGATATAGCGGGCGTACGCGGAGGGAGGTGTCCTCAACTCCGGCCCGGCACCCACGCGGACAGCTCGAACCAGCCGTCCCCCGCTCCCGCCGTCAGCGTCCCGTCGAGCGCCGCGAGCCGCGTGGTGAGGTTGCCGAGCCCCGAGGAGTCCCGCCGGCCGCCGGTCCCGCGTACGCCGTCGTTGCGCACCCGCAGCCGCACCCCGCCGGCCTCCGCGGCCGTGGAGATCTCCGCCGTCCGCGCGTCGCTGTGCCGCAGCACGTTGGTCACCGCCTCCCGCAGCACCGCGCTGAGAGCCGTCTCCGTACCGGCGGGCAGCCCGTCGTGGGCGAGCGAGACCCCGGTGTCTATCCCGGCCGCGGCCAGCACGGAGCGGGCGGAGCCGGCCTCCGTGTCCAGCGGCATCCGGCCCACGCCGCCCGCAGCGGACCGCAGATCGGCCTCTCCCCGCTCGGCCATCACCAGGATGTTCCGCAACTCGCCCCGGGCCCGCTCCGGCGGCAGCCGGCGAGTCAGCTCACAGGTCAGGAGGATGGCGGCGAGGCTGTGGCCGAGCAGGTCGTGCAGGTCCCGGGCGGCCCTCAGGCGCTCCTCCACCACCGCCGCACGGGCCAGCCGCCGCTGGGCCGCCTGCAACTCCCGCACGATCCCGGGCAGCCGCAGCAGCCCGTGGATGACCAGCCCGGTGACCATCGTGCTGAGCGTGTAGTTGACGGTCAGCGCCGGCGACAGCCTCAGCTGCACCCCGATGACGGCGACGCTCCCCATGACGGCGCCCACGACCGGCCAGGCCACGGCCCAGGGCAGCGCGAGCAGGACGGGCCCGGCGAGGAAGCCCGCCGTGCCCAGCCAGCCCCGGCCGAACTCCGCCATCGGCAGATACGTGAGCAGCGCCATCAGGGCCAGGTGCACCGGATGCCTGCCGTGCACCGACCGCAGGTGCAGGGTGACGACCACCGCCAGCAGGGCGGCGGCGGGCAGCACCTGGTGGCCGGACACGAGCAGCAGCGCCTTGAGCGAGAAGCCGGCCAGGACGGCGGCGAGCACCGCGAGGGACAGCCGGTACGCCCACCGCAGGCTGTCCCCGTCCGGCGCCGCCGGCCGCCCGGCGTCGGGCAGTACGGCCCGTACCTCCCGGCGGCCCTCGGGGGTCAGGGCGGTGGTGAGGCTGCCGCCGGCGGCGGCGATCCGCTCCGGCAGGCCGCCCAGGACGTCCTCCTCCGCGGTGGTGGTGTCGTCGCTGACCACCGCCAGCCACACCCGGCCCGGTTCGCAGCCGGTCTCGATCAGGCAGTGGGTGGCGGTGCCGCGGCTGATCAGGGCGGTGACGGCCTCCCGCAGCACCCCGCCCAGCAGCGCGCCCGCGGAGCCGAGCGGCTCGCTGTGCCCGGTGCGCACCTCGGTGGCGACGCCCGCGGCGGCCAGCAGGGCGCGGGCGGAGGTCATCTCGGGGGCCAGGGCCATGGCCCGGAACCGGTCGGCGGAGCCGCGGGCGTCCGCCAGGCAGTCCCGGGCGGCACCGGCGACCTCGGCGAGCAGTTCCGCGGACCGCTCGGGCCGGTCCAGCGCGGCGCGGACCCCCATGGTGATGCCGGCCAGTCCGCGGCCGAGCCCCTCGCTGAGTTCGGCGGCGATACGCAGCCGCTCCTCGCCGACGGCCGCGGCGGCGAGGTCGAGGCGGGCGGCGTGGACCTCGTCGGCCAGGTCGGCGAGCCGGGTGAGCCCGTAGCAGACCAGGCTGATCAGCAGCATGCTGATGAACGAGTCCACCGGGCCGGTCAGCGCCGCCGCGGCGGCCACCGGCACGGCGGCCGGCCACCAGGGCGTGAGCAGCAGCGACCCGCCGAGGAAGCCGAGGACGGCGACGGAGGTGCCGGTGGCGTACACCGCGGCCCCGCACGCGGCCGCCTGGGCGGCGAGCAGCAGCACGAGGCGCGGCCCCGACTGCCGCAGGGCCGGGACCAGTTGGCCGAGCTGGAGGGTGAACGCAAGGAGTACGAGCGGGGATCCGGCGGCCACGTACACGGCGGCGAACGCCGCCATCACGGCGACGGCGCTCCAGCGGGCCGGGCCGGGTCCGCCCGCGGCCCTCCGGGCCCGTCGCCGGCCGGCCGTCAGGACCCCGCGTCCGCCGGGGCGCCCTTCCGCCGCACCGGAACCGCCACGGGGCGCCTGGGGGTCGTCCGTGATGTCCGTCCGGGTGGGCACCGGCCCATAATGCCCCATACCCGCGGCTGTTCGCGCAGGTGACCGGGGTGCGGACGGCCGCCCGGCCGCACCGCGCCCGTACCCGTCAGCCCTGCTCGGCCGCCAGCCGCGCCAGCGCCGCGTCCACCCGCGCCAGCGTGCGCTCGCGGCCCAGCACCTCCAGGGACTCGAACAGCGGCAGCCCCACCGTCCGCCCCGTCACCGCAACCCGTACCGGCGCCTGCGCCTTGCCCAGCTTCAGCCCGTGCTCCTCGCCCGCGGCGAGCACCGCCTCCTTCAGCGGCTCCGCGGCCCACTCGGCCGCCGCCAGCTTCGCCCGCGCGGTCCGCAGCAGGTCGGCCGCACCCGGCTGCCCCGGCTTCATCGCTTTGTCCCACGACTTCTCGTCGGACACCGGCTCGTCGAGGAAGAGGAAGTCGACGTTGGCCGTGATGTCGGACAGCACCGTCAGGCGCGTCTGCGCCAGCGGCGCCACCGCCGCGAAGGCGTCCGCGTCGAATGCCTCCGCGGGCCACGGCGCGTGCGGCGCCCGCAGCCAGGGGGTGCAGCGCTCGGCGAAGTCCTTCACGTCGAGCATGCGGATGTGGTCCGCGTTGATGGCCTCGGCCTTCTTCAGGTCGAAACGGGCCGGGTTGGGCACCACGTCGGTGATGTCGAAGGCCGCGACCAGTTCCTCGCGGGTGAAGACGTCGCGGTCGGCGGAGAGCGACCAGCCCAGCAGGGAGAGGTAGTTGATCAGCCCCTCGGGCAGGAAGCCGCGCTCGCGGTAGAGGTTGAGGGAGGCCTGCGGGTCGCGCTTGGAGAGCTTCTTGTTGCCCTCGCCCATGACGTACGGCAGGTGGCCGAAGTCCGGCACCCGCTTGGCGACGCCGAGGTCGATCAGCGCGCGGTAGAGCGCGATCTGCCGCGGGGTGGAGGACAGCAGGTCCTCGCCGCGCAGCACGTGCGTGATCTCCATCAGCGCGTCGTCGACGGGGTTGACCAGGGTGTAGAGCGGGGCGCCGTTGGCGCGCACGATGCCGTAGTCCGTGACGTTCTCGGGGGCGAAGGCCAGCTCGCCGCGCACCAGGTCGGTGAAGGTGATCGTCTCGTCCGGCATGCGGAAGCGGACGATCGAGGTGCGGCCCTCGGCCTCGTACGCGGCCACCTGCTCGGCGGTCAGCTCGCGGCAGTGCCCGTCGTACCCGGAGGGCCGCCCGGCGGCGCGCGCCTGCTCGCGGCGCTCCTCCAGCTCGGCCGCGGTGCAGTAGCAGCGGTAGGCGTGCCCGGCGTCCTGGAGCCGGCGGGCCACGTCCGCGTAGATGTCCATGCGCTGCGACTGCCGGTAGGGCGCGTGCGGGCCGCCGGCCTCGGGGCCCTCGTCCCAGTCGATCCCCAGCCAGCGGAAGGAGTCGAGCAGTTGCTCGTACGACTCCTCGGAGTCCCGGGCCGCGTCGGTGTCCTCGATCCGGAAGACCAGCGAGCCGCCGGTGTGCCGCGCGTACGCCCAGTTGAACAGGGCGGTGCGGACCAGGCCCACGTGGGGGTTGCCGGTGGGGGAGGGACAGAAGCGGACCCGCAGGGGGGCCGGGGGGGCTGCGCTAGCCACGCTTGATCACCTTGTTGGCGAGAGTGCCGATGCCTTCGATGGTGACGGCTACCTCGTCGCCGTCGTGGAGCGGGCCGACGCCCGCGGGGGTTCCGGTCAGGATGACGTCACCGGGCAGCAGGGTCATCGCCTCGGTGATGTGCACGATCAGCTCGGGGATCGAGCGGACCATGTCCGTCGTCCGGCCGAGCTGGCGCTGTTCGCCGTTCACGGTGCACTGGATGGCGATGCCCTCGGCGATCCGGGCCGGGTCCAGGTCCGTCTCGACCCAGGGGCCGAGCGGGCAGGAGGTGTCGAACCCCTTGGCCCTGGCCCACTGCTTCTCGCGCCGCTGGACGTCGCGCGCGGTCACGTCGTTCGCACAGGTGTAGCCGAGGATCACGTCCTGGGCCCGCTCCAGCGGCACGTCGCGGCAGAGCCGGCCGATGACCACGGCCAGCTCCGCCTCGTGCTGCAGGTCCTGGGAGAAGGACGGGTACGCGACGGGGTCGCCGGGGCCGATCACCGAGGTGGACGGCTTGAAGAAGGTGACCGGTACCTCCGGCACCTCGTTGCCCAGCTCCGCGGCGTGCTCGGCGTAGTTGCGGCCGATCGCGACGACCTTGTTGGGGAGCACGGGGGGCAGCAGCCGCACCTTGTCCAGCGGGAGCCTGCGGCCCGACCGCTCGAACTCGGCGAAGGGATGGCCCTTGATCACGTCGAGGGTGACCTCGCCCCGGGGGGTGCCGGCGCCGTCGAAGCCGTCGGAGCCTTCGACCACACCGAACGCGACACTGCCGTCGACGGAGAACCTGGCGATACGCACGGGGCCCAGGTTATCGCCCCGCCACGGTGCGTCGCGCCGCGCGGGTTCAGGCGCCGGACGGGAGTTCTTCCAGCACGGTGCGGCGCGGGTTCGCGGTCCGGTCCGGCGGCTGCGCGCCGGGGGCGGCGGCGGCGATCCGGGCGGCGAGTGCCTCGGGCGGCTCGGGAAGCAGCAGGTCCCCGGCGTCGTCGAGGTGGGCGAGGGTGGTGCGCCGCGGGTTGGCTATCGTGCGGAAGATCATGGCGGTTACGCGCGCCTTTACGTGCCGGGGCCCGCTGCCGGGCCGACGAGAACTGGCTTTACGGAACGATCCGTTGTGTCAAGGGAAGGGTAGGCGCCGCTATTCCCCGCGCCGTCGGGACCCATCCCGTACGGCATTGTGACTTTCCTCACCTCGCCGGTGACGAATGCCAAATATCGTCGAGCCCGACGAGGGGTGGAAACAGTCGATGTCTGCATAGGGGAGACATTTCCCGACCGATGGTCCCGACCCGGGACACGGGCCTGCGCCATGCACCTCGTAGGAAAATGTCCGTTATCCCCACCCGCTGCTTGGACGGCGTGTAATGTGACCGGCACGGTGAGTAGTTGCAGTCGAGCTGTTACCCCCGGGCCTTGTTGGAGATCCCGGCACTGTGCTGGAATTCCACGGACCGTCGCTGGGGTGCAGTCGACGCAAAGGCGCAACGGGGCGCCACGCGGGGGACTGTGCGGGGAGCTTGCGCCGGTTGGTTCACGGCGGGTGGGGGCCTAAGCTCCCGCACGACCAGACAACGCTCCGGTGCATGCGCCGGAGCCGGTCCTAGAGGTTGCGACGCTAGTGCAGGGACGATTGAAGACTGACGGCAGCGTTCCGGGCGAGCCTGAGGTGCGTGGGAAGACCGACCGCGCAGCCTCCCTTCGGTACGGCCAGAGCGCGAGCTCCTCGCCGGACCGGAACGCCGACCGCGGCGGCGCCCGAATACCCGCGCCCGAGGCCGGCGACTTCGCCAACATGCAGCAGCCCAAGGGCTCGAAGGGGCCGGGCTCCCGGATCCTGCTGCGCAACTGGCGCATCAGCACCAGACTCGTCTCGCTCCTCGCGCTCCCCGTGGTCGCCGCGACCACGCTGGGGGCTTTCCGCATTGAGGACTCCTGGCAGAACCTCCAGCAGCTGGAGAACATGAAGCTGCTGACGGACATGACCGAGGAGGCCACCGAACTCGCCGACATGCTCCAGCAGGAGCGCGACAAGTCGGCCGGCCTCATCGTCGACGGGAACCCCAAGCACCCGGACATCACCGACGCCCGCGACGAGACCGACAAGGCCCTTATCGCCTTCACCCGGTCCGCGGACGAGATCGACACCACCGACGACGAGGACCTCGCCGGGGTCAACAACTCGCTGACGAGCGTCATCGAGAAGCTCAACAAGATCAACAGCATTCGCAAGACGGCCTACGCGGACGACACCGGCGGCGCCGCCCAGACGGTCAAGGCGTACGGCGAACTCGTCGACTCCCTGGTCTCGCTCTCCCAGGACATGGCCCTGGCCACGAGCAACCCGGACATGATCGCCAAGACCCGGGCACTGGCGACCTTCTCCTCCGCCAAGGAGTACGCCTCCGTCCAGCAGGCGATCATCAGCGCCGCGCTCGCCGAGGAGCCGCGCGACGAATTCGCCGAGGCCGACCGGCTGGAGGCCGCCTCCGCCCAGGAGGCCGAGAGTTCCTCGCTCAAGCTCTTCGCCCACCTGTACTCCGGCCGGATCGGCCTGACGGATCTGATGCGCTCGCTGGACGGCGGCAACGCCTCCGTGCAGCAGGCCGACACGTTCGCCAAGAACCTGGTGAACAACCCGGACAGCATCAAGAACGCCGACATGAGCTACCGGCACTGGTACGAGCTGGACAGCGTCAAGATCGAAGAGATGAAGAAGATCGAGCAGCACCTGCTCCAGGAGATGGAGCAGGCTGCGCGCGATCTGCGGTCCGAGGCCCAGAACGACGCCATCTTCAACGGCGTCCTGATCCTCCTCGTGCTGCTCATCTCGCTGGCCGGCGCCTTCGTCGTCGCCCGCTCCATGGTCCGCTCGCTGCGCCGGCTGCAGGACACCGCGCAGACCGTCGCCCAGAAGCGGCTGCCCGAGCTGGTCAAGCAGCTCTCCGACGCCGACCCGCAGGACGTCGACACCTCCGTCGAGACCGTCGGCATCCGCAGCCGGGACGAGATCGGCAAGGTGGCGTCCGCGTTCGACGACGTGCACCGCGAGGCGGTCCGGCTGGCCGCCGAACAGGCGCTCCTGCGGGGCAACGTGAACGCGATGTTCACCAACCTCTCGCGCCGGAGCCAGGGCCTCATCCAGCGTCAGCTCTCACTCATATCCGAACTGGAGTCCCGCGAGGCCGACCCGGACCAGCTGGAGAACCTCTTCAAGCTCGACCACCTCGCGACCCGCATGCGCCGCAACGGCGAGAACCTCCTCGTCCTCGCGGGCGAGGAGCCGGGCCGCCGGTGGACCCGCCCGGTCCCGCTGGTCGACGTGCTGCGCGCCGCCGCCTCCGAGGTGGAGCAGTACGAGCGGATCGAACTGTCCGCCGTACCGGCCACCCAGGTCGCCGGCCGCGTCGTCAACGACCTCGTCCACCTGCTCGCCGAGCTGCTGGAGAACGCCACGTCGTTCTCCTCGCCGCAGACCAAGGTCAAGGTCACCGGCCACGCGCTGCCCGACGGGCGGGTGCTGGTCGAGATCCACGACACCGGCATCGGGCTGTCGCCCGAGGACCTCGGGGCGATCAACGAGCGGCTGGCCAACCCGCCCACGGTCGACGTCTCCGTCTCCCGCCGCATGGGCCTGTTCGTGGTCGGCCGCCTCTCGCTGCGCCACGGCATCCGCATCCAGCTCCGCCCCTCCGACTCCGGGGGCACCACCGCGCTGGTCATGCTCCCGGTCGACGTCACGCAGAACGGCGGCGGCGCGGGCGGCAAGCAGCCGTCGGGCGCCGCGGCCGGCACGCCCGGTGCGGGCACCGGCGGCCCCGGCAAGAGCGCCCCGGCACGCGGCGCCGCCGCGGGCCGCGGCGGTGCGATGAGCAGGCTCGGCGCCGCGCAGCAGCGCGGCCAGGTGGGGGCGGGCGCCGGCGCCGGCCGGCCCGCGCTGCCCAGCCGCGACGTCGGCGGCTCGGGCGGCGGTCCCGGCGGCTCCGGCGGCCCGGGCCAGCGGCCCGGCCTGCCCGGGCGCGAACCCGCAGGTGCCGGTTCGGCCTTCGGCCGCTCGCCGGGCTCCGGCTCCGGTACGGGCTCCGCCTTCCCCGGCGGCTCGGCCTTCGGTGCCGCCCCCGGAGCGAACTCCCATTCGGGTACGGGCACCCCGGGGCAGGCAGCCCCGCCCGCCCGTCCCGGGCTGCCCGCCAGGCCGGGCGCCGACTCCGGTGCCCGCGAGCCGGCCGACGCCCAGCACACCGGCGCCGGGCTGCGCGACTCCGGCCGCGACCGGCACGACGGACCGCGCGAGCACGACGACGCCGACACCACCCAGTTCTCCCGCCCCGACGTCTCCGGCCCGCCCCCCGGCGGGGCCGCGGGGATCCCGGCGTTCGGCTCCGTGCCGCCGCCGCGCTCCCCGCAGTCGCCCGTACCCGGCGAGGCCGCCGCGTACGGTGCGCCGCAGGACACCGGCGAGCATCCGGCGCCGCCCCTGCAGCGCCGTCCGCAGCCCGGCTCCGGCCCGGGGGACACCGGGGCGCACCCCGTGGCCCGCCCGGGCGGCGGCCCGCAGGACACCGGAGCCCACCCGGTGCCGCCGGCGATCCCCGCGTCGTCGTACGACACGGGCGCGCACCCGGTGGCACGGCCCGGCCCCGGCGACACGGGCGAGTACGCCATGCCGGGGCAGCGCCCCGGCCCGGGCGACACGGGCGAGTACGCGATGCCGGGCCGGCGTCCCGGTCCCGGCGACACCGGTGAGTACGCGATGCCGTGGCAGCGCCCCGGTCCGCAGGACACCGGCGAGTACCCGACCGCGGTGCCGCAGCAGCGGGCCGGCTCGCCGCTGGACGACGGCCTCCTCGACGGCGGCCCCGTACCCACCACCGGCGACGAACCCACGCCGATCTTCGCTTCGATGGAGTCGAACTGGTTCCGCGGCAACCGCGGCCGCGGGGAGGCACCCGCGGCACCCGCGGCCGAGCAGCCCGCGGCCGACGCGCCGCCCGCCGCCCAGCCGGACCAGGAGGCGCCGGCCCGGCCCGCGTCCCCGCCCGCCGCCCCCGCGGCCCAGCCGGCCACGGCCACCCCCGCGGCGGCCTGGGGTCCCTCGCCCAACGACGACCGCTGGCGCCGTGCGGAGCAGTTGCGCACCCCGCAGGCGGGCGGCGTCACCACGTCGGGGCTGCCGCGGCGGGTACCGCGCGCCAACCTCGTCGCGGGCACCGCGCAGCAGTCCGCGAACGCCAGCGGAACCCAGGTCTCGCGCGCGCCCGACGACGTGCGCGGCAGGCTGACGAGCCTGCGCCGGGGAATCCAGCGGGGCCGCCAGGCCGGCGGCACCGGCGAGACCCTCGGCGGCAACGGCTTTGGTCCCACCTATCAGCAGGAGCGTTAGTTGAGTCCATTGAGCCAGGCGGCGCAGAATCTGAACTGGTTGATCACCAATTTCGTGGACAACACCCCGGGGGTGTCGCACACGGTGGTGGTCTCCGCCGACGGACTGCTTCTGGCGATGTCCGACGGCTTTCCGCGGGACCGTGCCGACCAGCTTGCGGCGGTGGCGTCCGGACTGACGTCGCTGACGGCCGGCGCCTCGCGCATTTTCGAAGGCGGCAGCGTGAACCAGACCGTGGTGGAGATGGAGCGCGGCTTCCTCTTCATCATGTCCGTTTCCGACGGTTCCTCGCTCGCCGTGCTGGCGCACCCGGAGTGCGACATCGGCCTGGTCGGTTACGAGATGGCGCTGCTGGTCGACCGGGCGGGCGCGGTGCTCACCCCCGACCTGCGCGCGGAACTGCAGGGCAGCCTGCTGCACTGAACCACGGCCGGCCGCCCCGGCCGCCCGCTTTATCAGACCCTTCCCCATCGGCCATGTTCCCGTCCGGAGGATCCATGACCCCGCCACCCGCCTCACCCGACTCGTACGGTGGTGCCCAGCATCAGCCCTACGAAGGTGAAGGCGATCAGCCGCTGGTCCGGCCCTATGCCATGACCGGCGGCCGGACCCGGCCCCGTTATCAGCTCGCCATCGAGGCGCTGGTGAGCACGTCGGCCGACCCGATGCGGCTGCAGGGGCTGCTTCCGGAGCACCAGCGGATCTGCCACCTGTGCCGAGAGGTGAAATCCGTTGCCGAGGTCTCCGCGCTGCTGACCCTGCCGCTGGGCGTCGCGCGCATTCTGGTCGCCGACCTGGCCGAGGCCGGCCTCGTGGCGATCCACCAGCCCGGCGGCGGCACGGATGCCGACGGAACCCCCGATGTGACTTTGCTCGAAAGGGTGCTCAGTGGACTTCGCAAGCTCTAGTGGTGTGGCCGGTTCTTCTCCGGCTCGTGCGACCACGTCGGCGAAGATCGTGGTGGCGGGTGGTTTCGGGGTGGGGAAGACCACGTTCGTGGGTTCGGTGTCGGAGATCAATCCGTTGCGTACCGAGGCTGTGATGACGTCGGCGTCTGCGGGGATCGATGATCTGTCGCAGGTGTCGGGGAAGACCACGACGACGGTGGCGATGGATTTCGGTCGTATCACGTTGGATCAGGATTTGATCCTGTATCTGTTCGGGACGCCTGGTCAGGATCGTTTTTGGTTCATGTGGGACGATCTGGTGCGTGGTGCCATCGGTGCGGTGGTGTTGGTGGATACGCGGCGGTTGGCGGATTGTTTCCCGGCGGTGGATTACTTCGAGAACTCGGGGTTGCCGTTCGTGATCGCGTTGAACGGGTTCGACGGGCATCAGCCGTACTCGCCCGACGAGGTGCGTGAGGCGCTGCAGATCGGCCCGGAGACGCCGATCCTGACGACGGACGCGCGGCAGCGGTCCGAGTCCAAGTCCACGCTGATCACGCTCGTCGAGCACGCGCTGATGGCCCGGCTGCGCTGAGCGCACCGGCCGGCCCGGCCGCGCGCCGCGGGCCGGAGACTTCGCCAGGGGCAGGTTGCACCGTACGGTGCAACCTGCCCCTGAGGCGTTGATAACGTTTGGAAGCAGATTGAGGGGGTGCGTTGCACAGGACGCAGGCGGTCGACTCCGTTCCGCTGATGCCGTGGTTGCACTTTGTCGGTTGGCGCCGCTTACGTCCTTTTTGACGGTGCCTGCGTGATCGTACGAAGTCCTCGACAGGCGTTTGGAATGTGCCGCGCGGCGTGCTGGAATTCGAGGAACTGACCCGAGAGTAGGCCGAGAGGTTGTTGGTCCGGTGAGGCGCAGCAGCAAGGGCCCCGCACAGGAGGCGCGGGGCAACTTCAGCCCGCCGTCGCACGCGGCGGTGCCGCCCCCTGCCGGGGCGCAGCCGGCCCCGCCGCCGCCCAGCGGCAGCAGATTTTCGCCCCGCAACTGGCGGGTGGCCACCCGGCTGAACGCGATCCTGCTGATCCCGGTGCTCGTGGCCATCGTCTTCGCGGGCTTCCAGGTGAACAACTCCGTCGACACCTGGCAGGAGGCCCAGGACGCGGAGAACACCGCCAAGGTCGCCAAGGCCGCCGGCGACTACGCCGAGCGCCTCATGGCCGAGCGCGACGTCTCCGTGCAGCCGCTGCTCCACGGCGACCGCGAGGCGAGCCGGGTGACCGAGGCCCGCAAGGCCACCGACGCCGCCGCGGCCGAGTTCGACCGGCAGGTCGCGGACATGCCGGACACGTCCGGCCTGCAGCGCAGGCTGAACGCCTTCCGGGAGCAGGAGAAGAACCTGGAGCAGATGCGCGAGGCCGCGTTCACGCCCCAGGCTCCCGGCACCGACACCCACCTCGGGTACGCGGAGATGTACCGCCCGCTGATGACCTTCGCCAACGAGCTCGGCCTGGGCACCGGCAACATCACCAGCTACGGCCGCGCGATGTACGCGATCTCCCTCTCCAAGTCCGCCGCCTCGCTGGTCCGCTCCATCGGCACCGAGCTGCTCGTCAGCCCGCCCGAGAAGGCCGAGGTGCTGGCGGCGGAGAAGACCGCGCTCGCCTCCTTCGCCTATCTGGAGCCCATCGCCCTCGACGAGTTCAGGACCGGCAGCACCGCCGCCGACAACCGGATGCTCAAGGACGCGCTGGCCGACCAGGAGGAAGAGGCCAAGCAGCGGCTCGCCGAGGCGCAGCGCGAGGCGGAGGGCGGCGGCGGCGAGTTCACCCCGCCGCCGAAGCCCGAGGAGATGCTCGCCGGCGTCGCCGGCATCGGCGAGGGCACCACTCCCGCGGACCTCGCCGAGCAGGGCATCACCCCGCAGACCTGGTACGCGGCCACGAGCGTGCCCATCGCCGCGTACCGCACCGTCGAGATCGAGTTCGCCGACCGCGCCGTGGCCGACGCCCGCGACATCGTCGAGTCCGCCAAGCGCGACACCGTCGTCGGCGCCGCCATCGCCGTCGGCGCGCTGCTCATCGGCTTCGTCATCGCCGCGCTGATGGCCCGCTCCATGGGCCGCAGCATGCGGCTGCTGCGCAACTCCGCGTTCGGCATCGCCGAGCAGCGGCTGCCGATGCTGGTCGACCAGCTCTCCCGCACCGACCCCGGCCGGGTGGACACCCGGGTGCAGCCGATCCCGCTGCACAGCAGGGACGAGATCGGCGAGGTCGCCCGCGCCTTCGACCAGGTGCACCGCGAGGCGGTCCGGCTGGCCGCCGAGCAGGCGCTGCTGCGGGGCAACCTCAACGCGATCTTCACCAACCTCTCCCGGCGCAACCAGGGCCTCATCGAGCGCCAGCTCGAACTCATCTCCGGCCTGGAGGACCACGAGGCGGACCCGGAGCAGCTGGAGAACCTGTTCCACATGGACCACCTCGCCACCCGCATGCGCCGCAACGGCGAGAACCTGCTGGTGCTCGCGGGCGAGGACACCGGCCGGCACATGGACGAGGCGGTCCCGCTCGTCGACGTGCTACGCGCGGCGACCTCGGAGGTCGAGTCGTACGAGCGCATCGAGCTGGAGGGCGTGCCCGACAGCGAGATCCACGGCAGCGCCGTCACCGACCTCGTGCACCTGCTCGCCGAGCTGCTGGAGAACGCGACCACGTTCTCCTCGCCGCACACCAAGGTCCGGGTCACCGCCACCCGGCTGCCCGACCGCCGGGTGATGGTCGAGATCCACGACAAGGGCATCGGCCTGACCGCCGAGGACTTCGCGGACATCAACCACCGGCTCGCCAACCCGCCCACCGTGGACGTCGCGATCTCGCAGCGCATGGGCCTGTTCGTGGTCGGCCGGCTCGCCGACCGGCACGGCGTCCGCGTACAGCTGCGCCCCTCTGGCGAGCAGTCGGGCACCACCTCGCTGGTGATGCTGCCCGAGGCCATCGCCTTCGGCGGCGCCACCGAGGCACCCGAGCAGCAGGACGAGTTCACCGTCTCCCGGATCGTCGCCGACCGGCCGTCCTTCCAGCCGGCCGGCAACGGCTTCGCCGGCGGCCGGCCGCGCAGCGCGGCGGAACTGGGCTTCGACGACTCCCCGTACCCGCAGGTCGAGGCGCCCCGCCCGGCCATGCCCGCGCTCGGCGGCCAGGAGGGGGTCTTCGACCCCATCCAGCGCTCGCTGCTGCGCGAGGAGCGCAGGGCCGCGCTCGAAGCGGCGGCGCAGGACCGTACGCCGGGCTTCCACGACACCGAAGCGGAGGCGCCGGGTACGGATGCCTTCACGGCCGGGGGTATCCCGGCGGAGCCCGCGTACGATACCTACGGCCAAGTAGATCCCGGCACCGCGCCGAACCACTGGACGGGACAGGGCGCGTACGACAGCCCGCCGGAATCGGAAACGGAATCCACGGCACAGCTCGGCACCGGCCGCGGGGGCTTCGGCTTCGGCGAACCGGAGCCGGCCCCGGCCGACGACGAGTGGAGGTCGGCGAACGACGAACGCTGGGAGCGCGCCGAGCAGGTGCGAGAACCGAAGGCGGGCGGGGTCACCCCCGCGGGCCTTCCCCGGCGGGTGCCCCGCCAGAACCTGGTCGAGGGCACCGCGGAGCAGGCCCCGCTGGGAGGCCCACAGGTCTCCCGGGCCCCGGAGGACGTACGCGGCAGGCTGAGCAAGCTGCGCCGCGGAGTCCAGCAGGGCCGCGAGCGGGGGCCGCAGCAGAACGACGGACCGGGCGTGGGCCCCGGCACATACGATCAGGAGCGTTAGGTGAGCCCGATGAGCCAGGCGGCGCAGAACCTGAACTGGTTGATCACCAATTTCGTGGACAACACCCCGGGGGTGTCGCACACGGTGGTGGTCTCCGCCGACGGACTCCTCCTCGCGATGTCCGACGGCTTCCCCCGCGACCGCGCCGACCAACTGGCGGCGGTGGCATCCGGACTGACGTCGCTGACGGCCGGCGCCTCGCGCATCTTCGAGGGCGGCTACGTCAACCAGACGGTGGTGGAGATGGAGCGCGGCTTCCTCTTCATCATGTCGATCTCCGACGGCTCGGCCCTCGCCGTGCTGGCGCACCCGGAGTGCGACATCGGTCTGGTGGGCTACGAGATGGCCCTGCTGGTCGACCGGGCGGGCGCCGTGCTCACCCCCGACCTGCGCGCGGAGCTGCAAGGCAGCCTGCTGAACTAGCCGACAACCGATGCACGTTGCCCGCTCGCCGGGCTAAGGTGCGTCGAGTGCAGTGAAGCTCCGGCACGCCGTCGGGGAAGGGGAACGCAGTGGCAGCGCACCAAGAGGTACCTCACGGCGGTGAGGACTGGCGATACGGCTACGGCCGGCAGTCCGACCGGCCGGGCACGCCGCCGCAGCACGGGACGCCCTCGTGGCCGGGGGCTCCGGGCGTACCGTACGCGGCCCCGGGCGTGCCCCCGTCCCCCGGGCAGCCGCAGCCTCCGCCCCCGCCGCCGTACGGCGACGGCCCGCCGCAGCACCGCGGCCGCCCCGCCCCGCAGCCCCATGCCCAGCCCGCCGCCGCGCGCGGCGGCCGCGCGGCCCGGAGCCCGCAGTCGCGGCTGGTGCGCCCGTACGCCGTGACCGGCGGCCGGACCCGGCCGCGTTATCAGCTCGCCATCGAGGCATTGGTGCAGACCACTGCCGATCCCTCCCGCCTCACTTCCCAGCTCCCCGAGCACCAGCGCATCTGCCGACTGTGCTATGAACTCAAGTCGGTCGCGGAGGTCTCCGCGTTGCTGACCCTCCCGTTGGGCGTCGCGCGCATCCTCGTGGCCGACCTCGCGGAAGCCGGCCTGGTCACGATCCACCAGCCGGGCGGCGGCGACTCCGCGGGGGGCCAGCCAGATGTGACTTTGCTCGAAAGGGTGCTCAGTGGACTTCGCAAGCTCTAGTGGTGTGGCCGGTTCTTCTCCGGCTCGTGCGACCACGTCGGCGAAGATCGTGGTGGCGGGTGGTTTCGGGGTGGGGAAGACCACGTTCGTGGGTTCGGTGTCGGAGATCAATCCGTTGCGTACCGAGGCTGTGATGACGTCGGCGTCTGCGGGGATCGATGATCTGTCGCAGGTGTCGGGGAAGACCACGACGACGGTGGCGATGGATTTCGGTCGTATCACGTTGGATCAGGATTTGATCCTGTATCTGTTCGGGACGCCTGGTCAGGATCGTTTTTGGTTCATGTGGGACGATCTGGTGCGTGGTGCCATCGGTGCGGTGGTGTTGGTGGATACGCGGCGGTTGGCGGATTGTTTCCCGGCGGTGGATTACTTCGAGAACTCGGGGTTGCCGTTCGTGATCGCGTTGAACGGGTTCGACGGGCATCAGCCGTACTCGCCCGACGAGGTGCGTGAGGCGCTGCAGATCGGCCCGGAGACGCCGATCCTCAGGACCGACGCCCGCCACCGGTCGGAGTCCAAGTCGACGCTGATCACGCTCGTCGAGCACGCCCTCATGGCCAGGCTCCGCTAGGGCCTGCCGTAACCCGTTTTGGAGTGCGGTCTGCGATCGGGTAATGTTCTGTCCGTCGCCGGGAACGGCGGCCACCGGAACAGAGCCCCCCTGGCGGGGGTTGTGTTTTGGTGGGGTATGGTGTAATTGGCAGCACGACTGATTCTGGTTC
Source organism: Streptomyces aculeolatus (assembly GCF_020400605.1). Lineage (GTDB taxonomy): Bacteria > Actinomycetota > Actinomycetes > Streptomycetales > Streptomycetaceae > Streptomyces > Streptomyces aculeolatus. The sequence goes on along the minus strand of NZ_JAINRD010000005.1, from coordinate 181,966 downwards.
AGTTAGTCTAGGTTCGAGTCCTGGTACCCCAGCGCAACGCAGTTGCAGATGTGCCCGCCCCCGTTGTGTAGCGGCCTAGCACGCTGCCCTCTCAAGGCAGTAGCGCCGGTTCGAATCCGGTCGGGGGTACAGGTCCTCTCCATCGCGAGGGGAGGATCGTCCAAGGCCCCCGTTGTGTAGCGGCCTAGCACGCCGCCCTCTCAAGGCGGTAGCGCCGGTTCGAATCCGGTCGGGGGTACCACCGCAGAGAACTCGGCCCGTTCCCGCTTCAGCGGGGGCGGGTTTTTTTTGCGTTCCCGCCGGCGCGGCCTGGTCAGGGGCTGGGTCTCGCGCGACCGCGGGCCCGCGCTGCTGCCGCAGACGCCCCCGGCGGCGGTTGCGCTCTTCCAGCGGGTGCTCGCCGACGACGCGATCGCCCCGGCCCGGCCCGGCCGTGCGCGGTGTACACGAACGGCGTGCGCGCGCACCGTCCGTGACCGGACGGTCGGCCGTGGCGTACCGCGGCCGCTGCGCGGAGTCCGCACTGTGGCTCAGCCCGTCCTGCGCAGGGCGTCCGACAGCCGGGCCGCGGCGTCCACGACCGCCTGGGCGTGCATCCGCCCCGGGTGCCGGGTCAGGCGCTCGATCGGCCCGGAGACCGAGACGGCGGCCACCACGCGGTTCGACGGGCCGCGTACGGGCGCGGAGACGGACGCGACGCCCGGCTCCCGCTCCCCGACGGACTGGGCCCACGCCCGGCGCCGTACGCCCGACAGGGCCGTGGCCGTGAACCGGGCGCCCTGGAGCCCCCGGTGCAGCCGCTCGGGCTCCTCCCAGGCGAGCAGCACCTGCGCCGCCGATCCCGCCTTCATCGGCAGGGTGGAGCCCACCGGGACGGTGTCGCGCAGGCCCGAGAGCCGCTCGGCCGCCGCGACGCAGATCCGCATGTCGCCCTGGCGGCGGTAGAGCTGGGCGCTCTCGCCGGTGACGTCCCGCAGGTGCGTGAGCACCGGGCCGGCCGCGGCGAGCAGCCGGTCCTCGCCGGCCGCCGCCGCCAGCTCGGCGAGCCGGGGGCCGAGGATGAACCTGCCCTGCATGTCCCTGGCCACCATGCGGTGGTGTTCCAGCGCCACCGCGAGCCGGTGGGCCGTGGGGCGGGCGAGACCGGTCGCGGAGACCAGCCCGGCGAGGGTGGCCGGACCGGACTCCAGCGCGCTCAGTACCACAGCCGCCTTGTCGAGTACGCCGACGCCGCTAGAGTTGTCCATGCAACGATATTCGCGTCTCACACTGTGAAACGCAAGTTCATATTTCCGGTGAACGCGTCACCCTGGACGGAACGGTCCCCGTCCGGAGCGAGGGGAGCGGCCGGTGCCGGCGGCTGCCGGCACGGACATGCGCACACGCAGTTCGCAATCGACGACGATGGGAATGCGATGGGAAGGACACTCGCGGAGAAGGTCTGGGACGACCATGTCGTCCGGCGCGCGGAGGGCGAGCCCGACCTTCTCTTCATCGATCTGCACCTGCTGCACGAGGTGACCAGCCCGCAGGCGTTCGACGGCCTGCGCAAGGCGGGCCGGCCGGTGCGCAGGACCGACCTCACCATCGCCACCGAGGACCACAACACCCCGACCCTCGACATCGACAAGCCCATCGCCGACCCGGTCTCGCGTACGCAACTGGAGACCCTGCGCAAGAACTGCGCGGACTTCGGCGTCCGGCTGCACCCGCTCGGCGACGTCGAGCAGGGCGTCGTGCACGTCGTCGGCCCGCAGCTGGGGCTGACCCAGCCGGGTACCACCGTGGTCTGCGGCGACAGCCACACCTCCACGCACGGCGCGTTCGGCGCGCTGGCGTTCGGCATCGGCACCAGCCAGGTCGAGCACGTGCTGGCCACGCAGACCCTGCCGATGGCCCCGTTCAGGACCATGGCCGTGACCGTCAACGGCGAGCTGCCCGACGGCGTCACCGCCAAGGACCTGATCCTCGCGATCATCGCCCGCATCGGCACCGGCGGCGGGCAGGGCTACGTGATCGAGTACCGCGGCGAGGCCGTCGAGAAGCTCTCGATGGAGGCGCGGATGACGATCTGCAACATGTCCATCGAGGCCGGCGCGCGCGCCGGGATGGTCGCGCCCGACGAGACGACGTTCGCGTACCTGAAGGGCCGCGCGCACGCCCCGGAGGGCTCCGGCTGGGACGCGGCCGTCGAGTACTGGCGCACGCTGCGCACCGACGACGACGCGGTCTTCGACCGGGAGGTCGTCATCGAGGCCGCCGAGCTGGCCCCGTTCGTCACCTGGGGCACCAACCCCGGGCAGGGCGCGCCGCTGTCGGCGCAGGTGCCCGACCCGGCGTCGTTCGGCGACGCCAGCGAGCGGCTGGCGGCGGAGAAGGCGCTGGAGTACATGGGCCTGACCGCCGGGCAGCCGCTGCGCGAGATCGTGGTCGACACCGTGTTCGTCGGCTCCTGCACCAACGGCCGGATCGAGGACCTGCGCTCCGCCGCCGAGGTGGTCAGCGGCCGGCAGGTCGCCGACGGCGTACGGATGCTGGTCGTTCCCGGCTCCGTACGGGTCGCGCTGCAGGCCGTCGAGGAAGGGCTCGACAAGGTGTTCACGGCCGCCGGGGCCGAATGGCGGCACGCCGGTTGCTCGATGTGCCTGGGTATGAACCCCGACCAGCTCGCCCCCGGCGAGCGCTCGGCGTCCACCTCCAACCGCAACTTCGAGGGCAGGCAGGGCAAGGGCGGCCGTACGCACCTGGTCTCCCCGCAGGTCGCCGCGGCCACCGCCGTGACCGGCCGGCTGTCCTCCCCGGCCGACCTGATCACCGCGGAGGTCTGATCCATGGAAGCCTTCACCACCCACACCGGGCGCGGCGTGCCGCTGCGCCGCAGCAACGTCGACACCGACCAGATCATCCCGGCCCACTGGCTGAAGAAGGTCACCAGGGACGGCTTCGAGGACGGCCTCTTCGAGGCGTGGCGCAAGGACCCCGAGTTCGTGCTGAACAGCGCGGCGTACCGGGGTGCGAGCGTCCTGCTGGCCGGCCCGGACTTCGGCACCGGCTCGTCCCGCGAACACGCCGTGTGGGCGCTGCAGAACTACGGCTTCAAGGCGGTCGTCTCGTCCCGCTTCGCCGACATCTTCCGCGGCAACTCGCTCAAGAACGGCCTGCTGACCGTCGTGCTGCCGCAGGCGGACGTCGAGCGGCTCTGGGAGCTGGTCGAGGCCGACCCGCAGACCGAGGTGACCGTCGACCTCCAGGCCCTGGAGGTGCGCGCCGGCGCCGCGTCCGGCGCGCCCGCGTTCACCGCCTCGTTCGAGCTGGACGAGAACGCCCGCTGGCGGCTGCTGAACGGCCTCGACGACATCAGCATCACCCTTCGGTACGAAGCCGACATCGCCGCTTTCGAGGCGGCCCGGCCGGCGTTCAAACCGCAGACCGTACAGGGCTGACCGGCGGTTTCCGCCCCAGCCGAGGCCCCGCGCCCGCCGCCGACAGGTGGCGGGCGCGGGGCTTTGTGCGCCGGTGCGTTGGCCTGCCGCCGGGCGACAACTCACCGCAGATGACACAATCGGCGCATGGAACCCGACGGCCAACTCGCGCTCTACGAGGCCGTCGCCGCCGGGCTGAAGGAGGCCCACCGCCAGGTGCGCGAGGTGGCGGCGACGGACGCCGAACGGGCAGAGCTGACAAGGCGCCTGCTCGCCATCACGGGTGCCGCGAAGCACGATCTCGCCGGAGCCGCAAGGCGGCTGGAGCGGCTGCGGCGGGAGCTGGACGCGCGCTCGTAGCGGGAGTCCGTTGCGACACAAGGGTGATGAGAGACGTTTTGCCTTTGATTTGCGGTATATATCTGCCTAACGTGCGAAAAAGCTTGAACATTTCGTTCCGGCAATCAATGCCTCAGAAGGGGAAGACGTGAACAAGGCCCAGCTCGTTGAAGCTATTACCGACAAGATGGGTGGCCGCCAGCAGGCCTCCGACGCCGTGGACGCCGTCCTCGACGCGATCATTCGTGCGGTCGTCTCCGGCGAGCGTGTATCGGTCACGGGCTTCGGCTCTTTCGAGAAGGTGGAGCGCCCGGCGCGCTACGCCCGCAACCCCCAGACCGGCGAGCGCGTCCGGGTCAAGAAGACCTCCGTGCCGCGGTTCCGCGCGGGGCAGGGCTTCAAGGACCTCGTCTCCGGCTCCAAGCGGCTGCCGAAGAACGACACGGCCGTGAAGAAGGCCCCGAAGGGCAGCCTGTCCGGCGGCACCAAGACCACCGCCAAGGCCGCCGCCAAGAAGGCCACCAAGAAGGCCACCGCCGCCGCCAAGAAGGCCACGGCGAAGAAGACGACCGCGAAGAAGACCGCAGCCAAGAAGGCCCCGGCGAAGAGGACGACGGCGAAGAAGGCCTCGGCCAAGAAGACGACGGCCAAGAAGTCCTCGGCGAAGAAGGCGTCCGCCAAGAAGACGGCCGCCAAGAAGTCGGCCAAGAAGGCCCCGGCGAAGAAGGCGACCGCCAAGAAGGCGCCCGCCCGCAAGGCCGCCGGCCGGCGGACCACGGCCAAGAAGACCACTGCCAGGAAGCGATGACGGACCCGGCGCAGGGTCCGCAAGCGGGGCCGGCTCCCCTCGGGGAGACCGGCCCGCGGCATGTCCGGGCCCGGCCGCACGCCCGCGTACGGGCCGGAGCCCGGGCCCCGGCCCCCGCCCCGGTCCGCAGCCGGGCCCCCGGGGCGTTCCGCGGCCCGGTGCCCAGCCCGTTCCGCGGCGCGCTGCCCAGCCCGTCGTACGGCCCGGTCCGCGGCCTCAGAGGGTCTGCAGCGTCACCAGGACGATCCTGCGCGCCTCGCCCGCACCCTCGGTCTCGATCCGCACCCGCTGCCCCGGCCTGAGCAGCCGCAGCCCCCCCGCCGCGAACGCGGCGCCGTCGAAGGGCAGCGGCGTGCCGTCGTCGAGGAGCACGCTGCCGCTGCCGGTCTGCGGGTCGTACGTGAACGCTGTGGCCTGCATGCGCCGCAGGTTACCGGCCGCCGCTCAGCCGCACACGCCGTCGGACGCCGCCCGCGACCCCGGGGCGCGCCCCTGGAACGGGCACCGGGCCGCCCCGCCGTCCCGGTCGCCGGCCTGGCGCCCGTACGCCGCCAGGCGGTCCAGTTCCGCCGCCGTGTGCCGCCCCACCCCCAGCGCCAGCGCCGCCCGCAGGTCCGCGCCCGTATCGACGTCCTGCCGCACGGAGTCCACACCGCCCAGCCCGATCTCCCGCGCCCCCGACGCCAGGTGCCGCGCCCGCGACGCGACCCCGAACCCCGGCGCGAGCGCCACCCCCGCGTCCGCCGCGAGCAGCGTCGTGCCCGTCCCGGGGGCGTCGGCCAGGAACGCCCGCCCGCCGCCCGCCGCCGCGAGCACCCGGGCCAGCTCCGCGGGCCGCAGCGCCGGCAGGTCCGCGTTGAGCGCCGCGACGGCGGCGCCGGGCTCCACGGCCCGTACGCGCTGCTCCCCGTGCGCCAGCGCGGCGTTCAGGCCCGCCCGCGGGGCGTCCGGTACGACCCGCGCCCCCGCCGCCCCCAGTTGCCCCGCCGCCTCGGCGTCGTCCGTGACGACCGTGACCGAGCCCACCGGCGGGCAGGCGAGCGCCGCGGCCACCGTGTCGAGCGCGAACGCCAGCGCCAGCCGGCCCCGTCCCGGCTCGCCCGCGGCCGGACCCAGCCGGGACTTCGCCAGCGCCAGCGGCTTCAGCGGCACGACGACATGCCAGAGCCGCCGGCCCGGTCGGCCGGGGAGTTCCGTCTGCGCAGGTGCCGTGCGTTTCGTCATCGTCGTTACGCCCCATTGTCGCCTGCCCGTGCTCCGCGGGGCGGGGCGGGCCGGTCACATGGGCGTACGGTGTTCTCGACAGACGTGAGACCCGGGGCCAGACTGTTTCGGCCACGAAACGCGCACCGAGGAAAATCCGGGAAGGTGAAAAGGACCGTGCCACGGCGGAGGATCGGCTTCTGGTACCGGCTGGTCGCGGCCATCTGCAAGCCCCCGCTGCGGCTGCTCGTCAAGCGGGACTGGCGTGGCGCGGAGCACATACCGGCCGACGGCGGATTCATCACCGCCGTCAACCACAACTCGTATCTCGACCCGTTCTTCTATGCCCACTTCCAGTACAACACCGGCCGCGTGCCGCGGTTCCTGGCGAAGGACGGACTCTTCAAGAAGGGCGTCGTCGGCACCGTGATGCGCGGCACCGGGCAGATTCCCGTCTACCGCGAGTCGACCGACGCCTCCAAGGCATTCCGGGCCGCGGTCAAAGCCGTCGAGGACGGCGAGTGCGTCGCGTTCTACCCGGAGGGGACGCTCACCCGCGACCCCGCGCTGTGGCCGATGAAGGGCAAGACCGGCGCCGCCCGGGTCGCGCTCGTCACCCGGGCCCCCGTCATCCCCGTCGCCCACTGGGGCGCCAACGAGGTGCTGCCGCCGTACGGCAAGCCCCGGCCCTTCCCGCGCAAGACCTTCCACCTGCTCGCCGGCCCGCCGGTGGACCTGTCGGAGTTCTACGGCAAGGAGCCCACCCCGCAGGTGCTCGCGGAGGCCACCGACGTCATCATGGACGCCGTCACCCGCCTGCTCGAGGAGCTGCGCGGCGAGCAGGCGCCCGCCGAGCGCTTCGACCCGAAGACCGTGCGCGCCCAGCAGCGCCGCCGCTCCGCGGACCGTAAGGAGAACTCGTGACGCGCTGCGCCGTCTTCGGCACCGGCTCGTGGGGCACGGCCTTCTCGATGGTGCTGGCCGACGCCGGCTGCCGGGTGACGATGTGGGGCCGCAGAGCCGCGCTCGTCGACACCCTCAACGCCACCCGCGAGAACCCCGACTACCTCCCGGGCGTACGCCTGCCCGACGCGGTCACCGCGACCGCCGATGCCGCCGAGGCCGCCCGGGACGCCGAGTTCACCGTGCTCGCCGTGCCGTCGCAGACCCTCCGCGGCAACCTGGAGCGCTGGGCGCCGCTCCTCGCCCCCGGCACCGTCCTCGTCAGCCTGATGAAGGGCGTCGAGCTGGGCACCGCCAAGCGCATGAGCGAGGTCATCGAGGAGGTCGCCGCCAAGGAGGGCACGGCCGCCGGCCCGGACGGCACCGGGGGCCGCGTCGCCGTGCTCACCGGCCCCAACCTCGCCCGCGAGATCGCCGCCAGGCAGCCCGCCGCCGCCGTGGTCGCCTGCGCCGACGAGGAGGTGGCCCGGCGGCTGCAGACCGCCTGCCACACCCCGTACTTCCGCCCGTACACCAACACCGACGTCGTCGGCTGCGAACTCGGCGGCGCCGTCAAGAACGTCATCGGGCTGGCCGTCGGCATCGCCGACGGCATGGGCCTCGGCGACAACGCCAAGGCGTCGCTCATCACCCGCGGCCTGGCCGAGACCGCCCGCCTCGGCAGCGTGCTGGGCGCCGACCCGCGCACCTTCGCGGGCCTGGCCGGCATGGGCGACCTGGTCGCCACCTGCTCCTCGCCGCTGTCCCGCAACCACACGTTCGGCACCAACCTCGGCCGCGGCATGACCCTGGCCGAGACCATCGCCGCCACCAAGCAGACCGCCGAGGGCGTCAAGTCCTGCGAGTCGGTGCTCGATCTGGCCCGCAGACACGCGGTCGACATGCCGATCACCGAGACCGTGGTGAGCATCGTGCACGACGGGAAGCCGCCGCTCGTGGCGCTGAAGGAGCTGATGTCGCGCAGCGCCAAGGCGGAGGGACACTGACGTCGCCGGACGCAGCGGGTAGTGTGCGAGCGATGAGCAGCGAGCACTCCTACGAAAGCCAGGGCCGCAAGCCGCGCGTCGCCGTCGTTTTCGGCGGGCGCAGCTCCGAGCACGGCATCTCCGTGGTCACCGCGGGCGCCGTGATGGGCGCCATCGACCGGAACAAGTACGAGGTGCTGCCCATCGGCATCACCTCCGACGGCCGCTGGGCGCTCACCGCGGACGACCCCGAGCGGATGGCCATCGCCGACCGCCAGGTGCCGCGCGTGGAGGAACTCGTCGACGAGGAGGCGGAGGACGGCGCCGTCGTGCTCTCCGCCGACCCGGGCAGCCGCGAGGTCGTCTACGCCGAGCCGGGCCAGGTGCCCAAGGCGCTCGGCGAGGTCGACGTCGTCTTCCCGATGCTGCACGGCCCGTACGGCGAGGACGGCACGCTGCAGGGCATGCTCGACCTGTCCGGCGTGCCGTACGTGGGCTCGGGGGTGCTGGCGTCCGCGGTCGGCATGGACAAGGAGTACATGAAGCGGGTCTTCGTCTCGTACGGGCTGCCGGTCGGCCCGTACACCGTGATCCGGCCGCGCGAGTGGGGCGAGGGCGCCCCCGGGCAGGAGGGCGCGGCGGCCCGCAGGAAGATCGTGGACTTCGCCGCCGACCACGGCTGGCCGGTGTTCGTGAAGCCCGCGCGGGCCGGTTCGTCGATCGGCATCACGAAGGTCGCCGAACTCGGCGCGCTGGAGGACGCGATCGCCGAGGCGCGCCGCCACGACCCGAAGATCATCGTGGAGGCGGCGGTCAGCGGCCGCGAGATCGAGTGCGGCGTGCTGGAGTTCGAGGACGGGCCGCGGGCCAGCGTGCCCGCCGAGATCCCGCCGACCACCAGCCACGACTTCTACGACTTCGAGGCGAAGTACATCGACTCCGCCGACGGCATCGTGCCGGCGCCGCTGAGCGCGGAGGAGACCGCCGAGGTGCAGCGCCTGGCGGTCGCCGCGTTCGAGGCGTGCTCCTGCGAGGGGCTGGTGCGGGCGGACTTCTTCCGCACCGACGACGGCGGGTTCGTGATCAACGAGATCAACACGATGCCCGGCTTCACGCCCATCTCGATGTACCCGCGGATGTGGCAGGAGAGCGGCGTGAGCTACCCCGAGCTGGTCGACCGGCTCATCCAGGCGGCGCTGCGCCGCTCGACAGGGCTGCGCTAGGCCGTGTATCGGAAGTGAATCCTGTACATCGGGTGTCGGCATGTCACTGAGCCACATAGCCCTCTCGTCTGGACGTTCCTCATGAGTCCGTGCGAGTACTCCGCAGGTGCGCCGGCACGGCCCACCACTGGTCCGGGCGGTCCACGACCGGGGCGTCGGGGCCGCTCTCGCCGTACCGGGCGAGGCGCAGAAGGTAGGCCGCGATGCCTGCCGCGCCCTGCATCCACGTCGTCTGGGGCGGCAGCAGCGGCGGGTCCTCGCGGTGTTCCAGAAAGCGCCAACGGGCGCCCGCATCATCCCTGATGACCCGGTCGACCAGCGCATCGCCCATCCGGTGCGCGGCCCGCAGCAGGGTCTGCCTCCGCTGCGGCGCCCGGCAGTCCTGGGCGGCGTCCAGCAGGACGTCTCCGACGCCTGCCGTTCCGCAGCAGCGGCCGTCGTTGTCCCAGAAGCCGGGACGGAGGCGTTGCGGCAGGCCCGAGGTGAGGATCGAGGCCATACAGCGGTGCCGCAGTTCGTCGACGTCATGGCCCGCCACCTCGGCGACCCCTGCGTGCGCCAGTGCGGTGAACAGGTGCGAGGTGCCCGCCGGGCCGTGGCACCACGTGTACGTCACCGGTTCCACCTCCCGTTTCGACGGCGGGATCGTGTGCGGGACGACGAAACCGGCGTCCTCCAAGGACCCCACCGAGAGGACGTGCCGGGCGCCTTCCACCGCGGCCTCGATGAAGTCCTGACGGTCCAGGGCGGTGCCCGCGACGGCCAGTGCGGCCGCGATGCCGGCGGTTCCGTGCGAGTAGTTCGGTGCCCTCGACGGCCTCCCCGGCGTCATGCCCCAGTCGAGGCCCGCTTCCGTAAGGTCCGCCGCCCGCAGCAGCGCCTCGCCTCCCGTCGTCGCGATCGCCTCTGCGAACTCGCTCTTCGCCCAGACCGCCGTCATCACGACGCCCGCGGTCCCCATGATGACGTCGGTGAGGGGCGCGTCGGAGCCCGGTTCGAAATCGAGGGTGGTCTTCCATCCGTCGCCGGTCGCCAGGGCGGCCAGCCGCCGCAGTGCCACCGCTTCCTCGCCCGGGGCGAGCAGTCTGAGCGCCGTCGCGTCGCCGGCGAGGCCCTCGTACAGCGAGGGTTCCGTTCGCTGCCCGGCCTGTGCCGACAGCCTGGTCACGATGCCGGTCGCCAGTGCCGCTTCCCGCGCGCTCAGCTCCCGGTACTGCGCGATCTCGGCCAGCACCGGGGCCAAGCCGGCGATCCCCGCGTACAGCGAATCGCGGTCCTGTGGCGGCGACACGGTTTCCGGACCGCCCTCCACCACCGCCTGCACGAGCCATGGGCCCTCGGCCTCGCGCACGTGGTCCAGCACCCACGACCAGGCGGCCTCGCCCACGTCCCGATAGACGTCGCTCCTCATCCGGGCACGCTACAACCCCCCAGTTGAGCGGCCCGTTCGGCGGGGTGTCGCCGGTCTGTCGGTTCCGGCGGTCCTGGGTACCGGCTTCCGCGGCCGCCTTCAGGTCACGCAGCCCTGCTTCGAGGCCGTCGCGCGACGGGTGCCGATCACAGCCACTCGTTGATAGCAGCGATCAGGACGGTCGCCTCGTAGCGGACCGCCGGCTTGTCGTAGCGCGTGGCGACGGCGCGGTGCCTCTTGAGGCGGTTGATCCCGCACTCGACCGCGTGGCGCTTGCGGTAGTCGGCCGGGTCGAAACGTGGTGGGATGGTGCAGCGGATTCTGCGGCGCCGCAGGTAAGCGCGGTTTCTGCGGGAGGCGTACGCCTTGTCGGCGCGGACCCGACGGGGACGGACACGTGGCCGACCCGGCCCTATGCCGGGCACGCGGACTTTCTCCAGTACGGGTTCGAACTGCGGCGAGTCCCCGCGTTGCCCGGCCGTGATCACGATCGACATGGGCTTTTGGCCCTGTTCGACGGCGAGGTGCAGCTTGGTGGTGAACCCGCCGCGTGAGCGTCCCAGTCCGTGGTCTCCGGGCTCGGCGAAGACACCGCCCGGTGGTTCCTTCTGCAGGCCACCCTGCCTTCGGGTTCCAGCCGCGTGCTGGTGGGCGCGGCAGACCGTGGAGTCGACGCTCAGGTCCCACGTGATCGCACCCCTCGCGTCGGCCAGGGACTGGAGCCGGGTAAGGATCTGCTGCCAGGTTCCGTTCCGCTGCCACCTGCGGAAGAGGTCGTAGACCCGGCCCCACGGTCCGCACTCGACGGGGACGTCCCGCCACGGAACCCCGGTCCGAACTCGGAAGCGTATGCCGTCGATCAACTGCCGCCGGGACCAGACGGGCGGCCGCCCCGCCCTCATACCCTTCGGTAGCAACGGCTCCAACACCGCCCACTGCTCGTCCGTGAGATCACCCCGACCCATGAACTGTGATCATTCACAGCCCAAGATCCACTTTCGATACACGGCCTGCGGCCGCTTGCGCCCGCGGCCCCGGCCGCCGGGCGCAAGGGGCGCCGGGCGTCAGAGCGTGCCGGGGACGGCCTTGTCGACCGCTTCGGCGAGGTCCGTCAGCGGGTTCACCTCGGGCGCGTACGCCCCGGGCACCGTGACCTCCACGAACGCCTCCCGCAGCGTGGTGGTGAAGCGGGCCCCGTCGTCCAGGTCCTCGTACAGCCAGTCGACGCCGTTCACGCTCACCGAGTCCGCGGCGGGGTTGTAGTGTTCACTCCCGGGCGTGAGCACCTCCGGCCTGGGCACGCCGCAGCGCAGCTCGACGGCCGGGTCACCCCACCCGGCGGTCAGCTCCGAGACCGGATCGGTCTCGCGGCGCTCCTGGCCGTCGACGGTGCCGGGCAGCCGGTCGGCGAGCTCGCGGCAGTGGTCCACGGCCTTCCCCTGCGGGGTCGGCACGGCCACCTGCGGCGCGCCGCCGCCGCCCCCGGAACAGGCGAGCGGGGCGGCGAGCAGCAGCAGTGCGGCGGGCAGGCGGAGAGCGGAGCGGAATGGCCGGGTGGGGCGGAAGTGCAGGACGGGGCGGTCGCTCCGGGCACGGCGGTGCGCGGCGCCGGAGCGCGAGGCGGTGCGGCCCCACCGGGGCGGTGTGCTCAGCGTCATCACCGGCCGAGCATACGGGGGGCCTAGAGATGGACGACCGGACAGGTCAGGGTCCGGGTGATGCCCGACACCTGCTGCACTCTGGCGACCACGAGCCGGCCGAGTTCGTCGACGGTGTCCGCCTGGGCGCGCACGATCACGTCGTACGGGCCGGTGACGTCCTCGGCCTGGATCACTCCGGGGATCTTGGCGATGACTTCGGCGACGGCGGACGCCTTGCCGACCTCGGTCTGGATCAGGATGTAAGCCTGTACCACGGAACCTCCAGGGGCGGCTTCGAGGATCATGGGGGGAGAGACGCAACCGTATCGCGTAGTCCGGCCGGCGCGGGAGGGTCGGGACCGGCCATGACGGGCGAGACCGCGGGCGTCGGGTTGACGGAAGGAGCGATCCGATGAGGGGCCACGGGCAGGGGCAGGGCACCGTGGGGGAGCTGGGCGAGTTCGGGCTCATCCGGGAGCTCACCTCCCGGCTGACCACGACCCCGGCCGTACGCGTCGGCCCCGGGGACGACGCGGCGGTCATCAGCGCCCCCGACCGCCGGGTCGTGGCCAGCACGGACGTGCTGATCGAGGGCCGGCACTTCCGCCGCGACTGGTCCACGGCATACGACGTGGGCCGCAAGTCCGCCGCCCAGAACCTCGCCGACATCGCCGCCATGGGCGCCGTGCCGACGGCCCTGCTCCTCGGCCTCGTCGTCCCCGCCGACCTGCTCGTCACCTGGCCCGCGGAGCTGATGGACGGGCTGCGCGACGAGTGCCAGGTCGCCGGCGCCGCCGTCGTCGGCGGCGACGTCGTACGGGGCGACGCCATCACCCTGGCCATCACCGCGCTCGGCGACATGCAGGGCCACGAGCCCGTCACCCGCGCCGGCGCCCGCCCCGGCGACGTGGTGGCGGTGACGGGCTGGCTCGGCTGGTCCGCCGCCGGGCACGCCGTGCTGGCCCGCGGCTTCCGCTCGCCCCGCGCCTTCGTCGAGGCGCACCGCCGCCCGGAGCCGCCGTACCAGGCGGGCCCGGCGGCCGCGGGGCTCGGCGCCACGTCGATGACGGACGTCAGCGACGGGCTGCTGGCCGACCTCGGGCACGTCGCGGCGGCCGGGAAGGTCCGTATCGACATCCGCACCGCGGCGCTCGACGTGCCCGGACAGATGGCGGACATCGGCAAGGCGGTCGGCGTGGACCCGCTGCAGTGGGTGCTGACGGGCGGCGAGGACCACGCGATCGTGGCGACGTTCCCGCCGCAGGTGAAGCTGCCGGCGCGGTGGCGGGTCGTCGGCGAGGTGCAGGCGCCGTCGGCGGCGGCGCAGGTGACGGTGGACGGCGAGCCGTGGCGGGGATCGGCCGGCTGGGACCACTTCGGTGGCTGAGTCGGCGGGCGCCGGCGGGGCCGCCGGCCCGGGCGGGGGTGCGCCGCCGCGGGTGCTGACCGTCGCCGGCTCCGACTCGGGCGGCGGCGCGGGCATCCAGGCCGACCTGAAGACGATGCTCGCGCTCGGCGTGCACGGCATGAGCGTCGTGACCGCCGTGACCGCGCAGAACTCCCTGGGCGTACAGGACAGTTGGACGCTGCCGGTGGCGGCGGTGCGCGCCCAGTTCCGCAGCGTCGTCGACGACATCGGGGTCCAGGCGGTGAAGACCGGCATGCTCGCCGGCGCCGAGACGGTGGCGGTGGTCGCGGAGCTGCTGGCGGGCACGCCCGCGCCGGTCGTGGTCGACCCCGTCGGTGTCTCCACCCACGGCGACCGGCTGCTGGCCGCCGAGGCGCTGGACGTGGTCCGCACCCGGCTGCTGCCGGCGGCGACCGTCGTCACCCCGAACCTGGCCGAGACGGCATGGCTGACGGGGGTCCGGGTGGCCGGCGAGGCGGACATGCCGCGGGCGGCGGCGGCGCTGCTGGCGTACGGACCGCGGTGGGTGCTGGTCAAGGGCGGCCATCTGCCCGCGGACGAGGGCGCCGTGGACCTGCTGACGGACGGCACCGAGGAGCACTGGCTGCGCGCGCCCCGGCAGGCCGTCGCCCACACCCACGGCACGGGCTGCACGCTGGCGAGCGCCGTCGCCGCGCAGCTGGCGCGCGGGCGGGGGGTGCCGGAGGCGGTGGCGGCGGCGAAGGAGTACGTGACGGGGGCGATCGCCGGGGGGTTCCCGCTGGGGGCGGGGACGGGCCCGGTGGATCACGGGTGGCGGTGGCGTACGGCCGGGGGCGGCACCGCCCGTACGCCCTGAGGGCGCCCCGCGGACGCGAGAGAGCCGGCCCACCCTGCGGTGGACCGGCTCGCCGTGCGTGGGCGGCTGCGCTACGTCAGCGCGAGACCTTGCCCGCCTTGATGCACGAGGTGCAGGCGTTGAGGCGCTTCGGCGTCCCCCCGACCACGGCGCGCACCCGCTGGATGTTGGGGTTCCAGCGGCGGCGGGTGCGGCGGTGCGAGTGGGAGATGTTGTTGCCGAAGCCCGGCCCCTTGCCACAGACGTCGCAGTTGGCAGCCACGGGTCACTCCAAGCTTCTGATGCACGTACGGTCGGATCCCGGCAGCACGCCCTTCTCCTGGAAAGGAGCAGGTCGGCCGTGCCGGGGAAGGAAGGCCCGGTACGGGACCGGGCAACCTGTGCAGCATACTACGGCGCTTCCCGGCGGAGGAAATCGCCGGTCCAGCGGCTACGCTGCGGCTACACCGTACCCGGCCGTGCCGTCGTCCGTTCCGAGGGGGTTGTGCAGGTGCTCGACGCCGCTTCCGTGCGGGCCTGGTGCGTCCTGGCCCTGGAGGCGCTGGGCCGCGGCAGGGAGGAGATCGACGCCGTCAACGTCTTCCCGGTCGCCGACGGCGACACCGGGACGAACCTGTACCTGACGGTCGAGTCGGCGGCGCAGGCGGTGGACGCGGTGTACGGGGCGTTCGCTGCGGACGGTGCGGGCGCCGGCGGCGTGGAGCCGGCGGTGGCGGACGTGCTGCGGGCGATGGCGCACGGCGCCCTGATCGGGGCGCGGGGCAACTCGGGGACGATCCTGGCGGAGCTGCTGCGCGGGCTGACGGGCGCGGTGGCGGGCGCCGACTCCGCTGCCGGTGCCGACTCCGACTCCGACTCCGGTGCCGGGGACGGGGAGCTGCTGGCCGCCGCGCTGCGGCGGGGCGCGGACGCGGCGCGCGCCGCGGTGGAACACCCGGTCGAGGGCACGATGCTGACGGTCGCCGACGCCGCCGCCGCGGCGGCGGAGCGCTCGGCCGCGGGCGGCGCGACGCGGGTGGCGCAGGTGGCGCGCGGCGCGTACGACGGCGCCCGCGAGGCGCTGGCCGCGACGACCGCGCAGTTGGACGTGCTGCGCCGGGCGGGCGTCGTGGACGCCGGGGGACTGGGCCTGGTGGCGGTGCTGGGCACGCTCGCCGACGCGCTGAGCGGCGCCGCCCGCCCCACGGAGCTGGGGCCGGAAGGACCGGCGGGCCGCGGCACGGGGGGCCGCAGGACGGCCGCCCGCCACGACGGCGCCGCGTGCGCGGTGCCGGGCGCGGACGGGCCCGCGTACGAGGTGATCTATCTGCTGGAGGCCGACGACGCCGCCGTCACCCGGCTCCGGCCGCGGCTCGACGGGCTCGGCGACTCCCTCGTCGTCGTCGGCGGCGACGGGCTGTGGCGGGTGCACGTGCACGTCGACGACGCCGGCGCCGCCGTCGAGGCGGGCGTCGAGGCGGGGCGCCCGTACCGCATCCAGATCACCCACCTCCCCGCCGGAGCCCTCTCCGACACCCCCGCGCACGACGCCTCCGGCGGCGGCGGGCACGAGGGCCGGGCGGTCGTCGCCGTGGTGCCGGGGGACGGGCTCGCCGCGCTGTGCGCCGAGGCGGGCGCGGGGGTGGTGACCGTACGGGAGGGCGAGCCGCCCGCGAGCGGGGAGTTGGCGGAGGCGATGCGGCGGACGGGTGCGCCGGAGGTCGTGCTGCTGCCGAACGACGCCGAGTTGCGCCACACCGCGGCCGTGGCGGTCGCGGAGGCGCGCGCCTCCGGCGTACGCGCGGCCCTCATCCCGACGCGCGCGGCGGTCCAGGGACTGGCCGCGCTGGCGGTGCACGACCCGGGGCGGCGGTTCGACGAGGACGTGGTCTCCATGACGGCCGCGGCCGGCGCCACCCGGCACGCGGAGTTGGCGGTCGCGGAGCAGGAGGCGTGGACGACGGCGGGGATCTGCCGCCCGGGCGACGTGCTCGGGGTGGTGGAGGGCGACGTGGCGGTGGTCGGCACCGACCTCGCGGAGACCGCGGAGGCGGTGCTGGACCGGATGCTGGCGGGCGGCGGGGAGTTGGTCACGCTGGTGCTGGGACCGGACCTGCCGCCGGGCTTCGGCGCCCGGCTGGAGGCGCACGTACGCGGCGGGCACCTGGCGGTGGACACGGTGGTGTACGAGGGCGGGAGCCAGTCGGCGCCGCTGCTGATCGGCGTGGAGTAGCGGGCGGCTGCGCCGAGTACACCCCGGGCGGGGCGTCCGGCGCCGTCCGGGGCCCGCGGTGCGCCGCCCGGGGGCGTCAGCGTTCCGCGTACTCCAGCAGGGCCCGGGCCTCGTTGCGGCGGGACCGGGCGGTTTCGCTCCCGGCGTCGCCGCCCCCGTACGCCGCGAGCACCTCGCGGGCCCGCCCCGCCGCCGCCTCGGGGCGGCCGAGGTCGGCCTCCAGCCAGGCGGCGAGCAGTTGGGCACCGGTGTACTCGTCGCGGCAGTCGGGGCCCAGCTCCGCGAAGCCGGCCACGGCGCGTACGACGTGGGCCAGGCCCTCTTCGTACGCGGCGCGGGCGCCCGCGGCGGCCGCCTCGTCCGGGTCGTGCGGCGTGCTGCCGGAGGCGGCCGTGATGAGGTCGCCCGTCTGCCGGTTCGTGGCGGCGAGTTCGGCGAGCAGGAGGTCCCGGGGCCCACCGCGCGCCGGGGCGGCGCCGTCGGCCCCGGCGCCCGAGGGGGCGTCGTCCGCCGTCGGGCCGCCGTTGGCGCTCCCTTCGCGCGGGTCGCCGGGCCCGGGCACCGCCTCCAGGGCGGTCGTCAGCTCCCGTTCCGCCTGCGCCATCAGGGCCCTGCCCGCCGCCGCTCCCGCCCGGCCCGGCCGGAGCGCCAGCCAGGCCCGCGACCGCAGCGTGCGGATCAGCGCCGGGACGTCGCCCAGCTCCCGCCACAGCGCGCCCGCGCGCTCGTACGCCTGGTCGGACTGGGCGTCCAGCTCGGCGGCGTTCAGCGACTGCGCGGCGAGCGTCGCCAGCATCGCATGGTCGCGGGCGCCTTCACGGTCCCAGCCCGCGGCGGTCTCCGCGGCCAGCACGTACTGCTCGGCAGCCTGCTTGTGCTCCCCGAGCCGGCCCATGGCGTCGCCCAGCCACCAGCGCGTCTGCACCACGGATCCCTCGCCGTGCACCTCCGCGTCGAGGTCGGCGATCGCGTCCTCCAGCACCGCCGCCGCCTCCGCCGTGCGGCCGAGGCGGAGCAGGGCGCCTCCCAGGTGGTGGCGGGCCCAGGCGCCCATGCCGTCGGAGTCGCCGGCCTCGTCGGCCCACAGGGCGGCTTCGAGCAGGTGCTCGGCGCCTTCGGCGTCGCGGCCGGTGTTGCAGAGGATGTCGGCTAGTTGCAGGTGCATGCCCGCCTGCCCGGCCGGCCGGCCGTGCGCGGCGCTGTGCTCCAGCGCACCGCGCGCGGCGCGCTCCGCGGTCTCGCCGTCGCCGAGCCGGGAGGCGGTGCCGGCGAGCGCGGACAGGGCCCGCACCGCGTACCAGGGCACGCCGGCGGCGGCGTACCCGCCGACGGCCTGCTCGTAGAGCGCGGCGGCGCGCTCCATCTCGCCCCGGCGGGCGGCGAGTTCGGCCCGGAGCTCGTGCGCCTCGGCGATCCGGCCGGCGACGCGCGGGTCGTCCGCGTACGGCGCGGCGAAGGCCAGCACCGCGGCCACCGCCTCGGCGGCGGTACGGGGAGCGTCCGCGTCGGCCCGCGCGGGAGCGCCGGTCCCGCCGGCGTCCGCCGTGCCGTCGGCGTCCGCCGTCCCGCCGTCGCCGCCCAGGGTGTGGATACGGGCCCGGCAGATCAGCGCCGTCGCCGCCTCGGCCGCCGTGGCGCGGCCCGCGGCGTGCAGCTCCAGCGCCCGCGCGCAGGGCTCCGCGACCGCCGCCAGGGCGTCGTCCGTACGGCCTTCGCGTGCGACGGCGAACGCCGCGCGGGCGCGCGCCACCACCGCCCGGCCCGGGTCGCCCGCGGCCTCGAACAGCTCGGCCGCCGTCCGGAAGAGGCCCGGGGCCTCGCCGTCCGCCGTGTCCGGGTGTATCGCGCGGTGGGCGGCGACCTCCGCGCGGTCACCCGCGGACAGCTCGGCGCCCGTCTCCGCCGCCGCGCGCGCCACGTCCGCCCAGGCCCGTACCGCGTCGGGGTGACGGGCCCCGGTCCGCTCCCTCGCCGCCTGCAGCAACTCCGCCACCCCGGTCCGCCCGGCCGGTGCCGCCGCGGCGGGCACCCCCGCGGCGCGAGGCGCCGGGGCGGCCGTCGCGGGGACCGTGCCCCGCCGCCCCGTCCGGCGCACCCGCAGCCCCAGCGGCAGCCGCTCCGCCAGCGGCGCCCGTGTCATCCGCTCGCGTACGGTCGCCGACACCGCCGCCGTGCCGTTGCGCGCGTCGAAGCGGCCGGCGAGCGCCAGCGCCTCCCGCTCCGCGTAGGCCCGCAGCTCCGTGACCGTCCACTCCCGGCCCGCGCCCGCGGCGCCCGGCGGGCCCACCACGGGCTCCCCGCCGAGGCCCAGCCCGGCCAGCCGCCGCGTGAGCAGCGCGGTGACCGCCAGGTACGCCATGAGGCTGGACGGCTCTCCCTTGTCCGACAGATAGGCCGGCCGCTCCGCCAGCAGTTCGAGCCCCCGCGCCTCGTTGCCCGTCAGCGCGCAGAACTCCACGTGCCGCGCGAACGCGAACCGCATGCTCTCCATCCGCCGCACCATCCGGTGCCCGCGCAGGTGGTTGGCCCGCGCCTCGTCGGCGCGGCCCAGCCGCAGCAGCGGCAGCAGCGACTCCGCGAGCGTGGCGTGCGGCTCGTGCGCGCAGGTGTGCACGCCGGCGAGGACCGGCGCCCACAGTTCGAGCGCCGCGTCGTCGTCGCCGTGCCCCGCCTCCCAACTGCCCTGGCCGCGCAGCTCGCAGGCGTGGCAGTCGCTCTTGGCGTCGCGCTCCGCGGCGCGCCAGGCGGCGTACGCGCGGGCGGCGCGCGCGTCGTCGCCGACGTGCTCGGCGATGTGGTACTCCGCCTGCCGCACGGCGCGTTCGCTGTGGCCCGCGAGGCGGTAGCGACGCTCCATCTCGGCGAGCCACTTCTCCATCGCGGCCAGCGGGATGTGCGGCTGGTCCGTCATCCCGGAGGAGACCCACTTGAACATCCAGAACAGGTGGTGGGTGTCCTCCTCATCGAAGTCCCCGGGTCTCTCGTCCCACATGCGCAGCAGGCGCGCGAAGGGGACGAACATCTTGTCCTGCTCGGAGCTGAAGTTGTACGTCTGCAGCAGGTGGATCAGGCCCTCGACGACGAACGCGGCCTCGCCCGTCCGCTCCGCCTCGGCGAGCAGCCGCTCCGCGCCCGCGTTGCGGCCGGGGCCCTCGGGCTCCCGCGCGTTGTCGTGCATCGCCCGCCGGAAGGCGTGGATGTCGGCGGGGGGCCCGGCGGGCGCGGGGGAGGTGGCACCGGTGCTCATCGGCCGTCCCCCTCGCCGGCGCCGAGGTCGCCTCCGGGGTCGCCTCCGGGGTCTCCGCCGGCGGGATCCGCCGCCCCCGGCGGGTGCACCGCCCACTCCAGCAGGCCGGCGAACGCCCGGTTCAGCAGCGCCGAGTCGGCCGGCCGCAGCGGGCGCTGCGCCATCAGCAGCGCCTGCCCGTACAGCGCCTCGACCGCGCTGCCGACCAGCTCGGGGGCGCCCAGCGCGCCGATCCGGCGCACCAGCGGGCTGCGGTGGTTCAGGACCAGCCGGGCGCGCGGGGTGCCGCCGCGCAGGCTGCCGAGGATCCCCGCCCACAGCTCGTCGGCCTGCTCCTCCTCGTCCGCACGGGCCCGTTCGTGCCGGGCGGCGCGGTCGTCGAGGTGGAGCGCGGGCACGGTCAGCGGGTGGAAGGCGCGCAGCACGACGTCGCAGGCGAGCGGGTCGAGACGGGCGCGGGCGACGCCGAGGAAGCCGGACAGGGCCAGCTCCTCGGCCGGGTCGACGCCGTCCAGGTGCGCGGTGACGGTGTCCGGGTCCAGCTCGGCGACCGCCGTCCCGGGACGTACCCGGGGCAGCAGCTCGACCAGCTCCGCGTCGTACGTGTAGCCGCCGTTGACGACGCCGATGCCCTGCGCGGAGGCGATCGGCGCGACCTGCCGGAACTCCTCCACGCTGCGCGTGAAGTGCACCACCGGGTGGCGCTGCGCGAACTCCGCCAGCGACACCTGTCCGTCGGTAGTCTCGAACGGCAGCCAGGGCAGCATCGTGCGCAGCATCTCCTCGTCGTGCCGGGCCAGCGACTTCACGCCCAGGTGATGCACGGAGAGGAACTGCGCGAGCCGGTCCGGGTCGCCGGTGGCCAGCGATGTCAGCCAGTCGCGTACGGCGCCGCCGAGCGCCTCCCGTACGGCGAGCAGCGTCTCGTCCTCGTACAGCGCCTCCCGCGAGGCCGTCGGGCGCAGGCTGTCGGTGTCCACGACGCAGCGGACGAAAAACGCCCAGTCGGGCAGCAGCCCGTCGGCGCGCGTGGTGAGCAGCATGCCCTTCAGATACACGCGGTGCCCGGCGCGCTGGGCCGGGCTGACGGCGGACGGCAGGACGTACGCGACCCCGCGCACGCCCGCGAGCGGGACGTCCAGCTCGACGGCGTCGAGGGGGGTGAAGCCGAAGACGTCCCGGCAGTGCCCCGCGAGCGCCACCCGGCGGGCGGCCGGGCTCGGGTACGGGCGGTCCCAGACGGCCGGCAGCTCGGTGACCGGCGCCTCGCCGACGCGCACGTCGTACGGCAGGAGGGAGCCGAACTCGCGGGCGAGGGCGGCGACGCGGGCGGGCTCGAACCACTCGGCGCAGCCGGGCCGCGGCGTCAGGTGCACGGTGGTGCCGGGCTCCGGGCGGGCGGCCGGGGGGAGGGTCCGCACCGTGTACGAACCGTCGTCGGCGGCCGTCCACTCCACCGGCGGCGCCGCCGGCTCACGGGCCGACCTGCTGACCACCCGGATCCGCTCGGCGACCAGGAAGCAGGCCAGCAGGCCGATGCCGAACTGGCCCAGGAACTCCGCCCGTGCGGACTCCAGGCCGCCGGCGCGCTTGGAGCTGCGGCCGATGGTGGCCAGCAGCTCGTGCACCTCCGCCTCGGTGAGCCCCACGCCGCTGTCCTCGACGCGGAGCCCGCCGGCGGGCTCCGCCTCCGGCGCCGCGTACAGCCGGATCCGGTCCGGCGCGGCAGGGTCGGCCGCGCGGCGGGCGGTGACCGCGTCGACGGCGTTCTGCAGCAGCTCGCGCAGGTAGACCCGGGGACTGGAGTACAGGTGGTGGGAGAGCAGGTCGACCAGGCCGCGCAGGTCGACCTGGAAGGTGTGGGACGCGGTGTGCGCAGCGTTCTCAGGAGTCATCGCGAGAGCGCCGGCGGGGGGTGGGCGTGGCGGCGCGGGTCGGGCGATCCCGGTCGTCGGTGATCGCGAAGGGGAGTTCGGGGCGGACCATCGTAGGACCGGGCGGGCTCGCGTTACCAGGGGTTTCCACGCTCTGTCGGTCCGATGGTGTGCAATGGACGCGTGTCCGTGCTGGAAGAGCCCCTGAAGACGACCGTCGGCGACCGGACCGCCAAGGCCATGGCGGAGCACCTGGATCTGCACACGGTCGGAGACCTGCTGCACCACTACCCCCGCCGGTACGCCGAGCGCGGCGAGCTGACGCGGCTGGCCGACCTGGAGACCGACGAGCACGTCACGGTCGTCGCGCAGGTCGAGAAGGCCGCCATGCTGGGTACGGGCCGGGGGCGCCGGCTCCAGGTGGTCATCACCGACGGCAGCGGCCGGCTCACCCTCGTGTTCTTCGGGCGCGGCGCGTACCACCCGCAGAAGGAGCTGCTCCCCGGCCGGCGCGCCCTCTTCGCCGGCAAGGTCACCGTCTTCAACGGCAAGCGCCAGCTCGCCCACCCCGACTACAAGCCGCTGGCCGGCCAGGAAGGCGCGGGCGCCGACGCCGCGGCGGACGAGTGGGCCGGCAAGCTCCTCCCGCTGTACCCGGCGTGCCGGCAGCTCGCGTCCTGGCAGCTCCAGCAGGCCGTCGACACCGTGGTGGACGGGCTGGAGGCCACCGGCTGGGAGGGCGTCGCCGACCCGCTGCCCGCGGCGCTGCGGGCCGAGCGCGGGCTCGTACCGCTGCGCGAGGCGCTGCTGAAGGTGCACCGGCCGAAGACCAAGGCCGACCTGTGGGCGGCGCGGGACCGGCTGAAGTGGGACGAGGCGTTCGTCCTCCAGATCGCCCTGGCCCGCCGGCGGCACGCCGCCGGGCAGCTGCCCGCGGTGCCGCGGGTGGCGCCCGCCGAGGGGCTGCTCGCGGACTTCGACGCGCGGCTGCCGTTCACCCTCACCGAGGGGCAGCGGCGGGTCTCCGCCGACATCTTCGCCGACCTGGCCACCGACCACCCCATGCACCGGCTGCTCCAGGGCGAGGTGGGCTCCGGCAAGACGCTCGTGGCGCTGCGCGCGATGCTCGCCGTCGTGGACGCGGGCGGGCAGGCCGCGATGCTCGCGCCGACCGAGGTGCTGGCCCAGCAGCACCACCGGTCGATCACCGAGATGATGGGCGAGCTGGCCGAGGCCGGCCTGCTGGGCGGCGCCGAGCACGGCACGAAGGTCGAGCTCCTCACCGGCTCCTCCGGCGCGGCGGCGCGCCGCAGGGCGCTGCTCGACCTGGCCACCGGCGAAGCCGGGATCGTCGTCGGGACGCATGCGCTGATCGAGGACAAGGTGCAGTTCCACGACCTGGGCCTGGTCGTCGTCGACGAGCAGCACCGCTTCGGCGTCGAGCAGCGGGACGCGCTGCGCGCGAAGGGCAACCGCGGGGACGACAAGCGCACGCCGCACCTGCTGGTGATGACCGCCACGCCCATCCCCCGTACGGTCGCGATGACGGTCTTCGGCGACCTGGAGACCTCCGTGCTCGACCAGCTCCCGGCCGGGCGCTCGCCCATCGCCAGCCACGTCGTGCCCGCGGCCGACAAGCCGCACTTCCTCTCCCGGGCCTGGGAGCGGGTGCGCGAGGAGGTCGAGGGCGGCCACCAGGCGTACGTCGTCTGCCCGCGCATCGGGGACTCCGCCGAGGAGGCGGAGGCCAAGGGCGGGAAGACCGGCAAGGGAAGCGGAAAGGGCGCGGCGGAGCCGCCGTCGCCGGAGGACGAGGCGGAGAAGCGGCCCCCGCTCGCGGTCCTCGACGTCGCCGCGCAGCTCTCCGCCGCCCCCGGGGCGCCGCTGGCGGGACTGCGGGTCGAGGTGCTGCACGGGCGGATGCAGCCGGACGCCAAGGACGACGTGATGCGCCGGTTCGCCGCCGGCGACGTCGACGTGCTGGTCGCCACGACCGTCATCGAGGTCGGCGTCAACGTCCCCAACGCCACCGGCATGGTCATCATGGACGCCGACCGCTTCGGCGTCTCCCAACTGCACCAGTTGCGCGGCCGGGTCGGCCGCGGCGCCGCCGCCGGGCTCTGCCTGCTGGTCACGGAGATGCCCGAGGGCACCCCGGCCAGGACCCGGCTGGACGCGGTCGCCGCCACACAGGACGGCTTCCGGCTCTCCCGCATCGACCTGGAGCAGCGCCGCGAGGGCGACGTCCTGGGCCAGGCCCAGTCCGGGGCCCGCTCCAGCCTGAAGATGCTCGCGGTCATCGACGACGAGGACGTCATCGCCGAGGCCCGGGACGCCGCGGCGGCGATCGTGGCGCAGGACCCGGAGCTGACCGCGTACCCGGAGCTGCGCGGAGCGCTGGCGAGCCTGCTGGACGATGAACGCGAACAGTTCCTCGACAAGGGCTGAGGCCGTGGCCGGGGCGCGCGCGAGGTGCGGGCGGTGCGGGCATGAGCCGTGCCGGGGCCCGGGGGCCGGCCGATTGTGGCCGCTTCGTCGGGCGGGCGCCACCGGGCGGCACCGCGGCCGTCACCCCGGAGGCATATCGTGGGACGGACCGCGCCCGTGAGGACAAGGACACCCAGCAGCCATGACCCGCGTGATCGCCGGCACCGCCGGCGGGCGGCGCCTGGCCGTGCCGCCCGGCACCGGCACCCGGCCCACCTCCGACCGCGCCCGCGAGGGTCTCTTCTCCACCTGGCAGGCCCTGCTCGGCACCCTCGACGGCCTGCGCGTCCTCGACCTGTACGGCGGCTCCGGCGCCGTCGGCCTGGAGGCGCTCTCCCGCGGCGCCGGGCACGCGCTGCTCGTCGAGGCCGACGCCCGCGCCGCCCGCGTCATCCGGCAGAACGTCCGCGCCCTCGGCCTGCCCGGCGCCGAGGTCCGCGCCGCCCGCGCGGAGCAGGTCGTCGCCGGGCCCCCGCCCCCGGACCCGTACGACCTGGTCTTCCTCGACCCGCCGTACGAGGTGACCGACGCCGCGGTGGGCGAGATACTCGTCACACTCCGTGCGCACGACTGGCTGTCCCCGGGCGCGCTCGCCACCGTGGAGCGCAGCACGCGAGGCGGTGAATTCCCCTGGCCCGGCGGGTTCGAGGGGCTGCGGGCCAGGCGCTACGGCGAGGGCACGCTCTGGTACGGTCGCGCCGCCTCACCGGCCCGCTGACCCTCAGGACCCGCCGCCCGCACCCTTTCCGAACCACGACCCTCATGACCGGAACCGAGAGCGAGGAACCACCGTTGCGCCGCGCCGTCTGTCCGGGGTCCTTCGACCCCATCACCAACGGGCATCTCGACATCATCGCCCGGGCCTCGAAGCTCTACGACGTCGTGCACGTCGCCGTGATGATCAACAAGTCGAAGAAGGGGATGTTCACCGTCGACGAGCGGATGGACCTCATCCGCCAGTGCACCGAGGAGTACGGCAACGTGGAGGTCGAGAGCTTCCACGGCCTCCTCGTGGACTACTGCAAGGAGCGCGACATCCCCGCCATCGTCAAAGGGCTGCGCGCCGTCAGCGACTTCGACTACGAGCTCCAGATGGCCCAGATGAACAACGGCCTGTCGGGCGTGGAGACGCTCTTCGTCCCCACCAACCCGACGTACAGCTTCCTCTCCTCCAGCCTGGTCAAGGAGGTCGCCACCTGGGGCGGCGACGTATCCCACCTCGTACCCCCGGTTGTCAACCGGGCACTTGACGAACGCCTCACCAACTCCTAGCCGGGCGCCGTAGAGTCTTTCCCCATGGACGTGCAGAGGAAGCTCGACGAGATCGCGGAGGCCCTGCAGGGCGCGCGGTCCATGCCCATGTCGGCGTCGTGCGTGGTCAACCGCGCCGAGCTGCTCGGCATGCTGAACGAGGTGCGCGAGGCCCTCCCCGGGTCGCTCGCCCAGGCGCAGCAGCTGCTCGGCGGGCGCGAGCAACTGGTCGAGGAGGCGCGCCGCGAGGCCGAGCAGATCCTCGACGAGGCGCAGACCCGGCGCGGCGCGCTGATCTCCGACACCGAGGTCGCCCGGCACGCCCAGGCCGAGGCCGACCGGATCCTCGGCGAGGCCCGCCAGGAGGCCGAGCAGATCAGCGCCGAGGCCGACGACTACGTCGACAGCAAGCTCGCCAACTTCGAGGTAGTCCTCACCAAGACCATCGGCTCGGTCGACCGCGGCCGGGACAAGCTGCTGGGCCGCGCCCCCGGGTACGACGACCCGCAAGCCTACGACGCCGGCCAGGACCCGGCGGGCGAGGCGCCGGAGCGCAGCGCCGACCCGCAGGAGCAGCGCAGGCGCGCGGACACGTACGTCGAGGCGCAGTTCCAGGCGTTCCAGTCGGTGCTGACCAAGACCCTGGAGGCGGTCGGCCGCGGCCGGCAGAAGCTCCAGGGCGCGCGGCCGACGGACCAGCTCGGCGAGACCTTCGGGCAGCCCGGTGCGGGGCACGGGGGCACGACGGACGAGAACTACCTCGCGGAGCTGGCCGAGCTGGCCGACCCGCCGGCGCCCGGCCCCGGGCACCGCCCCGGCGTCCAGGACCCCGCGGTCCCGCCGCTGCCCGCCCAGCAGCCCCCGCACGCCGTCCCGCAGCCCGCCGCCGCGTACTACGACGCCTCCGCCGCCCAGGGCTACGCCCAGACCGGCTACCCGCAGCCGGAGCAGCCGGACTACCCGCAGGGCTACGGCCAGGGCTACCAGCAGGGCTACGAGCAGCCCGACCCCGGCTACGGCTGGCCGCAGCAGGCCGGGCAGCCGGAGCAGCAGGGGGCCGGTGCGTACCCGGACGGGACCCAGCAGATGCCGTACGGCCACGGCGACGCGCACCTGCCGCAGCAGGGCGGCTACACCCCGGCGCCGGCCGCGCTGGACGAGACGAGCCTCTTCGACACGAGCATGATCGACATGTCGCAGCTCCGGGAGTACGACGACCGCGGCCGCTGAGCCGCGGGGGAGCGCCCGCCCGGGCCCGGCCGCCGACCGGTGCCCGGATTGGGTCTTGGGCGGGGTCTCAAGTATTCTGGACCCTCGCCGTATCGCGCCGCGCCCGTCCCTGCCCGTCATGCGCAGGGTGCACGAAAGCAGGAAAGCCCTGAAAGCCCATCCGGACCACCGCGCCCCTCTCGTGTTCGACACACGGGACCTGGGCCGTCGTCCCGGTACGCTCAAGCGGCTGACCCGCACCGTGCCGGCGCCCAAGGACCTCGGCAACGAGGTGGTGGGCGTGCCGGAGGGCGACCCCGTCGAGCTCGAGCTGCGGCTCGAGTCCGTGATGGAGGGGGTGCTCGTCACGGGCACCGCCCGGGCACGGGCGACGGGCGAGTGCGTAAGGTGTCTGGAGCCGCTCGGGCAGGAGCTCCGAGTGGACATCCAGGAGTTGTACTCCTACCCGGAGACCGACGCCAGGGGCCGTGTGGCCCGCGGCGGCGGGTCCGGTGCGGACGCCGAGGAGGCGGACGCGGAGGAGGAGGCGCTGTACCTCGAGGACGACATGTTCGACCTCGAACCCGAGCTGCGCGACGCGGTGGTGCTCGCACTGCCGCTGCAGCCGGTGTGCCGGGAGGACTGCCCGGGCCTGTGCCCCGACTGCGGGGCGCGGCTCGCGGACGACCCGGACCACCGGCACGACGTCGTCGACGCCCGGTGGGCGGCGTTGCAGGGACTCGCCGAGACCGTCTCGGACGGCGAGAAGAACGACACGAGCGGCGCTGACGACGGCGCCGGCGAGAAGCAGGAGAAGTAGCCGTGGCCGTTCCGAAGCGGAAGATGTCGCGCAGCAACACGCGCCACCGCCGGTCGCAGTGGAAGGCTGCGGTCCCGCACCTGGTGGCATGCGAGCGCTGCCACGAGCCCAAGCAGCAGCACATCGCATGCCCGAACTGCGGCACGTACAACCGCCGCCAGGTCCTCGAGGTCTGAGCGACGGGGAGAAGGCTCATGTCAGATGCCACTACGCCGCGGAAGGCGCCGGCCGACACAGCCTCGTCCCCCAAGATCCTGGAAGGGCGGCTCGGGTACGAACTCGAGCCCGCCCTTCTGGTGCGCGCCCTGACCCACCGCTCGTTCGCGTACGAGAACGGCGGTCTGCCCACCAATGAGCGGCTCGAGTTCCTCGGGGACTCGGTGCTCGGCCTGGTGGTCACCGACACGCTGTTCCGGGGCCACCCCGACCTGCCGGAGGGCCAGTTGGCCAAGCTGCGGGCCGCGGTGGTCAACTCTCGTGCGCTCGCCGAGGTCAGCCGCGGACTCGAGCTGGGTGCCTTCATCCGGCTCGGCCGGGGCGAGGAGGGCACGGGCGGCCGGGACAAGGCGTCGATCCTCGCGGACACGCTGGAGGCCGTCATCGGCGCGGTCTACTTGGACAAGGGACTCGAGGCGGCGTCCGAGCTGGTGCACCGGCTCTTCGACCCGCTGATCGAGAAGTCCTCGAACCTCGGGGCGGGCCTGGACTGGAAGACCTCGCTCCAGGAGCTGACGGCCGCCAGGGGACTGGGCGTGCCGGAGTACCTGGTCAGCGAGACCGGCCCGGATCACGAGAAGACCTTCACGGCTGCCGCCCGCGTCGGTGGTGTCACGTACGGCACCGGCACCGGCCGCAGCAAGAAGGAAGCGGAGCAGCAGGCGGCGGACACCGCGTGGCGTGCGATCAGCGCGACCGCGGCGGACGGCGGGGCGGGCACGGGCACGGCGGGGAGCAACGGCTCCGCGGTCGCGGCCCCGGAGTCCGCCGTGCCGGCCGACGGGTCCGACGGGGCGTCCGCGCATGCGCCCGGGGCTGCCTCCGCCGGTGCGCCGGCGGACGCGCAGGACTCCGCGGACGGCGACGCCGCTGCGGGTTCCGCCGGGGCGGCGCAGGCCGCCGACCGGTAGCGCGGCGATGCCGGAGCTGCCGGAGGTCGAGGTGGTGCGCCGCGGCCTGGCGAAGTGGGTCGCGGGCCGCACGGTCGGCTCCGTCGAGGTGCTGCACCCCAGGTCCGTACGCCGGCATGCCGCCGGCCCCGCCGACTTCGCCGCCCGGCTGACCGGGCACCCGCTGGGGGAGCCGCGGCGCCGCGGCAAGTACCTGTGGCTGCCGCTGGCCGACGGGCCCGAGTCGGTGCTCGCGCACCTCGGCATGAGCGGCCAGCTGCTGGTCCAGCCGGAGGCGGCGCCGGACGAGAAGCACCTGCGGATCCGGGTCCGCTTCGATGACGAGACGGACACGGAGCTACGCTTCGTCGACCAGCGCACCTTCGGCGGGCTCTCGCTGCACCCGAACGCGGCCGGGGGACTGCCCGACGTCATCGCGCACATCGCCCGCGACCCGCTCGACCCGGCGTTCGACGATGCGGCGTTCCACGCGGCGCTGCGCGGCAGCCGGACCACGATCAAGCGGGCGCTGCTGAACCAGTCGCTGATCAGCGGCGTCGGCAACATCTACGCGGACGAGGCGCTGTGGCGCTCCCGCCTCCACTACGAGCGCCCCACCGCCGGCTTCACGCGCCCCCGTACCGAGGAACTGCTCGGGCACGTCCGCGCGGTGCTGAACGCCGCGCTCGACGTCGGCGGCACGAGCTTCGACAGCCTCTACGTCAACGTCAACGGCGAGTCCGGCTACTTCGCCCGCTCGCTGGACGCGTACGGCCGGGAGGACGAACCCTGCCGCCGCTGCGGCACCCCGATCCGCCGCCGCCCGTGGATGAACCGCTCCAGCTACTTCTGCCCGCGCTGCCAGCGCCCGCCGCGCAACTGACGCGAGCGGCGGGCGCGGGGTTTCTCAGAAGCCGAAGTTCTGCGTCCACCAGGGGCCGCCGTCGGCGAAGTGCGCGCCGACGCCCAGGGTGCGGAAGTCGCAGTTCAGTATGTTCGCGCGGTGGCCTTCGCTGTTCATCCAGGCGTCCATCACCGACTGCGCGTTGGCCTGGCCGCGGGCTATGTTCTCCCCGCCGAGGTCCGCTATGCCGTAGTCCTGCGCGCGCTCCCACGGGTCGTTCCCGTCGGGGTCGGTGTGGTCGAAGAAGCCGCGCTGGGCCATGTCCTGGCTGTAGTCGCCGGCGAACTTCGCCAGCTCCGGGTCGTTCGTCAGCGGGCGGCAGCCCGCCTGCGCGCGCTCCTGGTTGACCAGCCGCAGCACCTCCGCCTCGGCGGCGGTGGTGGCGTCGGCGGTGGCGGTCGGCTTCGCCGAGCGGGTGGGTTCGGAGGTCTCCGACTGCGTCGGGGACGGCGACTCCGACTGCGTACGGGACGGGCTCGGGGCCTTCGACGACGGGTCGGCGGACTCCGGCTTCTCACGCTCGGGTGCCGAGGTCGACGGCGAGGCGCTCTTCGACTCCTTGTCCCGCCCGCCGTCCTTGCCGGCCGCCTTCTTCGCCTCCGGCTTGCCGCTCTCCGACCGGTCCGAGCCGCGGCTCGCGGACGGCGACGCCTCCCGCGTCGGCAGGTCGGAGGACCCCTGCGTGCTGGGGGAGGGCGGGTCGCCCGCCTCGACGTGCCCGGCGGGACCGCCGTTGCCGCGGTCGAGGTCGAAGCCGCTGCCGAGGACGCCGGAGGCCATCGCCACCGCGCCGACGGCCAGCGCCGCCGACGTACCGAGCATCCCGGCCCTGGCGGGGCTCTGCCTGCGGTGCTGCCCCCGCGTCCGGCCGGCGCCGTGCGCCTCGCGGCCGGGGTACGGCTCGTACGAGTCGTACCGGTCGTAGGAGCCGTATGCGCCGGGGGCGTCCCGGCTGCCTGCCGGGGGCTGCGGCTCCGAGCGTCTGTGGCGGCCCATCCGGCTGACCCCTCACGTCCGACGACAACAACTACTGTGCATACGCCACTCGCACACACGAGTGATATTGCTGTCGGCAGACTGTACGCCATGACCCCCGCACCTCACGTGCCCGCGGGCCGATCGTCCGGATAGCGTGCGTCACATGAGTACAGACGTCCGCATGACGGCATGGGTGCGCGGTGTGGTGCAGGGGGTCGGATTCCGCTGGTTCACCCGCGCCCGGGCGCTGGAGATCGGCGGCCTCAGCGGCTTCGCCGCGAATCTCGCGGACGGCCGGGTCCAGATCGTCGCCGAAGGTCCGCGAGAGCAGTGCCAGGAGTTGCTGGAGTGGTTGCGGTCCGCCGACACGCCGGGGCGCGTGTCGGGTGTGACGGAGATCTGGGACGAGCCGCGCGGCGGATATCACTCATTTGCCATCCGTTGAGCACGCTGCGCCATAAGGGCTGGTCCAGCAGGGATGACCAGCGGGTTGCCAACGGCTTCCGGCCGTGCAAAGCTCTCACACCAGACGGGTCCTGCCACCCCCCGCGGCCTGCAATTGCACGGGCCGCGCCCGATACGGGGTGTGATCGTGTTGACCGTCAAACTATTTGGTGAGACGCTTGAAGCCCCGCGCACCCTAGCTGTTTTGCGCCATGGGCAGACACGCGGGTGCGAATCCCTCACGACCCACACCGCTCGGTCGGTCACATCAGTGTGGAGGACCTTCAATCATGGCAAAGGCGCTTCTCGGTTACGTCGGCGGCACTGACCCGCGACTCCTCGCCGAGATGCGACGGCTGCAGCAGCGTGTCCAGGACCTGGAGTCGGAGCTTGTCCGCGTCCAGGCCGAGAACGACATGCTCGCCGCCGCCGCTGCTCACAACAGCGAGTCACTGCTCGACGTATCCCAGGCGGAGCCTGCGCTTACCTGACAATCATGCGAGAACCGTCAGGTCTGCACCTCAACCGCTTGAGATAACTGTCAAGGGACGCTTAACCGCGTCCCTTCGTCGTTTCTCCATCGCTTTACGGATACCCCGGGAGGGAACCCGCCCCGGAGCCGGCACCCCGGGGGGTGATGCTCCGTAATTGATGTGCCCCGACGGTTACCCAGTGAAACCGGCTTGCGCGATAGAGTCTCCGGCACATGTTTCGTCGCCGGAGGAGAGCTCGCCAGTGCACTTGAAGGGCCTCACGCTCCGGGGGTTCAAGTCCTTCGCCTCCGCCACCACCCTCCGCTTCGGGCCGGGTATCACCTGCGTCGTCGGCCCGAACGGCTCCGGAAAGTCCAACGTGGTGGACGCGCTGTCCTGGGTGATGGGAGAGCAGGGGGCGAAGTCCCTCAGGGGCGGCAAGATGGAGGACGTCATCTTCGCCGGGACCACCGGCCGGCCGCCGCTCGGCCGCGCCGAGGTCTCGCTGACGATCGACAACTCCGACGGCGCGCTGCCCATCGACTACGCCGAAGTGACCATCACCCGCACGATGTTCCGCAGCGGCGGCAGCGAGTACCAGCTCAACGGCGACACCTGCCGCCTCCTCGACATCCAGGAACTGCTGTCCGACTCCGGCATCGGCCGCGAGATGCACGTCATCGTCGGCCAGGGGCAGCTCGACTCCGTCCTGCACGCCGACCCGTCGGGACGCCGCGCCTTCATCGAGGAGGCCGCCGGCGTCCTCAAGCACCGCAAGCGCAAGGAGAAGGCGCTGCGCAAGCTGGACGCGATGCAGGCCAACCTCGCCCGCGTCCAGGACCTCAGCGACGAACTGCGCCGCCAGCTCAAGCCGCTGGGCCGGCAGGCCGCCGTCGCCCGCCGGGCCGCCGTCATCCAGGCCGACCTGCGCGACGCCCGGCTGCGGCTGCTCGCCGACGACCTCGTCACCCTGCGCGCGGCGCTCTCCGCCGAGATCGCCGACGAAGCGGCCCTGAAGGCGCGCAAGGAGGCCGCGGAGGCCGAGCTGGCCGCCGCCCGCGCCCGCGAGTCCGCCCTGGAGGAGCAGGTACGCGCCCTCACCCCGCGGCTCACCGAGGCCCAGGGCGCCTGGCACGAACTCGGCCAGCTCGCCGAGCGGGTGCGCGGCACCGTCAGCCTCGCCGACGCCCGCGCCAAGCACGCCACCGCCGCCCCCGAGGAGGAGCGGCGCGGGCGCGACCCGGAGGACCTGGAGCGCGAGGCGCAGCGCATCCGCGAGCAGGAGGCCGAACTCGAGGCCGCCCTGGAGGCCGCGCAACTCGCGCTGGAGGACACCGTCGCCCATCGCGCCGAGCTGGAGCGCCGGCTCGCCGCCGAGGAGCGGCGGCTGAAGGACGCCGCCCGCGCCGTCGCCGACCGCCGCGAACGGCTCGCCCGGCTCAGCGGCAAGGTCACCGCCGCCCGCGGCCGCGCCGCCTCCGCGCAGGCCGAGATCGACCGGCTCGCCACCGCCCGCGACGAGGCCGAGGAGCGCGCCGCCGTCGCCCAGGAGGCGTACGAGACGCTGAAGGCCGAGGTCGACGGGCTGGACGAGGGCGACAGCGAACTGGCCGCGGAGCAGGAGGCGGCGAAGAGCGCCCTCAAGGCCGCGGAGGCCGAGCTGACCGCCGCCCGCGACGAGGCGGCCGAGGCCGAACGCGCCCGCGCCGCCACCACCGCCCGCCGCGACGCGCTCGCCCTGGGCCTGCGCCGCAAGGACGGCACCGGCACCCTGCTCCAGGCCCGCGACAAGCTGACCGGCGTGCTCGGTCCGGCCGCGGAACTGCTCACCGTCGCCTCCGGGTACGAGGTCGCCGTCGCCGCCGCGCTCGGTGCCGCCGCCGACGCCCTCGCCGTCTCCGGCCCCGCCGCCGCGGCCGACGCGCTGCGGCTGCTGCGCAAGCACGACGCCGGCCGCGCCGCGCTGCTCCTCGGCGACGCCCCGTACGAGCCGGCCCCCGCCGGCGAACTCCCGCCCGGCGCCCGCCACCTCGCCGCCCTGGTCGCCGGCCCCGACCAGCTCCTGCCCGCCGTACGGCGGCTGCTGGCCCGTACCGTGTACGTCGCCACGCTGGAGGACGCGGAAGACCTCGTCTCCGCCCGGCCCGAGCTGACCGCCGTCACCGCGGAAGGCGACGTCTTCGGCGGCCACTTCGCCCACGGCGGCTCCGCCGGCGCCCCCAGCCTGCTGGAGGTGCAGGCGTCCGTCGACGAGGCGGCGGCCGAGCTGACCGAGCTGGACGCCCGCTGTACGCACCTGGCCCTGCGGCAGGAGGCCGCCGTCGCACGCCGTGCCGAGTGCGCCGCGCTCGTCGAGGAGCTGGGCGGCCGGCGCAGCGCCGCGGACCGGGAGAAGTCCCGCGTCGCCGGCGAGCTGGGCCGCCTCGGCGGGCAGGCCCGCGCCGCCGCCGGGGAGGCCGAGCGCAGCGCCGCCGCCGCGGCCCGCGCCGAGGAGGCCCTGGCCCGCGCGGCCGCCGAGGCGGAGGAGCTGGCGGCGCAGCTGGAGACCGCCGAGGAGGAGGCCGGCGCCGCCGAGGACGCCGACGACGGGTCCGACCCCTCCGTACGCGACCGGCTCGCCGCCGACGGTGCCAACGCCCGGCAGACCGAGATGGAGGCCAGGCTCCAGGTCCGTACCCACGAGGAGCGCGTCAAGGGCCTCGCCGGCCGCGCCGACGGACTCGACCGCGCCGCCCGCGCCGAGCGCGAGGCGCGCGCCCGCGCCGAGCGCCGCCGCGCCCGGCTGCGGCACGAGGCGGCCGTCGCCACCGCGGTCGCCGCCGGCGCCCGGCAACTCCTCGCGCACGTCGAGGTCTCCCTCGCCCGCGCCGAGGAGGAGCGCGCCGCCGCCGAGCGGGCCAGGGCCGAGCGCGAGCAGGAGCTGGGCCGGCAGCGCCGGCTCTCCCGCGAGCTGGCCGGCGAGCTGGACAAGCTGACGGACTCCGTGCACCGCGGCGAGGTGCTGGGCGCCGAGAAGCGGCTGCGCATCGAGCAGTTGGAGGGCCGGGCGCTGGAGGAGCTGGGCGTCGAGCCGGCCGACCTGGTGGCGGAGTACGGCCCCGACCAGCTCGTGCCGCCGTCGCTGCCCGCGGAGGGCGAGGAACTGCCCGACGACCCCGAGCACCCGCGCAACCGGCCGCGGCCGTACGCGCGCGCCGAGCAGGAGAAGCGGCTGAAGGCCGCGGAGCGCGCGTACACCAAGCTCGGCAAGGTCAACCCGCTGGCGCTGGAGGAGTTCGCGGCGCTGGAGGAGCGGCACAAGTTCCTCACCGAGCAGCTCGACGACCTCAAGCGCACCCGCGCCGACCTGCTGCAGGTGGTCAAGGAGGTCGACGAGCGCGTCGAGCAGGTCTTCACCGACGCCTTCCACGACACCGCCCGCGAGTTCGAGGGCGTCTTCTCCCGCCTCTTCCCCGGCGGCGAGGGCCGGCTGGTCCTCACCGACCCGGACGACATGCTGAACACCGGCGTGGAGGTGGAGGCGCGCCCGCCGGGCAAGAAGGTCAAGCGGCTGTCGCTGCTGTCCGGCGGCGAGCGGTCGCTGACGGCGGTGGCGATGCTGGTGGCGATCTTCATGGCCAGGCCGAGCCCGTTCTACGTGATGGACGAGGTCGAGGCCGCCCTCGACGACACCAACCTGCAGCGACTGGTGCGGCTGATGCAGGAACTGCAGCGCACCTCACAGCTCATCGTGATCACGCACCAGAAGCGCACGATGGAGGTCGCCGACGTCCTCTACGGCGTCTCGATGCAGGGCGACGGCGTCTCCAAGGTGATCAGCCAGCGGCTCAACTGAACGGGCCGGCCCGCCCTCGGAGGGCCGGAAGCGGGCGGGGTGCCGCGAACACGGCGCGGGCGGGCGATACTGGTGGGCGTTATGGACATCATCGTCATCGTCATCGCCATCGCCGTCGTCGCAGTCCTCGCCGCGGGCGGCCTGGTCGTCGGCTCCCGCCGCCGGAAGCAGGTACCCCCGCCGCCGCCCGCCCCCCGGACCCCCGCAGAGCCGCAGGTCGGCGAGGAAGCGGGGGAGCCCGGCGACGAGCAGCGCAGGACCATCGAGGAGGTGGACCTGCCCGGCGAGCCCGAGGCCGCCGCCGGCACCGTCGTCGCCGAGCCGCCGCCGCCCGCGGCGCCGGAGCTGGAGGTCCCCGCGCCCGCGGCGGGCCGGCTCGTACGGCTGCGCGCCCGGCTGGCCCGCTCGCAGAACTCCCTCGGCAAGGGCCTGCTCGGCCTCCTCTCCCGCGAACACCTCGACGAGGACACCTGGGAGGAGATCGAGGACACGCTGCTGACCGCCGACGTCGGCGTGCAGCCGACGCAGGAGCTGGTGGAGCGGCTGCGCGAGCGCGTGAAGGTCCTCGGTACGCGCACGCCCGAGGAACTGCGCGCGCTGCTGCGCGAGGAACTGCTCGCGCTCGTCGGCACGGAGGCCGACCGGACGCTGGACACCGCCGAGTCCGTCGGCCCCGAGGGCGCCGAGGTGCCGGGCATCGTGCTGGTCGTCGGCGTGAACGGCACCGGCAAGACCACGACCACCGGCAAGCTCGCCCGGGTGCTGGTCGCCGACGGCAAGTCCGTGGTGCTGGGCGCCGCGGACACCTTCCGGGCCGCCGCCGCGGACCAGCTGCAGACGTGGGGGGAGCGGGTCGGCGCCCGCACCGTACGCGGTCCGGAGGGCGGGGATCCGGCGTCCGTCGCGTACGACGCGGTGAAGGAGGCCATCGACGAGGGCGCTGACGTGGCGCTCATCGACACCGCCGGGCGGCTGCACACCAAGACCGGGCTCATGGACGAGCTGGGCAAGGTCAAGCGGGTGGTGGAGAAGCACGGGCCGGTCGGCGAGGTGCTCCTCGTGCTGGACGCCACGACCGGGCAGAACGGCCTGGTGCAGGCGCGGGTCTTCGCGGAGGTCGTGGACATCACCGGGCTGGTGCTGACGAAGCTGGACGGCACGGCCAAGGGCGGCATCGTGATCGCGGTGCAGCGGGAGCTGGGCGTGCCGGTCAAGCTGGTGGGCCTGGGCGAGGGCGCGGACGACCTGGCGCCGTTCGAGCCCGAGGCGTTCGTGGACGCGCTGATCGGCGACTGAGCCGCCTGCCGAGAGCGCCCCGGCGGACCGGGGCGCTTCGGCGGGCGAACCCGGCCGTCAGCCCGAGCGCAGCCAGGCGCTCTGCGCGTACGCCAGCGTGCCCAGCAGCAGCCGGGCCGGCGGCGGGCCGCCCGCCGTGTCCAGCGTCGGCGGGCGCAGCCAGCGCACCGGGCCGAGGCCGCGCAGATCGCAGGGCGGGGCGAGGAGGTGGTCGCCCCGGCCCAGGCAGCGCAGGTCGAGCCGGGTGCCGTCCCAGCCCATGCGGTACAGCAGCCGGGGCAGCTCGGCGGCGGCGCCGGGCGCGACGAAGAAGTGCGCCCGCCCGTCCGGGGCGACGCTGACGGGGCCGAGCGGCAGCCCGAGGCGCTCCAGCCGGGGCAGCGCCCGCCGCCCGGCGGCGGCGCTGACCTCCAGGGCGTCGAACGACCGGCCCACCGGCAGCAGCACGGCGGCCCCCGGCGCACCCGCCCAGGCGTCGGTCACCTCGTCCAGCGGGGTGCCGGCGGGGACGGGGCGGGCATCCGGCAGCGGGTGCTCGCCGGGTACGGGGCAGGCGGCGCCCCGCGGGCAGGAGCAGCCGCGCCCGCCGCCGGGGGAGCGCACGAGGGGCGCGCCGGGCAGCACGTCCCAGCCCCACAGCCCGGTGTACTCCGCCACCGCCGTCACCGCGTGTCCGGCGGACGTACGGGCGCGGCGGACGGATCCGACGTCGCGTCGGCCGCGGATGCCGCCGATCGTGAAACCCATGCCCCCTCCAACTGCTCGCCGGTGCGGTTGGTTACTCCGCCTTCTCACTCACAGCAGTCTGCTGGTAACACAGTGTCGCCGGGAGGTGTATTCGGGGTGTGCTGGCGCGCCAGGGGGTAGCGTGACCCGTGGCGTGCGCCCTGCCGGCGTCACCTCGCCCGCTGCGGAGTCGTCCTCGCCAAGTCAACCTCCTGTCTCCCGTGCGGTGTTCACTCGTAGGGGTGGCGAATGGTGGCGTTTTCGGGATCCCGCTCGCGAAACGGTGATCGTAGGATTACTTTCAGTGCTGGCGGCGGCGGCATGCGACATGTGGATATGCCAACGGCAGGAAATTCCCACCGGGCTTCGGGGGCTTCGGTTCCGGGGATAATCCGGGGCACCACGACGGCCGAGGCGGGATGGGGGCGTTGGAGTTGGACGGCACGGGCGGCAGCCGGACCGGTGCCACCGGGGCGGGCAAGGGGCCCAACGAAGAGCTGACTTCCTGGTTCCTGCGCAGCGGCTGGTCCAAGGGCGAGCTGGCCAGACAGGTCAACCGCCGGGCCCGCCAGCTCGGCGCGCACCACATCAGCACCGACACCTCCCGGGTCCGCCGCTGGCTCGACGGCGAGCAGCCGCGCGAGCCGATCCCGCGGATCCTCGCCGACCTGTTCTCCGAGCGGTTCGGCTGCGTCGTCGGCGTCGACCAGCTCGGGCTGCACGCCGCCCGCCCCCGCCCCGCCGTCTCCGGCATCGACCTGCCGTGGAACGCCGCCGAAACGGTCGAGCAGATCAGCGAGTTCTCCCGCAGCGACCTCATGCTCGCCCGCCGCGGCTTCCTCGGCACCTCCCTGAACGTCGCCGCCGGCCCCGTCCTCGTCGAGCCCATGCAGCGCTGGCTGGCGCCCCCGCCGGCCCCCGGCGGCCCCGCGGCCCCCGCAGCCGCCGCCGCGCCCGGCGGCCCTCCGCCCTCCGCCCTCTCCGGCCCCGAGCTGGCGCTGCTGGAGACCACCACCGCCAAGTTCCGCCAGTGGGACGCCCAGTGCGGCGGCGGGCTGCGCCGCAAGGCCGTCGTCGGGCAGCTGCACGAGATCACCGACCTGCTGCAGGAGCCGCACCCGCCCGCGGTCGCCGAGCGGCTGTTCCGCATCACCGCGGAACTCTCCCAGCTCGGCGGCTGGATGAGCTACGACGTGGGCCTCCAGCCCACCGCCCAGAAGTACTTCGTCCTCGCCCTGCACGCCGCCAAGGAAGCCGGCGACCGCCCCCTCGGCGCGTACGTCCTGTCCAGCATGGCCCGCCAGATGATCCACCTCGGCCGCGCCGACGACGCCCTGGAGCTGATCCACCTCGCGCAGTACGGCAGCCGCGACAGCGCCACCGCCCGTACACAGTCGATGCTGTATGCGATGGAGGCACGCGCGTACGCCAACCTCGGCCGCCCCGACCGCTGCCACCGGGCCGTACGCATGGCCCAGGACTACTTCACCGAGATCGACCCGGGCAGCCCCGAGCCCGACTGGATCCGCTTCTTCTCCGAGGCCGAACTGAACAGCGAGAACGCCCACTCCTACCGGGACCTCGCCTACGTCGCCGGCCGCAGCCCCACCTACGCCGCCCTCGCCCGCCCCGTGATGGCGCGCGCCGTCGAGCTGTTCGCCGCCGACGCCGAACGCCGCCGCTCGTACGCGCTGAACCTCGTCGGCCTGGCCACCGTCCACCTGCTGGAGGAGGAGCCCGAGCAGTGCGCCCTGTGCGCCGGCGAGGCGCTGACCGTCGCCGGCCAGGTGCGCTCCGAGCGGGTCAACACCCGGCTGCGGAAGACCGTCGACACCGCCGTGCGCCGGTACGGCGCCGTGGGCGAGGTCGCCGACCTGGCCGACCGGCTCGCCCGCGAGCTGCCCGAGACCGTGGAAGCCGCCGGCTGATCCCGCCCGCGGCTTCCCCGGCACCCGGTCACCCTGGCCCGTCCCCCGGACGGGCCGCCCCCTGGTCCGGCTGAGAGTAACGGGGCCCGCCCGCGCCCGCTGGAATTTCACCGTGCCGTAACACCTCCGTGGCCTTCGTCACCTTCCCGAAACACCGGGGGGCGGTGGCGGAAACCCCGCTGCGCCAGCCTCGTGCGCATTCCGGCCCGCACCGATTCAGCCCGCTCGGGCCGCACGGGCCACACGAGGAGGAGACGCGACGTTGAATGGCGCCGATACCGCATTCGTACTGATCAGCGCGGCGCTGGTCATGTTGATGACGCCCGGTCTTGCCTTCTTCTACGGGGGCATGGTGCGGGTCAAAAGCACCCTGAACATGCTGATGATGAGCTTCATCTCGCTCGGGATCGTCAGCATCCTGTGGGTGCTCTACGGCTACAGCCTCACCTTCGGCGACGACATCGGCGGAGGCATCCTCGGCGACCTCGACCACGTCGGGATGGCCGGGATCACCCCCGAGACGCTGACGGGGGGCGACGAGGGCATCCCGGTGCTGGCGTTCGCCGCCTTCCAGCTGATGTTCGCCATCATCACCCCCGCCCTCATCAGCGGCGCCCTCGCGGACCGGGTGAAGTTCACCGCCTGGGCGCTGTTCATCGCCCTGTGGGTCACGATCGTCTACTTCCCCGTCGCGCACTGGGTCTGGGGCCCCGACGGCTTCATCGGGCTCAACGGCGACATCAAGGCCATCGACTTCGCGGGCGGCACCGCCGTGCACATCAACGCGGGCATCGCGGCGCTGGCCGCCGTGCTCGTCGTGGGGAAGCGCATCGGCTTCAAGAAGGACCCGATGCGGCCGCACAACCTGCCCTTCGTGCTGCTGGGCGCCGCGCTGCTGTGGTTCGGCTGGTTCGGCTTCAACGCCGGCTCCGAGCTGGCCGCCGACGGCGTCGCCGCGACGATGCTCCTGAACACCCAGGTCGCCACCGGCGCCGCGGTCGTCGGCTGGCTCATCTACGAGAAGGTGCGGCACGGCTCCGTCACCATGCTCGGCGCCGCGTCCGGCGCCATCGCCGGCCTGGTGGCGATCACCCCCTCCGGCGCGTCCGTCAACGCCGTGGGCGCGCTGGCCGTGGGGATCATCGCCGGGGTCGGCTGCGCCTGGGCCGTGGGCCTGAAGTACAAGCTGGGCTACGACGACTCGCTCGACGTCGTCGGCGTCCACCTCGTCGGCGGGATCATCGGCACGCTCGCGATCGGCTTCTTCGCCATCGACGAGATCGGCCTGTTCTACGGCGGCGGGCTGGAGCAGCTCGGCCGGCAGGCGGCGGGCGCGGGCGTGGTGCTCGTGTACACGTTCGCCGTCACGTGGCTGCTTGCCAAGGGCATCGACCGGCTGGTGGGCTTCCGGGTCGGCGAGGACGAGGAACTCGCGGGCGTCGACAGGTCGCAGCACGCGGAGAGCGCGTACGACTTCAGCGGCGTGGGCTCGGCGGCGGTGGCCGCGGCGCCGGTGCCGGGGCCGGCGGGCGGCCAGGTGCCGGGCACGGACAGGGAGACGGCGGCCGCGGCCGCGGACAAGAGGGTGGACGCGTGAAGCTCATCACGGCAGTGATCAAGCCGCACCGGCTGGACGAGGTGAAGGAGGCCCTCCAGGCCTTCGGCGTCCACGGGCTGACGGTCACGGAGGCCAGCGGTTACGGCAGGCAGCGCGGCCACACCGAGGTGTACCGGGGCGCGGAGTACACCGTGGACCTCGTGCCGAAGGTGCGTATCGAGGTGCTGGTGGAGGACGACGACGCCGAGCAGTTGGTGGAGGTCGTGGTGAAGGCGGCGCGGACGGGCAAGATCGGCGACGGCAAGGTGTGGAGCGTCCCGGTGGACACGGCGGTACGGGTCCGCACGGGCGAGCGCGGCCCGGACGCGCTCTGACCTGGCGGTCGGCGACCCCCGCCCACGGCCGGGCCCGCGAGGAGGCGGGCCGGCCGTGGGCGTACCAACTGGCGGGAGTACGCGGGTGACGGAGACCGGACAGCAGCCGGGGGGACACACGGGCGGGAAGCCGGGGGAGCCCGCCACCGGGACGGGCCCCCGGGGCCCCTCACGGGGGGCGGCTCCGGGCGGCCCTGCCGGGCGGGCAACGGTGCCGGCCGAGTCCGCCGAGGCGGCACCCGAGGGACCGGGCGAGCGTGCGGGGCCCGGCGCAGGGTCCGCGTCCGCGGCGCGGGCTGCCGCCGGAACACCCGGCGGGGCCCGGCGGGGCGCGGGCGTCGCGACGGGCGGTCCCGCGGGTGTGGCAGCCGGGGGACCAGCCGGGGCCGGCACACCCGGCGGCCCGGGCGTGCCCGCGTCCGCGGCGCGAGCCGGCGCCGGGACACCCGGCGGGTCCCGGCAGGTCCCGGGCGCGGACACCGCGACGGGAGGGCCCGCGGCCGAGGGCCTCGCCGGGGCCGCCACACCCGAGGGCACGGGCCCGGCGGCGGCCGGTACGA
Source organism: Streptomyces aculeolatus (assembly GCF_020400605.1). GTDB lineage: Bacteria > Actinomycetota > Actinomycetes > Streptomycetales > Streptomycetaceae > Streptomyces > Streptomyces aculeolatus. The sequence continues at coordinate 140,464 of NZ_JAINRD010000005.1, read as the reverse complement.
GGCCGGACGGCCCCGTTGCGGGGCGCAGTGCAGGCGGCGCGGCTGCGGCCGGGTCCGTACCGCCGGACGGTCCGCACGGCGGGGAACCGGCGGGCCCTGCCGCGTACTCCGTACCGGAGGCCGGTGACCCCGACGCGCCGCTGGCCGAGGAGGCGTACGCCGCGGCGCGCGTGCGGCTGCTCGGCGCCGAGGGCGGCGCGGCGCGGCGGGCCGCGCTGGCGCGGGCCACGGACCGGTGGCTCGCCGGCCTGCTCCACGGGGCCACCGGCGGCGCCCCCGGGGCGAACGAACGCGAGCCCGGCCCCTCCGGCGGCGTACGGGGACCCCTGCCACCCGCCGGCGACGGCGCACACCACGAAAGCGGCGACGCCCGCCGCATCCGCGGTGCCGCTGACGCCCGCGACGCCCGCCGCACCCTCGCCCCCGGCGACGTCCGCGGACCCCGCGGTACCCGGGGCGTCGCGCTCGTCGCCGTCGGCGGCTACGGGCGCGGTGAGCTGTCCCCCCGCAGCGACCTCGACCTGCTCCTCCTCCACGACGGCTCCCTCAAGCCCGCCGCCCTGGCCGCCCTCGCCGACCGCCTCTGGTACCCGGTCTGGGACATGGGCCTGGCCCTCGACCACTCCGTACGCACCCCCGCCGAGGCGCTCAAGACCGCCGGCGACGACCTCAAGGTCACCCTCGGCCTGCTCGACGCCCGCCACGTCGCCGGCGACGCGGCCCTCACCTCCGCGCTGCGCACCGCCGTCTTCGCCGACTGGCGCAACCGCGCCGCCCGCCGCCTGCCCGAGCTGCGCGAGCTGGGCTGCGAGCGGGCCGAGCGCCACGGGGAGCTGCAGTTCCTGCTGGAGCCGGACCTCAAGGAGGCCCGCGGCGGCCTCCGCGACGCCACCGCCCTGCGTGCCGTCGCCGCCTCCTGGCTCGCCGACGCACCCCGCGAGGGCCTGGACCGCGCCCGCGTCCGGCTCCTCGACACCCGCGACGTACTGCACCTGACCACCGGCCGCGCCACCGACCGCCTCGCGCTGCAGGAGCAGGACCAGGTCGCCGCCGCCCTCGGCCTGCTCGACGCCGACACGCTGCTGCGCGAGGTCTACGAGGCCGCGCGCACCCTCGCGTACGCCACCGACGTCACCTGGCGCGAGGTCGACCGCGTCCTGCGCGCCCGCGGCGGCCGCCGCGGCGCCGCCCGGCTGCGGAGCCTCATCGGCTCCGGCCAGCGCGGCCCCGCCGCGCGCACCCCCCTCGCCGACGGCGTCGTCGAGCAGGACGGCGAGGTCGTCCTCGCCCGTACGGCCCGGCCCGCCCGCGACCCCGTGCTGCCGCTGCGCGCCGCTGCCGCCGCCGCGCAGGCGGGGCTGCCGCTGTCGCTGCACGCCGTCCGGCTGCTGGCCGCGCAGGCGCCGCCGCTGCCCGTGCCGTGGCCGGACGAGGCGCGCGAGCAGCTCGTCACGCTGCTCGGCGCCGGCGAGGCCACGGTGCCGGTGTGGGAGAGCCTGGAGGCGGAGGGCTTCATCACGCGGCTGCTGCCCGACTGGGAGCGGGTGCGCTGCCGGCCCCAGCGCAACGCCGTGCACCGCTGGACCGTCGACCGCCACCTCGTGGAGAGCGCGGTACGGGCCGCGGCGCTCACCCGCCGCGTGGGCCGGCCGGACCTGCTGCTTGTCGCCGCGCTGCTGCACGACATCGGCAAGGGCTGGCCGGACGGCCCGGGCGGGCACAGCGCCACCGGCGAGACCATCGCCCGCGACATGGCCCGGCGCATCGGCTTCCCGCCCGCCGACGCCGGCGTCCTGGCCGCCCTCGTCCGCCACCACCTGCTGCTCGTCGAGACCGCCACCCGCCGCGACCTGGACGACCCCGCGACCGTACGCCTCGTGGCCGACGCCGTCGGCGACCGCGGCACGCTGGAGCTGCTGCACGCGCTCACCGAGGCCGACGCGCTGGCCACCGGCCCGGCGGCGTGGAGCGCCTGGCGGGCCTCGCTGGTCGCCGACCTGGCGCGGCGGGTCGACGCCGCGCTGGCCGGCGGGCCGGCCGGGGCGGCGGCGGGGGAGCGGCCCGGGCGGACGCCGGGGGCGGCGGAGGAGCGGCTTGCGGTCGAGGCGTGGCGTACGCGCGCACCGGCGCTGACGATGCGCGCCAGGACCGAGCAGCCGCCGCCCGCGGCGGGGGAGCCCGCGGCGGCGGGTGCGGCGGCCGGGGAGGCGTCAGGCGCGGCAGGTACGGAGCAGGGCGGCACCCTGCCGCTGGGCGTGGAGCTGCTCGTGGCCGTCCCCGACCGCCCCGACGCGCTGGCCGCACTCGCGGGCGTACTGGCGCTGCACCGGCTGACCGTACGCACCGCGGAGCTGCGCCCCCTGCGGCTGCCCCCGGGCGTGGCCGGCGAATCCGCCGTACCCGCGACGGAGGCGGGCGCACCGGACACCGCGAACACCACCGCCCCGGCTGCCCCCGCCCCCGGCAGCCCCGCCCCGGACCGGTCCGAGCCCGCCGCCGACGGCCCCGACGGCCCCGACGACGCTGCTGTCCCCCACGTCCTCCTCCTCACCTGGCGCGTCGCCGCCGAGTTCGGCTCCCTCCCCGCCGCCGACCGCCTCCGCGCCGACCTCGTGCGCGTCCTCGACGGCACCCTCGACGTCCCCGCCCGCCTCGCCGAGCGGGAGAAGGCGTACCGCCCCCGCCGCCGCGCCGCCCCCGCGCCGCCGCCCCGCGTGGCCGTCGCCCACGGCAGCTCCCGGTTCGCCACCGTCATCGAGGTCCGCGCCCAGGACGCCCCCGGCCTGCTGCACCGCATCGGCCGCGCGCTGGAGGCGCCCGGCGTGCGGGTGCGCGGCGCGTACGTCAGCACCCTGGGCGCCAACGCCGTGGACGCCTTCTACGTCACCGACCCCGCCGGCCGCCCGCTCGCCGACCGCGACGCCGAGGAGCTGGCCCGGCGGCTCCAGTCCGCGCTGGTCTGATCCGGGCGTCCGCGCACCGCCGGTCCGCGCGCGCCGCCGGGCGGATACCCTGGGGAGCCGACACCGCCTCACCACCCGAGCCAAGGAATCGCGAACGCCGTGTTCGATACGCTCTCCGACCGCCTAGCAGCGACCTTCAAGACCCTCCGTGGGAAAGGCCGGCTGTCCGAGGCGGACATCGACGCCACCGCGCGGGAGATCCGCGTCGCCCTGCTGGAGGCGGATGTCGCGCTGCCCGTCGTACGGGCCTTCATCAAGCAGGTCAAGGAGCGCGCGGCCGGCGCCGAGGTCTCCCAGGCGCTCAACCCCGCCCAGCAGGTCATCAAGATCGTCAACGAGGAGCTCGTCGGCATCCTCGGCGGCGAGACCCGCAGGCTCCGGTTCGCCAAGACCCCGCCGACCGTGATCATGCTCGCGGGCCTCCAGGGCGCGGGCAAGACGACCCTGGCCGGCAAGCTCGGCAAGTGGCTGGCGGGCCAGGGGCACACGCCCCTGCTCGTCGCCGCCGACCTCCAGCGCCCCAACGCCGTCAACCAGTTGCAGGTCGTCGGCGAGCGCGCGGCCGTCGCCGTCTTCGCCCCCGAGCCGGGCAACGGCGTCGGCGACCCGGTCCGGGTCGCGAAGGACTCGATCGCCCACGCCCGCGACAAGCAGTACGACGTGGTGATCGTCGACACCGCCGGCCGCCTCGGCGTCGACGCCGAGATGATGCAGCAGGCCGCCGACATCCGCGACGCGGTCGGCCCCGACGAGATCCTCTTCGTCGTCGACGCGATGATCGGCCAGGACGCCGTCAGCACGGCGGAGTCGTTCCGCGACGGCGTCGGCTTCGACGGCGTCGTGCTCTCCAAGCTCGACGGCGATGCCCGCGGCGGCGCCGCGCTGTCGATCGCGCAGGTCACCGGCAAGCAGATCATGTTCGCCTCCAACGGCGAGAAGCTGGACGACTTCGACGCGTTCCACCCGGACCGCATGGCGTCCCGCATCCTCGGCATGGGCGACATGCTGTCGCTGATCGAGAAGGCCGAGCAGACCTTCACCCAGCAAGAGGCCGAGAAGATGGCGGCCAAGCTGGCGAAGGGGCCGAAGGAGTTCACGCTCGACGACTTCCTGGCGCAGATGGAGCAGGTCCGCAAGATGGGCTCCATCTCCAAGCTGCTCGGCATGATGCCCGGCATGGGCCAGATGAAGGAGCAGATCAACAACCTCGACGAGCGGGACGTGGACCGCACCGCCGCGATCATCAAGTCGATGACGCCGGGCGAGCGCCACGACCCGATGATCATCAACGGCTCCCGCCGGGCCCGTATCGCGCGCGGCTCGGGCGTCGAGGTCAGCGCCGTGAAGAACCTGGTGGAGCGGTTCTTCGAGGCGCGCAAGATGATGTCGAAGATGGCCCAGGGCGGCGGCATGCCGGGGATGCCCGGCATGCCCGGGATGCCGGGCGCGGGCGGCGGCAAGCGCAAGGGCAAGCAGCAGAAGAAGGCCAAGGGGCGCCAGCGCAGCGGCAATCCGATGAAGCGCAAGGCCGACGAGCAGGCCGCGGCCGAGCGCCGGGCCGCGGGCAGCCCGTTCGGCGGCGGCGCCGAGCAGCCGCCGCAGGACTTCGAGCTGCCGGAGGAGTTCAAGAAGCTGCTGTGACGGCGGCGGCCGGCGGGCCGCGGGCGTCCTCGAAAACGAGTACCAGCGGCCCGCGGTGAGCCCTTACGATCTGCGCCATGGCAAAGGCACCCGTGCTCACTCCCCAGGCGGACGACTTCCCGCGCTGGTACCAGGACCTCATCGCCAAGGCCGAGCTGGCCGAGAACGGCCCGGTGCGCGGCACGATGGTCATCCGACCGTACGGGTACGGGCTGTGGGAGCGCACGCAGCGGGAGATGGACGACCGGATCAAGGCGGCGGGCGCGCAGAACGCGTACTTCCCACTCCTCATCCCGCAGTCCTACCTGGCCAGGGAGGCCGAGCACGTCGAGGGCTTCGCGCCCGAGCTGGCCGTCGTCACCCACGGCGGCGGCAAGGAGCTGGAGGAGCCGGTCGTCGTCCGGCCCACCTCCGAGACCATCGTCAACGACTACTTCGCCAAGTGGGTGCAGAGCTACCGCGACCTGCCGCTGCTCATCAACCAGTGGGCCAACGTGGTGCGCTGGGAGCTGCGCCCGCGGGTGTTCCTGCGGACGACGGAGTTCCTGTGGCAGGAGGGGCACACCGCCCACGCCACGTACGAGGAGGCCAGGGACTACGCGGCCCGTATCCAGCGCGAGGTCTACGCCGACTTCATGGTGAACGTGCTGGCGATCGACGTGCTCCCCGGGCGCAAGACCGCCGCCGAGCGGTTCGCCGGCGCCCTCAACACCCTCACGCTCGAAGCGATGATGCGCGATGGCAAAGCACTGCAGATGGGCACCAGCCACGAGCTGGGCCAGAACTTCGCGAAGGCCTTCGGCACGCAGTACCTGGCCGCGGACGGCACCCGCGAGCACGTCTGGCAGACCTCCTGGGGCTCCACGACCCGCATGGTCGGCGGCGTGATCATGGTGCACGGCGACGACGACGGGCTGCGCGTCCCGCCGCGGCTGGCGGCCGTGCAGGCCGTGGTGCTGGCCGTGAAGGGCGACGAGGCCGTGCTCGCCAAGGTGCGCGAGGCCGGCGACAGGCTGGCCGCCGCCGGGGTGCGGGTCAGGGTGGACGACCGCGTCGACGTCCCCTTCGGGCGGCGGGCCGTGGACTGGGAGCTGAAGGGCGTGCCCGTACGGATCGAGATCGGCCCGCGCGACCTGGCCGCCGGCACCGCGACGCTCGTCCGGCGCGTGCCCGGCACCAAGGAGCCGGTGGCGCTCGACGCCCTGCTCGACGAGCGGGCCGGCATGCTGCCGAAGATTCTCGAAGAGGATCAGGAACGGTTGCTCGCCGAGTCACGTCGAATGCGTGAGGAGCGGACGACGGACGTGCGTACGGTCGCGGAAGCGGCCGAGGCGGCGGTGGCCGGCGGCTGGGCCCGTATCCCGTGGGCGGACCTCGGCCCCGCGGGCGAGGCGCGGCTGGCGGAGCAGGCCGTGTCGGTGCGCTGCCTGATCGGGCCGGACGGGTCGGTGCCGGGAGCGGACGACGAGCCCGGTACGCTCGCCGTCGTCGCCCGGGCGTACTGACCGCCCGGGCGGGGGCCGCCCGACGAGTACGCGGCCGGGACGCACGGTGCGAAGGGCGCATGACGGTGCACAAGCGGTCACGTATAGCTTTGTTGTGACCTGATCAGTTAAACGGCAGACCTCCACAGATCAGCACAGGCGCCCCGGTCCCAACCGCATCATCGCGAACTGACGGGTAGGAGCAAATTATTTGGGATGCCGGGAATCGGAACACTGCCGGCCCTCCGCTCGTTAGTCCCGACGTGAGCACGACACCACTTGTACTTGCCGCGGAGCTGGCAGCCGCGTGGGCCGAGATTCAGCGGCACCACCCGGAGTTGCCGGACCTCGCCGCGCCGGAATCACTGATCGGGGAGTCCTCGTCCGCCTGCGGGGCGGAGCTGTCCTTCGAGCGACTCCTGCACGAAGCCGTACACGGCATTGCCGCAGCCCGCGGGGTCAGGGACACCTCCAGGGCCGGCCGTTACCACAACAGACGCTTCCTCTCCATCGCCGAGGAGCTGGGCCTCGACCACCCCGACGAGCCCCACCCCAGCAGCGGGTTCTCCCTCGTCACCCTCACCCCGGCGGCCAAGAAGCGCTATCGCGCGGCCGGCGAGCGCCTGCGCAAGGCGCTGCGGGCGCACGACGCGGCCACCGCCGCCGACAGCCCCCGCAGCTTCCGCGGTCCCGCGGCCCGGCACGGGTCGTCGGGCGGCGGCGTGCGGGTGAAGGCCGTGTGCGACTGCGGGCGGAACGTCCGCGTCGTGCCCTCGGTCCTGGCCCAGGCCCCGATCGTCTGCGGCGGCTGCGGCAAGCCGTTCCGCATCCCGGAGGCCGCTGCCGCGGCCTGACCCGGCCCGCCGGCTCCTGACCCCGATCCCCCGATCCCGCCCGGACACCGGCCGACCGCCGGCGGCGCCGGCCGGATCGCGGAGGCGGCCGCCTGAACGGCATGCGCCGCCCATACGGGTACGTCACCCCAGCCGCCCGACCGGCATGCCCGCACGGGCACCGGCGGGCGGTACGACGCGTGCGACCGCGCGGGCAGGGGCGTCGGGACCGTGTGGCACAATGGTGAGCTGAACTCGACAGCCGCACAGGAACCCTCTCTCCTCCGGCTGACGCGTCCATCGGGCGCCAGGGCTCTGCAACCCCACGCAGCACCTCGGTGGGCCCAATCACGTCAACTCCAGGAGACACCACTCCCGTGGCAGTCAAGATCAAGCTGAAGCGTCTGGGCAAGATCCGGTCGCCGCACTACCGCATCGTCGTCGCCGACTCGCGCACCCGCCGTGACGGCCGGGCCATCGAGGAGATCGGGCTGTACCACCCGGTCCAGAACCCCTCGCGCATCGAGGTCGACTCCGAGCGTGCGCAGTACTGGCTGGGGGTCGGCGCCCAGCCGACCGAGCCCGTGCTGGCCATCCTCAAGGTCACCGGCGACTGGCAGAAGTTCAAGGGCCTGCCGGCGCCCGAGCCGATGAAGGTCCCCGAGCCGAAGGCCGACAAGCGCGCCCTCTTCGAGGCCGCCGCCAAGGACGCCGCCGACGAGCCCAAGGGCGGCGCGGTGACCCCCAAGGCGAAGAAGGCCGACAAGGCTGAGAAGGCCGAGAAGAGCGACAAGGCCGACAAGGCTGACAAGGCCGAGAAGAAGGCCGACACCGAGCCCGCCGAGGCCCCGCCGGCCGAGGCCGCCGGGGCCTGACGATGCTCGAAGAAGCCCTTGAGCACCTGGTGAAGGGCATCGTCGACAACCCCGACGAGGTCGAGGTCAGTTCGCGCAACCTGCGCCGCGGGCGGGTGCTGGAGGTCCGGGTGCACCCCGAGGACCTCGGCAAGGTCATCGGCCGCAACGGCCGTACGGCCCGCTCCCTGCGCACCGTCGTCGGCGCGCTCGGCGGCCGGGGCATCCGCGTCGACCTCGTCGACGTGGACGAGGTCCGCTGACCCGCCGTCGCACCGACGGACGGAGCAGTCGTCACCGGCACGGGCCGGGGAGGCCGGCAGGCGCCCCGGCCCGTCGCCGTACCCGGGCGGCGGGGCGTCCCGTACGCCCGCGAGGCCCGGCGTGCGCCGGGTGACGGCCGACGACGTACGAAGAGGAAGGCACCCGTGCAACTCGTAGTCGCGCGGATCGGCCGCGCCCACGGGATCAAGGGCGAGGTCACCGTCGAGGTACGCACCGACGAGCCCGAGCGGCGGCTCGCCCCCGGCGCCGTCCTCACCACCGACCCGGCGGACGCCGGGCCGCTGACCATCGCCACCGGGCGGGTCCACAGCGGCCGGCTGCTGCTGCGCTTCGAGGGCGTTGCCGACCGCACCGCCGCCGAGGCCCTGCGCAACATCCTCCTCGTCGCCGACGTGGACCCCGAGGCGACCCCGGAGGACCCCGAGGAGTACTACGACCACCAACTCGCCGACCTCGACGTCGTCCTGCGCGACGGCACCCCCGTGGGGCGCGTCGCGGAGGTGGCCCACCTGCCGTACCAGGACCTGCTGGTCGTCGCCCGCCCCGACGGCGGCGAGGCGCTGATCCCGTTCGTCACCGAGATCGTGCCCGAGATCGACCTCGACGCGCAGCGCGTCGTCGTCGAGCCGCCGCCCGGGCTGCTCGACGTGACCGCCGGCGGCGGCCGGGACGGCGGCTCCGACGACGGGCGCGGGGACGGGCCCGAGGACCGCCGCGGGGGAGAGGGCCCCGCGTGAGGATCGACGTCGTCTCGATCTTCCCCGCGTACCTGGAGCCCCTGCGGCTCTCGCTTCTCGGTAAGGCCATCGACCGCGGCGTGCTCGACGTCCGCGTCCACGACCTGCGCGACTGGGCGTTCGACCGGCACAACACCGTGGACGACACCCCCTACGGCGGCGGTCCCGGCATGGTCATGAAGCCCGAGCCGTGGGGCGCCGCCCTCGACGCCGTCGCCGAATCCGGGCCGGGCGACCCCGTGCTCGTCGTCCCGACGCCCAGCGGCAGCCCCTTCACCCAGGAACTGGCCGTGGAACTGGCCGCCGAGCCCTGGCTGGTCTTCGCCCCCGCCCGCTACGAGGGCATCGACCGCCGCCTCGTCGAGGAGTACGCCGGCCGCTACCGCCTGCACGAGGTGTCCATCGGCGACTACGTCCTGGCCGGCGGCGAGGCCCCCGTCCTCGTCATCGCCGAAGCCGTCGTGCGGCTGCTGCCCGGCGTCCTCGGCAACGCGGCCTCCCACCAGGACGACTCCTTCGCCCCCGGCGCCATGGCCGACCTCCTCGAAGGCCCCGTCTACACCAAGCCGCCCGACTGGCGCGGCCGGCCCGTACCCGACGTCCTGCTCAGCGGCGACCACGGCCGCATCGCCCGCTGGCGCCGCGACGAGGCCCTGCGCCGCACCGCGGAGGTCCGCCCCGACCTGATCGAACGGGCCGCCCCGGGCGCGTACGACAAGCACGACAGGGCGCTGCTCGCCGGACTCGGCTGGACCGAGGGGCCCGACGGACGATTTTGGCGTACGGCCGGCGACGTGGAAGAATAGGCGGCTGCTGCCTGCCGTCCGACGCGGCGCCCCTGCCACAGGGGGACACGACGCCCGTACGACGCTGCAGCATCCTCGTCCCACTTCGGACTCTTGTCGATGACCTGTGGCATCGGCGAAGAAAGCAGACGGTCATGAACCTTCTCGAAAGCGTCGACGCAGCCTCCCTGCGCGACGACGTACCGCCCTTCCGGCCCGGTGACACGGTCAACGTGCACGTGCGCGTCATCGAGGGCAACCGCTCCCGTGTCCAGCAGTTCAAGGGTGTCGTCATCCGCCGGCAGGGCGCCGGGGTCCGCGAGTCCTTCACGGTCCGCAAGGTCAGCTTCGGCGTCGGCGTCGAGCGCACCTTCCCCGTGCACACCCCGGTCGTCGAGAAGATCGAGCTCGTGACCCGCGGCCAGGTGCGCCGCGCCAAGCTGTACTACCTGCGCGACCTCCGCGGCAAGGCCGCGAAGATCAAGGAGAAGCGCGAGAGCTGACGCGGCCGGTCCACGCGGGCGAACCGCCATATTAGGCTTCGCTGCGATGGACACTCAGCCGCGGCCCGAGGAGCGCGACGACTCCTCCTCCCCGGAGTCCGGGCAGGAGGAGAAGTCGCGCTCCTCTTTTGTCCGTCCGCTGCGCTGGGCCTTCGCCTTCGCGGCCGGCTGCACCGTCGTCGGGCTGCTCGTCAGCGCCTTCGTCGTCCAGCCGTTCCTGGTGCCGAGCAGTTCCATGGAGCCGGTTCTCCAGCCCGGTGACCGGGTATTGGTCAACAAGCTCGCTTACGCGTTCGGGGACGAACCGGAGCGCGGAGACGTTGTCGTCTTCGACGGCTCCGGAACCTTCGCCGCCGCGGGCGACGACGGGGGACCGGTGCCGGGCCTGCTGCGCAAGGCCGGCGCGGCCACCGGACTTGCGGAGCCCGACGGCACCGACTACGTCAAGCGCGTCATCGGTGTCGGCGGCGACCGGGTGGCCTGCTGCGACGCACGGGGGAGGGTGACGGTGAACGGAGAGCCGCTCGACGAGCGGGAGTACCTGTATCCGGGCGACGCCCCGTCGCTGGTCGAGTTCGACACCATCGTGCCGCCGGACCGGCTGTGGGTCATGGGCGACCACCGCAGCGACTCCCGCGACTCCCGCGACCACCTCGGGTCGCCGGGCGGCGGCACCGTCTCGGTGGACAAGGTGATCGGCAGGGCGGACTGGCGGGGGTGGCCGCCGGATCGCGTCGGCTCGCTGGGGCGGCCGGGATATGGGGGGTAGCCACGGGCGTCACGCGGGCGGCGGCGGTCAGGAGGACCGGCGCGGCACGGGAGGCGGGCGGGGGCGCCGCGATCCCCACGGCGGCGGCGGCGCGTACGGCACCGGTGGCGGGCAGGGAGGTCCGTACCCACGCGGAGGCGGCGAGGAGCCGTACGGACGCGGCGGCGGGGATCCGTATCGGCGCGGTGGTGCCGGTGAGGACCCGTACGGACGCGGCGGCGGCAGGGATCCGTACGCACGCGGCGGCAGCGGGGATCCCTACGCAGGCGGAGGCGGCGGGGAGGACCCGTACGGACCGGGCGGAGGGCGCGAGGGCGACCCGTACGGTCCCGGCGGCGGGGGCGACGACCCGTACGAGCCGGGAGACGGCGGCGAGCCGGAAGGCACCCGCAGGCGGGGCGGCGAGCCGCCGCCGCGCACTGGCGGGCGCGCGGAGCGCCGCAAGGCGGCCAAGCGGGCGCGGCGGCGCAGAACCCGGTCGCGGATAAAGGAGATCCCGCTCATCATCGGCGCGGCCATGCTCATCGCGCTGGGCGTCAAGACCTTCCTGCTGCAGGCGTTCGTCATCCCCTCCGGATCCATGGAGCAGACGATCCGGATCGGCGACCGCGTCGTCGTGGACAAGCTCACGCCCTGGTTCGGAGCGAAGCCGGAGCGCGGCGACATCGTCGTCTTCAAGGACCCCGGCGGCTGGCTCAGCAACCGCGAGGAGGACCGCCTCGACGACCCGGTGGGCATCGCCCAGGCCAAGGACGTGCTGACGTTCATCGGGCTGCTGCCCTCGGAGCACGAGCAGGATCTGATCAAACGGGCCGTGGCGGTCGGCGGCGACCGGGTCGTCTGCTGCGACGACTCGGGGCGGGTCACGGTCAACGGCACCGCACTGGTGGAGCCCTACCTGAACCCCGGCGACAAGCCGTCGAAGGCGACCTTCGACGTCACCGTGCCGGACGGCCGGATCTTCGTCATGGGCGACCACCGCTCCAACTCCGCCGACTCGCGCTACCACCTGGACGGTCCGTACCAGGGCACGATCTCCGAGGACGACGTCGTCGGCAGGGCGATGGCCATCGCCTGGCCGCTCGACCACTGGAACAAATTCGACTCACCGGACACCTATGCCTCGGTTCCGGACCCGGACGAGCAGGCGAATAAGGTGTCCTCGAAAGAAGTGGGCCGAATGGAGCCCCTCCCGACTCCTGCGGAACTCTCGCTCGTTATGGGAGTGGTGGGCCTGCACCTGACCCGGGGCAGGCAGCGGCAAGGTGAGGAGTGGATGTGGGGGACGTGGCAGTCAGCGCCCGGTCCGGTCACGAAGGTCCCGAGGACCGGCCCGGTCAGGGGCGGGCGCAGCAGCCGGCTGCGGGCCCTCCTGGCGGCCCTCCGGAGCAGGCGGCCGACGGCCCGACGGCGGACACCCCCGGGGACGACGCCCACCGACCCTCACTCGCCAAGGGCGACGTCCGGCAGGACGCGGCGCCCGGTGCTCCCGACGGCCCTGCGGCGACGGAAGCGGGAGCGATGAGCGACGGCGGCGGGGACGGCACGGACGGCGGCAGCACGGGGAGCGGCGGGGACGACGACGGCGCGGGCACGGCAGACGCGGGTGCGAAGAAGCAGCGCTCCTTCTGGAAGGAGCTGCCGATCCTCATCCTGGTCGCGCTGGTCCTCGCGCTGATCATCAAGACCTTCCTGGTGCAGGCGTTCTCCATCCCCTCCAACTCCATGCAGAACACCCTGCAGGTCGGCGACCGCGTGCTGGTGGACAAGCTCACGCCGTGGTTCGGCGCCGAGCCGGAGCGCGGCGAGGTCGTCGTCTTCCACGACCCGGGCGGCTGGCTGAACGAGGCGCCGCCGTCCGACTCCGGGCCCGTACTCGAAGGCATCCAGAAGGGCTTGAGCTTCATCGGCCTCATGCCCTCGGCGGAGGAGCAGGACCTCATCAAGCGCGTCATCGCCGTCGGCGGGGACACCGTGGAGTGCAAGGGCGTCGGCCCGGTGAAGGTCAACGGCAAGGCGCTGGACGAGACTTCGTACATCTTCCCCGGTGACACCCCCTGCGAGGACAACGACTTCGGGCCGGTGAAGGTGCCCGAGGGCAAGCTGTGGGTGATGGGCGACCACCGGCAGGACTCGCTCGACTCCCGCTACCACGAGAAGTCGCCGGACAAGGGCTTCGTCGACGAGGACCTGGTCGTCGGCCGGGCCATCGCGCGGGCCTGGCCGATCGACCGCTGGGGCACGCTGCCGGTGCCGGGCACCTTCGACCAGCCCGGGCTGAACGCCGCCGCGGGCGCGGCGCCCGCGGCCCTGGGGCTGGTGGGCGCGGTGCCGCTGGTGCTCTGGCGGCGGCGCCGGCTGATCCGCAAGGCGGACCTGAACGACTGAGGCCGGCCGGGCGCCAGTCCCCGGCCGGGGCGGGTGCCTGCCCCTGGCCGGGGCGGGCGCGGCAGAGCGGCGCCGGGCGGTCTGGGCCCAGAGGGCCGTCCGGGTGACGTGATCGTCGGGCGCCGGCGGCCTCCAGCGCGTACGCGATCGGCCTGACCTGCGGTTCTGCGGGCCCGGGGCGGTTCTGCGGCGGGGGCCGGCGTCGCCGGCCGCGGTGGTTCACCGAGCGGGCTGACTGCCTGGCGGGCCTCTGGGTAGTGTGCGGCCATGAGCAGCGGAGCCGGTCGCAAGGGGAACGTGCTGTCGGGCCTGGCCGTGGCGGCCGGGTGCGTGCTGTTCCTCGGCGGCTTTGTCTGGGGAGCCGTGGCGTACGTGCCGTACACCGTGCCGACGTCCTCCATGGCGCCCACCGTCGCCTCCGGCGACCGGGTGCTGGCCGAGCGGATCTCGGGCGACGAGGTGCGCCGCGGCGACGTCGTGGTCTTCGAGGACACGGCGTGGGGCGACCTGCCGATGGTCAAGCGGGTCGTCGCGGTCGGCGGGGACACCGTCGGCTGCTGCGACGGGCAGGGGCGGCTGACGATCGACGGCACGCCGGTGGCGGAGCCGTACGTCACGGAGGGTGAGCGGGCGGCGCAGGAGGACTTCCCCGCGACCACCGTGCCGGAGGGGATGATCTTCCTCCTCGGCGACCACCGCGGCGACTCCGTCGACTCCCGCAACCACCTGGCCGAATCGGGCGGCGGAGCCATACCCCGCGACGCCGTCAAGGGCCGGGTCGACGCGACGGCGTGGCCCCTGGGCAGTGCGGGCATGCTGGAGCGCCCGGACGGCTTCGCGGCGCTTCCCGGCGGGCTCTCCGGGCCCGGGCCGCTGCGGATGCTGGTGTTCGCAGTGGTCGCCGGGGCGGCGCTGATCCTGGGCGGGGCCGCCTACGGGCCGGTTTCCGGCTATGCCCGGGCCCGTCGCGCCCGGGAGACGCACAATGGGGTCACGCACAGGCGGAAGGGGAACGTGCCATGAGCGCCGAGGACCTCGAGAAGTACGAGACCGAGATGGAGCTGAAGCTCTACCGGGAGTACCGCGACGTCGTCGGTCTGTTCAAATACGTGATCGAGACCGAGCGGCGTTTCTACCTCACCAACGACTACGAGATGCAGGTCCACTCGGTCCAGGGCGAGGTGTTCTTCGAGGTGTCCATGGCGGACGCCTGGGTCTGGGACATGTACCGGCCGGCCCGCTTCGTCAAGCAGGTGCGGGTGCTCACGTTCAAGGATGTGAACATCGAGGAGCTGAGCAAGTCCGACCTGGAGCTGCCCTCCGACGACCTCGGCTGAGTTCCCCGCCTCCCTCACCCTCATGGGTGAGGGAGTTGTCCACAACCCGCCGGTTATCCACCAAGATCAACAACTTTCTCCGCGGCGCGCCACAGTCGGACGCGGAGGTGGTGCGACATGCCGAAGCAGCGGCAGGCGCTCGGACAGTACGGGGAACGGATCGCGGAGCGGCGGCTCGCCGAGGCGGGCATGACCGTCCTGGCGCGGAACTGGAGATGCGGCACCGACGGCGAGATCGACATCGTCGCGCTCGACGGCGAAGCCCTCGTCGTCTGCGAGGTCAAGACCAGACGGGCAGGCGGCTGGGAGCATCCGATGGCCGGCGTCCCGCCGGCCAAGGCCGACCGGCTGCGGCGGCTCGCCGAAGCCTGGGTCCTGCGGCACGGCGGCCCCCCGCCGGGCGGCGTGCGGATCGACGTCGTCGGCGTGGTGCTGCCGGAGCGCGGCGCCCCCGTCGTCGAGCACGTACGGGGGGCCGCCTGATGGCCTTCGCCCGTACGTGCTCGGTCGCCCTCGTCGGCGTGGAGGGCGTCGTCGTCGAGATCCAGGCCGACCTGGAGCCCGGCGTCGCCACGTTCACGCTGGTCGGGCTCCCCGACAAGAGCCTCACGGAAAGCCGCGACCGCGTACGCGCCGCCGTCGTCAACTCCGGCGTCGACTGGCCGCAGAAGAAGCTCACCGTCGGCCTCAGCCCCGCCGCCGTCCCCAAGTCGGGCAGCGGCTTCGACCTCGGCATCGCCTGCGCCACCCTCGGCGCCGCCGGACGCATCGCGCCCGACGCGCTCACCGGGCTCGTCATGGTCGGCGAGCTGAGCCTCGACGGCCGCGTCCGGCCCGTGCCCGGCGTACTGCCCGCCGTGCTCGCCGCGGCGGACGCCGGCTGCCGCCAGGTCGTCGTCCCCGAAGCCGCCGCGGGCGAGGCCGCCCTCGTGCCCGACGTCTCCGTCCTCGGCGTCCGCAGCCTGCGCCAGCTCATCGCCGTCCTCAACGACGAACCGCCCCCCGACGAACCCGCCGACCCCGACACCGCACCGGCCGTCCCGTCGCCCCGCCTCGCCGTCCCCGGAGCCGGCTGGTGCACCCCGGCGGCCTGCGGCCCCGGCGCGTACCGGCCGGACCTCGCCGACGTCGCCGGACAGCACCGGGCGCGCTTCGCCCTCGAAGTCGCCGCCGCGGGCGGCCACCACCTCTACCTGAAAGGACCGCCGGGAGCAGGAAAGACGATGCTCGCCGAACGGCTGCCCGGACTCCTGCCGCCGCTCACCGAGACCGAAGCGCTCGAAGTCACCGCCATCCACTCGGTGGCCGGCACCCTGCCCGCGGGCCAACCCCTCGTCGGCGAAGCCCCCTACGCCGCCCCGCACCACTCCGCGACCCTGCCCGCCCTCATCGGCGGCGGCAACGCCCTGCCCAAGCCGGGAGCCGTCTCCCTCGCACACAGAGGCGTACTTTTTCTGGACGAAGCACCAGAATTCAGCGGCCGGATCCTCGACGCCCTCAGACAGCCGCTCGAATCCGGACACGTCGTCGTGGCCAGATCGGCGGGCGTCGTGCAGTTCCCCGCCCGCTTCCTCATGGTCCTCGCCGCCAACCCCTGCCCCTGCGGCCGCTTCGCCCGGCAGGAAGGCGGCTGCGAATGCGCCCCCATGGCCATCCGGCGCTACCAGGGCCGCCTCACCGGACCGCTCCTCGACCGCGTCGACCTCCGCGTCGCCGTGGACGCCGTCAGCCGCGCCGAGCTCTCGGCCGCCGGCGTACGCGCCGAGCCCACCGCCGACGCCGCCGCGCGGGTCCGGGCCGCCCGCGACCGCGCCGCCGCGCGCTACGCGGACACCGCCTGGCGCACCAACGGCGAAGTCCCCGGACACGAGCTGCGCCGCCGCTGGCACCCCGCGCCCGGCGTCCTCGCCCCCGCCGAGCGCGACCTGGAACGCGGCCTGCTCACCGCCCGCGGCCTCGACCGCGTGCTGCGCGTCGCCTGGACCATCGCCGACCTCGCGGGCCATGACCGCCCGGGGCCGGAGGACGTGGCGGCCGCCCTGGAACTCCGCACGGGAGTGCCCCGCGGCGCCCGCGCCCCGGCGACGATGGAGACCGTGGAATGAACACGACCCACAAGCCCCCGTGGAAGCCGCGGAGCGGCCTGCCGGACGGGCCGCGGAGCGCGGCGGCCACAGCACCGCAGCCGGACCCGCCGTCCGGTGCCGTCCCCGGGGACGGCGACGCGGAGCGGCTGGCGCGGGCGGCCCTGACGCGGCTGGTCGAGCCGGGGGACGAGGCCGCCGGCCGGTGGCTGCGTACGCACGGGGCCGTGACGCTGCTGCGCTGGGTGACCGGCGACACCCCGCCGCCGTCCCCGGAGGCCGAAGCCCGGCTCGTCCGGTACCGGCGCCGGCTCGGCGGGCCCGACGCCCGGCAGGACCTCGCCGCCGCCGAGGCCGCCGGAGCACGGTTCGTCTGCCCCGGCGACGCCGAATGGCCCCGGCAGCTCGACGACCTCGCCGCCGCCCGCCCGATCGGCCTCTGGGTCCGCGGCCGCGCCGACCTGCGGCTGTGGGCGCTGCAGTCCGTGGCCGTCGTCGGCGCCCGCGCCTGCACCGAATACGGCGCGCACGTCGCCGGGACCCTCGCCGGCGGCCTCGCCCACGCCGGATGGGCCGTCGTCTCCGGCGCCGCCTACGGCATCGACGCCGCCGCACACCGCGGCGCGCTCGCCGCCACCGGAGCCACCGTCAGCGTGCTGGCCTGCGGCGTCGACCGGGTCTACCCGCCCGGCCACGCCGAACTCCTCGGCCGCGTCGCCGAGCAGGGCCTGATCGTCGCCGAACTCGCCCCCGGCGACCACCCCACCCGGTCGCGGTTCCTCCTGCGCAACCGCGTCATGGCCGCACTCACCCGCGGCACCGTCGTCGTCGAAGCCGAGCGCCGCAGCGGCTCCCTCGTCACCGCCCGCTGGGCACAGCGCCTCGGCCGCCCGACGATGGGCGTACCCGGTCCGGTCACGTCAGGGCTGTCCGCAGGAGTGCACGAGCTGCTGCGCGGCGAGGCGGAGCTCGTCACGGAGGCCGCCGAAGTCGTCGAGCTGGTCGGCCGCATCGGCGCCGACCTCGCCCCGGCCCGCCGCGGCCCCGTCGTACCACGCGATCTGCTCCCACCCGCCACCGCACGCGTGCTCGAAGCACTCCCCGGGAGAGGGACGCTGCGGCCGGAACAGATCGCACAAGCAGCGGGCACGGAGCGCGACGAAGCCTTGGGCAGGCTTCATGAGCTGCAGTCCCTCGGCTTCGTCGCCCGCGACGGCACCGGCTGGCGCCTGGCCCCGCGCTCCAGTGAGCACCCCAAAAGGTGACGAGCCGTTCCTTGACCTGGGACGTTCGGGTGAAAGGGTGGGGGAGATGCAAACCGACCCCCACCCGGTGCCGCAGCAGCCGTCCCCCCGCTGTGACCTCCCGATAACCCGCAGGGGCGGCGCGCGGAACGGATCTGCGTACTCATGAAGAGCCGTCAGTCGCAGAATGCGACCGTACGGTCACGCTACGCTCGCGGAACGTTCCCTCATCCCCCACCGCTCCACCCTCCCCGCCCCGCTCCCTCCCCACACCCCTCGCATCCCCCGAGCCCCACCCGAACCCAGTCCCCCACCAGAACGGTTCAAGGCGACGACGCATGCCCCAGCACATCTCCGGGTCCGACCGCGCCGTATCACGCACAGCGCCCTCCTCGGTGGACGAGCTGTGGCGGTCGTACAAGGAGACGCGTGACGGCCGGCTGCGCGAGCAGCTCATCCTGCACTACTCACCCCTGGTGAAGTACGTCGCCGGGCGCGTCAGCGTCGGCCTGCCCGCCAACGTGGAACAGGCCGACTTCGTCTCCTCCGGAGTCTTCGGACTCATCGACGCCATCGAGAAGTTCGACCCCGAGCGCGCCATCAAGTTCGAGACGTACGCCATCACCCGCATCCGCGGCGCGATGATCGACGAACTCCGCGCGCTCGACTGGATCCCCCGCTCCGTACGGCAGAAGGCCCGCGCCGTCGAACGCGCCTACGCCACCCTCGAAGCCGCCCTCCGCCGCACCCCCTCCGAGGCCGAGGTCGCCGACGAGATGGGCATCCAGCTGGAAGAACTCCACGGGGTCTTCAGCCAGCTCTCCCTGGCCAACGTCGTCGCCCTCGAAGAACTGCTGCACGTCAGCTCCGACAACGGCGACCGCCTCAGCCTCATGGACACCCTCGAGGACACCGCCGCCGACAACCCCGTCGAGGTCGCCGAGGACCGCGAGCTGCGCCGGCTGCTCGCCCGCGCCGTGAACACCCTGCCCGACCGCGAGAAGACCGTCGTCACCCTCTACTACTACGAGGGCCTCACACTCGCCGAGATCGGCCAGGTCCTCGGCGTCACCGAGAGCAGGGTCAGCCAGATCCACACCAAGTCCGTCCTGCAGTTGCGCGCGAAGCTGGCCGACTCCAGCGGCTGAACGACATCCGCGGTCTAAAGTTGGACCGTGCCGAAGATTCGAGCGGCCTCCGTGGCCGAGCACCGGACCATGCAGCACGCCGCGCTGCTCGACGCCGCGCGCGAACTCCTCGGCGAAGGCGGCACCGAAGCGCTGAACTTCGCCGCCCTCGCCGAGCGCACCGGCCTCGCGCGCTCGTCGGTGTACGAGTACTTCCGCAGCCGCGCCGCCGTGGTCCAGGAACTCTGCGCCGTCGACTTCCCGCGCTGGGCCGCGGAGGTCGAAGCGGCCATGGAACGCGCCGACACCCCCGAAGCCAAGGTCGAGGCATACGTACGCACGCAACTCGCCCTGGTCGGCGACCGCCGCCACCGGGCCGTCGTCGCCATCTCCGCCGGCGAACTCGACGCCGGCGCCCGGGAGCGGATCCGCGCCGCGCACGGCGGGCTCATCACGATGGTCGTCGACGCCCTCGCCGAACTCGGCCACGACGAGCCCCGCCTCGCCGCCACCCTGCTGCAGGGCGTCGTCGACGCGGCCGTCCGCCGCACCGAACTCGGCACCGACCCCCCGGAGACCGTCGCCGACACCGCCGTCGCCCTAGCCCTCCGCGGCGCCGCACGCTGACGGAACCGCCCCGGTCCGCGCGCCGTCAGGCGCCGCCGGCCGGTGGCGGAACACCGAACACCGGCAGCAGCCGCGCATGCCCCGCCGTGAGCAGCCGGGGCGGCAGCAGCGACAGCGGGTCGAGGTAGCTGGCACCGCGGCGCAGCCCCCAGTGCAGACAAGCCGTCGCGCAGTGATGCCCGCCGCCCTGCAGACGACCCACCACCTGCCCCGCCTCGACCCGCTCCCCCTTGCGCACCGCCGGCACCACCGGCTCGTACGTCGTACGCAGCGGCGGGCGGCCCGTGCCCGGATGCTCGATCGCCAGCACCCCCCGCCCCGCCACCCGGCCCGCGAACGACACCCGGCCCCCCGCCGCGGCCAGCACCGGCCGCCCGGCCCCGGCACGCAGATCGACGCCGCGGTGCCCCGGCCCGTACGGCGAGGCCGGCGGCTCGAACCCCCGCTCCACCACGGGCCGCCCCCGCGCGCCCCCGTCGACCGGCCACACCGCGTCCCCCACCCCGGGCGCCGGACTCACGGCCGCCGTCCGCGTCCCCCGTTCCCCCCGCCCCGCCCCCGCCCCCTCCCCACCCGCCTCCTCCTCCGTGCCGGTCGTCGTGAACGGGGGTGCCGGCCAGGCACCCGCCGTCAGGGCCGCGGCGAGCCCGACGGCGAGCAGCCACCGCGGCAGCCGGCCCGCGCCGCCAGCCGCGCGGCCCGGGACCCGCGCCGGCCACGGCGCCGCCGCCGTCGCCTTCCGCGCCGCGGGCCGCGCGCCCGCCGTCCTCTGCGCCGCCGTCCGCACGCCCGTTCCCGCGAGCCGCGCCGCGGGGGTGTCGTGTCCCGTCGCGCGGTGTTCGCGTCGTCCGTTCATGGGGGACAGCCTGGCCGGACTCCGGGGGGCTGGGGGATCATGGTCGGATTCTGTGGATAACCGGCGGGTTGTGGACAACTTGGCGCCGCGGACCCCGCCGACGCCCGCCCGGGGACCGGGCTGTGTGGCGCAGGCGGGTGATGCCGTCCCGTACACTTCTGGTGGCGACCCGGCTGTCCGGGTCGACTTCGCACGCCCCGCCACCTGCCTGAAGGTGGCCGCGTCACTCGGTCCGCCGGCTTCCCGCCGGAGGCACGACGCGCAGGGGCGTCAGGAGCGGTGGCCGGCCGGCCGCCGCGACAACCGAGACACACGAGGAGTGCGGCCATGGCCGTCGTCACGATGCGGGAGCTGCTGGAGAGCGGCGTCCACTTCGGGCACCAGACCCGCCGTTGGAACCCGAAGATGAAGCGCTTCATCTTCACCGAGCGCAACGGCATCTACATCATCGACCTCCTGCAGTCGCTGTCGTACATCGACCGCGCCTACGAGTTCGTGAAGGAGACCGTCGCGCACGGCGGCACCATCATGTTCGTGGGCACGAAGAAGCAGGCCCAGGAAGCCATCGCCGAGCAGGCCACCCGCGTCGGCATGCCGTACGTCAACCAGCGCTGGCTCGGCGGCATGCTCACCAACTTCTCCACGGTCCACAAGCGGCTGCAGCGCCTCAAGGAGCTCGAAGCCATCGACTTCGAGGACGTGGCCGCCTCCGGCCTCACCAAGAAGGAGCTGCTCGTCCTCTCCCGCGAGAAGGCGAAGCTGGAGAAGACCCTCGGCGGCATCCGCGACATGCAGAAGGTGCCGAGCGCCGTCTGGATCGTGGACACGAAGAAGGAGCACATCGCCGTCGGCGAGGCGCGCAAGCTGCGCATCCCGGTCGTCGCGATCCTCGACACCAACTGCGACCCCGACGAGGTCGACTACAAGATCCCGGGCAACGACGACGCGATCCGCTCGGTCACGCTGCTGACCCGCGTCATCGCCGACGCCGTCGCCGAGGGTCTGATCGCCCGCTCCGGTGCCGCCACCGGTGACGAGAAGGCCGTCAAGACCGACGCCGAGCCGCTCGCCGAGTGGGAGCGCGACCTTCTCGCCGGCGAGAAGGAGGCCAAGGAGGCCAAGGCCGCCGCCGACGCACCGGTCGAGGAGAAGGACGAGGCGGCCGCCGAGGCCGAGGTCCAGACCTCCGCCGAGACCGCCGAGGTCGCCGCCGCCGAGCAGGCCGACGAGACCCCGGCGCCCACCGCCGAGGAGGCCGTGGCTTCCACCGAGGCCGCCGCCGAGGGCGAGCAGCCCGCCGGCGACGCTCCGCAGGCCTGATCCGCCGATCCCAGTCACCCGTCGAGAAGAGAAAACCACCCAATCATGGCGAACTTCACCGCCGCCGACGTCAAGAAGCTCCGGGAGCTCACCGGCGCCGGCATGATGGACTGCAAGAAGGCGCTGGAAGAGGCCGAGGGCGACGTCGACAAGGCCGTGGAGCTGCTCCGCGTCAAGGGCCAGAAGGGCGTCGCCAAGCGTGAGGGCCGCTCCGCCGAGAACGGCGCCGTCGTCTCCCTGATCGCCGACGACAACTCCTCCGGCGTCCTGCTGGAGCTGAAGTGCGAGACGGACTTCGTCGCCAAGGGCGACAAGTTCATCGCCGTCGCCAACGCGCTCGCCGAGCACGTCGCGGCCACCAAGCCGGCCGACCTGGAGGCGCTGCTCGCCTCCGAGATCGACGGCAAGACCGTCCAGGTCTTCGTGGACGAGGCCAACGCCACCCTCGGCGAGAAGATCGTCCTCGACCGCTTCGCGCGCTTCGAGGGCGCCTACGTGGGCACGTACATGCACCGCACCATGCCCGACCTGCCGCCGCAGGTCGGCGTGCTCGTCGAGCTCGACAAGGCCGACCCGCAGACGGCCAAGGAGGTGGCGCAGCACATCGCCGCCTTCAGCCCGCGCTGGCTGAGCCGCGAGGAGGTCCCGGCCGACACGGTGGAGAACGAGCGCCGCGTCGCCGAGGCCACCTCCCGCGAGGAGGGCAAGCCGGAGGCCGCCCTGCCGAAGATCGTCGAGGGTCGCGTGAACGGCTTCTTCAAGGAGAACGTGCTGGTGGACCAGCCGTTCGCCAAGGACCCCAAGAAGTCGGTGCAGAAGGTGCTCGACGAGGCGGGCGCGCAGGTGACCCGCTTCGCGCGCATCCGCGTCGGCGCCTGACCGCAGGCGCCACCGGCGTGCACCGTGCCGCCCGGCGCGCGTAAGCGCGACCGGACGGCGCACGCCGCCGTGGTACGCGCCGCAGGGCGCGTCGCCACGGCGAACGGCGCGCACGGTGTACGGCGAACGGCCACCGGCCCCGCTAGGGTCGGGTTGAGTTGTAGCGGGCCGGCGCGGGCGACCGACGCCGGGCCGCGGAAGTGACGAGGAGGCCATTGCCGGGAATGGGTGGATGAGAACCCCACGGCGATGGCCTCCTTCGCATGCGCACGAGGAGACTTCATGAACGAGGACGCCGACGCGGACCACGGCCACTGGGAGAAGGCGGACCACGGCCACCACACGAAGAGGGACAGCTCGCGCTTCCTGCTGAAGCTGTCCGGCGAGGCGTTCTCCGGCGGCGGGGATCTCGGCGTCGACCCGGACGTCGTGCACGCCATCGCCCGCGAGATCGCGGCCGTCGTCCGCGACGGGTACGAGATCGCCGTGGTGATCGGCGGTGGCAACTTCTTCCGCGGCGCCGAACTGCAGCAGCGCGGCATGGACCGGGCCCGCTCCGACTACATGGGCATGCTCGGCACGGTCATGAACTGCCTCGCCCTCCAGGACTTCCTGGAGAAGGAAGGCATCGACTCCCGGGTGCAGACCGCGATCACCATGGGCCAGGTCGCCGAGCCCTACATCCCGCTGCGCGCCATCCGGCACATGCAGAAGGGCCGCGTCGTCATCTTCGGCGCAGGCATGGGCATGCCGTACTTCTCCACGGACACCACCGCCGCGCAGCGCGCGCTGGAGATCCACGCCGAGGCCCTGCTCATGGGCAAGAACGGCGTGGACGGGGTCTACGACGCCGACCCCAAGAAGAACCCGGACGCGGTGAAGTTCGACGCGCTCGAATACGGCGAGGTCATCACCCGCGACCTCAAGGTCGCCGACGCCACGGCCGTCACCCTGTGCCGCGACAACGAACTGCCCATCCTCGTCTTCGAGCTGCTGAAGGCGGGCAACATCGCCCGGGCGGTGCGGGGTGAGAAGATCGGTACGCTCGTGAGCGCGCACGGCAGCCGGGTCTGAGGGATGGACAACGGCCTGCCGGTCGGACACCGTGCAGGCATGGTACGGGCGGAACGGGGGCGCACCCCCGGGCCGCTCACGGAAGAGACCAGGAGCCAGTGGTGATCGAAGAGACCCTCCTCGAAGCCGAGGAGAAGATGGAGAAGGCCGTCGTGGTCGCCAAGGAGGACCTCGCCGCGATCCGCACCGGGCGGGCCCATCCGGCGATGTTCAACAAGATCACGGCGGATTACTACGGGGCCCAGACGCCCATCAACCAGCTGGCGTCGTTCTCGGTGCCGGAGCCGCGGATGGCGGTGGTGACCCCGTTCGACAAGAGCGCCCTGCGCAACATCGAGCAGGCCATCAGGGACTCCGACCTCGGCGTCAACCCCTCCAACGACGGCAACATCATCCGGGTGGTCTTCCCGCAGCTCACCGAGGAACGCCGCAAGGAGTTCATCAAGGTCGCCAAGGCCAAGGGCGAGGACGCGCGGATCGCCATCCGGTCCGTACGCCGCAAGGCCAAGGAGACCATCGACAAGGCCATCAAGGACGGCGAGATCGGCGAGGACGAGGGCCGCCGCGGCGAGAAGGAGCTCGACGACACCACGCACAAGTACGTGGCCCAGGTCGATGAGCTGCTCAAGCACAAGGAAGCAGAGCTGCTCGAGGTCTGATGAACGACTCCTCCAGGGGGGCCCCGGCGGGTCCCGTGTACGGCGGGGGTGAAAGGGCGCAGACTCCGCGCATGCCCATCGTGTCCGGCGACGCCCCTGCCGACGAACCCTCCCCAGGTCCCTCCGGGGAACCGGGCGTCCCGGGCGACGCCTCCTCCGCGCCGCCGCCCCCGCCCAAGCGGCGCCGCGGCGGCCGGGACCTCGGCGCGGCCATAGGCGTCGGACTCGGCCTCGGCGCCATCGTGCTGGCCACGCTGTTCGTCGTGAAAGTGCTCTTCCTCGGCGTCATCGTCGTCGCCGTGGCGGTCGGGCTCTGGGAGCTGACGTCGCGGCTGACGGAGTGCCGCGGCATCCGCACCCCGCTGGTGCCGCTGGTGCTCGGCGGCGTCGCGATGGTCATCGCCGGGTACGCGCGCGGCGCCGAGGGCGCCGGGGCGGCGCTCGCGCTGACCGCCCTCGCCGTCCCCGTGTGGCGGCTGACGGGCCCCGCGGAGGACTACCTCCGCGACGTCACCGCCGGCGTCTTCGCCGCGTTCTACGTGCCGTTCCTCGCCTCCTTCGTCGCGCTGATGCTCGCCGCGGACGACGACGGGCCGCAGCGGGTGCTGACGTTCCTGATCCTCACGGTGATCAGCGACACCGGCGCGTACGCCGTGGGCTACAAGTTCGGCCGCCACAAACTCGCCCCGCGCATCAGCCCCGGCAAGACCCGCGAAGGCCTGGGCGGCGCACTGGCGTTCGCGATGGCGGCGGGCGCCGTGTGCATGGAACTGCTCGTCGACGACGGCCGCTGGTGGCAGGGCCTCCTGCTGGGCGCCGCGGCAGCCGCCAGCGCGACGCTCGGCGACCTCGCCGAGTCGATGATCAAACGGGACCTCGGCATCAAGGACATGGGCACGCTGCTCCCCGGCCACGGCGGGATCATGGACCGGCTGGACTCGCTGCTGCCGACGGCGCCGGTGGTGTGGCTGCTGATGGTGATCTTCGTCGGCGCGGGCTGACCGCCGCGATTCCCCCTCCCCGGGTTTCGGCGAGGGCCGAAACACGTGGTGCCGCGCCGGCGGGGCGGGCCACGGTGTGGACAGATGTCCGCGACCGAAGGGGGATTCCGATGAAGATGAAGCGCATGACGGCACGGGCGGTGGCCGTGGCCCTGCTGGCGACCGGAGCCGCGGCGGTGACCACCGCCACGGCAGCGGCGGGCGACAACGCGGGGGCGCCGGGCGGCGCGGGGGTGGCGCCGCAGGACCGGCGGAGCGACGACATGGCCCTGACCGCCGACCACGAGTGGGGCGTCGCGCCCCTGGGCGACAGCTCCGGGTCGCCGGGTGCCGGTGTGGCGCCGTTGGGAGACGACCACGGTTCGCCGACCGGCACGGTGGCGCCGCTCCTCGACTGGGAGGGTGCCGACAAGGCCGCGCCCGCCGAGCACGACTGGGGCGTCGCCCCCACGGGCGACGACCACGGCTCGCCGGGTGGCGGGGTGGCGCCCCTGGGCGACAATGCCGGCTCGCCCGGCGGCGCGGGTGTGGCGCCGATGGGCGACGGCCACGGGCCGCCCACCGGCGGGCTCGCGCGGGCGAATCAGGGTATCTGGGGAGGATGAGGGCGCAGGTGTTTCCGTCTGCGACACTGGTACGGCTATGCCGAAGCCAGGAGAGCTCACCTTCGCCGTCCCCCGTGGTGCCAAGAAGCCGCCGCGGCACCTAGCCGACCTCACCCCCGCCGAGCGCCGCGAAGCCGTCGCCGAGCTGGGGGAGAAGCCGTTCCGTGCCGCGCAGCTGTCGCGGCACTACTTCGCGCGCTACGACACCGACCCGGCCGGCTGGACCGACGTGCCGGCCGGGTCCCGGGCGAAGCTCGCCGAGGGGCTGCTGCCCGAGCTGATGACCGTCGTGCGGCACCTGAGCTGTGACGGCGACACCACGCGCAAGACCCTGTGGCGGCTCTTCGACGGCACGCTGGTCGAGTCGGTGCTCATGCGCTACCCCGACCGCGTCACCATGTGCATCTCCTCCCAGGCCGGCTGCGGCATGAACTGCCCGTTCTGCGCCACCGGCCAGGCGGGCCTCACCCGCAACCTGTCGACCGCCGAGATCGTCCACCAGATCGTCGACGGCATGCGCGCCCTGCGCGACGGCGAGGTCCCCGGAGGGCCGGCGCGGCTGTCCAACATCGTCTTCATGGGCATGGGCGAGCCGCTGGCGAACTACAACCGGGTGCTGTCCGCCGTACGCCGCCTCACCGACCCCGAGCCCGACGGCCTCGGGCTCTCCCAGCGCGGCATCACCGTCTCCACCGTCGGCCTCGTGCCCGCCATGCACCGCTTCGCCGACGAGGGCCTGAAGTGCCGCCTCGCGGTGTCCCTGCACGCGCCCGACGACGAGCTGCGCGACACCCTCGTGCCCGTCAACACCCGCTGGAAGGTCCGCGAGGTCCTCGACGCCGCCTGGGAGTACGCCGAGCGCTCCGGCCGCCGCGTCTCCATCGAGTACGCGCTGATCAAGGACATCAACGACCAGGCGTGGCGGGCCGACCTCCTCGGCCGCCTCCTCAAGGGCCGCCGCGCCCACGTCAACCTCATCCCGCTCAACCCCACCCCCGGCTCCAAGTGGACCGCCTCGCGGCCCGAGGACGAGCGGGCGTTCGTCGCCGCCCTGGAGGCCCACGGCGTGCCCGTGACCGTGCGCGACACCCGGGGCCAGGAGATCGAGGGAGCCTGCGGACAGCTCGCCGCCTCCGCGGCCGACACACCCGCCTGATACCGTTCATATGTACACACCGACAGGGGAGCGCTCGCAGCGCTGAGAGTGCGGCACCGTCCAGGCCGCAGACCCTCGAACCTCGCCCAGGTCATTCTGGGTAGGAAGTTCGGTCGAGACTCTGCTGCTGCCCGGGCTGCCCGCCGCCACGAAAGCAGCCCGATGAAGCGCATCGTCACCACCGCCCTGGCCGCGTCCCTCGCCGTGGGCCTGGCCGCCTGCGGCTCGGACTCCGGCGACGGATCCGGGTCCGGCTCGGGCGACAAGAGCGTCACCCTCGTCACCCACGACTCCTTCGCCGTCTCCGACGACGTCCTCGAGGCGTTCGAGAAGCAGTCCGGGTACAAGGTCGACATCCTCAAGGGCAAGGACGCCGGCTCCGCCGTCAACCAGGCCGTCCTGTCCAAGGACAACCCCCAGGGCGACGTCTTCTTCGGCATCGACAACACCCTCCTCTCCCGCGGCCTCGACAACGGGATCTTCACGCCGTACGAAGCGAAGGGGCTGGACCGCATCCCCCGGGAACTCCAGCTCGACGCCGGCGAACACCGCGTCACCCCCGTCGACTACGGCGACGTGTGCGTCAACTACGACCGCGCGTACTTCGAGGAGAAGGACCTCGACCCGCCGCAGACCTTCGACGACCTCGCCGACCCCCGCTACCAGGACCTCCTCGTCACCGAGAACGCCGCCACC
This sequence comes from Streptomyces aculeolatus, assembly GCF_020400605.1. GTDB lineage: Bacteria > Actinomycetota > Actinomycetes > Streptomycetales > Streptomycetaceae > Streptomyces > Streptomyces aculeolatus. The sequence continues at coordinate 112,557 of NZ_JAINRD010000005.1, read as the reverse complement.
TCCTCCCCGGGCCTGGCCTTCCTCCTCGCCACCGCCGACGCGTACGGAGAGGACGGCTGGGAGGACTACTGGAGCGAGCTGCGCGACAACGGCGTCGAGGTCGTCGACGGCTGGGAGCAGGCGTACTACGAGCGCTTCTCCGGCGCCGGCAAGGGCGACAAGCCGCTCGTCGTCTCGTACGCCTCCAGCCCGCCCGTCCTCGACATGGAGTCCCGGCCCAAGGAAGCGACCACCGGCGTGGCCACCGGCACCTGCTTCCGCCAGATCGAGTTCGCCGGCCTCCTCGCCAACGCCGGCAACACCGAAGGCGGCAAGGCCCTCATCGACTTCCTCATCGGTGAGAAGTTCCAGCAGGACATGCCGCTGAACATGTTCGTCCACCCCGTCCGCGAGAACACCGAACTGCCCGAGGTGTTCACCCGCTACGGCGAGGAGATCGCCGACCCGCACACCCTCGACCCGGCCGTCGTCGACGACAACCGGGAGCAGTGGATCAAGACGTGGACCTCGCTGGTCGTGAAGTAACCCGGGCCGCCGGCGGCGGGAAGGCCCCCCGGGCGCGTACGGACACGGGCGCGGGCCGCCGCCGCCGGATACCCGGCGCGGCCGGCCGGCTCGCGCTCATGGCCGTGCCCGCCGCGTTCTTCGCCGTCTTCTTCGCCTACCCCGTCGGCGCCATCGTCGCCCGCGGCCTGCGCGAGGGCGGCACCTGGCAGCTCGGCCGCATCCCCGACGTCCTCGGCGACCCCGACATCCTCGGCGTCCTGTGGTTCACCCTCTGGCAGGCCGCCGCCTCCACCGGGCTGACCCTCGTCCTCGCGCTGCCCGCCGCGTACGTCTTCGCCCGCTTCGACTTCCCCGGCAAACAGCTCCTGCGCGCCCTGGTCACCGTGCCGTTCGTGATGCCCACCGTCGTCGTCGGCTCCGCGTTCCTCGCCCTCGTGGGCCGCGGCGGCGTCCTCGACGGCTGGTGGGGCGTCCGCCTGGACACCTCCGTGTGGGCCATCCTCCTCGCCCACGTCTTCTTCAACTTCGCCGTCGTCGTACGGACCGTCGGCGGCCTGTGGGCCCAGCTCGACCCCCGCCAGGAAGAAGCCGCCCGCGTGCTCGGCGCCGGCCGCCTCGCCGCCTGGCGGCACGTCACCCTGCCCGCCCTCGGGCCCGCCGTCGCCGCCGCGGCCCTCATGGTCTTCCTCTTCACCTTCACCTCCTTCGGCGTCGTCCAGATCCTCGGCGGCCCCTCCTACTCCACCCTCGAAGTGGAGATCTACCGCCAGACCGCGGACTTCCTCGACCTGCCCACCGCCGCCGTCCTCTCCCTCATCCAGCTCGCCGCCGTCGCCGCCGTCCTCGCCGTGCACGCCTGGACCGTACGCCGCCGGGAGCGGGCACTCAGCCTCGTCGCCCCCGAGACCACCGCCCGCCGCCCCCGCGGCGCCGGCGAACGCGCCCTGATCGGCGGCGTCGTCGCCGTCGCCGCCGTGCTGCTCCTCGCACCGCTCGCCGTCCTCGCCGAACGCTCCTTCGCCGCCCCCGGCGGCCACGGCCTCGCCTTCTACCGCGCGCTGCAGGACAGCGACGGCACCTTCGCCGTCCCGCCGCTGGAAGCCGTCGGCAACTCCCTCGCCTACGCCGCCGTCGCCACCGTCATCGCCGTCGTCGTCGGCGGCCTCGCCGCGGCCGCCGTCACCCGCCGCGCCGGGCCCCTCGTCCGCGGCTTCGACGCGCTGCTGATGCTGCCGCTGGGCACCTCCGCCGTCACCGTCGGCTTCGGCTTCCTCATCGCCCTCGACACCCCGCCGCTCGACCTGCGCTCGTCCTGGATCCTCGTGCCGCTCGCGCAGGCGCTGGTCGGCGTCCCCTTCGTCGTACGGACCATGCTGCCCGTGCTCCGCGCCGTCGACGACCGGCTGCGCGAAGCCGCCGCCGTCCTCGGCGCCTCCCCGCTGCGCGCCTGGCGGGAGGTCGACCTGCCACTGGTGTGGCGGGCGGTGCTCGTCGCCGCCGGCTTCGCCTTCGCGGTCTCCCTCGGCGAGTTCGGCGCCACCGTGTTCATCGCCGGGCCCGACCGGCCGACGCTGCCCGTCGCCGTCGCCCGGCTGCTGGGGCGGGCCGGCGAGACCAACTACGGGCAGGCGATGGCGCTGAGCACCATCCTCATGGCCGTCTGCGCGGCTTCGCTGCTGCTGCTGGAACGGGTCCGCAAGAACCAGGCGGGAGAGTTCTGATGCTCGTACTCGACGACGTCACCGTGCGCTACGGCGACCGCCCGGCGGTCGACGGGATCTCCCTCGACGTCGCGGACCACGAGGTCGTCAGCGTGCTCGGGCCCAGCGGCAGCGGCAAGTCCACGCTGCTGCGGGCCGTGGCCGGGCTGCAGCCGGTCGCCGGGGGGCGGGTGCTGCTGGGCGGGCGCGACCTCGCGGGGGTGCCCGCCCACCGGCGGGGGGTGGGGCTGATGTTCCAGGACCAGCAGCTGTTCCCGCACCGGGACGTGGGCGGCAACGTGTCCTTCGGGCTGCGCATGCACGGGGCCCCGCGGGCGGCGGCCCGGGAGCGGGTCGCCGAACTCCTCGCGCTCGTCGGGCTGCCGGGGGCCGAGCGGCGCTCGGTGGGGGCGCTGTCGGGCGGAGAGCAGCAGCGGGTGGCGCTGGCGCGGGCGCTGGCGCCGTCGCCGCAACTGCTGATGCTGGACGAGCCGCTGGGGCAGCTGGACCGCTCGCTGCGGGAGCGGCTGGTGGTCGAGCTGCGGCAGCTCTTCGGGCGGCTGGGGACGACGGTGCTGGCGGTGACCCACGACCAGGGGGAGGCGTTCGCGCTGGCCGACCGGGTGGTGGTGATGCGGGACGGGCACGTCGCGCAGAGCGGCACGCCGGTGGAGGTGTGGGAGCGGCCGGCGGACGAATTCGTCGCCCGGTTCCTGGGGTTCGCGAACGTGGTGCGCGCAACGGTGCGGGGGGCGGAGGCCGAGACGCCGTGGGGCCGGGTGGGGGTGGCCGCATCCGGAGCGCCGGGTGCCGGAGCGTCGGGGGAGCGGTCGCTGCTGATACGGCCGGCGGGCGTGCGGGTGGGGCCCGCGGGGTCGGGGCTGGAGTGCACGGTGGAGGGGCGGACGTTCCGGGGGGAGCAGGTGCTGCTGGCGCTGCGGCCGGAGCGGGGGCCGTCGCTGGAGGCGTCGGTGGCGCTGCGGGGGGCGCCGCAGGCGGGGGACCGGGTGGGGGTGGGATTCGAGGCGTCGGAGGTCGTGGTCCTCGGAGAGTGAGAGGTCCCGCACCCCGCCCCCCGCGGGGCCCTACGGCGTCGCCAGCGCCGTCGTCGGCGGGAGGCGGCCGGCGTGGACGGCCGGGTAGAGGCCGGCCAGCGTGCCCGTGGCCAGCGTGGCCGCCAGGGCCCCCGCCAGCGTCCACACCGGGACCACCGGCGGCCAGGACTGCGACGCCGCGTACGACGCCGTCACCCCCGCGCCGAGCAGCGCACCCGCCGCGCCGCCCAGGGCCGACAGCAGCAGCGACTCCGCCAGGAACTGCGTGCGGATATGGCCGCGGGTGGCGCCCAGGGCGCGGCGGAGACCGATCTCCGCGAGCCGCTCCAGCACCGAGATGACCATCGTGTTCGCCACCCCCACGCCGCCCACCAGCAGCGCCACCGCGCCCACCCCCAGCAGCAGCCGCGTGAACGCCTCGCCCGCCGCCCGCTTCGCCGCCAGCGCGTCCGACGGGCGCGAGACCTCCACCTCGTTCGGCGCCGCCGGGTTCGCCGTCGCGCCCAGCACCGACCGGACGTCCTCCACGGCCGCGTCCGCCGACCTCGTGTAGACCGTCGTCGCGTGGCCGTCGAAGCCCAGGCGGTCCTGCGCCGCCGGCCACCCCACCAGCGCCCCGATGTCCAACTCCGGCGCCAGCGGCGCCGGCTGGAGGATGCCGACCACCGTGAACCACTGCCCGCCGACCAGTACCCGCACTTCCGGTGCCGCCCGGCCCACGCCCAGCCGCTCCGCCGCCGTCGCGCCCAGCACCACCGCCGGGTGGCGCGCCGTCGCCGCGTTCAGCCACGTGCCGTCGCGCAGCCGCGCCCCCGTCGCCGCCGGCAGGTCGGTGCGCACCGCGTACGCGGCCAGCCCGCCCGTCTCCGCCGCCGGTATCCGGTCCGTGCGGTAGACGTTCGCGTCGGCGACCCGGCCGATCGCCGACACCGACGCCACCGGGCCGATCCTGGCCACCATGTCCTCCGCCCGCGCCGGCAGCTTCGCCAGCCCGCCGTCCATCGTCCGGCCCGGCGAGACCGTCAGCAGGTTCGTGCCCAGCGAGTCGAGCGTACGGTCCAGATCCGCCCGCGAACTCGACGAGATCCCCACCACCGCCACCATCGCCGCGATCCCTATCGCGATCCCCAGCGCCGACAGCGCCGCCCGCAGCGGCCGCGTCCGCAGCCCCACCGCACCGCCCCGCAGCACGTCCCCCGGCCGGAGCCCGGCGGGGTGGATGTCCTCTGCCCTCATGTCCCGTGCACCGTTCCCTCGTGCTCCAGCCGGCCGTCCCGCAGCCGCACCTGCCGCGGCAGCGCCGCCGCCAACTCCCGTTCGTGCGTGATCACCACCACCGTCGTCCCCGCCCCGTTCAGCTCCCGCAACAGCTCCACCACCGCCGCGCCCGACGCCGTGTCCAGCGCCCCCGTCGGCTCGTCCGCCAGCAGCAGCGGCGGGTCCCCCGCCACCGCACGGGCCACCGCGACGCGCTGCCGCTCGCCGCCCGACAGCTCGTGCGGCCGGTGCTCCATGCGGTGCCCCAGGCCCACCCGGTGCAGCACCCGCTCCGCGCGGCGCCGCCGCTCCGCCCGGCGCAGGCCGGTGTAGAGGAGCCCGTCGGCGACGTTGTCGAGGGCCGTCGTGCCGCCCGCAAGGTGGAACTGCTGGAAGACGAAGCCGATCCGGTGGGCGCGCAGCGCGGACAGGCCCGCGTCGGACAGCGCGGCCACGTCGTACCCGGCGATCCGCACCCCGCCCGACGTGGGCCGGTCCAGGGTGCCCAGCACGTGGAGCAGCGTCGACTTCCCCGACCCCGAAGGGCCGGTGACCGCGACGAGTTCGCCGGCCGCCACGGTCAGCGAGACCCCGGCGAGCGCGGTGACACCGCCGGCGTAGGTCCTGGTCACGTTCGTCAGCTCGATCACCGCGGCATCCCCACCTTCGTGCCCGCCGTGAGGCCGGCGCCCGTGATCTCGACCCGGCCGTTCGCGAACAGGCCCGTCTCCACCGGTACGTAGCGCGTCTCGCCGCCCTCGACCACCTCCACCCCGAAGCCGCCCTCCGCCAGCGCCAGCAGCGCCGCGACCGGCACCGTCAGCACGTCCTCGCGGCGCCCGGCGGTGAAGTCGACGTGCACGCCCGCCTCGTCGTACGCGGACGCCGCCCTCCTCGCCTCTGCGCCACCGAGCCGGACGACGACCTCCACGACGGTCTGCGCCTCCTGCTCGCCCTCCGCCGGCCGCGTCGCCACCGACACGTCCGCGACCGTGCCGCGCACCGTCCGGCCGTCCGGCAGCTCCACGCCCACCTCCGCGCCGCGCCGCGCGAGCCGCCGGTCCGCGACGTCCAGTTCCGCGGTGACGGCCACGTCGGTGCCGGTGTACGTGAGCACGTCGGCGCCCGGGGCGAGGAGGTCGCCGCGCTGCGCCGCCACGCTCTCCACGAGGACCGGGCCCGGCGCGAACACCACCTGCCCCGGCTCCACCCGGCCCGTCTGCGCGGCGCCCAGGTCCGCCTGCCACGCGCGGACCGCGGCGGCCGTGGCGTCCGTGTACTCCCCGTCCGCGGTGAAGCCGGTGTAGCCGAGGGCGCCCAGGTTGCGCTCCAGCTGCGCCACGTCCGTGCCCTCGGCGCCGGGTGCCAGCGCGCGGTACGCGGGCAGGTCCCCGTACAGCAGGGTCACCGGCTCGTCGTCCACCTCGTACAGCGCCTCGCCGCGGGCCACCCGGGCGCCCGAACGCGGCAGTTCCGTGAGGGTGCCGCCGGTGCGGGCGGCGGCGCCGGAGGCCGGGCCGTGGCCCAGTTCGGCGTCCGCGCCGCGGGTGTCGACCAGGGTGTCGCGGGTGACCTCGGCGGTGGCCGGGGGCAGTTCGCCGTCCGCCGCCCCGGCCGGGTCCCCCGTGCCGCCGAGGCCCAGGCCGGCCGCCGCGGCGCCGCCGGTCGCGGCGAGGAACACCGCGCCGGCGGCGATCCGGCGCCGCCTGCGCCGGTGCCGCCCGCGGCGGGTCGCGGGCGGGCTGCCGGCGGGCGGGCCGTCGGCGGGTGGATCTCCGGCCGGCGGGTGTCCGGCCGGCGGCTCTCCGGGGGCCGGCTCCTGCCTCGCGGCGGCGGGGCGCGCGGTCACTCGCCCTCCACCTCGTTCGTGGAGCTCTCGCCCTCGCCCGCCGGCATCAGCTTCTTGCAGGCCTTCGCCGCCCCGTCGTAGTCCGGGTCCCGCTCGATCGCCCCGTCCATCTGCAGCCCGCCGCCCGGCACCGGATCCGGGAAGTCCGCCACGCCGTTGCCGCGCATGCAGCGCGCGTACGCCCGCAGCTTCTCCTCCAGCTCCTTGCTGATCGGGTCGTTCTTCGAGGTGGTCGCCGGGTCGTACCGCCGGCACGCCTCCATGGCCCGCTGCGCCTTCGCCTCGCCGACGCCGTCCATGTTCAGATTCACGCCCTGCCCGGGCTGCGGATCCGGGACATCCACGCCGTTCTTCCGCAGGCACCGCGCGAACTGCAGCATCTGCTCGTCCGGGTCCTCCGCGACCGGTTCCTGCCCGCCCCCGCCCTCCTTCCCGTCGCCGCCCGCCGACGCCACCTTGCCGTCGCCCTGACCGCCGTCGGAGCCGCAGCCCGTCAGGGCCAGGGCCAGCGCCAGCGGCAGGGCCGCGAGCACGCTGCGCGTCCGTCGTCGCATCGTCGTCTCCGCTCCTCGAGGGCGCCGGACCGGACCGCCGGCGCGCAGGACCCGATGCAACGCGGCGGCGCGTTTCCCCGCCGTTTCCACCGCCCCGCCGCTCCTGCCGCTCCCGGCGTACGGCCGCCCCTGCCGTACGCCGGTTCCTCACGGCGAGGAAACGCGCCGTTCGCCACCATGGGGTTCCCAACCCACCTGGAGGAGGCCGCAGATGAGGGTGCTGGTCGCCGAGGACGAACCCGTGCTCGCCGCCGCGATAGGCGAGTGGCTGCGCGCCGAGGCGCACGCCGTCGACCTCGCGTACGACGGCGCCGCCGCGCTGGAGCGCGCCGCCGTCCACGACTACGACGTCGTCGTCCTCGACCGCGACCTGCCCGCCGTCCACGGCGACGACGTCTGCCGCCGGCTCGCCGGCGGCCTCTCGGCCGCGCGCGTGCTGATGCTCACCGCCGCCGCGGACGTCGCCGACCGCGTCGCCGGCCTCGGCCTCGGCGCCGACGACTACCTCACCAAGCCGTTCGCCTTCGCCGAACTCGCCGCCCGGGTGCACGCCCTCGGCCGCCGCGCCCGGCCCGCCGCACCGCCGGTGCTGCGCCGCGCCGGGATCGCCCTGGACCCGGCCAGGCACGAGGTCGTACGCGACGGGCGCTATGTGCCGCTGTCCCGCAAGGAGTTCGCGGTCCTCGCCGAACTGCTGCGCGCCGAAGGCGCCCCGGTCTCCGCGGAACACCTGCTGGAGAAGGCGTGGGACGAGCACGCCGACCCCTTCACCGGGGCCGTCCGCCTCGCCGTGCTCAAGCTGCGGCGCAAGCTCGGCGAGCCGCCCGTCGTCGAGACCGTCACCGGCGTCGGATACCGCATCCCATGAGCCGCCCGCGCACCGCCCTCCGCCCGCGGCGCTTCACCCTGCGCGCCCGCCTCACGCTCGTCTACGGGGCCATGTTCCTCGCCGCCGGAGCGGTGCTCCTCGGCCTCACCTACGTGCTGTTCAACGCCCGCCTCAGCGGCGGCGGCACCTTCAACAGCAGCTCCGCCGAACCCTCCGCGGCGCCGACGGGCACCCCCGCCCGCGCCGCCCCCGACCCCGGACCCGACCCCGGGCCCACCCACGAGCGGTTCACGGAGAGCCGCGAGGACGTCCTGCTCGACGCCGCCGGCAACTCCCTCCTCACCCAGGGCGGCATCGCCCTGCTCGTCGTCGGCGCCGCCGCGGCCGGCTCCGGCTGGCTCGTCGCCGGCCGGGTCCTCGCCCCGCTGCACCGCGTCACCGACACCGCCCGCCGGATCGCCGCCGCCCCCGCCGCCGGCCGCGGCCTGCACGAGCGCATCGCCCTCGGCGGCCCCGGCGACGAGGTCAGGGAACTCGCCGACGCCTTCGACACCATGGTCGAACGCCTCGACCGCTCCTTCGACGGCCAGCGGCGCTTCGTCGCCAACGCCTCCCACGAACTGCGCACCCCGCTGACCGTCGGCCGCGCCCTCGTCGAGACCGCCATGCACCGGCCCGCCGCCTCCGCGGACGTCCGGCACCTGGGCGAGGACCTGCTCCGGATCAACTCCCGCCACGAGCGGCTGATCAGCGGCCTGCTGCTCCTGGCCACCTCCGAGAACGAGGTCACCGAACGGCACCCCGTCGACCTCGCCGACATCGTCGGCCACGTCGTCGCCCAGGCCGCGTCCGCGGCGGCGAAGGCCGGCATCGAGGTCACGGCCGAGACCGCCGAGGCGTGGACCGCAGGAGACGCGCTGCTCCTGGAGCGGCTCGTGCACAACCTGGTCGAGAACGGCGTCCGCCACAACTCCGGCGCGGGCGGGCACGTCCGCGTCAGCTGCGCCGCCGGGGCCGGCGGCCGGGCGGAGCTGCGGGTCGCCAACACCGGCCCCACCGTGCCCCCGTACGAGATCCCCGCCCTCTTCGAGCCGTTCCGCCGCCTCGGCGCCGACCGGCTCGTCACCGGCGGCGGGGCCGGCCTCGGGCTGTCGATCGTCCGGGCCGTCGCCCGCGCCCACGGCGGGGACGCGACGGCCCGCCCCCGCACCGGCGGCGGCCTCACGGTCACCGTGACGCTGCCGCCCGACGAACCCGGCAAGGATGCCGACGGAGCGCCCTAGCCGGCGGCCCCGAGCCGCAGCAGCGCCTCCGGGGCCTCGTCCACCGCGTCGACCAGCGCGATCCGCGGTGCCATCGACCGGCCGTCGGCCAGCGCCGACAGCAGCTGCCACGCCGGCAGCCGCGCCGACCAGTGCGCGCGGCCGACCAGCACCATCGGCCGCGGCGTGCCGCGCGACTCGTAGTAGTTGGGCGTCGCCGCGTCGAAGATCTCCTGCACCGTGCCCGCCGCGCCCGGCAGGAACACCACGCCCGCCGTACTCCGGGCCAGCAGGCCGTCCTCGCGCAGCGCGTTCGCGAAGTACTTCGCGATGTGCCCCGCGAAGGCGTTCGGCGGCTCGTGGCCGTAGAACCAGGTGGGGATGCCGATCGAGTCGCCGCCGCCCGGCCACCGCTCCCGTACCGCGAACGCCGCCTCCGCCCACTGGGCGACCGAGGGCGTGAACGACGGCGCCTTGCCGAGCATCCGCACCGCCTCGTCCAGCGTCGCGTCGTCGAACTCCGCCCCGTACGCGCCCAGGTTGGCCGCCTCCATCGCGCCGGGGCCGCCGCCCGTGGCCACGTCGAACCCGGCGCGCACCAGCGCCCGCCCCAGCCGGGCCGCGCCCGCGTAGTCCTCGCCGCCGCGCTCCAGCGCGTGCCCGCCCATGACGCCGACGACGGGACGGCCGGCGCGCAGCCGCTCGTCCAGGGCGTTGGACATCGACTCGTCGTGCATGCCGCGTATCACGGCGGCGAATATGTCGTGCTCGGCGCGGGTGCGCTGGAACCAGGCGTACGAGCGGGCGTCCGGCGTCTGCTCGTACCCCCGCGCCAGGCCCGCGAACAACTCGTCCGCGGTGTACAGCGCGCCGCGGTACGGGTCGAACGGCAGGTCCGGCACGACGGGGAAGACCAGCGCGCCGTCGCGCTGCACGCGGTGCGCGGCCTCCTCGGCCATCGGGCAGCCGAGGAACACCGCGCCGTGCACGTCGGCGGTGAGCAGCAGGCGCGTACGGCCCGTCAGGTCGACGGACTGCACGCGGAACCCGCTGATGGAGCCGGAGGCGACGGAGGCGTCGAACTCGGCGAGGGACTCGATCTCGAACGGGGAGTGCGGCATGCGCCCACCCTAGGCGCGCTCCCGCACCCGTTCGGCGATTCCGGTCGTCAACTCCCGGTCCAGGGCCGGGAGATCCCACTCGCCCGCGCGGGTGGCGGCGTTGCTGATCCAGAACACCAGCGTGCCGTCGTCCAGGAAGCGGGCGACGCGGCCCGAGGACCACTCGTTGCCGCCGTCGTGGGTGGCGACGGGCGCGCCGTCGAGGTCGAGCAGGCTCCAGCCGTAGCCGTAGAAGGACCCGGCGCCGCCGCCCTCCGGGACGTACCGCTCGAACAGCAGCTTCCGCGCCTGCCCGCCGAGGACGCGGTCGCCGAGCAGGGCGCGGTGCCAGCGGAGCATGTCGCGGGCGGTGGAGAGCATGCCGCCGTTGCCGCGCAGGTTCCAGTACGGGCCGTCGCCGGCCCAGGGGTGGTCCAGCGGGGTGCCCTGCGGGCGGCCCCTGCGGTCGTACTCGACGGCGATGCGGCTCGCGTCCCAGGCGGGCAGGACGTAGCCGGTGCCGGTCATGCCGGCGGGGCCGAAGAGGCGGTCGGCGAGGTACGACTCGTAGTCGGCGCCGGACGCCTCCTCCACGACGGCGGCGAGGAGGCTGTAGCCGGTGTTGGAGTACGCGTGGCGCTCCCCGGGCGGCGACCGGAGGGGGGCGGCGAAGGCGCCGGAGACCAACTCGGCGCGGGAGACGGGGTCGTAGTCGTCGCCGAGGGACTCGGGCAGCCCGGCGGTGTGGGTGAGCAGGTGGTGCAGGGTGATGCCGCGCTTGTCGGCGGGCACGCCGTCGAGGTGGCGGGAGAGGGGGTCGCTCACCCGCAGCCTGCCCTCCGTCTGCAGCTTCACGACGGCGGCGGCGGTGAACTGCTTGGTCATCGACGCGATGTCGTACACGGTGTCGCAGCGGGCGCGGGTGCCGGCCCCCGGGTCGGGGCCGCGGCCCGAGCAGGTCACCGACGCGGCGCCGCGGGCGGCGACGACGGTGCCGGGGGCGCCTTCGGGCCAGACCTCGTCGAGGTACTCCTCCACCGCCCGGGCGGCCGGGTCGTCGGCGCGCCCCTGCGTGCGCACCCCGGCAAAGCCGCCGTCGTCCCCCACGTCCCGGTCGCGGTCGCGGTCCGTCCCGCAGGCGGCCAGGCCCGCGAGCACCAGCAGCCCGAGGAGGGCCGCGAGGATGCGCCGGGCGGGGATGTCTCCGTACGTCGTCATGCGGGGAGGCTAGGCAGCGCGCGGGCCCCGGGTCGTCACGCGGCCGAGCGAACCGCGGGCGCTCGTACGGGGGACGGCAGGTCCCCCGCGCAGGGGAGGCGGCACCCTCCGCCGACCCTCCCGCCGCGCTACCGCAGCGGCAGCGCCGCCAGTTCGCCGAGCGCCGCGGCCAGCGGGGTGAAGACCGCCAGGAGCACCGCCGTACGCAGCAGGGCCGCGCGGCGCAGGAGGCGCGGGGAGGCGCCGAGGCGGAGGAGAGCGGTCGTGGTGCGGGTACGGGCGCGCTTCGCCTCCAGCGCCGCCATGCCCACCGTCGCCAGCGCGCAGAACACCACCAGAGCCGCGCCCAGCAAGGTCAGCGGGCCCAGCGACCGGGCGCCGTCGCCGTCCGGCCACACCAGCGTGCACAGCACCCCGCCCGTCGCCACCGCGCACAGCGCGCCCAGCGGGCGGCCCACGCGGCGGGCCTCCTGCTGCAGTACGCGCCCGGCGAGGAGCCGCAGCGCACCCGGGCGCAGCGCGCACAGCAGCCGGCCGCACAGGTGCACGATGCCGGGTCCGGCGAGGATCAGCCCCGCGGCGATCAGCGCCCAGCTCGCGACGACCGCGGGCGCCGCGTCGCCGGAGCCGCCGGGCAGCGGCAGCTTCAGCGCCGCGCGGTCGCCCGCGCCCGCGAAGCTGCCCGCGTACGCGCCGAGGGCCAGGCCCGTCGTCGCCAGCGCGGTGCCCCACGGCAGGTCGGCGGGGACCGGCGGGTCGTCCCCCGCGGCGCCGCCCGGGTGCGGCACGTCCACCGCGGTGCCCGCCGCGTCCGCCGCCTCGCGCCGGGCCCGCAGCCGCGCCGCCGCCGCGGCGGAGCCCTGGGCCGCCGTACGCCGCGGGCGCAGGCTCGCCGCGCTCGCCGCCGCGGCCAGCGCCGGTACGCACGCGAGCAGCGTGAGCGCGCCGACGACGGGCAGGGGGCCGCCGGCGCCGAGGAGCGCGGCGGCGGCCCCGTCGAACGGCAGCCCCGACAGGTCGCCCCGCAGGTGCAGGAAGAACAGCAGCGCCAGCGCGCTGCCCAGCAGGCACGACACGGCGGTCGTGACCGCGGCGACCGCCGGCGCCGCGGCCGGGCCGAAGCCGGCGGAGGACAGCCCCGGCGACGGCTTGGCGTGCGGGTCGGTGCGGGCCACGGCCACCGCGAACTGGACGGTGGCGGCCAGCGGCGCCGCGCACCACAGCAGCTGCTCGGGCGAGGCGTGGCCCAGGGCGCTGAGCAGGAGGAACCCGACGCCGGCCGAGGCGCAGGCGACGAGCAGCCGGCGCAGCAGGACCAGCGGGTGGGAGCCGCGGGCTAGGCGGAGACTGAGCACGGGTCCTCCCAGTTCTCCGCGGCCCCCGCAGTCCCGTTCGCCCCCGCCCGCCCCGCTGCCCCGGCGCCCGCACCCCCGTCGCCGTACCCCGCGGCCTGCGCGGCACCCGCCCGCGCGCCGCTCGCCCTGCGCCCGTCGACCAGCGGGAACGTCCGGTCCGCCGCCCCCGTGACGGCGGCGTCGTCCGCCGGGCCGGTCAGCACGACGCTCATCCCGTGCGAGCGGGCCGCCGCTACGAGCGTGCGCAGCGCCTGCGCCCCCTCCGCCCGCCGCAGCGGCGCGGTCGGCTCGTCGGCGAAGACCACGTCGGGCCCGGCGACCAGCGCCCGGGCGATGGCGACGCGCTGGCGCTGGTCCTGCGGCAGCGCCGCCGGCCGGCAGCGCGCGATGCCGCCGGCGTCCAGCCGCTCCAGCCACTCCACCGCCCTGCGCCGCGCCGCGCGGTGCGTCTCGCCGGCCAGCAGCAGCGGCAGTGCCACGTTCTCCCAGGCCGTCAGCTCGGGGACCAGCTCGGGGCGGGTGCCGATCCAGCCGAAGCGGTCGCGGCGCAGCCGCTCGCGGGCACCCGTGGACAGGGTGTGGACGGGGCCGCTGTTGAACCACACCTCGCCCTGGTGCGGCAGCAACTGCCCGGACAGGCACTTCAGCAGCGTCGTCTTGCCGCTCCCGCGCGGCCCGGTCACCGCGAGGATCTCGCCCTGCGCGACGCCGAGGGAGACCCCGGCCAGCGCCGGGGTGCCGCCGTGGGCGTAGTGCAGGGAGCGGGCCCACAGCACGTCGTTGTCGGGTGGGGCGGTCCGAGTGGTCGCCGCGGTCATCGCACACCTCTTTCCCTGGGTCCGCCAACGCCCCCACGGGGTGGAACGAGGACGGAGGGGATCCGGTCACTCGCACCCTAGGAAGGGGTGGCGGAACCGCAGGTGAGGCGGCGGGCGGCGCGCCGGGGGGTCCGCTCGTACGGACGGACCGCCCGGCGCGTGCACCGCGGGGGCAGGGTCAGAGGCGCGCCCAGGCGTCCGTCAGGACGCCCCGCAGGATCTGCTCGGCCTCGTCGAAGACCGCCTGGTCGGCGACGAGCGGCGGGGCGAGCTGCACCACCGGGTCGCCGCGGTCGTCGGCCCGGCAGTACAGGCCGTTCTCGAAGAGCGCCCCGGACAGGAACCCGTAGAGCACCCGCTCGGTCTCCTCGGCCGTGAAGGTCTCCTTGGTGGCCTTGTCCTTCACCAGTTCGATGCCGTAGAAGTAGCCGCTGCCGCGCACGTCGCCGACGATCGGCAGGTCGAGCAGGCGGCGCAGGGTGGCGTGGAACGCCTCCTCGTTGGCGCGTACGTGGCCGTAGAGGTCCTCGCGCTCGAAGATGTCGAGGTTGGCGAGCGCCACCGCGCAGGAGACCGGGTGGCCGCCGAAGGTGTAGCCGTGCGGGAAGGTGTTGCCGCCGGCGTAGAAGGGCTCGGCCACGCGGTCGGAGACGAGGCAGGCGGCGAGCGGCGAGTAGCCGGAGGTCAGGCCCTTGGCGCAGGTGATGAGGTCCGGTACGTAGCCGAACTTCTCGCAGCCGAACATGTGGCCCAGCCGGCCGAAGGCGCAGATGACCTCGTCGGAGACGAGCAGCACGTCGTATGTGTCGCAGATCTCCCGCACCCGCGCGAAGTACCCGGGCGGCGGCGGGAAGCAGCCGCCGGCGTTCTGCACCGGCTCCAGGAACACCGCGGCGACCGTCTCGGGGCCCTCGAAGAGGATCTGCTGCTCGATCTGGTCGGCGGCCCAGCGGCCGAACGCCTCCGGGTCGTCCCCGTGCACCGGCGCCCGGTAGATGTTGGTGTTGGCGACCTTGTGCGCGCCGGGGACCAGCGGCTCGAAGGGGGCCTTGAGCCCCGGCAGGCCGGTGATGGACAGGGCGCCCTGCGGGGTGCCGTGGTAGGCGACGGCGCGGGAGATCACCTTGTACTTGCCGGGCCGGCCGGTGAGCTTGAAGTACTGCTTGGCCAGCTTCCAGGCGGTCTCGACCGCCTCGCCGCCGCCGGTGGAGAAGAACACCTTGTTCAGGTCGCCGGGGGCGCCGGCCGCGAGCCGCTCGGCGAGTTCGACGGCCTTGGGGTGGGCGTACGACCAGATCGGGAAGTACGCCAGCTCCGCGGCCTGCTTGGCGGCGGCCTCGGCCAGCTCGGTGCGGCCGTGGCCCGCCTGCACCACGAAGAGGCCGGCGAGGCCGTCGAGGTAGCGCTTGCCCGTCTCGTCGTAGATGTAGGCGCCCTGGCCGCGGACGATGGTGGGCACGGGGGCGTTCTCGTACGACGACATGCGGGTGAAGTGCATCCACAGGTGGTCGTACGCGGCCTTCGAGGCGGCCGGGGGGGTGGTGCCGGATGCGGCGGTGCTGTCCTTGCTCACGGTTATCAGGTTCCCCACGAGTAGGTCTGCTTGCGCAGCTTCAGGTACACGAAGCTCTCGGTGGCGCGGACGCCGGGCAGCGCCCGGATCCGCTTGGTGATCAGCTCCAGGAGGTGGGCGTCGTCGTGGCAGACGACTTCGGCGAGCAGGTCGAAGGAGCCTGCGGTCACCACCACGTAGTCGACCTCGTCGAGGCCGGCCAGCGCGTCCGCGACCGGCTCGACGTCGCCGTCGACGGTGATGCCGATCATCGCCTGCCGCATGAAGCCGACCGTCAGCGGGTCGGTGACGGCGACGATCTGCATGACGCCCTGCTCCAGCAGCTTCTGCACCCGCTGGCGCACGGCCGCCTCGGACAGGCCGACGGCCTTGCCTATCGCGGCGTACGAACGGCGCCCGTCCTGCTGCAGCTGCTCGACGATCTTCAGCGAGACCTCGTCCAGCGCCGAACCCGTCTGCTTCTTGTCGTGTGTGGCCACGCTGTCACTGTGCCCGAGCCGCTGAGCCCCCCGCAAGGGGCCCGGGAACTGAATCCGTGGATGAATGGCGTACCTGCGATGGATTCACTTGTTCCGTCATGCTTGAGCTGTCAATCTCGTACGAGGACAGGAAGCGGCCGCGCCGGCGGGGCCGCGGGCGGCGGCGGAAGTCTTCCTGTCCAGGCGCCCCGTGACGGGCAAATCTCCCGCCGTTAGGGTGGGGCGCATCAGCGGACCGACTACTGGAGGGTCGCAGTGACCAGCGAACCGCGCCGTCTGCGCAACTACATCAACGGGGAGTTCCGGGACGCCGCCGATGGCCGGACCATGGACGTCGTCGACCCGGCCACCGAGGAGGTCTACGCGACCGCACCCCTGTCCGGCGCCGCCGACGTCGACGCCGCCATGCAGGCCGCGGCGGCCGCGTTCCCCGGCTGGCGCGACGCCACCCCCGGGGCCAGGCAGCTGGCGCTGCTGAAGATCGCCGACGCCCTGGAGGCCCGGGCGGACGAGCTGCTGGAGACCGAGTGCAAGGACACCGGCAAGCCCCTGGAGCTCACCCGCGAGGAAGAGCTGCCGATGATGCTGGACCAGATCCGGTTCTTCGCCGGCGCGGCCCGCATGCTGGAGGGCAAGTCCGCCGGCGAGTACATGGACGGCCTCACCTCGTTCGTACGGCGTGAGCCGATCGGCGTCTGCGCCCAGGTCACGCCCTGGAACTACCCCGTGATGATGGCGATCTGGAAGTTCGCCCCCGCGCTGGCCGCGGGCAACGCGGTGGTCCTCAAGCCCTCCGACACCACCCCCGCCGCCACCGTGCTGCTCGCCGAGATCATGGGCGGCGTGCTGCCCAAGGGCGTCTTCAACGTCGTCTGCGGCGACCGCGACACCGGCCGGCTGATGGTCGAGCACCCGACCCCCGCGATGGCCTCCATCACCGGCTCGGTCCGGGCCGGCATGGAGGTCGCCGGCAGCGCGGCCAAGGACCTCAAGCGGGTGCACCTGGAGCTGGGCGGCAAGGCGCCGGTCATCGTCTTCGAGGACGCCGACCTGCCCAAGGCCGTCGAGGACATCGCCGTGGCGGGCTACTTCAACGCCGGCCAGGACTGCACCGCGGCCACCCGCGTGCTCGTCCACGAGTCCGTCCACGACGAGTTCGTCTCGGCCCTGGCCAAGGCCGCCGCCGACACCAAGACCGGTCCCGGCGAGGCGGACGCGCTCTACGGCCCGCTGAACAACGCCGCGCAGCTGGAGCGGGT
Organism: Streptomyces aculeolatus; assembly: GCF_020400605.1. Taxonomy (GTDB): domain Bacteria; phylum Actinomycetota; class Actinomycetes; order Streptomycetales; family Streptomycetaceae; genus Streptomyces; species Streptomyces aculeolatus. The sequence continues at coordinate 95,742 of NZ_JAINRD010000005.1, read as the reverse complement.
CGCCGGCTTCGTCGACCGGCTCCCGGCGCACGCCCGCGTCGACGCCGGCGGCCGCCGGGTCGGCGACAAGGGCTACTACTACGCCGCGACCGTCGTCTCCGGGCTCAAGCAGGACGACGAGATCATCCAGAACGAGGTCTTCGGCCCGGTCATCACCGTGCAGTCCTTCACGGACGAGGACCAGGCCCTCGCGTACGCCAACGGCGTGCAGTACGCGCTGGCCTCCTCGGTGTGGACCAGGGACCACGGCCGCGCGATGCGGCTGTCGAAGTCGCTGGACTTCGGCTGCGTGTGGATCAACACCCACATTCCGCTGGTCGCCGAGATGCCGCACGGCGGCTTCAAGAAGTCCGGCTACGGCAAGGACCTCTCGTCGTACGGCTTCGACGACTACACCCGGGTCAAGCACGTGATGACGGCGCTCTGAGCGCCGCCGCCCGCCCCCTACCTAGGTAGGCGGCGGGCCCGGCCCGCGCGGATACGTATACCGATCCGCGCGGGCTACCGATGTCCGCCGCCGTTCCGCGGTGCAGGCTGATCTCCACGACGCGAACGCGAGACATGACGGACACGGCAGAGACGCAGCCTGGACGATGGGCACGGCCACATGACGCTGATCGGGCGCCGGGCGGACACCGCACGCCTCGGGGAACTCTTACGTGATACGCGGCTGGTGACGGTGACCGGCCCCGGCGGGGTCGGCAAGAGCGCGCTCGCGGCCGAGGCGATCGGCCGCCTCGGCCGCGGGCGTTCGGCCCCGGAGGTGCTGCGCGTCGACATGGCGCCGGTGCGCGAGGCGGCGGCGGTGCACCGCCGGCTGGCCGAGGCGGCGCGGCGGCTGCCGGAGAGCGGGTGGCGCGCGGCGGTGCTGCTCGTGGACACCTGCGAGCACGTCGCCGGGGCGGTCGTGGACGGTCTGGAGGCGCTGCTGCGGCAGCGCACGGGGCTGCGGGTGGTGGTCACGAGCAGGGTGCCGCTGGGCGGCGGCGCCGGTGCCGCGGCGGCCGGCGGAGCCGCATCCTCCGGCGGAGCCGCGTCCGCCGGCGGCGGGGTGCGGCGGCGTCCCGGGCCGCGCGGCGCGACCCTGCGGCTGGAGCCGCTGGCGCCCGACGACTCCGTGGCGCTGCTGGAGAGCCTGGCGCCGCACGACGCACTCGCCGACGACGCCGGCCGCGAGGCCCTGCACGCCACCTGCGACCTGCTGGAGGGCCTCCCGCTCGCGGCCAGGATCGCCGCCTCCCAGCTCGCCCGGCAGCGGCCCGACCGGCTGCTGGAGCGCATCTCCCGCCCCGCCGGCTGCCTGGACCTGGCCGTCGAGGAGCCCCGCTGGCCGGCCCGGCAGCGCTCGCTGCGCGCCTCGCTGCGCTGGACGCACCGGCTGCTCACGCCCGCGGAGCAGTTGCTGTGGGCGCGCTGCGCCGTCTTTCCAGGAACGTTTCGTCTCCCCGACGCCGCCCGGGTCTGCGCCGACGAGCGGCTGCCGGCGCCCGCCCTGCCCGCCGTCTTCCGCGCCCTCCAGCGCCAGGGCGTCCTGGCCGTACGGGAACGGGGCGGCGGCCGGGCGATCGCCGGTGCCGCGGCCGGTGCGGCGGACCGGCCGGACCGGCCGGTGCGGATGGTGCGGCCGGTGCGCGCGTACGGGATGGAGCAGTTGGTGCGGCTGGGGGAGGAGGCGGCCTTCCAGCGCCGGTGCCTGGACTGGACGATGGTGCCCGACGAAGGCTCCGAAGACTGATTCCGTCGCTTCTTCAAATGAAGACGACGGAATCCCTTGCCGGATATGGCACCTCCTGTCATGATCGGCCATCACCCCCTGTCGGAACATCCTGCCGAAACGACATCCGGAGTGGTTCGATGGCCCCTCGCCCCGATGCGGCGGAACGCTTCGCACCCGGCGCGCAGTTCGTCGCCGGCCGCCTCGTCCCCGGCACGTCAGGACGCACGCAGACCGTCACCGACCCGGCCACCGGCGCGGAGGTCCTGCGTTACGAACCGGCCGGCCCCGCCGACGTCGACGCCGCCGTCGCCGCGGCCGCGGCGGCGCAGCCCGGCTGGGGCGCGGCAACGCCCGGCGAGCGCTCCGAGGCGCTGTACCGGCTCGCCGGGCTGATCGCGGAGCGGGCGCAGGAGTTCGCGTACGCCGAGTCGCTGCAGTGCGGCAAGCCGGTCCGGCTCAGCACCGGGTTCGACGTGCCCGGCACCGTCGACAACGCCGCGTTCTTCGCCGGCGCCGCCCGGCTGCCCGAGGGCAAGGCGGCCGGGGAGTACAGCGCCGACCACACCTCGGCGATCCGCCGCGAGCCCGTCGGCGTCGTCGGCTCCATCGCCCCGTGGAACTACCCGCTGCAGATGGCCGCCTGGAAGGTGCTGCCGGCCGTCGCAGCCGGGAACGCCATCGTGCTGAAGCCCAGCGAGCTGACGCCGCTGACCTCGCTGATGTTCGCCGACGCCGCCGTGGACGCCGGGATCCCCGCCGGCGTCGTCAACGTCGTCTGCGGCACCGGGCCCGACGCAGGCGAACACCTCGTCTCCCACCCGGACGTGGCCATGACCTCCTTCACCGGCTCCACCGCCGTCGGCCGCCGCGTCGCGGCCCTGGCCGCCACGGCGGGCGCCGGCGTCAAGCGGCTGCACCTGGAACTGGGCGGCAAGGCCCCGTTCGTCGTCTTCGACGACGCCGACCTGGAGGCCGCCGTGCACGGCGCCGTCGCCGGCGCGCTCATCAACACCGGCCAGGACTGCACCGCCGCCACCCGCGCGTACGTCCAGCGCCCGCTGTACGACGCCTTCACCGACGGCGTCGCCGCGCTGATGGCCCGCGTCCGGCTCGGCGACCCGTTCGACCCGGCGACCGACCTCGGCCCCCTCGTCTCGTACGCCCAGCGCGACCGCGTCGCCGCCTTCGTCGACCGGGCCCGCGCCGCAGGCGCCCGCGTCGTCACCGGCGGCCGGGCGCCGGACCTGAAGGGCGCGTACTACGAGCCGACCCTCGTCACCGGCGCCGCACAGGACAGCGAGATCGTGCGCAGCGAGGTCTTCGGGCCCGTACTCGCCGTGCTGCCCTTCGACACCGACGACGAGGGCATCGCCCTCGCCAACGACACCCCCTACGGCCTCGCCGCCTCCGCCTGGAGCCGCGACGCCTACCGCACCGCGCGCGCCGCCCGGGAGATCAGGGCCGGCTGCGTGTGGCTCAACGACCACATCCCGATCATCAGCGAGATGCCGCACGGCGGCTACCGGGCCTCCGGCTTCGGCAAGGACATGTCCGCGTACTCCTTCGAGGAGTACACCCAGATCAAGCACGTGATGCAGGACATCACCGGGACCGCGCGCAAGGAGTGGCACCGCACCGTGTTCACCCTCTGAGCGGCCCGGCGCCCCGCGTACCGTCCGCCGCGCACCGCCCGCGCGGCCCCGGCGCCCACGCCCCGTGCGCCCGCAGCCCACTGGCCCGTCCCCGAGGAAGGCCGACCCCATGGATCCGTTCGCCTCACTCCCCGAACCCGTAGCGCGGGCCTGGGAGCGCAGCCTGACCAGCGGCCGGGCCGCCGTGTCCCGCCGCCGGCTGCTCGCCGCGGGCGGCGCGCTGGCCGGGGCCGCGGCGCTGCCGGCACTCGGCGCGTGCGGCATCCCCGCCGCCGACACCGGCGGCGAGGACGGCGAAGCCGCCGCGGCCAGGGACTACTCCGGGAAGGAGAAGGAACTCGCCTTCTCCAACTGGCCCCTGTACATCGACGTCGACGACGAGAACGAGAACGTCCGCCCCACCCTGGAGCGCTTCCAGGAGCGCAGCGGCATCCGCGTGGCGTACACCGAGGACGTCAACGACAACGTCGAGTTCTTCGGCCGCATCAAGCCGCAGCTCGCCGCCGGCCAGGACACCGGGCGCGACCTCGTGTGCCTGTCGGACTTCATGGCCGGCCGGCTCATCCGGCACGGCTGGGCGCAGCGCCTGGACCCGCGCAACCTGCCGCACGCCAACGTCAACCTCGAACCGCGCTTCCGCAACGCCGCGCACGACCCGGGGCGGCAGTTCACCATGCCGTGGGCGGGTCTCGCCACGGTCGTGGCGTACAACAAGAAGGCCACCGGGGGCCGCGAGGTCTCCTCCGTCGCGCAGCTGATGGAGGACGAGGCGCTCAAGGGCAAGGTGTCGCTGCTCACCGAGATGCAGGACACCATCGGGATGACGCTCATCGACATGGGCAAGTCGCCGACGAAGTTCACCGACGACGACTTCGACGCCGCCCTCGCCCGGGTGCAGAAGGCCGTGGACGACGACCAGCTGCGCCGCTTCACCGGCAACGACTACACCGAGGAGCTGGTCAAGGGCGACATCGCCGCCTGCCTGGCGTGGGCGGGCGACATCGTGCAACTCCAGCTGGACACGGACGACATCGAGTTCGTGATCCCCGCCAAGGGCTACCTCTACGCCACGGACGACCTGCTCGTCCCCGCCAGGGCCCGGCACAAGACCAACGCAGAGAAGCTGATCGACTACTACTACCGGCCCGACGTCGCCGCCGAACTGGCCGCCTGGGTCAACTACATCTGCCCCGTCGTCGGCGCCCGCGCCGAGATGAAGAAGATCGACGCCTCGCTCGCCGACTACCCGCTGATCTTCCCCGACCGGCAGATGATCGACAAAGGCCAGGTCTTCATGTCCATGAATGACGACAAGGAGACCGCCTACCAGGACAAGTGGTCCAAGGTGATCGGGGCGTGAGCGCGGTGGCCGAGCAGCGGGCGGGCGTCACGCTCACCGGGATCAGCAAGGAGTTCGGCGACGTCACCGCCGTGCACCCCCTCGACCTCACCGTCCCCCGGGGCTCGTTCTTCGCCCTCCTCGGCGCCTCGGGCTGCGGCAAGACCACCACGCTGCGGATGATCGCCGGCCTGGAGCAGCCCACCACCGGCACCGTACGCCTCGGCGACGACGACGTGACCGCCCTGCCGCCGCACCGGCGCAAGGTCAACACCGTCTTCCAGAGCTACGCCCTCTTCCCCCACCTCGACGTGCACGACAACGTCGCCTTCGGGCTGCGCCGCCGCGGCATCCGGTCCGTGGCCAAGGACGTGCGGGAGACCCTGGAGCTGGTCGAGTTGGGCCACCTCGCGCGCCGCAAGCCGCACCAGCTCTCCGGCGGCCAGCAGCAGCGCGTGGCGCTGGCCCGCGCGATCGTCAACCGGCCCGAGGTGCTGCTCCTCGACGAGCCGCTCGGCGCCCTCGACCTGAAGCTGCGCCGGCAGATGCAGCTGGAGCTCAAACGCATCCAGACGGAGGTCGGCCTCACGTTCGTGCACGTCACGCACGACCAGGAGGAGGCCATGACCATGGCCGACACCATCGCCGTGATGAACGCCGGACGGGTCGAGCAGCTCGGCACGCCCGTCGACCTGTACGAGGACCCCGCGAGCTCCTTCGTCGCCAACTTCCTCGGCCAGTCCAACCTGATCGCCGCCGAGATAGCCGGCACCGCCGGCGCGGACCTGCTGCTGTCCGCCGCCGGCGACGTCAAGCTCGCGCTGCCCGCGGCCCGCTGCCGCGCCCGGTCGACCGCCGTGGGCACGCGGGTCCTCGCCGGGATGCGGCCGGAGAAGATCTCCCTCGCCCACCGCGACGCCGCCGTGGACGGCGCGGTCCCCGACGGCCGCAACCGGATACCCGGCACCGTCGTGGACGCCTCCTTCACGGGCGCCGCCACCCAGTACCTCGTCGACAGCCCCGTCTGCCCCGAGCTGTCGGTGTTCGTGCAGAACGTCGAGCGCGACCCCCGGCTCGTACCCGGCGCGCAGGTCGTCCTGCACTGGAACCCGGCGCACACCTTCGGCCTCGACGGCGAGGAGTCCCTGCTCGCCGGGACGCTGGAGGACGCGGGCACGGGCGAGGAGGCACCGTGACCGCGCTCGCCGCCCCGCCGGAGGCGACGCCCGAGGCGCCCGGACCCCCGCCGCCGCGCCGCCGCCTCACCCCGTACTGGCTGCTGCTGCCCGCCGCGCTGTGGCTGCTGGTCTTCTTCGCCGCGCCGCTGGTCTACCAGGCCTCGACCTCCGTGCAGTCCGGCTCCTTCGAGGAGGGCTTCGAGGTCACCTGGCGGTGGGCCAACTACACCGAGGCGCTCGACACGTACGCCGAGCACTTCGCCCGCTCCTTCGGCTACGCCGCCGCGGCCACGGTCCTCTGCCTCGCCATCGGCTACCCGCTCGCGTACATGATCGCCTTCCGCGCCGGGCGCTGGCGGGGCGTGCTCCTCGTCCTCGTCATCGCCCCGTTCTTCACCAGCTTCCTCATCCGCACGCTGGCCTGGAAGACGATCCTGTCCGACAACGGCCCGCTCGTCGGCGCCCTGGACACCCTGCACGTCCTCGACGTCACCGCGACCCTCGGCCTGACCACCGACGACCGGCTGCTCGCCACCCCGCTCGCGGTCGTGTGCGGACTGACGTACAACTTCCTGCCGTTCATGATCCTGCCGCTGTACACCTCGCTGGAGCGCGTCGACCCGGGACTGCACGAGGCCGCGCAGGACCTCTACGCCCGCCCGCTGACCGTCTTCCGCCGGGTCACGCTGCCGCTGTCGATGCCCGGCGTCGTCGCCGGCACGCTGCTGACGTTCATCCCCGCCTCCGGCGACTACATCAACGCCCAGCTCCTCGGCTCGCCGAAGGAGCAGATGGTCGGCAACGCCATCCAGAAGCAGTTCCTCAACGTGCTCGACTACCCGACGGCCGCGGCGATGTCGTTCCTGCTGATGGCCGCGATCCTGATCATGGTGACGGTGTACATCCGCCGGGCCGGCACCGAGGAGCTGGTGTGATGCGCTGGCTCCGCCGCCACCTCGTCGTCATCGCCGGCACGCTCGCGCTGGTCTACCTGCTGCTGCCCAACGTCGTCGTGCTGGTCTTCTCCTTCAACGACCCCGCAGGCCGCTACAACTACACCTGGCAGTCCTTCTCCACCGACGCCTGGAGCGACCCCTGCGGCGTCGCCGGCATGTGCGACTCCGTCGGCCTCAGCCTGCGGATCGCGCTGACCGCGACCGTCGCCGCCACCGTCATCGGCACCCTCGCGGCCTTCGCGCTCGCCCGGCACCGCTTCCGCGGCCGGGCCGCGGGCAACTCGCTGATCTTCCTGCCGATGGCGATGCCCGAGGTCGTCATGGCCGCCTCGCTGGGCACCCTTTTCCTCAACATGCGGATCGAGTTCGGTGTCACGACGATCCTCATCGCGCACATCATGTTCTGCCTCAGCTTCGTCGTCGTCGCCGTCAAGGCGCGGGTGGCGAGCATGGACCCGAAGCTGGAGGAGGCGGCCCGGGACCTGTACGCGGGGCCGCTGCAGACGTTCCTGCGGGTCACGCTGCCGCTGGCGGCGCCGGGGATAGCCGCCGGGGCGATGCTCAGCTTCGCGATCTCCCTCGACGACTTCATCATCACGCAGTTCAACGCCGGGCCCTCGACGGTCACGTTCCCGATGTACGTCTGGGGCGCCTCGCAGCGCGGCATCCCGGTGCAGGTGAACGTCATCGGCACGGCGATGTTCGTGGCCGCGCTGGCCCTCGTGGTGGCCGGGCAGGTCGTCGGCGCACGGCGGAGGTCGCGGGCATGACGGACCCCGCGCGCTCCCTGGCGTCGGCCGCCCCGCGGCCGTACTGGCTCGACGACCCCGGCCGGCCCGCGGCGCTGCCCGCGCTCACCGGCGCCGAGGAGGCCGACCTGCTCGTCGTCGGCGGCGGCTACAGCGGGCTGTGGACGGCGCTGCTCGCCAAGGAGCGCGGCCCCGGCCGCGACGTCGTCCTCATCGAGGCCGCCGAGTGCGGCTGGGCGGCGTCCGGCCGCAACGGCGGCTTCTGCGCCGCTTCCCTCACCCACGGCCTCGGCAACGGCCTGGAGCGCTGGCCCGAGGAGATCGAGGCCCTGGAGCGGCTGGGCGCCGCGAACCTGGACGCGATCGGCGCGGCCGTCGAGCGGTACGGCATCGACTGCGACTTCCGGCGCAGCGGCGAGATCACCGTGGCCACCGAGCCGTACCAGCTCGACGAGCTGAGCGAGTTCGCCGAGGAGGCGACGCGCCGCGGGCTCGGCGACGGGCTGCTGCTGATGGACCGGGACGCGGTACGCGCCGAGGTCGACTCGCCGACGTTCCTCGGCGGCCTCTGGGACCGCGCCGGCGTCGCCATGGTCCAGCCGGCGCGGCTGGCCTGGGGGCTGCGGCAGGCGTGCCTGGACGCGGGCGTACGGATCTACGAGCACACCCCGGGCCTCGCCCTCGCCCCCGCCGGCCCAGGAGGAGGCGGCGGCGGGGCGTTCCGGTCCGCGGGCGCCCGCGGCGCGGGGGCGGGCGGCGGCGCGATGGAGGTGCGGACGCCGTACGGGCGGGTGCGCGCGCCGCACGTGGCGCTCGGCACCAACGCCTTCCCGCACCTCGTCCGCCGCGTCCGCCCGTACCTGACCCCCGTCTACGACTACGCGCTGATGACGGAGCCGCTGACCGCCGCCCAGCGCGACGCCGTGGGCTGGCACCGCCGCCAGGGACTCGCCGACAGCGCCAACCGGTTCCACTACTTCCGCATCACCGCCGACCACCGCATCCTGTGGGGCGGCTACGACGCCGTGCACCACTTCGGCGGCCGGGTGCGGGCCGAGTACGACCAGCGCCCCGAGACCCACCTGAAGCTCGCCCGCCACTTCCACCGCTGCTTCCCGCAGCTCGCCGAGGTCCGCTTCACCCACCGCTGGGGCGGCGCCATCGACACCTGCTCCCGCTTCGCCGCCTTCTTCGGCACGGCCCACGCCGGCCGTGTCGCGTACGCCGCCGGCTACACCGGCCTCGGCGTCGGCGCCAGCCGCTTCGGCGCCGAGGTGATGCTCGACCTCCTCGCGGGCGAGCGCACGGAGCGCACGGAGCTGCGGATGGTGCGCAGCAAGCCGCTGCCGTTCCCGCCCGAGCCGCTGGCGTGGGCGGGCATCGGGCTGACGCGCTGGTCGCTGGCGCGGGCGGACGCGGGCGGCGGGCGGCGGAACCTGTGGCTCAGGGCGCTGGACCGGATGGGCATGGGCTTCGACAGCTGACGAGAGCAGGGAGTGGGCAGATGCGCATCTTGCTGGTGGGCGCGGGTGGCGTCGGCACGGCGATCACCCGCATCGCGGCGCGCCGCGACTTCTTCGAGGCGATGGTCGTCGCCGACCGCGACCCCGCCCGCGCTGAAGCCGCGGTGTCCTACGTGCGGGCCGCCCACCCGGGTGCGGCCGGCGCCCGGTTCACGGCCGCCCGGGTGGACGCGGCGGACCGTACGGCGGTGGCCGCCCTGCTGCGTACCCACCGCTGCGACGTGCTCCTCAACGCCACCGACCCGCGTTTCGTCATGCCGCTCTTCGAGGCCGCGTACGAGCAGGCCGCCACTTATGTCGACATGGCGATGTCCCTGTCCCGGCCGCACCCCGTGCGCCCGTACGAGGAGTGCGGCGTGAAGCTCGGCGACCAGCAGTTCGCCGCCGCCGACCGGTGGGCCACCTCGGGCCGCCTCGCGCTCGTCGGCATGGGCGTGGAGCCCGGCCTCTCCGACGTCTTCGCCCGCTACGCCGCCGACGAACTCTTCGACACCGTCGACGAGATCGGCGTACGCGACGGCGCGGACCTCACCGTGGACGGCTACGGCTTCGCGCCGTCGTTCTCCATCTGGACGACGATCGAGGAGTGCCTGAACCCGCCGGTGATCTGGGACGCCGGCCGGGGCTGGCACACCACCGAGCCCTTCAGCGAACCGGAGGTCTTCGACTTCCCGGCCGGCATCGGGCCCGTGGAGTGCGTCAACGTCGAACACGAGGAGGTGCTCCTCGTGCCGCGCTGGATCGACGCGCGCCGGGTCACCTTCAAGTACGGGCTGGGGGAGGAGTTCATCGACGTCCTCAAGACCCTGCACAAGCTGGGCCTGGACCGCACCGCGCCCGTCGCGGTCGGCGACGCGAAGGTCTCGCCGCGCGACGTGGTCGCCGCGTGCCTCCCGGACCCGGCGGGGCTCGGCGACCGGATGCGCGGCAGGACGTGCGCGGGCACGTGGGTACGCGGCACGAAGGACGGCGGGCCGCGGGAGGTGTACCTCTACCACGTGGCGGACAACGAGGAGACGATGGCCCTCGACGGCGTCCAGGCCGTCGTCTGGCAGACGGCCGTCAACCCGGTGGTCGCCCTGGAGCTGCTGGCCGCCGGCCTGTGGACCGCAGCGGGCGTCCTCGGCCCGGAGGCCCTGCCGCCGAAGCCGTTCCTGGACCTGCTGACGGCTTACGGCTCCCCCTGGGCCCTGCGCGACGACGGCTGACGAGCGGGGAGCCCGGACCCGACGGGCTCCCCGCGGGGCCCCGTACGCCACCGGGCCTGCCGCCGTGCTTCCAGCGGCCCGCCGCGGTCGCCTTCTACGGTGCCAGCCGACCGCCGCGGACTCCCGTCATCCGGGCGCCCTCGAAGCTCGCGCCCTCCGTCCGCGCGCTCAGCAGGACCGCGTCCTGAAGGTCCGCGTCGCCGAAGTCCGCGTCCCGCAGGTTCGCCGCGGCGAAGTTCGCCCGCCGCAGCGACGCACCCCGCAGGACCGCCCCGTCGAGCGCCGCCCGCATCAGCCCGACCCCGTCCATGCGCGCCTCCGAGAGGTCGCAGCCGGAGAACGTGGCGGCACCGGCCTGCACCCCGGCGAGCAGCGCGCCGCGCAGCGACGCCCCGGCGAAGTCGGCGCCGGTGAGATGCGCCTCCGACAGGTCCGCCCCGTCGAGCCGGGCCGCACGCAGCACGGCGTGGCTGAGGTTGGCGTCCCGCAGGTCCGCCCCGCGCAGGTCGGCGCCGGCGAGCGGGACGCCCCGCAGGTCCCTGCGGTCGCCCAGCCCGGAGAACTCGGCGGAGACGTCCCGCCAGTCCGTTCCGTCCCGCAGGGCGTGCAGGATGCGTTCGGCGGCGGCCGTGCCGGCCGGTGTGCTCCAGCGGCGCCGGTCCTCGGCGATGCGCTGGTCGTCTGCGTCGTCCATGATCCTCCGGTCTTGCGTGCGCCGTTCAACGGTGGCCGATGGACCCGAGGAAGCCGTTCAGCCGGTCGAGATGGTAGACGGTCTCGTCGTGCTTCTTGATGAGCACGTCGAGGCCGCGTTCCGTCAGTCCCTCCGGCAGCACGTCCATCTCCTTCACCAGCACCTTGCGCACGTTCTCCAGACCGTTCCTGGCGTTCGTCAGGTCGGCGATGTGGTCGAAGGGCACGCCGTTCTGCTTCACGGCCACCACCTCGCCCGCGGCCTCCCGGCGGGCCGCGGAGTAGTGGTTGTGGTTCGGCATGCTGTTGATCCTGCCTATGGGGTCCTTCTTGATGTTCTCCAGCTTCTGGATCGCGTTCTGGGCCGAGTCGCTCAGGCCCAGCTTGCGGCTGCTGTACGGGGAGAGCCCCAGCGGGTCCGACCACGTCAGGGGGTTGTGCACGTACGCGACGGGGTTGGGCGCGGGCGACAGCCCGAGCGGGTCCGGCGTGGCGTAGCGGGCGAGTGCGGGGTCGTAGTAGCGGTGCAGGTTGTAGTGCAGCCCGGTCTCCCGGTCCGCGTACTGCCCGGGCAGCCGCAGGGGCGTGTACGCCGTGCTCCCGGCGGACCAGGCGGTGGCCCCCCAGATGGTGCTGCGGGCGCGCCACGCCACCTGCCCGTCCGCGTCCACCAACTCCCGTGGCGTGCCGACGAGGTCGGTGACGATGGCGAAGAACCGGGAGTCGATCTCCCGCCGGCCGGTGTCGTCCGTGATGCGCTCCGCCTGGGAGATGGGGCTGAAGCCCTCGTGCTCCCACGTCAGGGTCACCGGGTGCGGCAGTTCGGGGGAGCGCGTGGTCTCCTCGACGAGCACGGACCCGTCCCAGGTGAACCCGATCCGCTCGGCCACCTCCCCCTCGGCGGTCAGCCGCTCCTTGGCGATCCGGCGGCCGAGCGGGTCGTAGCGGTAGCGCCACACGGTGCCGTCCGGGGTCGTCGCCCGCGTCAGGCGGTCCTCGGCGTCCCAGGCGAAGCGCCAGGTGTCGGGCTTGTGGGAGAGCCGCTTACGGGTCCGGGCCACCAGCCGGCCGGCGGCGTCGTGCTGGTAGCGCAGGGCGCCGGCCCCCAGGACGCGGGTGCCCTCGTAACGCCGCTCGCCCGTGGCCGCCGCACCGGCGTGGTGGTCGGGCCAGGCGGCCCGCGTCACGTTGCCGACGGCGTCGTAGCCGTACGTCTCCCGCCAGTCGCCCGCGGCGACGCCGGTGACGCGGCCGGCGGCGTCGACGTCGAACCGGCTCGTACCGGCCAGCCGGTCGTGCACGGCGGCGAGGTGGCCGTCGCCGCGGTAGGTGTACGTGCGCCGCTGGACGGTGCGCTCCCCGGCGGCCACGGTCTGCGCGTGGAGCCGGCCCACCGGGTCCCATTGCCGCTCCACGGCGAGCGAGCCGTCGAGCAGGCAGGTGAGTTCGCGACCGCCCGCGTCCCGCTGGAAGCGCAGCGTGTGTCCCGACGCGGTGACCGCGTCGCGGGCGCCCGCGGCGTCGTAGCCGTAGGTCGTCCGGGCACCGGAGGGGGTGACGCGCGCGGTCCGGCGGCCGAGGGCGTCGTAGCGGAACGACATGCTGCGGCCGTCGACGTCCTCCCTGGTGATCAGGCCCAGTTCGTTGCGCTCGCAGGTGACGGCGGAGCCCGGGCCGGCGGCGGTGAGGAGCCGTCCGGCGGCGTCGTACGTGTACCTGGTCACCGCGCCGCCCGCGTTCTTGCGCGCGATGTTGCCGAGCGGGTCGTACTCGTAGGTGATGCGTTCGCCGAGCGGGGTGACGGACACCGCGATCCGGCCGGCCGCGTCCCGGACGTACTCGGTCGTCCTGTCGTCGAAGTCGGTCTCCGAGACGAGGCGCCCGGCGCGGTCGTACACGTACCGCCAGCGGCGGCCGAGCGGGTCCCGCACTTCGGTGAGCCGCAGGCTCGCGTCGTGGGTGAACTCATAGCGTGCGCCGTCGGCCGCGGTGTAGGCGCCGAGCTGGTCGAAGTGCGTGTACTCGTACGTGGTCGACGTGCCCGCGGCGTCGGTGTGGGCCAGGCAGTTGCCTTCGGCGTCGTACGCCCAGGACTCGGTCGTGCCGTCGGGCAGCGTGTACGAGGTGAGCAGGCCCTCCGTGTTCCAGGTCGCCCGGGTGGTGTGGCCGAGGGGGTCGGTCACCGCGCGGACGCGGCCGAAGGCGTCGTACTCGTAGCGGGTGGTGCCGCCCAGCGGGTCGACCGTCTCGACGGGCAGGCCCGCCGCGTTGTTCCCGATCGCGACCGTGTGGTCCAGCGCGTCGGTGACGGCGCGCAGGCGGCCCCGGTCGTCGTAGTGGTAGCGGGTGGTGGCGCCGGACGGGTCGGCGACGGAGAGGCGGTTGCCGGCGGCGTCGAACGACTGGACCCAGGTGGCTCCGTCCGGTGCCGTCACACGGCTCGGCAGGCCGGGCGCGGCGTAGTCGAGCGTCGTGGTGGTGCCGTCGGGCCGCACGAGCGTGCGCAGGCCGCCGTCGGCGTCGTAGGCGTAGGCGAACCGCTGGCCGAGGGGGTCGGTCTCGGCGGTGAGGTTGTGGTGTTCGTCGTAGCTGGTGCGGGTGGTGTGGCCGAGGGCGTCGATCTCGGCGGTGATCTGGCACTCGTCGTTGACGACGAAGCGGGTGACCGCGCCCTCTGCGGTGGTGAGGGTGGTGATCGCGGACCCGGGCCAGGCGGGGTCGGTGCCGTCGTAGTCGAGGGTGAGGGCGAGGTGGCCGGCTTCGCCGCCTTCGGCGATGCAGCGGTCGCGGTCGTCGTAGGTGTAGTCGTAGCGGTGGCCGTTGCGGTCGGTCCAGGAGGTCGCCCGCAGGCGGTCGTCGTAGGTGAAGGCCAGGGGCAGTCCCGAGGAGTTGATGTCCTCGGTGAGGTTGCCGCCGGGGTCGTAGCCGAAGCGCTTGACGACGATGTCGGTGCCGTCGTCGGCGGCGCCGGCGAGGGAGAGGGCGGTGATGCGGCCGGCGTCGGTGGTGAGCTTGAGGTGGTAGCCGCCGGAGTGGCGGATGCCGGTGGGGGCGCCGTCGTCGTCGTAGGTGAAGGTCAGGGTGTGGCCGTTGCGGTCCGCTATCTGTTCCAGCGGCGCGAGGCCGTCGGCGTCGGGGCGGGCGAAGGTACGGGTGTGGCCGGTGAGGGGGTCCGTGACGGTGTAGCCGCCGTTCTCCAGGCGGGCGAGCGGCCAGCGCGGGCCCTGTTCGGGCAGCACCTCGGAGTCGGCGGGGTGGGGGTAGGCGAGGAGCCGGCCGTCCTCGGTGACGAAGACGACGCCCCGGTCGTCGGTCTCCAGGCGCTGGTCGGCGGTGGAGGCCCAGGTGGGGCCGAACCACCAGCCGGCCCGGTAGGCCGAGCCCAGCCGGCGGGAGAAGACCAGGGGCAGGTTCCCGGGCAGTTCGATGTCCTCCTGAGGCAGGTACATCGCCCCGGTGGCCAGGTCCACGGGGTCGGTGAACTTCGAGACGATGTTCTTCAGCCGGGTCGTGGCGCCCTGTGCGGCGTCGTCGATCATCGTGCGGCCCCGCTTGGCCAGGCCGAGTACGGCGTTCTTCATGCCGCGCAGCCCGGCCAGCCCGCCCTTGAGGCTCTTCAGGCCCTTGCCGAGCCTGGCCAGTGAGGTGAGGCCCTTCATGCCGGGGATGCAGTCCAGGGCGGCCATGGCGACGTCGAAGAGGGAGCCCTCGCCGTTCGCGTACTTGATCAGGCTGTCGGCCAGCACCACCAGCGCCGCGGCGAGGACGACCCAGGCCAGCGGTCCGCCGATGATGAGGACGACGATGCCGAGGACGGCGACGATGACTTTGCAGACGGTGACGATGGTGTCCCAGTTGTCCTTGACCCAGTCGACCGCCTTCTCCCACCACTTGCGGTTCTGGATGCCCGCGTCGGAGGCGTCTTCGAGTTTGTCCTTGGCCTCGGACGCGGCGTCCTCGCGCATCTTCTTGGCGTCGGCGGCCATCTTCTTGGCCGCTTCCAGGCCGCCTTGCGCGTTGTCGACCGCGGTCTGGGCGGAGGCACGGGCGGACTTGGCGTCGGTGGCGTTGCGGGTGGCGGCGCGCACCTCCGACTCGTCGGGCTTCTCCTTGCCCTCCTTCTCGTCGTACTCCTCCGTCTTCTTCGTCGCCCGGTCCACCCAGGAATTGGCCGAGTCGAGACGGCCGTTGGCAGCGGTCAGATCACTCTGCGCCTCACGGCCCCTGGCCAGCGCCTTGTCGGCCAACGACTGCGCCCGCTCCAGCTTCGGCCAATACGCCGCAAGCGCGTCACCCGCCAGATCATAGGAGCGCTGAAGCTTCTTGAGGTTCTTGGGGACTTCCTCGAACTCGTCCTGGAACGCCTTCGCGGTCTTCCCCGCCCAGCGCAGCAGGGCGTCCTCGCCGGCCATGCCCTTGATCTGCCGCAGCGCGTCCGCCACGTCATCGGCGAAATCGTGCAGCTCACGCGCCAGCTGCTTGACCCGCTCCGGATCCCCCGGCGTCGGGTCGTCATCCAGATCGAGTACGTGCCAGTCCGTCGGACGATTCCCCATGTGCCACCCCCGTTACAGCCACATCTCGTCCGAAGACGCCTGATCAGCGGCTCACGGTTCCTCGGCCTCCCGCCCGGCGGCGATCTCGGCGGCGAGGGCGTCGGGTGGCAGAGCCGCGCGCAGGCGGCCCATGATGCGGTCGGTGTCGAGGCGTTCGGCCGCGGGGAGCGGGGCGCCGGCGGCGGCGCGGAGGGCCTCGGCCCTGCCGAGGAGGCGGGCGGCCTCACCCGCGTCGCCGTCCAGGGACTCCGCGCCGGCCAGGCCCTCCAGGGCCAGGGCGATGGCCCGGGGGTCGCCGGTGGGGCGGGCGAAGGCCAGGCCCTCGCGGTGGTGGGCGCGGGCCTGCTCCGGGTCGCCCGCCAGCTCCGCGACGAAGCCCAGCTCGGCGAGGATCAGCGCGGTGCCCACGTCAGACTCGATCTTCCGGTCCCAGTCCAGCCAGTGCCGCAGGTGCGCCTCCGCCTCCGCCAGCCGGCCCTGGCGGCGCGCGCCCATCGCCAGACCGATGCCCGCGAACTCCTCGCCCACCACATAGCCCTGCTCGGCGGCCAGCCGGGCGGCGCGGCCGTGGAACTCGTCGGCCTGCGCGGCGTCCCCCGTGAGCAGCGCGACGCGGCCGAGCATCGACAGCTTGTCGGACACCTCCGACCACAGCCCCAGGTCCTCGGCCATCCGCAGGCCCTCGCGGTGCAGCCGGGCGGCCTGTGCGTAGTCGCCGGTGATCTCCGCGTACGTGCCGAGCGCGTACGTCGCGTGCAACTGGCCCCAGCGGTCGCCGAGTCCGGCGAAGAGCGCCATGCTGCGCTCCCCGTACTCCGCGAGCGCGGGCAGGTCGCCGCGGAGCACCGCCTGCCGGGCGAGGGTGCTGGACACCGCCGCGGTGCCCCACTGGTCGCCGAGCGCGCGGAAGACCCCCTCGGCGCGGGCCAGCGGGTCGTCGCCGCCGGGCAGCGGGCCGAGGCCTAGCCGGGCGAGGCCGAGGAAGGCGTCCGCGCGGGCACCGGCGGCCAGTTCGGACAGGTCGGCGGGCTGCGGCGGGCGGCCGGCGGGCAGGACGTCGGGAGTGAGGGGCTCGCCGAGGCGGAGGGTCATGGCGGCGCGCCAGGTGAGGGCGGCGGCGCGGGCCGCGGTGACGTCCCTTCCGGGGGCGGCGGCTGCTCCTTCGGCTTCTTCTTCGTCTTCCCTTTCGTCTTCCCCTTCGGTTTCGGCTGCGGCAGCGGGGGTGACTTCGGTGCCGGTTGCCGTGCCGGTCGCGGGGTGCCGCGGTGCCCGTGGCGCCGCCAGGGCGGTGGTGAGGAAGCGGCGGCCCTCGCCGAGGCGGCCCCGCAGCACCCAGTACCACGCCAGGTCGCAGGCCAGGCCCAGTGCCGTCGCCGCGGTGCCGCTGCGTACCGCGTCCTCCAGCGCCGCGCGCATGTTGGCGGACTCGGCGTCGAGGCGCAGCAGCCACTGGCGCTGGGCGGGGCCGCGCAGCTGGGGCTCTGCCTCGGCGGCGAGCGCCGCGTAGTACGCGGTGTGGCGGCGGCGTACTGAGCCGAACTCGCCGGCCGCGCAGAGCTGTTCGTGGCCGTAGGCGGTGACGGACTCCAGCAGGTGGTAGCGCGCGGGGGCCACGCCGTCGCCCGGGGCGGCCATGACCAGGGAGCGGTCGACGAGGCGGGCGAGGAGGTCGAGCACCTCGTCCTCGGCGATGCCGCCGCCCGCGCAGACCGCCTCGGCGGCGCGCAGCGTGCACCCTTCCGCGTGCAGGGAGAGGCGGCGGAGCACGGCCTGCTCGGGGGCGGTCAGCAGCTCCCAGCTCCAGTCCAGCATCGCGCGCAGGGTGCGCTGCCGGGCGGGCGCGTCGCGCGGGCCGGCGGACAGCAGCCGGAACCGGTCGTCCAGCCGGGCGGCCAACTCGTGGACGCCGAGGGCCCGTACCCGGGTGGCGGCCAGCTCCAGGGCGAGGGGGATGCCGTCGAGGCGGCGGCAGACCGTCGCGACCGCGGCGGCGTTGGCGGCGTCGACGGCGAAGCCGGGCGCGGCGGCGGCTGCCCGCTCGGTGAAGAGCCGCACGGCACCGGAGGCCCGGAGGGCGGCGAGGTCGGGGGCGGACGCCGCGTCCGGGGCGGCGGCCGGGTGCGCGGTGCCCGTCGCGCCGGGGGACGGTGTGCCGCGTGGGGCCGACGCGGCCCGATCGGATTCCGGCGTCCTGGCTGCCTCCGCCGGGGGGACGTCCAGCGGGGCCACCGGCCACAGGTGTTCGCCGCCGACGCCCAGCGGCTCCTGCCCCGTCGCCAGTACGCGCACGCCGGGCGCCGCGGTCAGCAGCCGGGCGCAGAGCGCCGCGACGGCGTCCACGACATGCTCGCAGTTGTCGAGGACCAGCAGCGTCCGCTTCGTCCGCAGCGCCTCCGCCAGTCGCTGGACGGGGGGCGTTCCGCCGGCGCCGGTCAGCAGGCCGCCGCCGGCGGTCTCGTCCCGTACGCCCAGCGCCGCGGCCACGACCTCCGCCGCCTCGTCGGCACCGGGGGCGACGTCCGCGGGCTCCGCGGCGGGCCGGGGCGGAGCGAGGGCCGACAGCTCCACCAGCCACACCCCGTCGGGGAACGACTCCGGCAGGCCGCGGGCCGTCTCCAGCGCCAGCCGGGTCTTGCCCACCCCGCCGGGGCCCGTCAGCGTCACCAGCCGGCCCGTTTCCAGCAGCGCCCGCACCGCCGCCACCGACTCGTCGCGGCCGATCAGCTCGCCGTGCGGCGCCGGCAGGTTGCCCCGTACCGCCGCCTGCTCCCCCTCGCGCTCCGGTGCGCCGAGCGCCGGGTCCTGCTCCAGGATCGCCTGGTGCAGCGCGGCCAGTTCCGGGCCCGGGTCCAGGCCCAGCTCCTCCGCGAGCTGCGCGCGCAGCCGGCCGTAACTCGCCAGCGCGTCGCTCTGCCGGCCCGCCCGGTACAGCGCGCGCAGCTGGGCGGCGCGCAGCCGCTCGCGCAGCGGGTGGCGGGCGACGAGGTCGCCCAGCTCGTCGGCGAGGAGGGCGTGCTCGCCGAGTTCGAGCCGGGCCTCCGCCTGTTCTT
Organism: Streptomyces aculeolatus; assembly: GCF_020400605.1. GTDB lineage: Bacteria > Actinomycetota > Actinomycetes > Streptomycetales > Streptomycetaceae > Streptomyces > Streptomyces aculeolatus. The sequence goes on along the minus strand of NZ_JAINRD010000005.1, from coordinate 77,121 downwards.
CGAGGGCCGTCAGCCGCAGCTCGTCGAGCCGGGCGATCTCCGCGCGCGCGAACTCCTCGTCGGCGAAGTCCGCCAGCACCTCGCCCCGCCAGAGCGCGAGCGCGTCCGCGAGCAGCGCCGCGCGCGCCCGCGGGCCGTCGGCGCGGCGGGCGGCGGCCGTCAGGGCCGCGAAGCGGCCGGTGTCGGTGGCCTCGGGGCCGGCGTCCAGCAGATAGCCGGGCGGGCGGGAGACGACGAGCGCGCGGGCGCCGGGCTCGGCCTCCTCCAGTGCGCGGCGCAGCTGGGAGACGCGGGTCTGGAGCGCCCCGGCCGGGTTCGCGGGCGGGGAGTCGCCCCACAGGTCGTCGACGAGCCGGTCGGCGGGCACGGCGCGGCCGGCGTGGATCAGCAGGTCGGCCAGGAGGCTGCGGACCTTCACCTCCGGTACGCGGACCGCCTGGCCGCCGGCCGTCCACACCGCCAGCGGACCGAGCACCCCGAAGCGCATGCGTTCACGGTAACCCAGCCCGCCGACAGCCCCCGCGCCGTGCTTTCGGCCCGCCCGCAGCGGATCGAAAGCGGATCCGAAGGAGACCTGGAGGGCTCTGCCGGAGCGTGGTCCCCGTCGTCACCGGCGAGCGGGAGGAGGCCCCTGATGAGTACGGACACGACGCTGCGGCTGACCGTCCTCGGCGGTCTCGGGCCCGGACCGGCCGCCGGCGCGGAGGCCCGGCGGCTCGCCGGGCTCGCGGGGCGGCGGGCCCGGCTGGAGGTCGACCTCATCGACCTCGCGGCGGCGTGCCTGCCGGAGCCGTGCCCCGGCGTGCTGCCCGGCGACGCGCCGGAGCCGCCCGCCGTACGGGAGCTGCGGCCGTGGCTGGACGCGGCGGACGGGTTCGTCGTCGTGGCCCCCGCCGCCCGGCCGCGCACCGGCAGGCCGGATTCCGCCGGGCCGCTCCAGCGCGCGCTGGTGTGGTGCGCCGAGGCGTTCAAGGCGCGTCCGGTGGCGCTGCACGTACGCGCGGGGGAGGAGGCCGCGCGTGCCCTGCGCGCCCTGCGCGCCGACCTCGCCGAGGCGCACGCGCTGACCGTCCACGAGACGGACTGTCCCGACGGCGCGCTCGACGAACTCATCTGGTGGGCCCGCGCCCTGCGCACCGCCCGCGCCCACACGCCGTACCCCTTCTGATCCCGACCGTCCCCAAACCCCGAAACGAGAAGAATCATGTCCGCAATCGCCCCGGAGGCCACCGCGCTGCGCGCCGGCCCCAGGCAGTGGCTCGGCCTCGCGGTGCTGCTCGCGCCGACGATCCTGCTGTTCGTCACGATGACCGTGCTGTTCCTCGCCACCCCCGACATCGCCGCCGACCTCGAACCCAGCAGCGGCCAACTGCTGTGGATCAACGACATCTACGGCTTCATGATGGCCGGGCTGCTCGTCGCCATGGGCACCCTCGGCGACCGCATCGGGCGCCGCCGCATCCTCCTCTTCGGCGCCGTGGCGTTCGGCGCGGCGTCGGCGGCGGCGGCGTTCGCGCCGGGCGCGGAGGCGCTGATCGCGGCGCGCGCCGTGATGGGCGCGGGCGCGGCGGCGGTGATGCCGTCGACGCTGTCGCTGATCAGCAACATGTTCCAGGACGCCAAGCAGCGGGCGACCGCCATCGGCCTGTGGGCGGCGTCCGTGTCCGTCGGCGTGGCCGTGGGCCCGCTGGTCGGCGGGCTGCTGCTGGAGAACTTCTGGTGGGGCTCCGCGCTGCTGGCGGGCGCGCCGGTGATGGCGCTGGTGCTGATCGCCGCGCCGTTCCTGGTGCCCGAGTACCGGGCGCCGCAGCCGGGCCGGCTCGACCTGCCGAGCGTGGCGCTGTCGATGGTCACGGTCCTGCCCGTGGTCTACGGCGTGAAGGAGATGGCGGCGCACGGCGTCAACGCCACCGCGATCGTCGCCCTCGTCCTCGGCGTCGTGCTGTCGACCGTCTTCGTCCGGCGGCAGCTCCGGCTGGACGATCCGCTGCTGGACATGCGCCTGTTCGGCGACCGCACGTTCAGCGGCGCCCTGGCCGTCTTCCTCCTCAGCGCGGTCGCGCTCGGCGGCGTGTACCTGCTCTTCACGCAGTACCTGCAACTCGTCGAGGAGCTGACGCCGCTTCAGGCGGGGCTGTGGATCCTGCCGGCGGCGGTGCTGCTGGTGATCGTCTCGATGCTGTCGCCGGTGATCGCCCGCAGGGTGCGCCCGGGATACGTCGTGGCGGCCGGCAGCCTGCTGTCCGCGGCGGGGTACGTGGTGCTCACCCAGGTCGACAGCGTCGGCGGCCTGCCGCTGCTGATCACCGGCTTCTACCTGCTCTACCCGGGTATCGCGCCGGTGATGGCCCTGGCCACCAACCTCGTCATCGGCTCAGCCCCGCCGGAGAAGGCGGGCGCCGCCTCGGCGGTCAACAGCACGGCCAGCGACCTCGGCGTGGCCCTCGGCATCGCCCTGCTGGGCAGCGTCGGCACCGCCGTCTACCGCGGCGACATGGCCGACTCGGTCCCCGCCGGCGTGCCGGAGGGCGCGGACGCAGCCGCCCGCGACACCCTGCCCGGCGCGCTGAGCGCGGCGGAGAACCTGCAGGCGAACCTGGGCGAGGCGGTGCTGACGCCGGCGAAGGAGGCGTTCGCGAGCGGCCTCAACCTGGCGGCGGCGATCGCGGCCGGCCTGGCCGTCGCGGCGGCGGTCCTGTCGGTGGCCCTGCTGCGGCGCGTCCCCGCCGCGGGCGCCCCGGAGCCGGAGCCCGCGGCCTCCGAGCCCCCGGCCGCGCGGGACGAGACCCCGGTGCCGGCGAAGGCCGGTCGCTGAGGCCCGTACGCCGTCCTGGACAGCCGGCGTACGGAGCGGAAGAGAGCCGCGTGGCGGGGGAGTCGAGCCCCCGCCGCGCGGCACCCGCCGTCGTGGCGGCCTCCGCTCAGCGGCCCAGGTGGCGGCGCAGGCCCGTGATGCGGTTGCTCGTGATGGCGTCGACGCCCATGGCCGTCAGGCGGCGCCAGTTGCGGGGCCAGTCGACCGTCCAGCACGACACCCGGTAGCCCGCCTCGTGGTCCTCGCGCACCGTCGCCTCGTCGAGGAGGCCGAAGCGGTAGTTGAGCCACTGCGGACGCAGCCGCCTGAGCAGGCCCGCGCGGTACGGGACGGGGGAGGAGCAGGTCAGTGCTATCTCCGCGTCCGGGTCCGCGGCGCGGATGGTCAGGAGCGCGGCGGTGCCGCCGCAGTAGTACGTGCGGGCGGCCGCGTCGGAGTCGAGCACCTCGGCGACCGTCGGCTCGGCGGCCGCGGGGTCGGGAAGGTCGATGAACGAGCGGACCCCCGGGCTGTCCGCCATGACCTTCAGCGCCTCGCGCAGCGTCGGGATGCCGCCTCCGGTGCGCTCCTGGACCTCGGCGTACGTCAGCGACGCCAGGACCGCCTCCTGCCCCCACAGCCGCTGCAGCGTGCGGTCGTGCAGCAGCACCGGCACGCCGTCCCGCGTCAGCCGGACGTCGAACTCCACCGCGTCGGCGCCCGCCGTCACCGCCGAGCGCAGCGAGCCGAGGGTGTTCTCGCGTACGACGTACGGATCGCCGCGGTGGGCGACGGCCAGCACGGCGGGCGCGGAGCCCGTCACGGGGCGGTCGGGGTCGCGGGCCGGGGGGCGCCGCCGGGGGCGGTAGCGGGCCACGCGGCGGCGTACGCGTCTATCTCCGCCGTCAGCGCCGCCTTCGCGGCCGGGTCCATGAACGACGCCGCGACCGAGTTCTTCGCCAGCGCCGCCGTGCCCGCCTCGTCGAGCCCGAGCAGGCGGGCCGCCACCCCGTACTCCGTGTTCAGGTCCGTGCCGAACATCGGCGGGTCGTCGCTGCCCAGCGCGACCAGCACGCCCGCGTCCACGATCCGCCGCAGCGGGTGCTCGTCGAGCGAAGCGACCGCCCTCGTGGCGACGTTGGACGTCGGGCAGACCTCCAGCGCGATGCCCGCCTCCGCGAGGTGCGCCAGCAGCTTCGGGTCCTGAGCCGCGCTCGTGCCGTGCCCGATGCGCTCGGCGCGCAGCTCGGTGACCGCGTCCCAGACCGTCTGCGGCCCGGTCGTCTCGCCGGCGTGCGGGACGCTGCGCAGCCCGGCTGCTGTCGCGCGGTCGAAGTACGGCTTGAACTGCCCGCGGGGCACGCCGATCTCGGGGCCGCCGAGGCCGAAGGCCACGAGCCCTTCGCAGCCGATGTCGACGGCGATCCGCGCCGTCTCCTCGGCCGCCGCCAGACCCGCCTCGCCGGGGATGTCGAAGCACCAGCGCAGCACGACGCCCAACTCGGCCTCGGCGCTGATCCGGGCGTCCTCCAGGGCGTCGAGGAAGGCGCGGTCGGGGATGCCGCGGCTCGTGGAGCTGTACGGCGTGACGGTCAGCTCCGCGTAGCGGATGCTCTGCCGCGCCATGTCGCGGGCGATCTCGTACGTCAGCAGGCGGACGTCGTCGGGGGTGCGGACGAGGTCGACGACGGAGAGGTAGATCTCGATGAAGTGCGCGAAGTCGCGGAAGGTGAAGAATTCGGCGAGCGCCTCGGCGTCCGCGGGCACCTTGGAGTCGGGATGCCGCGCGGCGAGTTCGGCGACGATGCGGGGCGACGCGGAGCCGACGTGGTGGACGTGGAGTTCGGCCTTCGGCAGACCGGCGATGAAGGAGTCGAGATCGGCCATCGCATCATCGTAGGCCAACGGACTGACGGCGCCGCCCCGGCTCCGTAGCATGTGCGAACGCGCGTGCGTGCGGCGCGACGGGGAGCGGAGGGAGCGGATATGGCGGCGAGCAGTCCACCGGCGCCGGCCACCGCCGGGACGCGGCGGGGACCGGCCGGTCTGGGCACGAAGGCGATGGTGTGCGGCATCGTCGGCGTCACCCTCCTGCCCACGGTCTACGGCATGGCCCTCTCCGTGCTGCTCGGCCCGGCGGCGCTGGTCCTCGGCCTGGTCGCGCGCAGCCGTGCGCGGCGGGACGGGACCGGCGCCGGGCGCAACGCGGTTATCGGCATCGCGACGGGCGCGGTGGCGTTCGCGGTCGCGGCGGTGGTCATCGTGCTGGCGCTGACGGGCGTGGTCTTCTCCGGGGACGCCGAGGAGGAGAAGAAGCCCGCGGAGCGCCGGGAGGGGCCGAGCGTGCAGGTCATGGAGGACCGGTCGGGGACGCTGCCCTGGCCGGGCGGTGCCGGGTGAGCGGGTCCGACGGGATTCGGGCGGCTCGTACAGTTGAGCCCATGGACACGGACCGGCGGGGCGACGCGGCGGGGCGGGGCGCGCTCCGCGCGGAGGAGGGCCGGGAGGCGGGGGATCCCGCCGCGGCGGAGGCCGGCACGGCGCCGGGCGACGGCGCATCCGCGGACGACGGCGCGGGTACGGGCGCGGTCGCCGGTGCGGGCCCGGGCCCCGGCGGCGGTGCGGGGCCGGACGAGGGCGCATTGACGGGCGGCGGGCAGGCCTCCGGCCCTGTCGCGGACGGTCCGGCGCATCCGGCGCCCGCCTCCGAAGTCGCCCTGCTGCCCCCGCCCGACGGCGGTCCGCCCGTGCCCCTCGCACCCGGCTGGCAGCGGCCGCAGCCGGGCGCGGACCCCGGCCCGTACGGTCCGAAGCCCTACCTCCCCGCCCCCTACGCCTGGGTGCCGCCCACCGGGCCGCGCAACGGCTCCGGGGTCACGGCGATGATCCTCGGGGTCATCGGCGCCGTGCTCGCCTTCACGCTCCTCTTCAGCCCCCTCGCCGTCATCCTCGGCGGCCTCGCCATCGGCTTCGGCATCGTCACCCTCCGCCGCGTGCGGCGCGGCGAGGCGGGCAACAGAAGGACCGGGCTGTCGGGGATCTGGCTCGGCGGCGTCGCGGCCGTCGTCGGCATCGGCATGAGCATCCTGCTCGTCGTCCTGGCGGTCGGCTTCTTCGCCCCGGTCTCGCCCGAGACGGACAACGCGGTCGAGTCCGGCCGGGCCATCGCGTACGAGGACGGTCTGCAGGTGACCCTCGACGCGCGTCCCGTCATGGGCGACCTGCTGCAGGTGAGGGTCAGGGTCGAGAACGGCAGCGGCGAGCTGGTGGCCCTGGGGAGCAGCAGTGTCAGCGCCTACCCCATCGGCTCCGACGGCGGGGACCTGGAGCAGGCGTTCGGCGACGGGCTGCCGCTGACCCTCGGCGAGGACGAGGCCGCCACGGCCGTCTACCACTTCGAGCTGGACGACGCGCCGGGCGAGATCGAGTTCGAGGTCTCGCCGGGCGGACCGTACGAGTACGCGTACTGGTGGATCGACATCGACGGCCCCGGCGACGAGCGGCCCGCCTGACGCACCCCCGGCACGCTCCCGGCGTACGCCCCCCGTGAGCTGCGATGATCCACACCGCCCCGACGTTTTCGGCAAAGCTTGTAAGAGCTGCGGGCCTCCTTTGTCTCCGTAACTGACAGCCGGTCTACCAGGGACCGGTGCGAGGGGAGACGAGGAATTTGCGTGATGACTGGTGCGGGGGCGAAGTCCGCGGTGGAGTGGCTGGTGTCGGCGGCGCCCGAGCCCGAGGCCTGCCGCTGGGAGTGGGAGCGCAACCCGCTGGGGGTGTCGCTGCTGCCCGCCGGCCGGTTGTGGGACGTCCTGATCCTGCCGGGGGAGCTGGGGCGGCCGACCCTCGACGTGGTCGCGAGGATCACCGACCTGCCGGGACCGGTACTCACGGACGTGACGGACGAGCGGCTGGGGTTCTTCGTGCCGCCGGGGACCGCCGCGCGGTGGGTCGGTACGGGGGTGCGGAGCGCGGGGCGCGGGACGTGGATCGTGGTGCCCTACCCGGGGCGGTCGACGGGCGGGGTGCGGTGGCTGGTGCCGCCGGACGGCAGCGGGCGGCTGACGGATCCGGTGGTGCTGGAGCTGGCGATGCACGAGGCAGCGGCGCACCTGGCGGACGGCCCGGACGGCCCGGGCGGTGCAGGTGGTACGGACGGCCGGGGCGGCGGCCCGGGCGGTGCTACGGGCGGCGGAGGGGATCCGCACCGTGCGGAGTGACGCGCGCCGCGGCGTACGCCGTGAGCCGGGCGGCGCCGTACCAGCAGCCGGCGAGCAGCACCCCCGCCACGCACCACCCCGCCAGCACGTCGAGCGGCCAGTGGTACTCCCGCCACACCAGCCCCGCCCCAACCCCGAGCACCACCGCCCCCGCCGCGGCGACCAGCAGCCGCCGGGCGGCGCGGGAGCGCACCAGCGGCAGCAGGAGCAGCACGGCGGCGCCGTAGGCGACGGCGGCGGTGGTGGAGTGGCCGGAGGGGAAGAAGCCCGCGTAGTCGTCGGCGAGCGGGCCCTTGGGGCCGGGCCGGGCCTGCGCGGACTTCAGCGGCAGGACGACGGCGGGCAGCACGGCGAAGGCGGCGGCCCCGGCGACCAGCGGGACCCGGACGGCGGCGGGGACGCGGCGCAGGAAGTGGTGCAGGAAGCGGTGCAAGAGGCGGCGCAGGACGTGCGGGAGGCGGGAGGGGGGAGTGCCGCGGTGCGCGGGGGCGGTCGCGGCACGTTTCCCGCCCCCGGGTTGCGCCCCGGCGCGTACCGGCGTGCGCCACACCGCGTACAGCATCGCCGCCGCGAGCACCGGCAGCGCCACCCAGACCCCGCCCAGGTCGGCCAGCAGCTCCGCGCCCGGCGGGGCGTGCCGTGACAACGCGGGGCCGGTGCGCTCGTCCAGCTCGCGCACCGGCCCGTCCACCGCGACCTGCCAGGCGAACAGCCCGTACAGCACGGCGCAGCAGAGGACGGCCGGGGCCGCGCCGGCCCGCCGCCGCGGGGGCGGCGGCTCCGGCTCATGCTCCTGTGCCCGCTCCGCACCCCGCGCCGCCGTCCGGCGCGGGGTGCGCCGTGCCCGTACCGACTGCCTCACGCGTTCCGCGAGAGCGCCCCTTCCAGAATGTCCAGCCCCTCGGCCAGCAGGTCCTCGCCGATCACCAGCGGCGGCAGAAAGCGCATCACGTTCCCGTACGTCCCGGTGGTCAGCACCAGCAGCCCCTCCGCATGGCACGCCTTGGCCAGCGCCGCCGTCAGCTGCGGGTCGGGGTCCTTCGTCCCCGGCTTGACCAGTTCGATGGCAAGCATCGCACCCCGCCCGCGCACCTCGCCGATGGCCCCGTGCTTCTCCTGGAGCGCCAGCAGCCGGCTCTTCATGATCTCCTCGATGCGCCGGGCCTTCGCGTTCAGGTCCAGCTCGCGCATCGTCTCGATGGCGCCGAGCGCGGCGGCGCACGCCACCGGGTTGCCGCCGTACGTGCCGCCGAGGCCGCCGACGTGCGGGGCGTCCATCATCTCCGCGCGGCCGGTGACCGCGGCCAGCGGCAGCCCGCCGGCGATGCCCTTGGCGGTGGTGATGAGGTCGGGCACGACGCCCTCCGCCTCGGAGGCGAACCACTGCCCCGTACGGCAGAAGCCGGACTGGATCTCGTCCGCGACGAAGACGATCCCGTTGTCCTTCGCGAACTGCGCGATCCGCGGCAGGAAGCCGGGCGCCGGCACGATGAAGCCGCCCTCGCCGAGGATCGGCTCGATGACGATCGCCGCCACGTTCTCCGCGCCGACCTGCTTGCTGATCAGGTCCATGGCCTGCGCCGCGGCCTCCTCTGCGCAGTTCTCGGGGCCGGTGAGCCAGCGGTAGGGGTAGGCCACGGGCACGCGGTAGATCTCCGGCGCGAAGGGGCCGAAGCCGTGCTTGTACGGCATGTCCTTGGCGGTGAGCGCCATGGTGAGGTTCGTGCGCCCGTGGTAGCCGTGGTCGAAGACGACGACGGCCTGGCGGCCGGTGTACGAACGGGCGATCTTGACGGCGTTCTCCACGGCCTCGGCGCCGGAGTTGAAGAGCGCCGACTTCTTGGCGTGGTCCCCGGGGGTCAGCTCGGCGAGCTGCTCGCAGACCTCCACGTAGCCCTCGTACGGGGTGACCATCATGCAGGTGTGCGTGAAGTCGGCCAGCTGCGCGGACGCGCGGCGGACGACGGCCTCGGCGCTGTTGCCGACGGACGTGACGGCGATGCCGGCGCCGAAGTCGATGAGCCGGTTGCCGTCGACGTCCTCGACGACGCCGCCGGCGGCACGGGCGGCGAAGACCGGCATCACCGTGCCCACGCCCTGTGCCACGGCGCCGTTCTTGCGGGCCATCAGCTCCTGGGACTTCGGCCCCGGAATCGGGGTGACAAGCCGCCGCTCCTGGGGGAGCGCGGCGCCTGCGGTGGCGGAAGCGCTGGTCATGGGGGATCTCCTCCGGGTCCGGACGACGATGCTCTCCCTCGCAGGCTAGGGCCGGGCGCCGGGTGGGGGCATGCTACGCGGGGGAGCGGTCTGCCGTGTCGCTTTGTCCACGTTGGACAGGGGGCGGGTGAGCTGGGAAAACGCGGGGGCGCACGGGAGGGGAGGGCGCGGGCGTACGGCGTACGGGGGCGCGGCGGCGGCGCCGGGCCCGTACGGACCCGCACCGCGCACGGACCCGCGCCCCGCCTACGCCCCCGGGTAGCGGACCGACGTCAGCTTCTCCGGGTTGCGCTGCACGTCGATCGCCGTGATCCGCCCGCCGTCCACCGTGAACGAGGCCACCGAGACGTCCCCCTCCGGCGCGTAGAACAGCAGCCCGGCGGCTCCGTTGACGGTGGCCACGCGCAGGGAGCCGGGCGGCATCGGCCCGCGGCCGAACGCGATCAGCCCGCTCGCCACCCGCTCCGCGCCCCGCACCACGCCCGGCAGCGACGAGACCAGCCCGCCGCCGTCCCCGCGCCACGCCACCTCCGGATCGAGCAGCCGCACCAGCCCCTCCAGGTCGCCCTCCCGGCAGGCGGCGGCGAACGCGTGCACCAGCCGCCACTGCTCCGCCCGCGGCGCGGGCGTGTGCGGGCGGTTCCGCTCGACGTGCCGCCGTGCGCGGGAGGCCAGTTGGCGCACGGCGGCCGGGGTGCGGCCGACGACCTCGGCGACCTGGCCGAAGGGCATGCCGAAGACGTCGTGGAGGAGGAAGGCGGTGCGCTGCGCGGGGGACAGCTCGTCCAGCACGACGAGCAGGGCCATGCTGACCGCCTCGTCGAGCGTCACCCGCTCCGCGGGGTCGGACGCGACCGCCCCGGCGCGCTCCACCACCGGCTCGGGCAGCCAGGTGCCCACGTACCGCTCGCGGCGGGAGCGGGCGCTGCCGAGCGCGTCCAGCGCGAGCCGCCCGACGGCGGTGGTGAGCCAGCCGCGCAGGTCGCGGATCGCCCGGGGGTCGGGCACACGGCGCAGCCGCAGCCAGGACTCCTGCACGCAGTCCTCGGCCTCGGCGAGGGACCCGGTGGTGGAGTACGCGACCCGCAGCAGACGGGGCCGCTCGACCTCGAAGGCCCGGGCGAGTTCGTCCTCGTACGGCAAGCTCACCGCCTCCTTCGCGAGGTGGCCTGGGGGGTCGGCGGGCAGGGGCGTCCCCGAGGTGGTGTTTCTCATGCCTTGAGGACGACGCGGGGGGCAGATGTGTGACTGCGGGCCGGGCGGGAGCGGTTGACGCGCGCCGCGGACGGGCACCGGGTCGGTGGGCGGTACGCGCTAAGTTGGGCGGGACGGCGCGGAGTTGCCGGTCGGCGCCGGACGGGGCGCAGGGACGCAAGGTCAGGGCCGGACCCGGAATCGGGCCGGGCCCCGCGGAAGGAAAGAGCAGAACATGGGCGAGGACGGCCGACTCGGCCCGCGGAAGCCGGGACCGGAGCACGGGGATCGACCTCGTCGTCCCGCGTGGCCCGCGCAGCCGCCCATCGCGCCCGCGGTGCCGCCGCAGTCCCGGGGAGGGCTGCCGGGTGCGGCGCCCGGTGCGGCGGAGGGCGGCGGGGCCGAAGCGTGGGAGAACCCGTTCGTCCGGTGGATGCGCACGCCGCGGCCGGAGGCGGGGCCGGGGATCTGGCGGTTGGGGCACGTACCGCGGCCGCCTGAGGAGCCGGACCGGATCTCCGATCGACAGCTGCTCGGCGGTGCCGCGTTTGCTCTGCTCAGCGGGTTGATCGTGTGGTCGCTGTGCTGGAACGGCGTCATCACCATCTGGCTGTGGCCGTTCGACTGGATCACGCTGGACTCCTGGCGGGGATCCGCCCCGATGGTCGTCGCGGGCTACATCTACTACGGACTCTTCATCCTGCTTCTCGTGTACGTCTTCGGCCGCGCCGGGCGGTGGCAGGAGGTGTGGACCCGATTCCTGGCACCGGTCCTCAGCAACCCGCAGGCCGACCGGAGTCCGGAGGAAGCCGAGGCTGAGGATCCTGTGGCCTGGCCTGAGTTGCGGGCTGCCGGGTTGGTGGGGGAGGCCGAGGTGCTGGGCGGGGCGGCGCGGGCCGGGGGGATGAACGACGTCGACCTGGCGCGGATAGGCCGGGCCTGGGAGTCCGTACGGGCCCGCCCCGAGCGGCTGCGGGCGTTCGCCGACTCCGTGCGCCGCGACGGCCCCGCCGCCTGCCCGCACCCCTCCGGCCTCCGCGACATCGGCCGCCGCGCCTACCGGCACGACCTCGTCACCGGCCAGGTCCGCGTCGGCGCCGCCCCCGACGACAAGCGCAACCCGCACGCCTACCGCGGCGGCGCCGTCGCCCTCGAAACCGGGCTCCTCGGCACCGGGTTACTCGCCGTCGGCCCCGCCGGCAACGTGATCGGCGACCGCGTCACCGGCCCCGTCGCCGAGCTGCTCTGCCTCCAGGCCCTCGCCGGGCGCGCCGCCGTCGTCGTCGTCGGCGCCGCCGGTGCGCCGCTCGGTGACGACGACGCGTACGACGTCGTCATCCGCATCGCCGATCCCTCCTCCCCGCACGACCTCGACCTCTACGGCGGCACCGCCGACCCCGACGAGGCCGCCGCCCTGCTCGCCGAGGCCCTGCTCGGCGGCGACGAGGCCGACTGGGCGCACGCCCGCCCCGCCGTCACCGCCCTCGGCCAGCTCATCGGCGCCTACCAGGCGGCGTACGGCTCCCTCCCCGGCGTCTCCGAGCTGCGCGGCCTCCTCGACGGCGACCGCGCCGCCCTCGCCGCCCTGCGGCGCGACTGCACCGCCGTCGCCGAGGGCAAGCCGTACGGCGGCCCGGACGGCGGCACCGGCGGCGCCGGCGGCACCCACGACGGCGAAGACGCCTACGCCGCCGACCGCGCCGTCGCCGCCCTCCGCGAGCTCGACGCCCGCGAGCGCCAGCTCTCCCGCCCCGGCGACATCGGCGCACTCCTCGCCGGCCGGCTCGCGGTGCTGGACCGCCCCGCCTTCGCCCGGTTCTTCGACACCCGCGGCCGCGGCCGCCAGTTCTCCATGCGCGCGCTCGAGCACCCGATGCGGGTGCGGATCGTGCTGCCGGAGGGGACGCACGCCGAGGCGTCCCGCGTGCTGGCCCGGCTGCTCCTCGCCCAGTTCACCGCCGCAGCCCCGGCCCGCTCGGACCGCTCCCTCTTCGCCGCCCTCGTCCTCGACGACGCCGCGCGCACCGCCAGCCCCGAGTCCGTACGGGCCATCAGCCGGCTGCGCGCCGCGCACGCCGGCGTGGTGCTCGGGCTGCACGGCATGGCCGACGTGGCGGAGCCGGTGCGCGGCCCGCTGCTGGCCGCGGTCGGCTGCCGGATGGTGCTGACGGGCGTCAGCACCTGGGACGGCCGGCACTTCGCGGAGGCGTGGGGCGCCGAGTGGGTCGAGGCGGAGGACGTCACGCACGTCCCGAAGGTCTCCGGCGGGCTGATCCGGCGGCTGGTCCGATGGGTACGGCAGGTGTTCACGGGTACCAAAGCCACGAGCCGTTCGGTGACGGTGCGCACGGTGGAGCGGGAGCGCTGGTCGGCCTCGGAGCTGGCGAACACGCTGCCGCCCGGGCACGCGGTGCTCTCCGTGACCACCGTGGGCGGTGAGCGGACGCCTCCGGTGCTCGTCGACTTGCACCGCTGAGGCACAATGGCGAGAGCCGTTCATACGGAGCGGCGTAAGACAGAGCGGCAGTCTGAAAGCGGTCGGAGACCTCCGCGACGGCCGGAGGGCGGTGTGGATCGTCGGATCCCGCGGGCAGTGGCCCGCCGGGGTCGGACGGGGGCGGTCAGGGTCGGTCGCGTACGAACCGGCCCGGGCCGAGGCGGTCGCGCAGACAGTCACGAACAGCACGGCGGCCCCGGCCGCCGCAGCAGCCAGAAGGTGCCATGCCCACGCTCGCCTCGCTCGTCCGCCATCCCACCCTCAAGCTCTCGGTCCTCACCGGGGCCGACGACCTGGCCGTGACCGTGCGCTGGGCGCAGACCAGCGAACTGATAGACCCCGTGCCGTACCTCGAAGGCGGCGAGCTGATCCTGACCACCGCGCTCAAGCTCGACGTCGAGGACGCCGACGCCATGCGCCGCTACATGCGGCGGCTCGCGGACGCCGGTGTGGTCGGGGTGGGCTTCGGGGTCGGCGTGAACTACGAGACGGCGCCGGAGGCGCTGCTCGCGGCCTCCCGGGAGGCGCGGGTGCCGCTGCTGGAGGTGCCGCGGACGACGCCGTTCATCGCCATCTCCAAGGTGGTCTCCGCGGCCATCGCCGCCGACCAGTACCGGGCGCTGACCCGCGGCTTCGAGGCGCAGCGGGACCTGACGCGGGCGGCGCTCGGCGCGGAGGGGCCGGCGACCGTCGTCAGCCGGCTCGCGGCGCACGTGGGCGGCTGGGCGGCGCTGTACGACACGGCGGGCGAGGTGCTCGCGGTGTCCCCGGCGCGGGCGGAGGCGCGGGCGGAGGCACTGAAGGGCGACGCGGCCCGGCTGCGGCGGCGGCCGGCGCCGGCGAGCGCGGTGGTGGCGGGCGTACGGGCAGAGGAGCCGGAGGGCGCGGAGGAAGCGGCGGAGGGCGCCGCGGAAGGTGCGGCGGAGGGGGCCGCGGCACCGGACGCGGGCAGCGGCACGGCCGCGGCTGCCGCCGTTGGCGGTACGGCCCGCGGGGCCGCGTCCGGTGCTTCGTCCGGAGGCGCCCCGTCCGGCCGTACCGCCGGCGGCGGCAGCGCCGGCAACGGTGCCGCCCCCCGGCGCGGCACCGCCGACACCGCCGCCGGCGCCGCCGAGGACCGCGTCGAGCTGCAGTCCCTCGGCTCCGGCCGCCGCTGCTGCGGCGTGCTCGCCGTCGGGACCGGCGGCAAGCTCGCCCCCGCCGAGCGCTACGCCGTCCACGCCGCCGTCTCCCTCCTCACCCTCGTCACCGAGCGCTCCAGCGCCTTCTCCGCCGCCGAGCAGCGCCTCGGCACCGCCGTCCTGCGGCTGCTCCTCGCCGGCCAGCCCGACCACGCGCGGGCCGTCGCGGGACCGCTGTACGGCGGGCTGCTGGACGCGCCCGTACGCCTCCTCGTCGCCGACGCCGCCGTCCCGGTGGCGCCGGTGGGGGAGGGCGACCCGGAGCCGCTGCCGGAGGCGCTGGGGGAACTGGCCGACGCGCTGGACGCCGCGGCGGCCGGGGCCGGCGAGACGTTCCTCGCGGTGCCCGACGCCGGGCGGCTGGTGGTGCTGGCCACGGACGGCGGCGCGGTCGCGGAGGCGGCGGCGCAGCACGCCGGGCGGGTCGAGGCCGCGCACCCGGGCGCGGTGGGGCAGGCCCGCGGGTCCGCCGCGGGGCAGGGGGCCCTGCCGCTGGTCGCCGGGGTGTCGGCGCCGGCGGGGCCCGCGGTGGTGACGGTGGCGTACAAGCAGGCGGAGCAGGCGCTGTCGGTGGCGCGGCGGCGCGGCCGGGTGCTGGTCGAGCACGAGGACGTCACGGCGGGCTCGGTGGTGGACCTGCTGGCTGACGACGCGGTGCAGGCGTTCGCGGACGGCACGCTGCGGGCGCTGCGCGAGCACGACGAGCGGGGCCGCGGCGACCTGGTGGCCTCGCTGCGCGCGTGGCTGTCGCGGCACGGGCAGTGGGACGCCGCGGCGGCCGACCTCGGGGTGCACCGGCACACGCTGCGCTACCGGATGCGGCGGGTCGAGGAGATCCTCGGGCGCTCGCTGGACGACCCGGACACGCGGATGGAGCTGTGGCTGGCCCTCAAGGCGTAGGGCGCGCCCCCACGGGCCGCGCCGGGCCGCGCCGGGGCGCGCACGCCCCGGCGCGGCCGCGGGCGGCTCACGGCGTACGGGCCTTGCAGGTGTCGCGGATCTTGTAGAAGTACGACAGGTACTTCGCGTGGTAGTCCGCGCTCGTGATCCGCACCATCGCCTCGTCCGCGGAACGCAGCCCTGATCCGGTCCAGTTGTGGCTGCCCGTGTACACGCGCGGTGTGATGCTGCCGTTGTAGTCGCCGTCCAGCAGCCAGAACTTCGTGTGCGTACGCACGTCGATGCCCGGGCCGTTGTTGAAGTTGCAGTACTGCCGCTGGATGCCGGCGCCGTCGAGGATGCCCTCGACCGTCGCGTCGCCCTCGCTGTAGACGACGTCGACCCAGCAGCCCTGCGCGCGCTTCTGCGCCAGCTTCTGGGCCACCTGCTTGCGGGAGCCGAGGAACTGGAACATGGCGACGCGGATGTCCGTCTGGTGCCGCTTGCCGTCCGTGCCGGTGTACGCGCACGCCACCTCGTCGAGGGTGTTGACGATGGTGTCGGAGGCCGGGTTGCCGTAGTTCGAGTCGCCGCGGGGGAAGAAGAACGCCCGGTAGCGGGAGCCGGTGGGGGTGGACCAGTAGTACGTGTTGTCGCCGGTCGCCGAGTGGCGCAGGCGGCGCTGGTCCTCGTGGAACTTCGCGTAGCCGTCGTGGACGGTGGCGTCGGTGAAGGTCACGGCGTCGTTGTACGACTCGTTCTTGTACCAGTCGTTGAGGTTGGAGGACGACTGGAAGACGACCTTGTCGTAGCCGGTCCCGTCGTCGAAGGGGCCGACCCTGCTGAAGACGAAGAACTTGTTGTGGTTGTACGCGGGGCCGGGCGGCGGCGTCGGCAGGCAGCCGCGCTGGACGTTGTCCTGGCCGGGGGTCTCGAACCGGTCGTCGCAGACGACTATCCAGGACGTCTTCGTGTCGTCCGTGCCCAGCGCGCCGCGCAGCGAGGTCCAGGCGGCGCTGCCCTTGTCCCGGGTGTTGTCGTCGACGATCAGCTTCACCGCGACGCCGCGGCCGTGGGCGGCTATGAGGGCGTCGGCGACGGCCGCGTCCTCCAGCTCGAACACCGAGGCGCGGATGGTCTGGCCGGCGGGGGTGGCGTCGATGAGCGCGATGAGCTGGGTGAAGACGGCGCTGCGCTGGGCGGCGGAGCCGAGCGGGTCGTTGAAGACGGGGCCGTTGACGACGGGCTTCGCGAGGGCTGACGGCGCGGCGGCGGCCGGCTGCGCGGGCCCGGGCGCGCTCGCGGGCTCGTGCTCGGCGGCGGTGGCGCCGGAGACGAGGGTCGCGGTCAGCGAGAGCAGGACGGCGGCTACGCCGGCGGGCCGCCAGGCGCGTATGCGTCTCATGTGGTGAATCCCCCCTGGATGCCTGGGAGTTGGCGGGTCGCCGAGCACCCTAGAGGGCGCGGCTCCGGCTTGTCAGGAGCCTGTCACCGATTAATTCGTAGTTATTCCCGGGTTGGCCGAAACGCGAGGACCCCCGGGGCGGGTGCCCCGGGGGTCCTGTCGCCGGGCGGCGTCAGAGTGCGTCGAGGCCCGTGAAGACCATGACCTTCTCGTACGTGTAGTCCTCCATCGCGAACCGCACGCCCTCGCGCCCCACGCCGGAGCGCTTCACGCCCCCGTACGGCATCTGGTCCGCGCGGTACGACGGGACGTCGCCGACGATCACGCCGCCGACCTCCAGCTTCCGCTGCGCCCGGAAGGCGCTCTGCACGTCGTGCGTGAACACGCCGGCCTGGAGGCCGTACTTCGAGTCGTTGACCGCCGCGAACGCGGCGTCCTCGCCGTCCGCCCGCTGCACCGTCACCACCGGCCCGAACGCCTCCTCGCGGGAGATCTTCACCCCGCCCGGCACGTCGGTGAGCACCGTCGGCGTGTACGACGCACCGTCCCGCTTGCCGCCCGTCAGCAGCTGGGCGCCGGCGCCCACGGCCTCGTCGACCCACGACTCCAGCCGCTGGGCCGCGGCCTCGCTGACCATCGGGCCGACGTCGGTGGACTCGTCCGCCGGGTCACCGGTCACCTGCGACTCGACGGCCGCGACGATCTTCGGCACCAGGCGGTCGTACACCGAGGCGTCGGCGATCACGCGCTGGACGGAGATGCACGACTGGCCCGCCTGGTAGTTGGCGAACGTGCCGATCCGCTGCGCGGCGTGGTCGAGGTCGGCCTCGGAGGCGTAGTCGCCCAGCACGACGGCGGCGCCGTTGCCGCCCAGCTCCAGGGTGACGCGCTTGCCGGGGACCGCCTCCAGGATCGCGTAGCCGACGGTGTCGGAGCCGGTGAAGGAGATGATCGGCAGCCGGTCGTCCTCGGTGAGGTCGGGCATCCGGTCGTTCGGCACCGGCAGCACGCTCCAGCTCCCGGCCGGCAGGTCGGTCTCCGCCAGCAGCTCGCCGAGCAGCAGACCGGACAGCGGGGTCGCGGGGGCGGGCTTGAGGATGATCGGGGCGCCGACGGCCAGGGCCGGGGCGACCTTGTGGGCGCACAGGTTCAGCGGGAAGTTGAACGGCGCGATGCCGAGGACCGGGCCGTACGGGAAGCGGCGGGTGAAGGCCAGCCGGCCGGCCCCGCCCGGGTCGGTGTCGAGCCGCTGGCCGTCACCGCTGCCCCACCTGCGGGCCTCCTCGGTGGCGAAGCGGAACGTGGACACGGCGCGGCCGACCTCGCCGCGCGCCCACTTCAGCGGCTTGCCGTTCTCGGCGGAGATCAGCCGGGCGATCTCCTCGGCGCGCGCGGCGATCTGCTTGGTCACGTGGTCGAGCGCCGCGGCGCGCACGTGCGCGGGGGTGGCGGCCAGCTCCTCCTTCACCGCGTGCGCGGCGGCGACGGCCTCCTCGATCTGGGCGTCGGTGGGAATGCTCACCGTGCCGACCTTGCGGCCGTCCCAGGGCGAGGTGACGTCTAGGGTGTCCTCGCCGGTCGCCTGCCGGCCGGCGAGCCAGAACGCTTGTGTGGAAGTCACGGCAGATCCCTCCGGAGAGTCATGTACCTCTGCTGCCCACCGTAGGCGCTCGGCGGGGCAGGGTGCGTTGTCCGGCACGTAGCACTCGGCGGGTGCGTCGCTACGTGACGGAAGGGTGGGCCCCCGCCGCGGCCCGGTGATCTTGTCACAGGGGCGGCCTACCCTGGGGCGGGAGTGCGGGAAGAGGGGGATCGCGGCGGGATCGCCGCGGGATCGACGGGGGCACACGGCGGGATCGCGGCCCGATCGCCGAGGGGACGCGGCCCGATCGCCGAGGGCGTGCGGCAGGGGCGCCAGGGGCGTGCGGAGGGGGCGCGAGCAGGGCGCGTACGGGGCCGCGGAGGGCCCGGGGCACCCGATTGGCGCGCGCGGGGTGGTGTCGTCCTCCCGAATCGGGTACATACGCACAAGTAGCACCGGCTGGTAACCCCTACTCAGCGGCGAGGTGAGTCCCCTCATGACCGCACCATCCACACGGCCGTCCGTCTCCGAGAAGGAAGCCAGGGAGGTCGCCGAGGCCGCACGCGAGCAGGACTGGCGCAAACCCAGCTTCGCCAAGGAGCTGTTTCTCGGCCGCTTCCGCCTGGACCTCATCCACCCCCACCCCGAGCCCGCCCCCGCGGACGTCGAGCGCGGTGAGGAGTTCCTCGCCACGCTGCGCGACTTCTGCGACCCGCACATCGACGGGGCGCGGATCGAGCGCGACGCGCAGATCCCCGACGAGACCGTGCGCGGGCTGAAGGAGATCGGCGCCTTCGGCATGAAGATCGACCGGAAGTACGGCGGTCTCGGCCTGACGCAGGTCTACTACAACAAGTCCCTCGCCCTCGTCGGCACCGCGAGCCCCGCCGTCGGCGCGCTGCTCTCGGCGCACCAGTCGATCGGTGTGCCGCAGCCGCTGAAGATCTTCGGCACCGAGGAGCAGAAGGAGGAGTTCCTGCCCCGGTGCGCCCGCACCGACATCTCCGCCTTCCTGCTCACCGAGCCCGACGTGGGCTCCGACCCGGCCCGGCTGGCGACCACCGCGGTCCCCGACGGCGACGGGCCCGACGCCGACTACCTGCTCGACGGCGTCAAGCTCTGGACCACCAACGGCGTCGTCGCCGACCTGCTCGTGGTCATGGCGCGGGTACCGCCGCGGCCTTCTGACGAGGGGGCGGAAGGGCACCGGGGCGGCATCACGGCGTTCGTCGTCGAGGCCGCCGCCGAGGGCGTCACCGTCGAGAACCGCAACAGCTTCATGGGCCTGCGCGGCATCGAGAACGGCGTCACCCGCTTCCACCAGGTGCGCGTTCCCGCCGCCAACCGCATCGGCCCCGAGGGTGCGGGCCTGAAGATCGCCCTGACCACGCTCAACACCGGGCGGCTCTCGCTGCCCGCGCTGTGCGTGGGCGCCGGCAAGTGGTGTCTGAAGATCGCCCGCGGCTGGGGCGGCGCCCGCGAGCAGTGGGGGCGGCCGGTGGCCAAGCACGAGGCGGTCGGGGCGAAGATCTCCTTCATCGCGGCGACGACGTTCGCGCTGGAGGCCGTGCTCGACCTGTCCTCGCAGATGGCCGACGAGGACCGCAACGACATCCGCATCGAGGCCGCCCTCGCCAAGCTCTACGGCTCGGAGATGGCCAGCCTCATGGCCGACGAGCTGATCCAGATCCGCGGCGGCCGCGGCTACGAGACGGCCGAGTCGCTCGCCGCCCGCGGCGAGAAGGCGATCCCGGCGGAGCAGATCGTCCGGGACCTGAGGATCAACCGGATCTTCGAGGGCTCCACGGAGATCATGCACCTGCTCATCGCCCGGGAGGCGGTGGACGCCCACCTCAAGGTCGCCGGCGACCTCATCGACCCGCAGAAGAACCTCTCCGAGAAGGCACGCGCGGGCGCGCGCGCCGGCGGCTTCTACGCCCGCTGGCTGCCGAAGCTGGTCGCGGGCAAGGGGCAGGTGCCGCGGACCTACGGCGAGTTCCACCCGCCAGGTCACCGCGACCTCTCCACCCACCTGCGCTTCGTGGAGCGCGGCGCCCGCCGGCTGGCGCGCTCGACGTTCTACGGGATGTCCCGCTGGCAGGGGAAGATGGAGACCAAGCAGGGGTTCCTCGGCCGGGTGGTGGACATCGGCGCGGAGCTGTTCGCGATGAGCGCCGCGTGCGTACGGGCCGAGATGCTGCGCACCGCCGCCGGCCGGGGCGGGCACGGCAAGGAGGCGTACGAACTGGCCGACGCCTTCTGCCGGCAGGCCCGCATCCGGGTCGAGGAGCTGTTCGGCCGGCTGTGGACGAACACCGACGACCTGGACCGCACGGTGGTGCGGCGGGTACTGGACGACGCGTACACCTGGCTGGAGGAGGGCATCGTCGACCCGTCGGGCGACGGCCCGTGGATCGCCGAGGCCGAGCCGGGCCCGGCGAAGAAGCCGAACCTGCACCGGCCGATCCGCTAGGCACTGCCCGCGCGGCGGCCGCACCGTCCTTCGCGGCGGTGCGGACGCCGTGCGCGGGCCGTCAGGCCGGCTGCCGCTCCAGGATCGACTTGAGCTGCGAGGCGAGCATGATCCAGCCGCCGCTGACGCTCTCCAGCATCCTGCTCCCGGGGCTGTCGAAGTGGTCGTGCGTGATGGTCAGCTTCACGCCCAGCTCCGGGATCTCCGCCGGTTCGATGTCGAAGGCCACCTGCGAGCGCTCCTTGCGCGCCTCCGCGAACTCCGCGTCGGACATGCCCAGCATCTCCTGGTGCATGGGCTGGAGCGTGTGCCAGGTGTACACCAGCCGCTTGCCGGGCTCGGCGATCAGGACGCGCTGGCCCAGGTCCTGGGGCTCGCCGTGCTCCTCCACGGGCCAGTAGACGGTGGAGCCCACCTGCCAGTCGGAGCGGGGCGCCCAGCCGCCGTGGTACTGCTTCAGGAATTCGGGCGTCGTCAGCGCCTCGTAGAGCCGCTCGGCCGTGGTGTCGATGTAGATCGTGTAGACGAACGCGGGCTTGGTCACGGACTGTCCTTCCAGCGCTTGCTTCAGCGCGGACAGGGCCGTCAGACGCCCGCGCTCGTACCGGCTGATCCAGCGGTCGGCCAGCTCGTGGACCGGCACGGGGTTCAGGTAGTGCAGCTTCTCCCGGCCGTGCCGTACGGCGGTGACCAGGCCGGCGGACTCCAGCACCGCCAGGTGCTTGCTCACCGCCTGCCTGCTCATCTCCAGTCCCGCGCACAACTCCCGCAGGGTCTGGCCGTTCCGCTCGTTGAGGCGGTCCAGCAGCTCTCTGCGGCTGCCGTCGGCGAGCGCCCTGAAGACGTCGTCCATGGTCACCACCTCTGCCCAGCAGATTGGCAACCAAATGGTTGCCTGTCAAGGCGGGGCTCCCGAGTGGCGCAGCTCACGGTTCGGGGGTGAAATTGACTGAAGGCTATCCCTAGCATCCCGATAGGAAATCCCTAGTATCGATGTCTATGGACTTTTCGTGGTCGATGGTCGTGGCCGGAGCCCTCGTTGGCTGCATGGTCGGCCTCACCGGCATGGGCGGCGGCGCCCTCATGACCCCCATCATGGTGACGGTCTTCGGGGTCAACCCGACGCAGGCCATCGGCAGCGACCTCGCGACCTCCGTGTTCATGAAGCCGTTCGGCGCCGCCGTGCACCAGAAGGCGGGCACCGTCCGCTGGGACGTGGTGCGCTGGCTGCTGCCCACCGGTGTGCCGGCCGCGTTCTGCGGCGCCTTCCTGCTGCAGTTCCTCGGCGAGGGCGAGGACCTGCAGAGCCGGGTGAAGATCGTCATCGGCGCGGCCCTGCTGCTCGCCGTCACCGGCATGCTCGCCCGGATGTGGCTCGACCGGCGGCGCGCCGCACAGGACGGTGCGGAGACCGAGGACGCCCACGTACCGGTACGGCCGGGGCCCACGCTGCTCATCGGGCTCGTCGGCGGCCTCGTCGTCGGCATGACCTCCGTCGGCTCCGGCTCGCTGATCATCGTGATGCTGATGCTCGTGCACCCCCGGCTCAAGGCCAACCACCTCGTCGGCACCGACCTCGTCCAGGCCATCCCGATCGTCGCCGCCGCGGCCGCCGGCCACTTCATCGTCGGAGACGCCAGCCTCGGGCTCGCCGCCGTGCTGCTCCTGGGCGCCATCCCCGGCGTGCTCGTCGGCGCGGTGCTCTCCACCCGGGCCCCCGGCGCCGTGCTGCGCTGGGTGCTCGCGATCATCCTGCTGGCCACCGGGCTCTCCCTGGTGCACGTGCCCGAGACCGTGATCATCCCGGCCTGCGCCGTGCTCGCCGCGTACGCCGTGATCACCAGCCGCCCCCGGCGCCCGCGCGCCGCAACCGCCCCCGCCGGCGCGCTGGGAGCGGACGGCGGACCGCCCGGCGAGGCGCCGGGCGACGGCATCGAGAGGGCGTCTGCGCCACGCCAGGGCTGAGCGGTCACAATGGGTCGATGACCGAGACCCCCGCTGCTCCACTGGCCGACCCGCACCTGCGCTCCGCGGCCGCCGCCGACGGCCCCCGAGAGATCGTCGTCCTCGGCTCGACCGGTTCGATCGGCACCCAGGCCGTCGACATCGTGCTGCGCAACCCCGACCGGTTCCGGGTCACCGCCCTGTCCGCGGCGGGCGGCCGGGTGGAGCTGCTGGCCGAGCAGGCGCACCAGCTGCGGGTACGCCGCGTCGCGGTCGCCCGCGCCGACCGGGCGGGCGAGCTGCGCGCGGCGCTGGCCGCGCGGTACGGGGCCGGGGAGCCGCTGCCGGAGGTGCTGGCGGGTCCGGACGCCGCCACCGAACTCGCCGCCGACGAGTGCCACACCGTGCTCAACGGCATCACCGGCTCCATCGGCCTCGCGCCCACCCTCGCCGCCCTCAAGGCCGGCCGGATGCTGGCGCTGGCCAACAAGGAGTCGCTGATCGTCGGCGGCCCGCTGGTCAGGGAGGTGGCCCGGCACGGCCAGATCGTGCCCGTGGACTCCGAGCACTCCGCCCTCTACCAGGCCCTGCTCGGCGGCGCACGCGGCGAGGTCCGCAAGCTGCTCGTCACCGCCTCCGGCGGCCCGTTCCGCGGCAGGACGCGCGAGGAGCTGACGGACGTCACCCCGGAGCAGGCGCTCGCCCACCCCACCTGGGACATGGGCCCGGTCGTCACCATCAACTCCGCCACCCTGGTCAACAAGGGCCTGGAGGTCATCGAGGCACACCTGCTGTACGACGTGCCCTTCGACCGCATCGAGGTCGTCGTCCACCCGCAGTCCTACGTGCACTCCATGGTCGAGTTCACCGACGGCTCCACCCTGGCCCAGGCCAGCCCGCCCGACATGCGGATGCCGATCGCGCTGGCGCTGGGCTGGCCGGAGCGGGTGCCGGACGCCGCGCCCGCCTTCGCCTGGTCGGCCGCCGCCACCTGGGAGTTCTTCCCCCTCGACGAGAAGGCGTTCCCGTCCGTGCCGCTGGCCTGCCACGTCGGCGCCCTCGGCGGCACCGCCCCGGCGGTCTTCAACGCCGCGAACGAGGAATGTGTCGACGGCTTCCTCACCGGCAAGCTCCCGTTCCTTGGCATCATGGACACGGTCAGCCAGGTCGTCGCGGAACACGGCACGGACGATCCGGGAACCCGGCTGACGGTCGCGGACGTCCTCGAAGCCGAGACCTGGGCGCGCGCCCGGGCCAGGGAGCTGGCCGGGCTGCCGGCCGACCAGCACGACAAGTGACGACCGACAACTGATGACGAAGGTGCGCCCATGACGACACTCATGACGATTCTCGGCATCGTCGTCTTCGCCTTCGGGCTCCTGGTCTCCATCGCCTGGCACGAACTCGGCCACCTCAGCACGGCCAAGCTGTTCGGCATCCGCGTCCCGCAGTACATGGTCGGCTTCGGCCCCACGATGTGGTCCCGCAAGAAGGGGGAGACGGAGTACGGCATCAAGTGGATCCCGCTCGGCGGCTACATCCGCATGATCGGGATGTTCCCGCCCGGCGAGGACGGCCGGGTGCAGCAGCGCTCCACCTCGCCGTTCCGCGGGATGATCGAGGACGCGCGGCAGGCGGCGTACGAGGAGCTGAAGCCCGGCGACGAGAGCAGGCTGTTCTACACGCGGGCCCCGTGGAAGCGGGTCATCGTGATGTTCGCCGGCCCGTTCATGAACCTGGTGCTGGCCGTCGTGGTGTTCGTCGGCGTGATGATGACCTTCGGCATCGCCACCCAGACCACGACCGTCGGCTCCGTCTCCGACTGCGTGATCAAGGCCGAGTCGGTCGCCGAGAACCCGGACCGCAAGTGCCGGGAGGGCGACCCCGCCGCACCCGCGAAGAAGGCGGGCCTGGAGCGCGGCGACGAGATCGTGGCGTTCAACGGCCGCCCGGTCGACGACTGGGAGACCCTCCAGACCAGCATCCGCGACACCATCGGCCCGGCCACGGTCACCGTCGAGCGCGACGGCAAGCGCGTCGACCTGCACCCCACGCTCACCGAGAACACCGTCAGCAAGAGCGACGGCGACGGCGGCTACGTCGAAGGCGAGTACGTGAAGGCCGGCTTCCTCGGCTTCACGCCGGCCACCGGCGTGGTCAGGCAGGACTTCGGCCAGTCCGTGGACCGCATGGGCGACATGGTCGTCAACGGCTTCGACGCCCTCATCGCGCTGCCGTCGAAGGTCCCCGACCTGTGGGACGCGGCGTTCCAGGGCGAGGAGCGCAAGGAGGACTCGCCGGTCGGCGTCGTCGGCGCGGCCCGGGTCGGCGGCGAGGTGCTGAACCTCGACATCCCGCCGGAGCAGCGGGTGGCGTCGATGCTCCTGCTGGTGGCGGGCTTCAACCTGTCGCTGTTCCTGTTCAACATGCTGCCGCTGCTGCCGCTGGACGGCGGGCACATCGCGGGGGCGCTGTGGGAGTCGGTGCGGCGCGCGTTCGCGCGCGTCTTCCGGCGGCCCGACCCGGGCCCCTTCGACGTCGCGAAGCTGATGCCGGTGGCGTACGTGGTCGCCGGGGTGTTCATCTGCTTCACGCTGCTGGTGCTCGTCGCGGACGTGGTGAACCCGGTGAAGCTCACGGGCTGACCCGGGCGGCGGAGCGGGGCGCGCACCACGGCGTACGCGCCCGCTCCGCCCCCGCGGCGCGCATGCCGCGGACCCGGGGCGCCGTCGGGTAAACGTCCGGTGCCGGTTTATCGACACTTCCGGTGACCACCCCGGGACCGGCCGCGGCGCGGGGTGCCGGTGCCGTAATCTCGGTAGCCCGGGCCTCATCCGGTGGGGGCCATGATCCGTACAACAGGGGTTGCCGCCAGATGACTGCCGTTTCGCTGGGAATGCCGTCCGTTCCGCTGAAGATGGCCGAGCGCAGGGCGAGTCGTACGCTGCAGGTCGGGTCCGTCGCCGTCGGTGGCGAGGCACCGGTCTCGGTCCAGTCGATGACCACCACCCGCACCTCCGACATCGGCGCCACCCTCCAGCAGATCGCCGAGCTGACCGCCTCCGGCTGCCAGATCGTCCGGGTGGCCTGCCCCACGCAGGACGACGCCGACGCGCTGTCCGTCATCGCCGAGAAGTCGCAGATCCCCGTCATCGCGGACATCCACTTCCAGCCCAAGTACGTCTTCGCCGCGATCGACGCCGGCTGCGCCGCGGTCCGGGTGAACCCCGGCAACATCAAGAAGTTCGACGACCAGGTCAAGCAGATCGCGCACGCCGCCTCCGCCGCGGGCACCCCCATCCGGATCGGGGTCAACGCCGGCTCGCTCGACCGCCGGCTGCTCGCGAAGTACGGCAAGGCCACCCCGGAGGCGCTGGTCGAGTCCGCGCTGTGGGAGTGCTCGCTGTTCGAGGAGCACGGCTTCACGGACATCAAGATCTCGGTCAAGCACAACGACCCGGTCGTCATGGTCAACGCCTACCGGCAGCTCGCCGCCCAGTGCGACTACCCGCTGCACCTCGGCGTCACCGAGGCGGGTCCCGCCTTCCAGGGCACCATCAAGTCCGCCGTCGCCTTCGGCTCGCTGCTCGGCGACGGCATCGGCGACACCATCCGCGTCTCCCTCTCCGCCCCGCCGGTGGAGGAGGTCAAGGTCGGCATCCAGATCCTGGAGTCCCTCGGGCTGCGCGAGCGCCGGCTGGAGATCGTCTCCTGCCCGTCCTGCGGCCGCGCCCAGGTCGACGTCTACAAGCTCGCGGACGAGGTCACCGCCGGCCTGGACGGCATGGAGGTGCCGCTGCGCGTCGCCGTCATGGGCTGCGTCGTCAACGGCCCGGGCGAGGCCCGCGAGGCCGACCTCGGCGTCGCCTCCGGCAACGGCAAGGGCCAGATCTTCGTCAAGGGCGAGGTCATCAAGACCGTGCCCGAGTCGAAGATCGTCGAGACGCTGATCGAGGAGGCGATGAAGATCGCCGACCGGATGGAGGCCGACGGCGCCGCCGCCGGCGAGCCGGAGGTCACCGTCGGCTGACCGCCGGGCACTGCGCGTACCCGCAGGAAGCGGGCGGACGCGCGCACAGGTACAGTGCCGCTGTGTTGACGACCACCACCACACGGCTGCTGGAGCCCGCGGAACTCGATGCCGCTCGCGCCGTGCTCGACCGCGAACCGGTCGCCAACGCGTTCGTCGCCTCCCGGGTCGCCGTCGCCGGACTGGACCCCTGGCGGCTCGGCGGTGAGCTGTGGGGCTGGTACGCGGACGGGCGGCTGGAGTCCCTCTGCTACGCCGGCGCCAATCTCGTGCCCGTCTGCGCCACCCCCGAGGCCGTACGCGGCTTCGCGGAGCGCGCGCGGCGGGCCGGGCGGCGCTGCTCCTCGATCGTCGGCCCGGCGGAGCCCACGGCCGGGCTGTGGTCCCTGCTGGAGCCCGCCTGGGGCCCCGCGCGGGAGGTGCGCGCGCGGCAGCCGCTGATGGTCACCACCTCGCTGCCCGCGGACGTCGAGCCGGACCCGCTGGTCCGGCGCATCCGCAAGGACGAGATGGACCTGATCATGCCGGCGTGCGTGGCGATGTTCACCGAGGAGGTCGGCATCTCGCCGCTCGCCGGCGACGGCGGGCTGCTGTACCAGGCGCGGGTCGCCGAACTCGTCGGCGGCGGCCGGTCCTTCGCGCGCGTGGAGGACGGCGAGGTCGTCTTCAAGGCGGAGATCGGCGCGGCGACGAAGCACGCGTGCCAGATCCAGGGCGTGTGGGTGGCGCCGGAGCACCGCGGGCGCGGCCTGTCGGAGACGGGTCTCGCGGCGGTCCTGCGGTACGCGCTGCGCGAGGTGGCACCGGTGGTCAGCCTGTACGTGAACGACTTCAACACCGTGGCCCGCGCGGCCTACCGCAGGGTGGGCTTCCGCGAGGTCGGGGCGTTCATGAGCGTGCTGTTCTGAGCGTCCCGCCCGCGGCGCGCGCGGGGCCGGCGACGCCCGTTACGGGCGCCGTGCCCGGTGCGCTCCGGGGCCGCGCAGCGGGCGTAGCAGCGGGGGTGGACCGGCGGCCCGCGAGCGCACGGTAGGGTGCGCAGCCATGGATGACGTCGTCGTCGGCCCTCTCGACCTCGCCGCCCGCGTGGACGACGCGCTCGCCGTTCAGGCCGTCGCCTTCGGGCTCACCGACGACGAGATCGCCGTCCGCCGCCACGTCGTGCTGCGCCACCTGACCAACGCGGGCGCCCGCGCGCTGGGCGCCACCACCGCCACCGGCCGGCTCGTCGGGTTCGTCTACGGCATGCCGAACAACCGGGTCTACTGGTGGTCCACCGTCGTCCAGCCGTATCTGCGCGCCGTCGGCGAGGACCGCTGGCTCGACGACACCTTCGTTATCACCGAACTCCACGTGCACCCGGCCTTCCAGCAGCGCGGCATCGGCCGCGAGCTGATCACCCGGATCACCGACACCGCCGCGGAGCCCAGGAGCCTGCTCTCGGCGATCGACGTGGAGAGCCCCGCGCGCCATCTGTACCGGCAGCTCGGCTACCGCGACCTCGCCCGCCGCGTGGTCTTCCCCGGCGCCCCCAGCCCGTACGTGGTGATGGGCGCCGAGCTGCCGCTGCTGCGCTGAGTTGTCCACAACCGGCGAGTTGTCCACAGCTTCGGCGGACGAATTACCGGCGGGCCCGGGTCCGGCGCTAGAGTCCGGGGCATGAGCCAGCACAGCCACGTTCAGCGCATGTCCCGGATGATGCTCAAGACGCTGCGCGACGACCCCGCCGACGCCGAGACCGCGAGCCACAAGCTGCTCGTCCGCGCGGGCTACGTCCGCCGCTCGTCCGCCGGGGTGTGGACCTGGCTGCCGCTCGGCAAGCGGGTCCTGGAGAACGTGGCGCGGGTCGTCCGCGAGGAGATGGACGGGATCGGCGGCCAGGAGGTGCTGCTGCCCGCCCTGCTGCCCCGCGAGCTGTACGAGACGACGGGCCGCGCCGAGGAGTACGGCGACCTGCTCTTCGCCCTCAAGGACCGCAAGGGCGTCGACTACGTGCTGGGTCCCACGCACGAGGAGCTGTTCGCCCAGGTGGTCAAGGACCAGTGCTCGTCCTACAAGGACATGCCCGTGATCCTCTACCAGATCCAGATCAAGTACCGGGACGAGGCCAGGCCCCGCTCCGGCGTGCTGCGCGGCCGCGAGTTCCACATGAAGGACTCGTACTCCTTCGACACCTCCGACGACGGCCTCGCCGCCTCCTACGGGCTGCACCGCGAGGCGTACCAGCGGATCTTCGAGCGGCTCGGCTTCGACTACCGGATCGTCTCCGCCGTCTCCGGTGCCATGGGCGGCTCGGCCAGCGAGGAGTTCCTCGCCCCCGCCGCCGCCGGCGAGGACACGTACGTGCAGTGCCCGTCCTGCGGCTATGCGGCGAACACCGAGGCGCTGACGACGACGGTGGCGCCCGCCCCGGTCGACGGGCTCCCGCCGGTCGAGGAGCTGGACACGCCGGACACCCCGACGATCGAGACGCTCGCCGCGCACCTGGGCGTCCCCGCCTCGGCGACGCTGAAGAACCTGCTGGTGAAGATCGACGGCGAGATCACCGCGGTCGGCGTCCCCGGCGACCGCGAGGTGGACCTCGGCAAGCTCGCCGAGCAACTGGCCCCGGCCGAGGTCGAGGTCGTCACCGCCGAGGACTTCGCCGACCGCCCGGACCTCGTCCGGGGATACGTCGGCCCGCAGGGCATGGCCGGCAAGGCCTTCCGGTACCTGGCCGACCCCCGCGTCGCCCCGGGCACGTCGTGGGTGACCGGCTCCAACAAGCCCGACTCCCACTCGCGCAACGTGGTGTGCGGCCGCGACTTCGAGGTCGACCAGTACCTGGACGTGGTCGTCGTCGAGCCCGGCGACCCCTGCCCGCGCTGCGGCTCGGGCATCGAGCTGGACCGGGCCATCGAGATCGGCCACATCTTCCAGCTCGGCCGCAAGTACGCCGACGCCTTCGAGCTGGACGTCCTCGGCCAGAACGGCAAGCCGGTGCGGGTGACCATGGGTTCGTACGGGATCGGGGTCTCCCGGGCCGTCGCCGCCCTCGCCGAGCAGACGCACGACGAGCTGGGGCTGTGCTGGCCGCGCGAGGTGGCCCCGGCGGACGTGCACATCGTCGCGGCGGGCAAGGCCAAGCAGACGGAGCTGGCCCTCGAACTGGCGGAGAAGCTGGGCGCGGCGGGCGTGCGGGTGCTCGTGGACGACCGGGCGTCGGTGTCACCGGGTGTGAAGTTCACGGACGCCGAGCTGATCGGGGTGCCGCAGATCCTCGTCGCGGGGCGGCGCGCGGGCGACGGCGTGGTGGAGCTGAAGGACCGCCGCACCGGGGAGCGCGAGGAGCTGCCGGTGGACGAGGCGCTGGCGCGGCTGACGGCGACGGCGTGACGGCAGCGGCGTGACGGCGGCGTCCGGGGCCGGGCGCCGGCCGGCCGCGGGTCCCGGCGTCAGCCGGCGGTTGCCGCGCGGAGGAAGGCGGCGGCCACCGGGCCCGCGTCCTTGCCGCCCGAGCCGCCGTCCTCGACGAGCACGCTGAAGGCGAGATCGGCGCCCTCCAGGTAGCCGATCATCCACGCGTGGGTCCGCGGCGGGCTCTCGGTGCCGAACTCGGCGGTCCCGGTCTTGGCGTGCGGCAGCCCCGGGATACCGCGGAGCGCCGCGCCGGACCCGTCGGTGACGACGCCGCGCATCAGCGCGCGCAGCTGCTGGTAGGTCCCCTTGTCGAGCTTCTCCGGCGCCCGGTACGGCTCGTCCACCGCGTCCGGCACCAGTACCGGCTGCCGGAACCGGCCGCCCTTGACCGTCGCCGCCACCGACGCCATCACCAGCGGGCTCGCCTCCACCCGGCCCTGCCCGATCATCGCCGCGGCCTTGTCGTTGTCGCCGTCCGCCGCGGGCACGCTGCCGTCGAAGGTGGCGGCGCCGACCTGCCAGGTGCCGCCGATGCCGAAGGCCCGGGCCGTGTCCGTCAGCGTCTCGTCGTCCAGGTCGTCGCGCAGGCCGACGAAGGCGGTGTTGCAGGACTGGGCGAACGCCTCGGCGAAGGTGGTGCCCTTCGGGAGGTCGAACTCGCCCTGGTTCTCGAAGCGTTGCCCCGCCACGTGGGTCGCCGCCGGGCAGGCCACGGGGTCCCCGGCGGCCAGGCCGCCGTCGAGGAGCGCGGCGGCGGTGACCGTCTTGAAGGTGGAGCCGGGTGGGAAGCGGCCGGTCAGCGCCCGGCTCTCGCCGGTGTCCGGGCTGTCGGCGACGGCCAGCACCCGGCCGGTCCGAGGGTCGACCGCGACGATCGACGCGCTCTTGCCCAGCCCGCCGACCGCCTCCTCCGCGGCGCGCTGCACACCGGGCTCGATCGTCGTGCGCACCGGCTTCCCCGCGCCCGGCTTCTTGCGGGCCAGGGTGCGCACCGGCGCCCCCGTGGCCCGGTCGGCGATCACGACCTCGCCGCCGGGCGGCGCGTACAGCCGCTTGTCGTAGCGCGCCTGGAGCGCCGAGGAGCCCCTGCCGGTGTCCGGCGAGACGGCCCCGACCAGCGAGCGGGCCAGATGCGCTACGGGCTGGTCGGAGTCGACGAACTGCAGCCCCGGGACGGCCAGCAGCCGGTCGCGGTGCTGCCGGTAGACCTCGTCCCGGAGGGTCACCACCGGCACGGACTCGTCCGGCTCCGCGGCGGCGACGCGCTTCTTCAGCCGCGGAACGTCGAGGTCCGCACCGAGCGCGGGGTCGCCGAGGACGGCGTACGCGCGGTCGGGCTCGGACAGCTTGGCGGGCCAGATCGATACGGCCCACACCTTGGCGTCGCCGGCCAGCTCCGAGCCGTCGGCGGCGAGTATCGGGGCGCGCTCGGCGCGCCGGGTGGTCGTGACGAGGGTCTGGTGGCGGCGCAGCGCGGGGTGGACGAGCCGGGGCTCCCAGCGCACCCGCCAGCCGCCGTCGTCCCCGTCGCCGCCCGGAGGCAGGGCCACCGCGCGGGTCTCGTACTCCCAGGTGCCGAAGCCGGGCAGCCGCAGCCGTACGGAGAAGGGCACGGTGTACGTGCCGCCCTCGCCCTCCTCAGCGTCGTCCACCGACACCAGCACGTCCTGGGGGTCCAGCCCGCGCTGTACGGAGTCCAGCAGGTCGGCGGCGGCCCGGGGCCGGTCGGTGCGGCTCGCGGCCTCCTCGTTGGCGCCGCGCGCCCAGGCGGCGACGTACGCCCGCACCCCCTCCTGCGCGTCGGCGGCGTCGTCGTCGCCGCCCAGCACGTACGCGATGCTCCCGGCCAGCACCCCGGCCGCCACCACCACGGCCCCGGCGACCAGGGCCCACTGGGACCGTTTGCGCGCGGGCAGAGCCAGATCCATGCGGGCATCCTAGGGCGTCGCCCACGGCGCGCAGGGGACGCCAACAGGCCGTCCGGGAACGGCGGTCGGCGCCGCGGGCGGCCCCGGGGCGGTCCCGGGGCGGTTCAGAGCCAGCCCGCGTACTCCAGGTGGAGTTCGCCGCCGTTGCGGTCGCCGCGGGCCAGGGCCGTCACGCCCGTGGCGACGCAGCGGAACAGCGTCCAGTCCCGCAGCCGGTCGCGGTCCACGTCCAGGGAGTCCGCCAGCTTCGTCAGCCGCCGCCGCGTCGCGGCCGCCGCGCCCGGCGCGGCCACGAGGGTGTCGACGCGGTCCCGGGCCGGCCACGCCAGGTCGTACGCCCGCTCGCCCACCAGCGGCCGCGGCCCCACCGCGAGCCACGGCATCCGCTCGGCGGCCAGCACGTGCCCCTGGTGGTAGTCGCCGTGCAGCAGCACGTCGGGCCCCGCCGCCGCCCGGTCGCCGAGCAGCGCCTCGCGGCGTTCCAGCGCCGCGTCGACCAGCTCCGCGTACGGCTCCGCGCGCAGCTCGCGCAGCCGCTCCGCGAGCCGCCCGGTGTGCTCCGCCACCGTCGGCAGCGCGTGGTCCGCGGGCGGCGCGGTCCACAGCCGCTGCAGCGTGGCGGCCGACTCCAGCTGCGCCTTGGCCTCGGCCAGCGAGCGGAGGCTGACGTCCGCCTGGAGCCGTTCGAGCAGCAGCGCCCCCGAGGCGGCGTCGGCGCGCAGCAGCCGCACGGCGCCGACGCCGTTCCAGTGCTCCAGCGCGCGCTGCTCGGCCGCGATGCGCTCCGGCTCGTACGCGACCTTGAGCGCGGCCGGCGTGCCGTCCTCCTGCCGTACGAGGACGAGGACGCTGGTCCGCCCGCCCGGCGCGTGCACCCGCTCCGCGGTCAGCGCCCAGCGCCGGAGCAGGCCGTCCACCAGCCCGGACAGCCCCGCGAGCCAGGCGCGGCCCGGGTCGCCGTGGGCGGAGACATGGCGCACCAGGCGCTCCGGCGGCTCGGACCGGTACTGAGCTGCAGATGCCATACGGGCGGTGTCCTCCTGCTGCGTCAGGCCGGGGCGGGCGGGTCAGTCCGTGCGGCCGGCGCCCTCCTGCCGGCCCGCGGGTGCGGTGTCGGGCGTGCGTTCGGCCAGACCAGGGAAGGCTACGCTCCCGCCGCGCCAGCGCGCCGCCCGGACCGCCGCCTCGCGCAGCGCGGCCGCCGCCTCGCGGCGCAGATCGCCCTCCGCGGCCCGGACGAGGTCGGCGTAGCTGCCCGCGATCCGGTCCTCCAGCTCGGTCGCCAGCCGCACGGCGGCGGCCTCGTCCGGCACCGCGAACGGCAGCGCGTACGCGGCGGCGGCGGGCTGCGGCCGGTCGCCCAGGTCGCTGACGACGCGGCTGAGGGTGTCGCGGCGGGCGCGGTGGGCGTCGTAGCCGGCGCGCGCCTGGTCGGCCATGCCGCCGGCGTGGGCGCCGACGACGCCGTAGCCGTAGACGGCGGCGTGCTCGGCGGCCAGCGCGCGCTGCGCCGCGGCGCGGGCCTCCTCGGACGGTTCGCTCACGATGCCTCCTGGGCTACGGGACGGGCGCGGCCGGCCGGCGCCGCCGCGTACGGGGCGGTGGGCCGCCGGACAGGGGCCCGCCGGGCAGGAGTCGGCCGGGCCGGGAGCAGGCAGGTCCTCGGCCGTCGCGCCACCGGCCGGTGCCTCCGGCCCGGACGCACGTCCGGCCCGCTCCGGCAGCGGCGCCGGGGGCCTGGGCCCGTAGCGCTCACGCCGTGGTCCCGAGGAGGTAGACGTGGGCAGCGCCGGCGGCGGCGACCGAGGCCAGCAGGCCCGCGAACTCGCCCGGGGCAGCGGCCAGGGCGGCGGTGTGGGCGTCGGCGGTGCGCTTCTCCGCGGTGGCCAGCGCGGCGAAGGCCTCCGCCGGGTCCGCGGGCACCGCCTCCCCGCCGCGCTTCTCCGCAGGCGGCGGGGGAGCGGCGTCGGCGCGGTCGCCGGAGCCCTCCGTCCCCGCGCCCGGGCCCGGGGACGCGGCCCGGGTGTCCGCGGGCAGGCCGCGGGCCAGCGCGGCCACGTGCTGCGCCACCTCCGCGCGCAGCGGGCCGAGCGCCGTGACCTGGCCGGGGTGGGCCGCGATCGTCGCGTCGTAGCGGCGCAGCAGCGCGCGCGACTCCGCCGCGGCCCGGCGCCGGAGCCGTTCGGTACGGGCGGGGTCGGCGCCCCCGTCGTCGCCGCCGTCTCCGGAACAGCCTGCGGTAGTGCCTGTCGCCGCCAGCCCGGCGGCACCGGCCAGCACGGTCCTTCTCGCCGGGAGTCCCTTGATCCGCACGAGCCGAGCGTACCGGTGGGCAACGCACCGGTCGTGGAGCGGATACGCTTTGACCGGACACGTGACGTCACACAACAGCACACGCGGCCGAGGAGTCACCCGGATGAGCACCACCCAGAACGAGAGGCTGCGGGATCTGCTGGAGCCGCTCGTCAAGGAACGCGGCCTCGATTTGGAGGAGATCGCGCTCACCCCGGCGGGCAGGCGGCGTGTCCTGCGGGTCGTGGTCGACGCCGACGGCGGCGTGGGCCTCGACACCTGCGCGGAGTTGAGCCGGCGCGTCGCGGAGGAGCTGGACGTCTCCGACGCCATGGGCGACCACCCGTACGTCCTGGAAGTCACGTCTCCGGGTACGGACCGCCCGCTGACCCTGCCGCGCCACTACCGTCGTGCCGCGGACCGAATGGTCAAGGTGCAGCTACGGGAGGGCGGCGAGGTCGTGGGACGCATCACCGCGGTGGACGACGCGGGAGTCGACCTGCAGGTGCCGGGGGTGAAGGGCCGCAAGCCCAGCGCCCGGCGGCTGGAGTTCGGCGAGATCGCCGGGGCCCGCGTCGAGATCGAGTTCAACCGCAAGGTGACGAAGGACGAGGAGGGCTCGTAGCAGTGGACATCGACATGAGCGCCCTGCGCGGCTTGGTACGGGAGAAGGAGATCTCCTTCGACCTGCTGGTCGAGGCGATCGAGTCGGCCCTCCTCATCGCGTACCACCGCACCGAGGGCAGCCGGCAGCAGGCCCGGGTGGAGCTGAACCGGGAGACCGGGCACGTCACCGTGTGGGCCAAGGAGGACCCGGACGACGTGCCTGAGGGCGGGGAGGCCCGCGAGTTCGACGACACCCCGTCGGGTTTCGGCCGGATCGCCGCCACCACCGCGAAGCAGGTCATCCTGCAGCGGCTGCGGGACGCCGAGGAGGAGATCACCTTCGGCGAGTACGCGGGCCGCGAGGGCGACATCGTCACGGGCATGGTGCAGCAGGGCAAGGACCCGAACAACGTGCTGGTCGACATCGGCCGGCTGGAGGCCATCCTGCCCGTGCAGGAGCAGGTGCCGGGCGAGGACTACAAGCACGGCACCCGGCTGCGCACGTACGTGGTGCGGGTGACCAAGGGCGTACGCGGCCCGTCCGTGACCCTCTCGCGCACACATCCGAACCTGGTGAAGAAGCTCTTCGCGCTGGAGGTGCCGGAGATCGCCGACGGCTCGGTGGAGATCGCGGCCATCGCGCGCGAGGCCGGGCACCGCACCAAGATCGCGGTACGGTCCACGCGCTCCGGGCTGAACGCGAAGGGCGCCTGCATCGGCCCGATGGGCGGCCGCGTGCGCAACGTGATGGCCGAGCTGGGCGGCGAGAAGATCGACATCGTCGACTGGTCCGACGAGCCGGGCGACCTGGTCGCCAACGCGCTGTCGCCGGCGCGGGTGACCAAGGTCGACATCGTCGACCTGGCGGCGCGCTCGGCCCGGGTGACGGTGCCGGACTACCAGCTCTCCCTGGCGATCGGCAAGGAAGGCCAGAACGCCCGGCTGGCGGCCCGGCTGACGGGCTGGCGCATCGACATCCGCCCCGACACCGAGCAGCCGGCGGACTGACGAGGGGTTCCGGGCCGGACGGCCCGGAACCCGCTTTCCGGGCCGGGGGCCGGGGCCGCGGAAACCGGGTCGCATCACGGGGAGTGGATCACGTATCGTCGGGCCCGCCGCGGGCTGCGCGTTGCCCTGGGCGAGAACAGGCGTTCGATCGGCCCCCCGAAAGGGTGCCCGCCGGCCGTGGAGGTAGACTTGAGCGTGTCTGGCCGGACGCGCGCCCGGGGCTGCCCCGAGCGCACCTGCGTGGGGTGCCGGGTGCGTGCGACCAAAGGCGATCTGCTGCGTGTGGTGGAGGTCGGCGGCGCGTGCGTCCCCGATCCCCGCGGTACGCTGCCCGGCCGGGGCGCTTATCTGCACCCCGTCAAGGCATGCCTCGACCTGGCGGTCCGCCGCCGGGCGTTCGTCCGGGCCCTGCGGGCCCGGGGGCCGCTCGGCACCGCAGACGTGGACCGCTTCGTGGAGCAGCAGGCCGTGGAGGCAGACATGAGCACGAAGAACACGAGCGCCGCGCGGAACCCCGCGCGGCCAGGTACCTCGCGAGTCGGAAGTGGGTCGAGATTGCGATGAGCACTCGATGAGTACGCGATGAGTACGCCCATGCAGAAGTAGCGACGGTCCGGCGGACACCCCCGGACCAGAAGGAGCGAAGTGGCTAAGGTCCGGGTATACGAACTCGCCAAGGAGTTCGGCGTCGAGAGCAAGGTCGTCATGGCCAAGCTCCAAGAACTTGGCGAATTCGTCCGCTCGGCGTCCTCGACCATCGAGGCGCCGGTCGTACGCAAACTGACTGACGCATTCCAGTCCGGCAACGGCTCGGCATCGGCCAAGCCCGCCGGCAAGCCCGCAGCGCCGAAGAAGGCCGCCGCCAAGCCCGGCGTCCCCGGCGCACCCGCGGCGAAGCCCGCCCCCGTCAAGCCCGAGCAGGCCGCGGAGCGCAAGCCCGCGCCGCGCCCGGGCGCCGACGCCGGCAGGCCCGCGCCCGCCCCGGCGGCGCCCCGTCCGGCTCCGGGCCCGACCCCGCCGGCGCAGAAGGCCCCGGCCCCGGCGCCCGAGGCGCCGGAGTTCACCGCACCCCCCGCAGCGGACCGCGGCGGCGCCCCGAAGCCCGGCGTGAAGCCGGGTCCGCGGCCGCCCGCCCCCGCGCGCGGCGGCGGTGCCGGCCAGGGTCAGGGCGGTGGCCAGGCCGGTGGCGGCGGTGGCCGTCCCGGCGGTGCCCGCTCCGGCGGGCCCGGCCCGCGTCCCGGCGGTAGGCCCGCGGGCCCGCGCCCGGGCAACAACCCGTTCACGTCCAGCGGCTCCACCGGCATGGCCCGCCCGCAGGCCCCGCGCCCGCAGGCCCCCCGCCCCGGCGGCGGCGGCCAGGGCGGCGCGCAGGGCGGTGGCCCGCGCCCGCAGACGCCGGGCGGCTCCCGGCCCACCCCGGGCGGCATGCCCCGGCCGCAGGGCGGCCAGGGCGGCGGCCCGCGTCCCGGCGGCCCGCGCCCGAACCCCGGCATGATGCCGCAGCGTCCCGCCCCCAGCGGGCGCCCCGGCGCCCCGGCCGGCGGTCGTCCCGGCGGCGGTGGCCGTCCGGGCGGCGGCGGTCCCGGCGGTCGTCCCGGTGGCGGCGGCGGTGGCGGCGGTCGTCCCGGCGGTGGCGGCGGCTTCGGCGGTCGTCCCGGTGGCGGCGGCGGTGGCGGCGGCTTCGGCGGCCGTCCCGGCGGCGGTGGCGGCGGTGGCCGTCCCGGCTTCGGCGGCCGTCCCGGCGGTCCCGGTGGCCGCGGCGGCACGCAGGGCGCCTTCGGGCGTCCGGGCGGTCCCGCGCGCCGCGGTCGCAAGTCGAAGCGGCAGCGCCGCCAGGAGTACGAGCAGATGCAGGCGCCGTCCATCGGCGGCGTGATGCTCCCGCGCGGCAAGGGCGAGACGGTCCGTCTCTCCCGCGGCGCGTCGCTCACCGACTTCGCGGAGAAGATCAACGCCAACCCGGCGTCCCTGGTCCAGGTGATGTTCAACCTGGGCGAGATGGTCACCGCGACGCAGTCCGTCTCCGACGAGACGCTGCACCTCCTGGGCGAGGAGATGAACTACACCGTCCAGGTCGTCAGCCCGGAGGAGGAGGACCGCGAGCTGCTCGACTCGTTCGACATCGAGTTCGGCGAGGACGAGGGCGGCGAGGAAGCGCTCGTGGCGCGGCCCCCGGTGGTCACCGTCATGGGTCACGTCGACCACGGCAAGACGCGCCTGCTGGACGCGATCCGCAAGACCAACGTCCTGGAGGGCGAGGCCGGCGGTATCACCCAGCACATCGGCGCGTACCAGGTGGCGACCGACGTCAACGGCGAGGAGCGCCGGATCACCTTCATCGACACCCCGGGCCACGAGGCGTTCACCGCCATGCGTGCCCGCGGTGCGAAGGCGACCGACATCGCGATCCTCGTGGTCGCGGCCAACGACGGCGTGATGCCGCAGACGGTCGAGGCGCTGAACCACGCCAAGGCGGCCGACGTGCCGATCGTCGTCGCGGTCAACAAGATCGACGTCGAGGGTTCGGACCCGACGAAGGTGCGCGGCCAGCTCACCGAGTACGGGCTGGTGGCCGAGGAGTTCGGCGGCGAGACGATGTTCGTCGACATCTCCGCCAAGCAGGGCCTGCACATCGAGAACCTGCTGGAGGCCGTCGTCCTCACCGCGGACGCCAGCCTGGACCTGCGCGCGAACCCGGAGCAGGCCGCCGAGGGCATCGCGATCGAGGCCCACCTCGACCGCGGCCGCGGCGCCCTGGCGACCGTGCTGGTCCAGCGCGGCACGCTGCGCGTCGGGGACACGATGGTCGTCGGCGACGCCTACGGCCGCGTGCGCGCCATGCTCGACGACCTGGGCAACCCCCTGGACGAGGTCGGTCCTTCGACCCCCGCCCAGGTGCTCGGTCTGACCAGCGTCCCCGGCGCCGGGGACAACTTCCTGGTGGTCGAGGAGGACCGTACGGCCCGCCAGATCGCCGAGAAGCGCGCCGCGCGCGAGCGCAACGCCGCCTTCGCCAAGCGCACCCGCCGGGTGTCGCTGGAGGACCTGGACAAGGTGCTCAAGGCCGGCGAGGTGCAGCAGCTCAACCTCATCATCAAGGGCGACGCGGCGGGTTCCGTCGAGGCGCTGGAGTCCTCGCTCATGCAGCTGGACGTCGGTGAAGAGGTCGACCTGCGCGTGCTGCACCGCGGCGTCGGTGCGGTCACCGAGACCGACATCGACCTGGCCACGGGCTCGGACGCGATCGTGATCGGCTTCAACGTCCGCGCCGAGGGCCGGGCGACGCAGATGGCCGAGCGCGAGGGCGTCGACGTCCGGTACTACTCGGTGATCTACCAGGTCATCGAGGAGATCGAGGCCGCGCTGAAGGGCATGCTCAAGCCGGAGTACGAGGAGGTGGAGCTCGGCACCGCCGAGATCCGCGAGGTCTTCCGCTCCTCCAAGCTGGGCAACATCGCCGGTGTTCTCATCCGCTCCGGCGAGGTCAAGCGCAACACCAAGGCCCGGGTCATCCGCGACGGCAAGGTGGTCGCGGAGAACCTCAACATCGAGGGCCTGCGCCGCTTCAAGGACGACGTCACCGAGATCCGCGAAGGCTTCGAGGGCGGTATCAACCTCGGAAACTACAACGACATCAAGGTGGACGACGTCATCGCGACGTACGAGATGCGCGAGAAGCCGCGCGCCTGACCAGTAGCACCGTCGGCAGGGGGCGGCCCTTCGCGAAGGGCCGCCCCCTCGCCGCCACTCCATCCCGTATATCCCGTACCGGCGGGTGATCCGGACACACGTGTACGTAGGGACGCTTTCCTGCGACTTCCTCCTCGGCGACGTACGGTCGCTGAAGGAGAAGCGCTCCGTCGTCCGCCCGATCGTCGCGGAGCTGATCCGCAAGTACGCGGTCACCGCCGCGGAGGTCGGGCACCAGGATCTGCACCGCCGGGCCGTGATCGGTCTGGCGACGGTCTCCGGGGACGCCGGGCACCTCACCGAGACGCTGGACCGGTGCGAGCGGATGCTCGCCGCCCGGCCGGAGGTGGAGCTGCTGTCCGTACGGCGGCGGATCCACCACGAAGACGACGAGTAGACAAGTGGGCAAGGAGACGGACCAGTGGCCGACAACGCACGGGCGAAGCGCTTGGCGGACCTCATCCGTGAGGTCGTGGCCGAGAAGCTGCAGCGGGGGATCAAGGACCCGCGGCTCGGCTCCCGGGTGACCATCACCGACACGCGCGTCACCGGTGACCTGCGGGAGGCGACCGTCTTCTACACGGTGTACGGCGACGACGAGGAGCGGGCGCAGGCGGCCAAGGGGCTGGAGAGCGCCAAGGGCGTGCTGCGCTCGGCGGTCGGCGCCGCCGCCGGGGTGAAGTTCACGCCCACGCTGGCATTCATGCCGGACGCGCTGCCCGAGAACGCCAAGAACATCGACGACGTGCTGGAGCGCGCCCGGCTCCAGGACGAGCAGGTGCGCAGCGCCGCCGCGGGCGCGGAGTACGCGGCGGGGGCGGACCCGTACAAGCGGGACCGGGACGACGAGGACGCGGACGACGCGAACGGCACCGACGCCGCGGATGCCGCGGACGACGGGGCGGACCGCGGCGCGCCGGGCTCCGGTGCTGCCCGCGGTGACACGGACGGGGGCCCGGCGGGGGCATGAAGGGGAAGTCGACCGGCCCGGACGGCCTTGTCATCGTCGACAAGCCGGCCGGGCTGACCTCGCACGACGTCGTCGGCCGGCTGCGCCGGCTGGCCCGTACCCGGCGCGTCGGCCACGCCGGGACGCTGGACCCGATGGCGACGGGCGTGCTCGTCGTCGGCGTGGAGAAGGCGACCCGGCTGCTGGGCCATCTCGCGCTCACCGACAAGGAGTACCGGGCCACGATCCGGCTCGGTCAGACGACGGTCACCGACGACGCCGAGGGCGACGTCACCGCCGCCGCCGACGCCGGCGACCTGCCGCCCGGTGCGGTCGACGCCGGCATCGCCGGGCTGACCGGCGACATCATGCAGGTGCCGTCGGCCGTCAGCGCGATCAAGGTGGACGGCAAGCGGTCGTACAAGCGGGTGCTCGACGGCGAGGCCGTGGAGCTGCCGGCGCGGCCGGTGACCGTCAGCACGTTCGTGCTGCACGAGGTGCGGGCGGCGGTCGCCGGGGACGGTACGCGGGTGACGGACCTGGACGTGACGGTGGTGTGCTCCTCCGGCACGTATATCCGCGCCCTGGCCCGCGACCTCGGCGCCGAACTGGGCGTCGGCGGCCACCTCACCGCGCTGCGCCGCACCCGCGTGGGCCCGTACGGGCTGGACGGGGCGCGGACGCTGGAGCAGTTGGAGGAGCGGCTCGACGTGCTGCCGATCGGTGACGCGGCGGCGGCGGCCTTCCCGCGCTGGGACGTGGACGCCGAGCAGGCCCGGCTGCTGTCGCACGGGGTGCGGCTGGCGGTGCCGGCGGAGCTGGCGGAGGGGCCGAACGCGGTGTTCGGTCCCGACGGGCGGTTCCTGGCGCTGGTGGAGCCGGCCGGCGGGCGGGCGAAGGCGCTCGCGGTCTTCGCGTAGCCCGCGGGGCTCCCGCCGGGGGGTGTGACCGCCGCTCCGGGTGTCCGCGGCGGCCTGGATTCCGCCGAACGGGTGCCCCGGGGGGCGCATCGCGCCATTCGTCGTTTCCCGTGATCAGCCGGTGGCAAGCCATGCCCTGGGGCCCACCCGGGGAGGCTGGTCGTTGCCGTATTCATCGCCGCCGCCGCGCGCGCCCGGCACCGTCGTACGCATCCGCGACCTCGCCGGCCGCCCGCGGGGCACCGGATTCCTCGTGGACGCCGAGGGCACCGTGCTCACCAGCCACGAGGCCGTGGACGGGCTCGCCCGGCTGGTGCTGCACGCGCCCGGCGACGAGCACACCTGGCTGATCGAGTCCGCGGACGTCACGTCGCTGCCCGGTGCGGACCTGGCGGTCGTACGGGCCCGGGGGCTGGCCGGCGCCCGGCCGTTCGCGCTCGCCGCCGCGGTGCCCGACGACGGCACGGAGGTGGCCGTCGCGCTGCCCGGGACGCGGGTGCCGGGTCGGGTGGTGGCCGCGGCCACGGCGACGTACACCGCGACCGACCGCTACCACCTCGTCGAGGGCGTGCTGCAACTCGCCCTCGGCCCGCACGAGTCGCTGCACCCGGGCGGCGAGGCGAGCGGCGCGCCGGTGCTGGACGCCGCGAGCGGCGCGGTGGTCGCGGTGGTCGGCACCGCGCTGCACGCGGACCGCGGCGGGGTGGCCCACGCGCTGCCGCTGCGCGGGGCGGCGGACGACGCGGCGGGGACGCTCGGGGCGGTGCTGGACCGGGGCGGGGCGCAGGTGGCGGCGTACGGACGGGACTTGAACCTGGCGGGGGCGGTGGAGCTGGGGGAGGCGAGCGGTGGTGCGTTCGCGGGAGCGGGGGGTATCGGGGGAGCCGGGCGCTTCGGGGGAGCGGAGGGTTTCGCGGGGGCCGGGGGAGCCGCGGGAGTTGCCGCTGCGGACCGGGTCGTGCGGGCCGGGGCCGCCGCGGTCGCCCGCGGTGCTGCGGGCGCGGGCGTCGCCCTGGGCCGGGGAGCCTGCGTCGTCGCGGCACCACCGG
Source organism: Streptomyces aculeolatus (assembly GCF_020400605.1). Taxonomy (GTDB): domain Bacteria; phylum Actinomycetota; class Actinomycetes; order Streptomycetales; family Streptomycetaceae; genus Streptomyces; species Streptomyces aculeolatus. Next base: position 34,864 of record NZ_JAINRD010000005.1, on the reverse strand, counting down.
GGGCCGGGGGCCCTCTCGCGCATGTGTGGGGACCGCCCGCGGAACGGCGGGGTGTGGTGGCGGAGTTCGGCCGGTTCTTCGCCGGTGCCGCGCACGTCCTCGCGCTCGTCGGCGAGCCCGGCAGCGGCCGGTCCGCCGCACTCGCCGGGCTCGCCGCCCGCCGCGCCGCCGGCCGCACTCCCGCGCCGTCGGTGCGCCTGCGGGGCGCGGATCTGAAGGTCGCGGACGCGGGCGTACGGGATGCCGTGTCCCGGGCGCTGCGCGACGCCGCGCGGGTGGTGGCCGGTACGGCGGGGGACGGCGGCTGCGCGGGCGACCCGGCGACGGCCACCCCGGAGGCGGTCGCGGCGCAAGCGCACGTCGCGGGGCGGCCGTTGCTCGTCGTGCTCGACGGCCCGGAGGAGATGCCGCCGGTGCTGGCGGCGTCGCTGGCGGACTGGACGGCGCACACGGCGCGGTGGCTGGACGAGCACGGCGTACGGCTGGTGCTGGCGTGCCGCCCGGAGTACTGGGAGCGGGCGGGCGCGCTGTTCCCCGCGGGGATGCTGCACGCGGGGCAGCCGGGGCCGGACACGCTGCCGCCGTGCGTACCGCTGGGGGACTTCACCCCGGCGGAGGCGGCCCGCGCCCGTACCCGCTACGGCATCCCCGCGACCGCCCTCCACCCGGCGGACGCCGCCCACCCGCTGACGCTGCGGCTCCTGGCGGAGGTCCGCGCGGCACTGCCGCGGGGCGACGGGGAGAGGCCGGGGGGAGACGCGGCCGCGCCGGGCGGTGGAGGGCTGCGGCGGTGGGAGGTGTTCGAGTCGTATCTCGCGCTCGTCTGCCTGCGCATCGCCGAGCGGCTCGCCCGCGGCGCCGGGCCCGCGGCTCCCCGCGGGGCCGCCGTCGGGCGGCTCGCCGCGTACGTCGCCGGGCAGGCGCACGAGGCGGCGCGGCGGTGCCTGGGGCCGGGGCAGGGGGAGTTGGAGCGGGCGGCGTTCGAGGAGCTGTTCCCGTGGCGGATGCCGGACCACATCGCCGGGCTCACCGGGTGGGCCGACGCGGTGCTCGCCGAAGGGCTGCTGGTGCCCGCGGGTGCCGGCTACCGCTTCGCGCACGAGGGGTTCGCCGACTGGCTGCAGGGCGCGCACCTCGACGTCGACGCCGCCCTCGCCGTCCTCGTCCACCGCACGTCCGAGCGCTGGCGCCCCGGCGACCTGCCGTCCTCCGCGGACGGCGGCGCCGGCCGGCGCGCGCTGCCGGTGCCGCCACACCGCGTCGGGGCGTGCGTCGAGGCGCTGCTCCTGCTGGAACGGCGGTACGGCCGTACGGAGTTGGGGCACCGGCTGACGGACCTGCTGGGCGCCGTCGGCGCCGCCGTCAGCCGGCGCCCGGCGTTCCCGGAGCCCGGATCCGGCCCGTACCCGGCGGCCGACGGCGGCTGGTGGGGCGCCCACCTGCTCCGCGACACCCTGCTGCGCGTGCCCGACGCCCGCCCGTACCGGCACGTGCTTCGCCGCCTCGCCGTCTGCGTCGCCGGCCACGCCGCCCGCTGCGGCGGCACCGCCGGGCTCCCCGACGTGCTCGCCCCCTTCGGCCCGTCGTTCACCGCCCGGCTGCCCCTCCCGCTCGCCGACCGCCTCGACCTGCTGCGCATCCTCGTACCCGCCGACACCCGCCGCCCGTCCGCGTACCTGACCGCCGCAGGGGACCTGCTGCGCGCCGACCCGACCGCCGCGCAGCCGCTCCTCGTCGCCTGGTTCGACGACGAACGCGCGCTGCCCGCCGGGGGCGCCACCGTCGCCGACGCCGCGCAGGCCCTCCTCCACACCCACCGCGCCCGCGCCGTCGACGACCTCGCCGACACCCTCGTGGCCAGTGCCCACCCGCGCGCCGCCGAACTCCTCGCCGCGCTCGCCGAGGACGAGCCGTCCGCCCTGTGCCGTGCCGTGGACCGCTGGGCGCGCGACCCCCGCGCGCGGCGGCGGGCCGCCGCGGCCGCGTACGCGCAGGCGACCGCCCCGCACGCCCGCGGCACCGCCGACCGCGCGCTCCTCCGCTACGCCGCCGAAGCCCTGCTCACCCGCGCCGGTGACGACACCCTCCACGGCCCCGCCCTCGCCGTGCTGCTCCGCGACCCCGACAGCCGCGCCGCGCACCTCGACCGCGCCCTGGACCTCCTCGCCGCCGACGACCCGCACCTCGCGCCCGCCGACCTCGCTCCCGCGCTCGCCACCCACCCCGGGCCGGTGCTCGACGCCTTCCGCGACCGCCTCCACCGTCCCGGCAGCGGCGCCGCCGACGTGCTGGCCGCCCTCGCCGGGGTCCGCGCCCCGGCCCCGGCGCTCGCGCGCGGCGCCGCGGACCTCGTCCGCGAGTACGTCGACCACCATCCCGAAGGCGCCGCGGCCGCCGCCGACTTCGTCGACCGACGGCTGGAGCACGGGCCGGGCGACCGCGCCGTGCTCATCCCGCTCGCCGTGGAACTGCTGACCGCGCACTCGCCGGTGGTACGCCGCGCACTCGCCCCGGTCGTCGCCGAGCCGGGCACCCCCGCCTCCCACGCGCTGCGCCGCGAACTGCTGGACGTGCTCCTGGACCGCGAGCGCGAACCTGCCGTGCTCGACGCGCTGCTCGCCGCCGTCGGCCGTACCGCGGCCGGGCGCGCGGAGCCGGGCACGCGGGACCTCGTCCAGCGCGTGGGGCTGCTGCTGTCCCGTACGCCCGAGGGGGCGGCCGTCTTCGACCGGCGGCTGGTGGCGCTCGCCGCCGAGCTGCCCGCGTTCGCGGAGCAACTGCGCGGCTGGCTGGCCGCGGACCGGGACGCCTGGGCCGCGGTGCTCGGGCCGAGCGCGCAGCTCGCCGTGGGCACGTCGCACCCGCGCCGCGCGTCCTGAGCCCGTACCCCCGCGGCACCGGAACCGGCCGTCCCGCGGGGCCCGACCGGCGCCCGGGTCCTGCGCCGGGCCGCGAGCATGGCAGTCTTGTGTTCCACAATCCTGCACGGGCAGGCACGGCAACGGCGGACCGAGGAGCGGGCACAGTGCAGCGCTGGCGTGGCTTGGAGGACATCCCCGAGGGGTGGGGGCGCAGCGTCGTCACCATCGGCTCGTTCGACGGCGTGCACCGCGGCCACCAGCTCATCATCGGCCGGACGGTGGCGCGGGCCCGGGAGCTGGGCGTGCAGTCCGTCGTCGTGACCTTCGACCCGCACCCCACGGAGGTCGTACGCCCCGGCAGCCACCCCCCGCTGCTGGCCGCGCACCACCGGCGGGCGGAGCTGATGGCGGACCTCGGCGTGGACGCGTTGCTGATCCTGCCGTTCACCGCGGAGTTCTCGAAGCTGTCGCCCGCGGACTTCGTGGTCAAGGTGCTGGTCGACAAGTTGCACGCGCAGTGCGTGGTGGAGGGCCCCAACTTCCGCTTCGGCCACAAGGCCGCCGGCGACGTCGCGTTCCTCGCCTCGCTCGGCGGGACGTACGACTACGCGGTGGACGTCGTCGACCTCCAGGTCAGCGGCACCGCGGGCGGCGGCGAGCCGTTCTCCTCCACCCTCGCCCGCCGGCTGATCGCCGAGGGCGACGTCGCGGGGGCGGCGGAGGTGCTGGGCCGGCCGCACCGGGTCGAGGGCATCGTCGTACGGGGCGCGCAGCGCGGCCGGGAGCTGGGCTTCCCCACCGCCAACCTGGAGACCCTGCCGCACACCGCGGTCCCCGCGGACGGGGTGTACGCGGGCTGGCTGGACGCGGGCGGCGAGCGGATGCCGGCGGCGGTCTCGGTGGGGACGAACCCGCAGTTCGACGGCACGGAGCGGACGGTGGAGGCGTACGCGCTCGACCGCGACGACCTCGACCTGTACGGCATGCACGTGGCGGTCGACTTCCTCGCCTTCGTCCGCGGCCAGGAGCGCTTCGAGACGGTCGAGGACCTGAAGACCCAGATGCGCCGAGACGTCGACACCTGCCGCGAACTGACCACGCCCCGCTGATTCCGGGGCCGACCGGCCCGACACGCACAGGACACCGTTGCCGTCACCGCCGATCCGCCTCGGGACGGCGTCGGCTGCGACTGACACCGTCCCGGCGGCGGTGCTATCCCGGCGGTGCCGCCGCCGGCGTCGCGTTCAGGTGGCAGGCCACTCCCGGGGTGGTTCCGTCCAGTACCGGCAGGTCCGTGCCGCGGCAGGCGTCGGCCACGCCCGCCTTCGCCGCCTCGCCGGAGGCGAGCTGTTGGCAGCGGGCGTGGAACCGGCACCCGCCCGGGATCCGCGCCGGGTCCGGCGGCTCCCCGGTCAGCACCACCGGCGGCGTCCCCGACTCCGGCAGCACCGACAGCAGGGCCTTCGTGTAGGGGTGCCGCGGCGCCGTCAGCACCTCCTCCACCGGCCCCGCCTCCACGATCCGGCCCAGGTACATCACCGCCACCCGGTCCGCGATGTTCCACGCGAGCCCCAGGTCGTGCGTGACGACCAGTGCGGACAGCCCCAGTTGGTCGCGCAGCCGCAGCAGCAGCGCCAGGATCTCGCCGCGCACCGACGCGTCGAGCGAGGCCACCGGCTCGTCGGCGACGATCAGCTCCGGGTCCAGGACGAGGGCGCCGGCGATGACGACGCGCTGCCGCTGCCCGCCGGACAGCTCGTGCGGGTAGCGCAGGAAGAACCGCTCCGGCGGGCGCAGCCCGGCGCGGGAGAGCGCGGAGGCCACGACGGCGCGCTCGTCGCCGCGGTGGCCGTGGATGCGCAGGCCCTCGGCGACGGCGTCGTAGACGGTGTGCCGGGGGTTGAGCGACCCGCTGGGGTCCTGGAGGACGAGCTGCACGCGCCGGCGGTACGCCTTGAGGGCCCGGCTGCCGTACGCCAGCCGCGAGCCGCGGAACGAGACCGCGCCCGCGGTGGGGCGGACCAGGCCGAGGAGCGCGCGGGCCAGGGTGGTCTTGCCGCAGCCGGACTCGCCGACGAGGGCGACGATCTCGCCCGTGCCGACGGCCAGGTTCACCCCGTCGACGGCCCGCGCGGCGGGTGCGCCGTGCCGGCCGGGGAAGACGACCTTCAGGCCCTCGGCGGCGAGCAGCGGCCCGGCGGCGGCGCCGTGGTCGCGTCCCGGCGCCGCGGCCGTGTCCTTCCGTACGCCGGCGTCCGCCTCCCCGGCCGTGCCGCCCGTGCGGGCCGCGTCCGGGGCGTCCGCCGTTTCCTTGCGTACGGCCGCCGTCTTCGCCGTCTCCGCCGACTCCCCGCTCACCGTGCCTCCTTGACGCTGTCCACGTGTACGCACGCCGCCCGCCGCCCCGGGCCCGCCTCCCGCAGCCGCGGGTCGTCCGCCGCGCAGGTCTCCAGCGCCACCGGGCAGCGCGGGTGGAACGCGCAGCCCGGCGGCAGCCGGGCCGGGTCCGGCGGGTCGCCGGGCAGGCCCTGCGGGGCGCGGCGGTCCGCGGCGCGGCCGACGGTCGGGAACGCCGCCGCCAGCGCGCCGCTGTACGGGTGCTCCGCCGCCGTGAACACCCGCTGCGCCGGGCCCTCCTCGACGATCCGGCCCGCATACATGACGGCCAGCCGGTCGCAGGTGTCGGAGAGCACCGCCAGGTCGTGGCTGATCATCAGCAGGCTGATGCCCTGGTCGGCGACGAGCCGCTCGATGAGCCGCAGGATCTGCGCCTGGATCATCACGTCCAGCGCCGTCGTCGGCTCGTCGGCGACGATCAGCCGCGGGTCGCACGCCAGCGCCATCGCGATCATCACCCGCTGCCGCTGTCCGCCGGACAGCTCGTGCGGGTACGCGCCGCCCCGGGCGGCCGGCAGTCCGACCTGCTCCAGCAGCCCCTCGGCGCGCCGCCGGGCGGCGGCCGGCGAGGTCTCCAGCCGGTGCAGCAGGATCGGCTCGGCGATCTGGTCGCGGACGCGGTGGACGGCGTTGAGGGAGTGCATCGCGCCCTGGAAGACGATCGACGCCCCCGCCCAGCGCACCGCGCGCAGCCGCCCCCACGACATGGTGAGCACGTCCTCGCCGTCGAGCAGGATCTCCCCGGAGAGCCGCGCCGAGCGCGGCAGCAGCCGCAGCAGTGCCAGCGCCAGGGTCGACTTGCCGCAGCCCGACTCGCCGGCGAGGCCGAGTTTCTGCCCGGCTTCCAGGCCGAGGTCGACGCCGCGCACCGCGGGGACGGCGGCGGCGCCCGTTCCGTACGTCACGTGCAGGTCGCGCACGTCGAGGAGCGTCACTTCGCCACCCCCAGCTTCGGGTTGAGCACGGATTCCAGTGCGCGTCCCGACAGCGTGAAGCACAGCGCGACGACCGCGATGGCGATGCCCGGCGGCACCAGGAACGACCAGTGCCCGGAGCTGATCGCGCCCGCCTCGCGGGCGTCCTGGAGCATGCCGCCCCAGGAGATGACCTGCGGGTCGCCGAGGCCGAGGAACGCGAGCGTCGCCTCGGTGAGGATGGCCTCGGAGATGACCAGCGTGGTCTGCGCGAGGACCAGCGGCATCACGTTCGGCAGCACGTGCCGGAGCATGATGTGGGTGTGGCCGCCGCCGAGCGCCCGGGCGCGTTCGACGTACGGGCGTGCCTCGATGGCCAGCGTCTGGGCCCGGACCAGCCGGGCGGTCTTGGGCCAGGCGGCCACGCCGATGGCGATGATCACCGTGGTGACCGACCGGGACATCACCGTCGCCAGCACGATGGCCAGCACCAGCGTCGGCATGACGAGGAAGAAGTCCGTGACGCGCATGAGCACGCCGGACAGCCAGCCGCCGTAGTGGCCGGCGACCATCCCGACGAGGGTGCCGATGCCGACGGTCAGCGCGGCGGCCAGCAGCCCGACGGTGAGCGAGATGCGTGCGCCGTGGACCAGGAGGTCGAGCACCGAGCGGCCGAACTGGTCGGTGCCCAGCGGGAACTCGGTGCTGGGGTCCTCCAGCGCCGTGCCCGGCGCGTCGGTGACGCTGTCGGCGTCGGCGCCGACGAGCAGCGGCGCGGCCAGCGCCACGAACGCGATGACGACGAGCGCGACGAGGCCCACGAGCCCCGCGCGCTGCCTGCGGTACGCGCGCCAGAAGCGGGCCGCCGACCGGCGCCGGCGCGCGCGGGCCAGCGCCCGCGGGTCGGCGGCGGCGGGTTCCGCCGAGGGCCGGGAGGCGGGCTCCGGGCCCGGGTCCTTGCCCAGTGCTTCCGTACTCATCGGCCCACCCGGGGATCGAACAGCGGATAGATCAGGTCGGCGACCACGCTCGCCAGGATCATCGAGCCCGCGTAGACGATGAACAGGCCCTGGATCAGCGGCAGGTCGGGGACGCTCAGCGCCTGGTAGAACAGCCCGCCCAGGCCCGGCCAGGAGAAGACCGTCTCGACCAGGATGGAGCCGGCCGCGATGAACCCGAGGTTGACGAAGACGAGTGTGATCGTCGGCAGCATCGCGTTGGGCACGGCGTGCCGGCGGCGTACGAGGTCATCGCGCAGCCCCTTGGCGCGGGCGGCCGTCAGGTAGTCGCTGCCCATCTCGTCGAGCAGCGAGGAGCGCATGACCAGCAGCGTCTGCGCGTAGCACGCGGCCACGAGGGTGAGCACCGGCAGGAACATGTGGTGGACCACGTCCACGACGTACGCGATGCCGTGCTCGCCGCCCGACTCCATGCCGCCGGTGGGGAACAGCCCGGGGATGGGGCCGATGCCGACGGAGAAGACGATGATGAGCAGCATCCCGAGCCAGAAGTGCGGCACCGACCACAGGGTGAGCGCGACGCTCGTGTTGACCTTGTCGCCGAGCCCGCCGTGCCGCCAGGCCGCGCGGGTGCCCAGCCAGAGGCCGAGCGCGCTGTAGAGGACCACGGCCGTGCCGGTGAGCAGCAGGGTGGCCGGCACGCGCTCCCGGATGAGGTCGAGGACCGGCTCGTTGAACTGGTACGAGTCGCCGAGGTTGCCGGTCAGCGCGTCGCCGACGTACTGCGTGAACTGCTCCCACAGCGGCAGGTCGAGACCGTAGTGGCGGCGCAGCGCGGCGAGTTGCTCGGCGTCGACCTTGCGGCCGTGCGTCATCGTCTTGACCGGGTCGCCGGGGATGATCCGGAAGAGGAAGAAGCTGGTGACGAGGATGGCGAAGAGGGAGACCGCGGCGCCGGCGAGCTTGCCCGCCACGTAGCTGAGGTAGGCGCGGCGGGAACTGCCCGCGGCGCCGCGGGCGTCGGGCGCCGTTTTCACGGCGGCGGAGGTGACGGGTGGGTCTGCCGTAGACATGGCCCTCGCTTTGCTGGGGGTGCCGTCCGGGGGTGCGTGGCGCGGGGTGGGGTGGTGGGTGCGGTCGGGCGGTGGGTGCGGTCCGGCGGGGTGTCCCGGCGCGGCGGGCGCCGGACGCCCCGGGGGCGAGGGTGCGTACGGGCTACTCGCGGTCCTCCGCGGTCGCCCGCCGGCGCATCGTGAAGACCACGCCCGCCGCGACCACCACCGCGACCGCCGCGCCGCCGCCGAGCACCACGCCCATCGCCGAGCCGCCGTCGTCGTCGGACGCCTCGGCGGCGGGGACCGCGGTGGCCCAGCTCCAGGAGCCGTCCTGGCCCCAGATGTTGCCGTTGCCCGCGGGCATCGCGGTGATCGACTCGATGTGGTCGGTGCGGTACGCCTCCACGGAGTTCGGGTACGCCAGCACGTTCATGTACCCGGTGTCGTAGAGCACCGACTGCATCTCCCGGACTATCTCCGCGCGCTTTCCCGGGTCGTCGTACGCGGCCAGCTGCTCCGCGTAGAGCCGGTCGTAGTCCTTGTTGCAGATGAAGTTGTCCGTCTGCCCGACGACGTCCTCCGACTCCGGCAGCGCGGCACAGGTGTGGATGGCGAGGACGAAGTCCGGGTCCGGGTTGACGGACCAGCCGTCGAAGGCGAGGTCGTACTCGCCGGCCACCCACGGGTCGCCGACGTTGTCCAGGCACTGCAGGTCCAGGCCGATGCCCAGCGCGCCCCACCACTCCTCCAGGAACTTGCCCGCCGCCTTGTCCCTGGCGTCGGTGGAGTGGCACAGCATCCGCAGGTCCAGCGGCTTGCCGTCCTTGCCGACGCGCTTGCCGTCCTTGAGCTTGTAGCCCGCCTGGTCCAGCAGCCGCGCCGCCTTCGCCGGGTCGTAGCCGATCTTCTGCTCGGCCGACGGCTTCCAGTGGTAGTCGCCGAAGCGCGGCGGGATGTAGCCCTCGCCCTCGACGCCGTGCCCCTGCAGCACCTTGTCCACTATCACCTCGCGGTCCACCGCGAGGAACAGCGCCTCGCGCACCCGCGGGTCGAGCAGCGCCGGATGTCCGTCGCCGAACTTGCGGCCCTTGACGTCCCGGGCACCGGGGTTGGTCGCGATGGCCCAGAAGCGCCGGCCCTGGCCGTCGTTGACCTTGATGTCGGGCTGGCCCTCCAGCGACGCGGCGTGCGCGGGCGTCAGGTCCGGCACGAAGGACACCTCGCCCTTGCGCAGGGCGGCGACGGCGGCGTCGGTTTCCTTGTAGTACTTGAACCTCAGCTCGTCGAACTTCGGCTTGCCCCGCCAGAAGTCCGGGTTCGGCTCGAAGGTGACGTACGAGTCGGTCTTGAAGCCCGTCAGTATGTACGGGCCGCTGCTCACGACCGGGAAGTCGGAGTCGTTGTTGAACTTCCCGAGGTCCTCGACGTCCTGCCAGACGTGCTTGGGCACGATCGGCAGGTCCATCGAGTTCATCGTCGCCTGCGGCTCCTTCAGCTCCACGACGAGCGTGCGGGCGTCGGGCGCCGAGACCTTCGCGAAGTTGGCGACGTACGAGCCGTTGGCCGCGCCGGCGGCCTCGTCGGTCATCATCGTGTGGAACGTCCAGCGGGCGTCCTCGGCGGTCAGCGGCTTGCCGTCGGACCACTTCACGCCGTCGCGCATGGTGTACGTCCACGTTTTGCCCGCGTTCGAGGGCTCCCACTTCTCGGCCAGCCCCGGGATGGGCTCCTGTGTCTTGACGTCGTAGTTGACGAGGGAGTCGTACATCAGCCGGTTCAGGCTCGTGGCCACGAGGGTGACCGCGAGGAACGGGCTGAGGGAGTCGACGCTCTGCGCGACGGCGGCCGTCAGGACGGCCTTGTCGCCGTCGCCGTCGCCGCCGTCGTCCTGGGCGGACTTGGCCGCGGCCGGGCCGGCGGCGGTGGCCGCGATCAGCGCGAGGGCCGCGGCGCCCGCGCCGAGTACGCGGCGCAGCCGGCGGCCGGGGCGGCCGGCGCGGGCGGCGGGTGTCGGTCGGTGGAGTGGGCCGGGTGTCGGGGCGTTCTCGTCGGTGGGCTGCATGACACCTCGCGGGCTGAAGGGGGCGGGATGCCGGCTGACCGGCCTGGGGTCGGGTCTGTCTAGCGAGGTTGGTCTAAACATGTCAACGACCGTGACCGGCCTGTACGAGGGCGATACCCGGCTGAAACGCGAATGAGGCCCGCGCCTTCAAAAAGGCTGCGGGCCTCATTGGTTCAACCCAATGGCGGCAGGCCGGGCGGGCTCCCGTCCGGGGCCGCCGGTGGGTGCCGCCGACGCGTCACCCGTACGGGCTCGGTCCTGACTGCGCCTGCGACGGGCCGGTGCCGGGCGCACCACCCGGATAGCCGCCGCCGCCCGGGTACCCCCCGCCCGCGCCGTAGCCGCCGGCGCCGTCCGCGCCGCCGCCCTGGCCCGGCAGCGGCGGCATCGCGTGCGGCGGCTGCTGGCCGCCCTCGCCGGTCCACAGGCCCTGCGCCTGCTGGGCGCGGGTGAAGTCCTCGGCGACGAGCGCGGCGAGGTTGAAGTACGCCTCCTTGGTCTTCGGCCGCATCATCGTCAGGTCCAGCTCGGCACCGGCCGACAGGTGCTCGTCGAACGGGATCACCTGCACCGCGCGGGTGCGCTGCTTGAAGTGGTTGACGATGTCGTCGATCTTGATCATCTTGGCGGTCTCGCGGACGCCGGAGATGACCGTGATGCTCCGCGACACCAGGTCGGCGTAGCCGTGGGCGTGCAGCCAGTCCAGCGTGGTGCTGGCGCTGGACGCGCCGTCGACGGACGGCGTGGCCACGACGATGAGCTGGTCGGCGAGGTCCAGCACGCCGCGCATGGCGCTGTAGAGCAGGCCGGTGCCGGAGTCGGTGAGGATCACCGGGTACTGCTTGCCGAGCACGTCGATGACGCGGCGGTAGTCCTCGTCGTTGAACGTCGTGGAGACCGCCGGGTCGACGTCGTTGGCCAGGATCTCCAGGCCGGACGGCGCCTGCGAGGTGAACCGGCGGATGTCCATGTAGCTGTTCAGGTACGGGATCGCCGTCACCAGGTCGCGGATCGTGGCGCCCGTCTCGCGGCGCACCCGGCGGCCCAGCGTGCCCGCGTCCGGGTTGGCGTCGATCGCGATGACCTTGTCCTGCCGCTCGGCGGCGAGGGTCGCGCCGAGCGCGGTGGTCGTCGTGGTCTTGCCGACGCCGCCCTTGAGGGAGATCACGGCGATGCGGTAGCACGACAGCACCGGCGTGCGGACGAGGGCGATCTTGCGCTGCCGCTCCTCCTCGGCCGCCTTGCCGCCGAGCTTGAACCGGGACAGGCCGCCGCGCTCCGACTTGCGCTGCGGCTTGTGCTTGTCGTGCAGCAGCTGCTCGGAGGACAGCTCGACCGCGGCGGTGTAGCCGAGGGGCGCGTTGTGCACCGGCTGGCGGCGCTGCTCCGGTGTGACCTCGGGCCAGCCGCCGGACCGCGGGTCGCCACCGGGCTGGGCGGGCGGTGCCGGGGACGTGGCGGGGGAGAGGGCGCCCTGGCCGGGCGGGCCGGACGGGGAGCCGCCGGCGGGCGGGAGGCCGGGAGGCTGGTGGCCGGGCTGCTGGGCGGGGTAGCCGGGCTGCTGGCCGGGCTGGGCCTGCTGCTGGGGCTGGCCGGGGAGACCCGGGTAGGCGCCGGGCTGACCGGGCTGCTGGCCCGGCTGCGCCGGCTGACCGGGCTGGCCCGGCTGGTTCTGCTGGCCGGGCAGGCTCTGCTGTCCGGGCTGTCCGGGCTGTCCGGGCTGGCCCTGCTGTCCGGGCTGGGCGCCGGGCGGCTGGGGCCAGCCGTAACCGCCCTGCGGGGCGCGGGAGTCGGGGTGCTGGCCGGCCGGGGCCACGGGCACGCCGGAGGGCGACGCCACGGTCCAGCCGGGCGGCGGCTCCGCGGCGGGCCCGGAGCGGGGCGCCTCGCCGGCGGCGGCGGGCGCGGGCGGGGTGTGCGGGGCCGGGAGCCGGCTGCCGGGCGCGGAGTACGCGCCGGGGGCGCCGGGCGGGGCGGCCGGAGCGGCCGAGGCCGGGGGCGCCGGGGCGTGGGCGCCGGCCGGCGGCGCGGACGGCGCCGGGGAGGCGCCCGCGGACTCCGGGGCGGTGCCGGGCGCCGGGGCGCCGGGCGGGACGGCGCCCGGAGCGGGCTGGGCCTGGTACGGCTGCTGCGGCGGTACGGCGCCCGGCGGGGCGGAGGGCGCCGCCGGGGGAGCCGCGGGAGGCTGCGGCGCGGCCTGCTCCGGTGCCGGCTGCGCGGCGGGCGACTGCCAGGGTGCGCCGGCGGCGGGCGGCGGGCCGGACGGCAGGTCCGACGCCGGGGGGCGCTGCTGCTCGGCGGCGGGGAACTGCGGGGGGAGCGGCGGCAGCGCCGTCGGCGAGGCGGACGCGTCGGGGGCGGGCGCGGGCGCCCACGGGTTCGCGCCGGCCGGCGCGCGGTCCGTCGCGTACGGGCTGGCCTGCGGCGGCGCGTCCTGCGGCTCGTCGTCGCGGGCGGGTGCGGCGTCGGCCGGCACCCGGTCCTGCACCTCGGGTGCGGTCGGCACGGCGTCGTTCGGCTCGTCGTCCGCGGGCGTACGGTCCTGGACCTCGGCCGCCTGCGCGCGCAGCGAGGCGGGCGAGAAGCGCATCGTCGCGCCGCTCACCACGTCGCCCTTGTCCTGGTCGCCGCGCGCCTCGTCGGTCCCGTCGCTGTCGTCGCGGTCGTCCTGCGCCGCGGCGGGCGGCGCGTGGGCGACGAGCGGGGTCAGCGTGCGCGTGGCGTCGTCCCGGTACGGGGCGGGCGTACTCGCGTCGTCAGGTTCCGGCCGCGGGGGCGGCGCGAACTGCGGTGCGGGGAAGGCCGCGTCGGCCGCGGGCGCGTCACCGGTGTCCGGCTCCGCGGCGGGCAGCGCCTCGGGCACGGGCGGCCACGCGGCACCGGCCGCCGGGGTCTCGGGGCCCTCGTCGGTGCCGTCCGCGGCCGCGTCGGTCCCGGCGTCCGCGGCCTCCTGAGTGCCGGCGAACGAAGGCCACGCGGAGCCGGACTCCGCGGGCTCCTCGGTGTCCGCCTCGGGCACGCTGCTGCGCCAGTGGCCGCCGGACGAAGCGCCGGTCGCGTCCACCGACGTCGCTTCGGCGGCTGCGGCGGGCTCGGCGGTTTCGCCGTCGTCCGCCTCCGCGGCGGACGCGAACGGCCAGCCCGTACCCGCGTCGGACGCCTCGCCCGCACCCGTGTCCGCGGACGGCGCTGCCGTGCTGTGCCAGTCGGTGCCGGATGCCCCGGCTTCCGCTTCGGGGGCCTCGTCGGTCCCGTCGGTGTCCGCGGTGGCCGCGGCCGGTTCGTCGTCGTCCTCGGTCCCGTCCGCGGACGTGCTCGCGGAGGGGAAGGGCCAGCCCGACCCCGAGTCGGTGCTGTGCCACGTGTCGTCGTCCCGGTCGGCCTCGTCCGCCTCCGCGGCGGGGGCCGCCTCCGGGAGGGCGGGCCAGTCGGCGCCGGACGCGGAGCCGTCGTCGGCGGACGCCTCGGCGGCGGACCACTCCGCACCGGTGCCACCGTCGTCGTCCGCGCCGACCGTCGCGTCCGCGGACTCCGCCGTGGCTCCGGCGGACTCGTCGTCCGTCCCGGCACCGGCGGAGCCGGAGTCCTGCTCGTCGTACGCCGCCGGCGCCGCGGAGGCGCCGCCTCCGTACCAACTCGGCGCGCTCGCCGGGGACGACGTGAAGTCCTCGGACTCCGCCGCGGCCACGCCGCCGGCATCCTCGTCGTCGTCCGCCTCGGCCCCGGGGGCCGCCGGAGCCATCGGCAGCGCGGCGAACGCCACCGCGGCCGGGTCCGTCGCCGCCGTCAGCGGCGGGGAGTCGTCCTCCGCCGCGTACGCCTCGTCCTGGTCGTCGTCGTCCTGCGCGCCGTCCCTGTCGTCGTCCCGGTCGGCGTCCGCGGCCAGGTCCGCGGCGGCGGCCGCCGGCGACTCCTCCGCCGCCCGGGGCTCCGGCACCGTGCCGGTCTCCGGCGGCTCGTCCGGCAGCGTCAGCAGGAACGGCGGCGGGGTCATCGACTCCGGCACCGGTCCCGGGGCGGGTGCATGGGCGGCGGTGAAGCCGTTGGGCAACGGGGGCATCGCCGAGCCGGACTGGGACGAGCCGGTGCCCGCCTCCTCGTCGTGCCCGGTGCTCGGCGGCGGCACCCCCTGGGTGTACCAGGCGGTGGGCGCAGGGCTGGTGGTGAACTCGCCCGTGCCCTCCTGCTCCGTGCCGGTCCGCTCGACATCGGGGCTGGTCCGGCCCGCGCCGTTCTCGTCCCGATCGCTGCTCACTGTGCCTCCCGAATCCCCTCGCAGCACGGCGGTCATGCCGGCGCATGCCCGGTGCCGTGTGCTTCTCCCACCCTAAGGGGAGGACCGAGCGCGCCGGCAGGCCGGACTGTCGCAATCGGCAACGGATGTGTCACCGTTCAGAACACCGGCCCCGCCGCGGGTGCGGCGCACCCGCCCGGGCCGTGCCCCCGACAGCCGGTCAGAACACCGGGTTTGCGGTCAGCGACCCCGTGTAGAGGATGAACACCCGGTTGTTCGCCGCGGCCATGGTCCAGTCGTCCCGCTCACGCGACGTCCGGCGATCCTCCCACGCCACCCTGCCCTTGCCGATGTCGTAGACCTTCAGGGCGTCGGGATCGCCATTCGACGACGTACCGCACCACAGCGAGTTCCCCTGGACCACCGGCGGGTACCTCAGGGCGACGGTCGACGCCTCCTCCGTCCACTCGGTGTCCCGGGTCTTCGCGTTCATGGCGGTGAGCATGGTGTCGTTCACGGCATAGAGCACCTCGCCGTCCAGCGCCGGCGCGCTCCAGATGTACTCGCCCTTCGGCTCCACGTTCCACTCCGGCTTGCCGTCGCCCTTCAACGCGTACGCCGTCAGCCCGTCCCCGCCCGCGTACAGGAAGCCCCCGCCGATCGCGCACGGCATCGCGTAGGAGCTGCGCTTCGGGGTGTCCCACACCTTCCTGCCGTCCTTGGTGTCGACCACCGCGATCTTGCCGTCGGAACCCGAGACCACCAGCAGGCCGTCGGCGACCGCGGCCCACGCGGGCTTGCTGACGGTCGACTTGACCGGCAGCCCGACAGTCCACCGCTCCTTGCCGCCGGTGCCGACCGCGCGCAGCTCGCCGTCCTTCGTCGTCACGTACGCCCCGTCCGCGTCGGCCGCGAGCACGACCTCCGCCCGGGCGCCCGGCGCCGACCACTGCTCGCGCCGGTCCCGGCCGCGCAGCCCGTACACGGTGCCCTCGGCGTCCGCCGCGACGAAGGTGTTCTCGTCGAGCGCCGCCGCGCGGGCCGCCGCCGCGGCCTCCTCCTGGCGCCACTTCTCCCTGCCGGTGCGGATGTCCAGACCCGCGATGCTGCCGTCGGCCATCGCGGCGACCAGGATCTCGCGCAGCGGAAGCAGCATCGGCATATCGGAGTTGAGCCCGCTGACCGGGCCCCAGAGCGCCGCGGGGGCGTTGTTCGCGCTGTAGCCCTTCAGCGGCTGCGCCGCCCACGGGTCGCGCTTGGGCGCCGCCGTCGTTCCGCCGTCGTCCTTCCCCAGCCACCACCACGCGGCCGTGCCCGCGCTCGCCGCCAGGACCGCGCCGCCGGCGCCGAGCCCGACGAGCAGCCGCCGCCGCGAGGGCCCCGGGATCTGGGTGTCACCGGCCGCGGGGAGTGCGGCGAGGCGGCCCGCCTCCTGCTCGCGGCCCTCGATGTCGTCGGCGAGTGCGCCCTGCCGCCAGACGGCCTCGGAGCCGGGCGGCGGGGCGAGGGCGGCGGCGATCTGCGGCGGAGTGGGGCGGTACGCGGGGTCCTTGGCCAGGCACGGGGCGATCAGCGGGTACAGGTCGGGCGGCAGCCCTTCGAGCCGCGGCTCGCCGTGCACCACCTCGTACTGCACGGCCGCCACATGGCTGCCCTGGTACGCCGTCTGCCCCGTCGCCGCCAGCGTGAGCACCGCGCCCAGCGCGAAGACGTCCGCGGGCGGGCCCACGCGCTGCCCGAGCACCTGCTCCGGCGGCCCGTAGCCCGGGGTGACGGGCGCCTCGCCGGTGCTGGTGAGCGTCAGGCCGTGCTCGGGGCGGGCGATGCCGAAGTCGATGATGCGCGGCCCGGTCGCGGTCAGCACGATGTTGGGCGGCTTGACGTCGCGGTGGACGAGGCCGGCCGCGTGGATGTCGGTGAGCGTGCTCGCGAGCGCCGCGCCGACCGCCCGCAGCGCCGTGCCGTCCAGCGGCCCGTACCGCTCGACGGCCTCGGCGAGGGTCGGCCCGGCGAGGAACTCGCAGGCGATCCACGGCCGTCCGCCCTCCGTCTCGGCGCCCAGCACCCGCGCCACACCGGGGCTCTGCACGGCCTGCGCGGCGTGCGCCTCGCGGACGAAGCGCTGCGCCAGGTTCGACTGGTGGGCCAGCTCGGGCCGCAGCACCTTGATCGCGGCGGGCCGCCCCGAGGAGTCGCGGCCGAGGTACACCTTGCCCATGCCGCCGGCGCCGAGCACGCCGATGAGGCGGTACGGGCCGAGGCGCAGCGGGTCTCCGGTGCCGAGGGGTTTCATGGACGTACCGCTCCTGGTGGAAGTTCCTACTGAAGGGGGAGCCCGCGCACTTCGGCGGCGGTGACGACGAGGACGACCTTCGCGTCGTCCTGTTCGAGGACCATGGGGCGCTCGTTGTCCTCGGGCCCCCGGTACGACCACGCGGTCCTGTGCTCCTCCAGGTCGACGGCCCGCACCCAGTCGCGCCCGCCGGTGCCCACGTACGCGTACTTCTTGCCGACCACGGGCGCGACGATGAACGCCTGCGGCCCGGCCCAGTCGGCCTTGGCCTCCCACTCGACCTCGCCGCTGGCGCCGTCGATGGCGATGAAGCCGTTGCCGTTCTCGACGACGTAGGCCTTGCCGTCCTTGACCGCGGGCGTGCCGTACAGCCGGGTGTCGGGGCCGAGCGCGGCGCGTGCGTCGCGGTCCTTGCCGAGCGTCCAGCCCACCTCGCCGTCCGACAGCCGCAGCGCGGTCAGGTCGCGCAGGCCGAGGAGGACGTGGCCCTTGACCGTGGGGAACTGCTGGAGTCCCGCGAGCGCGTCGCGGTCCGCCTTCGGCGCCTCCCAGGTCCAGCGCACCTCGCCGGTCCGCGCGTCGAGGCACGTCAGGGTGGACTCGACGCGGATGAGCGCCTCGTTCTTCGTCAGGGCCGTCGCGTACGAGGGGCCGGTGTCCGGGGACTTGTTGTCGAAGCCCCACAGCAACTCGCCGGTCTTCAGGTCCGCGGCCACGAACTGCGGGGTCCACTCCGTCTTCTCGACGACGCGCTTCTTCGTCTTCTTGTCCTTGTAGACCCGGGTGACCCAGCGGGCGGTCGCGCGCATCAGCATGATGTCGTTCTCGTAGCCCTCGATGGCCGTGCCCTTGACCTCCGCGCCCTTGAGGACGACGTGTTCCTCCCGCTCGCCCGTCTCCGGGTCGCTGGTGAAGACGGCATACGATCCATCACCCGAGATGTCGCGGCTGCCGACGGCGTAGAACCCTGAGTCGTCGCCGACGATACCCAGCGAGGGCATTGCGGCGTCGTCGACGCCGCGCAGCTTGCCGTTGCGCGCGTCCACGAACTGCCCGCCGCCGGCGCTGGTGAGGAGCAGCACGTAGGTGCCGCCGGTGGCCAGGCTGAACGCGCCGCCGCCGCCGACGACCGGGCGGGTCCACAGCTCCTTCGGCGCCTTCGGCTTCTTCGCCTTGGGCTTGGCCTCCGGCTCCTTCTCGTCGTCGCGGAGGAACGCCCACGCCCCGACCCCCGCGCCGCCGACCGCCACGGCGCCCGCGCCCGCGAGCGCCAGCACCTTGCGCCGCGACGGGCCCGTGCCGCCCGCGCCCAACTGCGTCTCCAGCGCGGCCTGCTCCGGCGACGGCAGCCGCGGCGGCTGCGGCTGCCAGGCCACGGCGGCGCGGCGCAGGATGTCGGCGTGCAGCGCGTCCGGGAGGTGGTCGGCGAAGTCGGCCGTGCCGCCCGGCAGCCCCTCGGCGAGCAGCCCCGCCAGCTCGTCGGTGCCGGGGCGGGCCTCCTGCTCCTTGGCCAGGCAGCGCTGGAGCAGCGGCAGCAGCCCCGCGGGCACGCCGGACAGGTCCGCCTCGCCGTAGCGCACCCGGTACAGCAGGTCCGCGGCCTGGCCGCCGCCGAACGGGCCGTGGCCCGTGCAGGCGAAGACCAGCACGCCGGCCAGCGCGAACACGTCGCCGACCGGGGTGTGTTCGACGCCGGACGCCTGCTCGGGCGACATGAAGGCGGGCGTGCCCGCGGCGGTGCCGGTACGGGTCAGGTGGTCGTCGCCCGCCGCGCGGGCGATGCCGAAGTCGATGACCTTGGGCCCGGACGACGTCAGCAGGATGTTCGACGGCTTGAGGTCGCGGTGGACGACGCCGGAGCGGTGCAGCTGCCCGAGCGCCTCGCAGAGCGCGGCGCCCAGCGCCCGCGTCGTGGTCTCGGGCAGCGGCCCCGACACCGCGACCGCCTCGTCCAGCGGCGGGCCGAGCACGTACTCGGTCGCCAGCCACGGCGTCTCCGCCAGCGGGTCGGCGTCGACGACCTCGGCGCCGTAGTGGTCGCCGATGACGCGGGCGGCGTCGGTCTCCAGCCGGAAGCGGGTGCGGAACTCGGCACCCGTCGTGCCGGCCTCGCCGCTGACGAGGTCGGCGTGCATGGTCTTCAGCGCCACGGTGCGCCCGCCCGTGGAGCGGGCGAGGTAGACGGTGCCCATGCCGCCACTGCCGAGGCGGGCGACCAGCCGGTACGGGCCCAGCTGCTGCGGATCGTCGTGGGTGAGGGGCGTAGCCATGGGATCAGTCCACCGGGAGTGCGTAGAGGGCGTCCTTGGACATGACGAGAGCGATGCCGTCGTCCGCGGCGAGCACCCGGCCGGAGATGCCGGGGCCGTCGTCGGAGGCCGAGCCGGCCTCGCTGACCGTCGCGAACCGCCACAGCGGCGCGCCGTCGCGGGTGCGGAACGCCTGCACCTCGGCGTCGTTGCTGTAGAAGAGGGTGCCGCCGGTACCGCTGAGGAGGACGTCCGTGACGTCGAACTTGCCGCCGGAGTAGACCGGGGTGCTCCACACCCGCTTGCCGTTCTGCACCGACAGCGCGGTGACCTGGGCACCCTGCGTGCCGTAGAGCACGCGCGAGCGCGCGTCGGTCAGCTCGGCGAAGAAGTGCTCCTTCATCGGGTGCTCCCACAGCTTCTTCGCGCCGCGCATCTCGAACCCCCGGAGCGTGTCCGCCTCGTTGTTGGGGCTGAAGAGCGTCCCGGCGTCGGTCGCGTAGGTGCTGGGGCCGTCGTAGTCCTCGATCCCCTCGAACTTCTGCTCCCACGCCTTCTCGCCGGTGCGCCGGTCGAGCGCGAGGTAGGTGAAGTCGAAGCCGGAGGTGGGGGCGCTGGGGATGAGCAGCTCGCGGCCGCGGACCTTCATCGTCTCGCCGTCGCTGAGCGGGTTGTCGCTCAGGTCGCCGTAGCCCTCGGGCAGCGGCTTCTGCCACACTTCCTCGCCCTTGCGGGTGTCGTACGCCACCATGGCGAACTTCTCCAGGTCCTCACCCACCGTGGCCAGGAAGTAGACGATCCCGTCGGCGGCGCCGGCGGCCTCCTGGAAGGACAGCTTGCTGCCGAGCGAGTACTCCTCGATGGCACCCTTCGACTTGCCCCCGGCCAGCTCGACGACCTCCATGGATCCCATCGACGGGATGACGAGCGCCCGGCCGCGGCCGAGGTCGATCAGGCCCCCGTCCGCGAACACGTCGGAGTCCCACGCCTTCTTTCCGGTGCGCACGTTGACGGCGGTGAGCGCGCCCATCGTCTCCACGACGGCGATCTTGCCGATGAGGCTGATCCCCGTGGCCTCCTGGCCCTGCAGCGAGTAGTGCCACAGCGGCTTGGGCGCGGCGCCCTTCGCGGGGGTGGTGCGGTAGACCGGCGGATCCTCTTCTGTCGCACGGCGGTACGCGTAGACGCCGCCCCCGCCGACCGCGAGGCCCGCGGCACCGAAGGCGAGGCCGCGCAGCAGGGCGCGGCGCCCCGGGCGGGACGGCGGCACCGAGGTCTCCCCGACGCCCGCCCCGGCCGAGGTGTCCGGTGTCCCGCCGACGGCGGGCGGGCCGCCGGGCGCGCCCGGCCCGGGCGGCGGCGTGAGCGGGCCCTGCGCCGGCAGCGAGGGCAGCTGCGCGGTCAGCGCGGCCGCGACGGCCCCCGGCAGCTGCTCCTGCCCCGGCTCCGCCGGCAGGGCCTGCTGCACCTGCTGGAGCTGCTGGAGCAGCGCGTCCGCGCGGGGGCGCTGCGCCGGGTCCCCGGCCAGGCAGCCGGCGAGGACCGACGCCAGCGGCTCCGGCAGCGCACCGGGGTCGGGGGAGTGGGCACCGGTGGCGGCGTACGCCAGCACCGCGCCCAGCGCGTAGATGTCGCCCAGCGGCCGCGGCACCCCGCCGGCCTGCTGCTCCGGCGGCAGCCACGCGGGCGGCAGCCCGGGCACCGCCGTACGCGGGCCGTCGCCCGGCGCCGCCGCGCGCACCGCGCCGTACGCCACGAGCCGCGGCCCCGCCGACGTCAGCAGCACCGCGGCCGGCGTCAGCCCCGCGTACACCAGACCCTGCGCGTGCGCCTGGAGCACCGCGGCGGCCAGCGACACCCCCAGCTGGCAGACGTACGGCACCGGCAGCGGACCGCCGTGCGCCGCCAGCGCCGCGGGCAGCGGCAGCGCGGGCGCGCAGTCGTACGCCACCCACGGCTCCTCGTCCTGCGGCGCCACCCCGGCCACCGGCGCGGCGGCGTGCCCCGCCAGCCGCGCGGACGTACCGGCCTCGGAGGCGAAGCGGACCCGGAAGCCGGGATCGGCGGCAAGCGCCGCGGGCGGCGTCATGAGCACCACGACCCGGCCCAGCGGCTCGCTGAACGCCAGATGGAACTGCGGCCCGTCGGCGCCGGGCCCGCCCTCCTGGCCGTACGGGCCGAGCGGCGCGACGATCCGGTGCGGGCCCACCCGCTGCTGCGGGCCGCCGGTGTGCGCGCCGCCGGCCGTGCCGGTCGCGCCGCCGTTGTGGCCGCCGGATCCGGTCAACGTGTGCATACGAACAATCCCCCTTGGCGTCGCGCGCTCAGTCCAGCGGCAGCGCGTAGACGCTGCTCCCGCTCGCGACCACGGCCGTGTCCTTGCCGACCGCCACCCGGCGCCGGTGCGCGTACTTCGGCTTCCCCGGCCGCATGTCGGTGAACCGCCACAGCAGGTCGCCGCCGTCCGCGTCGTACGCCAGCACCTGCGTGTCGTCGCCCGCGATCAGGACCTTCCCGTCGGGCGTGACGTGCAGCGCCGGGGCCTGGACGAGCACCCCCACGTAGGCCAGCTGCGGGTTGCGCTTCCACTGCTCCTCGCCCGAGTCGCGCGCCACCGAGTGCACGGCGCGGAACGTGTCGAGGGCGTGGATCGTCTCGCCCTGCACGGCGGGCGGGCCGAAGTTCTGCGGGTTCGAGGTGTCCTCGTCCCACGGCTCCGCGGTCAGCTTCCACAGCTCGGCGCCGTCGCCGGTCACGTCGAACCCGCGCATGTCCTTGCCGGCGGTGGCGACCAGCAGGTCCTTGCCGGCCGCGGCCCAGTGGCCGCCCGCCATCCCGGCGTACTCCTGCGCCCACCGCTCCTCGCCGCTGCCGAGGTCGAGCGCGGAGACGGTGACCGGCTTGTCGCGGTGCGTGGCGTCGTCGTCGGCCTCGGGCACCAGGACGACGGAGCCGCCGAGGAAGAGCGCGGCGGTCGCGGCGGCGGAGCCGGGCGAGCGCCACAGCTCGCGCCGCTCGGCGAGGTCGTAGCCGACGACGGTCAGCTCGCCGCCCTCCTTGACGGTGAACGCCGCGGTGTCGCCGGCCACGCCGAGGAGCGCGCCGTACGGCGTCCTGCCGCCCTTGCGGAACTTCTCCGACGTCCAGGCGACCGAGCCGTCCGCGGCATCGAGCACCGTCAGGTCCTTGCCGGGCACCATCACCATGCCGTCGCCGAGCGGCACCGCGGGGCCCGCGGGGCTGACCTCCGACTGCTCCCACAGCTCGTCGCCGGTGCGCAGGTCCATCGCGAAGACGCCGGACTTCGCGACGACCAGCGCGGCGGAGGACCCGGCGACGACCGGCGGGCCGACCGGCTCGACCTTGCCCAGGCCCTTGCCCCACAGCACGGGCGGCGCGGCTCCGGTCAGCCGCTTGCTGCCGGTGTTGCGGGCGGCCAGCCGCTCCGCGGCGGTCGGCGGCGGAGGCGGGTCCTCGGTGGTCGCGGCCCAGGCGGCGGCGCCGCCGGCCGCGACGCCCGCGGCCCCGCCGGCGATGCCGGCGAGCAGGGCGCGGCGGGTGGCGGGGCGGCCGATGACGGTCGCGTCGCCGATCAGGTCCGGGGTGCCCGAGGCCTCGGCCGCGAGCGCCGCCAGGAAGGCGGGGTCCGGCTCGGTCTCGGCGGCGAGCACGTCGGAGGCCTGGAGCGCCAGGGCGGCGCTGACCCGGCGGGGCAGCCAGCCGGGGGCCAGGGCCGCGCCGGAGCGGGTGGTCGCGGCGTCGAGCACGGTCCCGGGGGCCGCGGCACCCGGGCCGGGGCCCCCCGCGCCCGGCGCGGCGGCGCGGAGCAGCTCCGGCAGCAGCGTCGCGGCGGCGGGGCGGCGCGCGGGGTCGGGGTGGAGGCAGGGCTCCAGGACGGCGCGGAGCGCGGGCTGGAGGAGGTCCAGCGGGTTCGCGGGGGTGCCGTACGGGTCGGAGGCGTAGGGATCCGCGGCGTACGGGTCGTGGCCGTACGCGGGATCGCCGGCGAGCGGGTCCGTCAGCGGGTCGCCCGGGTACTGCGCCTGCGGGTCCGCCGCCGGGTCGCCCCCGGGGACCCGGCCGGTGGCGGCGTACAGGAGCACCGCGGCCAGCGCGTACACGTCCCCCAGCGGCCGCGGGCGCCCGCCCGCGACCTGCTCGGGCGGCAGGAACTCCGGTATGAGCCCGGCCATGCTCTCGCGCGGGCTGCCGTCGGCGCCCGCCGCGCTCACCGTGCCGTAGCCGGTCAGCAGCGGACCGTCACCGGTGAGCAGCACGGCCGTCGGGTCGAGCCCGCCGTGCGCCACCCCGCCGGCGTGCAGCGCGGCCAGCGTCTCGGCCAGCGCGGCGCCCACGGCGTACACGGTGCGCTCGGGCAGCGGGCCCCGCTGCGCGTCCAGCGCGGCGGGCAGCGGCAGCGCCGGCCGGTACGGCATCGCCCACCACGGGGCGCCGCCGGTCGACAGCTCGCTCACCGGCGCCAGCCACGGGCCGGCCGTACCGCCGAGGCGCTGGGCCTCGGCGGCGGCCGCGTGGAAGCGCCCGGCGTGGCCGTGGTCGGCGGCCGTCGCGTCGGTGTGCGGTGCGGTGATCAGGACTGTGCGTTCGCCGCCCGGCGCCTGGGCGATGTAGCGCGCGGCCGGCGCGCGCATCTCGCCCGCGTCCGTATCCAGACGCCCCACCGGCCGGTACGCCCCGAACTGCTCGGGGTCGTCGAGTCGCAGCGGTTCCATACCCCCTCCTAGGAACTGGCCGGACGCAGCCTACCGGGGACGGTGGGGCTCCGCGCCAGTCGGGGGGTAATTGGTCCCGTGCGGCAGGGGAGAAAGGCCCGCGAGAGAGCCGCGAATTCTTATCCGGGAGTGGCGTGCACCACATGCCTCTGAAGGAATCCTAAAAGCGGTAGTAGGCGAATCTGACAAGGGTCCGGGACTTTCGCCCCTGCGGCCGCCGGACTTTTGGCAGGGGAGTCCGCCGGACTTTTGGAAACGGGTCGATCGATCGGCTCTGACCTGCATGGATGCCCTAAAAACGCCAGCTTGGGTGCCGTCCGGGGTGGCTCCAGGCGCCGTTCTTTTGGGGTGCACAAGGGGCGGAAAAACCCGAATCGCGGCTACGACCCAGGCTCGTACCAAGGGCCCTTGTCTGCCCCGATCGGACGCGTTACCAAGGTGGAGCGACCTCGGAGCGCAGCCGGGGTCGGAACCTTTCTGGAGGGAATTCCGAGAATGTTCAAGCACGCCAAGTTCACCGCCCCCGTAGCCACCACCGCCATGCTCGCCGCGGGCGCCGGCATGGTCGTCGCCCTCGGCTCGGGCGTCGCCACGGCCGACAGCAAGCCCGACTGGGTCAAGCCCGTCACGGCCGACTACGACGTCACCGGCCAGTACAACCAGGGCGGTGCCCGCTGGGCCGCGAAGCACAGCGGCCAGGACTTCGCCGCCCCCACGGGCACGAAGGTCAAGTCGGCCAGCGACGGCACCGTGGTCACGGCCGGCTGGGGCGGCGCCTACGGCAACAACATCGTGATCAAGCACGGCGAGGGCCTCTACACCCAGTACGCCCACCTGTCCAAGATCGACGTGAACGTGGGCGAGAAGGTCAACGCCAAGGAGCTGATCGGCAAGATCGGCACGACCGGCAACTCCACCGGCCCGCACCTGCACTTCGAGGTCCGCACGACCCCCGACTACGGCTCCGCCGTGGACCCGGTCGCGTTCCTCAGCAAGCACGGTGTCAAGATCTGACCCGCACGCCCGGCCCCGCCGGGCGGCGCCGGGCGGCGGTCCTCGGGCCGCCGCACGGCTGATAGGCTGGCGGACGGTTCGCGTGAGCGCCCCCGTATCCCTCGGGTGAGGCGCCGCGACCGCCCCGCCTGCCGAGTCACCGCAGATTCCCTGTGACCAAAACCAGGGACGCTCGGCGGCGCCGACCCGAGGAGTAGGACATGTCGCTCGACACCGCGACCAAGCAGAAGATCATGGCCGAGTACGCCACGAAGGAAGGCGACACCGGCTCCCCCGAGGTACAGGTGGCGATGCTCACCCAGCGCATCAGCGACCTCACCGAGCACCTGAAGACCCACAAGCACGACCACCACTCGCGCCGCGGTCTGCTCCTGCTCGTCGGCCGCCGCCGCCGGCTGCTGCAGTACCTGGCGAAGAAGGACATCGCCCGCTTCCGTACGCTGGTCGACCGCCTCGGCATCCGCCGCGGCGCCGCCGGCGCCCGCTAGCGCCGTTCGAGGGAGCGGCTCCCGCACCGGGAGCCGCTCCCTCGGCGTATGCCCGCAGCGCTCCGGTTTCGCCCGGACGCCGGGCCGGTCCGTCCGTACGGACCCTTACCGAACGGTTGCCAGCCAGCCGTCGAGACGCCGCCAGGGGGACTTGTACTCTGGTCGGCAGGACATCAGCACAGAGTGAACACGGGGAGCAACCGCCCGCAGCCGCCGGACCTGTGCCGACAGCGGGCGCCGGTCCTCGGTAGTGGCCTTCGGAGCACGCGAGAGCGCGCCCCCGGTGGCTTCGATCGAAGACCGGCCCGGCCTACAGCCGCTCATCCGGCCCGAGCCTGCCGCGCGGGTGCTCCACCGCTCACCGCCCACGCCACACGGGCGTGGGTGCAGACGAGGAGAATTTCCTGGTGGAGAACGAAACCCACTACACCGAGGCCGTCATCGACAACGGCTCGTTCGGTACCCGCACCATCCGCTTCGAGACCGGCCGGCTCGCCAAGCTCGCCGCCGGCTCCGCCGTCGCCTACCTCGACGACGAGACCATGGTCCTCGCGGCGACCAGCGCCTCCAAGCAGCCCAAGGACCAGCTCGACTTCTTCCCCCTGACGGTGGACGTCGAAGAGCGCATGTACGCCATCGGCAAGATCCCCGGCTCCTTCTTCCGCCGCGAGGGCCGCCCCAGCGAGGACGCCATCCTCACCTGCCGGCTCATCGACCGGCCGCTGCGCCCCTCCTTCAAGAAGGGCCTGCGGAACGAGATCCAGATCGTCGCCACCATCGAGGCGCTCAACCCCGACCACCTCTACGACGTGGTCGCCATCAACGCCGCCTCCGCCTCCACCCAGCTGGCGGGCCTGCCGTTCTCCGGCCCCATCGGCGGCACCCGCGTCGCCCTCATCCGCGGCCAGTGGGTGGCCTTCCCGACCCACGCCGAGCTTGAGGAGGCCGTCTTCGACATGGTCGTCGCCGGCCGCGTCCTCGACGACGGCGACGTCGCGATCATGATGGTCGAGGCCGAGGCCACCGACCAGACCGTCGAGCTGGTCAAGGGCGGCGCCACCGCGCCGACCGAGGAGGTCGTCGCCGCCGGCCTGGACGCCGCCAAGCCCTTCATCAAGACCCTCTGCAAGGCGCAGGCCGACCTCGCCGCCAAGGCCGCCAAGCCCACCGGCGAGTTCCCCGTCTTCCTCGACCACCAGGACGACGTGCTCCAGGCCCTCACCCAGGCCGTGCGCGACGAGCTGGCCCAGGCCCTCACCATCAGCAACAAGCTGGAGCGCGAGGCCGAGCTGGACCGCGTCAAGGACGTCGCCGCCGAGAAGCTGCTCCCGCAGTTCGAGGGCCGCGAGAAGGAGATCTCCGCGGCGTACCGCGCGCTCACCAAGGAACTGGTGCGCGAGCGCGTCATCCGCGAGAAGGTCCGTATCGACGGCCGCGGCGTCACCGACATCCGGCCGCTGGCCGTCGAGGTCGAGGCCATCCCGCGGGTGCACGGCTCGGCGCTCTTCGAGCGCGGCGAGACCCAGATCATGGGCGTGACGACGCTGAACATGCTCCGCATGGAGCAGCAGCTCGACACCCTCAACCCGGTGACGCGCAAGCGCTACATGCACAACTACATCTTCCCGCCGTACTCCACCGGCGAGACCGGCCGCGTCGGCACCCCCAAGCGGCGCGAGATCGGCCACGGCGCGCTCGCCGAGCGCGCCATCGTGCCGGTGCTGCCCAGCCGCGAGGACTTCCCGTACGCGATCCGCCAGGTCTCCGAGGCCCTCGGCTCCAACGGCTCGACCTCCATGGGCTCCGTCTGCGCCTCCACGATGTCGCTGCTGAACGCCGGTGTGCCGCTGAAGGCCCCGGTCGCCGGCATCGCCATGGGGCTGATCTCCAAGGAGATCGAGGGCGAGACGCGCTACGTGACGCTGACCGACATCCTCGGCGCCGAGGACGCCTTCGGCGACATGGACT
The DNA here is from genome assembly GCF_020400605.1 of Streptomyces aculeolatus. GTDB lineage: Bacteria > Actinomycetota > Actinomycetes > Streptomycetales > Streptomycetaceae > Streptomyces > Streptomyces aculeolatus. The sequence goes on along the minus strand of NZ_JAINRD010000005.1, from coordinate 7,637 downwards.
TCAAGGTCGCCGGCACCAAGGAGTTCGTCACCGCCCTGCAGCTCGACACCAAGCTCGACGGCATCCCCGCCTCCGTGCTGGCCGCGGCCCTGAAGCAGGCCCGCGACGCCCGGCTCCACATCCTCGACGTGATGATGGAGGCCATCGACCGGCCGGACGAGATGTCCCCGCACGCCCCGCGGATCATCACCATCAAGATCCCCGTGGACAAGATCGGTGAGGTCATCGGCCCGAAGGGCAAGATGATCAACCAGATCCAGGAGGACACCGGCGCCGAGATCACCATCGAGGACGACGGCACGATCTACATCGGTGCCGCCGACGGCCCGGCCGCCGAGGCCGCCCGTACGACCATCAACGGCATCGCCAACCCGACGATGCCCGAGGTCGGCGAGCGCTACCTGGGCACGGTCGTGAAGACCACCTCCTTCGGCGCCTTCGTCTCCCTGCTGCCCGGCAAGGACGGTCTGCTGCACATCTCGCAGATCCGCAAGCTCGCCGGCGGCAAGCGCGTCGAGAACGTCGAGGACGTCCTCGGCGTCGGCCAGAAGGTCCAGGTCGAGATCGCCGAGATCGACCAGCGCGGCAAGCTGTCCCTCATCCCCGTCCTGGAGGACGAGGACAAGGACGGCGACGACGCCGGGAAGTCCGAGGACGAGTCCGCGAAGTGACCCTTCCCCGCAGCAGTCGGAAGGCGGCCCGCCCCCCGTACCGGGGGCGGGCCGTCCCCCGTCCGCGCTCCACCGCCGCCACGCTGTCCACGGGAGCCGACGGCTCCGCCGGCCCGGCGGCCGCCGGCACCGTACGCAGGACGGTGCTGCCCGGCGGGCTGCGCGTACTCACCGAGACCCTGCCGTCGGTCCGCTCCGCGACCTTCGGCATCTGGGCGCACGTCGGCTCCCGCGACGAGACCCCCGCGCTCGGCGGCGCCACGCACTACCTGGAGCACCTGCTCTTCAAGGGCACCAGGACCCGCTCCGCCCTCGACATCTCCGCGCCCATCGACGCGGTCGGCGGCGAGATGAACGCGTTCACGGCCAAGGAGTACACCTGCTACTACGCGCGGGTCCTCGACACGGACCTGCCGCTGGCCATCGACATCGTCTGCGACATGCTCACCGGATCCGTCATCCGCGCCGAGGACGTCGAGGCGGAACGCGGCGTCGTCCTCGAAGAGATCGCGATGACCGAGGACGACCCCGGCGACTGCGTCCACGACCTCTTCGCCCGCACGATGCTCGGCGACACCCCCCTCGGCCGTCCCGTCCTGGGCACCGTCGAGACCGTCACGGGCCTCACCCGCGACCGCGTCGCCCGCTTCTACCAGCGCCACTACACACCCACCCGGCTCGTCGTCGCCGCCGCGGGCAACGTCGACCACGACGACGTCGTACGCCGCGTGGCCGCCGCCTTCGACCGCGCCGGCGCCCTCGCCGCCACCGACGCCGCCCCGCACGGCCCCCGCGCCGGCAGCCGCACGCTGCGCACCGCGGGCCGCTTCGAGCTGCAGGAGCGCCGCACCGAGCAGACCCACCTCGTCCTCGGCGCCCCCGGCGTCGGCCGGCACGACGAGCGCCGCTGGGCGCTCAGCGTGCTGTCCGCGGCGCTCGGCGGCGGCATGAGCTCCCGGCTCTTCCAGGAGGTCCGGGAGAAGCGCGGCCTGGCCTACTCCGTGTACTCGTACACGTCCGGCTTCGCCGACTGCGGCCTCTTCGGCGTCTACGCCGGCTGCCGCCCTGCGCAGGCCGCCGACGTGCTCAAGCTCTGCCGCGAGGAACTGGCGCAGGTCGCCGCGCACGGCCTCGCCGACGACGAGGTCGCCCGTGCCGTCGGCCAGCTGTGCGGCTCCCTGGTGCTGGGCCTGGAGGACACCGGCGCGCTGATGCACCGCCTCGGCAAGAGCGAGCTGTGCTGGGGCGAGCAGATGTCGGTCGACGACATCCTGGCCCGGATCCGCGCCGTCACCCCCGACGACGTACGCGAGGTGGCGGCGGCCGTCCTGTCCCGCCGCCCGTCGCTGTCCGTCATAGGACCGGTCACGGACCGGCAGGCCACCGCGCTGCGGGAGGCTGTGGCCTGAGCGGGGCGGGGCGCGCTCCCCATCGACTCATCGACACCGGAGGTAGTACGCACATGAGCACCCGGCTCAAGGTCGGCGTCATCGGCGCCCGCGGCCGTATCGGCTCCGAGGCCGCCCGGGCCGTCGGGGCCGCCGACGACATGGACCTCGTCGCGGCGGTCGACCGCGACGACGACCTCGCGGAGCTGGCGAAGGCCGGTGCCGAGGTCGCCGTCGAGCTGACCCACCCGGACTCCGCCCCCGCCAACGTCGACTTCTGCGTACGCAACGGAATCCACGCCGTCGTCGGCACCACCGGCTGGACCGACGACCGCCTCGACGCGCTGCGCGCCCGGCTCGCCGACAGCCCCGGCACCGGCGTGCTCATCGCCCCCAACTTCTCCCTCGGCGCCGTGCTCACCATGCACTTCGCCCGGCAGGCCGCCCGGTTCTTCGAATCCGCCGAAGTCGTGGAACTGCACCACCCGAACAAGGCCGACGCCCCCTCCGGAACCGCGACCCGCACCGCCCGCCTCATCGCCGAGGCCCGCCGCGAGGCCGGCCTGCCGCCGCAGCCCGACGCCACCGCCACCGCCCTGCCCGGCGCCCGCGGCGCCGACGTCGACGGGGTGCCCGTGCACGCCGTACGGCTGCGGGGGCTCCTCGCCCACCAGGAGGTGCTGCTCGGCGACACCGGGGAGACCCTCACCATCCGGCACGACTCGCTGCACCACAGCAGCTTCATGCCGGGCATCCTGCTCGCCGCCCGCCGGGTGCGGGAGACCCCGGGCCTGACGGTCGGCCTGGAACACTTCCTCGACCTCGGCTGACGCCGCCGGGACTCCGCTGATGCGCTCGAAGATCACGTACGTCGTGCTGTCGGCCGTGCTGGTCGTCTACTTCTTCCTCGCCGGCACCCGCGGCTGGTACCTGCTGCGCGAGGGCACGCCGGTGACCGTCGCCTTCGGCGTCGCCGTGCTGGTGCTGCCCGCCATCGGCATCTGGTTCCTGTGGCACACCACCGCCTTCGCGCGCGCCGCGAACGCGCTGGCGCGGGAGCTGGACGCCGAGGGCGGCCTCCCGGTCGACGAGCTGAAGCGCACCCCCAGCGGCCGCATCGACCGCGACTCGGCCGACGAGGTCTTCCGCCGGCGCAAGGAGGAGACCGAGTCGGCGCCCGGGGACTGGCGGTGCTGGTTCCGGCTTGCGGTCGCGTACCACGACGCGCGCGACACCCCGCGGGCGCGCAAGGCGATGCAGCGGGCGATCACGCTGCGCAGGACGGCCGGCTAGCGGACCGTACGCCCCGGGCCGCCCCGGCGGCGCCGCGGGCGTTCAGCGCAGCTCCGTCGCCCACGCCTCGACGGTGTCCGCCGCGCGGTCGAACGCCTCCGGGCGGCTGAGGAAGTCGGCGTTGTTGTCCGTCAGCAGCGGCCGCAGCGGCACCGCGGCCCCGCCCCGCCCGCGCCGCCGCGCCGCGGGGACCACCAGGACCGCCTGCCCCTGCACCGTACGGGGCAGGCCGAGCCACTTCACCGGCTGCTGCACGGTCCGTACGGCGGCGATCTCGTCCCACGCCAGGGTGACGGTATGGAGGAGGTGCACCTGCCGCAGCCCGTGCGCGCTCACCCACACGCCGACCCGCAGCAGCCGCAGCGCCGCCAGGATGAAGGCCACCGCCACGCCCGCGCACGTCAGCGCGCCCGTGACCGAGCCCGCAAGCAGCATGATGACGGTCGCGAAGAGGAGGTACGAGGCGAGCAGCAGTTCCACGGCGGCCATGAGGACCCGCCAGGGGCCCGGGCGGTACGGCCGTCGCCAGCGGTCGCGGTCGGCGTAGGGGAGGGGAGCGTCGCCGGCGACGTCTCCGAAGTCGCGGTCGGCGGTCAGAAAGGGCAGTGGCACGCCTGCGAGGCTAGCGAGGCCCCGGCGGGCCCACCACCCCGGGGGTGCGGACGGGGCACCCGGGGCTGCTGCGGCGGCCGGGACGGCGCGCCGCGCGCGGCCTCAGGGGGTCTGCACGTTCTCCGTGTCCTGTGCGGATCCCGGGTCGTCGGTGAGCTGCATCGCCGGGATGCCGAACACCACCGCGCCCACGAGGCCCGCCACTATCAGCACGCCCACCAGGGCCCGTCCGGCGATCTCCCCGATCCCGGCGCGTTCCACGGGTGGCGGCACGGGGACGTCGCTGCGGAAGCGGTCGGCCTCCGCTATGAAGGCGAACGGAACGGGCTCACGCCGACGGCGAAGCATGCTGGGGCACCACCTCAGGGCTCGTGGGTTTGTCGACTCGGCTCCTGCCATCCGGACAACGTCGGAACGTCCCGTAAAGTGCCCAGATCCAGGGCCATGTGCCGAATACCTCTCAAAGGTACCAACGCACGGATGGCGCACAGAGCACCGGCGAAGCCGGCGGACACGCGAAAACCGCTGAGAAATGTCTGGAATGGTGGTTATCGCGAAGTTCGCCTAGGCTGAGGATACGAACCCGGTACTGCTTGAACCCCCGAGCAGGCAGTGCCGGGTTCTCCCGCGCCTGCCGCACCGCACGCCACCCAAGCGCGCACTCCGGGCATTCTTACGAGTAGCGTGTCACTCATGGCTCCGACATCCACCCCGCAGACGCCCTTCGGACGGATGCTGACCGCCATGGTCACGCCGTTCACCCCCGACGGCGCCCTCGACCTCGACGGCGCCCAGCGACTCGCCGCCCACCTCGTCGACGCAGGCAACGACGGGCTGGTGCTCAACGGCACCACCGGTGAGTCCCCCACCACCAGCGATGCGGAGAAAGCCCAGCTCGTACGGGCCGTGGTGGACGCCGTCGGCGACCGCGCCCACGTCGTCGCCGGAGCCTCGACGAACGACACCCGGCACAGCGTCGAGCTGGCCCGCGCCGCCCAGGACGCCGGCGCCCACGGCCTGCTGACCGTCACGCCGTACTACAGCAAGCCGCCGCAGCAGGGCCTCTACGCCCACTTCAAGGCCATCGCCGACGCCACCGACCTGCCCGTGATGCTCTACGACATCCCCGGCCGCAGCGGCGTCCCGATCAACACCGAGACCATGCTCCGGCTGGCCGAGCACCCCCGGATCGTCGCCAACAAGGACGCCAAGGGCGACCTCGGCCGCGCCAGCTGGGCCATCGCCCAGACGGGCCTGGCCTGGTACTCCGGCGACGACATGCTGAACCTGCCGCTGCTGTCCGTCGGCGGCGTCGGCTTCGTCTCCGTCGTCGGCCACCTCGTCACCCCCGAACTGGTCGCCCTCGTCGAGGCGTACACCAGCGGGGACGTGACCAAGGCCACCGAACTGCACCAGCAACTGCTCCCCGTCTACACCGGCATGTTCCGCACCCAGGGCGTCATCACCGTCAAGGCGTCGCTCGCCCTGCGGCAGCTGCCCGGCGGCCCGCTGCGGCTGCCGCTCGTGGGACTCTCGCCGGAGGAGACCGAGCAGCTCAAGCGGGACCTCAAGGGCGGCGGCGTGCACGTGTAGCCGGACGCGCCCGGCCGTACGCAACGCACACCCGCCGTCCTCACCGCCACAGACGTCACAACCGCATACCGAGAAACCCGCGGCGCGGCTTCAGGGAAGCCGCCGTCGCATGCATTCATGTGCGCCCCGCCCGGGCCCGCCGCCGGGACCCGGCCGGTGCGCATGGTGAGGAGAGACCTTTGAGCCATCCCCATCCCGAACTCGGCCCGCCCCCCGCACTCGCGAAGGGCGCCCTGCGCGTCACGCCGCTCGGCGGGCTCGGCGAGATCGGCCGCAACATGACCGTCTTCGAATACGGCGGCCGCCTGCTGATCGTCGACTGCGGAGTCCTCTTCCCCGAGGAGGAGCAGCCCGGGGTCGACCTGATCCTTCCCGACTTCTCCACCATCAGGGACCGCCTCGACGACATCGAGGGCATCGTCCTGACGCACGGGCACGAGGACCACATCGGCGCCGTGCCCTACCTGCTCCGCGAGAAGGCGGACATTCCCCTGATCGGCTCCAAGCTGACCCTGGCCCTCATCGAGGCCAAGCTCCAGGAGCACCGCATCCGCCCGTACACCCTCCAGGTCGCCGAGGGCGGCCGGGAGCGCATCGGGCCCTTCGACTGCGAGTTCGTCTCCGTCAACCACTCCATCCCGGACAGCCTCGCCGTCGCCGTCCGCACCCCCGCGGGCGTCGTCGTGCACACGGGCGACTTCAAGATGGACCAGTTGCCCCTCGACGGGCGCCTCACCGACCTGCCCGCGTTCGCGCGCCTCGGCGAGGAGGGCATCGACCTGCTGCTCGTCGACTCCACCAACGCCGAGGTCCCGGGGTTCGTGGCCCCGGAGAAGGACATCTCCGGGGTACTGCGGGGGGTCTTCGCGGCGGCGCAGCGGCGCATCATCGTGGCGAGCTTCGCGAGCCACGTGCACCGCATCCAGCAGGTCCTGGACGCGGCGCACGCGTACGGCAGGAAGGTCGCCTTCGTCGGCCGCTCCATGGTCCGCAACATGGGCATCGCCCGCGACCTCGGCTACCTGCGCGTGCCCCCCGGCCTCGTCGTCGACGTGAAGACCCTCGACGACCTGCCGGACCACGAGGTCGTCCTCGTCTGCACGGGCTCGCAGGGCGAGCCGATGGCGGCCCTGTCCCGCATGGCCAACCGCGACCACCAGATCCGCATCGTCGCCGGCGACACGGTCATCCTCGCCTCGTCGCTGATCCCGGGGAACGAGAACGCCGTCTACCGGGTCATCAACGGCCTCACCCGCTGGGGCGCCAACGTCGTCCACAAGGGCAACGCCAAGGTGCACGTCTCGGGCCACGCCTCGGCCGGCGAACTGCTGTACTTCTACAACATCTGCAAGCCCCGCAACGTCATGCCGGTGCACGGCGAATGGCGCCACCTGCGCGCGAACGCCGAACTCGCGGCGGCGACGGGCGTCCGCGCCGACCGCATCGTCATCGCCGAGGACGGCGTGGCCGTCGACCTGGTCGACGGCGTCGCCAAGATCTCCGGCAAGGTCCAGGCGGGCTACGTGTACGTCGACGGCCTCTCCGTCGGCGATGTGACGGAGTCCTCGCTCAAGGACCGCCGGATCCTCGGCGAGGAGGGCATCATCAGCGTCTTCGTCGTGGTCGACAGCACCACCGGCAAGATCGTCGGCGGCCCCCATGTCCAGAGCCGCGGCTCGGGCATCGAGGACGGGGCGTTCCGCGACGTGATCCCGAAGCTGGAGGAAGCCCTCGCCAAGTCGGCCTCCAACGGCGTCGCCGAGACGCACCAACTCCAGCAGCTGGTACGGCGCACAGTGGGCAAGTGGGTCTCCGACACCTTCCGCCGCCGCCCGATGATCCTCCCGGTCGTCGTCGAGGTCTGACGGCCACCCGGGCCGGCCCCGGCCCGACAGCCCCGGCCCCGACTCCCGCCTCGGACGTTGCCCCAGGCGGGGGTTGGGGCCGGGGCTGATTTGCACGGGGGACGAACGTCCAGTAGGTTTACGGCACCGCCCGACGAGCCCGAGGGCCGTCGTGCCCGGTCAACTGGGCCCGAGGGGCGGTCATTTCAACCCCGAGAAGCTGTTAGGGTTGGAAC
>NZ_JAINRD010000059.1 GCF_020400605.1 Streptomyces aculeolatus | reverse complement strand
ATCGGCCTGAAGAACGACCAGAACAACGAGCTGGGCGTGCACGGCTGGGCGCAGTGGATGCTCCAGCACATCCTGGCGACCTTCGACACGCTGATCGCCGCCTGGGGATACAAGCGCAAGTACGAAGCCGTGCGGCCGATCACCGCGGTCCGGCACGTGTACGGCAACCGCAAGATCCGCGCCTGGGGCGGCGTCGGCATGGGCACGGTCGACGACATCCCGGCCAACGAGTGGGCCGGCTACCTGCCGGTGGGCGACCACCCGGAGTACCCGTCGGGCTCCACCACCGTGGGCTCCGCCGCCTCGCAGGCGGCGCGGCGCTTCTTCGACTCCGACGACCTGAACTGGGAGTTCGACTTCGAGGTCGGCAAGTCCATCGTGGAGCCGGGCATCACCCCCGTCGAGAACGTCCGGGTGAGCTTCCCCACCTGGACCGACTTCAACAAGAGGTGCGCCTACAGCCGCGTCGACGGCGGCGTGCACTTCAAGAAGACGGTCGAGCGGTCCATGGCGTTCGGCGAGCAGTTCGGCGACCTGGCCCACGACTTCATAGAGCGGCACGTCAAGGGCGAGGGCGACGGCTGACGGCCCTGCCCGAAGCAGCAGAAGGGGGCCTTTTGACACTCGGTACGAGTGCCGGAAGGTCCCCTCCTCTCACGCCTGCCGGGATACGCCGCACACTGCCCGGACCGGTGTCCGTCAAGGCGGCGACCGAGCCTGGACGGTCCGGCACCGCCAGGGCCGGACAAGGGGACACGAATCCGCTGTGCGGGGGAGGGGGATGCACGTCCGCTCCTCCCGGAATCCGCACGCGTTCGGAATGCGAGGCGCCGAACCGCAACCGGAACAGCATCGCGGCGCCGGCGCTGTCCCCGGTCCTCGCAGCGGCGGTCCCTCGCGCTGATGCCGAGGAAAGAGGCGGCAGCCGGGCGGACCGGTCGGCTCGGGAAGCAGCAGCAGACGAGGGCGTGACCTCTGACCAGCCAAACGCCACGGCAGTGGCACGGACGACTCGAAAGGGACCAGTACCTTGACCCCGGAAGCCACATTCACGCGATTCCGCGAATACATGGTGGGACCCTCGCGGTTCATGAGCCTGCTGTCCTGTTTTGAGCTCGGCGTCATCGACAAGCTCCGCGACACCCCCGGCATGACCGCGGCCGAACTCGGAGACGCCGTCGGCGCCAAGCCCGATGCCGTGGAACAACTCCTGCTGCTGCTGGTGAAAGAGAGCTTCCTCGCATACGACGAGGACACCGGCGGCTACTCCCTCGACGCGCTCGCGGACATCGCCGAGGACGACCTCCGGCAGGTGCTCGCCCGCATGGAAATGATCAAAGTCGTCACGCTCAGGCAGCTGTTCTATCTCACCGACAGCGTGCGGACCGGCACCACCGTCGGCCTGAACAAGCTCTACGGGCACGAAGGGAACCTGTACGACGCACTGGCCGAGCACAAGGACCTGCGCGAACCCTGGGCGCGGTTGATGAACGGCGAGACCGCCCACATCGACCCGTGGTTCTTCGACAACATCGACGTACCGCCCGGTTCGAACGTACTCGACCTCGCCGGGAACACCGGCCTCGGGGCCATCCACACGTGCAAGCTGAAGGCATCGCCCGGGCTCCGGGTGACGACCTTCGACCTGCCCGAGAAGGAAGAGGAGTGCCTGGCGAACTTCAGGAGCCACGGCGTGGAGGAGCACTGCTCGTTCATAGGCGGTGACGTCTTCGAAGAAGTACCCAAGGGCTTCGACGTAGTGCTGATCAAGCACTTCCTGCCCATGTTCGACAAGAGTGACGTGTTCAAGATCCTCGAAGGCGTCAACCGGTCGATGGACGTCGGCGGGCAGGTCCATCTCCTGGTACCGGTGTTCCCCGAGAACATCAAGGACTCCGACAACTACACCGTTGACTTCTTCCCCTCCTTCTTCATCGGCTGCGCCATGGGGCAGGGCGGGGCGCAGAAGATGTCGACGTGGCAGAAGTGGCTGGAGGAATGCGGGTTCACCGTCACCAAGGCAATCGCAGAGGACCCCGCCGACATGCTGCCGCACGCTCTGCCCGTGGAGGCCGTCCTGTCCGCCACGAAGCGCGCTGGATGAGCCGGGAATCCGGGTCACGAAGGCGAGCGGCGCGACGCCCCGCGCGGGCCTGACGGCCTGTCACGGCGCGTGACGGCGGGAGCGGCCGGCCCGCAGGGCCCGTATGGCTGCCGGATCGTTTCTGTTCCTGAGCGGAACGGTCACGAGGGAGCCGGCGGCGCGTTCAGCGATTCACGGATACGGCGTTGCCGCCCGGACCGTTCGCACGGCCGAACGGTCCGGGCGGCGTCCCGGCGGCAGCGGTCAGGCGCCCGCCGGCCGGCGGCGGTGCCTGGACCGCCGTATGACCCGCACGGCTTCACAGGAAACAGGAAAGGGGGCCCGGCCCATGAGCACGGATGCCTCGGCAAGGCCGAGTCCGCAGGAGTTCATCGACGCACGGCCCATGGGCCGCCGGCAGCGGCTCATCGTGAGGGTGGGCCTGCTCACGATGGTCGCCGAAGGACTGGACATCGCCATTGCCGGCTTCGTCTACCCCAGGATCAAGGAGGACTGGGGAGTCGGCGGCGGCGCGGTGACGGTGACCGTGACGCTGGGCGTCCTCGCGATGATCGTCGGCGGTGTGGCCGCCGGGCCGCTCGCCGACCGGCACGGTCGCAAGATCGTCACCCTCGCGGGCACCGTCTGCTTCGGCCTGTGCACGGCCGCCATGGGATTCACCCAGGGCATCGGCCTGTTCGCCGGGCTGCGCACCGTGGCCTGCCTGGGGCTCGGCGCGGTGCTGCCGAGCATGATGGTGCTCGTCGCGGACTGGATGCCCGCCGGGCGGCGGGTCCAGATGGTCGCGCTGGCCTTCGCCGGGGTGACGGCCGGTACCGCCGTCGGCGGGATCCTCGCCTCGGTCCTCGTGCCGGCGTTCGGCTGGCCCACGCTGCTGGTGGTGTGCGGGCTCGCCCCGCTGCTGCTGATCCCGGCGATCGTCCGCGTCGTCCCGGAGTCCGTCAGCGTGCTCGCCGCCCGCAAGCGGCCGCGGGAGGAACTGCGCGGCGCCCTGGAGACCGTCGCCCCGGGCGAGGACCTGTCCCGGGTGGACTGGGACCACAGCACGGAGCGCACGGGCACGCGGCCCACCCCGCGGGCCGTGCTGTCCCGGGGTGTCGCGCGCATGACCCTCCTGCTGTGGCTGTGCTTCTTCCTGGGGCAGGGGGTCGCGTTCGTGATCCTCACCTATCTGCCCGAACTGGCCGAGCGCGAGGGCCTGACGGAGGCGAAGGCCGCCGTATCCGTCGCGGCGTTCGGATGGGGCGGTCTGATCGGGCAGCTCTCGGTGTCTTTCGTCCTCAAGCGGTTCGACCGGTTCCGGGTCCTGGCCCTGCTGTGGGTGATGACCGTGGCGGGCCTCGGAGCGGCCGCCCTGGCCGCCGGCCGGTTCGCCGCGCTGCTCGTCACGGCGTTCCTGCTCGGGCTGTGCCTGCCGGCGGCCACCGCCGTACTCCAGGCGGTCACCGCGGTCGCCTACCCGCCGGCCGTGCGTGCCACCGCCGTGAGCTGGGCGAACAGCGCCGGTAAGGCGGGTCCGCTGGCCGGCGCTGTCAGCGGCGGCATCATGGTCGACGCGGGCTGGTCGCTGTCCGCAGTCATGCTCGTCCTCACCCTCCCGGTCGCCCTGGCCCTGCTGGCCACGCTGAAGCTGTACGCCCGCGGCCGCGGACAGCGGGAGGAGGAACCGCACACCGTCGCGCCCCGGCCGGTCCCGGGCCTGGGATCCGAGCAGCCGTGACCGCCCTGGGCCGGGCCCGGACTGCGCCGCCTCCTACGGCATGCGCAGGCCTGGCGGGGCACAGCAGCAGCCCGGGATTGTCATGCCCGCGACGGACCACCATCTGGTAGCACCTCCTAAGTGAGAGGAGCTATCATTTATCTATGACTGTCAGAAAACGCCGTCCGGTGCCGGCCGGACCGGTCGGTGACCGGTGGCCCGGTGTCCTCGTCACGGGTTCGGTGCAGGAGCCGTGAACGGCGAGGGCGGCGGTGCCTTCGCGGCCCGCCGCGTCCCGGCGGCCGGTACCCCGGCCGCTCCCGCATCCTGCAGCAACGCCCCGCCGGCCACCGCTGACTGCCGGCGCGGCCCCCGCCGCAACGCGAAGGCGGCGCACCACCTGACGTCCGGGCCCGCACCCCACCCCTTCACCCGGCGGCCGGCCCCTCCCCAGCGCCGACGCCGCAAGCCTTTTGAGAGGAAT
>NZ_JAINRD010000058.1 GCF_020400605.1 Streptomyces aculeolatus | reverse complement strand
CGCCGGCGAGATTCGGTGGCCGTGGATCTCCGGCCCGGCCTTCACTCTGCTCGTGGCCCTGCTGGTCGCCCCTGGTCAGAAGGTGGTCTACGTCTACGTCCCCGGGCGCACGGCCAACATCCCCGGCCAGGCCCGCATGCGCCGGGGCTTCGCCCCGCTGGCCACACCCCCGAGCTGGTTCCCGACCTCAGGGTGCTCACGAACTACCGGGCCGGCCTGAGCAGCGACCGGATGCGGCTCATCAACCTGCTCCGTGACCTGCTGGTCGGCATCTGCCCGGCCCTGAAGCGGGCCTTCTCCTACCCTCCGCAAAGACCCGGTCGCCATGCCGACGCTGTCGCGCGGCCAAAGCCGTTGAGGCTGCCCGATCCCAACAGATCGCACCCCGGGGAGGCACGGGCAACGAAGCTGGTCTGCGACCTCGCCCACCAGTCCCCGGCCCTGGACGAGCGGATCAGTTACGACAAGATCCGCGAGACCTTCCGCGTCGACGACGGCGCCAATACAACCGGCGCCTGCGGCACATCGTCCACACGGCCGCGCAGACCGCGATGACGCGACCAGGCCCCTCCTGGGACTACTACCTCAAGAAGCGCTGCGAAGGCTGCTCCTCACCGAGACAAGGAAGCGGCCGCAGGGCCGGGACCGGGACCACGGCTCTCCGCCGTGGTCCCGGTCCCGGCCCTACTACCTCCGTCAGCTACCGGCGCCGTCCTTGACGTTGCCCGTGATGTGTCGCTGCAGGAACTCGTGGGCCAGGTCACCGAACTGCGTACCGAAGACCAAGGACCGCTCGACCGTCCCGCGGAAGTGGACACCGCCCCACACGCGGCTCTGCGCGCACACCCTGTTGAGCTCGGACCACGTGGCGAAGTGCACCTTGAGGTCCTTGGCAGGGACGGCCCCCGGCTCGGTCAACGACCGGCCGGCCTTGAACTCGAGGGTCCAGTTCAGGTCCTCGGAGTCGAAGTAGCGCCGCATCGCCTGTGCCCCGGCGGCGCACATGGTGGTGGAGCCGGAGGGGAACTCCGGGTGGTCGGCGACCGGCAGGTAGCTGACCCACTCGTTGGCGGGCAGGTCGTTGACCGTGCCCATGCCGAGACCGCCCCAGGCGGTGATCTTGCTGCGGCCGTACACGTGGCGCACGGCGCTGACCGGCCGCACGGCGTCGTACAGGCCCTTGTGGTGCCAGGCGGCGACCATCGCGCCGAAGGTCGCCAGGGAGTGCTGGAGCGACCACGCGACCCAGTCGAACACTCCCAGCTCGCCGTGGCTCTCCTCGTAGTTCTGGGCAGCGGCGGTGGCGGAGTAGCCCAGGCCCCAGGACTTGTTGTCCATGACCTCGGCGAGCGCCTTGCGCTCGTCGGTGAGCGTGGCCGATGCCTCCAGGACCTCGTCCACGGACTGCTTGTAGGCCCGGGGCCGGCGGTGGTCGCTGTGGCTGGGCGGGCCCAGCTTGAACTGGGCCGGGTCGGTGAAGATGTGCGCCTTGGTCGCCGCGGCCTGCGGGGTGACGAAGTGCTGGGCGACATAGATGCCCAGGTCGCCGTGGCCACCACCGACGCGACGGCCGTTGTGGGCATGCAGCTGCGGCTGCCAACGTGAGGGGTTACGCAGCTCGTGGGGGGTGTTCACCGGCCGATAACCGGTGTAGTCCGACCAGGGCTGCGGGTTGTACTTGCGGCCGCCCTCGTAGCCCAGGGCGTTAAAGCCGTCGTTCTTCAGGGCGTTCCAGACGGCCTTGGCCGCCGCGTTGCCGATGCCGACCGGGCTAGTTAAATTCTCCGAGGTGTCGTCCGGGTTCAGCCCGAGCGCCACCATGATCTCCCGCAGGCCGCCCAGGGGGCCGTCCACGCCGCCCAGCGGCATCCTCTCGAAGATGCGGTACTGGGAGTGGAAGAGGGCGATGTTCACGTTCCGGTTGGTGGCGGACTCGCTGGAGGGGCGGCGTGGGATCCGGGCATACACACCGACCGCGGTCTCGTGGTACGGCGCTGCGGCGTCGAACGCCGCCATTGCCCCGACGTGGGCCATCCACAGGATGAGGGTGGCGTCCATCGATCCGACGAATTCGTTGACGGACGGCGTGGTGGCCTGATCGTTGGTTGAGGGCCTGGCCCACCTGATGTAGTTGTCGGTGTCGAGGTCGAAGTCGAACGTGGGGTCCGGCTCCCCGTTGATGCCAGCGGCGCCGGCGGCGTGGGGCAGGCCCAGCATGGTCATGGCGGCAGCAGTGGAGCCGCCGAGCAGCACCGACCTGCGGCCGAGCGTGAAGCGTGAGTCCGACGTGCGTCTGGACGACGTCATGATTTTCCTCCGATTTCCTTGGTGGCGGGCCTCTGGATCGACCCATTTGTGGGGGGTTTGGGATATCGATGGCTGCTCCTTGGCCTTTCTTCCTGCGCTGACAGCCGAGCGAGGATGGGTAGATGAGCCGTCAGTCCGCGGCGGGAAGATGGTCAGTTCTTGACACACCGCAGCGCGAACTCGTGGGCCGGGTCGCCGAACTGGGCATCGAATGCTAGTGACACTTCCACGGCGATACGGAAATGCGCACCGGACGGCACCCAGAACACGGCAGAGTTCTTCTCAAGATCGGCTCAACTGGCCCACGTCAGCGTACGGTCACTGACCTGCGGGCAGGAGGTGAAATACCAGGTCGCGGGTGTCTCACGAGCTGGACATGCGGCCTTACGGAAACGCGTCGGGCCAGACCTGCCACGCGGAACTCGGGCCAGACCTGCCACGCGAAGATGAGGCATCGGCTAACCGGGCCGCCTCATGGACAGCCACATAGCTCTGATTCATCCCAAACTCCCCCGTATGTGCAGTGGCCCTCAGCTTTCGCTGTCACCACTGATTCCCCCGGTTCAGCTGTCTCATCCGCTCATCGTGTGAGCTGCGACATCATGTCTCTTTGTGAGTGACAATCTGTCGCTGCGACCGGTTCCTGACGAAATGTGGGAACTCACCGCTCCGGGCGAACTCGCCTGGAACACTGCGATCGCCGATGCCGCGCCGGCGCGAGCAAAAAGGGCGGGTCGCCGATCGGACCGGACCTGGTCGATCGCTGCAAGCATCGACAAGGCGTTTCTTCCACCACCGCGCCTGACTGCGTGAACGGGGAATGACCCCGCGCACCCGGACGGGCATCGAGTCTGGTGAACGGCTCGGCAGGCATCGCTGGAGTATCGGGCGGTCAGCGCCTGACTCTTCGGCTACCTCACCGCCCGATATGAGCGAAAGAGCTCCCATTTCCTCGCCTCCCCCGGCTTGGCTGCCGCCCCGACCTGCTACAGAGGTGGGCGAAACTCACCCTGTGAGACAGCCTCTTAACGCCCCTACGTTATCCGCGGCCACTAGAGAACACCTCGACCGACACTCAGGAGTTCTGCGCGTCGGACTTTCGCGGCTCCTGCAGATCGACTGAGAGCACGCATTATTCATGGGGGGAAGAATATTTGTTACTGCTGGTACAGTCACCATACGGAACCCAGGAAGGTGAATTGGTGCTCAACAGACGGGTCCGACGTATGCCCTGAGAATCCAGGTCGGACGTCGGTCGGAAGAGGTTTTCGCGGTCTGGCATCGCCGCAGAGATGAGGAAGCGGAAGCTCCGCTGGAGGTGTCGCCGTCGGGCAGTGAGGACGGTCCCCCGGCCCATCACCACAGGTACCCACCGGCTCGGACAGTGGCGAACGCGTCGGGTGCGACTCGGGCGAGACGGGCCGAGCGCGGGCGTGGTGGAGATGGCGTCAGCCGGGGACGTCCGTGGCGTTTACGCCGGCCGAGCAGGTGCTGCTGGTGGCGGTGTACTGCCGCACGAACGTGACGATGCCGTAGCTGGCGCCGCTCCTCGGCTGTCCGCCGACCCTGGTACGCCAGGTCATTCGACCGCTGTCGGCGATCGGTCCGGCCCCGGCGTCGGACCCAGCCGTGAAGTGGTTGTGGATCGTGGACGGCACGCTGGTGCCGGTAGGTGACCGCACGGTCGGAGCGTCTTGGCGCAACTGCCGCTCTTCAGCAAAC
This sequence comes from Streptomyces aculeolatus, assembly GCF_020400605.1. Lineage (GTDB taxonomy): Bacteria > Actinomycetota > Actinomycetes > Streptomycetales > Streptomycetaceae > Streptomyces > Streptomyces aculeolatus. The sequence continues at coordinate 289 of NZ_JAINRD010000058.1, read as the reverse complement.
GTGCAGGTCATCATCGACGCCGACACCCGCTCTGTGGTCGGACCGGAATCTCCGTCCGGCGGCTTACGGGCCCGCGGCAGCCGGCGGCCCGCGGTCCTGGTCCGCCCAGCGCACGCCTGGGAGTCATCCTCGTACCGGAGTTGCTGGGCGAGGCTCCCTCAATCTCTATGACCTCTCAAGTAGGAGTTGCTACCATTTCCTCATGACTGTCAAAAGTCGCTGGTTGACGCGGCCCGTTCGGACGGCCAGTGCCCCCGTCGCACTCCCCGCCCTGGCCTTGGAGGAGAGC
>NZ_JAINRD010000057.1 GCF_020400605.1 Streptomyces aculeolatus | reverse complement strand
CTGTGGTCCGGGCGCGCGAAGCTGGAGCACCGCGCGGGAGTGATCACCACCGACCGCACGGAACTCCACGAAGCCCTCACCGCACTCGCCGCCGGCACCGCGCACCCGGCGCTGGTCACCGGCCCCGGCTCGGCTGAGACCGGAGGCCGCCTGGCGGTGATGTTCTCCGGGCAGGGCAGCCAGCGACCCGGCATGGGCCGCGACCTGTACGAGTCCTTCCCCGCCTACGCCGAAGCCCTGGACGAGGTGTGCGCCGCGCTGGATGAGCATCTGGCCACGGGCACTTCGCTGCGAGAGGTGATGTTCGCCGAACCCGGCAGCGAGCACGCCGCGGTGCTGGAAACGACGCTCTACACCCAGCCCGCCCTGTTCGCCCACCACGTGGCCGGCTACCGCCTGCTCGAAAAGGCAGGCGTCCAGCCCACAGCGCTCATCGGCCACTCCATCGGCGAACTCTCCGCCGCCCACCTCACCGGCACCCTCCCCCTCACCGTGGCCGCCGACATGGTCGCCACCCGCGCCAAGCTGCTCCACACCCTCCCCGACGGCACCGGCATGCTCGCCGTGCAGTCCGCACCCGAGCCCCTGACCGAGTACCTCGACCGGCACGCGCAGGTGGAGATCGCCGCGTATAACTCCGAGGTCTCCACCGCTCTCGCCGGGCCCCTCGACGCCCTCGAAGAGCTGAGCCAGGAGCTGGCCGAAGCAGGCATCCGCACCAAGGCGCTGAAGGTCGCACACGCCTTCCACACCGCGCACACCGAGCCGATCCTCGACACCTTCACCGGCCACCTGACGGACCTCTTCAACCGCCACACCCTCGGCGACGCAGACATCCCCGTCATCTCCAACATCACCGGACAACCAGCCACCAACGGACAGCACCACGACCCCGAATACTGGGCCCAGCACATCCGCCAACCCGTCCACTTCCACCAGGGCATCACCCACCTCACCGAAGAGAGCGTCAGTCTGTTCACCGAGGTGGCCCCGCATCCCACCCTTGCCGCCCACCTGCCGGTCGGCGTCCGCAGCACCCCCCACCTGCCGGACGAGACCCGCACCCACCTCGCCGTACTGACCGCCCTCCACGCCCACCACCACCCCGCCGACCTCGCCCCCCGCCTCCCCCGGTCCGGCGGCGAGCTGCGGAGCCTGCCCACCTACCCCTTCCAGAGCCTGCCCTACTGGCTCGACCTCCCCGCTCAGGTCACCAGCGCCACCGACCTCGGCCAGGCGACGACCACGCACCCGCTGCTGCACGCCGTCGTCCAACTCGCCGACGGCGTGGACGAGAGCGCCGCGACCACGGTGTTCACCGGCCGCGTGAGTCTGAAGACCCACCCCTGGCTGGCGGACCACGCCGTCGCCGGTACGGTCCTGCTGCCCGGCACCGCCCTCGTCGACCTCGCCCTCCACGCGGGCGACCACACCGGAGCCACCCACCTCGAAGAGCTGACCCTCCACGCGCCCCTGACCCTCGACGAGGCCGGCACCCACGACCTTCAGGTCACCGCCTCCGTCCGGGGCGGGAGCGACGACAAGGGCGAAGGCGCCGGCCGGTGGCAGGTGACGGTCCACTCCCGCCGCCGCGCCCCCGACGACGCCGAGCCGGAGCCCTGGACCCACCACGCCACCGGCGTCCTCACCACCGAACCGGCCGAGCAGGCCGCGCCGCTGGTTCAGTGGCCGCCCACGGGGGCGGAGCCCGTGGAGGTCACCGACCTCTACCCCCGCCTGCTCGCGGCGGGCTACGAGTACGGGCCCGCCTTCCAGGGCGTCACCGCCGCCTGGGCACACCCTGACGGCACCCTCCACGCCGAGATCAGCCTCGCCGAGGACACCGACGTCACGGGCCACGCCATCCATCCCGCGTTGCTCGACGCCGCCATCCACCCGCTCGCCACCCGCACGCTCCTCGCGGACAGCAAGGCGGCGGAACTGCGGCTGCCGTTCGCGTGGACCGGCGTCACCGTCCATGCCACGGGCGCCACCGAGCTACGCGCCACGCTCACCCCCACCGGCGCCCACGGCCACGACCTCGCCCTGCGGACGTGGGACACGACAGGCGCGCCGGTGGCGACGATCACCGCCCTCAACACCCGGCCCGTCGACGCCACCGCGCTCGCCGGTGCCCCCCACGCGAACACGGCCACCCGCAACAGCCTGTTCCACCTGGCGTGGCGCACCGCCGCCACTCCGCAGGGCCAGGCTCAGGTGGATCTCGACCAGGTCGACGTGTACGCGGCCACCCCGGCGGAGGACGACTCCCCCGCCGCCGCCCACACCGCAACCGAGGCACTGCTCACCCACCTCCAGAGCTGGCTGGCCGACAACGACGAGACGGACCGACGCCTCGTCGTCCTCACCCACCGCGCCGTCGCGACGAATGCAGATCAGGACGTGCACCTGGCGCACGCGCCACTGTGGGGCCTGGTCCGTACCGCACAGAACGAGAACCCCGACCGCATCCACCTCATCGACACCGACACCGACAACACCCCGGACCTCACCGCAGCCCTCGCCACCGGCGAACCCCAACTCGCCCTCCGCAACGGCGACATCCTCATCCCCCGTCTCACCCGCTCCACCAACGACGCAGCGACCGAACCCCGCCCCCTCAACCCAGACGGCACCGTCCTGATCACCGGCGGCACCGGCGGCCTGGCAACCCTCACCGCCCGCCACCTCATCACCGAACACGGCGTACGCCACCTGCACCTGGCCTCACGCAGCGGCCCCGACCACCCCAACGCCGCCGCCCTGAGCAGCGAACTCACGGAGCTGGGCGCCCAGGTCACTGTCACCGCCTGCGACACCACCGACGCGGACCAGGTCACCGCCCTGATCGCGGCCATCGACGGCGACCACCCCCTCACCGCCGTCATCCACACCGCGGGCGTCCTCAACGACACCGTCCTGGGCAAGCTGACCGCCGACGGCCTCCACTCCGTTCTTGCGCCGAAGGTGGACGCCTCGTACCACCTCCACCGCGCGACCATGGGCCTGGACCTCGCCCACTTCGTCGTCTACTCGTCGGCCGCCGGCACCCTCGGCAACCCCGGCCAGGCAAACTACGCCGCAGCCAACACCTACCTGGACGCCCTCGCCCACCACCGCACCCGGCAGGGCCTGCCCACCACCAGCCTCGCCTGGGGCTACTGGGAGCAAGCCACGGGTCTGACCGGCCACCTCAGCGACAACGAGGTCCGCAACGTCACCCACGGCACCACGCCCCTCACCACGGACCACGCCCTCCACCTCCTCGACACCGCCCTCACCACCCCCCAGCCCCACCACCTCTGCACCCCGCTCAACCCCAGCACCCTCCGCACCACACCCCACCTCCCCGCGCTCCTCCGCGACCTCGTGCCCGCCCCCCGGCGCACCGCCGCGCGGGGGCACGGTGCGCAGCCGTCGGGTGCGGACCTGGCCGACCGGCTCCGGGCGCTGCCGCCGGAGGGGCAGCAGAAGCTGCTGCTCGACGTCGTGTGCAGCGCGGTCGCCGCGGTGCTCGGGCACGGCGGCGCGGACGCGATCGATCCGTACCGCCCGTTCAACGAGCTGGGCTTCGACTCCCTCACCGCCGTCCAACTCCGCAACCACCTCACCGAGGCGACCGGGCTCCGCCTGACCTCCACGCTGATCTTCGACTACCCCACGCCGAACGACCTGGCGCGTTACGTCGGCGAGGGCATCGGTCCGGACGAGACGAGCGTGGAGACCTCCTTCCTGGCGGAGATCGACAAGCTCGAACTGACCCTGATCGACCGTTCCGCGGAGGACGCCGGGCGAGTGAAGGTGACGCGCCGACTCCAGGCCCTCCTCACCCGCCTCAACGAGACCGCGGGCTCGGCGCCGGCCGGCGAGGACATCGAGACGAAGCTCCGTTCGGCGTCCAACGACGAACTCTTCGACCTGCTCGACGGCGATCTCGACCTTTCCTGACCCCGGCGGCGTCCGCGCCGCCCCAGCAATTCCGTACAGAGGAGCGACGACCAATGTCGGACGAAGCCAAGCTTCGGGAGTACCTGACCCGCGCAGTCGCCGAGCTGCACCAGACGCGGCAGCGCCTGCAGGACGCCGAGACGGCAAGGCAGGAGCCGATTGCGATCGTTTCGATGGCCTGCCGGTACCCGGGCGGGGTGCGTTCGCCGGAGGACCTGTGGCAGTTGGTCGCGGACGGCACGGACGCGATCTCCGGCTTCCCCGGCAACCGCGGCTGGGACGTCGAGGGCCTCTACGACCCCGATCCCGACCGGACCGGGAAGAGCTACTCGCGCGAGGGCGGCTTCCTGCACTCGGCGGACGAGTTCGACCCCGAGTTCTTCGGCATGAGCCCGCGGGAGGCCACGGCCACGGACCCGCAGCAGCGGCTGCTGCTGGAGGCCGCCTGGGAGACGTTCGAGCGCGCGGGCATCGACTCCCACTCCCTCAAGGGCAGCAAGACGGGCGTGTTCGCCGGGGTCATGTACGACGACTACACCGGCCGGCTCATGCACCAGATCCCGGAGGGCTACGAAGGCTTCCTGGGCAATGGTGGTGCGGCGAGTGTGGCGTCGGGTCGGGTGGCGTACACG
>NZ_JAINRD010000056.1 GCF_020400605.1 Streptomyces aculeolatus | reverse complement strand
TTGTTCGGCGGTGACCTACTCTCCCACACGGTCCCCCATGCAGTACCATCGGCGCGGACGGGCTTAGCTTCCGGGTTCGGAATGAGACCGGGCGTTTCCCCAACGCTATGACCACCGAAACACTATGAAACTGTCAACCCCGACCCAGCACCCGGCCGGGTCGAGAAAACTCGGGTTGTTGTTTCAGAACCCGCACAGTGGACGCAAGCAGCTATGGACAAGCCCTCGGCCTATTAGTACCGGTCACCTCCACCCCTCACAGGGCTTCCAGATCCGGCCTATCAACCCCGTCGTCTACAGGGGGCCTTAACCCCTCAAAGGGGGTGGGAGTCCTCATCTCGAAGCAGGCTTCCCGCTTAGATGCTTTCAGCGGTTATCCCTCCCGAACGTAGCCAACCAGCCATGCCCTTGGCAGAACAACTGGCACACCAGAGGTCCGTCCGTCCCGGTCCTCTCGTACTAGGGACAGCCCTTCTCAAGACTCCTACGCGCGCAGCGGATAGGGACCGAACTGTCTCACGACGTTCTAAACCCAGCTCGCGTGCCGCTTTAATGGGCGAACAGCCCAACCCTTGGGACCGACTCCAGCCCCAGGATGCGACGAGCCGACATCGAGGTGCCAAACCATCCCGTCGATATGGACTCTTGGGGAAGATCAGCCTGTTATCCCCGGGGTACCTTTTATCCGTTGAGCGACGGCGCTCCCACAAGCCACCGCCGGATCACTAGTCCCTGCTTTCGCACCTGCTCGACCCGTCAGTCTCGCAGTCAAGCTCCCTTGTGCACTTACACTCACCACCTGATGACCAACCAGGCTGAGGGAACCTTTGGGCGCCTCCGTTACTCTTTAGGAGGCAACCGCCCCAGTTAAACTACCCACCAGACACTGTCCCCGATCCGGATCACGGACCCAGGTTAGACATCCAACACGACCAGAGTGGTATTTCAACGACGACTCCACAACCACTGGCGTGGCCGCTTCACAGTCTCCCACCTATCCTACACAAGCCGAACCGAACACCAATATCAAGCTATAGTAAAGGTCCCGGGGTCTTTCCGTCCTGCTGCGCGAAACGAGCATCTTTACTCGTAATGCAATTTCACCGGGCCTATGGTTGAGACAGTCGAGAAGTCGTTACGCCATTCGTGCAGGTCGGAACTTACCCGACAAGGAATTTCGCTACCTTAGGATGGTTATAGTTACCACCGCCGTTTACTGGCGCTTAAGTTCTCAGCTTCGCCACCCCGAAGAGTGACTAACCGGTCCCCTTAACGTTCCAGCACCGGGCAGGCGTCAGTCCGTATACATCGCCTTACAGCTTCGCACGGACCTGTGTTTTTAGTAAACAGTCGCTTCTCGCTGGTCTCTGCGGCCACCCCCAGCTCCCCGTGTAAAACGGATCACCGGAAGCGGCCCCCCTTCTCCCGAAGTTACGGGGGCATTTTGCCGAGTTCCTTAACCATAGTTCACCCGAACGCCTCGGTATACTCTACCTGACCACCTGAGTCGGTTTAGGGTACGGGCCGCCATGAAACATCGCTAGAGGCTTTTCTCGACAGCATAGGATCATCCACTTCACCACAATCGGCTCGGCATCAGGTCTCACCCTTCACGAGAGACGGATTTACCTGCCTCTCAGGCCACACCCTTACCCCGGGACAACCACCGCCCGGGCTGGACTACCTTCCTGCGTCACCCCATCACTCACCTACTACAAGCTCGGGTCACCGGCTCCACCACACCCACCATCACCCGAAGGATCAGACAGGGGGCTTCACGGGCTTAGCATCACCTGATTCAATGTTTGGCGCTTCACAGCGGGTACCGGAATATCAACCGGTTATCCATCGACTACGCCTGTCGGCCTCGCCTTAGGCCCCGACTTACCCTGGGCAGATCAACTTGACCCAGGAACCCTTAGTCAATCGGCGCACACGTTTCCCACGTGTGTATCGCTACTCATGCCTGCATTCTCACTCGCGAACCGTCCACCACTACCTTACAGTGCGGCTTCACCCGGCACACGACGCTCCCCTACCCAACAACACACCCGTTAAGGCTTATTGTGCTGCTGACACGACTTCGGCGGTACGCTTGAGCCCCGCTACATTGTCGGCGCGGAATCACTTGACCAGTGAGCTATTACGCACTCTTTCAAGGATGGCTGCTTCTAAGCCAACCTCCTGGTTGTCTCTGCGACTCCACATCCTTTCCCACTTAGCATACGCTTAGGGGCCTTAGTCGATGCTCTGGGCTGTTTCCCTCTCGACCACGGAGCTTATCCCCCGCAGTCTCACTGCCGCGCTCAACTTACCGGCATTCGGAGTTTGGCTAAGGTCAGTAACCCGGTAAGGCCCATCGCCTATCCAGTAGCTCTACCTCCGGCAAGCAACACACGACGCTGCACCTAAATGCATTTCGGGGAGAACCAGCTATCACGGAGTTTGATTGGCCTTTCACCCCTAACCACAGGTCATCCCCCAGGTTTTCAACCCTGGTGGGTTCGGGCCTCCACGACCTCTTACAGCCGCTTCACCCTGCCCATGGCTAGATCACCCCGCTTCGGGTCTAGAGCGTGCAACTCAACGCCCAGCTAGGACTCGCTTTCGCTACGGCTACCCCACACGGGTTAACCTCGCTACACACCGCTAACTCGCAGGCTCATTCTTCAAAAGGCACGCAGTCACGACGCCATGCACACAAGGTGCATGACGCGACGCTCCCACGGCTTGTAGGCACACGGTTTCAGGTACTCTTTCACTCCGCTCCCGCGGTACTTTTCACCATTCCCTCACGGTACTATCCGCTATCGGTCACCAGGGAATATTTAGGCTTAGCGGGTGGTCCCGCCAGATTCACACGGGATTTCTCGGGCCCCGTGCTACTTGGGTGGTTCACAACGAGCCGCACACATTTCAGCTACGGGGGTCTTACCCTCTACGCCGGGCCTTTCGCATGCCCTTCGCCTACATGTACGGTTTCTCACTCGCCGACCAGCCGGCAGACCAGTCACGTAAACTCCCACAACCCCGCCTGCGCAACCCCTGCCGGGTATCACACACAAACGGTTTAGCCTCATCCAGTTTCGCTCGCCACTACTCCCGGAATCACTGTTGTTTTCTCTTCCTGCGGGTACTGAGATGTTTCACTTCCCCGCGTTCCCTCCACACTGCCTATACATTCAGCAGCGGGTGACAGCCCATGACGACTGCCGGGTTTCCCCATTCGGACACCCCCGGATCACAGCTCGGTTGACAGCTCCCCGGGGCCTATCGCGGCCTCCCACGTCCTTCATCGGTTCCTGGTGCCAAGGCATCCACCATGCGCCCTTAAAAACTTGGCCACAGATGCTCGCGTCCACTGTGCAGTTCTCAAACAACAACCCATAAGAGACCCAGACACCTGCGTGCCCGCTCTCTCAGATACCCAACAGTGCGCCGTACTGCGTAATCGATGTTCCACCCATGAGCTGGCCGTGCAAGACACTTGCTTGCATTCGGCACTGTGCTCCTTAGAAAGGAGGTGATCCAGCCGCACCTTCCGGTACGGCTACCTTGTTACGACTTCGTCCCAATCGCCAGTCCCACCTTCGACGGCTCCCTCCACAAGGGTTGGGCCACCGGCTTCGGGTGTTACCGACTTTCGTGACGTGACGGGCGGTGTGTACAAGGCCCGGGAACGTATTCACCGCAGCAATGCTGATCTGCGATTACTAGCGACTCCGACTTCATGGGGTCGAGTTGCAGACCCCAATCCGAACTGAGACCGGCTTTTTGAGATTCGCTCCACCTTGCGGTATCGCAGCTCATTGTACCGGCCATTGTAGCACGTGTGCAGCCCAAGACATAAGGGGCATGATGACTTGACGTCGTCCCCACCTTCCTCCGAGTTGACCCCGGCAGTCTCCCGTGAGTCCCCACCACCCCCGAAGGAGCGTGCTGGCAACACAGGACAAGGGTTGCGCTCGTTGCGGGACTTAACCCAACATCTCACGACACGAGCTGACGACAGCCATGCACCACCTGTACACCGACCACAAGGGGGACCGTGTCTCCACGGTTTTCCGGTGTATGTCAAGCCTTGGTAAGGTTCTTCGCGTTGCGTCGAATTAAGCCACATGCTCCGCCGCTTGTGCGGGCCCCCGTCAATTCCTTTGAGTTTTAGCCTTGCGGCCGTACTCCCCAGGCGGGGCACTTAATGCGTTAGCTACGGCACGGACGACGTGGAATGCCGCCCACACCTAGTGCCCACCGTTTACGGCGTGGACTACCAGGGTATCTAATCCTGTTTGCTCCCCACGCTTTCGCTCCTCAGCGTCAGTATCGGCCCAGAGATCCGCCTTCGCCACCGGTGTTCCTCCTGATATCTGCGCATTCCACCGCTACACCAGGAATTCCGATCTCCCCTACCGAACTCCAGCCTGCCCGTATCGAATGCAGACCCGGGGTTAAGCCCCGGGCTTTCACATCCGACGCGACAAGCCGCCTACGAGCTCTTTACGCCCAATAATTCCGGACAACGCTTGCGCCCTACGTATTACCGCGGCTGCTGGCACGTAGTTAGCCGGCGCTTCTTCTGCAGGTACCGTCACTCTCGCTTCTTCCCTGCTGAAAGAGGTTTACAACCCGAAGGCCGTCATCCCTCACGCGGCGTCGCTGCATCAGGCTTGCGCCCATTGTGCAATATTCCCCACTGCTGCCTCCCGTAGGAGTCTGGGCCGTGTCTCAGTCCCAGTGTGGCCGGTCGCCCTCTCAGGCCGGCTACCCGTCGTCGCCTTGGTAGGCCATCACCCCACCAACAAGCTGATAGGCCGCGGGCCCATCCTGCACCGCCGGAGCTTTCCACCAACAGGCATGCGCCCGAAGGTACTATCCGGTATTAGACCCCGTTTCCAGGGCTTGTCCCAGAGTGCAGGGCAGATTGCCCACGTGTTACTCACCCGTTCGCCACTAATCCCCGGCCGAAACCGGATCATCGTTCGACTTGCATGTGTTAAGCACGCCGCCAGCGTTCGTCCTGAGCCAGGATCAAACTCTCCGTAAATGCATACAAAACTGCAGCATCAACAGAAACGAGTTTGCCTCGCATACTGCTGTGTCAAAACATCAAACACTTGGCATCGATTACTTGGCACACTGTTGAGTTCTCAAAGAACGGACACTTCCTTCAAAACCCTCACCGGGCTTCTCCGGGCGTTTCCCTTCGGTGT
>NZ_JAINRD010000055.1 GCF_020400605.1 Streptomyces aculeolatus | reverse complement strand
GACCCTGCGCGACCTGGTGGCTTCCCACGTGGCCTTCGTACTCGGGCACAAGACCCCGACGACCATCGACGGCCAGCGCGGGTTCATGGAGCTCGGCTTCGATTCCCTGGCGGCAGTGGAGTTGCGCAACCGCTTGAACGCCGTGACTGAACTGCGCCTGACGGCCAGCTTGATCTTCGACTATCCGACGGTGAACGCCCTGGCCGAAGCCTTGCACGCGCAGCTGCGGCCGAGTGATGAGAGCGCGTCTCCGCCGATCATCAGTGAGCTGGATCGACTGGAGAACATGCTGATCTCGATGGATTCGGATCAGGAGTCACGTAACCGCGTGGCAGAGCGTTTGCAGGCACTGCTCTGGAAGCTCAATCAATCCGAAGGCACGGCGAACGGCGAGACCGAGGCGGTCGATCTGGACGTGGTCTCGGACGACGAGATGTTCAACCTCATCGACAAGGAATTCGGCCTCGACTGACCCTCGGTTTCCGATTGATCGCCACGCTCGTTCTGGAGGCAGCGCCAGGTGGCTAGTAACGAAGACAAGCTTCGCGATTACCTGAAGCGGATGACAGGCAACCTGCGCGAGGCGCGCCAGCAGCTCAAGGAGATGGACGCCAGGCGTGGGGAGCCCATCGCGATCGTCGGTATGGGGTGCCGCTTTCCGGGCGGGATTGACTCACCGGAGGCGTTGTGGCAGGTCGTCGCCGACGGATGCGATGTGATCTCGGATTTCCCCGAGGATCGGGGCTGGGACACCGAAGGCATATTTCATCCTGATCCGGACATCGAAGGAACGACATACACGCGGCGCGGCGGGTTCCTTGAGGACGCGACCGTGTTCGACGCGGAGCTGTTCAGGATTTCACCGCGCGAGGCAGTGGCCATGGATCCGCAGCAGAGGTTGCTGCTGGAGACCGCATGGGAGACGTTCGAGCGAGCGGGCATTGTCCCGACAACGATGAGAGGCAGTAACACCGGGGTCTTCGTCGGGTCGGGGAACCCCGGATACATCTCGGGTGCCACGCACCTGCCGCCAGGCGTGGAGGGGTACTCGCTCACCGGAAACCTCACCAGTGTGGTGTCGGGCCGTGTCGCCTACACCTTCGGTCTGGAGGGGCCGGCGGTGACAGTGGATACGGCGTGTTCCTCGTCGTTGGTGGCCCTGCACCTGGCCGTCCAAGCACTCCGGAACGACGAATGCACCATGGCACTGGCAGGCGGGGTGACCGTTCTTCCCGATCCATGGACGTTCATCGAGTTCAGCCGTCAGCGAGCCCTGGCTGAAGACGGGCGCTGCAAGGCGTTCTCAGCCGCCGCTGACGGCTTCGGACCAGCTGAAGGTGTGGGCATGCTGCTGGTGGAGCGGCTCTCGGACGCGCGGCGGAACGGGCATGAGGTGCTGGCCGTGGTGCGAGGGTCGGCGGTGAACCAGGACGGGGCGAGCAGCGGTCTGAGCGCTCCGAACGGACCTGCGCAACAGCGGGTGATCCGCCAGGCGCTGGCGAACGGTCGGCTGACTCCTGCAGACATCGACGTTGTGGAGGCGCACGGCACTGGGACAGCACTGGGTGACCCGATCGAGGCCGACGCCCTGCTCGCCACCTACGGCGAGGGGCGCGGCACCGGGTGGCCATTGTGGCTGGGGTCCATCAAGTCGAATATCGGGCACACGCAGGCGGCCGCGGGTGTGGCCGGTGTGATCAAAATGGTGATGGCCACGCGCCATGGACTGCTGCCCAAGACCCTGCATGTGGACGAGCCGTCATCCCACATCGACTGGTCATCGGGGGCGTTGCAGCTCCTGGCCGAACCCGTTAAGTGGGAGCGAAAGGAGAACCCGCGGCGGGCGGCCATCTCCGGGTTTGGGATCAGTGGGACGAACGCGCACGTGATTGTGGAAGAGGCGCCTGAACCAGACACCGGCGAGGTCGGGGTGCCGGATGGTGTGGTGCCGGGTGGTCGGGTGCCGTTGGTGGTGTCGGGTCGGTCGGTGGGTGCGTTGGCTGGTCAGGCTGCGCGGTTGGGGGAGTTTCTGGCGGCCGGTGGTGGTGGGTCGTTGGGTGATGTGGGGTGGTCGTTGGCGACGGGGCGTGCGGGTTTGGAGCACCGTGCGGTGGTGTTGGCTGCGGATCGGGATGAGGCGGTTGCGGGGCTGGGTGCGGTAGCGGCTGAGGCGTCTGCGGGTGTGGCGTCTGTGGGTGTGGCGTCGGGTGTGGTGGTGGGGGCGCGGTGTGTGGGCCGGGTGGTGTTGGTGTTTCCGGGTCAGGGTTCGCAGTGGGTGGGGATGGCGCGGGAGTTGCTGGAAGGCAGTGAGGTGTTTGCGGGGGTGGTGGCGGCGTGTGAGGAGGCGTTGTCGCCGTATGTGGAGTGGTCGTTGGGTGAGGTGTTGCGGGAGGGGGGTGAGGAGTCGCTGCGTCGGGTGGATGTGGTGCAGCCGGTGTTGTTTGCGGTGATGGTGGGTTTGGCCCGGTTGTGGGAGTCGGTGGGTGTGGTGCCGGATGTGGTGGTGGGCCACTCCCAGGGGGAGATTGCGGCTGCGCATGTGGCGGGTGGGTTGTCGTTGGAGGATGCGGCGCGTGTGGTGGCGTTGCGGTCGAAGGCGTTGGTCGCGTTGTCGGGTGGGGGTGCGATGGCGCAGGTGGCGTTGGGTGAGGAGGACGCGGTACGTCTGGTCGGGCGCTGGGAGGGCCGGGTCGCTGTGGCGGCGGTCAATGGGCCGGCGTCGACGGTGGTGTCGGGTGAGGGTGCGGCGGTGGAGGAGTTGCTGGCGCGGTGTGAGTCGGAGGGGGTGTGGGCGCGGCGTATCGGGGTGGATTACGCCTCGCATGGTCCGCAGGTCGAGGAGATCCGCGAGGAGCTGCTCCAGGCCCTGTCCGGTATCAGTCCGGTGGCGGGCTCGGTGGAGTTCCGTTCCACGGTGACGGGTGAGGTGATCGATACCGCGACCCTGGATGCCGGATATTGGGTGCGGAATCTGCGTGAGCCGGTGCGGTTCGCCCCGGTGGTCGAAGGGCTGGCGCGGGCGGGTGCCGGGGTGTTCATCGAGGCCAGCCCGCATCCCGTACTCACCGGGAGCATGGGTGACGTGGTGGCGGAGGCCGGGGGGCAGTGCGCGGTGGTGGAGACCCTACGCCGGGATCACGGCGGCATGCTCCAGTTCCTCACCAGCGCCGCGCAAGCTCACGCGCACGGTGTGGATCTGGACTGGGACGCGGTCTTCGGTGGTGCTGGGGCTCGTCGTGTCGATCTGCCGACGTATGCCTTTCAGCGTGAGCGTTTCTGGCTGGACGGGGGGCGTTCTCGTGGTGCGGGTGATGTGCGGGAGTTGGGGCTGAGTGCGGCGGATCATCCGTTGCTGGGTGCTGCGGTGGAGGTGGCGGACAGCGATGAGTGGCTGATGACGGGGCGGCTGTCGTTGTCCACGCATCCCTGGCTGGCTGATCATGCTGTGCACGGGACGGTGCTTGTGCCAGGGACCGCTCTGGTGGAGATGGTGATCCGTGCCGGCGACGAAGTCGGCTGCGACGAGATCGAGGAACTCACCCTCCAAGCCCCCCTCCTCCTCTCACAGCGCGACACTGTGCATCTCCAGGTACGGCTCGGCGCGGCCGGTGACACCGGACAGCGTGAGGCCACCATTCACTCCCGGTCGGCCAACGACGACGACGGCCACTCGTGGACCTGCCACGCGACCGCCATCCTGACGACAGCCGGCACCGACACCAGCAGCGGCGCGGACACCGACCGGGCGTCATCCGAATGGCCCCCACCCGGCATCCAACGGATCAATCTCAGCGGAATCAACAGTGCCGAGGGAGTTGACAGCGCCGAGGAGCTGTACGAACGGATGGCGCAGGCGGGCTACGAGTACGGTCCTGCCTTCCGAGGCCTGCGTGCAGCCTGGCGAGGCCAGGATGGCGACCTCTTCGCCGAGGTGGCCCTGCCTGACGAACTCCATGAGGACGCAGCCCGCTTCGGCCTTCATCCCGCGCTCCTGGACGCTGCCCTGCACGTCGTCGTCGCCGACGATCTGGACGAGCGGCCGGGCCAGGTGTGGCTGCCGTTCACCTTCCACGGGATACGCCTGCTGGCCGAGGGTGCCGACTCGTTGCGCGTCCACCTGAAACGGTCCGGGCCGCAAGAGGTGACGGTCCACATGGCCGACGCGAGCGGTCAACTCGTCGCGGTCATCCGCTCTCTGGTCTCCCGCCCTTGCGCACCTGAGCAACTCAGGCAGATACCCGGCACCGCAGACGACTCGCTGTTCGATCTGCGGTGGAAGCCAGTGCCCTTCGACGGCGCGGAGACTACCGATGCCTCCGATGCTCTGGTCCTACTCGATCCGCACCAACCCTCCGCTGAGGCCGGATCCTTCGCGAGCCTTAGCGCACTGGCCGAGGCGATCGGCTCGGGAGTTCCCGTGCCCGAGGCCGTTGTGTGGCCCCTACCCTCCCGCGACGAACACGCAGACGACGAGGCGGCGGAGAGCGCCGCGAGCGTCGCCCACGTACACGAGACGGTCAACCAGGTCCTCGACGTCGCGCAGGACTGGCTCGCCAACGAGAAGTTCTCCGCATCGCAACTTGTAGCCGTGACCCGGGGCGCTCAGCTCGTCCAAGCCAGCGACGCGGACAGCATCGATCTCGCGCAGGCCGCGGCACTGGGGGCGCTGCGGTCGGCCGCCTCCGAGAACCCAGGCCGTTTCATACTCCTCGATCTGGACGGCAACGTGTACGAGGACGCCGACTCGGCCGCGTTGCTACGCCGGGCGGTAACCGCCGCGCGCGACGAGGGCGAATCCCAGGTGGCACTTCGCGACGGAACGGCGTTCGTACCACGGCTGACGCGGCACGGCTCCATCGACCGGCAGCACGCGGGGTCCGCCGCCCCCGTCGCGTCCTCCACAGGCGACGGCACTGTTCTGGTCACAGGCGGAACCGGTACTCTCGGCGCCGTCGTGGCGCGCCACCTGGTCACCGAGCACGGGGTCAGGAACCTGGTGTTGACCAGTCGGCGCGGCATGGACGCACCGGGCGCGACTGAGCTTAGGGACGAGCTGCGGGAGCGCGGCGCAGCCGTGAGCATAGTGGCCTGCGATGGGGCCGATCGTGACGGACTCGCCGCGGTACTGCGCGAGATTCCTGCGTCGGTGCCTCTCATGGGCATCGTGCACGCGGCCGGTGCCGTGGACGACGGCCTCGTCAGCTCTCTGAGCCGGGACCAGGTCGAGCGCGTGCTGCGTCCGAAGGTCGACACCGCCCTCAATCTCCAGCACCTCACGCGCGGCTTGAAGCTGCGGATGTTCGTACTCTTCTCCTCGGCCGCAGGTGTCGTGGGCAATACCGGACAGGGCAACTACGCAGCCGCCAACTCGTTCCTCGACGCCTTAGCCCATCGTCTGCGTGCCCAGGGCGTCCCTGTGGTCTCCCTCGGATGGGGACTCTGGGCTGAACGCGAGAGCGCGCTGGTCAGGCAGGCCGGCGAGGATACAGAGACCCGGCTCGCGAACAGGGGATTCTTGCCCCTTCCCACCGACATCGCACTGCACCACTTCGACGCGGCGGTGCGAGGCGGCGAAGGCGACGGCGATGCGGCGGAAGCGCTCCTCGTGCCGGTCCGCCTGGACATCCCACGGCTGCGCGAAGAAGCTGTCGCGGGAGTGCTGCCCCCCCTATTCCGGGACTTGGTGCGGAAGCCGGTGCGGCGGAGTCACGCCGTGGGAGCCGCCGCGGCCGGCGATGAGAGCGGCTCGCTCGCGGCGAAGATCGAGGCTCTGCCGGAAAGGGAGCGGGAGCAACTGCTGCTCAACGTAGTTCGCACCCACGTCGCCGCCGTGCTCGGCCACGCCTCACCGGGAGCGGTGGACGTTGCCCAAGGGCTTGTCGACATGGGAATCGACTCGCTTGCCGCCGTCCAGCTCCGCAACCGTCTCAGCGCCGCCACCGGATTGCGGCTCCCGTCCACCCTGGCCTTCGACTACCCCACGTCATCCGCGCTCGCCGACCACCTCCTCGCGGAGCTCCAGCCAGCAGGCGATGAATCTGCGGCAGCACGACACGCCGCACGGGCGAACGAGGCATTGAAGAAGGCCGAGCAGGTGCTCGCCGAGTGCCCTCCGGACTCAGAAACGCGAGAACACCTGGCGCGGACACTCAGGGACATGCTGCACAAGTTCGAAGGGAGCGCCGAGCGTAACCGAGACCGCGACTACGACGTGAGCGCGGCGACAAACGAGGAAATGTTCGAACTGATTGACAGAGAGCTGGGAACGCCTTGACGCGCATGTACCCAGCGTTCTATTCGGCTCTCCAGAGGGGTTGGCGACGGTGACCAGCGAGGAAAAGAAGCTCCGGGAATATCTCAATCGAGTCGTTGTCGACCTGCGGGACGCGCGTCAACGTCTCGATGAGCGCGAGGCGGAAAGCCGTGAACCCATCGCGATCGTGGGCATGGCGTGCCGTTACCCGGGCGGGGTCGCTTCCCCGGAGGACTTGTGGCAGCTGGTCGACTCCGCCAAGGACGCGATCTCTGGGTTCCCGGACGACCGCGGGTGGGACCTTGAGGGGCTCTATGACCCGGACCCCGACAAAGAAGGCAAAACGTATGTCCGCAAGGGAGGCTTCCTTGAGGACGTAGCCGGATTCGACCCCGGGTTCTTCGGCATGTCACCGCGTGAGGCCGTGGGCACCGATCCGCAGCAGCGTTTGTTGCTTGAGGTTGCCTGGGAAGTGTTCGAACGCGCAGGTATCGATCCGACCTCGCTTCGTGGAAGTTCAACCGGTGTCTTCGCCGGCTCGATGTACCACGACTACGCAAAGCTGCTTGAACAAGGCGGCAACGACTTCGAGGGATTCCTCGGAACGGGAGCCGTCGCGAGCGTTGTCTCAGGTCGGCTGTCCTACACCTTCGGCCTGGAGGGGCCGGCGGTGACGGTGGATACGGCGTGTTCGTCGTCGTTGGTCGCGCTGCACCTGGCCGTCCAGGCGCTCCGCAACGGTGAATGCCCCATGGCGTTGGTCGGCGGGACGACCGTGATGCCTACCCCCGATGTCTTCGTCGGGTTCAGCCGCCAGAGAGGGCTGGCGCCGGACGGTCGTTGCAAGTCCTTCTCGGACGGTGCGGACGGCGCGGGCTGGTCGGAGGGCGTGGGAATGCTGCTGGTGGAGCGGCTGTCGGACGCACGGCGGAACGGCCACGAGGTGCTGGCGGTCGTGCGCGGCTCCGCGGTGAATCAGGACGGTGCGAGCAGCGGCTTCAGTGT
>NZ_JAINRD010000054.1 GCF_020400605.1 Streptomyces aculeolatus | reverse complement strand
TCTCACCGCACTCACCACCCTCCACACCCACCACCACCCCATCGACCTCACCCCCCACCTCCCGCCTGTCGACGAGTCCGTCGAGCTGCTGCACGGGCTGCCCACCTACCCGTTCCAGCACCAGCCCTACTGGCTGGACGCCCCGGCCCAGCTGACCAGCGCCACCGACCTCGGCCTGAGCAGCACCACGCACCCCCTCCTCAGCGCCGCCGTCCAACTCGCCGACACCACCGGTGCGGCGGAGACCGGTGCCAGCACGATGGTGTTCACCGGCCGCCTCAGCCTGGCCACGCACCCCTGGCTCGCCGACCATGCGGTTGCGGGTACGGTCCTGCTGCCCGGCACCGCCCTCGTGGACCTCGCCCTGCACACCGGCGACCACACCGGCGCCACCCACCTCGAAGAGCTGACCCTCCACGCCCCGCTGACGCTCGAAGAGGCCGGCGCCCGCGACCTCCAGGTCACCACCGCGCCGCTCCCCGACGGCCAGGGCGGTCGGCAGGTCACGATCCACTCCCGTCCCCACACCGACGACGAGGCCGGGCCCGAGTCCTGGACGTGCCACGCCACCGGCACGCTCACCGCGGAACCGGCCGCGGCGGCCGAGTCGTTGGGCCAGTGGCCGCCCGCCGGGGCGCAGGCCCTCGACGTCTCCGAGCTGTACCCGAAGATGGCTGCGGCCGGGTACGGGTACGGGCCCGCCTTCCGCGGCGTGACCGCCGCCTGGTCGCAGCCCGACGGCACCCTCCACGCCGAGGTCGCCCTTCCCGGGGACACGGACGCCGACGGGCACACCGTCCACCCGGCCCTGCTCGACGCCGCCCTCCACCCGCTGGCCCTCCGCGCGCTCGCCAAGGGCGGCGCCGCGAAGGACGAGGCGCAGGAGCTGCGGCTGCCGTTCGCGTGGAGCGGTGTGTCCGTCCACGCCACCGGCGCCACCCGGCTCCGCGCGACCCTCGTACCCACCGGCGAACACAGCCACGACCTCACCCTCCACGCCTGGGACCCCACCGGCGCCCCCGTCGCCACCATCACCGCCCTCAACACCCGCCCCATCGACGCCACCGCACTGACCAGCGGCGGTGCCGACGCCGGTGCCGCGACCCGCAACAGCCTCTTCCAGCTCGCCTGGACCCCGCCGCAGCCTCGGCAGGACGACTCCGACCGCATCGATCCGGACCTGGTGGACCTCTACGTCGCCCCCCGGCCCGCGGAGGACACTCCGGCCGCGGCCCATGCCGCGACCGAAGCGCTGCTCACCCACCTCCAGGGCTGGCTGGCCGACAACGACGAGACGGACCGCCGCCTCGTCGTCCTCACCCACCGCGCCGTCGCCACCGGCCCGGCCGAGGACGTGCACCTGGCGCACGCGCCGCTGTGGGGCCTGGTCCGTACCGCCCAGAACGAACAGCCCGCCCGCATCCACCTCGTCGACACCGACACCGAGGTGGACGCGGCGGCGGTCACCGACGTACCGCAGCTCGCCGCCGCCCTCGCCGAGGGCGAGCCGCAGCTCGCCCTCCGCCACGGGCAGTTCCTCGTCGCGCGCCTGGTGCGCGCGACCGGCGCCGGCGGGGCGCTCGCGATGCCGGAGAGCACCTGGAAGCTGGCCAGCGGGGGCGACGGCACGCTGGAGGCGGTCACCTGCCGGCCGATGCCGGAGTGGGACGGGCCGCTGGCCGGCGGACAGGTGCGCGTACGACTGCACGCGATCGGCCTCAACTTCCGCGACACGCTCATCGCCCTGGGCATGTACCCCGGCGACGCCCCCCTCGGCAGCGAGGGCGCGGGCGTCGTCACCGGCGTCGCCGACGACGTCACCGACTTCGCCGTGGGCGACCGGGTGATGGGCGTGATGATCGACGGCGCGGGCTCCCACGCCGTCACCGACCACCGCCTGCTGACCACCGTGCCCGAGCAGTGGGGGTCCACCCAGGCGGCGGGCATTCCGGTGGCGTTCCTCACCGCGTACTACGCGCTGAAGGACCTGGGCCGGCTGGAGGCCGGCGAGTCACTGCTCCTGCACGCCGCGACCGGCGGCGTCGGCTCCGCCGCGCTCCAACTCGCCCGCCACTTCGGCGCCGAGGTCTACGCGACCGCCAGCCCCGGCAAGCACCACCTGCTCTACGCCCAAGGGCTCGACGACGCGCACATCGCGTCCAGCCGGAGCCTGGACTTCGAGGAGCACTTCCGCACCCACGGCCCCGACCAGGGCGTCGACGTCGTCCTCAACGCCCTCGCCCACGAGTTCACCGACGCCTCCCTGCGCCTTGCGCGTCCCGGCGGCCGGTTCATCGAGATGGGCAAGACGGACGTCCGCGACGCCGACACCGTGCAGGCGGAGCACCAGGTCCAGTACCGGAACTTCGACCTCATCGAGGCCGGCCCGGACCGCATCCAGCAGATCCTGGCCCACCTGACCGAGCTGTTCGCCGAAGGCCACCTCACCCCGCTGCCCACGGCCGCGTTCGACGTACGGCACACCCCGCAGGCTCTCCGCCATCTCAGCCAGGCCCGGCACACGGGCAAGCTGGTCCTGACCCTTCCGCGGGCGCTCGACCCGGACGGTACGGTCCTGATCACCGGCGGCACCGGCGTCCTCGCCGGCCTGACGGCCCGCCACCTGATCACCGAACACGGCGTACGCCACCTCCTCCTCGCCTCCCGCAGCGGCCCCGACCACCCGGACGCCGCAACGCTCAGCGAAGAACTCGAAGCGCTCGGCGCCGAGATCACCGTCACCGCCTGCGACGTCACCGACCCCGACGCCGTACACGCCCTCGTCGACTCCATCGACGAACACCACCCGCTCACGGCAGTCATCCACACCGCGGGCGCCCTGAACGACACCGTCCTCACGCAGCTCACCCCCGAGAACCTGCACCCGGTCCTCGACCCGAAGGTCGACGCCGCCCACCACCTGCACGAGGCGACGCGGCACCTGCCCCTGGCGCACTTCGTCGTGTACTCCTCCGCCGCCGGCACCCTGGGCAACCCCGGCCAGGCCAACTACGCCGCCGCCAACGCCTACCTGGACGCCCTCGCCCACCACCGCACCCGGCAGGGCCTGCCCACCACCAGCCTCGCCTGGGGCTACTGGAAGCAGGCCAGCGGACTCACCGGTCACCTCAGCGACAACGAGGTCCGCAACGTCACTCACGGCACCACCCCGCTCGAAGCCGACCACGCCTTCCGCCTGTTCGACGCGGCCCTCGCCGGCCCCGAGGCGTACCAGCTCTGCCTTCCGCTCAACCCCCCCGCCCTGCGCAGTGCCCCCCGTCTCCCGGCGCTGCTGCGCGACGTCGTCCCCCGGCCGTCCCGCCGTGTCGCCGCCACCTCGGCGGCGGGCGACGGCAACGCGCTCGCCGAGCAGCTCGCCGCGCTCCCCGAGGCCGAGCAGGAGCGCCGTCTGCTGGACCTGGTCCGCAGCAACGTCGCCGCGGTCCTCGGCCACGGCACCGGCGACGCGATCGACGCGCAGCGCCCGTTCAAGGAGCTGGGCTTCGACTCCCTCACCGCCGTCGAACTGCGCAACCGCCTCACGAACGCGACCGCGCTGCGCCTTCCCGCGACCCTGATCTTCGACCACCCGACCCCCCAGGGGCTGACCCGCCACCTCCTCGGCCAGTTCCTGGACACCGGGTCGCTCACCTCCCGGGCCAGGAGCCGTGCCGGCACCGCCGTCGCCGTCACCGACGACCCCATCGCGATCGTCTCGATGGCCTGCCGCTATCCCGGCGGCGTACGCGACTCGCAGGCGCTCTGGGACCTCGTCAGCACCGGTCGCGACGCCATCGGCGACCTGCCGACCAACCGCGGCTGGGACCTGGAGAACCTGTACGACCCGGACCCCGACGCGACGGGCAAGGTCTACACCCGGCACGGGGCGTTCCTGCACGACGCCGACCTGTTCGACGCGGACTTCTTCCACATGAACCCGCGTGAGGCGCTGTCCACGGACCCGCAGCAGCGGCTGCTGCTGGAGACCTCGTGGGAGGCGTTCGAGCGGGCCGGCATCGACCCCGCGGCGCTCCACGGCAGCAACACCGGTGTGTTCGCGGGCGTCATCTCCCAGGACTACCTGCTGCGGCTGCACCAGAACCCGGAGGGGCTGGAGGGCTACATCGCCACCGGCAGCTCGGGCAGCGTGGCGTCCGGCCGGATCGCGTACACCTTCGGGCTCGAAGGCCCGGCGATGACGGTGGACACGGCGTGCTCGTCGTCCCTGGTGGCCCTGCACCTGGCCATGCAGGCGCTGCGCAACGGCGAGTGCGACCTCGCCCTCGCCGGCGGCGCCACCATCATGGCCACCCCCGGCACCTTCCAGGTCTTCTCCCGCCAGCGCGGCCTGGCCGCCGACGGCCGCTGCAAGCCCTTCGCGGATGCCGCGGACGGCACCGGCTGGGGCGAGGGCGCGGGCCTCCTGCTGCTCGAACGGCTCTCGGACGCGGAGCGCAACGGACACCGGGTCCTGGCGGTGCTGATGGGTTCCGCGATCAACCAGGACGGCGCGTCCAACGGCCTGACCGCGCCCAACGGCCCGTCGCAGCAGCGGGTCATCGAACAGGCGCTGGCCAACTCGGGCCTGACCGCGGAGCAGATCGACGTGGTCGAGGCGCACGGCACGGGTACGACGCTGGGCGACCCCATCGAGGCGCAGGCGCTCCTCGCCACCTACGGCCAGGCGCACACCGAGGAGCAGCCCCTGTGGCTGGGCTCCATCAAGTCCAACATCGGCCACACGCAGGCCGCTTCCGGGGTTGCGGGCGTCATCAAGATGGTCGAGGCCCTGCGGCACGGCCGGCTCCCGCAGACCCTGAACGTGGATCGGCCCTCGACCCACGTGGAGTGGGACACCGGCCACGTGTCGCTGCTGACGGAGACGCGGGAGTGGCCGGAGACGGGCCGGCCGCGGCGTGCGGCGGTGTCGTCGTTCGGCATGAGCGGCACCAACGCGCACCTGATCCTGGAAGCAGCCTCGGCCCGGCCTGCGTCGGGCGAGGTTGCGGACGGGGACGTGCCCGGCTCCGACGCCGCGGTGCCGGTGGTGGTTTCCGCACGTACGGCGGGAGCGCTGGCGCAGGCTGCCGAGCAGCTCGCGGGGTATGTGGAGCAGCACCCGGAGACCGAAGTGGGTCCGCTGGCCGCGCGGTTGTGGTCCGGTCGGGCGAAGATGGAGCACCGTGCAGGCGTCGTCACGGCCGACCGGGACGAACTGGTGGAGGCCCTGACTGCGCTGGCCACAGGTGCCGCGCACGCGGCGCTGGTCACGGGCCCGGGATCGGTGTCTGCCGGGAAGACCGCGTTCGTGTTCCCTGGCCAGGGGTCGCAGTGGACCCGTATGGGCTACGAACTCGCCGCCCAGGAACCGGCCTTCGCGGCACACCTGGCAGCGTGCCGGGACGAGTTGTCACGGTGGTGCGACTGGGACCTCCTCGAAGTCCTCGCCAGCGAAGACGAGAACGCGCTCGACCGTGTTGACGTCGTGCAGCCCGCACTGTTCGCCGTCATGACGGGCATCGCCCAGCTTTTGCGCCACCACGGCGTGGAGCCCGACGCGGTCATCGGCCACTCCCAGGGCGAGATCGCCGCCGCGTACATCGCCGGCGCGCTGACGCTGCCTGACGCTGTCGCCGTGGTGGCGCTGCGGGCGCAAGCCATCACCCGCCTCGCCGGCACCGGCACCATGGCCTCCTTCCCCCTGCCGCAGGACGAGTTGGGCGACCTGCCCGAGGGCGTCTACGTGGCCGCGGTCAACGGACCGCACACCACCATCCTCGCCGGGGAAACACAGCCCCTCACCGACCTGGTCAACACGTACCAGGAGCGCGAAGTCCGCGCCCGGCTGATCCCCGTCGACTACGCCTCACACACCCCGCACGTCGAAGACCTGCGCGACACGATCCTCGGCGACCTGACCCAGCGCGCCGCCATCAAGCCCGTGGCTCCCAGCATCCCGTTCTACTCCACCCACACCGGCACCCTCCTCGCGGAAGACCGGCTGCTGGACGCGGAGTACTGGTTCGACAACCTCCGCCACCCCGTCCACTTCCACACCACCCTCGAACAACTCCTCGACGACGGCCACTACACGCTGATCGAGTCCAGCCCCCACCCCGTCATGACCGCCGCCCTGGCCGACACCTTCGAACAGCACGCCACCCCCGCCCGCCACCACGCCACCCTCATCCGCAACAACGGCACCCAAACCCGCTTCCTCACCGCACTCACCACCCTCCACACCCACCACCACCCCATCGACCTCACCCCCCACCTCCCCGCCGCCGGCCTCTCCGACGACGAGTTGCCCGAGCTGCCCACCTACCCCTTCCAGCGCGACAGCTACTGGATCCAGTCCGCGGCGCAGCTCACCAGTGCCACCGACCTCGGTCAGATCAGCAGCGCCCACGCGCTCCTCAGCGCCGCCGTGCAGCTCGCCGACGGCAACGAGGACTCGGGCGACAGCACGCAGGGCGCGTACGCGACCACCGTGTTCACCGGCCGGGTCAGCCTGGGCACCCACCCCTGGCTCGCCGACCATGCTGTTGCGGGTACGGTCCTGCTGCCCGGCACCGCCCTCGTGGACCTCGCCCTGCACGCAGGCGACCACACCGGCGCCACCCACCTCGAAGAGCTGACCCTCCAGGCGCCCCTGCTCCTGAACGAGGCCGCCCGCGACCTCCAGGTCACCACGAGCCCCGACGCGGGCGCCGAGGACGGCGGTCCCGGCCGCCGGCAGGTCACCATCCATTCCCGGCCGCACACCGACGACGCCGATCCCGAGCCGTGGACGTGCCACGCCACCGGCACCCTGACCGCCGAACCGGTGGAGGCGGCCCAGCCGCTCACCCAGTGGCCGCCCACCGGTGCACAGCGGCTCGACACCACCGGCCTCTACGCCCGGATGGCGGCTGCCGGCTACGAGTACGGGCCCGCGTTCCAGGGCGTGACCGCCGCCTGGGCGCACCCCGATGGCAGCCTCCACGCCGAGATCGGCCTCGCCGAGGACGCCGACACCGCGGGCCACACCATCCACCCCGCGCTGCTCGACGCCACCCTCCACCCTCTCGCCACCCGCAGTCTTGACGAGGACCGTGACGCCGCGCAGGAGCTTCGGCTGCCGTTCGCGTGGAGCGGTGTGTCCGTCCACGCCACCGGCGCCACCCACCTCCGCACCACCCTCGTACCCGCAGGCGAACACGGCCACGACCTCACCCTCCACGCCTGGGACCCCACCGGCGCCCCCGTCGCCACCATCACCGCCCTCAACACCCGCCCCATCGACCCCGGTGCGCTGACCGGCAGCGCCCGTACGGGAGCCGCGACGCGCAACAGCCTCTTCCACGTGGCGTGGAACCCGGCCCCCGCCGAGCCGGTGGAGCAGGTGGATCTCGACCAGGTCGACGTGTACGTCGCCGTACCGGCCGCCGAGGACACCCCGGCCGCGGCGCACGTGGCGACCGAGGCGCTGCTGACTCACGTACAGAACTGGCTGGCCCACAACGACCAGAGCGACCGGCAGCTCGTCGTCCTCACCCACCGAGCCGTCGCCACCGACGCGGCCGAGGACGTGCACCTGGCGCACGCGCCGCTGTGGGGCCTGGTCCGTACCGCCCAGAACGAACAGCCCGACCGCATCCGCCTCATCGACACCGACGCCGCCGGCATCAGGGGCAACGCGGCCGACATCCCGCAGCTCGCCGAGGCCCTGGCCACCGGCGGACCCCAACTCGCCCTGCGCGACGGCCGGGTGCTCACCCCGCGCCTGACGCGGTCCACCGCCACCGACGCCGCCGCCCGGCCCCTCGACCCCGGGGGCACCGTCCTGATCACCGGCGGCACCGGCGGCCTGGCGAGCCTGACGGCCCGCCACCTGATCACCGAGCACGGCGTACGCCACCTTCTTCTGGCCTCACGCAGCGGCCCGGACCACCCGAACGCCCCCGCGCTCACCGACGAACTCACCGCACTCGGCGCGCAGGTCACTGTCACCGCATGCGACACCACCGACGCGGACCAGGTCACCGCCCTGATCGACTCCGTCGACGGCGACCACCCCCTCACCGCCGTCATCCACACCGCCGGGGCCCTGAACGACGCCACTCTCGCCAAGCTCACTCCCGACGAGTTGCACCCGGTGCTGGCGCCGAAGGTGGACGCCGCGTACCACCTCCACCAGGCCACCAAGCACCTGGACCTCGCCCACTTCGTCCTCTACTCGTCGGCCGCCGGCACGCTGGGCAACCCCGGCCAGGCGAACTACGCCGCGGCCAACACGTACGTGGACGCCCTCGCCCACCACCGCACCCGGCAGGGGCTCCCCACGACCAGCCTCGCCTGGGGCTACTGGGAGCAG
>NZ_JAINRD010000053.1 GCF_020400605.1 Streptomyces aculeolatus | reverse complement strand
GCATCCACGGCGGTGGCCGTCGTCGCGACGCCGTCGTCGGCGCCGGTGAGGCGGGCGTGCAGGTGGGCGGCGAGGCGTTCGGGGGTGGGGTGGTCGAAGAGGACGGAGCTGGGCAGGTCGAGGCCGGTGGCGTCGGCCAGCCGGTCGCGGAGGGTGACGGCGGAGATCGAGTCGAAGCCGAGGTCGCGGAAGGCGCGCCGCACTTCGACGGCCGACGCGTCGGCGTAGCCGAGGACGCCCGCGGCCTCGCCCACGACGAGCGCCAGGGTCTTCGCAAGGCCGGCGCCTGAACCGACGGTGGCGGTAGTGGTCGTAGCCGGAGGGAGCGGCGCTTCCGTACGCGCCTCGCCGGGGCCGGCGGCCGGGCGCACGGCCGCGGTCTGCTTCTCCCCCGTCAGCCAGTGCCGTTCGCGCTGGAACGCGTACGTCGGCAAGTCGACATGCCCGGTGCCCGTGCCCTGGAAGACGGCGGACCAGTCGACGGCCACGCCGTGCAGGTGGGCCCGTACGACCGCGGTCAGCACCTCGCGGGCTTCGGGCGTGCCGCCGCGGCGCAGGGGTACGGTCACGGCGTTCGGCAGGCAGTCCTTGGCCATGGCGGACAGGACGCCGTCGGGGCCGATCTCCACGAGCGTGGTGACGCCGGCCGCGCCCAGCCAGCGCACCCCTTCGTGGAAGCGGACGGTCCTGCGGACGTGCCGCACCCAGTAGCCGGGGTCGCAGATCTCGTCGGCGCCGACCTCCTGGCCGTCGAGGTTGGACACGATCGGGATGCGCGGCGGGCGGAAGTCCAGCTCGGCGGCGACGGCCGCGAAGTCGGCGAGCATGCCGTCCATGTGCGCGGAGTGGAAGGCGTGGCTCACCCGCAGCCTGCGCGTCTTCCAGTCCCGCTCCGCGCATGCCGCGGCCATGCGGTCGACGGCCTCGGCGTCGCCCGAAACGACGGTGGCCGCGGGGCCGTTGACCGCGGCGATGTCCAGCCCGGCGAGGGCGTCCGGCCCGGTGAGGAGCGCCTCGACCTCGACGGCGGGTGCGCGGACGGACAGCATCGCGCCGCCCTCCGGCAGCGCCTGCATGAGCCCGCCGCGGGCGGCGACCAGACGGCAGGCGTCGGGCAGGGTGAGTACGCCGGCGACGTGGGCGGCGGCGAGTTCGCCGATGGAGTGTCCTGCCACCACGTCGGGGCGCACCCCCCAGCTCTCGAGCAGCCGGAAGAGGGCGACCTCGAAGGCGAAGAGCGCAGGCTGCGCGTAGACGGTGCGGTGCAGCTCCGGGTCGTCGTCGGCGAACATCACGTCGCGCAGGGGGCGGTCGACGTACGGCGCGAGTGCGACATCGAGGGCGGTGCACAGCTCGTCGAGTGCGGCGCGGAAGACCGGCCAGGTCGCGTACAGCTCGCTGCCCATGCCGGCGCGCTGGCTGCCCTGGCCGGCGAAGAGGTGCGCGACGCGGCCGTCGCGGACGGTGCCGCGCAGGATGCCGGAGGCGGGGGTGTCGTCGGCGAGCGCCGCGAGACCCGCCAGGAGGGCGTCGCGGGTCCCCTCCGCGGCGGGGGCCGTCGCCTCCGCGGGGGTGAGGGCGGGGAGGACCGCGGCCCGGTACTCGAAGGCCGAGCGGGTGGTGAAGAGGGCGCGGGCGACGTCGAGGGGGGTGGCGACGTCGCCTCGCGCGGTCAGGTGGTCGTGCAGCCGGCGCGCCTGGGCCCGCAGGGCGGCGGCGCTGCGGGCGGAGAGGAGGAAGGGCAGCACGCCGGCGGCGCCGACGGGCGCCCGGTCCGGGTCCGCGGGGATGCCATCGGCGTCCTCCTCTTCGTCCGGGCTGTGCGACGGCGGTTCCGCCACCACCACGTGCGCGTTCGCGCCGCCCATTCCGAACGAGCTGACCCCGGCGATCAGCCGCCGGTCGCCGTCCGGCCAGGGGCCGTGCTCCTCCTGCACCCGCAGCCCGAGGCCGGCGAGCGGGATCGCGGGGTTGGCGGAGCGGAAGTGGAGGCTGCGGGGCAGCTCGCGGTGGTGCAGGCTCAGCAGGGTCTTGATCAGGCCGGTGATGCCGGCCGCGCCCTCCAGGTGGCCGACGTTGGTCTTGGCGGAGCCGACGCGCAGCCGGTCCCCGTCGCCGCGGCCGGCGCCCAGGGCCTCGCCGAGCGCCGTCGCCTCGACGGGGTCGCCGAGCCGGGTGCCGGTGCCGTGGAGTTCGACGTACTGGATGTCGCCTGGGGCGACGCCGGCGCGGTCGCAGGCCAGGCGCAGCAGGTCGGTCTGGCCCCGGGCGCCGGGGGTGGTGAGGGTGTCGGTGGTGCCGTCGTTGTTGACGGCGCTGCCGAGGATGACGCCGAGCACCCGGTCGCCGTCGTCGAGGGCGTCGGAGAGCCGCTTGAGCAGTACGAGGCCGCCGCCCTCGCCGCGCACATAGCCGTTGGCGCGGGCGTCGAAGGTGTGGCAGCGGCCGTCGGGCGACAGGGCGCCGAACGCCTCGGTGATCTCGTAGCCGTCGGCTGTGAGGTTGAGGCTGACGCCGCCGGCGAGGGCAAGGTCCGCCTCGCCGCGCAGCAGGCTCTCGCAGGCGAGGTGCACGGCGGTGAGCGAGGAGGACTGCCCGGTGTCGACGGACATGCTGGGGCCGGTGAGGCCGAGGAGGTAGGAGACGCGGTTGGCGATGATGCCGCGGTGCAGGCCGGTCACGGTGTGCTGGCCGACGGCCGCGGGTCCGAGCTGCTGGGTGAGCCGGGCGTAGTCGTCGGCCATGGCGCCGACGAACACGCCGGTGCGGGTGCCGGCGAGCGACGCGGGCACGATGCCGGTCCGTTCCAGCGTCTCCCACGCCAGCTCCAGCACGAGGCGCTGCTGCGGGTCCATGGCGGCGGCCTCGCGCGGGCCGATGCCGAAGAACGCGGGGTCGAAGAGGTCGACGTGGTCGAGGAACGCGCCGCTGCGTGCCTTTCCCGGCGCCTCGGCGGGCGCGTGCAGGTCGGGGCGCCCGTCGGGGAGGCCGGTGACGGCGTCGCGGCCGTCGCGCAGCAGCTCCCAGAACGCCTCGGGTGTGTCGGCCTGCGGGAGACGGCAGGCCGTCCCGACCACGGCGATGGGTGCCGGGCCTTCCGGTCGCGCGAGGGCCTGGGCCGCCGGTTCCGACACTGTCCACACTCCGTTCCGTCGGGGCCCCGGCGGGCGCGCGGAAGCGGTGCCGGGCGCTGTACTCGCTCATGCTGGGCGGCCGGGCTAAAGAGGGCCTAACCGTGGGCTGAGTGCCCTTACTTGCAGGTCATACCGGCTCTGCCGGGGTCTCGCGCCGCTCCCGGCGCCGGGCGCGCAGCCGGACGAAGACGAACCGTGCGACGAGTACGAGGAGGAGGCCGCCGACGACGGCGGTGAACCCGTTGGCGTACTGCTCGACGGTGTCGTGGCTGCTGCCGACGGCGTAGCCGACGGTGAGCAGGACGAGGTTCCACAGCAGCGAGCCGATCGCCGTGTACGCCGTGAACAGCGGCATCGGCATGCGTTCGATGCCGGCGGGGAGCGAGACGTAGCTGCGCACGATGGGGATCAGCCGGCCGACGAGCACGGCCTTGGCGCCGTAGCGGGCGAACCACCCCTCGGCGCGGTCGAGGTCGGACTCCTGGACCAGCGGGAAGCGGATGAAGATGGCGCGGGTGCGGCGCCGGCCGAGGAGCGCGCCGACGTAGTAGTGCAGGACGGAGCCGACCACGGATCCGATGGTGCTCCAGCACACGAGGGCGAGGAAGTTGAGGTCGCCGAGCCGGGCCGTGTACCCGCCGAGCAGCAGCACGAGTTCGCTGGGCACGGTGGGGAAGAGGCTTTCCAGGCCGGTGGCGATGGCGACGCCGGGCGAGCCGAGGCTCTCCATGAGGTCGGTGGCCCAGTTGCCGGAGCTGTCCGCCGGGGCGGCGGCCCACACCTGAGGTTCGAGGATCATCGCACTTCCCGGGCTCTGCGGGTCGGGGGTCGGGCAGGATCGACCGGCGGGCGGTGCCCGCCGGTCTCAGCCCGTCGTTCGGCTGCGGCGCGCGACGTCAGTCGCAGAGCGCAATGGAGTTGAGCGATTCGGTCTCGCTGACGAGGGTCCACGACAGCTCGCCGACCTTGCCCGCGTAGCGGCCGCCGGTGCCGTAGGCCGGGAGCTTCTGCTCCTTGCCGGAGGCCAGCGCGGTCAGGTTGACCAGGCCCGCGACGTGGATGGTGCCGTCGTCGAGGGTGTACTCGGAGGCCGAGAAGGAGAACAGCTCGCCGGTGGCGGCGTCCTTCTTGATGATGATGCCCTTGATGTCGTTGGTCCCGATGCGGTTGCGCTGGTCGTCCAGCACCGCGTCCTCGGTGATCACGACGTCGCCGACGCTGGGACCGACCGGAGCCGCGTCCTTGGTCTCGGTGGTGACCAGCTGCTCGATGAACGAGATGGTCACGCACTCTTCCTTGTGCGTGTCCGCGGCGTGGGCCTGGCTCGCGCCGATGGGCACGGTGAGCGCGATGGCCGCGGCCCCGGCGGCGGTCAGCCGGGAGGGGAACTCTGTAGGGCGCACTGCTTTCCCTTCTGGTGGTGGTACTGCTGGGCGAAGGCGCCGGGCACCGCTCAGGAGAGCAGGCACCGGCGCCGACGCGGTCATGCTGTGCCGTTGGCCTAAAGCCGCCCTTGGCCGGTTCTCACGCCGACCGCCGCGGCATTGCCGCCACGCCCGCAGACCGCGACGGCCGATTCCGCCGCGGTCTCCGGGATGATGCGCACCCGACCGGCTCGTCAGCCGGTCGGGGCGCCGAACCAGGTGCGCAGGGCGGTGCGCAGCTCGTCCTGGCCCCAGCCGCCGCCGTCGTGCCAGGCGACGCAGCCGTCCGGGCGCAGCAGCAGGGTCCCCGGCAGGTCCGGTACGGGCTGGGCGCGGACCACGTCGACGCGGTCGGCCCAGCCGCTCTCCTCCTGCGCGGAGGCGTCACCGGACAGGTCGAGCAGCACACCGCGGCCGGACTGCAGGGTCTCGGCGACGCCCATGTCGCCGTCCGCGGTCTTGATCTGCACCTTCGGCAGCCGCCGGCCGAGCAGCCGGTCGCCTTCGACGGGCTCCGGCACGCCTTCGTAGGCGATGGGGACGGCGGGGCCGAGGTTGGTGACGATCTCGGCGAGGAAGACGTTCACCTCGTCGAACTTCAGGAACTCGCCCATCATCTCCCGCATGTAGCGGGCCAGCGGGCGCGGGTAGAGGAGGGCGAGCTGCGCCTGGATGTTCATGCAGGCGAGCCGGCCGGCGAGGTGCCGCTCCACGTGGTACGAGTCGAGCAGGTCCGCCGGCGCCCAGCCGTGGACCTCGGCGGCGATCTTCCAGCCGAGGTTCACCGCGTCGCCGATGGCGGTGCCGAGGCCCTGCCCGTTGTACGGGTAGTGCACGTGCGCGGCGTCGCCTGCGATGAAGACGCGGCCCTTGCGGTACTGCTCCGCGTTGCGGGTGACGATCGAGTAGTGCTGCAGCCAGTGCGCCTCGGTGGCCTTCAGCTCCTTGCCGGTCAGCCGCTTGACGGCGTCGCCGAGCTGCTCCAGCGTCGCCGGGCCGTCCTCGAACTCCGGCGGCTCGGTGGAGAACTCGGCGCTGAACACGCGCATGACGTCGGGGCTCAGCGGGGCGCCGAGGAACTGGTCGCCGTTGTCGGTGTAGGACAGCCCGTACTGCTCGGGCGCCACGTCCTCGCGGTTGATCGCGACGTCGCCGACGATGCCGCGTACGATCACCCAGTCGTCGCCGACGTAGTCGATGCCTGCCTGCTTGCGGACGATGCTCTCCCGCCCGTCGCAGCCGACCAGGTACCGGCAGCGCAGCTGCTCCTCGCCGGCGTCGGAGGCGAGCGTCACGGTCACGCCGGACCCGTCCGCGGCCTCCTCGAACCCGGTGAGGCGGGTGGCCCAGCGCAGGTCGACGCCCAGCTCGACGGCTCGGTCGATCAGCACCTTCTCCAGCCGCGACTGGAGCACCATGTGGGTGGGTTCACGCGGCCCCTGCACCTTCTCGAAGGCCAGCCGCAGGTCCGCGAACCGCACCTCGGGGAACGTGACCGTGCCTTCCCGCAGCCCGGCGGCGAGGCCGCGCTGGTCCAGCATCTCCAGCGTGCCCGCGTTGATCGCCATGGCCGGAGCCTCGGCGCGCTGCGTGGGGTGGATGTCCACAAGGACCGCGGGCACGTCGCGCATCGCCAGCTCGCAGGCGAGCATCAGACCGGCGGGCCCGGCGCCCACGACGACGACCGGCTCACTCATAAAGGCTCCTTCGGAAGGTACGTACGTACGTCGGTACGGGGCGCGTTGCCCGGGTCGGCGCGCGGCGCGTCACCGGGCCGCGGCCCCGGCCGCTGTGGCGAGGGAGGTATCCCCCTCGAAGGTGGTCATCAGATAGCCCGCCAGCGCCTGCGGCGTGGGGTTGTCGAAGATGGCCATCGGCGGGATCTCCAGCCCCGACACGGCCGCGACCCGGTTGCACAGTTCGAGGGCGGTGAAGGAGGAGAACCCCAGCTCGGTGAACTGGGCGTCGGCGGCGATCTCCCCGGTGTCCGCGTGCCCCAGGACCTGGGCGGCGGCGTCCCGCAGCAGTTCCAGCAGCAGGTCGGCCCGCTCGGCGCCGCTGGCGGTGTCGAGCCGGTGGCGCAACCGCGCCGCGGCCTCGCCGAGCGGTCCGGCCCCGTCGGTCTCGGGCTCCCAGGCGCCGCCCTCCCCCGCGCCGGCCCCGGCTTCGGGGATCGCGCGCAGCAGGGAGCCGGCGGCGCCCTGTTCGGACTGCCTGACGTAGCGGTCCCAGTCGACGTCGACCAGCACGGGCGCGGCCGGGCGGCCGGCGACGGCGCGTACCAGCAGCCGTGCCGCGAGTCGCGGCGCCATGGGGCGGATGCCCTGGTAGCGCAGGTGCTTTCCGGCCGCGGTGTCCGCCGCCTCCGGGTCCTGCCACGGGCCGCAGACCACGGAGGTGACGGGCAGGCCGCGTTCCCGGTACGTCTGCGCCAGCGCCTCCAGGTGGGCGTGGACCGCCCCCTGGGCGCCGAAGCCGGCCGCGCCGAGGGCGCCGACCGCGGAGGTGCAGTGGACGAACGACTCCAGCCCGCGGTCGAGGGTCAGCTCGCAGAGGTTGGCCAAGGCCGCCGCGGCCGGGTCGAGCAGTCGGCCGACGTCGTCGGCGTCCACCGCACCGACGACGGCGTCGTCGAGTTGCGCGGCGACGTGCACGACGGCGGTCAGCGGGTGCTCGGGCGCGACGGAGCGGACGAGTGCGGCGACCGCGTCGCGGTCGGCGAGGTCGATGGCGGCCACCACGGGCTCCGCGCCCGCCTCCCGCAACTGCGCGACCAGCGCGGCGGCTTCCCCGTACGCGCCGGGCCCGGTGGCCAGCAGCAGGTGCCGCACGCCTTCGCGTACGAGCTGCACGGCGATCTCCTCCGCGAGCGCGCCGCCCGCCCCGGTCACCAGCACGGTGCCGTCCGTGGCGCGCAGCCACGGCTCGGTGGCGGCGGCGAGGTCCGCGGGGCGCATTCTGCGGGCGAACAGCGCCCCGGCCCGGACGGCGACCTGGTCCTCGCGGGCGCCCGAGCGGTCGGCCCGCCCGGCGAGCGCCGCCCGGAGGCGGTCGCGTACGTCCCGGCCGCCGGCACCGCCCGCGGGCAGGTCGACCAAGCCGCCCCAGCGCTCGGGGTGTTCGACGGCGAGCGACTGCGCCAGCCCTCGAATCCGGGCCTGGGCGGGGTCGGCGAGCGGGTCCTCGCCGCCCGCCACGGTGCCGCCCGCGGTGAGGAACCACACGGCTACCTGCGCGGCCGCGTCGTCGAGCGCGTGCAGCAGCGTGGCGGACAGCTCCAGCCCGTCGGGGCCCGGCCGGGCCGGGTCGGCGAACGCCAGCAGGGACAGCACTCCGGCGAGCCGGGCCCCGCAGGCGCTCAGCGCGGCACGCAGCCGGCCGGCGAACGTCGTACGGGCCATCTGCCGCCCGACGGTGACGACCTCGACTCCGGCTCCGGCCTCGTCCAGCGCGGTCAGCGCGGTCCGTACGGCCGGGTGCTCCGCGGCGTCCTCGGGGAGCAGGACGACCCAGGCGCCGTCGAGCACCGGCGGCGTGCCGTCGTCCAGGGCCTCCCAGCCGAGGCGGTGGCCCCAGCCGCGCTGGCGGCGCCAGGTGACGAGCGAGGGCAGGACGGCCTTCCACGCCGTGACGTCGGCGTCCCGCACACCCATCGCGGACAGCACGCCGTCCAGGTCCTCGCGCTCCAGCGCGTCCCACAACTCGGCGTCGCCGGGGCGGGCATCGGTCCCCTTGGCGGGGTCGGCGCGCAGCCAGTAGGGGCGGTGCTGGAAGGGGTAGGTGGGGAGCGCGGGGACCTTGGCCGGGGTCTCGGGGAGGTGGGCGGCGAGGTCGACGGGGTGGTGGTTGCCGTGCAGGCCGACCAGGGTGGCGAGGTGGGTGAGGGTCTCCGTCGGCAGACGGGGGGTCCGCTTCGTACCGGACGGGAGCTGGGGCGCGAGGGTGGGATGCGGG
>NZ_JAINRD010000052.1 GCF_020400605.1 Streptomyces aculeolatus | reverse complement strand
CCATGAGTACGAATCCTGAGCAGGCGGTGTCTGTTGATGGGAGTGATGGGGGCGGCGGGGGTGTGTTGGATGCGCGTCGTCTGCGTGTGATCCTGGTCGCTGTCTCGATGGCGTTGATGGCTGTCATTGCGTCGGTGTCGGGGTTGAACGTGGCCCAGACGGAGATGGCGGTCGACTTCGAGACGTCGCAGAGCACGGTGTTGTGGATTATCAACATCTACACGCTTGCGTTGGCTGCGTTGTTGTTGCCGCTCGGTGCGATCGGTGACCGGGTGGGCCGTAAGCCCATGTTGATCGGCTCGTTGCTGGTCTTCGGTGTGTCGAATGTGGTGGCGGCGTTCGCTCCGTCTGCCGGGGTGATGATCGGTGCGCGGGTGGCCAGCGGTGTCGGCGCGGCGACGATCATGCCCATCACTCTGGCTGTGATCACTTCGACGTTCCCCGAGGAGCGGCGGGGGAAGGCGATCGGGGTGTGGACGGGTGTCGCCGGTGGTGGCGGCATCCTGGGTATGTTCCTGTCCGCTTTCCTTGTCGATGTCGCCGACTGGCGCTGGCTGTTCGCTTTGCCGATCGTGCTGGTCGTGGTGGCTTTGGCGCTGACGCTGAAGTCGGTGCCCAACTCCCATGAGCGTTCCGGTCACCGCTTCGACACCACCGGTGCTCTGATCTCCGTGGTGTCCGTGGCTGCTTTGATCTTCTGTCTTCAGGAGGGGCCGGATCGCGGCTGGACCTCGGGCCTGACCCTGGCCAGTCTCGTCGTCGGTCTCATCTTCGGGGCGGTCTTCGTGGTCTGGGAGCTGCGCCGCCGGGACGCCTCGCTGCTGGATGTGCGTCTGTTCAAGGAGCGGGGCCTGGGCGGCGGTTCGATCACGCTGGTCGTGGTCTTCGGTGTCCAGTCCGGTATTTTCGTGGTCCTCTTCCCGTTCCTGCAGGCCGTGCTCGACTGGTCGGCGCTGCTGTCCGCGGCGTCGCTCATGCCCATGGCCGTCACGATGATGATGGCCTCCGGGCTGGCTCCCAGGCTGTCCGTGCAGGCCGGTCCGCGGGCGACGATGTCCGCGGGTATCGCGCTGACCGGTGTCGGCCTGGCGCTGATAGCTCTGCTGGTCTCCGTCGAGAACGGCTACCTGTCGATCCTGCCCGGCATCGTCGTCATGGGCTTCGGTATGGGCCTGGCCATGGTGCCCTCCACCGAGGCCATCACCCTGGCCCTGCCGCGTGAGAAACAGGGCGTCGCCTCCGCCCTGAACGACGTCACCCGCGAGTTCGGCACCGCCCTGGGCATCGCCATGCTCGGCGCGATCCTGTCGGCCGGATACAGCAACGCCATCGACGACAAACTCGACGGCATCCCCGAACAGGCCGCAGACCCCGCCCGCGAAGGCATCGCCACCGCCCTGGAAGCATCACCCAACGCAGGCTCCAGCGCCAACGACCTGATCGACATCGCCCGCCAGTCCTACATCGACGGATGGCAGCAAGCCCTGTGGGTAGGCACCGCCGTCATGGCCGTCCTGTTCGTCTACATCATCCTGCGCGGCCCGAACACACCCACCCCCACCACCACAGAAAACCAGGACAAGACGGAGGACCCCGAGACCGCCGCCGCCCACTGACCACACCCGCAACCACCTGCACCGTGCGGCAGCCGGTCCCCCGCTGGCGGGGAACCGGCTGCCGCACAGTCGCTCCCGGGCGCACGGCCCGCCGCAAACACACACAGCGGTAACGGCGTCCTGCTGGGCGCGCACGCCGCGCGGAGTCTCGATCGCCACCGGGATCGGGCGTCCTCGCTGTCGCCGTGGGCGGAGAGAAGGTTCAGGAGATCGAAACAGCAGACCTGAACAACGAGCCACCCCGCCATCCCCGCCCCCCACCGCCAACCATCCACGAACTCGTAAGACCTGCCGTTCGGAACTTCGCCGGGCCCGCGACGCGGCGGATCCCGGACCGGATCGCGGCCCGCCCCTCCCGTGCCGCGGCCGGGCGACTACGCTCGGCGCACATGACCTCCCGCGACGACACGGACATCGACGACACGGGCCTCGACGAGACCGAATTGACCGGAAAGACACGAAAGACCGGCATAGACACGACCGGCAGCGACGCGGGCGACCCCCACACGCCCGGCGCCGCTGACCCGGACGCCCTGTTCGACGACGAGGAAGCCGACGAACCGCCGCCGCCCCGGCTGACCCCGCGGCAGGCGCGCCGCGTGCGGGCCCTGACCTCCGCGGGCGTGATGGTGGCCGTCGGCGTGGCCATGGTGGTGCGGTTCCGGAGCGGGCCGTCGCTGCTGACGTTCGCGCTCTACGGCGGCGCGCTCATCCTCTCCGGCACCGCGATCATGCTCAGCCGCGCGGGCCGCACCCGCGTCGCGATGGCGGTGCTGGCCGCCGGCTTCGCCTTCGTCGTCGCCGACCAGCTCTCCCGCTAGGGCACAGACCCCGGCCACCGCCGCGGTAGACGGCCGCCGGGGCGGGTAGGTCACCGGTAGTACGCCGAGTGGGGGGTTCGTTGAACAAGAAGCATGCGGCCGCAGCGGCGGCACTCCTGGTGCCCGCGGTCGCCGTCACCGCGGTGCTGCTCGCCCGGTCGCACGGCGGCACCGAGGAGCCGGCGCACCGCCCCCAGGCCCGTTCCTCCCCCGCCTCCCCGTCCGCGTCCGACCCTCCCGCACCCGCCGAGGAACCGCCCGCGCCCGAGGGCCCGGTGCTGGGCGTGAAGCTGGACAACGCGGCGCCCGCCCGGCCGCACACCGGCCTGGAGGAGGCCGACGTCGTGCACGTGGAGCGGGTCGAGGCCGGCATCAGCCGCTTCCTCGCCGTCTACGCCTCCGGGCTCCCGGACGTCGTCGGGCCGGTGCGCAGCGCCCGCGAGACGGACCTGGAGCTGCTGGCACAGTACGACGACCCGGTGCTCGCGTACTCCGGCGCGCAGTCCAAGCTCAAGCCGTTCATCAACCGCGCCCCGCTGCGCCCGGTGCCGCCCGAGCAGCTGCCCGGCGCGTACTTCCGCGGCACCGACCGGCCCCTCCCCCACAACCTCTACCTGCGCCCCGAGCGCGTCACCGACGCCGCACCCGAACTCGCGGACATGAACGCCGCGTCGCTGTACGAGACCGGTGAGGCGCCGGCCGGCGGCCGGAGGACCGACGCGCGCACGGTGGACATGCCGGCCGCCAGCTTCACCTTCGACTGGTCGGCGGGGAGCCGCGGTTGGGAGGTCTCCATGGACGGCACCCCGGCCACCAGCGGCGGCGAACGGCTCGCACCGCCGACGGTGGTGCTCCAGGAGACGGTGATCCGCAAGGGCGGGTTCGGCGACCGGTGGGGCAACAACTCGCCGTTCACCGAGACCGTCGGATCCGGCGAGGCCACGGTGCTGCGGGACGGCCGCGCGTACGCGGCGGAGTGGGACCGGCCGACGGCCGCGGACCGCACGGTGTTCACGACGCCGGACGGCGACCCGATGCCGCTGGCGGAGGGCCAGGTGTGGGTGGTCTACGTACCGCGCGGCTGACCCGGCGACCGCCGGTGGTCAGCCGGCGGGCATCCGCAGCACCGCCGCACCCCTGACCCGGTCCGCCGCGAGGTCGTCGAGGGCGGCGTCCGCGCGGTCGAAGGGATACGGGGTGACGGTCGCACGCACCCCGTGCGCGTCGGCGGCGGCGAGGAACTCCCGGCCGTCGGCACGGGTGTTGGCGGTGACGCTGCGCAGCACGCGCTCACGGAACAGGTGCCGCTCATAGTCCAGTTCCGGGATGGCGGTGAGGTGGATGCCCGCCACGCTGAGCGTGCCGCCGGCGTCCAGCGCCGCCAGCGCGACCGGCACCAGCTCGCCGACGGGCGCGAACAGCACCGCGGAGTCCAGCGGCTCCGGTGTCGGCTCGCGGTCCCCCGCCGCCGTCGCGGCGCCCAGTTCCAGCGCGAGCCGCTGGGCCTCCGGGGAGCGGGTGCGCACGTGCACCTCGGCGCCCTGCGCGATGGCGAGCTGGGCGGTCAGGTGCGCGGACCCCCCGAAGCCGTAGAGGCCGAGCCGGCCGCCGGCCGGCAGCTCCGCCAGCCGCAGGGCGCGGTAGCCGATGATCCCGGCGCACAGCAGCGGCGCCAGGTCCTCGGCGGCGGGTTCCTTGGGCAGCGCGTACGCATACGGGGCGGGCACCACGGCGTACTGGGCGTAGCCGCCGTCCGCGTCCCAGCCGGTGTAGCGCGAATAGGGGCACAGGTTCTCGCGGCCCCGCTCGCACCACCGGCAGCGGCCGCAGGTGTGGCGCAGCCAGGGGATGCCGACGCGGGACCCGACGCGGCGCTCGGCGGCGGCGCCGGCTGCGACGACCTCCCCGACCGCCTCGTGGCCGGGGACGACCGGCGTCCGGTGCGGGGGGAGGTCGTGGTCGCGGACGTGCAGGTCCGTACGGCAGACCGCACACGCCTCCACCCGGACCAGCAGTTCGTCGGGCCCGGGCACGGGCACCGGCAGCTCCACCGGCTCCAGCCGGCCCTTCGCGGTGACGGCCCAGGCCCGCATGACCGTCGGCAGCGTCGCTCCCATGCCCCCATCCTCGCGGCCCCCCGTTCACCCCGTCCACGACGCGCCGGGCGGGTACTCCCGTCCGGCCCCGGATGCCCCGCCTGCCCGCCGCGGGGTGTTCGACCACGCCACGCCGGGTACCCGCGGGTCCCGCTCCCGGGAAGAGGCCGGAGGTGATCATCGGCAGCACGCACCGTGCTCCTGGAACACCGTGATCGTCGAAAGGACGTGCCCGTATGCGCATCGCATTTCTCGTCGCCCCCGAGGGTGTGGAACAGATTGAGCTGACCGAGCCCTGGCAGGCCGTCGTGGAATCCGGCCACACCCCCCGGCTGGTCTCCACCCGGCCGGGCAGGGCACAGGGGTTCGACCACCTGGACAAGGCGGACACCTTCGAGATCGACCAGGTCGTCGCCGACGCCACCGTCGACGAGTACGACGCGCTCGTGCTGCCGGGCGGCGTCGCCAACCCCGACTTCCTGCGGACGGACGAGGGCGCCGTGTCCTTCGCCCGGGAGTTCTTCCGGACGGGCAGGCCGGTTGCGGCGATCTGCCACGCGCCGTGGCTGCTGGTCGAGGCGGACGTCGTCCGCGGGCGCACGCTCACCTCGTGGCCGAGCCTGCAGACGGACATCCGCAACGCGGGCGGCACCTGGGTCGACGCACCGGTCCAGATCTGCGCCGACGGACCCAACACCCTGGTCACCAGCCGCAAGCCCGGCGACCTGAAGCCGTTCGGCGAGGCGTTCCTGGCGGAGTTCGCCAAGGCCGCGCAGAGCTGAGCCGGACGGCGGAGCCGAGCCGGGCGGCGCGGGGCGTCAGCCGCCCGGGCGGATCCTCGCCGTCCGGGTGACGCGGCGTACGCTCCACTCGAACCCGCCGCGGCACACCACCGCGTGCCGCTCGTCGGTGACGACGCCCTGGGTGCTGATGCGGGCCCGGTCGGCGGTGCCCGCGAGGACCGGGCGCAGCACCTGGGCGGCGGACGAGCTGAGCTTGCAGGAGGCGATGAGCCGGCCGCGGGCGGGCGCCAGGTACTCGAACGAGGCGGAGGCGCCGAGCGGCAGCACGCCGTCCAGCTCGCCGGGCGCGTCGCCGGCGGAGAGGATCGCGGCCAGCGCGGCCGCGTCGACGAGCGTGGCCAGGCCGCTGGAGTGCAGCGAACCGATGACGTTCCCGAGCACTCCGGGGGCCTCGACGGCGACCTCGGCGGCGCCGTCGATGGCGCGCAGCACCGTGAGGCCGGCCGTGCGGTGGGCGGGGACGGGCTCTAACAGCGAGCGCGCCAGGGCGGTGGCATCCATGGAGACATGGTGCCGGGGCCCGGCGAAGACGGCGGGGCCGGGAGGCCAACTCCGGCTGACCGGATGGTTCCCTTCAGCTGCCGGGGTGCCGTGCGCTCACTCCTGCCCGCGGGTGGCCAGCACCTCGTGCAGGTCGTACTTCACCGGCTCCTCCAGCTGCTCGTACGTGCAGCTCTCCGGGGTGCGGTCCGGGCGCCAGCGGCGGAACTGCGCGGTGTGCCGGAAGCGGGCCCCGTTCTCCATGTGGTCGTACGCCACCTCCAGCACCCGTTCGGGCCGCAGCGGCACCCACGACAGGTCCTTCTGCCCGCTCCACCGGCTCGGCGCCCCCGGCAGCCGCGCCGACTCGTGCGCGTCCTCCTTCGTCCAGTCGGCCCACGGGTGCGCCGCCTGCTCCTCGGGCGTGTCCATCCGCAGCGGCGCCAGCTCCTCGACCAGCTCGGCCCGCCGCTTCATCGAGAACGCCGCGCACACCCCCACGTGCTGGAGCACGCCCTTGTCGTCGTTGATGCCGAGCAGCAGGGAGCCGACCACGGGCCCCGACTTGTGCCATCGGAAGCCGGCGAGCACCACGTCGGCCGTGCGCTCGTGCTTGACCTTGACGAGCACGCGCTCGTTCTGCCGGTACGGCAGGTCGGTCGGCTTGGCGATTATCCCGTCGAGCCCGGCGCCCTCGAACTGCTGGAACCACTCCTCGGCGACCGCCGGGTCCAGCGTCGCCGGCGCGATGTGCACCGGCGCCCGGGCGTCGGCCAGCGCGCGCAGCAGCGCCGCGCGCCGCTCGGACTGGGGCGTGTCCAGCAGCGAGTCGTCGCCGAGCGCGAGCAGGTCGAACGCGACGAAGCTCGCCGGCGTCTGCTCGGAGAGCATCCGCACCCGCGACTCGGCCGGGTGGATGCGCTCGGTGAGGGCGTCGAAGTCCAGCCGGTCGCCGCGGACGATGACGATCTCGCCGTCCACGACGCACCGCTCGGGCAGGTTCGCCTTCAGCGCCTCGACCAGCTCCGGGAAGTAGCGCGTGAGCGTCTTGCCCGTGCGGCTGCCGATCTCGACGGCGCCGTCGCCCGAGCCGTCGCGGAAGACGATGGCGCGGAAGCCGTCCCACTTCGCCTCGTAGAGCATCCCGGGCGGGAGCTTCTTCTGCGGCTTGGCGAGCATCGGCTTCACGGGGGGCATCACCGGCAGATCCATGTGCGCAACGGTAAGGCGGGATTCGGACATCCGCCTTACCGTTGCGCACATGGGTGCAGCGATTCAGCTCCAGGCGGGCGACAGAACAGTGCGGCTGTCCAGCCCGGACCGGGTCTTCTTCCCGGCGAAGGGCTACACGAAGCTCGACCTCGCGCAGTACTACGTCGCCGTCGGCGACGGCATCGTACGGGCGCTGCGGGACCGGCCGACGACCCTCGAGCGCTATCCCGAGGGGATAAGCGGTGAGTCCTTCTTCCAGAAGCGGGCGCCCAAGAACACGCCCGACTGGATCCCGACCGCCCGCATCACCTTCCCCAGCGGCCGCTACGCGGACGAGATGTGCCCCACCGAGCCGGCGGCGGTCGTCTGGGCGGCCCAGTACGGCACGCTGACGTTCCACCCCTGGCCGGTGCGGCGCGGCGACACCGAGCACCCCGACGAACTGCGCATCGACCTCGACCCTCAGCCCGGCACCGACTACGCCGACGCCGTGCGCGCCGCGCACGAGATGCGCGCCGTCCTCGGCGAGCACGGGCTCACCGGCTGGCCGAAGACCTCCGGCGGCCGCGGGATGCACCTGTTCGTGCCGATCGCGCCGCGGTGGACGTTCGTGCAGGTGCGCCGCGCGGTGATCGCCGCGGGGCGGGAGCTGGAGCGGCGGATGCCCGAGCACGTCACCACCGCCTGGTGGAAGGAGGAGCGCGGCGAGAAGGTCTTCGTCGACTACAACCAGATGGCCCGCGACCGCACCATCGCCTCCGCCTACTCCGTGCGGCCGCACCCGCACGCGCCGGTCTCCGCGCCGCTGCGCTGGGAGGAGGTGGACGACGCCGAGCCGGACGACTTCGACCTCGTCACCATGCCGAAGCGCTTCGCCGAGGTCGGCGACGTGCACGCGGACATGGACGACCACGCCTTCGACATCACCTCGCTGCTGGAGCTGTCCGCGCGCCACGAGCAGGACCACGGCCAGGGCGACATGCCCTACCCGCCGGACCATCCGAAGATGGCGGGCGAGCCGAAGCGCGTACAGCCCAGCCGGGCGCGCCCGGAGGAGTGACGCGGGGGGCCGATGCGGCGGGGCGCGGCCCGTCCGGTTCCGGTCCGCGGCGGCAGCACGGGGCGGCCGGCCTGCGGCGCAGGGCGTGATCGTAGACTCTGCGCATGCGATTCGGACTCCTCGGCACCGGCCCCTGGGCGGAACGCGCGCACGGCCCCGGACTCCAGGCACATCCGCGGGCGGAGATCGCCGGCGTGTGGGGCCGGCGTCCCGAGGCGGCCCGTGCGCTCGCCGACCGCTTCTCCACGCGCGCGTACGACGACGTGGACGCCCTCTTCGCCGACTGCGACGCGGTCGCCGTCGCACTGCCGCCGGACGTGCAGGCGCCGCTCGCGGAGCGCGCCGCCGCGGCCGGCTGCCATCTGCTGCTGGACAAGCCCGTCGCCACCGAAGTGGCCGCCGCCAGGCGGGTGGTGGCCGCGGTGGAGCGCGCCGGGGTGGCCTCCGTGGTCTTCTTCACGCTGCGCTTCCGCGAGGAGACCGCCGGCTGGCTGGCCGAGCGGGCCGGCGAGGAGGGCTGGCTGCTGGGCCGCGCCGACTGGCTCTCGCCGGTCTTCGCCGGCGCCGACACCCCGTACGCGGCCTCGCCCTGGCGCGGCGACAAGGGTGCGCTGTGGGACGTCGGGCCGCACGCGCTGTCGATGCTGCTGCCGGTCCTGGGCGACGTGGACCCGGCGGCGCCCGGCGCCGTCACGGCCGCGCGCGGCCCGGGCGACACCGTGCACCTCGCGCTGCGGCATGCCTCGGGGGCCTCCAGCACCTGCACCCTCAGCCACACCGTTCCGCCGCAGGCCTCCGGGGTCACCTTGCAACTGCACGGCACGCCGGGCGTGCAGACCGCGCCGGAGCGGGACGACGCCGGGCCGGTGCCCGCGTTCGTACGGGCCGTGGACGCGCTGCTGGAAGCGGCGGAGACCGGCCGGCCCGACCCCCGGGACGTACGCCTCGGTCTGCGTGTGACCGAGATCCTCGCCGCGGCCGAGGAATGCCTGCCGACGGCGGGGGCGTGATCCTTCCGCAGCGGCACGCGCATTGTCCGAGGGTGTAGCCGCGCGCATACGGGGGACTCGTCGTGCGGAGGTGACGAGATGCTTCCCATCTTGCTGGTACTTCTGCTGGCCCTGCTCCTGTTCGGTCTGGGCTTCGCCGTGAAGGCGCTGTGGTGGATCGCAGTGGTCGTGCTCGTCGTGTGGCTGCTGGGATTCGTGATGCGCGCCACGCCGACGGGCGGTGCCCGGCGCTCACGCTGGTACCGCTGGTAGCCGTCGCCGCAAGGCCCCCGAAGGGCCAGCGACTTCACATCGAGACAAGGGCCGTGGGCCCCCCCCCCCCGGCGGGGGGCCCCCCCGGGGGGCGCCGGGGCGGGGGGGGGGCCCCCCCCCCCCCCCCCC
>NZ_JAINRD010000051.1 GCF_020400605.1 Streptomyces aculeolatus | reverse complement strand
CAGCCGCCGCCGCATCCTCACCGGCTGGCTGACCGGGCTGGCCGGACCGGCGCAGGTGACCTGGACGCTGGTGACCTTCGACCCGGCTATCGGTATGGCCAACATCGTGCTGGCCATGCTGGCGGTCGCTGTCGTCGCCGCGTTGCTGGGCGGCATGCTGCCGGCACTGGCCTCGGCATCGTTCGGCTCGTTGCTGCTGAACTACTACTTCACCCCGCCCCTCCGTACGTTCACCATCGACGAACCCCACAACATCGTCTCCATCATCGTCTTCTTCGCCATCGCCGCCAGTGTCGCCTCGGTCGTCCACCTCGCCGCCCGCCGCACCTCCCAGGCCGCCCGGCTGCGCGCCGAGTCCGAGATCCTCTCGCTGTTGGCCAGCAGCGTGCTGCGTGGCGAGGCATCGCTCGAGTCGCTGCTGAAGCGGGTACGGGAGACATTCGCCATGGAGTCGGCCGCACTCTACGAGCGCGAGCCGGCTGAGAACCGGTGGGTCTGCGCGTGCCGGGTGGGCACCATCACCGGGCAACTGGACAGCCCGGAGTATGCCGACGCCGATATGCCCGTCGGCGACTCCATGGCCCTCGCTCTCACTGGTCGTAAGCTGCCCGCCGACGACCGGCGGGTCCTCGGTGCTTTCGCGGCACAGGCAGC
Organism: Streptomyces aculeolatus; assembly: GCF_020400605.1. Classification (GTDB taxonomy): domain Bacteria; phylum Actinomycetota; class Actinomycetes; order Streptomycetales; family Streptomycetaceae; genus Streptomyces; species Streptomyces aculeolatus. The sequence continues at coordinate 8,825 of NZ_JAINRD010000051.1, read as the reverse complement.
ATCGCTGCTGGACCGGCAGCGGCTCTCGGCGCAGGCGCTGGAGGCCCGCAAGCTGGCCGAGGGCAACCGCATCCGCACCGCCTTGCTCGCCGCCGTCAGCCACGACCTTCGTACCCCGCTCGCGGCCATCAAGGCCGCCGTCACCTCGCTCCGCGCCCCCGACATGGCCTGGTCCGAGGAGGACGAGGCCGAGCTACTCGCGGCCATTGAGGAGAGCACGGACCGGCTTGGCGCCCTCGTCGGCAACCTCCTCGACATGTCCCGGCTGCAAACAGGCACCGTCACCCCTCTCATGCGCGAGGTCGACCTCGACGAGGTAGTGCCCAGGTCCCTTGCGGGGGTCGCGAGGAGCGACGTGGCGCTGTATATCCCCGAGTCGCTGCCGATGGTGCGCGTCGATGCGGGGCTGCTGGAGCGCTTGGTCGCGAACGTCGTGGAGAACGCGGCCAAGTACACGCCGCCGGATCGGCCCGTGACCATTCGGGCGAGCACGCTCAGTGGCCGGGTCGAACTGCGCGTCGTCGACCGCGGCCCCGGCGTCCCCGACAGCGAGAAGGACCGCATCTTCGAGCCGTTCCAGCGGTACGGCGACGCACCGCGCGAGGCGGGTGTGGGCCTGGGCCTGGCCGTGGCCCGCGGCTTCGCCGAGGCCATCGACGGCACCCTTACCGCGGAGGACACGCCGGGCGGCGGACTGACCATGGTCCTCACCCTCCGCGCAGCACCGGGACACAAGCCCGTACCGGCCGAGCTGCCTGATCAGGCCACCGCGTGACGCACGACGAGCAGGCCGGGTTGCGCTGCACAGTTGCGGCCGGTCGCACCTGCCCCCAGCACCCGGTCAACGAGCGGGGCCCGGACTACCGGTCCGAGCCGTCGGCACCGACCGCAGACTGGGGCCGCGGGAGAACACCGACGAGGTAGCGCACGTTGTTGCGTGCCACCTGGACCCCGGCCGTCCAGGCCGGAGCCGGACCGGCATCCAGACCACTTGAACTGGTCGAGGGGGCGGCCCCGGTCCCGTACATCGGGGCACACCAGGCCAGACAGGCCTGGGCCAGCAGCGGCGCCACGCGGGCGGGTGCTCGGGCACCGGCGGTCGGCGCGTGCTGTGAGGGGCGAACGGCCCGCCGACACGTTCGGTGGCCACCGCGGTGTGGCTGTGGGCGACGGTGGTCTTCGCCAACCTCGCCGAGACAGTCGCCGAGGAACGGGGCGCGCGCATGCGGCCACGCTGCGGGAGGCCAACGAGGGGACGGTCGCGCGACGGATGCGTCACGCACGCCGAAGCCGCCCACGGCCGCTGGCTACCCCGCCGCACCCGCACGCCCGAAGACCCGCCGGGCCCAACGGCCGGGGCAGCCACCTTCGTCAGTCGTCACTCCGCCACGTACGTACAGCGGGTCCACACAAAGACCCGCAGTTCACGATCGCCTACACGGGTCGTCTCGGAACTGGCCTCGAAGTGCTCATAGCGATTGCCGCGCAGCACACGGACCTTGGCCACGTCCGGATCCGGTAGGTAGCGAAGCCGCTCATCGTCGTCTATCGCCGAGGGCGAGCCGCCCTTGAGGAATACATTGGGAGCGTCGTTGTCGTCCATGATCATCCTATCTCTTGAACGGGCATCTCGGCACCTTTTGGACCAGCCACCCCTCCTCCTGCCGGTTCCGGCCTTGGGCTTGTTCCCGGGGCAGGAACAGGTTGGTGGCCTCACCGATTTCCGAAGCCCGGAACCCAGGGCCTGCGCGCGTCAGGACTTCCCCAACTGGTCGCGAATGAAGGCGAACATCTCTTCGTCGCTCGCCTCCTCCAGTTGCTCGGCCGCCGACTTCCCGTCGTCCACGGCCACATGACCGCCCTTCCACACGTCCAGCAGTTCCTGGAGCCGGGAGGCGACCTCCCTGTCCCGTACTCCCGCCTCGGCCGCGCGTGAGATGACGGTCCCGAAGCGGTCCAGTTCCCGCTGCACGACGGTGAGGTCCACCGCCTCCTCCGCGAACAGCTCGCCGAGGAGCCGCTCGACCAGGGCGCTGGCGTTGGGGTGATCGAAGACGAGCGTGGCCGGCAACTTCAGGCCGGTGGCCGCACTGAGTCGGGTGCGAAGCTCCATGCCCGTCAGCGAGTTGAACCCGAGATCACGGAACGACCTGCCCTCGTCCGGGGTCGACGAAGCGTCGTGCGAGAGGACTGCCGCCACATTGGTGTTGACCAGGTCGAGCAGGGCCTGCCGGCGCGCGGTCTCGCTCAATCCCACCAGCCGATCGCGCAGGGCTGCCGCGGTCCCCGCGTCGGGCTCCTCCCCGGCGGCTGCCTCCATCACGCGTCGCGCCTCGGGAAGGTGGTCGAGGAAAGCGCTGCGACGCACCGACGTGAAGGCGGGCACGAATCGGTCCCAGTCGACCTCGGCTACCGCCAGGCACGCGTCGTCGCAATCGATCACATGCCCGAGAACAGTGAGTGCCGTGGTCGGTTCCAAGGCGGGCAGCCCCTGGCGCTTCAGCGACTCGATTGTCCCGGCTACCCGTGCCGCGTCCCCCTCATCCCGAGCATTCTCGTCGCGGAAGAAATCCCAGACGGCCCAGGCGACCGAGGTCCCGGCCAGCCCGCGCGCCCGGCGCCGCAACGCCAGCGCGTCGAGAGAGGCATTGGCGACGGCATAGGCCGCATGGTCTCGGCTGCCCCAGAACGCCGAAACGGAGGAGAACAGCACGAACGCATCAAGCTGGCTATCGCCGAAAATATCGTCGAGATTCCAAGCGCCCGGCACCTTGGCACGACCGTTGGCGTCGATGTCCTCGACTCCGATCCCATCAAGTTCGCCGAGTTCGAGCTCCGTGGCGGTGTGGATCACCGTGCGGATCTCGGGACCTCGCCGCTCAGTCTCGGCGATCAGGTCTGCCAATGCCTGCCGGTCGGCAACGTCGCAGGAGGCCACTGTCACTGTGGCTCCACCGTCGGTCAACGCGGCCTGCAGGGCCACGGCGCCCGGAGCTTCCAGCCCTTCGGCACTGACCAGCAGCAGATCCCGGGCTCCTTCGTCGACGAGCCAGCGAGCTACGCGAGCGCCGAAGGGGTCGGTACCACCGGTGACCAGCACGGTGCCGCGCGGGCTCCACCTGTCCCGTCCAGGTCGGGACACACCTGGGCGGGCGCGCTCCACCCGCCGGCCCCACACACCATCGCCCCGCATTGCCAGCTGGTCCTCACCAGGATCGGCCAGTAGTGCGGTCGCCTTCTCCCACGCTGCGTCGTTCATCGCTTCCGGTAGGTCGATCAAACCGCCCCACAGTCGGGGGTACTCCAGCGCCGCCACCCGGCCCAGAGCCCATAGCTGAGCTTGCGCGGCGGACGGCGGCGGGTCCTCCTCCCCCGTGGTCACCGCGCCATGCGTCAGGGACCACACGGGACCGTCGACATCTGCGTCAGCAAGGGCCTGCACCAGGACCATCGTGCTCACCAGGCCGAGAGAGACATGCGCCACCTGGGGATGCGGCCGTTCGTCGAATCCGAGCATCGACACGACGCCTGCTACCGAGCCCTCCGCCGCGGCCACCAGTCGCTGACCCCAGTCGGTGCGTTCCGGGGGGCGAGCAGTGTCCCATTCGAGTCGGACTACACGGGCACCACTCAGCCGAAGCGCCCGTTCACAGGCCGCCACCTGTGCATCGTCGACTCCGGTTGACGCGTCGACCGGCGGCGTCACCACCAGCCAGGTGCCGGTTACGTTCGCCCGGCGGTCGGCCAGGCGAACCCAGGTTTCGCGGTAACAACGGGACTCCAGCAGCGAGCCTTCGCGCCGAAGCCGCCGCCAAGCCGACAGCGATGGCATCACTTCGGCCAGCGACGAACGGTCTACGTCAGCAGCGGCGTGGAGTTCCGCGGCGAGCGAGTCGAGGTCCCCTTCTTCCACGGCCCGCCAGAAGTCCCCCGCCGCAGTATCCTCGGCTACTGCCTGGGCACCGAGCGAGCCGCGGTAGTCAACGGGTTCCAGCCAGTACCGCTTGTGCTGGAAGGCGTAGGTGGGCAGTTCCACCTGCTGGCGGGGAGCGCCGGCGAAGACACATGCCCAGTCCACCGGCAGCCCAATGGCGTGGGCTCGCGCAACGCTGATGAGGAATCGCGCGGCACCACCCTCGTCCCGTCGCAGCGTATCCACTACTGCTGGCACCGCGTCGTCCGCCATGCCGCCGCACGTCTCCACCGTGTCCTCAACGCCCGCCAGCAGCACGGGGTGAGGGCTGACCTCGATGAACACCCTCGTGTCCGCCTGTGCCAGTGCCTCGATCACCGGGGCGAACCGCACCGGCTCACGCAGATTCCGCACCCAATACCCGGCGTCCAACGTCGCGGTATCGGTCACCTCTCCGGTCACCGTGGAGTGGAACGATATGCGCGAGGACACCGGACTGATACCGGACAGGGCCTGGAGCAGCTCCTCGCGGATCTCCTCGACCTGCGGACCATGCGAGGCGTAGTCGACGTCGATACGCCGCGCCCACACCCCGTCCGACTCACACCGCGCCAGCAACTCCTCCACCGCCGCACCCTCACCCGACACCACCGTCGACGCCGGCCCGTTGACCGCCGCCACCACAACCCGGCCCTCCCACGACCCGACCAGAGCCGCAGCCTCCACCTCACCCAACGCGACCTGCGCCATCGCACCCCCGCCCGACAACGCGACCAACGCCTTCGACCGCAACGCCACCACACGCGCCGCATCCTCCAACGACAACCCACCCGCGATATGCGCAGCCGCTATCTCCCCCTGGGAGTGGCCCACCACCACATCCGGCACGACACCGACCGACTCCCACAACCGGGCCAGACCCACCATCACCGCAAACAACACCGGCTGCACCACATCCACCCGACGCAGCGACTCCTCACCCCCCTCCCGCAACACCTCACCCAACGACCACTCCACATACGGCGACAACGCCTCCTCACACGCCGCCACCGCCCCCGCAAACACCTCACTGTCTTCCAACAGCTCCCGCGCCATCCCCACCCACTGCGAACCTTGACCCGGAAACACCATCACCGTTCGGTCTCCGGAACGGGCGTAGCCGCGCAGCGCATGGGGAAGTTCCTCGCCTCTGACCAGCGCGTCGAGAGCGTCGAGCATCCCGTCCCGGTCACGGGCGAGGACCAAGCCGCGGTGTTCGTGACGAGCTCTGGTAGTCAGCAGCGACCACCCGATCTCCGTGACGTCGGAGGCCGAATCGGCCTCGGCGAAGTCGCGTAGCCGCCTTGCCTGCACGGCCAGCGCCGCCGCACTGCGCGCCGACACCACCCAGGGCACGAGCCCACCGGCAGCCACCAAACCCGGCTCGGCCTCGGTGTCTTCGTGAGCGTCGAATCCGCCCTCGTTGGCAGCCGGCCCGTCCACCTCAGTCCGGCCCGGGTACGCCGGCGGCTCTGCCACGATCACGTGCACGTTGGTGCCGCTCATGCCGAACGACGAGACGCCAGCCCCGCGAGGCCGACCGTTGGCCTTCCATTCCACCGGCTCGGTGAGTAGTTGTACCGCCCCCGCCGACCAGTCGATGTACGGCGACGGTTCGTCCACGTGCAGTGTTTTCGGCATCACACCGTGCTGGATCGCCATCACCGTCTTGATGACTCCCGCTACGCCGGCCGCGGCGGCTGCATGCCCGATGTTCGACTTCACGGAACCCAGCCACAACGGCCGGCCGTCCTCACGTTCCTGGCCGTACGTGGCCAGTAGCGCCTGCGCCTCGATCGGGTCGCCCAGCGTGGTGCCGGTACCGTGGGCCTCGACCATGTCCACATCGGCCGCCGTCAGGCCCGCGCTGGCCAGTGCCTGCCGGATGACCCGCTGCTGCGACGGGCCGTTGGGGGCGGTCAGCCCGTTGGATGCGCCGTCCTGGTTAACCGCGCTGCCGCGGACCACAGCGAGTACCCGGTGCCCGTTGCGTACGGCGTCGGACAGGCGTTCCAACGCAAGAACTCCCACTCCCTCTGCCCAGCCGGTGCCGTCGGCCTGAGCCGAGAACGCCTTGCACCGGCCATCGACCGCCAAGCCCCGCTGCCGACTGAACTCGATGAAACCGGCCGCGCTCGGCATGACCATGACGCCACCGGCCAGAGCCAGCGAGCACTCGCCGCGGCGCAGCGACTGCGCGGCCAGGTGCAGGGCCACCAACGAAGAGGAGCAGGCCGTGTCGATGGTGACCGCCGGCCCTTCCAGCCCGAGGGAATAGGCGATCCGCCCGGAGACCACACCCCCTGCCGTTCCCGCCAGCGCATGGCCTTCGGTCTCCTCCGCGCCTACGCCGTACCCGGACGGGGAAGCGCCGACGAACACTCCCGTCTGGCTGCCCGCAAGACCCGACGGATCGATGCGGGACCGTTCGAGGGCCTCCCAGGCGGTTTCCAGCAGCAGCCGCTGCTGGGGATCCATCGCCAGAGCCTCGCGCGGGCTGATGCCGAAGAAGTCCGCGTCGAACTCGCCCACGTCCCGGAGGAAACCGCCGTGACGGGTGTAGCTGGTGCCCTGGCGATCCGGATCTGGATCGTAGAGCGCCGCAAGATCCCAGCCCCGGTCGGTCGGAAAGCCCGAGACCGCGTCCCCGCCCCGGAGGACCAGTTGCCACAGGTCTTCCGGTGAGGCTACGCCTCCTGGGTAGCGACACGCCATTCCGATGATCGCGACCGGGTCGTCGGTCGGAACCGCCGCTGACGAGGGCGCTCGGTGCTCTCCCGCGGGGCGTCGTTCGCCCGAGACCTGGTCCATGAGGTAGCGAGCGAGCGCGTGTGGCGTCGGGTGATCGAACGCAATGGTGGCGGGCAGGGGCAGGCCGGTGACTGTGCCGAGCCTGGTCCGCAGATCCATCGCGGTCAGCGAGTCGAAGCCCAAGTCCTTGAAGGCCCGGTGCGACGCGACGGCCTCGCGGCCGGTGTGACCGAGCACGGCAGCTGCTTCGTTGCGCACCAGGGTGAGCACATGCCGGTTCGCCTCGGCGTCCGACAGTTCGGCTACCTGCCGTCCGAGACGCGTCCCTGCTTCAGAGCCCGCGTCACCGGCCGCATCCGCGGCCTGTGCGGCGATGAGCGCACGAACATCCGGAAGGTCGTTCATCAGCGCGCTTGGGCCGGCGAGCGTGAAGAGGGAGTGAAAACGCTCCCAGTCGACGTCGGCCACGCCCACGTACGTCTCGTCATGGCTGAGCGCCTGCCGGAGCCCTGCAAGGGCCGGCTCGGGCGCCAACGCGGTGAGTCCCTGGCCACTCAGCCGCCGCTTCACGTCCTCAGGCGTCGCCATACCACCCTCGGCCCACGGACCCCACGCTATCGAGGTCGCGGTCAGCCCGCGCGCACGCCGGGAGAGTGCGAGCGCGTCCAGGGAGGCGTTGGCGGCGGCATAGGCCGCTTGACCGCCGCTTCCCCACATGCCGGCAACCGAGGAGAACAGTACGAAGGCGTCAAGCGACAAGCCGGGGGAGTCGGCCGCCTTGCCCGTTTCACTCGGCTGGTTCAGCTCGTTTGCATCGTTCGGCGGATCGGCGAACAGCGCGTCGAGATGCCGCGCACCCGCCACCTTCGCGGACAGCACCTCTGCCACTTCAGCGAGATCTGTCTCCGTCAACGCGGCAGGCCGCCCCGACCCTGCCGTGTGGAATACCGCACGAATCGGCGGGCAAGAGGCACGCGTGAGGGCGACGACCTCTCCGAGCGCCTGGTAATCGGACACGTCACACGCGGCGACGGTGACCTGGGCGCCAAAGGTCTCCAGGTCAGCCACGAGTTCGTGCGCTCCTGGCGCTTCCATACCCTGACGGCTCACCAGCACTAGGTGCTCGGCCCCGGCTTCGGCAGCCCAGCGCGCTACCCGGGAGCCCAAGGCGCCCGTGCCTCCGGTGATCAGAACCGTGTCGCGTGGCATCCACGAGCGCACCGGCTCGGCACTGCCCAACGGGGCGCGCGCCAGCCGCCGCGCCCGCCCGTGCCCGTCGCGGACGGCGACCTGGTCTTCCCTCGGTGCGTCGTCCACCCGCACCTGCCCGGGTGCCAGGGCCGCGACTACACAACGCCAGTCACGCTCGTCCACGCCGTCGGGCAGATCGATCAATCCACCCCAGACGTCGGGGTGTTCCAACGCAGCGACGCGGCCAAGCCCCCATATCTGGGCCTGCGTCATGCTCAGGGAGGGGTCGTTGTCGGCGGTGGCCACCGCGCCCCTGGTCAGGCACCACAACCGCACGCCGTGCGCGCCACTCTCACTGGCGTAGGTGTCGGCCCCGAGGTCGGCCAGGGATTGGACAAGCGTCACCGTGGCCGCGACCCCGTATGAGGGTCCTTCCGGGTGGGGCCGCTCGTCCATGCCCAGCAGCGAGATCACGCCCGTCGGCAGGTCGCCTTCGCCAATCTCGGCGGAGAGCAGCGCGGTCAGAGCCGAACGGTCAGCGACAGCGCTGTCAGGGACACTCAAACGCCGGATCTGCGCACCCGCATCGGCACAGGCTTCCTGGCAGCCCGTGACAAGTTCCTCATCTGCACCTGCGGAGGGTGCCAGCAACAGCCACGTACCCGACAACACCGGAGGGCCGGCTGCCGCAGGCACCGGCGTCCAGGAAATCCGATACCGCCAGCCGTCCACCAGCGAACTCTCGCGCCGGCGGCGACGCCATTCGGACAGCACCGGGACGACGCTGCCCAGCGAGGACTGAATCCGCTCGTCACGCAGCTCCAGGGTTTCAGACAACGACTCCAAGTCCTGGTCTTCGACCGCTCCCCAGAAGGCGTTCTCCACAGAATCAGTCGGTGAGGCCGGCTGGACCAGAGAGGCATCTTCCTGA
>NZ_JAINRD010000050.1 GCF_020400605.1 Streptomyces aculeolatus | reverse complement strand
GCCCCACCCGACTCTCACCCCCCACCTCCCCGGCGGCGCCCGCAGCACCCCCCACCTGCCGACGGAAACCCTCACGCACCTCGCCGCGCTCACCGCTCTCCACGCCCACCACCACCCCGCCGACCTCGCCCCGCACCTCCCCGAGACCCCGGCCAGGGTCCCCGTTCTCCCGACCTACCCGTTCCAGCACCGCCCCTTCTGGCTCGATGCCCCCGCCGCGCTCACCAGCGCGACCGACCTCGGCCAGCTCGGGACCGCCCACGCCCTCCTCGGTGCCGCCGTCCAGCTCGCGGACACCACCGGGAGCGGCGCCGGCTCCGCCGGCACGACGGTGTTCACCGGCCGGGTCGGTCTCAACACCCACCCCTGGCTGGCCGATCACGCCGTCGCCGGTACGGTCCTGCTGCCCGGCACCGCCCTCGTCGACCTCGCGCTGCACACCGGCGACCACACCGGCGCCACCCACCTGCAAGAGCTGACCCTCCACGCGCCGCTCACCCTGGACGGGGCCGGCACCCACGACGTGCAGGTCACCACCGCTCCCCAGCCCGGGCCGGAGGGCGAGGACGCGGGCCGGTGGCAGGTGACGATCCACTCCCGCCGCCACACCGCCGACGACGCCGAGCCGGAGCCCTGGACCTGCCACGCCACCGGCATCCTCACCGCCGACGACCCCGCTGCCGGCACGGCCCCGGCGCTGGCCCAGTGGCCGCCGTCCGGTGCCGAGCCCGTGGAGGTCGCCGACCTCTACCCCCGGCTCCTCGCGGCGGGTTACGAGTACGGGCCCGCGTTCCAGGGCGTCACCGCCGCCTGGCGCGGCGCCGACGGCGCCCTCCACGCCGAGATCGCCCTCCCCGAGGACACCGACGCCACCGGCCACACCATCCACCCCGCGCTCCTCGACGCGGCCCTCCACCCCCTCGCGGCCGAGAAGGTCGGCAAGGACGACGCGGACGGCCGGCTCCGGCTACCCTTCGCGTGGACCGGCGTCACCGTCCACGCCACCGGCGCCACCCATCTGCGCGCCACGCTCATCCCCACCGGCGAACACGGCCACGACCTGACCCTGCACACCTGGGACCCCTCGGGTGCGCCAGTCGCCACCGTCACCGCGCTCAACTCCCGCGCGGTCGACGCCTCGGCGCTCACCGGCGCCGCCCACGCGGGCGCCGCGACGCGCAACAGCCTCTTCCACCTCGTCTGGAACGCGACCGCAGCCGAGCACCAGGAGCGGGCCGGGCTGGTGGCACCGGAGCTGGTGGACCTCTATGTCGCGGCTCCCGCCGAGGAGGACGGCCCCGTCGCCGCGCACGCGGCGGCGGAGGCGCTGCTCGCCCACGTGCAGGGCTGGCTGGCCGCCAACGACCGGACGGACCGCCGCCTCGCCGTCCTCACCCACCGCGCCGTCGCCACCAACCCGGCCGACGACGTCCACCTGCCGCACGCGCCGCTGTGGGGCATGGTCCGTACCGCCCAGAACGAGAACCCGGACCGCATCCACCTCGTCGACACGGACACCGCCACCGACGCGTTCACCGGCGGCGACCCCGCCGCCGTCCCCCACCTGCTCGACGCCCTGGCCACCGGGGAGCCGCAGCTCGCCGTCCGCCACGACCAGGTCCTCGCCCCCCGGCTCGCCCGCTCCGCCGACGGCGCCGCCGACGCGCTGGCGATCCCCGCCGACGAGCAGTCCTGGCGGCTGGACAAGACCGCGTCCGGCACGTTCGACAACCTGGCCCTCCTGCCCAACCCGCACCTCCCCGAGGAGCTGGCACCGCATCAGGTACGGGTCGCGGTACGGGCCATCGGGCTCAACTTCCGCGACGTCCTGATCACCCTCGGCATGTACCCGGGCGAGGCGCTGCTCGCCAGCGAGGGCGCCGGTGTCGTGACCGAGGTCGGCGCCGACGTCGCCAACGTCGCCGTCGGCGACCGCGTCATGGGCATGTTCCCGAACGGCGTGGGCGCGCAGACGGTCACCGACCACCGCATGGTCACCGCCATCCCCGAGCGGTGGTCCTTCACCGACGCGGCCGGGATCCCGGTGGCGTACCTCACCGCGTACTACGGGCTCAAGGACCTCGGCGGCCTGGAGGCCGGCGAGTCGCTGCTGCTGCACGCCGCGACCGGCGGCGTCGGCTCCGCCGGGCTCCAGCTCGCCCGCCACTGGGGCGCCGACGTCTACGCGACCGCCAGCCCCGGCAAGCACCACCTGCTCTACGCGCAGGGGCTCGACCAAAACCACATCGCGTCCAGCCGATCCCTGGACTTCGAAGACCACTTCCGCACCCACACCCCCGACCAGGGTGTCGACGTGGTCCTCAACGCCCTCGCGCACGAGTTCACCGATGCCTCCCTGCGCCTGCTGCGCCCCGGCGGCCGGTTCCTGGAGATGGGCAAGACCGACATCCGCGACCCGCAGGCGGTCGAGGCCGAACACCGGGTCCGCTACCAGAACTTCGACCTCATCGAGGCCGGCCCGGACCGCATCCAGGAGATGCTGGTCCACCTGGCCGAGCTGTTCGCCGAGGGCCGCCTCACGCCGCCGCGGACCACCTGCTTCGACGTACGGCACGCCCCGCACGCGCTGCGGCACCTGAGCCAGGCCCGGCACACGGGCAAGCTGATCCTCACGCTGCCCCGGCCGCTCGACCCGGACGGCACCGTGCTCATCACGGGCGGCACCGGCGGCCTGGCAGGCCTGACGGCCCGTCACCTGATCACCGAGCACGGCGTACGCCACCTGCACCTGGCCTCGCGCAGCGGCCCGGACCACCCCAACGCGGCCGCCCTCGGCAAGGAACTCGGCGCACTCGGCGCGCAGGTCACCATCACGGCCTGCGACACCACCGACCCCGAGGCCGTGCACCGTCTCGTCGCCTCCGTCGACGAGCAGCACCCGCTGACCGCCGTCATCCACACCCCCGGCGTGCTCGACGACACGATCCTCACGCAGCTCACCCCGGAGACGCTGCACCCGGTCCTGGCGCCGAAGGTCGACGCCGCCTACCACCTGCACCAGGCGACCCGGCACCTGGACCTCGCCCACTTCGTCCTCTATTCCTCCGCCGCGGGCACGCTGGGCAACCCGGGGCAGGCGAACTACGCCGCCGCCAACACGTACTTGGACGCCCTCGCGCACCACCGCTCCCGGCAGGGGCTCCCCACGACGAGCCTCGCCTGGGGCTACTGGAAGCACACGACGGACCTGACGAGCCACCTCGGTGACAGCGAGGTCGCCCGCAGCGACGCCGCGCTCAGCACCGAGCACGGCCTCCAGCTCCTCGACGCGGCCCTCGCCACCCCGTCCCCGTACCACCTCTGCGTCCCGCTGAACCCGGCCACGCTCCGCACCGGCGACCGCGTCCCCGCCCTCCTGCGCGACCTCGCCCCGCGGGCGCGCCGCCGGGCGGCCGCCGCCGTCGCGGCGGGCGAGGTCTCGGGGCTCGCGCAGCAGCTCGCCGGACTCTCGGCCGCCGACCAGCAGCGACTGCTGCTCGACCTGGTGCGTACCAACGCCTCCGCCGTCCTGGGCCACAGCGACGCCGCGGCGGTGGACGCGCAGGCACCGTTCAACGACCTCGGGTTCGACTCCCTCACCGCGGTCGAACTGCGCAACCGGCTCGACGCCGCCACCGGGCTGCGGCTGCCTGCGACCCTGATCTTCGACTACCCGACCGCCCAGGTCCTCGCCGAGCACATCGGCGCCGAACTGCTGGAGTCGGCGCCGCGCTCGGCGGCGCCGCAGTTCGTGAGCGCCGACGCCGCGGACGACCCCGTCGTCATCGTGTCGATGGCGTGCCGCTTCCCCGGCGACGTCCGCTCGGCCGCCGGACTGTGGAAGCTCGTCACCGAGGGCCGCGAAGGGGTATCCGGCTTCCCGACGAACCGCGGCTGGGACCTCGACAACCTCTTCGACCCCGACCCGGCGGCGACGGGCAAGAGCTACACCAGCTACGGCACGTTCCTGCACGAGGCCGACGAGTTCGACGCGGACTTCTTCCGCATGAACCCGCGTGAGGCACTGGCCACGGACCCCCAGCAGCGGCTGCTGCTGGAGACCTCCTGGGAGGCGTTCGAGCGGGCCGGCATCGACCCGGGCACGCTCAGGGGCAGCAGCACCGCGGTCTACGCCGGCGTCATCTACGGCGACTACGCCTCGCGGCTGATGCAGAACGCCCCGGAGGGCTTCGAGGGCTACCTCGGCAACGGCAGTGCCGCGAGCGTCGCCTCGGGGCGGGTCGCGTACACCTTCGGGCTCGAAGGCCCGGCGGTGACGGTGGACACGGCGTGCTCGTCGTCGCTGGTCGCGCTGCACCTCGCGGCGCAGGCGCTGCGCAACGGCGAGTGCGACCTCGCGCTCGCGGGCGGCGTCACCGTCATGTCGAGCCCGGGTGCGTTCATCGAGTTCTCCCGGCAGCGCGTGCTGTCGGTGGACGGCCGGTGCAAGGCGTTCGCCGAGGCGGCGGACGGCACGGGCTGGGGCGAAGGCGTCGGCCTCGTACTGCTGGAGCGCCTGTCGGACGCGCAGCGCAACGGCCACACGGTGCTGGCGGTGCTGAAGGGCTCCGCCATCAACCAGGACGGCGCGTCCAACGGCCTCACCGCCCCCAACGGCCCCTCCCAGCAGCGCGTCATCGAGCAGGCGCTCGCCAGCGCCGGGCTGACGCCCGGTCAGGTGGACGCGGTCGAGGCGCACGGCACGGGCACGGCGCTGGGCGACCCGATCGAGGCGCAGGCACTGCTGGCCACGTACGGGCGCGAGCACAGCCCCGAGCGCCCGCTGTGGCTGGGCTCCATCAAGTCGAACATCGGGCACACGCAGGCAGCGGCGGGTGTGGCGGGCGTCATCAAGATGGTCGAGGCCATGCGCCACGGCACGCTGCCCCCCACCCTCCACGTGAACGAGCCGTCCCAGCACGTCGACTGGAGCTCCGGCACCATCTCGCTGATCACGGAGTCGACTCCGTGGCCCGAGAGCGACGAGCCGCACCGGGCGGCGGTGTCCTCCTTCGGCATCAGCGGCACGAACGCGCACGTGGTGCTGGAAGCGGCACCGGTCGAGGCCGCGGCGGCGGAGCCGGCTGCGGAGCAGGTTCCGGACAAGGAGGCCGTGGCCGCGCCGGTGCCGGTGGTGGTGTCGGCCCGCACGGCGGATGCGCTGGCGCAGGCTGCGGGACAGCTCGCGGAGTACGTGGAGCGGCACCCGCAGGTCGAGGTGGGTGCGCTCGCGTCGGGGCTGTGGTCCGGTCGGGCGAAGATGGAGTACCGCGCGGGCGTCGTCACGGCCGACCGGGACGAGTTGCTGGAAGCCCTGACTGCGCTGGCCACCGGTGCCGCGCACCCGGCGTTGGCCACCGGGCCGGGGTCCGCGGTCGCGGGCAAGACCGCGTTCGTGTTCCCCGGCCAGGGGTCGCAGTGGACCCGTATGGGCTACGAACTCGCCGCCGAAGAGCCCGCGTTCGCGGCGCACCTGGCCGCATGCCGCGATGAGTTGTCCCGTTGGTGCGACTGGGACCTCCTGGAGGTCCTCGCCAGCGAGGACGAGGACGCGCTCGACCGTGTTGACATCGTGCAGCCCGCACTGTTCGCCGTCATGACGGGCATCGCCCAGCTCCTGCGCCACCACGGCGTCGAACCCGACGCGGTCATCGGCCACTCCCAAGGCGAGATCGCCGCCGCCTACGTCGCCGGCGCACTCACCCTCTCCGACGCCATCGCTGTCGTGGCGCTGCGGGCGCAGGCCATCACCCGCCTCGCCGGCACCGGCACCATGGCCTCCTTCCCCCTCCCCCAGGACGAACTGGGCGACCTGCCCGAAGGCGTCCACGTGGCCGCGGTCAACGGCCCGCACACCACCATCCTCGCCGGAGAAACACAGCCGCTGACGGATCTGGTCAACGCGTACCAGGAGCGCGAAGTCCGCGCCCGGCTGATCCCCGTCGACTACGCCTCACACACCCCCCACGTCGAAGACCTGCGGGAAACGATCCTCGGCGACCTGACCCAGCGCGCCGGCATCGAGCCGATGCCGCCGACGATCCCCTTCTACTCCACCCACACGGGCGCCCTGCTCACCTTCGACCAGGACCTCGACCCGGAGTACTGGTTCAACAACCTCCGCCACCCCGTCCACTTCCACACCACCCTCGAACAACTCCTCGACGACGGCCACCACACCCTCATCGAGTCCAGCCCCCACCCCGTCATGACCGCCGCCCTGGCCGACACCTTCGAGCAGCGCGCCACCCCGGCCCGCCACTACGCGACCCTCGTCCGCAACGACGACACCAAGGTGCGCTTCCTCACCGCGCTCGCCACGCTCCACACCCACCACCACCCGATCGACCTCACCCCCCACCTCCCCGCCGCCGACCTGTCGGGCGACGGACTCCCCGAGCTGCCCACGTACCCGTTCCAGCGGGAGAGCTACTGGCTCCACGGCTCCGCCCAGCTCACCAGCGCGTCCGACCTCGGCCTGGGCACCACCGCCCACCCGCTGCTGCACGCCGCCGTCCCGCTCGCGGACGAGGCGGGCACGGGCGCCGCCGGCGTGGTGGTGTTCACCGGCCGCGTCGGCCTGAGCACGCACCCCTGGCTCGCCGACCATGCGGTTGCGGGTACGGTCCTGCTGCCCGGCACGGCACTTGTGGACCTCGCCCTGCACACCGGCGACCACACCGGCGCCACCCACCTTGAGGAGCTGACGCTCCAGGCGCCGCTGGTGCTCCAGGAGTCCGGCGCCCGCGACCTCCAGGTCACCGCGAGCCCCCACCCGGAGGCGGACGGCTGGCAGGTCACGATCCACTCCCGCCCCCAAACGGACGACGAGGCCGAGCCCGAGCCGTGGACCTGCCACGCCACCGGCGTCCTCACCGCCGAACCGGCGGCGAAGGCCGAGGCACTCGACCAGTGGCCGCCTGCGGGCGCCCAGGCGCTCGACGTGTCCGAGATCTACCCCCGGCTGGCCGCGGACGGCTACGAGTACGGGCCCGCCTTCCGCGGTGTCACCGCGGCCTGGGCGCAGCCCGACGGCACGCTCCACGCCGAGATCACCCTGCCCGAGGACACCGACCCCGACGGGCACACGATCCACCCCGCCCTGCTCGACGCCGCCCTCCACCCGCTCGCGGCCCACGGCGGCGCCGGGACCAAGGCGGACGCGGCGGAGGACGCGCAGGTACGGCTGCCGTTCGCGTGGACCGGTGTGTCCGTCCACGCCACCGGCGCCACCCACCTCCGTGCGACGATCACACCCACCGGCGCCGAGGGCCACGACCTCGCTCTGCGCGCCTGGGACCCCACCGGCGCCCCTGTCGCCACCATCGGTGCCCTCAACACCAGGGCCGTCGCCGCGTCGGCGCTGACCGGCGGTGCCGACGCCGGCGCCGCGACCCGCAACAGCCTCTTCCACCTCTCCTGGAGCCCCGCCGGGGCGGAGCAGGAGGAGCAGCCGGAGCTGGACCGGTACGACGTCCACGTCGCCGCGCCCGCCGCCGAGGACACCCCGGCCGCTGCCCACGCCGCGACCGAGGCGCTGCTCGTTCACGTACAGAACTGGCTGGCCGCGAGCGACCAGACCGACCGGCTGCTCGCGGTCGTCACCCACCGGGCCGTCGCCACCCACCCGGCCGAGGACGTCCACCTCGCCCACGCCCCGCTGTGGGGCCTGCTCCGCAGCGCCCAGAGCGAGAACCCCGACCGCATCCATCTCGTGGACACCGACGCCACGGGCATCGCCCCGGACGCCGACGCCGCCGACATCCCGTACCTCGCCGACGCACTCGCCACCGGCGAGCCGCAGGTCGCCGTTCGCGGCGGCCAGGTGCTGGCCGCGCGCCTCGTGCGCGCGGCGGGCGCGGAGAGCGGTGTGCTGGACGTGCCGGAGGGCACGTGGAAGCTGGGCAATGAGGGCGACGGCACACTGGAGGCGCTCGCGTGCCGGCCCGCGCCCGAGTGGGACGTGCCGCTGACCGGCAGCCAGGTGCGCGTACAACTGCACGCGGTCGGCCTGAACTTCCGCGACACGCTCATCGCCCTGGGCATGTACCCCGGCGACGCCCCCCTCGGCAGCGAGGGCGCCGGGGTGGTGACCGAGATCGGCGCGGACGTCACGAACGTCGCGGTCGGCGACCGCGTCATGGGGCTCATGCCCGAGGGCGCCGGCAGCCGGGCGATCACCGACCACCGCCTGCTCACGCCCGTCCCGGCGGAGTGGTCCTCCACCCAGGCGGCGGGCACTCCGGTGGCGTTCCTCACCGCGTACTACGCGCTGAAGGACCTGGGCCGCTTGGAGGCCGGCGAGTCACTGCTCCTGCACGCCGCCACCGGCGGCGTCGGCTCCGCCGCGCTCCAGCTCGCCCGCCACTTCGGCGCCGAGGTCTACGCGACCGCCAGCCCCGGCAAGCACCACCTGCTCTACGCCCAAGGGCTCGACGACGCGCACATCGCGTCCAGCCGGAGCCTGGACTTCGAGGAGCACTTCCGCACCCACGGCCCCGACCAGGGCGTGGACGTCGTCCTCAACGCCCTCGCCCACGAGTTCACCGATGCCTCGCTGCGCCTGATGCGTCCCGGCGGCCGGTTCATCGAAATGGGCAAGACCGACATCCGCGACCCGCAGACGGTCGAGGCCGAACACGGGGCCCTCTACCGGAACTTCGACCTCATCGAGGCCGGCCCGGACCGCATCCGGCAGATCCTGGCCCACCTCACCGAGCTGTTCGCCGAGGGACACCTCACCCCGCTGCCGACGACCTCGTTCGACGTACGGCAGGCTCGCCAGGCGCTGCGCTACCTGAGCCAGGCCCGGCACACCGGCAAGGTGATCCTCGACCTGCCGCGGGCGCTCGACCCGGACGGTACGGTCCTGATCACCGGCGGCACCGGCGTCCTCGCGCGCCTGACGGCCCGCCACCTGATCACCGAACACGGCGTACGCCACCTCCTCCTCGCCTCCCGCAGCGGCCCCGACCACCCGGACGCCGCAGCACTCAGCGAAGAACTCGAAGCGCTCGGTGCCGAGATCACCGTCATCGCCTGCGACGTCACCGACGCCGACGCCGTACGCACCCTCGTCGACTCCGTTGACGAGGGGCACCCGCTGACCGCGGTCATCCACACCGCGGGCGCCCTGAACGACGCCGTGCTGACCAAGATCACCCCGGCCGACCTGCGCCCGGTCCTGGCGCCGAAGGTCGACGCCGCGTACCACCTGCACCAGGCCACCCGGCACCTGCCACTGGCCCGGTTCGTCGTCTACTCCTCGGCCGCCGGCACGCTCGGCAACCCCGGCCAGGCGAACTACGCCGCCGCCAACACCTACCTCGACGCCCTCGCCCACCACCGCACCCGGCAGGGCCTCCCCACCACCAGCCTCGCCTGGGGCTACTGGAAGCAGGCCACCGGACTCACCGCACACCTCACCGCCGACCAGCAGGGCCGCACCGGCACGGCACTCACCACGGAACACGGCCTGCGGCTCTTCGACGTCGCGCTCCGGGACCGCCCCGAGTCGACGCTTGTCTGCATGCCGATCGAGCCGGGCGGCCTGCGCCGCGCGACGAAGGTGCCGGCACTGCTCCGCGACCTCGTCCCGGCCACCGCGCGCCGCGCGACCGCCGCGGGCGCGAGCGCGGTGCGGCGCTCCGGCCTGGCGGAGGAGCTGGCCGGGCTCGGCGAGGCCGAGCAGGACCGGCTGGTGCTGGACCTGATCCGGAGCAACGTCGCGGCCGTCCTCGGCCACGCGCGCCCCGAGACCATCGACCCGCAGCGCCCGTTCAAGGAGCTGGGCTTCGACTCCCTCACCGCCGTCGAACTCCGCAACCGCCTCACCAACGCCACCGCTCTCCAGCTGCCGTCCACGCTGGTCTTCGACCACCCGACGCTCACCGAGCTGTCGGTGTTCCTGCGGGGCAAGCTGCTGGACGAGCAGCCGCGGGTGCGCGCCGCGAAGCAGGTCGCGACCGTCGTCGACGACGACCCGATCGCCATCGTCTCGATGGCCTGCCGCTACCCCGGCGGGATGCGGCGGCCCGAGGACCTGTGGAAGCTGGTCTCCGAGGGCGTCGAGGCGATCGGCGACCTGCCGGACGACCGGGGCTGGGACCTCGACGGCCTGTACGACCCGGACCCGGACGCGCCGGGCAAGATGTACACCCGCAAGGGCGCGTTCCTGTACGACGCCGGGCAGTTCGACGCGGACTTCTTCCACATGAACCCGCGCGAGGCGCTGGCCACGGATCCCCAGCAGCGGCTGCTGCTGGAGACCGCGTGGGAGGCGTTCGAGCGGGCCGGCATCGACCCCACGAGCCTCAAGGGCAGCAGCACCGGCGTGTTCGCGGGCGTCATCTCGCAGGACTACCTGATGCGCATGCACGACGCGCCGGACCACCTGGAGGGCTACTTCGCCACCGGCGGCTCCGCGAGCATCGCCTCGGGGCGGGTCGCGTACACCTTCGGGCTCGAAGGCCCGGCGATGACCGTGGACACGGCGTGCTCGTCGTCCCTCGTTGCGCTGCACCTCGCGGCGCAGGCGCTGCGCAACGGCGAGTGCGACCTCGCCCTCGCCGGCGGCGCCACCATCATGGCCACCCCCGGCACCTTCCAGGTCTTCTCCCGGCAACGCGGCCTGGCCGCCGACGGCCGCTGCAAGCCCTTCGCCGACGCCGCGGACGGCACCGGCTGGGGCGAAGGCGTCGGCCTGGTGCTGGTCGAGCGGCTGTCGGACGCGCGGCGCAACGGACACGAGGTACTCGCCGTCGTCCGCGGCTCCGCCATCAACCAGGACGGCGCGTCCAACGGCCTCACGGCGCCCAACGGGCCGTCGCAGCGCCGCGTCATCGAGCAGGCCCTCGCCAACGCCGGGCTGAGCGGCGACCAGGTCCACGCTGTCGAGGGGCACGGCACGGGTACGACGCTGGGCGACCCGATCGAGGCGCAGGCCCTGCTGGAGACGTACGGCCAGGCGCACTCCGAAGAGAATCCGCTGTGGCTGGGCTCCATCAAGTCCAACATCGGGCACACTCAGGCCGCGGCCGGTGTGGCGGGCGTCATCAAGATGGTCGAGGCCATGCGGCACGGTGTGCTGCCCCCGACCCTCAACGTCGACGCGCCCACCAGCCATGTCGACTGGGCCGCGGGCCACATCGAGCTCCTGACCGAGGCCCGTCCCTGGACCGAGGAGACCGGACCGCGGCGCGCGGCGGTGTCGTCGTTCGGCATGAGCGGCACCAACGCGCACCTGATCCTGGAAGCGGCCCCCGCCGAGGCGGACGCCGAGGCCGGGCCGGAAGCCGAGGCCCCGCCGGTGCCGGTGGTGGTCTCCGCCCGTTCGGCGGCGGCGCTGGCACAGTCGGCCGGCCGCCTTGCGGAGTACGTGGAGCAGCACCCGGAGACCGAAGTGGGTCCGCTGGCCGCGCGGTTGTGGTCCGGTCGGGCGAAGATGGAGCACCGCGCAGGCGTCGTCACGGCCGACCGGGACGAACTGCTGGAAGCCCTGACCGCCCTGGCCACGGGTGCCGCGCACCCGGCGCTGGCCACCGGGCCGGGGTCCGCGGTCGCGGGCAAGACCGCGTTCGTCTTCCCCGGCCAGGGGTCGCAGTGGACCCGTATGGGCTACGAACTCGCAGCAGAAGAACCCGCGTTCGCGGCGCACCTGGCGTCGTGCCGGGACGAGCTGTCCCGTTGGTGCGACTGGGACCTCCTCGAAGTCCTCGCCAGCGAAGACGAGAACGCGCTCGACCGTGTTGACGTCGTGCAGCCCGCGCTGTTCGCCGTCATGACCGGCATCGCCCAGCTCC
>NZ_JAINRD010000004.1 GCF_020400605.1 Streptomyces aculeolatus | reverse complement strand
CTGCCGACATGCTCCAGGGCGTCCGCACCGCACCGCAGCTGCCTGACTCGCCTTTCCGCACGTTCAACAACAGCCATCTAAAGATCTCCTCAAAGCGGAACGAAACAGGGGGAGGGGGCCGTGGTCACGGGGCTCGGTGACGGCCCCGCGACGGTCGGCGGTGCCGGCCACGGCGGGGCCAGCCGATGGTGGTCGCGAGGCGGCGGCGGGCGGTGAGCAGGACGGTCAGCGCGAACGCGGCGCCGGCGGCGGGAAGGGCGGCGCTGGCGACGGGCTGCTCGGCGAGGCGGCCGGCCAGGGCGGTGCCGGCGGAGGTTCCGGTGCCGATCGACAGCAGCAGCCACGCATACGCCTCGCTGGTGCGGCCAGCGGGGGTGAGCGCGTCGGTCGTCACAAAGGCGCAGGCGATCACGACGGTCAAGCACGCCCCCGGGAGCACGATCACGGCCGTGGCCGCGTACGGGCCGGGAAGAGCGAGCAGCGGGAGCCACCCGGCCCAGAACCCGCCGGTGGCGACGGTCAACCGGCTGGTGGTGGTGCCGGGCCAGGCACGGCGTCCGTAGATCAGGCCGCTGAGGAAGCTGCCAGCCGAGAACGCCGCGGGCAGGGTGCCCGACAGCATGCCCTGCTGGTGGCGCTCGGCCATCACCAGCGCCCACACGTTCATGGCGCCGATCGCGAATCCGATCCCGACCAGGGCGACGAACAGCAGCACCAGCCCGGGGTTGGACAGTCGGCGCGCGTGCCCGGCCGCTACGTCGAGGGTTGGAGCGGGGCGCCAGCGGCGCGTCGGCGGCGCGGACGCGACGACGACGGCGCCGGCCAGGCCGAGCCCGGCGGTGACGGACAATGCGAGGGCCGGGGAGTGGGTGGCGGTGAGGGCGGCGGCCAGCGGCGGGCCCACGATGTACAGCAGTCCTTGCGAGCCGGTGTCCAGCGCGAGCGCGGCGTGCCGCAGATGGGGGTCGGGCAGCACGCTCGGCCACAGGGCCCGCAGTCCGGTTTCCAGGGCGGGTGTGGTCAGGCCGGCGACCACGACGACCGCCGTGGCGGCGGCCGGCCCGCCGTAGGAGCCGGTCAGGGGAAGGGCTGCCAGGAGCGTGGAGTTGGCCAGCGCGGCCGGCAGGTGCACGGCGGGTTGGCCGTGGCGGTCCATCAGGCGGCCCTTGACCGGCTGGGCCAGTGAGGCCGCCAGCCCGTACACGGCGCTGAGCAGCCCACCGAAGGCGATGCCGCCTTCGGTGGTAGTGGCCCACAGGAGGATGGCGACCGGCGCCATGCCGTTGGGCAGGCGGCCGACGAGGGTGGCGCCCAGGAGCCGGGCCACGTGAGGGCTGCCCAGCACCGCGCCGTAGGTGATGCGCGGCGCGGCGGTTGTGGTCAAGGACAACAGGCGTTCTCTCGGCAGGAGGGCTAGCGGCGGGGAGCGGGCGCGGAGGCGGGCGGCGGAGCTGCCGGGGCGGTGGTCTGCACGGCCGGCCGCGGGCCGGCGTGCGGCTGGGGGGTGCGCTGTGGCGGGAGCACCGCGACGGTGGCGGCGAGGTCCTCAGCGGCCTCGCGGACTTCGCCCGTCAGGAACCCGAGGTGCCGGCCGGCGGCGGCAAGACGGGCGGCGATCTCCCGGCCCCGCGCCGTCTGAAGCGCGGCGGCGAACCGGCTCGCGGTCTCCAGGAGTTCCTGCAGGCGCACCATGGACCCTGCCTCGTAGCCGCTGCTGGTGGCACCGAGCACCGCGTTGGCCGCGTCCGGCGCCTCCTGGGCCTCGACGACGTCCCGGATGAGCCGTTGCAGCGGCACCTCGGGTGCCGGCGGCGGGCGGTTGAAGCGGGAGGACCTCGGGTCGAGGACCCCGGCGGGGACCGGTTGAGGCAGCGCCTGCATGGCCGCGTACTCGTGTGGGTAGCGGCCGATGACCTGGCAGGTCGGGGTATCCGGGTCGCCGCGGAGCGCGACGACGGGCAGGTTGCTGCTGTCGGCCAGGAGGGCGAGGGTGATCTGCTGGCCGTCGGCGGCGTACCAGGAGTCGGTCAGCTCCAACTCGCCGCGCCGCAGGGCGTCGTGGACCGCTTCGCTGGAGGGATGCTGTTCCTCGCCGGTCAGTGTGACGGGGGGCCGCTGCTGCCGGCGGGCGAGGACGGTGGCGATCGAGCCGTGCTCCGCCCAGACGGCCAGGTGCGGCCACAGGGCCTTGTGCTGAGCGCGTTCGGCCGCAGAACCGGGGTCGGCGGGGTGTTCCAGGGCCCGGTGGATCGTCGCGGTGGACGTGTCGAGGACCTCCAGCAGCCTGCGCCAGTCGGCGAGGTGCCGTGCCGGCGGCAGCTCGTCGAGGGACTGCCGGGCAGTAGCGAGCAGTGCATCCGCGTACGGGGCGAGTTCCTCGGCGTACGCCTTGATGGCTGCTTGGTCGCGGCGGGCGAGAGCGGCAGCGGCGGCGGCATGAGCGATGCGGCCGTAGCTGGCGCTGTCGAGTGCCCTGTCCGCCTCGCGGGCGATGGCGAACATCGCCCGGCGGAATCTGTTCGCTCCCAGCGCGAGAACATCGGCCTTCGGCAGGGGAGAACCCGCCGAGTTCGGCGCGGTGGCCGATGCCATCAGACCTGCCTGCTCGGGAAGGGACGGCGCGGCTGGGTGCGCATCGCGGTCTTCGAGCCGCTGCCGGCGGGCGCGGTCGACGAGGTCCTGCGGGTGTTGACGGCCTTGCTCAGGCTGGCGCCGAACCGGTGCGCGAACTTCCGCGCCGACGTCTCCAGCTGGTGATACGAGTGCTGGGCGGTCATCTGGCCGGCGTGCTTGCGGGAGCGCGCGGCGATACCCGGTTCCTGGTTGCACTCGCACCACTTGGCCGCGGTCTCCGGGAACAGGTGCAGCTCGGACTCCCGTGCGTCGTGGGCGGTCCAGCGGTGCAGGTCGTCGGCGCCCGGTCGGTTCTCGCGATGGGCGGTGACCGGCTCGGTGGTGGGGCCGACGCTGTCGTACAGCTCGAAGGCGGGGTGGGGCATGGACATCAGAGCCCTCCGTGCGGCTATGCGCGGTTAGTCGGTGCGGAGCCGGCGGGCGGGCCGGAGGCATCGGTGCGGGCGCACCTGTAGCCGATTAGGCGGGACGGGGCCGCCTTCGCCGGCACGGTGGCGGCGTCGATGCAGACGAACGTGTAGGTCACCGACGTGCGCGGGATGCCGTGCAGCCAGGCGTTGTCGTCCTTGTCGGGGTTGATCTGAAGCCCGGAGTGCGCGACGGCGTCGGTCTGCCTGTGCGTGTGGGCGAACAGCACCAAGGCGCCGCCGTCGGCGGTCTCCAGCGCGTAGGCGTCCGTGAAACGGTTGGCCCCCGCGGCGAAGGAGGTGGTGCCCGACTTCCCGAACTTGCGGGTCGTTTCGTCGTGGACCTTGATCTGCTGCTTGCTGGCCTTCGTCGGGTGGAAAACCTTGTCGCCGGTGTTTGTCCCACCGGTCGCGAAATTGTCGATCACCGCGGTGCGCAGCACGTCGGCGTCGGCCGCGAGGTGCGTGTTGCCGGTGGCGGCGACCGCGATGGCGGAGCCGTCCTTGTCGAGGGCGACGTCCGGCAACGTCGTGCCGTTGAGGTCGACGACGGAGACCAGTTCCCACCGCGTGTCCTTCGGCTGCTCGGCGAAGACGGCGATGCGGCTGGGGTCCTTGCCCTTCTCGCCGGAGAGCGCGGCGGCGAACCAGCGGTCCTGGCCGGCGGTGAAGCGCGGGATGTACAGCTTGGCGCTGGAGGTGTCGTACGACCACGGCTTGTACGGTTTGCGGTCGGCCTTGGGCAGGCCCTCGGTCTGGGTGTAGTCGGAGACGGACATCGCGTAGATCGGACCGCCTTCGACGGTGTCGAGCAGGGCGCGGTCGCGCTGCGCGTTGGCCTCGTTGTTGATCTTCGAGTAGTGGGTGATGACGGCGCGGGCCTGCGCGTCACTGAGCGCGGGCGCCGGCTTCGGCGCGGCGGGCGTGGTGGGGCTCGTCTTCGCGGTCGGGGCGTCGTCGCCGCTGTTGCAGGCGCTGGCGGCCCCAGAGAGCAACGCGGCACAGACGAGCAGGGGCAGGGCGCGGCGGGCGGTGTGGATGGGTGTGCTCCAGGGGGACGCGGGCGGGTTCAGCGGGTGCGGGTGGTGCGCAAGGTGCGCGGCGATTGGTGCGGCAAGCGGTGGCGGGTGGACGACTCCGGCCCCTGATGCGGGTCTGGGGGACGGGCGTGGTGCTCACTTCGGTGCCCGGGGCTGTGGTGCGCCGGCAGTGGACCGGGAGCGGTGCCGGGGCGGCTGGGTGCGCATCGCGGTCTTCGAGCGGCGGCCGGCGGGCGGCCTGGTGGGCGCCGTCCCGCGGGTGTTGACGGCCGTGCTCAGGCTGGTGCCGAAGTGGTGCGCGAATTGCCGGGCGGGCGGCTCCAGCTGGTGATACGAGTCCTGGACGGTCATCTGGCCCGCGTGCTTGCGGTAGCGGTAGACGGGGACGGGCAGCAGGATTCCGTCGGCAAGGCACGTCACCGCGAGGGCGCAGTAGTCCTCACCCTGCACCAGGCCGCCCATGGGCGCCGCGCGTACGAGGTCGGTGCGGGCGAGGATGGTGGTCGGGCCGAGCGGGATCGTGTCCGACGGGTCGGGCCAGAACCGCCAGACGTCTCCGGCCCGGTGCTTGCCGGGCGGAGTGGGGCACCGCCACAGCGTCGTCGAGCCGTCCTCGTGGAGGTCCTCGCTGTATCCCGCGCACCAGCCCACCCCGGTCTCCTCAAGCGCGCGCAGCCGCACGGCCATGGCATCGTCGGTGAACTCATCGTCGTCATCAGCCCAGTTGACGAACTCCGTGCGGACCTCGTTGAGGGCGAGGTTGCGGGCGCAGGCGGCGCCGACGTGCCGGGGCAGCGGCAGGGGCTGTACGCGAGGGTCGGCCGCGAGAGGTTCGGGGAGCGGGGAGGTGTCGGCGCCGTCGAGGGCGATGACGGCTTCCCACGGCACGGTTTGCCGGGTGAGGCTTGCGTGCATGGCGGTGAGGTAGTCCAGCCGGTCGGGCTGCGCCCGGGTGGCGATGACGACGGTGATTTTTGCGGGGGCGAGAGCGGACAGAGGTTCTCCAGGAAGGCGGTGCTAGTGGCGGGCGGTGCGCGGGGAAGCGGCGGTGGGTGGCCTGGCCGGGTTGGCGGTTCCCGGAGGCTGGTCGGGGGCGCGTTCGGGCGGTGGGCGATCGGGCTTCCACCGGTGGTGGCGTCGCTGAACGGGGTCCTGGGGTCGGTGTGCCAGTCCACGATCGGTCCGCGGTCTGCTGCGCAGGCTGATGACCTCGATGTCGTGGGGGTGCAGGACGTATCCCCAGTGGAGTCCGCCGGTGGTGCTCGGTGTGACGAGGAGGCGTTCGGCCGGCGCACCGTTCGTGTCCTCTGTCATCCAATTGAGGCGCTTGACAACGAATCCAGTTGTTCGGGCTTCGTGCGACCGATCTTCGGTAGCAGGTCCGCGAGTGGCATCTGGAAGAGCCAGCGGCGGCCAAGGTGGTCCAGGTGGTCAAGGACCAGCCCTTTCGCCCCGTACCCTTCGCAGGGTCTACGGCGTCAAATTGCTGGCGCCGAACACTGGAGGCAACACTTCATGCTGATTGCTCAGCGTCCGTCGTTGACCGAGGAGGTCATCGACGAGTTCCGCTCCAGGTTCGTGATCGAGCCGCTGGAGCCGGGCTTCGGTTACACCCTCGGCACCTCTCTGCGTCGCACGCTCCTCTCCTCGATCCCGGGTGCCGCTGTCACCAGCATCCGGGTCGACGGTGTCCTGCACGAGCTCACCACCGTGCCGGGCGTCAAGGAGGACGTCGCCGACCTCATCCTCAACATCAAGCAGCTGGAACTCTCCTCCGAGCACGACGAGCCGGTCGTGATGTACCTGCGCAAGCAGGGCCCGGGCCTGGTCATCGCTGCTGACATCGCGCTGCCGGCCGGTGTCGAGGTCCACAACCCCGACCTGGTGCTCGCCACGCTCAACGGCAAGGGCAAGCTGGAGATGGAGCTGACAGTCGAGCGCGGTCGCGGCTACGTCTCCGCCGTGCAGAACAAGCAGGTGGGCCAGGAGATCGGCCGTATTCCGGTCGACTCCATCTACTCGCCGGTGCTCAAGGTCACGTACAAGGTCGAGGCGACCCGAGTCGAGCAGCGCACGGACTTCGACAAGCTGATCGTCGACGTCGAGACCAAGCAGGCCATGCGCCCACGTGAAGCCATCGCATCCGCCGGGAAGACCCTGGTCGAGCTGTTCGGGCTGGCCCGTGAGCTCAACATCGACGCCGAAGGCATCGACATGGGCCCCCGGCCCGTCGACGCGGTACTCGCCGCCGACCTGATCCTGCCGATCGAGGAGCTCGACCTCACCGTCCGCTCGTACAACTGCCTCAAGCGTGAGGGAGTCGATACCGTAGGTGAGCTTATCGGCTGCTCCGAGGTCGACCTGCTCGACATCCGCAACTTCGGTGCCAAGTCGATCGACGAGGTCAAGGCCAAGCTTTCCGGCATGGGCCTGGCCCTCAAAGACAGCCCGCCCGGATTCGACCCCATCGCTGCTGTCGACACCTTCGCCGCCGACGACGAGAAGGACGCCGGGTTTATCGAAACAGAGCAGTACTGAATACTGCGCTGCGCTGCGCCGGGCCTGGCCAGCCAATCCAGTCGCCGCGGGCCAGGGACTCGGCACCATCAACGGCATCATGGGGCGGTCTTGTCAGCGAAGTAAGTCGGCGCAGGTCAACCGCGCCGGTCAGTGCGTGACGCAGCTCTTCGGGTGCGCCGTGTAGGAGGTCGGCGCCGAGTTCCTCCCAGCCGCAGGCTGAGGCCGGCACGTCATCGATGAGGTGTCGGGACATGGCGGCGATGTCGCTGCCGAAGCGGTAGCGGTAGCTGGCGAGAAGGAGCGGCAGTCGTCCGCTGGGGTATCCGTCGTAGAGGACGTTGGCGCCGACGTATCCGGCGTCGGTGGGGCGGGCGATGAAGGAGCGCGTCGCCACCGATCTACCGCCCCCCTGTCTGGGAGCACCCGGGGATGTCGGAGGCGGTCCTGGCGGCCGGCCCGGTGCTGGCGAGGGGAGGGCGGGCGCGGGGTCGTATTCGGCGCGCAGGCGGGCGAGGTCGGCTTCGTCCGCGATGGCCAGCACGTCCAGGGCCCGGCTGGCTGCGGCCATCAGGCGTTTGCGCGGTGGGCCGTCGACGGCGTCGCGGTGGTGGCCGCGCCACTGCGCGGCCTCCACGAGGCAGTCGCTGACGGCCTGCAGCACGGGCGCGGCAGCATCCAGCAGGTGCTGGGTGACGGCGCTGACCTCGGCTGGGCTCTGGGCCGCTGCCAGCGCCGACCGGTAGGCGGTCAGGTCGAGTTCCGGCGGGTCGCTGTCAGGCAGCGGGTGGTCGGCCAGGAACGGCGCGGCGTCGGCCTGGGCCCGCGTGATCAGGTCGAGACGGGTGGCCATGTTGTGTTTGGCTGCTGTGATCTGTTCGGTTGTGCGGCCGACGTTGTCGTATGCCTCGAAGTCGGGGTGCGAGAGCAGGAGATTCTCCAGGTCGGGGTGGTCAGGGGGAACGGGCCGGCCCTCGCCGGTGTGGCGCCCGAGGGGCAGCGGCGGCCGGAACCGGCGGCGTCTGCAGGGCGTTCAGGCGGTCCGCGGCCTGGTGGAGGCGGCGGGAGGTGGCCGCGAGGTGGGCGTGGGCGGCCTGGATCCAGTCGAGTTCGGCGGCCGTGGCCTGCTTGGTCCGGTTCCCGAGCGCCGTGAACCGCGCAGACCCGTCGATCGCACGAGCCCCGGCCAGGGCGATCACTTCGCCGAGCGCGGCCAGGGCACGCCCCGCCGACGCAGCCGCCTGCGTCAGCTCGGTGATCACGAATTGTTCGAGGGCGGTTCGCCGACCACCGGCGCTGGCGATGCGGGTCATGTCCGCGTCGTGGACCAGGTAGGTGAGCAGGCGCGCGATGGCGTACGCGCTGTCGTCGAGGTCGCATAGGCGCGGGGGGTGGTAGGGGTCGGCGAAGGGCACCTCATCGGCCGCGTGGTGGGTGCGCTCGGCGAGGGTGCGCAGATGGTAGATCGCGCCGTGAACGGCGTCCGGGCGATGGTCAGCGGGCACGCGGAGGGCGTTGGCCCCGCACCTGGGGTGGGGTGGTGGCCGGCCCCGCCGGTTTACCGGCGGTGCGGAGGTTCACGCCGATGCCCGCTGAGGTCAGCGCTTGGGCGACCGCCTTCAGACGCCGGGCCTGTTCCTCGGCCGGGTACTCGGCGGACAGGATGAAAGCATCCCGGTGCGGGAAGTAGCAGAAGCCGGCCATGAACAGCGCGCTGCGGGCCTCGGGCGGAACCCGTGTGTACGGCGCCCCGAAGGTCCCGTCGGGATACCAGGTCAGGGTTACGACCTTGCGGACCGGACGCGGTGCCGGCAGCCGGGGCGGGTCGCGTCGTTCGGCGACGTGGAGTCGCAGCCCTTCCAGTGCTGTGGCGTAGGTAGGCAGGAGCCTCCGGGCGATCAGCGCTGCGGCGCGCACCGGGTCTGCGGGCACCGTGATGCCGCTTGGCTCATCGATGCCGTCGAAGTGGTGCTCCATGATCGTGCCGTCGTCGGGGACGAGCGGTGCGATGACGAACTCGCCGGACTTCAGCGGCCGGTCGGTGACGTAGAGCTGCATCTCGCCGGGGCCGTGGAGGAGCGCGTAGTGGGGGTAGACGTAGTCGTCGACGAGGTGCGCGACGTGCCCGGCGGCGTCCCACAGCCGTGCGGTGGTGGAGTAGTGCTCGGGGTAGGTGATGCGGCGGTCGTACCGGCTGGTCCAGTGGCCGGGGAGCCGGTCGGCGACGGCTGGTGCGAAGGCGTTCAGGGTGGGGCGGTTCGGTGGCATGGGTGCCTGCGCAGGAGGTGAGGGACGGCGCTGGGAGGCGCCGGAGCTTGCGGAGGGAGAGCGTGCGGCGGGTGAGGCATCGCGGGACGGCGTGGTCGTCTTCGTCGGCGGCCGTGCTGTGGGGTGCCGGCGGCGGTTGTGTGCTGGTCGGTGTGGATCAGGTCCCTGAGGTGCTCGACGGCGTCGGCGCGGCGAGCCGCCAGGATGTCGAGGGCGACGGCGCTGTGCTGCAGGATGCCCAGCGAATTGATCTGCGCGCGCCCCTGTGCGACGCGGTTGAGATCGTCGGCCGCCCGCCGGGCCAGGGCAGTGAGCTGCTTGCGTGCTGGATGACCATGCGGTTGTCGCGCCCGGCCCGGTCGGTGGGGCCGGAGGCGCGGTGCAGGAAGTGGGCGATCTCGGCGGTCTCGGCGAGAAGCGGTGCGGCGTGGCTCGCTGCGGAGGCCGCGGTCGCGAGGTGGTCGAGTACAGCGCCGCCGGCGCGGTTGGTGCTGTGAGGGCTGCGGGCGAAGTCGGCCGTCGGCCGCGTGACTTCACGGGAGAGGTCCTGCGCATTCGCGGTGTGCTGGAGCAACTCGGTGTACGAGGGCTTCCGGAACATGGCCGTCGGCGTTGAGCAGATGGGCCTGTGCGCTTGCATCGAGGAGTTGGGACGTGAGGTTGCCGAGCGCGCGGATGAGATGGAGGGCGTCCACGCGGGCTATCAGTTCGCGCCGATGTCGGTATTCATGTGCCTCTTGCTTGTGTACGGGGCGGGCCGGGGTCCCGATCGTGGCCTGTCGGCACAGGAGTTGGCGGGCGGCCCAGAACTCGTCGGTGGAGGCTGGCTGACACAGTGAGTCGAGGTGCCGTGGCGTTCAGGCAGCAGGCGGATGAGGAATGTTTCGTGGACCGTCGGCTCCGGGCTCCCGCTGGATCACCAGGGGGCCGGGGCTGTGCAGCCAGGCGAGCTTCTTCGATCACCCAGCGGTGGGGTGGCCAGCCCGGTGCCGTGGCGTGTTCGGTCCCGGGCGATGGCCGCCACCACCCCGCGGTCTGGAACCTGGTCGTGGTCGAGGAGGGGCCGCTCGGGCGAACTTTTTTGACGGGCCTGCCATAGCGGAGCGGCCCTGCTCACGTCCAAGGAGGTGACAGACGACCACGAGCCGACGACAACCGGGCACAGGGAATCATGACTGATGAGGAAGAGCGCCGCTTCCGCGAGTTCGTCGCGGCGCGCTCGCCCGCGCTGATGCGCACGGCGACGCTCTTGACCGGCGGCGACGTCCACGCCGCCGAGGACCTGCTGCAGACCGCGCTGGCGAAAGCGGCCGCGCACTGGAACAGGTTAGAGAGCCCTGAGGCGTATCTGCGGAAGGTGCTCTACCGGCAGCAGGTGAGCCTGTGGCGGCTGCTGCGCACGGGCCGTGAGACCGCGGTGCCCGAACTCCCCGACGTCGTGCGCGAGGACCCTGCCGACGCTGCCGAGCTGAGGATCCAGATCCGCCGGGCGCTGGCCAAGCTGACGGCACACCAGCGCGCCGTGCTGGTGCTGCGGTACTTCGAGGATGCCCCCGAAAGGGAGGTGGCCGAGCTGCTCGGCTGCTCGGTGGGCACGGTCCGCAGCACGACGCACCGGGCCTTGGCCAAACTGCGCAAGCTGGTTCCTGAGCTGGACCCCGGCGTGGCCTTCCGCGGCCCCGGATTCGGCAACTCGCCCTCGGAGGTGTGGGAATGAACGCTGACCGGTTGTTGCAGGACACCCTGCGCGAGTGGGCCGAGGAGACACCGCCTGCGCCCACCCCGGACCTGGCGGGCCGGGCTTTGCTGCTGCGGCGCCGTCGGCGCCGGGTGACCGTGGTGACGGTGGCGGTCGCGGCCTTCGCGCTGCTGGCAGGCGGGGTGGCGGTGCCGGTGCTGGCGGAGATCGACCAGCCGGGCCACTCCGAGCCGGGGCGGGTGATCGACAAGGATGCGTCAGCAGACCCGGGTGAGTCCCCGCCGCGTCATCTGGTCGCTGCTGGGAACGTTGTGGTGTCCGCGTACCAGGCGGACCAGCGCACCGAGGAGCAGGACGGGGTCGAGCGCACGACGTACACCTGGTACTTGTACGACCCCGGGACGCGGCAGTACGAGAAGACGCGTTGGGGCTGGCTGGATGTCGCCCCCGGGATGCGGCGGGCGGCGGTGCTGGAGCAGACGCTGCCGGCCTCCCGGGTCGGGATCCTCGATCTGGACACCGGGAAGGTGACGAAGTGGATCCCGCTGGAGCACAAGGCGGGCGGGGTGCAGTGGTCGCCGGACGGGAAGCGGCTGGCGGTGACCACGTACGGCGGATACCCGGATATCGAGACGCGTGACCCTCATCGGTATGCGTCCCATGCCAGGACCGGCTATTACCTGGTCGAGGTCGGCTCGGGCCGGAAGGAATACCGTCCGATGGGTGCCGATATGGAAGGCCGGTTCATTGGGCTCGGCCGTTTGGACGTGCGGTGGAGCCGGGACGGCACTTTGCTGATGGTTCCCGCGGAGCCGGGCGCCGAGTTCGAGACCTGGTACGACCTGGAAGAGGGGACGAAGGAGGACGGGCCCATGTATGAAGGGCTGGACTGGCCGCCGTCCGGTGCGTCGCCGGACGGCCGCTACTACACAGTGGGCGACGGCTGGACGGCGGCCGTGAAGGAGACGCGGACCCGCCGGACGGTTCCTGGATCAGGCGGCAGCATGACACTCGCGTGGGTCGACAACGAGCGCCTGGTGCGGTGGGACTGCCTGCCGAACCAGCACTGCGGGCGCGGCATGGGCGAGCGGTTGGTCTTGACCGACCCCGCGGGGCGTAACAAGGTCCCGCTGACGGGCGCCCGTTACGACGACAGCCCCCGGCAGTGGGAGCCACTGATCACCCGACGCTGACCAGGCACGGCGCCCGGACCTCTTCGCGACGGGCGCCGTCTCAGCCCGCGGCCCCCGGACCCGGCCCCGAACACCGTCGCAAGCAGGGTGAGACGGTTCGACGGACTCCGCTTGCACCCGGGAGATCTCACCAGCGCTTTGCCGAACCCGTCCTTCCGCGTCTCAGTGCATGCGGGCGTCGGTGTCGAACAGCGTCAGTTCGTGGGGGTGCAGGAGATGCTGCACGATGAAGCTGCGGTCGGCGACT
This sequence comes from Streptomyces aculeolatus, assembly GCF_020400605.1. Taxonomy (GTDB): domain Bacteria; phylum Actinomycetota; class Actinomycetes; order Streptomycetales; family Streptomycetaceae; genus Streptomyces; species Streptomyces aculeolatus. Next base: position 467,306 of record NZ_JAINRD010000004.1, on the reverse strand, counting down.
TTCCACAGGCCCCTTCCGCGGCCCAGGTGGGAGACGGCGTCGGCTTCCACGGTGGTCATGCCCAGGAGGGTGGCGGCGGTGTGGAGCTGATCGGTTTCCTGGCGGTAGATGATTCGGGTGGAGCAGTCGGCGAGGAGGCCCTCCGCGAGGGCGCGGCCCTGGGAGCCGGTGTCGCCGGCGGTGAGCAGGTCGGACAGCCGATGGATGATCAGCATGTTGGCGATGCCGAGGCCGCGGCTGAGTTTCCACTGTGCCTGCATGCGCTTCAGCAGGCCGACGTGCCGCATCAGGCGCCAGGCTTCGTCGTAGATGATCCAGCGCCGGCCGCCGTGCGGGTCGACCAGGGCTGCTTCCATCCAGGCGGAGGCGCAGGTCATGGCAAGGACGAGGGCTGTGTCGTCGCCGGAGCCGCCGAGCCGGGACAGGTCGATCGTCAGCATCGGCGCGGCGGGGTCGAAGGCGACGGTGGAGGGGGCGTCGAACATGCCGGCCAGGTCCCCGTGGACCAGGCGGCGCATGGCGTGGGCGAGGTCCCGGGCCGCTTCTGCGAGGTGCCCCGACCCGGTCTCGGGTTCCCCGGCTTCGTGGAGTACACCGGGGTTGGTCAGGGCGGCGGCGATGTCGCCGAGGAGCGGTGGCCGGCGGGTGCCGGCGGCGTGGGTGACGGAGTGGTCGAGGGCGATGTCCAGGGCGGTGTGTTCCATGGGCATCAGGTCCCGGGCAAGGACGGTGCGGGCCAGGGAGCCCAGCAGGAGCAGCCGCCGTTTGCGGATCTCGCCGGCCCAGTCCGTCTCGGCAACGCCGTCGGGGCGTGGGGCGGCGTCCAGGGGGTTGAGTCGGCCGGGCAGCCCAGGTCCGAGGGCGACGGTCCGGCCACCCAGGGCGCTGGCGACGGCGGTCCATTCGCCTTTGGGGTCGCAGGGGACGTAGACGCGGTAGCCGAAGGCGACGGAGCGCAGCGCGATGCTTTTGGCCAGCGCGCTCTTTCCCTGGCCGATCACCCCGGCCAGCATGAGGTTCGGATTCGTGAACCCGGCGATCTTGCCGTACAGCTCGAAGGGGTCGAACGTGAACGACGCTTCGGCGTGGACGTCGCGTCCGATGTAGATGCCGTCGGCGCCGAGGCCGCCTTCGGCGAGGAAGGGATACGCGCCGGCGGCCACGGCCGTGGTCATGCGGTGGGCGGGCAGCTTCAGCCGGTTGTTGCGGGCGGAGGCGGGCCCGGGGCGTCCACTTGGAGGGTAGAGCGCGACGGCCGTCTCGCCCGCCGCCGGTGCGGGTTCCGTGTGCTGGGTGTCGGCCTGGGCGCGGGCCTCGGCAGTGGCTTCGGCCAGTCGGCGGCGGGCTGCTTTGCGGCTGGCGCGGTCGGTTCCGTGGGGGGTGAACAGCGCGGCGGAGGCGTGGACGGCGCGGCGGGTGGGCCGGTGGTTCATCGCGTGCAGGTGGTGGTGTGGGGCTGCCGGTGGTCGGTGGGGGTGGTTTTGCGGCGGATGCTGTGCCCGGTGGCGAGGTGGCGCTGGCAGATCGTGAGCACCGGCGGTCCTTCGGGCAGCCGTTCCGGATGGCACGTGCGGGCCTCGATGTCGTCTGCCGCGGTGTGGCTGGGGAGCAGGTGGAAGGCGTCGTGGAGTTCGGCGGCGGCTTGCCACAGGCGGGTGTGCGCGGCGGCCAGGTGGCGGCCGGCTGCAGGATGCCGGGGCCGGGTGGTCTCGGCGAGGTGGTCCACGAGCTGGTGCACGGCGGTCAGGTGCGCGTGCAGCACGTCGAGATGCGGGCGGTCCGCCGGCGGGGCCGGATGGGCATCCGGGCCCGTGCGGGCGCGGGTGTGGTGGCGGATCCCGGCGCTGGCGGCGCGGAGGTAGGGGTGCGCGTCGTCCGGGTGCATGCGCGAGGTCACTAGTGGTCCGTTCTGCCCGGGACAGGGGCGAAGAGGTCGCTGGCGGCGACGAGGGAAGACGCGGTCCGGTCGGAGGCCCGTCGGCGGTCACAGGGCGGTGCGGGCCAGCGGCAGTGCGGTGATCGTGAAGGCGTCGGGCTGCTGGTAGTTCAGGCGCCGCAGGTCGACGCCGGCGGTGACGGCGTGGGTTTCGATCTGGGCGCAGGCGGCGTCGAGGAGGGCGTCGGTGGCGGCGGTGACGGTGACCAGTCCGGTGAGGGCCACGTCCGCGTGCCCGGCCAGGAGCTGGCGCTCGCGGGTTTTGACGTCGGCGTATTCGACGGAGTCTTCTTCGCTGTCGACTTGCCCGCGGCGGGCGCGTTCGTTCGCGTCGGCGATGATCGCGGCTTTCTTGCGCTGGACGTCGCGCAGCGCGGCTTGCAGGCCCTGCGGGATGTAGATCAGTGACAGGGTGCGCCGCACGCCGGGGGTGAACATCAGCCCGTGCAGGAAGGCGGCGTTCGACTCGGTGCGCGGCCAGTTCTCCACCCAGTACGTCGTGTGCCGTGCGCTGTCGGTGGCGAGCCGGTCGTACTCCTCGACCTGCACGACGGGCCCGGCGGCGGCGGGGTCTGCTTCGGCGCGGCCGGTGGTCGACCACTGCTGGAGCGCTGGGAGTGCGTTGGGGTCGTAGGCGGTGCGGATGACGGCGGCGATCTCCCGGGCGGTCAGCCAGCCAGCGACCTGAAGCCCGGCGTTGCGGGCGGCCTGGGCGACGGACGTGGTCGTCTGCGCCATGACGGTGAACGCGCCGGTCAGCCCTCCGCCGGCCTGCGCGATGAGACGCCGGGCGGCTTTGAGGTCGAGGGAGATGGCCAGGTAGGTCTCGTGCGGGGCGGCGGTGGGGCCGGCGGAGGTGAGGAGTTCGGAGTAGATCTGCCCGGCGGCCGGCGCTGGGGTCTGGGCCTGTGCGTTGCGGGTGAAGTGGCGGGCGAGGCCGTCGCCGCTGTCCGCGACGGTGCGCTCCAGGACCTGCACAGCCGCGATCTGCCCCGATCGGGCGATCGAGGCCAGTGCGCGTCCCCAGCCGGCCACGTGGTGGTTCTGCGTGGCGGGGTCGAGAAGGACGAACGCGGGGCCGGTGACGCGGGCGATGGCGGTCAGGGTCTGCCGGTGGGGGTCATGAACCGCGGCGGCGCGGGGGGCGGAGTCGCCGGGGGTGACCACCTTGAGGGAGGCGGCGGCCCCGGGCAGGTGCAGGACGCCGTCGTGGCGGGGCCGGGTCACGGGCCGGGCGAGCCACAGGGATTGCCCGGTGCGCCGGCGGTGGATGTAGCGGGCGACGATCGGTGCCCAGTCGATCAGGGAGCGGCCGTGCCGGCGCACAGCGACCATCGCCGCCGAGGCCGCCCACAGCGGGGCCAGCACGACGGCACCGAGCAGCCCGGTACTTACTACCGTCATCAGCAGCAGCGCCAGGGTGGAGGAGACGAGGACGAGTTGGGGCAGCGAGAGCCCCAGGAGGATGCCGCGGCGGGACCGGTGCGGGAATTTCACCGTCACCGGCGCGGCGGAAGGATCAGTCACAGGGGGCAGGTCCTGACGGGCGCGCGGGTGGAACCCGAGGGCGGGAGACGTACGCCGCCTCCCGCCCCCGTCGGTCGGAGGGTCACGGGCCGGCCGGGGGCGGCGGTTCGGCCGTCCCGTCGGCCTGGGCGTAGCGTGCACCGGTCGGCGGGGTGTGCCGTGGAGGCGGGCTGGTCTTCGGCGGCGCCGACTGCCAGCCGCTGCCAGGCCCGGAGCCGCTGCTCGACGGCGAAGTGGCGGGCCCGGGGCTGCCGCCCATCTGGCTGCTGGTGTCGTCGGACACGTTCGTCGGCGCGGGCTGGAGGGCCTTGTCCAGACTCGGCTTGCCCGCCTTGTCCGACGACGAGCCGCCCGCGCCCCGGCCGGGCGGAGCCTTCTGGCCGCCCCCGCCGGTGGGATCGGCGGCGATGTCGCCGGGGAAACCGCCCGCGCCGGCGGCATCACCGCCGGGCGCGGCTGCTCCCGCTTCGCTTCCGGCTGCTGCGCCGCCTCCGGCGCCGCCGGTGGCTGCGGCTGCCCCCTTGCGGGCGGCCTTCTCGCCGTAGGCCCGGGCGATCTGGGCTCCGGCGCCGCCGGCCCGGTGCAGCGACTCGCCGTCGGTGTCGGCCGCCCAGTGCACGAACTTGAAGACCGCGTACGGGCACAGCAAAACCATGGCCATGATGACGATGCCGGCCATGACGTCGGCGAGCGCGGCGACACCGTCCTTCGCGTCGGTCTTGCCCATGGCGGCGATCCCGAGAACGAAGATCACCGTCATCAGGAGCTTGCTGACGACGAGGGTGGCGGTGGCTTCGATCCAGCCCTTGCGCCAGCGGCGCGCGACTTCCCAGCCGCCGCCGGCGGCGGCGAAGATCGCCAGGGTCACCAGGACGAGGATGCCGATCTTGCGGACCATCATCACGCCCCAGTACAGGAACGCACCGGCGGCGGCGCCGAGTCCGGCGACGACGGAGACGAGCCAGCCCAGCGGGGCGACCGCCGGGATCTGGTTGACCTTCACGATGCGCCGCACGGCTGACTCGATGCTCAGGTCGGCCGATTTCAGCAGCCCGGCGGACAGGGCGTCGACTACTTCGACGGCGACGGTGGTCACGGCGATGGCGCAGAATGCGAACAGCACCCCGGCTGCGGTGCCGGTGAACGCCTGGGTGAGGGCTTGTCCGTCGCGTCGGATGGCGGCGCGGACGAGCTGCGCGCAGAACGTCGCGACGAGAAGTACCAGGCCCAGGGGCAGAAGGGTCTCGTAGTTGTCGCGGAACCAGCCGGCGTTCAGGTCGACCTTCGTGGTGGTGTCGACGCCCTCGGCGGCCAGGTCGACCGCGGCGACGGCGAGTTCGCCCGCGGATTCGGCCATCCAGTCGCCGATGGCCTTGCCCGGGTCGGCCATGAAACCGGCCGCGTCGTCGACGTCGCAGAGCCTGCCCGCTACCGGGATGTCACAGAACGGCACGCGTTCCTCCCTTCGCTGGAATGCGGGTCACGGCGCGACACGGGGGGCGACGGCGGCAAGGGAGCAGGCGCGCCCGGGACGGCACTGCACGGCCAGCGTCACGGCCCGCTGTTCGGCACCGCCGCCGCGTTTGTTCCAGGCGATCTGCTGCTTGCCGGTGACGGTGACGGCGTAGACGTACGCCTCGGTGATAGCTGTGGGGTCGTCGGCCAGGGCCTGGTTGAACGCGGCGGGGAAATGGCCTTCGGTGACCGTGGCGGTGGCGCGCTGGTCCTGGTCGGCCATCCGCGACCACAGCAGGGGATCGGGCACCTGGCCGGCTACCGACGCCCAGTCCGCGTACCGGCTCTCGCTGGTCATCCAGGCGCGCATGCCGGCGAGTTGCGCGGTACGGCTGGTGGTGCGGGTGTCGTAGGACCACAGCATCTTCGCCGCCGCCTTCGCGAAGGCGACCGGCTCACCGAGCCGCGGTGGCCCGGGCACGGACCCGGACTGCGAAGGAGGGGCGGGCTGCCTGGACGGTTCGGCAGGTGGCGGGCTGCTCGCTGGCGCCGGGGCGGCGCGCTCGGGGCTCGTGTCGCCGTTCCTGCTGCTGGACAGGAAGGCGATGGCGGCGGTGGTGGCGAGCAGGGCGGCGACGGCCGCGGCGGCGATCGCGGCGCGTCTGCCGCCTGGGTACCCGGTCCGGGCCGAGGGCAGGGCGTGGCTGGGGAATCGCTTCTGCCTCATTGGACCTGCGATCCGAGGTTGGAGAAGAACGACACGATGCCGTTGGCGGCGCCGAGTCCGAGGGCTGCGCCGGCGGCGACGACGGCGCCCTTCTTGCCGTTGGCCTCGGCCTGGTGGCCTCCGGTGTGGTGGCCCCAGGCCCACACGCCGAGCGAGACGGCCAGGGCACCGACGACGGCCACGATGCCGAACAAGTTGATCGAGTTGACAACGTTCTTCAGCACGCTCAGGCCGGGCAGGCCGCCGCCCTTGGGCGAGATTCCCGGGTCGTAGGCGAGGTGGATCAAGCGATCTGCGAGAGGGAGGGGCATGGGGGCAGCGGGGCTCCTTGCATACGTGAGCAGGGCGAAACGGGCAGCGGGGAAGGGGAGAAGCCGAGCGGAAGGCGCGCTCGGGACGCGCGGGCGACGGCCGCGGCGATCTGTCCGGGGCGATTCCGGGAAGGGGGGTTACAGGACGCGGCGTGCCGCGAGGACGGTCCAGTCGGCGAGGGGTGTGATCCGCACGGGCTTGCCGGTGCGCGGTGCCTCGATGACCAGGCCCTGGCCCAGGTACATCCCGACGTGCTCGGGGCGGGCTGCGGTGCCGCGGCTGAAGATCAGGTCACCGGGCCGCAGCCGGTGGCGGGGGACCGGTTTGCCTTCGTTTATCTGCGTGTAGGTGGTGCGGGTGAGGGGGACGCCGGCGTGCGCGTACGCCTGCTGCATCAGGCTGGAGCAGTCGCAGCGCCCCATCGGATCGGGGCCGTGGGCGTCGGTGCAGGAGCCGCCCCACTGGTAGAGCGTGCCGAGCTGCCGCATCGCCCACACGATCGCTCTGCGCGCCCTCGGATCGGCGTCCCGCGGGATGCGGTACCCGTTCGGGATGCTGCCCTCGGGGATGGGGCCGAAGCCGGAACCGTCCGGGCCCCCGGCGCAGCCGGTGCCGGCGGCCGAGGAGTCCGGGTCCGCGGGCTGCTCATCGTCGCCGGCGCTGGGGAAGGTCACGGTCACGGCCGTGTGCAGGGCGGTGGCCAGGTCCTCCCACTGCGCGTAGGCGTCGGGGTAGGCGGACTTCTGGACGGCCTGCGCTGCCTGGGCGGTGCTCATCTGCTGCCAGCCGTCCACGGCCAGCAAGTGCCGGTAGAACTGCTCGGCGGCGTAGACCGGGTCGCGGATCTGCTGCGCGGAGCCCCAGCCCTGCGACGGACGCTGCTGGAACAAGCCCAGCGAGTCGCGGTCGCCGGAGTTCAGGTTCCGCAGCCGCGACTCCTGCATCGCCGTCGCGAGCGCGACGACTTGCCCCTTCGCTGGGACATGGAGAGAGCGGCCGGTGGCCACGATCGTCGCCGCGTGCGGGACCTGCTCTCCGGGCAGGTCCAGTCCCTCGATGCGGATGTCCTTGCCGGGCGTCCCGTCAAGGACCCGGGCGACCTGCTCGGTGATCTCGGCGGAGTCGAGGTCGGTCAGGCAACTGCCGGCGGACGCAGCGGTCACGGCGGCCTCGCTGGAGGAGGCCAGCATCATGCCGGCGCCGGCGAGGAGGAACGGGGAAAGAAAGACGACGCCGAGGCCGGCGGCCAGCGCCTTCAAACCGAACGGACCGCCGACACATCAGCGCGTGTCGGCAGAGGCGGATAGCGGGACTTCATGGGGAGGTTCCCTTCGGGAGAGGGTGTGCGATCCCGGCGCGCCGTATCGCCTGCGGGAGATCGAGGAAGGGCCGCGGCGTGTTGCTGCGCGCTCGATGTGATCAGGTCGGGTGCCGGACATGCCGAGAGGGCGGTCGCGGTGCGGCGAGCTGGGGAAGCGGCCAGCGGCGTGGGGCGCCGGGCGGTCTAAAAACTGTAGACCCGGATCTGCGGTTGACCAAATAGTCGGCGCTGAGGTGCCGGAAACCGGCACCCCTGCAGCGGACTTTTTGGCCGTCGCCGCATTCACCGATACAGTTTTTGGACTCCCTCCGCCTCCTCCTCGCCCCACGTGGTCCCTGGGCTTCTGCAATGCCCCCGGCCGGCGAGGACGCACATGCGAGAAGGGAGTCCCTTTGGTGCTTCCACCCGAATCGGGGTCTGTCTTTGCCTTTCTCCCTCCACCAGGGCGACGCTCTCACCGTTCTTTCCGGCCTGCCGGACGACTGCGTCGACTCCGTCATCACCGACCCGCCCTACAACTCCGGCGGGCGGACAGCGAAGGAGCGCACGACACGCTCCGCGAAGCAGAAGTACACCTCAGCCGACGCCAAGACCGAACTCGCCGACTTCACCGGCGAGAACATGGACCAGCGCAGCTACGGCTTCTGGCTGACGCAGATCATGACCGAAGCACACCGCCTGACCCGTGACGGCGGGACCGGGCTGTTGTTCACCGACTGGCGCCAGCTGCCCATCACCACGGACGCGATCCAGGCGGCCGGATGGCTGTGGCGCGGGGTACTGGCCTGGCACAAGCCCAGAGCCCGCCCGCAAAAGGGCCGGTTCACCCAGAACGTGGAGTTCATCGTGTGGGCGTCGAAGGGAGCGATCGACGGCTCCCGCAACCCCGTCTACCTCGACGGCATGTACTCCGGGTCGCAGCCTTCCGGGGCCGGGCGCCAGCACATCACCCAAAAGCCGGTGCCCGTGATGCGGGAGCTGGTCAAGATCTCCCCGCCCGGCGGCACGGTCCTCGACTTCTGCGCCGGCTCCGGCTCCACCGGCGTCGCCGCCCTCCTGGAGGGCCGCGACTTCATCGGGGTGGAGAAGTCGCCGCACTACGCGTCGATCGCATCCGACCGCCTCACCGAAACGCTCCGGGAGACCCTCACCCAGGACGACGTGGTGCTCACCGCCTGAGCCCTCCGCCCGCCGGCCAGTGAAGATCCCGCACACCCTCTTCTTCCCCGCCTCGTAGGAGGTCTGCCCCTTCATGCCCGAATCCGATTCCACCGACGGGGTGGAGCCCGTTCGCGTACCGGACCCTCAGTTGGAGGGGGTCGAGGCGAGCGTCCGTCGCCTTATGCAGCAGTCGCAGCAGCAGGCCCAGCAGCTCGACCGCCTCGCCGCCGCGCCCCCGCCCGGGTCGGGCGCCTCGCCGTTCGCGGCCTTCGGGATGCCCGGGCTCGGCGGACCTCCCGCGGCGCCGCCGGAGCCCCGCCCGATCCTCGAACTTGAGGGCCAGGAACGCGAGGACGAACTCGACGCCCTCAGCGACTGGGTCGATGATTTTCTCCTCCCGGTCTATGGGGCGGAGGTCACCACGGCTGCGCCCTGGTGCCTGCAGTGGCAGGAGCACGACGACGTCGTCGCCTGGCTCCACGCCCTGTGGCTCGCCTACCAGCAGCACAAGGAACCCGACACCGGACTGGCCGGGTTGTTCGTGTGGCACCGGGACTTCCTCACCCACGCCGTCGCGGCGATCCGGTCACCGGGCGGTCCGCTGTCGGCCTGCATGACCTCCCCCGACCGGCCCGCACACCGCATCCTGCCCGGCCCGGCGCCGTCCGCGCGCACAGCAGCGAGCGCGGCGGACAGTGCCCGGCGCGCTGGAGCGGACGGGGCAGGGTCGTGACCGGGAACCGGCAGACCTTCGGCCTGAGCTTCGATCCCCGTGCTCTTACCGATCTGCTGCAGGCGCCCGGCGACATCCGCGACCTCACCTTGTCCTACCTGGAAGACCTCGTGAACGCCCGGGCCTTCGGGGAACGTCTCGACGGCGACCTGGCGGGCTACCGCAAGGTCGCCATGGACCGCAAGGACTGGCGCATCATCTACGGCCTCCGCCCGGCGCCGCAGGACTCGCCGCACCGGCAGGAGATCCACGTCATCGCGGTCAGGCCCCGTGCCGGCAACGACGTCTACGACACCGTCGGCCACCGTCTGGGCCTGGCCCGACGGCCGCTGAGCGCCCGCACCCACGCGGCACGCTCCCGCTCCCCCCAGCTCACCCGACCCGGGCCCGTGCCCCGTCCCGGCCCCCCGCCCAACGTGCTTCCAGCGCCTCGGCCTGCCACCCCTGCCGCCCCGCGGCCACGCACCCGTTGACGCACCAAGCTTCACCCCTGCCTGGCAACCCTGCATCCGGCCGGGAAGCGGAATCGCCACTGGCTGATCGCATCGAAGCCGTCACCGGCCACGGCCTTGCCGCACTGCGGGCCTACCGCAACCGCGGCGTCCTCGACGAGACGCATGCCCGCCTCGTCGACGAGCACGATGCGCTGGCCAGGGCGGGGGCCAGTGTGGACCTCTACCTCCGCGTTCTGCACCGCCTCGCCGACGGCGCGCTGCCCGTCGATGACGCCCTTCTCACGCGGATCGACCGCACCGTCGCGGCACTGAAGAACGCCACCACCGCCCGCGATGCCGCCGCCGGGCGGGTATCCGCAGCCCTGGAGCCCCTCGAGGCCACCGCCACCAGCACGACGCCCGGCCCACCACACCTCTCCGAGGCGGAACAGCGCGCCCTGCTCGCCATCGCCGGAGGAGCCAAGCTCTACCAGCACCTGCTCAGCGGCCAGGTGTCCGTGACTGCTGCCTCCGGCACGCGCATTCCCTACGCCGAACTGCAACGGCTGGAGGCCGCCGGCCTGGTCGCCCGGGACACAACCCACCCCCTCCACGCCGGCCAGCCAGTCACCTTGACCGACACCGGGCGTGCCGCGCTGCTCGCCGCCCGCCGGCCGCCAACCACCTCGCTGCCCAAGCCCGGTGCCCGGCCTGTGACCCGGCCCTCCACCCCTGCCCGCCGGCGCTGATTCCGAAAGGTTCTCGTTGCCTGCCACCCAAGCCGAGCCGCCCCGCAGGAAGTCTTCCGAGGTCGACTTCGGCGTGGACCAGCTCGATGCCGACGAGGAGGTCTCCCGCGCCTTCTATGTCCTCGTCGGCCTCCACGTCGACAGCCTGGTCCCCCTCGCCGAACACCACTCCGCCGACGGCCGCAGCTACTACGTCCTGTTCGACTCCAGTGCAACCTGGGGGCATCCGGGCGAGCCCCCGTACCTCGGTGTGTACCTGGAGCGGGATGCGGACAAGCGGACCTTCGGCTTCGACCAGGACGTGCTGCCGTTGCCCGCGATGGTGCAGTCCTGGCTGATCCGCCGCGGCTGCCCTCCCGACGCCATCGCCCTGGATCCCGAGCTGGGTCCCCAGCCTGCGGACGAGGCGACGCGGGTGCTGGCGCGGCGCCTGATGTTCGAAGGCGACGACTACGGCGTCGGTTTCTCCTACAACCGGGACGACCCGGAGGACTTCGTCACGGTCGTGGCCATGGGCGCCGAGGACGAGCACGCTGTGCCGCCGTTTCGTGTCGTGGTCGAGGAAGTCGACACCGATGCGCAGACGTACACCCTGCGGGAGGGCGGCTTCGCCACCCCGCAGGACGCCTGGGGATGGTGCTGGGACCGGCTCACCGGCGACGCCGGCCCCCTGCCGCCGATGCGTCCGGCGGCAGCGAATCCACGCCCGCCCGGGCTGCCCGGGGCCCCTGTCCGGCGCCCTGCCGGACCCTGTCGCTGAGCGCAGATGACCGCGGGGCCGGGCGAAACATAGCCGACGATCGCCGGTTAGCCAAACCGGCGAATCTGTGGACCCTTATACCGCCCGGAACACCCGGGCCACTTTCCACCGCTGTCTGCGTCCCCGCATGGAGGCCATACCGGCATGCGTTCCACCCAAAATCTCCCGAGCCCCCGCGGTGCCCGGTGCGCGGCGCGTGCCGGGGTCCCCCACCGCGGATACGGATATGACGGCTCGCGAACGGCCAGGCCCTTCTCCTTCCTTTCTCGCTGAACGGAGTTCCTTTGTCCGACGACATACCCGAGAACGTTGACGTCGTGGGCGTGCTCACCGAACGGATCGAAGCCCAATTCGACATGAAAATCGATGAGTTGCAGGCGGCGGTCGCCGCCCGGCCGGACGCGAATCCCCAAGCCACCGACGTCGTGAAGTGGCACGGTCTCCTCGTCGAATCCCAGGAGGTGCTCGACCGCGCGGAGGACGACCTCCTGGCTGCGCTGGACACCCAGCCCGGCGAGGTCGACGACCCCACGATGGACCTTGCCCAGTTCGTCAACGCCGCGGTGACCGCGCGAGACGGCCGGGCCCTGGTCGTGCGCTACCTCCTCGACCCCGACGCGGTCGGCAAGCAGACCACCCCGCGGCGAAAGGGACCGGCGGTGCAGACCACCGCCCCGTCTCGCCCCGCGGCGGCGCCCGCTTCGATGTCGGCGCAGGCGAGCCCGCGGGCAGCGGGAAGGGCCCGTTCGTGAGCGCGGACGTCCGGCCCAGCAGCGCCGACGACGAGCTGCAGAAACTCTTCGGCGCCCGACTCGACGCCCTGCACGCGAGCACGGCCGGGTCCGACCCGGCTCCTGCGCTGGTCCGCGCCCTGGAACTGCGCGCGTTCCTCGCCCTGACGGAGGAGCAGGTCGCCAGGGTCCGCGACCGGGTGCACGCCGACACCGCGCCACAACGGGACATGGGCGAGCTGTCCGCGGACAAGCTCCGCGGCGACGCGCAGTGGCTGCAGGCGGCGCTCGATGCCCGCGACGGCTACCGCGCCGCGCTCGCCGAGCTGCTGCGCACCATGCCCGCACCCGCCGCCTCCCGCCCCGTCCGCATCACCCAGCACAGGGCCGTCACCACGCTGCCGCCGACCGCCACCCCCGCGGCCACGCGTACCGGGTCGACTGCCACCCCGGGGCGGTGAGAGCACCCGCTTGCCCGACCTCACCGCCGCCGGGATAGCGGGGCGGATCGAGGACCTGTACGGCGAGCCGCTCGCCGACCTCAAAGCACACCCCGAGGCCCAGCGGCCCGGGATGCTCGCCGCCCTGCTCGGCATGCACCAGGCCCTCGCCCACGCCGAGCACAGCATCACCTTCCACCGCGACTACCTCACCCGCCTCCTTGCCCCCGGCCGGCAGCTCGGCCCGCATGAGGTCTCCCACCTCCTCGACGGCACCCGCCGGCTCGCCGAAGCCGTCGCCGTCCACGACGTCCAGGCCACCTCCGCCGCCGCCGTCCTGCAGAGCCTGACCCGCCCAGCTGCCTCCCCGGCGACGACCGCGCCTCCTTCGCCGCCGCCCCGCCCGACAGCAGCAGCCCGCAGCCGCTGAGCCGCAGGCGCCCCCTGCCCTCATCACCCAGGAGTTCTCCTTTGGGCCTCTCCCCCGAAACCGACGCGGACATCGCCCGGGTCACCGAGGCACTCGCCATGATCACCCCGCGGTGGAACGTGCGGATCCTGCTGGCCCTTTCCGCCGAGCCGCTGCGGTACCACGAACTGGCCGCCCGCCTGCCCTGGCTGAAGGACAGCCAGTCCCACCCGAAGACCCGCACCCTGTGCGACGCCGGCCTCGTCGAACGCACCGAGCACACGACACGGCACGTCACGTACGGACTCACCGACCGCGGCGCTGCTCTTCTCCCGGTCCTGCCAGTGATCGTCACCTGGGCCGAGACACACCTCGAAGAAGCCGCCCAACCGCCCTCCACGATCGACCAGATCGAAGACAGCCTGACCCTGCTCACCCGGCGCCACGCCGCGGGCATCCTGTGGGCGCTCAAGAGCCGCGGAGAGACCAGCGGCCGGGCACTCTTCCAACTCGTCATGCCCCACAGCGCCTGGAGCAACATCTACCCGCCGCTGCGCCAGCTCACCTCCGACGGCCTGGTCGACACCGACGGCCCCGGCCAGCCCTACCGGCTGTCTACCGCCGGCGAGGGCCTCGGGCCGGTGCTCGCCAGCCTGTCCGCCTGGGCCGCCGGCAAGCCCCTCAACCACGCCGCCCACCACCCCGTCTGGGGCCACACACAGGCCCCGTACACGCCGAAGCCGCAGGCCGGCCACCCCACGCGGCCGACCACCACGCCCCCCGCGGCGCCACAGCACGCCGGGGCCCGGCCCTCGTACAGCGATCTGTTCTCACACGCCACCCCTGCCGGGCCGCCAGCGGCGCTCCCGGCGGGAGGCCCGAACCGATGACCACCACGCTGGGCCCGACCGAACTGCGCGCCGCCGCCCGCGTGCTGTCCTCGCCGGCACTGATCCGGCTGATCACCGAAATCGACGACAACGGGCCGATACCGCCGAGGATGCTGACCGCGACCCTGCCCGACCTGACGAGAAGCAGCGCGCGCCGCGCCGTCCACATTGCCCGCGCTCACGGTCTCGTGCAGGCGGGACCCGCAGGCGGTCTCGACCTGACCGATTCCGGCTGCCACCTGGCCGCCTTCTACGACGCGACCGCCCGCTGGGCCCGCCACCACGCCTACCCGGGACCGGTCAGCACCTTCACCACCCGCATCCAGCACACCCTCGACCTCCTCATCCACGTCCTTGCCACCGACAGCGCCGCCGGACACCACCGCCACCCGGGAACGGACATGCCCAACGGCCAGGACACCGAGGAGGACCTGCCCGGTCACCTGATCCGGTGGCTGACGGACAACCCGCACCTCACCCAACCCGGCACCCAGCACGGCCTTGCCGCGTGAGCGCCGCGCTCGCTCCCCGGCACGCACGTCATACCGCCGGGCTGGCGCGCGGCATCTACCTGCCGCGCACCGCGGACGCCGCGGCGTTCGCCATGTCCACCTACGGCATCCCCCTGCTGGTCCTGCACACCACCGGCTCCGCCGCCCTGACCGGGTTCGCGTTCGCCCTGGAGTGGATCCCCCGGCTGGCCGCGTTCGGGTGGGCCGGATCGGTCGTCGACCGGCGCGGGGCATCGGTCGTCTTCTGCCTCGCCTCCCTCGGACGCACCCTCGCCCTGGCCGCCGGCGCCATCCTCCTCCACCTCCATCCGGCGGGCGCGGTGGCGAGCGCGACGGTGATGGCGCTGGCCGCCTCGACCGGCGTGCTCACCGAGTTCAGCTACATCGCCGCCGAGACCGCCGGCGGTGCCGCCGGCCGCCGGGCCGGCCCGCGGGCCCACCGCGTCCAAGCCGTCCTCCTGGGTATCGACCAGACCGCCACCCTGGCTGGCCCTGCCGCCGCGGGGGTTCTGCTGCTCGCCGGGGCGCCGCAGATGCTCGTGGTGGTGGCGGCGATCTCCTTGCTCGCCGCGCTCCTTGCCCTGCGCACCCCGCCTTCGCCCGTCGCTCCGGCCAGGGCACCGAAGGACCGGGCCGGTGGCGGGCTGGTGACGGGGTGGCGCACCATCCGCTCCCTGCCCGCACTCGGCTGGCTCGTGACCGGACTGACCCTGTCCAACCTGGCCATCGGCTTCCTCCAGGCCGCAGCCCCCGTGATCGTCGTCAAGCACTTCGGGCAGTCCACCACCGCCGTGGGCCTGCTGTGGTCCACCGCCGCCGCCGCGACCCTGGCCAGCGTCGCGCTATGCCGCTTCGCCATCGACCGGCTGGGCCTGTGGACGGTCGGCGCCGCCTGCGCCGCACTGGCCTCGCTCGCCTGCCTGGCCGCCGCCCAAGCACCCACCTACCGCTCCTACCTGATCCTCATCGCCCTCCTCATGGCCGCCGAAGGCGGCATGACCGTCGTGCTGCGCACCCTGCGTGCCCGCCTCATCCCGACGGCCGTCTTCGGCAGCACCCTGGCGGCGACCATCCTCATCCTCCTGCTGCCCTTCCCCCTCGCCGGCGTGCTCACCGCGCTGACCCCGCCCGACGACCTCGGCCACGTCATCACCGCCTGCGCCGCCATACAGGCCCTCGGACTCCTCCTCGCCTTCACCCGCCTGCGCACCGACCCCGCCCTGCACACCTGACCCGCCGCCCACGCTCCCGCAGACCGAGGAGGCCCGCCATGTCACCAACCCGCCCCGAGGCACCCTGCGCCAGCGGTCGGACCATCACCGAACGGTTCCACGCCTTCGACAAGCAGAACCCGCACATCTACCGCGCACTCGAACGCCGCGCCGCCCGGCACCTGGCCGCCGGCCTCACGCGCATCAGCCTCAAGGACCTCTTCGAGGACCTGCGCCGCCAGCTCCCGCCCAGCGCCGGCGGGCTCAACAACAACTACACCGCCCTCTACGCCCGGAAGCTGATCGCCGACCACCCGCAGTGGGCCCCAGCCTTCGAACTGCGCCAACGCCGCGCACCTTGACCCCACCGGCCAGCTCGTCATCCCGCTGTCTGCTGATCGGAGCCTCGTTGACCGCCCGTCCCGTCCTGCTGATCGTCGCCGCCGACCGGGACGCCCAGGCGTACCGCGGATGGTGCCTGAAGAACATCGCCGCCCACTACGACGTCGTCCTTATCTCCGAGGCGGAGGCGATGTGGCAGCGCCCATGGATCATCGACGCCGAGGTCGCCGACCCGGCCGACGAGGAGGCTCTGCTGGCCGCCGGCCGTGCGCTGCGCCGGCGGCATCCTGTGGCTGGGGTGATGACGTGGACCGAGTGGTACCTCGTTCCCACCGCCCACCTGGCCCGCAGCCTCAACCTGCCAACCAGTCCTCCTTCCGCGCTGCGCCGGTGCCGTGACAAGGCCGCGTCCCGGGCCGCGTTCGCCCGCGGACAGGTGCCCTCAGCGCTCTGCGTCAGGATCCGCACCGAGACTGAGGCACGTGAGGCGGCCCAGCGCGTCGGCTACCCCGTCGTACTCAAACCGGCCTCGCTCGCCGCGAGCATGGGCGTCACCCGCGCTGACACCGACGACGAACTGTCCTTCGCCTACCGCCACGCCGCCCGGGCCGCGAGCCGGCAGGTGGAGAGCCCCCAGGTCCTGGTCGAGGAGTACCTCGACGGGCCGGAGATCAGCGTGGAGTGCGTCACCCACAAGGGCCGGACCACCGCGGTCGCCGTCACCCACAAGACCGTCGGCATGCCCCCCGGCTTCGAGGAACTCGCGCACGTCGTCGATGCCAACGATCCATTGCTGCCGCGGGTCGCCGCGGCGGCCACGGCGGCGCTGGAGGCCCTCGGCGTCACCGACGGCGTCAGCCACGTCGAGATGCGCCTGGTCGACGGCCGCCTGCGGCTGATCGAGGTCAACGCCCGCCTGGCCGGCGACATGATCGGACACCTCGTCCACCTCACCACCGGCATCGACTTGGCCCGCGCCGCCGCCGACATCGCCTGCGGCCACACCCCCGACCTCACCCCCACCCGCAACCGGGCCGCGGCCATCCGAATGATCTACCCCGCCCACTCCGGCACCCTCACCACCCGCGACATCGACACCGACTTCGCCCACCGCGCCGACTGGCTGGAGCGCGTCACCTTCCAACGGGACCCCGGGGACCGCCTTGTCCTACCGCCGGACGGGGACATGTTCACCGCCCGCATCGGCTTCGTCATCACCACCGGCACCACCGCCGCCGAGGCGCGGGCCCGGTCCACCGAGGCGTACCGGAACCTGACCATCCGGATCGCTCCCGCGTAGACCGCCCCCCTGACTCGGCACCATCTGCGAACCCCATCTTTCGGATGTATCCAGTGAACGACCCTGACATCGACGGGGACGTGTACGTCACCCCCCGGTACCTCGCCGCCGCCACCGCCACCGGCACCGGCGATCCCGCTCTCGCCCCGCTCCTGCGCCTGGGCTGGGAGCTGCACTACGACGGCCTCGGCAACGCCTACACCGCCGCCCCGGACCGGCGGGTGCGTCTGGGCTACCTCCCTGAAGGCGAGGACGACGGAGTGTGGCGCATCAACGCCTACCGCGACCCCTTCGGCCCGCCCGCCTGGGCCGTCTGCTTCAACGATGCCACCCCCACCGAGTTCGTGACCGTCTTCACCAGCGCACTCGCCACCGCCTACGAAGCCGGCCGCGCCGCCTACCTCGCCAGGCCGCTGGCCGGGATCGCCTAGCGCGACCCCATCCGCATCATCGACCCCCTTCTGCAACAGGGCTGGACACTGGACCGCCCCTACTTGGGGCTCTTCACCGTCGATGCTCCGGACCGGCGTGCCGGTCTGGAGTACACCGGGGGAGACCTCGACCCGGAAGCCGAAGTGACCAGCCGGGACGCCCGATGGCAGCTCTGGGCGGGCCGGTCCATCGACAGGCCCGCCTGGTATGCAACGGCCAGCGCCGACACCCCCGTCGCGCTGCTCGCCGCCGTCACCCGGTGCGTCGCCGACCCCGCCCCGCTGCCCCGGTGGCGCGAAGCCACCTCCAGCTACGTCGAGGGCATGGCCCAGCCCACCCCCATCCGGGCGCCGCTGCCGCCGGTGCCCTCGCCCCTCGATGTCCGGCGGGCTGCCGCCCGCCGCCCGGCCGCGCTACCCGCGGCCAGCGTCCCGCGCCGGAGCACCAGCAGCCGACCAGCCCTGCCCGGCCCGCGCCGATGACCCCGCGGCCGATCCCGAAACGAAGGATCCAAGGTGTCCTTGCATGCCCGCGAGTTCTTCGACGAGTTGTGCCTCCCCTTCCACGACGCCGTCGTCGTGGGCAACACCTGCTACGCCTCACCTGTGCCGGACGCGCCGCTGCGGCTGCGAATCGAGTTCGCCTCCACCATCAACGCAGAGGTCTACGGCGGGCTGCGTGCCGTGGTCATCCACTCCGACCGCGGTGTGATCGACGCCGTCGCGCTCACCTTCCTTGACTACGGCACCTTCCACCGCCGCGACAAAGCCCACAACACACCCATCGCGCGGGTGACGGACGGAGTACGCTTCCGCGATCGATGGCGATGTGAGGAAGTGCCCATTGCGGACTGCCGAACAAGCGCTCCCAGATTCCGGGACTTGCCGCCTGCTGTCGACGAATCTCTGACCCGTCATCTTCTGTGTCGCGTCACCGCAACCTCATGTACTCCGTGAGGGTCTTGATTGCCTAGGGGATCGGCGATTCGTTTCCCATGTGAAGGTAAAAAGGCGCCATGGCGTGAGATGCTGTTTTCGCACAGAGCGCGGGACACGCGTTCGATAATCGAGTGGAGACGTCATGTCACCAAAGAGAATCCCAGCCGGTGGCGACCAGCCATCACAGACAACACCTCCTGCTGAACAACCGTCCGGAAAGCAGCCGACGACCTTGGTGGCCGAACCCATCAAGGGGAAATTCGCCTCCGGTCTGCATGGGCGCGGTAAGTGCCGGCTGACAAGTAAGGGAAAGCCGGTGTCCTATGCGGACATCGATTGGTACGTCGGCGACCACGGTACGTTTCTCGGCACGTCGCAGACCGACGACAAGGGATGGGCCACCATGGAGTACGGCAGTATCAGCGACATCACGACCTCAGTCGAAGGGGAGATCTCCGGCTACTCCGTCGAGTACAGCGGCGACGAACAGTATTATTCCTGCAAGGCTCTAGGGCACATCGACCCGCTGTTCGGCCTCAGTTGACAGCGAAAGGTGAGCTGCGGGTGCCGCTCAGGAGTCGAGGGGCACCCACCGTTCCCAGCGGCGCCATGGGCGCGTCGCAGATACTGCTGGCCGCTACGGCGCCCCCGCTCTGATCCACCTGTGCGTGCCTCTTGCGGCCAGCATCGACTCTTGCACCCCACCGCCTGTCGTGAATGCCCGGACCGCTGGTGCAGCCTGGTCGTGATCGGCTGATGTGCCGGTGGGCTCCGCCAGGCATCGTCGCCCATGCAGGGCAGTCCTCGGTGAGACAACGCGCGTAGGGAACGCCTTCGGCCTGGGAGACGGACCGATTCCGATTGTGCACGGTCGGTGCCGTACCACCTCACCTGCTGGCGCGGACCGCTCGTCCCTGACCACTCCGGATTCGTTCGCTGGGGAGCCACCTATTGCCGTTGGCGCAGGGTGCTGGCCATCCGGCTCTCGTGGTCCGGGCGGGGGTTGTCCATCCATACGACTGCCATTGCGGCAATGGCGGATCATCTACTCGACGAATGAAGGAATGGCATGAACAAGCGCATGTCCGTCGGAGCCCTGCTGGGCGCCGCCATCCTGGCCGTCACCGGCGCTGTCAACCCCGCGGCTGCGGCCGGGAACCTCATCAAGAACGGCACGTTTTCTGCGCCGGCCGCCCCAGCGGGAGGCGTCGTGGAGTTCTACGACGGCGAGAGCATCGGCGACTGGCAGGTCGCCGGGGCCGACGCCCGTGGCGGGGTGACCCTCTACAGCCGCGCCCTCACCCAGTACACCTACCAGGCGGTCGACATCGGAGCGGGAAGCATCTCCCAGGAGTTCGAGGCGGACACCGGCTCCGTAGTCAACATCACCTGGAAGCACGCTCGTAACACCGACCCCTCATGCGCCAAGGACATGGGCGAACAGTCCTATAGCGCCCAGGTGATTGCCCCCACCGGAGACCCCGTGGGCGACTCGTACAATCCAATCGGCCCTCGTTTCGCTTCGGTCAACAAGAGCCTGCAGTTCATCGCCGGTGACGACGACCGCTTCACCTTGGAGTTCACCGGCCGCGCACCCGAGGGGTGCGGCCCCCTGATCACCGACGTCGTCGCCAAGGTGATCGGCCACGTCGTCCGCTGACGCTACCGATCCGCAACCTCGTCAGCAACGGCACGAAACGGGGCCCTGCCGGTAGGCTTCCGCGGCAGGCACGATGAGCTGAGCTGTCGGTGGGGGATGAGTCAGCAGACGAGTTCGGCGGATATTCGCTCGACCACTCGAGGATAGGTGCCCGGCCCCGTTCCGGGCCGGGCACCGCGGCGGTAGCCGGAAGAATGCTGCCCGGCCACGAACCGACGGGGATCGCATCGAGCAGCGGGATCAACTGGGTGACATCGTTGCGATTGACGCCGCTCGGCAGGACGGCGAGGGTGCCGACCCCTCGGTCAGGTGGTGCTGCGCGCTGCCCTTGAGTACTACACCGGGATCTGGTTCCCCGGTGCCTGGGTCGCAGCCGAGCACAACAGCACCCTGGCCGGCCCTGCCCACCCGGCTCCCGTCCAACACGCCCCCGGAACGGAAGTCAGCGGTAGCCCGGTACCGGTACTGGTTCCGAGGGGCGACGACCTGGTGGGCCAGAGCCGGGGGCGTGGGTAGTCAGCGGTCGATGCTGGTCCGCACGGTGCGGACGAGGCCGGCGTCGGCGCGCATGACGGCGGGGACCGCGGCGTCGGCGCGGGCTTGGCCGTGGTCCTCGCCGCACGGGCAGATGCTCCACCCCTCCTTCTCGATCTTCTGCGCGACGCGCTCCAGGATCTGCACGGTCTCGTCGAGGACCCCGGCCGGAACGGGCGCGTGGTCGCGGTCCAGCTCGGCGATGGCGGCGCCGATCTCGCAGATCAGGTCGAGGGCGTGCTGCGCGGCGCGCGGATCGCCATTGGCGGTGGCGTACTTGGCGGCTTGGGCCAGGGCCATCAGGGGGCGCCCGGTGACCCACCGGCGGTGGGCACCGTGCGGTTGTCCAGCCGGAGCGGAAGGATGCCGTGGGCTGCTTCGGAGCCGTCGGTGGACTCGGCGCCGGCCTTGGCGATCTGGTCGGCGATGACCGAAGGGTCGACGTAGCGCAGGGCAGAGCGGGACTGGATCCTCATGCGCTCGGCGACGGTGTTCACCGCGTGAGTGAGCACGTTGCGCACTCCCACGGGCACGACGTCCAGGCCGCGGGTGAGCAGCTCGGCCTCGGTCTGCGCGAGGAGGGCCTTGAAGCCCTGGGTGTTCTGGATGTCTGCCACAGCGCCGAGCCTACGGGCCCGCCCCGCGGGCCGGGCCCTTGCGGCACACCGCGCCTCGTACGGGTGAGGTGGATGCGGGACCTGCAAGACACCCGCCACGGGGTGCTCTTGTAGTCCTGAGCTGAGGGTCGTCGGCGGCAGGGCGCCCGCGGGTGAAAAGGGATGTGATCCGGATATACCGTGCGGCCGGAGGCCCCCGGGTGGACGTACGGTGACCGGCTCACCCGCCCCCGGGTGAGCCGATGCCTGCGGTACTCGCTGTCGCGGGCACCCGACCCGTGTCCGCAGGAGTGCCTCCGGACACGGGCTGTTCCACCGGGGGTCCGGCGGCGCGGTCGCTTCAGCGCGACAACTGCTCTGCGAGATCGGTCGCCGAGTCGAGGAGGCTGACCAGCGCGTCGGGGTGCGGTTCGAGGTCGCGTACCGCGGTGCGGGGCAGTCCGCAGTGCAGCACGCACAGTTGGTCGCGAACGAGGTGGAGGGAGCCGTCGACGGCGGCCGCGGCCTGTTCGAGCATGTGGGTGGCGGTGTCGTCGTAGCCGAGCATGGCCGCCGTCTCGCGTGCCCATCGCCTGCGGCCGTGCCGCGACGCACCGGAGGGTTTCGACGGGGCGGGCAACTGGCCGCCGACGCTGAGCCTGATCAGCAGGAGGTGGTGGTTGGCGGGTTCGTCGTGTTCGAGAAAGGCGACGACGGTAAATCGTCCGCTGCGCCGGTGGCCGTGGCAGGCCAGCAGCACCTCGTCCATACGGCGCTGCGGCCAGGACGCCACCAGCGAGGCCGGATCGCCGACGTCGTGCAGTTCGCCGGCCCCGTGCGCGACGGCCCACTGCCTGAGCGCCGATTCGAGAGCGGCCACAGCGGCGCGGTCCCGCTTACCGCCGGTCAGCATGCCGTAGACCGTCAGGCCGATGCCCACCACACCGATGACGCAGCCGACGAAGATGCCCATGCCCAAGGCCCGCCCCCGATCACGTCGTGGCCGGCACGGCCCGGTGACCGCCATCGGACGCGATCCCCGATCCGCTTCGACTCCCCGACTCTCTGCGTCACATGATGCCCGCGTGATCCCGCCGATGCCGTACATGCCCGGCGGCGCAGCCGCGGCACTCCTGCAGGTGCTCGCGCTACTTGCGGGCAGCCGACGAGCACGAGTCCGCCGCGCGGCATCCGGCACGATGTCTCGAACGGGCCGGCCGTTGTCTGCACTTGGTCGATTCGGCGGACGAGCGTGCGCGCATGCTGCACGATGCACCTGACACGACACGTCCAGGGGGAACCATGCGCATGCGTACCGTGGCCGCGGTCGCCGGTCTGCTTCTAACCATCGGCGCCTGCTCCAGCGACGACGGGGGCTCCGGCGAAGCACAGACCGCCTGCAAGGAGGCAACCGCCGAGAACCTCGGCATCGCCGAGAACGCCGAGACCGCCCGCAAGC
Organism: Streptomyces aculeolatus; assembly: GCF_020400605.1. Taxonomy (GTDB): domain Bacteria; phylum Actinomycetota; class Actinomycetes; order Streptomycetales; family Streptomycetaceae; genus Streptomyces; species Streptomyces aculeolatus. The sequence continues at coordinate 444,737 of NZ_JAINRD010000004.1, read as the reverse complement.
TCGTCGACCAGACGGTGCTGCCGCCGGCGTGCGAGGGCCTCGACACCGACACCATCCGGGACATCGTCGACGACGTCATTGAGGAAGAGTTCGACTAGACCACGGCCGAGCGGGGCCTCGATCGCGGCGCCGCGGTGCCGGACCGCCGCGACGGCGAACAGCCGCTCGCCCGTGGGCTGCCTTCACGGCGGTGTTCTGATTCTCACTCAGGGACCAGGTCGCCCACGCCGTGTCTGAGCTGAGCCCTCTTCGGAGGCCGGGGACTCTGCCGGATGCGGCACCATCGTGGACTGACCGACACTCCCGAAGGAGTGAAGGGCGGCGCGGCGCAGCTGCCAGAGTCCGTGCTGGCGCTATGCAGGGTTCATGAAATCGATCAAGAGACTGTTCGCCCATGGGGTGGTCGGCGCACTGGCCTGGTCCTCGCGCTGTTGCTCTTGCCCGCAGGCTCTGCGGTAGCAGCACAGGGCGAGGTGGTGAAAGCTCCGCTGTCGGAGCTGATTACTGGCTTGCCCGTTGAGAAGGAGGGCCCCCGCGCCGGCTACCACCGTCGTGAGTTCAAGCACTGGGTCGACTCGGATCGCGACGGCTGCGACACGCGGGCCGAAGTGCTGCTCAGAGACGCCGTCACGGCCCCGGAGATCACCGGCCGGTGCACCATCGCGAAGGACACCGGCACCTGGTACTCCTGGTATGACGACACCACGCAGACCAGCAAGCTCGACGTCGATATCGACCATATGGTGGCGTTGGGTGAAGCCTGGGACTCCGGAGCACGGACGTGGACTGCGGCCGAGCGGGAGGCTTACGCCAACGATCTTGACGACCCGCGTGCCCTCCTCGCGGTCCACGACAAGTCGAATCAGTCGAAGGTGGACCGCGACCCCGCCGAGTGGATGCCGCCTGCCGTAGCGGCGCCCTGCCGCTACATCACGGACTGGGTCGTGGTTAAGGTCCGCTGGGGCCTGTCTGCGGACGGCCGGGAGCACGCTGCTATTCAGCGAATCGCCGCGGGCTGCGACGACCCAGAGATCACCGTCGTCCTCGCTCGATCGACACGTGTCGAGCCGTCACCACGCCAGTCAGAGTTCACGCCGGCGGCATAGCCACTGCCGATACACCCCGTCGTCTGGCCCTCGGTCAAGGCGACGGGGTTCTTCGCTGTACATGCCGACGCGTTCGCGGCGCGGCCAGCCGGGCGACGGGACTGCCGAGCGGGCTCCCCCGAATCATGATCCGCTCTGCATGAGAGGTGACCCGGCCGCGCCGGGAGGCCCGCGTCCGACCTCGATGGGTCCGAGCCAGCCAAGAGCGCACCAGAGATCGCGTCCGCTGACGTAGCCAAGCACCTGGGCCGATCTGCTCCACGTAGTGCCGGCCCATCCCTCCTGGATGATGGACCCACCTGACTGCCTCAGAACCTGCGTCTGCGGGCCCGACCGCGGAAACCCACCTGCCGGGCGCCTGCCCGTTGAACACCCCGTCGGATCGCCGGCCAGACGATCGGCCGAATCGCCTCCGGTGCCGCCCGGAACGGAGGACGATTCGGCTATGGCCAGCAACGTCGACGCCGGTACGCCTCCCTACGACTCTGCCGACAGGAAGTTGACGGCCTTCGTGCGCCTGGGCGCCGAAGTAGCCGGCGTCGTTGGCCGGTCGGGCTGGGCCCACCCCACGCAGTTCCATCTCCTGCTGACGCACGGTCGCCTCTTCACGTACGAGCGTCGGCCGGCCGAGGTCCGGAAGCTGCCCGATCGGGAGTGCTACGACAACGCGGCAAGGACCGCCCGTGCTCACCGCGACCGCGGCCTGATCTACGCCGAGGGATTCGCCACGACGCATGGCTTTCCTCTTCCCCACGCCTGGTGTGTGGACCCGGACGGAGGCGTCGTAGATCCCACCTGGGACCAGCCTGATCCGACGACGGCATATCTGGGCGTCGCCCTGGCCGATGCCCAACTGTGGCCGCGAGAAGGCGAAGCCGTCCTCGGCGACCCCAGCCGCTTCCTTCCCCTCCTTCGCGAGGGACTTCCAATGTCTGCGCGCTCCGATGCAGGTCGCCCACTGATATCCGCCAGTACCAATGAACTGGTCTAGTCCAACGGCGCCTTGGGGTTCGACGGTGAGCGGCCGCCTGAAGAACCATGGGCCACGAACCGCCCGCTGGATGCGCCTCCTGCTCGCGCTCCCCGCCGTTCAGCCTGCCACCCGCGGTTGCACAGCCGGCATGGATCAGCGCTTGGCCGCGACCGCGCAGAAGGCGTTCACGGCGTCGGGCACCGCCCAGCGGCCCTCTTCGGGGCGCCACTGCGACACCGACACCAGCCCGGGCTCCAGCACCTCAAGGCCGGTGAGGAACCGGGTCATCTGCCCGCGGTCACGCAGCCGGTAGGGATCCCCGTCCTCGGCCCGCGTCTTCTCTGCGGCGTCCGCGGCCTCGCGGTTGATCGCGTTGGTGCCGTCCTCGAAGACCAGGTAACTCCCCGGTGCCAGCGCCGCGACCAGCCGGTCCCGGATGGCGTACGCCTCCTCGTCGTCCCAGACGGACCCCAGGATGCCCAGCATCATCAGCCCGACAGGCCGCGTAAAGTCCAGCGTGCGGGAGGCCGCGTCGAGAATCGCCTCCGGGTCGCGGGCGTCGCAGTCCACGTACGCGCACGCCCCTTCGCGCGTGGAAGCGAGCAGGGCGCGGGCGTGCGCGAGGACGAGGGGGTCGTTGTTGGCTTTGGATGCGAGAACCGGTTCTGGCTCAACTTCCCTGAAGCGGTAGCTCTCCGTCATGCGAGGAGGACCCGCTTGCGGAGCAGATGGAAGCCGGCTCGGCCGAACATCTGCCTCTTGAGCATCTTGATTCGGTTGACGTGTCCTTCGACGACGCCGGAGTTCCAGGGCAGGGTGAGGCCGGCGATGACGGCGTCGCGGTCTCGGTCGATGCCGGAGGCGAGGGTGTGGAGGCTGGGCAGGTCGTCCTGGCGGACGGCATCGAGCCACTGCGGGAGCCGTTCGCCCTGGCGCTCGGTGAGCATCTGGGCGAAGGCCCGGACGTGGCCGGTGAGGGCTTCGAGTTCGGGACACTCGGCCAGCACAGCCTTGAGCCGGAGCTGTTCGAGCTCGGTGAGCGTCTCCGGTCTGCTGAGAATCCATCGGGTCACCACCCGGGGTGCTGGGGGTCGTGCGGTGACCGGGCGGGGTGAGGTGCGCTTCTTCCTCATGTAGGCGCTGACGATGCCGTAGCTGCCCCGGTAGCCGAGCAGGACGATCTCCTCCCAGAGCTTCCAGGCGTTGGTGCAGCCTTCGTCCCAGCGTTCATCGAGGTAGGGCTTGTACTCGTCCAGGGCGGAGGTCCGGTTGTACTGCCACTGGCCGCGGAAGAGGTCTTCCGGCTTCGCGGCGTCGGCGAGGCTCTTGACGGAGCAGCGGGTCATGTGGAGTTGGCGGCCGATCGAGCGGCGGCTGTGGCCGGCTTCCAGCATTGCGTGGACGGTGGCGTGCCTGGCCCGGATACGGTTGGCGAACCGCTGGCTTCGCCACGGCGAGTCCGGTGTCTCCTCGGGCGGCGTGGGCTCCTCGGCCTTCTTGCCGACCGGCTCGGGGACCAGGACGCGCAGGCACTGGCGGTGGCGGGCGACGGCTCGCTCGGCGGCCTCGCCGAGGTTGTTCCACAGATGCCACCTGTCGGCGACCTGGACCGCTTGGGGCGCCCCGGCCGGGAGCGCGGTCCCGGCTACGACCTCGATGCCGGGTCGCTTGGCGAGCCACCTGGCCAGGCTGGATGCCTCCCGATTGGGTAGGAGGTCCACAGGCCGTCGGGTCTCGACGTCGACCAGGATCGTGCCGTATACGCGGCCCTTGCGCGTGGCGTACTCATCGACACCGACCACCCGAGGGGCTGGAGGTTGCGGCTCGGGCAGTGCGTCGACCAGCCGCAGCCCTGTGCTTCGGCTGACGGGCACCCCGAAGACCCGGGCCATCCGTGCCCCGGCCCGGCCGGCCAGCGCCAGGCCGACCGAGGCCAGCGTCGAACGCAACCGCTCGGTCCACCGGCCATGCCGACGGGTCAGCCCCGGCACCTGCTCGACGAACGTCCGCCGTCCGCACGAAGCGTTCGGACAGAAGAACCGACGGACAAGCAAGCTCAGCACCACCCGCCGCCCCGCGGTGGGCACGTCGGCCGGAAACCGCAGGTAGGAGCTGTGCACCCGCCCTGACCAGGCTCCGCAGTCCGGACAAGTAGAGCCGGCCGTCGTCCGGCGGGCCTCAACGCGTATCGCCTCGTTGTTCACGTCCACAGACAGCACCGCCACGTCCGCGATCGACGAGAACAGCAGTTCCTCCAGCCGGAGCACCGTCTCTTCCACGGCGCCGAACTGTTGGCCACACCGAGATCACCACTGATCATTTTCAGGCAACTTCCCGGAGGCCCATCCCAGCGTCAGCCGTCACTCACCGTCACGCTTCACGGAAGTTGAGCCAGAACCGGGAGTCGTGAACAAGGCCACGTTGTTGTCCTTTGTCATCCAATCGAGGCGTTTGACAGCGAACCCAGTCGTTTCGGCCTTTCTGGCAGTGAATTTAGTCGGAGGGGTGATCACACTGGGGGTGTCTGAACCTCCTCCATCCGGCCAGGGTGTTCAGCTGCCGGTCGGCCTCGGCGTCGGCCTCCCGCAATACGGTGCGCCGGGCCTTCGGCCCCCGAGCGGCCTCAGCACGAGCAGATTCGTTGACATCCACCCCAGTCGACCCAGGTCACCTGGCTCCGCACAACTAACTGTCAAAGGATACGAACTACTGTCCTTTGACAGCAGTTGGTTGCTCAGCTCGCGCTGACCTGCGTCGACTGAATTGGATGGCAAATCACGGTCTGGCCCAGCGACTGCCCACCTGTCACCGCAACACGCAGAACCAATACCAACCTGGCCGGGCCCTATTGGTGGTCCCTTCACGAACCGATACCGCGTCCCCCATGCCGTCCCCCATAATCCGGACAGGAAACGGGACTTCATGAGGGGGCACGACGTATGCGGTTGCACATTGATGTTCGTGAGGGAGACTGGGCCAGTGTCACCCACAGTCCGTACGGCGCATGCTACTCACGGGCCCTGGACGCGCTGATCAGCTCGGGGGAATTCGACGCCGGTGCCGGTGCCGGACGATGGCTGAAGCTGGATCGGCGCGCACGTAAGGGGAGTTTCGAGATCGTCGTGCCCGACGCCGACGTGTGGGGCATGACTGTGCACCAGCTCCAGTCCCTGTGCTTGAGCGAGGCCCGTCGTCTCCGAGTCGCGCGGCCGAAGCAATCCGAGGCCGTTCGGACCTTCCGACCGCTGTACCGGCACGGTGACGTCCTGCAGGAGTGGCTCGCCGACTCTGCGACGGACGAACATCTGCCCGGGCACCTCACTCTGGCCGAGGCCGGGTTGACCGACGGCGACCTGCTGGCCCTGTGCATCATGCACCCGGCCGAGGCCAGCTACATGATGGCCGGGCCCCCAAACCCGGCCGCACTGCTGCAATGGCTCCAACTGGCCGAGAACGCCAATGCCCCCGCAGGAGGCCCCCGCCTGTGGGGCGTGCTGCTCTACACCGACGCAGACGTTGAGCTCGCGACATACGTGCGCACCCACTTCGACGACCTGAACGTGCTGTCCGGACCCGCCACCCGGGTCTTCGTCGTGGAACGGCGGACCGACTGGTCCACCGCCAAGAAGTACTGGCGGCGACATCTGGAGCCCGAGCTGTACCGCGTCATGTCCACTCTGCGCTGGCTACGCTGGACACCGTACGACCCGCAGGGCGCCTACGAGATCGCCTCGCTGCTCGGTCTCGGCCCCGAACTCCTCCCCTGCCTGGTCGTCTTCCATTCCCCGCAGGGTCCGCTCCATGAAGGCGAGAAGATCGTCTTTCGGATCGAGCACACCTCGACGGCCTACTTCCGGTCCCTCTTCGGCGGGATCGACAGGGTCCTGCGTCCGGTCACGGACTCCATGCGGACGCCGGAAGCCGAAGAGGAGCGCCGCTCGCTGGCGCGGTACGGGCCCACCTCCGACTATTACACCTACCACGCGGCGCCCTTCGAGACCGAGGTACACGCCCCAGCGCCCGATGCCCTCCAGAACCTCCTCGCCCCGGGCCGTGCCGCCGACGCGGCTGCGTTCGCCGCCGTCCGCGAGGCCGAGCAGGCGATCAAGTCAGCGTTGCGGTCCGTGGTTCCGTCCGCGGCAGGGCTCGCCGTGCACAACAGTCAAGTCGTCGTAGTCTCAAGGACCTCAGGAGCCGAAGTGACGGAAAATTTCTACTTCCAGGGCGAAAACACCACATTCATCAACCGCCCGCAGGACACGGTGATCCGGGACTTCCAGAACACCTACGGCACGATCCAGCACGCCGACGATCTCATCCGGCTGCTGCAACTCGTGCTGGCGAGCCGGGACATGGCCGCTGCCAACCGGAACGCCGCGGCCAGCGAGATCCACGACCTCGCCCGCATCGGTGCGGACCCGGAGCCGGACCTGCCAGCCGCCAGGACCCGTATCGAACGGCTGCGCGCCCTGCTGTCTTCCGGCGCGGACATCGCCCAGCCCGCCCTGGCGATCCTCGCCTCCCTGACGGCGTTCTTCTCCGGCTAGGGGCTCGCCCGCGGTCAGCTCCCTGCGGGCGCTAGTAGGGGTCGCGCACCGAGCCGTGCTCACTGGCGTCGAAGACCACCGCCGGAACGCCAGTGGCAACGTGGAGTGCCCAGCGGACCTCCTCCAGACTGAGGGCAGCGAGCTACCCGCGAACGCGAGCACGGCGCGCGATGCCTTTCACCCGCAAGGCACCCCGGTACGTCACCTCGTACGACTAGGTTTCGCTGTCAAGGAAGCCCGAAACGACTGCGTTCGATGTCAAACGACTCGATTGGATGACAGGGAACAGTTGTCGACGTAGACGATCCGGCAGGCCGGCTCGACACTCTGGTCGACCTCGTGGGTGTTGTTCGCGGTGGGCAGGCCGGTGCCGATGTCGAGGAACTGGCGTAACCCCGCCTCCTGCACCAGCAGCCGCACCGCCCGGCCGAGGAAGGCCCTGGAGTGCCGCGCGACGTCGACTATCGTCGGATAGACCTCTCGGACCTGGTCACCGACAACGCGGTCCGCCTCGTAATTGTCCTTGCCACCCAGCCAGTAGTTCCACATCCGAGCCGAATGCGCCACAGTCGGATCGATCTTCATCACAGCATCACTACGGTCTCCCACGAGGGCCGTCCTTGGTATGCGGGGAACGGGTCAGCCGACAACGTAGCCGCAGCCCTTCTCCCGCCCCAGCGAGGGCCCAGGTAGATACCCCTCGCTCACCGCAGCGCTCCCGCCGAAGGGCCCTCGAAGGTGTAGAGCCCACCACCCAGTCCCCACCGCGAGGACCTTGCCGATGGGCACAGCGCGAACCGAGGCTCCGTCCCGTATCGCGGACGTGCTCAGCGCCCGGTTCTCCCCGGTGAAGACTCGCGGGTACGTGGACGGGCACCCGGAGCCGGAAGTTCGCCGGCGGCAGACAAGAAAGATCGCGAACCGACTGGCCAAGCTGGGCGAGGGCATGTCAACATCGACGACCTTGTGTGAAACTCCCAGGTCAGAGAGGTGATTTCTCGTGACCGCGGCTCCCATGCGCAACGGTCGCTCCAGCGGCTTCCACGCCGTGCGGCGGAAGCGGGGGTACCCGGAGATGACCGTCGGTGATCTCATCGACATGCTGTCCGCCTGCGACCGGGGCGCCCCGGTCCGTCAGGCGATGAACCCGTTCTTCCCGATGGCCCATCGCCTCGCGCAGGTGGTGCCGTCCGTCGACGAGATGGGCCTGCCCGTGGTCTACCTCGCCGAAGGGCGCGACGAGGACAGCCAGCTCGGGCATCTGCCGCCCGAGGTGGCGGTCGCCCTGGCTTGGCAGAGCCCCGTCCAGCCGCGCCCGCGCCCTTCCCGCGGCACCGCCGGCAGTTGAACGCAGCCGACCCCCCCCATTCTGGAGGCGCCCCTGTATTCCGGCTTCCCGCTCGACCCGTCCGATTCGACCGGTGCACAGCGCGCCTACTGGGTCGGTCCTCGTCATCTGGCCGGTGACGACGGCCGCCTCTACGACACCGTCGCCGACGCGCTCGGCGGCCTGGGCTGGACGAGCCTGACGATTGTCCGCGGCCGGCAGGAGCCGGACGAGGAGCCGGAGGACCGCCAGGTCATCCGCAGCACCGTCCTGCACATCAGCCCCGATGGCTTGTGCTGGGCCCAGTGGATGCTGGCCGACGAGCCGTTCCAGCTGGGGGATCTGCCGATCGCCTGGCAGGTCTCCGCCCGTACGGACACCAGCAGCCCGGCCGACTGGTCGGCCTACTTCACGCCCGATGTGCCCGGCGAGGCGGTGGCCGACTTCCTCACCGCCCTCGACGCACGCCCCCACCCCGCAGTGCCGCACGTTCGCCCCGAGCTGGTCCTCGACGCCGTCACCGCCCACGGGTGGCGCCGCGACGCCGACCATTCGGCGGGGGCGACGGATCCCACGTTCATCTCGCACGTCAGCCTGGGTGAGGTACCGCCCCTCATCCAGGACGCCGACCCGCGCACCCTGACCACAGGATCTGGTGAGGCGGCCCCCGGTGGATGGCAGGCATGGGCCCAGCCCGCACCGGGCGCGCCGTGCCTGTGGGCGGTGTCGTTCTCCGCGTCCGTCCCGCACGACCTCGTGGCCGCGTTCGCCGCCTCCCTCAGCTCGACGGCGTCGGTCCTGCGCCGGGTGGTGCCCGAGGTGACCCGCGAGCGGCTCCTGTGGACGCCCGCCGGCTAGGACACGGGGTCTGGCTCGCCGTCTGGAAACGCTCTTCGTTCTCCGCTGGGAGGTGGTTTGTTGCTGGTCGCCGGGTGCGACTGGTCGGATCGGTGGCTCGACTTCGCTGTCCTAGACCGGTCTGGGAAGGTCGTCGGGGAAACGCGCATCGTCTACGCCGAGAGCCCGGACCCCGTCGCCCACTTCCGGGAGTTCCTTGCGCCGCTGTCGCGCCGGTGGCGTGCCACGGTGACCGGCATCGAGGACGTGAACCTGGTGTTCGCCCGGGCGCTGGCGGCGTCGGGAATGGAGGTCGTGCAGGTGGACCCCGCTCGTGCCGCCCGCCACCGCGCGGCCCTGGGGACCGCCAAATCTGACCGCGTCGACGCGCGGCTGATCGCCTCGATGACCCTGGCGGGGGAGGGCCGTTCACTTGTGGCCTCCTCGCCGGAGGCACAGGCACTTCGGATCGTGGCGCACGCCCACCGCGCGGCCGTGGCCCACCGCGTCGAAGTCCTGCACGCCCTGCGGGCGGCGTTGATGCGGATCTGGCCGGCCGCCGTATCGGCATGGCCGACCGGCAGCGGAGGGCTGCGCAGCGGCCAGGCACGAGCCGTCCTGGCCGCCCTGCTGAGCGCGGCAGGCAGGCACCGCAGTGTGGAAGGCGAAGCCGAGAGACTCCATATGATCTTCAGCCGCCCCGCGATGCTCCTCGACTCCCGTGTCGAAGACGCCGAGGCCGTGCACATCCGGCACCTGGTCACCGCGCTGGACCAGGCCGCCGCGCGAACCGACGCCCTGCAGTGCCCCCGGTGTCCCGACCTGCCCGAGCCGCTCATCTGCCTCGGCCACCCAGCCGGGACCACACCCGCCAGCGACTTGCCCGCCGCGCTCCTTGCCCTTGACGCGGAGCGCGGCCCCGCCGAAGACGCCCGCCGCCGCGCCGACGGCACCGGGCTCACCGACACCCAGACCGCCGCCCTGCTGCGCGCCCTGGCCGAGGAGAACGACCGATGACACCCTGTGTCAGCCTGAGGCCCTGCGTCAACCTCAGGTCGCTTTGACGAGCGGTGACGGGACCCTACTGCGACATCTGCCAGGGCCCCCCGGCCGCCCCGACGCCTTGACGACGGAGTCAGCCCGGCCAGGTAAAAGTGCTGAAACCGACTGACTTCATCGTCGAAGGACAGCTGTGAACAACCGCTGTCGGAAGTCGTGAACCCGCCCAAGCACTGCTAGAAATCGCTTGTTGAACGCGCCGGATCCGAGGGCCGTACGGGGGTGCGGGACGCATGCGACACAAGGCGTGGGTCTCGTGCTTCGTCCATTCGACACAAGGAGATGCTGTATGCGCACGCATGCACGTATGGCCAAGGCTCTCGGGGCGGCGCTGGCGACGGCGGGCTTGCTGCTGGCCGGGTCCCCGGCGGCGGATGCCGCCGACACCACCGCACCGAAGCCGCCGCCGATCAACCTGCTCGACGCGACCGTGGCGGGATGCCAGGCGCCCTGCGCGCCGGATGAGTCCGGCGTGGTCAGCCTGAAGTTCGAACGCCCGGTCCGTCCGGACAGCATTCCGGCCGGCGCGTTCAAGCACATCCGGATCGAGGCCGACGGTGTGGGCGTCCACTACTGGTCGTGGAACGACACCGGCGACCCCTGGGTGTACAACGTCCGGGTCTGCGCGAGTGAGGACTTCGGCTCCGGCGGCTGCTCGTACCAGTACCAGTTGGACAAGGTCCGAGGCGCAGAGAAGTTCACCGTCCGGATCGGCTACATGTACAACTGCAGCGACGACCCGATCAGCCCGACGTGTGAAAGCTCGCAGATGTCCGACCCGAGCAACGCCCTGGTGCCGCGGCAGCTGTAGCCGCCATCCGTCAACCTGGATTGAACGGACAGATAGGCGAGCACCGCAGGCTATGCCGCCAGGCCCGGGAGAACCCCGCCCTGCACGAGACCTGGTGGGAGCAGACCGCAGCGTTGTTCGACGAGCACCGGTCGGCACCATGACCGGCCGCGCGGCACCACCGCGGAGAGGACCGTGCGACCAGGGCACGCACTTCCCGTCCCCGCCGCCTGGGGTCTACAGGCGAGCAAGGCTCCCGACTGCCCAGAACCCCCGACAAAGCCCGGTCTCCCGTTCGCGGGAGGCCGGGCTTTACTCATGCCCTCGCAGTGTTCGTCGCCCCCGCAGCGGCCTGCAGCTCCCGCAACGATGCGGCACACATCGCAGGGGCCGTCCCTGGGTCCCGCTGGTCATCCGGACGGACAGCGCCCATGGTCTGTCGGCAGACCCGCGCGCCAAGCTGATCAACGCGGGGCGGCGGGTGATGGCCGACGGTACGTCGCCGGCTCGCCCAGCCGTGGCCGAACGGGTCCCGGTCGTCTTCATGCCGTCGCTGTCCGGTGCCACTTCGCCCATTCTTTATGCCACTGGCAAGTTCCGAACGATCGGAGCGTCGGGAAGGCCGATCAATATTCGACAGATAGGAACGCGCATAGAGCGTCTTGATGTCGCCCTCTTGCGCTGTCGGTCGAGATCTGGTGAGAAACGGAGACTTTCCGGTCGACGGCGTAGGACGGTCAGATATGCCACCTAGGGTTTGATCAGACGGTTGATCCTTGCCAGTCCTCTCCTCCGGTCGGGGGAAGGAGGTGAGAGATGAGGCAAGGAGAACCGCCGGACTATGCGTACTGGAGCCTGCTGATCGCAACGGGCCAGCTCTACCTGGACCTGATCGGTTGGCTCAGCCGCTAGTCCGGCGGCACCGTTTGCGGGTCGGCCCTTCGGGGCCGGCCCGTCCCGTGGGGCTGCGCCTCCACGCCACTTGCAGGTGGAGTTGAAGCGCAACTTGCAGTCAGGCTACAGGTTGCATTGCAGTTCTAGAGCTTCAATTGCGAACCTGATCAGTGTCGCGACAGAATGCGCGTGCGGCTGGCAGGCTCCCAGTGTCATCACGTGATTGGTGCTCTCTCACGAGTGCCGCTTTCACGGTGGATCCTCGGTAGGCGCAGGCAGGCATCGTCAGGAGAGCGGGCTGCGGTGACGCCGAGGGCGGTGGCGATGCGCACGGGCGTGGAACGCCCTGTTGATGCTGGGCGGTGGCGGTTCGGGCCTTCGGGCCCGGTGGGGTCGTAGGGGCGGGTGTCAGTGCCCGAGGTGGCGCAGGCAGTCCTCGAACGTCGCGTGCGTGGCGTCCGCGGGACCGGCGTGCCGGTTGTACCAGGCGGTGTCCAGGCGGGTCTCGTGGTGCTGGTGTCCCGCCCGGCACCGGAGCCAGATCTGATCGCGGGTGGACAGGATCAGCCAGTCCCGGTACGCGCCGCACCCGGTGCAGGTCACCAGCTCGCCGTCGAGGGCGAGCGGTTGCGGCCAGGGCATCATCCGGCCGTCGAGTTGGTCGTGGCTGGGCACCCGCAGCTCCGGCGGGAGGAAGTCGTCCCCAGCCGGTGCCGGTGCCGGCGCGGCGTTCTGCAGTTCCGCGCGCATCCGCTCGACCTCCGGCGGTACCTGCCCGTCCATCTGCATCGCCCGTTCGAAGAACCGGCGCTCGGCCTCGCTCGGCTCGGCGGCCCGGCGGCGTATCCGGTGAAACACCCTGTCGTCCTCCCCTTCCTCGTAGATCGTGTCGGGTCCTGTGGTGGTGTCTTGGGCTCGAAGGTCTGCAGTCCGCGGGGGTGGTGCCGGTGGCCGTCGAGCCTTCGCTTCGGCGGCTGCTCACTATGACCCGGTGGTTCCGTTGCCGGAGCGCGCCGTACGTGCTGCTCGACGCGGAGACGGCCTTGGCGTGGGTGGCGAGTTCCGCGTGGCGCTCGGGGCGCGCTCTGGGGTTTCCAGGGGCAGGTTGGCGGTGCGGCGCAGCCGCCAGACGAGGACGTCGCTGACGGACTCCGCGGTGTCCAGTTCACGGCGTCGGGCGGCCCGGGCCAGCAGGGCGGTCGGGTCGTGGCCGGCGCGTTGGGCGTCGGCGAGGGTCGCCGCGAGGGCGTACCAGCCGGGTTCGCTGAGGATCTGCTCGGCCAGTTCCGGCAGGGCCTCGCGGAGCTGGGCGGCGTGGCGCTGCTGCTGCGGTTGGGGAAGGCGCCGTCCGCGCTGTGCCAGTGTCGCCAGCGGTGCAGGGGCGGCTGCCCGGTAGGCGGAGCGCAGGTGTGCGGCGGCTTGGCGGGCGGCGGCGGCCTGCTGTGCGTGGCCTTTCTTCGCGTGCCAGTGCGCGGTGGTGGTGATGAGGAAGAACAGCATGTCGATGGCCATGGCGGTGGTGGCGCCGTCTTCGCCGTAGCCGAGTGCGGGACCGCCGTGGACGAGGTCGCGCGCTGCCTTGCGCAGGGCGCGGTCGTGTCCGCGTACGGCGCGGATGTGGGAGCGCGAAGCCCGTTCGAAGGCGGTCGCCGCGTCCCGGAGTTCGCGGCGGGTGTGGGCGGCGGACGTCTTCGCCAGCGCGTCGAGGACTTCGCCGGCTGCGGCGATGTCGGCAGCGGCAACCCGGTCGTCGCCGTGCTCGACGACGAGCACGGCCCGCCAGGCAGCCGATGCCACCTGGCGTCGGGCGGTCGCCGGAGCCCCCGTCCTTGCGCCTGCGGCGTCTTGCGGGCGGGGACCACGCTCGCCCTCTCGCAGGGTGCCGCCTGTGAAGCGCTCCCGGACGCGGGGCAGCGAGAGGTCCGGGGCAAGGCGCGCGCCCGGATAGAACACCGGCTGACCGTCCTTGTTCCGGTCCTCGGGCAGCGCGACCTTGTATCCGAGGAGGTCGCCGGAGGGAGCGGCGCGCTTGCGGATGAGGAGACCGGCGTCGGCGAGCCGGTCGAAGAACTCGTCTTCGCTGGTCGCGCCGGCCACCGCCTGCCGTACCGTCTCGCGCAGTTCTTCGCGGGCGGTACGTTCGCGGCCCTGCCGTTTTGCCTTGTGGCGTTCGGCGCTGGTGGGCCGCTGTGCTGCGGTGCCGTCGCCGGGGGCGACCTGGCGCAGGCCGAGATCCTTCTCGATGAGGCGGGCTTCGGCCTGTGCTCGTGTGCCGGAGCGGTAGTCGTCGGGGCGGTGGCCGTCTTCGGTGACGAGGGTGGCGACGATGTGGATGTGGTCGTCCGCGTGCCGTATCGCGGCCCAGCGGCAGCCGGGCTGTCCGCCGCCGGGGTCGATGCCGGTGGCGGCGACGATCCGGCGGGCGATGACGGCCCAGTCCTCGTCAGACAAGACCCGGTCCCTGGGGTCAGCGCGCACGGAGGTGTGCCACACGTGCTTGGCCGGGCGGGCGTGCCGGGCGACGGCCATCACCGGCTGGTCGAGGAGTTGCTGGAGGTTCTTGAGGGTGGCGTTCGGGTCGCGGCCGGGGTCGGGGGACATGCCGTCGAAGGAGGCCACGAGGTGCGGGTCGGTGTGCTCCTCGGCCTTGCCGGGGCCGTAGAGGTAGGCGAGGAGTCCGATGGTCCGCGAACCGGACTCGTTGACGCTGGGGATCACGAGCTGCGGCGGTCGATGAGCAGTGCGGCGGCTTCGCGGGTGGTGTCGGCGGCTCGTCGTACGGCGGCGATGGCCGCTTCGATCTGGGGGGCGTCTGCTTGGGAGTTGAGTGCCTTGGCGGCTTGGTTGAGGTTGCTGCCGGCCCAGCCGAGGCGGCGTCGGCAGTCGAACAGGGCTGTGATCACTTCGCGTTCGTCGGCGATCTCGGCGCTGGTGCGCTCAAGGTCGCGGGCGGCGGCGAGCGCTGCGCGGGCGAGGAACCCGGCGACCGACAGGTTGCACCGGGCGGCGGCGGACTTGATCAGGGTGAACTCGTCGTCGTTGAAGCGGGTGTTGGGCTGGTGCAGGCGCTTCTTCTCGGGCGGCTGACGCGGGCGCTGACGCGCACGGGCGGCGCGCTGGCGGCGGGCGCGGCGGTCGGTGGGCTTCTCCTTCTTCCCCGGCTTCGATCCGCCCTCGGTCGAAGCCTGCTGGACCTGCGCCCCCCGGTGCAGGTCCTGGCCCGCCCCCTCGGGGGCGGGTTCGGCGGAAGCGTAGCTTCCGCCCCAACTTGCTCGCCCCGGGACCGAGTTGATGTCGGCGGCACGTTGGGGGGTGTTCCCGTTCGGCGCTGGAGTTGGCATCAGCCGCATTCCGGGCAGCGGGCGAGGTGGCTGGTGAGGGCGCGGGCCATCCGCGCCTTCGTCGATGCGGCCTGTGTCGCGCTGCATCTCGCCGCCGGGCGGCCCTCGTGCCGGACGGAGTGGGCCTTCAAGTAGCCGATTTCCCGCTCGTACACCGCTTGGAGGGCGGTGAAGCCGGCGCAGGTCCTGATCATGTGGTGGTGCCCTTCGTCGTCGTGGCGTGGTCGTCGCTGCGTAGTTCGCGCAGGACGAGGCTGAGTTGGGAGTTCCGGCCGCCTTGGAGCCCTTCGCGGCGGAGGATCTCGCGGAGCTGGACGCGGGTGATCGCCGCGTTGCCGTCGCGGGCGAGCACGGCGGGGACGTGGGGGCGCACCTGCTGGACGAGCTGGTCCACCGGAAGCGGCGGGTCCTGCTGCCGAGGGGTGCGGGACCGGCTGCTGTGCTTGCCCTTGCTCTTCTTCGCGTTCGCCTTCTTGCGCCGCGCGGTCCCCGGTCCCCGGTCCCGGCTCGGTCCCCGGAGGGGGTTGGGCTCGGTCCCCGGGTGGTTGTCCGTGGGTGCGGGGACCGGTCCCCGGTCCGGCGTGATCGCGGTCCCCGGTTCACGGTCTTCTGGTTCCGTGCCGGTCCCCGGGTGGTGTTGTGCGTCGGCGGGGACCGGTCCCCGTGGCGGTTTCGGTCCGCGGTCCCCGGCTTCGGCCGGGGTGTGGGGACCGGGTGCTGGTACCGGCAAGCTGGGGACCGTCGACGGGTTGACCTGGTCTTCCACGGATGTGGGGACCGGTCCCCGGTCCGGCGTGAGCGCGGTCCCCGGTTCATGGCCTTGTCGTTCTGTGCCGGCCCTCGGGTGGTGTTGTGCGGGTGCGGGGACCGGTCCCCGCAGCCGGTTCGGTCCCCCGTCCCCGGCGGCGGGGACCGCCTGCTCGGGGACCGACTGGTCGGGGAACGTCGGTGCGGGGACCGCAGTGCCGAGGCTACCGATGGTGGGCGGGGTCCAGGGGGAGGGGAGGGGGATGGTGGCGAGGGTGATTGCGTGGCGGCGTGCGGCGAGTTGGTTGAGCAGGCGTGCGCGCTGCTGGGGGTCGGTGCCGACCTCGGCTTTGCCGAGGGCTTTCGACAGCCGGCGGGTCAGGCGCCGGCCGCGGCGGCTGTGCTGCTGCTCGGTCGTCTGGCCGGCGAGTCGGGCGGCGAGGGCGACGGCTCGGTCGGTGGCCCGGTCCCGGGTGATCTGTGCGGCGTCGCGGTCGCGGGCGGCGATGCCCAGGCGGGACAGGAGGCGTTCGCGGGCTTCGCGCCCGAGGGTGGCGATCAGGGAGCGGGAGGCGGCGCCGGGGGTGCGCAGGCGCAGTTCGATGCCCATGGCCAGGTGCCACAGCACCGCGGCCATGATGGGGCCGACGAAGGCGCGGACGGTGCCGCCGACCGGGCCGCTTTCGGCGTAGGCGGGGATCACCTGGACCCCGCTGATGATCCAGACCAGGGTGCCGGGCAGGCCAGGGGCGCCCTGGGTGGTCAGGTTCTGGCGGGCCATCAGCGCGGTCGCGAAGAGCGCCAGCTCGGCCGCGGCGAACATCGCGGCGCGTTCGGCGGTGCCGGCCATGTCGAGGTAGTCGGCGGCGAACCGCCACGAGGTGTCGGCGCTGTAGGCGGTGCAGCCCAGGGCGGCCAGGGCGGCGACCGTGACCGCCGCACTGCCGCGACCGTCCCGTGGCCGGGCGCCGTGTCGCTGGAGGGCCCGGACGGTGAGCACGATGGCGAAGGCGGCGAGCAGTGCGGTGGCGAGGAGGAGGTCCGGTTCCGGAGTGGTGACGGGGGGCAGGACCGCGGTCATAGGGCCTTTCCAGCAGGGGTGGATGCGGTGGTCGACGCGGCGGTTCGGGGTATCGGCTGCCGTGTACGGGGCCTGCTCGGGGCGGGAGCGTCCGGGGACGGACTGGTCGTCCTTCGCTTCCTTTTCGGCTGGGGGACGCCGTAGGTCCGGTCGCGGTCGAAGACCTTCAAGGCGGCTTGGCGGAGCAGGTCTCGGGCGTGCCGGTGGCCGATCTGCAGGGCGGCGGCGAGCCTGTCGGGCCGCCAGCCACGCAGGTAGGCGTGGTCGATGACGAGCTGCCGCTCGGCTTCGGTGAGGTGGACGTCGCGTCCGTCGAAGAACGCGCGCACGCGCCGGTAGTCCAGGCGCCGGTGCAGCCCTTCGTGCCACGGGCGCCGCTCGGCTTCGGTCAGCCCGCCCCAGATGCCTTCCTTGAGGCCGTTCTCCAAGGCGTAGTTCAGGCAGTCGCCGCGCACCGGGCACAGGGCGCACAGCTCCTTCGCCTCGGCGATGGCGATGTGGTCCCGCGGCGGCGGGAAGAACACCTCGTCGGCCTCCGCCGGGTGAAGGCCGTAGCACGCGCCGCGGCTGTGCCAGCTCGTGTCGGCGATGCCGCGCAGGCCGGTGGCCGGCGCCTCGTGGGTGGTGATGTATCGCACGAACGGTCTCCGATGGGCTGCGCGCTGGGCGGACGCGACGTCGGGCACCGCTGCCGAACAACCAGGGGTGTCGCAGCGGAGTTGAGGGGATATCCGGGCCGGGGGATGCCGCCCGGTCTGCGTGGTCGGTCAGGACGCCGCGCGCTGTTCGGGGTGCTGGTCGGCGGCGAGGTCGAGTCGGCCGGGGTGGGGGGTGGCGCGTGGTGCGGTGCCGCGGGCGGAGCCGTCGGGGCCGATCCGCCGGCGCCGGCACGGCTCCCCGGCCTGGGCCCGGCACCACTGGCACCGCACCGACAAGGCGTCGGGCAGGCCCTCGGCGACGGCCTCCTCGCGCGCCGCGCGGGCGGGCCGGTAGGGCGCGAGGGCGGCCCGGGCGGCGGGGGGAATGCAGGAGCCGACCTCCCGCAACCGCGCCTGAAGCTCCGGGTCGACCCGGCCGCGACCCTGGCTGATGGCCCGGTACCGGACGGGCTGAGCGGTGCCGGCGGCCACAGCCTGGCGTGCGCGGGCCAGTTCGGCGGTCCAGGCGGCCTGGTCGTCGGGGTCGGCGGTCGGGGTGGGGTCGGTGTGGCGGAGCATGCGCTCGCGCCGGTGGCTCTCCCACGGGCGGGCGACATCGGCGGGCACGATCGGGTACGGCGAGATGCGGATGTGCCTGCGGGCTGCGGCGTAGGCGTCCCAGCCGTACTCGGTGGCGATCGGCACGTCGCCGAGCAGCTCGTGCCACTGGGCGAGCTGGTCGCGGGCTTCGCCCTGGTCGGTGCGGATGGTGCGGGGGTCGAGGCGGCCGATGTAGGCGAGCAGGGCGGCGGTTTCACGGCGATCCACTCTCTGGCTACTCCGTTCCGGTCGGCTCGTCGAGGGCGGCCAGCAGGGCGGCGGTGTGGGCCTGGGCCCGGGTCATCCCGCCGGGCGGGGCGGGGGAGTTGACGGGTACGGCGTACAGGCTGGGGCGGTGGGGGGAGTGCTCCCGGGCGATCCAGGAGCGCCAGTCGGCGGCCCACGCCGCGGCGGGGCGTGGTGCGAGGTCGGCGCGGTGGGTGCGCCACTTCGCGTCGGCGGCTTGCAGGGCCTGCTCGCCGAGGCGGTCGAGGTGTCCCTGTTCGCGGATCCAGGTCAGGGTTGCCGGGTCGGGCTGCCATCCGGCGGCCGGCGTGACGGCGCCACGCGCGCTGCTGCTCTTACTCCCGTTCCTTTCAGGTTCACTACTGTTCTGGGTGCCGGTTTCCGGTACCTCGCTATGCCGGTTTCCGGTACGTCGAGGTGCCGGTTTTCCGCTGGAGGTGCCGGTTTCCGGTACTGCCGGTTTCCGGCACCTCGCGGGGGAAACCGGCACCTCGCGCGGACGGATTCCGTACTGCCCGAGCGCGGAGAGCCGCAACGTGGGCGGGGACTTGGAATCCTCGGCGGGTGCCTCCTCATCGCCGTCCTGCTGCTGTCGCAGGGCCTGTGCGATCGCCAGGGCGGCCATAGGAAGGCGGTAGACCGTGCTGCGCTGCGGGCCGATCAGGTCGTCGAGCTGCTCCAACTCACCGGCCTCGACGAGTCGGCCGATGGCCTCGCGAACCGTTGAGACGGAGGCGTTCGTGCGGGCGGCTAGAGATGTCAACGAGGCCCAGGACACGCACTGTTCGTCGGCTACCCGGTCGGCTATCGACAGCAGCACCAGCCGTGCGGTCCCGCGACTGGAGCTGCTTTCCCACACCCACTCACGGGCATCGGTGCTCACCGGCCGCTCCCGGCCCCGACACGGGAAATTTCGGACTTCGAGGCCGAGGCAGGGTGCCACGGGCCGGGGCGAGAAGGAGCCGAGACGCAGGCTGCGGCTTCGGCGACGCGCCTGTGTCTTTTACACGGTGCGCAGGGCATGCAAGAATCTCCTCTTCAGTCGCCACGCTGACGTGCCCGGTGCAAGGGGATCAGCGTGGTGATGTCGGGCAAACTCCGCCCCTGGCAGGGCGGGTTACGCCGTGGGCGTCGGCGTCCGAGAGTTCCCGCTCTCGGACGCCCACGCTGCATTCGCCCCCGGGATCCCGACCGCATTGCCGGTCGTTCCCTTCATCCGTGGGACCGGGCGGGCTCCCTCCCCGGGGGACGACGAACATACGCACACCCCGTTGCGGAGATCCAGAGTTGGCTCTAAAACTCTGTACTAGTCGCACACAGTGACAGTGACAGTGACATTGGGACCCAGGAGTGCGCGCAAGTCGCAGAGCTGAAGGCTGCCTAGGACTCCCGGGCCGGCAGGACTGCACCTTGTACGCGAGAGGCAGGTCCCGCGCTGGTGTGCCGCGCGGGGCGTGGTGAGAGGGAGTCCCTCAGCACAAGGGCGGGATCAGCCGGTGCTCGTGAAAGAGTTCAGACTGCTCGCGCAGGGCCCGGCTTAATTTCGTCGCCGTCGTAGCTGCTCTGCCGCCCTGCTGCGGGTGTCCGGGCGTGCCCGGCGAAGGACCGGTGACCAGCTGAGGACTATCCGCGTGAAGTCCATCCGCAGTGCCCACAGTTGCCCCTCCCTCGAAGCCGCCGGCCGGTGTCGGCGTCGGCTGTCAGGCGACCCTAAAAGCCCCTCCAACAGTGCGTCAACGGGCGACGAGACCACCACCGCGTGGAATTCCATCAGGGAGCTCTTTTCACTGCCTGATGAACAGCATGACCGGGAGGGCTGAACCAACTCGATTAGGTCAACAATGAGTTGGGGCTGTCGAAGGGTGAGCTATCTGTGTCGGAGACCCGGCTGGACGGGGCGTCGCCGCCCTCCCTGTCTCACATCGTGGACGTTTTCCGGGTGAATGCGTCAGCGCTGAGGTGTTTCCCGCCCGCAGCGGGCGATCTCAGTTTCATAACGCCTGTAAGAACGAGGCCCGTGTCGACGCGGAGGCGCGTGCGCTCAGCCGCTGCCGGGAAGGCAGTGGAGCTGGAGGTCGGACGACGGATCCGGGCGCGTGTGTCGCGTTCGGCGTGTCATTGCGGCATATGCCAGAATGATGCTGATCATGCAGAGGTGAGCGATGATTCGCGCGTCTCCCAGCCTCGGCTGGGCGAGCTGCTGAAGAAATGGCGGAAGCGTACCCAGTACCGCCTGGGCCGCAGCCGGCCGCTCAGCCAGAAGGCTGTGGCTGCACGCGTCGGCATAGCCGCCCGCACCTATCAAGGGCTGGAACTCGGCGAGCCGCGCAGGCGCCTCTCGCCCGACACCGCCGACGCGCTGGCCAGAGTCTTCGACCTGGAAGCCGGCGATCGAGATCTGCTCTTCCTGCTCGGCGCCCGGGTCAGGCCGGGCCCCGCCCATGCCGCCGGCCCCGATGCGGCGGTGCTGGCCGACCTGCGCCTCGTCCTCGACAGCGCCGAGCCGACACCGGCAGTCCTGCTCGACGCGATGGGGAACGTACACATGCACAACCACGCAATGGCCACGTGGATCCCCTACGTCCGCGAGCCCCACGCTAACCTGGTGCGCTGGTGCCTGAGCCATCCCGACGCCAGAGAGCAGATCGTCGACTGGTCGCAGTACGTGCGGCTGTGGTTCGCCATACTCCGCAACTACCAAGCGGTATACGGCACCGACAGACCAGGCGTGCAGGAGATCCTTGCGATCATCGACGCCGACCCCGACCTTCAGCCCATCTGGGAAGAGAGCCGCGACGTCCGGCAGGACCTCGGCGGTGAGCGCTCCGCCTTGCGCCTGCCCTGCTACGGCGGAAAGCGAGTGGAGGTCGTCGTCCACGTACTCCACCCGACCGCGGCCCCGCACTACAGAGTCGGCGTCCTCACCCCGATCACACCTGTCCCCGCGATGGAGGAGTCGTGAGTGAGGAGACAGGGGTGCGCAGACAACTCCCTGCAACGCGCGTGAACCGCGAGCTGAGATCGGTCAATCTATAACCCGAGAACTTCTCCGGCGCAGTAATTTCCCAAGACGGAGCCCAGAACCGCACGGTGCTGTACAGGGGTGCTGACCATCCCGGTACCCCGGCGTGCCGAGGCTGCGTATGCGACCTGCATGAATGATCATGCTGAAATGCAGGACAAGCAGCCCCGCGTCTCGCAGCCCCAACTGGGCGCACTCCTCAAGTCCTGGCGGAAGAGCGCCCACCGCCGCCGCGGCCTGCCGCGGCGCCTCACTCAGAAAGAACTAGCCGAAGGAGCCGACCTGGGGCTGAGCAAGTACCAGGACCTGGAAACAGGCCGCAGCCGCCCCCTCATCACACCCGGCCAGGCAGAGCGCCTGGCAGCTCTGCTCGGGCTGTCGGACGGTGAGCGGACCACCCTATTTCTACTCGCCACCCGGGGAATGCCCGAAACCAGCGAAGCCGCCCATGCGGCGATCCTCACAGACTCGCAGCTGCTGATGGACTGCTTCGACCCGACACCGGCCGTCGTGCTGGACGTCGCCTGGAACGTGGTGGTCTTCAACGAAGCCATGGCGGCCTGGTTCCCTTTCGTCCGCCTGCCGAGAGCGAACATTCTTCTTTGGTGTCTGAGTCATCCCGATGCCAGGGAGCAGATCGTCGACTGGAGTCAGCACACCAGAAGCTGGCTCGGAATACTGCGACAGGCCCAGGAAACGGTCGCCGGCCACCCGGACGTGGAAGCAATCGTGGAACGCGTAGCCACCGACTCGACGCTGCGCCCTATGTGGCGCGAACGCACCGACACCCAACAGGACATCGGCGGTGAGCGATTCGCCCTGCAGCTCCCCCACCACGAAGGAAAGCGCGTCGAGATCGCTATCCAGGTGCTCTACTCCTCAGGGCGCCGGAACCACCAAGTCGGAGTCCTCACCCCTATTCCCTAGCGACGTCAGTCGCCGCGCGGTCGATACTCCGCTGGCGAACACGGTCAGAAATCCGTGTCACCGGTGACTGCGGCCGTCATCGTGGCGGCCACCGCCAGCAGCCGATCCCAAACACGGAGAAGGTCGTCGAGGACGGAAGGCGGAAACAGCTTCTCCTCCCAGGCGGAGGCATTCAGGTACGCCAGGTGGGCCTCTCCCTGGGCTGCCGTGACGTTCAGCCGCCTGGCTTCGTCGGCGATCTCGCGAGCGGTGGGCTCGGCGAAGGAGGTGCTCGCCCAAGCGGTGAGGAGGCGCTCCGCATGCGGAAGCAGTGGCTGCGCGGCGCCGGCGTACAACTCGACGAGTTCCACCATGGGCGAGCCGTCCAGCCGGTGTCGCCAGGCAGGGAGCAGCTCCGCCTGCACGGCTTCGACCCGCCGTGCGAGCACGGCGAAGCTCTCCGTGTACAAGCGGTCCCCCTGATCCGCCCCCCGTGGGAAGTCCGGGACCGACCTCGGCGCCTTCACCAGGACCTCGAAGAAGGCACTGGCGAGTTCGATCTCCTCGTCGGTGGGCTGCCACTCGTGGCGGTTCAGAGACCATGCGATCTCGCTCAGCCGGTCCGCAGTTTCGCTCATCTACGGAACCGTACGGAACCGGGGCGGGTTGTGGGGAGGTTGCTGGCACGGTTGGTGCGCACCCGCCTTCCACCGGGCGGGGGACCGTCGTTGGTCGTGATCGCCGCGTACGTCGTGCCGGCGGCCCGTAGAGTGCTTCGCAACACAACGTCTTCAGTGTGCGGACCAGCGCTGTCCGGGGAGCAGGGCCGGCAACAGACGGCGCGTGGAGGGGAGGGGGCGACGTGGCTTACCCGATGGCGCCCGAGGACGTCCTTCGCGCATGTGCGTACATGGAAGCGGTCTGGCGCACGGATACGGGGGCCATGGCTGCGCTGCTGCAGCACGAGCCTGCGGAAGAACCGACGGCGACTCTGCTCACCGAACTTGGTGAGAACCTCATGCAGTGGATTTTCCCCGCCCAGTTCGGTATCCGCGATGGGTTGACCGCGGAGGAACTCGAAGCCGCAGCAGGGGAAATGGATGCCGATCCGACCGTGCGGGTCTCCCGGGTGCTCATCGAAACGCTCAAGACGCTCGCCGCGGACAGTACGCCGGAAAACACTGAGACTATCGCCCGCGCCGTCACCGGATTTCTCATCGCCATGAGCGACGCCGCCACCGAGTCTGATGTCATGACTCTGTTCGACAACCTGCGGCAGGCCGCCCTCAACGGGTCCGGTCCCCGGCCCGAGTAGCTACCGCAACTCAAACCCCGGCGCCTTGCCCATTGCGCCCTGAGCCGATGCGATGGCGGGCGTGTGTCAGCTTCGTGGGTTGTGAGCGGCCAGCAGGAAGGCCCGAAGTTCCTCCGTGGTGGACGGAAGGCCGTCGGTCTGGGGGATCCACTGGTGGCGGTCGTGTCCCGTCAGGACGACGGGGCCGGGTTGATCGGTGGCCAGGGTGAACACGAACTGCCGGCTCAGGCCGCCGCGTGCGTTGGTGAAGTCGACGTGGCCCAGGTATCGGTCGACCGGGGTGGAGGGCAGGCCGGTCGTTCCGCGGACCGTCCGGGTGAGGCAGTCCAGGACGGATTCGTTCTTCTCACAGTGCCCGCCAGGGAGTTCCCAGGTTCCGTCGAGGTGCGTGTCCGGCGGGCGCCGCATGAACAGGACGGCGTCGTCGTGGACGATGAGGGCCGCGCAGGCCAGGTCGCGGATGCCGTCGGCGTGGGCCTGGTCCTCCAGATCGGCTGAGAGCCCGCGAAGAGCGGCGTAGCGGGCCAGCGGGCTCATCGGCAGACGTTGCATGTCGCGGGGGTCGATGAAGGCGAGGTCGGTGCCCTCGGTCAGGACCAGGGTGTCGGGGTCGCCGTCCCACTGGCCTTGGAAGACGTAGGTGTGGTGGCCGGAGTCGGCGGTGTGGGTGAACAGGTGCTCCAGGGGTAGCTGCAGGCCGATCTCTTCGAGGACTTCGCGGCGGATGGTGGCGGCGGGGCCGGCGTCGTCGGCTTCGGGTTTCCCGCCGTTGGGTGACCAGGTGCCGGGCCAGCAGATGTCGGGGTTGTCGTCCCTGCGGTGCATGAGGAGGTGGCCTGCGGTGTTGCGGATCAGCGCGAGGGTGCCGTAGCCGTACGGGGGTGCCTTCGCCGTGATCAGGTCCATCACGCGGCGGGTGTCCTCCTTCACGGACGTGTTCATCGGCAGTTGGTCGAAGTCCGCTGGCGCGATGAACGCAAGATCGGTACCTTCGCCCAGGATCAGCGTTTTCGCATCGCCGTTCCACCGGCCGTGGCAGACGTGAACGGGGTAGCGGTCAGAGTCGACGCGGAACATCAAGGTGAGCGCGACGCCCTCCAGGCCCGCCTCTTCGCGGAGTTCGCGGACGCCGGTGGCCAGGGGGTCGGCGTCGCCGGGTTCGGCGCCGCCGCCCAGCGGTGCCCAGGTGCCCGGCGCCCAGATGCCTTCCTTGTCGTCTCGCAGGTGCATGAGGACCTCACCGGCCTCGTTGGTGATCACCACCAAGGTGCCGTACGGGTCCTCCTCGGCCGGGCGGCCGTGCCGTGGGCGCCCCAGCGCGCTCAGGACACGGGCGCGCAACTCGGCATCGCCCAGCTGCGAGGGCCCCACCCATTGGGCGCGGGCCGGCTCGGCGGCGTCCACGGGTACCCCGGGGGTGCCGCGGGTGCGGAAGAGGAAGCTAACGTCGATGCGCTGGTGTGCCGGCTCGTGAGGCTCCGGGCAGGCTTCGATCGTCTCGACCTCGATCAGGAGCGGTTCGCCGCCGCACAGCGGCTTCAGGCCCGCGATACCGGTCTTCTCCTCGATCACCCGCTGTACGGCGCCGGCCAGGGTGCGATCGCCCGGCCCGCACGAACCTCCGGGCGGGAAGCGCCGCCCGGATGCCTCGTCGTGGACCAGGAGGACCTCGTCGCCGTCGTTGACGACCACACCCGAGATCCTCACGCGGCCGTCGAAGCCGGCGCCGCCGGCCGCCAACAGGTCGAGGAGCGGGTCGAGGAGCCCACGCTCGGCAGGATAACGACCGAGGTAGGCGGTCAGCACATCGTGAATGTGCGGGAGGGGAATCGCCATCCTGCGCTCCTTCGTCACCATCCACAGGCCAGCACACCGCCAGCGGGCCCATCGGGTGCGGACGTTAGTCGCCAGTCCGCCCGCCTGCGCCGTGCCACGTCCGAAACCACCCAACTCGCCCTTTCGGGCACAGTGGCTAGCGTTTGCGGCCGACGCCGCAGCAGGCCGCGACCTCTGCGGGCGGGCCGCCGACCTGCTGGGCTTCGGGACGCCACAGAGAGGTGGAGACCACCCCCGGGTCCAGAAGCTCCACGCCGTCGAAGAAGGCGCCGATCTGATCCGGGCTGCGGTTGGTGTAGGGGCTCGCGGCCTTCTCGTTGTATTCCTCGGTGGCCTGCATCCGCTGCTCGGTATCGATGCCGTCGTTGATCACCAGGTAGCTGCCCGGCGCCACCGAGTCGAGCAGGCGCGTGACGATGCCGCGGCACTGGTCGTAGTCGGGGATGTTGCCCAGGACACCCAGCATCATCAGCGCAACGGGCTGCGTGAAGTCCAGCGTCCTGGCCGCCTCGTCGACGAGGCGCTCCACATCGCGGACGTCGGCGTCGACGTACTCGGTGACGCCTGCGTCGCTGGAGGTGAGCAGCGCGCGGGCATGGGCCAGGACCAGCGGGTCGTTGTCGACGTAGACGATCCGGCAGGCGGGATCGATCGCCTGGGCGACCTCGTGGGTGTTGTTGGCCGTGGGCAGGCCGGTGCCGATGTCGAGAAACTGGCGGACGCCCGCATCACCGACCAGGTGACGCACGGCGCGGCGGAGGAATGCGCGTGATTGCCGGGCCACGTCGACGATGCCGGGGAAGACGTCCATGACCTGGGCGGCCATCTCCCGGTCGGCGGCGTAGTGGTCCTTACCACCGACCCAGAAGTCCCACACGCGGGCCTGGTGCGGACGGGTCGGATCGATCGGCATGTCCATCCGCTCGGCGTCTCTGGCTGAGTCCTCAGTCATAGGTGTTGCTTCCTCGAAGGTGCGGTGCGGTGGGTGTCAGCGGCGAACGTACATCAGGGGGACGCAGGCGGCCCACGTGCACAGGATCCCGGATGCCGAGCGCGGCGAAGGAGTTCCTCCCGGGGCCCGGGCTGCGCATGGACGTGGATGCCGAAGAGGCCCGGTGTTGCACGTGCGTACGGGGCGGGGCTGGCCTCCGCAGCGACGTGCGGGCAGTTACGCGTCTCCGAGTTTGACGCTTCCCAGCTCGCGCCAGGTGATGTGTCGGCGGTCGTGCGACTGGGCCACCATGATGAGCGTGTCGAGCCGCAGGACGACCGGGTCGCCGGGCAGGTCTGAGAGCAGCGCTTTGGCTGCGGCGCGGTTGAGCTGGGGCGCCTGGCTTGTCCCGTACGCGAGGGTTACGTGCGGGTCGTAGCTCGCCGAGATCCGGGGGAACCGGCCGTTGGTGACCTTGTCGTGGACGTCGCAGACCATCCTCCAGACCTGCCGTGCCGGTTCACCCGGATGTCCGCCGCACTCCAGCGCCACGGTGCCAAGAGCGGGTCGGGAGAGCACCACTTCGACCGGGTCCATGGCTCGGGCCCGCTCGGTGACCCCCGCCCTGATCGCGTCGATCTCCCCTGGCCGGTAGTCGTCCAGCGGCGCCGCGTGCTGGACGGTGAGGTGCACGTCCTCGGGGGCGACTGCGGCCATCCCGGGCAGGGTGGCCACCGGCCGGTAGCGGTCGGTCAGGGCGCGGCGCACCGGCGCCGGCGGCAGCAGGTGCCAGTGCAGATCCTCGCGGCCGGCCGGCCAGGGGTGGTCACGCTCCACTCGCGCGAAGAAGTTCTCCAAGATGTCCTCCCTGGGTTCGCCGGCGGTTCCGCTTCCGGCGGCGGTCTTCGTGTTGTGTCCATGTGCGCGCCAGATGCGGTGGCGCGTTCTCGGCCGATGGCGCCGGCGGCCCGAGGCGCGCGGTGCGTCCCCGCCCGTCGCTGACTTCCTGCGCGGACTCGGGGTCTAGTCCTGGCGCCGGTCGGCGCCGGGCTCCTACGAGGTGTGGATGGTGGTGGCGCGGCGCCAGTAGGTGCGGGCTTGCTCGATCAGTGCGCGGGCTGCGTCGTCGTGGACGGCCGCGTCGTTGAGCAGGTCGAGGGCTTTGATGTGCAGGGCGATCTCGTCGGGGCTGGTGATGTCGAGGCCGGAAGAGACCAGTTCGACGTGCACGACGCTGTTGTCGTGGAGGTTGAAGGCGTTGACCGGAAGGGTCGGCATCTCCGCGGTGCGGGGGAGGATGCCCAGCCGCAGGGTGGGCTGGTCGAAGTCGGCCAGGAGGCGGTCCATCTGGCCGGCCATCACGGCCGGGCCGCCGATGTTGGTGTAGAGGGCCTGCTCGCCGAGGAGGACGTCGAAGTGGCGTCCGGGCTCGTAGAGGACCTGCTGGCGTTCCATCCGGGCGGCGACGCCTGCCTCGACGTCGTCGGGGGTGCCGAGGAAGTCGACGACCTGGCGGAGGATGACGCTCGCGTACGCGCGGGTCTGGAGCGTTCCCCAGATCATGGTGGGGATCCACGAGCGGCTGTCCCGCACGGCGCGGTACTGGTCGATGATCTCTTCCTGTACCGGTGCGGTGCCGTCGCTCAGGCGCTGTTGCCAGGGGATGTGCTGGTCCATGGTGCCTCCTGCATCGGGTTCAGCTGGCCGGTCTGGCGCCGGGCCGGGGCTTATGACGCGGTGTTGTCGGCGGCGCGGGGGTGCCGGTGGGGGCGGGGGAGTTGTGGGTCGTTCGCCCGGTGGGTGAACGCGGCGGCCTGGATGTCGAAGAGGGCGCGGTAGTGGCCGGCCGGGTCGGCGAGGAGGTCGGTCGGGCTGCCGGATTCGATGACGTGGCCCTCGTGGAGGACGTAGACGAGGTCGGCGTGCTGGACGGAGGCCATGCGGTGGGTGATGAGCAGGATGGTCTGCCCCTGGTCGGCCAGGGCGCGGATCTTGCGGAAGGTGGATTCCTCGGCACGGGCGTCGAGGGCGGCGGTGGGCTCGTCGACGATGAGGATCTCGCCTGCTCGGTAGTGGGCGCGGGCGATGCCCAGGCGCTGCCACTGGCCTCCGGAGAGCTGCACCCCGCGCTGGAAGGTCCGGGAGAGCAGGGTGCGCCAGCCGAACGGGAGGTCGTCGACGAAGCCGGCGCCGGCGTGCTGGGCCGCGGCGGCCAGCCGGTCCTCGTCGCGCGGCCTGTCGGTGCGGGAGATGGCGACGTTGGTGGCCGCGGTCATGGGCCAGCGCACGTGGTCCTGCTGGACCAGCGCGAAGCGGCTGAAGACGTCGGCGCGGTCGGCTTCGGTGGCATCGATGTCGTCCCACAGGATGCGGCCGTCATCGGGAAGGTAGAGGCCGGACAGGAGTTTGGCCAGGGTGGTTTTCCCGCTGCCGTTCTCGCCGACCAGGGCGACGATGCCGCCGGTGGGAATGGTCAGCGTGACGTCGTTGAGCGCCGGGGTGGTGTCGGTGCCGGGGTAGGTGAAGGTGACGTTCTCCAGCCGGATCGCCGCCGGCGTGCTGGGCAGGGGCTTGCCGCCGGTGGGGATGAGGCGGTCCGCGGATTCGTCCAGGAGCCGCCGCAGGTCGGCGACGTGCATCGACTCGCGGTGCAGAAAGTTCACCCGGGTGATCAGGGCGTCCAGGCCGCTGGCGCCCTGGCGGATGGCCAGCACCGCGGTGCCCGCGCCGGCCAGGGCGAGGACCTCAGTCCACAGGAGACCGCCGAGGAGCGTGTAGGTGGCGACCGTGGCCAGCCCGGTCAGCGCGGCGGCGGCCAGCTCCAGCCGGGCGGTTACCTTCGCCAGCCGCTCCTGCTCTGATTCGGCGGCTTCGGACATCAGCCGGTGGTGGGTCAGCAGGAAACCGCCGGCGTCGTGAACCCGGACCTCCGCGGCGGTGTCGGTGTCGGTGAGCAACTCGCACAGCTTGCCCATGGCGCGGTCGTGCTGCAGCCAGCGCTGGAACGACTCGTACCGGTGCCGGGCGACGGCCAGGGTGGCCCAGGCGTTGGGCAGCACCATCACCGCGAGCATCACCATCAGCGCCCAGTGCAGCCGGGTGAGCACCCCGGCCATCGCGACCAGCGACAGCAACGAGGTGACGACCATGACGCTCTGGTCGACCATGCGACGCGCGGACGAAGTGCCGTACCGGGCGCTCTCCAGCAGGCGGTGGAAGCCGTGGTCCTCCATCGCGGTCATCTCCACCCGGCAGGCCCGCTCCAGGTACGTCTGGCGCACCACCCGCTCCACCCGCGGCCCCAGCGGCTCACTGAACCGCGTCGAGACCGCCTTGCACACCGCCGCGACCGCGGACACCGCCGCCAGGAGTACGGCGATGGGCAGCACCTGCCGCAGCCGCTCCTCCATCGCACCGCCGGCCAGCAGTTCGGACAAGGCGGCGTTGACGCCCAGCAGCACCACCGCCTGCGCCGCACCCCTCACGACCTCCGCGCCGGTGACGACGAGCACCGCACGCCGGTCCGCCCGCCACGACAACGACACCGCCAAACCCAGCAGCCGCGGCAGCGCCGCCGCGCTCTTCCGGATACCCAGCGCGTAGCGCGAGTCCTCGTACTGCGCCCAACTCGCGTCGTACAGCAGCGGCCCGCCGAACAGCAGCTCCTCCGACTCCGACACCCTCTCGTTCCCGGATTGCGCATCCTGTGCGCCCCGTCGCTTCACCGAACGCCCTCCATTCCCGTCAGCAATCGGGTTTCCTGTTCTCCGAGGCTGGCCCGGTATGCCTTCGGGCCCGCTGATGTACAGCGCCGGCAGGGCCGGCACCGCGGGCGGTGAATGTGCTGGTCTCCCGGCCCGATGGCGTCCGGGGTGGTATGGGTGCATTGCGCGACCGGCTCGGTTCGGCCGCCCTTACTTGCCCCGCGCCTGCACTCAGTCTTCGCGATGCCTCTCTCGGCGTCCCTGCTGTCGCGCGTGTGAAGCGCTCGGTGGGGACGCTGTCGAGTGACCTGCTGAGGCGTTCTCCCCCTGTGCTGCTTAGCGGGGCTGGCTTCCGTCGGCCACGGCGACGCGCAGAACCACTGTGGTGCGCAGGCCGGCCGTGATGGGGCGGACACCGTGGACGTGGTCTCGGGTTGCGGGGAAGGCGACGACCGAGCCTCGGGGAGGGCGGAGATCGGTAGGCGGTTCCTGGAAGAACAGCGCTCCGCCCTGGTACTCGTCTGGACCGCTGAGCCAGGTCACCACGGTGATGTCGCCGCCGACGACCGGCTGGCCGTTGGTGCGTGCGCGTTCGCGTTCGACGTCGGTGACCTCGTCGTGGTGGGCGACGAAGCCGACGCCCTCGCCGTATCGGTAGGCGACGCACTGCTGGGCGGGGATGCGCTGGACGCGGACGCCGAAGTGGCGCTGCAGCATGGGTTCGACCTGGCTGAACAGCCGTTCCTCCAGAGGGCCCGGGATCTCGGTGTAGTCGCTCTTGCGCTGCGACTCATCGAGGACCCCCTGGTAGGTGCGGGGCCTGTGCGCGGCGGTGCCGACGTAGCTAATGAGGTCGGTGCACAGCTCGGCGTCGATGCCTGCGTTGGCTACGAGAGGGGCAGCGGTGCGCCAGTTTGTTGTTCCGGTGTCGGCCACCAGCGGGTTCCTTCCGGGGTGTCTTCGATGGTGATGCCCTGGGCTGCCAGGTCATCTCGGATGCGGTCGGCAGCAGTGAAGTCCTTGTTTTTGCGGTGGATTTCACGCTGCTGGAGGGCGGCTTCGATGGCCGCGGACTCGTCCGTGCCTCGTTCGGTGCTGAGGTGGAAGGTGTCGAAGAGGTC
Source organism: Streptomyces aculeolatus (assembly GCF_020400605.1). Classification (GTDB taxonomy): domain Bacteria; phylum Actinomycetota; class Actinomycetes; order Streptomycetales; family Streptomycetaceae; genus Streptomyces; species Streptomyces aculeolatus. Next base: position 413,716 of record NZ_JAINRD010000004.1, on the reverse strand, counting down.
GTTGATGTCGGCCAGGAGCTGGGCCGCGGCGGGCCCCGGTGCCGCGGTGGCTTTGTTGGTTGCGCGGATGTAGTCGAAGAGGACGGCGAGCGCGCCGGGGGTGTCGAAGTCGTCGTCCAGGTGCGCGTAGAACGCGGTGCGCGCCTCCGCCGCCGTGCCGGCGGTTTCCGCGGTGTCGGTGGCGGTGATGGTCCTGGCGAAGTTCTCGACCCGGCGCCGGGCGGCCTGTGCCTGGTGAAGCGCTTCGGTGTTGTAGTCGGTTGAAGAGCGGTAGTGCTGGCTCAAGAACGTGTACCGAAGGGTGCGGTAGTCGGTCTGAGCGAGGGCGTCGCGGATGGTGGTGAAGTTGCCGGAACTCTTCGACATCTTCGAGCCGGCGACCCGCAGAAGGCCGGTGTGCATCCAATGGAGGGCCAGCGGTGCCTTCCCGGAGGCGGATTCCATCTGGGCGATCTCGGCCTCGTGGTGGGGGAAGATGAGGTCTACCGCTCCACCGTGCAGGTCGTACTGCGGACCGAAGAGGGCGTTGGTGATGGCGGTGTCTTCGATGTGCCAGCCAGGTCGGCCCTCACCGAGAGCGCCGTCCCAGAACGGCTCACCAGGCTTCCGCGCCTTCCACAGCGCGAAGTCCCCGGGATTCCTCTTTCCCGAATGCTCGTCGATGCGCGACAGGGAGTCCTCGGGCCGGATGTCGGTGCGGCCGGAGAGCTTTCCGTATTCGGCGAAGGACGCCAGGTCGAAGTACCAGCCGTCATCCAGTCGGTAGGCGTACCCCCGCTCGATGAGCTGTTGGACTTGCTCGATGATCTGGTCGATGTGGTCGTGGGCGCGGGCGTGGATGTCGACGCTGTTGTTTCCCAGCGCGGCCATGTCCTCGCGGTAGCGGCGTTCGTATTTCTCGGCGAGTTCCCGAGGGTCGGCGGAGATTTTCTGGGCGCGGCGGATGATTTTGTCGTCGATGTCGGTGATGTTTTGCGCGTAGGTTACTCGGAATCCGCTGTGCCGCAGGTATCGGGCGACGAGGTCGAACTGCGTGTAGGTCTTGGCGTGCCCTACGTGGCTGAGGTCGTAGACCGTAGGTCCGCAGACGAACATCTCCACGACGCCGGGGGTGCGCGTGGTGAAGGGTTCCTTGGTGTTGGTCAGCGTGTCATGGATCGTCAGCGGCATGGCTACGCCTCCTCGTTGGTTGGGGATGCCGCAGCCTATCTAGGCGTGCACCGGGCTGGGGTGGGGCACCAGGGAAGGCGCCGGGCTGTCCCGGTAGGTGGCCGCTCGCTCGCCGAGGAGCTGCTTGCTGAGCTGGTACGTCCTACGAACCGACTGCGTGTTCTGCTGATCCAGTACGATCCCGAGGGAAGCGCACAGTTGTTCCAGGTCGTCAATGCGGCGTCCGAGGTCAGCCATCGAGTGCGGATCGCACGTCAGAACCCGCAGTACGAGCTGCTCCTGAACCTCCGTGATCATCCCCAATTCCCGGAGCTGGAAAAGCTTCCACTTCCGGTTGGGGACGAGCCTGCTGCAGGTGATGTATATCCAGTCGATGACTTCATCGAGTGCCATGGACAAGACGACGTGGCCGGACGGCGGCCCCACTCGGCGGGCCTGCTTGAGGGCGATTTCTCGTGAGTCCCAGGTGATGCGGTTCAGGAGATGAAGCCTCTGCTGCTGCTGGAGATGCTGCTGCTCCCGTGTCTTCAGCGCGATGAGGTCGCCGAATCGCCCTGCGCGATCCAGCAGCGGTTCTCCCTTGTTCGCATAGGCGTCGCATTTATCGCTGTTCCACACGGTACGGACATCCGCTTCGTACTGGTAGACGAGCTGGTGAACGTTTACTTCCATCCTTCCCCACGGAACGGGCAGATAGAAGCTGAACTCGGGCACCCAGTCCGGCAGCCGATCGGCGAGGAGGTGATAGGTCTGCTCTGGCTTCGGCCGCCACTCGTCCGAACGGAGCGGGACGTCGAGAACGACTGAGAGGTCGAAGTCCGAATCCTCCCCGAAGACTGTTACGTTCTCGCTCGTATCAGCGGACGACGACAGCACGTAGAGAGCTTGGACTTCGGGGTTCTTCCCGAGTTCCGCAATGAGGTTGCTGGCGCATCGCCGTGCCTGTGCTCGTAGTTCGGTGGTGGATGTCAAGGCGGACCGTGCTCCTTGGTCAGATGAGTGGACGGTTGCGCAGTTCTTTGAGACGGCTCACGAGAATCGGAGCGACCATTTGGTGGGTGCGTTGGATGTGTGCGAGTGAAGGCCCGCTGTTCCCCTCGATGACAGTGGGGCCCTGGGGGGTGAGTGCGATGTCCCAGCCGATAAGGGGGGTCTGCGGGAAGAGGTGGGCTGCTCGCTCCGCCAGCTCGGTGATGCCCTTGATGGCGGAGATTTTGTGGCCGGCGAAGCGCCTTCCCGTTACCGGATGGCACTGGTGGCGATGCATTGTCCGGTCGTAGCCGAAGCGGTCGAGTTCACCGGTGTCGATATCGACCCGGACCTGAAGCCCTCCGGCACCGGAGTTGTCGGTATGGCCGGTGCTGCCACCGAGCTTCAACATGGAGTACAGCGTCTCCGCGCCGCTCGCCCGCAGGCAGGTGATGACGCGGAAGGTGTTGAGTGCCGAGGGGTTGAGCTTGGCCGTTTCCTCATGCTGCGAGGCGTGCTCCTCGATCAGCCAGGATCCCCAGCGGCCGGCGTAGTCGCACAGCGAGAAATCCTCTCCGTCCGGCCGCGGCATGAGCAGCGTGACGCCGCTTCCGCCACTGGAGTACCGGGCCGGCTTGATCACCATCGGTGCGTGCGCCGGCAACGCCCCCATCGCCGCCTGCAGCGGCAACCGCATGCCGTCCGGCCAGAACGCGCTGCTGGCATCGCCACTGAGTAGCAGCCGCGGCTGGGGGACACCTCCTGCCGTGAGGACCCGCTTGCAGACGATCTTGTCGTCCAGGAGCACGGTGTCCCTGTTCACCTGCGGGAGCAGCCGTGCGAACAGCACCGTCTCCGGCAGAAACGTCCGGCACTCCGCCAAGTCCAGACCACGCCGGTAGAGCCTGTAACGGAAGTAGTGAAAGGGAACACATCTCCAATGGCGCCCGAGCGCCAGCAACTCCCGGCCCATACGCCACGCGGACTTCCGGTCCTCCTCTCCCCGCATCACCGGCAGGTGCTCCGCCAGCAACTGCCGCGCCTGGTAGCCGAACGACCCCGGCCACATCAGACGGGGAAGGACCCTGGCCCGGAAGCGGTCCTCCGTTCCCGCTTGGCGGACGTTGAGGTTGATCGCGCGCCCACGGCTGGTCATCGCCTACCCCCGGCCGTGAGTTCGGCAGCGATATCGTGCCGAGCTTCGAATCCGTCCGGTAAGGCGAAGGCCGGCTCACCGAGGGCACGCCAGCACTGCCGCGGTCCCCTGAAGGGTCGACGGCCGTGCAGCCAGCGGTGGTTGTCCAGGACGTAGCCCTGGCCGGTGCCCAGCCTCAGCACGTGCCGGTGGGTATCGAGGGCGGTCTTCCATTGTTCGAGGTGGGGCTGGATGAGCGGGCTGAAGCGTACGAGGTCGTCCTGCCGCATCCGGATCCGCACGCGTCCGCTGCCGGTGACGGTGATCACCTGGCCCAGGTGCCCGTCGCCGGATCCGAAGAACGCCGTCCGAGGTCGCGCGAGGGATGCCGCGGCACGGGCGTCGCACTTGCTGAGGTGCTCGTACGCCTCGCGGCCGTCGACCAGTACACATTGCCCGCCGCTGATCGCCGGGCGGGCGCAGGCCAGCAGCATCAGCCGGGGAGGACGCGGTGTGCTGGAACCTTCGGTGTGCACCGCCAACTCCCCGGAGCCGAATCCGGCGCTGCCAGGACCGCCGGCCCGCAGGGGCGATGGATGAAGGGCTGTCAATCCGTCGGGGTCGCTGTCGCGATGTGCCGTGATGGTCATGAGCCGGCGCGCCAGATCCAACACCGCGCCTCGGGTGGTCAATCCCCCGAGAGCGACCAATCCGCGTGCCCTCAGCCGTTCCGCGATGACCTCCCCGGCGCCTGCGGCGGTGTGGTCGACGAAGTGCCTTCCGAAGACGTCGGCCGAGTCAGGCAGAGGACCAGACATGTCGCTGTCCTTCCAGATGCGGTAGCTGAAGCTCAGAGTCGGCACCGCCGGGGGCCGTGGTAAAGCGACAACCTGTCGACTCCGACAATCCGGGCACACACCCGCAGAGCTGACCGGGCGCGTGCTACGTTCCGGACATCTCCCATTCGCCGTCGACCCCGAGGACCTGTGATGGCTCCCTCGCCGACCTGGCCGGTGTCCGTCAAAGCCGTAGTCGTAGATGCCCACCGGCGCGTGCTGCTGCTGAAGAACGAGCGGGAGGAGTGGGAACTGCCCGGCGGCCGGCTGGATCCGCTCGACCCCGTCCCCGAGGCCGCGGTCGAGCGGGAGGTGAGGGAGGAGACCGAGTGGGAGGTCAAGGCGGGACCCCTGCTGGATGTGTGGATCTACCAGCCCCTGCCCGACACGCTGCCCGAGCGCCGGGTGGTCATCGTCACCTACGGCTGTCAGGTACTCACCCCCGAGGCGGTACCGGTAGCCAGCCACGAGCACAAAGACATCGGCCTGTTCACCGAAGAGGAAGTCCCACAACTGCGCATGCCGGATGGCTACAAGCGCTCGATCGCCAACTGGTACGCCCGCATCTAACCGCCCATGGCCGAACAACGCGCCGAGCACGCTGACGGAGAAGCGGAGCTGACCGCATCGGCTGCGGTGCCCGCACACGTGCTGTGGCACTGGGCCACCCCGCAGGCCGAACACGTACTCGCCCGCCGCGACCTCGCCGGCATCCTGCGCTTCCACAGGAAGATAACAGGGACGAACCAGACCGCTCTCGGCGAACGCCTCGGCTACGACAAGACCTATATCTCCGCCCTTGAACTGGGCAAGCGCTCCGTAGACGACATCGCCTCCCGCCGCCGCATCGCCCAGCGCCTCGGCCTGCCGCCGCACGTGCTCGGCGTGACCGACTCCGCCGACGTCGACCATCGAGCCATGGTCCAGTTCGGCGAATCGACCATCCGCCTGGCCGAGATCGCCCGCCAGGCCGGCCACGCCGCCGAAGCGGTCGCTGAACTGTGGCCGCTCGTAGCGCGCCTGGAGGCCCGGCTTGCCGAAGGACATGGAGAGCGTGAGGTTCTGCGCCTGCTCGCCGGGGCGCGACTCGGCCTCGGGGTCGCCCTGGGCAACGTGCTGCCCGAGGAGCGGCTGAGTACAGCCGCCCGCTGGACGGCCAAGAGCCTGGTCATCGCCCGCCGATTCGAAGACACCCGCTTCACCTGCCAGGTCATGCGGATGCACGGCAACGAACTGCGCAAATCCCTGCTGAACGGCGCCGCCGTCGACCGTCTCCGCCATGCCCTGGCCCTGGCAACCGATCACGCTGCCGAGGCAGCCGTCTTGCCGCTGCTGGCTCGGGCCGCCGGCGCCCTGGGGGACCACGAACTGTTCGACCAAACCCTCCAGCAAGCTGCCGCCCTGCTGGAGCAGACCGATCAGACCTCCTTGTTCAACCCCTTCGCTCTGCACGAGATTCGCCTGCGCGGGCTGCTTGCCACCGGGCGTACCCGCACCGCCATCCAACTTGCCCAAGACGAACCGCCGCTGACCACCACGGTCGCACCCCAATGGCAGGTCATCGGACTGATCACCAGCGCCCGCGTACACATGACCGCCGGCGACCCGCGCGGCGCACACGACCGTCTCGCCGCGGCCGTCACCGAGGCCGCCCGCCAGCGCCTGCCCCACCAGCTGCAGCGCATCCTGCGCACAAGCCGCGGTGCTCTGCCGGATATCGAGGACGCAGCGGCCACCGAACTGCACCGATTGCGCAGGGAGATGGCGGCCTGAGTGCCGATGGACCAGTCCCGTGCGTTCCGCCCGCACCACGCTTCTGCTCGATTCGTCCGCTGATGCGTCGCCGCGGCGCTCGGCGATCCCGAGAGGCTGCCGGGATGCCGGCCCGCGGACCTGGTGACCACGCCTCGACCGGTGCCGGGCACTTGTGTTCACGGCGGTCATGCCGAGCATCGCTCGTCGCCTTCGTGCTCGGCGGTCGGTTCAGGGTCGCCACTGGGCAAGAGCGTCAACCAGACGTCCTTGCCCATGCTGGCCGGGGAGACGCCGAAGCTGTCGGCCACGCTCATCACCAGGTGTAGTCCACGTCCGCGTACGGCTTCGACGCCCGGCGCGGGCGGTGACTGCGGTGGGGTGGGGTCGGGATCTCGTACGCACAGGAACAGCCCGCCCGGCATGCGCGTGATCGTCAGCCGCGCGGACGTCGCGCTGGTGCCGGCTGACGGCTCGGCGTGCTTCCAGACGTTGGTCAGTAGCTCCGAGACCGCCAGAGTCGCACGGTCGATGAGTCCGGCATGGCCCCACAGCCTCAGGTGCGCACGCACGACGGAGCGGACGGCGGAAACTGCTTCCGGCACCACCACCAAGTCCATCTGCAGCTGCCCCGGGGTGCTGCTCGTCATCGTGCGGGTCCCGCATGCCTCGGCGGCGGGTGCTGTCAGAAGGTTGGTCATCGCGGGCCCACTTCGGTCTGCGGAAATCTCGTCAACGAGATCGGACTGCGGTGTGTACTGATTGCGAATCGGTCAGCAACCATTGAGTCAGGGCACGTGCTCCACGTGCAGATCTGGATGCGGAGGACGCAGATATCCGCATCACGACCCAGGAAGTCCCTCGATGCCGCAGCCAGAGAAGCCACTCACCCCCGATGCCTCCCCACGGGCCTGGTTCGGTGCCGAAGTCCGCCACTGGCGTAAGCAGCATGGACTCTCCGCAGCCGGGTTAGGCCCGAAGGTGCAGGTCAGCCCATCGGTCATCTCCAAAATCGAAAAGGGCGTCTACAGGTGCCGACTGGACCTGGCCCAGCGCCTGGATGAGGTGCTCCAGACCGGAGGGGTGCTGGAACGCGCCTGGGCGATGGTCTTCGCTGATGCGGAAAAACCGCGGCGTGATGCGGATAAACAGGCTCTGGGCCCTCGCAGGGGCACCGCAGAGGTGCACGACCGTCGCATCCTGGGCACAGACACCTCCGCCCGACCCGGGAGCCCTGCGCCAGTGGACCGCCGTGCCTTCCTCGCCGCCAGCAGCCTGGCCGCCTTCACCCCGATAGACCTCGCCGACCTCGTAGCCCCGGTCGGGCCACCACAGCTTCCTCACCAGATCGACGCCAAGGAGGTCGACCAGCTCTACCGCGTCGCCGACAGCATCCACCGCTGGGACAACGCCCAAGGCGGCGGCGGCCTCGTCGGCGAGGTCGCCAGCCGCGCCATGGAATGGGCCGTACGGCTCCTTCCTGTCGACTGCCCGGAGCCCCTTCGCCCTCAGCTCCTGGCCGCCGTCGCCCGGCTGGGCATCGTGGTCGGCGCCAGCCACTTCGACGCCTACGCCCACGACGACGCCCGGGTGGCCTTCAAGATCGCCTCCGAGTGCGCGGAAGAAGCCGGCGACTGGCACCTGCGTGCCAAGACCTTCAGCTTCCTTGCTCGTCAGGAGATCTGGATCGGCGATCCTGACGCCGGTCTGACCCACGCGGAGAAAGGGCTGGTCCGCGCCGACCGGCTCACCGCGACCGAGCGGGCGATGCTCCACAGCGCCCGAGCCCGTGCCTTCGGCAAGATGCACGACGTGCAGGGCACCCTGGCCGCGGTCGGGGCGGCCGACGACGCCTTCGCCCAGTCCAACCCGGACGACGATCCACCCTGGATGGCGTACTACGACACCGCGCAACACCACGGCGACACCGCACACGCCCTGTACGACCTGGCCCTCCACGCCGACCAGCACCCGGGACCAGCTGGACGGCGCTTCGAGATCGCCGTCAACGGACACGGCGACGCCTTCGCCCGCTCCCGCGCCATCTCCCGCACCAAGTGGGCCAGCCTGCTCATGGCCACGGGCGATCCTCACCACGCCACCGCCCTCGGCCACCAGGCCCTCGACGACGCCGGCCGCCTCACCTCCCGGCGCGCTGCCGACGACCTCAAGGAACTCGGCCGCCTCGCCGGGCGCCACCCCAAGCGCGAAGAGACGATGTATCTCCGCCAGCGGATCGCAGCGACCTTGCAGCCATGACGAACTCGGCCGCTCTCGACCGCTCCGTTGTGGAGGCCGCCTGCACCAGTGCCGGCTTCGATGCGACCGGCGCCGAACCGGTGCGGGTCGCCGAGAACGAGATATGGCGCCTGCCCCGCGAGCAGGTGATCGCCCGTATCGCCCGCCCCGGCCAGTGGCCGGCCGCCGTCCGCGAGGTGCAGGTCGCCCGGTGGCTCGCTGACAATGAGGTGCCCGCTGTGCGCGCCCTGCCGATCGAGCAGCCCGTCGAAGCATTCGGCCGCCCGGTGACCTGGTGGCACGAACTCCCACGCCACCAACCCGGCACGGTCATCGACGTGGTGACGCTGCTCAAGCAGCTCCACCCGCAGCCCATCCCCGACCTGCCGCTCGGCCGGCTGGACCCGTTCGTCATGGTGGCCGAGCGCATCGAAGCGTCCACCTCGATCCCGGACGACGACCGCACCTGGCTACGCCGGCACCTCGCAGAGCTCCAAGCCCGGTGGGCTGATCGCCCCAAAGGCTTGCCCGAGTGCGTCGTCCACGGCGACGCCTGGACAGGCAACGTCGCCCGCACAACAGACGGACCCGTACTGCTCGACTTCGAGCGGATGTCGATCGGACCACCGGAATGGGACCTGGTCTCCACCGCCGTCAAAATGACCACCACCGGCGGCGTCACCCGCGCTGAGTACGCCGAGTTCTGCGCTGGATACGGCACCGACGTCACCCAGTGGAAGGGCTACGAGCTGCTCGCCGCCGCCCGCGAACTACGCATGACCACCTACGCCGCCCAGCACGCCGCCACCCGACCAGAGTGGCGCCGAGAAGCCCAGCACCGCGTCGACTGCCTCCGCGGCCGTACCGCGCCCCGCCCTTGGCACTGGAAGGGCATCGCCTGACCTGTAAACAGTGCAGAAGCGGCACCGCTTTACATCAAGGCAACCGGACCGAATGCCGGCCCGAGGTGATCCCGGCACTTACAAGCAGAACCGGGCTGCCACGGGCCCCATTCCGAGTCCTCCATTCCCGTCGACGCCGATCTCCATGCCCACGCCGCCGTACTCAACGTGCACCCCGCGGAGGGCCGCTGGCGTCAAGGGAACTCGCCGGCAGGTCGGCCCTCAGCGAGGCGGGCGGGCGACCGGGAGGAGTCGAGAGCAGGGGAGAGACTCCGTCTGCCTGATCTTGCCGAGTTCGAGCTGACGGAAGAGATCCTGCCCGCGCGGATCCGCCCACATGACGCCGAGAAGCCCAGCACCGCGTCGACTGCCTCCGGGGCCGTGCGGCGCCGCGCCCCTGGGGCTGGCCGGGCATTGCCTGACGCGGTCAGCAGTGGAGTGTCGGCGGATTGCCGTGCCGTGCTGCTGTCACGCGGTGCCGGCCGGGGCGCGGGAGGCGGATTGGATGTTGTCGAGGAGCTGTCCGAAGGTGACGGGTTTGTCAGCGGGGCTGTCGTCGAGTGCGGTGAGCAGGGTGTGCCAGTGTTCCGGCTGGGTGCCGCACTGTGCGATCAGGTGGGGCAGGGCGAGGCTGGGTTCGTGCCAGACGATAACTTCGACGGCGGGTAGCTGGCGCAGATGGTGCAGGGTGTGGTGGCGGGAGCCGAGGACGGCGTGGTGCACCTCCTGCTCTGACCACACGCCCTCGGATTCCGGGGCGTCCAGCCAGGATTGCAGCACGGCGCCCGGGTCGGGGTGGCGGTCGAGTTCGTCGTCGGTGAGCAGCCGCAGAACGGCCTCGTTGACGTCGTCCGGGGCGAGGGCCGCCGCGGCTGTCTGCAGCCAGTCGGGGGCGCGGTTCTGGCGGCCGATCCAGGAGAGTTCGAGCGGGTGCAGCGCGGGGAGGGTATCGGTGACCGCGGTGCGCGGGGTGTGGGGGTTGCCGGCGAGAGCCGTCAGCGCGGCGGCCCGCCGGTGCTGGTAGTTGCTCTCCAGAAGGCGTGCGGGACTGTTCCAGTCCGTGCCGGCGGTGATGCGCGCCAGGTGTGGGCTGGGCGGGCTGGACACGACTGCGGGCTGTTCGAGTGTGGTGAGCAGGGCGCATGCCTTGGCAAGGTGCGCGGGGTTGATGCTGAGCAGAGCGAGGTCTTCGACCACGGTGACGGCCTGCTGGTGGTAGCCGTCCTTGGGCTTGCGGGGTGGAGTGAGCAGCCTGCCGCGGCGCACGCAATCGTCTGCTGCGGTGTGCAACCGCTCAGCGGCGATGTCGAGGAGGCGGGGGTTGGAACGCGCCCGTTGGGCGGTGTGGTGGAGCCGGTGGCGGGCGGTGACGCTCGGCTTGGCCAAGCCGGCCATCTCCGGCAGGCACAGGGCGGGCAGGCAGGCCCGCAGAAGGTCGCTGCCGAGTGCCGGGGATGGCTCTGGCTGCTCGGCGAATCCCATGTCCGAGTGGAGGCGAGCACGCTGCGGCGCTGCTGCTCTGTTTCGGCATGGTCGAGCAGGAGGTGCTGGACGGCCGCGCCGAGGGTGGGGTGTTCGACGAGCGCGGGCCACCGTTCGGGGCAGGTCGCCAGGATTCGCCAGGGGGCGCCCTCGCCGAACTCGTGGGGCAAGCCCATGTCGAGGCGCTCGGTCAACTTCCATCCCTCGTGCTTGCCGGGATCGTGAAGAAGGCGGACGAGCGGGGTGAGGGCGTAGTCCAGTACGGCATCGAGGAGGGCCGGCGGAACGGGCGGGGCCTGCTCGGCGCGTGGGCGGTAGCGGTTGGGGTCCCACTTGTCGATGACACGCTCCAGGTCAGTGTCGTCAAGGCGGGGGAGTAGGCAGATCGCGTCGTCGACTTGGTCGGGGCGCCGGGCCAGGCCGATGACCAGATCTGGTGTCGGACGGTGGGTGCGCAGAATCGCCGGAAGGTCAGCCGTCGTGATCACACCCTGGGCGGCGAGATCCGCGAGTTGCTGGTCCTCGGCCTGCTGAAGGAGTCGACGGCGCAGGGCCGGTGCCGTCGTACGCCGCAGCAGGGTGGGCAACGCGGCCCCGAACGCCTTCTTCCGCCGCTGTTCACCTCGCCTGTCGAGGTCGTAGAGGTCGCGGGCCGGCGTGCACAGCGCCTCGATCACCGCGGGCAGCGCCTCATCCGGCAGCTCTTCAGCTTCAGCGAGTTGCTGCCACATCGGGTACGTCCGGGCATTGATCATGTGGCCGCCTCCCAAGGGATGTTGACCTGCCGTGACCAGACGGTCACCAACTTCCGGGTGTGACCGTACGCGGGGCGCTCGGCCGCCGGGTTCGGATTGGGCAAATGGCCAGCAGAACGCGGCTATCGGTGTCGCCAGTGGTAGTGGACCTGCTGTACGTCTGCTTCGAGTACGTCGCGCAGGTCATCTTCGGCTGCAGGTACCTCAAGGCCGAGCGAGCGGGCGACCTCGCGGTAAGGCGTCGTCATGTTCGGGTCTCCCGCAGCGACCAGGGACGACAACAGCGCCTGGTCGGCGGGTGTGGCCTGGTCGACGAGGGTGAGGACCTGGATGCGATCTGCGAGGGTCATCTGAGGCAGCGCGGAACCGAGTTGCTGCGTCAACCGGGCCCAGCTGGTGGTGGTCTGCTCGCGGGCTGCCTTCTTGAGTGCCCCGCGCACGGCAGCGGCAGCCGATTCCAAGACGTCCGGTCCGAGTTCGCTGCGCGCTTGGGGTTCACAGCCCGGCTTCTTGGGCTGGGACACCTTCCCGATCCAGGACCTGGCTTCGCGCCGCTCATCGGCGGATAGCCAGTCACCGGCGGCTTTCACGACCGTTTCCAGCTCCTGCGCCAGCTCCCGCCGCTCGTCAGCGGAGCGATGGAAGCGCTGGTCGAGGCGCTGAAGGATACTCCTGGCCCGGCGCACTGCCGCGCGGCGTTCCCGCCGTTGCATCCGGGCGCTGTTCTGTTCCTTCGCCGCCGCCTGCGGCTGGGGTACCTTTCGCGGTTGGGAACGCGTGCGCTTGCTGCACGGTGACCCGGGGAGGGACTTGAGCACGGGCAGGCCCGACCGGGGGTCGGGGAGGCGATTCTGCTCCCGGAGGAAGGCCCTGGCCGCCGCCAGGACGCGCTGTTCGGAGGCGCTGGCGCCGCGCCGGGTGAGTGTCGCGGCCGACGGCAGTTGGGAGCGGACATCGAAGGCTCGCTTCTCGGTGACCGCCTTGGCGAGGTCGGCGAAGACGCGCCGCTGGTAGTCCTCGTGGCCGGCCAGCCACGTCCGGGCTTCCTGAAGGGCGACCTCTGCTTCGGTGCGGGCTGTGGCACCCAGGCTTTCGAGGAAGGCGCCGCTGCCGTCACACAAGCGCCGTACGTGCTCGACGGTCCCGGAGCGCTGGGCGGTCTCCAGCCCGCGGATGAACCGAATCACGCTCTTGGGTAAAGCTCCCGAGCGTCGTGCCGTCGCGGCCGGCGCAGCATCAGCTGTCGGGGGGCGTTGCCGCAGGATCTCGGTGGCGGCCGGAGTGATGAGGCCGTCGTCGGTCCACGCGCAATCGGCGACGGGGACCCACTCGGTCGGGTGGGCCAGGCTCTGGGTGCCGATCCACACCCGACGGCTGGCGCCGTCGCTTTCGCACCGCACCCGGTACACGTACGGGCAGCGGGAGAACGCGCCAGGATCCGGAATCACCCCCGGGCCCAGAACGGGGATGCGGCCGTCTGCCCAGTTGGGCGGTACCGCCTGGTCCATGTGGACGCGCAAGGTGATGCCGTCCTCAAGGTCCACGTCCAGCAGGGAACCGATCGGCGGCGGGAAGGCGAAGCGGCCGGCTCGGCCGTGCTCCAGCAGCGACTGTGTCATCGCCGACTTCACATACAGATGGTCGGCGCTGGACTCGCCGACTTTCGGCCGACGGCAGGCGTGCGGTGCGCCCCTTGCCTGCGGATAGTGCTGGAAGTGGCACAGCCGGTCGACGTACAGCTTGTGAGCGAGCTGGGCGCCGCAGCCGCCCAGCAGAAGCCCGCACCAGAAAGTGTCGTGGGCGTGCGCGCGACGGAAAACGTCTAACTCGATCGCCTCGGTCGGCAGTAGGACGGGCACGTCCGAGTGCTCGTCACCGACCACAGCCGTCTGTACCAGCCGCGTATCCCGCACGATTTCGCCCCCAATCGCCCCCGCCGACGATAGATCCGCAGGTATCCGTTCGACAGGAGCCGAACGTCCCCTTCCCCGACCTGCACCCGCCTCCCTCTTCTCCGCTACGGCCTGCTTCCCCCGGTCAGCCCAATCGGCCTTTTCCCTCTGCGCCGGGCGTCATCACCAAAGGGTGGGTGCGGCCTCGTCGGCTGGTGCTCCCGGCATTCCGGGCGGGACCGCAGCGGAGATCAGCTCGTGCCAGGTTGTGTACTGGGAGGCGGCAAGGAGCAGCACCTGTGCGGCGGCGTAGGCGTCGAAGGAGGCCCGATGTCTCTGCGCAGGGGCTTGGGACAGGTCCAGGTCGAGATGGTCGATGAGCGCGTCGAGGCCGTGCCGAGGGGCGTCGGTATATGTGACTCGGGCCAGTCGGAGGGTGTCCACTACTCCGGCCGGTTCCCAGCCGGGGAGGTGGCGTGCGAGGGCTCGGTAGTCGGTACCGGCGTTGTGAGCGGCGATCCACGCTCCGTCGAGCACGTGTCGGACCTCGTCGGCGACTTCGTCCCAGGCTGGGCAGGTGGCGAGCTGGTCGTTGGTGATGCCGTGCACCCGGGTCGCGTGCTGGGTGACGGGGCGGGGCGGTCTGATTAGCCACGCGAGTGCGGTGCTGACGTCCGGCGTACCCGTGCGCAGCGGGAGGGCGGCGACTTCAACCAGGTCGGGCTGGCTGGTGCCGTTTCCCTCGACATCGACGACGAGCAGCCGAGACGGCCAATCCGTGGGATTCACGAGGACCCCTCTTCCTGGGGTGAGCAGGCCGCCGACGGCGGAACCGGCGGTGTAACTCTGATCGGTATGCCCCCGCCGCCTGGTCACACGCCGAGCGAGGGCGTGCGACTCTCCCACCTTGGTCAGGTGGTGTGCTGGTGCCAGGCGGCCAAGACCGTCTGGACCGCTTCGGAAGTCTTCTGCTGCCCGGTGGAGTCGGCCCATTCATAGCCGTCGTGTTCGGTGAGCCGTACCCCGGATCCCTCGACCGTGGCGGCGAAGTTGAACTGGCGGGTGGGCCGGCCCGAGCCTGAGGTGTAGTCGAGATGCCCCAGGTAGCTGCTGATGCCGGTAATGACCAAACCGGTCTCCTCTTCCACTTCGCGCCGCAGGGCGTCGAGGAGGGGTTCACCGCGATCGACACCGCCGGAGGGCAGCTCCCACAGGTCGCCGAGAAAGTCTCCGGCGGGCCGGTGTAGCAGCAGCACCCGGCCGGTGTTGTCGGGAATGACGGCACCGACGACGTGCTTAGTGATGCCGTCGGCATCGGCTGCGGCGGTGAGTGCTTGGAGCAGGGCTTCATCGACGGGTGCAGATACGATCACAACAGCTCCTCGTGGTGGCGTCGACATTGGCTGGGGTGGATGTAAGCGTGCGGAGGCGTGCTCTTCGTCTACATCGCCGCCGCAGACAGGAACTCATACGCTCCACACAGCCTGGTTGGAGGTGCACTGGGTGGCGCTGCTGTCCAGGCGGATGTCCAGTGCTCCGGGGGCGAAGCTGTCGGCGCGTCGACCGTGGGGAAGCGTTGTGGGGTCGAGGCCGTCGCGGCGTGCAATCAGCAGGCCGAGTTCGTGTCGGCTGATCGCGTCCGGGCCGGCGGCATGGCGGACTCCGGAGTGCTGAGAAGTAGCGAGTTCGAGGATTGCGGCGGTGAGGTCTGAGATGTGCACTGGGCAGCGGATATCGTCGGTGAACAGGAGCCCGTGCGTGCGTCCGGGACTTCCTCACCAGCGCCTGCCCCCCCGCTCAGCGACGCTCGCAGAAGTGATGGACGACCGGCTCCAGGTAGTCCGCATGCGGACCAGCCAGACCCCCAACCTCCTCCGGCGAGGACACCAGGGCGATGTCGTCAAGCTCCGGCTCACGCCCCCGGGCGCGCTCAACCGCCGCAGCAGAGGCCAGACCAGCCCGCAACGCCACCTCGCACCGCGCCGGGGCCAGGTAGGTAAAGCCGACACTGCCGGACTCGCCGTGGGTCACGATCCACAGCCGCAACTCCTCGGCGAGCACGCCGATCCCCACCTCCTCGACGAGTTCCCGTGCGGCCTGGCCGGCCAGAGCCGACTCGTCCAGCACCTCCCTTGCCGCGGGAGGCTCCACCGAACCTCCCGGCAGTTGCCAACGGCCCGGGGCGGCCGTAGAAGGCGCCATCCTCGCCGCCAGCACGCGACCATCGTCAACCGGCTGGAGGACGTTGACGAACAGCGAGGGCAGCGCGGTCGCGCCAGGGACACGACGTAGCGCGTAGTGCCGGTAGGTCACTCGCACCCAGGACAGACGCAGCATCCGCGGGCCCAGCCACTCCAGCCCTCCGCACGCGACCACGGGACCGTCGAAGAGGGCGGGGTTGGCCCGAACTGCCTTCTCCCACACCCGATCTCGGGCCTCGGCATCCTGGAGAGGCAGCGGAGGCTCCTCAACTTCGGCGAGCACAAGCTGCTCGACATCAAGGATGTCAATGCCCACAGGGGGCAGGGTCGCGGTCACCGGCTCATCGTAGAACCGTGAACGCTGCAAATCCCCGGTCCACGCCGCGAGCAGGAGCGCCACTACACCAGGATGTCGCCGCCCGTGTCATTCCAGGCGCTCGATTACAGTCGTGGTCTCCGCGGGCCCTGGGTGGCGAACCATATGGCCACTCTCATGGTGGCGGCAGAGACTACGGCAGCGGAGGGCGCTGCGCCCTTGCGCTCAGCTCACCGGCGCTGGCCGCGGGGGCGATCCATTGCCCGCTCCCCGGTCGACAGGACGAGCATCACGCGGGCGTCCCACCGGTAGGTGCGGCAGAAGGTTTCGATCCTTCCGCCGAGGTCCGGGGCGGAGAGTCGGATCGTCGGTTGCAGACTGACAGTGCGGTCCGGCCAGTCGTGTCTGGCCATGACGCTGGCCGGGCGCCAGTCGCCATCCGTGAAGACGAGCAGACGCGGCGGGTGCCTCGTCGAGTAGATCCGGACGCGCGGTGGCCGGCCCATGTCTTCGTTCCAGGGCGGCGCCTCGATAGCATCGCTCATGCGTTCGACGCTAAAGGTGCTCTCTCGCGATGCTGCTGCCGAGATTCAGGTCAGTCCCGCGTCGCGCCTTCCGGCCAGAGCACGCGCACGGGTACGCCGTTGCGCTGCGCGTAGGCGACCACATCGGCGGTACCGCCGTAACCGCGGGCCGGCTGCCGATCCCACACGGCGAGCAACTCGTCGACCAAGCCGACGAGGATCTCCGAGCCGACCATGTGCGCCCAGGCGTCCGACGCCTCCAGCCCGGACGGGTACACCTCAGCAGTAGCGGCCATGAGGGCGTCGTATTCGGCGTGGTGGTCGGCGGGCAGACCGTCGCGGTACTCGGCGGCAGGGGTGACCACCTCGACCCGCCCGCCGTGGTCGAGCACGAGCCGCGCGAACCAGCTGTCGGGGCCGTCGGCGATACAGGAGACACCGACCAGTTCCCACGGGTAGTGCCGTTCGACTTCGACGCGCAGCGCGGTGCGTACCCGATCCTCGACGTCCTTCGGGAGGTCGCGGTGCCCGGTGATGCCGACTCGCATGTGGGGTGTCCCTTCCGGCTGGTGTGGGTCACACGTACGTGCCGGGCCGGTCACGTCTCGACATCGCGCCCGTGGACCAGCTTCACCAGCAGGTGCGAGTCCTCCAGGCTCGGCAGCACGATATCGGCCCCAGCCTGGCGCAACTGGGCCTCGTCGCTGCTGCCAGATGCGACCGCGAGGACCCGCACGCCTCGCTCGTTTCCGGCCGCCACGTCGGCGGGTGTGTCTCCGATCAGCACCGCGTCCGTGGCTGGCACGCCGGCGCGTTCCAGGGCGAGGGCGACGAGGCGGGCCCGCTCGTCGTGCTCCTCTCCATACGCGCCGACATCCCAGCGGATATGCCGGTCCAGGCCGAAGACCTGCAACTTGATCTCGGCGACGGCGCGGACGTTGCCCGTGACGACCGACTGCGTGAGCGCGGTGTCGGCGGCAAGGGCGTCGAGGGCGGTGGCCGCGCCGGCGAGTGCGTGGCCCCGCTCGCGGAGATCGCCGGCCCGCTTCAGGTGCTGTTCGGTGAGGGCGCGTGCGAAGCGCTCGAAGGTGCTCCGATCGGTGGTAAGGCCGTGCAGGCGTGCGGTCTCGCGGAAGATGACCGACTCGGTGATGCCGTCGACCTTCGCCTGTCTCTCCATCGTCTGGCCGGTGACCTCACGGAACGCTTCGCCAGACAGCTCATGGCCGACACCGCCGGTGTCGATCAGGGTGTGGTCGATGTCCCACAGGACCAGCCGCGCCATGGGCGCCTCCTCCAACTGCGGTAGCCTGCCTGGCTCAACATCTCACGGGTTCGGGCGCCATGGTGCCGGGGAATCAATCCGCCGTCATCCGCTGGTGCCGACGCGAAGCTGGCGGTGGGAGGTGAGGGCCGTGGATGTCCCGGGCCCTGCGATCGGTGAGCTTGTCCGCTACTACCGGCGTAAGAACGGCAACCGCAAGCAGGCGGTGATCGCCGGTCTGTGCGGTATCACCGAGCGCTACCTGTCGCTGATCGAGACCGGGAAGAGGACTCCGTCGACGGATCTCCTGGCCCGGCTCGCTGCTGAACTCGGAGTCCCGGTCTCTGCGCTCCTCGACGAGAGTGTTCCGGCGCCTAGTGACACGGGCCCGGGGACCGCAGGCCCGTCCGTGGCCGCGGCCCTGATGGACTACGGACCGCCACGCAGTAGCCCGGTCCTGTCACCTGCCGTGCTGCGCGAGCGAGTCGAGGACGCATGGCGGTTGTGGCAGGAGAGCCGTGAACGCTTCACCGAGGCGGACAAGGCGTTACCCGAGTTGGTCGCCGACGTGGAGCACGCCGCGCGCGTTCACCGCGCCGGCAACGACGCTGCTGCCCGTCGCGAGGTCCTGCGGACCGCAGCGGACTTGTACGGGCTGCTGCGTTCTTACTGCCGCCGCAACGGCCGGCTCGATCTGGCGCTGATGGTCGCAGACCGGGCCATCCGCGCCGCCCAGGACGCCGACGATCCCATCCGGATCGCGGCAGCTCAGTGGAACCTTGGGCACGTGCTCCTCTCGCGGCCAGGCGCGGCTGATGAGGCGCATGAGGTTGCGCTGCATGCGGCCGAGGAACTCCGGCAGCAACCGGAAACAGACGAGGCAGCGGCTATGCGCGGCGCGCTGGAACTCGTTGCCGTTGTCGCCGATGCCATGCAGCGACGATGGTGGGACGCCCGCCGGCGCCTGGAGGACAAGGCCGCGCCGCTCGCAGACCGGGCTGGTGAAGGCAATCCGATGTGGACCGTCTTCGGCCCCACCAACGTGGGCCTGCATGCCCTGAGCATCGAAATGCTGGCCGGCGAAGCCGCCGATGGCCTGCACCTCGCCGACCAGGTCGACACCTCTGTCATGCCGTCCCGCGAGAGGCGGTTCACCTTCGGCCTTGAGGTCGCCCGCTGCTACGACCTCCGCCGCGAGGACGCCTCCGTGCTGGTACATCTCCTCGACCTGGAGGAACTGGCCCCAGAAGACTTGCAGCGCAGCCTGCTCGCCCGCGACATGATCATCGGTCTGCAGCGGCGCGTACGGCCGACCTACCAGCGCCAGGTGACCGCGCTTGCCGAGCGGCTCGGCTTCCTGCCCTGACCCGAACCGTGAGTTCACCCGAACCAGGAGTTCGGGTCCGTACGTCGGCCTGCTCATACGGTCTGCCCCATGCACAGCCTTCCCAGAGCAGCGGTGACACCGGGACCGGGATGTACAAGCATCGTCGCGGCCGGCGTCGAGTGGGACGCGATCAAGGTGCCGAGATACGCGGGCCTCTTCGCCCTCGGCAAACTGACCCGCCCGGGTGCGGTCGCCGTTGATCCGGCCTCGGCCCCGCCGGTGCTCTACTTCCTCGTCCCTCCGCAGTCCACCGCAGGATGGGACGTACCGAAGACCACGGCGCTCAGCCTCGCGGCACACGTCGTGCTTCCGGCCCTGCATCGCGAGGCACCGCCCGGCCCCTACTGGCTCATCGCCCCCGGCCGCGGCCGGCGGCGCACGACCACAGCGGACCTGCGCCGCGAGCTGCTGTGCGTGATTCAACCGCGCGCCGTCGTCCCCAGCGGGCCGACCGAGCCCCGTCCTCACGAGGGAGGCCGCCTTGAACGAGCGCAGTGAGGTCCCGGGCAGGCCCGCCCTCGCGTTCGTCTACGACCGGAGCGCGGCGCTACCTGATGCCTTCCTCGCAGAACGCCTGGCGCGGTGCCGGCAGCACGCGGTCGAGCGCGGCTGGGCCGTGGCTGGAGAGTGGGTCGACCGCGGGGATTACACGATCTCACCGCAGTTCGAGTGGAGCGCTCCCCCCAGCGCCATCCAGCAGACCGTTGCCTCCGCGGTGTCCCTGGTCGGCGGCTTCAACTGTGTCAACCCGACCGGGTCGATGGCGCGATCTTCCTACGCGCCGCTCATTGGCTCTCGACCACGCTGGAACGCCGCTCTACGACACTTCTGTTGCACCTGTTACGTCACGGTTCGTGACATCAGGATGCCGCCTCCGACCAATGAGGTGCCCTCGCTCCCACTAGGGCAGGCAGGAGTTGGCCCGTACCACGACTGGCCGCGTCCTCTCCCTCGTGGGTCGGGGCGTCGAGCGATTTCAGCAGCTTCAACGTCCGAGGGTTTCGATGATGTGGTCATCGAGGTCTGCGACGAAGTCTTCGCGGCGCCAGGGCCGCAGACGGCGGCGTGCGTGGTGCAGGCGGAGGGTGGGGACTCGGCCGCCGGTGGTCGCTGCCGCGGTTACGCAGTCGTGGAGAAGTTCGGCGGCGGCGTGAGGTTCGTCCATAGTTACTCGAGCGAGGGCTTGGTCGGTGCTGATGATGGTGCGCTGGACTTGTTCGCGTGTCGTGCTCAGCTTGCTGGCGGCTTGGGCGAGTTGGTCGTGGGCGGTTGCCGCGTTCCCCGTGTACAGCTCGCACAGCCCTTCGAAGCCCCGCAGGTGGGAGTCGGTGAAGCTGGTTCGTGCCGGATCGCCGTCGCCGTTGGTGACCAGGTCGTGGTG
Source organism: Streptomyces aculeolatus (assembly GCF_020400605.1). Taxonomy (GTDB): domain Bacteria; phylum Actinomycetota; class Actinomycetes; order Streptomycetales; family Streptomycetaceae; genus Streptomyces; species Streptomyces aculeolatus. The sequence goes on along the minus strand of NZ_JAINRD010000004.1, from coordinate 393,512 downwards.
GGCGAGTTGGAGTGCTCCTTGGGCTGGTCGTTGGTGGCCGGCGCGGGCGGCGAGTTCGGCTTGCAGGGCGTGGGCGCGGGCGCGGATCTTGGGGCTTTCGCCGTTGCTGGCGTCTTGTACGGCCGCGTCGACCAGGTGCTGGGTGGTTTCCAGGCCGGGGGTGGAGTACAGCGTGGTCAGGGCGTGGCTCATGTGGACGGTGGCGCGTCGCCATCGGGGCAGGTGCGCGGCCTGTTGGGTGGCGCGGGTGTAGTGGGCGCGGGACGCGGTGTCGTCGCGTACTTCGAAGGCGAGTCGTCCTGCCAGGGTGTGGGCGGCGACCGCGATGTCGCGCAGGTAGGGCAGCAGAGGCTCGGGGACGTCGAGGGTCAGCAGGCGTCGGCAGGCGTCGACGGTGGGAGCGAGGAGGAGCTGCAGCCGGGTGAAGGGCAGGCCGCCGATGTGGGCGTTGACGTCGCTTACGGCCGCGCGCAGGCCGGCGAGGAGGTCTTCGTCGGCCTGCGTGGGGTTGGCCAGGGCGGCGGTGAGGCGGGTTTCGAGGGCGGGGGAGAGCAGCGCGAGCATGCCGGCGCCGTGCTCGGCGGCCGAGCGCAGGAGGAGCTGACGCAGTTCGGTCAGGGCTTGGGCGCCTTCGCCGAGGTGGGCGAGGGCGTCGAGGAGTTCGGCGAAGTCCGAGCCTGGGCCCAGGGCGAGGTCGCCGGTGGGAGTGCGGGCGTACAGGTGGCCGAGCAGCAGTTGGTACCGGTCGTCGGGCCGGGTGGGGCGGGTGCTCTCCCAGCGGGCGACCGACCGCTGCACGCTGGCGATCGACGGCAGCGACATGTTCGCCTGACCGCACTGTTCGGCGAGGTCGCGCAGCGCTCTGGCGGTGCCGGCCAGGGACAGCCCTCTTCGGCGCCGCAGGGCCTTGAGCATCGCCGCGCCGCGGGCCGTGTCGTTCATGGTCCTATCGTGCCCTTAAACGGGCACGATCAGGCGCGGTTTGCCCAGCTCGGCGGTGTAATCCAGGGTCTGCCACGTGCCCGACCCGGCGCCGCCGGCGTGCGGGAAGCCGATCGTCATCCCGCTGCGGTCGACCATGTACCGGTTTCGGGTGTGATACGCCTCGGTGTTCAGGGCTTCGGCTCGCAGCTCGATGATCTGCGCGATCCGCGCTTGATGGCGGTCGAGTGCGGAGCGGGCCTCGACGGGTTGCTGGTCGAGCGTACCCGGCACCACCACGACGAGCTGAACCGCCGTGTTCTCGGCCAGCCACGTGAGGGCAAGGGTGTCGATCCCCTTGGCTCCGCCCAGGTAGAAGACGCTTGCCTCGTGGGCGGCGAAGGGGGCGAGGTAGGCGCCGAAGAGGCCCGCGAAGTCGCTGTGCCGGCGATGCCGCGTCGCCCGGGTGCCCGTAATGGTCACCGCCCGGTTCACCATCTCGTCCATGATCAACTTCGTGTCATAGGTTGTCATATCCCATCGCGCCGTCCGGACCGAGATGCTCGCGGCGTGGACCTCGACGATCTCACACCTGTCCGCCGGCCAGCGTTTGCGCCGTCATGGAGCGCGCCCGGCTTCTCCGCGCAGAACGGCTGCAGCGCCGCTGTCACCCTGCGCGCTGGCCGACTGTCTGAATGGGGCGATTCCGGTGAGTGAAGGTCGTTCTCCTGCTGAGCAAGTCGGGCCCATCGACATAGGCCGGGCACATCCGGCACGGGTGTACGACTACTTGCTCTATGGCAAGGACAACTACCCGGTGGACCGTGCCCTTGGGGATGCGGTGATGCGGGAGGCTCGGCAGGCCCGGCCGTCGGCTCTGGCGAACCGCGCCTTTATGCACCGGGCTATCCGCTACCTGGCCGAGGAGGCGGGGATCCGGCAGTTCTTGGACATCGGCACCGGGATCCCCACCGAGCCGAACCTCCATCAGGTGGCTCAGGACGTCGCTCCGGAGTGCCGGGTGGTGTACGTCGACAACGACCCCCTCGTACTCGCCCACGCGCGGGCGCTGATGGCCAGCACTCAGCAGGGCCGAACCGCGTTCATCAGCGCCGACATGCGCGATCCGGAGAGCATCCTGGCCGATCCCGCACTTCGGGACACGCTGGACCTTTCCCGCCCGGTCGCGCTGAGCGCCATCGCCGTGCTGCACTTCGTGAGCGACCTCACCGCGGCTCGGAAGATCCTGGCAACGCTGACAGACGCGCTGGCGCCGGGCAGCCACCTCGTGGTCTCGCACGCCACGCACGACATCGATCCGAAGAGGGCGAGCGCGGCAGCGTCGGTCTACCAGAAGTCCAACGCGACCGGGTGGGTGACGACCCGCACACACGCCGAGATCGCGACCTTGTTCGATGGATGTGAACTGGTGCCGCCGGGCGTGGTGCGGGTGGATGCGTGGCGCCCCGACGGGCTGGTGGAGGTCGGCTGCAAGGGGCGGGCATGGGTCTACGGCGGCGTCGGCCGCCTCAAAGGGGCGGCGGCATGAGCGTCGAGCCCTCCGGGACGCGGTGGCGAGCGGCGGATGATCTGGCCGTTGCCGTGGGCGAGATGCCGCGTGTGGCGGTGATCGGGAACACCTTGCGCCGCCTGGCGGTGCCCCGCACGGTGGCGCCGGGGGAGCACGTCGTGCGCGGGTATGCGCAGGAGTTGCTTGGTCACCTGATCGTTCTGGTGCAGTGCCGTCCAGCACGCCGGGATGAGGAGGAGTGGGACGACCTGATCGGCGAAGGGCTTCACCTGCTGCTGGGGGCATTCTCCTTCGCCGATCTCTCCGCTGACCATGCGTGGGAGCGCACCCGCCGCCTTGGGGTCGTCACCGAGCGGCTCTTGGTGCTCTGGTGCCGGCGGGGGAGCGGCGGCCCGTACGTCATCGAGGCCGAGTCCGACGGCACCGATTACTGCGTCATCGATGAGGCCGGCTCCTACGCACACCGAGCAGGTGGCGACCCGCAGGCGGCTCGGCACCTGCCGATCGCTCGGGCCCACCGGCTAGCCGAAGACCTCAACACGCAAGCCGTCAGACAGGTGCCCCGGCCGACCACCGGCTGAAGCGCCCTACCCCTGACCTCTGTTCAGATCCGAGCCCACGACTCTGAGGCCCCATCACCCATGCCGCCCTTTTTCTATTTCTTTCGGAGTTTTTGTCACGTGGAACCGTGTGGGGTACCCGCCCCGGCGAGCGGCCAGGACCGCGCCGCCTTCGGTGGTCAGGCCCATCCGATCACTCCTGCGCCATCTGCGCCGGTCGGGCCGGTCGGCATGATGCCGCTGCCGGGGCCGGTTGTGCCGGCCTTCTTGATCATGGCTGGGTTCGCTGGGGGCGCGGTGAACGGCGCGCGGAGTCGGTCAGAACGGTCACACGCAGGCGCGGAAGGCCCGCCGATGGCAGGTCGGCGGACGGGAGTGTCGGCCAGGCGGTGCCCGGCGAGTTGCGAGCTGATCCGGCAGCCGGCGACGGGCCGGGTCCGGCGCTGGTTCCGCCTGGTGGCCTGGGCTGCATGCCGTGGTTCGGCGGCGCGCCGGTCGTGGTCGTCGGGCGTTCGGCCGGCGAGCCGAGAGCCTGGCGGCGGCTGGCGGAGGCTCCCGACCGTCGTGTTTGCCGCGCTGACGGCCCCTGCGAGCACGGCGACTGCTCGCCGGACTGCTGCTGTCCGATCCGCTGACGATCAACCCCGGGGCTGAGGAGCCATGACGACGAGACCTGCTGTTGAGCCTCGCACGCACCGCCGTCGGCGGCGCGCGCCGGTGTTGACCGTGCGGTTCCGGCTTGTTGCGGTCGCGGTGCTTGCGATCACCGGGTTGGTGGGCTTCGTGCTGCTCAGTGCGGTGCCGGACTGGCAGCGGCATGTGGAGCTGCGCAACGACACCCGCACCGGTGATCTGGGCGGCAAGGCCAGCCTGCCGCTGTTCATCGGGGCGCAGCAGGAACGGAAGGTCACTGCGGCGTATCTGGCCGATCCCAGCCCGAGCACCGCGCTGAAGAAGACGCTGGCGCAGGTGCGGCAGAAGACGGACGAGGGCCTGGCGTCGTTCCGCCGGCTGTCGGGCAGCGACCTCGAACACGAGCACCGGAGCAAGTGGGAGTACGTCGAGCGGATCTACGCCGAGGCTGAGCGCTTGGAGGAGGTGCGTCGGCAGGTCGACGCCCGCCAGGGGCCGATCGCGGAGAGGACCGGCTACTACACGGATCTGCTCGCCACCATGATCGAGTTCTATCAGGCGCTCAGCCAGATGGACGACGCCGCGCTGAATCTGCAGACCCGGCCGCTGGTGGGCTTGTTCTGGGCGTCGGAGGGTTTGGCGCAGCAGGACATGCTGATCGCTCAGGCCCGTGCCGAGGGGCGGATGAGCGCCCGGCTGCGGGTGGCGTTCGCCGAGGCGTACGGCACGCAGGAGGTGATGTACCGGCGGTGGATCGCCCCGTCCCTGCCGCCCGACGACAAGGCCGCCTACCGCAGGATCACCGGCAGCGGCGCCTGGCAGGCCAAGGAGCGTATCGAGCAGGCGCTGATCAGCGCGTCCGCGAGCGCGCCGAGTGGGGCGGTGGAGGACCTGCCGGCCGAGCTGGACGAGTGGGACGCCGCCTACGGGACGGTCGCACAGCAGATCGCCGAGCTGAACGCCGCACGTACCCAGGGGCTGCTGGACGCCGGGTACCAGCGGGCGGATGAGGTGCGCGCCGGGGTGATGTGGAAGGTCGGCGGCAGCCTTGCCGTGGCCGTCCTCATCGGAGCGCTGATCATCGGGCTGGTGCGCACCGTCATCCGCCGCAGCCGGCAGGTGAGCGCTGAGGCGCTGGAGGTGGCCGAGGTGCGGCTGCCGAAGGTGGTCGAGGACCTGCAGCACGGCCACCGTGCGGATGTCTCCTGGCTGCCGGCCGAGCGCGGTGTTCGCGATGAGTTCGACCAGCTCCACAACGCCGTCGCCGCCCTGGCGGCCGGCGCCGTTGACTCTGCTGGCACGGTTCATGAGGAGCGTCGCGGTGTGGCCCGGTTCGCCAGTGGCCTGGCTTACCGCGCGTTGGCGATCATCATCGGGCAATCAGTGCCGCAGATGGACGAGTTGCAGCGCCGCTTCGGCAACGACGACGGCGCGGTGCAGGCTCTCTTCGAGCTGGATCACCAGGTGGCGAGGATCCGCCGACTGCAGGAGAACGTGCTGATCCTGTCCGACTCCGACCACGCGTTCAGCCTGCCCGACGACCATCCGGTGCACATCGCGAACGTGATGGTCAACGCCCGCGGAGAGTCGGACGACCTGAAACGGGTGCAGCCGGAATTCGGCGCCGCCTGCTGGATCGCGGGGCACTCTGCGGGAGCGCTGACGCACCTGCTCGCCGAGCTGATCGACAACGCCGTGCGCTTCACCCAGATGGAGGTCACCGTCCGCGCCTTGCCGGTGACCTCGGGTGTGGCCGTCGAGGTCGAAGACCGCGGCGGCCGGATGGACCCGCAATTTCTTGAGCAGCTCAACGCCAGGCTGAGGCGGCCGGCTGTCTTCGCCGAGCTGGGCGATCAGCAGCTCGGGTTGTTCGTGGTCGGCAAGCTCGCGGACCGCCTGGGCGTCCAGGTGGCCCTGCGGGAATCGGTCTACGGCGGCCTGGCCGCGGTCGTGCTGGTGCCCCCCACCTTGCTCGTGCCCGAACCGCCCGACGAGGACTCCCAGCCGCACTACGAAACCAAAGCCCCGAACCCTGTGCCCTTGGCGCCGCCTTCTGAGCCGGCGACGGCGCCGCTGCGGACGGCCGGCGGGCTGCAGATCCGCCGGGCCCGCCCGGCCGAGCCGGCAGCAGCCGGCCCGGCCGGCGCGGTGGGGGAGGTGGTGCACGGGCTGCCGCGGCGGGTGCGCGGCGCGAACCTGGCCCACCCCCTGCGCGACGACCTTCCCCCGGGGCGCTCCGGTCGTCCCGGGCGGCGCACGCGCGGCCCGGCCCCGACCGATCAGCGCAGCCCGCAGGAGATCGCCGCGGACTTCAGCGCCTTCAACCCGACCATCGATTTCACCCCTTCCCCTGATGGAGCCGACCACCGATGACCCCCGACAACGACACCACCGTCACCTCCGTGGGCGCCCCGGGCCGTCTGCAGCACCAGTCCAACGCCATCGCCGTCGCCGACCCGGGCAGGGCCAGTGCATTCGACAACCTGCGCAACAACGCCGCCGCGGTTCCCGGGGTGTTCGCGATCGTGCTGCTGTCCGGCGACGGCCTGGCCGCGTGCGCCTACGGCCTGGAGATGGACGACGCGCAGACGGGCGCCGCGGCCTGCTCGGGGATCCTCAGCCTGGGCGAGAGTCTGTCCGCCCTGGTCGACGGCGGTGCCGTCCTGCACAACGTGGTGAGCCTGGAGCGCGGGCACGCTGCCGTCGCCACCTCCTGCGGAGACGGCAGCAGCCTGATCGCCTACGTGCACCAGGGAGCGAACATCGGCGTGGCGATCGGCGAGATCATCCGGATCGCCCGCGCCTTCGGCAGCCAGATGGCCACGGCCCCGCGCAGGTCATGATCCACGGCGTGTCAGCGGCGGGCGCCTCCCGGCCGTACGCCCTGGCAGCCGGCCGCGCCAGCGGGGCCGGGTTGTCGATGCACACGCTCATCACCGCCCGGCCCGCACCCGTGGCCATCGAGGCCACCCCCGCGGAGTGGCAGACGGTGCTGCGCTGGTGCGCCGGCCCCGGCGTCGCGGTCGCCGAGATCGCCGCCCGGCTGGGCATGTGCCTGGCACCGACGCGCGCGCTGCTGGCCGAACTGCTCGCCTGCGGCCTGGTCACCTGCCAGGAGCCTGTGTCGGCCGACCAGTTAGCGGACATCGAAATTCTCAGGAGGGTACGCCGTGGCCTTGAGGCCATCTGACACCGCCCGGCGCGGCGGCACCGCCGTCACCGGCCAGGTCAAGGTCCTGGTCGCTGGCGGGTTCGGCGTCGGCAAAACCACGTTCGTCGGCGCGGTCAGCGAGATCAAACCGCTGCGCACCGAAGAACGCCTGTCCAACATCGGCGCCGGCATCGACGACCTGAAGGGTGTGCCGGACAAGACGGCCACCACGGTGGCGATGGACTTCGGCCGCATCACCCTCGCTCGGGACATGGTGATGTTGTTCGGCACCCCCGGCCAGGAACGTTTCTGGTTCATGTGGGACGACCTGCTCGCCGGCGCACGCGGCGCCGTCGTCCTGGTCGACGTCCGCCGCCTGGACCGCTCGTTCGCTGCGGTGGACTACTTCGAGGACCGGGGCCTGCCCTTCGTCGTCGCCGCCAACGCCTTCCACGGCCAGCAGCCCTTCACCCCCACTCAGCTCGCCGACGCCCTGCGCATCGACCCGCGCACCACCCCGGTTCTGACCGTCGACGCCCGGGAGAAGACCGCGGTCCGCGACGTGCTCTTGAAGCTGCTGGACCACCTCATCCTCCAGGCCGACACCCCGACCGTGAACCATGGACAGGAGACGCGATGACCTCCGCGACCCGCGCGCAGTCCAGCCTCGACCTGTTCTGCGACGACCAGCTGACCAATCCCTACCCCGGCTACGCCCGCCTCCGCGCACAGGGGCCCGCGGTGTGGATGGCCCGCCACCAGATCTGGGCCATCACCCGCCACGAACCGGTCAAAGCGGTGCTGGCCGACCCCACAACCTTCTCCAGCCACAACGGCGTCGCACTCACCAAGCAGGCCAACGAAGCGGCCCTGGCCGGCACGGTGCTGGGCACCGACGGCCCCCAGCACCGCCGCCTGCGCAAGCCGCTGTCCCGCCAACTGCGCCCCGACGCCGTGCGCAGGCTGCGTGCCTCGATCGACGAGCGCGCCGCCGCCCTGGTCGAGGACCACCTCGCCCAGCACAGCCCCGACACCCCCGCCGGCATCTTCGACGCCGCGGCGCTGGCCGGGAACCTCGTCGCCGACACCGTCATGGACCTGATGGGCCTGCCGCAGGACACTCGCGACAAGCTGCTCTCCACCGCCCGGGCCATGTTCGACCTCTTCGGCCCCGACAACCAGCGGTGGAAGACCGCGATGCCGATCGCCGCCGCGATGATCGAGTTCCTCAAGGACGCGGTCAGCCGGGAGACCGTACGGCCCAACTCCTGGATGCACGCCCTGTACAGGGCCGCCGACCGGGGCGAGATAGACGAAGGCGACGTGGTGCCGCTGATGCTCGCCTACACCACGGCCAGCATGGACACCACCATCTACGGACTGTCCACCACCCTGCATCTTCTGGCCGCCCACCCCAAGCAGTGGACGGCTTTCCGAGGCGGGCTCGTCACCGCCGACAGGGTCTTCCGTGAAGCCCTGCGCTTCGACGCCCCGGTCCAGGGCTTCGGCCGGCGCGTCACCCGCAACACCCGCCTCGACGGTGTCGACCTCGCCGCCGGCGACCAGATATGGGTCCTCTACGGCTCCGCGAACCGCGACGAACGCAGCTGGGGGGCTCGCGCCGATGACTTCATCGTCCGCCGCAAGTACACCGCCGACCACCTCGCCTTCGGCCACGGCGTCCACGGCTGCGCCGGTAACCACCTCGCCGAACAGCAGGCGATCAGCCTGCTCAACGCCGTGGCCGCCCGCTGCAAGGCCCTCGAACCCGCCGGCGAGCCGCAACGCGCCCTGAACAACACCCTGCGCGGCATGTCCCGCGTACCGATCAAGTTCACCCTCGCCCCCTGACCCCCCTCCCAGTCGTCCAGCCCGAGCCGACCCACCACACACCCAGGAGCAGGGCCGAAGCGTGAACCGACTACCCGCCGCGATGAGCCCGCGCACACCCGCGGGCACCACCGCCGTGGAGGCGGCGGCGCCCAACAGGCCCACCGTGCCCGGCCACACCGCCCTTACCTCCGCTCGCACGACGGCACCGGCCACCGCCCGGCTCCACCACGAGACCTCCGCCCCCGAACCCCCCGTAGGGGGCGGACCGGCCCGCCACGCGGGCCACCGCGCTGCTCCGGAAAGGACGTCCACCCCCGTCGTCCTCCGGAGCAGCGCGGCCACTACCCCTTCCGGGGCTGTCACTGCCACACCGCCGCCCGTCCCCCATCCACCATGGCCGGCCACGGAAAGGGACGTGACGTACCACGCGGATGCAGGTCGGCGGCCCGATGACGGGCTGCCCTGTGCGGGGAGCGCCGATGAACTGCAGGGGCGCTGGCCACGCCCGGCAGGCGACGGGGCCCGCACACCGGGGCTGCACGCGACCCCGCGCATCAGACCCACGACCCCCTTCTCGCCTGCGGCCCCGTTGAGGCGGGAAGGGAGGGGTGGGGCACCGGACGGCGGTGCCCCACCCCACAAGCCCGGCGATCGGCTGCCCAGAGCAGCACCCGCCGCGGCAAGCTTCCCGTTCCTCCCGCGGGACACCCGACTCAGTCGGTCCGCCGGGCCCGGGAGGCAGCCCGCAGCCTGCGCCTCTGCCTGCGTTTCCACTCCCTGGCCAGGAGGCACGGCGTCCCAGGGCGCCACGCGCAGAAGACCGATTCCAGCTGCCGGGAAGATCCTTGCGATAGCCAGCGACTTCGCCGGCACCGTTTCGTTCCAGGAGAAGAGATGCCGCCCCACGGGACAGTTCCTCGTGCGGTTTCTCCTCGATTCCGGTATCCGCGTTCCCGACCCGAAAGCATTTGTCCATCTCTTTGATCTATCACGGGATTCGTGGTACGCAGAATCCCTCCCGGATTCCATGGAGATGCTGCTGCGTGTCGTCGCTGAAGCGCAGGGAGTCGAGCTTCCCGCCGAACTGGTCTCATTACTAGACCGGATGTGGTCCCGTGTCGGTGACCACCCTGTTCCCCGGGAAAATATCGAGGCCCTTCACGCTTTTCACGCACACGGCCTGCGCAATGTGATCGCCACGAACTCCTGCCGTCCGGTCGGGCGTCGCGAGGAGACCATGCGGCGACTCGGCCTGGACTTCGTCAAGGTGGTCTCATCCGCGGAGGAAGGCGTTGCGAAGCCGCATCCTCTTTTCTACGATGCGGTGATCCTTGCTGCCGGGGTGGAGCCGCACGAGATTGTGTTCGTCGGTGATAACCGGCGCAACGATGTGAGCGGCCCCCGTTTCGCCGGGATGAGAACCGCCTTCGTCGACCGTCGCCGTGACAAGGGACTCCCCCCGGAACGCGAGGCCGACGGCACACTGGTTCTCTCGCACTTCTCCCAGTTCAAAGTGGAACACCTCGATTACTGGGAGGGCTAGCTGCCGCTGGCGGGGTCCTATGCCCGACCATGGCAGCCGCCATCGCTGGGAATCGGTAACCCGCCCACCGCATGTGCTGCCACGTGCGGCACCGTATGACCATCTGTCGACGATTTCTCTGGAGAACCGTGCCCGCTCCGCTCCCCAATCCACCTGCTGAATCGAGCCGTGAATGGCCCTGTTGGGCCCTTGGTTCGCAGGCGCTGCTGCGTGATACGCGTGGACGTGTGGCATTGTTCAAACCCGCCTACCGGAACAGGGACGGGGGTTTACTCCTGTCCGGCGGCGCTGTTGAAGAGGGTGAAGACCCTTACGGTGCTCTGAGGCGCGAGGTGTCCGAGGAGCTAGGACTGGAGCGGGCACCCATACGTCTGCTGGTGACGGAGTGGGCGGATGCGGATCCGAAACGGGAGAAGCCCGCCGGCATCAATCTCGTCTACGACGTGGACGTCCTCGCCCCCGGAGAATGGGAGAGCGTTCGTCTGGCTCCTGAACTGTCCGGCAAGTTTCTGGTGCGGCCGGAAGCTCTCAACCTCCATGTCGCCCCGCTGACGGAACGACGTATCAGGGCGGCCTTACAAGCCCTCGACGCAGGTCACGTGGAACTTCCCCCGATGAGGTATGCGCCGCTTTCGCCGCGCACGAGGAAGAAGTGAGGAGAACAACCGGATCCGCCATGGACCGATATTCGATCACCAACCACCTGGGCGGAGGCAGGGTCGGAGCCAGCGTGCAGGCAGGCAGTATCAACGGCGGTGTGAACGTGCACACCCCGCCACTTCCGGCGCTTCCCGTGCCGCGGCAGTTGCCGGCCGTCTCGGCGGCGTTCGTCGACCGCGAGGCCGAACTGGCCGATGCCGGCAGATGGCTTGCCGACCAGCCGGAAGACGCGCTGCAACTGCCGCCCCTCCACGGGCCTGGAGGGGCGGGCAAGACATCCTTTGCGACGAGGCTGCTCCACCACGTCAGCGACCGCTTCCCCGGCGGGCACTTCTTCGCCGACCTCCACGGACGCCTCCCGCACGGCGACCCTCCGGTGCCCACGGCGCAGATCCTCGGCAGTCTGACGCGCGCCGTGTGGCAGGGTCCGCTGCCCGCAGATACCGGGGAGTTGTCGAACTGGTGGCGTTCGCTGACCGTCTCGCGCGAGCTGGACTGCCCAGGCTGCAGGCCCTTTCGCGGCCCGCGTCGGGGTCGTCGCTGCCGGTCGCGCTGCCCTCGGCCCCGGCGCAACAGGCGGCGGGGCCGTGCGACGTGTACAGCCCTTCGGACCGTGCCCCCGCGTAAACCCCATCTGACCCGTACGACCTCGTTTTTGCTGATCACGCTGAGAAACCAGGACATGAACCCCTTGCCATCTGCTACCGATCGCACCGCAACCGACACCGCCGCGGCCGACGCACCGCCCGCCCCCACTCCTCCGCCACCCGCACATTCCCCCGAGCCTCCCGCCGGCCGCTCGTCCACAACTGGACCTGAGAGCACCCCGGGGGTAGGTGACGCGGCGCGGGCCCCATCAGGCGGTGCGCAGCAGCCTGCGGTGTTCACCGTCGACCGGGTGAGCCCGGGGCGGGCCGTGGCAGATGCGTGTGGACTGCTGCTGATTGTCCTTGCGGCGGTCTGCGTGGGGTCGGTCTACGCCTTCGCCGACCTGTGCGGCGTGTACCAGGCACCGCACGAGGATGCGGTCATGCTCGTCTCCTCCGTGCTCGCCGCCACCGCGGTGCTGCTGTGGCTGTCCTGGTTGCTGATCGAGCGGGGCGCGGCGCGGTGGGTGTGCCTGGTGGCCGTGGTGGCCGGGGTGCTGGCCGTGGTGGCGAAGGTCCCCGAGCCCTGGCAGACGACCGGGCAGGTGTCGGGGACCCTCGGCGAGGTCGTCTTCCATACGGTCTTGGGCTGGCTGGTGCTGGAGGTCTGCCGCCGGCACGGCATATCCGCGACCCGGCTGGGCCTGCTGCCGCAGCCGGGCGGTGTCACCGACCAGGCGCGTATCCGGGAAACGGTGCTGCTGATGACGGTTGCGGTGGTCTGCTTTCTCACCATGGACCTGATCGGCTGGTTGAGGGCGAACCTGGCGTCGTATGGGTCGCTGCCGCTTCCCCCGCCCGGCGATGCTGTCGTCTTCGACTCCTGGGAGGTCTTCCCGGCTGTCTTCGGCGCCGTGGTCCTGGAGGACGTCCTGCTCGTCGGCGCCGTGGCCGCACTGCTGCACATCGCCCGCCGACCCGCCTGGATGATCTACACCACCATCACGGTCATCGAAGTGGCCTTCCACCTGCACTACGGCCTGGCCGCCTTGGCGTTCGTGCCCTACGCGCTGCTGCGTACCTGGCTCTTCCTGCGCTACGGACGCCTGCTGCCGCTGCTCCTTGGCCACGCCATCGCCGACGCGGCCGTTCTGCTCTGTGCACCGCCGACGGCCGCCCTCGCCAAGATCGTTCTCCCGCTGGCGCTGATCGCGAACTTGTGGCGGCTCCTCCACCAAGGCGACCAGAATCCGGCACCCGCCGACGCTGGTTCCCACGCCGCTACCGGGCCCGTGGGCCGGTAGCGCGAGCACCCGAACCGGCGCGCCGGCCGACACCGCCGGGCCCGGACCGAGGCGCTCACGCAGAGCCCCGCCTCCCCCTCGTGCGCCTGGGGGAGGCGGGCACCAGCTCCCGCCGCTCGCCCGGGGACGTGTGTAGCGGCCTTCGGACGGCGGGCGGCGGGAAACCCCCTCCTCCTCGCCCTTCGGCAAACGACTACGCACCCCCTCTTCATCGGAGCAGTCATGACTTCCCGGATTCTGGTGACCGGCGTCGCCACGCCCCCCGGGCTCGCCCTGGCCAGGGCCTTGCTACCGCAAGCCGACGTCATCGCCGCGGACGCCGACCCCCACGCACCCGGTCTGCACATCCCCGGCGTCACCGCCCACCAGCTCCCCGCCGCCGCGGACAAGAAGCGCTACACCGAGGAACTGCTGCGCCTGTGCAGCCTCGAACAGCCGCACGCACTGATCCCCACCACCGCGCAGGAACTGCCGCTCCTCGGCCGCCTGGCCGGCCGGCTGCAGAGCATGGGCGTACGCACCTGGCTGCCGAGCACACGCACCGCCGAAGCCTGCCTGGACCACCGCCTCCTCTACACCCTCCTGGCCGACCGCGACGTACCCACGCCACGATGGTGGCCAGCGGAGCGCACCGCAGACATCCCCCACGGCGTCGAGGTCGAGGTCGTGTCCACCAGCGACCACACGAAGCCCATCTTCGCCCCGATTCCCTGCCACTCCCGGGAACAGGCCCGCATGCTGTGCGCCCTGCTGGAACCCGCCGCCATCCAAGAACGCCTCCACGGCGCCGAGTTCACCGCGGACTGCCTCGTCGACAACCACGGCCAGGCATCGGTGATCCTGCGCCACCGCCACGCGATCCAAGGCGGCGTGTCCATGGTCACCTCCACCTTCCACGACCCACGTGCCGCCGCCGTGGTCGAGCAGGCCCTGGAGGCCGCCGGCATCCGCGGCCCGGCCTGCGTCCGCGGCGTCATCCGCACTGCCCCACGCCCCGCCGTGGTCATCACCGGCATCGATGCCCACATCTGCGGGTTCGCGTGCGCCACAGCGGCCGGCGCGGACTACCTCGGGCAGTTCATGGGCGGCCTGTTCGGCCGGCCCGTCGACCACGGCCGACTGCGCTATGCGCCCCACGTCCGCCTGGCCCAGCACCATGCGCTGCTCAGCGTCCACGGCGCCCCCGCCCGCACCTGGAACTAGAAGAGGAGCCGAACGCGGTGACCGGCAACGACCACGAGCGAGAACACCGCCTACAGCGGCTCGCCATCGGGCTCCTGGCCCTCACCACGGTGCTCAGCGCATCAACCAACCCGCTCGTGCTCTCGCTGCTGCTGTAGCTGCGGACTCAACACCCGGGGCCACCCGTCCGTGGGGGACAGGCGACCCCGGGCCCAGCCGGGTTCCCCAGCGGCAACAACCCCGCCCGCGAAGGAAACCGGCCCTGCGGGGTGGATCACCGTGAACAGGACACGGGCACGGTGATCCACCCCCCTCCCCCCGAACTGCCAGATAAACGGGCCTCCCGCCCCTCCGCCCGCCAGGAGAAATGCACATGAAATCCGTCCCTGTTTCGGAAGCCCCCTTCTTCGTGCCCACATTGATCCACGATGACATCGAGTGGCTGACTGAGCACACCGACATCGAGCCCCGGATTGAACGGCCCACTAAACAGACCCTGCGTGTCATCCATGAGGGCAAGCGTCTGCGTCTGGAGCTGAACTACCGCCGCAACTACGAAGGAAGATGGCGGCTGTGCGTCTCACCTCTTTTCCAGGACGGCGAACAGCGCGAGAAAGCCAACGGATGGGAAGACTACGCCCGAATCTTCAACAGGATCGAGCACGGGAAGAAACCCGAACTCCTGGAGCTCGATCCGCTCCCCCCAGAGCACAAGCTGCCGTTGTCCGTGCGAAAGGACCTTGCCGTATTCCGCGACGGGATGAGGGAGCACGGAGGCGACGTCACCGTCGGACTGCACGGACTGAGGTACGTCATCTGCTACAGCGCCCCCAACGGAGCACGCTGGTACCAGCACCACGTTCGCCGCGGCGCGATATACACCTCCCACATGTCGCAGATCTACAGCAGCGACGGCAACGACATCACCCGCGAAGTCATCGAAGGCACGGCACAGGCCGAGTTCAAGAAGCTCGCCGCCCGTTTCGTCGGCAACCAGATGCCATCGAAGATGTCATCGCCCAGCCGCACACCTGAATCCTTCGGCGCGTCCAACTCCGTAGCAGCGCGCAAACACAGCGTCATCCGAGTCTGAGCGCAAGCCCAATAACCGAAGTGACGAACAAGCCGCGCCAGTCGTGGAGACCAACCCCTTCAGCAATCACCCAACACCCCGACCCCATGGAGAGGCATTCCCCATGTCAACCCCCACGCACCGTCAGGACGCCCTGGAGCGCGTCTACATTTACCCGCCCGAGCCACCATGCCCGCGTTCGACACCGACGCAGCGGCCTGGGACTGGCTGGAAGCCCACCGCTTCAACCTGACGCCTGCCGCCCTCCCCACCCGAAATGCAAGGGCTTGCCCGCAATCAAAAATCCCCTTCCGCTGCCCCGGGACGTGTCGCGCGGCCTTCGGACGGCGGGCACTCGCAACTGCGACGACCCCGATTAATCACGTGAGGAACCATTCCAATGACACGCCCGACCAAACAATGCGGCAACGACACCGACCACAAGCTCACCCCGAGGCAACAGGCGATCCTCGACTATTTCCGTGAATCCCAGGGGGCCGGAAAATGGGCCACCTTGCGTGAGGTCGGCGATGCCGTCGGCCTCAAGTCGACGTCCTCAGTGGCCTATCAGGTCCAACGGCTGTGCGATCTCGGGTATCTTGACCGAGTTCGCAACTCACCGCGCGCTCCATACGGCCTTACTGACGCCCGGACCGGGGAAATGCAGCCGCTGCCGCGACTCGGTCAACCCACCGCTGCGCTCAAGACACTGTTCGAATTCAGTCGCCGATGCGCAGACCTCGGCGCCGTTCCGGAGGCCGTTGAGGAATTCAATCAGGCCAGCCGCAGCCTCATGAAATCCGTATTCACAAGCCTTGCCGCGCAGACGGACGCACCCGCCCAGGAGTCTACCGATGCCTAAATCCTGGATTCCTGCCGCAGCGTCCCACAAACCCTCCTCCGCCTCCACCCTGCGGGCGAAGACCGCCGCGAGGACGAGGGCAAGACCAGTGAATGCCGCCATGAAGGACTGCGGCTTCCACCCCGCGCAGGTGCTCGCCGGACATCGGCCCTGGCCGGCCGGGAGCTTCCTGCAGCACCTCCCCCGCCGACTGTGGCCGACGCTCGTGCAGGAATGGGGCCGCGACGCCCGCACCTTCCAGCACGGCGAGCGGCTGCCGCTCGACCCGGCCCAGCGAACGTGCTTCATCGTCCTGGGCGGCTTGGCCCGGGAAGAGCGCTACCCGATGGGCCCCGGCGGGGGTGTCCTCGCCCGGTTCCGCGGTCCGGGACAGTTCCTCGGCGAGGCCAACCTGATCGACGCCTGGTCGCCGATGCAGGTGTCCTGCGTGGGCACCACCTGGATCATGCCCTGCACCGCAGGCCGCGAACGAGATGATGCGCGTGTACCCGCAGGTGCAGCTCGCGCTGCTGCGGAGCCTGGAGGACCGCAACCGCACAGACGAGAAGATCTACCTCATGACCGGCCGGTCTCCACTCGCCCGCGTGGCCACCCTGCTGACACACCTGGCCGACACCGCCGGCATCAAGACCCCTCCTGCCCCCGACCGGATCACGATCAACGGGCTCCGGCAGAGCGACATCACCCGCACCCTGCAACTCGGCAAATCCACCGTCGAAAACGTCCTGCACCGCCTGCGCGTCGACCACGAGGCGATCGACAGCCGGTATCGGCAACTCGTGGTGATGGATCCCCGTGCCTTGGAGCACATCTCCAGCACCGCGTAGCCGCGGTCGGTATCGCGGTGTTTTGGCAGTCGGCGTCTCGAAGTGCCCGGGGCGGTTGTCTGTGGGGAACAGGCCCTCCGGGGCGCCAGCGGAAATGACCACCGAGATCAGGACAGGGCCGTCATCCAGGTGTTGATCACTCGAGCAGGGCTCCACGTCATTACGCTCCTGGTCCACGGCCAGGGTGATCGCGCAGTGCGTCCTGTTCAAGTAGGCAGGCGGTCGTCCTCACGGTTGCCAATTGCCGATGACGGCGATCCTCCCGGTCTCGGAGTGAGGGCTATAGCTGGCGACGACGCCGATGTCGAGGTCACCGTACTGACCGGAAATTCGGTCGCTGTGGACACTTTCGGTACCCGATGCCGCGCGGGCAGCCTCCCGGAACTGCGCGATCGCGGCAGTGGGCAGACCGAGCTGTTTCAGTATCGATCGGTACGTCTCGACGGTGTCGCCGAGCGGCTTCGTCGCGGTCTTCACGTCGACGTTCACCGGCTCGCCGTCCTCGTCGGCGATCGAGCTGAATGCCAGGTAGCGGGCCGACAGACGAAGGCGCGTACCCTCGGGCAGACGCAGCAGCAGTCGACGCGATGGCCGCGTTTCGTAGATGGCGGTGTCGCTGCCGGAATCGATGCCGATCTGGTCTGCCGTCGGCGGATGGCGTAGATCCCATACCTCGGTGCCGTTACTCTGGGTCGCCGCAGGCGGAAGCTCGGCCGTGTCCGAGTCGTGGTTCACCGTGATCTCGCACCCGGCCGCAACGAGTGCAACGGCCAACACGGCCCCGGTGGCGATTCTTAGTCGGAGCAGCGTCGTGCACCTTTCACTCGACCGGGCGGGCTGACTCTCATGGGTCGGCGCCTGCCTCGCCCGCGGAGGCATCTGTGCGGCGGCTCCGGTGGTCTCAACTCTAGCCTGGAAAGGCGGTTTCGACCGTCTGCACCAGGGACCGCACCGCCTGGGCCCTGCGATCGGGTCCGAAGGTGCCGAATTGGCTCATTCCGACCTTGCCGGCACCGAGGCTCCTCCGACGCGGACTGAGCCGGCCCCGGCAACTCATGGCGACGGCTCACCGTGTCCTGAACCACACCGCCAGCTGTGTCACCCACCCGGACGACGACGTGCGCGAAGCGTGAACTCTCGCCCTCTCACGCCGATTCCGCTGAAAACCACGGCTAGTCCCGCACGGTGGCGGCAGCCGGCGGTTGAAACCCCGGAGAGCGTCATTCTGTGGGGAGATAGTCGAACTCGGGCACCGGCGGGGTGGGGCATCGAGGACAGGACACGGGCACGGTGATACACCCTGCTTCCCGGCTGGTCGATCTGCGCGTGCCGGTTCGCCGACGGCAGACAGGGTGGTGGCGTAGAAGACTGGAACGACGCGGCGAAGCAAGCGAACCTAGAACGGTTCGAAGCAGCGCGACCACACTCTGCTGCTCTCACATGGGAGCTACGAGGGTCGCGGCGCGGGGCAACATAGCCGACGATCGCCGGTTAGCCAAACCGGCGATCGTCACCATCATTGAGGGGTGTTCGCATCCGGCGCACCTTGGCGGTGGAGCCAGGGGCGAACGCCGGGGCAATCGTGCAGTCGAGAGAAGGCGCGGAGTTGCCCAGCCCACGGCACACCCGCCGTGGCCAGCGCATACCGTCAGCAGGCGTTTGACAGTTTCATACGCTACGCGAGGTATTGGCGCTGTCCATGCTGTCCCTCATTCCCCGCAAGGAAACACCTGTCCATGCCTCGAAACGTGACCTATCCCGCGTTGCTCCGAGTTCAGGCGTCAACCCTAGTTGAGGATCACCCTGCTTGCTCGGCCCTCTGGCTTGATGCGAGAGGCCAATGGCAGTAGCAGCCGGAGCCGGTCAGAAGATGACCGTTGATGAGGTCTGCGCCGAGTTGCAGATCGCTCGATCGACTTTCTACGACTGGCGGCAAAAGGGGCGTGGTCCACGCTGCATCCGCCTTCCCAACGGCTCCCTGCGGATACGACGGGGCGATCTCGAAAACTGGCTCACTGATTGTGAGGATCACACCTGACAGCGAGAACATTCAACGTCCGGATATTCAGCATCGAGCGCCGCAAGCGCCAGACGGGATACAGCTATCGCGTCGTATGGGCCGTCGACAGACGTAAACACAGTGAGACCTACCCCACGAAGGGGCAGGCAGACGCCCGTCGCGCCGAGCTGAAGACGGCAGCGAGCAGGGGAGAACCCTTCAGCCCGGCGACCGGATTGCCGGTCAGCTTCGCCAGCAAGGCTGCGGAAACGGGCTGGTATTCATTCGCGGTTGAGTACGTGGACTGGAAGTGGGTCCGAACCAGCGGGAACAGCCGTAAGAACACGGCCAAGGCGATGACAGCCGCCACAGTCGCCTTGCTTCGTACGCAGCCCGGCCAGTTCGACGATCGAGACGTCCGCACGGCGCTGCGGGAGTTCGCCTTCAACACGAAGCGGCGTAGTGCGCCGGCGCCCGGCGAAGTGAGGGAGATCCTCGACTGGGTCGAGCGCAACACGTTGCCGATGTCCGCCTGGGAGGACACCGCCAAAGTCGAGCAGGTGGTTGCGGCGATCAGCACGCTGCTTGATGGCACCGCAGCCGCAGCCAGCTCCGTGATGCGAAACCGCCGCATTCTCAGTCTCGCCCTGGACCGCGCAGTCCAGCACAACATCCTGAGGGTTAACCCTCTGGCTGCGCTGGGCAAGCGGGAGAGCGGCCTGCGGGTGGGGCAGGCGATCAGCAAGCGGTCCCTGCTCAATCCGGCTCAGGTCACCGCGTTGCTCGAATGGATAGGCCAGCGGCCTCGCCGTGGACTGCTGTACCAGGCGTTCTTCGCCACAATCTGCTACGCCGGCCTACGTCCCGAGGAAGCCGTCGCGCTGCATGTCGCCGATGCTGTCCTGCCCGAAACAGGGTGGGGCGAGATCATCGTCCACAAGGCCCATCCAGAGGTGGGCGGCCAGTGGACGGACAGCGGAGAGGTGCACGAGGTCCGCGACCTGAAGGGCCGTGCCGAGGGTGACACCCGCACCGTCCCGATCCATCCGGATCTAGTGGCTCTCCTCCGCCGCGTCATCGCCAAGTACGAGCTCAAACCCGATGGGCTCCTCCTCCCCGGCGCAGGAGGGGACACCCTGGCAGGCTCGGTCTACCGGCGCGTGTGGGGCAAGGCCCGCGAAGCGGTCCTCGCAGCACACGAGTACGCCTCTCCCGCTGGCAAACGTGTGTACGACCTCCGCCACACCTGCCTCACCGGGTGGCTGAACGCCGGCGTTCCCCCCGCGACTGTCGCGGAGTGGGCGGGCAACAGTGTCCCGGTCCTCCTGGCGATCTACGCCAGATGTGTCACTGGACAGTTGACCGACTACCTGAAACGGATCGAAGGACTCCGGTACCTGCCGGTGGCGTGATGGAGCGGTCCGGGCCCTGCGCGGGCGCATCCCGGACCGCTTCGCTACGCCCCCCTGTGATGTGGCGGGGGCGGCGCCGAGGGGAGGTGTCCGCGGGGGACGTATGGGGGACAGTTAGCCGTAGAGGCCCGCTTCTGGCCCGTGCCAACTGGACAGAGAGCATGATCATCTATCGGTGTCGAGCCCCTCGCTGGGGGAGGGTGGATAA
Source organism: Streptomyces aculeolatus (assembly GCF_020400605.1). Taxonomy (GTDB): domain Bacteria; phylum Actinomycetota; class Actinomycetes; order Streptomycetales; family Streptomycetaceae; genus Streptomyces; species Streptomyces aculeolatus. The sequence continues at coordinate 373,227 of NZ_JAINRD010000004.1, read as the reverse complement.
CCCTCTGACCTGCAGGTTGGGCCCTCCCTGGGGGAGGAGGGCAGCCCTGCGCCCCCGGCAGGACTCGAACCTGCGACCAAGCGCTTAGAAGGCGCCTGCTCTATCCGCTGAGCTACGGGGGCCGGTGTGGCGTGGAACGGTGGCCGGGCTCGGCGGATCCGTGACCTTGCCAGGGGTCAAGGATAGGGCTCCGTTGAGCCACACCCGGTAGCTTCACTCCGGCACCACCTTGTGGAGGTTCAGTGAAGCGTCCCGATAATCGCAGGCGAGTACGAATCGCGCACCGCTTTTTTCCGGGTGGTGCCGGTGGTGTTGTGCAGTCGTTATGCCCGCGTGGCGGAAGCTTCCGGGATGAAGAAGGCGCGCTGCGGGGCTAAACGCTTTCAAATTCGGATGGAAGCGGGCATTCTTCGCATGTGGCGACCTCGGACGTACGGCCTGACCTGCTGAACGCACTCTCCGCGCTCCGCGAGTGCGTCGCCGCGGCGCGCTTTCCGCTCCCCCTGCCGGGGGCGGACGGAGCGCGGCGGAGCAGAGCGGAACTGCTGGCCCAGCTCGACGACTACCTGGTGCCCCGGCTGCACCGGCCGGACGCGCCGCTGCTCGCGGTGGTCGGCGGCTCGACGGGCGCGGGGAAGTCGACGCTCGTCAACTCGCTCGTCGGCAGATGCGTCAGCGAGTCCGGCGTGTTGCGGCCCACCACGCGGATGCCGGTGCTCGTCTGCCACCCCGACGACCAGTCCTGGTTCGCGGGGCAGCGGGTGCTGCCGCATCTGACGCGGGTGTGGATGCCGCGGCAGGACGCCGCGCACGGGCGCGTCGAGGCGTACGAGTCCTACGGCGCTTACGAAGCGCAGGAGGTTGCGGAGCCGTACGGGGACCACGGCGATGAGGGGGACGGCCGGGGGACGCGTGAGTCGTACGGGAGCGGCGGGGGTTCGCGCGGCGCGTACGGCGGGTCCCCCGCCCGGGAGGCGTACGGGGCGAACAGGGGTGCCTCCGCGGCGTACGGCGTGCGTGACCCGTACCGCACCCGGGACGGCCTGGGCGGGGACGGCCCCGGCCGGGACGGCCTCGGACGTGATGGTCTTGGGCGGGGTGCCGCGACCTTCGGCGAGGGCGGTGGCGGGCCCGACGGGACCCTGCTGCGGATCGAGGTCGACGAGAACGTACCGAGCGGCCTCGCCCTCCTCGACGCCCCCGACATCGACTCCCTCGCCGGGCACGCCCGCGAGCTGGCCGCCGAGTTGGTGTGCGCCGCGGACGTGTGGGTGCTGGTGACGACCGCCTCCCGGTACGCCGACGCGGTGCCCTGGCACCTGCTGCGCACGGCGAAGGAGTACGACGTCAGCCTGGTCACCGTGCTCGACCGCGTGCCGCACCAGGTCGCCGGCGAGATCTCCCTGCAGTACGCGACGCTGCTGCGCAAGGCCGGACTCGGCGACGTGCCGCGCTTCACCGTCCCCGAACTCCCCGAGTCCGCGGGCGGCGGCAGCGGGCTGCTGCCCGCCACGGCGGTGCGGGAGCTGCGCGACTGGCTCGGCCACCGCGCACAGGACCCGGCGGCCCGTGCGGAGGCGTCCGTGCGGACCGCGAACGGCGTGCTCGCGTCGCTGCGTTCGCGGGTCACGTCGCTGGCCGGGGCGTGCGCCGCGCAGCACGCGGCGTCGACGCGGATGGCGCACCGCGTGGAGCGGGCGTACGAGGAGGCGGCGGAGCAGGCGCACGCCGACCTCGTCGGCGGCACCGCGTTCGCCGGCGACGCCCTGGCGCACTACCGCAACCGCGCCCTCACCGGCGCCTCCGTCGACCTCCTCGACGCCCTGACCGGCAGCGTCGCCGCCGTCCTGTACTGCGCCGTGGCCGCCGCCGACGAACGGTTCGCCGCCGAGCTGCGGCGCGAGCCGGGCGCGGCGGCGGTGCCGTTCGGCGAGGCGGGCGTGGGGGCGCAGGAGCGGGTGGGCGTGCTCGTACGGCGCTGGCAGCGGTGTCTGGAGGAGCTGGCCGACGACGCGTTGCGCGCGGCGGAGCGGCCGGGCGACGCGGAGCCGGAGGAGGTGGCGGCGCTGCTGGCGGTGGCGCTGCTCGGCGGCGCTGAGGGGGAGGGGGCGGCGGACGAACTGGCGGCGCTGCTGGGCGCGAAGGACGGGTTGCGGCTGCGGAGCCGGGGCGGGCGGCTGCTCGGCACGTACTTCGAGCGGGTGCTCGACGGGGAGCGGGATCGCCGGCTGGCGGCGATCGACGCCCTGGAGGCGCAGTCGGGCCAGCAGGCCCGGTTGATCGCGGCCATGTCGGTGCTGCAGCGGGAGAAGTGAGGGAAGAGGTGCACGAGGTGGGCGGCATGGGCGAGGCGGGCGAGATGGGCGAGGCAGGCGAGGGGCGCGACGTGCGTGCGCAGGAGGCCCCGGGACGCGGCGAGTCGGCGGAGGTTCCGGTTCCAATTGAGGAGGCGGCGGAGCCGGTGGCGGTGGCCGGTGGGGGTGAGGGGGCGGATGAGTTGGCTGAGTTGAGTGGGGTCGCGGGGGCTGCGGATGCCCCTGACGGGGACGCGTGGGACGGCGAGGCCGGGGCTGCGGCGCCCGCGGCCGGCGGGATGTGGGACGACGGGTTGATCGCGCGGCGCGCGGCGCGGTGGGGCGTGCGGCGGGGCCAGCGGCAGGCGGTTCGGGGCGGGGGCGGCACGGGGGTGGCCGAATCCGTGCCGGGGCCGGGGGGAGAGGGCGCTGATCCGTCCGAGGGCTCGACGGCAACTGGTGTGGACGATGGGGCGGTTGAGGTTGTCGAGGTGAGTGGGGCAAGCGGGGCGAGCGGAGCAGCGGGGGCTTCGGCGGCGGAGGCCGGTGCGGGGGCCGCGGTCCTGGCGGCGGAGGAGGAGGTCTCAGCGGAGGTCTCGGGGGCGGAGGCTCGGGGTTCGGCTGCGGAAGCGGGAGCGGGGTCTTCGGGGGACGGGGCTGCGGGTTCGGGGGACGGGGCTGCGGGTTCGGGCGGGGTGGACTTCGGGCGCCGGGCCGAGGCACGGGGCGGCGCTGGTGCGGAGGGCTCCCCCGGGGGCGACGGCGGTGGACGAGAGGGCGGTGTCGCGGAGATGGGTGCGGACGGCGGGTCGGACGTGGCGGCGGGGGTGCCGGAGCCGGCGGGTGGTGCGGCGGCGGAGGCGGGCGGCGCCGGTGCGGAGGTGTCCGGGGAGGGCGGAGCGGATGACGGTGTGTCCGCGGGCGCAGGGCCGGTCGACGGCGCGGGGGACGGCTCCGGTGCGGGGTCCGGTGGCGACGCCTTCGGGGGCGGTGCGGGCGGAGGTGCGGGCCTGAACGACGACGACTTCGCGGACGCCGGCGGGCGCGGCGGTGCGTACGACGGGGACGGTGCGGTGCTGCGTGCCGCGGGGCGGGGTCGCGGCGGGGCGCGCGCGGGCCACGGGGAGGACGCGGGGACGCCCGGAGGATTCGTACCGCGTGCCCAAGGCCCCCTGCGCGGGCGGCTCGACGCCCTGCGGGAACTGGTCGGCCTCTCCCGTACGCGGCTGGACGGGCGCACGCTGGCCGAGGCCGGCCGCGTACTCGACGAGGCCGCCGACCGGCAGCGGCTCTCCCTCGACCACGCCGTCGTCGCCATCGCGGGCGCCACCGGCAGCGGCAAGTCCAGCCTCTTCAACGCGCTCGCCGGTGCCCCCCTCTCCGACGTCGGCGTGCGCAGGCCCACCACCTCGCTGCCGTCCGCGTGCGCCTGGCGCGGCGCCGGGGACCACGCGCCGACCCTGCTCCTCGAACGCCTCGGCCTCCCGGCGCGCGCCGCTCGCCCGCTCCGCGACGACCTGGGGCTGCGCGGGCTCGTCCTCATCGACCTGCCCGACCACGACTCGGCGGTGGAGGAGCACCGCCGCCGCGTGGAGGACCTGTTGCGCCGGGTGGACGCGGTGATCTGGGTGGTCGACCCGGAGAAGTACGCGGACGCGGCGCTGCACGAGCGCTATCTGCAACCGCTGGCCGGCTACGCAGAGGTGATGTTCGTCGTCCTCAACCAGCTGGACCGGCTGCCCGCGAACGCCGTCGGGCAGGTGCTCGACGACCTGCGCCGGCTCCTCGACGAGGACGGCCTCGCGCTCGGCGAGCACGGCGAGCCCGGCGCGTGCGTGCTGTCGCTGTCCGCGCTCACCGGCGAGGGCGTGGGCGATCTGCGCGCGGAGCTGGTGTCGTTCATCGCGGAGCGCCGGGCGGCCGAAAGCCGGCTGACAGCGGACGTGGACGAGGCGACGGCGCGGCTGCGCGAGGTGTACGTCGGCGACGGCGGCGGGGGCGGGCTCGACGAGCGGATCAGGGCGGAGTTCGAGGACCGGCTCGCGGAGGCGGTGGGGGCGGCGGCGACGGGGCAGGCGGCGGAGCAGCTGTGGCTGCGGGCGGCGGAACAGGCGTGCGGGGCACGGCTGGTGGAGCTGTGGCGGCGCCGGCGGGCGGGGACGGCGGGCGGCTCGGCCGCCGGTGCGGCCGACCGGCCGGCCGCGGACGCGGGCGCGCTGATGCCGGAACCCCGGGACGGGGAGCGGAGGTTGGCCCCCGCGCGGGCGGTGGTGGAGCAGGCCGTACGGACCGTGGCCGACGAGGCGGGCGCCGGGCTGCCGGCGCCGTGGGCGAAGGCGGTGCGCGAGGCGGGGGTGCGCGGTGCGGAGGGGCTCGCGGACGGGCTGACGCGGCAGGCCCCGGGCCCGGGTGCGGAGACGGCGGCGTCCGGAGGTGAACCGACTTCGGGCGGGTCCGGTGCGGGTGACGCGGGCGAGGCGGGTGCGGCCGGTCCGGGTGCCGGTGACGGGACCGGGCTCGGGCCTGTGCCGCGGCCGCGGTGGTGGTCGGTGGTGGGTGCGGTGCAGCGCGGGCTGCTCGGCCTCCAGGCGCTGGCGTTGCTGTGGCTGGTGGCGGCGTTCTTCGGCGTCGCCGGCGGGCCGTGGCTGCTGCCGCTGGGCCTCGTGGCGGTCGCCGCGGCCGGCGGCCCCGGGCTGGCGCTGGCCTGCCGGTTCGTGGCCCGCGCCCCGGCGCGGCGGTACGGCGAGGAGGCGGAGCGCCGGCTGCGGGAGTCGGCGGCCGCGAGCGGGCGGGCGCGGGTGCTGGAGCCGATGGCGGCGGAGCTGCTGCGCTACCGCGAGGTGCGGGAGCAGTACGCCGTTGCCTCGGGCGGCAGTGCACGGACCTGACCTGCGATTACGCCACCCGGGCCGGAGTTATCCACAGGGGTCGCGGGGTTCGGGTGGCAGGGGGCAGCATGGGGTCAGCGGGCAGGTGAAGTGCCCGGACGGGGGAGGTGCGTTGGAAATGAACGAGACGATGGTGACCGTGGTGGGGAACGCCGCGACGAGCGCGGACTACCGCACGACGCAGTCGGGGGTGCCGGCGGTGCGCTTCCGCCTGGCGGCGACGGTGCGGAGGTTCGACCAGGCGAGCGGCAGCTGGACCGATGCGTACACGAACTTCTTCACGGTCTGGGCCTGGCGCCAGCTCGCGGACAACGTGGCGGCTTCCGTGGCCATCGGCGAACCGCTGCTGGTGCGGGGCCGGCTGCGGGTCAGGGAGTACGAGAAGGAGGGCGTGCGCTGCACGGACCCGACGATCGACGCGACGGCGGTGGGCCACGACCTCGGCTGGGGCACGGCGGCGTTCCGCCGGGTCTCCCGGCTCAAGCCGTCGTTCGCGGACCCGCCCAGAGGGGACCTCGACGCAGCGGTGCGGGACGCGTTGGCCCCGGTGCCGGCGGGCGGGGCGCCGGACGCGGCGGAGCAGGGGGAGCGCCATCCGGTGCTGACACCGGACCTCGGCTGATCCGGAACCCATGGCCGGCGGTGGGCCTGCCGGTGGCTGGCTGGTGACGGTTCCGAGACGATCAGTTCGAGTGCGCGACTCGAACTTCTGCCGGTCCGCTGGGGTCTGCCCGGAATAGTCGTCGCCCGATGTAACGATTGCGTTCTAAAACCCTGTCCCCATGGGGCATTTGAGGTTCGCGGGACGAGGGGAGTCCCTAGGATTCCGAGCGGCTCGACGAGCCCGGAGCGAAGGCGTTCTTACGGCGGGGGCAATCCGAGCCTTGACCAACCCGCCCGGAGGGGATTTTCGACCATGACTTCTGTTCGGAGGCCGTCACACCGACGGTCCGCTCGGCTTACCGCGGCAGTGCTGGCCGCGGGCCTGGCCACCGCCGGTGCGATAGCCGGCGCCGGTCCGGCCGCGGCGCAGGACGCGCCGCCCGCCAACGGCGCCACCGCCACCCTGGGCGGTCTCACGATCAAGGACACCGCCATCGTCCACGGTGACAGCGGTGACAGCGAGATCGGTGCCGGTCTGTTCGAGATGGCCGTCGACCAGGGCGGCTCCATCCAGACCTACTGCATCGACTTCGGCAACCCGACCCAGCCGGAGGCCAAGTACCAGGAGGTGGCCTGGAGCTCCTCCTCGCTGCAGAACAACCCCGACGCGGGGAAGATCAACTGGATTCTGCAGAACTCCTACCCGCAGGTGGACGACCTGGCCGCGCTCGCGGAGAAGGCCGGTGCGGGTGAGCTGACCGAGAACACCGCCGCGGCCGGCACCCAGATCGCCATCTGGCGCTTCTCCGACAAGGTGAACGTCGAGGCCAAGGACCCCGAGGCGGAGAAGCTGGCCGACTACCTGGAGGCCGGTGCCGAGGCCATCGAGGAGCCCGCGGCCTCGCTGAACCTCGGTCCGACCGCCGTCTCCGGCAAGTCGGGCGAGAAGCTCGGCCCGGTGACGGTGAACACCGACGCCGCGAGCGCCAACCTCTCGCTGTCGCCGGAGGCCGAGTCCGCCGGCGTCAAGGTCGTCGACGCCGACGGCAAGGCGCTGACCAGCGCCGCTGACGGCGCCGAGGTCTTCCTCGACGTGCCCTCGGGCACCCCCGACGGGTCCGCGACCCTGACCGCCGAGGCCACCACCCAGGTGCCGGTCGGCCGTGCCTTCGCCGGCGTCGGTGAGCACGCGAAGAGCCAGACCCAGATCCTGGCCGGCTCCAGCGACACCACCGTCACCGCCCAGGCCACCGCCACGTGGGCGAGCGAGGGTCCGATCCCGGCGCTGTCCGCGGACAAGAACTGCGCCAAGGGCGGCGTGGACGTGACCGCCGAGAACAAGGGCGACCAGCCCTTCTCCTTCGAGCTGGCGGGCGAGTCCCACACCGTGGCGCCGGGCGAGTCCAAGACCGTGCTGGTCGAGGTCGCCGAGGACCAGGCGTACGAGATCACCATCAACGGTGACGACGGCTTCAGCGAGAAGTTCACCGGCGTGCTCGACTGCGAGACCGCGGGCAACGACACTCCGGCCCCGAGCGAGCCGAGCCCGGCCTCCGCGGGCGGCTCCGCCGGCGGCGACGACGCGGGTGACGACGGCGGCGACCTGGCGAACACCGGTGGCAGCAGTGCCACCCCGGTGATCGCGGGCGTGGCCATCGGCCTGGTCGTGGTCGGCGGTGCGACCGTCTTCCTGCTCCGCCGGCGCGCCGGCGGCGGCGCCGACGCCGCCTGACGACGACCCTCCGGCCGGCGCCGGGAAGCGCGTGACCGCGCCCAGCGGTGCCGGCCGGCGGACGTCGGCTGACGGCTGACGCTCTGCACGGCACAGGGGCCGGATCCTTCGGGATCCGGCCCCTTTCGCATGCCCGTTTCGCATGCCCGCGAGGCGCTCCCCGCGGCGCTGTGCGCCTCGCGCGCGCCTCGCGCGCGGCGCGGGTGCCGCGCGCGTGCGGCCTGCCCGTGCGCTGCCGCATACGCCCCGTACCGCGCCCGCGTCCGCGTCCCGGGCCGCCCCGGCCGCCGCGGGCGGCGGGCGCGACCGGGGGCGTTTTCGCGCGGGGCGGCGCGTGCGGCAAGATGGGTGCATCTGCCCACCTCGGATCTGCCGGACGGTTTCTCTTGGCTGAGTTCATCTACACCATGCGCAAGGCACGCAAGGCGCACGGCGACAAGGTCATCCTTGACAACGTCACCTTGAACTTCCTGCCCGGCGCCAAGATCGGTGTCGTGGGCCCCAACGGAGCCGGGAAGTCCACCGTGCTCAAGATCATGGCCGGACTGGAGCAGCCGTCCAACGGCGACGCGTTCCTCTCGCCCGGCTACAGCGTCGGCATCCTCCTCCAGGAGCCCCCGCTGAACGAGGAGAAGACCGTCCTCGAGAACGTCCAGGAGGGCGTCGCCGACACCAAGGGCAAGCTCGACCGGTTCAACGAGATCGCCGAGCAGATGGCGACCGAGTACACCGACGAGCTGATGGAGGAGATGGGCAAGCTCCAGGAGGAGCTGGACCACGAGAACGCCTGGGACCTCGACGCCCAGCTCGAACAGGCCATGGACGCCCTCGGCTGCCCGCCCGGCGACTGGCCCGTCACCAACCTCTCCGGCGGCGAGCGCCGTCGTGTGGCGCTCTGCAAGCTGCTGCTGGAGGCCCCCGACCTCCTCCTCCTCGACGAGCCCACCAACCACCTCGACGCCGAGTCCGTCGCCTGGCTGGAGCAGCACCTCGCGCAGTACGAGGGCACCGTCGTCGCCATCACCCACGACCGGTACTTCCTCGACAACGTCGCCGGCTGGATCCTGGAGCTGGACCGCGGCCGCGCCTACCCCTACGAGGGCAACTACTCCACGTACCTGGAGACCAAGGCCGCGCGCCTGAAGGTCGAGGGCCAGAAGGACGCCAAGCGGCAGAAGCGCCTGAAGGAAGAGCTGGAGTGGGTCCGCTCCAACGCCAAGGGCCGGCAGGCCAAGTCCAAGGCGCGCCTCGCCCGCTACGAGGAGATGGCTGCCGAGGCCGAGAAGATGCGCAAGCTCGACTTCGAGGAGATCCAGATCCCGCCGGGTCCGCGCCTCGGCAGCGTCGTCGTCGAGGTCGAGAAGCTCAGCAAGGGCTTCGGCGAGAAGCTGCTCATCGAAGACCTGTCCTTCACGCTCCCGCGCAACGGCATCGTCGGCGTCATCGGCCCCAACGGCGCCGGCAAGACCACCCTGTTCAAGATGATCCTCGGCCAGGAGAAGCCCGACTCGGGCAGCATCCGGGTCGGCGACACCGTGAACGTCAGCTACGTCGACCAGTCCCGCGGGAACATCGACGCCAAGAAGACGCTGTGGGAGGTCGTCTCCGACGGCCTGGACTACATCAACGTCGGCCAGGTCGAGATGCCTTCGCGGGCGTACGTGTCGGCCTTCGGCTTCAAGGGCCCCGACCAGCAGAAGCCGGCCGGCGTCCTCTCCGGCGGCGAGCGCAACCGCCTCAACCTCGCGCTCACCCTCAAGCAGGGCGGCAACCTGCTGCTGCTCGACGAGCCGACCAACGACCTCGACGTCGAGACCCTCTCCTCGCTGGAGAACGCGCTGCTGGAGTTCCCGGGCTGCGCCGTGGTCATCACCCACGACCGCTGGTTCCTGGACCGCATCGCGACGCACATCCTGGCGTACGAGGGCGACAGCAGGTGGTTCTGGTTCGAGGGCAACTTCGAGTCGTACGAGAAGAACAAGATCGAGCGGCTCGGCCCGGACGCCGCGCGCCCGCACCGCGCCACGTACAAGAAGCTCACCCGTGGCTGACGTGGCCAAGCACGTCTACCGCTGCCCGCTGAGGTGGGCGGACATGGACGCGTACGGCCACGTCAACAACGTGGAGTTCCTCCGCTATCTGGAGGAGGCCAGGATCGACTTCATGTTCCGGCTGGCGCCTGCCGAAGGAGGTGCCGCCGCCGGCGGCGGCACCTCCTTCGCGGGCGGGTCGGTCGTGGCCCGGCACGAGATCGACTACCGGCGCCAGTTGGTGCACCGGTACGACCCGGTGACGGTCGAGGTGTGGGTGACGGAGATCCGGGCGGCGTCGGCGAAGCTGGCGTACGAGGTGAAGGACGACCCGGAGGACGGCGGTGCGGTGTACGCGCAGGCGTCGACGGTCATCGTCCCGTTCGACTTCGAGGCCGGCCGGCCGCGGCGGCTGACGGAGGCGGAGCGGTCGTTCCTGGAGAAGTACCTGGGCCCGCCGCCCCCGGGCCGGGCCGGGCGGAGAGAGCCGGGGGAGGCTGCGGCGGCATGACGCGGCGGCTGGTGTTCGCCGAGGCACGGCAGGCGGAGGGCCTGGCGGTGTTTCTGGGGCGGCTGTTGCGGTACGACAGGGGCGCGGCGGTGCGGCTGCGGGTGGCACCCGGTGCGGCGGCGCCCGGCGCCGGCGGCGGGGCCGGGGGAGCGGCGCTGGCCGTCTTCGGGCACGCGCCGGCGCTGGAGGTGATCGTGGTCCGTACGGCGCTGCTGACGGCGGCGTCGGCGGAGGAGCTGGACGAGACGGTGTCTGCGGGGGAGCTGGCGGAGGCCATCGACGCGGCGGCGCACGCGGGTGCGGACACCGGTGCGGAATCCGGCGCGGACACCGGTGCGGACACCGGGGCCGGGCAGCCCGTCGGCAGCGGGTCCGGATCCCCGCCCGTACGCCGGGAGTTCCGGGAGTCGGCCGTGGCGTTGCCGCAGCCCGTGAGCGGTCCCGGGTGGGCCGGGCTGCTCCCGCCTCGGGGCGGCTGGAAGCCGGTGGCGGGGTTGCCGCGGCCGGAGGAGCTGCACGTCGCGGTGGCGGCGGGGGTCGCGGAGTTCAAGGCCCGGGTGGAGGCGCTGCCGGAGGAGAAGCGGACGCGCACGGAGGTGGACCGCATAGGCGGCGACATCTGGAGCCGCACGCTGGCGGACACCCCTCTCCCGCTGCGCGCCGCCCATGCCGCCCGCGTCTTCGGCCTGCTGCCGCCGACGGCGGACACCGCGGAGCCGGCGCTGCTCGCCGCGGGCAACTGGCTCCGCCTGCGCACCCCGTACGGCTCGGTGGCGCTGCGCCGCCAGGGCGGCCTGGGCCGCCTGGGCGTCACCCCGGTCTGACCCCCCGGAGGGCGAGACTGCGCGCCCGCCGCCCGCAGGCGCCGCAGGCGCCCGGCGAGGCGGGCCTTGGCCCTGGCGGGCCGCCCGTCCAGCCTCCGTGCCGCCGAAGTCCGCGGCTACGTCCCGTTCTCCCGGTCCGGGGTCACCCGGATGTGGTCCTCCTCCAGGTCCAGGACCACCCTCTCGCGGATGTCCAGGGCCTCCGTGTACTGCTGCGGCAGCTGGAGGCGGCCCGTGCGGTCGACCGCGGCGTACTCGCGGGCCACCACCCGCTCCTGCCCGCTCGCGTCGACCTCCGTGCGGCGGACCACCTCCGACGCCATCCGGCCGTCGCGGATCGCGACCGTGCGGCGCACCTGCGTGGCCACCGCCTGGTCGTGGGTGACGATGACGATCGTCGTGCCCAGCTCCTCGTTCGCCGTGCGGAAGGCGGCGAAGATCTGCTCCGCCGTCGCCGAGTCCAGCTCGCCCGTCGGCTCGTCCGCCAGGATCACCGCGGGGGAGTTGGCCAGCGCCACGGCGATCGCCGCGCGCTGCTGCTCGCCGCCGGACATCTGCTGCGGGCGGCGGTCGCGGCAGTGGGCGAGGCCCAGGAGGCCCAGGAGGTCCTCGGCGAACGCCACCCGGCGGCGGCGCGCGTGCCGGCCGCCGCCGCCCTCGCTGAGCTGCATCGGCAGCACGACGTTCTGCGCGGCGGTCAGGTACGGCAGCAGGTTGCGCGCGGTCTGCTGCCAGACGAAGCCGACGACCTCCCGGCGGTAGCGCAGCCGCGCCCGCGCGTCCATCGCCAGCAGGTCGAAGCCCGCCACCGTGGCGGTGCCCGCGGTGGGGACGTCGAGGCCGGCGAGGATGCCCAGCAGGGTGGACTTGCCGCTGCCGGAGGCGCCGACCAGGGCCAGCAGCTCGCCCTCGGCGACCAGCAGGTCGAGCCCCTGCAGCGCCTGCACCTCGACGCCGTCGGTGCGGAAGATGCGCACGAGCTGGTCGCACGAGATCAGCGCGTCGTGCCCGTACGCCGGCTTGGCGCGCTGCTCCGCCGCCCGCCGCTCCAGGTCCTCCAGAGTCGTGCCGCTCGTCATAGCGCCTGTGCCCTCTCGCGTCTGGGCCATCTCACTCCCCGTCCCCTGCCCGCAGTTCCCGTACGGCCCGCCTTCTGCCGCCCCACCACGCCTGCATCAGCACCGCCGCCAGCGCCAGCCCCGGCACCGCCACCGACGGCAGCGCCAGCGCCAGCGGGTCCGCGCGCAGCTCCGCGCCGCCGGGGCCGAGCAGGTCGGGGCTCTCCTCGCCGAGCGCGAGCGCGGTCAGGTCGATGCCGGGGCCCAGCAGCCGTACGGTGACCAGCCCCGCCAGCGCCCCGACCAGGCCGGCCGCCACCAGCTGCGGCATCGCCTCCAGCACCAGCAGCCGCCGCCCGTGCCGCCGGCTGAAGCCCATCGTGCGCAGCCGCGCCAGCAGCGCGACGCGCTCGGGCGCGGCCCGCAGCAGCGACAGCAGGACGGCGAGCAGGGCGTAGCCGGTGGCGGCGACGGCGGCGACGGCGTAGAGCCGCTCCGCGCCGCGCTGGAGTTCCGAGGCGGCGAGTTCGTCCGTCACGTCGCCGCGCAGTTGCAGGGCGGCGGCGGGCGCGGAGTCGCGGGCCAGGGTGCGCAGAGCAGCCCGGTCCAGGCCGCCGCCGGCCAGCAGCAGAGTGTCGGGGAGCGCCTCGGGCACCGCCTCGGTGCCGGGCAGGTGCCGCGCCACGCTCTCGGCGTCCAGCACAGCGAACTGCCCGCCCGTCAGCGCCGGGGTCAACCGCCGTACCGCCGCGACCTCTGCCGTGATCCGGCCCCGGGACGACTGCAGTCCGAGGGTGCCGTCGCCGATCAGGTCGGCGACGGCGGGGGAGACGAGTGCGGGCAGCGCCTTGCCGCCGTCCTCGTCCCGCAGCAGCCCGGCGTCGAAGGGGCCGAGGCCGAGGTCGGCGCTGAGCCGCGCGTACGCGCCGGCGTCGACGGTCAGCAGCGTCACCTCGCCGCTCAGCCCGATGACCTGCAGTCCGCTCTCGGTGCTGACGGAGGCCACATGCCGTACGCCGTCGATCTCGCCCGCCTTCTCGGCGATCCCGTCGGGCAGCGGCGCAGCCGAGGTGAGGCGGGCGTCGCCGCCGACGGTGTGCAGCGAGGCCGTCGTGCGCGCGTCGGCCACCCCGGCGAGTACGGAGCCGCCGAAGGAGGCGGTGGTCAGCGCCACGAGCAGCGCCAGCAGCGGCAGCGCGGACGCCGCGGGGGCGCGCCCGGCGCGGGCCAGCGACAGGAAGCCGATCGCCCCGCGCGCCCAGGAGGCCGGGCGGGCGGCCAGCCGCAGCGGCAGCGGATAGAGGCGTACGAACACGGCCGCGGCGACCACCCCGACGAGCACCGGCGCCGCGCTGACCAGCGCGTCGGCGCCGCCGTCCGCGGCGCCCCTGCGGCGCAGCGCCACCAGGGAGCCCAGCGCCAGCACCACCGCGGTCAGCTCCGCCACCAGCCGCTGCCGCGAGGGCCGCGCCCGGATGAGGTCGCTGCGTACCGGGGCCCTGGGCCGGCGGACGGCGGCGACCGCGAGCGCCGGCAGCGCGCAGAGCGCCAGCGCGGCCGTCGCGCCCGCCGCGAGCAGCGCGGGCCCGTGCCGCCCGCCGGGCAGCAGCAGGACGGCGAGGCCGTAGCCGGCCGCGGCGGCGGGCAGGACGGCGGCGGCGTTCTCGGCGAGGAGGCGTACGGCGATGCCCCGCAGGGAGCCGCCGCGGGAGCGGAGCAGCGCCAGTTCGGCGCGGCGCCGGGAAAGCGCGAGGCCGCCGCTCATGCCCAGCACCACGGCGGCGACGGCGCCGACGCCGAAGGCGGCGACGGCCACGACGGGCGTGACGGCCTCGCGCACGCCGCGGTAGCTCCCGAGCAGCCCGCTGACGCCGGAGGAGATGTCGAGCCCGGCGCCGGTCCGCATGGCGAGCCGCTCGAAGCCGGGGCCTTCCTGGAGGGCCGACAGGGCGTCGAGCACCGCGGGCACGTCCCGGCCGCGCAGCGCGCCGCCGGCCACGGGCACGTTCCAGTACGGGGAGGTCCCGGCGTTCTCGAAGGACGTGCCGAACGCCTGCGTCGCGGCGTAGAGCGCGGGGGCGCTGTCGGGGTGGAGGAGGAAGGCGGCGGCCCAGTAGCGCTGTGGTTCGAGCGTGGCGGGCCGCTGGCGCAGCTCGGGGGTGCGCAGGAGCGGGTCGACGGACCAGTAGTCGCTCTTCGGCGCCTTCGGCTCGACGATGCCGGTGACGTGGACGACGACCGTGCCCTCGGCCTGCGGGAGGTGGACGCGGGAGCCGACGCGCAGGCTCAGCTTGTCGGCGGTGGCGGCGGAGACGGCGGCCTGGAGGACGACATCTCCGCCGCCGGCGGGCGCGAACTCCGTGGGCTCCGGCAGCCGCCCGTCGACGACGCGGGCGTGCTCCTCGACACCGGCGCGCGCGTCGAGCTGCACCTCGGGCCGCTGCCCGTCCGTCTTCGGCAGCCACGGGTCGTCGGTGACGAGCACGGGCTCGGTCCGCACGCCGTACGAGACCTGGTCCCGCGCCGCCCGCAGCGGGTCGCGGAACTCCTCGAGCAACGGCTTCACGAACGCCCGGACCGCCGTCGCGGACATCGACTCCGCCTGGTCCTCGAACGTCACCTCGGGGTCCGCCTGCGCGGTGAGCGACACGTTGCGGTCGGCGGCCGAGGCGTCCTCGACCAGCCGGCGGGCCTCCCGGTCCTCGAAGGTGTCGACGCCGCGCGGGAACGCGGCGGCGAGGAACGCGGTCACGAGCACGAGCAGCGCGAGGGCGACCGCGCCGCCGGGCGCGGCCTTCAGCCGGGTCCGCACCCAGGGCGCGGCACCGGGGGCCTTCGGCCCGGCGGGGGCGCCGGACGCGTCCGCCGGGTCCGGGCGCTCCGGGGTCTCCGGTTCTTCCGGGGTCTCCCGCGGGTCCTGTGCGGGGGGCATGTCACCGACCTCCCGGTGTCTGGCCGGCCGGCCGTGGCGCGGTCCGTACGGGCGGCATGTCACTCGCCTCCCAGGCGCAGTGCCGTCGCCGGGTCGCCGCGGCGCAGCGCGACGAGCACGGTGACGAGGACGGGAACCGCCGCGACCGCCGCCAGCAGGACCACCACGGACCCCGCCGGCAGCTCCACCGCCACCGGCGGCACCGGCTGCGCGGCCCGGCCGGTGAGGGTGATGAGCGGGATGACGGCGCGGGCCAGCACCCAGCCGAGCAGCGACCCGGCGGCCAGCGCGAGCGTGATGAGCACGCTCTGCTCGACGGCGAACGTGCGCGCCAACTGCCGCTGCGGGGCGCCGAGCGCGCGCAGCACGGCGAACTCGCGGGTGCGTTCGCGTACGGACGCCGCCGCGCTGACGGCGAAGCCGAGCGCCGCCAGCACCGCCGCTGCGACGGCGGTGGCGGCGAGCGCGGCCTGCGGGCCGGCGCCGAGGGGGTCGCTGCCGAGTTCGCCGGCGAGCTCGTCGCGTACGAGGACGTTGCCGGGGTCGGTGTCGGCGCGGTCGCGCAGCGCGGTGACGGCGGTGCCGGTCTCGCCCGGCCGGGTCGTCAGCCACCACTCGGTGGGCACCAGCGTGGCCAGGCCGCGCTGGCCCAGCACGCGGTTGGCGGTGGGCAGGTCGATGAGGAGCGCCCCGCCGAACTTGGCGCGCGACGGCTCGGCGGTGGCGGCCGGGGATCCCGGGCCGGTGGTCGGCAGCTCCCGCAGCGCGCCGGTGATCTTCACGGACAGGCTGCCGCCGGGCACGGGGACGCTGATGGTGTCGCCGACCTTCGACCCGGTGGAGCGCAGCATCCTGTCGGTGGCCAGCGCGGTCGCCTCCGGGGTCGCGCCGCGCGCGGCGGTGACCGTGAGGGTGACCAGCGGCGGGCCGCTCCAGTCGTCGTAGTACTGGTCGCCGGTGTCGTAGCGCAGCGAGAGCGCGGAGCCGCCGGTGGCGCGGGGCCGGTCGACGACCGAGGCGGGGATCTCGTCGTGCAGCGCCTCGGGCTCGGAGACCGCGCGGGCGTGCCACTTGAACCCGTCGGGCAGGGGCACGTCCCGGGCACCGGTGTCCTCGCCCTTGCCGCCGAGGGGCTTGGCGACCTCGACGCGCTCGACGTCGAGCCGGCGCTCCGCGCCGTCCGCGGGCTGCGGGTGTACGAGCCGGAGCCCCGTGAGCCGCAGCGGCCCGGCGGGGCGGCCGTCGGGGGCGCCCGCGGCGGCGGCGACATCGGCGGTGAGCGTGTGCGTGCGGCCGTCCGCGGGGAGGTCGCCTGCGGGCAGTTCGTACGCGGCCCCGTACCGGTCCTCGACGAGCACGGTCACCGCGGCGCCCCCGCCCCCGTCGGCGCCGAGCCGCGCCACGAGCCGCAACTCCCCGGGTGCGCCGGGCAGTTCGAGCCCGCCGGCGGCCTTCCCCGCGGCCGTCGCCGCGTCCTTCCCGGAGCCGCCCTCCGCGGCCTGCCCGCGCAGCAGTTCCGCACCGTCCGCGCCCTCCGCCAGGTCCGGCCGCAGGCGCAGGCCCGCCGCCGCCCGGCCCGTGTCCAGGGCCAGCACCTCCGCCGACTCGCCGCCCGACAGGCTCATGCCCCAGCGGGCCGCCGGGGCCGCAGCGGCGACCCCCGGGACGCGTTCCATCATGCCGCCCTGGCCCAGCTCGGGAACCCGGCTGGCCAGGACCCGTACGTCCGTGCCCGCGTGGAAGTCCGCCTGGTCGCGCTGCGAGCGGTCCCACGAGGCGCCCTGGGCCAGCGCCAGCATGCCGATCGCCACCGCCAGCACCAGCAGCAGCACGGGACCCGCGCCCCGCAGCGGGCGGCGGCTCAACTGCCAGCCGGCCAGCGCCGAGGGCAGGCCCCGGCCCGCCACCGCGCGGCGCTCCGCGAGCCGGGCGACGGGCGGCAGGAGGCGCAGCGTCAGTACGGTGCCGGCCAGCAGCGCCAGCGCGGGCGCCGCGACCAGCACCGGGTCGATGCCCAGCGTGCCGGAGCGGTCGCCGCTGAGCGTGCCGCTGCCGGAGGTCTGCCGGTCGAGCTGCCAGTACGCCACGCCCGCCACCACAAGCAGCGCCCCGTCGGCGCCCGCGCGCAGCGGCGCGGGCAGCGGCTTGGCCCGTACCGTACGGCCCGCGGACAGCACCCCGTCGGCGCCGCCGCCGCGCAGCAGCGACGGCGCGACGACGGCCGCGGCGCAGCCCAGCGCACAGGCGGCGGCGACGAGCCAGGTGCCCCTGCCCGCCGTGGAGTCCGGGGTGAGCCCGGCCTGCTCCAGCGGGCCGCGCGAGGCCAGCAGCCGGATCAGCGGCCCGGCGAGCAGCGGCGCGGCGATCGCCGCGGGCAGCGCCAGGAGCATCGACTCGGCCGCGGTCAGCACGCCGATGCGCCGGCGCGAGCCGCCGCGGGCGCGCAGCAGGTCCGTCTCGCCGCGGCGCTCCGCGCCGAGCAGGCGGGCGACGAGCATCAGCGCGTACCCGGCGAGCAGCACGAGCTGGAGGGCGACGATCAGCAGCGTCGACCGGCTGACGAGCAGGGCGCGTTCGGTGCCGTCGAGGAGCTGCGGGAGCCGGGTGGCGGCCACCGCGCGGCCGTCGAAGACCGGCTCGTCCGCCAGCGCGCCGGTCGCCTTCTTCACCGAGGTGCGCAGGGCGTCCGAGCGGCCGGCGGTCATCTCGTCGAAGTCGGCGCGCAGCACCCAGGCGCCGGCGGCCTGCGCCACCCGGCCGGAGGCGAACGAGCCGGGGTCGGCGAGGAGCGGGCCGTACGTGGTGTAGCCGCCCTGCTGGACGCCCTTGCCGCGGAGTTCGTCGGCGAGCCAGTAGGGGGCGTCGCGGTCGAGGGGGCGGTAGACGCCGGTGATCTCGACGGGCAGCGGGGGGTCGTCGTCGCCGCGGCCGGCGAGGGTGAGGGTGTCGCCGGGGGCGAGGCCGAGCCGGTCGGCGGCGATCTGCGGCACGGCGATCTGCACGGCGCGGGCGTCCGGGCCGTCCGCGGAGCCGCCGGAGTCCGCGGAGTCCGCGGCGCCGCCGGAGTCGGGGGCCCTGTCCGCCGCCCCCGGCCAGCGGCCCGCCGCCAGCGTGACCTCCGAGCGCTCCAGCGCCCCCAGATGCGTCAGGTCCGGGTCCTCACCGGCCCGCGCCGCCGGCGGTTGGAGCCGGCGCGGCAGTTCGTAGGGGCCGGAGCGGTCCAGGCTCTGCACCCGTACCGGCAGCCCGGCGAAGGCGTCGCGCGCGTTGGCCTCGACCGCCTTGCCCGCCGCCGCGCGGTCCCCGCCCGACAGGTACGGGACCTCCAGCGTCAGCGCCGCGTCGGCCGCCGCGTCACCCGCCAGCGTGCGGCGCAGCGCGGCGTCGCCGACGGTGCCGGAGAAGGCGGCGAGCGTGGCCAGTACGGCGGTGGTGAGCAGTACGGCGAGGAGGGCAGCGGCGAGGAGCAGCCGGTGGGCACGTGCCCGCAGCAGAACGAACCCCGTCACGCATCCCCCTGACACCACCGTCGAATTGTCTGGATGCTGTCAGAGTGCGTTCGCACGCGGTAGCGAGTGGCGGCGGAACTTGACCTGATCGTGACCGGTCCCGACCCGCCCGGTACGGAACGGAATCCGCCGGTCAGCCGGGGGTGTTGACCATCGACGCCGCCGCGTACACGAGGTAGTCCCAGAGCTGCTTCTCCTGCGCCGGGGGCAGCTCCAACTCGTCCACCGCCGTGCGCATGTGGCGCAGCCAGGCGTCGTGCGCCGCGCGGTCCACCGCGAACGGCGCGTGCCGCATGCGCAGCCGCGGGTGGCCGCGCTCCTCGCTGTACGTGCGCGGGCCGCCCCAGTACTGCATGAGGAACAGCCGCAGCCGCTCCTCCGCCGGGCCGAGGTCCTCCTCGGGGTACATCGGGCGCAGCAGCGGATCGTCCGCCACGCCCTCGTAGAACCGGTGGACGAGGCGGCGGAACGTCTCCTCGCCGCCCACCTGCTCGTAGAACGTCCCTGGCGGCGGCGGTCCCACTGGAATGTCTGTCATCGTTCCCATCGTCTCATCCCGCCCGGCCGAGGACCGAAGTCGTAGGACCTGTGGCCGTCACGCGGCTGCGATGGCCCATCCGCCGGTGCATCGCGGCCGCGACGGTCGCGGCCAGACGGCCCTCCGCGCCTCCCACGGCCACGGTGACCGGCCCGTCACCCGGCCCGCTCCGGAGCGCACGTACCAAGGGGACGATCCCCTCGATCAGCTCCGGAAGACCGTCCGCCTCCGGCGGCAGGGGGGAGCAGGTGTCGCAGACGGGGATGCCGGTGAGGTCGCCGGGCTCCAGATCCAGGGAGTCGCCGAACCGACGCAGGTCGAGGGTGATGTCCGCGACGGGGACCGGACCGTGCGCGTAGGTGAAGCTCGTGACGTGGACCGACGCGGACGGTTCCTCGGCCGGGCCCCTCGTCGTGTCTCCGTTGGTCATTGTTGTTCCCTCGTCTCTTCGTCGTGAGCGGATCGAGGCGGGCCGCCGATCGCGGCCCGGTGCAGGGCCTCGCGGAACTCACGGTCCGCTGCTGCCCGAGGGCATGCCGTCCGACGGCTCGTACGCCGCCTTCGCCGCGGTCACGGGGATCGCCAGTCGTGCCCATACGCTGGTGCCCGCGAGCCTTCGGACCGCGCCCCACCGATCCGCGAGTTCTCCGACCAGGAACAGCCCGCGGCCGGAGAGGGCGAGCGCGTCGCCCCCGCCGGGTCACGTCGTAAGGCCCTGGTCGTGCGTAGAGCGTCGATGCGTGGCGCGTTGCCGCGGGTCTTTCGGGGGTTGCTCTGACTCGGCGTGAGCGGCCTCGGCTTCGGTCGGAGGGGGCGGCGGAGGCCCGCCCCTCTCGGGAGTGGGGGACCGGTGACGTTCACGCGCTACGCCCTCGGCGTCAGCGGCCGCCCTCCGGGTGAGCAGGTATCCGAGCGCTCCGGGCACCATCGCGGAACCCGCCCAGAAGATGGCCGACGTGCCGACCCCCGAGGCGGGGCCCACCCCGTCGCCCAGACGTTCTTCGAGCCACAGAGGCACAAGGACGGAAGCGGACCCGACGAGAAGCCCGGCCGTACAGCCATTGGCGTCGTTCGCGGACGATCACGCCGATGAGCAGGGCGAATGCGAACACCGCGAGGAGGAACCAGCCGACCGCGGCGGCCGGCTCGGCACCGGTGAGGCACAGGGTGGGGGAGTCTCCGCATTCTTCGCGCTCGTATGCGCCGGCGGCATCCGAGAGACTGACGCCGACCCACGCCACCCCCGTCCCGAGGCCGGTACACCCGACCAATGCGGCGATCGATTTCGGTAACACGTGGCGCTCCGTTCGCGGGAGTCAGGCGGGCCCGGGCCCGGGGCCCCCAGCGTCGCCCACCTTCGTCACGTCGGTCCTGAGTACGGGTACTCAAGCCGGGAGAGCGGCGCTGCCCGCCTCCGGCCCGCCCGCGTACGCGCTACGTCGCGTCCCAGCGGAACAGGCGTTGGGCCAGGGCCGCTGCTACCGCGAGTTCGTGCCAGCGGGAGGCCGGAGCCGGGGTCCGTACGTCCCGGCAGGCCGGCGGAACCGCACGGCGGTTGTACCGGAAGGGCAACAGCCGGTCGGTGTGGTTGCGGGAGGCCCGGTCGAGTGGCGAGATTGAAGGGCTTGGTCGACGGTCGGGCGTGAAACGGAGAACGGCAGTGACGGAGTTGAGTGGGTCGCTGGTGGGGCGGTATCGGTTGCTCCGTCTGCTCGGAGCCGGCGGAATGGGCAGCGTATGGCTGGCCCAGGACGAGAACCTCGGAATCCAGGTCGCGATCAAGCAGATCGACGTGTCGAGTGACCTGGGCGAGGGCACCCGCGCACAGCGCATCTCACGGGCTCGGGCAGAGGCTCGCAACGCCGCGCAGTTACGCGGCCATCCGCACGTGGTGAACGTCGTGGACATCGTGGAGCAGGACGGGCTGCCGTGGATCGTCATGGAGTACGTCACCGGCGCGAGTGACCTGCGGGCCGTTGTGAATGACCAGGGCAGGCTGTGCGATGCGGACATCGCCCGCGTCGGTATCGCCGTGCTGAAGGCTTTGAGCACCGGACACTCTCTGGGCATCGTGCACCGCGATGTGAAGCCCGCCAACATCCTCCTGGCCCCGGATCACTCCGGGAACCGGTACGGACGGGTGATGCTGGCCGACTACGGGATCTCCCTCTATGCGGGTTCCGGGCAGACCCGGATGACCAACGGTGTGATCGGCACTCCCGGTTACATGGCACCGGAGCGCGTCCATGGCGCGGAACCACCGGCTTCCGACCTGTTCTCCCTCGGGGCCACGCTCTACTGCGCTTCGGAGGGACACCCTCCTTTTCACCGCGACGACGGCGACGGCGACAGCACCGCCACATTCGTCGCGCCACTCACCGAAGTACCTCCCCGGCCCCCGCATGCCTGCGGCCCGCTGGCCGACATCATCGTGGCCCTGCTGGCGAAAGAGCCCGGACACCGCCCCACCCTGCACACCGCCATCACCGAACTCGCCGCTGTCGAAGCGGCCGCACGCGCCGCGGCGGCCCCATCCGGCGGTTCTGACGGGAGCCCGACCCGGAAGAGCCTCCCTCACCGGTCCCCCAGGATTCTTGCGTGGGGGATTGCCGGCGCGGTCGCGTCGAGCGCCATCGCGTTGACCGCCGTGGCCCTGAGCGACGACGAGAGGAGCACCGACCGGCCGGACTCTTCGGTGCAGCGGACCGGCAGTACCGGTCAGGCCGGCACCGGCGAAGCCGGCACCCAGGCCGGGGTGCTCTACGGCACCGACGTCGGGTTGCGGAAGCCACTTGAGGCGGGGGACTGCGTCATCGTCGGCACCCACAACGAGGACTACACGGTTCTGACCGATGTGGTGACCGTGGACTGTGTGGAGACGGAATCGAGCCCCACCCCGGCAGGCCAGGTCGTCGCCACCGTTCCGGACGCCGACGCCGACGCCGAGGACGGCGAGATGTCCGTGCGCCAGGAGTGCCACAAGCGAACCGCTGAACTGCGCGGAAGTCTGGCCGACCCCGTCCTGACCGTCCTGCGACCTGATGACGAGCGCGGTTCCGCCACACAGGCCGAGGCAGCGTGCCTGGTCTTCCAACGCGGCATCCTCACCGGTGGGAATCTGGGCGAACGCCGGGAGGAGGGTTCCTCCCTCTACATCTCGCAACTGAGCGTCGGGGACTGCGTCAACGACGAGGACGACGACATCATCTTGGCGGACTGTACCCAGCCGCACGACCAGCAGGTCATCGGGCATGTCAAGGTGTCCGAAGAGGTTCCCTACGAGAACGTGAGCATGTACGCGATCTGCGCCAGCCGGTTCGAACAGGAGTGGGTGCGCACCCAGCAGCAGGACGTCTTCGGCTGGGCCAATTCCGACGACTGGGACGAAGGCTTTCGTATCGTGACATGCGGACTCGAAGGAGTCGACTCTCAACTGCCCGCCGGAACCGCCACGCCCGAGGACTGAGCCGCCCTCGGCCCGTACCAGATGCCCACCGCCCGCCCGCTACGAGGCGTCCCAGCGGAACAGCCGGTGCGCCAGCGCCGTGAACACCGCCGCCGTCAGCAGCAGCCCGCCCATCACCGGCAGCGCGTCCGACCAGCTCCCGCCGCGCGTGAGCACGTCCTGCATCGCCTGCACCAGGTGCTTCAGCGGCAGCACCTCGGAGATCGTCCGCACCCACGGCGGCGCCTCGTCGAGCGGGAAGAACGAGCCGGACAGGAACGCCATCGGCAGCACGACGATCTGCGCCAGCCCGTTGGCGGCGTCCTCGGTCTTCGCCCACGCGCCGATCGCGAAGCCCATCGACATGAACGCCACGCTGCCGCAGGCCACCAGCGGGATCACCAGCCACCAGTCGCCGTCCAGCTTCAGCCCGTAGTACGGGATGGTGGCCACCAGCAGGAAGATGGCGGTCTGGCCGAAGGCCAGCAGCATGTTCACGCCCAGGCGCGCGGAGATCACCGGACCGGCGCGCACCGGCGCCAGCCACAGCCGCCGCAGGATGCGCTTCTTGCGCCAGCTGACCAGCCCGAGCGCGGCGCTGAACACCCCGCCCATCGCCACCGCCCAGCCCAGCAGCCCGGGGGTGAAGTACTGGATGGCCTTCAGCGACTCGTCCTCGACCTGCCCGCCGGTCAGCGTGTACGCGGGCTCCTGCCCGGTCGCCGCGATGCTGGCCTGGTCCACGACGGACCTGAGGACCCCGCCGACGCTGCCCGCCTGCACCGGGTCGGCGGCCGAGACGCGCATCTGGACCTTGCCGCCGGGCTCCTCCCACACGGCGGCGTCGGCGTCGCCGTCGCGGACCTTCTCCAGCGCCTCGGCCCGGTCCCCGGACTTCTCGATCTCCAGGACGTCGTCGAGGCCGGCCCGCGCCTTCGCCGGCAGGTCGTCGAAGACCTCGACGGCGCCGACCTGCACCACCGTGGCGCGGGAGACGCCCGCGTCCTTGAAGAGCGCGCCGAACAGGGCGAGGAACATCAGCGGGAAGATCAGGATGAAGAACACGGAGGCACGGTCGCGCAGCAGCCCCAGCGCCATGGCTTTCGACAGGCTGACGAACGGCTTCACTCGCGGTACTCCCGCCCGGTCAGCTGCAGGAACACGTCCTCCAGCGAGTCCGCTTCCAGCTCCGCGGCCAGCTCGGCGGGCGCCCCGATGCGCAGGATGCGGCCCGCGTCCATCACCGCGACGCGGTCGCAGAGCACCTCGGCCTCGTCCATGTAGTGCGTGGTCAGCACGACCGTGCGGCCCGCCGCGTTGATGCCGCGCAGCAGGTCCCACAGGTTGCGCCGGGCCTGCGGGTCGAGGCCGGTGGTCGGCTCGTCGAGGAAGACCAGTTCGGGGTCGTGCACCAGCGCGCAGGCGATGGAGAGCCGCTGCGCCTGGCCGCCGGAGAGCTTGTCCTCGCGGGTGCCGGCCTTCTCGGTGAGGCCGACCTCGGCGAGCATCGCGTCGGCGCGCTCGTCGCCGATGCCGTAGAGGGAGGCGAAGGTGCGGATCTGCTCGCGGGCGGTCAGCTTCTCGAAGAACGCCGACGCCTGGAGCTGGACGCCCATGCGCCGCAGCAGCGCCGGGTTGCGCGGCCAGGACGGCTCGCCGAGCAGCACCGCGCGGCCCTCGTCGGGGCGGCGCAGGCCCTCGACCATCTCCAGGGTGGTGGTCTTGCCGGCGCCGTTCGGCCCCAGCAGCCCGAAGAACTCGCCCTCGCGGACCTCGAAGCTGACGCCGTCGACCGCGTGCACGTCGCCGTAGCGCTTGCGCAGGTCCTGGACGGAGATCGCGGTGGCCATGGGGCCGACCCTAATGGCGGAGTGCGGGCCTCGGGAGGGGCGGGGCGCCGTTCATGCAGTTCGCGGGCCGTGCACCGGCCGGATGCGGGCCCGCGCGGGCTGTGCGCGGCCGGTACGGGCCGTGCGGCCGGGCCCGTACCGGGCGGCGGATCAGCCGCAGATGCCTGTCATCCACGGCCGCCGCTTCTCGAACTCCTGCACCTTCTGGATGCTGCGCAGCCACGGCAGCGGGTCCAGGCCGTCCGCCGCGAGGTACTGCAGCGCCGCGTTGTAAAAGGCGTCGCGCACCGCCGGCGGCATCACGTCGGAGGCGTCCAGGCAGCGCGGCAGCGCAGTGTCCTCCAGGTCGCGGACGATCCGCTGCGTCACCGCGTCCTCCGGACGCGGCATGCCCCGCGCGGAGTTGGCGCTGTACACCGGGGACTCCGAGGACGCGGCCCAGACCCGCTGCCCGTCCCGGGAGGCGAGGAACCGGAACACCTCCCGCGCCTTGGCCCGGTCGTCGAAGAGCGCCGCGAAGTCGCCGCTCACCTCCCGCCCGCGCGGCACCGTCGCACCCGGCAGGTACGCGGTGGAGGGCGCGTAGTCCGCCCGGCCGGCCGCCTCCCCGTACAGGTCGCGGGCGAACGAGCCCTGGTGCTCCGCCACACACCGCTCCTCGGTCTCCACCCGCCCGCCGAACAGCAGCCCCTCCTCGCCCGCGGCGCCCCGGTAGTCGTTGAGCAGCGCCCAGCGCGCCGGTCCTGTGCCGTCCGACTTCATCAGCTCGCCCCACGCGGTCCAGGCCCGTACGAGGGGCTCCGCCGTCCACTCCAGTTCGCCGCGCGCCCAGCGTGCGTAGGTGCGCGCCCCGGCGGTCTGGAGCACCAGGTCCTCGATCCAGTCGCTGCCCGGCCAGCCGGCGGCGCCGTCGTCGCCCATGCCCATGCACCACTCCCGGGCCCCGACGAACTCCGGCCTGCCGTTGGCCGCCCGGTACCAGACGATGCTCTTCAGCGCGGCCCGCACCGGCACCCAGTACACATGCTCGCCGGACTCCCCGGTGGCCCGCGGCGTCCACGGGGCGTCGTACTGGTCCGGCTCGTAGAGCCCGCGCCCGTCGAGCGGCTCCAGAAGGCCCTCGGCGGCGTACTCCGCCAGCTCGCCGGTGTTCGGCATGATCACGATGTCGGGCGGGGTGCCGGCCAGCACCTGGGAGAGCAGCACCTCGCGCTGGGCGGCGGTGCCCTGGTAGACGTAGTCGAAGCCCTCGCCCGCCAGCAGCTCCTCGAACGTGTCCTCCTGCGTGCCCGTCCACGGCCCGAGCACGGTGACCGGGCGGTCCGCCGTCTCGTCGACCGGCGGCTGCCCGCCGACGCAGCCGGCGAGCACGGCCCCCGCGGCGGCCGCCGCGAGCACCCGGCGCAGCCGGGACATCCGGATCACGGTCAGTCCCTCCCGTAGTCGTCGTACAGCCGCCACAGCAGCCCGCCCGCGGCGCAGACGACGGCCACGCCGCAGCCCGCGGCCACCCACGGCAGGGCGCGGGCCGCCGCGGAGGTGGACGCGATGGTGTCGCGCACCGTCGCGGCGCCGTCGTCGATGCGGTTCTGCTCCTCGGTGCGGTCGACGCGCACCAGGGCGGTGTGCACCGCGTCCAACTTCTCCTGGGTGTCGTACGTCGCCGCCAGGGGCACCGCGCCGAGGACGCCGACGAGCACGAGCGCGACGGCCAGCCAGCCGCTGAACAGCCGCCCGCAGGACCGCCACAGCACCCGCCAGGCCAGCACCAGCACGAGCGCCAGCAGCAGCAGCGCCGACTCGGCGGCGATCCAGCCGGCCTTCTCCGCGGCGCTCACGTCCGTCTCGTCCTCGATGCTCGCGAGCTGGTCCCGCTGCAGCTCGGTGAGGCGCGGCACGATGCCCGTCAGATCCCGCCCGAGCACCACCTCGGCCTCGCGCAGCTTCTGCTCCCGCATCGGCCGGTTCTCCGCGCCGCGGTAGTAGGCGGCCTCGTACACCGCGTCCTGGTACGCCTTGTGCAGCACGTTCAGCACCTCGACGACCCGGCGGCCGTCGTCGCCCTCGATCTGCCGGTCGGAGAGCCGCGACAGCGCCTGGTCGGCGGCGCCGCTCTGCTGCCGGTAGCGCTCGCCGGGGCCGACGGTGTCCATCAGGCCGTTCACGTACGACTGGTGCGCCTGCTCATCCGCCGCCAGCAGCGCCGTGCGGAACGCGACCGCGTCCTGGACCGCGGGCACCGAGCGGGCCTGCAGCTCCGCGGGCACCCGGTGCACCTTGTCGTACGACACGAGCAGCGCGGTGCTGCCGACCGCGCCGAGCACGAGCACCGCCGTCAGCAGGCGCAGCAGCCGGTACTTGACGGTCTCCGGGAACAGCAGCGCGCGGGCGAGGCGCCGCAGCCGCGCTCTCACCGCGGGCTCCCGGCGGGCGCGAGGCGGGTGCCGCAGGCGACGCAGAAGCCGGCCGCGGCGGTGGAGAGCCGGGTGCAGGCCGGGTCGGGGCAGGGGACGCCGGCCGGCGCCGCCGCGGGGAGGTCCAGCGGCCGGTGCTGCCCGCGCGACAGCCGGCTGCGCAGCAGCGCCGTGCGGTCGACCGTGGCGCCGGTCCGTACCCGTACGACGCCGTTGCGCGCGTCGAGCACCTCGGCGACGCGGTCGAGGTCGTGGTCGAGGAAGTCCCGGTCCTGCAGCTCGTACGCGAGCCGCGCCGCCTCGCCGAGCATCGCCTCCGCCGTGCGCAGGTCGCGCCGGGAGATGGCGGTGCAGCCCGCGTTGAAGGCGTCGGCCAGCCGGTCGCGCAGCCGGTACGTCATGCTCGCGCCGCGGGCCCGCACCCCGCCCGGGGCCGCCTCGTACGACCAGCGCACCCGCACCGCCGCCGCGGCCGCCTCCGGCGCCGCCGCGAGCCCCGGCTCCAGCGCGACCTGGGCCAGCAGCAGGTCGGTGTCGAGCGGGTCGGCGTCCCGCCCGGCCGCCGGATCGCCGTCCGGGCGGGCCTCGACGGACAGGATGTAGCGGCGGACGCCGGCGTCCCACAGCCGGGTGGTGAACACGTACCGCCACGGGTCCGCGCCCGCGGGCCGCGGGTCGGGCCGCAACTCCCGGCTGACCGGGGCGGCTTCGCGGAAGGACCGCAGCGCGACACCGGTACGCAGCCGCACCTCGACCCGCACCGCGGGCACCCGCGTCGCCCGCAGCCGCCCGGCGATGTCCGCGAGCCGCGCGGCCAGCGGCTCCGCGCCCTCCGCCAGCTCCGCCCTGCCGTGCAGCCGGGTCGCGATCCGGGCCGGCAGCGCCGGCTCCCAGTCGCCGCCGACGCCGATGACGTCGCACGTCAACGTGTCGGTGCAGGCGTCGATCGCGGCGTCGAGACGGCCGTCGTCGTGGCCGCGGCCGTCGGTGACCATGAGCAGGTGGGCGATGCGGCGCGGCTCGCGGGCGACGTGCGCGCGGGCGGCGTCGAGCCACGCCGCGTAGCCGCCGGTGCCGCCGCCCGCGCTGCCCGCGCCGCCGGCGGGCAGCAGCCGCTCCGCCTCGAACCGCGCCGTGTTGCGGCTGATGCCGTCCGCGTACGCCCAGACCTCGCTGGCGTCGTACGGGTAGCAGATGCGCGGCGCGCCCCCGCCGTGCAGCACGGCGAACGCCGTGCCGTCGGGCAGCGCCGTGATCGCTGCGGCCACCGCGCGGCGGGTCTCCGCGAGCCGCTCCGGCGCGAAGTCGAGGGCCACGATGACGCCCGTGTCGGCGGCCGCGGGGGCCGGGCCGCCCGCGGTCTCCGCGGTGATCTCCACGGTGCTGTCGACGGTGTGCGCGGCGACGTCGGCGCGCAGCCGGTGCCGCGCCTCCGCGGCGTCCGCGAGGGTGACGCCGAACCGCAGCGTGTCCATCGGGTCTCGCCTCCAGTGGGCGGTCGGGCAGTAGGTGCGCGGGGCCGGGCAGGCGGCCGGGCGGCGCGGGCGGTCAGCTGACGGTGGGCGGGCGGACCGCGTTGTGCAGCTCGACGAGCTTCGCGCGGTCGTCGTCCCGGCAGTGCCGGGAGAGCTTCCGGTAGCAGGCGGCGAGCAGCAGCCGGATCTTCCGCTCGGGGGTGTCGCGGGCGGCGGCCGCCCGGGTCGGCAGGGCGTGGGGCAGGCGGCGTTCGCCGACGCGCGGGCGGTACGGCTCGCCGAAGAGCCGGCCGTACGGGAAGTCCGCGTCCTCCTGTGCCGCTCCGGACCCCGTGACCAGGTCGAGCGCCCACTCCAGGAACTCCGCCTCCAGCAGCAGCCCGTGCTCCTGTGCCAGATGCCGCGGTGCCGCGCTGCCGTCGTCCGCGGCGGCGGCGAGCCGGTCGCGGGCCCTGCCGATCTCGCCGAGCGGCGGCAGCGTCCCGTCGCCGGGGCCCAGCCGCGCGGAGGAGACGCGCAGGGTCGCGATCCACGCGGCGCCGTGGTCGGGGGAGTCCATCGGCATGTTGTCCAGCACGTCCACCGCCTCCTGCCGGCTGCCGCGGGCCAGCGCGAGCCGCGCCAGGCCGAACGCCCCGTTGCCCTGCATCCGGTTGCGGTACCAGACGGTGCGGTAGTGGTCGGTCGCGATGCGGCGCAGCTCCTCCGGGGCGCGCCCGCCGGCCGCCGCGGCGGGGCCGGCGGCGGCCAGCCGCTCGGCGCAGTAGCCGAGCGCCAGCTTCGGCGCGTACTCGCCGGGCAGCCGCCGGTAGACCCTCTCGTAGTGGCCGTACGCCCGGCTCAGCGCCGCCACTTCGGGTGACACCGCGTCGCCCGTCCCGGGTTCACCCTCCGGGGCGACGGCCGCGGCGGCCTGCGCCCGTACCAGGTCGACCAGCCCCTCGTACCAGTCGAGCTGCCAGGCCCGGTGCGGGCTGCCGGCCAGGATCTCCCGTGCCGCGGCCAACTCGGCCGCCGCGGCGGCCAGCTCGCCCTCCGCCGCCGCCTCGGCCGCCGCCGCCCGCGCCTCCGCCGGCCGGGCGTCGGCCTTCCCCTTCCCCTTGGCCTTCGCCTTCCTCCTGGCTCTCGCCAACTCCGCGTCCGCCGCCGCCCGCGCCCGCGCGAGCGCCGGCCACCTGCGCAGATGCAGCCGTACGTTGTGGAAGCAGATCTCCGCGGACGGCTCGCCCGCCGGCTGGTGCAGCTTCTTGCCCGGGTGGGTCGACGACAGCCCGAACAGCCCGCGCTGGCCGTCCTCCGCGTGCGGGTGCGGCACCGGCAGCGCCGCCGCCACGTCGCCCGCCTCCGGCGGCCGGGTGTCCAGCGGCTCCGACACCTGCCGCGCGCTCCGCCGCGGCGCCCGGCGCTCCACCAGCCTGCGCAGCGGCGGCAACTGGCCGAGACCGGCGTCGAGCAGCAGCCGCGTCGGCATGAACAGGGCCGACGGCTCCGGCCGGTCGGGCTTGTTGCGCAGCGCCCGGATCTCCCGCAGCACGCCGCGCAGCTGCTCGCTCATCTCGGCGGCGGAGGCGAACCGGTCGCCCGGCTCCGGCGCCGTGGCGCACTCCACGACGTACCGGAAGGAGGTGATGCCCGTGCCGGGGATGTCGCGGGTGGCGGCGAAGCGGGCCAGCTCCTGGAGCGTGCGGCCGACGGTGTGCAGGTCGTGCGCGACGGTCGGCCCGGTGCGGTCGATCTCGGGGGCGGCGAAGCCCTCGGTGAGCGCGGGCGCGGTGCGCTCGCCGATGCGGCGGACGCCGCCGAGGTCGATGACCTTCAGGCCGTCCCGGTGGTGGACGACGTTGGACGGCTTCATGTCGCAGTACGCCAGCGGCCCGATCGGCTCCGTACGCCGGTGCAGGTGGCCGAGCGCGTCGAGGATCCGGCAGCCGTAGGTGATGACCTCCTCTATGTCGAGCCCGCGCCGGCCGCGCCGCACCTCCGTGACGATCTTCTCCAGGGTGTTGCTGCCGACGTACTCCATGACGATGTAGTTCATCGGCTGCTCGGTGCCGCCCCGCTCCTCGCGCAGGTAGTCGAGGATCCGCACGATGTCGGGGTGGTCGAGCGCGATGAGGTAGCGGCGCTCGCTCTCGGCCAGCTCGGCCAGCCGCTTGTCGTGCCGGTTCAGCAGCTCCTTCACCGCGACCTGGGTGTCTTCGAGGCGGGTGTTCTCGGCGAGGTGGACCCAGCCCTGGCCGCCGTGGGCCAGGCAGCCCAGCACCCGGTACTGGCCGAGCATGTCGCCGTCGCGCAGCCGCGGCACGAACGAGTAGCGGTGCCCGCAGGCCGGGCAGTGGCCCTCGTTGGGCACGGGCGGCTCCACCAGCGGCGGCGCGAGCAGCGCGCCGCACGCCTTGTTGCCGCAGTGCTTGCCGTACGCCAGCGGTGCGCTCTCCGGGATCACGGAGTCGTACGCGTCCTCCGCGGGCAGCTCCGGCAGCACCAGCGGCTGCGCCGGGCCGCCGTCCGGCTCGGGCAGCGGCGGTGCGTCGCGGTGCCGGCCGCAGCCCGTGCAGTAGCCGGCGGGCAGCAGTTCGCCGGCGCAGTCGGCGCCGGAGAACAGCCGGTGCGGGCAGCGGGGCCGTACGCCGGCCGGGTCCGCGTCGCTCATGAGGGGCCCTCCAGACGGGCGATGTCCGCGTGCAGCCGGTCGGCCAGGCCGCGCAGCGCCTCGACCGGGTCGCGGGCGCAGTCGTGCGCGGTCAGCGCGGCGTTGCGGCCGTTGGCCACCCGCGGGCCGGGCCGGCCGCGCTCCAGGGCGATCACCCTGCGGACCAGCCCGCGGGCGTACGTGCGCAGCGCCGGGCACTCCACCCGCCGCTCCGCGGCCCGCAGGACCGGCCCCCCGGGCTCGCGCAGCACGATCAGCGGCCGGACGCCCAGCGCGACGAGTTGCGCCAGCACGTCCAGCGCCGCCGCCGGCTCCGCCGACCGGTCGACGCCGGCCACCGCGGCCCTGACCGGCAGGTCGAGCCGGCGGCCGGAGTCGCGCAGGGCGGGCCGCGGGCCGCTGCCGCGCAGCCAGGCCGTGCAGGCGCTGCCGTACGGCTCGGGCAGCCGCAGCCGCTCGCCCAGCGCGTACGCGAGGTCCGCGGCGGTGCTCCCGGCGGCGTCCAGGGCGATGTCGACGCGGCCGAGGGCGGCGGTGAACGCGAGGTCGTGCGCGGAGCCCTCGGGGGCGGTGACGAGCAGCACCGGCGGGCCGGCGCCCGCGGCCCAGCCGGCCAGCCGCGCGGCGAGCCCGGCGTCCACCGTCGTGCCGGGGCGGGCCGGTACGACGGCTGACAGCGCGGCGTCGCGCGGTGCGGGTCCGCCGATGAGCCGGTCGACCTCAGGCAGCAGCTCCGCGATCCGGTCCAGCGGGATCATGTGCCCGTGCCGCTTCTCGAACCGCGGCACCTGCCCGTCGTCGTAGAACCGGCTGACGACCATGCCGAGGACCTCCGGCGGCGGCTCCGGCGAGACCTGGTCCAGCTGGGCGCTCGCGACCCCCGCGCCGCTGAAGCCCGCTTCGAGGACCATCGCCGGGTTCTCCGGGGTGAGCTGCCACCAGGCGCCGTACGGGCCGTCGACCTCGGCCCGTACCCATAACCCCTCGTCGCCCCTGGCGGGGAAGCCGCCGATGCGCACCTTCGCGCCCGTGTAGTGGAGGTTGCGGCGCAGCGGTGCCGGCCGCACCCCCGCGCGGGGCGGGTCGAGGGACAGCAGCGCGACGTCGCCGTCGGCGGGCTCGGTGCCGCACGGCTTGACGCAACCCGGCAGCGGGCGGGCGCGGCTGGGCTCGACGGTGCCCCGGTAGTCGACGTAGTCGACGGTCAGCTCGCCGTCGGTGCGGTCCAGGGCGTGTGCCGAGGTCAGGGCCCGGTCCCGGGCGACGAGGATGCCCGCGCCCAGGATCCTCGCGCCGGCCCGCAGCCGCAGCCGCCAGCCGTTGCCCTCCGCGGCAGCCCGATCCCCCATGCCGGCTGACGATAACGCTCCCGGCGGGTCCCCCTCTACACTCTGGGACGGCTTAATGACGCATAGTCATGGGGTGAAGGGGGTTCGCTGATGGCACGCGAGGCGCAGGACGGCGAGTTGGTCGGGCTGGCGGACGCGATCGCCGAGGTGCGGCGGGAGTTGGCCAGGGCGGAGCGGGAGGGGGAGCGGAGCGACTGGCGGTTCCGGGTGGACAAGGTGAGCCTGGAGTTCGCCGTGGAGCTGCACCGCACGGGGGAGGGACGGCTCTCGCTGCGGCTCGGGGTGGTGGAGGCGGGCGCCGGGGGCTCCGCGACCCGGGTGGGTACGCACCGGGTGCAGCTCGACCTCGTACCGCACGGCGCGGCCAGCGACCGGGCGATCAGCCGCTGAGGGCGCCTCGTCGTCGAGGCGGGGTGGCGCGGGGGCGGCGGTGGCGTACGGGATGGGGTCCGTACGACATCGCTGCGGCGGGCCGGCTCGGAACGTTTCGGCACCGGGTCGGCCGGGTGGTGCGGGGTGGTGCGGTCCTGCGGGTGGTGCGGTCGTACAGGCGGCGGGCGGCTAGCCCCGCTCGATGCGGATCGTCGTCCACGCGCCGACGTGCACCCGGTCGCCCTCCCTGAGCGGCACCGGGACGAAGGGCTGGATCGGGTCGGCCGCGCCGTTGACCGTCGTGCCGTTGGTGCTGTTCTGGTCGACGACCGCCCAGCCGCCCTCCGGCTGCTCCACGAGCACCGCGTGCTTGTGGGAGACGCCCGGGTCCTCCGGCGGTCTGGCGAGATCGATGTCCGGCACCTCACCCGTCGACTGGCGCTTGCGGCCGATCGCGATCTGCGGGCCGATGAGCGGCACCTTCTGCTCCGGCGAGTACGCCGGCAGGTTCAGCCCCTGCGCGTCGGGCCCGCTGCGCGACATCATCGCCGCGAAGTACTCCCGGTCCGGCACCACGACCGCCACCCAGCCCACCGGCTGCGGCGGCGGCCCCTGGCCGGGGAACTGCTGCCCGTGCTGCGGCGGCGGCTGCGCCGTGCTGGGCGGCGTGATCACGAAGTCGCCGCCCATCCGCGGGTCCGGCTGCGCCGGCTGCGCCGGCTGCGCCGGCGGCGCCTGCGGCGGCACCCCGTGCCCCGGGCCAGGCGGCGGGGGCGGCGGCGGTGGCGGTGGTGCCTGCGCCGCGCCCGTGTCCGGGCCGAGCGGCTCGGGGCCGCGGTGGACCTGCGAGGGGCCGGAGGGCTGGTACGTCAGCCCCTGCGGGTGCTGCGGGTGGAAGCCCTGCGAGAAGCCGGAGGCCATCGTCGGCGGCACGTACGGCTGGGCGCTCTGGGTGACGAAGTTGTACCGGCACTCCTCGCAGAACTGGGCCTGTCCCTCGCGGGGCGTGCCGCACGACGGGCAGGGCTCCGCGGCCTGGGTGGGCTCGCCGACGGGGGGACCGGGGTAGCCGTAGCCCCCCGGGCCCGGCGGCGGGACCTGGGCGGCCGGCGGCGGGACGGCGCCGGGCATGCGGATGCCGCACACCTCGCACCAGTCCTCGGCTCCTGACGGGTGACCGTTCGGGCAGGTCGCCATCTCGGTGGATCCCCCTGTCTCACTCTCGTCACTTCTTGACGCGGACGGTCTTCGTCGACCGTGTCTCCAGTGTCATCTCGTCGGCCTCCGCGACCTTGGCCTTCAGACGCACAGTACCGCTCGCCGCGTCGACCACGTCCACCACCTTCGACAGTAGCTTTGCGGTGTCCGCGTTTCCGGAGGCGCTCGCGAGCTGGACCGCGCGCCCCAGTTTGGCCGTGGCGCCGTCCATGTCGCCGGCCTTGCGGTCCTCCAGGCCCTGCTGGATGACCTGGGCCAGTTCGGCCTGCCCCGTGTAGTGCGCGACCTGCGCGTTGATCCGGGTGGAGGCCGCCATGTCGTCCGTCCACACCGCCCGGATGAGGCCCTGGGAGAGGGTCTGCGCGCTGCCGTCGGACCGCGGCAGGATCAGCGAGACGCGGGCCGCGAGCATCTCCTGGCCCACGGAGGCGGGGGGCACCTCGACGCAGACGTGGTAGTCGCGGGACTCGTCGCCCCAGGAGCCGGTGGGGTAGTCGCCGGCGCGCGGGCCGGCCTCCGAGCGGCGCTCGGTCAGCTCCTCGACGGTGGGGGCGACCTGCTTGACGAACTTTATGGTCGAGCCCTGCGGCGTCCACAGCCGCAGCGCCACGTCCGCGACCTCCTTGCCCATCGCGGTCTCCATCATCTGCGTGAAGTCCGCGGCGAGACCGGCCGGGTCGGCGACGATGTCGGCGGTGCCGAGCAGCGCGGAGGCGATACCGGTGACCTCCTTGACCTCCCAGTCCGTGCCGACGCCGCGGGCGTCGCAGGTGAAGCGGCCGGCGCAGGCGTCGAGGGCGGCCCGCAGGTCCTCCGGCGACTCGTGCTCGTTGCGGCCGTCGGTGAGCAGGATGCCGTGCCGGATCGCCACCTCGGCGGAGCCGAGGAGCTTGTCCGCGAGCCGCAGCCAGGTGCCGATGGCCGTGCCGCCCCCGGCGCTCAGCTTGCGCAGCGCCTCCTTGGCCTCGGTACGGGTCGTGGCGTCGGCGACCGCGAGCCGGCCGCCGCCGGGATAGACCTCGCGCGCCACGTGGGTGCCGGCGACGACGGCGAAGGCGACGCCGTCGCGCACCGTCTCGATCGCGGCGGCGGTGGCGTCGCGGGCGTTGCGCATCTTGGTGGGGGGATAGTCCATCGAGCCGGAGCAGTCGACCATGATCACCACGCCCGCGTCCGGGCTCCCGGAGCCGAACTGCGCACCCGCCGGGGTGGCGGCGGGCAGCGGCATGCCGCCCGTCGTGCCGCCGCCCGTCGAGGCGACGGTCACGATCGCGCTCACTTCCCGGCCGCCCTCGGGCAGGTACTCGTTCTGGTAGACCTCGACCGAGAACTCCGGTGCGTTCGACTTCGAGAAGTTGGCCATCTCGTCCCCTCCCACTGATGCTCTTTAGAACTATGTAGACAATTCACCGGGCAAGAGAGGCTGACCACGTTACGCGCGCCGCCCCCCGTGGCGGATCACACCCCCTCGCGTCCCCCCTCCATCACGAAGGGCCTGCCCCGCCCGCCGGGCCGGGGAACGGGAGCACCGCCACTGTTACGTTGTCGTGGCCGCCGCCGTCCAGCGCGTGGCCGACGAGCACCTGGGCCGCGTGCAGCGGCCGGACCGCGGCGTCGGGCGGCACCGCGGCGGCAAGTTCCGCCGCCGCCTCCGCGTAGTTCCACAGGCCGTCGGTGCACACGATCACCACGCCCGGCCCGTCCGGCTTGAACGAGGCGGTGTGCGGGTCGAGTTCGTGCGCGTCCGCGCCCAGCCAGCCGGTGATCGCGTGCGCGCGCTCGTCCGCGTACGCGTCCGCCTCGGACATCAGCCCGGCGGCGACCATCTGCGCCGCCCACGAGTCGTCCTCGGTGAGCCGGGCCGACGGCGCGGCGCGGTCGTCCGGCACCCAGTACGCGCGCGAGTCGCCGATCCAGCCGACGGTCAGGATGCCCGCGGCGATCACCGAACTGACGATCGTGCAGGCCGGCGCGTTCTGGTGGCTCAGCGGCGAGTGCTGCGCGGCCAGTTCGTTGACCGCGCCGGCGGCGGCGAGCAGCGCCTCGTGCATCGCCTGCTGCGGGTGCAGCCCGCGGCCCAGCGTGGCCTGCAACGACGCCCCCGCGGCAGCGCTGGCGGCGGCGGACGCCTCGTCCGGGCGGCTGGCGGAGGACACGCCGTCGCAGACGACGGCGACCGTGGCGGGCGCGCCGTTGGGCAGGGTCGCGTCGGCGATGGCGAAGAAGTCCTCGTTGCGGTGGTGGCGCAGGCCCCGGTCGCTGACCGCGGCGACGCCCTCCACCTCGTGCTCCATGTGGTCGCGTTCGCGCGGCTGAGCGTGCCCGCAGCGCTCGCAGTAGCCGTCGGTGTCGATCGCGCCCGTACGGCACGCGATGCAGCGGCGCCCGGTCGGCACCGGACCGGCCGCCGGCGGCCCGGCGGCCGCGGGCGCGTCCGGCGCGGCGGTGCCGAGCGCCGCGCGCGGGTCGGCGCCCTGCGGCGCGACCGGCTCGGCGATGCGGTAGTGCTCCGGGTCCTCGTCTGGCGCGTCGAGCAGGAACTCGCCGGAGTCCCCGCCGGCCTCCGGCCCGGCCCCGGGCCCGGCGATGCGGTAACTGCCGGTGCGCTGGCCCTCCGACGGCAGGCTGTCCGGTGCGGCGGCCCGGCCGGCCGCCGGGGCGGCGGCGGGCGCGGCGCCGTTGGGGCCGGCCGCGGGCTCCGCGGCCGCCGGCGCGGGCGCGGCGGGCGCGGGCGGAGCTGCCGCCGCGGGCGCGGGCGCGGCGAGATCCGCCCCGCACGCCCCGCAGAACAGGTCACCCGCCTCCAGTGGCTCCTCGCAGGAGGGGCACGTGCTCAGTTGGGATACGGGAGGTGTGTTCGCCATGGGCTTTCCTCTCATACCCAGGTCTTCGGCCGGTAGCGGTTGGCCCGTTCGACCATGTCGATCCGCTCGTGGCCGTGCGGTGCGAGACGGGCCAGCACCCGGAAGGAGTTTTCCAGACCGAGCCGCAGCCCGTCCTCGTCCAGCGCGCAGCCCAGCAGCGGCTGCGGCGGACCAGCGGGCGCCTGGCCCGCACCTGCGCCGGTGCGGCCGGTCAGCACCCAGTCCAGCGCACTGCCCAGCACCTCGGTGGACAGCCGGGCCCTGCGGCCCGCGTCCAGGCCCACGTCCTGCAGCCGCTCCACCTGCGTACCGGCCGCCTGCAGATCGGTCAGCAGCGGCTCCTGCGGGGCGCGCTGGCGCAGCCTGGCTCTGATCGCCGCGACGCGCGCGGCGGTGTAGTGGATCGACGCCTCCGGTACGGACTCCAGCGCCCGTACCGCACCGGACCTGTCGGCGGCGGCGAGCCGCACCCGGGCGAGCCCGAACGCGGCGCTGACGTACGCCGGGTCGGTCGTCCACACCAGCCGGTAGTACTCGGTGGCGTTGTCGAGCTGGCCCAGCACCTCCGCGCAGATGCCGAGCGCCAGCTTCGGCGCCGGCTCGCCGGGGAAGGCGTCGTAGATCGCGTCGAAGGACAGCGCGGCGGTCTCGAAGTCCCGGGTGGCCAGGGCCTGCAGACCGCGGTACCAGACGATCCGCCAGTCGTCGGGGTGCTGCTCGCCCAGCTCGGCCAGCGCGGACCCGGTCGCGGCCAGGTCGCCCAGCTCCAGGTGGGCGCGCACCCGGCGCAGCTGCAGCTCGACGGAGTCGGTCGGCGCGTTGGACAGCGCTGCGGTCAGCTCCGCCGGCGCGGACGCCATCAGGCCGGCGAGGAAGCCGGCGTTGGGGTCGCTGGGGTTCACCCGCGGCACCGGCAGCGCCAGCGCCGCCGCGGGGGAGTTCAGCGGCAGCGTGTCCGCGATCTGCGCGGGCAGCGCCACCTGCGTGCCCATCCCCTGCCCGCCGCCCGGCAGCTGCGGCGGTACGCCCTGCGCGGCCGGCAGCGCGGGGGCGCCGTTGCCGGCGGCCCGCTCCGCGCGCTCGCGCTTGCTGACCGCCCGCGCGCCGAGCTGCGAGGTCTCGCCGGTCGCCGGCGGGAACAGCTCGCTGTCCACCACCCGCAGCTCCGCGCCGAAGAGCGTGGACAGCGCCGGCTGCGGCTTGCCCGTCTGGAGCGCCACGACCTCCCGCAGCACCCCTGTGAGCTGCTCGGACATCTCCGCGGCCGAGGCGAACCTGCGGGCCGGGTCGGGGTCGGTGGCGCGGACCAGCAGGCGGTAGAAGGACTCGTACCGGTTGAAGACGTCGATCGAGTCGGGGTCGGGCAGGGTGTCGACGAAGACGTTGGTGTAGCCCTGGAAGTCGAAGGTCAGCACGGCCAGCGTGCGGGCCACCGTGTACAGGTCGGAGGCGATGGACGGGCCGACGTCGGCGACCTCCGGGGCCTGGTAGCCGACGGTGCCGAAGATCGCGGACTCGTCGTCGTCCATGCGGCGCACCGCGCCCATGTCGATCAGCTTGAGCTGGTCGCCCTGCTGGATGGCGTTGTCGACCTTGAAGTCGCAGTACAGCAGGTTGCGGCTGTGCAGGTGGCCGAGCGCCTCCAGCGCCTCGATCCCGTACGCGCACGCCACCTCGACCGGCAGCGGGTCGCGCTTGCCGTCCGGCGTGCGCCGCTCGTTGGCGATCTCCTTCATCGACTTGCCGCCGACGTACTCCATGACGATGTAGCCGTCGAGGCTGCCGGTGCGCTGGTCGAGGTGCTCGACGAAGTTGTAGATGCGCACGATGCCGGCGTGCTCGATCTCCGCGAGGAAGCGGCGCTCGGAGACGGCCGCGGCGATGGCGTCCTCGTCGCCGGTGTTCAGCAGGCCCTTGAGGACCACCCAGCGGTCGGCGACCGCGCGGTCGATCGCCAGGTAGATCCAGCCCAGGCCGCCGTGCGCGAGGCAGCCCGCGACCTGGTACTGCCCGTGGACGATGTCGCCCTCCTGGAGCTTGGGCACGAAGGAGTACGGCTGCCCGCACTTGGTGCAGAAGCCCTCCGTACGCCCCGCCCGCCCGCCCCGCGAACGGCCCACCGGCGCCCCGCACTCGCTGCGGCTGCAGTACCGCTTGCGCTCGGGCACCTCGGGGTTGGCCAGCACCGCGGTGCGCGGGTCGGGCCGCGGCACCTCCGGCACCGTGACCAGGCCCGCGCCCAGCTTGCCGCGGGAGGCCACCGCGGAGGTGCGGGAACTCTTCACCGACACCGAGCGGCCCGTCGACGCCCCGGTCAGCGCGCGCGACAGCCGCCCGGAGACCGACCGGCGCGACGCCCGCGAACTGCTCCGCGACGTGCTGCTCGACCGGCTCGACGCGCTGGAGCTGCTCGACGAGCTGCTCCTGCTGCCCCGGCTGCCGCGGCGGTGCCCGGTCACCCCGGTGGGCGCCGAGCCGACCACGCCGTCCGGCGAGACGACGGGGGCGAGCCCGCAGGTGTCGCAGTACAGCTCGCCGCCGCCGACGTCCTCGTACGTGCCTCCGCAGCCCGGCCGCTGACATGCCTGCGCGTTGCTCATGACTCCCCCAACTCCGTTCCGTCCAGCCTCACGCCATGCCCCCGGGGCGGTCCACCGGGCCCGCGAGCACCTCCGCCGTGGCCCGCTGGTAGCGCAGCACCGCCTGCTCCGCCGCGATCAGGTCGCAGGGCGCCGACCACAGCAGCCGGCGCGCCGCGTCGTACCGCTCCACCAGGATGCGGTCCTCGGCGAAGCCGTGCCGGGCCACCTTCGCCTTGTACGCGTCCAGCCGCCCGCGCAGCTCCGCGCGCACGGCCAGCGGCGCGGTCACCGCGGTCAGCGACTCCCGCGCCCGTAGCAACTCCTCCTCGGCCCGCTGCTCCAGGCTCTCCAGCAGCGGCGAGAGCCGGTGCCACTGGGCGCGCCTGCGGAACTCGACCGCGTTGGCCAACTGCTCGTTCAACGCGGTCGGCGGGCCGCTGACCGCCGGCACCTCGGACGCCGCTATCTTCGCCAGCACCTCGCCGCGGGCCCGCCGGGCCTCGCCCAGCGTACGGTCCGCGCGCGACAGCACGTCACGCACCCTGATCAGCCGTTCCTCCGCGTCCTGCCGGACGTGCAGCACGGCGTCGATCTCCCGGCGCACGTCCTCCAGACCCCGGGCCGCCGCGTCGTAGCGCGCGGTGTCCGGCGTGCCGCCGCCCGGCGCCGCGCCGGGGCTGCGCCCGGCCGGCCTCGACCAGAACGCCAGCGGGTCGCGCACCACTTCGTCCCGCAGCGCGGTCAGCTCCGCGGTGATCCGCTCCAGGTCGTCGCCCGCCGGGTGCTCCCCGGAACGTACGCCGACGGACTGGGCCAGCGAACGGGTGCGCTGCAGCTCGGCGGCGAGCAGGTCGATGCGCGCGGGCAGCGCCGACCACACGGAGTCCGCCGCCGCGACGACGTCGATCACCTCCGCGTACCACCGGTTCATCCGCTCCACCAGCTCGTCCAGCTTCAGCGACTCCGACAGCCGGGCGGGACCCGTCAGCGACGCCGGATAGCCGCCGGCGAGGGTACGGGGCAGGGCGGCGGCGCCCGGCGCGATGGTGACGCCGTGGTCGCGCAGCAGCGCCGTCAGCTCCGCCAGCTCCGCGGCGCCCGGCGAGCGGCGGCGGGCCCGGATCTCACGGGCCGAGCCGAGCGCGCCGGTGTACGCGTCGAAGTGCGCCCACAGCAGTGAGATCGCCTGCTCGGCGGCGGCCCAGCGCTCCTTGGTCGTACCGGACAGCTCGGCGCCCTCCAGCAGCCGGCGCCCCGCGTGGTCCTGGAGCGCGAGCAGCGAGGTCTCGATCGCCTCGTGCTCGGCTCCCAGCCGCGCGAGCGCACGATCGACCTCCTCGCGGTCCATCGAACCCCGTGGCGGGAGCGGCATCTGTTTCCCTCCGTGCTGCCGTACTCTGCCCGTTGCCGTGCTGTTCCTGCGTGTGCCCGCTCAGTTCTTGTACGTGGGGGCCGGCGCCTGGTCGATCCCCGGCATGGCGTCGGCCAGCCACTCCTTGTAGGAATCCTCCCAGCGTCCGTCCTTGCGGTAGTCCTCCAGCATGCTGTTGACGCGGCGCACCAGGTCCTCGTCGCCCTTGTTCATCGCCACGCCGTACGGCTCGGGCCGGTCCAGCGTGCCGAAGAGCTTCATCGACGGGTCCTGCGCGGCCTGGCCGGCCGCGAGCGCGTTGTCGGTGACGACCGCGTCCGCCTCGCCGAGCTGCACCCGCACCAGGCAGTCGAGCTGGTTCGGCACGAGCATGACCTCGGCGCCGTACGACTCCTCCTCCAGGGCGCCCTGGCCCGTGGAGCCGTCGGCGGTGCAGACGCGCTTGCCGTCCAGGCTCTCGTCGAAGCCGGTGATGTCCGAGTCGGCGGGCGCCAGCACCGCCTGGTCGCCGGTGAAGTACTCGGTGGAGAACGCCACGTCCTGGATGCGCTCGCAGTTGATGGTCATCGTGCGGACCACCACGTCCACGTCCTTGTCCTGCAGCGCCGGGATGCGCTGGCTGGTGGGGATGGAGCGGAAGACGACCTTCGTCTCGTCGCCGAGGATCTCCTCGGCGATGGCCCGCGCCAGGTCGATGTCGAAGCCCTCCAGGTCCCCGGTGAGCGGATTGCGGTAGCCCCACTGGTAGCTGTTCTGGTCGATACCCGCGATCAGGTACTTGCGCTTCTGGATCCGCGCGACGCCGTCCCCGGAGGCACCCGCGTCCGGCCGCAGGCTCGCCTCCGGCGTCTCGCACTCCTCCTGGCTCGGCTTCGCCGCCGCGGCCGGCTGCGCCGCGACGGCGCCGCCGCCGGCGGCGCGGTCGTCCGCCGTGCCGTCCTGCCGGTCGTCGCCCGCGAGCCCGGGCAGCAGCGCGGCGGTCAGCGCGACGGCGGCCGCCGTCCCGGCCACGCCGCCCCAGCCGCGCACGTTCCGCCTCGTCCTCGGTGCCTTCGCCGTCCGCATCGCTGCGTCCCCCTTCGCCGTCATCGGTACTCCGAGAGCCTGCGGCCGATGCCGAACACCGCGCCTGCCGCGCCGAGCACGGCGAGCACCGCGGCGCCGATCCACAGCCCGGAGAGCGCGCCGCGGCCGTCCTCGGCCGCCGACTTGAACTCCCCGCGCTCGTGCTCCAGGGCCTCTTTGAGACTGTCGTCGACCTGGTCGAAGAACTCGC
Organism: Streptomyces aculeolatus; assembly: GCF_020400605.1. Taxonomy (GTDB): domain Bacteria; phylum Actinomycetota; class Actinomycetes; order Streptomycetales; family Streptomycetaceae; genus Streptomyces; species Streptomyces aculeolatus. Next base: position 331,438 of record NZ_JAINRD010000004.1, on the reverse strand, counting down.
TGGTCGACTTCTCCCCCTCGCCGCCGATGACCATGTCCTTCGCGGCCTCGTACTCGCCCGCGACGTTCTTCGCCTGCGCGTCGCCGTGCAGCTCGCGCCACTCGCGTACGTTGTCGACGGCCTCGGCGATGGGCTTGCGGCCGTCGTCGTCGTCGGCCAGCTCCAGGGCGCGGCCGAGCATGCTGTCCGCCGGCGCCTCCTCGGCGTCCGGCTTCTTGCCGGCCAGCTCCTTCATGCCCTTGAGGTAGCTGTCCTCGTACTTGTCGAGGCCCTCCTCGGTGGTGACGGAGCCGCGGTTGACGTAGGTGAGGTTCTCGTCGGCGCGGGCCCTGAGGGTGTTGATCCGCGCCTCGTTGAGCGCGTGCAGCGACTGGGCGCCGTGCTCGTCGGAGTCGCTGAGGCCGGAGCGCGCGAAGGTGTGCCCGACGGCCAGCCACAGCAGCACGATCACGGCCGCCGCGGAGGCCGCCAGCATGCCGTGGTTGAACACCCGGTTCGTACGGCGGTAGTGGCGGCGCTGCGCCCAGAACAGGACCCCGAGCGCGAGCAGCCCGCTGGCCAGCGCGGCCCACGGCCACGACTTGGCGTCGGAGTAGTCCTCGTCCAGCTGCCGGGTCTCGGACAGGTAGAGCTGCTCGGCGGCGGGCAGCAGCGTCTCGCGCATCTGCTCGTCCGCGTAGCGCAGGTACGCACCGCCGAGCGGCAGGCCCTGGCGGTTGTTGGCGCGGGCGGTCTCGACCAGCGAGGTGTAGACCGGCAGCGCCTGGTTCAGCCGCTCGATCTGCTTCTGCGACTCCGCGGCGCCCTGCGAGTTGGCCGCGGCCTTCACCAGCAGCTTCGACGCCTGCTCGATGTCGGCGTCGTAGCGCTCGCGCACCTGGGGCGGCTCCTGCCCGCCCTCCAGGAAGCCGGTGGCCGCCGTGGTGTTGGCGCGGGCCAGCGAGCCGTAGATGTCGGCGGCGTCGGCGCTCAGCGGCTGGCTGCGGTTGATGACGTCGTCGGCCGCCGCCGACCGGTCGGACACCTGCCATGCGGTGAGCGCCCCGAAGAGCACGACCAGTACCGCCAGTACGGCCCCGATGATCCGCAGCCGGCCCGGTTCGGTGGTCGCGGCGGCGCGCAGCCGCTCGACGCCCTCGGCGAACGCGGAGCGCCGCCCCGGTGGCGCGGCGGGCGGCGGCGGTGCGCCCGCGCCGCCCGCGGGGGAGCCCGCCTGCGGTACGAGTGGGCCGTCCGGTCCGGCCTGCGCGGGAAACGCAGGCGCGGTCTGATGCTCCGGCGGCGCGGCGCTGCCGGCCGGCGGCGGGTACGTCACGTGACCTCCCCCTGGGTCGCTGGCTGTTCGCCCGGTTGCGTGGGCGGGTCCAGTCCACCCCGGGCACGTCGGCAAGTATGGCGGCCCGTACAGGCCGTCACACCGCGATTCCCGGGATCTTGTTCGGATCGGTACCGTAGCGCGCGGCCAGAGCGGGCGTCAGGCTCCCATCCTGCCCTTCACCACGCGCAGAGCATCCGTTCGGTTCCTGTTCCGACCGGCTCGCGCGCCCCGGGGGGAGGGCCGGGGCGGGGGGAGGGCGGCGGGTGTGACGGCGGGCGTGAGAGTGGGCATGACAGCGGCTGCGGCCGCCGGCACGGCTCCGGGCATAACAAAGGCCCGGTTCTAGGCAGAGATGCCGTCGATCCGGGCCAGGGCCTCGTCCGCGCCGTATGGCTGCAAGTAGGGCAACCAGCGCGGGTCCCTATGCCCTGTCCCGATGATCCGCCAGGCCAGTCCGGACGGCGGCGCGGGCTGGTGGCGCAACCGCCAGCCCAACTCGTGGATGGGCCGGTCGGCCTTCACGTGGTTGCAGCGGCGGCAGGCCGCCACGACGTTGTCCCAGCGGTGCTGGCCGCCGCGGCTGCGCGGGATCACGTGGTCGACGCTCGTGGCCACCGCGCCGCAGTACGCGCAGCGCCCCCCGTCGCGGGCGAAGAGCGCCCGGCGCGTGAGCGGAACGGGCCCCCTGACGGGGACCCGTACGAACCTCTGCAGCCGCACGACGCTTGGCGCCGCTATCACCCGCGTGGCGCTGTGGAGGAAGGCACCGGATTCCTCCAGGCTCACCGCCTTGCCGTTCAGCACCAGCACGAGGGCACGGCGCAGTGGCACGACGCCGAGCGGCTCGTATGAAGCATTCAGGACGAGGACGTGCGGCACGGTGCCTCCTTGTACGCCGGCGGCGCGTGGCTTGCGCCGGGACGATCTGGTCAACAGTGTGTCCTGCACTCCCGCCTCCGCGCCACCACGATCAGGTAAACGGGCCAACCGCCCGGCAAGGTTCCACGGCCGTCCCCGTGATGTTGATCCCCCTTTCCGCGCCGCCCTACGCCTGCCCGCGCGGGGCGGTGACCGGACCGCAACACGGACCGCGAAGGGGCCGCCCCGGGACGCCCGCCGGGTGACCGCCGCTGCGGTAAAGCGACGGCAAAGAGGCAGGCGGGAGCGGCGGGTATGGTGAGTCCGGCCCACCACTGAACGGAAGGTTCCACGCCGTGTTCGCCACCGCCCGCCCGGCTGCCGAGAGCCCCTCCCCGACGCCCCTCGAGGACTCCCGCAGGAGCGCGGAGGAGACCGCCGGGTGGATCCAGGAGAACTGGGCGTCCTGGCTGGGCGTGGGCCTGCGGATCCTGCTCGTCGTGGTGATCGCGTACGTGCTGCGCCGCGTCGTCCAGCGCATGATCACCAAGCTGATAGCGCGGATGACGCGCACCGCCGACGCCGTGGACGGCACCGCCCTCGGCGGGCTCCTCGTCAACCACGAGAGACGCAGACAGCGGTCCGAAGCCCTCGGATCCATCCTGCGCAGCAGCGCCTCCTTCGTGATTCTCGGCACAGCCGCACTGACCGTCCTGTCCGCGCTCGAGATCGACCTGGCGCCGCTGCTGGCCAGCGCCGGCGTCGCGGGCGTCGCGCTCGGCTTCGGCGCCCGCAACCTGGTGATGGACTTCCTCTCCGGCGTCTTCATGCTCATCGAGGACCAGTACGGGGTCGGGGACACCATCGACGTCGGCGAGGTCACCGGCGAGGTGATCGAGGTCGGGCTGCGGGTGACCAAGCTGCGCGGCGACAACGGGGCGATCTGGTACATGCGCAACGGCGAGGTCAAGCGGATCGGCAACCTCAGCCAGGGCTGGGCCACGGCCGTCGTCGACGTGCCCGTGGCGGCGGGCGAGGATCTGGAGCGGGTGCGCGATGTGATCACCGCCGCCGGGGAGGAGTTCGGGCAGACGGAGCCGTGGAGCGAGCAGCTGTGGGGCGAGGTCGACGTGCTCGGCCTGACGGCCGTCACGCAGGGCACGGCGATCCTCCAGGTCCAGGTCAGGACGATGCCCGGGAAGTCCATCGGGGTCGAGCGCGAGCTGCGCTGGCGGCTCCGGGAGGCGCTGCTCGGGGCCGGCGTCGTCATGTCGGACGTACCGCCGGGCGCCATGGTGCCGCCCCGGTCGGAGCAGGTGGCGGTGCCGCAGCAGGCGGCGCCCTCGGGCGGTGGCGGCGGGGAGTAGCCCCGGCCCCCGGGCGGGGAGTGGCCCGGCCCCGGGCCGCCGCGCGCGGCCCCTTCGCGTTTCGTCCCTCCTCTTGACGCGCTTCGCCGGTGGCACTAGTTTCGCCGCACTCCGATAGGAAAGTTTCCTAACCATTCGGGGTGAACGGTGAGAGGTGACGCCCATGGCCGGTGGCCCGGGGACGCTGCGCGCGATGAACGACCGCGCCGCGCTGGAACTGCTGCTCGACCACGGCACGCTCTCGCGCACCCGGCTCGGCAAGCTCACCGGCCTGTCGAAGCCGACCGCCTCGCAGCTGCTGGCCCGGCTGGAGGCGGCCGGCCTGGTGATCGCCACCGGCACCAGCGAGGGCAGCCCCGGACCCAACGCCCAGCTCTACGCCCTCAACCCCGCCGTCGCCCACGTCGTCGGGCTCGACGTCACCGCCGCCCGGATCCGCGCGGCCGTCGCCGACGCCACCGGCCGCACGGTCGGCTCGTACGAACTGGCCACCGCCAAGCGCACCGGCGGCGGCGCCGCGGAGGGCACCGTGCACCGCGTCGTCCGCGCCGTCGACGGCGCCGCCAAGGACGCCGGGCTCACCCGCGCCGAGCTGCACCGGGCCGTCATCGGCACCCCCGGTGCCTTCGACCCCGGCACCGGCCGCCTGCGCTACGCCTCCCACCTGCCCGGCTGGCACTCCCCGACGCTCCTGGAGGAGCTGGCCGCCGCCCTGCCGATGCCCCTCGCGTACGACAACGACGTGAACCTCGCCGCCGTCGCCGAGCAGCGCCGCGGCGCCGCCCGCGGCCACGACGACTTCGTGCTGCTGTGGAACGAGGAGGGCCTCGGCGCCGCCGTCGTCATCGGCGGCCGGCTGCACCGCGGCAGCACCGGCGGCGCCGGCGAGGTCGGCTTCCTGCCGGTGCCCGGCGCCACCCTCGTCCGCCAGGTCACCCGCGCCAACAGCGGCGGCTTCCAGGAGCTGGCCGGCGCCCAGGCCCTCGCCCCGCTCGCCCGCGAACTGGGCCTCACGCCCGGGCGCGGGCACTACGCCGAGGTCGCCGCAGAACTCGTCGCCGGCGCCGCCGCCGAACCCGAAGAACCCCGCCACGCAGAACTCCTCGACCGCTTCGCACAGCGCCTGGCCGTCGGCCTCGCCTCCGTCGTCGCCGTCCTCGACCCGCAGCTCATCGTGCTCTCCGGCGCCGTGCTCGCCGCCGGCGGCGACCGGCTGCGCGCACTCGTCCAGTCCGAGCTGGCCGAACTGGCCGCACCCCGGCCGCGCCTGGTGACCGGCGAGGTCGAGCGGCACCCCGTCCTCACCGGCGCGCTGGAGACCGCGCTCGCCGCCACCCGCGACGAGGTCTTCGACACCACCGCCCGCTGACCCCGCCCGCCCGGCACCCACCCGGCCTGCTCCCGCCCCACCCGCGCTGCCTGCTCCCGCTCCACCCGCGCTGCCTGCTCCCACCCCACCCGCGCCGCCTGCTCCCGCCCCACCCGCCCGAGAAATCCCCTGCACCCGCCAGGAGGTACCACGACCATGCCCGCAACCCGCCCACGCGCCCGCGCCGTCGCCGCGGTCGCCGCCGCGGCCGCGCTGTCGCTCCTCGCCGCCGCCTGCACCGGCGGCAACGACTCCGGCTCCGCGAACGACGACCCCGACGCCGACGTCACGCTCACCTTCTGGCACGGCTGGAGCGCGCCGTCCGAGGTCGAGGCGATCGAGGCGAACATCGACGCCTTCGAGGACGAGTTCCCCAACATCACCGTCAAGACCGTCAAGGGCGTCAACGACGACAAGCTCAACCAGGGCCTGCGCGCCGGCGGCTCCAACGGCCCCGACGTCGTCTCCTCGTTCACCACCGACAACGTCGGCCGCTTCTGCTCCTCCCACGTCCTCGCCGACCTCGCCCCCTTCCTGAAGGAGTCCGGCATCGACCCGGAGGAGACCTTCCCGGGCCCGATGCTCGACTACACCCAGTACGAGGGCAAGCGCTGCGCCCTGCCCCTGCTCGGCGACGCGTACGGCCTCTACTACAACAAGGACGCCTTCGCCGAAGCCGGCATCGACGCCCCGCCGAAGACCCTCTCCGAGCTGGAGGAGGTCGCCGAGAAGCTCACCAAGCCCGACGGCGACGGCTACGAACAGCTCGGCTTCATGCCCAACTTCCAGGGCTACGAGACCACCGTCGAACACTACGGCGGGCAGTTCGGCCTCACCTACTTCGACGACGAGGGCAACTCCAACGCCGCCGCCGACCCGAGGATGGCCGAGCTGTTCGAGTGGCAGAAGGGCATGGTCGACGCCCTCGGCGGCTTCGAGAAGCTGCGCAAGTACCGCAACACCTTCGGCGACGAGTGGGGCCCCAAGCACCCGTTCCACACCGGGCAGGTCGCCATGCAGATGGACGGCGAGTGGCGCGGCAAGATGGCCGCCGACGCCGGCGTCGGCTTCGAGATAGGCGCGGCGCCCTTCCCCGTCCCCGACGACCAGGCGGACTCGTACGGCAAGGGCTACCTCTCCGGCACCATCACCGGCATCGCCACCACCAGCGAGAAGAAGAACGCCGCCTGGGAGCTGGTGAAGTACCTGACCACCGACACCGACGCCGTCGTGGACTTCGCCAACGCCATCCACAACGTGCCCTCCACACTGGCCGCGCTGAAGTCCCCGAAGCTCAACGACGACCCGGTCTACCGCACGTTCGTCGACATCGCCCAGCACCCGGAGTCCAGCCACGCCCCGCCCTCCAAGAACGGCGGCGCCTTCCTGCTCACCCTCCAGGACTACGGGCTGAAGTACGAAAAGGGCGAGGAGGACGATCTGCCGTCCCTGCTGGAGCAGGCCGACGAGCAGATCGACAAGGACAACGCGCAGGCCGGCTGATGGCCGCCGCCGTCCACACCCTGGGTGCGCGGCGCCGCCGCGCGACGCTGCGCACCCTCGGGTTCCTCTCGCCCTGGCTCGTCGGCTTCGGCGTCTTCTTCGCCTACCCGCTCGGGGCCACCGTCTACTTCTCCTTCATGAAGTACGACGGGTTCACCGACCCCGTCTGGGTGGGGCTGAAGAACTGGCGCTACGTCCTCTTCGACTACCCCTTCTTCTGGCCCGCCCTGGCCAACACCCTGTGGCTGGTGGCCGTGATGGTCACCCTGCGCACGGTCTTCGGGCTCGGCATCGGCCTGCTCATCACCAAGGTCAAGACCGGCGCCGGCCTCTTCCGCACCCTGTTCTACCTGCCGTACCTGGCGCCGCCGGTCGCCGCCACCATGTCGTTCGTCTTCCTGATGAACCCCGGCACCGGACCGGTCAACACCATCCTCGGCCGCCTCGGCCTGGGCGAGCCCGGCTGGTTCAACGACGCCCAGTGGTCCAAACCGGCGCTCACGGTCCTCGCGCTGTGGTGCGTCGGCGACCTCATGGTCATCTTCATGGCCTCGCTGCTGGACGTGCCCAAGGAGCAGTACGAGGCCGCCGAGCTGGACGGCGCGGGCGCATGGTCCCGGTTCCGGTACGTCACGCTGCCGAACATCCGGCCCGTCGTGCTCTTCGCCGTCGTCACCGGCGTGATCGCCACGATGCAGTACTACACCGAGCCCATCGTGGCCGCGAAGGTCGCCAGCGGCGTCATCGGCGGCTCGGGGCAGCACTTCGAGCCCGGCTACCCGGAGAAGTCGACCCTCACCGTCCCGCAGAGCGTCTACCACCTGGGCTTCCAGCGGTTCGACACCGGTGCCGCGTGCGTCGTCGCCCTGGTGCTCTTCGTCCTCGCGATGGCCTTCACGTACACGCTCATGCGCCGCGGCAGCGGCTTCCTGAAGGAGGACGACTGATGGCGGCGGCACATCCGGTCGAGCGGAAGCGGCCGGCGGCGTGGCCCGCGGCCCGGAACCGGCGCCCGCGCGGCCCGTCGGCCGGCGCGCAGGCGCGCCGCAGGCAGGTGCTGAACTGGGTCGCGGTGCACGCCCTGGCGATCGCCGCCGCGCTCTTCTTCGTGCTGCCGTTCCTCTTCGTCCTCCTGACCGCCGTGATGAGCGACGACCAGGCGCTGACGCGGGCGCTGTGGCCGCGTACCTGGGAGTGGGGCAACTTCGGCACCGTGTGGGAGACCCCGGGCTTCCTCACCTGGTGGCGCAACACGCTCCTCTACGCGGGCCTGGGCACCGTGCTCGCCGTCGGCTCCAGCCTCCCGGTGGCGTACGCGCTGGCCAAGTTCCGCTTCCGCGGCCGGAACCTGGCGATGATGATGGTCATCGCCGCGATGATGCTGCCCCCGCAGGTCGTCATCGTGCCCATGTACCTGTTCTGGTCCCGGCAGATGGACATGACCGGCACCCTGTGGCCGCTGATCATCCCGTTCGCCTTCGCCAACCCCTTCAGCGTCTTCCTGCTGCGGCAGTTCCTGCTGACCATCCCGCGCGAGTACACCGAGGCCGCGCGCATCGACGGCTGCGGCGAACTGCGCACGCTGCTGCGCATCGTGGTGCCCATGGCCAAGCCCGCCATCGCCGCCGTCGCCCTGTTCCACTTCTTCTACTGCTGGAACGACTACTTCGGGCCGCAGATCTACGCCTCGGAGAACCCGGGCTGGTGGACGCTGAGCTACGGCCTGGAGTCGTTCAAGGGGGCCCACCAGACCGACTGGAACCTCACCATGGCGGCCACGGTCCTGGTCATGGCCCCGGTGATCGTGGTGTTCTTCTTCGCCCAGAAAGCCTTCATCGAGGGCGTCACGCTGACAGGAGTCAAAGGGTGAAACTCGCAGTGGTAGGCGGCGGCTCGACCTACACGCCCGAGCTGGTCGACGGGTTCGCGCGGCTGCGCGAGACGCTGCCCGTCGACGAGCTGGTGCTCATCGACCCCGCCGCCGAGCGGCTGGACCTGATCGGCGCCCTGGCGCGGCGCATGTTCACCCGGCAGGGCCACGACGGGCGGGTCGTCACCACCGCCCGTCTCGAAGAAGGCGTCGAGGGCGCCGACGCCGTCCTCGTCCAACTGCGCGTCGGCGGGCAGGCGGCGCGGCAGCAGGACGAGACGTGGCCGCTGGACTGCGGCTGCGTCGGGCAGGAGACGACCGGCGCGGGCGGACTCGCCAAGGCGCTGCGCACCGTGCCCGTGGTACTCGACATCGCCGAACGGGTCCGCCAGGCCGCCCCGGACGCCTGGATCATCGACTTCACCAACCCCGTCGGCATCGTCACCCGCGCGCTGCTGAAGGCCGGGCACCGCGCGGTCGGCCTGTGCAACGTGGCCATCCACCTGCAACGCAAGTTCGCGGCCCTGCTGGACGCCGCTCCCGAGGACCTCCACCTGGAGCACGTCGGCCTCAACCACCTCACCTGGGAGCTGGCCGTACGCCTCGGCGGCCCCGGCGGCGTCGACGTGATGCCCAAGCTGATCGGCGAGCACGGCACCCGGATCGCCGCGGACCTGCACCTGCCGCCGGACCTGCTGACCCGGCTCGGCGTCGTGCCCTCGTACTATCTGCGCTACTTCTACGCCCACGACCAGGTCGTACGCGAACAGCGCGAGGGCCCCACGCGGGGCGCGCAGGTCGCCGGCATGGAGGCCGAGCTGCTGCGCATGTACGCCGACCCGGCGCTCGACACCAAGCCGGAGCTGCTGTCCAAGCGCGGCGGCGCGTACTACTCCGAGGCCGCCGTCGCGCTCGCCGCGTCCCTGCTGGGCGGAGCGGCCGGCGCCGTCCAGGTCGTCAACACCGCCAACCGCGGCACGCTGCCGTTCCTCCCCGACGACGCGGTCGTCGAGGTGCAGGCCGAGGTCACCGCCGAGGGCGCCCGGCCGCTCGCCGTCCCGGAGCTGGACCCGCTCTTCGCCGGCCTCGTCGCGCACACCACGGCGTACGAGCGGCTGGCCCTGGAGGCGGCGCTGCACGGCGGGCGCGAGCGCGTCTTCCGCGCGCTGCTGGCACACCCGCTGGTCGGGCAGTACGACCGCGCCGGGAGGCTGACGGACGCGCTGATCGCGCACAACCGGGACCACCTGCCGTGGGCCTGAGCCCGGGGCGGACAGCCGCCGTACTGGCGATCGACGCCGGGAACAGCAAGACGGACGCGGCGCTGGTCGCGGCGGACGGCACGGTGCTGGGGGAGGGGCGCAGCGGGGGCTTCCGGCCGCCGACGGCCGGGGTGGCGGCGGCGGTCGACGTGCTGGCGGAAGCGGTGGCCGCGGCGGCACGGAGCGCCTCCGGCGAACCGGACGGACCGGACGGACCGGACGGACCGGACGGACCGGACGGCCCACGTGCCTTCGGTGCCGGACCCGGCTCCGGCACCGGGCTCGTCGCCGAGCACGTGTCCGCGTGCCTGGCCAACGTGGACCTGCCCGTCGAGGAGCGCACCATCGGCGCGGCGCTCCAGGCGCGCGGGTGGGGCCGCACGGTCGCCGTCCACAACGACACGTTCGCCCTGCTGCGCGCCGGCCTCCCGCCGGGCGCCGAGCCGCGCGGCGTCGCCGTCGTCTGCGGCGCCGGCATCAACTGCGCCGGGCTGCTCCCCGACGGCCGCACCCACCGGTTCCTCGCTCTCGGCAAGCTGTCCGGCGACTGGGGCGGCGGCGCGGGCCTCGCGGCGGAGGCGGTCTGGTACGCGGCGCGGGCGGAGGACGGCCGCGGCGAGGCGACCGCCCTGGCGGCGGCGGTGCCGGAGCACTTCGGCCTCGGCACGATGTCCGAGCTGATCGAGGGCGTCCACCTGGGCACCGTCCCGGTGGCGCGCACCCAGCGGCTGGCGCCGCTGCTCTTCGCGGTGGCGGCCGGCGGCGACGCGGTGGCGCGGGCCATCGTGGACCGGCAGGCGGACGAGGTGGTGGCCCTGGCGACGGTGGCGCTGGAGCGGCTGGAGCTGCTGGACGAGGAGGTGCCGGTGGTGCTCGGCGGCAGCGTCCTGGCCGCGGGCCACGCGCAGTTGGACGACCGGGTGCGTACGCTGCTCACGGCCCGGGCGCCGAAGGCGGTGCCCCGGGTGGTCACGGCCCCGCCGGTGCTGGGCGCGGCACTCCTGGGCCTGGACCGCGCGGCCGCCCCGGAGGAAGCCAGGTCCCGCACCCGCGCCCACTACGGCTGAGGGGCGGGCGGCCGGGGGCGGGCCCCGCCGGTTGCGGAGCCGGCCCGGTCGTCAGTCGCGGACGGACCGGACCTCCAGGGCGTACAGCGAATAGCCGAACTCCGTGGCCCGCTCCACCCCCTGGACGCGGACGTACCGCACGTCGCGCTCGTCCATCCGCACCGACTCGCGCCCGCCGCCGCCGTCGTCCACGGCCGCCGCCGTGCGCCAGCGGCGGCCGTCGGCGGAGACCTGCACGCGGTAGCGCTTCGCGTACGCGCTCTCCCACGTCAGGGCCACCTCGCCGACCCGCGCCGGCTCCGCCAGCCGCACCTGCACCCAGGCGCCGTCCTCGACCGGCGAGGACCACCGCGTCTCCGGGTCGCCGTCCGCGACCGCCGCCGCCGGGAAGTCCGGCGTCTCGTCCGCCGACGACGACGCCCGTCCGGCGCGCGCCAGGTCGGGGCCGCCCACCGCGGGGTAGGCGTGCACGGTGACGGTGCGGACCTGGGTGCCGTCCCGGTCCTCCAGCCGCACCGGGACCTCGTACGTCCCGGGCGCAACGTCCTCGGTCGCGCGGATCTCGACCGGGGCCCTGGCAGTCGTGCCGCGGGCTATCCGCACCTCGCCGGGGGACTCCGCCTCCAGCCCCTTCGGCGCCTTCGCGGTCAGCGTGCCGCCCGCGTCGCCCGGCCGCGCCGCGGACAGCTCCGCGTCCACGACCACCGGGTCGCCGCCGATCGTCACGTCGGCCTCGTCGCGGGAGAGCGACAGCCGGGCGCCGGGCTCGTCGGCGAACCACGGCACCACCTCGTGCACCACCGGTGCCGTGGTGTCGGCCGCCCAGACGAGCCGTACCGCGTCGGCCCCGGCGCGCTTCGCGGGCAGCTCCGTCCAGCCGCCGCCGTCGAGTTCGCCGAGCGGCCGCCATGCGGTCCGGCCGCCGTCGCGTACCCGGATCTGCACTTCCGCCCTGGTGCCCGTGCCCGGCTGGGTCAGCACCGTCACCGCCCGCAGCGGCTGCCGGTCGAACTCCACCACCAGCGCCTCGTGCGTGCCGGGCGACGGCGGGCGGGCGGCCTCGTACGCCGTGGCCGGCCTGCCGTCGGCCGCCGACTTCACCGACGAGCCCTCCAGCGGCTCCGCGCCGCCGGCGGCGGACGCCCCGGCGCCGGCGGCGCGCCCCGCGCCGCCGCCCGCGCCCAGCCACGAGTCGGAGTCCGTCAGCGCCCGGCTGAGGAAGGCGTCGAGCACGCCCGCGCCCACCACCCCGCCGCCGCTGCCCGCCTCGCGGGCCAGGCGCTGCAGCTCCAGCCGCGCCTGCCACGCCTCCTCGTTGCGGCCCGCGGCCTGCGCGGTGACCATGTCCACCGCCCGCTCGCCGGCCGCGCCGTACCGCGACAGCCGCGCGAGCCACGGCCGCACCTCGTCGTCGAACGTGCCGTCCGCCAGCGGCGCCAGCTCCTCCGGCGCGCGGCGCATCACGGTGAACGCGTCCCGCAGCCGCTGCGCCGCCTTCTCGGCGTCCCGCCGGCCGCCCGACGCGCGCTCCCGCTCGCGCCAGAAGTCCGCGATCAGCGGCCGCAGGTACGCGGACTCCTGCGCACCCAGCTCCGACGACGCCGAGTTGCCGGCCAGTGCGGCGAGCGCGGCGCCCGCGCTCTCGGGGTCGGGGGCGTCCGCGGCGAGGTCGCGCACGGCGGCCCGCCAGGCGGCGTCCGGGTCGTACGCGCGGGGGTTCCAGGCGTAGTCGGCGACGGTGAACAGCGGCACGCGGGAGGCGGCGGGCTGCTCCATCGCGCCGGCCAGCACACCCGCGGAGCCGGCGGCCACCGCCGGGTCGCGGCCGTCGTACGGGCCGAGGAAGATGCGGTCGCGGGCGTAGTCGTTGACGGGGTAGTTGTCCTGCGTCACCAGCGGGTGGCCGCCGAACGCGGCCTGCGCGTCGCGCAGTTGCGCGCCGCTGATCTCCTTGGGCACCGCGCCGACGCCCGACCAGGCGACCTCGACCCGCTCGTCCAGCTCCCCGGCGAGCGCGGAGCGGTAGTCGGTGGTGCCGTCCTGGTAGTACTCGGTCGGCAGCAGCGACAGCGGCGCCGCGTCCGGGTGCCGCCGGGACAGGTGCGCGGCCAGCGCGTTGGCGGTCTCGGCCTGCGCGCGGGCGGCGGCCTCCGGGCCCGAGCCGTACTCGTCGGCGTCCTCGCCGCAGGCCCACTCGCTGTAGCTGACGTCCTGGAACTGGAGCTGGAACGCCCGTACGCCCAGCGCCCACATCGCGTCCGCCTTGGCCAGCAGGTCCTTGCGGTCGCGTCCCGAGGAGAAGCAGAAGTTCTGGCCCGGCGCCACCGCCCAGGCGAGCGTCACGTGGTTGGCGCGCGCCCGCTCGGCCAGCTCGCGGAACCGGGCGCGCTGCTCCGCCGGGTACGCCTCGCGCCAGCCGGCCTGGCGGTACGGGTCGTCGCCGGGGGAGTAGAGGTAGCGGTTGAGCTTCGTGCGGCCCATGAAGTCGAGCTGCGCCAGGCGCTGTTCGTGGCTCCAGGGGCGGCCGTAGTGGTTCTCGGCGATGCCGCGGACGGCGGTGCCCGGCCAGTCGCGTACGGACACGGCGGGCAGGGTGTTCTCCGTACGGGCCGCGCGGCCCAGTTCGCGCAGCGTCTGCACGCCGTGGAAGAGGCCGGCCGCGTCGGTGCCGGCCAGCGCGACCACGTCGCGGCCCTCGTACTGCCCGGCGGCCAGCCGGTAGCCCCCGGCCGGCAGGTCGGCCTGCTCGCCGGCGCCCAGCGCGCGCAGCACCGCGTCGGCGGGGGAACGGCGCGGCGGCGGGCCCGCGACGCCCGCGGTGCCGGCCGGCGCCTGGTCGGCGTGGACCACGAGACCGGTCGCGGGCAGCGCGGCGCCGGGGCGCACCTGCGTGAACTCCCGCACTCCGAAGGACCGCAGCACCTCGCGCAGCTCCGCGAGCGCCCGCGCGTCCGCGCCCTCGGGGGTGACGAGCACCGCCTGCCCGCCCGCGTGCACCTCGCCGTCGCGGGCGCGCAGCTGCTGCGGGCGCGGCCACACCGCGTCGCGCAGCGCCTCCTGGCCGGCCGGGGCCTCGGCCGACCCCGCGCCGCCGGTGTCCGGCTGCCGGGGCTCCGCTGCGGCGTCCGGCGCCCGGCCGCCGAGCAGCCCGCCGATCACGGCGGCGGACAGCGCCGTCGCCGTGGCCACCCGCCGCCTGGCAGATCCGCCCAACTCCGCCTGCCCTCCGTCCGTCTCCGGTGCCGTGCACCGGCCCCCGGCCGTCTCCTCGACCATACGCCGACGCTGTCGGCCGCTCATCGACCGCGCGTTTCGGCGCGGTTAAGGATGCCCGTACGTGTGCCGTACACCAACACCGGCGAACGCCAGGGCCGCCCGCCCCACGCGGGGCGCAGGCCGAGAGCCCACCACCGCGGCACCGCCGCTGTCAACGGCCGGTCGGTCCCTATCTGCCGGGGGAGCGAGCCGGGCCGCCCGCGCCGTCAGGGCGCGGACCCGGCGACCCGCTCCTCGATGCCGACGTAGTGCTGCCGCACGGCCTCCCTGGCCCGCTCGGGATCGCCGCTGAGCACCGCGTCGAGAATACGGGCGTGCAGCTCGTGGATCACCTCCGGGTCGCGGTGCGGGGCGGTCGGCGCGGCCCGGTGGTACGCGACCCAGAACAGGTCGAAGAGCTGGAGCAGCATCGAGTTGCCGAGGTCGGCGAAGAGCAGCCGGTGGAACTCCCGGTCCAGCTCGGCGATCTCCTCGTGCCGGTCCGCCGCCGCCCGCATGCCGGCCAGCACCTCGCGCAGCGAGTCCACGCTCCGCGGCGTCAGCGACCGCATCGCGTCGGCGATCATCCCGGACTCCAGCGCCTTGCGCAGCGCGACCAGCTCGCCCAGCGCACGCGGGCCCTGCATCAGCCCGTACGGCAGGTTGTCGAGAAGGGGGGTGAAGGAGAAGTCGCGGACGAACACGCCGCTGCCCCGGCGGGTTTCGAGCACGCCCGTGGACTCCAGGGCCTTCACCGCCTCCCGGACGGAGTTGCGGCTGACGCCGAAGAGCCGGGCCAGCTCGGCCTCCGGCTTGAGCGGGTCGCCGGGCCGCAGCCCGCGCTTGATGATGTAGTGCCTGATCTCGTCCTGCACCGTCTTGTGCAGCGGGGGTACGGTCCCCACCCGCTTGAACGCTGGTTGCACCGACGACTCCCGACTTCTCTCGTCCACTCTCGAATCCCCGTCCTACCACGGCTCTTGACAGCGGCGCACCGTGAACCTACGGTCCCGAACTTGTAGGATATCTTGCAGGCTCTGAACGTTCCCATAGGGGGAGCCGGTGGCACCAGACACAGGGTCGGCCCTGAGCATCAGGGACTTGACCGTTGAGTTCGACACCCCGGCCGGCGTGGTGCGCGCGGCGGACGGCGTGAGCTACGACGTCGCCGCCGGCGAGACCCTCGGCGTCGTCGGCGAGACCGGCTCCGGCAAGAGCGTCACGGCCCTGGCCGCGCTGGGGCTGCTCTCCGCCGGGAACGTGCGGCGGGTGACCGGGCAGGCGCTGCTGGGCGGTACGGACCTGCTCGCGCTGCCGCCGGCCGAACTGCGCGCGGTGCTCGGCCGCGACGTGGCGATGATCTTCCAGGACCCCGGCACGGCCCTCAACCCGGTGCAGCGCGTCGGCGACCAGATCGCGGAGGCGCTGCGGGTGCACGACCGGGCGCTGACGGCGCCCGCCGCGCGGGCCCGGACCGTGGAGCTGCTCGACGAGGTCGGCGTGCCGAACCCCGCCGGGCGGTACGACGCGTACCCCCACCAGTTCTCCGGCGGGATGTGCCAGCGCGCGGTCATCGCGATGGCGATGGCCAACCGGCCGCGGGTCCTGATCGCGGACGAGCCGACCACGGCGCTCGACGTCAGCGTCCAGGCGCAGATCCTCGACGTGCTGCGGCGGGCGGCGCGGGAGACCGGGGCGGCGACCGTGCTGATCACCCACGACCTGGGGGTGGTGGCGGAGACCGCCGACCGGCTGTGCGTGATGTACGGCGGGCGGGTGGTCGAGTCGGGCACGGTGTACGACGTCTTCGCCCGGCCCCGGCACCCGTACACCGCGGCCCTGCTGGCGTCGCTGCCGCGCCTCGACGTGCGCGCCGACCGCCTCACGCCCATACCGGGCCGGCCCCCGGACCTGATCGAGGCCGTCCCGGGCTGCCCGTTCGCCCCGCGCTGCCCGGTGGGCCACGACCGCGCGCGGTGCGCGCAGGAGCGCCCGGAGCCGGTCGTGACCGGAGCGGGCCTGAGCGCGTGCCACTACCCGGACGAGGCCGGCCCGCCCCCGAGGGCGGCGGGACCCGGTCGGGACGCCGCGGCGGCCGCCGCGGGCGCGGCGGACGGCGGCGCCGGGGTGCAGGGCATGACTCCGTCGCGGCACGGTGAGCCGGAGAAGTCCGGCCCGCGGCCGGACGGCAGTCGTGCGCCGGACCCGGACGGCCGGTCGGCTGCCGGGTCCGGCGCCGCCGCACCGCGTGGCGCACCGCCGGACGGCGGGGTCGCCCTCGACGTGCGGGACGCGCGCAAGCTCTTTCCCGTCCGTACCGGGGTCTTCGCCCGCACCTCCGGGTACGTGCACGCCGTCGACGGGGTGTCCATGCGGATACCCGCCGGGCGGACGCTCGGGCTCGTGGGGGAGTCCGGGTGCGGGAAGTCGACGCTGGCGCGGATGCTGCTGCGGCTCGTCCAGCCCAGCGGCGGGGAACTGACCGTCGCCGGGCACGACCTCGTCCGCGCGAACCGCGGCGAACTGCGGCGCATCCGGCAGCGCGTGCAGATGGTCTACCAGGACCCCTTCGCCTCCCTGAACCCCCGGCTCAGCGTCGGCGACAACGTCGCAGAACCCCTGCGCCTCGCGGGCGGCTTCAGCCGCCCCCAGCGGCGCACGCGCGTGCTCGACCTCTTCGACCGCGTCGGCCTGCGCCCCGAGCACACCGACCGCTACCCCGCCGAGTTCTCCGGCGGGCAGCGCCAGCGCGTCGCCATCGCCCGCGCCCTGGCGCTGCGGCCGCGGCTGCTGCTCCTGGACGAACCGGTCTCCGCACTCGACGTCTCCGTCCAGGCGCAGGTCCTCAACCTCCTCGCCGACCTCCAGCACGAGTCCGGCATGGCGTACCTCTTCGTCAGCCACGACCTGTCCGTCGTCCGGCAGGTCGCCGACGAGGTCGCCGTCATGTACCTCGGCCGGATCGTCGAGGCCGGCCCCGCCGAGCGCATCTACGGCAACCCCCGCCACCCGTACACCCGCGCGCTGCTCGACTCCGTGCCCGCCCCCGACCCCGCCGGCCGCGGGACCCGCCGCCGGGCGCCGCTCGGGGGCGACGTGCCGAGCCCGGCCGACCCGCCGTCGGGCTGCCGGTTCCGCACCCGCTGCCCGTTCGCGGAGGAGCGCTGCGCCGCCGAGGAGCCGGTGCTGCGCGACGTCGACGGCGGCCTGACCGCCTGCCACTTCGCCGAGACGCTGCGCGGTGCCGCCGCCCGCGCGGCCGGCCCCGTACGCGACGAGGTGCACTCGTGACGGACGCCGCCCTCGCCAAGACCCCCGCCGGCCCGCCCGCGGGAGCGCCCCGGTTCGCCGCCGCCCGCCGCTTCGCCCGCTCCCGCTCCGCGCTCGTCGGCGCCGCCGGGCTGCTGCTGCTCGTACTCCTGGCCCTCCTCGCCCCCTGGGCGGCCCCCTTCGACCCCAACGAACAGGGCGCCGACAACCTGCTCGGCCCCTCCGCCACCCACCTCCTCGGCACCGACGAACTCGGCCGCGACATCGCCTCCCGGGTCATCCATGGCACCCGCGCCTCGCTGCTCGTCGGCTTCGGTGCCGCCGCCCTCGGCGCGCTCGTCGGCGTGCCGCTAGGCCTCGTCGCCGGCTACGTCGGCCGCTGGGCCGACGCCGTCGCCATGCGGCTGACCGACCTGCTGCTCGCCGTGCCCGGCATCCTGCTCGCGCTCGTCATCATCGCCGTCCTCGGCCCCGGCCGGCTGAACCTGGTCCTCGCCATCGGCATCGGCGCCGTACCGGAGTTCGCCCGGCTCACCCGCGCGGCCACGCTCTCCATCAGGGAGCGCGACTTCGTCGTCGCCTCCCGCGGGATGGGCGCACCGGCCGCCGACACCATGGTGCGCACGGTGCTGCCGAACGTCCTCGGCCCCATCCTCGTCCAGCTCGTCGTCACCGCCTCGCTCGCGGTCGTCGTCGAGTCCGGTCTCAGCCTGCTCGGCCTCGGCACCCCGCCGCCGGCGCCCTCCTGGGGCGGGATGCTCCAGGAGGCCCGCTCGTACCTGCACCAGAGCCCCTGGTACGGCGTCTTCCCCGGGCTCTGCCTCGCGTTCACCGTCTTCTGCCTCGACCGGGTGGGGCGCGGGCTGCAACGCGCCTTCGGCACGGCCGTGGCCGGCGGGGCGCGGGAAGGGACGATCTGAATGTACGCGTACGTCATCCGGCGGCTGCTGCAGTTCGCCCTCGTGCTGTTCCTCGGCTCCCTCGCGGTCTGGGCGTTCGTCTTCGCGCTGCCCGGCGACCCGGCGACGGTCCTCACCGGCCCCGACGCCGCCCCGGCCGAACTGGCCGCCACCCGCGAGCGGCTCGGCCTGGACGACTCGGTGGTCCAGCAGTACGTCACCTGGCTCGGCAACGCCGTCACCGGCGACCTCGGCGACTCGTACTTCTCCGCCGAGACCGTCCGCTCCACGCTCCTCGACACCGTCCCCGCCACCGGGCAGCTCGCCGCCTTCGCCATGGCGCTCACCCTGCTCATCGGCATCCCCGTCGGCACCGTCGTCGCGCTGCGCCCCCGCTCCTGGGCCGGCCGCGCCGCCGACGCGTACCTCACCGCCGGGCTCGCGATCCCCGCCTTCTGGCTCGGCCTGCTGCTCATCATCGTCTTCGCCGTGCAGCTCGGCGCGCTCCCCGCGGCCAGCGACTACGTGCCGCTGTTCAGCGACCCGGCGGGCGCGGTACGCGCCACGATCCTGCCCGCGCTCGCGGTCGCCGTGCACGCCTCCAGCGTCCTCGCACGCTTCCTGGCCGCCTCGCTGCACGAGGTGATGGGCCGGGACTACATCCGCACCGCGCGCGCCAAGGGTGTGCCGGAGCGGTACGTCGTACGCCGGCACGCGCTGCGCAACGCCGCGCTGCCGACGGTCACCGTCGTCGGCATCCAGCTCGGCGGCTTCCTGGGCGGCACCGTCGTCATCGAGGCCGTCTTCAACTACCCGGGCCTCGGCCGGCTCCTCTACACCTCGATCGGCGAACGCGACTACGCGGTCGTGCAGGGCGGCGTGCTCTTCGTCGTGGCCGCCTTCCTCTGCCTCAACCTGCTGGTCGACGTCCTCTACGCCTACCTCGACCCGCGGATCCGGCTCGCCTGACCGCCGCACCGACTCCTCCGCACCGACTCCTCCGCACCCTGCTCCCCCCGACACCCGCGCTCGCACTACGTCAAAGGAGTCCTGTCATGGCACGACCCGCGCCACGGCTCAGCCGGCGTTCCCTGCTCAAGGCCGCCGGTCTGACCGGAGCCGGCTCGCTGGCCGGGGTACCGCTGCTGACCGCCTGCGGCGAGGGCAGCCGGTCCGGCGACGCGTCCGGCCGGCTGACCCTCGGCACCACGCAGATCATGCAGTTCGACCCGTACCAGACGAACACCGCCCTGCACATCCACACCTTCTACGCCTACCTCCTCGACTACACCGACGACTACACGGCCACGCCCGCCGCCGCCTCGAAGTGGGAGTTCGCCGGCGACAAGAAGTCCGTGACCGTGACCCTCCGCAAGAGCGAGTTCCAGTCCGGTCAGGCGGTCACCGCCGCCGACGTCGTCGCGGGCGTCGAGCGCGCCAAGGACCCGGAGGCGGGGTTCACGCTGGCCGCGACGACCGCGTTCATCGACCGGGCCACCGCCGAGGACGACCGCACGGTGCGGCTGGACTTCGCCGAGGCGGTGCCCGACGAGCTGGTCCTGGACTGGATGTTCGCCTTCCCACTGGTGCCGGCGAAGCGGAACGACGTCGCCGTGCTGGAGAAGGAGCCGGCGGGCTCCGGCCCGTTCCTGATGGAGGACTTCCGGCGGGACCGGCTGCTGCGGCTGAAGAAGAACCCCGACTTCTGGAAGAGCGGCGAACCGCGGCTCGACGAGGTCGAGTTCCGCTTCTTCCGCGACGAGGAGTCCCTCGTCAGCGCGCTGGAGTCGGGCGACCTCGACGGCGCGCTGTACCTGTCACTGCGCAACGCCGACCGGCTGCGCGACCGCTACGAGCTGGTCCAGGGCGCGGGCCGGATGGACCTGTTCTTCATGAACGGCGCCCGGCCGCCGTTCGCCGACAAGAAGGTGCGCCAGGCCCTCGCCCGCGCGATCGACCGCGAACGGATCATCGACCAGGTGCGCTTCGGGCTCGGCAAGCCCGTCTACACCGCGTTCATGCCGGAGTCCCCGGCCTTCGACGCCGGCTACCTCGACTCCCACGGCTTCGACCTCGACGCGGCGAGGAAGATGCTCGACGCCGCCGGCGGGCCGCGCAAGGCGACCGCGGCGTTCGGTCCCGAGCCGGGTGCCAAGGACATCGTGCAGGCGATCCAGGCGGACTTCGAGAAGATCGGCTTCGAGCTGACGCTCAAGCCGATGGAGGAGACGGCGTTCCTCGACGCGCTGTTCGCGGGCGAGCTGGACTGCTGCATCGCGGCGCAGCCGAACAACCTGCAGAGTCCGTCGCTGATCTCCCGCGGGCGGCAGATGCTGCCCACCGAGGACAACGTGATGATGGGCGCCCGCGTCCCCGCCCGCTACGCCGCCGCCGTCGAGGCGAGCCGCACCGCGCTCACGCCCGACGCGCAGGCCACGGCGTACGCGGAGCTGAACGAGGTCCTGGTCGACGAGGCGTGGGCCGTCGGCATCGCCACCAGGCCCTCGCTGGCCGCGCTGGAGCGGAACGTCAGCGGCTACGCCGTCGACAAGCGCGACTTCCTCGACCTCACCCGCACCGATACCGCGTAGCGGGGGCGGCCGGGGGTGGTCGCCGGGGGGGCATCGCGCGGCGGTAGTCGGCCCGGTGGTAGGGCGGTGGTCCCCGTGGTGAGGGCCGCCGGGCAGCCGGCGGTCGCCGTCGCACGCTGGTCGCCGGGCGGCCGGCGGTGGGGCGCCGGGCGAGGGACGCCTCGCCCGGGCGCCGCCGGCGGGCGCCTCGCTGCCCGCGGCCCCGCCGCCGCCCGGCCCGCCCGCCGCTCGGCACGTCCGGTCACGGCCGTCCGCTCTCCGTCCGCCTCGCCGGTCCTCCTCGCGCGTCCGGCCGTCCGTCCTGTCCGTCCGCCCACCCGCCTGCCCGCCGCGCTCCGTCCTCCCCTCCGCCTGACCCGCCCGTCCGCCCGGCCCACCGCCGGGACGCCCGCCGGCCCCCGCGGCCGTGCCCGTGCCCAGCCACCCCCGTCCTCCGAGAAAGGTCTCGTATGAAAGCGCTCGACTACGCCACAGGCAGCCCGGTGATGAGCCTGCTCACCGCGGTGTTCACCCCCTTCCGCCCCGACGGCGGCCTCGATCTGGAGACCGTCGGCGAGCAGGCGGACGCGGTGGCGGCCTGGGGCTGCCCGGCGGTGTACGTCGGCGGCACCGCCGGCGAGGGGGCCTCCCTCACCGTCGCCGAGCGGATGGCGCTGCTGGAGCGGTGGTGCGCGGTGGCGGAGGGGCGGATGGACGTCATCGCGCACGTCGGCCACACCAGCCTCGCCGAGGCGCAGGCCCTCGCCGCCCACGCCGAGGCGAGCGGCGCCCGCGCGGTCTCCGCCGTCCCGCCCTACTTCCACCGGCCCCGGGACGCCGCCGCGCTCACGGACTTCCTCGCCCCGCTGGCCGCCGCGGCCCCCCGGCTGCCGTTCATCTACTACCACATACCGTCCGTCACCGGGGTGCAGGTGCCGGCCAGCGAACTCCTCACGGAGGCCGCCCGGCGCATCCCCACCTTCGCCGGCATCAAGTACGCCGACAACGACCTGGCCGACTTCCAGCGATGTCTGGAACGGGCCGGGGACACCCACGAGATGTACTTCGGCAGCGCCCGGCTGCTGCTCGCCGCCGCCGGGGTCGGGGCGCGCGCCGCGATCGGCTCCGCCTACAACTTCGCCGCCCCCGTCTACCTGCGGCTCGTCCGCCATCTCGAACGCGGCGAGACCGACCGGGCGCGTGCCTGCCAACTCCTCGCCCAAGCCGCCATCGACGCCGCCTCCCGGCACGCCGGCGAGCTGCCCGGCTTCAAGGCCGCGACCCGGCTCGCGGGCGTGGACTGCGGCCCGTGCCGGGAGCCGCTGGGCACGCTCGACGACGCCCAGCTCGCCGCCCTGAGCGCCGACTTCGACCGCATCGGCTTCCCGGACGGGCCGTCCGCGTGACCGGGCCGCACCCCGCGCCGCCGGGCCCGTCCCGCGCCCGCCCCAACGTGCTGGTCATCCAGGCGGACCAGTACCGCTGGGACTGCCTCGGCGCCGCCGGCCACCCCGACGTCCGCACCCCCGCCCTCGACCGGCTCGCCGCCGACGGGGTCCGGCACACCGAGGCGTACTGCCCGTACCCCGTCTGCACCCCCTCCCGCTACGCCATGCTCAGCGGCCTCTACGCCCACCAGCACGGCGGCTGGACGAACCACAGCACCCTCGACCCCGCCCTCGACACCTTCCCCCGCGCCCTGCGCCGCGCCGGCTACCGGACCGCCGCCGTCGGCAAGATGCACTTCACCCCGACCTACCTGGACGTCGGCTACGACCGCCTCCAGCTCGCCGAACAGCACGGCCCCGGCCGGTACGACGACGACTACCACCGCGAACTGCGCGCCGCCGGCCTCGCCGACGTCGTCGACCTGCTCGACCAGGAACTCGCCCTGCGCCCCCAGGCGCCGCCGGGCTACCGGGACACGTACGGCACCGGCCGCTCCGACCTGCCCGAGGAGTGGCACTCCACCACCTGGATCGCCGAGCGCGCCCTGCGGGAGCTGGACGCGTGGGACGGCGGCGGCGGGCAGCTCCTGCACGTCTCGTTCGTCAAACCCCACCACCCCTTCGATCCGCCCGCCCCCTGGGACGCGCTCCACGACCCGGCCGCGCTCGCGCTCCCGCCGGGCTGGACGCCCGCCATCCCCGACGCCGACCTGCCGTACGCCCGCGCGTACTTCGACTACGGTCCGCTGACCGAGCCGGTGCTGCGCACCGTCCTCGCCCACTACTACGGCTCCATCGCCCAGCTCGACCACCACGTCGGCCGGCTGCTGGACGCGCTGCGCGGGCGCGGGCTCTACGACGACACCCTCGTGCTGTTCACCTCCGACCACGGCGAGTACCTGGGCTTCCACCACCTGCTGCTCAAGGACGGCCCGATGTACGACCCGCTGGTGCGGGTGCCGCTGCTGGTCAAGTACCCGGCCGGGGCCCGCGGCGGCGACCGCCGCGGGGAGGTGAGCGACATCCCGGCCTCGCTGGTCGACGTGGCCCCCACGGTGCTCGCCGCCTGCGGCGCCGCCGCGTCCGGCGCACTGCCGGGGCGCGACCTCGCGGGGCCGGCCGCCGGGGACCGGTACGTCTTCGCCGAGGACCGCCGGCGCGGCCGGGTGCTCATGGCCCGCTCCCGTACGCACAAGCTGCTGCTTGCCGCGGACCCGGCCGAGGACGCCCTGTACGACCTGGCGTCCGACCCGTACGAGCTGACCGACCGGCTCGCCGACCCCGCCTGCGCGGACGCCACCGCGGAGCTGCGCGGGGCGCTGTGGCGGTGGGCGGTCTTCGACACCCCGGTGCCGCCGCGCCTCGACGAGAACGCCCCGCGCGTCCCCGGCCGCGGCCCCGCCGCCGCGGCTCCCGGCGGCGATCCGCGCGCCGCCCCCCGCGCGCACGACGCGGCGGCCGTCCGCCGCGCCCTCGATGCCGGCGGCCCCGCCGCCTGGACCTCCTCCGGTGACACCCATCCCTGAAGGGAGCACCATGTCCGCACCCGTTCCCCCGTCCACCCGCCCGTCCGCCCGCCGCAGAGGGCCGTTGAGAGCCGCCGGCCTCGCCGCCTGCGGGCTGCTGCTGGCCGGCGCGGTACCGGCCGCCGCCGCGCCCGCGGCCGCGGCGCCGGACAGGCCGGCCGCGCCGGGGCCCGGTCCGCGCATCGCCTACGCCACCGTCTTCGAGCGCGGCGAGGACGGCTACCACTCCTTCCGCATCCCCGCCGTCGCCGAGGCCGCCGACGGCACGCTCCTCGCGTTCGCCGAGGGCCGGGTGGACGGTCCGGGCGACGACGGCGACATCGACCTCGTGCTCAAGCGGTCCCGGGACGGCGGCCGCACCTGGGGCGGGCTGTCCGTCGTCGCCGACGACGGCGGCAACAAGTTCGGCAACCCCGTGCCGGTCGTGGACCGCGCCACCGGCCGCGTCCTGCTCAACACCACCCGCACCGGCGGCGGCGTCTCCGGCGAGGACGTCATCTGCGGCCGGGCGACGGCCGAGGAGACCCGGCGCTCCTTCGTGCAGCACAGCGACGACAACGGCGCCACCTGGTCAGAGCCGCGGGAGATCACCGCCGACGTCAAGCGGCCGGAGTGGCGGCACTTCGTCGGCGGCCCGGGCCACGGCACCCAGCTCACCCGCGGGGCGCACGCCGGGCGGCTCGTCATCCCCGGCAACCACTCCCGCGCCCCCGAGCCCGGCGGCGCCTGCCCCGACAAGCACCTCTTCGGCGGCCACGCCCTCTACAGCGACGACGGCGGGGCCACCTGGCACCTCGGCGGTGTCGACGAGGTGACCGACGGCACCGTCATCCCCAACGAGACCTCCGCCACCGAACTGTCCGACGGCACCGTCTACTTCAACACCCGCGACCAGCACGGCAGCAGCCCCGGGTCCCGCGCCGCCACCCTCAGCAGCGACGGCGGCGCCACCTTCGACACCCCGTACCGCGAGGTGCCCGACCTCCTCGCGCCCGTCGTCCAGGGCGCCGTTGCCACGCTCCCGGCCGCCTCCGACCCGGCCCGGCGGCTGGTGTTCTCCGCGCCCCGGCACGCCACCGCGCGCGAGAACCTCACCCTGCGCACCAGCCGCGACGAAGGCGCCACCTGGCGGGAAGGACCGCAGGTCCACGACGGCCCGGCCGGCTACTCCGACCTCGTACCGGCCGCCGACGGCGTCGGCGTGCTCTACGAGAACGGCGACCGCACGCCCGTCGGCGACGGCCTGCAGCCGTACCACCGGCGGATCACGTACGCGCACGTGCCCGCCCCGCTGCTGAACACCCCGCCGCCGCGGCCCGCCACCACGCCCGACGCCTCCGGCCACCGCCGCGACGCCGTCGTCAGCGGCACCCCCGAGCGCGTCGGCGGGCCCTTCGGCCGCGGCCTGGGGCTGGCCGGCGACTACGTCGAGACGCCGGCGGCCGACGAGCTGGCGTTCGGCACCGGCCCGTTCACCGCCGCCGCCTGGTTCCGCAGCACGGAGGGGGAGCAGCAGCAGGCCGTGCTCTGGGCGCACTCCGAGGAGGGCGCGGACGCCAAGTGGTGGATCCGGCTGGAGCCGGACCAGAACCGCATCCGGGGCCACGTGAACACCGGATCCGAGAACACCTTCGTCTCCGCCCCCGGCGACTTCGCCGACGGCCGGTGGCACCACGTCGCGCTCACCCGCGACGAGGCGGGAGTCACCCTCTACGTGGACGGGGCCCCCGCCGCCGCCTCGGGGCCGGTCGCGGGCTCGGTCTCCGCGAACGCCCGTACCGGCATCCGGGCAGGTGCCCGCACGGGCGGGATCAACAACCCGCTCGTCGGCGCCGTGGACGAGGTGTGGCTGCTGGACCGTGCCCTCGACGCCGGGCAGGTCGCGCGGCTCGCCGCCGACAACCGCGCCCCCCGCGGCGGGACGGTGCTGCACCTGCCGCTGGAGCAGGTCCGCCGCGGCTAGGGCCTGTGCCCTACCCGCGCGGGACGGGTGCCGCGGCCGGCCGCGGCACCCGTCTTCCGTCCTCCCGGTGCCGGCGGAAAAAGTCGGGTCCCGGGGGCGCACGTGCCCCAGCTCTTGCGTTCTGTGGGGCCCGTTACAGTGAAATCGCCCGTTCCGGGTACTGTGACGTATGGCACGAACGCGTGTCGCCACGACTGCCGGGCCCTTGATCGGGTAGCGGCGGACGTGACCAGCCGTCGATCGAGGAGGACCCGCGGTGGCCGCTCCCGCTCCGTACGAAGTCAGCCACGACCATCACCTCAAACCCGTCGAGGGCGCCGACCCCGACTACGGCCTGGCCGGCGCCTGCTCCTGCGCCGAGCTGCCGCTGACCAGCGAACCCCCGCTGGCCGCGGGCACCCCGCTCACCAGCGAGCCGCCGCTCGCCGCCGACGACAACCTCATCAGCGAGCCGCTGCCGCCCGTTCACTTCACGTGACGGCCTGCTGACGGCGCGCGGCCGCCGCAGTACGATCAGCCTGCCGGCTCACCCCGGCGGCGACCCTCCGGGGCCCCCGACCGGTTTTTGCGGGTGAGTCCGGAGCCGATGACGTCGCATACCACCTGGGGGTGGCATGTCTCTGGCGCGGTTAGCTGCGCTGCACGGAGTCGCGGTCTCGTATGAACGCACCCCGGGCCGTGCCCTGAAGGTGCCCGAGGAGACCCTCGTCGCGGTCCTCGCCGCGCTCGGCGTGGACGCCTCCGGGCCCGCCGCCGTCGCCGCGGCGCTCGCGGCGTACGAGAAGGCCGAGCGGGACCGCCTCCTGCCCGCGACCCTCACGCCCCCGCCCGGCACCCGCCTCGACCCCGGGCCGCTGCCGCCCGGCACCGAGACCGCCCTGGCCGGCGAGGACGGCGCCGCACTCGACCCGCGCGCCCCGATCCCCCTCGGCGTGCACACCCTCGCCGCCACCGCCCCCGACGGGCGCACCGCCACCGCCACCGTCATCGCCGCCCCCGCGCGCCTGCCGCAGCCGCGCCGGCGCGGCGCCGGGCTCGCGCTCCGGCTGCCCGCGCTGCTGTCCGCCCGCTCCTGGGGCATGGGCGACCTCGGCGACCTCGCCGAGCTGGCCGCCTGGTCGGCGCGCACCCACGGCATGGACTTCGTCCAACTCGGCCCGCTGCACGCCGCCGTGCCCGGCGCCGCGGACCGGCCCGCGGACCCGTCCCCGTACCGGCCCTCGTCCCGGCGCTTCGCCGACCCCGTGCACCTGCGGATCGAGGACATACCCGAGTACCGCTACCTCGCCCCCGACGACCGCGCGCAGGCCGCGGAACTGGCCGGCCGCGCCGCCGCGCTGCGCGAGTCGGTACGCGCCAAGGGCGGGCTCATCGACCGCGACGAGGTGTGGCGGCTCAAGCGCGCCGCGCTGGAACTGCTGCTGCGCGTCGAGCTGACGCCCGGCCGGCGCGTCGCGTACCACCACTTCCTCGCCGAGCAGGGCCAGCCCCTCGACGACTACGCCGCCTGGTGCGCGCTGGCCGAGATCCACGGCCCCCACTGGCGCTCCTGGCCCGGCGGGCTCGCCGACCCGCGCTCCACCGCCACCACCCGCGCCCGGCACGACCTGCTGCACCGCATCGACTTCCACTGCCGGCTGGCCTGGCTCACCGACAACCAGCTCTGGCGCGCCCAGCGCATCGCCCGCGACGCGGGCATGGCCGTCGGCGTCGTCCACGACCTCGCGGCCGGCGTGCACCCCTCGGGCGCCGACGCCTGGGCGGAGCAGTCCGTCATGGCCGCCGGCTGCACGGCGGGCGCCCCGCCGGACGCCCCCGACGCCCGCGGCACCGACCGCGGCGTGCCGGTGTGGCGGCCCGACCGGCTGGCCGCCGCGGGCTACGGCCCGTACCGCTCGGTGCTGCGCGCCGCGCTGCGGCGGGCGGGGGCGCTGCGCGTCGGGGACGCGGGCGGGCTGTTCCGGCAGTGGTGGGTGCCGGCGGGCCGGCCGCCGGCGGAGGGTACGTACGTCTCGTACGACGCGGCGGCGATGCTCGGCGTGCTGGCGCTGGAGGCGCACCGGGCGGGTACGCCGGTGATCGCCGAGGACCAGGGCGGCCCCGCGGACGACGGCGTACGGGACGCGCTGGCGGCCCGCGGCGTGCTGGGCACGTCCGTGCTGTGGACCCAGCGCGAGCCGGCGCCGGAGACCGCCGCGGGCATACCGTGCCCGCTGCCCCCGGAGCGCTGGCGGGCCGACGCGCTCGCCACCGTCACCGGCCACGACCTGCCGCCCACCGCCGCCCGGCTCAGCGGCGCGCACCTGGCGCTCCGCCACGAACTGGGCCTGGTCGACGCCCCGCTGCCCGCGGCCCGCGCCGCCGACGCCGTCGAGGTCGGCACGTGGCTCGACCTGCTCGACCGGCTCCGGCTGCTGCCCGGCGGCCGGGCCGACGAGGCGTCCGTCATCACCGGCCTGTACCGCCTGCTCGCCCGCACCCCCGCGCGGCTCGTCGCCGTCTGGCTGCCCGACGCGGCCGGCGACCGCCGCCCGCAGCACGTGCCGGGCGCGGCCGGGGAGTACCCGGACTGGCGGCTGCCGGTGGCCGACCCGGACGGCCGCACGCTGCTCCTGGAGGAACTGGCGGACGCGCCGCGGACGCACCGGCTGCTGGCGGAGGTGGTGCGCGAACTCGGCGGCGGGAACGGCGCGGACCCGGGCGAGGAGCCCGGACAAGGGCCCGGCGGGGAATCCGGTGCGGAGGCCGGTGCGGACTCCGGCGGAGGGGCCGGCGCGGAGTGCGGGCGTACGAACGAGGTGGAGCCCCGTGCATAGAGCCGCCCGGTCCGTCGGCACCGGAGCCGCGGCCGTCGCCCTCACGGCGACCGCGCTGCTGCCGGCGACCCGCGAGCAGGCCGCCGCGGCCGACGAGTGCACCCGGCCGATCGAGCCCGCCTCCCAGATGACGGTCGAGGACTGCGACACCCCCGAGCGCATCCTCGCCAAGGCCGC
Organism: Streptomyces aculeolatus; assembly: GCF_020400605.1. Taxonomy (GTDB): domain Bacteria; phylum Actinomycetota; class Actinomycetes; order Streptomycetales; family Streptomycetaceae; genus Streptomyces; species Streptomyces aculeolatus. Next base: position 302,900 of record NZ_JAINRD010000004.1, on the reverse strand, counting down.
CCACATCGTGCCGACCCGCGGCCAACTCGCCTGGCAGGGCCGCGAGGTGACCGCCTTCACCCACTTCGGCATGAACACCCTCACCGACCGCGAGTGGGGTTCGGGCGCGGAGGACCCGGCGCTCTTCGACCCGGGGCGCGTCGACGTCGCGCAGTGGATGCGCACGTACCGGGCGATGGGCGCCGAGATGGCCATGCTCACCGCCAAGCACCACGACGGCTTCAACCTCTACCCGACGCGCTACTCCGACCACTCCGTGGCCGCGAGCCCGCACAGCCGCGACCTCCTCGGCACGTATGTCAGGGAAGCCCGCAAGGCGGGCCTCGGCGTCGGCGTCTACCTCTCCCCGTCCGACGGCGCCGAACTGCCGCACGCCTGGCACGCCGGCTGGCTGGAGCGGCTGCGGGAGAAGCAGGAGGCGGGCGAGCCGCTGACCGGCGTCGAGCGCACCGCGCTCGCGGACGGCGGCCCGCCCTCGGGCCACGGCCGCTACGGCAACGGCAGCCCCGTGCGCACCCACACCATCCCCACCCTCACCGACGGCGACGACCGCGCCGACGACGTCGCGGCCGGGCGGCTGCCCACGTTCACGGTGCGCGCGAACGACTACGACGCGTTCTACCTGAACCAGGTCTACGAGCTGTTCACCGAGTACGGCCCCATCGACGAGCTGTGGCTCGACGGCGCCAACCCGTGGCGGGACGCGGGCATCACGCAGGAGTACGACTTCCGGCAGTGGTACGAGCTGATCCACGCGCTCTCCCCGGACACCGTCGTCTTCCAGGGCCCGCAGGGCGTCCGCTGGGTCGGCAACGAGCGCGGCACCGCCCGCGAGACGGAGTGGAGTGTCACCCCGCACACCGTCGACCCCTGGTCCACCCACGGCGCGCTGCCCAACGACTCCACCGACCCCGACATCGGCTCGCGCGCCAGGCTCCTCGCCGACGGCGTGCGGTACCTCCAGTGGTACCCGGCGGAGGCGGACGTCTCCAACCGCCCCGGCTGGTTCCACCACCCCGGCGAGCGGCCGAAGACCGCCGACGAGCTGTTCGCGCTGTACGAGCAGAGCGTGGGCCGCAACGCCCCGCTGCTGCTCAACGTGCCGCCCGCGCGCGACGGCCGGATCGCCCCCGAGGACGTACGCGAGCTGCGGGCCTTCGGGGACCGGGTGCGCGCGGTCTACGGCGGGGACGTGCTGGACCGGCGCGGACCGCAGGCGTTCGACCGGGTCCGGGTGGCGGAGGACATCCGGCACGGCCAGCGCGTCGAGCGCTTCGCGGTGGAGGCGCGGGACCCGGCGACGGGGGAGTGGACGCAGGTAGCGGACGGCACCACGATCGGCGCGTACCGCATCCTGCCGCTGGCCGAGCCGGTGACGGCGGACAAGCTGCGGGTACGGGTGGACGAGGCGCGCGGCACGCCGCGGCTGCTGGCGGTGACGGCGCATCTGAGCACGGCCGGGGAGCCGCCCGTGGCGGACGCCGCACGTTAGGCGACCCCGGGCGCGCGGTCCGCGGCGGTGTTCGCTACGGTTTGCACGTGGACAGGAAGAAGACCCTGCGCGCCGGTGCACTCGCCGCCGGGACGGCGCTGATCATGCTGATGTCGTCCCCCGCCGCCTCCGCGCTCAACCGCGACGACGGCGACGACCCGGGCCCCGGGCTGAGCGTCGCGGAGACCCTCGGTCTCTTCGTGCTCACCCCGCTGGTCGCCTTCGCGGTGATCGCCGGACTGGTGGTCGCCGCGGAGAAGAAGAAGAGCTGACGCCGGCGCGTCCGCCGCGCCGCGCGCAGGCGCCTGCTCCGTACCCGGAGCGGGCGCTTTTGCGCGCGCCGGGGGTACGGAGCCCGGCGGGCCGGGTCCGGGCGCCTCGGCACCCGGGCCCCGGTCTCCGCCGCCCGCCTCAGGCGAAGTCCGGCATGTCGCCGACCGTGCGGTTGACGTCGATCACGGTGAACGACGCGCCCTGCGGGTCCTCCAGGGTCGCCATCCGCCCGAACGGCGAGTCCTGCGGCCCGAACGTCACGCTGCCGCCGCGCCGCCGCGTCGTCTCCACGGCCCGGTCGCAGTCGTCCACGGCGAAGCAGACGCCCACGTGCGGAGGCGTCCCGGCGGGGAAGACGTCGCTGCTCATCTCCGCCCGGCCGATGAGCGGGTCGCCGTCGCCGGCGCTCCACACGGCGTAGTCCATGTTGTCGTCCTGCATCTTGCGCACCCGGTAGCCGAAGACCTCGGGGAAGAAGGCGTCGGCGTGCTCGGGGTTGTTGGTGTCGACCTCGGCCCAGCAGAACGTGCCGGGCTCGCCGATCGCGGCGAAGCCCTCGTGGCTGCCCGGCTCCCACAGCCCGAACCGGATCCCGTCCGGGTCCTCGGCGATGGCCATCGTGCCGTACGGGCCGACCTCCATCGGGCCCGTGACGACCCGCCCGCCGTGCTCGCCGACGTGCCCGGCGGTGGCCTCGGCGTCGGGGGTGGCGAAGTACAGCGTCCAGCCGGCCGGGGCCTTCTCCGCACCCGGCATCGGCGGCGCGAGCCCGGCGGCCACGCCGCTGTCCGCCTTGGCCTGGGTGTAGTGCCCGGAGGCCTCGCCGCCGTCCTCGAAGGTCCAGCCGAAGACGTCGGCGTAGAAGCTCTTCGCGGCCTCGAGGTCGGGGAAGGTCGCGTCCGCCCACGTGGGTGCGCCTTCGGGTCGTACGGTCATGATCGGTCGCCTCCTCTGGGCTGGGGGTTATTGCGTGGATTTGTGCACTTCTCACGCTAGCCCCGCGGCGCGCCGCTCGCGCGCGGACGGCTCAGGGGCGCCGTACCTCGTACAGGAAGCAGCCGTACTCCACGGCCCGCACGTGCACCAGCGCCACCCCGGGGTCCGCGAACGCCTCCGCGAGCGCCTGCCCCACCGCGGCCTGGGCCTGGGCCGGGTCCGCCGGCAGCCGCACCGCGGCGCCGCCGCTGATCCGGCCCTCGGCGTCGTAGCGCCGGAACGCCCGCAGGCCGGCGGTCTCGGTGAACGGGTACCCGCCGCCGGGCCCGGGGCCGCCGCAGGGCCCGGCGTGCACGAAGACCGGCCCCTGCTCGTCGTACGCCCCGGGATCCACCCCGGCCCCGGCGGCCCACCGCCGCAGCGGCGCGTACGACACGAGGGCGATCCGCTCCCCGGCCCGGCTGCGCCGCAGGCAGCAACGCAGCGGGGCCCCGCCCTCGCCGTCGGTGACCGGCCGCGCGGGCCGGCCGGCGTCGTCGGCTTCGCGGAGCCGGGCCAGGACGGCCGGGGGGATGGGGGCGGCGGGGTGGGCGGCGAGGGCTTCCGGTGTCGTCGTCATGCCCCAAGGCTGTGCGCCGCGGGCCGCGGATGCTGGCGGGAATCCGACGTCAGGTCCGGTGTCGGCGGCCGCTGGCAGAATTGCGTCACACGCGCACCGCGTGACGCCGACGCCGGCGCCGACCCGGGGAGGGACCGTGTCCGTACGGGACGACACGTGCGCGGCCTGCGGCGGGCCCCTGCCGCCCCGCGCCGGCCGCCGGGGCCGCACGACCGTCTACTGCTCCGCCGCCTGCCGCCAGCGCGCGTACCGCGGACGCCGCGCCCCCGAGGCGGCCGGCTCCGTGCGCGAGCTGATCTCGGACGTCGCCGAGCGCGCCGGGCGGCTCTCGCCGCAGCCGCCGGAGGCGTTCTACGCGGAGGTGACGGAGCTGTCGTCGTCGGTGGGGCGGCTGCGGCGCATCGCCCGCACGGCGCGGGACGCGGTGGGGACCCCGGAGGACGGCGCCCGGGAAAACGTCACGCCGGGGGCCGTTACGGCGGAGGGCGTCCCCGCGGAAAACGTCACGCCGCGGCCCGTGACGAATGAGGAGCCGCCTCCCGCCGCCCCCGTCGCCCCCGACGAGGCGGACGAGGCCGACTTCGCCGGCCTGCTGGAGGCGTACCGCCGCGAGCTGCAGGTCCACTGCTACCGGATGACCGGTTCGTACGACGAGTCGGAGGACCTCGTACAGGAGACGTTCCTCAAGGCGTGGCGCCGCCGCGAGACCTACGAGGGCCGCGCCGCCCTGCGCGCGTGGCTGTACCGCATCGCCACCAACACCTGCCTCGACCACCTCCGCCGCCACTCCCGCACCCCCGCCCGCTACGAGCGCCTGCCCGGCATGGCCCACGGCGACGCCGAGCCGCCCACCCGCATCACCTGGCTCCAGCCCTACCCCGACGAGCTGCTGGCCGACGTGCCCGCGGCCGACGCCGGCCCGGAGGCCCAGGCCGTCGCCCGCGAGACCGTCGACCTGGTCTTCCTCGCCGCACTCCAGCACCTGCCGCCCCGCCAGCGGGCGGCGCTCGTCCTCCGCGACGTCGTCGGCCTGCCCGCCGCGCAGACCGCCGGCCTCCTCGACCTGAGCACCGCCGCGGTGAACAGCGCCCTGCAGCGCGCCCGGCCCGCGCTCCGCGCGCACCTGCCCGCCGGCGAGCGCGCCGAGTGGGCCCCGGTCACGCCGCCGACGCGCGCGGAGCTGGAGACCGTCGAGCGGTACCGGGAGGCGGCGGAGCGGCTCGACATGGCGGCGATGGCGGCTCTGCTCACCCAGGACGCGAAGCTGACGATGCCGCCGAACCCGTTCTGGTTCGTCGGGCGGCAGGCGATCGTGGACTTCGTCTCCCAGTCGCTCGACCCGGCCCTGCCGGCCTTCTTCGGGGACTGGCGGCATGTGCGGACGCGCGCCAACGGCCGCCCGGCGGTCGCCGGTTACGTGCGCCGTCCGGGGACGACGGTGTACCGGGCGCAGACGCTGGAGGTTTTGCGGGTGACCGGGGGCACCGCCGGAGCCGGGCGGATAGCCGAGATCACGACGTTCGAGCCGCACCTGCTGCCGGCGTTCGGGCTGCCGATGACGCTCTGAGCACCGGGTCCGGCAGGGAGTGCCGCTCTGCGGGCCGTGGGCGTCCGCCTGCCACCACCGGGGTGCATTCGGGGGAACACCGGCCGGTGCCGGGCGGGGAGCGATGACTGCCGCGGCCGGCGTGCGTCTCAATGGCCGACACCGCACGATGACGACAGCCAGGAGAGACCATGCTGCTGCAGAACAAGAACGCGATCGTCTACGGAGCCGGCGGCTCCATCGGCTCCGCGGTCGCCCGCACCTTCGCCCGCGAGGGCGCCCGCGTCCACCTCACCGGCCGGCACGCGGCGAACGTCGAGCTGGTGGCGAGGGACATCACCGAGTCCGGCGGCACCGCCCACGCCGCCGTCGTGGACGCGCTGGACGAGGAGGCCGTGGAGGAGCACGCGGCCCGGGTGGCGGCGGAGGCGGGCTCCATCGACGTGAGCATCAACCTGATCACCCGCGACGACGTCCAGGGCACCCCGCTCATCGACATGTCCCCCGCGGACTACGTCTCCTGCGTCACCCGCGGCCTGACGACCAACTTCCTCACCGCCCGCGCCGCGGGCAGGCGCATGGCGGAGCAGGGCTCCGGCGTCATCCTGGCGCTCAACAGCGGCTCGTCCCACACCAGCCCGATGATGGGCGGCACCTGCCCCGCGGACGCGGCGATCGACACCCTCGTCCGCTCCCTCGCCCAGGAGCTCGGCCCCCGCGGCGTCCGCACCGCCGGCCTGTGGGCCGCCGGCGTCCCGGAGACCCTCACCCCGCAGAAGCTCGGCGCGGTCAACCCCGCGATGGCCACCCCGGAAGCGCTCAGCGGCATCCTCGAAACCCTCGACAACCTCCGCATGCTCCCGGCCTCCCCGCGCCTGAAGGAGATCGCCGACCTGGCCGCGTTCCTCGCCTCCGACCGGGCGGGCGCGATCACCGGCACCTGGGTCAACGCCACGGCCATGTTCCCCAGCTGACCGGCCGGCCGGGAGCGCGGCGCGGAGCCGCGACGGCGGCCCGGGGCCGGGGGCACATCCACCGGCCCCCGGGCCCCCGGGCCTCCCGGCGGGCGGGCGGCCGGGGTCAACGGGTGCGGAGCAACTCCGTGTTGCGGTCCGTCTCCAGGCCCGACAGGGCGCGGCGGCGGGGGGAGTGCGGGGCGTTCAGGGCCAGTTCGCGGTAGAGCGACGCCAGGCCCGCCTGGTCCAGTTCCGCGCCGTCCGCGCGGTACGGGGCCGACGACTCGATCAGCGTCGTGAACAGCGACAGCGTCCCGTCGCCGTTGTCGGCCAGCTCCACCACGCGGGCCAGCTGGGGGAAGTCCACGTGCGAGGCCGTGGTGATCTCCCACAGCCCGCCCGCGGTGTCCCCGTGCGGGGTGATCTCGTTGCGGTGGCTGTGCCCGTTCACCCACGCGACCACGTTGCGGTGGGCGAGCAGCACCTCCAGCAGCTCCGCCCCCGTGTGCCGCTCGTCGTCCGGCCGGAAGGGGTCGGGCGTCGTGTTGTTCATCGACTTGCTGGTGTGGTGGCTGAAGACGACGACGTACGAGCCCGCGTGCTGCGTCAGCTTCCGCTCCAGCCAGCGCAGTTGCGCCGTGCCCAGCGAGCCGCGGTAGTCGCCGCCCTGGTCGGTGGTGTCCAGGCTGATGCCGACGACGCCGGGGCCGGCCTCGCCGAGCACGAAGTCGTAGTGCAGCTCGCCGGAGGCGCGGTGGGCGTCCGTGTAGCCGTGGCCCACGGGCCCCGCCCCGGTGAACCGCTCCTGGAGGTGTGCGGCCACGTACTCCTGCGACGTGAACGGCACGCGCCGCTCGTCGGCCGTGACCGTACGCATCAGGTGCCGCTGCGTGCGCAGCATCTCGGCGAACGCCTCGCCCCGCGGGTCGGTGCCCGCGCGCAGGGAGTCGAACAGCGGCCCGGCGACGGACTCCGGCAGCGTCATCAGCTTCCGGTCGCCGGCCGCGTACTCGGCGAAGTACGGCTGGCGGGCCGCGTAGCAGCCGCCGGGCAGCAGGTCGTGGTTGCCGACGGTGGAGTACCAGGGCAGGTGCAGCCCGGGGCTGGCGACCTCCCGGATCGCCGCTTCGAGGAAGCCGTCCACGAGCGGGAAGCCGAGTGCCTTGTCGGCGTCGCGCAGCCGGCTCTCCGGGTGCCAGTAGCGGTCGACGCCGCTGTTCTGCACGCCCTCGTACGACCTCGGGTCACCGCTGTTGGGCACGATCCGCCCGCCGCTCGTCGCGGTGAGGTACCACTCCAGCTCCAGGCCGTTGTTGTTGTCCGTGTTGTCGCCGGTGGTCACGGCGCAGCCGAGCGCGAGGCCGGTGGCGGGCCCCGCGGTCAGCGAGTTGACGCGCTCGATGAGCGCGACGGCGCCCGGCACGCTCAGCGCCTCCTGCGGGCGCCAGCCGTCGCCCTCGCGCTCGCGGAAGTACTCGGAGCGCAGCGGCGTCTGGACGTCCACGATGTGCAGGTCGGTGAGCTGGACGAAGGCGGCGAGCGCGGTCCGCGTGTCCTGGCGGCGCGCGCCGGGGGCGCCCAGTTCGGCGCGGACGACCCGGGGCCAGCCCGCGCCCTCCGCGAGCTGCCGGTAGCCGCCGGAGCCCATGGCCGTCGCCGTCGTACGGAGCGTGGTGCCCGCCGACGACGGCGCGGGCGGGCCGCCGGGCGCCAGCCCCCGGGCACCGGCCCGCGAGGCGAGCGCCGGCGGCCCGGCGGACCGCGCGGTCGCCTGCGGCTGGCCGGGGCCGAGGGCCGGTCCGAGCCCGGCGGCCGCGCCCGCGGCCCCGGCGGCGCCCAGGAGGACGGCGCGCCGGCCGGGGCCGGGGGGCCTGGTGGACGTGCTTTCGCGGTGCATCGGCGCTCCTGAGGGGGATGAGCGGGAGGCTTCGACGCGGGTGGGTCACCCGTACACTCGGAGCCTTGGCACGCCGGGTGACCTGCTACTTAACGCAACCGGAACGACGGCGGCCGGGAAGCCCACAAATACCTTCACCGGCCGAAACCACCGCGCAATGGACACGCGATCCTCGACCGTTCGAGTGGCCACGGTCACCGTGGGTTCATCGCGGCGGGAACGCGCCGCGCACGCCCCTTTGGCGGCTATGCGCCAACGCCGCAATCCGCCACACTCAACTCCCCCCGCGCGCGCGTGCCTTGCTGATAGATATGCGGGCAGTCGGCACCGGATGCCGGTTTCCACACAGGTGGGGGTTGAACAAGAGATGACGATCTCTCCCAGACGCACACCCGGGCGCATACCGGGGGGCGGCCGGTCACGCACCGCCGCCCGGATAGCACTCGCGGCCGGCCTGGCCGCCGCGCTCACCGCGACCGGCTCGGCAGCCGGCCAGGCGGCGGAGGGGGCACCGGAGCCCGACCGGCCCAAGGCCGCGGCGGACAAACTCGGCGCGAAGGACGCCGAACTGCTCGCCGAGGCGAAGGCCGGGGGCGACAAGAACGTCACGCTGCTGGTCGCCGTCGAGCCCGGTGAGACCGCCCGGGTCGCCGACACCTTCCGCGGCGTACGCGGCGCCTCCGTCGGCCGTACGCACGACAAACTCGGCTACGTCCGCGCCACGGTGCCCACCGGCCGCGCCGACGCCGCCATCGACAAGGCCGCGAAGCTGTCCGCGGTCCAGGGCATCGATCTGAACGAGGAGATCGAACTGCCGGACCCGCGGCCCGGCGCCGACCGGGCCGAGGGCGACAAGGGCAGCGGCGCGCGGGGCCTCTACCCGGCCCCGGACCGCTCGACCCCGGCCAAGAACCCGTACCAGCCGGCCCACGAGACCGGCGCCGTCGACTTCGTCAAGAAGAACCCGAAGGCCGACGGCCGCGGCGTCACCATCGGCATCCTCGACTCCGGCGTCGACCTGGCCCACCCGGCGCTGCGCAGGACCACCACCGGCGAGCGCAAGATCACCGACTGGGTGACGGCCACCGACCCGATCGTCGACGGCGACCGCACCTGGCGCCCGATGGTCACCGACGTCTCCGGCCCGTCCTTCACGTACAACGAGCGCGAGTACACCGCGCCGCGCGGCGCCTACTCCGTCAGCCTCTTCAGCGAGAACGCCACGCTGGGCGGCGAGATGCAGGGCGACCTGAACCGCGACGGCGACACCACCGACTCCTGGGCGCTGCTGTACGACGCCGCGGCCGGCACGGTGCGCGTCGACCTCGGCGACGACGGCGACTTCACGAACGACAAGCCGATGGCCCCGTACGGCGAGGACCACAAGTTCGCCTACTTCGGCGCCGACGACCCGGCCACGGCGATCGCCGAGGCGATCCCCTTCGTCGTGGAGATCCGCAAGGACGTCCCGATGGACCCGTACGGCGGGGACTGGGTCGGCAAGAAGGAGGACTTCGTCAACATCGGCGTCGTCGAGGGCGCGCACGGCACCCACGTCGCCGGCATCACCGCCGCCAACGGCCTCTTCGGCGGCAGGATGAACGGCGCCGCGCCCGGCGCCAAGCTCGTCTCCTCCCGGGCCTGCACCTGGAGCGGCGGCTGCACCGCGGTCGCGCTCACCGAGGGCATGATCGACCTGGTCGCCGTCCGCGGCGTCGACGTCGTCAACATGTCGATCGGCGGCCTGCCGCCGCTCAACGACGGCAACAACGCCCGCGCCGCCCTGTACAACCGGCTCATCGACACCTACGGCGTGCAGCTGATCATCTCCGCGGGCAACGACGGCCCCGGCGCCAACACCATCGGCGACCCCGGCCTGGCCGACAAGGTCATCAGCGTCGGCGCGGCCGTCTCCCGCGAGACCTGGGCGTCGAACTACGGCAGCCAGGTCAGGACCAAGTACGCGATGATGCCGTTCTCCTCCCGCGGTCCGCGCGAGGACGGCGGCGCCACCCCGACGATCACCGCCCCCGGCGCGTCGGTCAACACCATCCCGACCTGGCAGCCCGGCTCTCCCGTCGCCGAGGCCGGCTACGAACTGCCGCCCGGCTACGGCATGCTGCAGGGCACCTCGATGTCCTCGCCGCAGACCGCGGGCGCCGCGGCGCTGCTGCTGTCCGCCGCCGAGCGGGAGGGCGTCGACGTCACGCCGAACGCCCTGCGCACCGCGCTGACCTCCACCGCCGACCACATCCCCGGCGTGCAGACCTACGCGGAGGGCGCTGGCCGGGTCGACATCGTGGACGCCTGGGACTCCCTGGAGGACGGCGCCACGGCGTACGAGTACCAGGTGAAGGCGCCCGTCGACACCGTGCTCGACGGCTTCCTCGCCACCCCGGGCGTGGGCACCGGCGTGTACGACCGCGAGAGCGGCCCGGCGCGCGGCGAGTCCGAGACGTACGAGATCACCCTCACCCGCACCACCGGTCCTGCCGGCGGCACGCCGCACGAGCTGGAGTGGCAGGGCAACGACGGCACGTTCAAGCTGCTCGGCGACGACGACGTCACGCTGCGCCGCGGCCAGCCGCTGACCGTCAAGGTGCAGGCCAAGCCGCGCTCGGCGGGGCTGCACAGCGCCGCGCTGCTGGTCGACGGCAAGCGCACCGAGGGCATCGACCACCGGGTGCTGACGACGGTGGTCACCTCGCAGGAGCTGGCGGCGCCCGCGTACGGGCACCGGGTGTCGGACGAGACGCAGCGCAACGCGACCCGTTCGTACTTCGTGAAGGTCCCCGAGGGCGCCAAGACCCTGGAGGTCGCGATGAGCGGCCTCGCGGGCAAGAGCCAGACCCGCTGGATCGCGATCGACCCGTGGGGCATTCCGGCCGACAACTCCTCGACGCCCTTCTGCTACAACAACTACGACAACCCGGCCAACACCTGCCGCCCCGACCTGCGCTCCTACGACAACCCGATGCCGGGCGTGTGGGAGATCGAGGTCGAGTCGCGGCGCACCTCGCCGGAGCTGGACAACCCCTTCACGGTCGAGGCGACCGTGCTCGGCGCGGCCTTCGACCCCGAGGTGCAGACGATCGACGAGGCGAAGGTCGGCACGCCCAGCCCGGTGGACTGGACGGTGGCCAACGGGTTCGCCCCGGTCGCCGGCAAGCTCGCCGGCGGGCCGCTGGGCTCCGGCCTCACGGAGCGCCCGAGCATCGCGGCGGGTGACACGAGCACCACGACGATCGAGGTCACCGAGGGCGTCACCCGGCTCGACGCGGTGATCGGCGGCACCTCCGACGCCAACGCGGACCTGGACCTGACGGTCCTGCGCGACGGCGAGCCGGTGGCGCAGTCCGCGGACGCCGACTCGGAGGAGGGCGTCACCCTCCTGGACCCGGAGCCCGGGACGTACACCGTGGAGGTCTTCGCCTACGACGTACCGGCGGGCACGACGGAGTACGACTACCGCGACGTGTACTTCTCCCCGGCGCTGGGCGAGGTGAGCGTCGGCGACGAGCCGGTGGAGCTGGACAGCGGCGCGAGCGCCGAGGTCGCGGCCGAGGTCACGGTGGCGGCGCCCGGGCCCGAGGGACGCGAGTTCTTCGGCGAGGTGCAGCTGCAGAACGCCCGCGGCACGGTGGCGGGCGCGGGCAGCGTGCGGATCGGGACGGTCGTGCCGTAGCACCGGCGCACACGTCCCGTACGTCCGGCACGTCCCGTACGTACTGATGGAACCCGCGGGGGCGGGATACCGGAGCACCGGTGTCCCGCCCCTGTGGCGTGTGTCTCAGTCCGGGGCGCGGACGCTCCCCGGGCGGGCGGCTGGGCAGGGGAAACGAGTGGAGCCAGCCGCCCGGCGCCCGGCATCATGGTGGGCGGACCCGCACCCGTGAACGGAGAGCCATGAAGATCGGAATCGTCGGAGCCACCGGCCAGGTCGGCGGAGTGATGCGCGACATCCTCGCCGAGCGGTCCTTCCCGGTGGACCAGCTGCGCCTGTTCGCCTCGGCCCGGTCCGCGGGGCGCACGCTGCCGTGGCGGGACGCTCCGGGCGGTGCGGTCACGGTGGAGGACGCCGGCACCGCCGACTACTCCGGGCTCGACATCGTGCTGTTCTCCGCCGGCGGCGCCACTGCCAAGGCGATCGCCGAGAAGGTCGCGGCGCAGGGCCCGGTCGTGATCGACAACTCCTCGGCGTGGCGCCGCGACCCCCAGGTGCCCCTCGTGGTCTCCGAGGTCAACCCGCATGCGGTCGCCGACCGTCCCAAGGGCATCATCGCCAACCCGAACTGCACCACGATGGCCGCGATGCCGGTGCTCAAGCCGCTGCACAGCGAGGCGGGCCTGGTCTCCATGGTCGTCGCGACCTACCAGGCGGTCTCCGGCTCCGGCCTCGCGGGCGTGGAGGAGCTGTTCGAGCAGGTCCGCGCCGTCGGCGAGGAGGCGCCGAAGCTGACCCGGGACGGCGCCGGGGCCGACTTCCCCGAGCCGCGGAAGTACGTGGCCCCGATCGCGTACAACGTGCTGCCGATGGCCGGCTCCGTCGTCGACGACGGGCTGAACGAGACGGACGAGGAGCAGAAGCTGCGCCACGAGTCGCGCAAGATCCTGGAGATCCCGGAGCTGAAGGTCTCCGGCACCTGCGTCCGCGTCCCCGTCTTCACGGGCCACTCGCTCCAGGTCAACGCCCGCTTCGCCGAGCCGCTGAGCCCCGCGCGGGCCGCGGAGGTGCTGGCCGGGGCGGAGGGCGTGGCGCTCGCGGACGTGCCGACGCCGCTGGGCGCGGCCGGGCGGGACGTGTCGTACGTGGGGCGCATCCGGCGGGACGAGACGGCGGAGAACGGGCTGGCGCTGTTCCTCTCGGGGGACAACCTGCGCAAGGGGGCGGCGCTGAACGCGGTGCAGATCGCGGAGCTGGTGGCGGCGGAGCGGCGCTGACCGGCGACGACCGGCGCCCGGGCCCCCGCCCGGCCGGGTTTTCCACAGGCGGCACCGGGGTCTGCGGCCCCGGTGCCGCGGTCATCCACAGCCCGCTCCGCGCATGCGCCCCGCGTGCGAGGATTGCGGTCAGTCGTAGGGGTAAGGAGAAGCCCAGGTGCCTGGCACGAATCTGACCCGGGAAGAGGCGCGGGAGCGCGCGCGCCTGCTGAAGGTGGACGCGTACGAGATCGACCTCGACATCTCCGGCGCCAAGGAGGCAGAGGAGGGGGGCACCTTCCGGTCGGTGACGACGGTGCGCTTCTCGGCCGCCGAGGAGGGCGCGGAGTCCTTCGTCGACCTCGTCGCGCCCGAGGTGCACGAGGTGGTGCTGAACGGCACCGCGCTCGACGCCGCCGAGGTCTTCGCCGACTCCCGGATCGCCCTGCCGGGGCTGCGCGCGGGGGAGAACGAACTGCGGGTCGTCGCCGACTGCGCGTACACCAATACGGGTGAAGGACTGCACCGCTTCGTCGACCCGGTGGACGGCGAGACGTATCTGTACACGCAGTTCGAGGTGCCCGACGCGCGCCGGGTGTTCGCCAGCTTCGAGCAGCCCGACCTCAAGGCGACGTTCGCCTTCACGGTGACCGCGCCGGAGGGCTGGCAGGTCATCTCCAACTCCCCCGCGCCGGAGCCGGCCGGCGGGGTGTGGCGCTTCGCGCCCACCCCGCGCATCTCGACGTACATCACGGCGCTGATCGCCGGGCCGTACGCGTCGGTGCACGGCACCTGGGAGGGCGACGGGCGGACGGTGCCGCTGGGCGTGTACTGCCGTCCCTCGCTCGCGGAGTTCCTGGACGCGGAGGCGATCTTCGAGGTCACGCGGCAGGGCTTCGACTGGTTCCAGAAGCGCTTCGACTACCCGTACCCGTTCGAGAAGTACGACCAGCTCTTCGTCCCGGAGTTCAACGCCGGCGCGATGGAGAACGCGGGCGCGGTCACCTTCCGCGACCAGTACGTGTTCCGCTCCAAGGTCACCGACGCGGCGTACGAGATGCGGGCCGACACGATCCTGCACGAGCTGGCCCACATGTGGTTCGGCGACCTGGTGACCATGGAGTGGTGGAACGACCTCTGGCTGAACGAGTCGTTCGCCACCTACTCCGCCACCGCCTGCCTCGCCCAGGCGCCCGGCTCGCGCTGGCCGCACGCGTGGACGTCGTTCGCGAACCAGATGAAGACCTGGGCCTACCGCCAGGACCAGCTGCCGTCCACGCACCCGATCATGGCCGAGATCTCCGACCTCGACGACGTCCTGGTCAACTTCGACGGCATCACGTACGCCAAGGGCGCCTCGGTGCTCAAGCAGCTCGTGGCGTACGTCGGCGAGGACGAGTTCTTCCGCGGCGTGCAGGCGTACTTCAAGCGGCACGCCTTCGGCAACACCCGGCTGAGCGACCTGCTCGGCGCGCTGGAGGAGACCAGCGGCCGCGACCTGGCGGCCTGGTCCAAGGCCTGGCTGGAGACCGCCGGGATCAACGTGCTGCGGCCCGAGCTGGAGACCGACTCGGACGGCGTCGTCCGGTCGTTCGCCATCCGCCAGGAGGCCCCCGCACTGCCCGCCGGCGCCAAGGGCGAGGCGGTGCTGCGCCCGCACCGCGTCGCGGTCGGGCTGTACGACCTGAAGGACGGCCGGCTCGTCCGCACCGACCGGCTGGAGCTGGACATCGACGGCGAGCTGACCGACGTGCCGCAGCTCGCGGGCCGCCCCCGCCCCGCGGTCGTCCTGCTCAACGACGACGACCTCACCTACGCCAAGGTCCGGCTCGACCCCGTCTCCCTGGACGTGGTCACCCGCCACCTCGGCGACTTCGAGACCACGCTGCCCCGGGCGCTGTGCTGGGCGTCGGCCTGGGACATGACCCGCGACGGCGAGCTGGCCACCCGCGACTACCTGGACCTCGTCCTCTCCGGCATCCGCAAGGAGAGCGACATCGGCGTGGTGCAGTCCCTGCACCGCCAGGTGAAGCTGGCCCTCGACCTCTACGCGGCGCCCGACTGGCGCGATTCCGGCCTGGCCCGCTGGTCGGCGGAGACCGAGACGCAGCTGCACGCCGCCGAGCCCGGCGGCGACCACCAGCTCGCCTGGGCCCGCGCCTTCGCGGCCACGGCCCGCACCGACGGCCAACTCGACCTGCTCGCGGGCCTCCTCGACGGCTCCCGCACGATCGACGGCCTGGAGGTCGACACCGAGCTGCGCTGGGCCCTGCTGCACCGCCTGGCCGCCACCGGCCGCGCCGGCGACGACGCCATCGCGGCGGAGCTGGAGCGCGACAAGACCGCGGCGGGCGAACGCCACGCGGCCTCGGCGCGGGCGGCCCGGCCGACCGCGGCGGCGAAGTCTCGCGCGTGGACGGAGGTCGTGGAGGAGGGCAACCTCGCCAACGCCGTCCAGGAGGCGGTCATCGGCGGCTTCGTCCAGACCGACCAGCGCGACCTGCTGGCTCCGTTCACGTCGAAGTACTTCGACGCGGTCAAGGACGTCTTCGACTCCCGCAGCCACGAGATCGCCCAGCAGATCGTCGTCGGCCTCTACCCGGCCCTCCAGGTCTCGCAGGCCACCCTGGACGCCACGGACGCCTGGCTCGCGGAGGCCCAGCCGCCGCCGGCCCTGCGCCGCATGGTGACGGAATCCCGCGCCGGCGTGGAACGCGCCCTGCGAGCCCAGCAGTCCGACGCGGCAGCGGCCGGGTCCTGACCCGGCCCCGCTCCGGCCGCCCACCCGCGGCCGGAGCGGGCCCCGGCCCGGCCGCCCACGGACGCCGGATCCCCCGGCACCCCGCTCCGCTCCCCGGAAGCCCACGCACCTCACGCCTCGGCGCCGCCGAACACGCGCCGGTACGCCTCGCCATGGGGAACCCCGGCGTCCTCGCCGCGGTACGCCGTTGTCGTGAACGGGCGGGAGAACGCGGGGGCGGTGGCCTTGAACGAGGCCCAGACGGCCTTGCCGGGACCGGTGCGGTCGGACGTGCCCCACTCGTCGGCGAGGGCGGCGACCAGTCGCAGGCCGCGGCCGTAGTCGTCGGTGTCGGCGGGGTCGCGCACGTACGGGGGGGCGTCGCTGGCGTCATGGACCTCGATCCGCACGGCATCGTCCTCGATGGTGACGTGCACCCGGAACTGACGGCCCCGGGGGGTGCCGTGCAGCAGGGCGTTGGTCGCCAACTCGGAGACGCACAGGCGGATGTCGTCGGCGCGGTCGGCACAGACAGCATCGCCTACGCGGTCCGCGACGAAGTCGCGCGCCCGACCGACGGAACGGGCGCTGCGTACGAACTGGCGCGTATGGACGGTCATGGATCCCGCCTCGTCCCCGTCGTCGCCGAGTTGCCGTCCTGATCCTCGGCCCCATCGGTCCCGGTCTCCCCGTCTGTGCGGCGCGGCGCTACGGCCGGCCCTTCCCGGCCCACGTAGAAGCCGACGCCGTCGGTACGACCGTCGCGCGCCAGCTCTCCGGCCCGGGGCTCTGAGTCGGCCATGGTCAGTCCTCCCTCATCACTGAGTGCTCATGAATGACAACGCAGAGCGCGCACCGGCCGGTAGCGTGGAGTGAGGGCCGAAGCATGAGAGTCATTAGAGCCCGGGGACGGAGTTACGTGTGGGCAAGGGTGGGCCGAACGTCCAACTGGGCAGACTCCTTGCGGAGTCGGGGCTGAGCGAGACCCAGTTCATTCGCGCGGTCAACCGGCTGGCGGCTGAATCCGGTGTGACCTTGCACTATGACCAACCCTCGGTCAGTCAGTGGTTAGGGGGCACGACACCGCGTCAGGTCGCGAGGCCGTTCATCGTGGAAGTTCTGGCGCGGAGGCTGGGGCGCCCCGTGACCCCCGCCGAGTTGGGCTTCGCCACCGCCCGCACCACCCCGGAGAATCGAACGTTTCCGCGTACCGTGGAAGAGCTGGTAGACCTCGTGAGGAGCGACATGGACCCGTCCCGTCGAGGGGTGTTGAGCGCCGGACTCTACTCCGTCGCTCTGACCGTTCCGGGGTGGCCCGACATCGTGGGCCGCATGGAGGCCGTCAAGACCGGTCAGGCACGGCGTATCGGTATGGGGGACGTCGAAGCCGTGACGATGATGACCGACCGTCTCGGAGATCTCGACGACCACTTCGGTGGGCGCTATGCGCGGCCAATGGCCGCGGCCTTCATCGCCAACACGGTCGCCCCCTACTTGCGGGCCGATGGCCCGAGCCACGTCCGCGAGGCCATGCTTTCCGCTTCATCCCTCCTGTGCTACCTGACCGGCTGGATGGCGGTTGACGAGGGCCTTCAGGGGCTCGCCCAGCGGTACTACGTCAAAGGCCTGGAGTTGGCGGGTGCCGCCGCTGATCACAAGACCTACTGCCACATTCTCCGGGGAATGTCGGTTCAGGCCGTGAACCTGGGGCACGGTCCCGCGGCCCGCCGCCTGGCTGATGCCGCGGCGGCGGCAGCACCGACGGCGGAGCCCCGGATGCGCGCTTTCTTCGCAGGGCAGCAGGCACACTCCTACGCGGTTGCCGGTGACCGGACACGTGCCTTGCAGAGCATCCGTGAGACCGAGATCGCCATGGACAAGGCGGAGAGCCAACCGGGAAGGTTCGGTGGCTTCACTCCGGCCACCGTTGCCTATGCCACCGCCCAAGTCCGGTACGGGCTCGGAGACGTGGCAGGAAGCGTGTCGTCCTTTCAGCTCCACTTTCGTTTACGTGATGCCACCGACAGCAGGAGGTCCGCGCTCTGGTTCGGCGCCATGCTGGCCGAACGGCAGTTGGAAGTAGGTCACCTGGAGGCTGCGTGTGCCACCTGGAACCGAATTCTGGACGACTATCCCACGGTGCACTCAGGTCGCGTGGACGAACGAGTCGCCAGGATGAAATCGCTTCTCCGCCCCTACCGGTCCAACAAGACTGCGCGCGACGTTTATGACCGTGCCCATCAGCTTTCCGCAGCCAGGCACGTGACGGTCAAAGCGTGACAGGGAGATGAGCCCACAGGGGAGCATCGCCCCGGGCCGCCCCCGGCACACTGAACCCCCGGGCCCGGCCGCCGACGCGGAGTGCGTCGCGGCCGGACGCGGGGCTCAGGGGCGGGCGACTTCGCTGCGGAGTCGACCTGCTTGTCCGCGAAAGGATATCGGGGCTACTCCCGTTTCGTAGGTTGTCCGCATCGTCGGCGGTAACAACAACGATGCCCCGATATCCCTTCGGACCAGCAAGGATGCCCGGCGCGGCCGCAGCGGACCGGTCAGCGGGGCAGGACGACCACGTGGGCGGCCTGTTCGCGTTCCGCCGAGGCCAGCATGGCGCCGCGGACCGCCTCCGCCTGCTGCTCCAGCGCCTCGCGCAGCCCCCGCGGGGTGACGTGGACGACCGTGATGCCCAGCCGCTCCAGGGTCTCCCGCTTCTTCGCGTACTGGGACCACAGCGCCCGGTCGTCGTGGGAGGTGCGGCGCGGGGTGCGGGCGTCGATCTCCACGGCGACCGCGTGGTCCGGCCAGTAGGCGTCGACGCCCCCGAGGTGGGGCCCGCCGGGCAGGCGGAGGTCGACGTTCCAGAGAGGGTCGGGCAGGGCGTGGATGTCGACCATGTCGTACAGCCGGCCCTCGGCCAGCGCGCGCCCCTCGGCGATCAGGGTGTCCACCGCGTCGATCACGTGCGGGCGCCCCAGCAGCCGGGCCCGGCTCAGCTCCCGGACCACCGACGCCGCTTCGCAGTGGCCGCCGCGGACCGCCTCCGTCAGCAGGAGGTGCACGTCGGCGGCGTCGGTGAGCACTGCGACCGTGTCGGCGAGGGCGCGGGGGACCGGGGCCACGGGCAGGCCGGTGATGCGGGCGGGGCGGGGCAGCGTGTGGGCGCGGACGAGGCGGGCGAGGCCGGTGGAGCGCAGCCGGCGGGTGCGGGGGAGCAGGACGTCGATCCGGTCGAGTGCGAGCAGCGGCGGGGCGGCGGCGAAGCCGTGCAGCGCGAGCGCCGCGAGCCCGGTGAGCATCGCGTCGCCGTACGGGTCCGGGGCGGCGTCCCGCGCCGGGGCGGAGGCGGTCGTGCCGCGGGTCTGGCCGGGCACGGTGGCGCGGGCCGGCGCCCGGCCGGCGTAGAGCAGGGCCGCGTGCAGGCGCTCCTGCGGCGTCGGTGGCCCGGCATGCAGGAGGTAGACGCCGGGCAGGAGTTGCTGCCAGGGGCCGCCGGGGCGGCAGCGCTGCGCGGTGTCGGCGGCGGCGACGCCGTGCTCGCGCAGTTGCCGGGCGGTCATGACCTGGCCCCGGACGCCGGCGGCGTGGTGGAGCGGGCGCGGGCTGAGTGGTGCCGGGGAGGGCGAGTTCGCGTTCATGGCGGCTGGATTCCCGGCCGCCCACCCTCCCCTAACCGCTGTTACAGGGCCGTCGAAGAATGCGGACAAGCCGGGGCCAATGCGCACACGTTCGACTGCCGAACTCACGGGCCGGCCAAGGCTGTCGGGGCCGGCCCCCCGGGGCTCAGTCCTGCGCGTCGCGCTCCTGCGCGCGCAGCGCGCGCGCCAGGTCGTCGCGCGCCTCCCACACCAGCCGCCGCAGCGCCGGCGGCGCCGAGCCCTCGGTGCCGCGCAGCCACGTGTCCGTCGCGTCCAGCGTCGCCTGGTGCGCCTGCAGCGCCGGATAGAGGCCCCGTACGACCGCCATGGCGCTCTCGATCGTCCGCTCCCGCCAGATCCGCTCGATCTCCGCGAAGTACCGCGGCGCGTACGGCGCGAGCAGCTCCCGCTGCCCGGGCCGGGTGAAGCCGGAGATCGTCGCCTCGACGATCGCGTTGGACAGCTCGTCGGAGTCGACGACCGCCCGCCACGCCGCCTCCTTGACCGCCGCGTCCGGCCGGGCGGCCAGGCAGCGGACCTGGTGGCGCCTGCCGGACGCGGTGTCGTCGCGGGCCAGTTCGGCCTCGACGGCCGCCGCGTCGGCGACGCCGTGGGCGACGAGCGGGAGCAGCAGGTCCCAGCGCAGCTCCTGGTCGACGTCGAGGCCGTCGATCTTCGCCTGGCCGTCGAGGAGGCTGCTCAGCAGCTGGAGGTCCTCCTCGGTGGTGGCGACGGAGGCGAAGAAGCGGGCCCACGCCAGCTGGTGGTCGCTACCGGGCGGCGCAAGCCGCAGCTCCCCGAGCGCCCCCTCGGCGAGCGCCTGCTCGCCCTCGGCGCGGTGCCCTGCGGCGGCGTAGTGGTCGACGGTGTAGTGGGCCTGCTGGTGGAGGCCCTGGAGCACGCCGATGTCGGTCTCCCGGCCGGCGAAGCGCAGGACGAGGCCGAGGTAGTCGCGGGCGGGCATGAGGCCGTCGCGGGTGAGGTCCCAGGCGGCGGCCCAGGCGATGGCGCGGGCGAGGGGGTCGGAGAGGTCGCCGAGGCGTTCGCGGACGGTGTCGAGCGAGTCCTCGTCGAAGCGGGCCTTGCAGAAGGTCAGGTCGTCGTCGTTGACGAGGATCAAATCCGGGCGCGGCTGCCCGGCAAGCTCCCCGACGGCCGCGTGCCCGTCGGTGACGTCGACCTCGGCGCGCGCGTAGCGCACCAGTTCGCCGGAGGCGCCCGGCTGCGCGTACAGCCCGACGGCCACGCGGTGCGGGCGCGGCGGCGCCCCGGCCGCGGCGCCCGGGCCGGCCTCCGGGCCCTCGCGCAGGATCGCCAGCTCGGTGATCCGGCCGTCCGCGTCGTACGTCGCCCGCGGCGTGAGCGTGTCGACGCCGGCGGTCTGGAGCCACGACCGGGACCACGCCGACATGTCCCGCCCGCTGGTCTCCTCCAGCGCGGCCAGCAGGTCGGCCAGGCGGGTGTTGCGGAAGGCGTGCCGCTTGAAGTAGCGGCGGGCGCCCTCCATGAAGGCGTCCCGGCCGACGTACGCCACGAGCTGCTTGAGCACCGCGGCGCCCTTCGCGTACGTGATGCCGTCGAAGTTGAGCTTGGCCGCCTCCAGGTCCTGGATGTCGGCCGTGATCGGGTGCGTCGTCGGCAGCTGGTCGGCGCGGTACGCCCACGCCTTGCGCCGGTTGGCGAAGGTGATCCAGCTCCCGCTGAACCGGGTGGCCTCCGCGAGCGCCAGCGCGCCCATGTAGTCGGCGAACGACTCCTTGAGCCAGAGGTCGTCCCACCACTCCATGGTCACCAGGTCGCCGAACCACATGTGCGCCATCTCGTGCAGCACGACGTTCGCCCGGCGCTCGTACGCCGCGTCGGTGACCTTGCCGCGGAAGACGAACTCCTCGCGGAAGGTGACCAGACCGGGGTTCTCCATCGCGCCGATGTTGTACTCCGGCACGAACGCCTGGTCGTACTTGCCCCAGGGGTAGGGGTAGTCGAAGTGGTCGTGGAAGAAGTCCAGGCCCTGCTTGGTGACGGTGAAGATGTCGTCCGCGTCGAAGTGCCGGGCGAGCGACCTGCGGCAGAGCGCGCCGAGCGGCACGACCAGCTCGCGGCCGTCGTCGAACGTGCGCGTGTAGCGGTCCCGGAGGTACGCGTACGGGCCGGCGAGGACGGCCGTGATGTACGTGGAGATCGGCTTGGTCGGCTCGAACCGCCAGGTCGCGGCGTCGGTCCCGGAGGCATCGGTGTGCCGCTCCGGGGAGCCGGCCAGCGCGGCGCCGGAGAGCACCGTCCAGTGGCCGGGGGCCGTGACCGTGAAGGTGAACGGGGCCTTCAGGTCGGGCTGTTCGAAGGTGGCGAACACCCGGCGGGCGTCGGCCGGCTCGTACTGCGTGTAGAGGTAGACCTCGCCGTCCTCCGGGTCGACGAAGCGGTGCATGCCCTCGCCGGTGCGGCTGAACGCGCAGCGCGCGTCGACCACGACCTCGTTCTCCGCGGCCAGGTCCTCCAGCGCGATCCGCGCGCCGTCGAAGACCGCCCCGGGGTCGAGGTCCCGGCCGTTGAGCGTCACCGCGGTCACGTCCGGCGCGATGAGGTCGAGGAACGTCGCCGCGCCCGGCTGGGCGCAGCGGAACCGCACGGTGGTCACCGACCGGAAGGGCTCCGCCGCGGGGGCCACCGCCGTACGCAGGTCGAGCTCGACCTCGTACGCCTCGACCTCCAGGAGCCGCGCGCGCTCCCGGGCCTCCTCGCGGGTCAGGTTCTCACCGGGCACGGGGGGACTCCTTCGTCTCTCGCAGGTCCGACAGCGAAATCATGTCATGCGGGTACCCCGGCGGCGGTGCTGACGTACCAGGCCCACGAGGGACAGCGCCAGCGCGAGCCCCGCCGTGGTCAGCAACTGGGTGCGGGAGTCCGGCTCGCGCAGCATCAGCACCAGGATCCCGCCCATCGCGGCCAGCGCCGCCCAGGTCAGGTACGGGTACGCCCACATCCGCACCGTCAGCAGCTCCGGCGCCTCGCGCTCGAGCCGGCGGCGGGTGCGCAGCTGGGCGGCGGCGGTGAACGCCCAGACCACGAGGATCGCGGCGCCGACCATGTTCAGCAGCCACTGGAAGAGCGTGTCGGGCCAGCGGTAGCTGAGCAGCACGGCGGCGAAGCCGAAGGAGCAGGTGGCGACCACCGCGCGGCGCGGCACGCGGTCGGTCAGCCGGCCCAGGAAGCGCGGGCCCTGGCCGCGGGCGACCAGGGAGTACGCCATGCGCGAGGCGCCGTAGATGTTGGCGTTCATCGCGGACAGCAGCGCCACCAGCACGACGACGTTCATCACCTCGCCGGCGGCCGGGATCCCGACGTGGTCGAGCGCGGCGGCGTACGGGCCGGACTTCACCGCCGGGTCGTCCCAGGGGATCAGCGCGACGACGACCAGCATGGAGCCGACGTAGAAGATCGCGATGCGGTACATCGCCGTACGCACCGCGCGGGCGACGCCGCGCCGCGGGTGCTCGGACTCGGCGGCGGCGATGGTGACGTTCTCCAGCCCGCCGTACGCGAAGACGGAGGCGAGCAGGCCGACGAGCAGCCCCTCGGAGCCGTTGGGCAGGAAGCCGTCGCCGGCGCCGGTGAGGTTCGCGGTGCCGGGCGCGTCCGTCCCCGGCAGCATGCCGAGCACGGCGAGGAGGCCGAGGACGAGGAAGGCGCTGATCGCCGCGACCTTCAGCCCGGCGAACCAGAACTCGGCCTCGCCGAAGTTGCCGACCGCCGCCAGGTTCGTGACGCAGAAGACGGCCATGAACAGCAGGACCCACATCCAGGGCTCGGTGCCCGGCAGCCAGCCCGTGACGATCTGCGAGGCGCCGATGGCCTCGGCGGCGATGGCGACGCCCAGCAGCGTCCAGTACATCCAGCCGGAGGTGAGGCCCGCCCACGGGCCGAAGGCCCGCTCGGCGTGGACGGAGAAGGAGCCGGAGGCGGGGTGGGCGGCGGACATCTCGCCGAGCATCCGCATCACGAGCATGACGAGCAGCCCGGAGACGGCGTACGCGAGGACGATGCCGGGGCCCGCGGCGGCGATGCCGGCGCCGGAGCCGACGAAGAGGCCGGCGCCGATGACGCCGCCGAGGGCGATCATCGTCAGGTGGCGCTGCTTGAGGCCGGTGCCGAGGGCGGACGGTACGGGGGCGGGGGACGTGGAGGAGGTGGAGGGGACGGAGGGCGCCGCGGCGTCCGCGGCGCCCGCCGTGCCGTCGGCGTGGGGGGTTGCGCTCATGCGGGGTGTCCTGTGGGGGGTGTGCGTGGGGACGATTCAGTGTGCGGCATGCGCCGGGCGCGCGCCGGGGGCGGAGAGCCGGCGTTGGAGGGGTTCCACAGCGGGAGTCGGGCGTGCGGCCGGGCAGTTGGGCCGGACCGAAACCCGATCACGGTGTGGCGTATCTCACGTGACCTGCTCGGATGCCGGAATCGCAGCCCCGGGCCGGTGGCCGCGGGGGTGCGGGGGAGTGACAGGTATCTGTGCGACGGGTTGGCACCTTTCCACGGTGATCGGCCCGGGGCCGTCGGCTAGCGTACGCAGCGTCCCCGTACCCCGTGACGGACCCGCGAACCGAGACCGGAGAACCCGATGAGCACTGCCGCCGTCTCCTCCCCGCACTACGCGCGCCCCGGCGCCGTACTCGCCGACGTGCTGCCCGCCTCGACCGCGGCCCGCGCCCGGCTGCGCGACGCCGCGCTCGTGGCCGGCGGCGCGGCGCTCACCGGCGCCGCCGCGCAGCTGGCGGTGCCCGTGCCCGGCTCGCCGGTGCCGGTCACCGGGCAGACCTTCGCCGCGCTGCTCGTCGGCGCCTCGCTGGGCACCGGGCGGGCGTTCCTCTCCCTGCTGCTGTACGCGGCCGCGGGCATGGCCGGGATGCCGTGGTTCGCGGAGGGCTCCTCCGGGTGGGGGATGCCGTCCTTCGGCTACGTCCTCGGGATGCTCCTGGCCGCCGCGGCCGTCGGCGCCCTGGCCCGCCGCGGCGGCGACCGCGACGTGTGGCGCACAGCCGGCACGATGGTCCTCGGCAGCGCCCTCATCTACGCCGTGGGCGTGCCGTACCTGGCCCTCTCGCTGGACGTCCCCCTCGGCGAGGCGGTCTCCCTCGGCCTCACCCCGTACCTCCTGGGCGACGCGCTGAAGGCCGCCCTGGCCATGGGCGCGCTGCCCGCCGCCTGGCACATCGCCGGGCGTGCGCACCGGGGCTGAGCGGGGCCCGTAGACTCCCGGACATGCGCGTGTACCTCGGCAGCGACCATGCCGGCTACGAACTCAAGGAACACCTCCTCGCCTGGCTCCGGGAGCACGGGCACGAGCCCGTCGACTGCGGCCCGCTGATCTACGACGCCGCCGACGACTACCCGCCGTTCTGCCTGCGCGCCGCCGAGCGCACCGTCGCCGACCCCGGCAGCCTCGGCGTCGTCATCGGCGGCTCCGGCAACGGCGAGCAGATCGCCGCCAACAAGGTGGCGGGCGTGCGCTCGGCGCTGGCGTGGAGCGAGGAGACGGCGCGGCTGGCGCGCGAGCACAACGACGCCAACGTCGTCAGCGTCGGCGCGCGGATGCACACGCGCGACGAGGCCACCAGCTTCGTCGAGGTGTTCCTCGCCACCCCGTACACCGGCGAGGAGCGCCACCAGCGGCGCATCGACATGCTCGGCGCGTACGAGCAGAGCGGCAAGCTGCCCGACGTGCCGGCGCACCACCCGCAGCCGTAGCGGCCGCATCCGCGGGCCGCAGCGCAGGGGCAGACCGGGCGGACCGGACCGGGCGGACCCGGACGGGACCGGAGCGAGAGAGGGCGTATGCCTGAGGGCCACACCATCCACCGCCTGTCCGTCGAGTACGGCGTGCGCTTCGGCGGCCGGGCGGTGCGCGCGGCCAGCCCGCAGGGCAAGTTCGCCGACGGCGCCGCGCTCATCGACGGCTGCCGGCTGACCGGCACCGACGCCCACGGCAAGCACCTCTTCCTCGGCTTCGGGCCCGTCGGCCACCTCCACGTCCACCTCGGCATCTACGGCAAGGTCGCCTTCGGCGACGGCCCCGCGCCCGCGCCCGTGGGCGCCGTCCGGCTGCGCCTGGCCACCGGCGCCGGCTACGCCGACCTGCGCGGCCCCTCGGCGTGCGAACTGGTCACCGAGGAGGAGAAGGACGCCGTGCACGCCCGGCTCGGCGACGACCCGCTGCGCGCCGGCGACGACGGCGAGGCGGCGTGGGCGCGGATCTCGCGCAGCCGCGCGCCGGTCGCCACGCTCCTCATGGACCAGCGGGTGATCTCCGGCGTCGGCAACATCTACCGCACCGAGGTCCTCTTCCGGCACGGCATCGACCCCTACCGCGCGGGCCGCGACCTCGGCCGCCCCGCGTGGGAGGCGGTCTGGGCCGACCTCGCGGTGCTGATGCGCGAGGGCGTACGCACCGGGCGCATCGACACCGTCCGGCCCGAGCACCTCCCCGAGGCGATGGGCCGCCCGCCGCGCGTCGACGAGCACGGCGGCGAGGTCTACGTCTACCGCCGCGCGGCCCGCCCCTGCCACCTCTGCGGCACCGGCGTACGCACCGCCACCCTCGCCGCGCGCAACCTTTTCTGGTGCCCCTCGTGCCAGCCCGCGTGACCCTCGTCCCAACTGCGTCCGGGCAGGCCCTCCTTCGTTCCAAACGCCGCGAATTCGCATACGATTCCGGCAGTGCCGCCCGAAGAGTGCGGTCGGCACGCCGTGAATCGACGCCCGGCGCGGCGGGTGGATAGGGTCCCGGGGCATGGCCGGAGGTGCGGGTTCCACCTCGCAAGCGGCCCGGTGGCACAAGACGCTGCACCGGGTCCGGGTCGGCGTGCGCAGGGCCGGTGTCGACTACTTCCGCGGTGAGGGCTCCGACTGGATCGCCCTCGTCGTCCTGCTGCTGACCATCCCCGCGCTCGCCGCCGGCACGCTCCTCTCGCCGGCCTGGGTCTCGCCCGCCGCGCTCGTCCTGCCGATCTTCATCGGCGGCCTCGTGCTGCGGCCCGCCAGCCTCCTCGCGCTGTACGCCGCGTCCGCCACCGCGCTCATCATCGAGGCGATGCTCCTGGGCCCGTACGCCGAGGGCCCCGCCCGGGTGACGCCGGGCACCGTGCTCGTGATCGCCTCGGTGGGGCTGACGGGGCTGACCGTCGCGCAGTTCCGCAGCCGCGTCGGCGTCCCGTGGCGGCGCGGCGGCACGATGCTCTTCGACCTGCGCGAGCGGATCCGGGTGCAGAGCAAGCTGCCGCGGCTGCCGCGCGGCTGGCACGCGGAGATGTCGCTGCGCCCGGCCGGCGGCCAGTCCTTCTCCGGCGACTTCGTCGTCGCCTCCCGCACCCACGGCGGCCACATCCTGGAGGCCGTGCTCACCGACGTCTCCGGCAAGGGCATGTCGGCCGGGTCGCGGGCGCTGCTGCTGTCCGGCGCCTTCGGCGGGCTGCTCGGCTCGCTGCCGCCGCACGACTTCCTGCCCGCCGCCAACGGCTACCTGCTGCGCCAGGAGTGGCAGGAGGGCTTCGCCACCTCCGTGCACCTGGTGCTGGACCTGGAGTCCGGGGACTACGAGCTGTTCTCGGCCGGGCACGTACCCGGCGTGCAGCTCAGCGCGGGCTCGGGGCGCTGGGAGGAGAAGGGCGCGGAGGGGCCGCTGCTCGGGGTGGTGGAGGAGGCGCAGTTCGACCCGCTGAAGGGCACGCTGCGCCGGGGGGACGTGCTGATGCTGTTCTCGGACGGCCTCGTCGAGGCGCCGGACCGGGACCTGACCGAGGGCATGGACCGGTTGATAGGGGAGGCGGACCAGTACGCGTCGAGCACGTTCCGGGGTGCGGCCTGGCATCTGATCGAGAAGGTCGCCAAGGACGTCAAGGACGACCGGGCGCTGCTGCTGATCTGCCGCGAGTGAGGCGTACGGGACGGGCGGACGTGCCGGGACCGGGGCGCTCGCGCGTCGCCGTCGCGCGCGTACGCCCCGGTCCTCGCGGTCACTTGGCCCCGGCCGTCTCCGGCGTCGGTTCCAGTGCCGCCCCGTCCCCGGGGGGTTTGCCCCCGGGCAGGATGCGGGCCAGCCAGTGCGACCGGCCGGCCGCCAGCGGCGCGAGCACGGCGAGCACCAGCACGTACCCCGCGATGAACGGCGACAGCCGCCGGTCGAGCCCGGCCGTGGCCGCCATCGTGGCGAGGATCAGCGCGAACTCGCCGCGGGCCAGCAGCGTCAGCGCGATGTTCGAGGCGGGCCGTGCCCCGAAGCCGTACAGCTTCGCGGCGGCGAGGCCCGCGACCACGTTCATCACGATCGTCAGCAGCACCGCGAGGGCCACCGGGGCCGCGACCGAGGGCAGGTCGCCCGGGTCGATCGAGAGCCCGAAGCCGAAGAAGAAGATGGCGCCGAAGGCGTCCCGCAGGGGATGCACGAGGGTACGGATCCGCTCCGCGGACGTCGTACTGCCCAGCATCAGGCCGACCATGAAGGCGCCGATGGCGTCCGCCACCCCGAACCACTCCGAGATCCCCGCGACCAGCACCGCGGCGCCGAGGAAGGAGATGACGAGCAGTTCGTTGTCGCGGGTGTCGAAGAGCCTGCCGATGACTTTGGTGCCGAAGCGCGCGACGGTCGCCAGGACCAGCAGGAACGCCATCGCCTTACCGGCCTGCAGAGCTGCTTCGCCGGGGCCTTCGGCGCCGGAGAGCACGGGTTGCAGCACGGCCAGGTAGATGGCGAGGAAGATGTCCTCGATCACGATGATGCCGAGGATGGGTTTGGTCTCGCCGTTCCCGATCCGGTTCAGATCCACGAGGATCTTCGTGACGATCGCGGACGAGGAGATGCCGAGCACACCGGCCAGCACCAGCGCCTCGGAGGTGCCCCAGCCGAGTGCGAAGCCGAAGCCGAGCCCCGCGCCGACGTTGAGGGCCAGATAGATGCCGCCCGCCACGGCCATGCGGCGACCACCCGACTTCAGGTCGTCCATGTGGAATTCGAGGCCGAGGTAGAACAGCAGCAGGACGAGGCCCAGAGCGGTGAGCATCTCGAGGTCGTGCGGATCTTTGACCAGCACGATGCCGGGCGTGTTCGGGCCGAGCAGGATGCCGGCGAGGATGAAGAGCGGGATGGTGGGCAGCCCGATGCGGCTGCCTGCACGGGCGAGGATGGCGGCGGCCATGAAGGCACCGCCCATGGCAATCAAGGTGTCTTCGTGTCCGATGGGTTCCTCCCGGGGTCGTGGGGACGGCCGTTCCGGGACCTGAGCCCTTTACTTACTTTACCTCATTGTTGCCCTGACAACTAACGTCCTGCGGCGATCTTTCCGCGCTCCCCCCGCGGCCGTCAGCGGCCCTCCCCCCTCGCCACCTGGGGTTAACCCCACCCCGCGTCCGCCGGTAGCCGCCATGGCCGGGGCCCGCCCGGCTCCGTAGCGTCGAAGACACGACGGGCGGGGCAGCGGCCCCCGTCACCACCACCGTGCACGGCGAGGACGAAGGGCGGACGACATGCGGCTGCGGAGCAGGGGAGACCGGCAGGACCACGGGGCGCCCGCCGCCCCCGGCCACGCCGTCGAACTACGCGGCGTACAGCGGCGCTACGGCCGCGGCGCCGGCGCCGTCCACGCGCTGCGCGGCATCGACCTCGCCCTCCCGCGGGGCACGTTCACCGCCGTCATGGGCCCCTCGGGCTCCGGCAAGTCCACGCTCCTGCAGTGCGCCGCCGGGCTCGACAAGCCCACCGCGGGCTCGGTGCTCCTCGGCGGTACGGAGCTGACGCGGCTCGGCGAGAACAAGCTCACCGAACTGCGCCGCAGCCGCCTCGGGTTCGTCTTCCAGGCGTTCAACCTGCTGCCGTCGCTGACCGTTTCGCAGAACATCCTGCTGCCCATGCGGCTCGCCGGGCTGCGCGCGGACCACGCGCGGGCGGCCGAGGTGCTGACGCAGGTCGGCCTCGCGGCGCACGGCAAGCGCCGCCCCGCGGAGCTGTCCGGCGGCCAGCAGCAGCGCGTGGCGATCGCCCGCGCGCTGGTCACCAGGCCGGACGTGATCTTCGCGGACGAGCCGACGGGGGCGCTGGATACGCGTACGGCGGCGGAGATCCTGGCCCTGCTGCGGCACGCGGTCGACTCGCTGGGGGCCACGGTGGTCATGGTCACCCACGACCCGGTCGCCGCGTCGTACGCGGACGTCGCGCTGTTCCTCGCGGACGGCGCCCTCGCGGGCAGCCTGCGGCGGCCGACGGCCGAGCAGGTCGCGGCCCGGATGACGACGCTGGACCCGCGCGGCGCGAGCCGCACCGCGGAGCACGCGGCATGAGCGCTGTGCACGGCCCGAACGGCACGGCCGGCCCGAACGGCGCGGCCGGGGCCGGCGGCGGGCTGCCGCGGGCGGGGGTGCGGGCGCGTACGAACGGGCTCGCGCGGGCCGCGCTCCGGTTCCGGCCGGGCGGCTTCGCCGGCACGTTCGTCGCGCTGATGATGGCGGCGCTGATCGTGTCGGCGTGCGGCATCCTGCTGGAGACCGGCGTACGGGCCTCGGTGCCGCCCGAGCGGTACGCGGGCGCGCCGGTCGTCGTCGCGGCGGACCAGCGCGCGCACATGACCGTGGGCAGCGGAGACGGTGCGTACGACGCCTCGGAGCAGGTGCCGGACCGGGCCAGGGTCAAGGCGGACCTGGTGGAGCGCGTCGCGGCGGCCCAGGGCGTCGGGGCGGCGGTCCCGGACGTCACGTTCCCGACCCGGCTGGCGGCGGAGGGCGGGCCGGAGGGCGCCGCGCTCACGGCGCAGGGCTGGGGCTCGCACGCCTTCACCGGCGCGGCGCTCACCGCGGGCTCGGCGCCGGGGCCGGACGAGGTGGTCCTCGACCGGGCCACCGCCCGGGCCGCGGGCGCGGACGTGGGCGACACGGTCACCCTCGTACTGCCCGCCGGGGAGCGCGAGTTCCGCGTCTCCGGCCTCGCGGCCCCGGCGGCGGACCCGCCCGCCGCGGGCGGAGGCGCAGGCGGCGCCTATCTCGCCGACGACGCCGCCGCCCGCGCGGCCGGGCACCCGGGGCGGTTCGACGCCGTCGCCGTGCTGCCCGCCGAGGGCGTCGGCGCCGGGCAGCTCGCCGACGCCGTGCGCGGCGCGGTGGGGGAGCGGGCCGAGGTGCACACCGGGGACGGGCGCGGCGGCGTCGAGGACCCCGGGGTCGCGGCGGCCGAGGAGCTGCTGACCGGGCTCGGCGGCTCGTTCGGCGGCATCGCCGCCACCGTCGCGGTCTTCACCGCCGCCGGCACCGTCGCCCTCTCCGTCGCGCAGCGCAAGCGCGAGTTCGCCCTGCTCCGGGCCATCGGCGCGACGCCGCGGCAGATCCGCCGCTCCGTGGCCGCCGAGGCGCTGCTCGTCGCGCCGGTCGCCGGGCTCGCCGGCCTGCTGCCCGGCATCGGGCTCGCCTCCTGGTGGTTCGGCCAGCTCAAGGACCGCGACGCGGTACCCGCCGCCCTCGACCTGCACATCTCCGCCATCCCGCTCGCCTCCGCCGTGGGCACCGCGCTGCTCAGCGCGCTGGTCGCCGGCTGGGCCGCCTCCCGCAGGCCCGCGAAGACCAAGCCGGGCCAGGCGCTCACCGAGGCGTCCGTGGAGCGGCTGCGCCCCGGGATCGTGCGCACCGTCCTCGGCGTCGGCGCCGCCGTCGGCGGCGCCGTGCTCAGCGGCGTCGCCGCGCGCTCCGCGGGGGACGACGCGGCGGAGGCGGCGCTCGGCGTCGTGATGCTGTTCATGCTGGCCGTCGCCCTGCTCGGGCCGCTCATCGCACGGCTGGCCGCCGGGCTGTTCGGGCTGCCGCTGCGCGCCGGCGACGCCAGCGCGGAGCTGGCCGCCGCCAACTCCCGTACGAACGCCCGCAGGCTGGCCTCCGCGATCACGCCGATCGTGCTGGCGACGGCGTTCGCGTCGGTGCTGGTCTTCATGCACACCAGCGAGGACCGCGCCACCGCGACCCAGCAGCGCGACGGCGTCACCGCCGACCACGTCGTCACCCACCCCGGCGGGCTGCCCGCCGACGCCGCCGAGCGCGCGGCGCGGCAGCCGGGGGTGGACGCGGCGGTGGGGGTGCTGCGCACGCAGGTGCTGGTGCCCGTCGGCGGCGGGGGCGACCGGTGGCTCCAGGGCGCGACGGCGCAGGGCGTCTCCGGCGGCGGGCTCGCCCGCGTCCAGGACCTCGACGTCCGCGACGGCGCCCTCGACCGGCTGCACGAGCCCGGCACGGTGGCGCTCGACGAGAACCTGGCCCGCTCCGCGGGCGTGGGCGTCGGCGAGCGCGTCGAGCTGCGACTGCCGGACGGCACGCCGGTGAAGGCCGAGGTGGCGGCCACGTACGGGCGCGGCCTCGGGCTCGCGCAGGTGACGCTGGACCGCGCGGCGCTGGCGGGGCACGTCACCGCGGCGTACGACACGGACCTGCTGGTCAGCGGCGCCGGCGCCGAGGGCCTCGGTGCCCTGGGCGGCGCCGGCACCGCGGTGACCGACGCGGCCGGCTACGCGCAGCAGCAGGACGTCGACCGCAGCCTCAACCGCTGGGCGAACTTCACGATGGCCGGCGTGCTCGGCGGCTTCGCCGCGATCGCCGCGGTCAACACCCTCGTCATGACGGTGCTCGACCGCCGCCGCGAGCTGGGGATGCTGCGGCTGATCGGCTCCACCCGCCGCCAGGTGCTGGGCATGATCCGCTGGGAGGGGCTCCTCGTCGGGGTCGCCGGCCTGGTGCTGGGCGGGGCGATCGCGGCGGCGACGCTGGTGCCGATGGTCCGCGGGATCACCGGCGGGGATCCGTACCTGCCGCCGCTGACGGTCGCGGCGTTCGGCCTGGGGGCCGTGGGGCTGGGGCTGCTGGGCACCGTGCTGCCGGCGCGCGCGGCGCTGCGGCGGACGGAGCCGGCGGGCTGACGGGCGCTGCCGGCGGGCCGTGCGCGGGCCGTGCGGGCCGTACGGCCCGGGTGGACCGACCGGTGCCCGGGCCGTGCGGGGCGGCCTGCGGGCGCGTACGGGAACGCGAGCGGCCCGGGCCGCCCCTCAGTGCGGAGGGACGGCCCGGGCCGGTGCCGTACGGGACTCAGCGGGCGGCGGTCGCCCGCTCCCGCTCGGGGGCGTGCTCCGCCGCCGGCTGCGTGCGCGGCGGGCTGCCGCGGCCGTCGCCGGGGTCGGACTTGAACAGCCAGTTCATCTTCGGCTCCATCGCCCACCGGAACATCCGCCGCACCGGCGGGGTGCAGAGCACCGTGACGATCGCGGCCGCGATCGCCGTGACGGCGAGGGCGCCCAGCGGGGTGTGCGCGAAGTCGTTGTCGTACCAGCCCCAGAAGCGCGAGCCCTTGGCGAGGAACCCGTGCAGCAGGTAGCCGTACAGCGTGCCTGCGCCCAGCACCGTGAACCACATCGTGCGCCGCGGCACCCAGGCCAGGAAGCACACCGTGAGTACCAGCGCGCAGCCGAACATCGCGAACGTCATCACCGGCCCGGCCCAGATGGGCGCGCCCAACTCCTGCGCGGAGTCGCGGTGGTAGAACCAGCCGGCGTTCATCCGCGGCACGGCCCAGTACGCGACGACCGCGGCCATCAGGCCCACGGGCACGGACAGCAGCCGCACCTCGCGCCTGCGCACCAGGTCGAAGTGCTCCGGCTTGAGCATCAGACCGAGTACGAAGAACGGCATGAACTGCAGCACGCGCTGCAGGTCGAGGTCGTTGCCGACGGTGTCGCTCATGGACGCGGCGATGGCGATGACCAGGGCCAGCGGGACCGGCCAGCGCACCGCCTTCCACAGCGGCGTCGTCATCCGCCAGACGAACAGCGCGATGAGGAACCACGTCAGGTACCACGGATCGAGGATGCTGATCCGGTAGCCGGGGACGTCGCCGGCCCAGCGGTTGAAGAACGTGTACGCGGTCTCGAAGATCACGTACGGCACGAGCACGCCGGTGACCAGCCGCTGCACGCGCCCGGGCCGACCGAGGTCGAACGAGCGCGACATGTAGCCGGAGACGAG
Organism: Streptomyces aculeolatus; assembly: GCF_020400605.1. Taxonomy (GTDB): domain Bacteria; phylum Actinomycetota; class Actinomycetes; order Streptomycetales; family Streptomycetaceae; genus Streptomyces; species Streptomyces aculeolatus. The sequence continues at coordinate 269,864 of NZ_JAINRD010000004.1, read as the reverse complement.
GATGAACGCCGGCATGTGGAAGGAGTAGACGAGCATGTAGAGCGCGGACGCGGCGCGGCTGTCGTCGCGCAGCGGCTCCCATGCGTGACCGAGTGCGACCAGCACGATGGCCAGGTATTTTGCGTTGTCGAAGAAGGGGTCGCGGGTCTTCGGCTTGCCGGAGTCGCCGGCCGGACGAGCCGCGGTCTGCGGCGGGTGGGTCACGAAGCCTCCAGGTACGAGTCCGGCGGCGGAACCCGGAACCGCACCGGCGGGTTGGGGTCGAGGGGGGATCGGAACATCGTCGGCACCATAGCGCCCGAGTGTCGGGCCCGTAAATTCGAAGTCGATATCGGCAATTTCCGTGCCGGGATGAAGGACAGCGAGGTCAGCGGGCATCATCGTATGACAGGTTTGTCCTGAATGAATCGGACATAGACGTACGAAACTTCGGCGTGTCCACCGATCTTCTTTCGGCTGGTTTCGTCATGCATGGATGCGCTGCGAATGGGGAAATGCGGCGGCCGGGAACACCCGTCCGCGTACTGCACATTGCGTAAATCCATGCCCCTGGATCACGGAATTCGGATTCACCGCTCCGGTTTCCCCCGGCCCGCCGCCGGGGATGGACCGCATGGGCGCGCCACCGGCGCGGAGGCGGCACGGCGCCCCGCGTACGGCGCTCCGCGTGCGCCGTGGGCGCAGAACGGTGTAAGGGGCGCGAGATATCAGCCAGTTGGGCATCCCACGCACCCCCGTGCACCTCTTGGTGGCACGATGGATCCACCGGGGTGTGCGGGCGGCGGGTGCCCTGGGTGGGTGAACGAGAACCTAGGGGTGATCAGGGCGTGGCTATCTCACTGTCATTGGTGCTGCTGATGGGGATCATCCTGGTCGTGCTGATCCGTGGCGGCTCGATCAAGGTGGGCCCGGCGATCGTTGCGGTGCTCTTCGGCTTCTTCCTGGCGTCCACCAGCGCCGCTCCGGACATCCAGGACGCCCTCGACGAAATAAGCCAGAGCATCAGCGACATCGGCACCTGACCGCCCTCCGGGGCGAACCCGGCCGCCGCGCACACGTCAACGGCCGGGGCCCCGGCCTGCGCACGTCCCGACGGACGCGGCGCGGCCCGGACCCCGGCCGTCTCGCGGAGCGGGTGACGGGAATCGAACCCGCGTAGCCAGCTTGGAAGGCTGGAGCTCTACCATTGAGCTACACCCGCAGGCGCCACCCGTGACGGGTGGCACGCCCTGCATCGTAGCCGCTGTCTCCCCCGTCCCGCACGCCGCTATGCCCTCGGGCGCCCGGCCGTGTGTGCACGCGCGCGTACCGCCGCATCCCGGGTACGGGCCGCGGGCGCATCCGGGCACGGGACGGGGCGCGGGGCGCGCACCGGCCGCGTACGGCGTCACCAGGGACGTAATCGGCGGCGGCGCGGCTCTGCAGCCATGTACCCTACTGCTCGCACATGCGGGGTGTGGCGCAGCTTGGTAGCGCGTCCGCTTTGGGAGCGGAAGGTCGTCGGTTCGAATCCGGCCACCCCGACCGCGGCAGGGACCTTCGGCGCGAAGGTCCCTTTATGGGGAGCGGACCCGGCACCGGTACTATGCAAGCTGCGTTCCTGCGTGCCTGGACCGGGCCGCTCCACGCTTCTGCCGGAAGCGGGACGCAGCCACAAGAAGTCCAGAAGAAGTACAGCACTTCCCAGACGCCATCCCAAGGAGACCGACCGTGAAGAGCGCCGTGGAGACCCTGAACCCGACCCGGGTTCGGCTCACTGTCGAGGTGCCCTTCGAGGAGCTCAAGCCCAGCCTCGACGCGGCGTACAAGAAGATCAACCAGCAGGTCACCGTGCCGGGCTTCCGCAAGGGCAAGATCCCGGCCCGCATCATCGACCAGCGGTTCGGTCGCGGCGCCGTCCTGGAGGAGGCCGTCAACGACGCGCTGCCGAAGCTCTACGAGGACGCCGTCAACGAGGGCGACCTCAAGCCCCTGGGCCGGCCCGACGTCGACATCACCGAGCTGAAGGACAACGAGACGCTGACCTTCACCGCCGAGGTCGACATCCGTCCCGAGTTCGAGATCCCGGACTACTCCGGCATCAGCGTCGAGGTCGACGCCATCGAGGTGCCCGACGAGGACGTCGACAAGTCGGTCGAGCAGCTCCGCGAGCGCTTCGCCTCCACCTCCCCGGTGGAGCGGGCCGCGGCCGAGGGCGACGTCGTCACCCTCGACCTGGAGGCCAGCGTCGACGGCGAGGTGCTGGACGACGGCGTCGCCAGCGGCGTGACGTACACCATCGGTTCCGGCGAGCTGCTCGACGGCATCGACGAGGCGGTCACCGGCCTGGAGGCCGGCGGCTCCGCGACGTTCGCCTCCGCGCTGAAGGGCGGCTCCGCGGCCGGCCAGGAGGCGCAGGTCAAGGTCGAGGTCACGCAGGTCGCCGAGCGCGAGCTGCCGGAGCTGGACGACGAATTCGCCCAGATGGCCAGCGAGTTCGACACGCTGGAGGAGATGCGGGCGGACAGCCGCAAGCGGCTGGAGCAGATGAAGCGCTACGACCAGGCGCAGCAGGCCCAGGAGAAGGTGCTGGACGAGCTGCTCGGCCTGGTGGAGATCCCGGTGCCGGAGAAGCTGCTGGAGGAGGAGATCTCCACCCGCCGGCACAACCTGGAGAACCACCAGCTGGCCCAGATGGGCATGAACCTGGAGGGCTACCTGAAGCTCCAGGAGAAGACCGCCGAGGAGTTCGAGACCGAGCTGAAGGAGCAGGCGGAGCGCGGCATCCGCACCCAGTTCGTCCTGGACGAGCTGGTGGGCAAGGAGCAGGTGAACGTCGGCCAGGAAGAGCTGACCGAGCACCTGATGCGCCGCGCCCAGTCCTCGGGCATGAGCCCGGACCAGTTCGCGCAGGCGGTCGTCGAGGGCGGCCAGGTGCCGGTCCTGGTCGGCGAGGTGGCCCGCGGCAAGGCCCTGGCGGTCGTGGTCGAGTCCGCGACGATCAAGGACACGAACGGCGAGCCGGTGGACCTGTCGGACGAGGACGAGACCGCCGAGACGGTCACGCCTTCCGCTGAGGAGACGGCTGACGGGGAGGCCGACGCGGCGTCCGCGGACGCCGGGAAGACCGAGGCGGCCGAGGACGAGTCGAAGCCGGAGAAGGCCGAAGCCTGAGCCGTGCGACCCGCCCGCGGGCCCTGCCGCGATGCGCGGCAGGGCCCGCGGCACGTTGCGCGCCGAGGCGCGCACCGGCTCGGCCCCGGCCATGGGTCGCGGAGCGCCGCGGAACTGCGCGGGCACTCCGTGCGCCGCGGCGAGGGGTGGCGCCCCGCATGCCGCCGGCCGCCGCCGGATTGCTCCGGCACAGGGCTGCGGGCCGCACGGCGTCCCCCGCGCGCCGCGTCCCCCGGGGGCGCCCGGGCCCAGAACCATGGCCACCCCGGAGCTCCGGCGGCCGGCCCGCGGACCCCTCAGGGCGTTGCCGCACCGCCCGGGACGGGTACGGGATCCACCCGCACCCGGCCAGCCGGCGTGAGGGAGGAAGTCCGCGCTCGGGACCGTTCCGCCTCGCGGGGCGGGCGGCTGACGCGACGGCGTCGGCCCGCAGGGCAGGCCGTGGCCGCCCGGTACGGGGACCCGGTCGCCCGGTGGTCGAGCCGACCGGTTTCGCCTGCCGCCCGGCAGCGCCGCCCGCAGGGCGTCCGCCCACGCCGCTCCGCGCGCCGTGCCCGGTGGCACTCCCTCGCTCCGCCCCGTCACCGGTTGCCGACGCAGCCGCCCGACCCTGCGTTCCGTACCCCGCAGGGCACCCGCGCCGCCCGCAGGGCGCTCCTCGCCGGGTGCCGGCGGATACCCGGGCCGGCCCGGCGCCCGCAACCCCGCCGTGCCGCCCGCAGGGCCTGCGCTCACAGCGAACAGTTCCGGAACCGGGATGGCCGCCGCCCACCTGCGCGTTAGGGTCCATAAGCAAGTCAGGCAACTCAGGAACGTACATCAGACGGCCTCTGGCGGCCGTCGCAGAATGAGCAGGTGGACACGTGACGAACCCGATGCTTTCCGGCCCGGGCGAGCCGTCCTTCGGCGGCCTTGGCGACCAGGTCTACAACCGGCTGCTCAACGAGCGCATCATCTTCCTCGGCCAGCCGGTCGACGACGACATCGCCAACAAGATCACGGCGCAGCTCCTTCTCCTGGCCGCCGACCCGGACAAGGACATCAACCTCTACATCAACAGCCCGGGCGGCTCCGTGACCGCCGGCATGGCGATCTACGACACGATGCAGTTCATCAAGAACGACATCGTCACCATCGCCCTCGGCCTCGCCGCCTCCATGGGCCAGTTCCTGCTCAGTGCCGGCACCCCCGGCAAGCGCTTCGCGCTGCCGAACGCCGAGATCCTGATCCACCAGCCGTCCGCCGGCCTGGCCGGCTCGGCGACGGACATCAAGATCCACGCCGAGCAGCTCATCCGCACGAAGAAGAAGATGGCGGAGCTCACCTCGCTGCACACCGGCCAGTCCGTCGAGCAGGTCACCCACGACTCCGACCGCGACCGCTGGTTCTCCGCGGAGGAGGCCAAGGAGTACGGCCTGATCGACGAGGTCATGCCGTCGGCCACGCTCATCCCCGGCGGCGGCGGCACCGGCGCCTGAGGCCCCGGCGCCCGGCAGCCACCCGCAACAGCCCCGCGCAGCCTTTCACAGCCGCACTGCCACCAGGACGGAACACACGATGCAGAACTTCCCCGGAAGCGGTCTCTACGACCGCATGGCCGACGAGGCCGCCGACGCCCGTCGTTCGCTGGGCGCCGAGTCCCGCTACGTCATCCCGCGCTTCGTCGAGCGCACCTCGCAGGGCATCCGCGAGTACGACCCGTACGCGAAGCTCTTCGAGGAGCGCGTCATCTTCCTCGGCGTGCAGATCGACGACGCCTCGGCGAACGACGTGATGGCCCAGCTCCTGTGCCTGGAGTCGATGGACCCCGACCGGGACATCTCGGTCTACATCAACAGCCCCGGCGGCTCCTTCACGGCGCTCACCGCCATTTACGACACGATGCAGTTCGTCAAGCCGGACATCCAGACCGTCTGCATGGGCCAGGCCGCCTCGGCCGCCGCCGTGCTGCTGGCCGCCGGCACCGAGGGCAAGCGCATGGCCCTGCCGAACGCGCGCATCCTGATCCACCAGCCGTACACCGAGACCGGCCGCGGCCAGGTCTCCGACCTGGAGATCGCCGCGAAGGAGATCTTCCGGATGCGTAACCAGCTCGAAGAGATGCTGGCCAAGCACTCGACGACGCCGATCGAGAAGGTCCGTGACGACATCGAGCGGGACAAGATCCTCACCGCCGAGGAGTCCCTCGAGTACGGGCTGATCGACCAGATCGTCTCCACCCGCAAGCTGTCGGCCGGCATCGGCGGCTGACGGCTCGCGACCGGCTCCCGGCTCCGTATCCGCGGCGCCGGACCTTTCGTCCGGGCCCTTGTCCTCTGGACAGGGCCACCCGTGGAGCGGTCCCCTGGGAAGCGAACCAGTGAGTTGGGCTCAAGGGGACCGCTCGGGGCTCCGGGCAAGGTACCGTCGATACGCAACCAGGTTCCGCCCCCCAAGAGCGGATCCCAGGCGAAGGGGAAGCACCTCGTGGCACGCATCGGTGACGGCGGCGATCTGCTCAAATGCTCGTTCTGCGGCAAGAGCCAGAAGCAGGTCAAGAAGCTCATCGCAGGACCCGGTGTCTACATCTGCGACGAGTGCATCGACCTCTGTAACGAGATCATCGAAGAGGAGCTGGCGGAGAGCTCCGAGGTGCGCTGGGAGGAACTGCCCAAGCCCCGCGAGATCTACGAGTTCCTCGAGGGCTACGTCGTGGGCCAGGAGGCCGCCAAGAAGGCGCTGTCCGTTGCGGTCTACAACCACTACAAGCGGGTGCAGGCCGGCGAGAGCGGCGCCGCGGCGCAGAACCGCGAGGACGGCATCGAGCTGTCGAAGTCCAACATCCTGCTGCTCGGCCCCACCGGTTCCGGCAAGACGCTGCTGGCGCAGACCCTGGCCCGGATGCTCAACGTCCCCTTCGCCATCGCCGACGCCACCGCCCTCACCGAGGCGGGGTACGTGGGCGAGGACGTCGAGAACATCCTGCTGAAGCTGATCCAGGCCGCCGACTACGACGTCAAGAAGGCCGAGACCGGCATCATCTACATCGACGAGATCGACAAGGTCGCACGGAAGAGTGAGAACCCGTCGATCACCCGTGACGTCTCCGGCGAAGGCGTGCAGCAGGCACTGCTGAAGATCCTGGAGGGCACCACGGCCTCCGTGCCGCCGCAGGGCGGCCGGAAGCACCCGCACCAGGAGTTCATCCAGATCGACACGACGAACGTGCTGTTCATCGTCGGCGGCGCGTTCGCGGGCCTGGAGAAGCTCATCGAGTCCCGGGCGGGCGCCAAGGGCATCGGCTTCGGCGCCACCATCCGCTCCAAGCGCGAGCTGGAGAGCGAGGACCCGTTCCAGGAGGTCATGCCCGAGGACCTGGTGAAGTACGGCATGATCCCCGAGTTCATCGGGCGGCTGCCGGTCATCACCAGCGTGCACAACCTCGACCGGGCCGCCCTGCTGAAGATCCTCGTCGAGCCGCGGAACGCGCTCGTCAAGCAGTACCAGCGCCTCTTCGAACTCGACGGCGTCGAGCTGGACTTCGACCGCCCGGCGCTCGAGGCCATCGCCGACCAGGCCATCCTGCGCGGCACCGGCGCCCGCGGGCTGCGCGCCATCATGGAAGAGGTGCTGCAGTCGGTGATGTACGAGGTGCCGTCCCGCAAGGACGTCGCCCGCGTGGTCATCACCGAGGAGGCGGTCCACTCCAACGTCAACCCGACGCTGGTGCCCCGCTCCCGCACCGCCGAGCCGGAGCAGCGGCACCAGGAGAGCGCCTGAGCCGCACAGCGTCCGCGCTCCGTACGAGGAGCGCCGCAGCGGTACGAGAAGCCACACGAAAAGGGGCCGCCCACCGGGCGGCCCCTTCGCGTGCGTGCCGTGCGGGTCAGCCGATCGGCACCCGGACGTCGTTGCGGACCTCCGCGGTGGTGGTCGCGGCCTCGTCGATGCTCGTCTCGCCGCCGGTGATGATCAGCGTCGGGTCGGTCAGCGCGACGTAGCCGATGGTGCTGCTGTCGGCCCAGGCGCAGGTCGGGAAGTTGAAGCTGTCGACCGGCGCGCCGGCGTCGTCGCTGGAGAACTTCACGTACTGGCACTTCATCGAAGCGCCCTCCTCCAGCCCGTCGGGCGAGACCTCCTCCGGACTGCCGACCAGCTCGGCGGTGTCACCGCCGCCCGCGGACGGGTCGGCGGCGGCCTCCTTCGCCATGTAGGCGAAGAACGCGTCCAGGACCATGTCCGGGTTGGAGATGTCGCCGTAGACGCCCTGGAACTGCAGGATCTTGGCCGTGGCCTCGGTGCCCGCGGTGTAGCCGGCGCCGACGTCGTTCGCGTTGGAGACGCCGAGGGCCTCCAGCTCGTCGAGGTCGCTGGAGTTGAGGCCCGAGCCGCCCATGCCGTCGTCGTTCTTCTGGTACTCCGTGGCGACGGTCTGGGGAGCGGTCAGCTTGTACTTCTTGCCGTCGTCGGCGGGCGGGTCGTCCCCGCTGTCGCCGTCGTCACCGTCGTCGCCGGTCTTGCCGCCGTCGGTCTGCGAGTTCTTCGACTCGTCCTTCTTGCCGTCGTCGTCGTCGCCACCGATCACGAAGAACGCGGCCAGGGCTATGACCGCGACCGCGACCACGGCGCCCACGACGATGAACAGGGTCTTGTTCTTGCCGCCGCCTCCCGGCGGGGGCGGCGCCTGGCCGTACGCGGGCTGCTGCCCGTACGGCCCCGCCTGCTGCTGCTGGCCGTACTGCTGCTGGCCGTAACCACCGGGCTGGCCGTAGCCGCCGGGCTGCTGCTGCTGCCCGTAGCCCTGGTCGCCGCCCTGCTGCGGGTAGCCGTAGCCGGGCTGGCCCGGCTGGCCGCCCTGCCCGGGCTGGGCATAGGGCGACTGCGCGGGCTGCGCCGGGGGCTGCGGGGGCTGGCCGTAGGGACCGGGCTGCCCGTACGGGCCTGGCTGCTGCCCTCCACCCCCGTACGGTCCGGGTGGCGGCGGCTGGTTGTGACTCATTACGGTCCCCTCCGTGAGTTAATGCTGCTCCGCCCATACTGTCGGATCGCGCCGCGCTGCGCTGCCTCGGGTCTCGATCGGCTGCCGCGCGGTTGTCCACAAGGACGCAGTCCGTCCACAAGTGGTTCGCGGCCGGGTGTGACGCGCCTCTAGACTTACCGTCGTGACCGACGCAAAGAACCCGCAGAGCAGCGCAGCAGAACTTCCTACGCAGTACACGCCCGGCGAGGTCGAGACCTCGCTGTACGAGGGCTGGGTAGAGCGCGGTTACTTCGCGGCGGACGCCAAGAGCGACAAGCCGCCGTACGCGATCGTCATCCCCCCGCCGAACGTCACGGGAAGCCTCCATCTCGGCCACGCCTTCGAGCACACGCTGATCGACGCCCTCACCCGCCGCAAGCGCATGCAGGGTTACGAGACGCTGTGGCAGCCCGGCATGGACCACGCCGGCATCGCCACGCAGAACGTGGTGGAGCGCGAGCTGGCCAAGGAGGGCCTGTCGCGGCACGACCTGGGCCGCGAGGCGTTCGTCGAGCGGGTGTGGAAGTGGAAGGCGGAGTCCGGCGGCCAGATCGCCGGCCAGATGCGCCGCCTCGGCGACGGCGTGGACTGGAGCCGCGACCGCTTCACCATGGACGAGGGCCTGTCACGTGCCGTCCAGACCATCTTCAAGCGCCTCTTCGACGACGGGCTGATCTACCGCGCCGAGCGCATCATCAACTGGTGCCCCCGCTGCCTCACCGCGATCTCCGACATCGAGGTGGAGTACCAGGACGACGACGGTGAGCTGGTCTCCATCCGCTACGGCGAGGGCGAGGAGTCCATCGTCGTGGCCACCACGCGCGCGGAGACGATGCTCGGCGACACCGCCGTCGCGGTCCACCCGGACGACGAGCGCTACCGCCACCTCGTCGGCACGGAGATCGTGCTCCCGCTCACGGGCCGCCGCATCCCCGTCATCGCCGACGAGCACGTGGACCCGGAGTTCGGCACCGGCGCCGTGAAGGTGACCCCGGCGCACGACCCCAACGACTTCGAGATCGGCCGCCGGCACGACCTGCCGATGCTCACGGTCATGGACGAGCACGCGGTCATCACCGCCCACGGCCCGTTCCAGGGCCTGGACCGGATGGAGGCCCGCTCGGCGATCGTCGCCGCGCTGCGCGCGGACGGCCGCATCGTGGCCGAGAAGCGGCCGTACGTGCACTCGGTGGGCCACTGCTCCCGCTGCAAGACGACGATCGAGCCGCGGCTGTCCATGCAGTGGTGGGTCAAGGTCGGCCCGCTGGCCAAGGCCGCGGGCGACGCGGTGCGCGACGGCCGGGTCGCCATCCACCCCAAGGAGATGGAGTCCCGCTACTTCGGCTGGGTCGACCACCTCAACGACTGGTGCATCTCCCGCCAGCTCTGGTGGGGCCACCGCATCCCCGTCTGGCACGGCCCGGACGGCGAGCTGGTGTGCGTCGGCCCCGACGAGCAGCCGCCCGGCGGCGAGGGCTGGACGCAGGACACGGACGTGCTGGACACGTGGTTCTCGTCCGGCCTGTGGCCCTTCTCCACCCTGGGCTGGCCACAGGAGACCGAGAGCCTGGCGAAGTTCTATCCGAACGCGGTCCTGGTCACCGGCTACGACATCCTCTTCTTCTGGGTCGCCCGGATGATGATGTTCGGGCTGTACGCGATGGACGGCGAGATCCCGTTCGGCACCATCGCGCTGCACGGCATGGTGCGCGACGAGCACGGCAAGAAGATGTCGAAGGCCTTCGGCAACGTCGTCAATCCGCTGGACTGGATGGACAAGTACGGCGCCGACGCCGTCCGGTTCACCCTCGCCCGCGGCGCCAACCCCGGCACCGACGTGCCGATCGGCGAGGACTGGGTGCAGGGCTCGCGCAACTTCGCGAACAAGGTGTGGAACGCCACCCGCTTCGCGCTGATGAACGGTGCCACCGTCGAGGGCCCGCTGCCCGCCGGGGCGGAGCTGTCCACGACGGACCGCTGGATCCTCTCCCGGCTGAACACGGTCGTCGCCGAGGTCGACGCGCTGTACGACGACTACCAGTTCGCGAAGCTCTCCGACGTGCTGTTCCACTTCGCCTGGGACGAGGTCTTCGACTGGTACGTGGAGCTGTCCAAGACGACGTTCGCGGAGGGCGGCCCCGCGGCGGACGCCTCGCGCCGCGTTCTCGGCGAGGTCCTCGACGTCACGCTGCGGCTGCTGCACCCGGTGATCCCGTTCGTCACCGAGACGCTGTGGACGACGCTGACGGGCCGCGAGTCCCTCGTGATCGCCGACTGGCCCGCCGACTCCGGCTTCCGGGACGCGGCGGCCGAGGCGGAGATCGTGAAGCTGCAGGAGGTCGTGACCGAGGTCCGCCGCTTCCGCGCCGACCAGGGCCTCCAGCCCGGCCAGCGGGTGCCCGCGCGCGTGGAGCTGTCCGGCGCCGGCCTCCAGGTGCACGAGGCCGCCATGCGGCAACTGCTGCGCCTGCAGCCGGAGGGCGACTCCTTCGCCGCCACGGCGTCGCTGCCGGTGGCCGGCGCGACCGTCGCGCTGGACCTGTCCGGCACGATCGACGTGGCGGCCGAGCGCAAGCGGCTGACGAAGGACCTGGCCGCCGCCGAGAAGGAGAAGACGCAGGCGGAGGCCAAGCTCGGCAACGAGGGCTTCCTCGCCAAGGCGCCGGAGCCGGTCGTGGCGAAGATCCGCACCCGGCTGGCGAAGGCCGAGGAGGACATCGTCCGCATCGGCGCCCAGCTGGAGCGCCTGCCGCAGGCGTAGCGCAGTGGGCCCGGGGACCGCCCCCCGGGCCCGTAGCCCTAAGCGCTGTGGCCCAGCGACTCCGGCCGCACCGGGTGCGCGAAGGGCAACCCGGCGGCGTAGCGGGCCAGTTCGTCGGCCGCCGCCCGGCCCAGCCGCGGCAGCTCGCCCGCCAGCGACCCCGCGACATGCGGCGTCAGCAGCACGTTCGGCAGCTCGTACAGCGGCGAGCCGGGCGGCAGGAACTCCGGCTCGGTCACGTCCACGACGGCGTGCAGCCGCCCCGCGACCAGCTCCTCCGTCAGCGCCTCCTGGTCCACCACCGACCCGCGCGCGGTGTTGACGAGCGTCGCCCCGTCCCGCATCGACGCGAGCCTGGCGCGGCTGATCAGGTGCCGGGTGGCCGGCAGCGCCGGCGCGTGCACGCTGACCACGTCGGCGGTGGCGCACAGCTCGTCCAGCCCGGCGGGGGCGGCGCCGAGGGCGCGCAGTTCGTCCTCGTCCGCGTACGGGTCGTACACCAGCGTCGACAGGTCGTACGGGCGCAGCAGCTCCAGCACCCGCCGCCCGATCGTCGAGGCGCCGACGACGCCGACGGTGCGCCGGTAGTTCCCGGCGCCCGGGTGGTCCGCGTACCAGTCGTACGGACCCCGCCGCCGCCGGTACTCCTCCCGCACCTCGAGGACCCGCTTGTTCGCGAACAGCACCGCCGCGACGGTGTACTCCGCCACCGGCAGCGCGTTCGCCCACGCCGCCGAGGAGACCGCGATCCCGCGCCGCCACACCGCCTCGGTGACGTGGTGCTTGACGGACCCCGCGGCGTGCACGACGGCCCGCAGCAGCGGCGCCCCGGCGAGCGCGGCCTCGTCCAGCGGCGGGCAGCCCCAGCACGTGACGAGCACCTCGGCGCGGGCCAGCGCGGCCGCCGCCCGCGGCTCGGCGAAGTCGGCCGCGACCAGGCCGGGTTCGAGGTCCGAGACCTCGGTGAGCCGGTCCCGCGTCGCCGCGTCGAAGAGCCGCGGCAGGGTGTCGGCGCTCATCGCCAACAGGGCACGAGGGCGGCGTCCCGCGCCGCCCGGAGGGTCGTTCTGTGGCACGCGGCCGCCTCCTGTGTCGAACCTGCGATCCGGAACTGCTTCTCGCACATCACCCGGCGGTCCCGCCGGGCGGGTGACTGTCGTAGCCGGACCCTAGACTGACACCGTGAGCGCCCGCGAAGAACCCGCAGGTCCCGACCCGGACGAGACCCCCCGCAGCCCGGACACCCCGGAGGACGACCCCTTCGACGAGATCGTCGGCACCGAGACCGAACGCGACCCCGACCTGGCCGTCATCGAGGCAGGCAGCCGCACGCTGCGCACCCAGGCGGGCCCGCCCGCCGGTGACGGCGTGCCCGCGGCCCCGGCGGACCCCGAGGTGGCCCGCGCGCTGCGCGAGGCCGAGGCGGAGCTGCTGGCGCGCTGGCCGGAGACGCGTATCGACCCGTCGCTGGAGCGCATCCGGGCGCTGCTCGACATCCTCGGCGAGCCGCAGCGCGCGTATCCGTCGATCCACCTGACGGGCACGAACGGCAAGTCCTCCACGGCCCGCATGATCGAGGCGCTGCTGGTGGCGTGCGACCTGAGGACGGGCCGCTTCACCAGCCCGCACCTGCAGTCGATCACGGAGCGGATCGGCCTCGACGGGGCGCCGATCGACCCCGAGCGGTTCGTGGAGACGTACCGCGAGCTGAAGCCGTACGCGGAGATGGTCGACGCCCGGCAGGAGCACCCGCTGTCGTTCTTCGAGATGCTCACGGCGATGGCCTTCGCGGCGTTCGCCGAGGCGCCGGTGGACGTGGCGGTGGTCGAGGTCGGCCTCGGCGGCACCTGGGACAGCACGAACGTCGTCGACGCCTCCGTCGCCGTCGTCACCCCCATCGCCGTCGACCACAGCCGGCTGCTGGGGGACACCCCGGGCGCCATCGCCGCGGACAAGGCGGGGATCGTCAAGAAGACCGCGACGTCCCCCGGCGGCGGCACGGGGACCGTCGTGATCATGGCCCAGCAGCCCGTCGACGCCGCGCAGGTCATCCTCAAGCGGGCCGTCGAGGTGGACGCGACGGTCGCCCGCGAGGGCATGGAGTTCGGCGTGGTGAACCGGGAGGTCGCGGTCGGCGGGCAGTTGCTGACGCTGCGCGGCCTCGGCGGCGAGTACCCGGAGGTCTTCCTGCCGCTGCACGGCGAGCACATGGCGCACAACGCGGCGGTCGCCCTCGCCGCCGTCGAGGCGTTCTTCGGCGTCGGCTCCGAGCACGCCCGCAGCCTCGACGCGGACACGGTCAGGCGCGCGTTCGCCACCGCCACCTCGCCGGGCCGCCTGGAGGTCGTACGGACCTCGCCCACCGTCATCCTCGACGCCGCCCACAACCCGGCCGGCGCGCTGGCCACCGCCGCGGGGGTGCAGGAGGCGTTCGGCTTCAGCCGGCTCGTCGGCGTCGTCGGCACCAGCAGGGAGAAGGACGTGCGCGGCGTGCTGGAGGCGTTCGAGCCGCTCTTCACCGAGGTCGTCGTCACCCGGAACTCGACCAGCCGCGCCATGGACCCGGACGAGCTGGCGGCCATCGCCGTCGAGGTCTTCGGCAGCGAGCGCGTCCAGGTCGAGCCCCGCCTCGACGACGCGCTGGAGGCGGCCATCACGCTCGCGGAGGAGGAGGACGAGTACGCCGGCGCGGGCGTGCTCGTCACCGGCTCCGTCATCACGGCGGGGGAGGCCCGGCTGCTGCTGGGCCGGAAGTAGCGGGGCATCCGGGGGCCGTACCGGCCGCCGGACCGAGGCGGCTGGACGGCGCCTCGGCGGCGGCCATTACCCTGGCGGAGGGGACGCGCGCGCCGATGCCGGTGCGCCGGGTCCCCCGTCACCCTGGACCGGAGTAGAGAGGCGAGCGATGCGCACGCTCTGTGCGAGCACGCTGGTCGGCGAGATCCTCGTCGTCGGCCTGACGGGTCTCGTCGCGATGCAGCAGTCCGACCTGTCGAACAGCACGATCTGGGGGGTCAGCGGCGCCGTCATGGTGCTGTGCGTGCTGGTCTGCGGCATGCTCGGCCGCCCCGGCGCCGTGCAGGTCGGCTGGGCGGTGCAGGTCGCCCTGATCGCCTCCGGCTTCGTCGTGCCGGCGATGTTCTTCCTGGGCGCGATCTTCGCCGCCCTGTGGTGGGCGTCGGTGCACTACGGCCGGATCGTCGACGAGGCCAAGGCGGCGCGGGCCCGCGCCGCCGCCGCCGAGAAGGCCGGCGGCGCCCCGGCGTAGCCTCCCGCGGCCGCGGGGCAGGGAGGTGTGCGGGCGCCCGCGAGGGGCCGGGTAAGGTCGGATTCCCCCGAGTCAGCAACGCACTGCCAGGAGCCGTACATGAGCCAGCGCACGCTCGTCCTCCTCAAGCCCGACGCGGTACGCCGCGGGCTGGTCGGCGAGATCATCGGCCGGATCGAGCGGAAGGCCGGCTGGTCGATCGCCGCGCTCGAGCTGCGCACCCTCGACCGCTCGATCCTGGAGCAGCACTACGCCGAGCACGTGGGCCGGCCGTTCTACGAGCCGTTGGTGGAGTTCATGTCCTCAGGACCCGTCGTCGCGCTCGTGGTCGAGGGTGAGCGGGTCATCGAGGGAGTCCGGACGCTGTCCGGTCCCACCGACCCGATCGCCGCCGCGCCCGGCAGCATCCGCGGCGACTTCGGCACCATCGTTCGTGAGAACCTCGTGCACGCCTCCGACTCCGAGGAATCCGCCGCGCGCGAGCTGAAGCTGTTCTTCCCGGAGCTCGCCTGACGTCCGCGCAGGTCGGCAGCGCGCCCGGCCCCCGAAGAGGCGACCGGATCTTTCGGTCGCCTCTTGGCATGTGCAAGCGAAAAGGGGGAAAGCGCAACCGACACGGTGCCGTATTGACTGCGACACCCTCGCTCCCTCCGCGACCTCGCGAGACTACGATGGCCCCCACGGGCCGTAGCGCGCGTCGCCCTGCTGCCGACCCCCGTCCGCCATCACCTTGGAAGGCCAGACGTATCCCATGGCGAATAGCATGTCTTTCATCGGCCGCGACATGGCCGTCGACCTTGGGACCGCCAACACGCTGGTGTACGTCAGAGGCCGGGGCATCGTCCTGAACGAGCCGTCGGTCGTGGCCATCAACACCAACACCGGCGGGATCCTCGCCGTCGGCGCCGAGGCCAAGAAGATGATCGGCCGCACCCCGGGCAACATCGTCGCGGTGCGCCCCCTGAAGGACGGCGTCATCGCCGACTTCGAGATCACCGAGCGCATGCTGCGCTACTTCATCCTGAAGATCCACAAGCGCCGCTACCTCGCCCGCCCGCGCGTCGTGGTCTGCGTCCCCTCGGGCATCACGGGAGTCGAACGCCGCGCGGTCATCGAGGCGTCGACCCAGGCGGGCGCGCGCCAGGTGCACATCATCGAAGAGCCCATGGCGGCGGCCATCGGCTCCGGGCTCCCGGTGCACGAGGCGACGGGCAACATGGTCGTGGACATCGGCGGCGGCACCACCGAGGTCGCGGTGATCTCCCTCGGCGGCATCGTGACGGCGCAGTCCATCCGGGTCGCCGGGGACGAGCTGGACAACGCGATCATCCAGCACATCAAGAAGGAGTACAGCCTCCTGCTCGGCGAGCGCACCGCCGAGATGATCAAGATCACCATCGGCTCCGCGTACGACACCGACCGCGACGAGCACACCGAGATCCGCGGCCGCGACCTGGTCAGCGGGCTGCCGAAGACGGTCGTGATCTCCTCCGCCGAGGTGCGCAAGGCCATGGAGGAGCCGCTCAACGCGATCGTCGACGCGGTCAAGACGACGCTCGACAAGTGCCCGCCGGAGCTGTCCGGCGACATCATGGACCGCGGCATCGTGCTCACCGGGGGCGGCGCGCTGCTGGCCGGCCTCGACGAGCGGCTGCGGCACGAGACGGGGATGCCGATCCACCTCGCCGAGGAGCCGCTCGACTCCGTCGCGCTCGGCTCCGGCAAGTGCGTCGAGGAGTTCGAGGCGCTGCAGCAGGTTCTGGACGCGCAGCCCCGTCGCTAGCCCCCAAGTCCGCACCCCACCTCCGGGACATCCAGGAAGGCGCTTCGGAAGCACGTGAGGGACACACGAGAGAGCCGGGTCCTGCTCCTGCTGCTCATCACCATCTCGTTCGCGCTGATCACGGTCGACATCCGGGGCGGGGACGACTCTCCCCTGGATGCCACGAAGCGGGGGGCCGCGGCGGCGCTCGGGCCGGTCGAGAACGGCGTCGCCGACGTGGTCGACCCGGTGGGCAACGCGATCGAGGCGGTGCGCGAGTCGGGGGACCGGCACGGCCGCATCGCCGAGCTGCAGCGGCAGAACGCCGAGCTGAAGCAGCGGCTGGGCAGCGACGACCGCAACCGCGCCCGCGCCGCGGAGCTGGACAGGATCCTGGGCAACGCGGGCGCGGGCCGGTACGGCATCAAGGGCGCCCAGGTCATCGCCATAGGAGCGGCCCAGGGCCTGTCCTGGACCGTGACCATCGACGCCGGTTCCGACGACGGCCTGGAGCGGGACATGACCGTTCTCAACGGCGACGGGCTCGTCGGCCGTATCACCACCGTCGGCCCGTCCACGGCCACGGTGCTGCTCGCCAACGACCCGGAGTTCACGGTCGGCACCCGGCTGGAGAAGACCAGCGAGCTGGGCTTCGCCACCGGTCAGGGCGACCGGCCCATGAAGGTCGAACTGCTCAACGGCAAGCTGAAGGTCCAGAAGGGCGACCGCCTGGTGACCTTCGGCTCCCACGGCTCGCGCCCGTTCGTGCCGGGCGTGCCGATAGGAGTCGTCTCGTCGGTCGAGCCGGTCGGCGACGTCACGCGCACCGTGTACGTCGAGCCGTACGCCTCGTTCACCCGGCTCGACATCCTCGGCGTCGTCGTCCAGCCGCCCCGCGACGACCCGCGCGACGCGGTGCTGCCGCCCGCGCCGAAGGCCACGCCGACGCCCACCGTCACCGTCACCGTCCCCCCGGGCGGCGAGGGCGCGGAAGGCGCCGGGGGCGGTGAGGCGGAGGGGGAGGCCGACGCCGGCGCCGGTGCCGGAGCCGGGGAGGACCCGGCCGGCGAGCCCGCCGCAGGGGGCCCCGCAGCCGGAGAGGACGGGAACTGACCGCATGAGGCACGTGAACCGCGTCCTGCTCTGCGCCTTGCTGCTGGTGACCGCCCTCGTCTTCCAGGTCACCGTGCTCGCCCGGCTCCATCTGCCCGGTGCCGTACCGGATCTGACGCTCCTGGTCGTCCTCGCCCTCGCGATGGTCTACGGACACGTCGGCGGCGCCCTCGTCGGCTTCACTGCCGGCCTGCTCGCCGACATCGCGCCGCCCGCCGACCACGCCGTGGGCCGCTACGCGCTCGTCCTCGCCGTCATCGGCTACCTCGCCGGGCTCATCAAGCCCGAGTCCGGCCAGGTGCGCACCGCCGCGGGCCCGATGATGGTCGTCGGCTGCGCCGCGGTCGGCTCCACCCTGCTGTACGCGGGCGTCGGCGCCCTCGTCGGCGAGGGCTCGGTGCGCGGCGTGGGCCTGGGCAGCCTGGTCTTCACCGCCGCGATCTACGACCTGCTGCTCGCCCCGTTCACCGTGCCGCTGGTGATGGCGCTGGCCCGCAGGGCCGACCGCGGCACGACCGTCGAGGCCGCGGAGACCGCCACCGGCGGCTCGGCGGCCGGCGACTCGTCGTACCGCTGGCTGGCCGGCGGCACCGCCAGCCGCGCCGCCGTCAAGCGCGCCCGCTCCTACGGGCGCGGCGGCATCGGCCGGCAGCGCGGCAACCTGTTCGGCCCCAAGTCCAAGTCCGCCAAGGCCACCCGCATCAAAGGGGTGAAGCGGCTGTGACCAACATCCCGGAGACCGGCAAGTCCACCCGGGTCACCGTCCGGCTCGTCGGCATCCAGGTCCTCGTGCTCTCGCTGCTGCTCACCCTGGGCGGCCGGCTGTGGTACCTGCAGATCCGCAACGGCGACGAGTACGAGGCGGAGGCCGCGGGCAACCACGTCCAGCAGGTCATCGAACCCGCCGTGCGCGGCTCCATCCTCGACTCCCGCGGCGAGCCGCTCGCCGACAACGAGACCCGCCTCGTGGTCTCCGCCAGCCGCACCGACCTGATGAAGATGGACGACGACGGCGAGGCGATACTGACCAAGCTCGCCGGCGTCCTCGGCATGGACCCCAAGACGGTCATGGAGCGCGTGCGGCTCTGCGACGCCAAGACGCCCAAGCCGTGCTGGAACGGCTCCCCGTACCAGCCGATCCCCATCACCGACGAGGCCACGGCCCGCCAGGCGCTGCAGATCCGCGAGCGCGAGGAGGAGTTCCCCGGCATCACCGCGGAGCCCAGCGCCGTCCGCCGCTACGGCGCGCCGAACGACGCGAACACCGCGCAGGTCCTCGGCTACCTCTCGCCGGTCACCGACGAGGAGATCGCCCAGGCCGAGGGCGGCGACAACCCGCTGCTGCGCACCGACCAGATCGGCCGCTCCGGGCTGGAGCGCTCGTACGACTCCCAGCTGCGCGGCCAGGCCGGCGTGACGAACTACCGCGTGGACAAGCTCGGGCGGGTGATAGGGGAGGCCGACAAGCAGCCGGGCGTGCCCGGCTCCAACCTGGTCACCAGCATCGACTCGCGGGTGCAGGCGCTGGCCGAGGAGGAGCTGGCCAAGGCGATGAAGGCGGCCCGTACGCAGTTCGACGACAACACCGGCATGAACTACAAGGCGGACTCCGGCGCGATGGTGGTGATGGAGGCCGACACCGGCCGCATCGTCGCCATGGCGTCCAACCCCTCGTACGACCCGAACGACTGGGTCGGCGGCATCGACGCCGGCACGTACAAGCAGCTCACCGGCAAGAAGGCCAACTACCCGCTGCTGAACCGGGCGATCCAGGGCCAGTCGGCACCCGGCTCGATCTTCAAGCCGATCCCGACGACCGCCGCGGTCAACGCCGGCTACGACTTCGACGGCAACTACGAGTGCAGCAGCGACTACAGCATCGGCGGCCAGGTCTTCAAGAACTTCGAGTCGCAGAGCTACGGCGCGATCGACCTCGGCCGCGCGCTGGAGGTCTCCTGCGACACGGTGTACTACCGGCTGGCGCACCAGGAGTGGCTGAACGACGGCGGCAACAAGCCGAAGAAGAAGCCCGACGACTGGTTCTACAAGACCGCCCACCAGTACGGCCTCGGCGAGGAGACCGGCGTCGACCTGCCCAACGAGGTCACCGGCCGGGTGCCCGACCGGCAGTGGAAGAAGGACTACTGGCAGGCCAACAAGGACGCCTGGTGCAAGCAGGGCAAGCAGGACGGCGACTACGCCGAGCGCATCGCGTACGAGAACTGCCTGGAGGGCATGCGGATGCGCGCCGGTGACTCCGTCAACTACTCCATCGGCCAGGGCGACACGCTCGTCACGCCGATCCAGATGGCCACCATGTACGCCGCCATCGCCAACGGCGGCACGCTGTACGACCCGACCGTCGGCAAGGCCGTCGTCAGCGCCGACGGCAAGAAGGTCGACATGATCGAGCCGAAGGCGCACGGCAAGCTGCCGCTGGACAAGGCCACCCACGCCGCCATAGACGATGCGCTCGCGGGCGTCGCCACCCGGGGCACCGCCGCCTGGCGCTTCGGCGGCTGGCCGCAGGACGAGATCCCGATGCACGCGAAGACCGGTACCGCCGAGGTCTACGGCAAGCAGACGACGTCGTGGTTCGCGACGTACACCGACGAGTACGCGATCGTCATGACGATGTCCCAGGGCGGCACCGGCTCCGGCGCCTCGGCGCCCGCGGTCCGCGCCGTGTACGACGCGCTGTACGGCGTCGGCAAGGGCGGCGGCATCGACCCGAAGAAGGCGCTGCTGCCCAAGCCGGAGAAGAAGCTGCCGAAGATCTCGCCGGACGGCAGGATCGAGGCGCGATGACGGCCGCCGACGGGTACTCGGTCCGGCGCTTCACCCCCGAGCTGGGCACGTGGGGCAGGCTGACCGCGCGCGACTCGCTGGTGCGGCGGGTCGACTGGATGCTGATGTTCTCCGGGCTCGCGCTGTCCGTCATGGGCACCGCGCTGGTCTGGTCCGCGACCCGCAACCGCGACGACCTGACGGGCGGCGACCCGTACTTCTTCGTGATAAGGCACGCGATCTTCACCACCATCGGCATCGCGCTGATGGCCGCCACCGTCTGGGTCGGCCACCGCACGCTGCGCGGGGTGGTGCCGCTGCTGTACGGGCTGTCGCTGGTGCTCGTCGCCATGGTGCTCAGCCCGCTGGGCAGCACCATCAACGGCTCCCGCGCCTGGCTCGACCTGGGCGGCGGCTTCACGGTCCAGCCGGCCGAGTTCACCAAGATCACGATCATCCTGGGGATGGCGATGATCCTGGCCGCCCGGGTCGACGCGGGCGACCGGGAGCACCCCGACCACCGGACCGTCGTGCAGGCCCTGGGCATGGCCGCGGTGCCCATCGGGATCGTCGTGCTGATGCCGGACCTCGGCTCCGCGATGGTGCTGACGTCGATCGTGCTGGGCGTGCTGCTGGCCTCCGGCGCGTCGAACCGCTGGGTGCTGGGGCTGGTGCTGGCCGGCGTCAGCGGCGCGGCGCTGATCGTCTCGCTGGGGATGCTCGACGAGTACCAGGTCGCCCGCTTCGCGGCCTTCGCCAACCCGGCGCTCGACCCGGCCGGCGTCGGCTACAACACCAACCAGGCCCGTATCGCCATCGGCTCCGGCGGGGCGACCGGCAAGGGCCTGGGCGAAGGCAGCCAGACGACGGGCCAGTTCGTGCCCGAGCAGCAGACCGACTTCATCTTCACGGTCGCGGGGGAGGAGCTGGGCTTCGTCGGCGCGGGCCTCATCCTGGTGCTGCTCGGCGTGATGCTGTGGCGGGCGTGCCGGATCGCACGGGACGCCAGCGACCTGTACGGCACGATCGTCGCGGCGGGCGTGGTGGCGTGGTTCGCGTTCCAGGCGTTCGAGAACATCGGGATGACGCTCGGCATCATGCCCGTCGCGGGCCTGCCGCTGCCGTTCGTCAGCTACGGCGGCTCGTCGATGTTCGCGGTGTGGATCGCGGTGGGGCTGCTGCAGTCCATCAAGGCACAGCGGCCGCTGTCGGCCTGAGAGCTCTGTCGAGGCGGGCCCCGGTGCCACGGCGTCGGGGCCCCGCCCGCGCTACAGCAGCCGCAGGAGGAGCACCGCGACCCCCGCGGCCGTCCCCAGCAGCACCGCGGCCAGCCCGGCCGCGAGCCGCCCGCCGCGCAGCGCGCCCAGCGCGCCGTCCACGGAGACCAGCCCGGCCCCGGTCAGCGCCAGTGCCACGCCCGCGCCGCCGAGCAGGAACTCGTACTCGATGCCCCTCGGATCCGTCGCCGCGATCGGACCGCTCCAGTCGAAGCCCCACTTGACCGCCACGGCGTTGATCATCACGCCGATCACGGCGGCGGCCGCCAACGGGGTGAGGAAGCCGATGACCAGCGCGAGGCCGCCGACGATCTCGCTCAGCCCCAGCACCCACGTCATCGCCCGCTCCGCGGGGTAGCCGGCCGCGTCCAGGGTCGACGCCGTCGGG
This sequence comes from Streptomyces aculeolatus, assembly GCF_020400605.1. Classification (GTDB taxonomy): domain Bacteria; phylum Actinomycetota; class Actinomycetes; order Streptomycetales; family Streptomycetaceae; genus Streptomyces; species Streptomyces aculeolatus. Next base: position 248,356 of record NZ_JAINRD010000004.1, on the reverse strand, counting down.
TCGAACCCCGGGCCGTCGAACCAGCCGAGGAGCTTCTGCGCCCCGTGCCCCGCCACGATCACGCCCACCACCGCCCGCAGCACCAGCAGCCCGGCGTCGACGCCGGTCACGCCCTCCTCGACGTCCTCGGCGTAGCTGATGATGGGGATGGTGCGCGTCTGGGCCATGGGCGAGCTCCTTGTCGTTCTGGGCGCGACGCTAGGACACGCCCGGGGGCCCCGCCACCCGGCACCTTCCGCGATCCGACCCCGCAGCACCTCATGACCAACCGGCCGAGCGCGGCTAAATTCGATTCATGGTGGACACGGTGCGCGAAATCGAGCGGAAGTACGAGGCCACGGCGGGCACCCGCGAACTGCCCCCGCTGCCGGACCTGACGGGCGTCGACGGGGTCACCGCGGTGATCGACCAGGGCACCGCCCTGCTGGACGCCGTCTACTACGACACCGCCGCCCGCAGGCTGGCGGCCGACGGCATCACCCTCCGCCGCCGCACGGGCGGCGACGACGCGGGCTGGCACCTGAAGCTGCCGGTGGCCGCGGGCGTACGCGACGAGATCCGCGCCCCGCTCGGCGAGGGCGTCCCGCGGCGCCTCGCGGCCCTCGTCCGCTCCCGTACGCGGGACGCCGAACTGGCACCGGTGGTCCGCATCCGCTCGGAGCGGGACGTGCACCAACTGCTCGGCGCGGACGGCGAACCGGTCGCGGAGGTCTCCGTCGACCGGGTGACCGCGGAGCGCCCGGAGACGGGGGCGACGGCGCGGTGGGCCGAGGTGGAGGCGGAGCTGAGCCCCGGGGCGGACCCGGCGGTGCTGGACGCGGTGGACGCGGCGCTGACCGGGGCCGGGCTGCGGCGCTCGGCGGCGGCGTCGAAGCTGGCGCGCGCGCTGGCGGAGACGGACGAGGGGAAGGCGGAGGGCGGCAAGAAGGGCAGGAAGACCAAGGAGGGCAAGAGCAGCAAGAGCAGCGGCAAGGGCGGCAAGAAGAAGCCCTCGGCAGGCAAGAAGTCCGCCGGCAAGAAGTCCGCGGACAAGAAGAAGCCGGCAGGCGACAAGCCCCCGGAGCCCGCCGCCCGCCCCGCCGGCGACCTCGTCCTCGACTACGTACGCGCCCAGATCACCGCCGTCGTCGAGCTGGACCCCGCCGTCCGCCGCGACCAGCCCGACGCCGTCCACCAGATGCGCGTCGCCAGCCGCCGCCTGCGCAGCACGTTCCGCAGCTACCGCGCCGTGCTCGACCGCACCGTCACCGACCCCGTCTCGGCCGAGCTGCGCTGGCTGGCCGGCGAACTCGGCGTCGACCGCGACCGCGAGGTGCTCACCGAGCGCATCCACGCCGGGCTCGTGGAGCTGGCGCGCCCGCTCGTCCTCGGTCCCGTCCGCGGCCGGCTGCGCACCTGGTCCGCCGCCCGCCGCACCGGCTCGCGGCGCCGCATCACCGCCGTGCTCGACGGCCGCCGCTACCTCGCCCTGCTCGACGCCCTCGACGCCGTACTCACCGACCCGCCGCTGCGCGACGCCGCCGCCCGTCCCGCGGAGCCGGTGCTCCGCAAGGCCGTCGACCGCCAGTACCGGCGCTTCGCCGGCGCCCTCCAGGAGACCTTCGACCTCCCGCCGGGCCCCGACCGCGACACCGCCATCCACGAGACCCGCAAGGCCGCCAAGCGCACCCGCTACGCCGCCGAGGTGGCCCGCCCCGTACTCGGCCGCGAGGCCAAGACCGTCACGTCGCTGATGCGGGAGGTCCAGGAGCTGCTGGGCGACTACCAGGACGGCGTGCTGGCACGGGCCGCGCTGCGCGAGATCGCGGTGCAGGCGCAGGCCGCGGGGGAGCCCTCGTTCACGTACGGCGTCCTCTACGCGCGCGAGGAGGCGCGTGCCGCGGAGCTGCGCGACCGGCTGCCGCGGCTGTCGCACAAGCATCTCTGAGCAGCGCGAAGAGGGGCACGCGCGGGGCGCGCGCTACGCTGGATGGTCACCCGCGTACGTACCACAGGACCGACGAGGACAGCTTTCCCGATGACTGCCGTGCCCGCATCCACCGTCGAGTCGGTCTTCCCCCGCCTGGAAGCCCTCCTCCCGCATGTCCAGAAGCCGATCCAGTACGTAGGCGGTGAGCTGAACTCCACCGTCAAGGACTGGGACGCGGTCGACGTCCACTGGGCGCTGATGTACCCGGACGCGTACGAGGTCGGACTGCCCAACCAGGGCGTCATGATCCTCTACGAGGTGCTCAACGAGCGCGCCGACACCCTCGCCGAGCGCACGTACAGCGTGTGGCCGGACCTGGAGGAGCTGATGCGCACGCACGACGTGCCGCAGTTCACCGTGGACAGCCACCGCCCCGTGCGCGCCTTCGACCTCTTCGGCGTCTCCTTCTCCACCGAGTTGGGCTACACCAACCTCCTCGCCGCCCTCGACCTCGCCGGCATCCCGCTGGCCGCCGCCGACCGCGGCGACGACGACCCGATCGTCGTCGCCGGCGGGCACGCCGCGTTCAACCCGGAGCCGATCGCCGCTTTCGTGGACTGCGCGGTGATCGGGGACGGCGAGCAGGCCGTGCTGACGATGACCGACATCGTCAAGGCGTGGAAGGCCGAGGGCCGCCCGGGCGGGCGCGAGGAGGTGCTGCTGCGGCTGGCGCGGACGGGCGGGGTGTACGTCCCGTCGTTCTACGACGTCGAGTACCTCCCCGACGGCCGCATCGCCCGCGTCGTACCGAACCGCTCCGGCGTGCCGTGGCGGGTCTCCAAGCACACCGTCATGGACCTCGACGAGTGGCCGTACCCGAAGCAGCCGCTGGTGCCGATGGCCGAGACCGTGCACGAGCGGATGAGCGTGGAGATCTTCCGCGGCTGCACCCGCGGCTGCCGCTTCTGCCAGGCCGGCATGATCACCCGGCCGGTGCGGGAGCGCAGCATCACCGGCATCGGCGAGATGGTCGACAGGGGCCTGAAGGCCACCGGCTTCGAGGAGGTCGGCCTGCTGTCGCTGTCGTCGGCGGACCACAGCGAGATCGGCGACGTCGCCAAGGGCCTCGCCGACCGCTACGAGGAGGACAAGGTCGGGCTGTCGCTGCCCTCCACCCGGGTCGACGCCTTCAACATCGACCTGGCCAACGAGCTGACGCGCAACGGCCGCCGCTCCGGCCTGACCTTCGCCCCCGAGGGCGCCACGGAGCGCATCCGCAAGGTCATCAACAAGATGGTCTCGGAGGAGGACCTGATCCGCACCGTCGCCACCGCGTACGGCAACGGCTGGCGGCAGGTCAAGCTCTACTTCATGTGCGGGCTGCCGACCGAGACCGACGAGGACGTCGTGCAGATCGCGGACATGGCGGCCAAGGTCATCGCCAAGGGCCGCGAGGTCGCGCGGTCCAACGACATCCGCTGCACCGTCTCCATCGGCGGCTTCGTGCCCAAGCCGCACACGCCGTTCCAGTGGGCCCCGCAGCTCTCCGCCGAGGACACCGACGCCCGCCTGGAGCAGCTGCGCGACCGCATCCGCGCCGACAAGCGCCACGGCCGCGCCATCGGCTTCCGCTACCACGACGGCAAGCCCGGCATCGTCGAGGGCCTGCTCTCCCGCGGCGACCGCCGCGTCGGCGACGTCATCCGCGCGGTCTACGAGGACGGCGGGCGCTTCGACGGCTGGCGGGAGCACTTCTCGTACGAGCGCTGGATGCGCTCCGCGGACAAGGCGCTGCCCGCGCACGGCGTGGACCTCGACTGGTACACGACCCGCGAGCGGTCCTACGAGGAGGTCCTGCCCTGGGACCACCTGGACTCGGGCCTGGACAAGGACTGGCTCTGGGAGGACTGGCAGGACGCGCTCGACGAGACGGAGGTCGAGGACTGCCGCTGGACGCCCTGCTTCGACTGCGGCGTGTGCCCGCAGCTCGACACGGAGATCCAGATCGGTCCGACGGGCAAGAAGCTGCTGCCGCTCAGCGTGGTCGACGGCCGGACGGGCGGGCACGCGCATTGACGCGGGCCGGCTTCGGGCCGGCTGACGACACCCGCACGTGCGGGCGAAGAAACGGGTGGGCCCCGGACCGGAAAGCCGGTCCGGGGCCTTTTCACACCCGTTCACCGATGGCATTTCATGGCATTCCGCAGTCGCTGTTCCGGGTTACGCCGACAATCCCATCATTGCTCCGCACGGGGGACTTGTACGCGATTACTCCGCATGCCGTGTCGTCGGCGCGCCGCCCTCGTTTCGAATAGCGAAGGTGGGGTTTCAGGAGAACGGCCGTCGCTCCGACGGTAAGGAATTCGCTCCGAAGACTCCGTGGCGGAAAGGATGCCGAAGTGAAGTACGTCAAGTCTGCCGTGGTCCTGTGCGGTGCCGTCCTGGCACTCGGCACTGCCGGCCAGGCGGGCGCAGTCGACCCCGGGCTCACCAGCCCGGACCTGAGTCTGGACGCCGCGGCCCAGCAGGCCGTGGAGGGTCTGGCCAACCAGCCCACGACCGAACTGGTGCAGCACAGCCTGCCGGTCGACGGGCCGGCGGCCCGAGAGCTCGCCCGGCCGGTCGACGATGCGGCGCACGACGTCATCCAGGGCGTCCTGCCACAGAACATCCTGGCGCCCGCCGATGCGGAGTCAGGCGGCGGTTCCTGAGCGGTCGGTTTCGCTCCGGACACTATCCGATCGTTCCGAAAGGGCGATCGAGGATAACCCACTCAAGGGTGCGGAATTGTACAGCGTGCCCGCATCGTTGTTCCCTCAGGCGGAAAAGGAAAAAATCATGAAGAAGTACCTGAAGACCGCGGCGGTTGCCGTCACCATGCTCGGCGCCTCCGCGATGGCCGCCCCGCAGGCGCTGGCCGCCGACGACACCGGCGACGGCCCGTACGCCAACGGCAACGGTTCGACGCAGGCCTACGGCAACACCCAGACCGGCGGCTACATGAGCCCGAACATGGCCCTGGTCAACGGCTCGCTCAACGAGCCCTGCATCGCGCTGCCGCAGGCCGCGAAGAACGTGCAGAACATCCTCGGCCTGGCCCAGATCGGCGTGAACGAGGTCCTGAGCCAGAACCAGAACCAGACCTGCGCCAAGAACTCCAGCGCGGACCAGGGCGACGCGCCGCTGTCCCACCTGCTGGACGACTTCCCGATCATCTCGGGCAACGGCGCGGGCAACAACGCCGGCTGAGTCCCGCAGCACAGGGGAATCCCGGTACCAGGCCCGGGGCGAGTCGCACTCGCCCCGGGCCTGGGCCTTGTGCGGGGCGGGTACGGAAGCCGCGTACGGCGGCAACGGCGCCGTACGCACGCAGACGGCCCGCGGAGTGTTCTCCGCGGGCCGTCTGCGCCGGGGCTTCCGGCTGCTGTGCCGCTGCGTTCAGCCGACGATGCGCGAGACGAGCGGGCCGGCCGTCGGCAGCTCGCTCAGCGACGCGCCCTCGGCCAGCGGCCCGGTGGCCGCCGCCGTGCTCAGCGGCGCACCGTTCTCGCCGATCGCGGTGCCGACCGAGTTGTCCAGCGGATCGGAGCCGGTCTTGGCCATCGGGTTGAGCTGGAGGCCCGTCAGCGGTGCGAGCGCCGCGCGCCTGCTCGTGTCCACGCCCTGGGCGACGCCGGCCAGTGCCTCGGCGACCTGCTCGGTCTCGATCTTGTTGTCCTTGCCGACCTTCAGCTTGCCCAGGGTGTCGAGCGCCGTGCCGGGGGCCGGACCGCCCGCGGGCGCCGCGGCGGCCCCGGCCGCTCCGCCGGCCGCGAGCGCGGAGCCGGCGGCCGCCGCGATCAGGCCGGCGCGCAGCAGGGCGCGTTGCGTACGGGAGGGGAATCGGGAGGCGTGCTGGCCCATGGTCACCACCAGTGAGGAATCGACACGTTCGCGGTCATGCTTCCACAAACCCCAGGAATACCGGAAATTCTCCCAAGAGCCTCACTGTGCGCATCCGCCTCAACTGTTTTGTGAATACGCTGTGACCTCCGGTTATCCGGTTGCCGCGACGCTCCGGAGCCCGTAAGCATGGGCCGATGCCGCAACTGACCACCCCCCACGTTCGATTCCGCGCCTCGTTCGCCGGGGCGATGAAGGAGTTCGAGGCCGAGGGCAGGGGGGCGGTCGGCGACGACACGTCCATCGGCCAGGACCTCCGCCGGTGGCGCCGGCGCTGGCACGACCCCGCGGTCTTCGCCTCGTACGTCGCGGGGCTGCGCGCCGAGGCCGACGAGACGATCCCGATGATCCGCCCGGGCTGGGTGCACTGCACCACCCTCTGGTACGTGGACGGGGAGGACTACCTCGGCCGGATCGCCATCCGGCACTCGCTCACCGGCTGGCTCCGCGAGCAGGGCGGCCATATCGGCTACGACGTCCGTCCCTCCGCCCGCAGACGCGGCCACGCCACCGCTATGCTGCGCGACGCGCTGCCCGTCGCCCGCGGTCTGGGGCTGACCGAGGTGCTGGTGACGTGCGACCACGACAACGTCGGGTCGCGGAAGGTCATCGAGGCCAACGGGGGCGTGTTCGAGGACCGGCGCGGTCTGAAGCTGCGGTACTGGGTCGCCACGGGGGCGGCGCGGGCGTAGCGGCGCACGGGGGCGCGTCCGCGCGGGCGGACGAGGGGGATGAGGGCTGTGGCCCAGGAGCGGGAACGGAACCCGGAACGGAACCGGGAGCGGTACGGGCCGAAGGCGCCGGGCGGCGACGCGGCCGGCGGGGGCTGTCTCGCCGCCCCGGTCCGCTGGGTGGTGCTGATCCTCGTGGTGCCGGTCCGGGCGGTGTGGGACGTGCTCGTGGCCGCCCTGAAGGGGCTCGGTAGGGCGCTTCTGTGGCTGGCCGAGCGCCTGGTGGCGCGGCCCGTGGTCTGGCTGTGCCGCAGGGTGCTGGCGCCGCTGGGCCGCGGCGTGGCCCGGGTCTGGCGGTGGCTGGTCGTCGCGCCCGTGGCGTGGGTGTGGCGGTGGCTGGTCGTGACGCCGGCCGCCTGGCTGTACGCGAACCTCATGACCCCCGCCGGGCACGGTCTGCGGTGGCTGCTGCACTACCTCGTCGTCGTCCCCGCGATCGCACTCCACCGCCACGTCCTGCGCCCCGTCGGCCGCGGGATCGCCTACGCGATCGACGCCGCGGCGGCAGGGCTGGTGTGGGCGTGGGACCGGCTGGTGGTGGCGCCGCTGAAGCTGCTCTGGTCGTACGTCCTCAAGCCGCTCGGCAAGGGCCTGCTGTGGGTGCTCCGCATGCTCCTCACCGCTGTCGGCTGGGTGCTGCACATGCTCCTCGTCCCCTTCCTCCTCCTCTGGCGCTACGTGATCGCCCCCGTCTGGCCCGTCGCCGGGCGCATCACCCGCTGGTTCTGGAACGCCACCGCCCGCCCCCTGGGCCGGGCCGTCCGCAGCGCCTGGCGCACCGTCCGGGACGCCTTCGCGGCGGCGCGGGCGACGGCCCGCCGCACCCGCATGGAGCTGCGTGCCGCGCTCTTCGGCGGCCCGCGGAATCCCGCGCCCGGTCCGGCGCGGCAACCGGCAGGAACGGCGCCCGCGGACGCCGCCGCGCCCGCCGTGGACCTGGTCAAGCACGGGCCGGAGCGCCGCTGACCGCCCGTTCCGCGGCGGCGCCGGCCGCCAACGCCGCGTTCGTGCTACCTACATGAAAGACGGACGGAGCGCAGCCGCCGGAAGGGCGGGCACGTACCCTGGGGGCAGGACAAGCTCTCGGACGAAGGACTGAACGACTCTGGGCAAGCGACAGCCCGAAGGCCCGCCGCCCGCACCCCCGGTGCAGCGCATCCGACTCCGCTACACCAAGCGCGGCCGCCTCCGGTTCAACAGTCACCGCGACTTCCAGCGCGCCTTCGAGCGGGCGCTGCGCCGGGCCGAGGTGCCCATGGCGTACTCCGCCGGCTTCACCCCCCACCCCAAGGTCTCGTACGCGAACGCGGCGCCCACCGGCACCGCGAGCGAGGCCGAGTACCTGGAGATCGCGCTCACCGAGGTCCGCGACCCGGAGCTGCTGCGCGCGCTGCTCGACGAGTCCCTGCCCGACGGCCTCGACGTCGTCGACGCCGTCGAGGCCCGCGCCCCGGGGCTCGCGGACCGGCTGGGGGCCTCGGTGTGGGAGCTGCGGCTCGACGGCGTGCCGCCCGCCACGGCCGAGGAGGCGGTACGCGCCTTCCTGGCCGCGGAGACGGTCGAGGTGGAACGGCAGACGAAGAAGGGGATGAGAACCTTCGACACGCGCGGCGCGGTGGCCGCGCTCGACGTGCTCCCGGACGGGGGCGATAGGCCGCAGGCGGGTCCCTGTGCGATACTGCGGCTGGTAGTGCGGCACCTGACACCTGCCGTACGACCCGACGACGTCCTGTCCGGCCTGCGAGTCGCGGCTGACCTGGCGCCGCCGGTCCCGGCAGCGGTGACCAGGCTGGCGCAGGGGCCGCTCGACGCGGAGACCGGCACGGTGACCGATCCGCTTGCGCCGGACCGCGACGATGCCGACGAGACCAAGGCCCTCGCCGCCACACCGCAGGTCGCGAGCGGAACCCCGCCCACGGCAGGGGACGGCACCGGATAGGGACGGTGTCGAAGCGCCGCCGGTGGACGAGGGAGCCACCCCGGACCCGGCAGGCGCATGGACCAGCAGACTTTCGCCGGTCCGCCCGAGGAGGGCGGGTCCGGCGAGCGAGACAAGAGCCCTCGCGCGGCGCATACGTCCCGGGCGGTGGCCCTGTGCACGGCACGGGCGCCGCCGCGTACGGGGAGTGGCGCCCGGGGGCGTGACGGGAGAACCGCCCGCATGCTCGAACCGATTGAGCCCTCGGAAGCGCAGTCGCCTTCCGCGGGCATCACCGGCGATGCCCAAGCCGCCGTCGGCGGACCGCTCGACACCCCCAGCGACCGCCTGCCCTTCCGCCGCCAGCGTGCGGCGGCGGAGCCGGCCGCCGGGGACCCGGGGCCGGCGCCGACCCATGAGCCCGCCGTGGAAACGGCGGGCATGCCCACGTCCGCGCTCACGGAGCCGGCCGTGGACGCAGCAGCCGAGGCCGCCGGCCAGTCCGCGGCCGCCCCGCCGGCGAGGCGTTCGCGGCGCAGGGTCGTCCGTGACGCCGGCACGCCGGAGGCCGCCGTGCCGGACACCACCGCGGTGCCGACGGGCGAGCAGCCCGGCTCCGCGACGGCCGGGCACGCGGTGTCCGCGTCCGCTCAGGACCGGGACGCCGCCGAGCCGGCCGCCGAGGCCGCGCCGCCGCGCAGGCGGCGGGTCGTACGGGATGCGGGGACGCCGCAGCCGGCGGCCGCCGCGGACCCCGTACCGCAGCCCGCCGCGGCCGGCGACACCGCCACCACAGACCACAACGACAGCACCAACGAGGGAGCCCACACCGTGGCCGACAACGAAACAGAGGCCGAGGGCGCCGATACTTCCGCCGACTCCGGCCCCCGCCGCAGGCGCCGCCGGGTGACCCGCACGGCGGGCACCCCGGCCGCCGGCACCGAGCAGGCGCCGCAGACCGCGGCGGAGCCGGTCGCCGAGGCCGCGCCGCAGCCGGCGACGGAGGCCGGGCCCGCCCCGGCCGCCGCGGAGGCCGCGCCGGAAGCGGACGCCGACGCCGCCCCGAAGGGGCGCAAGCGCCGCCGTGTCGTACGCAGCGCAGCCACCCCGGAGGCGGTGGAGCCCGCCGCCGAGCAGCCCCTGACCGCGCCCGCCGAGGCCCCGGCGGCCGAAGAGGAGCCGGCGCCGCGCGCCCGCCGCGCCCGCCGCCGCAAGGCCGACGCCGACGCCGAGACCCCCGAAGCCGCGGAGACCGCGGCCGCCGCCGCGCCCGCCGCCGAGGACGCCGCCGAGCCCGCCGCGGGCACCCGGCGCCGCAGGTCCCGCCGGGTCACGGCCCCCGCGGGCGAGCCCACCCACGTCGAGCCCGCCGCCGAGGCGCCGGCCGCCGACTCCGCTCCGGCCGCGCAGGCCGCCGCCGAGCCCGCCGACGCCGCAGCCGCCGCCCCCGCCGACACCGAGCCGGCCGCCGGCACCGGCCGCCGCCGTACCCGCCGCGTGACCGCCCCGGCCGGCGAGCCCGCCGCCGACGCCGCGAGCGCGCCCGGCGAGCAGGCCGCCGAGCCCGAGGCCGCCGCCCCCCGCCGCCGTACCCGCCGCGCCGCCGCCTCCGCCGGCGAGACCGGGACCGCCGCCCAGGCCGCGCCCGCCGAGGCCGCCGCCGAGCCCGAGGCCGCCACCCCCCGGCGCCGCGCCCGCCGGGCCGCCGCCGAGCCGGCCGCGGACGACGCCGCCGGGCAGTTCTCCGACCCCGGCGCCGAGCAGTCCGCGCCCGGCTTCGGGGCCGCGCCGCTCGCGCTGTTCCAGGCGCCGGTGTTCACCGAGCCCGCGTTCCAGACGCCGCAGCGCGCCGCCGCCGAGGCGGCGGTGGGCCCGGAGGAGGCCGAAGAGGCCGACGAGACCGAAGAGACCGAAGAGACCGAAGAGACCGAAGAGACGGGGACGGAGGCCGCGGCGGAAGCCGGCGCCGAGGCCGCCGAGGACCGCGACGAGCAGGACGAGGACGGCGAGGACCGCGGCCGCCGCCGGCGCCGCCGCGGCGGACGCCGCAGGCGGCGCGGCGAGGGCGCCGAGGACGGCGACCGCGGCGACGAGGGCGCCGAGTCCGACGAGGACGCCCGCGAGGCCGACGCGGAGGCCGGGGACGGCGACGCCGAGGACGGCGACCGTGGCAAGGGCGGCTCCGCCAGCAGCACCAGCAGCCGCCGGCGCCGCCGCCGGCGCCGCCGTACCGAGGGCGCGGACGGCTCCGAGGGCGCGTCCGACGACCCGGAGCGCACGGTCGTCAAGGTCCGCGAGCCCCGCGCCAAGGCCGAGCCCAGCGACGAGGTGCAGTCCATCAAGGGCTCCACCCGGCTGGAGGCGAAGAAGCAGCGCCGCCGCGAGGGCCGCGAGCAGGGCCGCCGGCGGGTGCCGATCATCACCGAGGCCGAGTTTCTGGCCCGCCGCGAGGCGGTGGAGCGCGTCATGGTGGTGCGCCAGCAGGGCGACCGTACGCAGATCGGCGTGCTGGAGGACAACGTCCTCGTCGAGCACTACGTCAACAAGGAGCAGTCGGCGTCGTACGTCGGCAACGTCTACCTCGGCAAGGTGCAGAACGTCCTGCCCTCCATGGAGGCCGCGTTCGTCGACATCGGCAAGGGCCGCAACGCGGTCCTCTACGCCGGCGAGGTCAACTTCGAGGCCCTCGGCCTCGCCCACAGCCCGCGCCGCATCGAGCACGCGCTGAAGTCCGGCCAGTCCGTCCTGGTCCAGGTCACCAAGGACCCCATCGGCCACAAGGGCGCCCGCCTGACCAGCCAGGTCTCGCTGCCCGGCCGCTACCTCGTGTACGTGCCCGAGGGCTCGATGACCGGCATCAGCCGCAAGCTGCCCGACACCGAGCGGGCCCGGCTGAAGACGATCCTGAAGAAGATCGTCCCCGAGGACGCCGGCGTCATCGTCCGTACGGCCGCCGAGGGCGCCAGCGAGGACGAGCTGCGCCGGGACGTGGAGCGGCTGCAGAAGCAGTGGGAGGACATCCGCAAGAAGGCGAAGAGCGGCAACGCGCCCACGCTGCTGTACGGCGAGCCGGACATGACCGTCCGCGTCGTCCGCGACATCTTCAACGAGGACTTCTCGAAGGTCATCGTCAGCGGCGGGAAGGCGTGGGACACCATCCACGGCTACGTCTCGCACGTGGCGCCGGACCTCGTCGAGCGGCTGTCGAAGTGGACGTCGGAGGTGGACGTCTTCGCCACGTACCGCATCGACGAACAGCTGATGAAGGCGCTGGACCGCAAGGTGTGGCTGCCCTCTGGCGGCTCGCTGGTGATCGACAGGACCGAGGCCATGGTCGTGGTCGACGTCAACACCGGCAAGTTCACCGGGCAGGGCGGCAACCTGGAGGAGACGGTCACCAGGAACAACCTGGAGGCGGCCGAGGAGATCGTGCGGCAGCTCAGGCTGCGGGACCTCGGCGGCATCATCGTGATCGACTTCATCGACATGGTGCTGGAGTCCAACAGGGACCTGGTGCTGCGCCGGCTGCTGGAGTGCCTGGGCCGGGACCGTACGAAGCACCAGGTCGCGGAGGTGACGTCGCTGGGCCTGGTGCAGATGACCCGCAAGCGGGTCGGGCAGGGCCTGCTGGAGTCGTTCTCCGAGCCGTGCGCGCACTGCAACGGCCGCGGCGTCATCGTGCACATGGACCAGGCCACGGCGGCCGGGTCCGGCGGCGGCAAGCGCAAGAAAAAGGGCAAGGAAGGCAAGGAAGCCAAGGACGTCAGGGAAGCGAAGGACGTCAAGGAGCCCAAGGAGGCCAGGGACGTCCAGGGCGGCGCTGAGGCGAAGGCGGCCGAGGCCGCTCCCGCCGAGGCCGCGGGTGCCGAGCCCGTCGTGCCTGCCGTGGTGCCCGAGCAGGCCGGGGCCGGCGAGCCCGCGGAGGCGACGCGCCCGGCCCGTACGCGGCGGCGGGTGACCCGCAAGGCGATGTCGCCGGGCGGGACGCCGAAGGCCGCGGAGGCGGCGGACGCGGAGCCCGCCGGTGCGGACGCGGGGGCGGAGGCGGCGCCGGTGGCCGCGGAGGCGGCGGCGGAGCCCGCAGCGGCGTCCGTGGCGGCCGTGGAGCCCGTCCAGGCCCCGGAGCCGGCCGCCGTGGAGGCGGACGCCGCGGAGAAGCCCCGGGCCCGTAAGAAGACCGCTGCCAAGCGCGCCTCCGCCAAGAAGGCGACGGCGAAGAAGGCCGCGGCCAAGAAGACGGCGACGACCACCGCGAAGAAGGCCGCGACCAAGTCCGCCGCCACCAAGGCGGCGACGAAGGCCACGGCGAAGAAGTCGGCGAAGAAGTCGGTCAAGAAGACCGCCGCGGCCGAGCAGGGCTCCCCGGCCTCGGTCTCCGTCACCACGGAGGGCTGACGCCGCAGGATCCGTTTCGTACGCCCCTCGCCCCGCCGGTCCGCCGGCGGGGCGAGGGGTGTTCTGTCCCCCTTTGTCGGTGCGCTTGACATCGCTCCGCGTGCCGGTTTTGATACACCGCACTCGAACGCGCGGGCGCCCCCATCGCACGGCAGGTCGAGGCAGCACCCGGCAGCCGTGCACCCCAGGGGGTCGTTCCTTCCATGTCCGTGTTCAAGCCCACCGGGCGCCACCGGGCCGTCGCGCCGCGCAAGGGCGCGCGCCAGGCCGTCGCCCTGGCCACCGTCCTGTCCGCCGCCGGCGCCACCGCCGTGACCGGCGCGGGCAGCGCGGCGGCGGAGCCGCGGGTGTGGATCGAGGGGCCGATCTTCAACGACCCGCTGGGCACCGTGGACGAGCAGCACGCGATCCGCACCCGGCTGATCGAGCTGACCGACGCGGCGGTCCCCGGCTCGACGATCAAGGTGGCGGTCTACCACATCTGGGAGCAGCCGATCGTGGACGCGCTCGTACGCGCCCGCGCGCGCGGCGTGAACGTCCAGGTGCTGCTGGACGAGTCGAGCCGCAGCGACCGGCCGGACAACACCATGTACGGCAGCCTGAAGGCGGCGCTCGGCACGAGCACGGCGGCCGGGTCGTTCGTCAAGCTCTGCCCGGTCGACAAGTCCTGCCTCGGCGACCCGAAGTACGGGACGTCGATCATGCACAACAAGTTCTGGCTCTTCTCCGAGGTCGAGGGCGCCCGCGACGTCGTCGTCCAGACGACCTCCAACTCGACCCCCTCCGCGCACACGAAGTTCTTCAACGACGCCCTCCTGCTGCCGAACAACCCGGCGATGTACGGGGCGTACTCGGAGTACTTCCGCGACATGGTCGGCGCCCAGTGGTCGACCTGGCGCTACCGCGCCGTGACCGCCAGCAACGGCCTCTACAAGGCGTACTTCTTCCCGCGGGCCGGGACCACCAACAGCACCGACACGATCCACGCCGTCCTCGACAACGTGCGCTGCACGTACAAGGACGCCACCGGCGCGACCCAGCGCACCCTGGTCCGGGTGGCGATCTTCAAGATCACCCGCAAGGCGATCGCCGACAAGCTCGTCGCGCTGAAGAAGGCGGGCTGCGGCGTCAGCCTCGTCTACGCCGAGTCCGACAGCGCCAGGAGCCAGGGCGGCACCCCCGGCACCTGGGAGGTGCTGCACGCCTCGGGCGGGCCCTCGCTGCGCTGCTACAACGACGACCGCGACCCGCAGAACCCGGGCCAGAAGCTGACCACGCCGTACATCGTGCACAACAAGTACGTGCTGATCGACGGCATGTACGCCGGCTCCCGGGACAAGCTGGTCTTCACCGGCTCGCAGAACTTCACCGGCCCCGCGCTGCGCGAGAACGACGAGGCCGTGGTCAAGATCGACAGCGACCCCGTGCACGACACGTACGTCGACCACTACACGTCGGTGCGGAGCGTCGCGTGGCCCGGGACCGCGGACAGGACGAACCTGTGCCAGGGTGTGAAGCCGCTGCCCCAGGACGGCGAGCGCGCCTTCCGCTAGGGCCTGTCGTTTGGATCTTCGCCGGGCTCGCGACGCCTGGCACCGCTCCCCCACAGCGCGCAGAGCGCGCGTGGGCGGTACCCCCTGCGGCGTTGTCGTCGGTCGACGACGCTCCGCGTCGCCTCCCTCCTCCGCCTTGCGATGCACGGCACCAGCCGCCGCTCCCCGATCCGGCAAGATCCAAACGACCGGCCCAGACCGGTTTGACCAGGCGGTCAAGGGGCCCGTAATCTGGTTCGTCGGCGTGTCTGTGTGACATGCCAGGCCTCTGAGCAACTCCCTCCCGCGGTCTCCTCGTGAGCGGCGGGAGAGGCCGCTCATCCCATGTGCCCCAGCCGAGCGGCTGGCATCAGGGGTCTCCGTCGCGACTGAGGAAGAGAGCTGAAGCGCGTGTACGCGATCGTGCGCACCGGCGGCCGCCAGCAGAAGGTTTCTGTGGGCGACGTCATCGAGGTAGACCGGATTTCCAGCAAGAGCGTCGGCGACAGCGTCGAGCTCTCCACTCTGCTCGTCGTCGACGGCGAGACCGTGACCAGCGACCCCTGGGTCCTGGACGGCGTGAAGGTCCAGGCCGAGGTCGTGGACCACCACAAGGGCGACAAGATCGACATCCTGAAGTACAAGAACAAGACCGGTTACCGCAAGCGGATCGGTCACCGCCAGCTGCACACCGCGCTGAAGATCACCCAGATCCCCGCGCCGGCCGCGAAGTAAGGACTGAGGAGAGATGGCACACAAGAAGGGCGCATCGTCCACTCGGAACGGTCGCGACTCCAACGCCCAGCGGCTCGGCGTCAAGCGCTTCGGCGGCCAGGTCGTCGGCGCCGGTGAGATCATCATCCGGCAGCGCGGCACCAAGTTCCACCCGGGCACCGGCGTGGGCCGCGGCGGCGACGACACGCTGTTCGCGCTGATCCCCGGCGCGGTCAAGTTCGGCACCAGCCGCGGCCGCAAGGTCGTGAACATCGTCCCGGCCGCCGAGTAACCACCGGCTCCGGACACCACACAGCTGATCCGAGGGCGGTCCGCCGCTCCGCACGTGCCACGGAGTACGTGCGGGGAAGCCGGGCCGCCCTCGGCGTGTTCCCATGACGGCGTACGGCACGAGCGTCCCGTACGCCGCCGCAGACCCTGATCGCTCCACACCGCCGGGAGGCACACCCCAATGACCACCTTCGTGGACCGCGTCACCCTGCACGTGGCCGCGGGCAACGGGGGACACGGCTGCGCCTCCGTACACCGCGAGAAGTTCCGGCCGCTCGGCGGCCCCGACGGCGGCAACGGCGGGCACGGCGGGGACGTCATCCTCACCGTCGACCAGAACGTCACCACCCTGATCGACTACCACCACACCCCCCACCGCAAGGCCACCAACGGCAAGCCGGGCGAGGGCGGCGACCGCGCGGGCGCCAACGGCAAGGACCTCGTCCTGTCGGTACCGGACGGCACGGCCGTCCTCACCCAGGACGGCGAGGTGCTCGCCGACCTCGTCGGGCACGGCACCACCTACGTCGCCGCCCGCGGCGGCCGCGGCGGCCTCGGCAACGCCGCGCTGGCCTCCCAGCGCCGCAAGGCCCCCGGCTTCGCGCTGCTCGGCGAGCCGGGCACCGCCCAGGACGTGGTGCTGGAGCTGAAGACCGTCGCCGACGTCGCGCTCGTGGGCTACCCGAGCGCCGGCAAGTCGTCCCTGATCAGCGTGCTGTCCGCGGCCAAGCCCAAGATCGCCGACTACCCGTTCACCACCCTGGTGCCCAACCTCGGCGTCGTCACCGCAGGCGCCGTGACGTACACGATCGCCGACGTCCCCGGCCTCATCCCGGGCGCCAGCGAGGGCCGCGGCCTCGGGCTGGAGTTCCTGCGGCACGTCGAGCGCTGCTCGGTGCTCGTGCACGTGCTGGACACCGCGACCCTGGAGTCCGACCGCGACCCCGTCAGCGACCTCGACGTCATCGAGGAGGAACTGCGCGCGTACGGCGGCCTGGACGACCGGCCGCGCGTGGTCGTCCTCAACAAGATCGACATCCCGGACGGCCACGACCTGGCCGAGATGGTGCGCCCCGACCTCGAAGAGCGCGGCTTCACGGTCTACGAGGTGTCCGCGGTCGCCCGTACGGGCCTGAAGGAGCTGTCGTACGGGCTCGCCGGCATCGTCTCCGCGGCGCGCGCGGCGCGGCCCAAGCAGGAGTCGACGCGGATCGTCATCCGGCCGCAGGCCGTCGACGAGGCGGGCTTCACCGTCGCCCGCGAGGGCGGCGACGGGGACGGCTCCTCCCTGTTCCGTATCACCGGCGAGAAGCCGGAGCGCTGGGTGCGCCAGACCGACTTCGGCAACGACGAGGCCGTCGGCTACCTCGGCGACCGGCTGAACCGGCTGGGCGTCGAGGATCAGCTCCGCAAGGCGGGCGCGAAGCCCGGCGACGACGTCGTCATCGGCACCGGCGACGACGCCGTCGTCTTCGACTGGGAGCCGGCCATGGCCTCGGGCGCGGAGATGCTGGGCCGGCGCGGCGAGGACCACCGCTTCGACGCCCCGCGCCCGGCCGCGCAGCGCCGCCGGGAACGGGACGCGGAGCGGGCGGAGGAGGAGTACGAGGACTTCGACCCCTTCGCGTGACGCGGAACGACGACGGCGGCGGCCCGCGGGATCGTGCTCCCGCGGGCCGCCGCCGTTCACGTCTCCAGGTCGGGATCCGCCTCCGGGTCGAACTCCGCCTCCGCGCTCGCGTCGGCGTCCTCGCCCGGCACCGGATCCGTGTCGGGGACGCGGCCTAGACGCCTGCCGGCTCCTCCGGCTCCAGCTCCATCTCCTCGGCCGCGTCCCGACGCTGTGAAGGGATATCGGACTCCCCTCGCGCGTCCATGCGCGCCGCGCGCGCATCCGCCTTGGCGCACAGCGCCACCGCGGCGGCGTTGAAGCGCTCCAGCGACGGCGGGTCGGAGGGCCCGAGCAGGTGCTCCTTCAGCTCGGCGCGGGCCCGGACCAGCGTGTCGTGCTCCGGGTCGCGGACGGCTTCGAGGAGGGCGGGGACCTGCTTCGCCTTCGGACCGAGGATGGTGCCGGCCCGCACGGTCGGGAACTCCGCCTTGAACTCGGCCTCCGTCAGCCCGCTGGTGTTGGCGACCGCGTACGGCTTCTCGCTGGACAGGTAGTCCGAGATGACGCTGGAGACATCGCTGACCAGCACGTCCGCGACGTTGAAGCAGGCGTAGATGCCGGGGCGCGAGTCGGTGATGATCTGGTGCTCCCACGCGGGCAGCGAGGCCCAGTACGCGGCCTCCCAGGCGTCGGACGCGGCCTGCACGGCCTCGGCCCGGCCGGCCTCCGGGGAGGACTGCACGAGCATGCGCTCGACCTCGTCGGCGCCGGGCCGGAAGGTCGACGTGGCCAGTGCGTCCAGCTCCGTCTGCGCCCGGGCCAGCTCGGCGGCGGCCTCCGGTCCGGGCCGTTCGACGCCCCGCCCGGCCGCGGCCGTACGTTCGGCGCGGTCGGCGCTTTCGGCACCCGAGCCGTCCGAGCCGCCCGGGTTGCCCGCGGCGGCCTCCGCGACCATGGCGGCGTTCGCCTCGGTGATCATCGCCTGGATCCGCTTGTTGGCCTCGCCCGCGCGGACGTCGACCGAGCCGGTCAGCGGGTGCGGCTTGTACAGCAGCCGCACCTTGGGGTCGGCGAGCAGCTCGCGCACGATGTTCTCGCCGGCCAGCACGACGGAGGTGTTGCCGGGGTTGCCGTCCCAGCCCTCCCAGGTGGGGGCGTACAGCACGGTGGTCAGGCCGTCGGACGGCGGCGGCCCCGGGTACGGGCGGATCGGCGCGAGCTGCGGGCGGCCGACCTCGACCACGTCGTGGTCGTCGACGCCGATGTCGGCGAGCTGGTAGCGGTCGCGGGCCGCGGGGCCGGCCACCCACACCTCGTCGTACGCCTTCGCGTACGGGTTGCAGCTCGACAGCTTGTCGCTCTCGCCGTGGTTGGTGAAGGCGTGCTTGATCGTGGGGATGCGCAGCACCTGCGAGGTCTTCCCGGAGTTCGACGGGTGCAGCAGCATCTTCAGGGTCGAGTGCTCCAGGAGCATCAGGTCGGCGACCTTGGGCAGGCAGACGATCGGCACGTCGGTGGCGGTGATCTTCTGCACCATGAAGCGCTCGCGGAGCACGATCAGCGGCTTGCCGTCGAGGGCCGCCAGCGTGGAGACCCACATGTTGGCCTGGTACGCGGACGTGGCGCCGCCGGAGAAGTAGAGGCCGACGGTCGGGCGGTACTCCTGCAGCCAGCCGGCGAACCACTCGCGTACGCGCTGGTCGTCGGCGGTGCGCTTGCCGGGCAGCAGCCACGTCGCCAGGTACAGGGCGCCGCCCAGGCTCAGCGCCAGCGAGATGCCGAGGCCCAGCACGCCCCACACCGCGTCCGCGGTGGCGGCCGTGGTCAGCAGTCCGACCGTGACCGGCACGGAGAGGTAGAGCAGGCGGTGGCTGGAGCGGCGGGCGAGGATCCGCGGCGGGGCGGGGGAGAGGCCCAGCGCGGAGACGTCGACGTTCCGGGTGACGACCGGCACGGTGCGGTCCCGGCGGACCATGATCGTGACGCCCTGGATGAGGAAGTGCAGCAGATACGACGACAGCAGCATGACCGTCAGCGGCGACTGCTCCTTCAGCGGCTCGATGCCGTCGATCTGCAGCAGGCCGAAGAGGATGAGCATGTCGCGCAGCAGCTGGCGGACCATGACGTCGAAGCGGACCCTGCTAAGCAGGGAGAGCAGCCCGGGCTGCTGGTGCTGGAGATAGAGGTCGAGGGCGAGGCCGCCCGCCGCCGCGGCGACGAGCAGCGGCACGTTGGGCTTGAGCGCGCCGACGAGCTGCGCGCAATACGCTGCTAGCAGCGCTGTCAGCGCCATGAGCTGCACGGCGCGGCGGGGGGCGATACCGGCTAGAGGCACGGGTGCTGACTCCTGGCAGGGAGGTCGTGAGGACAGTCCCGGGACCGCGTGGTTCCGGGGGTGGTAGGGAGTTGACCCCAGACCGTATGACGGTCACGGGGCAGGAGACAATTCTCCACCCGGCATGGGCGGCCAATCGGGCTCAAATGCGTGTAGCGGGCCTCGGTGACCTTTTCGTTTTTGCGATGAGCGCATTTCTTCCGGAGCGCCGCACCGGGCGGACCCGGTCCGGGCGGGTCCGGGCCGGGCCGGGGGCGCCGGGGTCCGGACGGTTGTCCGTACCGTGGGACGGCGCGGCCCGCGGGCCGGGCGGTGGCGTAGATTCGCAGTTCCGTACGTATCGGACGCGGGCCGGGAAAGCGCAGGGGTAACAGGTGGCAGGGGCGAGTCGGGAAGCCGCGGCGGGGGCCGGCAGGATCGTCGTGAAGGTGGGGTCGTCCTCGCTGACCACCGCGTCCGGCGGGTTGGACGCGGACCGGGTCGACGCGCTGGTGGACGCGCTCGCCAAGCACCCCGGGCGGGAGATCGTGCTGGTCAGCTCCGGGGCCATCGCCGCCGGGCTGGCGCCGCTCGGCCTCGGCAAGCGGCCCCGCGACCTGGCTCGGCAGCAGGCTGCGGCCAGCGTCGGGCAGGGGCTGCTGATGGCCCGCTACACCGCCTCGTACGCCCGCTACGGCAGGCGTGTCGGGCAGGTGCTGCTGACCACCGACGACATGAGCCGCCGCACCCACTACCGCAACGCGCAGCGCACCCTGGAGCAGCTGCTCGCCATGGGCGCCGTGCCCGTCGTCAACGAGAACGACACGGTCGCGACCGAGGAGATCCGCTTCGGCGACAACGACCGCCTCGCCGCCCTCGTCGCCCATCTGGCCCGCGCGGACCTGCTGGTCCTCCTCTCCGACGTCGACGGCCTCTACGACGGCCCGCCCGCCGCCCCCGGCACCTCCCGCATCGCCGAGGTGCGCCACCGCGGTGAGCTGGCCGGGGTCCGGCTCGGCCCCGCGGGGCGGGCCGGCGTGGGCACGGGCGGCATGGTGACCAAGGTCGAGGCCGCCCGGATCGCCACCGGCGAGGGCGTGCCCGTCGTGCTGACCTCCGCCGTGCATGCGGACGCGGCGCTGGCGGGGAAGCCCACAGGCACGTACTTCCACCCCACCGGGCGGCGGGCGCGGGGCCGGCTGCTGTGGCTCGCGCACGCCTCCACCCCGCAGGGGGCGCTGGTGCTGGACGACGGCGCGGTCCGGGCCGTCACCGAGCGGCGCACCTCGCTGCTGCCGGCGGGGATCAAGGAGGTGGAGGGCCGGTTCACGGCGGGCGACCCGGTGGAGCTGCGGGACACGGCGGGCCGGGCGGTCGCCCGCGGGCTCGTCGCCTTCGATGCCGAGGAGCTGCCCCGGCTGCTCGGGCGCTCCACCCGCGAGCTGGCCAAGGAGCTGGGTCCGGCGTACGAGCGCGAGGTCGTGCACCGGGACGACCTCGTGGTGCTCGACAACTGAGGCGTGACGGCGGCGCGGCGGGTGCGCGGTCGCGGCTGACGCGGCAGCTCCTCGGCGTCGAAGGCGGCAACAGAGGTGCCGCAACTGCCGGGCGGCAAGTGACGGTTGCCGGGGGGTGCGCGGCAAGCGGCGCGCGACGGGCGCCGCACCCCGCGTGAGACCGGCGCGCGGCGCGCGAAAAAACCGGTGTCGCGGCAGAGACCTTGGGCAAAAGCACCACGGGCGACCGCGTCGGCTGGTCAACTTTGTTGTATGGGGCTGCCGCGGCGCGCAGCCCGTTGCAGACTCGTATTCAGGAGGCCGCCCGTGACACAAGGGCGTCCAGGGGCGCTGCCCCGGGGAACGGCACAGCGGACGCTGACCAGCGTCAAGGGGACCGGAGGTGGGCATGCGGGCAGCGTGGCGGAGCCGGGGGCCGGGGCGGACGCCGACGGGTCCGCCCCGGACGGTGCCCACCGGCTGTGGCACGTCACGCTGAGCGTCGCAGGACCCGAAGCCCCGCTGAAGGAGGTCAGACGCGGCCTCGAACGGCTCGCGCACGACCATCCCTTCCTGCTGACCAGCCGCTATGCCAACGACCACGCCGAGATCCGCTACTGGGAAGAGGCCCGCGACCTGCACGACGCGGCGGCCGTGGCCCTGCGGCTCTGGGGGGAGCACCGGGCGTCGGCGCAGCTGCCGCCGTGGGAGATCGTCGGCCTGGAGGTGATCGCGCGGGAGACGTACCACCAGCGCATCGCCGACGGCTACGGACCGGCCCCGGCGGTGCCCGTGGGGGTGCATCCGTTCTGAGCCGCGGCGGCCGGTCCGGGCGGCAGAGGGCCGTACCGGAGGCGGCGGGGGAGCGCACGCCCCGGCGTGCGCGGCGGGCTCTGCGCCCTGGGGCGGCTCCCGGCGCACGCGCGCGAGGCGAAGCGCGGGAGCACACACCCGCCGGTGCCCGCGTCTCGCGGAGTGATACGGCCCGTCCACGATGTCGGCACCGCCGACTACGCTGCTCGGCATGAGCAGCGAAACCCAGTCCCCGGTCCGCCAGGCCGCCCAGCGCGCGCGTACCGCGGCGGCGATCATCGCCCCGCTGCCCCGCGCGGCCAAGGACGCCGCCCTGCTGGCCGTCGCCGACGCCCTCCGGGCGCGCGCCGCGGAGGTCGTCGCGGCCAACGCCGAGGACGTCGCCCGCGCGCGGGCCGACGGGGTCTCCGACGCGATCGTGGACCGGCTGACGCTCACCGAGGAGCGGATCGCCGGCGTCGCCTCCGACGTCCGGGACGTCGCCAAGCTGCCGGACCCCGTCGGCGAGGTGGTCCGCGGCTCCACCCTGCCGAACGGCCTGGAGCTGCGCCAGGTGCGGGTGCCGCTGGGCGTCGTCGGCATCATCTACGAGGGCCGGCCCAACGTCACCGCGGACGCCGCCGCGCTGTGCCTGAAGTCGGGCAACGCGGTGCTGCTGCGCGGCTCCTCCTCCGCGTACGCCTCGAACGCCGCCCTCGTCGCCGTGCTGCGCGACGCGGTCGCCTCCGCCGGGCTGCCGCCGGACGCGGTGCAGCTGGTGCCCGGGCAGAGCCGCGAGTCGGTGCACGAGCTGATGCGCGCCCGCGGCCTGGTCGACGTGCTGATCCCGCGCGGCGGCGCCGGCCTCATCCGCACCGTCGTCGAGGAGTCCACGGTCCCGGTGATCGAGACCGGCACGGGCAACTGCCACGTGTACGTGGACGAGCACGCCGACCTCGACCTCGCCGAGAAGATCCTCGTCAACTCGAAGGCCCAGCGCCCCAGCGTGTGCAACGCCGCCGAGACCGTCCTCGTCCACCAGGCCGTGGCCGACGTCTTCCTGCCCCGCGCGCTGCGGGCGCTCGGGGCCGCCGGCGTCACCGTGCACGGGGACGACGCCTGGGTGAAGGCGGGCGCCGCGGCGGGCGTGGAGGTACAGCTCGCCGACGACGAGGACTGGGCCACGGAGTACCTGTCGTACGACATCGCGGCGGCCGTGGTGCGCTCCCTGGACGACGCGGTGGCGCACATCCGCCGCTGGTCCTCCGGGCACACCGAGGCAGTCGTCACCCGCGACACCGGCGCGGCCCGCCGTTTCACCGCATTGGTCGATTCCGCGGCGGTCATGGTGAACGCCTCCACCCGGTTCACCGACGGCGCGGAGTTCGGCTTCGGCGCGGAGATCGGCATCTCCACGCAGAAGCTGCACGCCCGCGGGCCGATGGGGCTGCCGGAGCTGACCTCGACGAAGTACGTCGTCACGGGCGACGGCCAGCTCAAGGGCCAGTAGCCCGGCGCCCGACCGCCGAACGGACCATCCGGACCCTTTGCGCCCGGCGGCCGACCCGAAGCCGCGAGAGGGCCGTACAGGCCCCTTCCCGCGGCCCGCGGCCGCCCTCCGTGCGCGCCCGTCGCGGTGGCCGGGAGCCGACTCCGGATCCCGCGTTGCCTGGCGCATCCCGACTGTCCCGGTTTACGCTGGTCGGGTGCCGGACGATGTGGGGGGCAGGCCACCGTACGCCGACGGTGACGAGCCCGACAGCCACCACCACGGAGGCGCGGACGAAGAGTTCGCCGCCGTGGTGCTCGACGAGGACTTCGTCCGCTCCGCGCACTTCCACGAGCCCAGCGCCGTGGAGCGCATGGTCGGCGCCGCGGAGGCGCGCGCCCAGGCCGAGGCCGTCCTCGACGGCGCCGCGCAGGACGAGCGGCTGTACGACGGCTGGGACGACCCGGACGCCCCCGACCCGTACGGCCCCTACGGCGGCGCCCTGCGCCCGTACCGCGGCCACGGGCACTGGCAGCGCCCCGTCGCCCTCCTGCTCGCCCTCCTCCTCGGCGTCGGCATAGTCGCGCTGTCCTTCGCCGCCGTGTACCGTTCCGGCCCCGACGGCCGCGACGACGCCCCGCCCCCCGGCGGCTCCAGCCCGTCGGCCACGACCGGCGCGGACGCCCGCGAGCCGTCGCTGACGCCGCGCTGAGCCCTGCGGCCCCCCCCGCCGGACCGGCGCCGGCGAACTACGGCAACCGCTTCCGCCCGATTGATCCACACCCTCCCCCTACGTCCTGCTGCCATGGGCGGCACCCCCATGGCGCAGTGGCAAGTTGGCGTTGACGCGCCGGTTTACGTGGGGCGCCGCGGACCTACTCTTCTGTATATGGCCGGGCACGAAGGCCCGCCCGACGGGACCCCCGAGCGCGCCCCCGGAGGCGGAGACGACGAATACCGCTCCATCGTCTTCGATGAGGCGTTCGTCAAGGCTGCCCGCCTGGAGGAGTACTCCGCCCGCGAGCGCGTCGGCGACCACAGCCCCGCCGTACGCAGCCGCCGCCCCCAGCGGCCCGGCGCCTCCCGGCAGGCCCTGGTACTCGTCCTGCTCATCGCGCTCGCCTTCGGCACCGCCATCTACATGGGCGTACGCCACCCCTACCGGCAGCCCGGCGTCCCCGCCGCGGCGCCGCTGCGCAGCACCGTCGTCCCGCTCACCCCCGAGGGCCCGGTGCCCGGCGGTGCGCCCGGCGAGCTGATCGCCGGCAGCCCCGCCGCGGACTTCGGCACCGGTGCCGCCGGCATCGAGCTGCCGGACCCGGCGGCGACCCGGAACTTCACCGAGGAACAGGTCGTCCAGGCCCTCACCGCCAGCAAGGACTACCTCGTCACGTCCGCCGTCGACGTCCACACGCTCACCGGCCACAACGTCCGCGACATCCGCGTCCAGCTCGACCCGCAGCAGCACGGCCAGTTCGACCAGAGCCTGGCGCGCCCCGCCGACGACGGCAGGCACGCCGCGACCGGCTGGATGGTCCGCTTCGACCCCGAGCACGTGCGGCTGGCCGACGAGAGCGTACGGGTCGACGGCGCGGTGACGTTCGCGGAGGTCGGCGAGCAGGAGCTGGAGGTCAGTGCCGACCACGTCTTCGTCTACGTGCTGGGCCCCGCGAAGGCGTCCGCCGGGACGCCGGGGAAGGCGGACGCCTCGCTGTTCACCGTGCGCCGCCAGGTGCGCCTCCGCTTCGACCACGACGACCTGCGGGACCGGCAGCTGGAGCTGGCCGAGACCGCGCTGACCGCCGGGCCGCTGGCGTGCACCGCGGACGCCTCGGGGTATCTGCGGCCGCTGCTGGCCGGCGAGCGGGACCCGCAGAAGACGCCGCACGGCACCAACCCGTTCGCGACGCCGGGGCAGTTGAGCGGCTCGCTGTGCGGGGTGCTGGACACGGGGCAGGCCACGCAGGCGTCGTAGCACGCGCCGTACGGAGAAGCGCCGCACGAGGAAGCACGTACGAAAGACGCCGCCGCCCCGGGACGAGGGGGCGGCGGCGTCGTGCGTACGGTGGGCGCTGCTCGCTGAGCGGAGGGGGGACGGTGCTCAGTTGGGCGAGGCGTCCGAGGGTCCGGAGCCGTCAGACGGAGTGGAGCCGCCGGCACCGCCGGAGCCGCGGCTGTTGAAGCGGTCCCGCAGCTTGCCGCCTATGTCGGCGGTGCCGCCCGCGATGTCGTTCACGAGCCGCAGCAGCGGGTCCTTGCTGTTCTTCACCGTGTCCGCGTAGCTGCTGGCGGACTCGCGGAAGGACTCGCGCGCGGAGGCGTCCTTGTCCTCGTCGCGCCGCGGGTAGTGGCCGTCCATGATCCGCTGGTAGTCGCGGCTCTCCGCCCACCGCTTCAGCTCTGCGGCGCGGATGGTGGTGAACGGGTGGCTGCGCGGCAGCACGTTGAGGATCTTCAGGACGGAGTCGCGGACGTCGCCGCCCTTGTCGTACTCCTCGGCCTGCTGGAGGAACGCGTCGACGTTCATCTGGTGCAGGTGGTTGCCGCCGGCGAGCTTCATCAGCCCGCGCATCGACGCCTCCAGGTCCTGCCCGACGAGCAGCCCGGCGCGGTCCGCGGACAGCTCCGACTTGCGGAACCACTCCAGCAGCGCGGCGATGATGGCCCGTATCGCCAGGGCGCCCAGCGGGATCCAGGCGAGCGCGAGGGCGAGGTTGGTGAGGAAGAGCATGATCGTGCGGTACACCGAGTGGCCGGAGAGCGCGTGGCCCACCTCGTGCCCGACGACGGCCCGCATCTCCTCCTCGTCGAGCAGCTCGACGAGGCCGGTGGTGACGACGATGATCGGCTCGTCCATGCCGATGCACATCGCGTTGGGCTGGGGGTCCTGCTTGACGTACATCTGCGGGACCTTGTCGAGGTCCAGGATGTAGCAGGCGTCGCGCAGCATGTCGTGCAGGTGCTGGAACTGCTGGTCGCTGACCCGCACCGAGTCGGAGAGGAACAGCAGCCGCAGCGAGCGCTCCGGCAGCATGCCGCTTATCGCCTTGAAGACCTTGTCGAAGCCGGTGAGCTTGCGCAGCGAGACGAGTGCGGAGCGGTCGGCGGGGTGCTCGTACGCCCGCGAGGAGATGTCCGGGAACCTCCTGCGTTCTCGGCTCGGCACGTTCTTGTTGAGTTCAGGCATGTCTGTCCGTCCCCTCCCCGTACGTCTGACCCCCAAGGCTAGTGCGACAACGGGCCGGCGCGGCGGGGAGTTCCGTAGCAGGTTCGTCACGGCATCCGTACCCGGCGGTGACCTCGGCCTCCGCCGCGGCGGCCGCGCCCGGCGCCCCCGATGGCGGAGCCGACGTGGGGGCGGGCCGCGGACCCGCTTACGATGTCGAGGCACGCCCACCCGACGACACGGATTGGCCACAGTGACCATGAGCGCTCTGACCGCCGCCCACGACCTCGCCGTGACCCTCGCCTCCGCATCCGAGAGCGGTGGCGGCGGCGAGCACGAGAGCAACTCCAGTCTCAACCCGTACTTTGTCGGCGGGAGCGCGCTGTTCATCCTGCTGCTCCTGCTGTTCATCACCACCCGCTTCAACCGGGACCGCTGACTGCGGTGAGGCGCAGACTGGGCGTGATGGGCGGGACGTTCGACCCCATCCACCACGGTCACCTGGTGGCGGCGAGCGAGGTCGCCGCCCGCTTCCACCTCGACGAGGTGATCTTCGTGCCCACGGGGGAGCCGTGGCAGAAGAGCGACAAGGTGGTCTCGCCGCGCGAGGACCGGTATCTGATGACCGTGATCGCCACGGCGTCGAACCCGCAGTTCTCGGTCAGCCGCATCGACATCGACCGCGACGGCCCGACGTACACGATCGACACCCTCCGGGAGCTGCACGGGCTCGAACCGGAGGCGGAGCTGTTCTTCATCACCGGCGCCGACGCGCTCTCCCAGATCTTCACCTGGCGGGGTGCCGAGGAGCTGTTCTCACTGGCGCACTTCATCGGCGTGACCAGGCCGGGTCACCAGTTGCACGACCCCGGGCTGCCCGAGGGCAGGGTGTCGCTGGTCGAGGTTCCCGCGCTCGCCATCTCGTCGACGGATTGCCGGGAACGGGTGGCTCGCGACGAACCCGTCTGGTATTTGGTGCCTGACGGCGTTGTTCGCTACATCAACAAGCGAAGGCTTTACCGCGACCGGGACTGACGCGCAGGATCTACGAGGGCGGCAGGGGGCCGCACGGGGAGCGAAGGGTAAGCACGGGGGGAACCGTGGGCGGGGATTGCCCATTATGGAAGGGGCACCAGTGAACGACGGATACCGCGGCCCGCAGGGCCACGACCCGTACCAGGACCCCTACGCCCGCGGCCACGACCCGTACGGCCGGCAGGGCTACGACTACGACCAGCAGGGCGCCCCCCAGGACCCCGGCGGCCAGGGCTACCGGGACCAGTCCGGCGGCTACGGGTACGACTACGACCCGTACGCCCAGCAGCCCCCGCCCCCGCAGCAGCACGCCCCCTACCCGGCCCAGGCCCCCCACCCCCGGGCGCAGCAGCAGCACTACGCCCCGCACGCCCCGCCCCCGGCCGTCGGGTACGACTACGACTACGACCCCTACGGCCCGGCCGCGCACTCCGGCGAGCAGCCCGTGACGCCCGTAACGCCCGACGGCGAGTGGGGACGCATCCCGCAGCAGCGCCCGCCGGGGGAGCCCCCCGGCCAGGGCCGGCCGCCCCACGAGCCGCCCGACTACGCGACCGAGCAGTTCTCCTTCGTCGAGGACGAGACCGAGTCCTCCGAAGACGTCATCGACTGGCTGAAGTTCACCGAGAGCCGCACCGAGCGCCGCGAGGAGGCCAAGCGCCGCGGCCGCAACCGCCGCGTCGCGCTGCTGGTCGTCATGGTCCTCGCCGTGCTCGGCGGCACCGGATACCTGTGGGCCACCGACCGCCTGCCCTTCGTCGGCGGCGAGTCGGCGCCCGCGGCGGCGGGCGAGGAGAAGCGCGACACCCTCGTGGTGCACCTCCACGACACCGACGGCGGCCCCAGCGCCACCGCCCTGCTCGTGAACAACGCCACCACCGGCAAGGGCACCACCGTCCTGCTGCCCAACGACCTCGCCGTCTCCGGCGACGACGGCACCGCCACCACGCTCGGCCAGGCGGTCGACGAGCAGGGCGCGGGCGCCACCCGGGACGCGATCGACGGGCTGCTCGGCTCGCAGATCAAGGGGAGCTGGCGGCTGGACACCCCGTACCTGGAGATCCTCGTCGAGGGCGTCGGCGGCATCACCGTCGACGCCGACGCCACCGTGCCCGGCGCGAAGAAGGGCGACGACCCGCTGGTCGAGAAGGGCCAGAAGCGCAGCCTCAACGGCGAGGCGGCCATCGCGTACGCCACCCACCACACCGACGGCGAGCCGCAGACGGCGCAGCTCCAGCGCTTCGGGCAGGTCATGCAGGCCGTGCTGAAGAAGCTGCCGAGCGACACGGCGGGCGCCAAGAACCTGGTGAAGTCGATGGGCATGGTCCTCGACCCGTCCCTGTCCGAGGCCGAGCTGGCCGCGTCCCTGGCGTCGCTGTCGGAGCTGGCCAAGGAGGGCGCGTACGCCACCGAGACGCTGGAGGTCGGCGACGACGGCCGGCCGAGCGAGCAGGCCACGCAGAAGGTCGTCGAGGACGTCCTCGGCGGCACGGTCAAGAGCCCCGAGGGGGCCGCGGCCGCGCGGGTCAGCGTGCAGAACGGCGCGGGCAGCGCGAAGCCGGCGGAGACGGCGAAGGTCGCGCTGGTCAACGGCGGGTTCACGTTCGTCGACGGCGGCCGGGCGGCGGAGCCTGCGGCGGCCTCCGAGGTGCGGTACGCGGACGCGGCGGCGAAGGAGCAGGCCGTGCAGGTCGCCAAGACGCTGGGGCTGCCGGAGAAGGCGGTGGCCAAGGGTAAGACGCCGGCGAACGCGGACGTGGCGGTCGTCCTCGGGCAGGACTACGAGGGGTGACGGTGCCGGGAGCCACGGGGCTGTCGTACGGGCGTGAGATCCTGGAATACGTATCCGCAGTGATACCCCGAGTTCCCGACAGAAGTGGACAGCCCCGCCCGTGACCGCAACGGACCGCTCCATCGACCTGGTCAGCACCGCGGCCCAGGCCGCCGCAGACAAGCTCGCGCACGACATCGTCGCGTACGACGTCAGCGACGTCCTCGCCATCACCGACGCCTTCCTGCTCGCCTCGGCGCCCAACGACCGCCAGGTCAAGGCCATCGTGGACGGCGTCGAGGAGGCGCTGCTGAAGGAGCGCGGCGCCAAGCCGGTGCGGCGCGAGGGCGAGCGGGACGGCCGCTGGGTCCTCCTGGACTACTCGGACATCGTGGTCCACGTGCAGCACTCGGAGGAGCGCGTGTTCTACGCGCTGGAGCGGCTCTGGAAGGACTGCCCCCTGCTCGACCTGCCGCCGGACGCCGTGGCCACCCGCGGCCGCGCCGCTGAGTACGCGGACGCGCACGGCGACGGGGCCCGGCGGGATGCGTGACCGCCGGATCGTCCTGTGGCGGCACGGCCAGACGGCCTGGAACCTGGAGCGGCGCTTCCAGGGCCAGACCGACATCGAGCTGACCGAGGCGGGCGTGCTGCAGGCGCGGCGCGCCGCCCGGCTGCTGGCGGCGCTGCGGCCGGACGCGATGATCTGCTCCGACCTGCTGCGCACGCGCGCCACGGCCGCGGAGCTGGCGTCGCTGACGCGCCTGGAGGTGACGTACGACAGCGCGCTGCGTGAGACGTACGCGGGCGCCTGGCAGGGGCTGACGCACGACGAGATCATCGCGCGGCACGGCGAGCAGTACGCGGCGTGGAAGCGCGGCGAGCCGGTGCGGCGGGGCGGCGGGGAACTGGAGACCGAGGTCGCGGACCGGGCGGCGCCGGTGGTGCTGGCGCACGCCGACAAGCTGTCGGAGGCCGGGACCCTGGTGGTGGTCAGCCACGGGGGCACGATCCGGACGACGATCGGGCGGCTGCTGGGCATCGAACCGCGGAACTGGGAGGCGCTGGGCGGGCTGTCGAACTGCAGCTGGTCGGTGCTCGGGGAGTCGGTGCGCGGCTGGCGGCTGCTGGAGCACAACGCGGGGAGCCTGCCGGAGCCGGTGCTGGGGGACGACACATAGGGGCGGGGTGTCTCCCGGATAACCGATTTTTGTTTCCGGCCCCTCTCCGGCTAAGCTTTAGCTCGTTCGCCGCCGGGAACGGCAGGCGGCTGCAAGGGGCTATAGCTCAGTTGGTAGAGCGCTTGCATGGCATGCAAGAGGTCAGGAGTTCGATTCTCCTTAGCTCCACGCGAACGTTCTTCAGGATCCCGTCCCGCTGGGGCGGGATTCGTCGTTTTCGGGAACCCGCAGCTTCGCCTGGCGGGCGCGCTCCTCCGACAAGGGCCGGGCGTGGGTCGGGCAGCCGACCAGGGGGTCCGCGAGGGTCCGCAGGCAGTCGAGCAGCTTGCGGCTGACCTCGTCGGCGGGGGAGTAGACCACGATCCGGGTCTCCGGCATGCCCGTGACCGACAGCGACGTCGACACGCAGCGCAGCTCGCCGACCGAGGCGTGCTGGACGACCTTGATGCGCGAGCCCGGCGGCGCCACGTCCCCGCTGCGCCACATCGCCGCGAAGTCCTCGCTGATCTCGGAGAGGCCGCGGATCAGCCCCTCCCAGGACGGCTCGCCGACGTGCCGCCCGTACGCCCCGCGGAACGTGGCCACCAGCATCGGCAGCTCCTCGTCCCGGTTGACCATCGCGCAGCAGCACGCGCGGGCGGAGAAGAGCTGCCACAGCACGTTCCGCTCCTGCGGCCCGGCGGCGCGGACGGCCGGGAACATCCGCTCGTACAGGTCGTTGGCGGCGAGCACGTCATAGCGTGAGTTGTAGACGGCCGCGGGCAGGTCCATGGCGGCCAGGATCGCCAGCACCTCCGGGCCGACGGACTGGGCGGCGGCGGCCGGCTCGGGTGCGTACGGAACCTCCGCCAGGTGGTACAGGTGCTCGCGCTCCATGGCGTCGAGGCGCAGCGTGCGCGCCACCGCGTCGAGCACCTGCGGGCTGGCGTTGATGCGCCGGCCCTGCTCCAGCCACGTGTACCACGTGACGCCGACGCCGGAGAGCTGCGCGACCTCCTCGCGGCGCAGCCCCGGGGTGCGGCGCCGCGGGCCGGGCGGCATGCCCACGTCCGCGGGGGTGATGCGCGCCCGGCGGCTGCGCAGGAAGGACGCCAGCTCCGGCCTGCGGCGTGTGTGCGCCTCCATCGTCATGCTCATCTCCCCAGGGTCGGGCCGGTGGGCCCGCCGTGCCAGGTGCTGTCAGTACCAGCATCAGCAGGCTCTCATTACCAGTACAGCCCCGGGGGGATGCTCGCGGTATGCGTGAGACCACCACGACCTCCCCCGCCGGCCCCCGGTCGTCCGGCACCGCCGATGCCTCCAGTAAAGCGCCCGGCACCGACAATGCGTCCGGCGTACGTCCCGGCTGGCTCCTCGGCATCGTGCTGGCCGGTCAGTTCATGGCGCTGCTCGACGTCTTCATCGTCAACGTCGCCGCCCCCACCATGCGCACCGACCTGGGCACCTCCGGCGCGGAGCTGCAGCTGATCGTCGCCGGGTACGTCATCTCGTACTCCGTGCTGCTGATCACCGGTGCGCGGCTCGGCGCCATGCTCGGCCACCGCCGCATGTACCTCGGCGGGCTCGTGCTCTTCACCGCCGCCTCGCTGGCCTGCGGGCTCGCCGCCAGCTCCGGGCAGCTCATCGCGTTCCGGCTGGTGCAGGGCGCGGGCGCCGCGGCGATGATCCCGCAGGTGCTCAGCCTCATCCAGCGCAACTTCACCGGCACCGCGCGCGTCCGGGCCCTCGGCGTCTACGCGGCCGTGCTGGCCACCGGCGCCGCCGCCGGGCAGATCGCGGGTGGCCTGCTGGTCAGCGCCGACCTCTTCGGCTGGAGCTGGCGCCCGGTGTTCCTGGTGAACGTCGTCGTCGGCATCCCCCTCCTGGTGCTCGGTGCCCGGGTGCTGCCCCGCGACGAGCCGCGCCCCGCGGCGGGCGGCGGCCCGGTCTACGGCGGGGTGCTCGACCGCGGCGGCCTGGTGCTGCTGGCGTCCGCGGTGTCCCTGTTCACCGTGCCGCTGGTGCTCGGGCAGGAGCTGGACTGGCCCGTCTGGGGCTGGGTGATGCTGGGCGGCAGCGTCGCGGCGGCGGTGGCCTTCGCGGCGTACGAGTCGAGCCTGGCGCGGCGCGGGGGCGTGCCGCTGTTCCCGCCGCGCGTGGTGCGTGCGCCGGGGATGCCCGTATCCGTCGTGCGCGCCGGGCTCGCGATGGTGGTCAACAGCGCGTTCATGTTCGTCATGGCGCTGCACCTCCAGGCCGGGCTGGGCTTCGGCGCGCTGCGCGCGGGGCTGACCTTCGTGCCGACCGCCGTCGCCTTCGGCGTCGCGGGGCTGACCTGGCAGCGGCTCCCGGAGCGGCTGCGCCCCGCGCTGGTGCCCACGGGCTTCGCGACGCTCACCGTGTCGTTCCTCGCGGTCGGGCTGGCGATGCGCGACGGCGGCGAGGGCGGCCCCGGCTTCTACCTCGGGCTGACCGGCGTCGGCCTGGGCCTGGCGCTCGCCTTCAGCCCCAGCCTGACCGGCGCACTCTCGCTCGTACGCCCCGAGGACGCGCCGCACGCCAGCGGCCTGATGACCACCACCGCGCAGCTCGGCGGCCTCATAGGAGTGGCGACGGTCGGCACCCTGTATCTGGAGCGCCTGGGCGCGCTGACGGTGCAGAACTCCGCGGACGCGGTGTGGGACTCGTCGGTCGCGCTGGCCGCTGTGGGGGTGCTCGGGCTGCTTGCGGGGGTTCGGTACCGGTATCGGCGCTGACCGCCCTTGCCGCGCGTGGCAGAATCACAGCATCCTCACAGGGCGGAAGCCGAAGGGAGGGGCTGCGAGATGCCTTCGTGCGCCACCGGGAGGCAGCCGGCGGCCGACACCCGTCGGCCGGGAGCGATCCGCGCCTCCGCCCTGCACTGTCCAGCCTGCGGTTCCTCGCACGTCGCGCAGGTGCTCGGTGACAACGGCGGAGTGTCCTATGTGTGCACGGCCTGCGGCCATAGCTGGAGCTGAGTGATGGGAGCACACAGCAGGAAGTGCGACTGGTGCGGGAACGGCACCCCCATCGTGCGCGACATGGAGCCGCTCAACCCCGACTACCAGTACTGGTGCGAGGAGTGCGCGCGGGCGCTGATCATAAAGGGCGACCCCATCGAGACGTACCGCGAGCTGGAGGGCGAGCCGATCTACGGTCGGCTGCTGGACGAGCACTGCACGCTCAAGCGCTTCTACTCGTTCGCGACGGCCTGATCGCCCGCCGCCCCCGGTGGGGTAAGGTGAGGCCCGCCCGGGGGCTATAGCTCAGTTGGTAGAGCACTTGCATGGCATGCAAGGGGTCAGGAGTTCGAATCTCCTTAGCTCCACTCGCACCGGTCGGGGCCGGTGCCCCGGACGGACGCCGCACCATGAGCTGCATGGCCGTTCCGCCCTCGCGCATGTTGCACCTGCTGTTGCTGCTGCAGTC
This sequence comes from Streptomyces aculeolatus, assembly GCF_020400605.1. GTDB lineage: Bacteria > Actinomycetota > Actinomycetes > Streptomycetales > Streptomycetaceae > Streptomyces > Streptomyces aculeolatus. The sequence goes on along the minus strand of NZ_JAINRD010000004.1, from coordinate 214,639 downwards.
CCGGCGGGACTGGCCCGGCCGCGTGCTGTCCGAGCGGCTCGGGGTCAGCGATCGCACGCTGCGCCGCGACATCGACCAGCTGCGCGGCACCCGTGGGGCGGCCGGACAGGGACTGAAGCGGCGCCGGGCCCCGCGCGCCCGGACCGCGGGACCGGGGGGCGAAAAAGGGCACCTCGGGCCCCGACCCGGCTGCGATACCCTGAGCACATGCGTGCCCGACGCCTTCTGCTTAGCGGGCCGCGCTGACGAAGGAAGCACTCAGCGCGGCGTCCCCTCCTGTGCGAGGGGATTTTTCGTTTCCGCCCCCGACCGCCGGCAGAGACCACCAGGAGCTTTGAGGACGATGAGCAGCGAGACGACGACCGCCGCCGCCACCGAGTCAGTGCCGGCGACGGCACCGCACCGCTACACCGCGGCCCTGGCCGCGGAGATCGAGGCACGCTGGCAGGACTTCTGGGAGCGCGAGGGCACGTACGCGGTGGACACGGCCGCGGCGTCGGACCGGCCCCGGAAGTTCATCATGGACATGTTCCCGTATCCCTCGGGCGCCGGCCTGCACGTGGGCCACCCGCTGGGGTACATCGCCACCGACGTCTCCGCCCGCTACCAGCGCATGACGGGCCACGACGTGCTGCACACCATGGGCTTCGACGCCTTCGGCCTGCCCGCCGAGCAGTACGCCGTGCAGACCGGCACCCACCCGCGCGTCACCACAGAGGCGAACATCGCCTCCATGCGCAGCCAGCTGAGCCGCCTGGGCCTGGGGCACGACAGGGACAGGTCGTTCGCCACGATCGACCCGGACTACTACAAGTGGACCCAGTGGATCTTCCTGCAGATCTTCGAGTCCTGGTACGACGAGGAGGCCGGCGCCGCCCGCCCGATCGCCACCCTGGTCGAGCAGTTCGAGACCGGTAAGCGCGAGACGCCCGACGGGCGCCCCTGGGCCGGGCTGACGGCCGTGGAGCGCGCCGAGGTGCTGAGCGGCCACCGGCTGGCGTACGCCTCCGACTCGCCGGTCAACTGGTGCCCCGGCCTGGGCACCGTGCTGGCCAACGAGGAGGTCACCGCCGACGGCCGCTCCGAGCGCGGCAACTTCCCCGTCTTCAAGGCGAACCTGCGGCAGTGGATGATGCGCATCACCGCCTACGCCGACCGGCTGCTGGCCGACCTGGCCGACCTGGACTGGCCCGAGGCCATCAAGCTGCAGCAGCGCAACTGGATCGGCCGCAGCGAGGGCGCCCGCGTCGACTTCCCGGTCGACGGGCACGAGGGCACGCAGATCCCGGTCTTCACCACCCGCCCCGACACCCTGTTCGGTGCCACCTACATGGTGCTGGCGCCCGAGCACCCGCTGGTCGACGGCATCGTCCCGGCCGGCTGGCCGCAGGGCACCCACGAGGTGTGGACCGGCGGGCACGCCACGCCCGCGGAGGCGGTGGAGACGTACCGCGCGCAGGCCGCCGCCAAGTCCGACGTCGAGCGGCAGGCCGAGGCCAAGGAGAAGACGGGCGTCTTCACCGGCGCGTACGCGCTGAACCCCGTCAACGGCGAGCGCGTCCCGGTCTTCATCGCCGACTACGTCCTGATGGGCTACGGCACCGGCGCCATCATGGCCGTACCCGGGCAGGACGCGCGCGACTGGGAGTTCTCCGAGGTCTTCGAGCTGCCCATCATCCGCACCGTGCAGCCGCCGGCGGACTGGGACGGCAAGGCGTACACCGGCGAAGGACCCGCGATCAACTCCGCCGGCGACGGCATCGACCTGAACGGACTGGAGGTCGCCGAGGCCAAGCGGAAGATCATCGCCTGGCTGGAGGACCGCGGTGTCGGCGAGGGCACCGTCAGCTTCCGGCTGCGCGACTGGCTGTTCAGCCGCCAGCGCTACTGGGGCGAGCCCTTCCCGATCGTCTACGACGAGAACGACGTCGCCCACGCCCTGCCCGAGTCGATGCTGCCGCTGGAGCTGCCCGAGGTCGAGGACTACTCGCCGCGCACCTTCGACCCGGACGACGCCGGCAGCCGTCCGGAGACGCCGCTGTCGCGCAACGCGGACTGGGTGAACGTCACCCTGGACCTGGGCGACGGCGCGGGGCCGCGGCGCTACCGGCGCGAGACCAACACCATGCCCAACTGGGCCGGCTCCTGCTGGTACGAGCTGCGCTACCTGGACCCGCACAACGCCGAGCGGCTGGTCGACCCGGCGATCGAGCGCGCCTGGATGGGCCCGGCGGAGGGCAAGCCGAACGGCGGCGTCGACCTGTACATCGGCGGCTCCGAGCACGCCGTGCTGCACCTGCTGTACGCGCGCTTCTGGTCCAAGATCCTGTACGACCTGGGGTACGTCTCGTCCGCCGAGCCGTTCCACAAGCTGTTCAACCAGGGCATGATCCAGGCGTACGTCTACCGCGACGCCCGCGGCTTCCCGGTGCCCGCCGCGGAGGTCGAGGAGCGCGACGGCGGCTACTGGTACGGCGGCGAGCAGGTCAGGCGCGAGCTGGGCAAGATGGGCAAGTCCCTGAAGAACGCCGTCACGCCCGACGAGATCTGCGCCGAGTACGGGGCGGACACGCTGCGGCTGTACGAGATGGCCATGGGCCCCCTGGACGTCTCCCGGCCCTGGGACACCCGCGCGGTCGTCGGCCAGTACCGGCTGCTGCAGCGGCTGTGGCGCAACGTCGTCGACGAGTCGACCGGCGCCGTCACCGTCGTGGACGCCGAGCCGGACGAGGAGACGCTGCGGGCGGTGCACAAGGCGGTCGACGGGGTCACCAGGGACATGGCGGGGCTGCGCTTCAACACCGCCATCGCGAAGGTGACGGAGCTGAACAACCACGTCACCAAGCTGCCCGCGGTGCCGCGGAGCGCCGCCGAGGCGCTGGTGAAGCTGGTCGCGCCGCTGGCGCCGCACGTCGCCGAGGAGCTGTGGCACCGGCTGGGCCACGGCACGACGGTGGTCTACGAGCCGTTCCCGGTCGCCGATCCGCGGTACGTGGCCGACGAGACCGTCACGTGCGTGGTGCAGGTCAAGGGCAAGGTCAAGGCCCGGCTGGAGGTGCCGACCGACATCTCCGAGGCGGAGCTGGAGGCGGCGGCGCTGGCGGACGAGGCGGTCGTGCGGGCACTGGGCGGGGCTCCGGTCCGGAAGGTGATCGTACGGGCGCCGAAGCTGGTGAACATCGTCATCTGACACCGCCGTCCGGGACACCGGGCGCCCCTCGGGGCGTTTCCGGACGCCCGGGCGGGAGGACGGACGGACACCCTGACGGGAGTCCGCGGGAGCATTCCCTAAGGGACGATTCCGGGAAGGCCGGGGGCCGGCGGGGCCACCCGGCCTTTCCCGTACCCCGTACGCTTGAGGGGAGACCGCCTGCCGTGGCCGCCGGGGCCTGCGGGGCCCGAGATGGAGGGATGCAGACCTCATGGACGTCGTCGTCGCTCTGCTGGCGCTGTTCTTCGTGCTCTGTGTCGCGGCGGGCGTGGTCCTGACCGTCAAGGCGACGCGGGCGGTGAAGCGCGGCGTCGAGCGCACGGTCGCCGATACCCGCAAGACGGTCCAGGAGACCACGCTCAAGGCCCGCCGCGCGGTGCAGCCGGGCGCGGCAGGCGACATCGCCGGCCTGCGGCTCACCCTGCGCAGTTCCGTCGACTCCACCCGCCGCGAGCTGGAGCACGCGGTGGAGGGCGATCCCGGCCTGCGCGAGTCGATCGGCCTGCTGGACCGGCTCCACGAGTACGCGCGCCAGGTCGACGGCGAACTGCGGCACCTGGAGCGCGAGCCGGACAAGTCGCGCGTCGCGGAGCGGCTTCCGGAGCTGCGCAGCCGTGCGGAGCGGATAGCGCAGTCGGCGAACTCGCTGCGCTGGGCGGCGCAGGACCGCGCGCGGCACACGGCGGAGGACGAGGACGGGCTGGACGCGCTGACGACCCAGATCGACCTGGAGACCGGCGCGTTGCGGCACTGGACGCCGGCGGCGGAGCAGGAGTCTGCGGAGGCGGCCGGGTCCGGTGAGCGGTCCGGTGAGCGGTCCGGCAAGGACGCGCGGGCGGGGGACGGTGCGGGCCGCTCGCCGAAGCAGCAGGCGGCGCTGTCGTCCGGTGGGACGGCGGAGGGGCAGGACGCCTTCCAGGCGCTGCTGGCGAAGATCGAGAAGCTGCGCAAACCGGAGTCGGCGTAGCGTTGCCCGGAGGGCCGGGCCGCCGGCTGCGGTTCGGCCGACCGCCTGGCCCGTACGCGCCGTGCGGCCCTCGGATGCGGGGTGTTCGGCGAGCCCAGTAGTGTCTTGGGCATGTCCCCCGATGTCGCGATCGTCGCCGATTCCACGGCCTATCTGCCGCCCGAGGCGATGCGGCGGCACGGCATCATCTCCGTCCCGCTGACCGTCGTGCTCGGCGACCGGGCACTGGAGGAGGGCACCGAGATCTCCGCCCGCTCGCTGGCCGAGGCGCTGCGCAAGCGGAACCCGGTGACGACGTCCCGGCCCAGCCCGGCGCTCTTCGCGGCGACGTACCGGAAGGCCGCGGAGGCGGGTGCGCGGGGCATCGTGTCGCTGCACCTGTCCGCGGAGTTCTCCGGGACGTACGACGCGGCGGTGCTGGCGGCGAAGGAAGCGCCGGTGCCGGTGCGGGTGGTGGACACCCGGATGGTCGCGATGGCCCTCGGCTTCTGCGCGATCGCCGCCGCCCGGGCGGCGGAGGCCGGCGGCGCCGTCGACGACGCGGTGGAGGCGGCGGAGCGGCGCGCGGCGGGCACGTCGGCGTTCTTCTACGTCGACACCCTGGACTACCTGCGCCGCGGCGGCCGGATCGGCACCGCGCAGGCGCTGCTGGGCTCGGCGCTGGCGGTGAAGCCGCTGCTGCGGCTGGACGGCGGGTGGATCGAGCTGCTGGAGAAGGTCCGTACGGCCGGGCGGGCGATCCACCGGCTGGAGGAGCTGGTGCTCGAAACGGCGGCGGAGGGCCCGGTGGACGTCGCCGTGCACCACCTGGCGGCGGCGGAGCGCGCGGCGGAGCTGGCGGACCGGCTGCGCGAGCGGGTGCCGGGGCTGGGGGAGCTGCACTTGAGCGAGGTGGGCGCGGTCATCGGGGCGCACACGGGGCCGGGGCTGCTCGGCGCGGTGGTGTCGCGGCGGGGCGGCGCGTAGCCGCGGGTTGTCCACAACCGGCGGGTTATCCACAGGAATTGCCCATGATCAGCAGGGGTGGGGGCGGGGCTCGTACCTTCGGGCCATGAGCGCACGTACGGAGACCAGGGGACCGGGCCGCCACGGACCGGGCAGGCGCCGCATGCGCGGGAGCGCGGCGGCGGGCGGGCCGGGGCGGAGCCCGCGGGGAGCCCGCGCGGGGCAGGACGCAGTGGTGGCGGGGGAGCCCGCGAGGACACCGCGGGAGCAGCTCCGGCACAGGGCGACGACGATGCTCGCGCCCCCGCCTCCGCACTCCCGGCACCTGCCGGGAGAACCACCGCCGCAGCTCCACTGGTCCAGCAAGGACCCCCCGCGGTTCCCCCGGAGGGGGGCGGTGGAGAAGGCCGGCCGGGCGGCTGCGGAGCCATCGTCGGCTGGGTGGCGCGAAGGCGGCACGGCCCGCTCCGATGACGCCGCCGCGCGAGAATCCCGCCAAGCAGCACCTGCTGCCCCGCCGTTGCCACCCGAGGGTGGTGCCGGCGGGCACCTGGCTCAGGGCGGCGCAGAGCGGGCGCGGGATGTTCCCGCGCCCGCTTTCCGGGCCGACGGAGCGGGGCCGCCGGGGCTGCGGCAGCCGCCCGGACGTCCGGCCGCGGGCAGCGGCGCCGGCGGAGCGTCGCCGTCCCGGGCCCCCGCACCCGCCGCTGCACCCGCGTCCGTACCCGACGCTCCTCCCGCACCCGTGCCCGCTACTGCTCCCGCACCCGTGCCCGCTACTGCTCCCGCACCCGCGCCCGCTACCGCACCCGCTTCCGCACCCGCGCCCGCGTCTGCCTCCGGCTTCGTGCGTGCCCGGGCACCCGCTCCCATCTCCGCCTCCGTGCCCCCTCGCACCGCCGCATCCGCATCCGTCCAGGACTCCGAGCCCGCCGTGACCCCACAACCGGCCCCGGACCGGGGAGAGGTCGGGACGTGGGAGCGGTGGCGGGCGACGGTCCGGGAGCGGTTGCCGGTGTGGATCCGGCTGCGGTGCGGGCTGGAGCCCGCGACGTGCGCGGCCCTGGTGCTGGTGCTCGTTGCCGGGACCGCGCTCGCCGCGTACCACTTCTGGTCCGGCCGCCCCCAGCCCGTACGGCCTCCGGAGGCACGCGGCGCAGCGCCACCGCCCGCCGCGGAGGCGGCGGTGCCCGAGGCCTCGGGGGAGCCGGGCGCCCGTCCGGCGGGGGACCTGGTGGTGGACGTCGTCGGCAAGGTGCGCGAGCCGGGTGTCCACCGGCTGCCCGCCGGGTCCCGCGTCGAGGACGCGTTACGCGCCGCGGGCGGTGTCGGCCCGAACGCCGGGGCCGACGGCCTCAACCGGGCGCGGCCACTGGTCGACGGCGAGCAGATCGTCGTCGGCGAACCGCCCTCGGCGGCACCGGGCGCGCCACCCGCACCGCCGGTCCCCGGCGCGAGCCCACCGGCGGGAGGCGGCTCACCCACGGGGGTGGTGAGCCTCAACTCGGCGACGCCGGAACAGCTCGACGCGCTGCCCGGCATCGGCCCCGTGCTGGCCCAGCACATCATCGACTACCGAGACCAGAACGGCGGCTTCACCGACGTCGAGCAGCTCCGCGACGTGAACGGCATCGGCGACAGCCGCTTCGCGGACCTCCGTCCCCATGTCCAGCCGTGACCCCGCCCCCACCGCGACCACCGCCGCGACGTCCGTGCAACGCCCCGCGCCCCGGGCCCGGTTGCGGGATGGGCGACGGGCGGGCGGAGCGGCGGCCCCGTCCGGCGCGGCAGGGGCGCCGGCGGAGGGACCGGCCGATCTGCGGCTGGTGCCCCCGGCGTTGGCCGCATGGGCGGCGGCGGCCCTGGCGCTGGGCCGGGAGGGCGCCGCGGTGCCGGTGGCCTGCGCGCTGGCGACGGCCGCCGCGGTGGGGCTGCTTGCGATGGCCCGGCGCCGGGGAAGGCGCAGGATGCCGCCGTCGGCCTGCGGCGTCCGCCCGGCCGCCGCCGGGAGGTCGCGGGTGCTGGTCGCGGGGGCCGCCGCGTTGCTCTGCGGCGCAGCGGGAGCAGGGACGGCGGCGCTGCACGGCGCCGACCTCCACCGCGGTCCGCTGCCCGCGGTCGCCGAGCGGTACGGGCAGGCCACCGTCGAGATGGAGGTGACCTCCGACCCCCGGCCGGTCCGCCCGCAGGTCCGCGGCCCTGCCGCCGCGCCCGCCGCCGTACTCGTCAGAGCCGAAGCCCGCCTCGTCACCACCACATCCCCGACGCCCCCGATCAGCCCGGCAACCTCACCCCGCAACCCAGCCACTCCGCCGACCTCCGAAGCCCCGGGTCCCGCGCTGTCCTCCTCCGCCGTGCCCACCCCCGCCTATGCCACCCCCGAAGCCACCGGTGCCCAACAACCTGTCACCCCGCCGGGCCCCGCCACCACCGGCCGCCAGTCCACCCGCGTGCGGACCCCCGTGCTGGTCCTCGTCCAGCCGCGGGACTCCGGCGCGCGGCGGGCGTGGCTGGGGCTGCTGCCCTCGACCCGGCTGCGGGTCGACGCGCGGGTCTCGCCGGACTCCGGGGGCGGCCGGGCCGTGGGCGCCGTCCTGCGCGCCGCCGGGGACGGGCCGCCGGAGGTCGTGCGGGGGCCGAGTGATCTGCAACGGGCCGCGGGCGCCCTGCGGGGCGGGCTGCGCGAGGCCACCGACGGGCTGACCGCCGACGCCCGCGCGCTGCTGCCCGGGCTCGTCGTCGGCGACACCTCCCGCATCCCCGCCGAACTCCAGGACGCCTTCCACGCCACCGACCTCACCCACCTCCTCGCCGTCAGCGGCGCCAACCTCACGGTCGTCCTCGCCCTCCTCATCGGCCCGCCCCACCTCGCAGCCCGCGCCGAGCGCCGCGGGCTCGCCCCGCGGCTCGGCATCCCGCTGCGCGCCACCGCGCTCCTCGGCGGCCTCCTCACCCTCGGCTTCGTCGTCGTCTGCCGCCCCGAGCCGAGTGTGCTGCGGGCCGCGGCCTGCGGCCTCATCACCCTGCTCGCCCTCGGCACCGGGCGGCGCCGCTCCCTGCTGCCCGCCCTCGCCGCCGCCGTCCTGCTGCTCGTCCTCTACGACCCGTGGCTGGCCCGCGAGTACGGCTTCCTGCTCTCGGTGCTGGCCACCGCCGCGCTGCTCACCCTCGCGCCCCGCTGGAGCGCGGCGCTGCGTGCCCGCCGCGTGCCGCCGCGGCTCGCCGAGGCGCTGGCGGCGGCGGGCGCGGCGCAGGCGGTGTGCGCGCCGGTCGTCGCGGTGCTCGCGGCGCGGGTCAGCCTGGTCGCGATCCCGTGCAACCTGCTCGCCGAGTTCGCCGTCGCGCCCGCCACCGTCCTGGGGTTCGCCGCGCTCGCGGTGGCCCTGCCCGCGCTGCCGGCCGCCGAGCTGCTGGCGACGCCCGCGGGGTGGGCGGCGGAGTGGATCGCCGGGGTCGCCAGGACCGGCGCCGCGCTGCCCGGTGCCACGTACGGCTGGCCCGGCGGCTGGTACGGCGGGCTGGCGCTGGCCGCCGTGACGCCGCCGCTGCTGCTCGGCCTGCGCCGGCTCGCCCATCACCGGTGGCTCTGCGTCGCCTGCGCGCTGCTGGTGCTGCTGGCCGTGCTCCGCCCCGTCCCCCTCACCCGGGTCCTCACCGGCTGGCCGCCCGCCGGCTGGCGCCTCGTGGCGTGCGACGTCGGGCAGGGCGACGCGCTCGCGCTGGCCGCGGGCGACGGGGAGGCGGTCGTCGTCGACACCGGCCCGGACCCCGCGCTCGTCGACCGCTGCCTGCGCGACCTCGGCGTCCGCCGCATCCCCCTGCTCGTCCTCACGCACTTCCACGAGGACCACGTCGCCGGCCTGGCCGGCGTCCTCCGCGGCCGGGCCGTGGGCGCCGTCCAGGTCGGCGGACTCGACGAGCCGCCGGGCCAGGCGGCTGCCGTGCGCCGTACGGCCGCCGCCGCGGGCGTGCCGGTGATCCGCGCGCGGCCGGGGGAGCGGCGCCGGGCGGGCGGGCTGTCGTGGCAGGTGGTGTGGCCGGCGGCGGGCACCCCGCCCCCGGCCGGGCCGAACGACGCCAGCGTCACCCTCCTCGTACGCACCGGGGGTCTCACCGTGCTGCTGCCCGGCGACCTGGAGCCGCCCGCCCAGCGTGCGCTGCTCGCCGCCGTCCCCCGACTGCCCCGCGTCGACGCCCTGAAGGTTCCGCACCACGGCTCCGCCTACCAGGACCACGAGCTGCTGCGGCGCCTCGGACCCCGCTTCGCCCTCGTCAGCGCGGGCACCGGCAACCCGTACGGCCACCCGTCGCCCCGCACCGTCGCCGCCCTGCGTGCCCAGGGCGCCGCGGTCCTGCGCACCGACGAGCACGGTCCGCTCGCCCTCACCGCGGGGGGAGACGGCAAGGAGGACCGTGCTCCCGCGGCCGTCGTCGGCGGCAAGTAGCCGAGTCCGACCGGCCCGTGGAAGATCCAAACGGACCGGTGAAGTCCGGCACTTGACCCAACCCCGCACCAGCCGCCACAACCCGGCGGGGAACCCCCGGTTTGCATAGAAAGCAACACCAGTGCTCGAATGAATGCCCGAGCTACTGAAATTCCACGGGGGTGGATGCTTCATGATCGGACGTCTCCGACGCAGATCCTCGGCCACGGCGACCCGGCGCGGCGCCGGCCTGGTCGGCCTGCAGGTTCCCGCGCACGCGGGGGTCCTGAGCTGCCGCGTGCTCGACCCCGTCGAGCAGCCGCTGCCGCAGGCCGAGGTCGTACTCGCCGACGCCGCCGGGCGCAGAGTGGTCAGCGGGGAGAGCGATCCGTTCGGCACCTTCGTCGTCGCGGTCCCCGCCGGCGGCTACCGCCTCTCGGTCAACGCCGAGGGCTTCACCCCGTACCGCGGCGAGGTCGAGGTCGCCGAAGGCGCCCACCACTCCCTCGGCGACCTCACGCTCAGCCCCTCCCCGCTCCCGCAGCTCCCGCCGCCCGGCGACTGGGAGATCGACCCGGCGCACACCACCATCGCGTTCGTCGCGCAGCACATCGGCATGGCGCGCGTACGCGGCCGGTTCAACGCCTTCAACGGCGCCCTGCGCGTCGGCGAGCGCATGGAGGACTCCGCGATGCGTGTCGCCATCGAGGCGGCCAGCATCGACACCAACATCAAGATGCGCGACGACCACCTGCGCTCCGCGGACTTCCTCGACGTCCAGCGCTACCCGGCCATCGAGTTCGCCAGCGACCGCTTCCTGCACCGCGGCGGCGCCCGCTGGGCCGTCACGGGCGCGCTCTCCATCCACGGCGTCAACCGCACCGTCACACTGGACACCCGCTACCTCGGCACCGGCTACGGCATGGAGGGCGAGCTGCGCGCCGCCTGCCGGGCCACCGTCGAGCTGCACCGCGAGGACTTCACGCTCAACTGGCAGCACATGCTCGCGCGCGGCATCGCCGTCGTGGGCTCCAGCATCCAGATCGAACTGGACATCCAGGTGGTGGCGGCGGCGTAACGCTGCCTGTTCTGCCGGATTGCCCTCGACCACGTCCAGGACACGGAGTGCGGCCCCCGCTCGGCGAGCGGGGGCCGTAGTTCACCGATCGCATGCGTCATGATTGCGCGATCGATGCCGAACCATCAGGGCCGACAGGTCGTGCGTGGCGCCATGGCGGAGGTGTACGCGGTCGACGAATACCGATCAGCGATCAAGGTCTCGGCGTGCCCCACCGCCAACCATGCACGACCTGGTCGGGACAGGCGCGGAGCGGTCCCAGTGCCCGACGGCACGCGGACACCGGGAGGGGCTGCTCAGCGTCAGGCAGCCTCGCCCTGGTCCTGCTCGGAGCCCTCGACCTCGATGGGCACGTTGTTGTGCTTGCCCACGACCGCCGGCTTGATGTCGCCGGTCTTGATGACCTCGTTCTGCGCGGGCTGGCTGACGTGCTTGGAGTCCTTGGTCAGGTAGTTGGCCTGGTCACCCGGGCCGTACTCCTGCGCCAGCAGCGCGTCGCCCTCGAAGTAGTAGATCGTGATGTGGTCGGGCTTCGCCTTCTGGTGGTGCGGGGTGGCCTGCGGAGCCGTCGGGGCGGCTGCGGGAGCGTCCGAGGCCGGGGCGGCCTCCGGAGCCGTCGCCGGGGTGGTCTCCGGAGCCGTCGCCTCGGAGGTCTCCGGGGTGGCCTCCGGAGCCGTCGCCCCGGAGGTCTCCGGGGTGGCCTCCGGAGCCGTCGCCTCGGCGGTCGCCGGGGTGGGCTCCGGAGTCGTCGAGGCCGCGGAGGCCGCCGGGGCAGCCATCGCGGCGATGCCGATGATCGCGCCCACGGTGGCCGCGGCACGTGCGAGGTTCTTCATGGATTCCTCCATCTTGCGATGTGAACAGGACGCTTCCGACCGCCGGAAGCCTGGGCAGTCTTGTCGATGTCCGTGCCGTGAGCCGCGAAGACGCGCTGTGATCACCCATTGGGGGAGGAATAAGGATAAACAGGCTATTTTTGGGACAAATCGGACTTCTCGCCCTCGTGCCGCACCCGGGGCGGCGTATTCGCCCGGGCCCGGCAGGATCCCAAACGGCAGGCCCTACCCCGCCGGGCCGTCCGGCAGCGTCGCGGACCCCTCCAGCCACCCGTCGTACGACTCCGCCAGCTCCTCCAGCTCCGCCGCCAGGGCCTCCCGCGCGTCCTCGACGACGACGAGCCACTGCGCGTCCTCCGCGTCGTCCTCGCCGGCCAGGGCGTCGCGGATCAGCTGCGGCTCCCCGGTCAGGCCGAAGCGCTCCACGGCCAGCCCCGCCACCTCCTGGGCGGCGTCGCGGTCGGGCAGCACGAGTACGTACGTCAGGTCGCTCACGCCGCCATTGTGCCCGCGGCCGCCGGCGGTGTCGTACCGGCGTGGGATGCTGTACGGCGATGGCAGCGACGACCCGGAACCCCAGGACCAGCAAGGGCGCAGGCAGCGGCGGCGACCCGCTCACCCCGGTCACGCTCGCCGTGGGCCAGGAGGACCTGCTGGTCGACCGCGCCGTGCAGGAGGTCGTGGCCGCGGCCCGCGCCGCCGACCCCGACACCGACGTGCGCGAGCTGACCCACGACGCCCTCCAGCCCGGCACGCTCGCCGAGCTGACCAGCCCCTCGCTCTTCGCCGAGCGCAAGGTCGTGGTCGTACGCGGCGCGCAGGACCTCGGCGCCGACGCGGTGAAGGACGTCAAGGCGTACGTGGCCGCCCCCGCCGACGAGATCACGCTGGTGCTCGCGCACGCCGGCGGCGCCAAGGGCAAGGGCCTGCTGGACGCCGCACGCAAGGCCGGCGCCCGGGTGGTCGACTGCGCGAAGGTGACCCGCCCCGCGGACCGGCTGGCCTTCGTGAAGGCCGAGTTCCGCGCCGTGGGCCGGACCGCGACGCCGTCCGCCTGCCAGGCGCTGGTGGACGCCATCGGATCCGACCTGCGGGAGATGGCCAGCGCCTGCGCGCAACTCGCGGCCGACGTGGAGGGCACGATCGACGACGCCGTCGTCGCGCGCTACTACACCGGCCGGGCCGAGACCTCCGGCTTCGAGGTCGCCGACCGCGCCGTCGAGGGCCGTACGGCGGAGGCCCTGGAGGCCCTGCGCTGGGCCCTGAGCACGGGCGTGGCCCCCGTCCTGCTCACCAGCGCCCTCGCCCAGGGCGTCCGCTCCATCGGCCGCCTCGCCTCGGCCCCCCGCGGCATGCGCCCCGCGGACCTGGCCCGCGAGCTGGGCATGCCGCCGTGGAAGGTGGACCGGGTCCGCCAGCAGATGCGCGGCTGGACCGCGGACGGCGTGGCCACGGCCCTGCGCGCGGTGGCCCGGGCCGACGCGGACGTCAAGGGCGGCTCCGACGACCCGGCCTACGCCCTGGAAAAGGCGGTGGTGGCCATCGCCACCGCCGCCCGCCCCCGCTGACGCATCCGGCCGGGCGTTCCGCCCGGCACCGGCACCCGCCCGCGAACACCCGCACCCGGACACCCGCGCCCGCACCGTGGCCGGGACGTGTCAGGAGGGCCGGGCATGGCGCAGGCGGAACGAACTCGGCGGTGTCCCGACCCGCTTGGTGAACAGCCGGGTGAAGTACCCCTGGTCGGGGTAGCCGACGCGGCGGGCGACCGCCGCGACGGTGAGGCCGGTGGTCGCCAGCAGGTCCTTCGCCAGGTTCAGGCGGGTGGTCAGGATGAACTCCTTGGGGCTGCAGCCGACCGCGCGCCCGACCGCGTCGCGCAGATCGTCGCGGGGGAGGGCGAGCCTGCGGGAGTGCTCGGGCACGGAGATCGGCAGCACGGCGGCTTCGGCGAACCGTTCGAGCACCGTGGGGACATGCCGCCCCGGGCCGGCCCGGCCGCGGCGCAGGGTGGCGAGGTACTCCTGGAGGCCGACCGCCGCGAACGAGGCGAAGTGCGGTTCGGTCTCGTCGCACACCGTCGCGAGCTTGCGGACGGCGCGGCGGACGGGCCCGGCCGAGGAGAGCCGGGTGACGATGTCGTCGGGGTGCCCGTTCTCCCCGTGGGCGGCCAGGGCCGTCCCCGTGAAGCCGGCGTAGCACTCCGACCAGTCCGCCGTACGCGGCCCGTAGCTGTGCTCCGTCCCGGGCGGGAGCCGCAGCAGCACGGGGGCGACCACGTCGACGGGTTCGCGCCCGCCCCAGGAGAGCCAGCCGGAGCCGGTGAGGACGACGAGCGCGACGTGGTGGTCGAAGACACGTGGCGCCTGGGGCAGGTGCAGGGGCCGCATCCCCACCGCCGTACAGGCCAGGGCCGGCCGCTGCGCGGCGGCGGGGCGGGGGAACGTGTGCTGCCAGTGGTCGCCGTGCTGCCGGCCCGCGGCCCAGTGTGCGTCCGGTGGGGGGTGTGCCTGTGTCTCCATGCCTCTCCAGGTCGGTTCCGTCTCGGTGTGGTGCCGCGCCGCGCCGCATGCCGTTGCGCGGCCCGGTCACGGAGGGGTGAGCCGGGCAACGGCGTGCGGGTCTCGTCGTTTTGCCAAGCCTTTACGCGGCGGAGGGGCCGGCGCGGCAGCCGCCGGTGGGATGACTTCGATGGGCAACCCAGGTGGTTTGTTTGACACTCGGCAGAAGTCGGCGAAAAGAATCCATGTACCGCCTGCGATTTCACTCTTGACGGTCCAAAGCCGGGTCGAAACCCTGCTTTCCGGACGGTGAACCTCTGCTATCCGCTCCGCCGCCGCAGGTACGAGCAGCCGGCCCCGACCAGCCGGCGCCCGCCGACCACGGGTCCGCTCGTGCCCGCGGTCTCCGACGACCAGGAACCAAGGAGCCGCCATGAGACGACGACCCATGCGACTACTACTGGCCCTGCTCTGCGCGGTCCTCCTCACGGGCGGGCTGGCCGCGCCGGCCGCCGCTCACGAGGAGGGCCTCCACGTGCTGGTGTTCAGCAAGACGGCAGCCGGCGCGTACCGGCACGACTCGATCCCTGCGGGCATCAAGATGTTCGAGGAGCTGGCCGCCGAACGCGAGTGGGAGCTGACGAAGAGCGAGGACTCCTCGGTCTTCAACGACGAGCAACTCGCCGGGTACGACGCGGTGGTGATGCTCCAGACGTCCGGCATGGTGTGGGAGGACGACGCCCAGCGCCAGGCGATGCGGACGTACGTGAACAACGGCGGCGGCGTCGTGGCCATCCACAACACCCTCGACATGGGGATCGAGAACGAGTTCCCGTGGTGGGACGAACTGGTCAACGGCGGCGCGAGCATGCCCGCCCACGCGGCAGGCGGGCAGGAGGCCACCGCGAAGGTCGCCGACCGCGTCCACCCGTCGACCAGGGACCTGCCGGACCGCTGGGTGCGCACGGAGGAGTGGTACAACTTCGACGCCAACCCGCGCGGTGACGTGCACGTTCTGGTCACCGCCGACGAGACGACGTACGACCCGGGCAGCGAGGCCATGGGCGCCGACCACCCGATCTCCTGGTGCCGCGACGCCGAGGGCGGCAGGGTCTGGGCCACCGCGATGGGCCACGACGCAGCCGCGTACGGCGAGGCCGCGTTCCGCGACCACATAGCGGGCGGCGTGGAATCGGCGGGCGGCGCGGCCGAAGCGGACTGCGGGCCGACGACCTGGTCCGACTACGAGAAGGTACCGCTGGACGAGAGCACCGTCGGGCCCTCCTCCCTCGACGTCGCCGACGACGGCCGCGTCTTCTACGCCGAGTACGGCGGCAAGGTGAAGGTCCACAAGCCGGACACGGGCCAGGTGTCGACCGCGGGCACCGTCGATGTCTACACGGGCGGTGAGGACGGCCTGACCGGGCTGGCTCTCGACCCGGACTTCGCCGCCAACAACTGGATCTATCTGATGTACTCGCCCGCCGGCGGGAACGAGGACATCGCGCGGGTGTCCCGGTTCACCGTGAGTGGCGACTCGCTGGACATGTCCAGCGAGAAGGTGCTGATGAAGGTGCCGTCGTCGCGGCAGTCCCCGGAGCCGGGGCACACCGGGGGTTACCTCACCTTCGGGCCGAACAAGGATCTCTACATCGGCACCGGCGACGACATCGAGCCCTTCCGGTCCGACGGGTACGCGCCGATCGACGAGCGCAACGCGAACAACGACGTCCAGGCGACCTCGGCCAACACCAACGACCTGCGCGGCAAGATCCTGCGCATCCACCCGGAGGACGACGGCACCTACAGCGTCCCCGACGGCAACATGTTCCCGGCCGGGACGGCGAAGACGAAGCCCGAGATCTACGCGATGGGCTTCCGCAACCCGTTCCGCTTCTCCGTCGACCCCGAGGACGGCACGCTCTACGCCGCCGACTACGGCGCGGACGCCGGCGGTGACGACCCCGACCGGGGCCCGGCGGCGACCGTGGAGTGGAACGTGGTCGAGGAACCGGGGTTCTACGGCTGGCCGTACTGCGTCGGCGACAACATCCCGTACAACGACTACGACTTCGCCACCGGGGAGTCCGGGCCGAAGTTCGACTGCGACGCCCCGGTCAACGACTCGCCGAACAACACCGGCCTGACCGACCTGCCGGCCGCGAAGAAGGCCGACGTCTGGTACGGCAACGGCGCCAACGGCAACAAGTTCCCCGAGATGGGCGGCGGCGGCGAGGCGCCGGCGGCGTTCCCCGTGTACAAGTACGACCCGGACAACCCGTCGGAGACGAAGTTCCCCGAGTACTTCGACGACACCCCGTTCTTCGGTGAGTGGTCGCGCAACAGGCTGCACGAGTTCCGGCTGGACGACGACGGGAAGCTGCTGAAGATCAACGACCTGCTGTCGGACATGAGCTTCAAGTCGCCCATGGACATGAAGTTCGGCCCGGACGGGGCGATGTACCTGCTGGAGTGGGGCTCCGGCTTCGGCCGCGACAACCCGGACTCGGGCCTGTACCGCATCGACTACACCACCGGCGACAAGCGGCCGATCGCCAAGGCCGCGGCGACCCCGTCCTCCGGACCCGGCCCGCTTCAGGTGACGTTCTCCAGTGAGGGGTCGAGCGATCCGGAGGGCACCGGCCTCACCTACCAGTGGACGTTCGGCGACGGCGCCACCTCGACGGAGGCGAACCCCACGCACACGTACGAGAAGAACGGCCAGTTCAACGTGTCCCTCAAGGTGACCGACGCCGGCGGCAAGACCGGCACGGCGAACGTGACGGTGACCTCCGGCAACACCGCGCCGAAGGTGGAGCTGTCGATTCCGGACGGCGGCATGTTCGAGTGGGGCGAGCCCATCCCGTACACGGTGAAGGTCACCGATCCCGAGGACGGCACGATCGACTGCGGCAAGGTCAGGACCGTGCCCTCGCTGGGACATGACGACCACGCCCACGACACCGACGCGGTCACCGGCTGCTCGGGCACGATCACCCCGGCGACCGACTCGGCCCACGCCGGCCTCGACGTCTCCTACGTCGTGGCCTCGACCTACACGGACGGCGGAGCCGACGGCGTGCCGGCGCTGACCGGCAGCGCGAAGGCGGTGCTCCAGCCCAAGCACAAGCAGGCCGAGTTCTTCGGTGAGCAGTCCGGCGTGCGGATCGTCTCCCAGGGCGGCGCCGAGTCCGGCGCGCGGATCGGCGACATCAGCGACAACGACTGGGTCTCGTACGCGCCGGTGAACTTCACCGGCATCGACAAGGTGTCGCTGCGGCTGTCCTCGCCGTCCGGCGGCGGCACCGTCGAACTGCGCGACGGCGCACCCGACGGTCCGCTCATCGCGTCCGTGCCGGTCGAGGGCACCGGCGGCTGGGACGACTACGCGAGCACGCCGGCGGTGGACGTCACCGGGCCGGACGGGACCACCGAGATGTTCATGGTCTTCAGGACGTCCGCCGACAACTCGTACGACATCGACTCGATGACCTTCGAGGGCCCGGGTGTCGGCGGAGGCACCGGCGCCACCGGCAAGCAGATCGTCGGCATCGGCGGCAAGTGCGCCGACGTGGAGGGCCGGAGCACGGACAACGGGACCAAGGTCCAGCTGTGGGGGTGCAACGGCGACGCCAACCAGAAGTGGGCCGCTGTCGACGGCACGCTGCGCTCCCTCGGCAAGTGCCTGGACGTCGACAAGCAGGCCACGGAGGATGGCACGAAGGTCCAGCTCTGGGAGTGCAACGGCGGCGCCAACCAGGACTGGTCGGTGGAGCCGGACGGCACGGTCCGCAACCGCGGCAAGTGCCTCGACGCCGAGGGCGGCAGCTCGGCCGACGGCACCCCGTTGATCGTCTGGGACTGCCACGGAGGCGCCAACCAGAAGTGGGCCCTCACGTGACCGGCCCCGCCTGACCGCCTGACCGCAACCGGCCCCGGTGCACCGCGCTGCACCGGGGCCGGTTGCCCCGCTGTCCCTGCGCCCCGCCCCGCGCGTCTCCTGCGGTACGACCGTCCCCGTCGAGTAAAGAACTCGTCAAGTCGCGGGACCGTGCGGCCGTGGCCGCTCTGAGTGGGACACGTTTTCCCCTGCCGCCCAGCCACGGAATGACCAGCCATGACCGCCATGCATGACAGCACCGCCGGTGCCGCCGCCGGTGCCGCGGGCAGCGATGCCGACCTCGCCTTCGTCATCCGCACCGGCTCGCCCCCCGCCGCCGAGGCGGCGCTCGACGAGATCTACCGGCGGCACCGCGGCCCGGTGCTGGCGTACGCGCGCAGCTGCACCCGCGACTCGTACACCGCGGAGGACCTGGCCTCGGAGGCGTTCGCCCGCACGCTGCGCGCCGTGCGCGGCGGCCGCGGCCCGGACGGCGCCTGGCGGCCGTACCTGCTGACGACCGTGCGCCGCACCGCCGCCGCGTGGTCCCGTACCGACCGCCGCACCCGCCTCGCACCGGACTTCGAAGCCTGGCTGACCCAGGAGAGCAGCGAGGAGCAGGTGCTGCGCCGGGAGGACGCCGAACTGGTGCTGCGCGCCTTCCGCAGCCTCCCCGAGCGGTGGCAGACCGCGCTGTGGCACTCGGCCGTCGAGGGCGAGCCGCCGGACCGCATCGCGCCGCTGCTCGGGCTCAGCCCGAGCGGTGTCACCTCGCTCACGGCGCGGGCCCGCGAGGGGCTGCGGGAGGCGTACATGGCGGTGCACGCTGCGGACGGGACGGCGCCGGAGGAGTGCCGCCACTACTCCGGGCTGCTGGCCGCCTCGATACGCCGGGCCGGGCGGCGCGGGCGGGTGCACCGGGGGCTGCAGCGCCACCTGGCCCGCTGCTCCCGCTGCCGCCGCGCCGGCATGGAGCTGCGCGAACTCAACGGCTCCCTGCGGGCCGTACTCCCGCTGGGCGTCCTGCTGTGGGCCGGGACGTCGTACGGTGCGAAGCCCGCAGCGGCGACCGCGGCCGGCGGCGGCGCCGCGGCCGGCGCGTCCGCCGGGCTGGGTGCCTCCGCCGGGCTGGGCGCGGCCGTCAAGGCGGGCGTCGTCGGCGCCTCGGTGCTCGTCGTCTCGCTCGGTGCCCACACGTTCTTCCCGGACCGCGACGTGGCCCCGGGACCCGTGCCGCACCCGTCCCGCACCGCCGCGCCGTCCACCCCGGCCCCCGAGCCCGCCCCGGAGCGCAGCGTCCGCGCCGACCCGGCTCCGCCGGCCCGTACTTCGCCGCCGGCCGGCACCACGCCGCCGAGCACCGCCCCGCCGGCGAAGGCGACCGCGCCGCCGTCCTGGGAGCCGGCCGCCGACGAGCGCACCGGGCTGCCGATCCTCGCCACCGGCCGCTGCATGGACATCTCCGCGGCCGAGGGCGCGGAGCCGTACGAGGCCGTGTGCGACGGCGGCCGGAGCCAGCAGTGGGAGCTGCTGGTCGACCGGCCGGGCCAGGAGGTGCGGCTCCGCAACCACGCGACGGGCATGTGCCTCACCCACACCGGCACCGAGGCCGACGGCGCCCCCGTACGGCAGCGGCGTGCCGCCTGCGGGTCGTCCGCGGAGACGGCGCGCTGGACGTACTACCGCGAGGGGACGGACGCCGTCGTCTTTGCGCAGTGGGGCTCGGCCTCGCACTTCCTGGGCCTCGACCAGTGGCACGGGGCCGCCGAAGGCAAGCCGCACGCCCCGGACATCGGCACGACGGCGAACTACTACAACACCCCGTCGCTCCGCTTCCGCTACGAGGGCGACGCCTTCGGCGGCTGAGGGTCAGGAGACGAAGCCGCGCGTGACGTGGGTGCCCGCGCCGTCGTCCACCGCCTCGTAGCCGGACTCGCCGACGCAGTCGCTGTACTCGTACCTGCCCCGGGTCGTGCCGCTCAGGCCGCCCGCGTCGGTCGAGGTGGGGCCGCCGAAGACGACGTCGGACCGGGGCATCTCGGCGCAGCTCGGGATGCCGGCGTAGTACTCCACGAACCCCACCTGGGAGCCCTGGAGCCTGCCGGAGCCCGCAGGCAGCGTCCACTCGCCCAGGTGCACGGCCTCGCCGGTGACCGTGTCCGTCGCCGTGCCGGCCCAGGTGGTGGTCCCGGTCTGCGCGACCTTGATGTCGTACCGGTGTCCGTACACGGCGTCGAAGTCCACCGCGCACGTGACCCCCGGCCCGCCGTCCGCGCCCTCGTGGCAGAGCGGGTCGGAGGTGGTGGCGCCGGCGGTGAAGGTGGAGAAGCGGGCGGAGAGCCGCTCGGAGCCGTTCTGGTCCTCCCGGGGCTGGAGGCCCGTGTACCCCATGCCGTCGGCGAAGCTGTACTGCTGGGCGAAGTAGATCCCGGCCTTGTGGGCTGTCGCGGGGTTCACCGTGACGGGGAAGGTGATGTTGGTCAGCCCGTCCTCCGGGACCCCGTCGATGGACCAGGCGACCAGGGCGTTCCCGCCGCCGACGCTCGCGGCCGCCACGTGGGGCGCGCCGAGGACCAGCGCTGCCGCCGCGGCGGCCGTGGCGCATCTGCGCAGGTTCACGAGTAGAGACATGTGGAGTCCTCGCTTCGGTGTGGGGGGCTGCCGGCCGCCGCCCGGCCGGGCGGCGGACATGACCCTGACAAGGACCGTGCTACGCGCGGACCGAACCGGAAATGGACTCCTTCGCCCCCGTTGATGGACTCTCTGCACCCGCACCGGCGGCAGCGCCGCGGCCCCGGACACAGCGATGCCCCCGGAGTGGGTCCGGGGGCATCGGCGTAGCGTGGCGTACTACGAAGTCTGTCCGCGAGCCGGGGTAGAGGGCCCGGCCGTCGTCGCGGAGTCTTCCGGGGCTGCTGTCAGCCCTGGAGGGCCTGGACGCGCTTGGCCAGCGCGGCCTTCTTGTTGGCCGCCTGGTTCTTGTGGATGACGCCCTTGCTGACGGCCTTGTCCAGCTTGCGGGCGGCGGCGCGCTGCGCCTCCACGGCCTTGCCGGCGTCCCCGGCCTCGACGGCCTCACGGGTACGGCGGATCGCGGTGCGCAGCTCCGACTTCACGGCCTTGTTGCGCAGCCGGGCCTTCTCGTTGGTCTTGATCCGCTTGATCTGGGACTTGATGTTCGCCACGTAGCTGCCTCTTGAAGATGTTCGAAGATCGTCCTTGAGGACCTGAACTGCCGGACCTCACCGGGTCCAGACACAGTGGCTCAGGCTACCAGCAGCCAGGACGGCCGCCCAAACCGTCCCCGGCCCCGCGCGCATGGGACCATGGGGGCGACGAGTGCAGACACGCCCCTCCCTCCCGACAGGACCCCTAGGTGCCCGCGACCGAAACCACCGTGCCGCAGCCCAGCCGTACCGAGCCCGCGCTGATCCGCAATTTCTGCATCATCGCGCACATCGACCACGGCAAGTCGACGCTGGCCGACCGCATGCTCCAGATCACCGGAGTCGTCGACACGCGCCAGATGCGCGAGCAGTACCTCGACCGTATGGACATCGAGCGCGAGCGCGGCATCACGATCAAGTCCCAGGCCGTGCGCATGCCGTGGTCGCCCACGGACGGCGGGAGCAGCGGCGGGGCGCACATCCTCAACATGATCGACACCCCCGGGCACGTCGACTTCACGTACGAGGTCTCCCGCTCCCTCGCCGCCTGCGAGGGCTGCGTGCTGCTGGTGGACGCCGCCCAGGGCATCGAGGCGCAGACCCTCGCGAACCTCTACCTCGCGATGGAGAACGACCTCACGATCATCCCGGTCCTGAACAAGATCGACCTGCCCGCCGCGCAGCCGGAGAAGTTCGCCGCCGAGCTGGCCGGGCTCATCGGCTGCGACCCCGCCGACGTGCTGCGGGTCTCGGCGAAGACCGGCGAGGGCGTCGAGCAGCTGCTCGACGAGGTGGTCCGGCAGGTGCCGGCGCCGGTGGGGGTCAAGGACGCGCCCGCCCGCGCGATGATCTTCGACTCGGTCTACGACTCGTACCGCGGCGTGGTGACGTACGTGAAGGTCGTCGACGGCACGCTCGGCAGGCGCGAGCGGATCAAGATGATGTCGACCGGTGCCCAGCACGAGCTGCTGGAGATCGGCACGAACTCGCCCGAGATGACCCCGGCCGACGGCCTGTCCGTCGGCGAGGTCGGCTATCTGATCACCGGCGTCAAGGACGTCCGCCAGTCCAAGGTCGGCGACACCGTCACCCGCCTCAGCAAGGGCGCCACCGAGCCGCTCGGCGGTTACAAGGACCCCAAGCCGATGGTGTTCTCCGGGCTCTACCCGGTCGACGGCTCCGACTACCCCGAGCTGCGCGACGCGCTGGACAAGCTCCAGCTCAACGACGCCGCGCTGGTCTACGAGCCGGAGACCTCCGCGGCCCTCGGCTTCGGCTTCCGCGTCGGCTTCCTCGGCCTGCTGCACCTGGAGGTCATCCGGGAGCGGCTGGAGCGCGAGTTCAACCTCGACCTGATCGCCACCGCGCCCAACGTGATCTACCGCGTCGTGCTGGAGGACCGCACCGAGCACGTCGTCACCAACCCCAGCGAGTTCCCGGTCGGCAAGATCGAGGAGGTCTACGAGCCGGTCGTACGGGCGACGGTCCTCACCCCCAGCGAGTACATCGGCGCGGTCATGGAGCTGTGCCAGAACCGCCGCGGCACGCTGCTCGGCATGGACTACCTCTCCGAGGAGCGCGTCGAGATCCGCTACACGCTGCCGCTCGCCGAGGTCGTCTTCGACTTCTTCGACCAGCTCAAGTCCAAGACCCGCGGCTACGCCTCCCTCGACTACGAGCCGACCGGCGAGCAGAGCAGCCAGCTCGTCAAGGTCGACATCCTGCTGCACGGCGACAAGGTCGACGCCTTCTCCGCGATCACGCACAAGGACAAGGCGTACGCCTACGGCGTGCGGCTCGTCGCCAAGCTGAAGGAGCTGATCCCGCGGCAGGCGTTCGAGGTGCCGGTGCAGGCGGCGATCGGCTCGCGCGTCATCGCCCGCGAGACCATCCGCGCCATCCGCAAGGACGTCCTCGCCAAGTGCTACGGCGGTGACATCTCCCGCAAGCGGAAGCTGCTGGAGAAGCAGAAGGAGGGCAAGAAGCGGATGAAGATGGTCGGCAGCGTGGAGGTGCCGCAGGACGCGTTCATCGCCGTGCTGTCCTCGGACGACGGCGACAGCAAGGCGAAGAAGTAGCCGAGGGGGACCAGCCGCGGCGGGCGGCGGCGGTGGCGGGCGGGAAGCGGAATCGTACGGACCGGGCCGGCGCGGCAGGCGCCCGCCGGCCCGGCTTCGAGACCTATCCGACGCCTTGCAGACCCTTACGTCGCTCGCAGTCACCCTCTAATCTGCTGGTTACTCGCCAGTTACCAGCGAAGAGCAGGGCCGGAGGATGCAGTGACCGAGACCGAATCCCAGACGAAGCTGGACAGCCGCCCGCCGTCCGTCGCCACGCTCTTCCTTGACCGCGTCGAGTCCACCCCCGAGCGGGAGGCGTTCCAGTACCCGGTGCCCGCCGCCGGCGGCTCCGGCGCGGGCGACGAGTGGCGGTCGCTGACCTGGGCGCAGTCCGCCGAGCGGGTCTTCGCGATCGCCGCCGGGCTGCTCGACCTCGGCCTGCAGTCCGAGGAGCGGGTCGCGGTCGCGTGCAACACCCGCCTGGAGTGGATCCTCACCGACCTCGGCATCCTCTGCGCCGGCGGGGCCAACACGACGGTCTACCCGAGCACCAACGCCGAGGAGACCGCGTACATCCTGGCCGACTCCGGCAGCCGCGTGCTCGTCGCCGAGGACGCCGCCCAGCTCGCCAAGGCGCGCGAGATGCGGGCGGGGCTGCCGGACCTGAAGCACGTCGTCGTGGTCGAGGCCGCGGACGCCGTCGCCGCGGAGGGCGACCCGGACGGCTGGGTGCTCTCGCTGGCCGAGCTGGAGCGCCGCGGCGCCGAGTACCTGGAGAAGCACCCCGAGGCCGTACGGGAGCACATCCGTGCCCTGCGCCCCGACCAGCTCGCCACCCTCATCTACACCTCCGGCACCACCGGCCGGCCCAAGGGCGTCCGGCTGGCGCACGACTCCTGGTCGTACATGGGCTACGCCATCGAGGGCATCGAGCTGGTCATGCCCGACGACGTGCAGTACCTGTGGCTGCCGCTCGCGCACGTCTTCGGCAAGGTGCTCACCGCCGGGCACATCAAGGTCGGGCACGTGATGGCCGTCGACGGCCGGATCGACAAGATCATCGAGAACCTGCCGGTCGTCCGGCCCACCCAGATGTGCGGCGTCCCGCGGATCTTCGAGAAGGTGTACAACGGCGTGGCCGCCAAGGCGAAAGCCGGCGGCGGCGCCAAGTACAAGATCTTCCTGTGGGCCGCCGAGGTCGCCCGCGAGTACGCGCGCGTCACCCAGGACAACCACCGCCGCACCGGCAGGCGCACCGCTCCCGCCGGCCTGCGGGCCAAGCACGCCCTCGCCGACAAGCTCGTATACGGCAAGTTCCGCGCCGCCTTCGGCGGCCGGATGCGCGGCATGGTCTCCGGCTCCGCGGCCCTCGCCCCCGAGATCGGCTACTTCTTCGACGGCGCCGGTGTCCCCATCCTGGAGGGCTACGGCCTCACCGAGTCGGCCGCCGCCAGCTTCTGCAACCGCCTGGAGACCTACCGCACCGGCACCGTCGGCAAGCCGCTGCCCGGCTGCGAGGTGCGGATCGCCGACGACGGCGAGATCCTGCTCCGCGGCCCCGGCATCATGCAGGGCTACCACGGCCTGCCGGAGAAGACCGCCGAGGTGCTGGAGGACGACGGCTGGTTCCACACCGGCGACATCGGCGAGCTGTCCGACGACGGCTTCCTGCGCATCACCGACCGCAAGAAGGACCTGATCAAGACCTCCGGCGGCAAGTACATCGCGCCGAGCGAGGTCGAGGGCCAGTTCAAGGCCGTGTGTCCGTACGTCGGCTCGATCCTCGTCATCGGCGCCGACCGCAACTTCTGCACCGCGCTGATCTCCCTGGACGAGGCGGCGCTCGCCGGCTGGGCGAAGGAGAACGGCCTGGAGGACCGGCCGTACGCGGAGCTGGTCGCCTCGCCGGAGGCGCGGGAGCTGGTCGAGGGCTACGTCAAGCAGCTCAACGAGCGGCTGCAGCGCTGGCAGATGATCAAGAAGTTCCGGATCCTGCCGCGGGACCTCGACGTCGAGCACGGGGAGCTGACGCCGAGCCTGAAGCTGAAGCGGCCGGTGGTGGAGAAGGAGTACAAGGACCTCATCGAGGACATGTACGCGGGCGCCAGGGAAGCCTGAGGCGAGGTTCCCCCGGACGGAGCCCGCGCGGCGCCCCACGCGGCGCCCGCGCGGGCGGAAGTCCCCTGTCCCGGTGGCCGCTTGCGGCCCGGCCGGAGTTCGTCAGTCCCTCGCGCCGGTGGCCGGTTGCCGCCCCTTCCGCGTCCGCGCGCCCGCTGCCGGCCACGGGGTGCGCGAAGGGCGTTCAGGGGTGTGCGGGCGGCGTGGGCGTCGCCGGACACGCCCCTCGTGCGGGCGATGCGCGTGATCACGTTGACGGCGGGTGCGGGGCCCGCGGCGGGGTGTTTCCGGGGGTGCGGCGGCGGGTTCCGAGGTCTCGTACGCACGCATGTCCACCGCGGTGAGCTGTGCTTTCGCCGCTGCGGCGGCCCATGGCCCGCGCCGCTCGGCACCGGCGGGAAGGGCCGGGCGGGGGTGGCCGGAGGGGGTAATCCCGGCGGCACGGCGGAGGTCGGATGGGCCATATCCGGTCACCAGTTGTGTCACTTGGTGCATCTGGGCGGGCTCAGTCTGTCACTCTGGCTGCGTGGGGAACGCCCGTATGCCGGGAATGGGCCGGGAGAGGACAGTGGGGACGACCTTCGCAGTGCAGTCCGTACGTCGATCCACCGTGGTGGTGTCGGTCGTACGCAGAGAGCCCGCGGAGCCGGACGGCGGGGACGGTGGGGACGGCGGAGGCCGCGCGGAAGGCGCCGACGACGCGGACGGCAACGGCGGTGCGGACGACGTGCCGGCACCCGGTGGCCAGGCCCGCGGCGACGGCGGTGCCGGGCCGGGCGGTACGGGCGGGGGCGGCGCGGAGGGGGAGGCGGCGGACGACGGCGCGGACGCCTCGGCGGCGCGGGCGGAGCCCGCGGCACCGGCGGCACAGGGGACAGCTGAGGAGCCGGCGGCACCTGAAGCGCCTGCGGCACCCGCGACTTCCGCGGACGGCGGCACGGCCGCCTCCGCGGCGCCGCAGCCCGTAGCGAACGCTGACGCAGCGCCCGGAGCGAACGCTGACGTGGCGCCCGGAGCGACGGCAGATGAGACCCCTGGCACGCAGGGCGTGACCGACGTCGCGCTGACCCTCGCCGCCGGGATGCCCGCCGCCGGGGCGGCCCGCCGGTTCGTACGCGAGCTGCTCGCCGGCCGCGCCGGGCCCGAGGTCGACGACGCCGAGCTGCTGACCAGCGAGCTGGTCACCAACGCCGTGGTGCACGCCGGCACCGACGTACGGGTGCGCTGCCGCCTGGTCGCCGAGGACGCCGTCGCCGCCGGCCTCGCGCGCGACGGTGCCGACGGTGACGGCCCGGCCGCGGAGCCGACCCTGCTGGTGGAGGTCACCGACGGGCACGCGGCCCGGGTGATGCCGCTGCCGGCGCCGGAGGAGTCGTACGGCTACGGCCTGCAGCTCGTCGCCGCGCTGGCCGACGCCTGGGGCGTGGAGCACCGGCGCAGTGAGAAGACCGTCTGGTTCCGGATGGGCCCGCTGCGCGAGGTCGGGGACGGGACGGCCGTCGGGGACCCGGCCGCAGCCGAGCCCGGGACGGAGTCGGGGACGGAGTCCGGGTCGGAGCCCGGCGATGCCGAGGCGTACGCCGGCCGGGACGCCGCGCCGGACGACGGGACCCACGGCCGGGGCGTACCGCACCACGCGGACGGCTCCGGCGGCGACACCGTGCGCGGCGCGCACGACCTCGCCGACGACGAGGCCGACCTGCACGTCGCCCACACCGCCGCGCTCCGCCTGCCCAGCCAGGCCACGGCGCACACCCCGCGCAGCGCCACCGACCCCGAGCTGCGCGGCGGAGGGCCCTGGGCCGGCGTCGGCGCGTTCTCGTTCCTCGCCGAGACCTCCGACATGCTCGCCGGCCAGTTCGACGAGGACATGGTCGCCTCCCTTGCCACCCAGCTCCTGGTGCCGCGGCTCGCCGACTGGAGCGCCGTCTGGCTCGAAGGCACCGCCGGCGCCGAGCCCCGCCTCGCGCAGGTCTGGCACGCCGCGGAGGAGCGGATCTCGCCGCTCCGCCGCGCCCTGGAGCAGTGCCCGCTGCCGCCGCCCGACGCCCGCCCCGTACCGGTGTCCTGGCCCGGCGGGACCGGCGGCGTCGCCCGCGGCCCGGGGGACGCCGGCTACGGTCTCGGCGGCCCCGCGCTGGCCTGCCCGCTGGTCGCCGGCGGCCGCCGCGTCGGCACACTGCTCTTCGGCCGTGCCGGCGTCGCCCGCATCGGCGGAGACGTCGTCGCCGTCGTCACGGACTTCGCCCGCCGCGTCGCGCACGCCGTCTCCGCCGCCCGCCAGTACACGCGCCAGGTGACCATCAGCGAGGTGCTCCAGCGGGGCCTGCTGCCCAGCGGTATCGCGGAGATGCCGGCCATGGACACGGCCGTCGTCTACGAGCCGGCCGAGGGCGCCGCCGCGGGCGGCGACTTCTACGACCTCTTCCCCAGCGGCAGCGACCGCTGGTGCTTCGCGCTCGGCGACGTCTGCGGCCAGGGCCCCGAGGCGGCGGTCGTCACCGGCATGGCACGGCCGGTGCTGCGGCTGCTGGCGCGCGAGGGCTACGGCGTCGCCGACGTCCTGGCGGGCCTGAACCGCACGCTCGTGGAGCACGCCTTCGAGGCGGTGGAGGCGGCGACGGCGTTCGGCCTGCCGCCGGAGCAGGCGCGGTTCCTGTCGCTGCTGTACGGGGAGCTGGTGCCGTACGAGCACGACCGCGGCGGCGTCCGCTGCACCGTGGCCAGCGCCGGCCACCCGCTGCCGCTGCTGCTGCGCAGCGACGGCGGGGTACGGGCGGCGGCGGACGCGCAGCTGCTGCTCGGGGTGCTGGACGACGCGGAGTACTACAGCCAGTCGTTCGACCTGGAGCCCGGCGACACGCTGCTGTGCGTGACGGACGGGGTGACGGAGCGCCGCTTCGGGGACCGGCTGTTCGACGACGGCGACGGGCTGGCGGAGGCCCTGTCGTGCTGCACGGGGCTGGGCGCGGCGGCGGTGGCGGAGCGGATCAGGACGGCGGTGCACGACTTCGCGCCGGTGCCGCCGCGGGACGACCTGGCGATGATGGTGCTGCAGGCGAGGGGAACGGAGCGGGGCGGGTACTGAGGCGGGACCGGGGCTGAGCCGAGAGCGGAGGCCCGGGGCCGGGCACCAGCACCAGGCGTCAGGGGCCGGGGGAGTCGCGGCCCCGGGGAGTCGGGGCTTTCCGCCGGGCGGGGGACAATGGGGCGTATGCCCTCCGTACTGCCCGATGGCGAGCCCGCGCCCGAGGACGGGACCCTGCCCGCCGAGGCACTGGCCGGGGCGCCCGACCGCCCCCTCGGCTTCTACGCCCACGTCCCGTACTGCGCCACCCGCTGCGGGTACTGCGACTTCAACACCTACACCGCGGCAGAGCTGCGCGGCACGTCCCGCGACGACTACGCGGCCACGTTCGCCGAGGAGGTCCGCCTCGCCCGCAAGGTGCTCGGCGACGACCCGCGCGAGGTCGAGACGGTGTTCTTCGGCGGCGGTACGCCCACGCTGCTGCCGGCGGCGGACCTGGGGCGGATGCTGGGCGCGATCCGCTCGGAGTTCGGCCTCGCGGCGGACGCGGAGGTGACGACGGAGGCCAATCCGGAGTCGGTGGATCCGGCGTATCTGGCGGAGCTGCGGGAGGCCGGGTTCAACCGGATCTCGTTCGGCATGCAGAGCGCGCGGGAGCACGTGCTGCGGGTGCTGGACCGTACCCACACGCCGGGCCGGCCGGAGGCGTGCGTGGCGGAGGCGCGGGCGGCGGGGTTCGAGCACGTGAACCTGGACCTGATCTACGGCACGCCGGGGGAGACGGACGACGACTGGCGGGCGTCGCTGGCGGCGGCGCTGGGGGCGGGCCCCGACCACGTGTCGGCGTACGCGCTGATCGTGGAGGAAGGCACGCAGCTGGCGCGGCGGATCCGGCGGGGGGAGGTGCCGCCGACGGACGACGACGAACACGCGGACAGGTACCTGATCGCCGAGGAGGCGCTGTCGGCGGCGGGGATGGACTGGTACGAGGTGTCGAACTGGGCGGTGCCGGGGGACGCCGCCCGCTGCCGGCACAACGAGCTGTACTGGACGGGCGCGGACTGGTGGGGCGCGGGCCCGGGGGCGCACAGCCACGTGGGCGGGGTGCGGTGGTGGAACGTCAAGCACCCGGCGCCGTACGCGTCGGCGCTGGCGGCGGGCCGGTCGCCGGCGGCGGGCCGGGAGGTGCTGACGGAGGAGGACCGCAGGGTGGAGCGGATCCTGCTGGAGCTGAGGCTGTCGGCGGGCTGCCCGGTGTCCCTGCTGCGCCCGGCGGGGGCGGAGGCGGCGTCGCGGGCGGTAGGGGACGGCCTCCTGGAGCGCGGTCCTTACGAGGCGGGGCGGTTGGTGCTGACGCTGAGGGGCCGCCTGCTGGCGGACGCGGTGGTCCGGGACCTGGTGGACTGAAACCCCGCCGGGAGCATCGCCGCGGACGGGGCGGACGACCGCCCGCCGCGGACGGGGCGGACGATCCCGGACGACCCACGATCCCCGCACACCCGCCCAAGGGTAGGCGCCTCCGCTGACAACGCGGGTTCACCGAGGCCGGAGCGGGGCCGGGGGCGCGGTTGCGGTCGGGTCGGCAGGCGGGTGCGTGCGGATGGGCGAAAGTCGGCCCTCGAGGGCGGATTCGGGCCGAATCGGGGGGTGTTACCGCGAGTTACGACCCGATTCCTCCGCCGATCCCGTACGCGTACGCGCCCGCCCGCCGGACCCATGCGGCGGGCGGGGCGCGCGCCCCCGGGCGGTCGTGAGTACCGTCGCCCGCCCCGGGTCCGCCTCCCGGCCGCCGTCTGCCCCGGTGGCCGGGAGGCGGGGTTCAGTGGGGATGGCGGCGAATGAGGACGTTGGCGTCGCTGACCGCCGACAAGTCGCCTTTCCCGCGGGCCCTGGTCCGGTCCGCCGCCAGTTCGGCGCACCTGCCGCAGCCGGGCGCCGGAGCGGCGTCCACGGGCGGGAACACGTCGGGCAGGTGGATCGGGTCGGCCGTGGAGGTACGGCGTGGGGGAGTGGTCACGGTCGTCCCTTCAGTGACAGCGGGGCACCGGCGGTGACGCGCCCGTGGCCCGGTTCGAGGTCGTTCTCTCCCGCGGTGGTGACGCAGTGGCCGCCCGCCCGGCGGACCGCGTGGCGCAGGATCGCACTGTCCCCCCGGTCCCAACTGATGCGGTCCCACGTGTCCACGAGGCACACCGCGGGGCCGGCGGCCTGGCGCATGGCGTAGGCGAGCATCCCCCACCGCACCCGCCGCCACGCGCACAGCGCCTGATCCCCGCGGTCCACCCACTCCCCGGCAACCACCCAGCCCTGCGCGACGGCATACCGGCGGCAGCGGTCTATGCGCTCGTCCAGGGCCGCGGTCGTCGGTGTGGCGTGCCGGTCGTAGATGAACGCCAGCGTGGGCCGGGGCGGGTCGGGGGTGGTGCCGGGAGTCTCCATCACGCTCACCTGTCGTCGGTGATCAGGTCGTCACCGACCGTAGAGGCGGCTGGAGTGGGGAGGGGGCAGAAATCCTGCCCCCCGCATGCCTGTTCGCGTTCGCTACGCGGCCAGGAGCCCGACCTTCGTTGCGAGTTCGGCTGCGCGTCGCCTGCGCCCCGGGCTCTTGGCCTCGGACTCTTCCAGGATGATCCGGCGGGCGTACCCGTTGTAGCGGATCGTTTCCGGCGCCGCGGCGTGGGCCTTCTCCAGCGTCGCCAGGGCGACGTCGGGCTGGCCGTCGAGCTGATAGCCGCGGGCCTCCTCGATGCGGTGCCGGGCCCGGCGCGGGTGGCTGGGGATGGCGGCCGCGTCGGCCCGTGCGGCCTGCCGTACGGACTCGCCTCCGGCGTGCAACTCCACCGCCACCGTGACCGCGTGCGCGCCCATGATGGCCGCGCCGAAGCTGGTGACGGGGTGGTAGTAGCCGGCGGGGAGGCGCCCGGCCTTGGCGCGTGCGTCGTCCCAGTGCGCCCAGGCCACACCGGACGCGCCCCGGCGGGCGGCGGTGTAGCCGAGCTCGAAGTCGAGCGCGCCCGCGATGGCCAGCACGCGGTCGTCGGCCTCGGCCAGCAGCGGGCGGAGGTAGTCGACGGCCGCGCGGTTGACGTCGTCGGCGGCGTCGAAGTCCCGCGGGCCGGCGTCGCGGTGGGCCTGGGCGAGCAGCCAGGCGGCGGTGCCGATGGCGTGCGGGTCCTCGCTCTCCTGGGCGGCGATCATGCCGCGGTCGGCGACGCGCCAGAGCAGCGAGGTGTCGGGCTGGTACGCGAGGAAGAACTGCGCCAGCGCGTACGTCTCGGCGAGCAGCGACTGGGCGCGGCGGCGTTCGGCGGCGGTCTCGGCCTGCCGTGTGGCCAGGTGCGCGTCCAGGATCAGGGCAGGCAGCAGCGCGCCGATGACGTCCCGGTGGTGGGGGGCGGAGTGACGGGCGCTCCATGCCTGGTCGAGGCGGGCCCGCAGGTGCGGGAGGCCCGGGGCCTTACGGTCGCCGGGCAGCGCGAAGCGGTTGAGGGCGTCGCGGACCGCGGGGAGCCTGGCGTGTCCTGGGCCGATGAACATCTCGACGCTCATGGACTGGTCGCCGGTGAGGTCGGCGAGATCACGGACGCGCAGCACCTCGGCGATGCGCAGGATCATGGGCAGCTTCGGCAACTGGAGCTTTCCGGTCTCCACTTGCTTCACCCACGACGGCGACTTGCCGAGCAGCCCGCCCAGGACGGGACGGCTGATGCCGCGGCGCTCGCGCAGGATCTGCATCCGCTGGCCGAACGCGAGTGGTTCCGTGAGCGGGTCGGGGGCACCGTCCGATGACGTCACAGCCTTACCTCTTCTCTGCGGCTCGCCACTGCCAGGGTAGGAGGTTCGACGCGTTCCGTCCGGGGTCCGTCACGTACCTCGTGCGCAACGAGACCGTGGGACACCGCCGACCGGTAGCGGCCGGGCCGGGCCCCGAACCTCTTACGCCCCCGGGGCCGTGACGAAGTCGATCAGCTCCTCCACCCGTCCCAGCAGTGCCGGTTCCAGGTCGCGGTACGTCCGTACCGAGTCCAGGATCCGGCGCCAGGCCGCGCCCGTGTCCGGGGGCCAGCCCAGTTCGCGGCAGACGCCCGTCTTCCAGTCCTCACCCCGCGGGATCCGCGGCCACGCCGCGATGCCCACCGACGACGGCTTGACGGCCTCCCAGACGTCCACGTACGGGTGACCCACCACCAGCGCGTGGGCGCTCGTCACCGACTCCGCGATGCGCCACTCCTTCGTGCCCGGCACCAGGTGGTCCACCAGCACCCCCAGCCGCGCGTCCGGGCCCGGGGCGAAGGCGGAGACCACCGACGGCAGGTCGTCGACGCCCTCCAGGTACTCCACCACCACGCCCTCGACCCGCAGGTCGTGGCCCCAGACGCGCTCCACCAGCTCCGCGTCGTGGCGGCCCTCGACGTAGATGCGGCCGGCGCGGGCGACGCGGGCGGTGTGGTCGCGGACCGCGATCGAGCCGGAGGCGGAGAGGAGGGGGCCCGACGGCGCGGAGCGGCCGGGGCGTACCAGCGTGACGACCCTGCCGTCGATCATGAAGCCGCGCGGTGTCAGCGGGAACACCCGGTGCTTGCCGAAGCGGTCCTCCAGGGTGACCGTCGGGCCCTCGGCCGTCTTCTCCGTACGGATGACCGCGCCGCAGAAGCCCGTCGCCACCTCCTCGACCACGAGGTCCGGCTCGGCCTGCACCTCGGGGGCGGGCTGCTGCGGCTTCTTCCAGGGGGGCGTGAGGTCGGTGTCGTAGCGGCGCACGAAGGTGAGATTACGACAAGCGCCCCGCCAGCTCGTCCCGTTGGGTCCGTACGAAGTCCGCTCCGACCGCCGCGCCGTGCCCCGGGACGTACACCGCCGCCTCGCCGCCCAGCTCCAGCAGCCGGTCCAGCGCCGCGGGCCACCGCGCCGGGTCCGCGTCCGGGCCCGCCTGCGGGGGGCCGGACTCCTCGACCAGGTCGCCGCAGAAGACGACGGCCGGGCGGCCCGGGACGTACACCGCCATGTCGTGCGACGAGTGCGCCGCGCCCAGCTCGACCAGCAGCACCTCCCGGCCGCGCCCGAGGTCCAGCGGGTACGTGCCGGACACCGCGTGCCGCGGGGCGACAAGGACGTCGACGGCCTCCGCCGCCGCGTCGCGGTCCAGCCCGTGGCGTACGGCGTCGGCACGCAGCCCGTCGGCGCCCTCGCCGAGAAGGTGCTCCGCCATCCCCGCCGGGCCGTGGACCTCGGCGCCGGCGAAGGCCGCAGTGCCGAGCACGTGGTCGAAGTGCGGATGCGTGAGCGCGATGTGCGTCACGGGGCGGCCGAAGCGGTCCCGTACGGCCCGGCGCAGCTCGGCGCCCTCCCGCAGCGAGGCACCGGTGTCCACGAGCAGCACGCCGTCCGGCGTCCCCACCGCCCCCGCCGTCGCGTCCCAGCGGGGCAGCCGCCGCCGCACGACGCCCGGCGCCAGCTCTTCCCAGTAGTCGGGCATGCCCCGACGCTATAACTTGAATGCTCCCTTCCCCGATGGGAGGGGATTCCTGCCTCAGGCCGCTTCCTGGAGCGGCGCTCCGGGAAGTCTTGTGCCATCGGCGCCAACCGGGTTCAGACCTGCCCGGATGAGCATCACGTGGGCGGAGTTCTTGTCCCTGGGGGAGACGGTTCCGCAGGAGGCGCAGGTGTAGGTGCGCTCGGACAGCGGGAGTGCGTGCTTGGTTCTCGCTCCGCACGAGGCGCAGTCCATGGTGGTGTACGCGGGGTGCACGAGGCGGAGGTCCCGCCCGTGTTTCCGGGCCATCTCGATCAGGGCCCGCTTCGTGGCGGCGATGGCGGCGTCCGCCGCCTTGCGTGCCATCGATGTCCTGGCGAGGAACTTCGGGCGGAAGTCCTCCACGGCGATCGCGTCGTGGTCGCGCACGACGTGCTTGGCCCACTTGCGGCCGGTGTCCTGCCGCTGCCTGGCGATCTTCTTGCACACCTTCGCGCGCAGCTTCTTGGCCGCGCGGTAGCCCTTCGAGGCCGCCTGTCCCCTGGAAGGCTTGCGACGGGCCATCATCCGGTCGTACCGCGACAGCTTCGCCCGAGCCTTCTTGCCGTGCATGGCGTGAGGAAGATCGTGGGCCACCGAGGTGGTGGTCGCAGTCTCCTTCACACCCCAGTCGACCCCGATCACGCGGCCGGTGCTGTGGAGCGGGTGGACTTCTGCGGGTACGACGAAGGAGGCATACCAGTGGCCGAGACTGTCACGATGGACACGCACCGAGGACGGCGCCGCGGGCAGGTCGCGAGACCACACCACGGTCAGGGCCATGCCGCCGGCGAGGTGCAGGCGGCCATCCTGGAGCCGGAAGCCGCGTCTGGTGTAGCTCAGCGTCGGGTTGGCTTCGCGTTTCTTCTTCCACCTCGGCGTACCGGTCCGCTGCCGCGGCGGCAGGCGTTCCCGCATGTCCTTCTGCGCTTTCGCGCGGGACTTGCCGAAGTCCCGGATGATCTGCTGCTGCGGAACCGAGCTGCCCTCGCGCAGCCACGGCGTCGTCGCGCGGGCCCCGGTCAGCATCTTGTCGAGCTGGGCCGGTCCGCATGACAGCTTGTTGTCGGGGTGCGCCTTGTTGTGCGCGTACACGGTCTTGGACTTGGCCACGCACTCGTTCCACACCCACCGGCAGCGGTCCCATTCGGCGAGCAGCCCGGCGCGGGCGGTCGACGACACACGCAGCCGGTACGTGTACCGGGCATGCCCGCCCTTCGCGGCCTCCCTCGCCACCGGCACGACCTCCCCCTCACGTCCTTGCTCATCCTGGGGTGCGCAGTGTGACCGTACGTGCGACCTGCGTACATCCGTGTCCTCGTCGGGCCGGAGCCACCGCAATCAGCGAATGAGGGCACGCACGTTCGTTTCTTCCGTGTGCGGTCCTGGGGACGTTCCGTGTTCCAGGAGACCGGGGACGGCGACGCTCCGCCCTGCCGAAGGCGATTCCTCCCCGCGTGAACGCCGGGACATCCTCGCAAGAGTCAGGTGACCGGCCGCCTTGCCTGAGCTGCGGTACCCGGCCGTACACTGGCCCCGGACCCTGGCACTCCCCCTCGCCGAGTGCCAGAGCCGGAAACGCACCGGACGGGCGGGCGAGTACTGACGAGTACGGAGGTGGGCAGCATGCTCAGCGAGCGCCGGCTCGAAGTGCTGCGCGCCATCGTCCAGGACTACGTGGGCACGGAGGAGCCGGTCGGTTCCAAGGCGCTCACGGAGCGGCATCACCTCGGTGTCTCCCCGGCGACGGTGCGTAACGACATGGCCGCCCTGGAGGACGAGGGGTTCATCGCGCAGCCGCACACCAGCGCGGGCCGCATTCCCACCGACAAGGGATACCGGCTGTTCGTCGACAAGCTCGCCGACGTCAAGCCGCTGAGCGGGGCCGAGCGGCGGGCGATCCAGAACTTCCTGTCCGGCGCCGTCGACCTCGACGACGTCGTGGGGCGCACGGTGCGGCTGCTGGCGCAGCTGACGCGGCAGGTGGCGGTGGTGCAGTACCCGTCGCTGACCCGCTCGACCGTGCGCCATGTCGAGCTGCTCCAACTCGCCCCCGCGCGCGTCATGCTCGTGCTCATCACCGACACCGGCCGGGTCGAGCAGCGGATGATCGACTGCCCGGCGCCGTTCAGCGAGGACTCCCTCGCCGATCTGCGCGCCCGGCTCAACAGCCGGGTCGTCGGCCGCCGCTTCGGCGACGTGCCGCGGCTGGTGGCGGATCTCGCCGAGTCCTTCCCCGCGGACGACCGCGGCACGGTGCAGACCGTGCTGTCGGTGCTGCTGGAGACGCTGGTGGAGGAGACCGAGGAGCGGCTGATGATCGGCGGCACCGCCAACCTCACCCGCTTCGACCACGACTTCCCGCTCACCATCCGGCCCGTGCTGGAGGCGCTGGAGGAGCAGGTGGTGCTCCTGCGGCTGCTCGGCGAGGCGAAGGAACCGGGCGTGATGGTGCGTATCGGGCATGAGAACGACCATGAGGGGCTCACCTCCACCTCGGTCGTCTCCGTCGGATACGGTTCAGGCGGCGACACCGGCGAAGCCGTCGCCAAGCTCGGCGTGGTCGGACCTACCCGCATGGACTACCCCGGAACGATGGGAGCGGTACGCGCAGTGGCACGGTACGTCGGACAGATCCTGGCGGAGTCATAAGTGGCCACGGACTACTACGCGGTCCTCGGCGTCGGACGTGACGCGTCGCAGGAAGAGATCAAGAAGGCGTTCCGCAGGCTCGCCCGCGAGCTGCACCCGGACGTGAACCCGGATCCGAAGACCCAGGAGCGGTTCAAGGAGATCAACGCCGCCTACGAGGTCCTGTCGGATCCGCAGAAGAAGCAGATCTACGACCTCGGCGGGGACCCGCTGTCGCAGAACGGCGCCGCGGCCGGCGGCTTCGGCGCCGGCGGCTTCGGCAACCTCTCCGACATCATGGACGCCTTCTTCGGCCAGGCCGGCCAGCGCGGGCCGCGCTCGCGCACCC
Organism: Streptomyces aculeolatus; assembly: GCF_020400605.1. Lineage (GTDB taxonomy): Bacteria > Actinomycetota > Actinomycetes > Streptomycetales > Streptomycetaceae > Streptomyces > Streptomyces aculeolatus. The sequence goes on along the minus strand of NZ_JAINRD010000004.1, from coordinate 177,932 downwards.
GCCGCGGTCAGGACGCCATGATCCGGCTCGAAATCGAGCTGGAGGAGGCGGCGTTCGGCGCCACCAAGGAGATCCAGGTCGACACCGCGGTGGTCTGCGGCACCTGCAACGGCGAGGGCGCGGCGCCCGGTACGTCGGCGCAGACGTGCGACATGTGCCGCGGCCGCGGCGAGGTCTCGCAGGTCACCCGGTCCTTCCTGGGCCAGGTCATGACCTCCAGGCCGTGCCCCCAGTGCCAGGGCTTCGGCACGGTGGTGCCCACCCCGTGCCCGGAGTGCGCGGGCGACGGCCGGGTGCGCTCGCGGCGTACGCTCACGGTCAAGATCCCCGCGGGCGTCGACACCGGCACCCGCATCCAGCACGCGGGCGAGGGCGAGGTCGGCCCGGGCGGCGGCCCGGCGGGCGACCTGTACGTGGAGATCCGCGAGCTGCCGCACCCGATCTTCCAGCGCCGCGGCGACGATCTGCACTGCACGGTGACGATCCCGATGACGGCGGCCTCACTGGGCACGAAGGTCAACCTGGAGACGCTCGACGGCCTGGAGGAGGTCGACATCCGTCCGGGTACGCAGTCGGGGCAGTCGATTCCGCTGCACCAGCACGGCGTGACGCATCTGCGCGGCGGCGGCCGGGGCGACCTGATCGTGCACGTCGAGGTCGAGACGCCGCAGAAGCTGGATCCGGAGCAGGAGCGGCTCCTGCGCCAACTCGCCCAGCTGCGCGGCGAGGAGCGCCCGCAGGGCCAGTTCAAACCGGGCCAGCAGGGGCTGTTCTCGCGGCTGAAGGACGCCTGGAGCGGACGCTAGCCGGGTTCCGGACGGACCTCGCCGGGCCGCCGCCGTGCGGCCCGTGCGACGGGTGTGGTGGATGGGGCGTACACCGTCCCCAGGTGCGTGAAGACGTGCGGATTCCATGATCCGGCGCGGGCCGCCGGTGTCCGATCTGCGTGACAGGATGAGCTCATGCCCAGCGAGCTGAACGATCTGTTCACCTTCCCGATCGTGCAGGCGCCCATGGCGGGTGGCGCATCCTGCCCGCAGCTCGCCGCCGGGGTGCTGGAGGGCGGCGGCCTGGGGTTCCTCGCCGCCGGCTACAAGACGCCCGAGGCGATGTACGAGGAGATCCGCCAGCTCCGGGCCGTCACAGACCGGCCCTTCGGTGTCAACCTGTTCCTGCCCCAGCCCCCCGCGCCGCCGGACCCCGCCCAGATCGAGGCGTACGCCGAGCAGTTGGCCGGCGAGGCCGAGTGGTACGGCACGGAGCTGGGCGACGCCGAGGCCGGCACGGACGACGCCTTCGACGCCAAGGTCGCCATACTCCTGGACGAGCCGGTGGCGCTCGTCTCGTTCACCTTCGGCTGCCCGGAGCCGGCCGTGCTCGACGCCTTCGCCCGCGCCGGGACGTACACGGTCGTCACCGTCACCAACGTCGTCGAGGCCCGGCACGCGCAGGCCGCGGGCGCCGGCGCCGTGTGCGTGCAGGGCGTCGAGGCCGGCGGCCACCAGGGCGGCTTCCGCAACGACCCGCGCGACGACCGGGTGGGCCGCGGGCTGCTCACGCTGCTCGCCGAGGTGCTGGAGGCGGTGGAGGTGCCGGTGATCGCCGCCGGCGGGCTGATGCGCGGCGGGCAGATCGCCGCCGTGCTGTCCGCGGGCGCCGCCGCGGCGCAGCTCGGCACGGCGTTCCTGGTCTGCCCCGAGTCGGGCGCCAACGCGCTGCACAAGCGGGCCGTCACCGGCGGGGTGTTCACGCGCACGGAGCTGACCCGCGCCTTCTCCGGCCGCCCCGCGCGCGGGCTGGTCAACCGGTTCGTGCGCGAGCACGGCCCGTACGCCCCCGCCGCCTACCCCCAGCTGCACCACCTGACCTCCCCGCTGCGCGCCGCCGCCGCCCGCGTCGGCGATCCGCAGGGCATGGCGCTGTGGGCCGGCCAGGGTTACCGGCTGGCGCGCGAACTGCCCGCCGCCGAACTGGTGGAGCTGCTGGCCCGGGAGCTGGCCGACGCGCTGAGCGGGGCGGGGAAGCCCGCCGGGGACGCCTCGGGCGGGCTGCTGTGACCGCCCCGGTGTTCGTCGCGGAGCCCGCCGTGCTGGACGCGGCCCGCCCCGGCGCGGTGCTGGCGCTGACCGGGCCCGAGGGGCGGCACGCGGTGTCGGTACGGCGGCTGCGGGCCGGCGAGGACGTCGTGCTCACCGACGGCGCGGGGCGCGGTGCGTACGGCACCGTGGCCGGCGCGGAGGGCGCCGACCGGCTGCTCGTGACCTGCGCCGAGGTGTGCGAGGAGCCGGCGCCGAGCCCGCGGCTGACCGTCGTGCAGGCCCTGCCGAAGGGTGACCGGGGCGAGCTGGCCGTCGAGACCATGACCGAGACCGGCGTGGACGCGGTGGTGCCGTGGGCGGCGGCCCGCTGCGTGACCAGGTGGCGCGCGGAGCGCGGGCGGAAGTCCCTGGCCAAGTGGCGCGCCACCGCGCGTGAGGCGGGCAAGCAGGCCCGCCGGCTGCGCTTCCCGGAGGTGGCCGGCCTGCACTCGACGAAGGAGCTGCTGCCGCTGCTCGCGGGTGCGGCGTTCACCGCCGTGCTGCACGAGGAGGGCGCGGCCCCGCTGGCCGCCGCGGAGCTGCCGCGGGCGGGGGAGATCGTGCTCGTGGTCGGCCCCGAGGGCGGGGTCGCGCCGGAGGAGCTGGCGGCGTTCGCGGACGCGGGGGCGGGGGCGTACCGGCTGGGGCCGAGCGTGCTGCGCACGTCCACCGCGGGCACGGCGGCGGGCGCGGTGGTGCTCGCGGCGACCGGCCGGTGGTCCTGAACGGTCACCGACGGTCCCGAACGGTCCCGGAGGGGTCCGGAACGCCCCGCGAGCGGTCCGAGCCGCCCCGCGGGCGGTCCGGAAGGGGTCGGCAGGCGGCCCCGAGTGGTCCGGGCGGGCGGAGTGAGAGATTCCGTACGCCCGGATCCTGACGTTCCGGGCGCGCGAACCCGGGGGGTTTACCGCAGTGTTCAGAGTTACGTCCCGATTCGTTCCATCCCGGGACGGGGCGGGTACAGGACGAAGGTCACACCACACCGCAAAGCGGTGGTGAGTGCCGCCTGCGCATGATGGGATGATCGACGTGACTCAGCCTGCTTACCTGCGATTCCCGCACCTGCACGGCGACTTGATCACCTTCACGGCAGAGGACGACGTCTGGGCCGCGCCCCTCGACGGCGGCCGCGCCTGGCGGGTGAGCGCCGACAACATGCCGGTGGACCACCCCCGGATAGCCCCCGACGGCGCGCGCATCGCCTGGACCTCCACCCGCGACGGCGCCCCCGAGGTCCTCACCGCGCCCGTCGACGGCGGCGCGCCCGAGCGCCTGACGTACTGGGGCAGCGGCAAGACCTCCGTACGCGGCTGGACGCCCGACGGCGACGTGCTCGCGCTGACCACCCACGGCCAGTACTCACTGCGCCGCACCTGGGCGCACGCCGTGCCACCCGGCGGCGGGCCCGCGCAGACCCTGCCGTTCGGCCCCGTCGGCAACGTCGCGTACGGGCCGGAGGGCCGCGTCGCGCTGCTCACCGCGGGCATGGGCCGGGAGGCGGCGTACTGGAAGCGCTACCGCGGCGGCACCGCAGGACGGCTGTGGCTGCGCACCGCGCCGGACGCGGAGTTCACCCGCCCCGCGGAGCTGGACGCCGTCCTCGGCAACGCCGAGTACCCGGTGTGGGCCGGCGGGCGGCTGGCGTTCCTCTCCGACCACGAGGGCACCGGCGCGCTGTACTCCGCCGACACCGACGCCCCCGACGCGTACGCCGCGCTGCGCCGCCACACGCCCCTCGGCGGCTTCTACGCCCGCCACGCCGCCACCGACGGCACCCGCATCGTCTACGCCGCCGCCGGCGAGCTGTGGCTCCTCGACGGCCTCGACGAGGGCGCCGAGCCCCGCCGCCTCGACATCCGCCTCGGCGGCCAGCGCACCGACCTGCGCCCCCGCCCGCTGCGCGCCCGCCTCAACCTCGGCGCCGCCCGCCCCGACCACACCGGCCGCGGCAGCGCCGTCGAGGTCCGCGGCACCCTGCACTGGGTGACCCACCGCGAGGGCCCCGCCCGCGCGCTGGCCGCGGAGCCGGGCGTACGGGCCCGGATGCCGCGGGTGTTCCGCGCGGAGGGCGCCGAGCACGTCGTCTTCGTGACCGACGCCGAGGGCGAGGACGCGCTGGAGTTCACCCCCGCCGCCGGCCGCGACGCCGGCGGCACGCCCCGCCGCGTCGCCGCCGGGCGCCTCGGCCGCGTCACCGCGCTGGCCGTCGCGCCGGACGGCAGCCGCGTCGCCGTCGCCTCGCACGACGGCCGGGTGCTGCTCGTCGAACGCGCCTCCGGCGACGTACGCGAGGTCGACGCCAGCCGGTACGGCGACGCCGGCGGGCTGGTGTTCTCCCCCGACTCCGCCTGGCTGGCCTGGTCGCACCCGGGCCCCGGCGAACTGCGGCAGCTCCGGCTGGCCACCACCGACGGGCTGGCCGTCGCCGAAGCCACGCCGCTGCGCTTCCGCGACTACTCCCCGGCGTTCACCGCCGACGGCAAGCACCTGGCGTTCCTGTCCGAGCGGGCCTTCGACCCCGTGTACGACAGCCACGTCTTCGACCTGTCGTTCCCGTACGCCTGCCGCCCCCACCTGATCACGCTGGCCGCCGAGACGCCCTCGCCGTTCGGCCCGCAGCGCCACGGCCGGGCCCCCGAGCGCGGCACCTCCGACGACGGCGACGACGCCGGCTCGGGCTCCGGTGACACCCCGCCGGTCACCCGCATCGACCTCGACGGCCTCGCCGACCGGATCCTGCCCTTCCCCGTCGAGGCCGCCCGGTACTCGACCCTGCGCGCCGCCGAGGGCGGCCTGCTGTGGCTGACCCACCCGCTGCGCGGCGTCCTCGGCACCGACGCCGCGGGACCCGACGACGACGGGCCCACGAGCCGGCTGGAGCGCTACGACCTCGGCAAGCAGCGCGTCGAGGAACTCGCAGACGACGCCGAGGGCTTCACCGTCACCGGGGACGGCACCCGGATCCTGCTGCGCACCGACGGCAAGCTGAAGGTCGTCCCCGCCGACCGCAAGGCCAGCCACGTCGACGACGGCGACGGGGACAACGTCACCGTCGACCTCACGCGCGTACGGCAGCTGCTCCACCCGGCCGCGGAGTGGCGGCAGATGTACGCCGAGGCCGGCCGGCTGATGCGCGACCACTTCTGGCGCGCCGACCTCGGCGGCGTCGACTGGGACGGCGTCCTGGACCGCTACCGCCCGCTGCTGGAGCGCGTCGCCACCCACGACGACCTGGTCGACCTGCTGTGGGAGGTGCAGGGCGAGCTGAACACGTCCCACGCCTACGTCGTCCCCCCGGGCGGCGGCACCGGCGCGGGCGCGCCGGAGCGGCGGCAGGGGCTCCTCGGCGCCGACATCGCCCGCGGGGACGACGGCAGTTGGCGCGTCGAGCGGATCCTGCCGTCCGAGACGTCCGACCCGCACGCCCGCTCGCCGCTGGCCGCGCCGGGCGCCGCGGTCCGCCCCGGCGACGCGATCGCGGCCGTCGACGGCCGGCCCGTCGACCCGCTGGCGGGCCCCGCGCCGCTGCTGGTCGGCTCGGCGGGCAAGCCCGTGGAACTGAGCGTGCAGCCCGCCGACGGCGGTGACGTGCGCTACGCCGTGGTCGTCCCCACCGCCGACGAGGAGCCGCTCCGCTACCACGCGTGGGTCGCGGGCCGGCGCGCATACGTACACGAAGCCTCCGGCGGCCGCCTCGGCTACCTCCACGTACCCGACATGCAGGGCCCCGGCTGGGCGCAGCTACACCGCGACCTGCGCGTGGAGGTCGCCCGCGAGGGCCTGGTGGTCGACGTCCGCGACAACCGCGGCGGGCACACCTCGCAGCTCGTCGTGGAGAAGCTGGCGCGGCGCGTCGTCGGCTGGGACGCGGGCCGCGGACTCCAGCCCGTCAGCTACCCGATGGACGCACCGCGCGGGCCCGTGGTCGCCGTGGCCAACGAGTTCTCCGGCTCCGACGGCGACATCGTCAGCGCCGCGATCCGGGCGCTGGGCATCGGGCCGCTCGTCGGGCGGCGCACCTGGGGCGGCGTCGTCGGCATCGACAGCCGCTACCGGCTGGTCGACGGCACGCTGGTGACGCAGCCGAAGTACGCCATCTGGCTCGAAGGACCCGGCTGGGGCGTGGAGAACCACGGCGTGGAGCCGGACGTGGACGTGCTGCTCACGCCGGAGGACTGGGCGCAGGGGCGCGACCCGCAGCTGGAGACGGCGGTGCGGCTGGCGCTGGAGGAGCTGGAGCGCAGCCCGGCGGCGGTGCCGCCGGAGGTGCCGGGTGCGGCCTCGGCGGGGGCGGGAGAGGCGACTGCCCCGGAGCCGCCCGGGTCCGCGGGTGCGCCGGGTGCGTCTGGGGCTTCGGGTGCGCCCGGACCCTCCGGGCCCTCGGGGCCGTCGGACGCCGGGGAGTCCCCGGCGGGGGAGTAGCGGCGGGACACCGGGTACGGGCCGCGGGGTACCATGCGGCCCGTACCGCCCGACTCGTCCGAAGGAGGCCGGGAACATGGCCGGGGAGCCGCAGGCCGACTGCCTGTTCTGCAAGATCACCGCGGGGGAGGTGCCCGCGACCGTCGTCCGCGAGACCGCGACGACGATCGCCTTCCGCGACATCAACCCGCAGGCGCCCACCCACGTCCTCGTCATCCCCAAGGCCCACTACCCGGACGCCGGCAGCCTCGCCGCCGCCGACCCGCAGCTCGTCGCCGACATGCTGCGCGAGACCGCCGAGGTCGCCGCCGAGGACAAGGTCGACGCCACCGGCTACCGCGTCGTGTTCAACACCGGCGCGGGCGCCGGCCAGACCGTCTTCCACGTGCACGCCCACGTGCTCGGCGGCCGCGGCCTGAACTGGCCGCCCGGGTAGCGCGGGCCGCCCGGACTTGTCCGCTCGCGAACTCGTCGTCCTCGGCACCGCCAGCCAGGTCCCCACCCGCCAGCGCAACCACAACGGCTACGTGCTGCGCTGGGACGGCGACGGCATCCTCTTCGACCCCGGCGAGGGCACGCAGCGCCAGATGCTGCGCGCCGGCGTCGCCGCGTACGGCCTGAACCGCATCTGCATCACCCACTTCCACGGCGACCACTGCCTGGGCCTGCCCGGCATCATCCAGCGCATCAACCTCGACCGCGTCCCGCACCCCGTGACGGTCCACTTCCCGGCGAGCGGGCGGCACTTCTACGAGCGGCTGCGGTACGCGAGCGCGTACCGGGAGGCCGCGACGATCGAGGCGGGCCCGATCGAGGCGGACGGCGTGATCGCCACCACGCCCGCGTACACACTCCAGGCCCGCCGGCTGCACCACCCCGTGGACGCGTACGGCTACCGCCTCGTCGAGCCGGACGGCCGCCGCATGCTCCCCGACCGCCTCGCGCGCGCGGGCATCGCGGGCCCGGACATCTCGCGCCTGCAGCGCGAGGGCTCGCTGCGGGGCGTGCCGCTGGAGGAGGTCTCGGAGGTGCGCCGCGGGCAGCGGGTCGCGTTCATCATGGACACCGGGCTGTGCGAGGGCGTGTACGCGCTCGCCGAGGAGGCGGACCTGCTGGTCATCGAGTCGACGTTCCTGGGCGCGGAGACGGATCTGGCCGTCGAGTACGGGCACCTCACCGCGGCTCAGGCGGCGGGGGTGGCGATCGCGGCGGGCGTACGGCACCTGGTGCTGACGCACTTCTCGCAGCGCTATCCGGACCCGGGGGACTTCGCGCGGGAGGCCCGGGAGGCCGGGTACGAAGGGCCGCTGACGGTGGCCACGGACCTGGGCAGGGTGGCGGTGCCGGCGCGGCGCTGAGGGCCGGAACGCGCTGCGGCGGGCCGTTGTCAGTGGGCTGGGGCAGACTGGGCCCAGTCGGACAAGTGTTCCGTTCCGGGTGCGAAGGAGGCGCCGACATGACCACTGGCCCGTCCGCCGCACCCGTGGCGGCCGTGGACCCGCTGAAGCACGTGCGCGGGCCCGCCGACCCGGCGATCGACGTCTACCTGACGGGGACGGTCTTCCTCGACATCGTCTTCACCGGCCTGGACAGCGCCCCCGTCCGCGGTACGGAGTCCTGGGCCCGCGGCATGGGCTCCAGCCCCGGCGGCGTGGCGAACATGGCGACGGCCCTGGCCCGCCTCGGCCTGCGGACGTCGCTGTCCGCCGCCTTCGGCGACGACGTCTACGGCGACCACTGCCAGGAGGCCCTGGCGGGCGAGGGCGTCGACGTGTCCCTGTCCCGCACGTGCCGCGGCTGGCACTCGCCGGTCACGGTCTCCATGGCGTACGACGGCGAGCGCACCATGGTCTCCCACGGCCACGAGGCGCCGCCCCCCGACGAGCCCCCGCGCTGCCCGCCGCCGAGCCGCGCCTGCGTCGCGTCCCTCGACCCGGGCCGGCGGCAGCCGTGGATCGAGCAGGCCGCGCTGCACGGCAGCCGCGTCTTCGCCGACGTCGGCTGGGACGACACCGGGCGCTGGGACCTGGCGGAGATCCCGGAGCTGGCGCACTGCGAGGCGTTCCTGCCGAACGCGGCGGAGGCCATGCGCTACACCCGGACGGCCTCGCCGCGCGCCGCCGCCCACGCGCTCGCGGAGCACGTGCCGGTGGTGGTCGTCACGATGGGCGCCGAGGGCGCGTACGCGGTGGACGGCCGCACGGGCGAGAGCGCCGAGGTGCCGGCGATATCGGTGGCCGCGCTGGACACCACGGGCGCCGGGGACGTCTTCGTCGCCGGCTTCGTCGCCACGTCGCTCGCCGGGTACCCGCTGCCCGACCGGCTCGCGCTGGCGGGACTCACGGCGGCGCTGTCGGTGCAGGAGTTCGGCGGCTCCCAGTCGGCCCCGGGGTGGACGGAGGTGGCGGCGTGGTGGGAGCAGATACGCACGGTCGAGGAGCAGGACCCCCAGGCGCTCGCACGCTACGCGTTCCTGGACGGCATCACGCCGTGCGCCCCGCGCGGCTGGCCGCTGCGCCGCGCGGTCCCGACGATCGGCTTCCGCCCGGAACGGGACGCCCCGTAGGGGCGGTTCCGGTCGTACGGGCCGGGGCCGTGCGCTGCGCCGCTGCGGTCGTACGGACGCCCCCGCGCGTCGGCGGGCTCCCGGCTTCCCTCAGGCCCGGGTCGTGCTGCGTACCTCGCCGTCCGGGGCGGCCAGCAGGACCGGGGTGCCCGGGCCGCCGAGGTCGCGGACGGCCGCGAGGTCCGCGTCCGCCGGCCCCCCGGCCTCGGTGACGACGGCCGCGGCCTCCAGCGAGGTCGCACCGCTGGCGACGGCCATCGCCACCGCGGTCTGCAGCGCGGTCAGCCGCAGGGACTCCAGCGCCACGGTGCCGGCGACGTAGGTGCGGCCGGTCTCGTCCCGTACCGCCGCGCCCTCCGGCACGGCGTTGCGCGCCCGCGTACTGCGGGCCAGCGTGACGATCTTGCGGTCCTCGGGGTCCAGCGCGCTGCTCTCGCTCATACCGCCGAGCATACGAACCCGGCCTGGCCGCCGTCGGACGGGCCACCCCCAACCCGCGTACGGCCTGCGTGGCCGGACCGCGCCGAGGCGCACGTACGGAGAGGCGGCGCGGGGGAGGGGCTACGCGTTCTCGTCCTGCTCCACCGGGGTCTCCCGTACCGGCTCCACCAGGACCGTCACGATCTTGTTCCGCCGCCCCGCCGGCGACTCCGCGGTCAGCCGCAGCGCCCGCAGCCCCGGGTCCGAACCGTCGTGCGTGACGTCGACCTCCGCCGTCGCCCCCGCGATCGGCACCCGCCCCAACTGCTTGGCCAGCAGTCCGCCGACCGTCTCCACGTCCTCGTCGTCCAGCTCCAGGTCGTACAGCTCGCCCAGGTCGCCGATGTCGAGGCGGGCCGTGACCCGGTAGCGGTCGTCGCCCAGCTCCGCCGCCGGCGGCAGCTCCCGGTCGTACTCGTCGGTGATCTCGCCGACGATCTCCTCCAGGATGTCCTCGATCGTCACGATCCCCGCCGTCGACCCGTACTCGTCGATGACGACCGCCACGTGGATCCGCTGCTGCTGCATCTCCCGCAGCATGTCCGCGGCCTTCTTCGTGTCCGGCACGAACGCCGCCGGCCGCATCGCCGTCGACACCAGCTCCGACTCGGCCTCGCGGCTGATGTGGACCTTGCGCGCGAGGTCCTTCAGATACACCACGCCGACGACGTCGTCCTCGCTCTCGCCCGTCACCGGGATCCGCGAGAAACCGGAGCGCAGCGCGAGCGTCAGCGCCTGCCGGAGCGTCTTGTACCGCTCGATGGTCACCACGTCCGTACGCGGCACCATCACCTCGCGCACCAGCGTGTCGCCGAGCTCGAAGACCGAGTGGACCATGCGCCGCTCGTCGTCCTCGATCAGCGACTCCTTCTCCGCCAGGTCCACCATCGCGCGCAGCTCCGCCTCCGAGGCGAACGGGCCCTGGCGGAAGCCCTTGCCCGGCGTCAGCGCGTTGCCCAGCAGGATCAGCAGCCGCGGCACCGGGCCCATGACGCGCGCCAGCGGCAGCAGCACGTACGCGGACGCGGTCGCGGTCGCCACCGGGTGCTGGCGGCCGATGGTGCGCGGCGAGACGCCGATCGCGACGTACGAGACGAGGACCATCGCGGCGATCGCGACGGTCAACGCCTCCCAGGTGCGGTCGAAATGGCGCAGGCAGGCGTACGTCACGAGGGCACCCGCGGCCATCTCGCAGCCGACCCGCACCAGCAGCGCCACGTTCAGATAGCGCACCGGGTCGGACGTCACCGCCAGCAGCTTCGCCGACCCGCGCCGCCCGGCCCGTACCGCGTCCTCGGCCGCGATCCGCGTCGTCCGCGCCAGCGCCGTCTCCGCGCACGACGCGAGCCAGCCGACCCCCACGAGCAGGACCGCCGCGGCGATCAGCCGGGCGGTCATCGCTCGGTGGGCGCCGGCGAAGGACCGGCCACGCCGCGCTCGTCGCGCCAGCCGTCGACGATCGCCTTCTGCAGGCCGAACATCTCGGCCTTCTCCGCGGGATCCTCGTGCTCGTAGCCGAGGAGGTGCAGCACCCCGTGCACGGTGAGCAGCTGCAGCTCCTCGTCCATGGAATGCGCGGTCGGCGCCGCGGTGCCCTGCCGGCGGGCGACGTCGGGGCAGAGCACGATGTCGCCGAGGAGCCCCTGCACCGGCTCCTCGTCGTCCTTGGCGGGCGGCCGCAGCTCGTCCATGGGGAACGACATCACGTCCGTCGGACCCGGCTCGTCCATCCACTGCACGTGCAACTGCTCCATCGCGGCCGGGTCGACGAGGATCACCGACAGCTCGGACAGCGGATGGATGCGCATCCGCGCCAGCGCGTACCGCGCGACGTCGAGCACGGCCTCCTCGTCGGCCTCGACCCCGGATTCGTTGTTGACCTCGACGGACACGGGTCTAGGCCCTGCCGTTCCTGTCGTCGCCGTTCCTGACGTCGTACTTGTCGTACGCCTCGACGATCCGGCTCACCAGCTTGTGCCGGACGACGTCCTGGCTGGTCAGCGTGGAGAAGTGCACGTCCTGCACCCCGTCCAGGATCCCCTGCACCTGCCGCAGCCCGCTCCTCGTGCCGCCCGGCAGGTCGACCTGGGTGATGTCGCCGGTGACGACGATCTTCGAGTTGAACCCGAGCCGGGTCAGGAACATCTTCATCTGCTCGGGATTCGTGTTCTGCGCCTCGTCGAGGATGATGAACGCGTCGTTCAGGCTCCGGCCGCGCATGTACGCCAGGGGCGCCACCTCGATCGTGCCGGCCGCCATCAGGCGGGGGATCGAGTCCGGGTCCAGCATGTCGTGCAGCGCGTCGTACAGCGGGCGCAGGTACGGGTCGATCTTCTCGTACAGCGTGCCGGGCAGGAACCCGAGGCGCTCGCCGGCCTCGACCGCGGGGCGGGTCAGGATGATGCGGTTGACCTGCTTGGACTGCAGGGCCTGGACCGCCTTGGCCATGGCGAGGTACGTCTTGCCCGTGCCGGCGGGGCCGATGCCGAAGACGATGGTGTGCTTGTCGATGGCGTCGACGTAGCGCTTCTGGTTCAGCGTCTTCGGGCGGATCGTCTTCCCGCGGTTGGACAGGATGTTCTGCGTCAGGACCTCGGAGGGGGCGTGGTGGCCGCCGGCCTCGTCGTCGCGGTCGGATTTCAGCATGGCGATCGTCCGCTCCACCGCGTCCTCCGTCATGGGGGCTCCGGTGCGCAGGACGAGCAGCATCTCGTCGAAGAGACGCTGGACGAGGGTGACTTCCTCGGGGGCGCCGACGGCGCTGACCTCGTTGCCCCGCACGTGGATGTCGGTGCCGGGGAACGCTTTCTCGATGACCCGCAGGAGGGAGTCGCCGGAGCCCAGCACCGTCACCATGGGGTGCTTCGCCGGGATCGTGATCTGGGCGCGGGCCTGTCCCTCTTCGGGGGTGCGGCTTACGGGTGTCTGTGTCATGGGCCGGCCCTGGGGCCTGAGTCTCATCCCACTTCTTCGCTCGCGTAACTGTGAGGGCCCGCCGGACGGACCACGCCCGGCCCGGGGTCCCGACGCCTGCTCCACGCGCAGGCCCTGACGCCATCGTAACGGGGTGGGGTGCGGCTGTGGCCAGTGAGTTTCGAGGACGGTACGCCAGACGTGTGGGAGAGGCGCGGGCGAGGCGCGGGTGCCTGCTCACGGGCTACCGCGGTACCGCGGTAGCCCGTGAGCGGCGGGGTGCCGTTACGCCGGCAGCGGAGCCCCCGGCGGCTCGGGTGGGACGTCGGGGGCGGGGCGGACGGCGCCGGCCTGCGGTTCGGCGGGGGCCTGGCCGGGCACGGGGGCGTGACCGGCGGGGGCGTCGCCGGCGGGGGCCGGCTCGGCGGGGACCGGTGCTGCGGGACGGCGGTCCCGGGGCTGGTCGGCGGTGTGGTCTGGGGTGTGGTCGGCGGTCTGGTCCGGGGTTTTGTCTGCGGGCTGGTCTGCGGGTCGGTCGGCTGTCCGGTCGGCGGGTGGGGGAGGGAGGGTCTGGGCGCGCACGTACGCTTCGAGCGCGCGCGAAGGGTCGATCGGCATGGCGAACTCCGGCTTGCCGCTGGCGTGCTGACGTGGGGGCTGCGGGCGGCGGGACAGGCGTCCGTACGGATACGGGCGCGCCCCGCGGCCCTGTCAGCAGCGCAGTACGGCGTACCGCCCGCGCGCGGCGGCGAGCGCCGCGGCCTCCGGGGCGTAGCGGAAGGCACGGGCCGCGGCCGCTTCGGCGCAGGGCGTCCGGGGCGCGGGCCACGGGGCGGTCGCGCGCATGCGGCCGGCCCGGTCGGCGCGCCCGGCCTTCGCCGGCCGCGGTCCGCGCCGCGCGAGGCCCGGTGCGGGTCCGGTGTCCTCGCCGGGCGCCGCTTCCCCGGGGACTCCGGGCGTTCCGGGGGCGGCGGAGGACGTGGGATAGGCGTCCGCGGCGCTCACGCGCTCGACGGCTCCGCCGGGCACGAGCAGCACCCCGAGGAGCAGCGCGAGCACGGCGCGCAGGGCGAGCCCGCGGACGAGCGCGGCACGGACGATCACGTGCATCAGGTAACCACGCCGCTACGTTCCGTACAGTCCGTCCTGAGGGTGATGTTCCGCGCGCCGCCGCGCCCCCCGCCCGGCGCCCGCGCCGCCCACCCCGCCCGCCCACGCGCCCCGCACGCCCCACCCGCGGGTGCCCTATCCTCGCGCTGGCCGCGCTGGCCGCGACGGCCTACGTACCCTGCCGCGTCCTCTGCCCGGCCCTCCCGCCGTGCCGGTCGCCGCCGCCCGCGGGTCCCGCCGCCTCCCGGAACGCCGCCGTGAACTCCGCGACCTCCCTGCGGTCGTCGTCCGCCCGCCACACCAGCGCCAGTTCGCTCGGCGCCAGCCCCCGTACCGGCACCGACACCACGTCCGGCCGCGGGTACAGCCGCGCGTTGCCCTCCGCCAGCAGCACCACGCCCAGCCCCGCGCCCACCGCCTCGAACACCTCCTCCGGCGACGACGCCTCCAGCGCCACCACCGGCTCCCGCCCCTCCCGCTCCGCCGTGCCCAGCCAGAAGTCGCGCAGCGGCCCCGCCGACCGCGGCAGCGCCACGAACGGCTCGTCGAGCAGCTCCGCGAACGCCACCTCAGCCCGGTCCGCGAACCGGTGCCCCCGCGGCAGCGCCACCCAGCGCTCCTCCCGCACCAGCACCTTCGCCGTCAGCTCCGCGCCCACCCCCGGCACCGGCAGCCAGCAGAACGCCGCGTCGGCGCCCCCGCCGGCCAGCCCCGCCGTGGGGTCCTCCCAGTTGACGAGCCGCAGCGAGATCCGCCAGCCCCGCTCCCGGAACCGGGCGAGCACCTTCCGCTGCAACTCGCGCCCCACCGCCGTCTGCATGCCCACCGCCAGCGACTCCGCCGGCCCGGCCGTGCGCGCGGCCCGTACCGCCTCCGCCCAGCCCGCCGCCAGCTCCCGCGCCGCCGGCAGCAGCGCCGCGCCCTGCGGGGTGAGCGCGATCTCCCGCGGCCGCCGCTCGAAGAGGGGGAAGCCGAGCTGCCGCTCCAGCGCCCTGATCTGCTTGGACAGCGCCGGCTGGGAGACGTACAGCCGCTCGGCGGCGCGGGTGAAGCTCAGCTCCTCCGCGACCGCCGCGAAATAGCGCAGATCACGTACGTGGACGTCCATAGCCACCGGTTATAGCCGTAGGTCTTGGACGCCGCCACGCAATTCCGCGGAGGCTGCGGGCATGACGACAGTTTCGAACACCGTCCCTGTCCGCACCCTCGGCTCCCTCGAAACCCCCGCCATCGGCTACGGCGCGATGGTGCTCTCGCCCGGCGTCTACGGCGAGACCGACGACGACCGCGGCGTCGCGGCGGTGCGCGCCGCGCTCGACGCGGGCGCCACCCACGTCGACACCTCCGACGCCTACGGCCCCGATGGGCACAACGAGCGCCTGGTGGGCCGCGCCCTGCGCGGGCGGCGCGACGAGGTGGTGCTGGCCACGAAGTTCGGGCTGAGCCTTCCCGAGGGCGCCGAGGCGCGCACGCATCCCGTCAGCTACGCCTTCGGCCACCTCGCGGTCAACGCCGAGCCCCGGTACGTACGCGGCTACGCCGAGGACTCCCTGCGGAACCTGGACACCGACCGCATCGACCTCTACTACGTGCACTACCCCGACCCCGCCGTGCCGATCGAGGACACCACCGGCGCGATGGCCGAGCTGGTCGCGGAGGGCAAGGTCCGCCACCTGGGCCTGTCGAACGTCACCGGGGAGCAGCTGCGCCGCGCACACGCCGTGCACCCGGTCGCGGCGGTGCAGACGCAGTGGTCGATGTGGACGCCCGTCGACCCGGACCTGCACGCCGCGGCGCGCGAGCTGGGCGTCGGCCTCGTCGCGTGGGGTCCGCTGGGTACGGGCTTCCTCACCGGCTCGGTGACGGACGTCGCGGAGAGCGACTTCCGCCGCAACATCGGCGCCTTCGACGCCGCGAACCTCAAGACCAACCACGACCGCTTCGCGCCGCTGCGCGCGGTCGCCGCCGACGTGGGGCTCACGCCCGGGCAGCTCGCGCTGGCGTGGCTGCTGCACCAGGACGACCACGTCGTGCCCATCCCGGGCAGCCGGACCCCGGCGCACATCGAGGAGAACGTGGCGGCGGCCCGCGTGGAACTGCACCAGGACACCCTGGCGCGGATCGACGAGATCCTCGCCGGCCTGGCCCCCGAGGGCGGCGCCCGGCTGCTGGGCGCGTAGCGCTCGCGCCTGCCGGGGTCGCGCGTGCACCGCACGGTGCCGCGGACGCCGGAGCGGCGGTCGGAGGCGGGGCGCGGTCGGGGAGAATGCTTCCCATGACCACCCCTGACACCGGGCACCGCTCCGGCTTCGCCTGCTTCGTCGGCCGGCCCAACGCCGGCAAGTCGACCCTGACCAATGCGCTGGTCGGCCAGAAGGTGGCCATCACCTCCAGCCGGCCGCAGACGACCCGGCACACCGTGCGCGGCATCGTCCACCGCCCCGACGCGCAGCTCGTGCTCGTCGACACCCCCGGCTACCACAAGCCGCGCACGCTGCTGGGCCAGCGGCTCAACGACGCGGTACGCGCCACCTGGGCCGAGGTCGACGTGATCGGCTTCTGCGCGCCGGCGAACGAGAAGATCGGCCCGGGCGACCGGTACATCGCCGCGGAGCTGGCCGCCCTGCGGCGTACCCCGAAGGTCGCCGTCGTCACGAAGACCGACCTGGCCGACTCCGACACGATCGCCGCGCAGCTCGTGGCCGTGGACCGGATGGCGAAGGACCTGGGCTTCGAGTGGGCGGAGGTGGTGCCGGTCTCCGCGGTCGAGGGCAAGCAGGTCGACCTGCTCGCCGACCTGCTGGTGCCGCTGCTGCCGGAGGGCCCGGAGCTGTACCCGGACGGGGAGCTGACCGACGAGCCGGAGCAGGTGATGGTCGCCGAGCTGATCCGGGAGGCGGCTCTGGAGGGCGTACGCGACGAGCTGCCGCACTCGATCGCGGTGGTGGTCGACGAGATGGAGCCGCGCGAGGACCGCCCGGAGGACCGGCCGCTGCTGGACATCCACGCCAACCTGTTCATCGAGCGCGACAGCCAGAAGGGCATCGTCATCGGGCCCAAGGGCAAGCGGCTGAAGGAGATCGGCACCCAGGCCCGCGGGCACATCGAGGCGCTGCTGGGCACGCCCGTGTACCTGGACATCCACGTGAAGGTCGCCAAGGACTGGCAGCGGGACCCGAAGAAGCTCCGCCGACTGGGCTTCTGAGGCAGGGCCGGAGGAGGGCCCCGAGGGGGCCCGGCGGAAGACGGGGCGGTGCGGGGGGGCGCGTGGAGGCGCGCGGGTCCCGCGCGCCCCTTACGACGGCGTACGCGCCGACGTCAGCAGCCGCCCGACGTCCGAGGCGGGCAGCAGCAGCGCGTCGCCGACGACGACGAGCGTCTCCCACTCCGGCGGCGTGTACGCCCCGTCCGCGAGCGCGATGCGCGCCCCGGAGAGCAGGATCGACTCCCGCCCGGCCGGCACCAGGTGCGGCGCGAGCGGCGCCAGCGTCTCGCGCAGCTCCGCCTCGAAGTTCCGCTGCTCGGGCGGGAGGTCGGCGCACAGGTCGGGCATCCGCCCCGAGTCGGCCTCGATGGCCGCCAGCAGCGTCAGCAGCTGCTCCTCCGTGCAGTCGTCGTACCCCGCGGTGCGCACCGCGGTCACGGCGGCGGAGCGGACGGCGGCGGAGGAGGTGCCGCCGGCGTGGAGGACGGCGAGCGCGACGGCGTGCGTGGCGTCGCGCAGCAGCAGCGCGAAGCGCGTGGAGGTGGGTTCCGCCAGGGACGTGAGGCCGAAGTGGCCGCCGCAGTCGGTGCATTCCACGACGGGTCCTGCGGCGCCGCGCGGCAGCACGGGTACGCCCAGGACGGTGAACCGCCGTCTGCCGGTGCGCCGGCTGTAGTTGCGGTCGCCGCCGCAGCCGGGGCAGAAGAACTCACCGTCGGACTCGGTGTGCCAGGACGTCCGCACGCCGGCGAACCGGCGGAGGATATGCGTCACGTCGACCTCCATCACGCTTCGGCAACGCTGCCGCGCTGACGTGATGCTAACCACACCGGCCGACATCGTCAGCCCTCGTGCACGTCAAGGCGGTGCGAACGAGCCGCGCCCCGCGCCCCGTCCGCGGTCGGACGGCGCGCGGGGCGCAGGGCGCTCCGGGGTGGTCCCGCGGGTGCCTCCGGGGCGCCGCGGGTGCCGGGTGCAGGTGCCGCCGGGTCAGCGGGCGGCGCGGTTGACGGCGGAGACGACGGCCTTCAGCGACGCGCGCGTGGTGTTGGCGTCGATGCCGATGCCCCACAGCACCTTGCCGTCGACGGCGACCTCGATGTACGAGGCTGCCTGCGAGCTGGCGCCCTCGCTCATCGTGTGCTCCTGGTAGTCCAGGAGCCGGGCGTCGATGCCGACGCCCTGGAGGGCGTGGAAGAACGCGGAGATGGGCCCGTTGCCGGTGCCGACGAGGGTGGTCTCGGCGCCGTCGACGTCGGCCTGGACGGTGAGGGTGTCGACGCCGTCCCGGTCGGTCGTCGTCTGCCCGCCGCGGAGCTGGATGCGGCCCCAGGCGTTGGCGGGGTTGGGCAGGTACTCGTCGCGGAAGACGTCCCAGATCTGCGCGGGGGTGACCTCGCCGCCCTCGGCGTCGGTCTTGGTCTGGATGATCCGGGAGAACTCCACCTGCATGCGCCGCGGCAGGTCGAGGCTGTGGTCGTGCTGGAGCACGTACGCCACGCCGCCCTTGCCGGACTGTGAGTTGACGCGGATGACGGCCTCGTAGGAGCGGCCCACGTCCTTGGGGTCGATGGGCAGGTACGGCACCGCCCACTCCAGCTCCTCGACGGGCTTGCCGGCCTGCTCGGCCCTGGCCTCCATCGCCTCGAAGCCCTTCTTGATGGCGTCCTGGTGGGAGCCGGAGAAGGCGGTGTAGACGAGGTCGCCGACGTAGGGGTGGCGGGGGTGGACGCCCATCTGGTTGCAGTACTCGTAGGTGCGCCGGATCTCGTCGATCTGCGAGAAGTCGATCATCGGGTCGACGCCCTGCGAGAACAGGTTCATGCCCAGGGTGACCAGGTCGACGTTGCCGGTCCGCTCGCCCTGCCCGAACAGGCAGCCCTCGATGCGGTCGGCGCCGGCCATGAGCGCCAGCTCGGCGGCGGCGACGGCGGTGCCGCGGTCGTTGTGCGGGTGGACGGACAGGCAGACGTGCTCGCGGCGGGTCAGGTTCCGCGACATCCACTCGAAGCGGTCGGCGTGGGTGGAGGGCGTGGAGCGCTCCACGGTGGCCGGCAGGTTGAGGATGATCTCGCGGCCGTCCTCGGGCTGCCAGACGTCCATGACGCCCTCGCAGACCTCCAGCGCGAAGTCCAGCTCGGTGTCGGTGAAGATCTCCGGGCTGTACTGGTAGCCGAAGACGGTGCGGTCGTCCAGCAGCTTCTCGGCGTACTCCACGACCAGCCGGGTGCCGTCGACGGCGATCTGCTTCACCGCGTCGCGCGAGCCGCGGAAGACGACCTCGCGCCAGACGGGCGCGGTGGCGTTGTACAGGTGGACGGTGGCCCGGTGGGCGCCCTGGAGCGACTGGACGGTGCGCTCGATCAGCTCCTCGCGCGCCTGGGTCAGGACGGAGATCGTCACGTCCTCGGGGATGGCGCCGTCCTCGATGATGGAGCGTACGAAGTCGAAGTCGGTCTGCCCGGAGGAGGGGAAGCCGACCTCGATCTCCTTGTAGCCCATGCGTACCAGGAGGTCGAACATGGCGCGTTTCCGCGCCGGCGACATGGGGTCGATCAGGGCCTGGTTGCCGTCGCGCAGGTCGGTGGAGAGCCACCGGGGGGCGTGCGTGACGCGGCCCGCGGGCCAGGTGCGGTCGGGGATGTCGACGGCGTCGTACGGGCGGTAGCGGTGCACGGGCATGCCGGAGGGCTGCTGGCGCACGGTGGCGGCGGTGACGGGCGTACCGCGGCCGACGGCATTACCGGGACGGGACATGGTGGGATGGGCTCCTTCGCGCGAGCTGGTCGTCGACCGACGGGTGGCAGCACCGGACTCCGCGGGGAGGGGGTCGGTCTACGACAGCAGACCCTCGCCGCGGCGGCTAAGAAGAAGCAGCCCGTAACGCACGATGCCGACCACACTAGCCCAGCCCCGTCGGCGCCGGCCGATCAGTATCACGATGCGAGACCCCGCGTGGAGCCCGGTCGGGCCCCGGACACCCGAAATCGCGAACAACCCGCTGCGGGGAGTGACAAGTCGATTACTCAGTGACACATTGCGAGCATGGACGCCATCTCACGTACCCCCGTGTTCTGCACGATCGTGCCGCCCCACATGCTGGACAAGCTGGCGCGTACCGACAACCCGGCGCTGTCCGCCCGCGCCCGCCGCACCCTGGAGCGCGACGCGCTGCAGCGCACCCGCCGCCGCATCACCACCGTGCGCGGCCTGGCCGCCCCGCCGGCCGCCCGCCCGGCGCAGGAGGACGCGAAGCCGAAGCGCACGGTCTACGACGCGGAGACGACCCAGGACCTGCCCGGCACCGAGGTCCGCAAGGAGGGCGCGGAGCCCGTCGAGGACGCCACCGTCAACCGCGCGTACGACGGCCTCGGCGCCACCTTCGAGCTGTTCCTCAGCGGCTTCGCGCGCAACTCGATCGACGGCGCGGGGCTGCCGCTGAACGCGACCGTCCACTACGGCGAGGACTACGGCAACGCCTTCTGGGACGGCGAGCAGATGGTCTTCGGCGACGGCGACGGCGAGGTGTTCCTCGACTTCACCCTCGCGGTCGACGTCATCGGCCACGAGCTGGCGCACGGCGTCACGCAGTACACCGCGAACCTGGAGTACTTCGGCCAGTCCGGGGCGCTCAACGAGTCGGTCTCCGACGTCTTCGGCTCCCTCATCAAGCAGTACGTCCAGGGCGAGTCCGCCGCGGACGCCGACTGGCTCATCGGCGCCGAACTCCTGGCCCCCGGCGTCAGCGGCGAGGCGCTGCGCTCGATGAAGGCCCCCGGCACCGCCTACGACGACGACGTTCTCGGCAAGGACCCCCAGCCGGCGACGATGGCGGACTACGTGGACACCTCCACCGACAACGGCGGCGTCCACATCAACTCCGGCATCCCCAACCACGCCTTCTACCTGCTGGCCACCGAACTCGGCGGCAACGCCTGGGAGCGCGCGGGCCGCATCTGGTACGACGTGCTGACCGGCGGCTCCCTGACCACCACGGCCGACTTCGCCGCGTTCGCCGCCGCGACCGCGGCCGCCGCCGAGGCCCGCTACGGCGACGGCGCGGAGCACGCCGCGGTCCTCTCGGCCTGGTCGCAGGTGGGCGTGCCCACCGACGCGGAGGCCACGGTGCCGCGGCAGACCCCGGCCCGTGAGGGTGCGCCGCCGCAGGCGGGGTAGGCGTGGGGGCATGCGCATCACCGTCACCCGCACCGGGGGCTTCGCGGGCCTGACCCGCGAGGCGACCCTGGACACGGCCGGCCGCGCGGACGCGGCCGGCCTGGAGGCCCTGGCCCGCCGGGCGCTCGCGGAGGGCGCGGCCGCCCCGCCCGCGGGCGTACCCGACGGCTTCGCGTACCGCGTCACGGCGGGCGGCCGCACCGCCCACTTCGCCGACCCGCGGCTGACCGGCGCCCAGCGCGAGATCGTCAGGACGGTGCTGAAGGAGGGCGCCTAGGAGTACTCCCCGGGGAGCACCGGAGGGCGCGGGACACCCCGCGCAGTAAGCGAGGTTTCGCACCCGGGAGCGAAGAGCGGCGCCCGATTTCCGGGGGAAGCTGGGGCCAGTCCAGTTGCTTCCCGGAGGGAGAGCCCGCCATGGGCGCCGTATCAGCACCACCCGAAGCACCGTCCGGCCGGGCGCCGGGATCCCGGCGCCGCTGGCTGCCCTGGGCCGTGCTCGGCCTGTGGGTCGCGATCCTCGCACTGGCCATGCCGTTCGGCAGCAAGCTCGGGGACGCGACCCGCGACCGCGCCGTCGACTACCTGCCGGGCAGCGCCGACTCGACGCAGGTCTCGCGCATAGCCGAGGAGATGCCCGGCGGCGACACCCTCGCCGGGATCCTCGTCTACCAGCGCGACGGCGGCGTCACCGCCGCCGACCGCGAACTCGCCGCCGAGCACGCCGCCGACCTCGCCGGCCGGTACGAACTGGCCGGGGACGGCACGCCGCAGGCCGTGCCCGCCGAGGACGGCAGCACCCTGATGGTGCCGTTCTCCGTCGTCGGACTGCCCGACGAGGACGCCCAGATGGCGGCCGTCGAGGAGATCCGCGAGCAGCTCGTCGCGGATCCCCCCGAGGGCCTGTCCGTCGAACTCGGCGGCCCCGCCGGCATCCAGGCCGACTCCGAGGCCGTCTACGAAGCGGTCGACGGCACCCTGATGTACACCACGGCGGGCATCGTGACGATCCTGCTGATCCTCACCTACCGCAGCCCGTTCCTGTGGCTGCTGCCGCTGGTGTGCGTGGGCGTGGCGTCGCTGAGCTCCATGGCCGTCGTCTACGGCCTCATCCAGGCGTTCGACCTGACCGTCACCTCGATGAGCTCCGCGGTGATGACGGTGCTCATCTTCGGCGCGGGCACCGACTACGCGCTGCTGCTCGTCGCCAGATACCGGGAGGAACTGCGCCGCACGGAAGAGCCGCAGAGGGCGATGCTGACGGCCGTACGCAGCTGCGGCCCGGCGATCCTCGCCTCCTCCGGCACGGTCGCGGCGGGCCTGATCTGCCTGCTGGCCGCGGACCTCAACTCCAGCGCGGGCCTCGGCCCGGTCGGCGCGGTCGGCGTGGTGTGCGCGCTCGCGGTGATGACGACGCTGCTGCCGGCACTCATGGTGCTCTTCGGCCGCCGCATCTTCTGGCCGCTGGTGCCCACCCTGGGCAGCGAGCCCAAGCGGCGCGGCTTCTTCGACCGGATGGGCTCCTCGGTGGGCCGCCGCCCGGTGGCGATCCTCGCCGGCGGCGTGGTGCTGCTCGGCGCGCTGGCGCTCGGCGCGTTCAACCTGCCGGGCAACCTCAAGCAGGAGGACGCCTTCACCGACAGGCCCGAGTCGATCACCGCGATGGAGAAGGTGAAGGAGGCCTACCCCGACCAGGGCGCGCAGGCGATCACGATCGTTGCGAACACGGCGCGGGCGGACGAGGCGCTGTCGGCGGCGCAGGGCGTGGAGGGCGTCGCCTCCGCGGAGATCGCCCGCTCCGGCAACGGGTTCAGCGAGATCACCGTCTACGCCGCCGACCCGCCGCAGTCCGCGGGGGAGGACCGTACGATCGCCGGCCTGCGCTCCGAACTCGGCGCCCTCGACGGCGCCGACGCCCTCGTCGGCGGCCCGAGCGCGGAGGCGCTGGACCTGGCGGACGCCAACTCCAAGGACCGCAAGCTCGTCATCCCCCTCACCCTGGCCGCCGTTCTCGTCATCCTCATCGCCCTGCTGCGCAGCCTCGTCGCGCCGCTGGTGCTGACCGTCGCCGTCGTGGCGTCGTGGGGCGCGGCGATGGGCATCGGCGGCCTGGTCTTCGAGCCGGTGATGGGCTACCCGGGCATCGGCGGCGAACTGGCGCTGCTGACCTTCGTCTTCGGCGTCGCCCTGGGCGTCGACTACGGGATCTTCCTGCTGCACCGGATGCGCGAGGAGGCCACGGCCGGCGCCGACACCCGCACCGCGGCGCTCACCGCGCTGCGCCGCACCGGCGGTGTCATCGCCTCGGCGGGCGTGGTGCTGGCGGCGACGTTCGGGGTGCTGATGACGATGCCGATGGTGATGATCTTCGAGCTGGGGTTCGTCGTCGCGGTCGGCGTCCTGCTGGACACGTTCCTGGTCCGCACCTACCTGGTGACGTCCGCGAGCTGGCTGCTGGGCAAGAAGATCTGGTGGCCGGGCCCGCTGTCGAAGCGCGAGGAGGCCCCGCCCCCGGCCGAAGAGGCCCCGCGGGAGCCGGAACCCGCGGGCGCGGCGGCGAACTAGGGTCTGTCGTTTGGGTCTTGCTGGATCAGGGAGCGGCGGCTGGTGCTGCGCATCGCAAGGCGGAGGAGGGAGGCGACGCGGAGCGTCGTCGACCGACGACAACGCCGCGAGGTGCAGTGCCAGCCGCCGCGAGCCCGGCGAAGATCCAAACGACAGACCCCAGCCCGCCCCGCCCCGGCCGTACGCTCCGTGCGGCCCGGAAGCGGCCGTCCACGTGCCCTCGGGGGGGCGCGTGGACGGTCTGCCCGTACCGAGGAGTTGCGCACGCGGAGCCGTGGGCGAGGATGGTGGTCATGCAGTCAGCGAGGACCCGGCTGGCGGGGCTGAAGCAGCCGACGCGCCGGGATGTTCTGTTCACCGTGTTCGTCGGCGCCGTCGTCGCGTGCCTGGCGCTGTTCGGCGCCGTCGGGACCAGCGCGCACCGGCCGGATGCCGCCGGCTGGCTGCTGCTGTTCGTCATGGTGGCGGTGCTGGCGTGGCGCCGCCGCTACCCGATGGGCGTCTTCCTGCTGTCCATCCTCCCCGAGGCCCCGTACCACATCCTCGACAACATCCACAGCGCGCCGACGCCCGCGCTGATGGTCGCCGTCTACTCCCTCGCCGTCGCCGGGCCCCGGCTGCGGACCCTGCTGGTCACCGGCGGCCTCGTCGTCGCCGGCGTCACCATGCTCACGCTGCGCAGCGCCGACCAGGGCGCCGAACTGCTGCGCACCTCCGGCTGGGTCATGGCGGTGGCGCTGCTCGGCGAGGCGGTGCGGGTGCACCGCAACTACGTCGGCGCCATCGTCGAGCGCGCCGAACGCGCCGAGCGCACCCGGGAGGAGACCGCCGCCCGCCGGGTCGCCGAGGAACGGCTGCGCATCGCCCAGGACCTGCACGACCTGCTGGCCCACAGCATCACCCTCATCGGCGTGCAGACGTCGGTGGCCGCCCATCTGCTGGTCGCCGACCCCGGCCGGCTGGACCGCGCGGCGCTGGCCGACGCCCTCGACGGCATCGCCGGCACCTGCCGCGACTCCCGCGCCGAACTGCGCACCACGCTGCAGGTGCTGCGCGGCGGCGACGCGGTCGACGGCACCCGGCCGCCGCCGGGCCTCGCGGGGCTGCCCGACCTCGCGGCGGCGGCGCGCTCCGGGGGCGCCGAGGTGCGCCTCGACGTCGCCGACGCGGCCCGGGAGGTGCCGCGGGGCGTGGGGGCGGCGGCGTACCGGATCGTGCAGCAGTCGCTGACCAACGCCGTGCAGCACGCCGGCTCCGCGGTGCACGTGCGGATCTCCGTCGGCTACGACGAGAGGGCGGGCGCGCTGCGCATCACCGTCGTCGACGACGGCCCCGCGGATCCGGGGGAGACGGCGGAGCGGGGCGAACCGGCGGAGCCGGTACGGGCCGGGGCGCCGGCCGCGGGCGGCAGCGCCCGTATCGGCTACGGCATCGTCGGCATGCGCGAGCGGGCCCGCACCGTCGGCGGCACCCTGGAGGCGGCCCGCCGCACGGACGCCGCGGGCTGGGCGGTCACCGCCGTGCTGCCGTGCGCACCCGCGGGGCCCGAGGGCGTCGAGACCGTGGAGACGGCCCCTGCGGTGACGGCAGCCGCAGCAGGCACGGCAGACGCGGCGGGCGCAGCACACCCGGCACCCCCCGCGGACCCGGCGGATCCGGCGGGCTCCGACCCCGCGGATGCGGCGCCCCCCGCGGACCCCGCCGACCCGGCCGGCTCCGACGCGGCAGCCCCGGCCGATCCCGGCGCCGACCGCCCCGGGGCCCGTACCGCCCTCACCGACAGGAGCCGCACCGCATGACCGCGCAGCCCATCCGCGTCCTGCTCGCCGACGACCAGACCCTGGTGCGCAAGGCGTTCGCCATGCTCGTGGACTCCGCCGCCGACATGGAGGTCGTCGGCGAGGCGGGCAACGGCCGCGAAGCCGTGGCGCTGACCCGCAGCGAGCGCGTCGACCTGGTGGTGATGGACCTGCGGATGCCCGAACTCGACGGCATCGAGGCCACCCGGCTCATCGCCGCCGACGAGGACCTGGCGGGCGTGCGGGTGCTGGTGCTCACCACCTACGACACCGACGAGCACATCATGGCCGCGCTGCGCGCCGGCGCCTCCGGCTTCCTGGTCAAGGACACGCAGCCGGCGGCGCTGCTGGAGGCCATCCGCACGGTCGCCGCCGGCGACGCGCTGCTCTCGCCGGGCCCCACGGCCCGCCTCATCGAGCGCCTGGTGCGGCTGCCGGTGGCGCCGCAGCCGTCGGCGACGCAGCACGGCGGGGCGGCGCTGGGCGCGCTGTCGGAGCGGGAGCGGCAGGTGCTGATGCTGGTGGCGCGGGGGCTGAACAACACCGAGATCGCCGAGTCGCTGGCGCTGTCGCCGCTGACGGCCAAGACCCATGTGAGCCGCATCATGGGCAAGGTCGGGGCGCGGGACCGGGCGCAGCTGGTCGTCATCGGCTACGAATCGGGGCTCATCACTCCCGGATCTTCCTCGTCTTCCGGATGAACCTCCGGTATCACACGTAGGATGTCCCTCCTTGTGCGTACGATACCGCCATGTCCCAGGAGCTGAAGCACCCCCAGCCGCGTTCGGACCGCAGGAAGCGCATGGGCGGTCAGATCCAGCGCGAGATCATGCAGCTCATCCTCGACCGGGGCCTGCGCCCCGGCGCGGTGCTGCCCACCGAGGCCGAGCTGATGGACGACCTGGGGGTGAGCCGCAACTCGGTGCGCGAGGCGCTCAAGGCGCTGCAGGCCCTCGACATCGTCGAGATCCGCCACGGCTACGGCACGTACGTCGGCGAGGCGTCGCTGACGCCGCTCGCCGACGGGCTGACGTTCCGCACCCTGGTGCAGCTCGGCGGCGACGACGCGCACGCCCTCAACGAGATCCTCCAGGTCCGCGAAATACTCGAAGAAGGCCTGATCAGCCGGGTGGTGGAGAGCATCCCCGAGGCCGACCTCGACGCGCTGGACGCCATCGTCGCGCGGATGGAGGCCCGCGCCGGACAGGGCGAGGTCTTCCCCGAGGAGGACCGCGAGTTCCACGAGGTCCTCTACCGCTCGATGGGCAACGCCCTGGTCCCGCAGCTCCTCAGCGCGTTCTGGAACGTCTTCCACCGCGTCGCCGGCGCCCGCGGCTGGGCCGACGACCCGTCGCCGCTGGGCACCGCCCGCCGCCACAAGGAGATCGTCGCCGCGCTGCGGGCCCGCGACCGCGACCACGTACGGGCCGCGATGACCACCCACTTCCGCGGCATCGAGGCCCGCGCGGGCAAGGCGATGCGCGGCGTCGGGTGAGCGGCGCAGTCATGAGCAGAAGGTGAACTGCGGGTAGCTGCGGACGGACCCTTGACCGTACGGGGGGCTGCCTTTACGTTACGCCGATGGACATCCCACGTCCTACGTAGGACATGGGCCGTCCACAGCTGTCCGCGCCACCCTCATGTGCCCGACGTATCCAGACGAAAGCGAGACGCACCATGCAGCCACGCCTCGCACCTGCCCCAGGCCGCCCCCGCCGAAGAAACC
This sequence comes from Streptomyces aculeolatus, assembly GCF_020400605.1. GTDB lineage: Bacteria > Actinomycetota > Actinomycetes > Streptomycetales > Streptomycetaceae > Streptomyces > Streptomyces aculeolatus. Next base: position 150,892 of record NZ_JAINRD010000004.1, on the reverse strand, counting down.
CCCGCCCCCGCCGCACCACCGCCCTCGCGGCGTGCGCCGCCGTCCTCGGCGCCGGCCTGACCGCACTCGCCCCCCACGCCAGCGCACAGGACCCCCGCACCGCCGCCGCACCGGAATTCACCCAGGAAGTGCTCTTCCAGGGCGGCACCGGCGGCTACTTCTGCTACCGCATCCCCGCCGTCGTCGAAGCCGCCGACGGCACCCTCCTCGCCTTCGCCGAAGGCCGCGTCGACAGCTGCGCCGACAAAGGCGACATAGACATCGTGCTGCGCCGCTCCACCGACAACGGCGCCACCTGGACCGACCCGCAGGTCGTCCTCGCCGGCGACGGCGACACCCGCGGCAACCCCGCCCCCGTCGTCGACCGCGAAACCGGCCGCATCTCCCTGCTCAGCACCCACAACCCCGGCGCCGACGACCACGTCCGCACCCCCTACCTCCAGCACTCCACCGACAACGGCCGCACCTGGAGCGCCGCCCGCCACATGGGCGCGGAACTGTCCAAGCCCGAATGGGACCGCTGGTACGCCACCGGCCCCGGCCACGGCCTCCAGCTCACCACCGGCGAGAACGCCGGCCGCCTCCTCGTCGGCGGCAACCACGAAGGCCTCGACGGCCGCCAGGGCGCCCACCTCCTCTACAGCGACGACGGCGGCCTCACCTGGCAGCTCGGCGCCGACGACACCCGCGCCACCCGCCCGCCGGACGTCAAACCCCAGGAACTCAGCCTCTTCGAACGCCGCGACGGCTCCGTCTACGCCGCCGCCCGCGACGAACGCGGCACCGACACCGGCAACCGCGCCGCAGCCGTCAGCAGCGACGGCGGCACCACCTTCGACGCCCCCTTCACGACCACCCCCGACCTCGTCAGCCCTGTCGTCCAGGGCGCCACCCTCCGCCACGGCGACCAGGTCCTCGCCTCGCTGCCGGCGCACCCCGCCGACCGCCTCCACATGTCCGTACGCGCCTCCCGCGACGACGGCGCCACCTGGGAACCCTGGCAGCAGGGCCGCATCATCCACTGGGGCCCCACCGCCTACTCCGACATGGTCGAACTCGCCGGGGACCGCGTCGGCCTCCTCTACGAAGCCGGCACCACCAGCCCGTACGAGACGATCCGCTGGGCCCGCTTCAACGACGCCTTCCTCGACGCACCCAACGAGGACCCGCCGCCGCGCCCCGCACCCGACCCCGGAGCCACCACCCCCGACGCCTCCCGCAGCGACAACACCGCCTACGTCCGCGGCAGCTCCGAACTGCGCCCCGGCCGCTTCGGCCAGTCCCTCTACCTCGACAACACCGCCCCGCACATCGACGCCCGCGTCGAGGTCCCCTGGAACGACTCCCTCGACGTCGGCTCCGGCGACTTCACCTGGACCGGCTGGTTCAAGTACGGCCGCACCAACGGCGCCCACGCGATCATGTGGGCCTACGGAGTCGGCGGCAACGCCCCCTCCGTCTGGCTGCGCGCCGAACCCGAACAGAACCGCATCATCGCCCGCATGCAGATGGAACAGGCCGCCGTCAGCGTCCAGACCACCGGCGCGTACAACGACAACGCCTTCCACTTCGTCACCCTGCAGCGCGCCGGCGGCAAACTCACCCTCAGCGTCGACGGCACCTCCTACGCCGCCGACGCCCCGCCCGGCTCACCCACCGCCGGCAAGGAGTTCGGCATCGGCGGCATCGACATCGGCCAGCGCCTCGACGGCGCCAACCGCTTCCACGGCTACCTCGACGACATGCGCGTCTACGACCGCGCCCTCAACCGCGGCGAGCTGACCGCCATCCGCAAGGACAACGCCGCCGTCCCCCGGGGCCAGCAGCTCCGCCTCCCCCTCGACACCGTCAACCCGCAGTAGCACGTGCGGCGGTGCCGGCCCGGGCAGCCAACGGCCCGGGCCGGCACCCGTGCGCCCCGCGCCGGGCACGAAGCCGGCGACGTAGGCAAGAATGGGCCCATGACCCTGTTCCGCGACGACGGCATCGTGCTGCGCACCCAGAAACTGGGCGAGGCGGACCGGATCATCTCCCTCCTCACCCGCGGCCACGGCCGCGTCCGCGCCGTCGCCCGCGGCGTCCGGCGCACCAAGTCGAAGTTCGGCGCCCGCCTCGAACCCTTCAGCCACGTCGACGTCCAGTTCTTCGCCCGCGGCAGCGACCTCGTCGGCCGCGGGCTGCCGATGTGCACCCAGACCGAGACCATCGCCCCCTACGGCGCCCCCATAGCCGGCGACTACCCCCGCTACACCGCCGGCACCGCCATGCTGGAGACCGCGGAACGCTTCACCGACCAGGAAGGCGAACCCGCCACCCAGCAGTACCTGCTGCTCGTCGGCGCCCTGCGCACCCTCGCCGGCGGCGCCCACGCCCCCCAGCTCGTCCTCGACGCCTACCTGCTGCGCTCCCTCGCCGTCAACGGCTACGCCCCCAGCTTCGGCAACTGCGCCCGCTGCGGAATGGAGGGACCCAACCGGTTCTTCTCCGTCAACGCGGGCGGAGTGCTGTGCGGCGATTGCCGCGTGCCCGGTAGCGTCGTACCGTCACCCGAGGTACTCGCGCTGCTCGGCGCGCTCCTGACCGGCGACTGGCACACCGCCGACCGCTGCGGGGCACACCACGTCAAAGAGGGCAGCGGCCTCGTCGCCGCCTACCTGCACTGGCACCTGGAGCGCGGCCTGCGTTCGCTGCGCCACGTCGAGAGGTAGCCGGAGAACGGCGCCGGCCCGCCATGAGACGGGCCCGGCGCGGGCAGAAGCAGGACACCGGCGCGACACAAGCGGGACAGAAGCCGGGCAGCAGACGAAAACGGACAGGAACGGGAGAGCACGGCACATGGCACGACGAGGGATCCGCGGCACCTCCCTGACGCGGCACCGCCGCTCCTACGAGACCCCCGAGCCGCACCCCTCCGGCGCCCGCGCGCCGAAGCTGCCCGGCGAACTGGTCCCCGGGCACGTCGCGATCGTCATGGACGGCAACGGCCGCTGGGCCAAGGAGCGCGGCCTCCCGCGCACCGAGGGCCACAAGGTCGGCGAAGCCGTCGTCCTCGACGTCGTCAGAGGCTGCCTCGAAATCGGCGTGAAGAACCTCTCCGTCTACGCCTTCTCCACCGAGAACTGGAAACGCTCACCCGACGAGGTGCGCTTCCTCATGAACTTCAACCGCGACGTCATCCGCCGCCGCCGCAACGAACTCGACGCCATGGGCGTACGCATCCGCTGGGCCGGCCGCATGCCCAAGCTGTGGAAGAGCGTCGTCCAGGAACTCCAGGTCGCCGAGGAACAGACCACCGGCAACGACGCCATGACCCTCTACATGTGCGTCAACTACGGCGGCCGCGCCGAGATCGCCGACGCCGCCGCCGGCATCGCCCGCGACGTCGCCGCCGGCCGCCTCGACCCCAAGAAGGTCAGCGAACGCACCTTCGCCAAATACCTGTACCACCCCGACATGCCGGACGTGGACCTGTTCATCCGGCCCTCCGGCGAGCGACGCACCTCCAACTACCTCATCTGGCAGAGCGTCTACGCCGAAATGGTCTTCCAGGACATCCTGTGGCCCGACTTCGACCGCCGCGACCTGTGGCGCGCCTGCGTCGAGTACGCCTCCCGCGACCGCCGCTTCGGCGGCGCCATCCCCAACGACCCCGACCACGAGGCCCACACCGGCTGACCCGGACCGCGGGGCGGCACCCGCGTCAGTCCCGCCGCTGCCCCGCGCACTCCGCACACGTACCGAAGACCTCCACCGTGTGCGCCACATCCACGAACCCGTGCTCCGAGGCGACCGACTCCGCCCAGCGCTCCACCGCGGGACCGTCGACCTCGACCGCCTTGCCGCACAGCCGGCACACCAGATGATGGTGGTGCTCACCGGTGCTGCACCGGCGATACACCGCCTCACCCTCCGTCGTCCGCAGCACATCGACATCGCCCGCGTCCGCGAGCGACTGCAGCGTCCGGTACACCGTCGTCAGCCCCACCGACTCGCCGCGATGCCGCAGCATGTCGTGCAGCTCCTGGGCGCTGCGGAACTCGTCGACCTCCGCGAGCGCCGCCGCCACCGCCGCGCGCTGACGCGTCGACCGGCCGCGTACCGGGGGACCTGCGGTCGTCACCCTTGCCTCCTGCTGCTCGCTCGAAGCCCTGTCCGCCCCACGAGCCGCCATTGTGCCAGCAGCAACCCTCCGAACGGACACAGCCGCGGCAGCCGTCCTCACTTCGACCCACCGCCCACCCGCTCGCCGGCCCCCTCCGCAACCGCTTCCCCGGCCCCGGGGCCGACCCCGCCACCCGCACCGGAACGCAGCCGCGCCAACGGCACCGCCAACGCCGTGACCAGCAAGAACAACCCCAGCGCGAAGAGCACGATCGTCGCCCCCGGCGGCACGTCCGCGTAGTACGAGAACACCGTCCCCGACAGCGTCGTCACCACCCCCATCGCCACCGCCAGCGTCAGCGTCGCCGCGAACGCGCGCGTCGCCTGCTGCGCCGCCGCCACCGGGATCACCATCAGCGCACTGACCAGCAGCAGGCCCACGACCCGCATCGCCACCGTCACCGTCACCGCCGCCGTCACCGCCAGCAGCAGATTCAGCGACCGCACCGGCAGCCCCGTGACCTTCGCGAACTCCTCGTCCTGGCAGATCGCGAAGAACTGCCGCCGCAACCCCAGCGTCACCAGCAGCACGAACACCGACAGCCACAGGATCGCCGTCACATCCGCATCCGACACCGTCGTCACCGACCCGAACAGATACGTGGTCAGATTCGCCGTCGAACCGTTCGGCGCCAGATTGATCAGCAGCACACCCCCGGCCATGCCCCCGTAGAACAGCATCGCCAGCGCCAGATCACCGCGCGTGTGCCCGTACGAGCGGATCAGCTCCATCGCCACCGCACCCGCCGCCGCCACCAGCACCGCGGTCCACACCGGGCTCGTGTTCAGCAGGAAACCCAGCGCCACACCCGTCAGCGCCACATGCCCGATACCGTCACCCATGATCGCCTGCCGGCGCTGCACCAGATAGATGCCCACCGCCGGCGCCGCGATCCCCACCAGCAGCGCCGCCAGCAGCGCACGCTGCATGAACGGCGGCTCCAGGAACTCCAGCATCATGTCAGCAGCCCCGTTCTCTCCGCCGCCGCCGGCTCACCCGCCGCACCCGGATGCGGATGGCACGCCAGATCGTGCACCCGGGCCGCCGCGTCCGTCTCCCCGCGCCCGTACTCCCGCACCACCAGACCGTCGCCCAGCACGACCGTACGGTCGATCAGCGGCTGCATCGGCCCCAGCTCGTGCAGCACCAGCAGCACCGACGCACCGCCCTCGACCTGCCCGGCCAGCGCCTCCGCCAGAATCCGCTGGCTCGGCAGATCCACCCCGCCCAGCGGCTCGTCCATGATCAGCAACTCCGGCTCCGCCGCCAGCGCCCGCGCGATCAGCACCCGCTGGTGCTGCCCGCCCGACAACCGGTTCACCGACTCCTTCGCCCGGTCCGCAAGACCCACCACGTCCAGCGCCCGCTCCACCGCCGCCCGGTCCGCCCGCCCCAGCGGCCGCAGCCGCGACCGCGACAGGCGCCCCGACGACACCACCTCGCGCACCGACGCCGGCACCCCGGACGCCGCCGTCGAACGCTGCGGCACGTACCCGATCCGCCGCCACTGGCGAAACCGCCCCAGCGGCGTCCCGAACAGCTCCAGCTCGCCCGACGCCAGCGGCACCCGGCCCACCACGGCCCGTACCGTCGTCGACTTCCCCGAACCGTTCGCCCCCAGCAGCGCCACCACCTCACCGCGGCCCACCGCCAGATCCACCCCGCCCAGGACCGCGCGCCCGCCCAGCGACGCACGCGCACCGCGCAGACTCACCACCGGCTCCACCACGCCCGCTCCCTCCGCGGAGACCCCGCTCACTTCGCCCCCAGCGCCTGCTGGAGCGCCCCGAGGTTCGCCTCCATGATCTCGAAGTAGTCGTCACCCTTCGACTTGTCCGTCACGCCCTCGATCGGGTCGAGCACATCCGTCCGGAGGTCCAGGTCACCCGCGAGAGTGCGCGCCGTCTTGTCGCTGACCAGCGTCTCGAAGAACACCGTCGTCACCCCGTCGTCCTCCGCGATGTCCTGCAGCTGCTTCATCCGCGCCGCGCTCGGCTCCGACTCCGGGCTCAGCCCCTTGATCGACTCCTGCACCAGGCCGTAGCGGTCGGCGATGTAGCCGAACGCGGCGTGCGTCGTGATGAACGTGTCCGTACGCCGGTTCTCCAGCCCCGCGGCGAACCGCCCGTCCAGCTTCCGCAGCCGGTCCGCCAGCTCCGCCGCGTTCTTCTCGTACGCGGCCGCATGGTCCGGGTCGGCCTTCGCCATCGCCTTGCCGACACCCTCGGCGACCTCCGCGTAACGCACCGGGTCCAGCCAGATGTGGGGGTCCCCGCCGTCCTCGCCGCCGTGGTCGTGGCCCTCGTGCCCGCCGTCGGCCTCCTCCCCGGCGTGCCCCCCGTCCTCCTCGTGCTCCTCGTGCTCCCCGTCCTCCTCGCCGCCGTGCTTCTCCAGCGACGTGAACTCCGACGCCTCCACGACGTGCTCCGCACCCGACTGCTCGATGGCCTCGTCGACCGCCGGCTGCATGTCCTTCAGATAGACGATCAGCCCCGCGTCCGCCAGCTCCCCCGTCTGCCGCGGGCTCAGCTCCAGGTCGTGCGGCTCCGTCCCCGGCTTGGTCAGCGTGGAGACCTCCGCGTGCCGACCGCCTATCTCCTCGGCCAGGAACTGCATCGGATAGAACGACGCGGTCACCCGCAGCCTGCCGTCCTCGGTCACGGTGCCCGACGACCCGTCGCCGCAGGCGGACAGGGTCAGCACGGCGGCCGCGGACAGCGCCGCGGCCGCGGCGGGGGTGAGACCGGATATGGACCGGCGGCTAGCTCTCATGACACTCATTTTCATCAAAGATGGAAACGATTGTCAAAAATATTTACGGACGGTGCCCACCCGGCGGCACCCCGCCCCCCGCACCCCGCACCGCCCGCCCCCCGATTTGAAACCAGGGGCACCGCCGCCGGTAACCTGGAGCACCGCTTCGTCGTCGTAATGAAGAGAGCACCGTGGCCGCCGACAAGATCGACACCATCGTCAGCCTGAGCAAGCGCCGTGGCTTCGTCTACCCGTGCAGCGAGATCTACGGCGGCCAGCGCGCCGCCTGGGACTACGGCCCCCTCGGCGTAGAGCTCAAGGAGAACATCAAGCGCCAGTGGTGGCGCAACATGGTCACCTCCCGCGACGACGTCGTCGGCCTCGACTCCTCCGTCATCCTCGCCCGCGAGGTCTGGGAGGCATCCGGCCACGTCGCCACCTTCACCGACCCGCTCACCGAGTGCACCTCCTGCCACAAGCGCTTCCGCGCCGACCACCTCGAAGAGGCCTACGAGGCCAAGCACGGCCACCCCCCCACCGGCGGCCTCGCCGACATCAACTGCCCCCACTGCGGCAACAAGGGCGGCTTCACCGAGCCCAAGCAGTTCTCCGGCCTCCTGGCCACCCACCTCGGCCCCACCCAGGACGCCGGCTCCGAGACCTTCCTGCGCCCCGAGACCGCCCAGGGCATCTTCACCAACTTCATGCAGGTCCAGACCTCCTCCCGGAAGAAGCCCCCGTTCGGCATCGCCCAGACCGGCAAGTCCTTCCGCAACGAGATCACCCCCGGCAACTTCATCTTCCGCACCCGCGAGTTCGAACAGATGGAGATGGAGTTCTTCGTCAAGCCCGGCGAGGACGAGACCTGGCACGAGTACTGGATGCAGCAGCGCTGGAACTGGTACACCGGCCTCGGCATGCAGGAAGCCAACCTCCGCTGGTTCGACCACCCCAAGGAGAAGCTCTCCCACTACTCGAAGCGCACCGTCGACATCGAATACCGCTTCGACTTCGCCGGCAGCCAGTGGGGTGAGCTCGAAGGCATCGCCAACCGCACGGACTTCGACCTCAAGGCCCACTCCGCCGCCTCCGGCCAGGACCTCTCCTTCTTCGACCAGGAAGCCGGCGAACGCTGGACCCCCTACGTCATCGAACCCGCCGCCGGCGTCGGCCGCACCATGCTCGCCTTCATGCTCGACGCCTACATCGAGGACGAAGCCCCCAACGCCAAGGGCAAGATGGAAAAGCGCACCGTCATGCGCCTCGACCCCCGCCTCGCCCCCGTCAAGGCCGCCGTCCTCCCCCTCTCCCGCAACCCCGAACTCTCCCCGAAGGCCAAGGGCCTCGCGGCCGACCTCCGCGGCCACTGGAACATCGAGTTCGACGACGCCGGCGCCATCGGCCGCCGCTACCGCCGCCAGGACGAGATCGGCACCCCCTACTGCATCACCGTCGACTTCGACACCCTCGACGACAACGCCGTCACCGTCCGCGAACGCGACACCATGAAGCAGGAACGCGTCTCCCTCGACCAGGTCGAGACCTACCTCGCCGGCCGCCTCCTCGGCTGCTGACCCACCCGCACCACCACGAAGGCGCCCCCCATCGGGGGGCGCCTTCGCCGTACACCCGCACCCGAACGCAAAACGCCCGCCCGGCTGCGGCACACCGCCCCCTTGCTGCACACTGAGCCCCACCGCCAGGCCAGAAGGAGCCACGAACAGCAAGAGCCACCAGCAGGAGGCGCCATGCACGCGAGGGACACCAGCCGGGTCACCGCCACCGACCCCGACGGCCACGAACACACCGTCCACGTCACAGGCGCCGGCGCCCTGCGCCAACTCCACTGCGACAGCTGCGACTGGACCAGAGCCGCCCAGTTCCTCCCCTGGCTCAAAGCCGAAGAACACCTCGCGGAAACGCACCGCGCCGCCGCCGGCACCGGACACCCCGACCCCGGCACCGCACCCGCCTCAGGGACGTAGCCCCCGCACCACCACATCCACCAGCAGCGCGAACTCCGCCTCCACCCCCGGCTCCCGCCACCCCGGCGCAAACGCCGGATCATGGAACCGGCGCGTCGCGTCGAACACCGCCCCCGCCACAGCCTCCACCGAACGGCGCGCCGCCTGCGCCACCGCCGCCCCCTCCGCATCCCCCGCGGCCACCGCCGGCGGCACCGCCAACACCCCCTGGCGCACCCCGTCCTCCAGGATCAGCGCCAACTGCCCCCGCAACTCCGCGACGTGCCGCGCGACCACCCCCGCCACCGTCGCCGACCCCGACTCCGCCCCCGCGCGGATCGCCGGACCGCTCTCACCGATCAGCGCCATGTACGTCGCGAACATCTCCGGATCGTCATGCGCCTTGCGCCGCTTCGTGTCGAACAGCACCGCCAGCCACCGCCGCAACCGCACATCCGCCGGCCCCTCCGCCCCCGCGACGGCTTCCAGTGCCTCCTCCGTCCGATCCAGCCACCGCGCCGCCACCGCCGCATGCAGCGCCGCCTTGCTCGGAAAATGCCGGTACACCGAACCGTGGCTGACACCCAGCACCCGCGCCACGTCCACCACCGTCGCCTTCGCCGGACCGTAGCGGCGCAGCACGTCCTCCGTGGCTTCGAGGATGTGCTCGGGGGTCAGGGTCTCGGACGGCATCGGCGCTCTCCGGCTCTCGGGCTCTCCCGACCGGCGTCGGGTCTGCTACCAGCTTCGCAGCCCCGGCCGACAACGACACACCGGCCGTACCCGCCGTAGCCGGTGCGCCCGGTGTGCCCGCTGTGCGCGCCGGACCCGCTCGCGGTGCCCGCCTACGCCGCGGACGGCCCGCCGGACCGCCCGCCGGACCGCCCGCCCGCCCGCTCGCTGTCCAGCATCGCCATCTGCTCCGGGCCGTACCGCTCGCCCGCAGCGGCGCCCGCGGGCACCGCCCGCTCGATCGCCTCCAGATCCGCCGCGTCCAGCACCACGTCCAGAGCACCGAGGGACTCCGCCAGCCGGTCCCGGCGGCGCGCGCCCACGAGCGGCACGATGTCCTCACCCCGGCCGAGCACCCAGGCGATGGCGATCTGCGCGACCGACACCCCCTTGCCGTCCGCGACCTCCCGCAGGGCGTCGACGAGCGCCAGGTTCCGGTCGACGTTCTCCGCGGCGAACCGCGGGGAGTGCGCCCGGAAGTCCTGCGCACCCAGCTCCCGGACCCGCTCGCGCGTCATGTGCCCGCTGATCAGGCCCCGGGAGAGCACGCCGTACGCGGTGACGGAGACGCCCAGCTCCCGGCAGACCGGCAGGATCCCGTCCTCGATGCCGCGGGAGAGCAGCGAGTACTCGATCTGCAGATCGGCGACCGGCGCCGTGGCGGCGGCCCGGCGCACGGTCTCCGCGCCCACCTCGGAGAGGCCGACGTGCCGCACGTAGCCGGCGTCGATCAGCTCCTGCACGGCGCCGACGGTCTCCTCGATCGGCACGTCCGGGTCGAGGCGGGCGATCCGGTAGACGTCGATGTGGTCGGTGCCGAGGCGCTGCAGGGAGTAGGCGGCGAAGTTCTTCACGGCGGCCGGCCGGCCGTCGTAGCCGAGGAAGCCGCCCGCCGGGTCGCGCAGGGCGCCGAACTTGACGCTGACCAGCGCCTGGTCGCGACTGCCGGGGCGGGCGTCGAGGGCGTCGCGGATGAGCAGCTCGTTGTGGCCCATGCCGTAGAAGTCGCCGGTGTCGAGGAGGGTCACGCCGGCGTCGAGGGCGGCGTGGATGGTGGCGATGGACTCCTTGCGGTCCACCGGGCCGTAGAGCGCGGACATGCCCATGCAGCCGAGGCCGAGGGCGGAGACGCGGGGGCCGGTGGTGCCGAGGAGGCGGGTCGGGATCGCAGTCATGGTGACAAGTATGGAATGACGAATGACAGATGTCAAAATCTGTCAGTGCTACATTCTCACGTGATCCGGAACACCGTCGTCCCCGCCGCCGTTGACCCCACAGTCCGAGACCAAGGAGTAGCCCATGCGTCGAGTTCGCCCCGCGTCGTTCGGCGCCGAGCCGGCGGGTGCCCGGTTGGCGCGGATCCTCAACTCACCGAACTACGACCCGGCGGCGGGCGCGTTCCGCAACCCCCTTCCGGCCGCCATCGGCCCGCAGCCCGGCGGCGGTTCCCGCGGCGAGATGTTCCGCGCCCTGCTCCGCCGCGAAGGCCGCAAGCCCGCGGGCCCCGTCCCCGTGCAGCGCCCCGATCTGTCCGCCCCGCCGGCCGGCGGGCTGCGCCTGACGTGGCTCGGCCACGCCACGGTCCTCGCCGAGATCGACGGCCGCCGCGTCCTCTTCGACCCGGTCTTCGGGGAGCGCTGCTCGCCGTTCTCCTTCGCCGGCCCGCGCCGCTTCCACCGCGTACCCCTGCCGCTCGGCGAACTCGGCCCGCTCGACGCGGTCGTCATCTCCCACGACCACTACGACCACCTCGACATGTCGACCGTCCGCGAACTCCGCAAGGCCGTCGCGCCCGACGTGCTGTTCGCGGTGCCGCTCGGCGTCGGCGCCCACCTGGAGCGCTGGGGCGTCCCGCAGGACCGCATCGCGGAGCTGGACTGGCACGAGTCCACCGAGGTCGCCGGCCTGACCCTCACCGCGACGCCCGCCCGCCACTTCTGCGGCCGCGGCATCCGCAACAAGCAGCGCACCCTGTGGGCCTCCTGGTCCGTGCGCGGCCCGGAGCACCGGGTGTTCCACAGCGGCGACACCGGCTACTTCCCCGGCTTCGCCGACATCGGCGCGGAACACGGCCCGTTCGACGCGGCGATGGTGCAGATCGGCGCGTACAGCGACTTCTGGCCGGACATCCACATGACCCCGGAGGAGGGCGTACGGGCCCATCTCGACCTGCGCGGCGGGGTGCTGCTGCCCATCCACTGGGGCACGTTCAACCTCGCCCCGCACCGCTGGGAGGAGCCCGCCGAGCGCACCGCCGCCGCGGCGGCCGCGGGCGGTGTGCGGGCCGCGATCCCGCGGCCCGGCGAGCCCTTCGAGCCGTCCGCGCCGACGCTGCCGGTGACGCCGTGGTGGCAGGAGATCGCCGCCCCGGAGCGCAGCCCGCAGCCGGGCGGGAGCGGCGGCCGGCCGGCGGAGGCGGCGGCACCGGCACCGGTGGTGGCGCCGGTGAAGCAGGCGCCGGCGAAGCCGAGCCCCGCGACGGAGGGGTAGCGGGGGAGAGGCCGGCCGGGCGTCGGCCGCGAGCGTGCCCCCGGGCATCCTCCGGGCATCCCCCGGGTGTTACGGCGTGGCGGTGGCGGCTGCCGCCGGGGACGGCGCGGGGTGTGTCGCCGGGTGGTCGGTCAGGGCCATGCCGCGGCCCTGTTCGTGGGCCGCGGCGAAGGCCGCCGCGCCCACGCCCGCCGTCGCGCGGGCCGTGATGCGGTCGACGTCGCCCCGTTCCGCCGCCGGCAGCGGCGCGCCCGCCGCCGTGCGCAGGGCGGCGGCGGTGCCGAGGAGCCGGGCGGCGGGCAGGTGAGCGCCGGTCAGCGTCTCGACGCCCGCCAGCCCCTCCAGCGCCAGCGCCGCGGCCCGCGGGTCCCCCGAGACGAGCGCGGCGGCCAGCCCCTCGCGCTGCATGGCCCGCGCCTCCTCGGCGTCCCCGCGCTGTTCGGCGACGAAGCCCAGCTCCGCCGCGATCAGCGCCACGCCCCGCGGGGCCGCCGAGCAGCCGAGTCCGCGCCACCACCGAAGCCAGGGGTACAGGTGCGCCTCGGCGGCCTCGGGGCGGCCGGCCCTGCGGGCCACCATCCCGAGGCCGATCTCGGCGAACTCCTCGCCCGCCGGGTCGAAGTGCGCGGTGGCCAGCGCCATGGCCCGCTCGTGCAGCCGCCGCGACTCGTCGAGGTCGCCGGTGAGCATGGTGATCCGGCCGAGTCCGGTGAGCCGGTACGACTGCTGGGCCCACAGGCCGAGTTCCCCGGCCCGGCGGGCGTCGTCGCGGTGCAGGCGCGCGGCGCGCGCGTAGTCGCCGGTGATCTCGGCGTGTTCCGCCATGGCCTCGCCGGCTTCGAGCCGGCCCCAGTCCTCGCCCAGTTCGTCGAAGGCGCGGGCGGCGGTGGCGGAGTTCCGCGCGAGTGCGGCGAGATCGCCGCGGAAGAGTGCCACGGTCGCCTGGACGACGAGCGCGGCGGCTTCGCCCCAGCGGTCGCCGCGGGTACGGAACTCGGCCAGCGTCCGGTCGGCGAGCACGGCGGCGCGGGCGATGCTGCCGAAGTTCGACTCGGCGTGGGCGAGGAACCACACGGCCCGGGTGTCGGCGGCGTCGCCGGGGAACTCCGGTCCCGGGGCCGCCGGGCCGGTGCCGCCGCGGCCGTCCGGCCACCCGCTCCCGTCGTCCTTCCGGTCGTTCCGGTACGCCTCGTGCGGCCCGGCTGATCCTTCCGTTCCGGCTGCCCCGGCCGGTCCGCCCGGTCCGGGTGCTCCGCCCGCCGCGGCGGGTTCGCCGGGTCCGGCCGGGGTGCGGACCGCGGCGTCCAGCAGCGCGAAGCCGGCGTGCCAGGCGGCGACGGTGGCCCGCAGCGCGGCCACGCGGTCGCTCCCGTCGTCCGGGGCCCCGGGCGTGCCCGTCTCCAGGGCGCGGGCCAGCGCCCGGGTGCTCTCGCGGTGCCGGCCGCGCAGGAACCAGTACCACGCGAGTGCGTTCGCCAGGCGCAGGGCCGGCGCGGCGTCGCCCGTCGTCGTGGCGGTGTCCAGGGCGCGGCGCAGGTCGGCCGCTTCGGCGTCGAGGGTCGTCAGCCAGCGGGTCTGGGCGCGGGTGAAGAGGTGGGGTGCGGCACGCTGGGCGAGGTCGGCGTAGTGGGTGGCGTGGTCGCGTAGCGCGCGGGGGTGTTCGCCGGCGGCGGTCAGCTCTTCGAGGCCGTAGGCGGCGACGGATTCCAGCAGCCCGTAGCGGGGGCCTTCCGGTCCGGGGGCGGTGACGACGAGGGAGCGGTCGACGAGGCGGGCGAGGAGGTCGGCGACGTCGGCGGGGTCGATGTCGGTGCCGGCGCAGACGGCTTCGGCGGCGGGCAGGGTGGCGCCGGCGGCGAAGACGGAGAGGCGGCGCAGGACGGCCTGTTCGGCGGGGGCGAGCAGTTCCCAGCTCCACTCGATCATCGCGCGGAGCGTGCGCTGCCGTTCGGGCGCGTCCCGGCGGGTGCTGCCTGCGGCCAGGACGCGGAAGCGGTCGTCGAGGCGTTCGGCGAGGCGGTGGACGCCGAGGGCGCGGACGCGGGTGGCGGCGAGTTCGAGCGCGAGGGGGATGCCGTCGAGGCGGCGGCAGACGGCGGCGACGGCGGCGGCGTTGCCGGGTTCGAGCTGGAAGCCGGGGGCCGCGGCGGCGGCGCGGGCGAGGAAGAGCCGTACGGCGCTGGACTCCTGGAGGCATTCGGCGGAGGGCGCGGCGCCCAGGGCGGCGGTGCCGGCCGCGGTGGCGGCGGGTGCGGCGGGGTGGTGCGGGGGCAGGGTGAGCGGCGGTACCGCGTAGAGGGTTTCGCCGGCGATGGCGAGCGGTTCCTGGCTGGTGGCGAGGATGCGCAGGCCGGGGGCGGCGCGCAGGAGGCGGGCGGCGAGCGGGGCGACGGCCTCGACGAGGTGCTCGCAGTTGTCGAGGACGAGGAGGAGCCGTTTGGCGCGTACGGCGTCGGCGAGGACGTCGTGGGTGGGGCGGCCGCCGGTGTCGTGGACGCCGAGGACCTGGGCGAGGGCGTCGGCGGGGTCGTCGTGGCAGCGGCGGCCGGCGAGTTCGGCGAGCCACACGCCGTCGGGGAAGTCGCCCGGGAGGCCGGGCGGTGCGTCGGCGAGGGCCCGGGCGGCGGCTTCGAGGGCGAGGCGGGTCTTGCCGACGCCGCCGGGGCCGCCGAGGGTGACGAGGCGTTCGGTGCGGAGGAGTTTGCGTACGTCGGTGAGTTCCCGGTCGCGGCCGACGAGTTCGGTGACGGGGGCGGGGAGGTTGGACGGCGGCGGGGCGGGGCGCGCCGGGGGTGCCCCCGCGGGGAGTCCGGTGCCGTCCGTGCCCGGGGCCGCTGTCCGCGCGTCCCTTCGCCCGCCCGCTTCCGCGCGCGTGCCCGTTCCCGCGTCGGCGTCCAGTGCCGGGTCCTGCGCCAGGATCGCCCGTTGCAGCGCGGCCAGCTCGGGACCGGGCTCCAGGCCGAGGTCGCGGGCGAGGCGGCGGCGCAGGTCGCCGTAGGCGGCGAGGGCTTCGCTCTGCCGCCCGGCCCGGTACAGCGCCGTCATGTGTGCGGCGCGCAGCCGTTCCCGCAGCGGGTGGCGGTCGACGAGGCCGCCCAGTTCGGCGGCGAGCGGGCCGTGCTCGCCGAGGGCGAGCCGGGCGTGGGCGAGCTCCTCGACGGCGGTCAGCCGGTTCTCCTCCAGCCGTGCCGCTTCGGCGCGGGCGAAGTCCTGGTCGGCGACGTCCTCGTAGGCGCCGCCGCGCCACAGCGCGAGCGCCTCCCGCAGCCGCGCCGCCCGCACGTGCGGGTCGGCGGTCGTACGGGCCCGGGCGGTCAGGGCGGCGAAGCGGCCGGCGTCGACGGACTCGGGGGCGGCGGCGAGGCGGTAGCCGCCGTGTTCGCGTACGACCTGGTCGCGGGCGGCGGGTTCGGCGGCGGCGAGTGTGCGGCGCAGTTGCCAGACGCGGGTCTGGAGGGTGGCGGCCGGGTTCGCGGGGCGGGTGCCGGTGGGCCACAGGTCCTCGACGAGCCGGCCGGCGGAGACGGTGCGGCCCTCGTGCGCCAGGAGGTCGGCGAGGAGCGCGCGGACCTTCCGCTCGGCGACCTTGACCGGTTCGCCGGCGTCCGTCCACACCGCCAGTGGACCGAGGACCCCGTATCGCATGCCTCAACGGTACGCAGCGGGTCCGACAACGCGCGCCGCCGTGCACGGGCCGTCACCCGGTGTGCGCGGCGGTCGGCGCGGGGGTGCCGGGGCGGCGTCCGAGAGCGGATCCGGAGTGGACCGAGAGAGGCGGGTCGCACAGTCGGTTCCGCGGCACCGAGCCGTCCGTCCACCCCGAAGGGATCCTTGTGAACACCGATCTCACCCCCGGCACCGACGCCCCCGGCGCCCCCGACCCGGGCGGCACCGCCGGAACCGGCGCCGGCGAGCGTGCCGGGCCGCGCGCGTGGGCCGGGCTCGCGGTGCTGGCCCTGCCGACGCTGCTCCTCGCCCTCGACGTCTCCGTCCTGCACCTCGCCGTGCCGCACCTGGCGGCCGATCTGCAGCCCAGCAACACGCAGATGCTGTGGATCATCGACATCTACGGCTTCATGATCGCCGGCTTCCTGGTGACCATGGGCACGCTCGGCGACCGCGTCGGCCGCCGCCGGCTGCTGCTGATCGGCGCCGCCGCCTTCGGCGCGGCGTCCGTCGCCGCCGCGTACGCGCCGGGCCCGGAGGCGCTGATCGCCGCCCGGCTGCTGCTGGGCGTGGCCGGTGCCACGCTGATGCCGTCGACGCTCTCGCTGATCAGCAACCTCTTCCTCGACCCGCGGCAGCGGGGGCTGGCGTTCGCGATCTGGGCGGCGATGTTCTCCCTGGGCGTCGCGCTCGGGCCGGTGGCGGGCGGTGCGCTGCTGGAGTACTTCTGGTGGGGTTCGGCGTTCCTGATGGGCATCCCGGTGATGGTGCTGCTGCTGGTGGCGGGGCCGCTGCTGCTGCCGGAGTCGCGGGATCCGGGCGCGGGCCGGGTGGACGCGGCGAGCGTGGTGCTGTCGCTGGCGACGATGCTTCCGGCGACGTACGCGATCAAGGAGTTGGCGCACGGGGTGGCCGCCGTGCCGCTGCTGGCCGCCGCGGTGGGCGTCGGCGCGGGGGCGCTGTTCCTGCGCAGGCAGCGGCGGTTGGCGAGCCCGCTGCTGGACCTGGGGCTGTTCGCCGACCGGTCGTTCCGCAGCGCGCTGCTGATCCTGCTGGTGGGGACGGTGGCGGTGAGCGGCACGTACCTGTTCGTGACGCAGTATCTGCAGTTGGTGGAGGGGCAGTCGGCGCTGCGGGCGGGGCTGTGGCTGCTGCCGCCGGCGGGGGTGCTGATCGTCGCGTCGGTGACGGCGCCGGCGTTCGCGCGCCGGTTCGGGCCGGGGGCGGTGATGGGCGCGGGGCTGGTGTCGGCGGCGGCGGGGTTCCTGCTGCTGAGCCGGGTGGAGCCGGGTGGTTCGGGGGACATCGCGGTGATCGCGGTGGCGTACGCGCTGGTGAACTCGGGCATCGGCCCCGTGCTGGCGCTGGGCACCGAGCTGGTGGTGGGTTCCGCACCTCCGGAGAAGGCGGGTGCGGCGTCGGCGATCAGCGAGACGGGTTCGGAGCTGGGCGTGGCGCTGGGTGTCGCGGTGCTGGGGAGCGTGGGCACGGCGGTGTACCGGTCGGATGTCGGCGGCGGGGTGCCGGAGGGCACGCCGGAGGCGGCGGCGGAGACGGCGCGGGACACCCTGGCCGGTGCGGCGGCGGTGGCGGAGGAGCTGCCGGGGCCGCTGGGCGCGGAGTTGCTGGGGGCGGCGCGGGAGGCGTTCGCGGGCGGGCTGGCGGCGGTGGGCGTGATCAGCGCGGTGCTGTCGCTGGCGGTGGCGGCGCTGGCGTTCACGGCGCTGCGGGGCGCGGGCGAGGGGGGCGCGGAGAAGTGAGCGGGCGCGTGGGCGCATCCCGACTCCGTTGTCACCCGGGCCCGTTAGGCTGCCCCGGGTCACGGACACAGTGCGCGCATCGGACACGGTGCGTGCGGCGAACGGCAGAGGGCGGCTGTGGGGGAGAGCGAAGCGGGGGGCGTCCGGCTGCTTGCCGGGCGGTATCGCGTGGTGGGGCAGCTCGGGCGGGGCGGCATGGGCACGGTGTGGCGTGCCGTGGACGAGGTCCTGGGCCGCGAGGTCGCGGTGAAGGAGCTGCGTGCGTTCGGGGAGGGCGCGGCGCCGGACGCGGCGGAACTGCGGCTGCGGATGCAGCGGGAGGCGCGGGCCGCGGCCCGGGTCGACCACCCGGGCGTGATCGCCGTGCACGACGTCACGGAGCACGAGGGCCGGCCCCTGATCGTGATGGAGCTGGTCGACGGCCCTTCGCTGGACGACGTGATACGGGAGCGGGGCGTGCTGGACCCCGCGGAGGCCGCCGCCATCGGCGCCAAGGTGGTCGACGCGCTGGCCGCGGCGCACCGGGCGGGGATCCTGCACCGCGACGTGAAGCCCGCGAACATCCTGCTGGCGCGCGGCGGGCGCGTCGTCCTCACCGACTTCGGCATCGCCGCGATGGACGACCCGGGCGACGACGGCACGACGCGGCTGACGGCCCCCGGCGAGATGGTCGGCTCCATCGACTACCTGTCGCCCGAGCGGGCCCGCGGCGACCTGCCGGGGCCGCCCTCGGACGTGTGGTCGCTGGGCGCGACGCTGTACGCGGCGGTGGAGGGCATGTCGCCGTTCCGCCGGTCGTCGACGTGGTCGACGATCAGCGCGATCGTCGTGGACCCGCTGCCGGAGCCGCAGCGGGCGGGCGCGCTGACGGGTGCGCTGCGGGAGCTGATGGACAAGGACCCGGGGCGCCGCGCGGACGCGCTGCGCGCGGCACGGCTGCTGGCGGCGGTGGCGGCGGGGGAGCCGCTGCCGGATCCGGCGGAGACGATGCGGCTGGGCGGCGCGGGCCTCGGCCCGGGCCTGGGAGCGGTCGGCGGCACGGGCGCGGCGGGTCTGGCGGCCGGTGCGGGTGCGGGCGGGTTCGGCCCGGCGCCGGAGTCGCATACGCCGTCGATGCCGCCGGAGGCGCTGAACGCGGCGGCGGGATTCGCGCCGGGTGCCGCGGCCGGCCCCGGCGGCGCGGCCGGGCCGGTGGCGGGAGCACCGGGGGCACCGGGCCCGTACGGGCCGGGCGGGCCACCGCACGGGCCGTTCACGCCCGGCCGGGGCACGCCCCACGGGCAGGCCGCGCCCCACGGGCAGCCCACCCCGCCGGGGCCGTTCACGCCGTACGGGCAGGGCACTCCCGGCACCGCCGGCGCCCCCGGCGGCCGGCCCCCGGCCCGCCGCCGTCCGCTGATGCTGGCCGGTGCCGCCGTCGCCGTGGCGGCCGTGGCGGCGCTGGCGTTCACCGTGCCGGGGTGGGTGGGCTCCGGCGACGACGGCGACGGCGACGCGAACGCGCGCGGGGCGGACCGGAGTTCGAGCGCCCCCGCCGCGCAGAGCAAGCAGCCGGGCGACGTGAAGCCGTCGGAGGCGGAGGACGACGACGGCGAGGAGACCGCACCGCCGTCCCCGAGCGCCTCCGCCACGCGCACGACCCGGCCGCCCGAGAGCCCCGGCGGGACCGCCGGCCCCACCGCCCGGCCCACCCGCCCCGACGCCACGTCGGCGAAGCCGACGACGCCGGCCACGACCTCGGCGCCGCCCGCGGACCCGTGGGATTCGTGCACGTACTACTCGGGCACGGCCCTCACCCAGAACGGCGACAGCGGCGAGCGCGTCGTGCAGGTCCAGTGCATCCTCCGCGCCCGCGGCTACGACCTCGGCGCGGGCGGCGTCGACGGCATGTTCGGCGAGAGCACGGAGGCCGCGGTCCGGAAGTTCCAGTCCGCGAAAGGGCTGGCCGTCGACGGCCAGGTGGGGCCCGACACCTGGGGTGCGCTGCGCGGTTGACACCCGCAGGGGAGCCCGGTGACCGACCGTAGCGCCGCGTGAGCCGGGCGGAGTATGCGGACTCCGCACACCGCCCGTTTGTATTGTCGCCTGTACTCTGCCCGGCAGAGACGCAAGGCCACGGGGGACGAACGATGAGCGATTTGTGTGTGGACTATGCCCGCCTTCAGGTGATCGAACGTGATCTGGGCATCGTCAAGCGGGAGTTCGAGAGCTGCGAGGAACACCAGGAGCGGCTTCGCGGAATATACGGCTCCGGTACCGTCGCGGACGCGATGGAGGACTTCACCACCAACTGGGACCGGCACCGCAAGGAAGTGCTGGAGTCCGTGAAGTCCGTCGGGGAGATGGCGAGCAACGTCCATCAGTCGTTCCTCAAGACGGACAAGAAGCTCGAGCAGGAATGCAAGGGTGAGTGACGGCCATGGCCCGACCCACCGACTGGCAGCCGCTGGCCGACTCCGACCCCGTACCGGGGAACGTCGAGGACATCCGGGACGAGGCCGCCAGGCTGAAGAAGATCGGCGAGACGATCGAGTCGCAGGTCGGCAAGCTGCGCGACATCGGCAAGGACGGCGCCCTGAAGGGCAAGTACGCCGACAGGCTGCGCAGTGCCGCGACCGATCTGGCCGGCAAGATGGAGAAGACCTCCGGCCGTTACAAGGCGGTGGCCGGGCACCTGTCGTCGTGGGCGACCGACCTGGACGAAGCGCAGAAGGCCGCCGAGCGGGCGCTGACGAAGGCGCAGAGCGCCTCCGGGGCCATGGCGCAGAACAAGCCGCCGGACAAGGCGTCCGCGCCGGACGCGCCGGAGCCCTCGGACGCCGAGAAGGAAGCCGAGAAGAAGCGGGAGAAGGCGTACGGGGCGGCCGAGGGGGAGTTGGAGGAGGCGCGCCGGATGCTGGGGCGGGCGACGTCCGCCCGGGACTCCGACGCGGACACGGCCGCCGGGCGCATCAAGAAGTCCATCGACGACGACGTCAAGGACGGCTGGTGGGACAACGTCAGCGACTTCGTCGACAAGTACGCCGACATCATCAAGATCGTCATCGATGTCATCAGCTGGGTGGCCACGGCGGTGGCGATCATCTCGCTGTTCATCCCGGGGCTGAACGTGGTGGCGTTCCTGCTGATCGCGGGATTGCTGGTGGTCGGGGGCAGAGCCCTGCTCGCGGCCACCGGCAACGCGAGCTGGACGGAGGTGCTCGTCGACTCCATCGGGCTGCTGACGATGGGCATCGGCCGCGCCGGGATGGCGGCGCTGAAGGGCACAAACGCGCTGACGAAGACGGCGGCGACCGCGGCCCGTTCGCGGCAGGTCGCCACGAACCTCGCCGGGTCGTCCGCGAAGCGCACGGCGCTGGGCAAGGTGCTGAGCAGCCGGACGGCCAGCGCCGCGCAGAAGCGGTCGGCGCGGGCGCAGATCGACGCGCTGAAGAAGGCCGCGCGGCGGCAGTCGACGAGCGTGCCGCAGAACCTGCCGTCGGTGGGGCGCCTGGGCAGGATCCTCAACATGGGCGACACCGAGGGCCTGTCCCTGCTGCGCAACATCGGGCGCATCTCCGACCGCTTCCCGGGCCTGGTGGGCGGCGGTACGGCGGCGCACGCGGGGGCCGCGTACACGGCCTCTCTGGGCGCCGCCTGGACCGGTACGATCGTCGACCTCGGCGACAAGGCGTTCGGCAGCAGCGACATGCTGCCCTTCAAGCCGTTCAACGAGTCGTACAACGACTGGAAGGGCGACACCTGGAAGGCGCCGATCGGCTCGACGTGGTGACGCGGCCGGCGCGGTGACGCCCGGCGGCCCGGTCGCCCGGTGCCCGGCAGCCCGGTGCCCGGTGGCCGGGCACCCGACGTGAAGAGGAGCCGATGGTCTTCCTGCCCCGCCGCACCACCCCGTCCGCGCGGGGCCGCGCCGACGGTCCGCTGCTGGTCGCCGCGCGCGCCGCGGTGCTGGTGCCGTTGGCCGCCGGGGCGCTGCTCGCGGTCGCGGGCGCGGCCGTCGACGGCGCTTCCGGCGCGGCGGCCTGGACCGAGCGGGCCCTGCTGTGCGCGGCGGCCGCGGTGCTGGTGCGGTCGGTGGTCACGGCAGCGGTACGGAACGTGGGCGACGGCGAGTTGGAGGTCACCGCCGTCTTCGGGTCGGTGCTGCTGATGGCCGCCGCGTACGTCACGGGGCCGGCGGCGCTGGTCGCGGTGCCGGGGGCGGCGCTGGTGACGGGGGTGGTGTCCGCGGTGCGCACGGACCGGGCGGAGCGGCGGCGCAGGCGGGAGCGGCGGGAGCGGGACGCGCGGGTGCGGGCGCACCACGCGGAGAAGAAGCGGCGGAAACGGGAAGGCGGGGGAGCGGACGGTGGCTGAGCGGACGGGGCGCGTCGACTACGTGAAGCGGGCGGCGCGGACGGAGCGTACGGACGGACCCGTACGGGACGGGGACGAAGGGCGGGACCACGACGGGGACGCGGCCCGGGAGGAGGGCGCCGCCGTCGGGTACACGCTCGTGCTGCCGCCGAACTGGTCGCGTATCCCGCTGCGCGACGGCACCGACGAGGCGATCCTGCGGATCGTCGACGAGGCCGTCGCCGACCTGCCCGACGACCTGCCGCGCGACCGGATACCCGAGGTGCGCCTGGAACTGGTGCGGCGGCTGCGCAAGGCCGCCGCCGACGCGCGCAAGAGCGGCGGACTCGACCTCTACCTGCCCGTGCAGCAGATGCACGGCGTGACGATCGCGGCGTCGTTCGTCGTCTCCGAGGTCACCCTGGCCGCGGGCGCCGACCCCGCGCTGGTCCTCGCCCGGCTGCTCGCCGACGCGGAGCAGTCGCAGCCCGCGGCCGTCGACGGGTCCGTCGGCTACCGCAACGAGCGGGTCGCCCGCGCCTCCGGCGACGAGGGCGGCGAGTACGCTTCCCGCCGCGTCGACTACGTGCTGGCGGTTCCCGAGGACGACACCCGGTGGGTGACGGTCGGGTTCAGCACCCTCGCGGACGGCGATCCGAAGGGCGCGTTCGCGGACGTGCTCGTCGAGCTGTTCGACGCCGTGATGACCACCTTCCGCTGGACGAGGAGCAGCCGGTGAGCTGGATCGAGGTCGACTACGACGACGCGAAGTGGCTGTGGGTGCCGCAGCGGTGGGAGGGCCTGCCGTGGCCGGGTCCCGCCGAGTGGGCGGAGGCGTTCGCCGAGGCGTGGTGGACGCTCGCGGACGTCGAGCCCGGCGGCGACGAGGAGGAGGTGGCGCGGCTGCGGGACGCCCTGCTCCAGTACGCCACCCGCGCCGGCGAGGTCTTCCCCGGCCAGGACCTGTACCTGTACCTGCCCGACCCGCGGCAGGCGCCGGTGCCGCTGGCCGTGTGGGGGCTGGCGGCGGCCGGCGACCGCAACGACCGGCTGCGGGAGCTGGTGCGGTCGATGGACGACGAGGCGGTGGAGCCGCCGATCGTGGAGCTGTTCCGCCACCCGCACCTGGGCAACGGGCTGCGGGCCATGCGCTACTTCACCGACCCGGACGACGGCACCCTCGGCTGCTCCCTGAATTTCGCCTTCCGCTCCGAGCCGCACGGCGTGGACGTCCTGGTCCGCGCCATCAGCGGCGACGTGGGCCGGCTCGCGGCGGCGGCGCAGGACATGGACGAGCTGGCGCTGGCGGTACGGGTCCGCCGTGACGAGGACCGCTGACGGCGCCGCGGTGCGGGACCGGCCGCCGGTGGGGGACAATGGAGGGTCCGTCCCCGTACGCAACGAGGTAGCGCACCGCATGTCCAGCCGCACGTCCGAGCTGCAGATCGGCCCGCACACCGTCTCCCCGCCCGTGGTGCTCGCGCCCATGGCGGGGATCACGAACGCGCCGTTCCGCACGCTGTGCCGGGAGTTCTCCGGCGGCCGCGGGCTCTTCGTCAGCGAGATGATCACGACGCGGGCGCTGGTCGAGCGGGACGCGAAGACGATGCGCCTCGTCCACTTCGACGGCTCGGAGAAGCCGCGGTCGATCCAGCTCTACGGCGTGGACCCGGCGTACACCGGCCGCGCGGCCCGCATGATCGCCGACGAGGACCTCGCCGACCACATCGACCTCAACTTCGGCTGCCCCGTGCCGAAGGTGACCCGCAAGGGCGGCGGCTCGGCGCTGCCGTACAAGCGGAACCTGCTGCGCGCGATCCTCCGCGAGGCGGTCGCCGGCGCAGGCGGCCTGCCGGTGACGATGAAGATGCGCAAGGGCATCGACGACGACCACCTGACGTACCTGGACGCCGGCAGGATCGCCGTCGAGGAGGGCGTCACGGCCATCGCCCTGCACGGCCGCACGGCGGCCCAGCACTACGGCGGCACCGCGGACTGGGACGCGATCGCCCGGCTGAAGGAGCACGTGCCGGAGATCCCGGTGCTGGGCAACGGGGACATCTGGTCGGCGGACGACGCGCTGCGGATGGTGCGCGAGACGGGCTGCGACGGGGTGGTCGTCGGCCGCGGCTGCCTGGGTCGGCCGTGGCTCTTCGGCGACCTGGTGGCGGCGTTCGCGGCGGGGCCGGACGCGTCGGGCGCCTCGTACGCGCGGCCGGCGCTGAAGGAGGTCGCGGGGGTGATGCGGCGGCACGCGGAGCTGCTGGGGCAGTGGATCGGGGACGAGCGGCGCGGCGTCATCGACTTCCGCAAGCACGTGCCGTGGTACACGAAGGGCTTCTCGGTCGGCAAGGACGTACGCCACCGGATGGCGATGGCCGGCTCCCTGGCGGAGCTGGACGACCTGCTGGGCACCCTGGACCTGGACCAGCCGTGGCCGGCGGGCGCGGACGGCCCGCGGGGGCGCACGGCGGGCCGCAACAAGGTGGTGCTGCCGGAGGGCTGGCTGGCGGACCCGTACGAGAACCCGCGGGTGGACGCCGACGCGGAACTGGACACCTCGGGCGGCTGAGGGGCCCTGCCCCCGCCCGCGGCAAACGGGGGGCGGCGCTCCCGGCCCGTCCTCCGGGCGAAGTAGCCTCGGAGTGGTGGATACGACGCATCGGCCCGCCTCGCGGGTCATCTGCCTCGACGCCGCCGAGCGGATACTGCTGCTGCGCTGGCGCGACCCCTTCGACGGCGCGCTGATCTGGGAGCCGCCCGGCGGCGGCATCGAGCCGGACGAGACGCCGCTCGCCGCCGCCCGCCGCGAACTCGCCGAGGAGACCGGCCTCGACCCCGCCGCCGTCGGGGAGCGCGGCGTGCCCGTCGCACGGGACTTCCACTGGAAGGGCACCCACTTCACCGGCACCGAGCACTTCTTCCTCGCCCGCTACGCCGCCGACCGCCCCCCGCTGCGCCGCACGGGCCTCCTCCCCGACGAGCAGGCCACCCTCGCCGGCCACACCTGGATCGCCTGGCCCGGGATCCGCACCCTCCCCGACCCCCTCGAACCCCCGCACCTGGGGTCCGTCCTGGCCGACCTCGCCCCGGGCGGCCCCTGGGGGAGGGCCGCCGACGGGGGTTAGGAGCTAGGACAGGGGCTGGCTAGCGCAGCACGCGGTGGCGGAGGAAGACGACGCCCGAGTCGAACGTGCGGGTCTCGACGAGTTCGAGGTCCACCCGGCGCTCCTGCCGGTCGAAGAACGGGAGGCCGCCGCCGAGCAGCACCGGGCACACCCTGATCCGGTACTCGTCGATGAGCCCGAGCGCCGCCGCCTCGGCGGCGAGCGTCGCGCCGCCGATCGCGATGTCGCCCTCGCCCGGCTCCTCCCGCAGCCGCCCGATCTCCTCGGCCAGGCCGCCGGAGGCCAGGCGGGCGCTGCCCTCCACCGCCGTCAGGGTGTGCGAGAACACCACCTTGGGCAGCGGGTTCCACAGCGTGGTCCACTCCCGCTCCGCCGCGCCGAGTCCGGGGTCCTGCGCGGCGGTCTCCCAGTACAGCATCGTCTCGTACAGCCGCCGCCCCATGACGTGGACGCCGACCCCGCGGATCTCGTCGATGGAGAACCGGAAGACCTCCTCGCTGGGAGCGCCCCAGTCGAGGCCGCCGTCGGGCCCGGTGACGTAGCCGTCGAGGGACATGGACATCGAGTAGGTCACGTTGCGCATGACAAGTCCTCCTGGTGAAGGTGTTCGAGGGTAGGACCGGCCGGGCCCCGGGAACTCATCGCGACGCGCCGGTCGTTCTCGCGCACGCCTCGGCGCATGCGCGGATTTCGGGGGCGTGGCCCGTGCGGCCGGGGTATAAACCTGTGGTCGGGGCGGTGCGGGACGGGTGGGGGTCTCGTTGGGGCGAGGGTTGCGGCACGTTGTTCTTCTCATGGTCGCGACCGTGCTGCTGTGCACGGTTCCGGACGCGCCGGCCCGGGCGGCGGACGACGAATGCCGCACCCAGCAGTTGAGGGCGGCGCGCGTCACGGCCTCCGTGCACTTCAAGCACGGGGGTGAGGACTTCTCCAAGGCCACCGGGCGGCTCACGGTGAAGGTGCCGAAGTCCTGGCCCCGGGCGTCGGACCTGCTGCTGAACGGGGACACGGAGGCGTACCGGACGGCGATGCGCTGCCTGCTGCGCTTCCCGGACGACCCCTTTCCGTACCGGGACACGGAGGGGCGGACCGAGCCGCCGGAGGTGGCCGTCGGCAAGCGGTGGGTGACGGTCGACCAGCGCGTCACCACCTGGGTCGTCAGCCTGCAGACGCGGCACTTCGGGCCCTGGAGCCTCACCGTCGGGGAGCGGCTGTGGGACCTGGAGCTGATGCGTCCGCCCGCCCTGGACCGCTCCTGGTGGCAGGAGGTGACCGTCGATCTGGGCGGGCGGCCCGCGCGGAGCATGTCCTCGCTGCCGGCCACCGGCACCGCGACCGAGCTGACCTGGACGCGGGAGGAGGCGGGAGGCAGGCCCCCGGACGTACGGGTCACCCTCCAGCCGCCGGCCGCCAAGGCGTGGGCGGCCCGGTGGAGCGGGCACCCCTGGTACGTCGTCGACCCGCTGGCCTGGCTGCTGTTCGACGCGGCGTTCCTCGGCCTCCTGCTGTACACGGCGCGCGCCCTGCGGCGCGCGCCGGCCGCCGTGCCGCGCACCGGGGCCGAGACGCGTACGGGCCGCAACCTGCTGGTCGTCGGCTGGCTGGCGTTCGCGATCACCGTCGTCCACTACTTCGACGACCCGCTGCTCGCGCACTTCGCCAACCAGGGCACGGCGCTGTTCTGGACGGACCAGCACCGCATCCACCTCCATGCGGGGCTCGTCCTGCTCACCGGGCTGGCGCTGTGCGCCTTCGGCAGACCGGGACGGGCCGCCGCCGCCCTCGTCGTCCCCGCCGCCGGATACGTGGTCGCCGTGGTGTCCCGCCCGGAGTGGTTCGCGCTGCCCGCCGGGTTGTGGCTCGACTGGGAGAACAACCCGGGGGAGGTGCAGTGGTTCCGGGAGAACGGGGGCATGGTCGCGTTCGCCGCGGCCTGCGCGTGCCTGGTGTTCGTCTGGCTGGTGGGCGCCGCCGCGTCACTGCTGCGGGTGTGGCGCGCCGCGGGCGCCCCGGTGCCCGGACGGCCGCGCGGCCGCCTCTCGCCGTACGTGCTGATCGCGGCGGCCGTCGTGGCGTCGGCGGCGCCCGCGGCGGGCGTGTGGGCCGCGCAGAACCTGTGGGAGGACCAGAGCTGGCTCAGCAGACGCAACGCGGACGCGATGTACGGCCTGTGGCACATGGCGACCCTGTTCAACGAGACGCGCTACTTCCCCTCCGACTGGCTGGACTGGTTCCACGGCACCTACTTCTGGTGGTGGGCCCCGTCCCTGGCGCTCCTCGCCGTCCTGCGCGCCCGTGCCCGGGCGGCGGCTCGGGCGCCGGCCCCGGGCACCGCGGGCGGCCCGGAGGCCGCTCTCCCGCCGCCGGCGGAGCTGCTGGCCCTCAAGGTGTTCTTCGTCGTCTGCGTCGCGCCCGTCGTCGGCTGGTACGCGGGCGTCCCCCTGCCGGTGCTGCCCCTGCTGGCGCTCTGGCTCACGCTGACCGCTCTGCTCGCCTTCGGCGGCAGGCGCGCGGTCCTGCACCGCAGGCTGCCCTCCGGCCACCGGCTGCACGAGGTGACGGGGGAGTCCGACCGGCGGTACCTGCTCAAGGCGGCGCGGCGCCACCGCGAACTGCACGCCCTGCTGCGCCGGCTGGAGCAGGGGCAGCAGGAGGAGGACCGCTCGCAGCTGGAGAACGAGCTGGACCGGCTGCACCGGCTCCCGCACCCCGCCCCGCCGCCCGGCCTGCCGCACACGTGGATACGCCTGCCGCCGTCCGTCGGCCCGGTGGAACTGGTCCTGGCCTGGGGGCCGCGGAGCACCACGTGGGGCAACGCGTGCCGGGGAGCGTACTTCGCCGCGCTGATCTCGGTGCCCGCGGTGGCGATACTCACCTGGGCCGACCGCGTCCGCGGCATCCGGTGGGACGACACCTTCCTCCAGCGCTTCGGCTTCGCCGACACCCTGGCGTCCGCCGTCTCCCTGGAACTCCTGTGGGTGGGCGCCGGGTTCACGCTGGGCGCGCTGTGGCGCGTGCTGCCCGGCCGCCGCGGCCCCGCCCGCGCGTCCGGGCTCGCCCTCGCCTACGCCGTCCCGGTGCTGGTGCAGTGGGCCGGCAACGAGGCCGTCGACCAGCCCTTCGGCACCTGGCCGCTCGAACTGAGCCTCACGCTGCTCGTCCTCACCCTGACCGGGGTGGCCATGGACATCGACACCTTCCGCGGCGAAAGGCGCTACTGGCCCAGCAGGGCCGGCCTGCTGCTGTCCGTGTACCAGTGGCGCACGGCGTCGGTCCAGGTGGCGTTCCTCGTGGCCCAGCTCGTGGCGCTGGTGACGATCTGGCAGCAGCTCAAGGGGAGCGACCCGATGATCCTCATCGAGCGGCCCCCCGTCGACGCCCCCGGCGGCGACAGACCCTAAGGGCTGTCCGCGGCGGCGAGTGCGGTGAGCAGGGCCAGGGGCGTGGTCGCCGACCAGGACTGGGGGGTGGCCGCGTGGGGGACCGGGATCGGGGTGGGCTGGGCGGTGCGGGGGTAGCCGGCGACGGCTTCCGGGAGGCGGTGCGCGGTGCGGGCCGCCAGGTCGGTGAGGGCCGCCACCACCGTACGGGCCTCCTCGTGCAGGCCGTAGCGGGCCAGGCCCAGGGCCAGGATCGCGTTGTCGTGGGGCCAGACGCCGCCGCGGTGGTACGCCATCGGGTGGTACGCCCCCTGCTCCGCCGCAACGGTCCGCACCCCCCAGCCCGAGAAGAAGTCCGGCTCCAGCAGCCGCCGGCCCACCCAGCGCGCCCGGTCGGCGTCCAGCAGCCCCGACCACAGCAGGTGCCCGGCGTCGGAGGACAGCGCGTCGGCGGGGCGGCCCGCGCCGTCCAGGGCCAGGGCGGGGAAGTCGGGGCCGGGGAGCCAGAAGTCGGCGAGGAAGCGGGTGCGCAGGCCGTCGGCGGCGGCGGTGAGGCGGTCGGCGAGCGCCGGGTCGGCCCAGGCGGTGGCGGCGAGGCGGGCGGTGTGGGTGAGGGCGGCGTGGGCGTAGCCCTGGGGCGCGGCGGGCGCGAGGGTGCCGGTGGCGCGGGTGCCGTCGGCGGCGCACAGGGCGCCGGGGGAGTCGCGCCAGCTCTGGCCGGCCGGGGCGCCGTCGTCGGGGCGGCAGCGCAGGTAGCCGGAGTCGGCGAGGCCGCCGTCGCGGAACATCCACTCGACGGCGGCGCGGGCCTGCGGCTCCAGGCGGCGGGCGGGCCCGTCGTCGCCGGTGTGCTCGGTGAGCGCGCCGAGGAGGACGAGGAACAGCGGGGTGGTGTCCACGGCCCCGTAGTAGCGCCCGTACGGCACCTGGCCGAAGTGGGCCAGCTCGCCGTGGCGCACCTCGTGCACGATCTTCCCCGGTTCGCCGTCCGCCTCGCCGGCCTGGGTGGCGGCGAGCGCGAGGAGCGTGTCGCGGGCGAGCGCCGGGCGGTGGTGCAGCGCGAACAGCGACGCGACGAGCGCGTGCCGGCCGACGAGCGCCAGGAACCACGGCACCCCGGCCGCCGGCACCCGCACCTCCTCGCCGCCGGGTCCGGCGGCGGGGATGAGGAGCCCGTCGAGGTCGGCGAGGCCCTGCTCCGCGGCCCGGGCGAGGTCGGGCGGGGCGGCGGCGGAGGGGGTGGATGCCGTCCCGGCGGCGGGGGGTGCGCCGGGGGATGCGGCCGTACGGGGCCGGGGGGTGCCGTTCCGCCCCGCGGCGGGCCCGGCCGCGGGTGCTCCGGACGCCGACGGCGCTCCGGACGCCCCGGGTGCTCCGGGCGCCGGGTCGGCCTCCTCCGTCCCCGACGCTGCCGCGGCACGGAGTGTCAGTTCCGTGGTCTCGTGCGGCGCCAGCTTCAGGTGCCACACCAGGCGCCGTGCGCCGCTGCCCGTCTCCTCCACCGCGTCCGGCGGCGGTTCCGCCGTGACCGTCGTGCGGGCCCGCCACGCGCCGCGGCGGTAGCGGAACTCCACCCCCGCCGGGAGCACTTCCCGGGCCCGTACCGCGTGCGGCTTGCCGTAGACGCGGTGGTCGGCCCGTAACTCGAACTGGTCCGCGAAGTCCGCGTCGACCGTCAGCGCGAGCCACAGCTTCTCGGGCTCGGCGCGGTTGCCGGTGATGCGCAGGGTGTCGACCAGCGCGCCGCCCGCGACGTGCTGCTCGCGGAAGACCGTGTGCGGCGGCGGCTCGTCGCGGTCCGTGGGAGGTACGAGGACGGCCCGCGCCGCGGCCGGCCCGGTGGCGGCCGGGTCCGCGGCCAGCAGGGTCGGGACCGCGCCGTCCACCGTCAGCTGCCAGCGGCTCAGATGCCGGGTGTCCCCGAGGAAGAAGCCGTCCGGCCGGGCCTCCCGCGCCCCGGTGACGTCCCCGGAGCGGGTCACCGCGGCGAACGCCCCGCCGTGGAAGAGAAGCCGGTGTTCCGCGCCGCTCATGCGAGCGCCTCCCTCAGCGAGGTGTCATCGCGTCATTACGTCTGGTTGGCACGCAAAACTAGCGCGCTGCTGTCGGGTCGACAAGCAGAACCGGGGGCGCACACACGCACGTTGCGGGAGCACGGCCCGCGTGCTCCCGGTTCCGGCCGACTCGTACCGCGTCCGGGCACCCGTCCTGTCCACATCGTGAGATTTCCCGCACCCGATCGCGTGATTCTCCCCACGCTTGATACGCCTTGCGCTCAAACGAGCGCTCAAATGTGGACGCTATCTCTCGTATGCGCGGCACTGAGTGCCACCCGCATCCCTTCACCTCTCGAAGCCACAACTGCGTTCCGTAACGCGGATGACCCGCCCGGCTTGCCGATGCCCGCCGGTCCGGGATCGTCGTTAAGAGAAGTGAAGAAGGGGCGCGGCTCCCGGTCGCCGGCAGGATCCCAGGTGTGAGGGCCGACCCCCCTCGTGATCGTCTACGCCTCATCCCCTGGAGCCTTCGATCTGGGTATGTTCCTCGCCGTCAGGGCAGCTCCCCCCGCCAGGGGTCCCACACGAGGAGTCGATCCCGTGCCGGAAACGAAGCCGGATAAGAAGAAGGCCGCGAAGAAGTCCCCGGGGAAGGGGGCTCCGTCGGCGACGAAGGCGGCGGCGAAGGCGGCCGCGGTCAAGTTCGTCTACGACTTCCACGAGGGCAACAAGGACCTCAAGGACCTCCTCGGCGGCAAGGGCGCCAACCTCGCCGAGATGACCAACCTCGGCCTGCCCGTCCCGCCCGGCTTCACCATCACCACCGAGGCCTGCAAGGTCTACCTCGCCAGCGGCGCCGAACCCCCCGCCCTGCGCGACGAGGTCGGCGCCCACCTCGACGCCCTCGAACGCCGCATGGGCAAGAAGCTCGGCCAGGCGGGCGACCCGCTGCTGGTCTCCGTGCGCTCCGGCGCCAAGTTCTCCATGCCCGGCATGATGGACACCGTCCTCAACATCGGCCTGACCGACGCCTGCCTGCCCGGGCTCGCCGCCCAGGCCGGCGACGAGCGGTTCGCCTGGGACTCCTACCGCCGCCTCATCCAGATGTTCGGCAACACCGTCCAGGGCATCGACGGCGAGCTGTTCGAGACCGCGCTGGAGGACGCCAAGCGCGCCAAGGGCGCCGCCACCGACGTCGAGCTGGACGCCGCCGACCTCGAAGCCCTCGTCGGCACGTTCAAGGACATCGTCGCCCGGGAGACCGGCCGGCCCTTCCCGCAGGACCCGCGCGAGCAGATGGACCTGGCCGTACGGGCCGTCTTCGACAGCTGGAACGGCGAGCGCGCCAAGCTCTACCGCCGCCAGGAGCGCATCGCCGGCGACCTCGGCACCGCCGTCAACATCTGCTCCATGGTCTTCGGCAACCTCGGCCCCGACTCCGGCACCGGCGTCGCCTTCACCCGCGACCCCGCCAGCGGCCAGCAGGGCGTCTACGGCGACTACCTGCAGAACGCGCAGGGCGAGGACGTCGTCGCCGGCATCCGCAACACCGTGCCGCTCGCGAAGCTCCAGGACCTCGACGAGGCCTCGTACGACGAGCTGATGCGGATCATGGAGACGCTGGAGACCCACTACCGCGACCTGTGCGACATCGAGTTCACCATCGAGCGCGGCAAGCTGTGGATGCTCCAGACCCGCGTCGGCAAGCGCACCGCGGCGGCGGCGTTCCGGATCGCCGTGCAGCTCGTCGACCAGGGGCTGATCACCGAGGCCGAGGCGCTGCAGCGCGTCAACGGGGCGCAGCTCGCGCAGCTGATGTTCCCGAGGTTCGACAACGGCCACAAGGGCGAGAAGCTGGCCCGCGGCATCGCCGCCTCGCCGGGCGCCGCCGTCGGCAAGGCGGTCTTCGACTCGTACACGGCCGTGAAGTGGTCGCGCTCCGGGGAGAAGGTCATCCTCATCCGCCGCGAGACCAACCCCGACGACCTCGACGGCATGATCGCCGCCGAGGGCATCCTCACCTCCCGCGGCGGCAAGACCTCGCACGCCGCCGTCGTCGCCCGGGGCATGGGCAAGACGTGCGTGTGCGGCGCGGAGGAGCTGGAGGTCGACACCAAGCGGCGGCAGCTGACCGCGCCCGGCGGCGAGGTCATCGACGAGGGCGACGTCGTGTCCATCGACGGCTCCAGCGGCAAGGTCTACCGCGGCCGGGTGCCGGTCGTGCCGTCGCCGGTCGTGGAGTACTTCGAGGGCCGCATGCACGCCGGCGCCGAGGACGCCGACGAACTCGTCGTCGCCGTGCACCGCCTCATGTCGTACGCCGACCGCATCCGCCGGCTGCGCGTGCGCGCCAACGCCGACAACTTCGACGACGCCGCCCGCGCCCGCCGCTTCGGCGCGCAGGGCATCGGGCTGTGCCGCACCGAGCACATGTTCCTCGGCGAGCGGCGCGAGCTGGTCGAGCGGCTGATCCTCGCCGACACCGAGGAGGAGCGCGAGGCCGCCCTGACGGACCTGCTGCCGCTCCAGCAGCGGGACTTCGTGCAGCTCTTCGAGGTCATGGACGGACTGCCCGTCACGGTGCGGCTCCTCGACCCGCCGCTGCACGAGTTCCTGCCGGACATCACGGAGCTGTCGGTACGGGTCGCGCTCGCCGAGTCGCGCAAGGACCACAACGAGAACGACCTGCGCCTCCTCCAGGCCGTCCACCGGCTGCACGAGCAGAACCCGATGCTGGGCCTGCGCGGCGTGCGCCTCGGGCTGGTGATCCCCGGGCTGTTCACCATGCAGGTGCGGGCCATCGCGGAGGCGGCGGCGCAGCGCATGGAGGCGAAGGGCGACCCGCGGGCGGAGATCATGATCCCGCTGGTGGGCACGGTGCAGGAGCTGGAGCTGGTACGCGACGAGGCCGAAGCCGTGATCGCGGAGGTCCAGGCGGCGCGGGGCGTGGAGCTGAAGCTGACGCTCGGCACGATGATCGAGCTGCCGC
The DNA here is from genome assembly GCF_020400605.1 of Streptomyces aculeolatus. Classification (GTDB taxonomy): domain Bacteria; phylum Actinomycetota; class Actinomycetes; order Streptomycetales; family Streptomycetaceae; genus Streptomyces; species Streptomyces aculeolatus. The sequence continues at coordinate 117,535 of NZ_JAINRD010000004.1, read as the reverse complement.
GCGCGGCGCTGACCGCCAGCCAGATCGCGGAGTCCGCGGACTTCTTCTCGTTCGGCACCAACGACCTGACCCAGACCGTGTGGGGCTTCTCCCGGGACGACGTGGAGGCGAGCTTCTTCACCGCGTACCTGGAGAAGGGCATCTTCGGCGTCTCCCCGTTCGAGACGATCGACAAGGACGGCGTCGGCGCGCTGGTCCGCGACGCGGTGACGGCGGGGCGCGCGACGCGGCCGGACCTGAAGCTGGGCGTGTGCGGCGAGCACGGCGGCGACCCGGAGTCGGTGCACTTCTTCCACGACGTGGGCCTCGACTACGTCTCGTGCAGCCCGTTCCGCATCCCGGTGGCCCGGCTGGAGGCGGCGCGGGCGGCGGCCCGGCCGGCGCAGGACGGGACCGCGCGGACACCGTCGGCGCAGCAAGGGACCGGGAACGGGGCTGCCGCGAAGGGGACCGCGCCCGGCGGAGCCGCCGCGAACGGGGCCTCGCCGAACGGCGGGAAGCCCCACGGCACCAGGCCCGCGGCCCGCGGCCGCAGGCCCCAGCCCGCCACCTGAACCCCCGGCCACCGTCGGCGTTGCCCTGACCCTCACCCGACGGCAGACCGGTCCGGAGGGGCGGCGCCCGTGCGGGGGCGCCGCCCCTCACCCCTGCGGCCAGGTGAGCCAGTCGCGGTAGCGGGTGGGGGCGATGCGGGCGTCGGGTGGGGCGAGGAGGGCTTCGTCCGGGGCCGCGGCGAACATCCCGGCGGTCTCGTCGGTGACCACCGCGCGCCCGTCCGGGTGGGCCGCCAGCGTGATCCGGCCGAGTTCGTCGAGGGGCAGGACGTCCGGGCCCGCGATGTTCAGGGTGCCGTTCAGGGGCGCGCCGGCGGCGACGCCGGCGACCGCGTCGGCGACGTCCCGGGCGGCGATCGGCTGGACCGGGGTGGACGGGAGGCGGACGGTGGCCCCCTCGGTGGTCATGGCCAGGGTCGGCTGCATGAACTCCATGAACTGCGTCGCGCGGACGACGGAGTACGGGATCGGGCCGGCCTTGAGGATGTCCTCCTGGAGCGTCTTGGCCCGGTAGTAGTCCAGGTCGGGCACGAGGTCGACGCCGACGATCGACAGGATGACGGCGTGCCCCACCCCGGCCTCGCTGCTCTCGGCCAGGATGTTGTCCATCGAGGTCCGGAAGAACGCCGGGGAGGCGTCGTCGAAGGTCGGTGAGTTCGTCAGGTTGAGGACGGTCTCGGCGCCGGCCACCGCCTGCGCCAGGCCCTCGCCGGTGAGCACGTCGACGCCCGTGGACAGCGCGTGCGGCACGGCCTCGTGTCCGGCGGCGGCGAGCTTCTCGACGACCTGCGACCCGATCAGGCCGGTGCCGCCGATGACTGCGATCTTCATGGACCACCTTCCGTCGAGCATGCGACAGCCCGTCCGGAGCGGTCGCGCGCACGGGCCGTCGGGCCCCGCGAAACGGACATCCCCCGATCACGGTATACGCGGTGGATTCCGCCCGCCTGTCGAACGGGACGGCGCCGGCCGTCGGCGCTGATGTCGGGCGCACACGGGTTCGTTACGCTGTCGCTCGCGTCAGACAGGGCCTAAGGGGGCCGCGGGGCCGCGGTCCGGGAGCAGGCGAGGCGGTCGGGAGGCCGCCGGGGGGTGAGGGGGACCATGTCCGGACCGGACGACGGCCGGCCGGCCGTGCCGCGGGCCCGCGCGGGGGAGCCGGGGTGGCCCACGGCCCCGCCGCCGCTCCGGCCGCTGGGGGCCGGCGACCCCGCCGAGACCGGCCCGTACCGGCTGGAGGCGGTGCTCGGCGCCGGCGGGATGGGCCGCGTGTACCTGGCGCGGACGCCGGCGGGCAGCGCCGTGGCGGTCAAGGTCGTCCACCGCGAGTACGCGGGCGACGCCGCGTTCCGCAAGCGGTTCGCGCAGGAGGTCGCCGCCGCCCGGCGGGTGCAGGGCCTCTACACCGTGCCGGTCGTCGACGCCGACCTCCGCGCCGACGAGCCCTGGCTCGCCACCGCGTACGTGCCCGGGCCCTCCCTCCAGCAGGCGGTCGCCGAGAGCGGGCCGCTGCCGGCCGCGGCGGCGCTCGCGCTGATCGCCAGGGTCGCCGAGGCGCTGCAGTCCATCCACGCCGCCGACGTCATCCACCGCGACCTCAAGCCGTCCAACATCCTGCTGACCGCCGACGGGCCCAAGGTCATCGACTTCGGCATCGCCCGGGCCGCGGACCTGACGGCCGTGACCGCCACCGGCGTACGCGCCGGCACGCCCGCCTACATGGCGCCCGAGTACATCCGGGGCCAGACCGTCACCGAGGCCGGCGACATCTTCGCCCTCGGCGGCATCGCCCACTTCGCCGTCACCGGCGGGCACGCCTTCGGCGGCGGTACGGACCACGGCGTGGTCTACCGGATCCTGGAGCAGGAGCCCGACCTCGACGGCTGCCCGGAGCCGGTACGGGCCGTCGCCGCCGCCTGTCTGGCGAAGGACCCGGACCGGCGGCCGACGCCCGCGGAGGTCATCGAGCAGTGCCGCGGGGCCGCCGCGGACGGGGGGCATCCGGCGACGGTGGTGGCGCCGCCGGCGCCGGAGCCCGCGCACCCCGCCACGGAGGTGGCCGAAGGGCCGGGGCGGGCGGACGCCGCGGCCACGGCTCCGGCCGCGCCCGGCGCCACCGCCGGGCGCACGGTCCCCGGCGGGCCCGGCGCACCCGCCGCACCCGGCTCGCCCGACCTCGCCACCCGCACCGCCGCCGCCCCTGCGCCCGGCCCTCCGGCCGCGCCCGGCGCCCCCGCGGCGCCCGCCCCGGACGCGTACGCCCGGACCGTCACCGCCGGCGGCCCGGCCGTGCCCCCGCCCCCGGACACCGCCGCGCGCGGCGGCCCCGCGTCCCTGGCCCTGCTGTTCGGCGGGGTCGGGGCCGTCATCCTCGTCATCGTCCTCGTCGCCGTCTTCCTGCCCTCGTCCGGCTCCGACCGGAAGCAGCAGCCGAGTTCGCCGTACGGGTCGTACGAGCCCACCGGCAGCCTCGCCTTCCCCGCCCGCGCCCCGGGCCCCGCCGGCATCGACTTCAGCCCCGACGGCAGGACGCTTGTCACCGGCGGCGACGACGGCAAGATCCGGTTCTGGGACGTCGCAAGCCGCAAGCAGAGCGACACCGTCACCCAGAAGAACACCGTCAGCAACCTCGTGCCCGGGGTGGCCGACGTCGAGTTCAGCCCCGACGGCAAGCTGCTCGCCACCGGCACCGCCACCGGCGGGACCGGCCTGTACGACGTGGCGGGGCGGCGGTGGCTCAACTACCTGCACATGGGCGGCGAGAACGTGGCGTTCGCCCCCGACGGCAAGCTGCTGGCGATCGGCAGCAGGACGGGCTCGGTGTACCTGTTCGACCCCGCCGAGCGCGGCGACGACGTCGCCGCGTACTTCGACCACGACATGGACGTCACCGCCGTCGCCTTCAGCCCGGACGGCAAGGCGCTGGCATCCGCGGGCGACGACTCCGAGGCCAGTTACGCCCGCGACGACACGACCCTGATATGGGACGTCGCCGGCCGCGACCCGGAGCCGTACGGCCAGGACGACCCGGCGAAGGTCCTCGACCAGCCCCGGGAGGCGACGGCCGTGGCGTACAGCCCGGACGGCGAAACCCTCGCGGTCGGCTTCGCCGACGGCGGGATCCGGCTGTGGGACCTGCCCGGCGGGAAGAAGCGGACCCTGCGCGACGACTACCTCACCACCGTCGCCGACCTGGAGTTCAGCCCCGACGGGAAGACGCTCGCCACCACCTCGGAGAGCGGCGGCGGCGTGCTGCTGTGGAACGTGGCCCGGGGCAAGCCGAGCGCGCGGCTGGTGAGCGGCGAGGAGGACGGGAAGGGCAAGGGCCTGATCGAGGAGGTGACGTTCAGCCCGGACGGGAAGCTGATCGCGGGCGCCGACCGCAAGGACCGCGCCGTACGGCTGTGGAAGAACCCCCGCTGACGCGGGTGCGCGGGCTCATGTGCGGAACGGTCCGGCTATCTCGTACGTGATGCCGCCCGAGGAACTGCCCGACGTGCCCCGCTGGCTGGAGAAGTACAGGCGGGTGCCGTCCGGGGTGAACGCCGGGCCCGTGATCTCCGAGCCGCCCTGCCCCTCGACGCGCAGGAACGGGGCGACGACGTCGTCCGGGGTGATGAGGCAGATCTCCATGTCGCCCCCGTCCTCGGCGACGTAGAGGTCGCCGGAGCGGCTGCCGGTGACGTTGTCGACGCCGGTGAGCGGGGCGGCGCCGGAGACGAGGGAGTCGTCGTACGCCAACTCCAGGGTCTGCGCCGCCGCGTCGTACCGCCAGACACGGCCGTCGCCCTTCGTCGTGAACCAGCAGACGCCGGCGTCGCCCGAGTAGTGGCAGCCCTCGCCGCCGTCGAACCGCTTCGCGCCCGCCACCTGGTTCCGCGTCGCCGCCGAAGCGCCGCTCGGGTCCGGCACCGGCGCCCACGTGACCGGGCCCGAGGTGCCGTGGCCCATGCGCAGCACCTCCAGGGTGCCGGCGGAGAGGGAGCCCCAGGTGGCGGGCCGGAAGCGGTAGAAGCAGCCGTCGGAGACGTCCTCGGTGAGGTAGACGACCTGCCGCTCCGGGTCCGCGGCCGCCGCCTCGTGCTTGAAGCGGCCCATCGCGTCGCGCCGCACGGCGGCCTTCGCGCCCCACGGGTCGGTCTCGTAGACGTAGCCGCGGTCGACCTCCTCGCAGGACAGCCAGGTGTCCCACGGCGTCCTGCCGCCCGCGCAGTTCTGCCGCGTCCCGGACAGGATGCGGTACGCGCCCGCCACCTCGCCGGCGGCGGTGAAGCGGATCGAGCCGGCGCCGCCGGAGGGGGCGACCTCGGAGTTGGAGACGTAGATCCAGCCGTCGCCGTCCGCGAAGCAGGCACCGCCGTCCGGAGCGGGGTGCCAGGTGTACGACGTACCGGCCACCTGCTGCCCGGAGCGCGCCACGACCCGGCTGGAGAAGCCCTGCGGCAGCCGGATCCCGTTGCCGTCCGCCGCCCCCGGCGCACCGTACGGGCCGGCCCCCGGCTGCGCCGGGTCGGCCGCGGCCGACCCCCGCCACAGGCTGCCGCCGAACGCCGCCGCCGATCCGCCGACGACCGCTCCGCGCAGGAAAGAACGGCGCTCCACGACCATCCACTCCTCGATGTGGGGGAGCCCGGGGACAGCCGCCCGCGGGCCGCCTTCGCACCCTAGGGCTGCGAGGTTGACGGAGCGGAAACGCGCCGGTTACGCAGAGCTGACCGCTCGCCGTCGGGCGAGGCCGCGGGTGCCCGCGCGAGCGCGGCCGGCCGGCGTCAGGGCGTGTCCGCCGCCGCATCCGGGCCCGCACCGGTGGCGTCCCACAGGCGGAGGTCCTCGGCGTCGCGCAGACCCTCCTCGGCCCGGCGGCGCTCCGCGTCGGTGAGGTCGAGGGCGTGCAGGCGGCGGCGCCACTCGCCGACTCCGTCGGTCTCCTCCAGGGCGGCGGCCAACTCGATCAGGGTGGCGAGCGTCCGGGCCACGTCCGCGGCCGGGGCGCCGGGCCCGTGCTTGCGCAGGGCGGTGGTCAGGACCCGCAGGGCGGTGCGGTCGTCGTTCTTGAACTCGCTGAAGATCCGGGCGTTGTCGAGGGCCCTGGGCAGGCCCGTGAGGCTCTTCGAGCCGCCGTACTCCAGCTCTTCCGGCTCGTCCCGCTGAATGAAGATGACCGAGTTCCCGGAGGGGTCGACCACGGTGAACCGGCTGGCCCCGGGCCGGAACCGGGTGATCCGCGGCCTGCCCTTGCCGGGGACCCTGCCGTAGGCGGCGCGCAGGGCCCGGGTGAACTCCGCGTGGTACGGCGCGACCCGGTCGACCAGGACCAGGCAGCCGCCGGCGTCCTCCCGGCTGGGGTCGATGTCCTTAGGCGGCGTGCCGAAGTGGAGTGCGACACCGCTCCACTCCAGCGCCAGGTAGAGGTAGGGCCGGGTCTGCTCGTAGGTGATCACGAACCCCAGCGCCTGGTAGAACTCCAGCGTCTCCGCCACCGACACGCACGGCAGCACCGGCACCGTGGTCTCGTTCGCCCGCACCCTTGCCTCTGTCACGCCGCCACCCCTCGACCTCGCCCCGGAACCGGCCCCCGAGGCTGCCGCAGAATCGGTCCGCGCGCCTATGGAGCTTTTATCTCTCCCTTATAACCGCAGGCCGGGAGGAGGGTGGTCAGGCTGCGGGGCGGGTGCGGGAGCGAGTGGCGAGGCCGGCGAGCTGCTCGTCGTAGCGGTGGAGTACGAGCCGCGCCAGCGCCGGGTGCGCGCCGAGCGGTGCGGCGGCGGCCAGGCCCAGGGCGCGGGCGTCCGCGGCGGTGCGGCTCGCGAAGAGGCCGGGGGCCGTGAAGCAGCAGGCCACCCCGATACGGCGGCAGCCCCGGGCGGCGAGCGTGCGGGCCGCCTCCGCGACGGTCGGGGCGGCGGCCGAGGCGTACGCGGGTAGCACCGGCACCCCGAGCCGGGCGGCCAGCAGCGCGGCGGTGGCCCCGGTGTCGGCCGCCGACCGGGCGGCCCGCGACCCGGCGGCGGCGAGCACGACCCCGTCGCCGCGCCAGCCGGCCGCGGCCAGCCGGCCGGCGAGCGCCTCGGCGAGGAGGGGGTGCGGGCCGAGGGGGGCGGCGACGCGGGCGGAGAGCGGGGGCGCGGAGGTGCCGCCCCCGCCGGACCCGCCGGGGCCGGGCCCCGCGGCAGCTCCGGTGCTCCCGGGCGGCGCCGGCTCGCCCGCGCGTTCCCGCCGGCCGCGTTCGCCCGCCGCCCGCAGCATCTCCGGGATGTCCCGCGTCACGTGGTGGCCCCGGCCGAAGAGCAGCGGCACCAGCACCGCGTCGCCCGTCAGCGCCCCCAGCGTGTCCCGCAGCAGCGGCTCGTTCAGCTCCACGTGCCCCAGGCGCACCGGCAGCCCCGGCCGCAGCCGCCGTACCGCGGCCAGCAGCGCGCGTACCGTACGCACCGCCTCCGGATCCCTGCTCCCGTGCGCCACCGCCACCAGCGCGGGCGCCCGCGGGTGCCCGCGCCCGCGGCCCGCCGCCGCGAGACCCGTGCTCAGCTCGGCGGTGATCCTGCCCATCAGCTCTGCCGCGGTCGTCATACCCGCGAGCCTGGCCCCTCGCCGTTGCGGCCCCGTTTCCGCGCCGGGTCGCCTTGTCAACGGCTGCTCACGCCCGTGCGCCCCGGCCGCTGAGGAGCGCGAACCCGTCCCGTAATACGCCCGTCCACCAGGGGTGACATCCCTCCCGCACCCTCACCCCATGACCGTCGACACCCACTGCCCGTACTGCTCGCTCCAGTGCGGCATGACGCTCGCCCCGGCCGCCGACGGCGGCGCCCCCGACGTGCTGGAGCGCACGGCGTTCGACGTCAACCGCGGCGCCCTGTGCGGCAAGGGCCGCACCGCCCCCGCCGTCCTGGACTCCGCCGCCCGACTGACCCACCCCCTCGTACGCGACGACCCCGCCGCCCCGCTCCGCCCGGCCACCTGGCCCGACGCGCTCGACCGCGTCGCCGCCGGCCTCGCCCGCGCCCGCGACGGGCACGGGGCGGACGCGGTGGGCGTCTTCGGCGGCGGCGGGCTGACCAACGAGAAGGCGTACGCGCTCGGCAAGTTCGCCCGCGTCGTCCTCGGCACCTCCCAGATCGACTACAACGGCCGCTTCTGCATGTCCTCCGCCGCCGCCGCGGGCAGCCGCGCCTTCGGCCTCGACCGCGGCCTGCCCTTTCCCCTCGCCGACATCCCCCGCACCGGCTGCGTCGTCCTCGTCGGCGCCAACCCCGCCGAGACCATGCCGCCCGCGCTGCGCTACTTCACCGAACTGCGGCGGAGCGGCGGCACGCTGATCGTCGTCGACCCGCGCCGCACCCGCACCGCCGAGCAGGCCGACCTGCACCTCGCGCCCCGCCCCGGCACCGACCTCGCGCTCGCCCTCGGCCTGCTCCACCTCGTCATCGCCGAAGGCCGCACCGACGACGCCTACATCGCCGCCCGCACCACCGGCTGGCCCGCCGCCCGCGCCGCCGCCATGGCCCACTGGCCGGAGCTGGTCGAACGGATCACCGGCGTGCCCGTACCGCAACTGCGCGAGGCCGTCGCGCTGTTCTGCGACCCCGAGGCGGCCATGGTCCTCACCGCCCGCGGACCCGAGCAGCACGCCAAGGGCACCGACACCGTCGGCGCCTGGATCGACCTGTGCCTGGCCACCGGCCGCCCCGGCCGCCCCTACTCCGGCTACGGCTGCCTCACCGGCCAGGGCAACGGGCAGGGCGGGCGCGAACACGGCCAGAAGGCCGACCAGCTCCCCGGCTACCGGCTGCTCACCGACCCCGCCGCCCGCGCCCACGTCGCCGCCGTCTGGGGCGTCGACCCCGGCACGCTGCCGGGCCCCGGGCGCAGCGCGTACGAACTCCTCGACGCCCTCGGCGCCCCCGGACCCGACGGCGTCCGGGCGCTGCTGCTCATGGGCTCCAACCCGGTGGTCTCCGCGCCGCGCGCCGCGCACGTCGAACAGCGGCTGCGGTCGCTGGACTTCCTGGCGGTCGCGGACGTCGTGCTGTCCGAGACGGCGGCGCTCGCGGACGTCGTGCTGCCCGTGGCGCAGTGGGCCGAGGAGACCGGCACGCTCACGAACCTGGAGGGCCGGGTGCTGCTGCGCCGCCGCGCCGTCGACCCGCCGCCCGGCGTACGCGGCGACCTCGACGTGCTGCGCGGGCTGGCGGAGCGGCTGGCGCCGGCGCGGGCGCCGGGGTTCCCGGTGGCGGCGGAGGAGGTCTTCGCGGAGCTGCGGCGGGCGTCGGCCGGGGGGAAGGCGGACTACTCGGGGATCACGTACGCCCGGATCGAGGCGGAGGACGGCGTGTTCTGGCCGTGCCCGGAGGGCGGCGAGCCGGTGCCGCGGATGTTCCTCGACCGGTTCGCGACGCCGGACGGCCGGGCGCGGTTCGCGGGGGTGCAGCACCGGCCGGCGGCGGAGGAGACGGACGCGGAGTACCCGGTGTGGCTGACGACGGGCCGGGTCCTCGCCCAGTACCAGTCGGGCGCCCAGACGCGCCGGGTCGGCGAGCTGACGGCGGCCGCCCCGGGCCCGTACGTGCAGCTGCACCCGGAGCTGGCGGCGCGGGTGGGCGCCGCGGAGGGCGACCCGGTCGCGGTCGTCTCGCGCCGCGGCCGGGCGGTGGCGCCGGCCCGGATCACGGCGGCGATCAGGGCGGACACGGTGTTCATGCCGTTCCACTGGCCGGGCGCGGGCCGGGTGAACACGGTGACCAACCCGGCGCTGGACCCGGTGTCGCGGATGCCGGAGTTCAAGGTGTGCGCGGTGCGGGTGGAGCCGGCGGGGGAGTAGGGCCTGCGCCCCGGGCCGTCAGGTGGCGGTCTCCCGCTCCACCCAGGTCAGGTACCCCGCGCTGCCGTGGGTGACCGGGGTGGCGATGATCTCCGGTTCGTCGTAGTCGTGCGCCCGGCGCAGGTGGGTCTCCAGCTCCGCGTACCGGGCGGTCGTCGTCTTGAGCAGCACCTGCCACTCCGTGGTCTCCTCGACCGCGCCCTCCCAGTGGTACACCGACGTGACCGGCGAGCTCACCTGCGCGCACGCCGCCAGGTGCGCCTCCACCGCCCCGCGGGCCAGCGCCTCGGCCTTCTCCCGGGCGTCCGTCGTCGTCAGTACCGTCAGGAAGTCCGTCATCAGGTCTCCTTCGTGGATACCCCCCCCGGCTTCAGCCGGGGGAGGGAGCGGAGCCTCCGCGGGCGCGGGGCAGAGAGGCGAGTCGCCGTCAGGGTGATTGGTGCGTGCACCAAAACTGCTGGCGGGGAGCACCGCAGGGATTGAGCGGGGTCAATTGTCAGTCCTCCCCGCTAGGTTCTGATGCATGACGACAAAAGAGGCTACGGAAGCGGTCGGGCATGCTCGGTACACCTTCCGTCTTCGCGTGTCGTCCACGGACCGTACGGCTCTTGAAGCTGAGTGGGGCCGGGTGCGCTGGGTGTGGAATGAGGTGCGTCGCGAAGTCCAGGCAGGTGCACCAGCGCAATCGGGCGACGGGCGGGAAGGCGACGTGTGGGCCGGTGCAGCTTGCGGCGATGCTGACCGAGGCCCGCGCGCGCACTCCGTGGTTGCGGGAGGGGGCCTGTGTTCCGCAGCAGCAGGTGGTACGCGACTTCGGAAAGTCCCGCGCCAAGGCGCTGAGGGACATCAAGGCCGGGTTGCCGATACGGCAGCGGGCCGGGATGCCGAAGTGTAAGAGGAAGCGCGAGGCGCTGCCCACTCTCGAGTACACCCGGCGCGGTTTCCGCCTCAAGGCCGGTCGCCTGCATTTGGCGGGTGGGATCGTGGTGCGCCCGGTGTGGTCGCGGGAACTGCCCAAGACGCCCAGTTCGGTACGGGTGTACCGGGATGCGGTGGGCCACTGGTGGGCGAGCTTCGTCGTCCCCGCCGTGATCGAGCAGCTTCCCGCCACCGGGCGTGTGATCGGTATCGACTGGGGTGTCGGGCAGACCGCCACCACCACGTCCGACGACCACGACCTTCCCCACCCGCAGCACGGGAGGACGGCTGCGCAGAAGCTGGCGAGATATCAGCGGATGATGGCCCGCAGGAAGCCGAAGCGCGGGCAGGCCGCATCGAACGGCTACCGCGAAGCGAAGCGGCATGCCGCCAAGCTCCACAAGAAGATCGCCCGGCAACGCCAGGACACCGCCCGCAAGTGGGCCAAGAAAGTCGTCCGTGGCCATGACGCCCTGGCCGTCGAGGACTTCCGCCCGAAGTTCCTCGCGAAGTCGACCATGGCCCGCAAGGCCGCTGACGCGGCGATCGGCGCCACCAAGGCCGCGCTGGTCGAGATGGCCCGCAAACACGGCCGGATGGTGCACCTGGTGCACCCGGCGCACACCACCATGGATTGCGCAGACTGCGGAGCGAGAACCAAGCACGCGCTGCCTCTCTCGGAACGAACGTATATGTGCACCGCGTGCGGGGTGTCCCGTCCCCGGGACAAGAACTCCGCCCGCGTGATGCTCGTCCGGGCTGGTCTCGACCCGGCTGGCGCTGATCGTGCAAGACCTGCACCCCCGCCGGGGGGCAGGCGACGTGAGCCAGGAATCCCCCTCGCTTCACCAGGGGGAGGAGTCAAGCCCACTGATCGTAGGCGAGCTTGGCGACCAGTCCCACGACCGTGACGACCAGGACCCCGCGGACGAAGCCGCTGCCCTTCTTCAGCGCCATGTGCGCGCCGAGCCAGCCGCCGCCCAGGTTGAACACCGCCAGCAGCGCGGCCAGCGACCACAGCACCGTGCCCTGGACCGAGAACATCACGAGCGCGCCGAAGTTGGTGCAGACGTTGACGATCTTGGCGGTGGCGGACGCCTGCACGAGGTTCAGCTGCAGCACGGCGGTCAGCGCGAGGACCAGGAACGTGCCCGTGCCCGGGCCTATCAGCCCGTCGTAGAAGCCGATGCCCAGGCCCGCCAGCGCCACCGCGGCGGCCACCCGGCGCGGCGTGACCGGGCCGGTCGCGGGGGCGTCCGTGCCGAACGACGGGCGCAGCGCGACGAACGCGAGCACGGCGAGCAGCACCACCATGATCACCGGTCGCAGGACGTCGCTGCTCACCCCCGCGGCGAAGAACGCCCCCAGCGCGGAGCCGGCGAGCGCCGCCGCCCCGATGCGCACGGCCAGCCGCACGTCGACGGGGGATTTGCGGGCGTACGTCACGGCTGCCGCGGAGGTGCCGACGATGGCCACGGCCTTGTTCGTCCCGAGCAGGTACGCGGGCTGCAACTGCGGATAGCCCAGCAGCAGGGCGGGCAGCAGGAGCAGCCCGCCGCCGCCCACCACGGCGTCGATCCAGCCTGCCGCGGCGGCGGCGACACACAGCATGACCAGGGTCAACAGGGGTATGTCGGGCATCGTCGGGCGAGCGTAACCCGGGGGTGGAACCGGGGATCGCGCCGGGTTCGTTCCAGGGGTGGGAGGGAGTGCTGCGTGGGGAATCTGTGGGGGGACCGGGTGGTACGGCCGGCGGCGCGGGTACGGGCGTGGCGGCCCCGGCTGCGCGGGCGCGGCCCGCGGCCGGGGTGGCGGCCCCGGCTGCCGCGGACGCGGCGCGGGCGGCGGCGGGCGCTGCGGGGCGCGGTGCTGGCGTGCGTCCTGGCCCTGCTGCCCTCGGCGTGGCTGTTCGTCGCCGCCGGCGACCGCGTCGTGGCCGCCGAGCGCGCCCCGCGCGCGCCCGTGGCCCTCGTCTTCGGCGCCGGCCTGTGGGGCGAGGAGCCGTCCCCGTACCTCGCGCACCGGCTCGACACCGCCGCCGAGCTGTACGAGCTGGGCAAGGTCGACGCCGTCCTCGTCAGCGGCGACCACGGCACCCGCGACTACGACGAGCCCACCGCCATGCGGCGCTACCTCGTCGACCGCGGCGTCCCCGCCGGGGCCGTCGTCCGCGACTACGCCGGCTTCGACACCTGGGATTCCTGCGTCCGCGCCCACCGCGTCTTCGGCGTCGACCGGGCGCTGCTGGTCAGCCAGGGCTTCCACATCCGCCGGGCGCTGGCGCTGTGCCGGGCGGCGGGCATCGACGCGTACGGGGTCGGGGTGGACGAGCCCCGCCGGGGGGCCTGGTACTACGGCGGGCTGCGGGAGATCCCGGGCGCGGTGAAGGCGGCGTACGACGCGGCGTTCACGCCGGCCCCGCGCTTCCTGGGGCCGCGCGAGCGGGGGGTGGACGAGGCGGTGGCAGCGGCCCGGTAGGCGGGCCCGGGGTGCTCACAGCCCCGCACATCCGCCGCTGAGGGCAGTGTTGCGCGGCGGAAACCGGAGGGATGCGGCGGGGTAACGGCGCCGCCCGAGGGTGGGCTCATGAGCCAGCCCGCAGCCGCAGCCGCCGGCCCCGCCGAGGGGCGCCGCGCCGTGATCGTCGGCGGCGGCATGGCCGGTACGCGGCTCGCCCGGCAACTCGCCGCCGCCGGGGACCGGGTGACGCTCGTGGGGGAGGAGCCGCACGCCGCGTACAACAGGGTGCTGCTCGCCGACGTCCTCGCCGGGCGCTACGCGCCCGACGTCATCCGCCTCCCGGACCTCCCGGCGGCCCCCGCCGTCCGGGCGCTGCGCGGCGTGCGCGCGGTGGGCGTCGACCGCGCCGCGCGCCGGGTGCGGTGCGACGACGGGCGGGCGGTGCCGTACGACGTGCTGGTCCTGGCCACCGGCGCCGCGCCGGTGCTGCCGCCGCTGCGCGGCCTCTCCGGCGGGGCCGGCGGCGCGCTGCCCGCGGGGGTGCACGCCTTCCGCACGCTGGCCGACTGCCTGGCGCTGGCGGAGGCGGCGACCGCGGGCACGGCGGCGGTCGTCGTGGGCGGCGGGCTGCTCGGGGTCTCCGCGGCGCGGGCGCTGGCGCTGCGCGGCGCGCGGGTGGTGCTGGCGCAGCAGGGGGAGCGGCTGATGGAGCGGCACCTCGACCCGGCCGCCGCCGGACTGCTGCGGGGGCACCTGGAGGAACTGGGCGTGGAGGTGCACACCGGCTGCCGGGTACGGGGCGTGCGGACGAGTCCGCCGCCCCCCGGCGCGGTCCGGGCCGTCACCGGGGTCGAGCTGGCCGACGGGTACGTCCTCGATGCCCGCCTCGTCGTGCTCGCCTGCGGGGTCCGGCCCCGGGCCGGGCTCGCCCGGGACGCCGGGCTGGGTGTCGCCGAGGGCGTCGTCGTCGACGACGAGCTGCGCACCACCGACCCCGCCGTCCACGCCATCGGCGACTGCGCCGAGCACGCCGGCGTCCTCTACGGCCTCGCCGCCCCCGCCCTCGAACAGGCCGACCTGCTCGCCCGCATCCTCACCGGCCCCGCCGGCCACACACCCCGCTACACCGGCACCCGCGCGCTGACCCGGCTCACCCTGCCCGCCGCCGACCGCCCCCTCGACCTCGCCGCCTTCGGCGAGACCGAGCCCGCGCCCGGCGACGACGTCGTGCACCTCGCCGACGCCACCCGCCGCGTCTACCGCAAGGTCGTCGTCCGCGCCGACCGCCTCGTCGGCGGCATCCTCGTCGGCGACCTCGGCCCGGTCGGCGCCCTCGCCCGCGCCTGGGAGGGCGGCGCACCGCTGCCCGCCGGCACTCCGCTGCACCATCTGCTCACCGACCACCTCGGAGGCTCCTGACGATGGCTCCCACGACCACGGCCACCACGGCCCACCCGCCCCGCACCATCGTGCTCGTCGGGCACGGCATGGTCGGGCAGCGCTTCCTCGAAGCCCTCGCCGAGCACCGCGTCACCGACAGCGCCCGCGTCGTCGTCTTCTGCGAGGAGCCCCGCCCCGCCTACGACCGCATGCACCTCACCTCCTACTTCTCCGGCACCACCCCCGACGGGCTCTCCGTCACCCCCGCGGGCTTCATGGCGGAGCACGGCATCGAACTCCACGTCGGCGACCCCGCCGCCGCCGTCGACCGCGCGGCGCGCACCGTCACCTCCGCCGCCGGCCGCACCGTCGCGTACGACGTGCTGGTGCTGGCCACCGGCTCGTACCCCTTCGTCCCGCCGGTCCCCGGCAAGGACGCCCGCGGCTGCTTCGTCTACCGCACCATCGAGGACGTCCTCGCCATCGAGGCCTACGCGCAGGGGGCCACCGCCGGCGTCGTCGTCGGCGGCGGGCTGCTCGGGCTGGAGGCGGCGGGCGCCCTCAAGGGGCTGGGGCTGCGGACGCACATCGTGGAGTTCGCGCCCCGGCTGATGCCCGTCCAGGTCGACGAGGGCGGCGGTGCCGCGCTCCGCCGCACCATCGGCGACCTGGGGCTCGACGTGCACACGGGCGTCGCGGGCAAGGAGATCCGCACCGACGCCGCCGGCGCGGTGGCGGGGATGGAGCTGTCGGACGGCTCGGCCGTGGCCGCGGACCTCGTCGTCTTCTCCGCCGGGGTCCGCCCGCGGGACGGACTCGCGCGCGAGGCGGGCCTGGACGTCGGCGAGCGCGGCGGCATCGCCGTCGACGAGCGGTGCCGGACCTCCGACCCGGCGGTCTACGCCATCGGGGAGTGCGCGCAGGCCGCGGACGGCCGGGTCTACGGGCTGGTGGCGCCCGGGTACGAGATGGCGGAGACCGCCGCCGCCGCGATCGCGGCCGGACCGGCACCGGCGCCCCCCGCGGCGCCCGCCGCGGTCGCCAAGACCTTCACCGGCGCCGACACCTCCACCAAGCTCAAGCTCCTCGGCGTCGGCGTCGCCTCCTTCGGCGACGCCCTCGGCGCCGCCGACGGCTGCCTCGACGTCGTCTACTCCGACTCCCGCGCCGGCCTGTACAAGAAGCTCGTCGTCGACCGCGACGGCACCCTCCTCGGCGGCGTCCTCGTCGGCGACACCGACGCGTACGGCGTGCTCCGCCCGCTCACCGGCAGCGTGCCGCCCGTACCGCCCGAGCAGCTCGTGCTGCCCCCGGGCGCCGGCGCCCCCGCCGCCCTCGGGCCGGCCGCGCTGCCCGACGACGCCGTCGTGTGCAACTGCCACAACGTCACCAAGGCCGCAGTCCGCGGCGCCGTCGCCGACCACGACTGCACCACCGTGCGCGAGGTGGAGAAGTGCACCCGCGCCGGCTCCGGCTGCGGCTCGTGCGAGAAGGTCCTCACCGCCCTCGTCAACGACGAGCTGGCGGCCCGCGGCGTCGCCGTCGACACGGGCCTGTGCCGCTGCTTCGCCCACACCAGGACCGAGCTGTACGAGATCGTCCGCGTCAAGCGCATCAGCTCCTACGTCCGCCTCCTCGACGAGCACGGCCGCGAGGAGGCCCGCAGCGGCGACGGCTGCGAGGTCTGCAAGCCCGCCGTCGCCTCGATCCTCGCCTCCCTCGCGCCCGTCATCGGCGCCGACGGGTACGTGCTCGACGGCGAGCAGGGCGCCCTCCAGGACACCAACGACCACTTCCTCGCCAACCTCCAGCGCAACGGCTCGTACTCCGTCGTCCCGCGCGTGCCCGGCGGCGAGATCACCCCCGAGAAGCTGATCGTGCTCGGCGAGGTGGCGCGCGACTTCGGGCTCTACACGAAGATCACCGGTGGCCAGCGCGTCGACCTCTTCGGCGCCCGCGTGGACCAGCTCCCGGCGATCTGGGCCCGCCTGGTCGACGCCGGGTTCGAATCCGGGCACGCCTACGGCAAGGCGCTGCGCACCGTGAAGTCCTGCGTGGGGTCGACCTGGTGCCGCTACGGCGTGCAGGACAGCGTCCGCATGGCGATCGACCTGGAGCTGCGCTACCGCGGGCTGCGCTCGCCGCACAAGCTGAAGGCCGCCGTCTCCGGCTGCTCGCGGGAGTGCGCCGAGGCGCAGAGCAAGGACTTCGGCATCATCGCCACCGCCGCCGGCTGGAACCTGTACGTCTGCGGCAACGGCGGCGCCACCCCCCGCCACGCCGACCTGCTCGCCCAGGACCTCGCCGACGACGAGCTGATACGGCTCGTCGACCGGTTCCTGATGTTCTACATCCGCACCGCCGACCGGCTGGAGCGCACCTCCGTCTGGCTGGAGCGGCTGGAGGGCGGCCTCGGCCACCTGCGGGACGTCGTCGTCGGCGACTCGCTCGGCATCGCCGCCGAGCTGGAGGAGCAGATGGCCGCACACGTCGCGCACTATCGCGACGAGTGGGCCGCCACCCTCGCCGACCCGGAGCGGCTCGCCCGCTTCGTCTCGTTCGTCAACGCGCCGGGCGTGCCGGACCCCTCCGTGCGGTTCGTCCCCGAGCGCGACCAGGTCAAGCCCGACCTCACCCTGCTGTCAGGACCCGCCATCCCGGTGCGCGGGACGCTGGAAGGAGCCCCCGCATGACCACCACGGCGTACGCGCCCGCGCGGACCGTGCTGCGCGTCGAGATCCGCACGGCCGCCGGCTGGCACCCGGTGTGCGACCTCGGCGTGCTCACCCCCGGCCGCGGCGTCGCCGCGCTGCTCCCGGACGGCACGCAGGCCGCCGTCTTCCTCGGCCGCACCGGCGACGCCTACGCGATCGGCAACCGCGACCCCTTCACCGGCGCGTACGTGCTGTCGCGGGGGCTGGTGGGATCGGCGCCCTCCCCGCAGGGGAGCCGGCCGTTCGTGGCGTCCCCGCTGCTGAAGCAGCGCTTCGACCTGGCGACGGGGCGCTGCCTGGACGACGACGAGGTGGCGGTGCCGGCCTACCAGGTGCGGATCGCGGAGGTGGCGGCGTAGGGGGTACGCACCCGGGTGCCCGGGCGCGTACCGCGGGCGCCTCCCGCGCGGCGCCCCGGTTACCGTTCCGTGCATGGGGTACACCGACGCCGACCTCGAACGCTGGGCCCCCGAGCCCGACAAGCGCCCCGGCCGCACCGCCTTCCAGCGCGACCGCGCCCGCGTGCTGCACTCCGCCGCGCTGCGCCGGCTCGCCGGCAAGACCCAGGTCGTCACGCCCGGCGCCGGCGGCGGGGAGGGCGACGCGGGCGACGGCGGCGGTGAGCAGGCCGTGACGTTCGCCGACGCCACGCCCCGCACCCGCCTCACGCACTCGCTGGAGTGCGCCCAGGTCGGCCGCGAGCTGGGCGCGGCCCTCGGCTGCGACCCCGACCTCGTCGAGACCGCGTGCCTCGCGCACGACCTCGGGCACCCGCCGTTCGGGCACAACGGCGAGCAGGTGCTCGACGAGCTGGCCGCGCCCTGCGGCGGCTTCGAGGGCAACGCGCAGTCGCTGCGGCTGCTCACCCGGCTGGAGCCCAAGCGGTTCACCGACGGCGGCCGGCCCGTCGGGCTCAACCTCACCCGGGCGGCCCTGGACGCCGCCACCAAATACCCCTGGCCGCGCGGCGGCCACCCGGCCGGGCCGGACGCCGTGAAGTTCGGCGTCTACCCCGACGACGTGCCGGTCTTCGACTGGCTGCGCGCGGGCGCGCCCGGCGGTCCCGCGGGCCGCACCTGCTTCGAGGCGCAGGTCATGGACTGGTCCGACGACGTGGCGTACTCCGTGCACGACGTCGAGGACGGCCTGCACGCCGGCCACTTCGACCCCGCGGTGCTGCTCGCCGGACCCGAGCGCGCCGACGTCCTCGCCGTCGCCGCCGCCCGCTACGCCCCGGGCGCGGACGCCGCCGAACTCGCCGAGGCCCTCGACCGACTGCTCGCCCAGGAGTGGTGGCCGCACGGCTACGACGGCACCGCCGCCGCGCAGGCCCGCCTCAAGGACGCAACCAGCCAGCTCATCGGCCGCTTCTGCCTCGCCGCCGAGGGCGCCACGCGCGCCGCGTACGGCACCGGCCCGCTGTCCCGCTACGCGGCCGAGCTGATCGTGCCGCGCGCGGAGCGGCTGGAGTGCGCGGTGCTCAAGGCCGTCGCGGACCGGTTCGTGATGCAGCGGCCGGACCAGGAGCGGCTGCGGGCGGACCAGCGGGTCGTGCTGGGGGAGCTGGCCGGGGCGCTGACGGCGGGGGCGCCCGCGGGGCTGGACCCGCAGTTCCGGGCGCTGTACGAGGAGGCGGCGGACGACGCGGGGCGGCTGCGGGCGGTGGTGGACCAGATCGCGGCGCTGACGGACGCGGCGGCGCGGCGGCTGCACGCGCGGCTGACGGGGTGAACGGCGAGATCCGGCCACCGGCGCGTCGTCGGGCACGGGGGCGGGGAGCGGGCCGGGAGCGCCCCCGGTCACGCACCGGGCCGCACCCCCGCCCCCGTACCCGCCCACCACCGCCCCCACCAGCACGTTTCCCCCTCACCCGCCCCGGCGCCGCCGCCGGGTCCGCCCGGCCGGCCGGGCCGCCCGTCCCGTCCGCCACCCCGCCCGCCCACCCAGCCCTGGCGCGCCTGCCCCTTCCGCCCCCGTACCCCGGTGCGGGAGGCTCACGGTGCGGCAACGCGGCCGGGGACACGGCAAAATGGATGGTCGGGGCCAGGGAGCTAGGAGGCGTGAAGTGGTCGACGCACATCAGACGTTCGTCATCGTCGGTGGAGGACTGGCCGGTGCGAAAGCGGCAGAGACGCTGCGATCGGAAGGGTTCACCGGCCGGGTCATCCTCATCGGCGACGAGCGCGACCACCCGTACGAGCGACCGCCGCTGTCCAAGGGCTACCTCCTCGGCAAGGAAGAGCGCGACAGCGTCTTCGCGCAGCCGCCCGGCTGGTACGCGGAGGCGGAGGTCGAGCTGCACCTCGGCCAGACCGTCACCTCGCTGGACCGCGCCGCCAAGACCGTGACCCTCGGCGACGGCACCCGGGTGCACTACGACAAGCTGCTCCTGGCCACCGGCGCCGAGCCGCGCCGCCTCGACATCCCCGGCACCGACCTCGCCGGCGTCCACCACTTGCGCCGCCTCGCCCACGCCGAACTGCTCCGCGGCGTCCTCGCCGCCCTCGGCCGGGACAACGGCCAGCTCGTCATCGCCGGCGCCGGCTGGATCGGCCTGGAGGTGGCCGCGGCCGCCCGCTCGTACGGGGCGGAGGTCACGATCGTCGAGCCGGAGGCCACCCCGCTGCACAAGGTGCTCGGCCCGGAGATCGGCCAGGTCTTCGCCGACCTGCACCGCGAGCACGGCGTGAAGTTCCACTTCGGCGCCCGCCTCACGGAGATCACGGGCAGGGACGGCATGGTGCTCGCCGCGCTCACCGACGACGGCGAGGAGCACCCGGCGCACGACGTGCTGGCCGCCATCGGCGCCGCCCCCCGCACCGCGCTCGCCGAGGCCGCCGGGCTCGACGTGGTGCCGCCCGCGGAGGGCGGCGGCATCGCCACCGACGCCTCGCTGCGCACCTCGGACCCGGACGTCTACGCCACCGGCGACGTCGCCGCCTTCCTCCACCCCGCCGCGGGCTCCGCCGGCGGCGGCCGGCTGCGCGTGGAGCACTGGGCGAACGCGCTCAACGGCGGCCCGGCCGCGGCCCGCGCCATGCTCGGGCAGGACGTCACGTACGACCGGGTGCCGTACTTCTTCTCCGACCAGTACGACATGGGCCTGGAGTACTCGGGGTACGCCCCGCCCGGCTCGTACGACCAGGTGGTTGCCCGCGGGGACGTGGGGCGGCGGGAGTTCATCGCCTTCTGGCTGAAGGACGGCCGGGTGCTCGCCGGGATGAACATGAACGTGTGGGACGTCACCGAGGGCATCCAGAACCTGATCCGCTCCGGCGCCGCGGTCGACGCGGACCGCCTGGGCGACCCGGCGGTGCCGCTGGGGGACCTGATCGCGTAGGGCGCGCGGAGAGCGCCGCGGCGGGCCCGCGACCGGGTACGCGACGGTCGCGGGCCCGCGACGCGTGCGTCCGAGCCCGCGCCGTACGGGCGGCACGCCCCCTCCCGGCGGCCCCGGCCTATCCTCTGCATGGCCATCCGCACCGCCCGGGTACGTCGCCGAGATCTTCACACTGCGCCACTCCGTGCTGGTGCCCGGACGCCCGCCCGCCGAGGCGGAGTTCGACATCGAGGGCGTCGGCCCGCACATCGTGATGGCCGCCGAGCTCGCGCCCGGCGCCTGACCCGCGGCCGGTACCACCTGCGCGTACTCCCCGGGGAGTAGCGGCCGTTCCGTGTCGCCCGGGGCAGTAGTGCCGGTCTCGGTCGCGGGATCGAGGACACCCGCCGCGCCGGCCGGGAGGCTGGACTCGTACGAGCGCACGACACGCAGTCGTCCCGAAACGGGTGGGGAGGTGACCGGGCAGCGGCGGCGCGTCCTCCACTCCTGCGGGCCCGCACCCCCCGGCCGGGTCCGCGGCGGGTGGCGGACGGCCGCCGGTGCGCTGCGCCACCCACCAGCCTGCGGGCTCCGGTTCCCCCGGCCGGAGCCCGTGGACCCTGCCCCGCCGGGCGGCACGCCTCTCCGCGAAGCCGCCCGGCGGGGCTGCCACCGTCGCCCCGGGGCGCACCCGGAACGACACGACCGGGCCGTCCGGGTGAGGAAGAACCGCATGGGGCCACCGCTATCCGTACAGGGGCGGTTCGTCGTACCGCCGGGCAGGGACCTGGCGCTGGCGGCGGCCGTGACGGCGATGTCGGCGGGGCTCGCGCTGCTGGCGGAGGTCGAGGTGGGCGCCCACCGGCCGGACCTGCCGGGCTGGGTGCTGCTCGTGGCGACCTGCACCGCGCTGGCGTGGCGGCGGCCCGCGCCGATGGCGACGTTCGCGGCGGTGATCGTCCTCCAGCTCCCGTACCACGCACTGCAGAACGCCCACCACGCGCCGGTGCCCGCCACCGTCGTCGCCGTCTACTCGCTGGCCTTCGCCGGGCCCCGGCTGCGTACCGCGCTGGTCGTCGGCGGGCTGCTCGGCGGGCTGATGGGGGTGCTGACGACGGTCGACATGAGCCGGGTCATGGACATCCTGCGGATCTCCGGCTGGGTCATCGCCGTCGCCCTCTTCGGCGAGGCCGCACGGGTCCACCGCAACTACCTCTCCGCGATCGTCGAACGGGCCGAGCGGGCCGAGCGCACCCGGGAGGAGACCGCGGCCAGGCGGGTGGCGGAGGAGCGGCTGCGCATCGCCCGCGACCTGCACGACCTGCTGGCGCACAGCATCACGCTGATCGGCGTGCAGACCTCCGTCGCCGCCCACCTCGTCGTCTCCGACCCGGACCGGCTGGACCGCGAGGCGGTCGCCGAGGCGCTCGACGGGATCGCCGGCACCTGCCGGGACGCCCGCGCCGAGCTGCGTACGACGCTCCAGGTGTTGCGCGCCGGCGAGGGCGGCAAGGACGGGACGGGGCCGCTGCCGGGTCTCGCGGGCCTGGACGGGCTGGCCGACGCGGCGCAGTCCGGCGGGGCGCGGGTGGAGCTGGCGGTCGGGGCGGAGCTGGAGGTGCCGCAGGCGGTGGGGGCGGCCGCGTACCGGATCGTGCAGCAGTCGCTGACCAACGCCGTGCAGCACGCCGGCCCCGGGGTGCGGGTGCTGGTCGAGGTGGGCTACGACGAGGACGCGAAGGCCCTGTCGGTCCGCGTCACCGACGACGGCCCGGCCGGCGGCGGGCAGCCGCTGGTGCCCGCGGGGGCGCGCCGCGAGGGCTACGGCATCGCCGGGATGCGCGAACGCGCCCGCAGCGTCGGCGGTCTGCTGGACGCCGGCCACCGCACGGCGGCGTCCGGCTTCGCGGTGGCCGCCGTGCTGCCCTGCGCCCGCGAGGCGGACACCTGATCCGCCGCCCGGGCACCGGTCCTGCCCGTACGCCGCGGCGGCGGTCCCGCCGGCCGCGGCGGGGGTGGGGGTGTCGGCGCCCGGCCGTAGACTGCACTCGTGGCAGGCAGGATCAACGACGACGACGTGCGGACGGTCAGGAACGCGGTTCCGATCGACGCCGTGGTCTCCGAGTACCTGCAGCTCCGCCCCGGCGGCGGGGGCAATCTGAAGGGCCTGTGCCCCTTTCATGACGAGAAGTCCCCCTCCTTCCACGTGAGTCCGGCCAAGGGGCTGTACCACTGCTTCGGCTGCCAGGAGGGCGGGGACACGGTCGACTTCGTCATGAAGGTCGAGCACCTGTCCTTCTCCGAGACCATCGAGCGCCTCGCCGCCCAGGCCGGCATCACCCTGCGGTACGAGGAGGGGGGCTACACCCCCGGCAGGCAGCAGGGCGAGCGCACCCGGCTGCTGGAGGCGCACAAGGTCGCCGCGCAGTTCTACGCGGAGCAGCTCGGCTCCGCGGAGGCGGAGATCGGCCGCGGGTTCCTGGCGGAGCGCGGCTTCGACCAGGCCGCGGCGGAGCGCTTCGGCGTGGGGTACGCGCCGGCGGGCTGGGACCACCTCACCCGCTTCCTGCGCGGCAGGGGCTTCACCGACAAGGAGCTGACGCTCTCCGGGCTCTCCCAGGACGGCCGCCGCGGGCCCATCGACCGGTTCCGGGGGCGGCTGATGTGGCCGATCCGGGACATCACGGGCGAGGTCGTCGGCTTCGGCGCCCGCCGGCTGCGCGAGGACGACAACGGCCCCAAGTACCTGAACACGCCGGAGACCCCGATCTACCGCAAGTCCCAGGTGCTGTACGGGATCGACCTGGCCAAGCGGGACATCGGCAAGCAGGGCCGGGCGGTCGTGGTGGAGGGGTACACCGACGTGATGGCCTGCCACCTGTCCGGGGTGACGACCGCCATCGCGACGTGCGGCACCGCGTTCGGCGGCGAGCACGTGAAGATCCTGCGCCGGGTCCTGACGGACAACTCGCGCTCCGAGGTGGTGTTCACGTTCGACGGCGACGCGGCGGGCCAGAAGGCGGCGCTGCGTGCGTTCGAGGACGACCAGAAGTTCGCGGCCCGTACGTCGATCGCGGTCAGCCCGGGCGGCATGGACCCGTGCGACCTGCGGCTGGCGAAGGGCGACGAGGCGGTGCGGCAGCTCATCGAGGAGCGCTCGCCGCTCTTCGAGTTCGCGATCCGCTCGTTCGTGAAGCAGCACAACCTGGATACGGCGGAGGGCCGTTCCGCCGCGCTGGAGCAGGCGGCGCCCGTGGTGGCGCGGATCAAGGACGTCTCGATCCAGCACGACTACGCGGTGCGGCTGGGCGGGATGCTGGGGATCCTGGACGAACGGTTCGTGACCAACCGGGTGCGGCAGCTCGCGCGGTACGCGGCGCAGGGCGGCGCGGGCCGGGGCCGGGGCGGTCAGGGCCAGGCGCAGGTCCGCGGCGGTGTTCCGCCGCAGGCGGGCCCCGGAGCCGCCGGCCCGCGGCAGTCCGGTCCCGCACCCGCCGGGGGCGCCGCCGGCGGCCCCGCGCTGTACATGAGGACCCCGGCGCTGCACCGCGAGCGCGAGCTGCTGAAGCTCGCGCTCCAGCACCCCAAGCTGGTCGCCCCCGCCTTCGACGCCTACCTCGCCGACGAGTTCACCGCCGCACCGTACGCGACGGTCCGCGCCGCCATCGAGGCGGCCGGCGGCGTGGCCGCCGCGGCCGACAGCGCCGCCTACCTGGCCCGCGTCCGCGACGCGGCCCCCGATGACGGCGTCCGCTCCCTCATCACGGAACTGGCGGTGGAGCCCCCGCGCAGCCGCCGCGAGCCGGACGCGATCTACGCCGGCGAGCAACTCGCGGGCGTCCGCCTGGCCGCGGTCGACCGCCGCATCGACGACGTCCGCAGTACGGTCCACCGCCTGGGCGCCCAGGGCCCGCCGGACCGGTTCGAGTCGGCCCAGCGCGAGTTGTGGACGCTCCAGCAGTACCGGGAATCCCTCCGCGCCCGCGGCGCGGCGGCGCTCTGACGCCCCCGCGGGGAACGCGGCCCGGTGGCCCATCCCTTCAACATGTGACGGCACTGTCACAGTCCGCGGGGATGTGGGCTGCCCCGAGCGTGCACATTCGTCCGTTGCGTAACCATCCGGTCACGGGCCGGGCACAAAATGTGGTCGCACGACCCTACTGCCAGGCCTGTGTCGTACCCCACACTGGGGGCGGTGCCTGAGTCCTCGGAGCGTGGCGGTTCGGCCCGGAAGGGGCGTCAAGCCGCCAGGGATCCGCTATCCACGATCGGGACGGAAGGCGGCGAGTACGCCGCAGCCGTTCCGCTGCCCCACGTCCCCGAACCGGCAGTGACCACCCTGGAGGTCGCCCCCGTGCAGACCCAGACCCTCAAGACTTCCGTACGGGCCGGGCGCGAGGGTGCGCCCGACGTCCTGACCCTGCCGAACGGGGCTCCGGCGGGGCTCGACGAGCCCGGTGCCGGGAGCGAGCCGGCGCCCGCGCCGCCGCCGGCGTCCGCCGTGCGGCCCGACCGCGGCGGGCCCACCTCCGACCTGTTCCGGCAGTACCTGCGCGAGATCGGCCGGATTCCGCTCCTCAGCGCCGCCGAGGAGGTGGAGCTGGCCCGGCGCGTCGAGGCCGGGCTGTTCGCCGAGGAGAAGCTCGCCGCCGACCCCGGCCTGGTCACCCAGCTCGCGCTGGACCTGGACCGGCTCGTCGTGCTGGGCCGGATGGCCAAGCGCCGGCTGATCGAGGCGAACCTGCGGCTCGTCGTCTCCGTCGCGAAGCGGTACGTGGGCCGCGGGCTGACGATGCTCGACCTGGTGCAGGAGGGCAACCTCGGGCTGATCCGCGCGGTGGAGAAGTTCGACTACGCCCGCGGCTACAAGTTCTCCACCTACGCGACCTGGTGGATCCGCCAGGCCATGTCCCGCGCGCTGGCCGACCAGGCGCGGACCATCCGCGTCCCCGTGCACGTCGTCGAGCTGATCAACCGGGTCGTGCGGGTCCAGCGCCGCATGCTCCAGGAGCGCGGCTACGAGCCGACGCCCGAGGAGGTCGGCACCCACCTCGGGCTGCCCGAGGAGCGGGTGAGCGAGGTGCTGCGGCTGGCGCAGGAGCCCGTGTCGCTGCACGCGCCGGTCGGCGAGGAGGAGGACGTCGCGCTCGGCGACCTCATCGAGGACGGCGACGCCGCCTCGCCCGTGGAGTCCGCGGCGTTCCTGCTGCTGCGCGAGCACCTGGAGGCGGTGCTGTCCACGCTGGGCGAACGGGAGCGCAAGGTCGTGCAGTTGCGGTACGGACTGATCGACGGCCGGCCGCGGACGCTGGAGGAGATAGGCCGCATCTTCGGCGTGACCCGCGAGCGGATCCGGCAGATCGAGTCCAAGACCCTCAACAAGCTGCGCGACCACGCCTTCGCGGACCAGCTCCGCGGCTACCTGGACTGATTCCCCGGTCGCACCGCAGACGCGGAGGGCTCCGGCCGTCGGGTGCCGGAGCCCGCTTCTGCATGCGTGGAACCGGTCCGGCCGGGCGGGCGCGTGGGGCCTGTGAAGGACCCCCGCCCGGCCGGACCGGGGTCGGGGGGCGCCTCGGTGAAGTTAGCACCGCCGGGGCGGTGTTGAAAGACTTTGCAAGCACCTTTCCGACGGGTTGACCGTGCTCTGGCGCGCCCCTACCGTCGTCCGGGAACACGGATCCGAGGTCGTGCTGCAAAATCTTGCGACTCTCGTTCCACACACCGATGCGGCTGTGGCGCGTCAGCTCTCCGAAGGACCAGGAGGGTACACATGGCTCATCCGGTACGTGCGCGGCTGCGCGGCTCGCGCCTGCTGCTCGGGACGGCTCTCGCCGGTCTCGTGCTCGGGCTGCTGCCCGCCGCCGCGACGCAGGCGGGCACCAGGGCGGTGACGGCGGAGGCGGCCGCGGGGGGCGACGTGATCGCCAACCTGTGGTCCTGGAACTGGCAGTCGGTCGGCGCCGAGTGCACCGACGTCCTCGGCCCCGCCGGGTACGCCGCCGTGTGGGTGGCGCCGCCCGCGGAGTCCCTGGCCCACCCGCAGCACCACTGGTGGGACGTCTACCAGCCGTACAGCTACGGCCTCTCCGGCCGGCTGGGCACCGAGGCCGACTTCACCGCCATGACGGCCGCCTGCAACGCCGCCGGCGTCGCCGTCTACACCGACGCGGTCGTCAACCACACCGCAGCGATGACCGGCACCGGCTACGCCGGCACCGCGCTCGGCGACAAGTACGCGCCGCCCATGTACTCCCGGGCGGACTACAACGTCGACGTCTGCGACCGCGAGATCAGCAACTGGGACGACAAGTGGGAGGTGCAGAACTGCGAACTGCTCGGCCTGCCGGACCTGAAGACCGGCAGCGACTCCGTCCGCGACAGGATCGCCGGGTATCTGAACTCCCAGATCGCCCGCGGCGTCTCCGGCTTCCGCGTGGACGCCGCCAAGCACATCCCCGCCGCCGACCTGGAGGCCATCGCCGGCCGGCTGGACGACACCGCGGCCGGCGCCCGGCCGTTCGTCTTCCACGAGGTCTTCCCCGGCAGCACCCCCGCGCCCGACGAGTACTACGGCAGCGGCCGGGTGCTGGACTTCGCCTTCGGCGACCGGATGAAGGCCGCGTTCCAGAGCGACATCGCCCAGCTGGAGAACCTCGGCCCCGACCAGGGGCTGCTGCCCGCGCAGAACTCGGTGCCGTTCGTCACCAACCACGACACCGAGCGCAACGGCCGCCACCTGACGTACAAGGACGGCGACACCGCCGTCCTCGCGAACGTCTTCCAGCTCGGCTGGACCGACGCGCCGCCCACCGTGTACGCGGGCTTCGCGTTCGCCGGCAACGACGACTCGCCGCCCGCCGACGGGGGCGGCTTCGTCACCGGCACCGACTGCGGCGCCGGCTGGTACTGCCTCGACCGCGACCCGCGGATCACGGGGATGGTCGGCTGGCGCAACGCCGCGGGCGGCGCGCAGGTGACCGACTGGCAGTCGCCGCGCGGCAACGTCGTCGGCTTCGGCCGCGGCGACCGCGGGTTCGTGGCACTCAACAACACCGGGGAGCAGGTGAGCCAGGAGTTCGGCACGGCGGTCGCGGACGGCACGTACTGCAACGTCCTCGACGGCTGCGCCACCGAGGTCACCGTCGCCGGCGGGCGGGTCGCGCTCGACCTGCCCGCCAAGGGGGCGGTCGCCTTCCATCCGTAGGAACCGGCGCCGCGGCACCGGCGCCCGCGGTCAGGTCTCCGCGGGCGCCGAGGCCGTCGAGCCCCGTACCACCAGCTCCGGGTGGAAGACGAACTCGGCGTGCGGGGCCGGGGTGCCGCCGATCTCCTCCAGCAGCGCCCGCACCGCGGCCTGGCCCATCGCCGTCACCGGCTGGCGCACCGTCGTCAGCGGCGGGTCGGTGAAGGCGATCAGCGGCGAGTCGTCGTAGCCCACCACGGACACCTGGCGGGGCACCGCGAGCCCCCGCTGCCGCGCCGCGCGGATCGCGCCCAGCGCCATCATGTCGCTCGCGCACACGATCGCCGTGCAGCCGCGGTCCAGCAGCGCCGACGCCGCGGCCTGCCCGCCCTCCAGCGAGTACAGCGAGTGCTCGATGTCCGCCCGCGCGTCCTCCTGCGGTACGGCCAGCACGTCGCGCATGGAGTCGAGGAACCCCTCGACCTTCCGCTGTACGGGCACGAACCGGCCCGGGCCGAGTGCGAGCCCGATGCGGCGGTGGCCCAGGGAGGCCAGGTGCGTCACCGACAGCCGCATCGCGTCCCGGTCGTCGGGCGAGATGAACGTGCCCTGGAACTTCTCCGAGTAGCCGTTGATCATCACGAACGGCACGCCCTTGCCGCGCAGCCGTGTGTACCGCTCCATGTCGGCGGTGGTGTCGGCGTGCAGCCCGGAGACGAAGACGATGCCGTCCACGCCGCGCTCGACGAGCATCTCGGTCAGCTCGTCCTCCGTCGAGCCGCCGGGCGTCTGTGCCGCCAGCACCGGGGTGTAGCCCTGCCGGGTCAGCGCCTGGCCGATGACCTGGGCGAAGCCGGGGAAGATCGGGTTGTCCAACTCGGGGATGAGCAGGCCGATCAGCCCCGCGCTGCGGCGGCGCAGCTTCACCGGCCGCTCGTAGCCGAGCACGTCGAGCGCGGCCAGCACGGCCTGCCGGGTGGTGTCCGCCACGCCCGGCCTGCCGTTCAGCACCCGGCTGACCGTGGCCTCGCTGACCCCGGCCTGGGCCGCGATGTCGGCGAGCCGCGCGGTCGCGGCACCTGACTGTTCCTGGCGCACGTCGTGTCCTCCCTGGTTCTCTGCTGTGACCGTAACTCCTTGCAGAAATTTCTTGCAAGGTCTTTCGGCCGCATGTCAATCCTGTTAGCTTCCTCGGCGTCCGGCCCCGCGCTGCGCGGTCACGGTTCCCTGCCTGAAGGAGAGTTCACTATGCGACGTGGCATAGCCGCCACCGCCCTGGCCGCCTCACTTGCGCTGACGGCCGCGGCCTGCGGGGACGACGGGGACGGCGGCGACGGCGGCGGGAGCGCCGGCGGGAAGGTGACGATCACCTGGTGGGACACCTCGAACGCCACCAACGAGGCGCCCACGTACAAGGCGTTGATCAAGGAGTTCGAGAAGGCCAACCCGGACATCAAGGTCGAGTACGTCAACGTCCCCTTCGACCAGGCGCAGAACAAGTTCACCACCGCCGCCGGCACCAAGGGCGCCCCGGACGTCATCCGCACCGAGGTCGGCTGGACCGCCTCCTGGGCCAAGTCCCAGTTCCTCGCCCCCCTCGACGGCACCGCGGCGCTGGCGGAGCAGGACGACTTCACGCCGTCGCTGCTCGAACAGGCGCAGTACGAGGGCGGCACCTACGGCGCCCCGATCGTCACCGACACCCTCGCGCTGATGTGGAACAAGGACCTGCTGAAGAAGGCCGGCCACGACGCGCCGCCCGCCGACTGGGACCAGCTCATGGACGTCGCCGCCGACGTCGAGGACAAGACCGGCGCCGACGGCTTCTGGGTCAACAAGGACCCGTACTACACGCTGCCGTTCCTCTTCGGCGAGGGCACCGACATGGTCGACGCCGAGGCGCAGAAGATCACCGTCGACTCGCCGGAGGCGGTCACCGGGGTCGAGAAGGCCAGGGAGATCGTCGAGGCACCGGGCACCGCCGACCTCGACGTCACCGCCGACGCGTACGCCCACATGCAGGACGCCTTCGTCAACGGCAAGGTCGCCATGATCGTCCAGGGCCCGTGGGAGCTGACGAACGTCTACGCCGGCTCCGCCTTCAAGGACAAGGCGAACCTCGGCATCGCCCCCGTTCCCGCCGGCTCCACCGGTGAGGCCGGCGCCCCCACCGGCGGCCACAACCTCTCCGTCTACAACGGCTCCGACGAGGCGCACAAGGAGGCCGCGATCGAGTTCGTCGGCTGGATGACCTCGGCGAAGACCCAGTCGGAGATCGCCCTGAAGAACGGCACCCTGCCCACCCGCACCTCCGCCTACACCGACGAGGTCAAGGCCGCCCCCGGCGTCGCCGACTACCAGCAGGTGCTGGCCGACACCGCCCAGCCGCGCCCCTCGCTGCCCGAGTACAGCACCCTCCTCGGCGACGACTTCGCGCAGAACCTCGCCGCAATCCTCAAGGGCGACACCGCGGTCGAGGACGGACTCGGCGCCACCGCCGAGAAGTTCGCCGACCTGGTCCCCGACTTCGCGTAGCGCGCAGCAGCGGTCCTGAAGGGCAACGGAAGTGATCAGCACCCTGAAGCAGTCGTACAGCCGCCACTGGTACGCGTACGCCATGGTCGCCCCGGTCGTCGCCGTCCTCGGCGTGCTCGTGGCGTACCCGCTGGGCCGCGGCGTGTACCTGTCGCTGACCGACGCCACGAGCGACAACGTCGGCCGCACCATCGGCGTCAACAAGATCCCGGACAGCTTCTCCTTCGTCGGCTTCGACCACTACGTCGAGATCCTCACCGGCAGCGCCGCCGACACCTTCTGGAAGCAGTTCGTCTGGACGCTCTTCTGGACCGCCGCCTGCGTCGCCCTCCACTACGGCATCGGCCTGGGCCTCGCCGTCCTGCTCAACCGCCGGATGCGCGGGCGCACCCTGTACCGGCTGGCGCTGATCCTGCCGTGGGCGGTGCCGACGTTCGTCACCGTCTTCTCCTGGCGGATGATCCTCGCCGACGGCGGCGTGCTGAACTCCGCGTTCGCCTCCGTCGGCATGCCGGAGCCGGCCTGGCTCAGCGAGCCGTTCTGGCAGCGGACGGCGGCGATCGTCGTCAACACCTGGTGCGGCGTGCCGTTCATGATGGTCTCGCTGCTCGGCGGGCTGCAGTCCATCCCCGGCGAGCTGTACGAGGCCGCCGAGACCGACGGCGCCACGCCCTGGCAGCGCTTCCGGCACGTGACGCTGCCCGGGCTGCGGGCGGTGAGCAGCACGGTGATCATGCTGGGCGTGATCTGGACGTTCAACCAGTTCATCGTCATCTTCCTGCTCTTCGGCTCCACCGCGCCCGACACGGAGATCCTCGTCACCTGGGCGTACCGGCTCGGCTTCGGCCAGACGCCGCGGGACTACGCCGGCTCCGCCGCGTACGGCGTGATCATCCTGTCCATGCTCGTCGTGCTGGTGTCGGTCTACCGCCGCTGGCTGAACCGCAACGAGGAGGCGGCCGTCCGATGACCCGCGCCACCCGCACCGCCGCCGCCCGCCCGGCCGGCGCGCCGCGTCCCGCCGCCGCACCGCGCCCGGCCCGCCCTGCCGCCTCCCGCCCGCGCCGCCGCGGCG
Source organism: Streptomyces aculeolatus (assembly GCF_020400605.1). Classification (GTDB taxonomy): domain Bacteria; phylum Actinomycetota; class Actinomycetes; order Streptomycetales; family Streptomycetaceae; genus Streptomyces; species Streptomyces aculeolatus. The sequence continues at coordinate 86,576 of NZ_JAINRD010000004.1, read as the reverse complement.
AGCGCAGCACCGCCGCGTCCGTCGCGCTGCACGGCACGCTGCTCGCGGCGAGTTTCGTCGCGCTCTTCCCGGTCGCCTGGCTGGCGTGGATCTCGCTCGGCCCCGACAAGACCGACTTCCTGCACGCCGGCGAGATCGCCGGGAAGGTCAGCCTGTCGAACTACACCACCGTGCTGTCCGACACCGACTTCCTGCACTGGGTCGGCAACTCGCTGATCGTCAGCCTCGGCACGTGCCTGATCGGCGTCTTCGTCTCCGCCAGCGCCGCCTACGCCGTCTCGCGCATGCGCTTCCCCGGCCACCGGCAGCTCATGTGGACGTTCCTGGTCACCCAGATGTTCCCGTTCGCGATCCTCATCGTGCCGCTGTACAACATCCTGGCCGGACTCGACCTGCTGGACACGTACTGGGCGCTGATCGCCGTCAACCTCACCCAGGCCGTGCCGTACTGCGCCTGGCTCCTCAAGGGCTACTTCGACACCATCCCGCACGAGATCGACGAGGCCGGCCGCGTCGACGGGCTCACGCCCTTCGGCACGTTCTGGCGGCTGGTGCTGCCGCTGGCCCGGCCGGGCATGGCCGTGGCGGCGTTCTACACCTTCCTCACCGCCTGGGCGGAGTTCGCCTTCGCGTCGGTGTTCCTGCTCAGCTCCGACAAGTACACGCTGCCCATCGGCCTGGCGACCTTCGTCAGCGAGCACGACCAGCAGTGGAACCTGATGGCCGCCACCGGCGTGCTCATCGCGATCCCGGCGGCGGCGTTCTTCTACCTCGTCCAGCGCCACCTGGTGACCGGCCTGACGGCCGGCGCCGCCAAGTCGTAGGCCCCCCACGCTCCCACGCCTCTCCCGCCACGCCCCTCCCGCAAGCCACTGGACGCGGCCCGCGCGGCCGCCCGCCCACCGACGACCCGGGGAAGACATGACCCAGCACCTTGCCGCCCGTACGGCCGCCGACTCCGCCGACGCCCTCGACTGGTGGCGCGACGCGGTGATCTACCAGGTCTATCCGCGCAGCTTCGCCGACGGCGACGGCGACGGCACCGGCGACCTGCCCGGCATCCGCGCCCGGCTGCCCTACCTCGCGCAGCTCGGCGTCGACGCGGTGTGGCTCAGCCCCTTCTACGCCTCCCCGCAGGCCGACGGCGGCTACGACGTCGCCGACTACCGCGCCATCGACCCCGTCTACGGCACCCTCCACGACGCCGACGCCCTCATCCGCGACGCCCACGGCCTCGGCCTGCGGGTCATCGTGGACGTCGTGCCCAACCACTCCTCCGACCGCCACGAGTGGTTCCGCCGCGCCCTGGCCGAGGGCCCCGGCTCCCCGCTGCGCGCCCGCTACCACTTCCGCCCCGGCAAGGGCGCGGACGGCGAACTGCCGCCCAACGACTGGGAGTCCATCTTCGGCGGCCCCGCCTGGACCCGCTGCCCGGACGGCGAGTGGTACCTGCACCTCTTCGCCCCCGAGCAGCCCGACTTCGACTGGGAGCACCCGGCCGTCGCCGACGAGTTCCGCTCCATCCTGCGGTTCTGGCTCGACATGGGCGTGGACGGCTTCCGCGTCGACGTCGCCCACGGCCTCGTCAAGGCCGCCGGGCTGCCCGACATCGGCGGCACCGGCCAGCTCGGGCTGCTCGGCAACGCCGCGATGCCGTTCTTCGACCAGGACGGCGTGCACGACATCTACCGGAGCTGGCGGCGCGTCCTGGAGGAGTACCCGGGCCGGCGCATCGCCGTGGCCGAGGCGTGGACGCCGACCGTCGAGCGCACGGCCAACTACGTGCGGCCCGACGAACTGCACCAGGCGTTCAACTTCCAGTACCTCGGCACGTACTGGGACGCCGCCGAGCTGCGCCCCGTCATCGACGCCTCACTCGCCGCCATGCGCCCCGTCGGCGCGCCCGCGACCTGGGTGCTGTCCAACCACGACGTCACCCGGCACACCACCCGCTTCGCCAACCCCGCGGGCCTGGGCACCCAGCTCCGCTCCGCCGGCGACCCGGTCCGCGGCCTGCGCCGGGCCCGCGCCGCGACCCTGCTGATGCTGGCGCTGCCCGGCTCCGCGTACCTCTACCAGGGCGAGGAGCTGGGCCTGCCCGACGTCACCGACCTGCCCGACGAGGTGCGCCAGGACCCGGCGTTCGCGCGCGGCGCGGGGCAGGACGGCTTCCGCGACGGCTGCCGGGTGCCCATTCCGTGGACGGTGGCGGGGAGTTCGTACGGCTTCGGCGACGGCGGCAGCTGGCTGCCGCAGCCGGCCGGATGGGGCGAGCTGAGCGTCGAGGCGCAGACCGGCGACCCGGGCTCCACCCTGGAGCTGTACCGCGCGGCGCTGGCGGTGCGCCGGGCGCACGCGGCGCTCGGCGCGGGGGACGGGGTGGAGTGGCTGCCGGCGCCGGAGGGGGTGCTGCTGTTCCGCCGCACGTCGGGGGACGCGGCGTTCGTCTGCGCGGCGAACACCACCGGCGCGCCGGTGCGGATCACGGTCCCGGCCGGACGGCTGCTGCTGTCGAGCGCGGCGGGCGGCGTGTCCGGCGGGGAGTCGGGCGGCGAGGTGGACCTGCCGGCGGACACCACGGCGTGGTGGTCGGCGGAGGCCGGCTGAGGGGTACGGACCGGGGGAGCACCCGGCTCGTACGGGCCGGGTGCACCCCCTCGGGTGGCGGGTTCCGCCCGTCCGCCGCGCCCCGGGCAGCCGGATGCCGATAGCCTCGGCGAGCTGGACTGGGGCGAGCGCGGAGGCAGTTGATGCCGGGTCGGGAGACGGGGACGCCGGACGTCCGGGGCGGCGGGAGCGGCCGTGGCGGCCGCGGCGGACGCCGTGACCTACGGGGCCGCCCCTTCCCCGGCGTCGCGCTGGAGGACGCGGGCGGACAGGCGGAGATCCTGCGCGAGCTGAGGGCCTGGGCGGAGCAGGAGGCCGAGGACGCCATCGAGTGGTACCTCGACGACAAGCGCCTCAAGCGCCGCGGCTCCCGCGTCATCAGCGCGCTCACGATCCTCCTCGCCGTCGCCGGCACGCTGATCCCCCTGGCGAGCGTCATCTCCGGCGGCCCGCCGCAGGGCTGGGGCTACGTGCTGCTGGCGCTGGCGGCGGGCTGCAAGGGGTTCGACCACTTCTTCGGCCTGTCGTCGGGCTGGATGCGCGACATCACGGCGGCGCAGGCGCTGCGCGCGGAGCTGAACGACTTCCGCATGGCCTGGGCGGCGGACCAGCTCCGCACGGGCCCCGCCGCCGGCCCGCTCGACCCGGCGGCGCTGGAGCGCCGGCTCGCGCTGCTGACGTCGCTGGTGGAGGCCGTACGCCGGCAGGTGGAGTCGGAGACGGCGGAGTGGCTGACCGAGTTCCGCGCGACGGCACAGCAGTTGCAGGACCACGCGGGACCGCCGCCGGGCGAGCGGGGGTGAGGCGGGGGTGACGACGGAGCGGATGCTGACGGTCGTCCTGCCGGGCGGGGCGGAGCGGGACGTCGTGGTGGAAGGGCCCGACGTCGCGCCGGTGTCGCTGGTGGCCCGGCGGCTCGGCAACTGGTGCGGCCTGCCTGCGGGCACGGAGCCCCTGTTCCTCGCCGACGGCACCCAACTGCCGCCCGACGCCACGCTCGTGGAGGTGCCCGTACGCCCGGGCGCCCGGCTCTGGGTCGGCCGGCCGCCCGCCGAGCCGGTACGCAGCCAGCTGACCCCGGAGGCCGTCCACCGCGCCCTGATCAAGAAGGGCCTCGCCGAACCGCGCGACGGCGGCACCCTGCTCGTCTCCCGCCGCGGCGGCACGGACCCCGCCGAGCCCGAACGCCGCGGCTGGCGGCGGCTGGTGGCGGACGCGCGGCGCCTCGCGGGCCTCGGTCCCGACCACGGGACGTGGACCGGGGGCCTGGACTGGCTGCTCAGGAACCCCGCCGAGCTGTGGCACCGATTGCCGGACAGCGCCGAGTTCCTCCGCGTCGAACTGGGCCACTACTTCAACATCGACGACGACCACCTGTACGCCCCGCTCCGCACGGACCTGCCCGCCGCCGGGGTCCTCGGCCTCACGGGGCCGTACAAGGCGAGCGAGGCCGCCGCGTGGCTCGTCGCCCACCTCCTGGCCACGCACAGCCCCGCCGACGTCGACGTACGCGTCCTGGCCACCGACCGGGACCGCGCCGTGTGGGACTTCCTCCGCCTGCTCCCGGAGACCCCCGCGGGCCCCCGCATCGCCTACGAGGCCGGCGGGTGGGCCCGGCACCTCAACGACCTGTCCGGCCGCGGCCACACCCGCCGCCGCGGGAGCGCCCGGCCGGCCGCGGCCGTCCTCGTCCTCGACGACGACCGCGGGCTGCGCGCCCTGCCGGGAGTCGCGGAACTCCTCAGGAACGGGCCCGAGTACGGCGTGTACACCATCTGCGTGGCGGCCTCGCCGCGGCACCTGCCCGGCGCGTGCCGCGAGGTGTTCGAGCTGGACGGCGGCAGGCCCGGCGAAGCCGGCTTCCGCGCCTACCGCGCCACCCCGGCCGAGACCGACCGCATCGGCCGCGTCCTCGCGCCCCTCCGCGACCCGGCCGCTCTCGCCGAGCCGGACAGCCCGCGCCTCCTCGACCTCCTCGACCTGCCGGCGTACGACGTCGAGGCGCTGGCCCGGCTCTGGGCGCGCCCCGCCCACGGGCTCTCCGCCCCCGTCGGCGAATCCCAGGGCGTGCCCGTCGCCATCGACCTCGTACGCGACGGCCCGCACGCCCTCGTCGCCGGCACGACCGGCTCCGGCAAGACGGAGTTCCTGCGGACCTGGATCGCCTCCATGGCCGCCGCCCACCCGCCCGACGCCCTGTCGTTCGTGCTGGTGGACTACAAGGGCGGCGTCGCGTTCACCGACTGCGCCCGGCTGCCGCACACCGTCGACGTCATCGTCGACTTCGACGCGTACCTCGTCGAACGCACCCTCACGGGACTCACCGCGGAACTGCGCAGACGCGAGGAACTGCTCACCCGGACCGGCGCGCACGACATCGGCGACTACGCCGACCTGTTCCGGGCCGGCGACCCGCGGGCACCGGAACCGCTGCCGCGGATGGTGCTCGTCGTGGACGAGTTCGCCTCGCTCACCCGGGAGTTCCCCGACTTCGTCAGCGGCCTCGTGGAGATCGCCCGGCGCGGCCGCTCCCTCGGCGTGCACCTCGTGCTCGCCACGCAGCGCCCGGGCGGCGCGGTGACCCCCCACATCCGGGCCAACACCAACCTCCGTGTCGCGCTGCGCCTCACGGACGAGGCGGAGAGCACGGACGTGATCGACGAGCCGGACGCGGCCTGGCTCGGCGAGTCCGAGCCTGGGGTGGCGTACGTGCGCACCGGCGCCGAAACCCTCGTACGCCTGCGCACCGCGCGCGTCGGCGTCCGCCGCGCGCCCGACCCCCAGCCCTGGTTCGAGGTACGGGTGCGCGACGCCCAAGGCGGCGGACCCGAGGACAGCGGCTCGCTGCGCGTGGAGCCGGAGCCCACCGGGCTGACGGACCTCGCCGTCCTGGTCGCCGGCATCGGCAGCGCCGCCGATTTCCTCCGCATCCCCCGGCCCCCGGCGATCCTCCCGCCCCCGCTCCCCGACGTGATCAGGCTCGACGCGCCGCTGACGGAAGCGGACCTGCCGAAGCGCGGCCGGGACCTCGTGCCCGTCCCCATCGGCCTCGGCGACATCCCCGACGACCAGTTCCAGACGGTCGCCGTGCTCGACCTCGCCGACAAGCTGCCGCTGCTCGCCTCCGGCGGTCCGCGCAGCGGGCGCTCGCAACTCCTGCGCACCGTCGCCGGTTCCGTCGCCCGCCAGCACAGCAGCGCCGACGTGCACCTCTACGGCATCGACTGCGGCACCGGCGCCCTCCAGGCGCTCACCGAACTGCCGCACTGCGGCGCCGTGGTCTCCCGCAACGAACCCGACCGGCTGACCCGGCTGCTGGACCGGCTCACCACCACCGTGCGCGTCCGGCAGTCGGAGCTTGCCGCCGGGGCGTTCGGCGACATCGCCGCCCAGCGGCAGGCGGTGGCGGCGCACCGGCGGCTGCCCTACCTGCTGGTGTTCCTGGACGGGTGGGAGGGCTTCGTCCACGCGATGGACAGCGTCGACTACGGCAAGCCCGTGGACGCCTTCATCCGGCTCTGCCGGGAAGGCCCGCGCGTCGGAGTCTGCCCCGTCGTCGTGGGCGGGCCGACGCTGCTGCACGGCCGGATCAGGACGGCGGCGGCGAACGTGCTCGTCCTGCGCCAGGCCGCCGAGACCGACTACCTGGAGGCCGGCATCAGGCCCCGGTTCGTCCCCCACCGCATGCCGCCGGGCCGCGCGCTGTACGCCGAGGGCAGGGACCGTACCGTCGTACAGATCGCGCTGCTGCCCGGCGGCGCCGAGACCGCGCGCGGCCAGGCCGAGGCGCTGGCCCGGATCGGCGCCACGGCACGGGAGCGGGACGCCCGGGTGCCGCCCACCCGGCGCCCGTTCCGCGTCGACGCGCTGGACCTGGCAGCCGACCGCTTCCACGTCGGCGGCGGCACGGGCCGGCCCGTGGGCCGCGACGCGGAGCTGGCGTGGCTCCAGGACCGGTACGCCACCGGCACCTCCGTCGCGCTGCTCGGGCCGCGCCGGGCGGGCAAGACGTGGGTGCTCGGCGAGTTGGAGCGGCGCCTCGTCGCGGACGGCGCCGGCCGGGTCCGCAAGCTCACCGTCCCGCACCGCGCCAGCCCCGTCGCCAGCCCGGACCAGCTCGCCGCCCTCCTCGACCCCGCCGTCCGCGGCGCGACGAGCCCCGCCGAGGCGCTGCTCACCCGCGCCGCCGACCGCGCCGCGCGCGCCGACCGCGAGGCGTTCCTGCTCGACGAGGTCGGCCGGCTCGCCGAGTACCACCCCGCCGCCGTCTCCTGGCTCCGCGACCTCGGCCAGGCCGGCGCGTGGCTCGTCTACACCGGCACCGAGAAGGACTGGCAGACCGTCGTCCGCTCCGCGCTCACCGCCCCCGGCTCCAGCTTCGGCAACGACGTCGACAAGCGCATCCTCGGCCCCCTCGGCGAGCCGCACGCGCTGGCGTTCCTCACCGGCACCGCCGCGAACCTCGGCGTCGACATCGAACCCGACCGCGCCGGCGCGCGGATCCTCGCGCTGGTCGGCACCTGGCCGTTCTACCTCCAGGTGATGGGGGACGCGGTCGTACGGGCCGTCCAGGCGGACGACCGCCGCCCGCTGACGAGCGGCCCCGCGCTCGAAGAGCTGTGCCGGCAGGAGCTGTTGATCGGGCGCAGCGAGCAGTTCCAGTCCCGCTGGGCGGAGATCGGCCCCGCGGGCCGCGCCGCGCTGCTGCACACCCCCGGCGGGCCGCCGCCGGAGCCGGCGCCGGCGCAGCGCATGGAGCTGCGGGACGTGGGGCTGCTGCGGCCGGGGGACGTGTGGCTGGCGGACCGGCCGTTCTTCGACTGGATCGCGCTGAGCCAGGTGTCGCTGCGGGACGAGTCGTTACGGGGCGGGGGACGGCACGAGCCCCCGGCGGACAGCACACGGGCCGAGGGCCCTGGAACCGATGAGGAGCAAGCCACATGAGCCGCTTCCGGCCGAGCCGGGCCTACCAGCCCGAGCTGGACGTCCGGTTCCCCGGCGACCACGTGCCCGGCTGGGCGCGGCCCCTGGCCGAGGGCCAGCTGCCCAACTCCGCCGCGTGGCTGGTCGAGCTGCCCCGCCGGGCGGGCAAGACGTGGCTGGCGCACGCCGTCGAACGGGCCCGGGGCGGCGACCGGGAGTCGCTGCGGGTGGACCTGCGCTCGACCGCGGAGGCGGTACGGCGCCGGGGGCTCGGGTGCCTGGTGGGCGGCAAGCAGCCGCCGCGGCTGCCGCCGGGGTGCGTGGTGCTGGTCGACGAACCGGCGCTGGCGCGGCGCGCGGAGCACGGCGGCCCGGCCCGTACGCACCACGCCGCCCCGGCCGCAGGCACCCCCGCACCGCCCGCCCCGGCCGGCGTCGACCCCGCTGCCCTGGCCGCCGGTCTCGAGCAGGTGCGCGACGCGGGCGCCGTGCCCGTCGTCTTCGCCACCCCCGCCGAGCAGTTGCTGCTCGCCCCGCACCTCGGCGCGGACGCCCCCAAGGATGTGCTGCGCCCGCCGCCGCTTGCCGGCGACGAATGCGCGCGCATGGCCGCCCGCGCCCCGGAGTGGGCCCCCGGCGTCGTGGAACTGCTGCGCCGCGCGGAACCGGCATGGCTGCAGACGCCGTTCCTCCTCGAACTCGCCCTGCAGACCGCCGAGGAGCACCCCGCGCTCCGCACCGACGCGGCGCGGCTGGCGACGGCCGCGTACGACGAGGCGTGCGCCCGCCACCAGTACGTGCCGCAGTGGTTCCACGACGGCCTCGCCGCCGAGCACCGCGCCGCGCTGCGGGCGCGGCGGTGGCACGATGCGGGCGTGGAGATCGCCGTACGGGCCGCGCACACGCCGCCCGCGGACGACCCCGTGCTCGTCCGCCACCTGCCCGACGTGCTGCGCATCCACCACGTCACCGACCTCCACCACGGCGGCGGGCTGCGCGCCAACGTCGACGCCAAGGACACCTCGCAGGCCGGGCAGCGGCTCGCGGAGCTGGCGGGCGCGGGCTCGCCGCTGGACGCGTACCTGGACCACGTGCGCCGCCTCGCCGACCAGGGCCGGGCCCCGCACCTGATCGTCGCCACCGGCGACCTCGTCAACCGGCCCGTCGACGCCGACGGCGAGACCGCACTCGCCTGGCTGCGCGCCCTGCGGGACCAGCTCGCCGACCACCCCGACCTGCGCCCCGACGACCCGCGGGTGCTCCTCACCGGCGGCAACCACGACGTGTCGTGGGAGCTGTGCCTGGAGGAGGACCCGCAGGCGCGGCACCGCTGGTTCGCCCGGGTCTTCGCCGGCTACCCGCACCCCGACCTGCACGAACCCGACACCGCGGCCCGCCGCGTCTACGTGACCTATCCGGACGCCGGGCTGCGGGTGGCGCTGCTGGGCACCGCGGAGTCCGGCGGCGAACCGGCGCACGACCGGGACCGCGAGCGGCTGGAGCGGTTCCGCGCGACGTACGTGGCGGCGGCGGACGCGGCGGACGAGGACGCCGTACGCCGGATCGTGCTCGAGTTCGAGCGCCACGACCCCGGCGTCATCGCCCGCGGCGTACTCGACCGGCTCAAGCGCGAACCGGGCTACGTCACCCTGGCGGCCCTGCACCACCCGCTGTCGCCGGTGCCGGCGGTGGAGATCGCCCCGTACTCGGGGGTGGTCAACGCGGGCCAGGCGAAGTGGACGATGGCGGAGGCAGCCACGTCCCTGGTCATGCACGGCCACACGCACCTGGGCTTCACCGCCGCGGAACGCCTGCTGGGCACCGCCCGCCCCTGGACCACGCGCATCGCGGGCGCCCCGGCGCTGGGCAGCCGCGAGTCGGACGAGCGCAACGGGTACAACGAGGTGTTCGTCGCCCGCGAGGGCGGCGACCACGCGCTGGCGCTGCGCACGGTCCGCTACGAGGCAGGAACCTGGAACCCGGGCCCGGCGTTCGGCTTCACCCCGGGCGCGGCGGACGAAACCCCCCTGACGGCCCTCTGCAACGACCCCGCCTGACGGGGCGGCTCAGCTCTGCGCGACTTCCTGCCCCGCCACGTGCCCCTGCCCCTGCTCCTCCGGCCTGGTCGCCGCTTCCCCACCGGCCGCCGCACCAGCCGGGCCCCCGGCCGCCGCCGCACCCGCCGCGCCGGCCGCAGGCCCCGCCGTGCCGGCTGCGAGCCCCAGCGCTCCCGGGTACACCGACTCCCGCACCGCCGCGTACTGCTGCCGCACCGCCTGGCCCAGCGCCAGGTCCTCGTCCGCCTCGAACGTCTCGTGCGGCCCCGTCTCCCACACCGGCGGCGCCTCCGCGCCGAGCCTGCCCTCCGCGACGCCCAGCGCCCACGCCGCCTGCCGGGCGGCGCCGAGGGCCGCGTAGTCGGCGGACGCCGGGACCACGACCTGCGCCTGGAGGACGGCGGGCGCCAGCGCCTGCACCGCGGGGAGGCCGGCCGCGGCGCCGAGGAGGAAGACGCGGCGTACGGACACGCCCCGGGCGCGCAGCACTTCCAGGGCGTCCGCGAGGCCGCACAGCATGCCCTCGAAGGCCGCGCGCGCCAGGTGTTCCGGCCGCATGCTCTCGCGGCGCAGACCGTGCAGGGAGCCGGCGGACTGGGGGAGGCTCGGGGTGCGCTCGCCGTCGAGGTACGGCAGGAGTACGAGCCCGTGGGCGCCCGGCGTGGAGGTGAGCGCCAGCTCGGAGAGCCGCTCCAGGTCGGTCGGCGCCAGGCCCAGCAACTCGGCGGCGCCGCGCAGGGCGCGGACGGCGTTGAGGGTGTGGACGACGGGCAGGTGCATGCCGGTGGCGTCGGCGAGCGCGGTGATGGTGCCGCCGGTGTCGGGCAGTGCCGCGTCGTGGACGGCGTAGACCGCGCCGGAGGCGCCGAGGGTGACGACCGCGTCGCCGGCGCCGAGGCCGAGGCCGAAGACGGCGGCCATGGTCTCGCCGGTACCGGCGGAGATCAGCAGGCCCTCGGGGGTGCGGCCGGCGGCGTCGGCGGGGCCGAGGACCTCCGGCAGGCCCGCCTCGTGGCCGAGGGCCAGCTCGACGAGGTCGCGGCGCCACTCGCCGGTGTGCGCGGACCAGTAGCCGGTGGTGGAGGCGGAGCCGCGGTCGGTGGTGCGGCGGGCCGGCTTGCCCAGCAGCTGCCAGACCAGCCAGTCGTGCGGGGTCATCAGCTGCGCGGTGCGCTTGGCGTGGTCGGGCTCGGTGGCGGCGAGCCGGCGCAGCTTGGTGACGGGCAGCTTGGCGTCCGGCACCGCGCCGACGGCCTCCGCCCACGCCGCCCGGCCGCCGAACTCGCCGGCGAGGTCGGCGGCGGCGCCCTGGGCCCGCTTGTCGTTGCCGGTGAGCGCGTGCCGTACGGGCGCGCCCGCGGCGTCCAGCGGGATGACGGCGTGCTGCTGCGCGGCGACCCCGATGGCCTGCACGCCCTCCAGTACGCCGCCGTCCGCGGCCTCGCCGAGCGAGAGGAGCCACGTCTGCGGGTCGGCCTCGTACGCCGCCGCCGCCTCGTCGACGGAGTCGGACACCGGGTGCGGGGCGTAGCCCTGCTTGAGTACCGCGCCGGTGTCGGCGTCGCAGACGACGATGTTGGTGCCTTCAGGCGAGCTGTCCAGACCGGCGACTATCCCCATGCCGCAGATGATGCCCTATCGGAAGGGCCATCCGGGCACCGGCGGGGTTTCGGCCAGGGGACTGACCGGAACCGGCCCGCCGGCCGCGGGGGCGCCTCGAACCGGTGCGCGCCCCGCGGCCGGGCCGGGGTCAGGTGTTCGTCGTACCCCAGTCGTCGGGCTCGTCGCGCCGGCCGCGGCTGCCGTTCGCGTGCCCGTTCCCGTGGAGGAAGTGGACGCGCGCGGCGACGTTCTCCGGCACCACGTCCGCGAACTTCGTGGAGAGCGAACTCGCCGCCTTGGTCACGGCGTCCCGGCTGGTCAGCGCGGCGGCCTCGGCGGCGTTGCGCACCGCGGGGGACTCGCTGAACTGCTGCGCGGCCTTCCGCAACTGCTCGTAGCGCTCGCGTCCGGCCCTACTGCCCAGGACGTACCCGACGGCGATCCCCGCAACGAAGCTCACCCGGTACCGCATGGTCTCCACCTTCCTTCGGACTGCCTCGACTGGGCTGTTCCGCCCTGCTGTCACCGGTACGCGTACCCGGAAGAGGGGGAAGGGTGAATACCGATTTCGGAGCGGACCCAGCCATGCGCTAATGTATTGCGAGCAGCACAGGAGCGCCCCCCGGGAGCGGGAAGGGCCTCCGTGCGGAGCAGTCCTCCGTAGCTCAATCGGCAGAGCAGCCGGCTGTTAACCGGCAGGTTACTGGTTCGAGTCCAGTCGGGGGAGCAGGTATGCGAAGGCCCCGAACGGGGCCTTCGCCCCTTTCTGCCCGCGCGACCCTCCCAGCTCCTCCGCCCCCGGAACCGGAAGCGGTCCACCCGCGTCCTTCCGGACATGCGCAGCCGCCCGGGCCCTCCCTGGCGACGGGGTCTCCGGGCGACAGATCGTATGAGCGGCTATGCTGCGGCAGACGGCGCGCACATCTGTACGTGACGCGCCGTACGGGGCGGTAGCTCAGCCGGTTAGAGCAACGGACTCATAATCCGTCGGCCGTGGGTTCGAGTCCCACCCGCCCCACCCAGGTCCTCCCCCGAAGGATCGTTTCGACCAGGAGATTCCTCCCGCTCCCCCGTCGGCGTTCGGGCGCCGGACGGGGGCTGGAGTTCGTTTGCCGGCACCTCGGCGACGGCCGGCGTCACGGGGTGTCCCGTGCGGCGGCATGGCGGGCCCGGGCCCCGCTGATCTCTTCCTCGTGCCGTACGGCCCAGTCGGCCAGCGCCGAGACCGGCTCCAGCAGGCTTCGCCCCAGCGGGGTCAGGCTGTACTCCACGCTGGGCGGCACCGTGGGATGGACCTGGCGACGCACCAGACCGTCGGATTCCAGGGTGCGCAGCGTGCGCGTCAGCATGCGCTGACTGATGCCCTCGACAGCGCGGTGCAACTCGTTGTACCGGTGGGGACGGCCGCCGAGCAGGATCACCAGCAGCATGCTCCACTTGTCGCCCACGCGCCGGAGCACGTCCCCGACCGGGCACGCGGCGAGTTCGTCGGCCGGCACCGGTCGGGGCAGCTCATGGGCGAGCACCGAGGGCACATCCGTGTGCGTACCGGACATCAAACTGCCTTCTTTCCGCCTGTGGCGCTGCCGTTCACGATGGGTCGGTCGATGCCGATCCTAGGGAGCAGGCCGTGCCGGGCACACCGAAGAAGACCGTGATCATCAGCGGCGGTACCGACGGCATGGGCCGCGCGGTCGCCCTGGAACGGCTCGCCCGCGGCGACCGCGTCACCGTCATCGGCAGCAGCGAGGACAAGGGACGCGCCCTGCTCGGGCAGGCCGGCGAGCGGCACTTGCGCTTCGTGTGCGCGGACCTGTCCTCGATCGCGGAGGTCGAGCGAGTCGTCGCCGGCATCGCGGCGGAGTACGAGGCGGTCGACGCGCTTGCCCTCTTCGCCAACCGGGTCAGCCGCAGGCGGAAGGAGACGGCCGACGGCCTGGAGTCCACCTTCGCCCTCTACTACCTGAGCCGCTACCTGCTCAGCCACCGCCTGCTCCCGCTCCTCGACCTGGCCCCCGCGCCCGTCATCGTCAACGTCGCCGGCGTCGGCAACACCGCGGGCAGAATCCACTGGGACGACCCCCAGATGATCCGGCGCTACGGCCCCGTACGCGCCCAACTCCAGGCCGGCCGAGCCAACGACCTGCTCGGCGTCGCCTTCGCGGTCGGCGCCGCGACCAGGACGCGCTACGTCGCCTACCACCCCGGCTTCACCCGCAGCGGCATCGACAGCCACGACATCCCTCTGGTCCGCGGCTCCCTCAGGCTCCTCGCCCGGTACTTCGCCCGCCCCGTGGCCGAATCAGTCCGACCGATCGTCGACTGGATCGACCAGCCGCCCCCCGATGCGCACACGGCCGTCGACAGGGGCAGGCACGTCGATCCGTCCCTCAGGACGCTCCGCCCCGAGGACGCCGAGCGCCTGACGGCGTACACGGAGGACCTGCTCCGGTCGTTCCGGTGAGGCGGATGAGCCGTACGCGGGCCGCGCGGCGGTCAGCAAACGGGCGGGGTGTCCGGCGCAAGGAAATCCAGCGGTGGCGAGTCGAGGTTCCGGGCCCCTGGACGGCCGTGGCGCGGCGCCGGGATGATGGCCGGGACGCAGCCCTCGGGGCCGGGGCCGGTGCGCGGGGGCGGGGCGGGTCGGAAAAGGGGGGCGGAGGGTGTCCGAGGTCGACCTGATCGTCTTAGCGGTGCTCTGCCTGGCCGCGTACCAGGTGTTCAGCACCGTGCGCAGGGCGGTCCACAGAAGCCGGCTTCCTCCGCCGTCCGTTGATCCGTTCCTGCCACCCGTCACCTGAACCCGCCACCGATCAGGTGCAGTTCACGGCCCGGGACGCCTGCCATCCACCCGTGGTGAGTGCGGCACTTCAGCAGGTCGGGGCTGGGACATGTACGTGGAGCTCGCGCTCTGCGCGCACCGCCCCCTGCCCGACATGCGCGAAGCGGCGCAGGGCCGCATCGCGCTCCTGCTTTCCGGCCACAACCATCTGGATGGACTGGTCTGGTAGGCCGTCGCCTTCGGCGACCGACCGGCGAGAGGACCATGACCGAAGAGTTCACGACCGATCTCGACGACGGGATGCTCGGGTTCTTCCGGGACATCGCCGGCGTCTTGGTGCGGCGCATCGGCATCCCCCGGGCCGAGGCCGTGGCCCGGATCAACCGGGCGTTCGGCGGTATGGAGATCGGGCCGTATCCCGACCTCATGTGCCACGAGCTGCCCGAGTACTGGGCCTACGGCCTCTACTACGCGGGCGACGTGCCGTACTGGGAGCCGGAGGCGGACGCCGCCGGCTGGGAGGTGCGTCCCGCGCCGGCCGCGGGCGGGCCCGAGTGGACCCTGCCGGAGGGATGAGACCGCGGGGAGGAGAGGGGACCGCGGGGGTCAGAGGCGGTCGTGGAGGAGGCGGGACAGTTCCACGCGGCGGGTCTTGAGGGTCGCGGTGCGGGGGAGTTCGGCCAGCGGGAGGTGGACCGGCGCACCGAGCTGCGGGTAGTCGGCGGTGGCCGCCCGCCAGCGGGCGGGGACGAGGGGCTCGTCGCCGCGGGTGCACAGGACGGGGACCGGCTCGGCGTCGGGGCCCTGGACGACGACGAGTTCGACGAGTTCCTCGAGCCGGTCCAGGACGGTGTCCTCGATCTCCAGGCTGGAGCCGACGCCGGGGATGGTGTCGGTCTCGCGGTCGAGCATGTGCAGGCAGCCGGCGCGGGTGCGGTAGCCGACGTCGCCGGTGCGCCACCAGCCGTCGTGGACGTTCTCGTCGTAGCGGTCCTGTTCGCCGTGGTACGTCCGGGCGATGCCGTCCCAGCGGACCTCGATGAACCCCGGGTTCGCGGCGGACACCTTCCGGCCGTTCCGCGGGACGACCCGGATCCGGGCGCTGCCCGGCAGCGGGAAGCCGACGCAGCGGCCGTCCATGCCGCGGGTGTCGCGGCGGAAGTAGGGGCGGCCCGCGGCGGGGCCGACCTCGGACTGGCCGTAGATCTGGAAGAACCGCGGGGCGCGGCGGCGGGAGGCGTCCAGGAGGCGGCGTACGGTCCGCGGGTGGAGGGCGTCGAACGTGGAGGAGAAGTACTTCACGGACGCGAGGGGCTCGCGCGGGTCCGCGGCCAGGCCCTCCCACGCGAGGAACGAGTTGGGCAGCGCCTCGACGAGGCCGGGCCGGTTCCGCAGGAAGGTCTTCGCGGCGCTCTCCGGGTCGTGGTGGGCCATCAGGACCGCCGGCATGCCTTTCCGCAGCACCAGCGCCATCGCCGCGAACAGCCGCGAGTGCACGAACGGCACGCTGACGGCGACCGTCTCGCGCCGGCGCGTCAGTGCGAGCAGGGCGAGTTGCGGGCGCAGCCGGGCGCGCATGGTGCGCGGGGTGTGGACGACCAGTTTCGGTACGCCCGTGGTGCCCGAGGTGTGCGTGATCATCGCCGGTTCGTCCAGCCCCCGGAACTCCGGCGGTACGGGCGGGGACCCGGCGAGCCGGGCCAGCGAGGGCACGCCGCGGCCGGTGCCCGCCACGCCGATCACCGACGAGGTCAGCTCGTCCAGCGGCAGGCCGGCCAGCTCGGCCAGCTTCGGGCCGTCGACGAGGAGGTGGGGGCGGTGCGGGCCGCGCAGGCGCCTGAGGAGGGCGGCGACCGTCGGCGCGGGCAGCGCGGGGGAGAGCATGACGGGGATCGCGCCGAGGCGGGCGGTGGCGGTCGCGAGCAGCCAGGCGTCGAAGTTCGCCCGCTTGTGGACGACGACGTGCGCCCCGGCCCGTACGCCCGCCGCCGCCAGCCGGTTCGCCAGGTCCGCCGCGAACGCCGCCACTTCGGCCACCGTCAGCCGGCGGCCGGCCTCGGGCAGGACGTCGAGGTCGTGGTCGAGCGTCAGCAGGGCGGCGCCGTGCTTCACCGCGGCCCGCTCCGGCACCGTACCCAGGTAGAGGCCGCGCTTGTGGTTCGGATTCCGGCTCACGATGCCCTCCACCCAGACCGGCGTCACGTTCGGTTACCGAGGGCGGCCCGGCCGCCCGCAGTCGCGCGCCGACAGTGTGGGGTGGCGGACTCGGCCCGCGGCGGAGGACGACTTGGTGCTCAGTTGAGGATTCGTCATGGGAAAGGCGGCATACAAGATATGCCTGACCTCTCGGGCTCCTTGGAGGGAGTGTGAGGGTGTGTTTGATTCTTCGTTCGAATTACGGTCTTCGGTTCGGACGCGCCCGGGGCGGTTCCGGGCCGCCCGCGGACCCGTCACGGCGTCACCCGGCGTGACGGGCCCGCGGGCCTGCCGGCCCCGCTCAGGTGGGCAGGACGCAGCCCGTCGACGCCGTCGCGAACGGCTCGCCCGCCGCCGTGAGCGCGCCGCTCTCCGCGTCCACGGTGAACACGCCGATGGTGCGGCCCCGTTCGTTGGCCGAGTAGAGCAGCGCCCCGTCCGGCGACAGGGTGATGTGCCGCGGCCAGTCGCCGCCGCACGGCACGGTGTCCACCAGCTCCAGGGCCGCGCCGCCGTCCGCGACGGCGAGGCGGGCGACGCTGTTGTGCCCCCGGTTGGAGAGGTAGACGAACCGGCCGTCCGCCGAGATCGTGATCTCCGCCGGGTAGTTGCCGCCGGGATCCACGTCGTCGGGGAGGGTCGGCAGGCTCTCCAGCCGGGTCAGCCCGCCGGTCGCCGCGTCGTGGGCGTACGCGGTGACGGTGCTGTCCAGCTCGTTGGCCACGTACGCGTGCGTGCCCTGCGGGTGGAAGACCATGTGCCGCGGGCCGGCGCCCGGCACGGACTTCACCTCCGACACCGGCGACAGCGCGCCGCTGCCGGGGTCGAGGGTGTAGGTGTGGACGGAGTCGGTGCCCAGGTCCACGGCGTGGACGAAGCCGCCGGCCGGGTCGGTGACGATCTGGTGCGCGTGTGGGCCCTCCTGCCGGTCCGGGTCGGGACCGGAGCCGGAGTGCTGGACGAAGCCGGTGCGCTCGCCGACGCTGCCGTCGGCCTCGATGGCGTGCGCGGCGACGCTGCCGCTCGTGTAGTTGGCGCTGAGCAGGTGCCCGCCGCCGGGGTGCACCGACAGGTGCGTGACGCCGGCGCCGCCGGTGGACTGCACGCCGCCGAGGGCGCTGAGCGCGCCGTCGGCGCCGATGGCGTACGCCCGCACACCGCCCTCGGCGCCGCCGCCGACGGTGGAGTAGAGGACGTCGCCGGCGGGGGAGAGGGCGAGGAAGTCGGGGTTGGTGACGTCGCCGAAGCCGCCGCCGGTCTCGGCGAGGGCGCCGGTGGCGGTGTCGTAGGTGCAGGCGAGGATGCCCTGGCCGTACGTGCCGAGGTAGAGGGGGCGTTGGGCGAGGGCGCGGGGGGCGAGCGGGCGGGAGCGGTCGGCCGGCGCGGGGCCGGCGTGGGCGGAGCCGATGCCCGCGGCGCCGAGGGCGCCGATGCCCGCGGCGCCGAGGAGCAGCGCGCGGCGTGTGGGTCGGGACGGCATGGGAGACCTCCAGTGGGGGATGGAGTGACGAATGGGTGGCATGTCCCGGCCATGAGCATGCCGGGCACCCCCGGACCGGTCAACGCCACCGCGGAGCACCGGGCGCCGCCGGCGGGCACAACCGGCCACGCCCGTTCCCGTACCTCCCCGACCCTTCTAGACCGCTCGGGGCCTCACCACTCCGCCGCCCCCGCCGCCTCCGCCGCGATCGTCGTCGACTCGCCGTGCCCCGTGCGCACCACCGTCTCCGGCGGCAGCGTCAGCAGCCGCGCGCGGATCGACGCCTCGATCGTCGGGCGGTCCGAGTACGAGCGGCCGGTGGCGCCCGGGCCGCCGTGGAAGAGGGTGTCGCCGGTGAAGACGGTGCCCAGGTCGGGGGCGTACAGGCAGACGGCGCCCGGCGCGTGGCCGGGCGTGTGCAGGACGGTCAGCTCCGTGCCCGCGACCGGCAGCGTCCCGCCGTCCGCGAGGGCGCCGTCCGGGGCGCGGTCGGGGTGGGTCATGTCCCACAGCACCCGGTCGTCGGGGTGGAGCAGGACCGGGGCGCCGTACATGTCGGCGAGCGCGGGGGCGGCGTCGATGTGGTCGTCGTGCGCGTGGGTGCAGACGATGGCGGTCAGGCGGCGGTCGCCGACCGCGGCGGCGATGGCGTCGGCGTCGTGCGCGGCGTCGATCACGAGCGCCTCGGAGTCGTCGCCGACGATCCACACGTTGTTGTCGACGTCCCACGTGCCGCCGTCGAGCGAGAACGTGCCGGAGGTGACCAGGTGGTCGATGCGGGCGCCGCTCACAGGACCACCACCGAGCGCAGCACGTCGCCGGCCTGCATCCGGGCGAACGCGGCCTCCACGCCGTCCAGTTCGATGGTCTCGGAGACGAAGGCGTCGAGGTCGAGGCGGCCCTGCCGGTAGAGGTCGATGAGCATGGGGAAGTCGCGGGACGGCAGGCAGTCGCCGTACCAGGACGACTTCAGCGCGCCGCCGCGCCCGAAGACGTCGAGCAGCGGCAGCTCCAGCTTCATCTCGGGCGTGGGCACGCCGACGAGGACGACGGTCCCGGCGAGGTCGCGGGCGTAGAACGCCTGCTTGTACGTCTCCGGGCGGCCGACCGCCTCGATGACGACGTCGGCGCCGTTGCCGCCGGTCAGCTCCCGCACCGCCTCGACCGGGTCCGTGGCGCCGGCGTCCACGGTGTGGGTGGCGCCCAGGCCGGTCGCGGTGGTCAGCTTCCGCTCGTCCACGTCGATCGCGATGATCTTGCCGGCGCCCGCCAGCCGCGCCCCCATGACGGCCGCCCCGCCGACGCCGCCGCAGCCGATGACGGCGACGGAGTCGCCGCGGCCGACGTTGCCGGTGTTGAGCGCGGCGCCGAGGCCGGCCATCACGCCGCAGCCCAGCAGCCCGGCCGCGGCGGGGGACGCCTCGGGGTCGACCTTCGTGCACTGGCCGGCGGCGACGAGGGTCTTCTCCGCGAACGCGCCGATGCCCAGCGCGGGCGACAGCTCGGTGCCGTCCTCGAGGGTCATCTTCTGCGTGGCGTTGTGGGTGTCGAAGCAGTACCAGGGCCGCCCGCGCTCGCACGCCCGGCACCGGCCGCACACGGCACGCCAGTTGAGCACGACGAAGTCGCCGGGTGCCACGTCCGTGACGCCGTCGCCGACGGACTCCACGACTCCGGCGGCCTCGTGGCCGAGGAGGAAGGGGAAGTCGTCGTTGATGCCGCCCTCGCGGTAGTGCAGATCGGTATGGCACACCCCGCACGCCTGCACCGCCACCACCGCCTCGCCGGGCCCGGGGTCGGGCACGACGACGGTGGCGATCTCCACCGGCTGGTTCTTCGCACGCGCGACGACGGCTCGTACGTCCTGGGGCATGAGGGCGCTCCATTCGTGGCGGGGGCTCATACAGTACGTCCCCCGCCCCCGCGGGGGAGCCAGGCGGGCGGCGGGACCGCCTACCGGACGAGCCCGACGAATTCCCCCTGGTCCCCGGCCAGCAGCCCCGCGGCCCGCTCCAGGGGGATGAAGAAGCACCGGAAGACCATTCCCCGGTCCTCGTCCGGGCCGGCGACGGTGTGCATCCAGTCGTCCCGGGTCTCGCGGGTACGCGCCTGGAAGTAGACGGTGATCTGCGGCTCCCCGGTGTGGGGATGGGGACTCTGCTGCACGGCCAGCGCCGCCCCCAGCGTGACCGCGGCGGCCCCGGTCTCCTCCGCGACCTCCCGCAGCGCCGCCTCGGTGAGCAGTTCCCCGGGCTCCACACCTCCGGCGGGCACCTGGGTCCCGGCCCGGGGGTGGTCCCGGTGGTCGAAGACGAGCAGCTCCGGCCCGCCGGGGCGGCTGCGGATCACGTAGGAGGCGGTCCTGACACGCGCGGGATGCATCGGGAGGGACCTCCGGTCGGGGCGGTGCCGTGCCGGCAGGCGGTGCCGTGTCGGCGGTCGGGTCGGTTCGGCCGGTTCCTTCCCGGGAGGCTACGGCTCAGTCGCCGGAGCCGACGACGGCCGTGACGCGGATCTCCACGCGCATGGCGGCCAGGCCGAGGACCGTGACGCCGGTCTCGGTCCAGATCGGCGCGCGGCCGTCGAGGCGGCGGCGGAACTGCTCGGTCATGACCGCGTTGTGGTCGTCGCCGATGGCGTCGTCCCCCGGCGCGACCTTGTGGTACGAGTTGACGTGGATGACGTCCTTCCAGGTCGCGCCGACCGTGGCGAGCGTGCGCTCCACGTTGTCGAAGGCCCGGACGATCTCGTCCTCCAGCGAGTCGGGGATGACCAGGTCGTCGTCCACCCCGGCCTGGCCGGAGATCTCGACCCGGTCGCCGACGCGGACGGCCCCGCTGTAGCCGTGGCTGGCGTGCAGCTTCTCGCCGAAGCCCGGGGTGACGCCGAAGGTGACGGTGGTGCTCATGATGCGTTCCTCTTCCTGTTCTCAGGGGGTGCGCTTCCTCTGGTGTGAGTTCACGCGTAAAGTAAAAGTAGCAGAGGATGACTTCAAGCGCAAAGTCATGACGGCTTCGCGGGAAGGACGGGAAGGTCGATGAGCGGCACGGAAGAGCCCACGGGTGGCACGGGCGGGCGCGAGGGCGACGAGGGCGACGAGGAGCTGCGCTGGCTCGACGAGCAGGAGAAGGCGGCGTGGACCGGGCTGATCTCCCTCGTCCTGCTGCTCCCCGGCAGGCTGGAGTCGCCGCTGCGGCAGGAGCACGGCCTCACCCTGTTCGAATACCTGGTGCTCAGCCACCTCTCCGAGGCGCCGCAGCGCAGGCTGCGGATGGGGGAGCTGGCCTTCCTCGCCAGCGGGTCGCTCTCCCGCCTGTCCAACGTCGTCAAGCGCTGTGAGCAGCGCGGCTGGATCGTACGGGCACCCGACCCGGCCGACGGCCGCTACACCGTCGCCGAACTCACCGACGCGGGCTTCGACGTCGTGCACCGGGCGGCGCCCACGCACCTGCGTGCGGTGCGCGACACCGTCCTCGACGCGCTCAACACGGCGGACCAGAAGGCCCTTGCCCGTATCGCGGACAAACTCCGCATCGTCCCCGACGGCCTCGGCTGAGGGCCGCCCCGGGCCCGCGCGGGCCGCACCCGACCGCCGCGGGCGCGGCTGCGTCTACGCTGCCGTCATGACGCAAAGCACTGTTGAGCTGGTGATCTTCGACTGTGACGGCGTGCTGGTGGACAGCGAGCGGATATGCGTCAAGGTCGATGCTGCGGTCATGGCCGACCTGGGATGCGCCTTCACCGAAGCCGAGATGATCGAGCACTTCGTGGGTTCGTCCATCGAGGTCTACACGGCGCTCATCGAGGAACGGCTCGGACGGCGGCTGGAGAAGGGCTGGCAGCGGCAGTACGACCACCTCTACCGCGCGGCGCTGGAGGACGAACTGACCGCGGTCGACGGCATCGCCGAGGTGCTGGACCGGCTCACCACCGCCTTCTGCGTCGCGTCGAACAGCGGGCACTCCGCGCTCCGCCGCAGCCTGGAGCTCACCGATCTCCTCGGCCGCTTCGAGAACCGCATCTTCAGCGCCTCCGACGTGCCGCGGGGCAAGCCGGCGCCCGACCTCTTCCAGCACGCCGCCCGCTCCCTGGGGGTGCCGCCCGAGCGGTGCGTGGTGGTGGAGGACAGCGCGTACGGGGTGCAGGCCGCCCGGGCCGCGGGCATGCGGGCCTTCGGCTACTGCGGCGGGCTCACCCCGGCCGCGCGGCTGGCGGGGCCGGGCACGGTCGTCTTCGACGACATGCGGGACCTGCCCGGGCTGCTGGCCGGCTGACTGCCGGGGCCCGACTTCCGGTACGTACCAAGGCGTTGACCCCGGGCGGCAAGGGGCTTACGTTGACAGGGCACAGTCATGAAAGCGCTTTCTTCGCGATCTCAGGAGAACCACTGTGCCCACCCCCCACCGCCGCGCCCCCCTGCGGGCCGCCCTCGTCGCAGCCGCCGCCGGTTGCTTACTCGCCGCCGCGCCCCCTGTCCCCGCCCCGGCGGCCGGCGCCGCCACCGCCCCGCCGGCCGCCGCGACCGCCGCCCCCGAGCGCCTCGTCCTCTTCGACGGCACCTCCACCGAAGGCTGGAGCCAGGCAGGACCCGGCGGGTTCACCCTCGCCGACGGGGCGCTCACCTCGTACGGCGGCCTCGGCCTCCTCTGGTACTCCGGCCGGGAGTTCGGCACCGACTACCGCCTGACCCTCGACTGGCGCATGGCCGGCGACGACAACTCCGGCGTGCACCTCGGCTTCCCCCCGGGCGACGACCCCGCCATCCGCAACGGCGGCTTCGAGGTCCAGATCGACGCCACCGACTCCCCGGACCGCACCACCGGCGCGGTGTACGGGTTCCAGTCGGCCGACATCGCCGCCCGCGACGCCGCGCTGAACCCCCCGGGCGAGTGGAACACCTACGACCTCCGCGTCACCGGCGACCGGCTCACCGTGCGGCTCAACGGCGTGGAGATCAACGACTACACCGACACCGTCCCCGAGCGCCGCCTCGGGCCCGGCCACATCGGGCTGCAGAACCACGGCGCCGGGGACGAGGTCTCGTTCCGGAACATCGTGATCGAGGTCTATGGCAAGTGACGAGCAGGCGGGGACCGCCGTCCCGCCGAACCGCCTCCACCGTTGGGAGCCCCATGAGCCGTCAGATCAAACCCCTGTCCCTCGTCGCCGCGCTCACCGTCCTGCCCGCCTTACTGGTGGCGACGCCCTCCGCCGTGGCCGCGCCCGAGCCCACCGGCGCGAGCGCGCCGAACGCGGCCGGGTTCACCCGCACCGCGCTGGTCGACTCCGACCTCGCCGACCCCTTCGAGCTGGCCGTCACGCCCGACGGGCGGGTGCTGTGGGCGCAGCGCACCGGTGAGCTGAAGATCGTCGACCAGGAGACGCGGGAGGTCACCACCGCGTACGACTTCGACTATCCGCTGGAGTTCACCACCCAGTCCGACGGGCTGCTCGGGCTGGCGCTCGACCCCCGGTTCGCGAAGAACCACCAGCTGTATGTGATGCACTCCGACAAGGCCGAGAAGAGGGTCGACGTCTCCCGCTTCACCCTGAAGGGCGACCGCCTCGACCCCGCTTCCCAGAAGGTGCTGCTGTCCATCCCCACCTGGCGCGGCGAGGGCCGCGCCAACGTGCACATGGGCGGCTCGCTGGCCTTCGACAGCAAGGGCAACCTGTACGCCGCCACCGGCGACAACACCGACCCCTTCGAGTCGGACGGCTTCTCGCCGACCGACGAGCGCGACGGCCGGCACGCCTGGGACGCCCAGTCCACCGCCGCCAACACCAACGACCTGCGCGGCAAGGTGCTGCGTATCAAGCCCACCAAGGGCGGCACCTACACCGTCCCCAAGGGCAACCTCTTCAGGCAGGGCGAGAAGAAGACCCGCCCGGAGATCTACGCGATGGGCTTCCGCAACCCGTTCCGCATCTCCGTCGACCCCGCGACCGACGCGCTGATGGTCGGCGACTACGGCCCCGACTCCCGCGAGGCGAACCCGGACCGCGGCCCGGCGGGCATCGTCGAGTACAACCTGATCTCCAAGGCCGGCAACATGGGCTGGCCGTACTGCGTCGGCAACAACATCCCCTTCAACGACTACGACTTCGCCGCCGGCACCTCCGGCGGGAAGTTCGACTGCGCCGCACCCGTGAACAACTCGCCGAACAACACGGGGAAGGCCCAGCTGCCACCGGCCACCGCCGCGCAGGTCTGGTACTCGTACGCGGCCTCCGCCGAGTTCCCGCAGCTCGGCTCCGGCGGCGGCGGTCCGATGGGCGGCCCGCGGTACGACTTCGACCCGGACCTCGACAGCGCGACGAAGTTCCCCGAGTCGTACGACGGCAAGTGGTTCAACTACGAGCTGACCCGCAAGTGGTTCAAGACCTTCTCGTACGCGGACGGCGAACTGCAGTCGATCGACCCGGTCTTCGAGGGCATGAGCTGGATCCAGCCCTTCGACGCCGCGTTCGGCCCCGACGGCTCGCTCTACGTCATCGACTTCGGCGAGGGCAGCGGCGTGGGCCGCGGCAGCACCAACACCAACGCCGGGATCTACCGCATCGACTACGTCGCGGACGGCGCGGCCGAGTAGGCGCACGCAGCGGGCGCGCAGCCGGAAACCGCGGCTGACGGCTGACGGCGATCGGCGCCGCCGGGCGGTTCTTCCGCCCGGCGGCGCACCTGCGGTGCGGCAGGGGGCGCGGCCCGTAGGCCGCCGCCGGGGCGGGCGGGGCCCACGGCCGGGGCCCTGCGGACGGGTCCTATCCCAGTACCGCGATGTCCAGCCCCTCCAGCCGCTCGGCGTCGCCCATCAGCTCGATCGCCGTGATTCTCCCGTCCTCGACGGTGAAGCCGAACGCCACGACCGCGCGCCCCTTCACCTGCCACACGGCGCCCACCGCCCCGTCGACCAGCGCGAGCCGCGCCGCCTGCGCGCCGCCGGAGAAGACCTTCGCCACCCCTTCCGCCCCGAGCGTCGCCCGCGCCGCGCCGATGCCCACCGCGGTCGCGTCGGCGCGCATCGCGACGTCCGGCGCCAGCAGCGCCAGCAGCCGGTCGAACTCGCCGTTGCGGGCGGCGGTGAGGAACGCGCTCACGACCTGGTGCTGGCGCCGCAGGTCGGGCAGCGGCGACGCGCCCCGGACGCGGCGGCGGGCCCGGCTGGCGAGCTGCCGGGTGGCGGCCGGGCTGCGCTCGATGATCGCGGCGATGTCGGGGAACGGCACGGCGAACATGTCGTGCAGCACGAAGGCCAGCCGCTCGTCCGGCTCCAGCGTGTCCAGGACGACCAGCAGCGCCCGGCCCACGGAGTCCGCCAGCAGCGCCGCTTCCTCCGGGTCGGCGGCCTCGTCCGCCGGCGCGGCGGGCGGCGGGTCGGCGTGCTGGTCGAGCAGCTCCTCGAAGAGCTCCTCGCGGCGGGTACGGGCCCGCAGCACGTCCAGGCAGACGCGGCCGACGACGGTGGTGAGCCAGCCGTCGAGGTTCTCGACGGACTCCGCGTCGGCGCGCTGCAGCCTGATCCACGCCTCCTGCACCGCGTCCTCGGCCTCCTCGGCGGAACCGAGCATGCGGCGGGCCACGGCCTGCAGCCGCGGCCGCCTCTCCTCGAACCTGCGGGCCAGCAACTCGTCTTCGTACATGACCACCATCCTCCTCCTCGCCCCTGCCGCCGCGCTGCGGTCACCGCCACGGCGGCCGGCTGTCACACCGCCCCACCGCCGGACGTCATAGCAGTGTGCACGCCGGAATCCGGCGCCACGAAATTTGCGAAGGAGTGACATTTCCATGCAGCCGCGAATGCCGAATCCGGCCCGCGTTCTTGATGCCATGCAGCCCGTCGGGGACATTTTCAAGGCGACCTATTCCGGCGGGGTCCCGAAAACCACACTCGACCTGGTGCACCTGCGCACGAGCCAGATCAACGGGTGCAGCGCGTGCGTCGATTCCGGCTCCCGCAATGCCAGGAGGAGCGGCGAGACCGAGGAGCGCCTTTCCGCGGTCGCCGCCTGGCGGGACTCCCCGTATTTCACCGGGGAGGAGCGGGCCGCGCTGGCGCTGACGGAGGCGACGACGAGAATGGCCGACCGCAGCGACCCGGTGCCCGACGCCCTCTGGGACGAGGTCGCCGGCCATTACGACGAGAAGGGGCTCGCGGCGATCGTGCTCATGATCGCGGTGACCAACATGTTCAACCGGCTGAACGCGACCACCAGGCAGGTGCCGCAGGACTGGGGTGCCTGACCAGGTGCCCTGAGGGCGCCGGCCCGGTCCGCGGAGGGGGGACGGACCGGGCCGGCCGCGACGGGGCAGTGGGGGCAGCAGGTCAGGCGGGGAGCACGGCCGGGGACCGGGTGCTGATCTCGTCGTCGGAGATCCAGTTGCCGTGGAAGCCGAAGGGGACGCGCCGCGGCAGGTGTACGCGGGCGAGGGGCGCGGCGGTGACGTCGGCGGCGTCGAGGACGACCAGTTCGCTGCGGTCGGTGGTGCCGTCGTGGACGACCGAGAGGATCCACCCGTCGTCCTCCTCTCCGCCGCCCGGCCGGGCCACGAACACCGGCTCCTGCGTCACGCGGCCGGCGCCGAAGTGGTGGGCGGCGGACTCGCCCGTGACGGTGTCGAACTTGACCAGCGGCCCGGGTTCGAAGCTGCCGCCGCTGTCGCGGTCGACGTCGTCGGTCAGCCGCAGGCTCGCGGGGCCGATGCCGCCGAACCAGCCGTAGCGGTGGGAGCGCCCGGTCAGTGCCTGGTTGATCCGGGGCCACTCGATGCTGCGGTCGGACATGATCTGCTCGGAGACGGCGCCCCGGTGCGGCGGGACGGTCCACCGGGCCAGGGCGGGCAGGGCGTCGGCGGGGCCGCGGAGGCTGTCGCGGAACACCGTGTCGTAGCGGACGACGTCCATGACGATCGAGCCGTCGGGGGCGTCGTAGGCGTTGAGGACGTGGAAGACGTAGCAGCGCGGCGCGTCGAACCACCTGATGTCCGCGGCCGTACCGCCGCGCGGCAGCACACCGACGCGGGACGGGTGTGCGTCGTTCCACCGCATCGGGTGTGCGTCGCCGGGCTGCGGCGTGCCCGCGGCGAGGCGGCCCACGGCGGCGGCCGAGAGGGTCACCGGGAGGTCGAGCACGACGACGCGGGTGGCGGTCATCGCCATGTCGTGGACCATGGGGACGCCGGATACGGGCAGGTCGGCCGCGTGGACGGTGGTGCCGGAGGCGTCGACGACGACGTAGCGCAGATGCGCGGAGGAGGGGTCGATCAGGTAGCTGACGGCGTGCATCTCGCCGGTCTCCGGGTCGATCTTCGGGTGGGCGGTGAAGCCGGAGCGCAGCGCGCCGTCGGAGTCCCAGGTCCGCATCCGGTTCAGGTCCGGGGTGATCGACACCGGCGCGCCGCCGCCCTCGACGAGGGCGAGGAGCCGGCCGCCGTGGGCGAGGACGTTGGTGTTGGGGGAGTCCTCGGGGGCGTCGCCCCGCACGATCCGGTTGCGGTACCACTCGGCGCGCCCGTCGCGCAGCCGGACGCCGTGCACCATGCCCCGGGCGGCGAACCAGTGGTGGCCCGCGCCGGTTTCGTGGGCGGCGGGGTTGGGGCCGATGCGCAGGAAGCGGCCGTTGAGTGCGCGGGGCAGGGCCCCGGTCACGGGGAGGTCGGAGACGCTCAGCTCGTCGGGGACGGGGGCGAAGTTGCCCTCCAGGTAGGGGTTGTCGCTGCGGGTTGCGGTAGCCATCGGGACTCCGATCGTCACATTGGAACGTGCAGCCTGTACTGTTTCGATGCTCCGGCTTCGGAGTCCGGCGTGCAACGCCGGGGTTCAGACCGTCCAGACCGGGAGATGCCCCATGCCCTCGCTCTCCGCCAGCGCCTATGTGGTGCTCGGCCTCCTGGAATCCGGCCCCGCGACCCCGTACGCGCTCGATCGCGAAATCCAGCGGAGCGTCGGGCACTTCTGGGACTTCCCGCGGTCCCAGATCTACGCGGAGGCCGCCCGGCTCGTACGCCGCGGGCTGGTGACCGAGGAGCGGGAGGCCGCCGGCCGCAGACGGCGGACGCTGGCGCTGACGCGGGCGGGGCGGGACACGCTCGCGGCGTGGCTCACCGGCCCGGCGGAGGCGGCGACGGATGTGCGGGACGAGGGCTTGCTGCGGCTGTACTTCCAGCAGGACGCGGCGTCGGACGGGGAGGGGGTGCGGCGGCTGGCGCAGGCGCAGGTGGCGGCGCACCGGGCGAAGCTGGCGGAGTACGAGGCGATTCTGGTGTGGGCGGGAGCGGGTGATTCGGCGGGAGTGGGACCGCGGTTCGAGACTCCGCAGGCGGCGGCGCTGGCGTTCGGGATGCGGTTCGAAGAGTTGGCGGTGGAGTTCTGGACGGAGGTCGCGGAGGGGGGAGCAGGGGTGGTGGATCCGCGTGGCCGGGGACGTTGAGGGGGCGGGGAGTGGCCGCAACTGCGCCCCGGCCCCTCGCCCGCGTACGCGGTACGGGACCGCCGCGTCGGGCTAGCGGTTCGGTTCCTCGACGAGGGTGGCCGTGTGCGCGGTGGGGTGGGGGTCCGGGCGCGGGGCGGGGAACGGCAGGATGCCGGCGCCGTGCAGGTGGCGGCGGGCGGCGGCGACGGCGTCGGGGGTCGTGGCGTACTCGCGGCCTTCGGCCCGCAGCAGGTCCAGCGCGCCCACCGAGTCGAGGGCCCGGCGGTGCTCGGGGCGGATGCCGGAGGTCATGACGACGATGCCGCGGCGGTCGAGCTTCTCCACCGCGTCCTTGAGGACCAGCGCGCCGGTGGC
Source organism: Streptomyces aculeolatus (assembly GCF_020400605.1). Taxonomy (GTDB): domain Bacteria; phylum Actinomycetota; class Actinomycetes; order Streptomycetales; family Streptomycetaceae; genus Streptomyces; species Streptomyces aculeolatus. Next base: position 58,144 of record NZ_JAINRD010000004.1, on the reverse strand, counting down.
GTCGATCGTCGAGACCCGGGACATCCGCAGGATGACGACGCGCACGTCCGCGACGTCGGTCAGCTCCAGCAGGAAGCGGGGCGCGCCGGCGAAGAACAGGGGCCCTTCGAGGCGGTACTTGACGATGTGCTCGGCGAGCAGCGAGTGCTCCTCGTCGGTGTGGTCGCCGGGCAGGTGGGCGCGGAAGGAGACCTGGTCGAGCCGCGCGTGCCGGGCCACCGCGCGCAGTGCGAGGGCGCCGGCGACGAGCAGGCCGATGATCACCGCGTAGACGAGGTCGAGGGCGAGGGTGGCGCCGGCGGTGAGCACCAGCACGGCGGCGTCGGAGCGCGTGGCCCGCGCCATGGCGCGCAGCGAGGCGACCTCCACCATGCGTACGGCGGTGGCGAGCAGCACCCCGGCGAGGGCGGCGAGGGGGATCTTCGACACCAGCGGCGCGGCGGCGAAGACGATCACGGCGAGGATCGCGGCGTGGGTGAGGGAGGCGAGCCGGGAGCGCGCGCCGGTGCGGACGTTGACGGCGGTACGGGCGATGGCCCCGGTCGCGGGTACGCCGCCGAAGAGGGGCGCGGCGATGTTGGCCAGCCCCTGCCCGAAGAGTTCCTTGTCGGGGTCGTGCTTCTGTGGCGCGGGGGCGGCGGTGCTGTCGGGGCCGCGCCGCCGGCCGGCCGTCATGCCGTCCGCGACCTGCGCGGACAGCAGCGACTCCAGCGCGGCGAGGGCGGCGACGGCGACGGCGGGGGCGAGGAGGCTGCCGAGGTCGCCCGGGTCGAGGAAGGAGAGGGAGGGGGCCGGGAGGCCGGCGGGCAGCTCGCCGATGGGCTTCGCGCCGGTGAGGCCGAACGCCTGCGCCGCGAGGGTGGCGGCGATGACGGCGACGATGGAGAACGGGATCGCGGGCCGCCAGCGGGCCCCGGCGAGCATGATGGCGACGACGCCGGCGGCGAGGGCGACGGCGGTCCAGTCGGGGGCGGCGGCGAACTCCTCCAGGGCCCGCCAGGTCACGACGAGGACGCGCTCGCCTTCGGGCTTCTCGACGCCGAGGGCGTTGGGCATCTGCTGCAGGGCGATCACGCACGCGATGCCGAGGGTGAACCCCTCGACGACGGGGGCCGGTACGTACTGCATGTACCGGCCCGCGCGCGCCACCGCCAGCGCCACCAGCATGACCCCCGCGATCAGCCCGACGGCCAGCACGCCGCCGGCCCCGTACTCCGCGACGATCGGCACGAGGACGACGGTCATGGCCCCGGTCGGCCCGGAGACCTGGAGGTTGGACCCCCCGAAGAACGCCGCGACGGCCCCCGCCACGACGGCGGTGGCGAGCCCGGCTTCCGCCCCGAGCCCGGAGGAGACCCCGAACCCGAGCGCGAGGGGCAGCGCGACGATCGCCACGGTCAGCCCGGCGAGCAGGTCGCGCCGCGGATCGCGGCGCATCGCGGCGAACTCGGCGCGCGCGGGCAGCAACGAGCGAACCGGGCCCCAGGCCCGGGCCAGAAGTGTGCTCACCGCGCCTCGGCCTCCGCTTCCCGCAGCTCGGCGAGGAGCTCGTTCTGCCCGGCGAGCATCTCGGTGAGGATGCGCCGCGCGGCACGCATCAGCTCGGCGACGTCGCCGCCGGCGAGGGCGTACACGACGGTGGAGCCTTCGCGGGTGGCGGTGACGATGCCGGAGCGGCGGAGCACGGCGAGTTGCTGGGAGAGGGCGGGGGCCTCTATGCCGCCGACTTCGGTGAGGAGGTCGCGGACGGCCATGGGGCCGTCCTGGAGGAGTTCGAGGACGCGGATGCGGACGGGGTGGCCGAGCATGCGGAACAGGTCGGCTTTGGCTTGGTAGAGCGGGACCTGCACGGGAACTGACTCCAAATGATCGCGATGACGGCTACATGATGTAGCAAATTGCAGAGTAATGCAATTTGCGAAGTGGAGGATGCGGAGCGAGGGCGCACCGCTCACCCCGCCTCAGCGTCCGAAGCGCTCGTCTATGTCCGGGATCCAGAAGCACAGCTCCAGCGTCTTGAGTCTCGCCCAGTGCTGCATCTTCCGGCCCTCCCGCACCGCCCCCACCGCCCCCGCGCCCGCCAGGCCCGCGCACACCGCCGCCAGTACCGGGCGGCCTCCCGCCGCGGTCTCCGCCAGTGCGGTCACCAGCACCAGGAACAGCGTCAGCGCGACGTTCCGCAGCATCAGTGTCAGGCCCCGCAGCCGCAGCACCTCCCCCGCCGTATCCCTGTTGTGCTGTTCGGCCGCGGCCAGGAGCAGGGGGAGGTCCGCGTCCGTGAACGGCCGCTCCCGCGCCTCCGGTACCCGGGACCTGAACTCGTCCCGCGCCGCCTGCTCCGCCCGATGCCACCGGGGGAACACCCTCTCCACGGCCGCGCTCAGCGGGTACGTCACGTGCCCGAGCGCGTAACTCGCCCCCACCGCGGCGACGACCACCAGCCCCGCCGGGCCCGCGGCCAGGTCCGGGACGTCCGCGACGCCGAGCCGTGTGGTGACGTACGCGCCCAGGGAGAGCTGGAGCGCTCCGGGTATCGCGTACGTGAGGACGTCGAAGATTCCGAACGCGAAAGGCATCTTCCTCCTACCTGGCCGGCTCCCGCGGGGATGCTACGCCGACTCCCGTACCACCAGGTCCGGTTCGAAGATCACCGACTCCGGCGGGGCCTCCGGCGACTCCAGGGCCGTCAGCAGCAGCCGCACCATCTCGCCCGCCATCTCCTCCACCGGCTGCCGCACCGTCGTCAGCTCCGGCCGCGTCGCCGTCGCCGCGCTGCTGTCGTCGAAGCCGACCACCGCCACGTCCTGCGGCACCCGCCGGCCCTGCTCCCGCAGGACCTGCACCGCCGCCCGTGCCATCAGGTCGTTCGCCGCGAAGACGCCGTCCAGGTCGGGGTGTTCGCGCAGCAGCCTGGTCATGGACTGCTCGCCGGCGGACGCCGTGAAGTTGCCCTCCGCGCAGGGTACGTACGCGTGGCCGTGGCGGGCCATCGCCTGGTTGAAGCCGTCCAGCCGCTCCTGGCCCGCCAGGACGTCCAGGGGGCCGCATATCGTCACCGGCCTGCGGCAGCCGCGGGCCAGCAGGTGTTCCGCGGCCAGCCGGGCGCCGTCGCGGTGGGCCAGGTCGACGTAGCCGGCGGGGACGGGGCGGGCCGGGCGGGCGAACAGCACCGTCGCCACCCCCGCGGAGGTGAGCATCCCCGGCAGCGGGTCCTCGCCGTGGGTGGAGACCAGCAGCGCGCCGTCCGCGATGCCCTGGCGCAGGTGGGCGACGACCTGTTCGCGGGCGTCCGCCGTCTCGGCGAGCATCAGCATCGGGTGCATGCCGCGCGGGCGCAGCGCGCCCATCACGCCGTCGACGACGCGGCCGAAGAAGGGGTCGGAGAAGACGTAGCGCCGGTACGCGGCCTCGTCGCCGCCCTCGCCCGCGCCGGAGATCACCAGGCCCACCGCGCCCGTGCGCCGGGTGACGAGGGAGCGGGCCGCGCTGTTGGGTGCGTAGCCCGTCGTGCGGACGGCCGCGCGCACGGTCTCCTGGATCGCGGGGTCGACGTTCCGGGTGCCGTTGATCACGCGCGAGACCGTGGCCCGGGACACTCCGGCGACCCGGGCCACGTCCTCCAGCGTCGGCGGCCTGCCCATACGCGCCTTTATAGCACGCGCCGGAAACCGCTCTCCGACGGTCGATCGGTCAGCGGTACACGCCGAACTCGTACAGCGAGTACCCGTATCCGGTGCCGCGCGCGGTGCCGTTCATCCGCACGTAGCGGCCGGTCCCGGAGACCTCCAGGTCGTCGATCCCGCCGTTGCCCTCGGCGGTCTCGTACACCGTCTGCCAGTTCTGCCCGTCGTCCGAGACCTGGATCGCGTACGACCTGGCGAAGGCGCCCTCCCACGTGAGCTGGACGTGGTCGAACGACGTCCGCTCGCCGAGGTCCACGCTCAGCCACTGCGGGTCGGCCCACGAACTGGCCCAGCGCGTGTCGTAGCTGCCGTCGGTGGCGTCGCCCGCCTCGCAGGGGCAGCCGCCGTAGGCGTCGGTCTGCTCGGTGGACGCCGTGGACGGCTTGCCCCGGGCGATGTTGGTGCCGTCGACCGGTGGCGGGACGACCTTCACCGACAGCGTCTCGATGCCCACGTTGCCCTTGCCGTCCGTCGCGCGCAGGTACACCTTCCACACGCCGAGCCTGTCGGGCGCCGTGACCGCGAACGTCCCGTCGCCCGTCTGCCGGAACTGCGCCGGGCGCAGCGCCTTGTCCTGGTCGACGTAGTTGCTGTTGACGAGGACCTCGTACGTGAGCTGGTCGCCGTCCGGGTCCGCGACGTCCGCGGAGAGCGTGAACTCCCGGCCCGCCGGCACCGCCCCCGCGTTCTCCGCGGCCAGGCCGGAGATCACCGGCGGGGTGTTGTCGCCGCCCGTGTCGCCGCCGTACGCCTCCTTGACCGCGTAGTACGACAGCCGCCGCTGCTTGTCCGGGGTGAGGTTGAACCACACGCCGCCGAAGTCGTCCTCGATCCCGTAGTGGAAGAGGGTGGCGCCGAGCGAGACGCCGGTGTGGCCGGTCACGCAGTCCCACGCGCGGCCGTAGCCCTCGGCCTTGGCGACGTCCGACGGCTCCTCCGGCACGCCGTTGGCGTCGTCCTCGACCTCCCACTCGCCGGGCGGGCCGCCCTCGGTGACGATGTACGGCTTGTCGTAGCCGCCCGCCTCCCACGCGGCGCGCACGTCGCAGACGGCGGCGTAGGAGTTGACGGCGTACAGGTCGAGGTCCGGAGCGTTCTTCTTGTAGTAGGGCCAGGCGCCGACCCACGCGTCGGTCGAGGTCACCGGGTGGTTCGGGTCGACCTCGTGGATCTTCTTCGCGACGTCGTTGACGAAGGAGGTGTACGCGTCGCGCTGGCGTTCCAGCTCCGCGCCCTCGTAGCAGTTCTGCAGCCCGAGGACCGACTCGTTGCCGACGTTCCACATCAGCACCCCGGAGTGGTCCTTGTACTCCTGGACCCACCTGGGGAACTCGGCGAGCATGTCGTTCTTGTACGCGGTGTCCGCGACGTAGTCGACGCAGCCGCCGCTGCCCGGGCCGCCGCCGGGCTGGAGCCAGAAGCCGGCGATGACCTTGACGCCGTTGGCGGCGGCGGCGTCGAGCAGCGGTCGGGTGGTGGCGTCGGTGCCCCAGGTGCGTACCGTGTTGGCGCCCAGGGACGCGACGTCGGGCATGTAGTCGGCGGCCTCGGCGACGGGCGGGCCCCAGGTCAGGCCCTTGACGGTGTACGGCTGGCCGTCGACGGTGAGCTGCCAGGCGCCTTGCGAGCCGGTGACCTCGACGACGCTCGCGGCCGCGGCGTCCGGCTCCGGGGCCGGCTGCGCGGCGGCCGGGAGCGCGGTCGTCAGGCCGGCCAGCAGGGCGCCGGCGGCGCCGGCGGTGAGCACGGCGCGCAGGCCCCGGGCGCGCCGGGTGTGCCCGGCGTGCCCGGGTCTCGCCGCACCGGGCGGTGCGGGGGGTGCGGGGGGTCGAGGGTGCATGGGAAGGGGTCTCCTCCGGGGGTGGGGGGTCAGGGAAGCTCGTAGTCCTCGTTGAGGGCGGCGCCCGCTTCGGGGTGGGTCTCGTCGTAGCCGCGCGCGTTGCACTGGAGCGCGCCGACGACGCAGTGGTCGACGAGCGCCTTGAGGGTGGCGTCGTCCCAGACGTTGATGAAGTCGTAGTGGAACGAGTAGCCGCGGCCGCTGGAGAGCGCGACCCGCGACATGTCGCCGTTCACCGGGAACGCCATCTTGAACTCGATCATCGGCAGTGCCACCGGGTGGCTCTCCGGGCACACGTTGTTGTTCGTACCGGCCTTGACCACGGGGTAGGCCATGTGGCTCTTGTGGTCGGGGGTGTCCAGGTAGCGGCCGTCCCAGCAACTGGGCGCCTGCATCCGGATGTTGAGCTGCGTGTCCTGACTGCCGGGGCAGGCGGCGGGGATGTCGGTGTTGAAGTAGCTCTCGCCGCACTCCCAGCCCTCCACGAAGCCCGGGTGGTCGCGGAACTCCTGCTCGCTCTGCAGCGGGCTGCCGACGACGAAGCGCAGGCCCTTGGGGAACGGGCGGACGCTGGTGTAGTCGGTGACGCCGGCCTTGTAGTAGATGACCTGGTCGCCCACGGGCAGCACGGGCTCGCCGCCGTTGAGGACGGTGGGCATCCAGTAGCCGGACTTGTCGCCGGGCGCCTTGCACTCGGTGGCGCCGGCGTCGAGCGAGGCGGTGGTGCTGTGGGCGTCGGTGGTGTTGTTGCCCATGAAGGTGTGGTCGTGGGACCTGCCCGGCTGGCCGGGGTAGACGATGGGGTCGTCGGGCTTGGTGTGGGTCACCGAGCAGTTGGCCTGGAACTCGTGGAAGTAGCGGTGGGGCGGCTCCTTGTCGGACGGTACGACGCCGGTGACGGGCGGTTCCGCGGGGATGTAGCCGTCTCCGTCGGGGTCGTCGCCGGAGGCGACGGGGCGGGGCTGGGCGTGGCCGGCGTGTGCGGAGTGGGCGGGATCGCCCTTGCTGTCGGCGCTGTCCGGCGCCGCGGTGGTGGTGCGGGCGCTGGCCGTGTCGCCGGTGACGGCGATGGCGCCGAGTGCGGTGACGCACAGGGCCAGGGCCAGGGCCGGCAGAAGTACGGCGTAGAGGCGCGATCTCCTCATCCAGGGCCTCCTGGGGGTGGGGGAGGGAGAGCGGGAGAGCGCTCTCCCGTTGCGCTGGATGGTTACGCTCCGGAGAACGGCCGTCAAGAGAGCGGACACGGACGCGTGCCCCGATAAGCGGGAACGCGTCAAATGTCCGGGCGGATCCGGCAGTTGCACGGGTGCCGGTGCGGCAGCGGGCGCGCTCGTACGGTCCGTACGCCCGCGCGGGCCCGGGTCCGCCCGCGCCCGTACCGCGTCCTCCGCCCACCCTCGCGCCCCTGCGCCTCCCGTCCGTACCATGCACCGATGCCGGACTCCGACCCCGCGCCGTACTGGAACACCAACGTCGCCCGCCACCCGGGAATCCTGCGCGCCGTCCCCGCGGGCTGCCGCCACGCGCTCGACGTCGGCTGCGGCGACGGCCTCCTCGCACGCAAACTCACCGCGCGGGCCGAGCGCGTCACCGGCGTCGACAGCTCCCCGGAGATGATCGCCGCCGCCCGCGAGCAGACCGCGGGACGGCCCGGACTCGACTTCGTCGCGGGCGACTTCCTCACCGCCGACCTGCCCGCCGCCGGCTACGACTTCATCTGCTCGGTCTCCGCCGTGCACCAGATGGACTTCGCCCCCGCCCTCGCCCGCATGCGCGACCTGCTGCGCCCCGGCGGCGTCCTCGTGGTCGTCGGCCTCGCCCGCGAGCGGACCGTCGGCGACTGGGCCGTCATGGTCGCCGCCGCGCCCGTCGTACGCACCGCGAAGCTGGTGCGCCGCGCCTCCTTCCCGGCCGGCATGCCCTTCATCAGCCCGCACATGAGCTACGGCGAGGTCCGCGCAGAGGCCCGCCGCGTACTCCCCGGCGTGCGCTACCGCCGCCACGTCCTGCGCCGCTACAGCCTCACCTGGCAAGCCCCCTGACCGGCCGCCCGGCAGCCCTCCGGCCGCCCCGCCCGCCTGCGAGTTCACCAGGTCGTCACGTTGCGCGGACTACGCCCTGGGCCGGCCGGCTCCTAGGCTGACCGGCATGCCGACCCATCGCATCAGCACGCCCCTGCCGTCCTTCGACCCCGCTCGGGCGGAGGTCGTCATGCTCCCCGAGGCCCCCGAAGCCGGGTACTGGACCGGCTGTCCCGGGGTGCTGTACGAACCCGAGCGGGACCGGTGGCTGATGACGTACCGCCGGCGGCGTCCCCGGGGGCATCCGGGGGGCGAGCGCGGCTGGCGGTGCGCGGTCGCCGCGAGCGACGACGGGGTGGACTTCACCGACGTGTGGGCGGTGGAGAGCCGGCAGCTGGGGACCGACTCGATGGAGCGCTTCAGCCTGCTGCCCACCCCGGACGGCTACCAGCTCTACCTCAGCTACGTCGACCCCGTCGACTCCCGCTGGCGCATCGACGTCGTCGACGCCGCCGCGCCCGACGCCTTCGACCTCGCCGCGGCCCGCCCCGCGCTCACCGCGGCGGACACCGGCACCGAGGGGGTCAAGGACCCGTACACGCTCCGGCACGGTCCGGCGACCTACCTCTTCGCGAGCTACGCGCGGGCCGGGATCGCCGCCGCCGACGCCGCCCGCGCACACGCCACCGCCGACATCTACAACACCGGCGTCACCACCCACCCCACGGGCCTCGCCGTCTCCCTCGACGGCGGCGCGACCTTCGCCTGGCAGGGCGAGGCCATGCCCACCGGCAGCGGCTGGGACTCCTACCAGACCCGGCTCAACTCCGCCGTGCCGCTCGGCCCGGGCGCCGGCTGGCTCGGCTTCTACGACGGCATCGCCTCCCACGAGCAGAACTACGAGGAGCACTGCGGCCTCGCGGTCTCGTACGACCTGCGCAGCTGGCACCGGCTCAGCACCGCGGGGCCGTGGGTGACGGTCCCGTACGGCACGGGCTCGGTGCGCTACGTCGACGCGGTCGTCGCCGGGGACACGTGGCACATCTACTTCGAGGCCGCCCGCCCTGACGGCGCGCACGAACTGCGGCTGGCGCGCGTACCGGTGGGCTGAACACCGGCCGCGGCGGGAACTGTGACCGTGCTGTGGCCGGCGGAGTGACGCGCGTCACGGCCGTGGTGCATCCGCCCTGGTCGACTGGGCGGATGCACCATGCCACCCGTACCACTCGCGTCACTCGTGCCACTCATGCGACCGGCGAGACCCGTGCGACCCGTGCGACTTCCGCGACTCGTACGACTTCGGCGGCTCGTACGACTTCGGCGGCTCGTACGACGTCCGCGTTCCGTGCGACGTCCGCGTTCCGTGCGACTTCCGCGGCCCGTGCGACTCCTGCGAGCGGTGCGGCCCGGCTGTCGCGCGTACGTCGCGCCGGGCCGGTCTCACTCGGTCTCGCCGCGATGCTGCTGCTCGCCGCCTGCGGCACCGAGTCGGCGGACGGGGCCGTGGACGCCGGTGCCCCGACCGCGCCGGGCAACCCGACCCCGGTCGAGGTCGACGGCGTGACCATCACCCGCGTCCAGACGAAGCCGGAGACGGCGGAGCCGGTGCGGGTGGAGTTCGAGATCGCCAACCGCGGGCCGGAGGCGATGACGTACACCGTCGCCTTCGAGGTCCGCGGCTCCTCGGGCGAGGTGCTGTCGCACCCGGAGAAGATCGTGGAGTCGGTCCCGGCCGGAGGCACGGTCCCGGACCAGGCCGATGTCGCGGACCCGATGGCGGCCGGCCGGGCGGCGCAGGTGCAGATCGCCGAGGTGCGCAGCGTGCCGGCGGACGAGGTGCCGTCGCAGGGCGGGCCGTGCCCGCCGGCGGGGGTGCGGCTGTACGCGGACGAGGGCGACGCGGCGATGGGTCTGCGGGTCGTCGGGCTGCACCTGGAGAACTGTGGCACGGACGTCTACCGGCTGGACGGCTACCCGCGCGTGCAACTCGTCGACGAGGAGCACCGGGACATCACCGGCGTACGCATCCGCCGCGGCGGCGCCGCGATCGCCTCCGGCACGGGCGCGGACGCCCCGCCGCGGGCGCTGGCGCTGCGGCCGGGGGAGCGGGCGTCGACGCAACTGGTGTGGCGCAACACCGTCGAAGCGGGGGACCCGGTCAACGCCCCGTACGTACGGGTGTGGGCGAAGCCGGGCGAGGCACCGGTGACGGTGACCCCGGAACTCGACCTCGGCACGACGGGCGAACTCGGCGTCGGCGCCTGGCAGAAGCCGGAATAACCCGGAACAACCCACCCCAACCCCTCACTCCCACCCAAGGGTAGCCGCGCCCTCTGACATCGCCCGTGGGCTCCGGCTCGATGTCACAGGAGGCGCCTACCCTTGGGCGGGTGTGAGGGGTTTGGGTGCGGTGGGCTCCTGGGAGGGCGCCGGGGTTCCGGTGTGCGGGGGTTCGGATGCGCGGGGTTCAGGGGCGGCCCGGGCGTACGGCCCGGGGCGTCACCGGGTGAAGCCGCGGATCCGGTAGCGGAGACCTGAGCGGCTGACCTGCCACTCGCCGTCTTCCGCGACCCGCCACTCCGGGCCCGGCACCGGCGCGTACGTGTCGCCCGCCACCGCCGTGTCGATCTCCGTCACCGAGAGCGTCGTGGCGTGTGGCAGCGCGGCCCGGTAGACCTCCCCGCCGCCGATCACCCACACCGCGTCGCCCGGTTCCGCCGGCGCCGCTTCCAGCGCCCGGTCGACGGAGCCGGCGGGTACGGCGCCGTCCGCCGTCCACCGCGGGTCGCGCGTCACCACGATGTTGCGCCTGCCGGGCAGCGGGCGGAACCGCGGCGGCAGCGAGTCCCACGTCCTGCGGCCCATCACCACCGGGTGGCCCAGGGTGGTCGCCTTGAAGTGCGCCATGTCCTCGGGCAGGTGCCACGGAATGCCGTTGTCCGCGCCGATCACGCCGTCGCGTGCCTGCGCCCAGATCAGCCCGACGTTCACACCGCGACCGGGGCCTTGATGGCCGGGTGGTGCCGGTAGTCGAGGATCTCGACGTCCGCGTAGGCGTAGTCGAAGAGCGAGTCGGCCTTGCGCAGCCGCAGCGCAGGGAACTCGTACGGCGTGCGCGTGAGCTGCTCCGTCACCTGCTCGACGTGGTTGTCGTAGATGTGGCAGTCGCCGCCGGTCCAGATGAAGTCGCCGGGTTCGAGGCCGGTCTGCTGCGCCACCATGTGCGTGAGGAGCGCGTAGCTGGCGATGTTGAACGGGACGCCGAGGAAGAGGTCCGCGCTGCGCTGGTAGAGCTGGCAGGAGAGCCTGCCGTCGGCGACGTAGAACTGGAAGAAGGCGTGGCACGGCGGCAGCGCCATGTCGGACAGCTCGGCGACGTTCCAGGCGGAGACGATCATCCGGCGGGAGTCGGGGTTGCGGCGCAGGGTGTCGAGCACCTCGCCGATCTGGTCGACGTGGCTGCCGTCCGGGGTGGGCCACGAGCGCCACTGCACGCCGTAGACGGGGCCGAGTTCGCCGTCGGGGCCGGCCCATTCGTCCCAGATGGTGACGCCGTGCTCCTGGAGCCAGCCGACGTTGGAGTCGCCGCGCAGGAACCACAGCAGCTCGTACACGATCGACTTCAGGTGCACCTTCTTGGTGGTGATCAGCGGGAACCCCTGCGCGAGGTCGTAGCGCAGCTGGTGTCCGAAGACACTTCGGGTGCCGGTGCCCGTCCGGTCGGCCTTGGCCGTCCCGGAGGTGAGCACGGTTCGCAACAGGTCTTCGTACTGGGTGTCCGCCACAGCGGTCGAGTGTACTGCCGCCGACCCGGCGGACCGCGAAGCGGAACCCCCGCCGCCGCCCGCCCGGCGAGGGTCCGGCCCCGGATGCCGTACGGGCCCGGATGCCGTACGGGCCGGGCACCCGGGGCCGTACGCGCCTACTTGCGGCCGTGCCGCAGCCCGTGCGACGCGGCGATGGCGGCGGCCGCGCCCGCCGCGACGCCGGCGATGACGAAGCACAGGACGTACGCGTCCACGGTCGGCACCTCGGTGCCGTCGATGACCTGCGCCGCGAGCACCGCGGCGGTGGCGGCGCTCGCGATGCTGCCGCCCGCGGTACGCACCAGGGAGTTGATGCCGCTGGCGATGCCGCTCTGGTCCATGGGCACGTGCTGGACGGCGAGCGTGCCGAGGGCCGCGTAGGCGATGCCGATGCCGAGGCCCTGGATGCCGCTGAAGATCATGACGTCCAGTGCGGAGTCGTGCATGAGCGCGAGCCAGACGTATGCGACGCCCGCGATGAGGGAGCCGAGGGAGAGGGTCCAGGCGGCGCCGATCCGGGCCTCGATGCGGCCGGAGAGCGCGGAGAAGATCAGCATGCTGAAGGTGCTGGGCAGCATGTACAGGCCGACGTCCAGCACCGAGCCGCTGAGTCCGTAGCCCACCTCGCTCTCGGGGGTCTGGATGAAGTTCGAGATCAGGGTGAAGGCCGCGAACATCGAGAAGCCGAGGAGCAGCGAGGCCAGGTTGGCCGAGAGCGACTTGGGGCCGACCAGGATCTGCAGCCGCACCAGCGGCTCGCGGATCTTCAGCTCGACGGCCACCCACACCGCGCACAGCACGACCGCGGCGGCGAACAGGCCCAGGATGCGGGCGTCGGTCCAGCCCCACGCGTTGCCCTGGCTGATCCCGATGAGCAGGCTGACCAGCCAGCCGCCGAGCAGGGCGGCACCGACCAGGTCGGGCCGGCCGCCGGCGCGGCGGCCGGAGTCGCGGGTGCAGAACAGGACGAACAGCAGCCCGACGGCGGCCATGGCGGCGGCGATCCAGAAGACCGGGTGGTGGGAGTCGGTGTTGTCGGCGATGAGGCCGGTGACGAGCATGCCCACGGCGCCGCCGACGCCGAGGGTGGCGCTGACGACGCCGATGGCGGTGGTGACGCGCTCGCGCGGGTAGGAGTCGCGGATCATCCCGATGGCCAGCGGGATGACGGCCGCGGAGGTGCCCTGGAGGGCGCGGCCGACGATGAGGAGCGCGAGCGAGTCGGCTATCGCGCAGATCGCGGAGCCGACGACGAGCAGCGTCATCGTCACCGAGATCATCTTCTTCTTGCCGTACATGTCGCCGAAGCGGGACAGCAGCGGTGTGGCCACCGCCCCGGCGAGCAGGGTCGCGGTGAAGACCCACGAGACGGCGGCGACCGAGATGTCGAACGTCTGCATGAGCTGGGGGAGCAGGGGCAGCACCAGCGTCTGCTGCAGCGATACGACGAGCCCGGCGGAGGCCAGCGCGAGCAGCGTCAGGCCGGGTCCGGCGGACTGGCCGGGCCGGTCGGCGCGGCCGTCCTCGGCCACCGTGGTGGCGGTGTCTGTCATCGGGGTGGACTCCTGCGGCGGGAAGTGGGATTACTTGACTTACGCAAGCATGTGGTACTTAGTTGAGTCAAGCAAATTTAGGTTAAAGTGATGCCCATGTCTGTCCGGCCCACAGCAGCCACCCGCGTCTCACCGGACGTGGCCGAGATCGAGCGCGCCCTCAGCCGCATCGCGTATCTGAGCGGCCGGGCGCGCCAGCACGACCGGCTGATGGCGCTGGCCGGGGTGCCGCTGGACCGGGCCGCGGTGGCGCTGCTGCGGCAGATCGAGGACTCCGAGCCGCTGCGCCTCGGCGAACTGGCCCACCGGCTGGGGGTGGAGGCGTCCCACGTGACCCGGCAGGTGCAGCAGTTGCAGAAGGCGGACTACGTCTCCCGCGTCCCGGACCCGGACGACCGCCGGGCGCAGCGCATCCAGCTCACGGGTGCCGGGCGCGAGGCGATCGGGCGGATCCGCGAGGTGGCGTGCCGGGGGATGCAGGGGGCCCTTGCCGGGTGGTCGCCGGAGGATCTGCGGCTGCTCGCAGAGCTGTTCCACCGGATGGTCGACGACTTCGTCGTGCACTTCGACGACTGGGCGGTTGAGGCGGAGCGGGACTCCGGCGGCGGCGAGGAGTGACACGTCGGGCGGGCCGGGGGACGGGCCCGCTGGTTCGGGCGGGATCGGAAGCGGTCCGCGGGCGTGCCGGGGCGCGGGCGTGGGTGCGCCCCGGGATGGTGTCAGGGGTCGGGTGGCGCCTCCGGATCGGTCGCGGTCCGTGGTCCGTGGTCCGTCGTCCGGGGTGGGTCGGCGGTGGCGGCCGGTCTGCGGCGAGGGCTTGACGGCGTCGGAGGGCTCGGCTTCAATCCGTTAATAGGTCCAGACCAATAGCGCCACACCCCCTCCCTGTTCGAGGCGGCCCGATCCCCGGCCGTCCGCAATGCTGTCATGCCCACGTCATGAACGTGCCCAGGTCGGTGCCGCCCCCACGCGACCCGGGCACCCACCCCACCGCACTGGGAGGACCCGTGCGTATCGGAAACCGCTTAGTCGCCTACCTGAGTGCCGCGCTGCTCGCCGGCGCCGGCGCGGTGGCCCTGCCCACCACGGCACAGGCCGCCAACCTGCTCGACGACCCGGGCTTCGAATCCGGCAGCCTGGCCGACTGGAACTGCGGCGACAGGGCCGGCTCTGTCGTGAGCAGCCCCGTGCACAGCGGCACCAAGGCGCTCGCCGGTGCCGCGACCGCCGCCAGCAACGCCCGCTGCGCCCAGACCGTCGCCGTCCAGCCCAGCACCACGTACACGCTGTCCGCCTGGGTGCGCGGCAGCTACGTCTATCTCGGCGTGACCGGCGGCAACGCCACCTGGACGGCCTCAGCCGCCGACTACACCGAACTGACCACCTCCTTCACCACCGGTGCCAACCAGACCAGCGCCGAGGTCTACGTCCACGGCTGGTACGGCCAGGGCACCTACTACGCCGACGACGTCAGCCTCGACGGCCCCGGCGGCCAGCCCGACACCGAGGCGCCCGGCGCCCCGGGCACCCCCCGCGTCACCGGCACCACCGCCACCTCCGTCGCGCTCGCCTGGGACGCCGCCACCGACAACGTCGGCGTCACCGGCTACGACGTCTACCGCGACGGCACCCTGGCCACCACGGTGACCGGCACCAGCGCCACCGTCACCGGGCTCACGCCGAGCACCGAGTACGCCTTCACCGTCCGCGCCAAGGACCGCGCGGGCAACGCCTCGCAGCCCACCGCCGCGGTGCGCGCCACGACCGACCAGGACGGCGGCGGCAGCCCCGACTTCGTCCAGGCCGCGCCGTACCTCTACCTGGGCTGGGGCAACCCGCCCAGCCCCACCGAGGTGATGAGCGCGACCGGCATCAAGTGGTACACGATGGCGTTCATCCTGGCCCAGAACGGCTGCAACCCCGCGTGGGACAGCCAGCGTCCGCTCACGGGCGGCATCGACCAGACGAACATCAACGCCATTCGCGCGGCCGGCGGCGACGTCGTCCCGTCCATCGGCGGCTGGAGCGGCAACAAGCTGGGCCCCAACTGCTCGACGGCCGAGGCCCTCGCCGGCGCCTACCAGAAGGTGATCGACGCCTACGACCTCAAGGCGATCGACGTCGACATCGAGAACACCGACGAGTTCGAGAACGCGGCGGTGCAGGACCGCATCCTGAACGCGCTGAAGATCGTCAAGCAGAACAACCCCGGGCTGCGGACCATCCTCACCTTCCCCACTCTCAACACCGGCCCCAACTCCTGGGGCAACCGCCTGATCGAGCGGGCCCACGCCCTCCAGGCGGACATCGACAACTTCACGATCATGCCGTTCAACTTCGGCGGGCACGCGGACATGTACGGCAACACCGTCCGGGCCACCGAGGGGCTGAAGGCCAAGCTCGCCTCCGTCTTCGGCTGGAGCGACGCCGAGGCGTACGCCCACGTCGGGATCTCGGGCATGAACAACAGCAGTGACGTGGGCGAGGTCACCACGCCGCAGATCTGGACCCAGATCCGCGACTGGGGCAACTCCCACGGCATCGGCCGGATGGCCTTCTGGTCGGTCAACCGCGACCGTCCGAACTGGGAGTTCACCCGCATCACCGCCGGCTTCACCGGCTGACCACCCGCACGCACTACGAGTGCGCCGGCACCCCCGGGGCGACCCGCTCCGGGGGTGCCGCCGCGTCCGCGCCGCCCCCGGAGCGGCCGCGCAGGGCGAGGAATATCAGCAGGGCGAAGGCGGCGACGGCGGTGAGCGTCCGCAGATTGTTGTAGAGATCCCAGCGCCGGAGTATCTCCGCGTGGTCCGCCGGGGCCGAGGAGACGGCCCACTTCTTGATGTCGGCGTTGATCGGCACATTGCCGAGGCGGGTGATCAGGAACGAGGCCAGGGCCAGCAGCGTGGCGCCCGCGGCGACCAGGCGCTCGCGGCCCCGGTGGAGCAGGGCGAGGGCGAGCGCGCTGAGCGCGGTGAGCGCCATCGCCGACTGCATCACGGGCGAGTTCATCTTCATCAGCTCGGCGTGGAAGGACAGACGGGTCTCCAGCGGCACGGCGTCGAACGTCGGGGCGAGGTTCACCGCCCCGTAGCCGAAAGCGCCGGAGAGGAGGCCGGCGGACAGCAGGGCGACGGCTGTGAGGATGCGGATGGGCACGTGCTAACTCCGTGGGTTCGCGGGTGGTCCGGCCGGGGGCGGTCCCGGGGTGTAGCCGGCTTCCTCGACGGCGGCGTGGATGAGCGTCTCCGCCACCGGGCGGTCCGCCCGTACGACGACGGTCTCGCCCGCTATGTCCACGCGCACGTCGGTGACGCCCGGGACCCGGCCGATCTCCTCGCCGACGATGGCGGCGCAGTGACTGCACACCATGCCCCGCACGATGTGGCGCGACTCGATCACGAGCCGTCCCCCTCCTCGCTCGCTTCTTTCCCCCGCGTGCCGTTCCCCTGCGCGCCGTTGCCCTGAGTGCCGTTCCCCCGCGTGCCGTTCGCGTCCGTCTCCGGGGGCTCGACCGTCCGGCTGAGCTGGTGCGTCCGGCGCATCCGGCCGTCCGGTGCCAGCTCGCCGAAGAGGTGGACCTCCGTGGCGGTGCGCCGGCCCCTGCGGTCCGTGGCGTGGATGGTGAAGCGGGCCGCTATCCGCTGCCCCTCCCGCACCGCCTCGTGCACCTCGAACGCGAACTCCGACAGGTTCTTGCGGACCGGGCGGATGTGCGCCACCAGCCGCTCCCGGTCGATGCGGATCCCGTCGGCGGTCTGCACGGCGTCGGGCGTGTAGTAACGGTCGACGACCGGGCCCGGGTCTCCGTCGTCCGCTGTGATCTCCCGCGTGAACGAGGTGAAGAACTCGGCCATGAACTGGCGGGCCGTCCGCCCGTCGGCGGCCTTGCCGCCGGTCGTCTCAAGGGCTGCCATCTCGCTCCCCCGGGGTGGCGGGACCAGCCCGCGCGCAACCGCGAAGTAGCACCCGCGGGCGCTATCTCTTACACTTCGTAAGATATAGCGCCGACCCAACTTTGACAAGGTGTAAGACTTTGCCGTCCCAGGGATCCAGAGAACCCGCGGGGTCCGCGGCGGACCGCCCGGCCCCGCGCCGCCGCCGCGCCGACGCCGAGCGCAGCCGGTCCGCCATCGTCGACGCCGCGGTCCGGCTGCTCGGCGAGCGGCCCGAGGCCAGCGTCGAGGCCATCGCCGCCGCCGCCGGCGTCACCCGCCAGACCGTCTACGCCCACTACCCCTCGCGCAGCGAGGTGCTCACCGCCGTCTTCGACCGCGTCACCGCCGAGACCGACGCGGCCCTGGACGCCGCCCGCCTCGACGAACTCCCCGCCGCCACCGGGCTGCTGCGGCTGCTCGACGTGAGCTGGGAGATCGCCGACCGCTATCCCGGACTCCGGCACGCCGACCCGCCCCCCGCGGACCGCAAGGAAGAGGCCGAGCAGCACCGGCCGATCACCGAGAGGCTGGAGCGGATCGCCCGCCGCGGCCAGGAGTCGGGGGAGTTCGCCCGTGACGCCGAGCCCCGCTGGCTGGCCGCCGCGACCGTCGCCCTCGGGCACGCGGCGGGCGCCGAGGTGGCCGCCGGCCGGATGACCCCGGCCGCGGCGGCGGACGCGCTGCGCACGGGGGTCCTGCGGCTGTACGGAGCGGAGGCGGACGCGGAGGTCTAGGAGGAGGGGGCGGAGGCCCGCGACGGGAGGGCGGAAGGGCGGAAGGGCGGAGGCCCAGGGTGGAGGCGGAGATACAGGACGGGGGCGAGGCCGACGTTCAGGACGGAGGCGGAGGGCCAGACCGGGGCGGTACGGGTCCGGGCCCGGCCGAACCCCACGCCGGCCGGGCCCGGTTGCAGGGCCGGGTGCCCCCGTTCCGCCCCGGCCCCGCGCGGCGCCGGTGCGCGCCGCCCGTCAGCGGCGCCCGTCACCGGCGACACCGGGTCCGGCGCCCCTCACGGGCGACACCGGATCCGGCGTCCTTCCTGCGGCGACAACCGGAGCCGGCGCCCGTCCGCGGTGGCGCCGGCTCCGGTGTCCTTCCGCCGTGACACCGGATCCGGCGCCGGGTCCCCCCCCGTACCACCGTCAGGCCTGCTGCCTCCCCGGGCCGTTCCGCCGCTGGTTGTACACCAGCGCGCCGCCCGCGAAGATCACCGCGCCCACGCCCGCCAGCGCCGCCGGCAGCACCGCCGAGGAGTCGTCCGACGCGGCGGCCAGGTTCGAGTCGCCCGCGTCCAGCGTCTCCACCGCCTGCGTGTGCGCGCCCTGCGCGCCGTGGTCGCCGTGCGCGCCCTTGACCGGGTCGGCCTTGGTGTTGTCCTGGTCCGCGCCCAGCGCCCGGACCTCGTCCGCCGACATCGCGCCCGGCGTCAGGCCGGTGACCTGTCCGTTGCCGCCGTCGAACACCACGTCCGAGCAGGAGAAGAAGTTCTCCTGGCTGTCCGAGCGGATCCACTGGATGAACAGCATGTGCTGTCCGCTGCGCTGCGGCAGTTGCAGGTTCCAGTAGTAGTGCCCGCCGTCCGAGCCCGCGCCCCCCGCCTGCGGCGGGTTGGTGACCGTCTGGAGGTGCGTCAGGTCGCCCCAGGCCAGGGTCTTGGACGGGCTCCAGCCGTTGTTGGTGATGTACACCTCGAACTTGCCCGGGTGGTGCGCCCAGTTGCTGTATTCGAGGTTGATGTTCGAGCCGGACGTGAGGTGCGTGACCGGCCAGTCGGTGCGGGCCGCGTTGTACGGCGAGAAGTTGTACGGGCTCCGGTCGCCGGCGCTGCACAGCTTGCCGTCGGCCACGTAGCCCTGGCCGCGCCCGCCGGCGTTGGAGTCCAGCACGGCGAACCAGTTGTACAGCGGGGTCGTGCCGGCGGACTGCACCGCCGCTGCGCACGCCGGGTTCTGCGGCATCTGCGTGGAGCCGTTCGCGACCAGGTCCTTGTAGCACAGGAACGTACGCGAGCCGGGCACCATCGCGACGCCGTGGGCGGACGCGGGCGTCGGCACCGCCAGCGCGGCGGTCGCGATGCCGGCGACCCCGGCGAGGGCGAGCGTGCGCCGGAGGCGGAGCGATCTGCCGGCGCGGACGAGTCGTTGGACAGCCATGGTCATGGTCTCCTCCGGGTTCTCCTGAGCGCTGACGCGAGAGCCCGCGACTTCGGTGCGCGTGACGGGCCGCAGGGCAGTCCCGGGGGCCGGCGACCGACCTGGCAGGGGGTCTCACGTTCGTCGTGAACAGGTCAATGGGAGCGCTCCCAATGACGGTAGCGCGGGATTTCGCGGCTGTAAACGGAACGTGCGCGCGTCTGGCGACTTCTCTTTCCGCACCGCCGGGCATGCGCCGGGCCGCGGCGTTGTTGCCGATCACGACAGGACCGTCGTGAACAGGAGAAACGCATGCCCGAGATCCGCGACGCCGAGATCGTCGTCTTCGACGTCCTCGGCACGCTCGTCGACGAACCCGGCGGCCTGCGCGCCGAGATCCGCGCCGCCGCGCCGGCGGCCGACGACGCGGCCGCCGACGAACTCCTGGCCCTGTGGCAGGGACACGTCGAGGACGAGCAGGCGCGGATGGCCCGGGGCGAGCGCCCGTACGCGGACAGCGAGACCGTCGACCGCGAGGCCGCGGAGCGGGTGGCCGAACGCGCCGGCGTCACCGCCCCGGCGGCCGTCGCCCGGCTGGCCACCGCCACCCGGCGGCTGCCCCCGTGGCCCGACTCCGCCGCCGGACTCGACCGCGTCGCGCGGCACTTCCCGGTGGCCGGGCTCTCCAACGCCGCCGGCCCCGCACTGCTGCGGCTCGCCGCGCACGGCGGGCTGCGCTGGCACCAGGCCCTGTCGGGCGCTGCGGTACGGGCCTACAAGCCGGCGCCGGAGGTCTACCGGCTCGCCGCCGAGGCCGCCGACTGCCCGCCCGAGCGGGTGCTGATGGTCGCCGCGCACGCCTGGGACCTGCGGGCGGCGCGGGAGAACGGCCTGCGGACGGCGTACGTTCCGCGCCCGGTGGGCGACCCGCCGGCGGAGACGGACGAGTTCGACTGGTACTTCGACGGGATGGAGGGTCTTGTGGAGGCACTCACGGCGCACTAGCGGGTACGGCGCGCCCCTTCCCCGAGGGGCGCGCGGAGCCCGCTGTGCTCCCGGCTCGTGCGGCAAGGCCGGCAACCGCCTGTTCGGCGGGCCCGCGATGGGCCACGATCTTCCTGGCGGCCGAAGTCCCCGCCGGGAGGCGGGTTTTCCCGGGACCCCTCCCGGCTCGGGTGGCGAAGGATGGAGACGGCCGCCGGTGGCTCGCCCGAGAAAGGGATCCTGATGGAAGCGTTTCCTCCGAAGCCCAGCGAGCCGCCGTCCGAACCCGGGCAGCCCACAGGATCCGGACAGCCCGCAGAACCCGGGCGCCCCGCAGAAACCGGGCCGCCCACCGAGCCGGCGTTCTCCGTCGAACCCGGGCCGCCCGCCGAGCCCGGCCCACCCGGCGCCGCCGGGCACCAGCCCACCGAGCCCGACATACTCTCGTTCGGCCCCGACCGCCCCGTGTACGAGCTGGCGCCCGTGCCCGTGCGGCCCCGCGACCCGTACGCCGTCGGCCTGGCCAACGCCTCGCTGCTGGGCATCGGTTACGGGATGCTCCGCAGGCCCAGGATCGCCGTCGGTGCCGCGGGCGTGTCGGTCGTGCTCGTCGTCCTGCTCGCGACGGCCGGACGGAACGTGTGGTTCCAGGCCGTCGTGCTCGCGTGGTGGATCGGCGTCACGGTGCACGGCTGGTACCTCGCCGGCGGCCGGCTGCCCCGCCGCGGAGCCGCGGCGGAGACATCGGCGCAGGCCACGGCGGAACAGCCGGCCGCAGAACCGCCGCCGGCCGCCGCGTCCCAGCACCCCGGCGCGGTGGCGCACGCCGCGGAGGCAGAACCCGCCGACGCGCCCCCGGGACCGCCCGCACCCCCCGCGCCGCCACCCCCGCCCGCGGCACCTCCCGCGCTCCCCGTGAACGTACGCCGCGACCGCCTCGTCGCCCTCCTCGTCGCCGCCCCGGTGATCCTCGCCTGCACCGCCCTGCGCCTCGACGCCTCCCGGATCGAGGGCAACGCCGCCGACGCCCACCGTGCCGACAAGTGCGCCGAGGCGATCTCCGACCTCGACGGCCTCTGGTTCGGCCACCGCCTCGCGGACGCCCCGCTGACGGCCCGGGCCGAGGAGAGCACCGAGGCGTGCGAGCTGCTGCTCAAGGCGGAGCGCCAGGCGGACGAGGACCGGGTGCGCGGCGCCCGCACGCTCAAGGCGTACGCCGAACACCCCGGCGCGCTCTGGGACGGCGCCGCCGGCCGCCGCGCGGACCTCCTCCTCGCCCAGGCCGGGAGCGAGCTGGAGACCGGACTGACCGGCGACACCGACGCGCTGAGCGCGGGTTTCGGCCACCTCGCCACCGTCCTGGAGGACTACGGGGACGGGGGCGAGGACGGTGAGGACCGCAGCGGCGATGTGGACGGCGCGCTCGACGAGTTCCTCGGCGCACTGCCCACCGACGACGCCTGCCAGACCAAGGAGGTCACCGACTGGCTCGGCGCCCGCAAGACCGCGGACGGCGACGACCTGGCACGCGCCGCCGACATCGTCCCCGAGGTGGCGCCCGCCGCGATCGTCGACTGCGGCGACGCGCTGATGGCCGACGACATCTGGAAGCAGGCCCGCACCCAGTACGAGCAGCTCCTCGACGAGTACCCCGACAGCGAGCTGGCCGGTGCGGCCGAGGACGGCGTCGAGCGCGCGGACCTGGCCATCCAGCTCGACAACGTACGCGGCCTGCTGAAGCCCGGCCCGTACGGCGAGAAGCCGGAGTACTGCGACAACCCGGCCCCGTACCGCGGCGCCGAGGCGTACCGCGGCGACGGCCCGCACCGCGCGATGCTCATCGGCCAGAGCAAGCACCGCTCGAAGCTGCCGTCCTCCTGGCTGGCGAAGGACCCGAAGGACGCGGTGGCGATCATCTGCGCGGGCTCGTCGAAGCACGGCGACACGGTGGGGAACTGCCCGTACGAGTCGGACCTGGCGGTCGGCGGGGTCCAGAACGTGGCGTTCAAGAACCGGGACATCCCCGTCCGGGTCTACGAGCTGCGCACCGGCAAGCTGGCGAAGAAGACCACCGTCGAGATCGGCGGCGCCACCTGCCCGGCCGTGCTGGAGTACACGTACTACGGCGTCGACCCGGGCCCGCCGTCCGAGGTGTACGTCAAGTCCTCGGAGTCCGACGTGCGCGCGGGCTACGAGCCGCTGATCTATCCGTGAGGACCACCCCTGAGAGCCGGGGCCGGTCCGGGTCGGTGGCGGCCGACCCGGACCGGCCCGGCTGAACAGCCGGGCCGGTGGCGCGCAGGATCAGTTGGTCGCCAGCGCGTACGCCAGGTCGGGGACGAACTGCCCCGCCCCCGCCGCGCAGCCGTCCGCCTCGCCGGGCGGCTTGACCCACAGCAGCGCGTCGACGGCGTCGTCGCCGGTGGCGAGCGTCGGGTCGGCGCCCAGGGCGCGGCCGGAGGGGTCGCACCACTCGCCGTTGGAGCCGTTGCCGTTGCGGCTGGTGTCCACGACCAGGTTCAGGTCCGGGTCGCCGACGGCGGCCAGGATCTGCTTGCCGTACGCGATCTCCTCCGCGGTGGTGCGGAAGTTGGAGACGTTGGTGAAGACGCCGTCCGCCTCCGCGACCCCGGAGGCCGACAGCCGGGCGGCCTGGTCGGCGGGGGAGTGCCAGGCGGAGTGGCCGCCGTCGAGGTAGACGTGGGTCTCGGGGCCGGCGGACTTCAGGGTGGTGACGGCCTCCCGGAGCGCCGCGTGCCGGGCGTCGCGGCCGGCCTGGTCGAGGCAGTCCTCCAGGGCGAGCGCGTCGGTCTCCAGGATGATCACCACGGGGTGGCCGCCGAGGCCGTCGGCGATCAGCCGGATCCAGTTCTGGTACGAGGGCAGGTCGGGTGCGCCGCCGGAACTGGCGCCGCCGCAGTCGCGGTTGGGGATGCCGTAGACCGAGAGCACGGGCAGGGCGTCGCCGGCGGCGGACATGTAGCCGGCGACCTCCTGCTGCACGGTGCCGGGGTTGTACTGGGAGAGCCAGCGGGCCTGCGGCTGGGAGGCGATGCGGTCGGCGATGACCGGCTGCCGCCAGTCGCCGGGGTTGGCCGCGGTCCACCGCCGGACCTGGGAGTCGGGGTCGACGTACAGCGGGCCGGGCAGTTGGGCGGCGGTGGCCGGGGCGTGCGCACCGGTGTCCGGCTCCGCCGCCGGGGCCGCGGTGGCGAGCCCGGCGAAGGCGAGGCCGGCGCCGAGGAGGCCCGCGAGGGCGGTGCGTTGCCATCGGTGCGGGATGCGTGCGCGCATGGTGGTCCGTCCTTGTCGCGTCTGCCGGAGACGGGTCTCCGGGTGGGGGGTGTGCGGGTCTGGGAGCGCTCCCATGCGTTGCCGGAGCATAGTGGCGGACCGCCGGGTTGGAAACACCGCCCGCGGGACGGGCGGGGGTGCTTGGGACGTACGTCACGGCCGGAGGCCCGCCGGATCCGGGTTACAGTCGACCGGTGAACGTGGGAGGACCCGAGGACGAGGCCGTCGGCTGCCCGCTGACCGCCGTCGCCGCCAGGTACCTGCCCCGGCTGTCGGAGTTCGCTTTCGAGCCGGGGCTCGTCGCGGCCGTCGACCAGCACGCGGCCGCCGTGCGCGACGCGTTGGTGCCCCGGCAGCGCCGCCCCTGGCACGACCTCCTGCCGCAGCGGATCGAGCGCGTCTGCGCGCCGCAGCGGATGCGGCGCGAGGACCTCACGGACTACGTGGTCGGCTTCACCGACGTGCTCGCCGAGAGCGACTGGCGCGAGCCGGTCGGGTACGACTTCGCGGTGCTGCGGCTGACGGCGGTCTGCTGGCTGATCCGCGAATACGACCTGCTGTCGGCCGAGCAGTAGCCGACGGGCGGCTTCCGAGCGCTACGGGCCGCGCCCCCGCCCGTACGGGCCATCCCCCCGCGGCAACGCGAAGGCCCGCCGGCCGGCGGCGCTGCCGCGCTCCGGCCGACGGGCCCGCCCCGTGTCACCGCATGTCGTCGCCCTCGTCCGCCCGCGGCGGCGCCGTCCCCGAGTACTCCTGGCCCGCCGGCTGCCCGGCCGCGTCCGCGCGGCCCCGCTGGTACGCCGAGACGCTCTCCCGCGCGTTCACCGACTCCTGCTCGGCCGTGGTCAGCCAGCGCTCCCAGCGCGCCCGCATCGGCACGACCAGGCCGCCGCCGACGCCGACGATCAGGATCCCGGCCGCCGCCGCGAGCACCGCGATCAGCAGCGGGCCGGTGATCGCCGTGGCGATCCGGGCCTGCCCGAGCGCGGCGACCGCGCCGAGCCCGATGATGAACGCCCAGGCGATCGTCGCCATGGTCCTGCCGTACGACGTGCCGCTCAGCGCGCTCCCGATGATGTCGCGCACCGCCGTCGCCACCGCCATGGCGACCATCATGATCACCACGCCGACCAGCAGCTTCGGCAGCCAGGCGACGAGCTCGGTGAGCAGCGAGCCGACCGGGTTCGGGCCGAAGACGCTCAGCGCGAGCTGCAGCACGAACAGCATCAGCGTGTAGTAGATGATCTTGACGACGATCCCGGTGGCGTCGTACTTCGAGTTCTGCAGCGCGCGGCCGATGCCGCCGCGCTCCGCGAGCCTGGTGAAGCCCGCGTGGTCCAGGATCTTCCCCAGCGCCTTGGCTATCAGCTTGACCACGAGCCAGCCGACGACCAGGACGAGGAGGAAGGCGATCAGCTTCGGGATGAAGCCGATCAGCTTGGAGAACGCATCGCTGAACCCTCCGCCGAAGTCGACCGAGAGGGCGAGTTGCTGCGACATGATGGGCCTCTCTGTGGGTGTAGGACCCGGGCCGCTCGTGCCGAGGGCCTGTCCTCCGTCGTAACACCGGCGCCGCCGCGCCACCCGGCCGCTGCGGCGCGGCGTGCGCCGGTCGGGTGACATCTCGCACGACACCCCGCACGGCCGCATGTCTCCGCCAGGCTCCCGCCCGGCATCCCGTACGACCGGCGCGCGGCATCCCGTACGACCTGCCGAACGGCCCCCGCGGCACGGGCGGGTGTATGCGGGCCACCGCCGGATTGCGCCGCCTGGTACGTCCCGTATCGTCACGAATGCCCCCGTGAGCAGGAGGGACCGTGCCCGAACCCCAGCCCGTGCTGGCCCCGCCCGCGACCGCGGCGGTGTTCCTCGTCGTCACCGTCGCGCCCGGCGGTGAGGAGGCCGTCCGCGACGCACTCGAAGACCTCCCCGCGCTCCAGCGCGCCGTGGGCTTCGGCGCCCCCGACGACGATCTGACGTGCGTCGCGGGCATCGGCGCCGCCGTCTGGGGGCGGCTCTTCCAGGGCCCGCGCCCGGCCGGCCTGCACCCGTTCCGCGAGCTGGCCGGCGAACACCACCGCGCCGTCGCCACCCCCGGCGACGTGCTCTTCCACGTCCGCTCCCGGCGCATGGACCTCTGCTTCGAGCTGGCCAGGCGGCTGCGCGCGCGGCTCGGCGACGCCGTCGCGGTCGCCGACGAGGTGCAGGGCTTCAAGTACTACGACATGCGCGACCTCCTCGGCTTCGTCGACGGCACCGAGAACCCGGTCGGCCGGGCCGCCGGCGCCGCGGTGTTCACCGGCGCCGAGGACCCGCGGTTCGCCGGCGGCAGCTACGTGATGGTGCAGAAGTACGTGCACGACCTCGACGCCTGGCAGGCGCTGAGCACCGAGGAGCAGGAGCGGGTCATCGGGCGCACCAAGCTCGGCAACACCGAGCTGCCGGAGGGCGTGCAGCCCGCCGACTCGCACGTCGCGCTCAACACGGTCACGGGCCCGGACGGCGAGGAGCGCCAGGTGGTACGGGACAACATGCCGTTCGGCTCCGTCGGCGACGGCGAGTTCGGCACGTACTTCATCGGCTACGCGCGTGAGCCCGGGGTGCTGGAGGAGATGCTGGAGAACATGTTCCTCGGCCGGCCGCCCGGGACGTACGACCGGATCCTGGACTTCTCCACGGCCGTGACCGGCTGCCTGTTCTTCGCCCCCGCGGCCGGCTTCCTCGACGACCTGCCCGCCCTGCCCGCCGCCCTCGGCGCGGCGGCCACCGTCGCCCCGGACCCCGTCGCCCTGGACCCCGTACCCGACCCTCCGGCCGCCGGCGACGGCTCGCTGGGGATCGGCGGCCTCAAAGGAGCACCCGCACGATGAACAACCTGCACCGTGAACTCGCTCCCGTCACCGAGGCGGCCTGGGCCACGATCGAGGAGGAGGCCCGGCGCACCTTCCGCCGCCACGTCGCCGGCCGCCGCGTCGTCGACGTCACCGGGCCCGAGGGCCCCGAGCTGGCCGCCGTCGGCACCGGGCACCTGGAGGAGATCGCCCCGCCCGCGCCCGGCGCGACCGCGCGGCTGCGGGCGGCGCAGCCGCTGATCGAGCTGCGGGTGCCGTTCACCGTCAGCCGCGACGCCGTGGACGACGTGGAGCGCGGCTCCCAGGACTCCGACTGGCAGCCGGTGAAGGACGCCGCCCGCACCGCCGCGTTCGCCGAGGACCGGATGATCGCCGACGGGTACGCCGCCGCCGGCGTCGACGGCCTGCGGAGCCGCAGCTCGCTGCCCGAGCTGAGCCTGCCCGCCGAGGTGCGCGACTACCCCGACACCGTCAGCCAGGCGCTCTCCGCGCTGCGGCTGGCCGGGGTGGACGGCCCGTACTCGCTGCTGCTGGGGGCGGACGCGTACACGGCGGTGAGCGAGACCGCCGACCACGGCTATCCGGTCGCCCAGCACATCTCGCGGCTGCTGGACGGGGAGCTGATCTGGGCCCCGGCGATGACCGGCGGCCTCGCGCTGTCCACCCGCGGCGGCGACTTCGAGCTGCGCCTCGGCGAGGACCTGGCGATCGGGTACACGGCGCACGACGCCAAGACCGTGCAGCTCTACCTGCACGAGACACTGACGTTCCTGGCGTACACCGACGAGGCGATCGTCGTCCTACGGGCATGAAGGTCGGGCGGGAAGCGGAAGGGGACGGGGACGGCGGCGCCGGGGACGGTGGCGGGGACGGTGGCGAGGACCCCGGGCAGGAGCGCCGCCGGGACCCCCTGCTCCCCTGGCTGCGCGAGGCCGTACCCGTCGCGATCATGGTCGTCGCGTACTTCCTGCTGCCCCTGCACCTGCTGGGTGCCGAGCGCCCCGAGCTGAGCTGGACGCTCTTCGTGCTGGCGCTGGGCGCGGTCACCGTGCTGCTGCTCCGCGAGATCCGGGCGGTGCTGAGGGACGAGCCGCACGCCCGTCCCGGGGTCACCATCCCGCTGCTGATGATCGCCTCGCTCCTCGTCTTCTCCGCCGCGTACAGCTCGATCGCCCGGCAGACGGGGGAGTTCGACGGACTGCGGACCCGGGTCGACGCCCTGTACTTCACGGTCGCGACCGTGGCGACCGTCGGCTACGGGGACATCACCGCGCGTGGGCAGACGGCCCGGATCCTGGTGATGGGGCAGATCACGTACAGCTTCGTGTTCCTGACCGCCGCCGCGACCGCGCTGAGCCGGCGGCTGCGGCGGGCGCTCGGCGAGCGGCAGGGCGGCGGTCTCCTGCACGGCGGCGCAGCGCGGCGCGGGGGAGGGCAGCACGGCGGCGGTGACCAGCCGGAGGGCGGCGCGCGGCGGCGCTGAGCAGCCCGGGGGCGTCACCCGTTCGGCCTACACGGCTCGTCCGCCCACCCTTCCGGCGCGATGCTGAGATTCCTGGCCACCCACGGTGGCCCTCGGTAAGGAGTGTGTTCCGATGACCACGCCCACCGCCTCCTCCCGCGGCACCGCGCCGTCGAGCCCCCAGCACCCGTCGAGCAGCGGCGGCAGCCCGTGGGCGACGGGCGGCGCGGTGTTCGCCGGGGTGCTGATGCTCATCTACGGCGTCCTCGCCGTGCTCCAGGGCGTCGCGGGCATCGCCCACGACGACGTGTACGCCCGGCAGGGCGACTACGTCTACAAGTTCGACCTGACGACCTGGGGCTGGATCCACCTGATCCTCGGGGTCGTCGTCGCCCTCGCGGGCCTGGGCATCCTCCGGGGCAACGAGTGGGCCCGGCTGATGGGCGTCGCCCTGGCCGGCCTGGCGGTGATCGCCAACTTCGCGTGGCTGCCGTACCAGCCCGTGTGGGCGATCGTGAACATCGCCATCGGCGTCTTCGTGATCTGGGCGCTGTGCACCGACCGGTCCCGGTCCCTCGTCTGACGCCGCCCGGGCCGCGGCACCTCCGGCGGCGGGCGCCTCCGCACCACGCGGAAGCGCCCGCCGCGGCGTGTGCGGTGTGACACCTTTCCGCGTCGCGACGCTGATGTACGGGGGCCCCGACATGTGGAGGTGTGCACAGTCAGCGCCGCGGACACGAACAACGGTCTCCCCGGGCCGGCCCATCGCGCGGCGGCTCTGGTCGCGTTCCTCCGCGACCGGTACGCCGAGGAGCGCAGGACCGCCGTCGGGCGGCGGCTGCAGCACTGGCAGCGGGAGGTCGCCGAGCTGAACGCCAAGCAGGCGGTCGTGGACAACTGCGAGCGGTGGTCCGTCAGCGCCGACGAGGCCGGCCGCCGGCTTGCCCAGCAGGCCGCCGCCGGGATGGGCGTCGAGCCCGCCGAGGCGCTGGAAGCGGCCCGGCTGGAGGGCGGCGCGACGGCGATGATCCATGCGGTGGCGACGCTGGCGCTGCCGTACCAGCGCCACCCCGGGTACCGGGAGGCGTGGCGTCCGCCCCAGGGTCCGTGAGGGCTCCGGGGGCGTGCGTGCCTGTCGCAGGCGCCGGGGCAGCGGCGCCGGGTTCTGAAGCCGGGTCAGCCGCCGGAGCGGCCGAGGAGGGTTCGTACGCCCGCTGCGCTCAGCGTCAGCGCGCCCGGGCTGCCGGCGTCGATGGTCAGGGACACCTCGTCCGACGGCCAGGCGTTGGCCAGGAGCACCAGCGGCAGCTTGCGGTACTTGTCCACGGACGGCAGCGCGTACCCCATCCGGGACTCGGAGGTGAAGACGGGCACCAGCCGGTCGCCGTTCGGCTGCTCCATCACGGGCAGCATCATGCTCTCCTCGGCGCCCGCCTGCTCCTGCTCCGCGCTCTCCTCCGGCGGCCCGGGTCTCTCGTCCGGCACGGGCACGAGGACCTCGCTGTGGGCCAGCGCGTGCAGCGCCGCCGGGTCCTTGGCGTCGGTCGCCAGTGCCTCCAGCGCCCGCTGAGTGGTCGAGGGGTCGTTCCCCTGCGGTGCCTCGGTCATGGTCCTTCGCTTCCTCCGGTGTGCCGCGGTGCGCAGTCCCTTCCGGCCCGCCCGCGGCATTGCCTACCCCGTACAGCGCCGAACGTGCCCCCCTTGTCACTCCCGGAGAGGGGTGACGGAGCCGTTCCGGGTGTGCGCGCGGCCCGCAGGGCCCATAATCCGGCGATGAGCGACCTCGGGGGCGAGGCACATTCCGATCCCAGAGCCGGTCACCGGCTCGCACTGCACACGGCCGCCAAGAGGTTACGGGCGGAGTTCCAGGGGGTGTTCGGCGAGGAGACCATCGAGCGGTTCCTGTACGGCGCGTACGGTGACATATCCGTACGCGGCGCTCCGCCGGACGACCTCCCTCGGCTCACCGAGCGCTACGCGCGCCGGCGGCTGGACGCGCTGGGCCGGGCCGAGGGGGTGAGCGGCGACGGGCGGCCGGTCGTGCTCTTCCTGTGCGTGCACAACGCCGGGCGCAGCCTGATGGCGATGGGCCTCATGGCCCGGCTGGCGGGGAACCGCGCGGTGGCCTGGTCGGCGGGCTCGGAGCCGGCCGGGGCGGCCAACGCGGCGGCGGTGTCCGTGATGGGGGAGCGGGGGATCGACATCTCCGGCGAGTTCCCCACCGCGTGGACGGACGAGGTGGTCCGGGCGGCCGACGTGGTCGTCACGATGGGCTGCGGCGACGCCACCCCGGTGTTCCCCGGCAAGCGCTACGTGGACTGGCCGCTGGCGGATCCGCGCGGCTGGGAGGCGGAGCGGGTGCGGCCGTTACGGGAGGAGATCGAGTGGCGGGTGCGCAAGCTCCTCGCGGACCTGGGGATTCCGCCGCTCGGCTGAGGGCGGCGGGGCGGCCGGCGGGTGGCCTTCGTGCGGCCGGTGGGCGACCGCGGGGCCGCTGCGGGGTGCCCGCGGGGCGGTGAGTGCGGAGCGGTAGCGGGGCGGTGTGCGGGGAGGCGTGCGGGGCGGTGTGCGGGCGCCCGCCGGGAGCGTGCGCGGTGGGCGCCCCCGGCACGTACACCTGCTGCCCGCTCCTCTTCACCCGAAGGGCGGGCGGTGGCGGGCGTGTTGGTCTGCGGGCCCGCCGCCCGCCCTGCGGATCATGGTGGGGCCGCCGACCGCCGAGCGTGAAGGGCCCCCACCGTGACGCGAACCCGTACCGTACGCACGGCACTTGCCGTCCTCGTCGCAGCCGCCGCCGGCCTGGCCGGAGGCCTCCCCGCCGCGGCGGCACCCGCCGGGCACCCCGATCCGGCGACCCGCCCCGCGGCCGTACGCCACGTCCCCGCGGCGGCGCCGCAGGACGGGGCCGCCGCGCCCGTGGGCACGACCGCGGTGGGTACCGCCCTGCGCGCCGAGCCCGTCTGCACCGGCGAGCGCCTCGGCGACGCCCGGCTGGGTCCCGAGCACCTGCCGGGGCGGTGGGAGCCGCGGGTCGGCCCGCTGCTGCAGGGCTGGCGGCCGACCGGTTCGCTCACGCCCGCCGCGTTCCTGGAGAAGTACTGGACGGGCCCGGCCGACGGCGGCACCTGGAAGTACCCGCCGAACGACGGCTTCGCCGAGGTCAACGGCAGCGTCGACCGGGAGGCGACGCGGCTGGAGGCCGGGCAGCTGCTCGACCGCTTCGGCTCGGAGTACGGCGGCTACCTCGCCCCCGCGGGCGACCGCTACGCCGAGCGTGCGCTGCCCCCGCAGAACCTCCACACCCGCGACCCCGACGCCCCCTGCGACTACCGCGTGTACCAGGTCACCAAGCCGTTCTGGGTCTGGCAGGGCGCGGTCGCGCCGTGGTTCGAGCAGCCCGGCGGGGGCGAGCAGATCAAGCTGGACGCGGTGTTCCTCGACCCGGGCGACGGGCAGCGGCTGAACGTGAACTGGCTGCTGGAGCACGGCTACCTGGCAGCCGCGTAGCGGCGGGCGGCGTGCGGGCCGCGCGCGGTCAGTCGTGCTCGGAGACCAGGACGGCGACCGTGTCCGGTGAGAGGGCCTCGAAGACGTGCGGGACGTCGGCGGGGTAGGAGGCGTAGTCGCCGGGTGCGAGGTCGACGGGCTCCTCCGCCACGCCCACGCGCGCGCGCCCGGTGCTGAGTATCACGTGCTCGACGACCCCGGGGGAGTGCGGGTCCGAGCGGCGGGGGGTGCCGGGCTGGACGGTGACGAGGTAGATGTCGCGGCGCGCGTGCGCGGGGGAGGAGGCCAGCAGCGTCGCGGCGTAGTCGGCGCGCTCGGACGGCACGGACGGCCCCTCGCCGCGGCGGATGACCTGCACGCGGGGGCGGGGCGGCTCGACGAGCCGGGAGAACGGGACGTCGAGCGCGACGCTGAGGGCCCAGAGGGTCTCCACGCTCGGGTTGCCGGTGCCGGACTCCAGCTGGGAGAGCGTCGACTTGGCGATGCCCGCGCGGCGGGCCAGCTCGGTCAGCGTCAGCCCCGTACGGCGGCGCTCGCGCTGGAGCGACGCGGCGATGGCTTCGAGGGGGGCTCCGCCGCTCGGCACCATGACGCGCTCCGTTCCCTCTGTCGTCTTCTTCGTCCTGTCGGCGCTGTTCGTTCTGCGCTGTTCGTTCTGCCGGTCGTTTATTCGGCTTGACGAACAGACTAGCGGATGTTCAGCATGGCAACCATGCGTTCGATATGGCGAACCCTGCGCGGCGACCTCGCCCGCGACATCGCGCTCGTCTGCGCCGCCGACACCCTGGTCGGCGTCTCCTTCGGCGCCATCGCGGTCGGCGAGGGGCTGCCGCTGTGGCTGCCGGTGCTGCTGTCGGTGGTGGTCTTCGCGGGGGCGGCGCAGTTCATGTTCGTCGGCATCGTCGCCTCCGGTGGCACGGCGCTGGCGGCCGTGGCGGCGGGGCTGCTGGTGAACGCGCGGCACGTGCCGTTCGGCTTCACCGTGGGCGACGCGCTGGGCGGCGGGCGGCTGCGGCGGTTCGCCGGCAGCCATCTGATGATCGACGAGACCGTGGCGTTCGCGCTGGCCCAGCGCGACCCGGAGCGGCGGCGGGCGGCGTACTGGGCATGCGGCGTCGGGCTGTTCGTCTGCTGGAACGTGGGCGTGGCGCTCGGCGCGCTGGGCGGTACGGCGGTGAGCGACACCGACGCCTTCGGGCTTGACGCGGCGTTCCCCGCGGTGCTGCTGGCGCTGGTGCTGCCATCACTGCGTGAGGCGGGTACGCGGCGGGCGGCGCTGGTGGGGTCGGGCGTCGCGCTGGCGGCCGCGCCGTTCCTGCCGGCGGGGGTGCCGGTGCTGCTGGCGCTGGCGGGGCTGGCGGTGGCGGGGGTCGGCGGGGCCGAGGGGACGTGGGAGCCGGCGGGCGGTCCGGTGGCGGCGGGCGGTCCCGTGGCAGGGCCGGCGGGCAGCGGGGCGGCCCGGGGCGGCGAGCCGGGTCCCGGTGACGGTGGACCGGGCGGCGGTGACGACGAGCCGGGGGCCGGTTCGTACGACGAGGAGCGTGTCCCGTGAGTACGGCGACCCTGGTGTTCGCCGTCTTCGTGCTGGGCGCGGGCACGTTCGCCTTCCGCTTCGCGGGCCCCGCGCTGCGCTCCCGCGTACGGCTGGAGCCGCGGGTCGAGCGGCTGATGACGGTCGCGGCCATCGTGCTGCTGACCGCCCTGGTCGGCACGCAGGCGCTGCTGGACGACGGCGGCTTCGCGGGGGTCGCGCGGCCGGCGGGCGTCGCGGTCGGCGGCGTGCTGGCGTGGCGGCGGGCGCCGTTCGTGGTCGTGGTGGTGGCCGCGGCGGCGACGGCGGCGCTGCTGCGGCTGTGCGGGGTGGACTGACAGGGCGGGGCAGCCGTCGGTAAGCCGCGTCAGTCGCGGCGCAGCAGCGTGTCCAGCACGGCGTTCAGGTACGGGTCGCGGTCGGCGCCGGACGGCAGCAGGCCGGGCACCGCCCGGTTCAGTTGGATGTGTCCCAGGTACGTCGTATACGCGGCCGTCGCCCGCAACCGCGCCTGCGCCGGGGCGAAGCCCAACTCCGCGAAGACCTCCGCCACGTAGCCGATCCGGCGCTCCGTCACCCTGCGCAGCGCCTCGGCTACCTGCGGCTGCTCGACGGCGGTGAGCAGGGACAGCTCCAGCGGATCCGCGGGCGCCGACCCCACCGCGTAGCCGAGCAGCCGGCGCAGCCGTAGCTCGGGGTCGGGCTCCCGCTCCGTCTCGGCGATGACGGCTTCGGTGCTCAGGTCCTCCCAGCGGGCGAGCGCCGCCTCGACCAGCGCGCCGCGATTGGCGAAGTGCCAGTAGAAGCTGCCCTTCGTGGTGCCGAGCCGAGCGGCCAGCGGCTCGACGGAGACCCCGGCGAGCCCGCGTTCGCCGATCGCGGCGAGCGCGGCATCCGCCCAGTCCCGCGCACTCAACCGGCGCTTGCCGGGCATGGCCCCGGGGCCCCGGGGGCCCTCTTCCTGCTGCTCACGTCGGCGTTGCGGCATGACCATACGGTACCGTATGGTCAGTGACCATACGCAAGCGTATGGAGGTATCGTGCGGACGATTCGCAATATCCACGAGCGGATCCTCGACGCCCCCGCAGCCGCGGTGGGTGCCCTGATCGACCGGCTCTCCGCCCCCGACGACCCGGTCTTCCCCAGCCCTGCCTGGGCCCCGATGGCCTTCGACCGGCCGCTGCAGACCGGTGCCGTCGGCGGCCACGGACCCGTGCACTACGCGGTGACGGCGTACGAGCCGGGCCGCCGCGTCCGCTTCGGCTTCACGCCGCCCGGGGACGGCTTCCACGAGATCGCCGTCGAGCCGCTGGACGACGGGCGCTGCCGGCTGCGGCACGTGCTGGAGTCGCGGATGGGCCCGGCCGACCGGCTGATGTGGGTGCTGGCCATCCGCTGGGTGCACGGCACGGTGGTCGAGGAGCTCTTCGACAACGCCGAGCTGGTGGCGACGGGCGCGGTCGCCCGGCCCGTGCGCCGCTCCCCGCTGGTGCGGCTGCTGCAGCGTGTGGAGTCCGAGAAGGCGACCGCCGCGGAGCTGCCGGCGGGCGCCAGTCTGGGCCGCGGTGCCTTCGAGGCGCCGGACTTCACCGACTCGTGGCAGATCGCGCTGCGGCCCGGCATGCCCGGGGACGCGGCCGCGTGGCGCGGCGTGCTTCCGTTCCCGGTGGTGGCGGAGGAAGGCGCCGAGCTGCTGCTCGGCCGGGACGCCGGGCACCTGGACTTCCGCGCCTCGGTGCTCGTCGAGGGCGGGCGGGTCACGCTGAGCACGGCCGTACGGATCCACAACCGGCGCGGCCGGCTGTACTTTGCCGCGGTCCGCCGCTTCCACCCGCTCATGGTCCGCCGCATGCTGCGCCGCGCATGGCGGCGGGAGGCGCTGGCGGCGCCGTCGGCGGGGGAGCGGGAGCGGGCGAGGGTGGCGGCGCGGACGCGGGCCGGGTCTGCGGATCGTGCGGAACGGGTGTGAACTCCCGGGCCCGGGAGTCAGGCGGGGTCGAGCGGGCCCAGAAGCCACCTGCCGGCCGAGTCGGGGTCGTCGTCGAAGTAGTAGTCGCCGATGGCCGCGAGGAGGTCGCCGGTGGTGACGCGGCCGTCCCCGTCGGCGTCCAGCCGGCGGAAGACGTCGCGGGCGTCGTGCGCCGGGAGGTTCATGAGCGCGCCCGTCCAGCGCACGTGCTCCTCCTCGTCGAGCAGGCCGTCGCCGTCCTCGTCGGCGATCGCCATGATCGCCTCCAGGAACTCCCCGTACCCCGCGGCGTAGTCGTCCGGCGTCTCCAGCAGCCCCGCGGCGAACGCCGCCGCGTACTCGGCCCGGTCGACCCGCCCGTCCCCGTCCGTGTCCGCGGCCCGTACGAGCCGCTCCCACACCCCGAGGCACAGCTCCTCCAGCCGGCGCCGCGCCGGCGAGTCGGGGCCGTGGCCGAACTCCTCGCCCAGCCGGCGGGCGGCGCGCTCGAAGTCCGCGCGGTCGACGTAGCCGTCGCCGTCGCTGTCGTAGGTGCGAAAGCGCCGTGCGAGCTTCCGCGCCAGGAACGTCGATACCTCCACGAGCAGTCCTCTCCGCCGCAGTTGTCGCCGGACACGACGCTACGGGGGCCCACAGGGGGCACACAGGGCGCCCGGACGGGCGCGCGGTGGCTCGGAGACGGATGGGGAGCCGACCCCTTTACGGAGAGTGATGAAACATTTACGATGAGTGTGTGACGGCGCCGAGGGCCGGCGCGGACCGGACGTCACCAGCCAGGGAAAACCGGGGGGTTGCTCGCATGGCCGATCCACTGTCCGCCTCCGTCGTCCTGCGCGCGCTGAAGCGCGAGGGGCTCACGATCGTCGAGCACGGCGAATGGCGCACGCACAACCGCAACCACAAGGGACCGTGGGGCCCGGTGCACGGGGTGGTCCTCCACCACACGGCCACCTCCGGGACGGACGAGAGCGTCCGCCTCTGCTACCGCGGCCGGCCCGACCTGCCGGGCCCGCTCTGCCACGGGGTCATCGACAAGCGGGGCCGGGTCCACCTCGTCGGCCACGGCCGGGCGAACCACGCCGGGATGGGCGACGACGAGGTGCTGCGCGCGGTGATCGCCGAGCGGTACGGCGAGCGCCCCCCGTCGCCCAACGAGCAGAACACGGACGGCAACGCCCGGTTCTACGGCTTCGAGTGCATCAACCGCGGCGACGGCGAGGACCCGTGGCCCGACGCGCAGTTGGAGGCCGCCGAGCGGGCCGCGGCGGCGGTGTGCCGGGCGCACGGGTGGCAGGCGAAGTCGGTGATAGCACACAAGGAGTGGACGGACCAGAAGATCGACCCGCGCGGGTTCAGCATGCCGGGGATGCGCGAACGCATCGCGAAACGCCTGGCGGGCAAGCCGGAAGGCGAACCCCCGACCCCACCGGAGCCCTCCGATCCCCCGGAGCCCGCAACCTGACCCGAACCGGGACGGGCCGATCGCGCGCCGCCCGCCCCGCCCGCCCGACCTCCCCCCGTCCCGGGAAGCCTCGCCGCACCGCGCCGGTTGCACCTGGCAGCATGCACGCCGGCCCACCCAGCGGAGGCACCGTGACCGCACCGCCCGCCGACTCCACCGCGCCGCTCCTGGTCCGGGACCTGCCCGCGCCGCCCCCGCTGGTCCACCGGGCGTGGACGGACCCGGATCTGCTGGCGCGGTGGCTCGGCCCCCGGGGCTACACGGTCCCGCGGGACACCGTCACCGTGGAACCGCACGTCGGCGGCCGCTTCGACTACTGCATGACCGAGACCGCCGAGACCGCCGAGACCGCCGAAACCGCGGAAGCCGACGCCGCCACCCCCGGCCGAAACCGCCACTGGCTCCGCAACCGCATCACCGAACTCGCCGCCCCCCGCCTCCTGGTCCTCACCTCGGACCCGATGCCGGAGTACGGCAACCCCGCCCCGGTCACCACTCGCATCGACCTGGCCCCCGCCCCGCCTGGCACCCGCCTGACGTTCACCCGCCCCTACCCGGCGGAGCGCCGCCTGACGGCGCGCGCCACGTGGACCACGTCGTTCGACAACCTGGAGGCCCTCCTGCGTACCCTCACCTGACGGTCAACAGCTACGCCGGTACGGCACTTCGGCCTATGCCCGGTCCGGGCTCTGCCGTGCCGGCTCCGTGTCGGAGCTGTCCCCGGGCTCGCCGGTCCCGGCGTCCTCGGCCCCGTCGGTCCCGGTGTTCTCGTCCGAGTAGCGCTGCCGTGGTACCGACGTGCGGACGAACTCCACCTCCGCGTACGGCGGTGTGCGCAGCCACAGGCGCCGGCCCACCGCGAGCCACACCACCCAGCAGAACGCCACCAGGCCCGTCAGGCCCACCAGGGTGTTCGCCAGGAACTCCGTCACCGGTGGATGCTCCACCGTCGCCTTGTCGACCCAGTACGGGCCGCCCCACTTCCAGTCCATCGGGGCGTCCTCGGAGACCTGGGCCCAGATGGTCCAGGCGAATATCCGGCACGCGCCGTAGAGGAAGTAGGCGTGGTAGAGCGCGAGCAGGAAGCGGTCGGACAGGCCCACGCGGTGGCGCAGCCAGCTCCAGGCCGGGTCGGCCGGGTAGACGTGCTGGTTGAAGTACTTGGCGGTCAGGGCGCGGTAGTTGTACGCGAGCATCGCGAGCCAGAACAGGTCCCAGGCCAGGCCGAGGCTGCCGTAGTACGCCGCGGCGTCGCCGTAGCGGCCCTCCTGGGCCGCGTACGCCCACATGCCCGTCGAGTAGTGCTGTTCGCTGAAAGGGAAGAAGAGCATCACGCCGACGCTGTCGAAGCAGTCGGTCAGCACGTGCGCCCACTGGCCGATCAGCAGGCCGAGCGCCCACTCCCGGCTCTTGAAGATCAGCAGCACGGCCAGCGCGAGCACCACGCCCCACGCCAGGCTGTGGGTGAAGCCGACGCCCGGCCAGCCGCGGTGGTAGTCCCAGGCGCTCTCCGGCTTGAAGGAGTAGCTGCCTATCTCGAAGCCGTAGACGGTGCCCTTCGTGCCCATGTCGGGCAGGAAGCAGCCGAGGAGGATCGCCAGGTACGAGACCTTGACCTTGGTGTGCTTGTGGAGGATGTAGCTCTCCAGCTCATGTGCCGCCCAGCTCACCGGTCTTCCCCCTCGCCGTCCCGGCCGTCGCCGCCCGCGCCCTCGACGTCCGGGCCGTCGACGTCCGCGCCGGGGCCGCCGTCGTCGTCCCCGGGCTGCCGCCGGGCGCGTACCTTGTCGACGGCCCAGCCGGTCAGGAGGATCGCCGCGATCGCGACCACCGGGCCGCGGGTCCAGGTGAGGATGCCGCGGGTGAAGACCGCCCCGCCGGCGACGAGGGCGACGACGGCGACGGCGTAGCCGGCGAAGTCGCCGGCGCGGGTGCGGCGTACGGGGCGCAGGAACGCCGGCCGGCTAGGCACCGGGGGTCACCCCTGCGGGCCGGCGGTGCCGCCTCCGCGTCCGTACGGGTCCGCCCCCGCGTCCCGCTCCGCTGCCGCGTACGGCGTCGCCGTCGCGTATCGCGTCCTCACCGTGCACCGCGCCCCACCCGTTCCCCTTGTACGCCGGCGCGGCTCCCCGGCCGCGCAGGCCCCCCTCGGTCGTCCGGGATCTTACGGGAGGGGCGCGGTGCTCGGCATCCCGGCGTCAGCTCGCGGGGCGGGTCTCGTAGACCAGCAGTTCGGTGCCGGTGGGAGAGGTGCCGTCGTCGGGGGCCGCCCACATGCGCAGTCCGTCGCCGCGCAGCGCCTCCAGCAGTACGGGGTTGCGCGTCGCGACGTGCCCACCGGTCGACCAGAGCTGTACCGGCACCTCGTGCTCGATGTCGAACGTGCGCAGGTCGATGGTCGCGATGCCGCCGAGTTCGAAGTCGGCCCCGGTGGCGTTCTTGAAGCCGGTGATGCCGGTGCAGAGCATCTTGCGCGAGTCGGCGTACGCGCAGTCCTGGTAGTCGACGAAGTGGCTCTGGTTCGTCCGCCGCTGCACCTGGCGGCCGTGCCGGTCCCAGGTGTAGAGGGTGCGCGAGCCCCACGAGACGCCGTGCACCTTGCCGGTGCGCGGCTCCGGCACCACGCCGCCGACGTGGTCGTCCACCCGGAACTCCTCGGTCACCTCCAGCGTGCGGACGTCGACGCGGTAGACGACGGCGGCGCTGTTCGGCCGGTACTCCGCGACCGGGACCCAGACCGAGCGGCCGTCGGTGTCGATGCCGCCGGGGTGGTACATGTCGCCCTCGCCGAGCGTGATGTCGTCCAGCAGCCGGCCCTTCAGGTCGAGGACGAAGAGGTGGCCGACGCCGCGGCCGGGGCTGCGGTCGTAGCCGTCGACGGGCTCCGGGTAGCGCACGGGCGGCTCGATGATCTCGACGCTGGAGAGGAACAGGCGGTCGCCGACGCGGGTCAGGCCCTGCGGGTGGTACGTCTCGAAGTCCAGCGGCAGCTTCTCGACCAGCTCCCACTTGCTGTTGCGGTCCAGCTTGGCGACGGCCTCGACGACGCGGGCGTCGCGCTCGGGCCGGTGGTCGCCGCCGGGCTTCGCGGCGGGGGCGGCGGACGCGGCGACGGTGCCGAGCAGGGCCGCGGCCAGGGCGGTGACGCCGAGCGTTCTCACGTACCTCATGTGGATCGATCCTCTCCCTCGCGGGCCGGCCCGGCCGGCGGGGTGCTCCCCGCGGCGGCCGCCGGCCGGCGCGATGATGATGGCGAGGCCATCCTGCCCGTACGTGGCGCGGAGGCAATCCCGCGGCGAACACCGGGACACGGCGACGGGGACACGGCGACGGGGACACGGCGACGGGGACGGGGCCCCGGGGTGCGGCGCGGGGACCGGGCGCCGCGGAGCGGCACGGCGGCGGGGCGGGGAGGCGACACGGCGACGGGACAACGCGCCGTCCGCGATGCCCCGCCGCCGCGGTCCGGGTGCCCCCCTTGTCAGCCGGCCATGCCGAGCACCGTCAGCGAGTACGGCGTGAAGCCCAGCTCCATCGTCCGCGTCACCTTGAACGCGTCCCGCGCCACCTCCGCCTCGATCAGCGACCCGGTGAAGGGATCCGTGACGTACACCGACTCCTCGCCCGGCGCCAGCGCCGCCTGGTTCTTCGTCCAGTCCGCCGAGACCTCGAACGGCTCGGTCACCTTCGAGGAGCCGACGAGCTTCCCGGCCTTCGGGTCGACGCCGTGCAACTCGCCGTCCGCGGTGAGGGCGAGGCCCCGGTCCCAGTACGGGTCCCAGGCGAACGCGGCGCGCGCGTCGGGCAGGTCGACGCGGCGCATCGTGCGCTCGCCGAGGTCGAGCGCGGCCACCGCCTCGTCCCCGAAGGTGGCGAGGACCGCGTCGCCGCTGTGCCCGGCGAAGGAGCTGACGCGCTCCTCGCCGCCCGTGCCCGCGGGGTTGGGGATCTTGTCGGCGGTCCACTTGCCGCCGTCGCCGCGCTCCAGCACCAGCACGCCGTCCAGGCAGCCGAAGAGCAGCAGGCCGTCGCCGACGGCGTGTTCGCCGTGCAGTTCGGGGCAGTCGCGGAAGGCGGCGACCTCGCGGTTGTGCGCGTCGTGGACGCGTACGCCCACGGGCAGGTCCTCCTCCGTCTTGCCGGGCACGGTCACGGCCATCTCGCCCGTCTCCAGGGTCACCGCGACGCCGTGGTGCGGCCCTTCGGCGGTCAGCTCGCGCTCGGGGTCGGTGCTCGCGTGCTCCTCGCCGACGTGCAGGACCTGCGCCGTGCCCGTGCCGTCGTCGAAGACGGTGACGTGCTCGCCGTGCGGCACGGCGTGCGAGGGGTACTCGCCCTTCAGGCTGCCCAGGACACGGGGGCGTTCGTGGTGCGCGTCCTGGTGGCCGCCATGGTCCTCCCAGCGGATGCCGGCGTCCACGAGGTGGGTCACCCCCTGCTCGCCCTGCGGCAGCAGGACGTGCGTGTCGTCCTCGGTCCGCACGGGCCGGGACTGGCCCTCGACGTGCAGCGTACGGACCGTGCCGCCGTCGGCGAGGCCGATGACGCGGACGGCGCCCGAGCCCTGCTCGGTGACGACGGCGCGCAGCTCGGGGGCGCCGTGGGCGGTCTTCTCCGCGGGCCAGCCGGACCGGTCGGCGCCGGCCGCCCCGCCGCCGGCCGCCTTCGACTCGCGGCCGGCGCCGGGCTTTCCGCCGCCCGGGTCGTCGTCGTTCTCCGCACACCCGGCGGCCAGCACGAGGGCTATCGCCGCCACGCCCGCGGCGAGCGTCTTCCTGGTCTTCGTAATGACAATCATTTTCATGACGATAGCAGGAGTGTGCCCGGGCGTCTGCCCTCAGGGGGTGTGGTCAGGGGATCTGCCGTCGGGGAGCTGCCGTCCGGGGGTCTGCCGTCGGCGGGTACGCGGGCATGCGAAAGCCGGCGGCCCCACCCAGCGGGGCCGCCGACCGGTCTCGCGGCGCGGCACGTGCGCCGGCCCGGCGCGTGCCGCGATGCGGCACGCGCCCGGGTGCGGTGCGTGCCGTGGTGCGGTGCGTGCGGCTGGTCAGGTCGTGTCGTGGCTGCCGTGGGCCGGTGCGTCGCGGGTGGGCTTCATCGCCTCCGCGTTGTGCTTTCCGGCCACCGTGCCGTTGGGGTTGGTCACCACGAGCAGCCCGGCCACGCCCATGTCCGCGTGGCTCTGGACGTGGCAGTGGTACATCCACCGCCCCGAGCCGACGAGTTCGCCCGCGATGAACTGGAACCCGAACGAGTCGCCCGGCCCGACGATCTTGTTGTCGATGACGGGTGTCGGGTCGTCCACGCTGGTCAGCATGCCCGTGCGGTTGTCCGCCCAGCGGTGCCCGTGCAGATGGAACGTGTGGTAGAACTCGCCGTGCGTGATCATGATGATCTCGCACCGCTCGCCCAGCGTGGCGGTGAAGTCGGGCCCGTGGCCCGCGACGTTGTTGACGGTGTTGTCGTTGAAGACGATGACGAACTGCTTGTCGGGCAGCTTGTCGCCCTTCCGGCGGACGATCAGCCCGCCGTACAGCCCGCGCTTGACGCCGCCGGTCCCGTGCGGGGTGCCGACCGCGTGGTCGTGGTAGTTCCAGTAGCCCGCGCTGCCCGGCTGGATGGTGCCGTCCTTGCGGGTGCCGGCGGTGTGCGAGTGCCAGACGTAGTCGCGTGAACCGCCCGGCGGGACCGCGCTGTTCGTCATCGGCGTGCCGTCGTTGTCGATGTCGTAGTCGACGCCGTGGACGTGCAGGCTGGCCTCGATGTCGAGGTTGTTGACCAGCTTGATCATCATGCTGTCGCCCTCGTACATCTCCAGCAGGGGGCCGGGGATGGAGGGCTTGCCCGGTTCGAGGCCGTAGCCGAGTTGGCCGTCCGGCATGGCCTCGGCGTACAGGGTGATCCGTTTGATCTCGCCGAGCGGCTGGGGTTGCGGTTTGTCGTCCGACGCGGTGACCGTTGCTCCGGAGGTGGACAGTGCGACCGGGGTCGCCAGTGCGGCCGCGGCCGCACCGCTGGTGAAGGACCTTCTGGAAAAGACATTGCGCGGCATGGTGGCCCCCGCCTTCTCGCGCGTTTGTGACTCGTCCCTGACAGCCGCTCATGGTAAGGGCTTGCGGAGGCTTTGCCCATCCTCAGGACAAAGTTCGAACCGAATCCGGCGCTAGGCATTGGCAGTTCGCGAAAAGGGGTCTAACTTCCTACGGCGGCGCAGCTATCCCGCAGCATCCCGGGACGAGGTGGGAGGACCATGCGACGCAGGGGAAACGCCCTACGCTGGGCGGCCGGCGCATCGGCCGTGGCCATGGCGGCAACGCTACTGGCAGGAGCCGAGGCCATGGCAGGGCCGTCGGACGACGGACCGCTGGCGGCCGGCAAGCCGCCGGGCAGGGCGGCGGCCTCGGTACTCGTGTTCACCCGGGTCGACGGCGACCAACACGCCGTGACCCGGGCGGGCGTCGAGGCCATCGAGGCCGTCGGAGCCCAGGGGCCCGAGACGTTCACGGTGACCGCGACCGACGAGGTCACGGCCTTCACCGACAAGAACCTGGCCAAGTACAACGCGGTCGTCTTCCTGTCACCGGGCAGCGACCGGCTCAACACCATGCAGGAGCAGTCGTTCCAGCGCTACATCGAGGCGGGCGGCGGGTTCCTCGGCATCCATGACGCGGCCCGCTCCGAGCCGGAGTCCGACTGGTTCACGGGCCTGATCGGCAGCCGCCCCGCGGGCACCGCGGACGGCGTCCAGGAGGCCGTCGTCGAGGTCGGCGACCGGCTGAACCCGGCCACCAAGGACCTGCCGCTGGAGTGGCAGCGCAGCGACGTGTGGACCAACTGGGAGAGCAACCCCTCCGGCAAGGTGCACACCGTCGCCAGGGTCCGGGAGCTGTCCTACGAGCCCGGGCCGTCCGCCAACGGGGCGGACCACCCGATCTCCTGGTGCCGCGACTACGAGGGCGGCCGCTCCTTCTACACCGGCATGGGCGGCACCGCCGCCGGCTTCGCCGAGGACGACTTCCGCTCGCACCTGCGCGGCGCCCTGCTCTGGACCACGCGCCAGGCGCAGGCCGACTGCCAGGCGAGCATCACCGCGAACTACGAGGCGACGCGGCTGACCCAGCCGAACCAGGCGAACCAGCTCGACCAGATCGGCGAGCCGCACGGCATCGACATCGCCGAGGACGGCAAGGTCTACTACATCGGCCGCGGCGGCCGCTGGTCCGGCGCCCCCGTCGACGTCGACTGGAACAGCGCGGAGATCGGCAAGGGCCCCGGCACGATCCACATGTGGGACCCGGAGACCGAGCAGGTGACCGCGGTCGGCACGCTCGACGTGTTCGGCAACAAGGGCGGCGGCGACGAGCTGGTCAAGGTCGAGGAGGGCCTCCTCGGCATCGCCCTCGACCAGGACTTCGCCGACAACGGCTACGTGTACCTGCACTACACGCCGCACTCCGGCGTCGACCGCGCCGCGCACATGGCCGAGCGGCGGGTCTCCCGGTTCACCATCGACCAGGCGACGCAGAAGCTCGACACCGCCTCCGAGAAGGTGCTGCTGTCCTGGCCGGTCCAGGTGCACAGCTGCTGCCACGCGGGCGGCGACATGGAGTGGGACTCCAAGGGCAACCTGTACATCGCCACCGGCGACACCAACTCCTCGCGGTTCAGCGACGGCTACTCGGGCAACAACCCGGAGCCCAACTTCGGCGGCGTGTCCTTCGCCGACGCGCGCCGCACCGCGGGCAACACCAACAACCTCAACGGCAAGATCCTGCGGATCCACCCCGAGGCCGACGGCACGTACACCGTCCCCGAGGGCAACCTCTTCACCGGCGACGAGGGCGACGGCGACCAGGCCAGGCCCGAGATCTACGTGATGGGCGTACGCAACCCGTCCCGCATCGAGATCGACGCCGAGGACCGGCTCTACGCCGGCTGGGTCGGCCCCGACGCCGGCGCGCCCAGCACCACCTGGGGCCCGGCGAAGTACGACACGTTCGCCGTCATCACCAGCGCGGGCAACCAGGGCTGGCCGTACTGCATGGGCAACTCGCAGCCGTACCGCGACCGCAACCTGCCCGACCCGACGCAGCCGCTCGACTGGTACGACTGCGACAACCTCAAGAACACCTCGCCCAACAACGACGGCCTGACGGACATCCCGCCGGCCCGCGACAACAACATCTGGTACTCGCCCCAGGGCGGCGGCCCCGACTACCCGCGCAACGCGGACGGGGTGCCCAGCTACAACATCGACGAGGCCCAGTACAGGCTGCCCTGGCTCAAGGGCGGCGGCCA
Organism: Streptomyces aculeolatus; assembly: GCF_020400605.1. GTDB lineage: Bacteria > Actinomycetota > Actinomycetes > Streptomycetales > Streptomycetaceae > Streptomyces > Streptomyces aculeolatus. Next base: position 13,811 of record NZ_JAINRD010000004.1, on the reverse strand, counting down.
GGCGGCCATGACGGGCCCCGTCTACCGCTACGACGCCGGCTCCGAGAGCGACGTCAAGTGGCCCGAGTACTGGAACGGCAAGTGGTTCGTCGGCGACTTCTACGACCAGGACCAGCCGCGGCACGCCGTGGTCATGGACCCGGACAACGCCGGCGACGGCGGGCTGCCCGTGCACGCCGAGTCGCTGGACGAGATCATCCCGGCCGGCGAGGGCGGCATCCGCAACCTGATGGACTGGAAGTTCGGCCCGGACGGCGCGCTCTACGTGCTCGACTACGGCCGCGGCTTCTTCAACGCCGACTCGGCGTCCGCCCTGTGGCGGGTGACGTACAAGGGCGGGCCGGCGACGCCCTCGCCCGAGAACCTGATCACGAAGGGAAGCCGATGAGATCCGGAGCTCTGACCGCGGGTGCACTGCGGCGGGCGCTGATCACTCTGGTGGCGGTCTGCCTGGCGCTCCTCGCGCCGGGCGGCCTGCCCGCCGCGGACGCGGCGGTGCCCGACGAGCCCAGGGCGGCGCAGACGCTGACCTGGACCGCGGGCGACAGCATCACCGAGTACACGTCCGCGCCGACGACGGCGGTGGCCGGGGAGACGACCATCGTCTTCGAGAACAGCGCCGCCACCGGCAACACCACCGGCATGGTGCACACGCTCACGTTCGACACGTTCACCGACGGATACAACAAGGACGTCAGCCTCAACCTCCAGGCGTCCCCGAACGACGAGAACAACGGCAAGTGGCAGGCGACCGTCAACCTCACGCCGGGCAAGTACCGCTACTTCTGCGCGATTCCCGGCCACGGCTCGATGGTCGGCGAGCTGATCGTCACGGACGGCGGCGGTGAGGACACCACGGCGCCCGAGGCGGCTGCCGAGGTCACCGGCGAGCAGGACGCGAACGGCGCGTACCTGGGCAGCGCGACGGTGGCGCTGTCGGCCACCGACGACATGTCGGGGGTCGATCGCATCGAATACGCCCTGGACGGGGCCACGGAGTGGACCCCGTACGAGGCGCCGATCGTCGTCGACACCGTCGGCGAGCACACCGTCAGGTACCGCGCCACCGACAAGGCGGGCAACACCTGCGAGGAGAAATCGGTGACCTTCACGGTCGCCGAGGCCGGCGAGGACACGACGCCACCGACGGTCGAGGCCTCGGTCAGCGGTGAGCAGAACGACGACGGCGCGTATCTGGACATGGCGATGGTCATGCTGGAGGCGGCGGACACCGGCGGCTCCGGCCTCGACAAGGTCGAGTACGCGGTGGGCGACGGCGCCTTCCAGCCGTACACCGAGATGGTGCACGTCTCGACCGTCGGCGAGCACACGATCAGCTACCGGGCCACCGACAAGGCGGGCAACTCCTCCGAGGTCGGGAAGGTCACCTTCACGGTCGTCGAGAAGTACCCCAACCCCGACCCGGTCTGCCCGGAGCTGGACTCCCGTCCGATCGTCTTCATCGGCCAGTACGACACCCACGTGCCCAACCGCGTCACCGCGAACGGCTGCACGATCAACGAGGTCATCGAGGACGAGAAGGCCTGGCCGAGGCAGAAGGCGTTCCTGGACCACATCAAGGCCGTCACCGACGAGCTGTACGGGGACGCCGTCATCAACGGCGAGGAGCGCCAGATCATCCGCGACACCGCCAAGGAGTCGGGGATCGGCAAGCCGGGCCAGAACGACGGCTACACGCCGATCTTCACCGGCACCGAGAACTCCTTCTCCAAGTGGGAGCAGGTCGGCGGCGGCAGCTTCAACCTCAACGGGGACGGCTCGATGACGAGCGGGACGAACGTCGACGGGATGGGCATGCTGTGGTACCCGCAGGCCCAGTACGGCGACTTCTCGCTCAAGCTCCAGTGGCGCGACGACGCGCCGGGCGACGGGCGCGCCAACTCCGGCGTCTTCGTCCGCTTCCCGGACGTGCGCGACCACCCGGACGAGTCGCGGCCCGAGTGGGTGGCGATCAAGTACGGCCACGAGGTGCAGGTCTTCGACTCGGAGGCCGGCGACAAGTACAAGACCGGCTCGGTCTACGGCTTCGACGAGATCAACCACGGCGGTGCCGGGGTGACTCCGAAGGGCACGTGGAACGACTACGAGATCCGGGTGGTGGATCAGAAGTACGAGATCTACCGCAACGGCGTGCTCCTCAACGAGTTCGAGAACTCGCCGGGGCAGCTCTTCGATCCGCCGCGCGGCGACGACCCGGGCACGGACGGGCGCCAGCACGCCGAGGGCTACATCGGCCTCCAGGTGCACGGCACCACGGACGTGGTCTCGTTCCGCGACATCCGGATCAAGCCGCTGTGATGTATACGGTCGGCTGAGCAGGACCAGTCCTGTGGGGGGCGGTGGCACACACCGCCCCCCACCAGGCGTTTCGGGGGTGTTCCACCAGCGCGGGGGGCGAAACGTCTGTTCGCCACGGGATCGAAACCGCGCCGGTGCGCGCACCTCGGTGGGATAGTCGGTCCGTTCGGTTTCCACGGTCCCGAAGGAAGGTGATGGCCCGTGGTGTTCGCCATGGGATTCTCCGCATACGGCGGCCCCGAGGTGCTGCGCCGCCTCGACGTCGAGGTGCCGGCGCCGGCCGCCGGCGAGGTGCGCGTCCGCGTCCGGTGCGCGGGGGTCAACCCGATGGACTGGAAGCTGCGCAGCGGGCAGCTGGCGGCGTTCCGGCCGCTGTCCTTCCCGCACGTCCCGGGGGTGGAGGCCGCGGGCGTCGTCGAGTCCGTCGGCGCGGACGCGGGGCCGTGGCGGGAGGGCGACGAGGTGCTCGGGCCGGTGGCCGCGGGGTACGCGCTGCAGACGCTGGCCCGCGCGGACCGGCTGGTCGCCAAGCCGCCGGGGCTGCCGTGGGAGCTGGCCGGCGGGCTGCCGATGGCGGCGGAGACCGCGTACCGCACGCTGGCGGCGCTGGGCGTCGCCAAGGACGACACGCTGCTCGTGCACGGCGCGGCGGGCGGTGTGGGCAGCCTCGCGGTGCAGTTCGCGGTCTCGGCGGGGGTGCGGGTGATCGGCACCGCGAGCCCCGGCAACCACGACTACCTGCGCTCGCTGGGCGCGGAGCCGGTCGCGTACGGCGAGGGCGTGGGCGCGCGGGTACGGGAGCTGGCGCCGGACGTCGACGCGGTCCTGGACGCCGCGGGGCGGGGCGTGCTGCCGGAGTCGGTGGAGCTGGCGGGCGGCCCGGAGCGGGTGCTGACGATCGCGGACGCGGCGGGTGCGCAGGCCGTCGGCGCGCGGTTCTCCCGCCAGGCGGACGGCGAGGACCAGCACGTGGCGGGGATCGAACGGGCGCTGGCGCTGTACCGCGACGGCCGCCTGCACCTGCCGGTGTGGCGGGCGCTGCCCCTGGCGGAGGCGGCGGACGCCCACCGGGCGAGCGAGGGGGGCCACTTGCGCGGCAAGATCGTCCTGGTGGCGGACTAGCAGCCGGCGGCCGGCGGGGGCGTGGTGGCGCTGCGTCGGCGGCTGCGCCGCGGCCCCCGTGCGGGCACGGGGGGCGGGCGGGTCAGCGAGCCAGCCCGAAGGTCTCCACAGGGGCCGGTTCGGTGTGGCGGGTCCAGCCGGGCGTCCGGCCCGCGGGCGCGGCGGCCGGGCGGGACAGTACGACTACGCCCCTTGCGGCCAGGGCCGTTGCCGCCAGCGCCACCGCGGCCCCCAGCATGCCGCCGCTCAGCCGCTCGCCGAGCAGCGTGAGGCCGACCGCCGCCGAGACCGCCGGGTTCACCAGCGTCGCCGTGGCCAGCGGGGCGCCGAGGCCGCCCCGGTAGGCGGCCTGCGAGAGCATCAGGCCCGCCGGGGCGAGTGCCGCCACCGCCAGGCCCGTCAGCACCGTGAAGGCGTCGGGGGCGGGGCGTACCGCGACCGTCTGGGTCAGCACCGAGCCCGCGCCGAAGGCGATGCCCGCGGCCGTGGCGTACGCGATGCCCGCCGTCCGCGGCCCGAGCCCGCGCGCCGCCGCGCCCAGCGCGACGAGCGCCGCCGCGGTGGCCGCGACCGTGCCGAGCACTTGCGCCGGGGTGAGCACCTCGATGTGCCCGCCGCCGCGGACCAGCAGCAGCACCCCCGCCAGGCCCGCCAGCGTCAGCCCCGCGCCCCGCCACCGTGCCGCGCCGACCCGGCGCCCCGAGCATGCCGCCTGCAGCGGCAGCGCGAGGACCAGGGTGAGCGCGCCCAGCGGCTGTATCAGGGTCAGCGGCCCGTACCGCAGCGCGAGTACGTGCAGGGCCGCGCCCGCGACGTTGAGCCCGACCGACAGCCACCACGAGCCCCGTGCCAGCGCCGCCCACACCCCGGCGTCCGCCTCGCGGCCCGCCCCCGCGACCCGCTCCTGCAGCACGGCGGCCCCCGCGTACGCGGCGGCGGACGCGATGGCCAGCACCAGTGCTGTCGCGAGGCCGTTCATGCCGTTCATGTCCCCTCCGGTGGTCGAGCCCGTCCCCTGACGGTACGGAACGTTGCGGACAGTTCCTGTCCGCAAGTCGCCGCCGTCGTCGTGTTTGTGGACTGCCCGCGCCGCCCGAACTCATCGGAGGGTCCCGTTCACTTCGTCGCCCCCCTCATGAATCCGTTGTAGATGTACCGCTGGAGGAACAGGAAGACGGCGAGTGTCGGCAGGATGACCAGGACCGTGCCGGCCGAGATCGTCTCCCAGTGCGCTCCGTACGGGCCCTTGAAGCGGAACAGGGCGGTCGACATCGTCCCGAGGTCGTCGGAGGGCATGTAGAGGAACGGGATGTAGAAGTCGTTGTAGACGGTCACGCCCTTGACGATGACGACCGTCGCGACCGCCGGCCTGAGGAGCGGGAAGATGATCTTCCGGTAGATCGTGAACGAGTTGGCGCCCTCCAGCCGCGCCGACTCGTCCAGCGAGACCGGGATGGAGCGGATGAACTGGAGGAAGATGTAGATCGAGACGATGTCCGTGCCCATGTAGAGCACGATGGGCGCGAGCCGGCTGTTGACCATCCCGAAGCTGTCGACGATCTGGAACGTCGCCACCTGGGTGGTCACTCCGGGCACCATCGCCGCGACCAGGAAGAGCCCCACCACGAGCTTGCGGAACCGGAACCGGAAGCGGTCGATCGCGTAGGCCGTCATCGAGCCGATGAGCACGGTGCCGGCGATCGCGAAGAGGAGGATGACCGCGGTGTTGGCGAACGCCGAGAGCATCCGGCCGTCCTCGAAGGCCGTCGCGTAGTTGCCGAAGTTGAGCGGGTTGCCCGGCAGCGAGAGGGCCCCGCCGCCACCCGCCATCTCCTCCGGTGTCTTCAGCGAGGTGAGGAAGACCACCAGCAGCGGCAGCACCACCACCGCGGCGGCAGCGACCAGTGACAGGTAAGTCAGCGTGCGCGAGACGACGGCTGCCCTCATACCAGATCACCCGCCTTGTCGTCCGGCACCAGCGCCCGCTGCACCCAGGTCACCGCGAGCACGATCAGCAGCAGCACCACGGCCGCCGCCGAGGCCAGCCCGGTCTTGTTGAACGTGAACGCCAGGTCGACCGTCTGGATCACGAACGTCTCGGTGCCGGTCGCGCCGCCCGTCATGACGTACGGGATCTCGAAGACCGCCAGCGAACCGGAGATCGCCAGGATCACGCTGAGGCTGATCACCGGCCGGATGCCGGGCGCGATGATGTGCCGGAACTGCTGCCAGCGGTTCGCGCCGTCCAGCTCGGCGGCCTCGTACAGCTCGCCCGGGACGGACTGGATCGCGCCGAGGAAGAGCACGAAGTTCAGCCCCATGAAGCGCCACACCGACACTCCGGCGAGCGAGGCGTTGGCGGAGGTGGAGTCGCCCAGCCAGGCGCGGTCGGGCTCGTCGCCGAAGAGGCCGAAGAGCGCGTCGAGCGTGCCGCCGTCCTGGAAGAAGTAGAGGAAGACGAAGCCGATGGCGACGCCGTTGACCAGGTACGGGAAGAACAGGACGCCCTTGAAGAAGTTGCGGAAGCGGACGTTGAAGCTGAGCACCGTCGCGAAGTACAGCGCCAGCGCGATCTGCACCGCGGAGGCGGCGAGGTAGTAGCCGCTGACGAAGAAGACCTCGAACAGCTCGGAGCGGGTGAAGAGGTCGGAGTAGTTCTCCGTGCCGACGTAGTTCAGCTCCGGGCTCAGCCCGTCCCAGTCGGTGAAGCTGTACGCGACCATGTTCGCGACGGGCGCGTACGTGAACGTGATGAGCAGCGCCAGCGGGACGGCGAGGAACAGCCACGGCACCGCGCCGCCGCCCGCCGGCCGGCGCCTCAGTGCGGTCACCGGTAACCCAGCTCCCCGGCGGCGCCCGTCCAGCGCTCGGAGAGGTCGGCGAAGAGGTCGTCGGCGCTGCCGTCCCGGGCGCCGCGGGCGATGTCGACGAGTTCCTGGCGGTAGTCGGGGTCGTCGATGCCGACCTCGGAGGCGTCGTCCAGCTCCTTCAGCTCCGCACCCCTGGACTGGTCCAGCTCCAGCAGCCGCACGTCCTGCTTCTCGTACTCGGCGAGCACGCCGGGCAGCGGGGCGCTGCGCAGGGTGGAGACGTTCATGTTGTCCTCGGGGTAGCCGGACTTCTCCGCGAACCAGTCGACCCAGGCGCGTGCGGCCTCCTTGTGCGCGGAGTGGATGCTCACGGCCTGCTGGTAGTCGGGTGACAGGCCGGCGCAGAACTTCCCGTCGACCTGGTGCGGGAACGGCATGAAGCCGATGTCGTCCGGGTCGGTGCCGGCCTGCTCGGCGGCGTCGCGCATCTGGACCACGGCCCAGGAGCCGAGGAACATCGTGGCGATCTCGCCCTTGGCGAGCTGCGGCTTGGAGCCCTCCCAGTTGGTGGTGGTCGGGTCCTTCTCGGCCAGCCCCCGGTCCACGATGTCGTACAGGAGGGTGTCCACGGTCCGGACGGCACCGCCCTCGGCGAAGGGGTCGCCCTCGACCACCTCGACGTCCGCCCGCTCGTCGCAGGTGGCCGACGCCTGGGCGGGCCACCACTGCGCCAGCGGCCAGGCGTCCTTGAAGTTGGTGTAGTACGGGACGGCGTCGGTGCGGTCCTTCACGGCCTTCAGGCCGTCGAGGAACTCGGCCTGCGTGGTGGGCCATCCGGTGACGCCGGCCTGCTCCCAGATGCGCTTGTTGTAGACGAAGCCGGGGATGCTGCCGTAGATGCTGACCCCGTAGACCTCGCCGTCGACCGTGGAGTAGTCGGTGAAGCGGAACTTCTCGCTGCGCTCGGACTGCTTGCCCAGGGAGGCGAAGAAGCGGGGGTAGTCGTTCTTCTTCACCCGGCCCGGGATCATGAGCACGTCGCCGTAGTCGTCCGAGTTCATCCGGGTCTTGACTTCGCCCTCGTAGTCGGTGACGCCGTCGAACTCGACCTCGACGTTCGGGTACGTCTTGCGGAACTCGGCCGCGTAGGCGTCCATCGTGCCGTCCTCGACGAGGTCGGTGCGGTGCGTGATCACCTCGATCGTGCCGGAGACCTTCCCCGGGTCCCCGGCCGCTTTCGCCTCCTGCTTCTGCGACGAGGCCCCGCTGCCCGTGCAGCCCGCCGTCGTCGCGAGTGCGGTAGCCAGCAGCGCACCGGCGAGCGCTCTTCCCCTCATCGTCACCATCTCCGTTCGCTGAGTCCGGCCGTGGTACTGAACCGGTTGAGTGAAGGCCCCTTTTCTTGACGTGGAACCTTCCCTTAGCCCGGTAATGACGTCAACCTTTGCGACAGAGAAAGAACTTGACCGGTTTATGGACAGAGGGGAGAGGGGCGGCTACGTTGGCGCGAGACCCGAGATTGGAGCACCCATGAAGGACGTCATCCCGCTCACCGAGGGCTGGACCCTGTGGCACGGCAGGGACCGGCTCCCCGCACGGGTGCCGGGCTGCGTCCACACGGACCTGCTCGCCGCCGGCGTCATCCCCGACCCGTACCTCGGCACGAACGAGACCGACGTCGCCTGGGTCGGCCGGCGGGACTGGACGTACGAGACGGAGATCGAGCCCTACGACGGGCCGCACGAACGGACCGACCTCGTCTTCGACGGCCTCGACACCGCCGCCGCGCTCCGGCTCGCCGGCGAACCGCTCGGCGCCACCCGCAACATGCACCGCGGCTACCGCTTCGACGTCACCGGCCGCGGCGGCACTCTGGCGGTGGCGTTCACCTCCGCCTACGCCGCGGCCGAGGAGGTACGCGCCCGCACCGGCGACCGGCCCAACGCCTATCCCGAACCCTTCCCGTACATCCGCAAGATGGCCTGCTCCTTCGGCTGGGACTGGGGTCCGACGCTGGTCACCGCAGGCATCTGGCGCCCCGCCCGGCTGGAGCGCTGGAGCACCGCGCGGCTGGCCCGGGTGCGTCCGCTGGTGACCGTCGACGCCGACGGCACCGGCCGCGTCGACGTGCGCCTCGACGTCGAGCGCACCGGCACGGGCGCACACCGCCCGCTCACCGTCCGCGCCCGCGTCGGTGACGCGGAGGCGACGGCGGTGCTCGACGGCGCCGACGCCGCCGGCGTCGGGCTCGCCCTCGCCCGCCCCGAGCTGTGGTGGCCCCGCGGCTACGGCGGCCAGCCGCTCTACGCGCTGGAGGTCACCCTCCACGACGGCGACACCGCCGAGGGCCCGCTCCTGGACGCCTGGACCCGCCGCATCGGTTTCCGCGACGTCCGCCTCGACACCGCCGCCGACGCCCGCGGCTCCCGCTTCACCCTCGTCGTCAACGGCGAACCGCTCTTCGCCCGCGGCGTCAACTGGATCCCCGACGACGCCCTCCCGTCCCGCCTCACCCCCGCCCGCTACCGCGAGCGGCTGCGGCAGGCGGCGGACGCGGGCGTCGACCTCGTACGCGTCTGGGGCGGCGGCATCTACGAGAGCGACGACTTCTACGCCGCCTGCGACGAACTCGGCCTCATGGTCTGGCAGGACTTCCCGTTCGCCTGCGCCGCCTACCCCGAGGACCAGCCGCTGCGCGGCGAGGTCGAGGCGGAGGCCCGCGACAACGTCGTCCGGCTCATGCCGCACCCCTCGCTGGTGCTGTGGTGCGGCAACAACGAGAACCTGTGGGGCTTTCGCGACTGGGACTGGGAGGAGGCGCTCGCCGGCGACTCCTGGGGCGAGGGCTACTACCTCGGCGTGCTGCCGCGCGTCGTCGCCGAGCTGGACCCCACGCGTCCGTACTGGCCGGGCAGCCCCTGGTCCGGGTCCTGGGTGCACCACCCCAACGACCCCGCGCACGGCAACCACCACGACTGGGAGGTGTGGAACCGCGCCGACTACACCGACTACCGCGCCGCCGTCCCGCGCTTCGTCGCCGAGTTCGGCTGGCAGGCGCCGCCCGCCTGGGCCACGCTCCGCCGCGCCCTCGGGGACGGCCCGCAGCTCGCCGCGGCCTCGCCCGCGATGCTCCACCACCAGAAGGCCGACGACGGCAACGGCAAGCTGGAGCGCGGCCTGGCCCGCCACTTCGACGTCCCCGACGGGACCGCCGACTTCGCCCGCTGGCACTACCTCATGCAGGTGAACCAGGCCCGGGCGATCGCCGCCGGCATCGAGCACTGGCGGTCGCACTGGCCGGTGTGCGCGGGCACGGTGCTCTGGCAGCTCAACGACTGCTGGCCGGTCACCTCCTGGTCCGCCGTCGACGGCGACGGCCGCCCCAAGCCTCTGTACCACGAGCTGCGCCGGCTCTACGCCGACCGGTTGCTGACCGTGCGCGAGCAGGGCACCCCCCGCGAGCAGGACGAGGCCGGCGAGCGGGCGGGCGGCCTCTGCGTGGCCGTCGTCAACCAGTCCGCGCAACCCTGGTCGGGCACCCTCGCGCTGCGCCGCACGGCGGTCGACGGCGGCGTGGTCGCCGCGGCGCAGGTACCGTTCGCCGCCGGGCCGCGGGCCGTCGCCGAGGTGCCGGTGCCCGACGGGCTGCTGCCGTCCGCTGCCTCCGCGAAAGAGCTGCTGGTCGCCGAGGCGGAAGGGCTGCGGGCGCTGCACTTCCCGGCGCGGGACAAGGACTTCGCGTACCCGCGGCCGCAGTTCGCCGTCGAGGTGGTACGCGCCGCGGGCCCGGAGCCGGATAGGGTCGACGTCGTGGTCACCGCCCACACCTTCGTACGAGACCTGCTCCTGCAGCCCGACCGGCTCGACCCGGCCGCCACCGCCGACCGTGGGCTGCTGACGCTGCTGCCCGGCGAGCGCGCGACCGTCGTCGTCCGCGGCTGGCCCGTACCCGCTGCGCCCGCGGCGCCGGGCGCGGACGACCCCGCCGTCGCCGCCGTGCGGGCCGCCCTCTTCTGCGTGGAACCCGCGTGAGCGCCGACGGCCCGCCGGCCAAGGTGACGATCAAGGACGTCGCGGCCCGCGCCGGGGTGTCCAAGGGCGCCGTCTCGCTGGCCTTCAACAACCGCCCCGGCCTGGCCGACGCGACCCGCGACCGCATCTTCGCCGCGGCCCGTGAGCTGGGCTGGGCGCCGAACCTCGCCGCCCGCTCGCTGTCCAGCTCCCGGGTCGACGCCGTGGGCCTGGCGATCTGCCGGCCGGCCCGGCTCCTCGGCCTGGAGCCGTTCTACATGGAGTTCGTCTCCGGCATCGAGAGCGTGCTCGCCGAGCAGTCGTGCTCGCTGCTGCTGCGACTGGTCCGCGACCTGGACGAGGAGGTGGCGCAGCAGGAGCGGTGGTGGAAGTCCAAGCAGGTCGCCGGGTCGATCCTGGTGGACTTCCTCACCGACGACCCGAGGCTGCCGGCGCTCGGTGCCCTGGGCATGCCGGTGATCGCCGTCGGCCACCCCTCGCTGACCGGCGGATTCCCCTCGCTGTGGACGGACGACGGCACCGCCGTCGCGGAGGCCGTGCGCTATCTGGCCGCGCTCGGCCACCGGCGCGTCGCACACGTCGGAGGAGCGGCGGAACTGGGCCACAGCGCGATCCGCAACGCCGCCTTCGCGGCCACCGTCCGCGAACTCGGCCTGGACGCGGGCCGGCAGACGCCCACCGGGTTCTCCGGCGAGGACGGCGCCCGCGCCACCCGCACCCTGCTGTCCTCCGCGGAGCGGCCCACAGCGATCCTCTACGACAACGACATCATGGCCGTCGCCGGTCTGTCCGTGGCGTCCGAGATGGGTCTCTCGGTGCCCGCGGACCTCTCGCTGCTCGCCTGGGACGACTCGCAGCTGTGCCGGCTCACCCACCCCACGCTCTCCGCGATGAGCCACGACGTGCACGGCTTCGGGGCCGAGGTGGCGCGGACGCTGTTCGCCCTGATGACCACGGGGGAAGCCGAGTCCCGGCAGGTGCCGACCCCGGCACTGACCCCGCGCGGCTCCACGGGCCCGCCGCGCTGAGCGCGGCGGGCCGTGCGCCCCGTCCCCGGTGCGGCGCCCCGGGCGGCGACAATGAGGCGATGCGCTCCCTGCTGGACGACGACGTCCCGCCGCCCGGCCCCGTGCGGTTCCAACTCGTCCTGCTGCGCCGCATGCAGGACTTCCAGCCCGCTCTGGTCGCCGACGCGCTGCGCACGCTCGGCGTGCCCCGTACCGCGATGCGCGAGGCCAACCGCCGCTGGCAGGGCCGGCTCCGCGCCCGCGGCGGCGGGGCCCCGGGCGCCGCGCGGGCCCGGGACTTCGCCGCGCTGCTCGGCCCCGCCGCGTCGGTGACGCGGCGCGCGTACGGCGACACGGCGCTGGACGTGCACGTCTGGCGGGTCCCGCTCTGGCCGGACCTGCGGTTCGAGGCGACGTGCGGCGTGGGCGGCGTCGCGCTCAACGCCTGGCTCGTCCGCGCCCCGGAGGCGGAGGGGCCCGCGCTGCGCACGCTCGCCGACCTGGCGCCGTGGGGCTGCACCGTCGACGAGGTCGCCCGCGCCTTCCCGCCCGCGGCGCCGCGCGAGGGCGCGGCCGCCCCTCGGTTCGCGCTGGACTTCACCGCGCCGGACGAGGCGGGCGAACCGCGCGCGTGCACCGCCGAGTTCGCCTGGGGACTGCTGCAGCGGTGGGCCGTCGATTAAGCATTGCTTACCGGACCGTTCAACGAATTCTCGCTGGTGCTGCACAGTCTTCCGCAGGGAGACTGGACGGCATGATCACACCGGACACCAAGGACTGGACCTGGGTCCTGGAACGCCCCTGCCCCGAGTGCGGCTTCGCGGCGGCCGAGACCCGCCCGCAGGACGTCTCCGGGCTGGCGCGGAAGAGCGCGGTGCGCTGGGTGCAGGTCCTGGGCGACGAGCCGGAGCGGCTGCGGGCGCGGCCGCGGCCGGACGTGTGGTCGGCGCTGGAGTACGCCTGCCACGTGCGCGACGTGTTCCGGCTGGGCGACGAGAGGCTGCGCCGGATGCTGACCGAGGACGCCCCGCGGTTCGCCGACTGGGACCAGGACGAGACGGCGGCGGAGGACCGGTACGGGGAGCAGGACCCGCTGCGGGTGGCGGCGGAGCTGTCGGCGTGGGGCGAGACGCTGGCGGAGCACCTGGACGAGGTCGGCGAGGGAGAGTGGCGGCGGCCGGGGTTCCGCAGCGACGGTGCGGCGTTCACGGTCGACTCGTTCGCGCGCTACTTCGTGCACGACGTGATCCACCACCTGTACGACGTGGGTGCCCCGCTGGACCGCTGAACTCGGCGGGCCGGTTCATCCCCTGGCCCGGCCCGCCGTTCTCATCCGCCCGAAGGCGTACACGCAGCCCGCCAGGGCCAGGTCCGACAGCAGCATGAAGCCGATCGAGTACGACCCCTTCGAGCTGTAGATCGCCCCCATCACCAGCGGCGGCACGAACCCGCCGAGGCCGCCCATCGCGCCCACGATGCCCGTCACGCTGCCCACCTGCGACTGCGGCGTGACCTGCGCGACCAGCGCGAAGACCGCGCCGCTCGCCGCGCCCAGGCCCGCGGCCATCACCAGCAGGCAGATCGTGCCCACCGGGTCCAGCTCCGGGTCGAAGGACTGCACCACCGCGAAGAGCCCGACGATGCCCAGCGACCACGACGTGACCACCGCCGGGTGCACCCGGTCCGACAGCCAGCCGCCGAACGGCCGGAACAGGACCGTCACCAGCGAGAAGCCCGCCGCCTTGGTGCCGGCGTCGGTGGAGCGGACGCGGGTGGGGGAGTAGGTGTACCAGGAGAAGGCGGCGCCGCGCGGGCAGCCGCGCGGTTCGTACTCGGGCCGGTCGGGCCCGACCGAGGGGTAGTCGGTCTCCTGGGTCTCCCAGGTGATGATCCCGTCTTTGACGTAGACCTTCCAGCGGCACGAACCGGTGCAGTTCACACCGTGTGTGGAGCGGACCACCTTGTCGTGGCTCCACCGGTCGCGGTAGAAGACGTCGCCCGCTCTGCCGCCCGCTTTCGTCACCGTACGTAGGTCGGGGGAGACCTCGCCGCGGGTGAACCAGCGGCCCGTACGCAACAGCAGGTCGGTGGCTGCACCGTCGGTTCCGGCCACGGCTACCTCGGATCTCGCGCGCTCTGCGGCGGTCGGGGATGGCTGACGGTGGCCACCCTGCCTGCGCCACGTGATCAACGCTAAGGGCCGGACGGCCCGCCATCACCGCCGAGAGGCCCGACCGGGTGACTACCGTGCGTAGCGGAGAAATGCGAAACGGAAGCAGTCGGAAGCGCCTGATTGCAGGCAGGTCACGGCAGTGGCCTAGACCTGTTCGCGAGAGGCGCCCGTCGGTAGGCTGACGCCCAGCGCACGCTGGATGATCTTCATCTGGTCGTAAACCAGCGCCGAGGACAAAGGGGTTCAACAGTGAGGACAGTACGGTTGATCAGTGCCGGCGCAGCGGCCTCTGCGCTGGTACTGGGGCTTGCCGCCTGCGGCGACGACGGGGGCAGCTCGGACGGTACG
>NZ_JAINRD010000049.1 GCF_020400605.1 Streptomyces aculeolatus | reverse complement strand
GATGGCCGACCTCAAGGAGCGGTTCACGATCGTCATCGTGACGCACAACATGCAGCAGGCGGCGCGGGTGTCGGACCGTACCGCGTTCTTCAACCTGTCGGCGGTCGGGGAGCCGGGGCGGCTGGTGGAGATCGGCGACACCGACAAGATCTTCTCCAACCCGGAGGAGAAGGCCACGGAGGACTACATCTCGGGCCGCTTCGGCTGAGAGGCGCGGAGCGCCGAGGGGGTCGCGGGGGCCGAGGGTGTGCAGAAACGCTTCAGCACTACTCGAAGGCCAGGTGCACCAGCCAGTACACCGCCGCCGCCACCCCCGCCGCGGCCGGCATCGTGACGAACCACCCCATCACGATGTTCTTCGCCACCCCCCACCGCACGGCCTTGACCCGCTTCGTCGCGCCGACGCCCATGATCGCCGAAGTGATCACGTGCGTCGTCGAGATCGGCGCGTGGAACATGAAGGACGCCGAGTACATGATCCCCGCCGCCGTCGTCTCCGCCGCGAAGCCCTGCGGCGGCTGCAGGTCGATGATCCGCCGCCCCAGCGTCCGCATGATGCGCCAGCCGCCCGCGTAGGTACCGAGCGACAGCATCAGCGCGCAGACCACCTTCACCCACCACGGGATGGCGTCGCCCTCGTCCTCCACGTCGGCGATGACCAGTGCCATCACGACGATGCCCATCGTCTTCTGGGCGTCCTGCAGCCCGTGCCCCAGCGCCATCGCCGCCGCCGAGACGGTCTGCGCCACCCGGAAGCCGCGCTGCGCGCGCCGCGGGGTGGAGCGGCGGAACATCCACAGGATGGCGCACATCACCAGATAGCCGACGCCCAGGCCGATCACCGGGGAGACGAACATCGGGATGACGACCTTCTCCAGCACCCCGGACCAGTACACCGTGGACGACGCCGCCAGCGCCGCGCCGACCATGCCGCCGAAGAGCGCGTGCGAGGACGACGACGGCAGCCCGAAGTACCACGTGATCATGTTCCACGTGATCGCCCCGACCAGGGCGGCGAACAGGATCCACATCCCGTGCGAGCCGTGCGGGGTCTCGATCAGCCCCTCGCTCACCGTCTTGGCGACGCCGCTGCCGAGGAAGGCGCCGGCGAAGTTCATCACCGCGGCCATCAGCAGCGCGGCGCGCGGCGTCAGGGCGCGGGTGGAGACGGAGGTCGCGATCGCGTTGGCGGAGTCGTGGAAGCCGTTGGTGTACGTGAAGAAGAGCGCAACCCCGATCGTGACGACAAGCGCGAAGGTGTCCACCGGGCTCAGGACTCCTTGACCGCGATCGTTTCCACGGTGTTCGCGACCTTCTCGAAGGCGTCGGCCGCCTCTTCCAGGACGTCGACGATCTGCTTGAGCTTGAGCACCTCGATGGCGTCGTACTTGCCGTTGAAGAGGTGCGCGAGAAGCTTGCGGTGGATCTGGTCGGCCTGGTTCTCCAGCCGGTTGACCTCGATCCAGAACTCCGGCAGGTGGTTGAGCGTACGGAGGTTGGGCATCGCCTCGGCGGTCAGCTCGGCGGCCCGCGCGAGCACCTCGATCTGCTGCTCGACGCCGCGCGGCAGCTCCTCGATCTGGTAGAGGACGACGAGGTCGACGGCCTCCTCCATGAAGTCCATGACGTCGTCGAGGGAGCTGGCCAGCCGGTAGATGTCCTCGCGGTCGAAGGGCGTGATGAACGAGGCGTTCAGCTGGTGGAGGATGGCGTGGGTGGCGTCGTCGCCGGCGTGCTCCGCAGCGCGCATCCGCTCGGCGATCTCGGCCCGGGCGGAGGAATCCGCCCCGAGCAGTTCCATCAGGAGCTTCGAGCCCGTCACGATGTTGTCCGCCGAGGCGGCGAACATATCGTAGAAGCTCGTCTCCCTGGGGGTCAGACGAAATCGCACGTGATGATCCTCAGTGCTGCGAATATCGGCGAATAGGTCCTGATGATGCTAGGCGAGCCGCACCGGCGGAGCGAACCGGCTGTGCGGAACGGCCGCAGGACAGAATGCCACGAACGCGGTATCATATACCCCCTGAGGGTATATACCGCACGGTTCGCATACGGTGGTACGCACACAGCGATACGCGCACCGGGCGGATCGAGGGATGGGAAACGGAAGGACGGGCACGTGACCGACACCACGGCAACGACGGCCGCCGTCGAGACGGCGCCGGGCTCCGGCCCGCACGGGTACAGCAAGGACAAAGAGGCCCACCTCAAACGGCTCCGCCGAATCGAGGGCCAGGTCCGCGGTCTGCAGCGGATGGTCGAAGAGGACGTCTACTGCATCGACATACTCACGCAGGTCTCCGCGAGCACGAAGGCGCTGCAGTCCTTCGCGCTGCAACTGCTGGAGGAGCACCTGCGGCACTGCGTCGCCGACGCCGCCGCCCGGGGCGGCGACGAGATCGACGCGAAGGTCGAGGAGGCCACCGCCGCGATCGCCCGGATGCTGCGCGCGTAACGCCGGGCGGGTGCCCGCCGCCACCGCGTGACCGCCGCCGCTGCGCGCGTACGACCCGCGCGCAGCTCCGCGGCCCGCCCCCGTGTGCCTCCGCGCTACGGCGTGAACCCCTGGCGGCCGCGCCTGCGGTCCCGCTCGGAGCCGCGCCGCGCGGCCTCCACCCTCAGCACTTCGTCGATGCGGTCGTCGCTCAGGCGCTCTTCCGGTGCGCTCGTCGCCGCGATGATCAATTCACCGCACAACTCGATTTCGGCGAGAGCCACATGGTCCTGGACAGCCGACCCCCGACCCACGTGCAATCACCCCACTTCCCCATGCACACCCGCCGGCAGCCGGGCTCACCGCTCAGCGTAGGTAGGGCGGCACAGTCCGCGCATGACACGTCTGGACCATTTACGGCCCCGGCCTTCCCGGGCGAATCCCGACGCGACCGCGCAAACGGCCGGAATCAACTCCCGCTAGGAAGCGGTCTGTTGGCCGCTCTGGCGAACCGTTCCGGCATAGATGTCGCGATCCGCCGGAAGCGTCACCTCGGCCGGCGCCCCGAAGTCGTAGGTTTCGACGGTCGACGCCACCCGCACCGGTGAGTCGCCGGACAGCGCGAACTCGTGCCGCACCCGGCGCGGCCGGCCGTCCTCGTCCAGGTACGCGTCGAAGGGCACCGCGTCCTGGACGAACCCGTCGGCCGCCGCGGCCAGCGCCCCGCGCGCGTACGGGGACGCCGCGCGGGCGGCGCGGCCGAGGTCGGCCGTGCCCTCGTAGTGCCGTACGACGCTGTCGCCGACCCGCTCCTCGCCCACGTACCGCACCTCGCGGGCGCCGCGCAGCAACTCCGCGGCGGTCAGCGGGTCGGTGGCGCCGTTGGTGACGAGGTTGCCGTCGGACAGCCGGGTCGTGTCGAGTCGGAGCCACTTGTCGGTGGGGACGCCGGCGCCGCGGTTCTTCATGTACAGCTCGCCGCCCGCGTACAGCTCCGTGATCGGCTCCTCCCCCTGCGGCAGCACCACGCGCAGCAGGCCGCGCCGCCCCACGTAGTCGAAGGCGCCGTCGCCGCTGACGGTGACCCTGGTGCCGCCGCTGGTCATCTCCATCGCCGTACGCGCCCGGGAGCTGCCCGCGTCGGCGAGCGCGTCGGCGGCGCGCTGCACGGCCGTCAACGGGTCGCCGCCCGGGTGCTCGTCGGCCGCGGCGCCGCGCTCCGAGCAGCCGGCGGTGGCGGACAGGGCGGCCGCGGCGAGGGCGCCGAGGAGCCCGAGCACGGCCGCGGGCCGGCCCGCGGGGGCGGCGCCGGGGCGGCCGGACATGGCACCGGTACGTCCGGACGCCCCGGCGCCGGGGCGTGCGGGCGTGGTCCCGGTGCCTACGGTCCGCCGCTGCTCCGCCGCCATCTCTCGCTACCCCCGGCCGGTGTTTTCTCCGGTTCGCTTAACGATGTGGAGGGGGCACCGTCACGGTCTTTCCCACCGCGGTACCGTGACCGCGTGCTCAGCGACGGGCCCGGCGACGGGCCGGGCGACCCCGACGGCGGCGCGGGTGCCGACGGCCCGTACGGCGCCCGGAGCCACCGCACGTCGACCGCGGAGCAGGGGGCCTTCGCGTTCGCCCGGTGCAGCTGCGGCTGGACCGGCCCGGCGCGCCGCGCCCGCTCGCGCGCCCGCGCGGACGCCGCGGACCACCTGCCCGGCGGAGCCGGCTGAGGGGCGCGTCCGGCCAGGCTTTGCTACTTGGGGGTAGCGAAGGGCGGACCCGATGCGCTGTGCTGTGCGGATGGACAGGCGCACAGTGCTCCGCACCGCTCTCGCCACCGCCGCAGGCGTGGGCGTCACCGCCGGCGTCGCCGGCTGCTCGGGCGACGACGACGGCGGCGGGAAGCCGGACCCCAAGCCCTCCGGCTCGAAGGGCGGCGGAGCCACCGGCCCGCCGGACTGGCCCGCGCTCGCGCAGTCCCTCGCCGGCCGCCTGGTCCTCCCGGGCCACGACGACTACCGGGTCGCCGCCCAGCAGTACAACACCCGCTTCGACGACCTGCGGCCCGCCGGCGTCGCGTACGTCGACCACGCCGACGACGCCGCCGAGTGCCTGCGCTTCGCCCGCGCCGCCGGCGTCCCCGTCGCCGTACGCAGCGGAGGCCACTCCTACGCCGGCTTCTCCAGCGGCAACGGCCGACTCGTCGTCGACGTCTCCGCGCTGTCCGGCGTAGACGCCGACTCCGACACCGCGACCGTCGGCGCCGGGGCGCGCACCATCGACGTCTACGAGGCCCTCGCCGTCCGCGGCCGGACCATACCCGCCGGCTCCTGCGCGACCGTCGGCATGGCGGGCCTGACCCTCGGCGGCGGCCACGGGGTGGTCTCACGCGCGTACGGGCTCACCTGCGACCACCTGACGGGCGCGACCGTCGTCACCGCGGACGGCAAGACCGTCGAGTGCTCGGCGGAGGAGAACAAGGACCTGTTCTGGGCGCTGCGCGGCGCCGGCGGCGGCAACTTCGGCGTCGTCACCGAGCTGCGCTACGACACCCGCGAGGCCTCGGACGTCGTCGCCGCGAACATGGTGTGGCCGTGGTCCAAGGCCGAGGCGCTGCTGACCACCTGGCAGCAGTGGGGCCCCGACCAGCCCGACGAGCTGTGGTCCGCCGTCCACTTCGGCAACACCCGCGGCGGCGAGCCGACGATCTCGGTGGCCGCGCTGTCGCTGGGTACCGAGGACGACATGCACGAGGCCGTCGACTTCCTCGCCGACCAGGCCGGCGGGCCCGGGCCCGCCGAAGACGTCTCCATCGGCCCGCAGACGTACATCCACGCCATGCGCTCCTACGCGGGCTGCGCCCAGGCCGACCGCGAGCAGTGCCGGCTGCAGGGCAGCGTGCCGGGCCGCAACGCGCGCGGCATCCTGCAGCGCGACACGTTCGCGGCGCGCTCCGACTTCTACGACGAGCCCCTCGGCGCCGGCGGCATCGGCACGCTGCTGGACCGGGCGGAGAAGGCCTCGCGGTCGGCGGACGCGCTGTTCATCCTCACGGCGCTGGGCGGGGCGGTGAACCGGGTGCCGGTGGCGGACACGGCGTTCGTGCACCGCGGTTCGCGGGTGCTCGCGCAGTACATCTCGTCGTGGGAGGAGGGCGGGGACGGCGGTCCGGGCGAGCGGTGGCTCGCGGACACGCACACGGCGATGCGGGAGTACGCCTCGGGGGCGGCGTACCAGAACTACACGGACGCGGAGCTGCGGAAGTGGCGCGGCGCGTACTACGGGCCGGCGGCGGAGCGGCTGGCGAAGGTGAAGGAGCGGTACGACCCGGAGCGGCTGTTCGACTTCGACCAGGCGGTGTAGGCGTCCGGCGCGGAGGGGGGCGCGTTGGCGCGCGGGCCGGGCGCCGAATGCTTCCGTACGCCCCGCGCCCCCGGCTCAGCAGCCGCCGGGGCGGCTCCCCCTGCCGCTGTCCCGCCCCCGCGCCCGTACCGCCTACGCGGCCAACTCGTCGCCGTCCCGGCCGCCTCCGCCGCGCTCCAGCGGCTCCGTCCGCGGCGCCGGCACGGCCGCCGGGTCCGCCTCGGTCCCGCCCTCCGGCTCCGCCGGGTCGCCGACGAGCCACTCCGGCGCCCGCCGCACCAGCGGCATCAGCCCGGCCGTCGCCGCCGGGGCCAGCAGCAGCGCCACCGACGTGCCGAGCGCGATGCCGCCGACGACGTCCGAGGGGTAGTGCACGCCCAGGTAGACCCGGCTCAGCGCCTCCAGCAGCGCCAGCGCCAGCGCGGCGAGCCCGTACCGCTTGCTCGCCATGAAGATGCCGACGGCCAGTGCCATGGCGACCGAGGTGTGGTCGCTCACGAACGAGTACCCGGTCGTGCCCGGCAGCAGGACCTCCAGGCCCTCGTGCTCCCGGAACGGCCGCGGGCGCTCCACGATCGCGCGGATCGGCATGTTCGCCAGCAGCGCGAGGGCCGCCGCCAACGGCCCCCACAGCAGCGCGGCCACGGCGGGCACCGCGCCCGGGCGCCGGCGCACGCGCCACCAGCACACGACCAGCAGCACGCCGAGCATCCCGATGAGCCCGTACTCGCCAAGGAACGCCGCCCCGCGGTCGAACCAGGGCGGCGTGGAGTCCGCGACGCCGTTGATGTCGTACAGCACGGAAACGTCGGCGTTCGACCCGCTCGGGGGTGCCCCCGCCAGGTGCAGCGAACGCATGTCCACTCGGCTCCTCTCCCCACCCGTTTCCCGCTGATCGGCGGCTGCCGTCTTTCCTATTGCAACGGTGCCGCTCGCCCTTTGCAACGGCGCCACGGCGGTCGGCGTTCCGACTGCGGCCGAAAGATCACCGGGAGGTTATCGAAGAGTGACCGTCCGTGCGGCCGCCCCGGCGCCCCCGCGCGGCGGCCCGTCGCACGTCAGCGCCGCGTCAGCGCTCGGGCAGCGCCGCGGCGCCGGCCTCGGTGACCCGCGTCGCGCCGAAGTAGTCCGGCGAGTCGATCGGATCGAAACGGATCACGGCGCCGGTGTAAGGGGCGTCGATCATGTAGCCGCCCCCTACATACAGCCCGACGTGGTGGATGGAGCGCGAGTCGTTCATGTCGTACGCGAAGAACACCAGGTCACCGGGCAGCAGTTCGTCCCTGCCGGGGTGCGGCCCGGCGTTCCACTGGTCGTTGGCCACCCGCGGCAGCTCGATGCCCACTTCGGCGTACGCCGCCTTCGTCAGCCCTGAGCAGTCGAACCGGCCGCCCTCCTCCGGTGTACCGTCACCGCCCCACAGATAGGGCGTGCCCAGCTTCTCCTGCGCGTAGTGGATGGCGCCGGCGGCCTGCTTCGACGGCGAGAGGCGGGAGGTGGGGGCGGCGAAGCTCTGCTCCAGGGCGCTGATGATCTGGACGTAGTTCTGCGTCTCGCGGTACGGGGGCACGCCGTTGTACTTGATGACGGCGTACGGTCCCGCGTTGTACGCGGCGAGCATGTTCTCGGTCGGGTCGCCGGGCACGTCCTCGACGTAGCCGGCGAGCTTGCAGTCGTACGTGGCCGCCGACGGGATGGCGTCCTCCGGGTCGTTGATGTCGCGCTCGCCGTCCCCGTTGGCGTCGATGCCGTGGGTGGCCCAGGTGCCGGGCATGAACTGCGCGATGCCGCGGGCGTCGGCGGGGCTGACCGCGTTCGGGTCCCAGCCGCTCTCCTGGTACAACTGCGCGGCCAGCAGGGCGGGGTTGAGGGCCGGGCAGAGGTTGCCCCACTCCTGGACCAGCGCCTGGTACGTCGAGGGCACGGCGCCCTTCGCCAGGCCGACGCCGCGGCCGGCGAGGCCGGACGCGGCGGTGTACGTGCCGACGACGAGCAGGGCCAGGAACGACATCGCCATCCCCAGCCCCAGCGCCACGAACAGCCAGAGCTTGCGCACTCCTCAACCATCCCTCATCGGGCCCCGGCTGTCTGCCCGTTCCCTGCGCGGAGCGGGCTCTCAACGCCCCTTGCCCGTGCGGTCCTTCGCGCACAGCGCGGCGTCGGCCGCGCCCTGGAGGTCCGCCAGCCGGTCGCCCTCGGCGGCCCAGGTGGTCGTGTAGACGGTCACCGTCCCCCGCCCCCGGCCGGCCCGCCCGCCGGCGACGGAGTCGCCCGGCAGGTCGCCGCCGTGGCCCCAGTACACGCCGCCGCAGCTCAGCGGGAAGGACGCGACGCCGTAGCCGTACCGGCTGCCCTCGGGGTACGTGTCCTGGCCACCGACGTCGGTGGTGTCGTGGGTCATCACGCGCAGCGCCCAGCCGGGCAGCAGCCTGCCGCCGAAGAGGGCGTTCCAGAAGGTGTTCTGGTCCTTGGGCGTGGTCACGAGTCCGCCGGAGGCGCCGAACTCGTAACCGGGCAGCTCCGTCACGTCGGTGACGCCGGCCTCGGGGTCCACCGGACTGACGCCGTAGTTGCGGGCGTGCGGTCCGCGTATGGCCATCTCGTCCTTCGCGGGCCAGTACGTGTCCTTCAGGTGCAGCGGCTCGATGATGGTGCGTTCGATGTACGTGCGGTAGTCCTCGCCGGCGACGTGCTTGATCAGCAGGCCGAGCGCGAGGTAGTTGGTGTTGGAGTAGCCCCAGCGCGCGCCGGGTTCGAAGTCGGCGGGGTGGTCGAGGGCGAGCGCGAGGTACTCCTCCTCGGTGGCAGCGCGGCTCCAGTCGACGAACTGCAGGTACTCCGGCAGCCCGCTGGTCTGCTTGAGCAGCTGCCGGACCGTGACGCCCGTGCCGGCGAGCTGCGGCACGTACCGCGCGGCGGGCGCGTCGAGCCGCACCTCGCCCGCGGCGACGAGCCGCATCACGGCGGTCGCGGTGAACGCCTTGGTGTTGCTGGCCATCCGGAAGCGCCCCTCGGCACCGACCATGGGCCGGCCGGTCGCCGTGTCGGCGACGCCGGCGGTACGGGTCGTGCGGCCGTCGTACGCCAGGGCGCCGGGGACGCCGTCGCGCTCCACGAGGGCGTCCAGGCGGCTCTGTACGGGGTCGGGGGCGCCCTCGCCGCCGCGGGCCGCTGCGGCGGGCGCGGCGGTCCCGACGGCACCGGCCACGACGGCGGCGAGGAGGGCGGCGGCGCCGGCGCGGCGGGCGGCGGTGCGGGGGCGGGTCCACGTGCGGTTCACGGCGGTCTCCTCGGGTCGTGGTGGCGATGGGCTCCACCCTCGCTCCCGTACGGCCCGTGATCACGGGTGCGGACCGCCGAACCGGGGGTGTCACCAGCACCACCCCCGCGGACGCCGTACGCCCCCGCGCCCCGCCCGCACCCGGGTCAGGCGGCGGCAGCCCCGGCAACGGACACCCCGGCCGCCACCACGGCCTCCGCCAACTCCCCGCCCGCGCCCACCGACCCGGCCGTCTCGGCCGGCTCCCCCGACTCGGCCGACTCCGCCGCCGGTCCGGCGGCCTCGTGCAGGGACGCCCCCACGCCGCTGACCGCCCCGACGACCACCACGACCCCCGAGACGACCGTCATCCCTTCGAACACATCCGCCGCCTTCCCTGGGGCCTGTTTGAGTCAAATCCACCAACGAGACCCGCCCGGCGCCCGTCACCGCGACACCCACTCTTCACATGCTCCGATTCACCGCAGGTAGGACAAGCCGATCGCCTCTCCGGCCCCGCAGGCACACAGCGTTGCCAATAGTCACCTAACGTGATACACACAGGAAAGCCAGTGGAGAACGCCGAACACCCTTGTGAAATCGCCGCGGTTGACGCCAAATCGACTCTCACACGGGCATCATCAGAGAGGATGGACGATGACTCCTGCCGTCCATCCCGGACGGCAACACAGCGCATGGGGCGGTGAGTTACGACATGTTCCTGGCAGCCGACAAGGGCGACATCAACACCATCATCGGCGGTATCGCCCCTGACTGGGGCCCCTTCGGAAGCCTGGGCCAAGAAGCGCGCGTGATGATCGAAGTGGTCATGGCGGTCGCGATCCTGCTGTGCCTGGGCATCGCGATCTGGGGCGCGGCCAAGCAGCGCATCGGCGCGACCGCGCTGCGCGACACGTTCAGCGCGGAGCAGGGCAAGGGGTTGATCGTGGCGGGACTGACGGGAGTGTTCATCATCGGCTCCCTCGGCACCGTGTTCACGATCGTGTACGGAATGGCGGTGTAGGCCGGGCCGTGACTTCAGGGCCAGGCGTACGGCGAACAGCGGTGCGGCACACGGCGACGGGACGTCGACCGAGCCCGCGACCCGGGAGGCAACCACCCCCCGGCCGCGGCCCGGGGACCCCCGTACGCCGTCGGACGGCGCACCGCTACCTTCTTGTGCCTACGGCACGCCGGCGCAACGCAGCACCGGCGCACGGAGGGGGTGACCCGGCATGAGCCACGACGACGACTACGTCGACTACGCCACCCCGGAACCCGGCACCCGCACCCGCTTCGCCGAAGGCGACAACGACGCCCGCTACGGCGCCCCGCGCCGCGGCGGCCGCGTGTCGCCGTCCCGCGCGATGGTCACGGTCGTGAGCGTCGTGGTCCTCCTGATCGCCGCCATCGCGTTCGCGAACCGCGGCGGCAACACGCAGGACGAGGACCCCGACACCGCCGCCAACCCGGACACCAACACCCAACCCACCGCCCCCACGGGCGACACCCCGGCCAAGTCCTCCACAAACGGCATCCCCACAGGCTTCCCCCAATCCGCAGAGGGCGCCCAGTCGGCAGCCGCCAACTACGCCGTCGCCCTCGGCGGCGACCAGATGTTCACGCCCGAAGGCCGCCACGAGCTGGTCGACGCCCTCTACACGCCGGAGCTGGCGGAGAAGACCAAGACCGGGATGGACGCCGCGTACTCCGAGGACTTCCTCGCCAACCTCGGCCTCGACGCCGAGGGCGAGCCCCCCTCGGGCATGACCTTCATCTCCCGGACCGTCCCGATCGGCACGACCGTCAAGGAGTACGAGGACGGAGCGGCCACCGTCGCCGTCTGGTACACCGGCCTGATCGGCCTGGCGGGCCCCGACTCGGACGTGCCCGTACGCACCACCTGGCACACCTGGACCTTCGAACTCCAGTGGTCGGACGGCGACTGGAAGATCGCCGCCGACTCCCAGAAGCGGGGCCCCGCCCCCGTCCCCGGTGACGTACCGGCGGCGACCGACGAGCAGATCGAGGACGCCGTCGAGCAGTTCGGAGGCTTCACCTATGCCCGGTAGCCCGCGGCGTCGCATCGCCTCAGCCCTCGCCCTGTTCGCCGGCGCGCAGGCCGCTCTCCTGCTCGCCGCCCCCCGCGCCCTCGGCGCCGTGCCCGCGCAGGACGACGGCGGTGCGTGCGACAGCCTCATCGGCCCCGCCCGGGACTACTGCGAGAAGGAGGACGACGGCGGCCGCTCCGCGCCCAACTCGCCCGGCGACGTCACGGAGTCCGTCGACCCCCTGTCCTCGTTGGCCAAGGGGTGTGCCGAAGCCGCCGCGTGGACCATCGACAAGCTCTCCGACGCCGTCACCTCCACCACCACCGTCGACTTCACCAACGCCACCTTCCTGCGCCAGTACGCCGTCGTCTTCGCCGCCTCCACCATCCTCACGCTCACCCTCTGGCTCCTCGCCGTCGCCAAGCGCGCCATCCGCGGCGTCCCCCTCGGCGAAGCCCTCGGCGAGGCCATCGGGTTCCTCTGGCTCACCGTCCTCGCCTCCGCCTTCACCCCCCTCGTCCTCTACACCCTCGTCACCGCCACCGACTCCGTCACCGAAGCCATCGCCTCCGGTACGTCGTCCAACACCGACACCTTCTTCGGCGGCTTCTCCGAAGCGCTCAAGAAGGGCGAGGACATCGGCGGCGGGCCGATCATGCTCATCGTCGTCTCGCTCGTCTCCGTGCTCGCCGCAGGCGTGCTCTGGCTGGAGCTCGTCATCCGCGCCGCCCTCCTCTACGTCGGCGCCCTCCTCGGCACCGCCGTCTACGCCGGGCTCGTCGACAAGAACATGTGGCACCACGTCCGCCGCTGGGCCGGGATCATGATCGCCGTGATCCTCGTCAAACCGGTCATCGTGATCGTCCTCGGCCTCGCCGGCGCCCTCTCCGCGGAGGAAGGACCCGACGCCTTCTCCGCCGTCGTCTCCGGCCTCGCGATCATCCTGCTCGCCATCTTCGCCAGCGCGATGATCTACCGCTTCGTGCCCGGCTTCGGCGACGAGATCATGACCGCCAAGCAGGGCCGCCGCGCCACCTCCGCCAACCCGGCCTCCGCCGTCATGGCCACCCCCGCCGCGCTCGTCACCGCCGGCATGAAGACCCACGGCTCCCGCACCTCGTCCTCCGGCTCCGCCGGCGGCGCCAGCGGGGAGTCCCGCTCCACCGCCAGGCCCGCCAACCCGGTCGCGGGCGGCGTGTCCGCCCACAGCACCCGCCCGCAGCAGTCCGCCCCGCCCAAGCCCAGCACCGCCAACCAGAGTTCCGGCGGCTCCCGCTCCGGTTCCGGGTCCGGCTCGCAGGGCGGCCGCAGCGTGCCCCCGCAGTCCTCCCAACAGCCCGGAAACAGGAGGTGACCTGCGGTGACCACGCACGACACACCACCGATCACCCCCCGTCGCACGTACCTCATCGGCAAGGCCCGCCCCAACGCCATCGTCGGCCGCAACCGCGAGACCGGCGAGATCGGCCTGATCATCGGCGGCGCCTTCCTCGGCATGATGTGCGGCCTCCTCGTCCCCGTGCTGACGCTGCGCATCGTGCTGCTCATGGGCTTCCCGATGCTCGCCCTCGCCGCCGTCTACGTCCCGTACCGCGGCCGCACCTTCTACCGCTGGTTCGAGATCAGCCGCAACCACCGCCGCCTCCTGCGCAGCGGCGCCGCCGTCTACCGCTCCGGTGCGCAGGAAGCCGGCACCCGCCTCAGCGGCGAGGAGGTCGCCGTCGGCACCCCACCCGGCATCGGCCGCATCAACTGGATGGTCGCCCCCTTCGGGCCCGATGAGATCGCCGTCCTGCTGCACGCCGACCGCCGCACCGTCACCGCCGTCATAGAGATCGAGGGCCCGGGCGTCGGCCTGCGCGACAGCGAGGACCAGGAAGCCCTCGTCGACCGCTTCGGCACGCTCCTCAAGCACGCCGCCAACGGCGACGGTTTCGTACGCCGCCTGCAGATGCTCGCCCGTACGCTGCCCGCCGACCCCGACGCGCACGCCAAGGACGTCTCGCAGCGCGGCGACCCGCGCGCGCCGCAGTGGATAAAAGGCTCGTACGACCAGCTCCAGTCCATGGTCTCCACCTCCTCCGAGCAGCACCGCGCCTACCTCGTCGCCTGCATGCCCTACACGCGCGACCTCGGCCAGGAGGCCACGGTCATGGGCCGGGCGACCAAGCAGAGCCGCGACGAGTGCATCGCCGTCATCATGGCCCGCGAGCTGGGCGACATCTGCGCCCGTCTCGCCGAGGCCGACATCCGCGTACGGCAGCCGCTGGGCATCGCGCGCCTCGCGGCCCTCGTGCACTCGATGTACGACCCGGACCACCCCATCGACCACATCCAGGCCATGACCCAGCGCAACGCCTGGCCGGCCGAACTGGACGCCGTGGACCCGCAGTACCTGCGCGCCAAGACCCGCGAGTCGGCGACCCGCGACCCCTGGTGCCACGCCACCGCGTGGGTGAAGGAATGGCCGATGACCCCTGTCGGCGTGAACTTCCTCGCCCCGCTCCTCGTCCACACCCCGGACGTCATCCGCACGGTCGCCGTATGCATGGACCTGGAGCCCACAGAAGTGGCCATCGAGCGGATGCTGACGGAGAAGACGAACGACGACGCCGAGGCGTCCCGGCAGGCGAAGATGAACCGTGTCGTCGACCCCCGGGACATCGCCCACCACACCCGCATCGACCAGCGCGGCGAGGACCTCGCCTCCGGCGCCGCCGGCGTGAACCTCGTCGGCTACCTCACGGTCTCCGCCCGCTCCCCCGAGGCCCTCGCCCGCGACAAGCGCACGATCCGCGCCTCGGCGGGGAAGTCATACCTGAAACTGGAATGGTGCGACAGAGAGCACCACCGCGCCTTCGTGAACACGCTGCCTTTCGCGACCGGGATCAGGTGACCCATGGCTCAGCGGTTGATGCTCCACCTACGGACGGAACGCGCGCCGCGGCGCTGCGGTCCGCCACCCCACGCTCCGGTCCCCGCCCGGAAGGGCACCCCGCGCCACCGCGCGCTCGTCAGCACCCTGCCCTTCGCGACCGGGATCAGGTGACCCCCCATGGCCGACCTCCTCGATCTGGCGACGCGCGCCTTCGCGGGCTTCGTCTTCGGCAAGACGGAGACCCAGCGGCTGCCCGTGCGCACCTCCACCGCGCAGGCGCAAGCCGTCTACCTCCCCACCGCCGCGCCCGGCCTGGGCGACTCCGGCGTCATCATCGGCCGCGAGGTCTACAGCGGCAAGGGCTATATCTACGACCCGTTCCAGCTCTACGGCCAGCAGCTCCCCGCGCCGCACTGGCTCGTCCTCGGTGAGTCCGGCAACGGCAAGTCCGCGCTGGAGAAGACGTACGTCCTACGCCAGTTGCGCTTCCGCGACCGCCAGGTGGTCGTGCTCGACGCCCAGGGCGAGGACGGCGTCGGCGAGTGGGCACTCATCGCGCAGGAGCTGGGCATCACGCCCATCCGCCTCGACCCCCTCGCGGCCCTCGACAGCGGCATCCGCCTCAACCCCCTCGACCCGGCGATCACCTCCACCGGCCAGCTCGCCCTGCTCCGTACGATCATCGAGGTCGCCACCGGCAGCGGCCTGGACGAGCGCTCCGGCTTCGCCCTCAAGGTCGCCCACGCGTACGTCAACGAGACGGTGACCGACCGCCAGCCGGTGCTCACCGACATCGTCGAGCAGCTCCGCCACCCGGCCCCGACCGCCGCGGAGGCCATGAACGTCGACGTCGAGGACGTCCGCAACTGGGGCCTGGACGTCGCCCTCGTCCTCGACCGCCTCGTCGACGGCGACCTGCGCGGCATGTTCGACGGCCCGACGACCGTCGGCATCGACCTCGACTCGCCGCTCATCATCTTCGACCTCTCGCACATCGACCGGAACTCGATCGCCATGCCGATCCTCATGGCGATCGTCGGCGTGTGGCTGGAGCACACCTGGATCCGCCCCGACCGCAAGAAGCGCATCTTCCTGGTGGAGGAGGCGTGGCACATCATCAACTCCCCTTTCGTCGCCCAGCTCTTCCAGCGGCTGCTGAAGTTCGGCCGCCGGCTCGGCCTCTCCTTCGTCGCCGTCGTCCACCACCTGTCGGACGTCGTGGACGGAGCGGCGGCACGGGAGGCGGCGGCCATCCTCAAGATGGCGTCGACACGCACGATCTACGCCCAGAAAGCCGACGAGGCCCGCGCGACGGGAAAGGTCCTCGGGCTGCCGCGCTGGGCGGTGGAGATCATCCCGACACTCACACCCGGCATCGCCGTCTGGGACGTCAACGGCAACGTCCAGGTCGTCAAGCACCTGGTGACCGAGGCCGAACGGCCGCTGGTCTTCACCGACCGGGCCATGACGGAGTCCGCCCCGGTACCGGCCCTGGAGGCGGCGGACGACGGCAGTCCGGTGGTGATGGAGAAGGAATCGACGGTGGCCTGAGATGGCGCAGGGTCGCGGTGGACGAAACCGGGGCGGGGGCCAGGACGGCCCGGAGCGGGGCATCCCCGACGCCCTGCTCCTCGGCGGACTGGCATTCCTGCTGGGCCTCACCATCCTGGTATGGACGGCGACGGGCCTGTCCGGCGTGCTGGCGCACGGGGCGTGGCCGGACGGCGTCACGTTCACCCGGACCCCGCTGGCGATGCGCGAGCTGGTCTCGGAGCCGCACGACCTGCCGGCCGCCTGGCCGGACACGCCGGCGAAGTCCCTGTCGGGGTGGGGCCTGTTCTGGGGCCTGTTCATCAGCCAGCTGATGGTGCTCGGCACGTTCACGCTCGTGGGGATGACGACGCTGGCGAGCTGGCGGGCCCGCCGGGCCGCGGCACGCAAGGCGGCGGCGGGGGACGAGGCGCTGGCGGACGGCCTGGAGGACCGGTACGACGCGTACGGGGACCACGACGACTACGAGGACACGAAGCACCCGGCCCCGGCACCCCGGCCCAGACCGCCCGTACACCGGACGCAGAAGCCGCACCCCCAGCCGGCACCACCGAGCCAGCCCCTGCCGAGGGTCCCGCAGCAGAGCACGCCGCGGCCCCCGGCCGGCATGCCGCCGACGCACGCCGGCCCGCTGGTCTTCCGCAAGGGCAGCCCGACGGCCATGGCCGTCACCCGGGAGAAGCTGCTGGGGGCAGAGGGCCCGGCGCTCGTCATCACGTCCGACGCCGGCCTGTGGGCGGAGACCAAGGACTCCCGCGCCAAGCTCGGCCCCGTCCTCGTCTACGACCCGGGCCAGCTCTGCGACACCCCCGACCGGCTCCGCTGGTCCCCGGCCAACGGCTGCTGGGACCGCACCACGGCCGCCGCCAGGGCGGCGGCCCTCCTCCTCCCGGTACGCCCCCAGCACCGTACGGACACCACCGTGGCGGACACTGCGGAGACGATGCTCGGGAGCTGGCTCCACGCCGCCGCCGTAGCGGACCGCCCCTTCGCGCAGGTCCACCGCTGGGCCCAGGGCACGGGCGCCCACGAACCGGTGAGCATCCTCCGCTCAGCACCGGGAGCGGCCTCCGGCGCGGCCGGCGAGCTGGAGTCGGCCCTGACGGGCCACCCGGAGCGGCGGGAGGCGGCAGCGGAGCTGGTGGCGACGGCGCTGGAGGGCCTGTCGTCGATCCATATCCGCAACGCTTCAAAACCCACCCGAGCAGATTCGCTCGTTCTGGAGTCATTCATCGACGAAGGGGGAACGCTTTATCTGGTGGGTGAAGCCATCGAGGGCCCCCGGTCCCGACCGGGTGCGATGCCACTGCTCACCGCCCTCGCCGCAGACGTGGTCGAGCACGGCCGCCGCATGGCCGCAGGGTCATCCACCGGCCGGCTCGACCCACCACTCACCCTCGTCCTCGACGACATCGCAGCAGTCGCCCCCCTCGCCCAGCTCCCCGCCCTCCTCACCGAAGGCGACCGCGAGGGACTGCCCACACTGGCCACGATGCGCTCGCCGGAGCAGGCACGCAGCCGCTGGCCGGGGTTGTCGCTGGGGGTGTG
>NZ_JAINRD010000048.1 GCF_020400605.1 Streptomyces aculeolatus | reverse complement strand
GGTGTACGCCACCCGACCCGACGCCACACTCGCCGCACCACCATTGCCCAGGAAGCCGTCGAACCCCGGCGGCAGCCGGTCCATGAGCCGGGCTACGTAGTCGCTGTACATGACGCCCGCGAAGACGCCGGTCCTGCTGCCCCGCAGGCTGTGCGGGTCCAGGTCCGCGCGCTCGAACGCCTCCCAGGCGGCCTCCAGCAGCAGCCGCTGCTGCGGGTCCGTGGCCGTGGCCTCCCGCGGGCTGATCTCGAAGAACGCCGCGTCGAAGGCGGCCGCGTCGTGCAGGAAGCCGCCCTCCCGGGCGTAGCTCGTGCCGGACCGGTCGGGGTCTGCGTCGAAGAGTCCGTCCAGCTCCCAGCCGCGGTTCAGGGGGAAGCCGGAGATGGCGTCCGAGCCGTCGGCGACCAACTGCCACAGGTCCTCCGGCGAACGCACCCCGCCCGGGTACCGGCAGGCCATCGAAACGATCGCCACCGGCTCCCGGTCCCCGGTCTCCAGGACGGACAGCCGCTGCTGGGCCTCATGCAGCTCGGCGGTGACCCACTTGAGGTACTCGACGAGCTTCTCTTCCTTGGACATCCGCTCTCGTTCCCGTTGTGACGAAAGGCGAAGGCGCACTTTCGGGGAGTGTCGGCACGGCGGCTAAAGGGGTCCCTAAGAATCTCCGAAGCCCGGACGCCCCCCGCCCCCGTGCGCTCACATGAACCGTGCGGCGTCCGCGGCCTCGGCCGCGTCGTGCAGCGACATGTCCGTCCGGCCGCTGATGACCCGCATGTGGCGGATGAGGCCGTCACCGCCGATCCGCATGACCGCGATCAGGGAGATCCGCACGATCTTGCCCTGCGGCACGCCCTCCGGGCGCAGCTCGACGGTGATGGGCAGGGCGACGTGCTCGCGGTCCAGGCCGGCGACCGGGGTGCCGGGGACCTCGTGCACGCCGTACGACACCAGCCGGGCGATGTGCGCGCGGTACTCGGCGCGTGCGGTGAAGGTCTTGTCGCCGACCGGGTCCTCGACGTGCAGCGGGTCAGCGAAGAGGGCGAGGACGCCGTCGACGTCGCCCGCGCCGATCCGGCGGCAGTACTCCAGAGCGACTCGTTTACGCGCGTCCTCGTCCAGCATCTGTGCTCCTTCACGACGGCGGTGCGGCCCTGTCCGCGCCCGGCAGGAGCATGTTCGGCGCAGCCGCCAAAGCGCCGCCAAAGCCGTTGGCGCTGGACTAGTTCGGACCAAGGTGGTCTTTAGACGGCGCTCCTAGCTTCGGACTTCTTCAGATGTGGATTCCGCGGCCGTCTCGGTCGGCGCCCGATCGCAGAAAGGGATTGCCGTTGTGAAGTCGTCACTGTGGCAGGACTTGCGGATGCTGGGAAACCTCTTCCTGGTCCGTACGACGTCCGACCCGGAGAAGAAGACAGCGCGGCTGTACGAGATGTACCCGCCGGACCGGCTGGTCGTCGAGGACACCAACTACTACAACCTCGGCTACTGGCCGGGGGCCACGAAGCTCGACGAGGCGGCGCAGGCCCTCGCCGACGAGCTGGCCGACACGGCCGGGTTCAAGCCGGACGACACCGTTCTGGACGTCGGCTTCGGCTACGGCGACCAGGACTTCCACTGGATCGACAAGTACGGGCCGAGCAAGATCATCGGCATCAACATCACCAAGGTGCACATCCGGATCGCCACGGACCGCGCCCGGGAGCGCGGGCTGCTGGACCGGATCGACTTCCGCGAGGGCTCGGCGACGGCGATCCCGCTGCCGGACAACAGCGTCGACAAGGTGGTGGCGCTGGAGTCGGCCTTCCACTTCGACACCCGCGCGGACTTCTTCGCCGAGGCGTACCGCGTGCTGCGCCCGGGCGGCGTGCTCGTGACCGCCGACATCATCCCGATGGAGGGCGGCAAGCCCAAGGCGGACATCCGTTCGCACGCCATCAAGTGGATCCGCGTCATGATCGACGACGCCAACTGGTACCCGCGCAAGAAGTACGGCGAGATCATGGAGTCCAAGGGCTTCGAGGGCGTCGAGGTGCGGACGATCCGCGACGAGGTCTACGAGCCGTGGCGTGAGTACCACGTGCGCCGCCTCCAGGACCCGACGTTCAAGAAGCGGTCCAGCAAGCTCTTCTACAAGATGGTCGCCATCGCCCACCGCGACCAGGACCTGCTCACCGAAGAGCTGAAGTCCCTCGACTACGTGGTGGCCTCGGCCCGCAAGCCGGTCGAGCCGTAGCCGACGGGGCGCGCGGCCGGCCGCCGGCCGCGTCGTCCGTCACGCCCGCCCTCCCGCAGGCCCCGCGCCCGCGGGAGGGCGCAGCCCCGTCCGGCGGGCCCGGTCCGCCGCCCCGGACGGCCGCCACCCCCGACCGACTGCCGCTCCGCCGGTACGTATCCGCCGCGCGTCCCTGCCCGCAGGCGCCGCCGGCGCCGTCCCCTTGAAGGCGTTCGATGGCCAGTAGCAACGAGGAAAAGCTCCGCGACTACCTGAAGGCGGTCACCGCCGATCTGCGCCAGACCCGCCAGCGGCTCCAGTCGCTGGAGGAGCGCGACCACGAGCCGATCGCAGTGGTCGGGATGGCCTGCCGCTACCCCGGCGGCGCGGTGTCGCCCGACGCGCTGTGGGAGCTGGTGTCGGCGGGCGGGGACGCCATCGGCGAGTTCCCCGGCGACCGGGGCTGGGACCTGGAGGCGGTCTTCGACGCGGACCCGGACCGGGCGGGCACGAGCTACGCCCGCCGCGGCGGCTTCCTCTACGACCTGCCGGAGTTCGACGCCGGGCTGTTCGGGGTCTCCCCGCGGGAGGCCGCGGCGATGGACCCGCAGCAGCGGCTGCTGCTGGAGCTGGCCTGGGAGGCGCTGGAGCGCGCAGGTATCGCAGCCGACGGGCTGCGCGGCTCCGCCACCGGCGTGTTCGCGGGCACCTCGGCGGCCGACTACGGGCCGCGGCTGCACGAGGCGAGCGGCGGCGCCGAGGGCTACATGCTGACCGGGACCACGCCGAGCGTCGCCTCCGGGCGGATCGCGTACACGCTGGGCCTGGAGGGCCCGGCGCTGACGGTGGACACGGCGTGCTCGTCCTCGCTGGTCGCGGTGCACCTGGCCACGCGCGCGCTGCGCGCGCAGGAGTGCACGATGGCGCTGGCCGGCGGGGCGACGGTGATGTCGACGCCGGGCATGTTCGTGGAGTTCTCGCGGCAGCGCGGGCTGGCGTCCGACGGGCGCTGCAAGTCGTTCTCCGAGGACGCCGACGGCACCGGCTGGGCCGAGGGCGCGGGCATGCTCGTGCTGGAGCGGCTCTCCGACGCCCGGGCCGCCGGGCACCCGGTGCTCGCGGTGATCCGCGGCAGCGCCGTCAACCAGGACGGCGCCTCCAACGGCCTCACCGCCCCCAACGGCCCCGCGCAGCGGCGCGTCATCGAGCAGGCGCTCGCCGACGCCCGGCTCACCGCGCGGCAGGTCGACGCCGTCGAGGCGCACGGCACGGGCACGTCGCTGGGCGACCCGATCGAGGCTCAGGCGCTGCTGGCGACGTACGGCCGTGAGCACACCGCGGAACAGCCGCTGTGGCTGGGCTCGGTGAAGTCCAACATCGGCCACACCCAGACCGCCGCCGGGGTGGCCGGGATCATCAAGATGGTGCAGGCCATGCGGTACGGCCGGCTGCCGCGGACGCTGCACGCCGGGACGCCGTCGCGGCACGTCGACTGGGACGCGGGCGGCGTCGCGCTGCTCGCCGAGGAGGTCGCCTGGCCCGAGTCGGACCGGCCGCGGCGGGCCGCGGTCTCCGCGTTCGGCATCAGCGGCACCAACGCGCACGTCGTCCTGGAGCAGGCGCCGCCCACCGCGGACGCGGACCGGGAGGAGCACTCCGGCGGGGCCGGAGCGCGTACCGCGCTGTGGACGCTGTCGGCCCGTACGGGCGAGGCGCTGCGCGCCCGGGCCGCGGAGCTGGCCGAGGCGGTACGCACCGACCCGGCGCCCGCTGCCGGGGACGTCGGCTTCTCGCTGGCGACGACGCGTGCGGCTTTCGACGAGCGGGCCGTCGTGCTGGGCGGCGACACCGACGAGCTGGCCGAGGGCCTGGCGGCGCTGGCGGCGGACCGCGGCTCCCCACGGGTCGTACGCGGCAGCGCGGTGTCCGGCGCGGCCCGCCCGGTCTTCGTCTTCTCCGGGCAGGGCGCGCAGTGGCCGGGGATGGCCGTCGGACTGTGGGACTCCGAGCCGGTGTTCGCCGCGTCGATGGAGCGCTGCGCCGCGGCCCTCGCCCCGCACACCGGCTACGCGCTGCGCGAGAAGCTCACCGCCCCCGCGGACGACCCGGACTGGGAGCGCGACGACGTGGTGCAGCCGCTGCTGTGGGCGGTGATGGTCTCGCTGGCCGGGCTGTGGCGCCACCACGGCGTGGCGCCGGCCGCGGTCGTGGGCCATTCGCAGGGCGAGTTCGCGGCGGCCGTGGTCGCCGGGGCGCTGTCGCTGGAGGACGGCGCCCGGCTGGTGGCCGTACGCAGCCGGGTGGTGCACGCGCTGTCCGGGCACGGCTCGATGGCCTCGGTGTCGCTGCCCGTCGCGGAGGTGGAGAAGCGGCTCGCGGAGACCGGCGGCGACGTCGGCATCGCTGCCGTCAACGGGCCGTCGGCCACGGTCGTCGCGGGTGTCGACGCGGACGTGCGGGCGTTCATGCGCGACTGCGAGGAGCGGGGCGTACGGACGCGGACCGTGCCCATCGCCTACGCCTCGCACTCGCCGCTCGTCGAGCCCGTGCGCGAGGAGATGCTGCGCGAGCTGGCGGCCATCACGCCGCGGGCCGGGGAGGTGCCGTTCTACTCCACCGTCACCGGCGAGCCGATGCCCACCGAGTCGCTGGACGCCGCGTACTGGTACCGCAACCTGCGCTCCCCCGTGCTCTTCGCGCAGACCGCTGAGCGGCTGATGGACGCGGGCCACACCGTGTTCCTGGAGATGGGCGCGCACCCGGTGCTCGTGCCCGCGATCGAGCAGGTCCTCGACGCGACGGAGACCGAGGGGCGGGCGCTGGGCACGCTGCGCCGCGGCGAGGACGGCGAGCCGCGCTTCAAGCAGGCGCTGGCGGAGGCGTACGCCGCCGGTGTGGTGCCCGACTGGCAGGCGCTCTTCCCCGGCGCCCGGACAGTGCCGCTGCCCACCTACCCCTTCCAGCGCCGGCGTTACTGGCTCGCTGACCGCGACGACCGTACGCCTCGGGAGGCCGCCGGCGGCGGGACGGACGACGCGTTCTGGGCGCTGGTCGAGCGGGCCGACACCGGGGCGCTGCGCCGGGAGCTGCCCGAGGTCGGCGAGGACGCGCTGCGCGAGGTGGTGCCGGCGCTGCACCGCTGGCGCACCCGGAGCCGTACGGACGCGGCGCTCAACAGCCGTCGCTACGAGATCGGTTGGCGCCCGGCCGCGGAGCGGCGGACGCCGGGGCCCGGCGGGCACTGGCTGCTGGTGACCCGCGCCGGCGCCGACGGGCGGCCCGCCGCCTGGGCCGACGCGGCGGACACCGCGCTCCGTGCCCGCGGCGCCCGGGTGACCGTGGTCGCGCTGGACGAGCGGGCCGCCGACGACCGCGCGGACGTCGCGCGGCGCGTGTCGGCGGCGCTGGCCGGCGAGGCGGTCGACGGGGTGCTGTCGCTGCTGGCGCTGGACGAGCGCGCCCACCCCGGGCACCCGGCGCTGCCGTCCGGTGTCGCAGGGCTGCTGGGGCTCGTGCAGGCGCTGGTGGAACTGGATGTGGCCGCGCCCGTGTGGTCGCTGACGTGCGCCGCGGTGAGCGCCCTCGACGACGAGGTACCGGCGTACCCGCTCCAGGCGCAGACCTGGGGTCTGGGCCGGGTGGTGGCGCTGGAGCAGCCGCAGTTGTGGGGCGGCCTGGTCGACCTCCCGGAGCAGCCGGGCGACGAGGACTGGCAGCGGTTGTGCGCGGTGCTCGCGGGCGCGGCGGGCGACGAGGACCAGGTGGCGGTCCGGCCCGGCGGGCTGCGCGTGCGGCGGCTGCTGCCCGCGCCGGCGCCCGCGGGCGGACCCGCGTGGCAGCCGGGCGGCACGGTCGTGATCACCGGGGGCTCCGGCTCGCTGGCGCCGCACCTGGCGCGCTGGCTGGCCGACGGCGGCGCGGAGCACATCGTGCTGGCCAGCCGGCGCGGCCCCGACGCGCCCGGCCACGCCGCGCTGGCCGAGGAGTTGGGCGGGCGGGGTGTCCGGGTGACGGCGCTGTCCTGCGACCTGACCGACCGCGACTCCGTACGGGCCCTGCTGGAGCGGTCCGCGGAGCCGGGCAGGCCGGTGCGGGCGGTGGTGCACGCCGCGACCGCGACCCACCTGGAGCCGCTGGCCGGCGCCTCCGCCGCCGGGGTGGCGGACGTGCTGGCGGCGAAGGCGCTCGGGGCGGTGCACCTCGCCGAGCTGCTGGCCGGGGAGGACGCGGAGTTGGTGTTCTTCTCCTCCATCGCGGCCGTCTGGGGCAGCGGTGAGCATGGCGCGTACGCGGCGGCGAACGCCTTCCTCGACGCGTACGCGGAGCAGCTTCGCCGCCAGGGCCGGAAGGTGACGTCTGTCGCCTTCGGCGCGTGGCGCAGCGAGCAGTTGCCCGAGGAGCTGGACGAGGCCCAGTTGACGCGGCAGGGCCTGCCCCTGCTGGACCCGGAGGTCGCGCTCACCGGCCTCGGCCGGGAGCTGGCCGCGGGCGGCGGCCGGCCGGTGACGCTGGTCGACGTCGACTGGGAGACGTTCGCCCCGGTCTTCGCCTCGGCCCGGCCCCGGCCGCTGCTGGACGAGGTCCCGGCCGCCCGCGGCGCGCTGCGGCGCTCCGCGGCGGACGGCGCCCGCACGGCTGCCGCGGGCGGCGACGGGGAGCTGCTGAAGCGGCTGGCGCAGCTGCCCGAGGCGGCCCGCGGACGCGAGGTGCTGGACGTCGTGACCGCCGAGGTGGCCGCGGTGCTGGGCCACGGGCCGGCGGACCGGCCCGCTCCGGGGCAGACGTTCAAGGAACTGGGCCTGGACTCGCTGACCGCGGTGGCGCTGCGCAACCGGCTGCGCGCCGCGACGGGACTCCCGCTGCCGGTGACGCTCGTGTTCGACCACCCCAGCCCGCAGGCTCTCGCCCGCTTCCTGACCGGGCAGTTGGGCGCGGCGGGCGAGCAGGCACCCCCCGGCTCCGTACACGAGGAGCTGGACCGGCTGGCCGCGGCCCTGGACGCCGCGCCCGTCGAGGGTGCGGAACGCGTCGCCGTGCAGGACCGGTTGCGGTCGCTGGCGGCCGCACTGGCCGACCACGGGACCGCGGCGGGCGGCATGCCCGCGGACGACGAGGCGGGTCTCGACGAGGCCAGCACCGACGACCTGCTGAAGATCATCGACGACGAGTTCGGCCCGGCGGAGCCGGGTCCGACGGCATCGACAATCGGCTGACCAGCGCCGGAGCGGCGCACGGAGAGGAGCAGTTCCGGCCATGGCCGAGGAAGACAAGCTGCGCGACTACCTCAAACGGCTCACCGTCGACCTGCGCCGGACCACGCGCAGGCTGCGGGAGGTGGAGGAGCAGCGGCGGGAGCCGGTCGCGGTCGTCGGCATGGCCTGCCGCCTCCCCGGCGGCGTACGGAGCCCCGAGGAACTGTGGGAGCTGCTGCGGGACGGCCGGGACGCCATCTCCGCCATGCCCGCGAACCGGGACTGGCACCTGGACGACCACTTCGACCCGGACCTCGGCCGGCCCGGCACGTCGTACGTGCGCGAGGGCGGCTTCCTCGACGATGTCGCAGGCTTCGACGCGGCGTTCTTCGGCATCTCCCCGCGCGAGGCGCTGGCGATGGACCCGCAGCAGCGGCTCCTGCTGGAGCTGGCGTGGGAGAGCGTGGAGCGGGCCGGGATCGACGCGCACGCGCTGCGCGGCTCGCGTACCGGTGTGTTCGTGGGCAGCAATCCCACCGAGTACGGCGGTCTGCTCGGTGACGCCGCCGCGCAGGTGGGCGGGCACCTGCTCACCGGCACGGTCCTCAGCGTGCTGTCCGGCCGGCTCGCGTACACCCTCGGTCTCGAGGGCCCGGCGGTGAGCGTGGACACCGCGTGCTCCACGTCGCTGACGGCGGTGCACCTCGCGGTGCAGGCGCTGCGCCGCGGCGAGTGCACGATGGCGCTGGCCGGCGGGGCGACGGTGTTCTCCACGGTCGGGCCGTTCACCGAGATGAGCCGGCAGCGGGTGCTGGCCGCAGACGGGCGCTGCAAGGCGTTCGGCGCGGGCGCCGACGGCATGGGCATGTCCGAGGGCGCGGGGGTCGTGCTGCTGGAGCCGCTCAGCGCGGCCCGCCGCAACGGCCACCGCGTGCTCGCCGTGATCCGCGGCAGCGCCGTCAACTCCGACGGCTCGTCCAACGGCCTGACGGCGCCGAGCGGGCAGGCCCAGGAGAAGGTGATCCGCGCCGCCCTCGCCGACGCGGGCCTCGGTGCCGCCGACGTCGACGCGATCGAGGCGCACGGCACGGGCACGGAGCTGGGCGACCCGATCGAGGCGCAGGCGCTGCTGGAGGTCTACGGCCGCGGCCGGGCCGCCGCCAAGGCGCCGCTGTACCTCGGCTCGGTCAAGTCGAACATCGGGCACACCCAGGCCGCCGCGGGCGTGGCCGGGCTGATGAAGCTCGTACTGGCGCTGCAGCACGGGCAGTTGCCCCGTACGCTGCACGCCGACACGCCCAGCCCGCACGTCGACTGGGACCCGGCGACGCTCGCGCTGCTGGACGAGGCGCTGCCGTGGCGCGGCGAGGACCGAACGCGGCGGGCCGCGGTGTCCGCCTTCGGGATCAGCGGCACCAACGCGCACGTGATCGTGGAGCAGCCCCCGGCCGACGAGCAGGAGCCCGCGGCGCCGGAGGCGTCCGGGGGCCCCGTCCGGCCCTGGCTGGTCTCCGCGGCCACGGCCGACGGGCTGCGCACGCAGGCGGCCCGGCTGGCCGACCACGTCCGCGCCCGCCCGGAGCTGACCGCCGACGCGGTGGGCCACGCGCTGGCGACGTCCCGGGCCACGCTCGGGCACCGCGCCGTGCTCCTCGGCGCCGACCGCGGGGAGTTGCTCGGCCGGCTCGACGCCCTGGGCCGCGGCGACGCCGCCACCGGGCTGGTCACCGGCGTGCAGCAGACCGGGCGGCTGGCACTGATGTTCTCCGGGCAGGGCAGCCAGCGCGCCGGCATGGGGCGCGAGCTGTACGAGGCGTTCCCGGTGTTCGCCGAGGCGCTGGACGAGGTGTGCGCGGCGCTCGACGCGCATCTCGACGTCCCCGTACGCGAGGTGATGTTCGCCGCGGCGGGCACCGAGCGGGCGGCGCTGCTGGAGCACACGCTCTACACCCAGCCCGCGCTGTTCGCGATGCACACCGCGCTGGCCCGGCTGCTCGCGTCCTGGGGCGTGCGGCCCGACCACCTCATCGGCCACTCCGTGGGCGAGTTGTCGGCCGCGCACGTCGCCGGGGTCTTCCCGCTCGGCGTCGCCGCCGACATGGTCGCTACCCGGGCGAAGCTGATGCACTCGCTGCCCGAGGGCACCGGCATGCTCGCCGTACGGTCCGGCCCCGAGCCGCTGGCCGGGCAGCTGGAGCGGCACGCGGGGGTGGAGGTCGCCGCGTACAACTCCCCCGCCGCGACCGCGCTTGCCGGGCCGCTCGACGTGCTGGACGAGCTGGCGCGGGAGCTGGCCGAGGCCGGTGTCCGCGCCAGGCGGCTGCACGTGGCGCACGCCTTCCACTCCGCGCACACCGAGCCGGTCCTCGACGCTTTCGCGCGCCACCTGGCGGACCTCTTCGACCGCC
The DNA here is from genome assembly GCF_020400605.1 of Streptomyces aculeolatus. Classification (GTDB taxonomy): domain Bacteria; phylum Actinomycetota; class Actinomycetes; order Streptomycetales; family Streptomycetaceae; genus Streptomyces; species Streptomyces aculeolatus. The sequence goes on along the minus strand of NZ_JAINRD010000048.1, from coordinate 9,952 downwards.
ACGCCCCGGGCGAGGCGGAGGTGCCCGTCATCTCCAACGTCACCGGTCTGCCCGCGACCAGCGAGCAGCACCGCGACCCCGCGTACTGGGCCGAGCACATCCGCCGCCCCGTCCGCTTCCACCAGGGCGTCGCCGACCTCGCCGCCCGGGGCACGACGACGTACCTGGAGCTGGGCCCCGACGCCGGCCTCAGCACCCTCGCGCAGGCGGTGCTCGACGAGGCCGACCCGGCGCAGCCGGGCGGCGAGCCGGCCGTGGTCACCTCGGTGCTGCGGCGCGCCCACCCCGAGGTCCCCGCCCTCCTCACGGCGGTCGCCAGGCTGCACGTGCACGGCACGGACGTGGACTGGCGGGCGCTGCACGCCGACGGCAGGCCCGCGGAGCTGCCGACGTACGCGTTCCAGCGGCGCCCGTACTGGCTGCGCCAGGCCCGCCCGGCCGCGGACCGGCCCGGTGTACGGGTCACGCGGCACCCGCTGCTCGGCGCGGTGCTGGAGACGGCGGACGCCGAGCGCCCGGGCGCGGTGTTCACCGGCCGGATCAGCGCACGTACCCCCGGCTGGCTGCCGGACCACGTGCTCGGCACCACCGTGGTGCTGCCGGGCACGGGCACGGTGGAGATCGCGCTGTGCGCGGCGCGGCACGTCGGCTGCACGCGCGTCGAGGAGCTGACGCTGCGCCACCCGGTGGTGCTGCCGGCGGAGGGCGCGCTGCAGCTCCAGGTTGCGGTGGCCGCCCCGGACGCCGCCGGCCGCCGATCCCTGTCCCTGTACGCCCGCCCCGAGCCGGACGCGGACGAGGACTCCCCGGAGCTCGCGGCCGACGCCGCGTGGACGCTGCACGCGACGGGCGTGCTGGCGCCCGGTGCGACCGCGGCTGCCGATGCGTGGGACGGCGCGGCCTGGCCGCCGGCGGGTGAGCCGGCCGCGGTCGTGGACGACCTGTACGACCGGCTGCACGAGCGCGGGATGCGCTTCGGCCCGGCCTTCCGCTCGCTGCGCACGGTGTGGCGTACGGACGAGCACCTGTACGCGGACCTGGCACTGCCCGAGGCGCACCACGAGGACCTCGACGAGTACGGCGTCCACCCCGCGCTGCTGGACGCCGCGCTGCACACGGTGGCGCTGCTGGACGAGTCGGGCACGGAGCTGCGGCTGCCGTTCGCGTGGTCCGGCGTACGGCTGCTGGCGCGGCCCGGCGCTGCGGCGCTGCGCGCCCGGGTGACGCCCACCGGCCCGGAGACCGTGGCCCTGGACCTCGCCGACGCCGCGGGCACGCCGGTGCTGCGGGTGGACGAGGTGGCGCTGCGGCCGGTGCCGGCCGACAGCCTCGGCGCGGTGTCCGCCGACCCGTTGTACGGGGTCCAGTGGCAGCGGGTCGACGCGCCGGAGGCCGCGGACGGCCCGGAGTTGCGGGAGACGGACCTCGACGCGTTCGCCGGGGTCCTCGACGCCGCGGGTGCCGGGTCCGAGGGGTCCGGCGTGTACGTGGTGCGGTGCCCCGACGCGGACGGCGGCGACGCCGGCGGGACGGCGGAGAGAGCGCGTACGACCGTCGCCCGCGTGCTGACCGCGGTGCAGCGGTGGCTGTCCGACGACCGCTTCGCCGACAGCCGGCTCGCCGTGGTCACCCGCGGCGCGGTCGGCGCGGACGCGGACGGTGACGTGCCCGCGCTGGAGTCCGCCCCGGTGTGGGGGCTGCTGCGCTCGGCCCAGTCGGAGCACCCGGACCGGATCGTGCTCGTCGACGACGACCCCGGACAGGGAGCGTCCCTCGATGCCGCGGACGCGGTACGGGCCGCGCTGGCGGCCGGCGAACCGCAGGTGGCGATCCGCGGCGACGGCCTCCTCGCCCCCCGGCTCACCCGGATCGAGCCGGACCGCCCCGCGGCCCTCGACCCGGAGGGCACCGTCCTGATCACCGGCGCGAGCGGCACGCTCGGCGGGCAGGTCGCCGCGCACCTCGTCGCGGACCACGGCGTACGCCGCCTGCTCCTCGTCAGCCGCCGCGGGCAGGAGGCCCCCGGCGCCGGCGAACTCCGCGCCGAACTCGCCGGGCTGGGCGCCGAGGTGGCCTTCGCCGCCTGCGACGTCGCGGACGCGGACGCCCTCGCCGAGGTGCTGGAGACGATCCCGGCGGAGCACCCGCTCACCGCCGTGGTGCACGCGGCCGGCGTGCTGGACGACGCGACCGTCGGCGAGCTGACGCCCGCCCAACTCGACGCCGTGCTGCGGCCGAAGACGGACGGCGCCTGGCACCTGCACCGGCTCACCGCGGACCGGCCGCGGGTGGCGTTCGTACTGTTCTCGTCGTTCGCGTCGGTGGTCGGCACCCCCGGCCAGGCCAACTACGCCGCCGCGAACAGCTTCCTGGACGCCCTCGCCCAGCACCGCCGCGCCCGCGGGCTGCCCGCCGTCAGCCTCGCCTGGGGCCTGTGGGAGCAGGGCGGCATGGGCGAGAGCCTGGACCGGGCGGCCCGTGCGCGCATCGCCCGCGCCGGCGTACGCGCCATGTCCGCGAGCCGGGCGCTCGCCCTGCTGGACACGGCGCTGCGCAGCCCCGTGGCGCTGGCCGCCCCCGTGGTCCTCGACCGCCCGGCGCTGCGCGCGCAGTCCCGCGCCGGGACGCTGCCCGCCGTACTCCGTACGCAGGCGCCCGCGCCCGCCGCCCCCGCCGGCGGCAGCGCCGACGCCGCGGCCCCGGCCGCCGCCGACCCGCTCGCCGGGCTCGCGGCGCTCGGCCGCGCCGAGCAGGACCGCACGCTGCTGGCGCTCGTACGGCGCACCGCCGTGCTCGCGCTCGGGCTGCCCGAGGGCGAGTCGGTGAGCCCGGGGCAGACCTTCCGCGACCTCGGCTTCGACTCGCTCACCGCCGTCGAGATGCGCAACCGGCTCAGCGCCGCCACCGGCCGCCGGCTGCCCGCCACCGCGGTCTTCGACCACCCCACGCCCCAGGCGCTCGCCGACCATCTGCGCACGGAGCTGCTGGGGTCGGACGGGGCAGCCGCCCCGGCCGCGCCGAAGGCCGCCCCCCGCGCCGCCGACGACGACCCGATCGCCGTCGTCGCGATGTCCTGCCGCTACCCCGGCGGCGTGGACTCCCCCGCCGGACTGTGGGACCTGCTCAGCAGGGGCGCCGAGGGCACCAGCACGTTCCCGGAGAACCGCGGCTGGGACATCGACGCGATCTTCGACCCGAGCGGGGAGCGCCCCGGCACCACGTACACGCGCGCCGGCTCCTTCCTGCACGAGGCCGACCGGTTCGACGCCGAGTTCTTCGGGATCTCGCCGCGCGAGGCGGCCTCCATGGACCCGCAGCAGCGGCTGCTGCTGGAGCTGTGCTGGGAGGCCGTCGAGGGCGCCGGCATCCCCGCCGACGAACTGCGCGGCTCCTCGACCGGCGTGTTCGCGGGCATCATGTACAGCGACTACGGCGGCCGGCTGCTGCTGCGCACCCCCGCGGAGTACGAGGGGTACGTCGGCAACGGCAGCGCGCCGAGTGTCGCCTCGGGGCGGATCGCGTTCACCTTCGGCTTCGAAGGGCCCGCGCTGACCGTCGACACGGCCTGCTCGTCGTCGCTGGTCGCGGTGCACCTCGCGGCGCAGTCCCTGCGCAACGGCGAGTGCACGCTGGCGCTGGCCGGCGGGGCGACCGTGATGTCCACGCCCGCGGTCTTCGTGGAGTTCTCCCGGCAGCGCGGCCTCGCCCCCGACGGCCGCTGCAAGTCCTTCTCGGACTCCGCCGACGGTACGGGCTGGGGCGAGGGCGCCGGCATGCTGCTGCTGGAGCGGCTCTCGGACGCCGAGCGCAACGGGCACCAGGTGCTCGCGGTGCTCCGCGGCTCGGCGGTCAACCAGGACGGTGCCTCCAACGGCCTCACCGCCCCCAACGGCCCCGCCCAGCAGCGCGTCATCCGGCAGGCCCTGGCCAACGCCCGGCTGACCGGCGCCGAGGTCGACGCCGTCGAGGCGCACGGCACCGGCACGACGCTCGGCGACCCGATCGAGGCGCAGGCGCTGCTGGCGACGTACGGGCGCGAGCACTCGGCCGAGCAGCCGCTGTGGCTGGGCTCGGTGAAGTCGAACCTGGGCCACACGCAGGCCGCGGCCGGCGTCGCCGGAATCATCAAGATGATCCAGGCCATGCGGCACGGGGTACTGCCCCGCACGTTGCACGTCGACGAGCCGTCGCGGCACGTCGAGTGGGACGACGGCGTCGTCTCGCTGCTGACCGAGCAGCGGGAGTGGCCGCGCACCGGGGCCGGCCGGCCGCGGCGGGCCGGCGTGTCCGCGTTCGGCATCAGCGGCACGAACGCGCACGTCATCCTGGAGGAGGCGCCGTCCGTCACCCGGGACCGGCGGGAAGGGGAGCCGGAGCCGTCCGCTGCCGCGCTGCCCTGGCTGGTCTCCGGCGCGACCCCCGAGGGCCTGAGCGCCCAGGCCGCCCGGCTGGCCGAACAGGTCGAGGCGCGGCCGGGGTTGACCGCGTCCGACCTGGCGTGGTCGCTTGCGTCCCGGCGCACCGCCCTGCCGTACCGCGCCACCGTCCTCGGCCGCGACCGTACGGAGCTCCTCGACGGCCTGCGCGCGGTGGCCCGGGACCGGAGCGCGCCCGGCGTGATCCGCACCGGAAGCGAGCAGAAGCCCGGCGGCCTGGTGTTCATGTACTCCGGCCAGGGCAGCCAGCGTCCCGGCATGGGCCGCGAACTGTACGGCGTGCTGCCCGAGTTCACCGAGGCGCTGGACGAGGCGTGCGCCGCGCTCGACGCGCACCTCGACATCCCTGTGCGCGAGGTGATGTTCGCCGACGCGGCCGACGACGGGTCCGCGCTGCTCGACCAGACCCTCTACACCCAGACCGGCCTGTTCGCCCTGCACACGGCGCTCACCCGCCAGCTCCAGGCGTGGGGCGTGCGGCCGGACCACCTGATCGGCCACTCCATCGGCGAGCTGACCGCCGCGCACGTCGCCGGCGTGCTGTCCCTCGCCGACGCCGCCCGGCTCGTCACGGCCCGGGCGCGGCTGATGAACGAACTCCCCCACGGCACCGGCGGCATGCTCGCCGCCCAGGCCGGGCCGGAGGTGCTGGCCGAGTACCTGGAGCGGCACGGGCGGGCGGAGATCGCCGCATACAACTCCCCCGTGGCGACGGTGCTCGCCGGCCCGGCCGACGCGCTGGCCGCGCTCGCGGAGGAGCTGGGCAAGGCCGGGATCCGGACCCGCGGGCTGAAGGTGAGCCACGCCTTCCACTCGGCGCAGATGGAGCCCGTGCTGGCCGAGTTCACGAGCACCGCGGCCTCGCTCACGTACCGTGCGCCCGAACTCCCGGTGGTGTCGAACCTCACCGGCACGGCGGCCACGGCCGGCGAGCTGGCGGACGCCGCGTACTGGGCGGAGCACATCCGCCGGCCGGTCCGCTTCCACCAGGGCCTCGCCCACCTCGCCGGCGAGGGCTCCACCGCGTTCCTGGAGATCGGCCCCGGCGCCACCCTGACGACGCTCACCCGGGCGATCCTGCCGACCGACGACGGCGCCGCGGTGATCCCGGCGCTGCGCCCGGCCCGCACGTCCCCGGCCGCCGACGCGCCGGCGGCCCCGGCCGACGAGCCCACCGCGCTCCTGCACGCCATGGGCGAGCTGCACGCGCACGGCACGGGCCCCCGGTGGACGGACGTGCTGCCGCGCGGGCGCTCGGTGGAGCTGCCCACGTACGCCTTCCAGCGCCGCCGCTACTGGATCGACCCGGAGGAGCCCGCCGCCGCGGGCCCGGCGGACTCCGGCCTGCACTACCGGACGTCCTGGGCGCGCCTGCCCCGGGACGGCGGCGCGGTGCTCGCCGGCACCTGGCTGCTCGCGGTGCCGGACGGCGGACGGGCCGGCGAGTGGCCGGAGTTCTGCGCCGGGGCGCTCCAGGGCGCCGGGGCGCAGGTCGCCACCGTCGAGGTCGCCGCGGGCACGGAGCGCGCGGCGCTCGCCGAGCAGCTCGCGCGCCGGATCGAGGAGACCGGGCAGCCGCGCGGGATCCTGTCGCTGCTGGCCGCACGCGCCGAACCCGCCGACACCGCCGCCGAAGCCGCGGACGCCGCCGACGCGGACCCCGCCTTCGACGGCGTACCGGAGGAGCTGACCGCGACCGTCGTCCTCACCCAGGCGCTCGGCGACACCGGCGTGACCGCCCCCCTGTGGGCGGCCACCCGCGAGGCCGTCTCCGTCGGCGACGAGGACCCGCTCCGCAACCCGGAGGCCGCCTTGGTGTGGGGCTTCGGCCGGGCCGCGGCGCTCGAGGAGCCCGCGCGCTGGGGCGGGTTGGTCGACCTCCCCGGCACGCCCGCCGACCTCGGCGCGCGCGGACGCGCGGAGCTGGCCGCGCTGCTCGGCGGCTCGCCGGACGGCTCCGGCGCGCCGGTGGAGGACCAGATCGCGCTACGGGCCGACGGGCCGCGGGCGCGGCGGCTCAGGCGTACGACGCCCGCCCGCAAGGCGGACGCCGAGTGGCCGCCCCGCGGCACCGTCCTCGTCACCGGCGGCACCGGCGGCCTCGGCGCCCACGCCGCCCGCCGGCTGGCCGCGGACGGCGCCGAGCACCTTCTCCTCGTCAGCCGCCGCGGCCCCGACGCCCCGGGCGCCGACGAGCTGCGCGCCGAACTGACGGCGGCCGGCGCCGCCGTGACGATCGCCGCCTGCGACGTCACCGACCGGTCCGCCCTCGCCGCACTGCTCGCCGGCGTACCCGAGGAGACGCCGCTCACCGCGGTGCTGCACGCGGCGGGCGTCAGCGCGGACCGCGGGCTGGCGGACCTGGACGCCAAGCACTTCGCCGAGGTCCTCGGCCCCAAGTCCCTCGCGGCGCGCCACCTGCACGAGCTGACCCGGGACGCGGACGGCCGCAGCCGGCTCAGCGCCTTCGTGCTGTTCTCGTCGACCGCGGGCGTGTGGGGCAGCGGCGCCCAGGGCGCGTACGCCGCGGGCAACGCCTACCTCGACGCGCTCGCCGAGCACCGCCGCGCCCTCGGCCTCCCGGCCACCGCGGTGGCCTGGGGCGCGTGGAGCGGCGAGGGCATGGCCGGCGCCGAGGAGAACTCGCGGCGCCTGCTGCGCCGCGGCATCCGCGGTCTCGACCCGGCCGCCGCGGTGGCGGCCCTCGCCGACGCCGTACGGGCGGACGAGGCCCCGGTGACGATCGCCGACATCGACTGGTCGACATTCACCGTGGCGTTCACGTCGCGGCGGCACAGCCCGCTGCTCGGCGAGCTGCCGGAGGCCCGGGCGGTGACCGGCGCGCGGGAGGCGGCCGAGCCGGAGGCGGCGGGCGCCGATGCCGCCGGGCAGCTGCGGGCGCTGCTGGCGGGCCGTACCCGCGAGGAGCAGCAGCGCGAGCTGCTGGACCTGGTGCGTACGGAGGTCGCGGGCGTGCTCGGGCACGCGTCGGCCGACAGCGTACGGCCCGGGAAGCCCTTCAACGACCTGGGCTTCGACTCGCTCACCGCCGTCGAGCTGCGCAACCGCGTCAACACCCGGACCGGGCTGCGGCTGCCGACGACCGTCATCTTCGACTACCCGTCGCCGGACGCCCTCGCCGAGTGCCTCCGCGACGAACTCGGCGGCCCCGACGCCGCCGGTCAGTCCCTGCTCGCCGACCTGGCGCGGCTCGACGGCGCGCTGAACGGCGCGGCGCTGGCCGACGAGGAGGTGCGGCGCCGGGCCGGGGAGCGGCTGCGGACGATGCTCCAGCGGCTCGACGGAACCGCGCCGGCCGCCTCGCAGGGGGCGGGCGGCGACGCGGACGGCGGCGAGCCGGGCGCGGAGGCGAACAGCGATCTGGAGGACGCGTCCGTCGACGACCTCCTCGACATCATCCAGACGGAGTTCGGCAAGTCATGACGCTCCCCGCCCGTACGCCCCCGCTCGTGAACGCCTCCGCACACCCCCGGCCGCCCATGAACCACCCGGTACCACTCCGCGCCTCGACAAGGAGCTTGCGCTGATGAAGAACGAGCAGAAGCTTCTGGACAACCTGAAGTGGGTGACCGCGGAGCTGCGCCAGGCCCGCCGCCGCCTCAGCGAGGTCGAGTCGAAGTCCGCGGAGCCCATCGCCATCGTGTCCATGGCCTGCCGCTACCCCGGCGGCGTGGCCTCGCCCGAGGACCTGTGGCGGATGGTGGCCGAGGGCCGCGACGGGATCGTGGAACTCCCGGGCGACCGCGGCTGGCCGGAGGACCTGTACGACCCGGACCCGGCGGCGAGCGGCAAGAGCTCCACGCGCATGGGCGCCTTCCTCGAAGGGGTCGAGCAGTTCGACGCGGAGCTGTTCGGCATCTCGCCGCGCGAGGCACTGGCCATGGACCCGCAGCAGCGGCTGCTGCTGGAGACGGCCTGGGAGGCGTTCGAGCGGGCGGGCCTGGACCCGGCCGGGGTGAAGGGCAACAGAACGGGCGTCTTCGCGGGGCTCAACTCCCAGGACTACCTGCTGCGCCTCTACCGCGCCACCGGCGACCTGGAGGGCTACGCGGCGACCGGCAGCGCCGGCAGCGTGGCGTCCGGCCGGGTGGCGTACACCTTCGGGCTCGAGGGCCCGGCGGTGACGGTGGACACGGCGTGCTCGTCGTCCCTGGTGGCCCTGCACCTGGCGATCCAGGCGCTGCGCAACGGCGAGTGCGACAGCGCGCTGGCGGGCGGCGCGACGGTCATGTCCAGCCCGTCCGCCTTCACGGTCTTCTCCCGCCAGCGCGGCCTGGCCGCGGACGGCCGGTGCAAGGCGTTCGCCGAGGCGGCGGACGGTACGGGCTGGGGCGAGGGCGTCGGCCTCGTACTGCTGGAGCGGCTGTCGGACGCGCAGCGGAACGGCCACACGGTGCTGGCGGTGCTGAAGGGCTCCGCGATCAACCAGGACGGTGCGTCCAACGGCCTCACCGCCCCCAACGGGCCGTCGCAGCGCCGGGTCATCGAGCAGGCGCTGGCCAACGCCAGGCTGACGCCCGGTCAGGTGGACGCCGTCGAGGCGCACGGTACGGGCACGACGCTGGGCGACCCGATCGAGGCGCAGGCGCTGCTGGCGACGTACGGGCGCGAGCACACGGCGGAGCAGCCGCTGTGGCTGGGCTCGGTGAAGTCGAACGTCGGGCACACGCAGGCCGCGGCGGGGGTGGCGGGCGTCATCAAGATGGTCGAGGCCATGCGGCACGGGGTGCTGCCCCCCACGCTCCACGTGGACCGGCCGACGAGCCACGTGGACTGGGAGTCGGGCACGGTCTCGCTGCTGACGGAGACGCGGGAGTGGCCGGAGACGGGGCAGCCGCGGCGTGCGGCGGTGTCGTCGTTCGGCATGAGCGGCACCAACGCGCACCTGATCCTGGAGGCCGCGCCGATCGCGGCACCGGAGGAGGCAGAGGCGGACGCCGGAGAGGCGTCGCCGGAGACGGCACCGGAGACGGAGGCGGCCGAGGCCGCGCCGTCCCTGCCGGTGCCGGTCGTGGTCTCCGCCCGTACGGCGGCGGCACTGGCGGAGTCGGCCGGGCGGCTGGCTGCGTACGTGGAGCGGCACCCGCAGGTAGAGGTGGGTCCGCTGGCCGCGCGATTGTGGTCCGGTCGGGCGAAGATGGAGTACCGCGCGGGCGTCGTCACGGCCGACCGGGACGAGCTGGTGGAAGCCCTGACCGCGCTGGCCACCGGTTCCGCGCACGCGGCGCTGGTCACCGGGCCGGGATCGGCGTCTGCCGGGAAGACCGCGTTCGTGTTCCCGGGGCAGGGTTCTCAGTGGACCCGTATGGGCTACGAACTCGCCGCCGAGGAACCGGCGTTCGCGGCGCACCTGGCAGCGTGCCGGGACGAGTTGTCACGGTGGTGCGACTGGGATCTCCTGGAGGTCCTCGCCAGCGAGGACGAGGACGCGCTCGACCGTGTTGATGTCGTGCAGCCCGCACTGTTCGCGGTAATGACGGGCATCGCCCAGCTTT
>NZ_JAINRD010000047.1 GCF_020400605.1 Streptomyces aculeolatus | reverse complement strand
GGGGGGGGGGGCGCGCGCCGCCGGGGGGGGGGGGGGGCCGGGCCCCCCCCCCCCACGGCCGGGCTCCGGTACGTCTCACGCCAAAAGCTATTCACTCTCAAGTGAGAGCTGCTATCGTTTAGCTATGGCCGTCAAAAATCGCTGGTTGGCGCTGGTCGGCCTGACGATCAGCGTCCTCGTCATCGGATTCGATACGACGATCCTGAACGTCGCCCTGCCCACCCTGGCCGCCGACACCGGCGCCTCCGCGGGCGAGCTGCAGTGGATCATCGACTCGTACGCCGTCGTCTACGCGGCGGCCATGCTCCCCGCGGGATTCCTCGGCGACCGCTTCGGCCGGCGCAAGCTGCTGATCGTCGGACTGGTGATCTTCCTCGGCGGCTCCATCATCGGCACCCTCGTCGACACCCCGGGCGCGCTCATCGGAGCCCGTACGGTCATGGGTCTCGGCGCCGCGCTGATCATGCCGCTGACGCTGTCCCTCATCCCGACCCTCTTCAAGGGCGAGGAGCAGACCAAGGCCATCGCGATCATCACCGTGGGCCTGTCGATCGGCCTGCCGCTCGGCCCCCTGATCAGCGGCTGGCTCCTCGACCACTTCTGGTGGGGCTCGGTCTTCGTCATCAACATCCCGCTGGTCGCCATCGGCATCCTGGCCACCGTCCTGCTGATCCCCGAGACCAAGGACCCGGCCGCCCCCAAGGTCGACATCATCAGCACGGTCCTGGGCATCCTCGGCCTCGGCGCCCTCGTCTACGGCGTCATCGAAGCCCCCGCCGAGGGCTGGGGCGACCCGGTCATCCTGGCCACCATCACCGGCGGCGCGCTGATGCTCGTCGGGCTCGTCCTGCGCGAGAAGCGCCAGCCCCGCCCGATGGTCGACCTGGAACTGCTGCGGAACCCGACCTTCGGCTGGAACACGATCTTCCTCATCCTCGGCATGTTCGTGTTCATGGGCCTGCTGTTCGTCCTCCCGCAGTACCTCCAGGTCATCCAGGGCAACGACGCCTTCGGCACCGGTCTGCGCCTGATGCCGCTGATGGCCGGCATGATCGTCGTCGCCAAGATCGTGCCGCCGCTGTCCCTGAGGTTCGGCACCCGGCCGCAGGTGATCGCCGGCCTGCTCATCATGGCCGGGGCGATGTTCATGGGCAGCGCCACCGACGCGAACACCGGCTACGGCTACGCCGTGGTGTGGATGATCCTCGTCGGCCTGGGCACCAGCCTGGTGATGGTGCCGGCCCTGGACACCGCCCTGGGCGTCCTGCCCAAGGGCAAGGAAGGCACCGGCAGCGGCCTGAGCACCACCTTGCGCCAGGTCGGCGGCGCCATCGGCATCGCCCTGCTGGGCAGCGTCCTCAACGCGGTGTTCACCAGCAAGGTCGACACCTCCGGCGTGCCGGCGGAGGCGGCCGAGACCGCCGAGGAGTCCGTGGTCGCCGCACAGGCGGTCGCCGCGCAGCTGGACGTACCGCAGCTCGCGCAGTCCGCCGAATCCGCCTTCGTCAGCGGCATGAGCGTCGTACTCCTGATCTGCGGCATCGCCGGCGTCCTCGCCGCGATCCTCGCCGTCTTCAAACTGCCGCACAGCAAGGAGACCAGAACCGCGGACCGGCCCGGCGACAAGACCGGCGACCAGAGCGCGCAGACCGGAGGCAAGCCCGAAGGAGAGGCGGCAGAGCGGCCGTTGACCGACGCGCTGTCCGACACGGCGGAAGGCACCGGGAAATGAACCAGGGGCCCTCGGCGGCGGCCGACTCGGCGATGCCGGCGATCGCCGGCGCAGAAGCCGGCCTCGGCCTGCGCGAGCGCAAGAAGCTGCGCACCCGCCAGGCGATCCGCGCGGCAGCCCGCCGCCTGATCGACGAGCGCGGCTACGACAGCACGACGATCGAGCAGATCGCCGCGGCCGCCGAGGTCTCGCCGAGCACCGTCTTCCGCTACTTCCCCAGCAAAGAGCACATCGTCCTGACCGACGACTACGCCAACTTCACCATGGCCTTCCTGCGCGAACGTCTCGCGGACGAGCCGCCGCTGACCGCCCTGCGCGGGGTGCTGACCGAGATGGTCCGCGGCTTCGCCGGAGACCTCAGCGAGGACTACCGCTGGCGCCGCCGGCTCGTCCGCCGCGTGCCCGCGGTACGGGCCCTGGTGGGCGAGTCGCAGGACAGATGGATCGACACGGTGAGCGAGGTGCTGGCCGAACGGGCGGGCGTGCCCGCGGACAACCTCGAACTCCGCGTCCTGGTCGGCGCCGTGACCGGCGCCCTCCATCAGGTGCTGTGGGGAGACCGCAGCGAGGACACCGACCTGGTGGCGATGATCGAACGAGCCCTGGTGGTACTGGAGCACCCCGACTCCCTCGGGTATCCGGGCACCACCGGATAAGACGTCGCGTGACGTTTCCCCCGGCGACACGCGACAGGGCCTCCCGGCACTCGGCACCGAGTGCCGGGAGGCCCCATTTCCGCCCGAGGACCCGCTGGTCAGCACCGCGGACCCGGCCCCGCACCGCCCCGGGCCCCGGCCCGGTACGGCCGGTGCGGCGGGCCCGGTCCGTACGGCCGTACAGGGATCGGGAGTTGACGCGGCTCGGGCCCGGATGTCACGCTCTTCGCAGAGGCTTCATGTCCTGAGACGAACATCCGTATCCCGCCGGAGCACCCGGCCCGGGGATACGGATTTTTTGTTCGTTCCGGCAGGGGAAGCGACCCCCACCACGGCTGCGCCGCCGCCACCGGCACCCCGCAGCGCTCCCGCCCCCTGCCACCCACCCCCAGCCGCAACCTCCCGGCCCCCGAGCCTCCTTGGGCCCTCAAGCCTGGATGATTGCTAGTTGGCAATCTTGATGCATAAGTTGGTTGACATTCTTGGTTTCGGACAATCCGGAAGGGATTTCGCGATGAGGGTTCTCGTTGTGGTCGCACCGGTGACCGCCCACCTGTTCCCCAACGTGCCGCTGGCGCAGGCGATACAGAGCGCCGGGCACGAGGTGAGGGTGGCCAGCAACACGTCGATGACCGAGTGGATCAGCGGAGCCGGCCTGACCGCGGTCGGTATCGGGGACGACGCGCCGGGCCCGCCGAACGTGTCGGCGCAGGACCTGGAGCGGTTCACCGAAGCGCTCGGATACGAGCCCGGGTCGCAGTTCGCCCGGGTCTGGCAGGCGACCGGCTTCTACACCATGGGCAGCTGCACCCGCCTGCACCCCGACGCGGACGGGCGGGCGGTGCTCGCCGACAACCTGGTGGCCTTCGCCCGCTCCTGGCAGCCGGACCTGGTGATCTGGGACCAGGCCAGCCCGATCGGCGCGGTCGCGGCCCGCGAGGCGGGCGCGGCGTCCGCCCGCTTCCTGTGGGGCCCGGACTACTTCGGCTGGACCCACGGCCGGTTCGCCGAGCGGATCGCCGCCGGCGAGGTGCAGACCAACCTGCTCGCCGAGATCCTGGCCCCGATCTTCGGCCGGTTCGGCTACGACTACGCGCCCGAGCTCCTCCTCGGCGACTTCACCCTGGACCCGATCCCGATGCAGCTGCCCCGCCCCGCCGAGCACCAGACGGTGCCGGTCCGCTGGGTGCCCTACACCGGGGCGTTCCCGGTCCCGGAGTGGCTGGCCGAGCCGCCGTCCCGGCCCCGGGTGTGCCTGTCGATGGGGGTGACGGCCCGGACGTTCTTCGCCGGCCGCGACGAGCGGGTCGCCGCCGTCCTGGACGCGGTGGCCGACATGGACGTCGAGGTGGTGGCCACCGTCAATGCCGACCAGCTCGGCGGCGAGAAGGTCCCCGACAACGTGCGCCTGGTCGACTTCCTGCCCCTCACCCAGGTCATCCCGACCTGCTCGGCGGTCATCCACCACGGCGGCTACGGCACGGCGTTCGCCGCGGCCGCGCACCGGGTGCCGCAGCTGACCGTGATGGAGGAGTGGGGCAGCGCCCTGTGCGTCACCCCCTACCTGGAGTCCCGGGGCGCGGGCGTCACCCTGCACGCGGACGGCCTGACCGCGCAGAAGGTCCACGAGGGGCTGTCGCGGCTGCTGAGCGAGCCCTCCTTCCAGCGCGGCGCCGCCGCCGTCCACGCCGACCTGACCGGCGCCCCCGGCCCGACGGAGATCGTGCCGGTCCTGGAGCGGCTGACCGCGCAGTACCACACCCGGGACTGACCGGGCGTGGACGTCGTTGCCACCCCCGTGCCCGGCGCGTTCGTGTTCACCCCGCAGGCGATCACCGACGAGCGGGGGGCGTTCTTCGAAGCGCTGCGCTGCGACCAGGTCGAAGCGGCCACCGGGCAGCCGTTCCGGCCCGAGCAGATCAACTACTCGGTGTCCCGCCGCAACACGCTGCGGGGCATCCACTCGGTGGCCGTCCCCCCGGGACAGGCCAAGTACGTCACGTGCGTGCGCGGCGCGCTGCGCGACATCGTCGTCGACCTGCGGGTGGGCTCGCCCGCCTTCGGCGCGTACCAGGTGACGCACCTCGATGCCGCCTCCGGGCGGAGCGTGTACGTGCCGGAGGGGGCCGGGCACGGATTCCTGGCCCTCACCGACGACGCCTGCATCTGCTACGTGGTCTCCACGCGGTACGTGCCGGGCACCCAGATCGACATCAACCCACTCGACCCCGACCTGGCGCTCCCGTGGGGCTTCACCGAGCCACCGCTGATGTCCGAGAAGGACGCCGTGGCGCCGGGGACGGGTGAGGCGCTCGCCGCGGGGCTGCTCGCCCCCTGGCGGGACGCCGGGCGGGCGGGCAGCACCCACGGCAGGCACTGACCGGATGGAAATGAGGCACGCAGACATGCACGCACAACAGACCCGACAGACGCAGAAGCTGCAGACGCAGCAGGAGGGCCGGCAGCAGCTGCTGCTGGAGATGGTCCGCAAGTACCACCGGGAGGAGGCGGCCGAGGAGAAGGCGTTCGTGCCCGGGGTCACGGAGATCTGGCCGTCCGGTGCCGTGCTCGACGAGGACGACCGGGTGGCGCTGGTCGAGGCCGCGCTGGACATGCGTATCGCCGCCGGCCCCAGCTCCCGCAGGTTCGAGTCCCGGTTCGCCCGCAAGCTCAAGCGGCGCAAGGCGCACCTGACCAACTCGGGGTCCTCGGCCAACCTGCTGGCGCTGTCCGCGCTGACCTCCCCGGCGCTTCAGGAGCAGCGGCTGCGGCCGGGGGACGAGGTGATCACGGTGGCGGCCGGCTTCCCGACCACCGTCAACCCGATCCTGCAGAACAACCTGGTGCCGGTCTTCGTGGATGTGGAGCTGGGCACCTACAACACCACCGTCGAGCGGGTCGAGGCGGCCATCGGCCCCCGCACCCGGGCGATCATGATCGCGCACGCGCTGGGCAACCCGTTCCCGGCCGGGCAGATCGCCGACCTCGCCACCGAGCGCGACCTGCTGTTCGTGGAGGACAACTGCGACGCGGTCGGCTCACCGCTGGACGGGCGCCTGACGGGCACCTTCGGGGACCTGAGCACGGTGAGCTTCTATCCCGCGCACCATCTGACGATGGGCGAGGGCGGCTGCGTACTGACCTCGAACCTGGCCCTGGCCCGCATCGTGGAGTCGATGCGCGACTGGGGGCGGGACTGCTGGTGCGAGCCGGGCGAGAACAACAAGTGCCTCAAGCGGTTCTCATACCAGATGGGCTCGCTGCCCGAGGGCTACGACCACAAGTACATCTTCTCCCACGTCGGCTACAACCTGAAGGCGACCGACCTGCAGGGCGCGCTGGGGCTGACCCAGCTGGCGAAGCTGGACGAGTTCGGCGACGCGCGGCGCCGCAACTGGCGGCGGCTGCGCGAGGGCCTGGACGGCACCCGGGGCCTGATCCTGCCCGAGGCGACCGAGGGCAGCGACCCCAGCTGGTTCGGGTTCGTCATCACGGTGGACCCCGGCGCCCGCTTCACCCGCGGCGAGCTGGTCGAGTACCTCGAAGACCGCAAGATCGGCACCAGGCTGCTGTTCGCGGGCAACCTGACCCGGCACCCGGCCTACCTCGACCAGCCGCACCGGTTGGCCGGCGAACTCGCCAACAGCGACATCATCACCGGCCACACCTTCTGGGTCGGCGTCTACCCCGGGCTCACCGAGGAGATGCTCGACTACGTGGTCGCCTCGATCAAGGAGTTCGTGGCCGCCCGCGGCTGACCGGCACCGCCACCAGGCCCTACCGCGCCGGCCCCCGCCACCAGGCCCCCGCCACCAGGCTCCGCAGCGCCGGCCGACGGCGCCGCCCCGCCGACCCCCGCCGACCCCGCTGGTCCCGCCGGGCACCGTCGCCTGTCCACGACCCGCACCCGGTTAGGGAGTGTCCTTCCCATGTCCCCGAACACGCTGCTGCGCCCCCGCGCCGACGTCGAGCTGCCCGGCAGGCTGGCCGACTCGCTGACCACCACCGAGGGCGCGATGCTGCCCACCGGCGACTTCGCCGCCTGGATGGACCAGATGCGCGGCGCCCACGCCTTCCGCGTCGACCGCATCCCCTTCGACGCGCTCGACCGCTGGTCCTTCCACCCCGACACCGGCAACGTGGTCCACGACAGCGGCCGCTTCTTCACCGTCGAGGGCCTGCACGTCACCACCGAGGCCGGGCCGCACCGCCAGTGGCACCAGCCCATCATCAAACAGGCCGAGGTGGGCATCCTCGGCATCCTGGTCAAGGAGTTCGACGGGGTCCTGCACTGCCTGATGCAGGCCAAGATGGAACCGGGCAACCCCAACCTGCTGCAGCTGTCCCCGACGGTGCAGGCCACCCGCAGCAACTACACCCGCGTCCACGAAGGCGCCCCCGTGCGCTACCTGGACCACTTCGTCAAGCCGGGCCGACGTCCTGCAGTCCGAACACGGCGCCTGGTTCCACCGCAAGAACAACCGCAACATGATCGTCGAAGCCGACGGGGACATCGAGGACCACCCGGACTTTAGCTGGCTGACCCTCGGCCAGATCGGCGAACTCCTCCACCTGGACAACGTGGTCAACATGGACGCCCGCACCGTCCTGGCCTGCGCCCCCATCGGGGCCGTCGACCGCGAGGGGGCCCGCGACCCGTTCGTGGCCGCGCTGGCCCGCTCCCGGCAGGCCGGCGCACTGCACTCCGACGTCGACCTGCTGTCCTGGTTCACGGCCGAACGCGCCCGCCAGAGCGTACGGGCCGAACGGGTCCCGCTGGCCGCCCTGCCCGGCTGGGTCAAGGGCACCCACACCATCGACCGCCCCGACGGCCGGTTCTTCCGGGTCACCGCCGTCTCCGTCGAGGCCGGCAGCCGCGAGGTCAGCCGCTGGACCCAGCCCCTGATCGAACCGCGCGGCCTGGGCGTCACCGCGTTCGTCACCCGCCGTATCGACGGCGTCCTGCACGTCCTCATGCGGGCCAGGGCCGAGGCCGGCTTTTTGGGCGCACTGGAACTGGGCCCCACCGTGCAGTGCGTCCCCGCCAACCACGACGACCTGCCGCCCGAGGACCGCCCCGCCTACCTCGGCCTGGCCCTGGACCCCGCCCCCGGCACCGTCCGCTACGAGGCGGTGCACTCCGAGGAAGGCGGCCGCTTCCTCAACGCCGTCAGCCGCTACATGATCCTCGAACCCGCCCCCGAACAGGCCCCCCTCGACGCACCGCCCGGCTTCTGCTGGGCCACCGTGGGCCAGCTCACCTCCCTGGTACGCCACAGCAACTACGTCAACGTCCAGGCCCGCAGCCTGCTGGCCTGCCTGAACGGAATGCTGGCGAGGGCCCGGTGACCGCCCGTCAGCCGCCGGCGGTACGGATCGGCGTGCTCGGCCTGGCCGACATCGCACTGCGCCGGATACTGCCGGCGATCGCCGCCCGCCCCGGCCTCCGCCTCACGGCCCTGGCCAGCCGCGACGCGGCCAAGGCCGCCGCCCAGGCCCGTACCCACGGATGCTCCGCCGCCGCCGGCTACGCCGAACTCCTCGACCGCGACGACGTCGACGCCGTGTACGTGCCGCTGCCCACCGCCCTGCACGCCCCGTGGGTGGCGGCCGCCCTGCACGCGGGCAAACACGTGCTCGCGGAAAAACCCCTGACCACCCACGCCGCCGCCACCGAACAGCTCCTCGACCAGGCCGCCGCACGCGGCCTGGTGCTGATGGAGAACGTGATGTTCGTCCACCACGCCCAGCACGCCGAGGTACGGCGCCTGCTGGCCGACGGCGCCATCGGCGAACCCCGGTCCCTGCACGCCACCTTCGCCGTCCCGCAACTGCCCGACGACAACATCCGCTACCGCCGGGAACTCGGCGGCGGCGCCCTGGGGGACGTCGGCGTCTACCCCCTGCGCGCCGCCCTGCACTTCCTCGGCCCCGGCCTGCGGGTGGCCGGCGCCGTCCTGACCGCGGGACCCGCCCGCCGGGTCGACACCTCCGGCGCCGCCCTGCTGACCACCCCCGCCGGGGTGAGCGCCCAGCTCACCTTCGGCCTGGAACACGCCTACCGGTCGGCCTACGAGATCCGGGGGAGCACCGGCCGCATCACCGTGGCCCCCGCCTTCACCCCGCCCGCCGACCACACCCCCGTCCTGCGGCTGACCCGCGGAGCGGCCACGCAGGAACTCCGCCTGGCCCCCGACGACCAGGTCGCCAACACCCTCGACGCCTTCGCCCGGGCCGTACGGGCCGGAACCCACCACGACCCCGACTGCCTGCGCCAGGCCCGGCTGCTGGACGACATACGCGCCGCCGCGGGCGATCCCGCCCCGGCCCGCGCCGCCGGGCACCCGCGGACCGCCGCCCGGTCCCGGCCGGCCCCGCAGCACACCCCCTGACAGCCGGACGACCCCCGCCGAAGCGGCGGGAAACCGGCGACAGCGGCGGGCCCGCAACACGACGCGAGGCGCCGCCGCGGGCCGCCCACAGCGAAAAGGAGAGTCCCAAGTGAAGGCATTGGTGCTGGCAGGAGGCGCGGGGACCCGGCTGCGGCCGATCACCCACACCTCCGCCAAGCAACTGGTCCCGGTGGCGAACAAACCCGTCCTCTTCTACGGGCTGGAGTCGATCGCCGAGGCCGGGATCACCGACGTCGGCATCGTCGTGGGCGACACCGCCCGCGAGATCCGCCAGGCCGTCGGCGACGGCTCGGCATTCGGCCTGAACATCACCTACCTGCCCCAGGAGGCCCCGCTCGGCCTGGCGCACGCGGTGCTGATCGCCCGCGAGTACCTCGGCGACGACGACTTCGTCATGTACCTCGGCGACAACTTCCTCATCGGCGGCATCACCGACCTGGTCGAACCGTTCCGGGTGGAGCGCCCCGCCGCCCAGATCATGCTGACGAAGGTCTCCGACCCTCGGGCCTTCGGCGTGGCGGAACTGGGCATGGAGGGCCGCCTCGTCGGCCTGGAGGAGAAGCCCGCCGAGCCCAGGAGCGACCTGGCGCTGATCGGGATCTACCTGTTCACCCCCGCGGTCCACGACGTCGTCGCGGACCTCAAACCCTCCGGCCGGGGCGAACTGGAGATCACCCACGCCATCTCCGGACTCCTCGACGCCGGCCACCGGGTGGCCACGACGATCACCGAGGGCTACTGGAAGGACACCGGCAGCGTCGCCGACATGCTGCAGGTCAACCAACTCGTCCTGGAGCAGATGGACCCCGGTGTCCAGGGCGACGTGGTCGACTCCGAACTGATCGGCCGGGTCGCGGTGGCCCCCGGCGCGGTCGTCCGCGCCTCACGCATCGTCGGCCCGGCCGTCATCGGCCCCGGCACCGTGGTGGAGGACTCCTACCTGGGACCCTTCACCTCGGTCGCCGAGGACTGCCAGATCACCGACAGCGAGGTGGAGTACTCCGTCGTCCTGCGCGGCGCCGCGATCCGCGGAGTACGCCGCATCGAGGCATCCCTCATCGGCCACGAGGTGGAGGTGACCCCGGCGCCGCGCACCCCCCGGGCGCACCGCCTGGTCCTCGGCGACCACAGCAAGGTGCAGATATGCGCGTACTCGTGACCGGCGCGGCCGGCTTCATCGGCTCGGCCTACGCACGCGAACTCCTCACCGGCGCCTACCCGGCCTGGCGGGACGCCCGGGTGACCGTCCTGGACGCCCTCACCTACGCCGGCAACAAGGCCAACCTCGCCCCGGTCGAGGACCGCCTGGCCTTCGTGCACGGCGACATCGGCGACGCCGCCCTGCTCCAGCGCCTCGTCCCCGGCCACGACGTGGTCGTCAACTTCGCCGCCGAGTCCCACGTGGACCGCTCCATCGCCGGGGCCGCCGACTTCGTACGCACCAACGTCCTGGGCGTGCAGACCCTCTTCGACGCCTGCCTCAAAGCCGGCGTCGAACGCGTCGTCCACGTCTCCACCGACGAGGTCTACGGCTCCATCGACACCGGCTCCTGGGACGAGCACGCCCCCCTGGCCCCCAACTCCCCCTACGCCGCCGCCAAGGCCGGCGCCGACCTGCTCGCCCGCGCCTACCACGTCACCCACGGCCTGCCCGTCGTCATCACCCGCTGCGGCAACAACTACGGCCCCTACCAGTACCCGGAGAAGGTCATCCCGCTCTTCGTGACCCGGCTGCTCACCGGCGGCACCGTGCCGCTCTACGGCGACGGCCGCAACGTACGGGACTGGATCCACGTCACCGACCACTGCCGCGGCATCCAGATCGCCGCCGAACGGGGCACGCCCGGCGAGGTCTACCACATCGCCGGCACCTGCGAGCTGACCAACCTCCAGCTCACCGAACGCCTCCTGGCCGCCTGCGAGGCGACCTGGGACAGGGTGGAGCGGGTCCCCGACCGCCTCGGCCACGACCGGCGCTACTCCCTGGACGACACCAAACTGCGCGCCCTGGGCTACACGCCCCGGGTCTCCTTCGCACAGGGACTGGCCGACACCGTCCGCTGGTACGCGAAGAACACCGCCTGGTGGCAGCAGCCGGCCCCGAAGGAGCGCGCCCATGCCCACTGACCCCACCGACCCCGCCGGGGCGCCGCGGCCGGCCGTCGCGGTCCTGGGGGCCACCGGCTCCATCGGCCGGCAGGTGGCCTCGGCGTTCGAGACGAGCGGCTACCGCGTCCTGGCGGTGGCCCGCCGCCGCCCGCCGGCCGCCGCCGGGCGCACCTGCACCGCCCTGGACCTCGCGGCGGCCCCCGCGGCGCGGATCGCCGAGGTCCTCGCGGCGGCCGGCGCCCGGATCGTGGTCAACGCCACCGGAGGCTGGCTCGCCTCCGCCGAGGACAACCGGCAGGCCCACACCCGCCTCGTCGGCCACCTGCTGGACGCCGCCCGACTGCTGCCCGCACCCCCGCGGTTCGTGCAGATCGGCTCCATCCACGAATACGGCCCCGTACCCGAGGGCACCGACATCGACGAGGCGCGTCCGCCCCGCCCCCGGACCCCCTACGGCCGCTCGAAGCTCGCCGGCTCGAACGCCGTGCTCCAGGCGAGCCGGGCCGGTCACGTGCAGGGCGTCGTCCTGCGCGCGGTCAACGTCTACGGCCCGGGCGCGGCGGCCGGCAGCTTCCTCGGCTCCGTCGTACGCAGGCTGCGCGCACGGGAGCCCGGCGGCCGGCTGCGCCTTCAGGTCAACGGCGACCGGCGGGACTACGTCGACGTACGGGACCTGGCCGACGCCGTCGTACGGGCGGCCGAGTCCCCGCTCGCCGGCCGGAGCGTCAACATCGGGCGCGGCGAGGCCCTGGGCATGCGCCGGCTGCTGACCCTGCTGGTCGCCGAGGCCGGCCTGGACGCCGGCGTACTGGAGCTGACCGACCAGCCGGTGGCCTCCCACGGCGCAGGCTGGACCCGCGCGGACATCCGCCTCGCCGACCGGCTCCTGGCCTGGCGGCCGAAGACCTCCGTCGGGCAGTCGCTGCGCGACATGTGGCAGCACACCGCCGACACCTGACACCCCCGGCCCGCCGCCTGCCGGGCCGCGGCCCGGGGGAGCGGGGGCGGGGGTCAGGGCGCGGTGGCGGTGATGGCCGCGGAGTCGACCTTCAGCAGCAGCGCCCGCAGGTCGTCCTCGCCGCCGGGGCCGAGCAGCGCCGTCATGTCGGCGGCCAGTTGGCGTACGGCCGTGGCGATGACGGCGCGCGCCTCGCGGCCGGGCGCGGTCACCTCCAGCGCGTAGCGGCGCCTGTCGTGCGGGTCCTGGCCGCGGTGCACCAGCTGCTGCTTGACCAGGTCGTCCACGAGCTGCGAGGCGGCCGGCCCGGTGATGGCCAGGGACTCGGCGAGCTGCTGCTGGGAGCACGGCCCCAGGGCGGCGAGCGCGGACAGGGGCCGGTAGAAGCGCAGGCGCAGTCCGGTGCCCGCGAGCTTGTCGTCCCCCTGCCGGCGCAGCCTGAGGTCGGCCTGGGCGACGAGGTTCTCGCTGCCGCGCACCAGCGGCCGCGCCGAGGCGGGCAGCAGCAGGGCGAGCAGCTCGTTGAGGCGGGCGGTCTCCTTGCGGGTGAGCGCGGAGGTCAGCAGCGCGTCGCGTTCGGCGACGGCCAGCCGCTGGTCCTCCAGGGCGGCCCGGCCCCGCTCGGTGAGGGAGAGCACGTACTGGCGCCGGTTCCCCGGGTCGCGGGTGCGCTGGACCTCGCCGCGGTCCTCCAGCCGGTCGATGACCTGGACCATGATGGTCCGGTTGATGCCCAGGCGTTCGGCGAGGTCGATCTGCGAGGCCCAGTCCTGGCCGCCGAGGGCGTCGAGGACGAGGAAGTCCCGGGAGGCGGTCTCGGCGCAGTCGGACACCAGGGAGAACTTCGCGCGGACCCGGCGCAGAAGGAAGAAGAGCTCACCGGGAAGCGGCTCCGAGAGCACCCCGGCGGGCCCGTCGGACCCTACCGGGGCCACCGCCGGGTCGACCCGGCCGGCCGGTTCGTGGACTTCACTGCGTGCACGCCGCAAGACAGCACCTCCTGCCCGAGTATAGATCCGCCTGCCCCGCCTCCCCCCGGGCACACCGCGCCCGGGGGAGCAGGCCACCGGATGCCCCCGCGGCCGCCGGGCCCCGGCGTGAAGCTCCGCTTGGGGGCCCGGCCGCGGGGTGCGGCGGCGTGCGGCGGGTCAGTGGGTCTTGCTGTGGGTGTTCCAGATGTCGAGGTCGTCGTATGCGATGCGCCATTCGCTCTCGTAGGCGGTGCGCATGGGCGGGGGCATGTTGCCGAGGAACTGGTTGAGCTGGTCGGAGTTCATGCCGTCGAGCAGCCACGGCAGGTAGGTGGGGATGTCGTCGGTGTGGCGGCCGCTTTGCTCCTTGCCGAACGCCGCCCACTGCTCGTTGGTCAAGGTGGTGTCCATGAGGGTGAGGGCTTCGCGCTCCTCGTGCAGGAGGTGGTTGCGCAGGAGCGTGTTGAGGGTGTCGGTCAGGCCGGTGAGGCGCTCGAGTCCGCCTTCGCGGTCGGCCAGGGCGGCGTCGATGTCGACGAGGAGGGGGTCGATGACGGCGTGCTCGCTCTCCATCGCGTCCAGGAGGGCGAGGTCGTCGGGGCGGTCGGCGAGGGCCTGCTGCATGACCGGCCACAGGGTGAGGTCTTCGGAGGTGTGGTGGATGGTGAGGTTGTTCTTGAACAGCTCCCAGCCCACCGCGCAGCTCAGTACGTGACGGGGATCCTCGTCGACACGGGCGGTGATACGCGCGATCCGCTCCAGCTCACGCCGCAGCGCGTTGTGGATGGTGAACATCATCGTCATGTCGTGGTTCTTGAACTCCTGGCCCATCGTCCTCTCCCTCACTGCCTGACCACCCCGCACACCGCCATGCCGCGGTGCCGCGGTGGCCGCTCGACCAATCATCAATAAGCTTATGCATCAAGA
This sequence comes from Streptomyces aculeolatus, assembly GCF_020400605.1. Taxonomy (GTDB): domain Bacteria; phylum Actinomycetota; class Actinomycetes; order Streptomycetales; family Streptomycetaceae; genus Streptomyces; species Streptomyces aculeolatus. Next base: position 6,422 of record NZ_JAINRD010000047.1, on the reverse strand, counting down.
TGAGCAACCAGCAATCCGCTTCCGGGCCCGAGCTCGCCGGACGGCCGGGGGACCGGGTGCCGGGCGGGCACGGGGGCCGCGTCGCGGCGGCGGGTGCCCGCCCGGCGCCCGGGCGGGTCAGGCGCCCGGCTTGCCGGCCCCGGCGCCGGCGGGGGTCAGCGGGCCGGTCGGCTTGCCGCCGGACTTCAAGAAGCGCTCCAGGGTGAAGTTGTCGACGATGCCCCAGCGTTCGGCGATCCGGTCGCCCTCGAAGCGGAACCAGATGATCGCCTGGTGCTGCACATGCAGGCCGGTCGGCGGGACGCCGATGAACGGGCCGGTGTGCTTGCCGTGCATCACCCAGCGGATCGCCGCCCGGTCGCCCATCGAGATGAAGTCGAGTATCTCGTAGCGGATGTCGCTGAACGCGGACTGCTGGATCCTGATGGTGTGCTTGAACGCCTCCGGACCCCGCATGGAGTCGTCGTGGCTGCCGTGGTTGCGGAAGTCCGCGGTCAGGTAGCGGTCGGCGGCCGAGAGGTCGCCGAGGTCCAGGCCCTCGTGGAAGACCTTCTCGATGACGTCGCGCTGCTGCTCGGCCGTGAGGGTGGTGGGCATCGCCCTGGCCTGGCCCTCGAACGAGATCGCCGTCATGGGCGCCGAAGGCGCCGCCAACATCATCTTCCGCCGCGAAATCAACGCCTCCGCCGACCCCGCCGCAAGATCAAGGAATACCGCACCGAACTCATGCACCCCTACTACGCCGCCGAACGCGGCCTGGTCGACGACGTGATCGACCCCGCCGACACACGCACCGCACCGATCCGCGCCCTCACCATGCTCCGCGGCAAACACGCCGACACACCCTGCCGCAAACACGGCAACCCGCCCCCAGCGACAGCCGAGGAGAACCATGAGCACGACACCACTGATCCGCATCGAACGAGGCAACCCCACCACAGAGGACCTGGCCGCACTCAGCACCGCCCTGCTGACCCACCGCCGCACCACCGCAACGACACCCCCCACCCCCCGCCCACTACCGGCCCCCTGGCACCGCACCGCACACACCCACACCCGCAACCCGCGCGCCCACCCCGCCACCCCACCGAACCCGCGGACCAGCACATGACCCGACCCCGCCGAACACACCCCGCCGACCAACCACCGGACACCACACCACCACCCCCCACCACCCCGCCGACCGCACACACCACACCCCCCGTACTACTGGCCGGCGACGAAGACGAAGACACCGACTGGCACATCATCCGCGGCATCGACTAACCCCAGCCCCCAGCCACCAGCCGCCCCCGGCCGCCCGCAGCGGATCCGCACACCGACGAAGACCAGAACCCAGCCGACCAGGCACCTGCACCCGTCGGAGTGACCCGAACGCGAGCCTCCCCGAACCCTCCCGCCCCGTCAGCTAGGCAAGCGACAAGCCACGCGCACACGCACCTGCCCACTTCTTCGCGGGAGACGGCCCTTGAAGAACACCACCCCGGACACGGCCACCAGGTGAAACACCCCCGCCCCGGATACCTCGCAGCCGCAGCCGTCTTCACCGCAGGCATGCTCGGCACCACCCTGCCGACCCCCCTCTACGGCCTCTACCGACAGCAGATCGGCTTCTCCGAACTCACCGTCACCGTGGTCTTCGCCGTCTACGCCGCAGGCGTCATCGCCGCCCTGCTCCTGGCCGGCAACCTCTCCGACACCCTCGGCCGACGCCCCATCCTGCTGAGCGCCACCGCACTAGGCGCAGCCAGCGCCCTGTTCTTCATCTTCGAACAAGGCCTGCCCCAACTCTTCACCGGCCGAATCCTCTCCGGCTTCTCCGCCGGCCTGTTCAGCGGCACCGCCACCGCCACCGTCCTGGACCTGGCACCACCCGGACGCCGCGCCCGCGCCGCCTTCGCAGCCACCGCCGCCAACATGGGCGGCCTCGGCCTCGGCGCTCTCCTCTCCGGCATCCTGGCCCAGTACGCGCCCTGGCCGCTGAAGCTGCCGTTCCTCGTGCACCTGGCCCTCCTCGCAGCCGCCGCCGCGGTCACCTGGATGCTTCCGGAAACCGTGCACCGCACCCGTCCCCGGCCCTCCCTGCGACCTCAAGGCATGACGATCCCCCCTGCCGTCCGCGCAGTGTTCGTGCCCTGTGCCCTGGCGGCTTTCGCCGGGTTCTCCGTGCTGGGGTTGTTCACCGCCGTCGCTCCAGACTTCATGGCAACGGTGCTGGACGTGCACAACCTCGCAGTCGCCGGCGCCGTCGTCTTCTCCGTCTTCTGCGCCTCCACCGCAGGCCAGCTACTCATGGGCAGCATCAGCCCGGCCAAAGCCCTGCCCCTGGGCTGTGCGGTGCTGGTCCTGGGCCTCCTGCTCATCGGAGCCTCACTCCTGGAGGAGTCGCTGCCGATCCTCATCCTCGGCGCCGTGACCGGCGGCGTGGGCCAGGGCCTGTCCTTCCGCGCAGGCCTGACCATGATCGGCACGGCGGCCCCAGAACTACAGCGCAGCGCCACACTCTCCGCATTCTTCGTCTTCGCCTACGTAGGTATCTCGCTACCCGTCGTCGGAGTCGGCGCCCTCACACAGGAACTCGGAGTACGCGACGCCGGCCTGGTATTCGCCGGCTGCGTGATCCTGCTCGTCACCGCAGTGACCACCTACCTGAAACTCCGACCACCCACGACCTGACCCACCCACAGCACCGACACGCCGCACCACATCACCGAACACGCCCCCCACCTGCCCCATCCTTCCCAAGGACACCCCACCCAGCAGCAACGTCCCAGGAAGACCGGGAGGCCACCATGCCCACCCAGAGCGTGACCCTCCACACCGCCGGCACCCACCTCAACGGCGACCTCACCCTCCCCGACGACGCCACCGGCCTCGTACTGTTCGCCCACGGCAGCGGCAGCTCCCGACACAGCCCCCGCAACCAAGCCGTCGCCACCCACCTCAACGACCGCGGCTTCGCCACCCTGCTCCTCGACCTCCTCACACCCGCCGAAGACCAGACCGACGCAATCACCCGCCGGCACCGATTCGACATCCCCCTACTGGCCCACCGCCTCACCGGCGCAGCCCACTGGCTCACAGCCCGCACCACCGACCTGCCCCTCGGCCTCTTCGGCGCCAGCACCGGCGCCGCCGCAGCCCTCATCACCGCAGCCGAAAGCCCCGAACTCATCAAAGCCGTAGTCTCCCGCGGCGGCCGCCCCGACCTCGCCACCGACGCCCTCCCCGACGTACGCGCCCCCGTACTCCTACTCGTCGGCGGCCACGACGACACCGTGATCAAACTCAACGAACAAGCCGCACAACAACTCACCGCACCCCACGAACTCCACGTGATCCCAGGCGCCACACACCTCTTCCCAGAACCAGGCGCCCTCGAAGAAGTCGCCACCGCAGCAGCAAACTGGTTCACCCACATGACCCACCCCCACTGACCCCGCACACGACGAAGACCAGCACCGGGGAAAGCGGGGGAGGACCGGTGCGCTCATGCTCCCCTCGGTTCGTGAATCAGCACCCCGACCGCGCAGGGCTGGACCAAATCCAACCCTGACCAGCAAGACAACTACCTCCCGAGGCGCAACGCTCAGTCACCAGACCTCATGGGCAGCCGGCGGGCGGACCATCAGATCGCAGCAAGGACCGCACCTCATCGGGGGCCAGTGGCCCGGGATCACGAACAGGCCGACCGACCTCGGCTGACCAATGCGGGCGGACGCGTCCCACGAAGTCTGTGAAGTCGCTCCGCAGATACCGTGAGTCGGACGGCTTCAGCCGGATCTGCTGACGACTGTCGGCCCACCAGACCTCGAAATCCGCAACCGCGCCTTCCACCGGCCAGCCATCGCTCCGCTCCGGCAGCAGCAGGACGTCGACGAAGCCTCCGACACTCAGACCGATGTCCACGAAGATCCCGATCGCACCGGGCCGGGGAACCTGCACGACGATGCCCTCGAAAACCTGCCCGAAGCGCAGGCCCCTCCGAATCCGAGCCCACTCGGCATCTGACACCACGAGCGCATCTTCGCACCCCTGTCCGAAACGAAAGCAGCTGCACCAGGGCGGAGCGGGCCTCGTCACCCACGTCGACCGCCCCGCCCGTTGAAAGTCCGGACCCGCACTCCACCCTTCGGCGGATGCACAGACCTCTGCGGCCCTACGGCGACCGCCGGCCGCGCCGTGTGACGACCGCGAAGCCGACGGGTGAATGATGTGAAGTCGCATGTGAAGATGGAGAGCCGGGTGCCAAGCAGAGCGGAAGGCAGCACACCGTGGACTTCGACGCCGTAGACGCCCTCCTGGCCTCGGTCACAGCCGACACCCCCCTGCCACCGCCGACGGAACGCAAGCGGCTACGCCGCGCCGCACGCCTCACCCAGGCCCAGGTCGCCGGCGCCGTCGGCGTGAGCAGAGAGACCGTCAGCGCCTGGGAGAGCGGACGCTGGGAGCCCGCCGGCGACGCCCGCACCAAGTACCGACGCCTACTGGACGGCCTGCAGCCCACACACAACACCCCCAGCACCCGAACGCCCCCCGCACCAACCCAGCCCGACAGCACCGCGCACGACGACCCCCACCCTCCGCCCACCACAGCACCCTGCGTGCTGTGCGGGCAGCCGGCCACCGAGGAAGTAGAAGGCTTCGTCCAACACCTCGACCCCGCCGAATGCGCCGCAGCAACCCCGACCCCCACAGCGACAGCCCCCCAGACCACCCCGCCAACCGTTACACGCACACGACCGACCACCCCCGCCCCGCAACAAAGGTTCATCACCGACAAGGTCCACACCGCACTCACCGCACACGGCGGCGACACCGAGGCAGCCACCGCAGAACTCCTCCGCCGGGCAATCGCCGACGCCATGGAACTGCTCGACCAATGCCGCACCGGCGGCCGCTACGACGTCATCGGCCACCCCCCGCTCCCCGACATCCTGAAAAAGAAGACCGCCCGGGGCGCCGACGACATCTGGGAGGCACGCCCCCGCTGGACCCGCCCCCACCTACCACCGGGCATTCACGACATCACCGCTCTCGATATCAACGGCGCCTATCTCTCCGCCCTCAAAACACACCTTCCCCTCGGCGCCCTCGAACGCTCCACCGGCAACGTCCACTCCACCCGCCGCGCCGGCATCCACCTCATCACCCCACCCGCCTGGGACCACGACACCGACCTTCCCCACCCTCTCGGCGCCCGCGACGAACCCGGACCGCTCTGGGTTACCGAACCCACGCTCCGCCTGCTCCAACGTCTGGCGACTGCAAAGTACGGACCACTGTGCGAACCACCGGTAATTCATGAGTCGTTCACCTCGGGAGCAACAGAGAACCTCTTCGAAAAGTTCCGCCAGATCCTCCGGGACGCTCGCGAAGAAGCCATCACGAACGACGACGAAGTGACCCTCGAATACGTCAAATCGATGTATTCTAAGTTCGTGTCCACCATGGGAGAGTCCAACTACAACCGGGAGTTGTACCGCCCGGACTGGATGCACATCATCCGCTCCCAGGCATTCGTGAACCTGTGGCTGAAAGCACACAAGGCCCACATGGCTGGACTCACAGTGATCCGGGTAATGGGCACCGACGAGCTGCACATCGCCGGAGACTGGAGAAAGGTATTCACCGAAGGCCGCGGCGTGTCACAGGTCAAGGTGAAGGACACCTACGCGGCCGACGACGGGGGCGCAGGGTAAATGCCGGGCAGGACAGACGACTTCGGAAAGTACGGCGCCCAGGGCGAGCACGGCGGCCAGGCCACTGCGCGCGTCCTGGACTCCCTGGTCGACGGCATCACCTCACCCATCACCACGCGACGGGGACTCACCGCACGGGTGCGCTACCTGACTCGCTCCGAAGCCGGACGGCAAGCGATGCGAGAAGCCGGAATCACCGTCAAGGACAGGACCATCAAAGCCTGGCTGAGCGGCAAGCAGCGGCCCAGCAAAGCGAATCTGAAAAAAATCGATGCCGCGTACTGGGCGTATCGCCGACGAAACGTTGCACGGTATCTGCTGAGGCGGCTGAACGGCGGTGGGGGGACCAGAGTGGAAATCCATCCCCTTGATCAGAGCCGTGTCGCACGCCCGCACCAACGCATTCTGGAATACCGGTCGTTGAACATTCGGAACTGGGACGCCATCGTGGCTGCATGGGCCGACAGAGACCACGGGGCTCTTGAAGCTGCATGGATTGACAAAATGGTTGATCTTGGTTCCCAATGGGGGAAGTACGAGTATGTGAGTTCGGTAGGGTTTGCCGCTTAATGTGGAGTTTCAGGGGCAGGCAACGAGTGGACTGCATAATTTGCTGAAGCAATCGTTGCGGCACGAAAAGAACGCCGGCGCTCCTTTGCAGTTGGCCTGGGCGCGCGGAGCGCGCCTGCAACTCAGGCCGCGGAGCGGCCTGAGTCTTCC
>NZ_JAINRD010000046.1 GCF_020400605.1 Streptomyces aculeolatus | reverse complement strand
CGGCTTTGAGACGGCGTGGGCTGAGGACTTCCGCAGGTTGTTCCTCGGCCCGACCGCGGTGGACGAGCCGGCCGGCCGGGTCGAGTCGGCGGAGGAGCGCGCGGCGCGGCTCGCCGTTGCCAACGACGTCCTGGCCGAACTGCAGGAGCAGGCCGCGGGCGACGAGGTCGCCCGGTCGAATGCCCGCTACGCGGCGCGGCTCAGCCGGTACGCCAGGGGTCGGCGGTGGACGCCGCGGCTGAGGCGGGCGGTATGAAGCACGTCGCTCATATCCCCTGGGGGTCGAACGCCGTGGTTGCCGCCACGGCGGTGGTCCTCGGGCTGGCGTTTCTCTGGCTCACGCTGCGCCGGCTGGCCCGGTACGCGAGGCTCGACACCGCCGCCGTGCGGGTCGCGGCGCTCGCTGCCGCGAGTTGCACGGCGTACACCGCTGACACGTCCTGGCGGTTCGCCGAGGACTACTTGGGCATGGGGAGCACGGCCGAGCGAGCCGCGATGTTCGCCGCCGCGGAACTGGGGCTGTTCGCCTCGGCCCTCATGGCGCGGCAAAACCTCCACGGCCCGATGAAGGCGCCCGGCGCCCCCGGGCTCCTAGTCTGGCTCATCACGGGTGTCCAGGTGATCCCCGCGTACGCCGAGTCCGGGCCGCTGGGCGGCACGGTTCGCGCGTTCGTCGGGCCGGTGATGGCGGCCGTGCTCTGGCATCTGGCCATGGGCATCGAACTCCGGCACCGCAGGCCCGACGCGGAGTCCCGCGGAGTGCTCGCGGTGGCTGGGCGGGATCTGCGTGAGCGGCTGCTGTCCCGGCTCGAGATCACCGAGGGGGACCGGAACGCGGCACAGATCAGCCGGGACCGCGCCACGCTTCGCGCGGTCGAGCTGGCGGCGCGGCTCGCGGCCCTGCCGCCGGAGCAGCGGGCCGGGCGGCGCGGGCGACGTATCGCGCGGCGGCTGTCGGCCGCGGTGGCGAAGGCGTCGGTGGGGGCGGACCGCGAGCAGAGGCGGAAGCTACTCGAACTGCTCGCGGCCCGGCGACACGCGGCCGATCTGGCGACGGTGCCCCTGTCCTCCCCGTGGACGGAGGCGGTCGGTGACCCGGTCGCCTCCGCGCTCGCCGAGGAGGTACGCGGGCAGATGCGGCGGGCAACGGACAGCATCCGGGCGGGAGGCCAGCCAGGCGTGTTCACCCTCGGCGCCGCCCTGAACGGGTGTGGCCGTTCACCTGAACACGTCCCCGAGCCTGAGCCGGACAAGCTCAGCACCGCGGAGGCGCAGCGGGTCATCGAGGACGGTTGGGCCGAGGGCCTGACCGTACGCGAGACCGCGAAGCGAGCGACCCGCGCACCGAGTTACGTGCACGGCGTGTTCGTACGGCTCGACTCCGAACGCGGCCCGCGGCCCGCCGCCGCTGGGCAGCCTTAGCGCTCCTTGAATCGCTCGCCGCCGGGGCCCGGTCGCTGCTTTGGCGGGTAGGGCCGGGCCCCGGCTTCCCTCCGAACCGGAAGGAAGATTCAGTGAAGCACGATGACGAGAACGAGGAGAGCGCGGCCGATTCCGGCGGCCCTCCTCCCGACGAGGTCACGTTGGTCGACCGGCCCGGCGGCTCCTCCGCCGTACGGCTCATGGACCGGGTTACAGGCTCGAAGCGGCGGCCGGTCGTCCCGCCCTGGGCTCGTTCCTGGCGTGAGTTCAAGGCCGCCGGCTCCGGCGTCGCGGCGTACGGCTGGCACGTGGTGGCGTACCACGCGGTGCGTACGCCCTGGTACCAGCTCCGGCTTACCCTCCAACTTCCGCGAGGCACTGCCCGTTTCATCGGAGGCGCACTGCGGTGGGTTGCCGACGCTGAGGGGCAGCCGTTCCGCAGCGCGGCGGCCAGCAAAGAGGACATCGACTACTACCTGAAGCTCTCCCGGCAGCGTGACCGCCGGGTCAGGTGGCGCACGGTCGTCGCCCTGATGGCCTCCGTCGCCGGACTTGCCGCGGCACTCGCCTTATTCGTCCTGGCCCCCGCATGGTTGCTGGCCCTCTCGGGCTACGTGGTCACCACGGCCCTCGGCTGGCTCGGCCAGCCGGCCGACGAACCGGTGATCCACCGCGCCGTCGAGATCCCCAAGACCACCAAGCTCACGTCGAACATCGTCCTTCGCGCCCTCGGCGCCTTGGGTATCCAGGCGATCAACCAAGAGCAGGCGAAAGGCGGCCCCGGCTTCTCCTTCTCGGCACCCATCACACGCGACGGGCCCGGTTGGCTCGCCGAGGGTGATCTCCCGTACGGCGTGACCGTCACGGACGTCATCGAGCGCCGGGACAAGCTCGCCTCCGGTCTGCGCCGCCCGCTGGGCACCGTGTGGCCGGAGCCGGTGCCGGACGAGCACACCGGCCGTCTTCGGCTGTGGGTCGGTGATCAGGACATGTCGCAGGCGCGGCAGGAGCCCTGGCCGCTTGCCAAGTCGGGCACGGTGGACCTCTTCCGTCCCGTGTCCTGGGGGACGGACCAGCGCGGCCGGTGGGTCGGCGTGACGCTGATGTTCATCGCGGGCGTCATCGGAGCCATCCCACGCATGGGCAAGACGTTCCTCCTCCGGCTCCTCCTCCTTATCGCCGCCCTCGACCCACGGGCCGAACTCCACACGTACGACCTGAAGGGCACCGGCGACCTGGACCCCCTCGGCCGCGTGGCCTACCGCCACCGGGCCGGCGAGGAGCCGGAGGACATCGCGTACGGCATCGCCGCCATGCGCGAGCTGCAAGGCGAGCTGCGCCGCCGCGCGAAGGTGATCCGGTCCCTGCCGCGTGATGTGTGCCCGGAGTCGAAGGTGACGACCGACCTGGCTTCGAAGCGGTCCCTCGGGCTGCACCCCATCGTGGTCGGGGTCGACGAGTGCCAAGTGTGGTTCGAGCACCACAAGCACGGCGCGGAGTTCAAAGAGATCTGCACCGACCTCGTCAAACGCGGCCCGGCCCTGGGCATCGTGCTTCTGCTGTCGACGCAGCGGCCGGACAAGGACAGCATCCCGACCGCGATCAGCGCGAACGCTTCCGCCCGCTGGTGTCTGAAGGTCATGGGCCAGGTCGAGAACGACATGGTCTTGGGCACCGGCGCGTACAAGCGCGGTGTGCGGGCGTCGATGTTCGCGTGGGGCGACAAGGGCGTCTGCTACTTCCTCGGCGAAGGTGCCGACGCCCGTATCGTCCGCTCCGCCAACATTGACGCCCTGCAGGCCGACGAGATCGCCCTCCGCGCACGTGCCGCGCGGGAACGTGCCGGCACCCTCGCCGGGCACGCACTCGGCGAGCAGTCGGAGGCCGATCCCGCGTCCTCGTACGACCTCCTGAGCGACCTGGCCGCCGCCATCCCGGCAGCAAAGCCGAAGCTCTGGAACGAGTCCGTGCTTGCCCGCCTGGCCGACCTCCGGCCGGAGGTCTACGGCGAGTGGAACACGGACCAACTCACCGCCGCCCTGCGCCCGCACGGAATCCGCACGGTCCAGGTCTGGGGCACCACGGAGGACGGCAAGGGCGCCAACCGCCGCGGCATCCGCCGCGCTGACATCCTCCGCGCCATCGCCGAACGTGACGGCAGCGCCGCCGCGGCCTGACGAGCGGACGCCGCTAGACCTAGCGGGCACCCCTGCTAGGTCTAGCACCCCCGCTAGCACTTCAAAGCGCCGCTTACCTGCTTCCTAGCGTCTAGCGGCCCATCTCACCCACTCCCTGATTCCGGCCCTGAGAGGGGTTGTTGTGTCCTCCCTGCTCTCCGCTATGCCCGGCATCCTCATCATCACCCTCTGCTACGCCGCACTCTGCGCGATCAGCCCGTTCGGAAGCTGCCGCCGCTGCCGAGGCTTCGGCTTCCGCATGCGCCAGACCCGCCGCGGGCGGCTCGTCCGCGGCCGAGACTGCCGCCCCTGCCGCGGCAACGGCCGCCGCATCCGCCTCGGCCGCCACGTCTACAACTCCCTCTCCGGCATGCACCGCGAAGGCACCCGCTGACCCCGAGGAGCCCCAAGTGACCATCACGATCACCGCACTCGCCCTGTTCGGCCTGTTACTGGCGCTGCTGATCCGCTTCCGCGCGGTCGGCGTCCCCGCGGCCGTCGTCGCCCTGCTCTTCGGCTTCTACCTCTCCCGCACCGGAGCCGCCGACTCCATCGACCAGATCATGACCGCGCTCGCCGACGCCGTGAACGACGCAGGTTGAAAGGGGACGCCATGAACGAGCCCGAGACCAGCACCACGGACCCCGCGTACGCGAACGCGCCGAGCATCGCGTGGGAGATCTCCTGGGTCCTGCGCGCCCTCCGCAAGTACCCGCTGAGCCACGGCATCGATCGCGAATTCTGGCTCCGCAAGGCGGCGCTCCTGGACCGCATCGCGCTCCGCGAAGAGACCACGCTCGCCCCGGACGCCGCCGCCGAGGCGGTCTCGGCCGCCGGTCGCGCCGCGCGCCAGCTCGCCGACTACGACGCCTCGTTTCACGGCTTGAGCTTCCGCGGTGAGGAACTGGCGACGGACGAGGACTTCCGCGCATACGTCCGCCGGCAGTACGAGGCGGCCTGCGCCGACCTCGGCTGACCAGGGCCCGGGGCAGCGGCCGACGGGTCAACGAAGCCCGCTGCCCCGGCCTCCCATCCCATCAGGAATCAGGAGGTGTCTTCAGGATGCCCTACCGCTCCACCCAGCCACTGCACCACGCCGCAATCTCCGCGGCCGAACGCGGCTGGCACGTCTTCCCCCTCGTCCCCGGCGCCAAGCGGCCCGCCGTCGCCGCGTGGGAGCAACGCGCCACCGTCGACCGCACGTGCATCACCCGCTGTTGGTCCAGTGGCGCGTACAACCTCGGCATCGCCACCGGCCCCTCACGGCTGGTCGTCATCGACCTGGACGTGCCCAAGCACGACGACTACACCCCGCCGCCGGGAACGCCCGCAGGAGTGGTCGACGGCGCGGACATGCTCGCCGTTGTCGCCGACGAGCACGGCCAGCAGCTCCCGACCCAGACCTACACGGTCCGCACCGCGAGCGGCGGCACGCACCTGTACTTCACGGCACCGGCAGATACTCGGCTCCGCAACACCGCGGGCAAGTTGGGGTGGAAGATCGACACCCGGGCCGGGGGCGGGTACATCGTCGGCGCTGACAGCACCGTGGGCAGCGCCCACTACTCGGTCCTCCACGACACACCGCCCGCCCCGCTCCCAGAGTGGCTGACCGACCTCCTCACCCCCGCCCCCCTGCCGCCGCAGCGACCGGTTCCGCTGCCCGAGTTGGGCCCGCGGCGGCTGAGCGCGTATCTGCGCGGCGCGATGGAGGGGGAGTGGCAGCGGGTCACCGGCGCTCCGGTCGGCACCCGCAACACCGCCCTCTACCGCGCCTCCGTCGCCCTCGGCCAGCTCGTCGCCGGCGGCGAGCTGGCCGCCGCGGAAGTCACCGCGTTACTCACCTCCGCGGCCGTAGGCGTCGGCCTCGAAGAGCGAGCCGCCCGCCGCACCATCGCCTCCGGCCTACGCGCCGGCGCCCACCGACCCCGCACGGTCGCCCGGAGGGCAGCCGCATGACGCAAGACGCGGCCATCCCGCCCCACCTGTACTCCGTCCCACCCGGCCCGGAGCCCAGCCCACTGCAACCGGCACAGCAGCGCATCCGTACCGCCTGGACCGCTGACGAGTTGATGGCCACGGAGTTCCCTGAGCCGCGCTGGGCGGTGCCCGGGATCATCTCCGAGGGCGTGAACCTCCTCGCCGGCCCGCCGAAGGTCGGCAAGTCCTGGCTCTCCCTCGGCCTGGCCCTGGCCGTCGCCGCCGGCGGACAGGCGATGGACAGCATCCCCGTGGACGGTGGCCCCGTCCTCTACCTCGCCCTGGAGGACACCCCGCGCCGACTGCAGACCCGCATGCGCAAGCTCCTCGACTCCAACCGCGCACCGGGCACGCTGACCCTGGCCACCTCCTGCCCGCCGCTGCCCCAGGGCGGCGGCGAAGCCATCGCGCAATGGGTCGAGCGGCACACGGACGCCCGCATGATCGTGATCGACGTGTTCGCGAAGATGCGCGGCCCCTCCACCCCTGGCGCCTCGGCCTACGACGCCGATTACGCTGCGGTCGGCCACGCCAAGCGCCTAGCCGACCACTACGGCATCGCCGTTGTCCTGGTCCACCACGTCCGCAAGGCCGCTTCCGACGACTTCCTCACCGAAGTCTCCGGCACCAACGGCCTGGCCGGCGCCGCCGACGCGACCTTGGTTCTCAAGCGCTCCCGCGGCCAGGCGGACGGCGTTCTCCACGTCACCGGACGGGACGTGGACGAGGCGGAATACGCCCTGCGCTTCCATGCGGGCGCTGGTGCCTGGCAGCTCCTCGAAGGTCCCGCGGGTGATCACACGGTCGGCACCACCCGGGCGTCCATCCTCCGGTACGTCCGGGCCAACCCTGGTAGCAAGCCGAAGGACATCGCGCGAGGGCTCGCCGACGCCGACCCGGGCACCGTCCGGCGGACGTGCGCGCGCATGGCGGCGGACGGCCAGCTCACCAAGGACTCAGGTGGCCGCTACTTCGCGTCGCCCGAAGACCGGAATGCAGCGGCGTCCGACGTGTCCCAGGTGTCCCAGCGTCCCGCTCAGAGCGCTGACCAGCAGCAGACCGAACTTGAAACGGGACTGTCCCACCAAGCGGAAGGGCAACGGCCGTGACGGCGATGACCGAAGAGTTCCTGACCGTGCCCGAGGTGATGGCGCGGCTGAAGGTGGGGCGTTCGACCGTCTACGACCTCATCCGCTCGCGAAGGCTGGCGTCCGTCACTATCGGGCGCGCGCGCCGCATTCCCGCCGAGGCGTTCCACGCCTACCGCCGCGGTCTGATCGAGGAGGCGAGTCAGTGACCAAGAAGCGGAAGCGCAACCCGAACGGCGCGGGATCGATCACGCGCCGCAAGGACGGCCGCTATGTGGGCATGGCCTACGTGACGACGACTTCCGGCATCCGGAAGCGTGCCTACGTCTACGGCAAGACCTGGGACGAGGCTGACGCAAAGCTCACTGAGCTGAAGTCCATGGAGCACGGCGGCATCCCTGTGCCCGACACCGACTCGACGGTGGCCGAGTTCCTGACGTACTGGCTCGCGGAAGAGGTCGCGCCGAACCGCCGGCCGAAGACGTACCAGGGCTACGCGAGCGTGGTCACGGTTCACCTCATTCCGGGTTTGGGTAAGAAGCGGCTACGGAAGCTGAGGACAGCAGAGGTCCGCACGTGGCTCAACCGGCTGAGGCAGCAGTGCCAGTGCTGCAAGAACGGCGTGGACAAGGAACGCCGGAAGCCCCGTTGCTGCGCGGTGGGGGAGTGCTGCGAGCGAAAACTGTCCACCCGGATGGTTCAGTACATCCACGCGGTTCTTCGGAACGCTCTTCAGCACGCGCTCAGAGAGGAGTTGGTTCTCCGCAACGTGGCGCGGCTCGTGCGGACGCCCGCCCCGACCTACCGGACGGGGCAGGGGCTCACCACGGCTCAGGCCAAGCTCGTCCTGAAGGAGCTGCGAGAGCACCGGTTCTACGCCCTGTACGTGTTGGCCTTAACGATGGGGATGCGACGCGGCGAGCTGCTGGGGCTCACCTGGACGGCCGTGGACCTGGAGCGGGGCACGCTCACCGTCGCGACGAACCTTCAGCGTGTCGGCGGGGAGCTACGGCTCGTACAGCCGAAGACGGCCACGTCCACCCGGACGCTTCCCGTGCCGGGGCTGGCCGTGGACGCGCTGAGAGAGCACCAGGAGCGGCAGGCACAGGAGCGAGTGGCCGCCGGCATGGAGTGGAAGGAGAACGGACTCGTCTTCCCGTCCCGGATCGGGACGCCCTACGAGCCGGACAACCTCCGGCGGAGCTGGGGCCCCGTCCGGCGCAAGTTCGGACTGACTCACCGTTTCCACGATCTCCGGCACACGTGCATCACCCTTCTGCTGGACCTCGGCGTCCCTCCGCACGTCGTGATGGAGATCGCGGGGCACAGCGACCACGGGGTGACGATGCAGGTCTACGCGCACGCTTCCCTGGATGAGAAGCGGCGGGCCCTGGACAAGCTGAACGGGGAGCTTTCCTGACCCACTGATGTCAGGTGGTGATGTCACCGGCACACGAAGAGACCCGGACAAGATCATTGTCCGGGTCTTTTTGCTGGTCAGGCTATGTGGCTGGGGCCGGGGTCGAACCGGCGACCTTCCGCTTTTCAGGCGGACGCTCGTACCAACTGAGCTACCCAGCCGGGTGACCCTCAAGGCGAGCCTCGAGGGTGGCGGTCCTGACGGGATTTGAACCCGCGGCCTCCACCTTGACAGGGTGGCGAGCACTCCAAACTGCTCCACAGGACCAGGCTTGCGCGAGCCCTAGTCTCGCACAGTGTGATGCGTGATCCCTACCGGGATTCTCCGCCGTCGGCTACGGGCCGTGACGTCGCTGGATCAGCGTAGCAGAAGCCCCGCCTGGTCCCCTAAACGAAGCGGCGGGCCCTACAGGCCGAAGATGCGGGCCGCGTTGTCGTGGCAGACGGCGCGGAGCCAGGCGTCGTCCTGGTCCTGCGTCGTGAGCGCGTCCAGGGCGTCCGCGTACGGGTACGGGACGTTCGGGAAGTCCGTGCCCAGGAGGATGCGGTCCCGGAGGGCCGCCAGGCGGGGGCGGGCGCGCGGTGGGAACGGGGCCGCGGATTCGGAGAAGGAGGTGAACGCCATCGTCGTGTCGAGCATGACGTCCTCGTGGCGCTCCGCCAGCGTCAGGAAGTCCTCGTACTCCGGCATCCCCAGGTGCGCCACGATCAGGCGCAGCCGCGGGTGCCGCTTCAGCAGGGCCGCGATCGGGGCGGGGCCCGTGTGGGGGCCCGGGACCGGGCCGGAGCCGCAGTGGGTGACGACCGGGAGGGCGGCGTCGGCGAGGAGGGACCAGGCCTCGTCGAGCACCGGGTCGTTCGGGTCGTACGCGCCGACCTGGAGGTGGCACTTGAAGACCCGCGCCCCCTGCTCCACCGCCCGCCTCACGTCGTCGGCCGCCGACGGCTCGGCGAAGAACGTCGCCGTGTGCAGGCAGTCCGGCGTACGGGCGGCGAAGCCGGCGGACCAGTCGTTGAGCCACCGCGCCATGCCCGGCTTGTGCGGGTAGAGCATCGAGGTGAACGTGCGCACCCCGAAGCCGCGCAGCAGCGCCACCCGCTCGGCCTCCTCCTGCCGGTACGCGATCGGCCACGGGCGGCCGACCAGCGGCCCGGCCGCGTCGAAGTACGCCCACACCTTCGCCAGCACCTGCCGCGGCATGAAGTGGGTGTGCACGTCGATCAGATGACCGAGGCCGAGGGCGCTGCGGAAGGCCGCCACCCGGTCCCGTTCCGCATCCGCGTCCCGTGCGGCATCCGCGTCCGGTTCGGCATCTGTGCTGGTCACAGGCTCTGTCTCCCGGTCGGCTCACGTGGTGTCGGCAGCGTGCCTCCGTCGATCCTCCAGCAGCCGGGTGGCCTTCCGTAAGCCGTGCCGGCGAGGAGAGACCAAGGACTCACCCCCGGGCGCCGCCTCCGCCTCGCCCGGAAGGGACTTAAGTTGCAAAGCGCCATACTTTTCCCTCCGAAGCATAAAATGTGGACAATGCGTACCGATGAGGTCCTGTCCGGGCTGGGTACGGGCATCTGGCGCTGGGCGGCCCACACCGATCGGGTGGTGCTGGACGCGCAGGCCGCCCGGCTGCTCGGGCTGCCGCCCGTGCAGGTCACCGTCCATGCCGCCGCGGTACGCGCCCGGCTGCACGGCGTCGACTTCATCGAGCTCAACGGCATCCTCGACCTCGCCCTCGCCGAGGGCACCCTCGCCGAGGGCCGGCTGCGCGTCGTCGACATCCAGGGCGACGTCGTACGGGTGCTGCGCTGCCGGATGCGGGCGCTGGAGTCGCTGCCGGGGGAGCAGACCGACATCGTCGGGACCGTCCAGGAGATCATCGACGCGCCCGCGGGGCCCGGCGACGGGCCGCGGGGGGCCAGCGACTGGCGGCTGTCGCGCGAGGCGTTCCTGCTCTCCGCCGGGCGGGCGCTCGCCGAGGCGCGCTCCACCGACCAGGTGCTGCGGGTGGCGGCGTCGCTGTCGATGCCGGGGTTCTCGCCGGACGGCATGGGGGTCTTCGCGGTCGAGGGCGACGACCTCGTCCTCATCGGCCACCAGGGCTACCAGAGCGACGAGGCCGAGCCCTTCCGCGTCATCCCCCTGGCCTCGGACTTCCCCTCCGCGGTGGCGGCGCGCACCTCCCGCGCCGTGTACATCGCCGGCCGCGAGGAGTACCAGCGCCGCTTCCCCGAGGCGTGGCGTCTGGCAGTGGCCGTGCCGCGCGGGTCGTGGGCGTTCCTGCCGCTGATGGCGGAGGGGCGGACGATCGGGGCGTGGATGGCGGCGTTCCAGGACGTGGTGCCGTTCACGCCGGACGAGCGGTCGGTGCTGACGACGGTGGCGCGGATGCTGGGGCAGGCGCTGTCGGACGCGCACGTGCACGAGTCGGAACGGGAGCTGGCGGAGGGGCTGCAGCGCAGCATGATGCCGGCGGTCGCGCGCGTCCCCGGCTTCGACGTGGCGGCGCGGTACGTCCCCTCCGGCGGCGGGCTGCAGATCGGCGGCGACTGGTACGACGTGTTCCCGCTGCCCTCCGGGCAGACGGCCCTGGTCATCGGGGACGTCCAGGGGCACGACGTACGGGCGGCGAGCCTGATGAGCCAGCTCCGCATCGCCATCCGCGCGTACGCCTCCGAGGGCCACCGCCCGGACGCCGTGCTGAGCCGCGCCTCCGCCTTCCTCAACCGGCTCAACGAGCGGCAGGTCGACGACCCCGCCGACGCCCGCTTCGCCACCTGCCTGTACCTCCAGGCCGACCCGTCGACCGGGACGCTGACCGTGGCCCGGGCCGGCCACCTGGATCCCGCGGTGGCGCTGCCCGACGGCACGATGATCATCCACCCCAGCGAGGGCGGCCTGCCGCTCGGCATCGAGGCCGACCAGGTGTACCCGGTCTCCGAGCACAAGATCGACCCGGACGAGACCATGCTCCTGTGCACCGACGGCCTGGTGGAGACCGGCGGGCACGACCTGTACAGCGGGCAGGCCCGGCTGGGGGCCGCGTTCGCGGCGACGCTCGGCGCGGGTCTCGAGACGGTGGCGGACGCGATCGTGGACACGGTCACGGGGTCCGGCTCGTACGCCACCCGCGGGCCGCACTCGGGGCGCAGCCAGGACGACATCGCGTTCGTCCTGCTGCGCACCGCGGGCGCGACGCGGCTCGCGCACCCGGAGTCGGAGCGGCACATGTACCTGGCCGTGCCGCAGTCCGAGCAGCAGCGCATCTCCGACGCCCGGCACCAGTTGCGCGGCCTGCTCCACGACTGGGCGACGGCGGACCAGATCGACGCGGCGGAGCTGGCGCTCTCGGAGATGATCGCGAACGTCATGACCCACACGGACAGCACCGCCAACGTCCTGGCGGACCTGACGGGCCCGCCCGGGCGGCGCGTGCTGCGCATGACGATCGCCGACGCGGACGGCAACCTCCCGCACCGCCGGCACCCCGGCGAGATGGCGTCGTCGGGCCGCGGGGTGCTGCTGCTCCAGGAGTTGTGCGACGGCTGGGGCGTGGAGCCGCGCGGGGACGGCAAGGCGATCTGGGCCGAGTTCCGCGAGCACGAGGAGCAGTGACCGGTACGGCCCGCAACGGCCGTATGTGCGGCAGTACTTGTTGCCCCTGAACAAAACTCCATGCTGAACAAACACCTGTTCTCACCTCCTGATCTGGCCTCTTGCCGCTCCAGCCGCTGAATCCGCTAAACGGATGGAACAGTTCCGTGCCGATTGGCGGATCATTGGGTGAAGGAGGGGTGGGGGCGCCAGTGACTCCTGACCCCTTGAGGCACAGGGAGGGGTTCAGTGCGCAAACACATCAAGAGGGCGGGCACCGCCGCCTTAGCGGCCGCCGCGGCGACGGCGCTCACGGCGGGCCTCACGGCCGCGCCCGCGGCGTCCGCCTCGCCGGCAGCAGGCGCGGCCGGGGGGAACCAGCCGGCGCAGTACGCGAAGCAGGGCGGCACCTGGGTGACGCTGATCACCGGTGACCGGGTACGGGTCGACGCCGAGGGCAACGCCGTGCTGATCGACCGCGGCCCCGGCCGCGGCGAGATACCCGTGCGGACCTTCGAGTCGAAGGGCCACACGTACGTCGTACCGCGCGACGCCACCGCGCTTGTCGCCGACGGCACGCTGGATCGACGGCTGTTCGACGTCACGCTCCAGGCCCGCCCCGAGTACGTGCGCCAGCAGCGCGAGGGCCTGAAGCTCATCGTCGACTACCGGGGCGAGAGCCCCGCCGCGCAGAACCGGCTGCACGCCGCCGACGGCACCGACGTCGAGCACCGCTTCCCGCGGCTCAACGCCGAGGCCGTCACCACCGCCAAGGGCGAGGCCGCCGCGGCCTGGAAGGCGCTGACCCGCGTGCAGGGCGGCGACAGCGCCGCCGAGCCGCTGGCCGCCGAGTCCGGCGTCAGGCGCGTCTGGCTGGACGGCGTACGCCGCGCGAGCCTGGACGTCAGCGTGCCGCAGATCGGTGCCCCGGCCGCCTGGGACGCCGGCTACAAGGGCGAAGGCGTGAAGATCGCCGTGCTCGACACCGGCGTCGACGAGACCCACCCCGACCTCGAAGGCCAGGTCGTCGCCAGCGAGAACTTCACCCCCGCGGCCGACGACGAGGACCGCTACGGCCACGGCACCCACGTCGCCTCCATCGCGGCCGGCACCGGCGCGAAGTCGGGCGGCAAGTTCTCCGGCGTGGCGCCGGACGCGAAGCTGCTCGCGGGCAAGGTGCTCGACGACGACGGCTACGGCGACGACTCAGGCATCCTCGCCGGCTTCGAGTGGGCCGTCGACCAGGACGCCGACATCGTCAACCTCAGCCTCGGCGGCGGCGACACCCCCGAGGTCGACCCGCTGGAGGAGGCCGTCAACCGGATCTCCGCCGACGAGGGCGTGCTGTTCGCCGTCGCCGCCGGCAACGAGGGCTCCGGCAGCCACACCATCTCCTCGCCCGGCTCCGCCGACGCCGCGCTCACCGTCGGCGCCGTCGGCCCGAACGGCGGCCTGGCGGGCTTCTCGTCGCGCGGCCCGCGGATCGGCGACAGCGCGGTCAAGCCCGACGTCACCGCCCCCGGCGTGGCGATCACGGCGGCCGCCGCGCCCGGCAGCGTCATCGACCAGGAGGTCGGCCAGAACCCCGAGGGGTATCTGACGATCGACGGTACGTCCATGGCGACGCCGCACGTCGCGGGCGCCGCCGCGCTGCTCAAGGAGCAGCACCCGGACTGGGCGGGCGACCGGTTGAAGGCCGCGCTGTCCGCGTCCGCCAAGCCGGCCGCCAAGCGCGGCGCGTTCGGCCAGGGCGCCGGGCTCATCGCCTCGGACCAGGCCGTCGGGCAGTCGGTGGTCAGCGAGCCGGCCTCGCTGAGCTTCGGCAGGCAGCAGTGGCCGCACGGCGACGACGAGCCGGTGACGAAGTCGATCACGTACCGGAACCTGGGCGACGAGGACGCGACGCTGTCGCTGGCGACGTCCACCGTGCAGCCCGGCGGCGCGGCCGCGCCCGCGGGGATGTTCAGCCTGGGCGCCGATGAGGTCACGGTCCCGGCCGGCGGTACGGCCGAGGTGCCGGTGACCGCCGACACCACGCTCGGCGGCGACGTCAACGGCGCGTACTCGGTGTACGTCACGGCGACCGGCGGCGGCCAGAGCGTCGTCACCCCGGGCGGCGTGGAGCGCGAGGGCGAGACGTACGACGTCACCTTCGAGTTCGTGGGCCGCGACGGCCAGCCGACGACGGACGGCGAGGCGTTCCTGACCGGCATGGAGGAGGGCAACTGGGACATCTGGGAGTACGTCGGCGGCGAGACCAGCGCCACCGTGCGCGTGCCGAAGGGCCGCTACGTGGCCAACGGTGACGTCGCGAAGTACGACGGCGAGGACCTGACCGAGTACGACTGGATCAACCAGCCGCGCCTGGACGTCACCGGCGACACGACCGTGAAGATCGACGCGCGCACCGCGAAGCCGGTCGATGTCACCGTGCCGGACACGGACGCGGAGCGGACGAGCGTCGACCTCGGCGTGGACATCAGCACGGACGCGACGAGCATGGGCATCAGCTCCTTCCTCGGCGGCGGTGCCGACGTCCGCACCGCGCACCTCGGCCCGGCCACCGCGGCCGGCGAGCTGTACCAGCAGGTGCAGGTGTACTTCCGCGGCGACGCGCGCACCGAGTACCAGACCGTCTACAGCGACGCCAACCGCACCACCGCCTGGACCGGCATCAAGCGGGCCACCCCGCAGAGCGAGCTGGCCAGGCTCGACCTCACGCTCGGCTCCTCGGCCGAGGGCCGGCAGGGCTTCGTGTGGGCGGTGCCGTACATCGCCGGCGGCACGGGTGCCTCGGCCACCGCACAGGATCTGCCGTATGAGGGCACCACGTACGTGCGCGGCGGCGACCGCATCGCCTGGGAGCTGGAGTTCTGGCAGCTCGGCGACGAGTGGGAGGACATCGCCTACACCACCGCGGGGCGCAACTACGCCGGCGGCAGCACGTACAAGGAGTCCTTCAACGCCGCCGTGGTCGGCCCGATCCTGACCAAGGACATCGGCGTCTACCGCGAGGGCAACACGATCGACACCCTCGTGCCCATCTACCTCGACAGCGCCGCCCACGGCGGCTACTCGCTGTACGAGAACGCCGACACCTCGCTGTACCGCAACGGCGACAAGGTGGCGTCGGTCGCCGACATCCCGATCGGCGCGCAGTTCGAGGTGCCGGCGGGCAGCGCCGACTACAAGCTCACCACCTCCTCCACCCGCCCGGCCACGGTCGCGCGGACGTCCACGAAGGTGACCGCCACCTGGACCTTCTCCTCCGCCAGGACCGACGGCATGAAGAAGCTGCCGATCTCCGTGGTGCGCTACTCGCCGACGCTGTCGGCGGCCAGCAGCTCCAACGCAGGGGCGACGAAGACGGTGCCGGTCAAGGTGCTGGGCTCGGCGGCGGGCAGCAACCTCAAGTCGCTGACCGTGTGGGTCTCCACCGACCGGGGCGCGACCTGGAAGGAACTGCCCGTGCGGGACGGCAAGGTGACCGTGGTCAACCCGGCCGCGGGCAAGACCGTGTCGTTCAAGGCGAAGGCCGTGGACAAGCAGGGCAACAGCGTCCAGCAGCGGATCTTCGACGCCTACCGGGCGCGGTGACCGCGAGCGGCCCGTACCGTACGTGAACGGTCGCTGACCTGCCCGTACGGCAGCATGGAGAACGGCCCCCCGTCCGTCACCGGACGGGGGGCCGTTCTCCATGCGGGCCCCCGCGGTCAGGGGCCGTTCGCCGTACGGGCCCTCAGGCGGCCGTCCGTACGAGCTTGCGCCGCGGCGCCGACCGCTCCGCCGCCAGCGACGCGAACAGTTCCTCCCACCGGGGATGCACCGCCTCCGGCGCGTACTTCCGCGACTTGGCGAGGGCCGCGGTGCCCATGTCCGCGCGCATGCCCTCGTCGTCCATCATCTGCCCCATGGCCACCGCGAGCGCGTCGACGTTCTTCGGCGGCACCAGCAGCCCCTCGCGGCCGTCGGTGAGGACGTCCGCGGGGCCGGTCGGGCAGTCGTAGCTGACCACCGGAAGCCCGTGCGTCATCGACTCGATCATCACCATCGGCAGGCCCTCGAAGCGTGAACTCAGCACGAACATCGACGCCTTGGCCAGCTCGTCGTCGAGCCGCGGCGTGAAGCCCATGAGGAAGGCGCTGTTGTAGACGTGGTGCCGTTCGATGAGCCGGCGCAGCTGCGGCTCCTTGTCGCCGGTGCCGAAGATCCGCAGCTGCCAGTCGGGCCGGGTGGCGACGGCCTGGGCGAAGGCCGGGATGAGGTAGTCGAAGCCCTTCTGGTTCTTCAGCCTGCCGGCGGCGATCACGATGCGGTTCGCGTACGTCGACTGCCGCTTGGCGCCGGTGTGCACGGCGTTGGGGATGCACACCACGCGGGTGCCGGGCAGCAGCCGCGCGTACTCGTCGCGGTCGCGCTCGGTGAGCACGGCGACCGCGTCGAAGCGGTCGTAGAGGCGGACGATCGCGGCGCGCACGTCGGGGTGGTGGGTGGCCAGGTTCATGTGCTCCTGGCCGACCCGGACGACGGCGGTGCTGCCGTGCTGCGCGGCGAGGATGTTGAGCGAGGGACGGGTGGTGACGAGCACCCCGCCGCGCAGCCGCGCCATCCAGCGGATCACCTGCGTCTCCACGTCGCGGGTGAAGTGCTCGCGCGAGACCTCGCCGTTCGGTACGAACCGGGAGGGCCGGCCGCGGTTGCTGAACCGGGCGGTCCAGGCGCTCGGTTCGGGGGCCGCGGGGGCGCCGTAGGAGTCGACGATCGCGGTCACGCGCACCCGCCGGTCCAGCGGGAACCACGGCGACTCGCGGCGGCGCAGGACGCTGATCACCTCGACGTCGTGCCCGGCGGCGGCCATGGAGCCGGCCTGGTTGAACACCGTGCGGATGGTGCCGCCCTTGCCGTAGGCGTTGAGGAGCAGGTAGCGGACCTTCACGAGAGCGTCCGGGAGAGGTCGTCGCGGAGCTGGCACGCGATGGAGAGGTTGTCGCGGACGGTGTAGTAGGGCTTCACCTGGATCGTGTCGGCGTCGGACGACACGGACTGCGCGGGGAACACCATGATGTTCTTCTTCTGCTCGATGTCGTCGAGGATCCGGCTGGCCTGGAGCCGTACGTCGGGGGTGTCCGGGCCCGCGGTGAGGTGGAGGTCCCACTTCGCGGGCAGCGCGATGCCGGACGGCGCCAGGTCGGCGACGGGCACGCTGACGTCGAAGTCGCCGCCGAGCACCGTTGCGGGGTAGTCGAGGCGGCGCTCCGGCGAGCCGGTCAGCGTGACGGCCAGCCGCCAGCGCGGGGCGGGGACCGGGGCCGGTTCCGCGGGGACGCCGTGGAGGCGGCCGACGATGCGGATGAGGCCGTCGCGCGGCCAGACCTCGGTGACCTCGGCACGGGGCTCCCCGTCCGCCGCGCCGGGTGCGTCCGCGGGGGCGTCCAGGTAGCCCCAGGCGGTGCTGATCTCGCGGAGCGCCTCGGGCACCTCCGCGGGTTCCGGCAGCGCGCGGCCCTCCTGTACGCGGCCGCTGCGGATCTTCTCCTTCCAGTCGCCGAGCCCCTTCGGCAGCTCGCCCTCCTCGCGGGCGCCGTAGTCGAGCATCCCCGGCTCGTACCCGATGCCGAGGAAGCCGCAGATGCTGCGGAGGACGCTCTCGGGGTCGGTGGTCAGGTCCTCGTAGCGCACGACGTGGCCGGGCAGTTCGCGGCGGGCGCGTTCGGTGGCGCGGGTGTAGTGCAGGGCCTGGAGCGCGGCCTCGTCGGGGGTGCGCCCGGAGGGGTCGGCCTCGTACCAGGACTGCGCGATGGAGGCGGGGTGGCGCAGCAGGAAGACGAAGCGCGCGTCGGGCCAGCAGGCGGCGATGCGCTGGTAGGCGAAGGCGTTGTTCGGGGTCTTCTCGACCAGGACGTCCTTGCCGGAGCGGACCAGCTCGCGGTGGAGCACGCGGTCCCAGAGCAGGTGTTCCAGGTCGGAGCGGTGCAGGTCCAGCTCGTTCATGGCCTCGACGGCCAGCTCGGTGCCGGCGCTGACCTCCAGCCGGCGTACGTGCAGCTCGTGCGGCGCGTGCAGGCGGGAGTGGCCGCCGAGGAGCATGCGCAGCAGGGTGGCGCCGGAGCGTACCGGGGTGATGAGGAAGACGGGCTGCCGGATCAGCCGGTCCACCTGCGGGTTCGCGGGCGGGCGGTAGTCCGGTCGGCGGCCGGGGCGCACGGCGGGGGCGGCGGCCTTGGTCTTCTTCCGGTGCGGCTTGGCGGCGCGCCGGATCTGGAGGCCGGTCAACCGGCCGAGGGCTCTGTTCAGTTGCCGCAGCATTGTCCACCCGTCCGTGCGAGAGGTGTTTCCGGCCCGGAAAACGACGGAGCGGGCGAAGGGTTGCGCCCGGGCGGATTCTTCAGACTTGCGTACGGGGATCGGCGCCGGTGGGACGGGGGGCGCGGGAACGGGTTCACGCGCGGGGGGTTGACAGCGGCGCGGGCTTGCCGGACGGTGGGAGCGCTCCCATAGCTTCAAGCCTTGCACGCAGTACGCACGTTGCACGTACGCCGTGGGGCCGGGCCAGGCGCCCGGTCCGCGCGCGTCGATCCGAGGGCACTCCCCCACGTGCCGCGCACGCACGCAAAGCCCCGGTGGCGGGAGACGCCTTCCCGCTGCATCCCGCCACCGGTCCCGCTATCCGGAGAGGAGCACGAGAGCCGCGATGACAGCGCGAAGAGACACCGGTGGCAGCCCCGGCCGCAGGCGGAGTACCGACGGGCGGAGCACCGGCAGGCAGAGCACGAGCGGCAGACCCGGCACCCGACCCCGTGCCCGTACGCGACGCAGACCCTGGCGCCCCGCGGCGATCCTCGCCGCGCTCGCCGTCGGCGCGGCCCTGGTGCTCACCGGCACCGCCGCCCCCGCCGCGGGCGCGCCCGCCGCGGCCGAGGCCCGCGTGGACAACCCGTACGCCGGCGCCACCCCGTACGTGAACCCGCAGTGGGCCGCGAAGGCCCGGGCCGACGGCGGCGCGGCCGTCGCCGACCAGCCCACCTTCGTCTGGATGGACCGGCGCGCCGCCATCGGCGGCGTCGGCGACGCCTGGGGCCTGGAGCGCCACCTCGACGAGGCCCTGACCCAGGGCGCCGACCTCTTCCAGGTCGTCATCTACAACCTGCCGGGCCGCGACTGCGCCGCGCTCGCCTCCAACGGCGAGCTGGAGCCCGAGGAACTCGACGTCTACAAGTCCCAGTACATCGACCCGATCGCCGACATCCTGGCCGACCCCGAGTACGCGAGCCTGCGCATCGTCACGCTCATCGAGCCCGACTCGCTGCCCAACATGGTCACCAACGCCGGCGGCACCGACGGCTCCACCGACGCCTGCGTGCAGATGAAGCAGCTCGGCAACTACGAGAAGGGCGTCGGCTACGCGCTGAGCACGCTGGCCGACATCCCCAACGTCTACAACTACGTCGACGCCGCCCACCACGGCTGGCTCGGCTGGGACTCCAACCTCGCGCCCTCCGTGGACGAGTTCAAGAAGGCCGCCACCTCCGAGGGCGCCACCGTCTCCGACGTGCACGGCTTCATCGTCAACACCGCCAACTACTCCGCCCTCCAGGAGCCGTACTTCGAGGTCACCGGCAACGTGGGCGGCACGCCGGTGCGGCAGGCGAAGTGGGTCGACTGGAACCAGTACGTGGACGAGCTGTCCTACGCGCAGGCACTGCGCGACCTGCTCGTCTCCCGCGGCGGCTTCGACCCCGGCATCGGCATGCTGATCGACACCTCCCGCAACGGCTGGGGCGGCGCCGCCCGGCCCACCGAGGCCGGGCCCACCACCTCCGTGGACGCCTTCGTCGACGGCGGCCGCGTCGACCGGCGCATCCACCCCGGCAACTGGTGCAACCAGTCCGGCGCCGGC
Organism: Streptomyces aculeolatus; assembly: GCF_020400605.1. Lineage (GTDB taxonomy): Bacteria > Actinomycetota > Actinomycetes > Streptomycetales > Streptomycetaceae > Streptomyces > Streptomyces aculeolatus. Next base: position 3,005 of record NZ_JAINRD010000046.1, on the reverse strand, counting down.
CTCGGCGAACGGCCCGCCGCCGCACCCGAGTCGGGCATCGACGCCTACGTGTGGGCCAAGCCCCCGGGCGAGTCGGACGGCTCCAGCGAGCCCATCGACAACGACGAGGGCAAGGGCTTCGACCGGATGTGCGACCCCACGTACGAGGGGAACGGGCGCAACGGCTACAACTTCTCCGGCGCGCTGGACAACTCACCGCTGGCCGGACACTGGTTCCCCGCGCAGTTCCGCGAGCTGGTCGCCAACGCCTACCCGCCGGTCGACGGCGGCCCCGGCCCCGGCGACGACACCCAGGCGCCGACCGTGCCCACCGGGCTCCGGGTGACCGGGACGACGGGCGCGAGCGTCTCCCTGGCGTGGACGGCGTCGAGCGACAACGTCGGCGTCACGGCGTACGACGTCTTCCGCGACGGCACGCAGGTCGGCTCGACGGCCGGCACGGCGTTCACGGACAGCGGGCTCACGGCGGACACCTCGTACGCCTACGCCGTCCGGGCGCGCGACGCGGCGGGCAACGCCTCGGCGCGTACGTCGCCGGTGACCGCCGCCACCGGCAGCGACGGCGGCGGGGGCGGGGCGGTCAAGGCGCAGTACAAGAACACCGACGCGGCCGTGACCGACAACCAGATCCGGATGGGCCTGCAACTCGTGAACACCGGCAGCACGCCGGTGGACCTGGCGACGGTGAAGGTCCGCTACTGGTTCAGCGGCGACTCGGGTGCGACGTCCTTCGCCACCTGGTGCGACTGGGCCGTCGCCGGCTGCGGGAACGTCACGCACGGCGTGAGCGCGTCCGGGTCCGCGGCGCCGGGTGCGGACCGGTACCTGGAGGTGGGCTTCGCCTCCGGGACGCTGGCGCCGGGCGCGTCGACGGGCGAGATCCAGGTGCGGCTGGCGAAGAGCGACTGGTCGGCCTTCGACGAGTCGGACGACTACAGCCGCGCGGCGAACACCGCGTACGCGGACAACCCGCGGGTCGGCGTCTACAACTCCGGCACGCTCAGCTGGGGCACCGCTCCCTGACAGGCGGGCGGACCCTCCCCCGCCCGCCCACCCCGGACCCCGCGTCCGGGCCCGACGCCCCCACCCGGCCCACCACCGGCGTGGGGGCGTCTTGCGCGGGCGGCTCCGCCTGTGGTCTGCGGCGCGTGGGGCTGCTCCCCGCCGCCGGGCCGCGTCTCCGCGCAGCGGCTGTACGGAGCGGGGCCGGGACCGGCGCCGAGGGGCTGCCCCGCGGCGGCGCACGGTCTCCTGCGGACGCGCCACCGCCCCGCTCAGAGGCCGGTGACTCCGCCCGCCGCCGCGCCCGCGGGTGCCGTACGCGCGTCCCGGCCGCGACCCGTGCCGCTGCGCCTCCGCCACGCCCGCGCCGCCTTCCGCCACGTCTCCGCCGCGTCTCCGCGCTGCCGTGCCCTCCGTGCGTACCCCTCCCGGGTCGCGACGCGAGGTCGCTTCGCGGGGTTGTCAGGTGCGACCGTGTCAACGAGCATGGCAGCGCCCGTAGTTGACATGACCACTGCCAATGCAGTGCCGTGGAGGGAGACCCCGTGTCACCGCAACCGCGAGGTACGAACCGCAGGACCGTCCTGGCCGCAGGCGCCGCCGCCACCGCGGCCGCCGGCGCCGCGGCAGCCCCCGCCGCCGCGGCGGAGCCCGCGGCCGGCCCGGCGCAGGCCGACCGGCCCCCCGCCACCGCCCAGCGCCCCGGCCGCGAACTGCGCGCCCTGCTCGCCGAGGTCGACCCCGACCGCATCGAGGCCGACGTCCGCCGCCTCGCCGCCTTCGGCACCCGGCACACCCTCTCCACCCAGGACGACCCCGACCGCGGCATCGGCGCCGCCCGCGACTGGATCCACCGCCGGCTGCGCGCCCACGCCGCCGCCTCCGGCGGCCGGATGACCGTCGACATGCAGTCGTACGTCCAGGAGCCCGCCAACCGCATCCCCGTCCCCACCCGCATCACCAACGTCCTCGCCACCCTGCGCGGCGACACCGACCCCGACCGCGTCTACGTCGTCTCCGGCCACTACGACTCCCGCGCCAGCGACGTCATGGACGCCACCTCCGACGCCCCCGGCGCCGACGACGACGCCTCCGGCGTCGCCGTCGCCATGGAGCTGGCCCGCGTGCTGGCCACCCGCCGCACCGCCGCGACGATCGTGCTGGCGGCGGTGGCGGGGGAGGAGCAGGGGCTGTACGGGGCCGCGCACATGGCGGAGCAGTTCCGGGTCAGGGGCACCCGCGTCCAGGGCATGTTCACCAACGACATCGTCGGCAGCTCCACCGCGGACGACGGCACCCGCGACCCCCGTACGGTGCGGCTCTTCGCCGAGGGCGTGCCCACCGCCGAGACCCCCGGCGAGGCGAACACCCGCCGCTCGGTGGGCGGCGAGAACGACTCCCCGGCGCGCCAGCTCGCCCGCTTCGTACGCGATGTGGCGGACAACGACGCCACCGGCATGGACGTCCGCGTCGTCTACCGCCGCGACCGCTATCTGCGCGGCGGCGACCACATCCCCTTCCTCGAACGCCGCTTCCCCGCGGCCCGCTTCACCGAGCCCGCGGAAGACTACGCGCACCAGCACCAGGACGTCCGCGTCGAGGACGGCAAGCAGTACGGCGACCTGCCCGAGTTCTGCGACTTCGGCTACATCGCGCGCGTCGCGCGGGTCAACCTCGCCACCGTCTGGACCCTCGCCCAGGCCCCGGGCACGCCGACGGGCGTGGGCATCGTCACCTCCGCGCTGACCAACGACACGGAGCTGGTGTGGGACCGCGGCACGGAGCCGGACCTCGCGGGGTACGAGGTGGTGCGGCGCGAGACGACGGCGGCGGAGTGGACGCACGTGGAGCCGGTCGGCGACGTCACCCGGCACACCGTGCGCGCGTCGAAGGACAACCTCTTCTTCGGCGTACGGGCCGTGAACCGGGCCGGGCACCGCAGCCCGGTGGCCTTCCCGCTCCCGCGGAGCTGAGGGCCGCACCCCGGCGGGGGTGCGGCCGTC
>NZ_JAINRD010000045.1 GCF_020400605.1 Streptomyces aculeolatus | reverse complement strand
CGACCTGTCCGAGGTGTCCGCCAACGCGCCCGTGACGATCACGATTCCGACGGTCAAGGTCACCCCGCCGCTGGTGGAGAAGCTGGGCGAGGTGCTGTCGCAGCACCGCGGCGGCACGGAGGTGCGCGTGAAGCTCCAGGGCTCCCGCACCACCACCGTGCTCCGCCTCGACCGGCACCGCGTGACGTCGGATCCGGCGCTCTTCGGCGACCTCAAGGCCCTGCTCGGGCCCTCCTGCCTGGCGGGCTGACGGCCGCGCGGCCGCCGGGGCGGGGAAAGTCCCGCCCCCGCGGCCACGCCGGCGTGCGCGGGCGCGCCCGCGAGGGGCGCGCCCGCCGGGCCGCGCTCAGTTGTGACCGAAGCGCTTCTCCTTGTGCTTCTGCGTCTTGTGGCTCCCGGAGCCCGGGTTCACAGCCTCGCTGACCTGGTCCGGCGGCGGCCCGCCGGAGGGGGCGGTGGCGTCGGTGTCCGCGCCGCGCTCCTCCTGCGGGGAGGCGGCGCGTTCGTTCTGGCGGTTCCTGTTCTTACGGCTCACGGGGCTCACCGCTCCCCGGGCCGGGGACGCTGCCCGAAGTCGCCCGCGGGCGTCGCTGCCCGGGTGTCCTCCGGCGGCGGGGCCTCGTCGAGCGGCCGCTGCCGGCCGCGGTTCGGTATGCCTGCCGGCGACCCGGCGTACTTGTCCCGGTGGGAGTGCTGTTGCTGCTTCTTCTCGCGGTTCTTGCGCTTACCCATCACTGATCCTTTACAGGCGCGGACCCCCGCGGAGATCACCTTCGCACGGCCTGAGATGCCTCGCATGTCGGATAATTACCGTGCGTAGTACGCGCTGTTCATGGCCGGGCATCGGTGTCCGCCACGCCGATGATCGATGCCCTGCTGTTAACCACCCCTCAGTGGGGCAGACTCGAAGGCAACCCGATGTGAACTCCGCGGCACGGGCCCGGAACCGGCTGAGAAGAGGGTGAATCGTGGACCGCTGCGTCGTCCTGGTGGACGCCGGCTACCTGCTGGGCGCCGCCGCGAGCCTGCTCGCCGGGGAACCCGCCCGCTCCCGGATCACCGTCGACCACCCCGCCCTCATCCAGGGCCTGCGTGAGCAGGCCGAGGCGGACACCGGGCAGCGGCTGCTGCGCATCTACTGGTTCGACGGCGCCCCCGACCGCGTACCCCAGCCCGAACACCGGCGGCTGCGCGTGATGTCCCGCGTCACCGTCCGCCTCGGCGCGCTCACCCGCAGCGACGGCCGCTGGGCCCAGAAGGGTGTCGACGCCGCCATGCACGCGGAGCTGACCGAACTGGCCCGCAACCGCGCCTGCGCCGACGTCGTCCTCGTCACCGGCGACGGCGATCTGCTGCCGGGGATGATGTCGGCGAAGGAGCACGGCGTCGCCGTGCACCTGTGGGCGGTCCAGGCCGCCGACGGCGACTACAACCAGTCCGAGGACCTCGTCGCCGAGGCCGACGAGCGGCGCGTGCTCGACCGGGTCTGGATCACCCGCGCCATGCGGGCCAAGGACCTCACCGGCATCTGCGCCCCCAGCCCCGTGCCGCGGCCGGAGATCGCCGCGATCCTCTCCGCACCGCCCTCCGAGACCTCCGTCGCCGGCAAGCAGACCGTCGCCAACGGCACCGCGCAGACCGCGGCACCGGTCACCGAGCGCCGCCACGACGAGGCGGGCACGGCGCCCGACGCCGTACCCGAGGACGAGGACGACCCCGGAGGCAAGGGCGGCGTGCCCACTCCGAAGGACCTCGCGAGCCTGGGCCGCCCCGCCGCGCCCGAGGGGCGCCACGGGCCGCCCGCGGGCAGCGCCACCCTGCGCTGGTCGTCCGACCGGGGATGGGTGGAGCGGCCGGGCGCCGAGCCGCCGGACATCGCCGGGCTGCCGACGCTCGCCCAGCTCACCACGGCGGAGCAGCGCTGGGCGGACCGCGAGGAGGACATCACCGTCATCGGCGGCGACCCGTTCGAGGTGGGGCAGGTCTTCGCGCGGCGGTGGATGGAGCGGCTGGCGGACCAGCTGAAGCTGCGGCTGCTGGCCGGCCAGTACCCGCGCATCCCGCACCGTATCGACGGCGAGCTGCTGCGCTACGCCGCCCGCTTCGGGCTGCTGGCCCACAAGGACGACCAGATCGACGAGCGCGACCGATACGCGATCCGGGCCGGGTTCTGGCGCGAGGTGGACGTCAGCTCGGCCGCCGAGCACGCGCAGGCGGCGGAGCCGGAGGCCTAGCGCCGCCGGATCAGGCGGAGGGGGTACGGAGCCGGCCGCCCGGCCGCGTACCGCGTCCGGCCGGTCCCGTACGAGCCGGATCCCGCCCGCCTCTCAGCCCGTCGGCGAGCCCCAGCCCTGCCAGCCGCCCGTGGGCGGCGGGGGCGCCTGCGGCTCGGGGTCGCGCGGCCCGAACAGCCCGGTCAGCACCAGATGCACGGCCATCGCCGCCCCCGGCCACGCCAGCAGCGCGCCCTTGGCCTTCAGCTCCAGCGGTGCGTTGAGGGCGCCGCCGTCGCGGATCTCCGCGGCTCGCTCGTCCACGTTCTGCGGCGGGCCCAGCGCGATGCCGAACCGCCAGGCCACCACCGCACCGATCAGCGAGCCCAGCGCGAGGCCCAGCACCAGCGGCCACCCGCCGCGCCGCCGCCACAGGAACACCGCCAGCGCCGTCACCGCGCCGAAAGCCAGCCCGAGCAGCGCGAACGTGCCGTCGATGGAGATGGCGTCCTCGCTCTCGCTCTGCTTGAGCCAGGCCTCGCCCCCGCGCACCACCAGCGCCACCCGCGGCGCGAACCGCTCCCACAGGAAGCCCAGCAGCAGCCCCAGCGCCGCGACGCCCGCCAGGATCAGGAACGCGTGCCACACCTGCGTGTCGAGGTTGTCGTCGCCGCCCCCCTTCGACCAGCGGCCGCGCTTCCGGCTCGTCGTCGTGTCGGCGGTGGCGCCCGGTGCGGACGGGTAGTGCCACGGGTTGTGGGCCGGCTGCTCGTGCGGCGGCTGCTCGTGCGGTGTCAGGGGAGCGGTCACCCCGTCATCGTGCCAGGGCGGGAGGTGCCCGCCGTAGCCAGGACGGTCGTTCGGAATGTCGCCGTGACCGCGCGTGCTCACGACCGCAGCGCCGCCCGGCGGTACGCCCACGTCGCCGCGGCCAGCGCGGGCACCCCGACCCCGGCGCAAACCCCCAGGTCGGCGAGGACCGCGGCCCAGTCGGGAGCCGGGGCGAACGTCTCCATCAGCGCCTCCACGCCGTACGTGGACGGCAGCAGGTCCCGCGCGAAGGACACCGGCCCCGGCATCCGCTCCGCGGGCAGCACCCCGAGGAGCAGCGCCGCCGACATGCCGAGCTGGCCGCAGAGCGTCGCCAGCTCCGGCCGCGGCGCCAGCAGCCCGAGCACCGCCCCGAGCCCGGCCAGGGCGGCGCCGGACAGCGGCACGACGGCCACGAGGATCCACAGGTGCGTCAGCGGCAGGTCGAAGAGGAGGCTGCCCGTCACGGCCGTGACGACGGTGCCGGGCACGGTGAACGAGGCGTACGCGCCGGCCGCCCCGAGCACGACGGCGGCCGGTGGCACCGGGAGCGTCGCGTAGTGGTCGAGGCCGCCCGTCGCGCGCAGCTGGCCGAAGTACTGGGCGAGCAGGTTCAGCGCCACGAACGCCACGATCAGCACCGTCGACCCGGCGACCACGGCGTGGGCCTCGGAGCTGCGCGCCTCGGCGTCGACCACGCCGCGCATCAGGACCATGATCCCGATGGACTGGAAGGTGGCGACGAACAGCAGCGGGAGCCGGGCCACCTTGGCGCGGGAGAGCTGGGCGCGGTAGACGGCGGCGAGGGCGGGGAAGAGCGGCACGCGGGGCGCGAGCGCGACGGCGGCGGGGGCCGGGGCGGCGGCTGCCGACGGCGACGGTGCCGGGGACGCGGACGGCGCTGGAGAGGCGGCGGGGCCGGACCCGGGCGCCGCCGGTCCCGTCCCCGCGGCACCGGAGCCGTCGGGCGGGGCCTGCGCGAGGCCGAGATGTCCGTCCGTCATGCCTTCACCAGTCCCTCGTCCCGCCCGCCGAGGGCCAGGTACACGTCCTCCAGGCTCGGCGTCGTCAGCGTGAAGTCGTCCAGCGCGGCGAACGCCGGTCCGCCCGTGACCGCCGCGACCGCGGCGCGCGCCGCGTCCTGCGGCAGCCGCAGCGTCCAGCGCCGGCCCGTACGGCGGGCGGTGCGGGCCAGTTCCGCGATCTGCGGCACGTCGAGCGGCGGCTCGTCGCGCCAGACCAGGTCCACCCGGACCTCCCCGCCCACCAGGGCCTTCAGCCCGGCGGGGGAGTCGCACGCGATGACCCGGCCGCGGTCGAGCACCGCGACCCGGTCGAGCACGGTCTCGGCCTCGATCACGTTGTGCGTGACGAGCAGCACCGTCGCGCCGCGCTCGGCCCGGCGCCGGTCGATCGCCGCCCACACCGCGCGGCGGGCCACCGGGTCCATGGCCGTCGTCGGCTCGTCCAGCACCAGCAGCGGGCGCTCCCCGACCAGTGCCGCCGCCACGCACGCCAGCCGCCGCTCGCCACCGGAGAGCCGGCGCAGCGGGCGGTCGGCGAGGCGGTCGAGGCCGAGTTCGCCGAGCACCGCGTCGCGCTCGGCGCGCGCCGCGGGGGCGGGCAGGCCGCGCAGCCGGGCGGTGGTCTCGGCGGCCAGCGCCACCGTGAGGTCGTCGAGCGCGGTGGACTCCTGGCCGAGGTACGCCAGCAGCCGCGCGGCCAGCTCGGGGCGGCGGACGAGGTCGTGGCCGAACAGCTCGATGCTGCCGGAGTCGGGCCGCAGCAGGCCCGTGAGCTGGCGTACGAGGGTGGACTTGCCGGCGCCGTTGGGGCCGAGGAGGCCGAAGATCTCGCCGGCGCGGATGTCGAGGCCGACGCCGTCGCAGGCCCGTACGGGCTCGGCGGGGGCCGCGGGCGACGGGCTGTCCCGCCGGTCCTTGCGCCGCAGCCGCGTCTCGCGGGGCGCCGGGTAGGTCTTGACGAGTTCGCGCACGGCACACACCACCGCGCCCGGCGGGGTGGCGGTCCCGGCCGCGGCAGGACCCGCCGCTTCGCTGCGCGTACTCACGAACTACGAGGGTACGCGGTGCCGAACGGCCCGGCCGCCGGGGGGAGGGCTGCGCGGAACCTGGACGGATACCGTGCACTCCGGTATGACCTGGACATGTCGAAGAAGACGCGCAAGCGCAAGTGGCGTACCCGCAAGGGCAAGGCCAACCACGGCCGCCGGCCCGCCTAGGCCCCGTCCGCCCCGCGCCCGGTGCCGCCTCAGCGGCCGGTGCGCGCGATGGGCGCCACCACGGCGCCCGTCAGCTCCGCCAGCACCGTCGGCGACAGCTCCACCTCGAGGCCGCGCCGGCCCGCGGAGACGCAGACCGTCGGCCGCCCGGCGGCCGAGGAGTCCAGTACCGTCGGCAGCCGCTTGCGCTGGCCCAGCGGGGAGATGCCGCCGCGGACGTAGCCCGTGGTGCGCTCGGCGTGCGCCGGGTCCGCCATCACGGCCTTCTTGCCGCCGGCCGCCGCCGCCAGCGCCTTGAGGTCCAGCGCACCGGAGACGGGCACGATCGCGACGGTCAGCGCGCCGTCGACCTCCGCGACCAGGGTCTTGAAGACCTGGCCCGGGTCGACGCCGAGCGCCTCGGCCGCCTCCTCGCCGTACGACGCGGCGGCGGGGTCGTGGGCGTACGCGTGGACGGTGAACTCGGCGCCGGTCTTGGTCAGCGCCACGGTGGCCGGGGTGGACCCGGTCTGCTTCTTCTTTGCCATGGGAGAGGTGTCGGGGCCGGGAGCGGGGGCTCAGTTGGGGCTCGTCGGCGTCCGCGTCAGGTCGACCGCGGGCAGCGACGGGAGCTTACCCAGCACCGCGCTCTCGCGCCGCAGGATTTTCAGCTCCGCCGACAGCCGGGCCGCGGTGTCCCGCGCCTGGAGGAGCTGCTGCTTCGACGGGGTGTCCAGCACCGCCGCCGCGGCGACGAGATACGACAGCACCGACGGCTCGTCCGGCAGCTCCGTGGCCGCGCCGAGGGAGCGTTCGCGGGCGCCGGCCAACCTCTTCTGGTACGTCCTGAAGGCCCGTACGACCGCCGCGGACAGCACGCCCGCGCCCTCGCCCGACTCCTCCGGCAGCGCCTCCACCTCACCGGTCAGATATTCGCCCGAGGCGTCCACCGACAGCAGCCGGAACCGGCGGGTGCCGGTGACCAGCACCTCGTACCCGCCGCTGTCCTTCTCCCGGATCGTCGCCGCGTCCGCGACGCAGCCGACGCCGTAGAACGCCTGCATCGGGTCGGCGCCGAAGCCCGCCGCCGGCCCGCGCTCGGGCAGCGAGGTCGGGTCCGGCAGGCCGGGCCCCGTGGGCGCGACCTCGCGGCCGTCACGGATCGCCACCACGCCGAACCGCCGCTCCGACTCGGGCAGCTTGCGCAGGTCGCGCATCATCGCCCGGTACCGCTCCTCGAACACGTTCAAGGGCATGACGAGGCCCGGGAACAGCACCGCGTTCAGCGGGAAGAGGGGCAGGCGTGCGGTGGTCACAGGCGGATCCTAACGGTCCCGGCCGGTACCTCACTGGCGGCGCAGCGCACGGGAGACGCCGGCCGCCACCGTGGTGGCAAGCACCCAGCCGGCGAGCACGAGCAGCGTGGCCGTCCACTGGTAATGCCCCGACTGGTGCCAGGCGTTGTCCTGCCCCAGGTCTATGACGGGCAGCAGCAGATCGAGCACGTAGAGCGGCGGGTTCCACTCGGGCCCCTCGCCGGGGCGCAGCGCGCGCGGCTCCTGCTGCCCGAAGTACAGCGAACCGACCGCCCAGAGCACCGCCATCCACACCACGGCGCGGGTGGGGCGGTAGCCGTACGCGACCGTCCAGTCCTGGAGCAGGCCCCAGGCCTTGCCGGTCAGCGGCAGCGTCTCGCGCTGCCTGCGGTGCTTGGCGAGCATGACCTCGCGGGCGTCGTGGTCCTCCCCGGTGTTGCGCAGGACGGCGGCCAGCAGCTCGTACGGCTCGGGGGAGAACTCCGGGGTCGCGGCCTCGACCCACTCCAGCCGGTGCACCAGCGGGAAGGCGCCGACCGGTATGAGGTGCTCGTAGAAGAAGCCGGCCATCGCCAGCCGGCCGGGGCCCGGCCAGCTCGTGTACTTGTCGCGGAGGTTGACGACCCGGGCGCCGGACAGCACCACCTTGCCGCCCTCCGGCTCGCGCCCCATGAACCGCAGTTCCGGCGTCTGGATCCGGCGCATGGACATCTCCTGCTCCGGGTCCATCACGAAGCGCGCGCCGTCGAGGTCGACGGAGTCGCCGAAGCGGCCGTCGTCCAGGCGCAGCCCGCCGTGGCACTCGAAGCGCTGCATCCGCGTGCCGCGCGGAGGGGTGTGGCCGCTGATGCCGTACGGGGGCGTGGCGCCGCCCGTCGCCGCCTCGGGGACCGCCGCGGGGCCCATGTGCAGCGAGCGCTCGACGGTGAGCTGCGGCGCGTTGAGCGCGCGCTTGCCGTACGGGTTGCGCAGGACGCTGCCGCTCAGGTTGAGCGAGACGCCGACGGTCGCGCCGCGCATCCGCATCTCCCCGTGCGCCTGCAGCAGATCGGCCTGGAGGTCCTGGCCGACGGTGATGCCGTCGGCGGCTATCGCCACGCCGCGCCGGTCACGGCCGACGGTCAGCTGGCTGAGCAGCAGGTCCGTGCCTATGTGCGCGTCGGTCAGCCGGATGCCGCCGTCCACGGTGCAGCGGGGCATGTGCAGGTCGCCGCTCGTGGTCAGCCGGGCGCCCTCCAGCCGCGGCACCGAGCACTCCACCAGGCGCAGCGTGGCGAAGGAGCACTCGGGCAGCAGCACCTCGTTCTCGAAGCGGCAGTTGCGCAGTTCCACATAGGGCTCGACCTGGCCCCCGGAGAGGTCGAGCGTGCCGGTCACGTATGCGCCGGCCAGCTTCAGGGACGACACCCGGCCGGGGCGGGCCGGCGGGCCGTGCAGCAGGAGCCGGGCGAGTAAGGAAGCGCGTACGCTGCGCTCCGGCCCCCAGACGTGCAGCCCGGCCGGGTCGTTCTGCCCGGGATCGCGCGAGCGCAGATCGAGCGTCGCTCCTTCCTGGAAGGCGTGCCACAGCCCCCGCTCCGTCGCCGAAAGGTCCTCGGGCGCCTCCGCCCGGTCGTGCTGTACAGCGGTCAACGACACGCTCCCCTGCTCTGCCCGCGTCCGTCCCGTACGGCTCTGATTCCCCTCGGGACGGCACACTGAACGCTAGTACCACGTACTGACAGTGACGAATTTGCGGTCCAGCCTGTGGACAACCGGGCCGGGCGCCCGGGCCGTCTGAGAGACTTGGACCCGTGATCTCCCGAATCGATCTGCGCGGCCCCGCCGCCGCTTCCGACGCAGGCGGCGGCATCGACCGCGACCTGCTGCCCCGTGCCGAGCTGGACGTCGAGGCCGCCCTGGAGAAGGTGCGCCCGCTGTGCGAGGACGTCCGGCATCGCGGCACGGCGGCGGTGATCGAGATCACAGAGCGTTTCGACGGCGTGACCCTGGAGCGCCTCCGCGTGCCCGCGCGGGCGCTCACGCGCGCGCTGGCCGAGCTGGACCCGAAGGTGCGCGCCGCGCTGGAGGAGTCGATCCGCCGCGCCCGCATCGTCCACCGCGAGCAGCGCAGGACCGACACCGAGGTCCGGGTCGTCCCCGGCGGGACGGTCACGGAGCGCTGGCTGCCCGTCGCCCGCGTCGGGCTGTACGTGCCGGGCGGCCAGGCCGTGTACCCGTCGTCCGTCGTGATGAACGTGGTGCCGGCCCAGGAGGCGGGCGTGCCGTCGCTGGCCGTCTCCTCGCCCCCGCAGAAGGACGTGCCGAACTCGTGGGGCGCCGGCCTGCCGCACCCGACGATCCTCGCCGCCTGCGCCCTGCTCGGCGTGGACGAGGTGTATGCAGCAGGAGGCGCCCAGGCCGTCGCCATGTTCGCGTACGGGACCGAGGAGTGCGCTCCCGTCGACCTGGTCACCGGCCCGGGGAACGTGTATGTGGCCGCCGCCAAGCGCCTGTTGAAGGGCCGCATCGGCATCGACGCCGAGGCCGGCCCCACCGAGATCGCCATCCTCGCCGACGACACCGCCGACCCGGCGCACGTCGCCGCGGACCTCATCAGCCAGGCCGAGCACGACGAGCTGGCCGCCGCCGTCCTCGTCACGCCCTCCGAGCGGCTCGCCGAGGCCGTCGAGGCCGAGGTGAAGACGCAGGTCGCCGCGACCCGGCACGTCGAGCGGGTCAGCGCCGCGCTGGCCGGGCGGCAGTCCGGCATCGTGCTCGTGGACGACCTGGAGGCCGGCCTGCGCGTCGTCGACGCCTACGCCGCCGAGCACTTGGAGATCCAGACGGCCGACGCCGCCGCGCTCGCCGCCCGGGTGCGCAACGCCGGCGCGATCTTCGTCGGCCCGTACGCCCCGGTCTCGCTGGGGGACTACTGCGCCGGCTCCAACCACGTGCTGCCCACCGGCGGCTGCGCCTGCCACTCCTCGGGCCTGTCCGTGCAGTCCTTCCTCAAGGGCATCCACGTCGTGGACTACACGCGCGACGCCCTCGCCGAGGTCGCCGCGCACGTGGTCAACCTCGCGGAGGCCGAGGACCTGCCCGCCCACGGGGCCGCGCTGAAGGCCAGGTTCGACTGGAAGGTGCCGGAGCTGTGACCGCGATCGACGAACTGCCCGTCCGCGACGAGCTGCGCGGCAAGTCCCCGTACGGCGCGCCCCAGCTCGACGTGCCCGTCCGGCTGAACACCAACGAGAACCCCTACCCGCTGCCCGAGCCCCTGGTCCGGCGCATCGCCGAGCGCGTCACCGAGGCCGCCCGCCGGCTCAACCGCTACCCCGACCGGGACGCGGTCGAGCTGCGCACCGAGCTGGCTCGCTACCTGTCGCGCACCGCCGGGCACGAGGTCGGCACCGCGCAGGTGTGGGCGGCCAACGGTTCCAACGAGGTCATCCAGCAGCTGCTGCAGACCTTCGGCGGCCCCGGCCGCACGGCCATCGGCTTCGAGCCGTCGTACTCGATGCACGCCCTCATCTCCCGCGGCACCGGCACCGGCTGGCTCTCCGGCCCGCGGCGCGCGGACTTCACCATCGATGCCGCCGCCGCCGAGCGCGCCATCGCCGAGCACCGCCCCGACGTGGTCTTCGTCTGCTCGCCGAACAACCCCACCGGCACCGCCGTCGAGCGCGAGACCGTCCTGCGGCTGTACGAGGCCGCGCAGGCGGCGAAGCCGTCGATGCTCGTGGTGGACGAGGCGTACGGCGAGTTCAGCCACCGCCCGTCGCTGCTGCCGCTGATCGAGGGCCGCCCGCGGCTGGTCCTCACCCGCACGATGTCCAAGGCCTTCGGCGCCGCCGGCCTGCGGCTCGGCTATCTCGCCGCCGACCCCGCCGTGGTCGACGCGGTGCAGCTCGTGCGGCTGCCCTACCACCTGTCCGCCGTCACCCAGGCCACCGCGCTCGCCGCCCTGGAGCACACCGATACCCTGCTCCAGTACGTCGAACAGCTCAAGCAGGAGCGGGACCGGCTGGTGTCGGAGCTGACCGCGCTCGGGTGCGAGGTCACCGAGTCCGACGCCAACTTCGTCCAGTTCGGCCGTTTCCCCGACGCGCACGCCGTGTGGGAGCGGCTGCTGGATGCGGGCGTGCTGGTCCGGGACAACGGCGTGCCCGGCTTCCTGCGCGTCAGCGCAGGTACACCGGCGGAGAACGACGCGTTCCTCGATGCGGTGCGCGCGCTGAAGAAGGAGAGCAACTCATGACCCGCGTGGGCCGCGTCGAGCGCACCACGAAGGAGACCTCGGTCGTCGTCGAGCTGGACCTCGACGGCCGCGGCGAGGTCTCAGTGTCGACGGGCGTCGGCTTCTTCGACCACATGCTCGACCAGCTGGGCCGCCACGGCCTGTTCGACCTCACCGTCAAGACCGACGGCGACCTGCACATCGACAGCCACCACACCATGGAGGACACCGCGCTGGCCCTGGGCGCCGCCTTCCGGCAGGCCCTCGGCGACAAGCGCGGCATCGTGCGGTTCGCCGACGCCTCCGTGCCCCTGGACGAGTCGCTGGCCCAGGTCACCGTCGACCTCTCCGGCCGCCCCTACCTGGTGCACACCGAGCCCGAGGGCATGGCCCCGATGATCGGCGCCGACTACGACACGACGATGACCCGGCACATCCTGGAGTCGTTCGTCGCCCAGGCGCAGATCGCGCTGCACGTCCACGTGCCGTACGGGCGCAACGCGCACCACATCGTGGAGTGCCAGTTCAAGGCGCTGGCCCGCGCGCTGCGCTACGCCTCGGAGATCGACCCGCGGCAGACCGGCATCCCGTCGACCAAGGGCGCGCTGTAATGAACGGCCTGTCGATACTGCTGATCTTCGTGGGGCTCTTCCTGCTCGGCGGCGTCATCTCCTTCGTCAAGCAGCGCCAGTCGAAGAACGTGATCGCCGTGCTCGCCATCGGCGCCGCGATGGCGCTCGCCGCGGGCATCCTGCGGCTGGGGGTGTGGGGTTGAGCGACCGCGCCGCGTCCACCGCCTCCGCCGGCCCCGGAGCCGCGGCGGCGCCGGCCGCCGTGCCCGCCGCCCGCCGCGGCGAGGGGCAGGGCGGGCGCAAGAGCGTCGTCGTCTTCGACTACGGCTTCGGCAACGTCCGCTCCGCCGAGCGCGCCGTCGCCCGCGCCGGCGCCGAGGTGGAGATCACCGGGGACTACGAGCGGGCGATGGCCGCCGACGGCCTGCTGGTGCCCGGCGTCGGCGCCTTCGCCGCCTGCATGGGCGGGCTGAAAGAGGCCCGCGGCGACTGGGTCGTCGAACGCCGGCTCGCCGGCGGCCGGCCGGTGCTGGGCATCTGCGTCGGCATGCAGATCCTCTTCGAGCAGGGCGTCGAGCACGGCGTGCGGACCGACGGCATGGGCGAGTGGCCGGGGACGGTCGAGGCGCTCGAGGCCGACGTCGTGCCGCACATGGGCTGGAACACGGTCGAGGCCGCCGCCGGCTCCCGGATGTTCGCGGGCATCGACGCCGCGGAGCGCTTCTACTTCGTCCACTCCTACGCGGCCCGCCGCTGGGAGCTGGAGGTGCACAACCCGCGCATCACCGCGCCCGCCGTCACCTGGAGCACCCACGGCGAGCCGTTCGTCGCAGCCGTCGAGAACGGACCCCTGTGGGCCGCCCAGTTCCACCCCGAGAAGTCCGGCGACGCCGGTGCCCTGCTCCTCAAGAACTGGATCGAGACCCTCTGATGACGCCCCGCGAGATCACCACCGCCCTGGAGCTGCTGCCGGCCGTCGACGTCCGCGACGGCCAGGCCGTACGCCTCGTGCACGGCGAGTCCGGCACCGAGACCGGCTACGGCGACCCGCTGGAGGCCGCGCTCGCCTGGCAGCGGGCCGGCGCCGAGTGGCTGCACCTCGTCGACCTCGACGCCGCCTTCGGCACCGGCGACAACCGCGCCCGTATCGGCGAGGTCGTCCGGTCGATGGACATCAAGGTCGAGCTGTCCGGCGGCATCCGCGACGACGCGTCGCTGGCCGCCGCCCTGGCCACCGGCTGCACCCGCGTCAACCTCGGCACCGCCGCCCTGGAGTCCCCCGAGTGGGTCGCCGGGGTCATCGCCGAGCACGGCGACCGCATCGCCGTCGGCCTCGACGTCCGCGGCACCACGCTGCGCGGCCGGGGCTGGACCCGCGACGGCGGCGACCTGTTCGAGACGCTGGCCCGGCTCGACGCCGAGGGCTGCGCGCGGTACGTGGTCACCGACATCAACAAGGACGGCACGCTCCAGGGCCCCAACCTGCAACTGCTGCGCGACGTCTGCGCCGCCACCGACCGGCCGGTCGTCGCCTCCGGCGGCGTCTCCTCCCTCGACGACCTGCGGGCCATCGCCACGCTGGTCCCCGAAGGAGTCGAAGGCGCGATCGTCGGGAAGGCGCTCTACGCGAAGGCGTTCACGATGGAAGAGGCGTTGGAGGCGGTGTCCTGATGGCCGGTGGCGGTGTGCGTCGTATCTCGTCCGGTGCCCCCTGGGAGGAGGAGTTCGGCTACTCGCGGGCGGTGGAGCTGCCCAACGGCCTCGTGCTGGTGGCCGGCTGCACGTCCGTCGTGGACGGCGTGATCGTCGGCGAGGGCGATCCGCACACGCAGGCCATGACCGCCTTCGGCGTCGCGTTCGAGGCGCTGAAGAAGATCGGCCTGGAGCGCGAGGACGTCGTGCGGACCCGGATGTTCCTCACCCACGCGCGCGACGTGGAGGCGGTCGGCGGTGCGCACAAGGAGCTGTTCGGCGCGATCCGCCCGGCCGCGTCGCTGATCATCGTCTCCGGCTTCGTCGACCCGCGGCTGGTCGTCGAGGTCGAGGTCGAGGCATACCGCCCCGGCGGCTCCCGGGAAGCGGCCGGCGCATGACCCTGGCGGTACGGGTCATCCCCTGCCTCGACGTGGACGGCGGCCGCGTCGTCAAGGGCGTCAACTTCCGCAATCTGCGCGACGCCGGGGACCCCGTCGAGATGGCGAAGGTGTACGACGCGGAGGGCGCCGACGAGCTGACGTTCCTCGACATCACCGCGTCCTCCGGCGACCGCGAGACGACGTACGAGATGGTGCGCCGCACGGCGGAGCAGGTCTTCATCCCGCTCACGGTCGGCGGCGGCGTACGCACGGTGGCGGACGTCGACCGGCTGCTGCGCGCCGGCGCCGACAAGGTCGGCGTCAACACCGCGGCCATCGCCCGGCCGGAGCTGATCCGCGAGATCGCCGAGCGCTTCGGCCGCCAGGTGCTGGTGCTCTCCGTGGACGCGCGGCGCTGCGGCGACGGCGCCACGACGCCCTCGGGTTTCGAGGTCACCACGCACGGCGGACGTCGCGGCACGGGCACCGACGCCGTCGAGTGGGCGCGGCAGGCCGCGGAGCTGGGCGCGGGCGAGATCCTGCTCAACTCGATGGACGCCGACGGCACCAAGGACGGCTACGACACGGAGATGATCGCCGCCGTGCGCAAGCACGTGACGGTCCCCGTCGTCGCCAGCGGCGGCGCGGGCCGCCTCGACCACTTCCCGCCGGCGATCGACGCGGGCGCGGACGCGGTGCTGGCGGCGTCGGTGTTCCACTTCGGGGATCTGCGGATCGGCGAGGTCAAGGAGACGCTGCGCACGGCGGGCTGCGCGGTGCGGGGCACGCCGGCGCCGGGCTGAGCGGGGCCGAGCGGCGTTTCCGGCCGCCCGCTCAGCCGGTGTGCAGGACCCGGAAGCTGCCGGGGTCCGCCGGGTCCCGGTCGACGACCTGGACCGGCGGCCAGGCCCACTGCCACACGTCGATCCCCGGCACCCGGGAGAACCGGATCGGCCCGCGGGTCCCGTCGACCGCGACGTCCGCCCAGGCGGCGGTACGCGCCCCGGCCGCACCCCGGCGGCGCAGCACGTCGGCGAGGACGGCGACGGTGTCGTAGCCCTCGAAGGCGACGAACGAGGGTGCTTCGGCGAGCCGTTCGCGCAGCGCCGACCCGACCCGTACGCCGAGCGGCGTGGGGCGTGCGGGCAGGTAGCGCAGGAACGGCACCCCGGCGCCCGCGGCGCCCAGCTCCGCCGCCCAGCCGGCGAACTCCGGCTGCCCGGCCGGCGCGCCGATCAGCAGCCCGGCCAGGCGGGGGTCGCCGCGTACGGCCCGCACGAGCGGCACCGCGGGGTCCGGGTGGCCGACGAGCAGCAGCAGGGCCGTCGCGCCGCTGCCGGCGAGCGCGTCGCAGAGGGCCTCCGGGGTGAGCGCGCCCACGTCCAGCTCGACCACGGTGCCGCCGCGCGGGGCGAGTTCACCGTGCAGGATCCGGGTCCCGGACGCCCAGTACACGCTCGGCTGGGTCGCCACGGCGATGCGGCGGTGGCCGGCGCCGAGGAGGAAGTCCGCGTAGAGCCGCCAGCCGTGGGACTGCGCCGGGGCGATCCGCGCTATGCCGTCGGCCGGCTGCTCGGTCAGCGCGTCCAGGACCGCCGACGAGCACAGGAACGGCACGCCGAGGTCGTCGGCCCGGGCGGCGGCGGTGCGGGCGACGACGCTGTGGTACTCGCCGGCCAGCGCGGCGACGCCCAGCCCGGCCAGCTCGTCGACGGCCGCCTCGGCCCGCCGCGGATCGGCGGCGGTGTCGCGCACCACCAGCTCCAGGGGGCGGCCGGCGATGCCGCCGGCGTCGTTGACCTCGCGGGCGGCGAGTTCGAGTCCGGCGACCAGATGCCGGCCGGCCTCGGCCCAGCCGGGCGGGGTGAGGGGGGCGAGGGCGCCGATGCGTACGGGCTCGTCGTCTCGTCGCGCCGGGCGCGCCTGGGTGACCATGGCGGCCATTGCACCGGCCGCCGGGTCCGACGGCAACCGATTATCGGTCCGCGGACGGCTCGCCGGGCCCGCTGACCGGGCCCGCTGACCGGGCCCGCTCACCGGGCTTGCTCACCGGGCCCGCTCACACGGCCCGCGCCCCCGCTCCCGGCAGCGCCGTCACCAGCAGGTCCACCTGCCGCAGCGACGCCGCCAGCACCGCGTCCGGGTCCGGCGCGTGCGCCACCGCCATCGCGCACTCGCACAGCGCCCCGAAGACCACCGACGCCATCGCGTCCAACTCCACCGCCGGAACGGCGCTGTCGCCGTCGGCGTGGACCGCCTGCTCCAGACCGCGCCGCGTCATCGCCCGGCAGTCCGCCTGCACCTCGCGCATCACGGCCCAGCCCAGCGCCCCCGGGGCGTCGAGCAGCGTGATCCGCTGGGTGCCGGGCTCGATGGAGCCGGTGAGGAACGCGCGCTGGCCCGCGCGCAGGCCGTCCCACGGGTCCGGGCAGGCGCGGAAGGCGGCGGCGATGGCGTCGCGCAGCCGGTGCTGCTCGGCCTCGTAGACGGCGCGGAAGAGGGTCTGCTTGTTGCGGAAGTGGTGGTAGAGCGCGCCCTTCGAGATGCCCGCCCGGTCGCAGATCGCGTCGAGGGAGGCGGTGGCGTAGCCGTCCCGGGCGAAGTGCGCGCGGGCGGCGCCGACCAGGTCCTTCGTCGTCGACGCCGTGCGCTCCTGCTGCGTTCTGCGCGTCTTCATGCGCGCATTCTAGGCGGGGTTACCCTGTACATACGTACTCCCGGTATGTAACTCTGCAGTAGCCGGCCATGACGAGAACCGTGACGAGCTTCAGCGAGAGAGGGGCGCACCGCCCATGACCACCACCGCAGTCGTAGTCGACGCCGTCCGCACGGCCTCCGGCAAGGGCAAGCCCGGCGGCGCCCTGTCCGGCGTCCACTCCGTCGACCTGCTGGCCGAGGTGCTGCGCGCGCTCGTCGACCGCAACGGCCTCGACCCCGCGCGGCTCGACGACGTGATCGCCGGCTGCGTCACCCAGGCCGCCGACCAGTCGTTCAACGTCGCCCGCAACGCCGTGCTCGCCTCCGGCTTCCCCGAGTCCGTGCCCGGCACCACCGTCGACCGGCAGTGCGGCTCCTCGCAGCAGGCCGCGCACTTCGCGGCGCAGGGGGTGATGGCCGGGGCGTACGACATCGCCGTGGCCGCCGGGGTCGAGTCGATGAGCCGGGTGCCGATGGGCACGGCCGCCGTCGGCCGGGACCCGTTCGGCGACCGGCTCGCCGGCCGCTACCCCGGCGGGCTGATCGCCCAGGGCCACTCCGCGGAGCTGATCACGGCGCGGTGGGGGCTGGGGCGCACGGACCTGGACGCCTTCTCGGAGCGCTCGCACCGCCTCGCGGTACGGGCGTGGGAGCAGGGCGCCTTCGACGCGGACGTGGTGCCGGTGGGGGAGCACCGCAGGGACGAGACCGTACGGCCGTCGACGTCCCTGGACGGGCTCGCCGCGCTCAAGCCGTCCTTCTACGACCCGGCCGTCGCCGAGCGCTTCCCCGAGATCGGCTGGCACATCACACCCGGCAACTCCTCGCCGCTCACGGACGGCGCCTCCGCCGTGCTGATCATGAGCGAGGAGCGGGCCGCGGAGCTGGGCCTCGCACCCCGGGCGCGGTTCCACTCCTTCGCCGTGACGGGCGACGACCCGGTGCTGATGCTGATGGGCGTCGTACCGGCGACCCGCAAGGTGCTCGCGAAGGCGGGGCTGACGGTCGACGACATCGACGCCTTCGAGGTGAACGAGGCGTTCGCGCCGGTGCCGCTGGCGTGGCAGCGCGACGTGGGCGCCGACCCGGACCGGGTCAACGTCCACGGCGGCGCGATCGCCCTGGGCCACGCGCTGGGCGCCTCGGGCACGCGGCTGCTGGGCACGCTGCTGGGGGCGCTGGACGCGGTGGACGGCCGCTACGGGCTCCAGGTGATGTGCGAGGCGGGCGGTCTGGCGAACGCGACCATCGTGGAACGCCTCCGATAGCGGCTGTCGTCCGGTCCTAGCGGCGTACCTTGAACTTCAGGTGCAGCACGCCCTCGCCCTGGATGACCACGTGCGGGTCCTCCAGCATCCGGGGGCCGTCGATGCCGCCGAAGTAGCGCCTGCCCGATCCGAACACCACCGGGACCACGTCCATCGCCACCTCGTCCACCAGACCGGCCGCGAGGGCCTGGGCGCCGGCGTCGCCGGCGTTCACGGCGACGACCCGGTCCCCCGCCAGCGCCCGGGCCTTGTCGATCGCGCCCGGCACGTTGTCGACGAAGTGGCAGGACGCCTCGGGATGCCACCCCTCGGGCTTGGGCCGGTGGGACACCACGACCACGTGATCGCCGGCGGGCGGCTCGCCTTCCCAGCCGTTCACCTGGTCGAAGAGGGTGCGGCCCATCACGATCGTGCCGATCGACGCCCAGGTCGACCGGACGTAGTCGGCCGACGCGCGCGAGACCCTGAAGCCGGTTGAGGCGCCGGAGTGGTCGAACTCCCCCTCCCGGCTTGCGGTGAGGGGGACGTCACCGCCGAAGTACCAGTCGTGCAGGGGGCCGACCTCGCCCTTCTCGTCGGCGATGAAGCCGTCCACCGACACCACACTGTGCATGATCACCGTGCCCACGGGCTCTCCTCGACATGTCCTTGCGGGTTTCCGCGATCTTCCCGCACCGCGGGGGACCCGGGCATGTAAGAAATCAATCGGCGGGCATCGGGCCGCGGTCGTGCGGATCCCGCCCGTCGGCGGGGAAACGGCGCCGCAGAGCCAGGTACTCGGTGGGGGTGTGGCCGGTGAAGTCCTTGAACTCCCTGCTGAAGTGGGCGTGGTCGAAGTAGCCCGCCGCCTGGGCGAGACCGGACCAGTCGACCGGGCGCAGGGGGTCCACCGACACGATCAGCCGCGCGAAGCGGTAGATCCGCGCCATCCGCTTCGGGGTGACACCCACGTGGGCCTTGAACAGGCCGGCCAGGTGGTTGCCGCTCACCCCGGCGCCATCGGCCAGCGCGCCGACCGCGACCCCGCCGTGCGAGGTCTCCAGCCGCCCGCCCGTGTGCAGGACCAGGTCGAGACCGCGCGCCGGGGCCTCGGCGAGGTGCGCACGCAGCTCCTCCTCCACCACCCGCAGCGCCTCGGCGGCCGACCCGCCGTCGCCGACCCGGTTCCGGAGCCGGTCCGCGGAGCGCTGCCAGACGGCGTCGAGCGGTGCCCACCGGTTGCGCAGCTCGGCCGCCGGCACGCCGGCGAACGGCGACATGCCCCAGGGCTTGAAGTGCACCCCGACGAGCCGTACCCGCGCGGGGTACTCGAAGAGGAAGTGCCTGGTCCATACGCCCATGAACCACCCGTCCGGCATCAGCGCCGACGGCACGGAAGGGTCCGAGTCCCACAGCCGGACGGGCCCGCCGAGGTGCAGGAAGAGGTGTGCCGACGGCATCGGCGGGACCTTCATCAGCCGGTGCCGCGGCACCCCGGTGAGGCAGTAGACGTCGTCGATGAACCGGTCGAGCGGCGGAGCGGGCACGCGTCCGACGTATTCCACGGACCCAGTATGGCGCCCGCCCGCCACGCCGTCCGGCGCCCGCCGCCGGGCGCTACGCGCCGAGTGCCTCCGCCGTGCGCAGCGCGCCCGCCGCCTCCTGCTCGCGGCCCTGGCGCTGGAGCGTACGGCCCAGCATCAGGTGGGCGTAGTGCTCGACCGGGTCGCGGTCCAGCACCGCGCGCAGCTCGGTCTCGGCGCGGGTCAGCTGCGCGGAGTGGTAGTACGCCCGGGCCAGCAGCAGCCGGGGGGCGACCTGCTCGGGGTACTCCTCGACCACCGCGGTCAGCAGCTTCGCCGCCCCCACGTAGTCCTTCGACCCGAAGAGCGACCCGGCCTGCTCCCAGCGCGAGGCCGCGTCCGCGGCCTCCGGCGCCGCGAAGATGTTCAGCGCGTCGCTCCAGCGGCTCGCGGCGGGCTCACCGTCGGGACCGAAGGCGTTGAAGCCCCGGAACTCCTCGCTCATGTCACTCCTTCCGGCTCTCCGGCCGCAGCGCGGCCAGTTGCTGCTCGAACGGGACCACCTGGTCGGGACCGCTCGCGGGCGGGCGCGACTGCCGGCCGTGCATCAGCTCGGCCAGCTCGCCCGCCGCCCGGGCGATGCGCGTGGGCAGGGTGTCCGTCAGCGGGTCGCCGCTGCCGCCCCAGTCGTCGGCCGCCGCGTACACCGCGGTCGGCACCACGACGGACCGCAGGTAGGCGAAGAGCGGCCGCATCGCGTGCTCCAGCACCAGCGAGTGCCGCGCCGTCCCGCCGGTCGCCGCGACCAGCACCGGCTTCCCGGTCAGCGCGCCGTCGTCCGCCGCCCCGATCACGTCGAAGAACGACTTGAACAGCCCGCTGTACGAACCGGAGAAGACCGGCGTCACGGCGATCAGGCCGTCGGCGCCCGTGACCGCGTCGATCGCCTTGGCGAGTGCCGCGGACGGGAAGCCGGTGACCGTGTTGTGGGCGATGTCCGCCGCCAGGTCGCGCAGCTCGACCACCTGCACCTCGACCTGCCGGTCGTCGTCGGCCGGCTGCCGCCGTACCGCCTCTGCCAGGCGGTCGGCGAGCAGCCGGGTGGACGAGGGCACGCTCAGCCCGGCCGAGACCACCGTCAGCTTCAGCGCGGTCACTTCGCCACCTCCTCCTTCTCGCTGTCCTTCCCGCTCTGCCCGGCGGCCGCGGCCGCCACGCGGGCCGCGTGGGTCGGGGCCTCCGGCACGTCCGCCGGACGGTTCTTCGCGAACTCCTCGCGCAGCACCGGCACGACCTCCTCGCCGAGCAGGTCCAGCTGCTCCAGCACGGTCTTCAGCGGCAGGCCCGCGTGGTCGACCAGGAAGAGCTGGCGCTGGTAGTCCCCGAAGGACTCGCGGAACGTCAGCGTCTTGTCGATGACCTCCTGCGGGCTGCCCACGGTCAGCGGCGTCTGCTCGGTGAAGTCCTCCAGCGACGGGCCGTGCCCGTACACCGGTGCGTTGTCGAAGTACGGCCGGAACTCCCGTACTGCCTCCTGCGAGTTCTTCCGCATGAACACCTGCCCGCCGAGGCCGACGACCGCCTGCTCCGGCGTGCCGTGCCCGTAGTGGGCGTAGCGCGTGCGGTACAGCTCGATCAGCCGCTGGAAGTGCTCCTTCGGCCAGAAGATGTTGTTGGCGAAGAAGCCGTCGCCGTAGTACGCGGCCTGCTCGGCGATCTCCGGCGAGCGGATGGAGCCGTGCCAGACGAACGGCGGCACGCCGTCCAGCGGGCGCGGGGTGGAGGTGAAGCCCTGGAGCGGGGTGCGGAACCTGCCCTCCCAGTCCACGACGTCCTCGCGCCACAGCCGGTACAGCAGCGCGTAGTTCTCCACGGCCAGCGGGATGCCCTGCCGGATGTCCTGGCCGAACCAGGGGTAGACGGGTCCGGTGTTGCCCCGGCCCATCATCACGTCCACCCGGCCGTCCGCCAGGTGCTGGAGCATCGCGAAGTCCTCGGCGATCTTCACCGGGTCGTTCGTCGTGATCAGCGTGGTGGACGTGGACAGGATCAGCCGCTCCGTCCGCGCCGCGATCCAGCCCAGCATGGTGGTGGGGGAGGAGGGGACGAACGGGGGGTTGTGGTGCTCGCCCGTGGCGAAGACGTCGAGACCGACCTCCTCGGCCTTGAGCGCGACGGCCGTCATCGCCTTGATCCGCTCGTGCTCGCTCGGCACCCGACCCGTGGTGGGGTCCTGCGTCACGTCGCCCACACTGAAGATCCCGAACTGCACCGGACTCACCCTCTCCGTGGTTGAAAGCTCAATCACACCGGAGAACGTGTGTCCGCGCAACCCTATTCCCCGCCATGTCCTGGCAGGTCGGAGCCCCGGTACGGGCCCGCGCGGGGCCAGGGACGAGAGGGCCCGTACCGGGGAGCTGCGGGGCCGGCCGGGCCCGGCCTCCCGCACGGGGCCCGGCCGGCGGCCCGACACGGGGTGGCCGGCCGGCCACCCCGCGTGGCGGGGCGGCGGCCGGCCCGCCGCGTCAGGCGGACGGGAACAGCTCGGCGTACACCGCGAAGGCGATCGCCAGTCCCGCCTGCGCCCAGAAGCGGTGGTACGTGAACTCCGGCGCCGGCCCGCCGTCCAGGTGCGCCTGCACCTTCGGCCAGTCCGGGTCGTCGCGGTACCACGAGCGCAGCTCGATGAACGTCACGCCCGGCTCGACGGTGTCGCCGTTCGGCATCGTGCCCGACCAGCCGTCCGGGATGTACACCTCACCGTCGAAGCGCGAGTAGTCGGCGCGCGTCTCCGGCACCGCGATGCCCAGCGCGTCGGTGTTCGCGGCCAGCGCGTCCAGCAGCCGCTTGGCGACCTCGGCCGTCGCGGTGTCGCCGGCCTTGGCCGCGTAGTACGTCAGCGTCTTGGCCAGCGCCGAGGCGACGCCCACGTCCGTGCCGTACTCCGCGACCGAGACGTGCAGCCCGGAGTTGGCGCCGGGGTTCGCCGGGTCCCAGGTGTCCGGGGCGCCGTCCCAGGACAGCGTCGCGGGGATGCTGAAGGTGCCGTCGGCCTCCGCGGTGATCTCCGGGACGACCCAGGCCACCCACTTCTCCAGCAGTTCCTGCGCCGTCGCGTTGCCCGAGGCGTAGTACAGCTCCGCGACCCGCTCCATGCCCCAGCACTGCATGCCGAACCAGTTGTTGCTGGGCGGGTCGTGGTACACGGGCTGCCAGTCGTAGGCCATCCCGTAGAAGGTGGGCGTGCCCGCGGGAGGTGTGCCGTACTGGCCCTCCCAGCTGTTGGTGCAGCCGCCGGCGATCCCGCCCTCCGTGGACTGCAGCCAGCGCAGGAACTCCAGCTGCCGGGTCAGGCTCGTCGACCAGTCGCTCTTCGCGGTGGGGGCCTTGGGGGTCAGCGCGGGCACGGTGGACAGCGCCCAGGCGGCGAAGGGGTTCTGGTAGCCCTGGTGGGACGCGCCGTCGCCGATGCGCCAGGCCCAGCCGCCGCCACCGCCCGCGGCCCCGCCCCAGGCGTAGTACCAGGAGAGCAGGTAGTGCTGCGAGCTGCGGCCGGAGCCTGCCGGGCAGCCGGTGGGGCTGGTGCAGTCGCCGATCTGTTTGAAGTACTTGTCGAACATGGCGTAGCGCAGGTAGTCGCCCATCTTCGCGGCGCGCTCCACCGATGCCGAGATCTGGCCTTCGTTGCCCTGCGCCGTGGCCCAGGTCAGCGCCCAGTACGCGGCCTGCACGGCGCGCGCGTCGGCGTCCGGCGCGTTGGTGTACTTCCACTGGCGCGCGTAGGAGGCGTCACCGACGAAGAGGTCGAGGTAACCGTTGGGGCCGCCGTACTCGAACAGGTCGGTCGTCGGCTGGGGAACCGTCTCCCAGACGGACTCCTCCGCGCCGCGCTGGTAGCTGTTGATGTACGAAGGGCCGGGGCCGGGGCCGTTCTGGCCGCCGGTGCCCGGGGTGTTGCCGTAGCCGTAGGTGTTGTCGACGTCGAGCAGCCAGTGCATCCCGTAGATGTCCATCGTCCCGTACGCGGAGGCCAGTTCGGCGGCCAGCGGGTCCTGGCCGACCGATACGGACTGGTCGAGTTGGGACGGGTAACTGGAGACGTCGGGGTGCTCGGGCGCGTACGTCGCGGGCGCGCTGGGGTTGTACGAGCTGTTGGTGGGCTGGTCGGCCTGGGTGGGGATGATGTACTGCTCGGTCTTCTCCCAGGCGTCGTTGAACGGGCCCCAGTCGCCGGTGACCCTGCCGTACGCCGCCTCCAGCCACATCCAGTAGCTGAACGCCTCGGACGTCGTCTCGTGCCCGTGGTCGGGCGCCTCGACCAGCAGCGTCTCCACGCTGTGGTAGGGGATGCCGTCCGGGCTGAAGTACCCGTTGGCCGGGTCCTTGATCTTCTCGTACTGGGCGAGGAAGAGGTCGTCGTACGGACCCTGCGGGGCCGCCGCCGCCGACGTCTCCTCGGGGGCCGTGCCGGCCCGGGCGGCGGTGGGCGCTGCGACGGCCGTCGCGAACGCGGCGCCGCCGGCCGCGGCGGTGAACCGCCGGCGGGACAGTGACTTGGACATGGGGGATCTCCTCGGGGAGCCCGCGGGCGCGCGGCCCGGCGGGAGGGGTGGGAGGTGGAGGTGCGGGGGCTGCGGGCGGGGCCGGGCCGGCCCCGGGCGCCGGGCCGGCCCCGGGCGCCGGGCCGGCCCCGGGCACGGGACCGGCCCCTGGCGCCGGGCGGGTCCCGGGTGCCTGGCCGGTCCCGGTGCCTGGCCGGTGCCTGGCCGGTCGGGAGCCGGGCGGACCGCGCGGGGCCCGGCGCCCGG
Organism: Streptomyces aculeolatus; assembly: GCF_020400605.1. Taxonomy (GTDB): domain Bacteria; phylum Actinomycetota; class Actinomycetes; order Streptomycetales; family Streptomycetaceae; genus Streptomyces; species Streptomyces aculeolatus. The sequence goes on along the minus strand of NZ_JAINRD010000045.1, from coordinate 1,887 downwards.
TGGGGCGCGACGGCTGCCCGGTGAGGGGGGTGGCGCCCGGCGCCGCGGCTGCCCTGCGCGGTGCCGTGGATGCCCGGTGGCGGCCGTCCCGGGGGCCGCCACCGGGCCGCTCCGCCGCCGGGATCCGGCGGCCGGCGGCGGAGGGTGGGGGGAACTCGCGTGCGCTAGTTCACCGGCGGGTTGGCGTTGGCGATCAGTTCCTCGAACTGGGCCTGGAACCAGTGGCCGGAGGTCGGCGCGCCGTCAAGTGCGCCCGACATGTTGTACTGGTTGCGCGCGTTGCCCTCGTAGGTCGGGTCGCACATCCGGTCGAAGCCCTTGTCGTCGTCCGGGATCTCCTCGCTGGCGCCGTCCGACTCACCCGGAGGCTTGATCCAGGCGTAGGCGTGGATGTTCGGCGCGGGCGAGGCGGTCGGCCGCTCGCCGAGACCGGCGCCGCTCTGGTTGCACCAGTTGCCGAGGTGGATCCGGCGGTCGGTGCGGCTGTCGTTGACGTAGTCCTCACCCGGTCCGGAGATGTCGCCGGGGCCGGTGGGCCGGTCGGCGCCGCCCCAGCCGTTGCGCGAGGTGTCGATGATCGCGCCCATGCCGGACGGGAACCCGGCGCTGGTGGCGGCCTGCGACACGAACGCCTGCGCGAAGGACTGCTCGTCCACGTAGCGGTTCCAGTCCACCCAGGAGCTGTGCCCCTCCCGGATGGGGCCGTCGCCCGCCCTGTCGTCGATCGAGAAGTACGGCTCCTCGGTGGCGCCGTAGTTCGCGGTGTTGGCGGCGAAGCCGGTGACGTCCTCGGGGGAGGCGCCCTCGGCGTTGGCGGCCTCGTAGAGCAGGTCGGCGGTCGCCTGGAAGTTGTCGTCCCAGCCGATCCAGCCGTGGTGGCCGATGTCGATGTAGTTGTAGACGTTGCCGTTGTCGCCCAGGGTGCCCAGGTTGTAGCCGACGCCCTTGACGTAGTTGCCGTTGGCCTTCATCACGTCGCACTCGGGCGTCGCCGTCTCACGGCCGCCGACGTTGGTGATGAGGTTGGGCAGCGAGTCGATCTCGACGATGTTGATGACCTTGAGGTTCTGGTACGCCGGGTCGTCGATGATCGCGTCGATCGCGTCGATGAACTCGGTCTTGTACCGGTCGATCTCGGTCGGGCCCAGCTCGCCCCGGGAGGCGAGCGCCGCGCAGTCGCGGCCCGGCAGGTTGTAGGTGACGATCTGGATGGCGTCGGCACCCTGCTCCAGCGCCTCGTCCATGTGCTCGCGCAGGCCCATGCTGTTGGACCCGTCGGAGCCACTGGTGATCGCCCCGATGCTGTCGAGCCACACCGCGGTCGGGGTGTCGGCGATGGCCGCGCCGCCGCCCTGGGTGGCCGCGGCGGACCAGTCGGGGTTCACGTAGAGCTGGCTGCCCGCGTAGGGATTGTCGCCGGGCGCCGCGGTCTCGGCCGCCGCGGGGGGCGCGGACAGCGAGTACGTCAGCAGGGTGCCGGTGGCGGCCAGCGCCGCGGCGCTGACGCCGGTGACACGTAGGCGTGACTTTCTCATGCGGCTCTCCTTCCACGCCCGTCCCGGGCGTTGGAGGTGGGGGGTTGCGGGGGGTGTGCGTGGGGGGCAGTGCCGGAGCGCGCGATTACTGACGAGTACATGTCAATCTTGACCTTCCCTCCGCGCGTCCCGAGCGGTGGTGTATGAAGGGTGGGAGCGCTCCCATATCGCGTTGCGAGGCTAACAGCTCAAAGAAGTGTTGTGAAGGGTCCGCCCACGAGGACGGGCGTCTTCACTGGTCGTAGGAGCGAACCGGGCAGGTGGCGAACAGGCGGGGGGGGGGGGGCGGGGGGGGGGGGGGGGCCCCCCCCCCGCCCGCCGGGCGCCGGGGGCCCCCCCCCCGCCGCCCCCC
>NZ_JAINRD010000044.1 GCF_020400605.1 Streptomyces aculeolatus | reverse complement strand
TCGCCGGGTGGACCTGCCCACCTACGCCTTCCAACGCGAACACTACTGGCTGAGCCCCGCCCCGGGCTTCGTGGCCGGGGACGTGCGTGGGCTGGGGCAGAGCTCCGCAGACCACCCGTTGCTGGGTGCCGCAGTGGGGATGGCGGCCAGCGACGAGTGGCTGATGACGGGGCGGCTGTCGTTGTCCACGCATCCCTGGCTGGCCGATCACGCGGTACGTGGGATCACCCTCGCTCCGGGTGCCGCTCTGGTGGAGATCCTCATCCGGGCGGGAGATGAGGTCGGATGCTCGCTGGTCGAAGAAATGACCACCCAGGCCCCGCTGGTGCTCTCCGGGCACGACGGCGTGCAGATCCAGGTACGGGTCGGCGCGGTCGACGCCGACGGGCGCCGCCAGGCCACGATTCATTCGCGCGAGGACGACGGTGACGCCGACCGGCCATGGACCTGTCACGCAGCCGCAACCCTCAGCCCCGTGGGTGCGGCGGCCGGCGACTGGCCCGCCGAAGAGTGGGACGCCGTCGCATGGCCTCCGGTGGGCGCCGAACCGATGCCCCTCGACGACTTCTACGAGCGGCTGACCGAGGCCGAGTACCACTACGGCCCTGCGTTCCAGGGCCTGCGAGCCGCATGGAAAGCCCAAGACGGCGCGTTGTTCGCAGAGGTCGCCCTGCCCGAGGCACAGCACGAGGATGCCACCCGCTTCGGAATCCATCCCGCCCTGCTCGATGCGACGATCCACGTCGGCGCACTCGACGATATCGAGAGCGATACACGCGAGCTCTGGCTCCCCTTCGCCTATCGGGGCGTCCGTCTACTGGCCACAGGAGCGACGACGCTGCGCGTCCGGATAACCGGGTCCGCACGGGAGGGCATGCGGATCCAGACGGCTGACAGCACCGGTCAGCCGGTCTTCGTCATCGACTCGCTCGACTCGCGGCAGGTTGAGGACACAGGACTTCCGACCACGCCGCGGGCGGTGGAGGACTCGCTACTCGCCCTGGAATGGATGGAACTCCCCCTTGACGGCCGCCCCAGGACCGTGCCTGGCACCTGGGCCGTGGTCGGTCCGGAGCAGGCTCCCGCCAATGACCTGCTGGCTGCCCTTGCCGCACTCGACGACGTCCAAGGCCACGCCTTCGCGGACCTGGACACGCTTGGCGGCGCCATGGAGGACGAGACCACCGCAGTTCCCGACGTCGTTTTGTGGATCGCCTCACCCCTCCCGGGACCGATCACGGCCGGGGATGTCCATGCCACCGTCAACGAGGTCCTGACGGTCGTCCAGACATGGCTGGGCGACCGGCGGACCGCCTCCTCCCGACTCGTCGTCCTGACCCGCGGCGCCGTCGCGACGAGTGCCGACCAGGAAGTCAATGACCTCGGGCACGCCGCGGCACTCGGCATGCTGCGCACGGCCCAGGCCGAGAACCCCGACCGCATCACGCTGATCGACCTGGACCCCGCCGAGTCGGATTACGCTCTGCTGCCGCAGATGATCGCCGCCGTCGCCGACACAGGTGAGCCACAGGTCGCGATCCGCGAGGCCACACCGCTCGTGCCCCGGCTGGGCCACGCGAACACCCATCTGGTGCCCGCCAAGGGAGTGCGGGCATGGCGACTGGAGAACGCGGGAGACCGCGGCTCGTTCGACGACCTCGCCCTTGTGCACGCCCCCAGGTCGGAGCGACGCCTCGACGAGGGACTCATCCGCGTGGCGGTGCGCGCCGCGGGCATCAACTTCCACGACGTCTTCATCGCCCTCGGGCTCTATCCGGGGGAGGCGATGCTCGACGGCATGGGCGGCGACATCGCCGGCGTCGTCACCGAGGTCGGCCCCGGGGTGGCGAACCTGGCCGTCGGCGACCACGTCATGGGCCTGGGCGAGGGCGGCTTTGCGCGGCAGGCCGTGACGCACCACAAGATGGTCGTGAAGATCCCCGACGGCTGGTCGTTCGAACGCGCGGCGTCCATCACCACGGTGTTCGTCGCCACCTACTACGGCCTCCGGGACGTCGCCGGGCTCCGCGCCGGTCAGTCCGTACTCGTCCACGCCGCCGCCGGCGGGATGGGCATGGCGGCAACCCAGCTCGCACAGCACTTCGGAGCGACCGTCTATGCCACGGCCAGCACGCCCAAGTGGGAGACGGTGCGGGCCAATGGGGTCGCGCCTGAACGCATCAGCTCATCCCGTGACCTGGACTTCGAAGAAATGTTCATGGAAGCCACGGGCGGTGCGGGCGTTGATGTCGTCCTCAATTGCCTGACGGGAGAGTTCGCCGACGCCTCACTTCGGATGTTGCCCCGTGGCGGGCACTTCCTCGAAATGGGCAAGGCCGACATGCGCGAGCCGGATCAAGTGGGGCGCGACCACCCCGGCGTGCGCTACCGGCTGTTCGATCTCTTCGACGCGGGCCTCGCCCGGCTCGGCGAAATCCTCGCGGACGTCGTTGACCTGATCGAGCGAGGCGAAGTGGTGCCTCCGCCGGTACAGGTCTGGGACGTGCGGCGCGCGGGTGAGGCGTTCGGTTTCATGAAGCAGGCCCGGCACACCGGCAAGATCGTGCTGCGGATTCCGCCGGAGGTGGACCCCGACGGGACGGTGCTGGTCACCGGAGGGACGGGCACCCTGGGAGCCTTGGTCGCCCGCCACCTGGTGACCGAGTACGGAGTGGGCAGGCTGGTGCTGGCCAGCCGCCAGGGCCCGAACGCCCCGGGTGCCGGGGAACTGAGCCAGGAGCTGGAGCAACTCGGTGCCCGGGTGGTGGTCGCGGCATGCGATGTCGCCGACCGGGACCAACTGGCCCGGCTGCTGGGAGAGATCCCGCCGGAGCATCCCCTGACAGGCGTTGTACACACCGCGGGGGTCCTGGACGACGGGCTGATCGAGGACCTGACCCCGGAGCGCGTCAGCGCTGTGCTACGGGCCAAGGTCGACGCTGCCTGGCACCTACACGAACTGACCCAGGAGATGCACCTGGGCATGTTTGCGATGTTCTCCTCCGCCGCAGGCGTACTGGGCGGCCCCGGGCAGGGCAACTATGCTGCCGCGAACGCGTTCCTCGACGCCCTCGCCCAGCACCGCCGTACCCAGGGTCTGGCCGCCACTTCCCTGGCCTGGGGCATGTGGGAGCGCACCAGCGGCCTGACCGGGAAGCTCGACGAGAGCGACCGGGTCCGCGTCGGCAGGGCCGGCATGGTCCCCATGCCGGCGGAATACGCCCTGGACTTGTTCGACACCGCCTGCCTTGCCCACGAGCCGTTCCTCGCCCCCATCCGCGTAGACCTCGGCCGGCTCCGCAGCCAGGCCGAAGCCGGAACGCTGCTGCCGCCTCTGCGGGGCCTGGTGCGCGGCTCGACCCGGCGCGTGGTGGGAGCCGAAGGACGAAGCGAGGGCGCGTCACTCGCACGGGCCCTGGCCTCCCTGCCCGAGGAGAAGCGGCACGAAACAGTCCTGGACCTGGTGCGGACCCACATCGTGGCCGTTCTCGGGCACTCGTCCCCCAGCCTGATCGACGCCGGACGTGCCTTCCAGGACCTCGGCTTCGACTCCCTGACCGCGGTGGAGCTCCGCAACCGCCTCAACTCGGCCACCGGGCTGCGGCTGCCCGCCACCCTCATCTTCGACTACCCCACCCCTGCCGCCTTGGCGCAGTACGTCTGCTCGGAGGCGATGGGGGATCAGGAGGTGCTCTTCGGCGCCGCGACCGGCTCCGCCTCGGACGAGCCGATCGTCATCGTCGGCATGGCATGCCGCTACCCGGGTGGCAGCGACAGCCCCGAGAAGCTGTGGCAACTGGTCGCCGAGGGCCGCGACGCGGTCGTGGAGTTCCCGCTCAACCGCGGCTGGGACGTCGAAGGAACCTACGACCCGGACCCGGAGGCGGGCGGCAAGATCTACACGCGCCACGGCGGGTTCCTCTACGAGGCCGGTGAGTTCGACGCGGCGATGTTCGGCATCAGCCCGCGCGAGGCGCTGGCGATGGATCCGCAGCAGCGGCTGCTGCTGGAGACCGCCTGGGAGAGCATGGAACGGGCGCACATCGTTCCGGCGGATCTCAAGGGCAGCCGGACCGGTGTCTTCATCGGGGCATCCTCTCCCGGCTACGGCGTCGGCACCGAGGTCGTCGGTGGGTTCCAGATGACCGGCACCACCAGCGCGGTGACTTCCGGCCGCCTGGCCTACACCTTCGGCCTTGAGGGGCCGGCGATGACCATCGACACCGCGTGCTCGTCGTCATTGGTGGCGCTGCATCTGGCCGTGCAAGCGCTACGCAACGACGAGTGTTCGATGGCGCTGGTCGGCGGCACGTTGGTGATGGGCAGCATCGAGGGTTTCGTGGAGTTCTGCTGGCAGCGTGCGCTGTCGCCGGACGGCCGCTCCAAGGCGTTCTCAGCCGCCGCCGATGGGTTCGCCGTCGGTGAAGGCGCAGGTGTACTGCTGGTGGAACGGCTGTCGGACGCGGTGCGCAACGGTCACGAGGTGCTCGCAGTGGTGCGCGGCTCTGCCGTGAACCAGGACGGCGCGTCGAACGGCCTGGCCGCGCCGAACGGTCCCGCCCAGCGGAAGGTGATTCGCCAGGCGTTGGCGAACGCGCGCCTGTCGCCGGCCGAGGTCGACGCCGTGGAGGCACACGGCACGGGGACGTCTCTGGGCGATCCGATCGAGGCACAGGCGTTGCTGGCGGCGTACGGCCAGGAACGTGAGGAGAACCGGCCGCTGTGGCTGGGCTCCATCAAGTCCAACATCGGGCACGTGGGCACCGGAGCGGGCATCGCGAGCGTGATCAAGATGGTGATGGCGATGCGCCATGGCCTCCTTCCCAAGACGCTGCATGTCCAGGAGCCGTCGCCACGGATCGACTGGTCGTCGGGCGCGGTGGAACTGCTGAGGGAGCCGGTCGCCTGGGCGAAGAACGGGCACCCGCGCAGGGCCGGCGTATCCGGATTCGGCATCAGCGGCACCAACGCGCACGTGATCCTGGAGGAGCCTCCGGAGCCGGCGTCGCCACGTGAGACGCCCGCGGCGCCCGATGAATCCGTGTCCCCGCACGGCGGCCTGGTACCGCTGGTGGTGTCGGCACGATCCTCCGAAGCACTGGCGGACCAGGCGGCGCGGCTGCGGCAATTCCTTACCAGCGGTGCCGGCGCCGACGCGCCGCTGGTGGACGTGGGATGGTCGCTGGCAACGACACGGGCCGCGCTGGAGCACCGCGCGGTGGTGGTGGCCGCCGACCTCCAACAGGCAGTGGCGGGGCTCGACGCGGTGGCGGCCGGGCGCGGCGCGCCCGGCGTGGTCGCCGGGGCGCAGACCCCGGGCCGGGTGGCCATGGTCTTCCCGGGCCAGGGCTCCCAGTGGCTCGGAATGGCCCGCGAACTGCTCGCCCGCAGCGAGGTCTTCGCGCAGGCCATCGCGGCCTGTGACAAGGAACTGGTGCTCTACGCGGACTGGTCGCTGACACATCTCCTGCGCGAGGGCGACGAGAGGCAGCTGGCACGGGTGGACGTGATCCAGCCGGTGCTGTTCGGCGTGATGGTCGCGCTGGCCCGGCTGTGGGAGTCGGTGGGCGTTCGCCCAGACGTCGTGGTGGGCCACTCCCAGGGCGAGATAGCCGCCGCCCACATCGCCGGCGGGCTGTCGCTCGCCGACGCCGTCCGCGTCGTCGCCCTGCGGTCCAAGGCCCTGGTCGGACTGGCGGGCCGGGGCGCGATGGCGCAGGTCGCGATGGGCGAGGAGGAGGCGGCACGGCTGGTGACGCCGTGGGAGGGCCGGGTCGGGGTGGCCGCGGCCAACGGGCCGGCCTCGACCGTGGTCTCCGGCGAGACCACGGCGGTGGAGGAACTCCTGGCGCGCTGTGAGGCCGACGGGGTCTGGGCGCGCCGTATCGACGTCGACTACGCCTCCCACGGCCCCCAGGTCGAGGAGATCCGCGACGAACTGCTGCAAGCCCTGTCCGGCATCACCCCGGTGTCCTCACGGGTGGCGTTCTACTCCACTGTGACGGGCGAGGTGACCGACACCGCGACGCTGGACGCCGCGTACTGGGTGCGGAACCTGCGTGAGCCGGTGCGGTTCGCTCCGGTGATCGCGGCGCTGGCACAAGCGGGCACGGGGGTGTTCATTGAGGTCAGTCCTCATCCTGTGCTCACCGGCGGCATCACCGACACCCTCCAGGCCGCCGGCGAACTCACTGCAACAGCCGCCGTCGTCGAGACGTTGCGTCGCGACGACGGCGGTATGGCGCGGTTCCTGGCCGGCGTCGCCGAGGCTCACGTGCACGGCGTGAGCCTGGACTGGGAAGCGGTATTCGGCGGCGTCCAGCCCCGCCGTGTCGACCTGCCCACCTACGCGTTCCAGCATGAGTGGTACTGGCTCAAGCCCCTCGCGGACGCCCCTGGGGACGGGCAGGCCACCCCAGCCGACGCGACCTTCTGGGAGGCCGTCGAGGGCGAGGACGTGGCGTCCCTCGCCGCGACCCTGAACCTGCGTGATGAACAGATCCAGTCCTCGCTGAGCGAGGTCGTCCCTGCCCTCTCCTCCTGGTGGCGGCAGCGTCGCGAACAGTCGGCCATCGACTCCTGGCGATACCGCATCACCTGGAAACCCATCCCCCCCGCGGCGTCGACGCCCTCGCCATCCGGCACCTGGGTGATCGTCGTCCCCGAGCACGGCGCCGACGACACCCTTGTCACCGGCTGCGCTCACGCGCTGAGCGAGACCGGAGCCACCGTCGCGCAGGTCCGCACGGACACCACAGCCTCCCTCACCGACCTCGCTGGCCTGCTGAGTGAGGCGGCCCCCGGCGGTGTCGCCGGCGTGGTCTCCCTGCTGGGCCTCGACGAGCGACGGCACCCCGATTGCGGTGGCCTCTCCCGCGGCGTCCTGGGCACAGTCACGCTGATCCAGGCAGTCAGCGACACCGAGGCTGCCGGTCCTCTATGGTGCCTGACCCGCGGAGCGGTCCAGGTGCCCGGTACCGGCGACAGCGTCCCGAGCACGGAACAGGCCCAAGTCTGGGCTCTGGGACGAGTCGCGGCCCTGGAGCACTTCCGCCTCTGGGGCGGCCTTGTCGACCTGCCGGCCGACCCCGACGAACGATCCTGGCGTCACGTGGTCACGCTGCTGGCCGACCGAGATCAAGAAGAGGACCAAGTCGCCGTCCGTGCCCAGGGCGTCATGGGCCGGCGGATGGAGCGCGCCCCCCTCAACGACACCGCCCCGGCACGGCACTGGCACCCCACCGGCACCGTCCTGATCACCGGCGGCACGGGCGCGATCGGCGGCCGCCTGGCCCGATGGGCCGCCGACGCGGGTGCCGAGCACCTCCTCCTGCTCAGCCGCCGAGGCGAGGACGCCCCCGGGACCGCCGAACTGCGCGCCGACGTGGAGGCCCAGGGCGCCCGGCTCACCATCGCCGCCTGCGACGTCACCGATGCCACCGCGTGCGCCGAGGCCGTCGAACGGGCCACCGCCGACCACCCGCCGGTCCGCACCGTCATCCACGCGGCGGGGACTATCAGGCCCGCCTTCCTCTCCGGGCTGACAGCAGCCGACCTCTACGAGAACGCACACGCCAAGGTCGTGGGCGCCGAGGTGCTCGACACGTTGTTCGGCGGCGATGACGACCGTGGCGGGGAGGAACTGGATGCATTCGTCCTGTTCTCCTCCAACGCCGGTGTGTGGGGTAACGGAGGCCATGGCGCCTACGCCGCAGCCAACGCCCATCTCGACGCCCTGGCCTTGCGGCGCCGGGCCCGGGGCCTGACCGCGACCTCGATCGCCTGGGGCGCCTGGGACGCCGGCGGCATGCTGGAAGCCGACGACTCCGAGGAGAACCTGCGCCGTCGTGGGGTGCTGGCGATGCCCTCCGGGCTCGCCCTCGCCGCGCTCCGCCAGTCCCTCGACCATGACGAGACCGTGCTCGCGCTCGCCGACATCGACTGGGAGCTCTTCGCCCCCAGCTTCACCTCCGTGCGCCCCAGCCCGTTGCTGGCCGAGCTCCCCGAGGTCCGCCGCATCACCGAATCCGGTGACCAGACGGGGCCGGCGAGCACCGCTTCGACCTCCGCACTCGCCGAGCGGCTGTCGGAACTCTCGGAGGGTGCACAACACCGGCTGCTGCTCGACCTGGTCAGGTCGCAGGTCGCCGAGGTCCTCGGCCACCAGTCCGCCGACACCGTGAGCGCCGACCGTGCCTTCAGGGACCTCGGCTTCGACTCGCTGACCGCGGTGCAACTGCGCAACGGACTCACCACCGCCACCGGGCTGCGCCTGCCCGCCACCCTCGTCTTCGACTACCCCACGCCGCTGGCGCTGGCGCGGTACCTGGCCGCAGAGGTCCTCGACAGCCCGGCGTCCGGCGGTGCCACCGCCGCAGGAACCGGTGCCTCCGCCACCGATGAGCCAGTCGCGATCGTCGGCATGGCATGCCACTACCCGGGTGGCGTCAGGTCACCGGAAGAGCTGTGGCAACTGGTCTGCGACGGCACCGACGCCATCGGGGGTTTCCCCACCGACCGCGGCTGGGACCTGGCGGGGCTCTACGACCCCGACCCGGAGCGCGCCGGCACCAGCAACGTCCGGCACGGCGGATTCCTTCGGGACGTCGCCGATTTCGACGCCGACTTCTTCGGCATCAGCCCGCGCGAAGCACTGGCGATGGACCCCCAGCAGCGGCTGATGCTCGAAACGTCCTGGGAGGCGCTGGAACGCGCGGGCATCTCACCGCCTTCTCTGGCCGGCACCATGACGGGGGTCTTCGTCGGCGCGCTGACCTCGGACTACTTCACGCGCCTTGAGCGGCTGCCCGAGGAACTCGAAGGCTACATGGGGACTGGAATGGCCGGCAGCGTCGTCTCCGGCCGCGTCGCCTACTCCCTTGGTCTCGAAGGCCCCGCCGTCACCATCGACACCGCCTGTTCGTCCTCGCTCGTGGCGCTCCACACCGCGGCCCAGGGACTGCGCAACGGCGAGTGCTCACTTGCCCTGGCCGGCGGCGTCACGGTGATGTCGAGCCCCGCCGGGTTCGTGGAGTTCTCCCGGCAAGGGGTGCTCTCCGTCGACGGGCGGTGCAAGGCGTTCTCGGCCGCCGCGGACGGCTTCGGCGCATCCGAAGGCGTCGGCGTACTGGTACTTGAACGCCTCACGGACGCCGTCCGCAACGGCCACGACGTGCTTGCGGTCATCCGCGGCAGCGCCGTGAACCAGGACGGTGCCTCCAACGGGCTGTCCGCGCCGAACGGGCCCTCCCAGCAACGGGTGATCCGGAAGGCGCTGGCCAATGCCCGCCTTACACCGGACGAAGTCGACGCCGTCGAAGCCCACGGCACGGGCACCTCGCTGGGTGACCCGATCGAAGCGCAGGCGCTGCTGGCGACGTACGGCCAGGACCGCGACGACGACCGGCCGCTGTGGCTGGGCTCCATCAAGTCGAACATCGGGCACACCGCGGCCGCCGCCGGTGTCGCCGGCATCATCAAGATGGTCATGGCGATGCGCCACGGCCTGCTTCCCAGGACCCTGCACGCCGAGGAACCCTCCGGGCACATCGACTGGTCGGCCGGCGCCGTCCGGTTGCTGAACGAGCCGGCCGAGTGGAAGCCGAACGGTCACCCCCGGCGCGCCGGAGTCTCCTCCTTCGGCATCAGCGGCACGAACGCCCACGTGATCGTGGAGCAGGCACTTGACCACGAGACGTCGGCGCCCGCCTCCCCCCGCGACGACACAGTCTTCGGAGCGGTTCCGCTGACACTGTCGGGCCGGTCACGCGAGGCCCTGGCGGGGCAGGCTGCGCGGCTGCGGGACTTCCTGCGCAGCAGCGCCGGCGCCGCGGTTGCGCTGCCCGACGTGGGCTGGTCGCTGGCGACCACGCGCGCGAACCTGGAGCACCGCGGCGTGGTGCTGGCCCGCTCCCGCGAGGAGGCGCTCACCGGGCTGGGGGCGCTGGCCTCGGGCGACACGGCTGCCCACGCCCTCGCCGGGATGGCCGCGTCCGGAGGTGACCGGAGGGTGGCGATGATCTTCCCCGGCCAGGGCTCGCAGTGGGCGGGCATGGCCAGGGAACTCCTCGACGCCAGCCCGGTGTTCGCGGAAGCGATCGCCGCCTGCGAGGACGTCCTGACGCCTCATGTGGACTGGTCCTTGACCGAAGTCCTGCGTGAGGGCGGCGAGGAGCCCCTGCGACGGGTGGACGTGGTCCAGCCGGTGCTGTTCGCGGTGATGGTCGCGCTGGCCAGGCTCTGGGAGTCGGTGGGCGTTCGTCCGGACGCGGTGGTGGGGCACTCCCAGGGGGAGATCGCAGCGGCGCACATCGCGGGGGCCCTGTCGCTGGAGGACGCCGCCCGGGTGGTGGCCCTGCGCAGCCGGGCACTGGTCGAACTGGCCGGCCAAGGCGCCATGGCCTCCGTCGCCCTCAGCCGCGACGACACCCAGGCCATCCTGGACGCCGGTGACGGGGGCCTGTGCGTCGCGGCGGTCAACGGCCCGGTGTCCACCGTCGTCTCCGGGACACCGGACGCGGTGAACGAGCTGCTTGACCGCCTCGCGGGCGACGGAGTGTGGGCGCGCCTGGTACCCGTGGACTACGCCTCCCACGGTGTTCAGGTCGAGCGGCTGCGTGAGCGGCTGAGGGAAGACCTCGCCGGGATCTCGCCCGCGACGGGTGAGGTGACGTTCTTCTCCACCGTCACCGGGACCGAGGTCGACACGGCGACGCTCGACGCCGACTACTGGTACCGCAACCTTCGGCACACCGTGGAGTTCCAGCCCGTCGTCGAGGCGCTGGCCGCCCAGGGCTTCGGTGCCTTCATCGAGGCGAGCCCGCACCCCGTGCTCACCGCCGCCGTTCAGGACACTCTCAGCAACGGGCCGAGCGCGGTGGTCGGCACCCTGCGGCGTGACGACGGTGGCCCGGACCGGTTCCTCGCGAGCCTCGCCGAGGCCCACGCCAACGGCGTCGCCGCCGACTGGGAAAAGGTCTTCGCCGGCGCCCCTCACCACCGGCTGGAGCTGCCCACGTACGCGTTTCAGCGCCAGCGCTACTGGCTGGAGGAGCCCGCCACCCGGGCGGCCGCGACCGACCTTGAGTCGGCGGAGTTCTGGCAGGCGGTGGAGAGCGGCGACCTGGAATCGCTGGCGGCAACCCTTGAGCTGAACGGCGATCTCGGCACCCACACCTCACTCGGCGCCATCGTCCCGGCCCTCTCCGCCTGGCGCAGGCGACGCAGAGAACGGACCACCCTCGACTCCTGGCGTTACCACGTCTCGTGGGAGCCGGTACGGGCCGGCAGCGCCGCTCCCGGCCTGCCGGGCACCTGGCTTCTGGTGGCACCCCAGGACGGCGCGGAGGAGGACTTGGTCTCCGGTGCCGCCCGCGTCCTGGCGGAGGCCGGCGCCGATGTCGTCACACTCCGCAGCGCCCAGCCCGAGGCGCGCGGCGACCTCGCCGCCGCGATCACCGAGGCTCTCGCCACGCACGGGGACGGCACCTCGGCACCGGTCGGCGTGCTCTCCCTGCTCGGCCTCGACCGACGCGCTCGCCCCGAAAGCCCGGCCGTCTCGCGCGGGCTGACCGCCACCACGGCCCTGCTCCAAGGGCTTCTCGACGCCGGTATCGAGGCACCGCTGTGGGCGCTCACCCGCGGAGCTGTGACCGTGGACGACACGGACCCCGCCCCCGACGCCACGCAGGCCGGGATCTGGGGCCTGGGACGGGTGGCGGCCCTCGAGCACCCGCGGCTGTGGGGCGGCCTTATCGACCTGCCCCGGGGCACGGAAGACCAACAGGACCACGGCGACGAGGACGAATGGGCGATCGCCACGGCGACGGCCCTGCTGCCGGCCGCGCTGACCGCCGCCGACGAGGACCAAGTGGCGCTGCGTGCCCACGGCCTGTTCGCACGGCGCATGACGCGCGCACCGCTGGGCCAGGCCAGGCCTGCCCGCCCCTGGCAGCCGCACGGGACGACGCTGATCACCGGCGGCACCGGTGCCCTGGGCGGCGAGGCCGCCCGCTGGGCCGCGGAACAGGGAGCAGAACACCTCGTCCTGATCAGTCCCGATGGCCCTGCTGCCCACGGTGCCGCCGATCTGGAGGCGGACCTCGAATCCCTGGGTGCCGAGGTCACGGTCGTGGCCTGCGACCCCACCGACAAGCAGGCGCTGGCCGCTCTTGTCGGCCGCCTGCGGCTGGAGGGCAGGGCGATTCGCGGCGTGATCCATACGGAGACCGGCATCGAACTCAGCTCCGTGGCCGGGGCCGATCCCGCCCACCTCGGTACCAACGCACACCTCAAGGTCCAGGGCGCCCGTAACCTCGACGAACTGTTCGACGACAACACCCTCGACGCGTTCGTGCTCTTCTCCTCCGTCGCTGCTCTCTGGGGCAGCGCCGACCACGCAGGATTCGCTGCGGCCAACGCGCAGCTTGAGGCGTTGGCAGAAGGACGCAGGCGGCGCGGGCTGGTGGCCTCCGCGATCGCCTGGGGCATGTGGGAAATCTCCGCGGGGGACGGCGGTGACGACGCTTCCGACGTCGCCGCCGCGCTGGGCCGCCAGGGCCTCCCGCTGCTCGCCCCCCGCCAGGCACTCCCGGCCATACGCGAAGCGATCGAGCACGGGGAGACCGTCCTGGCGATCGCCGACGTCGACTGGACGCGCTTCGTCCCGGTCTTCACCGCCACGCGCCCCAGCGCCCTCATCGGCGGGGTGCCCGAGGCACGCGCAGCCGCCCAGGCCGACGCCGCGGAGGCGCAGGAGGCCGACCTCGCCGCCCGGGCTGCCCTTGTCGAGCGCCTGGCAGGCATGGCCGACAGCGAGGCCGACCAACTTCTGCAAGATCTCGTGTGCGGCAACGTGGCCAGCGTGCTCGGACACGGGTCGGCGGGAGCCGTCGACCCCGAACGCGCCTTCAGCGAGGTCGGTTTCACCTCGCTCACCTCGGTCGAATTGCGTAACCGCCTCAGCACCGCCACCGGGCTGCGGCTGCCGGCCACCCTTGTCTTCGACTATCCGACGCCCATGGCCATCGCCGACTACCTGAAACAGGAAATTGCACCCGGCGACGCTGCAGACCTGCCGATCCTCGGAGAACTGGACAAACTCCAGTCGGCGCTCTCGCGGATATCGGCCACCAGCACCCGCGACGCCATCACCTCCCGATTGGAGGCCATCCTCACGGACTGGCGCCAGAACGGACCTGCACCCGGCGAAGCCGACGTTGCGAACGCGATTCAGACGGCGACAGCCGAGGAAGTCATCGACTTCATTGACAGCGAGCTCGGCCTGTGAAGTGCGGCCAGCGATCGGACGACCACCCGGGGATGGCGAACGTCAGATGGTGAACGAAGAGAAGCTCGTCGACTACCTGAAGCGGGTCACGACCGAGCTGCACAGCACGCGGCAAGAGCTGCGCGAGACGCGGGAGAAGGAGCAGGAGCCCGTGGCGATCGTGGCCATGGCCTGCCGCTACCCCGGAGGCGCGCATTCGCCCGAGGCACTGTGGAACGTCGTTGCGGAAGGCCGGGACACCGTCACGGAGTTCCCCGGCGACCGCGGCTGGGACGTGGAAGGCATCTACGATCCCGATCCCGACGCGGAGGGGAAGTCCTACACCCGGCACGGTGCATTCGTCGACAACGCCGCGCAGTTCGACGCAGACCTTTTCGGCATCAGCCCCCGTGAGGCGCTGGCCATGGACCCCCAGCAGCGTATGGTGCTGGAAACCTCCTGGGAGGTCTTCGAACGGCTCGGCCTCACACCGAAGCAGCTCCAGGGAAGCTCCACGGGCGTCTTCATCGGCTCGACCTACTCCGGCTACTACGACCCGTCTCAGCAACTCCCCAGCGGGATCGAGGGCTACTCGCTGGCCGGGAGCCTGACCAGCGTCGTGTCCGGCCGTGTGTCCTACACCTTCGGACTGGAGGGCCCCGCGGTCACCGTGGACACGGCCTGCTCGTCCTCGCTGGTCGCCCTGCACCTGGCGGTCCGTTCGGTGCGCAGCGGCGAGTGCGACCTGGCGTTGGCCGGCGGGGTGAGTCTCATGGCCAGCCCCGTCGGGTTCATTCAGTTCAGCCGGCAGCGAGGGCTGGCCGTGGACGGCCGGTGCAAGGCGTTCGCGGCGGCGGCGGACGGCATCGGCTGGTCCGAGGGCGCGGGCCTGCTGCTGGTGGAGCGGCTGTCGGACGCGGTGCGAAACGGCCACGAGGTGCTCGCGGTGGTGCGTGGCTCCGCCGTGAACCAGGACGGCGCGTCGAATGGGCTGTCCGCGCCGAACGGCCCGTCGCAGCAGCGGGTGATCCGGCAGGCGCTGTCCAACGCGCGGCTGTCGGTAGCGGACGTGGACGCCGTGGAGGCCCACGGCACGGGCACCACCCTCGGCGACCCGATCGAGGCGCAGGCGCTGCTGGCGACCTACGGCCAGGGCCGGGAGGAGGGCCGGCCGCTGTGGCTGGGCTCCATCAAGTCGAACATCGGGCACTCCGGCCCGTCCGCCGGTGTGGCGGGCGTCATCAAGATGGTCATGGGGATGCGCCACGGCCTGCTGCCGAGGACCCTGCACGTGGACGCGCCCTCTCCGGCCATTGACTGGTCGGCGGGTGAGGTGGAGCTGCTGACCGAGCCGGTTGCCTGGAAGCGGAACGGGCACCCGCGCAGGGCCGGAGTCTCCGGCTTCGGTATCAGCGGTACCAATGTGCACCTGATCCTGGAAGAGGCGCCGGAGCCTCAGGACCCGGGAGATGACGGCGGCCCCGGGCGACCGGACCGGCCGCCCTACGGCGTGGTGCCGCTGGCGGTATCGGGCCGGTCGGCCGGGGCGCTCGCAGACCAGGCGGCGCGGCTGAGTGAGTTCCTGACGACCAGGGCCGGGACCGGGGCGCCCCTGTCCGACGTGGGCTGGTCGCTCGCCACGACGCGGGCGGCGCTCGAACACCGCGCAGTGGTGCTGGCCGCAAGCCTGGACGAGGCGGTGGTGGGGCTCGACGCCGTGGCTGCCGGGCGAGGTGCGGCGGGTGTGGTGGCGGGATCCCGGTCCCCCGGCCGGGTGGTGATGGTGTTCCCCGGGCAGGGTTCGCAGTGGGTCGGCATGGCCCGCGAACTGATCGACTCCAGCCCTGAGTTCTCGCGGTCGATCGCCGCTTGCGAGGACGCGCTCGCACCCCACGTGGACTGGTCGCTGACCGCTCTCCTGCGGGAGGGCGACGAGGAGCAGCTACAGCGCGTGGACGTGGTTCAGCCCGTGCTGTTCGCCGTAATGGTGGCGCTGGCCCGGCTCTGGGAGTCGATCGGCGTGGTGCCGGACGTGGTCGTGGGCCACTCCCAGGGGGAGATAGCCGCCGCACACATCGCCGGCGCGCTGTCTCTCGAAGACGCTGCCCGCGTGGTGGCCTTGCGCAGTCGCGCCCTTGTGGGGCTGTCGGGCCGAGGAGCCATGGCGCAGGTCGCCCTGGGTGAGGAGGCGACCGCACGGCTGGTCGGGCCATGGGAAGGCCGGGTGGGGCTGGCTGCGGTCAACGGGCCTGCCGCCACAGTTATTTCGGGTGAGCCGACGGCGGTGGACGAGCTACTCGTGCGGTGCGAGACGGACGGGGTGTGGGCACGTCGCATCGAGGTCGACTACGCCTCTCACAGCCCGCAGGTCGACGAGATCCGCGACGGGCTGCTCGAAGCCCTGGCCGGCATCAGCCCGGTGGCCTCGCGCGTGGCGTTCTACTCCACGGTGACGGGCGAGGCCGTGGACACCGCGACCCTGGACGCCGCGTACTGGGTGCGGAACCTGCGCGAGCCGGTGCGGTTCGCCCCCGTGATCGAGGCGCTGGCGCAGGCCGGTGCCGGGGTGTTCGTGGAGGCGAGTCCGCATCCAGTGCTGGTCGCCGGGATCGGGGACACGGTGGCGGCGGCCGGGGCACAGTGTGCTGTGGTCGAGACCCTGCGCCGCGACCAAGGCGGCATGGCGCGGTTCCTCACCAGTGCCGCCCACGCCCACGCATACGGCGTGGACCTGGACTGGGACGAGGTCTTCGGCGGTGCCCGGCCGAGTCGCGTCGACCTTCCCACCTACGCATTCCAGCACAAGCGCTACTGGCTGGAGCCCGTCGTATCCGACACCTCCGGCTCCTCGGCGCCCTTCGCCCACGGCGACCCGGTTGACTCGGTCTTCTGGGATGCCGTCGAAGGCCAGGACCTCTCCTCGCTCGCCGCGACACTGGAGCTGAGCGAAACCGGGCAGTCGTCACTCGGCACGGTCTTGCCCGCCCTGTCGTCCTGGCGCCGTAAGCACCGCGAACAATCCGTGCTGGAGTCCTGGCGCTACGGCGTTTCCTGGTCCCCTGCCACCAGCCGCGGGGACGGAACCCTTACCGGCCGTTGGCTGCTCCTCGTCCCCGAAGAAGGTGTGGACGAGGTCCTGGTTGCGGCCTGCGAGCGCATGCTCACCGGCGCGGGCGCGGACGTCGCCCTCATCCGCACCGCCGCCGCAAGCCGGGAACAGCTTGCCCTCCCCCTGGCCCGGGCGGCCCAAGGCGAGTCCGTCGGCATCGTGTCACTCCTCGGTCTGGACGAGCGACCGGACGACCGGGCGGGCGGAGTGGCCCTCGGGCTGTCCGGCACCGTGGCACTGCTACAAGCGCTGGCGGACGCGGGGATCGACGACGGGCCGCTGTGGTGCCTGACGCAGGGCGCTGTCGCCACCGGCGACCACGACCCCGCGCCCAACCCCGTGCAGGCCCAAGTCTGGGGCGTCGGCCGGGTCGCCGCGCTGGAACACCCCCGCATGTGGCGCGGCCTCATCGACCTGCCGCACGACATCGGCGGCGACGACGCGGCCTGGCGGCAACTACCCGAGCTGCTGACCGCCCCCGAGGAGGACCAGATCGCGTTGCGCGCCACGGGCCCCGTGGCGCGGCGGATGGCACGGGCACCCTTGGGGACGGCCGCCGCGAAACGCGCGTGGCGGCCGCGTGACACGGTGATGATCGTCGGCGCTACGGGCGTGCTCGGCGCGCAGCTCGTCCGCTGGATGGCCCGCGAGGGCGCCGAGCACCTGCTGCTGGTCAGCCGCCGCGGCATGGACGCTCCCGGGGCCACCGACCTCAAGGCCGAGCTCGATGCGCTCGGCGTCCAAGCCCACTTCGCCGCCTGCGACATCACCGACAAGCAGGCCATGGCCGGGCTGATCGAGAACGCGCGCGGCGAGTTGCCGCCGATCCGCACCGTCGTCCACTCAGTGACCCAGGCCGGGCTTGATCCTCTGGCCGACATCACACTGGACCAGCTACACGACACCGCGAAGGTCGTCGGCGCCGATGTCCTCGACGCACTCTTCGACGAGGACACCCTCGACGCCTTCGTACTGTTCTCCTCCATCGCGGCCTTCTGGGGCAGCGGAGACCACGCGGCCTACGCCGCGGCCAACGCCCACCTCGACGCGCTCGCCGCCCGGCGCCGCCGCCGCGGCCTCACTGCCACCTCGATCGCGTGGGGCGTGTGGAACGCATTCAACGAGTCGGACGACACCAAGACCGCGGTGCGTTCCGTCCTCTACGACCGCGCCAACAGGCAGGGCCTTCCCCTGCTGGACGCCGGCACCGCCCTCTCCGGGCTGCGGCAGGTCCTCGACCACGACGAGACGTTCGTCGCCATCTCCGCCATCGACTGGGATCGCTTCGCGCCCCTGTTCACCTCCGCCCGCACGAGCTGGTTCCTGGCCGACCTGCCCGACGCACGCGCTGTCCTTGCCGCGCAGCAACAGGAACAGAAGCAGCAGGAGACGGCCCCGGAGGACGACGGCACGCAGGCGCTGCGCGCCCAGCTGTCGGACGTCTCCCCCGAGGAGCGGGGACGCTTCGTGCTGGACCTCGTCCGCTCCCAGGTGGCGGTGGTGCTCGGGCACGAGACGGCAGAGACCGTCGAGTCCGGGCGGGCGTTCAAAGACATGGGCTTCGACTCGCTCACCGGCGTGGACCTGCGGAACCGGCTCACCGCCGAGACCGGCCTGCAACTGCCCGCCACCCTCGTCTTCGACTACCCGACGCCCCGCGGTCTGGCCGACTTCCTGGGAAGGGAACTGGCCGGTGAGGCGACCCCCGACGCCGACGCGGCGACGACCGTCGCCACCGCGGACGACGAGCCCATCGCGATCGTGAGCATGGCCTGCCGCTACCCGGGCGGCGCCGAGTCACCCGACGAGCTGTGGGATCTGATCGCCGCGGGCGGGGACGCCATATCCGGCTTCCCCACGGACCGCGGCTGGGACATGGACGGCCGCGTCGACCAAAGTGCCGCCGCCGGACCCGACCGGCGTTCGGGCACCAGCTACGTCAGCAGCGGCGGATTCCTGCGCGGCATGGCCGACTTCGACGCCGCTCTCTTCGGCATCTCGCCACGCGAGGCGCTGACCATGGACCCGCAGCAGCGGCTCATTCTGGAGTCGCTGTGGGAGTTGTTCGAACGGGCCGGCATCGACCCCCACTCGATGAAGGGCAGCCAGACCGGCACGTTCATCGGGTGCAGCTGGTCCGAGTACTGCTCGGGCCAGCGCAACAGCGCCCAGGAAGGCATCGAGGGATATCTCATCACCGGAGGCACCCCCAGCGTGATCTCGGGCCGCGCCGCCTACGCCTTCGGCCTGGAGGGGCCGGCCATCTCCATCGACACGGCCTGCTCCTCATCGCTCGTCGCGCTCCACCTCGCGGCCCAGGGCCTGCGCAACGGCGAGTGCTCGATGGCTGTGGCCGGCGGCGTCGCCGTCCAGATCGAGATCGGCGCCTTCGTGAGCTTCAGCAGCCAGGGCGCGCTTGCTGCGGACGGCCGGTGCAAGGCGTTCTCGGCCGCCGCGGACGGCATGGGGCTGTCCGAGGGCGTCGGGATGGTGCTGCTCGAACGCCTCTCCGACGCCCGCCGAAACGGCCACGAGGTGCTCGCCGTCATCCGTGGCAGTGCGATGAACCAGGACGGCGCCTCCAATGGGCTGTCTGCGCCCAACGGGCCATCGCAGCAGCGGGTGACACGCCAGGCGCTCGCCAACGCTGGGGTGTCGCCCGGGGAGGTCGATGCCGTCGAGGCCCACGGCACCGGCACCACGCTCGGCGACCCGATCGAGGCCCAAGCGCTGCTGGCCACCTACGGGCAGGGCCGGCCCGACGATGCCCCGCTGTGGCTCGGCTCCGTCAAGTCCAACATCGGGCACACCGCGGCCGCCGCCGGAGTGGCGGGCATCATCAAGATGGTGATGGCGATGCGCCACGGTGTGCTGCCCAAGACGCTGCACGCCGAGGAGCCCTCCCCGCACATCGACTGGTCGGCCGGCTCCGTCGAGTTGCTGACCGAGGCAAGGCCGTGGCCCGACCAGGGCCGTCCGCGCCGTGCCGGCGTCTCCTCGTTCGGGATCAGCGGTACCAACGCCCACGTCATCCTCGAAGAGGCGCCGCTTGAGGAGCCGGCGGGGCAGAAGCCGGACGGGGAGCCCGACGAGCCGGGCGAGGCTCCCGCCCCCGGACTCGTCGCAGCTGTCGGCAACGTACCGCTGGTGGTGTCAGGGAGGTCTCCCGCCGCGCGCGCAAGTCAGGCCGCGCGGCTGCGGGACTTCCTGCTCGGTGACGCCGGGGCCGACGTGCCGCTGGCCGATGTGGGCTGGTCGCTCGCGACGACCCGAGCGGCGCTGGAACACCGGGGCGTCGTCCTGGCCCGGTCCACGGAGGATGCCGTATCAGGGCTCGACGCGCTGGCTGCCGGAGAGACGGTGCACGGCGCGGTGTCCGGCGCCCCCGCCACCGGCGGCGATCGCCGCGTGGTCATGGTCTTCCCCGGGCAGGGCTCCCAATGGCCGGGCATGGCAAGGGAGATGCTCGACAGCAGCGAGGTCTTCGCCGAAGCCATCGCCGCCTGCGACGACGCGCTGGCCCCGTACGTCGACTGGTCGCTGACCCAGGTGCTGCGGGAGGGGGACGAATCCGGCCTGGCGCGGGTCGATGTGGTCCAGCCGGCGCTTTTCGCGGTGATGGTCGGCCTGGCCCGCCTGTGGGAGTCCGTGGGCGTGCGCCCCGACGTCGTGGTCGGGCACTCGCAGGGCGAGATCGCGGCCGCGCACATCGCCGGCGGGCTGTCCCTGCAGGACGCCGCCCGCGTGGTGGCCCTGCGCAGCCGGACGCTGGTGGAGCTCTCCGGCCAGGGCGCCATGGCCTCAGTCGCCCTCGGCAAGGACGCCGCCGAAGCACTGATCGGCCCTTGGCAGGACCGGGTCTCCATCGCTGCCGTCAACAGCCCTCTGTCCACCCTCGTCTCCGGCGAGCCCGACGCGCTGAACGAGGTCATCGCGCAGTGCGCGAAGGAAGGAGTCTGGGCACGCAGGATCCCCGTGGACTACGCGTCCCACGGCATCCAGGTCGAACGCATCCGGGACCGGCTCGTCGCCGAGCTGACCGGCATCGCCCCCCGCAGCGCGACCGCCACCTTCTACTCCACGGTCACGGGCACCCAGCTCGACACCGCCGCACTGGACGCCGACTACTGGTACCGCAACCTGCGCCAAACGGTCAGCTTCGCACCGGTCATCACCGCTTTGGCCGACCAGGGCGACGCGCTGTTCATCGAGGTGACCCCCCACTCCGTGCTCACCGCGGCCATCCAGGACTGTGCTGAGGCGAGCGCCGAGAGCAAGGTCCGCGGCGGCGCCGCAGTGATCGGCACTCTGCGCCGCGACGACGGCGGCCCGGACCGGTTCCTCGCCGCCCTCGCCGAGGCATACACGCACGACGCCCCCGTGGACTGGCCGGCCGTCTTCGCCGGCACCGCACAGCAGCCCGTTCCGCTTCCGACATACGCCTTCCAGCATCAGCGCTACTGGCTCGACCCGGCCCCCGCGGGCGGGCCACACGTCGTCACCGGCGCCGGGCTGACCGCGGCCGACCACCCGCTGCTCAGCGCCGCACTGCCGGTGGCAGGCGGCCAGGAGTTCCTGCTCACCGGGCGGCTGTCCATCACCACCCACCCCTGGCTGGCAGACCACGCCGTGGCCGGCGTGGCGGTGGTGCCGGGGGCGGCCCTGCTGGAGCTAGCGGTCCGCGCGGGTGACGAGACGGACTGCGACGCCGTCGAGCGGCTCACACTGGAGAACCCGCTCGTGCTGCCGCCGCGGGACGCCGTCCAACTCCAGGTCCGAGTCGCCGCCCCCGACGCCTCGGGCCGCCGCGCGATGGAGATCCATTCCCGAGTTGAGAACAAAGTGGACACGGCTCGACGGGACTGGATCCGCCACGCCACCGGTACGCTCCTCCCGGCCATCGCCGACCCGGCGGAGCCGTCCACGCCCGACGCCGGGCCCTGGCCCCCCGCGGGCGCCGAACCCGTCGACATCGAGGTCTTCCGTGCCGAAGCCGCGACGACCGGCCACGCCTTCGGCCCGGCCTTCGGCGGTCTGCGGGCGGCGTGGCGTTCGGGCGAGGAGATCCTCGCCGAGGTCGCTCTACCGGACGAGTGGCAACAGGAGGCGGCTCGTTTCGGCCTGCATCCGGCGCTGCTGGACGCGGCGCAGCAGGCATTCCTCGCCGCCAGAGGCACCCTCACTCCCGGACAGGCATGGCTGCCCGCCGGCTACGCCGGGGTAAGGCTGCTGGCCACCGGTGCCGACGCGCTGCGGGTGCGGCTCTCGCCCGCCGGCGACGGCCACGACACCGACGCGCTGCACATCGCACTGGCCGACACCGGCGGACGGCCGGTGGCCGAGGTGGCCGCCTTCACCGTCCGCCCGGTCGACGCCGACGGGATCCTCAGCCACGTCACCCCGGCGGGGGAGGTCCCGCTGCGCGTCGAATGGGCCCCCTTCGGAGGGACGGCGGCCCACTCGTCCGGCAGCCCCGGGGAACTGGTGGACAGCCGGTGGGCCCTCGTCGGCGCAGGGGCCGCTGCGGAGACCGTGTCCGCCGCCGCGGCCGACCGCGGCGCCACCGTCCACGGCTACGCCGACGCCGCCGAACTGACGCGAGCCACGGCGGACACCGACGGCGAAGCCACCGCGGAAGAACCCGACATCGTCGTATGGGTATGGCCGCCGACCGCCGACCCGGAGCGCCCCGAAGCCGTACACACCGCCCTGGCCGACGCCCTCGATCTCCTCAAAACCTGGCTGGCCGACACCCGCTGGCGGGATCGCCGCATCGTGGCCCTCACTCAGGGAGCCGTCACCACCGGGGACGACATCCCCCTGACCGACCCCGGCCAGGCGGCCGTCCTCGGCCTGCTGCGCGCCGCGCAGGCCGAGGGCCTCGACCGGCTCCTCCTCGTGGACGTCGACGGGAACGAAGCCTCTTACGCGGCCCTTCCCCGCGTCGTCGCGGACGCCTACGCGGCGGGCGAGTCCCAGGTGGCGCTGCACACCGGTCAGGGACTCGTGCCGCGGCTCGCCCGTCCCCGCGAGGAGCCGAGGCCCCGGCAGGGTTCCCCTCGCGGCGACTCCCACGGCACGGTGCTCGTCACCGGTGGAACGGGAACCCTCGGTGCCCTGGTGGCGCGCCACCTCGCCGCCGAGCACAAGGTCCGCCACCTGCTGCTCGCCAGCCGCCGCGGCGACGAAGCCCCGGGTGCCCGGGAGCTGCGCAGGGAGCTGGAACTCCTCGGCGCCGACGTGCGGATCGCCGCCTGCGACCTCGCCGAGCGCTCCGAACTGGCCGGCCTGCTCAGGGAAATCCCGGACGAACACCCGTTGACCGGCGTGGTGCACGCGGCCGGCGGCCTCGACGAGGTCATGATCGCCTCGCTCACCCCGGAGCAACTGGGCACCGTGCTGCGCCCCAAAGTCGACGCCGCGCTCCACCTGCACGAGCTGACCCGGGATGCCGAGCTGTCGATGTTCGTGCTCTTCTCCCATGTCGCCGGCGTCTTCGGGGGCCCCGCCCAAGGCAGTTCCGCCGCGGCCAACGCCTACCTCGACGCCCTGGCCCGGCGTCGCGCCGAACTGGACCTGCCCGCCACCTCACTGGCCTGGGGCCCTTGGGAGCTGAAGGACACCCTGACCGGCACCTCGGACCGGGCCGACCGCGCCAGGATGGCCAGGGGCGGCCTGGTGCCCATGCCCCCGGCGTACGCCCTCGGCCTCCTCGACACCGCACTGGCCATGGACCAGCCGCTGCTGGCACCCCTGCGGATCGACACCGCCCGCCTGCGTGCCGAAGCCGGCGCCGGGATGCTGCCGCCGCTGTGGCGCGGTCTGGTGCCTGTCCACGCCCGCCGGTCTGCCCAGGCAACTGACGGCGCCGACCAGAGTTCGGCCCTGCGGCAGCGGCTGACCGGACTGTCCGAGCGGAAACAGCTCGACGCGCTGCTCGACCTGGTCTGCGGTCAGGCCGCGGTCGTCCTGGGCCACGACTCCACGGACCAGGTGCAGCCCGCACAGGCATTCCAGGAGATCGGGTTCGACTCCCTCACAGCGGTGGACCTGCGCAACCGCCTCGTGGCAGCTACCGGTATGCGGCTGCCCGCCACACTGACCTTCGACTTCCCGACCCCCGCCGACCTCGCGATCCGGCTGCGCACCGAACTCGCCCCGGACCTCGGCCCCGAGCGTGACGACGCCCGGGACGCCCACATTCGGCAGGCCATCGCTGCCATCCCCCTCGACCAGATCAAACAGGCCGGCGTGCTGGGCACCCTGATGCGGCTCGCCGGCGTACCGGAAGAAGGGGGGCAACCGGACGAGGTGCCGGTGGCGGACATGAGCGTGGACGACCTGGTTCAGGCAGCGCTCGACGACAACCAGTCCTGACCCACCCACAGTCGGAGAGCCCCCATGGCAAAGTCAGTGGACGAAATCGTCCAGGCGCTGCGGTCCTCCGTGGCCGAGAACCGGCGGTTGAGGCAGGAGAACCAGGGACTGACGGCCGTTCTCAACGGTGGCGTCGCGATCGTCGGCATGGGCTGCCGCTACCCCGGCGGTGCAACGTCCCCCGGGGCGCTGTGGGACCTGGTGCGCGACGGCCGGGACGCCATCACGCCGTTCCCCGACGACCGGGGCTGGGACATGGAGGCTCTCTACGACCCCGAGCCCGGCCTGCCGGGCAAGATCTGCGTCAAGCAGGGCGGGTTCGTGAAGACCATGGCCGACTTCGACCCCGGCCTCTTCGGCATCAGCCCTCGCGAGGCTCTCGCCATGGACCCGCAGCAGCGCATGCTCCTGGAGACCTGCTGGGAAACCCTGGAGGACGCGGCCATCGACCCGCTCTCCCTCAAGGGCACCTCCACCGGCGTGTTCATCGGAGCCCTCAGCTCCGGCTACGGCTTCGGCGCCAAGCTGCCCGAAGGCATGGAGGGCCATGTCATGACCGGCAGCGCCGGCAGCGTCATCTCCGGCCGCGTCGCCTACGCCCTCGGCCTCGAAGGGCCCACTCTCACGCTGGACACCGCTTGTTCCTCCTCGCTCGTCGCGCTGCACCTGGCCGTGCAGGCGCTGCGCAACAGCGAGTGCACCCTCGCCCTGGCGGGCGGCGTCGTGGCGACGCTCCACCCGGGGATCTTCGTCGGCTACAGCCAGCAACGAGCCCTGGCCCCAGACGGCCGGTGCAAGGCGTTCTCCGCCGCCGCCGACGGGTTCAGCTTCGGCGAGGGCGCCGGCATGCTTCTCCTGGAGCGGCTGCCGGACGCCCTGGAGAACGGGCACGAGGTGCTCGCGGTGATCCGGGGCACGGCGGTGAACCAGGACGGGGCATCCAACGGGCTGGCGGCGCCGAACGGGCCCGCCCAGCAGCGCGTCATCCGGAAGGCGCTGGCCAACGCCCGGCTTACGGCAGCCGAAGTGGACGCCGTGGAGGCGCACGGGACCGGCACGTCACTGGGCGACCCGATCGAGGCGCAGGCGCTGCTGGCCGTCTACGGGCAAGAGCGCGAGCCTGGGCACCCGTTGTGGCTGGGCTCCGTCAAGTCGAACATCGGGCACACCCAGGCAGCCGCGGGAGCGGCAGGCGTCATCAAGATGGTGATGGCGATGCGGCACGGCCTGCTGCCTCAGACGCTCCACGTCGACGAACCCACCCCAGCCGTCGACTGGTCGGCGGGCGCGGTGGAGCTGCTGACCGAGGCCAGGCCGTGGCCCGACCCCGGCCGTCCACGTCGCGTCGGGGTCTCCTCTTTCGGTATCAGCGGCACCAACGCCCACGTCATTCTCGAAGAGCCCCCCGCCCCCCAGCCTGCCGCATCTGCCCGAACCGGCGCGGACGAGACGCCCGGGATCCTGACCGTGCCCTGGGTGATCTCCGGGCGCTCGGCGCAGGCACTCGCCGCCCAGGCAGCCCGCCTCGGCCACCGGCTCAAGGCTGAGCCCGACACTCCCATCGCCGATATCGGCTGGTCCCTGGCGACCACCCGAGCCTCTCTCGAACATCGCGGCGTGATCCTGGTCCGCGATCGCGACCAGGCGCTCGCCGGGCTCACCGCCCTCGCCGCCGGGGAGCCCGCCACGCAGGTGGTCCGGGGCGTGGCCCGCCCCGGACGCACCGCCGTCCTCTTCCCCGGCGGTGGCGTTCAGCGGCCCCGGATGGGCGCCGAACTGCACCGGCGTTTCCCCGTCTTCGCCCAGACCTTCGACGACGTCTGCGCACTGCTCGACGATCAGCTCGTCGGTGCGGGCCACGCGCCCCACTCCATCCGGGACGTGATCCTCGCCGCCGAAGACGACCCCCGCGCGGCCCTGCTGGACGAAACGCTGTTCACCCAGCCCGCGCTGTTCGCCTTCCAGACCGCCCTGCTCCACCTGTTGAGGTCGTGGGGCATCGAACCCGATGCTGTGGCCGGGCACTCCGGCGGTGAAATCGCCGCCGCCCACGCCGCGGGGATCCTGTCGCTGTCCGACGCATGCCGGATGGCCGCGGCGCGCGGCCGGCTCATGCAACAGCTTCCCGAGCGCGGCGCCATGGTCGCCGTACAGGCCGGCGAGGCCGAGCTGGCCGACGTGCTCGACGAGCACGTGGCGATCGCGGCCGTCAACACCCACGACGCCACGGTCATCTCCGGCAGTCGCGAGCCCGTCGAACGTGCCGCCGACGCCCTGGCCGAACGGGGGATCAAGACCAGCCCCATCCGGGTATCGCATGCCTCCCACGCCCCCCTGGTGGAGCCGATGCTCGCCGACTTCAAGGAGGCCCTGACCGGTCTCGACTACACCGAGCCGCACCTCACCATCGTGTCCACTGTCACCGGACGGCCTGCTGAACCCGGGCAGATGGCCACCCCCGACTACTGGTGCCAGAACCTGCGTGCCACCGTCCGCTTCGCCGACGCACTGGCCTGGCTGGAGTCCCACCGCTTCGGCCTTTACATCGAAGCTGCCCCCAGGGGCACCCTCACCGCCATGGCCCGCGACGGCCTCACCAATCCGGCTGCGGCCACCCTCGCCCCCTGCGGCCGTACCAAGCAGAGCGAGGAGCAGGCACTGCTGAACGCCCTTGCGCAGATCCACACCTACGGCCATCCCGTCGACTGGCACAGTGTTTTCGAAGGCACCGGCGCGTGCCGTGTCGCCCTGCCTACCTACGCCTTCCAGCGCCGGCGGTTCTGGCTCCAGCCCGAGGGCGGCACTCCGGGCCAGAGCGAGAGCGCTCCGTCACTCCCGCCACCGGACCCCGCCGAAGGCGGCCCCCTTCCGGCAACGGCAACCGCGCCGCTGCTCCGCGAGCGAATTGCCGCGCTGGCAGATGCCGAAGCCCACGCCGTCCTCCTGGACGCGATCCGCGGCCACGCCGCCGACATTCTCGGGCATCCGTCGCCGGACGAAGTCGAGCCTGACCGCACCTTCCTCGACACCGGATTCGACTCCCTCACCACCGCGGAATTCCGGCAGCGCCTCAGCGACCTCACCGGCCTGACCCTGCGCGGCGCCGTCGTCTTCGACCACCCCACCCCCGCCCTGCTCGCCGAACACCTGCGAGGCACGCTCCGCTCCGCGCCCCCCACAACGGGCCCCGCCGCCCCGGTCGCCGCCGAGGCCCTGAGCACTCTGTTCCTGCGGGCCTGCAACGAGGGCCGTCTTGAGGAGATCCATGACCTCACCGAGCGTCTCGCCGCGTTCCGAGCCACATTCGACGAAACCCACGACCCCGGCGACGCGTCCCGGGAGGCCCCCGTGTCCCGCCCTCCTCGTGCCGTGCGGCTGTGCAGCGGCCGCGAAGCACCCGAGATGATCTGCCTGCCCTCCTTCGTGTGGAAGCCCAGCCCTCACCAGTACACCCGGCTCGCCTCGCACTTCCGGGGCCGCAGGAACCTCTCGGCTGTCGACCTCATCGGCTTCCGCACCGGCGACCCTCTGCCCTCCTCACTGGCCGCACTCGCCCGGGCCATGGCTGACGCCGTCCTCCAGCAGGCCGACGGCGCCCCCTTCGTCCTGGCCGGCCACTCCTCCGGCGGCTCGCTCGCCGCCGTCGTCGCCCGTCAGCTGGAGGAAGCAGGCACCCCTCCCACCGGACTCGTCCTACTGGACTCCCACTGGTGGGGCGATCGCACCGGCCTGGGATCCGACGCGGCCCTCCTCGCCGTGGCCGGGACGCTCATGGCCAACGACCAAACCGTCTCCTCTCTTGAGGAGGACTGGGGAGACGCCTGGGTCACCGCGCGAGCCCGCTACTTCTCCTTCGACTTCCGGCCAGAGGCACTCGTCACCCCAACACTGCTGCTCAGAGCCACCGAACCGCTGCCCGGCACGGCCGCAGACGACACCTGGCGGGCCGTCTGGAAGCTGCCCCACACCGCCGTCGACGTGCCCGGCGACCACTTCTCCATGCTCGACGCGGACAACACCAAGGCGTCAGCCGACGCCATCGAACACTGGCTCGCCGACCTCGCCTGACCCGCCGGACTTCCGGCATCCACAAGGAGCGTGTAATCGATGAACAGCCTCACCCAGGGCCTCGTGCTGGGCGGCGGCCACTCGGGCATGCTGGCAGCCACCGCCCTCGCGCGGCACCTGGACTCCGTCACCGTCATCGAACGGGACCACTATCCGGCGGGCCCCGGCCACCGCAAGGGCGTGCCGCAAGCCCACCACGGCCACCTCTTCGTCGGTGGCGGTGTCCGCGCCGTCGAGTCGCTCCTGCCCGGCACCACCGAGCGCCTCATGGCCGAGGGCGCCCACCGTATGGGTCTGCCCGAGGACTCCATCACCCTCAACGCGTACGGTTGGCAACACCGGTTCCCCGCCAGCCACTTCATGATCACCTGCGGCCGGGAACTGCTCGACTGGGTCATCCGCGACCAGGCCCTGCGCAACGAGAAGATCACCGTCGTGGAAGGCGCCGACATCACCGAACTGTGCGGCGACGCCCGGCGCGTCACCGGTGCCGTCGTGCGCGACCAGGACGGCCGGACCCGGCAGATCGACGCCGACCTCGTGGTCGACGCGCGCGGGCGGGGCTCCCGCCTCAAGCAGTGGTTCGCAGATCAGGGCCACGAAGTCGAAGAGGAAGTGCTCGACCTGCGCCTGCGCTACGTCACCCGCGTGTTCGCGCCTCCGCCCAGAACGATGAAGGAGTTTCACGCGGTCTTCAATCTCTTCTCCGACCCCACCGTGCCGGGCCCCGTCAGCAACGCCGTCATGCTCCCCATAGAGGGAGACCGCTGGATGCTGACCGCCTCGGGCGTGCGCGGCGGCGAGCCCCCCACCGACGACGAGGGCTTCCTCTCTCACCTGCACCGGCTCGCCCACCCCCTTCTCGCCGAGCTGATCGCCCTCACCACGCCCCTCACCAGCGCCCAGGTCACGCGAACCACGTCCAACCGCCGCACCTACTATGAGCGCCTCGACCCGTGGCCCGACGGGCTGATCGTGGTCGGCGACGCCTTGGCCGCGTTCAACCCCATCTACGGCCACGGGCTGAGCGCCGCAGCGCTCGGCGTCGTCGCCATGGACCAGGCCCTCGACAAGCACGGACTCGGCGACGGTGCCGGCCGCCACGCCATGCGCGCAGTCGGCACGGTCGCCGACGAGCCCTGGCAGTGGGCCACCGCCCAGGACATCCAGTACATGGACCTGGAGGACGATGAGAGCAACAACCTGCGCAGCCAGATGGGCGACTTCGTCAAGACGATGATGGACGCCGGCCCGGTGCAGCCCGTGGTGAGCGCCGCCCTCCTGGACGTCCACACCCTCTCGGCCCCGCAGAGCAGCCTCCAGGAACCCCACGTGATCGCCGCCATACGCCGCGGCGCCCGCCGCCCCGTCCTTACCGGCCCGCCTCTGACGGACGCCGAACGCGCCTTCCTGTCCTCCCACGCCCCGAAGTGACCCGCTGCCCCCGATCCGCTACCGACGCGGACCGTAAGCCCGCGGGTTTACGACGTGCTCGTCAACCATTTCTGCCAATTCGAGAAAGTGGAGTGCTGTGGAGCTCAATCTTGCCAACAAGACTGCGGTCGTCACCGGCGCCAGCCGGGGCATCGGGCTGGCCACCGTCCGGACGCTGACGGATGAAGGCGCCCGCGTCGTCGGCGCCGCCCGCACCCTCACGCCCGAACTGAAGGAGACGGGCGCGCACGCACTGTCTGCCGACCTCAGCACAGAGGAGGGCGTCGCCACCCTCATGGACGGTGCTCTCGCCGAATTGGGCGGCATCGACCTGCTGGTGAACAACGTCGGCGGATCGAGCGAGCGTCCCGCCGGGTTCCTTGACACCGAGGATGCCGAGTGGACCCGCTTGTTCGACCTCAACCTGCGCAGTACCGTCCGCGTGACGCGCGCGGCGCTGCCCAGCCTGATCGAACGCGGGGGAGCGATCGTGAACGTCTCCTCCATCGCCGCTTTGCGGCCCGGGCCCGTCCCGGTCGCCTACGGCGCGACGAAGGCCGCCGTGAACGCCCTGGGCAAGTCGCTGGCCGAGGAATTCGGACCCAAGGGTGTGCGCGTGAACACCGTTTCCCCCGGGGTAGTCCGTACCCCCGTCTGGGCGGACCCCGAGGGGGCGATCGGCAAGATGCTCGCCGAGGCAGGCATGGACCACGCCGAGTTCCTTGAGCAGGTCCCCGCCAAATTCGGTATCACGACCGGGCGGCTCGCCGAGTCCGAAGAAGTCGCGGCATTGATCGCCTTCCTTCTCTCCGACGTCGCCCGCAACATCACCGGCGCCAACTACCTCATCGACGGCGGCGCGATCAAGACCGTCTGACCACGACGAGAAAACGATGAACGGGGGAAGGGTGCAACCCTTCCCCCGCCTCACGTTCCGTCAGACAACGGATCAGTTACCACCGTCGAGTCTGACCGGGAGCCGAACGAGACGTCGCAGCCCCGGGTGCGGAATCCACGGCAAGTCCTCTTCGGGAACCGCGAGAGTCAGATCCGGATAGCGGTCCAGCAGGGCGTTGAAGGCGATCTCCGCCTCGTTCAGGCCGAGCGCCGCCCCTATGCAGTAGTGAACCCCCTGGCCGAACGACAGGTGCTCCGCCTGCTGCCCCCGGAAGCGGGTGACGTCGAGCCGCTCCGGATCGGTGAACTTCCGCGGGTCGCGGTTGGCGCTCACCAAGACACCCGACACCTGGTCCCCCACGTGGAAGCGGTGGCCGGCCAGCTCCAGCTCCTTCGACACGTACCGCATCCGGGTCCGCAGCGGCGGACTGCACCAGCGCTGGAACTCGTGGATGGCGTCCGGAATCAGCGACCGGTCGTCGCGCAGAAGTGCCATCTGGTCCGGGTGCGTCAAAAGCCCGACGGTGGCATTCGCCACCAGATGAGCCGTGTTCTCGTGGCTCCCGGTGACCAGCGCCATCACCATTCCGACCGTCTCCACGTCGGTCAGCCGCTCGCCGTTCTCGTTCGGGGCGTGGACCATTACGCTGATCAGGTCGTCGGTCGGCTCAGCCCGGCGGCGTTCGATGAGCCCGTGCAAGTACTCGATCGCCGGATACGCAGCGGCCGGCAGGGCGTTGGGGTCGTGAGACATCAGCCCGTGCGCCCACTCACGCCAGATCGGGCGATCCTCCAGCGGCACGCCGACCAATTCGCAGATCATCCCCACGGGCATCGGCTGCGCCCAGTGCTCCACCAGGTCCACCACCCCGTCATCGGCATGGCTGGGGAGAGCATCCAGCGAGTCGTTGATCAACTCTTCCATACGCGGCCGCATAGCCTGCACCCGTGCCGGGGCAAGGGCGTGGAAGACAGCCTTACGCAGGCGCGTGTGCCGCGGCGGGTCCCGGTCGGCCATCATGTCGCAGATATAGGGATACAGGTCCTCGTTGATCCCCGCCTGCTTCATGAGTTCCGCCAGTGACGGCGGTGCCAGCCCGTCCGGCACGTTGTCCGTGTCGTGAACGAATCTCGGGTCCTTGAGGAAAGCCCGGACATCGTCATAGCGGGTGATGAGCCACAGTGCACTGCCGTCGGGCAGCCTGACGCGCACTACGGGCGCCTGCTCGCGCAGTCGCCCGTAACCTTGGTACGGATCGTTGATGATCTCCGGAGCCATGAAATACGGATCTTCGGCGGACTCGTCCGCCGCCGCTTTCCCCTTGCCCGCATCTGCCGATATTGTCATCAGGTTCCCTCTGCCGATTCCGGGGCGGCTCGATCGACGAAGCTGACATCCGTTCTTCCCCAGAATGCCTTGACGTCTTCGATCAAACCGGAGGAGTTCAGGCGGCACACACTCACGGCACTAATCTTCAGCCGCTTCCCGTTGGGGTCCTCAGGGTTGTCGACGTGAATCTTCACGGTGATCGCGATATGGCGCCCGTCGTGCGAAGCGCTGATGCCGTCGGGCACCTCGTGCACGTGACCCTTG
Organism: Streptomyces aculeolatus; assembly: GCF_020400605.1. Classification (GTDB taxonomy): domain Bacteria; phylum Actinomycetota; class Actinomycetes; order Streptomycetales; family Streptomycetaceae; genus Streptomyces; species Streptomyces aculeolatus. Next base: position 1,794 of record NZ_JAINRD010000044.1, on the reverse strand, counting down.
ATCGCATCGGTGAGGTGCCGCCGAACGGCGGCCTTTCCCTGAATCGGGGGCGAGCCCACTGGATCCTCGAAACGGATGTCATCGGCGAATACCTTGAGCAGCCTGTCGATGTCGCCCGCATTGATGCACCGAACATACTCCAGCGCGACGGCTTTGCGCTCCAGTTCGTCGAGCACAGACCTTCCCTCTCCTCGATATCCTCTCCGTATCCTCCCTTTTCACCATCCCGTGTTCACGATCGCCGGTTGAGGCTGCCACGGAGAGTCGCCGCCCGATGATATGACACCGCCACGCCCGAGGGCACCCCAGAGTCCGCCCCCTCGCCCCCTACCCGGCCTCTCTTTGTTAGGGGGTGCCTAGGGGTGACGACCGGCTGCTCACGTCTTTTAGGGTTCCATAGACCCTTCTCGATTCCAATCCTGGGGGACTGGGAAAGTGGCTGACCAGCGGTATGAGATTTCGAATTCCGGGTCGGAATTGGAAGCTATCGCCATCGTGGGTATGTCCTGCCGCCTTCCGCAGGCCCCGGGGATCGACGCGTTCTGGCGGCTCCTCCGCGACGGCACGAGCGCCATCACCCAGGTTCCGGAAGGCCGTTGGCCCGACGACGCCTTCTCCGACGATGACGTGACCGACCAGGAGCGGCAGAGTCTCCAATGGGGCGGCTTTCTCGACTCCGTGGACGGCTTCGACGCCGGCTTCTTCGGAATATCCCCCCGCGAGGCGTCGGTCATGGACCCGCAGCAGCGGCTCATGCTCGAACTGGCCTGGGAGGCGCTCGAGGACGCCGGATCCACTCCCCGGAAGCGCGACGGTCAGCGCACGGGCGTCTTCGTTGGCGCCGCATCCAACGACTACGCCGTCCTCCTTGACCGTCAGGGACCGGCCGCCCGTACCTCCCACGCCAACGCCGGCCTACAGCACAGCATTATCGCCAACCGCGTCTCCTTCGCCCTCGGCCTCCAGGGTCCCAGCTTCGCTGTGGACGCCGGTCAGTCCTCGTCACTGGTCGCCGTCCACATGGCCTGTGAGAGCCTGCGCCACGGCGAGTCCACCATCGCCCTGGCCGGCGGTGTCAACCTCAACCTGCTTCCCGACAGTGCGCTGGCGGTAGCCCGCTTCGGCGCGCTCTCCTCAGATGGCCGATGCCACACCTTCGACGCCAGGGCAAACGGCTACGTCCGAGGTGAGGGCGGAGGTGTAGTCGTCCTCAAGCCGCTCTCCCGGGCACTCGCAGACGGCGACCGGGTCTACTGCGTGATTCGTGGGAGCGCCGTCAACAACGACGGTGGTGGCGAGGGCCTGACGGTACCCAGCCGCATCGCGCAGGAAGAAGTCATCCGCCTCGCATGCGGGCGTGCCGGCATCCGCCCGGGGGAGCTGGAGTATGTGGAGCTCCACGGGACCGGAACCCGGGTCGGCGACCCGGTGGAGGCAGCCGCACTCGGCGCGGTCGCCGGCGCCGGAGCCGGCCGGAACCCCGACGCCCCCCTCGTCGTGGGTTCCGCCAAGACGAACGTCGGACATCTGGAAGCGGCCGCGGGCATCGTCGGGCTGCTGAAGACCGCTCTCTGTCTCGGCCATGGCGAGCTGGTCCCCAGCCTGAATTTCGAAACGCCCCACCCCGAGATTCCACTTGAGGATCTGCGCCTCCAGGTATCCAGCGACAACGCAGCCTGGGCGAACCCATTCGTGGCGGGTGTCAGCTCTTTCGGCATGGGGGGCACCAACTGCCACGTCGTTCTGTCCAGCGCCGCCCCGGCGGACACCCCCAAGAAGGAGGAAGGGGGTGTG
>NZ_JAINRD010000043.1 GCF_020400605.1 Streptomyces aculeolatus | reverse complement strand
GCGGCGGTGCGCCTCGGAGAGCATCGCGTAGGTCTTGCCGACGCCCGGCGCCGCGCCCAGGTAGATCCGGAGTTTGCCGCGTCCCATGGCTCCTTGTCCTGTCCGGTCTGTCCCACGCTCCGGCACGCCGGTCATCGTGTGAATGTGGACGTCGGCGGAGAAGGACGGACGCATCCAGACAACCCCGCTGCCGCGGCGGCAGGGCTGCCCTTGACGCCTCCCTGACGGGGACGCATCGTCCTTTGACACGTCTCTGACGGGAGTCCCCTCGCACACAGAGGAGAGTGTTAGCGACAGCAGCCGCCAACCTGTGACCGTGCTCCAGGCGTGTCCGCTGGCACGGTCGAATGCCGCGGTGAGAAACGTCTGGAAGCGTGCGCCGGCGGCGCAATGTCCGCCGGGGCAGGCGCCCAGCGCTGCCGTGCAGCATCGCCTGGTCGGCACAGCCGAGCAGCCACTACCTGCGGGTGTCATGGCCGCCCGGCCCACCAGTGGCAGTGTCGGGCGAGATACGTTCCTGCCCCCACCGCCCGGGGCATCCGGCCCGAGACGTACCAGGGCCGCGGGCAACCTGGTGGCCGATGGGCTCAGCAGGTACGATGCAGCGAACGCGTCAAGGCGACGCACGGTGTGCCGGGAAGTCTGGTCGGCGATGAAGAGGGCTCTGTGCCCATCCGTCGATCTCCCGGAGGCGTCCATATGCACATCCCGCCTCAGCAGACGCCCTCTCTCGTCAGCGACCAGCCGCTTCTCGAGCGCAGGTCCTTAGTACGTGCGCTCACCACGTTGAACTTCAGTGGCCCAGGCGCGTTGGCGGCGGTGGTGCTGGCCCTTGGTTGGGCGATCATTGCTGCGCCTGAAGCGTATGCCTCCCTAGGGGATCTCGGCTTCTCCGTGCAGCGCTGGATGGCCAACGGGCTGCTTACCCTCTTCATCGTCGGCGTCGGCATCGAACTGAAAGGTGAACCGGGCGCGGGCGAGTTACGGACTCAGAGGACGGCGCACCTGCCGGTGATTGCCGCCCTTTCATGCGTGGTCGTCTCAGCCGCTGCCTACCTGCTGCCCACCTCGGCGGGCGGCGGCTCTAACGGCCGGGCGGCCTTGATGGCGATCAGCACTGTGCTTGCCTTCGCCGCGGTCACGTTGTCTTTCACCCACCGCCCCGTCGCCCTGGGCGGCCTCCTGCTGCTCCTCCCGGTCGGCAGCGGACTTGGCGCGATGGCGGTCACCACCAGGTCCGCTACGAACATCATCGACCTCCTCACCCTGGGCGGCACCTTCGTGGCCCTTGCGGCCATCTACGCGTTGACGCTGTTCCAGCGCACTGGCGGTTGGTGGTACGCGACGCCTGGTGTGTCGGTGTGGACGTTGATCTCTACCGCCCTCACCAGGGAGCTGATCGCTCGTCCGCAGGTGAATCGAATCGTGCGCACCGAGGTTCCGGACATGTCGGGACGCTTTGGCTCATCGGTCGGGCGTCCGTCCTCAAAGATCGCTGGGGCCGCGCCCAACCCTTGCGCCGGTCCTTCACGGCTGGCGGTTGGCCTGCCCCTTCTCGTCGGGACCGTCAGCCACCCCGCGGGGGCGATTCCCTACGACTGCGTGAAATTCCGCGGACACCTCAGAGAGACCCTTGCCCCTCTGCCAGCATGACTGCCCGAGTGGGCGCGGGGGATCGCACGGCGCTCCCTCAGTAGCCCGGCTTTGAGGCCGTCACCAAGGGTGACGAGGGCTGGTGCCGCAACCTCGATAATATGCGCCAATTGTGGACCCGCATCACGAAAGAATTCTCTGGCTGTCGCTCCCACCTGCGTACGGTGTGAAATCTAAGAGGGCCTCCATGGGCCGGCTGGTGCCGACAGCTGGCCAAATCATGTTCGAGAACCTCGATCGTGGTCGGGTGCGGGCAGGATTCGCACGAAAGAGCACTCGTCAATCACGTACCCGCCTGCCGACTACGGCACTGCTGGGGGCTATGTATGAGCTGTCCCGCCGCTCGCGGATTATACCGTGTGGCCATCATTGAGCGCTAACGATTACTGAATCCCTAACGCGATAAATACGCCTGCTTGAGTCCTGCTGTTGCCTCGTGGTGCACGTGTTGACACAGAGTCTTCCGGCCGGTTTCATCATCCTTACCATCAGCGCGACAGCTAGCCCACGGCGACGGCGCAACTACGACCATGTCGTCCGTCCTGGAATCCGGAAGTTGGCACGCCAACCATGTCGGTTTCCTCGTGGCGAAGCCTGAAGTGGAACGGGGGATGGAGCTTTTGATGGCGAGCCCGCATTTTGAGTTGCTGACACACGCCCTCACTGAATCCCTGGCAAGCAGAGGTCGATTCGTCATTGTAGAGGGCCCTGCCGGATGCGGAAAAACGGAACTTCTGTACCGCTTTTCCCGCCATGCGTCGTCGGTTGGGGTGTGCACACTCTGGACTCAGGCTCGGCCGTCCGGGGCATCGACGGCACTGAGCCTCATTCGTCAGATTCTCAATAATCCGTCACTCTCCGAAGGGGCTGCGGCAGACTTTCGCTCTGCGTTGGACCAGGCCAGAGCCCTTCTCCGTTCTGCCGAAGGACGCCTCGGCGGGACGGCCGAGATGCAGCAAGTCTGGACCGCACTTCGCGGTCTGACGGCGACGAAACCCTTGCTGATCTGCGTAGATGGCCTCCAGCATGTGGACGCCACCTCCATGCGGTACCTGCTGTACATAGCCGGCCGGTCGCGAGGAAGCCGTCTGATGCTGGCTGCTACGGAGACTCCGTACAGTCACCGGCAGGACCATACGCATCGCACCGAATTCCTTCGGCTGTCGCACTTGCAGCGGCTACACATGGCCTGTCTCGAAAGCGACGCCGTGGCAGACTTCGTTGCCGAGTACACCAATAGTGAGCCCGATGAAACGGCGGCGCAGCGATATTACGCGCTCACAGGCGGAAATCCACTGCTACTTCGTGCCCTTCTCGACGAGAACACAGTTGTGTCCGGATCGTCGTCTTCGCAAGGCAGGTCGCAACATCCCCCGCGCTCGGGTGCTTTCCAGGAAGCCGTGCTGACCTGTTTGGCCAACAGCGGCCCTGACGCCTCGGTCGCGGCCGATGGGCTTGCTGTCCTTGATGTCGGTTCGGCAGCAGAGTTGAGTCAGATCTGTGGGGTTTCGCGTACCGAGATGGGCCGCGGAATACGTGCGCTCGAAGCGGTTGGCATTATCCGTGGTGGCCGATTCCGTCATCCCGCCGTACGGGAGACCGTCCTGGAGTGGATGGATCCGGAGCGCCGTCGGCAACTACACGGATCGGCAGCGGCCCTCCTGCGCGCCGACGGTGCCGCCGCAACAGAGATCGCTTCCCACGTGCTGGTCGCCGGGGGCACGGGGAAACCTTGGGAAGTCACGGTTCTGCAAGAGGCGGCCGAGGCGGTACTCGTCGAGGGCCGACAGCACCAGGCGCTCCAGTATCTGGAAATGGCCCACCGTATGAGCATTGACGAACGGGAGCGCACATCGATTCGCATAAGGACCGCCATCCTTATGCGTCGTACTAACCCACTGGCAAGCGAGCGAGTGGCCGAGGAACTGCTCGGTGACCTGCGGTCCGGCCGGGTCGCCCTTGACCAGTGCCAGGCTGTCGCCGACCTGTTGCGTGGACAGTGCCGCTTTGCGGAACTGGACGAGGTGAACCGTGTGGAGTCCGAACTCAGGAGCAGTTGCGCCTCCGAGTTCGCTGCCGCTCCGGCGCTCACCTCAGACGCCCCCGCGGCGCTGACGCGTCGGCCAGTGGATGTACGCCTGCGCCGTGGCTGGCCTCACGCGGATACTGCTCTGCTCCCCGAGCGGCATTCTCGCAAAGGTGTTGGCCCAAGACTACCGACAGGGGAGCTGGACGCCCACGACGTCGCCGCCGCAGAGGCGACACTCCGCCGCGTTGTGCTGAACGACTCCACACTCGAGCCAATCATCGTCGCGCTCAGGTGCCTTCTGGACGACGGGAAAGTAAGAAAGGCGCGGCATTGGTGCGACCTGTTCATGCGTGAGTCCATCCAGCGAAGGGCCAATGGCTGGTATGCCTGGCTCTCCCTGTTGCGCGCCGACATAGCCTTACATCTTGGCATGCCGTCTGAGGCCGAGGCCATCACTCAGGACGCGCTGAGCCGCCTCTCAGGACGCAGGGAGAGTGTTCTCGCCGGTGGACTTATCGGACTACAGGTTATGGCGCAGACCGCACTGGGGCATTACGAGAAGAGCGCGAGGGAACTGAATCGACCGCCGGCCGATTCGTTGCTAGGCAGCGGCTTCGGGTTATTGTACCTACGGGCGCGAGGGCTGCACAGCCTCGCTACCCGTCGACCGCATGTCGCGCTCGATGACTTTCTCACAGTCGGCAGTATGGCGCTTCGCTGGGCCGTTGACGAACCGGCCTGGCTGCCGTGGCGTGGTGACGCCGCTGAGGCTTGGCTGATGCTCGGGTACCGGGAGAAGGCCAAGCGCCTGGTTGTAGAGCAACTGGTGATGACCAGTGCACAGAGAACGCGAGTCCGTGGCGTGTCTCTTCGTTTACTGGGGGCGGCCACGGAGCCCCACAAGCGGCTCGAACTGCTCACCAGCGCCGTGCAGAAACTGCAGGTGACAGGGGACCGGCTGGAACTGGCGCGGGCGCTGCGCGACCTTGCTGAGACCCATCGGTCACTTGGGGAGACGAATCGGGCCAACGTAGCCACACGGCGTGCCTGGAAATTGGCCAAGGAATGTGAAGCAGAACCGCTTTGCGCGTGGTTGCTGAAGGAACACGACGAGTCGCTTGGGCAGCAAGAGAATGAGGTGCAGGGTGATGCCGGGGCATGGACAAACAAGCTCAGCGAGGCGGAGCGGAAGGTAGCCGTGCTGGCAGCGAGCGGTTACAGCAATCGTGACATCTCCATGAGGCTCCACGTTACGGTGAGCACCGTGGAGCAGCACCTCACACGTGTGTATCGAAAGCTTGACATTGCTGGCCGCCAGCAACTTCCCGTCGACATGCCATTCGATCTTGGCGGCGTCGCCTGACGTTGCGGACAAGAGGACCGGCATAACTGCCCTCTTGATGGTCTTCTCAAACGGAAACTGCGATGGAGTCGAAAGCTGGGTGACTGATCGAACCTCCTTGGCATTCTCTGTGCAGGGGATTCGAGACGCTCATGAGAACGAAGCCATCCGGTTAACCCCCCAAACATTGACTCTTTTGTGCACATAGGTAGGGTCGGATCTGTATGCCAATAATCGATAGGGAAGCGGAACTCTACAGGCTCAAAGCAGCTCTCGCTGACTGCCTGTCAGGAAAATCGAACGTAACTGTCCTGGAAGGCCCCGCCGGGTGTGGCAAGACCAGGCTGCTCGAAGCGCTACTGGAGAAGGCGGCTGCGGAGGGAGCAATCGTTCTGAGGGCAACGGCCCTGAACTCGGAGCGTGACCTCCCCCTGTCGGTGATGAGGCAACTGGCCGACAGTGCATCGGTCCCCGACAGAATTGGTAGGACTTTCGCTGCACTATCGGCAGATTACGGGGACGGAGGGGGTCCACACGATCCTGAACACCCTGAATGGGGCTACGAGGAGGGAACTTTCAAGGCGTGTACGGCACTGCACGCCGTCGTTCGCGACCGACCCGTCGTCATCGGCGTCGATGACGCGCACCACGCGGACGACAACTCCCTGCGGCGCCTGCTGTACATCGCCTCGCGCTCCAGAGCGACGGCCCTCATGATGATCTTCACCGAAGTCCTGCACCACCGGCAGTCGTGCCCTTCCTACCGCGACGCTTTCGTGCAGGAGCCCGAATGTAAACGCATGCAGCTTATGAGTCTGACGCCAGACGGCGTTATGAAACTGGTGAGCGAGGACTTGCCTGTATCCAGCGACGACCCGTTTGTCGATGGTCTCTTCACGGCCACCGGCGGGAATCCCCTGCTGATTCGGGCCCTTCTTGAAGATCACCGGGCGGCAGCTGTTGGGGGCGTTCCATCGGGGCAGACTGCAGAGCTCGCGCCAGGCGAAGTTTTCGTGCACACGATACTGACTTGTGTTGCGCGGAGCGGACCTGCAGCGGCGCGAGTGGCTGAGGGGCTTGCGGTCTTGGGAGAGGCCGCTACCCCGGATCTCATCCGACGCCTTTGTCAACTTCCGGCAGCCGTGGCCGAACTTGGTGTGCGGGTACTCCAGGCAACTGGCGTGCTACGGGACCTCGCCTTCCGGCACCCCACCGCGAAGGCAGCCGTGCTCGATGCCATGGAAACCGTCCGCCGACGCGAACTGCACAGTCGTACCGTCGCGCTTCTGCACGCCGACGGCACCCCTGCGGTGAGAATCGCCGACCATCTGCTGAGCGCAGATCGGGTGGAGGAGCCGTGGGGAATTTCCGTGCTACAGGATGCAGCCGAAGAGGTGTTGGCGGAAGACCAGGACAGGCTGGCGATCGACTACTTGGAGCTTGCCCACCGATTCTGCTTCCATACGCGGCAGCGTGTCGAGATCCTCCTCAGGTCCGCCGTCATTCTCCAGCGGCGTGACCCGGGGGGTGCGGAGAGGCTGAGCGACGACCTGCTGGTCAGCCTGCGGGCCGGAGCTCTCATCGCCCAGCACAGGGCGATGCTGGCGAATATTCTCCTCGGACAAGGGCGTAGCAAGGAAGCCCAGGAGGTCTTCGGCTCACTGCGTGAACTCGACGACCGGACTTCCCCCTTGCCCATCGACTGGGCGGCGGGCCCGCGGGCTCTGGTCGGTGAACTGCACCACCCCTGGGTGCGTGCAGGTGAAGAGTTCGGTGACAGCGAATCTCCTTACCCTGGCCGTGCAGGGCGCAATGGGCAGCCGTGGAGCGGGCCCATGCCGGCCGATGGGGATCAGATCACGGTCGCGGCTCAAGAGCTTCTCCAGCGGTCCGTCCTCACTGATTCGACTCTGGAAGCCATCAGTAGCGCCATCAAATGCCTCACTTATGCGGGAAGGACGGAGGAGGCACAGTACTGGAGCGGTGTCCTCCTGGGAGAGGCAGATCAACGTGATGCCCCTGGTTGGTCCGCACATTTCGCTGGACTCCGGGCAGAAGCCGCGTATCACGAAGGCGACATGCCGCAGGCAAGAGATGCGGCCCGGCTTGGTCTTGAGCGAATGTCCAGGCGTAGCAGGAGCCTGCTCACCTGCTGGCTGATGTCCGTGGAGCTCATGGCGGAAACAAACATGGGGAACTACGAGGCCGGCGCCAAAGTACTGAACCAGCCAACCCCCGAGGACCTGTTCGGTACAGCTTACGGCCTCATGTACCTTCGGGCTCGAGGCCACTACCACCTAGCCGCCGACCGGCTCGTCGATGCACTCGACGATTTCACATCCGTGGGCGAGGCCGCGCGCCGCTTGGACACCGATATCCCCACATGGCTGCCTTGGCGCGGTGACACGGCTGAGGTGTTGCTTCGGCTCGGGCAGCGAGGTGAGGCGGAGCGGCTGATCGTGGAGCAACAGGCCAGGATTACCGACAGTTGCGGCAGGGCGCGAGGCATGACCCTGCGCCTATTGGCGGCAACGACTCCTCCAGACAGGCGACTGCCGATCCTTGCCCGGTCGATGGCATTGCTCCGCAATGCCGGCGACCGACTCGAACTGGCCCGTACGCTGTACGATCTCGCAGACGCGTACAAGCGACACGGAGAAACGGCACAGGCAGCTACGGCCGCGCGCCGTGCCTGGAGCCTTGCCAAGGAGTGCGGCGCCGAGCCGCTGTGCACCACAGGGCGACTCGCATACGATGGGAGCCACGGGAACAGCGAGGCGGAGAGCCATGACGTCGACGTGCAGAAGGTCCGGCTCAGCAACGCGGAGAGGCGGGTTGCTGTGCTGGCGGCGTGTGGGTACACGAACCGCGACATATCCTCGCGCCTGTCGGTTACGATCAGCACTGTTGAACAGCACCTCACCGGAATTTATCGGAAATTCCGGATCCGAGGTCGTGAACAATTGCCGTTGGAACTGCAATTCGAGGTCGAGGATGTAAGGTGACTCGGGGGTAGTCGATATGTTCTCCATCGTCGTAGATGGAAGCGAGAAAGTGACGAGGCCCGCGCGGCGGGCAGAAGTGGTATGCAGGGTTGATGGGAGATTCTAAGGTGTTGATGACTGGGACGATCGTTCGGTTCGACGAGTCCCGCGGATACGGGTTCATCACACCCGATGAGGGGCACGAGGACGTGTTTATGCACGCCAACGATCTGCTGGCCGACGAGTACCTGTACCAGGCCGGGAGGCGCGTGGAGTTCTTCATCGGAGCAAGCGAAAGGGGTCCGAAGGCATCGGAGATACGCCTCGTCACGGCGGGCGCGGTGGATGCTCCTTTGCCGACTGTTCGGGCCAACACTGAATCGGCGCCGCTCCCACCGGTCGTGGTTTCGGCTGCCGCGAAGGCCGAGCAAGGAGAGGAGGAGGAGCCCACTTGCGACGTTCTGTCACTTTCTGAGTTCCGCAGCGAAGTGACCGAGATCCTCATCCGTGCCGACGAAACACTGACGGCTGGGCAGATCCACCGGGTACGGACGGGGCTTGCCGAGGCGGCCTTGGCTCACGGGTGGGTGGAAGCCACCGAAAGCTGATCGCGAACACCCCCCGCGACCGGACGAGGGCGCTACCCCGGAAGCTCCCCCTGGGCTCTGGTTCCGGTCGGACTTGCCGGTGAGGGCTGCGGCGGCGCTAGTTGTATCGCCCTGTGAGGTTGGGTGCGCGGCTGGAGGGTGGTTGGCCGTTCAGTGCGGTGTGGCCGCGGTGGTGATTGTAGGTGCGTAGCAAGTGGGGGAATGCTTTGCGTCGTTCGGTCTCTGAGCGGTAGGGGTGGGCGTAGGCCCATTCGTCGAGGAGGGTGCGGTTGAAGCGTTCGACCTTGCCGTTGGTCTGTGGCCGGTAGGGCCGGGTTCGCTTGTGGGCGATCTGGGCCGCGGTGAGAGCGTCGCGCCATGCGTGTGAGCGGTAGCAGGCGCCGTTGTCGGTCAGGACGCGTTCGACGGTGATCCCGGCGTGGGTGAAGAACGCTTGGGCGCGGGTCCAAAAGGCGGTGGCGGTCTCCTTCTTCTCGTCCGGGTGGATCTCGCTGTAGGCGAGGCGGGAGTGGTCGTCGACGGCGGTGTGGAGGTAGCTGTAGCCGGCGTTTTTGCGGGTCTTGCGGCCTGCTTGTCGGCCCAGGACCTTGTGGCCGCCGCCGTCGGGGATGTTCCCGAGCTTCTTGATGTCGACGTGCACCAGTTCGCCGGGACGCTCTCGTTCGTAGCGGCGTATGGGGTGGCCGGTGGCCCGGTCCAGGTGTGTGAGGCGGGCCAGGCCGTGGCGGGTCAGCACGCGGTGCACGGTGGAGGGCACCAGACGGAGCAGGTGGGCGATGCGGGCTGGTCCCCAGCGGCGCAGGATCCGGACCTTGATGATCCGGCGCTCGGTGCGGGTGGGGGTGCGGCGCGGGCTGGTGTGAGGGCGGCTGGGGTGGTCGGTCATGCCTGCCTCGCCATGCAGTTGGTATCGGCTGGCCCAGCGCTGGTCGGTGGTGGGCGAGACCTGGAAGCGTTCCGCGGCTCGGCGCAGGGTCCAGCCGTCCTCGATCACGCAGCGGGCCAGGCGCAGACGGCCGGTCTCGGTCAGGGGTGCATCACGGTGAGGCATGACGGCCTTTCTGTCGTCCGGCATCGATGTCACAATCCACACCGAGCCAGAAGGCCCTCACCCATTTCAAGATCTCTCAGCCGAGCCCTGCGTCACCAACCCCCGTGGACAGAACACCCTGGGGCAGTATGGACAACGCACCGCGGACAGGAAAGGCTGACCGATGGAACTGCGGCTTGCTCACGGCTACCCTCCCCGTGAGGGATCGCACGCACCCCACGACGAATATCAACTGCCATGCTAGACACACCGCGTCCTCGACTCGGCACCGTGCCGTCGCCGTTATCAACCTGCAGTGATCTCCTGCCTGGAAAGGCTCCCGACTCTCAGGGGCATCGAGTGGGTGACGGAAAGGTTACGAATACACCACTAAGAAGCGGGCCCCTCATCCGCGGGGTCACACGATACCCATCGCGTCCTGCGGTGCGGGCTCTCGGAGTGGTTGCCGAAGTCTCAGTGCCAGACCGTGCCACGGCGACCGCCTCCGCGGACTGCGGCACGCCACGCACCACCAGGAGGACGCGCCCCGCAGTTGAGACGTCCGGGCCACCGCCGAAAGGCCGACGGTCACCTGGCCGCCGCCGACTCGGCCGCTGATGACCCTGTCCGCGAACGGTTCTGTCAGGCCCTTCACCGCAGGCCTACCGCCCTCTTGAGCTGGGCTGAGCCCTCCAGGTAAACCCGCGCAGGCGCTGACCAGATACTGCTGTGCGGTGTTTGCTGTCACGGCCGGTAGATCATCTCGATGAGGCCGGCTGCGATCAGAGTCCATGCCCCCACCCCGAGAACCCATACCGTCTCGGTGAGGATCCCGGTGACGGCCAATACCACCGCGAGTAACCCCAGGCCCCACTCGACCCGCCACATCTGCTCGTCGGGCCGGGAGCGTCTCACGAGTCTGATCGTTGCGTACGAGGTGTCGGCGTACTGGTACCTCTTGACCTATTCAGCAGGCCTAGGTCCGATAGCGTGGCGGCTGGCGCTGTCGAGGAACGGGGGATTCGCCGGGAGTACCCCGACGATGCCCACACGGAACCACCTGCCATCGCTCGGCTCCTTCTTCCGTAGCGGCTGCTGCCCAGCGTGGCATATTCCTGTGAATATCAGACCCGCACATCATCGTGGCTCTGGAATCCTTACGGAATTTTGATGATCGTGTGGGCGGTGGTGGTGCACTTGGCGGATGCCCTTTCGGCCGGCCGGGCAGTCCATGGCGGAGTGTGAAGGTCTCCAGGGTGTTTTTTGCGGTGCTCGCCGTAGCAGCACGACGCCATACATGCGGCGGATCGGGTCCTGCGCGGCCGGATCGAAGCTGCAGCTCGAAGCTCTGCCGAGCAATCCGCGGTCGCCGTGCCCACGCGGAAGATGTCGCTGAATTCCCGTCTCCATCCCGGCCGCGGCCCTCACCGCATGGTGGCACGGCAGGTTGCCGGATCCGGGAAACGTGTGACCAGATCAGGTGAGGCTACAAGCCGTGCATGTGCATAGTTCGGCACCGTGGTGGCGGCTAGGGTGGGGAACCGGACGTTGATGGTTAGCTGACGGAGTCCTGACGCCGGTTGCGCCAGCCGCCCCGGGCAGGGAAAGGGGCCGCTGTGCGTGGCTGGCTGCGTTCGACCGGCCGGTCGCTGCTGGCCACGCACCCTGCGCGACTGGTCGTTCTGGCGTTCGGGTTGGTCGTACTTGTCGGCACCCTGCTGTTGTCGCTGCCCGTGGCGGCCGAGGACCGCTCTGCGACGGGCTTGGTGCCGTCGTTGTTCACCGCCACCTCAGCGGTGTGCGTGACCGGCCTGACGGTGGTGGATACCGGAACGCACTGGAGCGCCTTCGGTGAGGGCGTGATCCTGGCGCTGATCCAGGTAGGCGGCTTCGGGATCATGACCTTGGCGTCACTGCTGGCGCTCCTCGTCGCCGGCAGACTCCGGCTGCGCCTTCAGCTGACAGCGCAGGTGGAGACGAAGGCCCTCGGCTTGGGCGACGTACGCCGGGTACTGCTGGGCGTGGCAGGCACCACGCTGATCGTGGAGTTGTCGGTCGCGGCGCTGCTGGCGCTGCGCTTTCGTTTCGGCTACGACCAGGGCGTGGGCGAGTCTGCCTACTCCGCGCTCTTCCATGCTGTCTCCGCCTTCAACAACGCCAGATTCGGACTGCACGCAGACAGCCTCACCCGCTATGCCACCGACCCCTGGGTGACTGTGCCGGTCGCTGCGGCGGTCATCTGCGGCGGCCTCGGTTTTCCGGTGATGTTGGAGGTGTTGCGGCACCGGCACCGGCGGCGGGTCAGCGGCCGGCGCAATTGGTCGCTGCACGCCAAGCTCACGCTGACGACCACCGCTGCCCTGCTGGCCGCCGGGGCGGCTCTCACCTGTGCACTGGAGTGGTCCAACGGCGCCACCCTCGGTCCGTTCGGTACCGGCGAGAAACTGCTCAGCGGCTTCTTTCACTCTGCCATGACCCGCACCGCGGGCTTCAACTCCGTCGCTATCGATGCACTGCACCCGGCCACACTGCTGGTGACCTGCGTGCTGATGTTCATCGGTGGCGGAAGCGCAGGAACCGCGGGCGGCATCAAGGTCACGACGTTCGCGGTGCTCGCGGTCGCCATGGTCGCCGAGGTGCGCGGCGAGCCCGCCGCCGAGACCATGGGCCGCCGCATCCCGCCGACCGCGCTGCGGCAGGCGCTGACGGTGGCGCTGCTCGCCATCGGACTGGTGATATCGGCCACCGTGGTGCTGCTGACCATGACCCAGGAGAGGTTCGAGGCGGTGCTCTTCGAGACGGTTTCCGCCTTCGGCACCGTCGGCCTGTCCACCGGCATCACCGCCGACCTTCCGGCGGTCGGCCAGGTCGTCCTGGTCCTGCTGATGTTCGTCGGCCGCGTCGGTCCCATCACCCTGGTGTCGGCACTCGCGCTGCGCGAGCGCACGCGCCGCTTTCAACTGCCCGAAGAACGCCCAGTCATTGGATGACCATGAGCAACTACCTGCACCACCTCCACCGCATGCGTGGTAAGCAGCAGGCGGGCAGCGGCCGCCGGCAGGCCGGAACGGACAGGATCGCCGTCATCGGCCTGGGCAGATTCGGCGGCTCACTGGCCGACGAGCTGACGCGCCGTGGGTGGGACGTCCTGGGCATCGATACCGATGCCCGGCTGGTCCAGAAGTACAGCGACGCGCTCACCCATGCCGCCGCCGCGGACTGCACTGACCCCGGAACCCTGGAGCAGTTGGGTGTGAAGGACTTCACCCATGTGGTGGTCGGTATCGGCACCGACATTCAGGCGTCCATCCTGGTCGCGTCAAACCTGCTGGAGGCCGGAGTGACGAACATCTGGGCGAAGGCCGTCAGCCGTCAGCACGGCCAGATCCTTGAACGGCTCGGCGTGCATCACGTCATCCTCCCTGAGCACGAGATGGGCGAGCGCGTTGCCCACCTCGTGACCGGCCGGATGCTCGACTTCATCCAGTTCGATGACGACTTCGCACTCGCCAAGACCGTCGCGCCGCGACTCGCCATCGGCGTCCCCCTCGGCGAGAGCCGCGTCCGCACCCACCATGGCGTCACCGTGGTCGGCATCAAACGCCCCGGAGAGGTGTTCACCTACGCCACAGCTGAGACGGTCCTGGAGGAAGGCGACGTCATCATCGTCACCGGACGCACGCAAGCGGTCGAAACCTTCGCCGAGCTCACCTGAAGGCACCGCAACCGCGCATGCATGCTCTCTCTCATCGCGGTTCGCCGGGCGCCAACGTGCGCATCACGACCGGGCACGGTCCGCCCTCGGCTGCCGCTGCTTCGGGACGACATGGCCCGCAGCCCTGTCCGCCCCGTTCGGCAGGCCGACGAGATCCTCGACATTGAACATGCGAGCGATGGGTACGTCGGTACTGGAGTGGGCAATGATCGAAAACGCGATGCAGACCGCGATCAGTGTGAAGGCTTCCTCGCCCTGCGGGACCTGGGCCTGGAGCACCAGGAGCCCGTAGACCACCGACGCGAAGCCCTTCGGCCCGAACCAGGCCGCGGTCAGCCGTTCACGCCGGTCGAAGCGGGTCCCGATGAGGGACAGCAGCAGCGAAGCCGGCCGGATCAGCACGATAGCCAGTACCACCGCCACGTACCCGCCCCAGGACAGGTTGCCGAACAGTTCCGGCGTCAGCAGCGCCCCGAACACCAGCAGCGCGGCGAACTTCGCCAGCTCCGCCAGCGACGCTCCGAGCGGCTCGAACGCGCCCTTGGCCTCCGGGGAGAGGGAGGCGAGGACCGCGCCGGCGGAGAACGCAGCCAGGTAGGGGTTGGAGTGGGTCAAGTGGCAGACCGCGTACAGGATGATCCCGACCGCAAGCGGCAGCAGCGGCTGCAACTTGGGCTCCGGACCCAGGAGACGGAACCGCACCAGCCAGTACACCACCGCCGGCGCCGCGACTCCCAGCGCCAGCCCTCCGATCAACTCCAGGCCGATCTTGCCGAGATCCGCCTCGGCTCCGTGCCCGGCCGGGCCGGCGGCGGCGATCAGAATGAGTACTACGGGCAGCGCGAGGCCGTCGTTGATGCCGCTCTCGACGTTCAGCAACTGACGCAGCCGCGCCGGTACTTCCTTGCGGCTCACGATCGCCGAGGCGAACACCGGGTCGGTCGGTGCCAGGACCGCACCCACCAAGAAGGACGTCGTCCAGTCCAGTCCCACCACGAAGTGCGTGACCAGCGCCATACCGAAGAAGGCCAGCGGCATACCGAGCGCCAGTGCGCGGGCAGGGTTCTTCCAGGCGCTGCGCAGAGCAGGGAACGACACGTGCATGCCATCGGTGAACAGCACCGCGAACAGCGCGAGATCAGCGGTAACCGCGACCAGGTCACTGTCCGGCGTGATGTGGATCAGACCCAGGAAGCCGTCACTGACCAGGGCGCCACCGACCAGAAACAGCAGCGACGTGGAAAGGACGGAGCGGGCCGCCAGGCCCGACAGGAGCACCGCAACCAGCAGCGCCACACCGAAGACCGCGATAAGTACCACGACGGAAGCCCCCCGATCAGCAAAGCGATCATTCCCCTGCTCGCCGACCAGACTTCCCGGCACACCGCCGGGAACCTTATCCCACTCCCGCGCACCCCTCCACCCTTGACGCCATCGCAAGTCAGGTGTCGGCAGATGCCCTGGCCCGCTGTCCGTAGACGAGCGGGACGGCTTGCAGACGACTCGCGCCTGGTCGCCCTTACCGCGGTGCAGGGCCGAGGTTGTGGAGGGTGATCAGCAACGGCTGAGTCAGCAACTGCGAGCGGTACGACGCTGTGGCCCACCGGAGGGCACTCAACGGAGACCTCACGTCTTCGTCATGAAACAGGACCGGCGTCATGAACGGCGACGACGTCAGCAGTACACGCACCTTCGGCGCCCGAAACCGGCCAGACGACCGCTGCGACGGGCGGTTTCGGTCGTGCAGGGGCGGACACCCCGCTGGTACCGTGGTGGGAGGGTCTTCTTTGAGGGCTGAGGGGAGCGTTCGGTGTCGTTTCTGAGGTTCGCCTACGACGAGGTCAGGGAGATGGCCCGCACCCTGGAGGAGAGCGGCAGCCGGATGAAGAGCGCCTCGAAGGAAATGACCCGGGCCGATGCCACCAGGATCGGTCACGAGGAACTCCACGCCGCGTGCGACGACTTTGCCGGATCGTGGGATTACGGTTTCAGCCAGCTCTCGAAGATGACCAAGGGTGTGTCGTCGTTCACCAATACGGCGGCCGACGAGTTCGCGAAGCTGGACGAGAAGCTCTACAACGAGCTGATGGGCAAGGGCGGCTGAGCGGGAGCCCTCATGCGGATGCGACGGTACCTGCGCAAGATGCTGGAGGAGGGCGACGCGCTCGGGGAGTTCAACACGCCGATCCCGTGGCCGTCGGTCTGGCTCTTCGCCAAGTTCGCCTACTGCGCGGAGCAGTTCGGATATCGCTATGCCGGGCTCGCCACCGGCGTCCCCGCCGATCTGCGCCCGCCGTTGCACACGTTCCGCCGCCTCCCCGACGCCCGCCGCCGCGCCGAGCGCACCGGTCGTGACTATCCGCGCGCGCTCCGAGGGGGTCGGCTGCCCGGCATGTACCCCTGGCCCGTACCGCTGATCGCCCGTGGGCCTGCCCGGCGCGAGGTCCGGCTGCTGCACGCCCGGATCAAGGCCGACTACTTCGGTGTGGTGGGCTGGGAGCCGGTGCGAGGGCTGGCCTTCAAGGTCTTCGCGGTCGTGATGGTGGCCGTTCTGGTGAGCGGGGGTGTCGGTGAGCCGCTGGTGTTCGTCGCCGCCGGCGGGCTCGCCGCGGCGTTGATCCTGCTGATCGTGTTCTCGAAGGTGTTCATGCGCAGGCGCCGAGCGTCGTACCTGCGGCTGCTGGCGCGCGAGGGGATTCAGTGGCCTCCGGCGGTATCGGCGGCGACGGAGGGCTGAGCCGCCTCGCTTTCCTCGTCGTCCCGCTCTTCCGCGGTGTCGAAGGAGAAGGTCCGGCCGATGGCGGAGAGCCGCTCGGTGTACGCCGTCAGCAGGTCGACGCAGGGCGTGGAGACCGTGACGTACACGACGTAGTCGTGAGGTGCCGGGATGATGAGCTGGAGCACAGCGAGGGAAACGGTTTCGGGCACCATCCCCGGGTTGCCGGCCGGTGGTGCGTCACCGTCCTGCAGAGACGCGGCGACGTCCGCCGACCGGACCGCGCGCACTGACGCCGACATCACCCCGGGGCCGCAGGGCAGGTGCACGGCGAGCAGCGTGTCCTTCGCACCTTGCCGGCCCTTCGCCCGCGGGAGGTCGATCTCGGTCAGGCCCTGTTCTCCGGCGAAGAGCGCCTGCTCCTTGGCCCGGTAGATGCCCTCCGCGGCCAGCAACCGGTCGCCGTGCAGGCTCGGGCGGGCGGAGACGGCCAGCAGGCCCTGGGAGAGCCGGTAGCCGTCGTCGGAATCCTCTATCCCCAGGCACACCGCCACGTCCACGAGGGTCTCCTCGGCCACGAGCAGCGTGGGCAGGCTCCGCAGCATCTGCCGGGCGTACTCGGCACGTTCCACCTCGTCCGCCCCGGGGAGCAGCTCGACGGCGGCCTCCTGCCAGGCGTCGAGCCGGATCGGATCCCGGACGTGTACGAATGCGTCTGGCAGCTCGTAACGGAAGGCGTAGCGGACGTTCTCCGGCACGGGCCCCTGCGGGGCCGGCTTGACCTGCACGGCTGTCACCCCCCTGCCCGGGGCGATATGCCGCTGTCGAAGGCGGTGCCGGCAGAAGCGAGGGGCTGGCTGAGATCCCGGTCGGGCTCCACGAAATCCCACACCTTCGGTGCCGTGCCGACCAGGGGGATGTCGCCCGTGTTCCAGTCTCCGTACCAGGGCGCCCCGTCCTCGAAGAAGTACCGGCCGTTGATGTTGGAACCACCGGACAGGCCGACGCCGCCCTGCGTCCACCGCAGATCCTTCAACCGCCCCGACGAGATCATCGACTCACCCTGGCGGACCATGCTGCTCCCCTTGTCGATCCAGCGGTACGACTGGCGCATCTCCCGGAACGCCTGCAGGGAGTTCTGCGCGCCGGTACGCAGCCCCTGGAGGCCTTCCTTCACCTTCCACGGCTTGCGCATGAAGTTGGACGCCATGGCCTTGAAACCGGCCGTGTTCTTCAGGGTCTTGGCCGCGTTGAGGCTGTCCGTTCCCAGGGTCCTGATGGTGGTGCCGGCGCTCTTCAGGTCCTTGCCCGCCTTCGCCAACCGCATCCCCTTCACCGCCCGGAAGCCGGCGAAAACCCCGGCCGCGTCCCAGGCGAGGGTCTGCCATGTCACGCCCTCCGCGCCGCCGAGGAAGGCGGCCCCGTGGAACAGCAGCGCACCGCCCGCCAGGGCGAGGCCGATCCAGCCGAGCCCGGGAACGCCGAGGAGGGCCAGGATGCCGACGACCATCGCGGCATCGGCCAGGAAGTCCCCGATGGCCTTCCAGAAGTCTGGATCGGTGATCGAGGCAAAGGCGTTCTCCAGCATGTTGCCGAGATCGTTGATCCGCCGCTCGAACCAGTTGGGCTTGGGCGGGGCGTCGTCAGCGGCTTCCCTGAGCCTCCTGGCGGCGTTCCGGGCATCAGTGTTGAACTCGCCGTTCAGGGTGCGCGCACGGGTACGGATATCGTCCAGCTCGCCCTGCGCGTCGCTCAGCGCCCGCTTCTTACCCTTACCGTCCCGCTCGTGGTCTTCCTTCTCCCGGTCGGACATGCCCGCGGTGTCGGCCGGCAGCCCGTCCACCGCCCCCTGCGCCGTGCTCACCCGCCCGGCGGCGTCTGCGGCTTCGCTTTCCAGGCGGCGGGCCGCGGCCTGGAAGCGGGCCAGGCTCGTGTGCCACGACGAGAGCGCCCGGTGTGCCTCGTCGAGGGAACCCAGCGCCTTCTTCAGGTAGGGCGGTATCTCGGAGACGCTCTCACTGAACTTGTCTGCGGCCTTCCCCACCCAGATGCCGTCCGAGGCACCGATCTTGTTGACCTCGGTGTGTGCGGAGTTGCCCTCGCCGCTCACCCGCCCCACCAGCGACACCAGAGTCGACAGGTCGTTGAGATCACCCGGGGCCGGGTCGAAGCCTAAATGGGGGAAGTTCCTCTCGGTACTCACATGCCCTCCCAGCAGTCACCGCCTGAACAGAGCTGTTGCCTCGGCGAACAGCACGCTGTTACCCGTCGGTTCGGTTCCACGTCGGGGGCGGTTCTTGAGAGTGGTGCTCTCGACGGTAGCTGCGTTGCGTTCAGGTTCCGCTTCACATGATGGTCTTGTCTCGAACCTGCGCTCAAGTGACCGGACACGATGGTCGAGCGGCTTCCCCCGGTGGCCTCGCCATTGAGCGCTCTCCAGGCGGCATCCAGCCTCGCTGCTGTCCCGACACCAAGATCGCGTTACACATCCATTACACAAACGCGCGGGAACTTCCGGGAAACCGCAGGTAGAGGCGTTACGCGTCTTGGCGCGGAAAACGGCCCTGATCCAGGTAAACACCCAGGTCAGGGCCGTGGAGGCGGACGAGTCGGCCTGTACGCCGGGTTCTGTCTCCCGGGGGCCTTGCGGTCCGCGGGGAGGCGGTCATCCATCTGGGACCGGTGTTGCCACCGGCCTCGTGCGGTCTACCCGCGGACTCGGGCGGGCCGCCCTCGGTCGTCCGCGCAGGGCCGCTTGCGCGGCCCCTCTTGACCTTGCTCCGGGTGGGGTTTACCTAGCCGCCCGGGTCACCCCGGGCGCTGGTGGTCTCTTACACCGCCGTTTCACCCTTACCGGGGGCCGAAGCCCCCGGCGGTCTGTTTTCTGTGGCACTGTCCCGCGGGTCACCCCGGGTGGGCGTTACCCACCACCCTGCCCTGTGGAGCCCGGACGTTCCTCGGCGATCCCTGGTGGGGACCGACGCGACCGCCCGGCCGGCTCGTCCGCCGTGGGGTCCATGTTAGTCGCAGCGACGGTCTCCTTGCCGCCGCCGGGGTCCGAGGCGGCGGCGGTGGCCAGGAAGGAGCCGGCGAGGATCAGGACGAAGGCGGCGGCGATCGAGCCCGTCAGGGGTTCGTCGAGGAAGGCGACGCCCGCGGCGACCGCGATCGCGGGGTTGATGTACGTGAAGACCACCGCGCGCGTCGGGCCCACCTCGCGGATCAGCTCCAGGAAGACGACGAACGCCAGCGCCGTGCACAGCACCCCGAGGCCCACGAGCGACGCGAGTACCTTCCCCGACGGCGTCGTGTCCGGCCAGGAGGCGATGCCCGCGGGGGCGTAGACGATCGCGGCCAGCAGCAGGCAGGGGGCGATGAGCTGGAGGGTCGGTACGTCCTTGAGGCGGCGGGCGATGATCAGTGGGGCGGTGGCGTAGCCGAGGGCGGTGAGCATGACCTCCGTGATCGCCCACGCCGAGCCGCCGCTCAGCTCCGGTGCCGCCAGCACCGCGACGCCCGCGAGCCCCAGCCCGAGGCCCAGCCAGCGGCGGCGGCCCAGGCGCTCCTCGTCGCCGAGGGCCCGGGCGAGGATGACGCCGATCGTCGGCACCGCGGCGATCAGCAGGCCGGCCATGGCGCTGGAGAGCTTGCGCTCGGCGTCGGTCAGGGTCCACCACGGGCCGATGATCTCGATGCACGCGAACGCCAGCATCGGCGCCCAGTGCGTCCGTACGGTACGGACCAGCCCCCCGCCGCGCAGCGCGAGCGGGAGCAGGACGAGCGCGCCCAGCGCGCACCGTACGAAGACGACCCCAGACGGCGACACCGCGTCGACCGCCACCTTGATCATCAGATACGGGACTCCCCAGATGACGCCCATGAGGAGGAACAGGACCCAGCCGCGTGCAGTCATGCCGCAAGCGTCCGCGCCCCGGCGGCCCGTTGTCTTGAATGCCGTTGCGCGCCCTCAGGGGCGGACGCTGCGGCGGTACGCCGCCGGCGTCGCGCCCAGCACCCGCCGGAACCACCGCGTCAGGTGCGCCTGGTCCGCGAACCCCACGAGCCCCGCCACCTCCGCCGGCCGGTGCCCCGCCTCCAGCAGCCCGCGCGCCAGCGTCACCCGGTGCTGCGCCAGCCAGGCGTACGGGGGCATGCCCATGGTGTCCCGGAACGCCCGCAGCACCTGGTACCGCGACAGCCCCAGGTCGCAGCCGATCGCCGCCAGCGACGGCGGGTCCGTCAGCTCGTCCGCCAGCCGGTCCCGTACCGCACGGGCGACGCCGCTGCCCAGCGCCGCCGTGGCGGCCGGGCGGGCGCGGCCGTGCCGGCGGGCCAGTGCGGCGAGCAGCCACGGCAGCCGCGACTCCGTCTCCAGCGGCTCCGCGCCCCGGTCCACCGCCGCGTGGGCGGCGCGCAGCGCGGCGGCCAGGGCCGGGTCGTCGATGACGGGGTCGGCGAAGTGGGCGTCGGTGCAGGCGCCGTCGGTGAGCAGCGCCATGGACGGGTAGAACGCGCGGTACCCGTACCCCTCGTCGCCCAGCGGGCCGCCGGTGTGGGCCTCGCCGGGGGCGAGGACGACGATGCTGCCCGGCTTGGCCCGGACCCGGTCGCCGCGGTAGTCGATGACCTCGGCGCCGTGCGTGCACACGCCGACGGCGAACTCGTGGTGCGCGTGCGGCGCGTAGCGGTGGGCGGTGAAGCACGCCGTCATCAGGTACAGGGACTGGTCCGCGCCGAGCGGCGCCCGCGTCCAGCGGGCGTACTCCTCCGGACCCCTGGCGCCCCCCTTGCCGCTCATGCGTCGCATTGTGCTCGATGCCGTACGGCCCTTGCCAGCGGGATTCCGCGGCTGCCTACGATGCGCGGATGTCGCAGCGAGATCTGTCCCCGGAAGAGTTCCGCGAGCTGGGCCACGCCTACGTCGACTGGATAGCCGACTACCGCGCCCGCGTCGGCGACCTGCCGGTGCTCCCCGGCGTCGAGCCCGGCTGGGTGCGCGAGCGGCTGCCGGCGAAGCTGCCGGAGGAGGGCGAGCCGCTGACGGAGGTGCTGGCGGACATGGACCGCGTCGTGGTGCCCGCGTCCACGCACTGGCAGCACCCCGGCTTCTTCGCGTACTTCCCCGCCAACGCCTCCCTCGCCTCCCTGCTGGGCGACATGCTCTCCACCGGCCTCGGCACCCAGGGCATGCTCTGGTCGACGTCCCCGGCCTGCACGGAGCTTGAGCAGCACCTCCTCGACCAGCTCGCCGACGCCACGGGCCTGCCCGCCGAGTTCACCTTCGCCGGCGGTGGCGGCGGCGTCATCCAGGACTCCGCGTCCTCGTCCTCGCTGGTGGCGCTGCTCGCCGCGCTGCACCGGACGTCCGCCGGTGAGTGGCGGACGGCCGGCCGGGACGGGCGTGAGGTGCTGTACGTCTCCGCGCACACGCACTCCTCGCTGGAGAAGGCCGCGATCGCCGCCGGTCTGGGCGCGGACGCCGTACGGGTCGTGGCCGGCGCGCTCGGCGGCCAGGAGATGTCCCCGGCCGCCCTGGCCGCCGCGGTACGCGAGGACGTGGCCGCCGGCCGCCGCCCCGTGCTGGTCTGCGCGACGATCGGCACCACCGGCACCGGCGCCGTCGACCCGGTGCGCGAGATCGCCGCGGTCTGCGCCGAGTACGGCGTCTGGCTGCACGTCGACGCCGCGTGGGCCGGCGCCGCCGCGTTCTGCCCCGAGCACCGCGCGCTCTTCGACGGCGCCGGGCTGGCCGACTCGTACAGCACCGACGGGCACAAGTGGCTGCTCACGGCCTTCGACTGCAACCTCTTCTGGACCCGCGACACCGCCACCCTCACCGGCGCGCTGACCGTGCTGCCCGAGTACCTGCGCAACGCCGCCAGCGAGTCCGGCGCCGTCGTCGACTACCGCGACTGGCACCTGCCGCTCGGCCGCCGCTTCCGCGCCCTGAAACTGTGGACGGTGCTGCGCCGCTTCGGCCTCGAAGGCATCCGGGACCACGTGCGCCGGCACGTGGCGCTGGCCGCGGAGCTGGAGTCGTGGGCGGCGGCCGACCCGCGCTTCGCGCTCGGGGTGCCGCGCAGCCTGGCGCTGGTCTGCCTGCACGTCGCCACCGGCCGCGGCACCGACGCCGACAACGCCGCGACGAAGGCGGCGCTGGAGCAGGTCAACGCGGGCGGCCGGTCGTACGTCACGCACACCGTGGTCGACGGCCGCTACCTGCTGCGGGTCGCCGTCGGCGGGCTGGAGACCGAGGAGCGGCACGTGCGCGCGCTGTGGGACGACCTGTGCGCCGCCGCGGACGCGGCGGCCGCCGGCACCGCCTGAACGACCGGGCCCCGGCCCGTCGCTTGACCTTGTCGCAGCGTCAACGTTTCTACTGGGCTCATGCGAATCGGAGAGCTCGCCGCGCTCGCCGGGGTCACCACCCGTACCGTGCGGCATTACCACCGCATCGGGCTCCTGCCCGAGCCCGCCCGCCGCGCCAACGGCTACCGCGTCTACACCCTGCGCGACGCCGTCGAGCTGGCCCGCGTCCGCCGCCTGACCGAGCTGGGGCTCAGCCTCGACGAGGTGCGCGACGCGCTCGCCGACGACGCCGGCAAGGAGCTGCACGAGATCCTCGCCGAGCTGGACGCCGACCTCGCCCGGCAGGAGGACGCCATCCGGCAGCGCCGCGCCCGCCTCGCCGAGCTGCTGCGGCACGCGGAGGGCGGCGGGCTGACCGCCGAGGGGCCGGTGTCGCCGGAGCTGGCGGCGGTGTTCGCCGACATGTCCCGCGCCTCCGCCCGGCTCGGCGTCCCGGAGCCGGCGAGCGCGGTGAAGGAGCGGGAGCTGCTCGCGCTGCTCGACACCACCGCGGACGAGGCGCACCGCGGCTGGCTCGCGGGGCTGCTGCACGCGCTCAGCTCCGACCCGGAGGCGATGACGCGCGCGTACGGCATCTACGCCCGGCTCGACGAGCTGGCCGGTGCCGAGCCGGACGACCCGCGCGTCGAGGAGCTGGCGCGGGACGTGGTCGCCGCCATGCCGGAGGAGGCGCGGGCGCTGGTCACCGACGGGCCGGACCCGGTCCCCGCCGTGGCCGGCGACGGGACCGGGGGCGGCGCCGGCGACGGCACCGGGGCCGGGACCGGGACCGGGACCGGGACCGGGACCGGGACCGCCGCCGGGGGCGGCGACGAGAGCGGGGAAGCCTTCGCGGAGATGTTCTTCGCGGACTTCCCCCCGGCGCAGGCCGAGGTCATGCGCCGGGCGATGGCCCTGCTCGGAGAGCGGACGGGCGGGGCCGGCGAGGCGGGCGGGGCCGGGCGCGCGGACCGGCGGCGCGGGGAGAGTGCGTCGTGAACGCGCTGCGCCGTACGGTCCGCTGGGCCCTGGCCTCGCTCGTACCCGGCGAGCTGGTGCTCGTGCTCTGCCTCGCCTCCGGCGCCGGCATCCCGGAACCCGTCATGCTCGCCGTCGAGATCGCCGTGCTGCTGGTCACCGCGGCCCTGGTCACGCTGCTGGCCGCCGACTACCGCCGGCACCGCGGCGCCGGCCTCGCGCCCCGCGCGGCGGGTCTCGAAGCGGTACGGGACAGCGTCCCGGCCGCCGTGCGCAAGCTGACCGTGCACGAGGTGAAGCTCTTCACCGCCACCCTGCGCTGGCTCGCCCGCCGCCCGAAGCACGGCGTCGGCCCCGGCGACACCGCCGCCGCGTACGCCTCCGGGCAGGCGTTCACGTTCTACGGCTTCTTCTTCGTCTCCGTCATCGAGACGGTGGCGCTCGCGCTCGTCATCCCGTGGCCCGTGGTGCACGCCGTGGTGCTGGTCCTCGACATCTGGGGCATCTACTTCATCCTCGCGCTCCAGGCGGCCAGCGTGGTCCGGCCGCACGTCGTCGGCGCGGACGGCTCGCTGCGCGTACGGTACGGGGTCCTGCTGGACATCCCCGTACCGGCCGAGCTGATCGCGAACGCCCGGCTCGACCGCCGCTTCCCCGACGGGGGCGGGCTGCTGCGTCTGGCGGACGACGGCACGGCGGACCTCGCGGTCGGCGGGCAGACGACGGTGACGGTGGACCTGACCGAGCCGGTGTCGTTCGTCCGGCCGCTGGGGAAGCGGGCGGAGGCGCGGGTGCTGCGGTTCTACGCGGACGACCCGAAGCCGGTGGTCGACGCCCTGCGCCGGGCGTGCGCGGCGCGGGAGGAGGAGCGGGAGCAGGCGGGGGAGCGCGGGCCGCTGCCCGCTCAGGGCGCCGGCTCGAAGCGCACCGGGGACACCCCGGGCTCGGCGGCGGTCAGCCGCACGCGCACCCGGTGTCCGAGGGGCAAGGGCTCGCCGGGGGCGGGCCAGGCACCGACGCCGGCCTCGGCGGGTTCGGCGGGTTCGGCGGGTTCGGCGGAGTCGGCGGGAGACGCACCATCGGCGGGTGCCGCGGGTGGTGCCGAGTCGGCGGGTGGCGCGGCGTCAGCGGGTGGACCGCCGTCCGCCGATGCCGCGCCGTCCGCGGGTGCCGGACGTTCCGCGCCCTCCGCGCCCTCCGCGCCCTCCGTGGCCGACGACGTCGTCGAGTCCTCCGAGTCCACGCGGCCGATGACCGCCGGTTCGTAGAGCTGCACCGTCCCCCTCGTCGGCCGGCGCTCGTCCACCGCCACCACGTGCCCGTCGAAGACCTCCCCGATCCGCCCGCTCATGAGCGCCGCCTCGACCAGGTCCACGCACTCCCGCTCCAGCCGCGCCGCCCGCGCCGCGCCCCCGGCCATCAGCTCCGGGAGCCCGCCCAGCGCCTCGCGCACCCACTCCGGTGCCGCCTCGCCGGCCGACGCCGCCACGCACAGCTCCCCGGCGTACCGGTCGGCCAGCCGCCGCAGCGGCGCCGTGCAGTGCGCGTACTCGCCGGCCACCGCCGCGTGCACGGCGTCCTGCCGCGCCGGCTGCCGGCCGTCGAAGACGGTGTACCCGGCGCCGCGCAGCAGCGCGGTGCACTCCTGGAGGAACGCCGCGTGGTTGGCCATCTGCGGGTTGAGGGAGCGGATCAGCTCGGGGTAGTCCAGGCCCTCCGGCCAGTCGACGTCCAGCGCGCGGGCCACCCGGTGCAGATACGTCAGCGCGGGGCGCCGCGCGGGCGGCAGCGTCCGCAGGATGCCGGTGCCGGAGGCGAGCATCAGCTCCGCGGCGGCCATGCCGGTGAGCAGGGACACCTGCGCGTTCCAGCCGTGGGCGGGCAGCGGGGCGCTGTACTCCAGCGAGTAGCCGCCGGCCCGCTGCACCACCTCCTGCTCCGGTACGCCGAGCGAGATCCCGCCGCGCTCGCGCTCCAGCTCCTCGCGCAGCAGCCCCACGTCGCGCAGCAGCGCCACCGGCTCCTCCGCCGTGCCCTCGTCGATGGTCTGCTGCACGCCGCCGTAGTCGAGCCGCGCCCGGCTGCGTACCAGCGCGCGGGCGACCCTCGCCTCGGCGATCTGGCCGCTGGAGTCCAGGTCGATCTCCCACAGCAGCGCGGGGACCGGCTGGTCGGGCAGCAGGCTCGCGGCGCCCTCGGAGAGCTGTTCGGGGTGCAGGAGTACGCGCGTGTCGGGGAAGTAGAGCGTCGTCACGCGGCGGCGGGCCTCGGCGTCGAGGGCTTCGCCCGGGGTGACGAACGCGGCGACATCGGCGATGGCGTAGTGGATACGGAACCCGCCGCCGCCCCGGCGCGCGACGTGCAGGGCCTGGTCCAGATCGCGGGAGCCGGGCGGGTCGACGGTGTAGAACGGGATGTCGGTCGCGTCCCGTTCCGGCAGCCGGGGGGCCTTCGCGGCGCGGTCGGCCTCGGCGAGCACCTCGGGCGGGAACGCGGCGGGTACGTCCTCTGCGGCGCGCAGCCGGCGCAGGGCGGCGCGGAGCGGGGCGTCCTCGGCGTCAACGGCGTGCAGGATGCGTTGGGGCACGCATATCAGCCTAATTCGGACGGGCGTCGCGGGCGCGGCCACCGCGTCCGGATCCGCCCCGACCCGCGCTTCCGGCTCGCTCTCCGGCCCGCCCCCTCGCGCCCCAGGAGTGACCGCTGTGTCACCGGGCGGTTGGTAGACGTGGAGTCCCCCCACCTCCGGGAGAGACATGCCCACGCCCCACGCGCCCCGTCATGTACCCCGTCAGTTGTCGCGTACGTGCACCGCGATCGTCCTCGGCGGGCTCGTCGCGGCGCTCCCGCCCGCGGCGGTCGCCCACCCGGCCACCGCGCCTGCCACCGCTCCTGCCGCCGTACCGTCCGCCGCCCCCGCCGCGGAGCAGCCGCCCGACCCGCCGCCCCCGCCCCTCGACGTGCTGGAGCGGCAGCCCGGCATGGGCGACGGCCTGCTCTTCGTCGGACCGCAGAAGAACCCCGGCCGCGCAGGGCCGCCCGGCGAGGAACCGCCGCCCGAGGCGGGCCGCGGGCCGCAGATCGTCGACGACCGCGGCCGGCCCGTCTGGTACCACCGCATCCCGAAGGACGAGTACGTCGCCGACTTCCGCGTGCAGGAGTACCGCGGCGAGAAGGTTCTGACCTGGTGGCAGGGCGAGAGCGACACCGCGGGGCTCGGCGAGGGGGTCGGCTACATCGCCGACGAGAACTACGAGATCATCGCCACCGTCCGCTCCCCGGACCCCGGGCAGACCATCGACCTGCACGAGTTCCGGCTCACCCCCGAGGGCACCGCCCTGGTCGTCAGCTACCAGCAGCGGCCCTACGACCTCACCCCCGTCGGCGGCCCCGAGGACGGCGACGTCATCGAGAGCGTCGTGTGGGAGCTGGACGTCGCCACCGGCGAGCCGCTGCTGGAGTGGCGCAGCCTCGACCACGTACCGCTGACGGAGTCCGACGAGCGGCCCTCGGGCCGCGCCGGCACCCGCCCCTTCGACTACCTGCACGCGAACTCCGTCTCCCTCGACACCGACGGCGACCTCCTCGTCTCCGCCCACGGCACCAGCACCGTCTACAAGGTCGACCGGCGGACCGGCGGGATCGTCTGGCGGCTCGGCGGCAAGAAGAGCGACTTCCGGCTCGGCGCGGGGGCGCGCACCATCGCCCAGCACGACGTGGTGGCGGTCGGCGACGGCACGTACCGCATGTTCGACAACCAGAACATGCACTCCGAGGGCTACGAGTCCCGGGTGGCGTGGCTGCGCGTCGACCCGCGGCGCGGCACCGCGGAGCTGACCCGCCAGCTCGTCCACCCCGACCGCGTCTCCACCGCCGTCACCGGCGGCAGCCAGGCCCTGCCGGGCGGCAACACCCTGGTCGGCTGGGGCTCCGCGGGCCGGGTCTCGGAGTTCGACGCGGACGGGCGGCTGGTGTTCGACGCCGTCTTCCCGGAGGAGTACAGCTCGTACCGCGCCTACCGCCAGGAGTGGGCGGGCGAGCCCGCGACCGCCCCGGAGGTACGGATCGACGGCGCGTCCGGCGACGCGCACGCGGTGTGGAACGGCGCCACGGAGGTCGCCGGCTGGCGGGTGCTGGCCGGGGACGCGCCGGACGAGCTGCGGCCCGTCGCCCGCGAGCGGTGGGACGGCCTCGACACGGACGTCGACCTGCCCGCGGAGGCGGGGGACGCGGCGTACGTCCAGGCGGAGGCGCTGGACGCGGACGGCGACGTGATCGGCGCCTCCGCGGTCACCGGGACCGGCGCGGTTACCGGGACCGGCGCCGGGGGAAGCGGTGCGGCCGGCGGGAGCGGCGCCGGCTGAGCGCCGGGCGCCCACGCCGCCCGGCGGCGTGGGCGCCGCCCTCAGACCTTCTCCAGCGGGCGGTGCGGGGCGTCCGGCAGCACGACGGCGACCCGGTCCCCGGGACGTACCACGCCGCCCGTCAGCACCACGCTCATCACGCCCGCCTTGCGCACCACGTTCCCCGCCGCGTCCCGGCCCACGACCTGCTTGAGCAGGCCGGACTGGAAGTCGTCGATCTGGTGGCAGGGGTTGCGCAGCCCGGTGATCTCCACGACGGCCTCGGCACCGAGGTGCAGCAGCGTGCCGGTGGGCAGGCCGAGCAGGTCGATGCCGCGGGTGGTGACGTTCTCGCCCAGCTCCCCGGGGCGTACCCGGAAGCCCGCCTCGGCGACCTCCGCGAACAGTTCCTCGTGCATCAGGTGCACCTGCCGCAGGTTCGGCTGGGAGGGGTCGCGGGCGACCCGGGAGCGGTGCTTCACCGTGACGCCCGCGTGCGCGTCGCCCTCGACGCCGAGGCCGGCCAGGAGGGTGACGGCCTCGCGGGCCGGCTTGTGGAAGGTGTACTCGCCGCTGCTGCACACCGCTATGACCGTGCCGTCGTCCATGCCGTACGAGCCCCCTCCGCCGTGACCGTCGATCCACCACGACCCTAACCGGCGGGGGTGCGGGGCCGGCCGTGTCCGCCATGCGGGACCGCGGCTTATTGATTCGTACGGACGGGCGGACGCGTGGCAGCCTGGCCCGCATGCTTGGAGTCACCGATCTGTCGACGTACCTCGCGGGGCTGGCCCTGATCATCCTGCTCCCGGGGCCCAATTCCCTCTACGTCGTCTCCGTCGCCGCCCGCCGCGGCGCCCGCGCCGGCTACCGCGCGGCCGGCGGCGTGATGTGCGGCGACATGGTGCTCATGGTGCTCTCCGCGGGCGGCGTGGCCTCGCTGCTCCAGGCCAGCCCGACGGCGTTCGCCGTCGTCAAGTTCGCGGGCGCCGGCTATCTGACGTGGCTGGCGGTCGGGATGCTGCGCGGGGCGTGGCGGATGTGGCGCGAGCGCGGGGCGCGGGCCGTCGCCCGGGCGGAAGGGGAGCCGGTGGGCGCGGGGCCGGCGCGTGCGGAGCCGGTGCGTGCGGAGCCGGCGAAGGAGGAGATGGAGCGCCCGTACCGCCGGGCGTTCGTCGTCAGCCTGCTGAACCCGAAGGCGATCCTGTTCTTCGTCTCCTTCTTCGTGCAGTTCATCGACCCGGCGTACGCGCACCCGGAGCTGACCTTCCTCGTACTGGCGGCCTGGGCGCAGCTGTTCAGCATCACGTACCTGACCGCCCTGATCTTCAGCGGCACGCACCTCGCGGCGCTCTTCCGCCGCAGGCGGCGGCTGACGGCCGGGATGTCGGCCGCGGCCGGCACGGCGTTCCTCGGCTTCGCCGCCAAGCTGTCGGTGAGCAGCGCGTAACCGCCGCGCGGGGGCCCGGGGCCGCCGCACGGCGGGGCGCGCGTCCGCGCCCCGCCGGCCGCGGGCTGCCCGGCCCTGACCACCGGACAGCCCCCGGCACGCCGCGGTTATCGCGGCCCCGCGGGAACCGGCGGGCTCCCGCTGCCCCCCGCCGGCTCCCGTGGGTGTCAGAAGGGCGTCAGCGTCAGCGTGAGCTGCCGCGGCGCCCGGTCCTCGATGTACGACGCGAAGCCGGACACGTCGTCGAAGGCGAACCCGTACGCCCGCCCGTCCTCCGACACTTCGTGCATCACCCGCGCGTAGTGGTTGGAGATGTCGGTGCCGTAGAAGGCGGCCGGGTCGGTGACGGGCTGGTCGGCGTGGTCGCGCAGGGTGGTGCGGTTGAGCGCGGCGCCGAGGATGGCGGCGACCGGTCCCGTGGTGCCGTCGTTCGGGGCGGCGAGCTTGCCGTCGCAGAACAGCACGTCGCGGGTGGGCGGCCGGTCGAAGGCGACGTCGGCGGGGCCGGTGAAGGACAGCCGGTCGCCGGCGACGCGGCCGGTGAAGGTGCTGGCGTTCGTGGTGACCTTCAGGTCCTTGCCGGCGTACGCCGACCACACCTCGTCCACGTACCCGTCGAGGTACGCGCCGTCGAACAGCCCGGCGTCCAGGCCGTGCCCGGGGGCGATGACGCGCAGCCCGTCCGCGTCCACCAGCCGGCCGTAGCCCTCGGTGCCCGCCAGGGTGTCGAACACCTGCTGCCGGGCGCCGTCCTTGAGCGTCCCGGTCGTCTGGTCGGCCTCGCCCGTCAGGTGGATGGACATCGGGACGCTGAACATGTCGACCATGGTGGTGTTGCAGAACATGCCGGCGTCGTTGAGCGTGAACTCCATGCAGTCGTGCACCAGCGGGTAGTTGGGGTCGGTGGACACCCAGCCGGCCGGGTACGCGAGCGCCGCGCTGCCGGCGCCGTCCGTGACCGCCTTCATCTTCAGCTTGCCGCCGAGGGCGACGTAGAGGCGGCCGGACATGTTCGGCAGCGTCAGGGACGTGTCGCCGCTGCCGGCGAAGGGGATGGCGTAGTCGGTGTAGCCGTCGGGGCCGTTGTCGTCGAGGGAGATGGGCGCCAGCGTCCCGTCGGGCGTGAGGCGGACCTGCCGGCCGCCCTCGTTGCCGACGACGTAGATGCTGATGGAGGAGTTCTCGTACGCGCCCGTCCTGTTGACGACGGACACGTCGAGGGCCGCTGCGGCGCCGCCCGCCCGCGCCGCGGAGAGCACCAGAGGTGTCCCCGCGGCGGCGGACGCGACGGCCAGGCCACCCAGCAGCCTGCGTCGCGAGATCACTTGGCGGTACCTCCGGACTGCTCGACGGATACGTAGTCGACGGTCATCGGCACGCCGGGCCGGGTCGCGTCGGTGGGGGTGGCGTGGCCGGCGACGCCGTCGGGGAAGGCGCCGCCCATGGCGACGTTGAGGAGCAGGAAGTGGCCGTGGTGGGCGAGGTTCGCCCAGGTCTCGGCGCCCACCTGGTCGGCGTTGACGGAGTGGTACTGCTGGCCGTCCACGTACCAGCGCAGCTCCTCGACCGGGCCGCTGCGGTCCAGCTCCAGGGCGTACTCGTGGAAGCCGGACTGGCAGCTGCTGTCCGGGCAGGCGCGGGAGGCGCCGAGGCCGTTGTTCTCGTTGCACGGGCCGCCGGGCGCGGTGCCGCAGTGCAGCACGCCCCAGACGCTGTTCACGCCGTTGAC
Source organism: Streptomyces aculeolatus (assembly GCF_020400605.1). Lineage (GTDB taxonomy): Bacteria > Actinomycetota > Actinomycetes > Streptomycetales > Streptomycetaceae > Streptomyces > Streptomyces aculeolatus. Next base: position 4,150 of record NZ_JAINRD010000043.1, on the reverse strand, counting down.
GTTCTCCATGATGTCGAACTCGCCGATGCCCGGCCAGTTCCAGTAGTTGCCGCGGTAGGCGTCGCCCAGGGTCCAGAACGCGGGCCAGTAGCCGAGGGCTTCGTCGCCGGTGATGTTCGGCATCTGGATGCGCGCCTCGACGCGCATCACGCCGCCGGCCGGGGCCTGGAAGTCGGTGCGCTGGGTCTCGATGCGGGCGGACGTCCAGCCGCCGTTGCCGTCGCGGCGCGGGGTGATGGTGAGGTTGCCGGAGCCGTCCTTCTGCAGGTTCTCCGGGCTGTCCGTGTACGTCTGGATCTCGCCGGTGCCCCAGTTGGCGGGGCCGCCGGGGTACGAAGTGCCGGTGTCCACGATCCAGTTCGCGGCGTCCGGCGGGGAGCCGGCGGCGCCGTCGAAGTCGTCGCGGAAGACCTCGGCGAGGGGCGCGGGTTCGCTTCCCTCGTCCTCGCCTGCTGTCGCGGAAGGCAGGGTCAGGGCGCTGATCGCGGCCAGCGCGGCGACCGCGCAGAGCAGGCTCTTGCGCCACCGTAGTCGTGTTGCGTGCATGTCTGGGCTGCTCCTCGGGGTGTGGGGGGATGAGGAGGTTCTCCCCTGGGGATGCGCCTGTTTGAGAGCGCTCTCAGGTTGTGTTGAGGCACACTGCCGAGTGGGCGGGCTACTGTCAAGGCCCACCGAGTGAAGAGGAGTTGAGGTGTCCGGGAACCGCCCCACGCTGGAGGCCGTGGCCGCCCGTGCCGGAGTGTCGCGGGCCACGGTGTCGCGCGTGGTCAACGGCGGCGAGGGGGTGCGCGAGCCGCTGCGCGAGCGGGTGCACCGCGCCGTGGCCGAGCTCGGCTACGTACCGAACCAGGCCGCGCGCACGCTCGTCACCCGGCGCACGGGCGCGGTCGCCGTCGTCATCGCCGAGCCCGAGAGCCGGGTCTTCGCCGACCCGTTCTTCGCCCGGCAGCTGCGGGGCATCAGCGGGGCGCTGGCGGCGGCGGACACGCAGCTGGTGCTGCTGTACGTCGCGGACCGGGCGGACTACCCGCGTATCGGCCGGTTCCTGGCCGGCGGGCACGTCGACGGGGCGCTGATGTTCTCGCTGCACCGCGACGACCCGCTGCCGGGCATGGCCGCGGAGGCGGGCCTGCCGGTGGTCTACGGCGGCCGGCCGGGCTGGCCGGGGGCGGCGGGGGAGCGGGGCCTGCTGTACGTGGACACCGACAACCGGGCGGGCGCGGAACTGGCCGTACGGCACCTGCTGGCGCGGGGGAGACGGCGGATCGGGCACATCGCGGGGCCGCTGGACCAGACGTCGGCGGTGGACCGGCTGGCGGGGTACCGGGCCGCGCTGGCCGCGCACGGCGGCGCTCCCGCCGGCCGGGAGCTGGTCGCCGAGGGCGACTTCACCCCGGCGGGTGGCGAGCGCGCGATGGCCGGGCTGCTGGCCCGCGCCCCGGACCTCGACGCGGTGTTCGCCGCCTCCGACCTCATGGCCACCGGCGCCCTGCGCACCCTGCGCGCCCACGGCCGCAGCGTCCCCGCCGACGTCGCGGTCGTCGGGTACGACGACCTGGAGCCGGCGATGTGGACCGAGCCGCCGCTGACGACGGTGCACCAGGACGTCGAGGGGATGGGCGGGGTGATGGCCCGGCTGCTGCTGCGCAGCCTGGGGGGCGGGCAGGAGCGACAGGAGCCGGTGGTGACGACGCCGCGGTTGGTGGTCAGGGAGTCGGGGTGAGGGGCGGGGCAGGGTCGGGGGTGCGGCGGTGCTCCGGGCCGGGCCGGGACCGGGGCCGGGGCCGGGCTCCGGGCCGGGACTGGGACCGCGGCAGGGGACCGTGTCCGTGGCCGGGACCGGGACACGTGGCGGGGCTCCGGGCCGGGGCCGTGGCGGGGCTCCGGGCCGGGACCGCGTTCGGGGGCCCGGCCGGGGCTCAGAAGCCGGCGCGGGCGGGCTCGTCGACCCGGGCGACCGACTCCTGCGCGAACCGCGCGGTGTAGGCGTCGCGGATCTCCTCGATCCGGGCGTCCTGCTCCTGCGCCTCGGTCAGCGGGTAGAGCAGGTACACCTCGTACGAGCGCTCCCGCTCAATCGTGCCGTGCCGGTCGCGGTACTGGCCGCGTACCTCGTCCACCGTCAGCCCCGCCGGGAAGCGCGGCGTGACGACCTCGTCCACGAACGCGCGGAACTGCCGGTCCGTGACGTCCGGGCCGCCGTCGGGCCGTACCGTCCCGAACATCAGGTGCGTCTGCACGTACGGGGCGAGGTCCGCGGCCTGCGACGGCGCGACCGGCGGCGCGGGGTCGCCGTCCGCGAGGGCGGCGGGGGCGGTGGCCGCGGCGGCGCCGGCGAGCGCCGCGGCGAGGACGAGGGCGGCGATGCGGAGGCGGGGCTTCGTAGCGTTCACGACCGGGGAAACGACCACCGGGACCGAAGGTTGCGCGGCGGGGCCCCCGACCAGGACCGGGGCCGTTTGTTTGCCCGCTGTTCGGCTCCATCTCACCGGCCGGTGACCGCACGGTTGCAGAATCGAGGCCCTCCTCCGGACCACGAAAGGCCCTTCCATGCAGGAAGAGCGATTCACCGCGCCCACACCACCGGGTACGCGGCTGCTCCACATCGGCCCCCACAAGACAGGCACCACTGCCCTCCAGGCCGCCTTCCACCAGGCCCGCGACACCCTGCGGGAGCACGGCGTCGTCTACGCCGGGCCGGGCCGCCAGGCGAAGGACCCGGCGGTCGCGATCGCCAGGAAGGACCCGACGGCCGCGGAGCGGCAGCCGTGGGAGGCGTTCTGTACGGAGGCGGCCGATGCGGGTGGCATGCGGTTCTTCGCGAGCAGCGAGTTCTTCGCGACCGCCTCCGCGGACGCCGCCCGGACGGCGGTGGCGGAACTGGCGGGCGAGCACCCCGTACACGTGGTCGTGACGCTGCGCCCGCTGCGGAAGATCATGCCGTCGCACTGGCAGCAGTACGTCAAGCACGGGCTCTGCGAGTCGTACGAGACCTGGCTCGACGGCATGCTGCGCAAGCCCCCGTACGACGAGCCGACCCCGGACTTCTGGCACCTGCAGCGGCACGACGAGCTGATCGCGCGCTGGGCGGCGGCCGCGGGGGCGGAGAACGTGACGGCGGTGGTCGTGGACGAGGCGAGGCCGCTGTGGCAGTTCCGCGTCTTCGAGCAGCTGCTCGACCTGCCGGAGGGGGTGCTCCGCCCGCAGGAGAGCGGCGGCAACTCGTCGCTGACGCAGAGCGAGGCGGAGCTGCTGCTGCAGCTCAACCGCAAGCTCCGGGACCGCAACTGGAGCACGTGGCGGCAGGGCAAGGTGATCCGCGAGGGCGTGGTCCCGCGGCTGCAGTCGTACGAACCGGCGCCGGGCGAGCCACGCATCACGACCCCGCCGTGGGCGGAGGAGGCGGTGGCGAAGGTCGCGGAGCGCGTGGCCGCGGGGATCGCGGCGTCGGGGGTCAGGGTGGTCGGCGACCTGGACGCGCTGTCCCGGCGCCCGGAGGCCCCGCCGGAGCCGGTGACGCCGACGGAGATCCCCACGGAGGCGGCGACCGAGGCGGTCCTGGGCGGAATACTGGCGTCGGCGGCGCTGGCGGCGAAGGCCGCGCCGCAGTCCCCGGAGGCGGTTCCGGCCTCGGCCCCGGCCCCGGCTCCGGAGGGGTCGGCGGGGCGGGGGGCACTGGAGGACCGGCCGGTGCGGAACGTGCCGGTGAAGGATTTGGTCAGAGTCGTCGCCCGCCGCGCGGTACGCCGCATGCGGGGGTGAGGGCCGGCCGCGACGCGGGCGCGGGCCGGGTGGGGCAGGGCCGGGGGCGCCTCTGCCCGGGCAGGCGAAGGGGGTTGGCTTGGTCCAACCTCGCTGGGGCGGGGAGCACACCGTGACCAGGGAGCGCCCGTGGCGCAGATCGGGACCACGCCGGCGTGCGCGGGGGGAACGCGCTCGTGGTCGTACTCGGCGTGGTGCGGCCGGAACCAACCCCGCTCGCGCGTGGAGCACTCTTGCCGATTGGCGGTGTTCGGCCGGGCTTGAGGCTAGTTCCCGGGGCTCTGCCGGGCCTGCTGCTGGCGGGTCCAGTCCCGCCGGGTCCCGTAGGGGCCGGGCTTGGTAGGGCTGGATTCCGTAGGCCGGGTCCTGTGTCGTGGGGTTCGGTGCA
>NZ_JAINRD010000042.1 GCF_020400605.1 Streptomyces aculeolatus | reverse complement strand
TTACGCGGCGTAGCTGCGGGGTGCCGGCCCGGGGTGGGCTGTGCGCCGGAGGCGGGCTGGTGCCCGCCTCGCGGTACCCGCGGCGTCCGTCGAGTCCGAGGGGTCCGTCGAGTTCGCGGCGTCTGCCGTGTGCGCCGAGTTCGCGGCGTCTGCCGTGTGCGCCGAGTCCGCGGCGTCTGCCGAAGGGCTGTCCCGTGACCCACGGCGGGCTCACGGCGTCTGGCACGGCACCTCGCCGCGTTGTCGGGATCGACCGAATACGGCCCGGTATGCGGTCGAGCCTCCGCCTTGCGATGCACCGCGCCAGACGCCGCTGGCTGATTCACCGTGGGTGACGGGACAGCCCTTAGCCCGAGGGGTCCGTCGAGTTCGCGGCGTCTGCCGTGTGCGCCGAGTCCGCGGCGTCCGCGGTGTCCGAGGTATCCGCCGCGTGTGCCGAGTCCGCGGTGTGTGGTGTGTGTGGCGGGGTTGGTTGTGCGGCGGGTTGTGTGGGCGTGTGAGCCGTCGTGCGGGGGGTGTTGCGTTCCCGGTGTCTGTCCGGTGCCCGCCGGCCGCGTCTGCCGCGTCTGGCGGGTCCTGTGTGTGGCGGGGTCTGGCGGGGTTCGTTGTCTGCCCGGTGCCCGGTGCCCGGTGCCCGGTGCCCGGTGTGCGGTGTGCGGTGTGCGGTGTGGGGTGTGCGGTGTGGGGTTTGTTCTCGCTGTGGTGTCGTTTCCGGTGGTCGTGTCTGTGGTGGGTGCGCGGGTGGGTCTGGCGGGGTTCGGTGTCCGGCGGGTTGTGCGGTGTGGGGCGCGTCGGTGTCGGGGTGTGGTGTTCCTGGCCGCTTGCGTGCGCCGTGTGTGGCGGGGTTCGGTGTGTGGGCGGTATGCGGTTCGGGGCTGTGTGTTTTCGGCTGGTTGTGTCGTTTCTGGTGTCCGTGCCGTTGGTGTCTGCTGCTTCTGCTTGGCGGTCGGTGCGGGGTGTTGTTGCTCGGTGGTTCGGTGGCGGGGTTCGTTGCTGGTCTGGCCGTGTGGTGTAGGGCTCGTTCCTGCTGGGGCGCGCGGGTTTGCGCTGGGCGTGGCAGCGGCTGAACACCATCCCCCGGCACCAACCCGCCAAATACCCGCCGCAGATGTGGTCAGCGCGTTCGGCACGGTTCCCGCAGGCGCGCGGGGCGGGCGGCTTGTGTGTGGTGGCGGGTGGTGTGCGGTGCCTTGCTTGTGTGTGTGGTGGCGGGGTTGGTCTGGTGGTTGTGCTTTGTCCGGGGTTGTTCGTGTCGGTTGTGCTGGGCGTGGGTGTGGAGGGGGTTGGGGTGGGGCGGGTGGTGGGGGCGTTGTGGCGGGCTGTGGTGGCTTTTGGGTCTTTGTATACGGGGCCGTTGGTGTATTTCCATGCGTTGGTGGGGCCTGGGTCTGAGGTGCCGCCGGGTGGTTTGGGGGTTGGTGGGTGGGGTGGGCCGCCGGTTGGTCATCCTGAGCGGTTGTGTGGGGATGTTCCGTTGTCCGAGGGGGAGCGGTTGCTGGCTCTTGAGGTGTGGCCGGAGTACCGGTCGGGGCAGCAGGGTGCTGGGGGCGGCTGAGGGCGGGGTTCTGGGGGGGTGTGGTGGGTCGGGGGCTTGTTGGGCCGGTTGTTGTTGCGGGTCGTGTCTGTTGTTGTCCGCGTACTTGTGTGGGTGCACCACCGAGTACGAGGTTGTGTGCGCTGTTGGTGAGCCTGCGTTGGTCTTCTGTTCGATGGCCTGGAGGTGGCTCTTGAGCCGGTGGTTGTTGCCGTTGGTCGAGGCGGCCTTCGCCGTGAGTGTTTTCAGCGTGGCCGCTGATCGGGTGATGCCGGCCAGGTGGAGGTGGGGGCCGCGACGCACAAAGCCCCCGGTGCCGTTGAGGGAGGTGTTCGAAGTCTCAACCCGCCTGGTACAGGGGCCTTGTTGGTTCCTTATCCTGTCGCGCTCGACCTCCTGCATGCCCTCGTCGAGTGGGTCGCCGTGCTCATCGTGAGCCGCGGGGGTGACCGGCGGTGCAAGCTCCCCCCGGCACCGGCGGGCGCTTGTCGCTCTGGTGTATCTGCGCCGCCACGACACCTTCACCCGGATCGCGTCCGGCTTTGGAGTATCCGTCGGCACTTTCCACGCTTATGTCACCGCTGTGACCGGCCTGCTGGCCGGCCGGGCACCCCCGGGGCCTGCTCAAGGCGCTGCGCGAGCATGATGCGGAGTTCGTCCTGCTGGACGGGACCCTCGCCGAGTGTGACCGTGTCGGTGGCAGTCTGGCCGACTGCTCGGCCAAGCGCCGCCGGCACGGTGTGAACGTCCGGGTCGTCACCGATCCCGCCGGTGAGGTCCTGTGGATCTCGCCCGCGCTGCCGGGTTGCATCCACGGCCTGACCGCGGCTCGCAGTCACCGCATCATCCGGATCTGCGAACGCCAGGGCATCCCGATCCTCGCCGATCGCGCCTACCGGGGCGCCGGCCCTTGGCTCACCACCGGACTCAAACGCCTACCGGGCGGCGAACTCACCCTGACCCAGCGCACCGCCAACCGGGCCTTGGCCGCAGCCCGGGCACCGGTCGAACGCGGCATGGCACGGCTGAAGTCCTGGCAGATCTTCCGCAGATCCCGCAGCAGTCCGAACCGCATGACCGTCATCGCCGAAGCCGTCCTGACCCTGGAGAGGCAACGCTGAAAACGCTCGGTGGTGCGGAGGCGGGGTCGGGGATCGTGGTGGCCGTGGTCTCGTCTGCGATGACTTGGTGTGTGGGTGGTGACGGGGTGGGTGGGGGTCAACTCGTCGTCGGCCGATAGAGGTCGGCGGCCGCTTATCGGTGTTCGCCGCTCACTGGCCGCCCGGGTGGATGGAGAACACCCCGGTCAGGTAGCCGGGTGGGGTGCGGGGGTGAGAGTGCGTAGGGCCGCCCAGTGGGGGGAGCGGAGGAGCGCGGTGGCCCGTTCCATCGTGGTCTGGTCGAGGGTGGCGGCCGTTTTGTTGCCTGTGCCCAGGTCCTTGGCGGTGATGTGGACGTTGTTGTTGGGATCGCAGTCGGCCGTCACCTCGATCTGCGGCACGCCGCGGGGAGCGGGTGGCAGGGTGAGTTCGAGGACTGCGAGGGTCCGGTCGCGGGCCGGGTCCTCCTGCTCGCCTTCTACGACGTGGAGCACCACCGTGGTCTGGTCGTCCGTGTGTGTGGTGAAGATTTCGGAGCGCTTCGTGGGGATCGTCGTGTTCCGCTCGATCAGCTTCGTCGTGTTGCCGTCGTCGGTTTCGATGCCGATGGAGTGGGGGGTGAGATCGAGGAGGAGGATGTCTTTCATGTCGCCGGTCATGATGCCCGCCTGAAGAGCGGCGCCGCTGGCGGCGGCTGCGGGTACCAGGTCCCGGTAGGGTTCACGGCCGTTCGTGAGCCGGCGGATCAGGTCGCTGACGGCGGGCATCCGGGCGGCGCCGCCGGCCAGGACGACCCGGTCGATGTCGGCGGGCGTGCGGTCGGCGTCGGCGAGGACGCGTTCGACGGGTGTGCGGCAGCGTTCCAGGAGATCCCGGGTGAGTGTCTCGAACTCCTCGCGGGTCAGTTCCTCTTCGAGGTGGACGGGGCCGTCCGGTCCGGTGGCGAGGTAGGGCAGCCGGAGGGTCGTGGTGCGCACCGCGGAGAGTTCGATCTTCGCGGCCTCGGCTGCCTCGCGCAGCCGTTGGGCGGCGGTGACGTCGCCGGTGAGATCCACGCCGTGCCGCAGTCGTACGCGGTCGGTCAGGTGCTCGATGATCCGCTGGTCGAAGTCGTCGCCGCCAAGGCGGCTGTCGCCGGCGGTGGCCCAGGTCAGCACGGTGCCGTCGCCGAGGTCGATGAGGGAGACATCGAGGGTGCCCGCGCCGAGATCGAAGATCAGGACGGTGCAGTCGTCGCGGTGCAGGCCGTAGGCCATCGCTACCGCCGAGGGCTCGTTGATCAGCCGCATGACGGGGAGCCCGGCTTGTTCGCCTGCCCGGAGCAGGGCGGCCCGCTGGTTGCGACGGAAGCCGGCGGGCACCGCCAGCACCGTGGCGGTGAGCGGCCGGCCGAGGTGGGCCTCGGCGTCCTCGCGCAGGCGGGCGAGGATCAGCCCGGCGACGTCCTCGGCGGCCAGCCGGACGCCGCCTCGCGTGATGTGCCAGTCGGTACCCAGCTCCAGCTTGGCGGCGCGTGCGGTGTGGCCGGGGTTGGTGAGGGTCTGCCGCTCGGCGGGCGTGCCGACGAGGACGTCCCCCTCGGCGGTGAGGGTCACCAGGCTGGGAGTGGTATGCGCGCCCTGGGCGTTGGGGATCAGCCGGGCCCTGCCGGCTTCCAGGACGGCCACGGCCGAGTTTCTCGTGCCGAAGTCGATACCGACGACGGCCGGACGCGCCGCGTCCGGTTCGCTGTCCGGCGGTGCCGTGGCCTCGGCGGCTTCGGTGTAAGGGGCGGTCGAGGGCGTGGCGTGCCGCTGGATGAGGGTGGTGACGGCATCCGGCCAGGGGGAGGTGCCGGGGAAGTCGTCCGCCGGCTCCCGGTGCGCGCCGGTCCGCTCCAGCAGCGCTGTGAGCGTGGGCCGTTCACCGGGGTCCTTCGCCAGGCACGCGTCGATCAGTTCGCGCAGCGGTCCCGTGAGGCCGTCCAGCCGCGGCCGCCCGCTTACCACCCGGTGGAGGACCGCCAGCGGCGGACCCTCCCCGAAGGGCCCGGCCCCCGTGGCGGCGAAGGCGATCACCGCTCCGAGCGCGAACACATCGCCGGCCGGGCCGACTTCGCCGCCCTCGGCCTGCTCGGGTGCCATGAAGCCCGCCGTTCCCACCACCAGACCGGTCGCCGTCAGTGCGGTGTCCTCCAGCGTCCGCGCGATCCCGAAATCGATCACCCGCGGCCCGTCGGCGGCCACCAGCACGTTCGACGGTTTCAGATCCCGGTGCAGCACCCCCGCCGCGTGAACGGCCTGCAACGCCTCCACGAGCCCCGCCGCCAGCGGCCACACCGCGCCCTGGGGTAACGGTCCTGCCACACCGACCGCTTCCGCCAGATCTGGCCCCGGAATGTAGACGGTTGCGATCCACGGCAGGTCGTCCTGCGGCCCCGCGGCCAGCACCGGAGCCGTGAACGCCCCGCCCACCGCCCGCGCCGCCGCCACCTCCCGCGCGAACCGCCGCCGGAACTCCCCCTGCCGCGCCAGATGCGGATGCACCACCTTCACCGCCACCGCCCGCCCACCCGGCGACCGGCCCAGGAACACCTCGCCCATCCCGCCGGCGCCCAGCCTGCCCCGCAGCTCGAACCCGCCCACCTTCTCCGGGTCCCCGGCCCTCAGCGGCTCCACCCCGGCCCCCTTCCCCACCCCGGCGCCGGCGCCGACGTCCAGCGCCCCCACGCAGGTTACGTGCCCCCGGCCCCACACCATCACCGCACCGAGAACGGTGCACGTTCCTCCGTACGAAGTGGCGCACCTTCACTTGTACGCCGACAGCTGTTCCCGTGTGATGGTGGGTGCCTGCGTCGGTGTGGTGGCCGTGTGGTGATTCTGCAGTCCTGGGCGGGGCCGGTGGTCGCTCGAGGGGTGAGGTCGCGCCGCGGGCCTGTGTGCTCGGCTTCGATGTCGTGGTGCGTGCCGGGGCGTTCAGGGGGTGTGGCTGCCGTCGGGCGGTGTTTTGCCCGGCTCGGGCAGTGGCTGGGCCTCGCCGTGCGGACGGGTGGGGTCGCGGTCGCTTTGCCTGGTCGCGCTCCGTGGCGTTGCGGTCCTCGTCTGGGCCCGGTGCTGGCCCAGGGGTCCGAGAGGGCCGGTGACCCGAACCGTTTTAGGAGGGTGAGGACGGCCGGGTGCTGCAACCGCGGGCCCAGCACCGGTTCCGGCGGCGGGTGGATCTGTGTCAACAGGCCGTGCAGCCGGTTCGCGGCCCTGGTTGCCTTGCCGGCCGGGTCGTCGTCGAAGCCGGCGGTCAACTCCAGCTCGGCGATGGTCTTGCCCTCGCCGTCGATCGCCCGCAGCGCGGGGGGCATCGCGCGGGCCGCGTCCGCGATGATGAACGCGTCCTTCGTGTCGGTCTTGGCCTCGCCGGGGCGGAGGGTCGCCGGTGATGCCTGCGGACCCGGTGACACCACCCCCCGGATCATCGACCGCAACCGGAAGGGGGAAGTCATGCCGGATGCGAAGGCCCGGGGCCCCATTGCGGAGCCACGAAGACGGTGACCGGGGGGCTGTCTGTCGGGTTGCGTGTGTGGCGGGTGCGGGGTGTTTGATGGCCCGGGGTGGTTGCCATTCCGGTTTCCGGTTTTCGGCTGCTGCGCTGTTTCTGTTTCTGGTGCTGTTGTTGTGGTGGCTGGGTGTGTGCTGGTGTGGTTTGTGGGGGGTGGTTGGGGGGTTAGTGCCATTCGATGAGGGCGAAGCTGGTGGCCATGCCGCCGCCGAATCCGGCGAGGAGGATGAGTTGGCCTGGTTGGAAGGCGCCGGTGCGGGCGGCGGTGTCGAGGGTGATGGGGATGGAGGCGGCTCCGGTGTTTCCGTAGTGGGTGAGTGTGCGGTGCATGGTGGCGTTGGGCATGGCGAGGTCCTGGGTCATGGAGTCGAGCATGACGCCGTTTGCTTGGTGGGGGATGATGTGGTGGATGTCGGTGGGTTCTACGCCGGCTTCGTGGAGGAATTCTTTGATGAGTTGGGGGAGTTGTTCGACGACGAAGCGGCGTACTTCGCGTCCGTTCATGGTGAAGTATTGCTGTCCGGTGTCGAGGTTGTTGTGGTCGAGGGGGGTGCGGCTGCCGCCGGCGGGGACTTCGATGAGGTGGGAGAGGTCGCCGAAGGTGTGGAGTGCGACGTGTCGGACGAGGGGGCCGTGGGGTGTGGTGCCCAGGACCATGGCGCCGGCGCCGTCTCCGAAGAGGACGACGGTCCTGCGGTCGGTGGGGTTGAGGATGCGGGAGTAGGTGTCGGCGCCGATGACGAGTGCGTAGCCGCCTCGTCTGAGGATGACGCTGCCGACGGCGGAGAGGGCGAAGACGGTGCCGGAGCAGACGGCGTTGACGTCGAAGGCGGCGGTGCCGGAGGCGCCGAGGTTGCGTTGGACGTAGGCGGCTGTGGGGGGTTGGGGGCGGTCGGGGGTGGAGGTGGCGACGGCGATGACGGAGAGTTGTGCGGGGGTGATGCCCGCGGATTGCATGGCGGCGTGGGCTGCTTCGGTGGCGAGGTCGGAGGTGGCCTGGCCGGGGGCGGCCCAGCGGCGTTCGCGGATCGCGGTTTTCCGGGTGATCCATTCGTCGTCGACTTCGGCGGGGGTGCCGACTTCGTCGTTGGTGACGATGCGGTCGGGTACGTAGCCGCCGGTTCCCAGGATCCGGACGTCGATGCTGGGGGCGATCCGGTCCGGCACGCCGGTATAGGTGGTCGGGGTGTGCGTCATGTGTGTGTGCCCTCCCTTCGGATGGTTGTGCAGGACTGCCCGCCGCACGCGGCATAAAGCGGAACCGCAAGAGCGGTGCGGCATAAGCGGGTGCGGCGTGAGCTGTACGGCTGGAGTTGTGCGGCGTGCGCGGTGCGGTGGTGGGGGCCCGGAGCGGGCCCGGGGTGGTGCGTGGCCGCCTGAGGCGGGCCGGCTCGCGCCTGCCCGGCCTGCGCCTGCCTGCGTGCCCGGCCTGCGTGCCGCGGCCTGTGCGGCTGCACATCCCCGGCCTGTGCCGGTGTGCGCGCCTCGGGCTGCGCCGGCTGCCTGCAGGTCCCGGCCCGTGTCAGCGTGCGTGCCGCGGGCTGCGCCGGCTCGTGTGCCGGCCGGCACGTCCCCGGCTTGTGTGGCGGTTGGCATGTGCCCGGCTTGTGGGCCGGTCTGCGCGGTGGCCTGTGCCTGCCTGCCTGTACGTCCCGGCCTGCCGGAGGCCCACGTGCTGCGGCCTGTGCCGGCTGTGTGCCGGGGCTTGCACGCCCGGCTGGTGGGCCGGTTGCTCGCCGCGTCCGGGTGCCGGTGTGGCGGCCGGGTTGTGGGCCGGCCCGGGGGTCGGCTTGTGCGGCGGTGGCGGCGTTCGTGCCCGGCCTGTGGGCGGGCTGCGGCGGTCTGCGTCGGCCTTGTGGGCCGTGTGCGTGCCGTGGTCTGCGTGCCGTGTCTGTGTGCCTGGTTGTGCGCCCGGTTGCGGGCCTGCCCCCCCCGGGGGGTCGGCTTCCGCGGCGGTTCGTGTGCCGGGTTCCGCGTAGGTCTGTGGGGCCGGCCTTGTGTGCCTGCGGTCTGCGCGCCGGCCTGTGGGCCGGCTTGTGCGCCCGGTTGCGCGCCGGTTGTGGGCCGGCCCGTTGGTCGGCCTCTGCGGTGGCCTGTGGCGGCTTCCGCGCCGGTCTGTGTGCTCGCCTTCGTGTCGGCCTGGGGCCGTGTGTGCCGCGGCTTCCGCGGGGGCTTGTGTGCCGGGTGCGGGTGCGGGTGCGGGGTGGGGGTTAGCGGGTTTCGTAGATGCGTTTGTGGTTGTTGAGGCCGGAGAGTCGGTAGGGGCCTGTGGTTTGGGTGGGGGTGTGGTGGTTGCCGCCGTCGGTGGGGAGGGTGTGTTCGTGGAGGGCGAGGTAGGCGGGGTAGTCGAGGGGTGTGCGGCGGGTGATGGCGTCGCGGTTCGCCTGGGTGCGCAGGTGGTGGCGGTAGCCGGGTGTGGGGGTGGCGGCGAAGAATTCGGCGACGCTGCCGGAGCCGTAGCTGAACAGGCCGATGGGGCGGCCGGTGAGGTCGTCTGCCTGGTCGAGGAGTGCGGCCAGGGCGAGGTAGACGGATGCGGTGTAGCTGTTGCCTACGACGTTGTTGTAGGTGGTGGTTTGGGCGAGGGCTTGTTCGATGGTGTGTTTGTCGGTGTCGCGTTCGTTGTAGTTCAGGAGGTGGCGGTGTGCTTTGTACGCCATTTTGGTGAAGGGCTGGTGGTAGCAGAACGCGGCGAATTCGTCGAGTTTGTGGCCGCCTTGTTCTGTGTAGTCCTTCCAGGTGCCTTCGACGGCTTGGAGGTAGGCGTTGATGGATTCTTGTCCGTCGACGAGTGCGGTGTCGCGGTAGTTGGGGCGCCAGAAGTCCATGACGTCGGCGGTGAAGAGTCCTGAGGGGTCTTCGATGGTGGCGAGTGCGGGGTTGGTGCTGACGAGCATGGCTACTGCTGCGGCGCCTTGGGTTGCTTCGCCGGGGCTGTCGGCGTCGTATTTGGAGATGTCGGATGCGATGACGAGGACGTGTTGGGTGGGGTCGCGGCGTATGAGGCCGATGGCGAACTGGAGGGCTGCTGTGGCGCCGTAGCAGGCTTGTTTGAGTTCGACGACGCGGGTGGCTGAGGGCAGGCCGAGGAGGGAGTGGACCCAGACGCCGGCTGATTTGGCCTGGTCGATGGAGGATTCGGTGGCCAGGACGACGGTGCGGATCTGGCTGCTGCCGTGGCGGGTGATGATGGGTGCGGCGGCGGCTGCGGCCATGGTGACGATGTCCTCGTCGGCGGCGGGGACGCTCATCGATTCCTGGCCGATGCCTATGTGGTATTTCGCGACGTCGGTGCCGTTGTGTGCGGCGAGTGCGGTGTGGGGGAGGACGTATTCGGTGGTGGCGAATGACAGGTCGTGGATTCCGAGCGGGTCGGGCATGTCCTAGGCACCAACCTTTGCTGTCGTGTTGTCGCGTTCGAGTTGGATGTGTGCGCGCATGAGTTCGCCGGGGTTGGTCTGTGCGGCGAGGAGGGAGAGTTCGCCGCACAGGACGGTGGCGGCTGCGATGACGGCGAGTCGTCGTGCGTTGTGGCCGGGTTCGGCTTCGGTGCGGCAGCCGAGGCGGGTGAGGTTGGTCTCGACGAAGCCGAGTCCTTTGCCGTTTCCTACGGTGCCGACGATGAGGTTGGGCAGGGTGCAGGAGAAGTAGAGGTCGCCGTCGCGGTCTTCGGCCATGGTGACGCCCTGGGAGCCTTCGACGATGTTCGCGGCGTCCTGGCCGGTGGCGAGGTAGAAGCCGAGGAGCATGTTCGCGAAGTGGGCGTTGGCGGAGCGGATGCCGCCGGCGAGGAGGGTGCCGAGGAGGTTTTTGCGGATGTTGAGTTCGACGACTTTCGCGGCGGTGGTGTGCAGGACGTCGGTGACGATCTGGCGGGGGATGAGGAGTTCGGTGACGACGTTCTTGCCGCGGCCGAGGATGCCGTTGATCGCGGTGGCTTTCTTGTCGGTGCAGTAGTTCCCGGAGATCGATCCGTAGGAGATGCCGGGGATGGTGTGCAGGAGGTGTTTGAGGAGTGCGTCGGAGGCGAGGGTGGCCATGTTGTGGCCGGAGGCGTCGCCGGTGGCGAACTCGAAGCGGATGAACAGCAGGTTCGCGGTGATCTCGTGGCGGATGCCGATCAGGCGGGCGAATCGGCTGCAGCCGCGGACGATGTCGCGTAGTTCGTCGATGTTCGTCTCGAGGCTCTGCGCGGCGCGGTGCGCGGTGGCCGCGTCGGTGGCCTCGACGAGGACCGAGCGGGTCATCCGCTCGTCGACGAGGGTGGCGACGATGCCCGCTTCGGTGAGCATGGAGACTTTCGCGCCGCGGCCCACCGAGGGCCACAGGGGTGATTCGTAGGTGGCCAGGGGGACGTGGGTCTCGGTGTCGGCGATGTTTCCCGAGATGCGCAGGGGCCCGACCCACTTCATCGGGACCCCGGCTATCGCGTGTGCTTCGCTCATCGTGTGCTTCCCGTCATCTCGTTGAGGGCGCCACCCGCAGCCGCGCCGGACGCGGTGCCGGCGGTGGCGGGGCTGGTGGGGGTGGTGGGGGTGCGTTGGGCCAGGCGGCGGGTGTCGATGCCGCGGTCGGTGCAGAATTCCCGCAGTTGGCCGTGGATGAGCAGGTCGCAGCGGGTGAGGTCGGCGGGGGTGGGGGCGCCGAGCATGGTCTGCAGTGCGGCGAGTTGGTCGAGCCAGGTCGTCAGCTGGGTGACCAGGGCGCCGACGCCGCCGTCGGTCAGGGTGCGCAGGAATCCGCCGGAGGAGCCGACGGCCACGGCGCCCAGGGCCAGTGCGCGGGCGACGTCCAGGGGGGTGCGTACGCCGCCGGAGGCGAGCAGGGGGATGGTGGCGTCCTGGGCGTCGAGGAGGCAGGCGGCGGTGGATTGGCCCCAGCCGGTCAGGAAGGCGTAGTCGGCGTGTTCGCGGCGGCCGTTTTCGATGCGGGCGAAGTCGGTGCCGCCGCGGCCGCTGACGTCGGCTGCCGTGACGCCGAGTGCGGCCAGGGTGTGGACGCTTTGGCGGCTGAGGCCGTTGCCGACTTCCTTGACGATGACGGGGATGTCGACGGCCGCGGCGATTTTGTGGATCTGCGGGCCCCAGGAGGCGAAGGACCGGTCGCCTTCGGGCATGGGTGTTTCCTGCGCGGTGTTGATGTGGATCTGCAGGGCGTCGGCCTGCAGCAGGTCGATGGCGCGCTGTGCGCCGTCGACGGTGGTGGTGGCGTTGATGTTCGCCATGACGAACCCGCGGGGGTTGTGGGTGCGCAGGACGCGGAAGGTGTCGGCGCAGGAGGGGTCTTTGAGGTAGGCGTTCATCGAGCCGGAGGCGATGGGCACGCCGGCTTCGCGGGCGGCGGTGGCCAGGTTCCGGTTGATCTCGCCGGTTTTGACGCTGCCGCCGGTCATCGCGTTGATGTAGAGGGGGGCGGGCCAGTGGATGCCGGCGAAGGCGGTGGCCAGTGACACGTCGGGCCGGTCGATGCCGGCCAGGGCGTGGTGGACGAACGACACCTCGTCGAACTGGTTGATGCCGCTGCGGGCCCGGTGCTGTTCCATGGCGAGGCGGACGTGGTCGTCCTTGCGCTGACCGCTCATCGGGGGTTCCTTTCGGGGGCGGGATCCAGGGGCAGGGGCAGGACCCCGGCCGCGGCCCACCGTTGCCGCAGCCGCGAGATGTCGTGGGGGGCGTGGGCGGGCAGCAGGGCGATGCCGCAGTCGCCGCCGCCGGCCCCGGAGGGTTTGGCGGCGCCGCCGACGGCCTCGGCGGCGTCGCACAGTGCCGTCAGTTCGGTGGTGAAGATGCCCAGGCCGACTTCGTCGTCCAGCCGGGCCAGTTCGCTGCGGGCCCGGCGGATCTGGTGCAGCAGGCCCGGGCCGTCGCCCTTGTCGAGGGCGTCGGCCACGGCGTGGACGATGCCGGTGCTGGTGGCGACGAACGCGCGGTGCGACGGGCTGTGCCGCCAGGTCCGCCGGTGCAGCGAGGCCACCAGCGACGCGGTGGACGCCGGGCTCCCGGTCCAGCCGACCTGGAAGTCCAAGCCGGCCGGCGGCGGCAGCGGGCGTACCGCGAAATGCGGCCAGGGCGCGCGCAGCGCCTCGGCGGTGCCGCGGCGCCGGGCCAGGTCCACGACGAAGTCGCGGTCGGGCGCCTGGTAGGAGATCCAGCCGCCCCACGTGCTGGCCGCCAGGTCGCCGCCGGAGCCTTTGGGGTCGATACGGGCGGTGGCGAGCATCGCCAGGCGGAAGCGGTCCCCGGCCGGCAGGTCCAGGCCGCAAAACGCCGCGACGGCCGCGACGGCCGCCACGGTCACCGCGCCGCTGGAGCCCAGGCCGTACTTGCGGCCGTTGTCGTGCAGGTTGCTCTCGATGCGCACGCCCATCGCCGGGGCCGCCACGCCGTGTTCGGCCAGCAGCCCCGCCGTCGTCTCCACCGCCGAGACCACATGCCCCAACGCCCCACGCACCCCACCACCACCGCTGCTGCCGGCGCCGTTGCTGCTGCCGGCGTCGCCACCGCCACCGCTGCTGCCGCTGGTGTCGCTGCCGCTGGTGTCGGTGTCGCTGGTGGTGGGGTGGTGTGTGGTGTCGGGTTCGAGGCGGCCGCCGGCCCAGTGCCAGCGCACCGGGCCCGCGGTCAGGTCGGAGGAGATCTCCACCCCGGTGCCGTCCAGGGGCGAGACGGTCACGGTGATCTCGCGGTCCACCGCCACCAGGACCGCCGGGACGCCGGGTTCGACCACCGCGTACTCGCCCGCGACGAACAGCTTGCCCGGCGCCCGGCGCACCACGCTGGAGGTGCGGGTCATCGCCCGCCCTCGGGCAGCAGCCGCGCACCCGGGCCCGGCCCGGCGATGTGCACCGCGCCGCCCGCGGCGGCCTCCCGCACGGCCGCGGCGACCCGGTCGGCCTCCAGGCGCCGGCACAGCACCTTCACGTTCGGCCCGGCGTCCATGGTCGCCCAGGCCCCCACCCCGTCCCGCCTGAGCTGCGCCACCGCATCCAGCACGGTCAGCGTCGCCGGCGCCAGGTAGCGCACCGCGGGCCGCGCCGCGAGCATCGTCGCGTGCATCCCCAGCGCGTTGCGCTCGGCGATCTCACCGACCACCTGGAGGTCGCCGCGCAGCAGCGCCGCCCGCATCTGCGTCAGGTCGTCCCTGCTGGAGGCGGCCCACGGCTCGTACAGCGGCGAGGTGTCGACGGTGCGGCGCATCGCCGCCCGGCTGGAGACGGCCTTGGGCCCGGCGTCGACGACCGCGACGACAAGCGCCGGATCGAGATCGGCCACCGGCACCGGCTCGGCGTAGGAGCCCAGGTCCGCGGCCTTGGTGTCCTGCCCGGGCCGCCCCGCGTGCCAGACGGCGAACCCGCCGAAGACCGACCGCGACGCCGAGCCCGAACCGCGCCGGGCCAGCCGCGACAGCCCGGTCGCCGTCAGCGACAGCCCGTACGCGCGGGCCGCGGCCACGGCCAGGGCCGCGAAGCCGCTGGCCGAGGACGCCAGTCCGGCCCCGGTGGGCACCGTGTTGTGCGACTCCACCACGGCCCGGTGCGGCAGCCGGGCGCTGTGCCGCACCAGGTCGAGGAACGTGACGATACGCCGCAGCGCCTCGCCCTCGGCCGGCCGCCCGCCGAGGACCACCACGTCCCGCCCGGCCTCGGGCGCCAGCCGCACCCGGGTCGTCGTGGGAAAGATGTCCAGGGTCATCGACAGGCTGTCGGTCCGCGGCAGCACCAGGTGCTCGTCGCGCTTGCCCCAGTACTTGATCAGCGCAATGTTCGGATGCGCCACCGCCACCGCCCCGGTGCCGGCCCCGCCGTCCGCCCCGGTCCCGGTATCGGGCACGGCCCCGACCACACCACCGACGGCCCCGGCGCCGATGCCGGCGCCCCCGGTGGGACCGCTGGGACCGGTGGGGCCGGTGGTGGTGTCGGGTTCGGTCGTCCGGACCACGGCAATCCGCTGCTCAGACATGCTCGGCGCGCCTCCTCAACGGTACGACCCAGGTGTGCACGGCGCCGGCTTCGTGGAGCCGGCGGGTGACCTGGCTGGCCTGGTCCGGCCTGGTCAGCGCGATCACGCAGCCGCCCAGACCGCCCCCGGTGATCTTCGCGCCGAGGCTGCCCGCCGCGAGCGCCGCGGCGACCATCGCCTCGATCCGCTCGGTGCTCAGCCCGGCCTCGCGCAGCAGGTCGTGGTAGTCCGTCAGCTGCGCGCCCACGTCCTCGGCCCGGCCCTCGGCCAGGGCCTGCTCGGCCCGGGCGGTCAGCTGCGAGGCGCGTTCGAGGAACTTCTCCCGGGCCCCGGCGCGGCGTTCGAAGCCCGCGCGCAGCAGCTCGACCGCTTCCTTCGTGCTGCCGGCGGCGCCGCTGTCCGCGACGATGAACAGCCCGTCGCAGCCGATGCTCAGCTCCCGGGCCCGGCCCGCCTGGAACAGCAGCGGAGCCGACGCGCCCACGGCCATGGCATCCACGCCGCTGGCCCGGCCGTGCGCCATGTTCTCCGCCGTCTGCACCAGGTCGAAGACCGCGCCGTCGGACAGCTCGCGGCCGAAGAGCTCGGCCAGCGCCAGCACGATCGCCCGCGAGTTCGCCGCGCTGGAACCCAAGCCCCGCCCCGTCGGGACGGCGCCGTCGAGGATCACGTCCAGGTGCAGCTCGCCGGAGACCCCCACGCGGTCCTTGAACGCCGCGGTCAGCTCCCGCAGCCCGTCGGAGGCCTGCGTCACCAGCGCCCGCGACGCCGAACCCGTCATGGTGAACGACAGCTCGCCCTCGCCGTCGCCCGCGGGCGAGAACCCGGCACTGGCCGTCGCCGTCAGCTGCGGAATCGGCACCGCCAGCGCCGCGGCCCCGTACACGACCGCATGCTCTCCCAGCAGGATGGCTTTGGCGTGGGCACGGCCGACACCGACGGAGCGAGCCCGGTGGTTTCCCGAAACCCCATCCACTGAGGTCGGTAAAGTCAACGCACTCAGCTCCCCTTGTCGTTTCTGCAGTGAGATCGCATCGTCCAGATCCAGGAAGAAAAAGAAGCAGGCGACACGCCCGCCGGCCCCCGCCCGCACACCCGTGCGCACCCGCGACGGCACTCACCGGGCGGGGCAGCACAGGGACGGGCCTTCACACCCACGGCGCCACCGGCATCACCACGCCCACCGGCCCGCACCCCGCATCCGTCCGGCCCGGCGCCCCGCGGCGCACGCGGCGGCGACGGGCACCGGGAGGCACGCCCGCGGGCATGCGGGGGCCGGCAGCACAAGGAAGCGGGCGCCGGACATTCGCAGACCCGGCCCGCCCGAAGCGGGCCGTCGAATACGGCACCACTCCCCCGCCCCGAAAACGTTTTTGGGCAGGGGAGATGTGCGTAAATTGTGACACGGGCTTTTCGTCGGGCCAAGAGCACCCCAAAGTGACGTGGCTCACGTCCTGTTGGGCTGGCTTGCACATGGACTCCTGAAGCCGGCGCCGGCGCGGCGGGCCTGCCGGCGGGGGAGTGGGGGGCCCGGCGGTGCCGGGGGCGGTACGGCCCCGGCCCGGCCGGGCCGGGTAACCGCGGGCGCCGCCGCCCGGCAGGCAGCGGGGCGCCGCGCCGCTTGTGACTCCGTGTCACTTCCGCAGCCCTCTTCGAGGCGGGCGCTACGGCGTCGCCGGGGCGCAGGCCCGGCGCTCCAGTGCGATCCGGGTGAGTTCGTCGATGTCGAACTCCTGGCGGCAGTTCGGCGCACCGTAGCGGGTGATCTTCCCCCGGCTCGCCCATTTGCGGATGGTCGCCTCCGACACCCCCACGGCGAGCGCGGCCACGTTCGTGGGGACGAGCCTGTGGCGTGGCGGTCGTGTCATGCGCTGACATCCTTTCGCTGCCGCTCCATGAGGTGCCTCAGATTCAGCCACTCGTGCAGTTCCCACGAGTGCCCGGCAGAGCACTCGATGTTCCTTCTCGCCGAATTCCCGGCGCCTTTCGAGTACATGCTTATCGTCCCGCTGCAGCCGTCGACGACGCACTGCCGGATGATCGTGCGCGGAGCGCTGGAAGCGGGGTCGATGATCCCGCGGAGTTCCGCGACGAACCTCTCCGCCTCGTCGGCGAATTCACCGGCCGGCGGCTGCGCGAGAAGCCACTTCAGATGCCGTTCCAGAAACCGGGAGAGCTCCGGGACGGAACGCCCGGGGACGCCGGCCCCCAACTGCTCCACGACGATGTGCGCCCAGGACTCCAGCGTCGCGAGGATGTTGTAGCGGGAGTCGAGCACCGAGATGTTCAGGTGGTCCCGCGTGCGGCTGCCGGAAATCTTCGTGGGACTGATCTGCCGGGACAGCGGCGACACATGGTGCAGGCATTCCTGGTAGAGGCCGGGGAGCGTACGCAGGTTGCGCTCCACCTGGCGGACGCACGGCGTACACAGGACGGACCCGGCGGCGGCACGGCTTTCACGGGTGTGATCCCTGGGGCACGGGTGAACCTTCATGGAACCTCCTTGAGGCGGCTCGCCCTCCGCAATCGCGAGGATGTGCATGCCGATGCCATGCCGATTGCGGTAATCAGTGCGGCGTTCCTTTCCTGCTCCCGTTCCTGCCGGTGCTCTACCGGTCCGAGCCCGGAGCCGGTAACACTCGACGGCAAACCTACCGACCAGCGCTGGAGTCCCGATACAGCCTCGTTCGCAACTCGGTGGTGGGTGGAAAAGGCCCTGCCCTCAAGCCGTTTTCCACCCGTGTCCGAGCCCTGATCGAAAACACCCCGCAACACCCCCGGATGGCCGCCGCCACCCCATGTGACCGGCCGGTACGCGTCGCCTTCGATACACCGCCCGGGCCCGGCCGATCACCCCCGCCGGCCACCGCGGGCCGGCATCCCCCGGCCCTCCGCCGCCCGTGCCGCCCGGCACCCGGGCAGCCAACAGGGGCGCCCCCGCCCGGGATTTCACGGAAAAAGGCCCGCCCGGTCCCGCCCGGCCCGCACCGCCGCACGTCCGCCGCCGCCCGCTGACGCGCAACGCGGCGGGCCCTGTCCGGCACTTCCCCGCACCCGGACGCAAGGACCAATTCAGCCACTCGCCCGCCGCACCGCTTCACCCCCGAAGTGACCCACGTCACCGCAGGTGGTCTTGGCGCGGCGACTTCGCCCGTGTCACTATTTCGGCAGCCCCTCCCTGCCCAAAAACTTTTACGGGCCGGGGAGTTGAGCACCGTAACCACTGGTTTGTCCCGGTGGGACCGCGTCCGTGCCGCGTACGGCACAGGTTCCCTCTCGTCTCCCACGTCCCGAGCGCCCCGGGTGCTCCCGGGGCCGCGGCGGCATGCGCCCACGGGCCGCGAAACGCGGCCGCAGGACGGCGCCCGCCCCCGGGGAGCCGGGGCGGGAGTGTCCAGGCAGGTGCCCGCACAAAGAACGGAACGGGGGCCGTGGGGCGCACGGCCCCCGTGTCCGCCGCCCCGGCGGCCGGCGCCCCCGCGAGCGGGGCGGGTCGGCCGACCCGCCGGAGCAACCGCCCCCGGTTTCCGCGGGGTGGCGGCGAACTGATGAGAACCGCTCCTGAAGCTGGGCGCAGATCCTTCACGTACCGAAGGCAGACTCCGAGGAAAGGGCCCCAGATATGCCAAGGCTGTGCAAGCCTGCGGTGAGCGCGCCGGAATACACCATCACGATGGAAGAAACCCTGGAGTTCGCCAAACAGGCGCACGCCGGAAAGCCCCAGCTGCCTTTGGCGCTGCGGCTGATCCGGAACACCGGGGTGTTGAAGCGGCATATCGTCCAGCCCATCGAGAAGACGCTCGGCCACCCGGGCCTGACCGAACGCAACCTCATCTACGAGGCCGAGTCGAAGAAGATGTGCCCGCCGGTCATCGAGGAGGCGCTGCAGAACGCCGACATGACGGCCCGCGACATCGACGCGATCATCTACGTGTCGTGCACCGGGTTCCTCATGCCGTCGCTGACGGCCTGGCTGATCAACAAGATGGGATTCCGGTCGGACACCCGGCAGATTCCCATCGCGCAGCTGGGCTGCGCGGCGGGCGGCGCGGCCGTCAACCGGGCCCACGACTTCTGCCTGGCCCACCCCGGCAGCAACGTCCTGATCGTCGCGTGCGAGCTGTGCTCGCTGTGCTACCAGCCCACCGCCGACGACATCGGATCGCTGCTGTCCGACGGCCTGTTCGGCGACGCGGTCGCCGCCGCGGTGGTGCGGGGCAACGGCGGCGTCGGTATCGAGGTCGAGCGCAACGCCTCCTACCTCATTCCGAACACCGAGGAGTGGATCTCCTACTCGGTGCGCGACACCGGCTTCCACTTCCAGCTCGACCGCCGGGTGCCCGGGACGATGGAGCCGCTGGCGCCGGTGCTGCGGGAGTTCGCCAAGGACCACAGCTGGGACGCCGGGAAGCTCGACTTCTACATCGTCCACGCCGGCGGGCCGCGGATCCTGGACGACCTCGCCCGGTTCCTCGACGTCGACCGCCAGGTATTCCGCCACAGCTGGTCGACCCTGACGGAGTACGGCAACATCGCCAGCGCCGTCGTCTTCGACGCGGCACGCAGGCTGTTCGAGGAAGGCTCGGCGAAACCCGACGCCACCGGAATGATCGCCGGCTTCGGCCCCGGTATCACCGCCGAGATGGCGCTGGGCACCTGGGGCACCGACGGCACGGGCACGTCGAACTGACCTCCGCACAAAGCCCGGGCACCCGTGCCGCCGGCCGGATGCCAGCGCGGACGAAGAGGAAGTGAACTCGATGAGCGGCCTTATCCTCCCCCCGGGCCAGGGGCGAAAGCTGATCACGAAGGCGCAGGAGGTGACCTTCAAGGCCACCGAAGCCGACGGCTCCTCCGTATCGATCTTCGAGGTGGTCGTGCCGCCCGGATTCGACGTCGGAGCGCACGTCCACGGCGAGGCCCAGGAATTCTTCTACGTCCTCGAAGGCGAGCTGGAACTCCTGGCGTTCGAGCCGACGAAGCGCACGGCGCAGAACTGGCACGAGTGGGAGTCACCCGAAGGGGACCGCATGGTCCGCGCCACCCCGGGCGCCAGCATGTTCGTCCCCCCGAACACCCCGCACGCCTTCAGGAACGCCTCCACCGAACCGGTGCGCATGCTCTTCCAGTGCCTGCCCTCCCCGGTGCACGAGCTGTACTTCGAGGAGATCGCCAAGATCTGGTCCTCCGGCGCGCGGGTGGACCCCGACGCCGTCCAGGAGATGCGCCGCCGCTACGACGTCCACCAGATCACCCCGCTTCGCTACGAGCCGCCCCCCGCCCCCGCCGACCGGCCGGCGGCGGCGGCCGGAGCATAAGGCGGCGCAGATGACGACGGACAGGAGCAGCATGGACAAGATCCCCCTGACGCACGCGAGTCTGGGCGAGCGGGAACTGGCAGCCGTCGCCGAGGTCTTCGCCTCCGGCTGGCCGGCCGGCCAGGGCCCCAGCGGCAAGGCCCTGGAAGCCGGACTGAAACAACGCTACGGCGCCGGCGGCGCCGTCGCCGTCTCCAACTGCGGCGCCGCCTTGCACCTGGCGCTGCTCGCACTGGGCGTCAAACCCGGCGACGAGGTCATCGTCGCCGACTACACCTTCCCCGCACCCGCCCACGCGGTCCGCTACCTCGACGCCGTCCCGGTGTTCGCCGACGTACGCGCCGACACCGGCACCGTCGACGCGCAGGCGGTCGCGGCGCTGGTCACCCCCCGCACCGTCGGCATCATCGCCGTCGACACCGTCGGCATGCCCGCCGACTACACCGAACTGCAGGCGATCGCCGACCGCCACCAGCTGTTCCTCATCGAGGACGCCGCCTGCGCCGTCGGCGCCACCTACCAGGGCCGCCCCGCCGGCGCCCTGGCCGAGGTCGCCTGCCTGTCCTTCCACGGCCGCAAGGGCGCCAGCAGCGGCGAAGGCGGCGCGCTGATCGCCACCGACCCCGACATCGCCGCCGCCGCCCGCCGCCGCGCCTCCTTCGGCATCGGCAGCATCTTCGACCAGGGACAGGTCATCGGCCTGCCGATCCCCGAATTCCTCGAGATCGGCTACAACTACAAACTCTCCGACATCGCCGCCGCCATCATGCAGGTCCAACTGGAGCGGCTGGAGGAGTTCATCGCCCACCGCAGCGCGGTGGCCGCACGCTACGGCGAACTCCTGGCCGACGAGGAACTCCTGACGGTCCCGCACGTGCCCGCCGACCGCACCCACGCCTGGCAGTCCTACATGGTCACGCTGGCCCCCGGCGTGGACCGCGCAGCCGTGGCCACCGACCTGCGCGCGGCGAACATCGGCTCCTTCCACGGCACCTGGGCCAGCCACGTCCAGCCCGCGTTCGAATCGAAGCAGGTCTGCCCGGTCTCCGCCGACCTCTTCCAGCGCAACCTGGGCATCCCCATGCACGCCGAGCTGACCACGAGCCAGACCGAACGGGTCGCCGAAGTCCTGCGCAAGGCCGTACGCGCCCACGCCACCCCCCGCACCTGACCTCCCACCCACCCGCCCCCCCACCGAACCCGCCCCGCGCCAACCCCGCCCCGCCCCGTCCCGCCCTCGGCCCCGGTGTCACCGGGCGCCCCCGGAGGGCCGGGGGCGGGGCGGTGCCGCGTCACGGACCTCCGCGAGCGCCCCACCTCCTCCCACGCCCCGAAGGAGACAGTTCCCATGAAGGGCTCCACAGCCTACAAATCGATACTGAAGCGCGGACTCCACATCGGTCTGCTGCCCCAGATGGCCGCGGCCGTCAATCCGTCGACGCCGATCACCCTGGACCACCAGCTCGACGTCTTCCCCGACGCGGGACGGCGCCTGACGGTGGCCCAGTACGCCGAGTACGTGGACGACCTCGCGGCCCGCCTGTGGGCGGCGGGCATCCGGCCCGGCGAACGCGTCGTGATCTACAAGACGGCCAACGCCGACCACTGGATGATCGCCGCCGCCGTCTCCCGCATCGGCGCCGTCGTCGTCAACCTCTCGCCCGCCCTGGACGCCGTGACCGTCGCCGCCCTGATCGAACGGGCCGACCAGCCCAGCCTGGTCACCGACACCGCCAAGCTCGACATCCTCGCCGAGATCCCGCTGGCCGACCTCACCAAGCGGGTCGTCACCGTGGGCGGCGAACGGCCGGGCACCACCTCCCTGGCCTTGCTGGCCGGCTCCCCGCGCGTGGCGCCCGTCGTCCGCCCGATCGACGAAGCCGCCGTGATCACCCACACCTCCGGCACCACGGGGCTGCCGAAACTCGTCGTCCACACCCCCCGCACCCAGGGCCTGCGCCTCATCCCGCAGTGGCGGCTGCTGTCACTGATGCGGAAGAAGGAGACCGTGGCCATCCACGTCCCCTTCGTCCACTCCCGCATGGTCGCCGCGATGTCCCTGGCCCTGCTCAAGGAGTACCCGGTCCTGCTCATGCGCGAGTCGGACCCCGCCGACGTCGCCGAACACCTCCTGGCCCACCGCCCCGCGCTCATCGAGGCACTGCCCAACTCGCTGATGGAGTGGGAACCCCTCACCGACGACCCCCGCACCCCCTTCGCGTCGGTCAAGGTCTTCTCCAGCACCTTCGACGCCATCCACCCCGGCACCATGAGCAAGCTCCTGAACTCCTCCCACCGCCGCGGCGCACTGTTCTTCCAGATCTACGGGCAAAGCGAAGTCGGCCCCGCCGCCGGCCGCGCCTACCTGCGCCACTCCGCCCACAAGGCCAACGGCCGCTGCGTCGGCTGGGCCATGCCCCTGGGCGCCGCGAAGGTCCGCGTCGTCAGCCGCGACGGCCGGCCCCCCTCCGAGACCAACCCCGGCTCCATCGAGGTCGCCTGGGACGGCCTGGCCAAGACCTACTTCGCCGAACAGGACCGCTACGACACCAACCGCAACGGCGACTGGTGGCGCACCGGCGACGTCGGCTACCGCACCCGCCTGGGCTGCCTGCACATGCTCGACCGCGAGGTCGACATGATCCCCGGCGTGCGCAGCTCCCTGGAGATCGAGGACGTCGTGCTCAGCAAGCTCAGCGAACTCAGCGAACTCGTCGTCGTCCCCGGCCCCGACTCCCAGCCCGTCCCGGTGATCTGCACCGTCGACGACAAGCCGCTGGACCCCCAGCGCTGGCGCGCGGCCGCCGCCGCCTTCCCCCAGCTGGCCGACCCCGTGCAGATCCCGCAGGCCGACCTGCCCAGGACCGCCACCCTCAAGGTGCAGCGCCTCGCCCTGGCCCGCCGGCTGGAAAAGCAGTGGGAAGACAAGCAGGACTGACCAGGCACCGCCCCGCCGACGTCGCCCCCTTCCAACGCCGGCGGGGCCCCGCGCCCCCGCCGCACATGCTCATACGCCCCGCCCGAGGAGACACCCAGTGACTACCGAAGTGACCTCCTTCACCGGCGCCGGCCCCCACCCGGCCGCCTCCGTGCGCCGTATCACGGACGACCTCCTGCAACGGGTGGAGGACAAGCTCGCCTCATTCCTCACCGCCGAACGCGACCGCTACGCGGCCATGGACGAACGCGCCCTGGCCGCCGTCGACGCACTGACCGACCTGGTCACCTCCGGCGGCAAACGCGTGCGGCCCACCTTCTGCATCACCGGCTACCTCGCCGCCGGCGGCGAGGCCGGCGACCCCGGCATCGTCGCCGCCGCCGCGGGCCTGGAAATGCTCCACGTCTCCGCCCTCATCCACGACGACATCCTCGACAACTCCGCACAGCGCCGCGGGAAGCCGACCATCCACACCCTCTACGGCGACCTCCACGACAGCCACGGCTGGCGCGGCGAATCCCGCCGCTTCGGCGAAGGCATCGGCATCCTCATCGGCAACCTGGCCCTGGTCTACTCCCAGGAACTCGTCTGCCAGGCACCCCCCGCCGTCCTGGCCGAATGGCACCGGCTGTGCTCCGAAGTCAACATCGGCCAGTGCCTCGACGTCTGCGCCGCCGCCGAGTTCTCCGCCGACCCCCAGCTCTCCCGCCTGGTCGCCCTGATCAAATCCGGCCGCTACACCATCCACCGCCCCCTGGTCATGGGCGCCAACGCCGCCTCACGCCCCGACCTGGCCGCCGCCTACGTCGAATACGGCGAAGCGGTCGGCGAAGCCTTCCAACTCCGCGACGACCTGCTCGACGCCTTCGGCGACTCCACCGAGACCGGCAAACCCACCGGCCTGGACTTCACCCAGCACAAGATGACCCTCCTGCTGGGCTGGGCCATGCAGCGCGACACCCACATCCGCACCCTGATGACCGAACCCGGCCACACCCCCGAGGAAGTCCGCCGCCGCCTGGAGGACACCGAAGTCCCCAAGGACGTCGAACGCCACATCGCCGACCTCGTCGAACAAGGCCGCGCCGCCATCGCCGACGCACCCATCGACCCCCAATGGCGCCAGGAACTGGCCGACATGGCCGTACGCGCCGCCTACCGCACCAACTAACCCCCCCACCCGCACCACCCGCACCGAACAAGCCGGCGGGGCCCGTACCCCGGCGGCTTCCCGCCGCCTGCCCGCACACCCCGCCACCCCACCCCCCCACCCCGCATCCCGCACCCGCGCCCGCGCCCGGCCCCGGTCCCGGCCTCCTCCTGCTTCCGGCAGAAGGGGCCAGGCGGGCACCGGGGCACGGGCGAAACCCGGGGGACAGGGCCGGTGAAGCCCCGGGCACCGGGCGCCTTCACCGGCGAGCGCCGCTGCGGTGACCGCCACCCGACCGCGACCGGGAGCCCCGAATGGAGCACCTCGTACGCCACGCCGTCACCACGATCCGCGAACGGTTCTTCGAACCGCTGAGCCTGGACGACCTCGCGCAGAGCGTGCGGGTCAGCAAGTACCACTTCCTGCGGGTGTTCACCCGGGTCACCGGAGTCACCCCCGGCCGCTTTTTGAGCGCGGTACGCCTCCACGAGGCCAAGCGCCTGCTGCTGAGCACCTCACTGACCGTCGCCGACATCTCCGCGCAGGTCGGATACAGCAGCACGGGCAGCTTCACCCGCCGCTTCACCGAGTCGGTCGGGCTTTCCCCCACCCAGTACCGCAAGCTGTCCCTCGCCTGCGGCCCCCGCACGCCCCCGCCCGCCTTCCCCCACCCCGACTCCCGCCTGCGGCCGGCCGCACCCGCACCGGCGGGACCCCCGGCAGGACCGGCGGCGGGCGGAAGGCGGACCGGGGCGGTGACCGGGGTACTGCGCACCACCGGCGCCGCGTTCTCCCGCGCCTACGTCGGGGTGTTCGACGGCGCCATCCTCCAAGGCGTCCCCGCGTCCTGGAGCACCACCAGCGCCCCGGGCCGCTTCACCCTGCCCCGCATCCCCCCCGGCACCTGGTACATCCACGCCGTGGCCCGCAGCGCCCCCGGCACAGCCGGCGCAGCCGGCGCCGATGTTGCTCCGCTGACCGCCACCGTCGGCCCCGTACGGGTGGGCGCCGACACCGGCCGCATCCGCGACATCACCCTCTCCCCGATGGACTGGACCCGACCGCCGATCCTCTTCGCCCTGACGGGCATGGACCCCCAGCCGACAGCGGCCTAGACACGGCCGGCCCGGCACCGCCCCCGCCCGGCCCGTCCGCCCGCCCACCCGCGCCACCCGTACGGACCATGCCGGGATCCCGACTCACGGAGACGAAGGTATGGACACGCAACAGACCACGTCACTTCTCGTCGGCCTCGCCGTCATCGTGCTCCTGGCCCGCCTGCTCGGCGCGCTCGCCCGCCGATGCGGCCAGCCGGCGGTGATAGGCGAAGTCCTCGCCGGCGTCGCGCTGGGCCCCACCCTCCTGGACGGCGCACTGTCCGACGCCCTCTTCCCGGACACCGTACGGCCCCTGCTCAGCGCACTGGCCGCGGTCGGGGTGGCGGTCTTCATGTTCATCGTCGGCCTGGAGATCGACGCCGCGCTGCTGCGCGGCAACGGACGCCTGGCCGTCACCGTCTCCCTCAGCTCCATGCTGGTGCCCTGCGGCCTGGGCATGCTCCTGGCCCTCTACCTGGCCGGCGACTACAGCACCGGCGACAAGCAGGGACTCGTCCTGTTCATGGGCGTCGCCATGGCGATCACCGCGTTCCCGGTCCTGGCCCGCATCCTGACCGACCGGCAGATGACCCGCACCCCGCTGGGCGCGGTCGCACTGGCCTGCGCCGCCATCGGCGACGTACTGGCCTGGGTGCTGCTGGCCGCCGTGGTCGCGATCAGCAGCCCGGGCGGCGCCGACCAGTGGCGCATGCTCCTGGCCGTCCCCTACCTGCTGGTCATGTTCTTCGTCCTGCGCCCGCTGCTGCGCCGCCTGGCCGCCCGCCGAAGCGAACTGCGCCTGACCCCGACCCTGTTCGCGTGCGTCCTGGCCGGCCTGCTGCTGTCCGCCGCCGCCACCGAATGGGTCGGGCTGCACTACATCTTCGGCGCGTTCCTCTTCGGCGCGATCCTCCCGCGCACCGGCACCGAGCAGCTCCACGCCGAGGTCCACAACCGCCTCGGGCAGATGACCGGCACCCTGCTGCTGCCGGTGTTCTTCCTCGTCTCCGGCCTGAAGGTCGACCTGTCCGACATGGACACCGGCGGCCTGGGAGCCCTCGCCCTGATCATGCTCGTGGCCGTCGGCGGCAAGTCCGCCGGCGCGATCGCCGCCGCCCGCCTGCACCGCATGCCGCTGCGGCAGTCCGCCGCGCTGGCCACCCTGCTCAACACCCGCGGCCTGACCGAGCTCATCGTCTTGAACGTGGGCCTGCAGCTGGGCTTCATCGGGCAGGACCTCTACTCCCTCATGGTCGTCATGGCCGTCATCACCACCGCGATGACCGGGCCGCTGCTCAGCTGGATCCTCGGCCGCCCCCGCGAGAACGACCCGCCCCCCGCCGCCGGCGCACCCGAACGCAAGCCCGGAACCGTCGGCACCCCCGCCTGACCCCTGCCTCCGGGCCGCCTGCCCCCGGCCGGCAGGACGCGGAGACAGCAGGACGCGGAGACAGCAGGAGAGGGGGAGGGGCGGGGGCGGGGGAGAAGTCCCTGGCCGAGTCCCTGACCGATCCTGCTGCGGGCGGGCGACAATGACCCCTATGTCCTCAGCCACCCCCGAAGAGACCTCCGCGCGGGCCCGGGCCGCCGAAGCCGGCCTGGGCCTGCGCGAGCGCAAGAAGCTGCGTACCCGCCAGGCGATCCGCGCGGCGGCCCGCCGGCTGATCGACGAGCGGGGCTACGACAGCACCACCGTCGAGCAGATCGCCGCGGCCGCCGAGGTCTCGCCCAGCACCGTCTTCCGCTACTTCCGCAACAAGGAACAGATCATCCTCCGCGACGAGGCCTACGCCTTCTCCGGCGCCGAACTCCTGCGTGCCCGCCCCGCGGACGAGCCGCCGCTGCCCGCCCTGCGCGCGGCGGTCTCGGCGACGGTCCGCGCCACCTACGAGGAGTTCAACGCGGAGTACCGCTGGCGGATGGAGCTGGTACGCGAGGTGCCCGCCCTGCGGGCGCAGATGCACGAGGGCCAGGACAAGGCCGTCGAGGTCCTCACCGCCGCGCTCGCCGAACGGGCCGGGCCCCGGGCCGACCGCCTCGCCCTGCGCGTCATGGTCGGCGCCATGCTCGGCGGCCTGCACCAGGTCGTCCTCGAATGGGGCGATCAGAACCAGGAAGGCGACCTGCCGGAGATGTTCGACCGGGCACTGGCGGTGCTGGAAGGCGGCCTGACCCCCGACCAGCCCCGCAAAGCAGCCGGCTGACCCCACCCACCGCCTGCCCCCGGTCAGGCGGTGGGCGGCACGGCGAAGGGCAGGGCCCCGGGGGCGGCCGGCGGACGCACAATCCACCGGATGCCCCAAGGCCCTGCCCTTTTGCGCTCCCCGACTGTTTCCCGGAGCCGGGGACGAGGATCAGTCCTTGACGTCGCCCTTGACGTGCCGCTCCACGAACTCGTGGGCCAGGTCGCCGAACTGCTCACCGAAGACGATCGTGCGGTCCACGGTGGTCTGGAAGTGGACGCCGCCCCACACCCGGCTGTTGCCGCAGGTGCGGGTGAAGTCCGTCCAGGTCGGGATGTGGATCGACAGGTCCTTGCCGGGGGTGATCCCCGGCTCGACGACCGTCGAGCCCGCCTTGTAGTTGATCGTCCAGTCCAGTTCGTCGGACTCGAAGTAGCGCCGCGCGGCCTGCGAGGTCGCCGAGCACAGGCTGGTGGAGCCCGAGGGGTACTCGGGGTGGTCGCCCACGGGCAGGTAGCTCGACCACTCCGAGGCGCGGATGTCGTCGACCGTGCCCATGCCGACCCCGCCCCAGGCGCGGATCTTGCGGTTGCCGTACACGTGGCGGACCGCGGTGACCGGCCGCACGGCGTCGAACCTGGTCTTGTGGTGCCAGGCGGCGATCAGCGGCTCGAACGTCGCCAGCACGTGCGAGAGCATCCAGTGGCACCAGCCGTGCACGCCCATCTCGTTGTTCTGGTCGTACTTGTTGGCGATGACGATCGACGAGTGGCCGATGCCCCAGAGCTTGTTCTCCATGATCTCCGCGAGCGCCTTGCGCTCGTCGTTGAGATTGGCCGAGGCGTCGATGATCGCGTCGACCTCACGCTTGTAGGCACGGGTGTTGGTGTGGTCACTGAACTCGGGCCGGGGGATCCGGAACCGCGACGGGTCCCGGAAGATGTGCGCCTTGGTCCGGGCGATCTGCGGGGTCACGAAGTGCTGGGTGACGTAGATGCCGAGGTCGCCGGGGCCGCCGCCGGCGCGCCGCGCGTTGTGGGCCTGGAGCTGCGGCTGCCAGCGCGAGGGGTTCTTCACCTTGAACGCGGTGTTCACCGGCTCATAGCCGGTGTAGTCCGCCCACGGCCTGGGGTTGTACTTGCGGCCCTCGTAACCGAGGAAGTTCATGCCGTCGTTCTTCAGCGCGTTGAAGGCGTTCTTGGCGGCGACGTTCCCGATGCCCACCGGGCTGCTCAGGTTCTCCGTCTCGTCGCTGGGGTCCAGCCCGAGCGCGGTCATCAGCTCCCGCAACTGGTCCACCTGCTGCGGCAGGACGCGCTTCCACACCCCGTGCTGGGCGTGGAGCGCGGCGATGTTCAGGTTCCGGTTGGTCGCGGACTCGCTGGAGGGGCGGCGCGGGATCTGGCTGTACACGCCGACCGCGGTCTCGTGGTACGGCGCCAGCGCGTCGAACGCCGCGAGCCACACCACGCGGTTGATCCACAGGAAGACGGTCACGTCCATCGGGCCGAGGATCGCCAGGGTCGGCGACTGGCCGGCGTTCTCGTCGGTGGGCTGCGCCCACTTGATGTAGTTGTCCTTGTCAAGGTCGAACTCGATCGCCGCTGCCTTGCTGCCGGCCGAACCGCGCGGGCTGGCCGAGGCCATCCCGGTGAAACCCGCCGCGGACAGGGCAGCGGCACCGCCGAGCCCACCGAGCAGCATGGACCTGCGCCGCGGTGAGTAATCCGAGAAAGAAGTGTGTCCGGACGTCGTCATGCGCTGTGTTCCTTTCTAAGGAGGGGGCTCCGCGGTCCAGGGCGACGTCTGCGGGCCGGCCTTGCCCCAGACCTGTCGCACACACCGACTGTTCCGGCGCTTCCATAAGAGCGGGTGCGGTTCATATTTCCTGTTCTGCACGGGCTGCCATTAACTTCGAAAGGTTAGGCAAAATCCACGTCACGCCGAAGGCCAGGAAATTCAATGCGGCACCCTGAGCCCTGTGGGCTACCGTACTGGCCGTTACTAGAGGCCCACTAGAGGCAACCTAAGGTAAGCGATTGCCCCGACGTGCCCGGCAGTCGGCACGGGAAATTCACGGTGTGGAGAAATAATTGACCCGCCCCGGAGGCTCACACCCGGCTCCGGATACGGTGAGGGCAGCTGACCTGGCGGACGCCGGCATCGCAGTGGGTAAAAGGGCGCCGATGCGCCGGCCATTTTCCGGAAGCTGGACAGTCGGCCCTGCCGTGTCTCCACCATGCCTTAAGCGGGACATGGAATCTTCAATGGCATCTGCCCGAAGTGAGACACATGCGGGGGAGTAACGGCCCATGCGCATTTACTTACAGCTCACTCGCTCCCTGGAGAGGCTCGGCGCCTCGTTCGGGATCGCGGCGCTCAGAATCTCGATCGGAATCATCTACCTCTGGTTCGGAGTACCCAAGTTCTTCCCCGGAGTCAGCCCGGCGGAAGTGCTGGCTTCGAAGACCGTGGAGAGGCTGACATTCGGGGTCATCGAAGGGACCGCTGCTTCCGTCGTGACCGGCACGCTGGAAACCGTGCTCGGGCTGCTGCTGATCAGCGGGAGACTGGTTCCCCTGACGAGTATCGGACTCCTGGCACACATGGCGGGGACGTTCACACCGCTCTTCATCTTCCCGAAGGAGACCTGGGAGGGCTTTTGCATCGGCACCCTCGAAGGGCAGTACATCCTCAAGAACCTGGTGATCGTCGCGGCCGCCTTCGTGGTCATCGGCTACTCGAAGGCACACAGCCGGCCCGAACCCGCCGAACCCGCCGGACCCGCTGAACCTGCTGAACCTGCTGAACCCGCTGAACCCGCCGGGCCCGGGCACCCGGAGCCTGCCGGGACCGCTTCCGCCGCCGTGGATCCGGCGGCGTCCGGGTCCGTGACGAGACACGCCGACGTGTGACGCCGGCCGGCACCCGGCCGGAACACCACCCCGCCCCGCCACCCCGCCCGTACTTCCCGGCCCGCGGCGTGCGGCACTCCGCCCCACGACGCGCAGGGGGCTTGCGCGACGCCCCGAAGCGGCCGGGCGGAAACAACAACCACGTCTGCTCTGCGGAATATCGAGTTCAGTTCCAGTGCGGCTCCAGGTCGAGTCGCCGCACGGTCCCGGTGGATTCTCCACTGAGCAATCTGGGCGATGACACCGCCGGGCAGACCCCGTCACGCTGGTCGTGAAGCGTGTTCTGCATGCGTGGAGGGGGTCTTCACGCGAATCGCTGGTGCGGCCGCATCGGAACTGGAAGGTCCTATATGTCGTCCAACGTTGTCGGGTTTTCTGGCGATTTCGACGTTATTGTCATCGGTGGTGGACCCGCCGGTGCGACCACAGCCGCGCTGCTCTCCAAGCGCGGACGCCGTGTCCTCGTGCTCGACCGCGAGCGGTTCCCGCGTTATCACGTGGGGGAGTCGCTCATCCCCGGCGTGATGGTTCCCATGGAGGAACTCGGGCTGAAGGAGCGGATGGAGGCCAAGGGGTTCGAGCGGAAGTACGGCGGCACCCTGGTCTGGGGCAACAACGAGGTGCCGTGGAACTTTTCGTTCAGCACGGGCGGCCGTATCCCCTACGCCTTCCACACGCGCCGCGCGGACCTGGACGCGCTGGTCCTGGACCGGGCCCGTGAGCTGGGTGCCTTCGTCGTGGAGGACGCGACGGTCAAGGACACCATCGAGGAGGACGGCCGCGTCGTCGGCGTCCGCTACGCCCTGCGCGGCCTGGGCGGCACCCAGGAGGCCCGGGCCTCCCTGGTCATCGACGCCTCCGGGCAGGCCCGCGTCATCGGCCGCAAGTACACCGAGGTCAACTGGAACGAACAGCTGCGCAACGTCGCGGTGTGGACGTACTTCGACAACTGCCACCGCCTCCCCGGCGACGAGTGGAGCAACATCCTCATCGAGGGGACCTCGGACGGCTGGTTCTGGGGCATCCCGATCGACAAGGGCGTCTTCAGCGTCGGCTACGTGACGCGTTCGGAACTGGCGACCGAGTCCGGCAAGTCGCTGGAGGACCTCTTCCAGTCCGAGATCGCTTCGACCACCAAGCTGAAGGAACTCCTCAAGGACGCCACGCAGGCCGCGGGTTACCGCTCCGCGCGCGACTGGTCGTACACCAACGACCGGTTCTACGGGAAGGGCTGGGCGCTGGTCGGCGACGCCGCCGCGTTCGTGGACCCGCTGTTCTCCACCGGCGTGGCGCTGGCGACCCTGGCGGGCAGCACCCTGTCGAAGGTCGTCGACCAGATACTCCAGTACCCGGCGATCGAGGAGAAGGCACTCGACCGGTACTCCAACGCG
The DNA here is from genome assembly GCF_020400605.1 of Streptomyces aculeolatus. Lineage (GTDB taxonomy): Bacteria > Actinomycetota > Actinomycetes > Streptomycetales > Streptomycetaceae > Streptomyces > Streptomyces aculeolatus. The sequence continues at coordinate 4,731 of NZ_JAINRD010000042.1, read as the reverse complement.
TACCAGGAGTTCTTCCACGACATCCGCAAGTTCGTGGAGGGGTTCTACGACCGCTCGAAGACCAAGGGCTTCTACTTCAACATGGCCCAGGAGATGGTCGACCCGGAGAAGGAGAACGCGGCGGAGGTCGACTTCGTCAAGCTGGTCTCCGGGCTCAGCGGCCGGCAGGGCGGGCTGTTCGAGCTCAACGTCGACGACCTCATCGAGGATGCCAAGTCCACGCCCGCCGGTAGCTGAGGCACGGGCGCCGGCCGGCGCACCGCAGGACACAGGCTCCCGGTGTGCGGGGGATCTCGGCCGAGATCCCCCGCACACCGGGAGCTTCGCCATGCCACCGCCTGGAAAACCCCCCGCAACCGCAACCGCAACCGCAACCGCCGCGGCACCGGCACCGGCAGCGGAAAAGGGGACCGCGGCACCGGGGTCCCGGTGCCGCGGTCCCGAAGAAAGAAGGGGGGCGGTCGGTGCCGTCAGCTGCCGGCGCCCGCCGCGCCCAGCAGGACCCGCGCCTCCAGCGAGCCCTCGGCAAGCTGGTGGTAGGTCTGGAGCTTGAAGTACTCGCCGCCGGAGTACGAGGCCACGTTGTACAGGCCCTGGACCGGACCGGGGTAGGTGTGCGGGACGTTCCTCGCGAACTTCTCCACGCTCGGCTCCACCGCGATGCGGCCGGGCAGGGCCTCGGCGTCGGGAACCAGGGTGGCGAACGTGATCCGCTGGATCTTCGGCGAGTCCCACGTCAGGGTGGTGTAGATGCCCACGGCCTGCTTGGCGAGCGTCAGCATCTGCTCGCTCGGCTCCGGCAGCCCCAGATCCCGCAGCATGGCCCGGACGGTCTCCGGCTCGCGGGTCTCGTCGGGGAACTGCAGGAAGTAGACGTTCACCGTCCGGCTCGGGTAGTCGATCCCGATCATGCTGTTCTTGTCGTCCAGGCCGTAGCGGGCGTAGAAGTCGAGGTTCTCGGCCAGGCTCGGCGGCATGGACGGCAGCGCCGCGACCTTCGACAGCTTCTGCAGATCGTTGCCCGGCAGGAACGTCCAGGTCTTCCTGAAGCCCTCGACGACTCCGAAGTCGACACCGTGGGCGGTCACCGGGATGTTCGCCTGGACATCGTCCAGGAGCGTACCGACAGGATGGTCCGTGGCCTCGGCGATCCCCTTCGACACCGCGTAGCGGTACGGGTTGACGTCCGCCGGCAGCGCCGTGAAACGGCAGTCGAGGTCCTTGCTGCCGCGCGTCGTCACGCGGAAGGCCACAACGACCTTGTCCAACTCGTACGCGGACAGGATCGGCCACACCTTGTCACGCGAGGGGGCTACGTCCAACAACCCGGACGCCTCCTCGATGGCGGCGTAAAGACCTTCCATGCCTGTGTCAGTCATTTGCCCTCCAGTTCAATCAGAACAGTTCGTGACGAGCGTCTGCGTGAATCAGGACATCGGCCCTGACATCTCCATTTTCCCGGTTGCGGTGAGCAGGGACGACAGGCATGGCACGCCTATTTTCGTCACTCCATGAATTGTCGATCCGGGCGCACGGAATGTCAAGAAGATCCCTTCCATAGTTCCTTTCGAGTGACTCTTTAGTGGCCGGTGGTAGGGTCGCACACCAGGATTTCGCAGAACCTGATCGGCATCGACTGCTTGGAGTGCTTGGTGTCCGGAGCTACTGGGGCGGAAAAGCTTTACTCGGCCATCGAGGAATCGGCCCGGATGGTCGATGCGCCTTTCTCGCGTGACAAGGTCTGGCCGACCCTCTCCGCATTCGAGGGCGGGTTCTCGGACGCCGGCGGTGTTATCTTAAGCCTCCAGGCCGGCACACATGTGCCGGAAATGGAATATTCCGCTCAGGTTTCCCCGGGGATCAGCGACCCGTATGCCCGCGCCCTGGCGAGCGGAATCCTCACGGAAACGGACCATCCGGTCAGCACCGTACTCGCGGAGATCGTGTCGCTGGCGCCCACCAGCGAGCACTACATCGACTGCGGCATCGTCGGCGGTTTCAAGAAGATCTACGCGAACTTCCCGCACGACCAGCAGACGGTGGCCGCGCTGGCCGGGCTGCCCTCCATGCCGCGCGCGGTGGGCGGGAACGCCGAATTCTTCGCCCGCCACGGCCTGGACCGTGTGGCGCTGATCGGCGTCGACTACGTGAACAAAACGATAAACCTGTACTTCCAGGTCTCCGCCGCCACCGCCGGAAACCTTGACCAGAAGACCGTGTCCGCCATGCTGCACGAAACCGGGATGAGCGAACCCAGCGACGCGATGGTGGCATACGCGTGCCAGGCCTACCGCATCTACACCACGCTCAGTTGGGATGCGGAGGAGATTCTTCGGATTGCCTTCGCGCCGAAGCCGCGCCGGGGTATCGACCCGGCGGACCTTCCTGCCCGCCTGGAACCGAGGATCGAGAAGTTCCTGCGGGCCACGCCGCACAAGTACCCCGGTGCTCTCATCAACGCCACGGCCGCCAAGTGGTCGCCCGAGCGTGAAGTCCTGGACCTCGCAGCGCATTATCAGGTTTCCGCTGTGCAGATGAAGGCAATCGAAGCGGAAGAAGGCCGAGCCTCGTGACGACATCCGCCCCTGCCCAGCAGATTCCGTTCGACTTCGACAACGGCAACTTCATCCGGGACCTGATCACCACGCACGGTGGCGGGGGTTACCCGCCGGCGGATGCGATGGCTCCGGGGGATGTGTCCTCGTACACGTGGGTGACGCATCTGCTGCAGACGTCGTGGTTCGACGCGCTGGCCCCGTACCACCCGACCGCGGTCGGCGTGTACTCCCGGATCCCGCGCCGTCCCGCCGAGGAGTCGGCCACCAACCGGAACAAGAACATCGCGGGCCTGTACGCCATGTTCCAGGTGGTGAAGGCGGCGTTCACGGAGCGGGTGCCGGTCCTGCGGCAGGCGCTGGGGGCGCTGGGCCTGGACCCTGACGACGAGTCGCAGGACCTGTCCACCGCGGTCGGTATCGGCAATACGGCCGGCAAGGCCGTCGCCGCCGCCCGTATGGGGGACGGCATGAACGCCCTGGGCGGCAAGGACCGTACCCACAACGGCCAGCCCTACGAGGACTACACCGGCTACCGGCCGGTGAACACCGCCGACGAACTCGTCGACCCCTCGCGCTGGCAGCCCGCCGTCGAGCCGCACCGCCGCCGCACCGACGGCGGCCCGGGCGACAAGGGCATCTTCACCGCCCAGCGGTTCGCCACCCCGCAACTGGGCCTGGTCGCCCCCCAGACGTACCGGGACCCCGCCCGGTTCAAGCTCGCCGCGCCCGACCACCTCGACCACAACGACGCCGGCGCCTACCGGCAGGCGGTGGACGAGGTGCTCGCGGCGTCGGCCGGGCTGACCGACGAGCAGAAGGTCAAGGCGGAGTTCTTCGAGCACACCCCGCTGTCGGTCACGCTGTCGCCGCGCGCCGCGGCGATGGCGCACGACCTGGACCTGGACGGCTGGGCGCAGCTGTTCCTGGTGTGCTCGACCGCACGGTTCGACAGCCTGATCGCCGCCTGGCACCACAAGCGCGCCTACGACACCGTGCGGCCCTTCAGCGCCGTGCGGCACGTGTACGGCAGCAAGCCGGTCACCGCCTGGGGCGGGCCCGGCAAGGGCACCGTCGAGTCCATTCCCGCCGACGAGTGGACCGGCTACCTGCCCGTGGGCAACCACCCCGAGTACCCCTCCGGCTTCACCACCTTGATCGCGGCCCAGGCCCAGGCCGCCCGCAGCTTCCTCGGCGACGACGTCCTGAACTGGACCCATGCCTTCCCCGCCGGCTCCGGCCAGCGGGAGCCCGGCGCGGTCCCCGCCTCCGACCTCGAACTGACCTGGGCCACCTGGACCGACTTCGAGAACGACTGCGCCACCAGCCGCGTATGGGCCGGCGCCCACTTCACGAAGACCGCCGAAACCTCCCTGGCCTTCGGCACCCAGTTCGGCGACCTGGCCCACACCTTCGTCCAGCGGCACATCAACGGCGACGTCAAGGACTGACCGTCTTCCCCTGCCACGATGCCGACGCCGGCACCGCGACCCGCCGCCCTCACCCTTAGCCGCTCTCCGCACGACGTGGGAGAGCCCAAGGCACGGCCATCGATATCCCGTTTCCCGTGAAGGGCCGCTTCTCAGGTTCTCCTCCAAGCCCCTCCCTGCTGAGAATAAGGAAGACGATCATGACGACATCCGGACACACCTCTGTCTCAGACTTCTCGCTGGGCCGCAGATCGCTGCTGGTCGGCGGCGCCTCGGCCGCGTCGCTGTCCATGCTGTCGTTGTCCCGCCCCGCTGCCGCCGCCACCGGCGACGAGCCGCCCGAGCTGCCCGACCTGGACAAGGACAACTACATCAAGTGGGCCCAGCCCACCGGCGCGCGGACCGGTCAGTCGGCCAGCGACGCGTTCATCGGCTCGATGGACGTGACCCTCATCCTGTTCATGAACCGCGCGGCGATGCTGGCGCTGTTCGACGCGCTGGCGCCGTACCACGAGACGGCGGTCGGCATCCACAGCCAGATCCCGCGCCGCCCCTCCAGCGAGTCGGCCACCAACCGGAACATGAACATCGCCTGTATCCACGCTCAGAACGCCATCTGGAGCCGTCTGCTGCCGCCTATCGTGGCGGGCCTGCGGGAACTGATGGTCGCGCTCGGCCTGGACCCCGACGACAAGTCGGAGGACGTGACCACCCCGGTCGGCATCGGCAACGTGGCGGCCAAGGCC
>NZ_JAINRD010000041.1 GCF_020400605.1 Streptomyces aculeolatus | reverse complement strand
ACCCTCCACCACGGCACCCCGCACACCCCCCTGATCACCCGCCTCCGCGACGATCCGCCGCTGACCCCGCCCGCCGGCGCCGCCGCCTGGCGGCTGGACACCGACACCCCCGGGACCATCGAGTCCCTGCGACTGCTGCCCACCCCGGAGGCGTTGGAGCCCCTCGCCCCCGGGACCGTACGGGTGGCGGTGCGCGCCGCCGGACTCAACTTCCGCGACGTGCTCATGGCCCTCGGGATGTACCCGGGTGAGCAGATCATGGGCAGCGAGGGCGCCGGTGTCGTCACCGAGGTGGGCCCCGGCGTCACGGACCTCGTGCCCGGCGACCGGGTAATGGGCCTGTTGCCGCACTCCTTCGGCCCGCTCGCGGTCGCCGACCGGCGCATGCTCGCCCCGATGCCGGCGGGCTGGACGTTCGCACAGGCCGCGGCCGTGCCCGTCGTCTTCCTCACCGCGTACTACGGCCTGCGCGACCTGGGCCGGCTGGAGAAGGGCGACTCGGTGCTCGTGCACGCCGCCACCGGCGGCGTCGGCATGGCCGCCGTCCAGCTGGCGCGGCACTGGGGCGCCGAGGTGTATGCCACGGCCAGCCCGCCGAAGCAGGGGCTGCTGCGCGAGCTGGGGCTGCCGGAGGAGCGGATCGCCTCCTCGCGCGACCTCGACTTCGCCGAGCGGTTCCGGCGTGCGTCCGGCGGCGCGGGCATGGACGTCGTCCTCAACTCGCTGGCCCGCGAGTTCGTGGACGCCTCGCTCGAACTGCTCGGTGAGAGCGGCCGGTTCGTGGAGATGGGGAAGACCGACATCCGCGACGCCGCCGACGTCACGGAGCGGCACCCGGGGGTCGCGTACCGGGCGTTCGACCTGATGGAGGCTGGTCCTGACCGGATCCGCGAGATGCTCGCCGAGATCGTCGCGCTGCTGGAGTCGGACGTGCTCACGCCGCTGCCACTGCGCACCTGGGACGTGCGGCGCGCGCCCGAGGCGTACCGCTTCATGAGCCAGGCCCGGCACGTCGGCAAGATCGTGCTGACCGTGCCGGCGCCGCCGGACCCCGCCGGGACCGTGCTGGTCACCGGGGGCACGGGCGCGCTGGGCGCGCAGGTCGCGCGCCATCTGGCGACCGTCCACGGCGTACGGCACCTCCTGCTGACCAGCCGTCGCGGGATGGACGCGCCCGGGGCCGCGGAGCTGCGCGCCGAGCTGGCCGGCCTCGGGGCCGACGCCACCGTCGCGGCGTGCGACGTGTCGCGGCGCGAGGACGTCGTACGGCTCCTGGCCGCCGTCCCGGCGGAGCACCCGCTCACCGCCGTCGTGCACGCTGCGGGCGTGACGGCCGACGGCACCGTAGAGACGCTCGACGCCGCCGCCGTCGACCGGGTGCTCGCCCCCAAGGTGGACGCGGTCGCGCACCTGGACGAGCTGACCCGCGGCCTCGACCTCAGCGGCTTCACCCTGTTCTCGTCCATCGCCGGCACCCTCGGCACGGCAGGCCAGGGCAACTACGCCGCCGCCAACGCCTGGCTGGACGGCCTGGCGCAGCACCGCCAGGCCCTCGGCCACCCGGCGGCCTCGCTCGCCTGGGGCTACTGGGCCGAGGAGAGCGAGCTGTCCGGCCATCTCAGCGACGCGGACGTGGCCCGGCTGAGCCGTACGGGCATCCTGCCGCTGGCCACCGCCGAGGGCCTCGACCTGCTGGACGAGGCCGTGGCGCTGGGGGACGCCGCCGTGGTGCCGGCGCGGCTGAGCACGCGCGCCGAGGAGGGCGTGGAGGTGCCCGCGGTGCTCCGGCAGGTCGTCAGGCCGGCGCGGCGCACGGCCGCGGCGGACGACCCGTCCGCGTCCGGCGGCTCGGGGGCGCGGCTGACGGAGCTGCCGGCGGCGGAGCGGGCCGAGGCGCTGGTCCGGCTGGTCCGTACGCACGCCGCGGCCGTGCTCGGGCACGGCTCGGCGAACTCCGTGCCGCGCGACGCCGCGTTCAAGACCATCGGCTTCGACTCACTGGCCGCCGTGGAGCTGCGCAACCGGCTCAACGCCGCGGCCGGCCTCCGGCTGCCCGCCACCGCCGTCTTCGACAACCCGACCGCGGAGGCACTCGCCGCGCTGATCGACGGCGAACTCCCGGGCGCGCCCGCCGCGGCGGAACCGGCCGACGCCGGTGCCGGGAGCCTCGGCGAGCTGGAGGAGAAGCTGGCCGCGGGCGCGTTCGACGAGCAGGAGCAGGCGAGGCTCGCCAAGCGGCTGAAGGCCCTGCTGTGGCAGATCGAGGACACCCGCCCGGCCGGGGGAGAGGACGCCGCCCCGGCGGACGCAGCGCCCGGCGGCGGGCTGGACGTGGCCAGTGACGAGGAGATGTTCGCGATGATCGACCGGGAGCTGGGCAGGGACTGAGTTCCCGCGCCCGGCCCGGGCGTTCTCCCGTGCCCGGCCCGGGCGTCGGACCCGGTCGGGCCGGCCCGGCCGGGTGGCCGCGCCCGCCGACCCCCGTATACGAAAATGCCGCCGGCCCGCGACGGGAGTACGCGGGCCGGCGGTGCGGGAACCGGGAGCGAGCCCCGGCAGTGGTGCGGAGCGGTCAGGGCCCCGGGGCGGGCGAGGCCGGGTCGCGGGCGTCGCCCGCCTCGTGCACGGCCTCCTCCCGCGCGGCCGGCTCCTCGGCGGAGGCCGTCTCCCCGGCGCCTGCCGCCTCGGGGGCGGTCTCCGGCGCGTACGCCTCCAGGAAGTCCTTCAGCTCGGACAGCACGTCGGCCGCCTCCGCCCCGTCGATCACCCGGTGGTCGAAGGCGAGGCTCAGCCGCATCACCGGCGCCACGGCGACGGTGCCGTCCCGGACCACCGGGCGGTCGACGATTCGCCCGAGGCCCAGCGTGACTGTCGTGCCGCCGACCGAATGGAAGCTGTCCACCGCGCGGTGGCCCAGCGAGGTGACGGCCACGGTGCCCCGCAGCTCCGGGCGGTGCGCGAACGACCGCGTCGCCAGCCGGAACAGGGTGCGGCCGACGGGCACGGGCAGCCGGTGCAGCTTGCGGACCGCCTCGAACTCCGGCATGGACTCGGGGTCTCCGTCGCGCAGCCGGTCCACGTGCTGCTGCACGTCGTCCAGGCTCGACCGCTCCAGCCCCGGCACGACGGAGGACAGCACCACGCGGCGCCCGCCCAGCGTCTTGTCGAGCGTCACCTTGCCGCCGACGGTCGCGTAGCGCGCGACCTTGGGGCGGAGCCGGCCGCGGATGGCCGCGTTGGCGTCCGGGTGCCGGGCCAGCACGCTGCCGGAGGCGCGCAGGACGTACGAGACGACCGAGTACCGGCGGCCGTCGCGCCGGGCGGCCGCCCGGTGCTCCTGCACCCGGCTCATGTCCACCTCGGTGTCGAGGAAGACCGGCGCCGTCTCCCGTATCTCGTCGCAGTGGTAGAGCGTGTGGCGGCGCTCGGCGGGGAAGCGGGCGACGCTCACGCCGCGACCGCCGCCTTGTGGATGCCGTTGAGGCTGCCGGCCTCCAGCAGGTCCGGCAGCGACACGCTGCGGCCGGTGCGGCGCTCGATCGCCGCCGTCAGCCAGAGCAGGTGCACCGAGTCCCAGCCGGCGATCTCGTCCAGAGGCCGGTCGGCGTCCTTGACGGACACCGGCAGCCCCAGTTCGTCACGGATCAGCACCACAAGATCGTCGATGGTCGTCATGGAGTGCGCACTACCTTTCGGGGATGGGTCAACGGGGCGGCGTCGCGGTCGTGGCCGAGAACGCCCGGACGTCGCGCATGAGGGCGGTCGCGACGGCCCGCTCCGCACCTTCGAGGTAGAAGTGGCCGCCGGGGAACCGCTCGATGCGGAACGCGCCGGAGGTCAGCGACTCCCAGGCCGCCGCCTCGTGCTCGGTCACCCGCGGGTCCGAGGTGCCCGTGAAGACGCTGATCGGGCAGCGCAGCACGAAGCCGCGGTCGTACTCGTACGTCTCCACGGCGGTGTAGTCGGCGCGCAGCGCCGGCAGGATCATGGCCCGCATGTCCGGGTCGGCCAGGATCTGCGGGTCGGTGCCGCTCAGCGTGGTGATCTCGGCGATGAGGCCGTCGTCGTCGCGCTGGTGCACGTTCTCCACGCGCGGCGTCGCCGGCGAGTGCCGGCCCGAGGCGACCAGGCCGATGGGCGCGTTGGCGCCCTTCTCCTCCAGGCGGGCGGCGGTCTCGAAGCCGACGACCGCGCCCATGCTGTGCCCGAAGAGGACCATCGGCAGATCGGTCAGCGGTTCGAGCACGGCCGCCACGCGGTCCGCGAGGGTGCGGACGTCGCGCAGCGGCTGCTCCTGGCGGCGGTCCTGCCGGCCCGGGTACTGCACGGCCACGAACTCGACGGACGGCGGCAGTTCCCGCTGCAGCGGGAAGAACGTGGTCGCCGCGCCGCCCGCGTGGGGCAGACAGACGAGCCGCACGTCCGGCTGCCGGGCCGTGCCGAAGCGGCGCAGCCACGTCTCGTCGAACGGTATCTGTGTGGGCACCGGGGCCACGCCTTCCCGCGCTCTCCCGGGTGCGAGAGGCCGGCACACGGAGGAAAGCGCACCTTGAGCACTCCGACTCGTTTGTCATCTCCCAGGCTATCGACGCCGGTTGAAGGCGGACAAAGAACCGCTAAAGGCGTACGGGCGCGGAGGTGCCCCTCCGCGCCCGTACGGGATGCCCGCTCAGGCCGGCAGGCTCTTCAGCCGCTGCCCGATGTCGGCGCGCTGGCCGATGCCGAGTTTCTGGTAGATGCGGGTGAGGTGCTGCTCGACCGTGCTGACCGTGATGTGCAGCCTGCCCGCGACCTGGCGGTTGGTCAGCCCCTTCGCCACCAGCGCGGCGACCCGGTGCTCCGCCCGGGTCAGCAGCTTCTGGCCGACGGGGCACGGTGTGCCCACCGCGCTCACCGCCGCCGGCCCGGGCCTGCCCACCCGCTCCGGCGCCGGTGAGCGCGCCACGGCCTGGTCGGGCAGGCAGTTGCGGGCGATGTGCGCGGCCGCCGCCCGGGCCCTGGCCGCCCAGGAGTCGTGGCCGAGCCCCCGCAGCGCCGCGCCGAGTTCGTGCAGCGTACGCGCCTGCTCCAACCGGTCGCCGGAGGCGAGGAGTTCGTCCATCGCGCGGAACAGCAGGCCGACGCGCCTGTGCGGCGGCGCGAGCCGGGCCCGCAGCCGCAGCACCATCGCGTGGTTGCGGCCGCCGTGGCCCGGGTCGCGCGCGGTGTGCTCGTCGAGCATGCGGGCGGCCATCTGCTCGTCGCCCAGGTGCAGCCACGCCTCGGCGACGTAGAGCCGCCACGGCACGAGCGTGGGGTGGTCGACGAGGGTGCGCTCGGCCACCTTCCCGATCCGCAGGAAGTCGGCGAGCGCCGAGTGCGGCCTGTTCGTGGCGAGATGGAAGGAGCCGCGGACGCACAGGTAGCTCAGCCAGTAGATGCTCTTCTCCCACGCGGGGGGAATCGGCTTGGCGAACACCCGCGCCACCTCGTCGTAGCGCCCCATCTCCATGTGCGTGGCGGCGAGTACGGTCTCGACCGCGCACGCGTACCCCGAACTGCGCTCGGTGATGACGGTCTCCACCAGCCGGATGCAGTCCAGGCCCGCCGCCAGCTTGCCCTGCCGCAGCGCGACCGTCGCCTGCTGCAGCGAGAAGACGGCCTGCCAGCCCGGTGCGTCCCGGGTCGCCGACTCCTTGACCAGCCACTCGCACCACTGCCAGGCGGTTTCGAGCCGGTCGGCGATGACGAGGGCCTTGATGGCGCAGGCCATCGACCAGACCGTGGAGTCGGAGAGGGTCGAGACCTCCAGCAGGTTCTCGGCGGCGGCGGCCCAGTCGCCGCGCTCGCCGAAGAGGAACGACCCCTCGAAGGTCTGGAACAGGGCGGTCGCCCCGTACGGGCCCGCCCCGCCGCCGTCGGGCGGCGGGAGCCGCGGGGCCTGCCCGTCGTCCTGTGGCTGGTCGGTGTGGTGGCTGTACCAGGCCCACAGCCACGCGATGCTGGGGTGGTCGCCGGCGCGGACGTCGGCGGCGCTCGACTCGGCGCCCTGGCGCCGCAGTACGGCGAACGCCTCCTGGATCTTGCCGTAGCTGAAGAGCAGGTCGGCGAGTCCGTCGTACGCCGTGCTGGGCATTTTGTCCGAATGGAACGCGCTGAGCAGCGCGGTCAGATGCCGGATTTCGGTGGCCGCGGGGCTGATGCGCTGGGTGATGAGCGCCAGGCGCAGGTATATCTCGATACGGTCCGGGGTGTTCGGGCTGTTCTCCAGCGCCAGTTCGAGATACCTGACGGCCAGCCGGATTTTCTCCTGGCCGATGGCCGTCTCCGCGGCGTCGCGCAGCGCGGAGCGCTGCCACGCCTCCGCGGCGTGCCGGGCGGCGAGAAGGTGGCGGGCCACTTCGGTGGTGGGACTGCCCGCATTGTTCTGGACGACGGCCGCGCGCCGGTGCAGTTCGTTTCGCTGGAGGGTGCCGAGATCCGCAAGAATTTCCCGGGGAGCGCTCCCGTGCCGGAAACTCGTACCGTCCAGCACCCCGGAGTCGCGCAGCGCCTCCAACTGCTGGTCCATCACCGCGGGTGAAATACGGGTCATGCCCGACAACAGCTCGGGCGTCGCGGAATCCCCGAGCACGGAGATGAGCCGCCCCAGTTCCACGGCGCTGGCGCCGCTGCGGTAAAGGCAGGAGACGACGGCGCGCCCGTACATGCCCAGCGGCCCCGACGTGGTCTCCGCACCCGTCGGCCGGACCTCCATGTCCTCGTCGCGCAGATCCTCCAGCAACGCGCGCAGCAGCAGCGGGCTGCCGCCGCTGAGGTGGTGCAGCAGCTCGATCCACTGCTCGTGCGGCCTGTTGACGCGCGTGGTGACCGCCGCCCGCACCCCTCGCTCGTCCAGCGGACCCAGGTGGATGCGCTGCGCGTTGGGCCGCCGCAGCAGCTCGGTCTTGACCGGCTGGTCGCGGTGGCGCAGGTGCGGGCAGTGGGAGAGGAGGATGAGCGTGCGCCGGCTGCGGTGCCAACTGACGGTCTGCAGCAGGAAGTCGAGTTCGGACCAGGGAATGTCCTGGACGTCGTCGACGCTGATCACCACCGCCCCGTTCTCCGCGACGTGCGGCAGCGCGGCGCTGAACTGGAGCGCGGCGGTGGCCCCCGCCGGGACCTCGCCGGGAGGCGGGGCCGGCACCTGCGCGACGAGCTGCTGGAACAGGGAGATGGGCGGGTGTGCCGCGGTACTCCTGCCCTGGACGCTGAGGACGGTCGCGCCCATGTCTGCCGCGTGTTCAGTGATGGCGTGTAATAGCGCACTCTTGCCGCAACCCACGCCGCCTTCGATGAGAATTGTGCGCGACATTCCGTGGAGACAGCGAGAGAAAGCAGACCGCAGCGCCTCGAATTCGGCCGCACGGATGACGAAAGCCATACCGGATTACTCACCTCCCGTTGATGCAATCGATTCTTCGTCGAAACAATTGCACCTTGAGCAAGTCCAGGTCATACGGCACTCAGGGGAAGTGCCGTACCGCGTATTCGGTTAGTAGTTTCACAGGTCAGGTTTGGTTACGCAAGGCCGGGTTTTCTCAGGCGGCGAGATAATGCGTAGGTCCGTTTTGCATCGTTCATCCTGGCCTTGTTGTGATGCTGCGGAGTATACATCCCCTGGGACAATCGCAGCGGTCCGCGAGCGCCGCCCCAGGGTCCGCGGGAGTGAACGCGGGCGTACCGGACGACGCGTGAGCCCCCGGGCGCGCCCGCGGGTCCCCCATCGTGGTCCCGCCGGCCGCGCGGGGGTGAGCGGGGCAGCGAGATTTTGGCGGGACTTTGGCGCCGCGTAACACTCTCCTCGGATGGTTCCTGCCCTTGCCTGGCTGCAGCGTGTGCTGCAGGAGGCCCTGACCGCCCTCGGCCGGGTGTGGTTCTTCATCCCGCCGCCACCGCCCGTTCCGCCGCCGCCCCCGACGGGTCCCGTCTCCGGTCACCCCGAGCGGCTGCTCCCGGACGTCCCGCTGACGGACCAGGAGGAGGCGCTGCGGCGGCAGTTGGCGGACATCGCCGTGCCCGACCCCATCGGCGAGGAGAAGGACCCGGGCGCGTAGCGACCCGGCCGGCGGCCGCCCGCCGCGTGGGTGCGTGCGGTGCGCGGTGGGGGAACTACCGTACGCGGACCGGGGAAAGAGGGAGCCCCGGTCGGAGGGGGGATCCGACCGGGGCGGTCTGGGGCGGATACGGAGGGCGGTCGCCTCGCGGCGAAAGGCTCCGTGGGGCTTCAGCCGAACGATCTTCCCCACGGGCGAGAGGTGAGGCCCGGGGACACTGTTCCCTCCGTACCCACACCGTCTTCAACGGGAGGTGACCTCCGGTTGTTCCATGCCCCCGCGCCGGAGGGTGTGAAGCGCGACACAGCCCGGCTCGGTGTCAGTCCAGCCAGCGGCCGTCGCGCATCAGCTCGCGCCCCTTCAGCTCGTTCACCTCGCGCCAGGCCAGGATCCGCCGCGGGGTGATCCGGAACCAGCGGTACGGGCCGGCGGCGCCGCGCGGGTCGAAGCCGGCGCGGGCCGCGAAGCGGTCTCCGTGCTCCCGCGGCAGCGCGTCCAGCTCGAAGACCTCGACCCCGCCGTCGATCACCGTGACGTCCCGGGTGGGCCCGAGCGCCAGCCGCGCGACACCGGTGGCGGCGAGGTTCCGGCCGGTCGGGCTCCCCGCCGGCGTCGCGACCCACACCGCGGCGCCGTCCCAGGAGAACGACAGAGGTACGAGGTACGGCGTCCCGTCCGGCGCCGCACTGGCCACCCAGACGTCCACGTCGTGGGCGAGCCGGTGCTCGGTGTCCCGGCGCCGCCGCGCGCGGGTCCGGGGCTCGGCGGGGTGCGTGGGTGCGATCATCTCGCGCTCCTGGTCCTCGTGGGCTCGTATACGATCCGGCCGGTGCGCCGCACCGGCCCGATCGCCGTGGCCACCCAGCCTCGTCCCGCGCACCCCCGGACCGCCTCCGTGCTGACCACGGAGAACACCGCGGAGCGTCGCGGATAATGAGGACGTGGCCACCCCGTCGATCTCCGCCCGCGAAGCCGAAGTCCTCGCGCTCCTCGGCGAGCACCTGAGCAACGCCGAGATCGCCGGGCGCCTCTTCATCTCCGTACGCACCGTCGAATCGCACGTCTCCTCGCTGCTGCGCAAGCTGCAACTGCCCGACCGGCGCGCCCTCGCCCGGCACGCCGCCGCCTCCGCCCGCGCCACCGGACAGGCCGGCCCCCGGCCCGCCCTGCCCGCGCCGCTGACGGCCTTCGTCGGCCGCGCCCGCGAGCGCGCGGAGCTGGCCGCGGCGGTACGGGCACACCGGCAGGTCACCGCCGTCGGCCCCGGCGGCGTGGGCAAGACGCGGCTCGCGCTCGCGGTCGCCGGCGAGCTGGCCGGCGAGTTCCCCGACGGCGTGTGGTTCGCCGACCTGGTCCCCGTCGCCGACCCGGCGCGGGTGGGCGCCGCGGTCGCCGCCGCCGTGGGCGTCGGCGAGCAGCCCGCGCGCGACGTGGACGACGCCGTGCTGGCCGCGCTCGCGGACCACGACGCGCTGCTCGTACTGGACAACTGCGAGCACGTACGCGACGGGGTCGCGCCGTTCCTGGAGCGGCTGCTCGCCGCGTGCCCCCGGCTGCGCGTGCTCGCCACCAGCCGGGCCCGCCTCGTGGTGCCCTTCGAGCGCGCCGTCCCGGTGCCCCCGCTGTCGCGCGCCGGAGGCGACGAGTCCGACGCCGTGGCCCTGTTCATGGACCGCGCCGCGGCCGTCGGCTGGCCGCCGGGACCCGGCGCGAGCGCGGGCGTCGTCGCCGTCTGCGAACGCCTCGACGGCATGGCCCTGGCCATCGAGCTGGCCGCCGCCCGCTGGGCCACCCTCGGGCTCGACGGCCTGACCGCAGGCCTCGGCGACCAGCTGCGGATCCTCAGCGGCGGCGCCCGCGCCGACGACCGCCACCGCTCGGTGCGCGCCGTCCTCGACTGGAGCCACGACCTGCTCCGGCCGCAGGACCAGGCGCTGCTGCGCAGGGTTTCGGTGTTCGTCGCCCCGTTCACCGCCGCCGCGGCGGCCGAGGTCGCCGGGGAAGGACCCGAGGACGCCTCCGCCGTCGCCGACGGCCTCGGCCGGCTCGCCGAGCAGAGCCTCCTCGCCGTCACCCCGTCCGCGACCGGCACCCGCTACCGGGCGCTGGAGACCATCCGCCAGTACGGCGCGGAGCGGCTCGCCGCCGCCGGCGAGCAGACCGACGTACGCACCCGCCACCTCGGCTGGTGCGGCGCCGCCGCCACCGCGCTGACCGGCACCGTCGGCCCGGACTGGCGCGCCCGCTTCGACGACCTCGCCGAGGACATGCGGGCCGCGCTCGGCTGGGCCGCCGCCCAACCGGAGCTGCGGGCCGACGCCCACCGGCTCGCCCTGTCGCTGGCCGGGCTGGCGTTCACCCGCAACCTGCCCGGCGAGGCCCAGCAGCGGTACGAGCAGGCCGCCGCGCTCGCCGACGACGGCGCGGGCGCCGCGGTCGCGCTGCGGCACGCCGCGGCGGTGGCCGGCTGCCGGCGGCTCGGCGACGACATGTACCGGCTGCACCGCGCCGCCGCCGAGGCCGCCGAGCGCGCGGGCGACCGCGCCGGCGCCGGCCGCGACCTCGCCGAGGCCGCCACCGCCGCGTACCGCTTCTCCACGTCCTTCACCCGGCTTCCCGCCGTCGCCGAGGTCACGGCCGTGCTCGCCCGCGCCCGCGACCTGGCCGGCGACGACCCACGCGCGGGCGCTGCCGTCGCGCTGGCCGAGGCGGCGGTGGTCAGCGACGCCTACGGCGCCGTGCAGGGGGACGCGGACAACGCCGTGGACCGGACGGTCGAGCGGGTGGAACACGCCGTCGAGCTGGCCCGCCGCGCGGGAGACCCGGTCACGGAGTCCGCCGCCCTCGACGCCCTGTCCGGCGCCCTGAGCTGGGCGGGCGACGCCTTCGCCACGGCGGCCGCCACCCGCCGCAGGACCGAGGCGCTGGCGCCTCTGCCGCCCACCCCAGCCGCCACCCACGAGCGGATGGACGCCCTCGCCATGGCCGCCGGCACCGCGGTCGGCGCCGGCGAGCTGGACCGCGCCCGCCGCTGGGGCAGTCAGCTCGCCGACCACCCGCTGCTCGCCGAAGCCGGCCACCACGCCACCGCCTGGCTGCTCGTCGCCGACGCCTTCGCGGGCCACGCCGGCGAAGCCCTCGCCCACGCCGTGCGGTTCCGCGACTCCTTCGAGCACAGCGGCGGGCAGCAGTCGCTCTCCGTCGCCGCCGGGGCCGCCTCCGTGGCCATGGTCCACGGGCTGCGCGGCGACGACGACGCCCGCGCGCTCTGGCTTTCCCTCGCCGCCCGGGCGGACACCACGACCGAGCACCGGCACGGCTACGGCGCGGTCTTCGACGCCACCGTCCTGCTTCACCACGGCGACGCGCAGGGCGCGCTGGAGCGGGTCGCGCCCGAGCCGGACGAGGTGTGGAAGTGGGTGTGCTGGATCTGGCTGCACTGGTACGTCGCGCTGCGCGCGGAGGCGGCGGTGCTCGCCGGCCACCCGGACGCCCGCGGCCGGATCACCGCGGCCCGCGCCGTCGTCGCCGGCAACCCGGTCGCCGCCGCGCAGGTGGACCGGGCCGAGGCGCTGCTCGACGGCGACCTGCCGCGGCTGCCGGGCCTGGCCGCGGCGTTCGAGGCGGCGGGGAGCCCGTACCAGGCGGCCCGCACCCTGCTGCTCGCCGGCGGCGACCACGGCGCCGCGGGCACGGCGGCCCTGACCGCCCTGGGCCTCGGCCCCGTGACGGCGCGCCCGGCTAGCTGACCGCCTGCTTCACCAGCGCCGCGATCCGCGCCTCCACCTCGTCCGTCACCTCGGTCAGCGCGAACCCCGCCGGCCACATCGTGCCCTCGTCCAGGTTCGCCAGATCGCTGAACCCGAGCGTCGCATAGCGCGCGTTGAACTTCCCCGCGCTCTGGAAGAAGCAGACGACCTTGCCGTCCCGCGCGTACGCGGGCATGCCGTACCAGGTCTTCGGCGCCAGCTCCGGCGCCGCCGCCGTGACCACTGCGTGGACGCGCTCGGCCATGACCCGGTCGGAGTCCTGCATCTCCGCGATCTTCGCGAGCACGTCCCGCAGTGCCTCCGCCGCCTTGTCCGCCCGCGAACCCCGCCGCGCCGCCTTCTTCTGCTCCCGGGCGTGCTCCTTCATCGCGGCCCGCTCCTCGGCCGAGAATGTCTCGTACGCCCCGGTCCCACTGCTGCCCATGATCACTCCTGTCCTTATCCGGCCCGGTCACCCGCCGGGCCGCTCGTGTGATCACAGCCTCGCCCCCGGACACCGCGGATCGCCTCCGTGCCGACCACGGAAACAGCCACGGACGTACGGACCCGTGGCCCACGGTCCCGCCCGGATTGGGCTGGACGGGGGGCAGTTGGGTGTGTCTGACCGCAATAGGGCGGTGCCGCGACCGGCTTCTCCTACGGTTCTCACGTTCCTCCCCGCTCTGGTGCGTAGCACCGCGAAAGGAGATCCCCGATGTCGATCCGCAAGGCTGCCGCCGCCCTGGTGGCCACCGCCGCCCTGACCCTCGGTGCGCTCGCCGCGACGCCGTCGCTCGCCGCAGCCGACTCCGAGGGGCAGAGGGCCGAGTCCGCGCCGGTCGCCGAGGCCAACCACTACCCGTACCGGGGCAAGGTGCTCGGCAACAGCGTCGTCTACAAGCGGGCCAAGCCGACGACGCGCAGCGACATCCTGGGATGGGCGGACTCCGGGACGATCGTCCGCATCCAGTGCAAGGTGATCGGCCAGAACGTGCTGGGCAACAACAGGTGGTACCGCGTGCCGGTGCACGGCGGCGGCCACGGCTACATGTCCGCCCGCTACGTGCTGAACCTGGACCAGATTCCCTTCTGCCCGCGGTGACCCCGCGGGCTCGCCCCCGCCGCCGCGCCCGGCCGGTCCCACCGGCCGGGCGTTCGCGTGGGCCCGGCGCTGCGGGCCCCGGCGCGCTACGGGCCCTGCCCGTCCCCGCCCGCCCGCTGCCCGGGGATGGTCGGGATCCGGTGGGGGTGCGCGCGGCGGTGCCGGAGGGTGCGCAGGTACGAGCGCGCCGTCGTGCCGCCAGCGCGCGCCGTGCACAGCAGGCGGGTGCTGCGGCGGCGTTGGAAGATGTCGTAGTCGTCGCGGATCAGCTCGGCCAGCACCGTACGGCCCAGCTCCAGGTACTGCCGCGGCAGTTCCTGCCCTGACGGGTGGACGTGGCGGTGCCAGCCGTCCGCCAGCCGGAAGAAGCGCCGCACCCGGTCCGCCTCGTAGCGGACGGCGTCCTTCAACGGCGGGGTCATCCGCTGCCGGGCGGCCGCGGTGGTGAGGTCCTGGCGGCTCAGCCCGTGGCGTTCGAGGTCGGCGAGGGGGAGGTAGACGCGGCCCAGCGCGGCGTCCTCGGCGATGTCGTCGAGGAATTCCAGCATGTAGACCCCGTAGCCCAGGGCGATGGCCTTCACCGTGGCCTCGTCGTCCACCGGTTCGAGCAGCGTGTTGACCCAGATGCTCATGTCCCCGCTGACGGAGCGCATGTACAGCTCCAGATCCTCGAACGTCGCGTACGAGCTGGTGTCGAGGTCCGTGCGCAGCGTCCGCAGGAAGCGCCGGACCCCCTCCGGATCCATGTCCCAGGTGCGCACCGTGTGGGCCAGTGCCCGGCAGATCAGCACCGCCTCCGCGGTCACCGGGCCGGCGCCGGTGCCCGCGGTCGCGGCGGCACCCGTGCCGATCCGGCGCAGCGCCTCGTGGCGCAGGGCGTCGAACCGCTCGGCGCGCTCGTGCAGGCCCTGCTCGGTGGTGTCGAGGACGTCGTCCGCGTACCCGCAGAACGCGAGCATCGCGTCGTAGTACGGGCGCTTGCCGGGCGGCAGCAGGAAGCGCGCAACGGGGAACGCCGCGGAGCTGCGGCGCCTCAAGTACCGCCCGCAGGCGGCGTACGCGGGCTCCGCCCGGCCGCCGCGCAGCCCGGCCGCGGCCAGCTCATGGGCGAACACGCTGCACCTTCCCTTCCGCCGGTGAGGGCCCCGCGTCCGGTAACCGCGAGCGCAAGCAACTGTTGCCCAGGCCGACTCCTCCGGCGACGTGCAGGCCGGAGGCGAACACCCGGGCGCAGGCCGGGGCCAGGGGCGTGTCGGTGAATTCCACCAGGGACACCTCCGAGAGGGGCGGCGAGCGGATCCGGGCGAGGGGGGCGCCACTGGATCACGCGTTGATTACCCATGGCGTTCACGCGGACACTGAAAGTAAAAGCACGTGCGCTAAAGCGCCCCTTGGGCACGCCCGCGCCCCCGACAGCGCCGCCGCGGTCAGCCGCCGCTCGCCTCGCGGTCGTTGGCCGCGGTGGCACGGGCCAGGCCCAGCGCGTACCGCGGCCACCACCGGCCCGCCGGCGGGCCGCCGCGGCAGGTGCCGTCGGAATCCCCGGGCCGCTTGATCCACAGGTACGCGGCCACGCCCTCGACTCCCGTGCGCGTCGTCGGCGGGCGCCCCAGCGCGCGGCCGGGCGGGTTGCACCACGCGTCCGCCGCGCCGCCGCGCAGCGGGCCGTTGCCGTTGCGGCTGGTGTCGATGACGAACCGCGCACCGCCCAGCAGTTCCGACAGCCGGCGCCCGTAGCGGATCTCCGACTCGGTGGTCTGGAAGTTGGACACGTTCAGCGCGAAGCCGTCGGCCCGGTCGACGCCGGCGGCGCGCAGCGACCGGGCGACGTCGCCCACGTTGGAGATCCAGTTGGAGTGCCCGGCGTCGAGGTAAACCTCCGTCCCCGGGTGCTGCTTGAGCCGGGAGACCGCGCCGGACAGCAGTTCCAGGCGCTCCGCGTGGTACTCCGGCGGCGTGCAGCCCGCCACCATGTGCGCCACGGCGTCCGGCTCCAGGACCACCAGCGCGGGGCCGTCCCCGATCGCGTCCGCGAACGCGCCGATCCAGGCGCGGTACGCCGCGGCGTCGACCGCGCCGCCGGCGGAGTGCTGGCCGCAGTCGCGGTGCGGGATGTTGTACGCGACGAGCACGGCCCGGCCGCCCGCCTCCGCCGCGCCCGCGACGGCCCGCGCCACGTCGGCGCGCGGGTCCTCCCAGCCCGGCCACGTGGCCCCCGGCCGCCCGGCGATCCGCTCGAGCAACTCCGCGTCCTCGCCGCGCCCCTCCCGCCGCCACTTCCGCACCTGCCGGGCGGCGGCGGACTCGGGGTCGACCCAGAACGGCGCCGCGGCGGGTGCCCCGGAATCCGCCCGTCCGTGCTCCGCGTCCCCGGCGCCGGCCGGGGGCGGGCAGCCGAGGGCGATTCCGGCGAGCACGACGCACACCACCGTACGGATCCGCGCTGACATCTCTTCCCCCGCGAAATAGGCGCCGAGAAACGGTCGTGATCATGGCACGGGCGGTCGTCGCCGGACCGTAACCGCCGAGCCCGTCCGCGCCCGGACACCCGACCGGCCGCATACCCTTTCGGGCCGCCGTGCGGGCCCTTTTCACCCGGACGGGGTACGCCCCGGTGTACGCCGTGCCGCGCCGTCCGCGCCGCCCTGAGCTGGGCGGACGCGGCGATCCGCGGGCGGAGCGGGCGCTGTCGCGGTCCGTACGGGCGGGGCATGGAGCTGCACCGCGCCGCATTCCCCGCTTTCCTCGAACCAGCAGCAAGTCCTCTTCCGCCCCCCGGATGCCGCGCCAGGCACCGCTTCCCAAGGACCCGGCCATGCCCTGCATATCCGCCGCGGCCGACGCCGCGCCGCCGAGCCGGGGTGAAGCCTCCGTGCGGTACTCGCCGGGCTTGATCCCCTTCCGTGGGCAGAGAGCGCCGACACCGGCGGGTGCCGCACGGAGTTGTCCGCGTTCTCTGCGCCAATGCGGTGATGCGCACCGTGGCGCGGCCGGTCCGGGGCCCGGATGACGCATGCGAAAAGTAGGTTATGTAGCTAATCATCCACTTTATGCATGCGAGCGATGGGGCCATGAAGAAACTCACGAAATTCCTTGACCTGCCGCTGGTACAGCGGTTCCTGGGCAACCGCTGGGCGATCGGAGCCGCGTGCGCCCTCATGGTGGTGACGGGAGTGGTGGCCGCCATGCTGACGACGGGCGGAACCGAACCGGTCAGCGATGCCAAGTCGGCCGTACGGGACAGCGCCGCTGAGGCCGCCGAGTCCGAGGAGCAGCCCGAGGAGCAGGCGGGGAAGGAGCAGGCCGCCGAACGGCAGAGCAGCCCGCGGGAGTCGGCGAAGCACGGCGAGCAGCCGCCCGGGGACTCCGGCGACGAGGAGCGCCTGTCGCACCGCTCCGCCGGCGACGGGCACCGGCTCGGCACGTCCTTCGACAACGGCACGGTCTTCGTCGGCGGCGCCGTCGCTGCCGGTACGTACGCGACGAAGGGCTCCGACGGCTCTCCCGGCGGCTGCCGGTGGTCGCGGCTGGGCGACAACGGCGGCGAACTGATCCCGATCATCAGCGGCTCCACCTGGGGACCGACGCACCTCACGGTCCACCACGGCGAATACGTCCGCAGCACGGGCTGCCTGACCTGGAACCGCGGCGGCTCCGCCGCCCCGCACCGCGGCAAGTAGCCGCGCGCCGGGCCCGGCACGGCGCCCGGCCCGGCCGCGTTCCGCGTCACCCGGACGCCACGCGCGTACGACACGTCTGCCCCCGCCCTCGCCGCCAGGGTGGAGGCGTACGTGCAGGCGCGCGGAGCGGCGGCGAGGAGTGGTGGCGATGCAGGCGGTGGCGGGAGCGGCGAGGGCCGCGAGGGCGGTGGTGCGGCGGCGGGCCGGGGCGGCGCTCGCCGCGGTACCCGCGGCGGTGGCGCTGCTGGCGACCGGGGCGGTCGGCCCCGCCCCGGCGGCGGCGCCGGCGGGCGACGGGCTCCGGGCCGTCGCGCGCGACGCGTACTTCCTGCCGCCGGCCAACGCCGAGCCGGACGACGGGCTGACGTACGACACGGCGCTGGTGCCCGCGGGCGCCGGCATCACGGTGGTGGAGGTGGCCCGGGACGGCGGGACGCGCCTCCGGCTGAGCCTGACCGGCCTGCTGCCCGGCCGTACGTACGGCGCACACGTCCACACCCGGCCGTGCGGCGCCGCCCCGGACGACGCCGGGCCGCACTACCAGGACGTGCGGGACCCCGTGCAGCCCTCCGTCGACCCCGCGTACGCCAACGCCGAGAACGAGGTGTGGCTCGACTTCACCACCGACCACCGGGGCAAGGCCCACACCACGACCCGCCAGGACTGGCGGTTCCGCCCCGGCGGTGCCCGGTCCGTCGTGGTGCACGAGCACGCGACGACGACGCACCCGGGCGAGGCCGGCATGGCGGGTGCGCGGCTGGCGTGCCTGTCGGTGCCGTTCGAGTAGCGGGGGAGTGGTCAGCGGTGGCCGGTCGTACGCGCACGCCGGTACGGATCGCGGCGGGCGCCGTGGCGCTCGCGCTCCTCGGCGCCGCCGGGTTGGCGCTCTGGCTCTTCGCGCTCCCGCAGAGCCTCCTGCCCGACGCCCTGCGCACCCGCACGCCGCTGGGTGCCGCCGACGACGCCAAGCCCCCGCCGCTCCAGGTGCAGCAGCACGCGTCGGGCTTCCACGTGCCGTACCGCGCGCCGGCCTCCGGGCTGCCGCACAGCTCCGGCTTCGCCATCGGCGGCTCGTTGGACATGCCCGCGCTCGGGGACCTGATGTACCGGCGGCGGATGGGTGAGACGTACCCGGTCCCCGCCGACCTGGAGGGGCCCGGCACGTTCGAGACCGTGCCCGGTCACGACCCCGCCCCGGGCGGGGGCCGGGTGGTGCGCTACCGCGTCGACATCGAGGACGGCCTGCCGCTGGACGGCCGGCTCTTCGCCCGGGCCGTACAGGAGACCCTCAACGACCCGCGGAGCTGGGGCGAGGCCGGCCGGCGCACCTTCGAGCGCGTCCCGGCCGGGCCCGCCGAATTCGCCGTCACCCTCGCCAGCCCCGGCACCACGGGGGAGTGGTGCGCCATGTCGGGCTTCGACACCACCGTCGACAACGTCTCCTGCGACTCCGGCCTGACCGAGCGCGTCCTCGTCAACGCCTTCCGGTGGGCCCAGGGCTCCACCACCTACGGCGACGACATCCTCGGCTACCGCCAGATGCTCATCAACCACGAGGTGGGCCACCGGCTCGGGCACCTGCACGCCCCCTGCGTACGGGACGGGGCGCGCGCGCCCGTCATGATGCAGCAGACGCTCTCCCTCACCACGGACGGCGCGCTGTGCGAGACGAACCCCTGGCCGTACCCGGACCGGGACTGACCCGGACCTGCGCGGGGGCGGGGGCTTCCCTAACCCGTTCGGCGCACCGCCGCGCGTGTCCGCGGGAATCCCTGACTCCTGCCCGCCGCAAGCCGATTCCCGGACGACGCGGCGGCACGACGGGCCAGGCCGGGCGACCGGACGGCGTTGTTCGAGATGCGGCAGCGAGCGATCTGTTCCCATCCTGGTGCGGGCGGAATGCACGTCGAACAGGAATCTGGAGGATTCCCGCATGGCTCTCCCGCTGGCGGAACGAATAGCGACGGTCGCGCGTCGGCACCCGGAGAACCCCGCCCTGTTCTGGCAGGGCCGTACGGTGTCGTACCGGGACCTGCTGGCGATGTCCCGCGCCGCGGAGAAGAGCATCGCCGCGCTGCGCGTTCCGGAGGGAATCCCCGTCGCCGCCGTCGCCGCGAAGTCCCCGGAGACCACCGCCGTGCTGCTGGCCTGCATGCGCGCCGCGAGGCCGGTGCTGGTGCCCCCCGCCGACGTGGGGGACAAGGCGCTGCGCACGCTCCTCGCCGACACCGGCGCCCTCGTGCTCCCCGACCCCCGCACCCTCACCACCGGCACGGCGGACGCGGCCGTCGCCGCGAGGCCCGCAGCGGTCCGTGTGCCCGACGGGACCGCGCTGATCCTCACGACCTCCGGGTCCACCGGCCTCCCCAAGGCGGTGCCGCTGCCCGCCGCGGCGGTCGGCGCCTTCGCCGAATGGTCCGCGTCGACGTTCGGCATCCGCGTCGGCACGTCCGTACTGAGCTACGCGCCCCTCAACTTCGACATCAGCCTGCTCGACGTCTGGACCACCCTCTCCCACGGCGGCCAGGTCGTACTGGTGGAGCAGGAGCGCACCGCCCACCCCGGCCACCTGCTCGCGCTCCTCCAGCAGTGCCCCGTGGACGTCGTCCAGGGCGTGCCGATGCTCTTCCAGCTCCTGGCAGCCGCCGAGAAGCAGGCCCGCGGCGACGAGTTCGCGGCCGTCGGCGAGGTCCTCGTCACCGGCGACTCACTGTCCCCCGGCGGCCTCGCCGCGCTGCCCCGCCTCTTTCCCGGGGCGCGTCTGCGCAACGTCTACGGCTGTACGGAGACCAACGACACCTTCGTCCACGAGATCGACCCCGCCGGCGATCCCGGCCGCTACGGCACCGTGCCGATCGGCCGCGCCGTCGAAGGCGTCTGTGCGGACATCGTCGCCGAGGACGGCACCGTCGTCGCGGGGCCGGGGCGCGGCGAACTGATCGTCACCTCGCCCTTCCAGACCAGCGGCTACCTCGACCCGGCGCAGCACGCCGCGGCGTTCGTCGGCCATCCCGACGGCGTGACGCCCGGCCCGTACTACCGCACCGGCGACGTCGTGACCCGCCACCCCGACGGCGTGCTCACCCTCGACGGCCGCAGCGACTCCATGGTCACGGTCCGCGGCATCCGCATCAACACCGCCGCCGTCGAAGGCGCGCTGCGCTCCCATCCCGAGGTGGCGGACGCCGTGGTCGTCGCCCTGCCGGACGAGCGCACCGGCAAGCGGCTGCACGCCGTCGTCCACCGCGCCGCCGGTTCCCTGCTCAACAGCCTGCGGCTGCGCGAGCACGTCGCCGCGGAGCTGCCGCGGGCCGGCATCCCCAGCGGCATCGAGTTCGTCGACGCGCCGCTGCCGCGTACCGCCACCGGGAAGATCGACCGCCGCACCGTGGCGAACAGCCTCTGAGCGGAACCCGTACGAGGAAGGAAGAAGGATGTCCCGCATCGACGCCATCAAGCGCCACCTGGTCGAGGAGTACGAGCTGGGCACCGCGCCCGCCGAGCTGGCCGACGACTACGACCTGCTCCGCAACGGCGTGATCGACAGCCTCGCGCTGCTCACCCTGGTGAGCTGGCTGGAGAACGAGTACGCGCTCGACATCGACGCCGCGGACGTCGTGCCGGACAACTTCCGCACCGCGGCGTCGATCGACGCCTTCGTGGCCGCCGCCGTCACGACGGCGAAGGTCGGCTGACCATGCCCCCCGGCGTACTGCTCGCGCTCGTCGCCCACCGCCGGGTGGACGAGGGAAGCTGGCACGACCTGTGGGAGCGGGCCGAGGACAACGCCCTCCTCCCCGGCGAGGCCCTCGGCGTCACGGCCTCCCTCAGCACCCGGCTGCCCGGCGCGGACACCGTCGTCGCCCTGCTCGACTCGCTCGACGCCCGGCGCGACCGCCTCCCCGCCACCTGGCCCGGCACCGTCAACCTCGTCGGCACCGGCGGCGGCCCGGGTACGTTCGACGTCACCACCGCCGCCGCCCTGCTCGCCGCGGCCACCGGCGTCCGCGTCGTCAAGACCGGCTCGCGCGGCTGCACCGGCCGCTCCGGCTCCCTCGACACCCTGGAGCGCCTCGGCATCGCCGCCGCCGCGAGCTACGCCGAGTGCGAGGACATGCTCGCCGCGTACGGCATCGCCTTCGCCGGCGGCTTCGTCCACCCCGTCGAGCTGACCCGGCTGGCGCGCGCGATCCTGCCGTACGGGATGAAGGAGGTCGGCGGCGCCTTCGACCGCCTCGACCCGTTCCTCGCCGCGATACCCGTCAGCGCCCAGCTCACCGGCGTCTCCGACCCGGGCCTCTACGCCGTCGCCGCCCGCGTCGCCGACCGCCGCCCGGGCCGCGCCCTCTGGCTGACCCGCAACGACCTCGGCGCCGACGAGCTGCTGAGCTTCGCCGCCAACACCGTACGACCCGGCCCGAGCCGGTCGGAAACCACGGTCGCACCCGGCTTCGCCGGCCACGGGCGGCCGTACGCCGGCACCCTCGCCGACCTGCGACCCGCCGGCCCCGGCGAGCCCGTCGAGACGCACCTGATGACGCTGCTGCGCGGCGGCGGCCCCGTCGCCGCCCGGGAGACCGTCTGCCTCAACGCCGCCGTCGCCACCCTCGCGGCGGGTGCCGACCGGAGCCTCGCAGAGGCGTTCCACGCCGCCGAGGACGCGCTCCGCGAAGGCGCCGCGGTACGGCTCGTCGAGCGGCTGCGCGCAAGCCGCCGGCCCGAGACGGCGAGGCAGGTGGCCGGTGTCCGCGCCTAGCCACCACCTCGCCCGCAGCCCGCGGCCCCGGCCCCCCGACAGCCCCTTCTTCCCCGGCCGCACGTCCCGCGACCCCGGCCTCGCGCTCTTCCTCAACGCCGGCGACCCCGGCCTGGAGCACACCCGCGACCTGCTGCTGCTCTTCGACCGCCTCGGCGTCGACTGCGCCGAACTCGCCGTCCCCTTCCCCGACTCCGTCACCGACGGCCCCGTCATCCGCGCCTCCGCCCGGCGGGCGCTCGCCGCCGGCACCGGGGCGGACGAGGTGATGGACCTCCTGGAGCGCGTACGGCCCCGGCTGCGGCACACCAAGGTCGCGCTGCTCGCCGACTGGCGGCACACCGTACGCCCCCTGGGCATCGAGCCGTTCCTGCGCCGCAGCCGCTCCGCGGGCGCCGACGCCGTACTCCTGCACGGCCTGCCGCCGCGCGCCACCGCCGCCTACTGGGACGCCGCCGAGCAGACCGGCCAGCGCGTCGTCACCACCTGCTACGCCGACTCCCCCGGGGAAGTGCTGGCGCGGGCCGCCCGGCGCTCCACCGCGTACGTCTACCTCGTCGCCACCCACGGCCGCTCCGGCACCGCCCCGCCGCCCGACCCCGTCCGCCTGCGCCCCGCCGTTCGCGCCCTCAGGCGCACCGGCGCCGCACCGGTCGCCGTCGGCTTCGGGGTGCGCACGCGCCACGACGTACGCACGGTCGGGGCTCTCGGCGCCGAGGCCGCGATCGTCGGCAGCGCCCTCGTCGGCCGTATCGCGCAGGCCCACCAGCAGGGCGGGGACCTCCTGCGGGACGTCGAGCAGTTCGTCACCGGACTGCGGCCCCGGACCGGCCGCCTACCCGAGGAGCAGAACACCGCGGAGGGAGCGGAAAGTTGACCGTGGCAGAAGGACGCCCGCCACGTCGACCGGGGAAACGACTGACCGCCGGCAGCGATACGAGCACGCCCGAGCGAAGGAGCCCGCCGTGATCGCCTGGTCGAAGGACGACGAGAGGCTGAAGGAAGGGATCAGCCTGTGGTTCGGGAAGTTCGACGAGGACCGCCCCCGCTACGGCCGGGAACCGGCCTTTCCGCGCGAACCCTGGCTCGCCGTCATGGAATCCGGGATCCTGCGCCTGCCCTTCGACGAGAAGTGGGGCGGCCTCGGGCAGTCGCTCCTCACCACGATGTACGTGCTGGAGGAACTGGGCCGCTGCTGCCGCAACACCGGACTGAACTTCGGCATCACCACCCACATGGTGAGCACCGGCGTCGCCCTCCAGCGCTTCGGCTCCACCGCGCTCAAAGACGCCCACCTGCCGCAGGTCTGCGCCGGCACCGCCGTCGGCACCCACGCCGTCACCGAACCCGACTCCGGCTCCGACGCGCTCGGCATGCGTACGACCGCGACCGCCGACGGCGACTGCTACCGCCTCAGCGGCGCCAAGGCGTTCGTCGGCAACGGGCCCGTCGCCGACCTCGTCGTCGTCTACGCCAGGACAGAACCCGCCGCCGGCCCGCTGGGCGTCACCGCCTTCCTGGTGGCACGCGACACACCCGGCCTCACCTTCGGCGACCCCGTCGAGGGGACGGGGCTGAAGTCCGCACCGCTGTGCTCGCTCTTCCTCGACGACTGCCGGGTACCCAGGACCCACATCCTCGGCCGCGTGGGCGCCGGCCTCCTCGTCCTGGACCACGTGAGGACGTGGGAGATCCTGTGCTGCTTCATCGTCGGCACCGGCGAGATACGCCGCCGCCTCGACCGCTGCGTCGCGTACGCGGGGGAGCGCAGCGCCTTCGGCCGGTCCGTCGGCGGCTTCCAGGCAGTCGCCAAGCGGATCGTCGACATGAAGATCGGCCTGGAGATGTCCAGGAAGTGGCTCTACGACACAGCGGAGAAGTTCACCGCGGGGCGCAAGGTCACCGCGGACCTGGCGACCGCGAAACTCGTCGCCGACCGGATAGCCGCGACGCTCGGCCTGGGGCGCGCCGCCTGATGCGGGAGAACACCGATGACGACCACAGAACTGGAAAACGCCCTCGCCCCCACCGAGTTCCTGAACTCCGACGACCCCGACGTCCGCGACTTCGTCCGCCGCACCCTCCCGCAGGACGGGCTCGACAGCAGGGACGCGGCCGTACGCCTCTACTACGCCGTGCGCGACGGCATCGACTACGAGGTCCACGGCGTGGACCTGTCCCGTACCGGCGTCACCGCCGGCGAGGTCGCCCGTACCGGCAAAGGCATGTGCATCCACAAGTGCGTGCTCTACGCCGCCGCCCTGCGCGCCGTCGGCATCCCCGCACGGCTCGTGCTCACCGACGTGCGCAACCACCTGCCGTCGCCCGCGCTGCGCCGGCTCGTCGGCGACGTCTTCCGCTACCACGCCCTCACCACCGTCCACCTCGACGGCGCCTGGGTGCGCGCGACCCCCGTCTTCAACCGGCTGCTGTGCCGCCTGCACGGCATGCGCCCCCTCGACTTCGACGGCAGAACCGACAGCGTCCACCACCCGTACGGCGCTGACGGCATGCGGCACATGGAAGTCGTCCGTGAGCACGGCGAATTCGACGACCTGCCGTACGAACGGGTGCTCGACGGCATGCGCGGCGCCCACCCCGGCATCTTCGCGGACCCGGACAGCACCCGGCTGGTGGCCGGCTCGCTGCACGCCGACGCGGCCGCGCGGAAGGGCTGAGCCCCGACGTCGACAGCGGCGCCCAGCGACGGCGCCGGACAGCTCTCGCCGGCGCTCGTCGGCGACATCCGCCGCGCCCGGGACACGGGGCGGCGGCAGGCCCTCCAGGAGGAACAGCATGCCCTTCCCCGCTGACACGGCCGGCACGAGCCCGGCCGACCAGCGCTTCGGCGACGCGCTCGCCGTCGCCGAACTGCCGGTGATCATGGAGGTCGAGCGGTCCGTAGCGGACGGCGCGGACCTGCTGCAGGACCGTACCGCCGGCGACCTGGTCCGCCGCTACGAGGAGTTGGGCGCGCCCGCGCTGTCCGTCGTCACCGGCTCGTGGTTCGGCGGCACGTCCCGGCTCCTGGACGAGGTGGTCGCGGAGACCTCGCTGCCCGTCCTCGTCAAGGACTTCTTCACCAAGGAGAAGCAGATCAGGCAGGCCGCCGAGGCGGGCGCGGCCGCCGTGCTGCTCGCGGCCACCATCCTGCCGCACCGGCTCATGGCGACGCTGGTCGACGCCTGCCTGTCCCACGGCGTCACCCCGTTCGTCGAGATCACCTCCGCCGCCGAGCTGTCCGCGCTCACCCGGCCCGAGGCCTGCGTCGTCGCCGTGAACAACAAGGACGTCCGCACGCGCGGGAGCACGGAACCGGACCTGGACCGCAGCCACGACCTGCTGCCCCGTGTGCGGGCCGCGGGTGCCGGGCTGACCGTCAGCGCCGGCGGCATCGCCACCCCCGAGGAGGCCGCCGCCCTCCTCGCGGCCGGCTACCGGGGCCTGCTGATCGGCACGGGGCTGCTGCGCGCGGCGGACCTGGACACGTGGTTCGCCGGCCTGCGCGCGCTGCTGCCCGACGCGGAATCCCCGCGGCAGACGGAGCCGCACGCGCCGGACCCGGACGGGCACCCGCGTCAGGCGGCGGAACCCGCCGTACGCACGGGAGCAGCCGGCCGTACGGAACGCGCGCCCGCGAGCAGCGCACCGAGCACCGGCGCCGCCGCCGTCTGATACCCGACCCACACCTCGCCCCCGGCACTGCCGCCCATCCACGCCACCAGCAGCCCGGCGAGCGTCGCCAGCAGCCACCCGGCGTCGTAGCCGGCCATCAGCCGGATGTACGCGCCCTCCGCCCGCCGGCGCACCAGCGCCAGCTCCACCGCACCGCCGGCCAGCAGGGCCACCCCCGCGAGCACCGGCAGCCACCCGGCCACGCCGAGCCGCTCGCCGAGCCAGCCGTGGCCGGCGACGTACCCGGCACCCAGCAGCACCTTGAACACCCCGTCGGCGACGATCCCCGCCGCGCGCCCCGCCGTCGCCGGCGCGACATCGGATCCGAGCCTCCCGGTCATGAGCCGCCCCCTTTCCTTCTCGTAACCTGATTACTAGAATAACCAAATTATGAGAAGGACGAGAGCGGAGAACAAGGAGCGCAACCGCCGAGCCCTGCTCGACGCGGCGTTCCAGCTCGTGGCCCGGGAGGGCCA
The DNA here is from genome assembly GCF_020400605.1 of Streptomyces aculeolatus. Taxonomy (GTDB): domain Bacteria; phylum Actinomycetota; class Actinomycetes; order Streptomycetales; family Streptomycetaceae; genus Streptomyces; species Streptomyces aculeolatus. The sequence continues at coordinate 10,344 of NZ_JAINRD010000041.1, read as the reverse complement.
CCGCGCCCGGCTGGAGGACATCGCCGAGCACGCGGACCTGACCACCGGCGCCGTCTACTCGCTGTTCGGCAGCAAGGGCGGCCTGCTGACGGCCCTCGTCGAGGACTACCTGCGCCCCCACTACCAGGAGATCGAGCAGGCCGTCCCACGCGAGGCGGACCTGCTCGCGGCGGTGGACGCCTTCGCCCGCTACTACCGGCGCTCCTGCGACACCCCGGAGGCCAGGTCCGACCTGGCGCTGCAGATCACCCTGCTGGACATGGCGCTGCACGACCCCGGCCTCGGCTCCCAGATCGCCCGGACCATCCAGGAGCAGGAAGGCCACCTGGCGGCGCTGTTCACCGGCCGGGCCCACGCCGGCGGCAGCGTGACACCCCGGCAGGCGCGGCGGCTCGTCACCGCGCTCCGCGCCCTTTTCGTCGGCCTCAGCCAGGGCGTACTCCTCGACCTCGCCCCGGGAGCCGACGAGGAGTTCTTCGCCGACGCCGCCCGCGCCCTCGCCGTCGGCGCCGTCGGCGGACCGGCCGGGAGCGACTGACCGCGCGCGGCCGGATGCCCCCTGTCCCGGGCAGCGCCCGGCCGGTACGTTCTGGTACTTCCCCGCGGCGGGCCGGCGGCCCGCGACGGGGCAGCCATGGCCAACCGGGCGGAAGGAGCCGGACGATGACCGGACCGAACGGCAGGCGGCGGCAGGCGGAACCCGGCCGGCGGCGGTTCCTCGGCTACGTGCTGGCCGCCCCCACCCTGGTGGCCGCCGCCGAACTCGCACCCGCCCCCGCGGCCGGCGCCAGGCCCGCCTCGCCGGACCTCACCGAACTCCTCGACCTCAACGACGTCATGACCGCGGCCGCCCTGCCCACCTCGGGCCTGATCACCGTCGAAGTCCAGCCCGACGGCACCGTCTCCTTCGCCCTGCCCCGCGCCGAGGTCGGACAGGGCATCACCACCTCCACCGCTATGCTCATCGCCGAGGAACTGGCGCTCCCACCCGAGCGGGTACGCGTCACGCTGGCCGAAGCCCGCCCCGAGCTGCTGTTCAACCAGCTCACCGGCGCCTCCAACACCACCATCGCCACCTACACCCCCATCCGCGTCGCCGCCGCCGTCGCCCGCCACCGGCTGCTCGCCGCCGCCGCGGCCGAACTCGGCTCGCCCGCCGCGCACCTGACGCTGCACGACGGCACCGTCCGCGACCGCTCCGGCGCCTCCGTGGACATCGGCACCCTCGCCCCCAAGGCCGCCGCCACCCGCTCCGAGCCCGTGGAGGTCCGCCTCACCGCCCGCGAGGACTTCAAGGTCATCGGCCGCCCCCACAACCGCATCGACGCCCGCGACGCGGTCACCGGCCGCAAGAAGTTCGCCATGGACCTCGACGTCCCCGGCGCCAAGCCCACGATGGTCTGCCGCCCGCCGACCATCAACGGCAAGCCAGGGGCGGTCGCCAACCTCGCCGACGTCGCCGCCATGCCCGGCGTCACCGACGTCGTACCGATCGACACCGGCGTGGCCGTACGCGCCGAGACCTTCGGCCAGTGCGTCGACGCCGTACGCGCGCTGCGCGTCGACTGGCTGCCCGGCACCGCCGAGGGCAAGTCCGACCAGAGTGTGCTGCGTGAACTCGCCGCCGCCGAGCCGCCGATGGGCCTGCCGCCGCTCACCCCCCACGTGGAGGCCACGTTCACCTTCCACTTCCGCAGCAACAGCGCGCTGGAGCCCAACTGCGCCGTCGCCGACGTACGCCCCGACCGCGCGGAGGTCTGGTCGGCGCTCAAGTCACCGATCGTCGCCAAGGAGGCCATCGCCGCCAAGCTCGGCCTGCCCCTCGGGCGCGTCACCGTCCACATCGCCCAGGGCGGCGGCTCCTTCGGCCGCAAGCTGTTCTTCGACGCCGCCCTGGAGGCCGTCGAGGTCTCCCGCCGGATCGGCAAGCCCGTGAAGCTCATGTGGCACCGGGCCGACGACTCCCGCCAGGGGCGTACGCACCCCATGGCCACCTCGCGGGTACGCGCCGACTACGCCGGCGGCGCCGTCCTCGGCTTCAAGCAGCGGCACACCAGCGTCGCCACCGACCTCGGCCACGGCCTCGGCGAGCTGTTCACCGCCATGGCCGCACGACTGCCGGTCGGCGACATCGGCTTCTCGCAGACGTTCTTCCACCTCAGCCAGTCGATGCCCTACGAGTTCGGCCTCGCCACCCGGCTGCTCAACGAGACCGACAAGGGCTTCAACACGGGCAGCATGCGCAACGTCTACTCGCCTGACGTCACCTGCGCCCGCGAGCTGATCGTCGACCGCCTCGCCGCGAAGATGGGCAAGGACCCGTACACGTTCCGCCGCGACTTCCTGCGCGACGCACGCTCCCGCGCGGTCCTGGAGAAGGCCGCGGAGGCCGGGGACTGGGGCCGGCAGATGCCCGAGGGCACCGCGCAGGGCATCGCGTTCCACTCCGAGTACAAGTCCGTCAGCGCCGCCCTGGTGGAGATCGACTGCCGCCCCGAGACCGTCGGCCGGCCCATCCGCGACGGTGTCGGCGGCCCTCGCGTCATCAAGGCCGTCTTCGCCGTCGATGTCGGCCTCGCGGTCAATCCGCGCGGTCTGGAAGCGCAGATGATGGGCTGCCTCATGGACGGCATTGCGCTGGCCCTGACCTCGAGCCTCCACTTGCGGGAGGGGCATTTCCTCGAAGCGAGTTGGGACAACTACTTCTACACCCGGCAGTGGAACACTCCGCCTGAGTTGCAGGTGATCGTGATGCCGGACACCTCGGACGAGCCGGGTGGGGCGGGGGAGTTGGGGGTTGCCGCGTCGATGGCCGCGGTCGCCTGTGCGTACGGCCGCGCGACCGGGACGATGCCCACCGTCTTCCCGGTCAACCACGGCACGCTCTCCTTCACCCCCAAGCCGACCGTGCCGCCCGTTCCCGCGTCCCCGACCGACGGCCTGGACCACGTCCGCTGACCTGCTGGGAGCCTTTCGTGCCCGAACACACCTTCCGCCTCAACGGCGAGCAAGTCACCGTCGACGCGGCCGATGACGAGCGTCTGCTGTGGGTGCTGCGTGATGTCCTGGGCGTCACCGGACCGAAGTACGGTTGCGGGATCAACGTCTGCAAGGCGTGCACCAGCCACCTCAACGGCAAGGCCGCCAACCCCTGCGCCATTCCGGTCGGCGATCTGGAGGCGACGGACGAGGTCACCACCATCGAGGGCCTCGCGGACACCGTCGACGCAGACCTGCATCCCATGCAGCAGGCGTGGCTGGACCACGACGTGGTCCAGTGCGGCTACTGCCAGCCCGGCCAGATCATGGCCGCCGTCGCCCTGGTACGCCGCGTGGCCGCCGAGGGCCGGGAGATCACCGACGACGACCTCGACGGCATCCGCAACATCTGCCGCTGCGGCACCTACACCCGCATCCGCGACGCCATCAGGACAGGCGCCGAGCGGATGTGACCGGGGGCGGACTCAGGCCGGCAGCCGGGTGTCCACGACGACGGCGATCTCGACGAGCTGCCCGGGGAAGGCCAGCTCGGCGACCCCGACGACGGTGCTGGCGGGGCGGTGGGCGCCGTAGTACGCCCGGTTGCCCGCGGTGATCGCCGCGGCGTTCCGCTGCAGGTGCACGCCGTACACGGTCTGCGACACGATCTGGCTGCGGGCGGCGCCGTAGTGCTCCAGGGCCTTGTCGAGATTGGCGTACGTCAGCTCCAGCTGCGCGGCGCAGTCGTCCGCGTGCGCGAACTCGCCCGCCTCGTCGAACGCGACCTGCCCGGAGACGTGGATCAGCTCGCCCGACCTGATCGCCTGCGCGTAGCCGAACTCGTTCTCGGGTGCCACGCCGTGGTGGAAGGCGTCGATGGCCGCCATGGTGAGTGTCCTTCCCTTGGCTCTCTTGTGGTTACTCGAGAACTGTAGGAGAGTGAGCGCTGACCTGGAAGAACGCACTTTTTCGTTACTGAGGAACCAGATGGTGACCAAGCGGGAACTCAAGGCCCTCCCCGAGGACGCGGACCTCAGGCGCGCGGACTCCCTGGCGCGGGAGGTCTTCTCCGACGTCGCCAACAAGCGGGCGCTGCTGATCATCGAAGCGCTCGGCGAGCGCACGCTGCGCTTCAGCGAGCTGCGCGACGAGGTCGAGGGCGTCAGCCACAAGATGCTCACGCAAAACCTGCGCACCCTGGAGCGCGACGGCCTGGTCGACCGGAAGGTCTACCCCACGGTCCCGCCGCGGGTCGAGTACACGCTCACCGAGCCGGGCCGCGCCCTGCGCGCCACGGTGGACGCGATGTGCGACTGGACCCAGCAGTACCTGCACCACATCGAGGCCGCCCGCAACCGCTTCGACGCCTGACGCCGAGGGTGGGATCCGGGCCGCGCCGGCGGCGGCGTCAGCCCGCGGGCCGCACCCGGGAGCGCAGCAGGCAGAACTCGTTGCCTTCGGGGTCCGCCAGCGGGTACCAGCTCTCCGTGCCGGACTGGCCGACGTCGACGTGCCTGGCGCCGAGCGCGAGCAGCCGCTCCAGCTCCGCCTCCTGGTCGCGGTCGGTGGCGTTGACGTCGATGTGCAGCGGGAGCTTCCCCCGGCGCGGGTCGCTGCTCGCGCTCAGCACGAGCGTGGGCTGGAGCCCGCCGAAGCCGGCGTCCGCCGGGCCGATCTCGATGGTGCCGTCGTCGTCCCGTTCGAGCTCGACGTAGCCGAGGACCTCGCTCCAGAACGCGGCGAGCCGCTCGGGGTCGGCGGCGTCGATGACCAGTTCGGTGATGCGGCATGCCATGGCCGCAGCATACGGCCACCTCCCCTCCGCCGCGCGCCCGGCCCGGCCCCGGCCGCGGACGCGACCACGCCGGAGTGTCAGTGCCGGCTGAGAGGCTGGGGCCATGGACAGGGACGAGGAGTTGCTGCGCGGCCGGGTCTACGGCGCGGAACACGACGACCCGCACCCCGGGCCGCGCCCGGGCCGCGACTATGCCGAGCTGGTCGGCGGCCCCCTGGACGGGCTGCTGCTCGACATCACCGGCTGGAGCGCGCGGGAGACCGCCGCGGGCGCGGCCCTGCCCACCGAGCTGGGCCGCTTCGGCTCCGGTGGCCGCGCCACCTATGCGCCCGCGCCCGGTGCTCCGCGGCGGTGGGAGTGGGCGGGCGACATAGCCTGAACGCCGGTGCCGTGTAACGGTCTTCGGGAAGCGGAATCCGGCCTGGTAACGCGCGTGCCCGACGTAGGGTGCCGCGTATGAAAATCTTCGGATGGGTGCTTTTCGTCTGCGGCCTGTACTTCCTGGTACAGGGATTCGTGATGCCGATGATGGCTGAGCGGTCTGACGTGGAGAGCATCGAGTTCCAGCAGATCCGCGAGTCCAGCTCCTACCTGGGCATCGGCCTCATGATCGGCGCGGTCGCCTGCGGCGTGCTGGACCGCAGCCCCGGCGGCTCCGGGCAGCGCGCCGCGCAGCCGCCCCCGTCGTACCCGGCCCAGCAGCCCTACGGCGCCCCGCCGCCCCCGCAGCAGCCGCACGGCGGCTGGGGCCCGCCGCCCGCGGGCTGATCCCGCGCGACCTCAGGGGGTGACGACGGCGAAGTCCGGGTCGGGCTTGTCGAGGACGGACATCAGGGTGCGCAGCACACCCAGGTCGCCCGTGTGCTCGATGCCCTCCGGATCCTCACCCGCCAGCAGCGCGAGCAACTGGGCCTTGGTCAGCGTCAGCGACACGTCGGCCGGCTCCGCGGGATGCCCGTCGAGGCGGTGGTGGGTGAGGGCGCCGTGCGAGAGCGTGGCCCGGTGGTGCTCGCCGAGGTCGGTGACGTGCCAGTCCAGGGTGAGGCGGAGATCCCACGCCCGGGGGCCGTCGACGACGATGGCGACGGAGTCGAGGAGCTGCTCGACGCTGAGGGCGGCCATGAGGCTGCTCGCGGCGATGTCGGTCCGGCTGACACCCTCGCGCAGCTCACGGGCCCCGACGAGATAGCAGTTGCGCCAGGTGGCGCACTCCGCGCCGTGGCCGAGCTGTTCGAAGACGTCGGCGAGCGCGTTCTTCGCGCCGGTGTGGTCGGGGTCGGCGAACACGGCGTGCTTGAGGAGCTGCGCGGCGAAGCGCAGATCGCCGTCGTCGGCGTACGAGCCGGCCTTGGCCACCATCGCGTCCACGCCGCCCATGCACTCCGCGTAGCGCTTGGCGGTCTCGGCCGGCGGGTGTTCCCACAACGAGGCGGGATGGCCGTCGTACCAGCCGAGGTAGCGCTGGTAGATGGCCTTCACGTTGTGGCTGACGGAGCCGTAGTAGCCGTGCGTGTGCCAGGCCGCGGCGAGCGACGGCGGCATCTCGATGATCTCGGCGATCTCGGTGCCGGTGTATCCCTGGTTGGCCAGCCGCAGCGTCTGGTCGTGCAGATACGCGTACAGGTCCCGCTGCTCGGTCAGGAAGTCGCGCATCGCCTCCTGCCCCCAGGTCGGCCAGTGGTGGGAGGCGAACAGCACGTCGGCGCCGGCGGCGAAGAGCCGTAGCGCCTCGTCGAGATAGCGGGCCCAGATGCGGGCGTCGCGCACGAGGGCGCCGCGGAGGGTCAGGATGTTGTGCAGGTTGTGGGTGGCGTTCTCCGCCATGCACAGCGCGCGGTGGTCGGGCAGCAGGAAGTTCATCTCCGACGGGGCCTCGGTGCCGGGCGTCATCTGGAAGACGAACCGCACGCCGTCGACCGTCTCGGTCTGCCCGGTGTGGGTGACGTCCATGGTGGCCGGCAGCAGGGCGGGCGTACCGGTGGAGGCGGTGAAGCCCAGCCCCATGCCGACCAGCCCGGCGGGGCCGCGCTCCAGGTTCATCCCGCCGTAGTAGAAGCCGCGGCGCAGCATCGCGGTGCCGGCGTAGACGTTCTCGGCCACGGAGTGCTCCAGGTACCCGGCGGGGGCGAGGACCGGCACGTCCGCGTCGGCTTCCGGGTCGAGGACGCCGAGGATGCCGCCGAAGTGGTCGAGGTGCGAGTGCGTGATGACCACACCGGTGACGGGCCGGTCGCCGCGCTCCGCGCGGTACAGGGCCAGCGCCGCGGCGGCGGTCTCCCGGGAGATCAGCGGATCCACGACGACGACCCCGCGGTCGCCCTCGATCAGGGTCATGTTCGACAGGTCGTACCCGCGTACCTGGAGGACACCGGCGGCCACCTCGTAGAGCCCGGCACGGGCGCACAGCTTCGCCTGGCGCCACAGGCTGGGGTCGACGGTGTCGGGATGGCCGTCGTCGGGAAAGGTGCCGAGGAAGCCGGTGTCGTCGAAGTCCCACACCACCCGTCCGTCCGCGGTGGTGACCTGCTGCTCGGAGGGTCCGGCGAGGAAGCCGCGGTCGGCGGCCTCGAAGTCGGCGTGGTCGCGGAGATCGGGCGTGGCCATACGGGTCCTCCCGCGGGTGAGTGCAGTGCACTCCAGCCTCGGCCCGCCGGGCACGGCCGACCCCCGGAGCGGGGCTGTTCGAGTGACACGCGTAGAAGCACACGCCCGGTTCGAACCTGACGCTCCGAATCCTTGTGATCGTGTCCCGGTCATGTCACCAAACAGTCACACCGCAAGACACGGGCCTCCGGAGTCGGACAGGATTCACCGGTCCGAACACGTATTTGCTAGGGGAATCATGCACAAGCGCACTGCCCGTATTTCCGCTCTTGCTGCGGCTGCGGCGGCTCTGACCTTCGCCGTGGCCGGCTGCGGTAGTGACAGCGAGCCGGATGAGGCAGCCTGCAAGGAGGCCATCACCAAGCAGTTGAAGGACGCCGCGGCGGGCAAGGAGGGCGCCGGTGAAGAAAAGCCTGATGCCTGCGAGGGTATCGATGACAAGACCGGCCGGCGTCTGGTCCAAGAGGTCACGGACGAGGAGATGAAGGGCATCGAGGAATCCCTCGACGCCCCCTGATCGTGACTGGAGCCCGCCCTGCGCGGAGGGCGCACACGCGCACCGCGCCGGGCGGGCGCCGCTCGGTCAACCGGACGGCCCGCCGGACCCGTACGGGCGGATCCGCACCACGGACCGCATGATCGCAGCCCCGGCGCGCAGCCTTCCCGCATGAACAAGACCCCCCGCAGCCGGGCGCCCGTCGCCGCACTGCGAAGGAAGCTGTCGACCACCACCGCCACCCTGGCCCTGCTCACAGCAGCCACCCTCGGCGGCACCCTGGCGGGCGCCGACACCGCCACGGCCGCCGAGGCGAACCCGGTGGCCACCGCTCCCGCAGCAGCGCCGACGCTGCGCGAGCAGGCCGACGCGATCATGAACCTGACCTACGTGGAGTTCGCCGAAACCCCCCACGTACCGCCGTTCAACTGGACCAACGACGGCTGCTCCGTCCCCACCGGCTATGCCCCGTACAGCGAGGTCTTCCGCCCCGCGTGCGTCCAGCACGACTTCGGCTACCGGAACTACGGCGCCGACCACGAACTGCAGCTCAGCCCGACGCGCGAGACGAAGAACTGGATCGACGGCCGCTTCCGCACCGAAATGCGCCGCATCTGCGACGACCGCGAGAGCTCCCGCCTCTCCCACCTCGCGTGCGTCAACGCCGCCGAGGCGTACTACGGGGCGGTCCAACTGGGCGGCGACAGCTCGTTCTTCTGACCCTCCCCGAAGCGGCGCGGAGATCGGCGGCAACACCGCCCGCCGATCTCCTCCCCGGGGGCAGAATGTACACATGGGCTACGCCTACGACCCCCCGGAGCATGTGCGCGTGGTCTGGCACTACGTCAGACGGGGCCGGCGCTACAGCGAACTCTGCGGCGGACGCTTCCTGGCCATGCAGGGCCGCGAGCGCAGGAGATTCGCCCGGAGGCTGGCGAGGGATGCCCACAAGATCACGCCCCGGTCGATGGACATCCTCCTCTCCCGCGGCTGGCGCGAGCGCATGGTCGCGGCCTGGCTCGTCGCCGTCGCCCGCAGATCCGAATTCCGCGAGCGACTCTCTGAACTCCTCCTCACCCCCGACGACTACTCGGCGAACAACTACTGCCTCGCCCTCGCCCGTTTGGGCACGCCCGCCGACGCGGACATCCTGGTCTCCTACCTCGCCCGCAGCCTCCCCCGCCCGGACCGCTACTCCCACGCGGACACCGCCCTCGGAGCGCTGCTGCTCCTCGACGCGGAACACGGCGTGGACCGTACGTCCGGATTCCTCGTCCCGAACGGCCCCTGGCAGAGGTGGAACGAAGGCCGACCCCATGTGCCCTCGTACTCGCCGGAAGAGTGCCGTGAAGACGCCGCCCTCGCGTGCGCCTACGCCGCCGAGAGCGCCACGTACATTCGGCGGCCGGACAAATAGAGGCGACGGACGCACAAGCGGTTCTCGTCTTGAGGGTCAGCTGCCCGGGAAATGATGCCGCGGTTGCGGACAGGAACGCGGGGGGCGGGCGAGATCAGACCATCACTCGTGAGATACCCCACGCCGGTCAGCGAACGGGATGATTGTGTGGGGTGTGGGTGCCGTAGGTGCGCGCGTGATAGGTCAGCGGGGTACGCCCGCTGGACTCGGCTCTCGTGACGGTGCCGAGCACGATGACGTGATCGCCCCCGTTGACCAGCTCGTCGGCCATGGGCGGGTTGAGGGACAGCGAGGTGAAGGCACTCACGGTCGTACCGTGCGGGCGGTCCCCGTCTATTGCGGTGACCACCGACACCGGCGTGGGTACCGCTGCCATGACCTCGGTGAAGGCCGCGCGCAGGTCGGGAGTTGTGGTCATTCGATGTCTCCTTGTCGCACAGCGCGGCAGGACGGGTCTCGCACGGCCGTCGCGGCGCACGTGGAGGGCGGCGCACACGGCCGCATGACAGCGGCTCACCCCGCACCGACACCGCGGGTGTCGCTCCTCGGGGCCCGGTAGGTGGGCAGATGGGCGGACTCGGTGTGCAGTACGACGCCACCCCCAATTGGATCTGGAATGCGGGAGACTCGGCCCTTGTGCGGCGATTGCCTTCTGTGTCTACCTCCGGGGCCGCGCCGGATTCCATGGTTTAGCACGCGACCGGACCGGTGAGCTGGGGGCGAAGGAGGGTGGGTGGGCATTACCGCGGTGGATGTCCAGACCGGTCGCCAGTTCGGCTCTTCCTCGTGCCGTGTGTTGGTGGTGGGTCGCCAAGTGGGCGCCAAGTCGTTGGTGTGGTGGTGGCCAAGTGGGGGGTTGGATGCTGGGTGGTGGTGTGTTGGGTCGGTTGGAGGGTGTTGTGGAGATTCGGGTTTTGGGTCCGTTGTGTGGTGTGGTGAATGGGGGGTCGGTTGTTCCGTCTGCGGGTAAGCCGCGTCAGGTGTTTGCGTTGTTTGCGTTGTATCCGGGGCGGGTTTTGCCGGTGTCGATGTTGATGGAGGAGGTGTGGCGGG
>NZ_JAINRD010000040.1 GCF_020400605.1 Streptomyces aculeolatus | reverse complement strand
CGGCCGCCCCCGCCCGCCCGCCCCCCCGGCTCCCCACCCCCCACCCACCCCCCACGGGAAAGGTTCGCCATGCGCAAAGCACGCACAGGAAGGATCACGCTGGCCGCGTCCGTGGCCGCCGCCGCGGCGCTCGTCGCCGTGCCCGGCGGCGCCCACGGCGCGCCGGAGGCGGGCGCCGACCTGCCGTTCGTCTCGATCGAGGCGGAGGCGGCCGACACCAACGGCAGCCCCGTCGGCCCCGACTACACCCAGGGCACCCTGGCCTCGGAGTCCTCCGGTCGCCAGGCGGTGGAACTCGACGCCCAGGGCGAGTACGTCGAGTTCACGCTCACCGCGCCGGCCAACGCCGTCAACGTCGCGTACAGCGTGCCCGACGGCAAGTCCGGCAGCCTGGCCGTCTACGCCAACGGCACCAAGCTGGACGCGCCGCTCGCCGTCACCTCCAAGTACTCCTACATGGACACGCCCTGGATCCCGGGCGCCAAGACCCACCACCTGCTGGACAACTCCCGCGTCCTCCTCGGGCAGGACCTGAAGGCGGGCGACACCGTGCGGCTGCAGGCCGACGACCTCGCCGGCGGCCCGTACACCGTGGACGTCGCCGACTTCGAGCAGGTCGCCGCGCCCGCGGAGCAGCCCGCCGGCTCGGTCTCCGTCGTCGACAAGGGCGCCGACCCGACCGGTGCGGCGGACTCCGCGGAGGCGTTCCGCGCGGCCGTCGCCGAGGCGAAGGGCGGCGGCACGGTGTGGATCCCGCCGGGCGACTTCAAGGTCGGCTCGGAGCTGTCCGGCGTCGAGAACGTCACGCTCAAGGGCGCGGGATCCTGGCACTCCGTGGTCCGCAGCTCCCGCTTCGTCAACCAGTCGGGCTCGGCGGGCAACGCGCACCTCGCCGACTTCGCCGTCATCGGCGAGGTCACCGAGCGCGTCGACGGCAACCCGGACAACTTCGTCAACGGCAGCCTCGGCGCCGGCTCCACCGTCTCCGGGATGTGGCTCCAGCACCTGAAGGTCGGGCTCTGGCTGACCGGCACCAACGACGGCCTGGTGGTCGAGGACAGCCGCTTCCTCGACATGGCGGCCGACGGCCTGAACCTCAACGGCAGCGCCAAGGGCGTGCAGGTGCGCAACAACTTCCTGCGCAACACCGGCGACGACGCGCTCGCCATGTGGTCGCTGAACGCGCCGGACGTGGACTCCACCTTCGCGGACAACACCATCTCGCAGCCCAACCTCGCCAACGGCATCGCGATCTACGGCGGCACCGACATCACCGTCGAGAACAACCGCATCCTGGACACCAACGCCCTGGGCAGCGGCATCGCGATCTCCAACCAGAAGTTCCTGGACCCGTTCCATCCGCTGGCGGGCACCATCACCGTCGCGGGGAACGAGCTGGTGCGTACCGGCGCGATGAACCCCAACTGGAACCACCCGATGGGCGCGCTGCGCGTCGACTCCTACGACAGCGCCATCGAGGCGGACGTGAACATCACGGACACCGTCGTCACCGACAGCCCGTGGAGCGCCTTCGAGTTCGTCTCCGGCGGCGGTACGGGCAAGGCCGTGCAGAACGTCACGATCGACGGCGCCACCGTGGACGGCGTCGGCAGCGTCGTCGTGCAGGCCGAGACCCAGGGCGGGGTGACCGCCGGCAACGTCACCGCGACGGACGTCGGCGTGGCCGGCGTCTACAACTGCCCGTACCCGGAGGGCAGCGGCACCTTCACACTGACCGACGGCGGCGGCAACTCCGGCTGGGACACCGAGTGGGAGGACTGCTCGGCCTGGCCCGGCCAGGACTGACCCGCTCCCCCGGGGCACAGCGCCACCCGCACCGCCGCACGGCAGCAGGAGCACCACACGGCACAGCGGTCCACTCGTCCGGGCTCCCGGCCCACCCCCACGGGCCGGGAGCCCGTCCCCCATGAGAGGAGCACCACCGTGACCACCCGAAGAGCCTTCCTCGCCGGCGCCGCGGGCGCCGGCCTCGCCGCGGCGGGCGGCCTGCCCGCCGGCCGTGCGGCAGCCGCCGCACCCGCCGCCGGGACGCGCGCGGCCGCCGCCGCCGAGCCGTCCCCGTACGTGCACGCCTTCTACTACTCCTGGTACGGAAACCCCGACCACCACGGCTCGTGGGTGCACTGGCAGCAGGGCGGGCACACCCCGCCCGACGACATCGGCGCCGACTTCTACCCCGTCCTCGGCGCGTACGACTCCGGCGACTACGACGGCGCCGTCGCCCAGCACATGGCCTGGGCGCGGCAGGCCGGCATCGGCGTGCTGGCGTACAGCTGGTGGGGCCGCGGCGGCTACGAGGACCGGCTGGCGGCCGGCGTGCTGGACGCGGCGGCGGCCGAGGGGCTGCAGATCGCCTGGCACATCGAGCCCTACTCGGGGCGCGACGGGGCGTCGGTCGTCGACGACGTGGCGTACCTGGAGGAGGCGTACGGCGACCACCCCGCCTACCACCGGGCCGCGGACCGGGGCGGGCGCTGCGCGTACTACGTCTTCAACAGCCTGAACACCACCGACTGGGCGCCCATCGCGGAGATCCGGGACAGCGCCCTGGTGATGGCGCAGACGACGGACGTCTCACGCGTCGAGCACTTCGGCGGCATCTACACCTACGACGCCATCGCCGGCGCGAACGACCCGGACTGGGCGGGCGTCGCGGCGTGGTGCCGCGCGAACGACTACGTGTGGGCGCCGTCCATCGGCCCCGGCTACCTCGACGACCGCGCGGTGCCGGGCAACACCTCGCCGACCGTGGACCGCGCGGACGGCGAGGTGTACGACCGCAGCTGGGGCTACGTGCTGGACCCGGAGAAGGGCGGGCCGGCGGACTGGGTGACGCTCACGTCGTTCAACGAGTGGCACGAGGGCAGCCAGCTGGAGCCGGCCTCCTCCGCGCCGCCGCTGCCGGTCTACGTCACCTTCGAGGGCGCCTACGGGCGTACGGGCGCGGCCGCCGAGACCGCGTACCTGGACCGGACCCGGCACTGGGTGACCGAGTTCGAGGCGGCGTCCGGCCGGGGCTGAGCGCCCCGGGCCCCGGCCGGACCGCCCGGCCGGGGCTCAGGTGTCGATACGCGAACGGTCCAAGGTGGCCGCCGAGTTGGTGATGAACTCCTTGCGGGGGGCGACCTCGTTGCCCATCAGGAGGTTGAACACCTGCTCGGCGGCCTCCAGGTCGCTGATGTTGATCCGCCGCAGCGTGCGGTACCGCGGGTCCATCGTGGTCTCCGCGAGCTGGTCGGCGTCCATCTCGCCGAGGCCCTTGTAGCGCTGGATGGAGTCCTTGAACCGCGTGCCCTTGCGCTGCAGGTCGAGCAGGGTCTCGCGCAGCTCGGTGTCCGAGTACGTGTAGATGTACTTGTCCTGGCCCTTCTTGGGCTGGACCAGCTCGATGCGGTGCAGCGGCGGCACCGCGGAGAAGACCCGGCCCTCCTCGACCATCGGGCGCATGTAGCGCTGGAAGAGCGTGAGCAGCAGGGTGCGGATGTGCGCGCCGTCGACGTCCGCGTCGGCGAGGAAGATCACCTTGCCGTAGCGGGCCTGGTCGATGTCGAACGTCCGCCCCGATCCGGCCCCTATCACCTGGATGATCGCGCTGCACTCGGCGTTCTTCAGCATGTCCGCGACGGACGCCTTCTGCACGTTGAGGATCTTGCCGCGGATCGGCAGCAGGGCCTGGAACTCGGAGTTGCGCGCGAGCTTGGCCGTGCCCAGCGCGGAGTCGCCCTCGACGATGAACAGCTCGGAGCGCTCCACGTCGTCGCTGCGGCAGTCCGCGAGCTTGGCGGGCAGCGAGGAGGACTCCAGCGCCGTCTTGCGGCGCTGCGCCTCCTTGTGCTGCCGGGCGGCGATGCGCGTACGGGCCGCGGCCACGGCCTTCTCCAGCACCGCCCGCGCCTGCTGCTTGGCGTCCCGCTTGGTGGACGTCAGGAACGCCTTCAGCTCCTTGGCGACGACCTGCGCGACGATCCGGGAGGCCGCCGAGGTGCCCAGCACCTCCTTGGTCTGCCCCTCGAACTGCGGCTCCGCGAGCCGGACCGTGACCACCGCGGTCAGGCCCTCCAGCGCGTCGTCCTTGACGACGTCGTCCTCGGCGACGCGCAGCAGCTTCAGGCTGCGCAGGGCGTCGTTGACGGTGCGGGTCAGGGAGCGCTCGAAGCCGGCGACGTGGGTGCCGCCCTTGGGGGTGGCGATGATGTTGACGAACGAGCGGATCGTGGTGTCGTACCCGGTGCCCCAGCGCAGCGCGATGTCGACGCCGAGGTCGCGGGTGACCTCGGTGGGCGTCATGTGCCCGCGGTCGTCGAGCACCGGGACGGTCTCCTTGAACGTCCCCTGGCCCGACAGCCGCAGCACGTCGCAGACCGGGCGGTCGGGGGCCAGGAACTCGCAGAACTCGCTGATGCCGCCGTCGTAGCGGAAGGTCTCGGTGGTGTGCCCGGCCTTGTCGGCGGAGCGCTCGTCGCGCACCACGAGCGTGAGGCCGGGCACGAGGAAGGCGGTCTGCCGGGCGCGCGCGTGCAGGTCGTCGAGCGACAGCTCGGCGTCCTTGAGGAAGATCTGCTTGTCCGGCCAGAAGCGGACGCGGGTGCCGGTCCTGGTCTTGGGGATCTTCTTGCCCTTGACCAGCCCGCTGGACGGCTCGAAGGGGGCGTCGGCGCCCTGGCCCGAGAACTGGCCGGGGACGCCGCGCCGGAAGCTCATCGCGTGCGTCCTGCTGGAGAGGTCGACCTCGACATCGAGCCGGGCGGACAGCGCGTTGACCACGGAGGCGCCGACGCCGTGCAGGCCGCCGGAGGCGGCGTAAGCGCCGCCTCCGAACTTGCCGCCGGCGTGCAGCTTGGTCATGACCACCTCGACGCCGGACAGCCCGGTCTTGGGCTCGACGTCGACGGGGATGCCGCGGCCGTCGTCGCCGACCTGCACGGAGCCGTCGGCGGCGAGCAGGACGTCGATGTTCCGGCAGTACCCGCCCAGGGCCTCGTCGACGGAGTTGTCGATGATCTCCCACAGGCAGTGCATGAGGCCGCGGCTGTCGGTGGAGCCGATGTACATGCCGGGACGCTTGCGGACTGCCTCCAGGCCCTCCAGGACGAGCAGGTGCCGCGCGGTGTAGTTGGAGCCGTCGCGCTCGGCGGCGGCCAGCACGGACGGCACGGACGTGTCGGCGGTCACTCAGTTCGCTCCTCGCTGAATTCGGGCCCGGGTGGCGGTGGCGGGCCTCATCTGCCGGTCAGAGGGTACCGAGGCTCTATAGAGCCGGTACGCAGCCACCCGCATGTGACTCGATACTAGTCCCGCTTCGAGCGCGTGTTCGATCCCTCGGAGGGGTGATTCGTTTATCACGTTCCCTTACGCGCATGAACCATTTAGGCTCCGGGCACGTCCTCATGAACAACCGGCAACCCAGCCGGGGAGGTCAAAAAGGCCCAAAGGCGCTCAATACGGCACAAGCACGACTGGCACTACGGCTCATCCGCCGCCACCTGGCGACATCGGGCCTGGTGACGAAGGCTTTCCCGATCCGGAGCCACGAGCGGGAACGTTTTCGGCCTGGTTGGATGTTGACCCTGGTACGACAGCTCGTCGAGCTAGAGAAGAGGCGACGTGACTACTGTTCTGACTCCCGCAAGCCCGCTGACGGCCGCCGACCGGTGCGACCGCTGCGGAGCCCAGGCCTACCTGCGCGTTGTCCTGACGAGCGGTGGCGACCTGCTCTTCTGTGCGCACCACGGCCGTAAGTTCGAGCCGGAGCTCAAGAAGATCGCTGCCGAGATACAGGACGAGACGGAGCGGCTCCAGGCCACTCCGGCGTCGGCAAACGCCGACGAACGCTGACGCGCCGACGTCAGCCCGACGAGCCTCGTGCGGCCCCCGGGCCGGATTCAGGCGGTCATTCCCACTGGGGATGGCCGCCTCGTCGGTTTCCGGGGCGGTACGGGCCCGTACGGCGGCTTCGCCGCGGCCCTGTCCGGCAGCACGCCGTACGGGCGCCCGGGCGGGCTCTGTGCTCCTCAGGACCCCTTGCCGGGCCTGTGTGCCATGACCGTCTCCACGGCCGCGGAGACCCGCGTGTAGACGCCCGGACGGCCCTTCTCTCCGCAGCCCCCGCCCCACGAGACCAGGCCCACCAGCCGCCCGCGTACGACCAGCGGGCCGCCGCTGTCGCCCTGGCAGGCGTCCGGGCCGCCGCGCATCAGCCCCGCGCAGACCATCGACGCCGCGACGTAGCGGCCCTCGGGACTCCCCGGGTACGCGCGCTCGCAGACGGTGTCCGGCAGCACCTCGACGTCCGCGGCGTGCAGCGTCGTGGGGTAGCGGGCGCTCCCGTCGGTGGCCCCCCAGCCGTAGACGCGGGCCGGCGAGCCCGGCTCGTACGCCGGGTCGTCCGCCTTCTTCGCCAGCTTGAGGAACCGCGCCGCCTCGGCCGGGCGCTTCAGGCGCAGCACGGCGACGTCGCCGGCGTTGGTCCAGCCGTCGTAGTCGGGGTTCACCCACACCCGCTCGATGGCGAGCTCCTTGCCCTCGGTGCTCGCCAGGTCGCCCCGGCCGGCCACGACGCTCAGATCGCCGACCTTGCTCCAGTGCACCCCGAGCGTCTCCTCGGCAAGGCAGTGCGCGGCCGTCAGTACCACCTGCTCGGACACCAGCACACCCGCGCAGAACTGTCCCGACCGCTCCTCGCCGAAGAGCTTCTTGCTGGTCAGCGCGACCGTCCAGGGACTGTCCTCGATGCCCACCGGCTTCCCCCCGACCACCACACCGTCCGCCGCCGCGGGCGGGGCCTGACCGAGCACGGCCGGGGGCAGCAGCACCGCGACGGCGGCGGCGAATATCGAGCGAAGACGCAGGCGCATGGGGTCTCCCTGACGGCGTGAGGCTTGGGCGTCGTGCACTCAGCCTCCGGCAGCGGGGCGCGGGCCGCACTCGGTCACGCCGCGGGCGGGACCCCGGACAACCCGCCCGACCTGCGGCGACGCAGGTCGGGCGGGCGTGGCATCCGAACTACCCGCGGCTCCCGGGAGCCGCCCGGGGGACCGCGGTCACGGCGTCGCCGGTGCGGCCGCCGGGGCGGACGTCACCGCCGGTGCCGCCGTCGCCGCGGGGACCGGCAGGTGGCGCAGCCGTTCGGAGGCGAGGCAGGCACGGGTCAGGATGGTGCGCACCTCGTCGGCGGCGCTGCCGCTGCACCTGGCGATGTAGAAGATCACCACGTTGATGGCGGCCACGGAGCCGGCGTAGATGTACACGTCCTTCGCGGTGCCCGCGTAGATCGACAGCCCGATGCCCCAGCAGGCCACGCTGTAGAAGCCGGCCGTCAGCGTCCAGCTGTAGAGCGCGTCGAGGCCGGCGATCCGGCCCTGCGGCACCGTCCCCAGTTGCCTGGCGCGCGCTTCGGCGATGGCGGCGCGGGCGAAGATCAGGCAGGCGGCGTTGCACAGCGCGGTGGACAGGATGCCGATCGCGGTGCAGATGGGCCACCAGTCGCGGTGGAACAGCGTGGTCGACAGCACCAGCACGGCGGGGATGAGCGTGAACAGCCGCATCGAGACCTCGGCCAGGAGGGCCCGCCGGCTCAGCCGCCCCTGCCCCCGGCCCGCGACCAGCGGGGTGAGGCCGGCGAAGAGGTTCTGGTAGTACCGGGCGCCGGCCAGCAGGAAGCTCATACCGACCAGCCGCACCGGGGCGTTGGCGGAGTTGTCGGGGATGGTGTAGCCGTCCAGCCGCAGCCCGTCGAGCAGCGGAAGCTCCTGTTCGCCCGCGCTGTTGGTGCGCTGCAGCAGGGTGACGTAGTTGTTGCCCCAGTCCCAGTCGAGGTCGCGCAGCCAGTACGTGATGACGACCCAGGCGGCGACGTACCAGGCCGCGGCCGACAGCCAGGAGAAGAACAGCAGCCACCGCACGTGCATGCCGCGGTGCGGGTCGTGGTACAGCGACTGGGTGCGCCGGATCCGCCACATCTGGAGCTGCTGCCGCGGCGCCCCGGCGAGCGGCGTGTACAGCCGGACGAAGCGGGTGCCGGCGCTCTGCGCGCGGGTCGCCTCGACGGCCGCCAGCTCCTCCTCGTAGAAGTGCAGCAACTGGGGATAGAGCCGCTCCCCCGGCGTCGGCCGGAAGAGCAGCAGCCGGTTCTCCGGGACCCGGTCGGTGAGGTCCTCGACGAAGCGGGCCAGCAGGGGCGTCTCCGCGTAGAAGGCGTCGGGTACGGTCACGGCGCTCACGCCGGCCGCGGCCGTCTCGCGGTGCCCGCCGCCGATCGCGACGAGGAGCTGCCCGACGGCGTACAGGTCGGCCTGCCGCGGGTCGACCACCATGGTCTCGCTGCGCACCTCGGGCGCCACGAACGCCGCGTCGGGGCCGCCGGAGCCGGGGACGGTGTGGGAGTACAGGTAGTTGACGCCGAGGTCGATGAGGACGAAGCGGTGGTCCCCCGCGCCCGTACCGCCGCCCGGTCCCGAACCCGGGCCGCTGAGGATGATGTTGGACGGGGAGAGGTCGCCGTGACGCAGGCCGCACCGGTCGAGTTCGTCCAGCACCCCCAGCAGCCGGGGGCCGAGGTCGCGCAGCAGGTCGAGCCGTATGCGCGGGCTGGCCTGCTGGCGGCTCAGATACTCGGCGAGGGTTTCGCCGGGCACGAAGTCCATGAGGATCCACCGCCCGCTGCTCGCCCACGCGCGGGCCAGCGGTAGCGCCTCCGTCACCGCGTCCTCCCCCGCGCGCACGTCGCCGTAGGAGGAGCGGTAGTCGCGGGTGGCCCGGACGATGGTCGGCACCCGCAGGTAGGGGTAGACGATGCACTTGAGGGCGAACGGGATGCGCCGCCCGTGCGCCTGGCGCAGCGGGAGTCCGGTCAGGATGAACGACGTGGTGCCGTGGCGGTGGAAGCGCAGCGTCCCGGCGTCGACGTCGCGCCACGCGTCGAGCGTCGCGGCGTCCCCGTCCGCGCTGCCCTCCACGTCGGGGATCGGGACGTCGGGCGCGTACAGCGTCCGGATCGCCTCCCGCACCGCCGGGTCCTCGACCGCCGGCACGCACAGGGCCGCGCAGTCGTGCGGCGTGCGCTCACCCTGGTCGTAGCGGCGCTGGTAGGAGTGGGCCAGCGACACCAGGGTGAGGAGGAGCAGGCCGAGGTATCCGCCGACCGCCCGGAACTCGCTGCGAAACGGCTCCGGGCGGGTGGCGAATTCCGTACGCCAGCGGGTCAGCTGTTCGATGACCGTTTCCCACGACTGCTCGAACTCGCCGCTGAAACTGTGCGCCTCGAACGGCAGGGCGAAAAGGACCCGGCTCCAGTCCTCCGGGCCCCACTCGCATAACGCGGTCTCTTCCCGGGTCGCCGAACCGGCCGCGCCCTGCGCGGGCACAGCCGGGGATAAGGCGCGGATGATGGCGCGGAGATTACGCGCGCTGCCGGTTGTTGGCATCGTCCTTCGTCACGATGGTCAGTTGGGGTACGGCGCGAATACGGCCGTTCCTTATCAGCTCGGGGTCTTTGCCCTCGACTGCGCAGTACATCACCTCGTACCCGCCGCGGGCACCGCCGAGGATCCGGCCGGGGTCCAGCTCGTGCCGCTTGACCTGCGGCATCCACGACAGCGGCGCGATGTCGAGCACGTACGGGGCGTCCCCAGGCTCGGTCATCCGCCGCTGCAGCATGGTGCGCTCGTCCCGGTAGCCGGTGATGGCCTCGCCGTAGCCCCGGCCGAGTCCGTCGCGGATGCGGTCGAGGTGGCGGATCGCCCAGCGCTGCGAGACCGACAGCTTCTGTGCGGGCGGCTGGATGGGGCGGGTGCTCAGGGACAGCACGTGCGTGCAGCCGTCCGCCAGCGCCAGCTTGTACGGGTGCGGGGTGAGGACGCCGCCGTCGACCGCCCTGGAGCCGCGGAAGTCGGCCGTGCCGCGCAGCGCGACGGGCAGCCAGGCGCTGGCGACGAGGGCGGCGCGCAGGTCCGCGCGCGAGGTGAAGTCGGTGACGGCCTCGGTGCGGATCTCGTCGACGAGGGTGACGGCGACGTGGAGCCTGGTCGGGGAGGCGATGACCTTCTCGTACCCGAGCGGCTTGACGTTGTCGACGACCTCGAACGCGTAGTCCAGGTCCATGATGCGGCCGCGCAGCGCGCGGCGGAAGTCGACGAACGTCCGGGTGGCGAGGTCGTCGTAGTAGATCGAAAGCCAATACCACGTCTCGCCGTTGAGGAAGTAGGCGCTGTTGATGGCACCGGAAGAAGCGGAATATATGGTGTCGAACGCCTGATTGAGCCCGGAGTCCTCAAGGGCGCAGAGCATGGCGGCCGAGACGACTCCGCGGATGCCGCCCCCCTCGACGGCCAGCCCGATCTTGAGGTCGTCCACGGGCTTGTCGTGCGTATGTCCCTTTTCCCGGCGACGGCGTAAGGCAGTCAGCACAGGATGGTCCGCGTGCCACGGCATGGCACTGCTCATGAGTCATGTCCTCCCTGGGCATCCGAGATTGTCATGCCCGGCAAGTGGCGTCAATTCCCGGAGAGTTCACGGATACATACTGCCTTCTGCACGTATCGCGGACACGGCGGGCGGCGGTGTGCGCCGGCGTGCGCCGGGCGGAGAAATACGCCCCCGACCCGCGGCACGGCAGGTCGGGGGCGTGGAAGCCGCTCGGCTCAGTCGAGGTAGTCGCGCAGCACCTGGGAGCGCGACGGGTGGCGCAGCTTCGACATGGTCTTCGACTCGATCTGGCGGATGCGCTCGCGCGTGACGCCGTACACCTTGCCGATCTCGTCCAGGGTCTTGGGCTGCCCGTCGGTGAGCCCGAAGCGCATGGAGACCACGCCCGCCTCACGCTCGGAGAGCGTGTCGAGGACGGAGTGCAGCTGCTCCTGCAGCAGGGTGAAGCTGACCGCGTCGGCCGGGACGACCGCCTCGGAGTCCTCGATGAGGTCGCCGAACTCGCTGTCGCCGTCCTCGCCCAGCGGGGTGTGCAGGGAGATGGGCTCGCGGCCGTACTTCTGGACCTCGATGACCTTCTCCGGGGTCATGTCCAGCTCCTTGGCCAGCTCCTCCGGGGTGGGCTCGCGGCCCAGGTCCTGGAGCATCTGGCGCTGCACGCGGGCCAGCTTGTTGATGACCTCGACCATGTGCACCGGGATGCGGATGGTGCGGGCCTGGTCGGCCATCGCGCGGGTGATCGCCTGCCGGATCCACCAGGTGGCGTACGTGGAGAACTTGTAGCCCTTGGTGTAGTCGAACTTCTCGACGGCGCGGATCAGACCGAGGTTGCCCTCCTGGATGAGGTCCAGGAAGAGCATGCCGCGGCCCGTGTAGCGCTTGGCCAGCGAGACCACGAGGCGGAGGTTGGCCTCCAGCAGGTGGTTCTTGGCGCGGCGGCCGTCCTCGGCGATGATCTCCAGCTCGCGGCGGAGCTTGGGCGCCAGCTTGTCGGCGGCGGCGAGCTTGTCCTCGGCGAAGAGGCCGGCCTCGATGCGCTTGGCGAGCTCCACCTCCTGCTCGGCGTTGAGCAGGGGGACCTTGCCGATCTGCTTCAGGTAGTCCTTGACCGGGTCGGCGGTGGCACCGGCAGCGGCGACCTGCTGGGCGGGGGCGTCGTCCTCGTCCTCGTCGGAGAGCACGAACCCCTCGGCCTCGGCCTCGGCGGGCGGCTCCTCCTTCTCCAGGGAGCCGTCCTCCGGGCCGTCGGGGCCGGACGCGCCGTCCTTGCCCGCGGCCTTCTTGCCGGCCGCCTTCTTGGCCGGGGCCTTCTTCGCCGCGGTCTTCCTGGCGGCCGCCTTCTTGGCGGTGGTCTTCTTGGCGGCGGCCTTCTTCTCCGGCTCGTCCGCCGGGTCGCCCAGGCCCGCGGGCACCGGATCGTCCATGGGGGCCTCCTGGACCGCGTGCGCCGTGGCCGTGGCCGTCGGCTTCTTCGTCGCGGTCTTGGCGGGGACGGCTTGCTTGGCGACCGCCTTGGTGGCGGTCCGTTTCGCCGGGGTCTTCGCCGGCACGCTCTTGCGGGTGCGCTTGGGCGCCTCTGCGGCACTGACCATCAGTGTCACACCCTCCTCTTCGAGGATCTGATTGAGGCTGCGCAGGACGCTCTTCCACTGGGTGGGCGGAATCTGGTCAACCTCAAAGGCACGACGCACGTCATCACCGGCGATCTGCCCTTCGGCCTTCCCCCGCTCGATGAGTGCCATCACGGACTCAGCTTCGGCGATCTCCGGGGGGAGCGTACGGGATGTGCTGGCCGACACGAACAACCTCTCGAAACGATGGGAACGACCGGTGGCGGGGATGGACCACCGGCGTAGAGGCGGAACCGCGATACGTGCGCCACCACCTCTTAGGTCATCGCGCCTTCCCGCACAGCGTTACGCCCAATCCACGTGGCCCAGGTCACAATCTACCGCCACCGGCCGTGCCGCACGAAAGCCGCCCGGGGTCCGCCCGCCCGTCCGGGCGCCCGGAGGGCGTGCGGACGCCCGGGTGGAGCGCGCCGCACGCCCGCTGTCCGGCGGTTGTGCGCCGGGGGCGCGGGGCGCGTGGGGTGGTGGGGGCCGGTGCGGCCTTTCGGGCGCCGCGGACACCCGAGCGGGTGGTCCTGCGGGGTTCCGGGGCCCTCGGGGGCGGGTGGATGGCTGCCGGGGCTCCCCATGGTTGCGGGGCGGGTGTCGCGGTACGTATCCGGGCGGCTGCCCACCGTGCGCTCCCGTGCCCGTCCGGGGGTGTCCCGGGTCCGGGCGGCACCGCGGCGGCCGGCGGGGCCGGGCGGCCTGCGGGGTCGGCCGGCCGGTGTGCGGTCGGCTGGGGGCGGGGCGGCCCGCGGTCGGCAGGGCCCGCCCGCGGGCGGCCGGAGCACGGCGCCGCCGTCCCCTGGTCGGGGCCGGCGGCGGTGTCGGTGCTCGTACCGACGGGGCGCGCGGGGCCGGGGCCTCGCGCCCGTACCCCGCCGTCAGTGCTCGCGCGGCGCCGGCACGACGCGGTCGCCCGCGCCGACCTCCGTGTGCACGCCGAGCAACTGCCGCATGGCCGACTCCGCGGCCGCGCCGTCCCCGCTGCCCAGCGCCTCCACGATGTGCACGTGGTGGGCGACGGCAGCCTCGCTCGGGCGGTCGCAGCCGCCGGCGGGGCCGCCGGAGACCTGCAGGGCTGCGGTGACCACGCCGGCCAGGTGCTCCAGCATCCGGTTCCCGGCGACCTGGAGGACCAGGGCGTGGAACTCGGCGTCGGCGCGGGCGAACGTGACCGTGTCGCCCTGCACCAGCGCGTGGTTCATGATCTCGGCCATGTCGGTCAGGCGCTGCTGGACGGCGCCGCGGCCGTGGCCGGCGGCGAGCCTGGCGGCCAGCGGCTCGATCGTCCAGCGCAGCTCGCACAGCTCCCGGCGCTGGTCCTCGCGCTGCGGGCCGAAGGCCCGCCACTCGATGATGTCCGGGTCGAGCAGGTTCCAGTCGCTGACCGGGCGGACCCGGGTGCCGACGTTGGGGCGGGCGCTGACGAGACCCTTGGCCTCCAGCACGCGCAGGGACTCGCGCACCACGGTGCGGGAGACCTCGAAGCGCTGCCCGATCTCCTCGGGCACGAGCGGACGGTCGGCACCCAGATCGCCCGAGACGATCATCTGGCCGAGCTGCTGGACGAGTTGGCCGTGGAGGCCGCGGCCCCGGCTGGTCGCCGCGCGGCGGCCGACGCGGCCGATCTCCGGCTCCCCGGAGTCCCAGGCGGGCGGGGCGGGGGCGGCGGGCGGCCCGGCGGGGCCGGGGGCGGCTGCCGGGGTGACGGGAGCGGCGGGGGCGGCGGCCGCGTGGCCGTCCGCGTACGGGTAGCGGTCCAGGTCCCCGTGGCTGGCGAAGCCGGACTCGGAGGAACGGGCCGTCATCATGGTCTGCGCAAGGGTACTCACGAAACCTTTGTCGGCGGACGTCCCGGCCGCCTTGAGGGCTTTGGTGAAAAGCACACGAAAGGGTGATCGCCCAGCGCCCCTCCATTGACGCCTTCCGGGCAGCAAAACGGTGGGAAACCGGCTATTCACCTGGCGAGTTGAAAACCTTCCGTACGAAACTCGGACACCCGCTCCGCTCCAGCACGCGCCCCAGGGAACGGGCGCGGCCCGCGGTCAGGACGTAGGCGCCGAGGAGGGCGCCGAGCGACAACACCAGCGCGTGTCCGAAGGGTTGGGCGGGCACCCCGAACACGCCCCCGAGGTGCAGTCCGCTGCCGGGCCGCGGGATGTGCAGTACCCGCATGAGCTGCAGCGGGAGTTCTCCGAGGCGGCGGACGGCACCGGTGTCGGCGAGCGCGTGGATGCCGGGGGCGACGGCGACGGGCACGGTCAGCACGGCGGCCAGCCCCAGCGACGCCGACGTGAACAGACCGGCGGCCAGCACCCCTGTCCAGGCACAGCCCACCGTCACGCCCGCCCAGCTCAGCAGCTGCAGACCGCCGTCCGCGGGCATGTCCACGACGTCGCCGAAGAGCACCAGCAGCGCCGTGGCGTCCGCGAGCAGCACCGCGGTGAAGAGCAGCAGCGCCACGGCCGTGCTCACGGCGAGCTTGGCGAAGAGCAGGCCGAGGCGGCGCGGCACGGCGCCGACGGCCGGGGTGAGCGAAGGGAAGCTGAACTCCTGGCCGAAGGCGTGGGCGCCGAGCAGGCCGGCGCCGATGGCGGCGGGCGGCAGCGGGAGGACCGGTGCCCAGCCGGTGAGCATGCGGACGGCGGGGGCGTCGGAGACGGCCGAGCCGCCGGCGGAGTGCGCGAGGAGCGCGGCGCCGGCGACGGAGACGGCGAGGGTGCCGGCGGCGGCGACGCGGGGCAGGCGGGAGCCGGAGGCGGCGCGGCGCAGCTCGTAGCGCAGGGGGTGGGCGGGGCCGGGGAGCCAGCGGCGGCGGAGCGGGCCGGCGAGGGGGCCGTCGTCGGGGGCGGGGCCGGGGGCGGCGTCGAGGGACGCGAGAGGAGCGGGGATGCGGGTTCCGGCGGGCGGGGTGTCGCCGGCGTCGGCGGGCCCGGCGGCGGTGTCAGTGCCGGGCTCTAGTGTGGCCGTGGCCGTGGCGGCCGGGGTGGCCGCGCCGGTCCCGGGGGCGGCGGTGAGGGCGGACTCGTGGGAGGAGTCGGTGAGTTGGTGGAGCAGGATGCCGTTGCGGTACGCGAGTTCGCCGACGGCCGCGCTGTCGGTCCCGTAGACGGCCAGGGCGCCGCCGTCGCGGCGTACCACCTCGATGCGGCGTTCCGGCGTGCTCGCCTGCCGCGTGAGATAGCTGGCGAACCGCTCGGACTGCGGCGTCCTGATGATGACGCAGGGGCGCAGCCGCAGCCGGGCGAAGTCGTCGGCCTCCTCGTCGGCGACGAGCCGCCCGGCCCGCAGCGTCAGCACCCGGTCGGCGAAGTGGGCGGCGACGCGGGGCTGGGCGGTGGCGAGCACGACGCAGACGCCGGCGGCGGCCAGCTCGCGCAGCAGGGCGTAGTAGAACGCCGCCTCGCGGCGGGGCAGGTCGCGTACGGGGTCGTCGAGCAGGAGGGAGTGCGGCTGGCCGAGGAGCGCGGTGGCGAGGCCGAGGCGGCGGTCCATGCTCAGGGAGAGGGCGTCGAGCCGGTCGTCGGCAAGTGCGTCGAGTCCGACGTGCGTGAGCAGGGCGTCGGCCCGGGCCGCGGGGACGCCCACGGCGGCGGCGAGCATGCGCAGGTGGGCGAGCACGGTGCGGGCGGGGTGGCCTGCGACGTCGCCGAGCACGGCGCCGACCTCGCGGGCGGGGGCGGTGAGCCGGCTGAGCGGGCGGCCGTCGTAGAGCGCGATGCCGCGGCCGCTGTCCAACTGGAGCATGAGGCGCAGCGCGGCGGTCTTGCCGGCGCCGGGTTCGCCGAGCAGCGCGGTGACGGTGCCCGCATCGGCCTCGAACGTGAGGTCGCGCACGGCCGGCGGACGGCCGCCGCGGGGCCTGCTCGTGAGTCCGACGGCCTGGATCACCGCACCTCCCGAAATCGGTTGATATCCGACATATAGGGATGATTGCGCAGGAGGTGCGCCGGGCGCGGGATTTCACTCGGGGCGCGGTGCGGCGTCGCGGATGTGTGCTCGTACGACTCGTATGTCCGGACGTGCGCACCTGGCGGACTGCCCCGAACCGCCTGCCCGGGAGAGGAGGTGGCGAGGGGACGCGAGCGCGGCGGTCAGACCTCGGGGCGCAGCATCGGGGGGTTGAGGATCGTGGCGCCGCCGGCCTGGAAGAGCTGCGCGGGACGGCCGCCCTGGCGGGTGGTCGTGCCACCGGTGGGCAGCAGGAAGCCGGGGGTGCCGGTGACCTTGCGGTGGAAGTTGCGCGGGTCGAGGGCGACACCCCACACCGCCTCGTAGACCCGGCGCAGCTCCCCGACCGTGAACTCCTGCGGGCAGAACGCCGTGGCCAGCGACGAGTACTCGATCTTCGACCGGGCCCGCTCCACGCCGTCGGCCAGGATCCGGCGGTGGTCGAAGGCCAGCGGCGGGTGCTCCTCGTCGTCGTCTGCGGGCCCGACGAGGGTCTCGACGGGTGCCCAGCGGGCGCCGCCGACGTCGCCGCCGGGGCGCGGCGCGGGGAGGTCCGGGGCCAGCACCAGGTGGGCGACGCTCACCACGCGCATCCGCGGGTCGCGCTTGGGATCGCCGTAGGTGGCGAGCTGTTCGAGGTGCGCGGCGTGCGCGGGAGTGTCCTCCTCCACCGGGCCGTGCGCGTGCAGGCCGGTCTCCTCGGCGAGTTCGCGGGCTGCCGCCTCGCTCAGGTCCTCCTCCTCGCGTACGAAGCCGCCGGGCAGCGCCCACCGGCCCTGGAAGGGGGCCTCGCCGCGGCGGACGATCAGGGCGCTCAGAGCGTGCCGGCGCACGGTGAGCACGACCAGGTCGACGGTCACGGCGAACGGCGGGTAGGCGGACGGCTCGTAGGGGGGCATGGCGGGGATCTTAGTCGTCTGCCTGACGATAATCAGGACTTCACGGGAGACGGGCCGGACGGACGGGGGCGGCTGTTCAGGAACCGAGTTGGAGCCCGGGGGCGGCCTCTTCCACGACGGCCAGACCGAGGCGGCTGACCCGTACGGCGAAGGGCTCGCCGGCCAGCCGCCAGCCCGTGAGCTGCACCGCGCCCAGCGGGGCGGTGCTCGGCGGGCGGGCGGAGACCGTGCCGGCCGGGACGTCGGGGACGACGCCGGCGAGCGCGGTGAGAACGTGCACGGCAGCGGCGGCCGCGACGGCGGACGGGCGGCAGGCGGCCGGGTGCGGAAGCGGGGCGCCGCCCGCGGTGCGCTGGTCGCCCGCGTACATCTCGGGGAGGCGGTGGCCGAAGTGGCCGGCGGCGTCCAGGAGTCCGCGCAGGAGGGCACCGGCCTCCTTCTCGTACCCGGCGGTGAAGAGGCCGGTGACGGCGGCCGCGGTCTCGTGGACGTGGACGGCGCCGGCGCGGTGGCCGAACGGGTTGAAGCCGGGCTCGGCGGCGCCGAGGCTGCGCAGGCCCCAGCCGGAGTCGAGGGCGGGGCCGCCGAGGAGGCGGGCCAGCTGGCCCGTCTGCGCCTTGTCGAGGAGGCCGGGCGCGCTGTCGGCGGCCGGGTGGCCGGCGGGGTCGCCGGTGGCGGTGGCGTCGGCGGGGCCGGGGCCGGGGGGTGCTGCGGGGCCGGGGGCGCCGACGAGGACGTCCGCCATGGCGGGCAGGAGGTGCGCGGCGGGGCTGCCCAGGTGGGTGAGCGGACGGCCGTCGGGGGAGAGCGCCGCCGCGGGCCTGCCGCCGGAGACGTCATCCGTCCAGAAGTCGGCGCGGAAGCGCTCGCGCAGCCCGGCGGCCCACTGCCGCCACTCGGCGGCACCGGTGCGGCCGCAGGCGTCGAGGAGTTCGGCGCCGAGGAGCGCGGCGCGGTGGGCGTGGGCCTGGGTCTCGCAGCGGTACGGGCCGCCGGGGGCGGGGTCGGGGACGTAGCCGCGGCCGTCCGCGGCGGCGCGCAGCCAGGCGAGGCAGCGCTCGGCGGCGGGCAGCAGCCCGTCGAGGTCCCGCTCCGGCAGCCCCCAGTGGCGGGCCTCCGCGAGCACGGCGGGGAAGAGGAGGGTGGCCTCGACCCCCGTGGCGGCCGGGGGCAGATGAGGGCCGGAGTCCCGCAGGGTGCCGGGCAGCCGGCCGGGGCCGGGAGCCTCCGCGGCGGGGGCCGCCGGCCAGGTGCGGGCGACGGCACGCAGGGTGCCGGCGGCCAGCCGCGTACCCAGCGGAAGGAGCATGCGGGCGGCCCAGAGCGCGTCGGCGGGAGCCAGCGCGCAGCGCCACGGCACCCCGGCGACGAGGTGGAGGTCGGCCGGCTCCGCGGGGTCACGCAGCAGCAGGGTCCGCAGGTCGTCGAGGGCGGTGTCCAGCAGCGGGGCGACCCCCGGGTCGTCGCCGGCCGCGGCGGCCGCCGGGGACCACGGCACGGGAGGCAGCTCCCGCGGCCCGGCCTGGTCCGTGCCGATCCGCAACTCCAGCGTGCGCGACCCGCCAGGGGCCAACTCCAGCTGCCACCGCAGCAGCCCGGCCGCGGCGATCACGTCGTCGGGCGGCGGCTCCGCACTCACCAGCGCCCCCACTCCGGGGGTCCCGCCCCCGCCCCCTCCCCCTCCGCCGTTTGCTTCCGTGCCGCGCGTACCGCCGCCGGTCGCGCCGCCGACGTGTGCGGTGCCGCCGCGGGCCGGGTCCGCGGTGGCTGTTCCCGCTCCCCCGCCGTCCCCGGGGCCGGTGTCCGGTTCCCGGCCGGCGTCCGCGGAGGCCGGGAGCGGGCGCCAGCGCAGGCCCGACTCATGGACGCTGGCCGGGACTTCGCGGCGGTCGTGGCCGGCGGCCACCGCGCCCAGCTCGGCCAGGTCCGTGCCCAGCTCGGCCTCCAGCGTCAGCCGCAGCACGCGCGTGGCGCTGCTGTGCAGCGTGATGCGCTCGACGCCGGCGGCGTGCCGCACCCGCTCCACGACCACGGCGGGGTCCGGCCCCGACTCCGCGCCGGTGCGCACGGTGCCCACGAAGCGCACCCGGTCCGCCCCCGCGGGCCGCCCCTGCACGGGCAGCGGCTCGACGCCGCCCACCCTCAGCCGCAGCCGCCCGACCAGCCGGCGCCCCGCCCGGTAGAACCCTTCGAGTCCGTGGCCGTCGAGCTGGCCGTGGCGGGCGGAGACGGCGAACGCCGGCATGGCGACGCAGACGAGCGCGTCGTGCGCGGGGCTCGGGACGGGTGGCCGCTGGTGCGGCGGCTTGAGGTTGGGAGACACGCGGCAGTCCTCTCGGGAAGCCGTGGACGGACGAGGCGGCGACCGGCCGCCGCCGTGAGAACGCCCCCGGGCCCCTCCAGGTCACGCCGCAGGACCCGCGGCTGCCCGTACCGCTCTCTCATCCCGCCATCGCTACTCCTTGCTCCGCACGTCGCGGCGCCGGGCGGTGCGGCGCGACGTGCGGCGGCCGGGCGGTCGGCGGGAGCCGCGGTTCGACGGCTGCGCCGGCGGCAGGCACAGCGGCCGCGCCCGCGGCCCGGCCGGCGCCGCCGCGGACGGCAGCGACCCCGGCAGCGCGGGCTGCACCGGCTGGGCGGCCTCCTCGGCGCGGCGCTGCCGGCGCAGGGAGCGCCGCAACGGCTCCGGGTCCAGGCCCTCGTTGACCGCCTGGTGGAGCAGCCGCGCGAACAGGTACTCCGGGTCGGACTCCAGCGCGCAGCCGAAGGCGACCCTGGCCGCCGCCTCGTCGCCGCTCGACCAGGCCACCCAGCCGGCGAGCGACAGCGGCGCCGCGGCGTGCTCGACATACGCACCGACGCAGCGGCGCGCCAGCGCCCGCCACAGCCGCAGCGCGCCCGTCGCTTCCGTTCCCTCCATCCGCTCGGCGGCGCGGTCGCGGGTGAGCCGGTCCTGGAGGCCGACGACGAGGGCGGCGCACTCGTCGTCGGTGAGCAGCGCGTCGTCCCGCGCGTCGGTGTCCGCCGCCGCCTCCCCCGCGGGCGGCGGAGCAGCGGTGAACCGGGCGATCAGCCGGTCGGTGAGCGCCACGGTCTCGGCGCGCACGGTCTCGCGGCCGGCCTGCTCCAGGATCCGCGGCACGAGCGCGCCGCCGGCCGCGTCGAGCGCGCGCGTCTGCCGGTCCGCGTCCGGGTGCCGGGGCGCGAGCCTGCCCGCGATCGCGCGCAGCGATCCGGGCCGCTGCACTCCCGCGTAGGCCGCGGCGGCCGCCATGGCGGAGCTGCCGGGCGGGGCCAGCTCCGTGCCCTGCGGCGGGCAGCAGCGCTCATCCGGGCAGAGGTAGGACCAGAAGCGTCCCGCGGAGATGCACAACGCCTCCACCACCGGCACCTCCAGGCGCCCGCAGGCGACGCGGAGGCGCTGGGCGAACGGCCGCAGCCGCTCCATCACCTCCCGCGGCTGCTCGCCCGCTCCGGGGTCCTGGCAGAGGAAGACGACGATGCCGTCCGGTTTGTCGCCCCGCTTCGCGCTGCCGTCGATGAGGCATTCCGCGAGCTGCGCGGCCACGTCCGGCCAGCCGTCGCGGTCCGGCGGGATGCCGAGCCGCAGCCGGCCGCCGAACCGCCCCCGCTCCCCGTGCAGCGCGGCGAGGACGACGCTGTCGTCCGGGTGGAAACCCATCAGGTACGGCAGGGCGTCCGCCAGCTCCGCGGGGCTGCCCAGCACGACCTGCGTTTCGTTGTGCGATGTCATGGCACGAGGGTTTCGTGTCGCCGGGAGATTCGCGACCCCTGTGGACAACCCCTGACCGGGCCATGCCATCACCCTCCCGGACCTGGGGAATCCGGCCAACCCGCGGGTTGGCCGGTTCGGTTCGGGCGCGGCGCCCGGGCGGCCTCTACGGTGACGCGAGGAAGGCGACGTACGCCGACACGAAGGGGCAACGCGCCATGGCATCCGACGCGCACGACAGCAACCTCGCTCCCCCGTCGCCGGAGGAGGTCGGCTCCGCATACGACAGGTTCGGCCCGCTGTACGACCTGACGCAGGGCACGTCCGCCATCCACGTGGGCCGCTGGTCGGCCGGTGGGACGGGCCTTCCCGCGACCACCCTCGGGGAACTGGCCGACCGGGCGATGGACCGGCAGACCGACTACTACATCGAGGCCCTGGCACCCGGCTCGACCGACCACGTCCTCGACGTCGGCAGCGGCACCGGCGGCCCCGCCGTGCGGCTGGCGGAGCGCACCGAAGCACGGGTCACGGGGATCACCGTCAGCGAGACGCAGGTCGCCCGCGCCCGGGAGCGGGCCACGGCCGCGTCGCTCGCGGACCGCGTGACGTTCGCCCTCGCCGACGTGCTGGAACTCCCCTACGAGGACGCTTCGTTCGACGTGGCGTGGGCGATCGACTCCTTCGCCCACATCGCCGACCGTCTGGGCGGACTGCGCCAGGTGTGGCGCGTGCTGCCGCGCGGCGGGCGGTTGCTGATGACGGAGTTCACCCGCCGCGGCGAACCGTCGCGCGCGCAGTTGGACACCTTCCGGCAGGTGTGGACGTCACCCCCGCCGCTGCCCCTGGCGGAGGGGGTGCGACTGGCGTGCGAGGCGGGCTTCGAGCTGGTCCGGCTGGAGAACCAGACCCACGACGTCCTCATGAACGCCGAGGTCATGACGGTCCTCTACCGGGACCACCACGACGAGATCCGGGAGCGCTACGGGCTGGAGACGACGGCTGCGATGGACGCGTCGATTCCGCTGTTCCGCACCTTCGTCCGCGACCACCTCGGCTACTTCCTCTACGTCCTGCGCAAGCCGTAGTCCGCCGCGCCCCGGGGTCCGCCGTGCCGGTCCCCCGCCGTCTCAGCCGCCGGCCGCGAGGACCAGCGGCAGCACCGCCTCGGCGCCGGCCCGGCGCAGCAGCCGGGCCGCGACGGCGAGGGTCCAGCCGGAGTCGGTGCAGTCGTCGACGAGGAGGACCGGCCCCGGCGTCTCGGCCAGTGCGGCGGCGAGGTCGCCGGAGACGGTGAAGGTGCCGGTCAGCGTGGCCAGCCGCTGTGCCGAGTTGCTGCGGCGCGCGGCGTGGCCGCCGTCCGGGTCCGCGTACGACAGTGTGCCGAGGTACGGCAGGCGCCCGACGGTCGCGATTCCCCGGGCGAGCGAGTCGACCAGCAGCGGCCGGGTCGTGGACGGCACGGCGACGACGCCCACCGGCCGCGCCGGGGCGTCCGCCCCGCCCGCCGCCCAGCCGCCCGGGGAGCGCGCCCAGTCGGCGAGGACGTCGACCGCGGCCCGCAGCACGTCGTCGGGGACGGGCGTGTCGGGGGCGTTCTGCGCGAGGAGCGGCCGCAGCCGGTTGCCCCAGCCGATGTCGGAGAGCCGCCCGAGGGCCCGGCCGGTGGCGGCCTGCTCGCCGGGCGGGATACGGCCCTTGAGGTCGATGCCGAGCGCTGCCATGCCGGTCGGCCACATGCGGCGCGGCTCGACCTCGGTCCCCGGCCGGTCCAGCTCCTTCTCCGCACCGGTCAGTGCCTCGGTCGAGACGCCCGCGTCGATCCACGCGCCGGCGCAGTTGTCGCAGCGTCCGCAGGGCGCCGCCCCTTCGTCGTCCAACTGCCCGCGCAGGAACTCCATGCGGCAGCCCGTCGTGCTCACGTAGTCCCGCATGGCCTGCTGTTCTGCGGTGCGCTGCCGCGCCACCCAGGCGTACCGCTCGGTGTCGTACTGCCATTCCCGGCCGGTGGCCGTCCAGCCGCCCTTGACCCGCCGGACCGCCCCGTCGACGTCGAGGACCTTGAGCATCGTCTCCAGCCGCGTACGCCTGAGGTCGACGGCGGCCTCCAGGGCGGGGACGGACAGCGGGCGGCCGGCGGCCGCCAGCGCGGCGAGGGTCTGGCGGACCAGCGCTTCGGGCGGGAAGGCGGTGTCGGCGAAGTAGCGCCAGATGGCCTCGTCCTCGCGGCCGGGCAGCAGCAGCACGTCGGCGTGGTCGACGCCGCGGCCGGCGCGGCCCACCTGCTGGTAGTACGCGATCGGGGACGACGGCGAGCCGAGGTGGACGACGAAGCCGAGGTCCGGCTTGTCGAAGCCCATGCCCAGCGCGGACGTCGCGACCAGCGCCTTGACCCGGTTCGCCAGCAGGTCCTCCTCCGCCTGCAGCCGGTCGGCGTTCTCCGTGCGCCCCGTGTACGAGGCGACGGGGAAGCCGCGCTGCCGCAGGAACGCGGCGGCTTCCTCGGCGGCGGCGACGGTGAGTGCGTAGACGATCCCGGAGCCCGGCAGCTCGCCCAGGTGCTCCGCGAGCCAGGCGAGGCGGTGCGCCGCGTCGGGCAGCCGGACCACGCCGAGCCGCAGGCTCTCCCGGTCCAGCGGGCCGCGCAGCACCAGGGCTTCTCCGCCGCCGGTGCCGAGCTGCTCGGCGACGTCGGCGGTCACGCGCGCGTTCGCCGTCGCGGTCGTCGCCAGCACGGGCACGCCCGCGGGCAGGTCGGCAAGCATGGCGCGCAGCCGCCGGTAGTCGGGGCGGAAGTCGTGGCCCCAGTCGGAGATGCAGTGCGCCTCGTCGACGACGAGCAGGCCGGTCGTGGCGGCCAGCTCGGGCAGCAGCCGCTCGCGGAAGTCCACGGAGTTCAGCCGCTCGGGGCTGACGAGGAGCACGTCGGTCTCCCCGCGCTCGACCTCCTCGTGGATGGCGCCCCACTCCTCCGGGTTGGCCGAGTTGATCGTGCGGGCGCGGATGCCGGCCCGCGCGGCGGCCTCGACCTGGTTGCGCATCAGCGCGAGCAGCGGCGAGACGATCACCGTGGGTCCCGCGCCACGGCGCCGCAGCAGCGCCGTGGCCACGAAATACACCGCCGACTTGCCCCAGCCGGTGCGCTGCACCACCAGAGCGCGGCGGCGCTCGCGCACCAGGGCGGCCACGGCCTGCCACTGGTCCTCCCGCAGCCGGGCCGGGCCGCCGGGGTCGCCGACGAGCCCGGCGAGAACGGCGTCGGCTTCGGCGCGCAGCTCCTGATCGTCCATGCCCCCATGCAACCCGATGGCACCGACAGTCAGCCACCTCACGCACGGTGATTGCTGCGGAAAGGCAGTTGGACACCGGTTGGACACCGGCCCGGCCGCGACCGGCGGGGCCGACCGAAGCGGCACGAATGCGGCACAAAAGCGGCCCCGAAGCAGCCAGGAACCGGCCCGCCGACAGCCCGCCCACGACCTGCCAACGGCCCGCGCCGGAGCCGCCCGGCGGCCGGAGAAGA
This sequence comes from Streptomyces aculeolatus, assembly GCF_020400605.1. Lineage (GTDB taxonomy): Bacteria > Actinomycetota > Actinomycetes > Streptomycetales > Streptomycetaceae > Streptomyces > Streptomyces aculeolatus. Next base: position 17,933 of record NZ_JAINRD010000040.1, on the reverse strand, counting down.
TGGAACTGTCGACAATGCCGCATTGCCGCAGGCCAGTTCGGCGAGGAGAATTGAGGTTCGCTCCCAGCGCCGGCCCGGTCCCCCGGGCTGTTCGACGCTGCGCGCTCACGCCCGTTCACCCCCGCCGCGCGTTCCGTACGCCCCCAGCCCCAGGGAGGGCCCTTGGTCTTCGGCCCCGCCACCGGCGACACCGGCCCGTCCGGCCGCATCCTCGAACCTGCCGAGTGGGCGGCGGCCGGCATCCCGCTGCTGCGCAACCCCCGCGAGATCGTCACCGGCCTGCACTCCCGTCACCGGCCCGCGCCGCAGACGGCGGTGATCGCCGTGCTCGACCCCGACGAGCGGCTGCGCGCGAGCGCGTCGCTGACGCGGCGCGAGACGGGTCTCCCGGAGGCCGTCGCGGACGGCTGGGACCTGCGCAACGCGCTGCTGGCCCGGCTCCGCCGGGTCATCCCGCACGACCTGCGCCGCCGCTTCCCGGTCCGTACGGCGGTGCTGCTGTACTGCCGCGGCGGGGACGCGGGCTGGACGGAGGAGGACGGCGCGTGGATGTGGGGGCTGCGGGACGCCTGCACGTTGCACGGGCTGCGCTGCGGCGCGTACATCACGCTCACCGGGGGCGGCTGGCAGGTGCTGGGCGAGGGCCGGGGCGGGCGCCGCCCGTACGCGGGCGGCCCGCCGGCGGACGCGGAGTTCACCGCGGTCGAGCCCGCGGAACAGGCGGGCACGGCACCGGGTCCGCGCACGCTGCAGCCGCCGCCCGCGGCACCGCAGGCGGCGGAGGCGGAACCGACCATCTCCTGGGCGGTCTGAACCGCCCGCGCCCCGCCCGCGAGCGGGGCGCGGTCCTCAGACCGAGACGCCCAGGATTCCGTTGATGTAGTCCGCGTCGCCGCACAGGATCAGCAGCGCCGCCGCGCGCGTCATGGCCGCAGGCAGCGCCGTGGCCGTCGCGTCGTCGCCACCGCCGTTGACGGCGACGACGACGACCGGCCGCCGGGCCAGCCGTTCCGAGGCCGCGGCGGAGGCGTAGAAGACGTCGTCCCCCGCGGCTTCCTGGGCCCAGTAGCCGTCCTCGCCGAACGACAGCTCGTGCGTCGCCCAGGGGTGAAGCTCACCGGTGGTGAGGACCAGGATCTCGGCCGGCGCGCGGCCGGACTCCAGCAGCAGGTCGACGGCTTCGTCGGCGGCGTCGACGGCACCGTCGGGCGTCGCGGGGATCAGTTGGAGCTGCGGACCGGCAGCGGGCCTGCCCTGGCCGGCGGCGGGCGCGGGACGGGCACCGGGAGCGGTGGCTCCGGGCGCGGTGGCACCGGGGCCGCGGCCGCCGGGGCCGGAACGGGAGCCGCCACGCGGCCGTGCGGGTCGGGGACCTGGGATGGGGCGAGGGGGCGCACTGCGGCCCGTGACGCTCTCGTGGGTGGGAGAGTCCTCGGCAGGGAGAGGCATGGGCGCATGTCTATCAAACAGCTCTGACAAGCACATCAGCGGGTGGGCCACTGAATGGCCCGGCCGCCCTGCGCGCCGCGCCCGCGGCGGGGTCCGCGACCCCGACTCCCGGGCGCCCGGCGTCAGATGTCCAGCCCCAGTTGCCCGGCCGCCTCCAGCTCCGCGGCCTCGGGTGCGAGCCGCGGCCGCTTCAGGTGCTGCCACTTCGCCAGCGCGTCCATGTACGCCCAGGAGAGCCGGTGCTGGGCGGTGGGCCCGTACTCCTGGAGGGCGGCGCGGTGCACGGGCGAGGGATAGCCGGCGTTGTCGCCGAACGCGTACGGCTCGTACTCCGCGCGCTCGGCGCCCAGTTCTGCCATGCGGGCGTCGCGGTACACCTTGGCGAGCACGGACGCGGCGGCGACCGCGACGCACGACTGGTCGCCCTTGATGACCGTACGGGCCCGCCAGGGCGCCCCGAGGTAGTCGTGCTTGCCGTCGAGGATGACGGCGTCCGGCCGTACGGGCAGCGCCTCCAGCGCCCGGCCGGCGGCGAGCCGCAGGCACGCCGTCATCCCCAGTTCGTCGATCTCCTGCGACGAGGCGTGGCCCAGCGCGTGCGCGGTGACCCAGCCCGTCAGCTCGGCGGACAGCTCCTCGCGCCGCTTGACGGTCAACAGCTTGGAGTCCGTGAGGCCTTCGGGGGCGCGGCGCAGGCCGGTGACGGCCGCGCACACGGTGACCGGCCCCGCCCACGCACCCCGGCCCACCTCGTCGACGCCCGCGACGATCTTGGCGCCGGTGGTGGCGCGAAGGGAGCGCTCGACGCGGTGGGTGGGCGGCTCGTAGGGACTCACAATGCCAGCTTACGACCCGGGCCCGGGCGCCTCACGCCCACCCGTGCGGTCCCCGCACGCCGCCCCGCCGTCACTCCGCGTGCAGCAGCGGCACCATCACCTGGTCGACCATCTCGTCCATGTCCTGTTCGCTGAGGTCCCGGCCGGTGGTCTTGTGGCGGTACATCATCATCGCCGGGAGCACGTCCAGCACCAGGTCCCCGTTCACCTCCGGGCGCACGTCCCCGCGTTCGACGCCCCGGCGCAGCAGTTCCGCGATGAGCGCCTTGCCCGGGTCGATGATCTGCCCCATGACCACCTCGTGGAACTGCTCGGCCTGCTCGCGGTCGCACTCGTCGAGCACGGCGCGCAGCGCCTGCCCGCCGCTGGAGTACATGCGATCGCGCAGCGCACGGCAGAACTCGGTGAGGTCGGCGCGCAGGCTGCCGCGGTCCGGCTGCGTCTCCAGCGGCGGCACCCCGGCCCGCAGCGCGTCCTGGACGAGCTCCGACTTGGAGGCCCACCGCCGGTAGACGGCGGCCTTCCCGGTCTGTGCGCGGGCGGCGACGCCCTCGATCGTCAGTCCCTTCCAGCCGGCGACGCCGAGCTGTTCGAGGGCGGCTTCCAGGATGGCGCGTTCGAGTACGTCGCCCCGGCGGCGTACTCCGCCCGCCTGGCTCTGGCTGGTCTCGGTGCACGCTCCGGGAGCGGTCCGGCGCGAACTACCCATATCGGTCTCTCCATTAGCGGCCATAGTGAACGCTTGCGTTCCCTCGCGGGTGCGCCTACGCTCAGCTCATCAGTGAACGCTACCGTTCACTATTTCACATGTATGGGGAACATGGTGACAACCTCTCAACTAGCGAACGGGCGGGAGACGGGCAAGGCTCCTCGTGGTGACCAGCGCAACATGGCGCTCGTCATCATCGCCGCCTGTCAGCTGATGGTCGTGCTCGACGCGACGATCGTGAACATCGCCCTCCCACACATCCAGAGCGATCTGGACTTCTCCACCACCGGCCTGACCTGGGTCGTCAGCGCGTACACCCTGACCTTCGGCGGCCTGCTGCTCCTCGGCGGCCGAGCCGGGGACATCCTCGGCCGCCGTCGCGTCTTCTCCTTCGGCATCGGACTGTTCATCGTCGCCTCCCTGCTCGGCGGCTTCGCGCAGGAGCCGTGGCAGCTGCTCCTGGCCCGCGCACTGCAGGGCGTCGGCGGCGCCATCGCCTCACCCACCTCGCTCGCGCTCGTCACCACCACGTTCCCCGAGGGTCCCGAGCGCAACCGGGCGTTCGGGGTGTTCGCGGCGGTCTCCGCGGGCGGCGGCGCCATCGGCCTGCTCGCCGGCGGCATGCTGACCGAGTGGCTCGACTGGCGCTGGGTGCTCTTCGTCAACGTCCCCATCGGCGTGCTGATCATCGCCGCCGTCCCCCTGTACATCAACGAGTCGGAGCGGCACCCCGGACGCTTCGATATCTCCGGCGCGCTGACGTCGACCCTCGGCATGGCCGCGCTCGTCTACGGGTTCATCCGCGCCGCCGAGGAGGGCTGGCGCGACAGCCTGACCATAGGCTCGTTCGCGGCGGCGGTGATCCTGCTCGTCGCGTTCGTCTTCGTCGAGCGCAGCGCGAAGGACCCCATCACGCCGCTGAAGATGTTCGCCGACCGCAACCGCTCCGGCACGTACGTGATCATGCTGAGCCTGGCCGCAGCCATGTTCGGCATCTTCTTCTACCTCGTGCTGTTCGCGCAGAACGTCCTCGGCTACAGCCCGATCAAGGCGGGCGTGGCGTTCCTGCCGATCACGGTGGCGATCGTCGTCAGCGCGGGCCTCGCGCAGCGGTTCCTGCCGGTGCTCGGGCCCAAGCCGTTCATGGTCGGCGGCTCGCTCATCACCGCGGTCGGCATGGGGTGGCTGGTGTTCCTGGACACCGACAGCACGTTCATGGGCGGGGTGTTCGGGCCCGAGATCGTCTTCGGCTTCGGCATGGGCATGAACTTCGTGACGCTCACCATCACCGCCGTCTCCGGCGTCGCGCTGGAGGAGGCGGGCGCCGCCTCCGGCCTGCTCAACGCCACCCAGCAGGTGGGCGGCTCGCTCGGCCTGTCCATCCTGACCACCGTGTTCGGCACGGCCAGCAGGGACGAGGCGAAGGAGCAGATCCCGTCATTCATGGCGCAGGCCACGCCCGACCAGAAGGCGGTCTTCGAGAAGACCGGCGAGCTGCCCCCGCCGTGGGGGCAGAAGGTCCTCGCGGAGGGCATGTCCATGGGGTTCGTCGCGGCCACGGTCATGGTGCTGCTCGCCGTGGTCGTCGCCGTGGTCGCCATCAAGGTGCGCAAGACCGACCTGGAGGCGCTGTCCGGCGCGGCGGGACCGGGCGTCGCCTGACGCGGCGCCCCCGAAAGCCGGTGGCCCCGCCAGTAGCGGGGCGGGGCCACCGGGTCGTCCCGTCCCCGGTCCGTCAGGCGTCCGCGGCCGCCGGCACCCACGCCGGCAGCGGCTCCACGTGCCGTACCCACGCGGCCGGCGGCGCCCCGGCCGCCGAACCCGCGAGCACTCCGCCGACTATCGCGCAGGTCGTGTCCACATCCCCGCCGGCCTGCGCGGTCGCCCAGAAGGCGCCCGCGAAGTCGCCGAGGTGCCGGGCGGCCGACCACAGCGCGAACGGCACGGTGTCGTGCGCGCTGGTACGGCGGCCGTTGCCCAGTACGGCAGCGACCGTGGCGACGTCGTCGTAGTCGAGCATGTCCCGTGCGCGGCGCAGCCCTTGGGCGACGGCGCTGCGCGGCACGAGCGCGATCACCTGGTCGAGCAGCGCGGCGCCGGAGGCCGGCCGGGGCGCACCGGGCATGGGGTCCGCCGTGGCGCCCGGGGCGCCGTCGGGGCCTTCGGGCCCGTCGGCGGCCAGCGCCGCCGCCGCGGCCACCGCCATGCAGCCGGCGACGGCCTCGCGGTGCTGGTGCGTGACGTACGACGAGACCTCCGCCTGCCGTACCGCCTCCTCGGCGTCCCCCGCGTACCAGGCGCCCAGCGGCGCCACCCGCATCGCCGCCCCGTTGCCCCAGGAGCCCTGCCCGTCGAAGAGGGCCGCGGCGAGGCGGCGCCAGTCCTCGCCGTCGCGCACCTGCCGCAGGATCCGGTTCACCGCGCGCCCGTAGCCGCGGGGCCCGCCGGCGTTCTGCCGGCCGGCGAAGGACGCCGCCAGCGCGTCCTGCTCGACGCGGCCGTGCGCGGCGAGCACCGCCACCACCGACGCCGCCATCTCCGTGTCGTCGGTCCACCGCCACGGCGCGGGCGGCAGCTCGCGGCGGGCCAGGAGCGGGAAGGTGCCGGGCTCGGTGTACCGGGCGCCGAGCGCGTCGCCGACGGCCAGCCCGCGCAGGCTCGCGAGAGCACGCGCCAGGCTCGCGTCACGCCCGCGCGCCCCCGGATCGCCGGGCACGCGGGCACTCCGGCCCGGGCCGGCCGCCGTGGCCGTGACCGGGGCCGGTTCCTGGGCGTCGTCCCGCGGCGCGGACGGGTCCGGCGGCGGGGCGGAAGCGGAGTCCGGTGTCATCTCGGGCACAGCGTAGCGGCCGGGCGGGCGGGCGGTCAGACGGTCCAGGAGGTCTCCAGATCCACTACGTCCCCCGCCAGCGCCGCCACGTCCGCCGCGGTCTGCGCGCGCAGCGCCAGCCGCTCCACCCGCTCCTCGCGGTACTTGCCGTGTTCGGCCTCCGCCCACCACAGCGACAGCACCAGGAACTCCCCCTCCCCGGACTGCCCCAGCACCCCCCGCAGCATCCCCGGGGACCCCGCCATCGCCGGGTTCCACACCTTCTCCTGCATCAGCGTGAAGTGCTCCACCCGCTCCTCGCGCACCCGGCAGTGTGCGAGCCGCATCACGTCCGCGCCGTCGAACCGCGGCTCGAAGCCCACCTTCACGTCCATCCGGTGCTCGAAGAGGCGGACCCGCATGTCGCGGAACGTGCCGAGCTGGGCCGCCGCGAGCCGGTCGTGGGAGCGGGCCATGAACGAGTCGTACAGCGCCCTGCTCTCCCAGAAGGCGATGAGGTGCACCACACCCTCGCGCGCGCGGCTCCAGCCCCCGCCCTGCCCGAGGAAGCCCGGTTCACCGGGCAGCCCCGCCCACTTCCGCTGCCCCCGCTCGAAACCCCGGCGGTCCACCACGGTGCAGCGAATCCACTTGACCAGCACCGCGCCATCGTACGGCCTGGCTCAGCGGCGATCACCGGCGTGCGAGCGGCAGTTCACGCCCCCTGGCCGCCGGTCACCGCCGCGACGACCTCCACCTCCAGCAGCGCGCCGTCCCGGAAGAGCCGGGAGACCTCGACGGTGGTGCTGGACGGCGGCGGGCCGGGGAAGTACCCGCGGCGCACCTCGGCGTACTCGGCGAGCAGACCCATGTCGGTGACGAACGAACGGATGTTCACGACGTCCGCGAACGTGCCGCCGTGCGCGGCGAGGACCACCCCCAGGCTCTCCATCACGTGCCGGGCCTGCGCGCGCATGTCCCCGGGCCCGACGACCCGCCCGTCGGCGTCCAGGGCGACCTGCCCGGAGACGAACAGCAGCGCGGCGTCGCCGCCGAGACCGAGGCGTACGACGTGGGAGAAGTGGCCGGCGGGCGGCGGGACTGCGGCGGGGTTGTCGAAGGTCTTCTGCAGCGTCATGGCCGGTACGCTAGGCGCCCACGAGCCATCCGACCAACGAATGTCTCGCATGCATAGGATGCGTGAACCGCATGCCTCACTCCGGGAGCGCCGCATGGACACCGCCTGGCTGGAGGTCTTCCGCGCCGTCGCCCGCCACGGTTCCTTCACCGCCGCGGGCACCGAGCTGGGCTTCACCCAGTCCGCCGTCTCCCGGCAGATCGCCGCGCTGGAGGCGGAGTTCGGCGCCCCGCTCTTCGACCGGCTGCCGCGGGGCGTACGGCTGACCCAGCAGGGGCGCCGCGCCCTCGGCCACGCCGAAGCCGCCCTCGACCGCCTCTCCGACGCCCGCCGCGACCTCGCCGCCCTCGACCGGCTGGCGGCCGGCCGGCTTCGGCTGGGCTCCTTCGCCACCGCGGACGCCGCTCTCGTACCGCGTGCGCTGGCGGCGTTCGCCGCCGACCATCCCGGCGTGCACGTGACGCACGTCGAGGGGTACAGCCGCGACCACGTCGCCGCGCTGGCCGCCGGCGCGCTGGACCTGGCAGTGGTGTCGGGCTACCCGGAGCAGGTGGCGGCGTACGAGGCGGTGGAGCTGACGCACCTGCTCGACGACCCGGTGCTCGTCGCCCTGCCGGCCGGCCACCGGCTGGCCGGCGGCATCCGCCCGCTGCGGCTGGCGGACCTGGCCGGCGAGAGCTGGGTCGCGGGCAGCCACACGCCGGAGGAGACGCTGATCAGCGCCTGCCTGCGGCAGGGCTTCCGGCCGCGTATCGCCTACGTCGCCCGGGAGTGGACCGCGAAGTTCGGCTTCGTGGCGGCCGGCCTCGGCCTCACCCTCGTCCCCGCTCTCGCCGCCGGCGCCCTCCCCCGGGGCGTGGCCCTGGCGGCCCTCCACCCCGACGACGCCCCGACGCGCACCCTGCACACGGCCATCCCCCGCACCACGGCCCACCCCCCGTCGGTCACCGGCTTCCTCCCCTACCTGCGCCGGGCCGCCGGGGAGGTGACGGGCTGACAGGGGCTACCGCGGGCCCTGCCGCGGCGGCGGGCCGGTGAACGCGCGCAGCCGTCGGCCGGAGGCCGTCCCGGCGAGTTCCACCATCCGCGGGTCCCCGTCCGTGAGGGCGCTCCTCGCCGTGCCGCACCAGTCCTCGCGGTCGAGAAGAGCCAGATAGCCGTCCCTGTGGGTCTGCCACCTCCCGATCGGCCCGACCGAACCCGCGTCGCCGTCCCCGCCCAGGCTGCCGGCGAGCAACGCGGCGACGAAGTACCGGCCCACGGACGGCCCTACGCGCTCCAGGTGCCGCAGATGCCCGCCGAGCACCGCTTCGGCGTGCGGGTAGCGCGAGAGGGTCATGCCCATGCCCTGGCTGTACGTCAGCAGGTGGAGCAGCCTGCCGGTGTGGTCGACGATCTCGTCGTCCACGGTGGACTCGGCGATGGCTTCGTGCAGGGCGGCAGTCTCGGCGACCTGGCCGACGAAGTAGGCGTTGAGGAAATCACCGTCGCAGGCCTTGCGGAGGAGCCAGGGCCGGGCGCGTGGATCGCCGAGCCGGCAGAGGGCCTCGACGACGTAGACCCGGCCCCATCCGGCGACCCGATCGGCGAGCCAGAGCAGGGAGTCGGTGCCTCCGGGCAGTTTCTCCAGGGCCCGTGCGGCCAGTGGGCCGAAGCGGTTGGAGAGCAGGCCGATGGTGTGGATCAGCGGGATGTCGTCGACCGTCCCCAGTGCCTCGACCAGGGCGAGCCCGATGGTGACGGAGCACCTGTCAGGCGAATGCCGCACGAGCCACCGGCCCGTCCGGAGGGCGCGTTCGCGATCGGGCGCCCGGTGGGCAGCCGCGGTGATGTGCTCGTTGCTGTGGATGGGGATGTAGAGGTCGTGAAAGACGTCGACGAGGTCGTTCGGTTCGGTGGAATCCCGCGCGAAGTGATCGTCCAGGACGGACGCCGCGTCCAGCCCGATCCGGTTTCGGTCCTCGGGCGCTGCCCGGCGGGGCCGACGGCGGTGCGACCGATCGTCCGGATACGGTTCCCCGTCACGCGGGAGTGGCCGGCCGGGTGCGGACTTGTGCAATGCCAGCGCATGGTCGAAAAGCGCCTGGGCTCCGGGAGACTTCGTCCCGGTCGTCTCGCTCATCGGCGGACGGTGAGCTCGTTTCTCTCGATCACGGCGAGGAGGATCCCACGCCGAAACGGACGCCACAAGCGCTTATTTCCCTCACGGTCGGACCTCGACCACGCCTCGGTGCTGGGCCGGCTCCGGAGTGACCACGCGCAGCACAAGATGATTCAGGTCAGGCGGCACGCGATGATGTTCCCCGGGCCGGAGTCGCTTGTCTCGCCATTTCCGCACGGCGATTCCGTGGCCGGACCATCCGCCTGGAGCCCGACGCCCCCGCGATACGGCCAGGCCCGGCGCCGGAGCCGGGCCCACCGGCCCGTTCCGACGGGGTCACCGGGCAGTGCGCGGAAGCTGTTTCGGCGTACGGGTGGTCGGTGTCGGATGCAGCACCCCGCTGGCCCCAGTGGCGCCCCTCCATGGGAAGTCAGGGAGCGCTGCGAGGGATCGTCCGGCAGCCTGCAGCGATGCCGGGATCGCCGACGGGGTGCCTACCAGTGCGCCGTCGGGTCGAGACGCCGGAGAGGGCGCCGACCGATGGTCGGCGCCCTCTCAGCAGCAGATGCTCACTTTCGCGTCAGACGGGTCAGCTGCAGCCGCTGGTCGAGCCGCAGCCCTCGCAGATGTAGCAGCTTCCCGCCCGCTGCATCTTCGTGCCGCACGAGAAGCACAGCGGTGCGTCCGCCTGGATGCCGAGCTGCATCTCCACCAGCTCCGCCGAGGTGTGCGCCTCCTGCGGGGCCGGCTTGGCCTGCTCCATCGTCACCGGCGGTGTCGGGAGGGGGGCCGGCTCGCGGGGGGCGGACTGGGCCAGGCCCTCGACGTCCAGTTCCTCGTCCGTCGGCTCGTACGAGCCCGTCTCCAGGTGCCGCTCGCGCTCCTCCGCCGAGTGGATGCCCAGCGCCGAGCGGGTCTCGAACGGCAGGAAGTCCAGCGCCAGGCGGCGGAAGATGTAGTCGACGATCGACTGCGCCATCCGCACGTCCGGGTCGTCCGTCATACCGGCCGGCTCGAAGCGCATGTTCGTGAACTTCGAGACGTACGTCTCCAGCGGCACCCCGTACTGCAGGCCCACCGAGACGGCGATCGAGAAGGCGTCCATCATGCCCGCGAGCGTCGAGCCCTGCTTCGACATCTTCAGGAACACCTCGCCCAGCCCGTCGTCCGGGTAGGAGTTGGCGGTCATGTAGCCCTCGGCGCCGCCGACGGTGAAGGACGTGGTGATGCCCGGGCGGCCCTTGGGGAGGCGGCGGCGCACCGGGCGGTACTCGACGACCTTCTCCACGGCCTCGCGGATCGTCTCCTCCGCCTTGTCGGCGACCTTGTCGGCCTCCTTCTTCTTCGCCGACAGCGGCTGGCCGACCTTGCAGTTGTCGCGGTAGATGGCGAGGGCCTTGAGCCCCAGCTTCCAGCCCTCGTAGTAGACCTCTTCGATCTCCTCGACGGTGGCCTTCTCCGGCATGTTGACGGTCTTGGAGATGGCGCCCGAGAGGAAGGGCTGCGTGGCGGCCATCATCCGGACGTGCCCCATCGGGGAGATGGCCCGGTCGCCCATGGCGCAGTCGAAGATCTCGTAGTGCTCCAGCCGCAGCCCGGGCGCGTCGATGACGCTGCCGTGCTCGGCGATGTGCGCCACGATCGCCTCGATCTGCTCCTCCTGGTACCCCAGGCGCTTCAGCGCCATCGGCACCGTCTGGTTGACGATCTGCATCGAGCCGCCGCCGACCAGCTTCTTGAACTTCACGAGTGCCAGGTCCGGCTCGATGCCCGTCGTGTCGCACGACATCGCCAGGCCGATGGTCCCCGTGGGGGCCAGCACCGACGCCTGGGCGTTGCGGTAGCCGTGCTTGTCGCCGAGGCGGACGACGTCCTGCCAGGCCTCGGTGGCGGCGGCCCAGACGGGGGTGTCCAGGTCGTCCATGCGCTTGGCCTCGCCGTTGGCGTCGGCGTGCTGCTGCATGACGCGCTTGTGGGCGGTGGCGTTGCGGGCGTAGCCGTCGTACGCGCCGACGGCGGCGGCCAGTTGCGCGGAGCGCTTGTAGGCGGTGCCGGTCATCAGGGAGGTGATGGCGCCGGCGAGGGCGCGGCCGCCGTCCGAGTCGTAGGCGTGTCCGGTGGCCATGAGCAGCGCGCCGAGGTTGGCGTAGCCGATGCCGAGCTGGCGGAAGGCGCGGGTGTTCTCGGCGATCTTCTGGGTGGGGAAGTCGGCGAAGGAGATGGAGATGTCCATCGCCGTGATGACCAGCTCGACGACCTTGGTGAAGCGCTCGACCTCGAAGCTCTGCCGGCCGTCGGCGTCCTGCTTGAGGAACTTCATCAGGTTCAGCGAGGCGAGGTTGCACGAGGTGTTGTCCAGGTGCATGTACTCGCTGCACGGGTTGGAGGCGGTGATGCGGCCCGACTCCGGCGCGGTATGCCAGTGGTTGATGGTGTCGTCGTACTGGATGCCGGGGTCGGCGCAGGCCCAGGCGGCCTCGGCCATCTGCCGGAACAGCTTCTTCGCGCCGATCTCCTCGATGACCTCGCCGGTCATACGGGCCCGCAGGCCGAACTGCGCGTCGTTCTCGACGGCCTTCATGAAGTCGTCGGTGACGCGCACGGAGTTGTTGGCGTTCTGGTACTGCACGGAGGTGATGTCGTCGCCGCCGAGGTCCATGTCGAAGCCCGCGTCGCGCAGGGCGCGGATCTTCTCCTCCTCCGAGACCTTGGTCTGGATGAACGCCTCGATGTCGGGGTGGTCGACGTCGAGCACGACCATCTTCGCCGCGCGCCGGGTGGCGCCGCCGGACTTGATGGTGCCGGCGGAGGCGTCGGCGCCGCGCATGAAGGAGACGGGTCCCGAGGCGTTGCCGCCGGAGGAGAGCAGTTCCTTGCTGGAGCGGATGCGGGAGAGGTTGAGGCCGGCGCCGGAGCCGCCCTTGAAGATCATCCCCTCTTCCTTGTACCAGTCGAGGATCGACTCCATGGAGTCGTCGACGGAGAGGATGAAGCAGGCGCTGACCTGCTGGGGCTGCGGGGTCCCCACGTTGAACCACACCGGCGAGTTGAAGCTGAAGATCTGGTGCAGCAGGGCGTACGCCAGCTCGTGCTCGAAGATCTCGGCGTCCGCGGGCGAGGCGAAGTACTTGTGGTCCTCGCCGGCCTTGCGGTACGTCTTCACGATCCGGTCGACGACCTGCTTGAGGGTGGTCTCCCGCTTGGGGGTGCCCACCGCACCGCGGAAGTACTTGCTCGTGACGATGTTGACGGCGTTGGCCTCCCAGAACTCGGGAAACTCCACGCCGCGCTGCTCGAAGTTGACCGAACCGTCGCGCCAGTTGGTCATGACGACGTCACGGCGCGCCCACTCCACCTCGTCGTACGGGTGCAGACCGGGGGTGGTGTGGATTCGCTCGATGCGCAGGCCCTTGTTCCCCTTGGCGCCGCCCTTGCGGGAACTACGCGCCGGGCCGCTCGTCGTCTCTGTCATGCCGCCTCCCTATACGGGCGTGAACGCCCTGATGTGCCCGCGTCTTCCCGGGCACGGTTCCTGTTCTTGATCTGCTTGTTCCGCAGGCGGACGGCACGCTGCGGCGCGCACCGGCCGGGTGTGGATGACGGGGTGGCCCGCGGTGGGCGTCAGCCGGCCGCTCTGCCGGGTGACGGGACTCCGGGGGCCTCGCCGCGGCCGGGACTGCGGCCGGGGCCGGGCGCGCCGGGGTCGCCCGGCGCGGGAGGTGGGGCCTGGTCGTCCTGTCCGTCCGGGCCGCCGCTGTCGGCGGGGGGCCTGTCCGCGGTCCGCAACTGCGTGATGGCGTCCTCGAAGTCCTCAAGGGAGTCGAAGGCGCGGTAGACGGAGGCGAACCGCAGGTAGGCGACGAGATCGAGGTCCTGCAGCGGGCCCAGCATGGCGAGCCCGACGTCGTGGCTGGAGACCTCGGCGCTGCCGGTGGCCCGGATCGCCTCCTCGACCCGCTGGCCGAGCTGGGCCAGCGCGTCTTCGGTGACGGGGCGGCCCTGGCAGGCCTTGCGGACGCCCGTGATCACCTTGGCGCGGCTGAAGGGCTCGGTGACCCCGCTGCGCTTGATGACCATCAGGGACGCGGTCTCCACCGTGGTGAAGCGGCGCGAGCAGTCGGGGCACTGCCGGCGGCGGCGGATTGCTGCGCCGTCGTCGGTGGTGCGACTGTCGACCACCCGGCTGTCGGGGTGCCTGCAGAAGGGGCAGTGCATCGTTCTCCACCCTCCCCTTCTCGCGCACGGCACGTCGGTCCGGCGACCCCCCGCGGCCCGCCGGAGCAGGCTCCAAGCATATGGGATGCCCTTCCGCTGAGAGGAAGGGGGACCACAACTTGTGGGCTGCTGACACCCATCTAACCACTAGATCTGGGGTTTGGCTGCCATTGAGGGCCGAGAGCGTGTTGCCGCGCCGCGCGATCGGGCAGGACACGGGGCAGGACGCCGGACGGGACACCGGCGGGGCCCTGCGGGGTATCCGCAGCCTACGTGAGCGCACGGACGGAGACACCGGCGGGGAGAGGGTGACAAACTGGACGACACCCCTCCGAGGGCACAGGCCGACACGGAGCGGGCGGCGGGCTGCGGACAGCCATCAGGCCAGCGCTTTACACCCAGTTGATGGATCACGGAAGTGAAACCGAATTTTTTCACTCGAACGTGTGTTTGGCGCAACCTTTCGAAAGGAACTACCGTTGGTCCTACGAGAGAGAGACCCGTCTCGAGAGGGGCCCGCCGACGTGACCACTACCGCAGACACCACAGCCATCGCCGCCCACGAACGGCCCCAGCAGGCAGCAGAGCCGCAGCTCACGCCGCCTTCCGGGGACGGCCGTGAGGGCGAGGCGCAGCCACCCAAGCGCTCCATGCCCGGGCGCCCGCCGGGCATCAGGGCCGACAGTTCGGGCCTGACCGAGCGGCAGCGCCGGGTCATCGAGGTCATCCGCGACTCGGTGCAGCGCCGTGGCTACCCGCCGTCGATGCGCGAGATCGGCCAGGCCGTCGGCCTCTCGTCCACCTCGTCCGTCGCGCATCAGCTGATGGCCCTGGAGCGCAAGGGCTTCCTGCGCCGCGACCCGCACCGGCCGCGGGCGTACGAGGTGCGCGGGGCGGACACGCCCAGCACGCAGGCCGCCACCGACACCACGGGCAAGCCCGCCGCGTCGTACGTGCCGCTGGTGGGCAGGATCGCCGCCGGTGGCCCGATCCTGGCCGAGGAGTCGGTCGAGGACGTGTTCCCGCTGCCGCGGCAGCTCGTCGGCGACGGCGAACTGTTCGTGCTGAAGGTCGTCGGCGACTCGATGATCGACGCGGCGATCTGCGACGGTGACTGGGTCGCGGTGCGCCGCCAGCCGGTCGCCGAGAACGGCGACATCGTCGCCGCGATGCTGGACGGCGAGGCCACGGTCAAGCGGTTCAAGCGCGAGGACGGCCACGTGTGGCTGCTCCCGCACAACGCGGCGTACCAGCCGATTCCCGGCGACGAGGCGACCATCCTCGGCAAGGTCGTCGCGGTCCTGCGCCGGGTCTGAGACCCGGCGCGGCATATCCGGCCCGGGACCTGGCCCCGGGCCGCCGCCTTGCGCGGCGAGGAGTGTCGCGAACCGGCCGCGGCGGCGGCCGGACACGCGGGTACGGCGGAGGCTCGGCCTCCCCTACGGCCCGATTACACGTAGCGGGGTTCGGGCGGCGAGGACACCGCCCCCGGCCCGCGGCGGACCCGCGTCACTCCGGACTGCTCACCCTGCCGGGCCAGGCTCGTACGGCAGCACAGAGCCACCCCTTCCGCGCCGCCCTCGCGTCCGTCCTGCCGGCGACGTACGCCGACGCGCCCCGGGCCCCGGGTGATGGCCGTTTCCGGCGCCGTGGACCCCGCGTCGCAGGCCCTCCGCGCCGTCAGTCCTCCAGCAGGTCTTCCGTGTCCTCGCCCTCCGCCTCCAGGGCTTCCCGTACGACGCGGATCGCCAGCCCCTCCCCGTAGCCCCGGCGGGCCAGCATGCCCGCCAGGCGCCGGATCCGCTTCTCGCGGTCCAGGCCCCGGGTGGCCCGGAGCCTGCGGGCGACCAGCTCGCGGGCCTTCTCCTCCTCGGTGTCCGCATCGAGCCGGCCCACCGCCTCGTCGACCACCGTGGATTCGACGCCGCGGGTGCGCAGTTCGCGCGCGAGCGCGCGCCGGGCGAGGCCCCGGCCGTGGTGCCGGGACTCCACCCACGCGCCGGCGAACGCGGCGTCGTCGATCAGCCCGGCCGCTTCCAGGCGGTCGAGCACGGCCTCCGCCGCCTCGGCGTCGACGTCCCGCTTGGCCAGCGCGTCCGCGAGCTGCTTACGGGTGCGCGGCGACCCGGTGAGCAGGCGCAGGCAGATCGCCCGCGCGCGCTCCTCCGGGCTGAGCGACGACTCCCGCACCCTGCCCCCGGACGGCCGGGCGGCGCCTTCGGCCGGGCCGTCCCCGAACGGCGGGCGGCTGTCGTCCGGGGGCGGGAGCGGCCAGTCGGTGCGCCGGGCCACGGGTCAGCTCTTGGCCGCGGCCTTGGCCGCCTTCGCGGTCTTGGCCGGCGGCGGCACCGTCTTCTTCGCCGGGGCGGCACCGTCCTCGGCCGCAGGGCCGCCCGCCGCGTCCGCGGCCGGCTCGCTCTCCGTGCTCTCCGTCTTCGGGCCGATGCCCAGCTTTTCCTTGATCCGCCTCTCGATCTCGTCGGCCAGGTCGGGGTTGTCCTTCAGGAACGTCCGCGCGTTCTCCTTGCCCTGGCCGAGCTGGTCGCCCTCGTGCGTGTACCAGGCGCCGGACTTGCGGATGAAGCCGTGCTCCACACCCATGTCGATCAGGCCGCCCTCGCGGCTGATGCCCTGGCCGTAGAGGATGTCGAACTCGGCCTGCTTGAAGGGCGGCGCGACCTTGTTCTTCACGACCTTGACGCGCGTGCGGTTGCCGACGGGCTCCGTGCCGTCCTTGAGCGTCTCGATGCGCCGGATGTCCAGGCGCACCGAGGCGTAGAACTTCAGCGCCTTGCCACCGGTCGTGGTCTCGGGCGAGCCGAACATCACGCCGATCTTCTCGCGCAGCTGGTTGATGAAGATCGCGGTGGTCTTCGACTGGTTCAGCGCGCTGGTGATCTTCCGCAGGGCCTGGCTCATCAGGCGGGCCTGCAGGCCGACGTGGGAGTCGCCCATCTCGCCCTCGATCTCCGCGCGCGGGACGAGGGCCGCGACGGAGTCGATGACGATCAGGTCGAGCGCACCGGAGCGGACGAGCATGTCCGCGATCTCCAGCGCCTGTTCGCCGTTGTCCGGCTGGGAGAGGATGAGGGAGTCGATGTCGACTCCGAGCTTCTTCGCGTACTCCGGGTCGAGGGCGTGCTCCGCGTCGACGAACGCGACCGTGCCGCCGGCCCGCTGCGCGTTGGCCACCGCGTGCAGCGTCAGGGTCGTCTTGCCGGAGGACTCGGGGCCGTACACCTCCACCACGCGGCCGCGCGGCAGTCCGCCCACACCGAGCGCCACGTCGAGCGCGGTCGACCCGGTGGGGATGACTTCCACGGGCTCATTCGGCCGCTCGCCGAGGCGCATCACGGCACCCTTGCCGAATTGCCGTTCAATCTGGGCGAGTGCGGCGTCGAGCGCCTTCTCGCGGTCAGTCGCTGCCATGGGTTCCACCCGGGATGTCTGAGTCGATCGCTTCACGTCGACGACGCTAGCGCCTGCCACTGACAACGCGCCTCGCGTCGAGCCGGCCTGTGGAAAACCCCGGCCGAACCACCATGGGAACCTATGTTCGATTTTCCTGTCAACCCGCACCTCCGGACCCATCCGCCCCGCGCGCCTCCCGGCGCCCAGCGCAGGGCCGCGGCCTCAAATCCGGTCGCCTTCCCGCGCCGGCTCTGCGTACGTTCCCCCGCATGGCTGACGACTGCTTCGCACATCCGCGGCTCGCCGCGATCTACGCCCCGCTCCACCCGGACCGCGGCGATCTCGACGCATACCTGCGGATCGCGGACGAGCACGGCGCACGCAGGGTGCTGGACATCGGCTGCGGCACCGGGGTGTTCGCACTCCTCCTGGCCGACCGCGGAATCGAGGTCGTCGGCGTGGACCCCGCCCAGGCGTCCATCGATGTCGCCCGGGCCAAACCCGGCAGCGGGCGGGTCCGCTGGATCTGCGGTGACGCGACGGACCTCCCGCCGCTGCGGGCCGACCTCGCGACGATGACGGGGAACGTCGCCCAGGCCATCGCCGATCCGCAGCCCTGGCGGCAGACGCTGCGGGGGACGCACGCAGCGCTGCGGCCCGGCGGGCACCTGGTGTTCGAGACCCGTGATCCCGCCCGCCGCGGCTGGGCGGAGTGGACCCGCGAGAAGTCCCGCCGGGTGACGGAGATCCCGGGCGCGGGCCCCGTGGAGAGCTGGGTCGAGCTGACCGACGTGAGCCTGCCGCTGGTGACCTTCCGGTGGACCTACGTGTTCGCGACGGACGGCCTAGTGCTGACCTCGGATTCGACGCTGCGCTTCCGCGAGCGGGACGAGGTCGAGCAGGACCTGGTCGCGCACGGCTTCGAGGTGCGGGAAGTACGCGACGCCCCCGACCGGCCGGGGAGGGAGTTCGTGTTCCTGGCACGGCGCCCGTGACCGCCGGAGGCGTGGCGTGCTGACGCCGGCAGCACAGGGGCGCCTCTCGCGCTCTAGAGTCTGTCTTCGATCTCGCGTCGTTCGCCCGAAGGGCGGGCGGCGCGGCGTCTGGTGCGTGCGATCGCAAGGCGGAGGGCCGACCGCATAGTGGGCCTATTCGGTCGATCCCGACAACGCAGCGAGCGTGCGTGCCAGGCTCCCCCACAGCGCGCTGCGCGCACGTGGGCGGTGCCCCCAGCCGCAGACGCGAGGTCGAAGACAGACCCTAGG
>NZ_JAINRD010000003.1 GCF_020400605.1 Streptomyces aculeolatus | reverse complement strand
GCGTTGCCGCGCTGCCGCGCGTTGCCGCGCCCGGAGCCCGGGCTCCGCCCGGCCCTCCGCGTCAGTGCAGCGTCTCGTACAGCGTCAGCCACTGGGCCGGGGTCGCGTAGGCAACGACCGTGTTCTTCGGGAGGTTCGCCGTGCGGAACGCCGTCGTCAGGCGGCCCGGCGGGTGGCCCGCGCGGCGCAGGGACGCGAACAGCGTGCCGCCCGCGCCGCCGAAGCCCGCCTCGACCATCCGGCGGTACGCCGCCTCCTCGCCCCGCGGCAGCAGCGGCCGCCGGCGGCGGTCGATCCGCAGCACCGCCGAGTCCACCCGCGGCACCGGCCGGAAGCACTCCCGCCGCACCCGCCCGCACAGCCGCCACTCGTGCCACGGCCACGTCCGCACGGTCAGCAAACTCCAACGCCCGTAGTCCCCGCTCCGCTTGCGGGCGTACTCGAGCTGGGTGACGAACGTCGCAGACTCCAGCCGCGGCGCGTGCAGGCACCAGTCCACGATCTCGGAGGTCCGCGCGTACGGGACGTTGCCCACCACCGCGAACGGCTCCCGCGGCGGCCGGGCGGCGAGGAAGTCCTGCCCCACGAGGCGGACATGGGGGTGCGCCGCGAGCCGGGCGCGGAGTCCGCCGAGGAGCCGGCGGTCGATCTCGTAGGCGATCAGCTCCCGGCAGTGCGGGGCCAGCGCCTCGGTCAGCGTCCCGGTGCCGGCGCCCACCTCGATGACGAGACCGCCGCCGGGCGCCGCCAGGCGCACCACGCGCTGCGCGACCCCGGCGTCGGCCAGGAAGTTCTGGGAGAGGGAGAGGGAACGTGCGCGGGAGCCGGTGCCGGAGCCGGGATCCCCGCCCGGCCGGGGCCCGCCGCGGGGGCTGCCGCCGGCCGCGCCGCGGCCCCCCGCGGGGGAGCCGCGGCGGCGGTTGGTGCGGGCGTTGCCGCCGGTGGTCGTGCGGGCGTCGGGGCGACGGTTCGTATCGGAGTCCGCGCGCGCGGACATGCGTCGGTGAGAGCGGGCCACAGCCTGCCGTCCTTCCGGAAGAAGTGCGTTCCTGGACTGGCGGATGGCCCTGGCCGGGCAGCGCGACGCCGGCCCACGGGGGGCCGCGCGTACGTGAAGGGAAATGCCCGGCGGGCGCGCTCAGGGCGCGCGGATCGCGGGGGCTGCGACGGAGTCGCTCAGCGGGAGTGCCGTCCCTGGCTGCCGGTCAGGGCGCCGGGACCACGCGGGGGCGGTACGGCATGAGGGCGAAGAACCCGCGCCGCAGACCTGCGTGGCCACCGGTGCACAGACGGGTCATCCCGCCGGTGCCCGCGAAGCAGCAGCCTGCCACGGCGTCTCCTTGTTCCGGATGCACTTCCGTGCCCACCTTAACCGCCCGCTCCCACCGGCGCACACGGGTTTTCCCGCCCCCGGGCCCGCACGCTCGGTGCAGGGGCTGCTACGCTCCCGCCTGGGCCGGACCCGGGAGCGAGATGACCACCGCTGCCTTTCCCACCTCCCTGCACCGCACGGTGCTGGAGGTGGTGCTGACCGAACTGCGCGCGGACCCAGACGTCCGCGGCGTTCTGCTGTCCGGATCGGTCGCCCGCGGCACCGCCCGCCCCGACTCCGACCTCGACGTGCTCGTGGTCACCGCCCTGGACCCCGTACGCCAGGCCCCCTGGCGCACGCGGCGCCGCCCGCTGCCCGTCGACCTCCTGCCCCGCACCGCCGAGCAGTGGCGCTCGTGCTTCGCCCCGCACCGGGTCGGCGACGAGTCCTGGGGCTATGCCTTCCTCGACGGCGTCCTCCTGCACGACCCCGACGGCGTCGTGGCCCGGCTCATGGCCGACGCCGCGACCATCCACGCCGGCTACCGCACCCCCGCGCCCGTCAGGGCGCACTACGCCGAGCTCTGGACGCACGTCGTACCCAAGATGCAGGCCGTGCGGCAGCGCGGCGACCCCGTGGAGACGGGGTGGGCGGCGGCCGTCATGACCAACGAGCTGATCCGCACCCTGTGGGCGGCCAACGACCTGCCCAACCCCTCCCTCGACCTCGGCACCTGCCAGCGCCACCTGGACGACCTCAAGGCCCCGGCCGGCGCCACCGACCTGATGCGCGCCGTGCTGCGCGCCGCCCCGCGGGACGCGCTGCGGCTGCAGTTGGAGCTGGTGGCGGACGTCCTGCCGCTGCTCGCCGCGCCCGACGCCGGGCGCCCGCGGCCGGGCGCGAAGGGCGGAGCATACCGGTAGCGGGGCCACCGGGGCGGGACGTACGCGCTCCGGTTTCGCCACGCCCGGGCGGCAGTGCAAGCTCCCGTCATGGCATCCGCATCCCCCTGGCGCGTGCCCGCCTTCCGACGGCTGTACGCCGCCACCGCCGCCGACCAGATCGGCATCCAGGTCGGCCACTTGGCCCTTCCGCTGGTGGCGCTCGGTCTCGGCGCGAGCCCCGGTCAGATCGGCCTGCTGGCCGCCCTCGGCACCTCCGCGTACCTGCTGATCGGCCTGCCCTCCGGGGTGTGGGTCGACCGGCTCGGCTGCGTCCCGGTGCTGGTCTCCGCCGCCCTGGCGCGGGTGGTGCTGCTCACCGCCGTACCGCTGGCCTGGTGGTTCGGCGCGCTCACGCTGCCGCACCTGTACGCGGCCGTGCTGCTGACCGGCTGCGCCACGGTCTTCTTCGACGTCGCCTCGCACAGCTGCCTGCCCGCCGTGGTGGGCCGCGAGGCGCTGGTGCGGGCGAACGCGGGCGTCGTCAGCCTCTACGCGGTCGGCAGCGTCGCCGGCCGCGGGGTGGGCGGGCTCCTGGTGGAGGTGCTGACGGCGCCGGTCGCGGTCGCGGCGCAGGCCGTCAGCCACCTCGCGGCGGCCATATCGCTCACCGGCATCCGCGGCGGCGCCCGGGGCCGTACGCGGCCGGCGCCGAAGGCGTCGCGCCGGCTGGCCGCCGAGATGCGCGACGGGCTGCGGCACGTGCTGGGCAGCCGCGAACTGCGCCCGCTCGCGGTCGGCGCCGCCCTCGCCAACCTCGGGGCGCAGACCGTGAACACGATGGTCCCGGTGCTCTTCGTCCGCCAACTCGGGCTGCCCGCCTGGCTGCTGGGCGTCTACTGGGTGCTCTGCGGCACCGCCACCTTCGTCGGCGCCCGGCTCGCCCGGCCGCTCGCCGCCCGGCGGGGGTGCGGGTGGACGCTGGCCACCGCGGGGCTCTGCGTGGCACCGGCGGCGCTGCTCGTGCCGCTGCTGAGCCGGCCGCCGCTGTGGTGCCTGGCGGGGGCCGCGGGCATGGCGCTGGTGTCCGTGAAGATCGGCGTCGACAACGTGCTGGGGCTGAGCCTGCGCCAGGGGCTGACGCCCGACGCGCTGCTGGGCCGGATGAACGCCACCTTCCGGTTCCTGCTGATGGGGTCGGTGGCGCTGGGCTCGGCGCTGTCCGGGGTGATCGGCGAGTTCGCGGGCGTGCGGGCGGCGCTGTGGACGGGGGCGGTGATCCTGGTGGTGGCGGCGCTGCCGCTGTACTTCTCGCCGGTACGCACCCGCCGCCACCTCCCGGGCACGCCGGTCCCGGAGCCGGACCCGGTCGGCTGACGCCGCCGCGCCGCCGACGCGGGCCGGCGCGGCCGCGTACGCCCTCCGCCCGGCCCGTACGCCCCGAGCCCCCGGCCCCGCCCCGTCCGCCTCGTCCGCCGCGCGCCTACGCCTCCTGCGCCACCAACTCGTCGCCCTTGCCGGCCCCGTCGCGGCCTCCGGCGCCCCCGGCGTCCCCGCCGCCCGGGGCGCCGGCGCCGCCGTCCTCCGCGAACTGCGTCCGGTACAGCTCCTCGTACCGCCCGCCGGCCGCCAGCAGCTCCGCGTGCGTGCCGCGCTCCACGATCCGGCCCTCCTCCACCACCAGGATCTGGTCCGCGGCCCGCACCGTGGACAGCCGGTGCGCGATGACCACCGCCGTCCGCCCGGCCAGCGCCTCCGCCAGCGCCTCCTGCACCGCCGCCTCCGACGTCGAGTCGAGGTGCGCGGTGGCCTCGTCCAGCACGACCACGCGCGGCTCCGCCAGCAGCAGCCGGGCGATCGTCAGCCGCTGCCGCTCGCCGCCCGAGAGCCGGTAGCCCCGCTCGCCGACGACGGTGTCCAGGCCCTCAGGCAGCGCCGCCATCAGCTCGTCCAGGCGCGCCTTGCGCAGCGCGTCCCACAGGTCCGCGTCGCTCGCGTCCGGCCGCGCCAGCAGCAGGTTCTCGCGGACCGACTCGTGGAAGAGGTGCCCGTCCTGGGTGACCATGCCCAGCGTCGCCCGCACCGAGGCGGCCGACAGGTCGCGGACGTCCACGCCGCCGAGGCGGACGGCGCCGCCGTCCGTGTCGTACAGCCGCGGGATGAGCTGCGCGATCGTCGACTTGCCGGCGCCCGAGGAGCCGACGAGCGCGACCATCCGCCCGGGCTCCGCGCGGAACGACACCCCGTGGAGCACCTGCGCGCCTGCCTTGGTGTCCAGCACCGCGACCTCCTCCAGCGAGGCCAGCGACACCTTGTCGGCGGCCGGGTAGCCGAAGTCGACGCCGTCGAACTCCACCGCCACCGGGCCCTCGGGCACCTCCCGCGCGTCCGGCTTCTCGGCGACCAGGGGCTTGAGGTCCAGCACCTCGAAGACCCGCTCGAAGCTGACGAGCGCGCTCATCACCTCCACCCGCGCCCCCGCCAGCGAGGTCAGCGGCGCGTACAGGCGGGTGATGAGCAGGGCGAGCGCGACGACGGAGCCGGCGTCGAGGCTGCCGCGCAGCGCGAACCAGCCGCCGAGGCCGTAGACGAGCGCGAGGGCGAGTGCGGAGACGAGGGTGAGGGCGGTGATGAAGAGCGTCTGCACCATCGCCGTACGGATCCCGATGTCCCGCACGCGCGCCGCCCGCTGCCGGAACTCCGCCGACTCCCGGTCCGGCCGCCCGTACAGCTTGACGAGCGTCGCGCCGGCCGCCGAGAACCGCTCGGTCATCTGGGTGCCCATGGCGGCGTTGTGGCCCGCGGCCTCGCGCTGCAGCCGGGCCAGCCGGGCGCCCATGCGGCGGGCGGGCAGCACGAAGACGGGCAGCAGCACGAGCGCGAGGAGGGTGATCTGCCAGGACAGCCGGAGCATGACGGCGAGCGTGAGGAGCAGCGTCACCAGGTTGCCGACGACGCCCGAGAGGGTGTTGCTGAACGCGCGCTGGGCGCCCAGGACGTCGTTGTTGAGCCGGCTGACGAGGGCGCCGGTGCGGGTGCGGGTGAAGAACGCGACGGGCATCCGCTGCACGTGGTCGTAGACGGCGGTGCGCAGCTGGAGGATGAGCCCCTCGCCGATACGGGCCGACAACCAGCGCGCCACCAGCCCGAACCCGGCCTCGGCGACGGCGATGGCGGCGATGAGCAGCGCGAGGGAGCCGACCCGGCCCCGGTCCTTGTCGCCGACGATCGCGTCCACGACCTGCCCCGCGAGCAGCGGCGTGGCCACGGCCAGCGCCGCCGTGACCACGCTGAGCAGCAGGAACCACTTCAGCAGCCGCCGGTGCGGCTGGGCGAACCGCCAGATCCGCCCGAGCCCGGCGCGCGACAGCGGGCGTTTGTCCTGCTGCGCGGTGACCGTGCTGTGGAGTGACTGCCAGGCGGTGGCCTGCATGTCCATCGGGTTCTCCCGTCTCGTGGTGCGCGGCCGGGTGCGGCGGCCTGCCCCGTAAAGCTAGAACTTCAACCAAGGTTCAGTGCAACCGCGGGGTGTCGGAGTCCGCGGGTAGAGTCGTGGGCGGCCCGGGGGAGGGGCCTGGACTGCAGGGGGACGCGCCATGCGAACCGGAACCAAAGCAGTTTTATGCCTGGTGCTCGCCGGGATGGCCGCACTGGCCGTGTTCGGCGTCACCAACATCTACCGGGCGCTCGCCGGCGACGACGGCCCGGACGTGCCGACCGGCCCGCCCAGCGCGGCCGAAGTGCGCACCACCGCCCGCGGCTTCCTGGCCGCCTGGGCCGGTCACCGCCCGGCCGGCGCGGCCCGGCTGACGGACTACGCCGCCGAGGCGCGGCCGGTGCTCGGGGCCTACTTCACGGACGCCAAGGTGCGGAAGGTCGTGCTGGAGCCGGGGGCGGCGAAGGGCGCGACGGTGCCGTTCTCGGTCACGGCGCGGGTCGTGGCCGGGGGGCACGCGAAGACGTGGACGTACGACTCGGAGCTGACGGTCGTACGCGGCCGGACGACCGGCAAGCCGCTGGTCGACTGGGAGTCGTCGATCGTGTACCCGACGCTGGCCGACAACCGGCGGCTGGTGACCCGGGAGGGCGAGAGCCCGCAGGTCGTCGCCGTCGACCGGGACGGCAGATCGCTGAGCGCGGAGGAGTACCCCTCGCTGGGCCCGGTCCTCGCGCAGCTGCGCGAGCGGTACGCGGGAAAGCTGCGCGGCGAGCCCGGCATCGAGGTGCTGATCGAGGACGCCGACGGCACGCAGCACGGCAGGCCACTGCTCGGCGTCTCGGAAGGCAGGCCCGCGAAGCTGCGGACGACGCTGGACGCCGGGGTGCAGAAGGCGGCGGAGAAGGCGGTGCGCGGCCGCGACCGGGCCTCCGTCGTGGCCGTCAGGCCCTCCACCGGCGAGATACTCGCGATCGCGAACGCCGAGGGCGGCGGGGAGTTCAACAGCGCGCTGCAGGGCGCGACCGCCCCCGGCTCCACGTTCAAGATCATCACGTCGGCGGCGCTGCTCGCCGGCGGCATCACCCCGCAGACGCCGGTGGACTGCCCCCGCACCTACGCGCACGACCAGGGCAAGACCTTCCGCAACGTGGAGGGCGGCGCGATCGGGGACGCCACGTTCGCGCAGGACTTCGCGCAGTCGTGCAACACGGCGTTCGTCTCCCTCAGCGACGAGCTGGCCGACGACGAGCTGGCGGAGGCCGCCCGCCGCTGGTTCGGCCTCGGGGAGGACGACTGGCGGACGGGGGTGGCGACCTTCGACGGCGCCGTGCCCGTCGCACAGGGCGACGAGAAGTCCGCCGCGCTCATCGGCCAGGGCAGAGTGCAGATGAACCCGCTGAACATGGCGTCCGTCGCCGCCACCGTCGCCTCCGGCACCTTCCGCCAGCCGGTGCTGCTCCCGCGCTCCTTCGACGACCGCGAAGTCGCCACCGCCGAGCCGCTGCCCGCGCCGGTGGCGGCCGGGCTGCGGCAGATGATGGAGCTGACCGCGACCGAGGGCACGGCCGCGGGCCTGGGCCTCGGCCCCGGGGCGGGTGCGAAGACCGGCTCGGCGGAGGTCGGCGGGCAGGAGCGGCCGGACAGCTGGTTCACGGCGTACCGCGGCGACATCGCCGCGGCGGCGGTGGTGCCGGAGGGGGGCCACGGCGGCGAGGCGGCGGGGCCGGTGGTCGCCGCGGTGCTGGCGGCGGGGTGAGGGCCGGGGCGTGTGCCCGTACGGCACGGGGGTGCGCGCCCCACCGCGGCCGGTCCCGCGGCCGGTCCGTACCGCCGACGGCGGTCAGCGGGCCGTCAGCAGGTACCGGGTGTGGCCGAAGCCCAGCTGGTCGCCGGGGCGCACCGGTGCCTCGTCGGTCAGCCGGCGCCCGTTGATGAACGTCCCGTTCGTCGAACCCAGGTCCCGCAGCAGCCACACCCCGCTCGCGCACCGCAGCTCCGCGTGCATCCGCGAGACCGTCTCCTCCATCAGCCGCAGCCCGTTGCGCGGATCCCGCCCGATGCGCAGCGGGATCGCCCCCGGTGCCGGGAGCATCAGCGGCGGCAGCCGCTCCGCCTGCCACGCCTGCTTCACCCGCACCCCGAGCGACGACGCCTTGGCGACCGTGCCGAGGATCGCCCGCGTCAACCGCCCCTCGCGGGGCGGCAGATCGGCGGTCAGCGCCGCCAACTGCTCGTGGGAGTGGGCCGCGAAGGCCAGGTCCACGCGGGCCAGGAACGTGTCCTGCGACAGCCGGCCCTCCGCCGCGCCCTCGCGCAGCAACTCGATCGCCCTGTCCCGCTCTTCGTCGGAGACGCGCGGCGTCCCCGCCGGGTGAACGGGGAACGCGGAAGACGTGGGGTGGTCGGAGCCTGACACCTTCGAATTGTCGGGCTGGGCGGCTACAGGTGTCCAGTGCGCTTCCGTTCCCGTACGTACCCGTGACAAATGATCGGCGCACCGGCCACAGGAGTTAGGGTCGGGGCATGCGCACACCCCGCCGCGCCGCCCGCCTCGCGATCCTCGACCCGGACGGCGCGGTCTTCATGTTCCGCTACGACGACGTGGAGGCCGGCCTCCACTGGGCCACCCCCGGCGGCGGCCTCGACCCCGGCGAGAGCCCCCGCGCGGGCGCGGTGCGCGAGCTGCGTGAGGAGACCGGCTGGACGGACGTGGCGGCCGGGGAGCTGCTGTGCACCTGGGTGCACGACTTCACCCGGCAGGGCGTGCCGGTGCGGCAGCACGAGCACATCTACCTGGCCGCCGGGCCGCGCCGCGAGCCGACCGCGGAGGCCGTCGCGCGGCACCCGGAGGACCGCATCCTCGGCTGGCGGTGGTGGCCGCCGGCGGAGGCGGCGGCGCCGTCCGAGCCGCTGTGGCCGCCGCCGCTGGCGCGCCTGCTCGCCGCGCCGCGCGGCGGGCCGGTGGACCTGGGATACCTGCCCGTCGCCCCGACGCACAGCGCGTAGCCATAAGACGGACTATCCGGCGTCCTCGGTCGTGACGAAGTCGCGGTCCGCCACCGATGTGCCCTCCGGCGTGCCCCCGAAGATCCAGTAGCCGGACTCCTCCGGCGGGTCGCCCGCCCGGAACGTGCCGACGACCAGGTCGTCGTCCCCGTCCGTGTCGAGGTCGGCGAGGTGCAGCTGCCAGCCGAAGAGGTGGTCCGCGTTCCGGCGCAGCCCCGGCTTCGCCCCCACGTCCTGCGGCATGACGACCTGCGTGCCGTCCACGGCCAGACCGCGGGCGCCGCCCAGGGTCACCGCGACCTCGCCCTCGTCGCCGCTCGGGGAGTAGGACGTGGCGAGGTCGTCCGTACCGTCGCCGTTCACGTCGCCGACGGCGCTGCCCAGGCCGATCCGCCGGCCCAGCTCGACGGCCTTGCGGCCGGCCCCCGGGCCCTCCGGGCTGCCGTAGACGACGAGGGCGTCCCCCAGCCACCGCCGGGCGACGATGTCGTCCGTCCCGTCGTCGTCGAAGTCGCCGGACACGAGCGGGGTGGCGCCGTTCTCCGACCCGGAGGTGATGCCCGGCACGGCGCCGGCGAGCCGCAGCCCCGCGGGCGTGCCGCGGTAGAGCGCGGCGTCGACGACCTCGTCCGGCATGCCGTCCTCGAAGCGCACGTCCTCCTCGTCGTACGTGGCCCTGGTGACCAGGTCGTCGCGGCCGTCGCCGTCGAAGTCGCCGACGGCCGCGTCGGTGATCGACGCCCAGCCCTCGAAGCCCACGTCGGTCGCCGTCTCGCCGCGCGGCTTCCCGCCGGCCCGGTCGAGGGGGCCGCGCAGCACGGTGGCGGGCTGGGCCCGCATGTCGTATTCGCCGCCCGAGACGGCGAGCGTGAGCAGGTCGAGGGTGCCGTCGCCGTCGAAGTCGCCCACGCCGGCGGCCGGGTCGGTGCCCCGCGGCAGGTCGGTGGCGGCGACGGGCCCTTCGGGGCCGCCCCAGAGGATGCGCTGCCGCCGGGACTCGGCGCCGTCCGGGCCCCGTACGCCGCGGACGAGGACGTCGGCGTACCCGTCGTCGTCGAGGTCTCCGGTGAGCTGGACGGAGAAGTCGTAGCCCACGGGATATTGCGCCTGCGGGCTGTGCGGCGGGTAGCAGCCGGCGAGCGGGAAGGCGGCCGACGGGTCCGGGCCGCCGGCCGCGGCGCGGAGCACGAAGCGGTTGTTCCGCCACTTCGTGTCGGGGTCCCCGGGGACCTTGTACCAGCCGTTGAGAACGGCGTCGGCGTGCCCGTCGCCGTCCACGTCGTCCCGGTCGACGGGGCCGCCGGCCCGCCCGGGGGCGCCGCCGCCGCGGTCGGCGGCGAACGTGCAGTCGGCCGCCTCGTCCCTGTCCCCGTCCCCGTCTCCGCCGCAGCCCGCCGCCAGCAGGGCGGCCGGGAGCACGACGGCCGCGAGTATCCGTCCCGATGCGGCGAGGGTGCCGCCTGAGCGCACGTACATGGCGGACCAGTCTGCGGCCCGCGGCGCACGGGCGCGTCACGTTCCGGTCAGATTCGCATTCCGGCCCGTACGGCCCCGGCCCGGGGCCGTCCCCTACCGCACCCCCTCAGTGCTCGACGGCCAGCCGGATCCCCAGCGCCACCAGCACCGTGCCGGACACCTGCTCCAGCCGCTTGCGCACGCCCGCCCGCGACAGCAGACCCTTCAACCGCCCCACGAACCACACGTACACCGCGTACCACCCGACTTCGTACACCGCCCACAGCGCCGCGAACGCCACCGTCGTCGCCAACTGCGGCGCGGACGACGGCACGAACTGCGGCAGGAACGACATCGCGAAGACGCCCACCTTCGGATTCGCCAGGTTCAGCAGCAGCCCCGAGCGGTACGCGCGCCACGACGTGACCTCCGCGCCCGCCTGGTCGGCGAACTCCGCCGCCGTCCCCCGCCGCGCCGCGCGCAGCGCCTGCACCCCGAACCAGACCAGCACCGCCGCGCCGACCCACCGCATCACGTCGTACGCCAGCTGCGAGGCCGCCAGCAGCGCCGTGAGGCCGAACGCGGCGATCGCGCCCCACAGGAAGACACCCGTCTCGTTGCCGAGGACGGTCATCATCCCGGCCCGGCGGCTGTGCATCGAGTTGCGGATGATCAGGACCGTGCTGGGCCCCGGTGTGGCGGCGATGAGCGTGCAGGCCCCGAGGAAGGCGAGGAGAGTCGCGAGCATGCGGGCCATCCTGGTCCGGGCGCAAGCGGAGGCGCCATCGAATTAACGAGACACTTCCGGCATGGACAGCGCGCCGCGTGCCCCGGCAGTCTGGTGCGCGTGAACTCCCCGGTAACGACCGTCATGATGCCCGTCGTCCTCGCCGTCATCATGTACGGCCTCGGCCTGGGCCTCACGCTCGCCGACTTCCGGCGGGTCAGGCACCATCCCCGGGCCGTCGCCGCCGCGCTGGTGTGCCAGGTGCTGCTGCTGCCCGCCGCCTGCTTCGGCCTGGTGCTGGCCTTCGACCTGGCGCCCGCGTACGCGGTGGGGATGATGCTGCTCGCCGCGTCGCCCGGCGGGGCCGTCGCCAACTACTACAGCCGGCTCTTCGGCGGCGACGTGGCTCTCAACATCACGCTCACCGCCGTCAACTCCGCGCTCTCGCTGTTCAGCCTGCCGCTGATCGTCAACTTCTCGCTCGACCACTTCGACATCGGCCGCGACGACCTGGGCCTGAACTACGACAAGATCCTCCAGGTGTTCGCCATCGTGCTGATCCCCGTCGGGCTCGGCATGCTGACCCGCGCCCGCGCGCCGCGGGTCAAGGAGCGCATCGACCGGCCGGTGCGGGCGGCGTCCCTCTTCGGGCTCTTCCTGGTGATCGTCGGCGTGGCCTGGGCCGAACGGGACCGGATCACCGACTCGTTCGTGGACCTCGGGCCGATCACGTTCCTGTTCACGCTGGTGTCCCTGGCCGTCGGCTACGGCGCCACCCGGCTGGTGCGCGCCGCGCATCCGCAGGCCGTGGCGTGCTGCTTCGAGATCGGCATGCACAACGTCGGCCTGGCCATGACCATCGCGATCAGCCCCACGCTGCTCGACAGCACCGCGATGGCCATGCCCGGGGCGGTGTACGCCGTCCTCAGCTACGTCGCCGCCACCGCCGCGGGCTACACGCTGCGGGCCATCAGCCCGGAAGCCGCCGCACGTCGCCGGGGCCCAGCTCCCGCACCGAGCGGTGGCCCGACAGCCCGAGGGTGAGGTCGAGGTCGGCGAGCAGGCTGCGCAGCACGTGCGCGACGCCCTCCTCGCCGCCGTGCGCGAGACCGTAGGCGTACGGCCTGCCGTACAGCACCGCACGCGCGCCCAGCGCCAGGGCCTTGAGCACGTCCGCCCCGGTCCGTACGCCCGAGTCGAAGAGCACCTCGACGCGGTCGCCGACCGCCGCGGCGACCTCCGGCAGCACGTCGAGCGCCGCGACCGCGCCGTCGACCTGCCGGCCGCCGTGGTTGGAGACGACGACGCCGTCCATGCCCGCGTCCGCGGCCCGGCGGGCGTCGTCCGGGTGCTGGACGCCCTTGAGCAGGATCGGCCCGTCCCAGTGCTCCCGCAGGAACGGCAGCCGGTCCCACGTCCGGTCCGTACCGGTGAACATCGGCACCCAGCGCAGCACCGCGGCGCCCAGGTCCTCCTCCGGCGGCTGCGCGAGACCGGCGCGGAACGCCGGGTCGGAAAAGGCGACGGCGGTGCCGACGCCGCGGATGAACGGCAGGTACGCGGCGTCGAGGTCGCGCGGGCGCCAGGCCAGCGTCCAGGTGTCGAGGGTGACGACGAGGGCGGTGAAGCCCGCGGCGCGGGCGCGCGCCAGGATGCTGGCGCACACCTCGTCGTCGTTCGGCCAGTAGAGCTGGTACCAGCGCGGCCCCGCGCCGCTCGCCTCCGCGACCTCCTCGATGGTGTACGAGGAGGCCGTGGACATCACCATCGGGATGCCGAGGGCGGCGGCGGCGCGGGCCGTGGCAAGCTCGCCGTCGGGGTGCACGATCGACTGCACCCCGACGGGCGCCAGCAGGACGGGCGCGGGGAGCGCGGAGCCCAGCACGGTGGTGGCCGGGCTCCGCTCGGTGGCGCCGGTCAGCATGCGCGGGACGAGGCGGACCCGGTCGAACGCCTCCCGGTTGGCCCGGGCGGTGGCGCCCGAGCCGGCCGCGCCCGCGACGTACCAGAACGGACCGTCCGCCAGCCGCTCGCGCGCGGACTGCTCCAGCGCGGTGAGGTCGGTGGTGAACGGGGGCAGCTTGTCGGCCAGCCCGTTCAGGTAGATCTCGTTCTGGTAGTTGCCGAACGGCAGGTTCATCGGCGGCTCCCTTCGACCAACGGAGAGTCTGCGGGACGCGGCGGCGGAACGCTACCCGTCGGTACCGGCCGCGGCTCCTCCTTCTCCAGATCGGGCAGCCAGCGCAGCGCCTTCGGGAAGTGCCAGTTGCGCTCGCCGAGCAGCGACATCACCGCGGGCAGCAGCACGCCGCGGATGATCGTCGCGTCGATCAGCACCGCCGTCGCCAGGCCCACGCCCATCTGCTTCATGGACTGCATCGACAGCGTGCCGAAGATCGAGAACACGGCGACCATGATGACGGCCGCGCTCGTCACCACGCCCGCGGTGGTGATCACTCCGTGCGAGATGGCGTCGGCGGTGTTCCGCCCCTGCGCCCGCGCCTCCTTGATCCGCGAGACCACGAACACGTGATAGTCCATGCTCAGGCCGAAGAGGATGACGAAGAGGAACAGCGGCAGCCAGGCGACGATCGCCCCGACGCCCTCGGCGCCCACCAGGCCCGCGCCCCAGCCGTGCTGGAAGACCATCGTCAGCACGCCGTACGCGGCGCCCACCGACAGCAGGTTGAGCAGGATCGACGTGATCGCGATCGTCAGCGACCTGAACGCCATCAGCATCAGCAGGAAGGCGAAGGCCACCACGAAGAGGAAGACCGGCACCACCGCGCCGACGAGCTGGTCGTTGAAGTCCTTGCTCCCCGCGACCTGGCCGCCGACCGGCGCCTCGACGCCGTCCACCGCCTCCAGCGTCACCGGCCGGATCTCGTCGCGCAGCAGGGCGAGGCTCTTCTCCGCCTTGTCCTGGTCGGAGCCGCCCACGAGGGGGACCTCGATGATGGCGACGTTCTTGTCGTCGTAGACCTGGATGTCGATCGGGCCCCTGGAGGCGCCGGTGTCGAGCGCCTGCTCCTCGAAGTCGACGATGGCCTTGCGGACCTCGGGCGCGTTGATGTCGTCGGCCTTGACGACCACCTCGGCGGGGTCGGACCCGCCGGGGAACGCCTCGTTGACGCGGTCGTAGGTCTGCACGATCGGCAGCGAGTCGCCGAACTCCTGGTCCAGCGTGAGGTTCGCGGTGTTCATGCCCACCGCGGGCACGGCGATCACCGCGAGCGCGCCGGTGGCCACGACCACCGCGGCCTTCGGCCGGCGCAGTACGCGGGTCAGCACGGCCCGCCACACGCGGCTCTCGCCGCCGGCGTTGGACGGGCCGCGCTTGAGCCGCGCCAGGAACGGCACCCGGCCCTTCTCGACCCGCTCGCCGAGCAGCGACAGCATCGCCGGCAGCACGGTCACCGAGCCGACCATCGCCACCGCGACGACCATCAGCGACGCCACGCCCATCGCCGCGAAGTCGGCGAGGCCGGTGAAGAGCATGCCGCACATCGCGACGATGACCGTGATGCCGGAGACCAGCACCGCGCGCCCGGAGGTGGCGGCGGCGATCTCCAGCGCGGTCCGCGCGTCGCGGCCCTTGGCCCGCTCCTCGCGCTCGCGGCGCAGGTAGAACAGGCAGTAGTCGACGCCGACGGCCAGCCCCACCAGCAGCATCACCGAGTCGGCGACGTCGCTCATCGGCTGGATGTGGCTGACCACGCCCATCAGGCCCATCGTCGCCACGATCGCGGTCATCGCCAGCACCACCGGCAGCAGCGCGGCCACGAACGCCCCGAAGACGATCAGCAGGATGCCGAAGGCGATCGGCACCGCCGAGTACTCCGCCTTCTTGAAGTCCTCGCCGAAGGCGTCGTCGAAGGTCTTCTCCATACTGGCGCCGCCGATCTCCTCGATCAGCAGGCCCCGCGACTCGTGCTCGTCCTGGACCTTCGCGACCGCGTCGGTCACGGGCTCCACCCGGTCCGCCGCGGTCTCCGGGTCGCCCTTCATCCGGAACTGGACCAGCGCCGAGCGCCCGTCCCGCGAGATCGTGTCGCTGTCGTACGGCGAGACGACGTCGGTCACCTCGCCGGTGCCCTCGACGGCCCGTACGACGTCGGCGACGGCCGTACGGAACTCGCCGGCCGACGCCTTCAGCGCGCCCTCGGGCGACTGGACGAGCACGCTCTCCCCGACCGGCTCGTCCACGCCCGCGTCCTCGAGGATCTTCGCGGACCGCCCGGTCTCGCCCGGGACCTCCTCGCTGTCGCTGACGTCCGCCCGCCCCGCCGCGGAGCCGGCGACCGTCGCCAGCACCACGAACAACACCCAGATACCCACCGCTGCCCAGCGGTGGGTGACGCTCCAGCCGCCGACGGCCGCTGCGACGCCCTGGCGCCGCTTCGTGTGCCTCGGCGCCCTCGGTGCCCCCATCGTCCCTCTCCCTCGTGCGCGGCGGCGGCACACTGCCCCCACCTGCCGATACGACGCTAGAGAAGAGCGGGTGCGGTCCCCATCGTGCTGGCAGGTGAACCCGGTGGTGCTCAGCTCCACCGAAAGAAGGGGGGTTAACCCCACCCCGGATGAGTCATGTCCCTTACACGCATAACGCCGGGGACCGTCCCGGGCCTTGTCCTACGGCCCGGAGCGGTCCCCGGCGGTGCTCAGGGGAGCGGCTCGCGCTCAGCGCGCCACGAGCAGCCCCCGGTTGCGGAGCACCCGGCGCTCCAGCGGGCCGAACACCAGCAGTTCGATGGCGACGCCGACGAGCAGGATCAGCAGGATCGCGTTGAGCACGATCGCCATGTCCTGGTAGCCGCGGCCGGTCTCCAGCAACTGGCCCAGGCCCACCCCGAGATCGGGGGAGGTGGCGATGATCTCCGCGGCCATCAGCGACCGCCACGAGAACGCCCAGCCCTGCTTGAGCCCGGCGAGGTAGCCGGGCAGCGCCGCCGGCAGCAGCACGTGCCGTACGCCGTGCAGTCCGGTGGCGCCGATGACCTGGCCGGCCCGCAGGTACAGCGGCGGTATCTGGCCGATGCCGGCGACCAGCCCGTTGGCGATCGACGGGACGGCGCCGAGGAGCACCACCGCGTAGATCATCGACGGGGTGAGGCCGAACCAGATGATCGCGGCGGGCACCCAGGCCACCGACGGCAGCGACTGCAGACCGGTGAGGATCGGGCCGATGGCGGCCCGGACGAACGGCACCTTGGCGACGATCAGCCCGAGCGGGGTGCCGATGGCGATGGCGATGAGGAAGCCGAGCACGCCGCGCGACAGGCTCGTCCAGATGACGTCGAACAGCGTGCCCTCGTACCACTGGTCGGCGAGCGCGTCCCAGACCTGGCCGGGGCCGGGCAGCTGGTAGTCGGGCTTGACCTCCAGCACGTACAGCAGCTGCCAGACGGCCACCACGAGGGCGACCGCGATGATCGGCGGCAGCACCTTGTGCAGCAGCACCTGGCGCAGCGGGGTGCGCGCGGCGGTGCGGGTGTCGAGGGCGTCGAGGCCGGCTTCGAGCCCGGCCAGGCCGGCGGCGGAGTCCTCGCCCCCCTCGGTGCCGGTCTTGCCGGTGGTCTCAGTGCTTGCCATGGCGGCGGATCTCCCCTCGCAGCTCTTCGGTGATCTCCAGCGAGAGGGTGGCCACGTCGGCGTCCTCGATCCGGCGGGGCTGCGGGATGTCGATCGTCCACTCCCGGGCGATGCGCCCGGGGCGGGAGGACATGAGGATCACGCGCTGGGCGAGCTTGACGGCCTCGCGCACGTTGTGGGTGACGAAGAGCACGGAGACCTTCGTCTCCGTCCAGATGCGGGTCAGCTCGTCGTGCAGGACGTCGCGGGTGATGGCGTCGAGCGCGGCGAACGGCTCGTCCATCAGCAGCAGCCTGCTGTCCTGGGCGAGCGAGCGGGCCAGCGCGACGCGCTGGCGCATGCCGCCGGACAGCTCGTGCACGCGCTTGCCGTACGCGCCGCCCAGCCGGACGAGTTCGAGCAGGCGCTCCGCCTCGGTGCGCCGCTCGGCCTTGGCCAGGCCGCGCATCTTCAGCGCCAGCTCGATGTTCCTGCCCGCGGTCAGCCACGGGAAGAGCGCGTGCTCCTGGAACATCAGGGCCGGGCGCTGGGCGCCGGGCACCTCGATGGTCCCGGCGCTCGGCGCGTCGAGCCCGGCGACCAGGTTGAGCAGGGTGGACTTGCCGCAGCCCGACGCGCCGAGCAGGGTGACGAACTCGCCGGGCGCGACGTCGACGGTGACGTCGTCGAGCACCAGCAGCTGTGCGCCGGGGCGCCCGAAGGACTTGGACACATGCGTGATGCGGGCCGCGGGCCCGTCCCCGGCCGGCGCGGGGCCGGCCGGGGCGTCGTCGGTGATGGCAGTGGACATCTCTTGCACCTCCCGGAGGTGAGGCGGGCAGAGCTACTCGACGCCGAGGCCGGCGTCGTCGACGGCGGGCCGGCCCTCGCTCTTGAGCACCTTGTTGAGGATGGACAGGTCGTAGATGCCGTCGGTCTTGGCCTCGTCGAGGAGGCCCGACTTGACGCTGTGGTCGGCCTGGTCGCCGAGGGTGGAGGCGAGGGGGTCGTCGGTGACCTCGATGTCGCCGAAGGCGCGGTCGAGCACCTCGTCGGGCAGCGGCTTGCCCGAGGCCTCCTCGATCCCCTCGTTGACGAGGGTCCTGGCCTCGTCGGGGTTGTCCTTGATCCAGGCGTTGGTCTTCACCGAGCCGCGGACGACGGCCTCGACCACGTCGGGGTGGTCCTTGAGGAACGCCTGCGAGACGATCAGGTGCGTGGTGACGAACTTGCCGTCCTCCCACAGCTCCTTCTCGTTCAGCAGCACCTCGCCGCCTTTGGCGACGAGGTTGGAGGCGGTGGGCTCGGGCACCCAGGCGCCGTCGAGGCCGCCCTGCTGGAAGGTGGTCGGGATCTCCTTGTTGTCCTGGCGGATGACCAGCACGTCGCCCTTGCCGGACTGCGGGTCGACCTCCAGGCCCTCGCCGGCGAGGTAGTTGAGCAGGGCCACGTCCTGGGTGTTGCCGATCTGCGGTGTGGCGATCCGCTTGCCCTCCAGGTCGTCCAGGGTCTTCACCTTGTCGGGGTTGACCACGAGCGAGGCGCCGCCGGAGGTGGCGCCCGCGACGATGCGCAGATTGCGGCCGTCCGCCTGGGTGTAGCCGTTGATGGCGGGGGAGGGGCCGATCCAGGTCATGTCGACGGAGCCGGCGTTGAGCGCCTCGATGGCGGACGGGCCGGCGTTGAAGATCTGCGGCTTGACGGCGGTGCCGCCCAGCTCCTTGGTGATCAGGCCGTCGTCGCCGAGGCCGACCAGGGGGGTCGCGTGGGTCACGTTGCCGAAGAAGCCGATGTTGATCTCGTCGAGACCGCCGACCTTCTCGCCCTGCGCGGCGGGGGCCGCGTCGTCGCCCTTGTCGTCGCTGTCGGAGCCGTAACCGCAGGCGGTCAGGGCGAGCAGGGGGAGGGCGGCGGTGCCGGCGAGCAGGCGTATGGCCGCGCGGCGGCGGCGTGGTGCAGACACGGGAGGGCTTCCTCTCGGGGTGTTCCGGGACTCAACATCGTCTTTCCGAGTATCCCTATTGACTTAGTAGGGATAAGCCCATCGGGGCAGCTCGGTCAAGGGGGTTCTTGAGGCGTGGACGAAACGCCCGGCATGCGGGCAGGGCTTTCATGCGCCTTTGCACGCCTTTGTGCAGGTGAGGCGTTACGGGAGCGTGACCGGCAGTCCTGCCGCCCGCCACGCCTGGAAGCCGCCGATCAGATCGGTCGCCCGGGCCAGCCCGAGCGACCTGAGGGAGGCGGCGGCCAGCGACGAGGCGTATCCCTCGTCACACATGACGATCCAGTGCACATCCGTGCCGGTGGCCTCGGCCACCGACGCGCCGCTGGCCGGATCGCACCGCCACTCCAGGTGGTTGCGCTCCACCAGCAGCGCCCCGGGCACGGTGCCGGAGGCGCGCCGCTGGAACTCGGGCCTGGTGTCCACGAGCACGGCCCCTTCGGCGAGGGCGGCGTACGCCTGCCGGGGGGTGAGGCGCTCCAGCGTGGTGCGTACGGCGGCGAGCGAGGCGTCGATGCCGGGCGCGTCCGGGGTGCCGGCGGCGGCGTCGGAGCCGTGGGCGTCCGGGGCGGCGGCCATCAGTCGGTCACCGGGTCGGTACGGACCGGGCGCAGGCCGCCGCCGGGCAGCTCGGCGTAGTACGACATGGCCGCCAGCGCCGGCGCGTAGGCGTGGATGCTGACGGCCGGCTCCGTCCCGGCGTTGACCACCTCGTGGACGTACCGCGGGCCGAACGAGCGCAGCCCGCCCGCCGCCAGCTCCCGCGCCCGCGGCGCGCCGCCGGACGCGGGGAAGGCGCGCTCGGTGAGCACCCCGGCGACGACCGTGAACGCGCCCGCGGCACCCCCGTGGTCGTGGATCTCGGTGCCCTGCCCCGGCAGCCAGGTCAGCAGCCAGACCTCGTGGCCGCCGGTGACCTCCAGCCGGGTGTGGAAGCGGGCCGCGGCGTCGAAGCGGACGGCGGGGCGCCAGCGGTCCGGCCGGCCGGCGACGGCGCGCGCCAGCTCGCCGAGCGCGGCGGGCGTCGGGGCGGCGGGTGCGCCGGCGGGCGGGGCGGGGGAGAGCGTGGGCGTGCTGGACATGGAGACCTCGTTCCGGGATGCGCACGGGCGGGCTGAATGAGCGGGCGGGAAAGGCCCGTTCGGAATCGAGCACCCGCGGCGTACCCCGGGTGCGGCCGTCTAAGGGACAGCCCTTAAGGACGGCCGCGCGGACACAGCGCGCTCGCCACGCGCACCAAGTCCACATGGTGGCGGGCGAAGAAGCGCTGGTCAGTGGGCATGCACGCACGATCGCAGACTTTCCGCCGGGCGCGCAATTCCCCTGCCCGGAAACGGAATTGCCGACGCAATTCCGAAACAGTGTGGCGGGTTTGTTAAATCTCCCGCGGGCGGTTGCGCGCGTTACGCGGACAGCGGTAGCGGCTCCGCCGCGCACGCCTCGTCGTACCGCCGCGCCAGCAGCGCCGCCAGCTCCGGCGCCGCCCCCAGTACCGGCGCGAGCACGTCCGCCCGCGCCTCGGCGGCGCCGCGCACGATGCGGTCGGGCAGGAAGCCCGGCGCGATGACGTACGGCGCCACCGCCACCCGCTCGACGCCGGCCGCGCGCAGCGCGCGGACGGCGTCGGCCGTACGGGGTGGTGCCGCGGAGGCGAACGCGGGCCGCACGGCGCACCATCCAGCGGTACGCCGCCACTCCCGCGCGGTCTCGGCGACGCTCGCGATCGCCTCCGGGTCGGAGGAGCCCGCCGCGGCCAGCACGATGCCCGTGCGGGCCCGCTGGGCGGGCGAGTGCAGCCCGGCCTCCGCCATCCGGCGGTCCAGCGCCGCCGTCAGCAGCGCGTCCGGGCCCAGGACGCCGCCCTGGGTGACGCGCAGCCGGGGCAGCGCGGCCCGTACCTCGTCCAGGGCGGCGGGGATGTCGGACTTGGCGTGGAAGGCGCGGGCCAGCAGCAGCGGCAGCGCGACGACGTCCCGTACGCCCTCGTCGTACAGCCGCCGCAGCGCCCGCGGCACGCGCGGGGCGCAGTGGTCCAGATAACAGGTCTCCACCCGGGCGTGCGGCCGCGCCGCCGCCACCCGCGCCGCGAGCGCGGCGACGGTGGCGGCGTGCCGCGGGTCGCGGCTGCCGTGGGCGACGATCAGCAGTACGGGATGCATGTCTCGCAACGCTAGGACGGTCCGGTCGGGGAGTGGTCGGGTCGCGCCGGAGCGCTCAGACGTTGATGCCGCACTCGGTCTTGGCGAAGCCCGCCCAGCGGCCCGCGCGGGCGTCCTCGCCGGGCGCGACCCGGCGGGTGCACGGCGCGCAGCCGATGGAGGGGTAGCCGTCGGCCAGCAGCGGGTTCGTCAGCACGCCGTGCTCGGCGACGTAGTTCTGCACGTCCGCCTCGGTCCAGCGGGCGATCGGCGAGACCTTCACCTTGCGCCGCTTGGCGTCCCAGCCGACGACGGGCGTGCCCGCGCGCGTCGGCGACTCGTCGCGGCGCAGGCCCGTGGCCCAGGAGTCGTACGCGGCGAGGCCGTCCTCCAGCGGCTGCATCTTGCGCAGCGCGCAGCACAGGTCGGGGTTGCGCTCGTACAGCCGCGGGCCGTACTCGGCGTCCTGCTCCGCGACCGTCAGCCGGGGCGTGAGCGAGACGACGTTCACGTCCATCACGGCGGCGACGGCGTCGCGGGTGCCGAGGGTCTCGGGGAAGTGGTAGCCGGTGTCGAGGAACAGGACGTCCACGCCCGGCATGGCGCGGGACGCCAGATGGGCGACGACCATGTCCTGCATGGACGAGGTGACACAGAAGCGCTTGCCGAAGGTGTCCGCGGCCCAGCGCAGGATCTCCAGCGCCGGGGCGTCTTCCAGTTCGCGGCCGGCCCGTTCGGCAAGCGCCGCGGTATCTGTGTCCGCGTCTTCGATGACCGTCATCGGTTGTGGTTCCCTCCATCGCTGTCGGGACGCAGGCCGTCGGCCAGCAGCCCGAGGAACGAGAGCTTGAATGCGCGGTTGCAGGACCTGCACTCCCACGCTGTGCCTTCTCCGCGGGAGGTCCCCTCCTCCGGGGGGCGCAGGTCCTCGTCGCCGCAGTACGGGCAGTAGAACGGCGCCGCCCGCCCGCTCACTTGAGGTCCTCCTCGCCGGCGCGCGCCGCCCACTGGGCGAACCGCTCGCCCTCCTCGCGCCCGGCGGTGTAGCGGGTGAGCACGCGCTCGACGTACTCGGGGAGCTGGGCCGCGGTGACCTTCAGACCGCGCACCTTGCGGCCGAAGCCCGGGTCCAGGCCGAGGCTGCCGCCCAGGTGGACCTGGTAGCCCTCGACCTGCTCGCCGTTGTCGTCGGTGACGAGCTGCCCCTTGAGACCGATGTCCGCCACCTGGATGCGGGCGCAGGAGTTGGGGCAGCCGTTGAGGTTGATGGTGATCGGCTCGTCGAAGTCCGGCAGCCGCCGCTCCAGCTCGTCGACGAGCGCCGCGCCGCGGGCCTTCGTCTCGACGATCGCCAGCTTGCAGAACTCGATGCCGGTGCAGGCCATCGTGCCGCGGCGGAACGCCGACGGCTCGACCTGGAGGTCCAGCGCCGCCAGCGCCTCGCGCAGCGGGGCGACCTGGTCCTCCTCGACGTCGAGGATCAGCATCTTCTGTTCGACGGTGGTACGCAGCCGGTCGGAGCCGTGCTGCGCCGCCAGTTCGGCGATCTTCGTCAGCGTGCCGCCGTCGACGCGGCCGACACGTGCGGCGAAGCCCAGGTAGTAGCGGCCGTCGTGCTGCCGGTGCACCCCGATGTGGTCGCGCCAGCGCTCGGCGGGCACCGCCGGCGGAGGGCCGTCGGCGAGTGTGCGCAGCAGGTACTCGTCCTGGAGCACCTGGCGGAACCTCTCCGGGCCCCAGTCCGCGAGCAGGTACTTCAGCCGGGCCCGGTTGCGCAGCCGGCGGTAGCCGTAGTCGCGGAAGATGCCGACGACGGCTTCGAAGACGTCCGGCACGTCCTCCAGGGACGCCCAGGCGCCGATCCGCACCCCGAGCTTGGGGTTGGTCGACAGGCCGCCGCCGACCCAGACGTCGAACCCCGGGCCCAGCTCCGGGTGTTCGACGCCGACGAAGGCGACGTCGTTGATCTCGTGCACGATGTCGAGCTGCGTGGCGCCGGAGACCGCGCCCTTGAACTTCCGGGGGAGGTTCGAGTACGCAGGGTTGCCCACGATGCGCCGCTGGATCTCCTCCAGCGCCGGGGTGCCGTCGATGATCTCGTCCGCGGCGATGCCGGCGACCGGGGAGCCGAGGACGACGCGCGGGACGTCGCCGCACGCCTCGGTGGTCGACAGGCCCACGGACTCCAGCCGGCGCCAGATCTCCGGGACGTCCTCGATCCGGATCCAGTGCAGCTGGATGTTCTGCCGGTCGGTGAGGTCCGCGGTGCCGCGGGCGAACTCCTGCGAGATCTCGCCGATCGTCCGCAGCTGGGTGACCGACAGCCGGCCGCCGTCGATGCGGACGCGGAGCATGAAGTGCTCGTCGTCCAGCTCGTGCGGCTCCAGGACCGCCGTCTTGCCGCCGTCGATGCCCGGCTTGCGCTGGGTGTACAGCCCCCACCACCGCATCCTGCCGCGCAGGTCGGCGGGGTCGATGGAGTCGAAGCCGCGCTTGGAGTAGATCGTCTCAATGCGTGTCCGCACGTTGAGACCGTCGTCGTCCTTCTTGAACTGCTCGTTGGCGTTGAGCGGCGTGAAGTGGCCGGCGGCCCACTGGCCTTCGCCGCGGTGGCGGCCGGCCTTGCGGCGGCCTGCCGCGGTGGGGCGCGAGGAGGAGTTAGCCATGACAGGGGTGTCCTTAGGGCAGGCGAAGGAGCCGGCCGTGGGCGCGTACGACCCTGGTTGACCTGCGTAAACGGTTCTTCGGCAGGGCGGCGCTACAGGGGCGTGCGCGGGCGTCCGCAACGGTGGGGACGGCTGGGCGGCGGCGGGAGGTCGGCGGTGCTGTGACTCTCAGCCCGCCGGACAGATGGCGCTGGACATGCGGCCGAGATCGACGTGACGCCGACTCACCAGGGCGACTCCAGCTCGATCCATGGAGAGAGCGTGGCATGGGGTGCCGTGGATCGTCCACAGTAATCCGCCATGCGGACAGTCCGGTCTTGCTATTTGGACACCGGGGTTTGAGCGGCTATTTCGGCGCCCCGCCTGCGGGGTTCTCCTCGGTGCGTACGTCGAAGATCCGGAAGCCGCGGCGCCGGTAGTTGTCCAGGGCGTACGGACCGTCATCGCTGCAGGTGTGCACCCACACCCGGCGGGTGGGCCGGCGCCGGGGCCACCGCCCGGCCAGGTCCCAGGCGCGCGCCGTGCCGACCGAGAGCAGATGCCCGCCGATGCGCCGGCCGCGGAACGCGGGCAGCAGCCCGAAGTAGGTGATCTCCACCACCCCGTCCGGCTGCCCCTCCAACTCCAGGTAGCCGGCGGGGGTCCCGCTCGCGTACGCGACCCATGTCTCGGTGCCCGGCTGCTCGACGAAGGCGCGCCAGCGCTCCTCGTCCCACACCAGCCGGTCCGTCCACGACACGTCGGCGCCGACCGCGCCGTACAGATAACGGTTGTATCCCGGGGAAGGGATCCCGGCGCGTACGACGGTCAGCTCGCCGGCCGCGACCTCCGCCGGTGCGGCCGCCGGGGTGAGATCGTCCGCGGCGGTCTGCTCCAGCGACCAGGTGGTGAGGGGGGTGCTCTCCATCAGGGAATCAGACCATGGCGCGCGGTGCCTTGCGGACCCGGGTGCGGTGCAGGAATCTGCCTCACGACCCCTTGCCCGCGGGTGGGCGCCGCCCGTAGCTTATGGCAAGCGCTTTCTGTGGCCTTGGCCACTGTCGTAGCACCGCACCAGGCACCACTCGGCACCACCTGGCAACGACCCTCACCGCACGACCGCAGGACGGCCCTCGGAACGGGCCGCCACGGTCACCGCCCGGACGCCATCCGGGCGGGGCCTGGAGCCGTTCCGCCGTCCGCAAGAACTGCCCCGGCGACGGCCACGTGTTCAACCTCGATTGGATGCATCTCGAGTGACAACGGCACAGGACGACATCAAGGCGCCCGCCGCCGTCCCGACCGCTCCCGAGCGGACGGGGCGGCGCGGAGCGCGCCTCGGCAACCAGCTCGCCGCCTTCGGCTCCGCCGTGTGGCGGCCCCTCATCGTGCTCGCCGTGATCGGCCTCGTCTGGTGGTTCGTCACCGCACGGGAGATGGTCGAGCGCTACCTCGTGCCCACTCCGGGCTCGGTCTTCGAGGTCATGTGGGAAGACCGCTCGATGCTGGCGGAGCACACCTACGTGACGCTCTACGAGACGGTCATCGGCTTCCTGCTGGCGGCCCTCATCGGCATCGGCTCCGCCGTGCTCATCGTCTACTCCAAGACGGCGGAGCGCTCCCTGTACCCGATCATCCTCTTCGCCCAGGTCATCCCGAAGATCGCCATCGCGCCGATCCTCATCGTGTGGTTCGGCACCGGCCTGTCGCCGAAGATCATCCTGGCGGTGCTGATCGCCTTCTTCCCCGTCGTCGTCTCCGGCGTCGCCGGGCTGCGCGACACCGACCCCGAACTGCTGGACCTCTCCGCGACGATGGGCGCCAGCCGGTGGAGCGTCTTCGTCAAGGTGCGCTTCCCCGGCGCGCTGCCGCAGCTCATGGCCGGGCTGAAGGTCGCGGTGACCCTCGCCGTGGTCGGCGCCGTCGTCGGCGAGTTCGTCGGCGCCAGCGAAGGGCTCGGCTACATCCTGCTGCTCGCCAGCGGCAACCTGAACTCCGCGCTGCTGTTCGCGGACCTGATCCTCATGTCGGCGATCGGCGTGGTGCTGTTCGTCGTCATCGAGGTCGCCGAGTCCCTCCTCATCCCGTGGCACGCCAGCCGCCGCGAGGGCTCCAGCGTGACCATGGCGACGACCTGAGCGGGCCGTGCACGGCCGCCGCCCCGCTCCGTGCGCGGCCATGACGCCGCAGCCCGTATCCCGCAGTACCGGACCACCCAGGAAGGCAAACGACATGAAACGCACCGCGGCGACACTCACCCTGCTGAGCGCGCTGCTCGCCGCCGGCGCCTGCGCCCCCGACACGTCGGACGACGACGGCGGCGACTCGGGCGGCGACGGCAAGGGCAAGAAGGTCACGCTGACTCTCAACTGGGTGCCGTACGGGGAGCACGCCGCCTTCTACTACGGCGTGGAGAAGGGCTTCTACGCCGACGAGGGCATCGACCTGGAGATCAAGCCCGGCAACGGCTCCGCCGCCACCATCCAGCAGGTCGCGCAGAACAAGACCGACTTCGGCTGGGCCGACACCCCGCCGCTGATGGCCGGCATCGGCGAGGGCATGGGGGTCAAGAGCCTCGGGGTCTACCTCCAGAAGGGCCCGTCCTCCGTGCAGTTCGTCTCCGACGAGAACATCAAGGAGCCGGCCGACCTGGAGGGCAAGACCGTCGCGGGCACGCCGGGCGACGCGATGTACGCCACCTTCCCCGGCTGGCTCGAAGCCAACGACGTGGACCCCTCC
Source organism: Streptomyces aculeolatus (assembly GCF_020400605.1). Lineage (GTDB taxonomy): Bacteria > Actinomycetota > Actinomycetes > Streptomycetales > Streptomycetaceae > Streptomyces > Streptomyces aculeolatus. Next base: position 494,144 of record NZ_JAINRD010000003.1, on the reverse strand, counting down.
AAGGTCAAGGTCGTCAACGTCCAGCCCGCGGACAAGATCTCCCAGCTCGCCGCCGGCAAGGTCGACGCCATCATGGGCTTCTTCCACGACCAGGGCCCGACCATCGAGAACACCACCGGCGAGACGGTCGACTACATCCTCTTCTCGGACTTCGGCATGAACGTCCTCGGCACCGGCATCGTCGCCTCCGACAAGATGCTGGCCGACGACCCCGAGCTGGCCAAGGCGTTCGTCCGGGCCACCACCAAGTCCTGGCAGGAGGTCGAGGCCAACCAGGACGAGGCCGTGAAGATCATGTCCGAGGCCGCGACCGAGCCGCCGCCGGACAACGTCCTCGCCAACCAGCTCAAGGACACGCTGCCGCTGCTGGAGGGCGACGGCGGCGGAATCGGCGTCAACTCCGAGGAGTCGTGGCAGGAGACTATCGACCTGCTGTCGGACGGCGGGATGCTGAAGGAGGCCAAGAAGCCCGCCGACTACTGGGACGCGTCGTACGCCGCTAAGGGGTGAGCAGTGCCGCAGCTCGAAAAGAAGAAGGCCGCCGCGACGGACGCGGCGGCGACCGCCAGCATCGACATCCGCGATGTGACGTGCACGTTCACCACGAAGCGCAGTCGCACCACGGCGGTCGACGGGGTCTCGATGCGGATCGAGCCCGGTGAGTTCGTCTCCATCCTCGGCCCGTCGGGCTGCGGCAAGTCGACCCTGCTGAAGATGATCGCCGGCCTGGTGCTGCCGACGACCGGCCAGGTCGGCCTGCTCGGCCGGCAGGTGAAGGGCCCGCAGCGCAACATCGGCTTCGCCTTCCAGCGGGCCGCGCTGCTGCAGTGGCGCGGGGCGCGGAAGAACATCCTGCTGCAGGCCGAGATGCGCGGCATGGACAAGCGGACCGCGGCGCGCAGGGCCGACGAGCTGATCGAGCTCACGGGCCTCGCGGGCTTCGAGGACGCGCTGCCGCACGAGCTGTCCGGCGGCATGCAGCAGCGGGTGGCGCTGTGCCGCGCGCTGCTGCACGAGCCGCCGGTGCTGCTGCTCGACGAGCCGTTCGGCGCGCTGGACGCGCTGACGCGGGAGCACCTGAACGTCGAGCTGAACCGCATCTGGCGGGAGACCGGCACGACCATCGTGCTGGTCACCCACTCCATCTCGGAGGCCATCTACCTCGGCACCCGGGTGGAGGTGATGAGCGCCCGCCCGGGGCGGATCATCGAGACGATGCCGGTGGACCTGCCGCGGGAGCGCGACTACGGAAAGGTCATGTCCGCCCCGGAGTTCGAAACCCTGGCAGCCCACATCCGCACCCTCCTGAGCGGCTCGCACTGATCAGGACCGGCCCTCCGCCGCGCCACTGGCGCGGCGGAGGGCCGCCGGTCGTCGGGAGCCCCGGGGCACAGCGGTGGTGTTGTCGGTGGCGGGTGTGAGGATGCCGGGATGACGCCGTTGCTCCTTTCCGACATCGAGTACGCCGTGCGCAGCAGCTGGGGCGCCGACACGTGCACGCCCGAGTTCCGGGCGCGGTGGACGCCCGAGAACCCCGCACGGGACCAGTGCGGCGTCACCGCCCTGGTCGTCAACGACCTGCTGGGCGGCGAGCTGCTGCGCGGCGAGGTCCTGGTGGACGGGCAGCGCACGGACTATCACTGGTGGAACCGGCTGGGCCTGGGTGTCGAGATCGACCTCACCCGCGAGCAGTTCGGCCCGGAGGAGACCGTCACCCCGGGCACGGCCATAACCCGCCCACCGCGGATCGAACGCCTCCGCGAGGAGTACGAACTACTCCGCACCCGCGTCATGACCCAACTCGCACACGGCCGGCCGTAGCCGTCGGAGACGAAGACGTCGCCGGTGCGCGGGCATATCGACACGTCCGTGGGGCGGTTGAAGGGCTCGCCGCTCTGGAAGCCGCTGGGTGCGCCGGTGCCCAGGGTCAGCAGCGTGGTGCCCGCGCGGTCGGTCTTGGTGATCGTGTTGCGTAGACGGTGTCACTGGTCGCGGGCCCGACGGGCATCGCTTCCTCCCCTGCAGACGCGTGGGCCGGAGATCATAACCCCCGCGGCTGAACACGGCGGGCGGCTCAGCTGCGGGCGGCCAGGACCGCCGGGGCCGTGGAGCCGGGAAGCAGGTCGGCCGGGCTGGCGGGGAGCAGGAGTTGGACGTCGATCTCGTCGGAGAAACGATACGGCCTGTGCGCCAGCAGCCCGCCGAGCTTCCGGCGCAGCCGGGACAGCTCCGCCCGTACCGTCACCGTGCGCCCGGGGTCGCCGAAGAGCGCGTCGGCCAGCGCCGTGGAGCTGAACCCGTCGCGGTGCACCGCCAGCAGGTACAGCAGCTCCGCGTGCCGCGGGCTCACCTGCTGCGACCACGGCCCCGCGCCGCCCAGCACCGCCAGGCTCGGCGACGCCGGCCGGGTCAGGTCCAGCACCACCCGCGTCGGCGCCGGTGCCGACCCCTCCGGCTCGACCCGTATCAGCCACCCGCCGCCCGGCAGCGGCTCCAGCGCGCACCGCCCGAGACCCGGCACCACGCACTCGCCCGCCGTCGGCGACTTCGGCAGCGCCACCCGCTCCGGCGGCACCATGCCGGTGGCCGCCGCCGACCAGCCGTGCCCGTCCACGGCCAGCGCCCGGCCGCCGATCCCGGCGAGCACGGGCGCGGCGACCGCCCGCAGCCGCCCCATCGCCGTCCAGTGCCGGTCCCGCAACTCGCCCTCCGCGACCCGGCCGACGGCGGTGACGAACGCCAGCGAGATCGTCGGCATCGTCCGCGCCGGGCCGGTCACGTTGACCACGCCCAGCAGCCGCCCGTCGCGCGGGTCGGTCAGCGGCGCGGCGGCGCAGCTCCACCGGCGGCAGGTGCGCAGGAAGTGCTCGTCGCCGTAGACGCCCACGGGGCGGCCCGTCGCCAGCGCCGTGCCGATGCCGTTGGTGCCCGCGGAGTCCTCGCTCCAACTGGCGCCCTCGGCCAGACCGATCCGGCTCACCGCCTTGAGCATCGCGCGCTCGCCGTCCCGCCACAGCACCACGCCGTCGGCGTCGGTGACCACGACGACGTGCTCGGGCACGGACTCGTCGACCGGGATCAGCCCGTCGCGCAGCACCTCGCGCAGGACGCCGACTCCCGCCGTACGCCGCCGCCACTCCAGCTCCGCGATGCCCACCCGCCGCTGCGGGCGGCGGCCTTCGCGGTCCAGGCCCTGCTCCTCCGCGCGGCGCCACGAGTCGCCGATCAGCTCGCGCGGCACGTCGGCGGCCGGGGGCAGCCCCGGCAGGGGGAGGGCGTACGCCTCGGCGGCGCGCCCGCCGGTACGCCCGGTGTGCCCCCCGCCCGTACGCCCGGCGCCGGCACGCCCGGCCGCGGGCCCGTTCGCCGTCCCGCCCGCGGCTCCGCCCGTCCCGCCCGCGGCGGTCAGCGCACGGCCCCAGCCGGCCCGCGGGCTGCGCACCCGGCCTCTCTGCCGGTGTCCGCGCCCGCCGCCGCCCGTATCCGCACTTTCCGGCACAACACTCCCCGCTGGCCCGCCCGTTCAGCCGCTCCGGACTCAATGGTGCCCGCGCCACCGCCCCCGCGCCCACCTCTTGGACCAAACCGATCACGCCACATCAGCAAGCTGCAACGGTGTGCAACCTTTGCGTACGCGCGTGCGCGAGGAGTTGAGTGGGCGGGGGTTGACGAGCGGAGGGGGTGCCGAGTCGGCGCGGCACCGCTTTCCGACGCCCAGCCACAGCGGAAGGTCGCCTCTCCATCCTGCGTGAGGGGACCTTCCGCTGTGGCATACCGGCCCGGACAGGGCCCTGTCTGACGAATCCCGCCCGTGTCCGTACTCGCGTCGACCAGGACGGTCCACCGGTCCAGGTCCTGCCGCGAAGCCAGACCCCGCAGCTTGATCACGACCCGATGCGCGCCCCGTGTGCGTTGTCGTCGGGTGCGATGACGCCTATGCACAAGCGGACGTTCAGTTCGGGCGTCCCCTCCACCGTGAAGTAGTGGTCCCTCTTGTTGCGGGGAACTCGCTCGCAGTCCTCTGACGTGCTCGGGCCCTCGATGCGGTCGATGACCGCGAAGCCGGACGGGCGGCACTGCGCGACGGTCCACGCCGTCCCCTCGGTGCCGCTGTCGACGCAGTCGCCCCGGTCCGCGTTGTATGCGGCGCCGTCGCTGTGGCGGTACACCAGGCAGACCGTCACGTCGGGGTCCGGGACGGAATAGCGCCACTCGACGTCTTCGACGTAGCGGCACACGCTGCGGTCGGTGGTGTTGTCGAAAGCGCGTACGACCTCGAACACGTCACCCCCGCCGCACCCGGCCGCCTCGAAGTCCATGTCCCGCATGGTGCCGTTGTTGCGAAAGCAGTCGCCTCGAGATACGTCGACGAAGGCGTGGCCGGGTTGAGCCGGCGCACCGGATGGGCTGGCCCGGGGTGTGGCTCCGGTGTCGTCGCCAGCGCCTCGGTCGGTCAGCGCGGTTGCGACCCACACGGCGCCGGATATCGCGACTGCCGCGAGAGTGACGACGGCCGACCGCGTACGCCATGAACGCGAGGGTGATGGATCCGGTTCTGGTTCCGGCCTGTTCGTCGCCTCTGTGGGGAAGATCCTGGTCGGGTCGAGGTCGTGGGGTCCGGGGAGGACGGTGGTGGAGTCGATCTCGGTGTAGCGGCTGATCCGGGTGCGCTGCTGCCGGGTGAGTGTGTGGATCGTCTCGGGCCACGGGGGCGGGGCCGGGGGCGGTGTCCCGATGGCGGTCAGGAGGTGTTGCGCGTCGGGTCGTTGAGCTGGGTCGCGGGCCAGGCACGGTTCGATGACGTGGCGTATTGCGGCAGGGATCTGGTCCAGGTCCGCGGTGGCCATCATGACGTTGTAGCGGGTCTGTTCGCTGGTCGCGCCCTGGAACGGGTTACGGCCCGTGGCGGCGGTCGCGAGCAGGGTTCCCAGGGAGAAGACATCGCTCGCGGGAGTGAGGTCGGGTATCCCCATGGCCTGCTCGGGCGACATGAAGCCCGGGTTCCCGATCACGATTCCCGTACGTGTCACCGTCACGAGCTGCGTCTGGTCGGCTGGTTCAGCCGCGGCGCCGGCCGATCTGGCGATACCGAAGTCAATCACCACAGGACCGTCGTCAGCCAGCAGAACGTTGGCTGTCGAGAGATCTCGGTGAATGAACCGAGCGGTGTGAATGTCGCGAAGTGCGGCCGCCAGTCCCGTCGCAAGGTGCAGCACACTGCCCTGCGGCAGTGCCGTCGTCGTGTTCAGGGCGTGTTGGAGCGTGGGCCCGTGGTGGAACTCGTAGGCCAGCCAGGGGACTCCGGCGTCGGCATCCGCATCGACCACCCGAGCAGTACGCGGACTGCGGACCCTTTGTGCCGCCACGGCCTCACGCCGCAACCGCTGCCGGAAACTGTCGTCGTACGCAGCGAACGCATCACGCACAAGCTTGACCGCAACCAGACCGCCCGCCGCATCGGACGCCAGCAACACCCGGCCCATGCCCCCCTCACCCAGCACCGCACGAGTCCGATACGGCCCGACCACACGCGGATCAGACGGCGCCAGGTCCCACACAACAGCCTCTCTCAACGGTCCTGATCGATCCAGTGGAACGTGCTATTTCGCGGGTCCGACAATGTACGCCATCGTGTAGATCCCCGTGTCCTCCGTGGTCATTTCCCCCTTGCTGTCCATGGGGGAAACGGTGAGGGACACGCTCCATTTCTTGCTTTCATAATTGAAGATGCCCCTTTCGCTCATGGCGTCACCGAGGCTTTGGGTGAATCCGTTGGACTCGAACTCGTCGAGCGTGGCCCTCACTGCTTCCTGGGGTACGCCGACGACCTGCGCGCTGTGGTATTCGGCCTGGGTGGGTTCCGAGGCCGCCTCGATTTTGTAGCCGAGAGGCAACGGGATCTCCGGTGGCCACTCGTCGGGGACCTCGTCCTGCTCCTCCAGGGCCTCGGCCGACGGTTCGGCGGCGGGGGCCGAGGAATTGGCTTTGCTGTCGTTCTTGGCCGGCGTGTCCTCCTTCTGATCGGAGCAGGAAGTCAGCAGCACCAAGGAGACAAGGCTGGCTGCGAGCGCGGCGCTGGGGCGAAGCATGGGAGGGTGGTCCTTCCGTTGATGCGGGTGGGGGCACAACGCGGGGTCAGTTCTGGAATTTCTCCGCCTTCTCCAGGGCCTCGGCCAGTACCGGCATTCCGCCGGGCCAGCGGATCGACAGCACCGTCGGTGCGGTGGCCGAGGTGAACTCGTCGCTACCGGAGAGTTGGGCGATCCGCCCTGCGGCGAAGGCCGGCAGGGCGCTCAGTTCCTCGCTGGCCAGATCCCTTTCGGCCCACTCGGACGTCGTGGAGTACAGGACGACGACATCGGATTCGAGCCGGTCCAGATCCTCGTAGTCCAGGGTGTACATCATGCGGTTGCCTTCGGCATCCAGCTCGGCCACTGAGTCCGCCAGCCGCAGGCCCAGTCCTTCGAGCACCCGGACGACCGGGCTGGCGTCCGAGAAGACGTGGACCCTGCCCCTGGGCGGATCGTTGACGACCGCCGCGAAGGACGACCCGGTGAGCCCGTTCTGCTCACCGAGTCCAGCGAGCCGGGCGTCGGACTCCGCGAGCAACTCCTTGCCCTCCGCGGCCACGCCCAACGCCTTTGCGGTGGTGGTGATGACGCCCTCCCATGGTTCCACCGAGGCACCCACGGGGCGGGCCACGACCGGGGCAATCTCACTGAGTTGTTCGTACTGCTCCTCGGTCAGGCCCGAGTACGGCGCGAGAATGAGGTCCGGGTTGGTCGCGGCGATCTGCTCCTTGGGCAATCCCAAGCTCGCCGAGCCGCCCTCACTGAAGAGCATGGGGTCGTCGAGGCCTTCGTCCTCGTAGGCTTGCGCCACCCAGGGCGTCATGCCCCTGCCGGATGCGGACTCCTGCTCGACGACGCCGACCGGGAACTTCCCCAGCGCGATTGCGACCTCGGCGGCACCCCAGCCCCAGGCGGCCACCCGTTGCGGCTCGGATGGGACCACCGTCTCCCCATAGTCGTGCTTGATCCTGACAGGAAAGACGTCCGCTGCGGCTTCGGAGGGTCTGTCCGTCGCGGATTCACCATCGTCACCGAACGGCAAGGGGACGACGACGGCTACGACGGCAACGACCGCGGAGGCGACCGCAGCGGCCAGCACGCGCAGGCCGGTGCGCCACTTCCTCCCGGGCATCCCGGGTACCTCGGCCGGGGGCGGGCCGGCGGGACCGGTACTCGGTTCCGCCTCTGTGGGGAAGATCCTGGTCGGGTCGAGGTCGTGGGGTCCGGGGAGGACGGTGGTGGAGTCGATGTCGGTGTAGTGGCTGATCCGGGTGTGCTGTTGCCGCGTGAGTGTGTGGATTGCTTCGGGCCACAGGGGTGGGGCGGGGGGTGGTGTCCGGATGGTGGTCAGGAGGTGTTGTGCGGTGGGGCGTTGGGCGGGGTCGCGGGCCAGGCACGGTTCGATGACGTGGCGTATCGCGGCCGGGATCTGGTCCAGGTCCGCGGTGGCCATCATGACGTTGTAGCGGGTCTGTTCGCTGGTCGTGCCCTGGAACGGATTGCGGCCGGTGGCGGCCGTCGCGAGCAGGGTTCCCAGGGAGAAGACATCACTCGCGGGAGTGAGGTCGGGTATCCCCATGGCCTGCTCGGGCGACATGAAGCCCGGGTTCCCGATCACGACACCCGTACGTGTCACCGTCACGAGCTGCGTCTGGTCGGCTGGTTCAGCCGCAGCACCGGCCGATCTGGCGATACCGAAGTCAATCACCACAGGACCGTCGTCAGCCAGCAGAACGTTGGCTGTCGACAGATCACGGTGAATGAACCGAGCGGTGTGAATGTCGCGAAGTGCGGCCGCCAGTCCCGTCGCAAGGTGCAGCACACCGCCCTGCGGCAGTGCCGTCGTCGTGTTCAGGGCGTGTTGGAGCGTGGGCCCGTGGTGGAACTCGTAGGCCAGCCAGGGGACTCCGGCGTCGGCATCCGCATCGACCACCCGAGCAGTACGCGGACTGCGGACCCTTTGTGCCGCCACGGCCTCACGCCGCAACCGCTGCCGGAAACTGTCGTCGTACGCAGCGAACGCATCACGCACAAGCTTGACCGCAACCAGACCGCCCGCCGCATCGGACGCCAGCAACACCCGGCCCATGCCCCCCTCACCCAGCACCGCACGAGTCCGATACGGCCCGACCACACGCGGATCAGACGGCGCCAGGTCCCACACAACAGCCTCTCTCCGATGAAAACGGTGCGACTTGACGTCGTTCCGAAGGTCGCAGCCCGTTTTCCGGAACCGGGAGCGTGCGTCAATGTAGTCGAAGGCAGCCGGCGGTCGTAGAGCTTCCGGCAAGTTGCGGAGCCGCCTCCTGGCGATGCGCACATGCCCCGCTTCGGAAGGTCCACCGGTCCAGGCCCTGCCGCGAAGCTTCCGCCCCGGTGCCCACGGCCCGCTGACGGGGGCGGCGCTGCGAGCGCCGCCCGATGTCGCTCCTGCCGCAACGGGCCGATCTCAGCGACGAGTTCAGCGATCACCCCAGGTGCCGGCCCCGTGATCTGCCGGCATCGGATGATCGCCCGCACGCGCCCGGTTGCCCACCACGCACGACTCAACGATCACGTCGGCGACGCGCCACGGCCAGCCGTGCACGCGGTCGTCAGTGCAGCACCGGACGGGCCCGGTCCACCACGGCCCGCAGGTCCGGGCCGTGCGGCAGCGTCCCCAGCTCCGCACCCCACTCGCCGCCCAGCCGCGAGGCGCAGAAGGCGTCCGCGACCGCCGCCGGCGCGTGCCGTACGAGCAGCGCCCCCTGGAGCACCAGCGCCAGCCGCTCCGCCAGCCGGCGCGCCCGCGTCTCGACGCCCTCCAGGTCCGCCAGCTCCGTCAGCAGGTCCTTCACCGCCCGGTCCAGCCGGTGGTCCGCGCCGCGCGCCCGGCCGATCTCGGTGAGCACCGCGTCCACCGCGCGCGGCTCGCGTCCCAGTGCGCGCAGCAGGTCGAGCGCCTGTACGTTGCCGGAGCCCTCCCAGATCGAGTTCAGCGGCGCCTCGCGCAGCAGCCGCGGCATCCCCGACTCCTCCACGTACCCGTTGCCGCCCAGGCACTCCAGCGCCTCCGCCGCCACCGGCGTGCACCGCTTCGTCACCCAGTACTTCGCCGCCGGCACCGCCAGCCGCAGGAAGGCCCGCTCCTCGTCGGTGTCCGCGTCGTGCGCCGCCGCCAGCCGCAGCGCCAGCGCCGTCGCCGCCTCCGACTCCAGCGCCAGGTCCGCCAGCACGTTGCGCATCAGCGGCTTGTCGGCGAGCGCCCCGCCGAACGCCTCGCGGTACGTGCAGTGGTGCACCGCCTGCGCCACCGCCTGCCGCATCACGGCCGCCGCCGCCGTCGCGCAGTCGACCCGGGTGGCGGCGACCATCCCGATGATCGCCGGGATGCCCCGGCCCTCCTCGCCGACCCGCCACGCGAGCGTCGTGCCGTCGAACTCGACCTCCGCGGAGGCGTTCGAGCGGTTGCCGAGCTTGTCCTTCAGCCGCTGCAGGAGGAAGGTGTTGCGGCTGCCGTCCGGCAGCACGCGCGGCAGCAGGAAGCAGGTCGGCCCGCCCGGACCGGTGCCGCCCGCGACCTGCGCGAGCACCAGGAAGGCGTCCGACATCGGCGCCGAGCAGAACCACTTGTGCCCCGTCAGCGCGTACGCGCCGTCCCCGGCCGGCTCCGCGCGCGTGGTGTTGGCCCGTACGTCCGAGCCGCCCTGCTTCTCCGTCATCCCCATCCCGGCGAGCGCGCCCGCCTTCGCGGCGGCGGGCACCAGGCCCGGTTCGTACACCCGCGAGGTCAGCAGCGGCTCCCACACCGCCGCCAGCTCCGGCTGGGCGCGCAGCGCCGGCACCGCGGCGTGCGTCATCGACAGCGGGCAGCCGTGCCCCGCCTCGGCCTGCGTCCACACCAGGAATCCGGCCGCCCGCCGCACGTGCCCGTCCGGCCGGCCCCAGGCGTCCGTCAGCCCGGCGGCGACACCGTGCTCCAGCAGCCGGTGCCAGGAGGGGTGGAAGCCGACCTCGTCGATGCGGCGGCCGTAGCGGTCGTGGGTGCGCAGCACGGGCGGCGAGGCGTTCGCCTCGACGCCCCACCGCTGCGCCTCGGCGGAGCCCGCCGCGCGGCCCAGGGCGGTCAGCTCCGCGTGCGCCGCGGCGTGCCGCTCGGGGGCGACGTACCGCTCCACCGCCTCGGCGAGGGCCGCGTCCGCGGCGTAGACGTCGTAGCCGACCAGCGGCGGAGGCTGGTTTGTCACCGTATGAGTACCTGCTGCCATGACAGCTACGGTAGGCAGGTGGGAGCAGAACGGGAAACGGGTGCGGAACAGGGCGGAAGCGGCGGACCCCGCGGCCGGCTGGGCCGGGCCCGCGTCCTGTACCAGAACCTGCCCAAGCGCCGGGTGGCGTGGCTGCTGCTGAAGGACACCGTCAATTCCTGCATGGAGCACCGCGTCATCGGCCTCGCCGCCGAGGCCGCGTTCTTCAGCCTGCTGTCGCTGCCGCCGCTGCTCCTCGGCCTCCTCGGCCTGCTGGGCTACTTCGACCAGTGGCTCATCGACGTCGAGACCATCCGGCACAACATCATCGACGCCTCCGACACGGTCCTGACCGCCAAGGGCGTCGACCAGATCGTCCGCCCGCTGCTCGACGACGTCACCCGCGGCGGCCGCCCGGACCTGATCTCGTTCGGCTTCGCCCTCGCGCTGTGGTCGGGCTCGCGGGCCGTGAACGTCTTCATCGACACCATCACCATCATGTACGGGCTCGAAGGCCACCGCGGCATCGTCAAGACCCGGCTGCTGGCGTTCGGGCTGTACCTCGTGGCGCTGGTCATCGGCGTGGTCGCGCTGCCGCTGATGGTGGCGGGGCCGGACGCGGTGGTGCAGCTGCTGCCGTGGAGCGAGACCGCCGTTCGGGTGCTGTACTGGCCGGTCGTCGTCGTGCTCTCGGTCGCGTTCCTCACGACCCTCTACCACGCGGCCGTCCCCGTGCGCTCGCCGTGGCGGGAGGACCTGCCCGGGGCGCTGGTGGCGCTCGGCATGTGGCTGCTGGGCAGCGTGCTGCTGCGGCTCTACCTGCTGAACGCCGTGGAGGGCCCGACGATCTACGGGTCGCTGGCGGCGCCCGTGGCGGTGCTGCTGTGGTTCGGCGTCTCCGCGTTCGCGGTGCTGGTCGGCGCGGCGGTCAACGCCGCGTTCGACCGCGTCTGGCCGTCCGTCGCCACCGCCACCGGCCGCGCCGAGACCGCCCGCGCCCGGGAGGAGGCCGCGGCCCGGCTGGTCGCGGCGGCCTCGGCGGCGCGGCAGGCGCGCCTGCGCGGGCTCGACGGGGACGCCTCGGCGGAGGAGCGGGCACGGGAGCCGGAGCCGGAGCACGCGGAGGAAGAGGAGGAGGCCCAGGAGGAGGACCGGCGCTCCCGGGCGAAGGAGCGGCCGCCGCAGCCGCCGCGGCCGCCCCGGCGGAAGGGGCCGGGGGAGCCGCTGGAGCCGGGGGATCCGGCCGACCGGGTGGACGGGGACCGGCACGAGGTCCCGTGAGCGCGGGGCTGCCGCCTCAGCCGGACTTCGCGCGCAGGAAGCGGCGCAGCCGCGCCAGCGGCCACGTGTTGATCACGTCCTCCTTCGTCAGCCAGCCCCGCTGCGCGATGCCCACCCCGTAGCGCATGTTCGCCAGGTCCGGCACCGAGTGCGCGTCGCTGTCGACGGCGAACTTCACGCCGTGGCCGCGCGCCCGCAGGATCAGCTCGTCCGGCAGGTCGAGCCGGTTCGGGTGGGCGTTGACCTCCAGCGCCGTGCCCGTACGGGCGCAGGCCGCGAAGACCGCGTCCCAGTCCGCGTCGACCGCCGGCCGCTTGCCGGCCTTGCGGGTGGTGGGGTGGCCGATGACGTGCACGTGCGGGTTCTCCACCGCGGCCAGGAAGCGGCGCGTCATCTCGTCCCTCGGCTGCGTGAAGTGCGAGTGCACCGACGCCACGCAGATGTCGAACGTCTCCAGGAACTCGCCCGGCCAGTCGACCGAGCCGTCCGGCGCGATGTTCAGCTCCGTGCCGTGCAGCAGCCGCAGCCCGCCCCTGCGCCGCCGGGAGCGCGCGTCCAGCGCCGCCACCGTCTCGCGCTGGGCGAGCATCTTCTCCTTCGTCATGCGCTGCATGCGCAGCTCGGGGGCGTGGTCGGTGATCGCGTAGTAGGCGTAGCCGCGCTCTCCCGCCGCCGCCACCATCGCCTCCAGCGTGTCGATGCCGTCGGTGAGGTCGGTGTGGGTGTGCAGGTCGCCGCGCAGGTCGTCCTCCGCGAGCAGCTCCGGCAGCTCGCCGCGGCCCGCGGCCTCGATCTCGCCGCGGTCCTCCCGCAGCGGCGGCGGGATCCAGGGCAGGCCGAGGCGGGCGTAGACGTCCTCCTCCGTCGTGACCCGGATGCGGCGGCCGCTGCGGGCGTGGAAGAGCCCGTACTCCGACAGCTTCAGCTTCTTGCGCACGGCGATCTCGCGGAGGCGGATGTTGTGCTGCTTGGACCCGGTGAAGTACTGCAGCGCCGCGCCCCACGCGTCCGGCGGCACCACCCGCAGGTCGACCTGGACGCCGCCGGTGGTGCGGATGCTCGTCTTCGTCTCACCGGCGCCGATGACCTCGCCGACCAGCGGCAGCCCGGTGAACGCCGCCATCAGGGGCGCGGAGTCGGCCGCGGCGGCGAGCACGTCGAGGTCGCCGGCCGTCCCGCGGCGCCGGCGCAGGGAGCCCGCGTACGCGCAGCGCTCGCAGCCGGCCACCGCGGCCAGCCGGGCGACGATGTCGTCGGCGAGCGCGAGCGCCGTGTCGACGGGGATCCGGCCGGTGGCCGAGCGCAGCAGGTCGATGCCGTGGAGGAGCTTCTCCTCGCTCTTCGGGCCGAAGCCCTTCAGGCCGCGCAGCCGGTGCTCGCCGATCGCCGCGGCCAGCTCGTCGACGGAGGACACGCCCAGCTCCTCGTAGAGGACCAGCGCGCGCTTGGGGCCGAGGGCGGGGATGGCGATCAGCTCGCGGACCCCGGCCGGGATGCGCTCGCGGGCCTCGTCGACCGCCGCCACGCGGCCCGTACGCAGGTACTCGCCGACCTTGCCGGCGATGGAGGCGCCCACCCCGGGGATCGCCTTCAGCTCCTTGGCGTCCAGCCCCGCCACGTCGGCGGAGTGGCCGGCGACCGCGCGGGCGGCGCGCTCGTAGGCGCGCGCCTTGAAGGCGTCGCCGCCGGTGATGGACAACAGGTCGGCGTACTCCTGCAAGAGCGCGGCGACCTCCTCGTTGGACGCCACCTCGGTCACCTCGGTCCACGTCGCGGGGGTACGGGACAAGCATGCCGCCGATCGCCGCTCCCCGCCGTCCGAGCGCGGCGGGCGTCCCGGCGGCGGGAAAACCCGTGGCGGGATACGTGCGCGGCTGCATACGCTTCCAGCGCACCACGTGACCGGTATCGACCAGGGAGGTGAGGGCCATGACCGAAGCCGTCAGGGGCACAGTCCCCGCACGACAGCCGCACGCTCGCTCCTTTCTGAAGGGTCGCTCCGTTGACAGATCTCCCCGCACCCCGCCGCCTGGCCGCCTACGGCTGGGATGAGGCCGCCGCCGACGCCTTCGCGCCGTACGAGTCCGAAGGTCTGATCCCCGCCCGTATCACCCGGGTGGACCGCGGCTCCTGCATCGCCCTCACCGACGCCGGACCCGTCCGCGCCACCACCGCCCGCCTCGCCGCCGCCGACCGCGCCGCAGGACGCACGGCCGACCTCACCCGACTGCCGTGCACCGGCGACTGGGCGGCGCTCGAACCGGGCGAGCGGTTCGCCGTACGGGCCCTGCTGCCGCGCCGCACGGCCTTCCTGCGCTCGGCGTCGTCCAAACGCTCCGAGGGCCAGGTCATCGCCGCCAACGTCGACCACGCCGTGATCGCCGTCTCGCTGGCGGCGACGCGCGCCGCCGACATCGAACCGGCGCGCCTGGAGCGGCTGCTGTCCCTCGCCTGGTCCAGCGGCGCGCAGCCGCTGGTCGCGCTCACCAAGGCCGACCTGGTCGAGGACCCCGTGGTCCTCGGCCACCTCGTCGCCGACACCGAGGAGGTCGCCCCGGGCACCGCCGTCCTCGCGGTCAGCGCCGCCACCGGCGCCGGTGTCCCGCAGCTGGCCGCCGCGCTGTCCACCGGCACCTCCGTGCTGCTCGGCGCCTCCGGCGCCGGGAAGTCCACGCTGGCCAACGCCCTGCTCGGCGACGGCGTGCAGCGGGTCCACGAGGTGCGCGACGCGGACGGCAAGGGCCGGCACACCACCGTCTCCCGCGACCTGCTGCCGCTGCCCGGCGGCGGCGTCCTCATCGACACCCCGGGCCTGCGCGGCGTCGGCCTCTGGGAGGCCGACGACGGGCTCGGCCAGGTCTTCGCGGAGATCGAGGAACTGGCCGCCCGCTGCCGCTTCCACGACTGCACGCACACCGCGGAGCCGGGCTGCGCGGTCGTCGCGGCCCTGGAGAACGGCGAGTTGCACCCGCGCCGTCTGGAGAGCTACCGCAAGCTCCAGCGTGAGAACGCCCGTATCGCGGCGCGCACGGACCTGCGGGTGCAGGCGGACCGGCGGCGGGACTGGAAGCGCCGCGACGCCGCGGACCGCGAGGCACGGGCACGCAAGGGCAGAGGCTAGGTCGCCCGCCGGGACGTCAGCGGCTGTCGGCGTGCTGCTCCGCGCACCAGCCGCGTTCGCGGGCGTACCAGCCCAGTTGCAGCCGCGTGTGCACCCCGGCGATCTCCATCAGCCGCTTCACCCGCCGCTGTACGGTCCGCAGCCCCAGGTCGAGTTGCTTCGCGGCGCTCGCGTCCGTGAGGCCCGCCAGCAGCAGGCCGAGGATCTGCAGGTCCACCGCGTCCGGCCCGTCCGGCGCCTGCTCCGCCACCGCCGCACCGCCGGCGGTCAGCCGCAGCGGCAGCGCCTGCCGCCACAGGCTCTCGAAGAGCCCCGACAGCGACTCCAGCAGCCCGCTCGCGTGCACCACGAGCGCGGCGGGCTCGCCGGCCCCGGCGAACATCGGCACCATCGCCGTCGCCCCGTCCGCGATCACCAGCTTCGTCGGCACCACGTCCGCGACCCGCAGCTCCTCGTTCCGGCGCAGCGCCGCAGCGGCCTCGGCGACCGTGCCCGGGGCCAGCAGCCGGGAGCGCTCCAGCACGACCCGGAAGCGCACGCCGCGGCCCGCGGCCTTCTCCTCCGCGGTGTTGTCCTGGCTGCGTACGGCCAGCGGCTCCCGCGTGACCAGCGCGCACACCTCCTGCTCGGCGCCGAGCTGCAGTTGCAGGAACCGGTGCGCCACCGCGCCCGCGCCGGTCACCACCTCGACCAGGTCGTGTACGTCGGCGGGCTCGCCGGCCTCCGCCCGGTACTCCTCCGCGAGCAGTGCGGCGGCCAGCTCGGCGCGCTCCAACTCGTGCCGCTGCTGGATCAGCAGCGCCCCCAGCGCGACCGACGGCGGCGCCGCCACCCAGCGCCCGGGCCGCGCGGACGACTGCGCCGCAAGACCGTGCTGCTCCAACCGCCGCAGGGTGCGCACCGCCTCCGGCTCGGGCAGCGTCAACCGCCGCGCCAGCTCGGGGACATCGGCGGCGCCGAGTGCGACCAGCGCGCGGTAGGCCGACTCCTGTACGTCGTCGAGTCCGATGGCACCGAGCACCTGCACATCCTGACCGTACCGGTGGGTCGGGTGGAAGGCCCTTGCCGTGATCTTGCGGGTCCGGCAGTTGTGGCGAGGGGCGGCGGGGAACAATAGGAGCATGGATCGCCAGGGGGAGACGGCGGGGGAACGCCGCACCGAGGACGAGTGGTGGCACGACCTGTACGAGGAGGGGGTACCGGACACCGGGCCGCAGCGCGCGGGGGACACCCTCGACGACCGCTTCGCGTCGGTGGCGCGGGCGGTGGACGAGGAGGCGGACGTGCCCCCCGCGGAGGCGGACCCGCCTGCGCCGGAGCCGCCTTCGGCAGCGGCGGCGGCCGAGCCGCGGCGGGCGTCGGCGGAGGAGCCGTACGACCAGATGGCCGACCCCGACTACCCGCCGCCGTCGGTGGCGGGGGTCCCGGGCTTTGAGGAGCGCCCGGCACCGGCCGGGGGCCGGGGCTGGACGGACGACGTGTTCGCGGGCCTGCGGGAGGACGAAGGACCGTCCCGCCGCCCGCCGGAGGACGCGAAGCCCCGCCCGGAACGGGCGGTTGCGCCGCGGGAGCCGGCGCCGGAGCCCGCGGAGCCCGCCGGGGCGGCGGAGGGGGCCGCGCCCTGGTGGGAGTCGGCTGCGCGCGGCGGCCCGGGAGAGGCCCCGGACGGCACTGCGTCGGACGCGGCGGCGCCGCGCGAGCGGGAGCCCGCGGACGGCGGGGCGCCGGCTGCGCCGGCCCCGCGCGGGACCGTGGAACGCACCCCGGGGGACGGCGCGTTGCCGGCTGCCCCGGACCCGGCTGCCCCGGACCCGGCGGACACGGCGCCGGTCGGCTCCTGGGAGTCGGGTGAACGGAGCTGGGTGGACGGGGTGCTGTCCGGCCGGCGGGAGATCGCGGACCCGGAACCGGTCGGCTCGCCGGCGCCCGCAGAACCGGCCCCGGCGGATGCGGCGTCGCCGGGTCAGCGGGGGCCGGAGGGCCCGACTGCCACGGATGCGGGTGCGGCCGACTCGTCGGCGACCGTCGGGCCCGCTCCCGCGGACGGGGAACCGGCCGGCTCCTGGGAGTCGGGTGAACGGAGCTGGGTGGACGGGGTGCTGTCCGGCCGGCGGGGGACCGCGGGCCGGGAGCCGGTCGGCTCGCCGGAGCCCGCCCCGGCGGAGGCGCAGTTGCCCGGTGCGCGGGAGGCGGCGGACTCCGCGCCGCCCGCAGCCGCGCCGCCGCGCGTGCGGCGACCGGCGGAGCCCGCCGCCTCGGCGGCACCTCCTGGTACGGCGGAGCGCGCCGAACCCGCTCCGGTGGACGGGCCGTTGCCCGGCTCGCCGGGCAGTGCCCGCGGGACCGCCCCGGCGGAAGTCCTCCCGCCCGGTCCCGACGAACCCCCGGCCACCGAGCCCGGCTCCGGGGAGGCCGTGCCTCCGGTAGCGGCCCGACACGCCCCCATCGCACCGGAATCGCCCGGCTTCGCGTCCGCGGCGCCGCCCCCGCCCGCGTCCGGGCGTCCCTCGGCCCCCGCCCCGCCGGCGGTCACCGAGCCCGGTTCCGGGGAGGCTGTGCCGCCCGGCGTGGCCCAACGTGGCCCCGTCGCACCGGAGTCGCCCGGCCCCGGGCCCCGGCCCGCCGCCCCGGCGGCCCCCGCGGAGCCCGCGGTGGCCGGCCCCTCCGAGACCCCGCCTCCCACCATGCGGCTGCGGCAGGTGTCCGTCACCGACACCCTCACCGATGTCGAATGGGCCCGGCGCGGTGGGGAGTTCGTCGGTGGGGGGCCGCCCACGTACGAGGCCGAGCCCACCGCGTTGCCCGAGGTGGCGCCCGGGGCGCTCGCGGAGCTGGTGCCCGACACCGTGCTCGACGGGGCCCGCTACGGGTCGTTCACCCTGCGGACCGCCGCCACCCGCGGCGACAGCCCCCGGTACCGCGGCGAGCAGCGGCGCGACGCCGTCCTCACCGCCCGCTTCGGCGGCGGCGACGACGCGCTCGTCTTCGTCGCCGTCGCCACCGGCGCGCGCGGCGTGCCCCGTACGGACCGGGCCGCAGAGTCGCTCGTGCGCTGGATGGGTGAGGCCGTCGGCAGGAGCCGGGCGCGGCTGTCCGAGGACATACGGACCGGGCGCCGCGCCGCGCTGAAGGGCGGGCTGCACCGGCTGACCGGGCGGACGTACGGGCTGATGCGCGCGCAGGCCGAGGAGTTCGGGCTCGATCCCGCCGGGTACACCGCCGGGCTGCGCTGCCTGCTGCTGTCCGCCGACCCCGGCTGCCGTACCCGGGTGTTCTTCGGCACCGGCCCCGGCGGTCTCTTCCGGCTGCGCGGCGACGAGTGGCAGGACCTGGAGCCCGCCCCGGCGGACGAGGAGCCCCGGCAGGACGGCCCCCGGCAGGGAGATCCCCGGCAGGGCGAGTCCCGGCAGGAACCGGCCGCCCCCGTCGATCCGCGGCTGACCGTCGACCTCGGCGGCCGTTCCGCGCACCCCGCCCCGGCCCCCGGCGGCCCGCCGCCGCCCGGCTTCGGCGCGCTCGTGGACACCCCCGACCCGGGCGAGCCCGCGCCGTTCGCCTTCCGGGCGTCGGAGGGCAGGACCGGCGACGTGCTGCTGCTGTGCAGCCCCGGGTTCGCCGAGCCGCTGCGCGGCGCGCCCGGGCTGGCCGACGAGCTGGCTGAGCGGTGGCGCGGCGAGGAGGCGCCGCCCGGGCTCGCGGCGTTCCTGGGGGACGTCCAGCTGCGCGCCAAGGGCTTCGCCGACGACCGCACCGCCGCCGCCCTCTGGGAGAGTTGAGCAGCGGAGGGGCCCGGCGCCGCCGGGCCCCTCCGGGGCTCAGCGCACGGGCCGCATCCGCAGCGTCAGGATCTGGAACGGCCGGAGCCGCAGCGACACCGAGCCGTCCTCCTCCCGTACCGCGTCCGGCGATTCGAGCGGCTGCTCCAGCAGGTCCGTCACCTGTACGTCCGCCACCGGGAACGACGTCGTCAGCGTCCCCGACGCCCGCCCCCCGCGCGACTCGTACACCCGGACCACCACGTCCCCGCTCCGGTCCTCCGCGCGCTTGACCGACTCCACCGTGACCGCCGGGTCGGTCACCGACACCAGCGGCACCCGCGCCGCCGTACGGGCCGTGCGCAGCGGCAGGTTCAGCGCCAGGCCCCCGGCCACCGCCGCGCCCACGTCCGCGCCCGGCAGCAGCGCGTAGCGGTAGCGGTGGACGCCGAGGTCCGTCTCCGGGTCCGGGAACTTCGGCGCGCGCAGGATCGTCAGCCGCACCGTCGTGCCGAGGCCCGCCTCGTGCGCCTCGCGCGTCACGTCGTGGCCGTACGTGGCGTCGTTGAGCACCGCCACGCCGTAGCCCGGCTCGCCCACGTGCAGCCAGCGGTGCGCGCAGATCTCGAACTTCGCCGCGTCCCAGCTCGTGTTGGCGTGAGTCGGCCGGTGCACGTGCCCGAACTGGATCTCGGACGTGGACCGCTCCGCGTGCACGTCCAGCGGGAACGCCGCCTTGAGGACCTTCTCCTCCTCCCGCCAGTCGACCTCGGTGGTGAAGTCCACCTGCCCGCTGTCCGCCGCCAGGCTGATGTCCTGCACGATCCGCGACCGGCCGGTGGTGCGCACCACCCGCACGGCGGCCCGCAGCGGCCCCGACTCGGTGACCTCCACGGACTCCGCGGCCACCAGGTCGGTGCGGGTGCGCCGGTAGAACTTGTCGATGTCCCAGGCGTCCCACTGGTTGGGGTGGTCGGGGTGGAGCTGCAGCAGGTTCGCGCGGGCGCCCGGCGCCAGCACCTCGCGGTCGGCGGCCAGGTCCCGTACGGAGGCCACCAGCCCGTCGCCGTCGACGACGACCCGCAGCAGCCCGTTGTCGAGCACGGCACCGCCGCCGTCCGGCACCGCCGACACCCCGGCGCCGGCCGCCGCCCCCGCCGTACCGGCGCCCAGCCCGGGCGCGCTCACCCGCGCCAGCGACCGGCCGTCGCCCAGCGGCTGCGTGAGCGCCCCCGACGGCAGCGCCGCCGACTCCTCGGCGGCCAGCTCCACGACCCCGCCGCGCTCGTACGGCGAGGCGTTCAGCACGGCGAGCCCGTCGCCGTCCGCGGTGCCCAGCGCCGCCACCGCCGCCGCGGTGAGGCCCGCCAGCTCCTCGGCCACCGCCGCGTACGTCTGCGCCGCCTCCCGGTGCACCCAGGCGATCGACGACCCCGGCAGGATGTCGTGGAACTGGTGCAGCAGCACGGTCTTCCAGATCCGGTCCAGCTCCTCGTACGGGTACGCGTACGCCGGGTCCGCCAGCGCCGCCGCCGTCGCCCACAGTTCAGCCTCGCGCAGCAGGTGCTCGCTGCGCCTGTTGCCGCTCTTGGTGTCGGCCTGGCTGGTGTACGTGCCGCGGTGGAACTCCAGGTACAGCTCCCCGGACCACACCGGCGCCGCGGCCCCGTACTCCTCCTCGGCCGCCGCGAAGAACGCCGCCGGGTTGGCCACCTCCACGCGGGGCGAGCCCTCCAGGGACCGCAGCCGGCGCGCCTTCTCCAGCATCTCGCGCGTCGGCCCGCCGCCTCCGTCCCCGTACCCGAACGGCACGAGCGACATGCTGGCCCGCCCCTTGTCGGCGAAGTTGCGCTCGGCGAGCGACAGTTCTGCGGCGTGCATGGTGGCGTTGTACGTGTCGACGGGCGGGAAGTGGGTGAAGACCCGGGTGCCGTCGATGCCCTCCCACCAGAACGTGTGGTGCGGCATCTTGTTGGTCTGGTTCCACGACAGCTTCTGGGTGAGGAACCACCGGATCCCCGCCAGCCGCGCGAGCTGCGGGAACGCCGCCGTGTAGCCGAAGGAGTCGGGCAGCCACACCTCCTGGGTGTCCACGCCGAACTCCTCGGCGAAGAACCGCTTGCCGTGGATCAGCTGGCGCGCGAGCGCCTCGCCGCCCGGCATGTTGGCGTCGGACTCCACCCACATCGAGCCGACCGGCACGAACTGGCCGGTCTGCACGGCGGCGCGGATCCGCTCGTAGATCTGCGGCTGGTTCTGCTTGACCCAGGCGTACTGCTGCGCCTGCGAGGCGGCGAAGACCAGCTCCGGGTAGTCGCCGGACAGCGCCAGCTCGGTGACGTTCGCGAACGTCCGCGACGCCTTGCGCACCGTCTCGCGCAGCGGCCACAGCCAGGCGGAGTCGATGTGCGCGTGGCCGGCGGCGTACGCGCGGTGGGCGCTGGCCGCCGCGGGCTGCGCCAGCGCCGGGGCCAGCACCTCGCGGGCGGCGGCGGCCGTGCCGGGCACGTCGTGCAGGTCGAGCACGTCGAGCATGCGGTCCAGGGTGTGCAGGATGTCGTGGCGCCGGCTCCGGTCCGCCGGCAGCTCGTGCATCAGCTCCGACAGCACCTCGATGTCGAGGACCAGGTGCCACACGTCCTCGTTGAGGACGGCGAGGTCGGCGGAGCGGAAGGTGTACAGCGGCGCGTCGCCCGCGGTCCGCAGCTCGCCGAGCGGGGTGGGGGTGAAGTCCTGGAGCACCGCGGGGTTCGCGGCGGCCTCCAGCAGGAGCCGGACGGGCTCGCCGCCGGCCGCGGGGGAGGCGATCGGCACATGGCGGTTGCGCGGGTGCACGCCCTTGACGGGGGCCCCGGCCGCGTCGTACACCATCCCCTCGGCCTGGAACCCGGGCATCTCGGCGCCGAACCCGGGGTCGATCACCGCCTCGACGCGCCGCCCCGCCCAGCCCGCCGGCACGGTGCCGGTCAGCCGGAACCAACTGGTCGACCACGGCGGCCCCCAGGCGGTGCCGACGGCGAACGGCTCGTACTCCTCGGGCGGGATCTTCAGTGCCTCGTCCGCCGGCACCGGCTCGCCCGGGCGGTGCCACACCGTCAGCTCCAGGGGGACGCGTTCGGTGTACTGGGCGGGTCGGATGAACTGGCGCAGCGCGCGGTCCAGCCGGCCCTCTGCCAGCAGTCGGTCGTCGTGCATCGCGGCTCCTCACAGTGGTCGCTGTGATCTGCCTAACCTGCACGCGGCCGACGGGGCAAGAGGACCCACCCGTCGATCGTCTTCCGGGCCCCGTCAGCGGAGCTGGTTCTCCATGGCCGTGAGCTTCTTCTCCAGGTGGTCCAGCGGGGCCGCCAGCTCGTCGTCCTGGCCGGCGGGCACGGCGACGGACTTCGCGGGCGCCGGGCCGCCCGGCTGCCCGCCGCCGACCGCGGGCCTGCCCTCCACGGCCGGCCGCGACCGCCGGGTGAACTGCGCCGCCCCGGTGCCCGGCTCCGGCGTCAGCGCCGCCGACGGCTCGGCGCGCGCCGCGGTCAGCTCGCCGGGCGCCAGCGCCCGCTGGTGCTTGCCGAGTGCCTTGAGCCGGGCCCGCTCCAGCCGGGCCTGCTCGCGCTCCTCGGCCCGGCGGCGGGCCTCGTCCTTGCTGTCCTGGCGCACCTCGTCGACCGCCTCGTCCAGCGTGCGGACGCCTTCGAGGAGCATCAGCGACCACGCCCGGAACGTCTCGCGCGGCGCCCGCAGCCAGCGGACGAAGCGGATCTGCGGCAGCGGCCGCGGGACGAGCCCCTGCTCGCGCAGCGCCGCCCTGCGGGTCTGCTTCAGCGCCCGGTCGAAGAGCACCGCCGCCGACAGCGACATGCCGGCGAAGAACTGCGGCGCGCCCGCGTGGTCCGTGCCGCGCGGCGCGTGCACCCAGTTGAACCAGGCGGCCGCGCCCGCGAACGTCCACACCAGCAGCCGGGAGCCGAGCGCCGCGTCGCCGTTGCTGGCCTCGCGTACGGCGATGACCGAGCAGAACATCGCGGCGCCGTCGAGCCCGAAGGGGACCAGGTACTCCCAGCCGTCGGACAGGCCCAGGTTCTGCCGGCCGAAGCCGACCAGGCCGTGGAAGGAGAGCGCGGCGGCGACCGCGGCGCAGCAGAAGAGCAGGACGTACGCGAGGGTGCCGTACATCGCCTCCTTGCGGCGGCGGCGCTGCTCGCCGGCCTCCCAGGAGTCCGCAGGCTCGTCGGCCTTCTGCCGGCCGCGTACCACCACGGCGATGGCCGCGAGCACGCCGAGCAGCAGTACGGCGGCCGGGAGTGCCCAGCTCAGCGGTATCCCGTTGAATCCCATGGATGTCCCTTGCCTCGTCAGATGACGGGTGACCCGGGGACCGATACTTGCGGAATTCCCGCGCGATTCCGGAGGAAACGAAATCAGCCACTCAAAGGGGTGGCTTGCATGCTAAGAGCTTGCGACGAGGCGGGCGACGCGCTCCGTGTCGCAGGTGCGCGGGCAGGTGACGCAGGTGTCGTCGGGGCGCAGCGTGTAGTACATGCAGCAGCTCGCCCGGTCCCGGGTGGCCAGGGACTCCCCGGCGGGCCCGGTGAGGGTGCGGAAGGCCGCGCCGCCGGCGTACGGGGCCGTGGCCGGGCCGGTGCCCGGCAGGAGCCGGGCGGTCTCGGCCATCGCGCGCCGCTCCTCGCCCAGCAGCTCGCCGAGATACCACAGGCCCTCGACGATCTCGTCCGTCGCCATCCCCCACAGCGCCCGGGGCCCGCGGCGCATCCGCGGCCCGAACGCGGCGAGCACCGGCTCCAGATGCTCGGCCACGGCCGCCCGCACCTCGGCGCGCAGCGGCTCCTCGCCGGCGACCACGCGGGCGCCGGGCAGGCCGGCGGCGGGGTCGTCGGGCAGGCAGGCGAACGCGCCGCCGCGGACGGCGACGCGCATGCGGCTGCCGTCGGCGTTGCGGTGCAGCGCCACGGCGTCCAGCGGGACGCGGGGCACGCGGCGGAGGAGGAACCAGGGCAGGGTGACGAGCAGGCAGGCCGACCAGGCGTAGCGGTGCAGGCCGAAGCTGGCGACCACGTCGGGGCGGGCGTCCTCGCCGTACGTGCGGCGGACCTGCTCGGCGTCCCAGGCGAGGAAGTCGTCGAGCACCTCGCCGCCGGCGGCGAGGTCGGCGGCGGCCACCCAGCCGGGGCCGGCGGGCAGCGGCTCCGCGGGGCCCGCCTCGGTGACCGCGAGGAACGGCAGGACCTCGGTGAGCCGTGCGTACGCCGCGGTGACCGGGGTGCCGGCGAGCCGGACGGACGGGGTCGCGGCGTCGTCGAGCGGCTGAGGCGCTGCGGGCGCGGACATCGTGCGGTGACCACCCTGGGCTCGGCGGGGCGTGGCGTGTTCTCGACCCGTCGACGGGCTGAGGTAAGGCTAACCTTAACCTGCATGATCGGGGAAGGGGCAAGGGGGCCGCGGGTTACGGTGGGGCGCGTGCGTCGCCCACCGGGCGCCAATGCGTAGCGATTCGGGAGAAACAGTGGAGCACCCGCCGCAGCAGCCGGCGGGGCCGGGCCGACTCCGCGCCCCGGCCCGGGTGCAGCGGCACTCCGTACGGGCCCAGGTGCTCGACGCGCTGCGCAACGCGGTGCTCGGCGGCGAACTGCGGCCCGGCGAGGTGTACTCCGCGCCCGCGCTCGGCGAGCGGTTCGGCGTCTCGGCGACCCCGGTGCGCGAGGCCATGCAGCAACTCGCCGCGGAGGGCGCGGTGGAGATACTTCCCAACCGCGGCTTCCGGGTCCTCGCACCCAGCGCACGCGACCTGGCCGAGCTGGCGGAGGTGCGCGCGCTGCTCCTCGTACCGCTGCTGCACCGGCTGGCGGCCGGACTGCCGCCCGAGCGCTGGGTGGTGCTGAGCCGGCTGGCGGCGGACGACGCGGAGTTCCACGAGGCGCTGGTGGCGCTCTCCGGCAACCGCCAGCTGGTCCGCGTCGCGGGCGAGCTGCGGGCCAGGGCCCGGCCCCCGGCGGCGCCGCAGGCCCGCCGGCAGGCGCTGGTCGACGCGCTGGCGGCAGGGGACACGGCGGCGGCCGAGGCGGTGCTGCGGGAGCTGCTGGGCGCCCCGCGGAAGCAGCCCTGACGGGGGCGTCCGGCCGCGCGCCGTACGCCCACGCCCCGCTGAGAAGCCTTACAACTCCAGCCAGGCCAGCGCGGTCACGCGGTGGTCGTTGCCGCCGCCCTCGTGGCCGTTCCACCGGTACACCTCGATGCCCTTCGGCCCGCCCCAGTGGTTGTACGACGCGAAGACCGTCGACGGCGGGCACACCTCGTCCATCAGCGCCACCGAGTACAGCGCCGGCACCCGGGCCCGGGCCGCGAAGTTGAGCCCGTCGAAGTACGACAGCGTGCGGAACACCCGCTCGTCCGCGTCCCGCTGGGTGGCCAGGAACAGGACCAGTTCCTGGTACGGGTTCTTGTCCGTGATCGTGACCGCCCGGCGGAAGTGGTTGAGGAACGGCACGTCGATCATCGCCGCCCGCACCCCCGGGTGCAGCCCAGCGACCGCGGTGGCGATCGCGCCGCCCTGGCTGCCGCCGGAGACCGCGATCCGCTCGCCGTCGACCGCCGGATGCGCGGCGGCGGCGTCCACGGCGCGTACCGCGTCGGTGAAGACGCGCCGGTAGTAGTACTCCTCGGGGTCGAGCACGCCGCGCGTCATGAAGCCGGGCGTCTGCGCGTTGCCCGTGCCGTACGGGTCGGGGGTGGATCCGGCGTTGTTGCGGTGGGCGGCGCCCTGGCCGCGGGTGTCGACGACGAAGACGGCGCGGCCCGAGGCCGGCCAGAACAGGTGGTCGTGCGGCAGCCCGCGGCCGCCGCCGTAGCCGATGTAGTGCATGACGCACGGCACGGGGCCGTCGGCGCCGCGCGGCACCACGAGCCAGGCGGAGATCCGGTGGCCGCCCCAGCCGGCGAAGGACACGTCGTGCACGTCGACCGCCGTCAGACCCGTCGGGTACGGGCGGAACTCCGGCTCCCGGCCGGCCGCCGCGTCCGCGGCCCCGGCGAGGGTGCGGGTCCAGAAGTCGTCGAAGTCGGCGGGCTCCTCCCGCTCGGGGCGGTAGTCGCGCAGCTCGGCGAGGGGCAGGTCGAACAGGGCCATGCGGATGCTCCAGTCGGTCGTGGCGGCGGTGCGGGTGCGGGCGAACGGTCCTCGGGTGTCGGGGGCACGGGGCATCGGGGCGGGGGGCTCGGTGCGTTCGGGCGTCATTGTTCGCGGCGTACGGAACGTATCCGCAGGTGTCGTGGGGTTCCGTGGTCAGCGGGCCGGCGGCGGGCCCGTGGACGAGCGGACCGTCAGCGTCGTCGCCAGCTCCACCTGCTCGGGCTGCGCCGCCCCGCCCTCGCCGTGCAGCCGGAGCATCCGGAACGCCGTCGCCGCCATCGCCTCCAGCGGCTGGACGACGGTCGTCAGCGGCGGCGCCGCCCAGGCGGCGACCGGGGTGTCGTCGAAGCCGGTGACGCTCATGTCCGCCGGTGCCCGCAGCCCGCGTTCGGCCAGCGCCTGCAGCACCCCGAACGCCTGCCCGTCGTTCGCCGCGACCACCGCCGTCGGCGGCTCGGGCAGGTCGAGCAGCGCGAGCGCCCCGGCGCGGCCGTCGGGCGCGAAGAAGTCGGCGCGGTGGACCAGCTCCTCGTCGACCGGCAGCCCGGCCTCCAGCAGCGCGGCGCGGTAGCCGTCGAAGCGGGCGCGGGCGGACCAGGTCGCCTGCGGCCCGGTGATCGTGGCGATGCGCCGGTGGCCCAGCTCGACGAGGTGGCGGGTCGCGGCGAGGCCGCCCTGCCAGTTCGTGCAGCCCACGGAGCGTACGCCCGCGCCCGGTTCGGCCGGCGGGTCGATGGCGACCAGCGGGATGCGCTTGGCCGCCAGCCGCGCGCGGGTCTCGGGCGCCGGCACCTGGTGGACGAGCAGGACGCCGTCGCTGCCGCGCGCCATGATGCGCTCCAGGGTGTGCCGCAGGACGTCCGGGCTGTCGGGCACGCTGTCGATGACGATCCGGCAGTCGGCCTCGGCACCGGCCTCGACCGCGCCGGTGACCAGCGCGTCGGCCCACGGGCTGTTGAGGCTGCCGATGACGAGGTCGACCACGCCGGCGCCGCGGGACGGCCGGTACCCGTGGTCGGCGAGCAGCCGGGCGATCCGCTCGCGGGTGGCGGGGGCGACGTCGGTGCGGGCGTGCAGGACCTTGGAGACGGTCGACACCGAGACGCCGGCGCGGGCGGCGATGTCGCTGAGGGTGGCTTGTTCGGGCGGCATGGGCGGTGTCCTTTTCGAAAACTCCGGCCAGCCTGGCCGTCTACTTCCGACCCTGTCAAGGGTGTTGACGGAGGTCGTCGGGGCTCCTAGCGTCAGCTGGCGAGCGAAAAATTGTCGAAAACGACCGCCGGAGGAGACCATGAGCCCGTCCCTGGGCGTGCAGCTCTACACCGTTCGCGACGAGATAGCCGCCGACCGCCCCGGCACGCTCGCCGCGCTGGCCGGCTTCGGCTACCGCCAGGTCGAGTGCTACGACGTGCTGACCGACCCCGAGGCGCTGCGGGCCGACCTGGACGAGGCGGGCCTCACGGCCGGCTCCGTGCACGCGCACGTGCTCGCCGGACCCGAGCAGGCCGAGGCCGCCTTCCGGGGTGCGCGCACGGTCGGCGCCGACACCGTCTTCGTCCCGTACCTGCCGCCGGAGCGGTTCGCCGACGCCGACGGGGTGCGCTCCGTCGCCGGCGAACTGGCCGACGCGGCGGGGCGCGCCGCCGGGCACGGCCTCGCGCTCGGCTACCACAACCACGAATTCGAGCTGTCCCAGCACGTCGGCGGCGCCCCCGCGCTGGAGGTGCTGGCCGACCTGCTCGCCGGCCTCGACACGCCGGTGCAGTTCGAGGTGGACACGTACTGGGCGGCGGTCGGCGGCCAGGACGTACCCGCGCTGCTCGGCCGGCTCGGCGACCGCGTCACGCACCTGCACATCAAGGACGGGCCCGTCACCAAGGACGATCCGATGACCGCGGTCGGCGCCGGGCGGATGCCCGTCGAGGCCGTGCTCGCCGCCGGCGCGGGCGCCCGCCGGCACATCGTCGAACTCGACGCCTGCGCCACCGACATGCTCACCGCCGTGCGCGAGAGCTTCGACTGGCTGGAGGGGAAGCGCCGATGACCGCAGGGGAGCCCCTGGGCGTCGCCGTGGTCGGCTGCGGCACGATCAGCGACCAGTACCTGACGAACCTCACCGCCTTCCCCGACCTGCGCGTGCTGTTCTGCGCCGACCTCGACACCGAACGGGCCGCCGCGCAGGCCGCCGCCTACGGCGTACCGGCGCACGGCCCGACCGAAGAGGCCCTCGCCCACCCCGGCGTCGAGCTGGTCGTCAACCTCACCGTTCCCGTCGCCCACCACGACGTCGCGGCGGCGGCGATCGACGCCGGCAAGCACGTGTGGAACGAGAAGCCGCTGACCCTCGACCCCGCCTCCGGTGCCGACCTGGTCGCCCGCGCCGCGGCGGCCGGCGTGCGGCTCGGCTGCGCCCCGGACACGTTCCTCGGCGCCGGGCTGCAGACCGCGCGCCGGCTGCTCGACGAGGGGGCGATCGGCGCGCCGCTGAGCGGTCTCGCGCTGATGCAGACCCCGGGCCCGGAGTCGTGGCACCCCAGCCCCGAGTTCCTCTTCCGGCGCGGCGCGGGGCCGCTGTTCGACGTGGGCCCGTACTACCTGACGTGCCTGGCGACGCTCTTCGGCCCGGCCGGGCGGGTCGCGGCGGTGGCCGGCAAGGCGCGCGAGACGCGGGTGATCGGGTCCGGTCCGAAGGCCGGCACCGAGTTCCCGGTCGAGGTGCCCACGCACGTCGCCGCGCTCCTCGACTACGCCGGGGGCCAAACGGCGTCGCTGGTGGTCAGCTTCGACTCGCCGCTGAACCGGCAGGGCTGGGTGGAGATCACCGGCACCGAGGCCACCCTCGCGCTGCCCGACCCCAACCGCTTCGACGGCTCCCTGCGGCTGCGCCGGGCGGGCTCGGCGGAGTGGACGGAGATCGAGGCGGCGGGCGCGACCGCCGGGCGCGGCATGGGCGCGCTCGACATGGCCCGCTCGCTGGCCGCCGGGGAGCCGCACCGCGCCTCCGGCGAGCTGGCGCAGCACGTCCTGGAGACCATGGCGGCGGTCGAACGGTCCGCGCAGGACGGGGAGTTCGTGCCCGTCGGGGGCGCCGGGTTCACGGTGCCGGCGGCGCTGCCGGCCGACTGGGATCCGGGCGTACGGATGCGTTGACGTCCCGCCGGGGCGCGGGCACACTCCGGAACCATGGCTGAGAAAGCGCTTTCTAGACGTGGTTTGCTCGTCGCGGGCGGCGCGGGTCTCGCGCTGCCCGCCCTGGCCCCGGCGGCGTACGCCCGGGACCGCGGCCCCGTCCGGGCCGACCTGGTGGTCTACGGCGGCACCTCGGCCGGCGTGATCGCCGCCGTGCAGATGCGCCGGATGGGCGGCACCGCCGTGGTGCTGGAGCCCACCCGGCACATCGGCGGCCTCACCACCAGCGGCCTCGGCGCCACCGACACCGGCAACACCTCCGCCATCGGCGGCCTGGCCCTGGAGTTCTACCGCCGCGTGTACGCCAAGTACCACGGCACCCCCGTCACCGACGACTCCCCGGCCCGCTACACCTTCGAACCGCACGTCGCCTCCGCGGTCTTCGCCGACCTCCTCGAAGAGCACGACGTGCCCGTCGTCACCGACGCGCGGCTGCGCTCCGTCGACCGCCGCGGCGGCCGCATCCGCACACTCGTCACCGACGACGGCCGCGCGTACACGGGCGGCGTGTTCATGGACGCGACCTACGAGGGCGACCTGATGGCCCGCGCCGGCGTCGACTTCACCGCCGGACGCGAGGGCAACGCCGCGTACGACGAGACCCTCAACGGCGTCCAGCACCGCGACAAGCACCAGTTCGTCCACCCCGTCGACCCCTACGTCACCCCCGGCAGCCCCGCCAGCGGCCTGCTGCCCGGCGTCTCCGCCGACCCGCTCGCGCCCGACGGCACCGCGGACGAGTCGATCCAGGCGTACTGCTTCCGCATGTGCCTGACCCAGGCCGGCGACCGCATCCCCTTCCCGAAGCCGTCCGGCTACGACCCGATGCGCTACGAACTCCTCCTGCGCTACGTCCAGGCCGGCTGGCGCGGGCCGTTCTACACCACCCACCAGATGGGCGGCGGCAAGACCGACTCCAACAACAACGGCGCCTTCTCCACCGACAACATCGGTCTCAACTTCGGCTACCCCACCGGCACCTACGCCGAGCGCGCCCGCATCCACGCCGAACACGTCGACTACCAGCAGGGCCTGATGTGGTTCCTCGCCAACGACCCGCGGCTGCCGGAGTCCGTGCGCGCCCAGACCGCCGCCTGGGGCCTGCCGCGCGACGAGTTCACCGACCACGGCGGCTGGCCGCCGCTGCTGTACATCCGCGAGGCGCGGCGCATGGTCTCCGACTACGTCATGACCGAGCACGACTGCCGCGGCACCGTGCGCGCCGCGGACTCCGTCGGGCTCGCCTCGTACACGATGGACTCGCACAACTGCCGCCGCCTCGTCGTCGACGGCGTCGCGCGCAACGAGGGCGACGTGCAGGTCGGGGTGCGCGCACCGTACGGGATCAGCTACCGCTCGCTGACGCCGAAGCGCTCGCAGTGCACCAACCTGCTGGTGCCCGTCGCGCTCTCCGCCTCGCACATCGCGTACGGGTCGATCCGGATGGAGCCCGTCTTCATGATCCTCGGCCAGTCGGCGGCGACCGCCGCGCGGATGGCCCTCGACCGCGGCGCGGCGGTGCAGCAGGTGCCGGTCGCCGCGCTGCAGGCCCGGCTGCGCGCGGACGGGCAGTTCCTTCAGTGGCCGCCCACCGAGCCCGGCGAGATCGTCGTCGACAACGTCTCCGCCACCGGCGTCACCTCCGCCGGCACCTGGCTGAGCAGCACGTCCACCTCCGGCTACTACGGCTCGGACTACGTCCACGACGACAACACCGGCAAGGGCGGCACCTGGATGCGCTTCCGGCCCGAGCTGCCGGAGGCCGGCGACTGGGACGTCGCCCTGTGGTGGACCTCCCACAGCAACCGGGCCACCAACGTGCCGGTCGACGTCGAGCACGCCGGCGGCACGGCGACGTACACCGTCGACCAGCGCTCGGGCGGCGGGAAGTGGGTGGTGCTGGGGCGGCACACGTTCGCGGCGGGGACGGCGGCGGGAGTGCGGGTACGCAACGACGCCACCGACGGCTACGTGATCGCGGACGCGGTGCGCTTCACCCCCGCCGGGTGACGGCGGCCCCCGGCGGCAGCGGCCCCCGGCGGCAGCGGCCCCCGGCGGCGGCGGTCGCCGCGCGCGGGCGCCGGTCAGCGGGACCAGGCCGGCGCCCACGTCCCCGCGGCCTCGCCGGGCGCGTGCCGCGGGCTGCGGGGGGCGAGGAAGTCGCGCAGCAGGGCCAGCGCGGGGTGCGCGTTGTCGGTGTGCCAGTGCATCAGGTGCGGGTAGACGGGCGTCGGGTCGTGCAGCGGGATGCGGCACAGGTCGTAGTCGACGGGCCAGACCAGCGGGGTCCGCTCGCTGAGGAAGGTGCCCACCGTCGCGGACGCGGCGATCGTGTCGAGCAGGCTCTCGACCCCGAAGTCGGGGCCCACCGCGTCGATGACGAAGCCGAACTCCGCGGCCATGTCCTCGTAGTACGCGGCCCACTCGGTGCCCGGCGCGTTGCCCGGCATCCAGATCCGGTGCCCGGCGAGCCGGCCGGGGGCGATGGAGCGGGCGCCGGCGAACTCGTGCGCGGGGCCGGTGACGAGCTGCACCGGCTCGTACATCACGTACCCGACGGCGATGTCGTCGGGCAGCTTCCGGCCCGGCGGCGGCAGCGTGCGGAACGTCGCGTCGATCGTGCCGTCGCGCACCGCGTCCACCGCGGCGCCGCCGCCGTAGACCGTGACGACGTCCAACTCCACGTCGGGGTACGCGCGGTGGAAGTCCCGCAGCAGTCCGGCGGTCGCCACCCGCCGGCCGACCACGTCCACGCGCAGTGCCCGGCTCCCGGGCCGTACCGAGGCCGCCGCGCGCTCCGCGGTCCGCAGGAGAGCGCGGGCGTGCGGGAGGAACGCCTGTCCGTCGATGGTGAGCTTCGCGCCGCGCGGAGTACGGGTGAACAGCCGCACCCCGAGGCCCTTCTCCAGCCCGGCGATGCGCTTGGAGACGGCCTGCTGGGTCAGCATCAGCTCGGCCGCCGCCTCCTGGAACTGGCCGGTGTCGGCGGCGGCGACGAAGGTGCGTACGGCATCGAGGTCCACGGCCGGCAACCCTAGCCGCAGCCGCTAGGGAACCCGCGGCCCGACTCCGGCGCCGCCGCGCCCGGTTTCGCGCCCGCCCCTGCGCCCGCGCCCGCCGCGGTCCGAGTCCGCGGCCGACTCCGAGTCCGCGTACGGGCCGAGCCCGGGCGTCCGCGGCGGCACGGCCGTGGACTGGACGATCGACGTCGTCGTCTGGCCGTGCAGCAGGAAGCGGTCGAGCACCTCCTCGAAGGTGTCGAGGTCCGTCGCGTGCACCTTGAGCAGGAAGCAGTCCTCGCCGGTGATCCGGTGGCACTCGCTGACCTGCGGCAGGCTCCGCGCCAGCGCGGCGATCCGCGGCAACTGCCCCGGCCCCGGCCGCACCCGGACGAACGCCGCCACCGGATACCCCAGCGCCGCCGGGTCGACGTCGAGCCGGTACCCGCGGATCACCCCGGACTCCTCCAGCCGCCGCACCCGCTCCCGGGCGGTCGGCACGGAGACGCCGGTGCGCCGGGCCAGCTCGGCCGTCGACAGCCGGGGGTCCGCGTCGAGTTCGATCAGGATCGAGCGGTCGAGTGCGTCCATCGCTTCACCATCGCACGCCGGCCGCCCGTTTCATACCCTGAATAGGAAAGTCATCGGCCCTGTGGCTTTCCGGTTCGCCATGGTCCGCGCGGGAGTGCGTTGCGACGATTCCTCCGTGGCCGACTCCCCTCCCCGCAGCCCCGCCGGCGCCCCCGCCGGCCGACTCGCCCTGGCCGCCGAGCGCGTACCGCCGCCGGCGTTCCTCGTCTCCTCCGCCGTCTTCCACTACCTCGGCCCGGCCTGCGCCGTCCTGCTCTTCGCCCGCCTCGACGTCCTCGGCGTCGCCTGGCTGCGCATCGCCTCCGCGGCGCTGGTCTTCGCCGTCTGGCGGCGGCCGTGGCGCGACTGGCGGGCGGCCACCCCGTACCAGCGGCGGCTGCTGGTGGCGATGGGCGCCGTGCTCGCCACCATGAACTGCACGTTCTACCTCGCCCTGGAGCGGCTGCCGCTGGGGACGGTCGGTGCGGTGGAGTTCCTCGGCCCCGTGGTGCTGGCCGCCGCGGGCGCACGGACCCGGCGCAACGCCGCCGCGCTCGTGCTGGTGCTCGGCGGGGTCGCGCTGCTGACCGACGTGCACCTGGTCGCCGAACCGCTCGGCCTCGCGCTCGCCTTCGGCAACTGCGCGCTCTTCGTGCTCTACGTCGTCCTCGGCCACCGGCTCGCGGCGGACGGAGGCGCGGCGGGCGTCGGCCGGCTCGGGGCTGCGATGCTGGTGGCGGCGGTGGTCGCGGCACCGGCGGGCGTCGTGGACGCGGCGGCGGTGGCGACGTCACCGGCGCTGCTTGCGGCGGCCTTCGGGGTGGGGGTCTGCTCGTCGGTGATTCCGTACGTCTGCGACCAGCTCGCCATGGCGCGGGTGCCGCGGGCGACGTTCGCGCTGATGCTGTCGCTGCTGCCGGCGACGGCCGCGCTGATGGGCGTGGCCGTCCTCGGCCAGGTGCCGGGGGCGGCGGAGGCGGCGGGCATCGCACTGGTCGTCGCGGGCGTCGCGCTGCACCGCGAACGGGACGCGGCGGCGGGGGCGTAGCGGTGCGTACGGGCGGAAGATGGGGAAGACGCGGAAGACGGGGAAGACGGCGGAAGGCGCGGAAGACGGCGACAGAAGACGGCAGACGGCCGGAAACGACGGCCCTGCGGGCCTGCCCCCACCCGCCGCGCCACGCCGGCCCCGCGCCCCCTCAGCCCTCCACCGGGGGAACCCGCCGCGGCTCCTCGCCCAACTGCTCCGCCAGCCACGCCGGCACCCCGTCCAGCAGCCGCACCAGCCGCGTCGCCTCCGCCCGCAGCCGGCCCGCCTCGGGCTCCGGCTCGACATCGGCCAGCGCCATCAGCGCCGGCGCCGTACCGATCAGGTAGCCCACCTCCTCGCGCAGCCGCAGCGACTCGCGGAAGCCGTGCCGCGCCTCCGCGAGGTCCCCGGCCTCGTCCGCGAGCGAGGCCAGATGGCGCCAGGTGAACGACATCAGCAGCAGGTCGTCCTGCTCGACCGCACCCGCGTGCGCACGCCGGAACGCCGCCAGCGCGGCCGTCGCGTTCTTCGTCAGGTGCTGGGCGACGAGGCCGCGCCGGAAGTCCAGCATCGGCCGGTGCGGCGACGTCGGCGCCAGCAGCGCGGCGGCGCGGCCGAGCGCCGCACGCGCCTCGTCGGAGCGGTCACGCTCCTGGAACAGGGTGGAGGCGTACGCGAGATAACCCCGCTCGCACGCCGTGACGCCGCGGTTCTCCCCGTCCGTCGACACCGCCTCCGCGGTACGTACCGCGTCCTCGGCGCGCTCCCAGCCGGCAGCCGTGAACATGCACTGCTCGACGAGCAGCGCCGCACGCCGCCACGCCGCCTCGGCGTCGGTCCCGGCGGTGTCCTCGAGGAGCGCCGCGGCGTCGTCCCAGCAACCGCGCGAACGCAGCCGCCAGATCGCCCGCTCCAGCGGATCCTCCGACATCACCGATTCCGACCGTGCCATGGCGGTATCCGCCACTTTTGCCTCCCCAACGCGCCGTCGAGCCAAGGAACAACGCAGCCCAATGTGAGTCGAATCTCAACACGAAGTCTGCCCTGGGCCAAGGGCTTATGTGAACGACTTCACGATGATGGCCGGGAAGTTGATCTCCCATGATCAGCATCACTAGGGTTCCGGTGTGAAACTCGCGGCGCAGGTGAAGCTGCTGCCCGCGTCCGCCGACGACGCGGACGCACTGGCGGCCACCCTGCGTGCCTGCAACCGCGCCGCGACCTGGGTGTCCGAGGTGGCGCACGCCAAGGGCCTCAAGCGGCGGAACGAATTGCAGGAGGAGGTGTACCACGACACCCGGGCCGCCTTCGGCCTCGCAGCGCAACCCACCGTGCGGGTGATCAAGAAGGTGGTGGATGCCTACGCCACCCTCAGGGGCAACATCATGGCCGGCAACTGCGGTCCGCCGGGCTGCAGCCGCCGCGCAAGGGCGGAATCCAAACCCGTCGTCTTCCGTGAGGACGCCGCGCAACCGTACGACGACCGCATCCTGACCTGGAACCTCGACGCCCGTACCGTGTCCGTCTGGACGGTGGCCGGGCGGCTCAAGGGCATCCCCTTCGCGTGCTCCGAGCGAGCCATGAAGCTCCTCTCGCACCGCAAGGGCGAATCGGACCTGATGATGCGGGACGGCATGTTCTTCCTCGTCGCCACCGTCGACATTCCTGAGCCCGGCCCGTACGAACCCGGCGGATGGCTCGGCGTGGACCTCGGCATCGTCAACATCGCCACCACTTCGGACGGCGAGGTCATGTCCGGACGCCGGGTCGACCGCTACCGCAGGCGCCATCGCGACCTGCGGCGGAAGTTGCAGGCCAAGCGCACCAAGAGCGCGAAGCGCGTGTGGAAGCGCATCCGGCGCCGGGAATCCCGCTGCACCGCCCAGCGCAACCACATCATCGCCAAGAAGCTCGTGACCACCGCTGAACGCACCTCCCGGGGTATCGGACTGGAAGACCTGTCCGGCATCCGGCAGAGGGTTACGGCCAGGAGAGACCAGCGGTCGGCACTGCACTCGTGGGCTTTCGCCCAGCTCGGCGCCTTCGTCGAGTACAAGGCCCGCCGGGCAGGTGTGCCCGTGGTCTTCGTGGACCCGCGCAACACCTCCCGCCAGTGCTCCGAGTGCCGCCACACCCACCCGGCCAACCGGGTGTCCCAAGCACGGTTCGCCTGCCGGTCCTGCGGGATCGTGCTGCACGCGGACCACAACGGCTCCCGCAACATCGCCCACCGGGCCGATGCCGCGTGGCAGCGGGGCGCAGTCAACCGCCCCAGAACCAGCAGACGCTGATTCCGGACGCAGGGGACCACGCGGCAGCCGGTCGCGCTCCACTTGCCATCGACATCCCTCCGCCGGTGCCACGCGCCCGGCTCCGGGACGGAGAAGTTGACAAGATCTTGGCCAACGGATTGCCCGGGGAAGGGCGGCGGTGTGGGGGAGCGGGGTGGGGTTCAGCGCATGCGGAGGGCGAGGAAGAAGTCGAGCTTGTCCTCCAGCCGGGCCAGGTCCCGGCCGGTGAGCTGCTCGATCCGGCCGACCCGGTAGCGCAGCGTGTTGACGTGCAGGTGGAGGCGGGCCGCGCAGCGGGTCCAGGAGCCGTCGCAGTCGAGGAACGCCTCCAGGGTCTCCACCAGTCCGGCCCGGTGGCGCTGGTCGTACGCGCGCAGCGGGTCCAGCAGCCGGGCGGTGAACGCGCGGCGTACGTCGTCGGGGACGAAGGGCAGCAGCAGCACGTGCGAGGCCAGTTCCTCATGGCCCGCGGCGCACACGCTGCCCGGCCGGGCGGCGGCGACGCGGCGTGCGTGGCGGGCCTCCTCCAGGGCGCCGCGCAGGCCCTCTGCGGAGTGCACGGCGGCGCTGACGCCGAGGGTGAGGCGGCCGTCGTCGGCCAGCCCGCGGGCCAGCGGCTCCTGTACGGCGGCGAGCAGTTCCGCGGCGCGCAGGCCGTCGCCGGTCCGCCCGCCGCCCGCCGTGCCGCCGGCCGCCGCCCCCGATCCGCCGGTGCGTCCGCGGCCGGGCCCGGTGCTCCCCGCGGCTCCCCGGGCCCGCGGGCCCGCGGGCCCGGGGTCCGCGGTGCCGGTGTGCGGGGTGGCCTCCGCCAGCGGCACCAGCGCCACCGCCTCGTCGCCGGTGTGCGCGACCGCGATCCGGCCCGCCGGGTCCGGGTCCGCGCCCGCGAGCAGCTCCTCCAGCATCGCCTGCGCCACCGGCCCGCCCGCGATCCCCGGCCGCCCGTGCGGGACCTCCCACTCCACCCGCGCCACCACCACCTGCCACTGCGGCGCCGTCCCGGCCCCCGGCAGCAGCACCGGCACCGCCGCCCGCAGCCGGGCGGCGATCTCCGCGGGCTGCGCCCCGGCCTGCACCAGCTCCAGCACCTCCTGCGCCAGCCGCCGCCGCACCGACCGCGCCGCGTCCCGCCGCTCCCGCTCCACGGCGATCAACTGCGTGACGCCGTGCACCAGGTCCAGCCGTTCCGGCGGCCACTCCCCGGCGTCCGCCTCCACGGCCAGCAGCCAGTCGGACAGCACGGTCTCGCGCAGGTCCCGGCCGCCGCCGACGGGGAACAGGGAGTACGTGGCGGACCCGCCCGCCGCCGGCAGCGCCACCCGGTGCGGTCCCGGCCGGCCGGCGCGCAGCGCCGCGAGGTGCTCGCCGGCGAGCTGCGCGCGCAGCGGCGCCGGCAGCCGGCCTCCGGCCGCCCCCGACGCGGTGCCGGCGATCTGCCGGCCGGTGGGGGAGAGGACCCAGGCGCGCAGGTCCAGGTCGGAGCCGAGGAGGTCGAGCACGACGTCGGGGCCGCCGCCCGCGGGCCCGGACGACATCAGCCGGCGGTGCCGCTCCACCACGGCGGCCAGGTCGCCGGCGCGCTCGCCGGAGACCTGCCGTACGACGTGCTCGGTGATGGTGGCGAACGCGACGTCCTCGTCCACCGCGAACAGCGGGAGCCGGTGCCGCGCGCAGGCGCGCACCAGGTCCTCCGGCACCCCCGTCCCGGACAGCTCCGCCTCGCCCGCCGCGAGCCCGGCGACGCCGGCCGCGGCCAGGATCCGTACGAACGGCTCCGAGTCCTGCGGGCCGTGCCGCCAGGCGAGCCCGGTGAGCACCAGTTCGCCGCCGGACAGGTAGCGGCTCGGGTCCGTCAGGTCGGTGGTCATCACGCCCCGCACCGTCCGGTCCAGCTCGTCCTCGCCGCCGAGCAGCTTCAGGCCCAGCGCCTCGGAGTCCAGCAGTGCCCGCAGCCTCATCCGCGTTCCCTTGCCGTCGGTCGTGCGTCTGCCCGCCCGTGCGGTGGTGCCGCCGGGCGGTCGTCGCGGGGTGTCCCGCAGGGGAAGGATGCCCCGGACTTCGTTCGAATCTACAAGAAGCGGGTTCTGGCCTGCCCCTTGCTTCATGTTTTCCGTGACTGCACCCGGACGGCGGCGTTTCTGTGTACTTGGGCCACGTTCCGTCAACAGCTCAAGCACGCGTCCGCACTTTCGAGGGAAAGCCGAGAGGACTCCATGGACTTCCTGCGCCCCGCCGGCTGGGCGGAAGCGCTCGCCGCCAAGGCCGAGCACCCCGCGGCCGTACCGATCGCGGGCGGCACGGACCTCATGGTCGAGATCAACTTCGACCACCGCCGCCCGGAGTACCTGCTCGACCTCAACCGCGTCGCCGAGTTGCAGGAGTGGGGGACGGACGGCGGGAGCGTGCGGCTGGGGGCCTCCGTGCCGTACGCCCGCATCGTGGCGGAGCTGCGCGGGGCGCTGCCCGGGCTGGCGCGGGCGGCGCACACCGTGGCGTCCCCGCAGATCCGCAACCGCGGCGGCGTCGGCGGCAACCTCGGCACCGCCTCCCCGGCCGGCGACGCGCACCCGGCGCTGCTGGCGGCGGGCGCGGAGGTGGAGGTGGAGTCCGTACGGGGCAGCAGGCGGATCCCGATCGACGAGTTCTTCACCGGCGTCAAGCGCAACGCGCTCGCGCCCGACGAGCTGATCAAGTGGGTGCACGTCAAGAAGGCCACCGGGCCGCAGGAGTTCTCCAAGGTCGGCACGCGCAACGCGATGGTGATCGCGGTGTGCGCGTTCGGCATCGCGCTGCACCCCGACACCCGCACCGTCCGCACCGGCATCGGCTCGGCCGCGCCCACGCCGGTGCGCGCCGCCGCCGCCGAGGAGTTCCTGACCGCGGCGCTGGCCGAGGGGAACTTCTGGGACAGCGGCCGGACCCTGCCCCCGGCGCTCGCCGCGCAGTTCGCTGAGCTGGCGGCGGGGGCGTGCAACCCCATCGACGACGTCCGCGGCAGCGCGCGCTACCGCCGCCACGCGGTCGGCGTCATGGCGCGCCGCACGCTCGGCTGGACCTGGGAGTCGTACCGCCGGGGCACGGCAGGACCCACACGAGGAGAAGGAGCCGCGTGATGCGGGTGACGTTCACCGTCAACGGCCGCGAACAGCAGGCCGACGACGTCTGGGAGGGCGAGAGCCTGCTGTACGTGCTGCGCGAGCGGATGGGCCTGCCGGGCTCGAAGAACGCCTGCGAGCAGGGGGAGTGCGGCTCGTGCACGGTACGTCTGGACGGGGTGCCGGTGTGCGCCTGCCTGGTCGCCGCCGGGCAGGCCGAGGGCCGTGACGTCGTCACGGTCGAGGGGCTGGCCGGGGACGGCCTCTCCGCGGTCCAGCAGGCGTTCGTCGACGCCGGCGCCGTGCAGTGCGGCTTCTGCACCCCGGGTCTGCTGGTCGCCGCGGACGACCTGCTGGAGCAGAACCCGTCGCCGTCGGACGCCGACATCCGCGAGGGCCTGTCGGGCAACCTGTGCCGCTGCACGGGCTACGAGAAGATCCTCGACGCGGTCCGGCTCGCCGCCGCGCGCCGGGGGGAGGGGGCCTGATGTCCGAAGTCACCCGCATCCCGACCGACCTCAGGCAGGGTTCGCAGACCGCCGGCGGCATCGGCGAGTCCAAGCTGCGCCCGGACGGCACGCTGAAGGTCACGGGGGAGTTCGCGTACTCCTCCGACCTGTGGCACGAGGACATGATCTGGGGCCACACGCTGCGCTCGCCGCACGCGCACGCCGAGATCGTCTCGGTCGACACCTCCGCGGCCCTCGCCCAGGCCGGGGTGTACGCCGTTCTCACGTACGACGACCTGCCGGCGGAGCAGAAGAACTACGGCCTGGAGATCGCCGACACCCCCGCGCTCGCCGCCGGCCGGGTGCGCCACCACGGCGAGCCGGTGGCGCTGGTCGCCGCCGACCACCCCGAGACCGCCCGCCGGGCCGCGGCGAAGATCCGCGTGGAGTGGCGGGAGCTGCCGCTGGTCACCGACGAGGAGTCGGCGCTCGCCCCGGACGCGCCGGTGCTGCACCCCGGGCGCACCGACGGCCACGCGCGGCACGTGCCCCATCCGAACGTCGTCCACCGCCAGCCCATCGTCCGCGGCGACGCCGCCGCGGCGGCCCTGCGGGCCGACCACATCGTCACCGGCGAGTACGAGTTCGGCATGCAGGACCAGGCGTTCCTGGGCCCGGAGT
Source organism: Streptomyces aculeolatus (assembly GCF_020400605.1). Classification (GTDB taxonomy): domain Bacteria; phylum Actinomycetota; class Actinomycetes; order Streptomycetales; family Streptomycetaceae; genus Streptomyces; species Streptomyces aculeolatus. Next base: position 454,248 of record NZ_JAINRD010000003.1, on the reverse strand, counting down.
CCGGTCTCGCGGTGCCCGCGGAGGACGGCGGCGTCGACCTGTACGTCGCCACCCAGTGGCTGCACGCCGACCGGCGGCAGATCGCGCCCGTGCTCGGGCTGCCGGAGGACAAGGTGCGTATGACGCTCTCCGGCGTCGGCGGCGCCTTCGGCGGCCGCGAGGACCTGTCGATGCAGATCCACGCCTGCCTCCTGGCGCTGCGCACCGGCAAGCCGGTCAAGATGGTCTACGACCGGTTCGAGTCCTTCTTCGGCCACGTCCACCGGCACCCGGCCAGGATCCGCTACGAGCACGGTGTCACCGCGGACGGCCGGATCACCCACGCCCGCTGCCGCATCGTCCTCGACGGCGGCGCGTACGCGTCCTCCACCCCGGCCGTGGTCGGGAACGCGGCGTCGCTGTCCATGGGCCCGTACGTCGTCGAGGACGTCGAGATCGAGGCGGTGGGGCTCTACACCAACAACCCGCCGTGCGGCGCGATGCGCGGCTTCGGCGCGGTCCAGGCGTGCTTCGCGTACGAGGCGCAGATGGACCGGCTCGCGGCGGCCGTCGGCATGGACCCGGTGGCGTTCCGGCAGTTGAACGCCATGTCGCAGGGCTCGCGGCTGCCCACCGGGCAGCAGGTCGACTCCCCGGCGCCGGTGGCGGAGATCCTGCGCCGCGTGCAGGCCAGGCCGCTGCCGCCGGAGCGGCAGTGGGAGAGCGCCGGCGGGGCGGCGGACGTGCGGGCGCTGCCCGGCGGGCTGTCCAACACCACGCACGGCGAGGACGTCGTACGGGGCGTCGGCTACGCGGTCGGCATCAAGAACGTCGGGTTCTCGGAGGGCTTCGACGACTTCTCCACCGCGCGCGTGCGGCTGGAGGCCGCCGGCGGGGAGCCGGTGGCGACCGTGCACACCGCGGCGGCCGAGGTCGGGCAGGGCGGCGTCACCGTGCAGGCGCAGATCGCCCGCACCGAACTGGGCGTGGCGCAGGTGGTCATCGCCCCGGCCGACACCCGGGTCGGCTCGGCCGGCTCCACCTCCGCGTCCCGGCAGACGTACATGACGGGCGGCGCGGTACGGAACGCCTGCGCGGCCGTACGGGAGCAGGTCCTCGCCCTGGGCCGCCGCAAGCTCGGCACGTACCACCCGGCGTGGGCGACGGCCGAACTGCTGCTGGAGGGCGGCAAGGTCGTCACGGACCGCGGCGAGGTCCTCGCCGACCTGGCCGACGTGCTCGACGGCGAGCCGCCCGTGGACGTCGAACTGCCGTTCCGGCACCGGCCCACCGAGCCGTTCGACATCGAGACCGGCCAGGGCTTCGGGCACGTGCAGTACTCCTTCGCCGCACACCGGGCGGTCGTCGAGGTCGACACCGCGCTCGGCCTGGTCAAGGTCGTCGAGCTGGCCTGCGCCCAGGACGTCGGCAAGGCGCTCAACCCGCTGTCGGTCGTCGGGCAGATCCAGGGCGGCACGACCCAGGGCCTCGGCGTGGCGGTGATGGAGGAGATCGTGGTCGACCCGGCGACGGCGCGGGTGCGGAACCCCTCGTTCACCGACTACCTGATCCCGACGATCCTCGACACCCCGGCGATCCCCGTCGACGTGCTCGAACTGGCCGACCCGCACGCGCCGTACGGCCTGCGGGGCGTGGGCGAGGCGTCGACGCTCTCGGCGACCCCCGCGGTGCTCGCCGCGATCCGCCAGGCCACCGGCCTGGCGCTGACCAGGACCCCCGTACGGCCGGAGCACCTGACCGGCACCTGAAACGGCACCACCCCGCACCACCCCGCACCACCGAGCACCACCGAGCACCATCTCTTCGCCTCGGGCCGTCCCCCGGGTCGTGCAGCACCACCTCATCCCAAATCCCGCGATCGCGGGTGCCCCTGTGAACCTTGGGAGACCGCATGACCCAGTCCTCCGTCGACCGGCGCGACGCCGCGCCGGCTGGCCGCTCCGGCACCGCAGCACCCGGCCGCACCTCCTGGCTCGACCGCTACTTCGAGATATCGAAGCGCGGCTCCACGGTCGCGCGCGAGGTGCGCGGCGGGCTCACCACCTTCATGGCGATGGCCTACATCCTGCTGCTCAACCCGCTGATACTGGGCGGCGAGGACGCGGCCGGCAACGTGCTCGCCCCCTCCGGCCTGATCACCGCCACGGCGCTGGCCGCCGCGGTCACCACGCTGCTGCTGGGCTTCTTCGGCAAGGTGCCGCTGGCCGCGGCCGCCGGGCTCAGCGTCTCCGGCGTGCTCGCCAGCCAGGTCGCGCCGCAGATGACGTGGCCGCAGGCGATGGGCATGTGCGTCGCGTACGGCGTCGTGATCATGCTGCTGGTCGTCACCGGGCTGCGCGAGATGATCATGAACGCGATCCCGCTGGCCCTCAAGCACGCCATCACCATGGGCATCGGCATGTTCATCGCGCTGATCGGCCTGGTGAACGCCGGCTTCGTGCAGGCCGGCGAGGCGAAGATCGTCACCCTCGGCGCGGACGACCAGCTCCGCGGCTGGCCCGTCCTCGTCTTCTGCCTCACGCTGCTGCTGATCTTCATGCTCCAGGCGCGCCACGTGCCCGGCGCCATCCTCATCGGCATCGTCGCCGGCACGGTCGCCGCCGTCGTCGTCAACGCCGTCGCCGACATCGAGGCCGAGGCGTGGGCCAACGGCCGGGCCCCCGAACTGCCGTCCGGCGGCGTCACCTCGACACCGGACTTCGGCCTCCTCGGCGAGGTGTCGTTCCGCGGCTGGGGCGACGTCGGCGTGATGACCGTCGGCATGATCGTCTTCACCCTCGTGCTGGCCGGGTTCTTCGACGCGATGGCCACCATCATCGGCGTCGGCACCGAGGCGAAGCTCACCGACGAGCAGGGCCGGATGCCGGGCCTGTCGCGGGCCCTGTTCATCGACGGCGCGGGCGGCGCGGTCGGCGGCGCCGCGGGCGCTTCCGGGCAGACGGTGTTCGTGGAGTCCGCGACCGGCGTCGGCGAGGGCGCCCGCACCGGGCTCTCGAGCGTCGTCGTCGGCCTGCTGTTCGCGCTGGGGCTGCTGTTCACGCCGCTGGCGCAGATCGTGCCGGGCAACGTGGCCGCCGCGGCGCTGGTCGTCATCGGAGCCATGATGATGGCGAACGCGCGGCACGTGGACTGGGCGGACCGGGGCGTGGCCGTCCCGGTGTTCCTGACGGTCGTGCTGATGCCGTTCACGTACTCCATCACGGCGGGCGTCGCCGCCGGGGTCATCTCGTACACGGCGATCAGGGCCGCGCAGGGGAAGTGGCGCGAGCCCGGCGCCTTCATGTGGGTGCTGACCGCCGTCTTCGTCGTCTTCTTCGCGCTCCATCCGATCGAGCAGTGGATGGGTGTCAAATAGGACCAGCAGCCTCGTGAGGAGCTGATCAGCATGCTGGACATCGCCGCCGACCTCGCCCGGTGGTGCGCGGAGGGCCGCCCCTTCGCCGTCGCCACCGTCGTGGGCACCAGCGGCTCCGCGCCGCGCGACCCGGGCGCCGCGCTGGCCGTGGACGCCGAGGGCACGGCGGTCGGCAGCGTGTCCGGCGGGTGCGTCGAGGGCGCGGTGTACGAGCTGTGCCGCCAGGTCGTCGAGACCGGGGAGGTGGTCCTGGAGACGTTCGGCTACTCCGACGAGGACGCCTTCGCCGTGGGGCTCACCTGCGGCGGCGAGATCGACATCCTCGTCACGCCGGTCCCGGCCGGCGGCGTGCTCGCCGCGGCGCTCACCGCCGCCGCCGGCGGCGGGGCCGCGGCGCTCGCCCGGGTGGTCGCGGGCCCGGCCGCGCTGGTCGGCCAGGCGCTGCTGGTACGCCCCGACGGCACGTACGAGGGCCGCCTCGCGGGCCCGCTGCCGGACCTGCCCGACTGGGACGGCGCCGCGCTGGAGCGCACCGCCGCCGCCGAGGCCGCCGCCCTGCTCGACGCGGGGCGCACGGGCACGGTGGAGGTCGGGGCGGCGGGCGCGCGCTGCGGGGAGCCGGTGGCGCTGCTGGTGGAGGTGAGCGTGCCGCCGCCGCGGATGGTGGTCTTCGGCGCGATCGACTTCGCGCACGCGCTGGTACGCATCGGCAAGTTCCTCGGCTACCGCGTCACCCTCTGCGACGCCCGCCCCGTCTTCGCCACCGCCCGCCGGTTCCCCGAGGCGGACGAGGTGGCCGTGCGCTGGCCGCACGAGTACCTGGCCGACGCGGTGGCCGCGGGGGAGCTGGACGGCCGCACCGTGCTGTGCGTGCTCACGCACGACCCCAAGTTCGACGTGCCGCTGCTGACGGCGGCGCTGCGGCTGCCCGTGGCGTACGTCGGCGCGATGGGCTCGCGCCGTACGCACCTGGACCGCAACCGGCGGCTGCGCGAGGCGGGCGTGAGCGACCTCGAACTCGCCCGCCTGCACTCGCCGATCGGCCTCGACCTCGGCGCCCGCTCGCCCGAGGAGGTCGCGGTCTCCATCGCCGGCGAGATCGTCGCGGCCCGCCGCGGCGGCACGGGCGTGCCGCTGACCGGGGCGCACACGCCGATCCACCGGGAGGGCCGGACGCCCGGCCGGATCGGGGACGTGGCCTGAAGACGGTCAGCCGGGCGGGACCACGGCGGTGACGTAGCCGCTCTCGACGGCCACGTCCTGCCCGTCGGCGGCGACCGCGAGCCCGCCCGCGGTCAGCGTCCGCGCCGCCCGCGCGGCCACCTCGCGGTGGACCGCGGCGCTCCAGGCGGGCAGCTGGAAGAACACCGCCAGCCGCCCGCCGGGGCGCAGCAGCCCGGCGACCGCGCGGGCGGCGGCGGGGTCGGTCCACAGCAGCCGCACGTTGAACGCGTACGCGACGTCGAAGGGCGGTTCGGCACCGAGGTCCGGGGTGGGGAACGGGCCGGTCCTGAACTCCGCCAGCCCGGCGGCGACATGGGCGGCGTTGCGGCGCCCGGCGGCGGCGGTCATCTTCGCGGACCGGTCCAGGCCGACGAACCGCGGCGGCGCCTCCCGCGGTCCCGCGGCCAGCTCCGCACAGACGTGCGACGCGGTCACCCCGTGCCCGCAGCCGATCTCCAGCACCCTGTCGCCGGGCCGTACGGACAGCGTCCGCGCGGCCCACTCGTGACGGTCCATGCGCGCCAGTATGGCCACGGCTCAGCGCAGCTGCAGCTCCACGAGCACCGCGCGGTGGTCGGTGCCGGCCAGCTCCGGGAACTCGATGCCCGCCGGGCTCAGCCGGTCGCTCACCAGGACGTGGTCGATCTGGGTGCCGAAGAGCGGCGTCGTCGACGCCGGCCAGGTGGGGGTGCGGGAGCGGCCGAGCAGCATGGCGCTGTCGCGCAGGCCGGTGTCGAGGATGTCGCGGAACGCCTCGTGGTCCTGCGAGGAGTTGAAGTCGCCGCCGAAGACGGTGGGCGCGGTGCCGCGTTCGGCGGCGGCGTCGCGCAGGTACCCCAGCTCCGTACGCCAGGCGTCCATGGACCCGGGCGTCGGCGGCATCGGGTGCACGACCTGCAGCCGCACCCGCTCGCCGGCGATCCGCGCGGTGGCCGCGGGCATCGACAGCGTGCCGCGCACCCCGGGCTCCTCGGTCAGCGGGTACGTGCTGAGGACGGCGGAGCCCTCGGCGGGATCGCCGGCGTCGACGACGCGGTACGGGTACGCGGCCCGCAGCTCCGGGGTGCGCAGGGCGGCGACGCAGCGGGTGTCGCACTCCTGCACCAGGGCGATGTCCGGCTCGTACTCCCGCAGCGCGTCGCGCAGGGCGGGGGTGGCGTCGCCGAACTTGAGGTTGGCGGTGAGGAGGCTGAACTCGGCCTCGGGCGGGGAGGAGGGCGGATCGGCGGCGGACTCGTAGGGCCGTACGAACCAGCCGGTGGCGGCGACCGCGACGAGCGCCCACACGGTGCCGGTGCGGCTGCGGGCGGCGATCATGAGGAGCAGACCGGCGCCGCCGGGCACGAGGAGCCAGGGCAGGAAGGCGGCGAGCTGCGGCAGGGGGGTCAGGCCGTCACCGCCGCCGACCCGGAACGCGAGCACGCAGGAGACGACGAGCAGGGGCAGCCCGCCGGCGACCCCGAGCACGACGCGCAGGCGGCGCCCCGGCCGCCGCGCAAGGACGCGGCCGCGCTCCGCGGGGGCGGGGGTGTCCTGCGGTCGAGCGTTCCCGGCGGCCTCCACGGCGACGCGCGGGTCTTCGGCCGCCGCCGGCCCGGGTGCGTTCCCGGCGGCCCGCGTGACGCCGGACGCCCGGCCGGCCCTGTCGGTATCCGCCGCACCCGCGCCGGCGGCCGTGTCCGTACGCGAAGGCCCCGCGCCCCCGCCGCGCTCCGCCGGCACCTGCGCGTCCCCGTCCCCGCCCCCGGTGCTCCCGCGCCGTCCGTCGAGCGTCCCCACCGTCTCCCCTGTCGTCGTCGCCGTACCCGCCCGATCCTCTCAGCCCGCCCCGCGCCCCCGCCTTGCGGACAGGAACTGTCCGCAAGGGCCGTTAGCGTGGGCGGCATGACGAAGACCAGCGGGCCCGCCACCCTCTCCACCCGCCAGCTCAACCGCGCCCTCCTCGCCAGGCAGCTGCTGCTCGAGCGCGTCGACATGCCCCTCACCGACGCCGTGGTGCACCTGCTCGGGCTCCAGGCGCAGGCGCCCCGGCCGCCGTACCACGCGCTCGCCGCCCGGCTGCGCGGGTTCGACCCGGCCGCGCTGTCCGCGCTGCTGGAGAGCCGCGAGGTCGTGCGGCTCGTCACCCTGCGCTCCACCGTCCACCTGCACACGCCCGCCGACGCGCTGACGCTCCGCCCCTTCAGCGCCCCCGCCCTGGAGCGCGAGCTGAAGATTTTCCGCGCGCGGCTCGCCGGGGTCGACCTCGACCGGCTCGTGGCGCTGACCCGGGAGCTGGCGGAGCCCGGGCCGGTCTCGCTGCGCGAGATCGGCGAGGAGCTGGGGCGCGAGTGGCCGGCGCACGACCTGCTCGCGCTGAAGGTCGCCGCGCGCATCCGGGTCCCGCTCGTCCAGGTGCCGCCGCGCGGGCTGTGGGGGAGGGGCGGGCAGGTCATGCACGCCACCGTCGGCTCCTGGCTGGGCGAAGAGGCGGCGGAGCGGGCCGGCGCGGACCCCGACGCCGGCCGGCTCGTGCTGCGCTACCTCGCCGCCTTCGGGCCCGCGTCCGTACGGGACATGCAGGCGTGGTGCGGCGTGACGCGGCTGCGGCCGTACTTCGAGGACCTGCGGCCCCGGCTGCGCACGTTCCGCGACGAGGGCGGGACCGAACTGTTCGACCTGCCCGACGCGCCGCGCCCGGCGGCGGACACCCCGGCGCCCGCGCGGTTCCTCGGGGAGTTCGACAACCTCACCCTCGGGCACGCCGACCGCACCCGCGTCGTGTCGGACGAGTTCCGCCGCCGCGGCTACCGGCGGGACCGCGCCTTCGGCAGCTTCCTCGTCGACGGCTTCGTCCGCGGGCTGTGGCGGGTGACGCAGGACGACGGCACGGCCACCATGCACCTGGAGACGTTCGCGCCGCTGACGCGCGGCGAGCGGCCCGAGGCCGAGGCGGAGGCGGCGGGGGTGCTGGAGATGCTGGCGCCGGGCAGCCGCCAGGAGCTGCGGACCGCGGAAGCGCGCGGCTAGGGCCTGTGTCGAAAGTCCCGTCGCAGGCGGGACTTTCGGCACAGGCCCTAGCGCCGGGTCCCGTCAGTGGGCCGCGGGCTGCGGCGGAGCCGGGGCGGCCGGCGGCGCCGGCCGCTGCTTCGGCTGGGGTTCGCCCTCGGCCTGCGGCTCCGCGGCGTGGTGGGCGTAGGGCCGCCGGGCGGTGAGCAGGGGGTCGACGGTGATGCGGTCGGCGCCCAGCGGTGCGGTCAGCGCGCGCAGCGCCGACTCCCCGAGGCGTACCCACCGCTGCTCCGGCCCGAGCGCGCGGACCAGCGCGGCCTTGCTGGTGAAGGCGACCGCCGTGCGCGTGCCCAGCGGCGTACGGAACATCCGCAGCCGGATGCCGCTCCTCCCGTCGAGTACGGGAACGTACAACTGGGGTCGGCGCTGCGGTGTGAGGGCGTGTCCGGAGGTGTCCACCCTATGACGGTACGGGGCCCTGCCCCGGCGGGCACCTGCATTCCGTCATACGAGACGACACCACGCGAACCACCCGGAACACCCGCTGGTCAGGGCTGTCGGGGCGACGGCGCAAGGGGGCGCACGATGTCCACATGCCGGACATCAGCCCGCCTGCCGTCCGCCCCGACAGCCCGCGCACGGCGGCCCGTTCGCGACCTGCCGCCCCCGCCGCCGTGCCCCTCCCGCACCCCGCTCACCCCGACCGTCCCGGTCGCTCCGCTCGTCCGGGTCGCTCCGCTCGTCCCGCTCACTCCGCCGCCGTCAGCCGCCACAGCGACGTCACCTCCGCCGCCCGCGCCGCGTGCAGCGGGTCCGACGTGTCCGCCGCCCGGCGGTGCCGGGGCCGTGTGTCGTGGCGGGCCGCCACCCGCAGGCCCGCGGACTCGATCGCCGCCAGCAGCTCCGCGCGGCTGCGCAGCCCCAGGTGCTCGGCCAGGTCGGACAGCACGAGCCAGCCCTCGCCGCCCGGCTCCAGATGCTCCGCGAGCCCGGTGAGGAAGCCGCGGAGCATGCCGCCGCCGGGGTCGTAGACGGCATGCTCCAGCGCGGAGGTCGGCTTGGCCGGCAGCCACGGCGGGTTGCAGACGACCAGCGGTGCGCGCCCCGGCGGGAAGAGGTCCCCCTCCACCACCTCGACCTGCTCCGTCAGGCCCAGCCGGGCGACGTTGTCGCGGGCGCACTCCAGCGCGCGCGGTTCCGTGTCCGTGGCGACGACATGCTCCATCCCGCGGCGCGCCAGCACGGCCGCGAGCACCCCGGTCCCGGTGCCCACGTCGAACGCGAGCGACTTCGACGGCAGCGGGGCCTCGGCCACGAGGTCGACGTACTCGCCGCGCACCGGCGAGAACACCCCGTAGTGCGGGTGCACGCGGGCGCCCAGCGCCGGTATGTCCACGCCCTTGCGGCGCCACTCGTGCGCTCCCACCGCGCCGAGCAGCTCGCGCAGCGCCACCGCGCCCGGCTCGGTCACCGGGCCGTACGCCCCGGCCACCGCCCCGGCCACGTCGGGCGCCCGGCGCAGCGGTACGACCGGGCCCTGCGGGCCGGGTTCGAGGGGGACGAGCAGCATGCCGAGGACACGCGCCCGATGGCCCTGAGCCTGCCGGTGCCGGTGGAAAGCGTCCGCCGGGCCGGTCGCCCGGCCGCCCGCCGGCGCGGCCGGCCGCCGGCCCCGGCGGGCCGAGCGGCGGTCGATGCGGCGGCCGAGCGCGGCGAGGAGCTGGCGCCCGCCGTGGTAGTCGCCCTGCCACAGAACCGCCGTGCCCTCGCACACCAGGCGGTAGGCGATGTCGGCGCACATGCGGTCGTCCGCGGGCACCACTCGCCGCGGCGGCGGGGTGCCGCCCGCGGAGTACCAGCGGGCGGTCTGCGCGCGCCCGTCCGCGATCCAGCTCAGGTTGGGGTGATCGGCCACACTGCCATTTTCCCGCGTCGCCGCCGAGCCGTCGCCCTCGGGGAGGCGCGTGCTGCCATGCGCCCCCGACGCACGCGCACCGCCGCCCCCCGCACGGCGGTGCGCGGCATGCCGGACGGCGTGCGCCCCCGACGCCCGTACGACGCCCCAGACCGCCCTCCGGACGCCCCCTCCGGCCGGCCCCGGCTCGCGGCGTCCCGCGCGCCGCCCCGAGGGTGCGCGGCCCCGCGGTTGTCACCGCCGGCCGGTAGCCTCCGCGGCATGGCTATCAGACGGGTCGTCCCCGACATCAAGACGGAGTCGTTCGAGGCCAGCCGCGTGTTCTACGAGCGGTTGGGCTTCGAGGAGGTGATGAACCTGGGGTGGGTGATGGCGCTGGCCGCGCCCGGCAACCCCACCGCGCAGTTGATCTTCATGGACCGGGACGCCTCGGCGCCCGTCGAGCCCGACATGAGCATCGAGGTCGAGGACGTCGACGCGGCCCACGAGGCGATGCGCGCGGCGGGCGCGGAGATCGTGCACCCGCTGACCGACGAGGAGTGGGGCGTGCGGCGGTTCTTCGTCCGCGACCCCAACGGGCAGGTGGTCAACGTCGTCGCGCACCGGGGCTGAGCCGCCCGTCGGCTACGGCAGCAGCCCCGCCCGGCGGGCGGCGGTGACCGCCTCCAGCCGGGTGTGCGCGCCGAGCTTGCGCATCGCCGAGCGCAGGTAGCTCTTGACCGTCTCCGGCCGCAGCCCCAGCCGCTCGCCCGCCGCGGCGTTCGTCGCGCCCGTCGCCACGCACGCCAGCACGTCCAGCTCCCGCGGCGCCAGCACCGTCCGGTCAGGACCCGCCGCGGCCGGCGGGACGACCGTGACGGCCGCGGAGGCCAGCCGGTCGCACAGCGCCAGCAGCTCCGCGCGCAGCACCTCGTCGGCTATACGCGGTGCCAGCGTGCGCAGGTCGCGGTGCGCGGTGCGGACGTTCTCCCAGGCCGCGGGGTCCGCGGCGCGCTGCGCGGTGGGCGTGGCGACGGCGAGCAGCCGGCGGGCCTCGTCGCGTACGGCGAGGGTCTGCTCCAGGTGGCGCGCGGTCTCCACCGCCGCGGTCAGCGACCGGTCGCCCAGCGGCAGCGAGTCCCGCAGCGCCCCGTAGAGCACGGCCCGCACCCGGCCGCGTACGACGACGGGCACCGCCAGCACCGAGCGCAGTCCCTCGGCGCCCACCGGGCCGTCGTACTCGTGGCTGATGGCGCGGGACGAGGTGTAGTCGGTGACGGCGCAGGGGCGGGAGAAGGCGATGGCCTTGCCGCCGAGCCCGTTGCCCGTGGCCACCCCGAGTCCCTGCAGGGACAGCGTCACCGTCCCGCTCAGCTCGCTGATCCGCAGCTTGCGGCCGCCGTCCGTGAGCAGCCCGCCGAACGCGACGGGCACACCGCCGCCCCGGCGCAGCCGCGCCAGCGCGCCGCGCACCTCCGCTGCGTCCACGGTCTCCGGCATCTCGCTCGCTCCCTGGTGCTGACGGGGGTATCGCCGGCGTGGCCGACGGCAGGGCACCCCCGTATGGGGGTAGTGAGGCGTACGTCACTCGCAGCACGATGCTAGCGAGCCGCCGCCGTACGAGGAGGACATGTGACGGCATCGAATCCGACCGCGGACTTCCGGTCCGCGCGGGACTTTCTGCTGCGGCGGAGGGAGGACTACGCCGCCGCCCGCGCCGGCTTCTCCTGGCCCAGGCCGGAGCGCTTCAACTGGGCACTCGACTGGTTCGACGCCATCGCCGGGGGCAACGAGCGCACGGCCCTCCACATCGTGGAGGAGGACGGCCGCGAGACGAAGTTGAGTTTCACCCGGATGAGTGAGCGCTCGAACCGGGTGGCGAACTGGCTGCGCGCCCAGGGCGTGCGGGCCGGGGACCGGATCGTCGTCATGCTCGGCAACCAGGCCGAGTTGTGGGAGACCGCGCTCGCCGCGATGAAGCTCCGCGCCGTCGTCATCCCCGCCACGCCGCTCCTCGGCCCGGCCGACCTCGCCGACCGCATCGAGCGCGGCGGCGCCCGTCACGTGCTCGTACGGGCCGCCGACGAGGCGAAGTTCGCCGAGGTGCCGGGTGACTACACCCGCATCTCGGTCGGCGGCAGCAGCGCCGGCTGGCTCCCGTACGAGGACGCCTACGAGGCCCCCGCCGACTTCGCGCCCGACGGCCCGACGGCCGCCGACGACACCCTGATGCTCTACTTCACCTCCGGGACCACCGCGCTCCCCAAGCTCGTCGAGCACACCCATGTCTCGTACCCCGTCGGCCACCTGGCGACGATGTACTGGATCGGCATCCGCCCCGGCGACGTCCACCTGAACATCTCCTCGCCCGGCTGGGCCAAGCACGCCTGGTCCAACCTCTTCGCGCCCTGGAACGCCGAGGCGACCGTCTTCCTGTACAACTACACGCGCTTCGACGCCGGGGCGCTGCTCGGCGCCATGGCCCGCGGCGGCGTGACAACTTTCTGCGCCCCGCCCACCGTCTGGCGGATGCTCGTCCAGTCCGACCTCAGCGGCCTCGCCACCCCGCCGCGCGAGGCCGTCGCCGCAGGTGAACCCCTCAACCCGGAGGTCATCGAGGCCGTCCGGCGGGCCTGGAAGCTGACCATCCGCGACGGCTTCGGCCAGACCGAGACCGCGGTGCAGATCGCCAACTCCCCCGGGCAGCCCGTCAAGCTGGGATCCATGGGCCGTCCCACTCCCGGATACGACGTCGTGCTCCTGGACCCCGTCAGCGGCAAGCCCGCCGACGAGGGCGAGATCTGCCTCGACCTGACCGCGCGCCCCGTGGGCCTGATGACCGGCTACGAGGGCGACCCCGCCCGCACCGCCGAGGCCATGGCCGACGGCTACTACCGCACAGGCGACATCGGCGCCCGCGACGCCGAGGGCTACATCACGTACATCGGGCGCAGCGACGACCTCTTCAAGGCCAGCGACTACAAGATCAGCCCCTTCGAGCTGGAGAGCGCGCTGCTGGAGCACGAGGCGGTCGCCGAGGCCGCCGTCGTGCCCGCGCCCGACCCGCTGCGGCTCGCCGTGCCCAAGGCGTACGTCGTGCTCGCCGCGGGCTGGGAGCCGGGCCCCGCCGCCGCGTCCGCGATCTTCGCGCACTCCCGCGCCGTGCTCGCCCCGTACAAGCGCGTCCGGCGGCTGGAGTTCGCCGACCTGCCCAAGACCGTCTCCGGCAAGATCCGCCGCGTGCAACTGCGCGAGGCGACCGCCGCCGGCTCCGCCGACGAGTACCGCGAGGAGGACCACCCATGACCCCAGAGCCGTCCTACACCGGCGGTACGGGCACCACAGCGCTGCTGGGCGACACCATCGGTGCCAACCTGGATCGCGCCATCGCCGCCCACCCCGACCGCGAGGCCCTCGTCGACGTGCCCTCGGGACGCCGCTGGACCTACGCGGAGTTCGGCGCCGCCGTCGACGAGGTGGCGCGCGGGCTGCTCGCCCGCGGCGTCGCCAAGGGCGAGCGCATCGGCATCTGGGCGGTCAACTGCCCGGAGTGGGTGCTCGTGCAGTACGCCTCGGCCCGGATCGGCGCGGTGATGGTCACCATCAACCCCGCCTACCGGGTGCACGAGCTGGAGTACGTCCTCAACCAGTCCGGCATCTCCCTGCTGGTCGCCTCGCTGGCGCACAAGTCCAGCGACTACCGGCGGATGGTCGAGCAGGTACGCGGCAGCTGCCCGGCCCTGCGCAACGTCTTCTACATCGGCCACGCCGGCTGGGGTCGGCTGATCGAGGCCGGCCGCGGCGTGCCCCCGGAGCGGGTCCGCGAGCGCGAGGCGCTGCTGTCCTGCGACGACCCGGTCAACATCCAGTACACCTCCGGCACCACCGGCTTCGCCAAGGGCGCGACCCTCTCGCACCACAGCATCCTCAACAACGGCTTCTTCGTGGGCGAGACGCTGGGCTACACCGAGGAGGACCGGGTCTGCATCCCCGTCCCGTACTACCACTGCTTCGGCATGGTGATGGGCAACCTCGCGGCCACCAGCCACGGCGCCTGCATGGTCATCCCCGGCCCCTCCTTCGAGCCCGCCGCCACCCTCGCGGCCGTCGAACAGGAGCGCTGCACCTCGCTGTACGGGGTGCCGACCATGTTCGTCGCCGAGCTGGCCCTGCCCGACTTCGCCCTCTACGACCTGACGTCGCTGCGCACCGGGATCATGGCCGGTTCGCCGTGCCCGGTCGAGGTGATGAAGCGGGTGGTCAACGAGATGCACATGGCGGAGGTGACCATCTGCTACGGCATGACCGAGACCTCCCCGGTCTCCCTGCAGACCCGGCGCGAGGACGACCTGGAGCGCCGCACCGCCACCGTCGGCCGCGTCCTGCCGCACATCGAGGTCAAGGTCGTCGACCCGGTCACCGGCGTCACCATGCCCCGCGGCACCGCGGGCGAGCTGTGCACCCGCGGCTACAGCGTCATGCAGGGCTACTGGGAACAGCCGGAGCGCACCGCCGAGGCCATCGACGCCGGCCGCTGGATGCACACCGGGGACCTCGCGCGGATGCGCGACGACGGCTGCGTGGAGATCGTCGGCCGGATCAAGGACATGATCATAAGGGGCGGCGAGAACGTCTACCCGCGCGAGATCGAGGAGTTCCTGCACACCCATCCCAAGATCGCCGACGTGCAGGTGGTGGGCGTGCCGGACGAGAAGTACGGCGAGGAGATCCTCGCCTGCGTGATCCTCAGCGATCCGCAGCACGCCCTCTCCCGGCGCGAGTTGGCCCACTACTGCGAGAACAGGCTCGCGCACTACAAGATCCCGCGGCATGTGCGGATCATGGAGGAGTTCCCGATGACGGTCAGCGGAAAGGTGCGGAAGGTCGAGCTGCGGGAGCAGTTCAGTGCTGCGGAATAGCGGCGGCCCGCGGGTCCTTGGCACTGCCATGACGATCTTGCACTACGTCGGCGGCCCCACCGCGCTCCTCCGGCTCGGCGGGGTCCGGCTGCTGACGGACCCGACGTTCGACCCGCCCGGCGAGTACCCCCTGGGGGACCGGCGGCTGGTGAAGACGGCGGGCCCGGCGCTGGCGCCGGCCGAACTCGGCCCGGTCGACGCGGTGCTGCTCTCGCACGACCAGCACCCCGACAACCTCGACCGGGCCGGGCGCGAGTGCACCGCCGCGGCGCCGCTGGTGCTCTCCACGGCGTCCGCGGCACGGCGGCTGCGCGGACCGGTGCGGGCGCTGCCGGCGTGGGAGTCGTACGAGATCGGGCCGGTCCGCGTCACCGCCGTGCCCGCGCAGCACGGCCCGCCCGGCACCGAGCACCTGACCGGCGAGGTCACCGGCTTCGTGCTCAATGGCGAGGGGCTGCCCACGGTCTACGTCAGCGGCGACAACGCCTCGCTCGACGTGGTCCGTTCGATCGCCGCGCGGCTCGGCCCCGTCGACATCGCCGTGCTCTTCGCCGGCGCCGCGCAGACCCCGCTGCTCGGCGCCGCGCACCTCACGCTCACCAGCGAGCACGCCGCCGCCGCGGCGGCGGTGCTCGGGGCCCACGACGTGGTGCCGCTGCACTTCGAGCACTGGGGGCACTTCACGCAGGGCGCCGACTCGCTGGTCGCCGCCTTCGAGGCGGCGGGCCTCGGCCACCGGCTGCGGCTGCCGCGGCCGGGGGAGGCGGTGGAACTCTGAGGCGTCAACCCGCCGCGGGCGCCGGGATCTTCAGCTCCGCCAGCCGCCGGAAGGACTCCAGCCTGGCGTCCTCGTCGGGGGTGTGCAGGGAGACCAGCAGCTCGTCGGCGCCGCTGCGCGCGACCAGGTCGCCGAGGGCGCCGGCCACCTGATCGTCCGTACCGGAGACCTGCGACTGGCGGGCCTCGTCGAGATAGCGGGCCTCGCGCTCGGTGAGCGTCCTGGCCCGTATCTCCGCCGCCTGCTCCAGCGGCGGGAACTCCCCGCGGGTGCGCGACCGGACCGTCGCCCACGCCTCCGGCAGCAGCAGGTCGGCGGCCTCTTCCGCGGAGTCGGCGACCGCGGCGGCGAGCGCCACGACCACGTACGGGCGGGACTCCTGCGCGGAGGGCGTGAACGCCTCGCGGTAGCGCTCGACGGCCCGCAGCATCTTCTCCGGGCGCCGGCCCGCGCCGATCACCAGCGGCAGCCCGTGCGCGGCGGCGATGTCGGCGCCGCCGTCGATCGCCAGCACGTACGCCGGCACCCGCAGCCCCTCCGCCGGTACGGCGTGCACCCCCGGATACGCCGGCTGCGCGCCCTCGAACCACCGCAGCAGCTCCGCCAGCGCCGCCCCGAAGTCCCCCGCGTCCGCCATGCCGTGGCCCAGCGCCCGCCGGATGCCGTCGGTGAACCCCAGCGAGCGGCCCAGGCCCATGTCGATCCGGTCCGGGAAGAGCGAGCCCAGCACCCCGAACTGCTCGGCGACGACCAGCGGCCGGTGGTTGGGCAGCATCACGCCGCCGGTGCCGACCCGGATGGTGGACGTCGCGGCGGCGACGGCGGCGGCCAGCACCGTCGGCGCGGAGCCCGCGACGCCGGGGACGCTGTGGTGCTCCGAGACCCAGAAGCGGCGGAAGCCGTACCCCTCCGCGTGCCGTGCGAAGCGGACGGTGCTGCGCAGCGCGTCCGCCGGGTCCTGGCCCTTGCGCCGCAGTGACCGGTCGAGCACGGAGAGAGGTATGTCCATGATCCGTACAACACCGCGGCGGGCTCAGGATTCCCGGGGGGACTCCCCGGCGTCGTGCACGAGGAGGGCGATCTGGACGCGGTTGTTGAGGCCGAGCTTGGTGAGGATGCGCGAGACGTGGGTCTTCACGGTGGGCACGCTCATGTACAGCTCGGCGGCGATCTCCGCGTTCGACCGGCCGCGGCCGACCGCCAGGGCGACCTCCCGCTCGCGCTCGCCGAGCACGGCGAGGCGGCCGCGGGCGCGGTCCGCGGCCTGCCCGGGGCCCTTCGGGCCGGCGGCGGAGACCTGCGCGATGAGCTGCTGGAGCACCGCGGGCGACAGCGCGGGCTCGCCGGCGGCGACCTTGCGTACGGCGGCGACGATCTCGCGGGGCGGGGTGTCCTTGAGTACGAACCCCGCGGCGCCCGCGCGCAGGGCGCGCAGCACGTGCTCGTCGGTGTGGAACGTCGTCAGCACCAGCACCTCCGGCGGCTCCGCGCGCCGCCGCAGCGCCTCCGTGGCGGCGAGGCCGTCGAGCCGCGGCATGCGGATGTCCATGAGCACGACGTCGGGCGCGTGCGCGGCCACGAGCGCCGCCACCTCGCTGCCGTCCGCGGCCTCGGCCACGACGGCGATGTCGTCGGCACCTCCGAGCATCAGGCGCAGCCCGGCGCGTACGAGGGGGTCGTCGTCGACGAGGAGGACGGTGACGCGGGCGGCCGGACCGGTGCGGTCGGCGGGGCCGGTCGGGTCGGCCGGGCCGGTGGGGTCGGCTTGGCCGGGGGCGTCGGCGGGGTCGGTCGGGTCGGGCACGGGCCCACCCTAACGGGGCGGCCCGGGGCTCACTCCGTACGGGACGGGCGGCCCCAGGGGAGCCAGGCGCGCAGGTGGAAGCCGTCGCCGTCGGCGGCGTGCGCCAGCCGCCCCCCGGCCAGCGCGGCGCGCTCGCCGAGCCCGATGAGCCCCTGCCCGGCACCGGGGATGGCGCGGGCCTCCCGGGTGCCGGCGGCCGCGGCGAGCCCGCCCCCGCCGCCCCGCGGCTCCACCGCGAGAGCGGGCGCCGCGACCCGGCCGGTACCGGCGGCGTCCGGCCCGGCCGCGGGGTGCCGGATCTCCGCGGTCCGGTCGGTGCCGGCGTCCGCACCGGTCACCGGGCGTCCGCTCCCGGCCGTCCGGCTGCCCCCGACGGCATCCGCACCGCGCCTTCCGGTCCGCTGCCCGCCGGTCGCGGGCCGGCCGTTTCCGGCGGCGTCCGCGCGGTGACCGCCCGACCCGTGCCCGCCGTTCGGCAGCGGGTTGCTGACCTCCACCCTCAGGCCCGTCTCCGGGCCGCCCGCCACCGTCACCGTCACCTTCGTGCCCGCCGCGTGCTTGCGGGCGTTCGTCAGCCCCTCCTGCACGATCCGGTACGCGGTGCGCCCCGTCGCCGCCGGGACCGACTCCGGTGCGGCGACGTCCGGTGCGTACGCGATCCGCATGCCCGCGTCGCCGGCCTCGGCCACCAGCCGGTCCACGTCGCGCAGCGTCGGCTGCGGCCGACCGGCGCCGGCGGCCCCGCCCCCGTCCCCGCCGGGGTCCGCGGGGGCGCGCAGCACGCCGATCACGTCCCGCAGGTCCTGCAGCGCCTCGTGCGCGCTGTCCCGGATCACGCCCGCCGCGCGGGAGACCTCCGCCGGCGGGGCACCCGGGTTGAACTCCAGCGCGCCCGCGTGCACGCTCAGCAGCGAGAGCCGGTGCGCCAGCACGTCGTGCATCTCCCGCGCGATCTCCTCCCGCGCCCGCCGCTGCGCCTGCTCCGCGCGCATCGCCGCGTCCGCCTCCGCCTGCTCGGCGCGCTCCCGCAGCGAGGCGACGAGCTGGCGGCGGGAGCGGAGGAACAGGCCCCAGACCATGGCCGCCGCGACCAGCGAGAAGTACGCCACCCCCGCCCCGGTCCGCGGGTCCTGCGGGTCCGGGGTGGTGGCGAGGAACCCGGCGAACCGGGCGAAGACGA
Organism: Streptomyces aculeolatus; assembly: GCF_020400605.1. Lineage (GTDB taxonomy): Bacteria > Actinomycetota > Actinomycetes > Streptomycetales > Streptomycetaceae > Streptomyces > Streptomyces aculeolatus. Next base: position 436,103 of record NZ_JAINRD010000003.1, on the reverse strand, counting down.
GGGCCGCGACCCAGCCGGTGGTACGCAGCGGGCGGTGCGCGGCGACGGTGAAGAGGGCCACCAGCGTCGGGCCGATGAAGAAGTGGCCGAAGGAGTCGGCGACGAGCAGCGCCACCGCGAGCGGCACGGGCCACCGGCGGCGCAGCAGCAGCGCCAGGCAGGCCACGGCGGCGGCCACGGCCTCGGCGAAGAGCACGTTCTCCGAGGCGCCGGCGCCGCCCTCCGGCAGCGCCGAGTCGGCGGACATGAACGAGAAGGCCCCGGCGAAGAGGACCAGGCCGGCGTCGGCGAACCGGTCCCGCCGGGTCCGGCCGGCGCGGGGCCCGGGGGCGGCAGCGGTCTTCGGGACGGTGCGGGGCATACCGGCCAATCTACGGCCGCCCGGTGGATGCGGTGCCCCTCGCGGCGGGGGCCGAGACCTTCGTACGACCGCGGCGGCCCGACCGCATACTTTGGTCGCCCGGCCCCTCGCCCGCCGGTTGCCCGCCGCCCGCCCGCCGGGCGGGGCCCGGCCCGTAAGCGCCGCGTGGCCGTCCTCGGCGCGCTCAGCCCGCCCGTGCGGCGCCCGTGCGGATCAGCTCGTCCCCCGGGTCGTTGACCGGCTGCGGGGTGCCCGTGAGGTCCATCACGTACAGCGGGAGGCGCAGCTCGTCGGCCCGGGTCCTGGCCTCGCGGGTGTAGCCGGCGAGGGAGAAGAAGACGGCGACCGCCGAGGCGTTCAGGCCGCTGAGCCACACGCACTCGACGTCCCGCAGCGCCGTGGGCGTCGTGGTCGGGTCGACGTGGGCGACCACGCCCGCGCCGCGCACGTCGACGCCGGAGGCGGGCCGGTCCTCGTTCTTCACCAGGTCCGTGAAGCCCAGCCAGCGCAGGTACTGCGCGGCGGCGGTGACCGCGTCGCCGGTGTTGCGGATCGTCACCGGCCGGAACGCCGGCCGCCGGGGCGCTTCCGCGGGGCGGGGCGGCGGGCCCACAGGACCCTGAGGTCCCTGAGGACCCGGCGGGCCCGGGGCGGGCGGCGCGGCGGCAGGTGCGGGCGGGACCGGCGGCGCCGGCGGGACCCCGGCGGCCGGCGGGGCGGGTGGGGCCGGTGAGGCGGACGGGGCCGGCGGGGCCGGGCGCGGGCGGCGGGACTGCGCGGGGGCCACCGGCAGCCGTACCACCGCGCCGCAGTCGCACGACAGCTCCGGCCGGGGCCACTCGTCGCGCCGGTCGCACACGGGACAGCGCACCGACACCCACGAGTCCCGCCACGTACGGTGCTTCAGCTCCACCGGCACCCCGCCGCGCAGCAGCGGCAGCGTCAGCGGGGCGCCGCAGGCGCAGGGGAACGTGCTCGGGGTGTACGCGTGCTCGCGCCGGCAGGCCGGGCAGCGCACCGGCACGCTCTCTGGCATGGGAAGTGCTCCTGGTTCGGGGCCGCGTGGTGGATTCCGCACTCCAGCATCCCTCACGAATACGGCTCTTGACGCCGACTTGCCCCGCTTCTAGATTGCTTCCATATAGCAAAACTCAACTTCCATCATACGGAAAAGACTGAGAAGAGCAGGTGCACGCGATGCCTCGTATGACAGCCGCGCGCGCGGCGGTGGAGATACTCAAGAAGGAAGGCGTCCGGGTCGCGTTCGGCGTCCCGGGAGCGGCGATCAACCCGTTCTACGCGGCCCTCAGAGCCGCCGGCGGCATCGGCCACGTACTCGCGCGGCACGTCGAGGGCGCCTCGCACATGGCCGAGGGCTACACCCGCGCCGCGCCCGGCAACATCGGCGTGTGCATCGGCACGTCGGGCCCCGCGGGCACCGACATGATCACCGGGCTGTACTCGGCGACGGGCGACTCGATCCCGATCCTGTGCATCACGGGGCAGGCGCCCACGCCCGTGCTGCACAAGGAGGACTTCCAGGCCGTCGACATCGCCGCCATCGCCACCCCCGTCACCAAGAAGGCCACCACGGTGCTCCAGGCCGCCCAGGTGCCCGGGGTCTTCCAGCAGGCGTTCCACCTGATGCGCTCGGGCCGCCCCGGGCCCGTCCTCGTGGACCTGCCCACCGATGTCCAGCTCACCGAGATCGAGTTCGACCCGGACACGTACGAGCCGCTGCCCGTGCACCGGCCCGCCGCCACCCGCGCGCAGGCCGAGAAGGCCGTCGCGATGCTGTGCGCCGCCGAGCGGCCGCTGATCGTCGCCGGCGGCGGGGTCATCGGCGCCGACGCCTGCGCGGAGCTGGTGGAGTTCGCGGAGCTGACCGGCACGCCCGTCGTGCCGACCCTGATGGGCTGGGGCGCCCTCCCCGACGACCACCCGCTCAACGCCGGCATGGTCGGCCTCCAGACCTCCCACCGCTACGGCAACGAGAACTTCCTCGCCGCCGACTTCGTCCTCGGCATCGGCAACCGCTGGGCCAACCGCCACACCGGCTACCGGCTCGACGTCTACACCGAGGGCCGCACCTTCGTCCACGTCGACGTCGAACCCACCCAGATCGGCCGGATCTTCGCCCCCGACTACGGCATCGCCTCCGACGCCGGCGCCGCGCTGCGGCTGTTCACCGAGGCCGCCCGCGACCGGCGCGCCGCCGGCCGGCTGCCGGACCGCGCCGCGTGGGCCGCCGCCACCCAGGAGCGCAAGGCGCGGCTCCAGCGCCGCACGCACTTCGACGACGTACCGATGAAGCCGCAGCGGGTCTACGAGGAGATGAACAAGGCCTTCGGCCCCGGCACCCGCTACGTCACCGCCATCGGCCTCTCCCAGATCGCCGGCGCCCAGATGCTCCACGTCTACCGGCCCCGGCACTGGATCAACTGCGGCCAGGCCGGACCCCTCGGCTGGACCGTGCCCGCCGCACTCGGCGTCGCCACCGCCGAGCCCGACGCGCTGGTCGTCGGGCTCTCCGGGGACTACGACTTCCAGTTCCTCGTGGAGGAGCTGGCGGTCGGCGCACAGCACCGCATCCCGTACGTGCAGGTGCTCGTCAACAACTCCTATCTCGGCCTCATCCGGCAGGCGCAGCTGGGCCTGGACATGGACTTCCAGGTCAACCTGGAGTTCGAGAACGTCAACTCGCCCGAGCTGGGCGGCTACGGCGTCGACCACGTCAAGGTCGCCGAGGGGCTGGGCTGCAAGGCGATCCGGGTGACGGAGCCGGGCGAGCTGGGCGCGGCGTTCGCGCGGGCGCGGCGGCTCGCGGCGGAGCACCGGGTGCCGGTGGTGGTGGAGGCGATCCTGGAGCGGATCACCAACATCTCCATGAGCACCACGGCGGACATCAGCGACGTACGCGAGTGGGAGGAGCAGGCCACCGAGCCGTGGCACGCCCCCACGTCGATCCTGCCCCTGAAGAGCTGACCCCCGCCCCCCCGAACGGACGGCCCCCGCCCCGGACGGGGGACGGGGGCCGTCCTCCCTCCGGCGCGGGGGCCGTACCCCGGCTGCCTTCGTCCCGTACGCGTCAGACCTCGCCGCCGGAGAGGCGGTCCACGCCGCGGAGCAGGGCCGAGTGGTCCAGGCCGCCGTCGCCCTGTTCGCGCAGGGCGGCGACGAGTTGGGCGACCAGTGCGCCGACCGGGAGCGCCGCGCCGACGTTGCGGGCGGCGTCCGTGACGATGCCCATGTCCTTGTGGTGCAGGTCGATGCGGAAGCCGGGCCGGAAGTCGCGGTCCAGGAAGTTGTCCTTCTTGCGGGCCAGCACGGTGGAGCCGGCCAGGCCGCCGCCGAGGACGTCGAGCGCCGCCCGCAGGTCCACGCCGGACTTCTCCAGGAAGACCACGGCCTCGGCGCACGCCTGGATGTTGACCGCGACGATCAGCTGGTTGGCCGCCTTGACCGTCTGGCCGGCGCCGTGCGGGCCGCAGTGCACGATCGTCCTGCCCAGCGCCTCGAAGACAGGCCGGGCCCGCTCGAAGTCGGCCTGCTCGCCGCCGACCATGATGGAGAGCACCGCCTCGACCGCCCCGGCCTCGCCGCCCGAGACCGGGGCGTCGAGCACCCGGATCCCGCGCTCGGCGGCGTTCGCCGCCAGGTCCACGGAGGTCTGCGGGGTGATCGACGACATGTCGACGAGCAGCGCCCCTTGCCGGGCGTGCGCCAGGATGCCCTCGGGCCCGTACGCGACGGCCTCGACCTGCGGCGACGCGGGGACCATCGTGATGATCACGTCCGCGTCCGCGACGGCCTCGGCGATCGAGCCGGCGGCCGTGCCGCCGGCCTTGGCCAGCCGGTCGAGCTTGTCCTGCTCCAGGGTGTAGCCGGTGACCGGGTAGCCCGCCGCGAGCAGGTTCTCGGACATGGGCGAGCCCATGATGCCGAGGCCGATCCAGGCGATCGACGGCCGGTCGGCCCGGTCGGCGCGGTCGGCCCCGGGGGCCGGGGAGTCGGTGGTCATGGAGGTGGTGCCTTTCTGCTCTGGCCGGGGGTGCCGGGGCGGGCGCGGGCGTACGGAAGGGGGCGCCGGTCAGCGGGGGAGCCAGCCGAAGGAGTCGGCGCTCGGCCGGTCGCCCGGCTTGTACTCCAGGCCCACGTGACCGTCGTACCCCGCCGCGGCCAGCCGGTCCAGCAGCGCGGCCAGCGGCAGCGAGCCGGTGCCGGGCGCGCCGCGGCCGGGGTTGTCGGCGATCTGGACGTGGCCGGTGCGTCCCGCGTGGGCGTCGATGGCCCCCTCCAGGTCGGCGCCGTTCATCGACAGGTGGTAGAGGTCCATCAGGAAGCGGGCGTTGCCCAGCCCGGACGCGGCGTCGACCCTGTCGGCCACCGCGACCGCCGCCGCCGCGTCGAGCAGCGGGTAGTGCGGGGACTCGGGTTCGTTGAGCGCCTCGATCAGCAGGACGGCGCCGGCCCGGTCGGCCGCGCGGGCGGCGAGCACCAGGTTCTCCAGCGCCAGCAGGTCCTGCTCGGCGGCGGTGACGCCCTCGACGCGGTTGCCGTAGAGGGCGTTGAGCGCGGTGCAGCCGGTGGCGGCGGCGAAGCCGGCGGCGACGTCGAGGTTGGCGCGGAACCGCTCGGACTCGGCGCCGGGTACGGAGAGCGCCCCGCGGTCCGGGCCCGGCAGCCGGCCGGCGTAGAAGTTGAGCCCGGTCAGCCGGGTGCCGGCCTCGTCCAGCGCGGTCCGCAGGGCGTCCAGCTCCGCCCGCTCGGGGACGGGCGCGTCGGGCCACGGCCACCACAGCTCGACGGCGTCGAAGCCGGCCGCGGCAGCCGCGGCCGGCCGTTCGAGCAGCGGAAGCTCGGTGAACAGGATCGAGAGGTTCACTGTGAAGCGCTGGTCGCCGAAGCCCATGAGAGGTTCCACGCTCCTTCCGTATCTCGGAAGTCTCCTTCTGAATAACGGAAACTCTGCCGGTTCGGAGCGGGCACTGTCAAGGCGGCGGCCCTACCCCACGGGGAAGTCGAAGTAGGTGTCCGGGTAGGGCTCGTCGGTCAGCGTGTAGTGCCACCACTCGCACGCGTAGGAGCTGAAGCCGCACGTCTCCATCAGGGAGCGGAGGTGCGCGCGGTTTCCCGCCTCGTCCTGCGCGATCCCGGCCGCGCCATGGTGCGAAAGGGGATCCATCAGGTCGTGGCCGCCGCCCATGCGGGCGAGTTCACCGGTGTCCAGGCGGTAGAGCGTGAGGTCGACGGTGCTGCCCCGGCTGTGGCCCGACCTGGCGGCGACGTAACCCCGCTCGAACATCTCGGCCCTGCCGATACGGGGGTAGTGCCGCTGCTTGGTGCGTCCGTCCTCCGGCTGTTCCGACCAGCGCAGAAAGCAGTCCACGGCCCGCTGCGGGCGGTAGCCGTCCCAGAGGAGCAGACCGAACCCGCGGGACTCGGCCTTCTCGCGCACCCTGCCCAGCGCCGCGCACAGGGCCCTGGTGCCGGCGATGCGATTGACCAGGTACCCGTCCACCGGTTTCCCGGTGAAGTTGTCCCAGGTGGCGTACTTGGCGTCCCAGCGCAGCCCGGGAACGAGCTCGTCCAGGAAGGCGAAGTCGGCGTTCACCGGGTGTTCCCCGCCAGCGCGAGCGCTATCGTCCGGTCGATCACCTCGGAGAGCGGCACACCCGCGGCCGCCATCATCCTCGGATACCGGCTGTAGGAGGTCATACCGGGAAGGGTGTTGACCTCGTTGAGTACCGCTTTCCCGTCGTCCGTGAGGAACAGGTCGACCCGCGCGAGTCCCCTGCATCCCAGGGCGCGGTACACGGCCTTCGCGGTTTCCCGGACGAGCGAGCGCGACTCCGCCGGAATGTCGGCGGGAACGATGGGCGTGGAGTTCTCCGAACCGCTCTCCGGATCCTCCTCCTGATGGATCTTGAAGAAGCCGTGCGACAGCGCGATCCGGTCCACCTCTCCCGCGAACAGATCCGGATCGTCGCCCAGAATGGCGCACCCCACCTCGCTGCCCGCCACCGCCTCCTCGATCAGCACCTTCGAGTCGTACTGCCGGGCGGTCTTCACCGCACCCGGCAGTTCCTCCGGCCGGGAGACCTTGCTGACGCCGAAGGACGAGCCGGAACGGGCCGGCTTGACGAAGACGGGATACGGCAGCAGGTCGGGGTCGACGACATCGTCGGCCGTGACGGTCCAGAAGTTCGGCGTGGCGATTCCCGCGCTCCTGGCGACCCCGTAGGCAAGCGATTTGTCCATGCACAGAGCGGAACTCTGGATGTCACAGCCCGCGTAGGGGATGCCGGACAGCTCCAGCAGCCCCTGTATCGCGCCGTCCTCGCCGAGCTTGCCGTGCAGCACGGGCAGGACGACGTCCAGGCCGACCGTTCCGTACCGTCCCTGCTCCAGTACGAGCAGCCCGCCCACGCCGCGGTCCGGTGACAGCAGCGCCGGACGGCAGCTGCTGTCCTCCCAGTCCGGGCCGGGGCCGTCGCAGAGCTTCCAGGCGCCGTTCCGCGTGATCCCCACGTAGAAGGGCTGGTACTTCCCGGGGTCGAGATTCCGGGCGACCTCCTGCGCGGACTTCACGGAGACGGGGTGTTCTTCCGAGCAGCCCCCGAAGAGGATGCCGACCTTGAGCCTAGCCACGCTGGTTCCTGCTTTCGAATTCAAGGCAGTTGATGAGGGAGTTCTCGACCGTGTCGCTCAGGGCATGGTCCGTGTAGTACGCGGTGTGCGGGCTGACGAATACGTTCGGCAGCTCCTTCAGCCGCGGCAACGGCCCGCTGTCCGGGGGGTTGTTCCGGCGGTCGGCGTAGAAGACGCCTTCCTCGCCTTCGAGGACGTCCAGGGCGGCGCCGCCCAGCCTGCCGTCCTCCAGCGCCGGCAGCAGGGCCCCGGTGTCGAGGAGGGCACCGCGTCCGGTGTTGACGACGACGGCGCCGCGCTTCATCTGCCCGATGCGCCGGCGGTCGAGGAGGTGGTGGGTGTCCGGGGTGAGCGGTGTATGGAGCGTCACGATGTCGCTCAGCCGCAGCAGTTCGTCGAGGGGAACGTAGTCCGCGGCGGTGCCGGGACGGGTGTCGTGGGCCAGGATCCGGCAGCCGAAGCCCCGCAGCCGGTCCATGACCGCCGCGCCGATGCGTCCTGTGCCCACGACCCCGACCGTCAGATCGCGGAGTTCCCTCCCGCGTACGTCATGGAGCCTGTAGTCGTGGACATCTGCGCGACGGAGGGTGGATTTCGCGTGCCGCACCGCCATCAGCATGAGCATCAGGGTGTAGTCGGCCACGCTGTCGGGCGAATAGGCGACGTTTCCCACGGAGATCCCGACGCGCTCCGCGTACGCGACATCGATGTGGTTGCATCCGATGCTCCTCGTCGAGATGTACGCGACGCCGGCCCTGCTGAGCGCGAGAAGAGCGGATTCGGTGATCCGGGTCTTGTGGCCGACGCTGATGCACCGGTTTCCGCGGGCCAGTTCCGCGTTGTCCTCGGATACCGCCGCCTCGGTGAGGGTCGGCACCACGCCCAGGCGGGGCGCCATTTCCCGGACCAGCAATTCCTCGTCGCGCCCGCAGCCGTAGAAGGTGATACCCGCAGTGGCGACTGCCGAGGGAGAAGCCGCTCCTGCCGGTTCGCTGTAGGTCATGCCTACAGCCAACGGGGCGCGGTGTTGCCGGAGCGTATGCTGATTCCCATACCCCGGCGATATGTTACCGCCGGGTCGGGGCCGGCGGCATATCGCCGGCATATCGAAATCCGCATACGCGCACGCAACACCGCACTGCCTTGGCTGGATTCGTGACCAACAGCGAACCAGCCTCCTCCTACCTCTACCTCTCCGGCCTCGCCCCCGCTCCCCGGCTCCCGCGCCGCGCGGGCGTCGTTCCGCTCGGCATCCGCGAGATCGCCGCGGTCGTCGGCGGCACGGTCGAGGGCGACGGCGCCGTGACGGTGACCGCCCCCGCCGTGCTCGACGGCCGGCAGGCCGAACCGGGCGGCCTCTTCGTCGCCTTCGCCGGGGAGCACGTCGACGGCCACGACTACGCGGGGCAGGCCGGCCGGGCCGGGGTGGTCGCCGTGCTCGGCTCCCGGCCCACCCCGCTGCCCACCGTCGTCGTCGAGGACGTCCAGGCGGCCCTGCAGGCACTCGCCGTCCACGTCGTCGCCCGGCTGCGCCGCGGGCTGACCGTGGCCGGGGTGACCGGCTCCCAGGGCAAGACCAGCACCAAGGACCTGCTGGCGGCCGTGCTGTCGGGCGAGGCGCTGACGACCGCCACCGCCGGCTCGCTCAACAACGAACTCGGCGTGCCGCTGACCATGCTCCGCGCCGACCTGGGCACCCGGTTCCTCGTCCTCGAGATGGGAGCCCGCCGCGTCGGCGACATCGCCGCGCTGACCGCCCTGGTGGCGCCCGACATCGCCGTCGTCCTCAACGTCGGCCAGGCCCACCTCGGCGAGTTCGGCTCGCGCGCGGCCATCGCCGAGGCCAAGGGCGAGCTGGTACGAGGGCTGGCGCCCGGCGGCACGGCCGTCCTCAACGCCGACGACCCAAGGGTCGCCGCGATGCGCGCGCTCACCGACGGCCCGGTGCTGACCTTCGGCCGGGCGGAGCACGCCGACGTGCGGGTGCTCGACCTGGCGCTCGACGAGCGCGGCCGGCCGTCGTTCACGCTGCGCACCGCCACCGCCTCAGCCCGCGTCGCGCTGCCGCTCGTGGGCGCCCACCAGGCGCTGAACGCCTCCGCCGCCGCGGCCGCGGGACTGGCGGCCGGGCTGCCCCTCGACGTCGCGGCGCAGGGACTGGCCGCGACGTCGCTGTCGAAGTGGCGCATGGAGCCGCGCGACCTCGCCGGCGGCGCGACGCTGCTCAACGACTCGTACAACGCCAACCCCGACTCCACCCGCGCGGCCCTGGACGCGCTGTCGGCGATCGAGGGCCGGCGCCGCATCGCGGTCCTCGGCGAGATGCTGGAGCTGGGCGAGGAGAGCGACGCCGAGCACCGCGCCGTCGGCGCGTACGCCGCCTCCCGGGCCGACCTGGTGCTCGCGGTCGGCGAGGCCGCCCGGCCGATCGCCGACGGCGCGGGCACCGGGGCGGTGGCGCTGGCCGGCAACGGCGCCGCGGTTGACTGGCTGCGCGGCAACCTCGCCGCCGGCGACGTGGTGCTCGTCAAGGGCTCCCGGGCCGCGGGCCTCGACGAGGTCGCCGCCGCGCTCGCGTAGCCGGGCGGGGCGGGCCGGGGCATGCGCGCCGTCCCGCCGCCGCCCTCCGGACGGCCGCGTCATGCCAGGGGGCGAGCCGCAGCCGGGCCCGGGCCGGGGATCCGGACCCGGCTCATGCCCGCCCCCGCCGCCTGGCGGACTCGCGCCGCTTCAGGTAGAGGCCGAAGGCCCGGTAGACCACCGGCCGCAGCGGCAGATCCCACTCGCCGACGTACCGCACGGCCTGGCCGCCGGTGCCGGCCTTGAACTTGATCAGCCCGGCGTGCGGGTCGTCCGCGTCCAGGGTGGGGGTGATGCCGCGCAGGTCGTAGACGTCGCAGCCGGCCGCCAGGGAGTCGCGGATCATCGCCCACTGGCAGGCGTTGGAGCCGCGCACCTCGCGTTTGCCGGTGGACGAGGCGCCGTAGGCGTACACCGCGTGGGCTCCCACGCGGACCAGGACGGCGGCGGCGACCAGGTCGCCCTCGTGCCGGGCCAGGTAGAGCCTGATCCGCCCGGGGTCCTCGGCGCCCAGCGCCGCGAACATGGTCTCGAAGTAGCGCAGCGGCCGCGGTGTGAAGCGGTCGCGCTCGGCGGTGTGGGCGTACAGGGCGTGGAACGCCGCGAGGTCCCCGGGGCCTTCGCCGGCCGTGACCTCGACGCCCGCCTTGGCCGCCTTCTTGATGTTGCGGCGCCACTGCTGGTTCATGCCTGTGAGCACGTCGTCCTCGGTCCTGCCGGTCAGCGGTATCTCGAACTTGAACTGCGGGTGCCCGGTCCCGAAGCCGTCCTCGGGGCTCTGCGGCAGCCAGCCGGCGTCCCGGAGCCGGTCCGTCACGTGGGCGCCCACCGGGTCGGCCCAGTGCCCCGGCATCTCGGTGAACCGGCTGATGCGCGGGTCGGCGAGGCCCTCCTTGACCTGGCCGGCGCTCCAGGTGCTCGTACGCACCGGGGGGCCGAGCCGGATCGCGAACGCACCGTGCGCCCTGAGGCGGGCGGCCAGCGGGTCGAGCCACGCGCCGACGTCGCCGGTCCAGTCGACGGCGGGGCCCTCGGGTACGTAGGCCAGCGTGTAGCGGTCGAGCCGCGGTACCGGGCGGTGCAGGACGAGCCCGGCGCCGACCAGCTCGCGGCCGTCGTACCAGCCGAGGGACTCGCTGCGCCACTCGGTCTTGACCCGGCCCCACGCCGGGGTCTGCAGGAAGCTGACCGACCGCTGCCGCCGTACGAACGCCAGGTGCTCGGCGGAGGTGATCGGCCGGACGGCCAGGCTCGCGCCCGCGGCCCACGGCCCCTGTCGATGTGCGGTTCGGCCCGGCTCGCTGGAGGACATGGGTCCAGTCAAGGCAGCGCGGTGTTGCCGGCGCGTATGGCGTTTTCGATACGCCGACGACAAGCTACCGGCAGGTAGGACGGACGGGCGGTTTTCCATACCCGGACGATATGTACCGACTCCTAGCATGAGTGGCATGCGTGTTCTGAACGTCGAGGACCGGCCCGGTCCGGTGGCAGTCCCCGCTGCACCGGTCACCGGAGGCGCGGGGCGCGACCGTGCATAGGCGGCCCGGCCTGAGCGTGCGCGTCAAACTCACCCTCAGCTACGCCGGCTTCCTCATGCTCGCGGGCGCCCTGCTGCTCGCCGCCATCGGACTGTTCCTCGTGCGGGAGGGATGGTTGCAGACCAACGCGGAGGGGGCCTGGAGAGCGACCCCGGGCACCACCTTCGTACGCGGCTTCGCCCCCACCGCCGCCGCGGTCATGCTCTTCCTCCTGGGGTTCGGCCTGCTGGGCGGGTGGATCCTCGCCGGCCGCATGCTCGCCCCCCTCACGCGCATCACCGACGCCACCCGCATGGCCACGGACGGATCGCTCTCCCACCGGATCCGGCTGCCGGGCCGCAGCGACGAGTTCCGCGAACTCGCCGACGCCTTCGACACCATGCTCGCCCGGCTCGAAGCCCACGTCGCCGAGCAGCGGAGGTTCGCGGCCAACGCCTCCCACGAGCTGCGCACCCCGCTCGCGATCTCGAAGTCGCTCCTCGACGTGGCCCGCAACGACCCGGCGCACGAGCCCGGCAAGCTCATCGACCGGCTCCGCACCGTCAACACCCGCGCGATCGACCTCACCGAGGCGCTGCTCGTGCTCAGCCGCGCCGAACAGAGGTCGTTCACGCGCGAGTACGTCGACCTCTCCCTCCTCGCGGAAGAGGCCACCGAGGTGCTGCTCCCGCTCGCCGAGAAGCGCGGCGTCACCATCGAGACCTCCGGTGACATCGCCCCGGCCTTCGGGTCGCCGCCGCTCCTGCTGCAGTTGACGACGAACCTCGTGCACAACGCCATCGTCCACAACGTGCCCGCAGGCGGAAGTGTCTGGGTGACCACCCGCGTCCACCACACCGGTGCGGTGCTCACCGTCGAGAACACCGGCGAGCCGATCTCCCCGGAGCTGGCCCCGACACTCACCGAGCCGTTCCGGCGCGGCACCGAACGCGTCCACACCGACCGCGCGGGCGTCGGCCTCGGCCTGGCCATCGTCGAGACCCTCACCCACGCGCACGACGGGACCCTCACCCTCACCCCGCGCCCCGCGGGCGGGCTCCGCGTCACCGTCGTACTGCCGCCGACGGCCCCCCGCACCGGCGCCTGACGGACCCGGAGGCTCCCGCGCCGGAGGCGTCACCGAACGTGCCGGCGCGCCTATCGTGCGTGAGGATGACCTACCCGGGGAGGAAGCGCACGGCACCCGGTGCCCCCTATGGTCCTCCCGTGGACAGCGACGGAAGCGACGGAGGCACAGCACGGCACCACCGCCCGCGGCACCACCGACCGCGGTGGCGCGGCCGGGCGGGGCCGCCGGCCCTGCTCGCCGCCGCCGGGTTCGCGGCCGTCGTGCACACGCTCGCCGGGCGCGTGGTACGGGACCGGCGGCTGGCCGCCGCCCGGGCCGCGGAGGACCTGGCGCTGCGCGCCGTCGCCGGCGAACGGCTGCGCGTGGCCCGCGAATTGCACGACGTCGTGACGCACAGCATCGGCCTCATCGCCGTCAAGGCGTCGGTGGCCAACCACGTGGCCGCGGAACGGCCCGCCGAGGTCGCCGACTCGCTGCGGGCCATCGAGTCCATCAGCCGCGAGGCACTGGCCGAACTCCGCAGCATGCTGCGGCTGCTGCGCGTCGACACCGGCACCCCCGCCGACCCCTGCCCGGGCCCGCGGAACCTGGACCCGGCGCCGGGCGTCGCCGGCCTCGGCGCGCTCGCGGACCGGGTGCGCGAGGCGGGCGTCGCGGTGGAGCTGACGACCAGCGGTCTCGACGACGTGCCCGCCGGCGTGGGCCTGTCGGTCTACCGCATCGCGCAGGAGTCGCTGACCAACGTGATCAAGCACGCCGGGGTGGCGTCCTGCCGCGTGGACGTCGAGGCGGACGGCAAGGACGTACGGATCGAGGTGACCGACGACGGCCGCGCCGCACCGGGCCGGGACACGCCGCCCGGCGGCGGCCACGGGCTCGTCGGCATGCGCGAACGGGCCGCCATGTACGGCGGCGTGCTCGACGCCGGCCCCGCGGCCGGCGGCGGCTACCGGGTCATGGCCCGGCTGCCGTACGAGGCGGCGCCCGGCAGCGGAGTCCGGTTGGGCGTGCCGGGACCCTGAGCCCGGGGAACGGCGACACGCACAGGCAACGGGGGGGAAGCGATGGTGACAGGGTGGAGACCCATGCCGTGGTGAAGGAGCGCCCCGAGCCGGGCGCCCAGGCCGCGTTGCGATTACTCGCCGCGCGGATACGCGACGACGTGCGGCCGGCGGAGGCGGCCACGCTGGCCTGCGAGCTGGCGGTCGCCCACCTCGGCGCGGCCGGCGCCGCCCTGCGCACGCTGCGGCGCGGCGCCGCGGACGGCTGCCGGGCCCGGGCCGGCGAGGCCACGGCCCCGGCGGTGCGCCGGCCGCTGGTCCACCAGGGCGAGGTCTACGGGGTGTTCAGCTGCTACGCGCCGCCGCGCGGCTGCGGCCTCGACACGTACGTGGACCAGCTCTCCCCGATGGTCGCCGCGCTGGTGCTGCGCGAGGAGCTGCGCCGCAGCGGCGACCAGGTCGTCGCCGCCCGCGAGGCCGAGCGGCACCGGCTCCGCCGCGACCTGCACGACGGCCTCGGCGGCAACCTCGCCAGCATCCGGCTGCGCCTGGAGACGGCCGCCGACCTGCTCGCGCACGAGCCCCGGGGCCGCCGCCTCGTCGCCGACGCCGCCCGCACCGCCGCCGGCATCACCGCCGAGATCCGCTCGGTCATCGACGACCTGCGGCCCCCCGACCTGGCCGAGGCCGGGCTCGCCGGCGCGCTCGTCCGGCTCGCCGCCCGCCACGACGGCCCCGGCACGGAGGTACGGGCCCGGGTGCCGCGGCGGCTGCGCGCCCTGCACCCGGCGGTGGAGGTCGCCGCGTACCGCATCGCCGCCGAGGGGCTGACCAACGCGCTGCGGCACGCCGCGGCCCGTACCGTCCAGCTCGGGGTGTGGACCTCGGCCACGGCGCTGCGCCTGGACATCGCCGACGACGGCCCTGGACGCCCGCCGCGGCGCCCCCTGGGCCTGGGCATCGCGTCGATGGCCCGGCGCGCCGAGGAGGTGGGCGGCACGCTGCGGATACTGCCGCGGACGGACCTGCCGCACGGCACGCTGGTGCGGGCGCTGCTGCCGGGAGGGCCGGCATGAGCGCGGTGCGGGTGTACGTCGTCGACGACCACCCGGTGTTCCGGGACGGGGTGCGGGTGGCGCTGGAGAACGTGCCGGACCTGGAGGTGGCGGGCGAGTCGGGGGCGGGCGAGGACGCGCTGAGGGCGCTGGCGGAGCCGGACGCGGAGGTCGACGTGGTGCTGATGGACCTGCACCTGCCGGGCTGTTCGGGGGTGGAGGCGACGCGGCAGCTCAACTCCCCGGGCCGGGGCGGGTGCTCGCCGCGGGTGCTGGTGATGTCGGCGTCGGTGGAGGACGACGCGGTGGTCGCGGCGCTGCGCGCGGGCGCGTACGGGTACCTGGACAAGGGGGCGTCGCGGGCGGAGCTGCTGGGCGCGGTGCGGTGCGTGGCGGCGGGCGGCGCGGTCTTCAGCCCGGCGGTGGCGGAGCGGCTGAGCCGGTACTTCTCGGCGCTGCACACGGTGCCGGCGGGGCGGGCGTTCCCGCAGCTGACGCAGCGGGAGCGGGAGGTGCTGGACCTGATCGCGCGGAGCTACAACAACCGGCGGATCGCGCGGGAGCTGGTGCTGTCGGAGAAGACGGTGCGGAACCATATCTCGAACATCTTCACGAAGTTGGGGGTGCAGGACCGGATCGCGGCGATGCTGCGGGCGCGGGAGGCGGGGTTGGGGGAGTGACCTGCGGTCGGCGGCGGGGTGGGAGGGGTTCCGCGGGGGTGCAGGACCGGATCGCGGCGATGCTGCGGGCGCGGGAGGCGGGGTTGGGGGAGTGACCTGCGGCCGGCGGCGGGTACCCGGCCCCCCGGCAGGGTCAGCGACGGGACGGGGTGACCAGGCCCGTTTCGTAGGCGGTGATGACCAGTTGGATGCGGTCCCGGGCGTCCAGCTTCGTCAGCAGATGGCTCACGTGCGACTTCACCGTCGGCAGGCTCAGCCCCAGCCGGTCCGCGATCTCCCCGTTCGCCAGCCCGCGCGCCACCAGCACCAGCACCTCCTGCTCCCGCACCGTCACCCGCGTCAGATCCTGCGGCAGGTCCGGCAGTGGCTCCGGCAGCCGGCTGAAGTGGCGGATCAGGCGCTGCGTCACCGACGGCGCCAGCAGCGCCTGCCCGCGGGCCACGACGCGGATGGCGCGCAGCAGTTCCGCCGGCGGGGTGTCCTTGAGCAGGAAGCCGCTCGCGCCGGCGCGCAGCGCCCCGTACACGTACTCGTCGAGGTCGAACATCGTCAGGATCAGCACCCGCACCCCGGCCGTCGCGGGGGAGCCGCAGATCTGCCGCGTCGCCTCGATGCCGTCGACCTCCGGCATCCGCACGTCCATCAGCACGACGTCCGGCAGTTCCGCCGCCGCCAGCCCGACCGCCTCCGCCCCGGTCGCCGCCTCGCCCACCACGCTGAGCCCGGGCGCGGTCTCGACCAGCACCCGGAAGCTCCCGCGCAGCAGCGCCTGGTCGTCGGCGACCACGACTCGGATCGACATGTGTACACGCCCCGTCCCCGGCCCCCTGCGGGCGTGACGATACCGGCGGTGCGTCACCGACTCGTCACGGGGGGTGCAACTCCGGCCAGAGGTGGGCCCCTTCCCCCGCCACGCGAAACGGGGGAAGGGGCCCTTACGGCCCGCGGGTCCCGCGGGGCCGCACGCCGTCTCGGACCGGCGTGCGGGCCGCGCGGAGGGCCGGGGCGGGCGGGGAGCCGGCGCGAGGCCCAGTCGCACCGCTCGCCGTGCCGCCGCCTGCCGGCCGCTCGCGGCCGTGCGGCCCGGTGCCGACCTCCGGGCCGCCCTTCCCGGCGCCCCGCCCCCAAGCCGGGGCGCCGGAGTCGTGCCTGCCGTCAGCCCGGCAGGTGCTCCTCGATGTCGTAGACCTGCGCCCAGGTGACGTCCGGTACGGCGGCCGGCCGGAAGGCGTTCGCGCGCGAGCCGAGCTGCACCCGGGCGGTGTGCGGCAGCCGCAGCGCCTCGTACCGGCGCAGCGCCTGCGCCGGTGTGGGGGCCGTGGCCAGGTGGTGCGCGAGGGCGACGGCGTCCTCCAGGCACTGGCTGACGCCCTGCCCGTGGTACGGCAGCATCGGGTGCGCCGCGTCGCCGAGGAGCGTGACGCGCCCGCTGCCCCAGCGCCTGAGCGGGGCGTGGTCGTACGGAGTCCACGACCGGATGCCGCCCGCGGCGGCGGTGATCGCCTTGACGTCCGGGGCCCAGCCGCCGAAGTCCGCCGCCAGCGCGGCCGACTGGTCGCGCAGCGGCCGCTGCCGGGCCGTACCGCCGCGGGACGGCACCACGGCGACGAAGCCGAGCTGCTCGCCCTGCGCCACCGGCGCGCCCACCATCCGGGCCTCCGGGCCGAGCCACACCGTGACCCGGTCGCGGGCCAGCCCCGGCACCTCGTCGGCCTGCAGCGCGCCGCTGTAGGCGGTGGTGCCGTGGTAGACGCGGCGGGGCGTGCCGACCAGCCGGGAGCGCACCATCGAGCGCACCCCGTCGGCGCCCACCAGCACGTCGGCCGTCGCGCTGCCGCCGTCCGCGAACTCCAGCTCCACGCCGTCCGCCGACTCGCGGAAGCCGGAGAGCCGGCGGCCCAGCCGGATGCGCTCCTGCGGCAGCCGGGCGAGGAGCAGGTCGTACAACTCGTCGGTGAGCAGCGTGCAGTACGGCGCCGCGACGGCGCCGGGGCCCGGTCCGGCGAGCGGCTGCCGCCAGGTGAGCGAGCCGTCGCTCCACTCGCGGAACTCCAGCGCGACCGGCTGCACGGCCAGGGCCAGCAACTGCGCGCCCAGGCCCCAGCGCTGCAGGATGCGGCTGCCGTTGGGCGCCAGGTGCAGCGCCGTCTCGTCCTCCGGCAGCCGGGGCCGCTGTTCGTAGACGGCGACCTCCAGCCCCTGCCGGGCGAGCGCCGCCGCGGCGGCGAGCCCGCCGAGCCCGGCGCCGGCCACGGCCACCCGCGGGGTCCTTGTCATGGGTTACCTCCCGGAATCACGCGGCTACGCTAGGCAACCCGCTGTCCCGGGCACCTGGGAGCGGCGCCCCGCCGCCGCCCGGCCCGCGCCGGTGCCGTGACCGGGCACGTATGCTGCTCGGATGCGACTCAGGGTGGAGTTCACGACCGAGCCGTTCGACCTGGAGGAGCCCCCGCCGCACGCGGTGGCGGCCCGGGATCTGGTGGAGTCGGCGGAGCTGGACGCCGTGGACGTCGGCCCGTTCGGCAACAGCGCGGAGGGCGGCGCGGAGGTCGTGCTCGACGCGGTCGACGAACTGCTGCGCAGGTCGCTGGCGTCCGGTGCCACCCGCATCTCGCTGCAGGTGAGCGTCGTCGGGAACGCCCAGGACGCGCCGGAGGAACCGGGGAAGGGCGGCGGCGCATGACCGGGCCCGCGGACCACCCGTTCGTCGCCGCGGTCAAGCCGCTGGTCGACGCGCTGGGCGGGGAGCTGGTCCCGCCGGAGGCGGCGGCGGGCGACGACGTGGTGCTGTCCTGGGAGGGCCGGGAGGTGGTGGCGGTGCGGCTGCCGCATCTGGCGGACTCCCTCGACCACATGCTCGCGGAGCTGGAGCGCCGGCACGGCGTGCCGCTCGCGCAGCTCGACCGCCGGACGAAGCAGCAGGTCGTACGGGTCCTGGAGACCCGCGGCGCGTTCTCCGTACGGCACGGGGTGGAGACGGTGGCCGGCGCGCTGGGCGTCAGCAGGTTCACCATCTACAACTACCTGAACCGGGAAGCCCGGCAGGGTCCGGCGCCGGCGGACGGCTGACCCAAAAATTCAACAAACTGTTGACGCGATCCGCCGGGGCTCATAGCTTGCGGCTGTGACTTCGCGCGTTCCGCCGGGCCTCGCCCGGCTCAACTCCGCCTCCGGGCAGGCCGTTGCCGCACAGCTGCACGAGGTGTGCGCGGCCGGCCCCTGGGTCGCGGCCGTCGCCGCCGGCCGGCCCTACGCCGACCCCGCCCGCCTCTACGCCGCCGCCGACGCCGCCCTCGCCGCGCTCGACGACGCCGGCCTCGCCGAGGCGATGGCCGGCCACCCGCCCATCGGCCGCCCGCGGCCGGGCGACCCCGCCTCGGCGCGCGAGCAGCGGGGCATGGCCGGGGCGCCGGAGGCGCTGCGGGCGGAGGTGCGGGAGCTGAACCTCGCGTACGAGGAGCGCTTCGGGCACGTCTTCCTGATCTGCGCGACGGGCCTCGGCGCGGGCCGGATGCGCGACGCGCTGCGCGCGCGCCTCGGCAACGCGCCGGAGCGGGAGCGGGAGATCGCGCGCGGCGAGCTGGGCAAGATCAACCGTATCCGGCTGACCCGCCTCGTCGAAGCAGAAGGAGCCTGACCATGAGCGTCGGCGCCACGTCCGTCTCCACCCACATCCTGGACACCAGCGTCGGCCGCCCCGCGGCCGGGGTCGCGGTCGGACTCTCCGTCAGGACCGGCGCCGCGGACGACCGGGACGACGGCGGCTGGACCGCCCACGCCGCCTCCGCCACCGACGCCGACGGCCGCGTCCGGGACCTCCCGGCGCTGCCGGCGGGCACCACCCACGTACGGCTGGTCTTCGCCACCGGCCCGTACCTCAGCGAACAAGGAGCCGAGGACCGGCAGGACGCCCCCGCGCACCGGGACAGCGGCGCGTTCTTCCCGGAGGTCGCGGTCGTCTTCGCCGTCGGCCCCGGGGAGCACTACCACGTGCCGCTGCTGCTCACCCCGTTCGGCTACTCCGTATACCGAGGGAGCTAGCAGATGGCAGAACGCCCCCAGCCCGCCCGCGCCACCCGCCCCGCGGTGCTCGGCCGCAACCAGTACGGCAAGGCCGAGACCCGCGTCGTCAAGGTCACCCGCGACGGCGGCACGCACCACGTCCGGGACCTCAGCGTCTCCGTCGCGCTGTCCGGCGACATGGACGAGGTCCACTACTCCGGCACCAACACCCACGTGCTGCCCACCGACACCACCAAGAACACGGTGTACGCCTTCGCCAAGCGCCACGGCATCGAGTCCCCCGAGGCGTTCGCGGTGCACCTCGCCCGGCACTTCACCGACACCCAGGAGCCGATCCACCGGGCGCGCATCCGCGTGGAGGAGTACGCCTGGGAGCGGATCGACGCCCCGGCCGGCCACTCCTTCGTACGCCGCGGCCGGGAGACCCGGGTCGCCCAGGTCACCTGGGACGGCGAGGACTTCGAGGTGATGGGCGGACTGAAGGACCTGGTCGTCATGAACACCACCGCCTCGGAGTTCTGGGGCTACGCGAAGGACGCGTACACCACGCTCCAGGAGGACTACGACCGCATACTCGCCACCGAGGTCTCCGCGTGGTGGCGGCACGGCTGGACCGGCGCGGCCGGTGAGCCGCCGCCGGCCTGGGACGACTCGTACGAGCAGACCGTTCACCACCTGCTGACCGCCTTCGCCGGCACCTACTCGCTCTCGCTCCAGCAGAGCCTGTACGCGATGGGCGCACGGGTCGTCGAACACCGCCCGGAGATCGAGGAGATCCGCTTCTCCCTCCCCAACAAGCACCACTTCCGCGTCGACCTGGAGCCCTTCGGGCTGAAGAACGACGCCGCCGACGGCGCCGTCTACTTCGCCGCCGACCGCCCGTACGGCCTCATCGAGGCGACCGTCCTGCGCGACGGCGCGGACGCCCGGATCCCCGACGACATGACCAACCTCTGACCGCCGGCCGCGGCCGGCCGGTCCAGGAAGCCGAGGAACCCATGGCAGCACGGCGCACCGTCGTCGAGAACTGCGCGATCGCCACCGTGGACGCCGCGGGCACGGAGCACGCCTCCGGGCACGTCGTCGTCGCGGACAACCGGATCGAGTCGGTGGGCGCGGGCCCGGCACCGGCCGGACTGGCGGGCGTGGCGCGCCGGATCGACGCGACCGGGCATCTGGCCACGCCAGGACTCGTCAACACCCACCACCACTTCTACCAGTGGCTCACCCGCGGCCTCGCCCAGGACGCCAACCTCTTCGACTGGCTCGTCGCCCTCTATCCCACCTGGGCGCGCATCGACGAGCCGATGTGCCGCGCCGCGGCCCAGGGCTCGCTGGCGATGCTCGCCCGCGGCGGCGTGACCACCGCGACGGACCACCACTACGTCTACCCGCGCGGCGCGGGCGATCTCGCCGGCGCCATCATCGGCGCCGCCCGCGAGACGGGCGTCCGCTTCACCTTCGCCCGCGGCTCGATGGACCTGGGCGAGTCGTCGGGGGGCCTGCCGCCGGACTTCGCCGTCGAGACGCTGGACGGCGCGCTGGCGGGCACGGAAGCGGTCGTCGACGCGCACCACGACGCGTCGTACGACGCGATGGTGCAGGTCGCGGCGGCGCCGTGCTCGCCGTTCTCCATCTCCACGGAACTGCTGCGCGAGGGCGCGGAGCTGGGCCGCCGCAAGGGGGTCCGGCTGCACACGCACGGCAGCGAGACGGTGGAGGAGGAGAAGTTCTGCCACGAGCGGTTCGGCATGGGCCCCACGCGCTACTTCGAGTCCACCGGCTGGCTCGGCGAGGACGTGTGGATGGCCCACTGCGTCCACATGACCGACGCGGACATCGCCGCCTTCGCCCGTACGCGCACGGGCGTCGCGCACTGCCCGTCGTCCAACGCCCGCCTGGCCGCGGGCATCGCGCGGGTCCCGGACATGCTGGCGGCGGGCATCCCGGTCGGGCTGGGCGTGGACGGCAGCGCGTCGAACGAGTCCGGCGAACTCCACACGGAGCTGCGCAACGCGGTGCTCATCAACCGGCTGGGCGAACACCGCGAGAAGGCCCTGACGGCCCGCCAGGCGCTGCGCCTGGGCACGTACGGCGGCGCGCAGGTCCTGGGCCGCGCGGACGCGATCGGCTCGCTGGAGCCGGGCAAGCTTGCGGACCTGGTCCTGTGGAAGCTCGACGGCCTGGCGCACGCGTCGATCGCGGACCCGGTGGCGGCGCTGGTCCTGGGGGCGCCGGCACCGGTGACGCTGTCGCTGGTCGACGGAAAGCCGGTGGTGGAGGAGGGCCGCCTGGTCACCGTCGACGAGGAGTCGGTGGCCGGGGAGACCGGGCGGCAGGCGAGGCGGCTGGCCCGGCTGGCGTCGGAGGCCTGACGGAACGGAACTCCCGGCCGGGGGGACGGCCCCGGCCGGGCCCGGCCACCGGCCGGGTCGCCCGCCGCCCGCCTCACAGCTCCGGGATGCGGCCCCCGTACCGGGTGAAGTTGCGGCGGTTCGCCTCGTCCCCGCCCGGGACGTTCGCACTCACCCACCGCGGCAGGTCCACCCCCCGCGCCCCCGCCTGCTCGTCCAGCTCCGCCAGCAGCAGCGCCCATGTGTACGCCCCCAGCACCGTCGACACCGCCGCCGTGTGCGGCGACTCCGGCGGGTACACCACGTCGCCCGGCGGTACGCACGTGTCGAGCACCACCGTCGCGTGGTCCGCCAGCCGCGTGCTGGACCGCGCCGTCGCGCTCGCCGACGCCGGCATCGACGTCACCGCCACCACCGGCACCCCGCGCTCCATGCACTCCTGCGCGATCTCCACCGGGTACGGGTTGCGGCCACTGGTGGAGAAGACCACCACCACGTCCTGGGTGCCCGGCTTCACCCGCTCCACCACGGCCCGCCCGGAACCCGGCCGCCGCTCCGCGGCGGTGCTGGCCGTCGCGCCGTTCAGCGGCAGGATCTCCGGTTCCCACACGGGCCGTACGCACGCCAGTCCGCCCGCTCGGTAGAACGTCTCGCAGACCATCGCCAGCGAGTGCCCGGCCCCGGCCGCGTACACCAGGCCGCCCGCGGCGACGGCGTCCAGGATGAGCGCGGCCGCGTCGGCGACCGCGGTCCCGGAGGTCCGGTCGAGGTCGTCGAGCAACCCGCGAAAGCGGCCGGCAACAGCGGCACGGGCGGCTCCGGAAGCACCGGCGGCACCCGCGCCGCCGGCCGCGACGGCGGGGGCTGCGGAGTCGGGGGAGTCCTGTGTCTCGTCGGTCATGGCAGCATGCGACCATGTTCGGCCCCCGCTCCGCCAGAGGGTCCCGGCAGCCGGGGCGAGCGCGTCAGTCGAGGAGTTCGTACGCCGGCAGCGTGAGGAAGTCCGCGTAGTCCGCGTCCAGCGAGACCTGGAGCAGCAGGTCGTGCGCCTGCTGCCACCGGCCTGCCGCGAACGCCTCCGTCCCCAGCTCCGCCCGGAGGGCCGTCAGGTCCTCCGCCGCGATCTCCCGGACCAGTTCCTCCGTCACCCGCCGGCCGTCGTCGAAGACGACGCCCGCGTTGATCCACTGCCAGATCTGCGACCGCGAGATCTCCGCCGTGGCGGCGTCCTCCATGAGGTTGAAGATGGCCACCGCACCCAGCCCCCGCAGCCACGCCTCGATGTAGCGGATGCCCACCTGCACGGCGTTGACCAGCCCCGGGTACGTCGGCTTCGCGTCCAGCGAGTCGACGGCGATCAGGTCGGCGGCGGCCACCGACACGTCCTCGCGCAGCCGGTCCTTCTGGTGGGGCCGGTCGCCGAGCACGGCGTCGAAGGACTCCATGGCGATCGGCACCAGGTCCGGGTGGGCGACCCAGGAGCCGTCGAAGCCGTCGCGGGCCTCGCGGTCCTTGTCCGCCTTGACCTTCTCGAACGCGACCTCGTTGACCTCCGGATCGCGCCGGGAGGGGATGAAGGCGGCCATGCCGCCGATGGCGTGGGCGCCGCGCCTGTGGCAGGTGCGGACGAGGAGTTCGGTGTACGCGCGCATGAACGGGGCCGTCATCGTCACCGCGTTGCGGTCGGGCAGCACGAACTTCGGGCCGCCGTCGCGGAAGTTCTTCACGATCGAGAAGAGGTAGTCCCAGCGGCCGGCGTTGAGGCCGGAGGCGTGGTCGCGCAACTCGTAGAGGATCTCCTCCATCTCGTACGCGGCGGTGATGGTCTCGATCAGGACGGTGGCCCGCACGGTGCCCTGCGGGATGCCGCAGTAGTCCTGGGCGAAGACGAACACGTCGTTCCACAGCCGGGCTTCGAGGTGCGACTCGGTCTTCGGCAGGTAGAAGTACGGGCCCTTGCCGAGGTCGAGCAGCCGCTGCGCGTTGTGGAAGAAGTAGAGCCCGAAGTCGACGAGCGCGCCCGGTACGGGGCGGCCGTCGACGGTGAGGTGGCGCTCGTCCAGGTGCCAGCCGCGCGGCCGGGTGACGACGGTCGCGAGTTCGGCGGCGGGCCGAAGGGCGTAGGACTTGCCCGAGGCGGGGTCGGTGAAGTCGATGCGGCGCTCGTAGGCGTCGATGAGGTTGGCCTGGCCGCCGATGACGTTCTCCCAGGTGGGCGCGGAGGCGTCCTCGAAGTCGGCGAGCCAGATCCGGGCGCCGGAGTTGAGGGCGTTGATCGTCATCTTGCGGTCGGTGGGGCCGGTGATCTCCACCCGGCGGTCCGCCAGCGCGGGCGGGGCGGGGGCGACGCGCCAGGTGTCGTCGGCGCGGACGTCCGCGGTCTCGGGGAGGAAGTCGAGGGTGGCGGTGCGCGCGACGGCGGCGCGGCGTTCGGCGCGGCGGGCGAGGAGTTCGTCGCGGCGGGGGGTGAACCGGCGGTGGAGCTCGGCGAGGAAGGCGAGGGCGGCGTCGGTGAGGACGTCGTCCTGGCGGGGCGCGGGCTCGGCGGCGGCGACGACTGCGGACATGGCTGTCACTCCTTGGCGGCACGGGGTGCCGGGCGCAGCGGAACGTGGCGTGGGCGGCCGGAAGCGGATTCCGAACCCTTCTGGCCTGTGGAGAATAGTTTCCTTATCCCGGAAGTTCAACGGTCTGTTGATATCGAGAGGCTTTCGGTACGGGACCGGTGGCGCTCAGTGCCAGCCTGCCCGGGGCTCGTCGAGCAGCGCCAGATCCGCGGGTGTGTCGACGTCGTCGGGCGCCGCCACGTCGCCGCACTCCACGAGCGCCAGTTCGCCGCGGCTCGCGGCGCGGGCCAGCACGTCGCGCGCCCCCCGGTCGCCGGTCGCGCCCGCCGCGACCTCCGCCCAGTGCCGGCGCCCCAGCAGTACGGGGTGGCCGCGCACCCCGTCGTACGCGGCCGCCGCCAGCCCGGCACCCCCGGCGGTGTATGCGGCGGCGACGCGGGCCACGGCCGCGGGCCCGATACGCGGCTGGTCGACCAGCAGGACCACCACCGCAGCGGCGGCCGTCGGCTCCAGCGACGCCAGGCCGGCGCGCAGCGACGAGCCCATGCCCGACGCCCAGTCCGGGTTCGACACCGGTACGCAGCCGGGCAGCCGCGCCCCGGCCCGTACCTCCGCCTCCGCCGCCCCCAGCACCACGTGCACCGGCGCACAGCCCGCCGCCCGCAGCACGCCCGCCGCCCGCTCCACCAGCGGCCGCCCGCCGGGGCCGGCCGGCAGCAGCGCCTTGGCCCGCCCGCCGAGCCGCCGCCCCCCGCCCGCGGCGAGCAGGAGCCCGGCGACGGCGGGGGCCGGGCGAGGGGGTCCGGCGGTCGCGTTCATGTGAAGTGCCCGTTCCGAGTCGTGTGTCGCGTTGCGGCCGGGCGGCTCCGAGATGCGGCAGGGCTGCCCGGATGCGGGGTCAGTCCGCTCCCGCGCCGGTGTCCGCCAGCGCCGCCGACAGCTCCCGCGCGACCTCCTGCAGCACCGGCACGATCCGCTCCGTCGCGGCCTCCGTCACCCGGCCCGCGGGCCCGGAGATCGAGACCGCCGCCGCCGTGGGTGCGTCCGGCACCGCGACGGCCAGGCAGCGCACGCCCATCTCCTGCTCGTTGTCGTCCACCGCGTAGCCGTCCGCGCGGACGGCGGCCAGCGCCTTGAGGAAGGCGTCCGGCGAGGTGATGGTCCGCTCCGTCGCCGCCGGCATCCCGGTACGGGCCAGCAGGGCCCGTACCTCCTCGTCCGGCAGGTGCGCCAGCAGCGCCTTGCCCACCCCGGTCGAGTGGGGCAGCACCCGCCGCCCGACCTCCGTGAACATCCGCATCGAGTGGCGCGACGGCACCTGCGCCACGTACACGGCCTCGTCGCCGTCGAGCAGCGCCATGTTCGCGGTCTCGCCGGTCTCCTCCACCAGCCGCGCGAGCTGCGGCCGGGCCCAGGTGCCCAGCAGCCGCGACGCGCTCTCGCCGAGCCGGATCAGCCGCGGGCCCAGCGCGTAGCGGCGGTTGGGCTGCTGGCGTACGTAGCCGGCGGCGACCAGGGTGCGCATGAGGCGGTGGATGGTCGGCAGCGGCAGCCCGCTGCTGCCGGCCAGCTCGCTCAGCCCCACCTCGCCGCCCGCGTCGGCCATCCGCTCCAGCAGGTCGAAGGCGCGCTCCAGGGACTGGACGCCGCCGCCGGCGGGCGGCCTGGACTCGTCGGTGCTGCGGGGCACGTTCGCGTTCCTTCCGTACGGGTGCGACCGCAGCTTATCCGCCCGGAATCCGGCTTTCATCATGTGGAATCCGCCGAACCGTCCGGCGGGCGGCCCCTTGACGGGGGCGGGCACCCGCCGCGACAGTGCATTTCAACAGAACGTTGAAGCAGGCCGTGCCGAGAGGGGACCGGGTGACCGACGTCGAACTGGTGCTGCGCTCACGCCGCGTGGTCACCCCCGAGGGCGAGCGGCCCGCCGCCGTCGCGGTCGCCGGCGGCCGGATCGCCGCCGTGCTGCCGTACGACACGGCCCCGCCGCCCGGCGCCCGCGCCGAGGACTGCGGCGGCGACGCGCTGCTGCCCGGCCTCGTCGACACCCACGTGCACGTCAACGACCCCGGCCGCGCCGAGTGGGAGGGCTTCGCCACCGCCACCAGGGCCGCGGCGGCCGGCGGCATCACCACCCTGGTCGACATGCCGCTCAACAGCCTCCCGCCCACCACCACCGCCCGGGCGCTCGCCGTCAAACAGGCCGTGGCCGGGCCCCGGGCGCACGTCGACGTCGGCTTCTGGGGCGGCGCGGTCCCCGGCAACGCCGCCGACCTCGCGCCGCTGTACGCCGCCGGGGTGTTCGGCTTCAAGTGCTTCCTCTCCCCGTCCGGCGTCGAGGAGTTCCCCCGGCTCGACGGTACGGACCTGGAGCGCGCCGCCGCCGAGGCCGCCCGCCTCGGCGCCCTGCTCGTCGTCCACGCCGAGGACCCCGGCGTGCTCGACGGCGCCCCGCCGGTCCCCGGCCCCGACTACGCCGGCTTCCTCGCCTCCCGCCCCCGGGCCGCCGAGACCCGGGCCGTCGAACGCGTCGTGGCGCTCGCGCGGCGGCACGGCACCCGCGTCCACGTCCTCCACCTCTCCTCCGCCGACGCGTTGCCCGTCCTGGCCGCCGCCCGCCGAGCCGGCCTGCCCGTCACCGCCGAGACGTGCCCGCACTTCCTCACCCTCACCGCGGAGGAGATCCCCGACGGCGCCACCGAGTTCAAGTGCTGCCCGCCCATCCGCGAGGCCGGCAACCGGGACCTGCTGTGGGCCGGCCTCGCCGACGGCACCCTCGACTGCGTCGTCTCGGACCACTCCCCGGCCACCGCCGAGCTGAAGACCGGCGACTTCGCCACCGCCTGGGGCGGCATCTCCTCGCTCCAACTCGGCCTGCCCGCCGTGTGGACCGAGGCGCGCCGCCGCGGCCACGGGCTCGCCGACGTCGTCCGCTGGATGGCCGCGGGCCCCGCCCGGCTCGCCGGGCTCGCCGCCAAGGGCGCCATCGAGCCCGGCCGCGACGCGGACTTCGCCGTGCTCGACCCCGACGCGGCGTTCACCGTCGACCCGGCTGACCTGGAGCACAGGAACCGCGTCACCGCCTACGCGGGCCGGCGCCTGCACGGCGTCGTACGCGCCACCTGGCTGCGCGGGCACCGCATCCACCACGGCGGCGTCCACACCGGACCCCGCGGCCGGCTCCTGGGCCGTACCGACGCGACCGACCCCGACGAACGCACCGACCGGGACGAAAGGCAGCAGCAGGCATGACCGCCGAGATCCCCCGCTTCACCGGCGCCGCCGCCCCGTACGGCGGCGGCGACCCCTACGCCGACTACCGCGCCGCCGACCTCGCCTTCACCGCCCTGCCGGACCTCGCCGACCGGCGCCTGGGCGGCGCGGTGATCGCCGCGAACGACGAGTTCTTCGCCCCGCGGGAGAACCTGCTGCTGCCGGAGCGGGCCGAGTTCGACCCGGCGGCGTTCGGCCACAAGGGCAAGGTCATGGACGGCTGGGAGACCAGGCGCCGCCGCGGCGCCTCCGCCGAGGCCCCGCACCCGGCCGCCGGCGACCACGACTGGGCGCTGGTCCGCCTCGGCGCCCCCGGCGTCGTACGCGGCATCGTCGTCGACACCGCCCACTTCCGCGGCAACCACCCGCAGTCCGTGAGCGTCGAGGGCGCGGAGGTCCCCGGGACGCCCTCCCCGGAGGCGCTGCTCGCGGCGGGCGTGCGGTGGACCGGACTGGTGCCCCGCACGGCGGTCGGCGGCCACGCCGCGAACGGCTTCGCCGTCGCGGGCGACCGCCGCGTCACGCACCTGCGGCTGCGGCAGCACCCCGACGGGGGCATCGCGCGCCTGCGCGTCCACGGCGAGGTCGTCCCGGACCCGGAGTGGCTGGCGGCGCTCGGCACCTTCGACCTCGTCGCGCTGGAGCACGGCGGCCGCGTCGAGGACGCCTCGGACCGCTTCTACTCCCCGCCGGTCAACACCATCAGGCCGGGCCGCTCGCGGAAGATGGACGACGGCTGGGAGACGCGGCGCCGCCGGGACCACGGCCACGACTGGATCCGCTACGCGCTCGCGGGGCGCGGCGAGATCCGGGCGGTGGAGGTGGACACGGCGTATCTGAAGGGCAACGCGGCGGGCTGGGCGGCGGTGTCGGTACGGGACGGGGCGGCGGGCGGGTGGACCGAGATCCTGCCCCGCACCCGGCTCCAGCCGGACACCAACCACCGCTTCGTGCTGCCGGCCCCGGCGGTGGGCACGCACGCGCGCATCGACATCCACCCGGACGGGGGGATCTCGCGCCTGCGCCTGCACGGGAGCCTGCGGCCGGCGGGAGCGGGGGACTGAGCCGTAGCGCCCGCGACCGCAGGCAGCCCGGCTCCGCCGGCGCCTGCGGTCGCGGACCTGCGGTCGCGGCGACCCCGGTGCCGAACCCGGCACCGGGGTCGCCGTCGTGGTCAGCCGCCGACCACCCCCACGTCCGTGATCTCCGGCACCGCGCCGCCGCCCGACCACTGCAGCCGGACCCCGGCCACCGCCCCGCCCGGGACGCGGAGTTCGGTGTACGCGCCGGCGAGCCGGCCCGCCGTGCGCCACGGGCCGTCCGGCTCGTTGCGTACCCGCACCGTCGCCTGCGCGTTCGGTGCGGCCTGCGGGCGGAGCACGATCAGCGACTCCGCCGCGCGCGGCTCCGCGAAGCCGATGTCCAGCGCCTCACCGGCCTGCGGTGCGCGGGCGGCGCGGTAGCCGGACGCGGTGTTGCCGTCCGCTGCCGCGGCAAGCGTGCTGCCCTCGGCCGCGGGCGGGCCGCCGGACACCGTCGTCGAGGCGCCGCCGGCGACGGTGAACTCCCGTACCACCAGCCAGTTGCTCTGCGCCGCCGTCGACCTGGCGCGCACGTACCGCGCCTTGGTGCCCTCCGGCGCCGCCGCCTCGACGTCCGGAGTACCGGAGAACGCCGCCAGTTCCGTCCACGTCCCGCCGTCCGCCGAGTACTCCAGCACGCCCTGCTGGAGGTAGTCGTTCTGGCTGCCCGACTTGGCCATCGCCAGCGTCACCGCGCCGATCTCCCGCTCGCCGCCCAGGTCCACGCTCACCCACGAGCCGGTGCGCGGCGCCCCGTCGCTCCAGAAGAACGTCGAGTCGTCGCCGTCCGTCATCCGGTCCACGGTGTTGCCCTGGTACGTGCCGAGGTCCGTCGCGCCCTTCGGCCGCGGGGGCAGCCCGAGCGAGCGGTCGTGCGCCGCCGCGGCGTCCGCGACGAAGGCGTCCAGCACGCCGTCGCCGACGACGACCTTCACCTCGCGCCCGCCGAGCCCCGTGTAGATGTGCGACCTCGCCTGCTCCACCAGCTCCGGCAGCCGCTGCCGCAGCTGCCAGGCGCGGTCGCCGTCGCCGTCGCGCGCGGCCTCGACCATCTTCAGGGCGGTGCGGGTGGCGGTGCCCCAGTCGCGGGTGGAGTCCAGCCACGGCCCCGACTCCTCGACGAACGCCCGGTCCGGCAGCCGGTCGCGCAGCACGCCGGGCGCGGCCTCCAGGGCCGCCAGCGCGTCGTCCAGGGCGTCCTCGTCGCCGCCGTCCCAGTACGCGTCGATGGCCGCCGACAGCGCCGGCGCCTGCCCGGGGTTGAGCGCCGAGCCGTACGAGGCGTCCGCGAAGGCCCGGAGCGCGGCGGTGGCCCGCCGGTCGCCGCCCGCCAGTTCGGCGAGCGCCCCGGCCCAGGAGGCCTGCGGGTCGTACGCGGCGTCGTTCCAGGCGAAGTCGGCGACCGTGTACAGCGCGATCTTCGACGCGGCGGCCTGGTTCATCGGGTTGGCCGTGATCCCGGCCAGCTCGCCCGGCAGGCCCTTCTCCCGGCCGTTGAACGGGCCGAGCAGCAGCCGGTCCTGCGCGTAGTCGTTGACCGGGTAGTTGTCCCAGGTCAGGATCGGGTGGCCGAAGACCTCGCGGGCGTCGCGTGCCTGTGCGACGGTCATCACGGGCGCGACGACGCCGATGCCGGTCCACTCCACCAGCACGTCCTCGTCCAACTGCTCGGCGAGCGCCTTCTTGTACGGGGACGGGGTGGTGTTGTAGTACTCCGTCGGCACCATCTGCAGCGGCTCCGCGCCGTCGTGGGTGCGGACGAACTCGCGGTTGACGCGGTTGAGCAGGTGCGCCTGGGCCGCGCCCGCGGCGCCGCCGCCGGTGCCGAAGCGCTCCTCGTCGGCGGCGCAGTTCCAGTCGGTGTAGCTGATGTCGTCGAGCGGCACGGCGAAGGTGCGCACGCCGATGTCCCACAGCGTCTGGAACTTGTCGTTCAGCGCCTGCACGTCCGCGTCCGAGCTGTAGCAGACGGACAGGCCGGGGGAGAGGGCGTAGGTGAACTCGACGTGGTTGGCGCGGGCGCGCTCGACCAGCTCGGCGATGCGGGCGAGTTCGTCCGGCGGGTACGGCTCGCGCCAGCGCTCGCGCAGGTACGGGTCGTCCTTGGGCGAGTAGACGTAGATGTTCATCTTGTGCTCGCCGTAGAACGAGAGCTGGTCCAGGCGCGATTCGTGGGACCAGGGGACGCCGTAGAAGCCCTCGATGGCGCCGCGCCAGCCGGTGCCCGGCCAGTCGCGGACGGCGGTGCCGGCGACGCGGGTGCCGGGGGAGTCGCGGTGGGGGAGGAGCTGGCGCAGGCTCTGGGCGGCGTAGTAGGTGCCGGTGGCGTCGGTGCCGGCCAGCACGATGCCGTCGCCGCCGGGGGTGCCGCCGGCCGGCTCGGCGGTGCCGGCCGCCAGGACGTAGCCGTCGGCGGGCAGCCCCGCGGGCCCCTCGACGCCGAGGGCGCCGAGGGCGGCGGCGGAGGCGGGGTTGGCGTCGGGGCCGCCGAGGTAGACGGTGAGCCCGCGGCTCTCCGCCGGGGCGGTCCCGGTACGCCGTACGTCCTCGGCCCCCGCGTCGCGTAGCGCCTTCTCGGCGACGGCGAGCGCGGGCCCGTCGGGCTCGGACCCCGTGACGAGGGTGACGGTGCTGGTCACGGTGACGCTGTCGCCGCGCGCCTCGACGGAGCGCGGGGTCGGGCTGATGTCGCCGGCCGCGGCCGGCTTCGGTGGCGCGCCGGCGGCCGGCGGGACGGCCAGCGGGCTCAGGCCCAGGGCGAGGAGTACGGCGCCGACGACGGCCGGGCGGGGGACGGGCATCCGGAACCTCCGGGATCTCGGGGGTGTAGTGCACACGTCACGCAGCGTCGAGCCTCACCCCCGACCCGCCCCGGGGGCAATGGACTTACCCGCGCTCCGCCATGGACTCGTGTCCGCCCCGACCGGCCCCGCGGGCCGGTCCCCGCCGGGCACCCCGCCATACCGGCGCGGGCGCCGATCGGGATAACGTTCGGAGCACGAACGTTGCCCCACCACCGTGGAGGAACCGATGGCGCAATCCGCACCGGAGGTGCTGACCTGCGGCGAGGCCATGCTGCTGATGCTGGCCGAGCCCGGGATGCCGCTGGCGCGCGCCGTGAACTTCCGCCGGGCCATCGGCGGCGCGGAGTCGAACGTGGCCGCCGGCCTCTCCCGGCTCGGCCACCGGGCGCGCTGGTTCGGCCGCGTCGGCGCGGACCCGGCGGGGGAGGCCGTCCTCGCCCAACTCCGCGCGGACGGCGTCGACGTCTCGTACGCGGACGTCGACCCCGACGCACCCACCGGCATGCTGCTCCGCGACAGCCACCCGCAGCGCGCCATCGACGTGCAGTACTACCGGGCCGGCTCCGCCGCCTCCCGCCTCGCCCCCGAGCACATCAGCCCCGAGGTGGTCGAGGGCGTCCGGGTGCTGCACATCTCCGGCATCACGCCGATCCTGTCGCCGTCCGCCGCCGAGGCGACGGCCAAGCTGATCGAACTCGCCCACGCGGCCGGCGCGCTGGTCTCCTTCGACCCCAACGTCCGCCGCAAGCTCGCCGGACCGGAGCGCTGGGCCGAGGTCGTCGGCCCGCTGCTCGCCGAGGCCGACCTGCTGCTCGCCGGGGACGACGAGCTGGAGATGCTCACCGGCGAGAGCGCCGACGACGCCGCCGCCCGGCTGCTGCGCGGCCGTACGGACACCGTCGTGATCAAGCGCGCCGACCACACCGCCACCGCGCTCACCGCCGCAGGCGCCCGCGTCGACCAGCCGCCGTACGACGTGCTGCTCGCCGACCCCGTCGGCGCCGGCGACGCCTTCGCCACCGGGTTCCTGTCCGCCCGGCTGCGGGACCTGCCGCTGGAGCGCGCCCTCGCCGAGGGCGCCTGCGTCGCCGCGCTCGTCATCCAGGCGGTCACCGACACCGACGGGCTGCCGACCGCCGCCGCGCGCGACCGCGCGCTCGCCGCCTTCACCGCGGGCGGCGACTCCGTCCACCGCTGAGCGCACGGCCCGTACGGCACGCAAGGGACGCAACGCCGCGCACCACGGCAGAACCGCGCACCGCCCAGAGAGAACCACCGGAGGAAGCACCGTGTACCGCTGGGAGATCACCCGGGCCGCGCTGGAACAGCGGGTCGTCGCCATCGTCCGCAGCGACACCTACGACGGTGCCGCCGCCACCGCCGACTCGCTGCTGTCGGCCGGGATCAGCAGCCTGGAGATCTCGCTGACCACGCCCTTCGCGCTGGAGCTGGTCAGCTCGCTGCGCCGCGAGGTCGGTGCGGAGGCCGTCATCGGCGCCGGTACGGTGCTGGACGCCGCCTCCGCCCGGCTGGCCGTCGACGCGGGGGCCCGCTACCTCGTCGCGCCGAACCTCGACGCCGGCGTGGTCGCCACCGCGCACCGCTACGGCGTCCCCGTCTTCGCCGGCGTCGCCACGCCCACCGAGGCGGTGCGCGCGCTGGAGCTGGGCGTGGACGTCCTGAAGCTCTTCCCGGCCTCCGCGCACGAGCCGGGCTGGGTCAAGGACGTACGGGCCGCGCTGCCGCAGGCCGCGGTGCTGCCCACGGGCGGGATCTCGATCGCGGACGCGCCCGACTGGATCGCCGCGGGCGCGGTGGGCGTCGGCATGGGTTCGGCGCTGTCCGGCGGCGACCGCGAGGAGGTCGCCAAGCGCGCCGCCGACCTCCTGGCCCGGCTGGCGGCGGTCTGACCGGCGGTGGGTGCCCGCGCGAACTACGTGCTCGTACGGGACGGCGACTGGCGGCTGCACTACTCCCACTGGGGCGCGAGCGGCATCGACGCACAGCTCCTCGACGGCCCGCGCAGCGCCTCCCGCTTCATCGCCGCCCAGCGGGAGGTCCCGCGGGACGACTGGCTGGACGAGAGGTGGTGCGAGGGCGCCGCACTCGCCGACCACGACGCGCGTGAACTGCTCTTCTTCACCTGGCACCTGGAGGACTACGTCCACCGGCGGGCGCTGTTCGCGGTGCTGGCCCGGACGTGGCCCGGGTGGCGGGTCCGATGGGCGTACGGCGGTCTGGAGGACTTCGCGGCGTACGTGGGGGTGGATGCCGCGCTGGTACGCAGCGACCGGGCGACGGCGGAGCCGGAGCCGCCGGAGACGTCGGAGCTGGCGCCCATCGAGCCCGGTTCCGAGGAGATCGCGCTGGCCGTCACGGTCGCGGACGGCGGCGGTGACGGCGGGAGCGGGGGCGGCGTCCGCGCGTACGCGGTCTTCGCCGACGACCTGGAGGACCTGCTCGACCGCGGCCCCGAGCTGGCCGGACAGCTCTCGCCCGCCGCGCTGACGGACCGGATCCCCACGATCCCGGAGGGCGGCGTGCACCTCGACACCGTGCACCGCCGGGTCTGCGGCTGGACCCTGCAGCATGTCGCGGGCGCGGCCCGGGCGACCGTGCTGCCCCGGTGGCCGGGCTGGGAGTGGACGTTCTGGGCGGACCGCTACGAGGAGCAGGAACGGGCCGCCGCCGGCGCCCTGCGCTTCGATCGCCCCGACCTCGGCCCCGGCACCGCCCTGCTGGCCGAGCGGCTGGAGCAGTACGGGGAGCAGGACCCGGTCGCCGACTTCAGCCGGTTGACGGAGCGGCTGGCCGCGGAGGACGCCACGGGGACCCTGGAGGTCTCCCCGTGGACCCGGGAACACACCCCCACGTCCCCGCTCCCGGAGGAACGCGCCCGGCTGCGCGCGGTCCTGGCGGCCCTGGCCGCGGAGTGACCCCGGCCGCCGGTCCGGCCGGCGGCGCGCGGCGTCACCGGCGTACGACGCCCTACGGCGTCTCCGCGATCTCCGCCACCCGCACCGGGCGGCGCTCCCGGCGCGACAGCTCGCACGCCTCCACCACGTGCAGCGCCGCCAGCGCCTCGGCGCCGTCGCACGGGTTGGCCAGCTCGCCGCGGACCACCTTGACGAACGCCGCCAGCTCCGCCTCGTACGCCGGCGCGAAACGCTCCAGGAAGCCCTGCCACGGCTTGCCGCCCCGCGCCGGTGCGCCCGGCTCCACGGAGGTCAGCGGCGTCCGCTCGTCCAGGCCCACCGCGATCTGGTCGCGCTCGCCGGCCAGCTCCATCCGCACGTCGTAGCCCGCCCCGTTGACGCGGGTCGCCGTCGCGGCGGCCAGCGTGCCGTCGTCCAGGGTGAGCAGCGCCGCCGCCGTGTCGACGTCGCCCGCCTCGCGGAACATCGCAGGGCCCGCGTCGGAGCCGGCCGCGTACACCTCGGTGACCTCCCGGCCGGTCACCCACCGCAGCGCGTCGACGTCGTGGATGACGCAGTCGCGGTAGAGCCCGCCGGAGAGCGGCAGGTACGCGGCCGGCGGCGGCGCCGGGTCGGAGGTGGCGGTCCGTACGGTGTGCAGCCGCCCCAGGCGCCCGCCGCGTACGGCCTCGCGGGCCGCGGCGTAGCCCGCGTCGAAGCGGCGCATGAAGCCCATCTGGAGCACGATCCCGGCCGCGGCCACCTCCGCCAGCGCGGCCCGGGTGCCCGCCAGGTCGACGGCGATCGGCTTCTCGCAGAACACCGGAAGACCCGCCTGCGCCGCCGCGCCCAGCAGCTCCGCGTGCGCGGCGGTGGCGGCGGCGATCACCACGGCGTCCACTCCGGCGGCCAGCGCGTCGGCGGGCGTGCCGACCGCCTCCGCGCCCGTACGTGCCGCGACCTCGGCGGCCCGCTGCGGGTCCGCGTCGGTCACGACGAGCGAGCTGACGTCCGGGTGCCGCCGCAGCGCGGCCGCGTGGAAGGCGCCGATTCTGCCGGTGCCGAGGAGTCCGATGCGCATGGCCTCAAAATCTCCCGTGGCCAGCGGGATTGTCAATTGTCAGGACAACCTGACGTGAAGCCTTCCGGTGGCAC
The DNA here is from genome assembly GCF_020400605.1 of Streptomyces aculeolatus. Classification (GTDB taxonomy): domain Bacteria; phylum Actinomycetota; class Actinomycetes; order Streptomycetales; family Streptomycetaceae; genus Streptomyces; species Streptomyces aculeolatus. The sequence continues at coordinate 400,995 of NZ_JAINRD010000003.1, read as the reverse complement.
GGCCCGACCGTTACGCTCCGGAGCGTGACGAAGCGCGGCACAGGTCCCGTCCCCGCCCTCCGGCTCGGCGTGGACCGCAGCAGCCCGGTCCCGCTGTACTTCCAGCTGTCCCAGCAACTGGAGGCGGCGATCGAGCAGGGGGCGCTGACCCCCGGCAGCCTGCTCGGCAACGAGATCGAGCTGGCGGCCCGGCTCGGCCTGTCCCGGCCCACCGTGCGGCAGGCCATCCAGTCGCTGGTCGACAAGGGACTGCTGGTCCGCCGCCGGGGCATCGGCACCCAGGTCGTGCACAGCCAGGTGCGCCGCCCGCTCGGCCTGACCAGCCTCTACGACGACCTGGAGGCCGCCGGGCAGCGCCCGGCCACCCGGGTGCTGAGCGTGACCGAGGTGCAGGCCACCGCGGACGTCGCGGCGGCGCTCGGCGTCGCCGAGGGCACGGACGTCGTCCGGGTGGACCGGCTGCGGCTGACCCACGGCGAGCCGGTCGCCGTGCTCTGCAACCACCTGCCCGCCGAGCTGGTCCGGCTGCGCGCCGACGAGCTGGAGTCGACGGGCCTCTACCGGGTGCTGCGCGGCGCCGGCATCGCGCTGCACAGCGCCCGCCAGCGGGTCGGCGCCCGGCCCGCGACCGCGGCGGAGGCGGAGCGGCTGGGCGAGGAGGAGGGTGCGGCGGTGCTGACGATGGAGCGGTTCACCTACGACGACACGGGGCGCGGGGTGGAGTTCGGCTCGCACCTGTACCGGGCCTCGCGCTACAGCTTCGAGTTCCAGTTGCTCGACCGCGGCTGACCTGGCGGGGACCCACGGGGTGACTCACGGGTAGCCGCGGGTCAGAATGATCCGGCAAGGCATTGACTCGGTCCCCGCCCCCGGCTAGAACACCTCCAGCCGCCACGCGGGCGGCCGGGGACGACCAGGGAAGAAAGGCGGGTACCCAGATGGCGCGCAGCCGTATGGCCCGTAGCACGCGCGTTTTCGCGGCGGCGGCGATCACCACCCTGCTGGCGGTCGCCGCAGCGGGCTGCAGTGACTCCGGCGGCAAGGACGCCGAGGAGAACGACGGCGGCGGTGGCGGCGGCGGGGGCGTGAACACGCCGCGCATGGAGATAGCCATGGTGACCCACTCGGCGCCGGGCGACACCTTCTGGGACATCGTCCAGAGCGGCTCCAAGCAGGCAGCCGCCAAGGACAACGTCGAGTTCCTCTACGCCAACAGCGAGAAGGACGACGAGCAGGCGCGGCTGGTCCAGACGTTCGTCGACAAGAAGGTCGACGGGATCATCGTCACGCTCGCCAAGCCGGAGGCGATGAAGAGCGCGGTGCAGGCCGCCGTGGACGCCGGCATCCCGGTGGTGACGATCAACTCCGGCGCGGAGTTCTCCAAGGAGTACGGCGCCCTGAGCCACATCGGCCAGGAGGAGTCCGTCGCCGGCGAGGCGGTCGGCGAGGAGCTGAACGAGCGCGGCCGCAAGAAGGCCGTCTGCGTCATCCACGAGCAGGGCAACGTCGGCCTGGAGCAGCGCTGCGCCGGTGTGAAGAAGACCTTCTCCGGCTCGGTGGAGAACCTGACCGTCGACGGCGCGAGCAAGCCCGGGGTGCTCTCCGGGATCCAGGCGAAGCTGGAGGCGGACGGCGGCGTCGACTCGGTCGTCACGCTCAACGCGGACGTCGCCGCCTCGGCCGTGGAGGCCAAGGACGCCACCGGCAGCGAGGCGGAGGTCGCGACCTTCGACCTGAACAAGTCCGTGGCGGAGTCGCTGGAGGGCAAGCAGCTCAGCTTCGCCGTCGACCAGCAGCCCTACCTGCAGGGCTACCTGGCGGTCGACGAGCTGTGGCTGTACGAGACGAACGGCAACGTCATCGGCGGCGGCCAGACCGTGCTGACCGGTCCCGCCATCGTCACCGAGGAGGACGCTCCCGACCTGAAGAAGTTCACGGAGCGCGGCACCCGATGACCGCCACCCTCCCGGCGGACGCCAAGGCGCCGGACGAACGCCTGCTGCACGCCTCCCCGCTGCACCGGCTCCTGGGCCGGCCGGAGCTGGGCTCGGTGATCGGCGCGGTCGCGGTCTTCCTCTTCTTCGCCGTCATCGCGGACAGCTTCCTGTCCAGCCTCGACACCGTGCTGTACGCCGCCTCCACCATCGGCATCATGGCGGTGCCCGTGGCGCTGCTGATGATCGGCGGCGAGTTCGACCTGTCGGCGGGCGTGCTGGTCACCTCCGCGGCGCTGACGTCGACGATGTTCGCGTACGAGATGACCGCCAACGTCTGGGTGGGCGTCTTCGTCTCCCTGCTGGTCACCCTCGCCATCGGCTTCTTCAACGGCTTCATGCTGATCCGCACCGGGCTGCCCAGCTTCATCATCACGCTGGGCACGTACCTGATGCTCTGGGGCGCCAACATCGGCCTCACCAAGAGGATCCAGGGCACGGTCTCCACGAACGGCATCGACGACATGCAGGGCTTCGAGTCGGCGCGGGTGCTCTTCGCCTCGTCGGTCGACGTCGGCTCGTTCAAGCTGCGCGTGACGATCCTGTGGTGGATCGGGCTGGTCGTGCTGGCCACCTGGATCCTGCTGCGCACCCGCTGGGGGAACTGGATCTTCGCGGTCGGCGGCAACAAGGACGCCGCCCGCGCGGTCGGCGTCCCGGTGCACCGCACCAAGATCGGGCTCTATCTCGGCGTCGCGGTGGCGGCCTGGATCTCGGGGCAGCACCTGCTGTTCTCGTTCTCCGGCGTGGTGCAGTCCGCGGAGGGCCGCGGCCTGGAGCTGCACTACATCGCCGCCGCCGTGATCGGCGGCTGCCTGCTGACCGGCGGCTACGGCTCGGCGATCGGCGCCGCGATCGGCGCGCTGATCTTCGGCATGGCCAAGCAGGGCATCGTCTACGCCCAGTGGGACTCGGACTGGTTCTGGTTCTTCCTCGGCGCGATGCTGCTGCTGGCCACGATCCTCAACTCCTGGGTACGCACGCGCGCGGAGGCGGCCAGATGACGAAGGCCACGGACGGCACGGCCGGCGACGGCACGGCCGGCGACGGCACGGCTGACGACGGCACGGCCGCGGACGGCGCGGCGGCCCCCGGCGGACCCGCCGGGGGCGGGCCGCTGGTGGAGCTGGCGGACGTCAGCAAGTACTACGGCAACATCCGCGCGCTCGAAGGTGTCTCCCTCCAGGTGCACGCCGGCGAGATCACCTGCGTGCTCGGCGACAACGGCGCGGGCAAGTCCACCCTCATCAAGATCATCTCCGGGCTGCACCAGCACGACTCCGGCAGCTTCCGCATCGAGGGCCGGGACTCCCGGCTGGGGAACCCGCGCGAGGCGCTGGACCGGGGCATCGCGACCGTCTACCAGGACCTCGCGGTGGTGCCGCTGATGCCCGTGTGGCGCAATTTCTTCCTCGGCTCGGAGCCGACGGTGGGCCGCGGCCCGCTGCGCCGGCTCGACGTGCCGAAGATGCGCGCCACCACCCGCGCCGAGCTGCTGCGCATGGGCATCGACCTGCGGGACGTCGACCAGCCCATCGGCACCCTTTCGGGCGGCGAGCGGCAGTCGGTCGCCATCGCTCGGGCGATCTACTTCGGCGCCAAGGTGCTGGTCCTGGACGAGCCGACCGCGGCGCTGGGCGTCAAGCAGTCCGGCGTGGTGCTGAAGTACGTGGCCGCAGCCCGCGACCACGGCCTCGGCGTCGTCCTGATCACCCACAACCCGCACCACGCCTACCTGGTCGGCGACCGGTTCATCCTGCTCAAGCGCGGGGTCATGGCCGGCAGCCACGCCCGCCCGGAGATCACGCTGGACGAGCTGACCCGGCAGATGGCCGGCGGCAGCGAGCTGGAGCAGCTCAGCCACGAGCTGCAGCGGGCGAAGGGCTAGGGTCTGTCGTTTGGGTCTTGTCGGATCAGGGAGCGGCGGCTGGTGCCGTGCATCGCAAGGCGGAGGAGGGAGGCGACGCGGAGCGTCGTTGACCGACGACAACGCGGCTGGGGGTACCGCCCACGCGCGCTCTGCGCGCTGTGGGGGAGCGGTGCCAGGCGTCGCGAGCCCGGCGAAGATCCGAACGACAGGCCCTAGCACCGGCGCGAGCGCACCCGCCGCGCGCCGGGGAACCCTGCGCGCGGCGGCAGGCCCGAGCGCGCCGGGAAGGGCGGGAAAGGGCGCCTGACCGGGTGCGACGCCATGCGTCGCGGCCGCCGCCGGAACGTACGGCGGCGGCCCGCGCCCGCCCGGCCGCCCGCTGTCCACACCGCCGTGCGGTGGAGGGGGCCTGTGAGGCAGAATCGGCACACGTCAGCGACTCCCGACAGGGGAAGGGGCCACCCCTTGCGATCACCCGCACCCACCGAGCCGCGTCCTGGGCCCGGGCGAGGGGAGCGCCCGTGACGTCCGCCGAGAGGACGCCGCACCGCGGTGCCGCGCGCGCCACCGTGCTGCGCAGCGTGAGCCACCGCGAGCGGCGCTCGCACCTGACCGCGCCCCGGGTGCCCACCGTCGGCATCGACATCGGCGGCACCAAGGTCGCCGCTGGCGTCGTCGACGCCGACGGGCACATCCTGGAGCGCGCGACCACCGAGACACCCGACAAGTCCAAGAGCCCCAAGGTCGTCGAGGACGTGATCGTCGAGCTGGTCCTCGACCTCTCCGAGCGCCACGACGTGCACGCCGTCGGCATCGGTGCCGCCGGCTGGATCGACGCCGACCGCAGCCGGGTGCTCTTCGCCCCGCACCTGTCCTGGCGGAACGAGCCGCTGCGCGACGCGCTCTCCGAGCGGCTGCGGGTCCCCGTGATGGTCGACAACGACGCCAACGCCGCCGCCTGGGCGGAGTGGCGCTTCGGCGCCGGCCGCGGCGAGGACTACCTCGTCATGATCACCCTGGGCACCGGCATCGGCGGCGCCATCCTGGAGGACGGCCAGGTCAAGCGCGGCAAGTACGGGGTGGCCGGGGAGTTCGGCCACATGCAGGTGGTGCCCGGCGGGCACCGCTGCCCGTGCGGCAACCGCGGCTGCTGGGAGCAGTACAGCTCCGGCAACGCGCTGGTCCGCGAGGCCCGTGAGCTGGCCGCCGCCGAGTCCCCGGTCGCGTACGGGATCATCGACCGCGTCAAGGGCAACGTCGGCGACATCACCGGCCCGCTCATCACCGAGCTGGCCCGTGAGGGCGACGCGATGTGCATAGAGCTGCTGCAGGACATCGGCCAGTGGCTCGGCGTCGGCATCGCCAACCTCGCCGCCGCCCTCGATCCCTCCTGCTTCGTCATCGGCGGCGGCGTCAGCGCCGCCGACGACCTGCTCATCAAGCCGGCCCAGGACGCCTTCGGCCGCAGCCTCACCGGCCGCGGCTACCGGCCCGAGGCCCGGATAGTACGCGCCCGCCTCGGCAACGACGCCGGGCTCGTCGGGGCCGCCGACCTGGCCCGCCTGGTGGCCCGCAGGTTCCGCCGCACCAACCGGCGGCGCGTCGAGCGCTACGAGCGGTTCGCGCAGGTGGTCGGCAAGTGACCCTCCAAGACTCCGGCGAGCGGCCCGCGCACGGGCAGGAGCCCGATCCCGCACACAATGGACACATGCCCCACCGCCCGCCGCGCCGCGTCGTCCGCTCCTGGAAGGCGTACCTCGCCATCGCCCTGCTCGTCGGCATCCCGCTGGTCTACGGCTGGATCTCCACCCAGCAGAGCCGCGAGAGCGGCCGCGACAAGGCCGAGCGCGCCGCCTACACGGACATGGAGGCCGGCTGGCCGCCGCGCCTGCTGCGCCGCATCTACCAGGTGCCCGTCCCCGGCGGCGCCGAGTACATCCGCTACTACGAGCAGAACTCGCTGCACGACAGCGCCCTGTACGTCGACTTCACCGCCCCGCAGGAGTCGGTGGACGAGTACCTGGAGACGACGTTCTCGCGCACGGACGTCCGGCCCCTGCCCCGGCTGAAGGACGGCCTGAACCCCATCACGCCCGCCCAGGCGGACGAGGTCGGCTGGGACTTCACCGAGGGGGACTGGTCGGGGCTGAAGCTCAAGCAGCCCGGCGAGCGCCCGGACGTGTCCATTGTCGTCAACACCGAGGACCCCGAGAACCTCGTGGTGCGTACGGTGTCCACGACGGAGTACTGACGAGGAGTTGTCACCGGCATCATGGAATTGACGAAGAAGGGCCACTCCTGCGTCCGGCTGGCCAAGGACGGGGCGGTGCTGGTCATCGACCCCGGCGGGTTCAGCGAGGCGGACGCCGCGGTGGGCGCGGACGCCCTGCTCGTCACGCACGAGCACCCCGACCACTTCGACGAGGGCCGGCTGCGCGCCGCCCTCGACGCCAACCCCGCCGCGCAGCTGTGGACGCTGCGCAGCGTCGCGGATCAGGTCGCCGCGGCGTTCCCCGGCCGGGTGCACACCGTCGGCGAGGGCGACGTGATCACCGCCGCCGGCTTCGAGGTCGAGGTGCACGGCCAACTGCACGCCGTGATCCACCCGGACATCCCGCGCGTCACCAACGTCGGCTATGTCGTGGACGGCGCCGTCTTCCACCCGGGCGACGCGCTGACCGTGCCGGACCGCGCCGTCGAGACCCTGCTGATGCCGGTGATGGCGCCGTGGAACAAGCTCGCCGAGGTCGTCGACTACGTCCGCGCGGTCGCCCCCCGGCGCGCGGTCGACGTCCACGACGCGCTGCTCTCCGACCTCGCCCCGCCGCTCTACGGCCGCATGCTGGGCCCGAACGGCCCGGGCATCGGCGGCGCGGAGCACGTCCGGCTCGAACGGGGCGCCAGCCTGGCGGTGTAGGCCTCCGCGGATCCCCGCGGCCCGTTGTCAGAGGGGCGGGGTAGGTTGTCGGCATGGCTGTGCGCATCGCTACGTGGAACGTCAACGGGATCAATCCCCGGCTGCCCCGCATCCTGCAGTGGCTCGAGGAGACCGCGCCCGACGTGGTGTGTTTCCAGGAGCTGAAGTGCACGGCGGAGGCGTTCCCGGGCGAGGCGCTCGCCGCCCTGGGGTACGAGGCGGCGATCCGCGCCGACGGCCGGTGGAACGGGGTGGCGGTCATCTCCAAGGCGGGTCTGGCCGACGTCACCGAGGACCTGCCGGACCAGCCGCAGTACGACGGCGCGACCGAGCCCCGCGCGCTCGGCGCGACGTGCGGTCCGGTGCGCGTCTGGTCGCTGTACGTGCCGAACGGCCGCGACGTCGGGCACGCCCACTACGCGTACAAGCTGCGCTGGCTGGAGGCGCTGCGCGCGACGGCCGCGGAAGAGGCCCCGGGCGAGCGCCCCTACGCCCTCCTCGGGGACTACAACGTGGCGCCCAAGGACGAGGACGTCTGGGACATCTCCCTCTTCGACGGGCACACCCACGTCAGCGAGGCGGAGCGTGCTGCGCTCGTCGAGCTGCAGAAGTCCGCCGGGCTCAGCGAGGTCTACCCCCGCGCGCTGAAGTACGACATCCCCTTCACCTTCTGGGACTACCGCCAGCTCGGCTTCCAGAAGAACAAGGGGATGCGCATCGACCACGTCTACGGCAACGCCGCGTTCACCGCAGCCGTCACCGACTCGTACGTCGACCGGGAGGCGCGGCGGCCGGGCAAGGACAAGAACCCGTCCGACCACGCCCCCGTCGTCGTCGATCTCGATCTCTAGGGCGGCACTACGGGCGCGGCACGAGCAGCCCCAGGTCGATCGAGTCCGCCGCCGCCTTCAGGCCCACCGGGCCGGGGTGGAGGTGGTCGCCGCTGTCGTACGCGGGCAGCAGCCGCTGCGGCCGCTCCGGGTCGCGCAGCACGGCGTCGAAGTCGAGCAGCGCGTCGAACTCGGCGTCCGCCCCGCCCGCGTTGGCGCGGATGTAGTCGTTGACCGCGGTGCGCCGCGCGTCGACCGCGGGGCTGCAGTCGCCGTAGCCCTCACAGGGCGCGATGGTCGCGGCCACCACCCGCAGCCCCCGGGCCTGCGCCCGCTCGGAGATGCTGCGCAGCCCGGCGATCACCTCGTCGGCGCCGGTGCCCGCGCGGACGTCGTTGATGCCCTCGAAGACCACGACGGTACGGGCCGAGGTCTGCGCCAGCACGTCGCGCTCCAACCGGTGCTGGGCGCTGACGCCGCCGACGTCGCTGCTCACGCCGTCGCCCTTGTACCGGTCGGTGACGATGCGGTTCGCGGAGATGCCCTGGTTGAGCACGCCGTAGCGGGGCACCTCGTCCTGGGCGCGCAGCCGGTCGGAGAGCACGTCGGGCCAGCGCTGGTTCATCCCCGTGCCGGAGCTGTGCCCGTCGGTGATGGAGTCGCCGAGGGTGACGACGGAGCCGGGGCCGCCGCGCACGTCGATGCCGGTGAGGAACGGCCAGGTGCCGACGGTGCCGGTGAAGGCGTCGGCGCCGGGGTCGGCGGCGCGGTTGCCGCTGCCGTCGGCGCTGATGTACGAGTTCTGCATGGCCAGGGCGTGCACCGGCGCGGCGCTCACGGTCTCCGGCAGGTGGATGCTGACCAGCAGGTTCGATCCGGGCGGCACGGTGAAGCGGGCCGGGTCGCTGACCACTTCGGCGCCCGCGGCGACGGTGGTGCCGGTCCTGCCGCCGAACGTCAGCGGCACCGGGCTGCCGGCGGTGGCGGCGCCCTCGCCCTGCACGGCGACGGTGGCCTGCCCGAACCGCACCGGCGACGCGGCGAAGGTGTTGGCGAGCCGCACCCGGGTGCTGTCGCCGCCCGCGCCGGCGTGCACCACGAGCCGCAGCGTCCGGTCCGTCCACGGCCCCACGGCGGTGTAGCCGGAGGTGCTGGCGGCCCAGCTCCCGGTCCAGCCGGTGGCCTCCGGCCGTACGGAGGCCGCGAAGACGTGCAGGTCGGAATCGGGGCCCGGGTCCCCGGGGAGGGTCAGCGAGGTGATCCGCTTGCCCCGGGTGACGGGCACGGTCACCGCGTACAGCCGGGTGGCCTCGGCCCGCGGCCCGTCGGGGGTGTTGAACCCGGGCAGCGCCAGCGCCTTGGTGGTGAGCGGCCCGGAGCGCCAGTCCGGCGCGGTCAGGCTGTACGGGCTGGAGCTGCCGTCCGAGTACCGCACCGTGCCGGTGCCGGAGACCCCGGTGCCGGGACCGGCGGCGGAGGAGCCGGCGACGAGCAGGGAGACGGCGTTGCCCGTGCCGCGCAGCGCGACGGACTGGCCGTCGGCGACGACGTTGTCGGGTGCGCCGCGGCCGTAGCGCGGCAGCCGCAGCTCGGCCGCGTCGATGTCCAGCTTGCGGCCGGGCGTCCAGCCGGCGGCGGCCAGGTCCCCGGCGGAGAGGGAACTGCCGGCGCCGTCGAAGTCCGCGGCGCCCGGGTCGGCGTCGTCGCTGACGGCGGTGTTGTCGAAGAGTTTGGCCAACGGCTGCGGCCCGCTGGGCCGTTCGGCTGCTTGGGCCGCCACCGGTACGGCGGTGGCGGCGAGTGTGAGCAGGGTGGCGGTGGTGACGAGGCGAATCCGCAAGGTGGCCCTCCGGGTCCCGGTTCGGCGTCTCGACATGACCAGTTATCTCAGGGGGGCGCAATGACGCTAAAGAGACAGGAGTGAACGGTCAAGACGGCCTTCCGGGAAACACCTGGTGAGCGAATCGGATCCGCGCGCCTGTGGTGCTGCCGCCTGCCCGGATGCGAGGGTGGGGGCATGAACATCTCCTTCCTCGACAACTGGCGTAGACGGCACGGCTCCGGGAGTGAGCAGCGGGCGTCGCACGTGGACACGCCGGTCGACCAGGAGGGCGTCACCGAACTGCTCAGCGAGTGCGAACTGTTGCGCGTCCAGGCCGAGTCCGCCGGCGTCGAGCTGGACGACACCCCGCGGTCGCTGGAGGAGCTGGACCAACTGCTGCCGCGCTGGCGGGACGACCCCGAGGTCACGCCCTGGCTGGGCAGCGACGCGGGGCTGTATCTGGGCACGGTGATCGTACGGACGATCGCGGACGCGCAGTGGGTGCTCGACCCGGAGGACGGCGCGCCGGTGGTGCGGCTGTCGTCGGGGCGCGAGATGGACGTGCTGGAGATCGGCGCGGAGTGGGCGGCGAACGGGGCGCCGGAGCTGTCCCAGATGTACGCGGAGGTCGCGGAGGGCTGACGCCGCCGCGGCGCGGCGCCCGGCCGCCGCCCGCGCCGCCTCCGTCAGCCGGTGAACGCGATGTCGTACTCCAGCCGCCAGCGGTCCGCCCGCACCACCGCCTCGGAGGTCTCCACCGCCCGGCCCCGCTCGTCGTAGTGCGTGCGCTCCAGCGTCGTCACGCACTGCCCCGGTGCGCAGCCCAGCGCCTCCGCCTCCGCCGTCGTCGCCGACCGCGAGCCGACCAGCTCCGCGGCCCGTACCACCCGGATCCCGATCGCCGCGAACCGGCCGCGCACGCCGCGCCGGGCGTACGGGCCGCGCTCGGGGAAGACGACGTCGGTGCCGTCGGTGAGCGCCAGCGGCTCCCAGCTCACGGCCAGCTGCACCGGCTTGCGGTCGGCCAGGTACTCGTACTGCGTGCACATCACCCGGTCGCCCGCCGGGATCCCGAGCCGCCGGGCGGCCTCCCGCGGCGCGGGGGCGGGGGTGGAGACCGCCTCCCACGTCAGCGCGACGCCGCCGGGCACCAGCCGGGCGGCGAAGGGGGAGTCGACCGCGCCCGTGCTGCGCAGCAGGCTGCCCACGGGGGTGCGGTCGGCGACGAACACGCCGCGGCCGAACTGCCCCTGGGCGTAGCCGGCGGCCTTCAGCACCCGCACGGCCCGGTCCACGGTCTGGTCGCTCGCCGCGTACGCGCGCTTGAGCTGGGAGCGCGACGGGATCTGCGCCCCCACGGACAGGTCGCCGCCGTCGATCCGCTCGCGCAGATCGTCGGCGATGCGCTGGTACACCGGCCTGGCGTCGCCCATTCCGGAGGCTCCTCTCCCGCAACTCGCCCGACAGGCTAGGTACTCAGGGAGCGAATGCGTACCTAGGTCCCGGCATCATCGCCCGGGCGCCCGCCGGGCGCGCACCCGGGTCGCGCGGGCGCGGCGCGGCGGGGTCAGGACTTACCGTGCTTCCCCGCCGGCTGGGCGAGCGGAGTCTGCGCCTGCTTGGTCACGTCCCCGACGAGTTCCACCACATCGGGTCCGTACGACTGCGAGTTGACCACCTTCAGCAGCAGTACGAAGGAACTGGTGCCGTACTTCCGGTTGAGCCGGCTCTCGTTCTTCACCAGGTAGCGCATCGCCGCCTGGTTGGTGATGGAGCGCTGGCCGCAGGAGAGGAACACCGGCCTGGCCTCCTGGCCGGCGGCCAGCCGGGCGAGGAGCACGTGCTCGCTGACCCCGTTCTCCACCCGGTAGCGCTCCGTGCCCACGGCGAACGCGCCACGGTCGGGGCCCGGCTCGGGGTCCGTGTTGATCCGTACGCCCGGCAGCAGCGACTGCATGTGCGCGGCCATGCGGCGGTTGGATATCGGGGTGCCGACGCAGAACTCGGTGCGGTCGCCGAACGCCTGCTGCGCGGTGTCCTGCGCGACGACCTGCGCGTGCGCCCCGCAGGACTTGATCACGGCGGACAGCTCCAGCAGGGCGAGCGCGTCGTGCTTGGCCACGCTCCAGTCCCCGCCGCCGGCGTCCCGGTTCACCACCACGAGGGCCTCCGAGTTGCGCGGCAGCCCGAAGAAGCGCTCCCGGCGCCGGTGGCGGCGCCCGCCGAGGGAGCCGCGCGCGTACCACCCGAGCGCGGCGCCGGCCACGAGGCCGGCGGCGGCCGAGACGAGGACGAGGATCGGTTCGCTCATGACGGGGCATGCTAGCGGTCGTCCGTATCGTTGTTCGAGGCCGCCGTCCACAGGATTCCGTTTACCGCGACCGCAAAGCCCCCGTAGCGCGGACGAAATAAAGCGGGTGTCGAATGCCCGCCGTGGCGAAACAATCGCTGCCGCCGGAAATGGCGGAATTCGCGCGATTCTTACGGCAGATCACGGGATGGCTGGATGAAGAGTCCGGCTGGTACGGCGTCTTCCGCCGCGGCGATCCCGACGGTCTGCGCGCCTGCCTGGACGGCTCCGCTCTGCCCCCGTGGGATCTCGTCGAGTCGCTGCTGCACGACCTGGCCGAGCACGGCGGCCGGCGCGCGGCGGACGCGGCGCTGCCGCGCGCCCGCGACCTGCACCGCGCCGCCGTCGCCGCCCACGACGCGTCCCGCCCCGATCGCGCCGCCCTGACCGCGGTGCTCCGCGCCCGGCTCGCGGAGCACCGCACGGCGGCAGCCGGCGCCGAACTGCTGCGCGGCCGGCTGGCGGTCGAGCGGGACCCCTGGACGGCGCAGCGACTGGAGTACGAGCTGGCCTGGGTGCGCGACGAGGCCGACCGCGCGTCCGCCCGCTGCACGGAACTGCGGGGCCGGATCGCCGCGCTGGCCCGGCAGGCGGCGGAACGCGAGCCCGTACGGCCGCCTCCGGCGGCGCTCGGGGGCGCCCGGTTCGCGGGGGCCGCGCCGGCGCCGCCGCCGGTGCTGCCGGCCGTGGGCGGCGCGTACGAGGGCCTGCCGCCGGGCGCCGCCGGGAGCGGTACCGGGGCTGCCGCGGATGCGGCCGGTGCCGGTCCCGCGCCCGGCTCCGGCGGCCCCGGCCGGCCCGCCGCCGAAGCCGCCCCGGCCGTGCCGCTCCCGCCCCGGGGCGCCCGCTTCCCGGGCCCGGGTACCGGGGAGGGAGACGGCCCGCCCGGGACCGGTGCCCCGGAGCCGGCCGACGACGCCGCCGTGCCCTCCGCACCGTTGCCGCGCGGCGCCCGGTTCGCCGGAGCGGGGCCCGGGTCCGGGGGCCGCGGGCGGCGACGGAAGCAGGCCGCGGAAGCCGCCCACGCCGCCGCCCGGCGGGCCGCGGCGCTGCGGGTCGCCGGCGAGACCGCCGCCACCGTGGCCGCCCTGCGCGACGCGGGCCGTACCGGCGAGGCGTACGCGCGGCTCAGCGCCGCCGCGGCCGGCCCGCCGGAAGCGCTGCCCGACCTCGCCGCCGAGCTGGAGCGCACCGCCGGCGGCGCCGAGGTGGCGACCCTGCTGTGGGAGGCCGCCGCGCTGCCCCCCGAGCGGCTGACCGGGGCCGCGGACGCGTTCGCCGCCGCCGGCCGTACCCGAGAGGCGCTGCAGCTCGTCCGGCACGCCGCCGCCAGGCCCGTACCCGAGCTGGCCGCGATCCTCGCCGCCCTCCACCGCGCGGGCCGCGACCGGGAATCGGAGGAACTGCTCGACGCCTTCGCCGGCGCCCGCAGCACCGACGAGGCCGTCGAGCTGGCCGGGACCGATCCCGGCCGCCTCGTGCCGCAGCTGCTGCGCGCCGCCCGCCGCGGACCCGCGCAGCGGCACCGCCGGCTCGCCCACGCGCTGCGCTCCGCGGGCCTGCCCGGTGCGCCCGACTCCGCCTGACCCGGGGCGTTCGGACCGGCAGCCGTTCGGTGCGCCGCTCTTGCCAGCGCCTCCGCGGCGACCTACGTTCAGACTTCTGCCCCGGCTTCTACGTGCGTAGAGCCTCCGGCGTCCCGTCCGAGGAGCAGCCATGGCCAACGTTGTACGCGCCGCACTCGTCCAGGCGACGTGGACCGGCGATACCGAGTCGATGATCGCGAAGCACGAGGAACACGCGAGAGCCGCCGCCGCCCGCGGCGCCCGCATCATCGGCTTCCAGGAGGTCTTCAACGCCCCCTACTTCTGCCAGGTGCAGGAGCCAGAGCACTACCGCTGGGCCGAGCCCGTGCCGGACGGGCCCACCGTCGTGCGCATGCAGGCGCTCGCGCGCGAGACCGGCATGGTCGTGGTCGTCCCCGTGTTCGAGGTCGAGCAGGAGGGCTTCTACTACAACACCGCCGTGGTCATCGACGCCGACGGCACGGTGCTCGGCAAGTACCGCAAGCACCACATTCCGCAGGTGAAGGGCTTCTGGGAGAAGTACTACTTCAAACCGGGCAACGCCGGCTGGCCGGTCTTCGACACCGCGGTCGGCAAGGTCGGCGTCTACATCTGCTACGACCGGCACTTCCCCGAGGGCTGGCGCGCGCTCGGCCTCGGCGGCGCCCAGCTCGTCTACAACCCCTCGGCGACCTCCCGCGGCCTGTCGGCGTACCTGTGGCAGCTTGAGCAGCCCGCGGCGGCCGTCGCCAACGAGTACTTCATCGCCGCCATCAACCGCGTCGGCGTCGAGGAGTACGGCGACAACGACTTCTACGGCACGAGCTACTTCGTCGACCCGCGCGGCCAGTTCGTCGGCGACGTCGCGAGCGACAAGGAGGAGGAACTCGTGGTCCGCGACCTCGACTTCGGCATGATCGAGGAGGTCCGCCAGCAGTGGGCCTTCTACCGGGACCGGCGCCCGGACGCGTACGAGGACCTGGTGCAGCCGTGAGCGCGGGCACCGGCGGCGTACACCGCGACCTGCTCGCCCGGCACCGGGCCGTCCTGCCCGACTGGATGGCGCTCTACTACCGCGAGCCCATCGAGATCACCCACGGCGAGGGCCGGCACGTCTGGGACGCCGAGGGCAACCGCTACCTCGACTTCTTCGGCGGCATCCTCACCACCATGACCGCCCACGCCCTCCCCGAGGTCACCAAGGCGGTCGCCGAGCAGGCCGGCCGGATCCTGCACACCTCCACGCTCTACCTCAACCGCCCCATGGTGGAGTTGGCCGAGCGCATCGCGCAGCTGTCCGGCATCCCCGACGCGCGGGTGTTCTTCACCACCTCCGGCACCGAGGCCAACGACACGGCGCTGCTGCTGGCGAGCACGTACCGCGGCTCCAACCAGGTACTGGCCATGCGCAACAGCTACCACGGCCGCTCCTTCACCGCGGTCGGCATCACCGGCAACCGCTCCTGGTCGCCCACCAGCCTCTCCCCGCTGCAGACCCTCTACGTCCACGGCGGCATCCGCGGCAGCGGCCCCTTCGCGCACCTCGACGACGCCGCGTTCATCGACGCCTGCGTCGCCGACCTGCGCGACATGCTGTCCCAGACCCGCGGCGTCGCCGCCCTCATCGCCGAACCCGTCCAGGGCGTCGGCGGCTTCACCTCCCCGCCCGACGGCCTGTACGCGGCGTTCCGCGAGGTGCTCGCCGAGGAGGGCATCCTGTGGATCACCGACGAGGTGCAGTCCGGCTGGGGCCGTACCGGCGACCACTTCTGGGGCTGGCAGGCGCACGCGGGCAACGGCCCGCCGGACATGCTCACGTTCGCCAAGGGGATCGGCAACGGCGCCTCCATCGGCGGCGTCGTCGCCCGCGCCGAGATCATGAACTGCCTGGACGCCAACTCCCTGTCGACGTTCGGCGGCAGCCCGGTCACCATGGCCGCCGGCCTGGCGAACCTCGGCTACGTCCTGGAGCACGACCTGCAGGGCAACGCCCGCCGCGTCGGCGGGCTGCTCCTCGAACGGCTGCGGGCCGCCACCGCGGGCCTCGGGTCGGTCCGCGAGGTACGCGGCCGGGGCCTGATGATCGGCATCGAGCTGGCCACGCCGGGGCACGCCGCGGCGGTGCTGGAGCACGCCCGCGCCGGCGGGTTGCTCGTCGGTCGCGGCAAGGCCGGCGAGACGCTGCGCATCGCGCCGCCGCTGTCGTTGACCGTCGCCGAGGCGGAGGAGGGCGCGGCCGTTCTCGAACGCGCCCTGCACGCCGCCGACGCGGAGTCCGCCGGCGGCTGACGCGGAGTTCGCACGTACGAGGGCCGGCCGCGCGGGGAGCGCGCGGCCGGCCCTCGGCGTTCACCGCGCCGACGCTCTGTCAAGGGCCCGGACGGGGGCGTGCGGTCGGTTTACCCGCCGGGTTGTGCGCCCTGCTCGCACCACGATGTCCGGAACTACGCGCACAAACCGGCGGTGTCTCCGTGTATTCATAAGCGGACCGACCGTGACCCCGTCGGGCTCGGTTCCGGGTGACGAGGGGGCGCTCAGTGATCCGCGTGCTTCTGATACACGACACGATGCTCATCAGATCGGCGCTGGCCGTCTTGCTGGGGGGAGAACAGGATCTCGACGTACTCACGACGTCATGGCGTCAGGAGCGAAGA
The DNA here is from genome assembly GCF_020400605.1 of Streptomyces aculeolatus. Taxonomy (GTDB): domain Bacteria; phylum Actinomycetota; class Actinomycetes; order Streptomycetales; family Streptomycetaceae; genus Streptomyces; species Streptomyces aculeolatus. The sequence goes on along the minus strand of NZ_JAINRD010000003.1, from coordinate 384,993 downwards.
CCTGCGGACGACTGGCAGGCGCAGGTGTGCGTGGTGGACGGCGACGGCGAGTGGTCCGGGCTTCCGGGCACCGCCGCGGAAAGGGTGGTGATCCTCACCGAGGCGGGGCGTCCCGGGCTGCTGCGGCGGGCCTCGCAGGCCGACGTGCGCGGCTTCGTCAGCAAGGACTCGGCGCCGGAGCGGCTGATCGCCGGGATAAGGCGGGTGGCGACGGGCGAGCGGTACGTCGACGAGGCCCTGGCGAGCGACTTCCTGAGGGCGGCGGACATGCCGCTGACCCGCAGGGAGCTGGCCGTGCTGGCGGCGGCGGCCGAGGGCGCCCCGGTCGCCGAGATCGCGGCGGCCCTGCACCTGGCCGGCGGCACGGTCCGCAACTACCTCGCCGCCGTGATCCGCAAGACGGGCGCGCGCAACCGGGTCGACGCGATCCGCATCGCGGACAGCGCGGGCTGGCTCTGACCGCGCCCCCCGGCCGCCCCGGCCGCCCCGGCCCACCGCCGGGGCGGACGGGGCGCGTGCGCGGCGGGCGGACACGGCCCCGGGGCGGGCGGGGAGGCCCGCGCCGACCGGGAGCGCGCCGCGGCTGTTGCCCGCCGCGCGGCGAAGCGGCCCCGCGCGGGCCGGGGCGGGTTCGGGCGGCGCGCAGGCCGCCGGTGCCGGACGGGTCAGGTCGCGGGGCGCGTGGGTACGGGCCGGAGGGCGGCGGCCGCGTCGCCGGCGCCCGTCAGCTCGCGGTAGAACGCCGAACGCTCCAGCAGCTCGTCGTGCGTGCCCTCCAGCGCGGACCGGCCGTCCAGGACCAGCACCCGGTCCGCCCGCGCGGCCGACGCGACGCGGTGCGCGACGACCACGAGCGTGCCGCCCGGCCGGCGCGCGAACGCCTGCTCCGCGACCGCCTCCGCGGCCGGATCGAGGTGGCACGTCGCCTCGTCGAGCAGCGCGAGCCGCGGCGGCGCCAGATGCGCACGGGCGAGCGCGAGGAGCTGCCGCTCGCCGGCCGAGAGGTCCGCGGGCCGCAGCAGCGCGTCCAGCCCGCCGAGCCCGGCCACGAGCGCCGTCGCGCCGACGGCGTGCACCGAGTAGTGGAGTTCCGCGTCGCGGACGGGGGAGGGGCACAGGTAGGCGAGGTTGTCGCGGAGGCTGCCGCCGAACACGTACGCCTCCTGCGGCAGCAGCACCGGCCGCCCGGCCCTGCGCACCTCGCCGCCCCCGGGCGCCACGAGCCCGGCCGCCAGACTCGCCAGCGTCGACTTCCCGATGCCGCTGGGCCCGACGACGGCCAGGTGCTCCCCGTCCCGTACGACGAGGTCGAGCCCGCGGATGACGGCGTCGGACCGGGGCCCGTACCGGAACGACACCCGCCGCAGCTCCAGCACGACACCGGCGGCGGGGCGGCGGCGGTCGCCGGCCGGGGCGCCCGGTGCCGTGGCGGCACCTGCCGGCCGGGCCGGGCCGGCCGCGTCGCCGGCCGCTGCCCGCGCCGCGCCGTCGCCGTCCTCGTCCCGCCCGTCCGAAGCGCGCGGGGGACCCGCGGCGTACAGCCTGCCCGCCACCACCGTCAGCCGCGCGCCCGTGCCGCCGAGGCCGAAGACCAGCGACTGGAGCGCCGGGAGCAGCGCCTGCGTCAGATACGCCAGCGCGCCCACCAGGGCGCCCGCCGTCACCCCGTGCGCCAGCAGCCACGGCGCGGCCAGCAGCAGGGCCGGCACCGGCAGCCGGCCACCGATGCCCACGGCGACGTCCCGCGTCGTGCCCCACCGCGCCAGTGCCGCCGCGGCGGCCGCCTCGGCGTCGACACGGGCCCGTACGGCGTCGCCCGCACGCCGTTCGCCGCCGCAGGCGACCACGTCGCGCAGGCCGTCCACGACCGCACCCAGCCCGGCGGCCAACGCCTCGTCGGCGGCGAGGAAGTCGCGCTGGCAGCGGGACAGCGGACGCAGCGACCAGCCGAAGACCGCCAGGCCCGCCGCCAGCGGCGGGAGCACCACGAGCAGCAGCGGCGGCGCCAGCGTCAGCAGGCCCAGCAGCGCGGCGGCGGCGGTGACGACGAAGGACCGGGTCACCATCACCAGTCCCGCGAAGCCGTCGCGGGCGATCTCCACCTGGTGGGTCAGCCGCGACACCGCCGCCGGTCCCTCCGCCCGCGCCCGGGCCGCCGCGTGCTCCAACGCCCCGGTGACGACCCGCCGTACGAGCGTGTCCCGCAGATCCTCGGTCAGCCGGGCGACGGCCCCGTACACCCGCAGCGTCCCGAAGGCGCCGACCGCGACGCCCACCGCCGCGACCGCGAGCCAGGCGAGCCCCACCCCGGGGCGGTCGGCCAGGAACCCCCGGTCGACGGCCCGCGCGAGGGCGTGCCCGAGCAGGAAGGTCTGGAGCGCCTCGACGGCGGACCAGCCGGCCACCGCGGCGACGGTCCGCCGCCTGCGGCGCAGGAACCGCAGCCCGGCGGGCACGAGCACCCGCAGCCCGGGAGCGGGGCCGGGGGCTCCGGCGGAACGTGACCCGGCATCGCGGTCAGGCATCGGGCGGCTCCTGCGACCACAGGGCGCGGTACGCCGGGTCGGCGCACAGCTCCGCGTGCGGGCGCAGTGCCCGGACCCGGCCGCCGTCCAGCCACGCGACGAGGTCGGCGCGCGCCGCGGTGGCCGCCCGGTGCGCCACGACCAGCCGGCTGCGGCCCGCGCCGGTACGGAGATCAGTACCGCCCCCCGGACCGTCCGCTGCGCCGCCCCCGCCGCGCCGGTCGCCCGCCCCTCCCGCCGGACCGGGCCCGGCACCCGGCCCCGGTCCGGCGGGCGCCAGCAGCGCCCGCTCGATGCGGAGTTCGGTGGCCGCGTCGAGCCCGGAGAGCGCGTCATCCATGATCAAGAGCCGCGCGTCCCGGGCGAACGCACGTGCCAGCCCCAGGCGTTGCAGCTCGCCCCCGGACAGCGGGGCGTCCGCCGCGGGGGTGGCGTACCCGGCGGGCAGGGCGCGTACGAAGGCGTCCGCGTCGGCGGCCCGTGCCGCCGCGGTCACGCGGCCGGCCCCGATCGGGGTGGCCGCGTCCGCGTACGCGACGGCCTCCGCGACCGTGCCGCCGAGCAGCACGGGCCGCGCGAACGCGTACGCCACCGCCGCCCGCAGCTCCGTGCGGGCCAGCGCGGCCAGCGGCACGCCGTCCAGCCGCACCTCGCCCGCGTCCGGGTCGGTGAGCCGCCCCGCCACCGCGGCGAGCAGCGACTTGCCGGCGCCCGAGCGCCCGACCACCGCGACCGTCGCCCCCGCGGGCACCGTCAGGTCCAGCCCGCGCAGCACGGTCCGACCGCCGCGCCGCACGGTGACCCCGCGCAGCTCCAGCCGTCCGCCGCCGTCCGCCGGTGCGTCGTCCCCGCCGTACGGGACCGGGGGCAGCCGCAGCACCGGCATGAGCCGGCGCGCCGCCGCCCGGCTGCGTACGAGGGTGTTGACGTGGCCGACGAGGACGCCGATGCCGCCGGCGAGCATCGCGTACCGGCCGGCCGCCAGCAGCTCGCCCACGCTCAGCCGGCCGGCGCCGAGCCGCAGCCCGGCGACGGCGACGACGGCGAGCTGGAGCAGCGGCACGACGACGGCCGCCTGCGCGGTGGCGCGGCCCTGCACGTGCCACATCCGGTGGCCGTGCCGGCTCAGCTCCGGCAACGGGCCCAGCGCCCGGCGCCGTTCGCGGCCGACGGTGCCGGCGGCGGCGATGGTGCGCGCCCCGGCGAGGGCCTCGGCCAGCCGGGCCGCGATGGCGGCCTGCGCCTCCTGGTACCGGGTCACGCAGTCGCCCGCGCTGCGGACGAACGCGCGCAGCAGGAGGGCGAGCACGGGCGTGCCGACGCCCAGGACGACGGCGAGCCAGGGGTCGATGACGGCCAGCGCGACGAGCGCGCCGACCGGGGTCAGCAGCGCGCCGAGGGCGGACGCGGCGGCGGTGGGGGCGGCGCCGGCGTGGGCGGCGTTGCCGGTGGCGCGGGTGACGAGGTCGCCGGTGGCCAGCCGGGCGGCGCGGCGCGGCTCGGTGGCCAGGGCGGCGCCGAGCAGGCGGCGGCGCAGCCAGGCGGTGGTACGGGCGGTGGTGACGCCGCTGAGCACGGTCTCGGTGGCGTCGAGGAGGACGATCGCCGCGGTCAGCGCGGCGCACAGGGCCAGGGCGCGCGGGGCGCCGGGCGAGTCGGCGAGCACCCGGTCCAGGGCGACGCCGAGCACCGCGGGCAGTGCGAGCGCCGCGCCGGCGGCGGCGACGGTGACCAGGCAGAGCGCGGCGGCGTACGCGCCGCTGTGCCGCCCGGCCCGTACGAGCAACCGCCGCGTCCCGCCCTCTGTGGAGCTGCCCGCGACCGTCTCGCCGTCGCCGTCCCCCGGCGGGCCCTCGTGCGCCGTGCCGTCGGCCGTCCGGGTGTCCTGCCCGCCGGTGCTCCCGGCGCCCGGTGCCCCGTCCCGGCCTCCTCCGCCCCGCACTTCCCCGTTCTGCTCCATACCGCTCTCCGTTTCGCCGTCCGCCACCCCGGCGAGGTGACCGCACGGCCCCGGGCGCCGTCGTGTGCGCCCGGGGCCTCATCGGTGCGGGAAGGTCAGAGGCAGAGCAGCACGCTGTGCGAGCTGTGCTTGCCGCACAGCAGGCTCAGGCTGCTGTCGCCGCCGCCGGTCTGCTCGGATGCCTCGAGGGCCTGAAGGTCGAGAAGCGCCATGATGTCTCCTTGGTTCGCTCGGTTACTGCCGGGACTTGCCTGGTGGTGCTGGTACACCGGCCCCGTCGCGGGGCCGGTCCGCCTGCCGTCGGCGCACGTGCGCGCGCGGCAGGAAGGGCAGGCCGGCGCCGCTGCCGGGCTGCGCCGCGGCGAGCGCGAGCAGGCAGCCGGCGGTGCCGGTGGCCAGGTCCATGGACAGCCGCATCATCTGGTCGCCGGGGAAGGCGAGCCCGCCGCCGTACGGCAGGGCGTACCAGGAGAGCGCGGCGGCCTGGGCGCCGAGGTCCGCGGCGCGTACGCCGGGGGTCGCGGTGCGGCCGAGGTGCAGCAGCATCCCGGCCCGCCCCTGGAACAGGCCGGGCTGGGCGTAGTAGCGCATCCGGGCGGCGGGCAGCACCGCCGTGCGCGCCGCGGCGAAGTCCTCGTCGTCGCGGTGCCGGAGGTAGTCGTCGAGCACGGTCGCGATGCCCGCGCTGCCGTCGCCGAGGTACGGCATCGTGCGCCGGCCCTCGTCGACGACGAGGCCGCCGGTGCGGTCGGTGCGGCAGCGGGCGAGGTCCCGGCGCAGCGCCGCGGCGGCGGCGTCCAGCAGCGCGGGGTCGCGGGTGCGCTCGTACAGGCGGACGAAGAACAGCGCGGGCCCGGTCCAGCCGCGCAGCAGCCCGGCGCGCTCGCCGCCCGGGCCCGCCGGCGTACGGGAGGTGCCGCCGGCGTGCGCCGCGTCCGCCGCGGCGAGCCGTTCGGTCAGCAGCGCGGCCGCGCGCAGGGCGTGGTCGTGGAGGGACGGCTCGCCGCAGGCGGTCGCGAGATGGCCGAGCACCAGCCCGGCCCCGGCGAGCCCGCCGTGCAGACTGGAGGCGAGCGCCTGCCAGTTCTCGGCGAGCACCTGCTCGACGAGGTCGAGCGCCCGCTTGCCGTGACCGAGCCGCTCCAGCACGTACGCCACGCCGAGCAGCCCGTCGTACAGCCCGAACGGCGTGCCGCGGGGCGGGGCGGCGGTCCGCTTCAGCAGCCACTCCTCGCCGGCCTCGCTGCGCGGTGCGCCGGCTTCGGCCAGCGCGTACAGCACGCCCGCGGCACCGAACGCGATCCCGAGGCCGCCGCCGTCGTTGAACTGGGCGACGTCACCGGGGAAGACGCGGTCGTCGCGCCCGGGGGTCGCGGAGGCGGCCAGCGCCCGGACCATGGCGGTGCGGCTGCGCGGCCAGTCGTCGGGCTCGGCCGGCAGCAAGCCGTCGCCCGCCCCCGCGCCGGTTCTCGCGGGTGCCGCCGTCGTACGGGCCGCCGCCGGGGCCCCCGCGCCCGACGAACGCGCTGCCGTACGCGCCGCCGGTTCGCCGGTGATCTCCTCGACCGCCTCCCGCAGGAACTCCGCGGGCAGCTCCGGGAACTGCTCCGCCGCCACCCGCGCGAGATGCGCCGCCTTGCGCCGGTCGACGGCCAGCAGCGTCGTCATCGGCAGGAACAGCGCGATCCGCAGGCAGGCCAGCGCGTAGCGGTCGATGGCGAAGCCCTCGCGGTCCGCCGGCGCCACGTACCCGGGGTGCGCGACGATCTGCCGCGGGCCGTCCGCCACCGGCGCCGCCGCCTCGAAGTCGACCAGGGCCACAGAAACGTCGGTCCCGTCCACCCCGTCGCCCGCCGCCCCGCCGGTCTCGCCGGCCTCCGGCGCGACCATGATGTTGAACATGTGCAGGTCGTTGAAGACCAGCCCGCGCCCGTGCACCGCCGCGACGGCCCGCTCGACCGCCCCGTGGATCCCCACCGCCCAGCGGGTGTACGACGCGACCTCCGCCGGGTCGGGTCTGGCGGCCAGCAGCGGGTGGCGCTCGGCGAAGAAGGAGTTGAGGGTGCGCCCGGGGAGGTGGTCCATGACCAGGAAGCGGTGCCCGCCCAGTTCGAACCAGTCGCGGACGCCGGGCGCGACGCCCAGCCCCGCCAGCCGCTCCAGCGCGGCCTTCTCCCGCTCCAGCCGGGCCACCGCGTCGGCACCGTCCGCGGCGAGGCCGGCGTGCGGCCGGGCCTCCTTGAGGACGACCTGCGCGCCGTCGCGCCTGTCGGTGCCCTGGTAGACCCCGCCGCCGTTCGAGAAGTGCAGGGCGCGCTCGATGCGGTACGGCAGGTCGGAGGTGGTCGTGGCGTTGCGCGCGGCCAACTCGGGTGCCAGGAAGGCGGGCAGCTCCACCCAGTCGGGCACGCTGAACGCCGGGTCCTTGCGGTCGGGGATGAGCGTGCCGTCCGGTCCCGCCACCGCCGGGACCAGCGCCCCGTCGGCGCCGACGCAGTAGCGCGGGGCGAAGCCCCCGTAGCGCACGTGCAGCGGGCCGCCCCGCCAGCGCAGATCGGTGAGGATGTACGGGCCCTCCTCCGCCGCCAGTTGTCCGCCCAGCTCGCGCAGGACCGTGTGCAGCATTGCGTCGTCGCGCGGATAGAGCGTGGCGAATTTGCCGCTGATCGTGCGGCTGGCGTACTTGGAGTTCCGGAGGTAGAGAAGCTGCTTTCCGGGCACGAATTTGAACGGAATGCCGCGCGGCACGCAGTAGTCCCAGATGTACGTGCCGACCCGGTCGGCGTTGTCGAGGCGGGCCGAGACATGGATCTTCCAGCCCTGCTCCGGCCAGCGGCGATCGGCCAGGGGCTGGAGCTGGCGCCAGTCCCCGGACCATGCGTCGACCCATTCCGCGGGAGTTTCCCGGCGGGCGACGGGGAAGAGCGCGGAAGCCGCGCCGGCGGCACCGGTCAGCCGGTCCGGAGTTTCGTAGAAATACTCGTCGGCCAGGCAGAACGCCTCGTATCGCTTGTCCATTTCCCCCCAAGGCCGTCTTGGTGACTGCGCCCAGGAAGGATTTCAGCCGGACGGGCACCGGCAGTAGTCACCGCTGTCATGAACAAGGTGTGCAGAACGCACGGGTACGGCGCGCCGCGGGGCCGCAGCCGCGGGTGCGGACCGCGCCACGCGGTGGCGAAGCGCGGCTGCCGCGGTATTGCCGAGCGCGGTGCCATGCTTCTACGGTCTTCGCACGCAGCTCGACTCTACGGGTGTAGACCCCTGGTGACGTCGCGTCACCGGAAGGGAGCAGAGGCCGTGAGCCGTACAGTCATCACCGGCGGTCTTGTCATCACCGCCGCCGACGAGATCCACGCCGACGTGCTCGTCGAGGACGGCCGGGTCATCGCCCTCGCCGCGCACGGCAGCGACGCCGCCGCCGGCTGGCGCGCCGGTGCCGCCGTGCTCGACGCCGCCGGCAAGTACGTCATCCCGGGCGGCGTCGACGCCCACACCCATATGGAGCTGCCGTTCGGCGGCACGTTCGCCTCGGACACGTTCGAGACCGGCACCCGCGCCGCCGCCTGGGGCGGCACGACGACCATCGTGGACTTCGCCGTCCAGAAGCAGGGCAGCGCGCTGCGCGAGGGCCTGGACGCCTGGCACGCCAAGGCGGACGCCCAGTGCAGCATCGACTACGCCTTCCACATGATCCTCTCCGACGTCAACGAGCACACGCTCAAGGAGATGGACGGCCTGGTCGAGGAGGGCGTGACCTCCTTCAAGCTGTTCATGGCCTACCCCGGCGTCTTCTACAGCGACGACGGGCAGATCCTGCGCGCCATGCAGCGCGCCGCCGGCAACGGCGGGCTGATCATGATGCACGCGGAGAACGGCATCGCCATCGACGTCCTCGTCGAACAGGCACTCAAGGCCGGCAAGACCGACCCGCGCTACCACGGCGAGGTGCGCAAGGTCCTGCTGGAGGCCGAGGCCACGCACCGCGCCATCCAGCTCGCCCGGGTCGCCGGCAGCCCGCTGTACGTCGTGCACGTCTCCGCCGAGGAGGCGGTCGCCGAGCTGGCCCAGGCCCGCGACGCCGGCCTGCCGGTCTTCGGCGAGACCTGCCCGCAGTACCTCTTCCTGTCCACCGACAACCTCGCCGAGCCGGACTTCGAGGGCTCCAAGTACGTCTGCTCCACGCCCCTGCGCCCCCGCGAGCACCAGGCGGCCCTGTGGCGCGGGCTGCGCACGGACGACCTCCAGGTCGTCTCCACCGACCACTGCCCCTTCTGCTTCGCCGACCAGAAGGAACTGGGCCGCGGCGACTTCTCCAAGATCCCCAACGGCCTGCCGGGCGTGGAGAACCGGATGGACCTCCTCCACCAGGCGGTGCTCGACGGGCACCTCACCCGGCGCCGCTGGATCGACATCGCCTGCGCCACCCCCGCGCGGATGTTCGGCCTGTACCCGCGCAAGGGCACCATCGCCCCCGGTTCCGACGCCGACATCGTCATCTACGACCCCGAGGCCCGCCAGACGCTCTCCGCGGCCACGCACCACATGAACGTCGACTACTCGGCGTACGAGGGCAAGGAGATCACCGGCCGCGTCGAGACCGTGCTCTCCCGCGGCGAAACGGTCCTCGAGGCGCGCGAGTTCACCGGCCACGCGGGACACGGCCAGTACATCCCGCGCGGCACCTGCCAGTTCCTGTAGAAACCAGCCACCAGACCCACACCTCCGGCATCGTTCACAAAGGGGGCCGAAGTGGATTTCGGACTCGTGCTGCAGACCGACCCGCCCGCATCCGCCGTCGTCGGCCTCATGCGCCGCGCCGAGCAGAACGGCTTCCGCTACGGCTGGACGTTCGACTCCACCGTCCTGTGGCAGGAGCCGTACGTCATCTACAGCCGCATCCTGGAGCACACCGACCGGCTCACCGTCGGCCCCATGGTCACCAACCCCGGCACCCGCGCCTGGGAGGTCACCGCCTCCGCGTTCGCCACCCTCAACGAGATGTACGGCAACCGCACCGTCTGCGGCATCGGCCGCGGCGACTCCGCCATGCGCGTCGCCGGCCGCCCGCCGAACACCCTGGCCCGCCTCGGCGACGCCATCCGCGCCATCCGCGACCTCGCCGAGGGCCGCGAGGCCCTCGTCGACCGCGAGTCCGGCACGACGCTCAGCCTGCCGTGGGTCGAGAACGGCCGGCTGCCGGTGTGGATGGCCGCGTACGGGCCGAAGGCGCTGGCGCTCGCCGGTCAGGTCGCGGACGGCTTCATCCTGCAACTGTCCGACGTCTACCTCACGGAGTTCATGGTCAAGGCCGTCCGCACCGCCGCCGCCCAGGCCGGCCGCGACCCGGACGACCTGACGATCTGCGTCGCCGCCCCCGCGTACGTCACGGACGGCACCCCCGAGGGGCTGGCGCACGCGCGTGAGCAGTGCCGCTGGTTCGGCGGCATGGTCGGCAACCACGTGGCCGACCTCGTCGACCGCTACGGCGAGCACTCCGACGTCGTCCCCGAGGCGCTGACGGCGTACGTCAAGCAGCGCAAGGGCTACGACTACTCCCACCACGGCCGCGCCGGGAACCCCTCCACCGACTTCGTGCCCGACGACATCGTCGACCGCTTCTGCATCCTGGGCCCCGTCGAGGCGCACCTGGAGAAGCTGGGCCGGCTGCGGGAGCTGGGCGTGCACCAGTTCGCGATCTACGCGATGCACGACGCGAAGGAGTCCACCGTCGACGCGTACGGGAAATACGTCATCCCGGCGCTGGCCTGAAGGGGGAGCCATGGCTGCCGACGCCGCACCACCGCCCTACCCGCAGCCCCCGGCCGACGGCAGGGTGGAACTCGCCCCCGCCGACGACCTCGCCGGCAGCCGCTACGCCAACGGCGACCTGCTCCCCGTTCCGGCCGCGCAGCGGACCTGGACCACCTACAACTTCGCGGCGCTGTGGGTCGGCATGGCGGTCAACGTGCCGACCTGGACGCTGGCCGCGGGCCTCATCGCGCTGGGCATGGACTGGAAGCAGGCCGTCCTCACCATCGCCCTGGCGAACGTCATCGTGCTGCTGCCGATGCTGCTGACCGGCCACGCGGGACCGAAGTACGGGATCCCCTTCCCCGTCCTGGCCCGCTCGTCGTTCGGCGTGGTCGGCGCCAACCTGCCGGCGCTGCTGCGCGGCGTCGTCGCCTGTGCCTGGTTCGGCATCCAGACGTGGATCGGCGGCCAGGCGATCTACTTCCTGGCCGGGAAGATCATCGGGGCCGGGAGCTGGTGGGTCGAGGCCGGCTCGTGGGGCGGCTACCCGTGGCCGCAGTGGCTGTGCTTCGTGCTGTTCTGGCTGGTCGAGGTCGGCATCATCCTCTTCGGCATGGAGGGGGTGAAGAAGCTGGAGAACTGGGCCGCGCCGCTGATGCTCGCGGGCGCGGTGGCGCTGCTCATATGGATCGCCGACCAGGCCGGCGGCTTCGGCCCGCTGCTGGACGAGCCGTCCGAGCTGGGCTGGGGGGCCGAGTTCTGGAAGGTGTTCTTCCCCGCCCTCATGGGCATGATCGGCTTCTGGTCGACGCTGTCGCTGAACATCCCGGACTTCACCCGCTTCGGCGCCGGCCAGCGCGCGCAGATATGGGGCCAGTCCCTCGGACTGCCCACCACGATGGCCGCGTTCGCGCTGCTGTCCGTGCTGGTCACCTCCGGCTCGCAGGCGGTCTACGGCAAGCCGATCTGGGAACCGGCGGAGCTGGCCGCGCGCATGGACACCAAACTGGGCATCGCCTTCGCCCTGTTCGTCATCCTGCTCGCCACCCTGACCACGAACGTCGCCGCCAACCTGGTCAGTCCGGCGTACGACCTGTCCAACCTGGCGCCGAAGGCCATCAGCTTCCGCACCGGATCGCTGATCGCCTGCACCGCGGGCATGCTGATGTTCCCGTGGGAGCTGATCGCCAACCCGGACATCTACATCTTCGTCTGGCTCGGCACCTACGGCGGCCTGCTGGGCGCGGTCGCCGGCGTGCTGATCGCCGACTACTGGCTCGTCCGCCGCACCGCGCTGGCCCTGCCCGACCTGTACCGCCGCGACGGCGCGTACTGGTACACGGGCGGCTGGAACTGGCGCGGCGTGCTGGCCTTCGCGGTCGGCGGCCTGCTGGCCGTCGGCGGCTCCCACACCGACGCGGGCGCCTCAGGACCGTACCCCGAGGACGGCCTGATCCCGTTCCTGAAGCCGCTGGCGGACTACGGCTGGGCGGTGGGCCTGGGCACGTCGCTGATCCTGTACACGGCACTGATGTCCGGAGCACGGAGGAAGCACGCCCCGACGCCGTGAGCGGCCGGGGGCGCACGCGACGCCCAGTCCTCGTCCGGCGCGTCGGCGCGGGAGGGCGGCTGCCGGAAGCCTCCCGCCGGGCTCGGTCTTCAATCGCTCTTTCCGGGAGACGGGGACAGGCGCGCCAGCAGGGGCGGCAGGGCTTCGCCGATGGGCCTGCGGACCACCTCGGCCGCGAGGTGGTCGTACGGGGTGGGCTCGGCGTTGACGACGACCAGCCGGGCTCCCGCGGCCGCCGCGCGGCCCGCGAGGGAGGCCGCCGGCTGGACCTGGAGGCTGCTGCCCACCGCCAGGAAGACGTCCGCCGCCTCGGCCACCGCCACCGCCGTGGCCAGGACCTCCGGGTCCAGCGCCTGGCCGAACATCACCGTCGCCGACTTCAGGATCCCGCCGCACTCCCGGCACGGCGGGTCCGGCTCACCGGCCGCCACCCGCCGCAGCGCCTCCGACATCGGCCCGCGCCACGGGCAGGCCGTGCACACCGCGGTACGGGACGAGCCGTGCAGCTCCAGCACCTTGCGGTCGGGCAGCCCCGCGAGCTGGTGCAGCCCGTCGACGTTCTGCGTGACCACCCGCACCGGCGTCCCCGCGCGGGCCAGCTCGGCGACGGCCGTGTGCGCGGCGTTGGGGCGGGGGTCGCGGGCGGCGGCGTCGCGGCGCATCAGCCAGGAGCGGCGCCTGACCTCGGGGTCGGCCATGTAGTCGGCGTACGTGACGAGCCTCTGCGCCTCCGGGTCCCGCCGCCAGAGCCCGTTCGGGCCGCGGTAGTCGGGGATGCCGGAGTCCGTGGAGATCCCGGCGCCGCTGAGGATCGCCACCAGCGGCCGCCGCCCCGCACCCTCCGTCGCCTCGGACATGCGCACAGGGTAGGGCCCGCGCCCTCCCGGCCGCGCCCGGCTTTTTTCGCGGACGCCCGGCCGGCGCGTCCGTCCGCGAGGCGCGGGGCGCGGGGCGCGGGGCCCTGCCCGGTGCCGGTCCCAGCCCTCGACCGCATTCCGCGTCCGGCGCTCCCGCATGGTTCGATGGACATATGATCGACGACTTCGTGGCGTCCGCCGACGCCCTCGACCGGGTCGAGGACGCCCTGCGCAAGGCGGCGGCCGAGGAGGTCATGCCCCGCTTCCGGCAGCTCGGCGCGGACGAGATCACGCAGAAGGACGGCCCGCACGACCTGGTCACGGTCGCCGACCAGCGGGCCGAGCTGCACCTGGAGCGCAACCTCACCGCGCTGCTGCCCGGCTCCGTGCTCGTCGGCGAGGAGGGCACGCACGCCGACCCCGGCCGGCTCGCCGCGCTGCGCGGGGACGCGCCGGTGTGGATCGTGGACCCCGTCGACGGCACCCGGCAGTTCGTCCGCGGCGAACCCGGCTTCTGCATGCTCGTCGCCCTCGCGCACCGCGGCGAGGTGCTGGTCTCCTGGACGTACCTGCCGGCCAAGGACCTCATGGCCGTCGCCCGCCGCGGCGGCGGCGCGCACCTCGTCGGCGGCGAGGAGCTGCACGCCGGCGTGCCCGAGCCCGGGCACGAGCTGGACGTCGCGGTCTCCCACCACGACTTCACCACCGACGCCGAGAAGCGCGCCCTCGCCCGTCTCGACGTCCCCGGGGTACGGGCCCGGCCCTGCGGCTCCGCCGGGCACGACTACCTGTCCGTGGCCCGCGGCGAGATCGACGCCGTCGCGTTCTCCTGGGAGAAGCCCTGGGACCACGCCGCCGGTCTGCTGCTCGTCGCCGAGGCGGGCGGCGCCAGCGGCACCGTCGCGGGGGAGCCGTTCCGGGTGGCCGGCGGCAACGCCCTGCCGTTCACCGCGGCGCGGGACGCGGAGACGGCGCGGCATATCCTTGCCCTGCTGGCCGGACCGGGCCGCGGCGTACCGGGGACGGCCCTCTAGGGTGGTGGATCTGCCGGATCGGGCGGGCCCGGCCCGGGATGTTCCACCGGAAGAGCCCTGAGCCCAGTCAGCGACGACGGGAGTGGCGAGGCGGATGACGACACTGGTCGACGTGGTGGTCGTAGGTGCGGGGCCCAACGGGCTGACCGCCGCCGTCGAGCTCGCCCGGCGCGGCTTCACGGTCGAGGTTTTCGAGGCCCGCGACTCCATCGGCGGCGGGGCGAGCACCGCCGAGCTGACCCTGCCGGGCTTCCGGCACGACCCGTGCTCGGCCGCCCACCCGTTCGGCATCGGCTCCCCGGTCTTCCGCGAACTCCCGCTGGCCGACCACGGGCTGGAGTGGGTGCACAGCGAACTGGCCATGGCGCACCCGTTCCCCGACGGCTCCGCGGCCGTCCTCTCCCGCTCCGTGGGCGAGACGGCGACGTCGCTCGGCCCCCGCGACGCGGGCGTCTACCGGCGGCTGGTCGAGCCGTTCCTCGGCAAGTGGGAGACGCTGTCCTGGGACTTCTTCACCGCCTCGCTGCGCTCCGTGCCCCGCGACCCCGTCACCCTCCTGCGGCTCGGCCAGCTCGCGATGCCCGCGTCGCTGCTCAACCGCCGCTTCGACGGCGCGCACGCCCGCGGCATGATCGCCGGCCTCGCCGCGCACGCCATCGCCCCGCTGCACACGCCGATCACCGCGGCCATGGCCCTGACCTTCGCGCTCGCCGGGCACGCCGTCGGCTGGCCGGTGGCCCGCGGCGGCTCGCAGGCCATCTCCGACGCCCTCGCCGCGTACCTGCGCGAGCTGGGCGGGGAGATCCACACCGGGATCGAGGTCAAGCGGCTGGACGAGCTGCCCCCGGCGCGCGCGTACGTCTTCGACACCACCCCGACCGCGCTGGCGCGCATCGCCGGGCTCGGCGGCGCGTACGACGGCTTCCGCTACGGGCCGTCGGTGTTCAAGATCGACTACGCCCTGGACGGGCCGATGCCGTGGACCTCCGAGGAGGCGCGGCGCGCCACGACCGTGCACGTCGGGCCCACCGAGGGCGAGATCGGCGCGGCCCTCGACGCCGCCGTGCACGGCGTCGAGCCCTCCGTGCCGTTCCTCATCACCTGCCAGCCCACCATCGCCGACCGCACCCGCGCGCCCGAGGGCAAGCACACCTTCTGGGTCTACGGGCACGTGCCCAACAGCTGGGAAGGCGACGCCACCGACGTCATCGAACGGCAGCTGGAGCGCTTCGCCCCCGGATTCCGCGACCTCGTGCTGGCCCGCGCCACCGCCGGACCGCCCCAACTGGCCGCGCGCAACGCCAACTACGTCGGCGGCGACATCGCCGCCGGCGCGTTCTCCGGCATGCAGACCCTGATGCGCCCCCGGCTCGCCCGGGTGCCGTGGGCCACGGTGCACCCCCGTGTCTTCCTGTGCTCCTCGTCCACGTACCCCGGCCCCGGCGTGCACGGGATGGGCGGCCACAACGCGGCCCGCGCGGTGTTCCGCACGCTCACGCGGTCCCGCTGACGGAAGCGCTCCGGGAGCCCGCCGCGGCCGCAGGGCATGATGTCGGATTCTCGCTAGCTTTCGCCCCCGCGGTGGACGAGTCTGGAGACATGTTCACCGACACGGAGCGCTGCGTACGGGCCGTCCAGTCCAAGGACGCCCGCTTCGACGGCTGGTTCTTCACCGGGGTGCTGACCACCGGCATCTACTGCCGGCCCAGCTGCCCCGTCGTCCCGCCCAAGCCGCAGAACATGCGGTTCTACCCCAGCGCCGCCGCCGCCCAGCAGGCCGGCTTCCGCGCCTGCAAGCGGTGCCGCCCCGACACCAGCCCCGGCTCCCCGGAGTGGAACCACCGGGCCGACCTCACCGCCCGCGCCATGCGGCTCATCGCCGACGGCGTCGTCGACCGCGACGGCGTCGCGGGCCTGGCCGCCCGGCTCGGCTACAGCACCCGCCAGGTCGAACGCCAGCTCCGGGCCGAGCTCGGCGCGGGCCCGCTCGCACTCGCCCGCGCCCAGCGCGCCCAGACCGCGCGCGTCCTCATCGAGACCTCCCCGCTGCCCATGGCCGACGTCGCCTTCGCCGCCGGCTTCTCCTCCATCCGCACCTTCAACGACACCGTCCAGGAGGTCTTCGCCCTCGCCCCCACGGAACTGCGCCGCCGCGCCACCCGCACCCGCGCCGGCACGGGCGGCACCGGCGTTACCGGCACCGCCCCCGGCGCCATCAGCCTCCGGCTGCCCTTCCGCCAGCCGCTCACCCCCGACAACCTCTTCGGCCACCTCGTCGCCACCGCCGTCCCCGGCGTCGAGGAGTGGCGCGGCGGCGCGTACCGGCGCACGCTGCGCCTCCCGTACGGGCACGGCATCGCCGCGCTCACGCCGCGGCCCGGCCCCCACCCCTACATCTCGGCCCGCCTCGCCCTCACCGACCAGCGCGACCTCGCCATCGCCATCAGCCGCTGCCGCCGGCTGCTCGACCTCGACGCCGACCCCGTCGCCGTCGACGAGCAGCTCGCCCGCGACCCCCAGCTCGCCGAGCTGATCGCCAAGGCGCCCGGACGGCGGGTGCCGCGCACCACGGACGGCGCCGAGTTCGCCGTACGGGCCGTGCTCGGCCAGCAGGTCTCCACCGCCGCCGCCCGCACCCACGCGGGCCGGCTGGTGACCGCGTACGGAACGGAGATCGAGGACACCGAAGGCGGCCTCACCCACCTCTTCCCCGAGCCCGGCGCGCTCGCCCGGCTCGACCCCGGCCGGCTCGCCATGCCGCAGACCCGGCGCACCACCCTCACCGCGCTCGTCGCCGCCCTCGCCGCCGGCGACCTCGACCTCGGCGGCGGCAGCGACTGGGAGCAGGCCCGCCGGCAGCTCGCCGAGCTGCCCGGCATCGGCCCCTGGACCGTCGAGGTCGTCGCCATGCGCGCCCTCGGCGACCCCGACGCCTTCCCGGCCACCGACCTCGGCGTCCGCAAGGCCGCCGCAGGCCTCGGCCTGCCCGGCAGCCCCGCGGCGCTCGTCCGCCACTCCGCCGCCTGGCGGCCCTGGCGGGCGTACGCCGTGCAGTACCTCTGGGCGGCGCCGCCCGCCGGCGACCACCCGATCAACCTGATGCCCACGGAGTGAAGGACATGCGAACCCACACCACCGTCGACAGCCCCGTAGGACCCCTCACCCTCGTCGCCGAGGACGACAGCCTCACCGGGCTCTACATGACCGACCAGCGCCACCGCCCCGCGGACGAGACCTTCGGCACCCCCGCCGACCCCGCCGACCCGCCGTTCGCGGCGGCCGCCGCGCAGCTCACCGCGTACTTCGCCGGGGAGCGCACCGACTTCGACCTGCCGCTGCACCTGGCCGGCACGCCGTTCCAGCAGCGGGTGTGGGAGCAGCTGCGGCAGATCCCGTACGGCGAGACGATCTCCTACGGCGAACTCGCCGAGCGCGTCGGCAACCCCGCCGCCTCCCGCGCCGTCGGCATGGCCAACGGCCGCAACCCCGTCGGGATCATCGTCCCCTGCCACCGCGTCGTCGGCGCCAACGGCAGCCTCACCGGGTACGGGGGCGGGATCGACCGCAAGAAGCAGCTGCTCGCGCTGGAGCGGCGGGAGGGCTGAGAGGTTCCGGTACGGGCCCGGGGACGGCGGCTGCGCCGGCCCCGGGCCCGTCGCCGTGGTGACGTACGCAATGGGCAAGGCGGCGGCGGTCCGGATAGGGTCGCAGCGGCGTGACCAGGACCAGAGCAAGGGGCGGAAAGTGACGCAGCCAGCAGTGACCCGGGTGCTGATCGCGGCCGACAAGTTCAAGGGCTCCCTGACCGCGGCGCAGGTCGCCGAGCGGGTGACCGCCGGCCTGCGCAAGGTCGCGCCGGACCTCGCCGTCGAGTCCCTGCCCGTCGCCGACGGCGGCGACGGCACGGTTGCCGCCGCGCTGGCCGCCGGCTTCGAACGCCGCGAGGCACGGGTCACCGGGCCGCTCGGCGAACCCGTCACCGCCGCGTACGCGCTGCGCGACGGCACCGCCGTCGTCGAGATGGCCGAGGCGTCCGGGCTGCAACTGCTGCCCCCCGGCCGGTTCGCGCCGCGCACCGCCACCACGTACGGCAGCGGCGAACTCCTGCGCGCGGCGCTCGACGCCGGGGCGCGGACCATCGTCTTCGGCGTCGGCGGCAGCGCGACCACCGACGGCGGCGCGGGCATGCTCGCGGCGCTGGGCGGGGTCTTCCTCGACGCGGACGGGGCCGCGGTCGGCCCCGGCGGCGGACCGCTGGCCGGGCTGGCGCGGGCGGACCTCAGCGGCATCGACCCGCGGTTCGCCGACGTGGAACTGGTCCTCGCCAGCGACGTCGACAACCCGCTGACGGGGCCGACCGGGGCGCCGGCGGTCTACGGGCCGCAGAAGGGCGCAAGCGCGGCCGATGTCGAGGCGCTGGACGCCGCGCTCGCGCACTACGTGCGGGTGCTGGAGCAGGCCGCGGGGCCCCGGGCGGCATCGCTGGCGCTCCAGCCGGGCGCGGGGGCGGCGGGAGGCATCGGGTACGGGGCGCTCGTCGGCCTCGGCGCGGTCTTCCGGCCCGGGATCGAGGTGCTGCTCGACGTCCTCGGCTTCGAGGCGGCGCTCGCGCGGGCGGACCTGGTGATCACCGGGGAGGGGTCGCTCGACCGCCAGACGCTGCACGGCAAGGCCCCGGCGGGGGTGGCGGCGGCGGCCCGGGCGGCGGGCAAGCGGGTCGTGGCGGTGTGCGGGGGCCTGTCGATCGACGAGGCGGCGCTGCGGTCCGCGGGGATCGAGCGGGCGTACGCGCTGTCCGCGGTGGAACCGGACGTCGCGCGCTCGATGCGCGACGCGGGGCCGCTGCTGGAGTCGGTGGCGGAGGCTCTGGCCCGCGACTACGTATGACCGGCGGGGGCCGGCGGGCTCGCGCCCCCCGGCCCGGGGCGGTCATCCGGCCCGCGTGAGCGGGGTCAGCGCCGCGCGGTAGGCAGTCTCGGGCTGCTCGCCTTCGAGGACCGTCCCGTCGCCGAAGCGGACGTACGGCACGGAGCCGACGTGGACGCCGAGCGCGCGGACACGGCCGAGTTCTGCGCGCAACGCGGCGGCGTCGGCGGTGCCGTGGGCGTCGGCGGCTGCCGCCACACCGGCCTCGGCGGACAGCCGGGCCAAGGTGGTGCGGTCGGAGATCAGCAGCCCGTCGGTGAAGTACGCCCGGAACAGCCGCTCCGCCATCCGCTCGCCGAGCCCCTGCCGGGCCGCGCGCGCAACCAGCCGGTGAGCCTCGAAGGTGTTGGTGAACAAGGCACGTTCAAAGCGGAGCTCCAGGCCGTCCGCCGTGCCGAACGAGGTGTCCGACGCGACCTGCCGTACGAACGCCTCGCCCCGGGTCCGCCGCCACACCTCGAACAGCGGCTCACCGGCGGACGGCGCCTCCGGCTCGGCCTGGAAGGGGCGAACGGCCACGGCGACCGCGCCGCCGCCGTCGGCGCGATGGTGGCGGACGGCCCGGGTGAGGCGGGTGAAGCCGAGGTAGCAGCGGACGCAGGCGAGGTCCAGGGCGATCTCGGCACGGCGAACGTGGCTGGTCATGGTCGGTCCTTTCGGGGGTGGTCACCAGGGGAGCGGGCCGGCGGCGGAGAAGTAGCCGCCGGTGGGGCCGCCGGGTCCGGCGGTGGCCATGCGCACGATGATCTCGGCGCCCTCGGCGACCGTCCGGTCTCCGGCGTGGCCGTTGAAGTCGGTCGCGGTCAGGCCGGGGTCGACGGCGTTGATCCTGAAGTGCGGGAGGGCGTGGGCGTACTGGACGGTGACCATGTTCAGCGCGGCCTTGGAGGAGCCGTACGACAGCGCCGGGAGCCACACGGGCACGGACGAGGCGTGGGCGGGCGGGTCGGCGGCTACGGTCAGTGACCCAAGGCCGCTGCTGACGTTCACGACGACGGGCGCCTCGCCCGCTTCGAGCAGCGGCAAGAAGGCGTGGGTGACCCGTACGGCGCCGAAGACGTTGGTGTCGTAGACGGTCAGCAGGTCGTCGGCGGTGGCCTCCGCGGCGGAGGCGGCGGGGCCGCTGATCCCGGCGTTGTTGACCAGCACGTCGAGGCGGCCCGCCTCCTCCCGGACGAGCTTCGCGGCGGTTCGTACCGAATGCTCACTGGTCACGTCGAGTTCCAGGGGGCGGGCCCCGATCCGCCGCGCGGCCTCCTCGCCGCGCCGGGCGTCCCGCGCCCCGAGATAGACGGTGTGCCCGGCCCCGGCCAGTCGCCGGGCGGTCTCCAGACCGAGCCCTCTGGTGGCACCGGTGATGAGTGCGGTTCGCATGCCGCCAGTGTCGGAGCCGCACGCGGGGACAGGGAGTACCGGGTTCTTCCTGGCAAAAGCGGTACCAGGCTGGGCGCGCGGGTCCCGCCGCCACGGCCGGATACTGGACCCATGCGCGATACGGGGAACGGGGACGGGAACAGCGGATCCCCCGGCGGTGACGGCGCGGGCGTCGACCTCGCCGGCGCGCTGCGGAGCTGGCGCGACCGGCTGGACCCGGCGACGGCCGGACTGCCGGCCGGACGCGCGCGGCGCGCGCCGGGGCTGCGGCGCCAGGAACTGGCCCAGCTCGCCGGGATGTCCGTCGACTACGTCATCCGCCTCGAGCAGGGCCGCGCCAGGTCCCCGTCACCCCAGATCCTCACCGCCCTCGCCCGGGCCCTGCGGCTGTCGGAACCGGAACGCCGCCACCTGTTCCTTCTCGCGGGCCGGCCCGCGCCCACCACCGACCGCATCCCGTCCCACGTCACCCCCGGCGTCCAGCGCATGCTCGACCAGATGCGGGCCACCCCGGTCGGGGTGTTCGACGCCGCGTGGACCCTGACCGCCTGGAACCGGATGTACGCCGCGCTGCACGGCGACCCCTCCGGCCACACGGAGCGCGAGCGCAACGTCCTCTGGCGCCACTTCACCGGACGCCGCGACCGCGTGACCCACACCCCCGAACAACGAGCCCGCTTCGAGACCGCCACCGTCGCCGACCTGCGCTCCGCGACCGCCCGTTACCCCGCCGACCGGCCCCTGCGCACCCTCATCGCCGACCTCCGCCGCGCCAGCGACCACTTCGCCCGGCTCTGGGACTCCCAGGCGGTGGGCGCCCACACCATGGACACCAAGACCGTCCACCACCCCGACGTCGGCCCGCTCGTCCTCGACTGCGACGTCCTCAACGCGCCCGGCAGCGACCTGCACGTGGTCGTCCACACCGCCGCCCCGGGAACCGACGCCGCGGACAAGCTGAGCCTGCTCGCGGTCATCGGCACCCAGGCGATGACGGAGCCCGGCGGCGCCGCCACCGGAATCGGCTGAGGAGCCCCGAGCGGGTCGCCCCGGCCGCCCCTCACGTCCGCTCCGGATGTACCTCCGGGTGCTCCTTCCACCACACCCCGTACCGCGGGTTGTTCTCCAGCCCCGCGACGTACGCCCGTGCCGCCGCCCGGTACAGCGCACCCGCCTGTTCCGCCGGGACCGCGCGGCGTTGCCACGCCAGGGTCAGGCGCCCCCTGATCGGGTCTCCCGCCAGGGGGCGCAGGACCACCCCCGCCGTCGCCGGGGCCGTGGGCTGGAAGACCGCCACCGCGCGGCCCGCCGCTATCAGGCGGCGGTTCAGGGCCGTGTCGCCGATGCGGTAGCGCAGCGACGGGGCGAAGCCCGCACCCGCGCACGCCGTGTGCAGGGCCTCCGGGCCGCCGTCGTCCTGGCTTGTCATCGCCATCCACTGCTCGTCCGCCAGCTCGCCCAGCTCCACCCGCTCTTGGTCCGCGAGGCGGTGCCGGGCCGACAGCGCGATCCAGAACGGCTCGCCCGCGACCAGCGTGCGGGCCGTGACGCCGGCCGGGAGCGGGGTGCGGTGGTCGTTGACCTCGCCGTAGAGGATCGCGTCGTAGTGGCCTGAGCCCAGCAGCCGCGTCAGCGCCGTGACCGAGTCCTCGCTGTCGACCGTCGCGTGCCGGCCCGGCAGCAGCTCGTCCAACTCCTGCACCAGCGCGCCGAGCATCACGAGCACGATGCTCCCCAGCCGCAGCGGCCCCGTCGCCGTCGTGGCCCGGGCGCCGGCCGCGAGCGCCTCCATCTCGCCGAGCACGCGGTGCGCCTTCGACAGGACGAACTCGCCGAGCGGCGTGGGCAGTACGCCCCGCGGGGTACGCGTGAACAGCATGCCGCCGGCCACCCGCTCGATGCGGCGGAGCTGGGCCGACAGCGCCGGCTGGGAGACGCCGAGGACACGGGCGGCGCCCGCGAGGCTGCCGGCCTCGGCGATCCGGCAGACAGCCTGCAGGTGCCGTAGCTCCAGCTCCATTCCGGCAGCGTATAACCCGGGAATTGGGGGCAGGTGGGATATCCCCCAACGGCCATGTCCATGTCGATACTCACCTCACCGGTTTCCCTAGAGGGGAGCAACAGACGTGAAGTCCACAAGACTTGGCGCGGTCGTGGCGGCACTCGCCCTGACCGCCGGCCTGACCGGTGCCTTCACCGGCACCACCAGCGCCGCTCCGCCGCCACCGGAGCGGCCGGGCGGCAAGGCACTCGCCCTCGCCGCCGCCGACCGCGCCGCGGTCAGCGGTCTCGACGGGCTGCGCCACAGCCCTGGCGAGGAACTCGTCCGCACCGGGGTGACGCCCTGGGACGACGGGCTCTACTACGCCGCGTACGAACGCACCTACCTCGGGCTGCCGGTCACCGGGGGCGACGCCGTCGTGCTCGCCGACAGCCGCGGCCGCGTCCTCGACGTGGCCGCCGCGCCCGCGCCCGAGCTGTCGCTCTCCCCGCGCGCCCGGATCTCCGCCGCGGCCGCCGAACGCACGGCCACCGCGCGGGTCGCCCACCCGGAGAAGGCCACCGCGCCCGAACTCGGCGTACTGCTCAAGGGCGGCGAGGCCGGCAAGGGCGTGCTGATCTGGAAGTCCACCGTCACCGGCACCACCGCCGCCGGCGCCCCCAGCGTGCGCGAGGTGTACGTCGACGCCCGTACCGGCAAGGTCGCCGAGACCCGCGAACAGGTCCGCGACGCCTCCGGGCAGGGCTACCACTACGGCACCGTCGAGATCGACACCGCCGCCAACTCCATGACCGACCCGGTCCGCACCGGCTTCCAGTGCGGCGGCCAGAACGGCGCCCCGTACACCACCCCGCCCTGGGGCAACGGCGGCGCGAACGACCTGGAGACCGCCTGCGTCGACATCATGTACGCGGCCCAGCAAGAGTTCGACATGCTCAAGGAGTGGACCGGCTACAACGGCCAGAACGGCCGCGGCGGCCTCGTCCCCGCCCGCGCCGGCCTCACCGTCGTCAACGCCTACTACGACGGCTCCAAGACCACCTACGGCCGCAATCAGACCGGCACCAACCAGCTCACCTCCATCGACGTCGTCGCGCACGAGTACGGGCACGAGATCTTCGACCGCACCCCCGGCAGTGCGGGCCCGGGCAGCGAGAACGGCGGCATGAACGAGTCCACCGGCGACATCTTCGGCGCCATCACCGAGGCGTACGTCAACAGCCCCGCCGACCCGCCCGACTACACCGTCGGCGAGAAGGCCCGCTTCTACGGCGACACCCGCCCCATCCGCAACATGTACAACCCGTCGCTGGTCAACGGCGACCCCAACTGCTACCCGCAACTCGGCCCCGGCACCGAGGTGCACGCCGCCGCGGGCCCGCAGAACCACTGGTTCTACCTGCTCGCCGAGGGCTCCAGCCCCGGCGGCGGCAAGCCGGACAGCCCGATCTGCGCCGGGGGCCCCTCCTCCGTCACCGGCGTCGGCGTCCAGAAGGCCGCGAAGATCTTCATGGGCGGGCTGCTGCTCAAGACCTCCGGCTGGAACCACCGCGCCGCGCGCGCCGCGACCGTCACCTCCGCGAAGGCCGCCTACGGCGCCACCGAGTGCAACGCGGTCAAGGCGGCCTGGAGCGCCATCGGCGTGCCCGCGGCGGCCGGCGAGGCCGACTGCGGCGGCAGCCAGACGCCGGACTTCTCCCTCGCGCTGTCGCCCGGCTCCGGCGGCGTCGAGGCCGGCGGCTCCGCCACGGCCACCGTGAGCACCACGACGACCGGCGGCGACCCGCAGAGCGTCGCGCTCACCGCCTCCGGCGCCCCCGACGGCGTCACGGCGTCCGTCTCCCCGGCGACGGTGACGTCCGGCGGCTCGGCGACCCTGACGCTCGACGTCGCCGCCGGGACCGCCGACGGCACGTACCCGATCACGGTGACCGGCACCGGCAGCGCCACGCACACGGTGACGTACACCCTGACCGTCGGCTCCGACCCGGGCCCCGGCACCTGGTCGGCCGGCACGTCCTACCGGGCCGGTGACACCGTCACGTACGGCGGCCGGAGCTACCGCTGCCTGCAGGCCCACACGGCCCTGCCGGGCTGGGAGCCGCCGAACGTCCCCGCGCTCTGGCAGCCCGTCTGACCCCGATCCAGGGCGGGCAGGCCGGAAAAGCCGTCGCGTCCGGGGGATCGATCCGGCCCCCGGACGCGACGGTGCGGTCCGTGTCCGCGGCTCGCCGGCCGCGGTCGTTCGCCGCGGTCCGCTGCCGCGGCCGTGTGCCGCCGTCGGCCACCGCGGCGGTTTTCCGTACGCCGCGGGCCGCGCGGCCCGCGTGCGCCCGGCTCAGCCCTGCGCCGCGGCGCGCGCCTCGCGGCGGCCGACGCGGAAGGTGTTCACCCGGCGGGCGGTGGCGAACAGCGGGATCGTCGCGGCCGTCACGATCTGCAGCGCGCAGCCGGTCTGGAGCAGAAGCTGCCCGTTCGGCGCGTCGAAGGCCCACGCGCCCAGGCAGGTCATGCTCACGAAGATCCAGACGAGCGTGGCCACCGCGAGCCGGCCGCGCGGCTTGGGGTACTCCACCCGGCTCACCATCAGCCAGGCCACCCCGACGATCGCCAGCAGCGTCGGCACGAACGGCAGCTCCAGCAGCACCACCGAGATCACCGTCAGCGCCCCGAAGGGGCTCGGCATGCCCTGGAAGACGCCGTCCCGCACGGTCACGCAGGAGAACCGGGCAAGCCGCAGCACCACCGCCAGCACCACGGCGACCGCGGCCACCGTGGAGACCCGCTGGTGCGCGTCGTCGGCGACCATGCCGTAGACCAGCACGAAGTACGCGGGCGCCAGCCCGAAGCTGATCAGGTCGGAGAGGTTGTCCAGCTCCGCGCCCATCGCCGAGCTGCGCAGCTTGCGCGCCACCAGGCCGTCGAAGAGGTCGAAGACCGAGGCGAGCAGCATGAGGATCACGGCGGTGGCGGCGCTGTGCCGCGCGATACCCCCGGCGTCCTCGCCCATCAGGTGCGGGACGAGCACGCCGGTGGTGGTGAAGTAGACGGCGAGGAAGCCGCAGGTCGCGTTCGCGAGGGTGAGGGTGTCGGCGATCGACAGCCGCGTCGACAGCGGCATGTCGTCGTCGTCCTCGTCGACCTCGGGGACCCAGCCGGCCTTCGTCTCCGGATCAATCACGGTCAAGGCGCGTCACCCCAGCGGTGGTGGCCTGGCCGACGTCCACGCCGGCCTCGATGCCCTGCGGCAGGTACACGTCGACGCGGGAGCCGAAGCGGATCAGCCCGACGCGCTCGCCCTGCTCGACCTTGGTGCCGCTCGTCACGTACGGCACGATGCGGCGCGCGACCGCGCCGGCGATCTGGACCATCTCGACGTCGCCGAGTTCGGTGTCCAGGTGCCACACGACGCGCTCGTTGTTCTCGCTCTCCTTGTTGAACGCCGGGACGTAGCCGCCGGGGACGTGCTCCACGGAGGTGACGGTGCCGGCCAGCGGCGCGCGGTTCACGTGCACGTTCAGCGGGCTCATGAAGATCGCGACCCGGGTGCGGCCGTCGGGCCACGGCATGATGCTCTGCACCACGCCGTCGGCGGGGGAGATGACCCGGCCGTCGGTGATCTCGCGGTCGGGGTCGCGGAAGAACCACAGCATGCCCGCCGCCAGCGCGGCGGGGGGCACGGCGGCCAGCCGGTCGGGCCAGCGCCCGGTGCGGCCGGCGCGGACAGCGGTGACGGCGGCGGTGGCCAAGGTCGGCAGGAGCCACGGCGATGCACCGCGCGCCAGGCGGACCCGGCGGCGCGGAACGTTATCTGGGCTGTGGGGCATGTTTGACCTTCGTAGCGGGAGGGGGCCGCGGTGATGGGGGACGGCGGCTTGTCGGGGATGCTATCGGTTGGCACCGGCAACTCGGCAAGCCGAAGCGAGCTTTCGCCCGCCGGGACCTCGTGACCGGCTGCCACGCCACCCCTGCCGCCTGCCCCTGAAGCAGTCCGTCAGCCCTGGGACCCGTACTCCTCCAGCAGTCGCCGCCCAATGATCATTTTCTGGATCTCGGCGGTGCCTTCGCCAATGAGAAGCATCGGCGCCTCCCGGTAGAGGCGCTCGATCTCGTACTCCTTGGAGAAGCCGTAGCCGCCGTGGATGCGGAACGCGTCTTCCACGACTTCCTTGCAGTACTCCGAAGCGAGATATTTGGCCATTCCCGCCTCTAGGTCGTTACGTTCTCCGGTGTCCTTTTTGCGTGCCGCTCTGACCATCATCGCATGGGCCGCCTCGACCTTGGTAGCCATCTCGGCCAGTTTGAACTGGATCGCCTGGTGCCGGGCGATCTGCCGGCCGAAGGCGTGCCGCTGCTGTGCGTAGCCGACACCGAGCTCGAAGGCGCGCTGGGCGACGCCGCAGCCGCGCGCGGCGACGTTCACGCGGCCTACCTCGACCCCGTCCATCATCTGGTAGAAGCCCCGGCCGGCGCCCTCGGGGCCGCCGAGCACCCGGTCGGCCGGGACGCGCAGCCCTTCCATGATCAGCTCGGTGGTGTCGACGCCCTTGTAGCCCATCTTGTCGATCTTGCCGGGGACGGTCAGCCCCGGCTTCACCGTGCCGAACCCGGGCTCCTTCTCCACCAGGAACGTCGTCATCGACCGGTGCGCGGGCGCGTCGGGGCCGTGGCCCTCGTCCGTCCGGCAGAGCACCGCGACCAGGGACGACGTGCCGCCGTTGGTCAGCCACATCTTCTGGCCGGTGAGCAGGTAGTCGCCGCCGTCCCCGTCCCGTACGCCCTTGGACGTGATCGCCGCCACGTCCGAGCCGAGCCCCGGCTCGGACATCGAGAACGCGCCGCGCACCTCCCCGGCGGCCATCAGCGGCAGGAAGTGCTCCCGCTGCTCCGCCGTGCCGTGCTGCTTGATCATGTACGCCACGATGAAGTGCGTGTTGATGATCCCCGAGACGCTCATCCAGCCGCGGGCGATCTCCTCCACGCACAGGGCGTACGTGAGCAGTGACTCGCCGAGCCCGCCGTACTCCTCGGGGATCATGAGGCCGAAAATCCCCAGGTCCTTCAGGCCCTCGACGATCTGCGCGGGATACTCGTCCCGGTGCTCCAGCTCGGTGGCCACCGGCAGGATCTCCTTGTCGACGAAGCCGCGCACGGTGGCGACGATCTCGCGCTGGATCTCCGTCAGGCCCTCCGTCTGCGCCAGCCGCCCCATCACTGCCCCCCGCCGTGCCCGGCCGGCTCCGGACGGCCCGGCTGTTCGCCGCCGCGCTCCCGGACGTACGCCTGCGTGGGCACCATCACCTTGCGCCGGAAGACGCAGACCAGGGTGCCGTCCTGCTTGTGGCCGCGGGTCTCGACGTGCACGATGCCGCGGTCGCCCTTCGACTTCGACGGCCACTTGTCCAGGACCGTCGTCTCGCCGTAGACCGTGTCGCCGTGGAAGGTGGGCGCCACGTGCTTCAGCGACTCGACCTCCAGGTTGGCGATCGCCTTGCCCGAGACGTCCGGCACGGACATGCCGAGCAGCAGGGAGTACACGTAGTTGCCGACGACGACGTTGCGGCCGAAGTCGGTGGCCTCGCCCGCGTAGTGCGCGTCGAGGTGCAGCGGGTGGTGGTTCATGGTCAGCAGGCAGAAGAGGTGGTCGTCGTACTCGGTGACGGTCTTGCCCGGCCAGTGCTTGTACACCGCGCCCGGCTCGAACTCCTCGTAGGTGCGTCCGAACTGCATGTCAGCCCTCCGGCGGGGTGAAGGCGGTGGTGCGGGCCATGCCGGCGGCGCGGCCCTTGCCCGAGACCACGAGCGCCATCTTGCGGCTCGCCTCGTCGATCATCTCGTCGCCGAGCATCGCCGAGCCCTTCCTGCCGCCCTCCTCGGAGGTGAAGTACTCGTAGGCGTCGAGGATCAGCTCGGCGTGGTCGTAGTCCTCCTGGGACGGCGAGAAGACCTCGTTGGCCGCCGCCACCTGGCCCGGGTGCAGCACCCACTTGCCGTCGAAGCCGAGGGCGGCGGCGCGGCCGGCGACCTCGCGGAAGCCGTCGACGTCGCGGATCTGGAGGTACGGGCCGTCGATGGCCTGGAGGTCGTGGCTGCGGGCGGCCATGAGGATCCGCATGAGGATGTAGTGGTACGCGTCCGCCGGGTAGCCGGGCGGCTGCTCGCCGACGACCAGCGTCTTCATGTTGATCGACGCCATGAAGTCGGCGGGCCCGAAGACGATGGTCTCCAGCCGGGGCGAGGCGGCGGCGATGTCGTCGACGTTCACCAGGCCCTTCGCGTTCTCGATCTGCGCCTCGATGCCGATGCGGCCCACCTCGAAGCCCATCGTCTTCTCGATCTGGGTGAGCAGCATGTCCAGGGCGGTGATCTGCCCGGCGTCCTGGACCTTCGGCAGCATGAGGCAGTCCAGGTTCGGCCCCGCGCCCTCGACGACCGTGACGACGTCGCGGTACGTCCAGTGCGTCGTCCAGTCGTTGACCCGCACCACCCGCGTCTTGCCGCTCCAGTCGCCCTCGTTGAGGAACTTCACGATGGTGTGCCGCGCGTCCGGCTTCGCCAGCGGCGCGCAGGCGTCCTCCAGGTCCAGGAACACCTGGTCGGCCGGCAGCCCCTGCGCCTTCTCCAGGAACCGGGGGTTGGATCCCGGCACGGCGAGGCAGGACCGCCGCGGCCGCAGGCGGTCGGGTCGGCTGGGGGCGGGGCTCATGCGGGGACCTCCTGGGGGTCGAGCTTGTTCGCGAGCCTGATCTCGTCGACGATACGGCCGATGATCCGGGTGATTCCGAAGTCCTTCGGGGTGAACACCGCGGCCACCCCGGCGGCGCGCAGCGCGTCCGCGTCCGCTGCCGGGATGATGCCGCCCACGATCACCGGGACGTCGCCGGCGCCGGCGCGGCGCAGCAGGTCGAGGACGTCGGGGACCAGCCGGGCGTGCGAGCCGGAGAGGATGGACAGGCCGACGCAGTGCACGTCCTCGGCGACCGCGGCGGCGGCGATCTGGTCCGGCGTCAGCCGGATGCCCTGGTAGACGACCTCGAAGCCGGCGTCCCGGGCGCGCACCGCGATCTGCTCGGCGCCGTTGCTGTGCCCGTCGAGGCCCGGCTTGCCGACGAGCAGCCGCAGCCGGCCGGTGTCCAGCTCCGCGGCGGTGCGGGCGGCCCTGGCCCGTACGGCGGTGAGCGCGGCCTCGCCGCCGGTGTCCGCCGCCGGGACGGCGACCGGCGCGCCGCCGACGCCCGTGGGGGCGCGGAACTCGCCGAAGACGTCGCGCAGCGCCCAGGCCCACTCGCCGGTGGTGACGCCGGCGCGGGCGCACTCCAGCGACGGGGGCATGAGGTTGGCCGTACCCGCCGCGGCGGCCTTCAGCGCCGTCAGCGCCCGCTGCGCGCGCGGCTCGTCCCGGGACAGCCGCCACTCGTGCATCGCGCCGACGACGCGCGCCTCCACGTCCGCGTCGACCGTCATGACCGCGGTGTCCAGGTCCGCGGTGAGCGGGCTGGGCTCCGTCTCGGTATGGCAGTTGACCCCGACGATCTTCTCCTCGCCCGACTCGATCCGGGCCCGCCGCTCCGCGTGCGAGGCCACGAGCCGGGCCTTGAGGTAGCCGGACTCCACCGCCGCGACGGCGCCGCCGAGCTCCTCGATGTGCGCCATCTCGGCGGTCGCCCCCTCGACCAGCCCGGCCACCCGCGCCTCCACCACGCGGCTGCCGTCGAAGAGGTCGGGGTACTCCAGCAGGTCGCTCTCGTGCGCCAGCACCTGCTGGATGCGCAGGCTCCACTGCTGGTCCCACGGGCGCGGCAGGCCCAGCGCCTCGTTCCAGGCGGGCAGCTGCACGGCGCGGGCGCGGGCGTCCTTCGACAGCGTCACCGCCAGCATCTCCAGCACGATGCGCTGCACGTTGTTCTCCGGCTGCGCCTCGGTCAGGCCGAGGGAGTTGACCTGCACGCCGTAGCGGAAGCGGCGCTGCCGGGGGTCCTCGATGCCGTAGCGCTCGCGGGTGAGGGTGTCCCAGATGCGGGTGAACGCCCGCATCTTGCACATCTCCTCGACGAACCGGACGCCGGCGTTGACGAAGAAGGAGACCCGGCCGACGACGTCGCCCATCTTCTCCGCCGGCACCTGGCCGGAGTCGCGGACCGCGTCCAGGACGGCGGTCGCGGTGGCCATCGCGTACGCGATCTCCTGCACCGGCGTCGCGCCCGCCTCCTGCAGGTGGTAGCTGCAGATGTTGATGGGGTTCCACTTCGGCATCTTCCCGACGGTGTACGCGATGGTGTCGGTGGTCAGCCGCAGCGAGGGCCCGGGCGGGAAGACGTACGTGCCGCGGGAGAGGTACTCCTTGACGATGTCGTTCTGCGTGGTGCCGGCGAGCTTCGCGACGCCGGCCTCGTCCAGGCCCTGCTCCTCGGCGACCACCTGGTAGAGCGCCAGCAGCCACATCGCGGTGGCGTTGATGGTCATGGACGTGTTGGTCCGGTCCAGCGGGATGCCGGCGAAGAGGCGGCGCATGTCGCCCAGGTGCGAGACGGGCACGCCGACGCGGCCGACCTCGCCGCGCGCGAGCACGTGGTCGGGGTCGTAGCCGGTCTGGGTGGGCAGGTCGAAGGCGACCGACAGGCCGGTCTGGCCCTTGGCGAGGTTGCGCCGGTACAGCTCGTTCGACGCCTCGGCGGTGGAGTGGCCCGCGTAGGTCCGCATCAGCCAGGGCCGGTCCTTGGCCGGCATCACGCGTTCCCGGCGTGCTCGACGGCCCGCCGCCGGGCGCGCCGGCGGCCGGGGTGGCCGGGCGGCTGCGGGCCGGGCGGGGGGTCGCTGCGGAAGAGCTGGATCGCGTCGATGTGCTCGGCGCGCTTCTCCTCGTCGCGGACGCCCAGGCCCTCGGCGGGGGCCAGGCACAGCACACCGACCTTGCCCTGGTGCAGGTTGCGGTGGACGTCGTACGCCGCCTGGCCGGTCTCGGCCAGCGGGTAGGTCTTCGACAGGGTGGGGTGGATCCGGCCCTTGTCGATCAGCCGGTTGGCCTCCCACGCCTCGCGGTAGTTGGCGAAGTGCGAGCCGATGATGCGCTTCAGCGACATCCACAGGTAGCGGTTGTCGTACTCGTGCACGAAGCCGGAGGTGGAGGCGCACGTGACGATGGTGCCGCCGCGGCGGGTGACGTAGACGGAGGCGCCGAAGGTCTCCCGGCCGGGGTGCTCGAAGACGATGTCGACGTCCTCGCCGCCGGTCAGCTCGCGGATGCGCGCGCCGAAGCGCTTCCACTCGCGCGGGTCCTGCTCGTGCTCGTCGCGCCAGAAGCGGTAGTCCTCGCCGCGGCGGTCGATGATCGCCTCGGCGCCCATCCGGCGGCAGATCTCGGCCTTCTCGGGGCTGGAGACCACGCAGATGGGTGTGGCGCCGCCGGCGAGCGCGAACTGCGTCGCGTACGAGCCGAGTCCGCCGCTCGCGCCCCAGATGAGCACGTTGTCGCCCTGCTTCATGGCGGCGCCGTTGCGGGAGACGAGCTGGCGGTACGCGGTGGAGTTGACCAGCCCGGGTGCGGCGGCCTCCTCCCAGGACAGGTGGCCGGGCTTCGGCATCAGCTGGTTGGACTTCACCAGGGCGATCTCCGCCAGGCCGCCGAAGTTGGTCTCGAAGCCCCAGATGCGCTGCTCGGGGTCGAGCATCGTGTCGTCGTGGCCGTCGGCGCTCTCCAGCTCCACCGACAGGCAGTGCGCCACCACCTCGTCGCCCGGCCGCCAGGCGACGACGCCGGGTCCGGTGCGCAGCACGACGCCGGCGAGGTCGGAGCCGATCACGTGGTACGGCAGGTCGTGGCGTTTGGCGAGCGGGGAGAGGCGGCCGTAGCGCTCCAGGAAGGCGAAGGTGGACAGCGGCTCGAAGATCGAGGTCCACACCGAGTTGTAGTTCACGGAGCTGGCCATGACGGCCACCAGGGCCTCGCCGGGGCCGAGTTCCGGCACCGGCACCTCGTCCAGGTGCAGCGACCTGCGCGGGTCCTTCTGCCGGGTGGTGAGCCCTTCGAACATGTCCGCCTCGTCCTTGTGCACCGTCACGGCCCGGTAGGACTCGGGCAGGGGCAGGGAGGCGAAGTCGGCGGCGGTGCTGTCGGTTGCCTGGATCGCGGCGAGTATCTCGTTCATGGTGCTGCCTCCGGCGAAGCGTGTCGGGGAACGCTTGAGGGACGTCGGGGGTGAGAGCCGTGCGGCGTGCGTGCGGCGGTTCGGCTCCGGCGGTGCGGCCGGTGTGCGCGCTACGGGCGCGGTGGCGCCCGGCGCCTGTGACGGGGCGCCTGCCGGGTGCGCGAGCCGGGGGCTTGCGGGGACAGCCGGAGCGCGCTCGGGGGCGTGCGCCGGTCACCCGGGTATCCCGTACCGTATGGCACGCTGTGCCAGCTCGCAAGGCACTCGGTGTCAAAAACTTCTCTCAAATGTCGGGGCGGACGCACGGATGAGCATGCGAAGGCTCCCCGGCCGGAGGCGGCCGGGGAGCCCGTGGCGGGATGGAACAGCAGGTCAGCCCTTGTTCAGCGCCTTCTCGATGGTGCGCATGACCTCGCTCAGCGGCGCGTCCGTACGGGCCACCGCGACCAGCACGTCCGAGCCCTCGCCACCGCCCGAGACGACCGCCGGCGCGCCCGCCGCGCCGCCCCGGCCCTGCGGCTGGCCGACGCCGGTGAACCGGGCCCGTACCACCGCGAAGGCCCGGTCGAGCTGCCCCTCCACGTCGCCCTCCGCGCCCGCGCGCAGCCAGCGGCGCAGCACGTGGTTGTGTGCGGTGACCACGGCCGAGGCGGCGACCTCGGCGAGCAGCGGGCCGTCGTCGCCGTCCTGGTGGGCGCCCTCGTCGAAGTGGCCCAGCAGATAGCGGGTGAAGAGCCGCTCGTAGCGGGAGACCGAGGCGATCTCGCGCTCGCGCAGCGTCGGCACCTCCCGGGTCAGCCGGTAGCGCTCGACGGAGACGGCGGGCTGGGCCGCGTACATCCGCATGACCTCGCGGATGCCGCGGCAGATGGTGTCCAGCGGGTACTCGTGCGGCGGCGCGGCGTCCAGGACGGCCTTCACCCGCTCCAGCGTGTCGTCGTGGTCCGGGAAGATCGCCTCCTCTTTGGAGCGGAAGTGCCGGAAGAAGGTGCGGCGCGCGACGCCCGCCGCGGCGGCGATCTCGTCCACCGTCGTCGCCTCGTAGCCCTTGGTCGCGAACAGCTCCATCGCGGCCGCCGCGATGTCGCGGCGCATCTTCAGGCGCTGGGTGCTGGAGTTGGCACGGCTGGGCTTCGCAGGCTGGGACATGTAAGGAACGTACTCCATGCGTGGCCCCCGGATCGCCGCCTACTGGAGGGTCGGTCGAGCCGCGGACGGGCGGGCGGTTCTCAGCGCGCGGCGGTCGCGTACTCGCGGAAGCCGCGGCCCGTCTTGCGGCCGAGGCAGCCGGCGGCGACCAGGTGCTCCAGCAGCGGCGCGGGCGCGAGGCCGGGGTCGCGGAACTCGCGGTGCAGGACCCGCTCGATGGCCAGCGAGACGTCCAGCCCGACGACGTCCAGCAGCTCGAAGGGGCCCATGGGGTAGCCGCCGCCGAGCTTCATCGCGGCGTCGATGTCGTCCGGCGAGGCGTAGTGCTCCTGGACCATCTTCACCGCGTTGTTCAGATAGGGGAACAGCAGCGCGTTGACGATGAAGCCGGCCCGGTCGCCGCAGTCCACGGCGTGCTTGCCCAGCCGGCCGCAGACCTCGCGGACCGTGGCGTGCGCGTCGTCCGCCGTACGGACCGTGCGCACCACCTCGACGAGCTTCATCACCTGCGCCGGGTTGAAGAAGTGCATGCCGACCACGTCCTCGGGGCGGGAGGTGGCGGTGGCGCAGGCGATGACGGGCAGCGAGGACGTGGTGGTGGCCAGCACGGCGCCGGGCCGCGCGACCGCGTCCAGGGCGGCGAACAACTGCCGCTTGACCGCGAGGTCCTCGGCGACGGCCTCCACGACCAGGCCGGCGCCGCCGAGCGCGTCCAGCGCGCCGGCGGCGGAGATCCTGGCCAGCGCGGCGTCGCGGTCCGCGGCACCGAGCCGGCCCCTGGCGACGGAGCGGTCCAGCGACGCGGCGATACGGGCCTTGGCCGCCGCCGCCTTCGCCGTGCCGCGGGCGGCGAGCGTGACCGCGTACCCCGCCCTGGCGCAGACCTCCGCGATGCCACTGGCCATCGTGCCGGAACCGGCCACGCCGATCTCCCCGACCGGCCGCGGCGGCACGCCGCGCGGGGCGGCGGCGGGCGCGGCGTCCGGCACGGCGGTGCCGCTGCCGGGGGCCTCGTACGCGTAGAAGCCGCGGCCCGCCTTGCGGCCGGTCAGGCCCGCGGCCGCCAGCTGGCCGAGGACGGGCGCCGGCGCGTGCAGCCGGTCCTGCGAGGCGGCGTACATGGCCTCCAGCACCGTGCGCGCGGTGTCGATGCCGATCAGGTCGAGCAGCTCCAGCGGGCCCATCGGCAGGCCGCAGCCGAGCTTCATCGCCGCGTCGATGTCCTCGCGGGTGGCGTACCGCGACTCGTACATCGCCGCGGCCTGGTTGAGGTAGCCGAAGAGCAGCCCGTCGGCGATGAACCCGGGCCGGTCGCCCACCGCGACGGGCTCCTTGCCCAGCTCCCGCACCAGCGCGGTGACCTGCGCGACCGCCGCCGGCTCGGTGAGCACGGAGGAGACCACCTCCACCAGCCGCATCGCCTGGACCGGGGTGAAGAAGTGCAGGCCGAGGACGCGCTCCGGGCGGGCGGAGGACGCGGCGAGGCGGGTGACGGACAGGGCGTTGGTGCCGGTCGCGAGCACCGCGCCCGGGCGCACGATCCCGTCCAGCTCCGCGATGACCCGCTCCTTCAGCTCGTACGACTCCGGCACGACCTCGATGACCAGGTCCGCGTCTGCGGCGGCGCGCAGGTCGGGGAACGTACGCAGCCGGGCCAGCACCCCGGCGCGGGCGCCCTCGGTGAGCCGGCCGCGGGCGACGGCACGGTCCGTGGCGCGCTCCAGCGCGGCGGCGCAGGCGCGGGCGGCGGCGTCGCTGACGTCGATGCCGACGACCTCGCGGCCGGCGCGGGCCAGCACCTCGCACAGGCCGGTGCCCATGGTGCCGAGGCCGACGACGGCGACGGTGGGGAAGGGAACCGAGGGGGGCGCGGGAACCCCGGGGGAGAGTGGGACAGGGCTGCGGTCCATCGCGGGACTCCAGTCGTGACGCGGGAGATGAGGGCCGGGGCCGCGGCGCGCGGCGGCCGGGCCGGGGCACGGGGGCCCACGGCGGGGAACCGCGCGGGGCGGCGGGGCGCGCGGCGGCGGGAGTCGCGGCCGGCCCTGTCCCGGGGCCGGGCGTTCCGCCACGGGCACCGGAGCGCCCGTCGCGCGTGCTGTCAGTTGCCGAACCGACTTCAGCTCTCGGCGGCTGCGTCACCAGACCGCCCGAGCAGGGGTGCTGCTCGTCCTCCGAGCTTAACTCGTCGGTAACCATGGGCGCCAGGGGGCGAATCAGGGAATGTACAGGGAATGTACCCAGCAGCAGGGCACACCTGGAGTGAACCCCGATCGACGACCCCGTCACCGACCGGTGGCGGGATACGTACCCTGAGTGCCGGCGAGGCAGGGGGCCGAGGCATGGACCAGGAGTATCTGGCGCTCACCGAACGGATCCGCGGCAGGCTGGAGGACCCGCCCGCGCGGGCGCGGTTCGAGCACATGACCGCGCTCGCGCGGCAGCGCACGACCACCGCCCACGAGGAGCTGGCGCGCGTGCTGGAACTGCCGGGCGAGCCGCTGTGGGCCCGGGAGCTGGCGGCCTTCGCGCTGGGCACGGCGGGGGACCGGCGGGCGTTCGAGACGCTGGTGCTGCTGCTCAACTACCGCGATCCGGTACGGGCGGAGAGCGCCGCGTGCGCACTCGCCCGGCTCGGCGACCCGCGCACGGCGCGGGCCGCGGCGGCCCTGGCGACGAACCCGCTGCGCACCGCGTACGCGCTGCACGCCATCCGGCTGCTGGTGCGGCTCCGCGCACCGGAGTCGGCGCCGGCGCTGATCAGCACGCTGCAGCGGCTGGTGCGCGAGCCGCAGCACCACTGGCCGATCGCCACCGCGTGCGTCGAGGGGCTGGGCGAGCTGGGCGACCAGCGGGCGATCCCGGCGCTCTCCGAGGCGCTCGGCTTCCCGCAGCTGTGGCGGGCGGCCACGGCGGCGATCACCCGCATCGGCCCCCGCACCCCGTCGCCATGAGGCGCCACGGCGTCACAGGAGCGTCAACTGCGTGTTCCCCGGGCCCTCCGGCGGCGCCGCGGGACCTTCCTCGGGCTCGACGCGGCGCGCGATGCCGGGGGCCGACGGGCCTATGCCCAGCTCCGTCGCGTACTCGTGCACCTGGCGGGTGATCTGGCGCTGGTACCACTTCGGCGCGTACGACCCGCCCGCGTACATCGTGCGGTACCGGCGGACCAGATGCGGGTGGTGGCGCTCCAGCCAGGCCATGAACCACTCCCGCGCGCCCGGCCGCAGATGGAGCACCAGCGGCGTCACCGACGTGGCGCCCGCCTCCGCCACCGCCCGCACCGTGGCGCGCAGTTGCCCGGGTGAGTCGCTGAGGAACGGGATCACCGGAGCCATCAGCACCCCGCAGCCGATGCCGTGCTCCGCGAGCGTGCGCACCACGTCGAGCCGGCGCTGCGGCGCGGGCGTGCCCGGCTCGACCGTGCGCCACAGCTCCTCGTCCAGGAAGCCCACCGAGACCGCCACCCCGACCTGCGTGACCTCGGCCGACTGCTTGAGCAGCGGCAGGTCGCGGAGGATCAGCGTGCCCTTGGTGAGGATCGAGTACGGGTTGGCGAAGTCCCGCAGCGCCGCCAGGATGCCGGGCATCAGGCGGTACCGCCCCTCGGCCCGCTGGTAGCAGTCGACGTTCGTGCCCATGGCGATGTGCTCCCCGCGCCACCGGCGGCTCGCCAGCTCGCGCCGCAGCAGCTCCGGGGCGTTGACCTTCACCACGATCTGCGAGTCGAAGCCGCGGCCGGTGTCGAGGTCCAGATAGCCGTGCGTCTTGCGCGCGAAGCAGTAGACGCAGGCGTGGCTGCACCCCCGGTACGGGTTCACGGTCCAGTCGAAGGCCATCCGGGACGCTCCCGGCACCCTGTTGACGATCGAGCGCGCCCGCACCTCGTGGAACGTGATCCCGCGGAACTCCGGGGTGTCGAACGTGCGGGTGACGACGGCGGCCGTGCCGAAGAGGGCCGGTGGTGCGGCCCCCGTGCCCGCGCCGCCGTCGGCGGCCTCGTCGGTCAGATTCTCCCAGCGCATCGGCACCTCCCGTTGATCTGCCGCCGAGAATAGAACACACGTTCCCTTCCCGTCGAGTCCCCTATCGGGTGACCCCGGTCAACGCCGCGCCGTACGGGCCGCCGCGCGGCTCGCCGGTTCGGGTGGATTCCTCCCGCGCGCCCGTACGCCCGCCTGCTCGGCGGGGGCGACGCGAAAGCCGCTGATGAGCGCCCGATCGACGCCCCGGGCAACAGAGTTGGCGCCCTCCCGCACCGCCCCGCGGGGGAGTGAATCGCGTTTGCCCCGGGATCTTGGGCGGTGCGAAGAATGGTCCGGCGCAGGCGGACGATGGGGAGCTGGCACGTGGGGACGACCCTGGTGAACGACGAGCCGGTCACCGTGCCCGCGGCCGGCCCGGCGGCGGGACCGGCGAAGCCGGCGCGACGGCCGGGACGTACCGGGAAGGGCGGACCGCCGTCCGGGCGCGGCGCGGCGGGCGGCACCGGCGACGGCGGGGAGCTGAGCCCGCGGCGCGTCCGGCTGGTGTTCCCGGCGCTGATGCTCGCGCTGCTCCTAGCCGCGCTGGAGCAGATGATCGTCGCCACCGCGCTGCCGAAGATCGTCGGTGAACTGCACGGCCTGGACCGGATGTCCTGGGCGATCACCGCCTATCTGCTCACGTCCACCATCAGCCTGCCGATCTATGGCAAGCTCGGCGACCTCTTCGGCCGCAAGGGCGTCTTCCAGTTCTCCATCGTGGTGTTCGTCATCGGCTCCGCGCTCGCCGGGGCCGCGGGCAGCATGGACCAGCTGATCGCCTTCCGCGCCATCCAGGGGCTGGGCGCGGGCGGCCTCATGATCGGCGTGCAGGCGATCATCGCGGACATCGTCCCGTCCCGCGAACGCGGCCGGTACATGGGGCTGATCGGTGCGGCCTTCGGGCTCGCGTCGGTCGCGGGACCGCTGCTCGGCGGGTTCTTCACCGACGAGCTGTCGTGGCGCTGGTGCTTCTACTTCAACGTGCCCTTCGGGCTGCTCACCCTGCTGGTGACCGGCGTGGTGCTGAAGCTGCCCAAGCCGGCCGCCCGGCCCCGGCTCGACGTCCTCGGCGGGCTGTTCCTCGCCGCCGCCTCCACCTGCCTGGTGCTGCTGACGAGTTGGGGCGGCCTGGAGTACGCCTGGACCTCCGACGTCATCCTGGGCCTCGGCGCGGGCGCCGTCGGCGCCGTCGTCCTGCTGCTCGTCATCGAGCACTTCGCCGTCGAACCCGTCATGCCCCTGCGCCTCTTCCGCGACAGCATCTTCAACGTCACCTCCCTGGTCGGGGTGGTGACGGGGGTGGCGATGTTCGGTGCGGCCAGCTACCTGCCGACCTTCCTGCAGATGGTCGACGGCGCCAGCGCCACCGAGTCCGGACTGCTGATGCTGCCGATGATGATCGGCACCGTCGTCGCCTCCATCGCCTCCGGCCAGCTCATCACCCGCACCGGCCGCTACCGCCCCTACCCGGTGGTCGGCTGCGCCGTCGCCGCGGTCGGCATGTGGCTGCTCTCCCGCCTGGACGAGAACACCTCGCAGCTCTCGTACAGCATCTGGATGGGCGTCCTCGGCGTCGGCCTCGGCCTCGTCCTGCCCGTCCTCGTCCTCGCCGTGCAGAACGCGGTACGCCCCGCCGACCTGGGCGTCGCGACCAGCGCGCACAACTACTTCCGGCAGATCGGCGGCTCGGTCGGCACCGCCGTCTTCGGCACCGTCTTCTTCGACCGCCTCGCCGACGAACTGGCCGGCACCCTGCCCCCGCCGCCCCCCGGCGCCACGCTGCCGGAGGCCGAGTCGATCACCCCCGAGGCCGTCCACGCGCTCGACGCCGAGCTGCGCGACGGTTACATCCGCGCCTACGCCGAGGCCATGCCGGGCATCTTCCTGTACCTGGTGCCCGTGCTCGTTCTCGGTGTGGTGTTCGCGTTCTTGCTGAAGGAGAGACCACTGGTGTCCCAGAACCTCCCGGGGCCTGGCCCCGCCACGGACGAGTACCCGGCGGTCGACACCACCGTGCCCACGGCCCGCGCCGCCGCCCCGGCGGGTGCCGGCGTGCCGGTCTGCGGCAGCGTGCAGCACCAGGACGGCACCACCGTGCCGCGCGCTGCGCTCACGCTCATCGACGGCGCCGGCCGCCAGGTCGGCCGCGACGCCAGCCGCGACGACGGCCGGTACGTGCTGCCCACGCCGGGCGCCGGCTCGTACGTCCTGGTGGCCGCGGCCGGCGGGCACCAGCCGCAGGCGGTGACGGTCACCGTGGGGGACCGGCCGGTGGAGCTGGACCTCGTGCTCGGCGGCGCGGGACGCATCTGCGGGACCGTCGCGGCGGCCGACGGCACGCCGCTGGGCAACGTCGTCGTCACGCTCACCGACGCGCGCGGGGAGGTCGTCGCCTCCGCGCGCAGCAGCCACGACGGCTCGTACGCCATCGGGGAGCTGGTCGCGGGCGAGTACACCCTCGCGGCCACCGCGCCGGGCTTCCGGCCCGCGGCGCTGCCGGTCTCGGTGCAGGCGGCGCGGGAGACCCGGCAGGACGTCGAGCTGGCGGGCGGCGCGGTGCTGCGCGGCACGGTGCGGGCGTACGGCGGCAGGCCGGTGGAGGACGCCCGGGTCACCCTGCTGGACGCCGCCGGCAATGTCGTGGACACCGGCACCACGGGCCCGGACGGCGCGTTCCGCTTCGTCGACCTGTCGGCGGGCGAGTACACCGTCATCGCGGCGGGGTACCCGCCGGTGGCCACGGTGCTGCGGGTGGAGGGCGGCGGCCGCACGGAGCGGGACCTCCAACTCGGGCACGGCGACTAGGCACCGGGCGGACACCGGGGCGGACGCCGGGGTTCCGGGCAGGTCGCCGCGGTCGTGCTTGCTCCGGCTGGCGCAGAGGCGGGGATGCCGTTGAAATGGCTGGTCGCGGGGCGTTCCGGGGGAGTTGGTGAGGTCTAGACCTCTGTACGTATCCACAGGGGTTTCACCGCTTCGTCCGACCGCGTACCGTGGCTCGGCATGAAGGTCTTGATCAGCGCAGACATGGAGGGGGCCACCGGCGTCACGTGGCCCGCCGACGTGCTTCCCGGCGGCCCGCAGTGGGAGCGCTGCCGGCCGATGTTCACATCCGACGTCAACGCGGCCATCGAGGGCTTCTTCGCCGGCGGCGCCGACGAGGTGCTGGTCAACGAGGCGCATTGGACGATGCGCAATCTGCTGCTGGAGCGGCTCGACGACCGCGCCGAGATGCTCACCGGACGGCACAAGTCGCTGTCCATGGTCGAGGGCGTCCAGCACGGCGACGTCGACGGCATCGCCTTCGTGGGCTACCACACGGGTGCGGGCGCCGAGGGCGTCCTCGCGCACACCTA
The DNA here is from genome assembly GCF_020400605.1 of Streptomyces aculeolatus. Classification (GTDB taxonomy): domain Bacteria; phylum Actinomycetota; class Actinomycetes; order Streptomycetales; family Streptomycetaceae; genus Streptomyces; species Streptomyces aculeolatus. The sequence continues at coordinate 344,319 of NZ_JAINRD010000003.1, read as the reverse complement.
CCTCGCCAACTCCATCACGGGCGTCTGGCTCAACGGCGTGCGGGCCAGCGAGGGCCTGCTGAACGCGCACGTGGTCGCCGAGTTCGGGGTCCCGGTGGTCCTCGTCACGGGCGACGACAAGACCGTCGAGGACGCCAAGGGGTACGCGCCCGCGGCCCCCGGCGTCGCCGTCAAGGACTACGTCTCGCGGTACGCGGCGGTGTGCCGCACCCCGGCCCGTACGGCGGCGGACATCCGCGCGGCGGCCACCGAGGCCGCGGCGCTCGCCGTGCGCACGGAACCGGTGCGCGGCGGGCCGTTCACGGTGGAGCTGGAGTTCGACGCAGAGCACCTGGCCGGCGCGGCCACGGTGGTGCCGGGCGTGGCGCCGGCCGGTGAGCGGCGCGTGGCGTATACGACGGAGACCATGTACGAGGGCATCCGCTGCTTCAAGGCGGTCACCACGCTCGTCTCGGCCGCCGTGGAGGAGCAGTATGGCTGACGCGACCGCACCCGGCCCGGCCGTGCAGGGCCCGGGCCCGGACGACGCCGCGCTGGACGAGGTGGTGCGCTTCACCTCCGACCTGATCCGCATCGACACCACCAACCACGGCGGCGGCGACGGCGTCGAGCGCCAGGCCGCGGAGTACGTCGCGGAGCGGCTCGCCGGCGCCGGCATCGAGCCCGCCCTGCTGGAGAAGGCCCCCGACCGGACGAACGTCGTGGCCCGCATCGAGGGCACCGACCCCGCCGCGCCCGCCCTGCTCGTCCACGGCCACCTCGACGTGGTGCCCGCCGAGCCCGCCGACTGGAGCGTCCACCCGTTCTCCGGCGAGGTGCGCGACGGCGTCGTCTGGGGCCGCGGCGCCATCGACATGAAGAACATGGACGCGATGGTCCTCGCGGTCGTACGGGCCTGGGCGCGCGCCGGCGTCCGCCCCCGCCGCGACATCGTGCTCGCCTTCACCGCCGACGAGGAGGCCAGCGCCGAGTACGGCTCCGGCTACCTCGCCGAGGAGCACGCCCCGCTCTTCGACGGCTGCACCGAGGGCATCAGCGAGTCCGGCGCCTTCACCTTCCACGCCGGCGACGGCCTGCGCCTCTACCCGGTCGCCGCCGGCGAGCGCGGCACGGCCTGGCTGCGGCTGACCGCCCGCGGCCGCGCCGGACACGGCTCGAAGGTCAACTCCGACAACGCGGTCTCCCGCCTCGCCGCCGCCGTCGGCCGTATCGGCGAGCACCGCTGGCCGGTGCGGCTCACGCCCACCGTCCGCGCCGCGCTCGTCGGGACGGCCGCCGCGTACGGCGTCGAGGTCGCCCCCGAGGAGCTGGACGACCCCGGCTTCGACGTGGACGCGCTGCTCGGCAAGCTCGGCCCGGCCGCCGCCCTCGTCGCCCCCACCGTGCGCAACAGCTCCAACCCCACGGTCCTCGAAGCGGGCTACAAGGTGAACGTCATCCCCGGCAGCGCCACCGCCCAGGTCGACGGCCGGATGGTGGCCGGCGGCGAGGAGGAGTTCGCCCGTACGCTCGACGAGCTGACCGGCCCGTACGTCGACTGGGAGTTCAGCCACCGCGAGGTGCCGCTCACCGCCCCCGTCGACGCCCCCGTCTACGCCGCGATGCGCGCCTCCCTGGAGCGCTTCGACCCCGGCGCGCGCGTCGTGCCGTACTGCATGTCCGGCGGCACCGACGCCAAGCAGTTCTCCCGCCTCGGCATCACCGGCTACGGCTTCTCGCCGCTCAAGCTCCCCGCCGGCTTCGACTACCAGGAGTTGTTCCACGGCGTGGACGAGCGGGTGCCGGTCGAGGCGCTGCACTTCGGCGTGCGGGTGCTGGACGACTTCCTCAGATCGGCCTGACGGCACCACACCGCCCCCGATCAGCGCGTGGGACGCACGCAACGACCAGCGAGCGCGCCGCCGAGTCCGCCGGCGCCTCGACCACCAGCGGAAAGAGACGACGCCGCCCGTGACCACCGCCCCGTACGGCACCTGGCCCTCCCCCCTGACCGCCGCCCTCGCCGCCACCCACGACGGCCGCCCGGAGTACCTGGACGCCGTCGGCGACGAGGTGTGGTGGACCGCTCCCCGCCCGCGCGAGGGCGGACGCCGGGCGCTGGTGCGGCTGCGCCCGGACGGCACCGAGGAGTCGGTGCTGCCCCCGCCGTGGAACGTGCGCAACAGGGTCATCGAGTACGGCGGCCGGCCCTGGGCCGGCGTGCCGCGGCCCGACGGCGGCCCGCTGATCGTCTTCACCCACTTCGCCGACCAGCGGCTGTACGCATACGAGCCGGACGCCGGCGGCGAGCCCCGCCCGCTCACGCCGGTCTCCGCCGTCGGCGGCGGGCTGCGCTGGTGCGACGCTGTCGTGCTGCCGGAGCGGGGCGAGGTGTGGTGCGTGCTGGAGGAGTTCACCGGCCCGTCGCCCACCGACGTGCGCCGCGTGCTGGCCGCCGTGCCGCTGGACGGCTCGGCGGCGGCCGACCGCGCCGCCGTGCGCGAGCTGACCGACGACCGGCACCGCTTCGTCACGGGCCCCCGCCTCTCCCCGGACGGCCGGCAGGCCGCCTGGATCGCCTGGGACCACCCGCGGATGCCCTGGGACGGCACGGAGCTGCGCGTCGCCGACGTCACCGGCGACGGCCGGCTGGCCGGGGTCACGACGGTGCTCGGCGCCCAGACGGGCCCCGAGGCCGAGTCCGTCGCGCAGGCCGAGTGGCTGCCGGACGGCACGCTGGTGGCCGCCACCGACCGCAGCGGCTGGTGGAACCTGCACCGGGTCGACCCCGCCACCGCCGTGGCCGGCGAACTCTGCCCGCTGCCGGAGGAGTTCGCCGACGCGCTGTGGAAGGTCGGGCTGCGCTGGTTCGCCGTCCTCGGCAACGGCCTGGTCGCCACCCTGCACGGCACCGGCGGCACCCGCCTCGGCGTCCTCGACCCCGCCACCGGCGAGCTGGCCGACGTGCCGGGCCCCTGGTCGAACTGGGCGGGGGCCCTCGCCGTCACCGGCGAGCGGGTCTTCGGCCTGGCCGCGAGCCCCGTCACCGGGTACGAGGTCGTCGAGCTGGACACCGCCACCGGCTACGCCCGCGTCGCCGGCAACGCCCACCGCGACGCCGTCGACCCGGCCTACCTGCCGCGCCCGGAGTCCCGCACCTTCGCGGGCCCGGACGGCCGCGAGGTGCACGCCCACGTCTACCCGCCGCGGCACCCGGAGTCCACCGGCCCCGCGGGCGAACTGCCGCCGTACGTGATCTGGGCGCACGGCGGCCCCACCGGGCACGTACCGCTCGTGCTCGACCTGGAGATCGCCTACTTCACCTCGCGCGGCATCGGCGTCGCCGAGGTCAACTACGGCGGCTCCACCGGCTACGGCCGCGCCTACCGGGAGCGGCTGCGCGAGCAGTGGGGCGTCGTGGACGTCGAGGACTGCGCCGCCGTCGCCCGCGCGCTGGCCGCCGAGGGCACCGCGGACCCGGCCCGGCTGGCGATCCGCGGCGGCAGCGCGGGCGGCTGGACGACCGCCGCGTCCCTCACCTCGCCGCTGGCCGAAGGGCTGTACGCGTGCGGCACGATCATCTATCCCATCCTCGACCTCGCCGGCTGGGCCACCGACGAGACCCACGACTTCGAGTCCCGCTATCTGGAGTCGCTGGTCGGCCCGCTCGCCGAGGTGCCCGAGCGGTACCGCGAGCGCTCCCCGGTCCACCACGCCGACCGGATCGCCGCGCCGTTCCTGCTGCTCCAGGGCCTGGACGACGTGATCTGCCCGCCGGTGCAGTGCGAGCGGTTCCTGGCGGCGCTCGCGGGCCGGGGCGTGCCGCACGCGTACGTCACCTTCGAGGGCGAGGGCCACGGCTTCCGGCGCGCCGACACCCTGACCCGGGCGCTGGAGGCCGAGCTGTCGCTGTACGCGCAGACGTTCGGCTTCGCGGCGCCGGACGTGCCGGCCGTGGACCTGGGCGCGCCCGTGCCCCCGGCCGCCGCGCCCCCGCGCGCCGCCGCCCCGGGCCCGTCGTCCGCCCCGGGCACGGCCTCCGCGCCGGGCACCGGGTCCGCCAGCGGGTCCGCCACCGGGTCCGCCACTGCGCTCGTCCGCCCCCGCCGCCTGCGCCCCGGCGACCGCGTCGCGGTCGTCGCGCCCAGCGGCGGGTTCCCGCGCAAGAAGCTGGACGCCGGCGTCGAGGTGCTGCGCGGCTGGGGTCTGGACGTCGTCGTCCACCCCACCGCGTACGGCAAGCACGGCGTGCTGTCCTACCTGGCCGCCGACGACGCCGCCCGCGCCCGCGACTTCGAGCGCGCCTGGTGCGACCCCGAGGTCGCGGCCGTCTTCTCCGGCAGCGGGGGCTACGGCGCGCAGCGCATGGTCGACCACGTCGACTGGGCCGCCCTGCGTGCCGCGGGACCCAAGCTCTACGCCGGCTTCAGTGACGCCACCGCCCTGCACGAGGCCGTTGCCACCCACCTCGGCGTGGCCACGCTGTACGGGCCGATGCCCGCCTGGAGCCCGTTCGTCGAGGACGACGCCACCCGCGACCACCTGCGCCGCACCCTCTTCGAGCCCGCCGCGGTGCAGCGCCTGACCAACCCCGGCGCCCGCGCCCTCGTCCCCGGCCGGGCCCGCGGCGTCACCCTCGGCGGCTGCGTCAGCCTGCTGGCCGCCGGCGTCGGCACCCCCGGCGCCCACGCCGGCGCGGCCGGCGGCATCCTGCTCATCGAGGACGTCGAGGAGGAGGACTACCGCCTCGACCGCATCCTCACCCAGCTCCGCCGCAGCGGCTGGCTGACCGGCGTCGCCGGCGTCGCCTGCGGCACCTGGGCGGACTGCGGCCCGTACGAGGACGTGCGCGCGGTCCTCGCCGACCGGCTCGGCGACTTGGGCGTGCCGGTGCTGGAGGGCCTGGACTTCGGCCACGGCGTCCCCGCCCTCACCGTCCCCCTCGGCGTGCCCGCCGTGCTCGACGCGGACGCCGGCACCCTCACCCTCGACACCCCGGGGCTCGCATGAGGCGCCCCGCCCGCGCGAAGGGCCCGCCGCCGGACCGGTCGCGGATGCCGATCGACGAGCCCGCACCCGGCTCCCGCACGGACCCGCGCGAGCTGCTGGACACCTACCTCGACCACTACCGGGCCGAGGTGCTGCGCAAGCTCGACGGCCTCGCCGAGGAGGAGCTGCGCTCCAGCCGGGTGGCCTCCGGCTGGACGCCGCTGGAACTGCTGGTCCACCTGACGTGGGTGGAGCGCCGCTGGTTCGAGTGGGGCTTCGCCGCCCGGCCGCTGCCCGACCCGTGGGGCGACCGCGGCCCCGACGACCGCTGGACGGTCCCGGCCGACACCGGCACCGAGGAGCTGAAGGACGACTTCCGGGCGGCGTGCGCCCGCTCCCGGGAGATCGTCGCGGGCGTGCCGCTGGACCGCGCGGCCGCCGTCGGCGGGCGCTTCGGGAGCGCGGCCGAGGCGCCGTCGCTGGCGCTGATCCTCTTCCACGTGCTGCAGGAGTACGCGCGCCACGCCGGCCACCTCGACATCGTGCGGGAGCTGGCCGACGGCGTCACCGGCGGATGACGTTCGCCCGAACGGCCCGGCCCGCCGGGCGCCGCGCCGGCCGCGGGATGATGCTGGGCCCATGGCTCGTACCACGGCACGGACGGACGGCGCGCGCGGCACCGGGCAGGCGCTCACCCCACGCAGGGTGGTCGCGATCGTGCTGGCCGCCCTCGGCCTGGCCTTCATCTTCCAGAACACCCGGCGCACCCGCATCCAGCTGCTCTTCTGGGAGGTCACCACGCCGCTGTGGCTGGCGCTGCTCGCGGTGGCGGTCATCGGCATGATCGTGGGGTGGATGCTCCAGCGCCGCAGATGACGCCGGAGCAGGGCTGACTCAGCCGGTTGCGAGCAGCGCCGCGCGCACCGCCCGTACGGGCGCGGTGCGGGCGTCCCGCGTGCGGTGGGCGAGGGCGAGGGTCAGCTCCCAGCGCGGCAGGTCGGTGACGGGCAGTTCGACCAGCTCGCCGGCGGCCAGGTCGGGGCCGACGGTGGAACGGGTCAGCACCCCGGTGTGGCTGCCGCGGCGGGCGAGTCCCGCGACGGTCTCGGCGGGGGAGACCGGGTGGATCCTGCCGGCCGGTACGGGGGCGGCGCGCAGCAGGTCCAGGAATCGCGCCGCGCCGTCGCCCCACGTCGTACAGGCCACCGGATACGCCGCCAGGTCCCGGATCCGCAGCGGGCCGCCGGCGGCCAGTGGATGCGCCGGGCGGGCGACGCAGACGACCGGGTCGGTCAGGAACGGCTCTACGGTCAACGTGTGCGGATACGGGCCGGGCACCACGAACCCGATGTCGACGGTGTGGTCGTCCAGGCCGCGCACCACCTCTTCGCTGTGCACGTCGGTGCAGGTGACGTCGACGTCGAGCGGCGCGAGGGCGTCGAGCACCCGCGGCACCACGGTCGGTGCGAACGTGGCATGCAGGGCGATGCGGACGCGCGGGCGGTCGCGTTCTGCCCGTACTGCCGCGACCGCCTCCTCGGCGAGCGCCAGGCACCGCTCGGCGTAGGGCAGCAGCCGCTCACCGGCCGCGGTGAGCCGTACGCCCCGGCCGCCGCGGAGGAACAGCGGGCGCCCCAGGTCGCGTTCGAGCCGGGACATCCGCTCGCTGACCGCCGGCTGGCTCAGCCGCAGCCGCGCCGCGCCCCGGCCGAAGCTGCCGGCCGCGGCCACCGAGCGGAACACCCGCAGATCCTCCAACGACAAGGCCATAGGAAAACCCTATGTCCTGTCATCGGAAAGACGCCCCTTCCCTGTCGCCGGGCCGGTTGTGAAGATCGGCCCCATGCACGTACCCATGCACGACGACGACCTCACCGCGGCGGCGCTCGCCGCCGAGCACCGGCGCCTGGGCGCCGCGGCGACCCGGCTGGTCGCCGACTACGCCGCCGCGCTCGACGACCTCCCCGTCTGCTCCGACGCCACCCCGGCCGCGCTGCGCGAGCGGTTCGCCGGGCCGCTGCCCGAGCAGGGCACGGACCCGCTGGAACTGCTCGGCGTGCTCGCCCGCGACGTCGTCGCCGACGCCACCCAGATCTCCGGCCCGCGCTACTTCGGCCTGTTCAACCCCGCGCCGCTGCCCGTCGCCGTCTGGACCGACGCGCTGTGCTCCGCGCTCAACCAGAATGCCGCCGCCTGGCGGCAGTCGCCCACCGCGACCGCGCTGGAGGAGCGCGTCCTCGGCTGGCTGTGCGAGCTGCTCGGCTACGGCGACGGTGCGTTCGGCACGCTCACCAGCGGCGGGTCCGAGGCGAACCTCATCGGGCTGAAGTGCGCCAGGGACGCCGCGGACGCCTCGGCCGCCACCGCCGGGCCCGGCGGGGCGCGGCTGCGCGTGTACGCCTCGGAACAGGCCCACTTCTCGCTCGTCAAGGCCGTGGACGTGCTCGGGGTCGGACGGGCGAACCTGCGCCGTATCGGCACCGACGCGCGCTTTCGCGTCCGCGTCGGCGAGTTGCGCGCCGCCGTCGAGCGGGACCTCGCCGCCGGGCTGCGGCCCGCCTGCGTCGTCGGCGTGGCGGGCACCACGTCCACCGGCGCCGTCGACCCGCTGGCCGAACTCGCGGACGTGGCCGCGGAGTACGGGCTGTGGTACCACGTCGACGCGGCGTACGGCGGGGCGCTTGCGTTCTCCCCCGCGCACCGCGGCCTGCTGGGGGGCGTGGCGCGGGCGGACTCGGCGACGCTGGATCCGCACAAGTGGATGTTCGTGCCGTTCTCCTGCGGCGCGCTGCTGACCCGCGGCGGCGCGCGGGTGCTGCGCGACGCGTTCGACACCGATCCGGCGTACCTCGACGACCGGCGCGGCGCGGAGCGGCGGGCGGCGGAGGGCGCCCCGGACGGCGCCGCCGGCGACGGCGCGGACGGCGCCCCTGACGACAGCCCGCTCGACTTCTTCCGGCTGGGCCAGCTCGGCACCCGGCGTGCCAACGCGCTCAAGCTGTGGGCAGCCCTCGCCGGCCTCGGCCGCGACGGCTACCGCCGCATCGTCGAGCGGCAGTTGGACCTCACCCGGTACCTCGCCGCGGAGCTGGCCGCGGCGGACGGCTTCGAGGCGGTCGGCGACGTGCAGACCGCGGTGTGCTGCGTGCGCTATCTCCCCGAGGCGGTGCGCGGGGCGCCGGCCGGCACGCGGGACGCGGTGCAGCGCGCGCTCCAGCAGCGCGTCGAGCGCGGCGGGCGGGCGTGGGTGGCGACCACGGTACTCGACGGGCGGCGGGCGCTGCGGATCAACGTCAACGGGTTCCTCACCCGCCGGGAGCATGTGGACGAACTCGTCGCGCTGCTGCGGGCGGAGGGGCCGCGGGCGGCGGCCGATGTCAGTGCAGGGCCGTAGCGTCGGCGGCATGAGCAGCACGCCGCCGCCGGGCCGCGAGGTCCCCGCCTGCCACGACTGGACGCCGCCCGGCGCGGCCCTCGCACCGGCCGGCCCGGGCGGGGCGCTCGCGGTGATACGGCGCTGGCAGGACGGCCGGTGCGCGGTCTGCGGGCTGCGCCCGGACCGGCTCGTCATCGACCACCACCATGTCTCCGGCCTGGTCCGCGGCCTGCTCTGCGCGTCGTGCAACGTCGCCGAGGGCCGCCGCACGTCGTACTATGCCGAGCCCTACGCCTCGTACCGCCGCCGCCCGCCCGCGCTGATCGTCGGCCTCACCGAGCGCTACCCCCACTGGCGCCCGAACGCCTACCACTACGTCCTCGGCGACCCTCCCGACGACCCCGCGCTCGCCGCCCGCGTCCTCGGGCACCTCATACGCCACCCGCCCCGGCGCCCCGCGGGCCGCCCGGTCGAGATCCCCGGACTGCCCGGCCACTACCTGGTGGGAGACGGAATGCGCCGTCTCGCCGAGCGGCTGGCGGCGGAGGCATAGTGGAGGCATGACTGTCCTGTTCCGGCGTACCGTCCCGATCTTCCGCATCTTCGACATCGCCAAGGCGCGCGAGTTCTACCTCGACTACCTGGGGTTCACAGTCGACTGGGAGCACAGGTTCTCCGACGGGCTCCCGCTCTACATGCAGGTCTCCCGCGGCGACCTCACCCTCCACCTCAGCGAGCACTACGGCGACGCCAGCCCCGGCGCCACCGCCTATATCGAGGTCGACGGCGCGGGCGAGCTGCACGCGGAGCTGAAGGCCAAGGACTATCCGTACCTGAAGCCCGGGCTCGAGGAGGACGCCGGCATCGGCACGATCCTGGAGCTGACCGACCCCTTCGGCAACCGGCTGCGGTTCGTCCAGCCGAACCCCTGACCGGCAGGCGGGGCGTACACTCGCCCGGTGCCAGAGAACGACGTCCTCGCGGCCGGCGGCCGGACCGCGATCCGCATCCCGCGCCCCGCGGACGAGGAGGAGTTCCTCGCCCGCGCGCGAGCCAGCACAGGACTCCACCGCCCGTGGCTGTCCCCGCCCGCCACCCCCGCCGACTACCGCGCCTACCTGGAGCGGCTCACCGAGCCGCAGACCGAGGGATTCCTCGTCTGCGAGCGGGAGTCCGGCGCCATCGCCGGCTTCGTCAACATCAACGCCATCGTGCGCCGCGCCTTCCTCTCCGGCGCCCTCGGGTACGCGGCCTTCGTGCCGTACGCCGGCCGCGGCCACATGTCCGAGGGCATCGGCCTGGTCGTCCGGCACGCCTTCACGCACCTCGGCCTGCACCGCCTGGAGATCAACGTCCAGCCGGGCAACGCCGCGTCCATCGCGCTGGCCAAGCGAGCGGGTTTCCGCCTGGAGGGCTTCTCGCCGGACTACCTGTTCATCGACGGCGCCTGGCGCGACCACGAACGCTGGGCGCTGACCGCCGAGATGACCGACCTCCCCGGCGCCGCACGCTAGCCGGCAGCGGCAGCGGCAGCGGTCAGCGGCGGCGGTCGACGTACTCGAAGATGCTGCCGTCGGGGTGGCGCGCGACCATGTTGCGCCCGATCGGCGTCTCCGACGGGCCCGCGACGATCTCGGCGCCGACCGAGCGGAGCGTCGCGTAGGCCTCGGTGACGTCCTTGACCGCCAGCGTCGCGGTGATTCTGCGCAGCACGTCGAGGGTCTGCGGCGGACCGGACATCAGCAGGAAGCAGCCGACCGCGGCGACGGAGACGCCCGCCTGCGAGAAGTGCTGCGCCTGTTCGCCGGTCAGCCTCTCGTACGTGTCGACGGCGGACTCCAGGTCGTCCACGCAGATGCGCAGTGAGGTGCCGAGGATCTCCATGGGGAGAGTCTAGGGGCGGCGAAGCCCGTTGCGGCGCCGGGCCGTTGGAGCGGGTACGGGCCGGGGTCGCGGGGCCGTCACGGCACCCGGCAGAGCACCTCGCCGTGCAGCACCGCGAACCACGCGCCGTCCGCCGCGCCCCACTCCCGCCAGCCGGCCGCGATCCGCGCCAGCGCCGCCGCGTCCGCGTGCCCGCCGTCGACCGCGAGGCGGGCGTACGACGACGCCGTCGTGCGGTCCGCCCACGACTCGCTCCACCAGGCGCGCTCCTCCGGCGCCGCGAAGCACCACGCGCTCGCCGAGGCCGTCACGTCCTCGAACCCCGCCTCGCGGGCCCACGCCGCCAGCCGCCGCCCCGCGTCCGGCTCGCCGCCCGAGGCGCGGGCCACCCGGCGGTAGGTGGCCAGCCAGTCGTCCAGGGCGGGCACACCGGGGTACCAGGTCATCGCCTCGTAGTCGGCGTCCCGCGCGGCGACGAGGCCGCCGGGGCGGCACACCCGGCGCATCTCGGCCAGCGCCCGCACCGGGTCGCCGAGGTGCTGGAGCACCTGGTGGGCGTGGACAACGTCGAAGGAGTCGTCCGGGAAGTCCAGTGCCTCGGCGTCGGCGACGCCGAACTCCACGTTCGCCACGCCCCGTTCCGCCGCAGCCGCGCGCGCCGTGGTGAGGATCGCCTCCTGCGCGTCGACGGCGGTGACCCGGCCCTGCGGCACGAGGGCGGCGAGGTCGGCGGTGATCGTGCCGGGGCCGCAGCCGAGGTCGAGGACGTGCATCTCCGGGCGCAGCTCGCCGATCAGGTACGCCGCCGAGTTGGCGGCCGTGCGCCAGCGGTGCGAGCGCAGCACCGAGTCGTGGTGTCCGTGGGTGTAGACCGTCATGTGCGGCAGCCTATCCGTCGTCTCGTATGACGAGAAGCATCGTCTTGCAATGCGGGAATGAGGGGTGTGCTCGGCGAGGACGGGTACGCCGCCCGGGTAGCAGCGGGGCACGGATTGCCCGATCCTGGGAGACGCAGACAGCCGGCGTGAAGGAGAGCCGCAGATGGGCGAGAGCGACCGGCGCCGGGGCGGTATCGCCCCCGCGCGGCTGACCGACCAGCAGCTGATCAAGGAGCTGGAGACCATCCACCGCACCCGTCACGACACGCTGCTGCACGGCTCGGCGGCGGCGCTCGCGATGCACAACACCCGCATGGCGCAGCTCGAAGGCGAGTACCTGAGCCGGCACCCCGAGCGCTCCGTCGCCCTCGGCCGCACCCGAGAGGGCGCGCGCGAGCGCGGCTGAGGACCCGTACGGAGGGGACGCGCGCGACCGGGGACGCACGGGCCGGACCCGCGGCCGCGGCCGCACCCTGCGCCCCTCCCGTACCGACCGGTCCCCACCTCACCTGACCAGGCGCGCAGCCCACCGCCCCGGCGGCCGCCCGATCTGGGACAGTGAGAGAGATCCGCACCCTTGTGAGCGCCCGACGGGCGCGTGACGGCAGGAGGTGGCGCATGCAGCAGGCCGTCCCCGACGCCGGTCTGCCACCCCCCGCCGAACTCGTCGACGGCTTCGCCCGCGCCGCCACCGCCGCCCCCGGGCCGCCCGGCGGCGGCACCGGGCTGCGCGCCGCCGCCGCGGGCTACTGGCACCGCCGGGGGCTGGCCACCGACCCCGCGCAGACCGCCGCCGCACCCGGCGGCCCCGCGCTGCTCCTCGCCCTGGTCGCCGCGGTCGGCGGCGAGGTGCTGCTGCCCCGCCCCTCGGCGTCCTGGTACGCGGCGCAGCCGGGGATCCTCGGCCGCGCCGTGCACCGCGTGCCCACCACCGCGGAGTCCGGCGGCGCCCCCGACCCGGTCGCGCTGCTGGAGACCGTGCGCCGGGTACGGGCCGAGGGCGGCGACCCGCGACTGCTGGTCCTCTCCGTCGCCGACGACCCCACCGGCACCGTGCCGCCGCCGGAGCTGGTGCACGAGGTCTGCGAGGCGGCGGCCCGGGAGGGGCTCGTCGTCGTCAGCGACGAGACGTACCGCGACACCCTGCACGACCCGCACGCCACCGTGCTCGTCAGCCCCGCCGAGATGCTGCCCGACGACGTCGTCGTCCTCGCCGACCTCGGCGGCACGCTCACCCCGCCCGGCTGGCCCGCCGCCGTGGCCCGCTTCCCCGCCACCCGCGCGGGCGCCGCGCTGCACGCCACCGCGCTGGCCGTGCTCGGCACCGCCGTGCCGCCGCTGCCGCCGCCCGTCGCGGCCGCCGCCGCGGCGGCGCTCGCCGAGCCGCCCGCCGTCACCGGCCGGCTGGCCGCCGGCATCCGGCTGCACGCGGGGCTCACCGCGGCCGTACGGGACGTGCTGACCGCCGCCGGCGCGCTGGTCCGGCCGCCGCAGGCCGGCTACCACGTGTACGCGGACCTCGAAGCCCTGCGGGAGGACCTGGCCCGCGGCGGCGTCGTGGACGCCGTGGACCTGGAGTCCGCCGTCGTCCGGGCGCTCGGCCCCGGCGCCCGCGCCCGCGCCGTCGCCGGCGCGCAGCGCTTCGGCGACGACCTGACCGCGCTGCGGCTACGGGTGGCCACGGCGCCGCTGCTCGGCGACGCGGGCGGCGCGCACGCCGCCGTCCTCGCCTCCGCCCAGGCCCGGCCGCCCGCCGCCGCCGCGACCACCCTGACCCCCGCCGCCGCGCCCGCCTCCGAAGCCCCGGCAGCCTCCCGGGTCCCGGGGGCCGAGCCGGCGGATCCCGCGGAATGGCCGCAGGTGGCGGAGGCGTTGAGAGCCCTCGGATCGGCCCTCACCGAGCTGACGGGAGCCGGCCGTTGACCAGCCAGTCACAGCGGACGGGAGCCGCCGGCCGCGCCGCACCGGCCGAGCGCGCCGCCACGAAGCCGCGCCCCCTCGGCGAGATCCGCCGCTGGCCGCGGTCCTTCACCGACCGCCTCAACGCCCCCCTCCCCGGCATCGCCATGCTCGCCCGGCTGGCCCGCACCGGCCAGTTCCGCCCGGCGCAGCGCACCCTCGACGAGATCCCCGAACTGCCCTACGAGCCCGGCCCGCTGCCCGCCGCGGGCCCCGGCACCGTCGCCGTCACCTGGGCCGGGCACGCCAGTTGGGTGCTGCGCATCGGCGGCCTGACCGTGCTCACCGACCCGCTGTGGTCCCGCCGGATCCTCGGCACCCCCGCCCGCGTCACCCCCGTCGGCGTGCGCTGGGAGGACCTGCCGCCCATCGACGCCGTCGTCGTCTCCCACAACCACTACGACCACCTCGACCGCCCCACCCTGAAGCGGCTGCCGCGCACCACCCCGCTGTTCGTGCCCGCCGGGCTCGCCCGCTGGTGCCGCCGCCGCGGCTTCACCCGCGTCACCGAACTGGACTGGTGGGAGGCCGCGGAACTGCCCGCGCCCGGCGGGCCGGTGCGCTTCGACTTCGTACCGGCGCACCACTGGAGCAAGCGCACGCTGACCGACACCTGCCGCTCGCTGTGGGGCGGCTGGGTGCTCACCGACGGCGCCGGCCGGCGGGTCTACTTCGCCGGCGACACCGGCTACGGCCACTTCTTCGAGGAGATCGGCCGCCGCCTGCCGGGCATCGCCCTCGCGCTGCTGCCCATCGGCGCGTACTCGCCGCGCTGGATGCTGGGCCCGGTGCACATGGACCCCGAGCAGGCCGTGCGCGCCTGCGCCGACGTCGGTGCGCGGCGGATGGCGCCGATGCACTTCGGCACGTTCCTGCTGTCGGCGGAGCCGCCGCTGGAGCCGCTGCGGCGGGTGCGCGCGGCGTGGGAGCGCACCGGCCGGCCGCGGGCGGAGCTGTGGGACCTGCCCGTGGGGGCGTCGCGCGTGCTGTGAGAGCGGGGGGCGTGCGGTGCGTACGCGGGGCGCATGGCCGCGTGGGCGCGTACCGGCTACGCGTCCTGCCCCCGGCCGTCGCCCCGCAGCCGGCGCCACACCGGCGGCGCCACGCTGATCAGCACCGTCAGCGCCACCGCGGCGGCCACCCCCTGCCAGGGCTCGGGGAAGAGCGAGCCGCCGAGGATGCCGATCAGCTGGTACGTGGCCGCCCACGCCAGGCAGGCGGGGAAGTTGCCGCGGACGAACGTGCGCAGCGGCATCCGCGCAAGCAGGCACGCCAGCATCACCGGGATCCGCCCGGCGGGCATCAGCCGCGACAGCACCAGCACGGAGATCCGGTGCCGCTCCAGCTTCTGCTGCGCGCCGGCCAGTTGCTCGGGCGCGACGCGGTCGCGCAGCCGGTCGAGCCAGCGCGAGCCGCCCCGCGAGCGCACGCCGCGGCTGCCCAGCCAGTACAGGGCGACGTCGCCGAGGAAAGCGGCGACGGAGGCGGTGGCGAAGACGAGCAGCAGCGCGTACGCGGCCTCGTGGTGGAAGGCGACGACGGCGGCGGAGCTGACCACGGCGCCCGTCGGCACCACGGGCACCATCGCGCCCACGAGCACGAGCAGGAAGAGCGAGGGGTAGCCCACCGCCTGCTGCGCGGGGGCCACGTCCCGGGCGGCGGCGAGCAGTCCGGGCGGCGCGTTCGGCACCCTCAACGAGCCGCCTCCAGCCGCATGCTCTCGCCGTGCCCCAGCCGGTGCACCGACACCCCGGGCGCCAGCGCGGCCGCCCGGCGGACGAAGTCGTGGCCGGGGGCGTGGAACTCGTGCGGGCGGACGGCGTCCATGCCGATCGGCCAGTACGTGCCGTAGTGCACCGGCACCGCCGCACGGGGCGCCAGTTCCGCCAGCGCCTCGGCGGCGCGGCCCGGGTCGAGGTGCCCGTGCCCGAGGAACGGACCCCAGCCGCCGACGGGCAGCATCGCCACGTCGCAGGGGCCCACGGCGCGGGCCATGCCGTCGAAGAGGCCGGTGTCGCCGGCGAAGTAGGTGCGGGCCTCGCCCTCGATGACGTAGCCCAGCGCGGGCGCGGTGCGCGTCCCGTACGGCCAGCGGCGGCCGTCGTGCGCGGCGGGCACGGCGCGGATCGTCAGCGGCCCGGCGGCGACCTCGTCCCCGGGGCGCACCTCGGTCACCGGCAGGCCCCGCGAGGCGGCGAGCCGCCCCAGACCGGGCACGGCGCCGCGGGCCCCGTACGGCACGACGAGCCGGGTGCCGGGGGTGAGCCGGGCCAGCGACGGCAGGTGGAGGTGGTCGGAGTGCAGGTGGGAGACGACCACGACGTCGGCTATCGCGGCCGCCGGCGGCGGCAGCGCGCCGCGGCGCCGCCGCAGGTGCATCAGCCGCGCCACGAACAGCGGGTCGGTCAGCACCCGCACCCCCGAGTCCCGCACGGTCGCGGTGGCATGTCCCCACCACGTGATCTCGACCGGCAACGCCCGCTCCCTCCGCCGCCACCACCTGCCCCGGCCCCACCGAGGGTACGGCGTCCCGCCCGCCGGGTGCGGCGTCGCGGGGCCGGGCGGAATCGGTTGCCGCCCGGCTGTGGAAGGCTGGTACGACAGGAGCGGAGGTGAGACAGCGCATGGCAGAGCCGCGGAAGGCGCCCGGCGAGGACACCGGGCCGGGCGGGGAGCCCGGGTCCGGGGAGGGCGCGGGGGAGGGCGCGAGACCCGGCCCGGACGACGGGTCCGGGCCGCGGACCGGGTCCCGTACGGGCACGGACGCCCGGTCCCGCACGGAGACCGGTCAGCCGACCCGCAGGGACGCGGCAGACCCGTCCCGTACCGGGCCGGACCCCGAGACCCCCGCGGACCCCGACCCGGACTCCGGCCCGGACCGCGGCCCCGATCCGGACCCCGGCGCCGGCATGGCCGCCCTGCGGGCCGCGACCACGCGCAAGGGCAGGCGCGCCGCCGCCCGCGCCCTCGGCCGGATCGTCGTCGTGTGGGCCGTCGGCACGGTGACGATGCTCATCCTCGCCGGCGCCCTGCCCGACTTCCGGCTCCAGTCGCCCGACGGCGACAGCGCCACGCACATCGCCGTCACCGCCGCCGTCGGCGCCGGCGTCTTCGGCGTGCTCTCCGCGCTGGTGTGGCCGGTGCTCGTCCGGGCCCTGCTGCTGGTGCCCGCCTTCGTGCTCGGCCTGCTCGTGTTCTTCCTCAACGGCTCCCTGCTGCTGATCGCGCTCAGCCTCAACCCCACAGGACGCGGCGAGGCCAACCCGGAGACCGCCGTCGTCGTCGCCGCCGTGATGTCCGCCGCGTCGTCCGCCACCAGCACCGCGCTCACCGTCCGCGACGACGGCGCCTACCGCCGCCGGCTCGCCCGGCTCGCGTACCGCCGCGGCGCCCCCGCCGTGTCCCCGGACGCCGCCCCCGGCATCGTCTTCCTCCAGCTCGACGGCGTCGGCCACGACGTGCTGCACGCCGCGCTGCAGGAGCGCGAGCGGGCCGGCGGGCGCAGCCTCGGCGGGCAGCGGCTGCTCGCGCACCGGCTGCCGCCGGTGATGGAGACCGTCGCCTCCTGGCACGGCACCAGCCACCGGCTCGTCCCCTGGCGCACCGACTGGTCCAGCCAGACCGGCGCCAGCCAGCTCGGCATCCTGCACGGCACCAACGAGGACGTGCCCGCCTTCCGCTGGTACGAGAAGGAGACCGGCGAGGTGATGGTCTGCAGCCACCCCTCCACCGCGCTGGAGCTGGAGCGCCGCGCCGCCGCCCGCGCCGCCGCGGACCCGCCCGCGCCCGGCGGGCTGCTGGCCACCGGCGAGCCCGGCGACACCGCCAGCCGCGGCAACCTGTTCACCGGCGGCGCCACCCAGCTCGCCCTGGTGCTGTCCGTCGCCGTCCGGCGGCAGAAGAAGACCCGCTCGCGCGCCGGGTACTTCGCCTACTTCTCCGACCCCGCCAACGCCTCCCGCACCTTCGCCTCCTTCTTCGCCGAGGCCGGCCGCGAGGTCTTCCAGTCGCTGCGCTCCCGGCTGCGCCGGGAGACGCCCCGCGTCGGCCGCGGTGGGCTGTACCCGTTCGTCCGCGCCTTCGCCACCGTCGTCTCCCGGGACGTCGTCGTGGCCGCCGTCATAGGGGACATGCTCGCGGGGCGCACGGCGGTCTACGCCGACCTCGTCGGATACGACGAGGTCGCCCACTACGCGGGGCCGCAGCACCGCGACAGCCAGCAGGTGCTGCGCCGCATCGACCGCTCGATCGCGCTCGTCGCCAAGGCCGCCGAGCACGCCCCGCGCCCGTACCGCATCGTGCTGCTGTCGGACCACGGCCAGAGCCACGGCCCGACGTTCGCCGCCACGTACGGCCTCACGCTGCAGGACCTGGTACGTGCCGGCTGCGGGCTGCCCGTCTCGCGCCGGGCCGGGAAGTCCAGGAGCGGCGCCGAGGCGCGCACCGCCGCGCGCGCCGCGCTGCGCCGGCCGGAGCGCCCCGAGGACGTGTACGACGGCGAGGGGCGGCGCGGCCTGGAGCCCGTCGTGCTGGGCTCCGGAAACCTGGGCCTGGTGTCCTTCCCCGAACTGCCCGGCGTGGCCAGCCGGGAGACGATCGAGCGCCGCCACCCGGCGCTGCTGCCGGCGCTGACGGAGCATCCCGGGATCGGCTTCGTGCTGGTGCGCTCCGAGGAGCACGGGCCGATGGTCCTCGGCGCCGACGGCGCGGAGCACCACCTGGAGACCGGCAAGGTCGTCGGCATCGACCCGCTGCTGCCGTTCGGGCCCGGCGCCGCGGAGGCGGTGCTGCGCACCGCGCGCTTCCCGCACGCCGCGGACCTCATGGTCAACTCCTCGTACGAACCGCGGACGGGCACCGTGCACGCCTTCGAGGACCAGATCGGCTCGCACGGCGGCCTCGGCGGCGAGCAGAGCCGGGCGTTCCTGTTCTGGCCCGAGGGGCTGACGCCGCCGGCGGCGCCGGGGCAGACGCTGGCCGGCGCCGAGTCGGTGCACCACGTGCTGCGCCGGTGGATAGGCGAGTGCGGCGGGCCGGTCGTGCGCCGGGCGGCGGCCGCCGGGGTGCCGGCGGAGAGCGTGGCGGAGGACCGGCGGGCGGGCTGACCGCGGCCGTGCGGCCCGTCAGCCGGCGGTGCCGTACTCGGGGTGGGTGGCCAGCCACTTCGCGTAGACCGGGTTGCGCCGCGCCGCCTCCGCGTGCGCCGCCCGCGCGTACATCAGCACCGCGGGCGCCGTGCCCGCCGCCGGCGACTCCCGGTGCCAGCCGATGAGGTGCCGCCAGCTCAGCGGCGTCCCCGTGATCGGCACGGTGGTGATCCCCGGCGTCGGCGGCATGGTCGCCCGGCACAGCCCCACCGCGCGGCCGACCTGCACCAGGTGCGCGCACGAGACGGTGTCGGTCTCCAGGATCGGGGCCGGCGTGAACCCGTCCCGCGCGCAGGCCGCCGAGAAGCAGTCGCCGAAGCACCCCTCGCCGGGCACCGTCGTCCACCGGTCCTCGCGGAACCGGCTCAGCTCCAGCTCCGGTTCGTCCGCCGCCGGGTGGTCCTCGGCCAGCATGAAGTACACCGGGTCCGTGCCCACGAGCCGCCACTCCAACTCCTCGGCCGGCGGCGGGCTCTCGCCGCAGACCCCGATCAGCGCGAAGTCCAGCCGCCCCGAGGACGCCATCTCGCTGATCTCCTGCACCGACCAGGAGGTGTACGTGCTCACCGGCTCGTCCGGGTACAGCGCCGCCAGCCGGTCCACCAGCGCCCCCAGCAGCGGCCCGTGGGTGCCGCCGAGCCGGAACCGGTGCACGTCCTCCCAGGCGTTGGCGAACCGCACCGCCTCCTCCTGCAGCTCCCGCACCGCGGGCAGCAGCACCTGCGCCCGGTCGAGCACCAGCTCGCCGAGCGCCGTGGGCCGGGCACCCGCCCGGTCGCGTACGAACAGCGGGCCGCCCAGGGCCCGTTCGATCCGCTTGAGCTGCGCGCTGATCGCCGACTGGGCGAGACCGAGCCGGCCGGCGGCCCGCGTGAGACTCCCCGTCTCCGCGATGGCGCGCACGAGCTTGAGATGCCGCAGTTCCAGTTCCATCGCCGTCTCATCTCAGGCCGGGCACGGGCCGCTTCCGGAAACGTAGAGCCACGGACGCGGCACCGCAATAGCGCAGAAACCGGCAGGTCGCCCGGCCGTGGTCCGGACCGTGGGTGCCGGACATTACCCGGCGGGTAATCGACGTGCGGGACGGGGGCGGGCACCGTGGGGGCATCGGGGCCCGGACCGGCGCACTCCGGCCCGGGTTCCGGCTCCGACCACTACCGATGCCGTCCGGAGGGTGATCCGTCATGTCCGCAGCCGTCTCCCCGACCGCCGCCACCGCCCCGCAGATCACGCTCCGCCGCTGGCTGGGCCTGGACGCCGCCGTCACCGGCGCCAACGGGCTGGCGTACCTGGCCCTCTCCGGCCCCCTGTCCGACCTGCTGGGACTCGACCGCGGGCTGCTGCTCGTGCTCGGCGCGGTGCTCGTCGTCTACGCCCTCGACGTCGCCTGGATCGCCCGCAAGCCCGTGCCGCCCGCGCGGTTGGTGGCGCTGGTGGTCGACATCAACGTCGCGTGGGTGGTCGCGAGCCTCGTCGTCCTCGTCACCGGGGTCGTCGACCCGACGACCGCGGGGTACGTGTGGATCCCGCTGCAGGCGGCGGTGGTGCTGGGCTTCGCCGTCGTCCAGTACGGGCTGCTGCGCGGCATCCGGGCCGCCGCCGGCCGCTGACCGGCCGGGCCCTACGGGCCGCCGCCCCCGGCACTCGCCGGGGGCGGCGGCCGTATGCGCCCGTCAGCGCACCAGCAGCGCCACGATCCGCCAGTTCGCGCCGTCCGGCGCGCCGATGCGCAGTTCGGTGACCCGGCCCGAAGTCCCGCCGTCGAGGACGCACTCCTCCCACTGGTACGCGCCCGCCGGCACCTGCGGCCCGGGCGGGATCACCTCCGTCCCGTCGGCCTCGACGCTGATTCCCGGCGTGGCGTACCCGTCGTCGCCGCGCAGCACGGAGACCGTCCGCCGGCCGGCGGGCAGGTGCAGCCGCAGCAGCGCCGCGGGCTGGTTGTTGACCATGTCGCGGCGCAGTACGTCCGGGGCGCCGCGGTCGCGCGACATCGGCGCCGGGGCCCCGCCCGTCCAGCCGTAGCCGGCGGCCTCCGACCAGGACGAGTCCGGGGTGAGGGCGAGGTACGACGGCGTGAGCGGGGAGCCGACCGGGCCGGCGTCGAGCGCGAGGGCGACGTCGTCGCCGTGCGGCACCGCGTACACGTGCACGGGTTCGCCCGGCACGGTCCGCCCGTCGACCTCGGCGCGGGGCGTCAGTTCGTACGCGGCCAGCCGCCCCGCGGGGGCGGCGACCGCGGCGGGCGGGGTGACCTCGACGTCGAGTACGGGGTCGGTGTCGAGGTCCACGACCTGCCGCACGGTCGTCGTGGCCCACCCCTCGGGCGCCGCCAGCGACACCGCGACCTCGGCGACGGGCTCGCCGCCGGGGCGCAGCGCACGGGTCAGCCGGACCCGTACCGTGTTGGGGCGGTCCGCGAACAGCGGCAGGTCGGCGGTGAGTTCCACCGCCGGGCGCTGCTCGCGCGCGATGTCCTCCTCCAGCGCCGTCAGGAACTCCTGCAGCCGCGCGGTCACCTCCGGCTGCCGCGCCGTCAGGTTCACCGACTCCCGCGGGTCCGCCTCCAGGTCGTACAGCTCGGGCAGATATCTCTGGTCCGAGCCGCGCCGCCGGACGTGCAGCTTCCACCGGCCGTCGCGTACGGCCGCCGCCCGCGAGCTGAGGAAGAACGGCACCGGCGCGCGCTCGCGCAGCCGGGCGCCGCGCAGCGCCGCCGTGAGGTCGGTGCCGTCCAGCGCCACGCCCGGCTCCGGCTCGACGCCGGCCAGCGAGCACACCGTCGGCAGCAGGTCGAGGAAGGAGACCACGTCGTCCGACTCCCGGCCGCGCGGCACGGTGCCCGTCCAGCGGGCGATGAACGGCACCCGCACCCCGCCCTCGAAGACCTCGAACTTCCGGGACCGCAGCCCGCCCGACGAGCCCTCGAACCAGGGCCCGTTGTCCCCGGCGACGACGATGAGGGTCTCGCGGTCCAGACCGCGGTCGGCTATCGCGTCGAAGAGGCGGCCGAGGTGGTGGTCGACGGATTCGATGGCGTCGCCGTACAGGCCGCCGCGGGAGACGCCGTCGAACTCCGGCTCGACGGCGAGCGGGAGGTGGGGCATGGTCTCGGCGAGGTAGATGAAGAACGGCCGGCCGTCGGCGCGGTCGACGACGTCGATCGCCTCGTCGGTGAACCGCCGGGTGAGCGTCGCCAGGTCGGCGTCGCTGCGCAGGACCTCCACGGGTTCCTCGTCCCGCCAGACCTCGGTGGGGTACGTGTCCGCCGTGTACATCGCGTCGACGCCGAAGAAGGAGTCGAAGCCGTGCCGCGCCGGGTGGTGGGCGTCGAGGCGGCCGAGGTGCCACTTGCCGATCGCCGCGGTGACGTAGCCCGCGGTGCGCAGGTACTCGGGGAGGGTGCGCTCGGCCGTGCCCAGCCCGTGCGGGTCGTCGCGGCTCAGCACGTCCGGTATGCCGGTGCGGGGCGGTACGCGGCCGGTGAGCAGCGCAGCGCGCGAGGGGCTGCACACCGGGGCGGCGCAGTAGCCCTGGGTGAAGCGGGTGCCCTGGCGGGCGAGCCGGTCCAGCCGCGGGGTGCGGATCAGCGGATGGCCGTAGCAGCCGAGGTCGCCGTAGCCCAGGTCGTCCAGCAGGACCATGATGACGTTCGGGCCGCCGCGCGGGGGCTTGGCTGGCCGGGCGCTCGCCTTGTGCATGTGGGGCCCGCCGACCGAGACGGATAACCCGGTCGCACCGAGCGTGAGTGCCGATCCTGCGAGGACGTGGCGGCGGCTGGCCAAGACGGACTCCCTTCGTCGCCGGCACGTCGGGAGACCGGCAGGTGCCGCTGATCCTCGGACTTCGGCGGTCCCTGCGTCAAATAAGAGCGTATTACAGGTTTATGAAGGCGTGCGGGAGGGGACGTAATCGCGCCATTCGGGCAAGTGGCGTGCCGGGAGGCCGCGTTGACCGGGTCGCGGCAGTGGAGGCGGGTGGCCGCCAGGAGCCGCGTCGGCGATGCCGGGGCTCAGCGCAGCACCGGGGGCAGCGCACTCGCCGGGGTCAGTGCACCACCAGCGCCACGAGCGTCCACCTGTTGCCCCCGGTGCCGCTCAGCCCCAGCTCGATCGTCCGGCCCTCGGGCCCGCCGTCGAGGATGAACTCCTCCCACCGGTACGCGCCCGCAGGCAGCCGCGGTCCCGGCTCGATCACCCTCTCGCCGTCCGCCGCCACCGCGAACCCGTGCGTGGGCCGCTTGTCGTCGCCGCGCAGCAGCGAGATCCGCCGCCGGCCGGCGGGCAGCCGCAGCCGCAGCACCGCCGCGGACCGGTCCCGGACCATGCCGCGCCGCAGCGGGTCGGGGCCCTCGTGGGCGCGGGACTGCGGCGGGGCGGAGACCCAGCCGAAGCCGGCGGCCCGGCCCCAGGCGGTGGCCGGGGTCAGATGGCGGTACGAGGGCAGCGCCGGACGGCCGTCGGGGCCGGCGTCGAGCGCGAGCGCCGCGTCGCGGCCGTGCGGTACGGCGTGCACCTGCACATCGGCGCCGGTCACGGTCCGCCCGTCGAGGACGACCCGGGGCGTGAGCCGGTGGCCGCGCAGCCGGCCGGCGGGGGCGCCGGCGGAGGGCGGCGGGGTGACGTCGACCTCCAGCACCGGGGCGGCGGCGAGGTCGACGGTCCTGCGCACGGTCGTCGCCGTCCAGCCCGCCGGCACCGCGACGGTCACGGCGACCTCGGCCCTGGCGCGGCCCTCCGGCCGCAGCGCGCGCGACAGCTGTACGCGCAGGGTGTTGGCCCGGCCGGCGAACAGCGGTGGCTCCGCGGTGAGCGCCACCGGCGGGCGCCGCTCCGCGGCGACGTCCTCCTCCAGCTCGGCCAGGAACTTCCGCAGCCGCTCGGTGACCTCCGGCCGGCGCGCGGCCACGTTCGCCACCTCGCGCGGGTCGGCCTCCAGGTCGAACAGCTCGGGCAGGAAGCGCTGGTTCCGGCCGGCCCGCCGGACGTGCAGCTTCCAGCGGCCGTCGCGTACCGCCGCCGCGCGCTTGCCGAGGAAGAACGGCACCGGCGGGCGCTCGCGCAGCCGCTGGCCGCGCAGCACCGCGCGCAGGTCGGTGCCGTCGAGCTTCACCCCGGGCTCCGGCGCCACCCCGGCGAGGCCGCAGAGCGTCGGCAGCAGGTCGAGGAACGACACCACCTCGTGCGACTCCCGGCCACGCGGGACGGTGCCCGTCCAGCGCATGAGGAACGGCACCCGCACCCCGCCCTCGTAGAAGCCGGACTTGCGGCCGCGCAGCCCGCCGGTGGAGCCCTCGAACCAGGGGCCGTTGTCGCTGGCGACGATGACCAGGGTGTCCCGGTCCAGCCCGCGGTCCGCCAGCGCGCGGAAGAGGCGGCCGAGGTGGTGGTCGACGGATTCGATGGCGTCGCCGTAGAGGCCGCCGCGGGAGCGGCCCGCGAACTCCGGCTCGACGGCGAGCGGGAGGTGCGGCATGGTCTCGGCGAGGTAGATGAAGAACGGCCGGTTCCCGGCGCGGTCCATGACGTCGATCGCCTCGTCGGTGAAGCGGCGCGTCATCGTCGCCAGGTCGGCGTCGTCGCGCAGCGTCCCCTCCGGGGCGCCGTTGCGCCAGATCTCGGTGGGGTACGAGTGCTCGGAGAACATCGCGTCGACGCCGAAGTACGAGTCGAAGCCGTGCCGCGCCGGGTGGTTCTCGTCCAGCCGGCCGAGGTGCCACTTGCCGATGGCGGCCGTGTGGTAGCCCGCCTCCCGCAGATAGCCGGGGAGCGTCTTCTCCGCGGCCCGCAGCCCCTGGCTGTCGTCCCGGCTGAGCACGTTGCGCACGCCGGTGCGCGGCGGTACGCGGCCGGTGAGCAGCGCGGCGCGCGACGGGCTGCACACGGGGGCGCCGGAGTAGCCCTGGGTGAACCGGGTGCCCTGGCGGGCCAGCCGGTCCAGGTGCGGGGTGTCGATCAACTCCGAGCCGTAGCAGCCGAGGTCGCCGTAGCCCAGGTCGTCCAGGACGATCAGGACGATGTTCGGACCGCGCCCCGGCGGCCGGGTCGGGTCCGGATCGGCGACCGCCGCACGGGCGTTGGGGGCGCCGGCCGACAGCGGTAAGGCGGTCGCCCCGACCGCGACGGCGGAGGTGGCAAGGACTTCGCGACGGCTGGCCAAGACGTGCTCCCTTCAGGCGCCGGCGCGCTGGAAGGGACCGGCAGTCGTTGCGCCGATCTTGCGCCACGACCGACCTTCCGTCAAATAAAGACCTACTAAAGGTTTATGAAAGCTTGTGGGTGGGAACTCCTTTGCGCCCCGCGGGCGAGTCAGGAACCGAGCTGCTGGCGCAGGTACTTCGTCGTCTCCGGGTCCGCGGGCAGCAGCGTCTCCAGGGCCAGCTCCGAAACCGTCACGTCCATGGGCGTGTTGAAGGTCGAGATGGTCGAGACGAACGACAGCAGGTGCCCGTCGTGCTCGACCCTGAGCGGCAGCGCGAACGGGGCCCGCCCGCCGACCTCGCCGACCTCCTCGTCGCCCGCCTCCGGCGCGAGCGGATAGGCCGCCACCTCGTCGTACAGCTCCTTGAGCGCGGGGGAGCGCACCAGCGAGAGCTGCCGGTCCATCTGGTGCAGCAGATGAGCGCGCCACTGCGGCAGGTTGCGGATCTTCTTCGCCAGCCCGTCCGGGTGCAGGGTCAGCCGCATCGCGTTCAGCGGCGGCCGCAGCAACTCCTCCGGCACCCCGTCGAGGACCAGCAGGATGCCGCGGTTGGCGGCCACCACGTTGTACGCCCCGTCGACCACCACCGCGGGGAACGGCTCGTGCGCGGCGACGAGCTGCTCGACGCCCTGGCGCAGCTCGGCCATCGCCGGGTCGTCGAGCGGCGTCTCGGGGTAGTGGGGCGCGTAGCCGGCGGCGAGCAGCAGCGCGTTGCGTTCGCGTACGGGCATGTCCAGGTGCTCGGCGAGCTTGAGCACCATCGCCCGGCTCGGCTGCGACCGGCCGGTCTCCACGAAGCTGATGTGGCGCGCCGAGGAGTCGGCGCGCAGCGCCAGCTCCAGCTGGCTCAGCCCGCGGCGCTCCCGCCAGCCGCGCAGCAGGGCGCCCGCGGTGGCGGTGGCGGCGCCGTCGTCGGCGCCGCCCGTACGGGGCGGGCCGCCGGCGGGCGGCGTGCCTGGGGTGACGGGGAGGCCGGGGGTCGTCATGTCATCGACGGTAACCGAGCGCCGCGGGGTACTGTCGGCCGGGAACCGCCCCGCCGCGAAGGGAGCCCCGCGCATGGCCGTCGAACCGCTTTCCCCCGAGGACACCGAGGACCGGCTCGCCGGGCTGCCCGGCTGGTCGGTGGCCGAGGGCGAGCTGCTGTCGCGCACGTACCGCTTCCCATCGCATCCGCCCGCCGCGGCGATGGTCGCGGACGTCTCCCGGATCCAGGAGGAGCTGGGACACCACGCGACGCTCACGCTCGGCTACAACACCCTCGATGTCGCCGTCAACACCCACAGCGTGGGCGGCCGGGTCACCGAGCTGGACTTCGACCTCGCGCACCGGGTCGAGGCCGTCGCCCCGGAGCACGGCGCGAGCTGACCGCCGGGCGGCCCGAGCCCGGCGACGGTCCGGCCGGCGGACCTAGTCCGCGGCCAGCAGCCGCTCCCGGACCGACGCGACCGCCGTCTCCGGCAGCCCGGCCCCGACCAGGTACGCCGCCGCGTCGAAGGTCGCGTGCGTGTCGGTGATGACCTGTGTCGCCGTACGCCCCGAGCGGGCCTGGATCGCGGCGATCTCCAGCGTCTGGTCCGGGTGGCCGAGGGCGGCCGCGGCCCGCCGGTGGTTGGGCCCGCTGAGCAGGTAGTCGGCGGCGATGTCCGCCGCGCCCACCCCGGCGAGCGCCAGCAGGACGAACGAGGCGAAGCCGGTGCGGTCACGGCCCGCCGTGCAGTGCACCACGACGCCGCCCGGCGGCGCCGCGGCGATCTCGCGGACGACGGCCGCCGCCACCTTCGGGACGTACTCCAGATACGCGGCCCAGGTCAGCGGGGTCCCCTCCAGGTGGCCCCACTCGCGCCACCAGCGCACGTTGCCCGCCAGCTCGTCCACGGGCACCCGGACCAGGCCGATCGTCTCCGGGCGCGGCAGCCGCGGCCGGTGGTCGGTCTCGTTGCGCAGGTCGACCACCGTGCGGATGCCGTGGTCGGCGACTGCGGCCCAGCCCGCCCCGGTCAGCCCGTCCAGGTTGTCGGCGCGCACCAGCGCGCCGCGCCGGGTGCGGCGGCCGCCGGCCGCGGCCAGCCCGCCGAGGTCGCGTACGTTGAAGCAGCCGTCCCAGTCGAGCTCACGTGCCGCCCGTGCAGCCATCGGGCTCCCCCCTCGATGATCGACTTCCGGTCGCCCCCTCAGACGCGGTTGCGGGTGCAACGGTTCCTGGGCGTGTCTGACGGGACGACCGGCGGCCCGCGGGCGAGGTGGCGTCAGTTCACGTCGTCGGGGTTGTCGCCGATGCGGTTGCCCGCATCCAGGCCCGCGACCGCGGCCATGTCGGCGTCGTCCAGCTCGAAGCCGAAGACGTCGATGTTCTCCCGGATCCGCGACGGCGTGACGGACTTGGGGATGACCACGTTGCCAAGTTGCAGATGCCAGCGCAGCG
The DNA here is from genome assembly GCF_020400605.1 of Streptomyces aculeolatus. Lineage (GTDB taxonomy): Bacteria > Actinomycetota > Actinomycetes > Streptomycetales > Streptomycetaceae > Streptomyces > Streptomyces aculeolatus. Next base: position 317,481 of record NZ_JAINRD010000003.1, on the reverse strand, counting down.
CGACCTGTGCCGGGGTGCGGCCGTGCTTCTCGCCCAGCTGCCGCAGCACGGGGTCGTCCAGCAGCCCCTTGCCCTGGCCCAGCGGCGACCACGCCTCGGTGGCGATGTTGTGCGCGGCGTGGAAGGCGCGCACGTCGGCCTGGGCGAAGTCCGGGTGCAGCTCGACCTGGTTCAGCACGGGCGCGACGCTGCCCTCGTCCAGGACGCGCTGCAGATGGGCCGGCTGGAAGTTGGAGACGCCGATGGCGCGGGCGCGCCCGTCCGCGTAGATCTTCTCCAGGGCCCGCCAGGTCTCCGGGTACTTGTCCTTGGCCGGCGCCGGCCAGTGGATCAGGTACAGGTCGACGTGGTCCAGGCCCAGCCGGCGCAGCGACTCGTCGAACGCGCGCAGCGCGGCGTCGTAGCCGTGGTCGGAGTTCCACAGCTTGGTGGTGACGAACAGCTCCTCGCGCGGGACGCCGGACCCGGTCAGGGCCTTGCCGGTGCCCTCCTCGTTCCCGTAGACGGCGGCGGTGTCGATGCTCCGGTAGCCGGCGTCGAGCGCGGTGCGCACGGCGGTCTCGGCCTCCGTGTCGGGCACCTGCCACACGCCGAAGCCGAGCTGCGGCATCGCGACGCCGTTGTTGAGGGTGATGGTCGGAACGTTGCTCACGTGGGATGCATCCCTCTTCGTCGAAAAGTTCGTACAGGCGGTTCGCCCTCCCGACGCTAACCGCGATCGCCCGCCATGGCATTCCCTCGAACACCATCCGGACCGGGCCTATGTCTGGTACAGAGCGTCGACCTCGTTGGCGTACGCCTTCTCGATCGCCTTCCGCTTCAGCTTCAGCGACGGCGTCAGCAGTCCGTGCTCCTCGGTGAACTGCACGGCCAGTATCCGGAACGTCCGGATCGACTCCGGCGGCGACACCTGGGTGTTCGCCGCCACCACCGCCCGCCGGATCTCGGCCTCCAGCTCCCGGTCCCGGACCAGCTCGGACGGCGTCATCGACGGCCGGCCGCGCATCACCTGCCAGTGCGCGACGCCGTCCGGGTCCAGGGTGACCAGCGCCGCGACGTACGGCCGGTCGTTGCCGACCGCCAGGCACTGCGCGACCAGCGGGTGCGCCCGCACCCGCTCCTCCAGCGGCACCGGCGAGACGCTCTTGCCGTTCGACGTCACCAGCAGCTCCTTCTTCCTGCCGGTGATCGTCAGATAGCCGTCCTCGTCGAGGCTGCCCAGGTCGCCGGTGGCCAGCCAGCCGTCGCGCAGCGCGTGCGCGGCGCCGGCGCGGTCGCCGACGTAGCCGCTGAAGACCTGCGGGCCGTGCAGCCAGACCTCGTCGTCGGGGGCGATGTAGACGGTGATGCCGGGGATGGGGATGCCGACGGTGCCGTAGCGGGGGCGCTCGGGCGGGTTGGCGACCGCGGCGGCGGTGGTCTCCGTCAGGCCGTAGCCCTCGATGACCGTGATGCCCGCGCCGGCGAAGAACAGCCCGAGCCGCCGCTGCATCGCCGACCCGCCGGAGAACACGAAGCGCGTCCGGCCGCCGAGCGCCGCGCGCATCTTGGCGTAGACCAGCCTGTCGAACACCTGGTGCTCCAGCCGCAGCGCCGGACCCGGCCCGCGGCCGGCGTCGAAGGACGCCTCCTCGCGCGCCCGGGCGTGCCGGACGGCGACGTCCGCGGCCTTGTCGAAGACGGCGAGCCGGCCCTCGGTCTCGGCCTTGCGGCGGGCGGCGGCGTAGATCTTCTCGAAGATGTGCGGCACGGCCAGGATGAGGCTGGGCCGGAACTCCGCGAGGTCGGCGAGGAGCACGGGCGCCGACGGGTCCGGCTGGTGGCCGAGCTTGACCCCGCCGCGCACCGCGGTGACCTGGATCATCCGGCCGAAGACGTGCGCGAGGGGGAGGAAGAGCAGGGTGGCGGCGGGCTCGCCCTGGTGCGGGCGGAAGAGGGCCTCGTAGCGCAGCAGGATGTTGTCGGCCTCGGCCATGAAGTTGGCGTGGGTCAGCTCGCAGCCGCGGGGGCGTCCTGTGGTGCCGGAGGTGTAGATCACGGTGGCCGGGGAGTCCGGGGTGACGGCGAGGCGGTGCCGCTCGACCACGTCGTCGTCGAGGTGCGCGCCGGCGGCCGTCAGCTCGCCGATGGCGCCCTCGTCGATCTGCCAGAGCATCGTGAGCAGGGGCAGCTTGTCGATGACCGAGCCGACGGTCATCGCGTGGTCCGCGTGCTCGACCACGCAGGCCACCGCGCCGGCGTCGTGCAGCATCCAGTACGCCTGGTCGGGCGCGGAAGTCGGGTAGACGGGCACGGCCTGGGCGCCGATCGACCAGAGCGCGAAGTCCAGTTGGGTCCACTCGTAGCGGGTCCTGCACATGATCCCCACGCGGTCGCCGAACCGCAGCCCCGCGGCCAGCAGCCCCTTGGCGAGGGCGAGCACCTCGTCGCGGAACGTCCCGATCGTCACGTCCCGCCAGCGGCCGTCGACCTTGCGGGCGAAGGCGATCTGCCCGGGGTCCTGCGCGGCCCGCTGGAAGACCGCGTCCGCCAGCCCCCCCGACTTCGGTGCGTCTGCCAGGGGAGGCACGGTGAACTCGCGCAACGCTTTTCTCTCCTTGGACGGTGGGGCGCCCGGCGCGGCGACCGTACCCGAGGAGGCCGCTGATCTGCGGTCCTCCATCACCTCTGCACGGAACCTCTGCGAGGGGCGCACGTCGGCGGGCCGGTGGGAAAGGGTGGCGGGTCCAGCATGGCGCGGCGGGCGGGGGCGCGGGGCTCGGACGCGGAAAGTGCGCGGGCCCGGTCCGTACGCCCCGCCGGTGGCGGTGCCGTACGAACCGGGCCCTGCTGCTCCTGCCGCTGCCGCTCCCCGGCTACAGCGCCCCCGCGTCCCTGGCCGTCCACAGCGACGGGTACAGCGGCCGGAAGCCCAGCTCCGCGCGGATCCGCGCGTTCGACACCACCCCGTGCCACGGGTCGTCCGCCGCGCGCTCCGCCATCCCCTCCGGGACCTCCGCGCCGACCAGGTGCAGCAGCTCCAGCGCGCTGACCGGCGCGTCGTCGGCGACGTTGTACACCCGCCCGGCGCGGCCGTCGGTGCGCAGCACCCGCCACAGGGCCTGCGCGACGTCCGCCTGGTGCACCATCTGCACCCGCTGGTGCGCGGCCATGTGCGGGGTCCAGCGCAGCGACGCCTCCAGGTGCCCGTCGCCCTCCCCGTAGACGAACGCCAGCCGCGCGACGCGCACGTCGAGGCCGCGTTCGCGGTGGAGCGCGAGCAGCCCCTGCTCCGCGGCGGTCTTCGAGCGCGGGTACGCGCCGGCCAGCGGGCCGTCCGCGCGCGGTTCGTCGGTCTCCACGGCCGGCCGGCCGCGGCCGGCGCCGTAGACGAGGTTCGTGCTGGCGAAGACGAAGCGGCGCACGCCCCCGTCGGCTGCCTCGGCCCCGAGGGCGAGCGTCGCGTCGCGGTTCACCGCGTACGCCTCCTCGTCCGGCACGTCGCGGAAGGCCGCCGCGACGTGCACCACCTCCGTCACCCCGGCCAGCGCCCGCCGCCGGTCGCCGGGCTCGCGCAGGTCCCCGACGACGAGGCGGGCGCCGAGCCGGGCGAGCGGCGCCGCCCGCCCGGCGTCGCGCACCAGCAGCCGTACCTCCTCGCCCGCCGCCCACTGCAGCAGCCGCGGTACGAACCGCCGGCCCACCGCACCCGTCGCTCCCGTCACCAGCACGCTCATGATCTCTCCGTTCTCCGCGGGCCGTCCCCGCCACCCTGCGGCCGGGCCGCCCGCGGCGGGAGAGACGGCTTCATCCGGGGACGGGCGGTCCCTGGCTGCGGACGCGCCGCTCAGGCACCCTTGACGGGCACGGACGGAACCGGGGGCGGCGTGGACGGAACGGGACCGGTGGTGGGCGTGGACGGTACGGGGCGGGCGGCGGCCGTGGACAGGGCGCAGCTGGCCGACTTCCTGCGCCGCAGCCGCGCGCGGCTGACGCCCGCGGACGTCGGGCTGCCGCCGGGTGCGCGGCGCCGCACGCCGGGCCTGCGCCGCGAGGAGGTCGCGCAGCTCGCCGGGATGTCCACCGACCACTACACCCGGCTCGAACAGGCCCGCGGCTCCCGCCCGTCGCGCCAGATGCTCGCCGCCGTCGCCCGCGGGCTGCGCCTCGGCGACGACGAGCGCGACCACCTGTTCCACCTGGCCGGCGAGGAGCCGCCGCGCGCCGGTCGCGGCGCGGGGGCGCACGTGCGGCCGGGGCTGCTGCTGATCCTCGACCGGCTCACCGACACCCCGGCGCAGGTGCTCGCCGACTGCGGCGACGTGCTGGCGCAGAACGCCCTGTCCCGCGCGCTGTCCGGCGACGCCGCCGCCCGCGCGGGGGACGGGCGCAACATCGTCTGGCGGTTCTTCGCCGAGCCGGACGGCCGCGCGCTCATCCCGCCCGAGGACCGCGCGCACGTCGCCCGCCGCTCCGTCGCCGACCTGCGCGCCACCCTCGCCCGGCGGCCGGACGACGCCCGGGTGGCCGGGCTGGTACGGCGGCTGCGCGCGCGCAGCGCGGAGTTCGCGGCGCTGTGGGAGGAGCACGACGTGGCGGTGCGGCGCCGGGAGGTCAAGCGGTTCGTGCACCCGGTGGTCGGACTGCTGGAGCTGGACTGCGAGGTGCTGCTGAACCCGGAGCACGACCAGCGGCTGGTGGTCTACACGGCGCGGCCGGGCAGCGAGTCGCACGAACGGCTGGAGCTGCTGCGGGTGGTGGGGCTGCAGCGGCTCACGGGCTGACGCCGCCGCGCTCGCCGGCGGTCACGGGCGGCGCGTACTCGCGGACGAACTCCCGCCGCCACCACGCCCGGCTGCGGCGCAGCTCCGCCCAGTCGGTGTACTCGTAGCGGAACAGCCGGGCGCGCACGCTGCCGGGCGGGCCGTCGGGGAAGGGGTTGTGGCGCAGCAGCCGGAGCGTGTCGCGGTCGCCGTCGAGGAGCCGGAGCAGGAAGGGGCCGAACCACCGCTCCGCGTACGCGGGGGACAGCGCCGCGAACCACATCAGCCAGTCGAGCCGCAGATGGTACGGCGCGAACTGCCGCGGCAGCCGCCGCGGATCGCCGGGCTTGCCCTTGAACCCGTACTCGCGCCACTCGCTCGCGCCGGTGGGCCGGGTGTCCTCGGTCCCCTCGACGACGATCTCGTGCCGGACGCGGGTGATGCTGCCGAAGGCGCCGTAGGTGTTGACGAGGTGGAGGGAGTTGAACGAGGCGTTCATGCGCTGCCGCCGGGAGAGCAGGTTGCGGGCGGGCCACCAGCTCAGCGCGAGTACGGCGGCGGTCGCGGCGAAGACGGCGACCGTGAACCAGACCGGCGTGCCGCCGAACCCGGGCGGGTCCGGCAGGGGGGTGTGGTCGGCGACGAGCCGTCCGTCGACGGCGGTGAGGGCGATGAGGACGGTGATCCAGTTGAGCCAGGCGAAGTTGCCGGAGAGGACCAGCCAGAGCTGGGTGACGACGATGGCGGCGGCCGCCCAGGTGGCGACCGGCTGCGGCGTGAACAGCAGCACGGGCAGGCCCAGTTGGGCGACGTGGTTGGCGGCGGCCTCGACGCGGTGCAGGGGGCGGGGCAGGTGGTGGAAGAACCAGCTCAGCGGCCCGGGCATCGGCTGCGTCTCGTGGTGGTAGTAGAGGCAGGTCAGCTTCCGCCAGCACCGGTCGCCGCGCATCTTGATGAGCCCGGCGCCGAACTCGACCCGGAAGAGCAGCCAGCGCAGCAGGAAGAGCACCAGCACCGGCGGCCCTACGGTGTCGTTCCCGAGGAAGACCGCGAGGAACCCGGCCTCCAGCAGCAGGGACTCCCAGCCGAACGAGTACCACGCCTGGCCGACGTTGACGATCGACAGGTAGAGCGCCCACAGCACCGCCCACATCAGCATCGCCGCCCACAGCGGCACCGCGTCCGCCGCCCCGCCGGCGACCGCGGCGGCCAGGAGGGCACCGCCCCAGGCGACGCCGGCGAACAGGCGGTCGGAGTAGCGCACCTGGAACAGGCTCGGCGCCCGCCGGAACGGCACCCGCGCGGTGAACCGCGGCACGGGCAGCATGCCGCGCGCGCCGATGAGCGGCCGGAACTGCCGCGCCGCGGCGACGAAGGCGACGGCGTACAGAACCGCCAGCCCGCGCTGGAACACGAGCCGGCTCAGCCAGTACCCGTCGGAGGAGAACCACGCCACGACGCCATCCGTACCACCGGTGCGCCGCCCCTCACACCCCGCCGCGCCGGATCCGCGGGAGCGGCACCCGGCGACACCCGGCGGCACCGGCAGCATCCCCGCCGCCGCGTCCGCTAGCGCGGCCAGCCCGCGGACGGGGCGCCGGTGTTCCCCTCGTCGTACCGCTCGGCACAGCGCTTCCGTACCTCGCTCCCGACCAGCTTGCGGGCCGCGGCGGCGCCGCTCGCGTGCGCCTCCTTCCGGGCCCGTGCCACGACGTCGAGCAGGATGGTGTTCTGCCCGTCGGACAGGCCCTTCTGCTGGTAGTCCGACTGGCTGCCGCCGCCGGCCTTGAGCTGGTCGTGGGCCCAGTACGTGATCAGCCGTACGCAGACGGCCTCGGGCGAGGCGGCGCTCGGGGACGGCGGGGCCGGCGCTCCGCCGCGCCCGGCCGGCTCGTCCGGGCCGCCGCCGCACGCGGTCAGCACCACCGCGAGCAGCGCCGTCGGCACGATCGGCGTCCGGGTGCGCGTCATCGCCATGCCCATGGCGATGACCGTACGCGAACCGCCCGCCCCTCGTGTATCCGATTTGTATCCGCGCCCCCTTCAATCGCCGGGTCACCCGACGACAAGGGGAGAACCATGCGCAGACGTATCCACCGAGTGATCGCCGCGTTGAGCGTGGCCGCCGCCGTGGCTGTCGCGACTCCGGTCGCCGTCGCGGCGCCCCAGGCCGGCACGTCGTCCGAGACGGCGACGCCCCTGGCCCGGCCCGGGTTCAGGATGCCGTTCATCTGCGGCCAGACGTGGCGCGGAAACAACTGGAGCGGGCACAGCCCGGCGCACTCCATCGACTGGAACCACTACGACGCGAACGGCAATCCCGACGACCTCGGCCGCCGGGTGCTCGCCAGCGCGGGCGGCGATGTCGTCTCGTCGTACTACTCCACCACCAACGGCTACGGCAACACCATCGTCATCGCCCACGGCGACGGCTGGCGGACCCGGTACTCGCACCTGAAGGAACGCAACGTCGGGGTCGGCGCGCACGTGAACCGCGGTCAGGTGATCGGGAAGGTCGGTGCCACGTCGGCGACCCACAACATATCTCCGCACCTGCACTACGAGCAGATCCACAACGGCTCCGTCGTCGTCGCGGTCGTCCAGGGCGTCACGTGGTACGACTACCTCGACCGGCGGCTGAAGAGCACGAACGGCTGCTGACGCGCGGCGCGGAGCGAATGCGGCCGATTCGTGCCGCATTCGCTCTACGCGCGTCACCCCGGGCCGGACCGCAGCGACCGCAGCTTCTCGTGCACCACGTCCGCCCGGTCGTGCGCCTCCAGCCGGCGCCAGGTGGACAGGGAGCGGTGGAAGTAGTCCCGCGCGGTCTGCACCCTGCCCGTCGCGCGGTGCAGCTCACCCAGCAGGCAGGCGAGACTCGCCTCCGCGCGCCGGTCGCCCAGCTGCCGCTGTACGGCGAGCGCGTCGGCCAGCAGCGCCGACGCCTCGCCCGCGTTGCCCCGGCGCAGGCACAGCTCGCCGATGCTCTCCTGCACGTACGCGGCGCAGTGCGTGTCCGCGAGGTCGCAGAAGATGTCCAGGGCCCGCGTCAACTCTGCCTGTGCCAGGTCCGGTTCGCCGCGCAGGTCGTGCAGCACGGCGATGCGGCGGCGTACCTGCGCCTCGCGGTGGCGGTCGCCGAGGTCACGGGCCAGCGCCAGCGCCCCGTCCAGCCACGACGCCGCGGCCCGCGGGTTCCCGCGCTCCAGCCAGACGGAGGCGATCGCGTTGCGCGCGACCGCCTCGCCGTGCCGGTCGCCCACCGCCCCGAAGCCGCCCAGCGCGTCGGTGAACGTCGCCAGCGCGGCGTCGAGGTCGCCCAGGATCCGGTGCACCGACCCCTCCCCGGCCGCCGCCACCGCCTCGCCCGCGGGGTGGCCGACCGCCCCGAAGATCGCGCGGGCCCAGACGAAGGAGTCGCGTGCGTCGGCGTAGCGGTCGCGGTAGAGGTGCAGTTGCCCGATGTTGCGCAGCAGCGCCGCGGCCCGCGCGTCAGACGGGGCCGGTATCGCGTCGAGCACCAGTTGGTGCGTGCGCAGCCAGTCGCCGTAGTAGCCGCGCAGGTCGAAGAAGCTCGCCAGCTCCAGCGCGAGGTCCGCGGCCTGCGTGACGCGGCCGAGCCGGAGCGCGGACTCCACCGTGGCGACCAGGATCCGGCGCTCGGCCTCGAACCACTCGACGGGCCGGGCCCGCACGGCGCGCGTGATCTCCGCGCCCGGACCCGCCGGCCCGGCCGGATGCGCCGCCGCGGTGAACACGCCGAGGAACCGGGTGGGCATCGCCGCGTTCGCGGTGCGCGCCAGTGCGGTCAGGGCGTCGACGATCCGGAGTTGCTGCCGCCGGCGCACCGTGAACGTGTCCGCGTCGGCCAGCTCGCGGGCGTAGCAGCGCAGCAGGTCGTGCATGCGGTAGCGCGGCAGGCCGAGCGCGTCGGTCCCCACGGCCTCGATGAGGTGCCTGTCGGCCAGGGTGGCCAGCGCCTCGGCGGCGTCGCCGGCGGCCCCGCCCACGGCGACGGCGACGAGCCAGCCGCCCACCGGCTCCGCCGGCAGCCGGCCGAAGGCGCGGAAGGCGGCGGCCGCGGCCTCCGGCAGGTGCCGGTAGCTCAGCTCCGCGCTCGCCCGCACCTCCAGCTCGCCCGCCTGCAACTGGTCGAGGCGCCCGCGCTCGTCCTGCAGGAGGTCGGCCAGTGTGGCCGCGGTCCAGGCCCGCCGGCTCGCCAGCCGCGACCCCGCGATCCGCACGGCGAGCGGGAGCGAGCCGCAGCCGGCCAGCACCCGGTCCGCCCCGGCCGCGTCGCCGGCCAGCCGGTCCGGTCCGGCGACGCTGCCGAGCAGGGCGCGGGCCTCGTCCTGCCGCAGCTCGCCCAGCGCGAGGTGGTGCGCCGGCAGGTCGGGCATCCGCCGGCGGGAGCTGACGAGGACGGCCGAGCCTCCGGTGCCGGGCAGCAGGGGACGTACCTGCGTGCCGTCGACCGCGTCGTCGAGCACGATGAGGAAGCGCCGCTGCGCCAGGCGTGAGCGGAGCAGCGCGGCCCGTTCGCTCCGCTCCGCGGGGACCGTGCTGTCCACGACTCCGAGGCCGCGCAGCATCTCGGCCAGGACGTCGGCGGGGTCGCGCGGCCGGTCGCTCAGCCCGCCGAGGTCGACGAAGAGCTGGCCGTCGGGGAACGCAGCCCGGGCCCGGTGCGCCACGTGCACCGCCAGCGCGGACTTCCCCGACCCCGGCGGTCCCGACACCGCCGCCACCACCGGCCGCCGGTCGGCCGCCGACAGCAGCTCCTCCAGCGCGGCGATCTCCGCCGTCCGGCCGGTGAAGTCCGGTACGTCCATGGGTAACTGGCAGACGGGCGCGGAGACCACCGCGGGACGCCGCGCGGCGTAGCCGTTGACCTCCTCGCCGACGGCCCGCAGCGGCCTGCTCGGCTCGGTGCCGAGTTCGGCGGCCAGGACGCGCTCGGCCTCGGCGTAGGCGGAGCGCGCCTCGGTCGTACGGCCCGAGTCGTGCAGCGCGCGTACGAGCATCCGCCACAGGTCCTCGCGCAGCGGATCCTCGGAGAGCCGGGAGCGCAGCTCGGCGAGGAGGAGCGCGTAGTCCCGCAGCCGCAGCCGGACCCCGAGGCACTCGTCGACCGCGGTCGCGCGCAGCTCCTCCAGCCTGGTGACGCCGGGATCCCACACCACGCTCGCCGGCACGTCCTGCAGCACGCCGCCGCGCCAGAGGCCGAGCGCCGTCTCGTACCCGTGCAGCGCTGCGACGTCGTCGCCGCGGTCGCGGGCCGCGCGGGCCCGGTCCAGGTGCCGCTCGAAGAGCAGCATGTCGACGTCGTCCGGCGCGACGTCGATCGCGTAGCCGGACGGCTCCGTCCGCAGCCCCGCGGCGGGGATCCCGGCGGCGGCCAGCGCGCGGCGCAGGTTGCGCACGTACGTGCGGACGTTGGCCACGGCCGACGGGGGTGCCCCGCCCGGCCACAGCACCTCCGTCAGCACGTCCACGGAGACGAAGCGGCCGGGCTGCAGCAGCAGCGTCGCGAGCGCCGCCCGCGGCTTCGGCCCGCCGATGCGGACCGGGACGCCTGCCGCCCACACGCGCAGCGGCCCAAGGAGTCCGAACGTCGGCTCCCCCATCCACGTACCTCCGTGTCGGCGGCGTGTCGTCGGCGGTGCGCGCCCGGAACCGGACCGCGCGTCACCGACCGGCCTCGACAGTCATGGACATGACCCACGGTGTCAACCCCGCCCCGGCCCGCGGGCGGGAGCCGGTCCCCGCAGGCAGGCCCGCCTCAGGACTGCCGGGGGAGGCGCGCGAGTTGGCGGGACTGGGCCACCAGGCGGTCGGCCGAGTCCCAGATCTCGGCGTCCTCCTCCATGAGGCCGCCGGCCACGTTGCGCGTCGTGTGGATCACCCGGAGCCAGCCCGGCGCGGGGTCCGCGCGTACGTGGGCCGTCAGTTCCAGTGTCGGGGCCCAGCCGATCACGCCCAGGTCGAAGCTGACCGGGGGGAGGACATCGAGCACCATCAGGAGGAGCAGGGGGTCCGGGTCGCGGGTCTCGGGGAGGCGGAACCAGCCCTTCATCTCGCCGCGGCCGGACGGGGCGCCGACCGCCCAGCCCACGCACGACGGGTCCAGCCGGAGGTCGGCGCGGGTCAGCATCGGGGACTCCGCGCGGAACTCCGGCGGGGCCGCGTCGCTGCCTATGCACTGCTCGACCGGGGCCAGCGCGGGCGGCTTCGCGGACGTACGGACGTCGTCGGGCTGGTCGGCGAGGGCGCCGTACGCCGCCAGGACGCGCAGCCGGGGGGCCGGCAGCCCGGTCTCCGGGTCCTGCTGGAGGAGTTCGGCGCCGCCGTGGGAGACGGAGTTGCCGCGGCGGATGGTCTCGGTGCGGACGACCGCCGGGCCGGCGGTGGCGGTGGACAGGTAGTACGCGGAGACCGACAGCGGGTCCGGGTGGCCGGGGCGGCCGTCGCGGGGGGCGCCGAGTTCGGCGGACAGGGCGCGGGCCGTCATCGACAGCAGCACACCGCCGTTGATGCCCTGGCCGACCTTCCACGCGCCGGGCAGGTCGGCGTCGTACGCGCTGGGCTCGGCCGGCCGCGGGTGGACGGCGGTCTCGCGGTCGAAGTCCGGGGGAGGGGTGCTGGTCATGGCGTGGTTCGCTTTCGTCGTGCGGTGGGTGGGCCGATCTCGAACGCCTCGCAGAGGCCGTCGAGTACGTCGTCGATGGTCGCCGCGCCGGTGGCCAGCGGCAGGGAGCCCCAGGACCACAGCTCGGCGGTGCCGTGCATGGCGGACCACAGGGCGCCGGTGAGCAGCCGCGGGTCGGCGTCCGCCCGCCAGCCCTCTGCCTGCCGGGCCTCGACGAGGCGGACGAGGTTCTCGAAGCCGCCGAGCGAGGCGCGGCCCAGTTCGCGGTCCTGCGGGTCGAGGAGGTCGCGGCGGAACATCAGCGCGAACATCCCGGGGCGGGCCACGGCGTACTCCACGTACGCGCGCGTGCCCGTGCGCAGCCGCCGCGCCGGGCTCGCGTCCGCCGGCAGCTGCGCCAGCGCCTCGCCGACCCAGTCCTGCAACTCGTGGAACCCCTGGGTGGCGACGGCCGACAGCAGGGCCGCGCGGTGCGGGAAGTGCTTGAGCGGTGCGCCGTGCGAGACGCCGCAGCGCCGCGCGATGGCGCGCAGGGTGAGGGCGTCGACGCCTCGCTCGTCGAGGAGTTCGAGCGCGGCCCGGAGCAGGCGCGCGCGGGTGTCCGCGGTCATGGTGGACAGTGTCTACCACCGAGGTGGACACTGTCCACCCACCGCCTCCGGCGGCTACAGCGCGATGCGGTGTTCGCCCGCGTACACGTTCATGGTGTCGCCGCGCAGGAAGCCGATCAGTGTCATGCCGGTTTCGGCGGCGAGGTCCACGGCCAGGGAGGAGGGGGCGGAGACCGCGGCCAGGACGGGGATTGCGGCCATCGCGGCCTTCTGGGCGAGTTCGAAGGAGGCGCGGCCGGAGACCATCAGGACGGTGTCGTGCAGGGGGAGCCTGTCCTGTTGGAGGGCGCGGCCGACGAGTTTGTCGACGGCGTTGTGGCGGCCGACGTCCTCGCGCAGGTCGATCAGCTCGCCGTCGGGCGTGAACAGGGCGGCGGCGTGCAGGCCGCCGGTGCGGTCGAAGACCCGCTGCCCGGCCCGCAGCCGGTCCGGCAGCGCCGCCAGCACCTCCGGCGTGAGCCGCATCCCGTCGTCACCGTCGACCGGCCAGCGGGTGGTGGTGCGGACCGCGTCCAGGCTCGCCTTCCCGCACAGCCCGCACGACGACGTCGTATAGAAGTTCCGCTCCAGCGTGAGCTGCGGCAGCTCCACTCCGGCGGCGGGCCGGACGTCCACCACGTTGTACGTGTTGCCGCCCTCGGTGCCGTCCACCGCCCCCGCGCAGTAGGTCACCGACGCCAGGTCCTCGCCCCGTGCCAGCACGCCCTCGCTGACCAGGAACCCCGCTGCGAGCGCGAAGTCGTCCCCCGGCGTCCGCATCGTGATCGCCAGCGCCCGGCCGCCCAGCCGGATCTCCAGCGGCTCCTCCGCCACCAGCGTGTCCGCCCGCCGGTCCACCCGGCCCCCGCGCACCCGCACCACCGGACGCCGCACCGTCACCCGACCCATGCGGGCCAGCGTACGCCGCCGACCGGGACTCCACCTTTGTCCTGGAGGAGGAGAAAGTAGATACCGATTCCTGCAGAACTTCTTCCCTCAGTGGCCAAGCACTGCTACGTTCCCCGTTGAAAGTTGCAAGCCGACGACGGCGTACGACATCGGCGTACGCGCGGCCGGGGAGGAGTGGCGTGAGGCGCATGACAGCTCGGCCCGCGAACGCGCACCAGGCGCGACTGCTCCGCCTGCTGCGTGACGGCGGTCCGAACTCCCGGGCGCAGCTCGGCGACCAGGTGGAACTGTCCCGGTCCAAGCTGGCGGTCGAGATCGACCGGCTGCTGCAGACCGGACTCGTGGTCGCCGACGGCCTCGCCGCCTCCCGGGGCGGACGCAGGTCGCACAACATCCGCCTCGCGCCCTCGCTGCGCTTCCTCGGCGTCGACATCGGCGCCACCTCCATCGACGTGGCGGTCACCAACGCGGAGCTGGAGGTGCTCGGTCATCTGACCCAGCCCATGGACGTGCGCGAGGGCCCGGTCGCGGTCTTCGAGCAGGCGCTGGCGATGGCGGCCAAGCTCCGCGCCTCCGGGGTGGCGGAGGGCTTCGACGGCGCCGGCATCGGCGTCCCGGGTCCCGTCCGGTTCCCCGAGGGCGTGCCGGTCGCGCCGCCGATCATGCCCGGCTGGGACGGCTTCCCGGTCCGCGAGGCCCTCAGCCAGGAGCTGGGCTGCCCGGTCATGGTCGACAACGACGTGAACATCATGGCCCAGGGCGAGCAGCACGCCGGCGTCGCCCGCGCCGTACGGGACTTCCTCTACGTCAAGATCGGCACCGGCATCGGCTGCGGCATCCTGGTCGGCGGCGAGGTCTACCGGGGTACGAACGGCAGCGCCGGCGACATCGGCCACATCCAGGTGGAGGTGGACGGGCGCCCGTGCGCCTGCGGCAACCGCGGCTGCCTGGAGGCGTACTTCGGCGGTTCTGCCCTCGCCCGGGACGCCGAGAACGCCGCCCGCGAGGGCCGTTCCGCGCAGTTGGCCGCCCGGCTGGAGGAGACCGGCGAGCTGGAGGCCAAGGACGTCGCCGTGGCGGCGACCGCCGGCGACGCGGTCGCGCTGGACCTCATCCGCGAGGGCGGCACCCGTACCGGCCAGGTCATCGCCGGCCTGGTCAGCTTCTTCAACCCGGGGCTCGTGGTCATCGGCGGCGGCGTCACCGGCCTCGGCCACACGCTGCTCGCCGCCATCCGCACCCAGGTCTACCGCCAGTCACTGCCGCTGGCGACCGGCAACCTCCCCATCGTGCTCGGCGAGCTGGGCCCCACCGCGGGCGTGATCGGCGCCGCCCGGCTCACCAGCGACCACCTGTTCTCGCCCGCCTGACGCCGGGCGGGGACACCCGCGCAGCACCTGTACGGCCCGTACCACCCAGGTTCGACCCACGCAGCACCCGTGCCTCACCCCGTATGACCCACGCACCACTTCAGCACCAGCGGCACCACCCGTACCACCGCGTACTCCCGCACAGCCCGCATCACCGCAGCACCACCGCAGCAACCCCGGCCGACCGCGGCACCGCCCGCGCACGCCCCCGCACCACCCACCCCGCTGCCCCGACCACCGCACCCGCCTCACCCGCACCGCCCGGTGAACCCGCCCGTTTGCGCTCCACCCTGCCCAACCTGCCCCTGCGCAGGCGCAGTCGGAGCACCGCCGAGGAGATCCGTACATGGCGCCCACTTCCGATACGCCGCCCACCCCCGCCACACCCCTGCTCACCATGACGGGGATCACCAAGTCCTTCCCCGGCGTCCGCGCGCTCGACGGCGTCGACCTCGACGTCGTGGCCGGCGAGGTGCACTGCCTGCTCGGCCAGAACGGCGCCGGCAAGTCCACCCTCATCAAGGTCCTGGCCGGCGCCCACCAGCCCGACGAGGGCACCATCGTCTGGCAGGGCCAGGAGACCGCGCTGAAGTCGCCCGTGGCCGCCATGCGCCTGGGCATCTCCACCATCTACCAGGAACTCGACCTGGTGCGGCACGTGTCGGTGGCGGAGAACGTCTTCCTGGGCCACGAACGCTCCTCCGGCGGGTTCATCAAGGCCCGCGAGGCGCACACCGCCGCCCAGGACCTGCTGGGCCGGCTCGGCCACCCGGAGATATCCGCCGCCACCATCGTCGGTGACCTCTCCGCCGCCGGCCAGCAGGTCGTCTCCATGGCCCGGGCGCTCTCCCACGACGTGAAGCTCATCGTCATGGACGAGCCGTCCGCCGCCCTCGACCCCGACGAGGTCGACAACCTCTTCCGCATCGTCGCCGACCTCACCGCGCAGGGCGTCGCCGTCGTCTACATCTCCCACCGGCTGGAGGAGATCCGCCGCATCGGCGACCGCGTCACCGTCCTGAAGGACGGCCGCGCCGTCGCCCGCGGGCTGCCCGCGCAGAGCACGTCGACCAACGAGATCGTCACGCTGATGACGGGCCGGAACGTCGCGCACGTCTTCCCCGAGCGGCCGGAGGCCCCCGGCGCGGGCAAGGAGCCCGTACTCACCCTCGAAGGACTGGCCAGGCAGGGCGAGTTCGCGCCGGTGGACCTCCAGGTCGCCCCCGGCGAGATCGTCGGCCTGGCGGGCCTGGTCGGCTCCGGCCGCTCGGAGATCCTGGAGACCGTCTTCGGCGCGCGCAAGCCGACCGCAGGACGGGTGCTCGTCGGCGGCCGCCCGCTGCGCCCCGGCAGCGTCACCGCCGCCGTCAAGGCGGGCATCGGGCTGGCCCCCGAGGAGCGCAAGGCCCAGGCCCTGCTGATGACGGAGTCCGTCAGCCGCAACGTGTCGATCTCCTCGCTCCCCCGTTTCTCCACCGGCGGCTGGCTCGACCGGTCGGGGGAGCGGTCCGCGGCCCGGGCCGCCGTACGCGACCTGTCGCTGCGCCCGGACAACCCCGACGCCCTCGTCCGCACGCTCTCCGGCGGCAACCAGCAGAAGGCGGTGCTCGCGCGCTGGCTGCTGCGCGACTGCCGGGTGCTGCTGCTGGACGAGCCGACCCGGGGTGTGGACGTCGGCGCCCGCGCCGAGTTGTACGCGCTCATCCGCAGGCTCGCCGACGAAGGCGTCGCGGTCCTGCTCGTCTCCAGCGAACTCCCCGAGGTCCTCGGTCTCGCCGACCGGGTTCTCGTGCTCCGTGAGGGCCAAGTCGTGCACACCGCCCCGGCCCGGGACCTCGACGAGCACCGGGTGCTCGACCTCGTCATGGAAGGAACCCCGTAAGTGTTGAGCAAATCGGACTCGCTTCCCGCCCCGGCGCCGGAGAAGCCGCAGGGGAACGGCACCGCCGCCCGCTGGCAGAGTTATGTGGACCTGAGACTGGTGGCGCTGCTCGGCGTCCTCGGCGTGCTGGCCGTCGTCGGCGCCGTCACCAAGCCCGACCAGTTCCTGGACGTCGACAACGTCCGGCTCATCCTCGTCCAGTCGTCGGCGATCGGCGTGGTCACCATCGGCATGACGCTGGTGATCATCGGCGGCGGCATCGACCTCTCGGTCGGCGCCATCGTCGCCCTCGCCTCGGTCTGGGCGACGACGCAGGCCACCCAGGACTACGGCCTGGCAGGCATGCTCTTCTGTTCTGTCGCCGTGGGAGTCGGCTGCGGGCTCGTCAACGGCGTGCTCATCGCGTTCGGCAACCTGGTGCCCTTCATCGCCACGCTCGCCATGCTCGCGTCCGCGCGCGGCTTCGCCGAGCAGATGAGCGACGGCGGGACGCAGATCGTCGAGGTCGACGCGGTGCTCGACCTCATGGCGGCGGACTCCCGCATCCTCGGCGTCCCGCCGCTGGTGCTCATCTTCCTGGGCGTCGCCGCCCTGGGCTGGCTGGTGCTCAACCGCACCACCTTCGGCCGCCGCACCGTGGCGGTCGGCGGCAACCCCGAGGCCGCCCGGCTCGCCGGCATCGACATCAAGCGGCAGCGGCTGCTGCTGTACGTCGTGTCCGGCCTGTGCTGCGGCATCGCGGCGTTCATGCTCATCGCGCTCAGCGGCTCCGGCCAGAACACCAACGGCAACCTGTACGAACTGGACGCCATCGCCGCCGCGATCATCGGCGGCACCCTGCTCAGCGGCGGCCGGGGCACCATCACCGGCTCGGTGCTGGGCGTGCTCGTCTTCACCACCATCACGAACCTGTTCGCCCTCAACAACGTACAGAGCGCGGTTCAGGACATCGCCAAGGGGGCGATCATCGTCGCCGCCGTCCTCATCCAACACCAGACCTCGCGCAAGTCCTCGACGCAATGAAGGGTCGCACCCACATGCCCGAATCGCCTTTCAGCCGCAGAAACATGCTCTTCGGCGCCGCCGGTGTCTCGGCGGCAGCCTTCCTCACCAGTTGCACCAGCAATGACGACAGCGACGACGACAGCGACTCGCAGCAGCAGCAGGCGAACGTCTCGGAGGACAAGCCCGGCAAGCCGGTCACCATCGGCTTCGCCGGCCCCGAGGCCGACCACGGCTGGCTCAACGCCATCAACGACAACGCGCGTTCGCGCGCGGAGAAGTACGAGGACGTCACCCTCGACATCACCGAGGGGTCGAACGACACGGCCACCCAGATCGGCCAGGTCGACTCCCTGATCAACAAGAAGGTCGACGTCCTGGTCATCCTGCCGGCCGACGGCAAGGCGATGACGCAGGCGGGGCTGAAGGCCATGGAGGCCGGCATCCCCGTCGTCAACCTGGACCGGATCTTCGCCAACCCGCAGGCGTACCGCTGCTGGATAGGCGGCGACAACTACGGCATGGGCCTGAACGCCGGCCGGTTCATCGGCGAGCAGCTGAAGGGCAAGCAGAACGCGAAGGTCGTCGAGCTGGCCGGGCTCGACAACCTGGAGCTGACCCAGCAGCGCACGAAGGGCTTCGACGACGCGCTGAAGAACTACCCCAACATCGAGAAGGTGGCCCGGCAGGCCGCCGAGTTCACCGTCGAGTCGGGCCAGCGCAAGATGTCCGACCTGCTGCAGGCCGTGCCGGAGTTCGACGCCATGTGGAACCACGACGACGACCAGGGCGTGGGCGTCAAGCGGGCCATCGACCAGTCGGGCCGCGACGAGTTCATCATGGTCGGCGGCGCCGGCTCCAAGGCGGTGATGGACTCCATCAAGGCCGACGACTCCGTGATCAAGGCCACCGTCCTGTACCCGCCGTCGATGGCCGCGTCCGCGATCGACCTCGCGCGCGCCCTCGGCCAGCAGAAGGGCGTCTCGGGCATGGCAGAGTTCGAGATCCCGGCGTCGATCACGCTGTACTCCGCCGTCGTGAGCAAGGACAACATCAACCAGTACCTGCCGACCGGCTTCAACTGACGGGAATCCAGCGCCAGGAGCCGCAGCGTCCTTCCGGAACCCGGAACGACCGCTGCGGCGCGCCGGAAGCAGCCTACTGACAAGGAGTTCTATGTCCCACGACACGACCGCACCCGCGCTCGGGGTCGGCATGGTCGGCTACGCGTTCATGGGGGCGGCCCATTCGCAGGGCTGGCGGACCGCCGCCCGGGTCTTCGACCTTCCGCTGACCCCCGTCATGGCCGCGATCTGCGGCCGCGACGAGGACAAGGTGGCCACCGCGGCCCGGCGAATGGGCTGGGCCGCCGCGGAGACCGACTGGCGCCGGCTCATCACCCGGGACGACGTGCAGCTCGTCGACGTCTGCACGCCGGGCGACAGCCACGCGGAGATCGCCATCGCCGCGCTGGAGGCGGGCAAGCACGTGCTGTGCGAGAAGCCGCTCGCCAACACCGTCGCCGAGGCCGAGGAGATGGCCGGTGCCGCGGCGCGGGCACGGGAGCGCGGGCAGCTGGCCATGGTCGGCTTCAACTACCGCCGGGTGCCGGCACTGGCGTACGCGCGCGAGCTGATCGCCCGCGGCCGGCTGGGTGCGCTGCGGCACGTGCGTGTGACGTACCTGCAGGACTGGCTCGTCGACCCGGAGTTTCCGCTCGCCTGGCGGATGCAGCGGGAGAAGGCGGGCTCCGGGGCGCTCGGCGACCTCGGCGCGCACATCGTCGACCTGGCGCAGTTCCTGACCGGCGAGCCGCTGGTCGGCGTCTCGGCGCAGACCGAGACGTTCGTCAAGGAGCGGCCGCTGCCGTCCGCGGCGGCGGGGCTCTCCGGCGCGGCCGCCGGCGGCGGCGAGCGCGGTCCGGTCACGGTGGACGACGCCGCCCTGTTCACCGGCCGGATGGCGTCGGGCGCGCTGGCGTCCTTCGAGGTCAGCCGGATGGCCGCGGGCCGCAAGAACGCCCTGTCGGTGGAGCTGAACGGCGAGTCGGGCTCGCTCTCCTTCGACCTGGAGCGGCTCAACGAGCTCCAGCTGCACGACCAGGCGGAGCCGGCCGAGACCGCCGGCTTCCGGCGGGTCCTGGTCACCGAGCCGGAGCACCCGTACCTGGAGGCGTGGTGGCCGCCGGGCCACGGCCTCGGGTACGAGCACACCTTCGTGCACCAGGCCCGCGACCTCGTCCACGCCATCGCCGCCGGCTCCCAGCCCGCGCCGTCCTTCGCGGACGGGCTGCAGGTGCAGCGGGTGCTGGCGGCCGTCGAGGAGAGCGCGGCGAAGAACGCCGTCTACACGCCCGTGACGCAACCCGACCAAGCCCCCTGACCCCACCAGGATCAGCCGACCACCCCCGGAGGCCCTCCGGAGAAAGAGGCAGCGCACGATGCCCCGGTCCTTCACCCTGTTCACCGGCCAGTGGGCGGACCTCCCCCTGGAGGAGGTCTGCCGGCTGGCCCGCGACTTCGGCTACGACGGCCTCGAACTCGCCTGCTGGGGCGACCACTTCGAGGTGGACAAGGCCCTGAACGAGCCCGGCTACCTCGCCGGCCGCCACCAGCTGCTGGAGAAGTACGGCCTGAAGTGCTGGGCGATCTCCAACCACCTGGTGGGCCAGGCGGTCTGCGACCACCCCATCGACGAGCGCCACCAGGCCATCCTCCCGGCCCGGATCTGGGGCGACGGCGAGCCCGAGGGCGTCCGGCAGCGGGCCGCCGCCGAGATCGCCGACACCGCGCGGGCGGCGGCGGCCTTCGGCGTCGACACCGTCGTCGGCTTCACCGGCTCGTCGATCTGGCATCTGGTGGCGATGTTCCCGCCGGTGCCGCCGCACATGATCGAGCGCGGCTACCAGGACTTCGCCGACCGCTGGAACCCGATCCTGGACGTGTTCGACGCCGAGGGCGTGCGCTTCGCGCACGAGGTGCACCCGTCCGAGATCGCGTACGACTACTGGACGACGCACCGGGCGATGGAGGCGGTCGGCCACCGGCCCGCCTTCGGGCTGAACTTCGACCCCAGCCACTTCGTCTGGCAGGACCTCGACCCGGTCGGGTTCCTGTGGGACTTCAAGGACCGCATCTACCACGTGGACTGCAAGGAGGCCCGCAAGCGGCTCGACGGCCGCAACGGCCGGCTCGGCTCGCACCTGCCCTGGGGCGACCCGCGCCGCGGCTGGGACTTCGTCTCGGCCGGCCACGGCGACGTGCCCTGGGAGGACGTCTTCCGGATGCTCCGCTCGATCGGGTACGAGGGGCCGATCTCGGTGGAGTGGGAGGACGCCGGCATGGACCGGCTGCAGGGAGCGCCCGAGGCGCTGCGGGCGCTCAAGGCGCTCGACTTCGAGCCGCCGCAGGCGTCGTTCGACGCCGCCTTCGGCGGCGACTGACGCCGTCGCGGCGGGGAGCGCAGCCCGGCGGTGGCACCTGCCGCCGGGCCGCTCCGGCATGTTCCGGGAACACTTTGTCCGCATCAAGGATGAAGACAACTGAAGTCCTGTCAAAGGGCTTCTCTATCCTGCAAAAGGCGGTTACGTTCCTGTGATGTCCCTGACATAAACCCCCCACTCTCGGCAGGAGAGATCAGGTGCACACCAGAAAGATCCGGAGAACGATCACGAGGACGGCGGCGGCCCTGCTGGCCGTGCCCGCCCTCGTGCTGAGCACGTCCGCCACCGGTGCCGCGCATCCCGGCCACGACCACCCGGCCCCGGCGGCGGCGGAGTTCCAGCAGGTGACGCTGGCCAAGGGCGAGCCGGAGATGGGCGAGCCGATGACCATGGCCGTGCTGCCCGACCGGTCCGTGCTGCACACCTCGCGCGACGGCACGGTCCGGCTGACGGACGCCGCCGGTACGACCAAGGTCGCCGGCAAGCTGGCCGTCTACAACCACGACGAGGAGGGCCTCCAGGGCGTCGGGGTCGACCCGGGCTTCGAGCAGAACCGGTTCGTCTACCTCTACTACGCCCCGCCCCTCGACACCCCCGGCGGCGACGCCCCCTCCGACGGCAGCGCCGCCGACTTCGCCCCGTTCGACGGCGTCAACCGGCTCTCCCGGTTCGTACTCAACGACGACGGCACCCTCGACACCGGCAGCGAGAAGGCGGTCCTGGACGTGCCCGCCTCCCGCGGCCTGTGCTGCCACGTCGGCGGCGACATCGACTTCGACGCCGAGGGCAACCTCTACCTGTCCACCGGCGACGACACCAACCCGTTCGCCTCCGACGGCTACACGCCCATCGACGAACGGGACACGCGCAACCCCGCGTTCGACGCCCAGCGCAGCTCGGCGAACACCAACGACCTGCGCGGCAAGGTGCTGCGGATCAAGGTCAACGCGGACGGCTCGTACGACATCCCCGCCGGCAACCTCTTCGCGCCCGGCACCGACAAGACGCGTCCCGAGATCTACGCCATGGGCTTCCGCAACCCGTTCCGGCTCAGCGTCGACAAGCCCACCGGCACCGTCTACGTCGGCGACTACGGCCCCGACGCCGGGACCGCGAGCGACACCCGCGGCCCCGCGGGCCAGGTCGAGTTCGCCCGGATCACCGAGGCCGGCAACTTCGGCTGGCCGTACTGCACCGGCGACAACGACGCCTACCGCGACTACGACTTCGGCTCCGGCGCCTCCGGCGACGCGTTCGACTGCGGCGCGCCCGTCAACAACTCGCCGCACAACACCGGCCTGACCGAACTGCCGCCGGCCCAGGCCGCGTGGATCCCCTACGACGGCGACTCCGTCCCCGAGTTCGGCAACGGCTCCGAGTCCCCGATGGGCGGCCCCGTCTTCCGCCAGGAGGAGGTCGACGACGGCTCCGCCGTCGCCTTCCCCGCCGAATACGAAGGGAACTTCTTCGCCGGCGAGTTCGGCCGCAAGTGGATCAAGCGGATCGAGCAGGGCGACGACGGCACCGTCTCCGCCATCAACGACTTCCCCTGGTCCGGCACGCAGGTCATGGACATGGACTTCGGCCCCGACGGCGCCCTCTACGTCCTCGACTACGGCACCGGCTACTTCGGCGGCGACGAGAACTCCGCCCTCTACCGCATCGAGAACATGACCGGCGGCGCCTCGCCCGTCGCCGAGGCCGGCGCCGACAAGACCTCGGGACAGGCGCCCCTGGCCGTGAAGTTCTCCTCGGCCGGCACCACCGACCCCGACAGCACCGACCTGACCTACGCCTGGGACTTCGGCGACGGCGCCACCTCCGACGAGGCCGACCCCTCGCACACGTACGCCGAGAACGGCACGTACAACGTCACCCTGACCGCCACCGACCCCGACGGCCTCACCGGCAGCGCCAACGTGCAGATCACCGTCGGCAACACCGCGCCCACCGTGGCCCTGAGCCTGCCGCAGGACGGCCAGTCCTTCTCCTTCGGCGACGACGTGCCCTTCGAGGTCACCGTCACCGACCCGGAGGACGAGACCGTCGACTGCACCAGGGTCCGGGTCGCGTACATCCTCGGCCACGACTCCCACGGCCACGAGATGACCAGCGCCAACGGCTGCAGCGGCACGCTGAAGACCGCCGCGGACGGCGAGCACGACCCCAACGCCAACCTCTACGGCGGCCTGACCGCCACGTACACCGACGGCGGAGGCGGCGGCCAGGGCGCCCTGACCGGGACCGACCAGGCCAAGCTGCAGCCCAAGCACCGCCAGGCCGAGCACTACGACAGCTCCGAGGGCGTCGCGCCGCAGAACAAGCCCGCGGCCAACGGCGGCAAGACCGTCGGCGACATCAACGCCGGCGACTGGATCGCCTTCGAGCCCTGGGTCCTGTCCGACGCCACCCAGCTGACCGCCCGGATCTCCTCCGCCGGCGCCGGCGGCACCCTCGAAGTGCGCGCGGGCGCCCCCGACGGGACGCTCCTCGGCTCCACCGAGGTGCCGGTCACCGGCGGATGGGACACGTTCGAGGACGTCACGGCACCCCTGTCGGGCGCCCCGGACGGCACCACGAAGCTCTACCTCGTCTTCGCCGGCAGCGGCACGGACGCGCTGTACGACGTCGACGACTTCACCCTCACCACCGGATAGCTCCCCCCACCGCCCCGCCGGCTCCGGCCGGCGGGGCGTCCACCCGACGAGACCCTCGAAGGAGCGCCCCCATGAAAGCTCCCGGACGCATCGCCCTCGCGGCGGCGGCCGTCTTGCTCACCACCGTGGCCATGAACACCTCCGCCGTCGCCGAGAAGCCCACGGAGAAGGTGGAGGGCGAGCACGTGCTCGTCTTCTCCAAGACCGCCGGCTTCCGCCACGACTCCATCCCCGACGGCATCGCCACCATCCAGCAGCTCGGCGCCGACAACGGCTTCACCGTCGACACCACCGAGGACGCCGGGGCGTTCACCCCCGGCAACCTCCAGCAGTACGACGCCGTCGTCTTCCTCTCCACCACCGGCGACGTACTCGACGACAGCCAGCAGCGGGCCTTCGAGGACTACGTGCGCGCGGGCGGCGGCTACGTCGGCGTGCACGCCGCCGCCGACACCGAGTACGACTGGCCGTTCTACGGCGGCCTCGTCGGCGCGTACTTCGACTCGCACCCGCAGATCCAGCAGGCCACGGTCAAGGTCGAGGACCACGACCACCCGGCCACCGCGCACCTGGGCGACGAGTGGGTGCGCACCGACGAGTGGTACAACTACCGCACCAACCCGCGCGAGCAGGCCCGCGTCCTGGCGACCCTCGACGAGGGCTCGTACAGCGGCGGCAACATGGGCGGCGACCACCCCATCTCCTGGTGCCAGACCTACGAGAGCGGCCGGTCCTTCTACACGGGCCTCGGCCACACCAAGGAGTCGTACGCGGAGCCGGAGTTCCGCACCCATCTGCTCGGCGGCATCCAGTACGCCGTCGGGGCCGTCGAGTCGGACTGCAGTTCGGCCGAGAGCGACTACACTCCGATCTTCGACGGCACCTCCACGGAAGGCTGGAAGCAGGCCGGTCCCGGCTCGTTCCGCCTGGAGGACGGCACCCTGACCTCGGAAGGGGGCATGGGCATGCTGTGGTACGAGGCCAGGGAGTTCACCTCGTACTCCCTCAAGCTCGACTGGCGCATGGAGGGCGACGACAACTCCGGCGTCTTCATCGGGTTCCCGCCGTCCGACGACCCCTGGTCCGCCGTGAACAACGGCTACGAGATCCAGATCGACGCCACCGACTCCCCGGACCGCACCACGGGAGCCGTCTACGGCTTCCAGTCCGCCGACATCGCCGCACGTGACGAGGCGCTCAACCCGCCGGGGGAGTGGAACACCTTCGAGCTGCGCGTCGAGGGTGAGCACCTGCAGATCTGGCTCAACGACGTGAAGATCAACGACTTCACCAACACCGACCCCGCCCGCAGCCTCGCGGACGGACATATCGGGATCCAAAACCACGGTGCCGACGACCAGGTGTCGTTCCGCAACATCCTGGTCAAGGATCTCCCGTGAACGCCGCGGGCGGGAGGTCACGACGCCTCCCGCCCGCGGGCGCACCGTGCATCTGAACTGAACACACGTGGGAGGCAGCAGCCGTGACGGTCCATCCACAACACACAGCTCCGCAACCGGCGACCCCGGCGACGGCCGATACCGGCGTCTGGCTCATCGGCGCCCGCGGCTCCGTCGCCACGACCGTGATCACCGGCTGCGCCGCCCTGGCCGCCGGACTCCACCCCGCGACCGGCATGGTCACCGAGACCCCGCCGTTCGCCGACTGCGGACTGCCGGCCCCCGGCCGGCTGGTGTTCGGCGGCCACGACGTGGCCTGCACCCCGCTGCCCAAGCGCGCCGACGAACTCGCCGCCGGCGGCGTGCTCCCGCACGGCCTGCCCGCCGCCGTCGGCGCCGAACTGGCCGCCGCCGACGAGGAGATACGGACCGGCGGCCCGGAGCCCGGCGAGCCGTACGACGAGGACGCGCTGATCGACTCGTACGCGGCCGACATCACCGACTTCGTACGCCGCCGCAACCTCGCCCGCGCCGTCGTTGTCAACGTCGCCTCCACCGAGCCGGTCGCCACGGGCGACGCGCTGCCCGCCTCCTCCTGCTACGCCGCCGCCGCCCTCAGGGCCGGCTGCTCCTACGTCAACTTCACCCCCTCCACCGGCCTGCACCACCCCCGGCTGCGCGAGGCCGCCGCCGCCTCCGGCCTGCCGTACGCGGGCCGCGACGGCAAGACCGGCCAGACGCTGCTGCGTTCGGTGCTCGCGCCGATGTTCCTCCAGCGCGCGCTGGAGGTACGCGCCTGGTCGGGCAGCAACCTCCTCGGCGGCGGCGACGGCGCCAACCTGGCCGGCGACCCGGCCGCCGCGGCGGCCAAGAACGTCGGCAAGGAGCGGGTGCTCGCCGACTCCCTCGGCGCCGGCGTCGACGGCGAGGTGCACATCGACGACGTCCCGGCCCTCGGCGACTGGAAGACCGCCTGGGACCACGTCGTCTTCGACGGCTTCCTCGGCACCCGCATGGTGCTGCAGACCATCTGGCAGGGCTGCGACTCCGCGCTCGCCGCGCCGCTGGTCCTCGACCTCGTCCGGATCGTCGCCCGCGCCCACGAGACCGGGATGTCGGGTCCGGTGCCGGGCCTCGGGTTCTTCTTCAAGGACCCGGACGGCGGCCCGCCCGGACTCGCCGACCAGTGGCGCGAGTTGCTGGCGGTCGCGGAGAGCCTGCGGGTGCCGCGATGAGCGCGGAGAAGGGCACGCACGCCGCCCGGCCGGGCGGCGGCCGCAGTCCGGCGAGCGCCGGAGCCCGCCGCCGGGCAGCCGCGAAGCGGCCCGGCGGCATCGGGCTGTTCGCGCTGGGCGCGGGCGTGGCCGGTGCGGGGGTGCTGGGCACCGTCGCCGCCGCGCGGGGCCGCGGGCCGGCGCCCGCCGCCGCGGCAGCCGGCTTCGCCGGGCTGCTCGCCCTGGGCGCGTTGGGCAGTGGCGCGGGTGCGCCCGCCCGGCGCGGGCGTACGCCGCAGGCGTCCCGCAGGCCGTCGGCCCTCGCCGCGCTGGCCGGGGCGGCCGGGGCGCTCGCGCTGGGCGCCGGGGCCGCCGTCCGCCGCAGGCGGGGCACACCGGCCGCCGCCGTCCCCGCGGCCGTGCCCGGCGCGGGTGCCGCGGAGGCTGTCGCGCAGGTGCGGCGGGGCAGCGGCGCGGTCGGGGCCCGCCGCGGGCCCGTCGCCGTCGCCGCCGCGGCCGGGGGAGTGGGGCTGCTCGCCGCCGCCGTCCCCGGCGCCGTGCTGCGCCGGCCGCGTACCGCCGGGCCGACCGAGCCGCAGGCGCGCAGCGCCCAGGGGCGCAAACAGCCCGCGTCGACGGCCGCCCGGGCGCGCGCCTGGGTCGAACTCCTCCGCGTCTCCGCACTGTTCACCGTCCCCGGCGACGCCCTCGCCGGCGCCGCCGCCGCCGGGCTGCGCCCCAACCGCGGCACCGCGCTGGCCATCGGCTCCTCCCTCTGCCTCTACGAGGCGGGCATGGCGCTCAACGACTACGCCGACCGCGACGTCGACGCCGTCGAGCGCCCGCACCGCCCGCTGCCCTCCGGCCGCATCACCCCCCGCGCCGCGCTGGCCGCTGCCGCCGCCCTGACCGCGGCGAGCCTCGGACTGGCCGCGGCCGCGGGCCGCCGCCCGCTCGCCCTGGCCACCGCGCTCGCCGGGGCGGTGTGGGCGTACGACCTGAAGCTGAAGAACACCCCCGCGGGCCCCGCCGCGATGGCCGCAGCCCGCACCCTGGACCTGCTCCTCGGCGCGGCGGCCACGCAGGACCGCGCGGCGCGCAAGGCCGCCCCGGCCGCGGGCACCGGGCGCACAGGGCTCGTACGCGGCGCACCCGCACCGGCCGTACGCGACGCGCCCCCGCCCGCCGCGGCGTCCACCCCGCTCCCGCCGCCCGGCGGCGACCGCACCGGACGGGCCGCCGCCGACGGCCCGCTCGCCGCCGCCGTCCTCCTCGGCGTCCACACCTACGCGGTCACCGTGATCTCGCGCCGCGAAGTGGAGGGCGGGTCGACGGCCGTCCCGCTCGCCGGCCTCGCCGTCACCACCGCCGTCGCCGCCACCCTGCGCCGCGGCAACGACCCCTATCCCGGGCCGGAGCCGCGCCCCGGGACCGGCACCGCCGCACCGCCGCCCGGCGGTCCCCGGCTGGCGCTCACCCCCGGCGACCTGCTCGCCGGCGCGTACGCCGCCACCGCCGTGCGCCCGTACCTGCACGCCGCCCTCAACCCCAGCCCGCAGCTCACCCAGCGCGCCGTCGGCGGCGGCATCCGCGCCATGATCCCGCTGCAGTCCGCCCTCGCCGCCCGCGCCGGCGCGCCCGGCAGCGCCGCCGCCCTGCTGGCCCTCGTGCCGATCGCGCGCCGGCTCGCGCGGAAGGTGAGCCCGACATGACCCGGCTGCGCCTGGCCTACGGCACCAACGGCCTCACCGACCTGCGGCTGACCGACGCCGTCGCGCTCCTGGCCGACCTCGGCTACGACGGCATCGCGCTCACCCTCGACCACATGCACCTCGACCCGCTCGCGCCCGACCTGCCCGCCCGCACCGCCACCGTGCGGCGGCTGCTGGCCAGGCACGGGCTCGCGGTGACCATCGAGACCGGCGCCCGCTACGTCCTCGACCCGCGCCGCAAGCACCACCCCACCCTGCTCGACCCCGACCCGGAGGCGCGCGCCGTGCGCTCCCGGCTGCTGCGCACCGCCGTGAACGTCGCGGCGGAGCTGGGCGCCAACGCCGTGCACTGCTTCAGCGGCACGCGCCCGTACGGGGTGGCGGAGCCGGACGCCTGGAAGCGGCTGGGCGCGGAGCTGACCCCGGTGCTGGCGGCAGCGGACGCCGCCGGCGTGCCGCTCGCCATCGAGCCGGAGCCCGGCCACCTGCTGTACGACCTCGCCGGGTTCCACCGGCTGCGCGAGGAGCTGGGCGACGTGCCGGCGCTGGCGCTGACCCTGGACATCGGGCACTGCCAGTGCCTGGAGGACGCGCTGCCCGCCGACTGCGTACGGGCCGCCGCGCCCTGGCTCGCGCACGTCCAGATCGAGGACATGTGCCGCGGCGTGCACGAGCACCTGCCGTTCGGCGAGGGCGAGATCGGGTTCCCCTCGGTGCTCGAAGCGCTGCAGACCACCGGCTACCAGGGGCTGATCAGCGTCGAGCTGCCCCGGCACTCGCACGCCGGGCCCGAGCTGGCGGGCAGCTCCATCCGCTTCCTGCGCGCGGCGGAGGAAGAGGCGCGGGCGAGGGGGTCCGTGCCGTGCTGAGCACCTCATACGTCCCCGTCCCCGACGCCGCCGCACCCTTGTCCAGAGTGAGAGGAGCCGCGCAGTGGTGACCCCCGACCCCGCCGCCCCCGCACCCGCCGCCCCCGCACCCGCCGCCACCGACTCCGCCGCGCCCGTCCCCGCCCCCGCACCCGCCGGCCCCGCTGCCGACCCCGCCGGGGCGGCAGCCGCCCTGCGCGCGTCCGTCGACGCCGGCCTCGCCCCCGAGGCAGGCGAGTGGCTCGCCGCCGCCCTCGCCGACGCCGCCGCCGGCACCCCCGGCCCGAGCGCCGGACTCCTCGCCTGGGAGGCCCACTTCGCCGCCGCGCGCCGCCGCTGCGGTGCCGGCGCCGCCGACGCCGTACGCGTGCTGATCCTGCACGCCGCCCGCGCCGACGAGCAGGTCGCCACCCGCGTCTACGACCGCGGCGACGCCGCGGAGCGCCGGGCCGTGCTGCGCGCGCTGCCGTACCTGGCCCTGGGCCCCGGCGCCGTACCCCTGGTCGAGGACGCGCTGCGGACCAACGACACCCGCCTGGTCGCCGCCGCCCTCGGCCCGTACGCCGCCGCCCACCTCGGCGACCACGCCTGGCGGCAGGCCGTCCTCAAGTGCCTGTTCACCGGCGTGCCCGCCGACGAGATCGCCGGCCTGGCCGACCGGGCCGCCGGCGACGGCGAACTCGCCCGCATGCTCGCCGACTACGCCCGCGAGCGGACGGCCGCCGGCCGCGCCGTCCCGGCGGACCTCGACCGGATCCTCTCCCTGACCCGCAAGGAGGTGTGATGCGCATCTTCGACCCGCACATCCACATGACGTCCCGCACGACCGATGACTACGCCGCCATGTACGACGCGGGCGTGCGTGCCCTCGTCGAGCCCTCCTTCTGGCTGGGGCAGCCCCGCACCTCCCCGGAGAGCTTCTACGACTACTTCGACTCGCTGCTCGGCTGGGAGCCCTTCCGCGCCGCCCAGTACGGCATCGCGCACCACTGCACGCTCGCCCTCAACCCCAAGGAGGCCAACGACCCGCGCCTCCTGCCGGTGCTCCAGGAGCTGCCGCGCTACCTGCTGAAGGACCACGTCGTGGCCGTCGGCGAGATCGGCTACGACTCCATGACCCCCGAGGAGGACCATGCCCTGGCCGCGCAGCTGGAGCTGGCCGCCGACCACGGGCTGCCCGCCATGGTGCACACGCCGCACCGGGACAAGGCCGCGGGCCTCGCCCGCACGCTCGACGTCGTACGCGAGTCCAGGCTGGCGCCCGGGCGCGTCATCCTCGACCACCTCAACGAGACGACGGTGGCCGCGGCCCTGGAGAGCGGCTGCTGGGCGGCCTTCTCCATCTACCCCGACACCAAGATGGACGAGGACCGCATGGTCCGCATCCTGCGCGAGTACGGCACCGAGCGGATGCTCGTCAACTCCGCCGCCGACTGGGGCAGGAGCGACCCGCTGAAGACCCGCAGGACCGCCGACGCCATGCTCGCCGCCGGCTTCACCGACGCCGACGTCGACAAGGTGCTGTGGCAGAACCCGGTGGAGTTCTACGGCCAGAGCGGCCGGCTGGAGCTGGAGCCGGAGAAGCCGGAGGCCGGCGGGGCCACGTACGAAGGGAACTCCATCCTGCGAGGGGGAAGCTGAGCCATGCGCTTCCGACACCCCGACGGCTCCCTCGTCCATCTCGCGTACTGCACCAACGTGCACCCCGCCGAGGATCTCGACGGGGTGATGGCGCAGCTGCGCGACCACGCCGAGCCGGTGCGCCGCCGGCTCGGCCGCGACCGGCTGGGCATCGGCCTGTGGCTGGCGCGCGACGCCGTACGCACCCTCGGCTCCGACCCCGCCGCGCTGCGCCGGCTCAAGAAGGCCCTCGACGCGCGCGGCCTGGAGGCCGTCACCCTCAACGGCTTCCCCTACCAGGGGTTCGGCGACGAGGTCGTCAAGTACCGCGTCTACCGCCCCGACTGGACCGAGCCCGAGCGCCTGGAGCACACCGTCGAGCTGGCCCGGCTGCTCGCCGTGCTGCTGCCCGACGACGTCACCGAGGGCACCATCTCCACCCTCCCGCTCGCCTGGCGCACCGGCTTCGACGACGCCGCCCGCAAGGCGTCGCTGGCGGCACTGGGCACCCTGGCCGCGCGCCTCGACGCCATCGAGGAGCTGACCGGCCGCTCCATCCGCGTCGGCCTGGAGCCGGAGCCCGGCTGCACGGTCGAGACCACGGCGGACGCGGTCGCCGCGCTCACCGCGGAGGGCGCGCCGCCGCCGGAGCGCATCGGCGTCTGCGTCGACACCTGCCACCTGGCCACGTCCTTCGAGGACCCGGCCACCGCCATCGACGGCATCACCGGCGCGGGCCTGCCCATCGTCAAGTCGCAGCTGTCCGCGGCCCTGGTGGCCGACCGGCCGGCGGAGCCGGGGGTGCGGACCGCGCTGGCCGCCTTCGCGGAGCCGCGGTTCCTGCACCAGACCCGGATCCGCGCCGCGGACGGCTCCGTACGCGCCACCGACGACCTCGACGAGGCCCTGGCCGGCGGCCTCCCCGACGACGGCCCCTGGCGCGCCCATTTCCACGTACCGCTGCACGCGCCGCTGGAGCCGCCGCTGACGGCGACGACGCCGGTGCTCGAAGAGGCGCTGGCGCGCCTCGTCGGAGGGCCCGCGCCGCTGACCAGGCACCTGGAGGTGGAGACGTACACCTGGCAGGCGCTGCCCGCACACCTGCGGCCGCGCAGCCGCGCCCAGCTCGCCGACGGCATCGCCGCCGAACTGTCCGTCGCCCGCGACCTGCTCACCTCGCTCGGCCTGAAGGAGCTGCCATGACGCCCCCGAAGCGGCTGGTCGTCGTCGACGTCGTCGGCCTCACGCCGCGTCTCCTCGACCACATGCCCCACCTGCGCGCGCTGGCCGACGCCGGCTCGAACAGCGCGCTGACGCCGCCGCTGCCGGCCGTCACCTGCACCGTGCAGTCGACGATCCTGACCGGCGCACCGCCGGCGGAGCACGGGATCGTCGCTAACGGCTGGTACTTCCGCGAGCTGGGCGAGATCTTCCTGTGGCGCCAGCACAACGCGCTCGTCGGCGGCGACAAGCTGTGGGAGGCCGCCCGGCGCGCGTACCCCGGCTACACCGTGGCCAACGTCTGCTGGTGGTACGCGATGGGCATGGACACCGACTACGTCGTCACCCCGCGCCCCGTCTACTACGCCGACGGCCGCAAGGAGCCGGACTGCTACACCCGGCCGCCGGAGCTGCACGACGAACTGACCGCCGCCTTCGGCACGTTCCCCCTCTTCAACTACTGGGGCCCGACGGCGAGCATCGCCTCCTCCCAGTGGATCATCGACGCCTCGCGGCACATCCTCGATGCGTACAGCCCCGACCTCACCCTCGTCTACCTCCCGCACCTCGACTACGACCTCCAGCGCTACGGCCCCGACGACCCGCGCTCGCACGCCGCCGCGCGCGAGCTGGACGACGCGCTGGCGCCGCTGCTGGCGGACGCGCGGGCGGCGGACGCCGAGACGGTGGTGCTCTCGGAGTACGGCATCACCAACGCGGCCCAGCCGGTGGACGTCAACCGCGCGCTGCGCAAGGCCGGGCTGCTGGAGGTCTACACGCAGGACGGGATGGAGTACCTGGACCCGTGGGCGTCGCGCGCCTTCGCGGTCTCGGACCACCAGATCGCGCACGTCTACGTCCGCGACCCGGCAGACGTCGAGGCCACCCGGGAGATCCTCACCAAGCTGCCCGGCGTCGCCGACGTCCTCTCCGACTCCGGCAAGAAGGCCCACGGCCTCGACCACCCGCGCGCCGGCGAACTGGTCGCGGTGGCGGAGCAGGACGCCTGGTTCACGTACTACTACTGGCTCGACGACGACCGTGCCCCGGACTTCGCCCAGCTCGTCGACATCCACCGCAAACCGGGCTACGACCCCGCCGAGCTGTTCATGGACCCCACCGACCCGTACGTACGCCTGCGGGCCGTCTCCGCCATCGCCCGCAAGAAGGCCGGGATGCGCTACCGCCTGGCCGTCGTCCCGCTCGACCCCGCCCCGGTGCGCGGCACCCACGGCCGCCTCCCGGACGACGAGCGCGACGGCCCCGTGCTGATCACCACCCGGCCCGGGGCGACCTCGGGCCCCGTACCGGCGACCGACGTGAAGTCCCTGCTGCTCTCGCTCGCCGGGCTCGACTAGCCGATCCACCCCCCGTCAAGGAGCACTGCCCATGTCCACCAAGAAGAGCGAAGAACTCGACCACGCCGTCAACAGACGCAGATTCCTGGGAGTCGCCGCCGGCACCACGGCGGCGGCGATAGCCGGCACCGCGAGCGCCGAGGCGCACGGCGGCGGCCACGGGCGCCCCGCGGTCCCGCGGGGGAACCTGGGCATCCAGCTCTACACCCTCCGTGACCAGGTCGGCACGGTCGGCTTCGGCGAGGTCTTCGAGGCGCTGGAGCGCTACGGCTACGACCAGGTCGAGTACGCCGGCTACACGCAGGGCAACGGCCCCATCACCCTGCCGCGGCTCCGCCGCCTGGCCAGGGACCACGGCCTGCGCGGAATCGGCAGCCACGTCGCGTACCACGTCGGCGACCCGGCGGGCTACTCCTTCGCGACCAGCCTGGAGCAGGTCCTCGACGACGCGCAGGCCCTGGACCTGCCGTACGTCGGCACCTGGGACGGCCCGTTCCGCTACGGCAGCACCGTCGACGGGGTCAAGCGCGCGTCCGCCGAGTTCAACGCCTACGGCGCGGCGGCCCGGCGCCGCGGCATGCGCTTCTACCAGCACAACCACGGCAACGAGTTCGGCTTCTGCACCGACGACCCGACCGTGCGCATCTACGACCTGATGCTGGCCGAGACCGACCCGGACCTGGTGTTCATGGAAATGGACATCTACTGGGCCTACACCGGCGTCCACCGCTTCAGCGTCCGCCCGGACGGCACTCCGGCGCCGTTCGACCCCCTGGACTACGTCACCGCCGCCCCGCGGCGCTTCCCGCTGTTCCACGTCAAGGACGGCGAGCACGACGAGGCGTCCCAGGACGGCTACCACATGACCGACGTGGGCGACGGCGACATCGACTACCGGCGCTTCATCGGCACGGTCAGCCGCGGCCGCTACCGCAAGTACCACAACTGGCTCGTCGAACGCGACGACGCGGTGGACCCCGCCACGAACCCGGCCGGCTCCTTCGCCACCGCCCGCCGTTCCGCCGCCCACCTCCACCGCCTCCGCGCCTGACCCCGCCCCACCGCCTCCCTGTGCCGCCGCTCGCCCGGAACCCCCCGGCCCGCCGCCCCACCGGCGGGCCGGGGCCGTCACCATCCGCGATCCACGGCCACGTTCCGTAACCAAATACCGGTGCGAACCGCCCCCGAATCCTTGGTATCGTTGGCCGTGCCCCGCGGCCCTCTGCCGCGGCACGGCAACCCGGTCCGGGTGGCGGAATGGCAGACGCGCTAGCTTGAGGTGCTAGTGCCCGTTAAGGGCGTGGGGGTTCAAGTCCCCCCTCGGACACATAATTGCCCCACGATCACCGATTTGCAGGCAGACGGGATCGGCATCAGCTGTCCGCGGGTCCGTCGGCAGTCGCGTGTCGCCGGGCGCGCATGGCCAGCACGGTGAGAACGGCGAGCAGCAGGGCGAGGCCGAGAGTTCCCGCGTTGAGGCCGAGGCCGTGGATGAAGACATAGGAGAGCATGCCCGCGGCGACGCAGTAGTAGATCATCGGCAGGACCGTCTTGCGGATGAGATGGCCCTCTTTGCCGATGAGTCCTACGGTGGCACACGCGGCGACGACATTGTGGACCGTGACCATGTTCCCCGCCGCGCCGCCGACCGCTTGCGTGGCCACAACAACCGTCGGACTGACGTCGATCTGCTCTGCCGTCGAGAACTGGAAGAGCGAGAACATCAGGTTGCTCACCGTGTTGCTGCCCGCCACGAATGCGCCGAGCGCGCCGACCCAGGGCGCGAACATCGGCCAGGCCGAGCCGGCGAGGTCCGCCGCTCCGGTGGCGAGGGTCAGGGGCATGCTGTCCAGCCCCGTGGTGTTGAAGTCGGGGCCGGAGTTGATGAACACCCGGACGAGAGGGACGGCGAACAGGAGCGCCACTCCCGCGGCGACGATCTGGCGACCCGCCACTCGCCACGACTCAGCGATCTCCCGCCGCTTCATGCGGAACACCACGTAGGTGAACCCGATGGTCGCCAGGAACATGAACCCCGGCAGGAAGAGCGGCTCCACCGCCTGGGAGACCCCCGTGCCGAGGATGCCGTTCCACTCGATCGACATCCCCGACAGCCAGTCCTTGAGCGGCAATTGGGGAAGCCGGGTGAGCACGAGCAGCGAGGCCACCACCAGGTAGGGCAGCCATGCCTTGGCCAGGGGCATGTCCGTTGCGGTGGCCTCGCGCATGTCGGGCTGCACGGTGCCCGTCCACTCGGGCAGCCAGCGCTCCCGCGGAGGGAAGTCCCAGGGCCGTGCCGGTTGCAGGAAGCCGCGCCGGGTCGCGATTATGACGATGAACAGGCCGACGAGCCCGCCGAGGAGCGAGGGAAACTCCGGACCGAACAGCACCGCGACCGCCACATAGGGAACGGTCATGGCGAGCGCGGCGAACAGCGCGAAAGGCGCGATCGCCAGGCCCTCCCCGAAGCTGCGGCGGGTGCCGAAGTAGCGGGTCAGCAGGCAGACGACGAACAGCGGTACAAGAGTACCGATGATCGCGTGCAGTAGCGCGACCTGGACGGCGACCTCCGGCACGTAATCGGCCAGGACAGTGCCCTCACGCTCCAGGTGGGCCTCAACGGCCGGGGAACCGCTCAGCCCGTCGTTGACACCGACGAGCATCGGCGTGCCCACGGCCCCGAAGCTCACCGGCGTGCTCTGGATGATGAGCCCCACCATCACGGCGGCCATCGCGGGGAAACCCAGGGCAAGCAGCAACGGGGCCACCACCGCCGCGGGGGTGCCGAACCCGGAAGCGCCCTCGATGAAACTGCCGAACAGCCAGCCCACGATGATCGCCTGCACCCGGCGGTCGGGGCTGATCCGGGTGAACGCGGAACGGATCGTCCGCAGGGCCCCGCTGGCGTCGAGCGTCGCCAGGAGCAACAGGGCACCGAAGACGATGTACAGCAGGGTGAGGGCGATGATCAGCCCCTGGACCGAGGAGGCGACCACCTCGGTGGCCCCGACCTCCCAGGCCACCATGGCGATCACGACGACGAGGGCGTAGCCGGCGGGCATGGCATAGGTGGCGGGCCAGCGCAGCCCGACGAGCAGTACCCCCACGAGCAGGATCGGGGCCAGGGCAAGGAGGCTCAGAACGGCGAGGTTGCCGGTCAGCACGGGGTGCGCCTTCCGGCGCCGCCGGTGGCGATCCAGGTGCCGGTCGTCCACCGGGCAGAACTGTGGGGCGGGGGACTGTTCTCCATGGCTACCTCCCTTGCGGGGGCGACAGCCGTTCGACCGGTTCCCGGCTCACGTCCCGGTTCGGTCGCGCGGCTCGTGGGTGACCTTGGTCAGACCAAGCATCGGTGGGACCGTAGGATTGCCCTCATCAGGTGTCAATAGGGCGGGTGACGGCCGCCATTGGTCCCTTCCGAGGGAGGGGGAGGCAGTGCCCGACGCCACCGGCTGGCAGCCACTGATCCGTTCACGCGCGTGGGAGCAGGTCGTCGACCGCGTGGAGGAGAAGATCCTCTCCGGCGATCTGCGCATCGGCGACCGCCTCCCGCCCGAGCGGGACTTCGCCTCGATGCTCGGGGTGAGCAGGGCGGCCGTGCGCGAGGCGCTCCGTGTGCTGGAGGCACACGGTGTCCTGCACCGGCCTCGGGTCGGCACCGGTCGCGACTCCGGCAGCGTCATCGCCGGCACTCCGACGACCGGCCTCTCCAGGCTGCTCCGCGTCCATGTCGCGCTGTCGAACTTCGACCTGGACGAGATCACGGAGGCCCGCGTCGCGCTGGAGCGGGCGAGCGCCTCCCTGGCCGCCTCGCAGGCAACGGAGAGCGATCTCGCCCGCATGCGCGAACTCCTCGACCGCATGGATGACGAGACCCTGCCGCGGGACCGGTTCAACGACCTGGACACCGACTTTCACATGGCGCTGGCCGAGGCGGCGGACAACCGGCTCCTGACCGCCCTCACCACCGCGATCCGCGGGGCGATCCGGCACACTCTCCTCCACGCTTTCGAGCAGTTGGCCGATGCGGACGCCGTGCTGAACGCGCTGCGCCGCCAGCACCGCTCGCTCTGCGAGGCCGTCGCGCAAGGTGACGCCGACCGGGCCGCCGACGAAGTCGACCGGCACATCCGCGGCTTCCACCGCATCGCATCCCACACCCTCAACCGGTCCATGCCCCGCACCCCGCCTGCGTGCTGAAGGGCGTTCGTGTCGCCGCCGACGCAGCACGCGGACAGCCCGGCGACGGAAACCCCTGCCGGGCCCCTCCCCATGAGTAGCCTGATGGCGTGTCCGGCAACCCTCCGCCACGGCAGGTGCAGAGTTTTCTCACCAGGCGACCGCGCCCGCTGGTCCTCCTCGACTTCGCGTTCGCCGTCCTGCTGTGCGTCGGTCTGCTCTGGGCCGACGCCCGCAGCGGTGCCCACCACCCCGCTGACGGCGCGCACGCGCTGCGGACCGCGGGCATCGTCTTCGCCGCCCTCGCCGTCGCCGCCCGTCGGCTCCGTCCGCGCCTGTCGTTCGCCGTGGCGTCGCTCTGTGCCTTCGCGGTCGCCGCGCTCGGCGGGGCGCCGCAGGTGTCGGTCTGCGTCGCCGTCACCGGCTACACCCTCGCGTCGACGGCGGAATACGCGTTCTGGTGGGTTCCTCCCGGTGTCGCCGGCCTGCTGATGGCCTCCGGGGTCGGCATCGGGAGTGTCTCCTCGGGCTGGCCGGCCGTGCTCGTGGCCAATGTCGCGATCGTCTGCGTCGGCTGGTTCGCCGGCCTCGCCGCCCGGGAGCGCCGGAAAAGGATCAGCGCCGCTGCCGAGCAAGAGGCCGAACGGGAACGGCAGCACGCCGCCCGCATCCGCCAGGCCGCCATCGACGAACGTCTGGTCATCGCCCGCGAACTGCACGACATCGTCGCGCACTCGATGAGCCTCGTCGCGGTACGCGCCGGTGTCGCGCGCATGGTCATGGACAGCGATCCGGGGCAGGTGGTGGAGACCCTCGGAATCGTCGAGACCACCACCAGGCAGGCCCTCCACGAGATGCGGCTGCTCGTCGAGGTGCTGCGCCACGAGGACGCCGTCGACCCCGCGCTCACTCCCACCCCCGGGCTCGCCGACACGGCCGCGCTCGCCGACCAGATCCGCAGCGCCGGCGTCGACCTGCGCCTCGATATCCGCGGCACGGCCCGCCGGCTCCCCGCCGCAGTGGACCTGTCGGCGTACCGCATCGCTCAGGAGGCCCTCACCAACGTCGTACGCCACGCCGGGCCGACCCGGGCCGCCCTCCGCATCGAGTACCGCACCGAGGAGGTGGTCATCGAGGTCACCGACAGCGGCCCCGCCGGGCCACACCGCCGGGAGGACGCCGTACTCCGCTCCGCCGCCGAGTCCGCCACCACGGCCGGTCATGGGCTGATCGGCATGCGCGAGCGAGCAGCCCTGTTCGACGGCTACCTGCGCGCCGGTCCCCACGGCGACGGTTTCCGGGTCCGGGCATTGCTGCGTACGGGCGAGACCGGATCGTGAACACGGCGGTCCGGCCGGTGCCGCGCAAGAGGGCCCGACCGCTGCCTCCGGCCCCGTCTAGCGCCGCCGGGCCTGCTCGACGAGGCCGGTCTCGTAGGCGATCACGACGAGCTGGGCGCGGTCGTGCGCCTGCAGCTTGCTGAACAGGCGGCTGACGTGGGTCTTGACCGTGGCGACGCTGATGTTGAGCTGCGCGCTGATGTCGGCGTTCGAGTGCCCTGCGGCCACGTGGACGAGGACCTCTTTCTCCCGCTCCGTGAGCGGACCGAGCAGGGTGGGCGAGACGCCCGGGTCGAGGGCGGGACGGTTGACGAAGTCGCGGATGAGACGCCGGGTCACGCTCGGCGCGAGGAGGGCGTCGCCGGCGGCGGCGGTGCGGATTCCCGCGAGCAACTGCTCGGGCGGGGTGTCCTTGAGGAGGAAGCCGCTGGCGCCGGCCTTGAGGGCGGCGAATACGTACTCGTCGAGGTCGAAGGTGGTGAGGATGACGATCCGGATGGCCGCGGTAGCCGGGTCGCCGAGTAGCTGCCGGGTGGCCTCGATGCCGTCCATGTCGGGCATCCGCACATCCATCAGGATGATGTCGGGCAGGTGCCGGCGGCCGGCTGCCACGGTGTCGCGGCCGGTGCTGGTCTCGGCGACGACCTCCATCCCCTCCGCGGCGTTCACGAGCACGCTGAAGCCTGCCCGTACGAGGATGTGGTCGTCGGCTACCACCACCCGAATCGTCATCGCCGGCCTCCGAAATGCGGACGTCGGTAACGGCACCGCAGGCAGCCACCGTACAAGGCCGTGAGCCCGGCCGTGCGCGCCGGCCCGTGCGGCGTCCGTACGACCGCGGGCGGCCCTCGGGTCACGGTCGTACCCGCGTCTACATCCAGGAATGTATGCCGACGGCCGGTACCCCGCTGGCCTGACGCGCGTACCCGACCGCAGCCTGACGACGCCGGGGCCTCCGTGGAGGCAGCCTTTGAGCTGCGGGAAGGCCCGTGAGGGCAAGGTGCACGGACCGTGCAGCGCGGCGAGGCGCCGAGCCCGACCTACGTCACGAAAGCAGAGTTGTGCTCCATTTCGACAACCTTCAGATCCGGCTCCGGGGCGGAAGCCGATGAGTGCTGTCGCGCGGTGGTGCTTCCGGCACCGGTTCATCGTCATCGGCGGGTGGCTGCTGCTCCTCGCGATCCTGGCGGGTGGCGTGCGCGCCGCGGGCGGCTCCTCCTTCTCGGAGGAGTACACCCTGCCCGGCACTGAATCGACCAAGGCCGCAGAGTTGCTGGCCACACAGTTCGAACGCACCTCCGGCGACACGAGCACCATCGTGCTGCACGCGACCAGCGGCAAGGTGACCGACCCGGCCGTCAAGGCCGACGTCAGCAGGATGCTGGCCGAGGTGGCGGAGGTTCCCGAGGTCGGCGCGGTCACCGGCCCGTTCGGTCCCACGGGCTCGGCGCAGATCAGCCGCGACGGCGGGACCGCCTACGCGACGGTCACCTTCACCGGGCGGAGCCAAAGCCTGGACACCGGAAACATCGAGCAGGTGGTGGCCCTGGGCTCGAAGCTGCGCAGCGACGCGCTGCAGGTGGAGTTCGGAGGGAAAGCGATCGGGGAGCTGGACAAGCCCTCGACATCGAGCAGCGAACTGATCGGCATCCTGGCCGCGGCGATCGTCATGCTGCTCGCGTTCGGGTCCTTGGTGGCGATGGCCATCCCGCTCATCGCCGCAGTCCTGGCGCTGGGCGGCGCGATCTTGGCGATCGACCTCCTCACCCAGGTGATGAGCGTCCCCAGCACCGCCCCCATCATCGCCGCGTTCATCGGTCTCGGCGTCGGCATCGACTACGCGCTGTTCATCGTCGCCCGCTACCGCAACGGCATCCGGGCCGGGCTCAGCCCCCAGGAAGCGACCGTGGCGGCCATGAACACCTCCGGCCGGGCGGTCGTCTTCGCCGGCGGTACGGTCGCGGTCGCGATGCTCGGCTTGCTCGTCCTCGGCTTCAGCATCCTGTCCGGGATCGGACTGTCGGCCGCGATCATGGTGGCGTTCGCCATCGCGGTCGCCGTGACGCTGCTGCCCGCCCTGTTCGGGGCGTTCGGCACCCGGGTGCTCAGCCGCCGCCAACGCGCCCGGCTCAAGCGGGAAGGGCCGAGCGGGGCTCAGATCTCCAGCAGGTGGGCGCGATGGGCCGGATTCGTGCAGAAGCGGCCGGTGCCCCTGACGATCATGGCGACCGTGGTCATGGTGGTGTTGATGATCCCGTTCTTCTCGCTGCGGCTGGGGTCCTCCGACGCCGGCAACAACCCGCCCGACACCACCACGCGTCAGGCCTACGACCTGCTCGCCGACGGCTTCGGCCCGGGACACAACGGCCCGCTGCAACTCGTCGCGAAGGTCCCGTCCCCGCAGGCCGCGACCGACTTCACCCGGCTGGGACAGGAGATCGAGACCGTCCCCGGGGTGTCGGCCGTACGGACCCCTCCGGCCACGCCCGCCGCGACGGTGCGAACCATGCAGGTCATCCCCGCGGAATCCCCGCAGTCGGAACAGACATCGGACCTCATCGACACGTTGCGCGACCGCGTGATCCCCGCCCACGAGGAGGACGGGCTCACCGTCCACGTCGGCGGGCAGACCGCCGTGCACAAGGACTTCGCGTCCGAACTGAGCGGCAAGATGCCGCTCTTCGTCACCATCGTCGTCGTCCTGGGATGCCTGCTGCTGATGCTCGCGTTCCGCAGTGTGCTCATCCCGCTCACCGCGGCGGTGATGAACCTGCTCTCCGCCGGCGCCGGGTTCGGCATCGTGGTCGCGGTCTTCCAGTGGGGCTGGGGCTCGTCCGCCCTGGGTGCGGGCCCGGCCGGGCCGGTGGAGTCGTTCCTGCCGCCGATGATGCTGGCCGTCCTGTTCGGGCTGTCGATGGACTACGAGGTGTTCCTGGTCAGTCGCATCCATGAGGAATGGCTCCACACCGGCGACAACGATCTCGCCGTCCGGCGCGGCCAGGCCGCCACCGGGCAGATCATCACGGCTGTCGCGATCATCATGATCTGCGTGTTCACGGCCTTCCTGTTCGTCGGTATGCGCATGATCGCCGAGTTCGGGCTCGGCGTGGCCGTGGCCATCCTGCTCGACGCCCTGGTGGTGCGCACGATCCTCGTACCTGCGGCCATGCAGTTGTTCGGGAAGTGGAACTGGTATCTGCCCAGGGCGATCGACCGAATCCTGCCGCACGTCTCCGTCGAGGGACCCGCCGGTGCGCCGACCGGCGGCGAACGAACCCACGCCGCGCCCCCGGCCGATGACCGCACTCCGGTCCTCACCGACAGGCGCGGCACCTGAGACCGGTGCCGGCGATACACCGCGGCGCCGGTCGCGAGGACACCGTCCGACGGCCCCGGTACGGCACACATCCACAGTGGACGGCGAAAAGACGACCGAGGGGTGATGAGGGCGTGGCGATCTCACTGTCCGGGGTGCTGATGATGGGGGTCATCCTGATCGTGTTGATGCGCAGCGGCTCGGTCAAGGCGGGACCTGCGACCGTCGCAGTGCTCTTCGGCTTCCTGCTGGCGTCGACGGGCTCGGGACCGGAATTACAGGACTTCCTCGACGAGATGGCCGAGAGCATCAGCGCGCTGGGTACCTGACGGCGCTCGGGGCGGACGGGCCGCGCCCGCCGTGTGGAGGCGGGTGACCCCGCCCCTGAGCGGGCCGGTCCGGCACGACGGCCCGCGTCGACCTGCCGCGCGGGCCGAGCGGGATCGGCTGTGCTCCGGCATTGACGTGGACACGCTTCGAGCCTATTTTCCGTCCGGAAAGCCGGTCGTTGTTCGATATTACGAACCAACCCACCTCCGGCGAGGAGCCGTTCATGTCCCCACCGCCTCCTGTCCCGCCCGCTCCATCCGGTCCACCACCGACCCGCCGGCGCGTGCTCGGCTCGGCCGCGGGTCTCGCGGGGCTCGTCGCGCTCGCCGGTGCGGGCGCGGCCGGCACGGCGAGCTGCGCCGCGCCCTCCTCCGTGGCGTCCGGCAAGACGCCCTTGCGCTACTGGCACCTCTTCGGCGGCGGTGACGGCGTCACCATGCAGGCGATGCTCGACGCGTTCGAAGCCGAGCACTCCGGCATCGCACTGGACGCGGCCCAACTGGAGTGGGGCGCGCCGTACTACACCAAGCTCGGCATGGCCGGCGCCGGGGGACGGGCACCCGAGGTGGCGGTGCTGCACCTGGCGCGACTGCCGGGCTTCGGTCCCGGAAAGCTGCTGGATGCGTTCGACCTCGGCCTCCTCGCCGAGTACGGCGTGCGCCCCGGGGACTTCCCGGCGGAGATCTGGGACCGCGGCACGATCGGCGGCAAGCAGTACGCCGTGCCGCTCGACACCCACCCCCTCGTGCTCTACTACCAGACCGAGATCTGCGAGCAGGCGGGGCTGCTGCGGGCGGACGGACGGATCAGGACCCTCGAGGGCGCCGGCGAGTTCGTCGACGCGCTGCGCGCGATCCGCCGGGTGACCGACCGGCCGCCGCTGGTCATGGAGACCACCGGCGCGGACGCGGCAGGCCCGGCCCGCGTCTTCGCCACCTTCTACGCGCAGACCGGCGGCACCCTGCTGGACGACACCGGCACCCGCCTCACCCTCGACGAGGACAAGGCCCTGCGCGTGCTGGAGTTCATGCGCATGCTCACCCACGAGGGACTCGCCGTCCGCATCGCCGACTACCAGGGCAGCGTCGGGATCTTCAACGCGGGCGAGACGGGCCTGGCCCTCAACGGCGACTGGGAGGTCAGCACCTATCTGGAGACCGAGCTGCCGTTCTCCATGGCCCCGGTGCCGAACCTCTTCGGCCGCCCGGCCGCCCAGGCCGACTCCCACTCCTTCGTCCTGCCGCACCAGGAGGACCGCGGCGGCGAGCGCAACCGCGCCGCCCACCGGTTCGTCGCCTGGATGCTCACGCACTCGGCCGACTGGGCCCGCGGCGGGCACATACCCGCGTACACCCCCACGCTCGGCAAGCCCGCCTACCTCAAGCTGGAACCGCAGTCCGAGTACCGCCACGTGATCGACTACGTCGCACTCGACCCGCCCGCCTGGTTCGCCGGCTCCGCCTCCCTCATGTGGCTGGAGCTGGGACACATCTTCTCCGGCGTGTTCACGGGGTCCCGTACGCCCGAAAGCGCCCTGGCCGAGGCGACGGCGGGCCTGAAGAAGCTGCTCGACACGCCCAGTCCGCTCGGCGAGGTCCCGGCCCCGGGCGGTGATCAGGCATGACCGCGCCCACGCGGACCGAGCGGGACGCCACCGCCGCGCACGACGTACCCGGCGCCTCCGCACCCGTACCCGGCGGCACCGCCATCCGGCACAGCCGCTTCGAGCACGGGCTGATGTTCGTCGCGCCCTTCCTCGTCCTCTACGCCCTCTTCCTGGTCTGGCCCGTGGTGCTCGGCATCAAGATGAGCCTGACCAGCGACAACATCACCGGCAGCGGCGGCGAGTACGTCGGGTTCGACAACTACGCCGAGGCGCTCTCCGACCCCGACATGTGGGAGGCGCTGTGGCAGACCGTCTGGTTCACCCTCCTGTCCACGGTGCCGCTGGTGCTGCTCGGCCTGGTGATGGCCCTGCTCGCGCACGGCCTGCGCTTCGTGGACTGGCTGTGGCGGCTGAGCTGGTTCGCGCCCTATCTGCTGCCCTCCGGTGTCGTCGGGCTCCTGTGGCTGTGGATCATCTATCCCGCCGACTTCGGCCTCGCCGACCAGGTGCTCGCCGAGTTCGGCCTGCACCCGGGCATCGGCTGGCTCACCGACCCGCAGTACGCGATGCTCTCCATCGTCATCGCCACGATCTGGTGGACCGTCGGCTTCAACTTCCTGCTCTACCTCGCGGCGCTGCAGTCCATCCCGCAGCACCTCTACGAGGCGGCCGAGCTGGACGGTGCGAGCGCCTGGCAGCGCCTGTGGCACATCACCCTGCCGATGCTGCGGCGCACCACGGGAGTGGTGGTGATCCTCCAGCTTCTGGCCTCGCTCAAGATCTTCGACCAGGTCTACATCATGACCCAGGGCGGGCCGGACGGCGCCACGAAGACCACCCTGCTGTACGTCTTCGAGGAGGGCTTCACCGGCTACCGGATCGGCTACGCC
Organism: Streptomyces aculeolatus; assembly: GCF_020400605.1. Taxonomy (GTDB): domain Bacteria; phylum Actinomycetota; class Actinomycetes; order Streptomycetales; family Streptomycetaceae; genus Streptomyces; species Streptomyces aculeolatus. Next base: position 273,183 of record NZ_JAINRD010000003.1, on the reverse strand, counting down.
TCCGCCGCCTCGTACATCTTCTTCGCCCTGATCGTCATCGTCTCCCTCATCCACCTGCACCTCGCCCGCAGGACACGGCAGGAGAGCACCTCATGAGCGCAGCGGCCGACACCTCCCGCCCGGACCCGGTCTCCGCCGCCGCGCCCGCCTCGGCCGGCGGCACCGGCGGCGGCCGGCGCCCGCGCTGGACCCGCGGCCGCGTCGCCATGCTGCTGGCCGCACTCGTCCTCGCCGCGACCTGGCTGCTGCCGCTCGCCTACGCCCTGGCCACCTCGCTCAAGCCCATGGGCGAAGAGGTCGAGACCCCGCTCGCCTGGATCGGCTCCAGCGTCACCTTCGACGCGTACGACAAAGTGTGGGCGGCCGGCGACCTCCCCCGCTGGATGCTCAACACCCTCTACATCTCGGTGATGACCACCCTGCTGACCGTCCTGCTGTGCGCCATGGCGGCGTACGGGTTCGCGCGCACCGAGTTCCGCGGCCGGAAGGTCCTCTACGCGGTCGTACTCGCCGGCATCATGGTGCCGCCGCAGGTGCTGATGGCGCCGCTCTTCGCGGAGATGGCGGCACTCGGCCTGGTGGACACCTACTGGGGCGTGATCCTGCCCCAGGTGGCCGTGCCCGCGATGGTGTTCATCCTGGTGAAGTTCTTCGAAGGGGTGCCGCGCGAGCTGGAGGAGGCGGCCTTCTGCGACGGCGCCGGGCGCTGGCGGGTGTTCTTCACGATCGTGCTGCCGCTGTCCCGGCCCGTCCTCGCCGCGGTCTCGATCTTCGTCTTCATCCATACCTGGAACAACTTCCTCTGGCCCTTCCTGGTCACCACCGACCCGAACGGCATGACGCTGCCGGTGGGCCTGGTCAACATCCAGTCCAGTTACGGCGTCCGCTACTCCCAGGTGATGGCCTCCCTGGTGATGGCCGGACTGCCGCTGCTGGTGGTCTTCGCCGTCTTCCAGCGCCAGATCGTCCGCGGCGTCGCGCACACCGGCCTCGCCGGGAAGTGACACCGGCCGTGCAGCGCACCGAATCGGGCAGCCACAGAGAGGAACCCATGAGCGCCACCGCACGCTTCACCCTCGACCCCGCCTTCACCGTGGGTGAGGCCGGCCCGCGGCTGTTCGGGTCCTTCGTCGAACACCTCGGCCGGTGCGTCTACACGGGCGTCTACGAACCCGGCCACCCCGCCGCCGACCCGGCCGGACTGCGCACCGACGTCCTGGACCTCATCCGCGAGCTGGGGGTGACCGCCGTCCGCTACCCCGGCGGCAACTTCGTCTCCGGCTACAAGTGGGAGGACGGCGTCGGCCCCCGGCAGGACCGGCCGCGCCGCCTCGACCCGGCCTGGCAGACCACGGAGAGCAACCGGTTCGGGCTCCGCGAGTACGCCGACTTCCTCCGCAAGACGGGCTGCGAGCCGGTGCTCGCCCTCAACCTCGGCACCAGGGGCGTCGCCGAGGCCATCGAACTCCAGGAGTACGCCAACCACCCAGAAGGCACCGCGTTGGCGGACCTCCGCATCGCGCACGGGAGCAAGGAGCCCTACGGCATCCGGCTGTGGTGCCTGGGAAACGAGATGGACGGGCCGTGGCAGACGGGCCACAAGACCGCGGCGGAGTACGGGCGGCTGGCCGCCGAGACCGCGCGGGCGATGCGCCGGCTCGACCCGGGCCTGGAACTGGTCGCGTGCGGCAGCTCGAACCAGGCGATGCCGGCCTTCGCCGAGTGGGAGAGGACCGTCCTCACGGAGTGCTACGACCTGGTCGACTACATCTCCCTGCACGCCTACTACGAGGAGGTGGACGGCGACCGCGACTCCTTCCTGGCCTCGGCCGTGGACATGGAGTCCTTCATCGAGGGCGTCGTCGCCACCTGCGACCACGTACGGGCCCGGCTGAAGTCGACGAAGCGGATCAACCTCTCCTTCGACGAGTGGAACGTGTGGTACCAGCGCCGTTTCCACGCCGAGTTCGACCGGAACCCGCCCGGCTGGGCCGAGGCTCCGCGGCTGCTGGAGGACCAGTACACCGTCACCGACGCCGTCGTCGTGGGCTCGCTGCTGATCGCGCTGCTGCGGCACGCGGACCGGGTGAAGCTGGCCTGCCTCGCGCAACTCGTCAACGTCATCGCACCGATCATGACGGAGCCGGGCGGCGCGTCCTGGCGGCAGACCACCTTCCACCCCTTCGCGCAGGCGGCACGCCACGGTCGCGGCACGGTCCTCGAGGTGCGGGCCGAGTCGCCGACGTACGACACCGCCCGGTACGGCGAGGTCCCGCTGCTGCACGCGACGGCCGTACGGGACGAAGGGAGCGGCGCCGTCACGGTCTTCGCGGTCAACCGAGCGCAGCAGGCCGGACTGCCGGTGGAGATCGCCGTGCACGGAATGGGCGTGACCGGCGTCGCCGAGCACAGCGTGCTGTCCGACACCGACCCCGAGGCCCGCAACACCGCGGCCGAACCCGACCGTGTCACCCCGCACGGGGCGCAGGGCACGGCACTGTCGGGCGGGGTCCTGCGGGCCGTGCTGGAGCCCATGTCCTGGAACGTCATCCGCCTCACCTGAACGCGCTGCTGGGGCCTGCACTCCGCGCACGAAATCCCGGATACTGTTCGATATCTCGTCACTGGCTTACGCGCCTACTCGCTCCAGAAAGCCTGACGCGCGACGGATCCGTTCACCGACCGGCGGTACTGGCCCGGTGACTTGCCGGTGTGCTTTTTGAACACGACGCTCATGTACTCGGAATGGCTGAAGCGGAGCCGTTGGGCGATCTGCTGGAGGGTCCAGTCCGTGGAGGACAGAAGTTCGGCGACGTGGGCCACCCGGACGCGCACGATCTCGCCGTGGACGGTCCGGCCCAGGCTCCGCAGGAAACGGTGGTCGAGTGCGCGTCGGGAGAGCCCGATATGCCTGAGGACGGCGGTTACCGCGAGATTCTGGTCCGAGCGGTCGCGGATGAACCGCAGAGCGTCGGCGACGAGGGGGTCGTCCACGGCCAGGATGTCCGAGGACTGCCGGGTGACGAGCCGGGTCGGTTCGATCAGGCGCAGGCCTGGTTCGAGCGCACGGCCCTGCATCATGAGATCCAGGAGTTCGGCGGCGAGGTATCCCGTACGCGTCGTGTCCGGCTCGATGCTCGACAGCGGCGGGGTCGTGAGGTTGCCGATGAGTTCGTCGTTGTCGACGCCGATGACGGCGACCGAGTCGGGCACCGTCAGGTCGGCGGTCTTGCAGGCCTCCAGCACTTCCTGACCGGCAATGTCATAGCAGGCGAAGACACCAACTGGTTTGGGAAGGCCGCGCAGCCATTCCGCGAGGAGTTCGCGGTCGGCGGCGCGCATGCCCGTGGACTTCATCCGGAACTCCCGCGGAACCGAGCCGCGGTCGCGGACGTGCTCGGCGAACCAGGTGCCGCGCTTGAGGGACCAGCCGAATCTCTCGTCGCCGCAGAAGGCGAAGTGCCGCAGCCCCCGTTCCTCGAAGTGCCGGAGGGCCCACCGAGCGATCGTCCCGTCGTCGGTCTCGACGCCGGGTAGTTCGGGCACGAGCCGGGCGGCACTGAGATCGACGGTGGGCAGACCGAGCCGCCGGATGAAGGCAGCGGTCTCGGCGCTTTCGATGCGGGCCAGCACGCCGTGTCCTTGCCAGTCTTCGAGCCAGGAGAAGTCGGTCTCGTGACGGCTGTGCTCGGCGAGATACATCGACCAGCCCGGGTGGGCCTCGACGTACTTCTTCACGCCCACCAGCACACCGCGGGCGTAGGCGTTCGAGGTTTCGACCAGCAGCGCGACGTGACGTGTCCGGCGGGTGGGCATGTAAAAACTCTAAGCCAGACTGCGGGATAACGCATGGCTTGGTCTCCACCGGCGTTCGTAATCTACACGCTCATGGGAGGTCAACGATGACGCAGAAGGTACGGGTGGCGATTGCCGGCCTCGGATTCGGTGCCGAGTTCATCCCCATCTACCAGGCCCACCCCGATGCCGAGTTGGCGGCGGTCTGCCAGCGCACCGAGACGGCGCTGACGCAGGTCGCCGATCACTTCGGGGTGCCGGGCCGGTTCACCGACTTCGACGCGATGCTGCGGGACCCCGGCATCGACGCCGTCCACATCAACACCCCGATTCCGCAACATGCCGAGCACACCGTCGCGGCGCTCCGCGCCGGCAAGCACGTCGCGTGCACGGTGCCGATGGCCACGACGCTCGATGAATGCCGGGAAATCGTCGCCGCCGTCCGGGAATCGGGCAAGAAGTACATGATGATGGAAACGGTCGTCTACTCCCGTGAGTTTCTGCACGTCCGCGATCTCGTGGTGAACGGCACGATAGGCCGGGTCCAGTTCCTGCGCGGCGCCCACTACCAGGAAATGGCGGGCTGGCCCGGTTACTGGGAGGGTCTGCCGCCCATGCATTACGCGACGCACGCGGTGAGTCCGGTACTGAGTCTCGCCGGTGCGCTGGCCGAGAGTGTCGTGTGTATCGGTTCCGGTCGTATCTCCCCGGAACTCACGGAGAAGTACGGCTCGCCGTTCGCCGTCGAAAGCGCCCTGATCACCCTGCGCAATACGCCCGTCGGGGCCGAGATCGCGCGTTCGCTTTTCGAGACGGCGCGTGAGTACGTGGAGAGTTTCACGGTGTTCGGGAGCCGGGCGACCTTTGAATGGGAGCAGACGCAGGGCTCCGGACACGTGCTGCACACCGGGGAGGTTCCGAAGAGCGTCACCATCCCGGACTTCGCGGACCGGCTGCCGCCTCAGATCGCGCCGTTCACGACGCACGGCGTCTACGACGACGACAACGGGCACCTCTCCTTCGTCCAGGGCGGCGGCCACGGCGGCTCGCATCCGCACCTGGCACACGAGTTCATCCGCTGCATCGCCGAGGACCGGGCTTCCGCGATCGACGAGGTCACCGCGGCGAACTGGACGTCCGTGGGCATCTGCGCGCACGTGTCGGCGATGGACGGGGGAGCGCGGGTGGCGATCCCCGACTACGAGGAACTCCGCGCGCAGGGCCCCGCCGCGAACTGACCGGCGGCGGATGCATCGACCGGGCACGTGAGGCGACGCGCGGTGTGCCCGCCCGAGTGAACCAGAAAACGCGCCGCTTCACGGGCCCGACTGACGGGAGGAACGGATGAAGCCTGCCCGGATCGATCCACCACGGACAGAACACCACAACACCAAGGACGGGAGCGCCCGTACCCGTACGGGCGCGAACCCGCGGAACGCGAGCTCGCGGCCCGCGCCGGGGCTCTCCGCACCACGCCTGCGCCGGGCCCTGGCCAGGCTGCCGGTCTGGGCCGTCGCCCTGGCCGTCATCGCCGTTGCCGCGTGGGTGGTGTTCCTCGCCGACGGCACCCCGGCCGGACCCGCCGCGGAGGACCCGGGCAAGTTCCTCGTCACGGTGCTCGACGCGATCACGTTCGCCGGACTGCTGTTCGTCGCGGCGTCCGGCTTCACCCTCATCTTCGGCCTGATGCGTACGGTGAACATGGCGCACGGCTCGCTGTTCCTGCTGGCCGCGTACCTCGCCATCCGCGTGCAGGAGGCGATGGTCGGCCAGTCGCGCAACATCGACCCGGCCCAGGTCGGCATGCTCGACTGGCTGGTGCCGATGCTGGCCGGCGCCGGCGTCGCGGCCGTGGCCGGCCTGGCGATCCAGCAGCTCTTCCTGCAGTGGAACGAGGGCCAGGAACTGCGCCAGGCGCTGATGACGCTGGCCCTCACGGTCGTCCTGGCCGACCAGATGCTGCGGGAGTTCGGCGGGCTGGCCAAGACGATGGTCTGGCCCGGCGCGATCACGCACTTCTTCTCCGTCCAGGGCGAGCGCTACCCCGTCACCCGGTTGTTCATCCTCGGCGTGGCCGTGCTGATCGGCACGCTGCTGTGGCTCTGGCTCACCAGGACGGGCATGGGAATGGTGATCCGGGCCGGCGTGGACGACCGCCAGATGGTGCGCGGACTGGGTATCAACATCAAGCTGGTCTTCGCGATCACGTTCTTCGTCGGATCGTTCCTGGCCGGGGTGGGCGGTGTGCTCGGTGCCTCCTTCGCCGGCGCCGCGCCCGGCACCGACGGCAACTGGCTGCTGAACTCGCTCGTCGTCGTCATCATCGGCGGCCTCGGCTCGCTCCGGGGCGCCGCAGCCGGCTCGCTGCTGTACGGCACGGTCGTGGCGTTCTCGCCCGCCTACCTGCCGAGTGAGTACTCCTACTACGCGATCATCATGACCTTCGTCCTGCTGGCGCTGGTCCTGGCGATACGGCCCTACGGACTCTTCGGGAGACCGGCATGACCGCGCGTGACCTGCTGACCCGGAACAACGTCCTCGGGACCGCCCTGGTCGCCGTCCTGCTGCTCCTGCCGAATCTGGCGACGGCGTACTTCGTCAACTTCGTCATGACGCAGACGCTCATCCTGGGCCTCGCGGCGGCAACCGTCGTCTTCCTCGCCAGGTACGGGGGGATGACCTCGCTCGCCCAGTTCCTGCTCTTCGGCATCGCCGGCTTCATGTTCGGCAACGCGGCCCAGGAGACCGGCGCCCGCGGCCTGAACCTCGGCTGGCACCCCTGGGCGGCGGTCGCGTTCGCCCTCGTGGTCACCGCCGCGGCCGCGTTCGTCCTCGGCGCACTCGCCAGCCGCACCACAGGGCTCTACTTCCTGATGCTCACGATGGTCTACGCCGTCATCGGCTACTACGTGTTCGCGCAGATCGTCGAGATCTCGGGGCCCGGCGGCCTCACCAGCATCCAGCGGCCTGACCTTCTAGGGCCGCCCGTCCGGCTGTACTACGCGGGCCTCGGACTCTCCGTCCTGGCCTACCTCGGCTTCCGGGCGGTGGGGCGGACCGGGTTCGGGCTGACGCTGCAGGGCGTCCGCGACGATCCGGTCCGGATGGCGTCGCTGGGGTACAACGTGCCGCTGCACCGGACACTGGCCTTCACCCTCGCCGGGTTCGTGGCCGGGGCGGGCGGCCTGCTCAACGTGTGGTGGAACGGTCAGATCGACCCCGCGTCGATCGCGATCGGCCCCACCCTGATCCTGCTGATCATCGCGGTGATCGGCGGCATCTCGTCCTTCGAGGGGGCCTGGCTGGGCGCCTTCGTCTACGTACTGGTCTTCACCTACCTGCGCGATCTGCCGCTGATCGACCGGATCGGCATCACCGAGGCGCGGTTCAACACCGTGATCGGAGTGATCGTCCTGCTGATCATGATGCTCTCCCCCGAAGGGCTGACCGGGATCGCCCGGCGACTGCGCCCCGCCCTCCGGCCGCGTACCCGGACCGGGCCGGACCCGGCCGCCGGACAAGCGCCGGCCACGCGTACGACCGAAAAGGAACTGGGAGTTACACGATCATGAGCGCACTCAGACGCCCCGTGGCACTCACACTCTCCATGGTGGCGAGCCTGGCTCTGGTGGCCGCCGGATGCAGCGGGGACGACAGCTCCTCCGGGCTGCCCGCCGACGAGCAGTCGTCCGCGTTCTCGCCCAAGGACGGCGACGGCGTCCGGCTGGGGATCCTGGGCCAGTGCGAGGGCCCGTTCGGCGGGTTCCACGAGGACGTGGCCGCGGGCACCACCCTCGCCCTCGCCCGGTTCGCCGGCGCCGGCCCGGAATCGTCCACCAGCGCGCTGAAGGGCTTCAGCGGCGCGGAGGTGGCGGGCACCCCGATCGAACTCGTCGGCATCGGCTGCGGCGACGACACCGCCGACCGCATCCTCCAGGAGGTACGCCGCCTGGTGGAGCAGCAGGGGGCCAACGTCATCATCGGCCCGCTCTCCGGCGACGAGGGCATCGCCGTCGCCGAGTACGCGAAGAGCAAGCCCGACCTGACGGTGTTCGCGGGCATCTCCGGCTCGCAGGAGCAGACGCTGCAGGTCCAGGCGCCGAACTACTTCCGGTTCTACGGGGACGGCGCGATCTGGAACGCCGGCCTCGGCGACCTGCTCTACCACGAGGAGGGCTGGCGCAAGGTCGCGGTCATCGCCGACGACTACAGCTTCGGCCACACCTCGGCGGCCGGCTTCATCGCCGACTTCTGCGGCGTCGGCGGCGAGGTCACCCACCGGGTGTTCCCGCCCCTGGGCACCACCGACTACTCCTCCTACATCGCCCAGCTCCCGAACCCGGACGAGGTGGACGGCTACTTCTGGGCCGTGGGCGGCACCGGTACCCAGGCCGCGCTGGAGGCGTTCGTCAACGCCAAGGGCGATCTGACCGGTGACGAGCACGCGGGCAACTTCTTCTTCAACCCGGACCTCGCCCAGGCGCTCGGCACCGACATCGCCGGGGCGCACATCGGCGGCTTCGCCACGCTGCCGGGCGACATCCGGACCCCGGAGATCCAGGAGTACCTGGCGGCCGCCGACGAGACGTGGGAGTCCATTCCAGGATCGCTGAGCGGCAACGAGCCCGCCCCGCCCTCCACCGCCGCGGCCTTCGGGTTCTTCTACGGGTACTACACGGCCGGCGTGGCGCTGGTCGAAGGGCTCAAGGCGGTCGACGGCGACATCTCCGACCCCAAGGCATTCCAGGCCGCCGTCGCCGGGCTCACCCTCGACCTGCCGCACGGCAGCATCAGCCTGGACGAGAACCGCAGCGGCGTCGTCGACGTCGGCCTCTCGCGCCTCGCCGTCGACGACTCCGACGAGGTCGTCCAGGAGAGCGTGGCCATCGTGCCCGGGGTCGACCAGACCTTCGGCGGCACCTTCAGCCCGGACACCCCGTCGCCGGGGCGGGACTTCCCGAAGTGCGAGAAGCGGGACCTGCCCTGGGAGGGCAAGGCCGTCCCCGTCGTCGACGGCGTCCCGCAGAGGTAGGAGGTTCCGGTCATGACGCACCCCAGTACGGCGCCGTCCGAACCGGGCGGCAGGGCGCCCGTCGTCCAGGTCCGCGCGGTCACGGTGGCGTTCGGCGGCCTGCTCGCCCTGCGCGGTATCGACCTCGCCATCGCGCGGGGCGAGCGGCTGGCCGTCATCGGACCCAACGGAGCCGGAAAGAGCACGCTGTTCAACGTGATCGCCGGCGATGTCACGCCGACCAGCGGTTCCGTCGTCATCAAGGGCGTCGAGTGCGTCCACCGGCCGTCGCGCTACCGCCCCCGGCTCGGTGTCGCCCGGACGTACCAGAAGGCACGGGCGCTGGCCGGGCTCACGGTCCGCGAGAACATCTACCTCGCGCTCGCCGGTCTGCGGGGCCGGCACCGGGCGCTGTGGCGCTCGGCCGCCGACCGGCGGATGAGCGACGAGGCCGCCGAGGTGGCGCGCCGGGTGTGGCTGGCGGAACAGCTCGACACCACGGCGGGGGAGCTGGCCCACGGGCAGCAGCGCCAGCTGGAACTCGGCATGGCGATCGCCACGGGGCCGGACGTGCTGCTGCTCGACGAGCCGGCGTCCGGCCTGTCGCGGGGCGAGCGCGAACGCCTCGTCGAGCTGCTGGAGTCGTTCGGCGAGGAGCTCAACCTGCTGCTCGTCGAGCATGACATGGACGTGGCATTCCGTATCGCCCAGCGGGTGGTGGTGATGGCTGACGGGGAGCAGATCACGGCCGGCACCCCCGCCCAGGTCCGCGCCGATCCACACGTTCACCGGATCTATCTGGGCACGGAGGCACCGGCATGAGCACGGCACCCCTTCTGGACGTCCGCCGGCTGCGTTCCGGCTACGGCGCCTCGGTGGTCCTGGAGGAGATCGGCTTCAGCATGGGCGTCGAGGCCGTCGGGATCATCGGCCGCAACGGCATGGGGAAGACCACGCTCTGCGACACCCTGGTCGGTTTCCTGCTGGCGACGGGCGGGGAGGTCCGGCTGCGGGGTGAGCGGGTCGAGGGCCGGACGCCGGAGAAGATCGCGGGCGCCGGCATCGCGTACGTCCCGCAGGGCCGGCGGCTCTTCCCGTCGCTGACCGTCGACGAGCACCTGGCCATGCTGGCCGGGCGGGCACGCGGCAAGCGGTGGACCCCCGAGGCGGTCTACGAGCTGTTCCCGCGGCTGGCCGAACGCAAGAAGCACGGCGGCGCCGCTCTCTCCGGCGGCGAGCAGCAGATGCTCGCCGTGGGCCGGGCGCTGCTGCTGAATGCGCATCTGATCGTGATGGACGAGCCGTCCGAAGGGCTGGCCCCGACCATCGTCGACGTCCTCGTCGACGTCGTGCACCGCCTCGTCGGCGAAGGGGTGGCCGTGCTCGTCGTCGAGCAGAACCTGCGCGCCGCGGTCCGGATGGCCGGGCGCCAGTTCGTCATGGTCTCGGGCCGGCTGGAGGCCGAGTTCACCGGTGCCGAACTGCTCGACCGGCCGGACCTGCAGAGCAGGTACCTCGGTGTCGGCGGCGACGACCGGGCGCTCCGCTGAGACGTCCGGGACCGGCCGTGCGGTGGACAAGGGAATCGCGAGGGGAGAACCGATGAAGACGGCAAGGACGTTCGGGGTCAACACCTGGGTGTGGACCTCGCCCCTGACCGACCGCCGGCTGGCCGAGCTGGCACCCCGGGTGCGGGGGTGGGGCTTCGACGTGATCGAGCTGCCGGTGGAGAACATCGGCGACTGGGATCCCGGCCGGGCGGCGAAGCTGCTCGATTCGCTCGGCCTGTCGGCCACCCTCGTCGTGGCGATGGGACCGGGGCGCGAGCTGGTCGCGGCCGACGGGGAGACCATCGCTGCCACGCAAGATCTCCTGCGGCGCGTGGTCGACGCTGCGGCCACCGTGTCCTCGCCGGTCGTCGCGGGACCTCTCTACGCCTCGGTGGGGCGCACCTGGCGGATGGACGACGCGGAACGGCGCGCCTGTTACGAGCAGTTGCGGGACGGCCTCGCCCCGGTGGTCGAGCACGCGCGGGAAGCCGGCGTCACCGTGGCGGTGGAGCCGCTCAACCGGTACGAGACGAGCGTGGTCAACACCGTCGACCAGACGCTGGCCGCACTGGCCGGGCTGCCGGCCGAGGGCTGCGGCGTCGCGCTGGACATCTACCACATGAACATCGAGGAGCAGGACATCCCGGCGGCCATCCGCAGGGCGGGCGAGAGGATCGCCCACGTCCAGGTGTGCGCGAACGACCGGGGCGCCCCGGGCGCGGACCACCTCGACTGGCCGGGCATCCTCACCGCGCTCGACGCGGCCGGCTACCGGGGCCCGCTCGTGATCGAGTCGTTCACCGGCGACAACGAGACGATCGCGACGGCCGCCTCGATCTGGCGGCCACTGGCACCGAACCAGGACGCGATCGCCGTCGACGGGCTGTCCTTCCTCGCCGGGCGCCCACGTACCCCTTGATTTCTTCGGTCTGCACCCGCAACGAAGTGACGGAGAGGACTATGCGACAACGCCATAGACATGTCCTGCTCACGGTGGTGATCGCGCTCCTGGTCTCGTTCCTTCCAGGAATGGCCACCAGCGCGGCACACGAGCCCGAGCAGGAATACGACGTGCTGTTCTTCCACAAGACGACCGGCTTCCGGCACGACTCGATCCCGTCCGCCCTGGCGGCGGTCGAGCAACTCGGCCAGGAGCACGGTTTCTCGGTGACCGAGACCCAGGACGCCTCGGTATTCACCGACGAGGGGCTCGCGCAGTACGAGGCCATCGCCTTCTACACCGACGGTGAGAACACCCTCGACACCGGGCAGCGGCACGCCTTCGAGCGCTACATCCAGCGCGGCGGGGGATTCGTCGGGCTGCACTCGTCGTCGAACATGGACAAGACGGACTGGCCCTGGTGGTCCGAGCTCATGGGCGGCGCGTTCTTCAAGAGCCACCCCTCCGGAGCCGACCAGTTCCAGGAGGCGACCGTACGGATAGAGGACCCCGACCACCCGTCGACGGCCGGGCTGCCGGCCGAATGGGTCCGCGAGGACGAGTGGTACAACTTCACCGCCAATCCCCGTGAGGACGTCCACGTCCTGGCGACGCTCGACGAGTCGACGTACAACCCGGGCCCGGACGCCATGGGCGAGGACCACCCCATCGCCTGGTGTTCCGCCTTCGACGGCGGCCGGACCTGGTACTCGGCGCTGGGCCACAGCCCGGACGACTACGACGAGCCGCAGTTGCGCCAGCACATCCTCGGCGGCATCGAGTGGGCGGCGGGCACCGCCGAGGGCGAATGCGGCGAGCCCCGCCAGGGGAGCCCGACGGAGTCCTCCTTCGAGAAGGTCGCGCTGGACGACAACACCGCCAACCCGATGGAGCTGGCCGTCGCCCCCGACGGGCGGGTCTTCTACGTCGAGCTGGGCGGCACGGTGAAGGTCTACGACCCCGAGGGCGGGGCCGTGCGGACCGCCGCGCAGATCCCGGTCCACCGCGGCAACGAGAACGGGCTGCTGGGCATCGCCCTCGATCCCGACTTCGAGACCAACCAGTGGGTCTATCTCTTCTACAGCGCACCGTCGCCCGAGGTGCAGCACGTCTCCAGATTCACCGCCGACGGCGACTCCCTGGACATGGAGTCCGAGAAGGTCCTGCTGGAGATCCCGCACCAGCGGGAGGTGTGCTGCCACTCCGCCGGTTCGATGAGGTTCGGCCCGGACGGCAACCTCTTCATCTCCACCGGCGACGACACCGCGCACTTCGCCTCGGACGGCTTCGCCCCGATCGACGGGCGCGTTCACGACGACCACAACAGCGAGGACGCCAAGCACTCCTACGACGCGCGACGCACCTCGGGCAACACCAACGACCTGCGCGGCAAGATCCTCCGGATCACCCCCGAGGACGACGGCACCTATTCGGTCCCGGAGGGCAACCTGTTCCCGCCGGACACCGAGAAGACACGGCCCGAGATCTACACGATGGGCCACCGCAACCCGTTCCGGATCGCCGTCGACGACGAGACCGGCTGGGTCTACGCCGGAGAGGTCGGCCCGGACGCGGGCAGCGACAACGCCGACCGCGGACCGCGCGGCTACGACGAGTGGAACCAGATCCGCGAGGCCGGCAACTACGGCTGGCCGTACTGCATCGCCGACAACCAGGCGTACCGTGAATGGGACTTCGGCACCAGTACGCCGGGGGAGTCCTTCGACTGCGAGAACGGCCCGGCCAACACGTCCCCGTTCAACACCGGCCTGGAGACCGTCCCGCCGGCCAAGGACGCGTTCGTCTGGTACCCGTACGGTCAGTCGCCGCAGTTCCCGGAGCTCCCCCAGGGCGGCGGGCGCTCCGCGTACGCCGGCGACGTGTACCACTACGACCCCGAGTTGCTGGGGGACGGGCAGTTCCCGGAGTACTACGACGACGCGGTCTTCGTCATGGAATGGTCGCGCAAGTGGATCGGCGCGCTCCGGCTGGACGAGAACGGCGACTACAAGAGCTTCGAGCGGTTCATGCCGAACACCCTCTTCCGCAGCCCGCACGACATGGAGTTCGGGCCGGACGGGGCGATGTACCTGATCGAGTGGGGCATGGACTTCAACTACGGCGGGGCGAACGTCAACCCGGACTCCGGCCTCTACAAGATCAACTACACCAAGGGTGCACGCACCCCGGTCGCGAAGGCCGCCGTCGACAAGGACTCCGGGCCCGCTCCGCTGGACGTCGCCTTCTCCAGCGAGGGCAGCAACGACCCGGACGGCGACGAGCTGACCTACGCCTGGGACCTCGGTGACGGCACGACGTCGGACGAGCCCAACCCGACCCACACCTACACCGAGCCCGGCGAGTACACCGCGCAACTCACCGTCACCGACCCGTCGGGACGGTCCAGCAGTTCCAACGTCACGATCACCGCGGGGAACACCCGTCCCGAAGTGACCGTCGAGCTACCGCACAACGGCCAGGTCTTCGAGTGGGGTGACGAGATCCCCTTCAGGGTTTCGGTCTCGGACGCCGAGGACGGCTCCGGTGACGCGATCGACTGCGAGCGCGTCACCGTCCAGCAAGGGCTCTACCACGACGAGGGCGGCAACGCCCACGTGCATCCGGGTGAGGTGGAGAACGGCTGCGAAGGGGTGCTCACCACCCAGAGCGACGCTGAGCACGGCGAAGCCGCGGACATCGCGCTCACCGTGACCGCCAGCTACACCGACCTCGGTGGCGAGTCCGGCGCGCCGGCGCTCACCGGCGGCGTGACGCACTTCCTGCAGCAGACGCGGAAGGAGGTCGAGCACTTCGGCGACTCGTCGAAGGTGGGCGTCGGCGACGCGGAAGACCAGGAGACCGGGGGTGGTGAGGCGATCACCGCCGGGGACGGCGCCTGGGCGTCGTACGACCCCTACAACCTCGACGGCATCGGCGACGTGACGCTCCGTGCGGCGGCGGCCGGGGACGCCACGGTCGAGGTACGGCGCGACGCGCCCGACGGCGAACTGCTCGGCAGCGCACAGATCGAGGGCAACGTCGAGGTGCCGCGGGCCGACGGCCCGGAGGGCTTCGGCAACGCCGTCCGGCTCGGCGGGTCCGGCGAGTCGGAGAAGGTGGAACTGCCCACAGGGATCGTCGAGGGCGCCGAGGACTTCACCGCCTCGGCATGGGTGAACTGGTCCGGCGGCCAGAGCTGGGCCCGGATCTTCGACTTCGGCACCGGCACCGGCAACAACATGTTCCTGACGCCGAGCGCCGGCGGTACCGGCAACCTCAGGTTCGCGATCACGACCGGCTCCGGCGAGCAGCAGATCGACGGATCGCAGCCGCTGCCCACCGACGGCTGGCAGCACGTCGCGGTCACGCTGTCGGGCACCACGGGAACGCTGTACCTCAACGGAGAACCGATCGGGACCAACGACAACATCACGTTGGACCCGTCGGATCTGGGCCCCACGGCGCAGAACTGGATCGGCGACTCCCAGTGGTCGGCGGACCCGCTGCTCAACGGCGCGGTCGACGACTTCAACATCTTCGACCGCGCGCTGGCGCCAGGAGAGATCAAGTCGCTGACCGCCGCCCCCGGCGGCGACGTGGGCGGTGGAAACATCGCCTGGTACCGGTTCGACGAGGACGGCGGCGCGCACGTCGCGGACTCCTCCGAGCAGGGCAACGACGCGCGCATCGTACTCGCGGAGGGCGCTGCGACCTGGCAGAACGTGACGGTCGACCTGAAGTCGACCGAGGGTACGTTCCCGCTGTACCTCGTCTTCCCGGACGGTCAGGTGCGGGTCAACTGGATGGAGTTCGGCGCGGGCGGAGCCGAGCCGGGGGAGTGTGCCACTCCCGATGACCGGGCGACGGTGGTCGTCGGCGACGTCGACAGCGGGGTGAAGAACCACGAGGCCGGCGGCGGGTGCACGATCAACGACCGCATCCTGGACGAACAGGAGTGGAGCAGGCGCGGCGAGTTCCTCAGCCACGTGAGGGAGGTGGCCGACGCGCTCCTGGACGCCGGCGTGATCACGGGGCCGGAAGCCCGTGACATCAGGCGTGCCGCCGCCCGCAGCGGGATCGGCCGCGCCGCGTAGACCGCGGACGGGGCTCGACCGCACACCGGGGCGGCCCGGCGAAAGCTGCCGGGCCGCCCGACTGCCGGTCGGAGCGACGCGCCGGTGAGGCCGACGCCCTAGGATCCGGCGCTTGCGGCGCCTCGGTGGTCGATCCCCGCACTCTCCCGGCTGGTTGCCCGTCGCCCACTGCACGCCGCCCATCACGTAGTGCGGAAGTCCTCCTCCGCGTAGGCGGCGGCATCGTGTCCCATGGCGGTGGCCCAGACCTTCTCGCCGGAGTCGACGCTGCACCAGGAGATGGGGTGGTCGTCGCCCATCGCGAACTCGCCCGGGTCGTAGGTCGACTCGTCGACGGTGGCGAGCACGTGGACGTTCGGCCGCGGGTTCGGGTCGAAGTCGTACCACTCCTCAGGCCTGGTCCAGGATGCGGGGAGATCCTGGGTGGAGGGGTGGTCCGGGTCCTCGACGTGGACGGTGCCGTTCTGGATGCCGGCGGCGTGGGCGGCCCTGGGAGCCGGCGTGTCAGGTCACCCCGGCGGGTGTGCGCGGGATCGCGGAGTCGTCCACGGCTCTTCCAGGAAGGTCGTCAGGAGCCCGTGCAGCTCCGTCGGGCGTTCGGCCGGTGCGGCGTGGCCGCACGCCCCGAACAGGTGCGCTCGCACATCGGGGAGGAGGCGGAGAAGTCGCAGGGTGCTGGCTTCCAGCGGCACGACACGATCCTCCGTGCCGTGCACGAGGAGCGCGGGCGCCCGGATCCGCGCCAGCTCGTCGGTGGTCAGCGCGAGGTCACGAACCCATCGCTCGCGCGGCGGCCGGAACATGACGGCGAACTCCTTGCGCGGACCCGGCTCGAGCGTGGCGGCCAGCCGCGCCTCGACGGCTTCGGCGGTGCGGAACGCCTCGTCGGCGTGCAGCAGCTCAAGGAGCTCGCGGGCCGCCGCGCGCCCGGGCCGGTACGCCCAGAGCCGGTCCAGACCCGGCGGTAACGGCATGTCGGTCCCGAGGGTGCCGATCCCCACCAGCCGGGCGACCGTCCGCGGCCGGGCGTGGGCCACGGACAGGGCGATGGCGCCGCCCATGGAGTTGCCGACGACGGCGCAGCGGTCCAGCGCCAGCTCGTCCAGGAGCTCCAGGACCTGTGCCGTCCACACGCGGCGGCCGTAGGAGCGCTCCCCGCGGGCCTCCCCACCGGGGAGCAGCCTGCTCCGCCCGAAACCGGCGAAGTCGGGTGCGATGACGTGGAATCCGGGTGCCATGGCAGCCATGAGAGGCTCCCAGGCCGCACCCGTGGTGCCCGGGCCGGAGCCGTGCAGCAGGACGACGGCCGGGCCGGAACCCGCCTCGCGCACATAGGTCTCCCACCCGGCGGTCCGCACCGTCCGCCCCTCGATGCCGGGGCGCGTCGCCCCCGTGCCGTCCGGTCGCGTGCCACCCACGGGAAAGCTCATGCGCCCGCGGTCAGGCAGGGCCGGCGGAGCGTTCGAGAACCGATACGAACGCCCGTGACCACTCCGGCAGATCCGGCCAGCCCCGGCAGGAGACCATGTTCCCGTCGACGACGTCGGGCTCGTCGACGACCGTCGCGCCGGCGTTCTCCATGTCCGCGGCCAGGGGCCCGAACGCAGCCGTCCTGCGCCCCTTCAGGAGGCCGTAGGCCGCCGGCACCTGCGGGCCGTGGCACACCGTGCCCACGGGCAGGTTCCGGGCGAAGAAGTACTCCGTGATGCGACGGACGTCGGCGTCGAGGCGGATGTACTCGGGAGCACGACCACCGGGTATGACCAAGCCCGCGTACCCCGTCGGATCGACTTCCGAGAAGGCCAGGTCGACGGGGAGCCTGCGCCCGTTCTTCTCCGTGTAGGCGTCGGAGTCCGGGTCGAAATCGTGGATCACCAGCTGCACGTCCCGGCGCGTCAACGCCGCGACGTCCGCCTGATAGCCCGCCTCGCGCATGCGGAAGATCGGGTACATCGCGTCCAGTTCCTCGGCCGCGTCGCCCACGAGCACAAGCACCTTCTTCATGGTTCCTCCGGTTCCGGGCAGTTCTGATCGTGTGTACGTCCTGTCCCTTTCAGCGTTGGAGGGGGCGAAGCCGGGGTGTACTCGAACCAGTCGAAGGCGACCGTGCCTTCGGTGGCGTACATCCCGATGACGCGGCCGGTGAAGCCGCAGGCGACCTCGGTGGACAGGTAGCGCCCGTCCAGTTCGGCGAGGAGCCGGGCGCCCGGGGCGCCGGGGTCGCCGAGCCAGAAGGCGATGGTGTCCGGGCCGGTGGCCCCGGCACGGGGGAGTTCGGGCGACGCGGGCACGAGGCCGGACGTGCGGATCGCGACGGTGAGGGTCAGCGGACCGGGCGGGACCGGTCTGCGGGCCACGGTCCGGCGCAGCGGACCGATGCGGGCGACGACGCCGGCCTCTCCGTCCCCGACCTCCAGTTCGTAGTGGTGGGCCTCGTCCAGGCGCACGCTGAGGCCGCCGCGTCCCGTACCCGGGTCGATCGCGGCGGTGACGCGGCAGTCGTGGTGCTGCTGGCGGCGGCCGACGAACGTGTAGCCGGGGCGGTCGAGGGTGGCGCCGGTGGCGTCGAGCGCCAGCCAGCCGGGGCGCGACGTGAGCGACCAGGAGCCATCCGGACGGGCGAACGGGGAGACCCAGTGCGGCGCGAGAGCGGGCGCGTCGAAGTCGTCGCGGGCGGGCAGAGCCGGCACGGGGTGCCAGGCACCGCCGGGTGCCGCGTGGCTCTCGGGAACGGGTGCGACGACGGGCCAGCCGTCCTCGGTCCACTCCACGGGGGTCAGGAACGTCTCGCGGCCGAGTACGTGCACGTCGGGGGTGAAGCCGCGGGGCCGGACGCCGAGCAGCACCATCCACCAGCTGCCGTCGGCAGCCTCGACGAGGTCGGCGTGGCCGGTGTTCTGGATGGAGCGGGCGGTACCGCCGTGGGACAGCAGCGGGTTGCCGGGTGCGCCTTCCCAGGGCCCGCGCGGCGAGCGGCTACGGGCGATGGACACGCTGTGGCCGCGTTCGGTGCCGCCCTCCGCGATCAGCAGGTACCACCATTCGCCGATGCGGTAGAGGTGCGGCGCCTCGGGAAACTTGAGGCCGCTGCCCGACCACGTGGCGAGAGGCCCTTCCAGCACCTCCCCCCGGGCGGGGTCGATCCGGGCCAGGTTGATGCCGCCTGCAGGCCCGGAGAAGGCGCTCCAGCAGGTGCCGTCCTCCTCCCACGCCAGATCGGGGTCGATCCCGGGCAGGTCGATCCACACCGGATCGCTCCACGGCCCTTCGGGCCGCTCGGCCGATACGACGAAGTTGCCGCCGCCGTCGGTATTGGTGTTGATGACCCAGTAACGGCCGTGGTGGTGGCGGATGGTGGGGGCGTAGAGGCCGCCGGACGCCTTGGCCCCGGGGAGGGGCAGCGGCAGTTGCCCCGGCCGGTCGAGCACATTGCCGATCTGCTCCCAGTGCACGAGGTCCCTGCTGTGGAAGAGCGGCAGCCCGGGGAAGTACTCGAAGCTGGAGCACACCAGGTAGTAGTCGCCGCCGACCCGGCACACGCTCGGGTCGGGATGGAACCCGCTGATCACCGGGTTGTCGTACGTACGCACCGGGGGTGTTCCGCGCGAACCGCCGGGCGCCGCGGGGCGGAGCCGGCCGGACCCGCTCACCGGCTGAATCCTGCGGTCAGGCCGCTGAGCAACTGGCGGCGGCCGAAGGCGTACAGGATGATCAGGGGCAGGGTGGTGAGGACCACGGCTGCCAGGACCGCGGGGATGTTGACCCCGTACTCGCCCTGGAAGGTCCACAGCGCGAGCGGCAGGGTCCGCTGAGAAGGGCTCTGCGTGAGGATCAGCGGCAGCAGGAAGCCGTTCCAGATGGTCAGCGCGTTGAAGATGGTCACGGTGAGGATGGCCGGCCGGGTGAGCGGCGCCGCCAGGCGCCACAGCGTCCCCCACTCGGTGGCCCCGTCCACGCGCATCGAGTCGAACAGTTCCTTGGGCACGTCCCGGATGAAGTTGGCGAGGATCAGCACGGACAGCGGGATGGCGAAGGCGATCGACGGCAGGATCAGCGCCAGCAGGCTGTCGTACAGGTTCAGCTTGATGATGATCAGGTAGACCGGGATCGCCGTCGCCTGCAGCGGGATGGCGAGGCCCATGAGGAACAGCCCGTTCACCACGCGCAGGAACCGCAGGCGCCAGCCGCGCACGATGGCGTAGGCCGCCATGAAGGAGACGGTCACCGCCGGCACCACGGCGCCGGCGGTGACCACGACGCTGTTCACGAAGTAGCTGACGAAGTCCGACTCCAGGACCAGCTCGTAGTTGTCCAGCGTGGGCTCGCCCGGCGGCGCCAGCGGGTTGCTCGCGTAGTAGTTGCTCTGGGCCTTGAGGCTGGTGATGAGGATCCAGTAGAGGGGCACGACGACGACGGCGAGCCAGAGCCATCCGGCCAGACCGCCGAGCCAGTTGCGCCGGGGGGCGGAAGGACCGGGGCGTTGCCGCCGCTCGCGCGGGGTGGTCTTCCGAGGCTGCGGCTCGGTCTGCGTGGCGGTCATGTCAGGCTCCCTCGAGCTGGCTCTCGCCGGCGTCCCGGCCGCCGAGCCGGCGCAGCAGCAGGGCGATGGCGAGGCCCATCAGGACGAGGACGACCGCGATGGCGCTGGCCGGCCCCATCAGGTTCGCCTGGAAGCCCCGCTTGTACATGTCCAGCGCGAGGACCCGGGTGGCGTCTCCCGGGCCGCCCTCGGTCAGGACGAAGATGAGGTCGAAGAAGGTGAGCGACCCGATCACCATCAGCGTCGACGAGGTGATGATGGTGTACTTCAGCTGGGGCAGCGTGATGCTGAAGAACTGACGGATCCGTCCCGCGCCGTCGAGCGCCGCGGCCTCGTACAGCGACCGGGGGATCTGCTGGACGCCACCCTGGTAGATCAGCGAGTGGAACGGGATGAACTGCCAGGAGACGATGAAGACGACGACGCCGAACGCGAGCCAGGGGCGCCCCAGCCAGTCCTTGCTGAGCCACTCGGTGCCCAGCCCGGCGCCCAGCCCGAAGTTGGGGTCCAGCAGCGCCTTGTACGCGACCGCGATCGCCGCGGAGCTGAGCAGGAGCGGGACGAAGTAGACCAGGCTCAGCACCGCGCGGTAGCGCTGGCGGCCGGCGAGGAACGTGCCGAGCAGAATGCTCGCCGGGGTCTGGACCGCCCAGGACACGGCCATCACCAGGAACGTCACCCAGAGGGCGTGCGGCAGCCCGGGGTCGGTGAGCACCGCACGCCAACTGGTCAGCCCGGACGGGTGGATGCCGCCGATCCCGTCCCACGTCGTGAAGCTCAGCAGGAGGACGCCGACGAGCGGGACGACGGCGAAGCCGACGAAGAACAGCAGCGCCGGCACGGCCAGCCAGGGCAGGATGCCGCGCCGGTCCCTGCGCCCCGTGGAGCCGGTGGGGGTGCTCACTTGCCGATGACCTCGTTGAGGTTGTCGGTGAACTGCTGTGGCGAGACGGACAACTGGAACAGCCTGGCGATGTTGTCCAGCAGCGTCTCGGCGGCCGTCGGGCTGAGCGCCTGGTCCCAGGACTGCCCGAACGTCTTCGCGTTGCTGGCGATGCCGTAGACGAACTGGAGGAACTCGGCGCTCTCGGATTCGGCCAGCAGCTTCTCCGAGCCCTTCGCGATCGGCACCGCACCGGTGTCGATCCACTCCTTCACCTCCTGGTCCCCGAGGACGCCGGTGGCGAAGAAGTCCTTGGCGATCTCCTTCTGCTCGGCGCTGGCCTTCGAGGAGATGGACAGGTACTGGGCGGGGTTGCCGACGGAGTTGCCCGGATCGCCCTTGCCTCCCTCGACGGGCGGGAAGTTCATGAACCCGAGGCCGTCGCCGGAGACGAAGTCTCCGCCCTCGGTCTGCTGGATGCCGTACGACCAGGAGCCGTGCAGCATCATCGCGGCCTTGCCGGTGTACAGGAGCGCCTGGTCGGCGTTGGAGTCCGCGGTGATCGAGGAGAAGCCCTTGATGAATCCGTCCGCCTTGATCAGATCCTGCACCTTGGTCAGCGCGTCGATGGCGGCCGGGTGGGACCAGGCGTCCTTTTCGCCGTCGAAGACGGCCTGGAAGACCTCGGGGCCGCCGATGCGGTCGAACAGGAACTCCAGCCACATCATGTTCGTCCACCGGGACTGGCCGCCGAGGGAGAACGGCGCTATGCCCTCCGCGTTGAACCGGGGCACCAGGGCCATGATGTCGTCCCAGGACTGGGGCGGCTCCACCCCGACGTCGTCGAAGACCCTCTTGTTGTAGAACAGGACGATCGGTTCCACGCTCTCGAACGGCATCGCGTAGATCTTGCCGTCGACGGTCGCCGCGCCGAACGAGGACGGGAAGAGCCGGTTCTTGACCTCGGGGTTCCGGTCGAACCACGGGGTGAGGTCGTCGACCTGGCCCGCCTGCACGTAGCTGCGCAGCGTCCCGCCGCCCCACCCCCAGATGATGGTGGGCGCCTTCCCGGCCCCGATGGCGGTCTTGATCTTCGTTTTGTACGCGTCGTTCTCGAAGGTGGTGACCTCGATCCGCCCCTTGGAGCCGGCTTCGTTGAACCGCTCCACCGCGCCGGTTCTGACGCCTTCCTGGGGCTGGCCGCTCAGGTGCCAGTACGTGGCCGCGCCGCCGCCGTCGCCGTCCTTGCCGGGTCCGGAGGAGCCGCACGCGGCGAGTGCCGCGGAGGCCGGTATGCCGGCCGCCAGGCCGAGGAGGGTACGACGAGAGAGATGGATCGCCATGTGTGTTCTCCGCACTCGAAGGGCCGTCAGCTTCCGGCGGGCCACGGTTGAAAACATTTCGAAAAAACCGACTTCTTTGCGCCTCGTGGGTGCAAGTTAGGTACCGCGTATGTGGCTGTCAAGGCATGCGTAAGTCCGTTGTAGGGCAAGGGCTGTACGCGTACCCTCGGGTGGAGATGACCTCGACGTAGCCCGCCAGGGACCGAAAAGGTTTCGAGACGTGCGGAACGAGTGCAGAGGAGTGCGCGATGCCCACGGCTGACTCACAGGTGACGGGCCGGGGCGCGCCCCGCTGGCGGGACCCGGCGCTGCCCGTACCGGACCGGGTCGAAGCCCTCCTCGCCGAGCTGACGGTGGCGGAGAAGGCCGCGCAGTTGGGCAGCCGCTGGATCGGCAACGACACGGCGCGCGCGGTCGGAGACGGTGACGAGGGGGCCGTCGGGCTGCGCGTGGCGCCGATCCAGGAAGTGTTCGAGTCCGGGAACATTCCCCTGGCCGACGCGTGCCGGGACGGCCTGGGCCATCTCACCCGGGTGTACGGCAGCCGGCCGGTCACCGCGGTCGAGGGGGCCGCGGAGCTCGTCAGGTCGCAGCACACGGTCATGGCGGGTTCCCGGTTCGGCATCCCCGCGCTGGTCCACGAGGAGTGCCTCACCGGGTTCACCACCTACGGCGCCACGGTCTACCCCGCTGCCCTCGCGTGGGCGGCGACGTTCGACCCGGACCTGGTGCGGCGGCTGGGCGCCGCGATCGGGCGGGACATGCGGGCGGTCGGCGTGCACCAGGGCCTCGCTCCGGTCCTCGACGTGGTCCGCGACTACCGGTGGGGCCGGGTCGAGGAGACCATGGGCGAGGACCCGTACCTGGTCTCGATGCTCGGCGCCGCCTACGTCGCCGGACTCGAAGGCGCCGGCGTCATCGCCACCCTGAAGCACTTCGCCGGGTACTCCGCCTCCCGCGCGGCCCGCAACCAC
The DNA here is from genome assembly GCF_020400605.1 of Streptomyces aculeolatus. GTDB lineage: Bacteria > Actinomycetota > Actinomycetes > Streptomycetales > Streptomycetaceae > Streptomyces > Streptomyces aculeolatus. The sequence continues at coordinate 250,053 of NZ_JAINRD010000003.1, read as the reverse complement.
GCGCCCGCACCCCTCGGCCGCCGCGAGCTGACGGACGTCATGCTGCCGCCGTTCGAGACCGCGATCGCGGTGGGCGGGGCCCGTTCCGTGATGAACGCGTACTCCGAGGTGGACGGGGTGCCCGCGGGTATCGACTCCTGGCTGTTGACAGATCTGCTGCGCGGTGACTGGGGGTTCACCGGCACGGTCGTCTCCGACTACGGGGCGGTCGCGTTCCTCGCCGGCATGCACGGGGTGGCCGCGGACGCCGAGCAGGCAGGCGTGCTGGCGCTCAGCGCCGGCATCGACGTGGAGCTGCCCGACACCGTCGGCTTCGGCCGCCACTTCGTGGAGCGGGTCGCCCGGGGCGAGCTGCCCGAGTCCCTGCTGGACCGGGCCGTGCGCCGGCTGCTCACCCAGAAGGTCCAGCTCGGGCTGCTCGATCCCGGCTGGACGCCCGAAGGCTCGGTCGCCGCGGCCGCCGAGGTCGATCTGGACTCGCTGGAAAACCGGGAACTCGCCGGGGAGTTGGCCGAGCGATCCGTCGTACTGCTCGACGAAGGCAGCGCGCTGCCGCTGCTCGGCGCCGGACGTACCGCGCCGGGCCGGCTCGCCGTGATCGGCCCGTGCGCCGCCGACCCGCGTACGCTCATGGGCTGTTACGCCTTCCCCAACCACGTCCTGCCGCGCCATCCCGGTCTGGGCCTCGGCGTGGCGGCGCCGACGGTCCTGGACGCGCTGCGCGGCGAACTTCCGGACACCGAGATCGTCCACGAGCCGGGGTGCGACGTGTCCGGCGGGGACCGCTCCGGCTTCGCCGCCGCGGTGGCCGCGGCCCGCGAGGCGGATCTGTGCGTGGCGGTGGTGGGTGACCGCGCGGGCATGTTCGGCAACGGCACGTCCGGTGAGGGCTGCGACGCCGAGGACCTGCGGCTGCCGGGCGTGCAGGCCGATCTGCTCGCGGAGCTCTTCGCCACCGGGACGCCCGTGGTCGTGGTGGTGGTCTCCGGCCGCCCGTACGCCCTGGGCGAGGTGCATCCGCGTGCCGCGGGCCTGGTCCAGGCGTTCATGCCCGGCCAGGAAGGCGCGGCGGCGATCGCGGGTGTGCTGTCCGGCCGGGTCCAGCCCGCGGGCAAGCTGCCGGTCCAGGTCCCCCGACGCCCGGGCGCCCAGCCCGGCACGTACCTCCAGCCGCCGCTCGGCGGGAGCACTCAGGGCATCAGCAACATCGACCCGACGCCGCTGTTCCCCTTCGGATACGGCACGTCGTACACCTCGTTCGAGGTGGACGACCCGCGCGCGAGCGCGACCGAGATACCCACCGACGGGGAGTTCTCCGTGTCGGTGCGGGTGCGCAACACCGGTGCCCGGGCGGGTCGCGAAGTCGTCCAGCTGTATCTGCGCGACCCCGTCGCCCAGGTGACGCGCCCGGTCCGGCAGCTGGCCGGCTTCGCCCAGGTCCCGCTGGAGCCGGGTGCGAGCGCGCGGGTCCGGTTCCACGTGCACGCCGACCGGACCGCGTTCACCGGCCGAGATCTGCGGCGGATCGTCGAACCCGGGGAGGTGGAGGTGTTCGTCGGCACCTCCTCGGCGGACCTCCCGTGCCGGGTTGCCGTACGGTTGACCGGCGCCACCCGTGTGGTCGGCCACGACCGGCGGCTCACGACGCCGGTGGAAAGACAGCAGGGGGAAGAAGCCGATGCCGACGGACGCTAGGCGCACCACCTTGGCGACCATCGCCCGAGCGGCGGGGGTCTCGGTCGCGACCGTGTCCAAGGTGGTCAACGACCGCAGCGACGTGGCGCCGCAGACGCGCGCCCGGGTCCTGGAACTGCTGCACAGGCACGACTACTTCGCCCCCGTGTTCCGCCACACGGAGGGTCCGCAGAGCCCCACCATCGAAGTGCAGTTCGCGGGCGGTCTCAGGCCGTACGTGGCCGAGGCGGTGGAAGGCATCGTCGACGCGGCCGCCGAGCTGGGTGCCTCGGTGGTCATCGGAACGTCGTCCCCCGCCCCGCACTGGGCGCGGGACCTGGTCACGGCCGGGCGCCGCGCCCTCATCGGGGTCACCAGCGTCTACACCGAGGCGCATCTGAAGGCGCTGGCCCGAGCCGGCCTCCCCGCGGTCGTGCTCGACCCGCTGCACCTGCCGCACAACCGGGTCAACAGCGTCGGAGCGACCAACTTCGCCGGCGGCCTGGCCGCGACCCAGCACCTGCTCTCCCTCGGCCACCGCCGCGTCGCCCACCTCGGCGGACCGGCCGCGGCCGCCTGCAACCAGGCCCGCGCACACGGCTACCGCGCCGCGATGGAGGCGGCGGGAGCACCCGTACCCTCCGCCTACGTCCGGTCCGGAGAATTCACGTACGGGGCCGGCCTGGCCGGCGCCGCGGAACTGCTGGGCCTCGACGAACCGCCCACGGCGATCTTCGCGGGAAACGACGAGATCGCCCTCGGCGTCATCGAGGCCGCCCGCACCCGCGGCCTGCGCGTCCCCGAGGACCTGAGCGTGGTCGGCTTCGACGACACGCTCCTCGCCCGGACGGCGTCGCCGCCCCTGACGACCGTCCGCCAGCCGCTGCGGGAGATGGGCGGTGTCGCCCTGCGCACCGCCCTCCGCCTGGCCAACGGCGAGAAGGTGGAGTCCCACCACATCGAACTCGCCACGGAACTGGTGGCACGAGCGTCGACCGCACCGCCGGGCCCGCGGTCAGGGGGCGGTGGGCGTGGGTGAGCTGAGGCCGCAGGTGCCCCGGCCGACGTGCGGCCGGGGCACCACCACGCGTGGAGCGTGGAGCGGGCGGGTCAGGGCTGCAGGGTCAGCACGCCCGGCCGCCAGGGAAGCCGGTTGTAGTCGCCGCCGGCGGCGGGGTCCTTGCCCTGGTAGAGGAACTGCAGGTTGCAGGGGTCGATGGTCATGGTCTGGTCGGGGTTGTGGCGGACCAGGTCGCCGTGGCTGATGTCATTGGTCCAGGTGGCACCGCTGTTGGCCCTGCCCGCGAAGGGGTTGCTCTCGCTCGCGGCCTGCGGGGTCCATGAACCGTTCAGGCTGGAGGAGGTGAACGAGCGGAAGTAGCGCCCGTTCGCTCCTATCGCCTCGACGATCATGAGGTACTGGTTCTGGTCCTTGACCTTGTAGACCTGCACTCCCTCGAACAGGTTGTTCGTCGAGTCGCTCATGATCGTCGTGTACGACGAGCCGAAGTTGCCGGGGAAGTTCCCGATCGGCATGCTCGCGCGGTAGATCTTGCCGTTGTCACCGGCGAAGAACAGGTACATGTTCTGGCCGTCGGCGATCAGGGTCTGGTCGATCGGGCCGGTGCCGGAGCCGGAGATGCTGCCGGTGAACAGCGCCTGCGGCGAGGACCAGCCGTTGGGGTTGGTGGGGTCGCTCGACGTGCGGTAGATGAAGGGCCACTGACCCCACTGGTACGCCAGCACCCAGATGTTCTTGGGTGCGAAGTAGAACAGCGTGGGTGCCACCGTGGCCTGGTTCATCCCGTTCTGGCCGGTCGACGCCATGTCCGACCAGTTCGAGAAGGGGGTGAAGTTCATCGAGCCGTAGGACGATCCCGAGAACTGCGTCCCGTAGACCAGGTACTTGCCGTTGTGCATCACGCCGGTGAAGTCCTTCAGCGAGGCCCAGCCGTGTGCCGGCTGCGCCAGCACGCCCGACGACGACCACCGGTACGTCGAAGGCAGTGCACAGGCGTCGCCCGGTGTCCCGGACAGGCCGGTCCACTTCTGGTTGCTGCCGCCGTTGCACGTCCAGAGCACCACTGCCGTGCCGTTGGCCGTTGCCCCGCCGGTGACGTCCAGGCACAGCCCGGACTCCACGCCCACGATCGTGCCGTCGGAGTTCACCCGCCACTGCTGGTTGGCACCGCCGCTGCAGGACCAGATCTGCACCCGGGTACCGGGGGTGGTGGCATGGCCGGGAACGTCCAGGCACTTGTTTCCGTACACGGTCAACTGGTTGCTGTCCGTGTGTGTCCACTGCTGGTTGGTCCCGCCCGAGCAGTCCCAGATCTGCAGGTTCGTGCCATCGGTCTGGCTGGCGTTCGCGACGTCGAGACACTTGCTGGATGCGACGCTGCGCAAGGTGCCGCTGCTTGCCGCCTGAGCCTTGCCGGCGCCGATCGTCGGCGCCAACGCGATCAGGACCGCAACCGCGGTGGCGAGCACCACCAACGGGTGTGTGCGGCTGGAACTTCGTCTGCGCATGGGAACCTCCTCATCTTTGAGCAAGCGGTTCCGGCCGGCCCGGTCAGAGGCTGCCCGGACTGTTCATGTGGTGCGGTTCGTAGCGGCCCGTGGGCACCGTTGCGGTCTGGATGCACAACCGGGCGACATCGATCGGTTCGTGATATCGAACGAGGATCGAAGTATCGGGCAGTGTGGATGATAGGGAGCCGAGGAACGGCGTCAACCCTCCCCGCATGATTCGTTGTTGGGGCCGAAACAATCGTGCTGGCCATAGGTGAACTACCGCAGGTCATGTCGGCCTCATGGCTCCCGGCCGGATCGACGGCGCCGTCGTGGGCGTGCGGCTGGCGCCGCACATCTTCTTCGAACGAGGTACGAGATACCGAACGTAGGGGGTCTGAGTTTCGACGGGACTCCACCTCAACGTCGTCCTCTCGCGTGCTCGCGTCGCTGAAAAGGGCTGGCGCGGCGGCCATGGCGAAACTTTCGCCCATGCGGAAGGTGTGCCCCCGGGGCGTCGCCGCCCAGCCCATCAAGGCTGGGCAGGCTCTCTGGGCGTGTGTGTGAAGTGAGTAGCTACAGCACCGGTTGGAGTTGGTTTCGAAATTTGCGTAGCTCAGACTGAAACTATTGACAGCGTGGGCGGCCTGAGGAACTCTCATGGCATCGACAGGCGTTCGTCACTGCCGATTCGCTCACCAGCGGGACGCGGTCCACCGGTCCGGGGCCGTACGACGACCAGCCGCATCCCGCCGACGCGCTCGTCGCGTTCCTTCACGCTGCCTGCCCCTCTCCAGCCCTTGTCGAGGAGGAAGCATGGACACGCACCACGAACCCGCCCGTTCGCTCAGCCGAAGACGATTCGTCGTCGGCGGGGCCGGCACACTCGCCGTGGCCGCATCGCCGCTGCTGCTGCCGGGCACGGCACACGCGCAGACCGTCACGACCAACCAGACCGGCACCCACAACGGGTACTACTACTCGTTCTGGACCGACGCGCAGAACACGGTCTCCATGACCATGGGATCCGGCGGCAACTACAGCACCTCGTGGCGCAACACCGGCAACTTCGTCTGCGGCAAGGGCTGGAGCAACGGCAGCCGCCGCAGCGTGAACTACTCCGGCAGCTTCAGCCCGTCGGGCAACGGCTACCTGTGCCTGTACGGCTGGACCTCGAACCCGATGGTGGAGTACTACATCGTCGACAACTACGGCTCGTACCGGCCCACCGGGGACAACCGGGGCTCGGTGACCAGCGACGGCGTCACGTACGACCTCTACCACACGATGCGCTACAACGCGCCGTCCATCGAGGGCGACAACAAGACCTTCCCGCAGTTCTGGAGCGTCAACCGCGGCAGGCGCACGGGCGGCACCATCACCACGGGCAACCACTTCGACGCCTGGTCCCGGGCCGGGATGAACCTCGGCAGCTTCAACTACTACATGATCATGGCGACCGAGGGCTACCAGAGCAGCGGCAGTTCGAACATCACACTGGACGGAACCGGCGGAGGCGATCCCGGCGAACCCGGCGCCTGCACCTCGACCCTGTCCGCGGGGGAGAGGTGGAGCGACCGGTACAACCTGAACGTCGCGACCTCCGGCTCCAGCAACTGGACCGTCAGGATGAACGTCCCGTCGCCCGCGAAGATCATCGCGACCTGGAACATCAGCGCCAGCTATCCCGACAGCCAGACACTCGTCGCCAGCCCCAACGGCAGCGGCAACAACTGGGGCGTGACCATCCAGGCCAACGGCAACTGGAACTGGCCCACCGTCACCTGCAGCGCATGACCCCGCACCGCTGATGCGGAAGCAGCCGCGGCGCGGGACCCACCACCCCCCGCGCCGCAGCCTTCCCACCGTCCCGGGAGCACCCGGATACCGGCGTCTCCCGGTCCGGGCCTTCTCCGGGTATCCGGGAGCCCGCCGCGCTCCACATGCCGGATCCGACGGCGCCCGCCGCCCGTGCACCGCTCGTCCGCGAGCTGCCGGGTCGTTCCGACGGGCGGTCACTGGACGTCTCGGGCCGGGCCCGGTCAGCCCGCCGGCGGGGGCGACCCTGCGGCCCCCGGGACGTTCTCGATGCGATACAGGGCACTGTTCTCGTCTCCGGCGTACCAGCCGGTGCCGTAGTCCAGGACGTACAGCGCGCCGTCGGGTCCGAAGGCCGCGTCCATCGGCTGGGTCCCGGACCACGGGATGCCGCCGATCCCGCCGCGGCTGCCGTCGGCGTTCACACCGATGTCCTTGATCCAGCGGCGCCCCCACTCCATGGCGAAGAAGTCACCGTCGAATTCCTGCGGGAACTTCACCCCCGAGTCCAGGTCCGGCTCGTAGCGGTATACGGGTCCGGCCATGGGGGACTCCGTGCCGCTGCCGAACTCCGGTACGGAACCGCCGTCGTAGGGGATCCACGCCGGCTGGGCGGGCGGAAGGGTGGTCAGCCCGGTGTTGTTCGGCGAGTCGTTGACGGGCGCGGAGCAGTCGAACGCCTGGCCGGAGGCGCCCGTGGCGAAGTCGTAGTCGACGTAGGGCCGGTTCTCGCCGACGCAGTACGGCCAGCCGTAGTTGCCCGCGCCGGTCACCCGGGCGAACTCCACCATGCCGGCCGGGCCCCGCCCCGGGGAGGCGGACCCGGCGTCCGGACCGTAGTCGCCCACGTAGACGACACCCGTCTGCTTGTCGACGCTCATCCGGTACGGGTTGCGGAAGCCCATGGCGTAGATCTCGGGCCGCGTCCCGGGTGTTCCCGGGGCGAAGAGGTTGCCGTCCGGGATGTCGTACGAGCCGTCGTCGGCGACCTTGATCCGCAGGACCTTGCCGCGGAGGTCGTCGGAGTTTCCCGCCGACCGCTGTGCGTCGAATGCCGGATTGCGGTTGCCGCGTTCGTCGATCGGGGTGTAGCCGTCGGAGCCGAAGGGGTTGGTGTCGTCACCGGTCGAGAGGTAGAGGTTGCCCGCGGCGTCGAAGTCGATGTCGCCCCCCGTGTGACAGCACTGGCCGCGGTCGGCCGGCACGTCGAGGATCGTCTCCTCGGTGGAGGTGTCGAGGGTGCCGTCGTCCTTCAGCACGAACCGGGAAAGCCGGTTCACGCCGTCGAACGGCTCGAAGTCCGCGGCCGAACCCGTGCTCGGTGCGTCCCCCGGCGGCGTGTCGAGCGCGGGGGCGTAGTACAGGTAGACGAAGCGGTTGGCGGCGAAGCCGGGATCGACGCCGACGCCCTGCAGGCCGTCCTCGTCATGGGTGTAGACGTCCAGCCTGCCCGCGACCTGGGTCGTGCCCTGCGGGTCGGTGACCCGCAGGGTGCCGTCGCGCGAGGTGTGCAGCACCGAGCGGTCGGGCAGCACGGCCAGCGACATCGGCTCGCCCGTCTCGGCCGCGCCTTTGGCGAGGGTCACCTGCTGGAACTGCGCCTGCCGGGTGTCGCCCGTCCCGGCAGGTTCGGCCGCGGCCGGCGACAGCGCCGTAGCTGCGCCTGCGCTGACGAGCAGCGGGCAGACCGCCGCCGCGAGATACCTTCTGAAGCCTCTGGGCATGTGAAACCTCCGTAGGCCGGCCCGCGGCGCCGTTCCGTGCCGTCGTGGGCCCGGCCGGGGTGTGTGGAGCTCGTCTTGGAGCGGGCGGATCGGCGTTCTCCGTGCCGGGGGCGGGCTGCCCTGCGACCTGCGCGCGCCAGGGCAGCCCCCCGTGCGGGACGGCGTACGCCGGACGTCAGGGAGCGCTGTTCAGGGCTTCCAGTACGGCGTTGTACGCCTGCTTCTTCTGGTAGTTGCCGTCGAACAGCAGCGGGGTGTCCTGGCCGCGCCACGAGTACTTGTCGGTGATGCCCCAGGTGGTGATGCCGGTGCAGCGGGACACCGCCACGCACGCCTCGGTGACCGTGCGGTAGGCGTCGGCCTGGGCGGTGCCGGAGCCGCCGATGTCCAGCTCCGTGATCTGCACGTCGACGCCGAGGTCGGCGAAGCGCTGCAGGTTCTGCCGGTAGCTGCCGAGGTCGGAGTTCGAGTCGAGGTGGGACTGGAAGCCGACGCAGTCGATGGGTACGCCGCGGGCGAGGAAGTCCTGGACCATGCGGTAGATGGCGTCGCTCTTGGCGTTGACGCCGTCGGTGCCGTAGTCGTTGTAGCAGAGCGTGGCACCGGGGTCTGCGGCGTCCGCGGCGCGGAAGGCGTCTTCGATCCAGCCGTTGCCGATCTGCTGCTGGAGGTTGGACTGGCGGCGGCTGCCGTCCCATTCGAACGCCTCGTTGACCACGTCCCAGGAGTCGATCTGCCCGGCGTAGTGACCGGCGACTCCGTCGATGTGGTCGAGCATCGCCTGGCGCAGGTTGCTGCCGGTCAGACCGCTGACCCAGGAGGGCTGCTGCGCATGCCAGACCAGGGTGTGGCCGCGTACGGACATGCCGTTGCTCTGGGCGTGGGCGACGAGCTGGTCCCCGCCCTGGAAGGTGAACTGGCCCTGCCTGGGCTCGGTGGCGTCCCACTTCATGACGTTCTCGGCGACGATGCTGTTGAACTCACGGTTCAGCGTGGCGGCGTAGTCCGCTTCGCCGAGGAGGTTGGGCGCCACGGCGGCGCCGTAGTAGCGACCGCTCTCGGCTGCCGAGGCGCCGAGTGTGTCGGCGGCGTGGGCGCTGCCGGGGAACGCCAGGAGGGCGGTCGCCGCCAGACCGGCGGACGTGGCGGCCGCGGCGGCCGACCAGGTGCGGCGACGCGAAGGCCGGGTGCGTGAGGTGTGGGGCACGACTGCTCCTTGATCTCCGGTGGAGGGTGACAGGCGCCGTCGGACGCCTGCCCGCGGTGATGGCGGTGCGTGCGGTGCGGACGAGGGCCGCACCGGCCGCGTGCTTCAGGCGAGGACGGATTCCCAGCGGGTGCCGTTGGCGGAGGCGTCGGCCGGGAGGCGGTCCCGGGCGGCCTCGTCGCCGTACAGGCTCCAGCGGAACCAGTCCACGAGGGTGTCCTGGGTCTGGTCGAAGGTCGGGAAGCCCGGGTTGAGGTACGCGGCGTGGTCCGCGCCGACGTGGGTGAGGAACGCCTTGGGGGCGGACAGCTCCCCGTATGCCTGGCGGGCCAGGCCGTACTGGCAGGTGGGGTCCTGGTCGCCGTGGATGAACAGCACCTTGGCGTCCAGTCCCGCCGGGTCGCCCATGTCCACGCAGGCGACCGGGACGGCGGCTTTGATCCGGTCGTCCGGCCACTGGGTCAGCAGGCCGTGGACGGTCATGCCGCCCATCGAGTGGCCGGAGACGCCGACGCCGGCCGCGGTGTCGATGTGTCCGGCGAAGGGGCTGTCCGAGGCGTCGTTCAGCGCCAGGGTCCGGGTGATGACCTCGGAGACGTCCTTCGACCATTCGCCTCCGTACACGGAGCCGATGTTGGTGTTGTCGCTGATCGAGGGGGCGGGGCAGATGAAGCCGGCGGACGCTATCGCGTGCGTCTGCGAGGCGTAGGAGTCGGAGTTGCCGTACATGCCGTGGTTCCAGTGGGCGACGGGGAACACACCCTCGGCGAGCGGGGCGTCGGGCACGGGATTGCCGCCGGGGGAGCCGGTGGCCGGGTAGAAGACCTTGGTGAACAGCCGGCGGTTGCCGCGGCTCCACTCGAACTGCCGGACTCCGAGGGCGAAATCCTGGGTCGGTGCCTGCCGGAGGAGGGCGGGCCGGCGGGTCGGACGGCCGACGGCCGGTGCGGCGCCGACCGGGGAGGCGGCGCCCGTCGCTCCGGCCATACCCAGGCCCAGCAGGGCACTCAGAGCCGTACGCCTTTTCATGGACATTCGAGGACACTCCTGTGGGGGGAAGGACTGCGAGGCGGACGCCGGGGCGTCCCGGGGCGGTTCACCGGGGGCCCGCCACGCAGGCGTCGTGTGTCCCTCGAACTGTCCGAGAGCCCGGACGTGCGCGGGGAGAGCCTCACCGGAACGAAAGAACTGGCTGTGCGCGTGCAGTCGTGCGCGGCGGCCTGCGGGATCACGCAGGACGAAGAGGCCCCGAGCGTTCGACATATCGAACTATGGTCGAACTCTCAGACAAGGATGGTGAGGGGGTGAAGGCGGTGCGTCAACCCCTTCGCTGAAATGATTCGGTTACCCGGTCGAAATTTTCGAGTCGCACTCGGGTGCCGTGGCTGTGGACGGGTGCTGCCGCAGGGCGTCAACGGGGCGCGGGCTCCGGGCGCGACGCGTCCTTCGCGGTGGGCGCGAGGTGTCTGCGGAGCCACGCCTCGGTGGTGCTGACGTGGATGAGCGCAGCGGCCTCGGCGAGCGCGGCGTCTCCGGCGGCCAGCGCGTCGTAGATCTCCTGGTGCTGGGCGAGTGTCCGGTCGGCGACGTCCCCGTCGACCATCCCGCGCCAGACCCGGGCCCGTACGGTCCGGCCGGAGATCCCCTCCAGCAGGCTCGCCAGCGTCTGGTTGCCCGTGGCGGAGGCGACGGCCTGGTGGAAGGCCGCGTCGTGCTTGTTGAGCAGCTCGACGTCGTCCCTGGCCGCGCGCATGGCCGCCAGGTGCCCTGCCACTCCGGCGAGTTCGCCGGCCGAGATGCGGGTGGCGGCCAGACCGGTGGCGACCGGCTCGAAGAGCCGGCGCACCTCGGTGAGCTCCAGCAGGGTGTCGCCCTGGAGGAGTTCGACCGCGGAGCCCAGGCCTTCGAGCAGCACCCTCGGCTCCAGGGTCGTGACGTACGTGCCGTCGCCCCTGCGGATCTCCAGCACCCGTGCGACGACCAGTGCCTTGACCGCCTCGCGCATCAGCCCCCGGGACAGGCCCAGTTCCGCGGCCAGCTGCTGCTCCGGCGGCAGCTTCGCGCCCGGCGGGAGCTCTCCCGAAGCGATCAGCTCCCGAATCCGCGTGATCGCCTTGTCGGTCAGTGACATCGCTCGGCCTCCAGCCTCGGCCTTCCGGATAATGCGAGGCACGATACATCTGATGTCCAGGCAGTCGAGCCGTCGATGGAGCGCGGCACCACGCGGTGAGATCCGGCTTATCTGGTGCGTAAAGAGCGATACAGCCCTTTTATGTGGTCGAAGTCTGCGTGGGAGGGGTTGCGTTGGTGTCCTCGGACATTTAATGTCTCCCGCGTGTCACGCCCGACGAGGTCATCGGCGGACCGGAGGTGGCCGGTGGTGAGCGCCATCGGACAGGCCCGGGCCGACCGGATGCGGGCCCGGATGAACCGGAGGCCGCGGGTGCGTGTCGCGTACGCGGCGTCGCATGCCCGCTGAGGCTGCGTTGGCCGTGCCTTTCGCGTACTGAACCGTGCCGGCAGGGGCCGTCGGTGCGGCGTTGCCGTCGCCCGCCCGGTCGCCTGGGTGACGAGAACCGCCGGGACTCTGCCAGGACTCAGTGGAGGATCACGATGCGGAGACTGACGCGCAGGGAGATGATCAGGCTCGGCACCGCGGGCACCGGAGCCGTCATGATGCCCGTCCCGTGGACGGCTGCCGCCCGTGCCGACTCGGCCGCACCCCCCGAAGTGCGGGCGGTCGGCGACCTGGCGCTGTGGTACGACGAACCGGCGGGCTCGGACTGGCTGCGTGCGCTGCCGGTCGGGGCCGGCCGCCTCGGCGCCATGGTCTTCGGGAACGTCGGCACCGAGCGGCTCCAGCTCAACGAGGACACGCTCTGGGCGGGCGGACCGTACGACCCGGCCAACCCGGGGGGTGCCGACGCGCTGCCGCAGATCCGGCAACTGGTCTTCGACGGGCAGTGGGAACAGGCGCAGTCGCTGATCGACCGCACGATGCTCGGGCGGCCGGCCGGAGAGCTGGCCTACCAGCCTGTCGGCGACCTCACCCTGGCCCTGCCCGGCAGCGGCACGACATCGGGGTACCGGCGGTGGCTCGACCTCACCACCGCGACCACCGCGGTGACCTACGTGGCCAACGGCGTGCGGTTCCAACGCGAGGTGATCGCCAGCGCACCGGACCAGGTGATTGTCATGCGCCTGACCGCCGATGCGCCCGGTTCGATCTCGTTCACGGCCGCGTTCGCCAGCCCGCAGAGCGCCTCGGTATCCAGCCCCGACGGAACGACGATCGCGCTGGAAGGGATCTCGGGCAGCATGGAGGGCATAGCCGGGTCGGTGCGGTTCCTCGCACTGGCCAGAGCCGTTGCCCAGGGCGGCACGGTATCCGGCTCGGGCGGCACGCTCCGGGTGGCCGGCGCCGACAGCGTCACGCTGCTGGTCTCCGTCGGCACCAGCTACGTCGACTACCGGGACGCGGGCGGCGACTACCGCGGCATCGCCCGCCGGCACCTCGACGCCGCACAGGGCAGCTCGTACGACGACCTCCGCAGCCGGCATGTGGCCGACTACCAGGCGCTGTTCGGCCGGACCACGATCGACCTCGGCCGCACCGCGGCGGCCGATCAGCCCACGGACGTCCGGATCGCGCAACACGGCGGTGCCGACGACCCGCAGTTCTCCGCGCTGCTCTTCCAGTACGGCCGGTACCTGCTGATCTCCTCCTCGCGGCCCGGCACCCAGCCGGCCAACCTCCAGGGCATCTGGAACGAGCAGATGGCCCCGCCGTGGGACTCGAAGTACACCCTCAACGCCAACCTGCCGATGAACTACTGGCCGGCCGGCCCGACGAACCTCTCCGAGTGCTGCGAGCCGGTGTTCGACATGATCGACGACCTCACGGTGACCGGCGCCCGCACGGCACAGGCGCAGTACGGCGCCCGCGGCTGGGTCACGCACCACAACACCGACGCGTGGCGCGGGACATCGGTCGTGGACGGGGCGTTCTGGGGCATGTGGCAGACCGGCGGGGCATGGCTTGCCACCATGGTCTGGGATCACTATCAGTACACCGGCGACGTCGACTTCCTGCGCGCCAACTACCCCGCGGTGAAGGGTGCCGCGCAGTTCTTCCTCGACACGCTGGTGGCCGAACCGGACCTGGGACGGCTGGTCACCAACCCGTCCAACTCGCCGGAGCTCGCCCACCACCCGAACGCCTCCGTCTGCGCGGGGCCCACCATGGACATGCAGATCCTGCGTGACCTGTTCGACGGCTGCGCGCGGGCCGGCGAGATCCTGGGCGTGGACGCCGACTTCCGCGGGCAGGTCCTGGCGGCCCGGGAGCGGCTGGCGCCGATGAGGATCGGCGCCCGCGGCAACATCCAGGAGTGGCTCCACGACTGGACGGAGACCGAGCAGTTCCACCGGCACGTCTCCCACCTCTACGGCCTGCACCCCGGCAACCAGATCAGCAAGCGCGGCACGCCCGAATTGTTCGAGGCCGCCCGCCGGACCCTGGAGCTGCGCGGCGACGACGGAACGGGCTGGTCACTGGCCTGGAAGATCAATTTCTGGGCGCGCATGGAAGAGGGCGGCCGGGCCCACGACCTGATCCGCGACCTCGTGACACCGGACAGGCTCGCGCCCAACATGTTCGACCTGCACCCGCCGTTCCAGATCGACGGCAACTTCGGCGCGACGTCCGGCATCGCCGAGATGCTGCTGCACAGCCACCACGGCGAACTGCACCTGCTGCCCGCACTTCCGCCGGCCTGGCCCGACGGGACGGTCGAGGGGCTGCGCGGACGCGGCGGTCACACGGTCGGCGCCGCGTGGACCGGCGGCCGGGCCACGCGGCTCTCCCTCACACCCGACCGCGAAGGAGCGGTGAGAGTCCGCAGCCAGATGTTCCTCGGCGGCTACGAGGTCCTCGATCTGACCGGTGGCGAGCCGGTCCGGCCCGAGCAGCCCGAGCCGGACCTGATCGAGTTCGCCGCCCGGTCCGGACACACGTACCGTGCGCACGCCCTGGGATCGCGGCGTCGCGGGGACGTGGCGTGAACGCCCGCTCGCCCGCTCGCGGACGCGGGCCGCCGCAGCGGCCCGTGCCTTACGGGGCAGCTCTCAGCGTTCCAGTCGCACCGGGTCGCCCGGCGCGCGGCGGCGGACGAGCCAGGCTTCGGTGATGTGGGTGAACACCGCCTCGGCGGCGCCGCCCGGATCGTGTGCGGCGATGCGCTCGTAGATGCGGCGGTGGCCGCGGTTGGACGCGACGCACATGGCACGCTCCGGATGCCCCATGTACCGCGCGGTGTTGACGACCTGACTCTCCAGCGCGCGCACCACTCCACGCGCGATGCGGTTCCCCGACGACTGCATGATCACGTCGTGGAAGGCGCGGTCGTGTTCGGCATATGTGACGTGGTCGTCGACCAGCTCGTCCATCCGGTCCACCAGCGTGCGCAACTGGTCGACGACTTCCGGAGTGGCCAGCCTGGCGGCGACGTTGGCCATGTCGGACTCCAGCAGGCGCCGCGTGACGACGAGGTCGTCGAGGATCTCCAGGCTCTCGTCCTGGGCGATGCTCGCGGTCAGGACCTGCTCGTCGAGCATGTTCCACGCCGAAGGGGCGGTCACCATGGTTCCGGAACCCTGCCGGACCTGTACGAGCCCCTTCTCCTGCAGCACCTTCACGGCTTCCCGGACGACGGTCCGGCTCACGGCGAATGCCTCGCAGAGAGCGGGCTCGGGGGGCAGCGGCGTTCCCGGCGGGTGCTCCCCGCGGACGATGCGTCCCACCAGCTCGGCCGTGACCGCCCTGGCGAGGCTCGCCGGTCGTTGTGCCCAGGTGGGCGGCGGGGAGCTGCTCCGGGCTGCTGACTCGGATGTCGTCATGGTTCCTCCGGCGGCCCCGCGACCACGCGGCGCCATGACTAGACGGCCAATCATACGTGACGAGGCATTGACGTAATACGTCATACGAGTTACGTTTCCGAGCCATCGGCGATGGCCCGCCGTCTTCCGGCAGCAACGGAGAGTGATCGACATGAAGCGGCCAGCACTGTGGTCGGTCGTCCTGGTCGCCGGGCTGCTGTCCGGCTGCGGCAGCGCGGGCTCCGGCTCGTCGTCCGGCACCGCGGACGGCACACTCGTGGTCTGGGACTGGAAGTCCGGCGAAGAGACGGCCGCCTCCTACATCGAGCAGGCGAAAGCCGACTTCGCCGCGGAGCACCCCGACGTGACGGTCGAGTTCGTGGCCCAGCCCTTCGACCAGTACTACACCCTGCTCGGCACGGCCATTCAGGCCGGCAAGGGCCCCGACGTCATGCTCTTCAACGGCGGCGGCCAGATACGCGACCGCGCGGACGCCCTCCTTCCCCTCGACGACTACGTCACCGGGGACAGGCAGCGGCTCGCCGGCTGGGAAGCCTTCACCGCAAAGGGCAAGACCTACGCCGCACCGGTGACGCTGCAGGGCCACCCCCTCTACTACAACAAGGCGCTCTACGAGGAGGCCGGGCTCGACCCCGACAGCCCGGCGACCACGTGGAGGGAGTTCACCGACGACTGCGAAGCCATCACCGAGGCGACGGACGCCAGTTGCCTCGCCCTCGGGAACAAGGAGGGCTTCGGCATCCAGTTCTTCCTCTCCGGCCTGGGCCCTGGCGTCCTCACTCCGCGCGAGTACGACGCCTGGATCGCCGGTGACCGGGACTGGAACTCCCCCCGCGTGCGGCGGCTCTTCGAACTCTGGAAGGAGACGGGTGACGCCGGCCTGAACAACGACGGGGCCAACTCGACCGCACTGTTCAACGACGCCTTCGCCCTCTTCCAGTCCGGCGAGGCAGCCCACATCGTCGGGCTGATGTCGGACGTCGGGCACTGGAAGGACTTCGGCGAGTTTCTGGACCCGGACGACATCGGGGTCATGCCGGCCCCGCGTGCCGAGGCCGGCGCCGAGCCAGTCCTGCCGTACGACGGCGGAATCGGCTACGCGGTCGCGAAGTGGACGAAGAAGCCGGCCCTGGCCGCGGACCTGGTGCGCTCCCTGACCTCGAAGGACGCGCTCCAGGCGTTCTACGCCGACGCCGGCGCGGTCGTCTCCGACACCACCGTCGACGTGTCGGACGGCGGCGCGGCGCTGTCCGCGATCACCTCGGAGATCGGTGCCGGCAAACCGGCACTGCACGTCGCGCTCTCCACCGAGACGCTGGATCTGCTGGGAAGGCTCTCGCAGCAGATACTCAGCGGGTCGACCGGCGTCGACGAGGCGCTGGAGCAACTGGCCGACTCCGACCGGAAGGGCTGACCCCGTGCTGGTCGGGGGCGCGCAGCCGACGGCCGGCCGGCCCGGTGCCGAGCGGACCGGGAGGACGAAGACCCCGTGGCGCGCACAGGGTGCGAGCGCGGGGACGGGCTCGCCGCGTGCTTTCGGCGCACAGCGTGCGGAGCGCCTCGCGCCCTACGTCCTGGTGGCCCCGGCCGTCCTGGTCGTCGCGACGCTGCGGCTGTGGCCGCTGCTCCTGGGCGTGAACTACTCCTTCACCGGCGACGGCGCGCGCGACGGGACCTCGGTCGGCCTGGACAACTACGCCGAACTCGTCGACGACCCGCTCTTCCGCACCGCGTTGGGGAACGTCGGCCTGCTGGTGCTGCTGCTCCCCGTCGCGGTGGCGATCCCCGGCATGCTGGCGACCTTCCTCTTCCTGCGGGTGCCGGGGCACCGGCTCTTCCGGAGCGTGTACTTCTTCCCGGCCGTGCTCTCGCCGGTGATCGTCGGCGCGATCTTCAACCTCCTGCTCGCCTACGACGGTCCGCTCAACTCCCTTCTGGAAAAGGCCGGCATCGGCGCGGTCGACTGGCTCGGCGATCCGGACGTCACCATGTTCACCGTCGTCGGCGTCCACATCTGGGCGACGTTCGGGATGGCGCTGGTGGTCTTCCTCGCCGGCTTCTCCACGCTCGACACCACCCTCCTCGACGCCGCCCGGGTGGACGGCGCGTCGCTCGCCCGGGTCATCCGGCACGTGATCGTCCCCGGCCTGTCCCGCACCATCCAGTTCGTCTTCGTGACCACCATGATCGGGATGCTGACCTCGATGTTCGGTCTGCTCTACGTGATGACCAGCGGCGGACCGGAGGGATCGACCTACCTGCCGGAGTACTACATCTGGATCCAGCAGGGGCAGCTGAACCGCCCGGCGCTCGCCTCGGCCGCCTCGACGGTTCTCTTCCTCATCATGCTCGTCGTGGGGCTGGTGCAGATCGGGCTGCTCCGCCGCGCGGGGAGGGAGCACTGATGCGCGTCCCCCGCCGGAGGCGCTGGGCGGTCGCCGTCCCGATGGCGGCTCTCGCCCTCGCGACGGTCTACCCCCTCGTGTTCACCGCCAACGTCGCCATGAAGTCCCGCCGCGACTACATCCTCGACCGGTTCTCCCCGGCGGACTCCCTGCGCTGGGACAACATCGCCACGGCGTGGACGAGCGTCGGGCTCGGCCGGTACTTCGTCAACTCCGTCATCGTGGTGGCGTCAGCCGTCGCGCTCCTCCTGCTGATCGGATCGATGGCCGGCTTCGCGCTGAGCCACCTGCGGTTCCGGGGGTCACGGGCGCTCTTCCTGTGCTTCCTCGCGGCGCTGTTCGTGCCGTTCCAGGTGGTCATGGTCCCGCTCGCGCAGGTCATGGCCGACACCGGCCTCATCGACACCTACCCCGGGCTGGTCCTCGCCTACGTCGCGCAGTTCCTCCCCTTCTCGATCTTCCTGATGACGAGCTACTACTCGGGGATCCCGCGGGAGATCGTGGACGCCGCCCGCGTCGACGGGAACACGCTGTACGGCGTCTACCGGCGGATCATGCTGCCGATCGGCCGTCCCGCACTGCTGTCGGTCGGCATCCTCAACGCCCTGTTCTGCTGGAACGACGTACTCATCTCCCTGCTGATGATGCCGTCCGCCGAACACCGCACGCTCATGGTGGGCGTCACCTCGCTGCGCGGACAGTACTCCGACGACATTCCCACCTTCGCCGCGGGAGTGCTGATCGCCGCACTCCCGGTCCTCGTGATCTACCTCTTCTTCCAGCGCCAGATCGCCGACGGGATCACCGCCGGCGCCACGAAGGGCTGACATGCGGGTCACCGGATATCGCACGCTGACGACCTTCCACGACTGGGGCCGGCCCGTCGGCGACGCCAACGGCGTATTCACCGACGGGATCACCCCGGTTCCGGTGGTCCTGGTGGACACCGACGCCGGAATCACCGGCGCGGGACTGGGATCCCACACGGCGGCGGAAGCCGTCTTCGCCGCCGTGGACGGCGAGGACCCCCGTTGCGTGACCGCGCTCTACGACCGCATGATCCGGCAGACGTTCAAGGCCGGGCACGGCGGCGCCGTCTTCGGAACCATCGGCGCATTCGACACCGCACTGTGGGACATCAAGGCGAAGGCCGCGGGCGAACCGCTGTGGCGCCTGCTGGGCGGACGGGACCGGACAGTCCCCGCCTACGCCTCCGGACTCGACATCGCCCTCAGCGACGACGACCTGGCCGCGGTCTACCAGGTCTACGCCGAGCGCGGCCTGCGGGCGGCGAAGCTGAAGGGCGGCCTCGACATCGAGCGGGACCGCGACCGCCTGACCCTCGTGCGGGAGGTGCTCACCCGGGCCGGACGCGGGATGCGGCCTGCCCTGATGCTCGACGCGAACGAGTGCTGGACCCGCAAGCAGGCGGTCCGCCACGTCTGTGAGCTGGAGCAGACCCTGGACCTCAGCTGGGTGGAGGAGCCCGTCCGGCGCTGGGACGCGGAGGGCCTGGCCGCCGTAGGGCGGGGGATCCGCGCCTCGGTGGCGAGCGGGGAGAACCTCACCGGGCTCGAACAGTACCGCTCGCTTCTGGCCCAGGGCGCGGTCGACATCGTGCAGGCGGCCGCGGTCTGGGGCGTGACCCACTTCCTGCGGGTGGCCGCCCTGGCGCACGCCCACGACCTGCCGGTCAGCCCGATCGGCGGCTCTCCGGTCGCGCTGCTGCACGCCGCGACAGCCGTGCCCAACCACCTCGCGAGCGAACTGCAGAACCTTCGGGAGCCCGTCGGCCTCTCCTTCGACCTGCGGGTCGAGGGCGGCGCCTTCGTTCTCGGCGACTCGGCGGGCCTGGGCATCGAGGTCGACGAGAAGACGGTCGCGGCGGCCGCGGTGCCCCCGCCCGCCGCCGCCGACGAGGGTCCCGACGTCCGGCCCGAGTACGCGGGACGGCGGCTGCTGGCCGTGGCGGACCGCGCCCGCCCCGCCACCCACCACCCCGGAAGTCCCGTGCTCCCCACTCCACCGCACCCCGACGGGGTGCCCCACGACGCCCGGCCCTGACTCCCCACCGCGAAGAAAGGACACGGCCATGCCCCCACTCCGCGCACGGTACGCACGCACCAGCGCGGCGGCGGCTGCCGCGGCCCTGGCCGCCGGACTCCTCGCCGCCCTGCCCACCGAGTCACTCGCAGCACCCCGGCATCACACCCTCGTCGTCGCTCCGACGGGCGCTCCGCAGGCCGCCGACGACGGCCCTGGGACCGCCCAGCAGCCCCTGCAGACCCTGGCGGAGGCGCAGCGACGGGCACGGAACCTCGCCGGCCGCGGCGACGGCGACGTGCAGGTGAGCCTGCTGAAGGGAATCCACCGTCTCAGCTCCCCGCTGCGCTTCGGGGCCGCCGACTCCGGCCGCGGCGGACACACCGTGACCTGGACGGCCGCACCGGGGGCGGAAGCCGTGGTGAGCGGCGCGGAACCGGTCACGGACTGGGAGCTCGACGACCCCGCGACGGGCGTCTACAAGGCCGACGTCGGCACCGGCTTCGACAGCCGCCAGCTCTACGTCGACGGCGTACCGGCACAGCGGGCGCGGACCGGGCTGTCCCGGTCCGACATCACGCTCGACGCCACGGGCTTCACCCTCGACAACCCGGACCTCGCCTACCTCGCCACGCTGCCCGACCAGGGGCGCATCGAACTCCAGGCGAAGCTCTCGTTCACCAACCGGTTCGCCCCCGTACAGAGCATCTCCGGCTCAAGGGTCGTCATGCAGCAACCGGCCTGGGACAACAACACCTACGGGTACGACACCATCCAGTCCCCGTTCCGTACCCCGGTGTTCACCCTGCTGAACTCCAAGCGGTTCCTCGACGAGCCCGGTGAGTGGTACCTGGACACCACCGCAGGCACGCTGTACTACAAGCCGCTTCCGGGACAGGACCTGCAACGCGCGCAGGTCGAACTGCCGCGGCTGGAATCGCTGCTGGAGGTCGGCGGCACCTACGACGAGCCGGCCCGCAACCTGCGGTTCGAAGGGCTGGCCTTCACCGGCACCACCTGGCTGCACCCCGGCAGCCCCAACGGCTACGCCAACCAGCAGACGGGCGCGTTCATCACGGGAGTCCAGCCCCACAGGCCGTCCGACGCCTTCACCTCGTGCGCGGTCGGCTGCCGCGGCTTCGAGGGCGCCCGCAACAACTGGGCACAGGCCCCCGGGGCGGTGCAGGTGTCGGCGGCAGAGGACATCGGCTTCGAGGACAACAGCTTCGTCAACCTCGGCTCCGTCGGCCTCGGTATCGGCAACGACGCCAACGCGCACGGCACCGGCGTGGGCCTGGGCGCGAAGAACGTGTCGGTCGTCGGCAACACCTTCACCGCGAGCGCCGGCGGCGGCATCGTCGCCGGCGGGGTACGCCCGGACGCGCACCATCCCTCCGACGAGCGGATGACCAACAGCGACATCCTGATCAGGAACAACCGCATCCACTCGACGGCACTCGAATACCTCGACCAGGACGGCATCTTCGCCAGCTATGTCTCCGGACTGGCCATCGAGCACAACTACGTCTCCGACATGCCCTACACCGGCATCGGGATCGGTTACGGCTGGGGCGCCAACGATCCCGGCGGCAGCCCGGAGTACGTCAACCGCGGGCTCTACGACTTCCAGCCGGTCTACCGGACTCCCACGACGCTGCGTGACGTGCGTGTCGTGGGAAACCACGTGCGCAACGTCGTGCAGACGATGTTCGACGCCGGCTGCATCTACAGCCTCTCCGCGATTCCGGGCGGTGTCGTCGACGCGAACTACTGCGAGAACAGCGGGCAACTCGGCCTGTACTTCGACGAGGGCTCCCGCTATCTCAGCGGCAGCCGCAACGTCTTCGTCGGCAGCGCCGGGCAGTGGGCGCACGCCAACAACCAGAACGGCAACCGCACCGGCGACCTCACCCTGGTCGGCAACTACACGACCAACCCCGCCATCACCGGAATCGTCGACGGCCAGCGCGGCAACGTCGCCCGCGACAACGTCACCTTCGACGTGGGCGACATCCCCGCCGGGGCCCGCGAAGTGATCTCCGACGCGGGCCCGACCGGCTAGCGGACCGGCGGGTACGGGCACCGCAGCGGGCGGTGCCCGTGCCGGCGGCCGGCGCGGTTCAGTCCGGTACGCGGATATCTCTGCCGCTGAACCGCTGCCAGTAGCTCACGCACGTGTCCCGCCAGTCGGCCGCGTCCGTCTCGTGGAGCGCCAGCTTGGCCCTGACCTCGGCGAACCGGCGGGCGTCGAGCCAGGGTTCCAGCGAGTCCCAGGTCCGGCGCATGCCGCTGACGTACCGGACACCCGAGTAGTAGTGGTGGACGAGTTCGTCCCAGAAGATCCTGCCGCTGCCCATGGGGCGGTCCCAGGGCACGTGATGGAACCACATCATCAGGTTCTCGGGGACGGTGTCGATGTCCGAGTAGGCCGCTTCCAGGGTGGGGGAGTACTGGGCGGTGAAGTTGCTTCCGGTGGGGGAGCGGTCGTAGCCGAGGCCGGCGCTGTCCGCCTTGTTGTAGTAGACGGGGTTCCAGTCCTCGCGCGGGAGGTGTGATTCCGAGGGGCCGGGGCCGTAGTGGACGTCGGCGGTGAACTGGTGGGCGATCCCGAGGGGGGTCTGGTAGCTCACCAGCGCCGGCCAGGAGCCCATCATCATGGAGACGATCGCGTCGACGACCTTCCGGCTGTTGCTCCAGGTCATCCTCACCCAGTCGGCGGCGATGTCCGCGGAGTCCGCGGTCCAGTCCCAGGACTGGCGGCCGAAGGCGTACAGGTTTGCCTGGGAGAAGTGGTGTCCGGTCAGGTTGTCCGCGTTGCCCAGGTTGGCCACGCCGACGACGGCGGTGTCCGAGTGGCCCTGGGCCGTTCCGTCCACGACGTGGCCGACCAGGCGCCTGTCGAGGGGCCGGCCCCGCGCGTCCGTGGCGTGGGTGTCGGTCTTGAGGATCTCCTCCCACATGGGCGCCAGGAAGCAGAGCATCCGGTTCTGGCCGGTGTACTCCTGGGTGATCTGGAGTTCGAGGGCCTGGTTGGTGTTCTCCATCCGTCCGAACATCGGGTGGACGGGCTCCCTGGCCTGGAAGTCCAGGGGGCCGTTCTTGGTCTGGAGGAAGACGTTGTCCAGGAAGCGGCCGGTGGTTCCGTCGGGCTGGGCCTCGTCGTCGATGTGACCGAACTCCAGGTAGGCGCGCTTCAGCCGGTCGCTGTCGACGTCGGGGTTGTAGACGAAGGTCCGCCAGTAGATCTTCAGGCCGAGGGGTGCCACCGCGGTCGCCATGCCGTTGGCGCCGTCGCCGTGGTCGTAGCCGAAGTCCTGGGGGCCCGGCTGGCCCTCGGAGTTGGCCTTCACGGTGAATCCGAGGAAATCAGGTATGGATTCCTGGATCCGCCGGGCCCTCCGGGTCCACCAGGCCCGGAAGTCGGCGTCCGTGGGCGCCATCTGCTCCTCGGTGAGCGTGTCCGGTGCGAAGCGGCCGTCCATGGGTGCCGCGTAGCGGATGGAGAGGGCGAGCCTGATCCCGTACGGCCGCAGCGCGTCGGCCAGCGCGGCCTCCTGGGCGATGTACGCGGGAGTGAGGTAGGAGTTGTCGGCGTTGACGTTGTTGATGGTGATCCCGTTGATCCCGACGGAGGCCATCGCCCGCGCCGCCACGAGGTAGCGGTCGAGGACGACCGGCAGGTTCAGCGGGGCACTGGCGCCGGTCGCGGCGAAGTTGAAGATCGCGCCGTTCTCACCGCGCAGCCCGCCCGTGCCCGGCTCGTCGTTGCCGGCGTAGAGACGCTCGGTGTCCCAGTAGTTCAGGTGGCGGTTGGCGACCCTCGGGGTCTCGGTGAGTGCCAGGTCCGTGATCGGCTCGTGGGTCTGGATGCGCCGCAGGAAGGCGAACGTGCCGTACAGCGCGCCCACTTCTGTGGTCCCCGCGATGAGGGTGAACGCCCGGCGCCCCTGGGAGACCGACTTGACGACGAAGCCGTCCCGGCCCGCGCGCGCCAGCTCGTCGGCCTTCAGGAACCGGCGCACGGCCTGCGAACTCTCCGGGGTCCCCACGACGACGGCGCCGTCGGGCGGGACGTCCCCGGGCCGCGGGAGTGCCCGCACCGGCCGGTCCAGCAGCCCGCTCAGGCCCCGGACCAGCTCCTCCCTGGCCGCCTCCAGGGTGGAGGTCATCAGCCGCTCGGACGATCCCGGAGCCATGCTCAGGTTCGGTGTGTGCCGGTACGAAGCGTTCCGGTCGGCGTTCTCCACGACGACGGCGGTCACCTGCCGCCGGTAGTGCCCGAGCAGGTGCGGGTCGCGGACGGGCACGTAGCGCAGCCACATGTCGGAGCCGTCGTAGTCGTCGTTCCGCGGCCCGGCGGGACCGAAGCGCGCGCCCTCGCGGCCCGGTGCCGCCGCGGCCGCGCCCGTGTTCGATCCCAGGGCCGCGCCCGCCGTGACCGCACCCATGAACGACCGTCGATTCAGTGACATGAACCTGTCTTACCAAAACAGTCCCGGGTTGTCAGTCTGAAGAACGCTGATCATGTCTGTGAACGTCTTCGTGGTCGTCTCCGCGTCTCGGGGGTCACGGGGTTGCCAACTCGAATCTCGCCACCCGCACGCTGCCTCCGAGCGCTCTGGTGGCGTGGTTGAAGACGGCGAAGCGGTAGCCCATGAAGAACTGCCAGGCATTGTTGAGCGTGAAGGCGGGCCCGAGCGGGCTGAAGCCGCTGCCGTCGGTGCTGTACGAGAACTGGGCCTGCCGTCCGCTCCCGGGCCGGATGTCGGCGCGGGCGCGCAGCCATATCCGGCTGCCCGTGAATCCCGCGCTCGCCCGCTCGGACCCCCTGCCGGTGGTGTTCCAGTTGCCGTCCATGGTCAGGCCGTCGACCATCACCACGCGCGTCGTGCCGCCCTCGCGCTTGAGGCCGATCCACGCGGAGGAGTCGCGCAGCATGGCCAGCCCCGCCCGGTCGCCGTCGGCCATCTGGGAGCAGTCGAGCTCGATCGTGGCGGTGGAGGTGGGTCCCTGGACGCGATGGGTCAGCGTGTTGCGGGCGCTGTACAGGTCGTCGGTCACCGTCGCGGTGCGCAGGGTCAGCCCGTCGCCGACGGAGAATCTGCCGGTGTCGGGGTTGTGGTTCCACTCCCACTGCGGGCCCAGCCGGGTGCCCTGGAAGGTGTCCGTGCCGGTCATCGGCGCGACGGGGCGCAGGGGCAGCGGTGCGGTGTACGACTGCCCCCAGGCGCCGTTCACGAGTTGCAGGACGGGCCAGCCGTCCCCGGTCCACGTGATCGGGGCGAGCGCCGGGACCCGGCCGCCGGGGTACGCGTCGACGAAGGCCATGTAGTGCCACTGCCCGTCCGGGGTGCTCACGAGGCCGCCCTGGTGCGGCACTCCGCCGCCGGCGATCGGTCCCGCCAGGTTGAGGAGCACCTGCCGCATCTCGTACGGACCGAAGGGTCCGGAGGCGGACTTCAGGATGTACTGGCCGTTGGCCGGCCGGGTCAGGAAGATGTAGTAGTTCCCGTTGATCTTGTAGAAGCGGGCTCCCTCCAGCGTGCCGACGCTCGACGGGGTGCTGAACACCTGCTGGGAACGGACCTGGGTGCGCGCGTCCGGCGCGAGCTGGGCGACGTGGATGGCGGTGTTGCCGTAGGCCACGTAGGGGGTGTCGTCATCGTCGAACAGCAGACCCGCGTCGTAGTAGACGTTGCCGAGGGAGGCATGTCTGCTCCAGGGACCTTCGACGGACGTGGCGGTGTAGAGGTAGGTGCGGGCGAAGTCGATCTGGCCCACCCAGTAGAACGTGCGGCTGCTCGGGCGGTAGCCCAGGGAGGAGGCCCAGATGCCGCGGACGTAGCCGCGGCCGCCGTTCAGGTCGTACTTGCTCCCGAAATCCAGCACCGGCACCGAGTGGCCGGCGAACTCCCAGTTGACCAGGTCGTAGGAGCGCAGGATGGGCGCGCCCGGCGAATAGTGCATCGTCGAGGCGGAGTAGTAGTAGGTGTCACCGACGCGGATGATGTCGATGTCCGCGAAGTCCTGCCACAGGACGGGGTTCGCGTACGTCGCCAGCGCGGCGTTCGCCGCGGTGGGGGACGATGCGGCCGGCCGGGCATGGGCGGAGTGTGCGAGGGGCAGCGCGGTCGCGGCGGTCAGGCCGGTGGCGGCCGTCAGCACGCTCCGGCGGCTCCAGGGCCGCAGTGGGTCGGACATGGGGGGTCGGCCTCCTCGGTCGTATCGGGGTCAGTTGCGGGTCCACCGCTGGTGTGCCTGGCCGCCGCAGGCCCCCAGGACCAGCCGCGAGCCGTTCGCGGTGGCCGCACCGCTCGTCTCCAGGCACAGTCCGGCGTGCACGTTGCGGATCGAACCGTCGGCGGCGAAGCTCCACTTCTGGTTGTCCTGGCCGTTGCAGGTCCAGGTGATCACCCGGGTGCCGTTGGCGGTCCCCTGGTTCTCGGCGTCCAGGCACTTGTCGCCGAAGACGCGGATCTCTCCGCCGGCCCACGTCGTCCAGAGCTGGTTGGCGGCGGTGTGGCAGTCCCAGATCACGACGGCGGCGCCCGCGGCCGTGGAGGAGTTCTCCACATCCAGGCAGCGGCCGGAGCCGTTGCCGCGGATCCGGGAGGTCTCGGCGGCGAGCGGCGTGCCCCCGGTGATCCGGAACGCCGTCACGCCGTGCGCCGGTACGCTCGCGGTGATCTGGCCGCTCGTGTCCGACGTGGCGCCGGTCCACAGGTCGGTGAGGGCGAACGACCCACCGGTCAGGCCGATCTGTGCGGCCGAGGCGCTGACGGTGGCGGTGCCGTCGCCGCGGTTGAAGAGCCCGACGGCGACCGAGCCGTCGGACAGGGGCTTGGCGAACACCTCGGTGGCGCCGTCGTCGCGGACCCGTCGTCCGCCGGCGCCCAGGGGGTCCTGGTTCACCGCCAGCAGCCGCTGGTTGCGTAACACCGCGCTGACGTCGGCGGACATGGTGCGGATGTCGTTGCCCGCCATCAACGGCGCGGCCATCAGCGCCCACAGGGTGAAATGCGACCGCGACTCGGTCAGCGACAGCCCCGGTCTGCCCACGACCAGCATGTCCGGATCGTTCCAGTGGCCCGGGCCGGCCTGGGCGGCGAGCGGGGCGTTGACGTCGACGACGTTGCCGACGCCCATCGGGTAGCTGTTGACGTTGCCGTTCTGCCAGATGTCGAGCAGGTCCTCGGTGGTGCGCCACAGGTCGGCGACCTCGCCCCAGTCGTACGTGGAGCCGGTGATCGCGTGGAAGCTGTTCGGGTTGATGCTGTAGACGATGGGCCTGCCCGTGTCCCGCAGGGCGTCGCGCATCAGGGAGAACCGGGCCACCTGCTCGTCCCGCGTGCCCGCGGGCGAGCACCAGTCGTACTTGAGGTAGTCCACGCCCCAGGAGGCGAAGGTGCGGGCGTCCTGCACCTCGTGTCCCATACTGCCCGTCGAGCCGGGGAACGTGCCGACGCGCTGCGCACAGGTGCGCTCGGTGGGCACCTGGTAGAGGCCGAACTTCAGGCCGCGGCTGTGGATGTAGTCGCCCAGCGCCTTCATCCCACCGGGAAACTTCGCCGGGTGGGCGCGCAGGTTGCCCTGGGCGTCACGTTGCGGGTCGAACCAGCAGTCGTCGACCACCACGTACTCGTAGCCCGCGTCCCGCATGCCCGAACTGACCATGGCGTCCGCGGCCTGGCGCACCATGTCCTCGGTGACGGCGCAGCCGAAACTGTTCCAGCTGTTCCAGCCCAGTGGCGGGGTGACGGCCGGGCTGCCGGGTGCGGCCTGGGCCACCGGCTGGTGGGGCGCCGCGGCGGACAGCGTCAGCACCGCGGCCGTCACCGCGAGGAGGCGGGCCAGCCGCCTTCGTGCTCGAACGAGCATTGCCTCTCCTTTTGTCGCGCCCGTCCCGCGGGGCCCCGCTCGCCGCGGGACGGGCGGTTCCGTGCGGCCGTCCGGCGTTCAGCAGGTGGGCGTCGGCCCGGGCATGCGAGCTTGTGCACAGCCTGGGAGGCCGCGCCCGGGTGTCAGTAGCCGTAGATCATCTTGTAGGCGACCTCCGGCAGGAACTGCCCGGCGGTGGAACCGGATCCGACACCGCAGTTGCCGTCGGACTCCCCGGGTGTCTTGATCCACAGGAGCATCTCGGCGCCGCCCCCCTGCTGGGTGGGAGTGCCGATCCTGCGTCCGCCGGGGTTGCACCACTCACCGTTCGAGCCGTTGCCGTTGCGGCTGGTGTCCACGACGAACGGCTTGCTGTAGCCGTGGCGCTGGCCCAGTGCCTGGTTGACGCTGCCGGCATAGGACACGTTCTCCGAGGTGGTGAAGTAGTTCGAGACGTTGAGGGAGAAGCCCCTGGCGAGGCTGAGTCCGGAGGCGTGCAGGCGTTCGGCCATGGTGGAGGCGTCGACCCAGCGGGGGTTGCCCGCGTCGAGGTAGACCCAGGCGTTCGGCGCCGCGGACCGGAACCGCGAGAGGGCGTTGGTGAGCATCGTCTGCCGCTCGATGATCTGCGCCTGCGACATGCAGCTGTAGTCCCCGAGAGCGTCGGGTTCCAGGACGACGACGGCGGGGCGGCTGCCGATCGCGCGGGCGAAGGCGTCGATCCACCCGGCGTACTCGGACGGGGACGCGGCTCCACCGCCCGAGTGCCCACCGCACGCGTCGCGGCCGTACATGTTGTACGCGACGAGGAGCGGCAACTTGTCGGCCGCCTGGGCCGCCCCGGTGTAGGAACCTACGGCGGAGCCGATGTCGCCGCTCCAGGAGCCGAACCAACGGGCCATGGGGGTGCTGGCGATGGAGCTGCGGATCGCGGAGGCCCGGCCGTCCCCGGGGTTGGCGGCCGACCAGGCCGCGGGGCTGGAATTCGGGTCGACGTAGAAGCCGCTGGTCATGGCGAGCGGGGTGGGCGCCGCCTGCGCGGATGGTGACGAGATCAGGAACAGCGGCAGTGCGAGGAGCGCTGCCACCGCCCCGCGTATGAGTTTGCGCATCGGTGAACCTCATTCATGAAGGGGAACGCCGCGGGGCTTTCGTCCTGAGCCCGCGGCATGAAGGTGCGACGGTGTCGGGCTGCCGCACTCCGAGCACGAGTGGCGCACGGGAGCAATGCTCTTGGGAGCGCTCCCATTTTGTGGCAGAGATTCGCGAGTGCTTCCGGTCATCGTGTGGGCGCTGATGGGAACCTGTCAAGAGTTGCCGCGCGGCCACTCTTCACCGGAGAGCGGGGAGTCGTTAAGGTCCCAGGACTGGAAGCGCTCCCGGCGGTGGGGGCGTCCTGACGGCCACGGGTCGGAGGAGGCTCCGGGGGTCCATGACAGACGTGCCGCGCCGGCAGCCCACGCTCGACGAGGTGGCCGAGCGCGCCGGCGTCTCCCGCTCGGCGGCCTCCCGGGTGCTCAACAACGCGCCCCACGTCAGCCCGGCGAAGCGGGCGGCGGTCCTGCGGGCCATCAGGGAACTCGACTACGTGCCGAACACGACGGCGCGGGCGCTGGCCACCCGCCAGAGGGGCGCGGTCGCCCTCGTCATCTCGGGCGAGGCTCCGTCGATCTTCGCGGACCCGTTCTTCGCAAAGGTGATCGTCGGCGCGTCCGGCGCCCTGGAAGGAGCCGACCTGCACCTGATGCTGTGCCTTGCGGCAAGCGAGCGCAGCCGGCGGCGACTCGCGGAACTCCTGCGCGCCCGGGGAGTCGACGGCGCCATGTTCATGGCCGTCCGGGAGAACGACCCTGTGCTCCACCTCGCACGGGAGGCGGAGGTCCCTGTCGTCTTCGGCGGACGCCCGGCGGGATTCGATGCGCCGTGGTTCGTGGACGTCGACAACGCCGGCGGCGCGCGCCAGGCCACCGAGCACCTGCTCGCCCGCGGACGGAGGCGGGTCGGCATAATCTGCGGGCTGCCGGACACCGAGGTGAGCCGTGCGCGTCACCGCGGCTACCGGGAGGCCATGATCCTCGCCGGACTGCAGCCTTTCCCGCCGGAGTACGGAGACTTCACCGAACCCAGCGGCGCCGCCGCCATGGCAGCACTGCTGAAGCGGCAGCCGGAACCGGACGGGGTGTTCGCCGCCAACGACAACATGGCGGCCGGAGCGCTGCGCACGCTGCGCGGCTCGGGTCG
This sequence comes from Streptomyces aculeolatus, assembly GCF_020400605.1. Taxonomy (GTDB): domain Bacteria; phylum Actinomycetota; class Actinomycetes; order Streptomycetales; family Streptomycetaceae; genus Streptomyces; species Streptomyces aculeolatus. Next base: position 220,654 of record NZ_JAINRD010000003.1, on the reverse strand, counting down.
CGCGGTGCCCGCCGACGTCGCGGTCGTGGGCTTCGACGATCTGGACATCGCGCGGATCGCCGAACCGTCGCTGACCACGGTCCACCAGCCCATCGAAGCCCTGGGCAACGAGATGGCCCGCATGCTCGCCGGGCTCGTCGCCGGCGAGGACCCCAGCTCCCTGATCCTCCCCACCCACCTCGTGGCCCGCGCCAGCACCTGAAACTTTCGGCCGCGGGCTACGGGTTCGCCGTGCGCTGACCGTTGACAGCCGCCGTCGGCCTCCTTACCGTCTGGCCTGAATTTCGAACGACTGACGAAATTTCGAACACGGAACAAGTGCAGTGCGGAGTGCCGGCCCGCGACTCGTACGACCCGATCCCGAACTCTCGCTGACGAGGAGTTATCTCCATGACCCCGAGCACGAGCAGACGCTCCATGCTGGCCGCGACGGCCGGCGGCCTGGCCGCCGCCGGGCTCGCCGCCCCGGCGGCCGCGCGCACTGCCGGCCGGCCGACCCGGCCCTTCCGCGAGCCGTTCGGCCGGCTGGCCGACGGCACCCGCGTGGACCGCTGGACCCTCGCCAACGGCGGCACCCGGATACGGGTGCTGTCCTACGGCGGCATCGTGCAGTCCCTCGAACTGCCCGACCGCCGCGGCGGGTACGCGAACGTGTCGCTGGGCTTCGAGAACCTCGACGCCTACGTCGCCCTCAGCCCGTACTTCGGCGCGCTCATCGGCCGCTACGGCAACCGCGTCGACAGCGGCCGCTTCACCCTCGACGGCCGGACGTACCAGCTACCGCTCAACGACGGGGACCACAGCCTGCACGGCGGCGACAAGGGCTTCGACAAGCGGGTGTGGGACGTCGAGCCGTTCACCTCCGCGGCGGGCGTAGGCCTGACCCTGCGCTACGTCAGCGGCGACGGCGAGATGGGCTATCCCGGCGCACTGGCGACCCGGGTCGACTACACCCTGACCGCGGACGGCGACTGGCGGATCGACTACGCCGCCACCACCTCCGCGCCGACGGTCGTGAACCTCACCAGCCACGTGTACTTCAACCTCGCGGGCGAGGGCAGCGGCGACGTCCACGGCCACGAAATGAAGATCGCCGCATCCCGCTACACCCCTGTCGACCAAGGCCTCATCCCCACCGGAGAACTGGCCCCGGTCGCGGGCACCCCCTTCGACTTCCGCCGGCCGAAGGAGGTCGGCGCGGACCTGCGCGACGGCCACGAGCAACTGCTGTACGCCAAGGGCATCGACCACAACTTCGTCCTGGACAAGGGCATCACCCGCGCCCCGGAGCGGGCGGCCTCGGTCCGGGAGCCGTTGTCGGGCCGCACGATGACCATCAGGACCACCGAGCCCGGCCTGCAGTTCTACAGCGGGAACTTCCTCGACGGGTCCTTCGCGGGCACCTCGGGCCGGGTCTACCGTCAGGGCGACGCCTTCTGCCTGGAGACCCAGCACTTCCCCGACTCCCCGAACCAGCCGTCGTTCCCCAGCACGGTCCTCCGCCCCGGCGACACCTACCGCTCCACCACGGTCCACTCCTTCGGCACGGACTGACCCGTCCCTCCGCCCCGCAGCAGTGCCCGTCCGGCGGGGCGGACCCCCGTCGGACCCACCGGCAGTGAACCCCGGCGGCCGATTCGCTGCCGGAGCACGGCGACGGCATCGGCCACCGCCGCCCGCTCCCCGCGAGCGGCGGTGGCCGGCCGTCTCCCGGTACGCGCGTATCCCCGGCCCCAGGATCAGCGCCGCAGGGCGGTCAAGCGGCCGGTGATCAGCTCTCCGGCTTCTTCCACGATGCGCTCCACGACCTCGCGGACCGTCGGGATGTCGTCGATGAGGCCCTGGGCCAGGCCCGCGCTCCAGATGCCGGCCTCCAGGTCGCCGTCCTCGAACACCCTGCGGCCGCGGGTCCCGGCGACCAGGTCGCGTACGTCGGGGAACCCGCCGCCCTCGTCGAGGATCTCGACGACCTTGCGGCTGACGGTGTTGGTCGCCACCCGCGCGGTGTTGCGCAGCGGGCGGAAGAGCAGTTCGGTGTCCTGTTCGGTGTGGGCGACGATCTGCTCCTTCACGCGCCGGTGCACCGGGGACTCCGCCGTGCACAGGAACCGCGTGCCCATGCTGATGCCGTCCGCCCCCAGCGCGAGCGCGGCGACCAGGCCCCGGCCGTCCGCGAAGCCGCCGGAGGCGATCATCGGCACCGTCAGCCGCCGGGCCGCCGCGGGGATGAGGACCAGGCCCGGTACGTCGTCCTCCCCGGGGTGTCCGGCGCACTCGAAGCCGTCGATGCTCACCGCGTCGACGCCGAGCCGTTCGGCCTTGACGGCGTGCCGGACGCTGGTGCACTTGTGCAGCACCCTGACGCCGTGCGCGCGGAACTCCGGCAGATGCTCCTGCGGGTTGAAGCCGGCCGTCTCGACGATCCGCACGCCGGATTCGATGATCGCGCGGCGGTACTCCTCGTACGGCGGCGGGTTGATCGACGGCAGGATGGTGAGGTTGACGCCGAACGGCCTGTCGGTCAGCTCCCGGCAGCGGTCGATCTCCTTCGCCAGGGCCTCCGGCGTGGGCTGGGTGAGGGCGGTGAGGAATCCGAGCGCGCCCGCGTTCGCCACCGCGGCGACCAGTCCGGCGCGGCCCACCCACTGCATGCCGCCCTGGACGATCGGGTGCTCGACGCCGAACATCTCGCTGAACCGTGTCGTCAGCACGTCGCGCCCCTCACAGCCCGTAGGTCTTGCCGATGATGTCGCGCTGGATCTCGCTCGTGCCGCCGTAGACCGTGGACGCGACGGTCGAGCGCAGCAGGGCTTCCATGCCGTACTCCGTGGCGTAGCCGTAGCCGCCCATCATCTGCATGCCCTCCAGGGCCACCTGCTTGGCCAGCTCGGTGCACTTGAGCTTGGCCATGGACGCCTCGCGGGCGAAGACCCGGTCGGGTTCGGCGTCGATCGCGGCCGCGACGTCGTCCAGCAGGAGCCGGGCGCATTCGAGTTCGGTGGCCATGTCGGCTATGCGGTGCTTGAGCGCCTGGAACGAGCCGATCGGCCGGCCGAACTGCTCGCGCTGCCGGACGTACGCGAGGGTGTCGTCGAACGCGCGCCGGGCGGTGCCCAGCATCAGCGCGGCGAGGATCATCCGCTCCAGGTTCAGCCCGGTCATCAGCTGCTGCCAGCCCTGTCCGGGCGTGCCCACGACGGCCGTGTCCGGTACGAAGCAGTCGGTGAAGTAGAGGTCGTTGACCTCCCGGCCGCCCATCGTGTCGATGCCCCTGATCTCCAGGCTGGCGGCGTCGGCGGGGACCATGAACTGGGTCAGGCCCCGGTGCTTCGACTCCTCGTGCGACGTGCGGGCGATGAGCAGGATGTGGTCGGCGAAGTGCGCGTTGGAGCACCAGGTCTTCTGCCCGTTGACGACGTACCCGCCGTCGGTCCGCTCCGCGCGGCAGGCCAGCGCTCCCACGTCGGAGCCGGCGCCCGGCTCCGACATCGAGATGGCCTGGACCCGGCCCCGCACCGTGCCTTCCAGGACGGTGCGGCGCTGCTCCTCCGTGCCGTACTTCTCGTAGGTCGCCGCGGCGATGGCCGTGGTCCCGAAGCCGCTGATCGGCGCGAGCCCGTAGGCGGTCTCCTCCAGGAAGAGGCACAGGTCCGCCATGCCGAGGCCCGCGCCGCCGTACTGCTCGGGAACGACGATGCCGAGCCAGCCGAGCTCCGCCATCTTCTCGTAGAGCTTCTGGTTGTGCGGCTCCTGGCCGCCCTCGGTCAGCTTGTCCCGCTGCTCCTTGGTGCCGCACTCGCGGCGGCAGAAGTCGCGTATCGCCTTGGTCAGATCGCGGCGTTCGTCCGTCAGGGCTCGGGGCATGGTGCGGGTTCCTCCATCTAACGGTGTCATGGCGTCGGTGGGGCGCTGCCGCCGTCGGCCGCGCGGATCGCGGGATAGACCGTGTTCAGCAGGTGGAGCACGGTGCGGGTGAGGATCACGTGCAGGTCGCTGCGGCTGAGCGTGCCGCGTACCAGCCACTCCCGGGAGGCGGCCTTGAGCATGGCGCTGTGGGCGCGGATCATCGCCCTCAGCTGGGTCCGCCCTTCGGTGACGTCGGCCATCAGCGCGGCCTCGAGGATGCGGTCGGTCGCGATCTCGTCGGCCTCCAGCATGATCCGGTCGACCTCCGGGTCGTTGCCCAGGGCTTCCAGGCCGATCGCGGACAGCCACATCTCCCGGTTGCGCTCCACGACGTCGAGCCAGCGGTCGACGCAGATCGACAGCCGCTCCTCGGGGCCGGTCGGCGGCAGATTGCGGGAGACGGAGGCGGGTACGACCATCATCTGCCGCACCACCTCCAGGTAGAGGCGGCGCTTGCTGCCGAAGTAGTGGTTGATCAGCGCCCGGGCCACGCCGGCCTCGGCCGCGATGTCCGAGGTGGACACCGTGGCGTAGCCGTTCGCCCCGAAGAGCCTGCGGGCGACGCCGAGGATCTCCGCACGCCGGGCGTCCGGCTCCATCCTGCGTCGCTGCGTCTGGCGTCGACCGCCCATGCCGGTGTCCTTGTCGTCGTGCTGTCCGCTGATCGCCGTACTGCCGGATCTATGTGTACATCGCCTCGATCGTCTCGGCGTGCAGCAGGTCGATCGCCCGGCGCCGCAGGCTCAGCTTCGGTGTCAGTTCGCCGGTCTCCGGGGTCCACGGTCCGGCCAGGACCTCGTACTTCTTCACCTGTTCCGCGCGGGAGAGCGCGGCGTTGGCTTCCGCGACGGCCTTGTCGAGGGCGCTGAGCACCTCGGGGTGGCGTGCCAGCTCACCGGGGCCGGCGGCGGCGATCCCGTTGGCCCGCGCCCAGAGCGGGGCGGCTTCCTCGTCGAGGACGAGGAGTGCGGTGACGTACGGGCGCCGGTCGCCGATCGCGACGGCCTGGGCGACGAGGGGGTGCGCCCGCAGCAGGGATTCGATCTTCGTCGGGGCGATGTTCTTCCCGCCGTCGGTGATGATGATCTCCTTCTTGCGGTCCGTGATCCGGACCAGGCCGCGTTCGTCGATCGCGCCGACGTCGCCGGTGGGCAGCCAGCCCTCGCGGTCGGTCGCCGATGCGATACGGCCGTCGGCCGTGAGGTAGCCGGGGAAGACCACGGGACCGCGGACGAACAGCTCGCCGTCGTCCGCGGCCTTCACCTCGATGCCCGGACCCGGTGCACCGACCGCGCCCAGGGCGAACGTCCCGGGGGTGCTGACCGTCGCCGCCCCGGTGGTCTCGCTCAGGCCCCACACCTCGTACACGGGGAGCCCGAGACCCGCCAGGAACTCCAGGACCGCGGTGGGGATCGGCGCCGCGCCGCTGAACGCCCGGCGGCAGTCGTCCAGTCCGATGGCGTCCCGGACCGGCCGCAGCACCTGCGCGTCGAGCTGCGCCACCTTGGCCGCGAGTGCGTCCGGGACGTCCTGGCCCGCGGACCGCAGGTGGAACGCCCCCCAGGCGGCCTCCTGCGCCTGCTTCAGGGCCGCGGACTGCTCCGCGGGCAGCGCGGCGAGCTTCGCCCGCAGCCCGGCGGCGAGCTTCTCCCACACCCGGGGGACGCCGAAGAAGCCGTGCGGACGCACCGCGAGCAGCGCCGGCAGCAGTTGCGCCGGGTCGGGGCAGATGGTGACGTGGCCGGCGTTGCAGATCGGCATGTAGATCCCGAGCACCCGCTCGGCCACGTGCGCCAGCGGCAGGTACGCCACCGTGCGCGGATGCTCGGGGACGGCGACGAGGTGGTCCTGCATCAGGGACTCGTGGACCACGTTGCGGTGGGAGAGCACCACGCCCTTGGGCTCGCCGGTGGTACCCGAGGTGTAGACGAGGGTCAGCGGCTGGTCTGGGGTGACCGCGTCCGTGAGCACGTCGAACGAGGCGTCTCCGGACGGCCCTTCGCGGGGGATGTCCGCGTAGCGGACGACGAGCCGGCCGCCGGGCGGGACTCCCTCCGGGTCGAGGACCACGACGGCGCGCAGGTGCGGCAGCTCCTTGAGGACCGGCTGCCAGCGCCGCATCTGCTCCTCGCCCTCGAGTACGAGGACGGTGGCCCCGCTGTGCCGGGCGACGAAGCGCAGCTGCTCGGTGCTGAGCGTGTCGTACAGGCTGCAGGCCATCGCCCCCAGGTGGATCGCGGCCAGGTCGGCGATCCAGTGCTCCGGCCGCTTCGACATGGCGATCAGCATCCGGTCTCCGCGGCTCAGGCCGAGCGCGGCCAGACCGCGGGTCAGGGCGGCGACCTCGGCGCGCAGCTGCGACCAGGACAGCGTCGTCGCGTCCGGCCCGATCCCGCTGGTGAGCGCGGGAAGGCCGGGGAACTCCCGGGCGTTGCGGCGCAGCAGGCGGGTGATCGTCAGCCCTGCTGCCTCCTGGTGGAGCTGCTCTGCGGTGACCACGGCGGACTCCCTCATCGCGGACCATCAACGGACTCATCGCGCGGCCCTCACGATGGACCAGTTGTTGGCCATGTGTCAATAGATCGCATCGCCCGCGTCCGCTCCGGCGTGTGTGTCTTCGTGTGGAACCCTGTCCTGGCCGAAGGGGAGTTGTGTCCAATGCTATTGACACGATGACAATAACTGGAGTTGCCTGTCCTCCTACACGGGCCCACGAGGGAGCAGAGGACGATGACAGAAGCCTTCATCTACGACGCGATCCGCACCCCGCGCGGCCGCGGCAGGAACGGTGCGCTGCACCACGTCAAACCGGTGTCCCTGGTGACCGGGCTGATCGACGAACTCCTCCGGCGCCGGCCGGAGCTGGACCCCGGCCGGCTCGACGACGTCGTGCTGGGCGTGGTCTCGCCGGTGGGCGACCAGGGCATGGACCTCGCCAAGGCGGCGGCGCTGGCGGCCGGTCTGCCCGACCGCGTGGCCGGGGTGCAGCTCAACAGGTTCTGCGCCTCCGGTCTTGAGGCGGTGAACATCGCCGCGCAGAAGGTCCGTTCCGGGTGGGAGCAGCTTGTGGTCGCGGGCGGCGCCGAGTCGATGTCGCGCGTGCCGATGGGCAGCGACGGCGGCCCGATGGCGGCCGACCCGGAGACCGCGTACGACACGTACTTCGTCCCCCAGGGCGTCAGCGCCGACCTCATCGCGACCGTCGAGGGCTTCACCCGGCAGGACGTCGACCTCTACGCCCTGCGGTCCCAGCGCCGGGCCGCGGCGGCCTGGTCCGGCGGGCACTTCGCGAAGTCCGTGGTCCCGGTCCGGGACCGCAACGGGGTGACCGTGCTCGCGCAGGACGAGCACCCGCGCCCGGAGACCTCGCTCGACACGCTCGCCGGCCTCAAGCCCTCGTTCGCGAACATCGGCGACCTGGGCGGGTTCGACGCGGTGGCCCTGCAGAAGTACCACTGGATCGAGCGCATCGACCACGTCCACACCCCGGGCAACTCCTCGGGGGTGGTCGACGGCGCGGCGCTCGTGCTCGTCGGCTCCGAGCGGGCCGGCGCGGAACTGGGCCTCACGCCCCGCGCCCGCATCGTCGCCGCGGCGGTCAGCGGGGACGACCCGACGATCATGCTCACGGGCCCCGCCCCGGCCACCCGCAAGGCGCTGGACCTCGCCGGGCTGACGGTGGACGACATCGACCTGTTCGAGATCAACGAGGCGTTCGCGTCGGTGGTGCTCCGCTGCGTACGGGACCTCCGGCTGCCCTGGGACAAGGTCAACGTCAACGGCGGCGCCATCGCCATGGGCCACCCCCTCGGCGCGACCGGCGCGATGCTCGTCGGCACGGTCGTGGACGAGCTCGAACGCCGCTCCGCCCGACGGGCCGTGGTCACCCTCTGCGCCGGCGGCGGCATGGGCATCGCCACCGTCGTCGAACGCCTCTGAACCCGCACACACCCGGAAGGAACGCCGTGCCGATGCCGGAGAAGAGCATGATCAGGTGGGAGCAGGATCCCGACGGGATCGTCATCCTGACGATGGACGACCCCGGCCAGGACGTCAACACGATGAACCAGGCCTACGTCGACTCGATGGGCGCCGCCGTCGACCGGCTGGAGGCCGAGCGCGAGAGCATCGCCGGCGTGGTGCTCACCTCGGCCAAGAAGAGCTTCTTCGCCGGCGGCGACGTCGGCTTCATGAGCAGGGCGAGGCCGGAGGACGCCGCAAGGCTGAGCGACCTCTGCACGACCCTGAAGTCGCAGCTGCGGCGCCTCGAAACCCTCGGCAGGCCGGTCGCCGCGGCCCTCAACGGGTCGGCGCTCGGCGGCGGTTACGAGATCGCGCTGGCCTGCCACCGCCGCATCGCGCTGGACGCGCCGGACAGCCGCATCGGCCTGCCGGAGGTGACCCTGGGACTGCTGCCCGGCTGCGGCGGCGTCAGCCGGACCGTCCGCCTCCTGGGCCTGGAGCGCGCGCTGGGCGACGTCCTGCTCCAGGGGCAGCAGTACCGCCCCGCCGAGGCGCTGGCCAAGCACCTGGTGCACGAACTGGCCCGGTCGCCGGAGGAGTTGCTGACCGCCGCCCGTGCATGGGTCCTGGCCAACCCCGGATCCGTACAGCCCTGGGACGCCGAGGGCTACCGGATCCCCGGCGGCGCCCCCTCCCACCCGAAGCTGGCGGCGAGCCTCCCGGCGTACCCGGCGAACCTGCGCCGGCAGCTGAAGGGCGCGCACATGCCCGCCCCGCGCGGCATCCTCGCCGCGGCCGTCGAGAGCGCCCAGGTCGACCTCGAAAGCGGGCAGAAGGTCGAGACCGGCTATCTGGTCGAGCTGATGACCGGTCAGGTCGCGAAGAACATGATGCAGGCGTTCTTCTACGACATGCAGCACATCGCCTCCGGTGGCAACCGCCCGGAGGGCCACCCCCCGCACCTCGCGCGCAAGGTCGCCGTGCTGGGCGCCGGCATGATGGGCGCGGGCATCGCCTACGCCTGTGCCCGGAGCGGGATCGACGTCGTCCTGAAGGACGTCACCCCCGAAGCCGCCGCGCAGGGCAGGCAGTACTCCGAGAAGCTGCTCGCCAAGACGGTGGTGCGCGGCCGGATGTCCTGGGAGAAGGCCGACGAGGTCCTCGCACGGATCACGCCGACCGCCGGCACCGCCGACCTCGCCGGCTGCGATCTGGTGATCGAGGCGGTCTTCGAGGACCCGGAGCTGAAGCACCGCGTCCTCGCCGAGATCGAGAGCGTCGTGGCGCCGGACGCGGTCCTGGGCTCGAACACCTCCACGCTCCCCATCACCGGGCTGGCCGAAGGCGTCAAGCGCCCGGAGGACTTCATCGGCCTCCACTTCTTCTCGCCCGTCGACAAGATGAAGCTGCTGGAGATCATCGCCGGCGAGAAGACCGAAGAGCGCACCGTGGCGAAGGCCGTGGACTTCGCCCGGCAGATAGGCAAGACGCCGATCGTGGTGGGCGACGGCCGGGGCTTCTTCACCAGCCGCGTGATCGGCAAGTTCATCGACGAGGCGGTGGCGATGGTCGGCGAGGGCCTGCCCCCCGCCTCGATCGAGCAGGCAGGCGCCCAGGCCGGCTACCCGGCGCCGCCGCTGCAACTGCTGGACGAGCTGACCCTGACCCTGCCCCGCAAGATCCGCGAGGAGACCAGGGCCGCGGTGCTGGCCGAGGGCGGGCAGTGGCGCCCGCACGGGTCCGAGGCGGTCGTGGACCGGATGATCGACGAGTTCGGCCGCGCCGGACGCTCCTCGGGCGCCGGGTTCTACGCCTACGAGGACGGCCGGCGCACGGGGCTGTGGCCGGGCCTGTCCGAGCACTTCACCGTGGCGGGGCGCGAGATCCCGCTGACGGACATGAAGGAGCGGATGCTCTTCGCGGAGGCGCTCGACGCGGTCCGCTGCCTCGACGAAGGCGTCCTGCGGTCGGTGGCCGACGCGAACGTCGGCTCGATCCTGGGCATCGGCTTCCCCGCGTGGACCGGCGGCGTACTGCAGTACATCAACGGCTACCGGGGCGGCCCGGCCGGCTTCACCGACCGGGCCGGGGAACTGGCCGAACGGTACGGGGAACGGTTCGAGCCGCCCGCCTCGCTCGTGGCCCGGGCGGAGAAGGGCGAACGCTACGAGTGAGCGGTGCGCGGCGGTCCTGAGCGCCGCCGGCGGGGGTCAGCGCCGGGCCCCGCCGGTGGCGTCCAGCATCGGGACGAGGAACTGCCGGGCCACCGCACGTACCTGCTCCTCGTCGTCGAGGTCGATGACATGGCTGGGGATGACCAGGAAGGACGCCGACACCCGGACCATCATCTCGGCGACGACGCCGACGTCCACATCGTCGGCGACGTTGCCCGCCTGCTGCTCCCTGCGCAGCCTGCCCGCCACGAACTGCTGCACCACGGCGAGAGTCCGCCCCCCGTCGCCGGTCATGGACGGCACCACGGCCTCCGGCTCCGCCTCCATCAGGCCGCCGATGAGGGGGTTGCTGCGGATCGCCCGCAGCGAGCTCCCGAAGCCGAGCACCACGCGGTCGGCGACGGTCTCGGCGTCCTGGACGTCGATGATGAACTGGTCGAAGTACCGCCGGAACTCGCGCTGCACGACCTGCTGGACCAGCGCCTCCTTGGAGGCGAAGCGCCGGTAGACCGTGATCCGCGAGACGCCCGCCCGGCGGGCCACGTCCTCCATCGTGGATCGCCGGATGCCCATGCGGCACAACTGCTCGAACGCGGCGTCGAGCACGCGCGTGGTCGTCTCGTCGCTCTCGTCGGCCTGTTCTGCGGCCTCGGCGAACGCGCGCTCCAGCACCGAATCGGAGTCCTGGGGCGCGGCCAGGAAGGCAAATGCAGGTTCCACGGTCGCCTTTCTCGGGACACGGGTGCGGACCGGGCCGGGACGGGGGAGCCCGGTTCTCCGCTCATTATCGGCGGTGGCGAAGAAGTTGGGTCCTAAGGCTTGTGCTCCGACCCGGCTTGCGCTTCCCTCGATGATACGCAGCTACATGATCTGTATCACCGTATCTGAACATCAGGATACCGACCAGGCTTCCGGTGGCTCAAGGAGGAGTTGCGGGCATGGACGAACTCAGCAGGCGCAAGATGCTGCTCGCCGGCGGAGCGCTCGGAGCATTCGGTGTGCTCGGCGCGGCGGTGCCGGCACACGCGAGGTCCGCCTGGACATGGGCGGCCGGCGGCTCGGTGGCGGGCCACGGGACGGGCACGGACCCGCACGAGGCGTGGGACGACGAAGCCGACTACCTCCTGGGCGAGGTGCTCAGGCGGGGCGACGTGCCCAGGGTCAACGCGGCGCTGCGGACCTGGACCCGCAACGACCAGCCGGTGCCGGACGCGCTGCCCGCGGACGTACGGGACTTCATGGAGAAGGCGCGCCGGCTGCCCTCCTGGGCGGACCGGGACAAGCTGGAGACCGCCGCCGGGTTCAGCAAGCGGAGGAGCATCTACCACAACATCCTCAACGGCCTCGGGGGCGGCATGCTCAGCACCGCCATCCCCCGCGAGGCACGCGCCGTGTACTACTCCAAGGGCGGCGCGGACATGGAGGACCGGGTCGCCAAGACCAGCAAGCTGGGCTTCGCCGTCGGTGCCCTGGACGCGTACCGCCCGGAGGGCATCTGCGCCGTGGAGGCGGTGAAGACCCGCATGGTGCACGCGGCCGTGCGGAACCTGCTGCCCGGCTCCGAGGGCTGGAGCGACACCAGCGGCGGCCAGCGGATCCCGATCAGCCTGGGGGACATGCTCGTCACCTGGCACAGCCTGGCCACCTACACCATGCGCAAGATGCTCGAGTGGGAAGTGCCGATGACCCCGGCCGAGTCCGAGGCGTATCTGCACGTGTGGCAGGTGACGGTGCACATGCTCGGCGTCCGGGACGAGTACATCCCCGCCACCTGGGCCGCGGCCAACGCCCAGTCCGACCAGCTCCTCGACCCCGTCCTCGGGCCCACGCGCGAAGGCGTGGAGCTGACCGACATCCTGCTGCGCCAGCTCGCCGAGCAGACCAGCCTGGGCACCCACATCACCCGGCCGCTGGTCAACGCCTTCGCGCGGTACCTCGTGGGCGACCAGGTCGCCGACTGGAACGGCATCCGCCGCGAGCCGTTCTGGCAGAACACCCTCGAAACCGTCTGGCCGCTGCTGGTGAAGTTCCGCGAAGGCGTGATCGACCTGCCGCTGGTGCCGGAGATCGCCTGGACGATCGACGAGGTGGCGCGCCAGTACATCCTCTTCTACCTCACCAAGGGTGAGGAGATCCACATCGAGATCCCGGACGCCAACCGTCCGACGTGAGCGCACGATCCCATCCGTAAGACCCGAGGAGGAGTTGCGAGCATGGACGAACTCAGCAGGCGCAAGATGCTGCTCGCCGGCGGAGCGCTGGGAGCACTCGGGGTACTCGGCGCGGCGGCGCCCGCCCACGCCAAGACCGCGTGGACCTGGGCGCCGGGAGGTTCGGTGGCCGGCTCGGGGGCGGGCAGCGACCCGGAGTGGGTGTGGGACGACGAGGCCGACGAGGTTCTCGGCGCCGTCCTCGCCCGCGGCGAGGTGCCCCGCGTCAACGAGCTGCTGCGCACGTGGACCCGCAACGACCAGCCGCTCCCCGACGGACTGCCCCGGGACCTGCGGCAGTTCATGGAGGACGCGCGCAGGCTGCCGGCCTGGGCGGACACGGGCAAGCTCGACACCGCCGCCCAGTTCAACAAGACCAAGGGGATCTACGTCGGTGCCCTGTACGGGCTCGGCAGCGGCCTGATGAGCACCGCCATCCCCCGGGAGTCGCGCGCCGTGTACTACTCCAAGGGCGGCGCCGACATGAAGGACCGCATCGCCAAGACCGCGAAGCTCGGCTACGACGTCGGGGACCTGGACGCCTTCCAGCCCCGGGGCGAGATGATCGTGACCGCCGTGAAGACCCGCATGGTGCACGCGGCCGTGCGGAACCTGCTGCCGCAGTCCCCGGACTGGAAGGACACCAGCGGCGGCCAGACCATCCCGATCAGCCAGGCGGACGTGCTGGTCACCTGGCACAGCCTGGCCACGTTCGTCATGCGCAAGATGCTCGAGTGGAAGGTCCGGATCAGCCCCGCCGATTCCGAGGCGTACCTGCACGTGTGGCAGGTGACCGCGCACATGCTCGGCGTCCGGGACGAGTACATCCCCGCCACCTGGGCCGCGGCCAACGCCCAGTCCGAACAGCTCCTGGACCCCGTCCTCGGCCCCACCGAGGAAGGCGTCAAGCTCTGCGAGATCCTCCTGGACATCGTCGCGGAGCTGGACGCCGGCCTGACCCGTCCGCTGATCTCGGCCTTCTCCCGGTACACCCTGGGGGACCGGATCGGCGACTGGATCGGGCTGTCCCGGGAGCCCTTCTGGAAGCCGACCATCGAGGCCGTCTGGCCGCTGCTGGTGGCCTTCCGGGAGGGCCTGATCCCGTTGCCGCTGGTGCCCGAGGCGGCCTGGACGATCGAGGAGGTCATCCGCAAGGTCGTGCTGCTCTTCCTGTCCGAGGGCCGGGGCATCCACATCGAGATCCCCGACGCGAACCGCCCGTCCTGAACCGGAGCCGTAGAGGACACCGATGACGAATCCCGACCCGCCGCCGCTCGCGTCCGGACGACCCGCCCCGGGGCGGCGCCGCTTCCTCGGCTACGTGCTGGCCGCGCCGACCCTGGTGACGGCCGCAGAACTCGTCCCGGCGCGGGCCGCCGGGGCCGCGGAGATCCCGTCCGGGGAGATCACCGAGCTGATCGACCTCAACGACGTGATGACCGCGGCGGCCCTGCCGACCGCCGGCCTGATCAAGGTCGAGGTCCACCCGGACGGCACCGTGTCGTTCGCGCTGCCGCGGGCCGAGGTCGGGCAGGGCATCACCACCTCGACGGCCATGCTGATCGCCGAGGAGCTGGACGTGCCGGTCGGCCGGGTACGGGTCACGCTGGCCGACGCCCGGCCGGAGCTGGTGTTCAACCAGCTCACCGGCGCGTCCAACACCACCATCTCGACGTACACCCCGATCCGGGTCGCCGCCGCCGTCGCCCGCGCCCGGCTGCTGCGGGCGGCGGCGGCCGAACTCGGCGCGGCGGCCGGCGACCTCACCCTGAAGGCCGGGGTCGTCACCGACTCCGCGGGCGGGAGCGTCGGCATCGGCGCCCTCGCCGGGAAGGCCGCCGCCGTCGAGCCGCAGCGGGTGGCCGTCGAGCTGAAGGACGCAGGGCAGTTCACCGTGATCGGCCGGCCCCACAGCCGTATCGACGCGCTGGACGCCGTGACCGGACGCAAGAAGTTCGCGATGGACCTCGACGTCCCGGACGCCAGGCCGACCATGGTGTGCCGTCCGCCGACCATCAACGGGAAGCCCGGCGCGGTGGCCAACCTCGACGAGGTCCGCGCCATGCCCGGCGTCACCGACGTCGCGGTGGTCTCCACCGGCGTGGCGGTGCGCGCGCAGACCTTCGGCCAGTGCATCGACGCCGTACGCGCCCTGCGGGTGTCGTGGAAACCCGGCACCGCGGTGGGGAAGTCGGACGACACCGTACGCGAGGAGCTGCGCAGGGCCGAGCTGCCGATGGGGCTCCCCCCGGTGACCCCGTCGGTGGACGCCACGTTCACCTTTCACTTCCGCAGCAACAGCGCGCTGGAGCCCAACTGCGCCATCGCCGACGTACGCCCCGACCGCGCCGAGGTCTGGTCGGCGCTCAAGTCGCCGATCGTCGCCAAGCAGGCCATCGCCGCCCGGCTGGGGCTCCCGCCGAGCAGGGTCACCGTGCACGTCACCGAGGGCGGCGGTTCCTTCGGCCGCAAGCTGTTCTTCGACGCCGCCCTGGAGGCCGCCGAGATCTCCCAGCGGATCGGCAAGCCCGTGAAGCTCATGTGGCACCGGGCCGACGACTCCCGCCAGGGGCGTACGCACCCCATGGCCACCTCGCGGGTACGCGCCGCCTACCTCGGCGGCACCGTGCTCGGCTACCAGCAGCGGCACACCTCCGTCGCCACCGACCTCGGCCACGGCCTCGGCGAGCTGTTCACCGCGATGGCCGCGCGGCTGCCGGTGGGCGACATCGGTTTCTCGCAGACGTTCTTCCACCTCAGCCAGTCGATGCCCTACGACTTCGGCCCTCACAGCCGGCTGCTCAACGAGACCGACAAGGGCTTCAACACCGGCAGCATGCGCAACGTCTACTCGCCCGACGTCGTGTGCGCCAGGGAACTGGTCGTCGACCGCCTCGCCGCGAAGATGGGCAAGGACCCGTACGGCTTCCGCCGCGAGTTCCTGCGCGACGAGCGTGCACGGGCCGCACTGGAGAAGGTCGCCGAAGCCGGCGACTGGGGCCGGACGATGCCGGAGGGCACCGCGCAGGGCATCGCCCTGCACACCGAATACCACGCGGTCAACGCCGTATTGGTGGAGATCGACTGCCGGCCCGGGACCGTGGACCGCCCCATCCGCGACGGCGTCACCGGGCCGCGGGTGACCAAGGCGGTCCTCGCCGTGGACGCCGGTCTCGCGGTCAATCCGCGTGGTCTGGAAGCGCAGATGATGGGCTGTCTCATGGACGGGATCGCCCAGGCCTTGACGTCGAGTCTCCACCTGCGGGACGGGCATTTCCTCGAAGCGAGTTGGGACAACTACTTCTACACCCGGCAGTGGAACACTCCGCCTGAGTTGCAGGTGATCGTGATGCCGGACACCTCGGACGAGCCGGGCGGGGCGGGGGAGTTGGGGGTCGCCGCGTCGATGGCCGCGGTCGCCTGTGCGTACGGCCGCGCGACCGGGACGATGCCCACCAGCTTCCCGGTCAACCACGGCACGCTCTCCTTCACCCCCAAGCCGACCGTGCCGCCCGTTCCCGCGTCCCCGACCGACGGCCTGGACCACGTCCGCTGACCTGCTGGGAGCCTTTCCGTGCCCGAACACACCTTCCGCCTCAACGGCGAGCAAGTCACCGTCGACGCAGCCGACGACGAGCGTCTGCTGTGGGTGCTGCGTGACGTCCTCGGCGTCACCGGACCGAAGTACGGCTGCGGGATCAACGTCTGCAAGGCGTGCACCAGCCACCTCAACGGCAAGGCCGCCAACCCCTGCGCCATTCCGGTCGGCGACCTGGAGGCGACGGACGAGGTCACCACCATCGAGGGCCTCGCGGACACCGTCGACGCAGACCTGCACCCCATGCAGCAGGCGTGGCTGGACCACGACGTCGTCCAGTGCGGCTACTGCCAGCCCGGCCAGATCATGGCCGCCGTCGCCCTGGTACGCCGCGTGGCCGCCGAGGGCCGGGAGATCACCGACGACGACCTCGACGGCATCCGCAACATCTGCCGCTGCGGCACCTACACCCGCATCCGCGACGCCATCAGGACAGGCGCCCAGAGCATGTGAGGCACCCGCGTGCCGAACCCCGCCGCCGGCTCCGCCCATATCGCGGTCCGCCGGCCCCACCCCCGTCCGCACACAGGAGTGCGCCCATGCGAAGAAAGAAGAGCACCATCGCCCTCGGCGCCGGCGCGGCGACCCTCGTCGCCGCCGCGGCCGTCCTGCGGTTCGCCGTCGTCCCGGTGATCGCGCAGGTCCCGTCCGACCTCGACGCCACCGCCCGCTACGCCGGCACCGCCTCGCTGCTCGACACGGCCGCCCTCGAAAGCGGCGACTCCGAGAACCTCTTCATCCAGGACCTGCCCGTCACCGCCTCCCAGCGGGTCCAGGTCATCGACACCGACGGCGGGACGGCGGTGGCGTCCGAGGACCTCGCCATGCGCGACCCGGACGGGAAGAAGATCCGCGACACCCACCACGTGTACGCCGTCGACCGCAAGGACCTGGACGCGAAGCAACCCCCCGACGGCAGCGGCGCGGAGGCGCACGAGGGACTCGCCGTGGGCTTCCCCCTGTCGCCCGAGAAGACCGACTATCCGTTCTGGGACGCCACGACCCGGGACGCCGCGCCCGCGAAGTACCGCGGGACTTCGTCCACCGGGGGCCGCGAGACGTACGTCTACGAGTTCCACCACTCCGGGCCGGTCGCCGATCCGGCGACGCTGGAAGCCCTGCCCGGGGCGCTGCCGAAGGCCGCGGTGCAGTTGCTCGCCGCCGGGCTGCCCGCCGCCGGCCGGGAGGAGGTGGCAGGGGCGCTCCCCGGGCTCGCCGACCCGGTGCCGGTGACGTACACCGCCGAGGTCGACACCACGTTCACCGTCGACACCGCCACCGGCGTGCCGCTCCACACCGCCAAGGCCCAGAAGGTCACCGCGAACATCGCAGGTCCCGCGGGCGCGACGCCGCTCTTCGACGTACTGGGCTACCGCCTGGAGTCGACCCCCGAGTCGGTGGACGAGCGCGTCCAGGACGCCGCGGACGCGGCCCGGTTGCTGTCGCTGGCCGAGAACGTGATCCCGCTCGCCCTGCTCCTGGCCGGGGCCCTGCTCGCGGCGGCGACGGTGTGGACGGCCCGGCGCGGCGGCGGCCCGGCGGCCGCGGAGCCGGACGCGTCCCCCGGGGCCCGGGACGTACCGGAGGAAGAGTCAGAACCGGTGTGACCCACGCCCGGCCGACCTGCCCCAGCACCCGGAGGGACCCCGATGACCAGCTCCTTCGCCTGCCTCTCGCCGTCGACCGGCGAGCAGGTCGCCGAGTACCCCGTGGCCACGGAAGCCGAGGTACGCGCCGCCGTCGCCGGTGCCCGCGAAGCAGCCGCCGGCTGGCGGCGGGCCGGGCCGGGCGGGCGCCGTGCCGCGCTGCTCGCCTTCAAGCGCGCCCTCGCCCGCGAGACCGACGCGCTGGCCGGCGCCATCGCCGCGGAGACGGGCAAGCCGGTGCACGACGCCCGCACCGAGGTGATCCTCACCCTCCACCACCTCGACTGGGCGGCGCGCAACGCCCACCGCGTCCTGCGCCGCCGCCGCGTGCCCTCCGGCGCCCTCGCCGTACACGAGCGGGCGGTCGTCGGCCACCGCCCGCTGGGTGTGATCGGCGTCATCGGCCCGTGGAACTACCCCCTGTACACCCCCATGGGCTCCATCGGCTACGCCCTCGCCGCGGGCAACGGCGTCGTCGTCAAACCCTCCGAACTCGCGCCCGGCGTCGCCGTCCGCCTCTCCCGCGTCTTCGACGCCGCCGTCCCCGCCCACGCGGGCCTGCTCCGCACCGTCACCGGACTGGCGCGGACCGGTGAGTCGCTGGCCCGCGCCGGAGTGGACAAGGTCGCCTTCACCGGCTCGCCCGACACCGCCCGCAGGGTCGCCGCGGTGTGCGCCGAGACCCTCACGCCCGTCCTCGTCGAGGGCGGCGGCAAGGACGCGGCGATCGTGGGACCCGGGCTCGGCCGGGCCGCGCTGGAACGGGCCGCGGAGGCGATCGTGTGGGGCGCCATGGCCAACGCCGGGCAGACCTGCGCCGGCGTGGAGCGGGTGTACGCGGTCAAGGACGTGCACGAGCGGCTCGTACAGCTCCTCATCCGCCGCGCCCGCCGGCTCGAACCGGGCGCCTCCGGCCGCGGGGAAGCCGCCGACTACGGCGCCATGACGCTTCCCTCGCAGCTCGGCACGGTCGAGTACCACGTCAAGGAGGCCGTGACCGCGGGGGCCCGCGCGCTGCTGGGCGGCCCCGGATCCGCCCAGCCTCCCTACGTCCGCCCCGTCGTGCTCGTCGACGTGCCGGAGGACTCGCCCGCCATGTGCGAGGAGACCTTCGGGCCGGTCGTCGCGGTCAACGCCGTGGCCGACCTGGACGAGGCCGTCCAGCGCGCCAACGACTCCCCGTACGCACTCGGCGCCGCCGTCTTCACCCGCACCCGCCGCGAGGGCCTGGCGGTGGCCGCCGGGCTGCGGGCCGGCGCGGTCTCGGTCGGCTCGGTCCTCGGCTACGCCGCCGTCCCCGCGCTGCCCTTCGGCGGCAGCGGCCTGTCCGGGTACGGGCGGATCCACGGCGCCGAGGGGCTGCGCGCGTTCGCCGCGCCCGCGTCGGTCACCGTGCGCCGCTTCCACCCGTACGCGGACCTCACCTCGTTCGCCACCCCGCGGGCACGGGCGGCGCGCGCCGTGGAGCTGGCCCGGCGGCTGCACGCGCTGCGCTGATCCGCCGGGCGCCGCCGACCGCGTCGGCGTACGGGCGGCACGCGGCACCACAGACATCCGATCTCATCCGCATCAGGCCTATTCCATCGCCCACTTGCTGGCTACACTCCCGGAAACACCTCCGATGTATCCCGGTGTGGGGAGCAGTCAGATGGGCAGACGCACCATGACCGGGCTGAGCATGCTTGCGCTGTGCGCGGCACTCTCCATCCCCTCAGCCGCAGTCGACACCTCACCGTCATCCGGAGTCCCGGCCGCGCACAGCGCGGCCGCGGGATCCGACCCCGGTTCCGTCCTCTGGTACGACGAGCCCGCCCCGGACACCCACGACGGCTGGGAGCAGCGGTCGCTGCCGATCGGCAACGGTGCGATGGGTGCGGCGGTGTTCGGCGGCGTCGCGGCCGAACGCCTCCAGTTCAACGAGAAGACGCTGTGGACCGGCGGGCCGGGCGTGCCCGACTACAACTTCGGCAACTGGGACGAGCCCCGGCCTGGCGCGCTGGAGGAGGTCCGGCAGCGGATCCGGGACGAGGGCGAGGTGTCCCCGGAGTACGTGCGGGACAAGCTCGGCCACGCGTCCGACTCGCCCCGGCACCGCCGCTTCGGCGCCTACCAGAGCTTCGGCGACGTGCGGCTCGACTTCCCCGGTCAGGCGGCGCCGGTGACCGGATACCGCCGGGAGCTGGACATCGGCCGGGGTGTCGCCGGGGTCTCCTACCGGGCGGGCGACGTGCGGTTCACCCGCGAGTACTTCGCCACCGCGCCCGACGGCGTCATCGTCGCCCGCATCAGCGCCGACCGGCCCGGCCAGGTGGACCTCACCTCCCGGATCGGCGTCCCGCCCAACCGGACCGGCACGGCCGGGGCGGACGACGGGCGGATCACCGTCAGCGGCGCGCTCGACGGCAACGGCCTGGCGTACGAGGCCCAGCTCCAGGTGCTCAACGACGGCGGCACCCGCAGCGACGGGGCGGACGGCACGGTGAGCGTACGGGATGCCGACGCGGTGACCCTCGTGCTGGCGGCCGGGACCGACTACACCGCCGACTACCCCGACTACCGGGGCGAGGACCCGCACGCCAGGGTGACCGCGCTGGCCGACGGTGCGGCGGCCAAGGGCTACGGCGCCCTGCTGCGCGACCACGAGGCCGACCACGCCGCGCTGTTCGACCGTGTCGCGCTCGACCTCGGCGGCGAGATGCCCGACGTGCCGACCGACGAGTTGCTGAGCCGCTACGGCGAAGGGCCGAAGGCGGCCGACCGCGCGCTGGAGGAGCTGTTCTTCCGGTACGGCCGCTATCTGCTGGCCGCCTCCTCCCGCCCCGGCTCGCTGCCGGCGAACCTCCAGGGGGTGTGGAACGACATGGAGGCCCCGCCCTGGCAGGCGGACTACCACCTCAACATCAACCTGCAGATGAACTACTGGCCGGCCGACACCGCCAATCTGGCCGAGACCGTCGAGCCGCTGTCCGCCTACGTCGACGGTCTGCGGGAGCCGGGACGGGTGACGGCCAAGCAGATGTTCGGGGTCGGGCGGGGGTGGGTCGCCCACCACGCCTCCAACATCTACGGGCACACCGGCGCCTGGGACCACCCGGCGTACTTCTTCCCCGAGTCCGGCGCCTGGCTCGCGGACCAGCTCTACGACCACTACCGCTTCACCCTCGACGAGGACTACCTCGACGAGGTCGCCTACCCGGTGATGAAGGAGGCGGCGCAGTTCTGGATCGGGAACCTGCGCACCGACCCGTCCGACGGCACCCTGGTCGCCACCCCCAGCCGCTCCCCGGAGATCGGTCCGGCGACCGCCGGCGCGTCGATGTCCCAGCAGATCCTGTGGCACCTCTTCACGGACACTGCGGAAGCCGCCGCCGAGACCGGAGACAAGGCCTTCGCCAAGCGGGCGAGCGCCGTCCTGGACAAGCTGGACCCGGGGCTGCGGGTCGGATCGTGGGGGCAGTTGCAGGAGTGGAAGGCCGACAGGGACGACCCGGACGAGAAGCACCGGCACGTCTCGCACCTGTTCTCCGTCCACCCCGGCCGGCAGATCTCGCCGACCACCACGCCGGCGCTCGCCGAAGCCGCCGAGGTCTCGCTGAACGCCCGCGGGGACGACGGCACGGGATGGAGCAAGGCATGGAAGATCAACTTCTGGGCGCGGCTCCTCGACGGCGACCGCGCGCACAGGCTGCTCACCCAGCAGCTCCGGACCAGCACGCTCCCCAACCTCTGGGACACGCACCCCCCGTACCAGATCGACGGCAACTTCGGCGCCACCGCCGGGGTCGCCGAAATGCTCCTGCAGAGCCACCTCGGCACGATCGACGTCCTGCCCGCCCTGCCGGGCGCCTGGGCGGACGGGAGCGTGGACGGGCTGAAGGCCCGCGGTGCGTTCACCGTGGGTGCGACGTGGCGCTCGGGCAAGCCCGTGGAGATCCGGCTCACCTCGGCCGAGGGCGGTGACGCGGTGCTGCGGCACGGGGTGTTCCGCGGAAAGGTCCGGGTCTACCGCGCCAACGGCAGGCCCGCCGGCTTCGCCACCGACGGCGACACTCTCACGCTGCCGACGAGGGCGGGGGCGACGTACCGCATCGTCCCGCAGGCGAAGTGACGCCCGAGGGGCCGCTCAGCGGGGTTCGCGCAGCGCGGTGCCGTCCTGCGCGGAGCGGGGGCGCTGCCGCGGCCGGCCGGTCATGCCGAAGCGCGTACGCGAGCCGGGGCCGCGGCCGCGCCCCCGGCCGCGCGGCCGGTCCTCCGCCAGTTGCTCGAACAGCTCCTGGCTGCCGGACAGGACCCCTTGGAAGCCGACCGTCTTCTCGTCGCCCGAGCGTACGCGCTGGGCCACCTCGTGCAGTCGGCGGAAGCCGGCGACCTGCCGCGGGTGGCGCACGGACAGCGCGTCGCCGAGCTGCTTCGCGTCGCCGCCGGGAAAGCCCCGGTCGGCCGCCAGCCGGAAGAGGAGTCCCTCGGCCTGCACCACGGCTTCGGCGGGGGCGTTGAGCCACCGCAGGTGGATCTCGGCCCACTCGCGCAGGTACTGCTCGCGGGCCCCCGCGGACAGCGGTTGAACGGGCAGGTCGCCGTACTGGTACAGCCGCTTGCTCAGCTCCTTGCGCGCCGCCTTCACCTCTCCGCCGTGGTGGTCGAGGACGAGCTGGAACTCCGGTCCGAACCGGCGGCGCAGCGCGCGGCTGCTGACCAGCACGGTGGGTGCGAAGGCCAGTGCCACGACGCCGGCGAGGCCGAGGCCGAGGATGATGATCGCTGTCCCGTTGGGCATGGTGCGTCCTTCCGGTGAAGGCTCCCCCTCGCGAGGCTGGCGTTATCGACCCGTTACCCAGCTTCCTCCGCGGCACGCACCCAACGTCACCGCGGCGGGGCTCCGAATCCCGCGTCTGCGGCCTTGAGCTGCCCGTATCGACGCGGGAACCACCCGGGTCGACGCCGCCGTGAACGCGCACCGTGACCGTGGGCGAAACCCGCCCGGCCCACCGCGCCGCTGCCGGACGGATGTCCGGCGTGCATGCCGCCATCCGCGGGGGGTACCAGCAGCCACGAGCACCACGAGCCCTTGAGAGAGGATGCGAACCATGGAGGGCAATCCGCTGCCGACCGAGGACAGCCCGCTGCCGATCCCCCTGCTGCTGGCCGACGTCGTGGAGCGGGGCACCCGGGCCCTCCCACCGCGCTCCCTCGCGGAGGACATCGCGGGGCGGACCGGGGCGCAGGGCGTCGCGCTCTCGCTGGTACCGCACGCCGACCAGTGGCAACTGCTCTACGCATCCACCGACTTCGCGCTGGCGGGGGAGGAGGCCCAGTTCCTCCTCGGCGAAGGTCCGACCTGCACCGCCGCCGCGGAGCGTCGCCCGGTCGCCGCCGGCGACCTGCACCGCCCGCCCGCCGCCTCGCCCGGTGGCCGGCTGGCAGGCCGCCTGCCCGGAGTCGGTGCGCTGCTCGCCCTGCCCGTCCGCATCGGCCGGCACATCCCGGGCGTGCTCACCCTGTACTACGCCGGGCCCCGGCGCTTCGACTTCGGCGGCGCGCGCCGCGTCCAGCGGCCGGGCGACAGCGGCTCGTGGGCCGTCTACGACGTGAGCCCGGGCCCCACGGCCATCCTCCAGTGGGGTCACGACACCCGCCGCCGCACGGCCGCGGCGCACAGCTGGCGGCGCATCCACCAGGCCGTCGGCATCCTCAGCGCCCGGCACGGCTGCACCACCCACGCCGCGCTCGCCCACCTGCGGGCCCGCAGCATCGCCACCGAACAGCGCCTGTCGCATGTCGCCGACGCCCTCCACCGCGATCCGGCGGGACTCCCCGGGGAGCCGCGGTCCGCGAAGGCCCGCGCCCGGGCGCCGTCCGGCCCGGCCGCGAACGCCGCCTGACCGGACGGCGCCGACCGCGTTTCCACCGCCGCCCGACGCGGACCGTGCCGCTCCGCCGGACGGTGCCTACCCCCGCAGTGCCAGCACCGCCCAGGCCGCCGTCGCGACCGTCGCCGCGCCGGGTTTGAGCAGGGTCAGGCGGGTCAGGAGCCGGTCGTCCCACTCCTCGCCCGTGCCGGAGGCGAACCGGAGGACCGGGGTGGCCGCGCGGCCCAGCGCGAAGCCGACGCCGGCCAGCAGCGCCACGCCCGCGTCGTTGGCCAGCAGCACTCCCAGCGCGAGGGCGTACGGCAGGCTCGCCGACACGTAGGTCCGCACCCCGGTGCCCATCTCGAACCCGAACTGGAGCGCGCCGCGCGCCAGATGGCGTTGCAGCACGTCCTGCGGGACCTGCCGGGCGTTCTGCGGCAGCCGCAGGCGCAGCACCCCGCCGTCGCGCGCGACGGCGAGCAGCCCGAGGGCGGCCGTCGCCCCCGCGCGCCAGTCCGCCGGGAGAGGTGCGGCCAGCCCGGAGGCGAGCCACAGCACGGTGGCCGACAGCAGGGCGCCGAGCAGCAGCCCGGTGGAGAAGACCCCGAGCACGGTGGTCTGTCGGTGAACGGCCCGCCAACCTGGCGAGGCAAGCGCGTGCGCGCTGTTACGCGTTCAAACGGAGCCGGAGAGCGAGTAGCCGGCCAGGCCGCCGAGGACCGCCCAGGTGAGCAGGGGGCCGTACCAGGCGGCCGCCACCGCGCCGCAGCTGAGCACGAGCATCGGCACCGCCGGGTCGGTCAGCCGGCCCCGCCACGCCGGCCTGGCCGGCCCCGTGCCGACGTGCACCGGCTCACGCCCCGCCGACGAGGGCGCGCCAGGTCTGCTGGCCGACGATTCCGTCCGCGGTCAGTCCCGCGCCCCCCTGGAACTCCCGGGTCGCGTCCGCCGTGAGCGCGCCGAACTTGCCGTCCACCGTCAACGGGTAGCCGTGCTTGACGAGTTGCCGCTGAGCCGCGCTGACGGCGGCCCCGGAGTCGCCCTGCCGGACGGTGGCCACCAGGTGGGTCCAGGTGGTCGCGTTGACCGTGCCGGTCTGCTGCAGGCCCTGGGCCTCCTGGAAGCCGGTGACCGCGGTCTCGGTGTTCGGCCCGAAGATCCCGTCCGGCTCGGTGGGGAACTCGCGGAAGCCGAGCAGGTGCTGGGCCGTGGCCACGTCCGGGCCGCGCGAGCCGTCCCGCAGCGTCGGCCACGCGACGGCGCCCTCGCAGCCGCAGTCGGTGGTCCAGCGGCAGATGGAGCGCACCCAGCCGGAGCCGGAGTTGAAGTAGCCGTCGTGGCAGCGCCGTTCGATGCCGCAGCCGCAGGCGCCGCACGCGCCGCTGAACGCCCACAGCCACCCGTCGTAGGAGCCGGAGTAGCACTGGTTGGGCCGCAGGGTCCAGGTCACCCCGTCGTTGCGGTGGAAGCCCTCGTTCGGGCCGCTCGTCTCGCATGCGGCGGCGTGCACGGTGCTCGGGCCGCAGCCCGGGGAGCAGTCGTGCTCCGAGGCGTAGGAGGGGCACGCGCCTTCCCAGATGTCGTAGCCGTCGGCGTACGCCTCCCTGGCCGCCCCGAAGACGCCGAGGGCGGCGAAGCCGACGACCGTCGCCGACTGGAGCACGGTGCGCCGGCGGGGCGCCAGGCTCGGCAGCGAGGAGGTGCTCCGGCGGCGGGCGGGACGGTCGGCCGCGCCGGCGCGGCGCAGCTGGGGGACCTCGTCGAGGGTGGTCATCACGCGCTCCTCGGCTGACTCGTGTGGTGGGGGGCTGCGGCGACCAGGTCGCCCAACGCGTCGGCGGAGCCGAGCGGTTCGCTGCGCACGACGCGCCCGTCGGGGCCGACGAGCACGGCGAACGGGGTCGCGATCGCGTCGTACGCGGTGAAGAGGTCGGGCCGGTTCCCGGTGACCGGCACGCCGGCCGCCGGGGCGGCAGGCGCGTCGCCGGCGTAGACGGCGCGCACCGCGGGCGGCCCGTCGAGGCGGCCGGCCGCCGCCAGCACGTCGGCGCAGGTGCGGCATTCGGCGCTGAGGAAGAGCAGCAGCGTCTCGCCGTCCCCGGCCAGCAGCTCGTCCGCGTGCGGCGCGGCGCTGCCCGGGGCGACGCCCAACCGCCCGGGGGAGCGGACCACGTGGCCCCGTGAGAGCTGGTGGACCTGCCGCACCAGCCCGGACACCACGAGGGCGAGCAGGGCGATGGCGACCCAGGACAGGATCAGGGCGCTGGTGGTGAAGTCCACGGTCAGCGGCCTCCCTCGACGGCGGGTACGGGGCCGGCCGGTGCGCGTGCCGGCGGGACGGGCCGGGCCATGGCGGCCGGCAGCACCCAGAGCAGGGCCGCCAGGGTCACGGCGGCCAGCGCCGCCGTGGTCCACTCGGCCGGGCCGCCCGGCGGATCGATGCGCCCCGCCGCCAGCGCGGCGCCGACGGCGGCCAGCCCGGCGAACGCCCAGGCCCGGCCGGCGACCCAGGAGCTGAGGGGGACGTCCGAGCGCGAGCAGCCGCAGGGGCCGCCGCGCCCGGCCGCCAACGCGTACCCGGTGTAGAGGGCGTAGCAGGCGAACACGAGCGCCGCGGCGCCGAGTACGGCGGCGAGCCCGGCGCGGTGGCCGGCGAGCAGCGCGGCGGCGCAGGCGACGGCGAGCAGGCACTCGGCGGCCGTCACCGCCCGCGCGGCCGGCAGCACGGCGCGCCGCGGCAGCAGCCGGTGCGCGGTCAGCGCGTCCGGGAGGGCGGCGGGCCGGCTCAGGTGTGCGGCGCCGCCCGCGAGCAGGGCCAGCAGCGCCACGCCCGTCGCCGTGGCGGCGATCAGGGACGTCACCCCACGGCCCGCAGGTCGAGCGCCCCGACCAGCGTGGGAACGTGCTCGGCGGCGGTGTCGGCCAGCGGCACGATGGTCGCCCACACCTCCTCGCCGGAGAGTACGAAGAAGGGGCGCCCGTCGGAGAGCGAGTCGCGGAACAGCTCTCCCGAGGACACCGACGCACCCTTCCAGGGCGGGAGTTGAACGGTGTGCTCGCGGGTGGGGCGGCTCATCTCGACCAGTCCGAGGGTCGGCACCTCCTTGAGCACCGTGGCCGGCCGGGCCAGGCGGGTGCCGGCGGCGGCGTCCGGGGTGAGCGTGATGCCGTCGGAGTGCTCGGCGATGCCGAGGGTGCGCAGGAGCAGCAGCACGTCGCTGAGCGCGGCCCGGTAGAGCCGGGTGACCAGGCTGAACCGCCGGCCCCGCCAGACCACCAGCACCGGGTTCTCCACCTGCTGCGACTGCGCGTCGTACTCGCTGGTGGTGGCGGTCCGCAACGTGCCCCCCTGGAAGGAGAGTTCGTTGTCGAACGCGGTGACCCCCAGGGACGCGGCCACCGACTCGGCCAGGTCGGCCGGGCCGGCGGTCAGCTCGTACAGGCGGCCGTCCGCGATCACCTCGACCACGGAGGTCGCGGGCCGTGTCAGGTCGAGGTCGGCGGCGAGACGGTACGCGATACCGTCCAACGCGCGGTGCTCGACGGCAGTGGATGACGCCACGTGGTCCTCCTGAGAACCCTGGGGACGGTGTCTCGAACCTGTTGCGCTGGACGGCGGCTCACTCTACCCGGGTAGAATGACGGTGTACATACAAGCCGACTCCTTTCCCCGCCGCACGAACCGGGCTCCGGGGCCGCACCGTTCACCCGCGTACCACCACCGGCGCCTCGCCGGGCGGCAGCACCTCGCCGATCACCGGGTGCCCCGCCACCTCGCCGGCCAGCAGCAGCCCTCCCGAGGTCTGCGCGTCGGCCAGCAGCAGCCGGTCCACCTCGGGGAGCGAACCGAACTCCACCCAGGGCTCCACCCACGCCAGATTCCGCCGGGTGCCGCCGCTGATGAAGCCGCCGGCCGCCGCCGGCCCGGCGGCCGCCAGGAACGGAACGGCCGCCGCGTCGATCGCCAGCGTCACACCGGAGGCGCGCGCCAGCTTGTACGCGTGGCCCAGCAGGCCGAAGCCCGTGACGTCCGTTCCCGCCCGGATGCCCGCGGCGACCGCCGCGACCGAGGCGTCCCGGTTCAGCGCGGCCATCACCGCGACCGCCTCGGGAAAGACCTCGCCCGTCGCCTTGTGCCGGGCGTTGAGCACCCCGCTGCCCAGCGGCTTCGTGAGTGTCAGTGCCCGCCCCGGCTCGGCCGCGTCCAGCCGCAGCATCCGCTCGGGGTGGACCATCCCCACCACCGACATCCCGTACTTGGGCTCCGGGTCGGTCACGCTGTGGCCGCCGGAGACCTGGCAGCCCGCCGCGTGCGCCACGTCCCGGCCACCCCGCAGCACCTCGGCGGCCAGTTCCATCGGCAGCGTCTCCCTGGGCCAGGCGAGGAGGTTGATCGCCGCCCACGGGGTGCCGCCCATCGCGTAGACGTCGGAGAGCGCGTTGGCCGCCGCGATCCGCCCCCAGTCGTAGGCGTCGTCCACCACCGGCGTGAAGAAGTCGGCCGTGGTGACGACGGCCCGCTCGCCGTCGAGCCGGACCACGGCGGCGTCGTCCCCGCCGCCTTCGAGGCCCACGAGCAACTCCGCGGCCGGATCCTGCGGGCTGCTGCTCGTCCGGTTCAGGGAGGAGACCAGGTCGTCGAGTTCGCCGGGAGGAATCTTGCAGGCGCAGCCACCGCCGCCCGCGTACTGGGTCAGTCGCACGGTCATCCGCCGGACGCTACCCCCGGACCGCCGTGCCCGGACAGGGGGTTCGGGGCGCCGCCCGGGACGTAGACTCCCTGCCCGAGGCGGGTGGGCGCCTGGTGCCCCACGGCCGCCCACGCCGATGCGGCCGGCCCCCGGCTGCTCCGACGCCACCGGGGAGGCAGGCGTTGACGGACGCCAGACGCCGCGTTCCGCGCACCGACGCCCTGCTCGCCGACCCCCGGCTCGCCGACGCCGTACGGCGGCTGGGGCCCACCCTGGTCCGCCGCGCGGTCACGGAGGCCCAGCAGCGGGTACGGGCCGGAGCGCTGGCCCCCGAGGAGGCGGCGGACGCGGCCGTCGCCGCCCTGCCGCGCAACGCCACCTCGCTGCGCCCGGTGGTGAACGCCACCGGCGTCGTCGTGCACACCAACCTGGGCCGCGCCCCGCTCTCCGCGGCCGCCGCCGAGGCGCTGCGGGCCGCGTCAGGACCCACGGACGTCGAGTTCGACCTGCGCGACGGGCGCCGCGCGCGGCGCGGCAGGGGCGCGTCGGCCGCCCTGGCCGAGGCCGTCCCGAACGCGGAGGCCGTGCATCTGGTCAACAACAACGCCGCCGCACTGGTGCTGGCCGCCACCGCCCTCGCCGGCGGGCGGGCGATCCTCATCAGCCGGGGCGAACTGGTCGAGATCGGCGACGGGTTCCGCCTCCCCGAGCTGCTGGAGAGCACCGGCGCCCGGCTGGTCGAGGTCGGCACCACCAACCGCACCCACCTCGACGACTACGCGCGCGCCGCCGGCCCCGACACCGGCTTCGTCCTCAAGGTCCACCCCTCCAACTTCCTGACCACCGGCTTCGTCTCCGCCGTTCCGGTCGCCAGGCTCGCCACGCTGGGCGTTCCCGTGGTCCACGACATCGGCTCCGGGCTGCTGCGGCCCTACCCCGCGCTGCCGGACGAGCCCGACGCCGCGACCTCCCTCGACCAGGGCGCCGACCTGGTCACGGCCAGCGCGGACAAGCTGCTCGGCGGCCCCCAGGCGGGCCTGCTGCTCGGCCGGCGCGACCTTGTCGAACGGCTCCGCACCCATCCGCTGGCCCGCGCGCTGCGTGTCGACAAACTGACCCTCGCCGCCCTGGAGGCCACCCTCCTCGGCCCCCGCCCCCCGGTGGCCCGGGCCCTCGCGGCCGGCGAGGCCGAACTCGCCGCCCGCGCCGAGACGCTGGCGGCCGGGCTCGCCGAACGGGGCGTCGCCGCCGAGGCGGTGCCCAGCGACGCCCGGGTCGGCGGCGGGGGAGCACCCGGCGTCACCCTGCCGAGCGCCGCCGTCGCGCTGCCCGCCGCCCTCGCCGGGCCGCTGCGCGCCGGCGACCCGGCCGTCGTCGGCCGCGTACACGGCGACCGGCTGCTGCTCGATCTGCGGACGGTGCCCGAGGAGGAGGACGCGGCACTGCTCGCCGCCGTCCTCGCCACGGCCGGCGGGCCGCCGCGGGAGGCGTAACCGCGGCTCCCCGGCCCCGTACGGCCGCAGCCGGCGCTCACCGGCGCGGGAGCCGGCAGGTGGCGCGTGTTCGCCGGTGCGCCCGCACCCCCGCCGGGGTCAGCGCGCCGGTGCCTCCGCGTGCAGCACCACCATCGCGAGGTCGTCCTCGACCGGCTCGGGGCTGAAGTCGTGCGTCGCCTGGCGGACCCGTTCGGCCACCGCCATCGCGCCCATGCCCGCGCAGGTGCGCAGGATGCCGGCCAGCCCGTCCCCGTCGTCGAGGAGGCGCTGGCCGTCGCGGCGCTCGGTGACCCCGTCGGTGACGCACAGCAGCGTCTCGCCGGGCGCGATCCGGAAGGTGTCGGCGCTGAACTCGGCGTCCTCGTCGATGCCGAGGAGCAGTTGGGAGCGGACCACGGAGCCCACCTCCCCGTCCGCGGTCATCCGCAGCGGCAGGGGGTGGCCGGCACTGGCGAGGCGGCACTGGGCGCCGCCCGCGCTCGGGTCGGGCGTCAGCTCCCCGTAGACCATGCTGAGGAAGCGGGGCCGCGCCCCCTCTCCTCTGGCGCTCACCGCCTCCGCGGCGTCCTCCGCCATCATCGCGTTCAGCCAGCGCAGCACGGACTCGACGCCGTGGCCCTCGCGGGCGAGCAGCCGCACCAGGTGGCGGGTCAGGCCGGTCACCGACATCGCCTCGACGTCCTTGCCCTGTACGTCTCCCAGGAGGAAGCACCACCGGCCGTCACCGGTGGGGAAGAGGTCGTAGAAGTCGCCCCCGACGGTCTGCCCGCTGGCGTGGGGCTCGTAGACGATCGCCGACTCCATGCCGGGCAGCCGGCCCAGCGTGGCCGGGAGCTGCCGGCGCTGGAGGGCCCTGCTGATGCTCGTCTGGCGGGTGTACTGGCGGGCGGTGACGAGGGCCTGGGCGACCTGGCGGGAGACGTCCTCGACGATGTGGGCCACGGAGTCGGTGATCTCGGGCGGGCCGGCCTGCCCGATCAGCAGCGTGCCCTGGTACGTCCCGCCGGAGACCAGGGAGAACGCCAGTGCCGAGCCGCCGTCGTCGGTGCCGGCGCTCTGCGGCCACGGCCAGGGGGTGCCCGCGGTCCACAGCTTCGGCGGCGGGGCCTCGGCTTCGAGGTCGCCGCGGAGCGGGCCGATGAGCTGCTCGTCCGCGTGCCAGACGCTGGTGAGCCGCATCCCGCCGTCCTCCGCGAGCAGCCAGACGGCGCACCAGTCGGCGAGCCGGGGCACCATGAGCTGGGTGGCCAGGGCGGCGACCATCTTCTCGTCGAGCTGCCCGGCCAGCAGCTCGCTGGCCTCGGCGAGGAACGTGCCGCCGTGGCCGCCCACGCCGGCCTGGCCGCGGTACTCGGTACGGGCGAGGGGGTGGGCCACCTCCGTGGCCTGGAGCTGCTGGTAGAGCACCGGGCTCAGCGGGCCTACCGGCACCTTCGTCTCGCCCGGCGGGGGCAGGGTGAGGCGGCACCACACGGCCTTCTCCGTGTGCCGGTAGGTGACCCCCCACGCGTCGGAGAGGGTCGACACGATCTGGAGTCCCAGCCCGCGCCCGCTGCCCGTGCCGTCCGGGGCGCACGGCACGGTGGCCGTCGGCTGCCGGTCGTACACCTCGACCACGGCGCCGGTCAGGGCGTCGTCCGCCGCCGGGTCGGTCTCCACCCGGCAGGCCAGCTCCATCGGGGTGCCGGCGTGGATCAGCGCGTTCGTGACCAGCTCGCCGGTGAGCAGCGCGGCGTCGTCGGCCAGCTGCTCGGCGGGCGGGCCGAGCGAGGAGGTCGCGAGCGCCCGCTCGGTGATCATGGCGCGGACGTAGGCCCGGGCGCGCGCCGGCGCCTGCCGGGTGACCGGCAGTTCCGTGCGTATGCCGGACCCGTCCTGCGCGCGGGACCTGCCCGGAGAGACGGCCTGCACTGAGGGCTCCTCTCAACCTAGACAAATCCTAATATAATGAACAAAAGCTCCTTGGGTGAGGAGCGAACACGGAGGCGCGACCGGCCAGGCACCGAGCGTGCCGGGATGGGGAGTGATGGAGGACCGTGAGAAGCAGTCGGCGGACCCCGCCGAGCTGCGCCCGCTGCTGACCGCGCTCAGGTCGCTGCGCGACGGCGACTTCTCCGCGCGCCTGCCCGAGGACGGCGACGGGGTGCTCGGCGAGGTGGCCGACGCCTTCAACCAGGTGGCCGCCCGCAACGAGCACCTGGCGTCCGAGGTGCGCAGGGTGCGGGGGGTGGTCGCACGGAAAGGCGTGCTGGACGAGCGGATATCCGCCAGCACGGGCCAGGGCGACTGGGCGCAGACCGTGCACGACGCGAACGACCTGCTCGACGCGCTGGCCGTGCCGATGACGAACGCCACCCGGGTGCTGGAGGCCGTGGCGGAGGGCGACCTGAGCCAGCACATGGAGCTGCGGGTCGGCACCCGGCAGCTCCACGGCGAGCTGCGCAGTCTGGGCGTGGGGCTCAACCGCGTCGTGGACCACCTGTCCGCCTTCACCGGCGAGGTGATGCGCGTGGCGCACGAGGTGGGCACCGAGGGCAGGCTCGGCGGCCGCGCCAGCGTGCGGGGGCTGTCCGGCTCCTGGCGCGCGGTGACCGAGGCCGTCAACACCATGGCCTCCCGGCTGACCCGTCAGGTGCGCGACATCGCCGCCGTCACCACCGCGGTGGCCAGCGGCGACCTGACCCGCAAGGTGACGGTGGAGACCGCGGGGGAGCTGCTGGAGCTGAAGCTCACGGTGAACACGATGGTGGACCAGCTGTCGGCGTTCGCCGACGAGGTCACCCGGGTGGCCCGCGAGGTCGGCACCGACGGCATCCTCGGCGGCCAGGCGCAGGTCAGGGACGTGTCGGGGGTGTGGAAGGACCTCACGAACAACGTCAACCTGATGGCCTCGAACCTGACCTCCCAGGTCCGTAACATCGCCCAGGTGACCACGGCGGTGGTGCGGGGCGACCTCAGCCAGAAGATCACCGCGGACGCGCGCGGTGAGATACGCCAGCTCATGAGCACGGTGAACACGATGGTGGACCAGCTGTCGGCGTTCGCCGACGAGGTCACCCGGGTGGCCCGCGAGGTCGGCACCGACGGCATCCTCGGCGGCCAGGCCCACGTGAAGGACGTGTCGGGGGTGTGGAAGGACCTCACGGACAACGTGAACTTCATGGCGTCGAATCTGACGTCGCAGGTCCGCAACATCGCCCAGGTGGCCACGTCGGTGGCCAACGGCGACCTGTCGAAGAAGATCGACGTGGACGCGCGCGGCGAGATCCTCGAACTCAAGACCACCCTCAACACCATGGTCGACCAGCTGTCGGCCTTCTCCTCCGAGGTGACCCGGGTGGCGCGCGAGGTCGGCACCGACGGCAACCTCGGTGGTCAGGCGCAGGTCAGGGACGTGTCGGGGGTGTGGAAGGACCTGACGGACAACGTGAACTTCATGGCGTCGAATCTGACGTCGCAGGTCCGCAACATCGCCCTGGTGACCACCGCGGTGGCCAACGGCGACCTGTCGAAGAAGATCGACGTGGACGCGCGCGGCGAGATCCTCGAACTCAAGACCACCGTGAACAGCATGGTGCAGCAGCTGCGCGACTTCGCGGACGAGGTCACCCGGGTGGCGCGCGAGGTCGGCACCGAGGGGAAGCTGGGCGGGCGCGCGCAGGTGCACGGTGTCTCGGGGGTGTGGAAGGACCTGACGGACAACGTGAACTTCATGGCGTCGAATCTGACGTCGCAGGTCCGCAACATCGCCCAGGTGGCCACGGCGGTGGCCAAGGGCGACCTGTCGAAGAAGATCGACGTGGACGCGCGCGGCGAGATCCTCGAACTCAAGACCACCCTCAACACGATGGTCGACCAGCTGTCGTCGTTCTCCTCCGAGGTGACCCGGGTGGCGCGCGAGGTCGGCAGCGAAGGCCGCCTCGGCGGCCAGGCGCGTGTCGAGGGGGTGTCGGGCAACTGGAAGCGGCTGACGAGGAGCGTCAACGAGCTGGCCCTGAACCTCACCACACAGGTGCGCAACATGGGGGAGGTGGCGAGCGCGGTGGCCAAGGGCGACATGTCGCGGTCCATCACCGTCGAGGCGCAGGGCGAGGTCGCCGACCTCAAGGACAACGTCAACCGCATGGTGTCCAACCTGCGGGAGACCACCCGTACCAAGGACTGGCTGGAGTCCAACCTCACCCGCATCGCCGGCCTGATGCAGGGCCACCGCGACATGGTGGAGGTCGCGGACCTGATCCTGCGCGAGCTGGCGCCGCTGGTGAACGCGCACTCCGAGCTGTTCTTCCGGGTCGACTCCGGCGCCGCGGACGGCGAGGGCCTGGAGCTCATCGCTGACTACGGCGTCGGCGGCCGCGGCCGGGACGACCTCCAGTCGGAGTCCCCGATCCGCGGGCTGATCGCCCAGGCCGTGCAGCAGAAGAAGCGGATCCTGATCGAGGACGCCCCGCAGGACTACGTGACCGTCGAGTCCGGCCTGGGCTCGGCGCCGGCCTCCAGCATCCTCATCCTGCCGATCCTCTTCGAGGACCGGCTGCTGGGCGTGATCGAGCTGGCTTCGTTCAGCAAGTTCAACGAGATCCAGCTGACCTTCGTCGACCAGTTCGCGCACACCATCGGCGTCTCGTTCAACACCATCCTCGCCAACGCCCGCACCGAGGCGCTGCTGTCGCAGTCGCAGCGGCTGACGTCCGAGCTGCGTACCCGCTCCGAGGAACTCCAGCGGTCCAACGCGGAGCTGGAGGAGAAGGCGTCGCTGCTGGCCACGTCGTCGCAGTACAAGTCGGACTTCCTGGCGAACATGTCGCACGAGCTGCGCACGCCGCTGAACTCCCTGCTGATCCTCGCCCAGTTGCTCGCCGACAACGCCGACGGGCGGCTGTCGGACCAGGAGGTGGAGTTCGCCGGCACCATCTACCAGGCGGGCTCCGACCTGCTGCAGCTCATCAACGACATCCTGGACCTGTCCAAGGTGGAGGCGGGCCGGGTCGACGTGCGCCCGCAGCGGATCCCGCTGACCAAGCTCCTGGAGTACGTACGCGCCACGTTCCGGCCGCTGACCATCGACCGCGGGCTGGGCTTCGAGGTGACCGTCGGCGACGACGTGCCGTCCGAGCTGCACACCGACCAGCAGCGCATCCAGCAGGTGCTGCGCAACCTGCTGTCCAACGCGGTGAAGTTCACCAGCAGCGGGCGGGTGGAACTGCGGGTGGACCGGGTCCCGTCGGAGGAGTTCGAGGAGGACACGCTGCGCGACGCGGAGGTGGTCGTCGCGTTCTCCGTCAAGGACACCGGCATCGGCATCCCCGCCGAGAAGCTGGACGTGGTGTTCGAGGCGTTCCAGCAGTCCGACGGCACCACCAGCCGCAAGTACGGCGGCACCGGGCTGGGGCTGTCCATCAGCCGGGAGATCGCCGGCCTCCTCGGCGGGCGCATCGACGCCGAGAGCGAGGAGGGCGTGGGCTCGCGGTTCACCCTCTACGTACCGGCGCAGCTGCCCGGCAAGGCGCTCGCGGCCGCCTCGGGGAGCGCGACGCCGCAGCTCGAACCGGCGGAGGTGCGCGGGCCCTGGAAGAAGCGGCCCGCCGGGGACCGGGGCGAGCGGCGGGAGCACCCGGCCGAGCCGCAGGCACCGCCGGCGGCCCGCGCCCCCGCCCGCGGCGCGGAGGGCGACGCCGTACGCACCACGGAGCCGGCACCCGGTCCCGAAGCGGCCGGCGGCGCCGGCCCGTCGGAGCGGGAACGGGCGGACACCTGGCCGGAGACGACCCGGCTGCGGCAGTGGCTCAGCGGCCGGCCCGGGCAGGTGCTCACCGGCCGGCACGTCCTCATCGTGGACGACGACATCCGCAACGTGTTCGCCCTGACGCACATGCTGGGCCGGGTCGGGATCTCCGTGAAGTACGCGGAGAACGGCCGCGAGGGGCTCGACGTCCTGGACCGCTCCCCGGAGATCTCGCTGGTGCTGATGGACATCATGATGCCGGAGATCGACGGCTACGAGGTGATCCGGACCATCCGTGCCACGCCGCGCCTGGCCGCCGTGCCGATCATCGCGCTGACCGCCAAGGCCATGCCGGGCGACCGGGAGAAGGCCATCGAGGCCGGTGCGGACGGCTACGTGCCGAAGCCGGTCAACGTCGACCGGCTGCTGGCGGCGATCTACGAGCAACTCGACTCGCACGACCGGCGGTCGGACCCCGGCCGCCCGGCCGGGGACTCCGGGGACGCGGACTCCGGGGCTGCGGACGCCGCCGTCACGGACCTCGGGGCCCGCCGCGCCGCCGGGCCGGGGGAGGACCGGCCCGCCTCCGCCCCGCACCCCGACGACGATTCGCCGGGTGACGATTCGCAGGGCGACGGCCCGACGGCACCCGGGCGGGCCGCATGACCGCCCCCACCGCGCCGACGCCGCCGCCCGCTCCGGACCCGGCCGGCATCCTCATCGTCGACGACATGGAGGAGAACCTGGTCGCGCTGACGGCGGTGCTCGGTCCGCTCGGCCAGCGCGTCGTCGTCGCCCACTCCGGCGAGGAGGCGCTGAAGGCGATGCTGCGCCAGCAGTTCGCCGTCGTCCTGCTGGACATCCTGATGCCGGGGATGGACGGCTTCGAGACCGCCGCGAACATCAAACGCCTCGACCAGACCAAGGACGTCCCGATCATCCTGCTCACCGGCCACGGCATCGACCCCGACTACGCCTACCGCGGCTATGCGGTGGGCGCCGCCGACTTCCTGTCCAAGCCGATCGAACCCTGGATACTGCGCACCAAGGTCAACGTCTTCCTGGAGCTGCACCGCAAGAACCGGCAACTCGCGGTGCAGGCAGAGCAGTTGCAGCGCCTGCTGATCACCGACCAGGACGGGGCCACGGGATTCGGGGAGCGGCTCAGCGACGTCACCTGGCGGCTGATGCAGGTCGAGTCGCTACTGCGGGAGGGGGCGAACCTCAGCGGGCCGGCCCTCGCCGACCGGATCAAGGACCTGGAGGCGTCGGTACGCGGCCTCGCCCGGCACGGCGATGCGGACGCGGACACGGACACCGGTGAAGGCGCCGCCGCGGACGGCGGCGGGAGCGGCCCGTAGGCCGTCACCGGTCGCGGCCGAGTACGGCACGGACCCGTTCGAGCCCCTCCACTCTCCCGCGGGCCCGGTCGGGCATGCCGTCGTCCCGGCGCCAGCGCCAGGCCGAGAAGATCGCCCAGCCGAGGGCGCGGCACTGCTGGAGCCGGCGCCGGTCGGCTCCAGCGTAGTGCTTCCCCACGTCCTCGGGCGCATGGGCGAGGTCGAACTCGACCGGCCCCCGGCAGCAGGTGGCGAGGTCGACGAAGAGCGGCCCCCTCCTCGTGCTCAGGAGGTTGCCCGGATGCGGCTCGCCGTGCAGCAGCTGTTCCCCGGGACTTCCGGCGCCGATCGCGGCGCCCAGGCCGCTGAGGGTGTCGCCGAGGAAGGCCCGGTCGGCATCGGGCAGTTCGGGGGAGCGCTCCGGGTCCCTCACCTCTCTCAGCGCCTCGGCGACCCGGTCGGTGAAGTGGGGTGCGTCCAGGTCGATCCGGCGCAGGGCGGCATGGTGCCGCATGAGGACGTCCGCGTAGTCCGCCGGCGCGATCTCCGGTCCCACGGGCTCGTAGTAGCGCCAGAGCGAGACGGCGAAGCCCCCGCGGACGTATACCCGCGGCTCGGCCCGGGGATCGAGCTCGGCCACCGGAGCGCCGGCGTCGGCGAGCAGGCGGGCGGCCTCCACCTCGATCTCGGAGTCGGCCAGCAGCCGCGGCGGCGCGACCCGCACCAGGACGTCGCACGGGAGCAGGCGCAGCACGACGCGGTCCGAGTCGTTGACGACGACCGCGTCGTCGGCCCGGAGGCCCAGCTCCGCGGCGGTCGTCCGCCCTGCCGCGACCGCGCGCCCGAGTTCCGACGGCTCCATGCCGTCCCCCCTTCACGGTCGAGAGTGGTTCGGCGGCGGCAGGCGCCGCTCACCGCCGGGAGGGTACGCGAGCTACCGCGGGGAAGCGATCTCCTTTTCGAGCCGGGGGCCTTCCTCGACGAAGGACAGCTCCCGGCCGTCCCGCAGGCCGGCGACCCCGATGAGCGAGAGCGCGCACATGAAGATCATCAGTGTGGACAGGGCCCACGTCCCGCCGGTGAGCGCGGTCAGGGCAGCCGCGATGAACGGCAGGGTGCCGCCCGCGATCGCGGCGGCGAACTCCCGGCTCACCGCGACGCCGGTGTACCGCACCGGGGTGTCGAACTGCTCGGGGAGCATCGCCGCCTGGGCGCCGAGCATCAGGTCGTTGGCGAAGGTGAGCATCAGGGTCATCGCGATCCACACCACCCAGGAATGGCCGGTGTCGAGCAGCCAGAAGAAGGGGAACGCGAGGAGGGCGCACAGCACGGCTCCCGACGCGAAGACCGGTTTGCGGCCCCATCTGTCCGAGAGCGCCCCGGACAGCGGCAGCGTGACCACCTTGACGGAGTTGGCGATCAGCAGCCCGACGGTGCCGACACTCGCGGCCATGCCCAGGTCGTCCTCGATGTAGGTGAGGGCGTAGACGCTGGGCACGTAGGTCGCGACGTTCGGGCCGATGTTGGCGAGCAGGCACCGCAGTAGCGTCCTCGGCTGGTTCCGGGCCAGGTCCAGGGCCGGCACCGGCGTCCGCTCGCCCTGCTCCCTCGCCTGGTCGAACGCCGGTGTCTCGGCCACGCGCATGCGGATGTACAGGCCCACCGGCAGGATCAGGATGCTGAGCAGGAAGGGGATCCGCCAGCCCCAGGAGGTGAACTGGTCGTCCGGGAGCAGGGTGAACGGGGTGAAGACGGCGGCGGCGAGGATGACGCCGACCCCGTTGCCCGTGGGCGGGATGGCCGCGTACAGGCCGCGCTTGCCGGGCGGCGCGTGCTCGGCCGCCATCAGCGCCCCGCCGGCGTACTCCGCTCCGGCGCCGAGCCCCTGGAGGATGCGCAGCACCACCAGCAGCGCGGGGGCGGCGACGCCGATGCTGTCGTAGTCGGGGATGAGGCCCATGAGGGTGGACGCCACCGCCATCAGGCAGAGCGTGATCACCAGGACCTTCTTCCGGCCGATCCGGTCGCCGTAGTGGCCGAAGAGGAGGCCGCCGAAGGGGCGGGCGAAGAAGCCCACGGCGAACGTGGCGAGTGCGGACAGCGTCCCCACCATCGGGTCGTGGCCCGGGAAGAAGACCTCGTCGAAGACCAGCGCGGCGGCGGTCCCGAAGAGCATGAAGTCGTACCACTCCAGGGCAGTGCCCACGGTGCTGGCGCTCACGACGCGACGAATCATGGCGTGTCCCTTCGTACAGGGTGTGCCGGCCGGTGCGGCACGGTCAGCTGACGGGGGCGGACTCGAAACGGGGGCCCAGGTAGGCGCCCTGGGCGAGGAGCAGGCGCTGGAGCGCGGGTACGTCGACGGCGCGGGGGAGCACCCCGTCCCGCTGCGCGAGGGCGGCCGCGGCCCCCGCTGCCTCGCCCATCGCGAAGGACGGGGGCATGACGCGGATCGCGGCGAGTGCCTCGTGGGTCGCCGAGACGCACCGCCCGGACAACAGCAGGTTGTCCAGGTCCCGGGGGACGAGGCTGCGGTAGGGGATCTCGTAGATGTTGGCGGTGGGCGGGATGCCGTCGTCGAAGGGGCCGTTCGGGCCGGTCGGGCTGTGGATGTCGACCGGATAGCCGGCCACCGCGACGGTGTCCTCGAAGGCGTGCCCCGAGGTCAGTTCGTCGAGGGTGAGGAGGTGCTCGCCCCGGATGCGCCGCGTCTCGCGGACGCCGACGGTGGCGGCCGTGTCGAGCAGCCTGCAGTTCTCCATCCCGGGCAGCCGCTCGCGGAAGAACCGCATCAGCTCGACGACCTGGCGGCGGGCCGCGATCTCCCCGGCGGTGAGGTCGCCGGCGTCCGTGCCGTCCAGGCCGAGGACGCGCGTGGTGTTGATGCGCCACACCCCCGGCTCCAGGGTCTTGAAGAGCTGGATGCCCCGGCGGGGGAGGGTGAAGGAGCCGTCCGCGCTCGCCTGCTCCACCAGCCCCTGGAAGGGGAACCGCTCCTCGGGGTGCGCGTCCTGATACGCCCGTACGGCGTCGTCGTCGACGTCCGCGACGCGGAAGAACAGGGTCATCGGCTGCATCTGGCCGTCCCCGTCCCGGCCCAGGTCGAAGCCGGCCCCCGCGCGGGCGGCGACGTCGCCGTCCCCCGTGCAGTCGACGACCGTGGTGGCGGGGAGCACGCCGAGGCCGCTCTTGTTGCCCACCACCACGCCGGTCACCCGGCGGTCCTCGGTGAGGGCGTCGGCGACGAAGGTGTGCAGCAGCAGCTCGACCCCGGCCTCCTGGCACATGTCGAGCGCGACCACTTTGGCCGCCTCCGGGTCGAAAGGGGTCACCGCTTCGTGCCCGTACACCATGAAGCCCGAGTACGGGCTGCCGGAACGGGTCTCGGACGGGTGCACCGCGCCGCCCACCCGGACCATGCGCCGCACGAACTCGTCGAAGATCCCGCGGACGAGCTGGGTCGTGCCGTCGAGCGAGAAGGAGGTCATGCAGGGCCCCACGAGGCCGGCGGTCAGATTGCCCCCGAGGAACCCGAACCGCTCCACGAGCCGGACCGAGGCCCCGTTGCGGGCGGCGGCCAGCGCCGCGCCCAGCCCGGAGGGCCCGCTCCCCACGACGAGGACGTCGGTGGGCTCACTCATCGGGAGCCGGCGGGTGTACGTGTGACTGGGCATGGTGGAACAGACCTCCGTGACAGGGGGTGCGGGGGAGGGGCCCGCTTGGTTCTGCGGCTCACGGGCCCGGTGGTGCCCGCCACCATGCCTGCTCCCGTGCACGTTTTACCAGGGCAGTGCACACATGTGCAGCGTGAGTCGATTGTGCGTCTGACCAGCGCGTACTGGTGCCCGCAAGGTGAGGGACGGGCGTACGGGGCGGGGAGCCGGCGGCCGTGCGGTCAGGCGGACGGCGCGGCGGGGCCGTCGAGCAGGAGGACGGCGGTGCGCTCGTCGATCACCAGCCGGGTGATGTAGTCCCCGGCCAGGGCCGCGCGCAGCGCATCGATCTTGTGGTCGCCGGAGACGGCGCAGATCCGGTGGCCCACGTCCCGGAACCGGTCCAGGTCGGGGCCGCTCGTACGCTCGTTGAGGCGCACCCCGTGATGGCTCCCGTCGGAGCGCATGAAGACGGTGGCGATGTCGCCCACCACCTCGTCCTCGGCGAGGGAGGCGAAGTCGGACTCGTCGAGGTAGTAGCCGGCCATGTAGGGGCTGCTGGGCATCCCGTCCGCCACCGTTCCCACGCTGAACAGGGCCGCGTCGGCGGTCTGCTGCAACTCGGTGACCCTGCGCACCACGCGCTCGCGGAACAGCGCGCGCTTGGTCTCCGCCGAGTCGAAGAACAGCGGCACCGGCAGCTGCTGGACGACGGCGTCGAAGGCCGCGCCGAACGCCGAGAACAGCTGATGGGAGTAGTGGGTGCCGGTGACCCGCGAGTTCCCTGCCCCGTTCAACTGCACGAACTGGCAGTTGTGGACCGGTTTGGGGATCAGGCACCGGCTGATGGCGTTGACCATGGTGCCCCAGGACAGGCCGATGACCATGTCGGAGTCGAAGACGGAGTTGATCACCCGGGCGGCCTGGATGGCCGTCAGCTCCAGCCGCTCGACGTTGGTGGCGGCCGCCGGGACCCGGGCCACGTGGGCCCGGACGCCGAACTGCTCCCGCAACCGCCGCTCCACCACGCCCACCCGGGGCTGGGGGCGGTGGATGCGGATCTCCACCAGCCCGGTGTCCCTGGCGTAGCCGAGGAGCCTGGACACCGTGGAGCGCGAGGTCCCCAGCTCCTTGGCGATGGCGCCCATGGTGGCGCGCTGGAGGTAGTACTGCTGGGCGACGCGCAGGGCGGTCTCGACCCTGCCGTCCGCCGCGACTCCCGGCGCCCCGGGCTCGTAGCGGTCGGGATCCCGATCCTCGTGAAGCGGCCGGCGGGGCGAATCCCCGGGCATGTCCGCAGGTCCCACGCGCGTCATCCTAGGGGAGGGGGGAGCGGACAGGGCAGGTCGGGCCCGCCGCGGTGTCCGGCGTCATCCGCTGCGGGTGCGCCGGGAGGGGGAGCCTCCGGCGTCCTGCGTGGCGGTCCAGGAGGCGAGGAGGCGCAGCCCCTCTTCGGACGGCGAGCCGGGTTCGGCGGCGTAGACGGTGAGGGTGAGGCCCGGTTCCGCGGCCATCTCCAGGCCCTCGTAGGCGAGGGTGAGGTCGCCGACGGCGTGGTGGTGGAAGCGCTTGGTGCCGGTGCCGTGGTGGCGGACGTCGTGGGCGCCCCAGCGGGTGCGGAACTCCTCGCTGCGGGTGGACAGCTCGCCGACCAGGTCGTGGAGGCCCTTGTCGTGGGGGTTGCGGCCCGCTTCGGTGCGCAGGATGGCGA
Organism: Streptomyces aculeolatus; assembly: GCF_020400605.1. Classification (GTDB taxonomy): domain Bacteria; phylum Actinomycetota; class Actinomycetes; order Streptomycetales; family Streptomycetaceae; genus Streptomyces; species Streptomyces aculeolatus. Next base: position 178,689 of record NZ_JAINRD010000003.1, on the reverse strand, counting down.
CGGCGACGTCGGCGAAGGCGTCCCAGTCGGGGTAGAAGCGCCGGGAGGCCGGGTCCAGGAACTGGAAGCGGGCCAGGTTGGCCTGGTTGCCCGGGGCGGCGTAGAGGTCGGCGTAGAAGGCGCGGGCCAGCGGGTTGGCGGCGAGGACGTCCATGCGCCCGTTGCGTACGAACGCGGGCCCGGCGGTGACGGCGTCGAGGATCCACTGGAGGCTGCGGTGCGGCTTCCAGTGGTCCCTGGTACGGCGGCGGGCGGGCCGGGTCAGGGCGTCGGAGCCGTCGGCGGCGCGGGCGAGGTTCAGCAGGTGGGCGCGTTCGGCCTCGTCGAGCCGGAGGGCGCGGGCCACTGCTTCCAGGACGACCGGGGAGGCGCCGGCGAGGTTGCCGCGTTCGAGCTTGGCGTAGTACTCGACGCTCACGTCGGCCAGGGCGGCGACCTCGCTGCGGCGCAGCCCGGGCACGCGCCTCCTGCTGCCGGAGGGCAGCCCGGCCCGCTCGGGGGTGATCTTCGCTCGCCGCGAGGTCAGGAACTCGCGGACCTCCGCACGGTTGTCCATGCCTTCGACGGTACGGCCTGGCGGGCCGCGGAGGGGTGCACCGCCGGTACACCCCTCATCAGGGACTCGCTGTCCCGGCCGGACGGGGGTTGCCTGGAGGGCGTGGCACTCGCTGCCCGCCTGCGGGAGCAGGAGGGCGCCGGGGTGCCCGCCCCGGGCCCGGGGGAAGCGGTCTCCCCGTCCGCCCCCCGGGACCCGCCACCCGTTCGGCGGCCTGCCGGCGCCCTCCGGCGCCGGCGGCCTCAGCAGGCAAGGAATCCCTCTTCATGCGCGGTGCAGTGATCCACGGCCCCGGTGACATCCGCTTCGAGACCGTGGCCGACGCGAAGATCGTCAAGCCGACGGACGCCGTCATCCGTACGGCCGCGACCTGCGTGTGCGGCTCGGACCTGTGGCCCTACCGCGGTGCGGAGCCGACGGGGCGGGCCCACCCCATGGGCCACGAGTACGTCGGCTTCGTCGAGGAGGTCGGAGCCGAGGTGACGGCGGTCCGGCCGGGCCAGTTCGTCGTCGGCTCGTTCGCCACCTCGGACAACACGTGTGCGAACTGCCGCAACGGGTTCCCGTCGAACTGCCTCGACCGCGAGTTCATGTCCACCTGCCAGGCCGAGTACGTCCGCATCCCCCACGCCCAGGGCACCCTCGTCGCCACCGACGACGTGCCGGACGAGGACCTCTGGCCCGGGCTGCTGGCCGTCTCCGACGTCATGGGCACCGGCTGGTGGGCCGCCGACGCCGCCGAGGTGCGGCCCGGCTCGACCGCCGTGGTCGTCGGCGACGGCGCGGTGGGCCTCTGCGCGGTGCTCGCGGCCAGGGAGGCGGGAGCGGAGCGCATCATCGCCATGTCGCGGCACGAACCGCGGCAGCGGCTCGCCCTCGCATGCGGCGCCACCGACATCGTCACCGAGCGCGGCGAGGCGGGCGTCGCCCGGATCAAGGACATGACCGGCGGGATCGGCGCGGACTGCGTCCTGGAGTGCGTGGGCACCGCCCAGTCCGTGCAGCAGGCGCTGCACTCCGCCCGCCCCGGTGGCAACGTGGGACTCGCCGGGGTCCCGCACGAGGTCGCCGTCGACGGGCAGGAGCTGTTCTTCTCCCACGTCGGCGTGCGCGGCGGCCCCGCCCCCGTACGCCGCTACCTTCCCGACCTGATCCAGCGGGTCCTCGACGGGCGGATCGACCCGGGCAGGGTCTTCGACCTCACCCTGCCCCTCGACCAGGTCGCCGAGGGCTACCGGGCGATGGACGAGCGCCGCGCCGTCAAGACCCTGCTCATCCCCTGACGCACCCCGCGGCGGCGACCGCCCGCACCGAGAACGCCCCCTGACCCGGCCCGCCCCCGGGCCGCACCGCGCACCTGCATCGGGAGCAACCCCATGAACCCCACGTACGACTTCACCGGCCAGGCCGCCTTCATCACCGGCGCCTCCTCCGGCATGGGCCTTGCCGCCGCCCGCGCGTTCGCAGAAGCGGGCGCGGCCGTCGCACTCGCCGACATCGACGAGAACGCCGTGGCCGGCGCCGCGAGGGACCTCACCGGAGCCGGCCACCGAGCCCTCGCCCTGGTCTGCGACGTCACCCGGGAAGACCACGTCGCTGCCGCCGTCGACCGCACCGTGGAGGCCTTCGGACGGCTCGACATGGCCTACAACAACGCCGGCGTCATGGCGCCGCCCACCGACGCCGCCGACGAGACCGCCGAGCAGTTCGACCGCGTCAACGCCGTCAACCTGCGCGGCATCTGGGCGAGCACGAAGCACGAACTGCGCCACATGCGGGCGCAGGGCAGCGGGGCCATCGTCAACTGCTCCTCACTCGGCGGCCTCGTCGGCAACCCGGGCCGCGCCGCGTACCACGCGGCCAAGCACGGCGTGATCGGCCTGACCAGGAGCGCGGCCCTCGAATACGGCCCACGCGGCATCCGCATCAACGCCGTCTGCCCCGGCACCATCAGCACCCCCATGGTCGACACCATGGTCGCCAGGGGAGAACTCGACCGCGCCCGGGCCGAAACCGGCCAGGCCATCGACCGCCTGGGCACCGCCGAGGAGGTCGCCCAGGCCGTGCTGTGGCTGTGCAGCCCCGGCGCCGCCTACGTCACCGGCGTGGCCCTCCCCGTCGACGGCGGCTACACCGCACAATGACCCCCGCACCGCTCGCGTCCAGGGGGACCGTCATCGGCATGGACCCGGAGCCGGACATGCTCCGGCTCGCCAGGCGGGCGGCAGCCGGACGAGGGGTCCGGCGCTTGCCTGCCCGACCCGAACGCCGCCCCGTGCCGGCGGGATCAGCCTGCGATCCGATGTGCCTGTGCTGACCGCCGATCCGGAGCCCACCACCCGGTCCGAGCGGAGCCGCTCAAGCGGCCGGGTGGTAGCGGGAGAAGAGCGGTATCGCCTTGGCCACCTGGACCCGGGTGTTCTCGCGCTCGTCAACGAACGCGCGCAGTTCGTTCTCCCCGTCCAGGTAGCACCACGGGAACTCCCGCACGTCCGTGCCGATCAGCTCGAACTGCCGTAGCGCCTCCTCCCAGCGCCCGCAGCGCGTCAGCGCCAGCGCGAGGTGGTTGCGGATTCCCGTGACGGCCGGGTCGTCCGGGGCGTAGGCGGCGCAGGCGGCGAGGGTGTGGTCCACCGCCGCGTGGATGCGCCGGCGGGGGACCGGGCCGCGGGTCGGGTGTTCGGTGAGGTACTCCGTCGCCGCCACGATCGGCAGGGCCGCCAGCAGCCGGCCCGGCTGGGCGCGGGCTGCCGCGGCCTCCGCGAAGTCGAACATCTCCTCGTGCGAGCCGTACCACTTCGCGCAGAGGTACTGCAGGGCGCTGGAGTGGCAGCCGTAGTGGTCGGGGTCGCGGTCCATGACGTTCAGCAGCAGCCGGTCGAACACCGGGCGGGGGGCCCGGGAGCCCGTGGCGTGTTGCAGGGCGACGCGCCAGGGCACCGGGTCGCCGGGGCTGAGCTCCGTCGCCTTGTCGATGAGCGGGGCGGCCCGGGCGAGGATCCGGAAGAACTCGTCGAACCGCTCCGCGGAGACGTGCTTGGCCCACGCGCCTGTCCGCGCCTCCCAGGCGCGGCAGACCTCGGACTCCGCCGCGACGAGGGCCGCGTCCGGGTCGTCGGCGTCCTTCTGCAGCCAGTCCTCCAGCCACCGGGGCCGGGTCAGGGCGACGTTCGCGAGGTGGCGTACACACGTGTCGCGCCGCTCCCACGCCCCGCGGCGGCGGGTGTCGGCGAGCAGTTCGCGGGCCGGGCCGTGGTCGCCGTCCCACGCCGCGGACAGCACCGGCCGCAGTACGGGATCGGGGCGGTCGACGCCCAGTTGGGTCACCGGCGGCAGCGAGGCGCCGACGGAACGCAGGTGGCGGAGCACACGGGGGAAGGCAAGCACCATCGGCAGACGCGGCATGTACATAGGACCGCGCCGGCCCGTCCGGGGTTGTCCCCGGAAGATCACGGCTCCGCAACACCCGTGCCGTGCGGCCGTCGGCTGCCACGTGGCCGGGGCCGTCCGGGCCCGTGCGGGGTCCGGGCCGGCCGCGTTGCCCCGTGTGCCCGGCGCCGGGCCCGCTTCTCTGGGGGCTACCCCAGCCTCCACCCCAGGTTCGGCACCGGGGCCCCTGTCCGGGCGTCGGGGCGCGCTTACGGTGAGCCTCGGTTCAGTGCCGAGCGCCAGGTGGGAGCAGTGCCCGTGATCACTATTCCGCAGGAACAGTCCCTGATGGGTGTGGCCGTCGACGGCATGGACGTCCTCGGCGCACCGGACGCGGACCTCGCGTCGCTGAAGCAGCTCGTCTACACCCACAAGATCGTGGTGCTGAAGAACCAGCGGCTGGACCCGGCCGGGTTCGTGGCGCTGGGCAGGCGCCTCGGCGAGGTGGAGACGTACTACCAGCCGATGTACCACCACCCCGAGCACAGCGAGATCTTCGTCTCCTCCAACGTGAAGAAGGAGGGGGAGCAGGTCGGCGTTCCCCAGACGGGGAAGTTCTGGCACCACGACTACTCCTTCATGCCGCGTCCGTTCGGCCTGACCCTGATCTACCCCCAGGTCATCCCCCGCGGGGAACGCGGCACCTTCTTCATCGACCTGGAGAAGGCGTACGAGCACCTGCCGCAGAAGCTGAAGGACGAGATCGAGGGCAGCCGCGTCCTGAACAGCGTGCGGCGGTACTTCAAGATACGGCCGACCGACGTCTACCGCCCGATATCCGAGATCATCGCGGAGATCGAGGAGCAGACCCCGGCGATCGCCCACCCGACGGTCTTCCCGCACCCGGTCACCGGGCGGCCGGTGCTCTACATCAGCGAGGCGGTCAGCTACCAGCTGATCGACGGCGAGGGCAAGCCGCTGCGCGACGGGCTGCTGGAGGACCTCTTCGAGGCCGTCGGCCAGTCCGACCGCACCTTCACCCACCCCGCCATCCACCTGCAGCGGTTCGACGAGGGCGACCTGCTGGTCTGGGACAACCGCAGCCTGGTGCACCGCGCCCTGCACACCGTCAACCCCGAGCCCACGGTGTCCTTCCGGGTGACGGTCCACGACGAGTACGACTTCTACCCCGGCATCGGCCGCCCCTAGGCGGCGACGGCGGACCCGGGAGGAGAGACGACCCGGGAGGAGAGACGGACGCGGGAGGAGGGAGCGTGGCGGTGGACGGCGACGAGGCGTTGCTGGAACGCGTGCTCCGGGTCTACAAGCCGCACTGCCGGTACCTGGAGTCGGCCACGGTGACGGCCGGGGGAGATCCGGCGGACGAGGGCGGGCAGGTCGGCGTACGGGGCCGCTTCCACATCCCCGAGTCCTGCTACATCGACGACACCGGGCACTTCAACGCGGTCGAGTTCAACATCTGCTACAACCAGATGATCTACCTCCTCATGGCGGAGTCCGTCGAGCAGCGGCTGATGCGCTCCTTCGCCGGCTGGTCCCTGGACGACTTCTGGGCGCGGCAGCTGGCCGACATGTTCATCGTCGACTTCCACAGCTCCTTCCGCCGGCACATGCGCGGTCGCCGCTTCTGGGGAGAGCTCGACGTCGTCGAGGCGTTCGAGGGCGACTGGGGCAGCGGCCCGTTCCTGTTCCTCCGTACGACGTGCCGGTTCGGCGAGGCCGACGAGCCCGCCGCCCACGGCAAGGTGCTGGTCGCCGTGAAGGCCGCCGCCGGCGCCGACGACCTCTCCGCCGCGACGGCGTAGACCGACCAGACCCTGCCCACGGATGACACGGGAGTACGGAGTCATGTCCACACCCCACGGCGAGCCCATCGCCGTCGTCGGTATCGGCCTGAGGTTCCCGGGCGACAACACCACCCCCGACGGATTCGCGGCGTTCCTGCGCGACGGGCGGTCCGCGCTGCGGCCGCTGCCCACCGACCGGTGGGACCCCGTGGAAGCGGACCCCGACGACCCCGGGGCACGGGGCGCCATCCGGTGCGCGCAGGGCGGATTCCTCGACAGGCCGGACCACTTCGACGCGAAGTTCTTCAACGTCTCGCCGAAGGAGGCCGACTACGTCGACCCCCAGCACCGGGTCGCGCTCGAAGTCGCCTGGGAGGCCCTGGAGGACGCCGGCATCGACCCGGCCCCGCTGCGCCACGGCAACGGCGGCGTCTACATGGCCGTCAGCAACCTCGACTACATCGGCGAGATGAGCACGTACCCGCTGGACGACCTCAACGCCTACATGGCGACCGGAGGCACGTTCAGCGCGCTCTCCGGCAGGCTGTCCTACTTCCTCGGCTGGCGCGGCCCCTGCATGACGGTGGACACCGCGTGCTCCGCCTCCCTGGTCACGGTGCACCTCGCCGCGCAGGGGCTGCGCGCCGGCGAGACGGACATCGCGCTGTGCGGCGGGGTCAACACCATCCACAGCCCGCGCGCGTACGTCATGGCCAGCAGCGGGAACATGCTCGCCCCCGACGGCGTGTGCAAGACCTTCGACGACGCGGCCGACGGCTACTGCCGCAGCGAGGGCTGCGGCGTCATCGTGCTCAAGCGGCTCTCCGACGCCCAGCGCGACGGCGACCGGATCTACGCCCTCGTCCGCGGTTCCGCCGTCGGCCAGGACGGCGAGAGCAGCTCCCTCATGGTGCCCAACGGCACGGCCCAGGAGCGGTTGCTGCGGACCGCCCTGGCCGGCGCCGGGCTGGAGCCGGGGGACGTCTCGTACGTCGAGGCCCACGGCACGGGTACGCCGCTGGGCGACCCCATCGAGATGGGCGCCATCGGCGCCGTGTTCGGCGCGTCGCACACCCGCGAGGACCCGCTGGCGGTCGCGTCGCTCAAGACGAACATCGGGCACATGGAGTCGGCCGCGGGCATCGGCGGCGTCATCAAGACCGTCCTGCAACTGCGCGAGGGCGCGCTCTACCCGCACCTGAACCTCGACACGCCCTCCCGGCGCATCCCCTGGGACGACCTCCCGGTCTCCGTCCCCACCGCCGGCCGGGAGTGGACCGCGGCCACCCGGCGCGCCATGGTCAGCGCCTTCGGCCTCACGGGCATCGTCGCCTCCGTCGTCCTCGAACAGGCCCCCGACGCCGCGGCGGAGCCCGCCGCCGTCCCGCCCCCCGCGGGCGAGCCACACGTCCTCACGCTCTCCGCGAAGAGCCCCGGCGCGCTGCGCGGGCAGGTCCAGCGCTACCAGCGGCTGCTGCGCGACCGCCCGGGGACCGACGTGGCGGAGCTGTGCCACGCCGCCGCCACCCGGCGGGCCCACTTCGACCTGCGCACCGCCGGGGTCGTCCGCGACCACGACGACGTCGCCCGCTTCCTCGACAACGCCCTCACCCGCTCCACCCGCCCCGACCAGCCGGCCGGCGCCGCCCGGGTGGCGTTCCTCTTCTCCGGCGGCGGCACCCAGTACGTGGGCATGGGCCGGCCGCTGTACGAGCGGTTCGCCGCCTTCCGCGAGCATCTGGACGACTGCGACCGGCTGTTCGCGCCGCACCTGGGCCGGTCGATCCGCGACATGGTGCTCGGCGACGCCGACGACGCCGAGCTGATCCACCAGATCCGGTACATGCAGCCCGCGCTCTTCGCGCTGGAGTACGCCGTCGCGCGGCTCTGGCTCTCCTGGGGCGTACGGCCCGCCGTCCTCGCCGGCCACAGCGTCGGCGAGATCGTCGCGGCCACCGTCGCCGGCCTGTTCTCCCTCGACGACGCCGTCACGCTCATGGCCGCACGCGCCCGCCTCATGGACGCCTCGCCGCCCGGTGCCATGGCGGCCGCGGAGGCGGGTCCCGCCGAGGTCGCCGACCTGCTGGCGGAGCACGACGACCTGTCGGTGGCCGCCGTCAACGGCGCCCGGCAGATCGTCCTCTCCGGCGGCAAGGCCTCCCTGGCGGGCGTCGAGGAGGCCCTCGCCGGGCGCGGGATCAAGACGAGGCGCCTCGCCGTGTCCTGTGCCTCGCACTCGCCGCTGATGGCCGAGGCCGCCGGGGAACTGCGCGCCGTCGCCGCGGGACTCACCTTCCACACGCCGGAGTTCACCCTCGTCTCCAACCTGACGGGCCGGGTCGCCGACCCGGCCGAGCTGGCCACGCCCGACTACTGGGCCCGCCACCTGCGCGAGCCGGTACGGTTCGCGGAGGGCATGCGCGCCGTCGCCGAGCGCGGCCGGCACGCCTTCCTGGAGGTCGGCCCGGCCTCCGAACTCGTCGGCATGGGCAAGCAGGGCCTCGATGCCCCCGGCGACCACCTGTGGCTGAGCAGCCTGCACGCCGAGGACTCGGACGGCACAGTGGCCCGCCAGTCCCTCGCCCAGCTCTACGCGGCCGGCGCCCCCGTCTCCTGGCACGGCTACTACGGCGACCGCCCCCGCAGCACGCTCACCCTGCCGACCTACGCGTTCGACCGGCGCCGGCACTGGCTGCCCGCCCCGGGCGGCGGCGGCGCCGCGGCCCTCGGCCGCAACGACGTACACGCCCTGCTCGGCCGCGAGGTCTCCACCGACGAGCAACGGGCCGCAGGCGTCCGCACGTTCTCCGCCCGCATCGACGCCCGCCGGCCCGGCTACCTCGCCGACCACAAGGTGATGGGCCGGGTCGTCTTCCCCGGCGCCGGCTACGTGGAGACGCTGCTCGCGCTCCAGGACGCGGTCTACGGCGAGACGGGCCTGCCCCTCGCGGGGCTGACGATCCACGAGGCCCTGTTCCTCCCCGAGGAGGGCACCGTCGAGCTGCGCACCCGGCTGCGGCCGGGCGACGGTGGCGGCCCGGCGGAGGTGGAGATCGTCAGCGTGGTGGAGAGCGAGGACCCCGGCGCCGAGCCGTTCGAGCGGCGCCACGTCACCGCCACCGTCGACGCGGGGGCCGCCGCCGGGCTCGCCGGCACCGAACAATCCCTGCACGCCCTGCTCGACCCGGCGGGCGAGCCGCGCTCCCGGCGGCTGCCCGACGACCTGTACGCGGACTTCGCCGAGCTGGGCGTGGAGTACGGGCCGCACTTCCAGGGCGTACGGAGCGTCGAGCGGCACGGCGACGACCTCGCCGTGGGCGAACTGCGCGGGCCGGACGCCGCCCCGGGCGAGTTCCTGCCGCCCGCCGTCCTCGACTGCGCACTCCAGACCCTCACGGCCCTCGCCGACGACGACACCGTCGCCATGCCCGTGGGGTTCGCCCGCTGCCGGCTGCTGCGCAAGCCCCGCGGCAGCACCCTGCGCAGCGTCCTGCGCGTCAACCCGCCCGCCGACGGCGGCAGCGGCGACGCGGCGGGGGAGGGGGAGCTGCCCACCGCGGACGTGCTCGTCCTGGACGGGGACCGCACGGTCTTCGTGCTGGAGGGCCTCACCCTGCGGCGCGTCGCGAACGCCGCCCCCGACCGCGACCGGATGTACTCCGAGGTGCGGTGGGTCAAGCGCGCGTTGCAGGCCACCCCGCGCGAGCCGCGCCGGGTGCTGCTCGTGGGCGCCGATCCGGCCGGCGTGCGCGCCCTGGCCGGGTCCGCCGAGGAGCACGAGGTCGACCTGTCGGTGGCCGCCACCCCCGCCGAGGCAGCGGCGCTCCTCGCGGAGCGGCCCACCGACGTGTGCTGGTTCTGGCGGCCGCCGCCGGAGCCGGGCGAACCGCTGCCCGCCGAGTGCGAACGCAACTACCGCGATCTGCTGGCGCTGCGCGACGCGCTGGGCCAGGCGGGGTTCGGGCACGGCCAGCGGCTGTGGCTCGTCACCGAAGGCGGCCAGTGGCTCCCCGGCGACCGGCCGGACGGATCGGACGGAGGCGGCGCGGCCCCGGTCGCCGCCACACTGTGGGGATTCGGGCACGTGATGTGGACCGAGCACCCCGCGTACGGTGTCACCCTCGTCGACCTGCCGCGGCCGGAGAGCGACGGCGCCGGATACCTCTCGCTGCTGGACGAGTGGACGGCCGTGGACTCCGCCGACTACCAGGTGGCGTACCGCTCGGGGGTGCGGCACGTGCGCCGCGTGTACGCCGAGCCGGGCGGCCCGCACACCGACGTCGAGCTGGTCACCAAGGAGTACGGTCAGATCGGCGGCGTCGTCGCGGTGCCCCTCGCACCGGAGCCCGCGCCCACCGGCAGCCGGATCCGGATACGGGTCCACGCGGCGGGCCTGAACTTCGTGGACGTGGCGAACGTCCTGGGCCTGCACCGCGCGCTCGCCGAGGAGGCCGGGAACCCGCTGACCGAACTGCCGCTGGGGATGGAGTGCGCGGGGGTGGTGACGGCGGCCGGGCCCGACGCCGCGTTCCGCGTCGGCGACGCCGTCGTCACGGCCCACCTCGGCGCCCTGCGCCGGGAGTTGACGGTCGAGTCGGACAGGGCGGTGCCCAAGCCCGCCCGGCTCGGCTTCGCGGAGGCCGCCGGCCTGCCCATCGCGTACCTCACCGCGCACCACGCGCTGCACGACCTGGCGGGGATGCGGCGCGGCGACCGGGTGCTGGTGCACTCCGCGGCCGGCGGCGTCGGCCAGGCGGCGGTACGGCTCGCGCAGCGGGCCGGTGCCGAGGTCCTGGCCACCGCCAGCCCGCAGAAGTGGCCGTTCCTGCGAGGCCAGGGCATCCGCCACGTCATGAACTCCCGCGAGCCGGCGTACGCCGACGAGGTGCTGGCCGCCACGGACGGGGAGGGAGCCGACATCGTGCTCCACAGCCTCGGCGGCGACCGCGTCGAGGCCAGCCTCCGCGCGCTCGGGCGGGGCGGCCGCTTCGTCGAACTGGGGAAGGTCGGCGCGTGGACGCCCGACGAGATCCACGCGGCCCGGCCCGACGTCGCGTACCACACCTTCGACTTCAGCGTGTTCGACCCCGAACAGCTCCGCCGGCTGACCACGGACGTGCTCGGCCCCGTGATGGAGCTGGTGGACGCCGGGGAACTGCCGCCCATCCCCACCACCGTCCACACCCTCGACGAGGTCGACGAGGCGTTCAGGTCCCTCAGCCGCGGCACCAACGTCGGCAAGCTCGTCATCGGGTTCGACGACTGGCTGGGCGCCGAACCGCCGCCCGCCGCACCGCCCGTCGAGGTCGACGCGAACCACACCTACCTCGTCACCGGCGGGTTCGGCGCGCTCGGCGGCCTCGTCGCCGAGCGCCTCACCGTCCTCGGCGCCCGCCACCTCGCCCTGCTGGGCAGGCGCACCCCGGCGGAGGAGGACCTCGCCGCCCTCCGGGAGCGCCTGGGCCCGGACGTCGAAGTCGCCGCCTACGCGGCCGACATCGGCGACGAGGACGACGTGCGCCGCGTCTTCGAGGACCTGGGGGCCCGGCAGTGGCCGCTGGGCGGCATCGTGCACGCCGCGGGCGTGCTGGCCGACGCGCCGGTGGCCGCGCAGACCTGGGAGAGCATCGAGACGGTCTTCCGGACGAAGGTCTACGGCAGCTGGCTGCTGCACAAGGCCGCCCTCTCCCTCCCCGAACTGCGGTTCTTCATCGGCTACTCGACCGTGACCTCGATCGTCGGCAACGGCGGCCAGGCGAACTACGCCGCGGGCAGCGCGTTCCTCGACACCCTGATGCACCGCCGGCACGCCGCCGGGCTGCCCGGGACCAGCGTCAACTGGGGCGCCTGGGGGGAGATCGGCCTGGCCGCCGCCGCGGGTCCGCAGCACGCCGCGAGCGTCGAGCGGCAGGGCTTCTCCTTCTTCCGGCCGGCGGCCGGGATCCGCGCCCTGTTCCGGCTGCTGGACCGGCCGCCCGCCCAGGTCACCATCGCCGAGGTCGACTGGGACCGCTTCGCCGCCACCCGGCCGCAGCCCAACGCCCTGTACCAGCAGGTCGCCCGCGGCCCGCGGCGCCGGGGCGTCGACGTCGACCCGGACGCCCTGCGGGCGCTGCCCGCGGCGGAGCGGCAGGAGACCGTCTCCCGCGCCGTCCGCGGGCTCATCGCCGACCTGCTGCACTACGACAGCGCCGACGACGTGCCGCCCGACGCCCGCTTCTTCGAGGTGGGCCTCGACTCCCTGGCCGCGGTCGAGCTGAAGAACGCGCTGGAGCTCTGCTTCCGGCTGCAGCTCTCCGCCACCAGCGTCTTCGACCACCCGTCGGTGGCCCAGCTCGCGGAGTTCCTCGACGGCCGGCTCACGGCCGCCGCCCCCGCCGGCGCGACCAGCGCGACCCCCGGCACGACCAGCACGACCAGCACGGACAGCACGGACGGAGACGCACGATGAGCCAGGCCGCCGGAACCGCCGTCCGGTTCCCCACCATCGCCGCCACCGCGGCCCACCACGCCGCGGCCCGCCCGGACCGCACCGCCGTCGAGTGCGCCGGCCGCCGGGTCACCTTCCTCGACCTGGACCTGCGCAGCAACCGTACGGCCCACGCACTGGCCGCCGAGGGCGTCACCGCCGGCACCCGCGTCGCGTACCTCGCCGCGGACACCGAGCACTACTACGACATCCTCCTGGCCTGCGCCAAGACCGGGGCCGTGCTGGTGCCCGCCGACCCCCGGCTCACCCCCGGTGAGATCGAGCACGTGCTCCGCGACTCCGGCGCCGCCCTGCTGTTCGCCGACGCCGAGCGGCTGCCCGCCGCCGAGCGGATCCGGCCCGCGCTGCCCGACTTGCGTGCCGTGGTCGGCCTCGAACCGGACGCGCCCGGCGGCGGCTTCGCCGACTGGGCCGGCGGCCGTCCCGACACCGCCCCCGAGGCGGTCCCGGACCCGGCCCACCCGCTGACGCAGATCTACACCAGCGGCACCACCGGCACCCCCAAGGGCGTGGTGCTCAGCCAGCGCAGCTTCTGGGCGGTCAACGACCTGCTGGCCCGCCACCGCCTGGACTGGCTCGACTGGCGCGAGGACGACCGGATCCTGCACGTCCTGCCGGGCCACCACATCGGCGGCCCGTGGTGGTTCCTCCAGGGCTTCCGCGCCGGGGCCGCCAACGTGCTCGGGCAGGGCTTCGAGGGCGGGCGCACCCTCCGCCAGATCCGGGACGGCGGCATCACCACCACCCTGATGGTGCCGTCCATGCTCCAGGTACTCCTCGACGAACCGGGCGCGGGCGAAGCCGACTTCGCGGGTCTGCGCAAGGTCGTGTACGGCGGCTCGCCGATGCCGGAGGCCCTGCTGCGCCGGTGCCTGGAGGTGATGGGCTGCGAGTTCGCGCAGATCTTCGGCCTCACCGAGACATGCGCCTCCGCCCTCTGTCTGCCCCCGGCCGACCACGTCCCCGGCGGGCCCCGCCTCACCGCCGCGGGCCGCGCGTACCCCGGCGTGGCGGTGCAGGTCGTCGACCGCGCCGGCGACCCGCTGCCGGCCGGGCAGGTCGGCGAGATCCTCCTCGACACCCCCGCCGTCATGGACGGCTACTGGAACCGGCCCCGCGACACCGAACGCACCGTCGTCGACGGCTGGCTGCACACCGGCGACGCGGGCTTCCTCGACGAGGACGGCTACGTCCACATCCGCGACCGCATCAAGGACGTCATCCTCGTCGCCGGGGAGAACGTGTACCCGGCGGAGGTCGAGAACGCCCTGGGCAAGCACCCCGGCGTGGCCGAGGTGGCCGTGGTGGGCGTGCCGGACCGGGTGCGCGGCGAGGCGGTCAGGGCGTACGTCGTACCCCGGGCGGGGGAGCGGCCGTCCCCGCGCGAGCTGACGACGTTCCTCAAGGACCGGCTCGCCGACTACAAGAGCCCCACGGACTACGCCTTCGTGGACGCCCTGCCGCGCACCGCGAGCGGCAAGATCCTGCGCCGCGAACTGCGCGGCCGTTCCTAGGGAGAGGAACCGACCATGGACGCGAGCACCGACCGCCCGGGCGGGCCGGACCTGCTGGACCTGCCGCTGCCGCAGCCGCGGGAGTGCCCCTTCGGGCCGCCCCCGGAGATGGCGGGGCTGCGCGAGCGCACGCCGGTGGTCCGGGTGAAGTGCCCGACCGGCATCACCGCGTGGCTCGTCACCCGCTACGACGACGTGCGCGACGTGCTCGGGGACGCCGAGCGCTTCAGCAGCCGCGCCGGGCAGGCGATCCACCTGATGGCGCACGCGGATCCCGGCCGGCCGGTCGGGGACGTGGAGTTCTCGCGCATGGACGGCGCGGACTACCAGCGGTTCCGCCGGATCATCGGCCCGGAGGTGTCGACCGCGCAGCGGATGGCGGAGCTGCGTCCGATGGTGCAGGACCTCGTCGACGAGCGGCTCGACGCGCTGGCCGCCGCCGGGCCGGGCGCCGACTTCTACGGCGACTTCGCCGTCCCCGTCACCACCGCCGCGATCGGCGGGCTCGTCGGTGTGCCGTACGAGGACCGGGAGCTGTTCCACAACGCGGCGGCGGTGATGTTCAGCGGCGCCACCAGCCAGGCGGACGTCCTCAAGGTGATGCGGCCGCTCCACGAGTACCTGTACAAGCTCGTCGTGACGCGCCGCGCGGCACCCGCGGACGACAGCCTCAGCCGCATCATCGCGCGCAGCGAAGCCGGCGAGCGGCCCTTCACCGACCTGGAGCTGGTGGGGATCTGCGCCGCCCTGCTCGTCCCCGGCTTCGACACCACCGCGACCGTCATGGCCCACGGCCTCCTCACGCTGCTCGCACACCCGGCGGAGCTGGCGCGGCTGCGCGCCGACCCGTCGCTGATCCCCAGCGCGGTCGAGGAGATCGTGCGCTTCCTCGGGGGCGCCCCGGGCATCGTCCGCCAGGCGACCCGGGACACCGAGATCGGCGGCCACCCGGTCGCCGAGGGCGAGTACGTCGTCCTCGCCATGCAGGCCGCCGACCGCGACGGCGACGCGTTCCCCGACCCCGACCGGCTGGACCTGGGCCGCCGGCCCAACAACCACCTGGGCTTCGGCTACGGCACCCACCAGTGCTTCGGACAGCAGACCGCCCGGCTGGAGCTGACGGTGACCCTCGAGACCCTGCTGCGCCGCGTCCCGTCGCTGCGCCTCGCGGTACCGCTGGACGACGTCCCGTTCAAGACCGGGAGCATCGTGTACGGGCCGGCCGAGGTCCCCGTGGCCTGGGACGCCGTTCTGCCCGCGGGAAAGGCGGGATGACGGGCGGCGGGGGCGGCGGACCGATGAGGATCGGCGTCGACGTCGACAAGTGCGTGGCCTCCGGCATGTGCGCGTTCGTGGCGCCCGGGGTCTTCGGCCAGCGGGAGGAGGACGGCGTGGTCGTGGTCCTGCACCGGGACCCGCCCGAGGACCAGTACGAGGCGGTGCAGGAGGCGGCCGTGCGCTGCCCCGCGCAGGTGATCGACGTCGAGTAGCCGCCCCGGGAGCCGCGGGGGAGCGAACCGCCGACACGGCGGGGCGTCCGCGCCCCGTACCCGCGCTCCATGTCACTGACGGGAGTCCCTTTCCGGTGTCTGCCAACGAACAGCAGCTGCGCGAGTACCTCAGGCTGGTCACCGCCGACCTCCGCGAGACCCGCAAGCGTCTCGAACGGGCCGAGGCCGGGCGGCACGAGCCCGTCGCCGTGACCGCCATGGCCTGCCGCTTCCCCGGCGGGGTGGCGTCCCCCGAGGAGCTGTGGCGCCTCGTCGCCGACGGCGGGGAGGGCCTGTCGCCCCTCCCCGCCGACCGGGGCTGGGACCTGGACGCGCTCCGCGACCCCGACCCCGGGCTGCCCGGCACGACGTATCTGCGCGCCGGCGGATTCCTGCGCGAGGCCGGCGACTTCGACGCGGACCTGTTCGGGATCTCGCCGCGGGAGGCGCTGGCGATGGACCCGCAGCAGCGGCTGCTGCTCGAAGTGGCGTGGGAGGCGTTCGAGCGCGCCGGTCTCCCGGCAGGAGAGGTGCGGGGCGAGCCCGTGGGCGTCTTCGTCGGCGGGACGCCCCAGGAGTACGCGCCGCGCCACGGCGACCCGGCGGCGCGGGACCTGGAGGGCTACCTGGCCGTCGGCACCACCACGAGCGGGATGTCCGGGCGGATCGCGTACGCCTTCGGACTGCGCGGCCCCGCCCTCACCGTCGACACCGCCTGCTCGTCCTCGCTGACCGCCCTGCACACCGCCGTGCAGGCGCTGCGCCGCGGCGAGTGCACCATGGCGCTCGCCGGCGGCGTCACCGTCATGTCGTCCCCGAACTGGATCGTCGACCTCAGCCGCCAGCGGGCCCTGGCCGCGGACGGCCGGTGCAAGGCGTTCGCCGCGGCGGCCGACGGCTTCGGCCCCGCCGAGGGCGTGGGCGTGCTGCTGCTGGAGCGGCTGTCCGACGCCCGCCGCCACGGCCGCCCCGTGCTGGCCGTCGTACGGGGCACGGCGGTCGGCCAGGACGGCGCGAGCAACGGCCTGACCGCCCCCAACGAGGAGGCGCAGGAACAGGTCGTCCGCGACGCGCTGGCCGACGCCCGGCTCACCGCCGCCGACGTGGACGCGGTGGAGGGCCACGGCACCGGCACCAGGCTCGGCGACCCGATCGAGGCCCAGGCGCTCGCCGCCGCCTACGGCCGGGGCCGCCCCGCCGAACGGCCCCTGCTGCTGGGGACGGTGAAGTCGAACATCGGGCACACCCAGGCGGCGGCGGGGATGGCCGGGGTCATGAAGACGGTCATGGCGATGCGCCACCGCCTGCTGCCCGCGACGCTGCATGTCGACGCGCCGTCGCCCCATGTCGACTGGGCGGCGGGGGTGTTGGAGCTGCTGACGGAGGCCAGGCCGTGGCCGGAGCGCGGCGGGCCCCGGCGGGCGGGCGTGTCGTCGTTCGGCATCACCGGCACCAACGCCCACGTCATCCTCGAAGAAGCCGGGGACGCGGGGGACGCCGGGGAAGCCCCGGAAGCCGGGGAAGCCGGACACGGAGCCGCCGGACCAAGGGCACCGGAGGAGGACGGGGAGCCCGCCGCACCCCCCGCCGTCGTCCCGTGGATCCTCTCCGCACGCGGCGGGGCCGCCCTGCGCCAGCAGGCGGTGCGGCTACGGGAGTTCGCGGCCGGCGCCGCCACGGATCCGCATCCCGTGGACGTCGCCTGGTCGCTGGCCCGCACCCGGACGCACCTTGAGCACCGGGCGGTCGTGGTCGGCGGCACGCCGCAGGACCTGACCCGCCGCCTCGACTCCGTGGCCGCCGGGACGGAGGGGCCGGGCATCGTCCGCGGCGCGGTGCGCGGCGACGCCGCGGGGGCGGCCGTGCTCTTCGCCGGCCAGGGCGCGCAGCGGCCGGGCATGGGCCGCGAGCTGTACGAGGCGTTCGCGGCGTTCGCGGCGGCCTGGGACGAGGCGCGCGAGATCCTCGACAAACTGCTGCCCGGCCCGCTGAACGACGTCGCCTTCGGCGCGGACGAGGAGACCCTGCGCCGTACCGAGTGGGCGCAGCCGGTCCTCGTCGCCCACGAAGTGGCCCTGTTCCGGCTGCTGGAGTCGTGGGGCGTCCGGCCGCGCCTAGTGGCCGGCCACTCGGTCGGGGAGATCGCCCTCGCGCACGTCACCGGCATCCTCACCCTGGAGGACGCCTGCACGCTGGCCGTGGCCCGCGGCCGGCTGATGCAGGCCCTGCCCGCGGGCGGCGCCATGGTCGCCGTGGCCGCGTCCGCGGACGAGGTGGCCGCCGCGCTGGCGGGCCACGAGGACGAGGCCGCCATCGCCGCGGTCAACGGCCCCCGTGCGGTGGTCGTCTCCGGGGCGCAACCGGTGGTGACGGCCGTCGCCCGGGGGTTCACGGAACGCGGCGTCAAGACCCGCCGGCTGCGGGTGAGCCACGCCTTCCACTCGCCGCTGATGGAGCCCGTGCTCGCGGACTTCCGCGAAGTCGCCGAGGGCCTGCGCTTCCACACGCCGCGCATCCCGGCCGTCTCCACGGTGACCG
Organism: Streptomyces aculeolatus; assembly: GCF_020400605.1. GTDB lineage: Bacteria > Actinomycetota > Actinomycetes > Streptomycetales > Streptomycetaceae > Streptomyces > Streptomyces aculeolatus. Next base: position 160,924 of record NZ_JAINRD010000003.1, on the reverse strand, counting down.
GCCGGCTCGCCGGGCCCGGCGACCTGGCGTCCGCGGACTACTGGGTGCGGCACGCCCGCGAAGGCGTCCGCTTCCACGACGCCGTACGCACCCTGGAGGCCGAGGGCATCCGGCACGTACTGGAGATCGGCCCCGAGGCCACGCTCAGCGGGATGGCCGCCGAAGCCCTCGCCGACCCCGGGGGCGTGGTGTTCTGCCCCCTGGGCCGCCGGGACCGCCCCGAGCCGCAGGCCGCCGTCGAGGGGCTGGCGCGCGCCTGGTGCGCGGGCGTCGACGTCGACTGGCAGGCCCTGTGCCCCGGCGGGCGCCGCACCGACCTGCCCACGTACGCCTTCCAGCGGCGGCGGTACTGGCTCCGGCCCGCGCCGGGCGGCACGGCCGCGGCAGCCGCCCTCGGGGTACGGGCCGCCGGGCACCCGGTGCTCGGCGGGGCGGTGGACATGGCCGACGGCCGCGGCGTGGTCCTCACCGGACGGCTGGCGCTGTCGGCCCAGCCCTGGCTGGCCGACCACCGCGTGGGGGAGCGCACGCTGGTGCCGGGCACGGCCTTCCTCGACCTCGCCCTGCGTGCCGGAGACGAGGCCGGCCGCGGCGGGCCCGCCGAACTCACCCTGCACACCCCGCTGGCCGTCCCCGACCGCGGCGGCGTGCAGCTCCAGATCGCCGTGGACGCCGCCGACGGCGCCGGCCGGTGCCCGTTCGGCGTGTACGCCCGGCCGGACGCGGAGGCCGGCGCGCCGTGGACCCGGCACGCCACCGGCGTACTCGCCCCCGCCGGCGCACTCCCGGCCGCCCCGCGCCCGCCCGCCGACCTCGCCTCCTGGCCCCCGCCGGACGCCGAACCCCTCGACCTCGCCGACTGCTATCCCCGGCTCGCCGCCGCCGGCCTGCACTACGGCCCCCGCTTCCGGGCGCTGCGCGCCGCCTGGCGGCGCGGCGGCGACGTGTTCGCCGAAGTCGCCCCGGCCGCCGACGCGGACGTGCGCGGCTACGGCCTCCACCCGGCGCTGCTGGACGCCGCGCTCCACCCCGTGGTCCTCGCCGGCATGGTGTCCTCCGACGGCGCACCGGCCCTGCCGTTCTCCTTCGAAGGGGCCGAACTCTTCGCCACCGGCGCCACGGTGCTGCGCGTCGCGCTCACCCCGGCCGCCGGCGACGCGGTGTCCGTGTACGTCGCGGACGGCTCCGGGCGGCCCGTGGCCGCCGTTTCCTCCCTGACGTTCAAGAACGCTCCCGCCGGGGGGCTGCACCCCGCACCGGCGTCACCCGGCTCCCTGTACCGGGTCGTGTGGGAGCCCGTCGCCGGCGGCTCCGCCCCCGCCGCCGATCCCGGCCCCGATCCCGGTCCCGGTCTCGCCGTGGCCCGGCTCGACGAGGACACCGACGCGCGCGGAGCCGTCCGCCAGGCCCTCGCGCTCGTACGCGACCGGCTCGGTGCGGCGCGCCCCGCGGACGAGCGACTGGCGGTCGTCACCCGCGCCGGCCTGCCGCCGCACGCCGCGGCCGAGGGCCTGATCCGCTCCGCGCAGGCCGAACACCCCGGCCGCTTCGTGCTGGTGACCACAGACGGGGACACGGAGCCGCCCGCCGGCATCGCCCGCACCGCGGCCGCCGCCGGCGAGAACCACCTCCGCGTGCGCGGCGGCGCCGTCCTCCGCCCGCGGCTGGTCCGCGCCGCCCCCGCGGAGGCCTCCGGGCCCTCGCCGCTGTCCGGCGACGGCACCGTGCTCCTCACCGGCGGAACCGGGCACCTGGGCCGGCAGCTGGCCCGCCACCTGGTGGAACGCCACGGCGTACGCCGGCTGCTGCTGGCGAGTCGGCGCGGCCCGGCGGCCGAGGGCGCCGAGGCGTGGGCGGCGGAGCTGGCCGGGTCGGGAGCCGCGGTGCAGGTCGCCGCGTGCGACGTGGCCGACCGCGCCGCGCTGGCGCGCCTCCTCGCGGACATCCCGGAGGAGTTCCCGCTACGGGCCGTGGTGCACGCCGCGGGCGTGCTGGACGACGCGGTCGTCACCTCCCTCACCGACGAGCAGGTGGCCCGCGTCCTGGCACCCAAGGCCGATGCGGCGCTCGCGCTGGACGAACTCACCGCCGGCACGGACCTGTCGGCGTTCGTGCTCTTCTCCTCCGCCGCGGGCGTGCTCGGCACCCCCGGCCAGGGCAACTACGCGGCGGCCAACGCCTACCTCGACGCGCTCGCCGCCCGCCGCCGCGCTCGCGGCCTGCCCGCCGTGTCGCTGGCCTGGGGTCCGTGGGCCGGGACCGGCGGCATGACCGGCGCGCTGGGGCCGGCCGACCGGGCCCGGATGGACCGTTGGGGCATGCGCCCGCTCGGCGCCGACGAGGCGCTGGCGCTCTTCGACGCGGCGCTGGCCGCGGACGGGTCCGGTGGCGCCGACGAACCGCACGGGGCGGACCGGGCGGACGGGGCCACCCTGGTGCCCGTACGGCTCGACCCGGCGGCCGTCCGGGCCCGGGGGGCTGCCGGGGACGGCGTCCCCGCGCTGCTGCGGTCCCTGGTCCGTGCTCCGGCCCGGCGCACCGTCCCCGCGGCCGGCGGGGCGGAGCGCTCCGAGGCGGAGCGGACCGACGCGGAGAAGCTGGCGCACTCCCTGGCCGGCGCCTCCGCCGACGAACGCCGGCGCCTGGTCCTCGACCTGGTGCGTGTCCACGCCGCCGGCGCGCTGGGCCACGGCGGGAGCGCCGACGCCGGGGCCGAGGAGTCCTTCCGCGACGCCGAACGGCCCTTCCGCGACGCCGGGTTCGACTCGCTGGCCGCGATCGAGCTGCGCAACCGCCTGGTCGCCGCAACCGGAGTGCGGCTGTCCGCCACGGCCGTCTTCGAGCACCCGAGCCCGGCGGAACTCACCGGCCACCTCCTCTCCCACCTCGACCTCCCGCACCCACCGGACCCACCCTCCGAGTAGCCGTGCCCCCCGCCGGGACCGGGGATGGCTGGGGTCTGGCCGGGGGTGTGCACCAGGGTGGACGGCTGGTACTGGTGCACAGAATCTTGTTGTCCCTGCAACGACGAGACCGCGACCGGTGCGGCGGCGGAGCCGCGGCACCGGTGACATGGCACGGGGGGGAGCAGAGGGTATGACCGGGACGGATCCGATCGCCGTCGTCGGCCTCGCCTGCCGGTTGCCGGGCGCGTCGGGCCCGGCGGAGTTCTGGCGGCTGCTGCGCGACGGGACCGACGCCGTCGGAGAGGTCCCCGAGGGCCGCGGGCAGCACGCCGGAGGCATGGTGCGCGGCGGCTTCCTGGAGCGCGTCGACTCCTTCGACCCGGAGTTCTTCGGCATCTCCCCGCGCGAGGCCGCGGTCATGGACCCGCAGCAGCGGCTGATGCTGGAGCTGGCGTGGGAAGCGCTGGAGGACGCGGGCACCGTCCCGTCCGATCTCGCCCGGTCGGCGACCGCCGTCTACGCCTCCGCCATCTGGGACGACTACGCCGAACTGGCGAGCCGGCGCGGCGAGTCGGCCCGCACCCACCACACGTTCGCCGGCACCCGGCGGGCGATGCTGGCCAACCGGGTCTCGTACGCCCTCGGGCTCACCGGGCCCAGCCTCACGGTGGACACCGGGCAGTCCTCCTCCCTCGTCGCCGTCCACCTCGCATGCGACAGCCTGCGCCGCGGGGAGTCCACCCTGGCCCTCGTCGGCGGAGTGAACCTGGTCCTCGCCCCGGAGTCCACCGCCACCTCCGACCGCATGGGCGCGCTGTCCCCCACCGGACGCTGCCGCACCTTCGACGCCGCCGCCGACGGCTACGTCCGCGGCGAGGGCGGCGCGGTCCTCGTCCTCAAGCCGCTGGCGCGGGCGCTGGCCGACGGCGACACCGTGTCGTGCGTGATCCGCGGCAGTGCCGTGAACAACGACGGGGGCGGCGACTCCCTCGGGGCGCCGCGCCGCCGCAGCCAGGAGGAGGTGCTCCGGCAGGCGTACCGGCGGGCCGGCACGGACCCGGGCGACGTCCAGTTCGTCGAGCTGCACGGCACCGGCACCCCCGTCGGGGACCCGGTCGAGGCGGCGGCCCTCGGCGCGGTCGTCGGCGCCGCGCGCCCCGCGGGCGACCCGGTCGCGGTCGGCTCCGTCAAGACCAACGTCGGCCACCTGGAGGGCGCGGCCGGCATCGTCGGCCTGCTCAAGGTGGCGCTCAGCATCCGCGGCGGTGAACTCCCGCCCACCCTCCACCACACGGCACCGCACCCGGGGATTCCGCTGGACCGGCTCAACCTGCGGGTGCAGGTGGCCCGCGGGGGGTGGCCGCGTCCGGAACAGCCGCTGGTGGCGGGCGTCTCGTCGTTCGGCCTCGGCGGCACCAACTGCCATGTCGTGGTTGCCCGGCCCGACGCCGCTACGGACGCCGCCGCGGCCGGTCCGCGGCCGGACGGTGCCGGCGCCGCGGACGACGACCGGCCGCTGCCCTGGCCGTTCTCCGCCCGTAACCTGCCCGCCCTGCGGGACCAGCCGGCGCGGCTCCTGCGCGACCTGCGCGCGCACCCCGGGCGCAGACCGCAGGACGTCGGGCTGTCCCTGGCCACCACCCGGGCGCAGTTCGACCACCGCGCCGTCGTCATCGGGCGCGGCGGGGACCGCCTGCGCGCGGCGGCCGCGAGCCTGTCGAGGGGAGAGCCCGCGCCCGGCGTCGTGCAGGGCGTGGCCCGGCCCTGCGCGGGTCCGGTGTTCGTGTTTCCCGGGCAGGGGTCGCAGTGGCGGGGGATGGCGTTGGAGTTGTACGGGGAGTCGGGGGTGTTTGCGGGGGCGTTGGACGAGTGTGCGGAGGCGCTCGCTCCGTATACGGGTCGGTCGTTGGTGGCGGATTTGGGGGGTGGTCTTGGTCGGGGGGATGTGGTTCAGCCTGCGTTGTGGGCGGTGATGGTGTCGTTGGCGCGGTTGTGGGAGTCGTTCGGTGTGGTGCCGGCTGCGGTGGTGGGGCATTCGCAGGGGGAGATCGCGGCTGCGGTGGTGGCGGGGGCGTTGGGTCTTGAGGACGGTGCGCGGGTGGCGGCGTTGCGCAGCCGGGTCATCGCCCGCGGCCTCGCCGGGCAGGGCGGGCTGGTGTCGGTGGCGCTCCCGGCGGACGAGGTACGGGAACTGCTCGGCACGGTCGGCGGCGGCCTCTGCGTGGGGGCGGTGAACGGCCCCGCCTCGACGGTCGTCAGCGGCCCCGTGGCGGCACTGGAGAAACTCACGGCGGCGCTGGAAGCGAGGGAGGTCCGGGTACGCCGCGTCGACATCGACTACGCGTCCCACTCCGCCCAGGTCGACGCCGTCGTGCCGGAACTCCTCGACGTCCTGGGCGAGATCCCCACCCGGCCCTGCCGGGTGCCGTTCCACTCGACGGTGACGGGGGAGCCCCTCGACGGCCGGGAGCTGGACGCCGCGTACTGGGTACGCAACCTGCGCCGCACGGTGCGCTTCTCCGACGCCGTGGGGAACCTCCTCGGCCGCGGCCACCGCACGTTCGTCGAGTCCAGCCCCCACCCCGTGCTGAGCACCGCGGTCTCCCAGACCGCCGACGCACTCGGCGTCGAAGCCGCCGCCATCGGCAGCCTCCGGCGCGGCGACGGCGGCCGGCAGGGATTCCTCACCGGCGTTGCGCAGGCCTGGACGCGGGGAGCGGAGGTCGATTGGGAGGCGGCGTTCGACGGTCTCGGCGCGCGGCGGGTCCCGCTGCCCACATACCCCTTCCAGCGCACCCGCCACTGGCTGCCCGGCGCTGACGCCCGGCCGGGCGCGGCGGCGGAACCCGCGGCCCCCGGTGCCGAGGACGCGGCACCGGCCGCCGGCGCCTTGGCGCAGCCGGCGGATCCGGCCGATCCGGCCGGGCCGGCCGGCGGCGAGCGGCAACTGCCGCTGATCGATGTCGTACGCAGCCACGCGGCGGCCGTGCTCGGCTACGCCGACCCCGAACGCGTCGCGGAGGGAACGACGTTCAAGGACGCGGGTTTCGACTCGCACATGTCCGTCGAGCTGCGCGACCGCCTCGCCACCGCCACCGGGCTGCGCCTGCCGTCCGACGTGCTGTTCTCGTACCCCACACCGGCCGCTCTCGCCGAGCGGCTGCGCGGCGGGACCGCGGAGGGGCCCGCGGCGGCCGGCGCGCCGCGGCGGCCGGCGGACCGGCCCGGCGACGGCGGCGGGGACGAGCCGATCGCGGTGGTCGGCATGGCCTGCCGGTTCCCCGGCGGCGTGCGGTCGCCCGAGGACCTGTGGCGGCTCGTCGCCGACGGCACCGACGCGATCACCGGCTTCCCCGACGACCGGGGCTGGGACGCGGGCGGCAGCTGGCGGGGCGGATTCCTCGACGGCGCCACCGAGTTCGACGCCGGGTTCTTCGGGATCTCCCCGCGCGAGGCGCTGACCATGGACCCGCAGCAGCGTGTGCTGCTGGAGGTCTGCTGGGAGGCGGTCGAGCGGGCCGGGATCGTCCCGGCGGCGTTGCGGGCCACCACCACCGGCGTCTTCGTCGGCGCCATGGCCCAGGAGTACGGTGCCCGGCTCGATCAGGCGCCGGAGGGCTTCGCAGGGCAGATCCTCACCGGCGGCAGCCCCAGCGTGCTGTCCGGCCGCGTGGCGTACACGCTGGGCCTCCAGGGGCCGGCGCTCACCGTCGACACCGCCTGCTCCTCGTCGCTGGTCTCCCTCCACCTCGCGGCGCAGTCGCTGCGGCAGGGGGACTGCTCCCTCGCCCTCGCCGGCGGGGTGGCCGTCATGTCGAACCCGGGCATGTTCCTGGAGTTCAGCCGCCAGGGCGGGCTGTCCGCCGACGGCCGCTGCAAGGCGTTCGGCGCCGCCGCGGACGGCACGAGCTGGGCGGAGGGGGCGGGGATGCTCGTACTGGAGCGGCTGGCGCACGCCCGCCGCAACGGGCACCGCGTCCTCGCCGTGCTGCGCGGCTCCGCGGTCAACCAGGACGGCGCGTCCAACGGGCTGACCGCCCCCAACGGCCGCGCCCAGGAACAGGTCATCCGCCGTGCCCTGGCCGTGGCCGGGCTGGCGGCCGGGGACGTCGGAGCGGTCGAGGCGCACGGCACGGGCACCACCCTCGGCGACCCGATCGAGGCGCACGCGCTGCTGGCGACGTACGGGCAGGACCGCGGGACGGGCGATCCGCTGCACCTGGGCTCGCTGAAGTCCAACATCGGCCACGCCCAGGCCGCCGCGGGAGTGGGCGGCGTGATCAAGATGGTGATGGCGATGCGGCACGGCGTACTGCCGCGCACGCTGCACGCCGATCCGCCGTCGCCGCACGTCGACTGGGCGTCCGGCGCCGTGGCCCCGCTGACCGAGGCGCGTTCCTGGCCCGGCGGCAGCGACCGGCCGCGCAGGGCAGGCGTGTCCTCGTTCGGCATCAGCGGCACCAACGCGCACGTGATCGTGGAGGAGGCCCCCGAACCCGCCGAGCCCGTACCTTCCGCCGAGCCCGCCGGGCCGCGTACGCAATCGGCGCCGCCCGCCGCTCCGGTGCTTCTCTGGCCCGTGTCCGGACACACCCCGCGCGCGCTGGCGGCCCAGGCCGGGCGGCTGCGCGACTTCGCCGGGGCGCACCCCGGGCACGCCGCCGCGGACATCGGCTGGTCGCTCGCCGCGACCCGGGCCTCGCTGGAGCACCGGGCCGTGGTGGTCGGCAGGAGCGCCGGCGACCTGGCGGACGGCCTGGACGCGCTGGCCGCGGGCGCGCCCGCCGCCGGCCTCGTCACCGGCAGGGCCACGGGCCCGGGGGCCGGTCCGGTGTTCGTGTTTCCCGGGCAGGGGTCGCAGTGGCGGGGGATGGCGTTGGAGTTGTACGGGGAGTCGGGGGTGTTTGCGGGGGCGTTGGACGAGTGTGCGGAGGCGCTCGCTCCGTATACGGGTCGGTCGTTGGTGGCGGATTTGGGGGGTGGTCTTGGTCGGGGGGATGTGGTTCAGCCTGCGTTGTGGGCGGTGATGGTGTCGTTGGCGCGGTTGTGGGAGTCGTTCGGTGTGGTGCCGGCTGCGGTGGTGGGGCATTCGCAGGGGGAGATCGCGGCTGCGGTGGTGGCGGGGGCGTTGGGGTTGGAGGACGGTGCGCGGGTGGCGGCGTTGCGCAGCCGGGTCATCGCCCGCGGCCTCGCCGGGAGCGGCGGGATGCTGTCGGTGGCACTGCCGGCAGCGGAGGTGCAGGAGCGGCTGGACGCCGTCGGCGGCGGGCTGTGCGTGGGGGCGGTGAACGGCCCCGCCTCGACGGTCGTCAGCGGCCCCGTGGCGGCACTGGAGAAGCTGACGGCCGCGCTGGAGGCCGACCGGGTACGGGTACGCCGCACCAACGTCGACTACGCGTCCCACTCCGCCCAGGTCGACGTCATTGCGGCGGAGCTGACGGAGGTGCTGGGGGAGGTCCGTACGCGGCCGTGCCGGGTGCCGTTCTGCTCGACGGTGACCGGCGAGATGCTGGACGGCCGGGAGCTGGACGCCGGTTACTGGGTGCGCAACCTGCGGCAGACCGTGCGGTTCTCGGATGCCGTATCGAAGCTCGCCGGCCTGGGCCACCGCATGTTCGTCGAGACCAGCCCCCACCCCGTCCTCACCATGGGCGTCCAGGAGACCGCCGAGGCGGACGCGGTCGCCGTGGGATCCCTGCGCCGCGGCGACGGAGGCGCTGAACGCTTCCTCACCTCGCTCGCCGAGGCCCACGTGCACGGTGCCGCCGTCGACTGGGCCCCCGCCTTCCGCGGCGCCCGCACCGTGGACCTGCCGACGTACGCCTTCGAGGGCCGCCGCTACTGGATGGCCGCACCGGCGCCCGCCGCGGAACCCGGCGACCACCCCCTGGCCCGGTCCGTCGCGCAACTCGCCGACTCCGACAGCGCCCTGCTGACGGCGACGCTGTCCCGCCGCACCGCGCCGTGGCTCGCCGACCACGTCGTCTCCGGCGCCGTACCGCTGCCCGGCGCCGCCTTCGTCGAGCTGGTGCTGCGCGCGGGCGAGGAGCTCGGCTGCGGGCGGCTGGCGGAACTGGTCCTGAGCACGCCGCTCCACCTGCCGGAACAGGGCGCGGTCCAGCTCCAGATCGCCGTGCGGCCCCCGGAGGACCCGGCGGCCCCGGTGCCCCGCCGCTCCGTCGCGGTCCACGCCCGGCCCGCCGGCGCCGCGCCCGGAGAGCCGTGGACCTGCCACGCCACGGGTGTCCTCGTGCCCGTACGGGGTGCGGACCCCGGGTCCGTCCCCGCCGCATGGCCGCCCGCCGGCGCCGAGTCGCTCACCGCGGACGAGCTGTACGCGGAACTCGCGGCCCTCGGCTACGACTACGGGCCGGCGTTCCGCGGCCTGGCGGCGGCCTGGCGGCACGGCGGCGAGGTGTTCGCCGACGTCGCGCTCCCGGCCGGGCTCCCCTTCGAAGCCGCCGGCTACGGCATGCACCCCGCGCTGCTCGACGCCTGCCTGCACGCCGCGCTGCCCGGCCGGACCGGCGAGCGGGCCGCCGGGCCGGCGCTGCCGTTCGCGTGGAGCGGCGTGGAGCTGTACGCCACCGGCGCCACGGCGGCGCGCGTGCGCATCGTCCCGGACGGGGACGCCGACGGGGCCTTCGCGCTGCACGTGGCCGACGCCGCCGGCCGCCCGCTGGCCGCCGTCGACTCCCTGACGCTCCGGGAGGGCACCGCCGCCAGCGGCGCCGCCGGGGCGGACGGCTCGGGGCGGCTGTACCGGATCGGCTGGCGGCCCCCCGCCCCTGCCGGCCCCGCCGCCCCTGCCGGCCCCGTCGGGCCGTCGGCCGTGTCCGCCGCCGCCGGACCGGCGGGCGCGGCGGGCCCCGGTACGCCCCCGCCGCCCTGCGTCCTGGACGCGCGCGCACCCCGGCTCGCCGCCCTCGCCGACCCCGTGCCGGCCACCGTGGTCGCACCCGTTCCCGACGAGGGCACCGCGGAGGACGCAGCCACGAGGGCGCTGGCGCTCGTCCAGGAGTGGCTGGCCGGCGAGCGGTTCGCCGCGTCCCGGCTCGCTTTCGCCGTCACCGGCGAAGGCCCGGCGCAGGCCGCCGTCGCGGGGCTGGTGCGCACGGCACGTACCGAGCACCCCGGCCGCTTCGCACTCGCGCACGTCACCGACGACCCGGGGTACCGGGCCACGGCCGACGCCCTCGCGTCGGCGGCGGAGCCGGAGATCCGCGTGGTCGCCGGGGACGTCCGCGTCCCGCGGCTGGAGATCCCCGCCGCCCGCCTGCCCGTCCCGGCGGACGGCGGGTCGTGGCGGATCGGCACCACCGTCCGGGGCACGCTCGACAGCCTCGCGGCGCTGCCCGCCCCGGAGGCGGACGGGCCCCTGCCCGAGGGGCGTGTCCGCGTCGCGATGGGTGCCGCGGGGCTCAACTTCCGCGATGTCCTGGTCGGTCTCGGCATGTATCCCGGGCAGGCGGACATGGGCGTCGAAGGCGCGGGCACGGTGACCGCCGTCGGGCCCGGCGTGACGGAACCGGCCGTCGGGGACCGCGTGCTGGGCCTGATCCCGGGCGCCATGGGCCCCGTGGCCGTGGCCGACGCCCGCACCCTGGTGCGGATGCCGGCGGGCTGGACCTTCGCGCAGGGGGCGGCCGTGCCCGTGGTGTACCTCACCGCCTGGATGGGGCTGGTCGAGGGGGCCGGCCTCGCCCGCGGCGAGCGCGTCCTCGTCCATACCGCCACCGGCGGGCTCGGACTGGCCGCGCTGCACGTCGCCCGGCACGTCGGCGCCGAGGTGTTCGCCACCGCCGGGCCGGCCAAGCAGCACCTGCTGCGCCGCCTCGGGCTCGACGACGACCACATCGCCTCCAGCCGCGACCTGGACTTCCGGGAACGGTTCCGGGACGCCACCGGCGGCGCCGGGATGGACGTCGTCCTCCACACCCTCGCCGGGGAGTTCACCGACGCCTCGCTCGACCTGCTGCCCCGCGGCGGCCGGTTCGTCGAGATGGGCAAGACCGACGTCCGCGACGCCGGCGCCGTGGCCGCGGAGCGCCCCGGCGTCGTCTACCGGCCCTTCGACCTGCTCGCCGAGGACCCCGGCCGGGTCGGCGGCGTACTGCGCCGCCTCACCGGTCTCTTCGCCGCCGGTACGCTCCCGCCGCCGCCGATCACCTCGTGGGACGTCAGTGAGGCGCCGGACGCGTTCGAGACGCTCAAGAACGCCGCCCACCTCGGCAAGGCCGTGCTCACCCTGCCCCGCCCCCTCGACCCGGACCGGACCGTCCTCGTCACCGGCGGTACGGGGACGCTCGGCCGCCTGCTCGCCCGCCACCTGGTGACCCGGCACGGGATACGGCACCTGCTGCTGGCCGGCCGGCGCGGCCCCGCCGCGGACGGCGCGGCGGACTTCGCCGCCGAACTCACGGATCTCGGCGCACACGTACGCCTGGCGGCCTGCGACGCCGGCGACCGCGGGGCGCTGCGCGACCTGCTCGCGGACGTTCCGGCAGACCGGCCGCTCGGCGCGGTGGTCCACGCCGCCGGGACGCTGGACGACGGGGTCGTGGAGGCGCTCACGGCCGCGCGGGTGGCGCAGGTGCTGCGGGCGAAGACGCGGGCCGCGCAGCACCTGGACGAGCTGACCGAAGGCCTCGACCTGGACGCCTTCGTGCTGTTCTCCTCCGTCGCCGGGCTGCTGGGCACCGCGGGGCAGGCCAACTACGCCGCCGCGAACGCCACCCTGGACGCCCTCGCCCGGCGCCGCAGGCAGCGCGGGCTGCCCGCCGTCTCCCTCGCCTGGGGCCTCTGGCGGGAGGCCGGCGGCATGACCGGGCACCTGGCCGGCCGGGACCTCGACCGGCTGGCGGGCGCCGGCGTGGCGCCGCTCGGCACCGCCGCCGGGCTGGCGCTCTTCGACGCGGCACTGGCCGCCGGCGAGCCCGTCCAGGTCGCCGCCCGGCTCGATCTGCCGGGCCTGCGGCGGCAGGCCGCCGCGGGCGGGCTTCCACCCTTGTTCCGCGGTCTGGTCGGCACGGTCAGGCCGCGGGCCGCGGCCGGCGGGACCGCGGCGGAGCCCGGTGCCGACGACGGCGCGCTGGCACGGCAGTTGGCCGGCGCGTCGCCCGAGGAGCGGCAGCGCGTGCTGCTCGGGCTGGTCCGCTCCCAGGCGGCCACCGTCCTGCGGCACGGCACCGCCCACGAGATCGTGCCGGACCGCCCCTTCCGGGAGCTGGGATTCGACTCCCTCACCGCGGTGGAGCTGCGCAACCGGCTCACCACCGCGGCGGGCGTGCGGCTGCCGAGCACGGTGGTGTTCCGGCACCCCACCCCCGCCGAGCTGGCGGACCGGCTGCACGCGGAACTCTTCCCGCCGGACCCCGTGGACGCGGCGTCCGGCGGGGCCGCCGAGCCGGGCCCGGACGCGGCGGGTGCGGCCGGGGAGGCGGAGCACGCGACGATCGTCGACGACGAGCTGCTCGCCCTCATCGACAAGGCTGTGGAGGGCGGGTGACGAGCCGGCGATCCCGGCTCGTCCGCACGACAATGGGTCACCGACGGGGGAAGGACTTCATGCGCTCAGCAGACGTGCCGCTGATCGAGCGGGAACACGAACTCGCGGTCATCGACAGCGCGATCACGAGGTGCCGGCGCGGCGCCGGGCAGCTGCTCCTGATCGAAGGCGCGCCGGGGATGGGCAAGACCGCGCTGCTCGCCGCCCTGCGGCGCAGGGCGGAGGCGGAGGGCTGCCACGTGCTCCAGGCCAGGAGCGACGAGTCGGAGGGGGTCTTCCCGTACGGCGTCGTGCGCCAGCTCTTCGAGGGCTGGCTGGCCGCGGCGTCCCCCGACGAGCAGCGCCGGGTGTTCCGTGGGCCGGCGGGTCCCGCGCGCAGGCTCTTCGACTACGGGTCCCAGGACCCCCTGCACGCCGGCCGGGAGGCCGCGCTCCACTCCGGCGACCGGCAGCACGTACTCCTCAACGGCCTCTACTGGATGTGCGTCCACCTCGCCGAGCGCAAGCCGCTGGCGCTGCTGCTCGACGACGTCTGGTGGGGTGACGCCCCCTCCCTCCGCTTCCTGCACTACCTCGCCACCCGGCTGGACAGCCGGCCGATCCTGCTCGGCGCCACCACGGACCCCGCCCAGAAGGGGCCCCGCATCGGCGGCGTGCACGCCATCGTCAGCCTCCCGGCAGCCGAGTTGCTCCGCCTCGCCCCGCTCAGCGCGGCGGGGGCCGGCGCGTGGCTCGGTACGCGGCTGGGCGAGGCGGCCGGCTCCGCGCTCGCGGACGCGTGCCACCGGGCGACCGGCGGCAACCCCTTCCTGCTCCGCGAGCTGATCGACGAACTGGCCGCCGTCGACCCGCCGGACGGCGGTCCGCCCCCGGCCGCCCTGGTGCCCGGCCTCGCCCCGCCCCGGGTCGTGCACGGCGTGCTGCGCCGGCTGCGCCCGCTGCCCGCGCCCGCGGTCGCCCTCGTCGAGGCCATGGCCGTGCTCGGCACCGAACCAGGCCTCACGTACGCCGGCGCCGTCGCGGGCATCGACCAGGGGGCCGTCGCAGGCGCGCTCGGGTCGCTCGTGGACGGCGGCCTGCTCCAGCCGGACCTGCCGCCGCGGTTCCTCTACCCGGTGGTCCGCACCGCGATCTACCACAGCCTGCCGGCCACCGGGCGCAACGCGGTCCACGCCCGGGCGGCGCGCGTCCTCGCAGAGGCCGCCGCCCCCGTGGACGACGTCGCCCGGCACCTGCTGCACGCCGACGTCGCCGGCGACCGGGACGCCGTCCGGCTGCTGCGCAGAGCGGCCCGCAAGGCCATCGCCGACGACCGGCCGACCGCCGCCGTGGCGTACCTGACACGCGCCGCGCAGGAGCCGCCGGCACCCGAGGACGAGGTGGCCGTACTCACCGAACTCGGCAGGGCGGAACTGCGCGCCCGGCAGGCCGCGGCGCTGGACCACCTCGGCCAGGCCGTGGAGTTGAGCGACGACCCCGTGGAACGGGGCACGGTCGGCCTCGGCCTCGCGGAGGGACTCGTGGCGGCCGACCGGGTGGGCGAGGCCGTGTCCCTCCTCCAGCGGCTGCGCGAGGAGGTCGACGGCCTCGACGGGGACCTCGGCAGCCGGCTGGACATCGCGCTCGTCGTCGCCGCCAGCCAGGCCACCCACCTGCGGGGCATCGCGGCGCAGCGCCTCGGCGAACTGGCGCGCGCCGGCGCCGGGGACCCGGGGGCGGCAAGGCTCATCGCACTCGACGAACAGGCCGCGGCCCTGCGCCGCGGCGAGCCCGCGCACCGGATCCGCGAGCTGACCGAGCGGGCGCTCGCGGACGTGTTCGCGGACGGCCTCGCGCCGTACGACCACGAGGCGTCCGCGCAGCTCTGGTGCCGGGTCGCCGCCCTCCTCATCTCCTGCGACCTGCTGGGGGAGGCGGAGCGCCTGCTCACCCACGCGCTCGCGGACGCGGAGGAGACCGGCGCGTCGATCGCCGCCGACTCCTACCGCTCCGTGCGCGCCTGGGCCCGGTACCAGCGCGGCCGGCTGGCCGAGGCGGAGGCGGACGCGCGGCACGTGCTGGACCGCGGCGAAGGGGCCGCCCTGCGCAGCCCGATGGCGGTGTTCGCCGTCGGCGCGCTGACCAGGGTGCTGACCGCGCGCCACGAACTGGACGCCGCGGCGGCCGTCCTGCGCACCCACGACTTCAGCGCCTCGATGCGGCGGTCGGCGGTCTACGTCCCCGTCCTGTTCGCCCGCGGCCATCTGCACGCGGCCCTCGGCGACACCGACACCGCCGTCGAGGACATCCTCCACGGGTGCAGGCTCATGGAGGACTGGGGTCTGCGCGACCCCGCCCTCCTGTACACCCTGGACGCCGCCGTCATGCTCAACCGGGCCGGCCGCGGGGAGGCGGCCCGCGTCATGACCGAGCGGGTGCTTCCGCGCGTACGGGCCTTCGCGTCCCCGCGGGTGGTCGCCGCCGCGCTGCGGGCGCGCGGCCTGACGGCGGCGCCCGGCTCCGCCGTGCGGTACCTGGAGGAGGCCGCCGAGATGCTCGCCGGCTCCGAGGCGCGGCTCGACTACGCCACGGCGCTCGTCGACCTCGGGGCGGGCCTGCGCCGGTGCGAGCGGTGGGCGCGGGCCAGAAGGACCCTCAACAACGGCCTCGCCGTGGCCCAGCGCTGCGGGGCGTGGGGGCTGGCGAAGGCCGCCAGGTCCGAGCTGTCGGCGATGGGGGTGCGCGTCCGCGTCACCGAGGAGGGTGCCGGCGCCCTCACCTCGCAGGAGCGGCGGGTGGCGGCGCTGGCGGCGGAGGGCATCCGCAACCGGGACATCGCGCAGACCCTCTTCGTCACCGTGAAGACCGTGGAGTGGCATCTCAACCGCGCCTACCGGAAGCTCGGCATCACCTCGCGACACCAACTGCCGAAGGCGCTGGCGCGGCAGCGCGCCACCGCAGTCTGAGGCGGCGGGCCGGCACCGGCGCGCTCATCGGTCGCCCGCGAGGGCGGCGCCGAGTTCCCGCCGCCCGGCGATCCCGAGCTTGCGGTACGCCTGGCTCAGGTGCCACTCGACCGTCTTCACCGTCACGAAGAGGATGCCGGCGATCTGCCGGTTGGTCCTGCCCTCCACGGCCAGCAGCGACACGCGGTGCTCGCGGGGAGTGAGCCCCGCGGCGCCGGTGCGCGCGGCCCTGCGGACGCGTACGCCCATCGCGGACAGCTCCCGGCGGGCCGGCCTGCCGAGCGACGTGAGGCCGGCGGAGTCGGCGGCCTTGACGGCCTCGCTCAGCGCGCGGCGGGCCTCCGCGGTCCGGCCGGCCGCCCGGAGCCCGGCTCCGAGCCGGCCGAGGATCGCGCACCTGTCGACGACCGCGTGGGTGCCCTCGATGTGCTCCGCCGCTTCGGCCAGCAGCGCGAGCGACGCGTCACCGCTCAGGACGGCCGCCCGCGCGGCCAGGGCGCATGCCAGGGTGCGGGGTTCGCCGAAGGCGCGCGCGGCGAGCAGCCGCTCCCCGGCGAGCGCCCGGGCCTCGTCGGCCCTGCCGAGCGCGGCGAGCGCCTGCACGGCGCGTACCCCGGGGTCGAACGCGGGGGAGCGGACCCCGCGTTCGGCCAGCAGTTCGTGCACCCGCAGCAGGTCGAGCGCGCCCGCCGCCGTGTCGCCCTGGGCGAGGCGCAGCCGGCCGCGGGCGGCCGTCAGCGGCAGGGACAGTGTGTGGTGCGCGGGGCCGCCGGGTGCTCCGTGGCGTGCGAACGCGGCCGCCGCGGCGCCCGTCTGACCGCGCAGCAGGAGCACTTCGGTGAGCGCGTACACGGCGAAGGAGCGGCCGAGTACGGTCGCGTCGTCCGGGTCGGCGTCGCTGAGCGCGGCCGTGGCGTCGGTGTCCGCCTCCGCCAGCATGCCGCGGCCGAGCTGGACGAACGCCCGCAGGGCCCGCAGGTCGCGGGAGGCGGGCACCAGCCCCAGCGCCTCTGCCCGCCGGACGGCGTCGTCGAGGAGGGCCGCGGCCTCGGGAAGGCGCCCGCAGCAGAACAGGCACAGCGCGATCAGGGCCGGGGCGAGGGCGTCGTCGTCCGCTTCCGGGCAGCGCGGGCCGTGCCGCAGGGCCTCCTCCGCCAGCCGCCCGACCTCGGCCGCGCCGGCCCCGTCGAGCAGCGCGGCGAAGGCGCGCCGCGCAGGCGGCGCGCCGGCGGCGGCGGCCGCGTCAGGCACGGCGGCGGGCCGGCCGCCGCGGGCGGGCGGGAGGTGCAGCAGGTGGCCGGCGATCGTCTCCGCGGCGGCGCCTCTGCGGGTGAGGGCCTGCGCCGCGCCGGAGTGCACGCGGTAGCGGGACGCGTGGCTCATGTGCGCGTAGACGGCGTTGCGCACGAGGGGGTGGGCGAAGCGGGGCGGCAGGCGGGGCGCGACGATGCCCATGTCGGTGAGCATGCCGACCGCCTCCCCGACCTCGCGCGAGGTGAGCCCCGTGACGTCGGCCAGCTCGCCGTATCCGGCGCCGCCGTCCACGACGGCGAGCGCGTCGGTGAGCCGCCGGGCCGCCTCCCGGTGCTCCTGCGGTACGTGCCCCACCCAGCGGTGCACGGCCCTGGCGACCTTCAGCGGCGCCGCCCGGGCCACGAGTCCGGGCTCCCACGGCGCCTCCGGCCCCGGGTGGCGGCGCAGTTCACCGACGAGTTCGCTGAGCAGGCAGGGGTTCCCGCCGGTGACCGACCGGGCCGCGGCCGCCAGCTCCGCACCGGGCTCCGCGTCCAGGACCGCACCGAGGACCTCGCCCACGGCCTTCTCGCTGAGCACGTCCACGGGAACGGAGCGCCCCGCGGCGGAGCCGCGGAGCGCGTGGCTGATGTCGCTGTCGGCACCGCAGTCGACCGGGGCGGTCGCGGCGACGCACAGCACGGGATGGCCGTTCAGCCGGTCCTCGACGTACCGCAGGAAGTGCAGCGAAGCGGCGTCCGCAAGGTGCAGGTCGTCGAGGAGCAGCAGGACGGCGTTGTGCCGGCTCATGTTGACGAGCATCCAGTGCAGTCCGCGCAGGATCGCCTCGTGCTGCCGGCGCGGCAGCTCGCCGTACGCGACGGGGTGCCGGTGGTCGAAGAGCGGCGCGGCCGGCGCGGCGGGACCGGCGACGGCGGCGGCGCGTACGCCTGCCGGGACGGACCCCAGGTACGGCTCGAAGAGCTGGCGTACGACCCCGTACGGATAGGTGCTCTCGAACTCGCTGCCGCGCGCGCGGAGGACGGTCAGCCCGGCGGCGCAGGCGTGCTCGCGCGCGGCGCGCAGCAGGGAGGTCTTCCCGGTCCCGAAGCGCCCTTCGACGACGACGAGGCCGCCGGCTCCGCTCCGGCAGGAGTCGACGGCGACCTCCAGCAGACGCAGCTGGTAATCGCGCTCGACGAGGGGAATGGCGTTGAGACGGTGAGTTCCGGGCATGGCGAAGGTGTCCCCCATCCATCCGACGTGCGGCCTTCCCGAGCGCGGATCGGGTCTTCGGCGGGAACTGTCGCAGATCGCCCTTGAAGCCCCCTTGTCCGGCGCTTGACATACGGAGTATCCGGGGGCGTACACGCACATAGGGAGCCGGCTGTCACAGGGGGCTGGCACGATGCCCGCCATGTCGACTCCACTCGTGTGGGTTCCCGCCACCCGTGGCCACGAACTGGCCCTGGACGGAACCGTTCTCAGATGCCGCAAGTCCGACGGCCGCGTGCTGCGGTCCGTCCCCAGAGCCGTGCGCGCCAGCGCGGCGGGCGAGAGACTGGCGGAGCTGGGCGAGCGGTTGCTGCGGCACGAGGAGGAGTGCCGGTCCACCGCGGAGTCCTGGTTACTGGGCGGCGTTCCGGTGCCCGCCGCCCTGCTGGCCCGCGTGTGGCCCGACCCGGGCTGGCGGTCCGTCCTGGAGCACCTCGTGGTGGTCGTCGGCGGGCGGACGGGCCTGCTCACGGAGGTGACCGGGGAGGGGCGTACGGTCCTGGCCGGCCAGGACGGCGGCGCGCTCACCCCGCCGGCGGGCCCCGTGTCCCTGCCGCATCCGGTCCTGCTGCCCGACGCGGAGAAGTGGCGGGAGCTGCTCGGCGCCCGCGAGGCCGCGCAGGGCATCCCGCAGCTCGCCCGCGAGGTCCACGACCGGCCGGTCGCCGTCGACGCCGCGGCCACCGGCCTCGACGACTACGCCGGGGGCGAGTTCGCGGAGCTGCGGCACGCCACCGCCCGCGCCGCCCGGTACGGCTTCGTCATGCGCGGCGGGTTCGCGATGGTGCGGATCGCCGAGGGCGGCGCGGTCCTCGAGGCCCGCTACTGGCTGGGGTCCGACGATCCCGGCCTGCCCGCCGAGACCGGGCGGCTGCTGTGGGTGGACGCCTCGGAGCGGCCCGTCGCGCTGGGCGGGGTCGGCCCGGTGGCCTGGTCCGAAGGCGTACGCATGGCAGAGCTGATCCACGCGGGGAGGACGACCGATGAGCGCTGACCGAAGCGCGCTGGACACGGGCCTGGCGCCCGCCGGCACGGCGGGCGGCGAGCCGGTCACCGCCCGCCGCTACACCCACCCCCTGCTCGGCACCCGCCCCGTGGTCCGGCTCACCGGGCAGGCCGCCGCACCCGGCGAGGACCGGGTGCTGGCCGCCGCCGGGTTCTCCGCGCCCGACGCCGGCCCCCCGGTGGCTGCCGGGCACCGCCGGGAGCCCGGCTACCCGGCGTGGGCCGTACTCCACGACCCCGCCGGTGCCGACGCGGCCCTCGCGGCGGCGCCCGAGATGGCGCGCGCCGAGCGGCTCGCGGGACCCAGGCCGGGACCCGCGCTCGACCTGTACGGACAGCTCGCCGCGACGCTGCCCGACCACCACCTGCCGGCCTACTGGGAACAGGTCGGCCGGGCGTTCGCCGCCGCCGGCCGCCACCGGCAGGCCGCGATGATGTTCGGCCGGGCCCGCCGGGCGGACCGGCACCTGCCGTCCGTCGACCCGGCCAGGC
Source organism: Streptomyces aculeolatus (assembly GCF_020400605.1). GTDB lineage: Bacteria > Actinomycetota > Actinomycetes > Streptomycetales > Streptomycetaceae > Streptomyces > Streptomyces aculeolatus. The sequence continues at coordinate 141,560 of NZ_JAINRD010000003.1, read as the reverse complement.
AGCGCGCGGTGTTCCTGGAGTTCGCCCTCGCCGGGGCGCTGTCGGTCAAGGACATCAAGAGCTACGTCGCGGACCTCGGCAAGCGCGGGGGCGACCCCGCCGGGGCGTACCGGGAGCTGCGGGAGCTGGCCGTCCGCCGTACGCTCGGCGGCCTGCCGCCCTGGCCCGACATGCTCAAGCAGCTCACCAGGCTGGCCAGGGCCGCCGGCCTCGACGTGGCCGCGGAACACGGGTCCCTGCTGGAGTCCCTCGTCGAGGCCCCCGCGCTCTGGCGGGCCGCGGACGGCTTCTGGACCTCGCAGCGCAAGACCTGGCTGGCCGCCGTCGCCACGTCGGACACCGTCAAGCGGCGGCTGGTACGGCAGTTGGCCGGCCTCCCGTGCTCGGACATGGACGCCTGGTGGGTCGCCTTCCTCGACGAGGCGGGCGCCTTCGACCTGCTCGGCGACGACACCGGCCGGTGGCTGACCGCCATGCTCCGCCGCTACCGCGGATTCGACGAACGTCCTCCCAGGGCCCCCGGGGAACTCCTGGCCCTGCTGCCCCGCCTGGCCGCACGGATCGGCCCGGAAGAGGGCCCGCTGCGCCTCGGCACCGGCGCCGCGAAGGAGTACCGCATCGACGCGGCGGTCGTCGCCGGCTGCCTGGCGGCGGGCATCCCGGTGCCGGACCCCGATCCGAGGCTGCTGCTGGGGTACTGGTGGGAGCACGACCGCGTCGATCTGGAGGCGCTGACCGCCGACGGCCGGTTCGCCGGCCCGCTGACCGCCTCACTCCTGGCGGACAAGTGGTCCGACGAACGCTGGAAGAGTGCGTGGACGGTCGAACCCCTGCGGCCCTTCCTGCGCAGGATCATCGACGACCGGCTGGACTGCGCGACTTCCGGCACCCTGCAGAGCGCCCTCGACGCGTTCGACTGGCTCTACGACACGCTGTCCCGGCGGGCGGTCGCCGAACTGCCCGGCCTCCTCGGCCGGCTCGCCGCCGTCGACCTGGTCACCCCGCTGACCACGACGCTCCGTGCGGGCATCCTCGACGAACTGGGCTGGGACGCCCTGGACAAGGCCGCCGGCGAGCTGTCGGACGAGGACATCTGGTGCCGGGCCAGCTGGCCCATCCTGACCGTGCACGACCGCAAGAAGGCCATCGCCGTCGGCCCCGGCGGCCGGATCGCGGAGCACCGGCTCGTGGTGCCGAAGGGCGCCGCCCAGTTCGACTACGACGTCCGGGCGCTGTTCTCCGAAGGGGAGTTCCAGGTCTTCCACGCCGTCAACCAGGAGCAGAGCGTGTACTGGTCGGGCGAGCCCGGCGAGATCCACGCGGAACAGGAGACCTCCTGGAGGTGGCGCTACGGGGAGAAGACGCGCGCCGGCTACACGTTCCTGGGGCCCCGCGCCCGGCGGTTCACGGGCCACCGGCCGCTGGTCCTGGGCGAGCGCAGGGTCGGCCCCGAGGGCCACATGTTCCACGACGGCCGCACCTACTGGTGGTACACCGGCGTGGACAGGGAATCCCGGGTGGTGCGCCCCGTCGACCTGGTCACCGAGCAGCTCGGCGAGCCCGGCCTGCCCGCCTTCCTCGACCCGTCCCTGCTGGGCGCGGACGAGACCTGGCTGGTCGAGCGCTCCTCGCTGGCCCCGGTCGCCACCGGCACCGCGGCCTCGCCCCTCGGCACCGACGGGACCCACCTGGGCTTCCGGGTCTCCTACGACCGCGTGACGGGACGGGTCCGCTACCACCGCATCGACGGCGTCCACGGCACCGCGCTCCCGACGACCGGATCCCTGCCGCACGCCCGCTGGTCGGTCAAGCCCCCCGTTCCCTGGGGGCTCCTCGACGTACCCGGTTCGGACCGGCGGCTGCTGCTGGACGGCGGCTACGACGTCACCGCGCGCGATCCGGAGACCGGCGCGGCCCACTGGCGGGTCTACATGATGGACCAGAGCTGGATCGTCAACCAGCCGTCGCCGATGGCCGCGGGCACGCGGCGGATGCCGCCGAAGGCGTTCTGGCACTTCCTGACGCCCCGTGACCTGCCGGGCTCGCGGGCGCTGCGGGAGGTCTCCGAGGACACCGTACGGGCGCTGCTGGCGGCGGCGGCCACCTCCGCCCAGGCCCTGCGGAAGGCCCTCGGGTCCCTGCTGCCCGAGGTCTCCCACCCGGCGCTCCTGGACGGCCTCACCGGGTTCTTCCAGGAGACCGACCGGCGGATACGCCACCGGGACCGCCTCCTGAAGGTGCTCGACCGGCAGACGCCCCGGCTGCTGGAGGTGCCGGAGCCGGACCTGGACGGTGCACTGGACGGGCTGGTCTCCTACTGCCCCGAGGGATCCGGCGGTACGGTCCGGCAGATCGAGCTGGCCTCGGCGTTCTTCGCCGGCTCGATCGACGGGGAGACGGCCATGGCCCACTGGACGGTCCACGGGAGCCACTACGACTGGACGGAGCTGGCCGGCCGGATCGGCGGCCTGGGCGTCCGCGCGGCCAGCGCCGTCACCCCCGCAGGGCACCGCGCGGCGGTGATCGCACTGCTGCGCTTCTGGGCCTCCTCGCCGCTGGCGGATCCCGCGCTGCACCGCGGCCTGCTGGACCCGGGCGAGGACGGGGACGAGGAACCCCCGGTGGCCCGGTCCACCGCTCAGGGCAGGCAGCTGCCGCTGGACATCGCCATGCACTACGGCGAGTGGTCCCGGTCGAAAGCAGGCCGCAACTACCGGATCAAGGCGTTCCTGCAGCGGGGCGAGATGCCCCCGCCGGAGGGTTTCGTCGACGTCCGGCCTGTGGCGCGGGGCTGGGCCACCGCCGAGCGGCTCCGCTCGCTGGCCGACGAGTTGGAGCGGCGCGGACCGGTGCCGTTCGACCCGGACGCGGCAGCCCGCCTCGCCGGGGCCGCCGGCCTCGACCGCGCGGAGGCGGCCCTGTGGCTGACGGGCCTGCCCGGGATCGACGCCAGTGGCGTCCACACCGGCAAGTTTCTGCCGCCCGGCACCCGTACCGCCCTCGGGCTGAAGGCGACCGAGACGGCCGAGGCGTGCGAAAGGCTCAGCCGGGTGCCCACGGAAGCCCGCCTGGAGCTGTACGACGCGGCGATGCCGGACGACCCGGGAGGGCTCTGGGACCAGCGGGCGACGGCCGAGCGGCTGGCGGCGGAACACCTCCGGCGCCGGCCCGGCTGACCGTACCGGTGCGACCGCCGGGAGCGGCCCCGCTCCCGGCCCTCACGCCGCGGCCCGGTGCGGGCCGAGCGGCCTGGCGGCAGGGACCTTCGGCCCTGTGAGGGGGTGTGCACACAGTCACAGACTGGTGGAAAGGGCGTTTTCCGGGCGGAGTGCGCGGCGCGCCGGCGCTCCGCAGCGAGATGCGGAGTGAGGACCATGGACCACACCGAGAAGTGGAAGATCGACCTCTACCTCTTCGAGGAGGAGGGGGCGACGAAGGCACGCGCGGTGCTGGACACCGCGACCACGCAGTTCACCGGGCACGGGGACGCGCACCGGAACCCCGTGGACCCGGACGTGCCGGCGATCGGCGACGAGCTGGCGGCCGGCCGGGCGCTCGACGACCTGGGCCGGCAGCTGCTGGACACCGCCCGGCACGACATCGAGGACATCGACGCGGTCGCCTCCTCCGGGCGGAGCGCGCGCCCGGGGGCCGGCTGGCCGGCCCCGGACCGGATGTGAGGAGGAGGACGATGACGAAGCCGGCCCGTCGCAGCAGCGGGGCTCTCCAGACCTGGGACCCCTTCCGGGAGATGCAGGACCTGCACACGCGCCTGGACCGCCTCGTGCAGTCCGCCGTTCCGGCCGTACCCGGCTCCGGCGCCCCCGGCGCATGGGCGCCCCTGGCCGACATCGAGGACACCGAGGACGCCTATCTGATGGAGTTCGAGATCCCCGGAGTGGACAAGGACGACATCGCCGTGGAGATCACCGACTCCGAGATCAGCGTGCACGGCGAGATCCAGGAGAAGGAACGCACCGGCGTGGTCCGGCGGCGTGCGCGCCATGTCGGGGAATTCGACTACCGCGCAAGTCTGCCGTCGAACTCGGACACCGGGCACGTCAGCGCGGAACTGGCCAACGGCGTTCTCACCGTCCGGGTACCGAAAGCCGAAAAGGCCGAGCCGCGGCGTATCGAGATCGAGGGCTGACCCCGGCACGGCAGCATTCCGAGGAGACGGTGGAGATCATGCGAGCTGAACTCGGCGATCAACTCGTTGTCGAGAGTCCCGTCACCGGTGCCGCCGGACGTGATGGCGAGATTGTCGGAATCCGCCATGCCGATGGCACGCCCCCCTACGAGGTGCGCTGGTCGGACACGGGTGCGGTGACCCTCGTCTTCCCCGGACCGGACGCGCACGTACGCGGCTTCTGGCACGGGCAGGGAGCAGCAGTCGGGTCCGCCCGGCCGCGTACCGACCGGACGGAAGCGGCGCCGAGCGCCGGGCCGGCCACCACCGCGCCCCGCAGGGTGCCCCACCCCGGTGACATCGGACGGCGAGTCGCCACGGAACGCAGACGCGCCGGGCTGACCCGGCAGGAGACGGCCCGCCGTGCCGGGATGGCGCCGGAGTACCTGGAGTACCTCGAGGAGCAGGCGGCCGATCCGACGGCGGCCTGTCTCGCCCGCCTCGCCGGAGTCCTGGGCACCACGCCCGTCGCACTGCGGGGCGGCGACATCGATCTACCGCCCGGTCAGGGCCAGGCGCTCCTGCACCCCCGGATGCGGGACCTCGGCCCCGACGAGTGCCGCCGGCTGCTGTCCGCGTCCGGCGTGGGGCGGGTAGCAGTCTCGACTCCGCGGGGCCCGGCGGTCGTTCCGGTCAACTACGAGGTCGTCGACGAGGCGATCGCGTACCGGACCGCGCCGGACTCGGTCCCGGCGGCAGCCGTCGGCTCGGAGGTCGCCTTCGAGGTCGACCACCTGGACGAGGCCACGGGCCAGGGCTGGAGCGTGCTGGTCGTGGGGTACGCGCGGGTGGTCACGGAGCCGGACGCCGTACGGCGGCTGACCGAGGGCGCCCATGCCTCCCCGTGGGCCGGGGGCGAACGCGAGATGTGGGTGTCGATCCGGCCCACGCGCATCACGGGACGCCGCATCACGGAGGGCGGGCGCTGACAGGGACGGCCGGTCGGGCCCGCTGTCGGACGGCTCTGCCGGCAGCGCGCGGCGGGCGCTCGGCCGGGAGGACGGATCCCGCTCCACGGACTGCTGCTCCACCACCGGGGGTACGCCACCCGGAGGGGAACCGCCCGTCACGGTGTGGCACAGCCTGCCCCGGCTCGGCAGAGGGCAGGCTGGCAGGGCGGGAAGGCGCGCAGGCGCAGGACCTCTCTGGAGACAGTCATGGCTGGTGCGAGCGGGCGTCGGCCGATCGTGGCGGGAGTCGGCCCCGATCGTGTGCAGCGGACGGCGCTTGCCTGGGCAGCCGATGAGGCGCTCCGGCGCCGTCTGCCGCTTCGGCTCGTGCATGCGCAGGATGTGCCCCCTCCGACAAGCGGATACCGGTCGGAGATGGCACGGGGGGCTTGGGCCGAGTGGAATCGCGTGCTGTACGGCGTGGCCGACCGCACGCTTCGGCAGGCGGTTGCCTTCGTCGAATCCCGGCAGCCGTCCGTGGAGGTGACGCCGGTGCTGTCGGAGGGAGCCCCGGCCGCGGTACTGCGTGCGGAGGCACGGGATGCCGCCCTGGTCGTCGTGGGCTCCCGGCATCTCAGCCGGCGGCACGAGTTGTTCAACCCCGCTTCGGTGGCGCTCTCGCTCACCGCCCACGCTCCCTGCCCGGTGGTCGTCGCAAGGGAGCCGGAGCACGTGACCCAGGAGCACCCCTACTTCGTGGTCGGCGTGGACGGCAGCCCGCAGTCGGCCGCGGCAGTGGACACGGCGTTCGAGGAGGCGGCGCTGCGCCGGGCCCAGCTGCGGGCACTGCACGTGTGGCATTCTCCGTTCCTCGGCGCGCCGGACGAGCACACCGCGATGCGGGAATGCCGCCGGGTGCTGTCGGAGACGGTCGCGGGCCGTGAAGCGACGTACCCCGATGTGGAGTTGCACCACGAAGTCGTCCGCGGCCACCCGGTGCAGGCGCTCACGGACGCCTCGGAGCACTCCCTGGGCCTGGTGGTGGGAACCAGGGGCCGCGGAGGGTTCACGGGAATGCTGCTGGGCTCGGTGACCCAGGGGGTGCTGCACCATGCACGGTGCCCCGTCATCTCGGTTCCGGTGTGAACCGGCGGACGGCTGCGGAGCACGCCACGGGTTCGGGCCCTCCGGCACCGGACGGCGCCGCTTCCCCCGGCGCGGGAGCCGGGGTGCCGCAACTGGATGCCGGGAAGGTCTTCGCCGCACTGGGCTCGTCGCGGCGCGGCCTGCCGGAGGCGCAGGCGAGGGCCCGGCTGGCGGAGCACGGGCCCAACGAACTCCCCCGCACCCGGCACGGCGCCGGCTGGCGGCGGCTGGGGGCGCAGTTCACGGACCTGTTCGCGGTGGTGCTGATCGTCGCGTCGGGAATCACCTTCGTGGCATACGCCCTGGAGCAACCGCGTGACGTGAGCACGGTTCAGCTCGCGGTGGCGATCATGGGCGTGGTGGTGCTGAACGCGGCCATCGGCTTCGCTCAGGAGTACTCGGCCGAACGGACGGCCCAGACGCTTGCGGCGATGGTCCCCCGCACCTGCCGGGTGCTGCGCGACGGGGAACGGCGGGAAGTGTCCGCCCGGGACCTCGTGCCGGGCGACGTGGTGGTGCTGGTGGCCGGAGACGCGGTGTCGGCGGACTGCCGGGTCGTCGAGGCACACGAACTGGCCGTGAACAATGCTCCGCTGACCGGCGAGAGCAACCCCGTGGGCCGAACGGCCGACCCTGAGGCGGCCGGCCCTGCCCTGGAAGCTCGCAACTGCGTGTTCATGGGGACCGACGTCGTTGCCGGCTCCGGGCGCGCCGTGGTCTTCGCCACCGGTTCGGAGACCGAGTTCGGGCGGATCTACCGGCTGGCCGCAGCGGCTCCCCGGCAGCAGACGCCGCTGCAGCGCCAGGTCGCGGTGATGGCTCGGCGGGTGGCGGGGACGGCCCTGGCGGTCGGCGGCCTGATCTTCGCCGTGCGGCTGCCCACCGGGGAGTCGACGGTGGCCCTTTTCGTCTTCGCGCTGGGTGTGATGGTGGCACTGGTGCCGGAAGGGCTGCCGGCGACGTTGTCGGTGTCGCTGGCGATCGGCGTACGGAGGATGGCGCGCCGGAATGCTCTGATCAAGCAACTCCTGGCGGTGGAGGCGCTCGGGTCCACCACCGTGGTGTGCACCGACAAGACCGGGACACTCACCCAGGCGGAGATGACCGTCACGCGGGTGTGGGCGGGGGGCGCGCCGCACGAGGTGAGCGGCGTGGGCTACGCCCCTGCCGGCGAGGTCGCCGACGCGGCGCCGGTGCGGGAACTGTTGCGGGTGGCCGGCCTGTGCTGCAACGCCCGGCTTGTTCCGCCCGGAGCAGCCGGCCGGCGGAAGCACTGGCAGGTCTTCGGCGACACCACCGAGGGCGCCCTGCTCGTCGCCGCCGCCAAGGCCGGCCTGGACCTGAGCGCGGAAGAGGCGGCGGCCCCGCGGGTGACGGAGTTTCCCTTCGACTCCGACCGCAAGCTCATGACCACCGTGCACAAGGCCGGCGCGGCGTACCAGGCGTGTGTCAAGGGAGCGCCCGGAGAGGTGCTGGCGCGGTGCAGCGCGATCGACTGGGAAGGGCGACGCGGACCACTGACGGAGCAGGACCGTACGGCGGCCGCGGAGGCGGGGGATGCGCTGGCAGCCGAGGGACTGCGGGTGCTGGCCGTGGCGCGCCGGGCATTGGACCGGCCACGACCCGCACAGGCCGAGGCGGAGTCAGGTCTCACCCTGCTGGGAATGGTCGGCATGCTCGATCCGCCCCGTTCCGAGGTCACCCGTGCGGTCGACGACTGCCGCCGGGCAGGGATCCGGATCGTCATGGTGACCGGCGACCACCCGCTGACCGGGGAGGCGGTGGCCCGCCGGGTCGGGATCGTACGTCTTCCGGATCCGGTCGTGGTGACGGGCGACCGGCTCGACGCGATGGACGACAAGGCACTTGTCGCGCGGCTGGGCGAGCCGTCGGAACTGCTGCTGTGCCGCGTCAGCCCGGAGCACAAGATGCGCGTCGTCTCCGCCTTCCAGAGGAGAGGGGAGGTGGTGGCGGTCACGGGGGACGGCGCCAACGACGCCCCGGCGCTCAAGCACGCCGACATCGGCGTGGCGATGGGGGCCTCGGGCACCGATGTCGCCAGGGAGGCCGCTTCGATGGTGCTCCTGGACGACTCGTTCGCCTCCATCGCCGCGGCGGTGCGACTCGGCCGTGCGGTCTACCAGAACATCCGGAAGTTTCTCATCTACCTCTTCAGCCACAACATCGGAGAACTGGTCCCCATCCTCGCCGCGACCTTCGCCGGTTTTCCGCTCGTGCCCATCAGCGCGGTGCAGATCCTGGCGATCGACCTGGGCTCCGACGTGCTGCCCGCCCTGGCCCTCGGCGCGGAGCCGCCGGAGCCCGACGTGATGGACCGCCCCCCGCGTTCCCCCAGGGAACGCCTGTTCTCGGCCTCCGTCGTGGGACGGATCCTGTTCCTCGGCGGCATCCAGGCGATCAGCGTCACCGCGGTCTTCTTCTGGCACATCACGTCCTCGGGAATCCCCTTCCAGGACTTCACGAAGGACACACTCGTCTACCAGGAGGCGGTCACCATGGTCCAGGCCGGGATCGTGCTCAGCCAGTTCTTCAACGCCCTCGCGGTGCGTACGGAACGCCAGAGCATCCTGAGGGCGGGGCTGCTGTCCAACCGGGCCCTGCTGGCGGCAGGCGGTGTCGGTGTCGCACTCATGGCCGCCATCAGCTATCTGCCGCCGCTGCAGGCAGTCTTCAACACCGCCCCGCTCGCCGCCGCCGACTGGGCGCTCCTCGCGGGGCTCGGCACGCTGCCGCTGCTTGCCGACGAGGCCCGCAAAGGGTGGCTGCGCCACCGCGACGACCGTGGAAAAGGAGCCTCACGATGAAGGTGATCGTCGTCGGCTGCGGACGGGTGGGAGCCGCGCTTGCCGGTCTGCTCGCCGCCGAAGGACACGAGGTGGGGGTCATCGACCGGCGTGCCGGGGCGGCCCGGCGGCTTCCCGGAGACTCCCGCATCCGCTTCCACGAGGGCAACGGCTTCAGCCGAGGCGTGCTGACGGCCGCGGGGATCGAACACACCGACGCGTTCGTGGCCGTCACGTCGGGTGACAACAGCAACGTCGTCAGTGCCCGCACCGCGAAGGAGACCTTCCGGGTGCCGATCGTGCTCGCCCGCATCCACGACCTCCGGTACACCGACGTCTACCGCGACCTCGACATCCCCACGATCGCCGGCGTCCGCTGGACCGTGCACCAGATCCACCGCATGCTGCTCCACCGCAACCTGCGACCCGAACTCAGCTTCGGGGACGGAGAGACGTTGCTGGTCCGCTCCGACGTGCCCGCCTACCTGGTCGGGCGGCGGCTGACGGAGTTCGACGTCGACGGCGAGATCCGTGTCGTCGAGGTCACACGCGCCGGGCACTCCCTGCTCCCCGCGCACGGTACATGCGTACAGGCAGGCGACCTCGTCACCTTCGCCGTGACCGCCGCGGCCCTGGACACTCTGCGCGGCTTCCTCGACAAGGAGCTGGGGACGTGAAGGTGCTCATCGCCGGTGCCGGACGGCTCGGCACCCAGGTCGCCCAGGTGCTCTCCGCGGCGGGCAACGAGATCACCCTGATCGACACCGACGACGACCGCGTGGCCGAACTCCGAGGCCGCATCGACGTCCGGCTGGTCGCCGGGGACGCCTGTGAGCCGTGGGTCCTGGAGCACGCCGGTGCGCTGGCCGCTGACCTGGTCGTCGCGGTCACGGGCGCCGACGAGGCCAACCTCGTCATCAGCCTCCTCTCCAAACGCCGGTTCTCGGTGCCCCGGGTGGCCGCCCGGGTGAACGAGGCCGACAACACCTGGCTGTTCGACGGCCACTGGGGCGTCGACGTCGCGGTTCCCGCCGCCGCGCCGCTGATCTCCCTCATCGAGGAAGCCACCGAGGCCACCGACACGATCGCTCTGCTGCGGCTCAGCAAGGCCGGCGTCGCCGTCATCGAAACGGCCATCACGTCGGAGTCGAGGACAGCGGGCCGCAGCCTGGCCGAGGTGCGGTTGCCCGAGGGGACGGTCGTCGCCACCGTCGTCCGCGACGGTCAGCCCATCGCTCCGGACGCGTCGGTACGGCTCAGGTCCGGCGACGAACTGCTCCTCGTCTCGCACTCGGCGACCGAACAGGAGATCCACGCGGCCTTCCAGTAGGCGTGCGCCAGGTGTGGCCGCGTGCGGGCGACGAGGAAGACGGTCAACCGGCTCCGTCGGTCACCGCTGGTCGGCGATCACGCGATCCGAGGTCGTGGAAGCAGGCCGGACGGGCCCGCGGCCGTGCGCGGTGGGGGGCGGGGATGCACGCTGAGGGGGCGGGGCGCGCGCCGCCGGGCGGGCCGGGCAGAGGACGGGAGTGACGGATGGCACGCGACGCGCAGCCGTCCGGACACGCCGCCGGCGAAGGCGCGCGTCCGGACGGAAGCGGGCGGCGGATCGCGGCCGGTCCCGACCGGGTCCAGTCCCCTGCCACGGGGCTCTCGACGGCCGAGGCGGTGCGGCGGCTCGCCGGCCACGGGCCCAACGAGATCCCCGCGGCGCCGCGGACCCCGGTGGTCCGGCGGGTGCTCCAGCAGTTGCGCGACCCGCTGATCCTCGTGCTGCTCGGGGCCGCCGCCCTGACGCTCGCCACCGGCGATCTGTCGGACGCGGTCGTGATCCTCTTCGTGATCACCGTGAACACGGTGGTAGGCGTCGTCCAGGAGGTGCGGGCGGAGCAGGCGGTCTTGGCGCTGTCCGCCATGAGCGCCCCCGCCGCCAGAGTGCTGCGGGACGGTACGGAACGGTCCGTCCCGGCAGCGGAGGTGGTGCCAGGCGACCTGGTCCTGCTGGCCGAGGGGGACATCGTCCCCGCAGACGCGGAGTTGGCAGCCGCGACGCGGCTGCTCGTGGACGAGTCGTCGCTGACAGGTGAGTCCGTAGCGGTGGAGAAGGCACCCGACAGGGACCCGGTGCGCGGCGGGGTGTCGGCGGGGACAGTCGTCGTACGCGGTCACGGCCGAGCCGTGGTCACCGCGACCGGGGCCGGGAGCGCGCTCGGCCGGATCGCTTCCCTGATGGGCGCCGCGCCCGGACCGACCCCGCTGCAACGCCGCCTGGCGAGGTTCGGCCGGACGCTCGCGGCCGTCATCGTGGCGTTGTGCGCGGCGGTCCTCGCGCTCGGGCTGGTGAGGGGACAGCCCGTGGAGCTGATGATCGTCGCGGCGATCAGCCTCGCCGTCGCCGCCGTCCCGGAGTCCCTGCCCGCCGTGGTGACCCTCTCCCTCGCACTCGGCGCAAGGCGAATGGCGGAACGGCACGCCATCGTCCGCCGGTTGCCCGCCGTGGAGACCCTGGGCTCCGTCACCGTGATCGCCACCGACAAGACCGGCACCCTGACCGAGGGCCGGATGGCGGCCGAGCGACTGTGGACACCACGAGGAGAGGCCACGGTCGAGGGCACCGGCTACGACCCCGGCGGCCGGGTCGTGCGCGACGGCACGACGGCGACCCCGCGGTCCGCGCCCGACCTTGCAGACTTGCTCGGTGCCGCGGTGCTGTGCAACGACGCGGCGCTCGAGCCGCCCTCCGACGACTCCAGGGAGTGGAGGGCACTGGGCGATCCCACCGAGGCCGCCCTGCTCGCGGCCGGAGCGCGCCTCGGGCTCGACCGTGCGGCGCAGGCCCGCGACCTGCCGCGCGTGGCGGAGATCCCGTTCGACAGCGACCGCAAGCACATGACCACCGTCCACCGCCGGCCGGAGGGCGGCGTGCGGGTGGCCTGCAAGGGAGCCCCCGAGGCGGTGCTCCGGCCACTGATCCTCCGCGACGGTCCGGATGCAGTGACCCGGGCGCATGTGCAGGCGGAGGTACTGGCCCGCCACGGCTACCGCGTACTCGCCGTCGCCTCCGCCGACCACGAGGAGGCGCCGCAGCGTCCTCCGGTACGGGAGTCGGACCTGTCGCTCCGCGGCCTCGTGGGCATCATGGACCCGCCCTCCGATGCGGCCGAGCCGACGATCGCGGCCTGCAAGGAGGCCGGCATCATCCCGGTACTGATCACCGGCGACCACCCGCTGACCGCGCGTGCCGTGGCCGAACGGCTTGGCGTCGCCTCCCGGGACGAGGAGGTGACCACGGGCGACCGGATCCGGGAAGGCACGGCGGGCGACCTGACGCGGGCACGGGTCTGTGCGCGGACCAGTCCGGAACAGAAGCTGGACATCGTCCAGGCGTGGCGCGCCGCCGGGCACGTGGTGGCGATGACGGGGGACGGCGTCAACGACGGACCCGCCCTGCGCCGCGCCGACATCGGCGTCGCCATGGGAGGGCGCGGCACCGAGGTGGCACGCCAGGCGGCCGATCTCGTACTCGCCGACGACGACCCCGCCACCATCGTGGCCGCGGTGGAGGAGGGGCGCCGCGTCTACGCGAACGTGCGCCGCTTCCTCCTCTACGGGCTCGCCGGGGGCACCGCGGAGATCCTCGTCATGCTCCTCGGCCCGTTCCTGGGGATGCCCCTCCCGCTGCTGCCGGCGCAGATCCTGTGGATCAACCTCCTCACGCACGGCCTGCCCGGTGTGGCGCTGGGCGCGGAGCCCGTCGAGCCGGGCGTCATGCGCCACCGTCCCCGTCCTCCCGAGGAGAGTGTGCTGGGGGCCGGTCTGTGGCCCCGCATCCTCCTCATGGGCGCCTTCATCGCCGCGGTGACCCTGGTGGTAGGTGTCTGGGCGCGGGAGACCGGTCGGCCCTGGCAGTCCATGATGTTCCTGATCCTCGGTGCCACGCAGCTCGGTGTGGCGCTCGGCTCGCGGGCCCGCCCGGGCACCGCGGCCAACCCCTTTCTGCTGGTGGCGGTGGGCACGGCACTGTGCCTCCAGGTCGCCGGCGTGTACCTGCCGCCGCTGCGGGAGCTGCTGGGCACCGAACCGCTGCCGCTCAGCGATCTGGTCATCGTCTGCGCGGTGTCCGGCCTCGGCCACGCCGTCATGCGCCTCCAGGCCCGGCTCAAACCGGAGCGGCCGCCGCGGGGCGGCCCGCCACGTGCGAAACGGCGCTGAGTCCGGCACGCGGAGTACTCATCGCACCGTCACCCGTACCGCCGTGACCTTGTACTCGGGGCAGGACGTGACGGTGTCGGCATGTCCTGAGGTCAGGCGGTTCACCCCGCTCGCGGGGAAGTGGAAGGAACAGAAGACCTGTCCGGGCGCCGTCACCTCGCCGACCCGGGCGACGAGCCTGGCCTCGCCGTGCCGGCTCGCCACGGTGAGTGCCGCGCCGTCCGGGACCCGGTACCGGGCCGCGTCGTCCGGGTGCAGGTCGAGGACATCGTCCGGGTCGAGTGCGAGGTTGCCGCCGCGCCTGGTCATGCCGCCGGAGTTGTAGTGCGCCCAGCGTCGGCCCGTGACCAGCAGCAGCGGGTACTCGTCGTCGGGCCGTTCACCCGGCGGAAGGTACGGTGCCGCGGCGAGGTGCGCCCGCCCGTCCGCCGTGGCGAAATCTTTCGTGTACAGCTTGGCTTCACCCGGTCGCCCCGGGTCTGGACAGGGCGCCGGGACGGCGCCCTCCCGGTCCAGCCGGCCGTGGGAGAGACCCGCGAAGACGGGGGCGACCCGTCCGCACTCGGCCAGTGCGTCGGCCGGGGTGGGGCAGCCGAGGCCGGTGCCCATGGCCGAGGCGACGGCCTGTACGACGTCGTAGTCGCTGCGCACCCCGTCCGGCGGCAGGACGGCGGGGCGAACCCGCTGGAACCGGCGGTCGAAGTTGACGAAGGTGCCGTCCTTCTCCAGCCAGGACGCGACGGGGAGCACGATGTCGGCCCGGCGTGCCGTCTCCGACAGGAACAGCTCGTTGCACACCACGAGCGGGCACGCGTCCAGCGCACGGACCACCTGGTCGGTGTCGGGATCGGTGGCGCAGACGTCCTCGCCGATGATCCACAGCGCCCGCAGCGCCCCCGTCCGGGCGGCGTCGAACATGTCCGGAATCCGCAGACCGGGGCGCTTTGCGACCGGCGAGCCCCAGACCGCCTCCGCCCGCGCCCGCACGGCCGGGTTGCCTACCTTGCCGTAACCGGGCAGGAGGTCGGGCAGCGCACCCATATCGGAGGCACCCTGGACGTTGTTCTGGCCGCGCAGCGGGTTGACACCGTAACCGCGGTCGGTGCCGACGGCGCCGCGCAGGATCGCCAGGTTGGCCAGGGACCGCACCCCGTCGGTGCCGTGCAGGTGCTCTGTGACGCCCAGGCCGTAGACGATCGCGGGCCGCAGGGCGCGTCCGTACAGCCGGGCTGCGGTGACCAGGTCGTCCGCCGGTACGCCGGTGATTTCCGTGACCCGGTCGGGAGGGTAGTCCTCCAGGAGCTCGGTGAGCTCCGGCAGCCCCGCGGCCCGCTCGCGCAGGAACTCCTGGTCGGCCAGCCCTTCGGCGACGAGGACGTGGCCGAGCCCGTGGAAGAGCGCGACGTTGGTGCCGGGCCGGGGCCGCAGGTGTACGTCCGCGTGCTGGGCGAGCCCGACCGCACGGGGGTCGGCGACCACCAGCCCGGCTCCGCGGAGCACCTTCCGCAGCAACCGCGCCCCGACCACCGGGTGGGCTTCGACGGGGTTGGCGCCGACTACCAGCAGGCAGTCGGATTCCTCGACCCCGTCGAAGGAGTCGGTGCCGCCGGGCAGGCCGAAGGAGGCGGTCAGGCCGGCGGCGGACGGGGAGTGGCACAGCCGTGAGCAGTTGTCCACGTTGTTGGTGCCGATAACGACCCGCATGAACTTCTGCAGGAGGTAGTTCTCCTCGTTCGTGGCGCGGGCAGAGGAGATCGCCGCCACGGCGTCCGCGCCCCCGGCCGCAACGGCCGCGCGCATCCCCCGGGCGACCTCGCCGAGCGCTTCGTCCCAGCCGACGGGCTCCAGGTGGCCGTCGCGGCGGAGCAGCGGGCGGGTCAGCCGTTCGGGGGAGGTGAGGTAGCCGTGGGCGAAGCGTCCCTTGACGCAGGCGTGACCCCGGTTGACCGGACCGTCGGGGGCCGGCAGGACAGCCGCGACACCGCCGCCGGACGTGACGACGTCGAGGGAACAGCCGACACCGCAGTATCCGCATGTCGTACGGGTCGCGGCCGGGCGGTGTGCGGAGGTGAGGCCGCGTCCGGGGCCCGGCTCGGTGATCGCTCCGGTGGGGCAGGTGTCGACGCAGCCGCCGCACGAGACGCAGTCCGAGGCGGCCCAGGGGCCCCCGGTGCCGGGCGCGGCCACGGTGCCGGCTCCGCGGCCGGTCAGGGTGAGGGCGAAAGTGCCCTGGACCTCGGCGCACATGCGCACGCACCGCCCGCAGGCGATGCACAGGTCCCGGTCCAGATGGACGTACGGATGGGAGAGGTCCTCCCCTTGGCCCCCGGCGCCCCGGGCCGTCTCGGGACCGAGACCCATCGACCGGCAGACGTGCGCCAGTTCGCTGGGGTTGCCCTCCGCCAGCGCGCGGGCCGGCAGCGCGGAGGCGATGAGGGCCACCGCGTCCCGGCGCACGCGCCGGAGGCCGTCGGTGCCGGTCTGGACGCGCATGCCCGGCGAGGCCGGGGTCACGCAGGCCGCCACGGTCCGCCCGTCGGCACTCACCAGGCACGTGCGGCAGGACCCGGCCGGGCTGATCCGGTCGTCGGAGCAGAGTGCGGGCAGGTCGGTTCCCGCCGCCCGCGTCGCCGTGAGCAGGGAGGCACCCGGGAGCACCTCGACGGCGACGCCGTCGACGTCGACCGTGAACTGCCCGGCCGACTTCACGATGCCCATCCCGCCGGACGGTTGCCGTAGGCACGGGCAAGGCTGTGCACGGCGGAGGGGATCCGCCGGCCGAAGGCGCACAGGCTCGCCTCGGCCAGCAGCCGGCCGAGCCGTTCCCATTCCGGTCCGGGCGGGATTCCGGTGGAGGACAGCTCCAGGCCGCGGCGCGCGCCCACGCGGCAGGGAGAGCAGGCGCCGCAGCTCTCCGCCGCCGCGAACTGCCAGATGTGCCGCAGTACGTCCTCCGCGGCCACGTGCCGGTCGAAGGCGACGAGCCCGGCATGGCCGAGTGCGGCTCCCCGGGCGGCCAGGCCGGCGGTGGTCAGGGGCACATCCAGATCGTCCGGGCCGAGGAACCCTCCCAGGGGTCCGCCGATCTGCACCGCGGCCGGTTCGCCGCCGTCCTTGAGGCCGCCGCCCAGCTCGGTGACGATCCGTAGCAGCGACGTACCGAGTTCGACCTCGTACGCGCCGGGCCGGGCGAACCGCTCCGACAGGCACACCAGTTTCGTCCCGGTCTCGCCCGGCACCCCGCGGCGCGCGTACGCATCACCGCCGCGCGCGACGATCCACGGGACGGAGGCAAGAGTCTCGACGTTGTTCACCACCGTCGGCGCGTCCCACAGACCGCGATCGGTCGGGTAGGGCGGACGCGGCCGGGCGCAGCCCCGGTCCCCCTCCAGCCCGGCGATCAGGGCGGTCTCCTCACCCGCCACGTACGATCCGGCGCCGGCCACGACGACGACGTGCAGGGCTGTGTCCGTCCCGTGCACCGACGGCCCGAAGTGGCCGTCGGCGTAGGCTTGCCGGACCGCTTCCCGCATCCGTGCCAGCGCGTGCGGATACTCCGAGCGCACCAGCACCACACCCTGTTCGGCCGCACAGGCGAGGCAGGCAAGCGCCAGCCCTTCCAGCACCCGCTGCGGGTCCCGCTCCATCAGCAGCCGATCGGCGTAGGACCCGGGATCGCCCTCGTCCCCGTTGGCCACGACCACGCTGCCGGGCGCCAGGCCGGCCGCCTCCCACTTCGCGGCCACCCCGAAACCAGCGCCCCCGCGGCCCCGCAGCCCGGACGCGGCCACCTGCGCCCGAACCTCGTCAGCCGCGCCCGTGGTGACGATACGCGGCCACACCTGCCATGCCGGATCGCCGGCCACCGCCCCTCCCAGCAGCACCGGATCGCCGGTGTCGTCGGCCACCGGGACGGCGGGATCCCGGGCGGGGGTGCGTCCCGCGAGCTGACCGGCGAGCGTCGGACCGGTGCAGGGGGTGTCGCCGTCGAGCGCTGCGGGACCTGCGTAGCAGTACCCCAGGCAGCGGACGGGTTGCAGCGATGTCCTCCCGTCCGGCGAGGCCGTGCCGGCACGGACGCCCAGCGCCTCCTCCGCCTCCGTCAGGTGACGTCCGGCCCGGGCGGCGAAGCATGCCGTCGCCGTGCAGACGCGAACGTGACGGAGCCCGTGCGGGGTGGCGAGGTCCTCGTAGTAGGTCGCCGGCCCGAGCCCGGCGGCAGCGGGCAGCCCCAGGCCTGTGGCGACCGCCGGGGCCCAGGCTCCGGGCTCTTCTGCCGTGCCCGACCTGGTCCTGGCCAGGGACTCCAGCAACTGGTGTCCCGGCCGTCCGCGCCGGCCGGCCAGCGAGCGAAAGGCGTCGAAGCGGTCCCCGGGAGCTGTGGGAGTCATGCCCTCATCCCCAAATGATTTGGTGCAAAGCGACACAATCAGGGCAAAGTGTATTCGGTGGTGGTGCTGCGGTCCGGGCTCGGGCCGGGTCCGGACGACGGTGACGGCGGCATCCAGGTGTTGTTGGGTTTCTGCGGGCAGTCACTCGCGGGCGGGTGCCCGCCGCGGTGGCTGGACGGCCGTACGTTACGCAGGAGAGGAGGCGGATTCGATGACCTCGGCTGCCCCCGGCGAACCGTCCGGCACGCCCCGGTCCGGGCTGGTGCCGCGGATGCGCGGCCTGCGCGCCGTGGTGTTCGACACCGACGGCGTCATCACCGACTCGGCCCGGGTCCACGCCGCCGCCTGGCAGCTCGCCTTCGACGCCGCCCTGCGCGCCCACCCGCCCGCCGACCCGGCGCTGCGCGGACCGTTCGACCCCGTCGAGGACTACCGGAGGTACGTCGACGGCAGGTCCCGCATCGACGGTGCGACGGCCTTCCTCGCCGCCCGCCGCATGGCCCTGCCGCCCGGCGGGCCCGGGGATCCCCCGGGCACCGGCAGCGTGCGGGCCGTCGCCGCGGCCAAGGAGGCGGCCTTCACCGCCCACCTCGCGGAGCACGGTGTGGAGGCGTACCCGGGCACCGTGCGGCTGCTGGACCGGCTGCGTCGGGCCGGCGTGCCGTGCGGGGCCGTCTCCGCCTCCCGGCACGCCCGTGACCTGCTGTTCCGCGCCGGTGTACGGGACTGCTTCGCCTGCCTGGTGGACGGCGCCGACAGCGCCCGCCTCGGCCTGAAGGGCAAGCCCGCGCCGGACCTCTTCCTCGAAGCCGCCCGCCGACTGCGGGCGGCACCACGCGAGACCGCGGTGGTCGAGGACGCCCTCGCCGGCGTCGAAGCCGCCCGGAACGGCGGCTTCGCTCTGGTCGTGGGGGTGGACCGCACCGGAACCGGGTCGAGCGCTGCGGACCTGAGCAGGTCGGGCGCACATCTGGTGGTCCGCGATCCGGCGGAGCTGCTCGACCCGTGAGCGACGACTGGACCTGGACATACGAGGGCTACGACCCGCGGCAGGAACGGCTGCGCGAGGCGCTCTGCACGCTGGGCAACGGCTACTTCGCCACGCGCGGCGCCGCTGCCGAGTCCGCCGCCGACGGGACCCACTACCCGGGCACATACGCCGCCGGCGTCTACAACCGTCTCACCTCCACCGTGGCCGGCCGCCGGGTCGCGAACGAGGACATGGTCAACCTGCCCAACTGGCTGCCGCTGCGCTTCCGCGCCCGCCCCCGCACCGGCGCTCCCGGCCCCTGGCTGACCACTGCCGACGCCGATCCCGCCGCGTACCGGCTGTGCCTGCGGCTGCGTACCGGGGTGCTGGAGCGCAGCGCGATCTTCACCGACCCCGAGGGGCACAGGATCGGGCTGTCCGAGAAGCGCCTGGTGCACATGGGCAGCCCGCACCTGGCGGCGCTGCGTACCGCGTTGACCCCGCTCGGCTGGTCGGGAACGCTGGAGATCGAGAGCGCGCTGGACGGCTCCGTGACCAACTCCGGTGTCGAGCGCTACCGGTCCCTCGCCGGGCGTCATCTCACGCGCGTCCGCACCGGCGCCGATGAGCCGGGCACGGTGTGGCTTTGCTGTCGCACCAGTAATTCCGGTGTACGGATTGCGCTGGCGGCCCGTACCGAGGTCACCACAGGCGCTTCCACCGGCTCGCGTCCTGTGCGGCACGGTGACTCGCGCGCCGCACGGGTGCTGACCGTCCGTGCGGCGGCGGGGGAGCCCGTCGTCGTCGAGAAGACCGCGGCCCTTTACACCTCGGGGGACCCGGCGACCGGCGACCCGCTCCCCGCCGCCAGGGCATGCGCCTCCCGGAGCCCGGACTTCACGGCCCTGCTGGAGTCCCACTCCGCCGCCTGGGAGCGGCTGTGGCAGCGCAGCGAGCTGTGCGTGCCCGGCGAAGCCGGGGCCGTCCTGCGGCTGCACACCTTCCACCTGCTGCAGACCCTCTCCCCGCACACCGCCCGGCTGGACGCCGGGGTGCCCGCGCGCGGCCTGCACGGCGAGGCGTACCGCGGGCACGTCTTCTGGGACGAGCTGTTCGTGCTCCCCTATCTGAACCTCCACCTGCCGGAGGTCTCCCGCGCCCTGCTCGACTACCGCCACCGGCGCCTGCCCGCGGCCCGCCGGGCCGCCGCCGCGGCCGGGCACCGCGGCGCCATGTACCCCTGGCAGAGCGGCAGCGACGGCCGCGAGGAGGCCCAGGAGGTGCACCTCAACCCGCGCTCGCGCCGCTGGCTGCCGGACCACAGCCGGCTGCAGCACCATGTGGGGCTGGCTGTCGCCTACAACGTCTGGCAGTACTGCCAGGCCACCGGCGACACCGTGTATCTGCACGGCAGGGGCGCCGAGATGGTGCTGGAGATCGCGCGGTTCTTCGCCGGTCTCGCCGTCTGGGACCCCGCGTACGGCCGCCACCGCATCCGCGGGGTGCTCGGCCCGGACGAGTACCACGACGCCTACCCGGACGCCTCCCGCCCGGGGCTCGACGACAACGCGTACACCAACGTCCTCGCCGCCTGGGTGCTGGAGCGCGCACTCGATCTGCTCGCCGGGCTGCCCGAGGCGCGCCGGCGCGAGCTGGCGGAACACCTGGCGCTGGGGAAGGAGGAGACGGCGCGCTGGGAGGAGGTCTCCCGCACCCTCCACGTGCCCTTCCACGGCGACGTGATCAGCCAGTTCGAGGGCTACGGCGCGCTCGCCGAGTTCGACTGGGACGGCTACCGGAGCCGCTACGGCGACATCCGCCGCCTCGACCGGATCCTGGAGGCCGAAGGCGACACGGTCAACCGCTACCAGGCGTCGAAGCAGGCGGACGTCCTCATGCTCGGCTACCTCTTCTCCCGGGCGGAGCTGGCGGACGTCTTCGGACGGCTCGGGCACCGCTTCGACGACGAGTTGTGGCGCCGCACCGTCGACTACTACCTCGCCCGTACCAGCCACGGCTCGACCCTCTCCAGCCTCGTGCACGGCTGGGTCCTCGCCCGCGCCCGCCGAAGCACGGCCTGGAGCTACTGCCTGGAAGCGCTCACCAGCGACGTGGCCGACATCCAGGGCGGCACCACCGGTGAGGGCATCCACCTGGGCGCGATGGCCGGCACCCTCGACATGGTCCAGCGCGGCCTGACCGGGCTGGCGACGCGCGAGGACGCGCTGTGGCTCGACCCCGTGCCGATGCCGCAGATGTCCGAGTACGTGCTCCGCGTGCGCTACCGCGGGCACGAAGGCATCGAACTGGGCCTGCGGGCCGGCCGGCTCCACGTGTCCGTCCCACCGTCCACAGAGCCGCCGCTGACCCTCGTCCTGCCCCACCGCACCGTAAATGTGGAGCCAGGTGAGTCCCGCCGACTCCGGCTCCCCGACGTCTGAACGACGTTTCCGGCACCGGACCCGGCAGTGCACGCCTTCCCGAGGGCTCAGGCCCCGAGCGGAGTGCGGCCGACGTCGTCCACCTGGAAGGACAGATGGTCGGCGACGCCGACCACGCCGTCCACCGCGCCGCAGAGCCGTACGACGATCGGGATCAGGCTCCTGGTCTCGATGACGCCCCGCAACTCCACCCGGCCGCCCCGCACGGCAACGGACACCTGTGAGGGGCCCAGTCCCAAGGTCTGCTGCAGGATGTCGTGCTCGATCTCCTCCCGGATGGCGTCGTCCTTGCGGAGGAAGATCTGGAGCAGGTCCCGGCGGCTGATGATGCCGAGGAGCCGGTCCGTATCGTCCACGACCGGCAATCGCTTGATGCGCTGCACCTCCATGAGTTGGGCTGCTTCGACGACGTTCCAGTCGGGGCGGGCACAGACGGCGGGAGCCGACATCAGTTCCCCGGCACGGGCACCCTGGGCCTTGGCGCGCTCCCACGCCTCGAGAGGCGGCAGAGGGACCCGGCCGCCGATCCCGGGCTGGTCGCTGGCCTTCCGCAGCAGGTCGGCTTCCGACACCACGCCGACGGGCCGGCCGCCGTCATCGACCACGGGGAGTGCGGCGATCTCGTTCTCGGTCAGCAGACGGGCGACCTCTTTGAACGGGGCGTCGTAACGGGCGCTGACGACATGCCGCGTCATCAGATCGCTGACTTTGCGGTGTTGCATCTTCCCTCCACGCTCGGGTTGTCACTCGTGCGGGACGACGGCGACGGGCGCGATGGCGTGGTGCATCAGGGCGTGCGTCACCGGGCCGATCAGCGTCGGGAACTTCAGGCGCTTGTGCATGCGGCGGCCACCGACCAGCAGCCGGGCACCGGCGGCCTCTTCCAGCAGACCGGGCGCCACCTCGCCGTCCAGCAGGTCCCGCTCCGTCACCACATCGGGATAGCGCGCCTGCCAGCGGTCGACGGCGGAGTCGAGGTTCTCCCGCGCGACGGCCTTGAGATCGGCGCCGACCTTCGGGTCCGGCAGCGCCGACGGGTAGGCGTAGACGGACGAGCGCCGCCACATGTGGACGACGCGGAGCACGCTGCCCGTCCGGTGGGCGGCGTCGAAGGCGAACTCCAGGACGGGGTCGAAGCCGTGGTCGAGATCCACCCCCGCCACCACGGGGAGATCGAGGTCCGCGGTGTCCGGGTGCCAGTCCTCCCGTACCAGGACGGTGGGCCCGGTGGCGTGCGCGACCACCGGCAGCGCCACGCTCCCGGTGAAGAAGCCCGTGGCCACCCCGACACCCCGCGACCCCAGCACGAGCAGCTCTTCGTCCTCCGCCGCCTCCAGCAGGGCCTTCACCGCCGTCTCCGTCGTGGCGCCGCCGCTGATCTCCACCTCCGGGTACCGTTCCGCGGTCTCCCGGCATGCGTGGGCGATCCGCTCCCGGACCCACTCGTCGTGCAGGGAGCCGGCGGGGCCGGCCTGCCGGTTGCCCGAGAGCGATGCCTCCGCGTGGACGATGCGCAGGGAGATCCGGCGTGACGCCGCCTCCGCTGCCGCCCACCGGACGGCGGCCATGCTCGGATCCGACCCGTCCACGCCGACCACCACGTGCCGCGCTGCCATTGCTGCCTCCCCGGGGAGCCGACCGGGCGGCTGGTGCGGCCCGGTCACGGAAGAGCGTCGCGGCATCAGCTGTGCCGCACCTTCAGGCTGCCGCCGCGAGGGGGTGGGCCACGAGGGCCGGAGGGGTTGATCGCAGGGACCTTCGGGCACCGGTCCTCCCGTACGGCCATGACGCTTCGTGATCGTCCCGGCGAGTAGCGTGCCCCGCTCCGGGAGCAAGGCGGAAAACCCGGCGCTAAGGTGAGAAAAGGGGCGCGGGGGGTGAGCCGTCACGGAGGTCCGGTGAGCGATCGGAGTGTGCGGCCGTACGGGACGCGGCCGGCCGGGTCGGCACGCCGACCGGAACAGCCGCGGTTCACCGAACGGTGGCTCGAGGCCAACGCGGACGTCACGGCCGCCCTGCTCGCCGGGCGGGAGGAACCCGCCGTCCTGGAGATGATCGTCGGGCGCGCCCGCCGTATCCTCCGCACGGACCTCGGCGTCCTCGCCCTCACCGAGGGCGACACCGGACGGCTGCGGGTGGCGCTGGCTTCCGGGAAGGAGGCCGAGACGTACCGGGGCAGGCTCCTGCCCCGCCGCGGATCGTTCGCGGGAGCCGCCGCCGAGGCCGGGAAGCCGATCACGAGCACCGACCTCGCACGTGATCCGCGGATCACCGCGGGGGCGCCCAGGGCGCGGGGGCTGGGGCCGGCGGTCGCCGTCCCCATGGTCGCCGGGGAAGGGGTGCGCGGAGTGCTGCTGCTCGCCCGCCGCGACCCGCTCGACGTCTTCACCGAGGCGGAGACCGGCCCGCTGCTCGCCTTCGCGGGGCACGCCGCGATCGCCATGGAACTCGCCGACCACCGGCGCGACGCCGAGCAGGTCGCGCTGCTGAAGGATCGCGACCGCATCGCACGGGACCTGCACGACCTGGCGATCCAGCGGCTGTTCGCCACCGGGATCTCGGTGCAGAGCGCGCTGCGCTTCGTCGAGCACGAGGAAGCCCGCGCCCGGCTGCTCCGCGCCGTGGACGACCTGGACGAGACCACCAGGATCATCCGCTCGACGATCTTCGGTCTCCGGGCCGGGCGGGGGAGGGAGGGCAGCGGCCTGCGCGCCCATGTCGTCCGGGCGGTGGAGGACGCCGTACCCGCCCTCGGGTTCACCCCCTCCCTCCGGCTGGAGGGCCTCATCGACACTGACGTGCCCGCGGAGGTCGCCGACGCCGTCCGTGCGGTGCTGGGGGAGGCGCTCACCAACGTCGCCCGGCACGCACGGGCGACCACCGCCGAGGTGGTCCTGGCCGTCACCGACGGTACGGCGACGCTGTCGGTGCAGGACGACGGGGTGGGCATGCCGGACGGCGGCCGGCGCAGCGGCCTCGCGAACCTCGCGGACCGCGCGGAGCGGCTCGGCGGCCGGCTCTCGGTCGCGGCCCCCCGGGAGGGCGGCACCCGCGTGACCTGGTCGGTGCCCCTCGCCCGCCGGTGACCGGACCCGGTGCGGCGCGCGGGATCAGCGGTCCCGGGTGCCGTCGCCCTCCGGCCGTACGCCCTCCTCCGTGGCGATCACCGCGGCCTGGATGCGCCGCTCCACGCCGAGCTTGCCCAGCAGCCGGGAGATGTTGTTCTTGACCGTCTTCTCCGAGAGGTACAGCCGATCGCCGATCTCCCGGTTGGTGAGGCCCTCGCCGATGAGGGCGAGGATCTCCCGCTCCCGTGGAGCCAGGCCGGAGAGCGGCCCCTGCTCCCCGGACTCCTCGGGCTCGCCCCGGAGGCTGTCCAGCAGCCGGCCGGTCGTGGCCGGATCCAGCATCGACTGCCCCGACGCGACCGTGCGCACGGCCGCGACCAGGTCGGAGTTCTTGATCTGCTTGAGGACGTAGCCCGCGGCACCGGCGAGGATCGCGTCCAGCAGCGCCTCGTCGTCGTCGAAGGAGGTGAGCATGAGGCACGGCAGGTCCGGCATCCGGGAGCGCAGCTCCCGGCACACCGCGACGCCGTTGCCGTCCGGGAGCCTGACGTCGAGGACCGCCACGTCGGGCCGGAGCGCGGGACCCCGGGCCACGGCCTCATCGGCCGTCGACGCCTCGCCCGCCACCCGGATGTCGGGCTCGTCCTCCAGCAGGTCCCGCAGTCCGCGCCGCACCACCTCGTGGTCGTCCAGCAGGAAGACGCGGATCGGCGCGCTGGCGGAGGTGCCGGACGCGGCGGACTCGCCGGACCCGGCGGACCCGCCCGGCCCGGTCACGGGTCCCCGGGCGGAGGCGCCGACGCGCCCCCGCCGTCCCGCCGGGCGGTCCCCGCGGGCGGGCCCTCCGGCAGCTCCAGGCGGAACCCGACGTCCACGACGCCTTCGACCGCCCGCGCCATCCGGGCCGCCACCGGGACGAGCGCGGTGTCGCGGAACCAGCCCGTGAGGGTCACGACTCCGCCGTCGACCTCGGCGTCCACGGTGGCCCCGCCGAGCGGGAACAGCGGGTCGATGACCTGCCGCCGGACATCCTCCGCGATGTCGTGGTCGGACCGGAGGAAGACCTTCAGCAGATCGCCGCGGCTGACGATGCCGGTCAGCCGCCCCTCGCCGTCCACGACCGGAAGCCGCTTCAAGCGCCGCAGAGCCATGGCCCGGGCGGCCTCCGCGAGGGTGGCGTCGGCCCGTACCGAGACGGCGGGCGTGGTCATCAGGCCCCGTGCGACCACCGCACCGGCCTTGACGATGCCGTCCGGCCACCGGGCCGGGTCCGCCACGGGCAGCGGGCTGTCGCGGTACTCCTCCTTGCGCAGCAGGTCGGCCTCCGACACCACGCCGACGACACGGCCGTCGCCCTCCAGCACGGGCAGCGCGCTCACCCGCCACTTCCGCATCGCGGCGACGATCTCCTTGAAAGAAGCCTCCGGCCCGACCGCGACGACCGTCTGCGTCATCACGTCGCTGACCAGGTACGGCGAATGGTCCATGACGATCCTTCCGAGGCCGGAACAGGGCACAGCCCTCGCACCGGACGAGCAAGGTCGGGTTACCACTCCGCCGGCGGAACCCGCTCGTGCGCGCCGAACTGTCACCCGGACGGCGAGGGGGAAGCACCGCTTCGGACG
This sequence comes from Streptomyces aculeolatus, assembly GCF_020400605.1. Lineage (GTDB taxonomy): Bacteria > Actinomycetota > Actinomycetes > Streptomycetales > Streptomycetaceae > Streptomyces > Streptomyces aculeolatus. Next base: position 115,824 of record NZ_JAINRD010000003.1, on the reverse strand, counting down.
GGCCCCTTCGGGCCGCAGTCGGGACGGGTGGCCCCTCGCCCGCTCGCTCCGCCGCGGCGGACGCTTGAGGGGAGCGCGGCGGCTCCCGCCGCCGGGCGGGAGACGACCCCGACGAAGGGACGTGAGGGTGATGGAACACCCCGTGGTCGTCGGTACCGACGGCTCTCCCCACAGCCTGCGGGCCGTCGACCTGGCGGCCGACGAGGCGGTCCGGCACGGCGTCCCCCTGCGCGTCGTCTTCGCCTCCCTCTGGGAGAGGTACGAGTCGGAGGTCCCCGAGATCGGCGAGGGCGAGCGCCCGCCGTACGAGGCGCTCGCGGAGGACGTCGCCGCGTCCGGCGTGGCGCGGGCCAAGAGGCGCCGGCCGGACCTGGAGGTGACCAGCCGGATCCTGTCCGACGAGCCGGCCACCGCACTCCAGGAGGAGAGCCACGCGGCGTTCGCCGTCGTGACGGGCTCCCGCGGCCACGGCAGCGCCGCCTCGCTGCTGCTCGGCTCGGTGAGCCTCGCGGTGGCCGCCCGGGCCGCCTGCCCCGTCATCGTCGTGCACGGCGACGAGGACACGTGGGACGACCGGTCCCGCCCCGTCGTCCTCGGAGTGAGCGAACTCGCCGAGGGCCAGGCCGCCACCGCGTTCGCCTTCCGTGCGGCGGCGGCACGGCACAGCCCGCTGCTGGCGGTACGGGCCTGGCGGTGCCCCGTCTACGAGCAGGGGGAACACCACCTCGGACACGGCTCGGCGGCGCCCCACGAGGAGAGGGCGGCGGCGATCCTCACCGACGTGCTGGACGAGCCGCAACGGGCGTACCCGGACGTCGAGGTGGAGCGCCGCGTCACCGAGGGGCCGGCCCACCACGTGCTCATGGGCGCGTCCGCGGAAGCCGGGCTCGTCGTGCTCGGCGCGCCGCGCCGGCGCGGCCACGCGGGGCTCCAACTGGGCCGGGTGACGCACGCGCTCCTGCACCGCTCCACGTGCCCCGTCGCCGTGATCCCGGAGAGGCACTGAGCGCGGCCGCGGCGTACGGCGCCGGGCATGTGCCCGGCCGGCGGCGAACGGCCGCGATGTCAGTGCCTCCTCATACGATGCGTAGCGTTCGGACCGGCCGGAACGGGGCGGGTCCAGCCTGGGGAGGGGACTGGCATGGCTGCCGGGACTGCGGTGTCGACGACGTATCTGGAGCTGTCCCAAGAGGGCGGCGGCGCGCACAAGTTCTACGAGGTGAGCGTCGACGGCCTGACGGTGACCGTGCGTTACGGGCGGATCGGGGCCGCCGGGCAGACGCAGACGACGACGTTCGCCACGGCGCAGAAGGCGCAGGCGGCCGCCGCGAAGAAGGTGGGGGAGAAGGTCCGCAAGGGGTACGCCCCGGCGGTGCCGGGACAGCGCGCCCCGCGTGCGGTGACGCGGCGTTCGGTGGCTTCGGCGCCGTCCACGGCGCGCGCGGTGGCCCCCGTCCTGTGGCGGTTCCGCACGGGCTCCTCGGCGTTCGGCATCCACGTCGACGACGAGCGCTGCTGGGTGGGGAACCAGGCGGGCGACGTCTACACGCTGGACCACGACGGCGGCGTCCTCGCCCGGTTCGGCCTGCCGGACGGCGTCAAGTGCCTGGTCGCGGACGACTTCTGGATCTACGCGGGGTGCGACGACGGCCGGGTCTACGACCTCTCCTCGAAGCTGCCGTTCGCCGCGTACGACATCGCGGCGGACGTCGACATCTTCTGGCTGGACATCCACGAGGGCGTGCTGAACGTCTCGGACCGCGCCGGCCTGCTCACGGTCATCGACCACGAGGACGAGCACCAGTGGGCCCGCCGCAGCCAGGGCCAGCACGCCTGGCTGGTCCGCGCCGACGAACGGGCCGTCTACCACGGCCACCACCGCGGCGTCACCGCCTACGCGCCCGACGGCAGCGGCGAGTTGTGGCACACCCCCACCCGCGGCGGCGTCCTGTTCGGCTGGCAGGAGGACGACGCCGTGTACGCGGGCACCGCGCACCACGTCACCCAGCGGCTCTCGAAGGCCACCGGCGCCATCGAGGCCAAGTACACCTGCGACAGCGCGGTGTACTCGTGCGCCACGTCGCCCGGTGGCCGCTTCGTCTTCGCGGGTGACTCGCAGTCCTCCGTCTACTGCTTCGACCGGGACGGCGCACGCCTGTGGAAGCTCGGCACGGGCGGCGGCTCGGCGCTCTCGATGCAGTACCGCGACGAGCGGCTGTACCTGGTGACCACCGACGGCTCACTGGTGTGCGTGGACGCGAGCGAAGCGGCCATCGCGGCGGCGCAGCAGGGCACGGTGCCGGTGGCGCGGGACGTCAAACTCGACGCCGCCCTGCCGACGTACGCGCCGGCCACCGCGGTGGCCGCGGTGGCCACCGTCGCCCACGCCCCCGCCGGGGCCGTCGTCGTCGAGTGCATACAGGACGGCGGCCGCATGCGCGTGCACGTGGTGTCCGAGGGCTACCACCCGTCGTGGAACGTCCAGTTCCCGAGGGCGATACGGGAACCGGGAGCGCGCTACGTCGTGGACGCCCTGCACGCGGCGGCCGGCGGCTTCTACCGGGTCCGCGGCGAGATCCGCCGGCTGCTCTGACCCGGCCGCGCCCGGCACCGCCCGGCACCCTCCCGCGCCTGCGCGCGGCAGTGGTGCGGTGCATCCGTGGGGTGCCAGGGCGAGCCGTGGGCCGGCGGGAGGTGCCGGGGGGTTTTCAACTGCTGGCCTTGAAAGTCGGGTGAGTGAGCGTAACCATGTGTGAGTGAGTGTCGTTGTCAGGGCATGAATCTCACGGAATGGGCGAAGGCGCAGGGTGTGCATCCGCAGACTGCGTATCGCTGGTTCCGTGAGGGGACGCTGCCGGTACCGGCTCAGCGGGTCGGCCCGCGCACGATTCTCGTGAACGTGGGGGGCAATGCCGCGTTCGAAGCGATCGGTGGGCTGGGCCTGTATGCCCGTGTCTCCTCCCATGACCAGAAGACTGACCTGGAACGGCAGGTCGCCCGGCTGTCCCGGTGGGCGGCGCAGGCCGGCCGCGGGGTGGTGCGGGTGGAGGCGGAGATCGCATCTGGTATGAACGGTGCCCGCCCGAAAGTCAAGCGGCTGCTGGCCGATCCGGACGTGACCACGGTGGTGGTCGAGCACAAGGATCGGCTGGGCCGGGTGAACACCGAACTTGTCGAAGCCGCCTTGTCCGCGCATGGGCGCCGCCTCGTGGTCCTTGATGACGGCGAGGTCGAAGACGATCTGGTGCGCGACATGGTGGAGGTGCTGACCTCGTTCTGCGCTCGCCTGTACGGTCGCCGGTCGGCGAAGAACCGGGCCCGCAAGGCTTTGGAGGCCGCCGAGCATGGCTGACTCCACACTGCGCACGATCGAGGCGCCGTTCGTTGCGCTGGGCCCGTCCGGGGTGGCTATCCGCACAAGTATCAAGTGCATGTCCCAGCGGGACCGTGAGGTGCTGTCCCTGGTGGGCGCACACCTTGGTTCGCTGGCTTCCGCCGACCTCAAGGCACGTTGCCGGGCGGGCACCGATCACGACGGTGACCAGTGGGCGGAGCGTAAGCGGGCCCTGACCGAGGAGTCGTCCTCACGCTGGGCCGGGAGCATCACGAAGGCGACCCACGACCAGTGGGGCCTGGCGCGCCGTGCCCAACTCGCCCACATCCACGACCTTGAGGCCGGGGTGCGCACGATCGCGCACCGCCTGTCCCAGCCCGTCGGGGAGAAGGGCACGAAGCGGGCGCCGGGCGGCTACCGCACGAAGCGGGAGTGGTTCCAAAAGACCCGGCGCCTACATGTGCTGGAAGACCGGCTGGAGCGCGAGCGGTCCGATCGTGAGGCCGGTGTCGTGCACGTGGCGCGGGGCGGGAAGCGACTGGCCCGAGGCCGGCACCATCTGGAAGCCGCCCAGCTGAGCGAGCACGAGTGGCGCAGGCGCTGGAGCGCCGTACGCTGGTTCCTCCAGGCAGACGGGGAGTCGGGGAAGCGTTTCGGGAACGAGACCATCCGTGTCAGCTCCGACGGCGAGGTCAGCATCAAGCTCCCGGCTCCGCTGGCGCATCTGGCCGGCGCCCCGCGCGGCCGGTACGTGCTCGACGGCCGGATCAACTTCCACCACCGCGGCGAAGAGTGGGCCGACCGCGTATCGGCGAACCGTGCTGTCGCCTACCGCATCCACCTGGACGTGGACCGGGGCCGCTGGTACCTCACCGCGTCGTGGACGCTCCCGCCGGTCCAGACCGTTCCCCTGACCACAGCCAGAGCGAACGGCCTCCTTGGTGTGGACACCAACGCCGACCACTTCGCAGCGTGGCGTCTGGATGAGCACGGCAACCCGATGGGTGAGCCCCGCCGGTTCTTCTACGACCTCGACGGGCCGGCCACCTGCCGGGACGCCCAGGTAAGGCACGCTGTCACCCGCCTCCTTCACTGGGCACGGCGCGAAGGCGTCTGCCTCGCGATCGAGGACCTGGACTTCGGCGCGGACAAGACGCGGGAGAAGCACGGCCGCAGGAAGCGGTTCCGCAAGCTGATCTCCGGCATGCCCGTCGCCAGACTGCGGGCACGGCTCGTGTCCATGGCCGCCGAACTCGGTATTACCATCGTCGTCGTCGACCCCGCCTACACCTCCCGCTGGGGCGCCGAGCACTGGCAGAAGCCCCTCAGCAGCAAGAACCGCAAGACCACCCGCCACGACGCCGCCGGCGTCGCGATCGGGCGACGCGCTCTCGGGCACCGCATCCGGCGACGGACGGCACCGCCCCCACACGACCAGAGCGATCGTGTGGGGCATCGGACCGCTCAGGCCGGACACGGCACCCGTGGGCGTAAGGAAACCCGCCCCCGCATCCCCGGACCACGGACACGATCCGTGTCGCCGGACGCGGCGCGAACGCGGGCGACCAGCGCATCCACAACCGTTCGGGATGCGCCAGTTGACCAGGTTTGGGCCCAAGGCCCACTCCTGCTCACTGATGAGGAACGGTACGGTCCGAACGCAGTGCCGCGGATGCTCCCTGACCGGCAGGGCGGCAGGCACCTACCGCGCGGATATCCGACATGCTCGTTCTCGCCGTAGCCTTCGCGGTCCTCGGCGCCGCCAGCAACGCCGCGGGCACGGCGTTCCAGCGCAAGGCCGCGGCCACCGTGCCGCAGGGCGGCGGGCTGCGCCTCCTCCTCGCGCTGGTACGCAAGCCGGCGTGGCTGATCGGCATCGCCGGGGTCACCCTGGCGGCCGTCAGCCAGGCGGTGGCCCTGGCCAACGGGCCGCTCTCCCTGGTGCAGCCGGTCTTCATCCTGGAACTGCCGTTCGCCCTGCTGATCGGCACCTACCTGCTGCACCGGCGGCTCCCGGGAGAGGGCTGGTGGGCCGTGGCCGCCGTGGTCGCCGGGCTCGCGCTGGCCCTCGGCGCCGCCGCCCCGAGCGGGGCCCGGGACCTGGCGCCGATGACCCGGTGGGTCCCGGTGCTGATCGCCTGCCTGGGCGCGATGGCCGCCGCGGTGGCCGTCAGCGTCCGCGCCCCCTCCGGCCTGCTGCGCGCGGTCGTCCTCGGCTCGGCGTCCGCCGTGGGCAACGCGCTGACCGCCGCGCAGTTGAAGACCGCCACCCACGTCCTGATCAACGACGGCCTGGTCGCGTTCCTGACGACCTGGCAGACCTACGGGTTCGCGCTCTGCGGCATCGCCGCCGTCCTGCTGCTGGAGAACGCCCTGCAGGCGGGCCCACTCGCCGCCTCGCAGCCGGCCCTCACCATCGGCGACGCCACGGTCAGCCTCGTCCTCGGGGTGTTCCTCTTCGACGAGAGCATCCGCCTGGGGTGGTGGCTGCTCCCCGGCTGCGCCGGCGTCGCCCTCGTGATCGCCGGCGTCCTCGTGCTGGCCAGGGCCGTCCCCAACGTCCGCGTCCTGACGGGCTGACCGCCGCCCGCGGCGCGGCCGGGGCCGCCCGGCGCCCGGGGGCGGGCGCGCCGGTGCCCGTGAGCCGTTGCATGGGAGTTTCCTGTGAACGGCACCTTCGGGCGCGGCCGTTCCGCCGAGCGCCCTAAGCTGATCGCTTTCGATCAACTCCCGTTGCACCGAGGGGCGTTCGCGTTGAGCGATCTGGTTATCCGAGGCACCGTCATGGAGGACCTCAGAAAGACATTCAGCACGATCACCCGCCGCATGGAGAACGTCCGGAAGGTGATCGGCGGCGCCGACGGGGACGCCGTGGGCGCCGAGAAGCTCGCCGACGAGGTGCACGACTTCGCCGACGAGTGGAAGTACGGCATCACGCAGATCGGCGAGACCACGGCCGCCACCGTGGACATGATCGACGAGATCGCCACGAAGTTCGACGAGCTGGACAAGGACCTCATGGAGACGCTCACGAAAGCGGAGGCCGGCTGACCGTGGCACCACCCGACCCCGCGCGCCGCTTCCCCACCCTCGGCTTCGACCCCACCCCCGGCGACGTGCACCGCACCAGGAGCCTCGCCAAGCGGATCGGCGGCGTCGCCGGCGAACTGCGCGACACCGTCGCCGACCTGGAGCGGATATCGTGCGGCGCCTGGAAGGGGAAGGCCGCCGTCGCCTTCTCCGACTACGTCTCCGACGACGTCACGCCCAAGCTGCGCGAGGCCCGGGACTCCTTCGAGAAGGCATCGCACGCGCTGAACCGCTGGTCGCACCAGCTGGAGGACTTCCAGGAGGAGGCCGCCGACCTCGAACGCGAGGCGAAGCGGAAGCAGCAGGAGGCCGACGACGCCAAGCTGGCGCTGAAGGGCGCCACCGGCGCGGTCGAGGACAGCGACGGCGAGCGCGAGGAGAAGCGCGCCGAGAAGGACAAGGAGCGCAAGGAAGAGGCCTCGTCGAACGCCGACGACGCGCTCCAGCGCGTCATCGACCGCGCCGGGGAACTGCGCGACCGCTACCAGGCCGCCGCCGAGCGGATCACGGACGACCTCGACAGCGCCAGCGACATGGCGCCCAACGAGCCCGGGCTGTTCGACAGGATCACGGGCGGCATCGCCGACGCCTTCGGCGACGCCGTCGACTGGGTCCAGGACCACGCCGACTTCATCAAGGCCATCGGCGACCTGCTGAGCACCCTCAGCGGCATCCTCGGCGTCCTGGCCATCATCACCGCGCCGTTCGAGCCCATCGGCGCCATCTTCGCCGTCGCCTCCATGGTGACCAGTGCGCTGGCCCTGGTCACCCACCTGACGGCCATGGCCGCGGGCGCCGACGTCAGCTGGCTGGACATCGGCATCGACGCGCTGGGCATCATCCCCGGCGTCAAGGGCGCGATCGGGGGCGCGCAGCTCGCGAAGGGCACCAACGCGGTGGCGCGCGCCGCGAAGCTGGGCAGCTCGTACAGAGGGGTCACCGGAATCGGGAAGACCTTCGTGCTGTTCGGGCCGCTGAAGTCCTTTCCGCTCATCAAGGGCGGCAGCCGGATGATGCTGGCGGCGGAGAGCACGTACCAGAACGTCCGGATGGGCCAGTGGCTCGGCACCCAGGGGATCAACCTCCTCGCCAAGCCGCTCATCAAGGCCGACGAGCTGATCGCCCCCATGTCGCAGCTGGGCCGCGGCATCGACGCGGGCATCAAGGGCGCGCTCACCGGCTACAAGATCAAGGGGCTGGCGGAGCGCGACTTCGGCTTCGGCGACAGCTTCGCCAACGCGGCGACGGCCCGGTGAGCGACATGAGCGGGACGAACGAGCCGCACGAGTCGAACGGGACGGTCGACGTCCCGCCGCCGCCCATGGGGTTCCACGTCCCGGAGGGCATGCACGCCGTCTCCCTCACCCTCGACCCCGCCGAGCGGGCCGAGGCCGCCGCCGAGCTGGTCCGGGACGTCTTCCCCAAGGGCGACCCGCAGCTCTGGGAGGCGATGGGCGCCATCTACGTCCCCGTGCTGGAGGCGATGGCCGGCTCCGGCGTCTGCTTCACCGGGATCGGCATCTACGACGACCAGGAGGGCGGCGTCGCGCACTGCTCGCTCACCGTCGCCGCGATGGAGTCCGACCACGAGGACGCCGAGGCGGCGGCGCTCGGGCTGCGCGAGATCTTCGGACGCCGCCCCAAGCACGACGTGCGCTGGCTCGACCTGCCCTGCGGCCCCGCCGTCGCCGTCGTCACCGTCAAGGCGCTGACGATCGACGGCGAGTACACCGGGTCCGGCGAGGACTCGCGGCTCATCACGGGCCAGATCCAGGTGTACGTCCCGTTCCCCACCGGTCCGTACATCGCGGTGTTCACGCTCGACACCAGCGCGATGAACCAGTGGGACGACCTGAGCGAGCTGATGGCGGAGATCGTGAAGTCGGTGGCGTTTCCTGCGCCCGAAGGCACGGAGGGAGGCTGACGGCATGGACTGGTATCCGGACCGGGACGAGACGCTGGAGTGCCGGGTGCGGGCGGACTTCGCCGCCGGCGTGGCGCCGCGGGTGGCGGGGGCGCGCTGGTTCCGGGACACCGGCCGCCGCGACATCCAGGGCGAGCTGCGGGCGCAGCAGGGCTGGCCGGAGGGCCCGGAGTTCTCCGTACGGCCCGCGGGGGAGCGGGCGGCACGGCGCACCGGGCGGGTGCTGGGCATCGGCATCCCGGCCGTCCTGAACGTCGTCTCGAACGCGCTCGGCGGCAGCGGCTCCCCGTTCGGCGGCGTGTCCGTACGGGGCCGGCCGGACGAGCCGGAGAACGAGGTCGACGACTTCCCCGTCATGTGGGCCGGACCGGGTGCCGCGGCCCGCAGCGCCCCCTGGCAACTCGACCCGGGCCGGCGTCCGGACGCGTACCGCACGCACCTGGCCCTGACCGACCGCCGGCTGGTGTTCCTCGGCACCACCGCGGGCTCCGTCGGCCCGGCGGACGTGCTGTGGGAGGTGCCGCGCGACGCGGTCGGGGAGCTGCGGCGGATGCCGTACAGCGAGCTGGAGGCCGACGTGCGCCTCACCTTCGCCGACTCCTCCTGGCTGCGGCTGACGACGAAGAACCCCGACGACGCGGCCCTGCTGCTCCGGCAGTTGCAGGGGGCGGTCGGCAGCCTGAAGAAGTCGGATCTGACGGAGGGGCAGCGGATCCGGGTGGACCGCTTCATGGGCGAGCTGCCCAAGGACGCCGGGGAGCCGGCGTTCACGGTGCTGCCCAGCGGCATCGTCCAGGTGAGCTGCCAGGTCCCCGCGAAGCGGGCGCCCGGGCACTACGAGACCCACTCGATCCTCATGGACGCGGCAGGAGCCCCGGCCGAGCCCCGGCCCGGCGACCTCTGACCGCGGGCCTGTCAGTGCCGGATGGCAGTATCCCGGCATGAGCGGCGGGGGTTTTGACTGGCGTGCGTTCCTCGGGCGTTGGCAGGCGGAGTGGGTTCCGCGGGCCGACGAGGACGAGGACGACGGCGAGGGCGGCGAGGGGGCCGTCTCCGCCCTCGGGCGGGCCGGTGCGGGGGAGGCGGTGATCGCCGCGGCCGAGGAGCGGCTGGGGGCGCGGCTGCCGGCGTCGTACCGGGAGTTCCTCGCCGTGACCGACGGCTGGCACGTGGACGAGACCGCCGGGGTCTACCGGTTGGGGGGCGCCGCCGACATCGACTGGTTCCGCGACCCGTACGACGTGAGCCCGGTGTACGAGGACAACCTGGGCGACCGGCCGCGCGAGGAGGACGTGCTGCTGGCCGGCATGTGGCGGCGGGCGCTGCGGCTGGAGACGGACTCCGACATGTCGCACGCGCTGCTCGACCCCGGCGACGTCGGCCCGGACGGCGAGTGGGCGCTCTACGTCTTCAAGGGCTGGAGCGGAGAATCGCCGGACCGCCACCCGTCGTTCCGCGCGTACATGGAGGCCATGTACCGCGAGTTCCACAGCGACCGGGCCGAGAGCCCCGACTTCGTGAACGCGACCACGCGGGCCCAGGACGCCCGGGTGGAGGAAGCCCGCCTGCTGGCTCTGCGCGGACGGCACGAGGAGGCGGTGGCCCTGCTCGAGGAGGCGCAGTCCTACGGACGGCCGCGCACCACCGCCCTGCTGAACCAGCTCCGGCACCTGAAGGCCCCGCGGAGCACCTGCGACTACGGCGGCCTCGTGGCCGACCCGCGCTACCTGCCCGACCTCCTGCCCGCGCAGGCCATGCCCCGGGGGTACGGCGGCCGGCGCCGGGACGAGGCGGAGGGATGGCTCAGGATGATGGTCGCCCGCGAGGTCGAGAGGGAGACCGCCGAGGCCGTGTGGAACGGGGTGCGTGACGGCACCCACCGCTACGCGCCCGCCGGCGGCTGGGGCCGCGCCGTCGCCCGGGCCAGGGAGGCGGCCGAGTGGGGGCGGACCGACGAGGCGTGGCGGATGCTGCGGGCCGCGCTCCCCGCGTGGGAGGCGCCCGGGCCCTCGCTGATCGCCCCGATCGGCCTGCTCGCCGACCCCGTGCTGGGTCCGCTGGTCACGCCCGAGCGCGGGCGGGAGATCCTCGCGACCCCGCGGGCCGGGCAGCCGGGGCCCGCTCCCGAGCCGGCGCCCGACCTCGACCCGCCGGGCCTCGCGTGGCTGGCGGAGCGTGCGGCCGACCGGCTGCCGTGGAACGGCTACCGCGGCGTGTGGATCGAGGGCGCCGACCCCGCCGGCCTGGCGGCGCTGATCGGGGAGGAAGGCGCCGAGCTGAGCGCGCCCACCGACCCGCGCGAGGCGTCCAGGAACGCACCCGCGCCCCACGAGCGGGAGGGCGTGGAACTCTGGGAGGACCGGGCCGTGGTCGCCGTCGGACGCACCGCACAGGACTGGGCGTTCGCCTTCGAGACCCACTCCCACCACCGGCTGAACGCGCGGTTCCGGTCCCCGGCCGCGGCCGCCTCGGCGGCCGGCCGCGCGGCGGTGGTCTGGCGCGACCCGGTGAACCGCGCCTCGCCGGACTCGGCGGACCACCCGGCCGCGTTCCACTTGTCCGTGGCCGAACAGGGCGAGGAACTCTACGCGTTCACCGTACGGGGCACGGAGGCCGAGCGCTCCGGCGCGATACCCGGAGCCCTGGACCCCGCCCTGCTGTTCCGCCCGGAGGACTCCGGGCAGCAGCGCGAGGCGCGCGTGCTGACGGCCCTCCACGCCGAACTCGGGCTCTCGCTGCCCCGCTTCGCCCTGACGGAGGGCAGGCTCCGCACGTTCACGACCCGGTCCTGGACCCGGGAACCGGGGGACGGCGAGCCCTTCGGCTACGCCTACGTCACCGTCGGGCAGCCCCGGCGCTGAACGCGGGCGGGCAGCCGGCCTGTCGTCCCCCTCGCGCCGCGATCCTTCTGCATATCCGTTGAAATGACGGCGTGTCATCCTCCGGCGTCGGCCGTGGCGTCCGGTGGTGACGGTGTGTGTCGTGCATGATGCTCACCGTGTCGGTATGGGAGCCGGTGGCGGTACTGCTCGGTGTGGTGGTCGGCGGGGTCGCGGCGCTGCACGGGCTGGGAGCGTGGCTGCGCGGCGGCGCGGGCGCGCTGGAGTCGGGGCCGTTCAGCGGCGGGCTGCCGCCCGCGGAGCACGCGTTCTCCCGGTTCCACGTGCGCTGGTATCCCGTGACGATGATCTTCCTGGCGTTCGACATGGAGATGCTGTTCATGTACCCGTGGGTGCGCGTGGTCGGCGAGATGGGCACGCCGGCCGTGGTGGAGATGTTCCTCTTCCTGGGCATCCTCTTCGCGGGCGTCGTCTACGCCCGGCGCGAGGGCGCACTGCGGTGGGCCTGAGGACCGCGCTGAGCCGGATCGCGACCCGGCGACCCGCCGTCCTCCTGGCCGTTCACCCCGGTGGCACCCAGGCGCGGCTCGCCGTGGAGGCGGGCCTGCGGCGGCGCGGCTGGCCGGTGGCCGCGAGCCCGGCGGCGGCGAGCGGGCTGCTGGTCGTCGGTGCGGGCGGGCCGGCGGACGGCGCGTGGGTGGACGCGCTCTGGGGGCAGATCCCGTACCCCAAGGCGCGGTCCGCGGTGGCCGGTCCGTCCGGCGTCGAGACGGCACTGGACGCGCTGGTGCGGCCCGTGGCGGCGCCCGCCGGCGGTGGTCACGACGAGGGGGGCGGGCACGAGGGCCACCGAGGTCACGAGGGGCACGAGGGGCAAGAGGGCCACGGCGGCCGTCAAGGCCACGGCAGTCACCATGGGCAGGACAGCCAGGACAGCGCGGGTCATCAGCACCACGGCGGCCACGGCGGCCACGGAGCCTCGCACTCCCACATCGGCCCGGTGGCCGGGTTGCCCATGGCCGAGCGCGCCGACGACCGCGACGGGCTCCGGCTCGACCGGCTCCACCTGCCGCTCGGGCCCGGGCTCACCGACTGGCCCGCCGGACTCGTACTCGACGTGGCACTGCAGGGCGACGTCGTGCAGCGCGCAGCCGTGCGGACGGTCCCGCCCCCCGACGGCGGGCTGCCGTACTGGGACGAGCCGTGGCTGCGCGCCGCGCGCGGGGAGGACGTCCGGCGCGGCACCGCCGCGCGGCGCTGCTGCGCCGCGCATCTGGACAGCGTCGGCCGGCTCCTGGCCGTCTCCGGCTGGCCCGATCCCGCCGCCCGCGCGCGCCGCTTGCGCGACGCCGTGCTCGGCGGGGCGCCGGTGCGGGCGTGGGGTGCGGAGTTGGGGCGGCTCGCGCGTCGGGTGCGGGGGTCGCGGGTGCTGCGGGAGTCGACCGCCGGGCTGGGCGCGCTGCCCGCCGCGCGGGCGCGCCGGTCCGGGGTGACCGGGCCCGCGGCGGCGGCCGACGGCGACGCGTACGACCGGCTGCTCGTCTGGCTCGACGAGGCCGGGCGCCGCGCCGCCGAGGCAGACGACGGCCGGCTCCTCGCCCCGTACGACCAGGAGGGCCCGCGCGGCCGGCTCGACGGCCCGCGGCCGCCGTCGCGCGCTCTGCTGGACGTCCTGCCCGAGTTGCTGCCCGGTGCCGAGTTCACGTCCGCGCGCGTGATCGTGGCCAGCCTCGACCCGGACCTCGACGGCCCGGCGGTGGCCGTCCATGGCTGACACCGCGCCCGTGTGGGCCGTCGTGCTGCTGCCGTTCGCCCTCGCCGCCGCCGCGGCCGTCGTCGCCGGCTTCGACGCCGTGCTGGCCGCGGCCGCCGAACGGGGCCGCTCCGGCCGCCCGTTGCGCGCCGCACCGGCACCGCTGCACGCCGGGCTGCGGATGCTGGGCCAGCAGCCGAGGCGTACGGCCGCGGGCGATCCGTGGCTCGGCCGGCTCGGGATCGCCCTCGTGCCCGTCGCCGCCGTGCTCGCCGGCGCCGTGCTCCCGTGGGGGTTTCGGGCCGTCACGGATCCGGTCGTCGGCGTGGTGTGGTTCAACGCGATGGAGGTGCTGGCGTGGGCGGCGGTGTGGCTGGCCGGCTGGGGGCCGAACTCGGCGCTGTCGCTGATCGGCGGCTACCGCTTCCTCGCCCAGGGCATGGCGTACGAACTGCCGCACATGTTCGCGCTCACCACCGCGGCGCTGGGCGCCGAGTCGCTGCGCGTCGGGGAGGTGGTGGCGGCGCAGCGGGGGCTGTGGTTCGCGGTGTGGATGCCGGCGGCGTTCGCCGTGTATCTGCTGAGCGCGCTGGCGATGGCCTTCTGGGGCCCGTTCGACCACCCCCTCGGGCGGGACGCGGCGGGCGGCGCGGCCGCCGAGTACGCGGGCGTGGACCGGCTGGTGCTGCTGGCCGGCCGGTGGCTGCTGCTGGTGGTCACCGCCGGGTTCAGCGTGCCGCTGTTCCTCGGCGGCGGCTACGGGCCGTGGCTGCCGGCGTGGGCGTGGACGCTGCTGAAGACGGCCGCGGTGCTCGGCCTGCTCGTCGCCGGGCGGCGGCTGCTGCCGGCGCTGCGCATGGAGCGCTACATGGAGTTCGCCTGGGCGGTGCTCGTGCCGCTGACCCTGGTGCAGGCCCTGGTCGTCGCCGTCGTGGTCCTCGGCCGATGAGGTCCCGGCCGACGCGGGCCCGGCCGGAGGCCGCCCGGCCCATGGTGGAAGGAGTCCGGCGCGATGCCCGATGACGCCGTGTTCTGGGTCCTCGCCGTCCCGGCCGTCGCGAGCGGGGCCATGGTCTTCCGCCTCGACTCCATGGCACGTGCGACGTACGCGCTGCTGCTGTCCCTGCTCTGCGTCGGCGGCCTGGTCATCCGGCTCGGCCTCGACTACCTGGGCGTGGTCGTCATCCTCATGATGACGATCGAGATGGCCCTCATGGCCGTGTTCATGGTGATGTTCATGATGAACCCGGCCGGGCTGATGCCCATGTCGATGCTCCACAACAAGCGGGGCGCGGCCGCGATCTGCGCCGGGGTCTTCGCCCTGCTGGCCGCCGGCATCCTGCTCGCCCCCTGGCCGCGGCGGCGGGGCCGGCCGGACGACGACCCGACGATGGCGCTGGGCGAGTCGCTGATGGGCCCGCACATGCTGACGATGATGACGCTGGGCCTCGCCCTGTTCACCACCATCGTCGCCACCGTCGTGCTCGCCACCGGCCGCGGCCGCTACGACCGCTTCGGCGACGACCTGCGCGCCCGCCGCCCCGCCGACCCCGTACGTCCGGGGGCGCGCCGGTGACGCTGGAGCCCGTTCTGCTGGTGGCCGCCGCGCTCTTCTGTGTCGGGCTCTTCGGCGCCCTCTCCCAGCAGTCGGTCGTGATGCTGATGATGGGCCTGGAGCTGATGCTCGGCGGCGTCATCCTCGCCGCCGCCGCGGTCTGGCGCTTCGTCGCGCCCGCCGCCACCGACGGGCAGGTGCTCGTCGTGCTGGCCGTCACCGTGATGGCGGTGGAGATGGCCGTCGGCTTCGCCGTGGTCACGGCCCTCTTCCGGACCCGCGAGGTCGACATGACCGACGACGCCGCGGAGCTGAAGGGGTGAGCGCGGCCCTCTGGGCGCTGGTCGCCGTGCCGCTCGCCGCCGGTGCGCTGCTCGCCGCGGCCGGGCGCCGGGCCGACCGGTACGCGCCCGCCGTCGCCGTCACGGCCTCCGCCGCCACGCTCGTGGCTGCCGTGTCCGTCGCCGCGGCCCGGCCGCAGACGCAGGTGCCGCTGCTGGCGGGACTGCCGTTCGGGCTCGGCGCGCACGGGCTGTCCGGGCCGATGGCGGTGGCCGTCGCCGCCGTCACCCTGGCCGTGCTCGTCTCCAGCGCCGCCGGCGCCGGCGCCCGGGAGCCGCGCGCCCGCTTCTTCGGCCTCATGCTGCTGTTCTGCGGCGCCATGCTGGTCACCGTCACCGCGACCGCCCTGCCGGCGCTGCTCATGGGCTGGGAGTTCATGGGCGCCACCTCCTGGGCGCTCATCGGCTTCCAGTGGCGCGATCCGGTACGGGCCGAGGCGGCGGGCGTCGCGTACGTGACGACCCGGGCCGCGGACCTCGGGCTGTACCTCGCCGCCGGCGCGGCCCTCGCCGGCGGCCGGGCGACGGGGCTGGACCTCGACCGGCTGCACGAGGTGCCCGCCCCCTGGCTGCACCTGCTGACCGCGGGCGTCCTCGCCGCGGCACTGGGCAAGTCGGCCCAACTGCCGGTCAGCTTCTGGCTGTCCCGGGCCATGCAGGGCCCGAGCCCCGTCTCGGCGCTGCTGCACTCCGCGACGATGGTCGTGGCCGGCGCGTACCTGCTGCTCCGGGTGCAGCCGCTGCTCGCCGTCTCCGGCTGGGGCGACGACGCCGTGGCCTGGACGGGCGCGGCGACCGCGCTCGTGCTCGGCCTGGTCGCGGTGGCGCAGCGCGACCTCAAGCAGCTCCTCGCCGCGTCCAGTTGCGCGCAGATCGGCTTCATGGTGCTCGCCGCCGGGGTGGGCGCGACGACCGGCGGCACCCTGCAACTCCTCGCGCACGCCGCGGCGAAGAGCCTGGCGTTCCTCGTCGCGGGTTTCTGGCTGACGGCGTTCGGCGCCGGGACCCTGCCCGCGCTGCGCGGCGCCGCCGGGCGGAACGTCGTCGCCGGGGCGGCGTTCACCGTGGCCGCCCTCGGCCTCGCCGGGGTGCCGCCGCTGTCGCTGTGGGCCGCGAAGGACCTGCTGCTGGCCGGGGCGCTGGAGTACGGCCCCGCGCTGTACGCGGCGGGCCTGGCGGCGGCCGTGGTCTCGGCGGTCTACGCCGTCAAGGCCCTGTGGTACGTGTGGCATCCGCCCGGACCCGTACCCCGCCGAACCGCCGCGCCGCCCACGGAAACGGCAACGGAACCACGGGCGGGAACGCCGACGGATGCCCCCGCGGAAGCACCGACGGACACGTCCACGGATACGCCCACGGAGACTCCGGTGGAAGCGCCGGCCCCGCGGAGCGGCGCCGGGTCCGGGCCGCCGGGACGCGGCCCCCGGGCCCTCCCCGTCCCCGAGGCGCTGTCCTTCGCCGTGCTCGCCCTCGCCGTCGCCGCCCTGGCCGCCCTCGCGCTGCCCGGCCCCCGCGCCGCCGTCGCCGACCGGATCGGCGCACGCGGCGAAGCCGCCCCGTACGCCTGGGAGTTCGCGCTCACCGCCGCCCTCGCCCTCGCCGCGTCCGCCGCCACGTGGGCCCGCTCCGGCCGCCGCGGCCACCTCCCCGCGGGCCTCACCGCCCCCTTCGCCGGCTGGCTCGGCATGGAGGCCGCCGCCCGCGCCCTCCTCGTCCGCCCCGTGCTGCGCCTCGCCGCCGCGCTGGCCGCCTTCGACGACCGGGTACTCGACCGCGGCGTCGACGGCCTCGCCCGCGGCACCGTCCGGTTCGCCGGCGGCGTCGACCGCGGCGCGGAGGCGGCCGTCGACGGCGCCGTCGAGGCGGTCGGCGCCGCGAGCCGCGCCCTGGGCCGGCTCGCCCGCCGCCCGCAGACCGGCCAGTTGCACGCCTACCTCGCCCAGGCCGTCGCGGCCTTCACCGTCCTCGCCGCCGTCTTCGTCCTCGTGAGGTGACCGCCCCCGTGCTCACGGCCCTCGTCTTCCTGCCCGCCGCCGCGGCCGCCGCGCTGCTGTGCCTGCCGCGCGCCGCCGGCCGCCGGGTCTTCCTGCTCACCTGGGCCGCCGTCTCCGCCGCCGTCCTCGCGCTGACCGTCGCGCTGTGGACCGGCTACGACCACGGCGGCGGCATCCAGTACGAGACGCACGCCCGCTGGATCCCCAGCGCCGGCATCGGCTACCACGTCGGCGTCGACGGCCTGTCGCTGCCGCTGCTGGCGCTGACCGCCGTGCTCTTCCCGGCCTGCGCGCTGTACGCGCTGCGCGAGACCCGCCGGGTGCGGGAGTTCGCCGCCCTGTTCCTCTTCCTGGAGACCACCTGCCTCGGCCTCTTCGCCTCGCTCGACCTCATCCTCTTCTTCGTCTTCTTCGACCTGTCGATCGTCGCGATGTACTTCGTCATCGCCGGCTGGGGCCACCCGGGCGCCGCGCGCGCCGCGCAGAAGTTCTTCCTCTACACCTTCGCCGGCTCGCTCGCGCTGCTGCTCGGGTTCATCGGCCTCTATCTCGCCGCCGACCCGCACACGTTCGACATCGTCGCGCTGGCCGGGGAGAACCCGCTCGCGGGCCGGTCCGGCTACGGCGCCCTGGTGCTGCTGGCGGTCGGCCTGGGCCTGGCCGTGAAGACGCCGACGGTGCCGTTCCACACCTGGCTGCCGCCGGCCCACACCGAGGCCCCGGCGGCCGGCTCGGCGATCCTGGCCGGGGTGCTGCTGAAGATGGGCACGTACGGGTTCCTGCGCATCGCCATGCCGCTGCTGCCCGAGTCGTGGCGCACGTACGCCCCGGCCTTCGTCGCCGTCGGCGTCGTCTCCGTGCTCTACGGGGCGCTGGTGGCCCTGGCGCAGACGGACTTCAAGCGCATGATCGCGTACACCTCGGTCAACCACATGGGCTACATCCTCCTGGCCCTCGGCGCCGCCGCCGCGCTCGGCGCGGACACGGCCGCCGCCCGGCGGCTCGCCGTGACCGGCGCGACGTACCAGATGGTCAGCCACGGGCTGCTGACGGGCGCGCTGTTCCTGCTCGCCGGCGTGCTCCACGAACGCGGCCGCACCTACGCCATGGACGCCTACTCCGGCGTCGCCGCCCGCGCCCCGGCCTTCGCCGCGCTCACCGGCGTCGCCGTCTTCGCCTCCCTCGGGCTGCCGGGGTTCTCCGGCTTCATCGCGGAGTTCCAGATCCTGGCCGGCAGCCTCGGCCCGCGCCCGGTGGCGACCGCGCTGGCCGTGCCCGGCATCCTGCTGACCGCCGCGCTGCTGGTACGGGCCCTGCAGCGGATGTTCCTCGGCCCGCTGCGGCTGCCCGACTCGCCCGGTACGCCGCGGCCGTTCCCCGACCTGCGCGCGCACGAGGCGGCGGCGATCGTCCCGCTGCTGGCCCTCGCCGTCGTGCTCGGCGTCTTCCCCCGCTTCGTGCTCGACGTCGTCGAGCCGTTCTCGCGCACCGTCCTGGAACTCGTCGCCCGATGACCGGGACGACGGGCGGCATGAACGAGAACCCGCTCGACCTGCTGCCCGAGGTGCTCCTCGCCGGCTCCGCCGTGCTCGGCCTGCTGCTCGGCGCCTGGCTGCCGCGGCGGCGGCAGTGGCTGGTCGCCGCGCTGGGCCTGGCGGCGTGCGCGGCGGGGATCGCGGCCGCGATCCGCCGGGCGGCGGCCGGCGGCGGGCCCACGGCCGCCTTCGACGGGGCCTTCGCCGTCGACGCCGTGACGTCGACCGGCCGCGTCGTCATCCTCGCCGGCACCGCGGTCGTGCTGCTCCTCGGCCTCGCCCCGTTCCGCGGCGACGCGCGCGAGAGCGAGTTCCACGTCCTCGTCCAACTCGCCGCCCTCGGCGCCCTGATGCTCGCCGGCGCCCAGGACCTGCTGCTGCTCGCCGCCGCGTACCTGCTGGCGAGCGTGCCCTCGTACACCCTGGCGGGCTTCCGCAAGGACGCGCCCGGCACCGAGGCGGCACTGAAGTACTTCGTCACCGGCGCCCTGCTCGGCGTCGTCATGCTCGCGGGCATCACCGTGCTGTACGCGGCCGGGCGCGCCAGCGCGTACCCCGCACTCGGCGGCGAACTGCCCCGCGCCCCGGCCGTCCTCGTCACCGCCGGCACCGTGGGGCTGCTGGCCGGGCTGCTCTTCAAGACCGGCGCCGTACCCGGCCACTTCTGGGTGCCCGACGCCGTCGAGGGCAGCAGCCCGCCCGCCGCCGCACTGCTCACCACCCTGCCCAAGGTCGGCGCCCTCGCCGCGCTCCACCGGCTGGCCGCGGTGCCGCTCGCCGGCACCCGGATGCCCTGGGACGAACTGGTCGCGGTGCTGGCCGCCGCGTCCATGACGCTCGGCAACCTCGCCGCGTTCTTCCAGACCGACGTCAGACGGCTGCTCGCCTACTCCACCGTCAGCCAGGTCGGCTACCTGCTCCTGCCCGTCGCGGTCGCCACCCGCGCCGACGAGGCCCAGCGGGCGCTGCTGTTCTACCTCGCCGGCTACGCCGTGACGAACCTCGGCGCCTTCGCCGTCGTCTGCGCCCTGCCCGGTGCCCGCACCCTCGCCGGCTACCGCGGCCTGCTGCGCGCGCACCCGGGCCTCGCGCTCAGCCTCGCCGTCTGCCTGCTCGGGCTGCTGGGCACCCCGCCCACCGCCGTCTTCCTCGGCAAGCTGGAGGTCTTCACCGCGGCCTTCGACGGCGGCTACGCCTGGCTCGCCGTCCTCGCCGCGGCCAACACCGTCGCCTCCCTCTTCTACTACCTGCGCTGGATCCGCCCGGCGTTCGCCACCGCCGGCGGGCCGGGGCCCGGGCCGCTCGTCCGGCCCGCGGCCCTGACCGCGTACGCCGCGGCCGCCGCCTCCGTCGCCCTCGGCGTCGGCGCGGGACCGGTCCTGGACCTCCTCGGCGGCCCGCTCGCCCGCTGAGCGGCGGCCGCGGCGCCCGGCGCGGGGTCAGTCGCAGGTGACGCTGTCGCGCGGGGTGTAGGTGGTGGTGAACGTCTCCCGGTCGACCTCCCGGCCGCCGGACTTGAAGATCCGCTCGACCGCGACGTCGAAGCCCTCCAGCGGGGTCTGCGGCTCGCAGGCCGCCGCGTCGCCCTTGCGGCTGCCCGGCTCCTGCACGTTGGTCCGGGGGCCCTTGACGGACTCGATCTCGTCGTACTTCCTGGTGCCGAGGAAGGAGATGGTCACGGAGTCCTCCGTGGCACCGGCCCGGACGTAGATGGCGTTGCCCGAGTCGTTCCTGAACTTCAGGTCGAGGCTGCCCCAGGCCACGGTCGCCTCCCGGCCCTCGGGATAGCGCTCGATGTAGAACGAGTGGGCCCCGTACTCCTCGAAGCCGACGCCCGCGAAGAAGGCGGCGTTGAAGACGGTGGTGGCCACCGCGGAGACCCCGCCGCCGGTGGCCCGCGTGTACTTGCCGTCCAGGATCATGATGCCCTCCACGAAACCGTTGGCCTCCGTCCGCTCGCCCACGGTGTCGTTGAAGCTCCACGTCCCGCCGGGCATGACCACCGAGCCGTCGATCAGCTTCGCCGCCTGCCCGACGTTCTGCGTGCGGTACGGCGCCGGCGGGAACTCGACGGTGAAGGTCGACATCTGCTCCCTGATGCCCAGCCGGCCGGCGTTCTCGCCGGTGAGCTCCGGCTGGACGACCCGGGTGGCCACCCGTCCCGTACGGGCGTCCGCGCCCTCCTCGGGCAGCAGCTCCAGCACCGCCCGCGACAGCGCCCGGGGGGTGATCTCGCGTCCCGCACTGCCCTCGGAGGCCACCGTGACCTTCGCGCCGTCCCAGTCCAGCCGGGCGTTCTCGGCCTCGTCGGTGGCCTCCCGGACCGCGGCCGCCACCTCGGACTCGCCGAGGAGGCCGCGGCCGTCGAGCCGGGGCGTCAGCTTCTCCGAGGCGTCCGGCTCCATCGTGAGGTGGCCGGCTACCGCCGCCGGTTCTATCGCTATCTCCCCGCCGTCCGGGACGGTGAGCGTGACCGGCCCGGACATGGCCGGAGCGGCGAACCCGGCCATGGCCCGGTCGACCTCCTCGGCGCCGACGCGGGGCTCGACCCGGCGCACCGGGAGCGGCAGCGGGTCGCTCCCCCGGCCCGGGGCGGAGTTCTCCAGCTCCGCCAGCGCCCCGTCCACGTCGAGCTGCCTGCCGCCGCGCGGCTGTACGGCCGCGGCCTCGCCGCCGTGGAAGGAGACCGAGCCCTCCCGCACCTTGCGGTCGTACGACTCGGCGAGGGCGGTCAGCGCCGCGCGGCCCTTCTCCCCGTCCACGCGGATCACCGGCTCCACGTCGCCGCCGCCCCCGGAGAAGAGCCGGCCGATGACGGTCAGCGGGCCGGAACCCGACTGTGCGGCGGCGGCCGCGGTCTCGTCGGCGTCCACCGTGATGCCCGCCGCTGCCGTGCCGAGTTCGCCGGGCTGGTCGCCCATGCGTATCCGCAGGGTTTCCGGTACGAGCCGGTCGCTGTTCCGCTCCAGCTTCGCCTGGGCCTCCGCGCGGCTCAGGCCGCCGATGTCGAGGCCGAGCACGCGGGTCCCCGAGGGTATGTCGTCACCGCCCGCGAGCAGGCCGACGAGGCAGAGGAGGCCGAAGACCGCGGCGGCGGCCCCGGCCGCGACGCCCGCCACCAGGCGCGGCCGGTAACGGCCGGCGGGCGGGCGGTCCGGTGTCTCGCCGTCGACGGTATGGAGCACGGACTCTCCTCTTCATGGCTAAGTCTCTTGGCGATCGCCGCCGCCGCGCGGGAACCGGTGCGGTGCCGCGGGCGGCCGGTCGCGGGGGAGGGGCCGGGTTCCCGGGTCCGCCGTGCGGCGGACCCGGAGCCCCCGCGGGTGGCAGGCGCCGGGCGGTTGCACCCGCCCGGCGCCTGCCGGGCGCAGGTCCGGATGCCTGCGCCGGGGCGGGGCCGTACGGACGGAGCGAAGGTCGCGTACGGCCCCTCCCGCGCAGCCCGGGCGGACCCTGCGGGGGTCCGGCTGTCTGCCACCCGGCCGCGCGGCTCTGTGCGCCTACTGCCGGAGGGTGCCGTCCCGCCGTGCGTCCCGGCCCGCGTGCCGCGCGGGGGCCAGGGTGCCGTCGGCGGGCAGGGCGGCGGCCGGGACCGCGGTGCGGAAGGCGGGGGCTGGGCGCTTCCGGCGGGGATCTCGGGGCATCGTTCGACCTCCGTCCACTGCTTCTTTGCGTTAATCACCTTAGCGGACGCCTCGGACACCCCGGCCGGCCGGGGTGCGGGGGCGCGGAGGGGCAGTCGGCGGCGGTATGTGCGGTGCGGGGCGCCTGATGGTCGGGCCGGATCGCCGCCCCGCCGTCAGCGGTGCGGGCGCGGGCGGGCGGTTGCGGGTTGCTCAGTTCGTCGTGGGGCCGCAGGCCAGCAGCAGCGGCAGTACCGGGGCGGCGAGGGACGCGGCGACCAGGCTCCATCCGGTGACGCGGCGCGGCTTGTGCTGCGGCGCCAGCATCCGGCGCAGCCGGATGAGCGCCCCCGGACCGCCGGCGCCGAGCGCCGCCTCGGGGGCCTGGCCCGCCGCGACCTCGTACATCGCGGTCGCGAGGACGTCGCGCGGGTGCGCGGCCATCGCCCGGTCGTCCGCCGCCATCTCCAGCAGCAGCGCGGTCTGTTCGCGGCCCAGCCGGGCCAGCGGCAGCCCGGGGAAGGTCCGTTGGAACGCCCTGGTGGCGGCTTGCAGCAGGTGGTGGCGGCCCTCCAGGTGCGCGCGCTCGTGCGCCAGCACGGCCCGCAGCTGCTCCTCGGTCAGCGCGTCGAGCGCGCCCTGCGTCACCACGATCCGCCGGGCCCCGCCGGGCAGGCAGTAGACGGCAGCGGCGGCGTGGTCCACCACGGTCGCCCCGTACTCCGGAGCCGGGCGGCCGACGAGCGCGAGCATGTCGAGCGAGCGGCGCTGCGCACGCCTCGCCTGCCGGAGGCAGTGCACCAGCCGGCAGGTCGGTACGAGGACGACGACCAGCGGCGGCAGCAACAGCAGGGCGTCCGCCGGAGTCGGCGCGGGGATGCCGGTGACGGCCCGGGACAGGCCGCAGATGCCGAGCAGCCCGACGAGCCCGCTGTGCACGTGCTGCTCGACGAGAGCCAGTTGGTGGACGGCCGAGGCGGTGGTGACGACGAACGCCGCCATCAGCCCCTGCCAGGCGACCACCGCCACCTTCGGCGCCTGGTGCGCCCACCGCGCCCTGGCCAGCGCGTACGGCGCCACCGCCCCGGCGAGGGCGGCGTACACGGCCAGGGCCAGGACGGTGGTCACGTGGCGCGCCGCTTCGCCGACCGCAGGGCGGACCGCAGCGCGTCCACGTCCTCCGCCGACATCTGCTCGACGAAGCTCATCAGCGCGCCGGCCGGGTCGGGGTTGCTGCCGAGCGCGTCCTGCATCAGCGCCGCGGTGTACTCCTGCCGGGTCAGCGTCGGCTCGTACACCCAGGCCCGGCCCTCCTTCTCCCGCCGCAGGACGCCCTTGCGGTGGAGGATGTCGGCGACGGTCTTGACCGTGCTGTAGGCGAGGGGCCGCTTCTTGTTCAGGTCCGCGAGGACGTCGCGCGCGGTCGCGGGCCGCCCCCAGGCCCAGAGGCGGTCCATGATCTCCGCCTCCAGCTCACCCAGCTGTCGCACGCTCGCTCCCTTCGGCCCCCTGCCCGGCGGTGGCCGCGGCGTCGGCGCGGCCCCATCGTAGCCACCCGTTCCGGGCGGGAACCGGGCCGGCTCGTCGATGACCGCCAAGGGCATGGGCGTTGCGGGTGCGAAGGGCCGGGAGGGCCGACGGGAAGGGCGAGGGGAAGGGTGAGGGGAAGGGTGAGGGGAGGGCCGAGGGGAAGGGCGGATGTACGGGAACCGGCCCCGGGCCGGGCGGTGTTCGCCACCGCCCGGCCCGGGGTGCGGAGTGGGGCCGGGTGCGGGTCAGGCCCGGCCGACCAGCTCGTAGCCCGCCTCCTCGACCGCGCCGCGCACCTGCGCGTCGTCGAGCGCCCCGCCGGCCTGGACCGAGACCGTGCCGCTGGCGGCGTCGGCCTTGACGGAGGTCACGCCGGGGAGGGCGGAGACCTCCTTGGTGACGGACGCCTCGCAGTGCGCGCACGTCATGCCGCTGACGGTGAAGACGGTGCCGGTCTGCGCCGTGGCGGTCTCGGTGGCGGCACCGCCGCCGCAGCTGCCGTCGGTGGTGCAGCAGGAGTTGCCGTCGCTCATGGTTCTTCCTCCGGAATGCCAGGTGGAACGGGAGGGGCGTGTGCCCCTTCACCCGGACGACAGTAATACCCCTAGGGGGTATTGGCAAGCCCGGCCGGAGGGTGGCTGCGGTGCGCGGTACGGAGACTCCCGGGACGGGTGGTGCTCAGGAGGCGGTCTACAACAGGAGCGTCCGGCGGCGTACAACTGACAGTCGGGGTGTTCCGTCCGGACCGCCCGCTCGCCCGGTCCGTAACGCCCTGAACTCCTCCGTATCGTCCCGTACCGCCCGCACCGTACGAGTCCCGGGAGGACCCATGGACGCCGAGCTCTTCGACCTCTCCCGCCGCCGCTTCCTCCAGGCCACGGCCGCCGCCACCGCGGCCACCGCCGGCGCCGTCCTCGACACCCCGGCCGCCGCCGCACCGCGCGGCGCCGCCGGCACCCTGTCCTTCACCGCCGCCACCAACGGCTCCGCCACCCTCGCCCCCGGCGGCGACCGCATCGTCGCCGAGGTGCAGAACGTCCTGTGGTCGATCCCTCGATCGGGTGGCGAAGCCACCGCCCTCACCACCGCCGGACTGGAGCCCAACCGCCCGCAGTTCGCGCCCGACGGGCGCAGCCTGGTCGTGTGCGCCTACCGCGGCGGCGGCTTCCACCTGTGGACGATGCGGCCCGACGGCTCCGGGCTCACCCAGCTCACCGACGGGCCCTTCGACGACCGCGCGCCCGCCTGGTCGCCCGACGGCAGCCGCATCGCGTTCTGCTCGGAGCGTGGCGGCGACCCGGTCGACGGCAGTCCGTACCGCATCTGGACCCTCACCCCCGCCACCGGCGAACTGACCCCGCTGACCGGGCTGCCGGACCAGGAAGGCCCCCATCAGGGCGGCGCCTGGGAGGACTTCGACCCGGCCTGGTCGCCGGACGGCGATCGGGTGCTCTTCGTACGCGCCGAAGTCGGCGAAGACGGCGCCCTCGCGGCCCGCACCGTCGCGTCCGTGGCCGCGGACGGCCCGCAGGAGGTGCGCACCGAGCACACGGACACCAGCGGCGCCCAGGTGATTACCCCGGCGGTCGGCCCCGGCGGCCGGCTGGCGTATCTGCGTACGACCGCCGCGCCTTCGGCGTCGTGCACGCTCGTCGTCGACGGCACCCCCGTCGACCTCGGCGACGCGGGGGCGGACGTGTCGCCCGTACCGCCCCGCTGGGTCTCCGGCGAGGAACTGCTGCTCACCGCCGGCGGGCGGTTCCGCATCGTGAACCCCGCCGCCGCCGACCGGACGGAGACGATCGACTTCGCCGCCACGCTGCCCGTCGAGCGCCCGCGGTACCGCGCCAAGTCGTACGACTTCGCGGACGGCGGCGTACGCCGCGTGCGCGCCGTCCACCTGCCCGCGCTGTCCCCCGACGGCCGCAGCCTGGCCTTCTGCGCGCTCGGCGCGCTCTGGACCGCCGACATCGCCGGCGGCGCGCGCCCGCGCAAGGTCGTCCAGGCGGACCGGACCCGCTACCTCCTCGCCCCCGCCTGGACCCCCGACGGCAGCGGCCTGGTCTACGCCGACGACCGCGACGGCCTCTTCGCCGTACGCCGCCGCGACCTCGCCTCCGGCAAGGAGACCGTGCTCGCGGAAGGCGGCCGGGTCTTCCCCGCGCTCTCCCCGGACGGCACCCGGCTCGCCGCCGTCGACATGACCGGCAACCTCGTGGTGACCGACCTCGCCTCCGGCGCGGAGAAGGTGCTCGCCGCGCCGCTGGGCGGGGGCGGGCTGCCGGGCCGGCCGAGCTGGTCGCCGGACGGACGCTACCTGGCGCTGTGCGACCGCAACCGGCTCAACCAGCGCTTCCGCGAGGGCTACAACCTCATCCGCCTCGTCGACGCCGCCACCGGCGCCGCCCGCCTCCACCCCGTCGCGGCGCACACCTCGATCTCCGACCGCTACGACTCCGGCCCCGTCTGGTCACCGGACGGGCGGTGGCTGGCGGTCGTGGTGGAGTCCGCGCTGTGGCTGCTGCCCGTACGGCCCGACGGCACCCCGGACGGCGAGCCGCGGCAGCTGACCGACGAGGCCGCCGACCACCCGTCGTTCTCCGGCGACGGCCGGCAGGTGGCGTACCTGTCGGCGGGGCGGGTCCGTATCGCCGACGTCGCCTCCGGCAGGGCCCGCACGGTACGCATCCCGCTCGACTACCGCCGCCCCGTCGCCCCCGACACCGTCGTGCACGCCGGCCGGCTCTGGGACGGCACGTCCGACGCGGTACGGGACGACGCGGACATCGTCGTCCGCCGCGGCCGCGTCGCCGCCGTCGAACCCCACCGCGCGGGCCGCCCCGCGGCCCGCCGCGTCGACGCCTCCGCGCGCACGGTCCTCCCCGGGCTCTGGGACGCCCACATCCACCCCTGGCAGTCGACCTACGGCGGCCGGCAGACCGCGCTGCAACTCGCGTACGGCATCACCACCGCCGTCTCGCTCGGCGGCTTCGCCTACGAACAGGCCCGCGTCCGCGAGGCCGCCGACGCCGGCGAACTGGCGGGCCCCAGGCTGCTGGCCACCGGCGAACTGCTCGACGGGGCGCGCGTCGCGTACAGCATGGGCCGCGCCCACGGCACCCGCGCGGGCCTGCGGCGTTCGCTGACGCGGGCGGAGGGGCTCGACTGGGACTTCGTCAAGACGTACGTGCGCGCGCCCGGCTGGGTCATGGCCGAGGCGGCGGCCTTCGCACACGAGCGGCTGGGCGTACGCAGCGGCAGCCACCTGTGCTCGCCGGGCGTGCAGCTCGGCCAGGACCTGACGACGCATCTGCAGGCCACGCAGCGGCTGGAGTTCGGCCACGCGACGACGGCGTCCGGGCGCGCGCACGCGGACCTCGTCGACATCTACTCCGCGACCGGCGACTTCCACCTCATCGCCACCCCCTTCACCGCGCTCCCGCTCCTCGGCGCCGACCCGGCGCTGGCCGCGGACCCGCGGGTGACGGTGCTGATGCCGCCGTGGGACACCGCGACCGTCGTCCAGCGCGCCGAGCAGCCGCCCAGCGCCGCGGAGTTGCGGACCCTGGCCACCGAAACGGACGTCTACCGCCGGATCCTGGCCGCCGGCGGCGTCGTCGCCCTCGGCACCGACCAGCCCCTCGTCCCCGTGGGCCTCCACCTCCACCTGGCCCTGCGCGCCCTCCACCGCGCGGGCCTGTCCCCGGCCGAAGCACTCCGCACCGCAACGGTCCTGCCGGCCCGCGCCTTCGGCGCGGCGGACGACCTGGGCACGCTGGAGCCGGGCAAGTACGCGGACCTGACGGTGATCGACGGCGACCCGTTCACGGACTTCGCCACCCTGGTACGCACGGAGTCGGTACTGCGGGGCGGACGGCGGTTCGCGCAGGAGGACCTGGTGCAGTCCTTCGAACCGAAGACGTCCCCGCGCGCGGACGTGGACTGGCTGGAGGTGGGCCGCCTGATGCGCCGGGACAGCTGCTGCGACACGGGCCTGTAGCCCGCGCGCCGCAATCCGGGCCCGGCTCTCCCCGCGAGGAGGGCCGGGCCCATCCTTGTACGGGACACGGACGTGCGGGGCGTGGAGGGGGAGGGCCAGTGGGTGAGTTGCCGGGGTCTGTGGGGGAGTTGCGGGTTGCGGTGGGGGAGGGGCGGGGGTTCAAGTACCTGTGTTTCTGGGGGCATCGCGCCAAGCGCCCCGGCGTCGTGGACGCCGCCTGCCTCAGTCAGTGGTGGCCGGTCGAGTTCGAGGTGGACGGCGTCGCGTACGCGACCGCCGAGCACTGGATGATGGCCGCCAAGGCGCGGCTGTTCGGCGACGAGGCGGCCGTCGCGCGCATACTCGCCGCCCGCCACCCCGGTGCGGCCAAGGCCGAGGGGCGGAAGGTGCGGGGCTTCGACGAGGCGGTGTGGCAGGAGCACCGCTTCGCTGCGGTGGTACGCGGCAACCTCGCCAAGTTCGGCCGGCACCCCGACCTCGGCGCGTACCTCCTCGGCACCGGCAGCCGGGTCCTCGTGGAGGCGAGCCCGGTCGACCGCGTCTGGGGCATCGGCCTGGCCGCCACCGACGACCGGGCCCGGGACCCCGGCGCCTGGCGCGGCCTGAACCTGCTGGGCTTCGCCCTGATGGAGGTACGGGCCACGCTCGCCGGCCCACCCAGCAGCTCGCGCGCGCCGCGCGGATGATGAACCGCGCGGTGCACACCCCCCGCCGGATCGCGCCGGTGCGGAACGCGGCCATGCGGTTCTTCCTGGCCGTCGGCAGGCCGCCGGCCTGAACGGCCGTGTTCTAATGAGGGGTCCCCGGACCTGAGGATCAGCATGACCGCCACCCTCCCGCGCGCGGCCGTACGCGCGCTCGTGGTGACGCTGGCGGTGCTCATCTCCCTCGCCTGCGCCCAGGTGGCGCCCGGCGCCGAGGCGTCCGCGGCGGATGCCCGCGCGGTCGCGGGCGCGCCGCGGGACGCCGCTCCCGAGCAGGCGTCGCAGGCCGGTGAGCGGGAGTCGCCCGGGTGCCGGAAGTCCGGCGCGGCCGTGCAGCAGGCGGCGCCGGGTGTCCGGGCCGGCAGCGAGCAGGCGGCCGTTCCGTACGCGGTACGGGACGTACGCGCCGCGGTCGGTGCGCCCGCGGACGCCGGACCGGCGAGGGCCCAGGGCCGTACGCCACCGGGGCCGGACATAGCGCGACTGGTGGTTCTGCGGCTGTAGGCACCGCCGCGGCCGGCCCGCCGCAGGAACCGACCCGTTCCGCGAGCCGCCGCCGCAGCCTGCCCGCCTGCGCCTGACGGCCTGTCCGCCTTCCGGCGGCGGTCCCCGCGCGCACGCGGATCCTCCGCGTTCCCGAACCCGACCGCAGGACACCTCATGCCCTTCCTCCGTAACCGCGTGCGCCTCGCGCTGCGCGCACTCGCCCTGTGGGGCGCCGCCCGCCGGCTCACCGCCGCCGCCGCGGCGGCCGCCACCGCCCTGGCGATCGGACTGCCGACCGCCCTCGTCCCCAACCCCGTCTTCGGCCGCGAGATCGCGCCGGAGTGGTGGAGCTACCCGGTGCTGGCCGCCACCGCCCTGCTCGCCGGGGTGGTGCTGGCCACGTACGTCCGCGCGCCGCAGGCGCCGCCCGGCGCGGAGCGCGGCTCCCGGCTCGGCGCGGCCGGCGGCGTGCTGTCGTTCCTGGCCGTCGGCTGCCCGGTCTGCAACAAGCTCGTCCTCGTCGCCCTGGGCACCTCCGGCGCGCTGTCCTACTGGGCGCCGCTGCAGCCCGTGATCGGCGCGGGCTCCGTGGCGCTGCTCGCGGTGGCCGCGGTGCAGCGGCTGGCCGGTGAGGCGGCATGCGCCGTCGCAGGCCCCCCGGGCGGACCGGACATGCAACCGGACACGCAACCGGACGCGGAACCGGACACGGAGCAGCCCGTGCAGCCCGCCGCCGGTCCCGCCACCGAACCCACCTCCGACCCGACGCGCTGACCGGGAGCCATCCATGAACACCGACACCAGCAAGCGCACCCGCAAGGCGTCCACCGTCGTCGTCGCCCTCGTCCTCGCCGCCGCCCTCGGGCTCGGCACCCTCTCCCTCTTCGCCGGCTCGGGCTCCGACTCCGACCCCGGCTCCGGCGGCGGCCGTACCGCGGACGCCGGGCCCGGCGACGGCGCCCGCGGGGACGCGCCGTCCGCGCAGGACCGGGCGCTGCTCGGCCTGCAGCGCCGCGCCGCCGCCGACCCGGCGGCCATGGGCGAGAAGGACGCGCCGGTGGTCCTCATCGAGTACTCCGACTTCCAGTGCCCGTTCTGCGGCAAGTTCGCCCGCGACACCAAGCCCGAGCTGGTCGACAAGTACGTCGCCGAGGGCGTGCTGCGGATCGAGTGGCGGCACTTCCCGATCTTCGGCGACGAGTCGCAGAGCGCCGCGCAGGCGGGCTGGGCGGCCGGGGAGCAGGGCCGGTTCTGGGAGTTCCACGACGTGGCGTACGGCGAGGAACGGAAGAAGAACAGCGGCGAGTTCGCCGACGACGAGCTGATCGCGATGGCGCGGACGGCCGGCGTCCGGGACCTCGCGCGCTTCGAGCGGGACATGGGCAGCCGGGCCGCCGAGGAGGCCGTGGCCCGCGACGCCGCAGAGGGCCAGAACCTCGGTGTGACCAGCACTCCCGCCTTCCTGATCAACACCACGCCCGTGCTGGGCGCCCAGCCCACCGAGGTCTTCGAGGAAGCGGTCGAGAAGGCCCGCGCCGCGGCCGGGGAGGCGGAGTGAGCGCGGACGTCGGCTACCTCACCGCGTTCCTCGGCGGCCTGCTGGCCCTCCTCAGCCCGTGCAGCGCGCTGCTGCTGCCCTCCTTCTTCGCCTACTCGATCAGCGGCGCCGGCCGCCTCCTGGCCCGTACCGCGATCTTCTACGCCGGACTGTGCACCACCCTGGTGCCGCTCGGCGTGGCCGGGTCGTTCGCCAGCAGGCTCTTCTACGGCCACCGCGAACTGCTCATCGCCGTCGGCGGCTGGACGATCATCGCGCTCGGCGCCGCGCAGATGCTCGGCTTCGGGTTCGGCTCGCGGCGGATGCAGCAGGCGGCGGGGCGGATCCGGCCGGAGTCGGCGGTGAGCGTGTACGCGCTGGGCGCGGTGTACGGCTTCGCCGGGTTCTGCGCCGGGCCGATCCTGGGGTCGGTGCTGACCGTGTCGGCGCTCGGCGGCAACACCGCCTACGGCGGCGTCCTGCTCGCGTTCTACGCGCTGGGCATGGCGGCCCCGCTGTTCGTACTCGCCCTGCTGTGGCACCGGTTCGACCTCGGCCGCCGGCGCTGGCTGCGCGGGCGGCCGGCCCGCCTCGGCCGGCTCGAACTGCACTCCACGCAGCTGGTGTCCGGCGCCCTGTTCGTCGTCCTGGGCGCCGTGTTCCTGGCGTTCGACGGCACCGGTGCGCTGCCGGGCGCGGTGGGGGTGGAGGAGGAGTTCGCGCTGGAGCAGTGGACCCGGGACGTCGGTTCCGCCGTGCCCGACGTGGTGCTCGTCTGCGCCGCCGCGGCGATCGCCCTCGCGGCCCTCGCAGCCGGGCGCCGCCGGAGCCGCGCGGGCCGGGAAGCGGCGGACGCCGGAGGCTAGGTCGCCGGCGGGGTTCCAGAACTCATTGCTATCAATCTATTGATTGCAATGTTTTCTTGTCACATACTCAGGGACCAACGCGCACCGCGCAGATCGATGCGGCCGTTCCCACGGCCGCGTGTCCGGGAGGGAGGCGGGAGCTCATGAGCGTATGGACGGTCGAGCGCACCGTCGATGAGCTGATCCGCCGCGAGCGGGAGCGCAGCGACGGCGGCCGGATCACCGACGAGTGGCCCGGCCTCGACCTGGACACGGCGTACCGCGCACAGGACGAGCTGCTGGCCCGCAAGGTCGCCGCGGGGGAGCGGGTGATCGGGGTGAAGCTGGGGCTGACGTCCGCCGCGAAGCAGCGGCGGATGGGCATCGACGCCCCGCTGACCGGCTGGCTCACCGACGCGATGGTGCTGCCGGCCGGGGCGCCCGTGCCGATGGCGGAGACCATCCACCCGCGCGTCGAGCCCGAGATCGTGTTCACCCTCGGCCGCCGGCTCGCCGGGCCGGGCGTCACCGCGGAGGACGCGCTCGCCGCGGTCGCGGAGGTACGGGCCGGGTTCGAGGTCATCGACAGCCGCTACCGCGACTTCAGCTTCGCCCTCCCCGACGTCGTCGCCGACAACGCCTCGTCGTGCCGGTTCGTCGTCTCCGCCGGCGCCGTGCCGCCGGACGGACTCGACCTCGCCGCCGAGGCCTGCCGGCTCATGATCGACGGCGAGGTCGTCGACACCGCCACCGGCGCGGCCGTCCAGGGCCATCCGGCCCGGGCGCTCGCGCTCGCCGCCAACGCCCTGTCCCGGCGCGGGATCGCCCTCGAAGCAGGGTGGACCGTGCTGACGGGCGGGCTCACCGACGCCGTGTTCGTCGAACCCGGGCGGACGATCTCCGCCGAGTTCGCGACACTCGGCACCGTCACCGTCGTCGGCGGCTGAGGCGCCACACCACCCACCGCGCCCAGCCCTCGACACCCGAACCGCCACGGGCCCCGTTCCCCGGCCCGACCGCCGTACCGGGCCCGGCCGCCGTACCCACCGGCCCCGTCCGCCGTACCCCGGCCAGGGCCGCCCCACCCCGGCCCCGGCCGCCGTACCCGGCGCCCGGCCCCCGTCCACCCGCCTACGCCACCCCCCTCGCCCGCCGTCCCCGCCGTGCCCCTCAAGGCGACCGACGGCCACCCCATCGATCCTTCACGCAGCAGGGAGTCCGGCATGCCGTCGTCGCGCCGTCTTCGCAGAACCGTCTCCATAGCGGCCGGAGCCGCTCTCCTCCTCACCGCCGCCACCGCCTGCGGCTCGGACGGCGGGGGAGAGGACAGCGGCTCCGGCCCCACGGACATCACCCTCGGGGTCATCCCCATCATCGACATCGCGCCCGTCAAGCTCGGCATCGAGAAGGGCTTCTTCAAGGAGCAGGACCTCAACCCGAAGCTGCAGAACTCCCAGGGCGGCGCCGCGATCACCCCCGCGGTCGTCAGCGGCGACTACCAGTTCGGCTACTCCAACATCGTCAGCCTCCTGATCGCCAAGAGCGAGGGCGTGCCGGTCACGATGCTCTCGGTGGGCGCCCGCGCCTCCGACGACGTGCTCGACGACGGCTCCGGCCAGCTGATGACCAAGGACGAGGGCATCAAGGACGTCGCCGACCTGGAGGGCAAGACCATCGGGGTCAACACCCTCCTCGGCATCAACGAGGTCGCCGTGCGCGCCAGCCTGGAGGACGCCGGCCTGGACCGGGACGCCGCCAAGCTCGTCGAGGTGCCGATCCCCGACATGCCCGCCGCGCTCGACAAGGGCAACATCGACGCGGCCATGCTGAGCGAGCCGTTCATCAGCATCGTGGAGAAGGACGGCGGCCACGCGCTGCCCGTCAGCTACGCCGGCATGGGCAAGCAGCTCCCCTTCGCCGGCTGGTTCGCCTCCGAGGCGTACGCCGGCGAGAACCCCGAGGTCGTCGAGCGCTTCACCAAGGCGCTGCAGAAGTCCCTGCGCTACGCGGAGGAGCACCCGGACGAGGCGCGCGCCGTGCTCAACACCTACCTCGACCTCGACGAGGGCCTCACCGACGACCTGACGCTCCCCGGCTGGAACCCCGAGTCCGACCGCGACGAGATCGCCGGCCTGGCCCAGCTGACCGCCGACGCCGGTCTGATCGACAACCTCGACCCGCTGGACGACCTGCTCGCCGACTGAGCGCCGCGCCGCGGCCGGCCGCTGCCGCAGGCCGGCCGCCGCCGGCCCCTGCTCTGCACCCGAGGAGCACCCGACCCACCAGCCCCCAAGATGCCGGAGAAGACGTGAGAGTTCACCAGCGTGCCGACACCGGGCGCCCGCCCGCGCTGTCGCCGGCGGCGGACCGGCCCCCGGACCCGCCCGCCACGGCCGTCCCCGCCCCCGCCGCACCCTCGGCCGCGGCCCGGCTGCGGGCCGTGCCCGACGCCGCGCTCGGCGTCCTCGGCATCGTCCTGTTCGCCGCCGTGCTGGAGTTGCTGCCGCGCCTCGGCGCCGTGCCCGCGAAGTACCTGCCGCCCTTCAGCGAGATGCTCGGCGCGCTCGGCGACGAGCTGGGCTCGGGCGCCTTCTGGACCGCCCTGCTCGACACCGTCGAGGGCTGGGCGTACGGCCTGGCCATCGCCGTCGTGGCCGGCACGGCGCTGGGGCTGGTGATCGGCAGTGTCGAGGTGCTGCGCAAGGCCACCGCCTCCACCATCGAGTTCCTCCGCCCGATCCCGTCGGTGGCGCTGATACCCCTGGCGGTGCTCGTCCTGGGCACCGGCCTCGGCTCGACGCTGCTGCTGGTGGTCTACGCGGCCTTCTGGCCCGTGCTCCTCCAGGTGCTCGGCGGCGTCCGCGACGTCGACCCGGTGGCGCGCGACACCGCCGTCGGCTACGGCTTCTCGCCCTGGGCGCGGCTGCGCCACGTGGTGTGGCCGACCACGCTGCCGTACCTGATGACGGGGCTGCGGCTGGCCGCGTCGGTGGCGCTGATCCTCACCGTCAGCTCCCAGCTCATCATCGGCAGCCCCGGACTCGGCAGCGAGATCGCCCGCGCCCAGTCCAGCAACGCGATCCCGCGGATGTACGCGCTGGTGCTGGTGGCCGGCGCGCTCGGGGTCTGCGTGAACGTGCTGGCCCGGGCGCTGGAGCGGCGCGTGCTGTCCTGGCACACCTCGGTGCGGACGGAGGCCCGCGCGTGAGCGGCATGACCGGCACGAAGACGAAGGGCGCCGAGAGCCGCGCGGGCCGGGGGCTGCGGCTGCTCAGGAGCGGCGCGGTGCACCTGGCGTACCTCCTCGGGCTGCCCGCCGCGCTGCTCGCGCTGTGGTGGGTGCTCGCCGCGCGCAGCACGAACTTCTACTACCCGACGCTGGACGAGATCCTGGCCGCGTTCGCGGAGACCTGGTTCTCCGAGCGGATCGTCGACGACGTGCTGCCCAGCCTCGGCCGGCTGGCCGCCGGCTACCTGGGCGCCGCGGTCATCGGCATCGGCCTGGGCGTACTCCTCGGCACCCGGCCGCGGATCCGCGCGCTGCTGGAGCCGGTCCTGGAGTTCTTCCGCGCCGTGCCGCCGCCGGTGCTCATCCCCGTCCTCATGCTGGTCGCCGGCATCGGCGACACCATGAAGATCGTGGTGATCATCTCCGGTGCCCTGTGGCCGGTGCTGCTCAACACCGTCGAAGGGGTCCGCGCGATCGACGAGGTGCTCTCCGACACCGCGCGCTGCTACGGCCTGACCGGCACCGCCCGGCTGCGCCGGCTGGTGCTGCCGGGCGCGTCACCGCAGATCGTCGCCGGGCTGCGGCAGGCGCTCTCGATCTCGATCATCCTCATGGTGATCAGCGAGATGTTCGCCAGCTCCAGCGGCCTGGGCTTCACCGTCGTGCAGTTCCAGCGGTCGTTCGCCATCCCGGAGATGTGGAGCGGCATCCTGCTGCTCGGTCTCCTCGGCTTCGCGCTGTCGCTGCTGTTCGCCCTTTTCGAGTCCCGAGTCCTCGGCTGGTACCGCGGCCTGAGGCAGTCGCAGCGAGGTGAGAAATGACCGGCACGAAGGCGGCGGCGCCCGCCACCGAGTACAGCGCGGGTGCGCTGGCCGTCCGCGGAGTGCGGAAGGTCTACCAGGGCTCCGGGCGGACCGTCGAGGCCGTGCGCGACCTGACGTTCACCGTCGGCGCGGGCGACCTGGCCTGCATCGTCGGCCCTTCGGGCGCCGGCAAGACGACGCTGCTGAAGTGCGTCGCGGGGCTGCTCGCACCCACGTCCGGCGAGGTGCGCCTCGGCGACGCGCGGGTGCAGGGCCCGCCGCCCGGCATGGCGGTCGTCTTCCAGGAGTACGGCCGCAGCCTGTTCCCGTGGATGACCGTCGGCGCGAACGTCGAACTCCCGCTGAAGCAGAAGAAGATCGGCAAGGCGGAGCGGGCGGCCCTGGTGGCGCAGGCGCTGGATTCGGTCGGGCTCCAGGACGCCCCGGCCGCGTACCCCTGGCAGCTCTCCGGCGGCATGCAGCAGCGCGTGGCCATCGCCCGCGCCATCGCGTACGAGCCGAAGGTGCTGCTGATGGACGAGCCGTTCGCCGCCGTGGACGCGCAGACCCGGGCGGAGCTGGAGGACCTGACCCGCTCGCTGTGGCGGAAGCTGGGCATGACGGTGCTGTTCGTGACCCACGACATCGACGAGGCGGTCTACCTGGGCGAGCGGGTGCTCGTGCTGTCCGCCTCGCCGACCGTGGTCATGGAGGACATCGACGTCGACCTGCCCGCCGAGCGCGAGCAGTTGACGACCCGCGCGCTGCCCCGCTTCGCCGAACTGCGCGCCGCCGTCTACGGCCACGTGCAGCGCGCCAAGACGTTCCACTCCGCCGCCGCCGCGGCCGGTGCGGGGGACCGGCCATGACCGGCGGCGGAGTGGACGCAGCCGTCCCGGGAGCCGGGACGCCGCAGGCGCCCCCGGCCGGGCCGGCGGGCACGACGGACGTGTTCGCCGACACCATCGCCGAGCTGACCTGGTACGAGGTCGAGCGCGCCGCCCGCGACGGGGCCGTGCTGCTCTGGGCCTTCGGCGTGATCGAGCAGCACGGCCCGCACCTGCCCGCCGGCACCGACGTCTACCTGCCCGGCGCCCGGCTGCGCGAGGTCCGGCGGCTGCTGGCCGGCCGCGGGATCGAGGCGCTCATCGTGCCGCCGTACTACTGGGGCATCAACGTCGTCTCCGGCAGCTTCCCGGCCTCGTACGGCATCCGCCCCGAGCTGATGGAGCAGGTCATGGCCGACCTCCTCACCGGCCTGGCGGGCGACGGCTTCCGGCGCGTCTTCTGCTTCTCCGGCCACGGCGACGCGCTGCACAACCGCACCGTGCACGCCGGGGTGCGGGCGGGGCGGGAGCGCACCGGCGCCGACATCAGCTTCGTCGTGGAACCGGAGCTGGCGCAGCGCCTCGGCCTCGACCCGGACGACCCGGCGCTGACCGTGCACGCCTCCGCGGCGTCCCCCGGGGCGCCGCCCGGCGGCCGGGTGGCCGTCTCCTCTCCCGGGTCCGCCGCGGGCGGCGCGGGCGCGGGCGGCATCGACGTCCACGCCGGCCGGTGGGAGACGTCGGTGATGCTGCACACCCACCCCGGCCTCGTCCGCGACGAGGTCCGCGCCACCCTGCCCGCCACCGGCCACGGCCTGTCCGAACTCGCCGTCTGGCGGCGCGGCTACGACGACGCCCGGCGCGTGACGCCGCGCGGCTACTTCGGCGACCCCGCCGCGGCCGGCGCCGACGAGGGCCGGCAGCTGCACGCCGCCGCCGCCCGACTGGCGGCGGACGCCATCGAGGAGCGGCTGGGAACCGGCTGACCCCGCGCCCGCAGCGGGGGCCCGGCGCGTACCGCACGCGCACCGCACGACAGTTCAGCGACACACGGAGGAGTTCGAGGAGCAATGGCAGAGATATGCCTGGCCCTGGCCGCGAGCCACACGCCCGGCCTCACCGGCTGGTTCGACAAGGCACCGGAGCCCGAGCGCCGGGTGGTCACCGAGGCGTACGACGCCGTGCACGACGCCGTCGTCGACTCGGGCGCGGACGTGCTGCTGGTCGTCGGCAACGACCACGTCGCCAACGCCCGGGTGAGCGACTACGCCGACTTCACCTTCGGCCTCGCGGCCGAACACCGCGGCCCCGACGAGTGGTTCAAGCCCTGGCTGCGCGTCGACGACTACACCCTGCCCGGCGACCCCGGCGTCGCCGCCGGCCTCTTCGAGGCCGTCCGGGACAGCGGCCCCGGCCTGCGCGCCGAGCCCGGCGACCTGCGCTTCGACGACAACCTCTCCGTGCCCACCGCCATGGCCCGGCTCGTCGAGACGGGGGTGCGGGTCGTCCCCGTACTGCAGAACTGCACCGTCCCCCCGGTCCCCGACGAGCGCGCCTGCTACGCCTTCGGAGAGGCGCTCGGCGAGGCGATCCGCACCCGCCTGCCCGACGGGCTGCGCGTGGGCCTGCTCGGCTCCGGCGGGCTGAGCCACGAGCCCGGCGGCCCGCGGTACCTGGACATCGACGAGAAGTTCGACCGCTGGTGGCTCGACCTGCTCCAGGAGGGCGACCACGAGCGGATCCTCACCGAGGCGACGTTCGACCGCATGGAGCAGGCCGGCTCGGGCGGCACCGCGGAGCTGCTGTCGTGGGTGGTGGTCATGGGCGCCATCGGCCCGCGCCCGTGCACCTCGCTGGGGTACGTCGCGGTCGATCAGTGGCGGTGCGGCGTCGGCGCCGTGCAGTGGCACCTGCCCTGACCCGCCGGCACCGGCACCCCCACGACGCCCGAATCACTACAGAAGGACACCTGATGGCACTCGACCATTTCGATCCGCAACTGCGGACGAACGACCTGGTGCAGGAGCTGAAGTGGGACCGCGAGCTGCGCGCCCGCTTCGAGACGTCCGAGGCGGAGGTCCTGGCCGCGTACCCCCTCACCGAGGAGGAGCGCACCGCGATCGCCGCGCGCGACTTCCGGCGCCTGTACGACCTGGGGCTGCACCCCTACCTGCTGTCGCAGCTGGCCCGGCTGATCTACGGCACCGGCGAGAAGGCCGGCACCTCAGAGGCCGCGACGGCGCTGATCCGCTCGCTGCTGGGGGACGAGTACGAGACCTACATGGCAGCGCGCGGTGACTGACACGCCGACCGGTACGGGGACCGCACCCCCCGCGCCTGTGATCGACATCCACACGCACGCCATGCCCCTGCCGCTGCTGCGCGCGCTGGAGCGGGAGGGGCGCGCGGACCTCTCCCGCGCGGGCGACCGCGTGCTCACCCTGGACCCCGCGCTGTGCGGGCTGCCCGCGGGCGCGCCGGTGCCGCTGCCGCCCGAGCAGTACGCCATGGACCACCGGCTCGCCCTGCTCGACGCCTCCGGCGTCGACCACCACGTGGTCGCGGCGCCGCCGTTCCTCTTCGCCTCCCAGGCGACGGACGACGCGCTGGCACTGGAGCTGGCCCGGCGCTCGAACGACGCGCTGGCGGAGTTCGCCGCGGAGTCCGGCGGCCGGCTGCACGGGCTGGCCACGGTGCCCGTCGGCCACCCCGGGGCCGCCGCGGAGCTGACCCGCGCGCTGGACGAACTCGGCCTGGTGGGCGCCACCATGGGCACCTTCGGCGCGGGCCGCGAGCTGGACGACCCGGTCAACGAGGACCTGTGGACGGTGCTCGCCGCCCGCCGCTGCTTCACCCTGCTGCACCCCAGCCGGGTCTCCGAGCGCGACCGGCTCGCCGACTACCACCTCGTCCAACTCCTCGGCTATCCGCTGGAGACGGCCCTCGCCGTCTCCCGGCTGATCTTCGGCGGCGTACTCGAACGGCACGAGCTGACCCTCTGCCTCGCGCACGGCGGCGGCTGCGCGCACGCCGTCGGCGCCCGGCTCGACCTGGGCTGGCACCGCAAGCCGGTGGCGCGCGTGGTCGGCAGCGAGCCGACGGAGTTCCTGCGCCGGCTGCTGTACGACACGGCGGTCTTCGACGTACGGACCATCGCCCGGCTCGTCGAGGACGTCACCGCCCGCAACGTACTGCTCGGCACCGACACCCCGTTCGACCTCATGGACGACCGGCCGCTGGAGACCGTGCGCCGCATCGGGCTCGACGCCGCCGACGAGGCCGCGATCCTCGGCGGCAACGCCGCCGCGCTGCTGCCGGGTCTGGGCCTCGGCACCGGGCCCGCGACGGCCGCCGGCGGGCGCTCGCTACCCTCGCCATCCCATTCCATCCAGTCGAAGGGCTGAGGACATTGAGCAGCGAAGCAGGGACGGACGAGCTGCGCCGGTCATCCCGCGCCGAGGCGGTCGCCAAGCGGATCGAGGGGCGCATCGCCGAGCAGTCCCTGCCCAGCGGTCACAAGCTGGGCACCAAGGAGAGCCTGCGCCGCGAGTACGACGTGGCCGCGGCCACGTTCAGCGAGGCCGTCCGGCTGCTGGTCTCCCGCGGCACCGTCTCCGTACGCCCCGGCGTCAAGGGCGGCATCTTCGTCGCCTCGCCGCCCGCGCTCGTCCGCCTGGGCCGCAAGATGCTGGAGCTGAGCGGCGATTCGGTGTCGGTCTCCGACTGCCTGGTGGTACGGGACAACCTGGAGCCGCTCGTCGCGCAGGAGGCGATGCGCCACCGCACGGACGCCGACCTGGCCGAACTGCGCGCGCTGGCCGAGAAGATGGCCGTCGAGGGGCTGTCGGCCGCCGACTACCTCGCGGCCAACTGGGCGCTGCACCGCAGGATCGCCGAGATCACGCCCAACCAGATCCTGCGCCACACCTACGTCTCGCTGCTGGAGTTCGTCGCCAGCCGGCTGCGCGGCGTCACCGCCGACGAGCCGAGCCGGATCAACCCCGACGGCGCCGCCGTGCACCGCGAGCTGGTCGAGGCCATCGCCTCCGGCAGCAGGCAGCGGCTCGACGCCGCCATGGAGGCCCACGCCGGCCTCACCGTCACACCGAGGGAGCCCGGATGAGCACACCGACCTCTCCGGCCACGTCCGGTTCCGCCGCGGCGGCTTCTGCCACGGCGGCACTCGTGGTCATCGACGTCCAGAACGACTACTGCCACCCCGACGGCGTCTTCGCCGCGGCCGGGCTGCGGGTCGCCGGCCTCGACGGTCTCGTGGAGCGGATCAACGCCCTGGTGGCGGCGGCCCGCAGCGGCGGCCGGCCGGTGGTGTGGGTGCGGATGGAGTGGCCCGACGACGACTCCGTCGGGCTGCTCGCCGAGCGCAGTCCGTTCCTGCGCGAGCGCGGCCTGCGCCGCGGCACCTGGGGCGCGGAGCCGGTCGCCGGGCTCGACGTCCGGCCCGGGGACCACGTGGTGGTCAAGCCCCGGTTCAGCGCCTTCCACCGCACGTCGCTGGACGACCTGCTGGCCCGGCTCGCCGTCGACACCCTCGTCATGGCGGGCGTACGCACCGACTTCTGCGTGGAGTCCACCGTGCGCGACGCCTTCTTCCGGGACCTGCGGGTCGTCGTAGCCCGCGACGCCGTCGCCGGCTACGTCGAGGAGCTGCACGCCGCCAGCCTGCGGCTGATGGGCACCGTCTTCGCCGAGGTCGTCGGGGGCGGTCAGGCCGCGGGGCTGCTCGCCGGCGGCCCCGGCCCCGACCCGTCGCACGAGAGGAGCAGGACCGGTGCCGCTGGTCGAAGTGACGCTCGTTGAAGGCCGCCCGCCGCACCAACTGCGCGCCCTCATCGGCGAGGTGACCCGGGCGGTGGCCCGGACCGCGGACGCGCCGCCGGAGAGCATCCGCGTGATCCTCCGCGAGGTGCCCGCCACGCACTGGGCGGCGGGCGACGTGACCATCCAGGAGAAGCAGGACCAGAAAGGCGAGGACCATGGACCTCATTCCGCACATCGTTGACGGCCGGGAGATCCAGTCGGCCTCCGGCGAGACCTTCGCCACCGTCGACCCGTGGACCCGCGAGCCGTGGGCCGAGGTGTCCCTCGGCGGCGCGGAGGAGGCCGGCCTCGCCGTCGCCGCCGCGCGGCGCGCGTTCGACGACGGGCCGTGGCCGCGGATGGGCTTCGCCGAACGCGGCGCGATCCTGCACCGGCTCGCGGACCTCATCGACGAGCACCGCGGCGAACTCGCCCTCGCGGACACCACCGACATGGGCAAGCCGATCGCCGACAGCACCGCCAAGGACGTCCCCCGCTCGGCCCTGAACTTCCGCTTCTTCGCCGACCACGCCAGGCTCGCGGCCGGCGAGGCACTGCCCATGGACAGCGGCCACCACGCCTACAGCAGGTTCGAGCCCGCGGGGGTGGTGGCGGCCATCGCGCCGTGGAACTTCCCGCTGATGCTGGAGACCTGGAAGGTGGCCCCCGCCCTGGCCTGGGGCAACACCGTCGTGCTCAAGCCCGCCGAGGACACCCCGGCGTCCGCGACGCTGCTCGCCCGGCTCGCGCTCCAGGCGGGCATGCCGCCCGGCGTCCTCAACGTCGTGCACGGCTACGGGCCCGCGGCCGCCGGCGAGGCGCTGACCACCGACCCGCGCGTCGACCGCATCACCTTCACCGGCGAGTCCGGCACCGGGCGCGCCATCGCCCGTGCCGCCGCCGCGAACCTCACCCCGGTCAGCCTCGAACTCGGCGGCAAGGGCGCCAACGTGGTCTTCGCCGACGCCGACCTCGACTCCGCCGTCTCCTGGTCGATCAAGGCGATCTTCAGCAACGCCGGGCAGGTCTGCCTCGCCGGCAGCCGGCTGTACGTCCAGCGCGAGGTGTACGACGAGTTCCTCGCCCGCTTCACCGCCGCCGCCGAGGCGCTGGTGACCGGCGACCCCAAGGACCCGGCGACCCAGCTCGGCCCGCTCGCCTCGGCGGAGCACCACGCCAAGGTCACCTCCTACCTCGACGGCGTGCCCGCCGACGGCGGCACCGTCGTCACCGGCGGGCGCGGAGACGGCTGGACGGTGCTCCCGACCGTCGTCACCGGCGCGCCGCCGGAGGCGCGGATCCACCGCGAGGAGGTCTTCGGCCCGGTCGTCGTCGTCACCCCCTTCGACACCGAGGCACAGGCGGTGGCCGCCGCCAACGACAGCCCGTACGGCCTGAACGCGATGGTCTTCACCGAGAATCTCTCCCGGGCGCACCGCGTGGCCGCGGCGCTGAAGGCGGG
Source organism: Streptomyces aculeolatus (assembly GCF_020400605.1). GTDB lineage: Bacteria > Actinomycetota > Actinomycetes > Streptomycetales > Streptomycetaceae > Streptomyces > Streptomyces aculeolatus. Next base: position 73,594 of record NZ_JAINRD010000003.1, on the reverse strand, counting down.
CACCGTGTGGGCCAACTGCTTCTTCATCCGCGACCTGCGCGCGCCGTTCGGCGGCGTCGGGGACTCGGGGGTGGGCCGCGAAGGGGGGAACTTCAGCAGGGAGTTCTTCACCGAGCCGAAGGCAGTGGTGATGGCCGTGACCCCCGCCTGACGACCCCACCCCGCGCCGCACACCACGCCGCCGCCCCTCCCCGCACCCGCCGTCCCCGCACCGCTCACCCCTCCCTCACGTCAGGAGTGCCCGCATGCCTGCTCCCTCACGGGCCGAAGGCGCCGCCCCGCCGCCGGACGCGGTGGCCAAGGCCGCCGACGCGCTCGCCGAAGCCGCCCGCACCGGCGTCCCGTGCCCGCCCGTACGCGGCCTGATCGACGCCGCGGACACCGCCGCGGCGTACGCCGTGCAGCGCCTGAACACCGAGCGGCTGCTCGGCGGCGGGCGGCGCGTCGTGGGCCGCAAGATCGGCCTGACCTCGCCCGCCGTGCAGCGGCAACTGGGCGTCGACCGGCCCGACTTCGGCGCGCTGCTGTCCGACATGGCCGTCCCGGACGGCGGCACCGTACCCGCCGGCCGGCTGCTGCAGCCCAAGGTGGAGGCGGAGGTCGCCCTCGTCCTGGGCGCGGGGCTGCCGCACGAGCAGAGCACCGTCGCCGACGTGCTGCGCGCCGTGGACTTCGCGCTGCCCGCGCTGGAGATCGTCGACAGCCGGATCGCCGACTGGGACATCACCTACGCCGACACCGTCGCCGACAACGCCTCCAGCGGGCTGTTCGTGCTCGGCGGCACCCCGGTCCCGCTGACCGGCGTCGACCTGCGGGCGGTGCGGATGGTGCTCACCCGCGACGGCGAGCAGGTCTCCGCGGGCAGCGGCACCGACTGCCTCGGCGGACCGCTCAACGCGGCCGTCTGGCTGGCCTCCGTGCTCGCCGCCGCCGGCGACCCGCTGCGCGCCGGCGACGTCGTGCTGACCGGCGCGCTCGGGCCCATGGTCCCGGCGGCCCCCGGCGACATGTTCGAAACCCGCATCACCGGCCTCGGCTCGGCGCGGGTCACCTTCGGGAAGGAAGAGGAACGATGAGCGACAGCGCTCCCGGTGGCGCGACCGGCCGTACGAAGGTCGCCGTCATCGGCTCCGGCAACATCGGCACCGACCTCATGATCAAGGTGCTCCGGCTCTCCGGCACCCTGGAGATGGCCGCCATGGCGGGCATCGACCCCGCCTCCGACGGCCTGGCCCGCGCCCGCCGCCTCGGCGTGGCGACCACGCACGAGGGCGTGGACGGGCTGCTGGAGCTGGACGGGTTCGCGGACGTGGCGATCGTCTTCGACGCCACCTCCGCGGGCGCCCACCGCCGGCACGACGAGGTGCTGCGGGCCGCCGGCCGCCGGGTGATCGACCTGACGCCGGCCGCCCTCGGCCCGTACGTCGTACCGCCGGTGAACCTCGACGAGCACCTGGACGCGCCCAACGTCAACATGGTCACCTGCGGCGGCCAGGCCACCGTCCCGGTCGTCGCCGCCGTCAGCCGGGTCACCCCGGTGCACTACGCCGAGATCGTCGCCTCCATCGCCTCCCGCTCCGCGGGACCGGGCACCCGGGCCAACATCGACGAGTTCACCGAGACCACCGCCGCCGCCCTGGCGCAGGTCGGGGGCGCCGCACGGGGCAAGGCGATCATCGTGCTGAACCCGGCGGAACCTCCGCTGATCATGCGCGACACCGTGTACTGCCTGGTCGGCGAGTGCGACGAGGGGGCGGTCGCGGACTCCGTGGCGGAGATGGTCGCCTCGGTGCAGGCGTACGTGCCGGGCTACCGGCTCAAGCAGCGGGTCCAGTTCGACCGGGTGGCGGCGGACGACCCCCTGCGCGCGCTGGCGCCCGCGGACGCTCCCGGGGCCGTGAAGGTCTCGGTCTTCCTGGAGGTCGAGGGCGCCGCCCACTACCTGCCGTCGTACGCCGGGAACCTCGACATCATGACCTCCGCCGCGCTGCGCACCGCGGAGCGCATGGCCGCAGACCGAACCGCGAAGGTGAGCACCCCGTGACCGAGACCTCCGGATCCACCGCGCTGTACGTCCAGGACGTGACCCTGCGGGACGGCATGCACGCCCTGCGGCACCGCTACACCGTCGAGCAGGCCCGTACCATCGCCGCCGCGCTCGACGTCGCGGGCGTGGGCGCGATCGAGATCGCCCACGGCGACGGCCTGTCCGGCTCCAGCATCACGTACGGCATCGGCGCCCACACCGACTGGGAGTGGATAGAAGCCGTCACCGACGCCGCCCGCACCGCGATCCCCACGACCCTGCTGCTGCCGGGCATCGGCACCCTCGCGGACCTCCGCCTCGCCCACCGCCTCGGCATCCGCTCGGTGCGCGTCGCGACCCACTGCACCGAGGCGGACATCTCGGCCCAGCACATCTCGGCGGCCCGCGAACTGGGCATGGACGTGGCGGGCTTCCTGATGATGTCCCACATGGCCGAACCGGCGGAGCTGGCCCGGCAGGCGAAGCTGATGGAGTCGTACGGCGCCCACTGCGTGTACGTCACCGACTCCGGCGGCCGGCTGACGATGGACGGCGTACGCGCCCGCTTCCGCGCGTACCGCGACGCCCTGGACCCGGCCACGGAACTCGGCATCCACGCCCACCACAACCTGGCCCTCGGCGTGGCCAACACCGTCGTCGCCGTCGAGAGCGGCGCGGTCCGCGTGGACGCCTCCCTGGCCGGCCAGGGCGCGGGCGCGGGCAACTGCCCGCTGGAGGCGTTCGTCGCGGTCGCGGACCTGATGGGCTGGCAGCACGGCTGCGACCTGTTCCCGCTGATGGACACCGCCGACGACGTGGTACGCCCGCTCCAGGACCGCGAGGTCCGCGTCGACCGGGAGACCCTGACCCTGGGCTACGCGGGCGTGTACTCCAGCTTCCTCCGCCACGCGGAGGCGGCGGCGGCCCGCTACGGCCTGGACACGCGCACGATCCTGGTGGAGGTGGGCCGCAGGGGCATGGTCGGCGGCCAGGAAGACATGATCACCGACATAGCCCTCGACCTGGCCGGGGCGTAGCCGGCTGAGACGCCCCGCTGTTCGGGCGGGGCGTCCCGGGGCTGCCTGGGTCAGTTCGGGTAGAGCTGGTGCCGGGGGATTATCTGCTGGGGCTGGCCCGGGCTGGACCAGAGCAGTTTCATGTGGGCGTCGCCCGTCTGCTCCGCGTACTCGACCTTGATGGCGTGGCGCGTGCCCGCCTTCAGGGCGACCTCCGCCTTGTCGACGGTCACGTTGTGCGGGGTCCAGTTGTCGATGACCAGTTCGCCGTCGAGCCAGACCCGTACGTTGTCGTCCGAGACCGTGGTCAGGGTGTACGTCTCGGTGCGGCGCGGTTCGACGGTGCCCGTCCAGCGGATGCCGAAGCCGTCGGCCGGGATGTCCGCCGCGGGTGAGCCCGTGTACTTCCAGGAGTGGTTGACCGCCGGGTCCGTGCGGGTGACCTTCGGCGAGCCGGACAGCGCGGGGTTGTCGAAGACCTCCTGCCTCAGGCCCGTGCCGCTGCCCGGCGCGGCCGTCGGGCCGGGGTCGACGGTCAGCTCGATGACGGTCGCGGCGTCGTTGGTGGCGGCGCCGGCGGGGGTGAGGTCGAAGCCGTCGGCCGTCTTCGCGACCGCCACCTCCTGGTCGGAGCCGAGCACGCGGGCCGCCGTGACGTCGATGCCGGTACGCGCCTTGAGAGGCAGGGAGCCGCCGGCCGCGGGCCAGGCGGTGACGGCCGCGTAGAGCTTGTCGCCCTTGCGGCTGACGGTGCCCCAGCCGGGCTGTTCGACGAGCCCGCCGAACCCCGCACCGTAGACGGCCTCGCCCTGGCCGGCGGTACGCAGCCAGTCGCCCATCTCCCCGAGCCGCTGGACGGAAGGCGCGGGAATGCGGCCGCGGGCGTCGGGGCCGACGTTGAGCAGGTAGTTGCCGCTGCGGGCGGCGGTGGAGAGCAGGTTGCGTACCAGGGAGGCGCCGGACTTCCAGTTCTCGTCGTAACGGGCGTACCCCCAGTGGCCGTTGAGGGTCATGCACGACTCCCACAGCTGCCCGTCGACCGGCGCGCCGGGGATCTCCTGCTCCGGGGTGCCGTAGTCGCCGTCGGTCACCCGGCGCTTGCCGACGCGGTTGTTGACGACGAGGTCCGGGTCGAGCCCGCGCAGGTACGTCTCCAGGCGCTCGCCGTCCTGCGCGGTCCAGGGGTTGTTCGGCCGGTCCGTCTCCCACTCGCCGTCGAACCACAGCAGCGCGGGGTCGTACTTCCTCACCAGCTCCTCGAGCTGGGCGTACATGCGCTTTTCGTAGCGCGGGAAGGTGGCCGGGTCGGCGAAGTCCGGGTCGTGCCAGTCCCAGATCGAGTAGTAGAAGCCGAGCTTGATGCCCGCCTTCTTCGCCGCCGTCTTCAGCTCGGCCATGATGTCCCGGCGCTTGTCGAAGGCCGAGTGGTCCCGCAGGTTCCACGAGTTGACCTTCGTCGGCCACATCGCGTAGCCGTCGTGGTGCTTCGAGGTGATGACGATGTACCGCATCCCGGCGTCCTTGGCCGCGCCGACGACGGCCTCGGCGTCGAAGTCCGCGGGGTCGAACGTCGCGGCCTGCTTCTCGTACGCGTCGGTCGGGATGTCGCACTGCCGCTTGATCCACTCGGCGTCGCGGCAGACGGTGCCGTCGGGACGGGTGTACTCGCCCTCCAGGTTGGAGTAGGCGCCGAAGTGGATGAACATCCCGAACCGGTCCTGCCGGAACCAGCTCGTGCGGTCGGAGGCGAACGGGTCGTCCACGGCGTGGTCGGTCCCGGGGCCGGCCGCGGGCGGCGCCGCGGCTCCGGCGGCGCCGGCGGCGGGGGTCGCGGCGGGCAGGGCGGCGGCGGCGAGCGCCGCGGCGACGAGCAGGGGCAGTGCGGTGACTCTCCGCTTGGCGCGGGGGCGAGGGGTGCGCATCGCAGCTCCAATTCATCGGATGACCCGGAAGGTAGGAACGGATACATCGGATGTCAATGGACGGCGTAAGGCCAATTCGCGTGCGCTGGCTGCGAGTTAGGAGAGAGAGGTCCTATGTATCGTCCTGCGGGGGCCCGTTGGGACCCCCGCAGTACCCGACCCGGCCCGGGCTACGCGAAGTGCAGCTTGTCCTTCCGGGCCAGGTGCAGGGTCCAGTACGCCTGGCCCGCCATCGCGCCGATGCGGTGTTCCCGCCCGTAGTACGTGTTCTCGCCGGACGCCCCGTACGTGCGGCCGTCGTCGAAGCGGGACATCATCCTCAGCTGCTCCTCGTTGTGGTGGCGCTCCCACGAGGCGGCGGCCGGGTCGATGCCCGTGTCCTGGGCCGTGAGGGAGACCAGGAGGTCGAAGTTGCCGAAGTAGAAGGGGAAGTGGGTGCCCCAGTCGTTGCCCTCCGGGTAGTGGATCTCGCCGCTGCCCGGCTGGTAGATGGTCTTCGTGGTGCCGTCGGGCGCGGTGAACGGCAGGTCGACGAGCGCGGAGTAGACGCGGTTGATGTTGTGGAGCGCGGCGCGCGGGGCAGGGCGGCCGGCGAGGCCGTAGACGAAGCCCTCGTAGAGGCTCTGGTCGAACGCGACCATGTAGAGGGGGTGCAGGATGTGGTGGTTGTCGAGGGTGCCGTCGTCGGCGATGTTCGTGCCCTGGAGCCAGGTGGCCAGCTCGATGCCGTTGACCGTCTCGCTCCCCGTGAGGTCCGCGGGGCAGGCGGCGGCGGCCAGCAGCAGCTCGATGTTGCGGCGGGCCCAGCCGGGGGCGCGCGGGTCGCCGGGCATCATCGCCTCGGCCAGGGAGAGGACGGCGGCGCTCCAGTTGTCCTCCTCCGCCTTGCTGTCGCCGGGGGTGACCGCGGTGCCGTCGCGGCGCTTCTCGTAGAGCTGTTCGCCGGAGGTGCCGATGAGGTGGACGTCGTTGCCGGTGGTGAGCCGGTCCGCCTCCCACGCCGTCATCGCGGCGAGGTGGCCGCGCTCCCGGCCGTCCAGCTCGTCCCAGAAGAGCCAGCCGGCGAGGGCGGTGTAGTACGCCCACAGGGCGCTCTGCCAGGTGTTGCCCCAACGGGTCGCGGGATCGGTGTTGTTGGCCAGGTGCCGGGCCGCGAGGGTGCGGACGAGGTTGCGGGTGCGGACGGTGGCGTTGGCGGCGGAGAGGGTGCGGGGGTCGTAGACGCCGCTGACCAGGGCGGTGGTCGCGGCGACGGCGGCCATGGCGGGCAGGCGGATGGCGCGCTCGTCGGTGCCGCGGAGGTCGATGTAGCCGTCCGGGAGGTACGTGCGGTAGGTCCCGGCGTACCAGGGGCCGATGAGGTAGCGCGAGCTGCCCGCCAGGATCGCCTTGACCCGCCGCCCCGCGGCGTCGTTCGCGCCGTACTGGCCGAGGCGGGCCCAGTCGATGGGCACGACCCCGCCGGCGGCGGCCGCCGGGCTCGCGGCGCGTGCGGTGGCGGCCGGCAGGCCGAGGGCCGAGGCCGCGCCGGCGGCGCCGAACGCGGCGGAGGCGCCGAGGAGATGGCGGCGGGACAGACGGTGCGAAGAGGTCATACGGCGCTCCTGCGGTCCGTGAGGTGGCTGTCTCTGTGGATTCTCACGTGGGAATCGCATCTGACAAGGGGCGGCGTCGATACGCTGCGCACCACCGACGCCCGTTCGACGAGGAGCCGGCGGCCGTGCCGCGCTGCCGGAGGAGGAGAGCCGTGGAGGACGAGTCGCAGTCCGGGGAAGCGAGCCCGGCGGTGCGCAAGCGGGTGCTGGAGAGCTTCGGCCGGCAGGGGCTGATGAGCCACCTCGGGGCGCGGATCTCCCGCATCGCGCCGGGCGTGGTGCACATCGTGCTGCCGGGCAGGCCCGAAGTCACCCAGCAGAACGGCTACTTCCACGCGGGCGCCACGAGTGCGATCGCGGACAGCGCGGGCGGGTACGCCGCGTACACCCTGTTCCCCGAAGACGCCGACGTCCTCACCGTCGAGTACAAGATCAACCTCCTCGCGCCGGCCGTCGGCGACCACCTGGAGGCGGTGGGGACGGTGCTGAAGCCGGGGCGGACCCTGACGGTGTGCGGGCTGGAGGTGTTCGGGCGCCGCGACGAGGGCACACCCAAGCTCGTCGCCAACGGCCAGCAGACGCTGATCCGGGTGCCGCGGGAGCGCTGACCCCGCGTAGGCTGGCGGCGGCCTTGTGGGGGGTTTTCTGATGCGTCGCATACTGGCGGGCAGCGCCGTCGTGATCGCTTTGACGGCGGGGTGCTCCGGCTCGGACGAGCTGGACCCGGTCACCGGCGAGTGGGCGGCGGAGGGGGCGCAGCCGGCCGGCTTCGCGCACTTCGGGGAGCACGCGATGATCAGGGTCGACGGCGGCGAGGCCACGCTCGGCACGTCTCCGTCGAGCCTGTGCGGCGGCGCCTCCGTCGAGGCCACCGGCGACGACGGCTTCCGCATCGCGTTCGCCGGCGCGAACTCGTGCCTCACGGTCGACGTCCCGGTGAGCCTGGACGTGGAGGTCGACGGCGACACGATGCGGGCCGCCCCGACCGGCGCCCCCGGCGACACCGTGTTCCGCTTCCGCCGCGCTGACTGAGCGGCGCGGACCCGCCGGGGGCCGCGGGCGCTGCGCCGTCAGCTCCCGTACCGGATGACTCCGTCGACCGGGGGGCGCCGGTCCGCGGCGCGGGCGAGCAGCGGGCTGTCCTGGAGGGGCGACTCCAGCTCGTAGTCCGCCCAGGTGACACCGCCGGCGATGACGTACGTCTCCAGGGAGCCGGCCTCCAGCAGGTAGATCCCGTGCCCCGGGCGGATCTCCCCGAGCCGCCCGGCCAGGGTCTCCCGCTCCGCCGGCGCGGCCCTGCGCAGGTGGACGGGGCCGAGGTCGTTCCAGCTGGAGATGCGCCACAGGTCGGAGAAGAGGATGTCCCGCACCACGAGGGTGTCGTCCACGTCCAGGTCTTCCAGCGGCGGAGTGCCGCGGAAGACCGCGCACGGGTAGTTGGGCCGGTAGACCAGCAGCCCGAAGTGACGGTCGTCCCGGAAGTCGGGCTCCGCTTCTTCCCGCCGTTCCGTCGTCACGTAACGGGCCTCCATTCGTCGAACTTCCTGTTCCAGCGGTAGAAGTCGACCTTATCCATAAGGCCGGCCTTGTGGACCTGGATGAGCTCCCACTGGGTGGCGAAGATGCGCCCGTTGGCGAACGCGTCGTCCGCCAGGTGGAGCCCGCCCGCGTCGGTCAGCGCCCTGTTCAGCGCCCGCGCCGGGCCGCCGCCCGCGGCGGGCAGGCCGTCGAGCATGAAGGAGATGCGGCCCTCGCCGCGGCCCACCCGGGCGATCGCGTTGACCACCTCGTCCTGCCAGGTGGCGGCGAACGCCGGGTCCATGAAGTGCCGGGCCTGCACCACTTCGGCGAAGTCCTGCACCTGGAGGCCGCCGCGGGTGCTGCGGCCGAGGGCGACGTGGTCGAGCGGGCCGATGAAGCAGGGGGTGAGGCCCAGCGGATCGAACCACGTGTGCGGGTTGTGGACGTAGGTGTACGGGTTGGGCGCCGGGGTGAGCCCGAGGGGGTCGGGGCTCGCGTAGCGCGCGGTGTCCGGGTCGTAGTAGCGCTGGCAGTTGTAGTGCAGCCCCGTCTCCGGGTCGAAGTACTGACCCGGGAAGCGCAGCGGCGTGTAGCCGGCGGAGCCGGCCGGCCAGCGGGTGTGGCCCCAGACCGTGCGCCGGGCCTGCCAGGCGATCTCCCCGCGCGGATCGACCAGTTCTGTGGGTGCCCCGACGAGGTCGGTGACGATGGCGAAGAAGCGGGAGTCGATCTCCTCCTGCGTGGCGGCGTCCGTCAGCCGCTCCGCCTGCGCGACGGGCTGCAGCCCGTCGTACTCCCAGGTCAGGGTGGTCTGATGGGGCCCGCCCGCGGTCACCGTGGTCTGCTCCACCAGGGTGTTCTCGTCCCAGGTGAAGAGGATCTCCTCCGCGATGCCGGAGCCGTCGGGCGCCATCCGCCGCTTGGCGAGGCGGCGGCCGAACGGGTCGTAGAGGTAGCGCCAGACGGTGCCGTCGGGGGTGGTGACGGCGGTGATCCGGTCCTCCGCGTCCCACTCGTAGCGCCAGACCTCCGGCTTGCGCGAGAGCCGCGACCTGGTGCGTACGGTGACGCGTCCGGCGGCGTCGTACGTGTAGCGGATCCGGCCCGCGCCGACGAGCCGGCCGCCGTCCAGCTCACGCGCCCCCTGGGCGTCGGGGTCCCCCTGCTCGGGCCAGGACGCCCGCGTCTGGTTGCCGGCGGCGTCGTACGCGTACTCCTCGCGCCAGCCGGCCGCCTCGACGCCGGTGACCCGGCCGACGGGGTCCAGCCGGAAGCGGCGGGAGCCGCGGTCGCCGTCCTCGACGTGGACGAGGTGGCCGTCCGCCCGGTAGTCGTACCGGCGCCGCAGCACGTCGTCCGCGGGCGTACGCACCCGCTGCTCGCCGAGGCGGCCCGCCGCGTCCCAGGCGTTGTCGAGGAGGAGGGCGTCGTCGAGGGACCGCGTCGTCTCCCGGCCCGCGGCGTCGAAGGCCGACCGGATGGCGTGGCCGGCGAAGTCCACCGCGGTGCGCTGCCCCGTCTCGTCGTAGCCGTAGCGGGTACGCCTGCCGCCGGGCGTGACGCGCTCCGTGGGCCGGCCGACGGCGTCGTGGGCGAGGGTGAGCGTGCGGCCGTTGACCGTCTCGGCCGTCAGCCTGCCCAGTACGTCATGGGTGCGCCGCAGGTCGCAGCCGGGTGCGGTGGCGCGGAGCAGCCTGCCCAGCGGGTCGTGCTCGAACGTCGTGGCCGCGCCGTCGACGCGCTTGGCCACGATCTGGCCGGTCCAGTCCCGCTCGAACTCCACGGTCTGGCCGAGCGGGTTGGTCCGCGACGACATCCGGCCGGCGGCGTCGTGGCCGTAGGCGATGCGGACGCCGTGGAAGTCGGTCTCGGCGGTGAGGTTGCCGGCCGGGTCGTACTCGTACGTCCACTCCCGGCCCTCGGGGTCGGCCACCGCGGTCAGCCGCAGCAGCGGGTCGTAGCTGTACCGGTACGTCGCCCCGTCGGGGTTGCTGCGGGCGGCGAGGAGGTCGAAGTGGGTGTACTCGTAGCGCGTGGTGCCGCCCTGCGCGTCGCGGTGGCCGGTGCAGTTGCCCTCGCCGTCGTACTCCCAGGCCTCCCGCGCGCCGTCCGGTCCGATACGGCCGGCGAGCCTGCCCTCCACCGTCCACCGCAGCCGGGTGACGGCGCCGTGCTGGTCGGCCACCTCCCGCACCCGGCCGAAGGCGTCGTGGCGCCGGACGATGCGGCGGCCGGTCGAGGTGGCGATGGTCAGCGGCAGCCCCGCGGCGTCGCACTTGACGCTCGTCGACTGGCCCAGCGGATCGGTGATCCCGGCGAGGTGCCCGAACTCGTCGTACTCGTAGCGCGTGACGGCACCGGCCGGGTCGGTGACCGACGTGCAGCGCCCCTGGGCGTCGTACTCCCAGAACCAGGCGGCGCCGTCGGTGAGCCGCAGCGAGGTGAGCCTGCCCAGGGCGGAGTACGCCAGTTCCGACTCCGTGCCGTCCGGGTGGACCACCAGCGTCGGCCGGCCGCCCGGGTCGTTGGTGTAGCGCGTGGTGTGGCCGAGGGCGTCGGTCTCGGAGACGACGTGGTGGTGGGCGTCGTACTCGGTGCGCGACACCGCACCGACCGCGTCGATCTCGGCGACGACCTCGGAGTTCTCGTTGATCACGAAGCGGGTGGCGGCGCCCTCGGGGGTGGTGAGCGTGGTGACGCGCGCGCCCGGCCACGCGGGGTCGGCGCCGTCGTAGGCGAGGACGAGGGCCAGGACGCCGGACTCGCCGCGCTGCGCGATGCAGCGGTCGTGCTCGTCGTACGTGTAGGTGTAGCGGCGGCTGTTGCGGTCGGTCCAGGAGGTGATGCGCAGCCGCTCGTCGTAGGTGAAGACCAGCGGCAGGCCCGAGGAGTTGACGTCCTCGGTGAGGTTGCCGTCCTCGTCGTAGGCGAAGCTCTTGACGGTGACGCCGGAGCCGTCGTCGGCGGCGCGCGCGACGGCCAGGGCGGTGATGCGGTCCCCGGCGGTGGTGATCTTGAGGTGGTAGCCGCCGGAGTGCCGGATGCCGGCCGGGGCGCCGTCCTCGCCGTAGTCGAAGTCGAGGGTGTGGCCGTCGCGGTCCGACACCTGCTCGATGCGGGCGACGCCGGGGCCGAGCACGTCGTGGTCCGCCGGCGGGGCGAAGCGGCGGGTGTGGCCGGTGCCGGGGTCGGTGACGAGGTAGCCGCCATTTTCGAGGCGCCGCAGCGGCCAGCGGGGCCCCTCCTCGGGCATGACGTCGTCGTCGGTGCCGGCGGGATGCGGGTACTTCAGCAGCAGCCCGTCCTCCGAGACGAAGACGACGCCGTCGTCCTCCGCCTCCACCCGCTGGTCGGCGGTGGAGGTCCAGGCAGGGCCGAACCAGCGGCCGGCCAGGTAGCCCGACTCCGCCCGGCGGGTGAACACCAGCGGCAGCGCGCCCGGCAGTTCGACGTCGGTCTGCGTCAGGAACATCTTGCCCGTCGCCATGTCCACGGGGTCGCCGCAGCCGCGGACGACGTTCTTGAGGCGGTTGTACGCGCCCTTCGCGCCGTTGGCGAGCATGTCGCCGCCGCGCTTGGCGAGGCCGAGGACGGCGGACTTCATGGACTTCAGACCCTTGAGGGCGCTCAGCCCGCCCTTGAGGCCCTTGGCGAGGCCGCCGAGGGTGGTGAGGCCTTTCATGCCGGGGATGCAGTCGAGGGCGGCGAAGGCGACGTCCCAGAGGGACGCTTCGCCGTTCATGTACTTGACGAGGGTGTCGGCGAGGACGACCAGCGCCGCGGCGAGGACGACCCAGGCCAGGGGTCCGCCGATGATGAGGACGACGATGCCGAGGACGGCGACGATGACTTTGCAGACGGTGACGATGGTGTCCCAGTTGTCCTTGACCCAGTCGACCGCCTTCTCCCACCACTTGCGGTTCTGGATCCCCGCGTCGGAGGCGTCTTCGAGTTTGTCCTTGGCCTCGGACGCGGCGTCCTCGCGCATCTTCTTGGCGTCGGCGGCCATCTTCTTGGCCGCTTCCAGGCCGCCTTGGGCGTTGTCGACGGCGGTCTGGGCGGAGGCGCGGGCGGACTTGGCGTCGGTGGCGTTGCGGGTGGCGGCGCGCACCTCCGACTCGTCGGGCTTCTCCTTGCCCTCCTTCTCGTCGTACTCCTCGGTCTTCTTCGTCGCCCGGTCCACCCAGGAGTTCGCCGAGTCGAGGCGGCCGTTGGCGGCGGTCAGGTCGCTCTGCGCCTCACGGCCCCTGGCCAGCGCCTTGTCGGCCAGCGACTGCGCCCGCTCCAGCTTCGGCCAGTACGCCGCAAGCGCGTCACCCGCCAGGTCGTACGAACGCTGAAGCTTCTTGAGGTTCTTCGGAACCTCCTCGAACTCGTCCTGGAACGCCTTCGCCGTCTTCCCCGCCCAGCGAAGCAGCGCATCCTCGCCCGCCATGCCCTTGATCTGCCGCAGCGCATCCGCCACGTCATCGGCGAAATCGTGCAGCTCACGCGCCAGCTGCTTGACCCGCTCCGGATCCCCCGGCGTGGGATCGTCGTCCAGATCCAGGACATGCCAGTCCGTCGGGCGATTCCCCATGCGTACTCACCAACCCCCCGCGGCCGCCGTCGTGTTGTGGACGGCGAGCCTCCTTACGAAGGTACACCGGCCGTCCGCATGCGGAGATAGCCGACACGGCGGGTGTTTCGCCCCGTCCGGCGCGCCCCGGGACCCGGGTGACGGCCCGCGCTCGTACCTGCGCGGGGAGTGGTGATCGCGGAGGTAGCGTCACCTTTCGGCAGACCACGACGGGATCGGTGTCGGATCCGGGCGGCGGCGTTCGTGGAAGAGGTGAGAGGGCACCCGCGCGGGCTGTCCGCAGAAGGGAACGACCATGAAGCTGACGACCGTCACCAACGTCTCCGTCGACGGAGTGATGCAGGGCCTCGGCCGGTCCGACGAGGACCGCAGGGACGGGTTCGAGCGGGGCGGCTGGGCGCTGCCGCTGTTCGAGCCGGAGGCCGAGGCCTACCTCGGCGAGGTGTACCAGCGCGCCGACGCCTTCCTCTTCGGCCGCTGGACCTACGAGGTCTTCGCCGGCTCCTGGGGCGTCCTGCCCAACCCCGAGGACAACCCCATCGGCGGGCCCCTCAACCGGCAGCCCAAGTACGTGGTGTCGAACACGCTCACCGACCCGCAGTGGGCGGGCACCCGCGTCCTGGCCGGCGACCCCGTGCACGCCGTACGGGAGCTGAAGGCCGGCGGCGCAGGGGAGGTGCAGGTGCACGGCAGCGGAAAGCTCCTGCGCTGCCTCCTCGCGAACGGCCTGGTCGACGAGATCACCCTGCTGACCTACCCGGTGGTCGTCGGCCAGGGCCGGCGGCTGTTTCCCGCCGAGGGGCCGGACGCGGCGCTCGACCTGGTCGACCACCGGGCCTTCCCGGGTGGTATCACGGCACAGGTCTACCGGCCGGCCGGGCGCCCGGAGTACGCCGGTGAGGACGCCGGCCCGGGCCGCGACTCGTAGCCGCGGCCCCGCCGTCCCCGACCCGCCGTCCCGACCCGCCGTCCCCGACGGCCGCTCCCGGCCCGCGTACGCGCGCCGGGAGCGGCCGGCAGACGAGAGAGGACCCGTCATGCAGTACCTGGTCTCCGTGATCGACGACAGGACCGCCTCCGCCACCGAGGAGGAGATGACCGCCATCCACGGCTTCAACGACCGGCTCCGCGCCGAGGGCAACTGGGTCTTCGCCGGCGGCCTCGCCGCGCCCGACACGGCCACCGTCATCGACAACCGGGGCGAGCAGCCGCTCCTCACCGACGGGCCGTTCCTGGAGACCAAGGAGTTCCTCGCCGGCTTCTGGGTCATCGAGGCACCCGACCTCGACGCCGCGCTCGCGCTGGCCGCCGAGGGGTCGAAGCACTGCAACCGCCGGGTCGAGGTACGGCCGTTCCTGTGAGCGGCGACGGCGTACGGGAGGCGGTCGCCCGCGCGCACCGCGCCGAGTGGGCCCGTATCGTCGCCGCGCTGACCCGGCGCTTCGGCGACCTCGACGTCGCCGAGGAGGCGGCGGCCGAGGCGTTCGCCGCCGCCGTCGAGCGCTGGCCGGCCGACGGCGTACCGCCCGCTCCCGGCGGCTGGCTCGCCACCACCGCCACCCGCAGGGCGATCGACCGGATCCGGCGCGAGGGCAAGCGCGACGGCAAGCAGCGGGAGGCCCGGATGCTCCACGACGACACTCCGCACGAGCACGTCGGCGCCATCGACGACGACCGGCTGCGGCTGATCTTCACCTGCTGCCATCCGGCGCTCGCGCCGGAGAGCCGGGTGGCGCTGACGCTGCGCATGGTCGGCGGGCTGACGGTGGCCGAGATCGCCCGGGCCTTCCTGGTGCAGGAGTCCGCGATGGGGCGGCGGATCACGCGCGCGAAGGCGAAGATCAAGGCGGCCCGCATCCCCTACCGGGTGCCGGCCGCGGAGGACCTGCCGGCGCGGGTCTCCGGCGTGCTGGCCGTGCTCTACCTGGTCTTCAACGAGGGCTATCTGCCGACCGGTCCGGCCGCAGGCCCGGTACGCCGCGACCTGACCGCCGAGGCGATCCGCCTGACCCGGCTGGTCCGCGGCCTGCTGCCCGCGGACGGCGAGGCCGCCGGGCTGCTGGCGCTGATGCTCCTCACCGAGGCCCGCCGGCCGGCGCGGGTCTCGGCGAACGGGGAACTCGTGCCGCTCGGCGAGCAGGACCGCGGGTCCTGGGACGCGGCGCTGGTCGCCGAGGGCCACCGGCTGGTGCGCGAGCGGCTGGCCGCTGGCGAGGCCCCGGGCCGCTACCAGATCCTCGCCGCCATCAACGCCGTGCACACCTCCGCACGCGACGTCCGCGACACCGACTGGTCGCAGGTCGTCGCCCTGTACGACCAGCTCGTACGCCTCGATCCCTCGCCGGTCGTCGCCCTCAACCGGGCGGTCGCGGTCGCCGAGACCGACGGGCCGCACGTCGCGCTGGCGGCCGTCGACCGGCTCGCGGACAGCCTCGCCGGCTACCACGCCTTCCACGCCACCCGCGCCGACCTGCTGCGCCGGCTGGGCCGCGGCGGTGCGGCGCGCGAGGCGTACGACAGGGCCGTCGAGCTGGCGGGCAACACCGCGGAGACCGCCTACCTGACGCGCCGCCGCGACGCGGCGGGGTAGAACCGGGCGGGGGCGGCAGCCGTCCTAGCCCTCATGAGATCCGCCACGACGATCATGGGACAGCTGTGGCACTTCGGCGGCATCCAGTTGCGCTGCTGCGCCTTCGCCGCCGCCGTGCTGGCCGGCGTCGCGCTCTCCGGGGCGATACCCCGGCTGCCGGTGGCGCGCTACGACCTGCTGCTGCTCTACGGGCTGGCGCTCACGGTCCTCTTCCGGGTCCGCGGCTGGGACACGGGACGGGAGGTGGCGGTCATCGCCGTATGCCACGTCATCGGCCTGGCCTTCGAGCTGCTGAAGGTCTCGCTCGGCTCGTGGAGCTATCCGGAGCCCGCCGTGCTGAAGCTCGCCGGCGTGCCGCTCTACGGCGGCTTCCTGTACGCCGCCGTGGGCAGCTACGTGTGCCGGGCCTGGCGGCTGTTCGACCTCGGCCTGGTCCGGTACCGGCCGCGGCTCACGGAGCTTGCGGCGGCGGCGATCTACGTCAACTTCTTCTCCCACCACTGGCTGCCCGACGCGCGCTGGCTGCTGGCGGCCGTGCTGCTCGCGGTGACCTGGGGGACCTGGGTGACGTTCACCGTGCACGGCAGGCGCCACCGGATGCCGCTCGCCCTGTCGTTCGTCCTCATCGGCTTCTTCCTGTGGCTGGCGGAGAACATCGCCACCCGGCTCGGCGCGTGGCGCTATCCGAACCAGGCGGCCGGCTGGCAGCCGGTGGGCATCGACAAGTTCGCCGCCTGGTCGCTGCTGATCACGGTCACCTTCGTCCTGGTCGCCCGTGCCAGGGAGGAGTCGGGGACCCGAGAGCCCTAACGGGCGATCTTGCCGTCCTCGATGCGCGTCTCGCCGAGCGGCGTCGCGTCGCGGAACTCCGGCAGCGCCATCGGCTTGTCATAGAGGAAGAAGCTCTGGTTGCTGCCGATGGTGAACTCCAGGTACGCGCCGGTGGTGGCGTCGAAGCCGTAGTACGCGCTGCACTGGCCGCCGGAGTAGTAGACGCCGTCCATGCCCGGCGCGGTCTTCGTCACCATGCCGGTGTTGGAGGTGTCGACGTCCTCCGGCGGGGTGAGCATGGCGCAGTACGAGACGGGCAGCCCCTCCAGCACGAAGTAGCCGTACTCCCCGTTGGCGTTCTGCAGGTAGACGTACGACAGCTTCCCGGGCTTCTCCCAGTTGTCGACCCACTTGTTGATGGTCTCCCGCGTCGGGGAGTACGTCATCGCGTTCGCCGGCTGGCGCTGGACCATCCGGTCGTAGCCGGACTGCTTGGTCCGCGACTCCTGCGCCTGGGAGGAGTCGTCGGTGCAGGCCGCGGCGGTGAAGGCCAGGGCGGCGGTCGCGGCGAGGGCGGTGAGGGCACGGGTCAGGCGGCGCACGAGGTCTCCTTCGCGTCGGTGCTCAGCTCGGCGGGCAGCCCGGCGTCCTTGAACGCCTTGCGGTGCTCCTGCCGGGACTTGGCGTTGTAGTCGTTGACCAGCTCCGCCCGCGTGGCGCGCAGCGCGGTGAGGGAGGTGGTGATCTGCTCGCTGCGGTACTCGGACGGCTTGGTGTCCAACTCGTCCTGGAGCGCGCCGATCTCGTCCTCCTTCGTCTCGACCGCCGCGCACAGGTCGAAGAACTCCTCGTACGTGGAGAGGCGGAACTCGCCCGAGCCCACGGTGCGCTCGCGTGCGTCGGCGGCGCCGCGGAACGGCGCGGTGGACCAGGACGCGCCGCCCCAGGCCAGGACGCCGGCGACGTAGACGAGGGCGAGCGCGGCGATCCCGGCGAGGGTGTAGCGCAGGGCGCGGCTGCCTTCGGCGAACACGCGTGAGTCGGTGGGCACGGGTCCTCCTCGCGGTCGGGGCACGGCCGCCGGCCGCGCCGGGCGGCGCGGGTCGTCGTCGGTCGGTGCCGGCGGCGGGGACCGGCCGGTACGTTGCGTGTCCGGCCGGTCGCCCGCCGCCGGTCCCAGTTGTACTGCGCCCGTCTCGGTACCCCTCCCGAATACGCGTCCGGGGCACGGGTGACGGGCCCGCCGTGCGGCGGCGTCCCGTGACCCGTGCCCCGGTGGTGCGGCGCGGCGGCAGGCCGTCAGAGGCGTACCTCCTCGGCTCCCGCGCCGGTGCCCGCACCCGTGCCGGCGGCGCCGGCCGCCGGCCGGCTGCCGCGCCGCCCCATGAACAGCGCCGTCAGCAGCGCACTCGCCGCCGCCACCCCGGCGGCCCCGGTGAACGCGGCGCTGAACCCGTCGGTGAGCGCCGGCAGGTCGCCGAGGCGGTCGGCGCCCTGCGAGGTGGCCAGCGCGGTCAGCGCCGCGAGGCCGAGGGCGGAGCCCACCTGGTACGTGGTGTTGACGATGCCGGACGCCAGCCCGGCCTGCTCCTGCGGGACGCCGGACATCGCGGCCATCAGCCCCGGGATGTACGCCAGCGACATGCCCAGCGCCGCGACCAGCGAGGCGGGCAGGACGTCGACCGCGAACGACCCGGTGGGTTCGACCGCCGACAGCCACAGCAGCCCCGCGGCGAGCGTCAGCAGCCCGCCGACCAGCAGCGGCTTGGGCCCGAACCGGCCGAGGAGCCGCGCCGCCAGCAGGGTCATGACGACCATGAGCAGGCCGGTCATGGGCAGCAGCGCGGCGCCGGAGGCGAAGGCCCCGTAGCCGAGGACCTGCTGGAGGTAGAGGTTGAGGAAGTACCACATCGGGATCCAGGCGGCGCCGAGCAGCACCATGGCCAGGTTCGCGGACGCCAGCCGCGGCGTGCGCCAGACGCCGAGCGGCATGAGCGGCGTCCGGGCGGTGCGCTGGATCACCAGGAAGAGCGCCAGCAGCCCGGCGGCGCCGGCCAGTTGGACGACGGTGCCTGCGGAGCCCCAGCCCACCTCGGGAGCCCGCACGACGGCGAAGACCGCGAGCGCGAGCCCGGCGGTGACGGCGCCGGCGCCGAGCACGTCCACGCCGCCGCGGCGGGGCTGGACGGACGGCAGCAGGCCGGTGGCGAGCAGCGTGGCGACGCCGATGGGCACGTAGATGATGAAGATCCACGGCCAGCTCATCCACTCGGTGAACACGCCGCCGAGGAAGACCCCGGCGGTGCCGCCGGCCGGGGCGGCGGCGCCGTACAGCGCGAGCGCCTTGCCCAGCTCCCGGGGGTCGTGGGTGAAGAGGATCATGAGCAGGGTCATGGCGGAGGGCGCGATGAGCGCGCCGCCGACGCCCTGCACGGCGCGCCCGGCTATCTCGACCCAGGCGGTCTGCGCCGCCGCGGCCACGACGGAGCCGGCGATGAGGACGCCCCACCCGGTGACGAACACGCGGCGGGCGCCGAAGAGGTCGGACAGCCGCCCGCCGAGGAGCAGCAGACCGCCGAAGGCGACGACGTAGGCGTTGAAGACCCACTGCAGGTCGCCCGGTGAGAAGCCCAGGTCGCGCTGCATCTCCGGGAGCGCGACGCCGATGATCGAAGTGTCCATGATGACCATGAACTGCGCGGTGGCGAGCACGAGCAGTGCCCACCAGCGGCGGGGGTTGACGGATGACATGGCAGTACGCCTCCTTGAGCAGGATACCCCCTGGGGGTATGCGACAGAGATATAACATTACCCCTGGGGGGTATGCAAGTCCCAGGGGTGACCGAGGGTGGCGTCCGGGGACGGGTGGGGGTGATCCCTGACGCCCGCGGACCGCTTCGCCGGTTGACTGCGGTGAACGGCCGCGGCGACCGCCGCGGACCAAGGGAATGGGGGATCGACATGACCGACCTCACACGCGCGGCGGGCCGGCGCTGGGCGCTGCTCGCCGCCGCGGGAGCGCTGGTGGCGGGCGGTATCGCACCCGCCGCCGCGGCAGGCGCGGGGCAGCGGGACGCCGGGTTACCGCGGGCGCACGACACCACGCAGGCGGCCCTGGACGCCATCGTCGCCGAGGGCACGCCCGGCGCCCTCGCCGCCGTGCGCGACGGGCGCGCACGCTGGCGCGGGGACGCCGGGGTGGCGGACCTGGCCACGGGCGAGCCGCGCCGGGACCGCGACCGGTTCCGGGTGGGGAGCCTGACGAAGACGTTCACCGCCACGGTGATGCTGCAACTCGACGCCGAGGGGGTGCTCTCCCTCGACGACACCGTGGAGCGCTGGCTCCCCGGCGTCGTACGCGGCAACGGCAACGACGGCCGCAGGATCACGGTGCGCCGGCTGCTCGACCACACCAGCGGGATCTTCAACTACAACCGCGACGAGGGCTTCCTCGCCAGGTTCACCGGCGAGTCCTTCCTCGACCACCGCTACGACGGGGCCACGCCGGAGGAACTCGTCGGGATCGGCCTCTCCCACCCGCCGCTCTTCGAACCGGGCACGGGCTGGGAGTACTCCGACACCAACTACATCCTCGCCGGCATGGTCATCGAGCGCGCCACCGGCGACGACTACGCCTCCCAGGTCCGGCAGCGGATCCTCCGGCCGCTGCACCTGCGGGCAACCTCCGTGCCCGGCACCTCCGCCGCGGTGCCGCGCCCCCACGGCCGGCACTACTCCAGGCTCTACGAGGAGGACCCCAACGCCCCGGTGTACGACGTCACCGAGTTCGACCCGTCCGTCGCCGGCTCCGCCGGCCAGGTCATCTCCTCCACCCGCGACCTGAACCGCTTCTACGCCGCCCTGCTGGGCGGCAGGCTGCTGCCCCGCGAGCAGCTGCGGGAGATGCTGACCACCGTGCCCATCGAGGCGGAGGAGTCCGGTACGGGCGGCGCGCCCGCCGCCGCGTACGGCCTCGGCATCCGGTCCGACCGGCTCTCCTGCGGGGTCACGGTCTGGGGCCACGGCGGGCAGGTCCCCGGCTCCCTGACCCGGGCGGCGGCCACCCGCGACGGCCGCCACGTGCTCACCCTGAACCGGAACGGCGACTGGGGCGCCCAGGAGGGGGAGAACGCCGTGCTGGAGGCCGAGTTCTGCGGCTGACGGCCGCGGGCCGTCCCGCCGGGAGCGGGACGGCCCGCCTCGCGCTCTGCGCGGGCACGCTCTGAACCCGCGTCGCACCGCCCGAGCGGCGGCATGTAGCGTGCCCGCGAGCGGCGAGGGGAGATCACGGGTGCGGGGCGAGCGGCGGAGCACGCACGGGGCCCCCGGCATGCTGCCCCGGCCGGCCGCCGGCGCGCCGGCCGGGGACCTCGCGGGGGAGCCCGCCGACCCGGAGGTCGTGGCGGAGGCGCGGCGCCGCAAGGAGGCCGCCCTGCTGGACTTCGGGGTCGGGCAGAGCGTCGTCGCCTCGTGGCTGTACGCGAAGTGCCACCGCCACCTCGCCACCACCGCGGTCCCGACCGCCGCGGTCACCGCCACCGGCGACGGCCGCTGCGCGCTGCTGTACAACCCGCACTTCTTCGCCTCGCTGGACTTCGACGGCGTCAAGTTCGTCCTCTTCCACGAGGCGCGGCACCTGATGCACCGGCACCTGTACGTCGACGAGGAGCTGCGCTCCGACCCGGTGTTCACCCTCGCCGCCGAGGTGGCGATCAACCACGTCGCCCTGCGCCGGCTGGGCCGTACCGCGTTACCCGAGGCGGTGCCCCCCGGCGGCGGGGCGCCGGAACCGGTGGGCGTCGACCCGGACGCGGTGTACCGCGCGTACCGGGACGACCTGCGGGAGCAGGGCCTGGACCCGCTGCCGTACGACGACTTCATCCGCACCGACCTGACGGTCTACGGCGAACTGCGCCGCATGAAGCAGCACGAAACGCCCCGCTCCGCCTTCTGCGTCCACCTCGCCCAAGGCGCACCCGGCACCGGGGTCCCCCTCGACCCCGAGACCGTCGGACAGGTCGGCGACGACGTGCTGCGCGAGGTGATGCAGTCGGCGCTGCGCGGCGGCAGGTCGGCGCGCGAGGAACTGCTCGGCCTCGCCGACCGCACCGCGGACGGCGGCGAGCGCTTCAGCCGGCTGTGGGGCCGCCTCGGCCTGGACCAGCTGCGCGGCAGCACCCCCCGCACCCGGCGGGTCGACTGGTGGCAGCGGTGGCTGACCGACGTCCTCGCCTCCAAGCTGACCGAGAGCGAACGGCTGGTCTACCCGAAGAAGCACGGCGCGATCGTCCTCGCGCTCGGCCACGAGCCGATGCTCACCCGCCGCGGCCCGGAGCGCACGAAGGTGGTCCTCGTCGCGTTCGACACCTCGGGGTCGATGCCCGACTCCGTCGTCGAGTGGCTGACCACCCTCGTCGGGCAGACGGACGGAGTGGAGAGCCACTGGCTCTCCTTCGACGGCGTCGTGATGCCGTTCGTCCCCGGGGAGCGGGTGGCGGGCGGCGGCGGCACCGACTTCCAATGCGTCGTCGACTACGCGGAAGGCCGGCTGGAGGTCGCCGGCAAGCCCTTCCCGCACGAGCCCGACGCGGTGATCGTCGTCACCGACGGCTACGCGCCGCACGTCACCCCCGCCGACCCCGACCGCTGGATCTGGCTCATCACCGACGGCGGCGACGACTGGCCCGAACGCCACCACCGCCCGATGGCCTGCCACCGGGTCACATCCGAACGGCAGCAACCGGGGCAACCGACGAAACCGAGGAGCACCGCATAGTGGCCGCCGCGACCCCGCCCGCCGCGACACCGCCCGCAACGCCCGCAGCGGGCCGGCAGTGGCGAGCGAACGCCACCTACCCGGAGCCGCCCGGGGACGGCCCGACCGCCGCGCTGGAGAAGTTCATCGACGCGATGATCGCCACCGGCCAGACCGGTCAGATCTTCGGCGAGCATGGCATCGGCAAGACGTCCACCTTCGTCTCGTACGTGCCGAAGCGCTACCCCGGCACCGGCCTCGTGGTCCTCCCCGCGGCCAACCTCGCCCCGGACGACCTGCTGATCAACGCCCCCGTACGCGACGAGCGCAGCGGCGAACTGGCGCTGCGCCAGCTCGTGATGCGCCAGCTCACCCCCGGCACGCCGTTCGTCCTCCTCGTCGACGACTCCCTCCAGGCGGGCAACACGGTCCAGAGCCAGCTCATGCAGATGGCCTGCAACTGGACCCTCGGCGAGTACGACCTGCGCGAGCTGGGCTGCGTCGGGGTGTTCCTCACCGACAACGAGTCGCTGGCCGAGACCAGCGTGCGCCGCTCCGACCTGGCGATCCTGGACCGGATGGTCACCCTCCGGCTGACCGCCAACGACACCGCCTGGCGGCACGCGCTGGCCGCCCGGTTCCCCGACTGGGACCTGCGCGAGGTGTTCCGGCAGTGGGCCGCCCTCGACCCGCACCTGCGCGGCCTGCTCTCACCGCGCACCCTCCAGCACGTACTCGACTGCGCCCGCGCCGGCTTCCCGCTGGCCTGGGGGCTGCCGCTGCACAACGGCCGCCGGCTGGCGCTGGTCGAGCCCGGCGCCGAGGGCGCCGGCGGCGCACCGGGCCGGGACCGTACCGACGAAGTGCTCGACGCCGTCGCCGCGGCGGTCGGCGCGGCCAACCCCGCCACCGTGACCGACCCCGTTCGCCGCATCCTGCGGGCCGCGGCGGCGCACCGCTGGGCGGTGCTGCTCCAGGGACCGCCCGGCTGCGGCAAGACGGAGATCGCCAAGCAGGTCGCCCGCGAGGAGACCGGCCGGGAACCGGTGTACTTCTCGCTGCCGGTCACCAACGTCGAGGACCTGTGCGTGCCGGTGCCGACGGCGGACGGGGCGCTGGAGGCGATGCTCGCCCGGTCGCTGCTCGACCCGGAGCCGAAGGTGCTGATCTGGGACGAGTACAACCGGCCCAAGGACAAGGCGACGTACGCCAAGCTGATGGAGATCACCCAGGAGTGGACGCTCGCCGGCCGCCCGCTGCCCGGCCTGCGCGCGCAGGTGGCGCTGCAGAACCCGCCGTACCACCTGGGCCGCAAGATGCTGGTCAGCAGCAACAACGTGGCCCAGGCCAGCCGGTTCACGGTCAGCTACGAGGTGCAGCCCGCGGACATCCCGGCCAACGAGTGGCTGATCTCGACCTACGGCGAGACCGCCGAGACCGTCCTCGAGTGGTGGAAGAACGACATCGACGACGAGGGCCGCGACTGGGTCACCAAGCGCACCCTGGAACGGCTCATCAAGCTGCACCACGCGGACATCCCGCTGGAGCAGGGCCTGATCTACCTCGGCGACGGCGAGTACGCTCCGGTGCCGCTCTCCGGTCTCCAGGCGCGGCTCGCGGAGCGGCCGCACATCGGGCTGGCGGAGCTGGCCGCCGACCTGCCGGGCTGGCAGGCCCGGCTGGCGGCGGCCGTCGAGACGTCCGCGGAGGGCACCAACGACACCGACCTGGTGCACCAGGTGTTCTCCAACGCGGAGGTGTCGCAGCTCGAACGGCACCTCGACGTGGTGGCGCTGCTGCTGCCGCACCTGCCGCCCAAGCTGCGCGCCACCTACCTCGTGGGCCAGGCGGCGGCGCGCCAGCGCTTCTGGATCGCCGCCCTGGCCCGGATGGGGGAGCTGGCCTCCGCGCCCGCCTACTCCTTCTCCGCCGCCACCGCTTCTTCCTCCCCGTCTCCCCCTTCTTCCTCCTCCTCTTCTTCCTCCTCTTCTTCTTCTTCTTCGTCCTCGTCGTAGTAGTGGTCCTCCCAGTCCTCGTCGATGTCGTCCTCGCTGAACGGGCGGACCATCGGCACCGCGACGGTGGACTGCTCGTGGTCCACCGTCCAGGAGTTGCGGAAGAAGTCGAACTTCAGGTGGAAGAGGCCGTCGTGCTCGGTGAACAGGATCGGCGGCACGAGGAAGTGCGCCACGTCCACGGTCGCCGCGGTGGTGACGAAGTCCTGCGCCGGGGGCACCGGCGGACCGCCCTGGCAGGACGCGAAGTTGACCGGCGCCGGCGCCTTGCTGCCCAGCACGTGGATGCGGTTGCCCTCCACGACGAAGCGGTCCGGGTCGAGTACCACGTCCTCGCCGAGCATCATCACCGGCGCGGGCAGCACGTCCGCCTTCGCGGCGTCCTGCGCGCGCACGTAGTGCTTGATGACGTCGGCGTTGCGCGAGGTGTCGAAGTGCGGGCCGAGGAGTCCGCCGTCGCAGATGCCGCACGCGCAGTCGGGCATGTCGTCGGTGGCGGGCTCCTCGGGCGGGGGGAACAGCAGGCTCTTGTCGAACGCCGTGACCGGTGACGTCACGCCGCTCTCCGCCAGGAACGCCGGTATCCAGTCGGTGCCCTCGGCCTGGACCACCGTCGTCTCGCACGCCGCGCGGAACGCGCTGTCGCCGACCTTGCAGTTGAAGTAGTCCAGCAGCGTGATCGCCGCGCACGCGGCCGGCGACAGGCCGCCGGACGCGGGGAACCAGAAGTCGTGGCCGTTGGCGACGAAGTCGAGGCCGCGGAACCGCTTGTGGAAGAACGGCTCGTCGGCCGTGCCCGTGCCGAGGTCGCCGCTCCAGTGCGCCGCGGCGACGCGGTTGTAGTAGTCGTCGGCGTACCGGGCGAGTTCGGGCGCGAAGACGCTCTCGCCCGTCAGGTAGCACGCCTTGGCGAAGAGGGCCCCGATCTCCGGGTCGTGCGCGGCGTCCGGTTCGGTGAAGACCAGCTCCGTGCGCAGGAAGACCTTCCGCCCGTCGCGGTACGGGGCACCCTCGTGCTCGTACCGCTGATCGAAGATCACGCAGGTGAAGGGCTCGATGTCGGTGAGGCCGGCGGCGCCCGTCAGGTCGAGCGCGGGCGTGCCCGAGCCGCCGGTGAGGTACAGCAGGACGGTGTAGCGGGAGACGTGGCCGCGCGACCGGTCGTAGTACGGGGTGTCGCGGTGGCGGTGGAAGTTGGCGTCGTCCGGCTCGAAGCGGTTGCAGCGGAAGACGGGGTTGACGTGCGCGAAGCCGTCGAGCCGCGGCTGCGGCAGCGCCTTGGCCACCGCCTCGGTCAGGGCCTCGGCGAGCAGGGCCGAGTGGAAGATGAAGCGGTCGCCGCCGCGGGAGCGGGCGTTGAGCGGCGGCACGTAGAGGTCCAGGGCGTCCAGGCCCGCCAGCTTCGCCCGCGCCGCGGCGGGCAGCCCGACCGAGAAGGAGTACGCCCCCTCGGCGAACTCCGTGCGGTCAGTCAGCTCGACGTCCAGCCCGCCGTCCGCGAAGAGCCGGTCGAGCGGGAGGATGTTCTCGTACGTACGGAACGACATCTCCCGCGGGTCCGCGAACACGGCGGCCAGATACGGCGCGTTCGCGCTGGGCCGCGCGAACAGTTCGCGCACGTCCGCGTCGATGCGCTCGGCGTCGACGAAGCGGACCGCCTTGAACCGCGCCGTCGGATGCCAGGAGACCGCGAGCCCGTCGAGTACGGCGGTGGGCTCCGCCTCGGCGGCGTCCACCAGGGCGCGATACCTGTCGACCTCCTCCGCGGGCGCCTGCCCGGCGGCGGCGGACAGGGCGAAGAACCGGTCGCGGAGCTCGATGCTCACACGCTCCTCCAATAACTGCGCAGTACGGGCGGGAGTTGGGGTGCGGCGGCAAGCCGGCGCGCGCCGGAGTCGCCGACGTCGGCGGAGTAGAGCAGCAGCCGGGTGAGCGAGCCGGCGAACGGCGCCGCGAGCAGGGCTTCCGCGCCCTCGTCGCCGATCGCGTTGTAACGCAGGTCGAGGTCGGTGAGTTCGCCGAAGGCGTGCAGGGCGCGCACCCCCTTCGCGCCCAGCGCGTTGCGCTGGAGGTGCAGCCGGCGCACGCCGGTGAAGAACGGGTTGGCGGCGAGCGCGGCCAGGCCGCTGTCCCCGATGTGGCAGTACCGCAGGTCGAGCGTGCGGAGCCGGCCGGGCCCGGCCGCGGCGGCGAGGCTCTCACCGCCGGCCGCCTCGCTGCGGAAGTACGAGGACACCGCCAGGGCCTTGGCGCCGAGGGCGCCGATGCGGAGGTAGGACAGGTCGACGGAGGTGAACGGGGCCAGGTCGAGGGTCGCGAGCACGCCCGCCTCGACCTCGGCGGACGGCAGCGGCTCGCCGTCCTCGTCCGTGTCGTCGTCCCAGTAGTCGAACTCCGCCGGGTCGGACTCCGGCGGCACGATCCGCAGCGCGGTCGCGAACGGCTCGGCGCGCAGGACCTCGTCGACCACCCGGGGCGCGTCGTCGTCCTCCCATTCGACGGCGATCGCCGTGGCGAACCCGTGCCGCCGCTCCGCGGCGCTGACCCCCTCCGGCAACTCCGCGTCCCAGCTCCCGCGATGCTCCGCCACCAGTGCGTCGATCTCCCGGTCGACGGCGTCCCGGCCGCTGCCCGGGCCGACGCGCGAGCGCCGCTCCGCCAGTCTGATCAACTCCGCGCGGGGGTCGCCGCGCTCCCGCAGCCGGTCGCCGTAGACCAGCCAGGACGCCAGGTCGTCCGGGCGTTCCCGCAGTGTTTCTTCCAGGGCCCCTAAGGTCATTGCCGGAGGCTAACAGCGCCCACTGACACGCCGGTTCCGCCCCCGGCGGGCCGGCCGCCCCGGTGTGCCGCGGTCAACCGATATCCGTGCATCGGGCCGCAGATCATTCCTTCGAGTGCTATGTGCTGCCAGATTCGGGAATATCCCGTGCCCGCTGGCACGATGATCCACATCTTCCTCCCCCGGGCCCGGAGTGCCCCAAGCCACCGTTCTCCAGCAGAGATTGCCGGCACCAGCAGGAGGTACGCCGTTGTCGTCCCGTAGCCAGGTCTCCGCAGAGCAGGGCGGTGCCCGCGCGCCGCACCGCGACCTGCCCGCCGACGCGCCGGAGACCCTGCCGGTGACCGCCGGGCAGCGGGAGGTGTGGCTCGCCGAGCAGCACTCCCCGGGGCACCGGTCCGCCCTGCGGCTCGGCGAGTACCTGGAGATCGACGGGCCGGTGCAGCCCGGCCTGTTCGAGGCGGCGCTGCGCCATGTCGTGGGCGAGGCCGACGCGTTGCGCGTACGCCTGGTGCCGGGCGCGGACGGTCCCGTACAGGTGGTGGCGCCCCGGCTGCCGTGGACGCTCGCCTTCGTCGACGTGAGCGGCGCACCCGACCCGGAGGCCGCCGGGCGGGCGTGGGCCGACGCCGACGTGGCCCGGCCGATGGACCTGGCCGAGGGGCCGCTGTTCAGCTTCGCGCTGCTCAAACTCGGGCCGGAGAGGTTCTGGTGGTACCACACGTACCACCACGCGGCCGTCGACGCGTTCGGCTACGCGCTCGTGGCCCGCCGGGTCGCCGAGGTGTACACGGCTCTCGTACGGGGCCGGCCCGCCGGCCCGTCGCCCTTCGGGCGGCTGGCGACGCTCGTCGGGGCCGACCGGGAGTACCAGGACTCGGCGGACCGGGCCGAGGACCGGGCGTACTGGACGCGGCAGTTGGCAGGCTGGACCCGCGACGCCGCGGCCGACGCGGGCGGCCGGGGCGGCAGGGCCGAGCGGGGCGACGGGAGCCACGGGGCCGACGGGGGCGGCAAGCGCGTCGGGGGCGACGCCGACGCGCGGCTGCCGAAGCAGCGCCCGGCGCCCGGGGAACCCGCCCCCGGCGGGTCTGCGCCCCCGGACCCGGCGGCCGTGCCGCGCACCCCGCTGCTGCCGCTGCCGCGCCCGGAGGCGCTGCGCGCCGCGGCCCGGCGCGCCGGGATCTCCCGCTTCCGCCTGGTGTTCGCCGCCGTCGCGCTCCACGAGCACCGCCGCACCGGCGCCCGCGACATCGTCGTAGGCCTGACCGTCGCGGGCCGGACGGGGCCGGAGTCGCACGCCACCCCGGGGATGCTGGCCAACAGCGTTCCCGTACGCCTGACCGTGCGGCCCGGGACGACGCTGGGGGACCTGCTCGCCCAGGTCGACGCGCGCATGCGCGAAGCCGTGGAGCACCAGCGCTACCGCGCCGAGGACCTGCACCGCGACCTCGGCCTGTCCCGCGGACCCGGCACGGCGTACGCGCCGATGGTCAACCTCATCGGCTTCGACTACGACATCTCCTTCGCCGGCCACCGCTGCACCGCGCACAACCTGTCGTTCCCGCTGGCCGCGGAACTGATGATCATGGTGTGGGACCGCCGGGACGGCTCCGGCCCGCACATGCGGCTGCACGCGCCCCCCGGCGCGTACGGCGCCGCGGAGCTGGCGGACACCCAGCGGCGGCTGCTCGACGTCGTCGCGCAGCTCGCGGACGCCGGCCCCGACCTCCCCGTCGGCCGGATCGACCTCCTGCCCGCGGCCGAGCGGCGGCAGCTGCTCGCGCGCGGCGACGCCACCGCCGCCCGCGCGACCCCCGCGCCGGTGGCGGCGCTCTTCGAGGCGCAGGTGCGCCGGACACCGCGGGCGCCCGCCGTGGAGTCCGCGGGCACCGCCGTGTCGTACGCGGAGCTGAACGCCCGCGCCAACCGCCTCGCGCACGCGCTGGCGGCCCGCGGGATCGGGGCGGAGGACGTCGTGGCCCTCGTCCTGCCGCGCTCGGTCGACCTGGTCGTCGCCGAACTGGCCGTACTGAAGGCCGGTGCGGCCTACCTGCCGGTCGACCCCGGATACCCGCCCGCGCGGCGGGAGTTCATGCTCGCCGACGCCCGCCCCGCCCTGGTCCTGGACGACCCGCGCGCCCTCGCCGCACTGGCCGCCGGGCAGCCCGCCACCGACCCGCGCATCGCCGTCGACCCCCGCCGCCCCGCGTACGTGATCTACACCTCCGGCTCCACCGGGCGCCCCAAGGGCGTCGTGGTGCCGCACACGGGCGTCGCCTCCCTCGTCGCGTTCCACACCGAGCGGCTGCGGATCACCCCCGGCAGCCGCTTCCCGCAGCTCGCCTCGCCCAGCTTCGACGCCTGCACCTGGGAGATGTGCGTCGCGCTGCTCACCGGCGCCACGCTCGTACTCGCCCCCGCGGACGACCCCCTGGCCGTCCTCACCGACCCCGCCCTCGGCATCACCCACGCCTTCGTGCCGCCCTCCGCGCTCGCCGCGGTCGCCGAGCGGGACAGCCGGGTCGCGGTACTCGCGGTCGGCGGCGAACCGGTGCCGCCGGGGCTGGTCTCCCGGTGGGCCCCCGGCCGGCGGCTCGTGAACGTCTACGGGCCGACCGAGACCACCGCGATGGTGACCACCAGCGACCCGCTCACCCCCGACGGCACCGCCCCGCCGATCGGCCGGCCGCACTCGGGCACCCGCCTGTACGTCCTCGACGGCGCCCTCCAGCCCGTGCCGGTGGGCACCGCCGGCGAGTTGTACATCGCCGGCGCGTCCCTCGCCCGCGGCTATCTGCGCCGGCCCGGGCTGACGGCCCTGCGGTTCGTCGCCGACCCGTACGGCCCGCCCGGCACCCGGATGTACCGGACCGGGGACGTGGTGCGCTGGTGCGCCGACGGGCAGGTGGACTACGTCGGCCGCGCCGACCGCCAGGTCAAGATCCGCGGCTTCCGCATCGAGCAGGAGGAGGTCGAGGCCGCGCTGCTCGCCTGCCCCGGCGTCGCCCGGGCCGCGGTCCTCGCCCGCCGCGACCCGCCGGCCGGCGACCTGCGGCTCGTCGCGTACGTCGTGGCCGCGGAGGACGGGCTCGGCGCGCCCGCGCTGCGCGAGCGCCTGCTCGCCCGGCTGCCCGGCTTCATGGTGCCCTCGGCCTTCGTCATGCTCCCCGACCTGCCGCTGAACGCCAACGGGAAGATCGACCGCGACGCCCTGCCCGCCCCCGGGCAGGACCAGGGCGAGCCCGCGGGCATGCCGCCGCGCACCCCGCGCGAGCGGCTGCTGTGCGAGCTGTTCGCCGACGTCCTCGGCGTGCCCCGGGTCGGCGCGGACACCGACTTCTTCGCCGCCGGCGGGCACTCGCTGCTGGCGATCCGCCTGGTCGCCAGGATCCGCACCGCACTCGGCGCCGACCTCGCGCTCAGCGCCCTGTTCGAGGCGCCGACGGCCGCCCGGCTGGCGGCCCGCCTCGACGGCGCGGGGCCGGCCCGCCCGGCGCTCACCGCGCAGCCGCGGCAGGAGGCGGTGCCGCTGTCGTACGCGCAGCAGCGGCTGTGGTTCCTGCACCGCGCCGAGGGCCCGGCGGCCACGTACAACATCCCCCTCGTGCAGCGGTTCAGCGGCGGGATCGACCACGCCGCGCTGGCAGGCGCGCTGGGCGACGTCGTGGCCCGGCACGAGAGCCTGCGCACCGTCTTCCCCCACGCGGACGGGGCCGCGGCAGTCGGCGCGGCACACCCCGGGGCCGGCGACGCGGCCGGAGACGGGCCGCGGCAGCGGATCCTCGGCGCCGCCGCGGCCCGGCCCGCGCTGCGCGTCACCGAGGTGGCCGGCGCGGCGGAGCTGCGGCGGCGGCTCGCGGACGCCGTACGCTACCCCTTCGACCTGGCCGTCGAACCGCCGCTGCGCGCCGAGCTGTTCGTGCTCGGTCCCACCGAGTCCGTCCTCTGCCTCGTCATCCACCACATCGCCGCCGACGGCTGGTCCATGGCCCCCCTCACCCGCGACCTGGCGACCGCGTACGCCGCCCGGCTGCGCGGCGGGGAACCCGACTGGCAGCCCCTGCCGGTCCGCTACACCGACTACACCCTCTGGCAGCGCCGCCTCCTCGGCGACTCCGGCGACCCCGACAGCGTGCTGCACCGCCAACTCGCCCACTGGACGACGGCGCTCGCCGGTCTGCCCGACGAGATCGCGCTGCCCCGCGACCGCCCCCGGCCCGCCGCCGCCTCCTACGCGGGCGGCCGGGTCCGGCTCCGTATCGACGCCGAACTGCACGGGGCGCTCGCCGAGTTGGGCAGCCGCTCGGGCGCCAGCCTCTTCATGGTGCTGCACGCGGGCCTGGCGGCGCTGCTGACCAGGCTCGGTGCGGGCACGGACCTGCCCGTCGGCAGTGTGATCGCCGGCCGCACCGACGAGGCGCTGGACGACCTGGTGGGCTTCTTCGTCAACACCCTCGTGCTGCGCACCGACACCTCGGGCGACCCCGCATTCGCGGAGCTGCTGGAGCGGGTACGGGACACCGCGCTGGCCGCGTACGCGAACCAGGACGTGCCCTTCGAGCGGATCGTCGGGGCGCTCGGCCCGCCGCGCTCCCCGGGCCGCCACCCGCTGTTCCAGGTCGCGCTGTCCGTCGACGCCGACGAGACCGCGGAGTTCACGCTCCCCGGACTGCGCACCTCCCGGATCCGGGTGCCCACGCGGACGGCCAAGTTCGACCTGGACATCGGCATCGGCGAACAGCGCTCCGCCGCCGGCGAACCCCTCGGCCTGACCGGCACCTTCGACTACGCCACCGACCTCTTCGACCACGCCACCGTGCAGGACCTCGCCGACCGCTGGGTGCGCCTGCTGCGGGCCGCAGCGGCCGCACCGGACCTGCCGGTCAGCCGCATCGACGTGCTGTCCGACGCCGAGCGCCGGCTCCTGGTGGGCGGCGGCGCCGAGCAGACCCCGGCCCCGGCGCCGCCCGCGCGCACGGTGCCCGAGCTGTTCCGCGCCCGGGTACGGGCCGCCCCCGGCGCGGTGGCCGTCGCGGCGGGCGGTACGGAGCTGACGTACGCCGAACTCGACGCCCGCGCCAACCGCCTGGCGCACGCACTCGTCGCCCGCGGCGCCGGCCCTGAGGCCGTCGTGGCCCTCGCCCTGCCCCGCTCCGCCGACCTGGTCACGGCCCTGCTCGCGGTGCTCAAGTCCGGCGCCGCCTACCTGCCGCTCGACCCCGGCTACCCGGCCGCGCGCCTCGCCGCCATGACCGCCGACGCCCGGCCCGTCCTGCTGCTCACCGACACCGGCACCGCGGCCGACGGCACCCTCGCCGCCGGGACCCCGAGGCTGCTCCTCGACGCGCCGGAGACCGTCGCGGAGCTGGCGGGCCTGCCCGGCACCGAACCCGCGCCCGGGCCGCTGCCCGACCACCCGGCGTACGTCATCCACACCTCCGGCTCGACCGGTGCGCCCAAGGGCGTCGTCGCACGGCACGCGAGCGTCGCCGCCGTCGCGGAGCGGTACCGGGACGAGGTGTTCGGCCCGGCCGCCCGGCGCGCGGGCGGCCGGCCGCTGCGGGTCGCGCTGACCGCCCCGGTGTCCTTCGACGCCTCGTGGGGGCAGCTCGCCGCCCTCGCCGGCGGCCACGAACTCCACGTACCCGACGCCGCCACCTGGACCGACGCCGACCGCTTCGTCGCCTGGCTCGCCGCACGGCGCGTCGACAGCGTCGACGTGACGCCCTCGTACATGCAGGTGCTGTGCGACCGCGGCCTGTTCGCGCCCGGCGGCCGGCACCCCGGCCTCGCCGTCCTCGGCGGCGAGGCGCTGCCCGAGGGGCTGTGGCGGGAGCTGCGCGCCGTCCCAGGGCTGACCGCCCACAACATGTACGGGCCCACCGAGTGCACCGTCGACTGCGTGCAGGCGCGGCTGGCGGACGCCGCCGCGCCCGTGCTGGGCCGGCCCGTCCCCGGCGCCCGGGCGTACGTCCTGGACACCGCGCTGCGGCCGGTGCCGCCCGGCGTGACCGGCGAGTTGTACGTCGCCGGGGCCGGCCTGGCGCGCGGCTACCTGCGCCGCCCCGGCGAGACGGCCCGGCGGTTCGTGGCCGACCCGTACGGCCCGCCGGGCACGCGGATGTACCGCACCGGCGACCTCGCCCGCCGGCGCCGCGACGGCCTGCTCGACTTCGCCGGGCGCGCCGACGACCAGGTGCAGGTCCGCGGCCACCGCGTCGAGCCCGGCGAGGTCGAAGCCGCCCTCGCCGCCCACCCCGGCATCGCCCACGCCGCGGTGGCCGCCCGCGCCGGCCTCCGCGGCGAGACCCGGCTCGTCGCCTACGCGGTGCCCGCCGCCGGCGACCCCGACCCGGCGGCGCTGCGCGCCTTCCTCCGCGAGCGGCTGCCCGCCCACGCCGTACCGGCCGCGATCGTCCCGCTGCCCGCGCTGCCGCTCACGCCCAACGGCAAACTCGACCGCCGCGCCCTGCCCGACCCGGACCCCGCGGCCGCCACCCGGGCCACCCCCGCCCGCGCCCCGCGCACCCCGCACGAGAAAGCCCTCTGCGAGCTGTTCGCAGAAGCCCTGGAGCTGCCCGCGGTCGGCGTCGACGACGACTTCTTCGAACTGGGCGGCCACTCCCTGCTCGCCACCCGCCTCGCCGCGCGCATCGGCGAGCGGCTCGGCGTGCCCTTCGGCCTCTCCGCGCTGCTGGAGGCCCCCACCCCGGCCGGGCTCGCCCGCAGGCTCGCCGCCGAGGGACCACGGGCCGCGCCTTCCCGGGTGCCGGACACGGAGGCGAAACTCAGCCCGGCGCTGCGGTTCACCGCCGCCCCGCCGCCGGCCGGCGGCCCGCTCGAGGTGCTGCTGACGGGAGCCACGGGCTTCGTCGGGGCCTTCCTCCTCGCCGAGTTGCTGCGCTCCACGGCGGCCCGGGTGCACTGCCTCGTCCGGGCGGGCACCGCCGCCGAAGCGCGCGAGCGGCTGGCCGCCGCCCTGCGCCCGTACGGCCTGGGCGCCGCGGCCTGCGACCCGCGGACCGTCGCCGTCCCCGGCGACCTCGGCGCCGTCGACCTCGGCACCGGCCCGGAGGCATGGGCCGGGCTGCGCGACGGCGTCGACACGATCGTCCACGCCGGCGCGCGCGTCCACCACGTCTCTCCGTACGCCCGGCTGAAGCCGGCCAACGTCGAGGGCACCCGCACCCTGCTGGGCCTGGCGGCGGAGGGGCGGCCGAAGGCGTTCCACCACCTGTCGACGCTCGGGGTGTTCCGCGAGTCCGGGCCCGGCGCGCCGCCCGTCACGGAGGAGTCCCCGACCGGCGGAGAGCAACACCCGTACGGCAAGGGCTACTCCGCGAGCAAATGGGTCGCCGACCGGCTGGTGGAGCGGGCGTTCGCGCGCGGCGCGAGCGGCGGCATCCACCGGCTCGGCCGCATCTGGGCGCACTCCGCGACCGGCGCCGTCAACCGCGACGACATGTTCTCCCGGCTCCTGGTGAGCAGCGCCGCACTCGGCTGCCACCCGGCCGAGCCGGCGCTCGACGAGGCGCTGCTCCCCGTCGACGTCCTCGCCCGCGCCCTCGTCGCGCTGGTGCTGCGGGACGACGGCGGCCCGTCCGTCCACCACCTCCACCACCCGCGCCGCACCGGCCCCGGCGTCTTCATGGCCGGCCACGGCCGGCTGCACGGGACCCGCTCCGCGGCGGTGCCGCTCGCCGCCTGGCTGGAGCGCCTGCGCGCGGCGGGCGCCCGCGGCCGGGAGCTGCCGATCGCGCCGTACCGCGAACACCTGGAGGCCCTGGCGGGGGCGGCCGGCGCGAGACCCTCCCGGTCCTTCGACAACGGCCGGACGCTCGCGCGACTTCGGCGGTACGGGATCGGGATCCCGGACGTCGACGAGGCCGCCGTCGAGGCGTACTGGACCTCCATGGGCGGATAGCACGCGCCCGTCGTACGAGACCGATCATCCGCGCCGCCGCGGCGGCGCACCGCTGGAGAGAACCGGTGACAGCTCCGATGACCCCGACCCCGACCATGGCCGCAGGCCCGCACGCCAACGGCGCGGCCGCGGCGGCACACCGCGCCCGTACCCGTACGCGCGCCGGGAGCCGCGACCGCGCCGTACCGAGGCCGCGCTCGATCCTGCCCGGGCGGCAGCGCTGGGAGGTCGACCTCTTCCGCGGCAGACCCGGTCTCGCCGGAGTGGCGGAGGCGTCCCTGCGGCAGGCCCCGGGCATTGAGGACGTACACGTCAACCCGGTCACCGGCCGGGTGCTCCTGCGGCACGACCGCACCCTCGGCCCGCGCGACGCCGCCCGGCTGCTGCACCTCGCGGTCGACCGCGTGCTCACGGCCCTGCACACGCCTGCGGTGAACGCCCTGGGCTCCGGGCCTGCCGCCGAGCCCGCCACCCCGCCCGCGCGCCTGCCCGCCGCCCGCGCGCCGCGCGGTCCGGAAGGCGCCGCCCGCCGGCTGCCCAGGATCCTCGGCCTCGGCTGCGCGGCAGCGGCGGCGGTCGCCGGCGGCCCGCTGCTGCTGCGGTTCCTCAGACGCCCCCTGCTCACCCTCGGCGCCGCCGCCGTCGCGACGGCCGTCGTCGTCCGGCGCGCCTGGCGCAGGACGGACCGGGCGCGCGAGGGGCCGGACGGGGCGGGGCCGCGGCGGCACGCGGTCCGGCGCATCGTCGGCCGGCACCGGCGCAAGTTCGGCATGGCGGCGCTGCTCTCCGGGCTCTCCACGCTGGCCGAGATGGCGCTGTTCGCGCTCACCCCGTCCATCGTGCTGCTGGTCGCGCGGGGCGGCAGCGCCACCCTGACCCGGTACGGCATCGTCGGCCTCTCCGCCCAACTGGGCACCCTCGCCGGCGCCGGCGCCCTCGCCTGCGCCGTCATGGCCGGCACCGGCTACGCCGCGGGAGTCGCCTGGCGCGGGGTGGCACAGGACGTCGAGGACGACTGGCGTACCCGCACCTACGCCCACGTCCAGAGCGTGGCGCCGGCGGACCTGGAGAACGAGCGCGTCAGCCGCGTCAACGCCGTGCTGTCCGAGGACATCGGTCAGCTCGGCACGTTCGTCGGCACGAACATGCACGACGTCGTGCAGATGGGCGCGGGGCTGGCGCTGCTCGTACCGATGTTCCTGCTGCTCGCGCCGCAGCTCGCCTGGATCGCGTTCGCGCCGATCCCGCTCGTCGCCTGGCTGTCGTTCCGCTTCCACGAGCGCGCGGTCGCCGACACCGCGGCCTGCGGCGAGCGCCGGGCGCAGCTCAACAGCCGTGTGACCGAGAATCTGCACGCCCACACCACCATCAAGTCCGCGACGACGGAGGCGCACGAGATCGCCCGTATCGGCGAGCTGAACGGCAGGTGCAGCGAGGCCAACCGGTCCGCCGGGCGCAGCGCCGCGCTGCCGCCGCAGATCCTGCGGCTGGCCGGCGGCTCGGCGCTGGTGGGCACGGTGCTGCTGGGCGGGCGGGCCGTGCTGCGCGGCGAGTTGGCGACGGCGGCGTTCGGCCCGCTGATCGAACTCCCGGGCATCGCCATGCTGAAGCTGTCCCGCGTCGGCAGCGCCTCCGACCACTACCAGCGCACCCTGGCCGCCCTGGAGCGGATCGAGCGGCTGCACGAGCTGCCCGTGGAACCGGACGGCCGGGCGGGGGCGGTGGGCCCGGACCGGCCGGTGCGCCGGCTCGGACCGGGCGCACCGTACGCGCCGGACCGCGCCGTGGCGGAGGCCGGGGCCGGCGGCGCGGCCGCCTCGGGCCGGGAACTGCCGCTGCGCAGCCTGCGGGGGCGGATCGAGCTGCGGAAGGTCACTTTCGCCTACCCCGGCCGCACCCCCGTCCTGCGCGACACCTCGCTGGTCATCCCGCCCGGCCGGACCACCGCCCTCGTCGGCACCACCGGCGCGGGCAAGACCACGATCGCCAAGCTCCTCATGCGCTTCCGCCACCCCGGCCGGGGGCAGGTGCTGCTCGACGGCACCGACGTGCGCACACTGGCCCTGCCCGACCTGCGGCGGGCGATCGGGTACGTCACGCAGGAGCCGTTCCTCTTCGACGCGACGATCGCCGAGAACATCCGCTACGGCACCTTCCACGCCACCGAGGCCCAACTCGTCGCCGCCGCCCGCACGGCGGGAGCGGACACGTTCATCGACAGCCTCCCCGACGGCTACGACACCCGGGTCGGGGAGCGGGGCTCGGCGCTCTCCGGCGGGCAGCGGCAGCGGATCGCGCTGGCCCGTACCGTCCTGCGCGACCCGCCGGTCGTCATCCTCGACGAGGCCACCTCCGCCGTGGACAACGAGACCGAGGCGACCATCCAGCGGGCCCTGCAGGTCTTCGGCATCGACCGCACCATGCTCGTCATCGCGCACCGGCTCTCCACCGTGCAGAGCGCGGACCGCATCTATGTCATGGGCTCCGGGGGAGTGGTCGCCGAGCGCGGGACGCACGACGAACTCGTCGCGCTCGGCGGCGTCTACAGCTCGCTGTGGAAGCTCCAGGCCGGCGGCCCGGTGCCCAGTTAGCAGGTGGTCATTCCTTCGGGTGGTAACGACACGCGGAGCCGCAAGAAATGCCGCTGAACCGAGACAATGAACGTCCGTTGAGAACCAGGAGCGTGGAATGACGCACGCGACCAATCCGTTCGAGGACGACGAAGCCCGCTTCCTGGTGCTCGTCAACGACGAGGGCGAGCATTCGCTCTGGCCGGCCTTCGCCGGCGTACCGCAGGGCTGGACCGTCGCCCTTCCCGAGGACACCCGGCAG
This sequence comes from Streptomyces aculeolatus, assembly GCF_020400605.1. Taxonomy (GTDB): domain Bacteria; phylum Actinomycetota; class Actinomycetes; order Streptomycetales; family Streptomycetaceae; genus Streptomyces; species Streptomyces aculeolatus. The sequence goes on along the minus strand of NZ_JAINRD010000003.1, from coordinate 36,266 downwards.
GCGTGCCTGGAGTACGTCGAGAGGACGTGGACCGACATGCGGCCGCGCAGCCTCGCCGAGGCCGCGGACGGTGGCCGATGACACCGCCGCCGACGACCTCGGCGCCCAACGGCGCCGCGCCGGGCGCCACCGCGGACGCCGCGCACGACGCCGCGCCCGCAGGCTCCGCGCCGGGCCGTCCCGCCCCCGGACTCCCGCCCGCCGGCGGCCCGTACGCGGCCCCCGCCGAACTCCGCGCCGTACTGGCCCGCCACCCCGCGCTCGCGGACTTCACCGCCCGCGTCACCGACTTCCTCGACCGGCACCTGCCCGAGCCGGTCACGGAGGAGGCGGCCCGGCCGCCCTGGCTCCAACTGCGCGGACATGCGGCCCGGGCGGGGCTGACGGGCTTCGACGTGGCCGCCCCGGGCACCTGCGGCGACGCGCCGCGCGGCGGCGGGGAGGCCGGTGCCGGCGTCGCCGGTGAACGCGCCCCGGTCGGGGCCGGTGCCGTACCCGCCGGTCTGGAGCGGGTGGCGCAGGGGCTCGCGATGTACCTGGCCGGCCGGCGCGACTGCGACGCGCGCGAGGTCTTCAGCTCGGGCCACGGCGCGATGCCCCTGCGCTACGGGCCGCCCGCCGTCGCCCTCGCGGTACGCGACCGGGTCGTCGGGCGCGGCGAGTTGGCCGGCGTCGCCTCCAGCGAGCCGCACTCGGGCTCGGACCTGCGCGGCCTGCGCACGGTTGCCGTCGACCACGGCGACCACTTGGTCCTGTCGGGTACCAAGGGGCTGGTCAGCCGGGTCGAGGAGGCCGTCGGCTTCGTGGTGTTCTGCAAGGTGGTCGCGCCCGAGCAGGCCGCGGCCCTGACCGCGCAGCCGGCGGCGGGTGCCGACGCGGGTGCCGACGGCGGTGCCTGCGCGGGGCTGCGGGAGGTGCCGCTGTCGGCGCTCTGGCTGCCGATGGACGCCCCCGGCGTGCGCACCCAGACCGCCGCGCCGCTGGGCCTGCGCGGCTGGAGCCTGGGCCACCTGCACTTCGACGGCGTCCGGGTCGAACGCGACCGGCTGCTCGGCGCCCCCGGCGACGGCCGCCGCATCTTCGACGCGCACTTCGCCGGCTGGCGGCTGATGATGGCGCTGGTCTGCCTGGGCGCGGCCGGCACCGCGATCGACGAGGCGATGGCCCGTACCCGCCGGCGCAGCGTCGGCAGGACGCCGCTGTCGGGCATCCCGTCCGTGGTGTCCCGGCTCGGTACCGCGGCGGCGGAGGTGCAGGCGGCCACCGCCTGGTGCTTCTCCCTGCTGGAGGGCTTCGACCGGGACACCGAGGGCGCCGACGCGGCGGCCTGCTCCGCGGCGAAGGCCCTGGCCACGGACGCCTCGTACCGTGCGGTCGACCTCTCGCTCCAACTCCACGGCAGCGACGGCTACACGTGCCACACCCCGATGGAGAAGCGCCTCCGGGACATCCGCGGGCTCCGCATCGCCGACGGCCCGAACGACGTGCTGTACAGCGTGCTCGCGCACTCGCTGCTCGAAGGCCCCCGGGCGGGCGTGCGGGTGGTGCGGCAGCGGCGGGTGTGACGGGGGGTCAGGGGAGCTTGCCGCGCAGCGCGGAGAGATAGAAGGGAATTCTCTTCACAGCCTTGCGCGATACCGGAAAGACTTCGATTTCATCGCATCTGTGGTCGTTGATAGTGAGGAAATATTCGCCGTCCGCATGCCGTAGTTCCGCGGAATAGAGGAGGTCGTCGTCCGTGTTTTCCCGTTCCTTCACACGGGAAACGATAGATCACGCTGGGAAGCGAAAGATCCACTCAATCCCGCGGCACTCGAAAGAGTGAAGATTGGCAGGTCAGGCTAGTGGGAAGGATACTTCTCCCGCTAGGCTCGGAAATGTTGGACGGGAACGTGAACGAAATTCGAAGGGGCGGGTACTGAAGATGCTTCCAGTGCTTCCTGTATTTCTGGTCGGGGCGGTATCTGCGCCTCTCATCAAAAAAGTGGTCAGGCCGGTGGTCCGCGGCACCATCAAGACGTCCGTGAAACTCGCGGTCGATGTGAAACGGGCCGCGCACGAGATCAACGAGGACATCAGCGACATCGCCGCCGAGGCGAGCGCGGAGGCGTTCGCCTCCGACGTCCGCGGCGACGCGGACGTACCGCGCCAGGGCGCGAAGAAGACCCGCACGGGCAAGGCGGTCGCGGCCGACTGAGCGGCCGACTGAGCGGGCGGCGGCCCCGGCGGCCTCCGGGCCCGGATGCGACACTGCCGCCGAGGTGATTCGCATGGTGCCCGGGAGCCCGGCTGCGTTGCGGGACGGTGTCGTTGTCGTCGGCGCGGGGGTGGTCGGTGCCTCCGTGGCGTACCACCTGGCACGCCACGGCGTGAGTGTCACGCTGCTCGACCGGGAGGCCGCCCCGGCCGCGGGCGTCACCGGTGCCTCCTTCGCCTGGATCGGCGGCACCGGCGGGTCAGGCGGCGACTGGCCCGGCGGCGCCGAGGACTTGCGCGGGTCCGTACTCGCCGACCACCGGCGGCTGGAGGCCGAGGTGCCGGGCTACGCCGTCAGTTGGACGGGCTCGCTGACCTGGCCCGCCGGGCAGACCGCGGCCGACCCGCCCGGGGTGCCGGGCAGGCGCCGGGTCGTACGGGACGACATCGCGAGGCTGGAGCCCCACCTCCGCAACCCGCCCGCGCACGCCGTCCACACCCCCGGTGACGGAGGTCTCGACCCGGCGGGGGCGACCCATGCGCTGATCGCCGCCGCCCGCTCCCGGGGCGCGACCGTACTCCTCGACACGGCCGTGACGGCCCTGGAGACCGAGGCCGGCCGGGTCGTCGGCGCCCGGTCGTCGACCGGTTTCCACCCGGCGGCGACGGTCGTCCTCACCGCCGGCACCGGCGTCGCCGAACTGTCCGCAGAGCTGCCCGCGGACGTCCGCGTACCCGTGTCCCCGGCGTTCCTGGTCCGGGTCGCGGCCCGCCCCGGCCTGGTCAGGACGATCGTGGCGACACCGGAGTTCGAGGTGCGCGAGGTGCGCGAGGGTGAACTGCTCATGACGATCCCGCGCCCCGACGACTTTTCGCCGGCGGCTCTGGCACAGGCCGCCGAGAGGGCGCTCCACCGACTCAGGAACGCCTTCCGCGGTGCGGACGAGTGCCGCCTACTGGACTACCGGCTGGGGCGCCGCCCGATGCCGCCGCACGGCCCACTCGTCGGCTACGCGGCACCGGACCGCTCCGCCTACGTCGCGGTCATGCACTCCGCCGTCACCCTGGCCCCCACCGCGGGCCGCCTGGTCGCGGCCGAACTCGCCACCGGCGAGCAGCCCCCGGAGCTGCGCCGCTGCCGCCCGCGGTGAACCACCCCTCCGCCGGGAACGGCGACCTCATGCCGTAAGGCAGTGAACGGACCGACAGGAGCGACCCGATGCCCGAGCGAAGCACGCGCCGGGGGCGCGCGCCCCTCAGCCGTGAGCGGGTGGTCCGCACGGCCGTCGCGGTCGCCGACAGGAAGGGCACGGCGGCCCTCACCATGCGGGCCATCGCCGACCCCCTGGGCGTCGAGGCGATGTCGCTGTACCACCACGTCGCGGGCCGGGAGGACATCCTCGACGGCATGGTGGACGCGGTGTTCGCGGAGATCGCACTGCCGCGGCGCGACACCGACTGGAAGTCCGCCATGCACCAGCGCGCGCACTCCGCGCGCGACGCCCTGCGCCGCCACCCCTGGGCCGTCTCCCTGATGGACTCCCGCACCCGCCCCGGCCCGGCCACCCTCCGCCACCACGACGCGGTCATCGGCGCCCTGCGAGCGGCCGGCTTCTCCGTCGCCATGACCACCCACGCGGTCTCGCTCGTCGACAGCTACCTGTACGGGTTCGTCATGCAGGAGACGAGCCTGCCGTTCGACGGGATGGCCGAACTGGAGGAGGCGGCGGACGCCATGGCCCGCGGCCTGCCCCCGGGCACCTACCCCCACCTCGCCGAACTCGCCGCCACCCGCGCCCGCGCACCGGGCTGCGACCACGCCACGGAGTTCACCTTCGGCCTGAGTCTCATCCTCGACGCCCTCCACCCCGACGAGGCGTGACCCCCGCCGCACGGCGCCGCCGTCCGCTCAGGAGGAGCCGCCCCGGGGCCGCGGGAGCGCCGTGGCGACCGCCGAAGCCGCGTCCGCGAGCAGCGCGTCGTCGGGTTCCGCGTCCCGTTGCGTGCGGTTGGTCATGACTGCCAGGACGATCGGGGCGCGGTCCGGGGGCCAGAGGACCGCGATGTCGTTGCGGGCGCCGTACGTGCTGCCCGTGCCGGTCTTGTCGCCCACCCGCCAGGTCTCGGGCACCCCGGCACGGATCAGGGTGTCGCCCGTGGTGTTGGTGCGCAGCCACTCCGTGAGCCGGGCGCGGTCCCGCCTGTCGAGGGCGTCGTCCAGGACGAGCGCGCGCAGGTCCTCCGCCAGCGCGCGCGGCGTGCTGGTGTCGCGGGTGTCGTCCGGGTTCCAGCGGCTCAGTTCCGGTTCGTCGCGCACCATGCGCGTGACGTCGTCGCCGAGTGCCTCCAGTTCCGCGTCCATGCCCGCCGGGCCGCCGAGTTCGGCGAGGACCAGGTTGGCGGCCGCGTTGTCGCTGTAGCGGACGGCGGCCTCGCACAGGTCGCGCAGCGTCATGCCCGTGGCGACGTGTTCCCCGGTCACGGGGGAGTGGGCGATGAGGTCGTCCGCGGAGTACGTGACCACCTTGTCCAGTTCCCGCGCCGAGTGGGTGCGCAGGACGACGCCCGCGGCCAGTGCCTTGAACGTCGAGGCGTACGGGAAGCGTTCGCCCGCCCGGTACGCGACCTCCCGCCCCGAGCCGGTGTCGACGGCGTAGACCCCGAGCCGCGCGTCGTACTCGCGCTCCAGAGCCGCCAGTTCGCGGACGTACGGCTCCGGCGGCGCCGAGGGGGCGGCCGTCCGCGAGGGGCTGGGTCCCGCTTGCGGTGCGTCCTGTCCGCATGACGTCAGTGAGGCGAGGACGAGCGCGCAGAGCGCCCCTGCTGCCGCGCGGTGGGTGCGGGTGAGCCGCATGCTCCGGACCTCCGGTCGATCAGTGCCGCCACCACCTTCGCCCATCCGGCGATCATGCGTCCACGCCGGGGCGAAGGAGGCCGGGAACCGTCCTCCTTCCTTCCTACGGTGGCAGGGAGCCGAGAAACGAGAGGCACCACCATGAGCATCGTCGTCACCACTCCCACCGGCCACGTCGGATCCCGCGTCGTCCGCCTCCTCCTCCAAGCCGGCGTACGCCCCCGAGTGCTCGTCCGCGACCCCGCGCGCCTCGACGCGGCGGTCCGCGGCCTCGTCGACGTACGGCAGGGCGACATGACCGACACCGCCTTCGTGCGCGAGGCGACGGCCGGCGCCCGGACCGTCTTCTGGGTCGACCCCACCCCGCACACCGACCCCGACCCCAACGCGGCCTCCGAGCGGACCGCCGCCGGGCTCGTCGCCGCCGCCCGCGCCGGCGACGTCGAACGGGTCGTGCTGCTCAGCAGCGTCGGCGCGGAACTGCGCGGCGGCGCCGGGCACATCGACGCGCTCGGCCGGATCGAGGAGAGCCTTGACGCCACCGGCGCCGACACCCTCCACCTGCGTTCCGGCTACTTCTTCAGCAACCTCCTCATGTCCCTGGACGACCTGGCGCGCGGGGTGCTCACCACGCAGTTCCGCCCCGAGCGCCCCATGGCGTGGGTCGATCCGCGGGACGTCGGCGACGTCGTCGCCGCGCGGCTGCTCGCCGACGACTGGCGGGGGCGGGTGGTCCAGGGCGTGCACGGGCCCGAGGACCTGAGCTTCGTGCGGGTCGCGGAGATCCTGACCGGGGCCCTGGGCCGGCCGGTGCGGGTGGAGGCCGTCGGCGACGACGACGTACGTGCCGCGCTGGGCTCCGCCGGGCTGCCGCCCGGCGCCGTGGAGGCGGTCGCCGGCATGGCCGCCGGCACCCGCGACATGACCCCCGAGCAGCCGCGCGACGTGCTCACCACCACGCCCACCACCCTCGCCGCCTGGGCGTACGCGCACCTGCGGCCCCTGCTCAGCGAACCGGCGCCGGCACAGCCGCGGAGCGCCGGCGGCTCGGCAGGTGCCGCAGCGTGAACAGCCCAAGCGCCGCGTGCAGCAGCCCCGCGACCAGCGCGGCCGCGTGCAGCCCCGTGACGAACGCCGACTCCGCCCGCCCGGCCGCCGCCGCCGTGATTCCCGGCACCTGGAGCGTCTCGGTGAGGGTGCCGGCCAGGTCGGGGCCCTGGAGCCGGAAGACCAGCGCCGCCAGCGAGCCGAGGAGCGCGATGCCGAGGGCGTTGCCGAGCTCGTTGCTCGTCTCGGCGATGGCCCCGGCCGCCCCCGCGCGCTCCGGCGGTACGGCGGCGACGGCGGTGTCGGCGACGACGCTGAACGAGATGCCGTAGCCGAAGCCGGCGACGACGGTGGACGCGACGTACCAGCCGGTGCCGCCCGAGACGCCCGTCGGCAGCATCAGCAGCACGCCCCCGGCGACGAGGAAGTGGGAGGCGAGCAGCCCGGCGCGGGTGCCGGTGCGCGCGACCACCGCCGGGGTGACGACGGTGGTGACGGTGAGCACGACGGCACCGGGCAGCGCCACGAGGGCCGCGTCGGAGGCGTCCAGCCCGCGTACGGACTGGAGGTAGATGCCGCCCAGGTACGCCATCGCCGACCAGGCCGCCAGCGGCAGCAGCCCGGTGACGGCCGCGATGGTGAACACCCGGTCGCGGAAGAGCCGGAGGTCGATCAGCGGGTGTGCGAGCCGCAGTTGGCGGCGTACGAACCACCAGAGCAGGGCCACGCCGCCGCCGGTCGCGGCGAACGGGACGGCGGCCGGCCCTTCGGCCGCCGCGTGCTTGATCCCGTAGACGGTCAGCAGGATGCCGGCGGCGGACAGCGCGACACTCCGCGCGTCGACGCGGCCCGTGCCGCCGGTGCGCACCTCGCGCAGCAGCCGCGGAGCCAGCAGCAGGAACAGCGCGACCACCGGGATGTTGATCAGGAAGACCGAGCCCCACCAGAAGTGCGCGAGCAGTTGTCCGCCGACGACCGGGCCGAGCGCGAAGCCCGCGGCGAAGGCCGCCGCGAAGATCCCGATGGCCTGCGAGCGCCGCCGCGCGTCCGTGAACAGCTCGCTCAGCACCGCCAGCGCGGACGGCAGCAGGGTGGCGCCGGCCACGCCCATCAGGACCCGGAACGCGATCAGCAGCTCCGGCGACGGCGCGAACGCCGCCCCCGCCGAGGCGGTGCCGAAGACCGCGGCCCCGATCATCAGGAGCCGGAGCCGGCCGTAGCGGTCGCCGATGTTGCCGAACGCGATGAGCAGGGACCCGACCGCGAACCCGTAGCCGTCGAGGATCCACAGCGCCTGGTCCGCGGACGGGGACAGCTCCGCGGAGATCCGGGGCATCGCCAGGAACAGCACCGAGCCGTCCATCGCGACCAGCAGCACCGGGCCGAGGACCACGAGGAGGCCGAGCCACGCGCGCAGGCCGGGGGCAGGAGGGGAGGGAGTTCGCCGTACGTCCATGGCCACGACGGTGCTCCGCCGCGCCGCCGCCAGCCATCCCCGAGCCGTGGGTACACCCGGCAGGGATACCCTCGGGCACCGCACCCGGGCCCGCCCCGACGTAGCCTCGTGACCATGGAGCTGGAAACCCTCGGGGCGTACCTGAAGACCCGCCGCGGCCGCGTCACACCCGCCGCCGCCGGACTCGGCACCTACGGTGCCGCCCGCCGCGTGCCGGGGCTGCGCCGCGAGGAGCTGGCGCAGCTCGCCGGGGTGAGCGCCGGGTACTACACGCGGCTGGAGCAGGGGCAGGCCGGCACCGCCTCCCGGCAGGTGCTCGACTCGCTGGCGCGGGTGCTGCGGCTGGACCCGGCGGAGACGACCCATCTGCACAACCTTGCGCGCCGCCCCGCCGCACCCCGGCTGGTCCGCCCGGCGCCGGAGGAGCCGCACCCGCGGGTGCTGGCGCTGCTGACGTCCCTGGCCGAGGCGACGCCTGCCATCGTGCTGGGGCGCCGCGGCGACGTGCTGGCCTGGAACCGCACCGGCCACGCGCTCGTCGCCGGGCACGTCGACTTCGACGCGCCGGGCGACCCCGCGCGCCGGCCGTCCGTGCCCCGGATGTTCTTCCTCGACCCGCTGGCGCGGGACCAGCACGCCAACTGGGCGGAGCTGGCCCGTATCCACGTCGCGTACCTGCGGCTGACCGCCGGCCGCTACCCTGCCGACGCGCGCCTCGCCGAGCTGATCGGCGAACTCGCCATGGGCAGCACCGACTTCGCCCGGCTGTGGGCCTCCGGCGACGTCGCCGACTGCACCGTGGGCACGATGCGGCTGCGCCACCCCACCGTCGGCGCGCTCGACGTCGACTACCAGGTGTGGCTGCAGCCCGACAGCCCCGACCACCGGCTGGAGGTCTACACCCCCGGCGACCCCGCCTCCGCCGACGCGCTCCGGCTGCTGGCCGCCGCATCGCTCCCGCCGGGCGCCTGACACGATGCGGCCATGACCTCAGCGAACGAGCAGGGCGAACGGGGCGAACGCGTCGAACAGGACGGCTGGGACCAGCAGGGACACCAGCAGTCGCAGCGCGACCGCAGCCGGCAGGCCGGCTCCTTCGGCGCCGCCGCCGGCGCCTACGAGCGCGGCCGCCCGCCCTACCCGCCCGAGGCGAGCGCCTGGCTGGTGCCCGGCACCGCCCGCACGGTGGTCGACCTCGGCGCCGGCACCGGCAAGCTGACCCGCGCCCTGCGCGCCCCCGGCCGGGAACTCGTCGCGGTGGAGCCCTCGGACGGCATGCGCGAGGAGTTCGCCCGGGTGCTCCCCGGCGTACGGGCCCTCGCCGGCACCGCCGAGGCGATCCCGCTGCCGGACGCGAGCGCCGACGCCGTCGTCTGCGCCCAGGCGTGGCACTGGGTCGACCCCGACCGCGCCGTCCCGGAGGCCGCCCGGGTGCTGCGCCCCGGCGGGCGGCTCGCGCTGGTGTGGAACAACCGCGACGAGTCGGTGCCCTGGGTCGCGGAGCTGGGCCGCATCCTGCGGGAGTACGCCGCGCCCCCGGCCGAGGACCGCCAGGCGGACCGCATCGGCGCGCCGTTCGGGCCGGTCGAGCGCCGTGACTTCCGCTGGCGCCACCCCATGACGGACGCGGAGATCGTCGACATGGTCACGTCCCGCAGCTACGTGATCACCCTGGCGCCCGCCGTACGCGACGCGCTGCTGGACCGGGTCCGCGCGCTGCTCGCGGTGGAGCGACCGGGTGAGATGCCGTACGTGACCGAGTGCCATCGCGCCGGGCGATGAGTTTCGCGGGGCCGGCCGGTCTACCGGTATGGACATGCACTTTCTGAACGCCGGAGGACCACCATGACCGCCAAGGCACTACCGCCCGTCGTCGACACCGACACCTGGCGCCGCGAGCTGGACGAGCTGCGCGTCCGGGAGAAGGCGGCGACCCGGGAGCTGGACGCGATCGCCGCGCAGCGGCGCCGGCTGCCGATGGTCGAGCTGCCCGACTACACCCTGGAGGGTGCGGAGGGTCCGGTCCGGCTGGTCGACGTCTTCGAGGGCAGGTCGCAGCTCATCGTCTACAACCACATGTGGTTCGACGACAAGGAGTGGCAGTGCGGGGGCTGCACGAGCTACACGGCGCAGTTCACCCGCTTCGGCTTCCTCGACCCGTACGACGCGCGGTTCGTCATCGTCACGCAGGGCCCGATCGACGAGGCCCTGGCGTACAAGAAGCGCGTCGGCAACCGGATGACCTGGTACTCCACCGCCAACAGCCCGTTCGGCTCCGACGTCGACGCCCCGCCCGGCGGCGGCTTCGCGCTCAACGTCTTCCTGCGCGACGGCGACACCGTCTACCGCACCTGGCACTCCAGCGGCCGCGGCACCGAGCAGCTCAGCCACACCTTCCCGCTCGTCGACGTGCTGCCGTACGGGCGGCAGGAGGAGTGGCAGGACTCGCCGGAGGGCTGGCCGCAGTCGCCCGCGTACAGCGGCTGGCTCGACTCGAAGGACATCGCCCGCCTCTACGGAGAGGACGCGTGACCCCGCGCGGCTAGTGCGGGGGCGGGGGAGGCGGCGGGAGCGTCGACGTGCTGGGGGCGGGCTCGGGCCACACCAGCAGCAGCGGGCACGGCGCGTGGTCGACGACGAAGCGGCTCGGCGGGCCGAGGCTGCGCGGGCCCAGGTGCGCGCGGTCGCCGTCGCGGGCGACGACCAGCAGGTCGGCGCCCTCCGCCGCCGCGACGACCTCCCGCTCGACCCGCCCCGTGCGCTTGTCCAGGGTGCAGGGCCGGCCCAGCCGCGCGGCGGCCTCGGCCAGCAGCTCGTCGGCGGAGGCGTCCGCGAGGTGCTCCAGCCGCTCGCCGGGGTCGCGGCCGGGCCCCCCGGGCCCCGGCCGCCCGGGCGCGGGCAGGCCCCGGCCGAGCAGCCCCGCGAGCGCGCCGTGCGCCGCGCCGGGCACGTCGGCCGGGGCGACGTGGAGCAGGACGACCTCGGCGTCGTACGGCGCGTGCGCGCCCGCGGCGTCCACGCAGGCGGGCCACGTGCCCTCGACGATCCACACCACCACGGCCACGGGTCACCCTCCTCCGATCACGGTCAGCGACACCCACAGTGCCAGCACCGCGGCGCCCAGGCTCGCGGGTACGGCGTACACGCCGAGCCGGGTGAACTCCTTCAGTTCCACCTCGGCGTCGTGCGCGTGCACCACGCGCCGCCACAGCAGGGTCGCGAGCGAGCCCGTGTAGGTGAGGTTCGGGCCGATGTTGACGCCCAGCAGCACGGCCAGCACCGCGGCCGGCCCCGAGGGGGCCGCCAGCGGCAGCAGGACCAGTACCGCGGGCAGGTTGTTGATGACGTTCGCGAGCACGGCGGCCAGCGCTGCCGTCCCCAGTAGCGCGAGCAGGCCGGTGCCCGTCGGCAGCAGCCGCCCCAGGGCCGTGCCGAGGCCGTTGTCGACGACGGCGCGGACGACCAGCCCCAGGGCGAGGACGAAGGCGAGGAACGGGGGCGCGGTGGCCCGCAGGAGAGCCGCCGGGGTGGTGCGGCGCCGGGCCAGGGCGCGTACGGCGAGGACCGACGCGCCCGCGCACGCCGCCCACGCCGGGTCGACCCCGAACGCGGAGGCCGCCGCGAAGCCGGCGAGCGTGCAGGCGAGCGTCGCCAGCGCGAACACCGGCACCGCGGGCGGCGCCACCGCGGCCGGGGCGGTGGCGCCGGCGTCCAGGTCGACGGCGAAGTAGCGGCGGAATACGGCGTACTCGACGGCGATCGCCGCCAGCCACGGCAGCGCCATCAGCCCGGCGAACCGGGTGAAGCTCAGCCCGCTGGCGGCGAAGGCGAGCAGGTTCGTGAGGTTGGAGACCGGCAGCAGCAGCGACGCCGCGTTCGACAGGTGGGTGCAGGCGTACACGTGCGGCCGCGGCCGTGCGCCGAGCCGGGCGGCGGTCGCGAACACCACCGGCGTCAGCAGCACCACGGTGGCGTCGAGGCTGAGCACCGCGGTGATCGCCGAGGCCAGGACGAAGACCTGCGCCAGCAGCCGGCGCGGACGTCCCGCGGCGGTACGGGCCATCCACGCCCCGCACGCAGCGAACAGCCCGTCGTCGTCGCACAGTCGGGCGAGCACCAGCACCGCCGCCAGGAACCCGACGACCGGCCCCAGCCGCGCCGCCTCGTCGGCCGCGTGGCCGGGGGAGAGCGCCCCCGTGGCGACGACCACCCCGGCGGCCGGCACCGCCACCACCGCCTCGGGCAGCCCTCGCGGCCGTACCACCGCGCAGACCAGCACCGCCGCCAGCAGCGCGACGGACAGGGCCTCGGCCACGGCAGTGCTCACCGCCCCATCCTGGCCGCCGGGTTCCCGCCGCGACGCGAGGCGAGGCCGTGTCGGACCTGCCTTCTAACCTGGTCGGATGACGCGATTCGAGGGGTACGGGGCGCTGGTCACCGGCGCCGGGCAGGGCATCGGCGAGGCGGTCGCGCGCCGGTTCGCGGCGGAGGGCGCGCAGGTGCTGGTCACCGACCGGGACGGCCCCCGCGCCGAGCGGGCCGCCGCCGCGATACGCGCCGCCGGCGGCACGGCCCGGGGGCTCGCCTGCGACGTGACGGACGGGGAGGCGGTCCGGGCGGCCGTCGCGTACGCGGCGGACGCCTTCGGCGGTCTGCACGTGCTGGTCAACAACGCCTACGCCGTACACCGCGACCCGCCGCGCTTCGAGGACTGGCAGGAGCCCGACTGGTACGAGGACTTCGAGGTCACCCTGCACGGCGCGGCGCGCTGCGCCCGCGCGGCGCTGCCGCTGCTGGCCGCGGCGCCGGGCCGGGCCGCGATCGTCAACATCGGCTCGGTCAACGCCGAACGCCACTACGGCGAGCACGCGTACAGCGCCGCCAAGGCCGCGCTCGTCTCCCTCACCCGCACCCTGGCCGTGGAGAGCGCGGCACGCGGGGTGCGTGTGAACCTCGTCGAGCCCGGCACGGTGCGCACCGCCGTCTGGGAGAACCGGCCCGAGGTCCTGGCCCGGGTCGTCGAGCACTACCCGCTGGGCCGCGTCGGCGAGCCGGACGACATCGCGGCGGCGGTCGCGTTCCTCGCCTCCCCCGACGCGGCGTGGATCACCGGCGTCAGCCTGCCCGTGGACGGCGGGCTGCTGGCGAGCCACCTCGCGATGTCCCGCGGCATCGCGGGGGACCGGCGGCGGTGACGGCGGGCTTCCCCTCGGCTACGTTGTGGGCCGCGCACCCGATCCGGAAGGTGGAGTTCATGTCAGAGGAAACCTTCGACGACGGCGCGCGGCAGGTGGTCGTCGACACGTCCGTGCCGCACTCGGCGAGGATCTTCAACTACTGGATCGGCGGCAAGGACAACTACGAGCCGGACCGCACCGCCAGCGCCCGGTTCCAGCAGGTCTTCCCGGAGATCGTCGATCTCGCCCGCAGCGGGCGGCACTTCCTCCGCCGGGTCGTCGGCCACCTCGCCGGGGAGGCGGGCGTACGGCAGTTCCTGGACATCGGCACCGGGCTGCCCACCGCGGACAACACCCACGAGGTGGCCCAGCGCATCGCCCCCGAGTCCCGCATCGTGTACGTCGACAACGACAAGCTCGTCCTCGCCCACGCCCGCGGCCTGCTCACCAGCACCCGCGAGGGCGCCACCGCGTACATCGACGCCGACGTCGAGGACCCCGAGGCGATACTCGCGGGCGCCGCGCGCACCCTGGACCTCGACCGGCCGGTCGCCGTGATCCTCATGGGCATCCTGGCCCACGTCGACGGCTACGAGCAGGCCAGGTCTGTGGTGCGGCGGCTGATGGACCCGCTGCCGCCGGGCAGTTACCTGGCGATACGCGACGGCGTCGAGGGGAACGAGAAGTACAGCCGCGCGATCGCCGGCTACAACGCCAGCGGCGCCGTGCCGTACCACCTGCGCAGCGCCGAGCAGATCGCCGGCTACCTCGACGGCCTGGAGCCCGTCGAGCCCGGCGTGGTGTCCTGCCCGCTGTGGCGGCCCGAGCCGGTGGAGGTCGGCAGCCCCGTGGAGATGGCGGTCCTGGGCGGCGTCGGCCGGAAGCCGTAGACCGCGGCGCGCTGCCGCCCCAGGCAGGTCCGCCGCTTGCAAAGATCGGGCCAAGGTGCGCTTTTGCGGCCTGTGGCGGGCTACCCTTCGCCGGGTAGCGTGAGTCTTGGTGGCGACGGACCATCGCCTGCGGAGGACCCGATGACGGTGCCGATGGCGGCAGTGCACGACCCGGAGATCCCGCTCGCCGGGGAGCACGAGCGGGGCGGCCGGCCCGTCTGCAGGTCCGTTCTCGGCTCCCGGCTGCGCCGGCTCCGCCAGGACCGGGGCATCCGGTTGCAGACCGCGGCCCGTCAGATCGGCGCCTCCGTCGCCAAGTTGTGCCGGCTGGAGCTGGGCCAGGGCGGCTGCAAGGACCACGACGTCTCGGCGCTGCTCGACTTCTACGGCATCGTCGACGAGGCCGAGCTCGACGAGTACGCGGCGCTGACCCGCGGCGCCAACGCGCCGAGCTGGTGGCAGGAGTACAGCGACCTGATACCCAGTCAGGCGGAGACCCACCTCGGCCTGGAGGAGGCCGCCACCGTCATCCGCAGCTACCAGTCCCAGCGCATCCCGGACCTGCTGCAGACCGCCGCGTACGCCCGTGCCGTCACCCAGCTCGGCTTCCCGCGGGACCCGGTGCACACGGTGGAGCGCCGCCTGCACCTGCTCGAACGCCGCCAGCAGGCGCTCACCCGCACCGACCCGCCGCGCTGCTGGGTGCTGCTCGACGAGGCGGCGCTGCGGCGCTCGGTCGGCTCCCCGGGGGTGATGGAGGGCCAGCTCCAGCACCTGCTCCGGCTGCATCTCGAACACCCCACGGTCACGCTGGACGTGGTGCCGCTGGCGGCCGGCGGCACGGCGGCGGTGGCGCAGTCCCTGACGATGCTGCGGTTCGCCGAGCCCGAACTCCCGGACGTGGTCTGCCTGGACCAGCTCTCGGGCACCGTGCGCATCGACAAGCCGAGCGAGGTCGACCGCTACCGTCTGGCGCTGGACAACCTCGCCGCGGCCGTCAGCACCGGCACCGACGCCGCGGAGTTCCTGACCCGCCTGCTGCACGGCCACTGAGGGCGGCGGGCGCCGCGCCCCACCCGGCCACCTGGGCGACCCGGGCGGGAAGTGCCTCCGTACCGCACCGATTCCTTTTCCCGGGGGCTGCGGTCATACGGGCAGACACCCGAGACCCGGAGCGCCGCCCATGCCCGTCCCCTCCACCTCCCCCACCGACCCGTCGCACGCCCCCCGCGCGGGAGCGCGGCAGTGGCTCGCGCTCGCGGTCCTCGTGCTCGCCGGGCTGATCCTGTCCCTCGACTTCACCGGCCTGTACCTGGCCCTGCCCGCACTCGGCGCGGACCTCGGCGCCTCCGGCACCCAGTCCCTGTGGATCCTCGACGTCTACGGCTTCCTCCTCGCCGGCTTCCTCGTCACGATGGGCGCGGTCGGCGACCGCGTCGGCCGGCGGCGGCTGCTGCTGGCCGGTGCGGCCGCGTTCGCCGCGGCGTCGCTCGCGGCGGCCTTCGCCACGAGCCCCGGGATGCTCATCGCCGCCCGGGCGCTGCTGGGCGTCGCGGGGGCGACGTTCGTGCCGTCCGCGATGGCGATGATCGGGGCGCTGTTCGCGGATCCGCGGCAGCGGGCGCTGGCGTTCGCGCTCTGGATGGCCGGGTTCCAGGCCGGCATGGCCCTCGGGCCGGTGGTCGGAGGCCTGCTGCTCTCCGCGTTCTGGTGGGGCTCGGTGTTCCTCCCGGGGCTGCCGGTGATGGCCCTCCTGCTGGTGCTCGGGCCGCGGATCCTGCCGGAGCCGCCGCGCGGCGAGAAGCACGACGCCCCCGTCGACGCCCAGTCCGCCGCGATGTCCCTTGCCGCCGTGCTGCTCGCGGTGTACGGGCTGAAGGAACTGGCACACCGGGGGTTCGGGCCGCTGCCCGCGGCCACGCTGGCCGGCGGCGCGGCCGTCGGCGTCCTCTTCGTCCGCCGGCAGGCCCGGCTGACCCACCCGCTCCTGGATCTGGGGCTGTTCAGGCTGCCGTCCGTCGGCCCCGCCCTGGTCGCCTTCGCCGTCCCCGGCGTCATCGGCGGCGGCGCGTACCTGCTGACCAACGTCCACCTCCAGGACGTGGCCGGGCTGGGCCCCCGGGACGCCGGGCTGTGCCTGGTGCCCGGCGCCGCCGCGATGGTCGCCGGCTCGCTCGCGGCCCCGCACCTCGCCCGGCGCTTCGCCCCCCACCGGGTGATCGCCGCCGGGTTCGCGGCGGTCGCCGCCGGATACCTGATCCTCACCACCGTGGACGCCGGCGGCGGCGTGCCCGTGCTGATCGCCTCCGGCGTGGTCTGCGGCCTCGGCGTCGGCCCCGCCACCGGGCTGCTGCCGAACCTCGTCGTGGGCGCGGCCCCGCCGGAGCGCGCGGGCTCCGCCGCCGCGCTGATGCAGACCATGGCCGAGGTGTGCATCGCCGCCGGGGTCGCGGTACTCGGCACCCTGGGTGGCGCGGTGTACCGGGACCGGCTGTCCGCGGCACTGCCGGACGGCGTGCCGGCCCACGCCGCCTCGTCCGCCGGCGAGGGGCTCACCCAGGCCGGGGCGGCGGCCGCGGACCTGCCACCGGGGCTCGCCGACGCGGTACTGGCCGCCGCGCGGGGCGCGTTTGTCGACGGCTTCCGCGTCGTCGCCGCGGTGTCGGCGGTCACTGCCGCGCTGCTGGCCGTACTGGCGTCGAGGAGGCTGGGACGATGACGCACGCCGCCGACCCTCCGGCCCGCCGGGCCGGCTCCCGCAGGCACCCGACTGCCCCCGCTGCGGAGGCCGCCGCGACCGGCGTCCCCAGGGCCCGTACCGCCGACGGTCCGGCGCCCGGCGCCGCGCCCCTCGACGCCGCCGCGTTCGACGGGGCCGCCGCCCGGTGCCGCCGCGAACTGTTCGTACACGCCTACCGCATGCTCGCCTCGCACCAGGACGCCGAGGACGCCGTCCAGGAGGCCCTGCTGCGCGCCTGGCGCAGCCGCCACACCTACGACGCCCGCGCCGGCGTCCGGGCCTGGCTGTACAGGATCACCACCAACGTCTGCCTCGACCTGCTCAAGGGCCGCCCGCGGCGCGTCCTGCCGTACGACGTCGTCGGCTCCGGCCACGCCGACGGCACCCTGCCCGCCGAGAGCGGCGCACACGCCTGGGTCGGCCCGGTGCCCAGCGGGCTGCTGGCGCCCGCGGACGCCGGCCCCGACGCGGCCGCCGTCTCCCGGGAGACCGTCGAACTCGCCTTCCTGGCGGCCGTCCAGCACCTGCCGCCGCGGCAGCGCGCCGTCCTGGTCCTCCGCGACGTGCTCGGCTGGCCAGCCAGGGACGCGGCGGCGGTGCTCGACCTGTCCGTGCCCGCGGTCAAGAGCGCACTCCAGCGCGCCCGCGCCACGCTCCGCGGCCGGCTGCCGGGGGACCGGCTCGACTGGCGCGCGAAGGACGCCGCCGCGGCGCCCGCCGAACGGGAACTCGCCGCGCGGTACGTCACGGCGCTGGAGCGCGGCGGCGCCGCGCTCGCCGACGTGCTCGGCGCCGACCTGCGCATCTCCTTCCCGCCCAGGCCGCTGTGGTACGACGGCCGGGAGGAGTTCGCCGAGGGCCGCCGCAGGCACGCCGCCCCCGGCGACTACCGGTTCCTGCTCACCTCCGCGAACCTCCGCCCCGCGGTCGCCGTCTACCTCCGCCGCCCCGGCGGCACCGCCTTCCGGCCGCTCGCGCTGGAGGTCGTCTCCGGCGCCGGCGGCCGCGTCACCGAGATCGTCGACTACAACGGGGCGCGGGCCGGCGCCCTGTTCGCCGCCTTCTCGCTGCCGCCGGCCCTCCGGTGACAGCCGGGCGACACACCCCGCCGGGCCGCTGTTCCGCCCCCGCGCACCCACCGGCCACACTGGCCCCATGACGGAAACGGAATCCTTCGCGTACGACGTGGTCGTCCTCGGCGCCGGGCCGGTGGGCGAGAACGTCGCCGACCGCACCCGCGCCGCCGGTCTGTCCACCGCGGTCGTCGAGAGCGAACTCGTCGGCGGCGAGTGCTCGTACTGGGCCTGCATGCCCAGCAAGGCCCTGCTGCGGCCGGTGATCGCCCGCGCCGACGCCCGCCGGGTGCCCGGGCTGAGCGGCCTGGTGGCCGGCGACCTCGACGCGCCCGCGGTCCTCGCCCACCGGGACGAGTACACCTCCCACTGGCAGGACGACGGCCAGGTCGCCTGGCTGGACGGCATCGGCGCCGACCTCTACCGCGGCAGGGGCCGCCTCGCCGGCCCGCGCACGGTGGCCGTGACCGACGCCGACGGCGCCGTACGCACGCTGACCGCCCGGCACGCCGTCGCCGTCTGCACCGGCAGCCGCGCTCTGCTGCCCAACCTGCCCGGCCTCGCCGACGTCCGGCCGTGGACCAGCCGGGAGGCCACCAGCTCCGCGACCGTCCCCGGCCGGCTCATCGTCGTCGGCGGCGGCGTGGTCGGCGTCGAGATGGCCACCGCCTGGCAGGCGCTCGGGTCCCGGGTCACCGTCCTCGTCCGCGGCGACGCCCTGCTGGACCGCATGGAGCCCTTCGCCGGCGAACTCGTCGCCGAGGCGCTGACGGAGGCCGGCGCGCAGGTCCGTACCGGCACTTCCGTCACTTCCGTCGTCCGCGAGGACGGCACCGTCCGCGCGACCACCGACGCGGGCGACACCATCGAGGCCGACGAGATCCTCTTCGCCACCGGCCGCGCGCCCCGTACCGGCGACATCGGGCTGGAGACCGTGGACCTGGAGCCCGGCTCCTGGCTGGCCGTCGACGACAGCCTGCGCGTCGAGGGCAGCGAGTGGCTGTACGCGGTCGGGGACGTCAACCACCGTGCACTGCTGACCCACCAGGGCAAGTACCAGGCGCGCATCGCGGGCGCCGCCATCGCCGCCCGCGCGCAGGGCGTGCCGCTGCTGGAGTCGGACCCGTGGGGCGCGCACGCGGCGACCGCCGACCACGGCGCCGTCCCGCAGGTCGTCTTCACCGACCCCGAGGCCGCGGCCGTCGGGATGTCGCTGGCCGAGGCGGAACGGGCCGGCCACCGGGTGCGCGCGGTGGACGTGGAGATCAGCTCGGTCGCTGGCGCGGGCCTGTTCGCGGAGGGCTACCGCGGGCGCGCGCGCATGGTCGTCGACCTGGACGAGGAGATCCTGCGCGGCGTCACGTTCGTCGGGCCCGGGGTGGGGGAGCTGATCCACTCGGCGACCGTCGCGGTCGCGGGGCAGGTCCCGGTGAGCCGGCTGTGGCACGCGGTCCCGTCGTACCCGACGATCAGCGAGGTGTGGCTGCGGCTGCTGGAGGCGTACCGCGGCTGACCGCACGTCAGCCCGGGCCGCCCGCGCGCAAGCCCCGGGGACCGCGGGCCCCGCCCGAGGGCCCCGCCCCGGGGAAACCCCGTCACTCCCCGCGGGCGGCGGGTGGCCGTCGCGCGGTTCTGGGAGGTCGTCGACCGCTGGCGCGACAGCGTCGCCACCGTCACCGAGGAGCAGTTGGACACGGTCGGCTTCTCGCAGTACCCGTACGCCTCCGACCCTGACGAGCGGTACGTCGACGTGCTGTGGGCGGGCAACCTGGAGTTCATCCACCACATGGCCGAGATCGCGCTGCTGCGCGACCTGTGGCGGGCCCGCTTCGCCGCGGGCTGAGCGCACCGCGTGCCCCGGCCGCCCGCGACGGGCGTACGGGGCACGCGGACTACGGCAGGTCCGGGCTCAGAGGCCGAACTCCGAGGGCGAGAGCCCGAGCACCGAGCACGCCTCGCGGATCACCTGCTGCTCGGCCGGGTCGACGTTGCCGTCCGCGCTCGCGATGACGAACGCGGTCTGGATCACCGCCCGCGCCTCCGCCGGCTTCTTCTTGGCCTTGGCGATCTCCTGCAGCGCCTCCGACTTGCCCTGCTGGAAGTCGACCGTGAGCCGGTCCAGATGCTTGGTGAACCGCTGGCGCAGCTGCTCCGGCGGGAAGTTCTGCAGCACGTCGTTGCTCACGATCAGCGAGTCCATGCGCTCCCGCTCGGCGGGGTGCACGTGCCCGTCGGCGGCCGCCACGAGCGCGCACACCGCCATGCTGGCGTCCCGGTACGCGCCGCTCTTCAGCTCCGTCTTCATCGAGCTGAGCTGCGACTTGAACATGCTCATGAGCTGGGCCTTGGAACCTCCGCCCGAGCCCGGCGAGCCGGAGCCGCCCTGGCTCCCGGACCGCGCTCCGCCCCGGGATTGCTGAAGGCCCTTGGCCTGGTCCTTGATCCGATCAAACATCGACACTGAATGCCACCTCGGGTTGCGGGCATGCCGCCCGGCTCGTCGGTTCCGGTCGTCGTACCGAAGACCGCGGTGCCGCGGTCAGTCTCTCAACGCCCCCGCAGGACGCAGAGGTTCCGCATGCACCCGTCCGGGGGACGCGGGGAACCGCGTGGGGCGGGGTGCCGTCGAAGAGGTGTGCGGGGGAGCGACGGGGGGACGGGGATGGCGGGGGATTCGGCGGACGCACGGCTGCGCGCCGGTACGTGGTGGATCACGGCGGCGGTCGTCGCGGGGGCGCTGCTCGCGGGTTGGGTGTGGTGGGCGGTGGAGGGCTCGGACGGGCCGCCCGTGTCCGGCCCGGACGGCGTCGACGGCGCGGTGGTGCCCGGGGCGCAGACCGTGCACTTCGAGCAGGGCCACGGGTTCGCACCGGTCAGCACGATGCTGCGGTCGCCGGCGGACGTGAAGGCGTTCGCCGGCTGGTTCCCGCAGGAGAGCATGGGCGCCGGGCTGCGGGACGAGCTGCTCGAACCCGACCTGGACGCGAAGGCGCTGGTCGCGATGAGCTGGAGCAGCGGGTGCACCAGCGCGGAGGGCGCGGTGCTGACGTACGCCGAGAACACCGGCTACTCCGCGCGGCTGACCGACACGACGACGTACGAGACCTGCGACAGCCCCTGGGACGTGCTCGCGGTCTTCGCCGTCGCGGAGGAGGACGTCGGCACGGACCCGAGGATCGGCGGCACGTCGCCCCAGCCGCCGGGACCGGCTGAACTCCTCGCGTACGCACCGCTGGACGGCGCGGCGGCGGGCCGGCCGCGGGCGGCCGAGGTCAGCCAGCCGGACCAGTTCGACGCCTTCGTACGCCCGCTGCCCGCGCAGCCGGCCGCGGCGCTGGAGGCCGAGCTGGGGAGCCTGTACGACTCGGACCTGCCGGGGCCGGCGCGGCGGTTCGCCTTCGAGGGGCGGGGCTGCGGCGAGGACCTGCTGCTGGAGATCACGTCGCGGCGGCTGCGGCCGGTGCGGGGCGGCGGGGCGTGCGGGGATCCGCAGCCGTACGTGGCGGTGTTCTCGGTGCCCGCCGACCGGGTGCCGTCGAGCGCGGTGATCGGCTGAGGGCCGGCGGCGCGGCACACGCATAGGTCTCCGAAAGTTTCGCTTAGCATCGCGAAAGTGGCTGAAAACCACTGTTGTCGCGTGCCGGTCGCCTCCCTACGGTATGGGAGCGCTCCCACCCGGCTTGGAGGTTCCCCCCATGCGCTTCCGCCCGCTCCGCCGGCCCAGACCGCTCTCCTGGGTTGTCGCCGCCCTCGTCGCCGTCGCCGCGATGTTCGCCGCCACCCTCGACGCCCGGCCGGGCGCCGCCGCCGACCGCATCGGGACCGTCGCGCAGGCGGCCCCGCAGGTCGAGGACGACGGCGCCGACTGCCCCGTCCCGAGCCCGCCCACGGCCTCGAACACCCTGCTGCCCGACCCCTTCACCAAACTGGACGGCACGCGCGTCACCACCAAGTCCGACTGGCGCTGCCGCCGGGCCGAGATCAGGGAGCTGGCCGAGCGCACCGTCTACGGCCAGAAGCCGGCCAAGCCCGCGAGCGTCACCGGCAGCGTGTCGCAGAGCCAGATCACGGTGAACGTCTCGGACCAGGGCCGCAGCGCGAGCTTCTCCGCGCGCGTCGAGCTGCCCGGCGGCACCGGCCCGTTCCCCGCGGTCGTCGTCTACGGCGGCTTCGGCGCGGACACCGCCGCCATCAAGGCCGCGGGCGCCGCCGTCGTCAACTTCGACCCGTACGCCGTGGGCCGCGAGGGCACCCCGCGCAACAACAAGCAGGGTGCCTTCTACAGCGTCTACGGCTCCTCCAGCAGCACCGGGCTGCTCATGGCCTGGGCCTGGGGCGTGAGCCGCATCATCGACGTCATCGAGCAGTCGGACGGCAGCGTGCTGCGGGCCGACGCGACCGGCGTCACCGGCTGCTCCCGGTTCGGCAAGGGCGCGTTCGTCGCCGGCGCGTTCGACCAGCGCATCGCGCTGACGATGCCCATCGAGTCGGGCACCGCGGGCGCCCCCGCCCTGCGCAGCGTCGCCCGGGAGAGCGGCGCCCAGCCGCTGAGCAGCGGGTACTCGGAGCAGCCGTGGCTGGGCGACGCCTTCGGCTCGTACACCGGCAACCCCGCACAACTGCCGGTGGACACCCACGAGATGGTCGGCATGATCGCACCCCGCGGGCTGTTCCTCATGGAGAACCCGCACGTCGACTGGCTCGGCGCCCGGTCCGGCGCCGTGGCGGCCCTCGGCGGGGCCGAGGTCTACAAGGCGCTCGGCGCGGGCCGGAACATCAGCTACTGGTCCGATGTGCAGGACGGCACCCACTGCGCAGCCCGGTCCGAGTGGCGCGCCCCGCTCCAGCAGAGCATCGCGGCGTTCCTGCACGGTACGGGCAGCGCCCCCGGCGCGTTCCGGATCTCGCCGAGGAAGCCCGCCGAACTCGCCGAGTGGCGCACCTGGCAGACCCCGGTCCTCACCGGCGGCGGCTGACCCCGCCGGACCCCCCACGCCACCCCCTCGGCCTACCCGGACCCGAGGGGGTGGCTCCGCAGCGCGAGCGGGGCCCCTCTCTGTGAGACGTTGTGCGTGATCACCGGCGCCGCGGCGAACCGCCGCGGCGCTCCGGTCGCGACGTCACCGGGAGGAGCGCTGAAGCCCTACGCAGCCGACGCCGCCAGGAACCGCTCGCCCCTGGCCGGCCTCGCCGAGCGGCTCCGCGCGCCCGCCGTGGCGCAGACGATGCGCGCCGCGATGGCCGCCACCCTCGCGTACGTCGTCGCCCTCCAGCTCACCAGCGGCCCCAAGCCGCTGACGGCGCCGCTGACCGCGCTGCTCGTCGTCCAGGTGACGTTCTACGCGACGCTCACCACCGGCATCCGGCGTGTCACCGCCGTCGTCGTCGGGGTGCTCATCGCCAGCGGGTTCAGCGCGCTGGTCGGGCTGAGCTGGTGGAGCCTGGGGCTGATCATCCTCAGCTCGCTCGTCGCGGGCCGCATCGTGCGGGTGAACGAGTTCGTGCCCGAGGTCGCCATCAGCGCGATGCTCGTCCTCGGCGTCAGCCACGTGGGCGACACGGCGTTCACGCGGATCCTGGAGACGCTCACCGGCGCCGTCGTGGGCCTCACGTTCAACCTGGTGCTGGCGCCCCCGGTGTGGGTGGAGAGCGCCGGCGACGCCATCGAGGACCTGGCCCGCCGCATGCGCCGCCTGATGCTGCGCAGCGCGGAGCAGCTCACCGAGGTCACCACGCCCTCGGCGGCGGCCGACCGGCTGCACACCGCGCGCGAGCTGGACGACTTCGTCGGCGAGGTCGACACCTCGCTGCGCCGCGCCGAGGACAGCCTGCGGCTCAACCCCCGGGTGAGCGAGGGCCTGATGCACCGGGTCGTGCTGCGCACGGGGCTGGACACGCTGGAGGTCTGCGCGGTGGTGCTGCGCGTCCTCACCCGCGGCCTCGCCGACCTGGCGAAGGCCCGGGGGAGGGGGGAGACCCTGTTCCCCCACGACGCGGGCGCCGCGCTGCAGGACCTCTTCGGCTACCTCGGCGACGCGCTGGTCAGCTTCGCGCAGCTGGTCTCGACCGAGGTCTCGGAGAGCGCCGAGACCGCCGCAGGCCGGCTGGAGGCGGACCTGGTGGCGGCCCACGCCGTACGCGACCGGGTGGAGAGCCTGCTGCTGGAGACCGTGGGGCGAGACGAGGAGAACTGGTTCCTCTACGGCGCGCTGCTCGCCGACGTCAACCGGATCCTCGACGAACTCGACACCGAACACCGCTCCGCCCGCCTCCTGGAGGCGCTGGACCGCAACAGCCGCGACTACCGCGAGCACATCCCCCGGCTGTCCCGCCTCGGCGCCTGGCTCACCCGCTGACCGCGCGGGCGCCGCGTCACCGGTACGCCCCGGCCGCCGCCGCCAGTTCGTCCAGCTTCCGCAGCGTCTCCGCCTCCGGCAGCGTCGGCAGGTCCAGCAGCACCCGCTCCAGGTCCAGCTCCGCGTACGCCTGGAGCGCCTGCGGCTCGTGCGACGCGGAGTACGGCACCACCGGCACGTCGCCCGCCACCTCCCGCAGCCGCTCCATCCGCCCGCCCAGCTCCCCGGCCGGCACCCGGCTCGGCAGCCACGCCGTGCCGTACGCCGCGACCCGGGCGAAGGCCGGCTCGCCGCCCCCGCCCACGTAGACCGGCGGATGGGGGCGCTGCACCGGCTTGGGCCAGCAGAAGACCGGGTCGAAGTCGACGAACTCGCCGTGGAACTCCGCCTCGTCCTCCGTCCACAGCGCGATCATCGCGCGCATCCGCTCGTCCAGCAGCCGCCCCCGGGTGCGCGGCTCCGTGCCGTGGTTGCGCATCTCCTCGCGGTTCCACCCGGCGCCGACGCCGAAGGCCACCCGGCCGCCCGAGACCAGGTCGAGCGTGGCGACCTCCTTCGCGGTGATGATCGGATCCCGCTCCACGACCAGCGCGATGCCGGTGCCGAGCAGCAGGTCCCGGGTCACCGCGGCGACCGCCGACAGGGCGACGAACGGGTCGAGCGTGCGGTAGTACTTCCGCGGCAGCTCCCCGCCGGCCGGCAGGGGCGAGACCCGCTCGACCGGGATGTGGGTGTGCTCGGCGACGAACAGCGCGTCGAAGCCGCGCTCCTCCAGGGCCCGCCCGAGCACCGCGGGCGCGATGCCCTCGTCGGTCAGGAACGTCGACACCCCGAACTTCACGGGCGGCCACCTCTCGTCGGGTACGCGCCGGGCGTACCGCCCGGCTACGGCCACGCACGCTCGCACACCGCCGGGGGACCCGCAAGGATCAGCCGGCGGCGCCGCACGCACCGCCCGGGGGCGGTACGCGCGCCCCGGGCGCACGCGGCGGGGAGCGGGCGCCGGAGAGCCCGCATGACATGCTCGCCCCATGACCATCGAAGTCCGCCCCGCCTCGGTGTTCGAGGACGTCAGGGCCGTGATCGGCCCGAAATCCCCGGACGCCACCGTCTGCTGGTGCCTGAGCTACCGGATCCCCTCGCGGCTCAACCAGGAGCTGCGCGGCCCCGCCCGCGGCGAGTACGCGGCCGGGCTGTGCGCCGGCGAGCCGGCGCCCGGCGTGCTCGCCTACGAGGGGGACGTGCCGGTGGGGTGGGCGGCCGTGGCGCCGCGGGCGGACACGACCTTCGCGCGCAACCGCAGGATCCCGCACGTCGACGACCTGCCGGTGTGGTCGCTGTGGTGCGTCCGGGTCCGCCCCGGCCACCGCAAGAAGGGCATCTCGCACTCCCTCATCGCCGGCGCGGTCGGCTTCGCCCGCGACCACGGCGCCCCCGTGGTCGAGGCGTACCCGCTGGACAACGGGTCCGCCCGGGTCGACCTGACGATGGCGTACGCCGGGCTGAGGAAGAACTTCGAGCGCGCCGGCTTCACCCACGCCGCCGACACGACGTCGCGGCTGGCCGGCCACCCCCGGGTCCTGATGCGGCTCGACCTGCGCTGAGCGCGTACGGCGCAGCCCGGGGCACCAGGGTCGGAAGAGGAGGGATGTCTAAAAAGCCGCCGATTGGGGTACGCGAGGCTGAATGAGAGTCGGCGTGATCGATGCGGGATCCCACACGGTGCGCCTGGTGGTCGCGGACGCGGACGGCCAGGTGCCGCTGCCGGTGCACACCGCCAAGCGGCAGCTGCGCCTCGCGGAGCTCGCCGACCCCGACGGACGGCTCGGCGAGCGGGCCGTCGGGGAGCTGGCCGCCGCCGTCGGCGCCGCGCGCGAGGAGGCCCGGCGCTGGGGGGTCGCGGAGCCGTTCGCCTTCGCCACCGCCGTCGTACGCGACGCTCCCAACGCGCGCGACATCTGCCGCGCCGTCCGCGAGCGCACCGACGTGGCCCTGCAGCTGCTGCCCGGCGAGAAGGAGGCGGAGCTGACGTTCCTGGCGGCCCGCCGGTGGATGGGCTGGCGCGCCGGGCCGATGGCCGTCCTCGACATCGGCGGCGGCTCGTTCGAGGTCGCCTGCGGCCGCAGCCGGCTGCCCGACTTCGCCATCGCGCTGCCGCTCGGCGCCGCCCGGCTGACCCGCGAGTTCTTCGGCAAGCACGACCCGCCGCCGGCCGCCGAGGTCAAGGCCGTACGCCGCCACGTGCGGCACCGGCTGCGCGACGTGGCCGCCCGCATCCGCTGGGAGGCGCCCCGCACCACCGTCGTCACCTCCCGCACCATGCAGCAGCTCGCCCGCCTCTGCGGCGCCGCACCCGGCCGGCACGGCCCGTTCGTGCCGCGCACGATGGCGCAGGAGGACCTCCGCCGCGCCGTCAAGCAACTGCAGGGGCTGCCCGCGGCCGAGCGCGCGCGGCTGCCGGGCATCTCGCCCGCACGTGCCCGGCAGTCGCTGGCCGGCGCGGTGGTCGCGCACACCGCGATGAAGCTGATGAGCATCGACGTGGTCACCGTCTGCCCCTGGGCGATCCGCGAGGGCATCCTGCTGCGCACCGTCGAGGAGGGCAGCGTGAGCTGGTGGACGGCCCCGGCCGGCGACGAGCCGCGCGTACCGGGCCCTCGCCGGCCCCACCCGGGACTGGGGTTCGACCAGGTGCGCTCGCAGATCAACCTGTCGAACTGAGCCCGCCCCGCCCCCCCCACGGCCGAAGGGGCGGCAGCGGCGGCGCGTTGACCGCGATGGCGGCGGGCGGCGTGGTACCCCGGATCTCATGGACGCAGAGGCCCAGGACAAGGACGGCGGCGCTGCCGGGGACCCCGCGGCCCGCAGACGCCACCCCATGCTCTTCCGCGTGGCGCAGGCCAAGCTGCGGCCCAGGTGGCGGTTGCGCGACATCACGGTCACCGAGGAGCCCGAGATCCGGCGCGCCGTGCGCGCCGCCGCGCTGGGCAACGCCATGGAGTGGTTCGACTACGGCATCTACGCCTACCTCGCCGTCACCCTCGGCGACGTCTTCTACTCCGGTGCGAGCGAGGGCACCCGCACGATGCTGTCGCTGGCGACCTTCGCCATCTCCTTCGCCGTACGCCCCCTGGGCGGCGCGTTCTTCGGCCCGCTCGGCGACCGCGTCGGCCGCAAGCAGGTGCTGGCGCTGACGATGATCCTGATGGCCACGGCCACCTTCTCCATCGGCCTCATCCCCAGCTACGCCACCATCGGCCTGTGGGCGCCCGCGCTGCTCATCGTCGCCCGGCTGATGCAGGGCTTCTCCACCGGCGGCGAGTACGGCGGCGCGGCGACCTTCATCGCCGAGTACGCCCCCGACAAGCGGCGCGGCTACTTCGGCTCCTTCCTGGAGATGGGCACCCTCGCCGGCTACATCGGCGCCTCCGGGCTCGTCCTCGTGCTCACGGCCGGCATCGGCGAGGACGCGATGGCCTCCTGGGGCTGGCGCATCCCGTTCCTCATCGGCGGCCCTCTCGGCGCGATCGGCCTCTATCTGCGGCTGCGGCTGGAGGAGACGCCCGCCTTCGTCAAGTCCGAGGCGGGCCGGGCCACCGTGGCGCAGGTGACGGGCGAGGCGGAACCCGTCGAGGGGGTGAAGACCGAGGGGAAGCAGGCGCCCAGGGAGCTGCGGCGGATCCTGGCGGGGCAGCGGCGGACGATGCTGCTGTGCATCGCGCTGGTGGCGGCGTACAACGTGGCCAACTACATGCTGCTCACCTACATGCCGACGTACCTCACGGAGAACCTTGACTGGCCGCGCGCCGAGCAGCTCGCCGTCGTCATCGCCACCATGGTCGCGATGATCTCCGTCGTCACGCTCGTCGGCCGCGCCAACGACCGGCTGGGCCGCAAACCGCTGCTGATGATCGGCATGGTCGGCTTCCTCGTCGTCACGGTGCCCGCCTACGGGCTGGTCCGGCAGGGCTCCGTCCTCGCCGTCTTCTTCGGGATGCTGCTGCTCGGCGGCAGCCTCATCTGCCTCCAGGGCACCATGTCGGCGACGCTGCCGGCGCTCTTCCCCACCGAGATCCGCTACGGCTCCCTGGCCATCGGCTACAACATCTCCGTCGCGGTCTTCGGCGGCACCACCCCTGCCGTCATCGAGGGGCTGGTGCACGTCCTGGACACGCCCTTGGCGGCGGCGTATTACACGATGGCGTTCGCCGTCGTCGGCATCGTCTCCGTGTCGTTCCTCAAGGAGACCGCCGGCCTGCCGCTGTGGGGCTCCCCGCCCGCGGTGGCGACGGCGGCGGAGGCGGAGGAGGTCGTACGCACCCAGCGCCGGAACCTCCTCTGACGACCGCCGCCCGCGCGGGCGCGGCCGCTCAGCCGTGCAGGGTGGGCCGGTAGATCAGCTCCTGGATGCGGCCGTCGAGGGTCCGGGTCTCGAGGAGGTCGAGGTCGAAGTCGGCCGCGCCCTCGAACACCGGGGCGAGCCCGGACCGGCCGGTGATCACGGGGAAGACGGTGACCTGCACCCGGTCGACCAGGCCGGCGGCCATCAGCGCGCGGTTCATCGCCAGGCTGCCGTGGGAGCGCAGCGGCACGTCGGACTCCTCCTTCAGGCGCGCGACGACGTCGACGGCGTCGCCGCGCGCGATGGTGGCGTCGTGCCAGTCGAGGGGCTCCGTCAGGGTGGTCGACACCACGGTCGCGGGCAGCTGGGTCATCCGGGTGACCCACGGGTCGCGCACGTCGTCGCCCTCGCTGCTCTCGGCGAGCATCCGGGCGAACAGCCGGTGGGTCTGCGCGCCGAAGACCATCCGCTGCTCCTCGCTGTACAGGCCGAGGCGGTGGTCGAGCAGTTCGGGGCCCTGCTTGCCCCAGTAGCCGGTCCAGTCGCCGCCGGCGGCGCCGAAGCCGTCGAGGCTGCTGAAGACGTCGAAGGTGTACGTGGCGGTCATGATGCGCTCCTCGGAAGGCTGTCGAACGGGGTACGCGGGTAGGGACCGGGCGGGGCACCGGAACTCATCGCCGCGCGGCGCCCAGGTTTCGCACGGGCGCCGCCGGGGGAGAGGTCCGAGGAATGGGAGCGCTCCCAATCCCGTTTCCCCCACCCCTCTCCCGGAGGAGGAGTCGCAGTGTCATCGCTACCGAACGATCGCACCGACGCGCGGAGCCTGCCCGTGCGCGCCCTCCTGACCGTCCTGGCCGCCGCCGCGCTCCTGCTGACGCCGTGGACCGGCGGCGGCACCGCCCAGGCCCACGGCTCCGCCGCCGACCCCGTCTCCCGCAACTACGGCTGCTGGCAGCGCTGGGGTGACGACTTCCAGAACCCGGACATGCAGCAGCAGGACCCCATGTGCTGGCAGGCGTGGCAGCACGACACCAACGGCATGTGGAACTGGAACGGGCTCTACCGCGAAGGCACCGGCGGCGACTTCCAGGCCCACATCCCCGACAACCAGCTCTGCAGCGCAGGCCGCACCCAGGACGGCCGCTACGACTCCATGGACACGCCCGGCCCGTGGCAGACCGACGCCATCGGCACCGACTTCACCGTCGACGTCCTCGACCAGGCGTACCACGGCGCCGACTACCTCTACGTCTACGTGACCCGGCAGGGCTACGACGCGCAGACCGACGCGCTCGACTGGGGCGACCTGGAGCGCGTGGCCACCGCCGGCCCGTACGGCCCCGCCAACCACTACACGGCGGACGCCAGCGCCCCCGGCCGCAGCGGCCACCACATCGTCTACACCATCTGGAAGGCGTCGCACGCCGACCAGATCTACTTCTTCTGCAGCGACGTGACGTTCTAGCGCGGCACAGGCGGTGGAAGTCCGCCCGCGCCTGGCGTCGTCCCGGCTCAGGCCCGTACCGCGGGCCCTTCGGGATGGCGCAACACTGCGGCAGCACACTTCCGCGCGGCACGCGCCTATCGTGCCGTCATGCCTTCCGCAGCGCGCCTGACCCACCCGGCCGGCGGCGGTGCGGCCGGTCACGGCACGGCGCCGCCGCGCATCGCCGACGGCCCGGACCCGCCCGCCTGACGCGGCGCGCCGGCGCCGGTAGTGTCGTCGCCCCCGGGCAGCGGCGGGAACGTGCCCGGCAGGAGCGGACCGGGAGGTGCGGCATGCCGGTGTGGCTGATCGTCGTGGTGGTCGTCCTGGGGGCCATCGCCGCCCTGAACCTCGCCGCCTTCGCCCTCGACCGGCGCGGCCGCCGGTCGGAGGCCGCGTGGCGGCGGACCCTGCCCGACTCCGTCCGGCGCCGGATGGAATCGGGCCCAACCCGGGACGGCGGCGTCGACACCCCGCCGTGGGTGGCGGAGGCGGAGCGGCGCCGCCGGGAGACCGACCCCGACCACCGGATGCGGCTGCTGGTGGCGGAACTGATCGAGATAGGCCTCAGCCGCGGCTTCCTCACCCGCACCGGCAAGGACAGGCGCACCCGCGAGATCGGCGCCGAACTGCACCGGATGGGCGGCAAGCGGAGGATGGTCCGGGCGCACGACGACGTGCAGGCGGTCCTGGGCCGCGGCCCCGACCGCGAGCTGGAACTGGCGTGGGACGGGATCGGCGACTGGCTCGGCTGACCGGCCGGGCCGACCGGATGCGCCGACCGGCCGTCCCCGCCCCCGCCGGTACGGAACGCGGCGCTCCGGCGCGCCAACCCCCATGTTGCAAAAGGAACTCGACCGGGGAACGCGCCGAACGTACGCGCGGAAGGCATGTCTATGATCAGGCATCAGTCTGTCCGGCACCCCCGTCAGCCCGACCGGCCCCCGGCCGCCCGAACGTCACTGGAACTCATATGTCTCTGCACCACGTGCGTAGAAAGGCGGTCCCCCTCGCCGCCGCCGTAGCGATGCTGTCCGTGCTGGCCGCCTGTGGCGACAGCGACGACGACGGCGGCGATGACGGCAAGAACACCGCCTCCCCGGCCGCCGGCGCCGGCGGCGCCACGGACCTGAGCAAGGAGTGCCCGGAGACGATCGTGGTCCAGACGGCGTGGTGGCCGGACATCACCTCCGCCGGCGCCATGTACCAGCTCCTCGGCGACGACATGGACGTCGACGCCAACGCCAAGAAGGTCACCGCCCCGCTGGTCGCCTCCGGCGGCAAGGACACCGGCGTGAAGCTGGAGCTGCGCTCCGGCGGCCCGGCGATCGGCTTCAACCCGACGTCCTCGCAGATGTACACGGACGACACCATCCACCTCGGCATCCCGCAGGGCTTCGACGAGGCGATCCAGAACTCCGACAAGCAGCCGACGCTCGCGGTGATGTCGCTGCTGGCGAAGAACCCGCAGGTCATCATGTGGGACCCGGAGAAGTACCCGGACGTCAAGTCGATCGAGGACATCGGCAGGACCGACGCCACCGTCGTCTACGTCCCCACCCCCTACATGGACTACCTGACGAGCAAGGGGATCCTGAAGAAGGACCAGGTCGACAGCTCCGGCGACGGCTCCCCGGCGCGCTTCGTCGCCGCCGGCGGCGACGTCGCCACCTCCGGGTACGCCACCGAGGACCCGTACATCTACGAGGAGGAGCTGCCCGACTGGGGCAAGCCCGTCGAGTCGCAGCTCGCCTACGAGTACTACCCGAACCCCGGTCCCTCGCCGATGATCCGCCCGGCGGACAGGGCCGAGCTGGCGCCGTGCCTGGAGAAGCTGGTGCCCGTCATCCAGCAGGGCGCGGTCGACCTGATGGAGAACCCGGACCCGGTGATCGACAAGGTCATCGAGCTGCGCGACACCTTCAAGGCCGACCAGCCCTTCTCCAAGGGCGTCGGGAAGTACTCGGTGGAGCAGATGCGGGCGCTCGACCTCGTCGCCGACCCGGGCAAGCCCGTGGGCGAGTTCGACACCGGGCGGGTGCAGGAGCTGATCGACCTCGCCGGACCGGTCTTCGAGTCGCAGAAGAAGCCGATCAAGGACGGACTGGCGCCCGACGACCTGGTGACCAACGAGTTCATCGACACCTCGATCACGCTCGGCGGCGAGTGAGACCGGTGGCCACGGGTACGGAGGCAGACATGACGGTTGACGAGTCGTCGGCGGGCCGTGAGGGGAGAATGCCGCTGCCGGACGCGCGCAAGCCCCACCCCTCGCGCTTCTGGGACTACGCGCTGGGCGGCCGTGACAACGTGCACGCCGACCGCGACCTGCTGGAGGAGGCCGAGCGGATCATGCCCGACCTCAAGGTGCTCACGCGGGAGCAGCGGCTCTTCGTCGACCGCACCGTCGAGTACTGGGTCGGCGAGGCCGGCGTGCGGCAGATCCTCGACATCGGCGGCGGCATGCCCACGGACATCTACGACAACGTCCACGAGGTCGCCCACCGCATCGCGCCGGACACGCGGGTGGTGTACGTCGACAAGAACCCGGTCGCCGTCGCGCACATGGCGGCGCTGCAGGCCGACGGCGAGTACACCGTCGCCCTCGAAGGCGACGTACGCGACCCCGACACCGTCCTGTTCAACGAGGTCGTCAGGTCCACCCTGGACTTCACGATGCCCGTCGGGGTCCTGCTCTCGGGCATCCTGCACTTCATCACCGACGAGGAGGACCCGGCCGCCATCGTCAACCGGATCCACGAGGCGGTGGTGCCGGGCAGCTACCTCGGGATCAACCACATCTCGTCCGACATCGACCCCCGGGTCCCGGACGTCATCGAGATCTTCCGCCGGGCCAGCGACCCGCTGATCGACCGGGACCGCGCCGCGCTGGAGCGGATGCTCGACGGCTGGACGCCGGTCGAACCGGGCCTGGTCCCGGTCAGCCACTGGCGGCCCGCGGGCGAGGTGCGGAACGCGTGCGACGCCTACGGGGCGGTGCTCCGCAAGGCGTGAGGCGAACCGCGCCGTACGGCGCGGGCGGTGACGGCCGCCGCCGGGGGCTCCCCGGCGGCGGCCGTTTCGCGTGCCGTACGGATCCGGCCGCACCGCCGTAAATTCGCCAGTGCGGGAATTGCCGAATTGGCCACCGGTCCGCGCACTGCCGCACAAACGCCCGGCGCTATTTCCCGAGGTGGCGGCAGGGATGCCAAGCGATCGCCAAGTCCACGTAAAGTCAGTCTCAAGAGGCAAGTGGGAGGATCCGGACGTGTCCGCAGGCCGAAAGGAGGGGTGTAAACCTCCGCCAATGCCTGCTACGGCCGTCCGGCGCGAACTCCTCGACGCCGATCCGGTCGCCGCCGAGAGGGCCGGTGCGAACAGCCGGAAGGGCACAGGAATTTGCTATTCCGACGATCGCTGGGGTTGACCCCTTGGAGGGAAGAATGCCCGAGGCCACCGAGCTGGAAACCATTTATTCAGCAGTTGAGGAAACCGCCCGGTTAGTGGACGCACCCTGCTCCCGGGACAGGGTCTGGCCGGCTCTTGACACCTTCGGCAAGTGGCTCGACGACGCCCACATCATCTTCAGCATGGGCACCGGCAACCGGTACCGGGGCGAGCTGGCCTTCGACTTCTCCCTGCCCAAGGCGGCCGGCGACCCCTACGCCGCCGCGCTGGCGGGCGGCCTGCTGGACAAGGTCGACCACCCGATCGCCGGGCTGCTCCCCGAGATCAGGGACCGCTTCACCGTCGACGCCTACGGCGTCGACTTCGGCATCGTCGGCGGCTTCAGGAAGGCCGTCGCCTTCTTCCCGCTGGCCGAGCCGCAGAGCATGAAGGCGCTCACCGAGTTGTCGTCGATCCCGCCGGCCCTCGCCGAGCACGCCGAGTCCTTCGGCGCCGCCGGACTCGACGGCAAGGTCTCCGCCATCGGCGTCGACTACCGCAGCCGGTCGTGGAACCTGTACATCAGCGGGCTCACCCCCGAGTACACGCGGCCCGACGCCATCATCCCGACGCTCCGCGGCATGGGGCTGCCGGAGCCGAGCGAGCACATGCTGGAGTTCATCGGCACCTCGTATGCCATGTACCCGACATTCGGCTGGGACAGCACCCGGATCGAGCGGATGTGCTTCTCCACGCGGACCTCGGATCCGGACCTGCTGCCGGCCCGGATAGAGCCCGCTGTGGGGAAGTTCGCACGCGAGATGCCGACCGTGCACAAGGGCGAGCCCAGCTACGTCTACGCGGGAACGGTGGCGCGGGGCGAGGAGTTCTTCAAGCTTGCGTCCTATTACCAGATGTCGTCTCAGGTTTCCGACCGGGTCCGCCCCGCGGATTGACCGCCGGAAAACAGCGAGGACAAGGAGCCGAGCATGACCGAGACCCGAGAAAGCACCGAATCCGAGGACCCGGCCACGCTGTCAGTCCACCTCCGCAACCACCCATCCGCCCCTGCCGGAAGCACCCGCACCCGGTGTTCCGGCGCCACCGGGGGAGGCAGTTGATGGCCGCTCCCGTCCTCATCGCCGGCGGCGGCATCGGCGGGCTCACCACCGCGCTGAGCCTGCACGCCGCCGGAATCGACGCGGTCGTCGTCGAGAGCGCCCGCCGCATCGAGCCCATCGGCGTCGGCATCAACCTCCTCACCGGCGGCGTCCGCGAACTGGTCGAGCTGGGCCTCGGCGACGAGCTGGCCGAACTCGGCGTGGCCACCGCCGAGTACGCCTTCTGCGACAAGTACGGCAACGAGCTGTTCTCGCAGCCGCGCGGCACGGTGACCGGCTCCAAGTGGCCGCAGTACTGCATCCACCGCGGCGAGCTGCACCTGATGCTCCTGGACGAGGTCCGCCGGCGGCTCGGCCCCGACGCCGTCCGCACCGGCGCGCGGCTGCAGGACTTCGCCCAGCACGACGACGCCGTCGAGGTCCGCGTCACGGACCGCGCGGGCGGCGGGACCGAGACCCTCCGGGCCGCCGCGCTGGTCGGCGCGGACGGGCTCAACTCCACGGTCCGCACCCTGCTGCACCCGGACGAGGGGCCGCTGGCCTGGTCCGGCCAGCGGATGTGGCGCGGTGTGACGGAGGGCGTCCCGCCGTTCCTCACCGGCCGCTCCTGGGTCGGGGCGAGCGACGGCGACGTCACGCTCGTCGCGTACCCGATCGGCAAGGACCGCACCAACTGGGTCTGCCTGGTGCGGGTCGCCGAGCCGGGCCTGCTGCCCGAGGCCGCCGACGGCCCGGTCGACGACCGCCGCGAGGGCCTGCTCAAGGAGGTGATGGCGCACTACGAGGGCTGGTCGATGGGCTGGCTCGACGTGCGCGACCTGCTGGAGCGCTCCGGGGACGTCCTGGAGTACCCGATGGTCGACCGCGACCCGCTGCCCGCCTGGGGCAGCGGCCGCGTCACGCTCCTCGGCGACGCCGCCCACCCCATGTACCCGGCGGGCGGCAACGGCGCCGCGCAGGCCGTCCTGGACGCGCGGGTGCTCGCCTACGAACTGGCGCAGGCGGACGGCGACGTGCCGGCGGGGCTGGCCGCGTACGAGCGCGCCCGCCTGGAGCCCGCCAACGGCGTCGTCATGGCCGCCCGGGCCATGGAGCGGGCCACCAGCCCCAGCACCTGGGACCGGGCTCAGGTCACCCAGATGATGGAGATGTACCGCATGAAGGCCGAGAGCGAGGTCGCGGAGCTCAACTCCCGCGCCTCCTACACCCCGCCGGCCCCACGGGCCGGCAGCTGAGACCGGCCCCGGCCGGCACGAGGACTCGGTGCGCGGGCAGCGGCGCTGCCCGGCGGCGTCCCGGCGACGGGACACCGCGGAGTCCGGACCGAAGGGGCCCGCCGGCAGCTGCCGGCGGGCCCGCCTGCTCCCCGACGCGGCATCCGGCACCTGCCGCCGCCGGCGGCCCGAACCGGGCCCCGGCCGAGGAGCGGCGCCTACGTCCGCATCCGTCCCCCAACGGCGGCGTGCGCGCTCTCCACGAAAGGCACCACCGACCGACATCCGTCACACGCGCCAGGAGACGCCATGACCTCGCCCATGCCGGCGGCACCCGACACCGCCGCTCCGGTGTTCGCCGACCACCACGACCTGCGTGACCGCAACCGAAGAGCCGTCGAGCAGTACATGCGGACCGGCGCGGAGGCCCGGCTGAGCCGCTACACCCTCTACACCGAGGACGGCTCCGCGTCGCTCTTCTACACCGACATGGGGCGGCCCATCGTCGTCAGGGGGCGCGAGAAGCTGAAGCGGCACGGCGAGTTGTCGATGCAGGTGCTGCCGGACTGGCAGTGGAGCGACGTGCACATCTACCAGACCCAGGACCCGTCGGTGATCTGGGTCGAGTGCGGGGGCGAGGGCACCATCCTCTTTCCCGGCTATCCCCCGGGCCGCTACCGCAACCACTTCATCCACGGCTTCACGCTCAGCGACGGGCGCATCGTCGCCAGCCGGGAGTACACCAACCCGATCGAGCACATGCGCGCCCTGAGCATCGAGACACCTCACATCGAGCGGGACTGGATCCCCTCCTGACGGGACCGGTCCCGCGCCGAGCGGGGGGCGGGGGGGGGGGCCCCGCCCGGGGGGCCCCCCCCGGCGGGCGGGGGGGGGGCGCCCGGGGGGGGGGGGTGGGGGCCGCCCCGG
>NZ_JAINRD010000039.1 GCF_020400605.1 Streptomyces aculeolatus | reverse complement strand
GGACCTCAGCGCCGCCGGCGAACGCGCCCCGGTCCGCCTCGACATCACCGAGGCCCAGGTCACGCCCGAGTCCGTGGGCCGGCTCAAGGCCGTGCTCCAGGCCCACCCCGGCCCCTCCGACGTGCACCTGCGCGTACGCGGCCGGTCCCGTACAACGGTCTACCGCCTCGGCCACCGCGTCGCGCCCCGGCCCGAGTTCTGGGCGGACCTGAAGGCGGCGGTCGCGGTGAGCCGGGAGCCCGGCGCATAGCGGCGCCGCCGCGGTCAGGCGCCGGACGCCGCCGCCTCCGCGCCCGTGTACGCGACGTCGTGCTCCCAGCGCGGCCGCGGCTGGGCGTGCAGCCGCCAGTAGTGCTCCGCGATCAGGTCCGGGTCGAAGTCCGTGCCGGGCGCCACCGCGCCGTCGACCGTCACCGTGGCGACGTGCACACCCCCCGGCCCGTACTCCAGGTCGAGCAGCCGCGCCAGCGTGCGCACCCCGGCCTTGCCCAGCGAGAGGCTGACGTACGGCGCCTTCGGCTCGGGCATCCCGCCGGTGAGCAGGAACGAGCCGCCGCCGCGCCGGACCATCGCCGGCGCCAGGTGCGCCGCCGCGGTCAGCGCGCCGCCGACGTTGACGGCCCAGGCGGCCAGCAGGGCGCTCCCGTCCAGCTCGCCGAGCCCGTCGGCGCGGACGAGGGCCGCGTTGTAGACGACGGCGTCGGGCACCCCGAACCTGTCGGTCGCGGCGTCGAGCGCGGCGCGCAGCGCCGCCTCGTCGGTGACGTCGGCGACCAGCGGCAGCGCCCCGTGCCCCGGCGCGACTCCGGCGCCCGCCGCGCCGACCCCCGCGGCGACCCGCGCGAGCGTGTGCTCCGAGCGCGCCACCAGCGCCACGGGCAGGCCCTCCCGGGCGAACCGGCGGGCGACCGCCGCGCCGATCCCGGGCCCGGCCCCGATGACCACTGCTCCCGCCATGACCTCTCCTCGCTCTCCCCGCGGATGATCCGCGGCTCCCGCGACGTTAGAGCGTGCCACCGGTGTGAAGGTCAAGGGAGAGGACGGGGAGCATGCGGATCGGCGAGCTGGCCCACCGGACCGGCGTGAGCCGGCGACTGCTGCGCTACTACGAGGAGCAGGGGCTGCTGCACCCCGTCCGGCTGCCCAACGGCTACCGCGAGTACGCCGACGGCGATGTCGCCGCCGTGCGGCACATCCGGGTGCTGCTCGACGCGGGCCTGCGCACCGCGGTCATCGCGGGGATCCTGGACTGCGTCGACGACCAGGGCACCGCGCACCGTGTGACGACGACCGGCTGCCCCGGCGTGGTGGCCCGGCTGACCCGGGAGCACGCCCGGCTCACCGCCGCCATCGACCGGCTCGACCACTCCCGCCGGCTGCTCGCCGGCCTGCTGGGCACCGCCGGCCCGGACCCCGCCGCCGGCCGGGGGCCTTCCTGAACACCACCGGCCGCCCACGCGCGCCGCACCTGACGGGGGGCGGCGGCGCCTGCCGGGCGCGCCGCAGCCGTCAGCGCGGCGCCGGCCGGCCGCGGGCCGTCTCGTACCAGGCGAGGGAGCCGCTGATGCGGGCGGCCAGGGCCGTCTCGCGGCGGCGGGTGGCGCTGTCGAGGGCCTCGCGCAGGTTGGCGATCTCCGCGTCCAGCCGGCCGATCCAGCGCTGCCGCGCATGTCCCGCGCGCTCCGCCTCGGCGCACTCCGCGAGCCGGGCGTAGTAGTCGTCGCGGCGCAGCAGCACCTCCGCCGTCTCGCCGGCCTCCTCCAGCCGCTCCCAGGCGTACGCGGCGACCGTCTCCAGCAGCCGGTACCGCTCGCCGTCCCGGGAGACCAGGGACCGGTCGACCAGCCGGGCGAGCAGTCCCGGCACCTCCTCGGCCGTCAGGCCCGCCGGCGCCTGCTCGCCGCCCGCCTCGATGGACACCGCGCCCTCCGCCGCGCCTTCGGGGCCGGCGCCGCTGTCCGCGCAGACGTAGATCGCCCCGCTCAGCGTGCACCCCGCCCCGTGCACGGCCAGCCGCCGCAGGGCCGCGCGCTCCCGGTCGTCCAGCAGCCGCCAGCTCCACTCGATGGCCGCCCGCAGTGTGCGCTGCCGCTCCGGCAGGCCCCGCGGGCCGTCGGCCAGCAGCCGGAAGCGGTCGTCGAGCCCGGCGGCCAGGCCCGCCACGCCCACCCCGCGGACGCGGGACGCGGCCAGCTCCAGCGCCAGCGGGATGCCGTCGAGCCGGCGGCACACGCCGGCGACCTCCGCCGCGTTCCCGGCGCCGAGTGCGAAGCCCGGCGACGCGGCCGCGGCGCGGTCGGCGAAGAGCCGCACCGCGTCCGCCTCGGCGAGCGGCGGCACCGCCCGTACGACCTCGCCCGCCAGCCCCAGCGGCTCCCGCCCGGTGGCCAGCACGCGCAGCCCGGGGGCCGCGCGCAGCAGCCGGTCGGCGAGCTTGGCGGCCTGGTCGACGACGTGCTCGACGTTGTCGAGCAGCAGCACCGCGGCGGCGTCGCCCAGCGCGGCGGCGATCCCGTCCTCGTCCGGCACGCCGAACGCCGTCGCCACCACGTCGGCGACGCTCCCGTCGCCGGCGCCCGCCAACTCGGCGACGTAGCCCGGCTCGGGGCGCTCGCCCAGCACGGCCAGCGCCAGCCGGGTCTTGCCCACGCCGCCGGGGCCGGTGAGCGTCACCAGCCGCTCCGCGTCGAGCAGCGGCCCGGCCTGCGCCAGGTCGGCCGCCCTGCCGACCAGCGGCGTCAGCGGCACCGGCAGCCGCGGCGGGCGCAGCCGGGGGGCCGCGGGCGGCGCGGCGGCCAGGGCCTCGTCGCCCGCCAGGATCCGCTGCTGCAGCGCGGCCAGCTCCGGGCCCGGGTCGAGCCCGGCCTCGTCGCGCAGCCGCACCCGCAGCGCGCGGTGGGCGGCCAGCGCCTCGCTCTGCCGGCCGGCGCCGTACAGGGCCCGCATCAGCAGGCCCGTCAGCCGCTCGCGCAGCGGATGGGCGTCCACCAGGTCCGTCAACTCGGCCACCAGCGGCGCGTGTTCGCCCAGGTCCAGGCGCGCCCGCGCCAGCTCCTCGAGCGCGGTCAGCCGCTGCTCCTCCAGCCGTGCGGCCGCGGCGCGGGCGAAGGGCGTGTCCTCGTACGGGCCGAACGCCGGCCCGCGCCACAGCGCCAGCCCCTCGGTGAGCAGATCGGCGGTGCGCGCGGGAGTGGGCGCGGTACGGGCCCGCCGGACCAGCTCGGCGAAGTCCCCGGCGTCGGTGGCGGCCTCCAGCACGTACCCCGCGGCGTCCGAGACGACCAGCTCCCGCCCGCCCGGCTCGGCGTCGCCCAGCGCCCGCCGCAGCTGGGAGACCTTCGCCCGGAGCGCACCCGTCGGCTTGCCCGGCGGACTCGCGTCCCACAGGTCGTCGACCAGCCGCCCCTGCGGCACCGGCCGCCCCTCGCGGGCGAGCAGCGCGGCCAGCAGCACGCGTACCTTCAGCTCCGGGACCCTGACGGGCCGGCCGTCGTCCGTCCAGACCCGTACCGGACCGAGCACTCCGAAGCGCATGACACCACCATAAGCAAACCCGAACACCGCGCGGCGACCGTGGACGCATGACGACGACCACCGCCACGAAGGCCGGGCCCCGCGAATGGCTCGGCCTGAGCGTTCTCGCCCTCCCCATGCTGCTCGCCTCGGTCGACAACAGCGTGCTGTACCTCGCGCTGCCGCACCTGACCGCGGACCTGGAGCCGTCCCCCACGCAGGTGTTGTGGATCATGGACGTGTACGGGTTCATGATGGCCGGCTTCCTCATCACCATGGGAACGCTCGGCGACCGGATCGGCCGCCGCCGGCTGCTGGCCTTCGGGGCGGTGGCCTTCGGCACGGCGTCGGTGCTCGCCGCGTACGCGTCGAGCGCCGAGATGCTGATCGCCGCCCGCATGCTGCTCGGCATCTCGGCCTCGTCGCTCGCGCCCTCGGCGCTGGCCCTGGTCGGCACCATGTTCACCGACGCGCGTCAGCGGGCCCTGGCCATCGGCGTGTTCACCGCCTGCTTCATGGGCGGCGCGGCACTGGGCCCGGTCGTCGGCGGGGTGATGCTGGAGCACTTCTGGTGGGGCTCGGTGTTCCTGCTCGGCGTGCCGGTGGCGCTGCTGCTGGTGCTCACGGCCCGGCCGCTGCTGCCGGAGTCGGGCGGCGAGGGCGGCGGCCGGCTGGACCCGGCGAGCGTGGCGCTGTCGCTGCTGACGGTCATCCCGCTGGTCTACGGGCTGAAGGAACTGGCCGACGAGCCTGGCGCGCAGGCCGCCGCAGCCGTCGCCGCCGGGCTCGCCTTCGGCTACGCCTTCGCGCGCCGCCAGCTCAGGCTGGCGGACCCGCTGCTGGACCTGCGGCTGTTCGGCAACCGCTCGTTCTCCGCGGCGCTTGTCGTCCTGTTGTTGACGATGCTCATGCAGGGTGGCACGTACCTCTTCTTCAGTCAGCACCTCCAGCTGATCGAGGGCTTCTCGCCCCTGACGGCCGGGTTCTGGATGGCGCCCCCGGCGCTCGCGCTGGTCGCCGGCTCCCTGCTGGCGCCGGTGCTGGCGCGGACCGTGCGGCCCGCGGTCATCGTCAGCTCGGGTCTTGCGGTGTCCGCGGCAGGGTTCCTGTACGTCGCCGTCAGCGACGATCTCGCGCCGCTGGTGATCGGGTTCACGCTGGGCTTCCTCGGCGCCGCACCGGTCGGCGCGCTGGGACTGAACCTGATCGTGGGCACGGCGCCCGCGGAGAAGTCCGGCTCCGCCTCGGCCACCGCGGAGACCGGCGGCGAGATGGGTATCTCGCTGGGCATCGCCGTGCTCGGCAGCCTCGGCACCGCCGTCTACACCGCCGGGATCGACCTCCCCGCGGGGGCGCCGGAGCGGGCGGGGGAGTCCCTCGCCGACGCCGACGCGGTGGCGGCCACGCTGCCGGACGGCCTCGGCGGGGACCTCCTCGACGCCGCCCACGCGGCCTTCGGCTCCGGGATGACCGCCGTCGCCCTGGTTGCCGCCGGGCTCTACGCGGGCCTCGCGGTGCTGGTCGTCGTGCTGCTGCGCCACCTGCGCCCGATCGGCGCGGAGGACGGGGACGGTGGCGGGAACGGGGGCGGGCACGGCTGAGCCGTACGGGCCGGGCCCGGCCGGCGGTGGCTCAGGCCGGCGGCGCCTCCCGCTCGACCGCGCTGCGCAGCACGCAGAACTCGTTGCCCTCCGGGTCGGCGAGGACCGCCCAGCCCGTGCCGTCCGGGTTGCGGTGGTCGGCGACGAACGTCGCGCCGAGGCCGAGCAGCCGCTCCACCTCCTCCTCGCGCCGGTTCTCGGGCCGCAGGCACAGATGGATCCTGTTCTTGGCCGTCTTGGGCTCCGGAACGGTGTTGAAATGCAGCACCGGGCCCTCGGGCAGGAGCACCTGCGTCTCCGGCGAGCCCGGTCCGTCCTCCGGATGGACCGGGCTCCCGGTCACGTTGCTCCAGAAGACCGCCAGCTTGTAGGCGTCGGCACAGTCGATCGCGATGTTCTGCACTACCGAGGTCATGGACGCACCCTGCCCCAGGGCCCCGGACGGCGCCACCCGATTACGCCCCGGCAGCGCACCGCCGTCAGGCGGACTCCGCCGCCGCGAGCAGCTGGTCCTCCGTGGTGCCGCGCCGCCAGTAGCCGGAGAACGTCACCGCCTTGCGGTCGAAGCCCCGTTCGCGCACCAGGTGGCGGCGTACGGCCCGGACCGTCGCCGACTCCCCGGCGATCCAGGCGTACGGCGTGCCCCCGGGCAGCTCCGCGGCGCGCAGCACGTCCTCCACCGGCGCGTCCCGGCCGCGTACGAGCCAGGTGACGTCGGCGTCCGCCGCGGTGGGCGGCTCCAGGCGGTCGCCGCCGTCGGCCACCTCGATCCAGGCGCGTACGGGCACGCCCGCGGGCAGCGCCGCGAAGATGCCGGCGACGGCGGGCAGCGCGGTCTCGTCGGCGGTGACCAGCATCCAGTCGGTGCCGTCCGGCGGGCGGAAGTCGTACGCCACGTTCTCCGCGACGATCGGGGCCAGCACGCTGAGCCGGTCGCCGGGGGCGGCGCCGAGCGCCCAGCGGGACCCCGGCCCGACCTCGCCGTGCACGGCGAAGTCGACCACGAGCCGGTCCGGAGCGCGGTCGAGGCTGCGCGTCGTGTACGTGCGCATGATGCCGCGCACCGCGGGGTCGAGCGCCTGCCAGGCCGGGTACCAGTTGCTGCCGTCGTCGTCGGGCATGACCGGCGCGTTCTGGCCCGGGTGCGGGAAGAACAGCTTGATGCGCTGGTCGCGGCCCGCGGACTCCATCGCCGCGAGCCCCGGTCCGGCGAACGCGACGCGGACCATGGTGGGCGACAGGCGCTCGACGCCGGCGACGGTGATGTCGAAGAAGCGGAACGGGTTGGCGGTCGCGGCGCTCACCGGATCACCTGCTTCGCGTCCCGCAGGGCGTCGGCGAGCGCCTCGATCAGCGGCGCGTGGCCGGCGTAGCTGTGGTGCGCCTCGCTCTGCCACGGGATCACCTGCCCGGCGGCGACCGCGGGCAGCCGGCGCCAGGTCGGCTTGGACTCCGCGAGCTGGTCCGGCTGGAGGTTGCCGGTGCGCCGGTCGACCATGATGACGTCGGCCCCGAACCGGTCGATCGTCTCCCAGCTCGACTCCTCCCAGAAGCCGCGCTCGCCGGGCTTGCCGGGGGTGACGAACTCGACGCCGAGTTCCTCGTAGTAGCGCAGGTCCCCGAAGTCCTCGGCGACGGCGGCGTAGAGCATCTCGGCGCTGGCGGAGACGGCGAGGACCTTCAGGCCGCGGCGGTCCTCCGCGGTTCTGGTGACCGTCTGCGCCGCCTTCTCGAAGCGGGACCTGGCGCGTACGACCTTGTCGGCCCCGAGGTCGGCGCCGAGTGCCGCGGCCAGGTCCGCGTAGCGCCCGATCGCCTTCGTCAGGGTGGTGCCGGAGGTGCGGATGCCGACGGCGGGGGCGAGGGAGGTGATCTCCTCGGTGCTCTCCTCCGGCAGGTACCACAGCACCGGCGGCTCCTGCATGTTGGTGACCAGCAGC
This sequence comes from Streptomyces aculeolatus, assembly GCF_020400605.1. Taxonomy (GTDB): domain Bacteria; phylum Actinomycetota; class Actinomycetes; order Streptomycetales; family Streptomycetaceae; genus Streptomyces; species Streptomyces aculeolatus. The sequence goes on along the minus strand of NZ_JAINRD010000039.1, from coordinate 39,664 downwards.
TCCGGCCGCAGCGAGGCGTACTTCTCGACGTTGAACTGGCCGTAGGCGTTGCCGAGGACGGTCAGCCCGTCCACGTCCAGGTCGCCGGCCTGGAGGTCGCGCCCGCCGTCCGGCGTCGTCGTCGGGCCGAAGACGCCGGTGCACTCGATGCCGAAGTCGTGCAGCGCCGCGGCCGACGCGACGTAGCCGACGATGCGTTCGGGGGTGCGGTCCACCCTGGCCACCTCGCCGCGGTCGTCCCTGAAGCGCCAACCGCCGTCCGCGCTGCCGGAGTCCGTGCCGCCGGAGCCGGAGTCGTCGCCGCAGGCGGCGAGTACGGCTCCGAGGCCGAGCGCACCGCCGGCGGCGAGCAGGCCGCGGCGGGAGGGATGGGCGACGTCGGGGCGTGGCCGGAATCGGCTGTCGCGTATCAGCATGAAGGTTAGGCTAACCTAACTGTCACGGGCCGGGGGAGCGGCCCGGCCCGTGACGGCCGCCCGGCCGGCCCTCCCGAGGCTCCCGCGCCTCCCGTTCGCCCGGCCCGCCGACTCCCCGGCGGGCGGCGGCGGTTCAGCGGGGCGCTCCCGGCTCGCGCAGCGGGCCCAGCAGCAGCAGCCCCACCGCCGGCAGGACGATCAGCGGGCTCAGCGCCACGGTCAGCGAAGTGGCGTCCGCGAGCGCGCCGATGAGCGGGCCGGCCAGTCCGCCCGCGCTCACCGCGAGGCCCAGGGTGACGCCGCCCGCGGTGCCGACGTGCCGGGGCAGGTAGTCCTGGCCGAGCGTGATGTGCAGCGAGAACGGCACGTACAGCCCCGCGGACGTGAGGGCCACGAAGACGTAGAGCGCGGGACCCGGTGCGAACACCACCCCGGCGACGGCCGGTCCGGCCAGCGCGTACGACCACCGCACCACCGGCAGCCGCCCGAACCGCGACGCCAGCCGCCCGCCCGCCACCGTGCCCACCGCGCCGCCCAGGTACAGCACGAACAGCGCCGCCGTGCCCGCCGCCGCCCCGCCCGCCGTCCGCCCGGGCACGTACAGCGCCACGAACGCGCTCAGCCCCACGAACACCACCGACCGGCACACCACCGCCCCGGTCAGCCGGGCGAAGGACGCCCAGTCGTCCCGCCCCGCAGGCGCGCCCGCCGCGCCCGCGCCGGCCGCGGGCCCGCCCGGCGCGTACGGCCGCAGCGCGCGCAGCGCCGCGGCGCACAGCACCGCCCCCGCCAGTGCCGGCAGCACCAGCAGCGGCGAGGCCCGCAGTCCGCCGGCCGCGGCGACGGCGGCGACCAGCGGGGGAGCGGTGGCGAAGCCGAGGTTGCCGCCGAGGGAGAACCAGCCCATCGCGGTGTGGCTGCCCGCGCTCGCCCGCCGCGCCACCCGCGCGGCCTCCGGGTGGTAGGCGGCCACCCCGACGCCGGAGAGCGCGACCACCGCCAGCGTCGCGGCGTACGAGCCGGACACCCCGGCCAGCGCCACGCCCGCGCCCGCCGCCAGCGTGCTGACCGGCAGCAGCCACGGCAGCGGCCGCCGGTCGGTCAGCACCCCGAACAGCGGCTGTACCACCGACGAGAGCAGGGAGGCCGCGAGCACGACACCGGAGGCCGCGGCGTACGAGTACGCCCGCTCGGCGACGAAGTACGGCACCAGCGCCGCCACCGCCCCCTGGTACACGTCGACGCAGGCGTGCCCCACGGACAGCAGCGTCAGGGGCCGGGAACGGGCGGCACGGGGCTCGGGCATCCCCCGATGGTCACCGAGCCACCCCCTGGCGAACTTCCGATAAAATGCCAATCCATGCCGGACATCCGCCACGCCCCCGAGGCGCCCACGCGGGCCAGGACGCTCGCCGCGGGCGAGCGCATCGACGCGCACCGGCACGACGACCACCAACTCGTCTACGCCGGCTCCGGGGTGCTCGCCGTCACCACCGACGCGGGCACCTGGTTCGCACCCGGCACCGGCGCGCTGTGGGTGCCCGCGGGCTGCGTCCACGCGCACCGCGCGCACGGCCACCTCGACCTGCACCTCGTCGGCGTGCCCGCGGCCACCGACCCGCTCGGCCTCCGCGCCCCCGGCGTGCTGCCCGTCAGCCCGCTGCTGCGCGAGCTGATCCTCGCCCGCACCGGCGACCCGTACGACGACACCCCCGCGGGGCAGCGGCTGCGCACCGTCCTGCTGGACCGGATCCGCGCCGCCGGAGCCGTCTCCGCCCGGCAGCCCGTGCCGCTCCCGGCACCCGCCGACCCGCGGCTTGCCGCCGTCTGCGACCTGCTGTACGCCGACCCCGCCGACCCGCGCACGCTGGCAGCGCTGGGCCGGGCGGCGGGCGCGGGGGAGCGGACGCTCAGCCGCCTCTTCCGCCGCGAGACGGGCATGACGTTCCCGCAGTGGCGCACGCGGCTGCGCCTCTACCACGCGCTGCGGCTGCTCGCCGACGACGTCCCCGTGACGACGGTGGCGCACCGCTGCGGCTGGTCCTCGGCGAGCGCCTTCATCGACGTCTACCGCCGCGCCTACGGCACCACCCCGGGCAGCGACCGCCGCGGCTGAAGACCGCGGCCGGCGGCCGGTCAGCGCCCGGACAGCTTCGCGATCTCGCCGGCCACGTGCTCCGCGTGCGGCCCCACCCGCGCCGTCAGCTCCGCGCTCCAGGCCTCGTCCGCGTACCGGCTGCCGAGGTACAGCTCCCGCGCGTGCTCCAGCACCGGCCGGTGCTCCGGCGGCAGCCGGTCGAGCGCCCACGCGGCGGCCGCGTCCTTGGCACGGATCTCCCCGGTGGCCAGCGTGCTCCAGATCCGCGCCAGCGTGAGCAGGACGTTGCGGGTGTCCTCCGCCAGCTCCGCCAGCAGCTCGGGGACGCCCGCCGCGGCGGCGCGCGCCACGTCCCCGTACGGCACCGGGTCCAGCACATGCGCGGGCGGCGGACCGGCCAGCGGGTGGTCGCCGGCCAGCACCATCGTGAGCACGATCGCCAGGTCGGGCATGGCCGCGGGCCGCGGCGGGCCGGCCGCCTCGAACTCCTCGCGCAGCCACTCCCCGTAGAGGAAGTCGCCCGCCGGCGGATACCGCCACGGCCGCACCGCGGACTGCTCGACCACCGTCAGCTCCACCGGGCGCAGCCCGCCGGTGAAGCCGGACACCCCGAGGAGTCCGTCGAGGAGCGCCCGCCGCTCGCCGTCGGCGAGGGACCGGCGGGCGACGACGAGCACGTCGACGTCGCTGGCGGGACGGAGCCCGCCGAGGACGGCGGAGCCGTGCAGATAGGCGCCGACGACCTCGGGACCGAGCACGTCGTCGACCAGCGTCATGACCGCGCGCAGCTGATCTTCCATTCGGCCAGTGTCGGTCATCGGCGGGCACAGCCGGGACTCAGGCGATCGCGATGTGTCCGACGGCCCTCCGTCGAGCGCCCCGGCGGCGTCGCGGGGCCGCCGGGGGTGGCGGACAGGGCGACGCCGATGCACTGCTTGTCGCTGGCGCGGTCGCGCGCGGTGTAGTGCATGGTGATGCCGGCGCCGTTGTCGAAGACCTCGGGCGCCCGGACGGGCACGGGTGTTGCCGGGGCGGCGACGGACGGCCGGCACCGCCCCGGGCGTACTGAATGGTTTCAATCCGCGGCTGCGGTCACGGCTTCCCGGTGAACGTCCACGAGCCGTGCGGCACCCGGTAGACCGCGAAGCCGGGCTCGGCCCGGACGAACTCCGCACCCTCGGGCTCCCGTACGTCCCCGCGCGAGGCGCTCGGCACGTGCACCTCGGCCGTCGACCCCACCGGGACCCGGACCGCGAGGCGCACCGACGCGTCGATCCGCGACCACGACACGGCGGCCGGCCCGCGCACCGTGTGCAGCTCGGTGCGCGCCCAGTCCACCCCGGTGCGCGCGTCCGGGCGTACGGAGAACGTGCGGTACCCGGCGTCGCCCGGCCGCAGGCCGGCCACGTTCTCGTACAGCCACTGCACGACCGTGCCCTGGAAGTAGTGGTCCCGCGAGCGCGAGTCGAGCTGCCACATCTCCCACATCGTGTCGGCGCCGTTGTCGAACCAGTAGCCCCAGCTCGGGTACGTGCGCTGGGTCGCGATGGCGTGGGCGACGTCGCCGTGGCCCTCGGCGGTCAGGGCCCGCAGCAGCACGCTCGTGCCCAGCGCGCCGGTGTTGAGGTGGTTGCCGCGCTCCTCGATGTCGGCGAGCAGCGACGCGGTGACGCTCGCCCGCGCCCCCGCCGGCACCAGGCCGAACGCCAGCGGGATGCAGTTGTTCGTCTGCCGGTAGCCCGGGTCCTTCGCCGTGCGGTAATGCCCCTCGGGCGCGAGGAACTCGGCGTTCAGCGCCTCCTTGAGCCCGTCCGCGGCGGCCAGGTACCTCTCCCGGGTGGCGTCGTCGCCCGCGAGGCCGGCCATCGCGGCGGTGTCGGTGAGCGCCCGGTGCAGGTACGAGGTGGCGGTAAGCCGGGTGTCCTCGGGCGGGTTGCCGCCGTAGCCGGGCGGCAGGTAGTCGCCGAGCGCGGTGACCGCCAGGCCGTCCACCAGCCGGTCCAGCTCCCAGTCCAGATAGCGGATCAGCGGCGGCAGGTGGTCGTGCACGACGCGCTCGTCGCCGTACACCCGGTACATCTCCCGCACCAGGAACGGGTAGACCGTCGTCCACTCCGGCGCGGGCGCGAGGTCGCGGTAGCCCCAGCCGCCGCTGGGCACGATCACCGGCACCTGCCCCTCGGCGTTCTGGCTGTCGCGGAGGTCGTCCAGCCACTTGCCGAGCATCCGGTGCATGCCCAGCGCGTACATCATCACGGGTGCGCCGACCTGCGCGTCGCCGGTCCAGCCGTTCTTCTCGTACATCGGGGTGTCGGTGGGGATGCCGTGCAGGTTGTTCTGCACGGTGCGGCGCATGGCGCGCTCCAACTGCTCGTAGAACGGCTCGGAACAGCCGAACGTCCCGGTGTCGGCGACCGGCGTGTGCACCACCCGGCCGGTGAAGTCGCCGGGGTCCGGCTTCGCGGGCAGGCCGCTGACCTGCACGTAGCGGAAGCCCTTGTACGAGAACTTGGGCTCCCACACCTCCGCGGAGCCACCGCCCGCGCAGACGTACTCGTCGGTCTGGAAGCGGCCCGGCACATGGCCGGTCTCGGCGTGCACGCTGCCGTCGGCCTTCAGCTTCTCGCCGTGCGCGAGCCGCACCGTGGTGCCCGCCGGGGCGCGCACCGACAGCCGGGTCCAGCCGGCCAGGGTGCGGCCCATGTCGACGATCCAGTCGTCGCCGTGCGCGGTGACGGCCACCGGCCGGACGTCGTCGATGACCCGGATCGCGTCGTGGGGCTGGGCGCGCAGGGCCCCCTTGGGCGCCTCCTGGCGGGCGGGGCTCGCCCAGGCGGAGTCGTCGAAGCCCGGCTTCGTCCAGCCCTCCGGGTGCTCGCGGGCGTCGTAGGTCTCGCCGGCGTAGAGGGAGTCGGAGCGGGTGGGGCCCTCGGTCAGGCGCCAACTGCCGTCGGTGGCCACCGTGGTACGGGCGCCGCCGGGGTGCTCGATCTCCAACTGGGCAAGCAGGCGGGGCTCGCCGTGCCAGGGCGGGGTGTGCCAGTTCCAGACGTTGGGCGTCGTCATGCCGAAGAAGCCGCGGCCGAGGGTGACGCCGATGGCGTTGGCGCCGCGCGAGACGAGGCCGGTGACGTCGTGGACGGCGTACAGGACGGTCTCGTCGTAGTCGGTGAAGCCCGGGTCGAGGACCTGGCGGCCGACGCGGCGGCCGTTGATCTCGGCGTCGTAGTAGGCGAGCCCGCTGATGTACAGCCGGGCGCGCCGCACCGGCCGGCCGACGGTGAACTCGCGGCGCAGCAGCGGCGCGGGCCGTATCTCGGCCGGCACCTGCGCGCCGCTGCCCCACGGCCCCTGGCCGTACGGCGCGAGCACCGCCGCCTCGGCCCACGAGCCGTCGTCGAAGCCGGGCTGCTGCCAGCCGTCCTGGTCCTGGTCCGCGCACCGCCAGCCGGGCCCGGTGACCAGCTCGGTGACATCGTCGCCGCGCTGGACCAGCAGCCGTACGAGCAGGCCGCCGGGGTTGACCGAGGCGCCGCCGCGGTTGGTGGCCCGGACGGCGACGACCACCCGGCCGTCCGCGGCGCGCACGGCGTCGGTGACGTCGGCGAGCCGGCCGGTGCGCCAGCCGTCGGTCTGCTGCGGGGCGTGCAGCACCTGGCTGCCGTCGAGGAACAGGGTGAAGTCGTCGTCGGCGGTGGCCACGATCTGCGCCGCCGACACCTCGGCCCCGGCGGGCAGGTCGAGGGCGGCGCGGAACCAGACCGGGCCCGCGGGGGCGTTCTGCGGGGTCGCGCCGGGCGCCCAGATCCACGAGGTGCCGGCGAAGCCGGGCGGCTCGGGCGCGGCGTCGGCGCCGATCCAGTGGCCGCGCCACTCGCCGTCCGCCAGGGCGGTCTCCCACCAGCTCCGTCTGCTCCAGTCGGACGGCCGGCCGCGGCCGTCCCAGACCCGCACCTGCCAGTGGTAGCGGGTGCGGGTCTTCAGGGCCGGCCCGCCGTAGGGGATGCCGACGCTCTGCGCCGAGGCGACGCGGCCGGAGTCCCACACCGCGGGGCCCTTGCCCGCGGCGTCCAGCCCGACCCGGACCTGGTACGCGCTCTGCCGAGCGCCGCTGCCCGGCGCGGACAGCTCCCAGCTCAGCCTGGGGGCGGCGATGTCGGTGCCGAGGAGGGAGGGCGCGTACTCGACGGTGGTGCGCTCGACGCGCAGCCCCTCGGCGCCGCCGTCCTCGTCGTCCCGGCCGGCCGCGGCGGCGGGGACGGCGCCCTGGCCGAGGCCGATGACGCCTGCTGTCGCGCCGGCGGCGGCGGAGGTGCGCAGAAAGGCCCGCCGGTTCCATGCACTTCCGTTGTTCGTCTCGCGCTCGTGGCTCATCGCACGTCCCTTGCTTTGAGGATGGCGTGTCCGGCGCCCGATGATTGAAACGTTTCAATCAGGACTTGTCGAAAATCCTAGATCGACGGGTCGGACAGCTCAAGAGTCGTGCAGCGAACGGCAGCAGCCGCCGCCCGCCGCGAACAGGGCGGCGGGGGCGGCGGGAAGGGCGCCCGAGGGCTGAGGGAGGAGGGCCGGCAGAGCAGGGGAGCGGGGGTCGGGCGGAGGCGCGGGCCGGGGCTTCCGCCGGCCCCGGGAGCATCGCCGGAACCGCCGGCCCCGTCGAGTGCGCCGTGCCCGTCGAGCGCCTCGATCACCGCCGCACCGTGCTTCTCCGCCCAGGTGGTCAGCGACGCGATCGCCGGCAGCAGCGTGCGCCCCAGGTCCGTCAGCTCGTACTCGACCCGGCGGGGCACCCCGGCCCTCGCTAAGGCGACCGTAGTGATTGCCGCACAGCGCCTGCGCGGTCTCGGACACCGGTGCCTTCACTCGCGCTCGCCCTGAGTCGGGCACGACCTCGCCGTTGGTGGGGCGGATGCGCTGCGGCTCGGCTCTCACTCGATTCGGTACCCACGCGGCACTTGAGCGGAACGCGAGTAGCAGGGCGGTATCTTGATGCCGCGCACGGATCAATGCGCCCGCCGTCGCCCGAAGTCCTCGGCCGTACCATCACGGGTCTCCGGCCCCGCTCTACCCGGCCATGGGCCAGCGGACCAGGGATGCACCGCGGGAAACCCCCGCCATTCGCTACCGGTAAGGAGCACATCGCCTCATGACCGAGCAGCACAGCCACGGCCTTCGTGTCGTGGATGACTTCTACCGTGCCCTGCGGGCCAAGGACATCGACGCGTTCGCGGAACTCTGGACGGCGGATGCGGTGTACCGGGTGCCGACCACCCCGGACGGTGTGCCCGGTGAGTTCGCCGGGCGCGATGTCATCGTGGCCGGACTGGGCGGGTTCTTCGCGTTGTTCGGCGAGGTACGGCTGACGTGGGACGCCGAGCCGATGGCGGACCCGCAGAAGGTGCTGGCCACCTGGACGATGGAGGTCGATCTGCTCGCCGGTGGCACCTACCGCAACCGGGGGGCCTCGCTCTTCCGCCTTGAGCAGGGCCGGATCGCGGAGTTCTCGGAGCACGTGGACACCGCCGCGTTCCTGACGGTCTTCTCCGCCCGGGCCGGGGCGGTGCGCCGCTTCTTCGAGCTGTTGCAGGAGAGGGACTTCCAGGCGTGGGGCGAGCTGTGGCACGAGCACGGGACGCTCACCATGCCGTACGCGCCGCAGGGGCTTGCGTCCCTGATCGAGGGCAGGAGCGAGATCGCCGCGGCCTACCGGCGGCTGTTCGCGGTGTACGAGAAGGCCGAGACCGAGCTGACGGGTGTGCACCCGGCGGCGGGCTCCGATACGGTCTGCGTGCAGTACAAGGTCCGCGCAACGCTCCGCGGCGGTTCGGCATACGCCGGCGAGAACATCGCCCTCTTCCGCTTCCGGGACGGGCTGATAAGCGCGTGCCACGACTACTTCGACCCACGTCGCTTCCAGGACGTCGTCGACGCGCTGCCCGGCCCGCAGCCGCGGTGAGCGGCAACAGATCACTCAGAGGAGACGCAAGGCAATGAGTTCCGTGGACAAAGATTTACGAGGCGGGTCGGGCGGGGCCGGCGGGCCGGCCGGCGGGGACCCGCGGCGGTGGCTGGCGCTGGCCGTGGTGGCGGCCATGCAGTTCATGCTCGTCATGGATATCACGATTGTGAATGTCGCCCTCCCCGATATCCAGTCCAGCCTGGACTTCTCCCCCGAGGGTCTGGCCTGGGTGGTCAACGCCTACGTCCTGGTGGCCGGCGGGTTCCTGCTGCTGGGCGGGCGCCTGGCCGACCTGTTCGGCCGCCGGCGCATGTTCATGGCCGGCGTGCTGGTCTTCGGCGTGGCCTCGGCCGCCTGCGGTGCCGCGGCCAACTCCGGGATGCTCGTCGCCAGCCGCTTCGTCCAGGGCCTGGGTGAGGCCCTGGCCGGGCCCGCGGCACTCGGCCTGATCCCCGTGCTCTTCCCCGACCGCAGCGAACGGATGAAGGCCCTGGGCATCTGGGGCGGCCTGTCGGCGGTGGCCGGAGCGGTCGGCTCGGTCGTCGGCGGCACGGTCACCGACCTGATCAACTGGCGCTGGATCTTCTTCGTGAACATCCCCATCGCGGTCATCGCGCTGATCCTGGTGCCGCGCGTGATGGCCGAGAGCCGCATGACCGGCAAGAGCCGCCGCCTGGATACGGTCGGGGCGCTCTCCGCCACCGGCGGCCTGGTCGCAGTGGTCTACGGCCTGCTCCAGGCCGCCGAACACTCCTGGGGCTCGGGCGACGTACTACTGCCGCTGCTCGGCGGCCTGGCCCTGCTGGTTTTCATGGTCGTCTGGGAGGCCCGCACCGCGGACCCGATGATCCCCCTGCGGTTCTTCGCCAACCGCACCCGCGTGACCACCAACGTGGTCAGCGTCGCCATCTTCGCGGCGTTCTTCACCTACATGTTCCTGTTCACGCTGTACGTCCAGCAGGTCCACGACTACTCCCCGATGAAGACGGGCCTCGCCTACATCCCCCTGACCATCATGGCGGTCGTCGGCGCGGGCGCCTCCACCGTGCTCATGCCCCGCATCGGCGTGAAAGCGGTGATGGCCACCGCCTTCTTCGGCGGCGCCGCGGCCCTCCTCCTCGCCGCCGCCAGCTTCTCCGCCGACGCCACCTTCACCAGCGGCTTCATGCCCGGCCTGATCCTGTTCGGCTTCTTCAACGGCCTCGCCTTCCCCGCCCTCATCAACGGAGCACTGCACGGCGTCACCGGCCAGGACTCCGGCCTGGCCTCCGGCGTCCAGACCGCCATGCAGCAGACCGGCGCGGCCCTCGGCCTGGCCACCCTGGTCCCCATCGCCTTCCGCTACGTCACCGACCACATCGAGGACGGCACGTCCCCGCAAGTGGCCCAGACCGACGGATACGCACTGGCCTTCCGCATCGGCGCCGCCGTACTCATCGCCGCCGCCGTGGCCATCCTGGCGCTGCTGGAAAAGGTGAGCGCCGAAACCCGCGACCCGCTCGCCGAAGCAGCCGAGGCGGCCACCAGTGAGGAGGCTGTCGACCCCGCCCCCAACCGGTGACCGCGGCCTACGGCACGGCATTCATCTGAGGACCTTGCCCAGTACTGCCCGCTGGATCGGGCCGAACTGGAAGTAGGAACCGACGTTGAACCACGTGTCGTCGGGCGACCATTTGACGATCGAGATGCTGAACCGCTCGCCGTCGTAGGTGTACGGCGTGCCCGTCACGAACCGCACGATCTCCGGCTCCACCCGGGGCCGGATGGTCGGCAGGTCCAGGCTGCGGGCGAAGCTGATGCGGTCGATCTTCGAGGATTCCCAGCCGAGGGTGGGGTAGGCCCGGAAGATCTTGCTCGAGGATTCCACCAGTTCTTCGTCCGGCTCCACCACCCCGAACTCGTGCAGGAGCGACGAAATGGTCTTGGCCTCAAGGCCTTTCGGGAACGTGAAGAACGGGTTGATGGTCCGCTTGTGGTAGTCGATAGAGAGCATCGCGACGTTCTCCAGGCCGTGCCGGGCGAAGAATTCGGCGTTGTCGGCCAGCGCGCGCGGCATGGAGGGGAGGGCGGCGAGCTGTGCCACCCCCTGCAGGTCACGGGGGAAGTGCACGTAGATCTTGTTGAATCCGGCGATGACCCCGAAGTCGATGAGGCATTCGTCGACGGAGACGTGCTCCTTGAGGTCGGAGAGCAGGGTACTGACGGGATGGTCGGTGTGCGGGACGAATCCGTGCTTCAGCGCATGGGTATAGGGATCGTCTATCGCCCGGGGCACCTGGATGGTGAGGTCGAGATCTCCCGCGTGGCCCTCGCCGGCCGACGCGCTGAAGATGACCCCGCCCTCGAACGGCCCGAACGCTTCCAGGATCGGCCGGACCGTGCCGGGCGAGCAGGTCAGGTTCAGCAGGCCGGCGGCCTCCTCGATGGCCGAGTGGACCGTTTCGATGTCGGCTTGTGCGGACATGTGCGTCCTCCTTGTACGGCTTAGCTGTGCGCGGTCTTCTTGGACACCGGTGCGGCGGCCTTGGCGGCGGTCCCGGCGGCGGCCAGTTCCTTGCCGTCCACCTCGACGCCGTACTGCTTCTTCAGGATCACGGCCAGCTCGATCAGGACCAGGGAATCCAGGTCGAGGCTCTGGAAGTCGGTGACGGTCAGGCGAGGGTGATCTCCGGCCAGGTGATCGCGGCGGAAGCCCAAGCCAGGCCGGCCCCGAAGGCGGTCAGGAGCAGCCGGTCATGGAGCTGGAAATGGCCCTTTGCGGCGGCATCCGCCAGCGCCAGCGGAATGGAGGCGGCCGAGGTGTTGCCCACCTGGTCGATATGGCAGACCAGGCGTTCCCTGCCCACGCCCAGCTCTCGGGCCAGCGCATGCAGGATGTGCAGGTTCGCCTGGTGGCCAACCACATGGTCGACTTCGTCAACGCCCCAGCCGGCCTTGGCGAGTACGGCCGACGAGGACTGCGCCACAAGATCCAAACGACAGGCCCTAGCCCGGTGAGGACGGCGGCGGGCCTGCTCATCGCCCCGCACCTCCCCGAACGCCGTGCTCCGGCGATGAGCCGAGTAGATGCACGACGGACGCCCGGGCCTGTATGCCGTGCAGGGCGCCGCTCAGCTCGGCGGACCGCCAGGTGCCGGACGCAGAGGGCAGCACCCGGGCCTGCTCGAGCCGGGCCGTCACCGCGTCGTCGCCCCGGACCGGCGGCGCGCTCGTGCCGGCCGTGATGCTGGCGCGCCGCATCCAGAGGTTGTTGCTGTCGGCCCGGTCGAGACCGTCCAGCGTGTAGAGCAGGACCTGACCGAGCTGCATGGCGACGAGGAAGGCGTCGAGCATGGTGGCCCGTGCATCGTCCCGGACGGCCTCCGCCCCGTCCGGGATCAGCGCGACCCGAGCGGACGCCTGAAGGCTCTCCTCGCCGTCGCCCGTGACGTTCACCCCGGTGAGCAACTGCTGCCGCGCACCGCACGGGACGCCGTAGGGCCGGTCGTTCCAAGGGCCGGGCAGCTCCTGCGCCAGGTGGTACGTCTTGCGGGTGCCGCCCGAGCGGTGACCCGCGCCGTGCACCGCGTGCACCCGTGCCGACAGCGAGCCGACGCGGCAGTCCAGGGTGGTCGACCACGTCTCGCCGCCGGTCTCGGCGGTGACGAGCCGGCCGCTCACCGGGAACTTCTCCAGGCCCTCCTCGTCCGGGCTCGAACCGGCCCTCATGTCGACGGACCGCACCTCGAAGCGGGCGCCGGGGCCGAGCGCGTACGTATGAGCCGCGTACAGGCCGGTGAGCTGGGCGGCGAAGAGCATGACGTCGATGGAGCTGAGATGGGGCTTCTGCTGGTGCTCGCCTTTGCGGGACCAGGCGTCGGGCATGGCGAGATGGGCCACGGCCTCGATGCCCGCGGCGCCCGGCGATATCGTGAGATCGGTCAGCGAGTGTTCGACCCGTTTGAATCCTTCGCCGAGGAATCGGCTGTCGCGCGGGCCGAGGAAGTCGTCGATGGACGCGAATTCGAGGGATGGCACAAGCGCTCCTGTTCCCGTCGAAGAGCCACTCCTGCGCGCTCGGCGGCGGGAGTGGCCGGCGCTCGCCGCGTCAGGCGGTGAAGGCCTCGGCGATGGCGTAGCTGTCTTCGTACATGTGGTAGCGCGTGATCTTTCCGTCGACGACGGTGAAGTGCAGAGCATAGGCTTGGGTGAAGGTCTTCTTGGTGGCCAGGACGCCGAAGGCGGACTCGGCCAGGACCACCGCGTGCTGCCCGTCGGTGAGGCGGGCATGGAGGGCAAAGCCCTGCGGCTCGGTGAGCACCTCGGGGAAGACCTTGAAGAACGCGGAGATCTCCTCTTTGGTGGAGCGGGTGCCCGTCCAGGGCACGTCCGGGCTTCCCGCCACCCGGAAGTCCACACGGTCGGCGAACAACTCAAGCAGACCGGGCAGATCGCCCGACGCGAACCTCTCGAAGAACAAGTCCACGATCGCCCCGGTGGCCGTCCGCTGCTGCGCTGTCGTCATGTCAACTCTCTTACCTGAATAGGACGTGGGTTTACCGGGCGACCAGGGCGGCGCGCCCCGCCAGGTGGATCGCCGTCATCTGGGCGACGCGCCCGCCCAGGTACTCGGCCGTGGCGATGTCCGCCTTGTGCACGTCTTCCGGGGGCAGGTCGCCCAGCAGGGTGCCGGCGGCACCGTTGAAGTAGCCCAGGCGGTTCAGGTCGTCCTCGCTTTCATGGCTGAGGTGCCAGCCGGGCAGCAGCCCCAGGCTGACCCAGATCATCCCGTGCTGGGCGCCCAGGGTCGCGAAGTAGCCCAGGGTGGTGTCCTTGTCGCCCGCCTTGCAGGCACTGATCGTGAACCCCGACCCCAGCTTGTCCTTCCACGCCTGCCGCCCCCAGCGTTTGTTGGTCGTCTGGGCGAAGCTGTGGAACTGCCCAGACGCCGATCCCATGTAGGTGGGCGCCCCGAAGACGATCGCGTCGGCCTCGTCCAGGACCGCCCACTTGGCATCGTCCATGGCCTCGACGGTCACCATGGACACCTCGGCGCCCGCACTCTTGGCACCGGCCTGGACGGACTGCGCGAGCACCTCGGTATGGCCGTTGCCGGAGTGGTAGGCAATGGCCATTTTGGGTGTAGCTACCATTGATTGTTCTCCTCTCAGGATGCGCGGCCGCATCCGTTCACGTGCGGGTGCAGGGGCGATTCACGAGCGGGCCGCGGCCCGCTCGTGCTCCATACGGAAGTCCTGACGGTCGTACTCCTGCCGGGCCAGCTCGATGGCCTCGGCCGTGCCCATCACGGGCGTCCACCCGAAGATCCCGGCGATGGTCTCCAGCCGCTCCGCCATGGAGCCGCTGACCACGTGGTACGGGATCTGGAGCTCCTCCAGCGTGGCGAGCAGCATCGTGTCGATGGTCGTGCGGAACTCGTTGTTCATCGGCCGGTGCCCGTCGGCCGTGATCGGCAGCTCGTGGCGCAGGTGGACATACGCGTCGTAGGTGGCCTTGACGTGCTGCTTGAAGACCTGGCCGTACTGCTCGACGACCCTGCCGAAGAAGACCATCTCCTCCTCGGTCGTGGCCGCGAGGCCGTTCCCGCCCGCGGCGGTGGCGTTGGGGTTCATGCCGTACCGGAGCCTCCCCTCCCCGTACAGCCACTCCTGCAGGGAGGATCCATCAGAGATGAAGTCGTTCCCGAGCAGGGCCTCTTGCACGGCACGCCCGGTATGGCGGCGCATGGTCAACTGGAGGAACTGCGCCGGCGTCACGTCCGCCAGCCGCACCCCCGGCAGTGCCTGCGGCATGATCTCCCGAATCGTGCGGGCCAGCGAGCGCGGCATGCCGGTGTAGTGCGACAACGCCATTACCGTCGAGGTCTTGCCCGAGGAATACGTACCGGACACGGAAATCTTCATAGGGGTCTCCAGCTCCGAGACAGCACCTTGCCGGCCGCAAGACGCCGCCTCATGGGGCGACAGTCACTGAGGACATGCGAAAAGGAGTCCGCGCACGGCCGGTCACGCGACCTTCGTCGCGGTCAGACGGCCTGGGGGATCAGGTAGATGCAGGCGGGCACTCGGCCGTTGCCGTACGAGGGGCAGGGCCACGCGCCTGATGCGCATCCGCTCCGGTCGGTGCGGGGCGGGGGGCTCGGCGCTCAATTCCCCGACGTGGACCAGCTTTTGGGCAGCGGTGGTCCGCCGAAATAGTGACACGTTCCCCAGCGCAGGCCAAGCGCGCCCGTCTGTGACGAAGATCACGCCAACTGTGGGGTTCTGCGGGCCCTCGGAGGTCAGGGGCTTTGCGTGTAGTCGATCTGTCCGGTTGGTCAGGTGATTCAGAGGCCTCGAGGCGTCCTCGGTGTAGGGGGTGTTGCGGACGTGATGGAGCTGGTTTTCGATCTTCCGGTGGCCGCGGATCCATCCCGCCGACTCGGTTCCGGACGCAGCGCCGATGGGCGGACCGGTGACGAAGTACAGACGCTGGATCGATACCTTTCCGCTGGTCAGGTCTTTGCGCCAGCGCACGGCCCGGAGGGCCTGACAGGCTCCTGGGTGGTCGAGGCCGATGTCCGTCCAGGGCGGCTTCTTCAACCGGCTCGGCAACTCCGGGTGGTTGGCCTTCACGGCGGCGATGCAGTGCGCGTTGTGCTCGCGTAGCCAGGCGCCGTTGGCGTGCTGGGGGTGGTCAGGGCCCAGCGGGGCGCGTCCGTGATCCGCTCGGTGACCGCGGTCAGCGACCTCGCACCGGCCGGCACACTCGCCGTGGCAGCCGACACGATCGCGACCAGCGGGAAAGGCCGGCCACGGCGGCCGCGCGGATCCGGCAGGCCGACAAGGAACCGGGCCAGGCAGACCGCGTCGGGCAGTGTCTGCGGTGCTTCGGTGCGGGCCGGTTGCCCCAGGCCCGAGGGCGTGGGAGAAGATGAGACGGCAGGTACAGGCCTGCGGCTGTGGTCACGTGAACTCGACACTCACATGATCACCGAGCCCGTGCCTGCACCTGCATCCGGCCCCGCACCAAGCGGACATGAGGGCCCATCGCCGAGCGATCCCACTCAACCCGCGATCACGCAGAGCCTTGGCCGTCACGGTCGACGTCTTACCGGCGGAGTAGGTGCCGGATATGGCAATCTTCATCGCTGCAAAGTCCTCGGTTCGGTCGGTCCCGGGCGGTTCGGGCGAACCGGCCGGAATGCCGGGTCTCGGTCGTACGCGGACCGGTTCACCGTGCTAGTCGGACACGGTGGGAACGCGGCTGGTCGGCGGTAGCAATATATTGGCAGAAACGGCCTCCCGGTGGATTCTTCCTCGCCGCCGGTAAGGGGGGTCG
Organism: Streptomyces aculeolatus; assembly: GCF_020400605.1. Classification (GTDB taxonomy): domain Bacteria; phylum Actinomycetota; class Actinomycetes; order Streptomycetales; family Streptomycetaceae; genus Streptomyces; species Streptomyces aculeolatus. Next base: position 23,871 of record NZ_JAINRD010000039.1, on the reverse strand, counting down.
GCTACGGTGGAGTTCGAGAGATAACGTTATCTCAGCCTGAGTCGCAGTCGGCGCAGAGGGCCCGGCGCACCCCACGCCGATACGGGACTGTTGTCACCGGAAGATGCGTCAGCACGGGGGAGATCCCGCTTATGCAAGTCATCGCGCAAACAGCACCGGAGCTGTATGCAGGCTCCGTGGACGACATTCTGGGAGACCGGCGCGAGCGATTCCTCGGTGAGGGGTTCAAGCGTGTCACCAACGCCTTCACCGACATCGCCGTCCGGCCCGCGGGAGGCGGCGCACCCGAGCGCATCGACGCCAGCGCGGGCTTACGCATCGACGGCACCTGGTCGCGCAAACGGCCCGGCCTCTGGAACGACGCGCCCTTCGGCGCCTCCCACTTCGACCGCAGCCAGCTCCTCACGGGCGTCGTCCCCGAGGACGACGAGGCGATGAGCGCGGACCCGGCCGTCACCGACGGCCGGGACCCCCGGAGGGCCGGCCTTCCCGCCGACGATGGTCGACTTCTTCGCGGCCGCCCTCCAACACGGGCAGGTGCTCCTCCACCGCTACGACGGCATCGAACGGACCGCCTCCCACACGCTGTGGACGCGCACCACCACGATCGCCCTCGACGAGCGGCCCGCGGCCGCCGACGGGCCGGCGCACGGCGACGGCCGGCTGCGGGTGGTGCTCGGCCGGCCGGTGAAGCCGGCGACCGAACGCGGCACCCGGCGTGTCGGACGACTGCACAGCACCATCGCCGGCATGCGGCTGGCCTGCAACGTCGCGCACCTGCTGCCCTGATCGCCGCCCGTGCGCCCGCGAGTCGACTCCGCGCCCTCTGAAGGGGATTCACATGACGCAGCACGCCGCGCTCATCGGGCTGGGGGCCCATCTGCCGCCCCGGCAGGTGACCAACGACGACCTCAGCCGCACCCTCGACACCTCCGACGAGTGGATCACCACCAGGACCGGGATCCGCACCCGCCGCTGGGCCACCCCGGGGCAGGCCACCGGCGACCTGGCGGTGGAGGCGGGCCACCGCGCACTGAAGTCGGCGGGCCTGGCGCCCGAGCCCGGCGCCGTCGACGCCCTGGTCCTGGCCACCACCACCCCCGACCACCCCTGCCCGGCCACGGCACCGCGGGTCGCCGCCCGGCTGGGGCTGGGCCCGGTCGCCGCGTACGACATGGGCGCCGCCTGCTCCGGCTTCGTCTATGCGCTGGCGACCGCCGCGGCGCAGATCAGCGCGGGGCAGGCGCGCCGCGTGCTGGTGATCGGCGCGGAGACGATGTCCAGCCTGCTGGACACCGGCGACCGCACCACCGCGGTGATCTTCGGCGACGGCGCCGGCGCGGCCGTGCTCACCGCCGTGCCGGACGCCGCCGCCCCGGGCGTGCTGCTCGGCACCGACCTCGGCTCCGACGGCTCCGGCTTCGACCTCGCGTACGTGCCCGGCGGCGGTTCGAGGGAGGCCGCCGCCGGGCCCGTACGCGACCCGGCGGCGCACACCCTGACGATGCAGGGCGAGAAGGTCTTCGCCCACGCGGTCACCCGCATGGCGGACTCGGTGACCTCGCTGCTCGGGCGCGTCGGCTGGGCGGCCGGCGACGTGGACCGGCTCGTCGGCCACCAGGCGAACATCCGCATCCTCACCTCCCTGGCGCGCAGACTGCAATTCCCCGTGGAACGCCTCGTACTCAACATCGACCGCGTCGGTAACACCTCCGCCGCCTCGATTCCGCTCGCCCTCACCGACGCCGTCGCGGCGGGCGAACTGGCGGCCGGAGACCGCGTCGTCCTGGCCGCGTTCGGCGGCGGACTTTCGTGGGGATCGATCGCACTCACCTGGCCGGAAATCGCCGCGGTATGAACACGGGATCGCGGCACTCCACACGTAAGGAAAGCAAGCAAGTACGGAACGGAGTCAACCTGTGACGTCGTCGACAAGGCAACCGGCCGAAGAACTGCTGGCTCTTCTCACCACCGAATTCGGCGCCCCGGCGGGAACCACCGCAGAGACGCCGTACGAAGTCATGGAATTCGACTCCCTGGTGCTCGTGGAACTCGCCGTGGACTTGAGCCGGCGTTTCGACACGGACATCTCGCACGAGGAAATCCAGGAGGCCGGGAACATCGCACGCACCGTCGAGTTACTGAAGTCGAAAGGGGTGCCGGTCTGACAGCCCTCGAGCGGTCCCCGCCCCGCCGTGCCGCGCCCGGCCGAAGGGCCGCGCGGGCGCGCCCTCGCAGGCGTCCCGGCGGCACCCGCCGGGACGCCCGCGAGGGCCGGCCGGCGGGCTGAGGCACCGCCGCACCCGGACCGGACCCGGTCAGCCGCCGAACGCGTCCAGGATCCGCTCCGCCGCCCGCGTCGCCGTCAACTCGCCGTCCCTGACCTGCCGTTCCAGATCGGGAGCCAGCGCGCCGACCGCCGGGTCGGCGCGCAGCCTGCCCAGCAGCTCGTCGCGCACCATGGACCACGTCCAGTCCACCTGCTGATCGCGCCGCCGGCCGGCCAGCCGGCCCGTGCTCTCCAGCAGCCCGCGGTGGCGCTCCAGCCGTTCCCAGACCGTGTCGAGCCCCGTCGCCTCGCGCGCGCTGCAGTGGAGCACCGGCGGCGTCCAGAACGCGCCCTTCCCGTGCATCAGCCGCAGCGCGCCCGCCAGTTCCCGCGCCGCCGCCCGGGCGTCGCGCTCGTGCGGCCCGTCGGCCTTGTTGACGGCGATCACGTCCGCCAGCTCCAGCACGCCCTTCTTGATGCCCTGGAGCTGGTCGCCGGTCCGCGCCAGCGTCAGCAGCAGGAAGGAGTCGACCATGTCCGCGACGGCCGTCTCGGACTGGCCCACGCCCACGGTCTCCACCAGCACCACGTCGTAACCCGCGGCCTCCATCACCACGATCGACTCGCGCGTCGCCTTCGCGACCCCGCCGAGCGTGCCCGCGGTGGGGGAGGGGCGGACGAACGCGGCCGGGTCGACGGCCAGGCGCTCCATACGCGTCTTGTCACCGAGGATCGACCCGCCGGTGCGGCTGGAGGACGGATCGACGGCCAGCACCGCGACCCGGTGGCCGAGCCCAGTCAGCATGCTGCCGAAGGCGTCGACGAACGTCGACTTACCCACCCCCGGCACCCCGCTGACCCCGATGCGCCGGGCGTTGCCGCTGTGCGGCAGCAGCTCGGTCAGCAACTCCTGGGCCAGCGCGCGGTGCTGCGGCCGCGTCGACTCCACGAGGGTGATGGCGCGGGCGACGAGCGCCCGCTTGCCGTCCAGGACGCCCTTGACGTACGTGTCGAGGTCGATGGCCACCCGGTCACCCGCTCACGCGGCGCCGTGGCCGAGGCCGGCGGCCAGCTGCGTCACCAGGTCGTACGCGGCGTCCGGGATCACGGTGCCCGGCGGGAACACGGCGGTGGCGCCCATGTCCAGCAGCGTAGCCACGTCCTGCGGCGGGATCACGCCGCCCACCACGACCATGATGTCCTCGCGGTCCTCCTCCGCCAGCGCCTCGCGCAGCGCCGGCACGAGCGTCAGATGCCCGGCCGCCAGCGACGACACCCCCACGATGTGCGCGTCCGCCTCCACTGCCTGCCGCGCCACCTCCGCCGGGGTCTGGAACAGCGGGCCGACGTCCACGTCGAAGCCGAGGTCGGCGAATGCCGTGGCGATCACCTTCTGCCCGCGGTCGTGCCCGTCCTGGCCCATCTTGGCGACCAGGATCCGCGGCCGCCGGCCCTCCGCCTCGGCGAACTCGCCCACCAGCGCCCTGGTCCGCTCCACCGACGGCGACTCGCCCGCCTCGCTCCGGTACACACCGGAGATCGTACGGATCTGCCCGGCGTGCCGCCCGTAGGCCGACTCCAGCGCGGACGAGATCTCGCCCACCGTCGCCCGGGCACGCGCGGCCCGTACCGCCAGCTCCAGCAGGTTGCCCCCGCCGTCCGCCGCCCGCGTCAGGTCCTCCAGCGCGCCCCGGCACGCTGCCTCGTCGCGCTCCGCGCGCAGCCGCTCCAGCTTCGCGATCTGCTGCGCCCGCACCGCGGAGTTGTCGACCTTCAGCACCTCGATCTGCTCGTCGGTGTCCACCCGGTACTTGTTCACGCCGATCACCGGCTGCCGGCCGGAGTCGATACGGGCCTGGGTGCGCGCAGCCGCCTCCTCCACCCGCAGCTTCGGGATGCCCGCGTCGATCGCCTGCGCCATGCCGCCGGCCTGCTCGACCTCCTCGATGTGCTGCCAGGCCCGCCGCGCCAGGTCGTACGTCAGCCGCTCCACGTACGCGCTGCCGCCCCACGGGTCGATCACGCGGGTCGTACCGGACTCCTGCTGCAGCAGCAGCTGGGTGTTGCGGGCGATGCGGGCGGCGAAGTCCGTCGGCAGCGCGAGCGCCTCGTCCAGGGCGTTGGTGTGCAGCGACTGCGTGTGGCCCTGGGTGGCGGCCATCGCCTCGACGCACGTGCGGGTCACGTTGTTGTAGACGTCCTGCGCCGTCAGCGACCAGCCGGAGGTCTGCGAGTGCGTGCGCAGCGACAGCGACTTGGGATTCCGCGGGTCGAAGCGTTTGACCAGCTTCGCCCACAGAAGACGTGCCGCACGCAGCTTGGCGATCTCCATGAAGAAGTTCATGCCGATCGCCCAGAAGAACGACAGCCGCGGCGCGAAGGCGTCCACGTCCAGGCCGGCGTCGCGGCCCGCCCGGATGTACTCCACGCCGTCGGCGAGGGTGTACGCCAGCTCCAGGTCCGCCGTCGCGCCCGCCTCCTGGATGTGGTACCCGGAGATCGAGATCGAGTTGTAGCGCGGCATCCTCCGCGAGGTGAAGGCGAAGATGTCGGAGATGATCCGCATCGACGGCTTCGGCGGGTAGATGTAGGTGTTGCGGACCATGAACTCCTTGAGGATGTCGTTCTGGATGGTCCCCGCCAGCTTCTCGGGCGGCACCCCCTGCTCCTCCGCGGCGACGATGTACAGCGCCAGCACCGGCAGCACCGCACCGTTCATCGTCATCGACACCGTCATCCGGTCCAGCGGGATGCCGTCGAAGAGCTGGCGCATGTCGAGTATCGAGTCGATCGCCACGCCCGCCATGCCGACGTCGCCGGTCACCCGCGGGTGGTCGCTGTCGTAGCCGCGGTGGGTGGGCAGGTCGAAGGCGACGGACAGGCCCTTCTGGCCGGCCGCGAGATTGCGCCGGTAGAAGGCGTTGGACTCCTCGGCGGTGGAGAAGCCCGCGTACTGCCGGATCGTCCATGGCTGGTTGACGTACATCGTCGGGTACGGGCCGCGCAGATACGGCGCGATGCCCGGATAGGTGTCCAGGAAGTCCAGGTCCGCCAGGTCCTCGCCGGTGTACAGCGGCCGGACCGCGATGCCCTCGGGCGTCTCCCAGCCCAATTCGCCGCCGTCGCCGCCGCGCTTGAGGGCGGCGCGCCACTCGTCGGTGCCGGCCGCGGGGGCCGGCGTGCCGAGCTCGATGTCCGAGAAGTCGGGGACGGTCATCGGGCCACTCCCATGCGGTCGAGTGCGTCGGTCAGCACGGCCACGGCGTCGCAGCCGGCGTGGACGTAGGTGTCGGCGCCGTCGTACGGGCCCGGGCGCCCGGCGAGGTACACGTGCCGCGCCCCGGCCGCCCGCAACTCCGCCGCCGCGGCGGCGCCCTGCTCCTCGTACACCGCGTCGCCGGAGCACAGGCACGCCTCGGCGGCGCCGCTGTCCGCGAAGGCGCCGCCGGTGACGGGCTCGACGCCGCCGGCCTGGAAGAGGTTCGCGGCGAACGTCAGCCGCGGGGTGTGCACCGCCGCCGGGCCCAGCGCGGCGAGGAAGACGCGGGGCCGGGCGCCGGTCGCGGCCAGGTGCGCGTCGGAGCGCGCCCGCAGCGCCTCGAACGCCTCGTCCCTGCGCACCCGCGGCAGCCCGCCGGCCGGCGGCCGCGGCGCGGGCTCGCGTACGACGGGCTTCTCCGCCAGGTCGGGGAACTCGCTGACGCCGGTCACCGGCTCGCGCCGGGTGGCGAGCCGCCTGCCGCGCTCCGCCCAGGTCCCCGCGAGCCGCTCGCCGACCATCCCGGAGCGCAGCGCGGCGGCGTGGCCGCCGGCGCGCTCGATCTCCTGGAAGAACGCCCAGCCGGCGTGCGCGAGTTCGTCGGTCAGCCGCTCCACGTACCAGGATCCGCCCGCCGGGTCGATGACCCGGGCGAGGTGCGACTCCTCCACGAGGATGGCGGAGGTGTTGCGGGCGATGCGCCGGGAGAACGCGTCCGGCAGGCCGATCGCATGGTCGAACGGGAGCACCGTCACGGCGTCGGCGCCGCCGACCCCGGCGGCGAGGGTGGCGACCGTGGTGCGCAGCATGTTCACCCACGGGTCGCGGCGCGTCGCCATCACCGGCGACGTCACGGCGTGCTGGAGCTGCGCCCCCGCCCCGGGCGCCCCGCAGACCTCCGCCACCCGCGCGAACAGCCGCCGCGCCGCGCGTAGTTTGGCGACGGTCAGGAACTGGTCGGCGGTGGCCGCGTACCGGAACTCCAGCTGGGTGCACGCCTGCGCGGCGCTCAGGCCCGCCGCGGTCAGCTCCCGCAGGTAGGCGACCGCGGTGGCCAGGGAGCAGCCCAGTTCCTGCGCCGCGGAGCCGCCGGCCTCGTGGTACGGCAGTGCGTCCACGGTGACGGCCCGAAGGCCCGGGTGGCGCTCCGCGCACAGCGCGGCGAGACCGGCCGCGGCGGCCGGGTCCAGCGGTTCGCCGGTACGCGCCTCGTGGCCGAGGGGGTCGGCGCCCAGGCCGCCGCGGGCCGCGCCGGCGGCGCCGCGCTCCTCGTACAGCCGCAGCAGTTCGCGCGCGGCCGGTTCGGTCTCGGCGCCGGCGTCCAGGACGACGGGCGCCAGGTCCAGGTAGACGTCCTTCAGGACGTCCGCCAGCGCCGCGACCGGGATGCCGCCGGAGTCCCCGACGGCCAGCCACAGGGAGGTGACGCCGTTCTCCAGGTCCCCGAGCACGGCCTCCGCGTCGGGCACCGCGTGCCGCTGCCGTACGTCCCAGCCGTCCGCGGCGCTGCCCTCCGGCCGGCCGCCGCGGACGAAGGGCGCGAAGCCGGGCAGTCCGGGGTCCGGTGCGCGATGGCGTGCGGTGTACAGCGGCGGGGTGCGCAGCCCGTCGTCGAGCGCGGTGGACAGCAGCGTCTCCGCCTCGGCGCCGGAGACGTCCCTGCCGGACTTGCGCAGCACGCCGGCCACCAGCTGCTGCCACTGCTCGTGCGTCACGTCGGCGAACTCCGTCGCCAGGGAGAGCCCGTCATCGGGCAGGACAGTCATGGACGGATGTTAGCCAGACCGGCTAATGAATGGGTGAGGGTCGCCTTGGGTGTGACCATGTTCTCGTCCGGGCCGCGTCAGGGGGCCCGCAGCAGCCCGTCCAGGACGCGGCCGAACACCCGGCGCGCAGTCCACGCCACCACCGGATCCAGCGCCCGCGGCACGCCCCGCACCCCGAGATCCTCCCGCCACACCACCCGCACCGCACCGGCCCCGCCGTCGCCGCCGGAGCTCGCTTCGGGCCCGTGCACCTCGATCTCGGCCCACCCGAGGACCACCCGCCCCCGTTTGACCAGCCGGCACCGCCCCGCCGCCCGCCCCGCGCCCGGCGGCGACCACACGACGACCTCCATCGGATCGTCGAAACCCACCCGCCCCACACCCGTACGTGCCGTGAACCGCGCCCCGACACCCGACGCCGGCACCGACACACCCGTGATCCGCGTCAGCGGAACCCGCCCGCCGTGCGCCGGCCAGTCCGTCAGCCGCCCCCACACCTCGACCACCGACGCCCGCACCGTACGCTCCACCTCGAACAGGGCCATGCCCCAAGGCTAGGGTGCCGCCGGGTACCCTGCCGGAGGCCGCCGCACGCGTACGCGCACGGCCCGGGCGGGCCGGAAGGGCGGGGTGCGGGTGGCGGACACCGTACGCCGGGTCGTGCTCGTCGCGTACGACGACGCGCAGATACTCGACATCGCCTGCCCCAGCGGCGCCCTCGACGCCGCGAACCGCTCCGGCGCGGCCCCGCCGTACGCCATCACCCTGGCCACCGCCAGCGGACGCGGCGTCGTCAGCTCCGCCGGCATCGGCCTCGGTGGCGGACAGCGCCTCGCCGAGGTCCCGGCGCGCCCGGACACCCTCATGGTCGTCGGCGGCATCGGCCACGAACGCGCCGCCGTGGACGGCGAACTGGTCAAGCAGGTACGCAGACTGGCCACCGGCGCCCGCCGCGTCGCCGCCGTGTGCACCGGCGTGTTCGTCCTCGCCGCCGCCGGCCTGGCCGACCAGCGGCGGGTGACCACCCACTGGCGCTACGGCGCCGAACTCGCCGCCCGCCACCCCGCCGTCGCCGTCGACCCGGCCCCGCTGTACGTACGCGACGGGCACGTCTACACCTCCGCCGGCGTGACCAGCGCCCTCGACCTCACACTCGCGCTCATCGAGGACGAACACGGCCCGACCCTCGCCCGCGGAATCGCCCGCGAACTCGTGACGTACCTGCACCGCCCCGCCGACCAGGCGCAGATCAGCATGTTCCTCGCCGCCCCGCCCAGCGGCGACCGCCTCGTCCGCGACCTCCTGGGATACGTCGCCGCCCACCTCGCCGACGACCTCGCACCGCCCGCGCTCGCCGCCCGCGCCGGCATCAGCACGCGCCACCTCACCCGGCTGTTCGCCCGCCACCTCGGCACCACCCCGGCGCGCGCGGTGCGCGCCGCCCGCACCGAGGGCGCCGCCCACCTCGTCCGCTCCAGCGGGCTGACGCTGGCCGCCATCGCACGCCGCTGCGGGTTCCGCTCCGCCGAGACGCTGCGGCAGGCGTTCCTCGACCACTACGGCGCCACCGGGGACACGATTCGCAGGATGCCGGACATGCCGCGGCCACCCCCGCCGCCCGCGCGGCAGACTCCCGGAACATGACGAACAGCGACAACAGGACGGACACGACGACGACCCGCAGGGCCGCCCTCGGCGGCGCGGCCGCGCTGGCCGCGGCGGGCCTGACCGCCGGACTCCCGGCCGCCGCCGCGCACGCCGGCACGAAGGGGGACACCGCCGGGCGGACGGCCGACGGCCCGCGGATCGGCGTCGTGCTGTACGACGGCTTCAGCCTCCTCGACCCCACCGGCCCGGTCGAGGTCCTCTCCCGGCTGCCCGGCGCCGACATCACGATGATCGCCGAACGCCGCGGCCCCGTCCGCACGGACACCGGACACACCGCCGTCGTCGCCGACCGGGCCTTCGCCGAGACCGGCGAACTCGACGTGGTCCTCGTACCCGGAGCCGGCAACCGCGGCACCATCGCCGCCATGGAGAACCCGGCGATCCGCCGCTTCCTGCGCCGCGCCCACCGCCGCACCCGCTTCACCACCTCGGTGTGCACCGGCTCCCTCGTCCTCGGCGCCGCCGGCCTCCTCGGCACCCGCGCCACCACCTACTGGGCGTCCAAGGACTACCTGGAGACGACCTTCGGAGTCACCTATGTGCCGGAACGCTACGTCCACGACGGCAAGGTGATCACCGCCGCCGGCGTCTCCGCGGGCATCGACATGTCCCTCCACCTCGCCGCCCTGCTCACCGACGAACGGACGGCCCGCGCCGTCCAACTCGCCGTCGAGTACGACCCGCAGCCCCCGTACGACTCCGGCAACGCGGCCGAGGCGAGCCCCGAACTGAAGGAGCTGGCGCTGCGCCTCCTCGCCGAGTCCCAGCAATAGGAGTCCGCCTCCGCCACCTGACCTCCGTACGCGCCCCCGCGGGGGCGCGTACGGAGGACGCCGGGGAGCGCCGCCGACCTGGGGAAAGGCGGCCCGCCGCACACGGCCGTCCCCCGAACCGGTCCCGGCCGGCGGACACGTCCGAAACCTTCAAGACCACCGACCGGGCCACTGCCATCGTGGCCGTATGACCGCAGACCTCCGCGCCGCCGCCTCGTTCATGGCCACCCACGCCCGGCTCCTCGACCGCCGCCGCTTCGCTCCTCCTCGGCGAGACCGACCCCGCCGCCGTACTCGCCGCCGTCGACGGCTACCGCAACCCCGACGGCGGCTACGGCTGGGGCCTGGAACCCGACCTGCGCGCACCGGAGAGCCAGCCCGGCGGCGCACTGCACGCCTTCGAAGCATTCGTCGACGCCGCCCCCGCCACCACCCCGCACGCAGCACGCCTCTGCGACTGGCTGCTGGAGACCACCCTCCCCGACGGAGGCCTCCCTTTCGCGCTCCCCGTCGCCGACCCCGCCGGCTGCGCACCGTTCTGGACACAGGCCGACCCGCAGACCTCCACCCTGCAGAGCACCGCGTTCGCCGCCGGCACCGCCCTGCGCCTCGCCGCACACGACCCCGCCGTCGCCGCCCACCCCTGGCTCGAACGCGCCACCCGCTACTGCCTCGACGCCGTCGAAGCCATCGGCGAAGAACCGCACGCCATCGAACTGTCCTTCGCCATCCGCTTCCTCGACGCCGCCGCGGACACCCGCCCGCAGGCCGCCGCCCTCCTGGAACGACTGCGCCCCCTCATCCCCGACGACGGCGTCCTTCCCGTCACCGGCGGCGCCGAAGGCGAGGCCATCCGGCCCCTCGACATCGCACCCGAACCCGGCCGCCCCACCCGCACCCTCTACGCCCCGGAGACCATCGACGCCGAACTCCGCGGACTGGCCGCCGACCAGCAGGAAGACGGCGGCTGGACCGTCGACTTCGGCTCGTACTCACCCGCCGCCGCACTGGAATGGCGCGGCTACCGCACCGTCGGCGCCATCGCCGTACTCAAACAGAACGACCGGCTCTGAAACCGCCGCGCAGGCTCACCCGCGGGCAGCCACACCGCGCAGGCTCACCCGGCAACCGCCGGCTCCGGCACCGCACGCGCCGGCCCCGGCACCTGCGGAACCTCCGCGGCAGACGCCGCCTCGCCCGCGGCCGCCAGCGTGTCCACCGCCGACTGCACGAAAGCCCGCACCAGCGGCGTCTCGTGCGCCGTACGCCAGATCAGCCCCCACACGCCCATCGGCTGCTCCGTGATCGGCACATACGCGATGCCCGGCCGCGGGAAGTGCCGCGCCGCCTCGCCCTGCACCACGCACACCGCGTCCCCGGCCGCCACCACCGCCTGCGCCTCCTGGAACGTCGCGATCCTCGGCCCGTCCGCGGGGATCGGCCGCCCCGACGGCGTACGCGCCGGCATCAGCGCCTCCATCCAGTACGCCGGAACCGGACTCACCGGCTGCGGGAAAACGCAGTCCGCGAGATCCTCCATGCTCACCGAACCGCGGGCCGCGAACGGATGCCCCTCGGCGACCATCAGCACATGCGGCTCACGGGCCAGCACCGGCCCCACCGTCAGATCCGGCTCGCGCACCGGCAGCCAGGTGACCTCCAGATCCACCTCGCCCGCCCGCAGCATCCCGAACGGATCACTGAAGACCACCTCGCGGAAACGCAGCTCCACACCCGGGTACCGGTCCTTGAAACGCGCCAGGATCGACGCCTGGTCGAACGCCTGGGCGCACATCAGCCCCAGCGTCAGCACACCCGTCGTCCCCCGGGCCGCGGCGGCGGCCGAGTCGATACCGTCCTGGATCCGCCGGTAACCCGCCTGCAGATCACCGTGGAGCTGCGCCCCGATGGCCGTCAGCTCCACCCGGCGGCTGGTCCGCTCGAACAGCGGCGCCCCGATACGGCGCTCCTGCTTGGCGATCGACTGGCTCACCCGCGCCTGCGAGACATGCAGCCGCTCCGCGGTACGGCCGAAGTGCAACTCCTCGGCGAGCGCGAGGAAGATCTCTATGTCCCGCAGCTCCATCCCGCACCCCCGTATCGCCTGGCCATCGCCGGAAACCGGCACTGTCCCGGGAGCGTATCCCGCCTGCCCCGCCCCCGTCACCCTCAGGCCGCCGCCCCGTGACCTGCGGCGGAGGCGGAGGACGACGCGGACGACGGCGCCGCGGCCGACGCCGGGGCCGGAGCGGCGGCGGACCCGGCGGCCGACCGGCGGCGGTCCGCGGCACCGTCGACCAGCCGCAGCAGCGCACCCGCGTCCGGACGCCCCCCGACGACACTGACGTCCACGCCCGCACGCGCCGCCTCGCACGCCGCCGCCCGGCTCAACGCCACCACCGCGCACGCGCCCGCCCGGTCCAGCGCGGCCCCCGGCGCCCCCGGCGGCGCGACCGACCCGCACAGCTGCAGCAGATGCCCGGAACCCTGCTCGTACAGCAGCGGCAGCACCGCCTGCGCGACCCACAGCGGACCGAAGAACGCCGACTCCAGCCGCGCCCGCGCCGCCTCCTCCGGAATCCACCCGACCGCGGCGGCCGCATCCCCGGCGGCCGCCGCACCACCACCGGCGGGGGAGCGGCGCGGCGGCCGGGCATCGTTCACGACCGCGTCCAGCCGGCCGAACCGGTCGAACGCCGCGCACACCGCGGCATTCACCGACCAGTTGTCGGCCACGTCCACGGCCCGGACGAACAACCTGCGCCGGTGCTCGTCGTGCCGCGCGAGCAGCCGCTCCCGGGCCGCCTCGTCCGGTACGACGGCCGCGACCCGTTCGCCGCGCGCCAGCGCGGCCGCGGTGACGGCCCGGCCCGCGCCGTGTCCTGCCGTGGTGACGAACCAGACCCTGCCCGTACGTGCGATGGCGGTCATGGACGCTGCGCCCCCTTCGGTGGCTGCCTGCTCCTGCTCTTTCGTCTGCGGGGACCAGCCTCGGCCCGCCGTGCCCCGCGAACAACGGCCGATCCGGCAACGACGGATAACCCGTCGGTTATGAATCCCCCGCCCCCATCGATAACCGACGGGTTATGGCACGTTCCGCGATCGGCCGTTGTTCACCGGCCCCGGCGGCGGCGACTCTGGAGGCATGAGTTCACCGGTGGAGATCGCCGTCGTACGCGACGCCGCGCCGGCCGCGGCCGCCTGGCACGCGGTCGTCGCCGCCGCGCGGGCGACGGACCTGCCCGGCGTCCCGGCGCCGGTACGGGAAGAGGTCCTCGCCGGACTGCGGGGGGACGCCCAGGCCGGCGGCAGGATGCCGCCGGCCTGGGCGGCCACGGGGGCGGAGGGCGAGGTGACGGCCGTCGCGGGGGTGCGGCCGGCCTCGCCCGGCCCCGCCCGTACGACCGCGGACCTCCAGCTCTACGTCCACCCCGCCGCCCGCCGCCGCGGCACCGGGACCCTGCTGCTCGCCGCCGTCGCCGCCGCGGCCCGCGAGGACGGCTGGGCCACCCTGCGCGCCGCCGCCCCGGCCTGCACGCCGGCGGACGTCTTCTGCCTGCGGCACGGCTTCGTCCGCGAGCGCGTCGTCCACCACCTGCTGCTCCCGCTGGCCGAGGTGCACCGCGCCTGGCTCGCGGAACTGGTCTACACCGACCACCCGGGCTACCGCCTCGCCACCTGGTACGCCCCCGCCGTCCCCGCCCGAGGGACACCCGCCGCACCGCGCACCGGCCTCACGCAGCCCGCCGCCGCCCCCGACGGCCTCGCCGCCGCCGTGCCCGGCTTCGCCTTCCGCACGGACACCGGTGCGCCGCCGCCGGAAAGCGGCCGGCTGCTGACGGTGGCCGCGCTGCACAGGGACACCGGAGCCGTCGCCGGCTACACCGAGGTGCTCATCCCGCCCGCGCCCGCCCCGCGCGCCCAGCACAGCCACCTCGCCGTCGTCCCGGCCCACCGCCGCCGCGGCCTCGGCCGCTGGGTCACGGCCGAGATGCTGCGCCGGCTGCACGCGGAGCACCCGCAGATCAACGAGGTGGAGACCGCCGCGGCCGACGGCGAGGCCGCGGTGCTCGCCCTCGGCGAGCAGCTCGGCTTCCGCCCGTACCGGCGCACCCACACCTACCGGCTGCACTTGCCCGGCTGAGCGCGAAACCGCCCCGCGGGACGTCGACGGTCAGCCGTCAGCCGTCAGCCGTCAGCCGTCAGCCGTCATCTGGTATCTGATATCTGTCATTTGTCAGTGCCTGGCAGGTCAGTCCCGCCCCGCGGTCGCGGCGAGGGAGCCGAGGAGCGCGAGCGCCTCGCTGCCGGGCGAGCCCGGCTCCGCGTGGTAGACGACCAACTCCTGCCCCGGGGCCGCCCGCACGTCGAAGGTCTGCATCGTCAGCGTCAGCGGACCCACGTCGCGGTGCGCGAAGCGCTTCTGCTCCAGCGCCTTCCCGCGGGCGTCGTGCCGCGCCCACAGCTCCGCGAACTCCGGGCTCGACTCCAGCAGCCCGGCCAGTACCTGCCGCACCCGCGGGTCGTCCGGCGCCGCGCCGTGGCCCAGGCGGAAGCCGGCCACCGAGTTGCGCGCCACGTCCGGCCAGTCCCGGTAGAAGGAGCGGGCGGCGGGGTCGGTGAACACGACCTCCATCAGGTTGCGCGAGTGCGGCCAGCCGAGGAAGAGCGCGTCGGCGATGGCGTTCGAGGCGAGTACGTCGTACGCGCGGTTGTGGACGACCGCAGGGTTGTGCGGCCAGGCGTCCATGAGGGCGAGCAGGCCCGGCTCCACCCGGTCCGGCACCGCGGCGGCGCGGGCGCGCGGCCCCACGCCGGCCAGCCGGAACAGATGCAGCCGGCCGTCCTCGTCCAGCCGCAGCGCGGCGGCGAGCGCGTCGAGGACCTGCGCGGACGGCGAGCGCTCCCGGCCCTGCTCCAGCCGTACGTAGTAGTCGGTGCTGACCCCGGCCAGCAGGGCGACCTCCTCGCGCCGCAGGCCCGGCACCCGGCGGTGCCCCGTGACCGCGAGGTTCGCCGCGGCCGGCGTGACGCCGGCGCGGCGCGCGGTGAGGAAGGCGCCCAGCTCGGTCCGTGCCATGCCGCCATGCTAGGCGCGCCGCGCCCGGCCGTGCCTGGGTGCGCCGCACCCAGGAGGAAGCCGCCTCTGCCGCGGGCGCCGAGGGCGGCCCAGCCTCGTGGCCATGACCACACAGCACGCAGAACAGACCCCCGCTGGCGCGAAGACCGTCCTCGTCACCGGCGCCAGCAGCGGCATCGGCGAGGCCGTCGCCGCCCGGCTCGCCGCCGGGGGCCACCGGGTGGTGGCGGGCGCCCGCCGCACCGACCGCCTGAAGGCCCTCGCGGAGCGCACGGCCGGCGCCGCGGCCCGCGCCGGCGGCTCCCTGGAGCCCGTGGCCCTCGACGTCACGGACCGCGCCGACGTCGAGGACTTCGTCTCCGGTGCCCGCGAGCGCCACGGCCGCGTCGACGTGTTCGTCGCCAACGCCGGGGTGATGCCGCTGTCGCGGCTGGACTCCCTGCTCGTCGCCGAGTGGGACCGCATGATCGACGTGAACGTCCGCGGGCTGCTCCACAGCATCGCCGCGGCGCTGCCCGTGTTCGGCGAACAGGGCTCCGGGCACTTCGTCACCGTCGCCAGCGTCGGCGCCCACGAGGTCGTGCCCACCGGCGCCGTGTACTGCGCCACGAAGTACGCGGCCTGGGCGATCACGGAGGGACTGCGGCAGGAGTCCGACCCCTCGGTGCGGGTGACGACGGTCTCGCCCGGCGTCGTCACCTCCGAACTCGCCGGCACCATCACCGACCCCGGCGCGGCCGAAGCCATGCGCACCTACCGCGCCCACGCGATCGCCCCCGGCGCCATCGCCGCCGCCGTCTCGTACGCCCTGTCCCAGCCGCCGGAGGTGGATGTCAACGAGATCGTCGTACGCCCAGCCCGCCAGCGCTGACCTGCGGCGGCCCGCCGCCGCGGCCGGGGGACCGCGGCGGCGGGTGCGACCGGTACGTTGGGCGCATGACAGCGGCAGCGGCGGACCCGCCCACGGACCCCGGAACGGCCGAGGACGCGCAGGTACTGCGGTCCCTCCTGCGCGCGGACCTCCGCGCCGCGATGAAGGCACGCGACCGCGAGGCCGTCTCCGCGCTGCGCACCGCGCTCGCCGCCATCGACAACGCCGAGGCCGTCCAGGCCCCCGACGCCCCCGCCGGGCAGCAGAGCGAGCACGTCGCCGGCGCCACCGCCGGCGTCGGCTCGGCCGAGGCCGCCCGACGCGTGCTCTCCGCCGACGACGTACGCGCCCTGCTGCGGGCGCAGATCGACGAACGCCGCACCGAGGCCGGGGTGTACGAGACGGGCGGCCAGTCCGACGCCGCGGCCAGGCTGCGCCGCGAAGCCGACACGCTCGGCGCGTACCTGACGCGCTAGGTGTGCTGTTCGGGGACGTTGGTGACACGCGTGCTTGGTGCTTGAACGGGTGAGGGCCTTCTGGGTTCGGTGTGGATTGCGACATCTACGCCGACCGCCAGGAGGCCCTCGTGTCCCACCGTAATGCCCCGCTGACGCCGACCGGCCGTCTTCGTCTGGCCCGGTGCGTCGTGGATGACGGCTGGCCGCTTCGACGGGCTGCGGAACGCTTCCAGGTCAGCCACACGACCGCGGCCCGCTGGGCTGGACGGTACCGGCGCCAGGGAACGGTGGGCATGCACGACCGCTCCAGCCAACCTCACCACCAGCCCCGCCGTACCCCGCCCAGGATCGAGCGGCAGGTCGTCCGCCTGAGGCGCGAGTACCGCATCGGACCGGTGCGGCTGGCCGCCCGCACCGGCATAGCCGCCTCCACCGCCCACCGCATCCTGCGCCGGCACGGCCTGCCCGCACTGGCCACGCTGGACCGGGCCACCGGCAAACCCATCCGCCGCTACGAGCGCGCCCAGCCCGGCGAACTGGTCCACATCGACGTCAAGAAACTCGGCCGCATCCCCGGGGGCGGCGGCCACAAAGTACTGGGCCGTGCGGCCAGCAGCCCCAACAAGGACCGCCGCAACGGTGCCGGATACGCCTACCTGCACACCGCCCTGGACGACCACTCCCGGTTGGCCTACACCGAAGACCTGCCAGACGAGACCGCCGCGACGTGTGCGGCCTTCCTCACCCGCGCCACCGCCTGGTTCGCCGAACACAGCGTCATCATCGAGCGGGTCCTGACCGACAACGCCTGGGCCTACACCAAGAACACCTGGCGCCAGACCTGCCACCAACTGGGCATCAGCCCGCGCTGGACCAGGTCGTGGCGGCCGCAGACCAACGGCAAGGTCGAACGCTTCCACCGCACCCTGCTCGACGAATGGGCCTACCACCGGCCCTACACCTCAGACACCGAACGACAAGCAGCATTCCCCGACTGGCTGGACTGGTACAACTACCACCGACCCCACACCGGAATCGACGGCCAAACCCCAGCCAGCCGCGTCACCAACCTCTCCAAACAGCACACCTAGGTCACCCGCCCGCACCGCGGGCGGTCAGCGCCCCGCGAGCCGCCGCGGCGGCCAACCGGCCCCGGCGGCGGGGGAGTTCGGACGGGCGATGTCAGTGCCCCTCGGCACACTGGGGGCGTACGAGACACGTCCGACGAACGGAGGCGACGATGGCGGACGACACCGCCGAGGTGACCGCGGCCCAGGCATACCGCCGGCTGGTGCGCAGCGCGCAGGCGGCGCTCGCGGAGCCCGGGGGGCACGGGCTGGCCGCGGCGGTGCTCGCCGGGCCGCTGGCCGACGCCGACCGGGCGCTGGCGGCAGCGGGGCTGGCCGGGAACGAGCCGCGGTTCTTCGCCGCCGTGCGCCGGCTGACGCCGCTGCCCGCGGCCGCGACCGGCCCCGCACCCACGTAGTACGCGGCCTTCGAGGTCACCGGCCGGCCCAGAAGCCGCACCGGTGCTCGGCCGCGAACGGCGTGGGCGCGATGGCGCCGTCGGCCAGCCCGAGCACCGTGGCCCGCCCTTCCGCCCGTACCGGACGCCACGGGGGCAGGCCCGCGCGGTTGGGGTCGCCGCGGTGGGCGAAGGCGCTCCAGTAGCCGGTGATCGCGGCGGTCAGGTCCGGCGGGCCGGGCTGCGCCCACGGCAGGTCGAACAGGTACGGCAGATCGGAGCTGTGGTGCGCGCCGAAGGGGAAGCCGTCGACCACCGTGCCGCTGTCCTGGGCCAGTTCGTACGCGTACACGGGCGCGTGCCGGGCGGCGGAGGTGGCGGTGGTCAGCGTCGGGCACGCGCCGATCCGCCCACCCCAGTCGGTCAGCACGCGCGACAGCGCCAGCACGGGGCTCGGGTAGCCGTCGGCCGGATAGCGCCGCAGCACGGCCGGGGCGTCGGCGCCGAACGTCCCGGCCACCACGTCGGCGTAGCGCCCGGCGGTGAGCGGTTCCCCGCCGAGGTCGTACTCGTACGGGACGAAGGAGCGCATCTCGTCGCGGGTGCTGCCGATCAGCAGGGGGATCCCGGCCGCCGAGCCGCGCCGCAGCGCCGTCCCCGGCTGCACGGGGAGGAACGGCGTGCCCGCGACCGGTCCCCAGGCGTCGTCGGTGATCGTCCCGGTGACCGGCGGTTCGACGTCCTTGAGCGCGTCGAGCAGGTCGGCGGCCGGAGCCCGGCGCAGGCAGGCGGCGACGTCCGCGCCGCCGGCGCAGCCGACGTCCCGGGCCGCCCGCGCGCCCCGGGCGTCGGCGGCGGACTTCGTCAGCACCGGGTTGGCGCAGGCTCCGCTCTGCACGACGGCCTGCTGGAAGAGGCCGCGCGAGGCGGGTGAGGCCAGGTGCGCGCAGACGCTGCGCGCCCCCGCCGACTGCCCCGCCAGCGTGACGCGCCCGGGGTCGCCGCCGAACGCGGCCGCGTTGGTACGCACCCAGGCCAGCGCCCGGGCCTGGTCCATCAGGCCGTAGTTGCCCGAGCCGCCCGCCCGGTCGGCCAGCGCAGGGTGGGAGAGGAAGCCGAGCGCGCCGAGGCGGTAGTTGACGCTCACCACGACCACATCGCCGGAGGCGGCGAGCCGGGCGGCGTCGTAGTCCGACCCGCTGCCGCTGGTCAGGCCGCCGCCGTGCAGCCAGACGATCACCGGCAGCGGCCCGGCCCGCCCCGGCCGCCGCGGCACGGTGACGTCGGCGTACAGGCAGTCCTCGCCGCCGCCGGAGGGCTGTGGGCACTTCTGCCCGGCGGCGGTGGCGTCGCGCACCCCCGGCCACGGGCGCGGCGGCCGGGGCGCACGCCAGCGCAGCTCGCCGACCGGCGGGCGCGCGTACGGCACCCCCCGGAAGCGCACGACGTCGCCGGCCGGCTCGCCGCGCAGCAGCCCGCCGTCCACCCGTACGAGGGCGGGGTCGGGGTCGGGAGCCGCGGCGGGCGCCGGCACGGCCACCAGGGACAGCACGGAGGCAACGGCCAGGCAGAGCGCGGTGACACAGGCACGTAAGGACATGCCCCACAGCATCGGCCGCACCTCACCGGCCCGCGTCCCCCGGCGGGCGGCACCGCCGCTACTCCCCGCGGCGTAGCCGCCTGGCCGGGACCCCTCCCGGGGGCCGCGCCGCAGAATCGGAGCCGGCAGGCCGCCGCGCGGCGTCCGTACGCGACCGATCCCGCCGCACCTCGCACCGCCCTGCGCGACCACGGCCTCCCGCTCCGTCCGGACGCCGCCGGCACCCACGGCCTGCGCCGACGACGTCGGCATCCAGGGAAGGAACGGCTCACATGAAGACGATCGCCCGTATCGCCATGGCGTCCGTGCTGGCGCTCATCGCGGTCCTGGGCCTCGCGGCCTGCGAGGACGACTCCAGCCGGAGCAAGGAGAACGACGCGAAGCAGAGCAACTACGACGCCCTGGTGGCGAACCAGCCGGCGGGGAAGATGACGTACTCGCCGACCCGCGAGGCCATCAACGGGTGGGTGGAGACCTGGGGCAAGCGCGGGAAGCTGTCGTACGTCTACATCCAGAACGGCAGGGGCGAGTACGGGTACTTCGTGATGAAGGGCCTGCCCGTGCCGCGGTGCAAGAAGCTCACGCCGACCGAGGCGGTGGACTCGTCGTCGAACGGCAAGGTCGTCGTGGCGCAGCCGGGCATGGACGGGACGTACGACTCGGGCTCGGCGTGCAACGCCTACTTCGGCTTCGACGCGACGACCGGTGCGTACCTGGAGTTCACGGTCGGGACGAACCAGTCGTTCTTCCTGTTCGACCAGCCCATGACGATGCCGGAGTACGCCGACGCCACGCAGCTCGGCCCGACGTCGGCGGAGGACGTCGCCGACTGACCCGCGGCGGACGGCCGGACGGTTGTCGGAACGCGACGGCCAGTCGCTGTTCGAGATCCGCGGCCGGCTGACGACCAGGAGAAGACCCCATGAAGATCAACCTCACCAGCGTGTGCGTCGACGACCCTGGACGACACCTGCGGCAACCTGATCCAGATCGCCGGGTACACGTAGGCGGACCCGGGGCGTTCACCAGTCCCGGGCGGCGATCAGCTCCTCGGCGTCGGCATCCGCGAACCCGTACGCGGTGGCGATGAACCAGAACTCCTCGCCTATCTCCTCCCGCGCGACGGTCTCGAACTCGCTGCCGGCCGCCTCGAACTCCGCCTCCAGCAGGTTGAACTCCTCCGTCGCACCGCGGGTCAGCGCGTACAGGGCCGCGAGGTCCGCGGGCCGCTCGGTCTCGATCCGCTCGCAGAGCCGCAGCAGGATCGCTCTGCCCTTGTCGAGGAGGTGGTCGGGGAAGTAGTCGTCCTCGTACAGCGGCCGCAGCAACACGCGCTCCGCCACCTGCTCGTTGCCGATCGCCACAGCCCCTCCGCGCCCTCTCGACAAGCCGACGACCCGATCCTGCATCACCCTACTGACACCGGAGCGCCCCCGCCCGCCTCCCCGGGCCGCGGGGAGGCGGCTCACCTGCTCTCACTGCGCCGCCTGGCCTCGTACAACATGATCGACGCGGCCACGCCGATGTTCAGGGAGTCGACCGTGCCCACCATGGGGATGCGCACCTGCCGGGAGGCCCGGTCCAGCAGGTCCGCCGGCAGGCCCTCCCGCTCGCTGCCGAGCAGGAACGCCAGCGGCGGTTCGTACACGGCACTCCAGTGGTCCTCGTCCGCGGAACCCGACGTGGCCAGCACTTCGACACCGTGCGCCGCGGCCCAGGCGAAGAACTCCGGGGCGCCGGGGGTGTGCACCACGTCGACGGCGAAGAGCGACCCCATGCTGGCCTTGACCGCCGCGGGCGCGTACGGGTCGACCGTGTCCCCGATCAGGACCACACCGGCCCCGCCCACGGCGTCCACGGTGCGGATGATCGTGCCGAGGTTCCCCGGGTTGGCGATGCGGTGCAGGGCGACGAAGACCGCCCCGGGCCGCACGTCGAGGGACTCCGGTCCGCCGGCCCGGCTGCGCACGACGGCGGCGATGCCGCTGGGCCCGTCGCGGTCGACGAGCCGCTGGAACAACTCCGTCGCGAACCGCGCCACGGCCACGCCCGCCCGCTCCTGCTCCTCGACCATGCGCAGAGCCGGCTGATGCGTCAGCAGTCCCGGGGCGACGAGGAACGTCTCGACCTCCCAGCCCGCCTCGACGGCAGCCCACACCGGCTGCAGCCCCTCGACGACGAACGCCCCCTCGCGCCGCCGGTGCTTGCGGTTTGCGAGCAGCTTCACGCGCTTCGCGAGCGGGTTGGCGGCGCTGCTGATGATGTCGGTCATGACGCTCTTCCACGGTCGCGGGCCCGGGCGAGCGTATCGAAGCAGGTGGGGAGCGGCAAAACGAGAACCGCGAGGCGGGCGGCGGGTGAGTAGGCGTACTCAGGACACCCGGATCCGCGCGGCGGGTACTTTCCTGCACCATCGCCGGACGACACAGGACAGAGGCCGCCCATGCTCGCCCGGCGGGTTTCTCCTCGACACCCTCGACCGGGCCGGCGGGCACATCGCCGTACTCGCCGGGTACGCGGCCGGGGGAGCATTCGTCGCGTGGTGCACGACGGAAACCGGAGGGCAGGGGCACGGAATTCACATCGTGGAGAAATTCCGGACCGAGAGGTTCTGGCGGCGGATTGCAGAGATGTAAGAGAACCGCGGGCCGCACCCCCAGAACGCTTATCCCGCTGAACGCGGGCCCCTGTTGTTCTTGGTGCACGCAGGGCGGCACCGGGCCGCTCTCCGGATCCAGGAGGATGCATGCGCAGGACTGGTGCTCTCGCCGTCGCGCTCTCGTCGGCGGCGCTGCTCGGCTTCACGGCGCTGACCGCCGCCCCGGCGGCCTCGGCCGCACCCGTCGAGAGCGGCAAGGAGAAGGCCCCCGCCTTCGCGTCGACCGGAACCACCGGCGCAGTCGGAGGCGGCGACGAGATGCCGTACGGCGTGGCCCTGCAGAAGCTCGACGACGGCTCCCTGTCGCTCGTCGCGCTGACGGAGGACGACATCGACGACGAGGACGGCGACTGGCAGCCCGTCGGGTAGCCGCTCGCGCACTACGGCCCCCGGCGCCCACCCGGCACCGGGGGCCGCTCCCGCTTCCGGACCCGGGAGCCCGAGTCGCGGATCACCCGGGGCGCCCGCATGATGGAGAGGGGCACACGTCCTGGCACCGGCGGCTACCGGTGGCGAGGAGGTTTCCGTGCACGAGAAGCTGCTCCACAGGACCGCCGGCAGGCTCACCGACCGCCACCGCAGGCGCCACCGCACCCGGCCGCCCGAGACGGCTGGGACGACCGGCCCCGGGGAGCTCGTACTCGACCCGGTGAAGGTGCGCGACTTCAGCGCGGGCACGCTCGGCGCACAGGACGAAGCCGCCCTGGCCCGGGAAGTGGCCGAACTTCTGCCGCACGGCTGGGACCTGCCGTACAAGCTGAAGCAGGCGCTCCAGGAGCTCATCGCCCACCTCGGCGGCGAGGACGAGCTGATGAAGTGGCTGGACACCCACCCGGGCCGCCCGCGGCTCACGGCCCGGATCTACGCACTCCTGGGCCTCCTGGACCAGTACGGGGGCACCCCGGAAGTGGTCGAAGCCCTGCGCCGCTCCCGGGAGCGTGACCCGTACCCGGCGGGACTGCGCGAACTCCTCGTGCCGCAGACGGACGCGGAAACCCTGTCCGACCTCGGCTACCGGATCGAGGCGCTCCTGACGGAGGGGAAGGTCGAGAGGGCCGCGGCGCTGGCGCTCACCACGGCCGACTGGCTACGGCGGTCGCTCACGGGGGCGGAGGCCGAGGAGGCAGGCCTCGACGACCTGCTGTCGTACGCCCGTGAGGACCTCGACCAGGCGGCGAAGGAAGCGAAGGCCACCGGCGGGGGCTGAGGCCCGTAGCGGAATTCCGGGACGCCGCTGGCCGGGCGAAGGTGCGCAGGGAAGCCCCGAACTCGTAAATTGCCCAAACCCGCAATCGAAGAACCCAACGGGCCCACTCACCGCCGATAGGGGGAGTCGTCGTACCAGGAGGCCAGGTCCCTCTTGGAGAGCTGGATGGCGACGATCGCGGGAATGACCGGAGGGATTCCGGCGCCGCCGCCCTCGGCGCTGAGGAGCGTCATGAACCATGCGGTGATCAGGAGCCACTCGACCACGATGACCGTGTAACGCGGCCAGGCGAGCCGACGCCCCGTCAGCAGCACGGCGCACACCGCGAGTAGCGCCGCCGCCAGGAAGGACGCGTAGCCGAGGACGTACACCAGGTCGGAGACCTCTCGACCGTGGTCCTCGTCCTCCTTGGCGAGGTACAGCAGCAGCCAGCCGCCGAAGGCGTTGGCGACGACCTGCACCCAGATCAGCACCACTACCCACGTGACCGACCGGGGCCGGCGGTCCGGCAGAACCATGGGCTGGAACCCGGTTTCGTCCATTTGCACCCTCCTCGGCATCGACCCGACGGCGGGAGCGTAGAGCGGCCGCCGCGGGACCCCTCCCAAGCCGCGACGGGCGGTCGAGGACCGGCCGTTAGGAGCTCGATATGCCGGTGGCCGAGTCCGACGGCCGGCCACGTGGCAGTCCGACGCCGCCGCACACCCGCGGACCGCCACGGCCCGCACGCGGCGACCTGCCTGGGCCGCCGAGAAACGGCCTGGTGAAGAGGGCGATGCCGCCTCGCTGTGTGTGT
>NZ_JAINRD010000038.1 GCF_020400605.1 Streptomyces aculeolatus | reverse complement strand
CCGGCGGTGCGCCTCGGAGAGCATCGCGTAGGTCTTGCCGACGCCCGGCGCCGCGCCCAGGTAGATCCGCAGCTTGCCCCGTGTCATGAGTCGATCGTCCGTCCGCCTTCGTGCGTGTCGCACCGTCGAGCGTACGACCGCGGGAGCGGTCCGGCGCGCCGGGCGAGTGCCGGGGACCGGACCTTGACGTATCCCTGACGGGGACGGGGGGCGTGCCGGGAGCGGGCGGGCGGGGGGGCGGCGCGGGTACGGGCACGTGGCCGTACGGGGGCGGGTGTACGGGCCGCGGCCCGGGCCGGGCCGGGCCTGAGCCGGGGCCGACGCCCGGCGCCCGGGCACAGGCCCCGCGGCCGGCGCGGGCGTCGCCCGTCAGGGCGCGGCCGGCTCCGGGGCCGGGTCCGTGTGGTCCGTGATCGTGCCGTCGCGCAGCTCCAGCACCCGGTCCGCCAGGTCCAGCAGCGCCGCGTCGTGCGTGGCCACCAGCGCCGTGACGCCCTCGCTGCGCACCACCGCCCGCAGCAGCTCCATCACCGCGTGGCCCGTCTCCGCGTCCAGCTGCCCCGTCGGCTCGTCCGCGATGATCAGCGCCGGCCGGTTCGCCAGCGCCCGGGCGATCGCCACGCGCTGCTGCTGCCCGCCGGACAGCTCCCCGGGCCGCTGCGCGGCGTGGTCCGCGAGGCCGACGAGCGCGAGCAGCAGCTCCACCCGCTCCTCGCGCTCCCGCGGCGGCACCTTGCGCAGCCGCATCGGCACCCCGACGTTCTCCGCCGCGGACAGGATCGGGATCAGCCCGAACGACTGGAAGACCAGCCCGATCCGGTCCCTGCGCAGCTCCAGCAGCTCCGCCTCGCCGAGCCCGGACAGCGCGACGCCGTCCAGCTCGATGCGGCCGCCGTCGGCGACGTCGAGGCCCGCGACGAGGTTGAGCAGCGTCGTCTTGCCGGAGCCGGAGCGGCCCTTCAGCGCGACCAGCTCGCCGCGCGGCACCCGCAGCGACACCCCGCGCAGGGCGTGTACGGCGGTGGCGCCGCTGCCGTACGTGCGGTGCAGGTCCTCGACGACGACCATGGCGTCGGCGGTGTCCGCCGCCCGCTCCCGTACCGCCGTGGCGTCTCTGCCGGTGTCCTCGCTCATGCGTCCTCCCCCTCGTGGTGCTCTTCGCCGTGCTCGCGGCCGTCTTCGCCGTCTTCTCCGCCGTGCCGGTCCGGTTCCCCGCCGGCCCGCCACACCCCGACGTGGTCCCGCTCCGCGGTCAGCCGGACCCGTCGTCGCAGACCGTACCGCTCGACGTACTCGCGCGGGAGCTGCAGTCTGCCGACGCGGTCGAGCACGGCGTACTCCGCGGCCGTCAGCTCCTCGTCCCGCAGGGTCTCGGCGGCGGTGCGGCCGTCGCGGATCTGCACCGTGCGGCGGACCTGGCGGGAGACCAGCGGGTCGTGGGTGACGACGAGGACGGTGGTGGCCAGCTCCTCGTTGGCGCGGCGCAGCGCGGCGAAGACCTGCTCGCCGCTCGCGGTGTCCAGCTCGCCGGTCGGCTCGTCGGCCAGCAGCACCCGCGGCCGGTTGGCGGCGGCGACCGCCACGGCGACGCGCTGCTGCTCTCCGCCGGACAGCTCCGCGGGGCGGCGGTGGGCGCAGTCCCCGACGCCGAGGGCGTCGAGGAGTCCGGCGGCCCGGGCGGGGCGCTCGCGGCGGGGGACGCGGGCGTACGCCATGGGCAGCGCGACGTTCTCCTGGGCGGTCAGGTACGGCAGCAGGTTGCGGGCGGTCTGCTGCCAGACGAAGCCGACGGTGCGGCGCCGGTACGCCAGCCGCTCGCGGCGGCCCATGGCGAGCAGGTCGTGCCCGGCGACGCGGGCGCGCCCCGCGGTGGGCACGTCGAGGCCGGAGAGGATGCCGAGGAGGGTGGACTTGCCGGAGCCGGAGGCGCCGACGAGCGCGGTCATCTCGCCGTCGGCGACGGCGAGGTCGAGGCCCTGGAGTGCCTGCACCTCGACGCCCTCGGTGTGGAAGATGCGGACGAGGTTGTCGCAGTCGACGACGGGGCCGGCGGCCTCGCCGGCCCCGTCGTCCGGCGCGGCCCGGGCGGCACGCTCCAGCTCGGCGAGGTCGGGGGGCGGTGTGCGGGGTTCGGTCACGCGGACCTCCTGGGACGGGTCCTGGGCGGTCGGGGATGTGCGGCGGGCGGGCGCGGTGCGGTCACCGGTCCTCCCCCACGCGCAGGGCCGTCAGGCGGCGGGTGCGGCGGGTGGTCACCCCGTCGGCCGCCACCGCCGCCGCGACGAGGGCCGGCAAGGCGAGGGTGAGGGCGGCGGTGAGGAGGCGGTCGGGGGAGAGCGGCGGAGCGGCCGGGCCGCCGGTGAGGGCCCGGAGGTCCAGCGCCGGGCCCAGCGCCGCGGGCAGCGCGAGGCCCAGGGCCAGGCCGCCGGCCGCGGCGGCGAGGGCGAGCGGGGCGAGCTGCAGTGCGCCGAGGGCGAGGGCGCCGCGGCGGTCGAGGCCGAGGAGCCGCAGGTACGCGGTGGTGCGGGCGCGCTCGGGCGCGGAGAGCAGCAGCTCCACGAGCAGCGTCAGCAGCGCCAGGGCGGCGGCCAGCGCCGCGCACAGGGCGTGCGCGCCCCGGATCGCGCCGAGCACGCCGTCGTCGCCGTCCGCGGCCCGCTCCTCCGCGGCGATCAGCAGCTGCCCGTACGGGCTGTCGTAGCCGGTGCCCGGCGCGGCGGCGTGCAGGGCGGCGGGGGCGGCATCGCCGTAGTACAGGACCGCGGCCGTGCCGCGCGGGGTGTCCGCGGCGCGCTCCCGGTCCGCGGCGGCCAGCGCGGCGGCGTCGGCCAGAAGCAGCGGCCGGTCCTCGCCCGGCGCCGCGCCACCGGCCCCGTACAGCGGGCCGAAGGCCTCGTCCCGGGCCGCTTCGCCGGCAAGCCGCCCCGCGACGCGCACCCGCACCCCGGACCACTCCGTCTCGTACGTCCCGCCGGTACGGACCTCCCCGCGTTCGCCCCCGGCCAGCACCGGCAGCACCAGCCGCCCGGCGCTGTCCCGCGTCGGCTCCCCCAGCCCCGCCAGGGCCGCCGCCGCGGCCGAGCCGGGGTCGGCCCGGCGCAGCGCGGCGGCGTCGACGGCGAGCACGTCGGCGCCGCGCTCCCCGAGGCCGGTCGCGGTGCTCGTCAGGTCGGTGCGTACGAGCCGGACCCGCACCGCGTCCGCCACCCCGGGCGCCCCGCGCAGCGCCTCCTCGGCACCGGGGGTGCGGGCGTCGGTGAGCACCGCGGCGGCGCCGCCGGTCCGCCAGCCGAGCGCGTCGCGGCGGCCCTCCTCGACGGTGCCGGTGACGAGGCCGCCGAAGACCGCGGCGCCCAGTGTGGCGACGAGCACGAGCAGCGCGAGCACGGCGGCGGGCGCGTCGCGGGCGGCGCGGGAGAGGGCCAGCAGGCCGAGCGGGCCGCGGCGGCGGGCCGCGAGCCGGGCCAGCAGGCGCAGCGGCGGCGGGTAGGCCCGTATCAGCAGCACCACGACCGCCAGGCCGCACAGCACCGGCACCGCCGCGACCAGCGGGTCCGACGCGCTGCCGCCGGACGTGCCGCGCACCCGCAGCGCCACCACTCCGGCGGCGGCGAGCAGCAGCACCGCGGCCTCCGCGGTCAGCCGCCGGCCGGCGCGCGCACGGCGGGCCCGGCCCGTCCCCCGGTCCTGGCCCGGCCCGCTGTCGCGGACGGCCGCCCAGGTCAGCACCGGCAGCACCAGCCACGCCGCCGCGGCGACCGCGGCCGCCGGCCACGGCGACAGGGACGTACCGGAGGGCAGCAGCAGCCGCGCCCCGAGGTATCCCGCCGCCAGCCCGGCGCCCGCCACGGGCGCGTACCGCGCGGCGCGGGAGAGCGCGAGGCCCGCCGCGGAGGCGCCGCGGGCGCGCCGCAGCCGGTGCTCGCCGAGCCGCCGCCGCACCGCGAGCCGGGCGGTGACGAGGGCGGCGGCGAGGCCGACGCCCACGACGGAGGCGACGGCGAAGGAGATGACGGTGGCTGCCTGGTCCCACTCGGCGGCGAAGTCGCGGACGAGCGGCTGGACCTCATCGGTGCGGGCCGGGTTCTGGGCGGGGTGGGAGCCGTAGAGGCACGGGGGGCCGCTGGAGGCGGCGCAGAAGTTGTCGGCCGAGGCCCTGTCGTACGCGGCGAGGGCGCGGATCAGCTTGTCGCGGCCGTCGTCCCCGGCGAAGCGGGCGGCGGCCTCCTCGCGCTCCTCGTCGGCCTCGCCCACCTCCAGCCGGAGCCGCCATTCCGCGGTGAGCTGCGGCAGCCCGCGGTCGAGGAGGGCGTCGAGCGCGCCGGGCGCGATGAGCGCCCGGGCCTCGGCCGGTCCGCGGCCGGCGGGGAGCGGGACGGCGAGGAGCGGGTTGCCGCGCCAGAAGCGGGCGGCGGGGTCGGGGCGGAGGAAGCCGGTGACGACGACGGAGGTGTCGAGCTGGGCGACGTGCGGGGTCAGGGCCAGCCGCTGGCCCAGGCGCAGGCCGAGCGCGTCGCGGGTGCGGGTGGAGACGGCGATCTCGACGGGCCCCCCGGCGCCGGTTTCGCGGGGCGGACGGCCGGCGGCGTAGCCGGCGCGGCCGGGGGCGTCCCCGGTGTGGAGCAGGGACAGGGCGGCGGGGCCGCGGGGTCCTTCGAGGGTGGCGGCGGGGACGAGGACCTGGAGCCGGGGCTCGTCGAGGAGGCCGTCGAGGGCGTCGGGGACACCGTTGGTCACGTCCAGTTCGGCCGATCCCAGGTCGTCGGCGACGCGGGTCCCGCCCTCCCCCGACGGCCCGGTGACGGGCTGGCCGAACGTCACGGTGCGGGTGAGCAGCGGGCGTTCGGCCTGCGCCGCGTCGATCCGGTCGACGAGCGCGCGGCCGGCGGCCCGGTCGAGCAGCGGGGGCGCGGCGGCGGCGACGGCGGCGAGGAGCGCGACGAGGACGCCGAGGCAGACGAGGGCGGGCAGGTCGGCGCGGGCCTGGCGCCAGGCGCGGGGCCGGCTCATTCGTCCCCCGCCCTCAGCACCCGTGCCAGGTCCGTGCGCGCCAGCGCCCGCGCCGTGGCCGTGACCGCCAGGCAGATCAGCGCCGTCACCGCCGCCGCCACCACGGCGACCCGCAGCCACGGCACCGCCACCGCCAGCTCCGGGTGCACGGCCGCCCCCGTCTCGGTGACCGTCACCGCCGGCACCACGGCCGCGGCGAGTGCCACCCCCGTCGCCGTGCCCACCGCGGCGGCGAAGGCCGCGACGCACAGCTGCTCCGTCCACAGCAGCGCCGTCAGCTGCCGGGTCCGTACGCCCAGCGCCCGCAGCAGCGCGAACTCCCGCGCCCGCGCCCGTACCGCCAGCACGCTGTGCAGCGCGAAGCCGACGACGGCGAACGCCGGCGCCAGTACCAGGCACAGCCGCAGCGCGCCGTCCGTGCCCTCGCGCAGCGGCGACCGCGCCAGCTCCGCCCGCTCCCCCGGTACGTCGCGCGCCGTGCCCAGCTCCGGCCGCCGCTCGACGGCCGCGCGTGCGGCGCCGGCGTCGCCGCCGCGGGCGGCCAGCCACCAGTGCGACTCCACCGGCGGGTCGAGCCCGGCCCGTACGAGGTACGCCGCCAGCACCCGGGTGTCCACCAGCAGCCGCGCCCGCCGCGGGTCGGTGCCGGGGACGGCGTCGACGCTGCCGACGACCTCCGCGCGCAGCTCCGTCCCGCCGGGCAGCCCGGCCCGCAGCGTCCCGCCCACCTCCGCCTGGCCCGCGGCGAGCAGCGCGTCGGTGACCAGCACGGGGACGGGCCGCGGCTTGCCCTGCCCGGTGAGGCCGAGTTGGAGCTGCCAGCTGAGCAACTCGTCGGGCAGCGAGGTGTCCGGGCCGCGCAGCAGGCCGTCGAAGAGCGTGCCGGGGGCGGTGCGTATCTCGCAGAGGACGTAGCCGGTGGCGCGGCGCGGCGGCATGCCGCGCGGCGGGGCCGGCTTGCGGCCGGGGCAGCCGGCGAGGCCGGGGTCGGGCGGCTCGCCGCCGGTGAGGTCCTGCCAGCGGGCGCCGCGCGGGGCGCCCGCGAAGTCGTCGATCCGCAGCCGGTAGGTACGCTGCCCGCTCTCCTCCTCCGTGTTGAGCCGGAGTCCGGTCAGCCGCAGCGGGTATTGGTGCGCGGCCCCGAGCGGGATGCGCAGTCTGTGCGCCCGGCCGTCGGCGGGCGGCAGGGTGCCGGAGACGGTGTGCGCGAGGCCGTCGGCGTCCTCCAGGGTGGCGGTGAGCGTGAACGGCTCGGCGGTGCCGGGGCCGTCCGCGTCCAGCCGTACGCGCATGGCCAGGGCGTCGGGGCGGCCGGGCAGCGGCAGCCCGTGGGCCGGCGCCGCCTCGGTGCCGCCGAGCGCGGCGAGCGCGGTGTACGGCAGGCCGACCCCGTCCCGTACGGCGGGCACCGGGCCCGCGGCGGCGCCGGCGCCGTCCCTGCGCAGCGTCGGCAGCACCTCCGCGGTGTCCAGCGCCGTCATCCCCGCGAACGAGGTGCCGACGGTGACGTCCCAGTCCACCACCGGCGTGGCCGCGGTGACGCCGGGCAGCCGGCCGTAGCTCGCGTGGCGCTCCGTGCGCGGCACGAATCCCGCGCCCTCCTGCCCGGCCTCGACGCTCAGGTCGGCGCCGACCGCGAACGCGGCCTGGTCGCGGTCGCCGCGCTCCAGCACCGCGAGGGCGGTGGCGCCGAGGGCGGCGATGGCCAGCGCGAGGGCCACGAGCAGCGCGGGACCGGCGTGCCCGGCCGCCCGGCGGCCCAGATGCCAGCCGCCCAGCGGTAGGACGAGCCCGGCGGAGCGGCGCGCGAGCCGGTCGGCGGCGCGGGCGGCGAGGGGCAGCAGGCGCAGCGCCAGCAGCACGGTCGCGGCGGTGAGGGCGACGGGCGCGAGCACGACGACGGGGTCGACGGTGCCGGAGTCGGCGACCGGCGTGCGGTACGTGACCAGTTGGAGCCAGCCGACCGCGGCAACGCCGGCCAGCGCCAGGTCCGTACCCGCCCGCTGGTACGCCGCCAGCCGCGGCACCCGCCGCCGCAGCCGGGCCACCGCGCGCCGGTCCCGGGCGGCGCGGGCGACGGGCGTCAGCGCGGCGGCGGCGTGCACGGCCAGCGCCAGCGCGGCGACCGTCCACCCCGCGCCGGTCGCGGCACCGGCCGGCACCGGCCCGTCGAGGAGCCCGGCGTCGGCCAGCGCCCGCAGCAGCGGGCCGGCCAGGTACGGCCCGGCCAGCGCGGCGGGCAGCGCCACCGCCGCCCACTGCGCCGCGGCCCCGCCGACGAGCCGCAGCGGCCCGGCGCCGCGGCTGCCGAGCAGCACCTGCTCGGCGGCGCGGTGGCGGGCGAGTTGGCGGGCGGTCAGCACCAGCGCGGCGAGCGCCAGCGAGGCGAGCAGGGCCACCGGCAGGTACGCACCGGCCCGCGCCACGGCGACAGGTACCTCCAACTGCCGCAGCGCGTACGGCAGGTCGGCGTCGGCCCGCACACCGGCGAGCCCCTCGGCGCGGCCGAAGACGACCTGCCCGACGTCGCCGGCGGCCAGCGCGGCGACGCGCTCGCGCAGCGGCTCGACCTGCCCGAGTCGCAGCCGCCGCGCGTCGGGCACGGCGAGCCATGCGGCGGTGGCGTCGCCGCGCAGGGCGGGCTGCGCGGCGAAGGCGCCCCGGTCGACGAGCCCGACGCTGTCGGGGGTGCCGAAGGTGCCGGTGAGGTCCTGCCAGAGGGGCGCGGCGGGCTCCCGCGGGACGTAGAGCCCGGAGACCCGCATGCGCACCGGCCGCGCCGCGGCGTCGCCGCCCGCACCGGTCTCGGCGTCCGCCCCGCCGGACCCACCGCGTTCACCGGCGGCGCCCTCGGCTCCCGGGTCCGCGCCCGAGCCGTAGCCGTCCGGGCCCGCCTCGGAGCCCTCCTCGGCGTCCTCGTCGCCGCCCAGGGTGAAGTCGTCGCCCCGCGCCAGCCCCAGCCGCGCCGCGTACCCCTCGTCGAGGACGACCTGCACGGCCTCTCCGGCCGCCGCCCGGTCCCCGCCCGCCGCCCGCGGCCACTCCCCCTCCGTCAGCCGCGCCTGCCGCCGGGCGTCCTCCGCCCACAGCAGCGAAAGGCCCACCGCGCCCCGCCCGCCGACACCGCTCCCGGCCACCGGCAACTGCTGCTCCCGCGCGGCCGGCGCCCGCACCAGCCGCGTCGTACGGTGTGCCACCTCGCCGTACGCGCGCGCCAGCGCACCCCGCACCGGCGCGTCCGCGCGCGCCACGGCCTCCGGGTCGTACTCCCCGCTGATCCGCACCGCCGCGTCCGGATCCGCCGCGAGCCGCTCCCGCGCCCCGGTCTCGGCGGCCTGCTCGGCGACGGCGACGAGGGCGGCGAGGACGGTGACGGCGAGTAAGAGTGCGAGCGCGGCGGCGGCCAGCACGAGGCCGTGCTGCGCGCTCTGCCGCAGCACAGGCGGAAGCCGGCGCCGCACGACGTTCCCGGTCAACGGTCCCCCCTGTCCGGATGCCGGGAGAATAAGCGAGCCGCACCGCCCCGGGCAGCCCCGGAACCCGCCTTGACCGCTTCGTTACGCGCCCGCCGGGTCGCCCGGGCCCGCGTGCGCCGGGACCGCCGCCCGCGCACGGCAACGGCGGCGGGCCGGGTCGTCGTGACCCGGCCCGCCGCCGTGGGAACCCCATCCGCGCGGGAGCGCTCAGCGCACCTCGGTGATCTCCGGGCCGCGCGCCAGCGAGTCGATGCCGCCCGCGAACCGCGAGCCCTCGCTCGCCTCGTCCTGCTGCACCCCGTCCGGCACCATCTGCGCGTCCGTCGGCAGCTGCAGCACGATCGGGTCGCGCGGCGCCATCGGGCCGTCGCCGCGTACGACGACGGTCTCGCGGAAGATCTTCTCCAGCACGCCCGCCGCCTGCGGCTGCACCGCGGCGTGGCCGGAGATCACCCCGCGCAGGAACCACCGCGGGCCGTCGCAGCCGACGAACCGCACGACCTGCATGCCGCTCTTGCCGTCGGGCAGCTTGACGGGCACCTGCGCGCGCAGCTCCCAGCCGAGGGTGTCCTTGCGCTCGTCGATGATGCCGCCCTGCTTGGTGATGCCGTTGGCGATCTCGGTGCGGACCTCGCCCCAGATGCCCTCGTTCTTCGGGGCGGCGAAGCCCTGCAGCTGGATCGCGCTGTCCCGCAGCACCACGGTCGCGGCGACGATCGACTCGCCCGCCACCTCGACGCGCAGCTCCATGCCCTCGACCCCGGGGACGAGCAGCCCGCCGAGGTCCACCCGGCCGCGGGTGGCGTCCTCGACCTCGCCGATGTCCCACGGCCCGTCGGGCCGCTCCTCGGGAGGCAGGGCGTACCTGCGCTCCTCCCCGTCCTCCGGCTCGTCCGCCGACTCCTCGGCGTCCTCGGCGGCCACGCCGTCGGCGAGCTTGTCGGCGGGCTCCTCCTGCCCCTTGCGACGACGTCCGAACACGTCACTGTCCTTCCCGGTCGGCAATGACCGAAGCGTATCCATGAACGGTCTTCCGGTCCCCGAGGGAAGCGTGCCCTCCGGTCGACCCGTGCCCGCCCTCGCCCCTGGCGGAGCCGGGGAGTTCGGCCACTTCGTGGAAGCGGGCCCTCTCCACCTGCTGGATCACCAGCTGGGCGATCCGGTCGAAACGCTCGAACCGCACCGGCCGGCGCGGGTCGAGGTTGACCACGTTCACCTTGATCTCCCCACGGTACCCGGCATCCACCGTCCCCGGGGCGTTCACGAGCGTCACGCCGCAACGGGCCGCGAGACCGGAGCGCGGGTGGACGAACGCGGCGTAGCCGTCGGGCAGCGCGAGGGCGATCCCGGTGGGCAGGACGACGCGCTCGCCGGGGGGCAGCTCCGCGGGCCGGGTGGTGACGAGGTCGACACCCGCGTCACCCGGGTGCGCGTACGCCGGGATCGGCACCTCGGGGTCGACGCGGCGGATCAGCACGTCCACCGGCTCCCGCCCCGCGCTCACGGGTTCACCTCGAAGGCCCGGGCCCGCCTGACCTGGTCGGGGTCGGCCATCGCGGCCTTGATCTCCTGCTCCCGGCCGTTCGCGACGAAGTGGTCGACCTTGACCTCCACGAACAGGGCGTCGGCGCGGACGGCCACCGGGCCCTCCGGGCCGTCCAGGCGGCCCGTGGCGGTGGAGTAGATCTTGCGGCCGGAGACGGCGCGGACGTGGGCCGCCAGGTGCAGCGTGGTGCCCACGGGCACCGGGCGCAGGAAGTCGGTCTCCAGCCGGCCGGTCACCGTGATCGAACGCAGCAGCCAGCTCAGCGCGCCCAGCGTCTCGTCGAGCGCGGAGGTGAGCACCCCGCCGTGGGCCAGGCCCGGGGCGCCCTGGTGGGCGGCCTTGACGGTGAACTCGGCGGTCACGCTCACGCCCTCGCCCGCGCGCGCGGCCAGGTGCAGGCCGTGCTCCTGGTCACCGCAGCCGAAGCACTGGTCGTAGTGGGTGCCGAGGAGCTCACCGGGCGCCGGGGCGTCCGGGTGCCGCACGGGTTGCGCGGCGCCGGGCGGCGGGGTCAGCTTGTCACTTGCAGTCACGCGGCCAGAGCCTACCTGCGCACCCGACCCGCGGCCGAAGCGCGGGCGGCGGCCGTGGGAGGCTGGTGGCCATGGAGACGACGCAGAGCTACGACGAGCGGCTGAGCGCACCGCGGTCCTGGTGGGGCCTGGCGCTGGGCACGGGGGTGTGCCTGGCGCTGGTGCTGACGCCGTTCGGGACGCTGCCGCTGCTCGCCGGGCTCGCCGGCGGCACGGCGCTGGCGGCGGTGGGGGTCAGCTCGTACGGCTCGGCGCGGATCCGCGTCGTCGCCGGGAAGCTCGTCACCGACGACGCCCGGATCCCGCTCACGGCGCTGGGCGAGGCGCACGCGCTGGACGCGGAGGAGGCGCGGGCCTGGCGTACGCACAAGGCGGACACGCGCGCCTACATGCTGCTGCGGGGGTACATCCCGACGGCGGTGCGGGTGGAGGTCACGGATCCGGAGGATCCGACGCCGTATCTCTATCTGTCCACCCGGGAGCCGGAGCGCCTGGTGGCGGTGCTGCGGTCGGCCGCGGGCTGACTCCCCGGAGCGACCGCGGGGCTCCTCAGCGCTCGGTACGCGGCTGCCCCGCCGGCGGAAGTCCGGCCGGGGGTACATCGCCCGGGGGGAGATCGCCCGGGGGCAGTGCGGCCGGGCCGCCCTTGCCCGGTCCGGCGTCCACGGCCCTCTCCGCGCCTGTGCGGCCCTCCGAGCCCCCCGGTGCCGCCGACCCTTCACCCGCGGGCGGGAGCGCGTCCCACGGCACCTGACGGGCGCGCAGGTCGTCGCGGATGCGCTCGGCGAGCTTGCGGGTGTCCCTGTGGTTCATCAGCGCACCGGCGGCCGCGCCCATGAGGAACGGGGCGAGGGTCGGCAGGTTCCGCACGGTGCGCCTGAGTACCTGCTGCCGCAGCCGGCGGCGCATGGGGCCGCCGAGTACGGCGTCGAAGCTGACGAGCTTGGCGGTGTCGATGCCGCGCTCGTCGGTCCAGGCGCCGAGGTACGCCATGGCCCGCTGCCGCGCCGGGCCTGCCGCCCGTACCCCGTACACCTCGTGCAGCTCGGCGATCAGCTTCAGCTCTATCGAGGCCACCCCGACGATCTCGGCGGCCAGTTCCGCGGGCATCGCAGGCGGCGCGGGCATCATCGCCGCCGCTCCGATGCCCGCGCCGACCGTGGCGCTCCCCTTCACCGCTCCGGCGATCAGCCGGTCGGCGATCTCCTCCGGGCCGAGCCCGGGGAACTGCCGGCGCAGGGTCGCCAGGTCGCGGACCGGGACGCGCGGCGCCGTGTGCACGATGGCGTCTGCCACGCGCTCCAGCGCCGCCCGGACGCGCCGGTCGGGGCGCGTCCGCTGCAGGATCCCGGTCTTCGGCCCGGCGGGACCGGAGCCGGCCGTGGGGGCCACGGCCGGCCTCAGGCCGCGCAGTCGCGGCAGATCGGCTGGCCGTTCTTCTCTGCGGCCAACTGGCTGCGGTGGTGCACCAGGAAGCAGCTCATGCAGGTGAACTCGTCCTCCTGGCGGGGCAGGACCCGCACGGACAGCTCCTCGTTCGAGAGGTCCGCACCGGGCAGCTCCAGCCCTTCGTTCTGCTCGAACTCGTCGACGTCGACGGCGGCGGCCGACTTGTCGCTGCGCCGCGCCTTCAGCTCCTCGATACTGTCTTCGTTGACGTCGTCGTCTGTCTTGCGTGGGGTGTCGTAGTCCGTTGCCATTCTCGCTCTCCCCCTCCGGGTGGTCAGTGAGTCTCCAGCGCACGTAACGCATGAGAGGCCGGTCTTGTGCCCGACCCGAAGCGGAGATTTTGCCTCACATCAAGGTCTGTTACTCAATCGACACCCAGCCGCCCCCCGCAGGGGTGATCGCGGCCGGATGGCGAAAGGGACCATACGCGGTCCCGCGCCCTTCTCGTGCACGCCACCCCGTGTACTTCCCGTGACCGCATCCTGCGGAAACGCGGATCTTACGGGCTTTTCCCGGAATACGGCGATGACGCAGCGCACACGGGCGGGATGGGCAGAATGTGACGTATCACACAGTCTGCATGGGCAGGGCGACGTGAATCACCAGGCCCCCGCCTTCGCGCGGCTGTGCGGTCACCGTCCCGCCGTGCGCGCGAATGACGGATCTCACAATGGACAGCCCCAGTCCTACCCCCTTGTCACTGCCGGTACGCTCCGTCCGCAGCCGCCGGAACGGCTCGAAAAGGTTGTCCACCTCGTACGCGGGAACGACCGGTCCGGTGTTGGAGACCGTCAGCACCGCGACGCCGGGCTGCGCCTCCGTCGCCACCTCGACCCAGCCGCCCTCGGGGACGTTGTACCGCACGGCGTTCTGCACCAGGTTCAGCCCCACCCGCTCCAGCAGCACCCCGTTCCCCTGCACGTACGCGGGCTTGCGCACCCCGCGCAGCTCGACGCCCCTGGTCTGCGCCTCGCCGCGGACCTGGTCCATGGCCTGGGAGGCCACCTCGGCGAGGTCGACGGGCTTCCTGTCGACGATCTCGTTCTCGCTGCGGGCGAGCAGCAGCAGGCCCTCCACCAGCAGCTCGCTGCGCTCGTTGGTGGCGAGCAGGGTCTTGCCGAGCTGCTGCAGCTCCGGGGACGCCTCCGGGTCGGAGAGCTGCACCTCCAGCAGGGTGCGGTTGATCGCCAGCGGGGTGCGCAGCTCGTGGGAGGCGTTGGCGACGAAGCGCTGCTGTGAGTTGAACGCCCGGTCGAGGCGGTCGAGCATGTCGTCGAAGGTGTCGGCCAGCTCCTTCAGCTCGTCGTCGGGCCCGTCCAGCTCGATGCGCTTGTGCAGGTCGGAGCCGGCCACGCTGCGGGCGGTGCGGGTGATGCGGCCGAGCGGCGAGAGCACGCGGCCGGCGACGACGTAGCCGAAGGCGAAGGCCAGGACGGTCATCCCGAGCAGCGCGAGGAGCGACTTGCGCAGCAGGGATTCCAGGGCGAGCTGGCGCCGCCGCTCGATGCAGGCTTCGAGGATGCCGTTGAACTGGTCGTACGTCTTCGCGTCCGAGACCTCGGGGCACGGGCCGCTGGCCACCTGCACCGTGCCGCTGCTCTCCAGCAGCTTGAAGGGGGTCGCGAAGCTGTCCAGGGCGGCGGCGGCCAGGAGATAGATGATGGCCAGCAGCACCATGCCGGCCATCAGGAACATGCCGCCGTAGATCAGGGTGAGGCGTATCCGGATGGTCGGGCGCAGCCAGTACGGCGCCGCGGCCTCCCGGGGGTCCCAGGTGGGCTTGGGCGGGGTGCCGGCGGGCAGCGCGTCGGACGCGGAGCGTCTGTTGTCGTCCATGGGGCCATCCGTCGGGTGCGTGGGGGCGTCAGATGCGGTAACCCGAGCCGGGCACCGTGATGATCACGGGGGGCTCGCCGAGCTTGCGGCGCAGCGTCATGACCGTGACGCGTACGACGTTGGTGAACGGGTCGGTGTTCTCGTCCCACGCCTTCTCCAGCAGCTGCTCCGCGGAGACGACGCCGCCCTCGGCGCGCATCAGCACCTCCAGCACGGCGAACTCCTTCGGCGCGAGCTGCACCAGCCGGTCGTCCCGGTAGACCTCCCGGCGGCCCGGGTCGAGCCGGATCCCGGACCGCTCCAGCACCGGGGGCAGCGCCTGGGTGCTGCGCCGGCCGAGGGCGCGCACCCGCGCGGTCAGTTCGCTGAAGGCGAACGGCTTGGGCAGGTAGTCGTCGGCCCCCAGCTCCAGCCCCTCGACGCGGTCGCGGACGTCGCCCGCCGCGGTCAGCATCAGCACACGGGTGGGCAGGCCCAGCTCGACGACCTTGCTGCACACGTCGTCGCCGTGGACCAGCGGCAGGTCGCGGTCGAGCACCACGACGTCGTAGTCGTTCAGCTCGATGCGGTCGATGGCCGCCGCGCCGTCGTAGACGACGTCCACCGCCATCGCCTCCCGGCGCAGCCCGGTGGCCACGGCGTCGGCGAGCAGCTGCTCGTCCTCGACGACGAGTACGCGCACGGCGGGGTCCTCTCTCGTAGTGCGTAGGGGGCACGGATCGGTGCCGCGGAACAGCTCCATCCTGCCTGCAATGTGCGTAAACCGGTGGTAAGCAGCCGGGCACCCAAAGATTCTGCGGATCCGATGTTTCCACCCGGGGTACGGCGGGGAGGACGATTCCACACCCGCCGATCACGTTTCCCAGCCTCCATTCCCGGCATGGCACACAGGCTGTAGCCGGAGGGACGGTCTCCGTGATCTGAACCGTCGGCACACCCCCAAGTGCCTCGACCCGACGACGAGGGGGCGCACACAATGGACGCTTTCACCGCTGGCATTCTGCAGCGCATCAAGAAGGCCGAGAACGAGCTGGACCGCGCCCGCGAGGAAGGCGACGAGTTCGGTGTCGAGGTCGAGCAGGAGGAGCTGGACGATCTGCGCCGGCTCGCCGCGGACCACGGCGTCGAGGTCGGCGCCGGCTCCGGAGTCTGACCGCCCGGCGACCACGACCACACCGCCCCGGCACCCGACGGTGCCGGGGCGCCGCACTGTCCGGAGGTGTCCGGGAGGCGTCGGGGCGGTGGCGCGGAGGTTTCGGGGCACGGGCGCGGAGGTGGCGGTACGGGCCTCGGCAGCCGTGCCGGCGGCCGTCAGTCGTGCCAGGCGCCCAGCTCGTCCAGCAGCCGCTGGAGCGGCTCGAAGAGGCCCGGCACCGCCGCGACGGTCAGGTCGCCGTCCGGCTTCCCGCCCGGCCGTGAGCCCGTCAGCGCGCCCCCCTCGCGGGCGATGAGGTCTCCCGCGGCCAGGTCCCAGGGGTGCAGGCCGCGCTCGTAGTAGCCGTCGAGCCGGCCGCAGGCCACGTCGCACAGGTCGATCGCCGCGGAGCCGCCGCGGCGGATGTCGCGTACCCGGGGTATGAGCTGCCGCGCCACCTCGGCCTGGTGCGCGCGCACGCCCTGGACGTAGTTGAAGCCGGTGGAGACCAGCGCCTGGTCCATCGGCGGGGTGGGGCGGCAGTGCGCCGGTGCGCCGTTGACGAAGGCGCCGCCGCCGCGTACGGCGTGGTACGTCTCGCCGCGCATCGGCGCCGCCACCACGCCGGCGACGGCCTCCCCCGCGTACTCGGCGGCGATGCTGACCGACCAGTCGGGGCGGCCGTAGAGGTAGTTCACGGTGCCGTCGATCGGGTCGACGACCCAGCGCACGCCGCTGGTGCCGGGCCTGCTCGCGCCCTCCTCGCCCAGGATCCCGTCGGCGGGCCGGCGCTCGGCGAGGAAGCCGGTGATCAGCTTCTCGGCGGCGAAGTCCATCTCGGTGACGACGTCGATGGCA
This sequence comes from Streptomyces aculeolatus, assembly GCF_020400605.1. Taxonomy (GTDB): domain Bacteria; phylum Actinomycetota; class Actinomycetes; order Streptomycetales; family Streptomycetaceae; genus Streptomyces; species Streptomyces aculeolatus. The sequence continues at coordinate 31,840 of NZ_JAINRD010000038.1, read as the reverse complement.
CTGGACTTGGTCGCCGCCACCCCGAGGTCGGCGGGCCGGCGGTCGCGCAGCAGTTCGCCCGCGCGGCGCGCGGCCTCCAGCGCCACGGCCAGCAGCTCGTCGAGGGGCGGGGCGGCGGGCTCGGGGCGGGGCAGGTCGGTCACGGTGCTCCTCGGGTGCGGCGGCGGGTCCTGCGGGCGGCGCAGCGGGTCAGTCGGCGCCCGCGGTCGCGGGCCGGGGCGTACGGGCCGGGCAGCAGCCCGCCGGGCAGACGTCGTGGCTCGGGCCCAGCAGGCCCAGCGCGGGCCGCTCGACCTGCTCGCCGCGCTCGGTCGCGGCCCGCTCCAGGATCAGCTTCCGCAGCGTCGAGACGAACGCCGGCCGCGCCCCCACCGTCGCCGAGCGCACCGCGGGCAGGCCCAGCTCCGCCGCCTTCGCCGCCGCCTCGGTGTCGAGGTCGTACAGGACCTCCATGTGGTCCGAGACGAAGCCGATCGGCACCATCACCACCGCGGGCGCGCCCTCGGCGTGCAGCTCCTCCAGGTGGTCGCAGATGTCCGGCTCCAGCCACGGGATCTGCGGTGCGCCGCTGCGCGACTGGTAGACCAGCCGCCAGGGCCGCACCACGCCCGTGAGGACCGCCACCGTGTCCGCGACCAGCTTGGCGACGTCCATGTGCTGCTTCACGTACGCGCCGCCGTCGCCGTGGTCCGCGGGGGGTCCCGAGGTGTCGGCCGCGCTGGTGGGGATCGAGTGCGTGCTGAACGCCAGGTGTGCGCCGTCGCGGACGTCCTCGGGCAGCTGCTCCAGCGCCTCCTGGACTCCGACGACCATGTCGCGGACGAAGCCGGGCGCGTTGAAGTAGTGCCGCAGCTTGTCGACCCGGGGCGGCTCCAGCCCCTCCGCGGCGAGCGCGGCCAGCGACTCGGCCAGGTTCTCGCGGTACTGCCGGCAGCCCGAGTACGAGGCGTACGCGCTGGTGACCAGGGCCAGCACCCGCCGGTGCCCGTCCCGCGTCATCTCCCGGAGGGTGTCGGTGAGGTACGGGGCCCAGTTGCGGTTCCCCCAGTAGACGGGGAGGCCGAGGCCGGCGTCCGTGAAGTCCTTGCGCAGGGCGTCGAGGAGCACGCGGTTCTGGGCGTTGATGGGGCTCACGCCGTCGAAGAGGTAGTAGTGCTTGCCCACCTCCTCCAGCCGCTCGCGCGGGATGCCGCGGCCCCGGGTGACGTTCTCCAGGAACGGAACGACATCGTCCGGGCCCTCGGGGCCGCCGAACGAGAGCAGCAGAAGGGCGTCGTACGGCTGGGGGGACGGCACGTCAGGCATGTCTTCGATCCTGCCATGCGACCGCCCCCCGCCCGAGCCGGGCACCGGCGTCGGGCCGGTCCGTACGCGCGAGTATCATCCCTTGCCAACCGGGGGCGGGGTGCCGAGACGAAGGGCCGTACGACAGGCCCGTTCAGCGGATGGACGGCGGATGCATCAGGTGAGCAGCACGAGGGCCGGGGGCGCCTGGCGCAACTGGGCGGGCACCGTCGCCGCGCGCCCCGCGCGCACCGTCAGCCCCGCCACCACCGCCGAGGTCGCCGACGCCGTGCGGGCCGCGGCCGAGGACGGCCTGAAGGTCAAGGCCGTCGGCACGGGCCACTCCTTCACCGCCGCCGCGGCCACCGGCGGGCTCATGGTCCGCCCGGAGCGGCTGGTCGGCATCCACGAGATCGACCGCGAGGCCGGCACCGTCACCGTCGCCGCGGGCACCCCGCTGCACCAGCTCAACCACACCCTGGCGGCCGCCGGCCTCTCGCTGGCCAACATGGGCGACATCATGGCGCAGACCGTCTCCGGCGCCACCGCCACCGGCACCCACGGCACCGGCCGCTCCTCCGCCTCGCTGGCCGCCCAGATCACCGCGCTGGAGCTGGTGACGGCCGACGGCCGGGCGCGTACGTACACGGCGGCGGACACCGGCGAGGACGCGGCGGTCTTCGCCGCCGCCCGGCTCGGCATCGGCGCGCTGGGCGTCGTCACCTCGCTGACGTTCGCGGTGGAGCCGCTCTTCCTGCTCACGGCGCGGGAAGAGCCGATGGCGCTCGACGACGTCCTCGCGTCCTTCGGCGAGCTGGCCGAGGACAACGAGCACTTCGAGTTCTACTGGTTCCCGCACACCGGCCGCTGCAACACCAAGCGCAACAACCGCAGCGAGGGCCCCGCGCGGCCGCTGGGCAGGATCGGCGGCTGGATCGACGACGAACTGCTCTCCAACGGCGTGTTCGCGGCCGCCTGCGCGGTGGGGCGGGCGGTGCCCGCGACGATCCCGGGCATAGCGGCGGTCTCCAGCCGGGCGCTGTCGGCGCGTACGTACACCGACATCCCGTACAAGGTCTTCACCAGCCCGCGGCGGGTGCGGTTCGTGGAAATGGAGTACGCGCTGCCGCGGGCGGCGGCCGTGTCCGCGATCCGGGAACTGAAGGCGATGGTGGACAGGTCGCGGCTGCGGATCAGCTTCCCGGTGGAGGTACGGGTCGCGCCCGCGGACGACATCCCGCTGTCGACGGCGTCGGGGCGGGACACCGCGTACGTCGCGGTGCACCTGTACCGCGGGACGCCTCACCAGGCGTACTTCACGGCGGTCGAGCGGATCATGACGGCGCACGGCGGCCGGCCGCACTGGGGCAAGCTGCACAGCCGGGACGCGGCTTATCTGGCGGGGGTGTACCCGCGGTTCGGCGAGTTCACGGCGGTACGGGACCGGCTGGACCCCGGCCGGGTGTTCGGGAACGACTACCTTCGGCGGGTCCTGGGGGACTGAGCGCCCCCGGGGCGGCTACTGCCGCCCCCGGTGCCGTCGCGCCGTCCGGCTGCGGGGTCGCCGGCGTCTCCCCCGTGCCGGGCTCCTGGCCCTCCTCGCCGGTGTCCGGCGGCGTCGGGGTGGGCGTGGGGGCCGGGGTCGTACCGCCGCCGTCACCGTCGCCGTCGCCGGGAGCGGGGCTGCCGCCGCCGGGCTGCGGGGTGGCGGTGCCGCCGGGGTCGCGGTGCTGTCCGGTGCCGTCGTCCGGGGCGCCGGTGCCGTCGTCGCGGGGTTCGCCGGAGCCGGTGCCGGGGCTGCCGCCGGTCCCGCCGGTCTCCTCGGAGCCGGGCTCGGCGGTGTCCTCGTCGGCGGTGCGGCCGTCGTCGTCACCGGCCGGCGGGGAGTCGGACTTTCGTTCGCCGGGGCTGAAAGATGTGCCGGTGCGGTCGTCGCCCCAGGCGTTGGCGAGCGGGCCGCCGGTGAGCTTCTCGATGCCGAAGACCACGGCCATCACGGCGAGGAACGTCCCTGCGGCGACCAGCGCGAGGCGCCGCCAGCCGCGGGCGCGGGTGCCGTGGGTGCTGGCGGTGCCGAAACCGCCGGTGGGGGCGGGTGCGGCGAGCACGGTCGTGGCGTCGTCGGGCTCCGGGCGGGCGGCGGGCAGGAGTTGGGTCGCGTCGGCGTCCGCGGGCCGTGCGGCGGGCAGCAGTCGGGTCGCGTCCTCCGCCGCCGCGGGCGCGCCCGCGGCCGGCCCGGTCCCGCCCTCGGCGGGCAGCGCCACGGTCCTGAGCAGCTGCGTCTCGTCGTCGGCCCGGTTGCGTACGGGCGTGTGCAGCGGGGCCGTCTGCTTGTGCAGCGCCTTCGGTGCCGCGACCGCCGCGTCCTTCAACTGCTGGCCGGTGCGCCGGAAGACGTGCTGGAAGAGCGCACCGCCCGCGGTGGCGCCCACGCTGACGACGCCGGCACCGATGATCGTGCCGTACACGCCCATGCTGGACGCGAGGAACGCGGCCACCATCGTGGCCGACGCACCGCCCGCGACCTGGGCGCCGCTGAGTTCGATCTTCCCCTTGCGGCGCTCCTCTCCGGGGCCGTCCGCCGTCCTGTCCGCCGTGCTCCGCATCTCCATCCCAAGATCGCTCCATTGGGCTCCTGCCCTCCTGGACGAGCGCGCGGACGGACCCGTTAGTTCCGATTCCGGGGATTCTGTGATGCAACGCACCTCTTGATCGAACCGGGGCGCAACAGGCAGACTCAACTGCCGTGCAGCGTTCCGCGTTCGGTGGCGCGCCGGTCCACCCGCATGGCTCGAATGGAGTACTGTGGGCGAGCCAGTGCTCCGGTGCCCGTCCGACGGCGGCGATCACGGCCGCTGCGTTGCAAATGCGTAACCGTGTCATAACGGCGCATCGGGTTCAAAGACCCGACACGCCGGGCAACTCAGCAATGTTGTGGCAGGCTGCACCCGGGCAGGCCACACTCGACTAGCGGAAAGAGCAGCGACGCACCGAACGTCGGCAGGCACCACCGGGAGGTTCCCATGCCCGAACTGCGTGTCGTGGCGGTCAGTAACGACGGCACACGGCTGGTGCTGAAGGCTGCGGACAGTACGGAGTACACCCTTCCGATTGACGAGCGTCTGCGCGCCGCGGTGCGCAACGACCGTGCGCGGCTCGGCCAGATCGAGATCGAGGTGGAGAACCACCTCCGTCCCCGCGACATCCAGGCCCGGATACGAGCCGGAGCGTCCGCGGAGGAGGTCGCCTCGCTCGCCGGGATCCCCGTCGACCGCGTGCGGCGCTTCGAGGGCCCGGTGCTGGCGGAGCGCGCGTTCATGGCCGAGCGGGCCCGCAAGACGCCCCTGCGGCGGCCCGGCGAGAGCGCCGGTCCCGCGCTGGGCGAGGCGGTCGCCGAGCGGCTGATGATGCGCGGTGCGGAGAAGGACTCTGCACGGTGGGACTCCTGGCGCCGGGACGACGGCACCTGGGAGGTGCTGCTCGTCTACCGCGTCGCGGGTGAGCCGCACAGCGCCGGCTGGACGTACGACCCGCCGCGCCGGCTCGTGCAGCCCGTCGACGACGAGGCGCGCGCGCTGATCGGCGAGACCGACGCCTCGCCGGAGCCGAGCCTGCCCTTCGTGCCCAAGATCGCGCGGCTGCCCCGGAGTCCGGAGCGGCCGGCCGACGGCGGGCGCGGGGACAGGGACTCCTCCGGCGAGGACCGGGACTCCCTGACCAGCCTGCTGGAGGCGGTGCCGAGCTTCCGGGGCGACCTGGTCGTGCCGGACCAGTCGACGGCGGCGTCCGCGCCCGACGGGCCTGCCGCGGCGGCCGGTTCCGCGACCAAGCCGGGGCCGGTCCACGGACCGGTTCCGGGGCCGCCGCCGGAGGAGGAGCCCGAGCCGCCCGCGGTGGAGGAGGAGCCTCCGGCGCCCGCGGCGAGCGCGGGTTCCGCGTACGCGGACGTGCTGATGCCGCGGAGCGTCTCGGCGCACCGGGAGCGGCTGACCGGGCAGACGGACCGGCAGGCGGAGGCCGACGGCGTGCGGCCCGGCCGCCGGGCCGCGGTGCCGAGCTGGGACGAGATCGTGTTCGGCAGCAGGCGCAAGAAGCCGGAGTAGCAGTGCGGTAGGGCGCGGTTCGCGGGGATTCGTCCGTTACGAACCGCGCCCCCGCCTGCCGCCGCGCCACCCCCGGAGTGGCGCCGCCCGCACGCCCGTTGCCCGGGTACGCGGCCGGCGCCGCCCGCTCCGTCAGCCGGGCTCCGCGCCCGTCGCCACCGGACGCGCCGGGTCCGCCACCCACTCCGACCACGAACCCGGGTACAGCGCCGCGGGGATGCCCGCGATCGCGAGCGCCAGCACCTCCTGGGCCGCGGACACCCCCGAGCCGCAGTAGACCCCGACCTCCGTGCCCGGCGCGGCCCCGAGCGCGCGGAACCGCGCCGCCAGGTCGGCCGCGGGCAGGAACCGCCCGTCCGCACCCAGGTTCTCCGCCGTCGGCGCCGACACCGCGCCCGGGATGTGGCCCGCGACCGGGTCGATGGGCTCCGTCTCGCCGCGGTAGCGCTCCCCCGCGCGGGCGTCGAACAGCACGCCGCCGCGGGCGAGTACGGCGGCGTCCGCCGCGGTGAGCACCGGCAGCGCACCCGGCTCCGGCGTGAAGTCCCCCGCGCCCTCCGGGGGCGCCGTGCGGGAGAGTTCGCCGGGCCAGGCGGCCAGGCCGCCGTCGAGGACGCGGACGTCGGGGTGGCCGGTGTAGCGCAGCAGCCACCAGCAGCGCGCGGCGGACCAGCCCTGGCCCGCGTCGTACACGACCACGGGCCGGCCGGCGGTGACGCCCGCGCGGCGCATGGCGGCGCCGAACACGTCGGGGTCCGGCAGCGGGTGGCGGCCGCCGGGGCCGGGCGGAGCGGCCAGTTCGGCGTCCAGGTCGACGTAGGCGGCGCCGGGGATGTGGCCTGCGTCGTACTCGGGACGGCCCGGGGGGCCGCCGAGCGTGTAGCGCACGTCGAGCACGACCGGGGGCCGCGGGCCCGCCAGGTCGCCCGCGAGGTCGGTTCCGGAGATGATGGCATCCATGGAGGCCATCTTGGCGCAGCGTCGCGCCGCGCCTCCCGTCGGCGCCCCATCCCGCCGCTTCCCCGACCGCCCTTCACCCCGAAAGCGAACATCTCCCAGCGAGACGGACAATTCTTCAGATCGATCGGCGCAGAGGGGGCGCACTGCGGCACGGGGGATGGAAACATCTGCAGAGGCGTCACCGGAACGTCACCTACCGCCACCTTCCGATGGTCAGAGAGGGCTGCCATGTCCGAAGGAGCGATCCCCTGCGCGCCGGGAACACCGTGCTGGGTGAGCCTGATGGTGCACGGGCTGGACCGGACCGAGGAGTTCTACCGGGGCCTGTTCGGCTGGGTCTTCGAAGAGGGCCCGCGCGCGCTGGGCGCGTACCGGCTGGCACTCCTGGACGGCGGCCACGTCGCCGGGATCGGCGCGATGGCGCCGGAGCGCAGGCTGCCGGTGGCCTGGACGCCGTACCTGGCGACCGACGACGCCGACGCCGCCACCGAGCAGGTCCGCTGCTGCGGCGGGACGGTGGGGGTGGGGCCGCTGGACGCGGACGCGGCCGGCCGCAAGGCGATCTGCTCGGACCCGGCGGGGGCGGTGTTCGGGCTGTGGCAGCCGCGGCGGGTGCCGGAGGTCGAGCGGCGGGCGCGGCCGGGCACGCCGGTCTGGAACGACCTGCTGGTGGCGGAGCCGACGCTGGTCGCGAAGTTCTACGAGCTGGTCTTCGGCTACGACGTGCGTTCGGAGGGCGACACCGCGACGCTCCACGTCCAGGGCAGGCCCGTCGCGTCGGTCTGCGCCGCGGACGAGGAGACGCTGCGGGAGACGGGGCCGCACTGGACGACGCACTTCGAAGTCGCCGACGTGGACGCCTCCGTGGCGCGCGCGGTGGAGCTGGGCGGACGGCTGGTGCGGGAGCCGCACGAGACGGCGGCGGGGCGGATGGCGGAGGTCGCGGACGTCGAGGGCGCGCGGTTCACGCTGGTGCGCTCGCCGCGGTAGCCGGGCGTACGGTCCTGCCGGGGGCGGGGCCGTGTTCCCCGGGATACCGCGGATATCCGCGGGAACCCGCGGGTCAGGAGCGTACGGTCAGCAGTGGGACGAGCTGTTCCGCCGGGGTCAGCGAGCCGTGCATGCCGGCGAGCGCGGACTCCTTGGGCTCGCGGCGGGTGGCGACGATCGCGATGTCGTCGGCGGTGGCGGCGATGACGTCCCCGAGCCGGTCCCGTACCCGCTCGTCGACCTTCGGCCCGAACCACCCCAGCTCGACGGCCTCTTCGCGGCTCGCCACCCAGGCGCGCTCCCCCAGCACCTCGCGCCAGACGGTGAGCACGTCGGCGGCGGCGCCCGGGGCGGTGTACACGTGCCGGGCGCGGCCCTCGCCGCCGAGGAGCCGGACGCCGGCGCGCAGCTCCCAGTCCTCGTCGACGTCGTAGCGGGCGTCCTCGGTGAAGGGGATGTCGACCATGCCGTGGTCGGCGGTGACGTAGAGCACGGCGCGCGGCGGCAGTTGCTCGGCGAGCCGGCGGGCGAGGCGGTCGGCGTAGCCGAGCTGGCCGCGCCAGGCGTCGGAGTCGACGCCGTGCCGGTGGCCGTTGCCGTCGACCTCGCTGTAGTACGTGTAGACGAGCGTGCGGTCCGCGGCGGCGAGCTGCTCCGCGGCGAGGTCCATGCGCTCCTCCCCCGACAGCCGGCCGTGGAAGGTGCCGCCGCTGAGCGCGATCGTCGTCAGCGGGGTGGTCTCGAAGGCGGGCGAGGAGACCTGCGCGGTGTGCACGCCGGCGTCGTGGGCCAGTTGGAAGACGGTGGGGTACGGCTGCCACGCGCGCGGCGAGGTCCAGGGGTGCCAGCGCAGCTGGTTCATCAGCTCGCCGGTCGCCGGGTCGCGCACCGTGTAGCCCGGCAGGCCGTGGGCGCCGGGCGGCAGGCCGGTGCCGACGGAGGCGAGCGAGGTCGCGGTGGTGGCGGGGAAGCCGGCGGTCAGCGGCTCGCCGGTGGCCAGCCCGTGCAGGAACGGGGCGTCCTCGGGGTGCGCGAGCAGCTGCTCCCAGCCGAGGCCGTCGATGAGGAACACGCAGACGCGGTCGGCCGGTTCGACCCCGGCGAGGGCCGGCACGAAGCCGGGGACGCCGAGGCCGGCGGCGGCGCTGGGCAGCAGGTCGGCCAGGGAGCGGGTGCCGTAGCGGGGGACGGGCGCGGCGGCGGGGTCGAGCGGCGCGGGCCAGTGGTCGGCGCCGGGCGGCGCGGGTGGCGCGGTGTGCTGCGGTGTGCCGCTCTGCGTCCCGTGGCCCGGTGTCCCCCCCGTGGCCGCCATCAGGCTTCGGGGCCGGCGGCGGTCGCCTCGGAGAGCGCCTGGGCGAATTCCAGTGCCTGCCGTACGGTCTCGGGGCCGTCGCCCGCCTCGCTGACGCGCAGGCTCAGGTCGTCGGCGGTGGCCGAGCCGGTGTAGCCGTGGTCGGCGTCGCAGTTGGGGTCGCCGCAGGTGGCGGGCTCCATGTCGAGCCGGCTGACGGCGCCCCAGCCGACGGTCAGGACGACCTCGCGGGGCAGGGTGCCCGCGGTGTACGACTCGGGGTTGCCGACGACGCGGCTGAGGACGACGGAGGAGATCCGGGCAAGCTTGACGGACTCGGTGGAGGTGGTGGCGTACGGCGTCGGGGAGGTGGTGTCCGCGGCCTGCTCGTCGGTGTGGCTGACGATGAAGCGGCTGTCGGTGAGCACGAGCACGGTGACGTGGCGCCGCACCTCGTTGGCGTCGAACGTCGTCTCCTGGTGGACCAGGTACGCGGACACGGGCTCCCCGCCGACGGCGGCCTCCACCGCTTCCGCCACGAGGGCGGGGTAGTAGCCGCTGCGCTCGATCGCCGCGCGCAGCCCCTTGGTCGCGGTCCCGGTCTTAGCCATGCGCCCATCCTACGGCCCGGAGGGCCCGCCCCGGTCCGCTGCCGCGAGGCTCGGGGGGCGGACGGGACGGGCGGGTTGGCGGCCGGGCCGCGCCCGGCGGCGGGGCGGTCGGCGTCCGGGCCGGTCGGGGGCGCACGCCGGCGGCGGGGCGGCGTCGACGGGGTGCGGCCGGGGGCGGCGGCGGGACGGGCGCCGGTACGGGGGGCCGCCTCAGTACCGCGGCATGCGGCGGGCGCCGAGGTCGATGCGGGGCGGCGGCGGGGCCAGCCGCAGGGCGGCGGACAGCACGCTGACGCCGTGCGGCGCCACCACCACCGGGGACAGCTCCGCGGAGACCACCTCGGGGTGCTCGTCGACGAAGATCGACAGCCGCAGCAGCAGTTCCTCCAGCGCGGCGGTGTCCACGGGCTGGGCGCCGCGCCAGCCGAAGAGCAGCGGGGCGCCGCGGATGGCGCGGATCAGCTCGGCGGCGTCGCGGTCGGTGGCGGGCACCAGCCGGTGCGCGAGGTCGCCGAGCAGCTCGGAGGGGGCGCCGGCCAGGCCGAAGGAGAGCACGGCGCCGACGCCGGGGTCGACGGTGGCGCGGACGACGGTGTCGACGCCGCGCCGGGCCATGGCCTGCACCACCGGCTGCAGCTCGGCGGCGTCGCCGAGGGTGGCGGTCAGCTCGGCGTGGGCGAGGCGCAGCTGCTCCTCGCCGGCGAGGTCGAGGCGTACGCCGCCGAGGTCGGGCCGGTGGCGCAGGTGGACGGCGGTGGTCTTGAGCGCCACGGGGTAGCCGAGCCGGGCGGCGGCGGCAGCGGCGGCCTCCGGGTCGGGCGCGGGCAGCGCGGGCAGCACGCTGATCCCGTACCGGCCGAGCACGCGGGCGGCGGCCTGCTCGGGGACGTCGACGGGCACGCCCTCCCCGTCCGCGGCGGGCGGCGCGGGGGCGTGCCGGGGCGTACGCGCCGCCGCTTCGCCGGTGCCGCCCGCCGGCCCGCCGGCCGCGGCGGTGCCACCGGGTCCGGCCGCGGTACCGGGCCGGTCCGCGGCACCGGCCGCGGCTCCCGTCCTGCGTGCGCCTCCCGGGGCCCAGTCCGGCGCGACCCCGCCCTCGTCCCCGGCGGCCGGGGCCGCCTCCCCCAGCAGCGCCGCGATGTCCGCGGCCGCCCCCGCCGGGTCCAGGTCCTCGTACTCCGGCACCCGCCCCGGGTCCGCCGCCCGCCGGCGCCACTGCGCGTACCGCACCGCCTGCGCCAGGGCACGGGCCGCCCGCTCCCCCGCCGGGTAGGTCGGGATGCCGTCCGGCGGTGCCGCCAGGGCGCCGGGCAGGCCTTCGATCTCCAGGTGGACGACGGCCACCGGCTTCGTCGCACCGTCCGCCGCCGCGCGCAGCGCGGCGGCGAGCGCCCCCGCGTCCTGCGGCCCGGGCACCGCGGCGAGCGCGGGCACGTCGGGGTCGGCGACCCATGGGATGGCCGTCACCAGCACCGCGTCGCAGTCGTCGTCGGCCAGCGCGGCGGCGACGGCGGCCCGGAAGTCCTCCGGCGCCGCGGCGGCGGTCAGGTCGCGCGGCGGCAGCGGGCGCAGCCCGGCGGCGCGGCAGGCGTCGTACGCGAGGAGGCCGAGGGAGTCGGAGTTGCCGACGATCGCGACGCGCGGCCCGGCGGGCAGCGGCTGGGCGGCGAGCAGCAGCCCGGTGTCGACGAGTTCCGTGACGGTGTCGACGGCGACGACGCCGGCCTGGCGCAGCAGCGCGCCGACGGTCTCGGCGGGCACCGACGTGCCGGGCACGGCGTGGCCGGCCGGCGTACTGGCGCTGTGCCGGGCGCCCTTGACGACCACGACCGGCTTCTCCGCCGACGTACGGCGCGCGAGGCGGGTGAACTTGCGCGGGTTGCCGAGGGATTCGAGGTACATGAGGACGACGTCGGTGGCGCCGTCGTCGTGCCAGTACTGCAGCAGGTCGTTGCCGGAGACGTCGGCGCGGTTGCCCGCGGAGACGAACGTGGACACCCCGGTGAGCGCCGCGCCCGGCCGCCGGTGCAGCCCGGACAGCAGGGCGATGCCGATGGCGCCGGACTGGGTGAAGACCCCGACCCGGCCGCTGCCCGCGGGCTCGGGGGCGAGGGTGGCGTTCAGGCGTACGGGCGGGGCGGTGTTGAGGACACCGAAGGCGTTCGGGCCGATGACCCGCATGCCGTGGCCGCGGGCCTGCCGGACGAGGTCGCGCTGGCGCGCGCGGCCCTCGGCGCCCGCCTCGGCGTAGCCGGAGGAGAGCACGACGAGCCCCTGGACGCCCTGTTCGCCGCAGTCGTCGACGACGGCGGGGACACGGGCGGCGGGCACGGCGACGACGGCGAGGTCGACGGGTTCCTCGATGTCGCGTACGGAGCGGCGGGCGGGGACGCCCTCGGGCAGGAGCGTCTCCTGGTCCGCGGGGTACGCGTGGTTCACGGCGTAGAGGCGGCCGGTGAAGCCGGCGGCGAGGAGGTTGTGGAGGACGGTGCGGCCGACGCCGCCGGGGCGGCGGCCGACGCCGATCACGGCGACGGAGCGCGGGGCGAGCAGCCGCTGCACGGAGCGGGCCTCGGCGCGCTGTTCGCGGCCGTGCATGACGGCGAGCGACCGCTCGGTGGGCTCCAGCTCGAACTCCAGCCGCACGACGCCGTCCTCGAAGCTGCGCTTCTGGGTGTAGCCGGCGTCCGTGAACACCTTCATCATGCGGCTGTTGGCGGGCAGCACGTCGGCGACGAAGCGGCGCACGCCGCGCTCGCGGGCGCAGGCGGCGATGTGCTCCAGCAGCGCGGAGGCGACCCCGCGGCCCTGCTGGTCGTCCTGGACGAGGAACGCCACCTCCGCCTGCGTCGCACCGTCGGCCGCGGGCTCGGTGCGGTCGTAGCGCACGGTGGCGATGAAGGCGTCGCCGACGACGGCGGCCAGGCCCACCCGGTCGACGTAGTCGTGGTGGGTGAAGCGGTGCACGTCCTTGGCGGAGAGCTGCGGGTGCGGGGCGAAGAAGCGCAGGTACTTGGACTCGTCGGAGACCCGGTCGAAGAACGCGACGAGCCGGTCGGCGTCGTCCGGGACGATCGGCCTGACCTGTGCGGTGCCGCCGTCGCGCAGCACGACGTCGGCTTCCCAGTGGGTGGGGTACTCAAGTGCCGACGGGGTGGCCATGGGGCCCAGGTTACGGTCCGCGCACGCTGGCGGGAGCGGGCGCGGCAGGGCAGTCTGAGGTGACCGCCGGGCGTGCCGGGCCCGGCGGGCGGCCGGGGCGGGCGGCACAGGCCTGCTCGGGGACGCAAAGCACAGGCCGGCCACGGTCCGGCCGGTTCGGCGCGCGTGCAAGGATGGTCTAGACAACTAGAACGATGGAAGGGCAACACCATGGTTGAGCGCCGCGTCACCGTCGGCTGGGCCGAGGGCCTGCACGCCCGTCCCGCGTCGATCTTCGTACGGGCGGCCACCGCCGCCGGCGTCCCGGTGACGATCGCGAAGGCCGCCGACGGCAACGCCGTCAACGCCGCCTCCATGCTGGCCGTGCTCGGCCTGGGCGCCAAGGGCGGCGACGAGATCGTCCTCGCCTCGGAGGACGACGCCTCCGACCCCGCGCTCGACCGGCTGGCGCGGCTGGTCCAGGAGGGCCTGGACGAGCTGCCCGAGGCCGTCTGACGTACGCAGGCGGTCGAATCCGCACGCACCGCCGGGCGGAATTGGCCGATTACCGCAGTGCGAATTCCCCGCGGGCCCGGCTTTCCGCCGCACCGCCGATTTCCACCGGGCACGTCATTGTTACGGCTGATCGCTTCCCGTGTTTACGGCATGTTTCCGGGAACTCACCCGCACGGTTCTCCGCAATTCGTACGCGGCCGTCGAGCGCTCCAGGTGCGCCGCCGCCAGCCCCCTGGCCCGTTCCGCGTACCCCCGCGCCACGGCGTCGGCGAGCGCGCCGAGCTCGTCCCACGCCTCCACCGTCCGCACCGCCGGCGAGGGCCCGTACAGCCAGGACACCTTCCGGCGCACCTGCACCAGCAGCGCGGCCAGGCTGCGGCTGCCGGTGGCCTGCGCCAGCGTCTCGTGGAACCACGTGCTCAGCGACGGCAGCTCCGCGACGTGCCCCCGCTCGGCGCGCTCCCGGCCCAGGCGCACCAGGCCGTGCAGCACCTTCAGATGGGCCTCCGTGCGCCGCTGGGCCGCGCGGGCGGCGCCCAGCGGCTCCAGCAGCGCGCGTATCTCCAGCAGGTCGGCGGCGTCCTGCGCGGTGGGCTCGGCGACACAGGCGCCGGCGTGCCGCTTCGTGGTGACGAAGCCCTCCGACTCCAGCGTGCGCAGCGCCTCGCGGACCGGCACCCGCGAGACGCCGTACCGGCGCGCGAGGTGCTCCTCGGCGAGCCGGGCGCCCTGGGCGAAGAATCCGGAGACGATGTCGTCGCGGACCGCCGTGCACACCGCCTGGGAAATACCGCCGTTCACCGCGCACACCGCATCATCCACGCCCCTCAGCGCCGCCGGGTGAACAGTATGGCAGCGGAATGCGAATAACGGCAGGAACGCGAAAGAGCCCGGCGGAACCGCCGGGCTCTTTCCGGACTGCTACGGCCTTTTACCGCACTGCGCGGAAAAGCCGGCGGTCAGCCCGAGACGACCCTGACCTCGCCGATGCCCAGCCCCCGCACCGGCTCGGCGATCTTCTCCGCGTCGCCGACGAGGACGGTGACGAGCCGGTCCGTGGGGAAGGCGCTCAGCACCGCCGCGGTGGCCTCCACCGTGCCGGTGGCGGCGAGCCGGGCGTACTGCACGGCCTGGTAGTCGTCCGGGAGCTGCTGCTCGACCTGGTCGGCCAGCGTGCCGGCGACCGCGGCCGACGTCTCGTACCGCAGCGGGGCCACGCCGACCAGGAAGTCGGCCGCCGCGTCCCGCTCGGCGTCGGTCAGCCCGTCGGCCAGCGAGCGCAGCACCTGCCAGGTGTCGGCCAGCGCCGGACCCGTCACGTCGGTCTCCACGGAGCCCCCGATGGCCAGCAGCGCGGCGCCGGTGCCGTCGGCCGGGGAGCGCAGCGACTGGGCCGAGGCCCGTACGCCGTAGGTGTAGCCCTTCTCCTCGCGCAGCACGACGTCCAGGCGGGAGGTGAGGGTGCCGCCGAGGCAGTACGTGCCGAGGAGCTGGGCGGGCCAGACGGCGTCGTGCCGGTCGGCGCCGACGCGGCCGACGAGCATCTGCGTCTGCACCGCGCCCGGGCGGTCGACGATGACGACCCGGCCGGTGTCGTCCGCGGCCACCGGCGGCAGCGGGCGGGCCTCGGCGGGCGTGCCGGACCAGGTGCCGAGCGTGGCGGCCAGCGCGTCGCCGACGTCGGCGCCGGTCAGGTCGCCGACGACCACGACGGTGGCGGTGGCCGGCCGGACGTGGGCGTCGTAGAAGGCCCGTACGGACGCGGCGTCGATCCGCGCGACGGACTCCTCCGTGCCCCAGCGGGGGCGCGAGAGGCGGTCGCCGGCGTCGAACAGCTCGGCGTACAGCGCCATCGCGGCGCGCCGGCCGGGGTTGGCCAGCTCGTGCGGGATCTCGTCGAGCCGGTTGGCGACCAGCCGCTCGATCTCGTCGTCCGGGAAGGCGGGCGCGCGCAGCGCGTCGGCGAGCAGCGTCAGGCCGCGGCGCAGCCGCGAGACGGGCACCTCCAGGGAGACGCGGACGCCGGGGTGGTCGGCGTGCGCGTCCATGGTGGCGCCGCTGCGCTCCAGTTCCGCGGCGAACTCCTCGGCGGTGTGCGTGTCCGTGCCCTCGGAGAAGGCCCGCGCCATGATCATGGCGACGCCGTCGAGCCCGGCGGGCTCGGCGTCCAGCGGCGCGGCCAGGCACACCTCGACGGCGACGACCTGCTGGCCGGGGCGGTGGCAGGTGAGCACCGTGAGCCCGTTGGCGAGGGTGGCGCGGTCGGGGGCCGGGAAGGCCCAGGGCCGGGCCTCGCCGCCCTGCGGGCGGGGGTGGAAGGTCATCGTGCTGGTCGTCTCGGCGGTCACGCCTGAACCTCGTCTTCCTCGGTGCTCGCGGCGCCCGCGGCGCCGGCGTTCTCGTCGGCGTCAGCCTCGTCGGCCGCCGGTGCCGTGGGCTCGTACACGAGGGCCGCGCGGTTCTCCGGGATCAGCCGCGCCTTGGCGACGGCCTGCACCTCCTCGGCGGTGACGCCGAGGATCCGCTCGACCGCGCCGAGCGCCAGCTTCGGGTCGCCGAAGAGGACCGCGTACCGGCAGAACTCGTCCGCGCGGCCGGCGACGGTCGCCAGCCGGTCCAGCCACTCGCGCTCCAGCTGCGCCTGCGCCCGCTCCATCTCCTCGGGCGTGGGCCCCTGTTCGGCGAAGCGGGCCAGCTCCTCGTCGACGGCGGCCTCGATGGCGGGCACCTCGACGCCGCCGGACGCCTTGACGTCCAGCCAGCCGAGCGACGGCGCGCCGGCGAGCCGCAGCATCCCGAACCCGGCCGCCACCGCGAGCCGGTCGCGGCGCACCAGGCGGTTGTAGAGCCGGGAGGACTCGCCGCCGCCGAGCACGGTCAGGGCCAGGTCCGCGGCGTCGGCCTCGCGGGTGCCGTCCTCGGGCAGCCGGTACGAGGCCATCAGCGCCCGCGACGGCACCTCTTCGGCGAGCGGCACGCGCTGCGCGCCGCCGAGCGTGTCGGGCAGCGAGCCGTCGCGCGGGGGCTGCTTGCCCTCGTGCGCGGGGATGGAGCCGAAGTACCGCTGGACCCAGGCGAGCGCCTGCGCCGGGTCGATGTCGCCGACGACGGAGAGCACCGCGTTGCTCGGCGAGTAGTACGTGCGGAAGAACTCCTGGCAGTCCGCGAGCGAGGTGGCGTCCAGGTCGGCCATCGAGCCGATCGGCGTGTGGTGGTACGGGTGCCCTTCGGGGTACGTCATCGCGGCGAGCTTCTCGAACGCCGTGCCGTACGGGACGTTGTCGTACCGCTGCCGGCGCTCGTTCTTCACCACGTCGCGCTGGTTGTCCAGGCTCTCCTCGGTGAGCGCGGTGAGCAGCGAGCCCATCCGGTCGGCCTCCAGCCACAGCGCCAGTTCGAGCTGGTGGGCCGGCATGGTCTCGAAGTAGTTGGTGCGCTCGAAGCTCGTGGTGCCGTTGAGCGAGCCGCCGGCCCCCTGCACCAGCTCGAAGTGCCCGTTGCCGGAGACCTGCGCCGAGCCCTGGAACATCAGGTGCTCGAAGAGGTGGGCGAGGCCGGTGCGGCCGGCCACCTCGTGGCGCGAGCCCACGTCGTACCAGATGCACACCGAGGCGACGGGCGTGAGATGGTCCTCGGAGAGGATGACCCGCAGCCCGTTGTCCAAGCGGTGTTCTTCCAGTGTCAGTCCGCCTGAGTTGGCCTGCGGGGTGGCCGTCTGACCCATGGGCATGGAGTCCCTTCGATCGCTGCTGTACGCGGGACACCGGACGTCCGGTGTCGCGCCCCCACTGTATGCCGGGGGCAGTGCGCCGGGTCGTGGTCGGCGATGTCGGCGCGTGGGTCCACAATGGGGGCGCACGCCGACCGCCCGTGAACGAGCCGATGAGGAGCAGCAGCCGAGATGGCCCGCCGCAGAAGCAGTGCCCCGCCGCCTGAGGAGTTCGAAGAGCGGATCCTCGACGTCGACGTCGTGGACGAGATGCAGGGCTCCTTCCTTGAATACGCGTACTCGGTCATCTACTCCCGCGCGCTCCCCGACGCCCGCGACGGCCTGAAGCCCGTGCACCGCCGCATCCTGCACCAGATGAACGAGATGGGCCTGCGCCCCGAGCGGTCGTACGTGAAGTGCGCGCGCGTCGTCGGCGAGGTGATGGGCCGGCTGCACCCGCACGGCGACTCCGCCATCTACGACGCGCTGGTGCGCACGGCGCAGCCGTTCTCGATGCGGCTGCCGCTGGTCGACGGCCACGGCAACTTCGGCTCCCTCGGCAACGACGACCCGCCCGCGGCCATGCGGTACACCGAGTGCCGCCCGGCGCCCGCCGCGACGCTCATGGTCGAGTCGATCGACGAGGACACCGTCGACTTCGTCCCCAACTACGACGGCAGCGAGCAGGAGCCCGTCGCCCTGCCGTCCGCGTTCCCGAACCTGCTGGTGAACGGCGCCTCCGGGATCGCGGTCGGGATGGCGACCAACATGCCGCCGCACAACCTCGGCGAGGTCGTCGCCGCCGCGCGGCACCTCATCCGGCATCCGGGCGCCGACCTGGAGACCCTCATGCGGTACGTGCCGGGTCCCGATCTGCCCACCGGCGGGCGGGTCGTCGGCCTCGACGGCATCCGGGACGCGTACGAGACGGGCCGCGGCAGCTTCAAGATCCGCGCCACCGCGACGGTGGAGCAGGTCTCCGCGCGCCGCAAGGGCATCGTCGTCACCGAGCTGCCCTTCACCGTCGGCCCGGAGAAGGTCCGCGCCAAGGTCAAGGACCTCATCGGGGCGAAGCGGCTGCAGGGCATCGCCGACCTGAAGGACCTCACGGACCGCGAGCACGGCCTGCGGCTGGTCTTCGAGATCAAGAACGGCTTCCACCCGGAGGCTGTGCTGGAGCAGTTGTACAAACTGACGCCGATGGAGGAGACCTTCGGCATCAACAACGTCGCGCTCGTCGACGGCCAGCCGCTCACGCTGGGCCTGAAGGAGCTGCTGGAGGTCTTCCTCGACCACCGCTTCACGGTGGTGCGGCGCCGCAGCGAGTTCCGGCGCACCAAGCGCCGCGACCGGCTGCACCTGGTGGAGGGCCTGCTCGTCGCGCTGCTCGACATCGACGAGGTCATCCGCATCATCCGGGCCAGCGAGAACGCCGCGCAGGCCAAGGAGCGGCTGATCGGGCACTTCTCGCTCTCCGAGACCCAGACGCAGTACATCCTGGACACGCCGCTGCGCCGGCTGACGAAGTTCGACCGGCTGGAGCTGGAGGCCGAGCGGGACCGGCTGACGGCGGAGATCGCCGAGCTGACGCGGATCCTGGAGTCGGACGCGGAGCTGCGCAAGCTGGTGTCCGGGGAGCTGTCGGCGGTGGCGAAGAAGTACGGCAGCGAGCGCCGCACGGTGCTGCTGGAGGCCGGCGGGGAGCCGGCCGCGGCGGTGCCGCTGGAGATGTCCGACGACCCGTGCCGGGTGCTGATGTCGTCCACCGGGCTGCTGGCCCGTACCGCCAACGGCGACCCCTTCGGCGAGCCGGCACCCGCGAAGCGCGTCAAGCACGACGTGATCGTCTCCGCCGTGCCGACGACGTCGCGGGCGCACATCGGGGCGGTGACCTCACAGGGCCGGCTGCTGCGGGTGTCGGTGATCGACCTGCCGGTGCTGCCGGAGACCGCGGCCCGGCCCAGCCTGGCGGGCGGCGCGGCGGTGTCGGAGTTCCTGACGCTGGCGGACGGCGAGAAGGTCGTCTGCCTCACCACGCTCGACGAGTCCTCGCCGGGACTCGCGCTGGGCACCGAGCAGGGCGTGGTCAAGCGGGTGGTGCCGGACTACCCGGCGAACAAGGAGGAGTTGGAGGTCGTCGCGCTCAAGGACGGCGACCGGATCGTCGGCGCGGCGGAGCTGCGCACCGGCGAGGAGGACCTCGTGTTCGTCACCAGCGACGCGCAGTTGCTGCGGTATCCCGCGGGGCAGGTGCGGCCGCAGGGCCGGCCGGCGGGCGGCATGGCCGGCGTGAAGCTGGCCTCGGGGGCGAAGGTCGTCGCGTTCCACGTGGTCGACCCCGCGGCGGACGCGGCGGTGCTGACGGTCGCGGGCTCCACCGGGGCGCTGGACGGTGCGTGGGTGCAGACGGCGAAGCTGACGCCGTTCGACCAGTTCCCGCGGAAGGGGCGGGCGACGGGCGGTGTGCGCTGCCAGCGGTTCCTGAAGGGCGAGGACGGCCTGACGTTCGCCTGGGCGGGGCCGGTGCCGGCCCGCGCGGCGGGGCGTACGGGTGCGCCGGTGGAGCTGCCGGAGCCGGACCCGCGCCGGGACGGCTCGGGGACGCCGCTGGCGAAGCAGGTGACGGCGGTGGCCGGGCCGGTGTAGCCGGCCCGCGGTGCGGGCGGCGGGGCGCCGGCCGGGCGCTCGGGCCGATTTTCGTTGGACCCGGGCGCCGCCCGGTGCCAGCGTGGGGTGCCATGAGGACTCCGAGCGTCACCGACGCCCTGCTCGCCCGCCGGCTGATCCGCGACGTGCTGCCGCCCACCCCGCTGTGGTCGTACCCCGCGCTGGACCGGGGCGCGGCCTCGGCCCTGCTGGTCAAGCACGAGAACACCCAGCCGACGGGCGCGTTCAAGGTACGCGGCGGACTCACCCTGCTCGCCTCGATGACCGGAGAGGAGCGCGCCCGCGGCATCGTGGGCTACTCCACCGGCAACCATGCCCAGTCGCTCGCCTACGCCGCCGCCCGGTACGGCGCGCCGTGCACGATCGTGATGCCGGAGCGCCCCAACCCCGGCAAGGCCCGCGCCGTCACCGCCCTCGGCGCGGAGCTGATCGAGCACGGCGCGACCTTCGACGAAGCCGGCCCGTACGCCGCGCGGTTGGCCGCCGAGCGCGGCGCCCGGCTGGTCAGCGCCGCGGACGAGCCGGAGATCGTCGCCGGGGTGGCCACGGCGTACCTGGAGCTGTTCGAGCAGGCGCCCGACCTGGACGCGGTGCTCGTCCCCGTCGGCAGCGGGAGCGGGGCCGCCGCCGCGTGCCTGGTCGCGGCGGCCGTCGCGCCCCGCTGCCGGGTGGTCGCGGTGCAGGCGGAGGCCTCCCCGGCGGCGTACGAGTCGTGGCGCGCGGGCCGCCTCGTCGAACGCCCCAACCGCACCCGCGTCGAGGGGCTCGCCACCGGCACCGGCTTCGCGCTGCCGCAGTCGCTGATGCGCGCCGGGCTCGCGGACTTCCTCCTCGTCGACGACGAGGCGATCGCCCGTGCCCAGGGCAGCCTGATGCGCGACGCGCACACCCTGGCGGAGGGCGCGGGGGCCGCCGCGTACGCGGCGCTCCACGCGCACCCGGACGCCTTCGCCGGGCAGCGCGTCGCGGTCGTGTGTACAGGAGGCAATGCCCAGGTGGCAGAAATCGCCAGGGCTATCGCCTGAAGGTGTGAAGGGTCTGGAATGCCCCGTCTGTGATCTCCCCGCGTTGCTCATTCTGGGCTGTCGGCAACCCCGCCGAGCGAGGAGAGCACTCCGGTGAACAACCCCCTCGGGCCCGAGGAGGCCCCGCCAGCCCCGCTCCACGATCCGTGGTCCGACCGGCCGGACTGGTCCGGCCGGCCGGACGGGCCGCCCTGGCCGGACGTGTCGCCGTGGCCTGCCCGGTCGGTGCCGACCGACCGGCGCGAGCAGCTCTACGCCCCCGCCGCACCGGCCCCCGGCTGGGGCTGGGACGGCTGGGAGCCGGAGCCGGAGCCAGCCCCGGCCGTGCCGCCGCCCCGGGCCGCGGAGAGCGCGGAGTCCGGCGCGCGCGACGGCGACGCCTGGGCCGAGCCGGACGACGACGTGTACCTCGCCGTCCACGCCACCCCCGAGTTCCAGCGCGTACGCCGCCGGTACCGCCGGTTCGTGGTGCCGGCCGCGCTCGCGTTCCTCGCCTGGTACCTGTCGTACGTCGTCGCCGCCACCGTCGCCCCCGAGCTGATGGGCCGCCGGGTCGCAGGACCGGTCAACGTCGCGCTGCTCGCCGGCCTCGGCCAGTTCGCGACGACGTTCCTGCTCACCTGGGCGTACGCCCGGCACGCCCGGCTGCGCCGGGACCCGGCCGCACTCGACCTGCGCTGGGACATCGCCATGCGGACCCGCCGTGCCGACGGCTACGTGGACTCCCGGAGCAACCCGCCGCGGGAGCCGGGCCGGTGACCGGGGAGCACCAGAAGCTCGCGCTGCTGCTGTTCTGCGCTTTCGTGGCGCTGACGCTGGCCATCACGCTCTGGGCGGGCCGGCGGCGGCACGGCTCACCGGAGGAGTTCTACGCCGGCGGGCGGCTGTTCACCCCCATGGAGAACGGTTTCGCCATCTCCGGGGACTACATGTCCGCCGCCTCCTTCCTCGGCATCTCCGGCCTCATCGCCCTCTACGGCTACGACGGCGTGCTGTACTCCGTCGGCTTCCTCGTCGCGTGGCTCGTCGTGCTGCTGTTCGTCGCCGAACTCGTACGCAACTGCGGCCGGTTCACCCTCGCCGACGTCGTCGCCTCCCGGCTGCGCCGGCCGCAGGTGCGGTTCGCTGCGGGCATCTCGTCGGTCACGGTCTCGGTGCTGTACCTCGTCGCGCAGATGGTCGGCGCGGGCAGCCTGGTGGCGCTGCTGGCCGGCGGCCACACCGGCACCGGCGCGCGCACCGCGGCGGTCGCGGGCGTGGGCGCGCTGATGGTGACGTACGTCGTGCTCGGCGGGATGCGCGCGACGACCTGGATCCAGATCGTCAAGGCCGTGCTGCTGCTGGCCGGGGCGCTCACGCTCACCGTGCTGGTGCTGCTGCGCTTCCACGGCGACGTCGGCGCGCTGCTGGAGTCCGCGGCCGGGCGCAGCGGCCACGGTGCCGACTTCCTCGCTCCGGGCCTGGCGTACGGCGGCGGGGTCACCGACCGGCTGGACTTCCTCAGCCTCGGCATCGCGCTGGTCCTCGGCACCGCGGGGCTGCCGCACATCCTGGCCCGCTTCTACACCGTGCCGACGGCCACCTCCGCGCGCCGCTCGGTGGTCTGGTCGATCGGGCTGATCGGCGGCTTCTACCTGATGACGATCGTGCTCGGCTTCGGCGCCGCGGCGCTCGTGGGCGGCGACGCGGTGCGCGCGGACGACCCGTCGGGCAACATGGCGGTGCCGCTGCTGGCGCTCGACCTCGGCGGCGGCGCGGCCTCCACCGGTGGCACGGTTCTCTTCGCCGTGGTGGCGGCCGTCGCGTTCGCGACGATCCTCGCGGTGGTCGCGGGGATCACGCTGGCGTCGTCGGCGTCGGTGGCCCACGACCTGTACGCGACGGTGCGCCGCTCCCGCGCGCGGCGCCGCGGGGACCGTACGGCCGGGGACGCGGACGGCGCGGGCGCCGGCGAGGTGGCCGTGGCGCGGGTGGCCGCGGCGGTCATCGGGGCGCTCGCCATCGGCCTCGGGCTGCTGGCCCGGGACCTGAACGTGGCGTTCCTGGTGGGGCTCGCGTTCGCGGTGGCGGCCTCGGCGAACCTGCCGGTGCTGCTCTACGCGCTGTTCTGGCGCCGCTTCACCGCGCGCGGCGCGCTGTGGGCGGTGTACGGCGGCCTCGGCCCCGCGGTGCTGCTGGTGGTGTTCTCGCCCGTGGTCTCGGGCAGCCCGGACGCCCTCTTCCCAGGCGTGGACTTCCACGTCTTCCCGCTGCAGAACCCGGGGCTGGTCTCCGTGCCGCTGGGCTTCCTCGCGGGCTGGCTGGGCACGGTCACGTCCGCGGAGCCCGCCGATCCGGTACGGCACGCGAAGACCGAGGTCCGGGCGCTGACCGGGGCGGGGGCGGCGTAGCGGCGTGGCCGCGGCGGGCACGGCGGCGTGGCGGGGCGGGGGCGGCGGCCCGGGCTACGGGGCCGGCAGCCGGCGGCCCGGTACGCGCCCGGCCGCCGGCGCCAGCGCCTCCGGCAGCACGACGGTGAACTCCGCGCCCCCGCCGGCCCGTTCGCCGACCTCCGCGCGGCCGCCGTGCCGCTCGGCGAGCCGCCGTACCAGCGCGAGGCCGAGGCCCCGCCTGCCGTGCGCGGGCGGCTCCTTCGTCGTCCAGCCGTCGGCGAAGACCAGCTCGCGCCGCTCGGCCGGCACCCCGGGCCCGGAGTCGGCGACCCGCAGCCGCACCGTCTCGCCGTCCGCCCGCAGGTCAACCTCGACCAGCGGGGCCGGCGAACCCACCGCCGCGTCCAGGGCGTTGTCGACGAGGTTGCCGACGATCGTGACCAGCCCGCGCGGGTCGACGGCCCGGTCCGGCAGCTCCCCCGTCACCACCAGCGGCACGCCCCGCTCCGCGGCGACGGTCGCCTTGCCGACGAGCAGCGCGGCCAGCAGCGGGTCGCGGATCCGGCCGGTGACCTGCTCCGCGGTGGCCCGGCGGGCGCCGGCGGCCTCGGCGATGTACTCGGTGGCCTCCTCGGCCATGCCCAGCTCCAGCAGCCCGAGCAGGGTGTGCAGGTGGTTGGCGTGCTCGTGGTCCTGGGCGCGCAGGGCGTCGATGAGGCCGCGGGTGGAGTCGAGTTCGCGGCCGAGCTGCTCCAGTTCCGTACGGTCGCGCAAGGTGGCGACGGCGCCGCCGTCGGCTGTGGGCATCCGGTTGGCGACGAGCACCCGGCCGTCGCTGACGGTCAGCAGGTCGGAGCCGGCGACCCGGCCGGCGAGCACGTCGGCGGTACGGCCCGGGCGCAGCACGTCGTCCAGCGGCCGGCCGGTGTGCTCGGGGTCGATGCCGAGCAGCCGGGCGGCCTCGTCGTTGACGAGCCGCAGCCGGCCGCCGCCGTCGAGGGCGACGACGCCCTCGCGGATGCCGTGGAGCATCGCCTCGCGCTCGTCGAGGAGGGCGGCTATGTCGGAGAACGCGAGGTCGCGGGTGCGGCGCTGGAGCCGGCGGGAGTGCGCGAAGGCGACCAGCGCGCCGACGGCCAGCGCGCCCCCCGCGTACGCCAGCACGCCGGGGACCGCGGCGATGAGGCGGTCGCGTACGCCCTCGTAGGGGATGCCGACGGAGACGGCGCCGACGATCCGCCCCTCGCGGTCGTAGAGCGGCACCTTGCCGCGGGCGGTGCGCCCCATGGTGCCGGTGTCGATGCCCATCCACTCCTCGCCGGCGAGCGCGGCGGAGGGGTCGGTGGAGACGCGGTGGCCGACGCGCTCGGGCCGGGTGTGGGACCAGCGCACACCGCGGTTGTCCAGCACGACGACGTACTCGGCGCCGGTGGCCTTGCGGATCCGCTCAGCGCGGCGCTGCACGGGCCCCGCCGGCTCCGCGGGGGTGGTCAGCAGCGCCTCGGCGAGGCCGGGTTCGACGGCGGTGCTCTGCGCGATGGCCATCGCACGGCGCATCACCTGCCGGTCCAGCTCGTCGCTGTACGGCGCGAGGAACAGCGCGGCGGCGAGGATGGTGACGCCCGTGGCCAGGGCGAGCTGCATGAGCAGGATCTGGGAGGAGACACGGCGCGGCCAGCCGAGCCGCCGGCCGGGGCCGCGGGGCTGGCCGCGGCGTGCGGTCGACGTTGCGCCCATGAGCGCGAACCGTAACCGACCGGGATGCTACGGGCACTCCCCCGGACGCACATCCCCACGCGCATCCCCACGCACCCGCCCCAGGGTAGCCGCATACGACTACTCACAGTAGTCATTCGATGGAGGCTTCGGGCTCAGTGCGGTCTCGGCGCCCCCGCGGCCATGTGCGTCTGCGGCAGCGGCGCGGCGCCGCAGCTCGCCGGGGTGGCGGTCGCTGCGGCGAGGGGGGCGACGGGCACGTCCCAGGTCCGCCCGTCGCGGTGCTCGACGGTCACCCGCCAGCCGTCGCCCCCGCCTTCGCCGTCGCTCTCGGTGCGTACGACGGCAAGGTCGTCCGCGCCGTACGCGCCCGTCAGCCGGCGCACCGCCAGCTCCGCCGCCTGCCCGGGGCGCTCCCAGGTCGAGCGCCCGCGGCAGCCGTCGGGGACGACCAGCCCGGAGGCGAGCGACTCGACGACCTCCTTGACGGCGTGCGGGGTCATGCGGCCGTAGGCGTAGCCGTGCGGCAGGAGGAGCAGCGTGGGCGAGAAGCGGTGGCCGCCGATGTGCGTGATCTCCCAGGCCGCGGTCCCCCCGGCGGCGTGCAGGTCGGCCGCGAGCGGGCGGCCGAGGAGCGCGCAGCAGCGGTCGCGCCGGCCGTTGGTGCAGACGAGCACGAGCGGGTCACCGCGGTACGGGCCGGCGCCGAGGGCGGCGTCGAAGCCGGCGTGCTCGCCGCTGCCGAGTGCGGCGAGATCGAGGTCGAGGAGGTGCGCCGGGTCGCGGACGTCGGTGGTCCGGATCCAGGTGCCGCCGGGGGCGGTGTGGGCGGCGAGGACGCGGCGGCTGGCGGGGCGGCGGACGTCGGCGTGGCGGCCGGGGCGGCGGATGAGCGCGACGCGCACACCGGTGCCCTCGGCGCGCTCCTCCAGGGCACTGCCGATCTCGGGGTCGAGGTGGCTCTGGGTCAGCGCCTCTTTCCCCCACGGGCCGGTCTGCTCGACCAGCAGCCAGGTCGCGGCCACGGCCGCGGTCCCGGCGAGCGGTTCGGCGAGCTCTCCGGAGGCGGTCGCGCACGTACTCACGAAGGTGAGCCTAACCGTTCTTCAACGCCCCGTCCCGCGGGGCCCGTCCGTCCCGGTGATGCCTCCGCGCCCCGCGCGCCCCCGGGGTCCCGCGGAGCAGCTGCCCCCGGGTGCGTACGGTGGCGGCGTGGGCGCGGCGAGGGTGCGGCCGGAACGGGCCGGTCCGGAACCCACCGCAAGCAGCTTGCGTTTCTTGCGCTAATCTTGCGTCCATGACTCGACGACTTGCTGAGGTTGCCAAGAAGGTGGGGGTCTCCGAGGCCACCGTCAGCCGCGTGCTGAACGGGAAGCCCGGGGTGTCGGAGGCGACCCGGCAGGCCGTGCTGTCGGCCCTCGACGTGCTCGGCTACGAACGGCCCACGCAACTGCGCGGCGAGCGCGCCCGGCTGGTCGGCCTGGTGCTGCCCGAGCTGCAGAACCCGATCTTCCCCGCGCTGGGCGAGGTGGTCGGCGGCGCGCTGGCCCAGCTCGGCCTGACCCCGGTGCTGTGCACCCAGACGAAGAACGGCGTCTCCGAGGCCGCGTACGTGGACCTGCTGCTGCAACAGCAGGTCTCCGGCGTGGTGTTCGCCGGCGGCCAGTACGCGCAGTCCGCCGCGCCGCACGAGCACTACCGCAGGCTGGCCGAGCGGCGCATCCCTGTGGTGCTGATCAACGCCGCCATCGAGGACCTGGGCTTCCCCCGCGTCTCCTGCGACGACGCGGTCGCCGTCGAGCAGGCGTGGCGCCACCTGGCATCCCTCGGCCACCGCCGGATCGGCATGCTGCTGGGCCCCGCGGACCACGTGCCGTCGGCCCGCAAGCTCGCCGCCGCGGACGAGTTGGCCCGGCAGACGGGCCTGGAGCTGCCGGAGTCCCGGGTGGCGCGGGCGCAGTACTCGCTGGAGAGCGGGCAGGCGGCCGCGACGCGGATGCTGGAGGACGGCGTCACGGGCTTCGTCTGCGCCAGCGACCCGCTCGCCCTCGGGGTGATCAGGGCGGTGCGGCGGCGCGGCCTGGACGTGCCGGGGGACGTGTCCGTGGTCGGGTACGACGACTCGGCGTTCATGAATTGCACGTCCCCGCCGCTGACGACCGTGCGGCAGCCGATCGAGTCGATGGGCCGCGCGGCGGTCGAGCTGCTGTCGGCGCAGATCGGCGGCGCCCCCGTGGCCGCCGACGAGCTGCTGTTCGAGCCGGAGTTGGTGGTGCGCGGCTCCACCGGCCCGGCGCGGTGAAGGATCTTCAACTTCTAGTCTCATTCTTGCAATTTCCGCGCGACATATTGCGAAGACCTGTCGACGGTGGTTGAGTGTGCGCGCCACGGCAGCGTGCAGCCGTGGCTTCCCGCTCATGCCCAGAGGGGTCACCGAGATGAGACAGACCGGGTTCCGCCGTACCAGCGCCGCCCTCGCCGTCAGCGCCGCCCTGGCGCTCGTCGCCGCCTGCGGCACCTCCAGCTCCGACGAGGGCGGGGACGACGCGGCCGATCCGGCCGACGCCGCCGCCCCGCTGGACCCGGAGACCAAGGTCACCCTGACGATCGACTGCATGCCGCCGGCGGCCGAGAAGGCCGAGCTGAAGGAGTGGAACGAGGACGTAGCGGCTTTCAACAAGGAGTACCCGAACGTCACGATCAAGGGGAAGCAGACCGACCCCTGTCTGGAGCCCCCGCGGTTCACGGCCATGCTCAAGGCC
This sequence comes from Streptomyces aculeolatus, assembly GCF_020400605.1. Taxonomy (GTDB): domain Bacteria; phylum Actinomycetota; class Actinomycetes; order Streptomycetales; family Streptomycetaceae; genus Streptomyces; species Streptomyces aculeolatus. The sequence goes on along the minus strand of NZ_JAINRD010000038.1, from coordinate 4,693 downwards.
AAGTCCCAGCCGGACGCCTTCTACACGTACTTCACCGACCTCCAGCAGGTGCTGGACAACGACGGCGCCGCGGACATCACCGCGTACGTCAACGACGAGACCGTCCCGGCGCTCGCGGACATCGACCCGCAGGTCCTCGACGTCCTCCGGGAGGACGGCAAGCTCTACGGGCTGCCGACCAGCAACTACACCATGGGGCTGCTGATCAACCGCAAGCTCTTCGAGGAGGCAGGCCTCGACCCCGACAAGCCGCCGACGTCCTGGGACGAGGTGCGCACCGCCGCGAAGGCGATAGCCGGCCTCGGCGACGGCATCAGCGGCTTCGGCGAGTACAGCGCCGGCAACAACGGCGGCTGGCACTTCACCGCATCGATGTACGGACTCGGCGCCGACATCGTCTCCGAGGACACCACCAAGGCCGCGTTCAACGACGAGACCGGCCTCGAATACGTCGAGAACCTCCACGCGATGCGCTGGGAGGACGACAGCATGGGCAAGACCCAGCTGCTCAAGTGGGGCGACCTGCAGAAGCAGATGGCGTCCGGCAAGCTCGGCATGTTCCTCGCCGCGCCCGACGACATCACGTACATGGTCCAGCAGCTCGGCGGCGACTACGCCGACTACGGCATGGGCCCCATGCCCGGCGGCGAGGCGACCCTCTTCGGCGGCAACGACTACCTGATCAAGAAGGGCAGCTCGCCCGACCAGATCAAGGCCGCCATCGCCTGGCTGAACTTCAAGTTCCTCACCCCCGGCAAGGGCCAGTTCGAGTGGGCGCGGACGAAGGCCGACGGACTGCCCGTCGGGCTGCCGCAGCCGGACTTCTGGAAGGGCGCGAGCAAGCAGCAGGACGACGAGCTGCGCGCCGAGCACTCCACGATGCCGGTCGAGAACTTCCAGCCGTTCCGCGACGACCCGGTACCCGGCCGCGCCGAGCCGCCCAAGGCCCAGGAGATCTACAAGGTCCTCGACACGGTGATGTCGGGCGTGCTCACCAACGAGGACGCCGATCCCCAAGGGCTGCTCGACACCGCCGAGGACCAGGTCAACCAGGTCCTCGCGAACCAGTAGCCATGGCGGCGCCCACACTGTCCCGGCCGGCCGCCCCCGCGAAGGGGCGGCCCGCCGGCCGGCGGCGCGCGAGCCGCGAGAGCTTCGGCCGCGCGCTGCGCCGCAACCTGACCGCCCACGGCTTCCTCATCGGCGCCGTGCTCTGCTTCGGCCTCTTCTCCTGGTATCCGATGGTCCGGGAGTTCATCCTGGCCTTCCAGAAGAACGAGGACGGCGAGACCGTCTGGGCGGGCTGGTCGAACCTCAGCTACATCTTCAACGACCCCGCCTTCTGGCAGGCGTGGCGCAACACGTTCGCCTTCACCGGGCTCGCGCTGCTCCTCGGCTTCGCCGTGCCGTTCGCGGTCGCGATCGTGCTGAACGAGTTCCGGCACGGCCGCGCGTACCTGCGGGTGCTGGTGTACCTGCCGGTGATGCTGCCGCCCGTCGCCTCCGTGCTGCTCTTCAAGTACTTCTACGACCCGGGCTACGGGCTCTTCAACCGCGTCCTGGAGACCTTCGGACTGCCCGCGCAGGACTGGCTCCAGTCCAGCGACACCGCGATGCTGTCCGTCGTCATCGCCGCGACGTGGATGAACATGGGCGCCGCCACGCTGATCTACCTGGCCGCGCTGCAGGGCATCCCGGGCGAGCTGTACGAGGCCGCGGAGCTGGACGGCGCCGGCCTGTTCCGCAAGATCTGGCACGTCACCATCCCGCAGACCCGGCTCATCCTGTCGCTGATGCTGCTGATGCAGATCATCGCCACGATGCAGGTCTTCGTGGAGCCGTTCCTGCTCACCGGCGGCGCCGGCCCGGAGAACTCGACACTGACCGTCGTCCAGCTCATCTACCAGTACGCCTTCACGTTCAACAACTACGGCAGCGCCGCGGCCCTCGGGGTCGTGCTGATGCTGGTGCTCGCCGTCTTCTCCGCCGTGTTCGTCCGCCTCGACCGCAGCAGCGAAGACTGAAGCCGGGAGATCCCAGATGGCCGAATCACAAAGGACGCTGATCTCGCCGGCGGTGCTGGCCAGGCCGCGCGGAAAGGCCCTGTACTGGGGCGCGTTCGCCCTGGTCATGGTGGTCTTCACGCTGGCGTTCATCGGGCCGCTGTACTGGATGGCGACCAGCGGGCTGAAGTCCTCCCAGGAGTTCGCGCAGACCCCGCCGACGCTCGTGCCCGGCGAGGTCCGGCCGGAGAACTACTCCGAGGCGTGGAGTGTGCTGGACCTGGCCCAGTTGCTCCTGAACACCTGCGTGTACGCCTTCGGCGCGCTGGCCTTCATGCTCGTCTTCGACGTGGCCGCGGCGTACTCGCTGTCCAAGCTCCGCCCGGTGCTGGGCAAGGCGATCCTCGGCGCGATGCTCGCGACGCTGATGATCCCGGCCACCGTGCTCGTCGTACCGCAGTACCTCACGGTGCTCGACGTGCCGCTGGTGGAGCGCAACCTCATCAACTCACCGTGGGTGATCTGGCTCCCGGCGGTCACCAACGCCTTCAACATCTTCCTGCTCAAGCGCTTCTTCGACTCCATCCCCCGGGAGCTGATGGACGCCGCCGCCATGGACGGCGCATCGCCGATGCGCACCCTGCGGTCCATCGTCCTGCCGATGTCCCGGCCGATCCTCGGCGTCGTCTCGATCTTCGCGGTCGTCGCCGTGTGGAAGGACTTCCTCTGGCCGATGCTCACCCTGCCCGACCCGTCGAAGCAGACCCTCAACGTCGGCATCTACTCGCTGGGCGCGAGCGTTCCGGAGAACCAGCTCATCGCGGCCCTCGCGATCGCCTCGGTGCCCACGCTGGTGATCTTCCTCGTCTTCCAGCGCAACATCATGCACGGCCTGACCGCCGGCAGCCTCAAGGGCTGACGGTGAGGGCCCTCTTCCTGAACCAGTAGGGATTTCCTGTGAGGGATTCAGTGTCGGATACGAGCTGGTGGCGCGACGCCGCCATCTACCAGGTCTACGTACGCAGCTTCGCCGACGGCGACGGCGACGGCACCGGCGACCTCGCTGGCGTCCGCGCCCGGCTGCCGTACCTCGCCCAGCTGGGCGTGGACGCCATCTGGTTCACCCCGTGGTACGTCTCGCCGATGGCCGACGGCGGCTACGACGTCGCCGACTACCGGGCGATCGACCCCGCGTTCGGCACTTTGGACGAGGCCGAGAAGCTGATCGCCGAGGCGCGCGCCCTCGGCATCCGCACGATCGTCGACGTCGTGCCCAACCACGTCTCCGACGCCCACCCCTGGTTCCGCGCCGCGCTGGCCGCGGGGCCCGGCAGCCCGGAGCGCGAGCTGTTCCACTTCCGCCCCGGCCGCGGCCCCGGCGGCGAACTGCCGCCGAACAACTGGCCCTCCCAGTTCAACGGCGAGTCCTGGACCCGGCACGCCGACGGCGACTGGTACCTCCACCTGTTCTCCGAGCGGCAGCCGGACCTCAACTGGGCCCACCCGGCGGTGCGCCGGGAGCACGAGGACGTGCTGCGCTTCTGGTTCGAGCGCGGCGCGGCGGGCGTACGCATCGATTCCGCGGCCCTGCTCGCCAAGGACCCCGAGCTGCCCGACTGGGACGAGGACGACCCGCGCGGCGAGCCGAACCCGTACGTCGACCGGGACGAGCTGCACGAGATATACCGCTCCTGGCGGGCCATCGCCGACGAGTACGACGGCGTGCTCATCGGCGAGCTGTGGGTGCCGGAGCCGGAGCGCTTCTCCCGCTACCTGCGCCCGGACGAGCTGCACACCGCGTTCAACTTCGACTTCCTCGCCCGCCCCTGGGACGCCGCCGAGCTGCGCGCGTCCATCGACACCACGCTGGAGTACCACGCGCCGGTCGGCGCGCCCGCGACGTGGGTGCTGTGCAACCACGACGTGACCCGCACCGTCACCCGCTACGGCCGCGACGACGCCGCCCCCGGCACCGGCTTCGACTTCGCCGCCAAGCGCTTCGGCACCCCGACCGACCCGGTGCGCGGCACCCGCAGGGCGCGCGCCGCGGCGCTGCTCTCGCTCGCCCTGCCCGGCTCCGTCTACCTCTACCAGGGCGAGGAGCTGGGCCTGCCGGAGGCGGAGGTGCCGCGGGACCGCATCGTCGACCCGATGCACTTCCGCTCCGAGGGCCGCGACCCGGGGCGGGACGGCTGCCGGGTGCCGCTGCCGTGGCGGCCGGACGGACCCGCGTACGGGTTCAGCGACCCGGCGGACGCGGGCACCCGGTCCCCCGGCGGCGGTACGCCCGCGGACGGCGGCGGCGACAGTGGCGGCAGCGGCGGCGCGCCGGCCGAGCCGTGGCTGCCGCAGCCGGCGGGCTGGGGCGCGTACGCCGTCGAGCGCCAGGAGGACGACCCGCGCTCGATGCTGCGCCTCTACCGCGACGCGCTGCGGCTGCGCCGCGGCGAGCCGGGGCTCGGCCACGGCCCGATGCGCTGGCTCGACGCCCCCGTTGGCGTGCTGTCCTTCGCCCGCTCCGACGACTTCGTCTGCGTCGTCAACCTCGCCGCGGAGCCCGTGCCGCTCCCGGCACACCGAGACGTCCTGATCGGCAGCGGCCCCCTCGACGACGGGCTGCTGCCACGGGACACGGCGGTCTGGCTGCGCACCTAGCCCTGCTGCGCCGCGCGGCCGGACCGCCGGCTCCC
>NZ_JAINRD010000037.1 GCF_020400605.1 Streptomyces aculeolatus | reverse complement strand
GGCGCCCCGTCGGGCTCCCGCGGGCCCGGTGGCACCGCCACCAGCCGGGTGCGGCGCTCGCCGTCGAGCACCCGCAGGGCCCGCGCCATCGTCGCCGCGTGGATCCGGGTCTCGCGCCGCTCGTGCATCAGCGCCAGCGCGTCGCGCAGCCCGACCGCGGTGCGCACGAGCGCCTGCGCGGCACGCAGTCCCGCGTACGTGTCAGCGCCGCGCGCCGGGTTGATGCGGCCCAACTGGTCGACGGCGGCGAGATAGCGGTCGATCACCTCCGCCTCCGCGCGCGTCAGCGCGGGCAGCGGCGGCAGTTCGGGTGGCAGCACGGTCCGTCACCTCCCGTAGCGCGGCGTGCCCGTACCCTTGCGGCTCTCGGTCATCCGGTCGGCCAGCCCGTATGCGATGGCCTCCCCGGCGTCGAGGATCTTGTCGCGCTCGATGTCCTCGCGGACCTGCTCGACGGGCGTCCCCGAGTGCTTGGCGAGCAGCTCCTCCAGCAGCGCGCGGTGCCGCAGCAGCTCCCGCGCGTGGATCTCCAGGTCGCTCGCCTGCCCCCGCAGCGGCTCGGCGAACGACGGCTGGTGGATGAGCACCCGCGCCCCGGGGAGCACGAACCGCTTGCCGGGGGTGCCCGCGGCCAGCAGCACGGCGGCGGCGGAGGCGGCCTGGCCGAGACAGACGGTCTCGATGTCGCTGGTGACGAACTGCATCGTGTCGTAGATCGCGGTCATCGCCGTGAACGAGCCGCCGGGCGAGTTGATGTACAGCGAGATGTCCTGGTCGGGCGCGGCGTGCTCCAGGTGCATGAGCTGGGCCATCACGTCGTTCGCCGACGTGTCGTCGATCTGCGTGCCGAGGAAGACGATCCGCTCCTCCAGCAGCTTCGAGTACGGATCCTGCGTGCGCACCCCGTTGCTCGTCCGCTCGGTGAATTCCGGCAGCACGTAGCGCGCCCTGGGGCTGTCCATGGCCGTCGGCACCTCTCCCTCTCTCGGCTTGGTGGTCCTCAGTGCAAAATGTACAGGACGTACATCCGGTTATGCTGGGAGCATGGCGTACGAAATTCCGGTGACGCAAGCGCGCGCAGAACTGGCCGACCTGATCAACCGCGTCGTCTACGGCGGCGAGCGGGTCGTGGTCACGCGCCACGGCCGGCCCCTCGTGGCCCTCGTCTCCGCCGCCGACCTGGAGAAACTCGACCAGTTGGAGAATCCGCCGGCCGAGGAGCAGGTGATCACCACCGTCTCCGGCGTCCACTCCGCCCGCCCCGCCGGATCCGCCACGGGCGAACGGCGCTTCGGCATCGCCGCCGAACACCGCGCCCCCGACACGCGTGCGAGCGGCGAGGGTCCGGCCTGACGGAGCCCTGAGGAACCGGCTGGGGCTGCTGCTCAGACCCCCGGGTCCGGGGCCACGGCGCGTTGTACGCAGTCGCGGAGCAGGGCGCGCCGCTGGTCGTGGACGTCCGCGGGCTCCTCGGCGGAGGCGGCGTAGACGTTGCTCACCGGCGACCAGGCCATGGACATGGCGATGACCACGGCCATCAGGTCGAAGGGGTCCCCCTGCCTGATGCGCCCGGCGGCCTGGGCCTCCGCGATGGCGCGGAGCTTGTGGTCGTCGTAGCGGTCGTGGTCCGCCACGAGGTTCCCGGTCGGGCGCCGTTCCAGGCGCGCCCAGGTCGCGAGCCGGATCAGATCCGGGCGGGTGAGGTACTCGTCGTAGAGGCGCACCGCCCAGTCGGCGAGGTCCGCGGCGTCGATGGGGACGACGTTGGTGATCCGCTCCAGCGAGGCGAAGAAGATCGCGTCGAAGAGCGCGTCCTTGTTGCCGAAGTAGCCGTAGAGCTGCGCCTTGTTGGTGCGGGCGGCGGCGACGATCCGCTCGATGCGGGCGCCGGCGATGCCGTGCCGGGCGAACTCCTCGGTGGCGGCGTCGACGATGCGCTGGTACGTCGCGGCTCCGCGGCTGCTGGACGGCTGCTCGGGCATGCCCCGAACCTTACAGACCGACTCGTCTGTTTGCATCGCCGCGCCCGTGCGCCTACCGTCAAACAGACCGAACAGTCTGTCTGAGGAGATGGTGATGCGCCCTACGGTCGGATGGCGCGCGGACAGCGCGACGCGGACCCTGCGCCGCGCGGCGCTGGAGCGCCGGGACCTGCGCCCGGACGACCTCGCGGTACGCGTCGAGTACTGCGGCGTCTGCCACACGGACCTCCACGCGCTGCAGGCGCACGAGAGCGACGCTGACGGCGTGCTCGTCCCCGGGCACGAGTTCACCGGCGTGGTCACCGAGGTCGGCAGCGAGGTCTCCGGCTTCTCCCCGGGAGCCCCGGTGGCCGTCGGCAACATCGTCGACTCGTGCCGCAGTTGCCGCATGTGCCGGGCCGGCCAGGAGAACTTCTGCCGTGAGTTCCCGACGCTCACCTACGGCGGGGCCGACCGGCAGGACGGGACGACCACGCTGGGCGGGTACTCCCGGGAGTACGTCGTGAGCCACCGGTTCGCGTACCACCTCCCCGCGGGCCTCGACGCGGCCGCCGCTGCGCCCCTGCTCTGCGCCGGGGTCACCGTCTGGGAGCCGTTGCGGGCGCTCGGGGTGGGTCCGGGCAGCACCGTCGCCGTGGCCGGACTGGGCGGCCTGGGGCACCTCGCGGTCAAGATGGCGACCGCGCTCGGCGCCACGACCTCCGTCGTCAGCCGGACCCCGGAGAAGGCCGGCGAAGCGCGCGGCCTGGGCGCGCGGGGATTCGTCGTGTCCACCGACTCCGCGCAGATGGAAGCGGTCCGCGACCGGTTCGACGTGGTCGTCGACACCATCTCCGCGCCGCACGATCCGGCCCCGTACCTGCGGATGACCGCGATGGACGGCACCCTCAGCCGCCTCGGCCACCTCGGCCCCGTCACCGTGGACGCCATGGACCTGCTCATCGGCCGCAAGAAGCTCAGCTCCGCCGGGAGCGGCGGCCGCCCGTCCACCGCCGCCATGCTGCGCTTCTGCGCCGAACACGGCATCGCCGCGGACATCGAACTGCTGCCGTCGTCCCAGGTGAACACCGCGCTCGAACGCCTGGAACGCAACGACGTCCGCCACCGGTTCGTGCTCGACATGTCCGACCTGGACTGACCGGCGGTCTAGGTCCGTGGACCCCGGACCTAGGGCGGCCGGGGATCATCCGGTTGCCCGATGCCGCGCGGGCGGCGTCCGGGACAGGATGCGGGTGGACCTGCAAGAAGGAGCACACCCATGTCGTACCCGGAAGACCTCGTCTACCCCGAGCCCCGCTACCACGGTGACAGGGGCGAGGTGAACGCGACGTTCCGGCCGGCGGACGGCCCGCCGGACCTCACCTCGCCCGGCGGCTTCACCCGCTACCTCGCCACGGGGGAGTCGACGGGCGGTGAGTTCGGGCTGTACGACGTGCAGCTGGGCCCGCGCTCGCCCGGCGCCAAGACGCACTTCCACAAGGCGATGTCGGAGTCCTTCTACGTGATCTCCGGCGAGCTGGAGCTGTACGACGGCGACCGCTGGGTGACGGGAGGCAGCGGGGACTTCCTGTACGTGCCCGTCGGCGGGCTGCACGCCTTCAGGAACGCCACCGACGACCCCGTCCGCGTGCTCATGCTCTTCGCCCCGGGCGCGCCGCGCGAGGAGTACTTCGAGCGGGTGGCGGAGATGTCGCAGCGCGGCGGCGAGGAGCTGAAGGAGTTCCGCGTCCGGCACGACAGCTTCTTCGTGGAGGACTTCGAGGAGGGGGCGGGCGGAGCGGGGTAGCCGGCCCGGGACGGCCCGGGGCCCGGCGGTGCGTGGTGCGCAGGCACCAGAAGGACACGCCGCCTGGTCCGGGTGCACCAGACGAAGACGGTCACGGCGGACGATGTCCCGCCGGGCGCCGCCCGGGAGTGTGGAAAGAGCGCGGGATGCCCGCGCTCTTCCCTTCCTAGCGGTGTCTGGAGTGATCGAGAAGTGGCGACTTTGCTCTACCGGATCGGGCGGTGGGCCTTCCGGCGGCGCCGGCTCGTCGGCGGTACGTGGCTGGCCGCCCTGGTGCTGGCCGGGGTCGCCGCCGCGGTGGCGCCGGCCGGGGAGGAAGAGGACCTCTCCATGCCCGGCACCGAGTCGCAGGAGGCGTTCGACCTGCTCGACGAGCGCTTCCCCGAGAACAACGCCCAGGGGGCCGAGGCCCGCCTGGTGTTCCAGGCCCCGGACGGGCAGCGGGTGACGGCGCGGGAGCACAGGGCGGCCGTCGCGGACGCGCTCGACTCGCTGGCCGGCGGCGACCAGGTCGCGTCGGCCTCCGACCCGTACGAGGGCGGCGACGTCAGCGACGACGGCACCATCGCGTACTCCACGATCACCTACACCGCCGACGCCGTGGACCTGACCGGGCCGACGAAGAGCGCCCTGGAGGGCGCCGCGGACCAGGCCAGGGACGCGGGGCTGACCGTGGAGATCGGCGGCTCCGCCCTGGACGCGGAGGAGGAGCCGGGCGGGACGACGGAGATCGTCGGCGTGGCCGTGGCCGCCGTGGTATTGGTCCTCGCCCTCGGCTCGCTCGTCGCCGCCGGGCTGTCCCTGCTGACCGCCTTCGCGGGCGTCGCCATTGCCTTCGGCCTGGTCTCCGCGCTGGCCGTACCGCTCGGCCTGACGTCGACCGTCGCCATCCTGGCGCTGATGCTCGGGCTCGCGGTCGGCATCGACTACGCGCTCTTCATCACCTCCCGGTTCCGCGACGAACTCGCCCGCGGCAGCGAGCCGGAGGAGGCCGCGGGCCGGGCCGTCGGCACGGCCGGGTCCGCCGTGGTCTTCGCCGGCGCGACCGTCTTCATCGCCCTGGTGGGTCTGGGCGTCGTCGGGATCCCCGAGCTGACCAAGATGGGCATGGGCGGCGCGGGCGCCGTGGCCCTGGCCGTGCTCGTCGCGCTCACCCTGGTCCCCGCGATGCTCGGCTTCGCCGGCCGGCGGGTGCTGTCCCGGGCCGCCCGCAAGGCCGCCCGGCGGGCCGGGGAGCGCCCGCACGCGGTGCCCGGCGCCTCCGGCCGCCCCGGTCTCGGCGTCCGCTGGGCGCGGTTCGTCCTGCGGCGCCCCGTGGCCGTGCTGCTGGCCGCCGGACTCGGCCTCGGCGCCGTGGCCGTACCGGCGCTGGGCCTCGAACTCGGGCTGCCGGGAGACGAGTCCAAGTCGGTCGAGACCACCCAGCGGCGGGCCTACGACCTGCTGTCGGAGGGCTTCGGCCCGGGCTTCAACGGCCCGTTGACCGTGGTGGTGGACACCACGGAGTCCGCCGACGCCGAGGCCGCCACCGCATCGGTCGCCGCGACCGTACGGGACCTGGACGGCGTGGCGTCGGTCGGCGACCCCGTGCTCGACGAGGCCGGTGGGACGGCCGTCTTCACGGCGGTCCCGGAGACCGCGCCGAACAGCGGCGAGACCAAGGACCTCGTCAACTCGATCCGGGACGAGGCCGCCGGCGTCGAGGCCGACACGGGCGCCGGTGTCCTGGTCACCGGCACCACCGCGATGAACATCGACATCTCCGAAGCCATGTCGGACGCCCTGCTGCCGTATCTGACCGTGGTCATCGGCCTGGCGGTGCTGCTGCTGACGGTGGTGTTCCGCTCGGTCCTGGTGCCGCTCAAGGCCGCCCTCGGCTTCCTGCTGTCGGTCGGCGCCGCCTTCGGCGTCCTCGTCGCCGTCTTCCAGTGGGGCTGGGGAGCCGACCTGCTGGGCATCGAGCAGACCGGGCCCGTGATGTCGCTGATGCCGATCCTCATCATCGGCATCGTGTTCGGCCTCGCCATGGACTACGAGGTCTTCCTCCTCACCCGGATGCGGGAGGCCTACGCCCACGGCGCGTCCCCCGGCGAGGCGATCGTCCAGGGGTTCCGGCACAGCGGCCGGGTGGTGGCCGCCGCGGCGATCATCATGATCAGCGTGTTCGCCGGGTTCATCGGGATGAGCAGCCCGACCATCCAGACGATGGGCGTGGGCCTGGCCGCCGCCGTCGCTTTCGACGCCTTCGTGGTCCGGATGGCGATCGTGCCCGCGGTGCTGGCACTGCTCGGCCGCCGGGCCTGGTGGCTGCCTCGTATCCTGAACCGTGTGCTGCCGAACGTGGACATCGAGGGCGAGGCGCTGACCGGGCGGGCGCCCGCGGGCGGGCCCGGCACGACGGTGTCGCGGCTCCCGGCCGGCCGGTACTGACCCGGCCATGGCGAACCCGGGCGACGGCGGCCGGCGGCCGCGCCGTACGCGGTGGCGGGAGGCGGCGGTCACGGCGACCGCGTTCACGCTCTGCCTGCTCGGCGGCGTGGTGCAGGTCGACGACACGCTGGCACCGCCGCCCCCCGCCGCCTACCTGATCGCCGCGGTGTCCTGTGCCGTGCTGCCCGTACGGCACAGGGCGCCCCTGGCCGCCCTGGCGGCCACCACCGCGGCCGGCGTGCTGGTGCCCCCGCTGGGGCTGCTGCTGAGCCCGCCCATCATGGCGCCCGCCGTGATCGCCGCCTATGCGTACGCGCTGCACGCCCGCAGCGAGCGGCGGGCGGCGGCCGTGGTGTCGCTCGCCGCCGCGGCGCTGCTGCTCGCCGCCACCCCCTGGTTCGAGGACATGTCGTGGCAGGACGCGAGCCGGATGGGGTCGGTGGCCGCGTTCCCGCTGGTGGCCGGAGTGCTCGGGTACTCGGCGCACAACCGGCGGGCCTATCTGGCGGCCGTCGAGGAGCGGGCCATGCGGGCGGAGAAGAGCCGGGAGAGCGAGGCGCGCCGCCGGGTGGGCGAGGAACGGCTGCGCATCGCCCGCGAGTTGCACGACCTGGTCGCCCACCAGATCACCCTGGCCAACGCGCAGGCCACGGTCGCCGCCCACCTCTTCGACTCCCGCCCCGAACAGACCCGCAAGAGCCTCACGGAGCTGGTCAGGACGACCAGCGACGCGCTCGACGACCTGCGCGCCACGGTCGGGCTGCTGCGCCAGTCCGGGGACACGGCCGAGCCCGCGGAGCCGGCGCCCGGGCTGTCCCGGCTGCCCACGCTGCTGGAGTCCTTCGGCCGCGCGGGCCTCAGGGTCTCGCTGGAGGAGGAGGGCACGGCGAGGCAACTGCCGCCGGGGGTGGACCTCACCGCGTACCGCATCGTCCAGGAGGCCCTGACCAACGTGACCAAGCACGCCGGCACCGGCAGCGCGCGGGTGCGCCTCGTCTGGAACCGCGACACCCTCACCCTCACCGTCGCGGACGACGGCGGCGGCGCCCGTACTCGACCGGCGGGCACCGGGTCGGAGCGCGCGCCCGGCTACGGTCTGATCGGGATGCGCGAACGCGCCACCGCGGTCGGCGGCCGCCTGACCGCGGGCAGCCGCCCCGAGGGCGGCTTCCTCGTCTCCACCGAACTGCCCCTCCCGGCCGCCAGGGACAGGGCGCACGGCGCGGGCGACGGCGGCGGTGCGGAGGGCGAGGAGACGGCGAAGACGGAAGGGACGGGGGAGGAGCAGTGACGCTACGGGTGCTGCTCGCCGACGACCAGGCACTGCTGCGTAGTGCGTTCCGGATGCTCCTCGACACCGCCGACGACATCACCGTGGTCGGCGAGGCCGAGGACGGCAGGGAGGCGGTGCGCCTCACCCGCGAACTGCGCCCGGACGTCGTGGTCATGGACATCCGCATGCCCGAGGTCGACGGCCTCGCCGCCACGGCGGAGATCGCCGCCGACCCGGAGCTGCGGGGCAGCCGCATTCTGATCCTCACCACGTACGAGACCGACGAGTACGTCGCGCAGGCGCTGCGCGCCGGGGCCGGCGGCTTCATCGGCAAGGGCATCGGGGCCGGGGAACTGGTCGAGGCGGTCCGTACGATCGCGGCGGGCGACACCCTGCTGTCGCCCGCCGCGACCCGCTCGCTGGTCGCCCGGTTCCTCGCCACCCCGGACGACGCCCCGCGCCACCACCCCGAACGGCTCGCCGTGCTCACCCCGCGCGAACGCGAGATGGTGGCGCTGGTCGCCACCGGCCTGTCCAACCAGGAGATCGCCGAGCGGATGTTCCTCAGCCCGTTCACCGTCCGGGCCCACGTGCAGCGCGCGATGACGAAGCTGGAGGCCCGCGACCGGGCGCAGCTCGTCGTCATCGCGTACCGCACGGGGCTGGTGCACGCCGCCCCGGACGGTGACGGCGACCGCCCGTCGTGAACTCCACGGCGGGGCGGTGAACCCCGGCAGCGCCCCGGCGTCCACGCACCACGGCTCCGGGCGGCACTGCTGCGCCGGTCAGCCGGTGGCGAACGCCGCCTCGAACGCCGCCCGGTTCGCCGATACCCGCTGCCGGTCCCACACGGCGAACACCAGCCGGGGGAACCGCCCGGCGAAGCGCCCGCCGGGCTCCAGGTGCGTACGGAACACCGCCGCCACCTGCGCCGGGTCGTTGCGGAACACCCCGCAGCCCCAGGCACCCAGCACCAGCGCCGTCACCTCTGCGAGCGCCGCCACCTCCAGCACCCGTCGCGCGCGCTCCGTGAGCGCGGCGGGGATCCGGTCCGTGTCGGCCGGCGTGCGCTGGGCGATGACGCCCGCGTTGGGGGCGGCGGAGGTGAGGAAGTCGACGGCGTACGGCTCGGCGAGGAGCGCGCCCGCGTCGTCGCGGAACACCGGGACGGCGGGGGAGTGGATGACGCGGTGGGTGTAGAAGGGGCTGCGGTCTGCGCGGTGGGCGGCGTAGAACTCCGGGGCGCGCAGCAGAGTGGGGTAGAGCGCGGAGGCCCGGCACAGCTCCTCCTCCTGCGCCCGGGCGCCGTTGACGTAGCCGCCGCCGGGGTTGCGTGCGGAGGAGAAGTTGAGCACGCCGACGCGCGCGGCCCCGTCGGCGGCGAGCCGCCGGGCGGCGGCGAGGGAGGTCTCCGCGGTGACCTCGGCCGGCGTGCCCCCCGGCGCGGGCGCGGGGGTGCTGTGGGCGCCGGCGACCGGCCCAGGCCCGTACATCCGCGTGCCGTCCGCGGCCCGTGCGGCCGCCTCACCGAGGGGCACCCACCCGCCTCCGGCGGCGTACCCGCCGTCGGCGATGATCCGCTCGTTGTCCCGCGCCACCTGGCGCAGCCGCGCGCTCACCGGGCACCGCCCAGGCCGGTCCGTGCCGTGCCGCGGGCCACCGCGGCGGCGTGCCGTGCCGTGCTCGTCATGGCAGGACCGTACGCACCGGGGGCGGGCCGCCACCACCGGGTTTCCGGGCGGCGGGCGGCGCGGCTCAGGCCGCGGCCGGCGGGTTCTTCTTCGCGGCCTCCTGCTCGGCCTTGACCTCCTGCGCGTAGCGGTCGACGTACTCCTGGCCCGACATGGTGAGGATCGCGTACATGATCTCGTCGGTGACGGCACGCAGCACGGCCTTGTGGTCCTCCATCCCCTCGTACCGGGAGAACTCCAGCGGCTCGCCGAAGCGGATCGTGACCCGGCCGAGGCTGGGGATCTTCTGCCCGGGCGGCTGGACCTCGCGGGTGCCGAGCATCGCGCACGGGATGACGGGCACGCCCGCCTTCAGTGCCATCGCCGCGACCCCGACCCGGCCCTTGTACAGCCGGCCGTCGTGCGACCGCGTGCCCTCCGGGTAGATGCCCAGCAACTCGCCCTTGGCCAGCACGCCGAGGCCCTCCTCGATAGCCGCCTGCGCCGCCTTGCGGCCCCGGCGGTCGACGGGGATCTGGCCGATGCTGTGGAAGAAGCCGGCCGTCAGCCGCCCCTTGAGGCCGGGGCCGTTGAAGTACTCGGCCTTGGCGAGGAAGGTGATGCGCCGCTTCAGCATCACGGGCATGAGGAAGTGGTCGGCGAACGACAGGTGGTTGCCCGCGACGATCGCCGCCCCCTCCTCCGGAATGTGCTCCAGGCCCTCGATACGCGGCCGGAACAGCGGCCGCAGCAGCGGCCCGAAGAACAAGTACTTCAGCAGGTGGTAGAACACCGCGGCCTCGCCTTTCCCCCCGGTCGTCGTCGTGCGCCTCGCAGAGTAGCCGCGCGCCGCCCGCCGGGGGGAGGGGGCCGGGCGAAGTCAGCGGATGGGGACACCCGCCAGGGTCCGGGCGATCACCAGCCGCTGGATCTCGCTCGTCCCCTCGAAGATCGTGTAGATGGCGGCGTCGCGGTGCATCCGCTCCACCGGGTACTCGCGGGTGAAGCCGTTGCCGCCGAGGATCTGCATCGCCCGCGCGGTGACGTCCTTGGCCACCTCGCCCGCGTACAGCTTCGACATCGAGCCCTCCGCCGAGGTGAACCCCTTGCCGGCGCTGGCCATCCAGGAGGCCCGCCAGACCAGCAGCCGGGCGGCGTCGATCTGGGTGCGCATGTCGGCGAGCTGGAAGGCGACGCCCTGGTTGTCGATGATCGGGCGGCCGAACTGGACGCGGGTCTTGGCGTACTCCAGCGCCGTTTCGTACGCCGCGCGCGCGATGCCCACCGCCTGCGCGCCGACCGCCGGGCGGGACGCCTCGAAGGTCGCCATCGCGGCGTTCTTGACCCGCGCGCCGCCCGACTCGGCCCGCTCGCGGGCCCGGGCGAGGCGCTCCTGGAGCTTCTCCCGGCCGCCCAGCAGGCACGATCCCGGTACGCGCACGTCCTCCAGCACCACCTCGGCGGTGTGCGAGGCGCGGATGCCGTGCTTCTTGAACTTCTGGCCCTGCGACAGGCCGGGCGTGCCGGGCGGGACGATGAACGAGGCGTGCCCCTTGGTGCCCAGCTCCGGGTCGACGACGGCGACGACGACGTGCACGGCGGCGATGCCGCCGTTGGTCGCCCAGGTCTTGGTGCCGTTGAGCACCCACTCGTCCTTGGCCTCGTCGTAGACGGCGCGGGTGCGCATCGCGGAGACGTCGGAGCCCGCGTCCGGCTCGGAGGAGCAGAAGGCGGCCAGTTGGACGTTGTCGACGTCGCCGTACATCTGCGGGATCCAGGTGCCGATCTGCTCCTCGGTGCCGTTGGCCAGCACGCCGACGGCCGCCAGCCCTGTACCGACGATCGACAGCGCGATGCCGGCGTCGCCCCAGAACAGCTCCTCCATGACCATGGGGATGCTCAGCCCGGTGGGGTCGAAGTACTGCTGGGCGTAGAAGTCCAGGGAGTAGAGGCCGATCTTGGCCGCCTCCTGGATCACCGGCCAGGGGGTCTCCTCGCGCTCGTCCCACTCGGCGGCGGCGGGGCGGATGACGTCGGCGGCGAAGCCGTGCACCCACTCCTGGACGGACTTCTGGTCCTCGTTGAGCTCGAATGTGAACTCGGACATTGCGCCTCCGCAGCCCTCGCAAATCGTTACCGTCGGTAACGTAAGTCTGTTACCCGCGAGTAGACGCTGTCAACTCCCGTACGCCCGCGGGGACCCCGCGACGGGGGTGCTAGGTTGCGCAGGCATTCGGGCAATCGACCAGGCAGGGGAGCGGTTTCCATGGACAACCGGCGCGGCGAGAGGGAGCAGGCGACCGAGGACCGGCGCCGCGAACTGCTCGAAGCCGCGGACCGGGTCGTCCTGCGCGACGGGCCGGGCGCCTCGATGAACGCGATAGCCGCCGAGGCCGGCATCACCAAGCCGATCCTCTACCGCCACTTCGGCGACAAGGGCGGCCTCTACCGCGCGCTCGCCGTACGCCACACCGACGCCCTCCTCGCCGCCCTGCGCGCCGCGCTCGACGCCCCCACCGGCCGCCGCGAGCGCGTCGAGGCCACCCTCGACACCTACCTCTCCGCCATCGAGGCCCGCCCGCAGGTCTACCGGTTCCTCATGCACCCCGCCGACGGCGGCGCCGCCGACGTCCCGGAGCCGCCCGCGTCCGGCGAGGCCACCGAGCGCGACTTCGAGGTCGGCCGGCACTCCGCCCCGCTGCTCCGCCGCCTGGGCGAGGAACTGGCGCAGGTCATCGCCGACCGCATCGACTTCGGCCCGGGCGGCGCGGTGATCGCCCGCGCCTGGGGCCACGGCATCGTCGGGATGATGCACGCCGCGGGCGACTGGTGGCTGCACGAACGGCCCTGCAGCCGCGCCGAATTGGTGCAGAGCCTGGCCGACCTGCTCTGGGGCCGGCTCGCCGCCGCCGCGGACAAGGCCGGCGGACCGGGCCTCTAGGGCCGCTACGGTCCCGGCTCCCGAGCGCCGCGACGTGCCGGGATTCGGGGCCGGGCGCGGATCTCGATAGGCTGGCCGCTACGCGCCGCGCCGCAGGCCGGGCAGCGGACGAAGGACACCGGAGCCCGCGGACGACGGCGCACCGCGCACGGGCCCGGGCACGCGAGGAGGAGCTACGACGATGGCAGGCAACACGGAACCGCTGTCGCCACGGTCCAAGCTGGCCGTCACGGCGGGCAGGGCGGCAGCAGCGGTGTCCCGCGCCGCGGGCAAGGGCAGCGGCTCCGTGATCGGCGGGAAGGTCGCACTCAGGCTCGACCCCGACCTGCTGGGCCGGCTCGCCGGCCACCTCGACGTCGTCCTGGTCTCCGCCACCAACGGCAAGACGACCACCACCCGGCTGATCGCGGAGGCCCTGCGCGCCTCCGGTCCCGTCGTCTCCAACGCGCTCGGCGCCAACATGCCCGCCGGCATCACCTCGGCGCTCGCCGGCGGCTCCGACGCACGCTACGGCGTCATCGAGGTCGACGAGAAGTACCTCTCCGGCGTCGCCCGCGACGTCACCCCCAAGGCCATCGCGCTGCTCAACCTCTCCCGCGACCAGCTCGACCGCGCCGCCGAGACCCGCATGCTCGCCGAGCGCTGGCGCGAGGGCCTCGCCGGCAACAAGGCGCTCGTCGTCGCCAACGCCGACGACCCCCTCGTCGTCTGGGCCGCCTCCTCCAGCCCGAACGTCGTCTGGGTTGCGGTCGGCCAGGAGTGGAAGGACGACGCCTGGTCCTGCCCCTCGTGCGGCGGCGTCCTGCAGCGCCCCGGCGAGGACTGGCTCTGCGCCGAGTGCGGCTTCCGCCGCCCCGTACCGAGCTGGGCCCTGTCCGGCGAGCACGTCCTCGACCCGCACGGCGCCGCCTGGCCGATCCGCCTGCAGCTCCCCGGCCGGGCCAACCGGGCGAACGCCACCACCGCCGCGGCCGTGGCCGCCGCCTTCGGCGTCCATCCGCAGACGGCGCTGGAGCGCATGTGGGAGGTCACCGCCGTCGCCGGGCGGTACGACACCGTCCAGTTCGGCGGTCGTGACCTGCGGCTGCTGCTGGCCAAGAACCCGGCCGGCTGGCTGGAGACCTTCTCCCTGATCGACCCTCCGCCCACCCCCGTGGTCCTCTCCGTCAACGCCCGCGGCGCCGACGGCACCGACACCTCCTGGCTGTGGGACGTCGACTACACCCGCCTCACCGGCCACCCGCTGTACGTCATCGGCGACCGCAAGCTCGACCTCGCCGTCCGGCTGGAGGTGGCGAACCAGAGCTTCCGCGTCTGCGAGCACGTCGACGAGGCCGTCGCCGCCGCGCCGCCCGGCCGGATCGAGGTCATCGCCAACTACACCGCGTTCCAGGACCTGCGCCGCCGTGTCGGCAACTGACCCGTACGAGACGCCAAGGAGCGACCGCATGAACGACAACAGCCTGCGCCTCGTCTGGGTCTACCCCGACCTGCTGTCGACGTACGGCGACCAGGGCAACGCCCTCGTCGTCGAGCGCCGTGCCCGGCAGCGCGGCTACGACGTCACGCGCGTCGACGTCCGCTCCGACCAGCCCGTGCCCGCCTCCGCCGACATCTACCTCATCGGCGGCGGCGAGGACCGCCCGCAGCGGCTCGCCGCCGAGCGGCTGCGCCGCGACGGCGGGCTGAGCCGGGCCGCGGGCAACGGCGCGATCATCTTCTCCGTCTGCGCCGGCTACCAGATCCTCGGCCACGAGTTCATCAACGACCTCGACCGGCAGGAGCCGGGCCTCGGCCTGCTCGACGTCACCAGCGGCCGCGGCCAGGCCGGCCGCTGCGTCGGCGACGTGCTCGCCGACATCGACCCGCAGCTCGGTCTGCCCCAGCTCACCGGCTTCGAGAACCACCAGGGCGTCACCCACCTCGGCCCGACCGCCAAGCCGCTCGCCCGGGTCCGCTTCGGCCACGGCAACGGCACCGGCGACGGCACCGAGGGCGCCTGGAACGGCAACGTCTTCGGCACGTACATGCACGGCCCCGTGCTCGCCCGCAACCCGCAGATCGCCGACCTGCTGATCCGGCTGGCGCTGGAGTCCCAGGGCCTGCCGCCGGTCGACGACCGCTGGTACGAGGCCCTGCGCAACGAGCGCATCGCCGCCGCCAGCGCCTCCCGCTGACGCCGCCGCGAACCCCGGCCAGCCCCGCCGGGGTACCCCGGCGGAGCGGCCGGACGTGCCGGGTCTAGCCTGAGTGAGGGCATCACCGGCACAAGGAGCACCACCGACATGGACCACGGCGGGCACGGCGGCCACCTGGACCTTCCGCCGTTCACCCTCGGACGCGGGCTGGAGTGGACCGGCGAGCCGGTCTTCCTCATCGGCAGCCTCGCGGCCCTCGCGCTCTACGGCTACGGGGTCTTCCGGCTCCGCCGCCGCGGGGACGACTGGCCCCTGGGGCGGACCGTCGCGTTCACCGCCGGTGTGCTGACCATCGTGCTCGTCATGTGCACGGGCCTGAACGACTACGGCATGGTCATGTTCAGCGTGCACATGGTGCAGCACATGGTCATCAGCATGCTGTCGCCGATCCTGCTGCTCCTCGGCGCGCCCGTGACGCTGCTGCTGCGCGCCCTGCCGGCGGGCCGGTCCCGCTCCGCGGTGGTCACGGTGCTGCACAGCGGATACCTGAAGGTGATCACGCACCCCGTCTTCACGATCCCGCTCTTCATCGCGAGCCTGTACGCGCTGTACTTCACCCCGCTCTTCGACACGCTCATGGGGAGCAGGGCCGGGCACGTCGGGATGATGATCCACTTCCTGGCCGTGGGCCTGGTCTTCTTCTGGCCCATCATGGGCGTCGACCCGGGGCCGAACCGGCCCACGTACGTGATGCGCATGCTGACGCTGTTCGCGGGCATGCCGTTCCACGCCTTCTTCGGCATCGCGCTGATGATGGGCAGCGAGCCCATGGTGGACGTCTACAGCAACCCGCCCGCCTCCCTCGGCATCGACGCCCTGGACGACCAGCAGGCCGCGGGCGGCATCGCCTGGGCGTTCAGCGAGATCCCCTCGGTGCTCGTCCTCATCGCGCTGGTCTACCAGTGGTACAACTCCGAGCAGCGCCGCGCGAAGCGCAGCGACCGTACCGCCGATCGTGACGGAGACCAGGAGCTGGCGGCGTACAACGCCTATCTGGCCTCGCTCCAGGCCCGCGAACAGTAGCCGCGCGGACACCCGGCGCTCCTTCGACTACCGCGTCGGCCCCCGGCGGGGGACGATGGAGGGAAGGTTGCGTGCGGTCGCGCGGGGACGGCCGTCGGCGGCGGCTGGTGGAGGCGGCATGGAGAAGCCCGGTTCTGCGAAGGCCATGGTCGTGAGCACCGTGGCCGGTCTCGTGGTCATCACGGCGTACACGGCGGCAGTAGGCAGCAACGGATGGCTCTGGTTCGGCTGGGTCGTCCTGGGGCTGGCCGCGGTGGGTGTGGTGCTGACCGGAGGCTCCTGGAGATAGCGGCGCAGGTCCGCGCACCCGTCAGCCGGTGAGCAGGGTGCCGCAGCGGGTGCAGCGGACCGGGGGTGCGGTGTCGGCGAGCCGCCCGCACTCCGGGCAGACGCGTTCCAGCCAGCACACCGACTCACCGCCTTCGGGCCCGGCCGGGCCGGTGGCGGCGGGCTCGGCCGGCGGCGCGGGCTCCTTCTCGTCCCGGTCTCCCATCTGCACCCTTCCGGTTCCGTACGGGATCACCTGCCGGATCCCGTCTCCAGCCATTCACACCCTTCCCGTCGTAAGCGGCCGGAATTCGAGGCCAGTTCGACGTCAATTCGTTACGGTACCGTAATCTGAGAACTTGTCTGCGACTGCATGCAACGACTCAGGTTGCCGAACCCCGCCGGGCGACGGCGGGGTTCGACTGTGGCCCGGTCCGCGTCGGTGCGCAGAGCCCAGTGCGTCGGCGCGATGACAGGGGTGACGGATGGCGGGCGGCACGGCGACTCTGGAGCGACCGACCTCCCCGGCGGCCCCGGCCCCACGCGCCGCCCCGGCGGGACGGGTCGAGCGCAGAGCCGTCTGGTGGGCGGCCTGCCTGATCTGCGGCGGGCTCACGGGGCTGGCCCTCGCGGTCGTCGGCACGCTGCGCGGCGCGCGGCCGTCGCGGCGCCGGGTGCTGATCGTGGTGTGGTGCACCGTGGTGCAGGCGGTGCTCGCCCTCGCCTTCGCCGTCCTCGGCCCCGGCGCCCAGATGCGGCCGTGCGCCGGGGCGGGGGAGGGCGGCGGGGTGTGGCAGACGGCGCGTACGGTCCTCAACGCGCCCGTCTCCGGTGCCGCGTTGCTGTACGCGGCGGGGGAGGGCGGCGACATGTACCACTGCGCGGCGAACGGCACGACTGCGGTCGTCCTCGATGACGGGTTCGCCCGCGCGGGCACGATGTACGGCACCGTCTTCCTCACCGACCAGCGGGCGGAGACGCAGTCGCCCCGGATGCGGAAGCTGTCGGAGCACGAGGCGCGCCACTCCGACCAGTGGGCGCTGGGGTCGCTGCTGGCCGGTCCCGCCGCGTTCCCCGCGCTGTACGCGGCGGACGAGGTGTTCTTCCCCGGTGCGTACAACCACTTCGAGCAGGCGGCGGGCCTGGAGGACGGGGGCTACGACCCGCCGCCGGACAGCCCGCCGGCCGCTGGGCGGCTGGCGGTCCTGTCGGTCGGGGTGCTCGTCGGCTACACGCTCGCGGTGAGCCCGGGCCGCCGCAGGCCGGCGCCCGCCGCCCGGCGGGGGCCGGTGCCGACCGCACTGCACGATCCGGGTGCCGCGCGCGGTCCGGAGTGCCGGAAGTCCGCCGTCCGGCGGTGACGGACAGGCGACGTTGGCGGGTTCGAAAGTTTCGGCGCCCTGGGGGCGGCGTACGTCAGCGCTCGGGCGGCGGTGCCGTGCTGTTCCGGGTGATCAGGCTCGTCGCCAGCTCCACGCGGCGCGTCACCGGCTCGCGGCCGCGGCCGAGGTCCAGCACCAGCCGGGCCGCCGCTTCGGCCATCTCCGTCAGCGGCTGCCGCACGGTCGTCAGCGGCGGGCCGATCCAGCGGGCCACCGGCAGGTCGTCGAAGCCGACGACGCTGAGGTCGTCGGGGATGCGCAGGCCCAGTTCGCGGGCGGCCTCGTACAGGCCGAGCGCCTGGAGGTCGTTGCCGGTGAAGACCGCGGTGGGGCGGTCGGGCAGGGCGAGCAGCTCGCGTCCGGCGGCGTAGCCCGCCTCGTGGTGGAAGTCGCCCTCCCGGATCAGCTCGGGGTCCACCGGCAGTCCCGCGACGCCCAGCGCCGCGCGGTAGCCGTCGATGCGGGCCCGGCTGCACATCATCGCCGGCGGTCCGCCCACGACGCCGATCCGGCGGTGGCCCAGGCCCACGAGGTGGCGCGTGGCGGCCAGCCCGCCCTGCCAGTTGGTGGCCCCGATGGACGGCACGTCCTCGGCGAGGTCGCCCGCCGGGTCCAGCACCACGAACGGGATGCCGCGCCCGGTGAACTGCGCCCGCTGGTCGGCGGAGAGGTCCGACAGCACCAGGATGACGCCCGCCGGACGGCGGGCGAGCACGTCCTCCACCCACGTCTGCCCCGGTGTCAGCCGTCCGGCGCTCTCGGAGAGCACCACGCCCAGCCGCTCCACCCTGGCCACGTTCTCCACGCCCCGGATGACCTCCATCGCCCACGCGCTCTCCAGCTCGTGGAAGACCAGGTCGAGCAGCGGGGCCTGGCGCGCGCCGCCGCCGCGGCGCCGGTAGCCGTGCTCGCGCAGCAGGTCCTGGACCCGGGCGCGGGTGCCGGGGGAGACGTCGGAGCGGCCGTTGAGGACCTTCGAAACTGTCGACGCCGACACCCCGGCGGCCTCCGCGATCGCCGCCAGCGTGGCGGTGGCCTGCGGCTCCTCGTCGGCCACGGGGGCCTCCCCGTCGAACTGGACTCCAGCACCACTCATGCCGGGATGGTAGCCCCGCCGCCCGCCGCTGCGCGATGTCTTGACCTTCCCATGGCCTCACCCTAGGTTGCGCAGAAATATTCGCGATGCTTTACGAAACATTGCCGCTTGCTCGGTGAAGAGAGGCCCGGCATGGACAGCAGCGACCCCCGGCACGACCCGTCTCCCGCGTCCGACTCCCCGCCAGGTGACGGCGTCAGCCGGCGCCTCGTACTCGGCGCGGGACTGGGCCTGGGCGCGCTCTCCGGCACCGCAGGCGGCCTCATCGCCCTGCCGGCCGCGGCCGCCGCCGCGCCGCCGCCGAGGGCTCCGCGCCCCACCGACCCCGGCGCGTACATCGCCCACGACCCGGGTCCCGGCCGCTTCCCGCTCGTCGCCGGCGGCCGGGCCGCGCCGCTGGTGGCCGACGGCGGCGACCATCCCGGCGTGCTGCGCGCGCTGGGCGACCTGCGCGCGGACCTGGAGCGGGTCACAGGCGTACGCCCCGCGCTCACCCGCGGCCGCGCGCCCGCGGGGCGCACCGCGGTCCTCGTCGGCACCATCGGCCGCAGCCCGCTGATCGACGGCCTGATCGCCGCCGGCAAGCTCGACGCGACCGGCGTCGAGGGCCGGTGGGAGACATCCCTGCAGCAGGTCGTGGCCGACCCGCTGCCCGGCCTCGACAGCGCCTTCGTCATCGCCGGCAGCGACCAGCGCGGCACCATCTTCGGTATCTACGACGTCTCCCGCGGCATCGGCGTCTCGCCCTGGCACTTCTGGGCCGACGTCCCGCCCCGCCGCCACGACGCGCTCTACGTGCTCCCCGGCCGGTTCTCGCAGGGCACCCCCGCGGTGAAGTACCGGGGCATCTTCATCAACGACGAGAACCCCGCCCTCGGCCGCTGGGCCCCCGGGTTCTTCGGCCCCGGCCACGCCGAGGGCCACCCCGGCGGCTTCAACAGCGCCTTCTTCGCCAAGGTCTTCGAGGCCGTGCTGCGGCTCAAGGCCAACTACCTCTGGCCGGCCGTCTGGGGCCGCGCCTTCGCCGAGGACGACCCCGCCAACCACGCCACCGCCACCGAGTACGGCATCGTCATGGGCACCTCGCACGAGGCGCCCATGATGCGCGGCATCGAGGAGTGGAACCGGCACGCCGTGCCCGCCGTGCGGGATCCGGACGGGAACATCGTCACCGAGGGCCACGACCCGTACGGCGGCACGGGGGAGTGGAGCTTCGTACGCAACGAGGACGCCATCCGCGCCTACTGGCGCGACGGCATCCGCAGGCTGGCCACCGAGGGCTTCGAGGGCGTGGTGACCCTCGGGATGCGCGGCAACGGCGACACCTCGCTGCCCGACGGCGACGGCATCGAGCTGATGGAGCGCATCATCGCCACCGAGCGCGGCATCCTCGCCGAGGAACTGGGCGACGCGGCGGCCGTGCCGCAGGTGTGGACCATGTACAAGGAGGTCCAGCACTACTGGGACAGCGGCATGCAGGCGCCCGACGATGTCACCGTCGTCTTCACCGACGACAACTGGGGCAACCTGCGGCGCGTACCGGACGCCTCGCTGCCGCCGCGCACCGGCGGCTACGGGCTCTACTACCACTTCGACTACGTCGGCGGCGGCCGCAATTACAAGTGGGTCGACACCGCCAACTTGGCGAGCACCTGGGAGCAGCTGCACCAGACGTACGCGTACGGCATCCGGCAGCTGTGGGTCGCCAACGTCGGCGACCTGAAGTCCAACGAGCTGCCGACCCAGTTCTTCCTGGACTACGCCTGGGATCCGGACCGCTGGCAGGCCGGCGACCTCCCCGAGTGGGAACGGCGCTACGCCGCCGAGAACTTCGGCCCCCGGCACGCGGCCGAGATCGCCGAGGTGCTGCACGAGTACGGCCGCCTCCAGGCCCGGCGCAAGCCCGAGCTGCTCAACCGCCGCATCACCCTCGACCCTGCCAAGGACCCGGCCGACGACTCCGCCGCGGTCGTCTACGACGACGAAGCCACCCCCTTCAGCCGCGTCAACTACGGCGAGCTGGACCGGGTCACCGACGAGTGGCAGGAGCTGGCGCGTACCGCGGACCGCATCGAGGCCCGCCTCGACCGGGCCGACCGGGCGGCGTACTTCCAGCTCGTCCGCTACGCCGTGCGCGGCACCGCCGTCGTCTACGCCCTGCGCCGCGCCGAGTTCACCAACCTCCTCTACGCCGCGCAGGGCCGCGCCGCCGCCAACCAGCTCGCCGCCGAGACCGACGCCCTGTTCGCCGAGGACCAGGCGCTCGCCGACTACTACAACCACACCCTCTCCGGCGGGAAGTGGCAGGGCTTCCAGACGCAGCCGAAGATCGGCTACGGCGACGTCGAGCGCTACGGACCCAACGCGCCCTGGCAGCAGCCCGAGAAGGACAACGAGGCGCTGCCCGACGAGGTCTTCCCCGCGGTCGAACGGATCGACCCCGCCGCCGGCGCGGTGCTCGGCGTCGCGGTGGAGGGCTCCGAGCAGTGGTGGCCGGAGGCCGCGGGGCCCGCGGTGCTGCCGGTGGTCAGCCCGTACGACAGCGGCCCCGCCCCGTACATCGAGGTCTTCAACCGGGGCCGCACCCCCTTCGGCTACGAGATCGAGCCCGCCGTGTCCTGGCTGCGCGTCGACCGCCCGCGCGGCCGCGTCACCAGCCAGATCCGCGCCCGGCTGCGCGTCGACTTCGCCCGCGCCCCCCGCGGCGCCACGACCGTCCCCGTCGTCGTCCGCGGCGCCGGCCGGACCGTGGAGGTGCACGCCCGGGTGTACCGCCCGTCCGTGCGCCACTCCGCGCTCGCCGGCTCGGTCGAGGCGGGCGGATGCGTCTCGGTGGAGGCCGACCGCCACACCCGCGCCGTCCCCGCCGCCGGCGTCGCCTGGCGCCGCATCCCCGACATCGGGCGGACCGGCAGCGGCATGGCGCCGTTCCCGGTCACGGCCGCGCCACGGCCGGCCGGCCAGGGGCCGCGACTGGAGTACACGATGACGCTGTTCACCACCGGCACCCTGCGCGTGGCGGTGTACCTGTCGCCGCGCAACAGCGTCCTCACGCCGGACGGGCTGCGCTACGCCGTCGCCTTCGACGACGACGCCCCGCAGACGGTGAACGTCACCCGGGCCACGGGCGCGGACGACGGCCTGATGAACCGCCAGTGGGAGCGCAACACCTCGGACAACGCCGCCGTCACGGTGACCGGGCACCGGGTGTCCAGGCCGGGCGTGCACGTGCTGAAGCTGTGGATGGTGGATCCGACGGTGGTGGTGCAGAAGCTGGTGGTCGACACCGGCGGCGTACGCCACAGCTATCTCGGCCCGCCGCCCAGCAAGTTCGTGAAGCGGTGAGCCCGCAGCCGTCCGGAGGTCCCTAGCCCAGCATGAGCATCGCCTCCGCGACCTCGCCGGCAGCCGCGTCCGGGATCGCGGTCGCGGCCTCCTCCAGGACCAGCAGCCGGGCCCCGGGGATCTCGCGCGCGAGCGCCTCGCCGTTGCCGACGGGGAAGAACAGGTCGCGGCGGCCGTGGACGACGAGCGCGGGGACCCCGAGCCCGGGCAGGCGTTCGCGCCAGCGGGGTGCGCAGTCCAGCCGGGAGAACACCATGCCCAGCTGGTTGGCCATGTGGACCTCGGGGTCGCTGCCCGGTGTGCGGTCCCAGACGCGCGCCGCGGTCGCCCGCGCGGCGCCGGGGTCGTCGCCGAGGATCTCCGCGCCCGCGGCGGCGGACTCCGCCACCGCCGCGCGGTCGGCCCAGTCGGGCATCGCCTGCGCGAACAGCCGGCCCATCGCCGCCTCGTCGTGGTCGGGGAGGTCGTCGTCGGGCGGGCCGGGGGCGACCGCGCGGGTGCCGGCCAGGGTGAGCGCCGAGAAGGCGGCCGGGTGGTCGAGTGCGGCCACCTGGGCGACCATCCCGCCGACGCCGATCCCGGCGAGGTGCGCGGGCCGGCCGTCGAGCGCGCCCGCCAGGGCCGCCGCGTCGGCGGCGAGGTCGCGCAGGGTGTAGGCGGGTGCCTGCGGGTCCGCCGTCGTCGATGCGCCGCTGTCGCGCAGGTCGTAGCGCACGGCGCGGCGCCCGCCGGCGGCCAGCCGCTCGCAGAGCGCGTCGGGCCAGGAGAGCATCGTCGTCCCGCCCACGAGCAGGACGAGCGGCGCGTCGTCGGCACCGAAGGACTCGATGCCCAGGGTGATCCCGTTGACGTCGACGGTGGTCATCGGATCACCGGGAGTCGTTCGCAGGCGGCGGCACCGTACAGGGGGTCAACGTTGAAGAGGGTCATGCCAGGGCAGACCGGTTCCGCCGCCGAAACTCATCGCTCCGGGAAGAAGTACGTCGCGGGCGGCCCGCGGCTGCCGGTCACGGCGGGGTCGGGGACTGCGGGGAGCCGGGGGTGATCAGGCCCGTCTCGTAGGCGGCGATCACCGCCTGGGCGCGGTCGCGGAGCTGGAGCTTGGCGAGGATCCGGGCCACGTGCGTCTTCACCGTCGCCTCGCTGAGATGGAACCGCGCGGCCAGCTCCGCGTTGCTGTGGCCGCGCGCCAGCGACTCCAGCACCTCCAGCTCGCGCCGGGTCAGCGCGGACAGGTCGCGGTGCAGCGTCGCCGCGCGGTCGTCACGGACGGCGAAGCGCTCCACGAGGCGGCGGGTGATGGAGGGCGCGAGGAGCGCGTCGCCGGAGCGGACGAGGCGGACGGCGGCGGCCAGGTGCTCGGGGGTGACGTCCTTGAGCAGGAAGCCGCTGGCGCCGGCGGCGAGCGCCGCGTACACGTACTGGTCGAGGTCGTACGTGGTGAGGATGATGACCCGCGGCGCGCCCGGCCCCGGCCCGGGCTCCCGGCCGTCCGTGCCGAGGAGGCGGCGGGTGGCCTCCAGGCCGTCCGTGCCCGGCATGCGTATGTCCATCAGCACCACGTCGGGCAGGGAGCGGCGGACCGCGGCCACCGCCTCCTCGCCGTCCGTCGCCTCGCCGACGACGTCGATGCCGTCGGCGGCGAGGATCATCCGGAAGCCGGTGCGCACCAGCGCCTGGTCGTCGGCGATCACCACCCGCGGCGGCCGGTCCGCCTCCACGGGTCCTGCCTGCGTGCCCACGTCCCCTCCACGGCCGTCCTCGCGGGGACCGCGGACCCGCGCCCGCCCGCGGTCAGCGTACCCGTGCAGTCTGACAAGACGTCCGGCGCGGCGGATCGGCCGGGAGGCGCAATACGTCTCAACTTCCCGACTACGCCGGAAGAATGACTCGCGGCCCGCGGCCGGATTCCGCCTGTACGAAATCGGCCGTGAACCCCGCTGCGCCGAATACCGCGGGCGGCGCCGAGATGCCGCAGAAAGGTGAAATCTACGGCCATTGCCGCCCCTTGTGGCCCCCGGAGCGCGCTCCTACACTCGGGCCGACCCTTATCAGGGTTCGCGCAGTAGTGCTCGATTCTCACACCAAGAGGAGGGCTCCCCGCATGCTGCGAAAGTTGGGTATCGGCGTTATGGCCGCTGCCGCAATCGTCACTCTGTCCTCGGCCCCAGGGGCCACCGCCGCCCCCGCTCCCGCACCGGAGCGCACGGCCGCAACCACGCTGTACTACGACGACAGCCAGGCCGGTGAATTCAAGAGCGCGGTGGCCGCAGGCGCCGAACAATGGAATTCCACCGTGCAGAACGTCAAGTTGGCGAAGGCCCCGGCGGGCACCCGCGCCGAGATCACGGTCATCGCCGACGACGGCTGGCCGCGCGCCACTCTCGGCCCGGTCCGCCCCGGCGGGCGCGCCACGGTCTGGTTCGGCCGCCAGGCGGTCAACGAGGGCTACGACACCACCCGTATCGCCTCGCACGAACTGGGCCACAGCCTCGGGCTGCCCGACATGAAGCCCGGACCGTGCTCGTCGCTGATGTCCGGCTCGACCGCCGGTGTGAGCTGCACCAACCCCGTCCCGAACGCGACCGAGCGGGCGCAGGTGGAAGCCAACTACGGCGGCGGCTTCGCCGGCTTCGCCCCGATGGACGGACGCATCGTCGTCGACGCGCCCTGAGCACCGGACCGCACGTACGACACACCCCGTGGCCGGGAAGGCGACTTCCCGGCCACGGGGCCGCGGGCGGATCCGTACGCGCGTATTCGCCTCCCGGAAGCCCGGGGAATTCCCCCTTCCGAATACCACAGGCCTCGCGAGCCCTGCGCCACAACCCCTCCGCGCCTGCTTGATCGTCGTGTGTGAGGGTGTCCCCATGCCGAACACGCCGACCTTCGTCCTCGTCCACGGGGCGTTCGCGAACTCCTTCTCCTTTGCGCCCCTGCAGGCGGAACTCGCTCTGCGCGGACACCGCTCCCTCGCCGTCGACCTGCCGGGCCACGGATTCGGCGCCACGTTCCCCGCGGCCTATCAGGCCCCGCAGGACCCCGACGCGCTCGCCACCGCGCCCGGCGGCATCAAGGGCGTCACACTCGCGGACAACGCGGCCCACCTCATCGGCGTCCTCGAGCGGGCGAAGCGGCACGGCCCGGCGATCGTCGTCGCGCACAGCCGGGGCGGCATCACCGCCACCGCCGCCGGCAACGCCCGCCCCGACCTGATCGACCGCGTCGTCTACGTCTCCGCCTGGTGCCCCGTCGAACTCGACGTGAACGACTACTACGGCGAGCCCGAGATGGCCGGCATCGACGCCTCCGGCCTCGCGCGCGCCCTCGCCGGCGACCCGGCCGCGCTCGGCCTGATCCGCACCAACTTCCGCACCGCGGACCCCGAAGCGCTCGCCGCGTTCCGGCACGCGTTCGCCGCCGACCTCACCGACGACGAGTTCCGGACCTTCCTCAACACCTTCCAGCCCGACGAGAACCTGGACGTCGGCTCGTCCGCGGACCGCGCGCAGGCGGCCACCTGGGGCCGGATCCCGCGCAGTTACGTGCGGCTGGCGGACGACGTCAGCATGCCGCCCGCCATGCAGGACCGGCTGATCCGCGAGGCCGACGCGCTGACCCCCGGCAACCCGTTCGACGTGCACACCGTGCCCGGCGGCCACCTGCGCTGGCTGGTGCACCCGGAACCGGCCGCCGACGTCCTGGCCGGCCTCGCGGCGGGCTGACCGGCCGCGGCCGGCCCGGGCCGGCCGCCGGGGGAGGCGCCGCGGGCCCTCACCAGCCGACGGCCACCACCATCCACTGCGGGTTCTGGACGGACACGAAGGAGGACTGCTCGGCGACGTCGTCGTACGGGAAGCCGTACGCGAGGTTGCCGATGGCGCGCTCGTGCCAGAACGCGGCGTAGTAGTTCGCCGGACCCTGCCGGTAGAAGCGGCCCGGGTCGTTCCACTGGTCCCGCGGCAGCTCGGCGACGTGCCGGTTGAGCGCCGCGCAGCCGGGGGCGTCGCCCGCGAGCGGGCCGGAGCAGCCGAAGATCTCCTGGGTCGAGGCGGTCATGCCCACGGACCGGGCGTAGTCGCTCATGTAGGCGGCGTGCTGCCCGCCCGGCCGGAAGTCCGGCACGCCGCCCGGGGAGGGGATGCGGTACGGCGCCTGCACCTCGGACAGCGACGCGAACTCCGGCGGCATGGCGGCCGCGAACGCCTGCCACGTGGCCTCGCGGGACTCCTGGAACGTCGCGTAGTCCTCGCCGACCTGCTTGTCGGTGCCGTCGTGGCCGTGCACCCGCATCGCGAGCTTGAGCGCGAAGGCGTCGACGCGGGTGGTGTTGCCGTGGAAGGCGTCGGGGCCGACGGTGAACTCGATGAAGTCGGAGTACTGGCTGTCGGGCGAGCCGAGGTGGAAGTACATCCGGCCGGCGGAGTTGGCGGGCATGTCCAGGTACGGCTGCTCCGCGATCGAGCGGGTCTGCCCGCCGAAGGACCAGAAGACCTGGTCGTCGGGGTACTGGCCGTTGGTCCGGTTGAGGATCTGCACCGTCAGCACGTTCTGCGCCGGCGGGATGGCGCCCGTGTCGCCCCAGAAGGAGTCCGGCGGCGGGTCGCCCGCCGCCGCGGCGGTCGCGGGTGCCGGGTCGGGTGCGGGCGGCACCGCGCCCTGAGCGGCGGCGCCGGTGCGGTCGGCGAGCGCGTAGCAGACGAGCAGCAGCAGGGCGGTGACAGCCGTCAGCAGGCCGCGGCGGCGTCTGGACCACGTCGGGTGCGCGGGGGACATGCGGTGCTCCTTCGCTGTGGGGGCGTACACGGCCCGAGGCGGGAGCTGCCCGGCGGGCCGGGCGTACAGAGAGCGCTCTCAGAGCGTCGTGAGGGGCGGGTGCGTTGTCAAGAGGTCCGGCAGTACGGCCGCCGGGAGTTGAACACCGAGGGTGCCCGCCGGACCCATTGACTGCATGACATGAAGGGAGTTCACTCACCTCGCGCAAAGGTATGGACCATGCTCCACGCTCGACCCCACGACGCATCGAGGTGAGCTTCCATGTTCCTACGACGACGCAGACATCCGCTCCGCAAGGCCGTGCTCGTCGCGACGGCCCTCGCCGCCGCGCTCGCCGTGCCGCTGCCCGGCGCCGCCGGCGCGGCACCGGCACCGGGGACCGGCGGCACCGGCGGCAAGGCAGAAGCCGCGCCCTACGCCGTCACGTTCGAGGACAACTTCGACGGCCCGGCCGGCTCGGCGGTCAACGGCGGCAAGTGGCTGATCGAGACCGGCGACAACGTCAACAACCACGAGCGGCAGTACTACACCGCGGGCAACGCCAACGCCGCGCTCGACGGCCAGGGCAACCTGGTCATCACCGCGCGCAAGGAGAACCCCGGCAACTACCAGTGCTGGTACGGCCGGTGCGAGTACACCTCCGCCCGGCTCAACACCTCCGGCCGCTTCACCACCACGTACGGCCACGTCGAGACCCGGATGAAGCTGCCGCGCGGGCAGGGCATGTGGCCCGCGTTCTGGATGCTCGGCAACGACATCGGCCAGGTCGGCTGGCCCGCCAGCGGCGAGATCGACGTGATGGAGAACGTCGGCTTCGAGCCGAGCACGGTCCACGGCACGCTGCACGGGCCGGGCTACTCCGGCTCCGGCGGCATCGGCGGCGGGTACACGCTGCCGGGCGGCCAGCAGTTCGCGAACGGCTTCCACACCTTCGCCGTCGACTGGTCGCCGAACGAGATCACCTGGTCCGTCGACGGCAACGTCTACCAGCGGCGCACGCCCGCCGACCTCGGCGGCCGGCAGTGGGTGTTCAACAAGCCGTTCTTCCTGATCCTCAACCTGGCGGTCGGCGGCTACTGGCCCGGCGACCCGGACGGCAGCACGACCTTCCCGCAGCAGCTCGTCGTCGACTACGTCCGCGTCAGCACCTCCGACGGCGGAGGCGGCAACTCCGGTACGTTCACCGGCGCGGGCGGCAAGTGCCTCGACGTGGCCGGCGCAAGTCCCGCCAACGGCACCGCCGTCCAGCTCTACGACTGCAACGGCACCACCGCACAGCGCTGGACCGTGGGTACCGACGGCACCATCCGGGCCCTCGGCAAGTGCCTCGACGCCGCCGCCGCGGGCACCGCGAACGGCACCCGGGTGCAGCTCTACGACTGCAACGGCACGGGCGCCCAGCGCTGGTCGTACAACTCCGCCACCCGCGACATCGTCAACCTGGCCGCGGACAAGTGCCTGGACGCGCTGGGCGGCTCGACGGCCAACGGGACGCCGACGCAGCTCTGGACCTGCACGGGCGCAGCGAACCAGAAGTGGACGCTCAACTCCTAGCATCGCGCCCCTCGCCGGGGCGCTGGGAAAGCGCTCTCACAGGTACGGACCAAAGCCTTGACACCGCTTCCCGGCGCCCCCTTAACTTCAACACGTGAAATAGCCGGACCCCCCACACGACTTCACCGCCGCGCCCGGCCGCCGCAGCCCGCCGTCCCCGGATTCCGTGCGCTCGCATGCCCGGACGCGGCGCCCGGCGGCGCCGGGTGCCGGCGAGAAGAGGACGGTGACAGCACATGGGAACACATCGGACCGACCGAAGGAACGTCCGCCGCGCACTCGTCGCGGGTGCGGCGGCGGCCGCGGTCGCCGGCGGCTGGGCGCTGATGCCCGCCGCCGGCGCCTCGGACGCCGGGCAGCCCGCCGCCGACACCGCCGCCGCGCGGCCGGCCGCCGCGTCGATGGCCGTGGCGCCCTACCTCTACAACGGCTGGGGCAGCCCGCCCGACCCCGCTGAGGTCATGGACGCCACCGGCGTCGGCGGGTTCACGCTCGCCTTCGTCCTCAGCAACGGCACCTGCGACCCGCAGTGGGACGGCCAGCGCCCCCTCACCGGCGGCGTCGACGAGGAGACCGTCGCCGCGGTCCGCGCCGCGGGCGGCGACGTCGTCCCGTCGTTCGGCGGCTGGAGCGGCAACAAGCTGGAGAGCTCCTGCGGCAGCGCGGACGCACTCGCCGGCGCGTACCAGAAGGTGATCGACGCGTACGACCTGACGGCCATCGACATCGACCTCGAAGCCGACGCGTACGACAGCCCCGAGGTCCAGCAGCGCACCGTCGACGCGCTCAAGGCGGTCAAGGCCGCCAACCCCGGGCTCAAGGTCGTCTTCACCATCGGCACCGGGCAGAACGGCCCCGACACCAGCCTCATCGACCGGGCCGCGCAGTCCGGGCTGGACGTGGACGTCTGGACGATCATGCCGTTCAACTTCGGCGGCAACGGCGGGGACATGGGCCGGCTGTCCGTCCAGGCCTCGGAGGGGCTCAAGGGCTCGCTGCAGAAGGCGTACGGCTACGGCGAGGAGGAGGTGTACCCGCGCATGGGCATCTCCTCGATGAACGGCAACACCGACGTCGGCGAGGTCGTGGACCAGGACGACTTCCGGACCATGCTCGGCTACGCGCAGGACAAGGGCCTGGGCCGGCTCACCTTCTGGTCGGCCAACCGCGACCGCCCCTGCGGCGGTGGCGGCGCCGACACCTGCGGCGGGATCCCGCAGGAGCCGTGGGAGTTCACCTCGATCCTCGCCCAGTACCAGGGCTGAGGTGCGGGGGCACGGTGGTGGCCCCTCCCTCGCCACCGTGCCCCCCGGTGCCACGCACGCGGCGGTGCTCAGCCGGCGAGGAACGACAGGGCGCCGTTCTCCTCCGACCGGATCGGCCGGTCGCCCCACTCCACGTGCTGGACGTCGTCGGTGCAGGTCTTCGAGACGTCCTGGCAGAAGTAGCCGGTCTCCTCGCCGGGCTCGGCGGTGAAGACCTCCGGCAGCCGGTCGCACCGCGGATCGACCGGGGCCAGCGGGCCCTCCGTCGTGCCGTTCTTGCCGGTCTCCCAGGCGTACCAGTCGTAGACGGACCGGGCCGTGTGCAGGGTCTTGAGCGGCTTGGCCGTATAGATGAAATCCTGGCTGAAGGCGGCCATGCCTGACGTCGTCCCCTTGCTCGTCACCAGCCAGGGCACGGTCACACCCTCGTACGTCACCGTGCAGCGGACGGTCTCGCCGCGCGGCCGGTCGACCTCGCCCGCACACCGGCCGCGTCCCGTCTCGCCCATGACGCCGGCCATCCGCACGGTCTCCCGGCGCAGATGGTTGAGCACCTTGTCGTTCGTCGCGGCTTCCTGCTCCGGCGTCGGCAGAGCCTTCTCCAACTCGCGGTCGGTCAGCCCGGGGTGGTGCTGACCGGGCTCGATCCGGACCGGCCGCTTCTCGCCCTTCACCTCGGCGAGCCGGTACTCGGCGTCGCAACCGCTCGCCTCCCCGGCGCAGCCGCCGATCAGTGCCACGGCGACCGCCGCGACCGGAACCACCGTTCGCTTCATGGCTCTGTTGTACCGCGCACGGGCCGGTAGGGGTCCCCGAGCGGGGAAGCTGCGCGAAGCCATCCGGTCGACGCCGGATGGCCGTTCAGCGCCCCGTCGCGAGGCTGCCGCCGCCCTCGATGCTGCCGGTCACCCGGGCGCGTACGCCCTTCTCCGCCCGCTTCGCCAGCGTCGGTCCCGCGGCGGTGGCCTCGACGTCGCCGGTGGCCTCGATGCCCCGTACGTCCCGGCTGCCCGCCGCCAGCAGGTACCAATGGCCCGAAGGGGCGCGCCAGTCGGTGGACGCGAGGACGTGCCGGCCGAAGCGGCTGCACGCCGCCGAGTCCTCCCCGTCGCTCTCCGCGGCGACCACGCGGCCCGGCGTCGCGGCCGAGCGGGCCGGCGGCTGCAACTGCACCAGGACCCGGCCGGGCCCGCGCCACGTACCGGCCCTGCTGCACACCCAGTCGGCCCGGCCGGCGTCCTCGGGCAACTCCTGCTGGGCGAACACCCAGTTGTTCACAGCCCGTACGCCCTCACCGCGCCAGCCGTCCAGCCGGCAGGCCGAGCGGGCCCAGCCGGCGAGGGCGGGGCCGGAGGTCGCCTCGCGCGGCTGGCGGGCCGGTGCGCCCTCGCCGGGCGGCGGCGTGTACGTCAGGTGGACCGGGGTGAGGTCCCCGAGGTCGGTGACGAGGAACGAGTGGTCCTCCACGATCCGCGCGGAGGACCGGAGCCGGAGCGCCGGCCAGGCGTCGCAGCCCTCGACGGGGCTCGCCGGCACCGGGTCGGTGACCCCGTCGTCCGCGACGCCCAGGTCGCGCGCGGGCTCGTCGGGGCGGAGCAGGTCGCGGGTGGCGGCCTCGTCCACCCAGGGCGCGAGGAGGTAGCGGACGCCGTCGCGGCCGCGGCTCACCGCAACCGCCGCGGCGGTCGTCACGTCGGCGTCGTCGACGCGCGCGACGTCGACGGCGGGCGGGTCGTCGGAGCCGTCCGCGGACTCGGCGTAGCGTACGAGGCGTTCGCCCTCGTACAGCAGGACTACCGCGGCGCCGGAGACCTCGCCCGCGTAGAGCAGCCGGGGCGGCGCGGCCGGCGGTGCGGCCGAGGTGCCCGGCGTCCCGGTCAGCCCCACGTCCGGTGCCGGCGCGGCCCACGCGGACAGCGCCCGGCCCAGCAACGCGTCGTCCCCCGTCAGCCCGCCGCGCGCGGGCCAGGCGGTGAAGTCCACGCGCGCGGTGTCCGCCCACGCCTCCGGCTGTGCCTGCACGAGGCGGCCGGGGTCGAGCAGAGCGGCGGGTACGCCGGCGGCCCCCGCGGCGCCCGCGCCGCCCCGCCCGCCTCCGTCGCCGGGCAGCATCGCCGACCCCGCCCCGACCGCGCCGACGACGACCGCGGCCGCCAGCGCCGCCGCGACCCGCCGCCGGCGGCGCCGGCGCACCAGGTCCGTCGGCCGCAGCTGCACCGCCGTGGGGTCGAACTCGCCGGAGCGCAGCAGCGCCTCCGCCTCCGGCACCGCGGCGGCGACGCCCTCCGCCCTGCGCAGCGCGGCCCCCGGCTCCCGCACGCCCGCCCGCTCCAGCAGGTCCCGCGTACGGGCCGGATCCAGACCCTCGACCGTCAGCAGCGCGAAGGCTGCGCGCTCCGGCGCCGAC
Organism: Streptomyces aculeolatus; assembly: GCF_020400605.1. GTDB lineage: Bacteria > Actinomycetota > Actinomycetes > Streptomycetales > Streptomycetaceae > Streptomyces > Streptomyces aculeolatus. The sequence goes on along the minus strand of NZ_JAINRD010000037.1, from coordinate 28,858 downwards.
AGCCGCGCCAGCGACCGTTCGACGCTCAGCTCGTCGGCGCCGCCGGCCGCCGTCGCCATCCGCAGCCCCAGCACGACGGGCAGCCCCCGCCCCGCCTGCAGCCACCCGGGCACGCGGCGTGCCGCGCCGTCGTGGCGCAGGGCCGACCGCAGCACCCGCACCCGCAGTTCGTCGAGTCCGACGTCCGTCTCCGGCTCGCGCACCGCCGCCGCGCGCTGCGCCGGGACGCGCAGCCGGCGCCGCTCCCGCGCCGCGGGGAGCGCCCGCTGCGCGGCGGTGTGGGCGGTGAGGACGCGCCGGTGCCTGCCGAGGGCCGGCGGCAGGGTGAGGTAGGCGAGCCGGGCGAGCGGCGCGTAGTGCTCCAGCGGCGGCGCCGGCGCGGCGGCGGGGGTCCCGCCGCGGGGGAGTCCGCCGTCGCGGAGGTGCGGGCGGCTGCTCGTCGGCATGGGGACCATCCACGGGGGCTCGTGCGGGCGGGGCTCGTACCGCCAAACGAACGACCTCCGGCCGAGTCACGGCACGATCCCGCCGCGCTGCGCGCCGCCTGGTGGGGACCTCAGACCGCGCCGAGCACCGGGCCGCACAGTTCGTCGATCGCCGTTGCCAGCCGGGTGAGTTCCGCGTGGTCCGCCGTACGTCCCTGGAGCCGCCCGAGGCGCGCGGCCGCCAGGTCCTGGAGGCCGGGCGGGGCCGGTGCGTCGAGCAGGACGGCGAGGTCGACGCCGGGGAGGTGGCGCAGCCCGTCGAGCCGGGCGGACAGGTCCGGCGGGCCGGCCGCGGGCGCGTGCGCGGCACCGAGGACCGGCGGCAGCAGCGAGTACTGGTACGTGACCTCGTCGAACCGCGGTGCGTCCGGCACCGGCAGCCCCAGCGCCAGCCGCATCGCCGCCGCCACCATGTCGAAGCCCGACCCGCGCCGTACGACGTCGCCGACGAGGCTGCCGAGCCGGCCGTTGACCTCGACCAGCCGCGGCCCTTCCGCGGTGAGCTTCAGCTGCGTGTGCACGATGCCGTCGCTGATGTCCAGCGCGCCTATCGCCGCCTCCGCCAGGGTCTCGGCGCGCTCCGCCAGCGGTGCGTCGAGGGTGTGCGGGACGAAGGAGCCGCGCTCCCGGAAGGGCGCGGCGAGGGGGAACTTCCCCGTCACGCAGAGCGGTTGGCATTCCCTGCGGTGCACGGCCGTCTCCACGGAGACGTAGTCGCCCCACTGCGCCCCGGCCGCCTCGGGGTCGCCCGGGAGCAGCGCCTCGACCAGCAGGTCCGTGCCGGGCGCCGCGTCCGCGCACGCCGCGACCGCCGCCCGGGCGCCGGAGACCGTGTCGAGGCGTTGTACGAGCCGGCCGCCGGCGCCGCGCCGCGGCTTCAGCACCGCGGGCAGCCCCACCGCGTCCAGCGCGGCGTCGAGGTCCGCGGCATCGGCCACCGGTGCGAACGGCAGGTCGTCCAGGCCCGCTTCGGCGAACGCCCGGCGCTGCTGGAGCTTGTCCACCAGCCGCCCGGCGACCGCGGGGGAGTGCCAGTACGGGATGCCGATCGCCGCGGCGATCGCGGAGGTCATCTCCATCCGGTGCTCGCTGAACGTCAGCAGCCCGTCGGGTACGAACTCGGAGACCGCCCGCGCCGCGTCCCGCGCGGCGAGACCGGTGATGTCGCACAGCGCGAACCGCCGCGTCAGCACCGGCAGCCGCGCCCGCACGTGTTCCGAGGCCCGGTCCACGACGAGGAACAGCTCGGCGTCGCAGCAGCGTGCCGCCGCCGCGACCTCCGCGGCGCAGGCCGAGCCCGCGTCGTACAGGACGCCCACCGTCCGCTCCCCGCCCACCGTGCTCGCGCCGTCGCCCGGCGCATACGGTAAGGACCGGGACATCCGGACCGTCACGTCGTCCCGTCCCGCACAGCCCGCACCTACTCGCCGTTCCCGGCGCGCCCGCCGGCTCCCGCGGTCAGCGACACGGCGGTGACGAGCAGCCCGCTGCGGCACAGCCAGCGGCCCTGCATACGGGCCAGGGAGGTGCCGTCGATCGTGGGCGCGTCGACCAGGATCCCGGCGGTGAACGTCCCGTCCTCTGGGTCCACGTCGATACGGGCCTCGTCGAAGTCCAGCTCCCTGCCGGTCAGCGGATACCAGACCTTGAAGACCGACTCTTTGGCGCTGAACAGCAGCCGGTCCCAGCAGACCCCGGACGTGCCGCGCATGCGGGCGCGTACCAGCTCCTGCTCCTCCGGCAGCGCGACGGCCTCCAGGAGGCCGTCCTTGAGCTCCTCGTTGGGCTCGGCGTCGATGCCGACGCCGAGCACGTCGCCGCGGCGGGCCACGGCGGCGGCGCGGTAGCCGGCGCAGTGCGTCATGGAGCCGACGATCCCGGCGGGCCACTGCGGCGCGCCGCGGCGGCCGGGGAGCAGGGGCGCCGGCTCGACGCCGAGGGTGCCCAGGGCGCGGCGGGCGCACTGCCGCACGGTGGCGAACTCCGCCTGGCGGTGCGGTACGGCCCTGGCGACGGCCTGCGCCTCCTCGGGGTACAGCCGCTCTGCGGGCGGCTCCGGCGGGTCGCTGAACGCCTCCGCCGCGGTCACCGCGTCGGGCAGTAACTGCTGGAGCAGCCGGGCCGGTTCGGCCGCCGCGGGCGCTGGTGGCCGCGCGGCCCGCGCCGCGGCGCTCGCCGGCGCCGGCGGCAGGACCGGGCGCAGCAGGTCGCGCGGCGGGCGGCGCTTCCACTCGCGTGGGTAGCCGAGCGACACCTCGCTGAACTTGACGCCGTCGTACCAGGTGACCCGGGGGATGTGCAGGTGGCCGTAGACGACGGCGGCCGCGCGGAAGCGGCGGTGCCAGTCGGCGGTCAGCGTCGTACCGCACCACTGCGCGAACTCCGGATAGCGCAGGATGTCGGTCGGCTGCCGCACCAGCGGCCAGTGGTTGACCAGCACCGTGGGGTGAGCGGGGTCGACGTCCGCGAGCCGCCGCTCGGTCAGGGCCACCCGCTCCCGGCACCAGGCATCGCGCGAGGGATGCGGGTCGGGGTGCAGGAAGTACTCGTCGGTGCAGACGACTCCGGCCTCGTGGGCCAGGCGCAGCGACTCCTCCTTGGTCGCCACGCCCGGCATGCGGAAGGAGTAGTCGTAGAGCACGAAAAGGGGCGCGACGGTCACGGGGCCGCCCTCGCCGCGCCAGACGGGATACGGGTCCTCGGGGGTCACGACCCCCAGTCCGCGGCAGAGTTCGACCAGGTGCCGGTAGCGCTCCTCACCGCGCAGCTTCACCGGGTCGTCGGGGTGCGTCCACAGTTCGTGGTTGCCCGGTGCCCAGACGACCTTGGCGAACCGCTCGGCGAGCAGCCCGAGGGTCCATTCGATGTCCGAGACGCGCTCGCCGACGTCACCGGCGACGATCAGCCAGTCATCGGCCGCGGTCGGGCGCAGCCCGGCGGTGATGTCGCGGTTCTCTTCGTAGGCGACGTGCAGGTCGCTGACGGCCAGCAGTCTTCCGTGCATCAGGGACATTCGATCATTCGGCGACGGCGGAAAGGGTGGTGTCAAGGGCCTGATGGTGCCTCCCGTACGGAAGTTGCGCACCAGAGGCGTGCCGACAGATTGCTGCCACCACCTAAATTCCCGCCAAAAGACCGCTGACCGGCGCTTTCACAGCGGCAATGCCCGGGCTACCCGGGGGAGTTGCGGACGGGACCGCAGCCGCGTCATTCTGGATCCTCAACATCCGTTGAACAGAAGTGTTCTGTTTGCGAGTGACAGGGAGCAGATCGTGACCACACCGGCCGCAGGGTCCCCCCACGCCGCGGCGCCGGCCCCGGCACCGACCGGACCGCCCCCGGAAGCCGGCCGCTCCGGCACCTACGGCGTGCTCGTCGTCCCGGCCGTCCTCGGGCTCTTCCTCGTCCTCGCCTTCGCCGGGCTGATGATCCCCGGACTGCGCAGCCCCGCCCCGACCGACATGCCCCTCGGCCTGGCCGGCCCCGGCCCGGCCGTCCAGCAGGTCGAGGCGCAGCTCACCGCCGCCGCCCCCGACGCGTTCGAGGTCAAGCGGTACGCGGACGAGGCCGAGGCCCGCACCGCCCTGCGCGAGCAGGACGTGCTCGGCGCCATCGTCATCGGGCCGTCGCCGAAGCAGCCGCCCGGCCTGCTCATCGCGAGCGCCGCCGGCGACGCCCCGACGACCGCGGCCACGACGGCGTACGAGCAGCTGACCGAGCAACTCGGCACCCCGCAGCAGGTGGACGACGTCGCCCCGCTGCCGGAGAGCGACACCCGCGGCGTCAGCGCCGTGCTGCTGTGCGTCGCCCTCACCATCGGCGCGCTGATCTTCCAGCTCGTCCTCAGCCTGGCCGCCGCCCACGTGGGCGCCGCCAGGCGATGGCTGTCCTGCTTCTGCTACGCCGTCGTCGCCGGCGCGGCCGGAGCCCTCTTCGCCGGACCCGTCACCGGCACCCTCGACGGCCACTTCCTCGAACTGCTGGGCATCGCCACCCTGCTGTCGCTGACCGTCGTCGGCATCGTCGCCGCCTGCCAGGCGCTCCTGGGCGCACTCGGCATCGCCGTCGGCGCGCTGCTCGTCCTCCCGCTCGGCCTCGCCTCCTCCGGCGGCGTCGTCGACCCGCACTTCCAGCCCGCCTTCTACGGCGTCGTCTCGGAGTACCTGCCCACGGGCAGCGCGGTCTCGCTGTTGCGCCGGGTGCTGTACTTCGACGGCAACGCGGTCGGCGGACCGCTGCTCACGCTGCTGCTGTGGGCGGCCGGCGCCTGGCTCGTCACGCTGGTGAGCGAGCGGATCAGGCCCTTCCAGCCGCTGATGGTCATCGTGCCCGCCTCCGCCGTGGGCCCCGCCGCGGCCCGGGCGGCCTGATGGCACGGCACGACGTGCCCGGCGACCGGCCGGCGGAGCAGCCGCCGGACGCCGGGCAGGACCGCCGCGAGCTGATACGGCTCGCGGCGGTCGAGCTGTTCGCCCGCCACGGCTACCGCGGCACCACCGTGCGGGCCATCGCCGAACGCGCCGGGGTGGACCCGGCGCTGGTGATGTACCACTACGGCAGCAAGGAGAACGTCTTCTCCACGGTGATCCGCGAGACGATGCGCGCCGAGGAGCTGCTGCCCGAGCTGCCCCGGCTGCTCGACGAGGTCGCCGACACCGACAGCGCCGACGACCCCGCCGCGGACGGCACCTGCCCCGGCGGGCCCGGCAGCCGGCTGCTGCGCGGCTTCCTCACCCGCTGGGAGGACGCCGCCACCCGCCCCTCGCTGCTCGTGGTCTTCCGCTCCGCGATGGAGCACCCCGAGGCGTCGCAGCTCTTCCGCGAGGTCGCCGGCGGCGAACTGCTGCTGCCGCTGGCGCGGCGCATCCCGGCCCCCGACCCCGAGCTGCGCGCAGCACTGGTCGCCTCGCTGCTCGTCGGGTTGGTCACCGGCCGCTACGTGGTGCCCATCGAACCGCTGGCCGGGATGGAGCTGGACACCGTCGTCGGGCTCTACGGCCCGTACGCGGACGACATGCTGCTCGGCCGGCTGGGCGGCTCCCCGCCGCCCGGCCGGCCTGGCGGGTGACCCCGCGGCGGGCTTCACCGCCGCGGGGCCGGAGCCGTCGTCAGTGGCTCGTCGGCAGCGTGCCATCGACGAGCGCGTCCACCACGTGGCGCCGCTGGAGCTTGCCGCTCGGGGTCTTCGGCAGCGTGCCCCGCGGCACCACCTCCACCCGGTCGGGACGCAGCCCGGTCTCGGCGGAGACGGCCTGGATGACGCCCTCGCGGATCTGGGCGACGGCGTCGGCGTCCGCGTGGCTCTTCGACTCGACCACCAGCACCAGCGCCTCCGTGCTGCGCTCCTCGTCGGGGCAGCCGACCGCGGCGATGGAGTTCGCCCGCAGGCCCTCCACCGAGGCGGCGGCCGACTCGAAGGCGTACGGGTGGTAGTTGGACCCGGCGATGATGACGACGTCCTTGATGCGGCCGGTGACGTAGGTCTGCCCGGCGTCGGTGAAGCCCTGGTCGCCGGTGTTCAGCCAGCCGTCGTCGGCCAGGACCTTCGCGGTCTCCTCGGGCTGGCGGTAGTAGCCGGACATCATCGAGTCGGTGCGCAGCAGGATGGTGCCCTGCCTGCGGTCCGGCAGGTCGGCGCCCTCGTCGTCCACGACGCGCAGGTCCATGCCCGTCAGCGCAGTGCCGGAGGACACCAGTTCCTGCGCGTCGGCGGCGCCGGCCTCGGCCTCCACGACCTCGCCGTCCGCGGCCAGCCGGTCCCGGCTGACGGTGAGCGTGGTCAGCGGCTCGCCGGGCTCGCACATCGTCGCGGCCAGGGTGATCTCCGCCATGCCGTAGCAGGGCATCATCGAACGCTCGCGGTAGCCGTACGCGGCCATGCGCTCGGCGAACAGGCGCAGGGTGTTCGCCTGCACGACCTCCGCGCCGTTGCCGGCGACCCGCCAGGCGCTCAGGTCGAGGCCGGCCAGCTTGGCGTCGGGGATGTTCGAGGCGCACATGCGGTAGGCGAAGTTGGGGGCCGAGGTGAACGTCCCGCGGTAGCGGTGCATCGCCCACAGCCACCGCTCGGGCCGTACCGCGAAGGACAGCGGGGGCATGCTGGCCACCGGCAGTCCGTGCAGCAGCGGCGCGAGGTTCAGCCCGATCAGGCCCATGTCGTGGTGCATCGGCAGCCAGCTCACGATCAGGTCGCCGGCGCGGTACGCGCGCTCGCCGATGGCCGTGGCGTTCGCGAAGATCGACTCGTGCGTCAGGGTCACGCCCCGGCTGTCGCCCGTGGTGCCCGAGGTGAACTGCAGCAGTGCGATGTCGTCGGGCTTGGCCTGCGCGGTGGCGAGGTCGAGGCCGCCCTCGAACGGCGGCTCGACGATCGCGACGCCCGCCTCCTTGCACGGCTCCGTCACCGCGTCGAGGAACTCCGGCGCGACGACCACGGCGCGCGGCTCCGCGCGGCTGATCAGCAGCCGCAGCCGGTCGGCCCAGCGCTGCCGGCGCATCGTCGCCAGCGGCGGCTCGCTGACGAACGGAATGGCGCCCAGCAGGAAGCAGCCGTGCAGCGTGGCGTACGCGTCGGCGCTGGTGTCCATGCAGACACCGACGCGGTCACCGCGCCGTACGCCGTGCTCCGCGAGGGTCGTCGCGGCGGCGCCCGCGCGCTCCGCCAGCTCCGCCGCCGTCAGCCGCACGGGGTCGCCGGAGCCCTCGACGTACGCGAGCGGGCGGTCGGGGTCGCTGTCCGCCAGGTCGAGCAGTGCGGCGCCTATCGTGGCGGCCGGCGTCATCGCGACCGGTGCCGGGTCCGTCTCGGGCTGAAATCCCGCGCGGTCGCCGTGGATTTCCTCGGTCGAAACGGCAATTGTCATTCCATACCCCCGAATTGACTGCCGCGGTCGCGGCATAAAATGGGCCGGCTGAGGTAGGGTCATGATGCGCGGCGGGCAACAGCGCCGTCAAGTCGGGTAATTCCAGGTCGGGGCTTTAGCGGGCCGCTAGAGCCTCCTTAGTCGGTTCGGCCACGATGGACTCGCCAGAATAGTGCTGCGTGTTCCCGACACGTAGCGGAAAAGTCCCCGCGGTCCCTTACCGGGATTTCACCGACGCATACTGAAGGAACGACTCGACATGTTTGCGCTCGCATTCCCAGGCCAGGGTTCGCAGCACAAAGGTATGGGTGCGCAGCTCTTCGGCAGGTTCCCGGAGGAGACCGCCCGCGCGGACGAGATTCTCGGCTACTCGATCGAGGAGCTGTGCCGCGACGACGTCGACGGACGGCTGCAGAACACCGAGTACACGCAGCCCGCGCTCTTCGTCGTCAACGCGCTGAGCCACCTGGCCCACCGCGCCGACGGGGGCGCCGAGCCCGACTACCTCGCCGGGCACAGCCTGGGCGAGTACAACGCGCTGCACGCCGCCGGCGCCTTCGACTTCGCCACCGGGCTGCGCCTGGTCGCCAAGCGCGGCGAGCTGATGTCCCGGGTGGCCGACGGCGGGATGGCCGCGGTCGTCGGGCTGACGGCGGACCAGGTCGCCGAACTCCTGGGCCGGCCCGGCCTGGAGAACCTGTCGATCGCCAACTACAACAACCCCACGCAGACGGTGGTCGCCGGCCCGCGCGAGGACGTGGCGGGCGCGCGCGCCGTCTTCGAGGAGGCCGGCGCCGGCCTGTTCACCGTGCTCCGCGTCAGCGGCGCGTTCCACTCCCCGTACATGTCGGCGATCCAGGACGAGTTCGCCGAGTTCCTCGGCGGCTGCACGCTCGCGCCGCCCGCCGTGCCCGTCATCTCCAACGTGACCGCCCTGCCGTACGAGGACGACGTCGCCGCCGCGCTGGTACGCCAGCTCGACCACCCCGTGCGCTGGACCGACACCGTCCGCTACCTCATCGCGCAGGGCGTGGCGGACATCAAACCCGTCGGGCCCGGCCGGGCCATGCGCGGGCTGATCAAGGCCACCCGGCGCGACGAGGAGCGCCGCGCACAGGAAGCGGCGGAGGCACAGGAGGCGCGGGCCGCGCAGGAAGCGGCCGCCGGGCGGACTCCGGCAGCGGCCGACGACGGCGAACTGCGCCTGCGCCGCCCCGAACGCGACCGCACCCGCCCCGAGGGCACCCCCGCCGTCCAGCTGCACCAGGCACTCCTGAAGGACCTGCGCACCACCGTCGCCCAGGTGCTGAAGGTCGAGCCCGCCGTCGTCCGCAGCGAGACGGAGCTGAGCGAGCTGGGCTTCGACTCGATCCGGCTCATCGAGTTCGCCGACCTGCTCCGCCGCGACCTCGGCGTCGACCTCACCCCCTCGGTGTTCTTCGAGCACTTCACCCTGGAGGCGTTCGCGCGCCACCTGCTCACCGAGCACCACGACCTCGTCTCCGCCCGCTACCCCGACGCCGGCGACGACACCCCCCGCACCGTCGCCGGCGGCGCCGGGCGCGCGCAGGACGACGCCCCGCTGCCGGACCCGTACCCCGTCGCGGTGGTCGGCCTGAGCGCCGTACTGCCGGGCTCGGCGGACCTGGAGGGCTTCTGGCGGCGCCTCCTGGCCGGCGACGAACTCGTCTCCCCGGTGCCCGAGGACCGCTGGCGCGACTGGGCGGGCCCGGAGCGCGCCCGCCGCGCGCACGGCGCCTTCCTCGACGAGGTCGACTCCTTCGACTGCTCGTTCTTCGGCATCTCGCCGCACGAGGCCGAGCTGATGGACCCGCACCAGCGCCTCTTCCTGCAGACCGTGTGGAAGGCCGTCGAGGACTCCGGCCGCCGCCCCGACGCCCTCGCGGGCAGCCGCACCGGCCTGTTCGTCGGGCTCTCCTCGATGGACTACGCGGAGGTGCTGGGCCACAGCACCGCCGGCCCCCAGGCGCACACCGCCACCGGGCTCGCGCACGCCGTGCTGCCCAACCGGGTCTCGTACCAGCTCGACCTGCGCGGCCCGAGCGAGGCGATCGACACCGCGTGCTCGTCCTCGCTCGTCGCCGTCCATCGCGCGGTCCGCAGCCTGCGCGCCGGCGAGTGCGGGCTCGCCATCGCCGGCGGCGTGAACCTCATGCTCAGCCCCACCCCGTTCGAGTGCTTCGGGCTGGCCGGGATGCTCGCCCCGGACGGCCGCTGCAAGACCTTCGACCAGTCCGCCGACGGCTACGTGCGCGGCGAGGGAGTCGTCGCCGTCGTGCTCAAACCGCTGGCCGCCGCCGAGGCCGACGGCGACCACATCCACGCCGTGATCCGCGGCAGCGCCGTCGGGCACTCCGGCCGCGCCGCGTCGCTGACCGCACCGAGCCCCGAGGCGCAGGCCGACGTCATCGTCGACGCCTGGCGCGCCGCCGGCCTCGACCCGGCGACCGCGACCCACGTGGAGACCCACGGCACCGGCACCAGCCTCGGCGACCCCATCGAGATCGAAGGGCTGAAGCAGGCGTTCGCCCGCCTCTACGCCGCCTGGGGCCACGACGCCCCCGCCGAGCCGCACTGCACGATCGGCTCGGTCAAGACCGCCATCGGGCACCTGGAGGCCGCGGCCGGGCTGGCGGGGCTGGTCACGATGGTGCAGGCGCTGCGGTACGGGAAGCTGCCAGCGCTGCGCCACTTCGAGAAGCTCAACCCGTACATCCGCCTGGACGGCAGCCCCTTCCGTATCGGCGACCGAGCCGGCGACTGGTCCCGGCAGGCCGCGCCGGACGGCCCCGCCGTCCCGCGCCGCTGCGGCGTCAGCTCCTTCGGCTTCGGCGGCAGCAACGCGCACGTCGTACTGGAGGAGTACGAGCGCGAGCCCGCCGCCGACGAGGCGCCGAGCGCCCCGCTGCTGATCCCGCTCTCCGCCCGTACGCCCGAGGCGCTGCGCGGCTACGCCCGCCAACTGGTCCGCCACCTCGACCTGCACGCGCCCGCCGAGGGCGGCGCCGACTTCGCGCTCACCGCGCTCGCCGACACCCTCCAGCTCGGCCGGGAGCCGATGGAGGCGCGGCTTGCGGTCGTCGCCGAGGACGTCGACGAACTGTACGACGCGCTCGTGCAGTTCCTGCGCGGCGAGGACCAGGGCGACACCTGGTGGAGCGGGCAGGCCGCCGGCGCCGCGGACCTCTCGCGCGCGCTGCTCGCCGGCCCCGAGGGCAACACCTACCTCGACGCGCTCGCCACCGCCGGCAAGACCGCGGCCCTGGCCCGGCTCTGGGCGGCCGGCGCGGACTTCGACTGGGCGCTGCTGCGCGGCGGCAGGCCCGTACGCCGCACGCCCCTGCCGACGTACCCCTTCGAGCGCCGCCGCATCCGCCCGCAGGACCTCGTCCCGCACGTCCTGCTCGCCCCCGGCCTGGCGCAGCCGTCCCTCGCCGCCGCGCCGGTGCCCGCTGCCCTCGCCGCCGCGGCGGCGCCGGCCGCGCTGCCCAGCGGTGCGGGCGCCACGCAGGACGACGTACTGGCGGACCTGGTGCGGCTGTTCGCCGAGGAGCTGAAGTGGCGGCCGGAGGAGATCGACCCGCGGGCCGGCTTCGACGACCTGGGCCTCAGCTCGCTACTGGTGGAGAAGCTGCGCCGGCGGCTGGAGGAGCACTACGGGCCGGTCGACAGCGCCACGCTCTTCACGTACAAGAACCTCGACGCGCTCGCCCGTCACATGACCGGCCGGGTACGCACCCTGCCCGCGGTGACGGCGCCCGTACCGGCGGCCGCCGTCCTGCCCGCAGTCGTCCCGTCTGCCGCCGTCCCGCCCGCCCCTGCGGGTGCCGGCACCGCGGACATCGCCATCGTCGGCATCAGCGGCCGCTACCCCAAGGCCCCCACGCTGGCCGACTTCTGGGACCGGCTGCTGGCCGGCGACGACTGCGTGGACGAGATACCCCTCGACCGCCCCGGCTACCGCCGCTACGCGGAGCTGGCGCGCGAGAAGTTCGGCGACCAGTGGCCCCGCTGGGGCGGCTTCCTGGATGACGTGGACGCCTTCGACCCGCAGTTCTTCCACATCTCGCCGCGCGACGCCCGGCTGCTCGACCCGCAGGAGCGGCTCTTCCTCACCACCGCGTGGGAGACGCTGGAGGACGCCGGCTACACCCCCGCATCGCTGGCGGACCCCGAACTCGGCGACGAGCGCGGCTCGGTGGGCGTCTTCGCCGGGGTGACGTACAACAACTACCAGATGTTCGCGGGCGGCGACCTCGACGAGGGCGTCTGGCGCATCGTCGGCTCGCAGACCTTCTCCGTCGCCAACCGCATCTCCCACCTGCTCAACCTCGGCGGCCCCAGCCTGACCCTGGACACCGCCTGCTCCTCCTCCCTCTACGCCATCCACCTGGCCGTCGCCGCCATCCGCCGCGGCGAGTGCGCCATGGCGCTGGCCGGCGGGGTGAACCTGTCGCTGCACCCGAGCAAGTACGTGATGCTCGCCGAGGCCGGGTTCCTCGCCGAGGACGGCCGGTGCCGCGCCTTCGCCGAGGGCGGCACCGGCTACGTACCGGCCGAGGCGGTCGGCGCGGTGCTCCTCAAGCCGCTGGACCGGGCGCTGGCCGACGGGGACCGGATCCACGCCGTCGTCAAGGGCTCGGCGGTCAACAGCGACGGCCGCACCTACGGTTACGGCGTCCCCAACCCCGTCGCACAGGCCGAGCTGGTCCGCGCCGCACTCGCCGACGCCGGTGTCGACGCCGGCTCCATCGGCTACGTCGAGGCGCACGGCACCGGCACCAGCCTCGGCGACCCCATCGAGGTCCGCGGCCTCACCGAGGCGTACGCGGACGCCGCCGCCCCGCACCGCCGCGACGGGCGGCCGGCGTGCGCCATCGGCTCGGTGAAGGCCACCATGGGCCACGCCGAGGCGGCCGCCGGCATCGCCCAGGTCACCAAGGTCGTCCTGCAACTGCGCCACGGCACGCTCGTGCCCTCGCTGCTGCACACCCCCGAACTCAACCCGAACCTCGACCTCGACAGCACGCCGTTCGCCGTGCAGCGCGCGTCCGCACCCTGGGAGCGGCCCGCACTGCCCGGCTCCGGCGGCGCGGCCGGTCCGCGCCGCGCCGGGGTCAGCTCCTTCGGCGCGGGCGGCGTCAACGTCCACCTGATCCTGGAGGAGGCCCCGGCCCGCCCCGCCCCGGCCGCCGGCGCCGGCCGGCCGCTGGTGTTCCCGCTGTCGGCCCGTACGCCGGAGAACCTGCGCGCGTACGCGGCCCGCATGGCGGCGTTCCTGCGGGAGCTGCCCGCCGAGCCCGGCGCCGACGACCCGGAGGCGCCGCGCGCCGCCGACGTCGCGTACACCCTGCAGCACGGCAGGGAGGCGATGGAGCACCGCGCCGCGTTCGCGGCCCGCACCCTCCCCGAGGCCGCGGAGCGCTTCGCGCACCTGGCCGCCGGCGGCGACGCGGACGGGCAGGTCAGCATCGGCCGCCGCCCCGGCCGCTCCGGCGCCGCCCCCGCGGTGCCCGCCGACGCCGCGCCGGAGCGGGCCGCCGCGCTGTGGGCCGCGGGCGGCGACGCGGACTGGGCGGCCCGGCCCACCGGTGGCCGCCGGGTCTCGCTGCCGACGTACCCCTTCTCCCAGGAGCGCTACTGGCTGGAGCCGAGCGCCACGAACCCGGCACGGCCGACCGCACCGGCCGTGCCGACCCCCGTCCCCGCGCCGCGGACCTCCCCGGAGGCGACGGCCTCCGCGGCGGCTCCCGCGGCGCGGGAGGCGGACACCGCGACGGACCTGCTCGCGTCGCTGGCCGCCGCCCCCGCGAGCGAACGCCACACCGCGCTGGCCACGCGGATGCAGCGCACGCTCGGCGAGCTGCTGGAGTTCCCGCCCGGCAGCCCGCCGGACCGGCAGCGCGGCTTCTTCGAGCTGGGCATGGACTCGGTGATGGCCGTACGCCTCGGCAACCTGCTCGAAGAGGCGCTGGGCCTCGTCCTGTACGCCGGGGTGGTCTTCGACTACCCGAGCATCGACGACCTCGCCACGTACCTGCTGGACGAGTTGAGCCTCGACGACGCCCCCGCCCCGGCCGCCCCCGCGCCCGCCGCGCAGACGCCGGAGCCCGCGCCCGCCGACGACCTCCAGGTCGTGCACTACACCGCGGGCTGGGAGCCGGCCGCCGCCCCGGAGGGCCCCGCCTCCTGGCTCACCGGCCCCGTGCTGGTCTTCGACGACGACGGCGCCCTCACCGAGCGCGTACGCGCCCGGCACACCGGCGGCGCACCCGTCGTCGGCGTCCGGCCCGGCGAGGCGTACGAGGTGGCCGGCGACGGCCGTACCGTACGGGTTGAGTCCGGACAGGACCACGCCGCGCTCCTCGCCGGCCTCGACGCCCCGCCCGTGACCGTGCTGCACGCCTGGAGCGACCCGCGCACCGCGCTCACCTCGGTCTTCCACCTCAGCCAGGCGCTCCTGCGGCAGGGACTGCGCGCACCCGTGAGGCTGCTGCGCGTGCACGCCCACGCCGAGGGCGGACCCGATCCCCTCGCGGAGGCGTTCGGCGGCTTCGCCCGCAGCGTCGACCACGAGAACCCGCGGCTCGTCCAGCAGGCCGTGACCGTGCGCACCGCCGCCGGCGAGGAGCACGCGGACGCCCTGCTGCGCGCCTGCGAGGCCGAACTCGCCGCGGACGCCCGCGCCGACGCCGAGGTCCGCCACGACGTGGACGGCCGCCGGGTGCGCAGGCTCCGCGAGCTGCCCGCGGTACGCGCCGAGGCGCCGGCCGGCGTCGCGGTCCGGCCGGGCGGCACGTACGTGATCACCGGCGGCGGAGGCGGCCTCGGCCTGCTCTTCGCCGAACACCTCGCCCGCCAGGCGCGGGTGAACCTGCTCCTCGTCGGCCGTTCCGCGCTCACCGCGGAACGCCGGGAGGCGCTGGAGCGGATCCGCGCCCTCGGCGCCGACGTCCGCTACGAGCGCGCCGACGTCGCCGACCGCGGCGACGTCGAATGGATCCTGGCCGCCGCCCGCGACCGCTGGGGCAGCGTGCACGGCATCGTCCACTCCGCCGGCGTGCTGCGCGACGGGCTGCTGCCCAACAAGAACGCCGACGAGATCGACCTGGTCCTCGCGGGCAAGGTCGACGGCGCCGTCCACTTCGACGCGGCGACCGCGGGCGACGACCTGGACTTCTTCATGGTCTTCTCCTCGCTGGCCGCGCTCGCGGGCAACCCGGGCCAGGTCGACTACGCCTTCGCCAGCCGCTTCCTGAACGCCTTCAGCCGCCGCCGCGAGGAACTGCGCGCCGCGGGCGGGCGGTCCGGCGCGAGCATCGCGCTGGTCTGGCCGTTCTGGCGCGACGGCGGCATGCGCGTCGACGACGCCACGGAAGGCTTCGTGCGCCGCCGGCTGGGGCTGACGCCGCTGGAGAACGCGGTCGGCGTGGCGGCGTTCGACGCGGCACTGCACCACGCCGCACCGGAGTTCGGCGTGGTGCACGCCGAACGGGACAAGCTGCAGCGGGTGCTGCGGATCGAGCCGCCGGCGGCCGGGGCCGCGCAGGCGGACGCCGCGCGGACGAAGGAAGCGGAGACGGACCCCGCGGAGTCGTCCGCCGCGGCGGCCACCGGGACCGGCGGCGGCAAGTCCGCCCCGGCGAAGGGCGATTCGACGGTCGAGATCGAGCTGAAGGGCGTCCTGGCCGAGCTGGGGCTCTAGCACCCGGACGCGGGGGAGAGGAAGACGGCGATGACGGACAAGGCACTGCTCAGGCGTTCCCTGGAAGCCGTACGCAGCCTGCGCGAGCAGGTCGACGAGCTGCGCGCGCGGGCCGCGGAGCCCATCGCCGTCGTGGGCCTCGGCTGCCGCTTCCCGGGCGGCGCGGACGGCCCGGAGCGGTTCTGGGAGCTGCTGCGCGAGGGCCGCGACGGCGTCGTGGACGTACCGCAGGACCGGTGGCCCACCGAGGGCTGGTACTCCTCCGACCGGAGCGAGCCCGGCACCTCGTACACCCGCCGCGGCGGGTTCCTCGCCGAGGGCGCCCACGCGTTCGACGCCGGGTTCTTCGGCATCACCGACGCCGAGGCCCGCGACATGGACCCGCAGCACCGGCTGCTGCTGGAGACGAGCTGGCAGGCGCTGGAGAGCGCAGGGCTGCTGTCGGGCACCGCCGCGGAACGGCGCGTCGGCGTCTTCGTCGGCGTCTCCGGTTCGGAGAACACCCTGCTGCCCCGCTCGCCGCGCGACGCGGGTCCGTACACCGCGACCGGCTCCGCGATCAGCGTCGCGGCGGGCCGCGTGGCGCACACCTTCGGGCTGCGCGGACCGGCCCTCGCCGTCGACACGGCGTGCTCGTCGTCGCTGCTCGCGGTGCACCTGGCCGCCGAGAGCCTGCGCCGCGGCGAGTGCGACGCCGCGCTGGCCGGCGGGGTCAGCGCCATGATGTCGCCCGCCGTGATGGTCGCGCTGTGCCGGATGGAGGCGCTGGCCGAGGACGGCAAGTGCAAGGTCTTCGACGCCGCCGCCGACGGCTACGTACGCTCCGAGGGCAGCGGCATGGTCGCCCTCATGCGCGCCTCGGACGCCGCCGCCCTGCGCGCCCCGGTCCTCGCCCTGATCCGCGGCTCCGCCGTCAACCACGACGGCCGCACCAGCGGCCTGACCGTGCCCAACGGCCGCGCGCAGCGCGAGCTGATCGCCGACGCCGTGGCCGCGGCAGGGGTCGAGCCGCGGGCCGTGGACTACCTGGAGGCGCACGGCACCGGCACCTCGCTGGGCGACCCGATCGAGGTGCGCGCCGCCGCCGACGTCCTGTGCGCCGGCCGCGACCCCGAGGCGCCGCTGCGCATCGGCGCCGTCAAGTCCAACATCGGGCACCTGGAGGCCGCCGCCGGAGTGGCGGGCCTCATCAAGACCGTGCTCGCGCTGCGCCACGGCGAGATCCCCGGTGGGCTGCACCTGAACAAGCCCAACCCGCGCCTCGGCGTCGAGCGGCTGCCGGTGGCGCTGTGCGACCGCACGGCGACGTGGCCGCGCCGGGGCGACGGCCGGCCGCGTACCGCGGGCGTCAGCTCCTTCGGCTTCTCCGGCACCAACGTGCACGTCGTCCTCACCGAGCCGGACGCCGAACCGCCGCGTACCGGGGGGCCGGAGCGCCCCGCGCACGTCTTCGCGCTCTCCGCCCGCGACCCCGAGGGCCTGCGCGAGTCCGCCGCCCGGCACGGCCGGTGGCTCGCCACCCACCCCGACGCGGCCCTCGCCGACTTCTGCCACACCGCCACCGCGCGCCGCGGGCACTTCGCCCACCGCGCCGCGTTCGTCACCGCCTCGCGCGAGGACCTGGCGCGCCGGCTCGCGGCGCTCGCCTCGGGCGAGGGGGCCGGGCCGGCCGCGGTCCGGCGGCAGACCGCGGCGGCCGAGGCGGTCGGCGCCCGCGACAGGGCGCCCGCGCCGCCGGTGGCCTTCCTCCTCGATGCCACCGCGCCCGCCGCGGAACGCATCGCCGCGACGCTGTCCGCCACCCACCCGGGCTTCCGCGCGCACCTCGACCGGTGCACCGCCGAACTGCGGCCCCCGGCCGCCGAGCCGGACGTCCCGCACAGCCCCGCCCTCGCCGCCGACGTACGCACCGTGGCCTGCCAGGTCGCGCTGGTGCGCACGCTCGCCGACTGGGGCATCGCCGCCGGCGCCGTCGCGGGCGGCGCCGCACCGGGGGACCTCGCCGCCGCCGTCCTCAGCGGCGCCCTCGACGCTCCCACCGCCGGCGCCCTGCTCGCCGCCCGCCACGGTGCCGCGGCCCCGCCGGCCGCGCCGCCGCAGCGGCCGCGCACGCTGCGGCTGCTGCACGGATCCGACGCCGGCGAGGCCGGCGGGGCGGAGGCGGCCGACCCCGGGTTCTGGCTGCACCCCGGCACCGGCGTACGGCCGGAGGCCGCCGCGGCGGCGCTCGCCGCGCACGGCTACGACACCCTCGTCCACCTCGGCGGCGCCCCGGCGACGGCCGCCGACGGCGAGATCCGGGGGCTGCCCGGCGACGACATCTGGCACGAACTCCTCGGCTGGCTCGCCGACCGGCACGTCTCCGGGCAGGACGTCGACTGGTCCGCCTGCGACGACGGCTACGAGCGGACCCGGCTGGACCTGCCGGGCCAGACGTTCCGACGCCGTACGCACCGCCCGGACGCCGCGGCACTGGAGGCCGCTCCCGCGGCGTCCGCGGCCGGTGCGCCCGTGGGGACCCTCGGGCTGCGGCAGGTCGCGTCCCCGCTCGCGCAGCGGCAGTACACGACCGCCGTCAGCCGCGCCGTCCTGCCGGAACTCGGCGACACCGCCGGCGTGCTGCACGTCGGCTACTACCAGGAACTGCTGGCCGCCGCCGCGCGCAGGGGCGCCGGACTGCGCCTGGACGACGTACGGTTCGAACGGGCCCTGACGCTCTCCCGAGGCCAGGAGCGCACCGTGCACCTGGCCGTCGGCCCCGCGGACGGCGACGGCTGGGCGGAGTTCTCCGTACACAGCCGGGACGCCGGCGGCGCGCCCGCGGAGCAGCCGGGCGACGAGGGCTGGCACCGGCACGCCGCCGGCCGGCTGCGCCCCGACGGCGGCGGAGCGGAGGGTGACGTGCCGCCCGAGGCGACGCTGCCCGAGGCGGCGCGGGCGGAGATCCGCGAGCGCTGCCCCGTACGCTTCGAAGGCGCCGAGTTCTACCGGCAGATGGCCGAACGCGGCGTGCCCCTGGGCCCGTCCGTCGAGTGGGTCGACGAGGTGTGGCTCGGCGAGGGCGAGGTGCTGGCGAGGTTCCGCCTGCCGACGCCCACCGAGGCGGCCGCCGCCGCCGGCCGCCCGGACCGCGAACTTCCCGTGCCCGCCGGCATGCTGGACGCCTGCGTCCAGCTTTACGCACTCGCCGCCGGCCCGCAGCTCGCCGAACGGGACCTGTTCATGACCGCCCGTCTCGGCGACGTCGGCTTCGGCGCCCCCGCGGAGGGCACCCTGTGGTGCCACGTGCGGCTGACCGCGCCGGTAGGCGACCTGCTGGTGGGCGAACACCTGCTGTGCGCCGAGGACGGCGCGGCGGTCGGCTGGGGCCGCGGCACCGAGATCCGCGTCATCAGCCCGGGCTCCGGCACGTACGAGGCACCCGCCGACGACGTACGCGACGGTGCCGCACAGCAGCGCTGGCGCGGCGCGGACGGTGCCGCCGCGCTGCGGGACCTGCTCACCGGGATGGTCGCGGAGCTGCTGCAGCTGACGCCCGCCGAGGTGCCGAGCAGCCGTCCGCTCGCCGAGACGGGCCTCGACTCCCTCGCCGCCCTGGAGCTGCGCCAGCGGGTACGCGCCGAGACCGGCGTCGACCTGCCGGTCGACCTGCTCATCGCCGGGCCGTCGCTGGACGAGGTGGTGGAGCGCCTCTGCGGATCCGTCGCGGGCGAAGGGCCCGCCGCGCCCCGCCCGTACGACGTCGACGGCAGGCTCTGGCTGCCCGCCACGCCGCAGGACGACGCCGCCGTACGGCTGTTCTGCCTGCCTTACGGCGGCCGCGGCGCCTCCCTCTACCGGGACTGGCCGGGCAGCGCGCCCGCCGGTGTCGAGGTGGTCCCCGTGCAGCTGCCGGGCCGGGAGGAGCGCTCCGACGAGCGCTGCCTCGTCGACGCCGACGAGGCCGTGGACGCCGTCGCGCAGGCGCTCAAGCCCTACCTGGACCGGCCGTTCGCCTTCTACGGGCACAGCATGGGCGCCCTCCTCGCGTACCGCCTCGCCCACCGGCTGGGCGCCGAGTACGGAGAGCTGCTGCGCCACCTGTTCGTCGGCGCCTTCAGCGCGCCGACCGGCGGGGAGAACCCGCTCGGCGCCCGGCTGCGGTCGGTGACCCAGCGGCTCGGCTTCGAGCAGATGCCGGAGCACGAGGAGCTGGCCCGGGTACGCAGCACGCAGCCGCGGCTCTACGACACGGCGCTGCGCGCGGAGCTGGGCGAGCACCTGGCGGGCAAGGCCGACGTGGCCATGGACGGCGCCGGCTACTCGGACCTGCGGGTGGTGCAGAGCTACCGGCACGACCCGGCGGAGGTGCCGCTGCAGGTGCCGGTCACCGCGTTCCACGGCGCGGCCGACCCGGTGGTCGCCGAGCAGGACGCCGACGGGTGGCGGCCGTTGACGGCCGGCGGGTACGAGCTGCTGGTCGTGCCGGGCGACCACTTCTTCGTCCACGGCGACCAGAGCGGGCCGCGGGTGCTGGCGGAGATGGCCGCGCGGCTGCGCCAGCCCGTACGCGCCTGAACCCTCCGCGGCTGAATCCGGTGCGTGCCTGGAGCCGGCCCGGGCCGACCCGCGGGCCGGCCCGCGACAGGCACGCCGAAGGGGCGGGCGAAGCCGGTGGCTTCGCCCGCCCCTCGTCGTACGCCGATCCGGGTGCCGGTCACACCGCCGCGGGCAGCTCCAGCCGCTCGTCGGCGACGAGGATGGCCTGCTGCAGATCACGCAGCGCCCGGCAGGGCTCCAGGCCGAGTTCCTCGTTGAGCCGGTTCCTGGCCTGCTGGTACGTACGCAGCGCGTCGGCCTGCCGCTCCGAGCGGCACAGGGCCAGCATCAACTGGCGGTAGAACGTCTCCCGCAGTGGATACTCCGCCGTCAGCGCGGACAGCCGGCCGATCAGCTCCCGGTGCAGCCCGAGGCTCAACCGCGCCTCCATCAGCCACTCCAGGTACTCCAGCCGGGTCTCCTCCAGCCACGTGGCGAAGCCCGCGATGATCGGCCCGTCGCAGAGGTCCCCGAGGACCGGACCGCGCCACAGGGACAACCCGTCCTCGAAGGCGATCACGGCCTGCTCGGGCCGGCCCTCCTTCAGGTGCAGCCGCCCCCGGTGCAGCAGCTCCTGGAAGCGGTCCACGTCGAACTCGTCGTCCTCCAGGTGCAGGAGGTAGCCGGGCGGGCGGGTGAGGATCGGGTTGTTCCGGCTGCCGGGCTCGCCGAGGAACTTGCGGAGCTGCGAGATGTAGACGTGGATGCCCGCAGTCGCTCGGCGAGGCGGGTTCTGCCCCCAGATCTCGGCTATGGCCTCATCGATCGAGACCACCTGCCGGGCGCGAATCAGTAACAGGACGAGAAGCACCTGCATCTTCTTGGCGCTCACGAATCTGCTGCCGCGGTTGTCCACGACCCGGACGGGTCCGAGTATTTCGTACTGCACTTTTCAACCCCCGATGAATTTTTCTAGGCCGAAGTGCTCAGGTTTTATGGCACTTTTGTTCAATTTCTCTTGCCGCTACAGGCAGGGGAGCTTGTATGTCACGCGGCGATGCTGTACAGACCTTTGCAGGCTATGGAGGAGGTAGGGGGTGCCGAAACCCCTACCCACCCCTAAGTCCCCCCTAGGTGCTGCCCCGGGTATTGCGCAGTCTGCACAGGGGCGTGTGGGACGCATTCGCGCCCCCGCGCGAGGCGTCGTGATCATCCGCCGTTCTCGCAAATGCCCGGTATTCCCGCCACGTATCCGCTGCCCGATTTACGGGCGGCGCCCGCCGCCGGCGGAATTCGCCGTGACCAACGGCCGCTGCCGGCCCCCCTGGTGTACCAGGGAGACCGGCAGCGGCCGTCACGGGGGCTCCGGCAGACTCTCCCGCGCGGGCGGGAGGGGCCGGGCGGCGTCAGCTGGGGGCGAGGCCCTGACGCATCGCCAGCAGCGAGCCGAACGTCCAGTCCACGGTCTGCTGCACGTGCGCCGGCGCGCCGTGCACGTCGTCGATCTCGTTCAGGCCGAGATCCTTCACGTGCTGCTGGAGGAACGCCGCTTCCCCGGCCGGAATGATCTCGTCGCGCAGGCTGGTCCTGTAGCGGACCGGGATCTCCAGCCCGGCCAGCTCCGCGGGCGTCAGCGCCCAGTCGGCGATCTTCTTGTGCAGCGCGTCGTCGTCCCCCTCGGGCGCACCCGCCAGCCGGGCCAGCGTGTGCCGGGTGATGCCCGGCACGCCGCGCAGCCAGTCGGCGTCACCGAAGAACCCGCTGACCGGCGCACCCGACGACACGATGCCGCGCACCCGGGCGTCGTGCCCGGCCCAGCGCAGCGCCAGGTGCCCGCCGAAGCTGTTCGCGAGGGCGTACGTGTCGGACACGTCCGCCCGGTCCGCGACCGCGTCCAGCAGGGCGGGCAGCATCCGCCAGCTCTCCCGGTCGTACGGGAGGGTGTTCTCGCCCACGCCGGGCAGCTCGGTGACCACGACGGCCATCCCCAGCGCCGTGGCCTGGAGCGTCACCGGCGCCCACTGCTCCTTGAGGCTCACGATGCCGCCCGCCACCATCAGCACCGGCTTGGGCTCCGCGGCCGACAGCCCGCCGGCCCAGGCCACCACCTCGCCGCCGGCCGGCGACGCCGTGACCCGCTGGATGTCCGGCTGGCCGGCGCGCCAGCGGTCGAACACCGACCGGCACTTCCGGTACGCCGCCTGCCGCGCCGGCCCGTCGACGACGGGGAAGCGGGCCAGGGTGTAGCAGAGGAACGCCGGCAGCAGCTCTCCGGCGTCCTCCAGCTCCCCGGCCATCGCCGACCACTGGGCCGTCCACGAGCCGGGGGCGCCGTCCTCGTCGCTGGTGATGCCGGCGAGCACCTCGTCGTACCGCTCGGCGGGCAGTTGCAGCGCCTTGGCGTGGACGCGCGCGAACTCCTTGAGCTCGGTGACGTCGTTCATCGTGTTCCCTCCTGCTCCCAGCGCACCGTCAGATCGAGGTGGCCGGGCACCGCGCCGATCTCCAGCAGCTCGTGCCGGAAGTCGGCCGTCCCGTCCTCGGACTGCCCGCGGGCGTCGAAGCCGTTCCGTGGATAGAAGTCCCTGACCTTGCCGTTCTTCGTCGACGGCACGTACCGCGCCGTCACGGCCTCGGCCCCCTCGGCCCGGGCGTGCTCCAGCAGCGCGGCGAGGCAGCCCTGCTCGATGCCGCGGGCGAAGACCCGGCAGCTCAGCAGGAAGTTGTCGACGTGCCACACGGGCCCGTCGGTCCGTACGAACACCGCACCGACCAGTCCGTTGTCCCCGAAGCGGTCGCCGCAGCGGATGGCCAGCACCATGTTCCCCGGCGAGCCGGCCAGGGAGGCGACCTCGTCCTGCTGGAGCCGCCGTGTAGTCAGGTTGAACTGGTTGGTGCGCTGGGTGAGCTGGGCCACGCGCGGCACGTCGGCCTCCGCGGCGGCGCTCAGCTCGACCCGTACGTCCAGCTCCCGCAGGTAGTCGTCGAGCGACGAGAAGGAGTCGAGGAAGTCCTTGCGGACCAGCTCCTCGCGGTAGCGCTCGGGGCGGCGGACGTCGTCGTCGGTGAGGTCGCGCACGTCGAACCAGCCGTCGGCCAGTAGCCGTTCGGCGTGCAGCGCCGGGTCGCCGTCGAGGTGGAGCACGGTGACCTCGGGGAGCTCACTGGCCACCAGGCCGCACTCGTACGGGCTGTCGTCGGCGAAGACGAACGAGTCGAGGCCGACGTTGAGGTCCTCGGCGAGCGCGCGCAGGTTGTCGTGCTTGGGTGCCCAGTTGGCGACCACCCGGACGAAGTCGTCCTCGCGCAGCGTCATCTCCTGGTGCTCGCGGAGCACCTCGCGCACGGGCTCCAGGTCGTTCTTGCTGACGGCGGCCACGAGCACCCCGCGCGAGGCGAGCTGCTTGACCACGCGCTGCATGCGCTGGAACGCGCGCCCCGTACGGCCGTCGGCGACCTCGATGCCCTCCGGGCCGTCGTCGCCGAGCACGCCTCCCCACAGGGTGTTGTCCAGGTCGACCGCGAGCACCTTCTTCGCCCGCCCGGACCGGCCGCGCGCGAGGTGCGCGACCTCGCGCGCGACGGCGGCGGTCAGCTCCGCGGCGAAGGGCGTGCCGGCGTAGGTCTCCAGGCGGGGCTCGGCGAGGGCCGCGCGCCCGGAGAGGACCGGGTCGAGGTCGAGGACGACGAGACCGGGGTGCTCGTCCATGAGCCCGAGCAGCCGCGCGTTGCCCTCGCGCCACACGGCGCCGAGCCGGGCGCGGGAGCGGTGGTCCACGAGCTGGGAGGTGAACTCCCGGGGGAGCGGCATCGTGGTGTAGACGAGGGTGCCGGAGCCCGAAGTGCCGTGGGTGGCGGCGAGCTTGCCGAGGAGGTGCACCTTCTCGGTCAGCACCCGCTCGACGTCCTCGGGCCGCCACGGACGCGGCACCTCGTCGAAGACGATCCCGGCGGCCGGGAGGCATACCACGAGGTCGGTGCCGGCGGCGTAGACCTCGCTGGCAGGGTCCGCGAGGTCGAAGAGCCAGCCGCCGAAGTCCGCGACGTGGGGGCGCAGCAGCATGCCGTGCCGGGCCAGCTCCATGGTGAGCGGCGGCACGAGGCCGGCGACCGTGCCGTGCCCGGTGACCGCGACGGACACCGTCGGGATGCCGGGGTGGGCCGCGAGCACCTCGTCGGGGGACAGGCGGGACAGCAGCCGCCCGGCGCGCTGCCGTTCGTCCTCGCCGAGGTCCCGGAGCAGCGCGGGGAGTCTCGGGTACTCCGCGACCAGGCTGCCGGACCGGTGCAGCTCCGCGACGGGATCCGGAGCGGCGGGCGGGGGAGCGGGGGCAGCGGACACGGAACTCACACCTCCTGGTGGACCAGCGCGGCGGACCGCCGGGCGGCGCGACGGGAGGGGACGCGGGCGGACCGCCATCAGGCTCGCCAGCGGAGCTTGACGGGGCCTTGGAGGCGGCTAAAGCGGTCGTACGAAGCGGTCGCGGCCGGGCCCGCGGCGCGGCGGCCCGGGGGAGGGCCGGGGCCCGCCGGCCGCGTGCCCGCCCCGGGACACCGGTCGCGGGTACGCCACGGCCGCCGCGCACCGCTGCGTGGACAGCGGTGCACGGCGGCCGTACCGACGTGGGCGATCCGTCAGGCGGTCGCCTCCAGCGCGAAGCCCGACTTGATCCACTTGCTCGACTCGATGGCGACCCCCAGCGCGCGATCGCCCGCGGTGAGCTTCGGCAGCAGCCGCGCCAGCTGGAAGAAGACCAGCGCGTTGCCGTTGTTGCCGGTCTCGTCGACGCAGGAGACCTCCTGGGCCCCGGGCGCACCCATCCGCTCCCGGATCAGCGCCGTCATCCGGCCCGAGAGCTGCGGCGGCAGCACGTACGCCAGCTCGTCCGCCTTCCAGTCCAGCCCGCCCAGGAGTTCCTCGGCCGACTCGGCGGCCATCTCCGGCACGGCCGCCTCGATCGCCTTGTAGTCCTCGCTCACCGGCGGGCCGTCGAACCGGCGGCTCGCGCCGTACCAGTCGAGCGTCTGCCCGGGCTGACGGCCCAGCCCCACCAGCTTGGTGAAGACCGCCCGCAGCGCCGGCCCGGGCGACGGCTCCGCCGTCAGCACCAGCGCGCCGGCGCCGTCGCCGAACAGCATGAGGTTCACCAGCTGCGCGGGCGGCAGCGCGGCGGCGTCCATGTCCGGGTCGACGAGCTTCGCCGAGACGTCGCCGCCGAGCACCAGCGCCGTGCGGTGGCTGCCGGACAGCAGCAGCCCCGCCGCCACCGACAGCGCCTGCACCGCGCCCGAGCACCCGGACTGCAGCTGGTACGTGGGCACCTGGTCGATGCCCAGCCGGTCCGCGACGACGTTCACCGTCGTCGGCATCAGCATGTCGGGCATCGCCGTGCCCATCACGATCAGGTCGACGTCCGACGGCTCCATGCCCGCCGCGGCCAGCGCCCGCCGGCCGGCGGTCTCGCCGAGGTCGGCGAGCGAGAACCGCGGCTCGCCGGTCTCCAGATCCACCGCGAGATGGCGGTACTTGGTGCCGACGAACGCCTCCGCCCACTGCTCCCACATCGGGCCGAGGCCCATGCGGCGGCCCAGCGTCGCGTTGTCGATCTGCGGTCCCGGCGACGCCGTGCCGAGGCCGGCGACCCGCAGGTCCTGCTCCGGGTTCAGAACGAGCACGTGATCACCAGGCCACCGGGAGGGAACTCGCGGCGTACATCGTCGCCTCCGCGCGCAGCGGCACCTCGTCCGCGTCGACCGCGAGCCGCAGCTCGGGGAACCGGCGGAAGAGCGCCGAGTACGCGATCCGCATCTCCACCCGGGCCAGCTGCTGGCCCAGGCACTGGTGGATGCCGTAGCTGAACGCCATGTGCCCGGAGGTGGAGCGGCTGACGTCGAAGCCGTCCGCGTCCTCGAAGCGCCCCGGGTCGCGGTTGGCCGCCGCCAGGGACACCGTCACGCCGTCGCCGGCCTTGATGAGCTTGCCCTCCAGCTCGACGTCCTCCAGCGCGGTACGCGGCACGCCGAACTGGGCGATCGTCAGATACCGCATCAGCTCCTCGACCGCGTTGGCGAACAGCTTCGGGTCCTCGCGCAGCCGCTTGACCTCGCCGGGGTGGCGCAGCAGCGCGTACGTGCCGAGCGACAGCATGCTGGCGGTCGTCTCGTGCCCCGCCATCAGCAGCAGCATCCCGATGCCGGTCAGCTCCGCGTCGTCCAGCTCGCCGGTGGCGATCAGCCCGCTGAGCAGGTCGTCCTCGGGCTCCTTGTGCTTGAGCTGCACCAGCTCGTGGATCAGCCCGTAGATCGCGGCGAAGGCCGCCGCCACCTCCTCGCCGGTCGAGCCGATGCGCATCACGGTCGTCGAGTGGTCCTGGAAGCGCTGGCGCTCGCCGTACGGAACGCCCAGCAGCTCGCAGATGGCCAGCGAGGGGATCGGCAGCGCGAACGAGGGAACCAGGTCCGTGGGCGGACCCTGCCGCTCCATCTCGTCCAGGTGCTCCTCGGTGATCTGCTCGATCCGCGGCTCCAGCGCCTTCATCCGCCGTACCGTGAACTGGCCGGTGAGCAGCCGCCGGTAGCGGGTGTGGTCCGGCGGGTCCATGTGCATGAAGAAGCCGGGCGGCACCTTCTCCCACGGCCGGCCGCCGGAGGGCAGCTCGAACGGCACCTTTTTGATGTCGCCCCGGGCGCTGAACCGCTGGTCGCTGAGCACCTTCCGGGCCGCGGCGTGGCTCGTCACCAGCCAGCCCACGTGCCCGTCCGGGTACAGCAGCGGGCTGACCGGCTCCTCGGCACGCAGCCGGCCCAGCTCTTCCGGCGGGTCCAGCGGGCGCGGGCGCTCGGTCGGCAACCGCCGGGGCGGCGTGGACAGCGTGTCCGACATGACGCGTTTCCTTCCTCCGCATGCGAAGCCGCGGGCCCGGCACAGCCGGTCCACGCCTTTCCGCCCACCCTCGGGGCCGCGCCTTAAGGCGGACTTGGGCGTGCTTAAGGCGCGTCGGCGGGCTCGGCCGCGCCGGCCGGCTCGGCCGCCTCCTCGAACCGGACCACCTGGCCCGGGCAGGAGCGCACGGCCTCGTCCACCGCCTCCCACTGCTCCTCGGCCGGGCGCTTCACCAGCACCACGACCTGACCTGTCACCTCATCCTGGTCGAAGACCTCCGGCGCCAGGAGCGTGCACATGCCAGATGCCACGCACCGCTCGATCTCGGTCTCGACCTGCATGGAGGAATCCCGCATGAGGGCATCCTTCCGGAAACTCGGATCCGTTCAACCGGCCCGTAGCGTACGGCCATTCACGGCCGCGTTCGTAGCCGGAAAAGACTTTAGAAACCGGCAAGTCACCCCCAAGCCGGAGCCCGCATGGTGAGCCGGGCGGCATACGGCAACCGCCCGGACCGGACCATGCGGAAAGGGCGGAACAGCAATGGCGGAAGCAACCCGTGGCCCGAACACCCGAGTTCACGGAGTCGTACTCGGGGGCGGGCTCGCCGGCGTGCTCGCCGCCCGGGCCCTGCGGGACCACGTCGACCACGTCACCGTGGTCGAACGCGACACCTACCCGGATCTGACCGAGCCCCGCAAGGGCGTCCCGCAGGGCCGCCACGCGCACATCCTCTGGTCCGGCGGCGCCGAGGCCATCGAGGAGTTGCTCCCCGGCACCCTGGACCGGCTGCGCGCCGCCGGCGCCCACCGCATCGGCGTCAAGGAGGACATGGTCCTCTACAGCGCCTACGGCTGGCAGCACCGCTTCCCCGGCTCCCACTACGCGCTCACCTGCAGCCGCCCCCTCCTCGACCGGACGGTCCGCGAGGCCGCGCTGGACCACCCGGACACCGAGGTGCTGACGCGGACCGAGGCGCACGGGCTGCTCGGCGACCGCACGAGCGTCACGGGCGTACGCGTACGCACCTCCGACGGCGCCACGCGCGAGCTGCCCGCCGACATCGTCGTCGACGCCACCGGCCGCGGCTCCCGGCTGCGGCACTGGCTCACCGACCTCGGCCTGCCGCCCGCCGCCGAGGAGAGCGTCGACACCGGCCTCACCTACGCCACCCGCGTCTTCCGCGCCCCCGCCGGCGCCCCCGGGGCCTTCCCCGTCGTCAGCGTCTACGCCGACCACCGCAGCGGCGAACCGGGACGCAACGGCCTGCTCCTGCCCATCGAGGACGGCCGCTGGATCATCACCCTCTCCGGCACCCGCGGCGGCGAGCCGACGGCCGACGAGGAGCGCTTCGCCACCTTCGCCCGCGGCCTGCGCGACCCGATCATCGCCGACCTGATCGAGGCCGCCGAGCCGTTGACGCCGGTGCGCACCACCCGCAGCACCCTCAACCGCCGCATGCACCTCGACCGCCTCGACGACCGCCCCGAAGGGCTCGTCGCGCTCGGCGACTGCGTGGTGTCCCTCAACCCCATCCACGGCCACGGCATGAGCGTCGCCGCCCGGTCCGCCAGGGCCCTGGAGGCCTGCCTGAGCCGCGCCGGCGGCCTGAAGCCCGGCCTGGCCCGCACGGCGCAGCAGGCCATCGCCGCCGCCGCCGACGCGCCGTGGCTGCTCTCCGCCTCACAGGACCTGTGCTACCCCGACAACAAGGCCGCCGTCAGCGACCCGCGCCTGACCACCCAGGCCGCGCAGCGGCAGGGGTTCGCCGACATGGTCACCAGCGCCTCCCTCGTCAACGAGCGCGTCTGCGACGCCCTCACGGCCGTCACCACGCTCACCGCACCGCTGGGCAGCCTGGAGACGCCCGAGTTCCTCGCGGCGATGCGGCAGCCGGCCCGGCCGCCGCTGACCGCGGCGCCGCTGAAGGACGCGGAGGCCGCGGTGCTGCGGGCGGCGAAGTAGGGAAGGCGACGCCGGCGAGAACGATCCGGGAGAGACAACCCGCGCGAGACAGGACCGACAAGAGAACCGCCCGCCGTTCCCACGGCGGGCGGTTCTGCTTTCACCGGCCCGTCACCGGGCGGGCGCCGAAGGCGCCTCGTCTCCGTCCGTACGACCGAGCTGCCGGTCGATGAAGTCGAAGATCTCCTCCGTGGACGACTCCTGGATCTTGTTGCTCACGTCCTCGGCCGGGACCGGCCGCGCGTCGTTCCAGTTCGACAGCAGCGTCTGCAGCCGCAATGTGATCCGGGACCGCTCCGCCTCGTCCGCCGCCAGCTGCTTCAACTCCAGCTCCAGCGCGTCCAGATCGGCGATCACCCGCCGCGACGGGCTGACCGCCTCCGGCATCAGGTCCGCCAGGATCCGGGCGGCCATCGCG
>NZ_JAINRD010000036.1 GCF_020400605.1 Streptomyces aculeolatus | reverse complement strand
GACACAGGACCCCACGACACAGGACCCGGACCCGGCCCTCGTGCATTGAGCCCCCGGGCGCCCGGCCCCCCGAAACCCCGGCCCTCCCGAACGGCGCTCCCCACCCGCCGCGCCGTACCCCGCCCCATCCGCGGACCTCGCCTCCCTCGGCTCTCACCTCTCCCGCCATCCTCGCCGCCCCGCTCCCGCCCCCCGGCTGCTTCCCGCGCCCGCCCCCTCCAGTCGACACGCCCATGTCGTCGCGTTTTCATGGAATCGCCGGGCTTTCCCCGGTTCGTAACCCTGGGGAAGGCTGCGATCACCACTACCTCCGGCGGGAGGCGACCCGTGCATACCGACAAGCGTCCGACCAGTGGTTCCGGCCGTGCGGACGACGGCCGTGAGGGCCGCGGGCGGGGTGACGGGCAGCCGTCGCGTGATGCGTACGACGACGAGCAGGATCAGGCCATCGACGCCGATCCGCAGCTTCGTGAGGCTGCCCGCGCCCGGTTGCGCAAGCGGGCGAATCGGCGGGTCGGGGGTGACCAGGGCGGTGAGGCGCGGCGCTGAGCCGCGCGCGAGCTGCTGATTACTCCCTCCGGTCGACACCTGAACGGCGGAGGCGTTACATGGTGGTATGCCGGTTTCGTCGAACGAGTCGGCGGACCGCTTCTATCCCTGCACGCACCATCGCAGCGGGAGGAACAGTGCAGACCGACAGGAACACAGCCAGTGGCGGCAGTGGCAAGGCCGCGAAAGCCGCGGGGGTAGGGCGCGAGACCGACGCCGCCGCTGCGGCGGGCGGCGGCGGCCGGGGCGAGCAGATGGGCCGGCGCGGTCAGCAGCCCGAGAGCACGGCGCGCGGCGGCGCGGCGGAGGACCAGCGCGTCGTCGCGTACCGCGAGCGGCTGCAGGTCGAGCCCGTCGATCGGCGGCAGCCGATGGGCGAGGCCGAGGTCACGATCCGGGTGCGGGAGACCCCGCAGCGGTTCGAGGTCACCCGCGGCCACGACGAGTGCGTCGTACGACGCAGCGACGTCGACGGCAAGGACGGCAACCTGATCGCAGGCGATCACCACGAGTTCGTGGAACGCAGCGTGAAGGTGCCGCTCTACGGCGAGGACGCCGAGGTCGTCGTCCACAAGGTGTCCGAGCCCTACGCCGTCGCCGACATCGGCACCAGGCGGGTCGAGGACACCCAGACCTTCGAGACCGTCCTCAAGACCGAGGAGATCGTCGAGAACGTGCCGGCCGAACAGAGCTCGTCGATGAGCGTCCGCGAGGTGCAGGAGGGCTACGACCTGAACCGCGGGGGCATCCGGTACGGGCAGCATGAGGAATCCGGGGAGAGCAAGGGGCATGCCGCCGCGCCCGAGAGCGCCGACACCCCCGGCGCCGCCGAGGACATCGGGGAGGGCAAGGGCCGCGGCCGCTGGTTCTGAGCGCCGCCCCCACCCTGCCCACCGGGCGGGGGTCCGCCGACGTGCGGGCCCCCGCCCGTCGCCGGCTCGGCTCCTGCGCGGTCAGGCCGCCTTGCCCGGCTTCTTCGCCGTCTTCTTGCCCGTCTTCTTCGCGGCCGTCTTGGCCGTCGACTTGGCCGTCGACTTGGCCGTCGTCTTCTTGCCCGTCGTCGCGGCCTTCTTCGCCGCCTTCTTCTTCGGGGCCGCCTTCTTCGCCGCCGCCTTCTTCCGCGCCGGCGCCGCCGTCCCCCCGCGCTTGTCCTTCGCCGCCTTGACGCTCGCCTCCAGGGCCGACATCAGGTCGATGACCTGGCCCTTCTCCTCACCCTCCGCCTCCGCCGGCAGCGGTGGCGCGATGCCCTCCTTGCTCGCGACGAGTGCTTCGACCGCTTCGCGGTACTCGTCCGTGAACTCGTCCGGGTCATAGCCGCCCAGCGCGTCCATGAGGGAGTCGACCATGTCCAGTTCCTGCCGGCGCACCGTCACCTTCTCGTCCGGCGCCACCGTCTGCGCCGAGCGCACCTCGTCCGGCCAGAGCATCGTGTGCAGAACGAGGACGTCCTCCTCCTCCAGCACCCGCACCAGCGCGGGTGCCTCGCGGTTGCGGAGCGCCACCTTGACCACCGCCACCCGCCCCGAGCGCTTCAGCGCCTCGCGGAGCAGGACGTACGGCTTGGCCGCCGCGGCGTCGGCGGCCTTGACGTAGTACGCGCGGGAGAACTGGATGGGGTCGAAGTAGCCGGCCTCCTCGAAGCCCACCACGTCGATGATCTTCTTGCTGGGCAGCGGCAGCTGGGCCAGGTCCTCGGGGGTGAGCACGACGAGGTCGCCGTCCTCCGTCTCGTACGCCCTGGTGATCTCCGCGTACTGCACCTCGCGGTCCTCCAGCTCGCAGAACCGCCGGTAGCGGATCCGGCCGCCGTCCTCGGCGTGCACCTGCCGGAAGGACACCCCGTGCTCCTCGGTGGCGGAGTAGAGCTGGACGGGAATGCTGACCAACCCGAAGGAGATCGCACCCTTCCATATAGATTTCATCCATATGTCCTCTCTCCCGGAGGTTCAGCATATGCCGGTCACCGAGGTCGAAGGACGCCGCCTGAAGCTCAGCAACCTCGACAAGGTGCTGTGGCCCGAGCAGGGCTTCACCAAGGGCGAGGCGCTGCACTACTACGCCCAAGTCGCCGACGTCCTGCTGCCGCACGTGCGCGACCGGGCCGCCTCCTTCCTGCGTTTCCCGGACGGCGTGGACGGGCAGCGGTTCTTCGCCAAGAACGCCCCCGCGGGCACGCCTGAATGGGTGAGCACCGTCGATGTCGAGCTGACCCGGAGCACCGTGCACCACGTGCTCGTCCAGGACCTGCCCACCCTGCTCTGGGCGGCGAACCTCGCCGCGCTGGAGCTGCACGTACCGCAGTGGAAGGCCCTCGACCCCGGCGCGAAGAAGGCCGCGGGGGCGGTCAGGGCCGACGAGCGGCTCGCCGACCGGATCGTCTTCGACCTCGACCCCGGCCCGCCCGCCACCGTCGTCGAGTGCTGCCGTGCCGCGCTGCTCGTGCGCGAGGCGCTCCGGGCGGACGGGCTCGACGCCTGGCCCAAGACCTCCGGCTCCAAGGGCCTGCACCTGTACGTGCCCCTCGCCCCCGCCTCCGCCGAGGACACCAGCGCGTACGCGAAGTCCCTGGCCCGGCGGCTGGAGCAGGAGCACCCGGAGCTGATCCTGCACCGGATGGCCCGGAAGCTGCGCCCGCGGAAGGTCTTCGTCGACTGGAGCCAGAACTCGCGGGCGAAGACCACCGTGGCCCCGTACGTGCTGCGCGCCAAGGCCCGGCCGACCGTGTCCACCCCGCTGACCTGGGACGAGGTGGAGGCCTGCGGCGATCCGGACGAGCTGGTCTTCCTCCCCGGTGACGTGCTGGAGCGCATCGGAACGCACGGTGACCTGCTGGAGCCACTGCTCGGCGACCACTTCGACCTGCCGGATATGACTGATTAGTCCATTCGTGGGACAGTGGATAGCGACCGACACGTTCGACATCGCCACCACGGTCACGAGGAGGCGTCGGTCATGGCCAAGCACCACAAGCACGACTCCACCAGGCACCGGCAGGGCGGCAACGCCGCGTTCCAGGAGGCGCTGAACGCCCGGAACGAGCGCGTCAAGGAGGCCCAGCGGCAGTCCTCGATGGAGGCGCACAACGAAGCCAAGTCGCAGCGAAGCAGGATGACTCCGCAGGTCGAGCGGCGCGGTGCGCGCCGCAACCGCGGATAGCGAACGGTCCCTGCTGCGGGTCGCGGGCGCGTTCCGCACGGCCGTCCAGGCGGCGGTGCGAACGCGCCCCGGCCGCGTGCCCGGCGAGCTCGGGGCGCCGGGCACGCGGCCGGCTGCCGCCCGGGGGCTGCCGCCCGGGGGCTGCCGCCCGGGGGCTGCCGCCCGGGGGCGGTGATTCGAGGGCGGTCACCCGGCGGCGTCGCCCGGGGGTGTCATTCGGTGGCATCGCCCGACGGCCGTCACCGGCGGCGGTCGCTCGGGGTGCGCGTGTGCGTGCGTGGGTGTGCGGAGATGCTCGTCCCCGCTACGCCCCCGGTCCCCTCGCCTCCTCCGGTCCCTTGTCCGGCCGCAGCCCCCGCCACACCGGGTGCCGCAGCACCCCCGTCGCCGTCCACTCCCCGTACGACACCTCGCCCACCAGTTCCGGCTCCACCCAGTGCACCGCGCGCGCCGCCCGCACGTGCCGGTCCGCGACCGGGCCCTTGAAGGGGCTCGTCCCCCGTGCCAGCCCCGCCAGCCGCTCCCGCAGCACCTCCAGCGCGTGCCGCGAGAAGCCGCTGCCCACCGTGCCCGCGTACGCGAGGCCGCCGTCCTTCGTCCACACGCCCATCAGCAGCCCGCCGATCGCGTCCGACCTGCTGCCCGCGCCCTCCGTCCAGCCGCCGACGACGACCTCCTGGGTGCGGACGTTCTTGATCTTCAGCCAGAGGGCGCTGCGCCGGCCCGGGAGATACGGCGACGACAGCCGCTTCGCGAGCAGCCCCTCCAGTCCGTACTGCTGCGTCATCTCCCACGCCTCGGCGCCGTGGCCCTCCCAGTGCGGGGGAGTGCGCCAGCGCGGCCCCTCGACGCCGAGGCCGGTGAGCAGCGCGCGGCGGTCGCGGTACGGGAGGCGCATGGTGGACTCGCCGTCGAGGTACGGCACGTCGAACACCATGTAGTCGACCGGCACCTCCGCGGCGAGCCGGGCGATGACGGCGCCGCGGGTGAGGTTCATGCGGCGCTGCAGCGCGCCGAAGGAGGGGCGGCCGTCGGGGGCGAGCGCGACGATCTCGCCGTCGAGCACGCAGGCGTGCCCGGCCGCGGCGAGGGTCTCGCCGAGCGGGGCCAGCTCGGGGTAGCGGGCGGTGACGTCGTTGTCGTTGCGTGTCAGCAGCGTCAGCGTGCCGTCGCCCGGGGCGTACGCGACGGCGCGGATGCCGTCCCACTTCAGCTCGTACGCCCACGAGGGGTCCGCGGCGGCCGTCGGCAGGCTGCCGGAGACCGCCAGCATGGGCGTGACGTGCGGCAGCCCGCCGAGGTCGGTCATGCGGGCAGGTTAGGTTCCCGGTGCGCGCTACGCCTCCTGGGCGATGTCCGCGCGCAGGGGCTCCAGGGTGCCGCCGATGGTCTTCACGGTCTCGTCCGGTACGCCGAGGCCGACGAGGGTGGCCGTCAGGTGGTCGACGACCCGCTCGAAGTGGGCCGGCGTGATGCCGAGCCCCTCGTGGGCCTTGCGCATGCCGCGTCCGTTGTACGCGCCGGGGCCGCCGAGGGCGGCGCCGATGAAGGCGCGCTGGTGGCGCTTGAGGCGCTGGACGTCGATGCCGTCGAAGAACGGCTTCAGCTCCGGGTCGTCGAGCACTCGGTCGTAGAAGTTGTCCACGGCGGTCGAGACCGCCGCCTCCCCGCCGATCGAGTCGTAAATAGTCATGGGGCCCGATTATTGGGGCCAGTGGGGCTGGAGTGAAGAGCGTAGAACGTTTAATTCCGGCCCAAGTTTTCGCCAACCAGGGGCCAGGAGCCCCGTGTTGTCAGCCGTTACCGCCCATGCGCTGCAGTATCGCCCGCTTTGCGGCTGCGAACTCCTCGTCCGTCAGTACCCCGGCGGCGTGCAACTCGCCCAGCTCGCGCAGCCGGCGCAGCACCGCGTCGTGGTCGTCCCCCGGAACCGCGGCCTCCGAGACGGCCGCCGCCTCCGGGTCCGCGTCCTTGCGGAGCGACGCCGGCACCGCGTCCGCCGGCTCCGCCCCGCCCGCCGGGAGCGCCGCGGGCCCCTGCCCGGGGTTGCCGGGAGGAGCGTCCGCCGGTGCGTTGGGGTGCGGCAGCCGCACGGTCACCGCCGCCGCCAGCAGCACCGCGGCCCCCGTCTCCTTCTTCGTGCCCCACAGCGCCAGCGTGTGCGGGTCCTTGTCCGGGTCGAGGAAGACCGTCGTCCCGTGCGGCCGGAACCGCAGGCCGCCCGACTCCAGGCCCGCGCCGCCCGCCCACTCCACGCCCGCCAGGCCGGCCAGCGGGAAAGTCCGGTTCCCCACGCGCTTCTTCACGTCGTCGACCAGCCAGTTCCACTCCAGCCGGATCTGCTCGCCGTCGAACGCGGCGCTGCCGTCCATGCCGCCCGCGGTCAGCGGCACGGCCGGGCCCGGCAGCAGGTAGCGGTCGACGGGCCCGTCCGGCACCTCGTCCAGCAGCAGAGCCCGGCGCACCTCCTCGGCGAAGTACTCCGCCACCCCGCTGCGGTCCCGCTCCGGGCGCAGCAGGTACGGGCTCGCCGCCTCCGGCAGCCGGCCGCCCGCGGCCCGCAGCACGGGGCAGGCGCCGTCGCGCAGCCGCAGCCGCAACAGCCCGCCCTTGCGCCCCGGTTCGTACGCGATCCCCGCCACCGCCGGCAGCGGCACGGCGACCTCGCCGAGCAACTGCCGCAGCTTGTGCACCCCCCGGTCGCGGCCGGGGACGATCCGTATGAGCTCGCCGTCGAACTCCCAGGTTCCGTCTTTCGCGATCACCTCGGCCATACCGCGAGTCTATGGCGCGATCACGTGAACGTCAGTTCGCCTGGAATCCGTACTAGACGTCAACGCTCCGTCACCTCGCCGACGCACAGGGTATGGACAGCGGTTGCCCCCGGCAATTCCAATACCGCCCATGACGCCTCCCAACCCGCAGGACGCCTTCCGCGCCGCCGCGGCACACGTGAGCCGCCGCCGCTTCCTCACCGTCACCGGTGCCGCCGCCGCACTCGCCTTCTCCGTGGGGCTGCCGCAGGCCCACGCGGACGAGCCGGCCGACCCGGGGACGGTCCGCCAGGAGCCCTTCACCCTCGGCGTCGCCTCCGGCGACCCGACCCCCGACGGCGTGGTGCTGTGGACCCGGCTCGCGCCCGCCGCGTTCGAACCCGACGGCGGCATGCCACCGGTGCCGTTCCTGGTCCACTGGGAGATCGCCCACGACGAGGGCTTCCGCCGCATCGCCCGGCGCGGGCGGGAGTTGGCCCACCCCGAGTTCCACCACACCGTGCACGCCGAAGCCGACGGGCTGGCGCCGGGCCGCCCGTACTACTACCGCTTCAGACTCGGCCGCTGGACCAGCCCCGTCGGCCGTACGAGCACCGCACCCCCGCAGCACGCGCGCAACCCGTCCATGCGCTTCGGCGTGATCGCCTGCCAGAACTACCCCGGCGGCTACTACACCGCCTTCAAGCACCTCGCGAACGAAGACCTCGACGCCGTCTTCCACCTCGGCGACTGGATCTACGAGGGCGCCGTCTCCTCCACCGGCGGCAGCCGCGCGTACCCCGCGGGGACCCTCCCCGACGTCTTCAACCACGAGACCGTCACGCTGGAGGACTACCGGCTGCGCTACGCCCTCTACCGCAGCGACGCCGACCTGCGCGCCGCCCAGGCCGCCCACCCCTGGATACTCACCTGGGACGACCACGAGGTCGAGAACAATTACGCGGGCGCCGTCTCCCAGGACAACCAGCCGCCCGAGGAGTTCCTCGTCCGCCGGGCCGCCGCCTACCGGGCGTACTGGGAGAACCAGCCGCTGCGCAGGCCGCAGCGCCCGCGCGGCGCCGACCTGCGGCTGTACCGGCGGCTGCACTACGGCACGCTGGCCCAGTTCGACGTCCTCGACGGCCGGCAGTACCGCACCGACCAGGCGTACGGCGGCAACTGGGCGCCGCCGGGGCCGGACGCGGACGACCCGGCGCGCACGATGCTCGGCGAGCGGCAGGAGCACTGGCTCGCGGACGGCTGGCGCGACTCGCGCGCCCGGTGGAACGTCGTGCCGCAGCAGGTGGTGCTGGCCGAGCGGCGCAGCGAGCCGATCGAGGCGTACAACGTCAGCATGGACGCCTGGGACGGCTACACCGCCGCCCGCACCCGGTTCCTGGACGCGGCCGAGGCGGCGGGGGTGGACAACCTCGTCGTCCTCACGGGCGACGTGCACGTGCACTACGCGATGGACGTCAAGCGCGACTACGCCGACCCGGCGGCGCCGGCCGTCGCCAGCGAGATCGTCGCCACCTCCATCAGCAGCGGCGGCAACGGCGCCGAGCGGCCGGCGAACTACGACCGGCTCACGCAGGCCAACCCGCACATGCGCTTCTACGACGGCCGCCGCGGCTACGTGACCGTCGCGCTGGACCGCGAGCAGTGCCGCGCGGACTTCCGCGTCGTGCCGCACATCACCACCGAAGGCGCCCCGATCGCGACCGCGGCTTCCTATGCGATCGAGGCCGGGCGGCCGGGACTGCACCGGGTGTGACGGCCCCGGCGGCGGGCGCGGTCCCGGTGGCGGGCGCGGCGCCGGCGGCACTGCCGGTCCCGGCGGCACTGCCGGGCCCCGCGCCGCCGGCCGGCCCCGCGGTACCGCCCGGCCCGGTACCGCCCCGACCGCCCGGGCCAGCGGTGCCCGGGCCGTCGGCGCCGATCGAGCGGCTGACGGCCGCGACCCTGAGCCACAGGGCCGCGGCCTTCAGCGCCGAACCCGCGCACAGGCCCCAGGCGGCGCCGAGCACGCCCCCGGCGGCGTAGCCGGTGAGCATGCAGCCGACGGAGAGCAGGGAGAAGACGACCTGGATCGGCAGCGTGCTCTCCGGGCGCAGCACGCGCAGCGTGAGCAGCGCGCTGGTGCCCAGGGCGATGCCCGCGTACTGGCTGCCCGTGGCGGGCAGCAGCGAGGACGTGGACGCCCAGGTGTCGCCGAGGA
Source organism: Streptomyces aculeolatus (assembly GCF_020400605.1). Lineage (GTDB taxonomy): Bacteria > Actinomycetota > Actinomycetes > Streptomycetales > Streptomycetaceae > Streptomyces > Streptomyces aculeolatus. The sequence continues at coordinate 52,020 of NZ_JAINRD010000036.1, read as the reverse complement.
GTTCGCGGCCGGCGGAGTCGGGCAGCAGGACGAGCACGGTCGTCCAGGCGGCGGCGGTGCCGGAGAGCAGGGCGGCGAGGGCGGCCGCGGAGCGGAGCTTGCTGCGCAGGTTGGGGATGCGGTTCATCACCGGCGGGCCGAAGGAAGTCGCCGAGTTGTAGAGGACGTTCATCGGCCCGTACAGCGTGGTGGCGCCGCGCAGCGCGCCCACGGCGAGCTGGCTGGCGACGAGCCCGAGCCCTATCACCGACAACTGCGTCGCGCCGTTGCCCACCGCGAACTCCACCACGAACCGGCGGCCCAGGTGCCCCCGGCGCAGATACCGCCGCCAGTCGCCGCGGGCGCCGCGCAGCCGGTACGCGGCCAGCGCCAGGCAGAGCAGCAGCGCGGGCAGCGCGGAGGCCCCCCACACGGCGATGAGCCGTGCCGGGGACGAGCCGTCCGGCTGCAGCACCAGCGCGGGGATGGCGACGACGAGCCGCAGCAGGTCGGCGAGGAGCGCGTGGTGCGGCAGCCGGAGCGCGGCGAAGCAGTAGCGCAGCACGTCGTGCAGCAGCACGACGGGCAGCACCACGCCGAGCATGGCCAGCCCGTGCGCCAGCTCGCCGGGCACCAGCGCCAGCAGCAGCGCCGCCGCCCCGCCGACCGCGGTCGACGACAGCGCCGAGAACGTCACCGCCGACCGGCAGGCGGACGCGACGCCGGTGGCCGGCGGGGGCGGCGCGTCGGGGTCGGGCTCCGCCCAGGACGGAATGACCGGCCCCTCCGGCGTCGTGGCGTCGGCTCCGCCGGGCCCCGCGCCCGAACCGCCCGCGCCGGCCTTGCCGTTCTTGCCGCCGTCCCGCTCCAGCACCAGCGCCTGGCCGACGAAGCTGCTCTGCACGCCCAGCACGACGGTGAACGTCATGTAGACGATGGAGAAGACCGCGAAGCCCTCCGCCGACGACTCCCGCGCCGCGACCACCAGCACGGCGATGTTCGTCAGCGCCGCCACGCCCTGGTCGGCGACGGAGGAGGCGATCGCCCAGCGGGCGCGCATCTACCGCCGCGAGGAGCGCACGGCCCGGCTGTCGGCCGGGTAGTCCGCCCCCGTGGCCTCCGCCGGCGGCGCCGGCACCCCCGTGCCTCCGCCGGCCTCGCCGCCGCGCCCGTCGCCCCGGGCGCCGCCGCGGCCCGCGCCTCTGCCGGACCGGCCGCGTCCGCCCGCGTCGGGCTCGCCGCTGCCGTGCGAGTGCAGCACCGCACCGAGCACCGTGCCGCCCGCGCCCGATATCAGCTCGCGGATACGCGCCAGGTCCTCGCGGTGCACCTGCCGCGGGTCGCAGACGACGAGCACGCCGTCGACCCGGTCGGCCAGCGCGAGGGCGTCCGCGTACGACAGGACGGCCGGCGCCAGCACCACCACGACGGAACCGGGGGCGTCCGCCTCCGAGATCAACTGCGTGGCCGGCGCGGACGTCAGGGCCCGCGCCGCGTTGCGCACCCGGGTGCCGGGGATGAGGTCGAACGCACCGGACTCGCCCGCGTCGATCGGAATCTGCAGGCCCGTCGGCCAGCCGCCGTCACCGCGCGCCGGCGTACGGGCCCAGCCGGGCCGCACCCCGTCGGCGGCGCTGAGCCGCGCCGACAGGCTCGGCGTGCGCAGGTCCGCCTCGACGAGCAGCACCTCGTGCCCCATCTCCACGAACGACGCGGCCAGGTTGACCGAGACCGCGGCGGGGATGTCTATGCTGCCGCGCGGCGCGACCACCAACAGCCGCCGCCGGTCGGCGAAGCGCTGGTCGTACGCCAGCCGGAAGGCCATCGAGCGGTACTCCTCGGCGACCCTGCCGGTGGCCAGCAGCCCGCCGGGCCTGCGGGTGCGCGGCAGGGTGCCGAGCACCGGGGCGTGCAGCGCCCGGACGACGTCGCTCTCCGAGCGCGCCGTGGGGTCGAAGACCAGCCGCACCCAGGCGACGAGCAGCCCGAGGCCCACGCCGAACGCGGCGCCGAGGCCGAGCAGCATGAAGATCCCCGGCCCCGCGGGCTCGGCCGGCGGCGTGGCGTCCCGCACGACGTGCCCCGGGGTGGTGTCGAGGGCCTGGAGCTTGGCGCGGTCGGCGGTGATCTGGCCGATGCTCTGGCTGAGCGAGGAGCGGGCCGACAGCGCCGACTCCAGCGCGCTGCCCTCGCCGAGGGACTCGATCTCGTCGTCGAGCGAGTCCCGCTCGGCGATCAGGGGTTTGACCTGTTCGTCATAGGCCTCGACCATGTTGTCGATGGTCCGCTTGCTCTTGTCCTCGCGGTACGCGAGGTAGGCGGCGGCGAAGGCGTTGGAGCGCTCGGCTGCCGTCTCGGGGTCCTCCGCGCTGTAGTCGAAGCGGAGCACCAGCGTGTTCGGCGGGTTGGTGACCTGGAGGCCGTGCTGGAGCTTCTCGCCGTCCTCGGGGTGGTCGATCTCCTCCGCGACGACCCTGGCGACCGCGTTGCTCGCGGCGGTCTGCCGCTCCGTGCCGATGTTCTCCTTGATGGCCGTCGCGTCGCTGCCGGAGGCGAAGGGATCGAGGCTGACCTGGCGGAGCGTGACCTCGCTGGACGCGATGTACTCGTCGCCGGAGGCGAGGGCGATCCACCCGCCGCCGAGCAGCCCGAGGACGATGCCCAGGACGATCATCCCGCGGTAGCGCAGCAGTTGCCGGAACTGGTCGCGCAGCAGGTCGGGCTCGTCCTGCGGCTGCATGGCGTGGCTGTCGCCCGGAGCGTGCTGTGACATGGTCTCGGCCCCCCTCAACCGGTCTTGTCAGTATGCGTGACGGACCCCCCGGCCGGCTCTCCGGCCGCCTCCCGCCTGTGGATAACCGGCCGGTTGTGGACAACCGGCCCCCCGGAGGCGTCCAGGGCCTCGTCCAGCAGCGCCGTGATCCGGCCCAGACCCGCCTCGCTGCTCAGGTGCTCCCGCACGTACACCGGCCCCCTGGCGCCCAGCGCGTCGGCCGCACCGGGGTCCGCGGCCAGCGTACGCACCGCTTCCAGCAGCGCCGCGGGGTCCTCCGGCGGCACCACCACCCCTGCGCCCGCACGCCGCATCTCCTCCGCCGTGCCGCCGCCGTCGGCGACCGAGGCGACCACGGGCCGGCCGGCGGCGAAGTACGAGGTGAGCTTCGACGGGACGCTCATGTCCAGCACCGACGAGCGCTGGGTGACCGCCAGCACGTCCGCCGCGGCCAGCACGTCGGTGAACTCACAGGCGTCCGCGGGCGGCAGGAAGTCCAGGTTCGGCAGCCCGGCGCCCAGGGCGGCGAGCTGCGCGCGCTGGTTGCCGTCGCCCATCAGCACGACCCGCAGCGAGGGGTCGGTGCGGGCTGCCTCGACGAGCACCTCCAGGCCCTGCTTCAGGCCCATGTTGCCGGAGTGCAGCAGCACGGTCTGCCCGTCGCGCCACCCCAGCCGGGCGCGCATCTCCGCGCGCGGCCGTGTGGGCTCCGTCACGTGGGACCAGTTGGGGACGACGCGTATCCGCTTCTCGTCGACGCCCATCGCGGCCACCCGCGGGACGAACGTCTCGTGGATCACTCCGACCAGCGACGCCCGCCGCAGCACCCGGGACTCCACCGCGCGCGCCGCGGCGGCCGCGCGGCCCCCGCCGCGGATGCCGCTCTGCGCCGCGGCCGCGCCCATCAGGTCCTGTACGACGGGTATGTACGGCACCCCGTGGCGGCGGGCCAGGCGGGCGCCGAGCGCGCCTCCGGCCAGGCTCGGCAACTGCGCGACGACTGCGTCCGGGGCGGCCATGCGCGGCGGCGCGACGACGCCGTGGGCGAGGATCGACGCCTCGTACCACGCGCGCCGCACGGCGGTCTGCCGCGCGGGTACGGAGTGGCGGCGGCGGTGCAGGCGGACGCCGGCCCGCTCCTCCTCCTTGCGCCAGACGCCGCGGTAGTCCTCGGCGACGCGCCAGTTCGGGTAGTGCGGCATGCCGGCCAGCACGTGCACCTCGGCGCGACCGGTCCCGGCCCAGTGCTCCGCGATCTGCGTGGCATACGGCCCGATTCCTGCCTGTTCCGGCGCATAGTTGGTCGAAACCAGCAGTACCCGCGTCACCATGCCATCCCTCGTTTGCCTTCCCGAAGCCCGGCTTGCACCTTATCCGCACCTGCCCGTTATGGTTGACACTCCTGGCGCGCTGGGGGTTGCGCACATATCAGGGGGAATCTTGGGGGGTGCCGTGGCGCACACGGTCGGCTATGCACCGGGGGTCTACGACCTCTTTCACGTCGGACACCTGAACATCCTCAGGCACGCCCGCAGTCGCTGCGACTACCTCGTGGCGGGCGTGGTCTCCGACGAGATGGCGCAGTTGGCGAAGGGCCGCGCCCCGGTCGTGCCGCTGGTCGAGCGGCTGGAGATCGTCCGCAGCATCCGGCACGTGGACGCCGCGTTCGTCGAGACCGTGCCGGACAAACTGGAGACCTGGCAGCAGGTCCGGTTCGACGTGATCTTCAAGGGCGACGACTGGCGGGGCACGCCCAAGGGGGACAAGCTCGAGGCCGACTTCAGGACGGTGGGCGTGGAAGTGGTCTATTTCCCGTACACCGTGCACACGTCGAGCACGCAGCTGCGCCGCGCACTCGACGCCCTCTCCGGCCGGGCCCCGCGCGCCGACGCCCCCCTCAGCCCGCCGCAGACAGCTCCCGGAACCATTTCGCCGTAAAGGCGACCAGGAACAGCGCCGCCGCCGCGGCCAGCGCCGTATAGCCGGCGAGGAACGCGCGCTCGCTGCCCAGCAGCAGGAACACCACGCAGAAGACGCCGTAGTCCACGGGCAGCAGCGCCACCGCCCGCAGCCGCGAGGGCGGCGGGGCGGGCGCGGGGCCGGCGCCGGGTGCGGATCCCGGGGCGGGCTTCGGCTTGAGCTTGTCGGCCAGCAGCCCGCCGCAGAAGATCAGCACCGCGGCGAGCTGGAAGCCGAGCGGCAGCAGCAGCCAGGCGTCCGAGCCGAGGTCGAAGAAGCGGTAGAAGGAGACGAGGACGGCGGCATGCACGGCGGTGACCTTCGCGCAGTCGACGAAGTGGTCCAGCCACTCGCCGGCCGCGCTCGACTCCCGGCGCAGCCGCGCCAGCTGGCCGTCGGCCGAGTCGAGGGCGAAGCCGACGACGAGCAGCGCGTACACCGCGACGGCCAGTGCCCAGCCGGGGCGCACCAGCGCGACGCAGGCGATCCCGCTGCCGGTGAACGCCGCGCTGAGCAGCGTCACATGGTTCGGCCGCAGCCCCAGGACGTACGCGCCCGCCGCGAACACCCGCCCCAGCGGCCGGTTGACGTAGCGCGAGTAGAGCGAGACGCCCTTCGCCGTTTTCTGAGCTTTGCGCAACTCGCTCAGTGCTGCCCCGAATGTCATGCGCAGCATGATGATCGCTCGGACCCGTCCCGGGGAAGGGTTTTGGCCCTCCGGAGACGAATGAGAGCCGAATCACTGCCCGGCGCACCGCCCGTTCACCGCCCGCGGGGGCGGATCCGGTCCCGCTCCGGTGAGCCGCCGCGGAACCGGTAAGGTGACGCCGTTCCCAGCCCCTCGCGCAGGAGTCGGAGAAAAAGATCATGCCGATACGCCGCTTCCGGGTGACCGTCGCCGCGGTGCCGTTGCTGGCGGCGCTGCTGCTGACGCTCACGGGCTGCGTCACGGTCCACGGCGAGGAGGTGCTCCAGCCGGCCGTGCAGAAGGGCGAGGCGGACCGCGTCCTCGACCGGTTCGGGAAGCTGAACAACAAGGCCAACGAGGACTACGACCTCGACGTCAACTCCCGGATCGAGGCCGGCGGGCTCCGCGAGATCGACCAGGCGGGCCTGAAGGTGCGCAAGGAGGACTACCCGGAGGGCAACCCCGACTACGAGCCGCTGGAGTTCAGCGACACCAACTACCTGATCCCCCAGCAGCGCGGCTGGCCGCGGTGGTTCGTCGCCGACACCCTCACCAACCGCAACGAGCTGCGCTGGTTCCTGGTCTTCGTCAAGGAGGGGCCGGAGTCGAGCTGGCACGCCACCCACCTGTCGCTGCTGGACGACTCCGAGGCGGCCGCCATCGGGGAGTTCGCCGAGGACGAGGACGGGCACGTCCGCCGCGTGCCGCTGGGCGCGTCCGCGGGGCTGGCCGTCGCGCCCGCGGAGCTGGGGAAGACGTACGCCGCGTATCTGAAGGACGGCTCCGGCGACGACTTCGCGCCGGGGCAGCACACGTCCGAGCGGGTCGGCTCGCGCGAGCAGTACCGGCGCACGCCCGAGTACGTCACGCAGTACGTCGACGAGGCCACCCCCGAGTACCCGCCGGTCGCGCTGCGGCTGGCGGACGGCGGGGCGCTGGTGATGTTCAGCACCCGGCACTTCGTCAAGCAGACGGTGGCAGAGGGCCGCGAGGTCGAGGTGCCGTCGGCGGCGAAGCCCCTGATGACGGGCACGGCGAAGAAGTCGCTGACGATGGAGCGGGTCTCGCAGCAGGCGGTGGTGGTGCCGCCGCGCGACGACAAGGGCGACGGGATCGTCTTCTACAACCGCCTGGAAGGTGTGGTGGGCGCCGAGGGGAGCTGACCGGCGAAGCCGGGCGCGGGCCTACAGGCCCTCAAGCCCGGTGTGCGCCCTCGGTCCGGCGTGCGCCGTCGGCCCCGCGCGCGGGCCGGCCCGGCACCGGGCCTCAGCTCAGCGGCCAGGCCGCCTCGCGCTCCCGCTCCGCGCCCGCGTACGCCGCGCACGCATCCGTCAGCGCCTCCAGCAGCGTCAGCGGGTCCGGCAGCGGGTGCTCGGGTCCGCGCAGCCAGGTCACGCCCTCGTCACCCGGCAGCCGCGCCGGAGGCACCAGCACGTAGCTGCCGCGGCAGTGCCAGCGCAGCCCCGGGTGCTCGTCCATGGTCTCCGGGCGGCAGTCCAGCTCGCACGGCCACCACTCGTCCTCGTCCTCCGGCGTGCCGCGGGTGGAGGTGAAGAAGAGCATCCGCCCCGGCCCCGGCGCCTCCGGGCTGACCGCCACGGGCCCGACCGCGACACCCTCCGCCTCCAGCCGGGCCAGCGCCCGCGCGCCCGCCTCCATCGGCACGTCCAGTACGTCGTGGCTGCGGCCCGTGGCGGTGACGAAGTTGGCCTCCGGCTGTGCGGCGAGCCACCGCTCGATGCGCTGCGCGTCGGCGCTGGCCTGCGTCTGCCAGGCGAAGGAGACGGGATGGCGGCCGGGGGAGGGACAGCCGATGCGGTCGCAGGAGCAGCCGTAGCCCTCCGGGTACGCGGCGGGCGCCAGCGGCAGGCCCGCGTCGGCGGCGGCGAGCAGCAGTTCCCTGCGCTCCGCGGCGGCCGCCTGCAGGCGCTCCGCCGCGGCGGCACTGCCGCGCGTCCGGCCGCGGCGGGTGCCGGGAAGCCACTGCGGAAGCCTGCGTGCCCGTGCCATGCGTCCCCTCACCTCGGCCGTCGTCCCTGGGGACCCGATCCCCGTGCTGCCACCGGAAACGGGTGCTGTAGGCCGATACTGTGCCACGGTATGCCATCCGGTCCGCGAGCCGCCCTGCGGTACCGAGGCGTCCGGTTCCGCCCCGGCGGCCGGTCGCCTTCCGGCCCGTACGCCCGGACCTGCGCGGATACGCCCCCTCACGCGCTACGGGGACGCCGCCCGCCCGGCGCCGTATGCGATGAAACCGTGACCACCGCTCACCTGTGCGTATCGCGCTAAATACACCTTTGGCGGGCCGCATTCCCCGTACGCGCTCCCGCGCCCCGCGGCGCGACCCCGGCCACCCGTGCCGCACTACTGCGCGCGCGGGTGTTCACCAGGCACCATTCGGTTACGTGCGTCGGCGCGCGCGATCCGCGGGCCGGCGCTTGGACGTCAGCAGTGAGGAGCCCTCGTTGTTGCGCACAGCCTCGGCGCGCCGGTACCTGATGTGCCCACCGGCACACTTCGCCGTCACGTACTCCATCAACCCGTGGATGGATCCCGCCAAACCCGTCGACCTCCAGCTCGCGATCGCGCAGTGGGAGGACCTGGTCGCCCGGCAGCGCTCCCTCGGCCACACCGTGGAGCTGCTGGAGCCCGACCCCGCCCTGCCGGACATGGTCTTCGCCGCCAACGGCGCGCTCGTCGTCGACGGCCGCGTGCTGGGCGCGCGCTTCGCGTACCCGCAGCGCAGCGGCGAGGCCACCGCCCAGCGCCGCTGGTTCCGCAAGCACGGCTTCGCCGACTACCACCTGCCGGAGCACGTCAACGAGGGCGAGGGCGACTTCGCCGTCACCCGCTCCTGGATCCTCGCGGGCCGCGGCTTCCGCAGCAGCCCCGAGTCGCACGCCGAGGCGCAGGAGTACCTGGGCCGCCCGGTCGTCGGCCTCGACCTGGTCGACCCCCGCTTCTACCACCTCGACACCGCGCTGTGCGTCCTGGACGACTCCACCGACGCCGACGTCATGTACTACCCGGCCGCGTTCTCCCCGGGCAGCCGCGACGTCCTCGCCCGGCTCTTCCCCGACGCCGTCCTGGCGGGGGAGGAGGACGCGCTCGCCCTGGGCCTCAACGCCGTCAGCGACGGCCGCCACGTGCTGCTGCCGCAGGCGGCGGCCGGGCTGGTCGCGCCGCTGCGGGCGCGCGGCTTCGAACCGATCCCGATGGATCTGACGGAGCTGCTCAAGGGCGGCGGCAGCGTGAAGTGCTGCACGCTGGAGCTGCGCGACTGACCCGCTACGCCCCGGCGCCCCCGGCGTGGCCGTCGTCCTGCGGCGGCGGCCACGCATCGCCCCACCGCACGTCCCGGGCGGCGCGGTAGCGCGGGCCCTGCCGCTTGGACACGGTCGTACGGGCCAGCCCCTCGCCGGCCGTGCACAGCTCCAGCAGCACCAGGCCCTTGCGCAGCTGCGGATGCCGTACGACGCGGGCGGCGGCCGGCGCCGCGGCCCCCGTCCCGGCGGTCCCTCCGGGCCGTACCGCCGCGACGTACGAGAACTTCTCGTCCTCGTGCCCCAGCTCGCCGCCCTTGACCCGGCGGTGCAGCGCGGAGCGCTGCACGCGGGCGGCGAAGTGGCACCAGTCGGCGGTCCCCTCCATCGGGCACGCCGCGCTGTGCGGGCACGGCGCCAGCACCTCGAACCCGGCTTCCACGAGCTGCTGCCGGGCCGCGAGCACCCGCCGGTAGCCGTCCGGCGTCCCCGGCTCCACGACGACGACGGCGCCGCGTGCCCCGCGGGCCGCTTCCGCGACGACCTCGCGCCGGACGTCCTCGGACAGCTCCCCGAGCACGTACGAAACGGTGACGAGCCCGGCCGGCGCCCATGCGGAACCTGCCGTACCGTCTGCCGAGCCGACCCCTGGGCCGTGTGCCGAGCCGGCCGTGGGGCCGCCCGCCGAGGCGTCCGCCGGGCGGCCACCGGAGCCGCCCGGCTGCCGGTGCCGGGTGTCGTCCGCCGGCTGGTTCCGGACCCGCCCGGTGCCCGTCCGGGCGGCACCGAGCGCCTCGCGGCGCCACTGCGCGGCGCGTACCGCGGGCGCGGAGGCACCGGCGGCCAGCTCGCGGCCGAGCGCCAGCGCGGGCTCGGCGCGATCGAGGACGACGGTCGGGCGCGGCCCGCCTTCCGGCCAGACGGCTGCCGCCGCCCAGACGGCGGCGCCGGTCCCGCCGCCGACGTCGAGGTGGCTGTCCGGCGCCCAGCCGGGCGCGGCGTCGGCCAGCGCGCCCAGGGCGGCCCGCACGGCCTGGAACGTGGCGGGCATGCGGTACGCGGCGTACGCCGCCACGTCGTCCCGGTCGCGCAGCGCGGGGGCGGGGCCGTCGCCGCGGTAGCCGGCGATGAGCCGCTCCACGGCCGCTCCCGCCCGCCGCGTGCCGACCCCTGCCAACTGCCGTCCGAGCGCGCCCCGAAGATCATCCTCGACATCCACGCCCCGAGCCTACGGCCCGCCGCACCCCGCCGGAACGCGGCACCGGACCCCGCCGGTGGAACGGGTCACCCCGCCCCCCGGTCCGCCCTCCCGCCGCTCCCGCCGGAAGGCGGTCAGTGCAGCCGCTTGTGCTCCTCCGGCCGGAACGTCGTCACCAGCGCCAGACACAGCACCGCGATCCCGATCCGCCCCGTGGCCTGGAGCAGCGGCCCCCGCAGCAGGATGAACGAGTACCCCGCGATCAGCGGGACGACCGTCGCCATCACGTTCCCCGGATCCCGCGACATGTGCCCCGACTCGGCGAACCTCCGGTCCGTACGCGCCGCCGCGTACCCCACCAGCAGCAGCCCGCCCGCCATGCCCAGCGGCCCGAAGTCCAGCCACAGCTCCGTCCACAGCGGCGAGGACAGGTTGACGTTCGTCATCCCCATCCACGTGCCCACCTTGACGCCGGAGTCGAGCTGCTTGTCCTCCCACACCGAGCGGGGCACGAAGAAGAACGCCGACGACGCCAGCTGCTTGCCGTACGTGTGGCCCGTGCCGGAGTCGACGTAGGAGATGGTGTTCGCGAACATCACCGTCTGGTCGTAGTCCTTCATCACCAGCGGCTCCAGCACCGAGCCCGACTGCGTCTGCTTCCGCCCGCCCTCGTCGTAGCGGAACTTGTCCGCGAACGGGAAGAGCAGCACCGCCGCCGCCACGCCCCCGGCGAGGGCCGCCCGGTACACCACGGGGCTGCGGGGGAAGGCGGTGAAGAGCAGGGCGAAGGCGACCGTGAGGAACCAGTACCGCGGGTTGGAGATCGGGTTGTTGACGATCGCGTTGATGAGGACCAGCCCCGCCCACGGCAGCACCACGGACGGCTGCCGCCTGGCCCGCCGCGACATCACCAGCCAGCGCGTCAGCATCAGCAGCGCCAGCAGCGCGGGCACCGTGCCGAAGCCGCGCAGGAACGCCGAGCCGACCTGCGAGTCCGACGTGCCGCCGCCGGTCAGCTCGTCGCTGATCGCCTGGCGGCTGCCGAAGAACGGCGCCGGGCCGCCGAAGGACACGATGAGCAGGGCGCTGCCGGCGTACGCGAGGATCACCAGCAGGTACAGGCGGCGCTTGTTGACCGAGGCGACCGGCCGCGGCCGGCTCAGCCGCGCCTCCGAGGCGTGCCGCGACAGCAGCGCGCCGACGTCGAAGGCGACGAAGCCGGCGAGCACCAGGGCCACCGCCATGGTGAAGTCGCCGCGGGTGCCGACCACGGGGGTCGGGGTCTGCTCCAGCACGATCTGCGCGAGCGGGGCGACGCCCATCGCGACGTAGCAGAAGAGCCAGACCGTGCCCTGGATGAGCCGCCGCCGGGTGGTGAGGATCATCGCGGAGAGGCGGGCGCCCGCGTAGCACGTGGTGGCGAGCTGGAGCCAGAACACCGCGTCGCGGACGTCCGGCTGGGAGCGGCCGGCGACGGCCAGGGGCAGGACGAAGACGAGGGCGACGACGAGCGGGACGGCGAGCGCGCGGGAGAGCACGGCGCGCGGGGCGGGGCTCTTCGGGATGACGAAGGGGGCGAACGGCCGCCGGATCCGGGCACCGGCGGCGCGGCGGTCGGTGCCGCGGGGAACGTCACCCGGGACATCGCCGTCGCCGGAGCTCTCGGCCGACGCCCGCGCCCGGCGGGCGGCCTTGGCGGCGAGCGGCGCCATCCGGATCTGCACGGTCTCGTCGAGCGGCACCCGGCCCGCGCCGTCGCCCCCGCCGGACCGCGGCCCGTCCGTTTGGTCCGTCATCGCCTGAACTGCCCCCGCCCCGTATCGCCCTGAATAGCCGTCCCGCAACCGAAGACAGTCTAAATAGGCTCGGGGTTGTGCGGCGGGTAGGCTCCGGGAACATACGTACGGTGCCGGGGGGTGCCGAGGAGGGGACCGTCTTGCGAGTTCTGCATGTCGTCACGCTGCACACGCCCACGAACGACTTCGGCGGGCCCACGCGCGTCGCGCTCAACCTGTCCAAGGGGCTGCGGGCCCGGGGCGTCGACTCGCGCATCGCCACCCTCGGCGACGGCTTCGACGGACCACTGCCCCGCGACATCGACGGCGTGCCCACCTTCATGTACCAGGCCAAGCACGTGCTGCCGCGCTTCGAGGTGAGCGGAATCACCTCGCCCGCGCTGCTGGCGCGCGCCCGCCGCCTCGTCCGCTCCGCGGACGTCGTGCACGTCCACCTCATGCGGGACCTCATCACGCTGCCGTTCGCGCTCATCGCGCAGCAGGCCGGGGTGCCCGTGGTGCTGCAGACCCACGGCATGATCGACCCCACCGAGAAGCCGGTCGCCCGCGCCGTCGACGTGCTCGGGCTGCGCCGCGCGCTGCGCAAGGCGGACGCGACGCTGTACCTCACGGAGTTCGAGCACGGCGAGATCCAGGCGGTCATCCCGGACACGCCGCTGAACCGCCCGCGCCGCCTCGTCAACGGCGTACTGCCGCAGGAGCGCAGGCCGGCGCGGACCTCGGGGCCGCCGACGATCGTGTACGTCGCGCGGGTGCAGGAGCGCAAGCGGCCGGAGGACTTCATCCGGGCGATCCCCGTGGTGCTGGCGAAGTACCCGGACGCCCGCTTCGTCCTCGCCGGACCCGACACCGGCGCGCTGGCCGAGCCGATGATGCGGCTGGCCGCCGAACTCGGGGTCGCCGACTCGGTGTCGTACGTCGGCTCCCTCACCCCCGACGAGGTCCTGGCCCAGCACCGCACCGCCGACGTCTACGTTCTCCCATCGGTTGTCGAGCCGTTCCCGGTCTCGGTCCTGGAGGCTCTGTCGGTCGGCGTCCCGGTCGTGATCACCCGCACCTGCGGCCTCGGCCCCGACGTCGCGGAGGCCGGCGCGGGCCGCGTCCTCGACAGCCGCGCCGACCAGGACAACGGCCCCCTGGTCGGCCAGGCCGTACTGGAGTTGCTGGACCCGGCGGCCAACGAGGAGGCGTCGCAGGCGGCTTGGGGCCTGATCAACGACCGCTTCGCGATCGACGGCGTGGTGGACACCCTCCTGAACGTCTACGACGAGGTCCGGCGCTGAGGCGGCGTCACCCGTAGTACTCGACGTTGTCCCAGAAACCGGTCCGTGGGTCGACGGCGCGCGGGTCGCCGTTGTGGCGCATCCAGTTCCGCAACTGCTTCCGGAGCCGGGCCTTCACCGCGGCACGTCCGGGATGGTCCGCGAGGTTCTCCAGGCTGTGCGGGTCGGATGCAAGGTCGTAGAGTTCCTCCTCCGGCCGCTTGCCGGTGGCCAGTTGGAAGGCCCTGGCGAATTCCGGTTCGTGCCGGTTCTCCAGGAGCTGTGTCTTGGTGGGCCCCGCGTCGATGTCGCCGAAGATCCCCTGCAGGCCCAGGTCGAAGTCCGGGTCGCCGGCGGGCCAGCGCTCCGGGAAGAAGTTGCGTATATACAGCCACCTGTCCGTCCGCAGTGCACGGACGGGGTACGCGAGGTTCCCCTCCCGGGCGCGGGCGTGCCGCTCGCGCTCGATGACGACGAACTCGCGCGGGGCGGCCGTGCCCGAGAGGGCCGGCACCAGCGACTGCCCGGTCATCGCCGGCGGTGCGGGTATCCCGGCGGCGTGGAGGAAGGTGGGAGCGAGATCGCTCAGCACCGTCAGGCGGTCGATCACGGTCCCGGGCCTTGCCCGGCCCGGCCAGCGGATCGCGAGCGGCACGCGGGTGCCGGCGTCGTAGGTGTTGGCCTTGGCCCGCGGCCAGGGCCAGCCGTGGTCTCCGGTCATCACCACGATCGTGTTCCCGGCGAGCCCTCGCTCGTCCAGGAGCCGCAGGGCGTCGCCGACTTCGCGGTCGAAGCGCCGCACCTCGGCGAGGTAGTTGACGATGTCGGCGCGGACCTCCGGCGTGTCCGGGAGATACGGCGGGACGTCCACGGCGGCCGGGTCGATGCCGGACTGCTCGCCGAGCTCGGGGTCGTACGGCCGGTGTGGATCGGAGGAACCGAGCCAGAAGCAGAACGGTGTCCGCTCCGGCTGCTGTCGGAGGAACTCGTCGAATGACGGGAAGCCCGGCCCCGCCGGGTCGTGCGGCCACTCCGGGGACACACCCGGGCCGTAGCCCTTGCGCATCCGGCCGATGCGGTATCCCGCCTGCCCGAGGAGGTCGGGGTACACGTCGAACGTGGCCGGGAGCTCGGACCACAGGTTCGCTCCCGCCCCGAGGCGGTGCGGTGCCTGGCCGGTGAGGATCGCGTTCCGTGACGGCGTACACGAGGGGGCCGCGCAGAAGGCGCGCGTGAACAGCGCGCCTTCCGCGGCGAGCCGGTCGAACGTCGGCGTCCCCGCGGCCCGGGAACCGTAGGCGCCGGCGTCCGGGTAGCCCCAGTCGTCCGCGATCGCGAACAGGATGTTGACCGGTCGGTCCGGCTCGCCGCCTGCCGCCCGGGCCGGTGTGCCCAGCGCCAGCGCACCGGCGACCCCGCTGATCAGCATCGTGCGCCTGCGCACGTCATGGCCGTTCGGGCGTCCTGGACTCATCGATGGCCTCCGCTCCGGTCGTCCTCCGCCGTCGACCACGACGTGAGCGCACCGTTCCCTCGCCGGAGCGGCTGGTCGTCCGGTGCGGGCCGCACACCGTCCTGGGCCGCAGGAGCGGCGAGTCCGACGTCTCTCACGTGAACCTCGCCAGCCCCAGCGTGCCCTCAACCGGTCTGAGGAAACATGCCCACCCGGCCGAATCCGGGAGTGAGAACACCGGCGCCGGGCGAATCACGGACCTCTTCCGGAGCATCGCGCCGCCTTCCTCCCCGTTCGTCCGGCGGTGGAGATCTCGGCGAACTCGGCAATGACCCCGCTGCTGAGGGAAGCGAACGACACCAGGCGGGAAACCCCATACGACCCGGTGCCCGATGTCGTACTCGGTGGGCATGACCATCACCGAGCAGATCCCTCAGACGGTGCTGAAGATCCCCGCATCGGCGTGGACACCGGCCGTCGAACCCGGCGGCCAGCTCCGTGACAGTGCCTGGGCCGCCGAACTCGCCGGAGATGTGCTGGGACGGCCGGCCCCAGGGCATGCGGCTGACCTGCTTCGCCACCAACACCGCCCACGCCCCGATCGCTGAGCTGGAGCTGCGCCACCGCCAGCGGGCCCGCGCTGAGGACCGCATCCGCGCCGCCCGCGCCACCGGCCTTACCAACCTGTCTCTCCACGACACCAGGCAGAACCAGGTCTGGCTGGAGATCGTCCAGCTCCCCCTCGACCTGCTGGCCTGGATGCCGATGCCGGCCCTGACCGGCCCCGCCCGGCTGTGGGAACCCAAGCGCCTGAGGTTGCGGTTGTTCTCCGCCGCCCCCCCCACTCGTCTCCGCGGGCCGACGCCGCATCCTCCGCCTCGCGAAGCACCCACCCCGGACGACCGAAACGGCCCGCCAGAGAATCCGACGGACCGTCACGAAAGATCGAGGCTAATACTTGTCCGTGCAAGCGTCGGGCCCGCAGGCCCAGGCGGTCAGGCCCGCGTCGTTCACCATGGCCGTGTACGCGGACGTGGCGGGGTAGGTGGGGCTATTCCCGTACGTCGCCCCGGAGCTGTTGTGGATGTACACGTAGGTGTACTCGTTGACGTTGCTGATGCGCCCCCACGCCGCCCGGCAGGTCGGGCTGTACCGCAGTTCCAGCTTCCTGGTGAGGCCGGGGCCGGAGTACACGGTGTAAGGAGAGAAGGCGTCGGCAGCGCACCCGGTCCTCTCCGGGTCCAGCCCCGTGCAGGAATTCGCGTAGCAGGTGGCCGCGGACCGCTCGGCCTGACCGTCGTCCTGCGCGGAGGCAGACGGGGCCACCGCCAAAGCGGCCAGCGTCACGCCGGAAAGCGCCAGAGCACCGAATAATCTGCTCATCAGACTCCCTTCACTCGGATGGTGCGTCGGTAGCCGAGGTATACCGCCACCGGTCCGGGACGGGTCCCGGAACCACCGGACGCCTTCGTCCGGCTCTGATCCTGTGCGGCGCGCACGACTGCGACCCCCTGCGCCGCGGACACGCAGGCCGCAGCCAAGCGCCGGGCCGCCGGCCGCTGCCCGCCTCCACGACGGCCAGGAAGTCCGCACGCTGAACGCTCAATGTGTTTACTCACGAGCGTGCTGATTCCTGACGATTGAGCTGGGCCATCAGCTCGCGGTTCGCGGCGCGGGCGGCGGCCAGGTCGTCGTCGCACTCCTTCGCGGCCTGGGCCAGGGCGGTGAGCACGCGTTGGCGCCGTCGTCCGGTGTCGGCTCTGCGGCCCTCGATCATCGCCTGGACGGTTGGGTCGGGTGCAGTAATGCGGGTCGCTCCGGTCGGAGGTCGGGCAGGGGAACGAATGATCATGCGAGGGTCGTCCACGTACCCGGCGAATCCACAAGCGGCGAGCGTCTACGCCACGTCGTTCGGGGCCGGATCCACGAGAAGCAGATCCGGATCACCGCAAGGCGAGCGATGAGTTCTGGATGCGGGAGCGGTCTACAGATTCAGACCGCCGGCAGACCCTCCCTGGCGGTGGCCAAGCTGGAAGTACACCGACGGGAAAGGGAGAGCATGTCCTTTCAGGCATACCTGGACACCATCGAGGACAAGACCGGGCTGACGCCGCGTGCGTTCATCGCCCTCGCACAAGAGCGCGGCTTCGACGAGCCGGCCACGAAGGCGGGAACGATCCTGCAGTGGCTCAAGGAAGACTACGGCCTGGGCCGCGGACACGGGATGGCGCTCGTGCACGTCATCAAGAAGGGCGCGAAGATCGACGCCAAGCACGTCGGAACCAACGGCTCACACCGCGACGAGTCAGACACCCTGTGGCTCGACGGCAAGCACACTCGCCCCTGACCCCGGCACGGAACACTGCCACCAACTGGTGAGGGAAACGCCCAGAGCGCCGCGGGGCACCTCCCCAGTACAGGGCCAGAGGTTAAAGAACAAGCTAAAGCAATGAGCTGAGTTGTCGGTGGGGTGATGAGGCAGCAGGCGAGTTTGAGGATCGCTTCGTGGATGTCTGCCCTGCGTTCCCAGCGGATGCGCAGGCGTCGGAAGCCGTGAAGCCGGGCTAGACGTCGTGGTCGTATCCGCGGTCGGCGAACGGCGAATCGGGTTTGCGACGGGGACGGCCGACCCGCCCGCGTACCTGCGGGATCATGTCGAGTGGCGGCAGGAGCTGGGTGACGTCGTTGCGGTGGCCGCCGGTCGCCCTGACGTGGGAGGAGTCGACCACGCAGCGCGACCAGTCCGGACGGCCTCGTTCCAGTCCCGCAGCCGACGCCAGCAGGTCATACCCGAGACGAAGCCCAGTTCCTGCGGCAGGCCCAGCCGCGCCCGCTGGGGCGTCGCAGCAGGCTTGGCAGCTCACGAGTCCTTGCCAAGCTCCGCACGTGCCCGGGTTTCATCCGACGCGGTGGGCCGTCCAGTACGCGCTCGTCTCGGTCTTCGTGTCGCCTTTGGAGGCAGGACTCTGGTACGCCGTCATGGCCTGCCACTGGTCGACATTCGCCTCACCGGGCCAGGGCGACTCGACCGACAGCGGATTTTTGCTGATCGGATCCTTCTTGTCCTGGTGTTCGTAGTAGACCCTGAGCGGTATGCCCTTGAAGTCCCGCTGCTTCCGCGCCGACCACTGGAGCTTGAGCGTGTCCGAGATCATGGCCCCGGAGATCGGTCCCGACAGGATCGTGAGCTGCTGCTCGGTCTCATAGCCCACGCGCATGAGCCGGCCGAACTCGCCGATGCTGCCGAGCGCGATTCCCACCGGGCCGAGACCGCCGAGCACTTCCTGCCCCTTTTCCCTCACGTACTCAATGATCGTGTTCATGCGACCGACGTCCACGATTAACTCGTAGGCGACGGCGGCCTGTCCGCTGACCTCCCCGTCCTCACCCACGGTGAAGGTGAAGTCCCCGTGCGCGGTGTATCCCGCGCCGAACAGGTCGTTGAACCGCATGTTCTTCGAGAACGTCCGCCCTGCCCACTGCTCTGCCACGACTTTCCCCCAGCTGTCCACTCAGGCTCTGACACTCGGTTCATGCCTGCATAGCAGCGGGCACCCCGCGTGTCAGCGGTGAGATCCGTGACGATTTCGTGCCCGAACAGTGAGCGTGGGTCCGGCGGGCTCAGGCGTGGGGGGTGGTGGTGTGGGTGAGGAAGGCGGACCAGGCTTCGGGGGTGAAGCAGAGGTGGGGGCCGTGGGGGTCCTTGGAGTCGCGGACGTGGACG
Organism: Streptomyces aculeolatus; assembly: GCF_020400605.1. Taxonomy (GTDB): domain Bacteria; phylum Actinomycetota; class Actinomycetes; order Streptomycetales; family Streptomycetaceae; genus Streptomyces; species Streptomyces aculeolatus. The sequence goes on along the minus strand of NZ_JAINRD010000036.1, from coordinate 33,925 downwards.
GCGCCGGGGACGGGGGCGACCTCGACGCATTCGCCGCCTTCGCTGTTGCTGTAGCTGGACTTGCGCCAGGCGACGGCTACTTCGATGCACTCGCCGCCTTCGTCGTTGCTGTAGCTGGACTTGAACCAGTCGAGCCTGTTCATCATCGCTCCTCCAGCAGCTGCGTAATGAGCCGTACGGAGTCTCCGGGGCACAGGGCCTCGCCCGCGATCATGTCACGGCGGCGCATCGCGATATTGACCCTCTCCACATCAGCGTAGAGCACCCCGCCTGCCTGGCTTTCAGCGTAGACGAGGTGCTCGTGCTCAGGCGTTTCGAGGATGACCAGCGGGCCCCGGAGGCCGGGGTGGAGGCCGCGATCAGATGGCATCACGTGCACGGTGGCGTTGCGCTGCTCGGCGACATCCAGCAGTCGGCGCAACTGCCGTTCGTGCGCCTCCTCACTGCTGAAGCGGCGGCGCAGTACTGCCTCCTCGACGACGAAGCTGAACGAGCGGCTCCCGATCGCCAGCAGTGCTTGCCGCTCCAGACGTGCCTTCACCCGCTCTTCGAACGTCTCCGCATCAAGCGGAGGCACGAACGCAGACAGAACCGCGCGGACGTACTCCTCCGTCTGCAACAGGCCTGGAACGTAGTGGGGCTGGTAGAAGCTCAGAGCGACAGCCTCGGCCTCGTACGCCATGTACTCCTGCGAGTACGACGCGAACTTCTCCGGCTGCAAGTACCCCAGTGCCGCCACCAACATCCCCTGCGCATCGCACATCTCATCCGCCACCTGCAACAACCGCGGCGTCGGACGGCGACGACCCTGCTCCATCATCTTCACCGTGTCGTAGGCGTACCCCGCCTCCGTCGCCAGCTCCTCCCGGCTCACACCGGCCCGCGTCCGCCACCGCTTCGTCTGGTTGCCGCAGTACCGCCACTGCACCGGCGGCTGGGAGTTCTCAAGCGTCGTCACCGCGTTCACCTCACCCCTCGCCTCTCTACGCACAGTAGCGAGCCGGGGTCACTCCGTGAGGGGAAACTACGCGCTTTCCTCCCGGGTCTTGAGCCCGATCTGCCAGCGGTAGAAGCTCATCGCCAGCGCGTAGTCCAGACCCGCGCGGCCGTCGAGGAAGCCGCGTTTGTACACGTAGGCGTACGCGAACGACACCAGCGGCTTCAGCGGGGCCTTGTGAAAGAGCTGGCCCTGGCGGGTCTTCGCCTGGCGGATCTCCTCGCGGACCTCCGGGTGGAGTTCCAGCCACGCCTCCCAGTCCGAGTAGCGGTTGTGCCGCTCGAACCACGTGCGTACCGGGTCCAGGTCCTCGTGCTCGATCGTCGCGTTCAGCCGCACCACCGGGCCGTCCGCGAGCGGCTGGTAGTGGCCCTCCTGCTCGCCCATGCCCGGCGCGTCAAGGTCGCCCAACTCCGGGAAGCGGACGCGGGTGCGGTCCATCAGTGCGCGTTTGACGATGGTGTAGCCGTGCCGGAGGCGCTTGCCCGCGAACCAGTAGCCCAGCGGGATGTCGAACGCCGCCGGGGCCACCTTGCGCGTGCCGTCGGCCGCCACCGGGTCGAAGATGCGGTGCAGTTCGGTGATCAGCTCCGGACTCGGGGTCTCGTCGCCGTCGATGAACAGCATCCAGTCCAGCTCGGGGTGGATGTGGTCCAGGCACCACTGCTTCTTCTTCGGGTACTTGCCGTCCCAGGTGTACGGGACGACCTCGGCGCCCTGGTCCGCCGCGAGGGCGCGGGTGTCGTCCGTGCTGTCCGAGTCGACCACCACCACGGCCTCGAAGTGGTCGATGACGGACCGCACCGTCGTCGCGATGTTCTCGGCCTCGTTCTTGGTCGGTATCGCGACGACGATGGGCAGTCTCTTCAAGACGGACTCCTACAGCAGGTCTTCGTACTGGGGGCACAGGGTGCGGATCGCGTCCTCGGCGTTGGCGATGTCACCGGAGCGGATGGCCTCCCGGGCCAGCTTCTCGTCGGTCGCCGCCGCGCTCTCGATCTTGGCGCAGGCCTCCTCGCCCGCCTCCAGGATCGCCGCCGGGTCCACACCCTCGGGCACCCGGTCCTTCAGGTACGTCTTCTCCTTCTCGGAGAACTCGCCCTCGGCGGGCTCCAGGTCCTCCTCCGGCACCTTCTCGGTGTCGTCGGCCTTCTCCTCGTCCACCGGGCCCGGGTCCTTGGGGGCGCGGTCGCCGTCCTGCTGGGACGCCGACGGCTTGGCGGCCGCGTCGTCACCGTCGTCGTCGCCCCCGCTGCAGCCCGCCAGGGCCAGGGCGAGGACGGCGGCCGCCGCCGCCAGCGCCGTGCGCGGCCCTCGTGCCGTACGGGCGCGCATCAGCCCGCTCCGAACGTCAGCGTCAGCTTCGGGGCGTACGAGGTCTCGCGCGCCCGCACCCACCAGGCGTCGGTGCCGTCGCTGGTCAGCGCCACGTCCAGGGTGTCGCCCAGCGAACCGGCGAGCTGGGCGGCGGACAGCGACGCGGTGTAGTCGGTGTCCAGTTCCGTCGCGCCGGTGAACGTGCCCAGCACCGTGGACGACAGCTCCGGCCGGCCCGCGTACGTCACCTCCGACTCCGACCAGGCGCCGGTGACCGGCTGCACGCTGATCGTGTCCGGGGTGCCGGCGCTGGCGTCGTTGGTGGTGCGCAGCGTCAGCTTCGCGGACTTCAGCGTCATGCCGCTCGGCGCCTGGGGCAGCGAGAACCGCAGGTAGCTGAGGTACGGGGAGGTCTTCCTGACCAGGAGCTGGTTGTGCGAGCCGTAGTTGGTGCTCGTCGCGGAGCCGTTGACGTAGGCGTCGGCGGTCGCGGTGCGCTCGACCGTGGTCTCCGCCGGCGTGCCCGGCGTGGTCACCGTCACCGCCGCGGACTTGGCGGTGGTGTTGCCGACGGCGTCGCTCGCCGTGATCTGGTAGCTGTACGACGTGCCGGGCTTGACCGTGCTGTCGGTGAAGGTGCCCTGCGGCAGCGTCCAGAAGTTGGAGTCCAGGGTCGGCTTGGTCGCCAGTGCCTCGCCGTTGCGGTAGATCGTGTACGTCAGCTTGCTGTCGTCGCGGTCCCAGCCGGCCTTCCAGCGCAGCCGCACGCCGCCGTCGACGTTCGCCGCCGTCACGCCGGTGGCGCCGGCGACGGGCTTGCGGGAGTCAGGGGTGTTGGCGAAGCGGACCAGGCCCTGCTGGAGCTTGTTGCCGTTGGACTGGATCCGGGTGAACTCGCCGCCGATCCACATGTAGTCCTTGCCGCCGCTGGACGAGGTGACCATCACGCGCGGACCGATCTGCTCGGTGCCGGACGGGCCGTCGTCGGTGTCGGGGAACCAGGACAGCAGCGGCTTGGGGTTGTCCACGGACTCGGCCAGCATGTGCTGGCGCTCGTTCAGCTCGGGGAACTGGCCCATGCTGCTGCAGTTGTGCGCGTGCGAGACGCTGTACAGCACGTCCTTGTAGACGGTGACGTCCTGGGTGGCGCCCAGGCAGGTGTCGCGCCAGCGCTGGGTGAAGCTGCTGTTGAGGTTCATCGCGAGGCGGCCGTCGAAGACGCCGCCGCCGTGGCCCTCGTGCGCGGTGTAGATGCCGGACTCGTCGATGTAGATGCCCTTGACGAGGGAGTTCCAGTGCAGTTCGTACGGGTTGTTCGTGTTGTTGCTGACGCCCTTGAAGGCCCGTACGGTCGCGCCCGTGTCGGCGCGGACGACGCCCAGGCCGTGCACGCTGCTGTCGCCGTTGAGCCCGTTGAAGTCGCCGCCGACGACCACGTGCTGGCCGTTCGGGGTCTCCTCGATGACGCGGCCGGCCCGGTCCGGGCCCGCGTTGGCCTTCCAGGAGTTCAGCGCGCCGGTGGTCGCGTTGAGGGCGGCGAACTTCACCCGGCTCTCGCCGCGGACGGTCTTGAAGTCGCCGGCCATGTACAGCCGGCCGCTCGCCGCGGCGTCCAGCCCGTAGACGCGGGCGGAGACGGCGCCGGCGTTGAAGCCGGTCTTCACGGAGCACGAGGCGATGTCGATGGCCGCGACGCGGCTGCGCGAGACGCCGTTGACGGAGCCGAACTCGCCGCCCGCGTAGAGCGTCTTGCCGTCGGGGGAGACGGTCAGCGCGCGGACGGTGGCGGTGCCGGAGCCGATGGTGAAGTTCAGCTTGCAGCTCGTCGGCTCGCCGGTCGCCGCGTTGAACGCCGCGAAGTTCGCCACCTTCGTCTCGCTGGTGCCGGCCGCCGCGCCGGGCGGGCGGATGGCGGAGAACGTACCGCCCGCGAAGACCACGCCGTTCGACTCGGCCATGGACCACACCACGCCGTTGGTCTGCCAGGTCGCCAGGTCGTCGGCGGTCATCGCGACCGGCGGCGTCACCGCCTCGGCCTCGGGCGAGGAGTACGTGACGCCGACCGTCACGAGCGTCCCGGTCACCACCGCCACGGCGACGCCGAGTGCGCCCCACTTCCGCGTTCTTCTGTGCTTGTGCATGTGCCCCCCTGGGCCGTCGTCCCCTGCGGCCGCGCGTCGCGAGTCCGGGGAGAGAATATCCGTGTTTACCTGTCGATCCTGACGGTGGCACCGGCGAGTTCGGCGTCGAGCGCCCCGATATCCGCCTCCACCATGATCCGGGCCAACTCGGGCCACTTGACCTGCGGCTTCCAGCCGAGCAGATCGCCTGCCTTCGTGGCGTCACCGATGAGCGCGTCGACCTCGCTGGGGCGCTCATACTTCGGGTCGAAGCGGACGTACTCCGTCCAGTCGAGGTCCGCGGTGCTGAACGCGGCCTCCAGGAACTGGCGGACGCTGCCGGCCTCGCCGGTGGCGACCACGTAGTCGTCCGGCACGTCGCGCTGGAGCATCAGCCACATCGCCTCGACGTACTCCGGGGCGTAGCCCCAGTCGCGTACCGCGTCGAGGTTGCCCATGTAGAGGCGGTCCTGGAGACCCGCCTTGATCCGCGCCACGGCGCGGGTGATCTTCCGGGTGACGAAGGTCTCACCGCGGCGCGGCGACTCGTGGTTGAACAGGATGCCGTTGACCGCGAAGAGGCCGTACGCCTCCCGGTAGTTCACCGTCGACCAGTAGCCGAAGACCTTGGCGCAGCCGTACGGGCTGCGCGGGTGGAACGGGGTCCGCTCGTTCTGCGGCGGCGGGGCGGAGCCGAACATCTCCGAGGACGACGCCTGGTAGAGCCGGGTGTCGATGCCCGCGGCGCGCACTGCCTCCAGCAGCCGCATGGAGCCGAGGCCGGTGACGTCGGCGGTGTACAGCGGGGCGTCGAAGGAGACCCGGACGTGCGACTGGGCGCCGAGGTTGTAGACCTCGTCGGGCGCCAGGTCGCGCAGCAGGTTCACCAGCGCCACGCCGTCGGTGAGGTCCGCGTGGTGCAGCACCAGCTTGCGGCCGGGCTCCTGCGGCTCCTCGTAGATGTGGTCGATCCGCTCGGTGTTGAACGACGACGAGCGCCGGACGAGGCCGTGCACCGTGTAGCCCTTGCCGAGCAGCAGCTCGGCGAGGTACGAGCCGTCCTGGCCCGTGACCCCGGTGATGAGGGCCGTCTTGCCCATGGTTCCATCCTCTGATCATTCCGCCGGATGGCAGAATCCCTACTTATGACGCCATCGAACGAACTGTCCCCGCCCGCGCCCGGGGCTCTGCTGCCGCCCGGTGCGCGGGTCTTCGTCGCGGGGCACCGCGGGCTGGTCGGCTCCGCCGTCGCGCGGCGGCTTACCGCCGACGGGTACGAGGTGCTGACCCGCACCCGTGCGGAGCTGGATCTGCGCGACGCCGAGGGGACGGCGGCCTGGCTGGCGGCCGTGCGGCCCGACGCGGTGGTGCTGGCGGCGGCCAAGGTCGGCGGGATCATGGCGAACAGCCGCTTCCCGGTGCAGTTCCTGGAGGACAACCTGCGCATCCAGCTGAGCGTCATCGCCGGCAGCCACGCGGCGGACGTCCCCCGGCTGCTGTTCCTCGGCTCCTCGTGCATCTACCCCAAGCTCGCCGAGCAGCCGATCCGCGAGGACTCGCTGCTGACCGGCCCGCTGGAGCCGACGAACCAGGCGTACGCGCTGGCGAAGATCGCCGGCATCGAGCAGGTGCAGGCGTACCGCAGGCAGTACGGCGCGGCGTACATCTCGGCGATGCCGACGAACCTCTACGGCCCCGGCGACAACTTCGACCTGGAGACCAGCCACGTCCTGCCCGCCCTCGTCCGCCGCTTCCACGAGGCGCGCCAGTCGGGCGCGGAGGAGGTCGTGCTCTGGGGCACGGGAACGCCCCGCAGGGAGTTCCTGCACGTGGACGACCTGGCGGCGGCGTGCCTCGCGCTGCTGCGGGGCTACGACGCGGACGGTCCCGTGAACGTCGGCTGCGGCGAGGACCTGACGATCAGGGAACTGGCCGAGACCGTACGGGACGTGGTCGGCTACCGGGGCCGTATCGCCTTCGACACCGACCGCCCGGACGGGACGCCCCGCAAGCTGCTGGACGTCTCGCGCATCACGGAGCTGGGCTGGCGCCCGGAGATCCCCCTGCGGGAGGGCATCGCGGCGGTGTATGAGGACTGGCGCAGTACGGCGACGGCGGGTGCCTGACACAGACCGCACCGCGGCGCCGGCCGGCTCCGAGGAGCCGGACCGGCGCGCGGTCCGAGCGGTCGTTCCGTACCTCAATACGCCCCCCGGCCGTCGACGACCGCGCGCAGGGTGCGGGCCATCACGTCCATGTCGTGGGCGAAGGACCAGTTCTCGACGTAGTGCAGGTCCAGCGCGATCGTCTCGTCCCAGGTCAGGTCCGAGCGGCCGCTGACCTGCCACAGGCCCGTCATCCCGGGCTTGACCGCCAGCCGGCGCAGCTCGGTGTCGCTGTAGCGGGCGACCTCCTCCGGCAGCGGGGGGCGCGGGCCCACGAGGGACATCTCGCCGCGCAGCACGTTGAAGAGCTGCGGCAGTTCGTCCAGTGAGCTGCGGCGCAGCGCCTCGCCGACGCGGGTGACCCGCGGGTCGCGGCGGATCTTGAAGATCGGGCTGCCGTCGTGCTCGTTGACCACGGACAGCGCGGACTTCTGCTGCTCCGCGTCCTCGACCATGCTGCGGAACTTCCACATGGTGAACGGCGCCCCGCCGCGGCCGAGGCGGGTCTGCTTGTGGAACACCGGTCCCGGCGAGGTGAACTTCACCGCCGCCGCGATCAGCGCGAACACCGGCGCCAGCAGCGCGATGCCGACGGCCGCGGCGACGCGGTCGCTCGCCGCCTTCAGCGTCGACTGCGCGCCGCGCCGCAGCGGCGGCGCGATGTGCAGCAGCGTCAGGCCCGCCACCACCGACAGCCGCAGCCGCCGCTCGGCGACCTCGGCTATGCCCGGCAGGACGGCCAGCGGCAGCCCCGCGTCGTGCATCGCCCACGCCAACTGCCGCAGCCGGGACGCCGGCAGCAGCGGTCCGGGGGCGGCGAGAACCAGCTCGGCGCCGTGCTCCCGGGCGGCGGACAGCACCGCCTGGGCGTCCCAGCCCGCCCGGTCCGAGGGGACCGGTCCCAGCCGGGCGGCCTCCGGGGCGCCGCAGGACAGCGGGGCCTCGCCGACCGGGACGACGCCGACGACGACGTACTCGTGGTCCGTACGGGCGGCGAGTTGGCCGACGACGTGGTCGGCGGTTGCCGGTTCCGCGACCACCAGCACGCGCCGGACGGCCTGGCCCTCCCGGCGGGCCGCGACGAGGTGGTGGTGGAGCAGCTTGGCGGTGACGACGGTCAGCACCAGCCCGGGCAGCAGCGCGAGCAGCGCCGGCTGCGGCTCCGCGGCGCTGTCGGCGGTGAACGCCCGGACGACGGCGAGCACGCCGAAGAGCAGGAGCCAGTCCTGGAGCAGCGGCACCACGGCGCCCGACTCGCCGAGCTGCCGCGCGGAGTAGCGGCGCCGCGCGGCCCGCACGGCGAGCCAGCCGCCGGCGGCCAGCGCGGCGCAGAGCGCCGGATACGGCTGCCGGGTGGTGACGAAGACGAGCACGACGGGGATGGCGATCCCCGCCGCGTCGGTGACGAGGGCCGCCGGCAGGTACCACGCCGGCTTCGCCGCGGCGGAGCGGACGCGGGTCCCGCGTCTCGGCTCCGCCGTCATGATCTCGGTATCGGCCACTCCGATACGCCGCATGTTCCCCCCTGGCACATCGCGACTGATGAGGCGCACGCGATCCTCCCCTGGTCGACGCGCACCTTTCGCTCCCGGAACTTTAGGCCAGATTTGCGAAGAACGCCCATGGTTCATGCAAAAAGGGCCTTAGGTGTAGCGAGCTTCACACCAGGTCGACGACCAGGGTGCGGGTCACGACGTACGACTCCCGAGAGGGGCCGAGGGATGTACGGAGTTTTACGCCAGTTTCGATTGCCTGCCCGCCGTGGTCACGCACCCCGCTTCCGCAGCCGGAGCACGTTCCAGGATACGCACGGCAGTTCGGCCTCCAGCTCGCCGTCTGCGCTGATCCGGGTGGTGGCCACGGACCGCGGCAGTACCCGCCCCGGATCGGCCTCCGTGTTCGCCGCGTCGTGATCGTCGTCGGCGAGGACCAGGTGTTCGAGGACCGTGTACCCGTGCGCCCCGCCGGCCGCCGCGCCGTCCGCGCCGAACCCGCGCAGCGCGACCGACAGCCGCAGCGGCTCGTCCTGGGCCCGGTTGACGGCCAGGATCGTCAGATCGCCGCTCTCCTCGTCGTACGTCACCACGTGGTCGAGCGCGGGGACGTCGCCGTGGCGCGGCGTCTCGACGCGCGCGCCCGTCCGGTCGGCCCCGGTGCGCAGCACCTTGCCGCGCGCGAACCGCGCGGCCTGCGCGAAGGGGTGGAAGACGGTCTGCCGCCAGGCGGGCCCGCCGGGCTCGCTGCGGATCGGCGCGATCACGTTGACCAGTTGCGCCAGGCACGCCACGGCGACCCGGTCGGCGTGCCGGAGCAGGGTGATGAGCAGGGAGCCCACGACGGCCGCGTCGGTGACGGAGTACGTGTCCTCGATGAGCCGCGGCGTCTCGGCGGTGGCCAGGTTCCGTTCGCCGGGGAAGCGGGCCGCGTACCAGACGTTCCACTCGTCGAAGGAGAGCTTGATCCGCTTGTCCGCCCGCCGTACGGCCCGCACGTGGTCCGCGGTGGAGACCACGTCGGAGATGTACTGGTCCATGTGCGCGCCGGAGGCGAGGAAGCTCGCGCGGTCGCCGTCCAGTTCCTCGTAGTAGGCGTGCAGCGACAGGTAGTCGACCTCGTCGTAGGTCTCCTCCAGCACCTCGCGCTCCCAGGTGCCGAACGTCGGCATCTGCGCGTTGGAGCTGCCGCAGGCGACCAGCTCGATCGACGGGTCGACCTGGTGCATGGCCTTGCCGGCCTCGGCCGCCAGCCGGCCGTACTCGCGCGCCGACTTGTGCCCCGTCTGCCACGGGCCGTCCATCTCGTTGCCCAGGCACCACAGCCGCACGCCGTGCGGCTCGCGGACGCCGTGGCTGATCCGCAGGTCGGACCAGGCGGTGCCGCCGGGGTGGTTGCAGTACTCGACGAGCGCGCGGGCGGCGTCGATGCCGCGGGTGCCGAGGTTGACGGCCATCATCGGCTCCAGACCCAGCCCCCGGGCCCAGGTCAGGAACTCGTTGGTGCCGACCTCGTTGGTCTCCACCGACCGCCAGGCGAGGTCGAGCCGGCGCGGCCGCTCGGCGACCGGGCCGACGCCGTCCTCCCAGTGGTAGCCGGAGACGAAGTTGCCGCCGGGGTAGCGGACGAGGCCGGTGCCCAGCTCCCGGACCAGGGCGGCGACGTCGCCGCGGAAGCCGGCGGCGTCGGCGGTGGGGTGGCCGGGCTCGTAGATCCCGGTGTAGACGCAGCGGCCCATGTGCTCGACGAACGTTCCGTACAGGCGCGGGTCCACCTCGCCGATGACGAACTCGGGGTCGACGGTGAACCTGGCGGTGTGCGGCATGCGGTGCCTTTCTCCGGGAGCGTTGGCGGTGGTTCTCGGGGGCGTGCGGGCCTACTTCAGGCCCGTACCGGCGATGCCCTCGACGATGCGGCGCTGGAAGAGCGCGAAGACGGCGAGCAGCGGGATGGCGCCCAGCACGGCGGAGGCCATGAGCTGCGCGTACGGGATGCCGAAGGCGTCCTGTACGGAGTTGAGCCCGACCGGCAGCGTCATCATCTCCGGGTCGGTGACCACCAGCAGCGGCCACAGGAAGTTGTTCCACACCTGCACGAAGACGAAGATCGTCACGGCGGAGACGGCGGGCCGGGCCACGGGCATCACGATCTGCCAGTACGTGCGCAGCCAGCCGGCGCCGTCGGCGCGCGCGGCCTCGATCAGCTCCCTGGGGATGCCGTCGAAGAACTGCTTGAAGACGAAGACGGCGACGACGTTCGGGACCTGCGGCAGCACCACGCCCCAGTACGTGTTGAGCAGGCCCACCTCCTGCAGCGCGAGGAACTGCGGGATCATCAGCACCTGCATGGGGATCATGATCCCGGCGAGCAGCAGCAGGAACACCCCGCGGCGGAAGCGGAAGCGCACCTGGGACAGGCCGAAGGCGGCGAGCGAGGCGGTGACGACGGTGAGCACCGTGGTCAGCAGCGAGACGATGAAGCTGTTGGCGTACCAGTAGGGCAGCTTGCCCTTGTCGAAGAGGTCCTCGTACGCCGCGAAGGTGGGGTTCGAGGTGAACCAGGACGCCGGGTCGACGGCTATCTCGTCGGCGGGCCGGATGGATATCGCGGTCGCGAACAGCAGCGGCACCAGCCAGAGCAGCGCGAAGGCGACGAGGACGCCGAGCGCGACGCGGTTGAAGAGCTTCTCGGCGTCGTACCCGCGCCGGGGCGCGGGGGCGGCGTCCGCGGGGGCGGGCGCGGCGGCGGCGGTGGCGGCGGGGCCTTCTTTGGTGTGGGCCATGGCTCAGCTCTCCTTCTCTGCCCGGCGGACGAGGAAGAACCAGACCAGGGAGATCAGCAGGATGACGAGGAAGAGGAAGAGGGAGACGACCGAGGCGTAGCCGGTGCGGCCGTCGGTGAAGCCGGTGTCGACGATGTACTGGAGCGTCGGCCGGGTGGAGCCGTCGGGGCCGCCCGCGGTCATCATGTAGATCTGGTCGAAGACCTTCAGGGACGCGACGATCTGCAGCACGGTGACGAGCGTCGTCGTGCGGCCCAGCATCGGGATGACCACGTGCCGGATCCGCTGCCAGGGGCCGGCGCCGTCCATGGCGGCGGCCTCGTGGACGTCCCGGGGGATCTCCTGGAGGCCCGCGAGGTAGAGCACGAAGTTGAAGCCGATGGTCCACCAGACGGTGACGCCGGCCAGCGACCACATCGCCCAGTTCGGGTCGCCGAGCCAGGACGGCGGCGAGCTGACGCCGAGCGCCTTCAGCCAGTCCTGGGCCAGGCCCGTCTGGTCGGCGAGGACGCCCCACATGAAGATCAGCGAGACCGATGCGGAGGGGATGACGTACGGCGCGAAGAAGGCGAAGCGGATGAACCACCGGCCGCGTACGAACCGGTCGGCGAGGATCGCCAGCACCAGCGCCAGCAGCACCAGCGGGATGGTGGTGAGCACGGTGAACCACAGGGTGTGCTTCAGGGTGCGCCAGAACTCGGCGTCGTTCAGCACGTCCGCGTAGTTGGAGAAGCCGACCCAGCTGCCGAAGCCCTCGCGCAGCAGGCTGCCGTTGAAGAAGCCCGCCACGAAGGTGTAGATGAGCGGGCCGACCAGGAAAACGATGTAGAAGAGCGCGAACGGCGCGATCAGGGCCGGGCCCGCGAGCCGGCCGCGGACGTGGCCGGCCCCTGACCGGTCGGGGGTGAGGGCGCCGGTGCCGGCTGTACTCGCCACGGGGGTGCCTTTCGTTCGAGGGGATGGGGGGCGGCGGTGTTCAGATCGGGGATTCGACGTCCGCGAGCTTGGTGAGCACCGAGCGGACCCGGTTCGCGGCGGCGCGGGGGGTCGCCCGGCCGGCGAGCGCGGCGCTGACCGCGTCGCCCACCCGGTTCTGCAGGTTGCTGCCCGCGCCGCCGTACCAGGCGACGGGGTCGTACACGGCGCCCTCGGCGGCGGCGGTGTAGTGCGACTGGGGCGTCAGTTCCTGGTACGCGGCCGAGCGCTGGGTCGGCAGCCACGCGGGGATGTGCCCGCCCTCGGCCCACAGCTTGCTGGAGTCCAGCAGCGAGGCGGTGAACTCCAGCGACAGCTCCAGGCGGGCGTCGTCCTCCTTGGGCGGCCGGGGCAGCACCAGCGCGTGGCTGTCGGCGAAGCAGGCGTACGGGGCGTCGTCGAAGACCCGCGGCAGCGGCCGCATGTCGAACTTCACCCCCGAGTCCAGCACGGCGACGATCTGCCAGACGCCGTCCATCAGGAACCCGGCCTCGCCGTTGGTGAGCAGGGTGATGGCGGCCTGCCCGTTCGCGCCGGTGGGGATCAGCTTCTCCTTGCCGAGGCGCTGGATGTACGCGAGCGCCTCCTCGGCCGCGTCGAGGTCGACCCGCACGCTGGACCCGCCGTCGGCGACCAGCGGCCGGCCGCCGAGCTGGCTGTAGAAGGACAGGAACATGCGGAACTGGGTGGCCGTGTCCTTGATCGAGGCGACCGAGCCGCCCCAGACGCCGGTGACCTCCTTCGCCGCGCGCAGCGCGTCGGCGAACTTGTCCGGGCCGTCGACGTCGGCCAGTTCGCCGCCTTCGAGGAGGCCGGCCTTCTCGGCGATGTCGGTGCGGAAGTACAGCGCGAAGGGGTGGGTGTCGATCGGCACGCCGTAGAGCCGGTCGTCGACGTGTGACTTGCGCCAGGGTTTGGCGTCGAACTTCTCCGGCGTCATGCCCTGCGCGGCGAGCGCGTCGGCGGGCAGTTCGCTGAGCAGCCCGGCCTGGGCGAGCACCGGCAGCTTCGACAGGTGCGCGATGGCGACGTGCGGGGGGCGCTTGCCGATGGTGGCGAGGCTGAGCTTGGTGTAGTACGGGTTGCCCCACACGAAGGTGGTGGCCCGCAGCGTGCTGTCCGGGTGGGCCTTCTCGTACAGCTCCTGCATGGCGACCATGCGCTCGCCGTCGCCGCCGGTGAAGGGGTTCCAGAAGTTGAGCCGGTCGGCGGGGGGTTCGCCGCCGGTGAAGCCCTGGGCGATGGTCGAGCCGCAGCCGGTGAGTGCGGCGGTGGCGGCGGCGCCGGCGGCGAGGCCCGCGCCGCCGCGCAGCAGGGCGCGACGGGAGGGGGCGGGTCGGTCGTCCGGTGTGCCGCGGGTGGGGCCGGGGGCCGCACGGCCGGGGGAGTCGAGGCGTCGGAGCATGGCGGATGTCCCTTTCCGCGGCGAGCTTGTACAACGTTGTAATACGTTCTTGGTGCATCGTTGTATATCGCCGTGCGCACCACGTCAACAGCCTGCGCAGCAAGGCGTAGGGTGTGCGCACCAGCAACCGCGGAGGAATCGGGAGGAAGCCGTGTCCGGGGCCCGCCTCAAGGACGTCGCCGAGCGCGCCGGTGTCTCGATCAAGACCGTCTCGAACGTCGTCCGCGGCGCCGCGCGCGTCGCCGAGCCGACCCGCGAGCGCGTCCTGCGCGCCATCGACGAACTCGGCTACCGCCCGCACGCCTCGGCCCGCCACCTGCGCACCGGCCGCAGCGGCGTCATCGCGCTGGCCGTCCCCGAACTCGTCGCGCCCTACTTCGCGGAGCTGGCCACCTGCGTCATCGCCGCCGCCAAGGACAGCGGGCAGACCGTGCTGGTCGAGGTCACCGGCGGCGACCCGGCCGAGGAGCTGCGCATCGCCTGCGGCCTCAGCGACCCGCTCATCGACGGCGTGCTCCTCAGCCCGCTCGGCCTGGACCAGGCGGCGCTGGCCGCCCGCGGACGCCGCGTCCCGCTCGTGCTGCTGGGCGAGCGGGACTACGAAGTCCCCGCCGACCACGTCCTCATCGACAACGTCGCCGCCGCCCGCGACGCCACCCGGCACCTGATCGGCCTCGGCTGCCGCCGCATCGGCGTCATCGGCTGGCAGCACGGCGAGCGCACGACGGCCACCGCCCTGCAGCGCATGCAGGGCCACCGCGAGGCGCTGGCCGGGGCCGGCATCGCGTACGACCCGGCGCTGGCGCCCGCCGTGGGCTCGTACACCCGGGCGGGCGGCGCGGCGGCGATGCGGGAACTGCTGGCGCTGCCGCAGCCGCCGGACGCGGTGTTCTGCTTCACGGACATGATGGCGTCGGGCGCGATGCGCGTCGCGCACGACGCTGGCCTGGCGATCCCGGACGGCCTGGCGGTGGTCGGCTTCGACGACGTCCAGGAGGCGCGGTACATGGTGCCGTCGCTGACCAGCGTGGCGCCGGACAAGCAGGAGCTGGCCAGGCTGGCGGTGAAGGCGCTGCTGGCGCGGATAGAGGGCCCGGCGGAGGCGCCGCCGACGACGCTGCTTGCGGGGTACGGCCTGGCGCTGCGCGAGTCGAGCGCGCTGCCGCCGACCGGGCCGTGACGGGACCCGCGGGCCCGAGGGCCGGGGCTCGGCGGTGACCGGGGCCCGGCGGACCGGGACCGGGACTCGGGGCCCTGCGGCCCTGAGATGTGCTACGCCAGCAGCCCGTCGATCTCCGCCAGTTGCTCCGCGGTCAGCGGACCCGCGGCCAGCGCGCCCGCGTTCTGCGCCGCCTGCGCCTCGGTGCGGAAGCCGGGGATCGGCACCGTGTGCGGGCTGCGGGCCCAGATCCACGCCAGCGCGCCCTGCGCGACGGTGCGCCCGCCGGAGGTGAGGATGTCGCGGATCGCCTCGATCCGCGGCAGCCAGCCCGGCGCCACCCGCCCGTCCGCGCCGAAGTACGCCAGCCACGCCGGCGGCGTCGCCCGGATGTCGCCGGCGCCGACCCGCGAGCCCGCGTCGTACGCGCCGGAGAGCAGCCCCATCGCCAGCGGGCTGCGGTCGATGCTGGCGAGGCCGCGCTCCGCGCACAGCGCCAGCATCTCCGGAGCGTCCTCCAGCACGTTGAGCCGGTGCTGCACCGCGGCGCAGTGCGGGCCCTCGGCGAAGAGCGCCGCGCGGCCGGGGTCGTCGGTGCTCCACCCGTACGCGCGGATCAGCCCCTCCCGTACGAAGTCCTCGCACGCCTCGCGCAGTTCCGCCGCCTCCTCGGCGCCGGCGTCCCCGATGTGCAGCTGGAACAGGTCGACGCGGTCGGTGCCCAGCCGGCGGAGCGAGTCGGTCAGCGCCCGGCGGGCGTAGCCGGGGGACAGGTCGCGGGACAGCAGCGTCCGGCGGCCGGCGTCGAAGGCGTTGCCCCACTTCGTGGCGATGACGACGTCGTCCCGCCGGCCGGCGAGCGCGCGGCCGAGCACGGTCTCGCTGTGGCCGGTGCCGTAGACGTCGGCGGTGTCGAAGAAGGTGACGCCGCCGTCGAGCGCCCGGTGCACGGCCCGTACCGACTCCGCGTCGTCGACCCTGCCCCAGCCCAGCGGGTTGCCGTCGGCGTCCCACCACTCGCCGCCGATCGCCCAGCAGCCGAAGCCGAGGGCGCTGACCTCGATGCCCGTACGTCCCAGAGTGCGCTTGTCCATGTCCCGACCATGCACCCTCAAGTGCACTCGAACGCAAGGGGGCCGCCCGGCCGCGGGGCAGGTCAGGCGGTCAGCGGGCCGGCCGGCTCCAGGGCGCGGAACAGGCCGGTGTTGAGCGTGAACGCGCGCCGGCACTCCTCGACCACGCGCTGCTTCTCCAGGTCGTCGACGGGCAGCTCGTCCAGCAGCCGGCGGTAACCGCGCTTGTACGCGGCCGGGTTGGGCACGCCCTCGAAGACGTAGAAGCGCACGCCGTCGCCCTTGCGCTCGAAGCCCCATATCTTCTCGGCGGTGCCGCGGATGATCTGGCCGCCGGAGAGGTCGCCGAGGTAGCGGGTGTAGTGGTGGGCGACGTAGCCCGCGGGCCAGTCCCGGGCGCACTCCTCGATCCGGGCCGCATACGCCTCGGTCGCCGCCAGCGGCGCGGCGCCGGAGCGCCAGCCGGGGCCGCCGTGCAGGAAGTCGAGGTCGCGCTCCAGCTCGGGGACGCGGGCCAGCTCGGGCTGGACGAAGGGACCGGCGACCGGGTCCGCGGCCAGCGCGTCCCAGTGCCGCTCCAGCGCGCGGTAGACGAACCAGAGCTGCTCGGTGTAGCGCCGGTAGGCCCCGACGCCCAGCGCGCCGCCCAGCAGGTCGCTCATGAAGGCCGACTGCTCGGCCTCGGTGTGCTGGTCGTGCGATTCGGTACGCAGCAGGGTGGAGAACGGCGTCGCGTCCAAGGCGGCCTCCGGGGCACGGCGGGGCGGTGGGCGTGACGATTCTCTTTGGTTAGGCTTGCCTAAGTCAATAGGTTCCCGACGCCGTGTCGGCATCGACCGGGCGGCTACGGCAGGGTCAGGATGTCCGCCCCCGACTCCGTCACCACCAGCGTGTGCTCGAACTGTGCCGTGCGCCTGCGGTCCTTGGTCACCACGGTCCAGCCGTCGTCCCACATGTCGTGCTCGTACGTCCCGAGGGTCAGCATCGGCTCGATCGTGAACGTCATCCCGGGCCGCATCACGGTGGTCGCCCGCGGGTCGTCGAAGTGGGGGATGATCAGGCCGGAGTGGAAGGCGGTGTTGACGCCGTGCCCGGTGAAGTCGCGGACGACGCCGTAGCCGAAGCGCTTGGCGTACGACTGGATGACCCGGCCGATGACGTTGACCTGCCGGCCCGGGCGGACCGCCTTGATCGCCCGGTTCAGCGCCTCGCGGGTGCGCTCGACGAGCAGCCGGGAGGCATCGTCGACGTCGCCGACGAGGTACGTGGCGTTGTTGTCGCCGTGCACGCCGCCGATGAACGCCGTGACGTCGAGGTTCACGATGTCGCCGTCGTGCAGCACGGTGGAGTCCGGGATCCCATGGCAGATGACCTCGTTGACCGAGGTGCACAGCGACTTGGGGAAGCCCCGGTAGCCGAGGGTGGAGGGGTACGCGCCGTGGTCGCACAGGTACTCGTGCGCCACCCGGTCCAGCTCGTCCGTCGTCACCCCGGGCGCGATGTGCTCCGCGGCGGCGGCCATCGCCCGGGCGGCGATCCGCCCGGCGGTCCGCATCCGCTCGACGGTCTCCGCGTCCTGGACCTCCGGGCCCGTGTACGGTGCGGGCCCCTTCTTCCCGACGTACTCGGGGCGGGGGATGGCGGCGGGAACGGCGCGGGGCGGAGAGAGCGTTCCGGGTACGAGCAGCGACGACTGGCCAGACATGATCCGAGTCTATCGGCGGGGGATCGGGCACGATGGTCGGCGGCAGACCGCGCAGGCACGGCGCAGGTGAGGAGCGAGATGGCGCTGTTCAAGAGGTCCAAGCAGAAGTCGGCGGGCAAACCGGGCGAGTGGTACTACTGCCTGGAGCACAAGCGGGTCGAGGAGGGGCCGCAGTGCAAGGCCCTCAACCGCCTCGGGCCGTACGCGACGCCGGAGGAGGCGGGGCGGGCGATCGAGACGGCGGAGGCGCGGAACGAGGAGTGGGACGAGGACGCCCGGTGGAACGACGACGGGAACCGCGGGGGCGGAGCGGGGAGCTGAGGCGGTAGCGGACGGGGGCGGTCGGCGGCCGGCCGCCCCCTTCGTCCCGCGGCGTCACGTCGCCGGGTCCGGGGCCGGGGCGCCGTCCGGGGCGCCGGGCTCCGTCTTTCCGGCCGCCGCCGCGGCGCGGCGCTCCCGTTCCCGTACCGCGTGCTCGTTCGTGCGCGCGTCGTACGTCATCAGCTTCGGCAGGCACGCCGCGAGCAGCACCACCGCCCCCGCGCACATCAGCCCGCCCGACCAGATCGACGCCCGCACGCCCGTCAGCGCCGCCACCCCGCCGGAGCGGAACTGCCCGGCCACCGGACCGACCGAGTACGACAGCAGCTCGATGCCCGCCAGCCTGCCGCGCAGCTCGTCGGGGATGGTCTGGTTCCACATCGCCGCCCGGAACACCCCGCTGACCATGTCGAACGCGCCCGCCACCGTCAGCAGCAACAGCACCGCCCAGGCGTTCGGCATCACCCCCGCCGCCGTGATCGCCAGCCCCCAGCCGGCCGCCGACAGCATCACCGCGCGGCCGTGCCGGTGCACCCGCCTGGTCCACCCGCTGGTCAGGCTCACCAGCAGCGAACCCGCGGGCAGCGCCGCGTACATCAGCCCCAGCGCCCACGGCGCGTCCAGGTCGTCGGCGAGGAACGGGAACAGCGCCAGCGGGAAGGCGAAGAACATCGCCGCCAGGTCGATGGCGTACGTGCCCAGCAGCTCCTTGCGGCCCCAGGCGTAGCGGGCGCCCTCCGCGATGGCGCGCAGGCTCGGCGCCACCGCCTCGCGGGCGGCGGGCGAGGGGGCGAGCATGAGCGCCAGCCCGACGGAGACGGCGAACGTCCCGGCGTCCAGCGCGTACGCCCAGGGCAGCCCGGCGTACGCGACGATGAACCCGGCGAGCGCGGGCCCCGCGATGCCGCCGAGCTGCCAGCGCAGGGAGTTGAGCGCGGCGGCGGCGGGCAGCTGCTCGTGCGGCACGATGCGCGGGACGATCGAGTCCAGGGCCGGGCGCTGGATGCCGGTCAGCGCGCTGGTGAGCGCGGCGACCAGGTACAGGGGCCAGAGCATCGGCTCCGGCAGCAGGCTGTTGACGAGCAGGACGGCGGAGGCGAGCCCGAGGCCCGCCTCGCTGTAGATGATCAGCTTGCGCTTGTCCATGGCGTCGGCGAGGGCGCCGCCGTAGAGGCCGAAGACGATGAGCGGGACCAGCTCCACGGTGCCGATGGCGCCGACCGCGAGGGCCGAGCCGGTCAGCTCCTTCACCTGCACGGGCAGGGCGACGAAGGTGAGGAAGCTGCCGAACGCGGTGATGAGCCCGGCCACCCACATGAGGCGGAAGTCGCGCGAGGCGTGCCAGGGCGAGAGGTCGGGGAGGAGGTCGCGGTAGGCGGGGGATCGGTCGGCCACGAGGGGCCATGGTCGGGTGCCGGGGGGCGGCCCGCAAGGGAATTACGCAGCCGGCGTCACCAGCGGGGCGGGGGAGGGGAGGAGAGCACCTCGGCGAGGCGGGCGAGGCGGTCGCGGAAGCCGGAGCGGGCGGAGCCGGCGGAGGTGGCGGACGCGGCGGAGCGGGCCGAGGGGGCGCGGTTCTCGCCGGTGGCGGCGCTGACGAGGTGCTGGACGGTCTCCAGGTCGATGTCGCCGCTGTCGCCGGGGACGGTGAGCAGCTCGTGGGCGAGCCCCGGCAGCTCGGTGGAGCCGCCGTCGAGCGCGAGCACCGCGGCCCCGGCGCGGCGGGCGTCGCCGACGCGCTCCAGCAGCGCGCCGCCGGGCTCGTCCGGGGCGACGACGAGCACGGTCTCGCCGCGCCCGGCGGCCTCCAGCCGGCCGAGCCCGACGCCGAGGTGGGCGGGGCCGGCCTTCGGCACCCGGTGGCGTACGAGGGTGGGGGACAGGGCGGGCAGGCCGGACCAGACGGCCTCGTCGTCGAGGTGGGCGGCGAGGTGCCACGGCTCGTACGCCTCGGTGCCCACCAGCAGCAGCCCGCCCCCCTGCGCCTCGACGGCCCCCCGCAGCGCCCCGGCGAACCGCCGCGCCGCCCCGGGCCACTCGGTCCCGGCCAGCACTTCCCGCAACAGCGCCACGCGCACGGCATCCATGGGGCGGGATGCTGCCCGAGGGGCCGGGCGCCCCGCAGGAAAAGGGGCGGGGCGTCACCGTTTCGGGGGGCGGAGGGTTACGCGCGGAACGGGCCGTGGACCTCGTACGTGACGCCGTCCGTGCCGGCCACGAAGCCGCTTTCGCCCCGCTGCGACGAGAAGTACAGCCGCGAGCCGTCCGGGGAGAACGCCGGACCCGTGATCTCCGACTCCGGGTGGCCGTCGATGCGGACCACCGGGGCCACCGTGCCCGTGGGAGTGATGATGTTGATCTCCATGTTGCCGCCGTCCTCGGCGACGTACAGGTCGCCGCCCGCGCGGCCCGTGATGTTGTCGACCGTGCCCAGCGGCTCGTCGGCGTCGTAGACCACCGCCAGGGAGTTGGCGCCCGCGTCGTAGGCCCAGACGCGGTTGTCGCCCTTCGTCGTGAAGTAGCAGACGCCCGCCTGCGGCGAGTAGTAGCAGCCCTCGCCGCCGTCGAAGTGCAGCGCCTCGTCGACCTGCGCCCGCGTCTGCTCCCACGGCCACGGCGCGTCCGGGTCCGGGACCTCGCGCCACTCCACCGCCCCGCCGCCCGCGTCGCACAGCACGTCGAGGCGGCCCGACGACAGCGCGCCCCAGGAGCCCCAGGACGTCGGCGTGAAGCGGTAGAAGCAGCCGTCGTCCTCGTCCTCCGTGAGGTAGACGACCCGGCGGTCCGTGTCGCACGCCGCCGCCTCGTGCTTGAAGCGGCCCATCGCGCCGTACGAGGACGCCGAGCGGTTGCCGTACGGGTCCGTCTCGTAGACCTTGCCGCGGTACGTCTCCTCGCACGACAGCCACGTGTTCCAGGGCGTCGCCCCGCCCGCGCAGTTGAGGTTCGTGCCGTCCAGGATGCGGCGGGCCGCCGTCACCGAGCCGTCCGGTCCGAAGCGGATCGCGGAGGCGCCGCCGATCAGCGGCAGTTCGGAGTTGGAGACGTAGATCCAGCCGTCGCCGTCGGCGTAGCACGCGCCGCCGTCCGGGGCGCCGTGCCACGTGATGCCGCCGACCGAGCGGGTGGAGCGGGCGACGACGCGGCCCGTGAAGCCCTGCGGCAGCGCGAGCCCGTTGGCGTCGGGGGCCAGCAGCGGGCCGTACGGGCTGTCCGCCGCGGCTGCCGCCGCCGGCGTCGCGGCGGCGTGCCAGAGTCCGCCGGTGACGGCGACGGCGCCGGTGCCTGCGGTCACTGCGCGGAGAAACGAGCGGCGCTCCATGGGGGGTCCTCCCGGTCCAGGGGTGTGTCGGTGGCTGCGTACGGGCGAAGGGGTGCCCGCGTCACGATGCCGATCCGGCGGTTGCCGGTGAACTGGGTCGGGTCACAAATCTGGGCGAACATTCTGTGACGCAGGCCGCCCGGCCCCGGGCACGGTATTGCGTCAGACAGACGATAAAATGGGCCCGTGCCTCAACTTCGCCTCGCGCTGAATCAGATCGACGCCACCGTCGGCGACCTCGACGGCAACGCCGACGCCGTCGTCCGCTGGACCCGGCACGCGGCCGACCGCGGCGCGCACTTCGTGGCGTTCCCCGAGATGGTGCTCACCGGCTACCCCGTCGAGGACCTGGCCCTGCGCTCCTCCTTCGTCGAGGCGTCCTGCGCCGCGCTGCGCGCGCTCGCCGGGCGGCTGGCCGCCGAGGGCCTGGGCGAGACCCCGGTGCTCGTCGGGTACCTCGACCGCAGCGACGCGCGGCACCGCTACGGGCAGCCCGCGGGCTCCCCCAAGGACGCGGCGGCCGTGCTGCACCGCGGCGAGGTCGTCCTCTCCTTCGCCAAGCACCACCTGCCCAACTACGGCGTCTTCGACGAGTTCCGCTACTTCGTCCCCGGCGACACGATGCCCGTCGTCCGGGTCGCCGGCGTCGACGTCGCGCTCGCGATCTGCGAGGACCTGTGGCAGGACGGCGGCCGGGTGCCGTCCGCGCGGATCGCCGGCGCCGGACTGCTCGTCACCGTCAACGCCTCGCCGTACGAGCTGAACAAGGACGACACCCGCCTGGAGCTGGTCCGCAAGCGCGCCGAGGAGGCGGGCTGCACGACGGCGTACGTCGCGATGACCGGCGGCCAGGACGAGTTGGTCTACGACGGCGACTCGATCGTCGTCGACGCGCGCGGCGAGGTCGTCGCGCGCGCCGCGCAGTTCACCGAGGAGTGCCTGCTCGTCGACCTCGACCTGCCCGCCGCGGCCGCCGAGCCGCCGGCCGGCATCGCGGACGACGGGCTGCGCATCGAGCACGTGACGCTGTCCGCCGAGCCCGTGGCGCCGTACGCCCGCCGGTACGCGGGGGTGGTCGCCGACCGCCTCAGCGACGAGGAGGAGATGTACACGGCGCTGGTCACCGGGCTGCGCGCGTACGTGACGAAGAACGGCTTCCGCTCGGTGCTCGTCGGCCTCTCCGGCGGCATCGACTCGTCCCTCGTCGCCGCCGTCGCCTGCGACGCGCTCGGCGGCGAGCACGTCCACGGCATCTCCATGCCGTCGCGCTACTCCTCCCGGCACTCCCGCGACGACGCCGCGGAACTCGCCCGCCGCACCGGGCTGCACCTGCGCAGCGTCCCCATCGGCCCGATGTTCGACGCCTACATGGAGTCCCTGGGGCTGACCGGCCTGGCCGAGGAGAACCTCCAGTCCCGGCTGCGCGGCACGCTGCTGATGGCCGTCTCCAACCAGGAGGGCCCGCTCGTCCTGGCCCCGGGCAACAAGAGCGAGCTGGCCGTGGGCTACTCGACGCTCTACGGCGACTCGGTCGGCGCGTACGGCCCGATCAAGGACGTCTACAAGTCGGTCGTCTTCCGGCTCGCGAAGTGGCGCAACGCGGCCGCCGCCGAGCGGAACGAGATCCCGCCGATCCCGGAGAACTCCATCTCCAAGCCGCCCAGCGCCGAACTCCGCCCCGGCCAGCTCGACACCGACTCGCTGCCGGACTACGACGTGCTCGACGCGATCCTGGAGCTGTACGTCGACCGCGACCGCGGCAGCGCGGAGATCGTCGGGCGCGGGTACGACCCGGAGCTGGTGGAGCGGGTGCTGCGGATGGTCGACACCGCGGAGTACAAGCGCCGGCAGTACCCGCCGGGCACGAAGATCTCCCCGAAGGGCTTCGGGAAGGACCGCCGGCTGCCGATCACCAACCGCTGGCGGGAACGGGCGTAGCGGCCGGGGCCGCGCGCCGGGCGGGCGACGGGCGTCACAGGTTCACCGAGGCCCGGACCGGGAGGTGGTCGCTGCCCGTCTCGCCCAGCACGTCGGAGCTGACCGGCTCCACGCCGCGCAGCAGGATCTGGTCGATCCGCGCCATCGGGAAGTCCGCCGGCCAGCTGAACCCGAAGCCGCTGCCCGCCGCGCCCTGCGCGGAGCGCACCTGCGAGGTGATGTTCGCCAGCGCCCGGTCGTTCATCGTGCCGTTGAGGTCGCCGAGGAGCAGCACGCGCTCGACGGGCTCGTTCTTGATGGCCTCGCCGAGGGCGTCGGCGCTCGCGTCGCGCTGGTTGGCCGTGAAGCCGGCGTCGAGCTTCACCCGCACGGACGGCAGGTGGGCGGTGTAGAGCGCGAGCGGGCCGCTGTCGGTGGCGACGGTGGTGCGCAGGGCGCGGGTCCAGCCCATGTGGATGTCCACGGGCCGGGTGTCCGACAGCGGGAACCTGCTCCACACCCCGACTGTGCCCGCCACCTCGTGGTACGGGTACGCCTTCGCGAGCCCGTCCTCGTACGCCGCCCTGTTGTCCTGGGTGACCTCCTGGAGGGCGAGCACGTCGGCGCCCGACTCCACCAGCTTGCGCGCGGTGCCGGCGGCGTCGGTGTTCTCCTCGGCGACGTTGTGGCTGACGACGGTGAGGTCGCCGCCGCCCGCGGACTTGTCGGTGAGCAGCCCGCCGAAGAGGTTGAACCAGACGAACACCGGCAGTACCAGCGCGCACACCGCGGTCAGCGACCGCCGCCACAGCGCGCACACCAGCAGCACCGGCACGGCGAGGCCGAACCACGGCAGGAACGTCTCGACCAGGCTGCCCAGGTTGCCGATCCGGTTGGGGATCGCCGCGTGGCCCATCATCACGATGCCGTCGAGCAGCGCGAGCGCGGCGACCACCAGGCCGCGGCGCCAGGTGCCGGGGCCCAGGCCCTCGCGGAGCCGGCGGCGCCAGTACACCGCGCGCGACTCCGCGGGGGCGGCCGCGTGCGTCGCTCCGGTGCCGCCGCCGGTCTCCGCCATGTCCACCTGCGTCATGCGCTGTTCCTCACGTCACTGCACTTGCCGGACTGCCCCCGCTGTCCCCTACCTGACGAACGGGACCGTGCCGCGAGTTGCGGGCGGGGCCCGCCGGAAAGGTCACCGTAGCGAAAGCGGGACATTTCATCGGTCAGGTGAACGCACGCCGTCCAGCACGGCGTCGACGACCTGCGCGGCCGTACCGGCGGGCAGCGGCTGCCCCGGGTGCAGCACGGCGCGGGCCAGCACGGGCCCGGTGAACAGGTCGGCCAGCAGCTCGGGGTCGAGGCCGGCGCGCAGCTCCCCGCTCGCGACGCCGCGGCGCAGCACCTCCCGTACGGCGGCCGTGCGGGGCGCGAGGACCGCCTCGCGGCAGCGGCGGGCGAGCGCGGGGTGGGTGCCGGCCTCGGTGAGCGCGAGGTGCAGCAGGGCGGCGGAGCGCCGGTCGAGGGCGCGGGTGCGCAGGAAGTCCACGAGCGCGACGAGGTCGTCGCGTACGGGCCCGCCGCGCGGGTCCGGCGGCGGGCCCTCCAGGGCGGCGAGCACGTCGGCCAGCAGCTCGTCCTTGCCGGGCCAGCGGCGGTAGATCGCGGCCTTGCCGACGCCCGCGGTACGGGCGATCCGCTCGACGGACAGCTCGGCGAGCGAACCGCCCTCGCCGGCGAGGCTCAGCACCGCCTCGGTGATGGCGCGCTCGACGGCCTCGCTGCGGGGCCGGCCGCGCCGCGGCCGGGGCGGTCCCGGCGGTCCGGGTGGTCCCGGCGGCCTGCCGGTGCCGCCGGGGGCGGCCCCGTCGTCCCGTACGCCGGCACGCGCGCCCTCCCCGTACGGCTCGCCGTGCCGCCGCCCGTGCCCGTCCGCGTGCCGCTCCCTGAGAGCCACCGTGCCGTCCGCCCTGCCCTTCGCCCGCGGCTAGTTCCGCGTGGAGGGCACATTCTCCCTGTCCGGCGCCGGCCCGCTCGCGCCGCGGTCCTTCGCGGGCATGAACGCCGCGGCCACCACCGCGCCGAGCACCGCGGCGACCGCCGCCGCCAGCGACGTCACGTGCATCGCGTCGATGAACGCGTTGTTCGCCTCGCCGATCAGCTTCTTCCCGGCGGGCCCGGCGCGCTCCGCGAAGGTGCGGGTGGCCTCGATGGACTCGCCGGCCGCGCTCGGCGCCCCCGCGGGCAGGTTCACCTGGCCGCGGTAGACCGACGACAGCAGCGAGCCGAGCACGGCGACCCCGAGGGCGCCGCCGACCTGCCGGAAGGTGTTGTTGACCGAGGAGCCGGCGCCGGCCTTCTCGGGCGGCAGCGACTGCATGATCGAGGTGGTGGCCGGCGGCATGACGTGCGCCATCGCGGTGCCCATGAGGAAGAACAGCGCCTCCAGCACCCACAGCGGCGACGACTCGTCCAGCAGCAGGAAGCCGGCGAAGGCGGCGGCGATGGCGAGCATGGCCACCGTGCACACCGCCCGGGCGCCGAACCGGTCGACCACCAGCCGGGACCGCGGCGCGAAGATCAGCTGTGCGACGGCCAGCGGCAGCAGGAGCAGGCCGGAGTCCAGCGGCGAGAGGCCGCGGACGCTCTGGATGTAGAAGACCATGAAGAACGTCACGCCCATGAGCGCGAAGAACACCAGGCCGATGACGGCGACCGAGGCCGAGAAGCGCGGGTTCCGGAACCACCGCATGTCGAGCGCCGGGTGCCGGCTGCGACGCTCGTACCGGACGAAGAGTGCGATGACGAGCGCGCCGCCGGCGATCGTGCCCCAGACCTCCGGGGCGCCGAAGTCGGCGCGCTGGCCGCCCCGGACCACGCCGTAGACGATCAGCACCAGGCCGGCGATGGACAGCAGCACGCCCGTGGGGTCGATCCGGCCGGGGGCCGGGTCCTTGGAGTCGGGGACGACCAGCGCCATCCCGATCAGCGCGACGCTGATGATCGGCACGTTGACCAGGAAGACCGAGCCCCACCAGAAGTGCTCCAGCAGCAGCCCGCCGGTGATGGGCCCGATGGCGATGGCCAGGCCCACGGCCCCGGCCCAGATGCCGATGGCCCGGGGCTGCTCGTCGCGCTCGAAGACGTTCACGATGATGGCCAGCGTGGCGGGCAGGACGAACGCGCCGCCCATGCCCATCAGGGTGCGGAAGGCGATCAGCTCGGCCGGGCTGCCGGAGAACGCGGCGAGCACCGAGCCGATGCCGAAGACGACCATGCCGCCGAGCAGGACCCGCTTGCGCCCCAGCCGGTCGCCCAGGACGCCCGCGGTGAACAGCAGGCCCGCGAAGGCCAGTGTGTACGCGTCGATCGCCCACTCCAGCTCGCTCTGGCTGGCGCCGAGGCCGGTGGGGGCGGGGGTGGCGATGGTCTTCATCGCGACGTTGAGGATGGAGTTGTCGAGGACGACGACGAGCAGGCTGAAGACGAGCACCCCGAGGATGAGCCAGCGGCGGCGGTGGACCTCCGGGGCAATCCGGTGCGCGGTGTCCATGAAAACCACGCTAGCGCGCATTCCGAGACGGCGCCGTTCCGTATCACAAAGGTCCCCCCAAGGCGCGGTCAAGTGTCGAACAGCAGGTCACAGGCTCGACACGCGGGTGCGTGCGACGTTCCGCACACGTGCCGGGGCCGGGGTGTCGTTCGCCGGTGCGGCGTGCCAGCATGGAAGTGGTCCGGGGACGCCGTCAGGGCGCCTCGAGATGACGAAGGAGCGTTTGCGATGACGCACGTTTCGCATGCCCGCAAGACGCCCGGCGGGGCCGACTCCGCCCCGGCGCTGTACGGCGGGGACGGTGGCGGCAAGGGCCGCCGGGTGACGATCCGGGACCTGGCCGCGGCCAAGGGGCGCGGCGAGAAGTGGCCCATGCTGACCGCGTACGACTCGACCACCGCCGGCATCTTCGACGAGGCCGGCATCCCCGTGCTGCTGGTCGGCGACTCCATGGGCAACGTCCACCTCGGCTACGACACCACCGTGCCGGTGACGCTGGACGAGATGACGATGCTCTCCGCCGCGGTGGTCCGCGGCACCCGGCGCGCCCTGGTCGTCGGCGACCTGCCCTTCGGCTCGTACCAGGAAGGCCCGGTCCAGGCGCTCCGCTCGGCGACGCGGCTGGTCAAGGACGCGGGCGTGGGCGCGGTGAAGCTGGAGGGCGGCGAGCGGTCGCTGCGCCAGACCGAGCTGCTGGTGGAGTCCGGCATCCCCGTGATGTCGCACCTCGGCCTCACCCCGCAGTCCGTCAACGCCATGGGATACCGGGTCCAGGGCCGCTCCGACGAGGACGCCCACCGGCTGGTGCGCGACGCGAAGGCGGCGCAGGAGGCGGGCGCGTTCGCGGTGGTGCTGGAGCTGGTGCCGGCGGAGCTGGCCGCCGAGGTGACGCGCTCGCTGGAGATTCCGACGATCGGCATCGGCGCGGGCCCCGACACCGACGCGCAGGTGCTCGTCTGGACCGACATGGTGGGCCTGACGGGCGGCAAGCTGCCGCGCTTCGTCAAGCAGTACGCGCAGCTGCGGCAGAGCCTCGGCGACGCGGCCAAGGCGTTCGCCGAGGACGTCGGTGCGGCGGCGTTCCCGGCCGAGGAGCACACCTTCCACTGAGTCCGCGGGGGCGGCGGGCACTCCGGCGCAGGGATGCTGCGCCGATGCGGTGATCTTATTAACTGCATGCGGGTGTCCGCCGCCGTGCCGACACGGCACCGGCGGTGGCCGCGCGGACGCTGGCGGAAAGACCTGGTCCGGCCGGCGCCCCCGCAGCCGCCGGCGCCGCCGGCCCCGTGGAGAGGAAACCCCGCCCATGCCCCCCGGACGACACCCCGGCCGCCGTCTGCTGCTCTCCGGCCTCGCCGCGCCGCTGCTCTGGGCGGCCGTCGCCGCCCCCGCCGAGGCCCTGGCGCTGCCCGCCGCGACGCAGGCCGCCGTTTCCGTCCCCGTACAGGAGGACGCGCCGCACACCACGGGTGACGGCAAGAACCCCGGCCGCGCGCCCGCGATGGGCTCGCCGGGCGCCCCCGCGGTCCGCGGCGACGACGTCTGGCCCGCGATCACCGCGAGCGGCGTCTTCGCCGTCTCGCTCGGCGCGGCCGTGTACTTCTTCGGCTGGGGCCGCCGCCGCACGGCCTGAGCAGGGCAGACCCTAGCCCGTCGGGCCCTGCTCCTGTTCGCGGGCCAGCCGCGCGCGGCGGACGTAGTACCACGTCATGTTCGACGACAGCCCGGCCAGCAGCACCCAGACCGCCCCGATCCAGTAGCCCTTCGCGAACGACACCACGGCCGCGGCCACCGACAGCGCGCACACGACGGCGGTGAAGACCGCGAGCCGGTTGGGCTCGGTGAGGAAGGACGCGGGCTGGCGGGGCTCGGACGGCATCGGGACGGGCTCCTCGGGGGGTACGGCGTGCGGGTCCATTGTGCCCCCACGCCGTACCGTCCCGGCACCGCCCCCGGACCTCCGGGCGGGGTCCCCGGCCGGGCCCCGGCCGCCGTCAGACGTCCGTCAGCCGCACTCCGGCGTGCGCGCGGTAGCGGCGGTTGACCGAGATGAGGTTCGCCACCAGCGACTCGACCTGGTGCGCGTTGCGCAGCCGGCCCGCGTACACGCCGCGCATCCCCGGGATCAGCCCGGCCAGCGCCTGCACGACGTCCGTGTCCTCCCGGGACTCGCCCAGCACCATCACGTCCGTCTCGATCCGCTCCACCTCCGGGTCCTGCAGCAGCACCGCCGACAGGTGGTGGAACGCCGCCGTGACCCGCGACTCGGGCAGCAGCGCCGCCGCCTGCTCGGCCGCGCTGCCCTCGGCGGGGCGGATCGCGTACGCGCCCTTCTTGTCGAACCCCAGCGGGTTCACGCAGTCCACGACGAGCTTGCCCGCCAGCTCCGCGCGCAGCGCCGTCACCGTCGCCTCGTGCCCCTCCCACGGCACCGCGACGACCACCACGTCGCTGCGCCGCGCGCACTCCGCGTTGTCCGCGCCTTCGACGCCGTTGCCGAGACCGGCCGCCGCCTCCTCGGCCCGCTCCTGCTTCCGGGAGCCGACGACGACCCGCTGCCCGGCCCGCGCCAGCCGGTACGCCAGTCCGCGGCCCTGGTCGCCGGTGCCGCCCAGCACGCCGACGACCAGCCCCGAGACGTCGGGCAGCGCCCACGGGTCCTTGCGGGCGGGCGGCGTGTTCTGCTCACTCGAAGTCATGCGCCGATCGTACGGTGAGCACCCGCTCACCGGCAGCGCCTCACCCGGCCGGAGCGGCCGTGCAGGGCGCGTCGCCGCAGACGTCCACGATCCTGCCGGTGTTCAGGAACTCCGCCATCTGCCGTTGCGCGGCGGGATCGTCGCGCGGGTCGCTGTGCGGGTCCCGGCCCTCGGCGGGCGGCGTGTTCGTCAGCGGCTGGTACGGGCTGCCGCTGTCCCAGACCAGCATCCCGGAGCCGGCGTACGGGTAGCGCAGCTTCCGTATCCCCCAGTACGGCTCCTCGTCGGGGCTGCGCCCGTCGGCCACCGCGGGGGTGTGGATCCGGGCGCCGACCGTACGGGCCTGTACCTCGGCGGCGGTGGGGGAGACCTGGTGGTCGCCGTACGCGACGTGCATCAGCACCTGGTGGCGCGGGGTGCGCGGCAGCGGTTCTGACGTCATGTGCCCGGCGTAGCCGTTCGCCTCGCCGCGGTCCCAGAGCATCTGCATGAGCGCGAAGCCGAGTTGCTGGCGGAGCTTGTCGGGGTACGCCTGGTCCAGGACCTGCTGGAAGGGCGCGAAGTCGACGCTGCGGTTGAGCAGCGTGCTGTAGTTCATCGCCGGCACGCCGAGCACCGAGCGCGTGCTGTCCTGCGCCACGGCGGTGTACATGCCGCCCATGATGCCGCCCTGGCTGTGGCCGACGTAGCCGAGCCGGGCGCGGACGTCGAGCGCGCTCGCTCCGTCGGCGCCGCGGAAGGCGGCGTCGGCGGCGAGCCCGTCCGCGTGCCGCATGAGGCGGCCGAGCCACAGGGTGTTGAGCACGCCCTGCTGGAGCCGGTCGGCGACCGCGGGGAAGCCGCTGAGGTCTTGCAGCGTGCTTGCGATGAAGGGGATGTCCTCGTCGGACATGCCCTGCCACTTCGTGGCGCACATGACGAAGTTCCCGCGGGCTGCCAGCTCGCGCTGCGTGCGGGAGCCGACCTGCGTCTCGTTGCCGAGGAGCCCGTGGCCGTACAGGACGGGCCGGGCCGCCTCGCCGGGCCCGTCCGGGCCGCCGAGGGCGGCGCGCGGTATCTCGCACTGGAACGGCACCACCTGGTTGTTGCCGGGCAGCCGGGCGGGCAGCGCGTCCTTGCCGCCGCCGGCGCGGTGGAAGCCGGAGCCGGGCGGGCCGCCGGGGGCGTCGAGGTAGCTGGGGACGTTGTAGACGCCGCGGACCGTGCGGGCGACGGGGTCGTCGGCGGGGTGGTCCTTCACCTCGTACACCAGGTGCTCCGGTACGCCCTTGCCGAGGCCGGCGAAGGCGTCGTCGCGCAGGTGCAGCATCCGCTCGCTCAGGCTGCGTTCGCTGGCGACGGTGAAGTCCCAGGCGAGGTAGAGCCCGCGGGACTGGACGCCGGCGCGGTCGAGGTCGCGCCGGACCTGGCGGTGGTCGCGCTGGCGCTCGTGGAGGGGGTCGCTCCCGCGCAGCGCCGGGCCGTCCACGCGGCGGAAGGCGGCGGGGGCGGGGATCGCGCGGCCGTCGCCGTCCTTGAGGCGGCGCAGCGCGACGACGTAGCGGTGGCCCTCTTCGAGGTTGCGGGCGGGGCGGACGATCAGGGCCCGGCGGGCGGGGTCGGTGGCGTTGGCGTCCAGCTCGGCCCAGTACGGGTGGCGCTTGCCGGTGTCGGCGTCGAGGAGCACGACCGGCGCGTCGCGGTCGAGGGAGGCGCCGATGTCGGTGAGCGGCGCGGCGCCGGTCTCGCCGAGGTCGAGGCCGGGCACGTGGGCGAGGATCATCGAGCCGGGCGAGAAGCCGTCGCTGCGGTTCCACTCGGCGGGGTCGACTCGGGTGCCGGCGGCGTTGGCGGGCATGGCGGACGGCTCGAACGCGACCCGGCGGCCGGTGTCCGTGCGGCGGTCCCGCTCGGTGTACCAGTCGTTGGGGAACGGCAGCAGGCAGTCGCCGGCGGGGCCGATGGGGTCGCAGCCGCCGCGCTCGCCGCCGCTGGGCTGCTGGTCCCGTACGGGCTGTCCGGCCGCCTCCGCCGCCTCCGCCGCCTCCGCCGCCTCCGCCGGATCGGCGGGACCGGCGAGCGCGGTGGGGGCCAGGAGTCCGAGCGCGAGCGCCGCGACGGTGGTCAGGACCGTGAGCCGAGCGCGCACCGGGGCCTCCAACGGGGTGGTTACCGAACAGTTAACCGAGGTACTTAGTCAGGGCCGGAGGCGCTGTCAATGGCCGGGGCTTCAGCGATTGTCCACGCTGTTCTCATCCGATCCTCAGGCCGGCGGGGGAGATTGGGAGCCATGAACGCGCTCGTGCCCGTCTGCCCGAACTGCGGCCGCGTGCGGTGCATCTGCCCGCCGCGCGCCCTGCGATGCCGCCCGCCCGGTGTTGACTGGAGGGGTGAACTGCACCTTCTGTGCCATTGCCGACGGTGAGATCCCGAGCCACCGGGTCTACGCGGACGAGGTGGCCGTCGCCTTCCTCGACGCCCGCCCGGTCTTCGCCGGCCACGTCCTGGTGATCCCCCGCCACCACGTGGAGACCTTCACCGACCTGCCGGAGCCCGAGACCGGCCCGTTCTTCGTACGGGTCCGGCGGCTGACCGGCGCCGTGGAGCGGGGCATGGGCGCCGCCGGGTCGTTCGTCGCGATGAACAACCGGGTGAGCCAGTCCGTGCCCCACCTGCACGTGCACGTCGTACCGCGCAACCGCAAGGACGGCCTGCGCGGCTTCTTCTGGCCCCGGACCAGGTACCGGGACGAGGAGGACGCCGCCGCGACGGCCCGGCTGATCCGCGCGGCGCTCGACGACTGAACCGCCGGGCGCGGCGGGCCCGGAGGGAACCCGATCCGGAGCGGCCCCGTCCGAGAGTCATGAACGGAACGAGCCCGAACGGAACGAGCCCACTGCGCATCTCCGCGGCCGCGGCCGCGGCCCTCGCCACCGCGGTGCTGGTCGCCGGCTGCGGCTCGGAGGACGCCTCCGGGTCCGCCGGCGACGGAAGCCGCGGGGACGTCGACCCTGCCGCCCAGCTCTACCGCGTCCAGGCCACGGTCCTGGAGAACGGCGAGCACGGCCCCCAGCTCTGCCGCACGCTCGCCGAGTCGATGCCGCCGCAGTGCGGCGGCCCGGACATCGTCGGCTGGGAATGGGACGACGTACGCGCGCACCGCGCCAGGGGCACCACGTACACCGATCAGCTGGAACTC
Source organism: Streptomyces aculeolatus (assembly GCF_020400605.1). Taxonomy (GTDB): domain Bacteria; phylum Actinomycetota; class Actinomycetes; order Streptomycetales; family Streptomycetaceae; genus Streptomyces; species Streptomyces aculeolatus. The sequence continues at coordinate 1,743 of NZ_JAINRD010000036.1, read as the reverse complement.
GTCGGCACCTGGGACGGCGAGCGCTTCACCCCCGCCGAGAAGCCGAAGCCCGCCGGCGACGGCGCCGGGCCGGGCGGACCCGAGCCTGCCGCGGACTTCGGCACCCCCTGCGCGGAGCTGAAGGACGGCGGCGGGGCCGACGGCGGGAAGGACGCCGCCCGGGACGAGGCCGGCCGGCAGCGGCTGCTGGACGAGGCCGCGAAGATGCCCGGCTACGCCGGCTCCTGGCTCGACGGCGGCATCGTCAACATCAGGTTCGCCGAAGCCGGTGACGGCGGCGGCCCCGGCACCGCCGAGCGCGAGCTGCGCGACGTGTGGGACGGCCCGCTGTGCGTCGTCGGCGCCGAGCACACCGAGGAGGAGCTGGCGCGCGTCCAGAAGCGGCTCGACAAGGAGGTCGAGGGCGTGCTCACCTCCGGCGTCGACCCGGTGCGCAACGCCGTCGAACTCGAAGTCGTCGCCGCCACCCCCGAGCTGCGGCGCGAGCTGGACCGCACGTACGGCGAGGACACCGTCCGGCTGACCGGCTGGCTGCAGCCCGTCGCCTGACCCGCACCACCCCCACGAGCCGGGTCCCGCGCCGCTCCTCCCCATCCGGCGCGGGGCCTGCCGCACTCCGGCGGCCGCGCCGACCCGCCGCGGCCTACCGCGCGGGGAGGAGATACCGGGACCGATGCGGCACCGGGGGATGATCTGACGAGCCCCGTTCGTCTGGCAAACTGTCTCCCCATGGGCGCGTCGTATTCCCGGGACCTTGCTCCCCGGCCAGCGGAGATTGCGAGGACTCTGCAGGACCGGCGGACACCCGTTTCCTCGACCGACTCGGACGCCGAGGAGAGACACAGATCCCCGGCGCCGTCCGGGCAGCGGCTGCGCGCCCTCCTGGACCGGATGCGCTCGCCGCGCCCGCCGCGGCTCTGGTTCGAGATCATGCTCGTCGCGCTCGTCTACTGGACGTACTCGATCATCCGCAACGCCGTGCCCGAGCAGGAGGCGCAGGCGCTGAAGAACGCGGACCGGATCTGGAGCTTCCAGGAGAGCCTCGGGCTCGCCTTCGAGCGCTCGCTCAACCACGCGGTCGACGGCGTCACCTGGCTCGTCGTGTCGATGAACTACTACTACGGCACGCTCCATTACGTCGTCACCATCGGCGTGCTCGTCTGGCTCTACCGCGGCCAGCCCGGCCGCTACGCCGCCGTGCGGCTCGCCCTCGCCATCACCACCTGCTTCGCCCTCGTCGGGTACTACCTCTTCCCGCTGGCGCCGCCGCGGCTGATGGAGGGCATGGACTTCATCGACACCGTGCGGGTGCACGAGACCATGGGCTCGATGTCCGAGGGCAACCTCGCCAACGTCTCCAACCAGTACGCGGCCATGCCCTCGATGCACGTGGGCTGGTCCGTGTGGGCGGGCATCACCATCGCCGTGCTGGCGAGGCCGCTGTGGGTGAAGCTGCTCGGCGTGCTCTACCCGACGCTGACACTGCTGGTCATCATGGCGACGGCGAACCACTTCTGGATGGACGCGGTGGGCGGGATCATCTGCCTCACCTTCGGCTTCGCGGTCTCCTACGCCTGGTACGGCACGATCGCGTACCGCCTCCCGCAGAGAGTGGTGTCCACCTAGGGCCTGTCGTTTGGGTCTTGCCGGATCAGGGAGCGGCGGCTGGTGCTGTGCGTCGCAAGGCGGAGGAGGGAGGCGACGCGGAGCGTCGTTGACCGACGGCAACGCGGCGAGGTGCGG
>NZ_JAINRD010000035.1 GCF_020400605.1 Streptomyces aculeolatus | reverse complement strand
TCCGGGGCCCATCGCCTTACTCCCCGTTCCCGTTCATCTGCCCCGGCACCCGCATCGTCAGGATCGCCATGTCGTCCGACGCCGGCTCCGCGGCGAAGCGCTCCACGGTGCGCAGCACCCGGGCCGCCACCGCGCCGGCGGTGAGGCCCGTGCAGGTGGTGAGGACGTCCACCAGGCCCTCGTCGCCGAGCATGCGGGTGCCCTCGCGGCGTTCCGTGACGCCGTCGGTGACGCACAGGAGGACGTCGCCCGGGTCCAGGACCCATTCCTCGCTGTGGAGTTCCAGGTCGTCCATGACGCCCAGCAACGGCTGGGATTCCGTGGCCTGTTCCACCGTGCCGTCGGGGCGCAGGCGGAGCGGGGGCGGGTGGCCGGCGCAGACGGTTTTGAGGACTGCGCTGCCGTCCGGCTGGGGCCAGAGTTCGCCGTAGAGGAGGGTCAGGAAGCGGCCGCGGGCGCCCTCGTCGAGGATCGCGGCGTTGAGGCGCTCCAGGACCGCCGGGCCGCCGAAGCCCTCGCGGGCGAGCAGGCGCAGTGCCGTACGGGCGAGGCCCGTGACGGCGGCGGCTTCCGGGCCCGTACCGCAGACGTCTCCGATGGCGAAGCCGTAGGTGCCGTCCCGGATCTCGAAGAGGTCGTAGAAGTCGCCGCCCACCTCGTTGCCTTCGCCGGCGGGGCGGTAGATGACCTCGACCTCGACGCCGGGGATGTCCGGCAGGCCCGGGGGCAGGAGGCTGCGCTGGAGGGACTGGCTGATGGTGGTGCGCTCGGAGTAGAGGCGCGCGTTGTCGAGGGCGAGGGCCGCCCGGCGGGAGAGGTCCTCGGCGAGTTCGAGGATCTCCTGGCGGAAGTGCTCGTCGGTCGGCTTGCCCAGGACGAGCATGCCGATGACGCGGTTGCGTGCGACGAGCGGCAGCACAACGGTTTCGCCACCGACGGTGGCCGCAGTGGCGAGGGAGGTCTCGGCGTCCTCGGCGAGCGTCGTGTTGCCCACGATGCTGAGGCTGAGGAACGAGCTGCGCATCGCCAGCGTGTGCGCCGCGTCGCCCGGGCCGCGCCACTGGCGGGCGCCGGGGACGAGGACGGCGTCGGGCGGGTCGATGCGGGCGAGCAGCGCGCGCAGGTCGTCGATGCGCTCCTCGTCCTCGTGCAGGACGTAGCTGAGTTCGGGCTCCGACTGCTCGGGGAGGGTGTAGACGGCGCACCAGCTGGCGAGCGTGGGGACGATCATCTGGGCCATGAGGGCCAGCGTCTGGTCCCGGTCGAGGGTGCCGGCGAGCAGGTCGGAGGCTTCGACGAGGAAGGACAGGGAGCCGCGGCGCAGCCGTTCCAGCTCGCCGAGGCGGGCGGACTCGACGGCGAGTGCGATGCGGTCGGCGGCGAACTGGAGCCGTAGCGCTTCCTCGTTGGTGTAGCGGCCGGGCATCTCGGCGGCGACGCCGAGGGAGCCGGTGAGGCGGCCCTCGACCTTCAGCGGTACGGAGACCACGGAGCGCATGCCGGTCGCGGCCAGCAAAGGGACCGCGTCGGGGTCGGCCATCAGGTCTTCGTGGACGGACGGGAGGCGGGCGGAGCCGTAGCGTCCCGTGCCGGTCTCCACGGGGACGCGGGCGAACCGCTGGCGGGCGGAGGGCAGTCCGGTGGAGGCGCGTACCTCGAGTTCGGTCTCGTCGTCGGTGGCGAGCAGCAGGTACGCGGCGTCGCCGGCGAGCATGTCGCGGGCGCGTTCGACGGTGCGCTGGAGCAGGCCGTCGAGGTCGTCGGGGGAGGGGGTGCCGATGAACGCCTCGAAGGAGTCGCCGCCGGGGAAGGCACCGGTGCGGCCCTCGCTGCCGGGACTGTCGCCCGCGGGCGCGCGCAGCGGGCTCTGCAGGACGGCGCGTTCGCGGTCGCGGACCATGAGGCAGATCGTGGACGGGTCGCCGGCGGAGTTGCGCAGCCGCATGTGCGAGGCGTAGACGGGGGTGACCCGTCCGTCGTTGCAGCGGATGCCGTACGAGCCCTCCCAGCGGGAGAGTTGGAGCGCCTCGACCAGTCCGGTGCCGGTGCCGGGGGTGTGGGGCCAGGCGGCGAGGTCGCCGAGGGGCTTGCCGATGACCTTCTCGGGCTCGTAGCCGAAGAGGTCGCGGGCGTCGTCGTTCCACTCGCTGACCAGGCCGCCGCGGTCGATGCGGACGACGGCGACGCGGATGCGCTCCTCGGCCAGCGGCAGTTCGTCGACGGGCAGCTCGGGGCCGGCCGCGCGGGTGCCGGCGGGCGGCTCGGCGACGGTGAGCTGGAACCAGACGCGTTTGTGCTCCGCGGTGTAGTCGACGCCCCAGCGGCTGGCGAGGGCGGCGCAGAGCATCAGGCCGCGGCCGCCTTCGCGATCGAGGGGCGTGGGCTGGAGCTGCGGGCTGTGCAGCGGCAACTCGCGCTCGGCGTGCCGGTCCGCGACCTCGACCCGTACCGCGTCCGCCATCCGGACACAAAGGACGTCTACTGCCGTACCGGCGTGAATTATGGCGTTCGTCACAAGTTCACTGGTCAGTACGACGGCGTCGTCTGTAGCCTCGGGATAGCCCCAGCCCTGGAGGGTGTCGCGGACGAAGGTCCTGGCCGCGGCGACGGAGCGCCCGACCGGCTCGAAGGTGGCCGCAGCCCGCGCGGTGGTCACCAGCTCTCCTCTCGATGTGCCACTCTCCCGGCTGAAGGGATGGACGGCGGATGCCAGGGTACTTACCTTCACCCTGCGGACAGATGCCGGATCCTTCTCTTAACACTCGGAAAGTGCGCCTTAGCCGCCGAACTGTTATGGCCTGCCAGGGCCGGGGTGAAACACTGGGAAGGCTTCGGAGGGAGCCCGAGGCGAACGTCGACCCTGCGGGAGGGACACAGTGGAGTCTGACGCGAGTGCGCCGGGCGTGAGTCCGCGCACGAAGGGCGGGCGCTCCCGGACGCCCTCCGGGACGACACAGGTCGACACGGCCTCGTTGTATCGCCTGCTGGGCGCGCTGGAATCCATGCGCGACGGCAACTTCCGCAAGCGACTGCGGGTCGGCGGAGACGGCGTGATGTCGGAGATCGCCATGGTCTTCAACGAGGTCGCGGAGCGTAATCTGCACGTCACCGGAGAGCTGTCCCGGGTGCGGCGCATGGTCGGCCGCGAGGGCAAGCTCGCCGAGCGGCTGTCCGCGGGGCCCTGCGAGGGGTCGTGGGCGGCGGCGGTCGACGCGTCGAACGCGCTGGTCGACGATCTCGTACGCCCCCTGGCCGACGTCGGCAGGGTGCTGACGGCGGTGGCGGACGGCGATCTGCAGCAGCGCATGGACCTGCGGCCGCAGGGGCAGGACGGCGCCCCGCACCCGCTGCGGGGCGAGGTGCTCAAGATGGGCCGTACGGTCAACGGCCTGGTGGACCAGCTCTCGGTGTTCACGGACGAGGTGACCCGCGTCGCGAGCGAGGTCGGCACCGAGGGCAAGCTCGGCGGCCAGGCCAAGGTGCGCGGGATGTCCGGGTCCTGGAAGGACCTCACGGACTCCGTCAACACCATGGCGTACCGGCTGACGGCCCAGGTCCGCGACATCGCCCTGGTGACCACGGCGGTCGCAAAGGGCGACCTGTCGCGCAAGGTCACCGTGCACGTCGACGGCGAGATGCTGGAACTGAAGAACACCGTCAACACGATGGTCGACCAGCTCTCCGCGTTCTCCTCCGAGGTGACCCGGGTGGCCCGCGAGGTGGGCACCGAGGGCGAGCTGGGCGGGCAGGCCCAGGTCGAGGGCGTCGGCGGGGTGTGGAAGGACCTCACCGACAGCGTCAACCTGATGGCGGGCAACCTGACCGCCCAGGTGCGCGGCATCGCGCAGGTCACCACCGCGGTCGCCAACGGCGACCTGTCGCAGAAGGTGACCGTCAGCGCACGCGGCGAGGTCGCCCAGCTCGCGGACACGATCAACACCATGACCGAGACGCTGCGCACCTTCGCCGGCGAGGTCACGCGCGTGGCCAGCGAGGTCGGCGCGGAGGGGCGGCTCGGCGGCCAGGCCCAGGTGCCGGGCGCGGCGGGGATCTGGAAGGACCTCACCGACTCGGTGAACACGGCGTTCTCCAACCTCACCCGGCAGGTGCGGGAGTTCGCGCAGGTGACGACGGCGGTGGCCAACGGCGACCTGTCGCAGAAGGTCACCGTGGACGTCTCCGGCGAGATGCTGGAGCTGAAGAACACCGTCAACACCATGGTCGACCAGCTGTCGTCCTTCGGCGCCGAGGTCACGCGGGTGGCCCGCGAGGTCGGCGTGGAGGGCGAACTGGGCGGGCAGGCGCAGGTGGCCGGGGCCGCGGGCACGTGGAAGGACCTGGTCGACTCGGTCAACACGGCCTTCCGCAACCTGACGGGCCAGGTCCGCAACATCGCGCAGGTGACGACGGCGGTCGCGAACGGCGACCTGTCGCAGAAGGTCACCGTGGACGTCTCCGGCGAGATGCTCCAGCTGAAGAACACCGTGAACACGATGGTGGACCAGCTGTCCTCCTTCGCCGACCAGGTCACGCGGATGGCGCGGGACGTGGGCACGGAGGGCCGCCTCGGCGGCCAGGCGCGCGTCGAGGGCGTCTCGGGTACGTGGAAGGACCTGACCGACTCCGTCAACTCCATGGCGAGCAACCTGACGGGTCAGGTCCGCAACATCGCGCAGGTGACGACGGCGGTGGCCCGCGGCGATCTGTCGCAGAAGATCGAGGTCGACGCCCGCGGGGAGATCCTGGAGCTGAAGAACACCGTCAACACGATGGTCGATCAGCTGTCGTCGTTCGCCGAGCAGGTCACGCGGGTGGCGCGCGAGGTGGGCACGGAGGGCCGGCTCGGCGGGCAGGCCCGGGTGCAGGGCGTCGCCGGCGTCTGGCGGGACCTGACTGACTCGGTCAACTTCATGGCCGGCAACCTGACGGGTCAGGTCCGCAACATCGCGCAGGTCGCGACGGCGGTGGCGCGCGGTGACCTGTCGCAGAAGATCGACGTGGACGCCCGCGGGGAGATCCTGGAGCTGAAGAACACCATCAACACGATGGTGGACCAGCTCTCGTCGTTCGCGGACCAGGTCACGCGGGTCGCCAGCGAGGTCGGCACCGAGGGCAAGCTCGGCGGCCAGGCGGAGGTCAAGGGCGTCTCGGGTACGTGGAAGGACCTCACCCAGTCCGTCAACTCCATGGCGAACAACCTGACGTCGCAGGTGCGCAGCATCGCCGAGGTCACCACCGCGGTGGCCCGCGGCGACCTGTCCAAGAAGATCACGGTCGACGCGCGGGGCGAGATCCTCGAACTCGTGACGACGGTGAACACGATGGTCGACCAGCTGTCGTCGTTCGCCGAGCAGGTCACGCGGGTGGCGCGCGAGGTGGGCACGGAGGGCCAGCTCGGCGGCCAGGCGCGGGTGCGCGGGGTCTCGGGTATCTGGAAGGACCTCACCGACAACGTGAACCAGATGGCGGTCAACCTGACCAGCCAGGTGCGCAACATCTCCCAGGTCGCCACCGCCGTCGCCAACGGCGATCTGACCCGTACGGTCACGGTCGAGGCGCGCGGCGAGGTCCAGCAGCTCGCGGCCACCGTCAACACCATGGTCAAGACGCTGTCGTCGTTCGCCGCCGAAGTCACCCGCGTCGCCCGCGAGGTCGGCACGGACGGCCGGCTCGGCGGCCAGGCCCGCGTGCCCGGTGTCTCCGGTACGTGGAAGGACCTCACCGAGTCCGTGAACTCGATGGCGTCCAACCTCACCAACCAGGTCCGCAACATCGCCATGGTGACGACCGCCGTGGCCAGCGGGGACCTGTCGAAGAAGATCGACGTGGCCGCGCAGGGCGAGATCCTGGAGCTGAAGACCACGATCAACACGATGGTCGACCAGCTGTCGTCGTTCGGCGACGAGGTGACCCGGGTCTCCCGCGAGGTGGGCACCGAGGGCCGCCTGGGCGGGCAGGCGCGGGTGCGCGGGGTCTCCGGGATCTGGGAGGACCTCACGGACTCCGTCAACCTGATGGCGAACAACCTCACCAGCCAGGTGCGGCAGATCGCGCAGGTGGCCACCGCGGTGACCCGCGGCGACCTCAACCTCAAGATCGACGTGGACGCCTACGGCGAGATGATGGAGCTGCAGGACCACATCAACACGATGATCGTGAAGCTCCGTGAGACGACCATCGCCAACAAGGAGCAGGACTGGCTCAAGGGCAACCTCGCCCGCATCTCCGGTCTGCTCCAGGGCCGCCGCGACCTCGCCGACGTGGCGCGGCTCATCATGAGCGAGCTGACGCCGGTGGTCGCCGCGCAGCACGGCGCGTTCTTCCTCGTGCAGCGCTCCGGCGCCGAGGCCGTCGTCGAGATCGGCGCGGCAAGCGGGGACGACGCGTACGAGCTGCGCATGATCGGCTCATACGGGCACTCCGGGAACGAGCTGCCGCACATCCTGCGGCCGGGCGAGACGCTGGTGGGCACCGCCGCGCAGGAGCGGCGCCCGATCGTCGTCGAGAACGTCCCCAAGGGGTATCTGAAGATCGCCTCGGGGCTCGGCCAGGCGCCGCCGGCGCACGTCATCGTGCTCCCGCTGATCTTCGAGGGCCGGGTGCTGGGTGTGGTGGAGCTGGCGTCTTTCCAGCCGTTCACGCAGATCCAGAAGGACTTCCTGGGTCAGATCGCCGAGGTCATCGCCACCAGCGTCAACACCATCAGCGTCAACTCCAAGACCGAGGTGTTGCTCAGCCAGTCCCAGGAGCTGGCCGCGCAGCTGCGCGACCGGCAGGGCGAGCTGGAGGTGCGGCAGAAGGCGCTGCAGGAGTCGAACGCGGAGCTGGAGGAGAAGGCCGAGCTGCTGGCCCGGCAGAACCGCGACATCGAGATCAAGAGCAGCGAGCTGGAGGATGCCAAGCAGGGCCTGGAGGAACGGGCCGAGCAGCTGGCCGTCTCGATGCGGTACAAGTCCGAGTTCCTGGCGAACATGTCGCACGAGCTGCGCACGCCGCTGAACTCGCTGCTGATCCTGGCGAAGCTGCTCGCCGACAACGGCGACGGGAACCTGACGCCGAAGCAGGTGGAGTTCGCCGAGACGATCCACGGCGCGGGCTCGGACCTGCTGCAGCTGATCAACGACATCCTCGACCTGTCGAAGGTCGAGGCGGGCAAGATGGACGTGAGCCCCACCCGGATCGCGCTGGTGCAGCTCGTCGACTACGTGGAGGCGACGTTCCGGCCGCTGACGGCGGAGAAGGGCCTGGACTTCTCCGTACGGGTCTCGCCCGACCCGCCGGCGACGCTCAGCACCGACCAGCAGCGGCTGCTCCAGGTCCTGCGCAACCTGCTGTCGAACGCGGTGAAGTTCACCGACAGCGGTGCGGTGGAGCTGCTGATCCGCACCGCGAAGGACGACGTGCCGCAGGCCATCAAGGAACAGCTGCTGGAGCAGGGCGCGCTGCGTGACCCGGACGCCGAGCTGATCGCGTTCTCGGTGACGGACACGGGGATCGGCATCCCGTCGAACAAGATGGGCGTGATCTTCGAGGCGTTCAAGCAGGCCGACGGCACGACGAGCCGCAAGTACGGCGGCACGGGGCTGGGGCTGTCGATCAGCCGGGAGATCGCCCGGCTGCTGGGCGGCGAGATCCACGTCGACAGCGAGCCGGGTCGCGGCTCGACGTTCACGCTGTACCTGCCGCTGCACCCGACGGAGCTGCCCGCCCCGGGGCTGCCGGGCACGGGCGCCGCCGTCACGGGCGCGCTCGCGGCGGGCCTGGAGCAGGCCGAGGCGAAGGCCGCCGTGTCGGGAGGCGGGGCGGACATCAAGGCGCTGCCTTCCGGCCGTACGAGGAAGTCCTCTGACGGGCGCTCAGGAGCCGCGGGGGAGTCCGCCGGGCCGACGGGCGAGACGGGCGCCCAGGACGCCTCAGAGGCGCCTGGAGCCGCTTCCGGGGGCCTTTCCGCGGACGGCGGCGGGCTGGCGGAGGAGGTGGCGCAGCGTGCGGCGTCGCCGCGCTTCAAGGGCACGTTCCGCGGCGAGAAGGTGCTCATCGTCGACGACGACATCCGCAACGTCTTCGCCCTGACCAGCGTGCTGGAGCAGCACGGGCTCGCGGTGCTGTACGCCGAGAACGGGCGTGAGGGCATCGAGGTGCTGGAGCAGCACGAGGACGTGGCCGTGGTGCTGATGGACATCATGATGCCGGAGATGGACGGCTACGCCACGACGGAGGCAATCCGCCGGATGCCGCAGTTCGCCGGGCTCCCGATCATCGCGCTGACCGCGAAGGCGATGAAGGGCGACAAGGAGAAGAGCATCGAAGCGGGCGCATCGGACTACGTGACCAAACCGGTGGATACCGATAGATTGCTGTCCGTAATGACCGGCTGGATGAGCGGAGAGTAGTCAAATCACCGTGAATTACTGTTCTTTGATGACTCAGTGTGTCCAAATGCGTGTGAGAACGCGGGATTCCGGGAACCAAACTGATCGCAGGCGCGTTGTCGCTGGGTATGCAGTGACAACTCGGTGACAGGGTGTGGCGAGTCTCGGGGTGTGGATACGATGACCGGCACGAGGGCGGGCGGCACGGTGGGCACGTCTTTGGCGACGAGGACCGGCACACCGCCGGGGCGAGGAGGGCAGGCCATGGTGCAGAAGGCCAAGATTCTCCTGGTCGATGACCGGCCGGAGAACCTGCTGGCGCTGGAGGCCATCCTTTCCGCGCTTGATCAGCACCTGGTCCGGGCGTCGTCCGGGGAGGAAGCGCTCAAAGCGCTGCTGACCGAGGACTTCGCGGTGATCCTGCTGGACGTGCAGATGCCGGGCATGGACGGGTTCGAGACCGCGGCGCACATCAAGCGGCGCGAGCGCACCCGGGACATCCCGATCATCTTCCTCACGGCCATCAACCACGGCCCGCACCACACGTTCCGCGGCTACGCCGCCGGAGCCGTCGACTACATCTCCAAGCCCTTCGACCCCTGGGTGCTGCGGGCGAAGGTCTCGGTGTTCGTCGAGCTGTACATGAAGAACCTCCAGCTGCGCGAGCAGGCGGGCCTGCTGCGGCTGCAGCTCGAAGGCGCCCAGAAGGGCAACGGCGACGGGGCCGCCCAGACCGGGCTGCTCGCCGAGCTGTCCGCCCGGCTCGCCGCCGCCGAGGAGCAGGCCGAGGCGCTGTCGAAGCAGCTCAGCGGGGCCAACGCGGAGTCCGCCGTGGTCGCCACCGCGGCGCACCTGGAGCGGAAACTCACCGGGCTGCGCAAGGCGATTGACGCCCTGGAGCCGGGCTCCCGCCCCGACGCGGAGTAGCCCGGCCGGGCCGGCCGGGCCCGGGTGCGCGGCGGATGCGTACCTGCACGTCCTACGTGTCCCGTGCCTGCGCTCCCGGTAATCTCGCACCTATGGCCTCACGTACCTCTGGCAGCGGCAACTCCCGGCAGCGGTCCGGAGGTAGCACGGCCAAAAAGCCCGCGGCGAAGAAGGCACCCGCCAAGAAGCCGCCGGCGAAGGCCGCGGCCAAGAAGGCGCCGGCCAAGAAGCCCGCCCCCTCGCCGACCGCCGGGGTGCTGCGCCTGCTGCGTGCGGTCTGGCTCGGCCTGGCCCGCACCGTCGGCGCCCTCTTCCGCGGCATAGGGCGCGGCGCCAAGGGACTCGACCCCGCCCACCGCAAGGACGGCCTGGCGCTGCTGCTGCTGGGCATCGCCCTGATCGTCGCGGCCGGCACCTGGTCGAACCTGAAGGGCCCCGTGGGCGAGCTGGTCGAGATCCTGGTCACCGGCGCCTTCGGCCGCCTCGACCTGCTCGTGCCGATACTGCTCGCCACCATCGCCGTACGCCTCATCCGGCACCCGGAGAAGACGGAGGCCAACGGCCGTATCGTCATCGGGCTGTCCGCCCTGGTCATCGGCGTGCTCGGGCTCGTGCACCTGGCCTGCGGCACCCCGGGGCGCGGCGAGGGCACGCAGACCATCAGGGACTCCGGCGGGTTCATCGGCTGGGCCGTCTCCCGGCCGCTGGTCACCACCCTCGGCGACGTGCTCGCGCTGCCGCTGCTGGTGCTGCTGACCGTCTTCGGGCTGCTCGTCGTCACGGCCACGCCGGTCGCCGCCATCCCGGACCGGATCCACTCCGCGGGGGTGCGGCTCGGCCTCGTCCAGCCGCGGCCCGACCCGGCGGCGGTGGCCAAGGCGGAGGACTTCGACGACGACTGGCGCGACGGCCTGGTGCGTACGGACGAGGACGACGACGAGCCCCCGCCGCCGCCGCGCCGCCGCCGTACCCGCAAGGCGGCCCCCTCCGCGCCGTCCGCACCGGCCGCCCCCGCGCGCCGCAAGGCGGCCGACCGCGACTACGGCGGCATGGACCCCATCGACGCGGCCGCCGCCGCGGCCACCGACCTCGACGGCGCCGTGCTGCACGGCGTCCAGCCCTCCCCGCTGCTCGCCAACCTCACCCACGGCGTCGCCGAGCGCACCGGGGGCGTGCCGGCCGCGCGCGAGGAGTCGGGCGCGGCGGCCGGCGCGGAGGGGCCCGTACGCTCCGGGAGCCACGAGCACTCGGTCCCCGACCTGACCAAGCAGGCCGCCGAGCCCGACCCCAACGCGCTACCGCCCCGCGCCGAGCAGCTCCAGCTCTCCGGCGACATCACCTACGCGCTGCCGTCCCTCGACGTCCTGGAGCGCGGCGGCCCCGGCCGTACGCGCAGCGCCGCCAACGACGCCGTCGTGGCCTCACTGACCCAGGTCTTCACCGAGTTCAAGGTCGACGCCGCCGTCACCGGCTTCACCCGCGGCCCGACCGTCACGCGGTACGAGGTGGAGCTGGGCCCGGCCGTGAAGGTGGAGCGGATCACGGCGCTGACGAAGAACATCGCGTACGCCGTCGCCAGCCCCGACGTGCGCATCATCAGCCCCATCCCCGGCAAGTCCGCCGTCGGCATCGAAATCCCCAACAGCGACCGCGAGATGGTCAAGCTCGGTGACGTGCTGCGCTCAGCGGAGGCGGCGGGCGAGGAGCACCCGATGCTCGTCGGCCTCGGCAAGGACGTCGAGGGCGGCTACGTCTCGGCCAATCTGGCGAAGATGCCGCACATCCTCATCGCCGGCGCCACCGGCTCCGGCAAGTCCTCCTGCATCAACTGCCTGATCACCTCCGTGATGGCGCGGGCCACGCCGGAGGATGTGCGGATGGTGCTGGTCGACCCCAAGCGGGTCGAGCTGACCGCCTACGAGGGCATCCCGCACCTGATCACGCCGATCATCACCAACCCCAAGCGGGCCGCCGAGGCGCTGCAGTGGGTGGTCCGCGAGATGGACCTGCGCTACGACGACCTCGCCGCGTTCGGCTACCGGCACATCGACGACTTCAACGCCGCCGTCCGCTCCGGCAAGGCCACCGCCCCGCCCGGCAGCGAGCGGGAGCTGTCCCCGTACCCGTACCTGCTGGTGATCGTCGACGAGCTGGCGGACCTCATGATGGTCGCGCCGCGGGACGTCGAGGACGCGATCGTACGGATCACGCAGCTCGCCCGCGCCGCCGGCATCCACCTGGTCCTCGCCACCCAGCGCCCCAGCGTCGACGTCGTCACCGGGCTCATCAAGGCCAACGTGCCCTCCCGGCTGGCCTTCGCCACCTCCTCCCTCGCCGACAGCCGCGTCATCCTCGACCAGGCCGGCGCCGAGAAGCTGATCGGCAAGGGCGACGGGCTGTTCCTGCCGATGGGTGCGAACAAGCCGGTCCGGCTGCAGGGCGCGTACATCGAAGAGGACGAGATCGCCACGGTCGTGCAGCACTGCAAGGACCAGATGGCGCCGGTCTTCCGCGAGGACGTCGTGGTCGGCGGGGCGAAGAAGAAGGAGATCGACGAGGGGATCGGCGACGACCTCGACCTGCTGTGCCAGGCGGCGGAGCTGGTGGTCTCCACGCAGTTCGGCTCGACGTCGATGCTGCAGCGCAAGCTGCGGGTCGGGTTCGCCAAGGCGGGGCGGCTGATGGACCTGATGGAGTCACGCGGCATCGTCGGTCCGAGTGAGGGTTCGAAGGCCCGGGACGTACTCATCAAACCGGATGAAATGGACGGAGTGCTCGCCCAGCTGCGGGGGCAGGATCATCCGTAACGATGAAGAGGGCAACCGGTTCGGCGTCTGATGCGTCACATCAATGGGCCGGGCGGGTGATCCCGCGGTCGGGCAGTACGTCTATCCCGATGGCCCATTAAGTGTGCTCGACCGGTTGGCCGATCCTTTTACAACCCCCCTAGACTGAACACCCGGCAGGTGGCTCACCCCGAAAGGCGCCCACGTGTCCCTCGGCAACTCCCCCACAGGCGACCGTCCTTCCGTCGGTCGCGCACTTCAGCAGGCCCGCCTTGACGCCAAGCTGTCCGTTGAACAGGTCAGCTTGTCCACGCGTGTGCGCATTCCGATCATTCATGCCATCGAACAGGACGATTTCTCCCGCTGCGGCGGTGACGTCTACGCCCGCGGGCATGTGCGAACCCTTGCGCGGGCGGTCGGTCTGGAGGCCGAGGAGCTCGTCGCGCAGTACGACGCGGAGCACGGCGGCCGGCCCGTGCCGACACCCGCCGCCCCGATGTTCGAGGCCGAGCGCATCCGCCCCGAGCCGCGCCGCCCCAACTGGACCGCCGCGATGGTCGCCGCGATCGTGGCCGTCGTCGGCTTCGTGGGGTTCACCGTCTTCACCGGCGGCGACGAGGAGGAGCCGGACGGCTCCGCCGTGGCCGGGGAGTCGCAGGGGTCCGACAAGCCGAAGGACCCGGACACGGGCAAGGACGCCGGCGAGGACAAGCAGAGCCCGCAGCCCTCGGAGAGCGCGGTGGCCGGTGCCCCGCCGGACAAGGTGACGCTGCGGGTCGTCGCCGCGGACGGGCAGAGCTGGATCTCCGCGCAGGGCGCCGACGGGCGTGAGCTGGAGGAGGGCGTCCTCGCCCAGGGCGACTCCGTGACCGTCACCGACAGCGAGAAGATCTACCTCGTCCTCGGCAACGCCGGCGGCGTCGACCTGTTCGTCAACGGCAAGCAGATCGCCGAGGACTTCCAGCCCGGCGAGGTCGAGCGGCTGACGTACACCAAGGGCGATCCCGAGGCCGGCTGACCGGGCCCGCCGGGCGGCGTCGCGGGCCCGGCCTGCGGCAAGGCTCGCACGTCCGTACCCTCGCTCGCCCGTGCTTCGGGCACGCGTACGGAATGCGGCTGGTGGGCGGCGGTTTGCGGGCGCGGGACGAAGTAGGCTGAGCCCATGCCAGAACGCCGTACCGTCGCCCTCGTCACGCTTGGCTGCGCCCGGAACGAGGTGGACTCCGAGGAGCTTGCGGGCCGCCTTGCGGCGGACGGCTGGGACCTCGTCACGGACGCCGCCGCCGCGGACGTCGCCGTCGTGAACACCTGCGGGTTCGTCGAAGCCGCCAAGAAGGACTCCGTCGACGCCCTGCTGGAGGCCAACGACCTCAAGGACACGGGCCGTACGCAGGCCGTCGTCGCCGTCGGCTGCATGGCCGAGCGGTACGGCAAGGAGCTGGCCGACGCGCTCCCGGAGGCGGACGGTGTCCTCGGCTTCGACGACTACGCCGACATCTCGGTGCGGCTGCAGACCATCCTCTCCGGCGGCAGTCACGACGCGCACACCCCGCGGGACCGGCGCAAGCTGCTGCCGATCAGCCCCGCGGAGCGGCAGGACGCCGCCGCCCGCGGCGCGGCGGCGCTGCCGGGCCACGGGGACACGGGCGCCGCCGCTGCCGATGCCGCCGCCGCGCCCGCCGACCTGCCCGCCGGGGTCGCCCCCGCCTCCGGGCCGCGGCCGCCGCTGCGCCGCCGGCTCGGCTCCGGGCCCGTCGCCTCGGTCAAGCTGGCCTCCGGCTGCGACCGCCGATGTACGTTCTGCGCCATCCCCTCCTTCCGCGGCTCCTTCGTCTCCCGCCGCCCCTCCGACGTCCTCGGCGAGACCCGCTGGCTGGCGGAGCAGGGTGTACGGGAGGTCATGCTCGTCTCGGAGAACAACACCTCGTACGGCAAGGACCTCGGCGACGTGCGGCTGCTGGAGACGCTGCTGCCCGAACTGGCCGCCGTGCCCGG
Source organism: Streptomyces aculeolatus (assembly GCF_020400605.1). Lineage (GTDB taxonomy): Bacteria > Actinomycetota > Actinomycetes > Streptomycetales > Streptomycetaceae > Streptomyces > Streptomyces aculeolatus. The sequence goes on along the minus strand of NZ_JAINRD010000035.1, from coordinate 47,647 downwards.
CATCGAGCGGATCCGGGTCAGCTATCTGCAGCCCGCCGAGATGCGCCCCGGGCTGATCGACGTGCTGACGTCGACGGAGAAGGTGGCGCCCTACTTCGACCTGTCCTTCCAGCACTCCGCCCCCGAAGTGCTGCGCGCCATGCGCCGCTTCGGGGACACCGAGCGGTTCCTGCACCTCCTGGCGGAGATCCGCTCGCGGGCGCCGGAGGCGGGTGCGCGGTCGAACTTCATCGTCGGCTTCCCCGGCGAGACCGAGCGGGACGTCGAGGAACTGGAGCGCTTCCTCACCGCCGCGCGGCTGGACGCCGTGGGCATCTTCGGCTACTCGGACGAGGAGGGCACGGAGGCCGCGGGATACGGGTCGAAGGTGGCGCCGGAGGCGGTCGCCGAGCGGCTGGCGCACATGACGCGGCTGGCGGAGGAGCTGACGGCCCAGCGGGCCGAGGAGCGGGTGGGGGAGACGATACGGGTCCTGGTGGACGCCGTGGAGGACGCCCCGGACCCCGACGGGGACGCCGGGGCGGACGCCGGGGGCGAGGAGGTCGTCGGCCGCGCGGCGCACCAGGCGCCGGAGACGGACGGCGTGACGCTGCTCGCCGGCGGGAGCGCCCGGCAGGCGGCACCGGGGGCGCTGGTCACCGCGAAGGTGGTGGCGAGCGAGGGGGTGGACCTGGTGGCCGAGCCGATAGGCGAGCCCGATCGGCGGCGGCCCCGGGAGCCGGCCGAGGAGGCCGCGAGATGAGCCCCGCCCCGGCCGTCGGTCAGGCCGGTCTGTGGAACATCGCCAACGTCCTGACCATGGTGCGGCTGCTGCTCGTACCGGCGTTCGTGGTGCTCATGGCCGCCCACGGCGGCCATGACCCGGCGTGGCGCTCGTTCGCATGGGCCGCCTTCACGGTCGCCATGATCACCGACCTCTTCGACGGGGAGCTGGCCCGCCGCTACGACCTCGTCACCGACTTCGGCAAGATCGCCGACCCCATCGCCGACAAGGCGATCATGGGTGCCGCGCTGATCTGCCTGTCGGCGCTGGGCGACCTGCCCTGGTGGGTGACGATCGTGATCCTGGCGCGGGAGATCGGCATCACCCTCATGCGGTTCTGGGTGATCAGGCACGGTGTGATCCCGGCCAGCCGGGGCGGGAAGCTGAAGACCCTGGCCCAGGGGGTGGCCGTGGGCATGTACATCCTCACCCTCACCGGACCGCTCGCCACACTGCGCTTCTGGGTCATGGCCGCCGCCGTGGTCCTGACCGTGGTGACCGGCCTGGACTACGTCAAGCAGGCGATCGTGCTCCGCCGCAGGGGGCTGGCCGCCGAACGGGAGCAGAGAGTCCAGTGACCACACAGAACACCGGCGGGACCGCCGCCGACGTGCTAGCCCTGTGCGAGGAGCGCGGCGTCACCCTCGCCGTCGCCGAATCCCTCACCGGCGGTCTCCTCGCCGCCGAGATCACCGCGGTGCCCGGCGCCTCCCAGGCGTTCCGGGGCGCCGTCGTCGCGTACGCGACCGACCTCAAGCGGGACGTGCTCGGCGTCGACAGCTCGCTGCTCGCCCAGCGCGGTGCCGTCGACGGCGAGGTCGCCCGGCAGATGGCCGCCGGGGTGCGCTGGCGGCTCGGCGCCGACTGGGCGGTCGCGACGACGGGCGTCGCCGGCCCCGATCCGCAGGACGGGCAGCAGCCGGGTACCGTCTTCGTCGCCGTAGCCGGTCCCGAGGGACGCAGCGAGACCCGGTCGCTGAACCTGGCAGGGTCTCGCACGGAGATCCGCACGGCTGCCGTCGGGGAGGCACTGGCGCTGCTGCGGCGCCACCTGGACGCGGCACCGAAGGGGCAAGACGGGCGGAAATACCCGGAAAATCCTGATCAGGAGGCCCCGTATTCCTCGCTTGGCGAACGGTGAAGATGACTTCCGTCGCCGCACTGTCACGGTCCGAGGCGGTACGGTGGAGCAGAGAGGATCCGGACCCGAGGTCCTAGGAGGGAGCCACGCATGATTCTGCTCCGTCGCCTGCTGGGTGACGTGCTGCGCCGGCAGCGACAGCGCCAGGGCCGGACGCTGCGCGAGGTTTCCTCGTCAGCGCGTGTCTCTCTCGGCTATCTGTCGGAGGTCGAGCGAGGCCAGAAGGAAGCCTCCTCCGAACTGCTCAACTCGATCTGTGAAGCACTGGACGTCCGGATGTCCGAGCTGATGCGTGAGGTGAGCGGCGAGCTCGCCCTCGCGGAGCTGGCCCAGTCCGCCGCGGCCACCGAGCCCATTCCCGCCCCCGTGCGGTCGTTCACCGTGACCTCGGTGACGGGGATGCCCGACGAGCGAGTCACCATCAAGGCCCCGAAGGAGCCGGATCCCGTCGCGGCCTGAGCGTAGAGAGCCTGGCACGAGAGCCCGGTCCGCCGTTCCCGGCGGAGCCGGGCTCTCGGCTTGCCCGCTGCCGCGCGCTCCTGCCCGGCCGGGCGCCCACCGGTGCTGCCGCCGGGCCGGTCACCCGCCCGGCTGGCAGCGCGGGCACCAGTACGTCACACGCTCGTCCGCCGTCTCCCCCTGCGCCCGTCTGCGCACCGCCGTCCCGCAGCGCAGGCACGGCCTGCCCCCGCGGCCGTAGACCCACAGCCGCCGGTCGGGGCGCCGGGAGGGCGTCGTCGTACGGGCCACGCGGTCCCGGTTCGCCTCCAGCAGCCGCTTCGCGGCGGCGACGAGCCGGGCGGGCTCGGGGAGCGCGGCGACCGGGGCGTACGGGCTGACGCCGGCCAGGAAGCACAGCTCCGACTTGTAGACGTTGCCGATCCCGGCCAGATTGCGCTGGTCGAGCAGGGCCTCGCCGAGCGGCCGTGCGGGGTCGGCGAGCAGCCGCCGCTCCGCCTCGGCCGGATCCCAGCCGGGGCCGAGCAGGTCGGGGCCGAGGTGGCCGACGACCCGGTCCTCCGCCTCGGTGCGCAGCAACTCCAGCACGGGCAGGCGGTATCCGACGGCGGTGCTGTCGGCGTTGCCGAGGACGGCGCGGATCTGGTGCCCGGGACCGCCGCGCCACCGCTCCCCGTCCGCGTACGTGATCCAGGCGCCCTCCATCCGCAGGTGCGAATGGAGCGTGAGACCGCCCTCGACGCGGGTCAGCAGGTGCTTGCCGCGCGGAACGACCTCGGTGACCTCGCGGCCGGTGAGGTCGGCCGTGGCCAGCTTGGGCACGCGCAGGTCGCAGCGGGTGAGCCGGCGGCCCGCCAGCGCCTCGTGCAGCAGGCGGGCGGTGCGCCAGACGGTGTCTCCTTCGGGCACGCTCCCATCGTGCCAGGGCGTGACCGGCGGCGGGCCGGTCACGGTGCCCGGTCGCCGGGGCGTGCGGGCGGTGTGGTCGATCGTCCGACCCCGTGGCGGCAGCGGTCCGGATCCGGTTCGTTGACCGGGAATTCGGCCGATGTTATCGTTACCATCGCTTAACTGTTCGGATGGACATGTCAACGTCGTGGCAGAGGGATCAGCAGGACCGGCACCAATCGAAGAGCAGGGCGTGACGAGACGCAGGGGGCAATACGTCCATGAGATCTCGGAAGTTCCGGATGCCGCACCGTCTGCTTTCCGGACTGATGGCCGTCGGAGTGACGGCCGGCTTGCTCGTCGGGGCCGGTGACCCGCCCGCCGCGTTCGCGGGCAGCGCCGCGGCGCAGGAGGGCGCCCCCGAGCGCGACTATGTGGAGCTGGTGAACCCGTGGATCGAGGCGGACATCGGCCGGTTCTTCTTCTTCCAGTCGGCCGGCAACCCGTTCGGCATGGTCAAGCTGCGCCCCGACACCAGCACACACCATGCGCGGAACACGGGCTATCGCAAGAACGAGAACGACGTCAAGGGCTTCAGCCACCTCCATGACTGGCAGCTCTCCGGGGTGCAGGTCATGCCCACGTCCGGCGACAGCGTTCCCAAGCTGGACGGCGACGTCGGATGGCAGTCCCATGTCGAGCACGACGACAGCGAGGTCGCCGAACCCGGCTACCACAGGCTGCATCTCGACCGCTACGACATCGACGCCGAACTCACGGCGACCGACCGGGTGGGGATGCACCGCTACACCTACCGCCGGGGCGGCCCGAGCGAGATCGTCGTCAACCTCGCCGGCGTCCTCGGCGAGGCCGTGATGGAGAACGCACGCGTCACGAAGGTCAGCGACCGCGAGCTGGAAGGCTACGTCGTCCAGCACGGCGAGCGATACCCCGGCAGGCACGGGACGAAGCTGTTCTTCAACATCCGCTTCGACAGGTCTTTCGACGCCCTGCACGGTTGGGCGGACGGCGAGCTGGTCGACGAGGGCGCCGCCGTCGACGAGGTGGCCGGCCCCGACGCGGGCGTGTACGTGAGCTACGACCACCTCGACGCGGGCGACCAGGTCCGGATGAAGGTCGCCCTGTCCTTGACGGGCACCGACGGAGCCCGGCGCAATCTCGAAGCGGAGCTGCCCGGCTGGGACTTCGACGGAGCAAGGGCCGACTCCCAGGACCGCTGGAACGAGATGCTGGGCCGGATCGACGTACGGGGCGGAACCGAGCAGCAGCAGGTGAAGTTCTACACCGACCTGTTCCACGTTCTGTGCGGTCGGAGCGTCGTCAGTGACGCCGACGGCGCGTACATGGACGACACGTGGAACAACGGCAAGGTCAAGCGGATTCCGACCGACCGCCACGGCGAACCGGAGTTCGCCATGTACAACTACGACGCCTTGTGGCTGACCCAGTGGAACGTCAACTCGGTACTCGGCCTCGCCTACCCGGAGGTCTACTCCAGTTTCGTCAGGTCGCAGCTGCAGATGTACGAGGACGGCGGACTGCTTCCCCGGGCACCCGTGGCGGGCAACTATTCGATGGTGATGACCGGATCGCCCGTCACGTCGTTCATCACGGGCGCGTGGAACAAGGGCATCCGCGACTTCGACATCGACGAGGCCTTCGATGCGATGCTCGACGCGCAGTCGCTGGGCGGGTTGTACGACAAGGCGTCCTCCGACTATCTCAACTGGGGTACCGGCGGCAACCGTTCGTACCTCGACCTCGGCTACGTGTCGACCGAGGAGACGGGTGAAAGCGCCGGGCAGACGCTTGAGTACGCGCATCAGGACTGGGCGCTCGGGCAACTCGCAAGCCGGCTTCGCAAACGGGGCATCAACGCGGCCCAGTACGCCACCGCGACGGCCTCCTCCCGGCTCGACGCCGCGCACGGTGCGCAACGGGCCGTCGACGGGCGGCCGTTGCGCGCACCGACGGACGTCGCGTGGCGATCGAACGGTGAGCGGAACCCGTGGATCGAGCTGGCGTGGGACAAGCCCCGCCGCCTCCACCGGATCGCCATCAGCGACCTGGCCGATCCGGACAGCAACGTGCGCGCCGGCGAACTCCGGTTCGGCGACGGCAGCAGAATCAAGGTGCGCGACATCCCCTCGGACGGGACGGCGAAGGTCGTCCGGTTCCGGGCCCGGAAGGTCGACTCCGTGCGGTTCACCGCGACCGGCGGCCAGGGTGAGAACGTCGGCATCAGCGAGATCGAGACCTGGGACGACACCGATGTCGGAGACTTCCTCACGCAGCGGTCCCGCAACTGGCGCAACGTCTACGACGACCGGACCGGATTCGTCCGTCCGCGGCACGCGGACGGCAGTTGGCAGCAGAACTTCGACCCGCTGTCGACGAGCGGCTTCGTGCAGGCGAACTCGTGGCAGACGACCTGGTTCACGTCGCACGATGTGATGGGGCTCGCCAACCTCATGGGCGGGGAGACCGCGTACGCCGACAAGCTCGACTACGCGTTCCGGCGAGCCGAGCCGGCGCGCTTCTTCGGGGGCTACGGCGAGGGCCACGTCAGCTACGGCAACCAGCCCGGTCTGCAGGTCGCGCACCTGTTCAACTACGTCGGCCGCCCCTGGCTGTCCCAGTACTGGGTGCGTCAGATCAAGGAGGAGGTGTACGGCTCGACCGCGACGGACGACGGGTACGGGCACCACGACGAGGACCAGGGCCAGATGGGCGGCATCAGCGCACTGATGGCGATCGGGCTGTTCGAGGTGACCGGCGCCGGTCTGGAGCATCCCGTCTACGACATCACCTCGCCCGTCTTCGACGAGATCACGATCAAGCTCGATCAGGAGTACTACGAAGGTGACGAGTTCCGCATCGTCACGCATGGCAACTCGGCCGACAACATGTACATCCAGCAGGCGAAGCTGAACGGCAAGCGCCTCGGCAACGCGTGGTTCCGTCACGACCAACTCGCGGCCGGCGGCACGCTGGAGCTGTGGATGGGCCCCGAGCCGAACAAGAAGTGGGGCGTCGACAAGCTCCCGCCTTCGGTGACGCCATCCGCGGGCAAGCGGCCCGTGCTCGCCACCGGCATCGAGATCTCCGGGCCCGACCGGGTCGTCGAGCCGTACGGCTCGGCACCGTACGAGGGGAAGGTGACACCGGACGACACCGTGCTGAAGGAGGTCTACTGGTCGGTCACCGAACCGGACGGTTCTCCGACGAAGAAGGCGACGATAGACCGGTTCACCGGTCGCCTCACCGTCAACCACCGCGATGGCGAGGTGGTCGTCACGGCGACCGCGGCGGACAGCGGCCGGGTGACGGCCGCCAAGCAGGTCGACATCGCCCCGGACCGCGACCTGCTGCGCGGCAACGCCGCCCGCTGGCCGGGTGTCGCGGCCGACGCGTCGTCGCAGTTCAATGCGGGCTACGCTCCCGAGAAGGCCGTCGACGGCGTGACAGGCCGTGCGGACGAGGGGGACTGGGCATCCGCCGGAGAGCAGGATCCGTGGATTCGGCTGGACTGGGAGGAACCGGTGCGGGCCGACCGGATCGTGCTCCATGACCGGCCCGGTCGCGACGACGCCAACGGCGGGACGCTCACCTTCAGCGACGGCAGTTCGGTCGAGGTCGCGGACATCCCGGCCGACGGCTCCCCCAGGACCGTCACCTTCGACACGAAGACCTTCGACTCGGTGCGCTTCCAGGTCGAGGGCGGCACCGGTCCCAACGTCGGACTGTCGGAGTTCGAGGTCCACGCCCTCCCCGAGGCGCCGGAGCAGCCACGACACGTCGCAGCCGACGCGGGCACCGGATCGGCGACGATCACCTGGGACCCTCCGGGGTTCGACGGCGGGGTACCCCTCACCGGGTACGTCGTCACGCCGTACCGCGCGGACCAGGCGCTGGATCCGGTCGACGTGAGCGAGGCCGGCACCACCGAGGTCACCGTGCCGGGCCTCGAGGCAGGCGCGGCGTACACCTTCACGGTCACCGCCCGCAACATGACCGGCTCCGGCCCGGAGAGCCTGCCGAGCAACGAGGTGAGGCCCGAATAGCCGGCAGCAGCGCGTAGCGGCCGCCTCCCGCCCGGGCCCCCGACCTCGGCTCGTGCGGGAGGCGGCGTGCGTCCCGCGCGCCGTCCCCCCGGCCGGGGTGGGGATAGGCCCACCCAGGTCCGGGGGCTGCGGGGGCGGTGCCCGGGCAGCCGCGCCGGACACGATGGGCGGCATGATGAGGACGGAGCAAGGAGGCAGGATGAGCAGGCCGCGGCGGTACGCGACCGCGCTGGGGCGCGCCCTCGTGCTGGTGGCGCTCGCCCCGCTGGTGACCCTGGTGCAGGCCGTCATGCTCGCTTCGCTCGTGGTCGCCTTCGGGCTGGGGCTGATGTTCGTCTTCCCCTGGGCCGTCGGCCTCACCCGCGGCACCGCCAACCTGGCGCGGGCCGTGCACGGCCGCTGGACCGGGCGGCCCATCCCGTCGCCGTACCTCCCCGCGCCGCCGCACCCGCGCCCCGGGCCCGACGGCCGCTACCGGCACCTGGGCATCAGCTACCGCAGCCCGGCGCTGCCGGAGTTCTTCGAGCGCGTCCACCGGCTGCTGTCCGACCGCGCCACCTGGCGGGACACCCTGTGGCTGGTCGCCGACCCGGTCGTGGGCCTGGCGATGGCCGCGCTGCCGCTGCTCGCCGTCGGCTACGGGCTGTTCGGCATGGCGCTGCCGCTGCTGTGGGACCCGTCGTACCCGGGGGACACGCTCGCCGACTACGCGGGCGTCGAGGTCGCCTCGCATGGCACCGCCCTGGCGCTGGTGCCCGTGGGGGCGGTGCTGTGCGCGGTCGGGCTGTGGGCCGGGCCGCGGGCGATGGCCCTGCACGCGCGCTGGACCCGGACCCTGCTGGCGCCGGCACGGGCCTCGGAGCTGGCGCTCCAGGTCGCCGAGCTGGACCGGAAGCGTACGGCCGCCACCGACTGGCAGGCGGCGGAGGTGCGCCGCATCGAGCGGGACCTGCACGACGGGCCGCAGGCGCGGATCGTCGCCCTCGGCATGACGGTCTCGGCGGCGGAGGAGCTGGTCGACGACGACCCGGCGGCGGCGAAGGTGCTGCTGCGGCAGGCGCAGGAGTCGTCCTCAGCGGCGCTGCGGGAGCTGCGCGGGCTCGTACGCGGCATCCACCCGCCGGTGCTGGCGGAGCGGGGGCTCGGCGACGCCGTACGGGCGCTGGCGCTGGACAGCGCGCTGGACGTACGGGTCGAGGTCGACCTGCGCGGGCAGCTGCCGGACCCGGTGCAGTCCGCGGCGTACTTCGCGGTGGCGGAGATCCTCGCCAACGCGGGCAAGCACGCCGCGGCGGACCGGGTGGACATCGACCTGTGGCACCGCGACGGCGTGCTGCGGGCGACGGTCACCGACGACGGGCGCGGGGGCGCCGAACCGGCGACGGGGGGCGGCCTGCGGGGCGTGGAGCGGCGGATCAAGCCGTTCGACGGGGTGCTGGCGGTGAGCAGCCCGCAGGGCGGGCCGACGACGGTGGCGGTGGAGATCCCGTGCCCGCTGGGGGAGGAGTGCTGCGAGCCCGGGACGGGGCCCGTCCCGGGCGCCGGCGCAGGGGCCGCGCGCGGGGAGGCGGGCCGCGGGGAGCTGTGGCTGACCGCGCTGGCACCGGTACTGTGTTCCGTCGCGCTCTTCCCGCAAGGGCTGGTCGCGGGGCTGCTGCTGATCTTCGGCACGGACAACAGGTCGTGGTTCCTGGCGCTGTACATGCCGGAGCCGCTGCGCTGGCCCACGGTGCTGGCGATGGTGGCGCTCGGCCTGAGCGGGGTCCGGCCGCTGCTGCGGCGGTGGCGGAAGAGCGGTGCGGAACAGCGGTGTTGACGGGGGGACGCACAGCCGTCCCGGCGGCCGGGGCGGAGAGGAGCGGGGCAGTGCGAGTCGTCCTGGCGGAGGACCAGTACCTGCTGCGGGACGGGCTGACACGGCTGCTGCAGGCGCACGGCATGGAGATCTGCGCCGCGGTCGAGTCCGGGGACGAGCTGCTGGCGGCGCTGCGCGCCGAGCGGCCGGACGTGGCGGTGGTCGACATCCGGCTGCCGCCGACGTTCACGGACGAGGGCCTCCAGGCGGCGCTGGCCGCGCGGCGCGAGCGACCGGACCTGCCGGTGCTGATCCTCTCGCAGCACGTGGAGCAGCTGTACGCGCGGGAGTTGCTCGCGGACGGCCGCGGTGCGGTGGGGTATCTGCTGAAGGACCGGGTGTTCGCGGCGCGGCAGTTCGTGGACTCGGTGCGGCGGGTGGCCGAGGGCGGCACGGCGATGGACCCCGAGGTCATCGCGAAGCTGCTGGCGAGCAACGCGCGCGACGAGCCGCTGGGGCGGCTGACGCCGCGGGAGCGGGAGGTGCTGGCGGGGATGGCGGAGGGCCGCTCGAACGCGGCGATCGCGCGGCAGCTCTTCCTCTCGGAGGGCGCGGTGAGCAAGTACACGACGAGCATCTTCGCGAAGCTGGACCTGCCCCCGTCGGACGACGACAACCGCCGGGTGCGGGCGGTCCTGGCGTACCTGAACGGCCGGGTGGAGTAGGCGCGGAGCGCCTGCGGCGGGCGCCGGTTGCCGGTTCCGTGCCCGCCCGGGACCGGCTGCCCGCGCCCCGCTCTCGCCGTCAGGCGCGGATGCGCAGGCCCCGGGGGGTGGCCAGGAAGCCGGACTGCTCCAGGAGCGTGCCCAGGGGGGAGTCCAGGGCCGGGGTGGCGTTGATGCGCTCCACCGTCGCCGTACGGCCCAGCGCGCCGCCGCGGGCCGCCGCCGCGAGCGCGTCGGCCGCCGCGGCGAGCCGCGGGTCGTCCGCCGGCGGCCAGGCCAGCAGCGTCCGGCCGCCGCGCTCCACGTACAGCGCGAGGTCGCCGTCCACCAGCACCACCAGCGCGCCCGCCTTCCGGCCGGGCTTGTGCGTCGTGCCGGGCGGCGGCTCGGGCCAGGGCAGAGCGGCCCCGTACGCGTTCGCCGGGTCCGCCGCCGCCAGGACCAGCGCACGCTGCCCGCCCCGGCCGGAACCCCCGGCGCCGTAGGCGCCGTTCGGCCGTGCGCCGCCGCCGCGCGGGCGGCCGCGGCCACCGCCCAGGGTGTGCCCCTCGTACGGGCCCGCCGGACCTTCCCCGGACGTGAACGCGTCGTCCTCCGCCGCCCCCGCGGCGTCGGAGAAGCCGCCGGCGTGCTCCCGGCTCGTGGCCACCGCCCGCAGCCGGTCCACCGCGCCGTCCATGGCGAACTGCGCGGCGCCCAGCCCCTCCACGACGTACCCCCGGCGGGCCTGGCCCGTCTCCTCGAACGCCGACAGCACCCGGTAGGCCGCAGAGAAGCCGCCCTCCACGCCCTCCGCCGACACCGCGCCGCGGGTGACGACCCCGTGCCGGTCCAGCAGCGTGCGCGCCAGCGCGTGCGCGCGGTGCGTGGTGTCCGGTTCGCGCTCGGGCAGCAGCGACCAGCGGCCGGAGACCGTGGGCGGCCCGTTCCGCGACGCCGTGCGCGCGGCGCCCGCGACCGCCAGGCTGCCGTAGCGCCCGCGCGGCGTGGGCCGTTTCGCGCGGTGCGCCGTCGCGCCCGCGGTGCGGCCCGAGCCGAGGAGCGCCCGCAGCGGGCCGAGGGTGTCGTTCGTCAGCCGCCCCGACCAGGCGAGATCCCAGACGGCGTCGGCGAGCTGCGCGTCGGTGGCGTCCGGGTGCGCGGCGCGCACCTGCTCGGCGATCTGCCGGAAGAACAGCCCGTACCCGCCGGTCAGCGCGGTCAGCACCGCCTGGTGCAGCGGTGTGAGCTCCAGCGGATGCGGCTCGTGCAGCAGCAGCGGCGCGGAGTCCGCGGGATACAGGGAGATCCAGCCGTCCTTGCCCGGCAGCGCGCCGGCGCCGGCCCAGACCACCTCGCCCGAGTTCGTCAGCTCGTCGAGCATCGTCGGTACGTACCCCGAGACCCGCGACGGCAGCACCAGCTTCTCCAGCGCCGACGCGGGCACCGGGGCACCCTGCAACTGCTCCACGGCCCGGACCAGGCCGTCGAGGCCGCGCAGGCTGTGCGTGCCCAGGTGCTGCCACTGCGGCAGGAACGCCGCGAGCGCAGCCGGGGCGACGGGTTCCAGCTCCTCCCGCAGCGCGGCCAGCGACCGGCGCCGCAGCCGCCGCAGCACCCCGGCGTCGCACCACTCCTGGCCGATGCCCGCCGGGTGGAACTCGCCCTGTACGGTCCGGCCCGCCGCCGCCAGGCGGTGCAGCGCGCCGTCGGTGACCGCCGCCCCCAGGCCGAAGCGCGCCGCGGCCTGCCCGGAGGTGAACGGCCCGTGCGTACGGGCGAAGCGCGCCAGCAGGTCGCCCAGCGGGTCGGCCACCGGCTCCGTGAACGCCTCCGGCACCCCCACCGGCAGCGCCGTGCCCAGCGCGTCCCGCAGCCGGCCGGCGTCCTCGACGGCCGCCCAGTGCGCCGTCCCCGCGAGCCGCACCCGGATCGCCCGGCGGGCGCCCTCCAGCTCCCGCACCCACGCCTTCTCCGCCCCGCGCTCCGCCAACTCCTCGTCCGTCAGCGGCCCGAGCACGCGCAGCGCGTCCGCGACGCCCTCGGCGTCCTTGAGCCGCCGCTCGTCCGTACGCCACTGCAGCTCGCGCTCCAGCTCCGCCAGCACCTCGGCGTCCAGCAGCTCGCGCAGCTCCGCCTGCCCCAGCAGCTCGGCGAGCAGCCGGGAGTCCAGCGACAGCGCCGCGGCCCGGCGCTCGGCCAGCGGCGAGTCGCCCTCGTAGAGGAACTGGGCGACATAGCCGAAGAGCAGCGAGCGGGCGAACGGCGACGGCTCCTGCGTCGTCACCTCCACCAGCCGCACCCGGCGGTTCTCCACGTCGCCCATCAGCTCCGTGAGCCCCGGGACGTCGAAGACGTCCTGGAGGCACTCGCGCACCGCCTCCAGCACGATCGGGAACGAGCCGAACTCGCTGGCCACCTGGAGCAGTTGGGAGGCGCGCTGCCGCTGCTGCCACAGCGGCGTGCGCTTGCGCGGGTCGCGGCGGGGCAGCAGCAGCGCGCGGGCCGCGCACTCGCGGAACCGGGACGCGAACAGCGCCGAGCCGCCCACCTGGTCGGTGACGACCTGGTCCACCTCGCCCTTGTCGAAGAGGACGTCGGCCGCGCCGACCGGCGACTGCCCGCCGTCCCCGTCCGCGTCCGCGGGGGTGCCGGCGCCCGCCGGGTCGACGTCGAGCAGGTCGAGCCCCATCAGGTCGGTGTCGGGCAGGCGCAGCACGATGCCGTCGTCGGCGTGCATCACCTGGGCGTCCATCCCGTACCGCTCGGTGAGCCGGGCGCCGAGCGCCAGCGCCCACGGGGCGTGCACCTGCGCGCCGAACGGCGAATGGACCACCACCCGCCAGTCGCCCAGCTCGTCCCTGAAGCGCTCCACGACGATCGTCCGGTCGTCCGGCACGTGCCCGCAGGCGGCGCGCTGCTCCTCCAGATACGCGATCACGTTCCCCGCGGCCCACGTGTCGAGCCCCGCTGCCCGCAGCCGCTCCTGCGCCGCCTGCCGGTCCATGCCGCTCAGCTCCCGGAGGAACGCGCCCAGCGCCCGCCCCAGCTCCAGTGGCCGGCCCAGCTGGTCGCCCTTCCAGAACGGCAGCCGGCCCGGCACCCCCGGGGCGGGGGAGACCAGCACCCGGTCCCGGGTGATGTCCTCGATGCGCCACGACGTGGTGCCCAGCGTGAAGACGTCGCCGATCCGCGACTCGTAGACCATCTCCTCGTCCAGCTCGCCGACCCGGCCGCCGCCCTTCTTCGGGTCGGCACCGGCGAGGAAGACGCCGAAGAGGCCGCGGTCCGGGATCGTGCCGCCGGAGGTGACGGCGAGGCGCTGCGCGCCCGGACGGCCCTTGACCGTCTGCGCCACCCGGTCCCACACCAGGCGCGGACGCAGCTCGGCGAAGGCGTCGGAGGGATAGCGCCCGGCGAGCATGTCCAGCACTGCTGTGAACGCCGACTCCGGCAGCGCGGCGAACGGCGCCGCCCGCCGCACCAGCGCCAGCAGCTCGTCCACGTCCCACACGTCCATGGACGTCATCGCGACGATCTGCTGCGCCAGCACGTCCAGCGGGTTGGCCGGGATCCGCAGCGACTCGATGGCGCCCTCGCGCATCCGCTCGGTGACCACCGCGGACTGCACCAGGTCGCCGCGGTACTTGGGGAAGACCACGCCGCGCGAGACCGCGCCCACCTGGTGCCCCGCGCGGCCCACGCGCTGCAGCCCGGAGGCCACCGACGGCGGCGACTCGACCTGCACCACGAGGTCCACCGCGCCCATGTCGATGCCCAGCTCCAGGCTGGACGTGGCGACCACCGCCGGCAGCCGTCCGGCCTTGAGGTCCTCCTCCACCTGCGCACGCTGCTCCTTGGAGACCGACCCGTGGTGTGCGCGGGCGATCACCGGCGGCGCGCCCTGTGCCGCTCCGGACTGGGCCATGATCTCGGCGGGCGGCGGTGCGTCCGCCGCCGGCGGCTCGCCGGTCGCGCGCTCGTACGCGATCTCGTTCAGCCTGTTGCACAGGCGCTCCGCGAGGCGGCGCGAGTTGGCGAAGACGATCGTCGAGCGGTGCTCCTCCACCAGGTCGACGATGCGCTCCTCCACATGCGGCCAGATGGACGGCCGGTCGGCGCCCGCACCGTCCTCCTGCACGGGCGAGCCGCCCAGCTCCCCCATGTCCTCGACGGGCACGACGACCGACAGGTCGAACCGCTTCTCCGACGGCGGCTGCACGACCTCGACCCGGCGCCCCGGCGACAGGAACCGCGCCACCTCCTCCACCGGCCGGACCGTCGCCGACAGGCCGATGCGGCGCGCGGGCCGGGGCAGCAGCTCGTCCAGCCGCTCCAGGGAGAGCGCGAGGTGGGCGCCGCGCTTCGTGCCCGCCACGGCGTGCACCTCGTCCAGGATCACGGTCTCCACCCCGGCCAGCGCGTCCCGCGAGGCGGACGTCAGCATCAGGAACAGCGACTCGGGCGTGGTGATGAGGATGTCCGGCGGGCGGTTGGCGATCGAGCGGCGCTCGGCCGCGGGGGTGTCACCGGAGCGGATCGCGACCCGCACCTCCGGCTCCGGCCGCCCGAGGCGCACGGCCTCCTGGCGGATGCCCGTGAGCGGGCTGCGCAGATTCCGCTCGACGTCCACGGCGAGCGCCTTCAGCGGCGACACGTACAGCACCCGGCAGCGCTTGCGCGCCTCCGCGGGCGGCGGGACGGACGTCAGCCCGTCGAGCGCGGAGAGGAACGCCGCCAGCGTCTTGCCCGAGCCGGTGGGGGCCACGACCAGCACGTCCGAGCCCTCGCCCAGCGCCCGCCAGGCGCCCTCCTGGGCGGCCGTGGGCGCGGCGAAGGCGCCCTCGAACCACGCCCGCGTCGCCGGGTCGAACGTCTCCAGCACCGATCTCGCCATGTGAACCATCGTGCACCCGACCACTGACACCCAGCACACTTGTCCCCATGGGGTCGCGTACGGCGCGGGCGTCGGGCGACGCCGACCGCGAGTGGGCCCGGCACTGGCGCTACACGAGCCTGCCCGGCCTCGACCTGCTGCGCGCCCGCTACGTCGGGCACACCTTCCCCACCCACTCCCACGACGGCTACGTCTTCGGCGCCGTCACCGCGGGCGTGGAGGCCGTCGGCCTGCCGGACGGGACGCTGCTGGCCGGCCCCGGCACGGTCGTCATGATCAACCCCGAGGTGCCCCACACTGCCCGCGCCGGCGCCGCGGAGGGATGGTCGTACTCGACGCTCTACCCGTCCGCGGGCCTGGTCCGCGAAGTGGCCGCCGAGGTCACCGCCATCCGCGGGACGGCGGGCTTCGGCGAGACGATGGTCGACGACCCCGGCGGCGCCCGCCTCATCACCGAGGTGCACCGCGCCGCGGAGGAGGACAACCCGCTGGCCGCCGACAGCGTGCTGCGCGTCGTGCTGGCCCGCCTGCTGCGCCGCCACGGCGCGCGGCTCCAGGGGCGCGTGGTGGCGTCCGCGGGCGCGCGGACCGCCGAGCGGGCGCGGGCGGTGCTGGAGGAGCGGATGGCGGCGCCCCCGACGCTGGAGGCGCTGGCGGCGGAGCTGGGCACGTCCCCGTTCTCGCTGCTGCGGGCGTTCAAGGAGGCGTACGGGACGCCGCCGCACCGCTGGCTGACCGACGCGCGGGTGCGGCGCGCGCGGCGGCTGCTGGACGAGGGCCTGCGGCCGTCGGAGGCGGCGGTGACCGTGGGGTTCACCGACCAGCCGCACCTGAACCGGCACTTCACCCGCATCGTCGGCGTCCCCCCGGGCGCGTACCAGCGCGAGCGGGCCGGCTGAGCGGCCGCGCGGGCCGGCCGCACGGGCCGGTCACGCGCAAGAACGTACAAGACCGGTCGGACCCCGGCCGCATAACGTCCGGCCCATGGCCACAGAAGCACACCCGCCGCCCACAGCCGATCCCGCGCCGGAGGACCGCGCCGCCCTGCGCGACGGGCTGGGGGTCGGCGTCGCCGTCGGGCTCTCCGGGTTCGCGTTCGGCGTCACCGCGGCGGGCGCAGGGCTCAGCGCCGCGCAGGCGTGCGCCATGAGCCTGCTTATCTTCACCGGCGCCTCGCAGTTCGCGCTCGCCGGCGCGGTAGCAGCGGGCGGCGGCCCGTTCGCCGCCGCGGCCGGGGCCTTCTTCCTCGGCGTACGGAACGCGTTCTACGGGCTCCGCCTCGCCCCCATGCTCCGGCTGCCCCGCGCGCTGCGCCCGTTCGCCGCCCAGTGGGTCATCGACGAGACGGCCGTCGTCACCATCGCCCAGCCCACCCGCCGCGCCCAGCGCATCGGCTTCCTCGTCACCGGGCTGACCCTCTACGTCTGCTGGAACGCGACCACGCTCGCCGGGGTGCTCGGCGCCGAGGCCATCGGCGACACCGCCGCCTGGGGCCTGGACGCCGCCGGGCCCGCGGTGTTCCTGGCGCTGGTGGGCCCGATGCTCACCGGGACCGTGGAGCGGGCCACCGCGGTCGTCGCCGTCGCGCTCGTCCTGGGCACGCTGCCGGCCCTGCCCGCCGGGACACCGGTGCTGGTGGCCGCGCTGGCGGCGCCGCTGGTGCTGGTGCTGCACGGGAGGCGCGGGCGCGTACAGGGGGACCCCGGGGAGGGACCTGACGGGCCGGAAGGACCTGACGGGCCCGGTGGCGCCGGCGCGCGGAAGGCGGAGGGGGCCGCGTGACGACCTGGCTTGCGATCGGGCTGACCTTCGCCGGCTGCTACGCCGTCAAGCTGCTCGGCCTCTCCGTGCCCTCCGGGGCCCTGGAACGCCCCCTCGTGCGGCGCCTGGCCGCCCTGCTGCCGGTCGCCCTGCTGGCGGCCCTCACCGCGCAGCAGACCTTCGCCGACGGCACGACGCTGGTCTTCGACGCCCGCGCCGCGGGGCTGGCGGCCGCCGGTGCCGCGCTGCTGCTGCGGGCCCCGTTCCTGGTCGTCGTGGCCGCCGCGGTGGTCGTCACCGCGGCCGTGCGGGCGCTGGCCGGCTGACGGACCCCGGGGTGTGCGCGGGCCGACAGGGCCGGTGCCCGCGCTCGCCCCGGCCCCACCGCGCGCCCCCGGGCACACCCCGCACGCCGATCCGCCCCCGTACGCCCACAGCCGCCTCGTACGCCCGTGTCCCGCCCTCGCACGCCCCCGCCCCGCCCCACGCGCCTTCAGATCCGTCCGTACGCCCTCAGCGTCAGCAGCGCCTCCAGCGTCGCCAGCGGCCGCGCCTCCAGCTCCGCCCCCGGCGACCAGCGCCGCCAGGCCACCGGCCACCCGCCGTCCGCCCGCTGGTTCGCCACCAGGAAGTCCAGCGACCGCGCCATCTCCGCGTCGCTGAACCACCGCCGAGCCAGCGACCCCGGCCGCCGCGCGAAGTCGTGCGGGTGGTGGTGCTCGCCCGGCGCGTGGCCCTCCGCCGCCGGCTCCGCGCCCGCCCGGTCCGGATCCAGCAGCACCAGCCGCTCGGCGCGCACCAGCCGGCCCAGCCGGTCCGCGGCGGCCTCCGCGCGCCGCCGGTCGGGCACGTGGTCGAGGAAGGCGACCGCGGCCTCCGCCTCGTACGGCCGGCTGCCGCGCAGCGTCTCGACGGCGTGCCAGCAGAAGTCCGTGGCGCGGAAGAGCCAGGCGTGCCAGATGTCGTTGCGGTGCAGCAGCCCCACGACCGGAGCGGTGGTCAGCAGCGCGCTCGGCGGGTCGGCGGGCACCGGCAGCCACGGCGCGGCCGGGTAGCCGCGCAGCGAGGGGTGCACGGCGGGCAGGGCCCCGTCGGCGTTCGAGACGGCGGTCAGGTAGCGGCAGACGTCCTCGGCCCGGCGGCCGGTGCAGCGGCCGAGGGAGTCGAGGACCCGCAGCGCGTGCGCGGTGTGCAGCGGCTGGCTGCCCGGACCGCGCAGATCGGGGTCCAGGGCGTGCCCGTAGCCGCCGTCGGCGTTGCGGTACGCCTCCAGCGCCTTCTCCACCCCGTCGGCGTCGGCGGCGCCGGGCACGAAGTGGTGGGCGAACCGGCGCTGCTCCAGCACACGGGCGGTCAGCCAGATGAACTCTGCGGCGCGGACCTGCGGGGACTCAGCCATGGGGCGACGTTACGAGCACCGCGGGGCCGGCCGGGAGGCCAACGGGCCGGGAGCACTCTCAGGTGCACGTACGCGCTGGATAATGGACGCATGCGGTTGACGGTCTTCTGGCAGCGGATGCGCGACTACTTCGGCGAGCCCTACGTCGACTCCTTCGCCCGCGACCACGTGATGTCCGAGCTGGGGGGCCGTACGGTCCGCGAGGCGCTGGACGACGGGTGGGACGCGCGCGACGTCTGGCGCGGGGTGTGCGCGGCGATGGACATCCCGGCGGAGATGCGCTGACGATGACGCGGCCGCCTTCGGCCACACTGTTCGTCCATGGCTGCATCGGCTGCATCTGACGACACCACCGCGCTCGGGACGCCCGCCGCGCCGGACGCCCCGTCCGCGCCCGGTACGCCCCCGGGCGACGGCGCCCCGCCCGCGGCATCCCGCGAGCGCATGCCTCCCTGGCTGCCCCGCGCGATAGTGCTCGCGCTGGCCCTGTTCGCCTGCTTCCACATCGCGGAGTGGGCCTTCCACGAGCTGTACGGGCTGCTGCTCAACATCGTGGTCGCCTTCTTCATCGGGCTTGCCTGCGAGCCCGCCGTCGACCGCCTCGCCGCTCGCGGCATGCGCCGCGGTGCCGCCACCGCGCTGGTCTTCCTCGGCGTGCTGGCGGCCGCAGCCGCGTTCGTCGCCGCCCTCGGCTCGCTGGTCGCCGACCAGATCCGGCTGATCGTCGAGAACTTCCCCGACTACGTCGCGTCCCTCATCGAGTGGATCAACGAGCGCTTCGGCACCAAGCTGCGCGTGGACGACCTGCAGCAGGACTTCCTGAAGTCCGAGGTCGTACGCGACTACCTGCAGCGCAGTGCCGACAACGTGTGGGGCATCTCCACCACCGTCCTCGGCGGCCTGTTCACCGCGCTGACTGTGGTGCTGTTCGCGTTCTACTTCACCGCCGAGGGCCCGCGGCTGCGCCGCGCGATCTGCTCCGTACTGCCGCCCGCGCACCAGGCGGAGGTGCTGCGCGCCTGGGAGATCGCGGTCGCCAAGACCGGCGGCTACCTGTACTCCCGCGGCCTGATGGCGATCGTCTCGGGCATCGCGCACTACATCGTGATGATGCTGCTGGACGTGCCGTACGCGCCGGCGCTCGCGGTGTGGGTGGGCGTCGTCTCGCAGTTCGTGCCGACGGTGGGCACGTACATCGCCGGGGCGCTGCCGATCCTGCTGGCGTTCACGGTCGGGCCGTGGACGGCGGTGTGGCTGCTGGGCTTCGTGATCCTCTACCAGCAGTTCGAGAACTACCTGCTGCAGCCGCGGATCACCGCCAGGACCGTGGACATACACCCCGCCGTGGCCTTCGGGTCGGTCGTCGCCGGAGCGGCGCTGCTGGGCGCGGTGGGCGCGCTGATCGCGATCCCGGCGACCGCGACGCTGCAGGCGTTCCTCTCCGCGTACGTACGCCGCTACGAGGTCGACGAGCGCGCCCACGACGACCGGCGCAAGCGCCGCCACCCCGCGCGGCTGGCCCGGATGCGCGCCGCGCTGCACCGCCGCCCCGGCGGGCCCCCGGCCGGCCCGCCCGGCGACGAGGACCCCGGCGAGCACCCGGACGACGGCAACCGGGAGTCCTAGCCCACCCCCTGCCCGCCGTCCTCCGGCGCGTTGCGCGGCACCGCGATCGTCACCCGGAGCCCTCTCGGCTCGTTGCGTTCGTACGAGATGCGTCCCCCGCCCGCGGCCAGCAGCGCCCGGACGATGGACAGCCCCAGACCCGAGCCGGAGACGTTCTGATGCCGTCCGCTGCGCCAGAAGCGGTCGCCGATGCGGCCAAGCTCCTCGTCGGTGAGCCCGGGCCCGCCGTCGGCGACCGCGACCGTCACCTCGCCGCCGTCCGCGGCCACCCGCACCTCCACCTCGCCGCCCTGCGGCGAGAACTTCACGGCGTTGTCCACCACCGCGTCCAGCGCGCTGGACAGCGCCACCGGATCCGCCCAGCCGGTCACGGCGCGGGCGCCGGACAGGAACAGCCGTACGTCCTGTCCCTCGGCCAGCGGGCGCCAGCTCGCCACCCGCTCCGCCGCCAGCCGGGCGACGTCGGTCACCTCCAGGTCGGCGGGGGAGTGCTCGGCCAGCGCCAGGTCCAGCAGGTCGTCCAGCACCCGGGCCAGCCGGGTGCCCTCCGCCTGCACCGACTCGATCTCCGCCGCGGCGTGCGGCGCCTCCAGGCGCAGCAGCTCGATGCGCAGCAGCAGCGCGGACAGCGGGTTGCGCAGCTGGTGGGAGGCGTCGGCGACGAAGGTGCGCTGCTTCTCCAGCACGTCCTCGACGTTGTCGGCCATCTCGTTGAAGGAACCGGCGAGGCGGCGCAGCTCCAGCGGCCCGCCGGCGGCGGCGACGCGGGACTTCAGCCTGCCGGTGGCGATGTCGTGGGTGGCCTTGTCGAGCACCCGCACGGGCCTGAGCACCCAGCCGGTCAGCCGGTACGCGGCCGCCACCGCGACCGTCATCGCCGCCGCGATGCCCGCGCCGAGCCACAGCCAGCCGGTGAGGGTCCGCGAGCGCATGGCACCCGTGGGGGAGTCGGTGACCACGACGGCGACCACGTCCCCGTCCCGTACGACCGGGGAGGCGACGGTGAGCCGGTCGTCCTGCCAGGGCCAGACCTGCGCCGGGTCGTGGCTGCGGCGGCCCGCCAGGGACTCGGAGAAGGCCCGCTCGCCCTCGGCGCCGGCCATGGCCCGCCAGCCGGCGGGGGCGGCGGCCATCGCGGTGCGGTCGCGGTAGTAGACGCCGGCGCGGATGCCGTAGAGGTCGTGATAGCGGCGCAGCTCCTCCTGCAGCGCGCGCAGCCGCTCGTCCTCGGCCGGCGGCCGGGCCTCGTTGCGGGAGGCGACGTACTGCGCGAGGGAGGCGAAGCGCGCGGTGTCGTCGATGCGGTCCACGATCACGCGCTGCTGCTCCTGCCCGGCGATCCGGTCGGCCAGCGGGAAGCCGAGCGCGAGCAGCATGCCGGCCATGAGCACGATCAGCAGGGGGAGGAGCCGGGTACGCATCCGGGGAGGGCCTCAGCCGGCCGGCGGGGGCACGAGGCGATAGCCGACGCCGCGCACCGTCTCGATGAGCGCGGGCAGGCCGAGCTTGCTGCGCAGGGAGGCGATGTGGACCTCCAGGGTCCGGCCCGTGCCCTCCCAACTGCTGCGCCACACCTCGCTGATGATCTGCTCCCGCCGGAACACCACGCCGGGGCGCGCCGCGAGCAGCGCGAGCAGGTCGAACTCCTTGCGGGTGAGCTGCACCTCCGCGCCGCCGACGGTGACCCGGCGGGAGTTCGGCTCCAGCGTCACGGGGCCCACGACCAGCGGCGCCGCGGCATCGTCGGCCCGCTCACCGGCCGTGGCCGCGCCCGCGCCGCCAGGTCCTGCGGCGGGCTCCGGCTCCGCCGCCGCGGTGCGCCGGGCGACGGCGTGCACGCGGGCGAGCAGTTCGCCCGTGTCGTACGGCTTGACGACGTAGTCGTCGGCGCCCAGGTTGAGCCCGTGGATCCGGGACCGGACGTCCGAGCGCGCGGTCACCATGATCACGGGTGTGCCGGTCAGCTTGCGGATGCGTCCGCACACCTCGAAGCCGTCCTGGTCGGGCAGCCCCAGGTCCAGCAGCACCACGTCGAACGGCGCCAGCTCGCTGTGCAGCAGCTCCTGCAGCGCCTCCTGGCCGCTGTGGGCCATGCCCACCTCGAAGCCGTGCCGGGCCAGCACCGCGGAGAGCGCGGTGGCCACGTGGTCGTCGTCCTCGACGAGCAGCAGCCTCATCGACCCTCCCGTTCCCTTTCTCGCGTATCGTCTCAGCCCGCACACGAATACAGGCGGATACGGCCCTGCCTCGTCAAGTCCGGCCAGGTCACCCAGCGGTTTCCGTTATGTGACGGGTACGGAGAGCAGCATCCCGATTCCACCCATTGTGTCCGATTGCAGCCGGATCGTTATGCTCAATTTCCCCTCAGATGTGATGACGCTGGTCGAGGCTGCTCACTAAGGTCCAGGCAACCGAAGAGGACGGAGCAAGACGCGGATGACCGAGGTTTCGATGGCCAAGGACGCCGTTCCGGCTGCGGGTGAACCGCTGGTCGTGCTGGACAACGTCAACAAGCATTTCGGTGCGCTCCACGTGCTCCAGGACATCGACCTGACGATCGCGCGCGGCGAGGTCGTCGTCGTCATCGGGCCGTCCGGGTCCGGGAAGTCCACGCTGTGCCGCGCGATCAACCGGCTGGAGCCCATCGACTCCGGCCGCATCACCCTGGACGGCAAGCCGCTGCCCGCCGAGGGCCGCGAGCTGGCCAAGCTCCGCGCCGACGTGGGCATGGTCTTCCAGTCGTTCAACCTCTTCGCCCACAAGACCGTGCTGCAGAACGTGACCCTCGGGCAGGTCAAGGTCCGCAAGAAGGACAAGGCGGCCGCGGAGACCTCCGCCAGGGCCCTGCTCGACCGGGTGGGCGTCGGCAACCAGGCGGACAAGTACCCCGCGCAGCTCTCCGGCGGCCAGCAGCAGCGGGTGGCGATCGCCCGCGCGCTGGCGATGGAGCCCAAGGTGATGCTCTTCGACGAGCCCACCTCGGCCCTCGACCCCGAAATGATCAACGAGGTGCTGGAGGTAATGCAGCAACTCGCCCGGGACGGTATGACTATGGTCGTCGTCACGCACGAGATGGGCTTCGCCCGCTCGGCGGCGAACCGGGTGGTCTTCATGGCCGACGGCCAGATCGTGGAGGAGACGACGCCCGACCAGTTCTTCACCAACCCTCGCAGCGACCGGGCGAAGGACTTCCTGTCGAAGATCCTGCACCACTGAGCTGCCGGCAACACACCAGACAGAAGGATGCTCACCATGAATCTCCGCAAGGTCAGCGCGGCCGCTGCCTGCGCACTCGCCCTCTCCGTCACCGCGGCCGCGTGCGGCTCCGACGACGACAGCGGCGACAGCGGTGACGGCGGCGGCAAGGACAAGATCACCATCGGCATCAAGTTCGACCAGCCCGGCCTCGGGCTGAAGGAGCCCGACGGCTCGTACTCGGGCTTCGACGTGGACGTCGCCACGTACGTGGCCAAGGAACTCGGCTACTCCGAGGACCAGATCGAGTGGAAGGAGGCGATCAGCGCCGACCGCGAGACCATGCTGGAGCGTGGCGACGTGGACATGATCGCCGCGACCTACTCGATCACGGACGAGCGCGAGCAGAAGGTCGACTTCGCCGGCCCGTACCTGCTGGCCCACCAGGACCTGCTGATCCGCGCCGACGACGACATCACCAAGGGCGAGGACCTCAACGGCAAGACCCTCTGCTCGGTCACCGGCTCCACCTCCGCGCAGAACGTCAAGGACACCATCGCGCCCAAGGCCCAGCTCGCCGAGCGGCCCGGCTACTCCGAGTGCCTCGACGCGGTCGCCAGCGGCTCGATCGACGCCCTGACCACCGACGACTCCATCCTCGCCGGCTACGCCGCCCAGGAAGCCAACAAGGGCAAGTTCAAGCTCGCCGGGCTGAACCTGAGCAACGAGAACTACGGCGTCGGGGTCAAGAAGGGCGACGAGAAGATGAAGACCGACGTCGACGCCGCCCTGGAGAAGATGGTCTCCGACGGTTCGTGGGAGAAGTTCATGGACGCCAACCTCGGCCCCGCGAACTACGACTTCGAGCCGGCGCCGAAGATCGGCGACATCAAGTAGCGAGCCGGCCGCACCGCCGCGGCGGCGGTGCGGCCGCACTGTCAGAGCGGTGGTGTGCCGCCCGGCCCGGGTGGTACACCACCGCGTCCACTTAAGGCGAGAGCGCTGGACTGACGTTGGACATCATCTCCGATTACGACACACAGATCCTGGACGCGTTCTGGGTCACCGTGAAACTCACCTTGCTGTCCGGCCTGTTCTCCCTCATCTGGGGAACGCTGCTGGCGGCCATGCGGGTCAGCCCCGTCCCGCTCATGCGGGGCTTCGGCGCCGTCTACGTGAACGTCATCCGGAACGTCCCCCTGACGGTCATCATCGTCTTCTGCTCCCTCGCGCTCGCCGACGTCTTCGGTGTCACGATGGGCGCACAGGGCAACTTCGACGCCCTGTACTTCCGGCTCGCCGTGCTCGGACTGTCCGCGTACACCGCCGCGTTCGTCTGCGAGGCACTGCGCTCGGGCATCAACACCGTGCCCGTCGGCCAGGCGGAGGCCGCCCGCGCGATCGGGCTGAGCTTCACCCAGGTCCTCACCATCATCGTGCTGCCCCAGGCGTTCCGCTCGGTCGTCGGCCCGCTCACCAACGTCCTCATCGCCCTCACCAAGAACACCACGGTGGCGGCCGCCATCGGGGTCGCCGAGGCGGCCCTGCTCATGAAGGAGATGATCGAGAACGAGGCGCAGCTCCTCCTCATCTCTGCGATCTTCGCGCTCGGCTTCATCGTGCTGACCCTGCCGACCGGGCTCTTCCTCGGCTGGGTCGGCAAGAAGGTGGCGGTCAAGCGATGACTTCCGTTCTCTACGACGCCCCCGGCCCGAAGGCCAAGCTGCGCAACGTCGTCTACACCGTGGTCTTCCTCGTCGTGCTGGCGCTCGGCGTGTGGTGGGTCATCGACAAGCTGAACGAGAAGAACCAGCTCGAATGGGTGCTCTGGAAGCCGTTCTTCACGGACTCCCAGGCATGGACCACCTACCTGCTGCCCGGCCTCGGGGAGACGCTGAAGGCGGCCGGTCTCGCGCTGCTCATCGCGCTGCCGCTGGGCGCGGTCTTCGGCATCGCGCGGCTGTCGGACCACAGGTGGGTCCGGGTGTCGGCGGGCGCGGTCGTGGAGTTCTTCCGCGCCATTCCGGTGCTTCTCCTGATGCTGTTCGCGAACCAGTTCTACTCCGAGTACACCGGCATCAGCAGCGAGCAGCGCCCGCTGTACGCCGTCATCACCGGGCTCGTGCTCTACAACGCCGCCGTGCTCGCCGAGATCGTGCGCGCCGGCATCCTCTCCCTGCCCCGGGGGCAGACCGAGGCCGCCAAGGCCGTCGGCCTGCGCAAGGGCCAGATGATGGGCTCCGTGCTGCTGCCGCAGGCCGTCACCGCGATGCTGCCCGCGATCGTCAGCCAGCTCGTCGTCATCGTGAAGGACACCGCCCTCGGCGGCGTGATGATCGGCTTCAGCGAGCTGCTCGTCGAACGGCGCACGCTGGCGTCCAACTACTCCAACGTGTTCGCCAGCTTCATCGTCGTCGCGGTGATCTACGTCGTCGTGAACTTCATCCTGACCTCCCTGGCCAGCTGGCTGGAGCGCGTGGTCCGGCGCGGCAAGAGGACCACCGGCGCGGTGGTCGGGGTCGGAGAGGTCGACGACCTGAGCACCGGCGCCGTGGGCGGCGGGGTGGGCCGACTGGCCGGCGGGGTGCCTCCCCGGGTCCTCAGGGGTGATGCCGATCCCGGCGGCGGAGGCGGTCCCGGCGACGGCCGGGGAGACGTCGGCAAGTAGCTCGGGGGCAGCCCGACGGGGCGGCCGGAAGCGCTCGGCTTGACTGCGATGTGCGGCAGTGGGTTGCATACCTCGTGTGATCGCGCACCCGGCTCCGAAACCCTTAGTACGTAGGCACCATGGCGCCGGAGGCGCATCGCCGTGGACCCGGTGATCATCGTCGGGGCGGGCCCGGTCGGGCTCGCCCTGTCGTTGGCTCTGGCACGGCACGCGGTCCCCACGGTCCTCCTCGACGACCGCCCCGCGGGCGACGCCGAGGAGGACGGCAGGCCCGCGGGTCCGCGCCCGGCCCGTACCGTCGTACTGCGCCCGCACACCGCCGCGTTCCTCGACCGCATCGGCGCCGCCGACGCCGGTGAGCGCGGCGCCCGGCTCACCGGCTGGCGCGTGCTGCGCGGCGGGCGGACGCAGGTGCGGGTGGAGTTCGGCGACGCCGGACCCGCGCCGCTGCACGTCGCGCAGTCCGCCCTGACCACCACGCTGGCGGCCCTGGCCGAGAACTCCCACCACGTGGAGGTCTTCCGCGGCAGCCGGCTGACCGAGCTGGCGCAGGAGCCGTACGGCATCAAGGCGCGTACCCGGGCCGGGACCTGGTGGCGCGGCAGCTGGCTCGTCGGCTGCGACGGCGCGCGGTCGACCGTGCGCAAGCTGCTGGAGGTGCCGTACGCCGGCCGCACGGCCGTCGAGCGGCACGCCGTCGCCGCCGTACGGGCCGACCTGCCCTGGCCCGGCGAGGGCGTCCTGTACCGCGGCGCCCCGCGCAGCGGACCCGGCGCCGAGTGCGTCGCCCGGCCGCTCGGCGACGACCGGTGGCGGCTGGACTGGCTGCTGCCGCCCGGCGGCGGCGTCGTCACCCCGGAGGCCCTCGTCGCCCGGCTGGAGGCCACCCTGCGCGCCTGGACGGGCACCCGCCACCCGTCGTACGAACTCCTCGACACCGGCGTGCACACCGTCCACCACCGGCTCGCCCGCCGCTGGCGGCGCGGGCGCGCGCTGCTCGCCGGCGACGCCGCCCACCTGGTGGGCTCCCTCGGCACCCAGCAGCTCGACGAGGGCCTCGCGGACGCCGAGAACCTCGCCTGGAAACTCGGCCGCGTCTGGCACCGGGCCGGCCGCGACGACTCCGGCGACGACCTCGTCGACACCTACGCCACCGAGCGCCGCGGCGCGATCAGCGCCCGGCTGCGCGCGGCCGACCAGGTCCGCCCGCTGCTGCGCCGCGCGGGCGGCCTGCGGGCGGCGGTGCGCGGCAAGTCGGCGGCGGAGCTGCTCACGGACGGGCATCTGGGCCGCGGCCGGATAGGCGGCCCGCCGGTGTACGGCACGGCGCCGACGGGCCTGGACGGGGTGGTCACGGTGGGCACGGCCCCCGGCGCCCTGGTCGACGACGTCCAAGTGATCGCACCGGACGGTTGGACGGGCCGGCTCTCCGAGCGGCTGGGCGGCGACCCGCTGGTGGTGCTGGTGGCCCCGGGCACCCGCGTCTGGGACCGCAGCCGCTGGCTGCAGGCGGGCCTGATGCCGAAGCTGGTGCGGCTGGTGGGCGAACTCCCCGTCCGCGCCCGGCTGCTGGTCGCCGAGTCCTACCCGGGCGCTGCGGCGCACACCGTGCTGTACGTCCGCCCGGACGGCCACCTCATGGCGGCGCTGGCGGGGGTGCGCGAGGAGGCGATGCGGCTCTGCGCGAACCGGATGCTGGGGCGGCCGGACGACGCGGAGGAGTAGGGCGGGCGCGTCCGGGCGGAGCACCGGGTGGGGGCGCCGCGCGTACGCGCCGCGCGTCCGGCGGCGTACGGGCCGCCGGGTGGCGCGGACCGGCGGCACGCCTTGAGGCCGCCGTGCGCCGCTCGCCGCCGGGTCGCCGGCCCGTATGGGCCCCGGACCCTCAGGAGGCTTCGGCTACAGCCAGTCGGCCGCCGTGTCGCCTTCGGCGACGATGACGGCCGGACCCGTCATCTCCACCTCGCCGTCGGGGTGTTCGGTCACCACGAGGCGGCCCCCCGGCACGTCCACCGTGTACGTCTCCGGGCGGCCCGTCGCCGCCGGGTCCACGCCGTCGCGGCGGGCCGCGGCGACGGCCACCGCGCACGCGCCCGTACCGCACGAGCGGGTCTCGCCCGAGCCGCGCTCGTGGACGCGCATTGCGACGTGCCGCGGGCCGCGGTCCACGACGAACTCCACGTTCACCCCCTGGGGATACGCCGACGCCGGTGCGACCCCCGGCGCCTCGTACAGCCGGCCCGCATCCGCGAGGTCGGCGACGAAGGCCACCGCGTGCGGATTGCCCATCCCCACGTTCCGCGCGGGCCAACTCCGCTCGTCCACCGTGACCGTCACCTCGGCGTCCGGGCCGGCGGCGAGCGCCGCCCGGCCCATGCCGACCGTCACGTCACCGTCCTTCGCCAGGTGCACGCGCCGCACCCCCGCGCGCGTGCCGATCGCCAGGTCGCCCGTCTCCGCGAGCCCGGCGTGCTGGAGATAGCGGGCGAAGACCCGCACGCCGTTCCCGCACATCTCGGCGATGCTGCCGTCGGCGTTGCGGTAGTCCATGAACCACTCCGCGTCGGCGGCCATCCGCCGCCCCTCCGGATGCGCGTCGGACCGCACGACCCGCAGCAGGCCGTCGGCGCCGATGCCCGCCCGGCGGTCGCACAGCCGGGCCACCTCTTCCGCGGACAGACTGATGAGGCCGGCAGGGTCCGGAACGATCACGAAGTCGTTCTCGGTGCCGTGCCCCTTGAGGAAGTGCAGCTGTGCGGTACTCACACTGTGATCGTAACCGCCCTCGCCGACAACGCCCCGGCGACGGGAAGCGACCGGCCCCTGCGCCGGTCAGCCCAGCCGGGCCACCCGCCAGACGGCCAGCGCGACGACCGCCGCCACCGCCACCGCGTACAGCAGCGCGATCCGCCAGTCCGCCCGCCGCCCCGAGCCGCGCCGCGGCAGCCCGGGCAGCGCCAGGCCCACCCGGCGCGCGGCCATCATGGCCCACCCGGCGGCACAGCAACTGATGAGCAGGCCGAGCATCGCCACGACGGGGCCGCCGCCGCCGAACTCGAAGGCCAGCGGGAACGCGAACATCAGCGAGCCCAGCGCGGCCAGCGCGACGATGGGGGCGAGCTGCCAGAAGCGGAGGAGCCGCGGCGGACGCAGCTCGCGGAACGACTCCTGGCCCACAGGCTCCGGCGCGTCCGCGAGGTCCCCCGCGAGGTCGTCCGCGGGCTCTGCCACGGGACCGGCGATCCGGTCGTCCTGCGGCTCCCGTCGACTGTTACGAGGGCCGGCCTCCATAGCCACGTGCCCTCCCAACCTCCGGCGACTTTCAGGCTTCAAAGCTCGCTTTGATGATGGCACGGCCCGGAACACCTGCAGTGCCACCGAGGCGTCCCGATGCCATGACGTGATCAGCCTGTGACCGACCGTTCGAGTAGGTCATACGCGGTGTCCGGAAGGCGGTCACGATCGGCTTCCGAGCCGCTGATCCAGTGCACGCGCGGGTCGCGCCGGAACCACGTCTCCTGTCGCCGCGCAAACCTCCGGGTGGCCCGCACGGTCTCGTCCCGGGCCTCCGCTTCCGTGCACTCGCCGGCGAGGAACGACAGCACCTGCTGGTATCCCAGGGCCCGGGAGGCCGTACGGCCCTCGCGCAGCCCTTCCGCTTCCAGCCGCCGCACCTCGTCCACGAGACCGGCCCGCCACATCCGGTCCACGCGCCGGGCGATCCGCTCCGCCAGTTCCGGGCGCGGGACGGCGATGCCGATCTGGAGGGTGTCGTAGACCGACTCGTGTGCGGGGAGGTTGGCCGTGAAGGGGCGGCCGGTCAGCTCGATCACCTCCAGGGCCCGGACGATCCTGCGGCCGTTGCCCGGCAGGATCGCGCGGGCGGCCTCGGGGTCCGCGGCGGCGAGCCGGGCGTGCAGCGGGCCGGGGCCGGCGTCCGCCAGCTCCGCCTCCAGCCGGGCGCGGACGGCGGGGTCGGTGCCGGGGAAGTCCATGGCGTCGACCGCCCCGCGCACGTACAGGCCGGAGCCGCCGACGAGCACCGCGGTACGGCCGCGCGCGCCGAGCCGGTCGATCTCGGCGCGGGCCATGCTCTGGTACGCCGCGACGCTGGCGGCCTCCGTGACGTCCCACACGTCGAGCAGGTGGTGGGGCACGCCCTGCCGCTCGGCCGGCGTCAGTTTGGCCGTGCCGATGTTCATCCCCCGGTAGAGCTGCATCGAGTCGGCGTTGACGATCTCGCCGCCGAGCCGGCGGGCGAGCGCGATACCCAGCTCGGACTTGCCTGCGGCCGTGGCCCCGACGACCGCGACGACCTGGGGGCGGGGGGTGGTCTCTGTCACGCGGCAAGTGTCCCAAACAACGGGACACCCCTCGAACGAGTGACGTGACGCGGTGTCCTCGGCGTCGTTGGCCGTTCCGAGGTTCCGAACGCCGGTTTACGGACCGGGCCCCCGGGCGGCGCAATGAGCCGCTCCGGGCGGCGCGGAATTTCGCCCACACGAGTCAGTTATGGAGTAGAGATGGGCGTTTTTGCCAAGCTTCTTCGTCGCGGTGGATCGAGCGGGGAAGGGCAGGCCGCGAAGGAGCCGGCGCCCGAGGCCGAGCCTCAGGCGGCGGCGGCCGCGGCATCTGCCGGGCCGGAGGCCGCCGAGGAGCCGGCGGGTGCGGATGCCGCGGGCGCCGCGGGGATCCCGAAGCAACAGTCGGCCGAGGGCGCCGCGGACAGCGACGCGGGCGACGGGGTCCGCAAGTAGGACCCCCGGGAGGCGCCGCGCGGCCCCGCTCGGGGGCCCGCGGCCCCCGGTCCGCCCCGGCGGACGTTTCAGGACCAGGTGGCGACGAAGTAACCCACGCCGTACGGCGCCTCGTTGTACAGAAGCGCGCCGTGCAGGGCGGCGTCCCCGGCGGCGCCCGCGGCGACCTGCCAGCAGGCGCGGCCCGTGGCCTGCAGCTCCGCGGCCAGCTCCGCGTCCAGCGCCGCCAGGGCCGCCGTGTCCGCGGCCCCGAGGGCGCGGGCCGCCGCGGCGTCGAAGCCGGCGGCGCGCTCGTCGTGGTAGCCGGGGGCCTTCTGCGTACGGCGCGCACTGCCGTCGCCCATCACGAGCAGCGCCACCCGCCGCTTCCCCGCGGCGATCTCCCGGCCCGCCTCCGCGCACCGCTCGCCCGCCAGCGGCTCGCCGACGCCCAGGCCCTCCACGGGCGTGCCGTTCCACTCCGCGCGCTCAAGCAGCCACGCGCCCACCGCCAGCGACGGCGGCAGCTCCCGCTCGCCTGGCTCGGGCGCCGCGTCGCCGGCCGGCCCCAGCCGTACCGCAAGATCCACGCCGAAGCCCCGGAACGATCCCCCGGCCCCCTGCGGATACGGGCCCCGGCCCGCCTGCTCCGCGGGCCCGACGACGACCAGAACGTCCGGCCGCGCCGCCGCCAGCACCCCCACGGCGTCCGTACACGCCGCTCTGAGCGCCTCCAGCTCGCCGGCGGCACCCGAGGCCACCTCGGGCACCAGCAGGGGCGGACACGGGCAGCAGGCTGCGGCGACGAGCATGAGCGGCAGCCTAGCCGCCCGGACCGCGGCGGCAGGAGTGCGTCCCGGGACGCACGGCAGCGCGCGCTGTCACCGGTCGGAGTGCGCGCCGCCGCAGGCGGGCGGGAGGCGGTGCGTACCTGTCCGCTCACAGCACGTACAACGGGCCTCAGGACGCCGCGGCGTCCTGAGGCCCGTACACATCCTGCTCCGGCAACTGCCCGCAGGCGGCGGAGCCGCTCAGTGCGCCGCGCAGCCCTCCGCCGCCGGCAGCGGATCCGGGACGCCCACCTTGGGCAGCCCCAGCAGGACGCCCTTGCCGCCCGCGCCGCCCTCGTCCGGCGCGGCCTGCCGCGCCGCCCAGGCATCGCCGGAGCGCGTGCGCCGTACCGCCCGCGGCGGTGCCTCCGCCAGCAGGTGGTGCGGCGCCGCGTAGGTGATCTCGACCGTCGCCATGTCGCCCGGCCGCACCGGCTCCTCCGGCCGCGCGAAGTGCACCAGCCGGTTGTCGGGCGCCCGGCCGGACAGCCGCTGCGTGGCGCCGTCCTTGCGGCCCTCGCCCTCCGCGACCATGACCTCCAGCACCCGGCCGACCTGCTTCTTGTTCTCGCCCCAGGAGATGTCCTCCTGGAGGGCCACCAGCCGCTCGTACCGCTCCTGCACGACCGCCTTCGGCACCTGCCCCGCCATCTCCGCCGCCGGTGTCCCCGGCCGCTTGGAGTACTGGAAGGTGAACGCCTGCGTGAAGCGCGCCTCGCGCACGACGTGCAGCGTCTGCTCGAAGTCGGCCTCGGTCTCGCCGGGGAAGCCCACGATGATGTCGGTGGTGATCGCCGCGTCCGGGATCGCGGCCCGCACCTTCGCGATGATCCCCAGGTACCGCTCCTGCCGGTACGAGCGCCGCATCGCGCGCAGCACCGCGTCCGAGCCGGACTGCAGCGGCATGTGCAGCTGCGGCATCACGTTCGGCGTCTCGGCCATCGCCTCGATCACGTCGTCGGTGAAGTCCCGCGGATGCGGCGAGGTGAAGCGCACCCGCTCCAGCCCCTCGATCCGCCCGCAGGCACGCAGCAGCTTGCCGAACGCCTGCCGGTCCCCGATGTCGGACCCGTACGCGTTGACGTTCTGCCCCAGCAGCGTGATCTCGCTGACGCCCCCCGCGACCAGCGCCTCGACCTCGGCGAGGATGTCGCCGCTGCGGCGGTCCTTCTCCTTGCCGCGCAGCGCCGGGACGATGCAGAACGTACATGTGTTGTTGCACCCGACGGAGACCGAGACCCACGCGGCGTACGGGCTCTCCCGCCGCGTCGGCAGCGTGGAGGGGAACGCCTCCAGCGACTCGGCGATCTCGACCTGCGCCTCGCGGGCCACCCGCGCGCGCTCCAGCAGCACCGGGAGCTTGCCGACGTTGTGCGTGCCGAAGACGACGTCGACGTACGGGGCGCGGCTGACGATCGTGTCGCGGTCCTTCTGCGCCAGACAGCCGCCGACGGCGATCTGCATGCCGGGCTTCGCGGCCTTCTTCGGCGCGAGCTGCCCGAGGTTGCCGTACAGCCGGTTGTCGGCGTTCTCCCGCACCGCGCAGGTGTTGAACACGACGACATCGGGGCTGGTGCCGGAGCCCTGCTCCGCGCGGACGTAGCCCGCCTCCTCAAGCAGCCCCGACATCCGTTCGCTGTCGTGGACGTTCATCTGGCATCCGAACGTCCTGACCTCGTACGTGCGCGGCTGTGCGACTTCCTCGGGCATGCCAGCGATCATCCAAACGGCGACGGCGGTTCACGGACGGGCCGCCCCGGGGCGGCCCGTCCGTCAGTCTACGACTTCGGCGACCGCCTCAGTCGGCCTGTCCCGCGGGGGCGTACTGCCTCAGCTCCGCGGCCAGTTCCTCGTGGACCAGGGCCTTGAGCAGCGTGCCCGCGGCGATGTGCTCCTCGGAGAGCACCTCGCCCTCGTTGTGCACGCGCGAGACCAGCGCGCCCTTCGTGTACGGCACGACGGCCTCGATCTCGACCTGCGGCCGCGGCAGCTCCACGTCGATGAGCGCCTTCAGCTCCTCCATGCCCTCGCCGGTCGCGGCCGAGACCGCGATCGCCCGCGGCTCGATGCGCAGCAGCCGGCGCAGCACGTCCGGATCGGCGATGTCCGCCTTGTTGATCACCACGATCTCGGGCACGGACGTCGCACCCACGTCGCGGATCACCTCGCGCACGCTGACGAGCTGCTCCTCCGGCGCCGGGTGGGAGCCGTCGACCACGTGCAGGATCAGGTCGGCGTCGCCGACCTCCTCCATCGTGGAGCGGAACGCCTCGACGAGGTGGTGCGGCAGGTGCCGTACGAAACCGACGGTGTCCGCCAGCGTGTACAGCCGCCCGCTGGGCGTCTCCGCCCTGCGTACCGTCGGGTCGAGGGTGGCGAACAGTGCGTTCTCCACCAGCACGCCCGCGCCCGTGAGCCGGTTGAGCAGGGAGGACTTGCCCGCGTTCGTGTAACCGGCGATGGCCGCCGACGGCACCTTGTGCCGCTTGCGCTCCTGCCGCTTCACGTCCCGGCCGGTCTTCATGTCGGCGATCTCCCGGCGGAGCTTCGCCATCTTCTCGCGGATGCGCCGCCGGTCCGTCTCGATCTTCGTCTCACCGGGACCGCGGGTGGCCATGCCGCCGCCCGCCGAGCCCGAGCCGCCGCCGCCCATCTGCCGGGACAGCGACTGCCCCCAGCCGCGCAGCCGCGGCAGCATGTACTGCATCTGCGCGAGCGCGACCTGCGCCTTGCCCTCGCGGGACTTGGCGTGCTGGGCGAAGATGTCGAGGATCAGCGCGGTACGGTCCACGACCTTGACCTTGACGACGTCCTCGAGGTGGATGAGCTGGCCGGGGCTCAGCTCACCGTCGCAGACGACCGTGTCGGCCGCGGTCTCGACCACGATGTCGCGCAGCTCCAGCGCCTTGCCGGAGCCGATGTACGTCGCGGGGTCGGGCTTGTCGCGGCGCTGTACCACGCCGTCGAGCACGACCGCGCCGGCCGTCTCGGCGAGCGCGGCCAGCTCCGCCAGCGAGTTCTCGGCCTCCCGGGCCGTACCGGAGGTCCACACGCCGACGAGCACGACCCGCTCCAGCCGGAGCTGCCGGTACTCGACCTCGGTGACGTCCTCCAGCTCGGTCGACAGACCGGCCACGCGGCGCAGGGCCGCCCGGTCCTCGCGGTCGAACTGGTCGCCGTCACGGCCTGCGTCGGATCCGGGACTCCACGCGGCTTCGGCTTCCATGAGGGCGTCGGCACGCAGGCCTTCCGGGAGACGCTGGTCGTCCTGGGGAAGGTGGGTAGGAGAAGTCATCGGATCCTTGTCTGTGAGATCGGTTGTCTGCCTTCACGACAACGCGCTGCAGACCGGGAGGATTCCCCGCACGGCGGGCGTCGTGGCATCACGATGGTCGCACGCTGCCGCACGGGCGTCACCCGCTTTACGCCCCCCGAGGCCCGGTACGCCCAGAGCCCCGCTACGGCCCGCAAGGCCCCGCCGGGCGCACCGGGCGCACCGGAGGGTTGCGGGGCCGGAGGGTCAGCGCGCCGGCTTCGCCGGCTTCCAGCGGGGGTGCCCCGGCATCGGCGGGGTGCGCTCCTCGTACAGCCAGGCGTGCAGGAAGCCCTCCAGGTCGCGGCCGGCGACCTCGGAGGCGAGCGCGACGAAGTCCGCGGTGCCCGCCGTGCCGTCCCGGTGGCGCGTCACCCACGCCCGCTCCAGCTTCCCGAACGCCGCCGCGCCGATCTCCTGGCGCAGCGCGTACAGCACCAGCGCGCTGCCGTCGTAGACCACCGGGCGGAACAGCTCCAGCCGGCCCTCGTCCGGCTGCCGCGGCGCCGCCGGCGGGCCGCCGTCCTTGCGCCAGGCGTCGGACTGCTCGTACGCCGCGCGCATCCGGCGCACCAGGCTGCCGCGGTCGTGCCGCTCGTCGGTGAACAGCGCCTCGTACCAGGTCGCATGGCCCTCGTTCAGCCACAGATCCGACCACCTGCGCGGCGTCACGCTGTTGCCGAACCACTGGTGCGCCAGCTCGTGCACGAGAATGCCCTCGGCGCGCTTCGGATGCGTCTCCACGGCCTTGAGGAAGTCGCGGCCGAAGACGGAGAGGGTCTGCGTCTCCAGCGCGAAGTTCAGCGGCGCGTCCACGGACAGCACGCCGTACGACTCCAGCGGATAGCGGCCCACGTACCCCTCCATCCACTCGATCTGCGCGGAGGTGCGGTCGACGACGGGGCGGACGGCGCGCCGGTCGCGCTCGGGGACGACGTGGCGCAGCGGCAGCCCGTGCGGGCCGGTGCCGCGCAGCACGGCGGAGCGGCCGATGGACACCTGGGCCAGCTCGGTGGCCATGGGGTGCGCGGTGCGGTACGTCCACGTGGTGCGGGCGCTGGCGCGCTCGCGGGCCAGGCGCAGGCCGTTGGCGACGACCATGAGGTCCTTCGGGGCGGTGACGCGGAAGGTGAAGCGGGCCTTGTCGGCGGGGTGGTCGTTGCCGGGGAAGACGCGGTGGGCGGCGTCGGCCTGGTTGGCCATCGCCAGGCCGTCCCTGGTGCGGATCCAGCCGCCGCCGTGGCCGCGGGGGTCGCTGGTGTGCCGTACGGCGATGCGCAGGGGCTCGCCCGGGTGCAGGGTGCGGCCGGGGGTGACGACGAGGTCCTCGCCGGCGCCTGCATGGGCGGCGGGGCGGCCGTTGACGGTGACGTCGCGGACGGTGCCGTGGGTGAAGTCGAGGTTGATCCGGGGGAGCCGGTCGGTCACGCGGGCGGTGATCACGGTGCGGGCGGCCAGGGGGGCGTCGTTGCGGCCGGGGTACGTGAGGGAGATGTCGTAGCCCAGGACGTCGTAGCCGGGGTTGCCGAGGTGCGGGAAGAGCGGGTCGCCGATACCGGCCGGGCGGGGCGGCGGCGCGGCGTCCTGCGCTGCTGGTGCGCCCGGCGCGGCGGCCAGGGTGGCGAGGACGGTGGCGGCGAGCAGGGCGTGGCGCAGCGGGCTGCGCAGGCGGACGGAGCGGAGCATGCGCTACCGCTATCAGCGGGCGACCGCCGCGCGCCGCCGACGCGGCAGCGGTGCACTCTAACGAGTGCGGGCGCGCAGGCCGGGCGCCTGCCCGTCGGCGGCCGCGGGGTGCTGGGCGCGGGAGACGTCGTACACCCCGGGCACCCGGCGCATCGCGCGCATCAGTCCCGGCAGCTCCGCCGGGTCGGGGAGCTGCAGCGTGTACGTGTGCCGGACGCGCTGCTCGCGCGGCGGCTCGACGTCGGCGGCGACGATGGCGACGCCCTCGGCGGCGATGGCCTCGGTGAGGTCGGCCAGCAGGTGCGCCCGTACGAACGCCTCCGCCTTGAGCGTCACCCGCAGGTCGTGGCGCGGCGCGCCCTCGCCCGTACGCCAGTGGACGCGCAGCTCGCGGCGGCCGGCGGCGGCCATCCTGGCCACGGTGGCGCACTGCGCCCGGTGCACGGCGACGACCGCGCCGCCGCGGATGACGAAGCCGGTGACGGCGTCGGGGGGTACGGGCGTACAGCAGCGGGCGAGGCGGGGCGTGGCGTCCGGCAGCTCGGCGACGGCGGGTTCGGCGGCGCGCGGGATGCCGCCGGCCGGGACACCGGGCTGCTCGTCGGCGGCGCCGGGCGGCTCGTCGGCCGCGGTGGAGCCGGGCGCGGCCGGGGACTCGGGCGGTGCGGCGGCCGTCGGGACGTACTCGGCCGGGACGGGGAGCGCCGCGTCGGCGGGCTGCGAAGCCGGATGGTCCCCCAGCCAGCGCGTGATCGCGATCCGCGCCGCGGGCGTCTGCGCGTGGTCCAGCCACTCCGGTGCCGGCCCCGTCGCCTCCGGCGCCAGCAGCAGCGTCAGCGCGTCGCCGTCCCGCAGCCGCGTCCCGAGGCCGGCGAGCCGCCCGTTGACGCGCGCGCCCACCAGCGTGTGCGCCGTCTCGCCGTGCCGCGCGTACGCCGCGTCCACACAACTGGCCCCCGCGGGCAGCACCAGCGGCCCGCCCGGGTCGGTGAAGACGGTGATCTCCTGGTCGGGGGCGAGGTCTTCGCGTAAGGCGGACCAGAAGGCGTCGGGGTCCGGTGTGGCGCGCTGCCACTCCAGCAGCCGCTTCAGCCAGTCGCCCACCTGGCCGGCGGCGGGCCGCGCCAGCGGGCTGGCCAGCGCCACCACCCCGGCCTCGGCGACACGGTGCATCTGCCGGCTGCGCACCAGCGTCTCGACGACGTACCCGCGCTGGTCGGCGACGGCCGTGTGCAGCGACTGGTAGAGGTTGAACTTCGGTACCGCGATGAAGTCCTTGAACTCGGCGGGCACCGGCTTGAAACACGTGTGCAACTCGCCCAGCACCGCATAGCAGTCCGCCGCCTCCGGCACGAGCACCAGCAGCCGGCCGAAGTCCGTCCCGCGCAGCTCGCCGCGCTTCTTCAGCACCCGGTGCACGGACAGGATGTGCCGCGGCCGGATGGCCACTTCGGCGGTGATCCCCGCGGCGTGCAGGATCTCGCGCATCTCGGCCGCGGTCTCCTCCAGCGGGTCCGGCCGGCCCGCGTTGGCGAGCAGCAACTCACGGCTGCGCGCGTAGTCCTCGGGATGCAGGACGGCGAAGACCAGGTCCTCCAGCTCGGTCTTGATCGCCTGCACGCCGAGCCGCTCGGCCAGCGGGATCAGCACGTCGTGGGTGACCCGCGCGATGCGCACCTGTTTCTCCCGGCGCATCACGCCCAGCGTGCGCATGTTGTGCAGCCGGTCCGCGAGCTTGATCGACATCACCCGTACGTCGCTGCCGGTCGCCACCAGCATCTTGCGGAACGTCTCGGGCTCGGCGGCGGCGCCGTAGTCGACCTTCTCCAGCTTGGTCACGCCGTCGACGAGGTACGCCACCTCCTCGCCGAAGCCCGTCCGGACCTGATCGAGCGTCACCTCGGTGTCCTCGACGGTGTCGTGGAGCAGCGAGGCGGTCAACGTCGTGGTCTCGGCGCCGAGTTCGGCGAGGATCAGGGTGACTGCCAGCGGGTGCGTGATGTACGGGTCGCCGCTCTTGCGCGTCTGGCCCCGGTGCGCGTCCTCGGCGAGCAGGTACGCCGTACGCAGCGTGGGGATGTCGGCGTCGGGATGGAACCCGCGGTGCGCCTTGGCCACATGCTCCAGGGCGTGCGGCAGGCCGTCCCGCGACGAGGCGCCGCCCAGCAGGGCCACGCGGCCCAGCCGGCGGAGATCGATGCGGGCCCTGCCGCGTCGGCGGGCGCCGCCCGCCGGATTGCCCGGACTGTGGACCTCTGCGCTCAATCGGCACCTCCGGCAGCTCACCGGCTCCCGTGCCGGTACTTGATGCTACCGAGCCCATCACGCAGTGCCGTACGGCTCTCGCCCAGCGTGGTCCAGATCACCCATTCGAGCGATCGGAGCGCGCCGCCGTGTCGATGGCCGCCAGGGAACGACGCGCCTGGTTGCGGTCGGTCGTATACCAGAAGTCCGGCATGGAGGCCCGGAGATAGCTGCCGTAACGGGCCGTCGCCAGCCGCGGGTCGAGCACCGCGACGACCCCGCGGTCGCCCGTGGCGCGTACGAGCCGGCCGGCGCCCTGCGCCATCAGCAGCGCCGCGTGCGTCGCCGCGACCGCCATGAACCCGTTGCCCCCCGCCTTCTCCACCGCCTCCTGCCGGGCGGTGGCCAGCGGGTCGTCGGGGCGCGGGAACGGGATGCGGTCCATGACCACCAACTGGCAGCCGGCGCCCGGCACATCGACGCCCTGCCACAGCGACAGACTGCCGAACAGGCACGTCGCCTCGTCCGCCGCGAAGCGCTTGATCAGCTCGCCGAGCGTCTCCTCGCCCTGCAGCAGCACGGGGACGTCGAGCCGGCCGCGCAGCTCCGTGGCGGCCGCCTCGGCGGCCCGCTTCGAGGAGAACAGCCCGAGCGTGCGCCCGCCGGCCGCCTCCACCAGCTCCGCCAGCTCGTCGAGCATGTCCTGGCGGGTGCCGTCCCGGCCGGGCCGCTCCAGATGCTTGGCGACGTACAGGATGCCCTGCTTGCGGTACTCGAAGGGGGAGCCGACGTCGAGGCCCTTCCAGACCGGGGCGCCCTCCTCGCCGCCGCCCTCCCGCGGCAGCCCCAGCGAGGCGCCGATCCCCGCGAAGTCGCCGCCCAGCTTGAGAGTCGCCGACGTGAGCGTCACCGAGCGGTCGCTGAAGACCTTCTCGCGCACCAGCCCCGACACCGACAGCGGCGCCACCCGCAGCGACGCCCCGAACCTGTCGTGCCGCTCGAACCACACCACGTCGAACTCCGAGCCCTGCGTGATCCGCTCGGCGACCTCCTGCACGTTCTCCACCGAGGCCAGCGCGAGACGGCGCACCACGTCCTCGTCCTGCACGGACGAGTCCCGCGTCTTGCCCAGCGCGGAGATGACCGTGCGCGCGGCGTCCCGCAGCGCCAGCAGCGCGTACCCCAGGTCCTCCGGCACCGGCTCCAGCCGGCCCGGCAGCGCCAGCTCCATCAGCCGCTCGAAGCTCTCCGCCGCCGCCTGGAGGGCGTCCGCCGCCTTCTCGTCGACCAGCTTCGCCGAAAGGCGCACCGCGCGGTTGACCCGCCCCGGGGTCAACTCCCCGGTGGCCACCCCCGTGACCCGGGAGACCAGCTCGTGCGCCTCGTCGACGATCAGCACCTCGTGCGACGGCAGCACCGGGGCGCCCTCCAGGGCGTCGATGGCCAGCAGCGCGTGGTTCGTGACCACCACCTCCGCCAGCTTCGCCCGCTCCCGCGCCGCCTCCGCGAAGCACTCGGGGCCGTACGCGCAGCGCGCCGCGCCCAGGCACTCCCGGGCCGACACCGACACCTGCGACCAGGCGCGGTCCGAGACCCCGGGCGTCAGCGAGTCCCGATCGCCGCTCTCCGTCTCGTCCGCCCAGTCACGCAGCCGCAGCAGGTCCTGGCCGAGCTTGCTCGACGGCTGCGATGACGCGCTCTCGAACGGGTCGAAGAGGCCGGCGCCCAGGTCCGGGTCGTCCTGCGGCACGCCCTCGTGCACCCGGTGCAGGCACAGGTAGTTCGACCGGCCCTTCAGCGTCGCGAACTGGGGGCGGCGGCGCAGCTGCGGGTGCAGCGCCTCCACCGTGCGCGGCAGATCGCGCTCGACGAGCTGCCGCTGCAGCGCCAGCGTCGCCGTCGCGATCACGACCCGCTCGCCGTGCGCCAGGGCCGGCACCAGATAGCCCAGCGACTTGCCCGTCCCCGTCCCGGCCTGCGCCAGCAGGTGCGAGCCGTCCGCGATCGCCTCCGCGACCGCCTCGGCCATCGCCACCTGGCCCTCCCGCTCGACGCCGCCGACGGCGGCCACGGCCGCATGGAGCAGCTCGCGCAGCTCGCTGCGGTCGTCGGGGCCGTCGTGCGCGGATGTGCCGGCGCCGTCGTCGGGCGCGAGGACGTTCTGGTCTGCCATGGCTCGCAACCCTAAGGGGCGGCACTGACAGTGACGGCCGTCACGTCGAGTGAAGGGGATTGGGCACGGTGCCGTCGACGGCGGCGTGCGGGCGCCGGTCCCGGTCGCGGTACCCGTCGAGGTAGAGCCGGTTGCGGTTCAGGCAGAGCCGGTCGATCCGCGGCACCAGCAGGTCGAAGAGCGCGAAGCGCTCCGCCAGCTCCGGGAACCGCCGCTGGTAGCAGAGGATCTCGGCCCGTACGAGCCCGAAGAACTCCGCCTCCGGCACTCCCAGTTCGTCCGCGCACAGCGGCGCCAGATAGCGGAAGACGCCGATGAACAGCCCGGAGTGGATGAACTGCGGCAGGAACTCCGGCGGTTCCGTCAGCAGCGTGCGGCGCACCTCCTCCGGCATCCCGGCGTGCTCGGGCAGCGGCTTGGAGCTGACGTTGACGTCGTCGACGAAGTCCTTCACCGCCAGCCGCACCGGCACGTCCGCGCCGTCGAAGACCACGACGGCGTTCTCGCCGTGCGGCGAGAAGACGGTGCCGTAGCGGTACAGGAAGTGCAGCAGCGGCGGCAGCAGGGCGGCGAAGAGCCGCGCCAGCCACGCCCGGGGCGCGAGCCCCGAGCGGCGCACCAGCTCGGCGGTCAGCGAGCGCCCGTCGGCGTCCGTCCACAGCAGGGCCGCCAGCGTCCTGGCCCGCTCCCCGGGGTCCAGCAGCGGGCCGATGGGCTCCCGCCAGATGCAGCCCAGCAGCTCGCGGTACTGGTACGGGACGCCCGGCAGGGAGTCGTAGAGCGGATGGCGCACCGTCACGCTCGCCGTCTCGCCCAGCAGCACGACGCGCGTCTCCCCGGCGAGGTACGGGTCGCCGTCCCGCAGGCCGTGCACCCAGCTGGTCACGGCGGGTGCCGCGAGGGTGCGCTCGGTGGGCAGGCCGCGCCAGACCAGGGTGTTGAGCACGGACAGCGGCAGCTTGACCGAACGCGCCGGCGGGCGGCTCAGATTGAGGAACGTACGCACCGACTGCTGCGGCAGCCACATGTCCTGCGGCCCTCCTTCGGCCGGCAGCGGGATCACGAGACCGGCGGCGACCTGCGGCGCGTAGAGCGTGGCGACGGTCTCGTCCCACTGCCACGGGTGCACGGGCAGCCACAGGTACTCGTCCGGGTCGCGGCCCGCCGCGACGACCGCGTCGGCGAACACCGCGCGCGTGGCGGCAGACAGCTCCTGCGCGTACAGCGCCTCGGGGCGGTCGAGGGCGGGCACGCCGCGGTACTCGGCGAGCGAGCGGTGCACCGCCAGCCACGGCAGCCGCCGCGGAACGCGGGCCTCGGGGGCGTACGCGGCGGCGTCGGCGGCGGAGAAGCCGATGCGTCCCTTGTTGGCCACCAGCCACGGGTGGCCCGTCTGGTGGCCCTCCAGTTCGGCGTAGCCGAGGCCGGCGAGGCGGGCGGCCGACGGGGCACCGCGGGCGAGGCGGACGTCGGCGGCGAGGGTGGCGGTCAGTTCGCGGATCAGGTGCCCCGTGGTGTCGCCGGCCAGCCGCAGGAGCCCGTCGTGGGCGAGGGCGAGGAAGCGCAGCGGGTCGCCGTCGGGCGTCAGGGAGGCGGGGTCTACGCGCCAGTGGCCGTACGGGCCGCGGCGGGCGGCGAAGCGGTAGGTCACGTCGTCGGTGACGGGGAGGCGGTAGGGGCGCCGGCCGCCGGCCGCGGGGCCCGGACGGCGCCCGGGACCCTGCCCGGGTTCCCGGTCGGGTTCGGGGACGACTATGCCCTCGTAGGCGAACTCGCCCAGCATCTTGGCGAGCAGCCGGCGGGCGGCCAGGTCCCAGTCGGTTCTGCGGGTGGTACTCGCTGCGTCGGTCAAGGGCGTTGGCTCCTCTCCGTCCTACGGCAGGTCGGGCCGCGGCGGCTCTGGCGGTTTCGCGGGCGTTCCCGGCGGCGGGGCGGGCCCGTCGCCACTGTCGCGCAGCGCGCGCTCACGCACCATCAGCGCCGCCCGCTTGTCGGGAAGGGCCAGCTCCTCCTGGAAAAGGAAACCGGCGTTCAGAAAGGCGGCGACGGACGGCACGTTGTGCACGTCCGGCTCCGCGAGCACGCGCCCGCACGGCGCGCAGTTGTCGAACACGAGGTCGCTGACCGCGCGGATCAGCAGGGAGCCCAGCCCCCGGCCGCGGTCGCCGCCGCCCAGGAGCAGATGGACACCCGTGTCGTACGGGCGGGCGCGGTAGTACCCGGCGAGGGGATCGCGGTCCGCGCGGTAGACCTCCCAGTAGCTCATCCGCATGCCGTCCAGGACGCCGAAGCAGGGCACACTGTGCCCCGCTTCGAGCTGCGCGCGCACATGCCGTGCGGTGACCTCCACGGGACCCGCGAGCTTCCAGAAGGCGGCCACGGAGGGATCGTTCATCCAGCGGTGCAGCAGCGCCATCTCGCGCTCGGGCCCGGCCGGGTCGATCGGCTCCAGGCGGAACGGGCCGGCCCGCGTTCCGGCGGGCGTCCAGCAAGAGATGTCGTACGGC
Source organism: Streptomyces aculeolatus (assembly GCF_020400605.1). Lineage (GTDB taxonomy): Bacteria > Actinomycetota > Actinomycetes > Streptomycetales > Streptomycetaceae > Streptomyces > Streptomyces aculeolatus. The sequence goes on along the minus strand of NZ_JAINRD010000035.1, from coordinate 4,777 downwards.
ACGGCGGGCCGGGCGGTGCCCCCGAGGAGCCGGGCGAGGCCGGCGCCGAAGTCGATGGTGTCGTCGGGGAGCAGCTCCGGGGGCCTCGTGGGGGGCGGGGGATCGGGTGGCACGGGTCCTCTTCTCGTCGTACGGAAGGGAGTCGAGGGGCGGTCAGGAGATCAGCGGGTTGGGGACGGTGACGTACACCGACTGCGTGTCCACCGGGCCGACCAGCTCGTCCAGGCCGTGCACCCGGGTCAGCAGATTGGCCTTGCAGCGCAGCGTCCCGCCGCTGAGCAGCCGTTCGGCCAGCGCGCAGCGGCCCCGGCCGGGGCCCGCGCCCGCGGCGGACTGCTCCAGGAACCGCCGGAAGGCGGCGAGCAGCACGCGCTCGTCGACCAGACCCGCGGCGCCGAAGGCGCCGACGAGGCCGAGGACGTTGTTGACGCCCACGTAGTAGGCGAAGCGCTCGTCGGTGACGTCGTCCGGGACGAAGGTGTCACTGGCCGCGCCCAGGCCCGGCAGCCGGCGCTCCAGCTCGGTGCGGCGGGACTCGCGGAAGTAGTACCCCTGGTTGTCCCGGTACCGCCCGCCGGCCGGCCAGCCGTCGGAGTCGAGGAGCAGCACGGTGTTCTGCTGGTGCGCCTCAAGGGCCACGCCCGCCTCGGAGTCCAGCCACATCACGGGCCGTACGACCACCTCCAGGTAGCGCAGGAACCACTCCGCGGCCACCGCCGCCGTCCGCTGCCCCGTGGCGCCGGCCAGCCGCTCGACGACCTCCTGGAGGCGCGAGCGCATCGTGCCCTTCGGCGGCTGCGGCACAGGGGACGTCAGCGCCGCGATGCACACGGCGTCGTCCTGCGCCGCGAAGGGCTGGTGCCGTACGACCGCGTCCAGACCCGCGACGGGCTCGCCGCCCGCGCTGTCGACGGCCAGCCACGCCGGATCCCGTACGACGTCGAAGCCCGGCGCGCCAGGGAAGCCGCCGGGGAACGACGCCTGCCACTCCTTGCCGAGGCCGGAGCGCAGCAGACGGTGCACCTCAGTGCCGCGGTGCAGCTCCTTGCGGAGGTTCTCGCGCCGGGAGTTGGTGATGCGGACGCCCAGGGAGAGCTTCAGCATCGCGGGCGCACCGGGGCGGTACAGCGTCCGCACCGATGCGGTCGGGTGCCAGGGATCGCCGTGCGCTCCCAGGTCGCGCAGCAGACCGGCGTCGAACAGCGCCGCGGCGCCGGGGCGTTCGCGGACCTCGCGGACCTGCCACGGGTGCACGGGCAGCGGCGTGCAGCCCGGCGGCACCCGCAGCCCGGGGCCTGCCAGCCGCGCGGCCAGCTCACGCGCGGGCACGCCCTTGCCGCGCTCGGTCCACGCAGAGTCGCAGGCCAGGACGCTGTCGTGGACGGCCAGCCAGTGCAGCGGGAAACTGCCGCGCAGCTCCGGTGAGTAGCGCCGCGCCTCGGCCTCCGACAGGCCCTCGCGGCTCTTGGGCGTCGGGTGCAGCGGATGGCCGAGGAGCAGGGACTGCTCGCCGGTCAGGAACGGGTCCGCGGTCGCGGGCGGGGAGCCGGTGCGGCGGGCGGCGAGGAACACGGCCGTGTGGCGTACCGAGTCGGCGACCCGGCCGACGAGGTCGGCGCCGCCGCCCGAAGGACCGGACGCGGCAGACGCGCGCGTGCCGTCCGCCTCGGCGGCCCGTGCGGCGGCGTACGCGGCCTCCCGGCTCAGCAGCGACGCCAGGGTCACGGCGTCGACCGGCGGCGCGTCCTTGGGGGCGCCGTGCAGCACGGGCCGCCCGAAGCGGTGCCAGCCGGACGCCGACCAGTACCGCACCGGGACGCGCAGGCACGCCCCGCTGGCGGGCAGCAGCAGCCGCAGCGTGCCGTTCTCCGGCTCCGCCACGCCCTGTTCCCGCACCCAGCAGCGCAGCAGGTTCTCGGCGGCTGCCGCGTCGGCGGCGGCCCCGGCGTCCCGGTGCTCCAGCGGGTCGGGCTCGGGCTGCCCGGCGCCCTCGGCGCCCCGCCGGTACTGGCGGGGCACGGCGGGCTCGATGAGCCGGGCAAGCCGCCGGCGCACCGGGGGCCGGCCGCTGCCGGCGGGGAGTTCGTCGCCGGCGGGCTTCGCGTTCACAGACGTGCACCTCGGGATGGGTCGCGTACGGGACGAGCGCCCCCCTGCCGCACGAAGGGGCCGGGGGCGGGGGAGGGCGGACCGGGTGCTCCGGGGGCGGCGCCGGGCGGGCGGCGCGTACGGCAGACGCGCGCGTGCACGACCGCTTCGCGAGCCGCGGGCACAGCCCCACCCCCTCGCACCGGATACGGGTCCGCATCCCCCGCCCTACCAACGACCCACCCGCTGCGGGAACACGGCCGCGGCCAAGATCCTTGGGTGCCGTGGAACCACGGGGCCCGGTGCGGCCGTCAACAACGGCACCGGCATAGTGGGGGCTCGTGTCCCGCCGGGGCACCTGCGTAATCAAACTGGGGGATTCGATCCATGCCCGCCAACGGGAAACGTCGTATACCGAGGAAGGCCCTGGCCGCCGCGGCCCTCGCCGTCACGCTGGCACTGACCGCTGGCGCCTGCGAGGACGGCGACGGCGACAGCGGCGCCGACGACAAGCAGCAACAGCAGGAGTCGCAGGCGCCCGAGAAGGATCTGGCGCTCCCCGAGGGGATCCCGGACGCCCTGAAGAACCTCGACCTCGACAAGTGGAGGGACGGCGGCTGGGAGGACTGGGCCAAGGAGGACTGGCTGCGCGACGCGCGCGAGTTCATCAACCCGATCATCGAGGACCTGTGGGACCCCGACCGGATGTGGGACGCCGAGCAGCCGCCCAACCGGGTCGACGAGGACGACGTGTCCGAGGACCAGGGCGTCACCGACCCCGAGCCGGCGCCCGTCGAGGCGACGGAGGCGGCCACGCCGTACGACGAGTCGCAGCCCGCCGCGGGGAAGATCTTCTTCGACACCCCCGAAGGCCCCATGGTCTGCTCCGGCACCGTGGTCGCCGACCCGGCCAACCCGGGCAAGTCCAACCTGGTGGCCACCGCCGGCCACTGCGTGCACAAGGGCTCCGAAGGCGGCTGGTGGCGCAACATCATCTTCGTCCCGTCCTTCAACCCCGAGGGCAAGACCGTCGCCGAGCTCGAGGCCGAGCAGGCCACCGAGGCCGACATCGCGCCCAAGGGCACGTTCTGGGCCGAGGAGGCCCGTACCACCGACGAGTGGATCTCCGAGGGCATGTCGCAGGGCGGCGTGGGCGCCCCGTACGACTTCGCCGTGATGAAGGTCCAGCCGAAGGACGGCGGCGGGCAGTCCCTGGAGGAGACGGTCGGCGCCGCGGTGCCCGTGTGGTTCGGCGCCCCGGCCGTGAAGGACGTCGGCGACCTGACCGCCACCGGCTACCCGGCGGCGGCGCCGTACGACGGCGGGCGCCTGTACTCCTGCACCGACGCGCCGGGCCGGCTGTCGATCCAGGCGTCGCAGCCCACGATGTACCGCATCGGCTGCACCATGACCGCCGGCGCCTCCGGCGGCGGCTGGACCGCGTCGAACGACGGCGAGGAGCAGCTCGTGTCGGTCACGTCCATCGGCCCGCTGCAGGCGACCTGGCTGGCCGGACCGCGCCTCGACAAGGAGGCCGAGGGGGTCTTCGACGAGGTGAGCGGCGGCTAGCCGCCCGTACCGTGCGGCGGACGTGAAGGCGCCCGCCGCACCCCTGGCCGACAGCGCGCCGGGCTCCCGCCGGGAGTCCGGCGCGCTGGCCGTTCCGGGCTCCGGTTTGGCAGGATCGCCGCGTGGTCCTCTCCGCTCTGCGCCGCCCCGGCAGGCGCCGCGTGCTGCAGGCCGCCGTGGCGACGGCGGCCGCGCTCGGCCTGCTCCTGTGGTGGCTGCTGCCGCTGGGCGGCGACGGCCGCCCGGAGGGGAAGGTGGTCTTCGCCACGGGCGTGCGCTCCGGCGTCTACGCCGAGTACGGCCGCCTGCTGCGCGAAGGGCTCGCCCGGGACGAGCCGGGCCTCGACGTCCGGCTGCACAGCAGCCAGGGCTCCCTCGACAACCTGCGGAAGGTCACCACGGGCCGCGCCGACTTCGCCGTCGCCACCGCCGACTCCGTGGCCACGTACCGCCGCGACCGGCTGCCCGGCTGGCAGGGGCTGCGGGCGGTGGCCCGGCTCTACGACGACTACGTCCAGCTCGTCGTCCTGCGCGACTCGCCCGTACGGCACCCGTCCGACCTGCGCGACCTGAAGGTCGGCGTCGGCGAGGACGGCTCCGGCGTCCAGCTGATCACCCGCCGGCTGCTGTCCGCGGCGGGACTCGACTTCGACGAGGACGTGACGGCGGTGCGCGAGGGCCTCGACTCGATGCCGGAGCTGCTCCGCGACGGGGAGATCGACGCCTTCTTCTGGTCCGGCGGCCTGCCCACGGAAGCCGTCCAGCGACTGGCGCAGCAGACCGAGATCGAACTCGTACCGCTCGGCGACCTCCTCGGCTCTCTCCACGCCCAGGGCGAGCTGGCCCGCTACTACCGGGCCGCGGTGATGCCGCCCGACGCCTACCCCACGGTCCAGCGCGACACCGCCGTGCCGACGCTGGCGGTGGCGAACCTGCTGGTCACCACCGACCGGGAGGACCCGCGGCTGACGGAGAGCGTGACCGGCACGGTGATACGGGACCGGGACCGGATCGGCCGCGTGGTGCACGCGGCACAGCGGGTCGACCTGCGCACGGCGGTCTTCACCGACCCGCTGGAGCTGCACGAGGGCGCGGCGCGCTACTACCGGCAGGAGAAGCC
>NZ_JAINRD010000034.1 GCF_020400605.1 Streptomyces aculeolatus | reverse complement strand
CCCGGTTCAGCAGCTCATGGCCCAGGTGTGGGAGTCGCCGCGGTCGTTGGCCACGCCGTTGTAGCCCACCTCCTGGCCCGGGGTGAGGCAGAGGGTCGCGGCACCGCCCTGCCAGGCGTCCTCGTAGACGATCACGTGGTCCTTGACACCGGGCCCGGAGATGCCGTGGTTGGCCCAGGACGAGTCGGTGTCGGCGATCCACGACTCCCACCAGCCGTCGTCGCCGGACCAGTTGGCGCGCTGGCCGTCGAAGTTCGCGTGCTCCCAGGTGCAGAACTCGCCGCTCGGGCAGTCCGCGGCGGAGGCCGCGGCGCCGGTGCCGATCGCGGCCCCGGCGGCCAGCAGCGCGGCGGCCAGCAGCGCGAGGGGCTTGCGCTTCGTCTTCTTCATGAGGGTCTCTTCTCCTTGTCGAGCAGGGTGGTGGCGCGCTCCACGGCGTGGGCGCGGAGGCGGTCGTGCGCGGTGACGTCCGCGCGGTGGTCCGCTCGGACCGCGGCGAGGCCGCGGTCCTCGTGGGCGGCGATGGCCCTGAGGTTGTTCACGACGGTGGAGGCCCGGAACCAGCGCTCCTGATCGCCGTAGAGCGCGCGCTGCGCCCCGGCCAGGCACCCGTCCGTGTGGGCCCGTACGACGAAGCCGGTCGGCAACTCCTGCGCCAACTCGGCCTCGCCCGCGCCGAACAGCGCGTCGGCGACCTCCCGCTGCTCCTCCTTGCCGCCCGGCCGCTGCCCGGGGCGCGGCGGGGTGAGCCCCTGCCGGGCGAGGCACCGGTCGGTGAGCAACTGCTGTGCGGCACGCACGGAGTCGTCGTCGCCGAGCGGAGGCGGGCCGGGTGAGGAGGCGCAGCCCCCGAGGACGAGGACGAGGGCGAGCGCGATGCCGAGGGCGGTGGGAACGGTGGCCGCAGCGGCGGTGGGACGGGGGCGGGAGGCCATGGCCTGGTACGCCGCCGGGGCGGGGCTCAGCCGGGCTGGCAGTCGGCGGGCCGGGAGCTGTCCACCCCGTCGATCTTGTTGCCCCAGTCCCAGTTGTCGTCGAACTCGTACGCCCGGATCTCCCGGAAGACGCAGCCGTGCCTGGTCCAGTCGATGGCCCACACGCTGCCGTTGTAGTCGGACCGGACGGAGTAGGCGTTGTCGTGCAGGTTCCCGGGGAGTTCGGCATAACCTCCGGGCCGGTAGCACCACCCCTCGCCCATCTGCCCGGGCTTGGTCCAGAAGCAGACCTCGCCGGGCCCGGCGGCGCTCGGCGCGGCCCCGGTGGGGACGGCGGCGACGGCCAGGGTGGCGACGGCGGTGAGGACGGCGAAGAGGAAGGCGCGCACGCGCATGAAGGACCCCCGTTGGTCACGATCTGTGTGCGGAGAGTAACTCCTCGTGTCTTCCTGTGGGAAGCCCGTGGTCACCCGAATGGACTACGGATGCCGCTGCCGCCTACAGGCGGACGACGACCAGGGCGGTGTCGTCGGCGAGGCCGGCCGGGGGGAGGAGGTCGGTCAGCAGCGCGTCGGCGAGCCGTTCCGGGTCCTCGGTGCCGTGCCGGGCGATCGAATGCGCCAGCCGGGCCAGGCTGACGTCGATGTCCTCGTACCGCCGCTCGACCAGGCCGTCGGTGTACAGGACGAGGACGCAGTCCTCGGTGAACGTCGCGTGGGCCTCGGGGCGGACGGTGTGCTCTGGGCGCGCGCCCAGGGGCGGGTCGGTGGCCTGGTCGAGGTAGGCGACCGTGCCGTCGGGGTGCCAGAGCACCGGGGGCAGGTGGCCGGCGCTGCTGTACGTGAGGGACTGGCCGGCCCAGTCGATGAACACGGAGGCGGCGGTCGCGGTGGCCTCGTCGTCGTTGACGGACCGGGCGTACCGGCCGAGTACCTCCAGGGCCTGGGCGGGGCCGTCCGCGACGAGCGAGGCGGCGGAGAGCGCGCTGCGGAGCTGCCCCATGACGCCGGCCGCCCGCAGCCCGTGGCCGACCACGTCGCCGACGGTCACGACGGTGCGGTTGCCGCCGGGGCGGTCGACGATGTCGTACCAGTCGCCGCAGACGTTCAAGGACGCGACCGCGGGCCGGTAGCGCACCGCGGCGCGGTGGCGGCCGAGCGGACTGGGCGCGGGCAGCATCGCCTCCTGGAGCTGGAGGGCGACCTCGTGTTCGCGTGCGTGCGCCAGGCGCAGGCGCTCGTTGACCTCTTGCAGTTCCCGACCCCGGGCGTAGAGGTCGGCCTCCAGCACCTGGGTGCGCTCGTCGCCGCCGCGCGCCCGGATGAGTTCGGTGACCTCCTCGACCCGGTGCAGCAGCAGGGCCACGGTCCCGTCCGGCGCGAAGACGGGCCCGTTCACGAGGCTCCAGTACCGCTCCTCGAACACCCCGGGCCGGTCCGGCGACTCCACGTCGTAGCGCTGCAGGGCCATGCCGTCGCGCTGGCCGGTGGCTGCGACCCGGCGCAGGGAGGCGGCCAGGTTGCGCGTGCCGCTCGCCTCGGGGTCGTCGGGGTTGTCGGGAAAGACGTCGAAGATATAGCGCCCGACCACCTGCCTGCGGCTGCGACCCGCCACCGAAAGGTAGGCCTCGTTGGCGTCCACGTAGACCAGCTCCGGCGTCAGCAGCGCCACCGCGGTCGGCAGGGCGTGGAAGACGGCCTGGTAGTCGATCACGGGTCCGTTCTCCGTCCGCCTGCCCGCGCCTCGTGGCTTCCGGTCGCGTATCTCTCCACGGTAAGGACGGATCGCAGGATCCGCCCGTCGTACGCGGCCGACCGTGGGCCGTGGGCCTTCGCGCCTCCAGGCCGGGAAGCTCACGCCCGCGGCCGGCGCCGCGGGCCGAAGCGGCGCCCCCGTTCCTCGGCGGTCAGCAGCTCCCGCTGCTCGCGTTTGAGCGCCGCGTACGCACCGCGCACGTAATCCGGGTAGACGTCGCCGGGATGCCGGATGTACACACGGTCGGCCTCGGCTCCCTGCGTGCCCGTGGCGCGGGACACCTCGAAGTAGGAGACATGGGCACAGAACATGCGCAACTCGTCCGGCATGCCCTCCTCCCGCAGCAGGTCCCCGTTCGAGAGGATCAGGTCGCGCATCCTCACGTTCGCCGGGAACAGCGCGTGGTCCAGCCACTTCTTCCAGCCGACCGCGAGCGTGTCCTTCGTGCGGTCGCCCTTGCCGGGCAGGCCGGCCGCCATGAGGCCCCGGTAGATGCACTCGTTGACGTCGACGAGCACGTACAGCGGGCCGTACAGCTCCCTCAGCTGGGTGTTGATGCGCGCCAGGCGGGCCTGGCGCCGTTCGGCCCGCATCTGCGCGTACTGGTTCAGCGCGAAGACGAGGGCCGCGACGACGACGGTCGTGCAGGCACTGATGACGGCTGCTGCCACGTCCGGGCCGTCACCGCCGCTTGCGGGCGGAGAGCTGCCGGTCCAGGAAGCTGCTCATCCCCGGGTACGCCCACTTCCTGGAGTCCCAGCACTCGATCTCGCCGTCGGGCGCGACGAGAAGCCGGGGTTCTGCCTTCCGCCGCGGCCATTCAGTGTCGAGTGCCTGCTCCACGAACTCCATCACGTTGTCATCCGAGAGCCAGTTGTCGTCCGACCGGCGCATGAGGTAGATGGCCTTTCCGGTCTCTACGGCAACGCGCAGCTCGTACCGGAGGAACGCGGCGTTGCGGCTGTCCCGGACTTCGTAGCGGGGGTCGTCGGCCAGGAGCGCGACCATACAGGCCGACTGGCTCACGTTCTTCCTGATGTCGTCCAGGATCGCGCTCCTGTTCGCTCCCGGATTCAGCTGCGTCCTCCACATGTCCTTGACAGGGACCGTGCGTTCGAGGGGAAAGCAGTCCGCGATGTCCTGGGGATCCCGCTTGCCCCAGGGAGCGCCCTGGTGCCAGCGCGCGTTGCTCCGGAATCCGTCGAAATCGTTCTTGGTCCGGCGGTCTTGTCCGGTCGCGGCGTACATGTTCATGCCGCCGAAGGCGAAGTAGACGGGCAGTCGCGCAGGCATGTTTCCCCCCGGGAAATATCCGGCTTCGGACAGGCCGCTCGCAGCGGGCGCGCCGAAGGGCACGGGGCGCCGCCGGTCCCGGCCGGTCCACGGTCGCCGCCCAGGGTGCCGCCGGGGGTTCCCCGCCGCTATCCCGGCGGCGCACCCGCTGTCCCCGTTGCGAAGCACACCGCCTGCGACCGCCCCCGGTTCCCTGGTGTTCATGTCACCGGTGGACCAGACTGAACCTGTCGCAAGTGCTTCGAGGAAGAGGCATGAACGTGTCCGTGCCGCGGCCGCACCTGCCGTTATCCCGGTTCCAGCAACTGCGCACCCGCGATCCCGACCAGGCGCGCGAAGTGGTGGGCGACGTGTTCTGCCCGCACCGGCTCACCTCGCTGGACGGCGCCCGCACGTTCGACACCCGGTTCCACGCGGCCGCCGCCGGCCGCGTGAGCCTGTGCTACCTCGACTACGGCGGCCGGGTCCACATCGCGCCCGAGGCGCAGGAGACGTTCTATCTGTTGCTGATCCCGCTCGCCGGCCGGGCCGAGTTGGCCGACGGGCCGCTGCGCGCCGCGTACGGCCCGGGGGCGGCGGGCGTGCCGCCGGTGGACCGCGGCTACACGATCCGGGTCGGCGCCGGCAGCCCTCATCTCGTCGTACGGATCGTCCGCGAGCACCTGGAGCGGCACCTGCGCGGGATGCTGGGCCGCCGCGTGGCGGAGCCGGTCCGGTTCGACCTCGGGATGGACATGGCCGCCCCGGCCCTGCGTTCCTGGCGGCGCGTACTCGACCTGCTCCTCGACGAGATCGACGACGGCGGCCGCATCCCCCTGCACCCGCTCGCCATGCGCGACATGGAACGGCTGCTCCTCACCCGGCTCCTCCTCGGGCAGCCCCACAACCACTCCGCCCTCCTCCACGAGCCGCCCCGCGACGCACCGCCCAGGGCGATCCGCATGGCGGCCGAGCTGATCGAGGCGCACGCCGGGGAGGAGCTGACCGTGGAGGACATCGCCGAGGCCGTGGGCGTCGGCATCCGCGCCCTCCAGGCCGGCTTCCGCCGCCACCTCGACTCCACCCCGACGCGCTTCCTGCGCGAGACCAGACTCCGGCGCGTACGGCAGGAGCTGACGGCGGCCGACCCCGCCACGACGAAGGTCACCGACGTCGCCGCCCGCTGGGGGTTCGTCCACCCCGGGCACTTCTCCGTCTCCTACCGCCGCCGGTACGGCGAGCCGCCGTCCGCCACGCTGCGCCGCTGAAGCGGCACTTGCGCGGTCTGTGATCGGGCGGCGCGCGGGCGGGTCTTGTCGTATGTTCGACCCATGGTGGTGGGGGCCGAGGGAAATCTCATCGACGGCCGGTTCGAGCTGCTGGAGCGGCTCGGTGGCGGGGGCATGGGGCTCGTCTGGCGGGCTCGCGACATCCTGCTCAAGCGGGACGTCGCCCTCAAGGAGGTCCGGCCGCCGGACCCGGAGCTGCTGCGGCTGCGCCCCGACGCCGCGGAGATGCTGCGTGCCCGCGTCCTGCGCGAGGCCGTGTCGCTCGCCCAGCTCAGCCACCCCAACGTGGTCACCATCCACCACATCGTCAGCAGCGCCGAAGTGGCCCACCCCTGGCTCGTGATGGAGCTGGTCCCCGGCGGGTCCTTCCACGACCGCCTGCAACGCGGCCCCTGCACGCCCACGGAGACCGCGGAACTCGGCCGCGGCGTCCTGCGCGCCCTGCGCGCCGCGCACGAGGCGGGCATCCTGCACCGGGACGTGAAGCCCGGCAACGTACTCCTGCGCGCCGACGGCACGCCCGTCCTCACCGACTTCGGCATCGCCGCCGTCCGCGAGGCCACCAACCTCACCAACACCGGCGAACTCGTCGGCTCCCCCGACTACATGGCCCCCGAGCGCCTCCGCGGCCGCGACGACGAACCGTCCTCCGACCTCTGGTCGCTGGCGATGATGCTGTACGTCGCCGTCGAGGGCCACCACCCCATGCACCGCGGCTCCACCCTCGCCACGCTGGCGGCGATCCTGGAGGAGGACGTCCCGGAACCGCGTCAGGCGGGCGCTCTCGGTCCCGTCCTGCGGTCGGTCCTCGTCAAGGACGTGGCTGCCCGCCCCGATGCCGCGATGCTGGACATGCTGCTGGCGGAAGCCACGGGGGAGCGCGTACGGACCTCCCCGGGCGGCCCGGCGGTACTGCCGCCCGCGGCGGAGTCGGGCACGGGGACGGTGGAGTTGGGCACGTCCCGGCGCGGGGGCGCGGAAGCCCCCGCGGCGGGCGGCGGCACCGAACCGGGCACGGACGATGCGGAATCGGGCACCGGCTCCGCGGACGGCGACGCGGGGGCAGCGGCCTCCACCGTCCTGCCCCGGCCCGCCGCCCCCCGCCCCCGGCGCCGGCGGGTCGTCCCCTCGACGCTCGCCGTCCTCGTCGCCGCCGTGGTCGCCTGGACCGTCGTCCCCGACCTCCTCGACGACGACAAGTCGCCCGGCGCCACCGGCAACGGCCCCGGGGCGTCCACCCCCGGCCCCTCCGACTCCTCCTCGCCCTCCGAGAAGCCGAAGCAGGAGAACCTGCACACCCCCGCCGGCGCCCGCAAGGTCGTGCGCTCCCTGAAGAAGGAGATGGGCACGACGGAGGCCATCACCTGCACCCTGTACCCGGACAACGCCGACATCTACGCGGTGTCGGCGGACGGGGAGGTGTACGACGCCTTCGACTACCGGGACGGCAAGGGAGTCAAAGGGCAGAGCGTGGGGCTGATGAACGGCCACACGTCGTTCGACGTCGCCGACGTCAACTGGGACGCACTGCCCCGGCTGATCAAGGTGGCGGAGACCGAGTTGGAGCTGCGGGAACCGGCGAAGGTCAGCCACATCAGTGTGAACGCGGATTCCGACGGCGAGGAAGTCGTGGTGTACGCGACCGGTGAGGTCGGCAGCGCGATGCTCACCGCGGACTTCGACGGCAAGATCATCGAACGCGCCATGGCGAGCTGAGCACCGGCGAACCGCGCGGCGGGTGCCCCCGTACGGTCAGCGGCGCCGCGGCGCCGTCACGCCGCCAGCTCCGCCGGCAGCGGCTCGGCGTGCAGCACCGTCAGCCCCGACACCGCCCGCGTGAGGCAGACGTAGAGCCGCCGCAGCCCCGTACGGGCGTCCGGCTCCGCCGCGACGATCGCCGCCGGGTCGTCCAGCACGACGTAGTCGTACTCCAGGCCCTTCGCCAGCGACGCCGGCACCAGCGTCAGCCGCGCCTGCGACGTCGTCTCCTCACCCGGCGACAGGTACGACAGCCCCGCCGCCGCCAGCGCCGCCCCCACGGCGGCGACCCGCCCGTCCGCCGCGATCAGCCCGACCGAGCCCTCCCGGTCCCGCAGCACCGTCCCGCACGCCTCCGCGACCGCACCGTCCAGCGCATCGCCCGGCACCCCCCGCACCGCCAGGTCGCCCGCCGACTCCCTGATCGACGTCGCCTCCGCGAGCCCCGGCGCGATCGACGGCAGCAGCCGCGACGCGTACGCGATGACGTCCCGCGGCACCCGGAACCCCTGCGTCAGCTCCTCGACCACCGCGCCCGGCTTCCCCAGGTGCGCCAGCGCCACCGCCCAGCTCTCCGTCGCCCACGGCGTCGTCCCCTGCGCGATGTCCCCCAGCACCGTCGCCGACCCCGTCGAACACCGCCGCCCCACCGCCCGGTACTGCATGGGCGACAGGTCCTGCGCCTCGTCCAGCACCACGTGCCCCAGCGACGGCGTCCGCTCCACCACGTCCCGCGCCTCGTCGATCAGCACGGCGTCCGCCGCCGACCACCGCGCGGACCGCACCCCGCGCGGCGCCTTCTCCCACAGCAGCAGCCGCTGCTCGTCCGCGTCGAGCACCCCGTCCGCGTGCGCCGCTAGGAACTCCGCGTCCGACAGCAGCCGCAGCACCAGCTTCACCGGGTCCACCGCCGGCCAGACGGCCTTCACCGCCGCCTTGACCGCCGCGTTCCGCGCCACCGAGTCCTGCACCCGGTCGTCCGGTGCCTCCCCGGCGCGCTCCATCTGTACGAGCACCGCGTGCGCGATCCGCTGCGGCAGCGCCTCCCGCGCCGAGTTGTAGCGGATGTCGCGCTCCAGCAGCTCCCGGACCAGCTCCTCCACCTCGTACGCCGGCACCCGCCACCGCCGCGACCCGCGCACCACCATCACCGGCTCCACCGGCATCGTCACCCCGGCCCGCACCGCCCGCCGCAGCACCTCCGCCATCCGCGCGTCGCCCTTGAGCCGCGCCACCGGTGCCGGATCCGCCCCCCGCACCTCGACGTGCGCCACCAGCTCCGCCACCGTCGCCTGCTTCACGTCCAGCTCGCCCAGCGTCGGCAGCACCTGCTCGATGTACCGCAGGAAGGAGTCGTTCGGCCCGATCACCAGCGTCCCGGTACGCGCCAGGCGCTCCCGGTGCGCGTACAGCAGGTACGCGACCCGGTGCAGGCCCACCGCCGTCTTCCCCGTCCCCGGTGCCCCCTGCACGCACACGGTCCCGCCGATCTCCGCCCGCACGATTTCGTCCTGCTCCGGCTGGATCGTCGCCACGATGTCCCGCATCGGCCCGACGCGCGGCCGCTCGATCTCCCGCTGGAGGAGGGCGCTCGACTTCGCCGCCTCGGACGGGTCGGTGAGGTGCTCGTCCTCGTACGCCGTGATCTCCCCGCGGTCGTACCCGAACCGCCGCCGCAGCGCGACGTCCATGGGGTCCTTCTTCGACGCCCGGTAGAACGGCTGCGAGACCGGCGCGCGCCAGTCGATCACCATGGGATCGCCGTCGGCGTCGTGCACGTGCCGCCGCCCGATGTAGAAGTTCTCGCCGGGGTCGCCCTCGGCCTTCTCCGCCCCGGGCGCGTGCGCGTAGTCGAGCCGCCCGAAGAAGAGCGGGGTGTCGGCCAGGTCGGCGAGCGCCTTGATCCGCTGGTCGATCTCGGACTGGAGCACCTCGGCGTTGACCCAGTTCGCGGTCACATCGGTGATGTCCAGCGCCTCGGCGTCGGCCCGCATGGCACGCAGCGCGGTGCGGGACGCGGCGAGGTGGGCGCGCTCGCGGACGAGGGGGGCGGGGGGAGCTGGGGTGGTAGGGGTGGGGTCGGACATGGTGCTACGGGCCTCCGGCACTGGCGGTACGGTCACGGGCGTGGCGCAGGCCGCCGGTTTCCGACCGGCAGGCGGCACTCCCGGCGCACGAAAACAGCCGGGGAGGCGGGGGCAGACGCGCGAGCTTACGCGCGGGGCGCGGGCGGGTCCAACCGATTTCCCCGCCGGGGGCGAATGGCCGGTAACTGCGCTGGCGCCGGGCGCCCGCTCGCAGTTGTCTGTACGCCGACAACGGTGCGCACTCTACGGACCCGAAGGAGCCCGCCCCATGCGAAGAACCCGCTTATCCGCCGCCCTCGCCGCCCTCACCCTGACCGCCGCCCTCGCCGGCACGGCCACGGCCGCCGCCGCCCCGGCCGGCGCGGACCCGACCGCGGTGCCCCTGTGCGCGAAGGGATACGTCTGCGTCGAGCAGGGCGGCGGCGTCATCACCCTCGTACCGGAGGGCGGCGCGCACGACTTCGACCCGCCCGTGCGCATCGTGTCGGTCGTCAACAGCACGATCGTCGGGTACTGCCTGACCGGCAGCTACAACACGGGTATCGCCCCCGGCGGCGTCTTCGAGCCGACGACCGGTTACACCCTGAACCGGCTGACCCCGTCACCCTCGGGCTTCTGCTCGACGACGGACGGCTAGGCCGCCTCTCCGGGGACCCTCCCGGACCACTTTGCGGACCCGGGCGGGCCGGACTTCGGTCCGCCCGGGCACCCGGGCCGCCCTCTCATCTGCGCCGGGCGACTGCGGCGGTCGACCGGTGGAGACCGATGCCCCGGGTTCCGTCCTCAGTCCGCAGCACCCTCCTCCACCGCCGGCTCCTCCTCCACCGGAGGCATGAAGGCACGCAGCCAGCGCTCCGTCTGAGCGATGTGGGCCTCGGCGGCGCCGGCGGCGGCGCCCGGGTCGCGGTCCGCGATGGCGGTGGCGAGCACGCGATGGTCCTGGTCGCTCTTGCGGCGCAGCTCCGGCCCTTCGGGGAGGGTGAACACCTGGTACTTGCGGGACCTGGCGCGGAAGACGGAAAGCAGTGCGGCCAGGGTGGGAGTGCCGCCGATCCGGGCGATCTCGGCGTGGAAGCGGTGATCGAGTTCCGAGGACTCGGCCGGGTCGCCGGTGGCCTCCATGGACTCGACGAGAGAGAAGAGGGTCCGGATCTCTTCCGGGGTGGCGCGCGCGGCGGCCTTGGCCGCGACGTGGGACTCCAGCACGCGGCGCATCTCGTACACCTCCAGCAGGCCGGGCAGCGGCAGCAGTTCGAGGGTCAGCGACAGGCTGCCTATCACGTCCTCCGGCCGCAGCGCGGAGACGTAGGTGCCGGAGCCGTGCCGCGGCTCGATGACCCCGAGGGCCGCGAGCATGCGGACGGCCTCGCGCAACGACCCCCGCGAAACGCCCAGTTCCTTGCAGAGCTCGCCCTCGGGCGGGATGCGTTCGCCCGCGCTCAGCCGCCCCATCGCGATCATGTGCCGTAGGCCGTGGAACGCCTTGTCGACTGCGGACATCGGACTCCTCCCCTGACGGCCGGGAGTGCTGCCGACCCGGCAGGACTCTACCAAGTCATCAGATGACTTGGTATCTCGCTCGTGTACTGTCCGATGATTTTCGGCTTCGATCCCTTGTCTGCTGGAGAAACGTCGTGCCAGGATGCCGAGTCATCATACGTGTCATGGGTGATGTCGGATGTGTCGCCGTGACTCCGCCCCGAAGACACGGGGCCGCGGAGGAGATGGAGCCGTGTGAGCGAGACCGAAGTCACCACCGCCCCCCGCCCTCTGCTGCTCGCCGACGGCCGGCCGGCGGCCGAGGGGTGGTCGCTGGACCCGGCCATGAAACATCTCAACCACGGGTCGTTCGGAGCGGTCCCCCTGGCAGCCCAGGAGCGGCAGAACCTGCTGCGGGCGGAGATGGAGCGGTCGCCGGTGGTGTGGTTCCCGGCGCTGCCGCGGCGGGTGGCAGCCGCCCGCGTCGACATCGCGGCCTTCCTCCACGTGACCTCCGACGACCTCGCGCTGGTGCCGAACGCGAGCGCCGGGATCAGCGCCGTGTACGCCGCGCTCCCGCCCCGCCGTGGCCGCGAGATCGTCGTCACCGATCACGGCTACGGCGCCGTGACCATGGGCGCGGAACGGCTGGCCCGCCGCTGGGGCGGCCGGGTACGCACTGCCCGGGTGCCGCTGGAAGCGGACGAGGCGCAGGCGTACGAGGCCATCGCCGCCGAACTCGGCCCGTCCACCGGGCTGGTCGTGGTCGACCACATCACCTCCGCCACCGCCCGCCGGATGCCGGTCGAGCGGCTCGGTGCGGAGGCACGGGACCGCGGCATCCCGCTGCTGGTGGACGGTGCGCACGCACCCGGTCTCATCGACGCCCCACTCGACCGTCTGACGTGCGACTTCTGGGTCGGCAACCTGCACAAGTGGGCGTGCGCGCCGCGCGGCACGGCCGCGCTGGTCGCCCGCGGCCCGCTGCGCGAGCGGTTGTATCCGCTGATCGACTCCTGGGGTGCCGCCGATCCGTACCCCGACCGCTTCGACCAGCAGGGCACGGTGGACGTCACCGGCTATCTGGCCGCCCCGGCGGCGATCGGCTTCGTCGAGGCCACCTGGGGATGGCCCGTCGTCCGCCGGTACATCGACGACCTGGCCGGCTACGGCGAGCGTGTCATCGGCGCCGCGTTCGCCGAGTCGACCGGCGGCAGCGGCGCCGGGGCGGGCGGCGTGGGCGGTGTCGTCGACGTCGGCATGCCGGTCCCCGGCATGCGGCTCGTGCGGCTGCCCCCGGGCCTGGCCGCCACCCGGGACGAGGCCGACGCGCTGCGCGACCGCACGGCCGGAGAGCTCGGGGTCGAGGCGGCGTACACCAGCTTCGGCGGCACCGGGTACCTCCGCCTGTCGGCGCACGTCTACAACACCGCGGCCGACTACGAGTACTTCGCCGAGGTCTGCGTCCCCGTGCTCGCCGAGTGGGCCCGGGGCGCAGCCGGTGAGGAGCACGGCGCGCCCTGAGGCGCGGCGCACCCCTGTCCCCGACGGTCGCCACCGGCGCTCCGGTTCAGAAGGAAGAGGACGGCACGATGAGAAGAACGACGGCAGCTCTCGCCCTCGGCACCGCCGCCACGATGATCGCCACCGGCTGTTCCGCCGTGAGCGGCGGCGACGACGGCACGGTCACCCTCAACATGGTCGAGAGCCTGACCAACCCCACCCGCACCGACCTTCTCGACGACCTCATAGCGGACTTCGAGGAGCAGAACCCGAAGATCGACGTCAACCTGATCTCCCCGCCCACCGAGCAGGCCGACCAGAAACTGCAGCAGATGCTCCAGTCGGGAACCGGCGTCGACGTGCTGGAGGTGCGCGACATCACCGTCGGCCCGTGGTCCACCAACGGCTGGCTCTACGACATGAAGAAGGACCTGAAGGGCTGGGACGGCTGGCAGGCGATGACGGAGAACACCGTCAGCGCCGCCGAGGACTCCGGCGGCCGGACCTACTACGTCCCGTACGGCTTCTACGGACTGAGCCTGTTCTACCGCACCGACCTGATCGAGGAGGCCGGCTTCGACAAGCCGCCGGCCACGTGGGACGAGCTGCTGGAACAGGCATCGGCCGTCCACGACCCGGGCGAGCGACGGTACGGCTACGCCTTCCGCGGCGCCGCCAACGCCAACAGCAACGTCACCGCCGTGGTCGGAGCGTACGTCGCCGACAAGATCGACCCCGCCAACGCCTTCAAGGTGAAGGACGGCAGCACCATCTTCGCCGCCCCCGAGGCGCAGGACGCCGTCGAGACCTACTTCCGGCTGTACGAGCAGGCATCCCCCGACTCGTCGGTCTCCTGGGGCTATCCGGAGATGGTCGAGGGCTTCTCCAACGGTTCCACCGCCTTCCTGCTGCAGGACCCCGAAGTGATCGCCGCCGTCCGGGAGTCCCAGGCGATCTCGGAGGAGCAGTGGAGCACGGCCCCGCTGCTGACCGGCCCCAGCGGGAAGACGGTCCAGCCGCTGGCGACCGCCGGATGGGGCGTCGCGGACGCGGGCGAGCACAAGGCCGAGGCCGTGAAGCTGGTGAAGTTCCTCTCCCAGGGCGAGGCATCGCTGACCTTCACCAAGGAGAACAGCCTGGTGCCGACCCAGAAGTCGGCTGCCGAGGACGAGTTCTACACCAGCGGGCCGTGGGCGACCTACGTGACGATGACGGAGCACCCCGAGACGTACCTCAACGTCACCCAGCCGCGCGGGGTCGCCTGGTGGACCGAGTGGGAGCAGAAGGCCGACGCCGACGTGCAGAAGGTGCTTCTCGGCAAGATGACGCCGAAGGAGCTGCTCGCCGAGTGGGATGCGTACTGGACCGAGAAGTGGGCGAAGGAGAAGTAGCCATGCCCGCCGCCTCCCCGACGAAGCAGCCCCACGAGCCGAGAACGCGGCGCCCGTTTCGCACCGGGGGCGGTGGCCGACCCGCGCACCGCGGGGCCCCGCGCCGGGGCAGGCCGGTGTTCACCACCCGGCGCGGGCTGACCATCGCGGCCTTCATGGCGCCTGCCGCCCTGTTCGTCGCGGTCTTCACGTACTACCCGATGATCGCGGGCAGCCAGATGGCCTTCCGCAACTGGAAGCTGTCGGACCTCACCGACAAGTCGTTCGTCGGGTTGCAGAACTTCCGGGACGTCTTCGCCGACCCCGCCTGGGGCACCGTGCTGTCCAACACCGCCGTGTGGGTGGTCGCCTCGATCGTGCCCCAGCTCGTGATCGGCTTCGCCCTCGCCCTCTGGCTGCGCCGCCGTTTCCGCTTCCGGGGCCTCTACCAGGCGTTGATCTTCTTCCCGTGGGCCATCTCCGGGTTCCTCATCGGCATCCTCTTCCGCTGGATGTTCAACAGCGAGTTCGGCGTCGTCAACGACCTGCTGCAAAGGGCCGGGATCATCGACGAGCCGGTCACCTGGCTGGCCGACCCGGACACCGCGATGGCCGCCGTCATCGTCGCCAACGTGTGGTACGGAGTCACCTTCTTCGCGATCATGATCCTGGCGGCGCTGCAGTCCGTCCCGGACGAGCTGTACGAGGCGGCGGCCCTCGACGGCGCCGGGAAGGTGCGCACGCTCTTCCAGATCACGATCCCCTACATCCGCACCACGCTTGCGCTGACCGTACTCCTGCGGATCATCTGGATCTTCAACTTCCCCGATCTGATCTTCGGCATGACCGGCGGCGGCCCGAACAACGAGACGCACATCGTGACCACCTGGATGATCCAGATCACCCAGCAGGGCGACTACGGCCGGGCCTCCGCGATCGGCCTCCTCATCGTCGCCTCGCTGCTCGTGTTCGCGGTCTTCTTCCTCTTGGCGACGCGCGAGAAGAGCGAGAAGAAGAGCGCGAAGAAGGGGGAGAGGTCGTGACCGGCAAGGAGACCGCGGCCGGCCGGGCCGTGAAGTTCGCCTTCCTGGGGCTGTGGCTGGTCTTCACCGTCTTCCCGCTCTACTGGATCATCGTCACGTCGCTCAAGGCACCCGGCGACATCTTCGCCTTCCCGATCGCCTACTGGCCCGAGACGTTCTCGCTGGAGAACTACAGCGAGCTGTTCAGCAAGGCCGACTTCGGCACCTACCTCGCCAACAGCCTGATCGTCGCCACCGTCGCCGGCGCGACGGCCACGGCGATCTCGATGCTCTCGGCGTACGTCCTGGCCCGCTTCGAGTTCCGCACCAAGTCCGCGCTGCTGATGGCCGCGCTCGTCACCCAGATGATCCCGGCCTTCATCGCCCTGGGCCCGCTGTACCTGCTGATGACCGATCTGCGCCTGGTCGACAACCGGCTCGGGCTGATCCTGGTCTACGTCGCCGTCTGCATCCCGTTCTGCACGGTGATGCTCCGCGGGTTCTTCGAGAACGTACCGGACGCGCTGGAGGAGGCGGCGATGATCGACGGCCTGTCCCACTTCGGGGCGCTGTTCCGGGTGCTGCTGCCCGTGATGCGGCCGGGGATCGTGGCCGCGTTCATCTTCAACTTCGTCAACTGCTGGAACGAGCTGTTCCTGTCCGTGACGCTGATGAACAGCGACTCGAACAAGACCGTCCCGACGGCCCTGAACGGGTTCATCTCCAGCTTCAACATCGACTGGGGCTCCATGTCCGCGGCCGCCGTCCTCACCATTCTGCCCACGATGGTGCTCTTCGCCTTCGCCAGCAGGCACATCGTCCAGGGACTCACCTCGGGCGCGGTGAAGGGTTAGGCCGGGACTTGTCAGACAGGGCCGGGAGGGACAGCCGGTGCCGCGCACCCCGGCCACCGGGCGGGCGTCAGCGGGCGAGCGGCTTCTGGAACCAGGCCACGTCCCAGAACCTGCCGAACTTCCGCCCGACCTCCTCGTACACGCCCACGGACCGGAACCCGAAGCGCAGATGGAGCCGCTCCGACGCCGCGTTGGGCAGGGCCACACCGGCGAGGGCCAGGTGCACGTCCTCCTTTTCCAGCACCTCGAAGAGCGCCGTGTACAGCAGGCCCCCGAGACCTCGCCCCACGTGCTCGGGGGCCAGGTAGACGCTGGTCTCCACGGACGTCGAGTACGCCGGCTTCGGGCGGAACGGGCTGCTGGTCGCGTAGCCGAGGATCTTGCCGCCCTCCTCCGCCACGAGCAGCCGGTGCGGCCCCCGGTCCGGGTGGGACGTCAGCCACGGGCGGCGCTGCTCGACGGTGAGCGGCTCGATGTCGAAGGTGATCGGCGTCTCGACGACGTAGTGGTTGTAGATGCGGGTCAGCTCTTCCAGGTCGCCCTCGGTGCCCGACCGCACCCGCGTCTCCACGTCGCCTTCCCTGTTCACTCCGGTGCCCATGCGGCGATCGTAAGAAGCCCCCGTTACGCCGATGTTTCCTTGCCTGCTGCCTGCCGGCCGTCGAGCCGACGACACCCGCCGCCGGCCGGGGCCGACCCGGTCGGCGAAGGCCCCCGGCGCATCCGGTACAACGTTGTTCGCAGTGGAACGCGACGGCGCCACCGGGCGCGGTACTGAGGGGGCAGTGTGCGGGTCATCGCCGACAGGTACGAACTGGTGGCGTTCGTGGGCCGGGGCGGCATGGGGGAGGTCTGGGAGGGCCGGGACCGGGTCATCGGGCGCCGCGTCGCGGTCAAACTGCTGCCGGACCACCAACACGGGCCCAACGCCGACCTCTTCTTCCGCGAGGCGCGCACCGCGGGCGGCCTGAACCACCGCGGCGTCGTCACCGTCCACGACCTGGGGCGCGACCCGGGAGACGGCACGCTCTACCTCGTCATGGAGTTCGTGGCCGGGCGCGACGTCGCCGCCGTGCTGCGGGAGGACGGCCCGCCGCCGCCCGCGACGGGCGTCGAGTGGGCCGCCCAGACCACCGCCGCGCTGGCCGCCGCGCACGACGCGGGCGTGGTCCACCGGGATCTGAAACCCGCCAACCTCATGCTCACCGCCGGCGGCGAGGTGAAGATCCTCGATTTCGGCATCGCCCGCTTCATGGCCGCCACCGACAAGTCCAGCCAGGTCATGGGCACCCTCGCCTACATGCCCCCGGAGCGGTTCGCGCAGCACTCCGGCGATGCCCGCAGCGATCTCTACGCGATCGGCTGCATCCTGCACGAACTGCTCACCGGGCAGGTGCCGTTCGACGCGGACGACCCGGTGTCGCTGATGACCGCCCATCTGACCAGGGCGCCCGAGGCGCCGAGTGAGCGGCGCTCCGGGCTTCCGGTCGCCCTCGACGACCTGGTGCTGCGGCTGCTCGCGAAGGAACCGGCCGACCGCCCGCAGTCCGCGGCCTCGGTCCATGACGAACTGCGGGCTCTGGACCTGGCTTCGTTGCGGGCGAAGGACCCGGACCCGGCCCGGCCGAAGGCGACGTCCGCGCCCACCCCCACCCCCACCCCCACAGCCACGCCCACCGTCACGCCCACCGCCCCCGACGCACCCCCGGCCCCGGCCGACCGGCCCCCGCATGTGCCGCCGCCCCCCGGACAGCCGCCCGCGGCCCACCAGTTGCCGACGCGGACGGCCGCCCCTGCTGCACCCGGGAGCACCCGGGGTGCGGGGGGCGGTCCCGCCGCGCCGGGGCGCCGCCGTGCCCTGCTGTACGGCCTGGGCGGAGCGGTGGCGGTGGCGGCCGGCGGCACCGGGCTCGCACTCGCCCTGGCCACGGACGACGGTGACAAGGGGCCCGACGGGGGCGGCTCCGGCGCCACCGGGCCGGAGGCGGACGCCGCCCCGAAGCGCAAGGTCCGCCCGTGGCGCTACGACATCACCAGCGAGCCGCCGACCGCATGCGCGGTGGCCGACGGCGTCCTGTACGTCTCGGCCGACTTCAAGATCACCGCCCTGGACGCGCGCACCGGACAGAAGCGCTGGGAGGGCCCCAGGTTCTCCTTCCTCCCGGACCAGCCCGTGGCCGCCGACGGGACGGTGTACGTGGGCGGCGGCGAAGAACTGTGGGCGCTGGACGCGGACGGAAAGAAGAAGTGGACCTTCCCCACCGGTGACCGGATACGCAGCCGGCCGACCGTGGCCGGCGGAATCGCCGGAATCGTCTACTGCACGAGCATGGACACGAACGTGTACGCCGTGCACGCGGACGGAGGCCGGAAGGCCTGGAACTTTCCCTGTGGGGACGCGCTTTACTCCTCCCCGACGGTCGCCGACGGCACCGTGTACGTCGGCTGCGAAGGGAAGGACAACACCCTCTACGCGCTGGACGCGGCCAGCGGCGACCTGAAGTGGACCTTCCCCGCGGACAAGGGTTTCCCACAGGCGCCCGTCGTGTCCGGCGGCCTCGTGTACGCCGGTGCCGGCGACGGGAGGCTTTACGCGATCCACGCCGACGAAGGCACCGAGAAGTGGTCGGTCGAGGGGACCACCACGACGAACCAGACCCTCTACCTCGCGGACGACACGGTCTACGCAGCAGGTGACAACGGACGCGTCCATGCGTTCGACGCGTCGTCGGGTGACAAGAAGTGGACCAACGAGGGCATGCCGACGGTGAATCCCACGCAGCTCGCGGTGGCGGGGGGCCTCGTCTACTTCGGCGAGACCCTGAGCGACGTGGGCAGCATCCGGGCCCTCGACACCGGCGACGGCTCCGAGCGCTGGACCGCCTCGACCCTCTCCAGCCTGTCCCCGGGCAACCGGGAGAACGGCCCGGTCACGGCGTACGACTTCGTGTACATCACCAACGAGAAGGGCGTGGTGGCACTCGACGCGACCACGGGCGCGACCCCGGACCTGGGCCCGGCCTAGCGCCCGGGGAACTCCTCGCGCTTGACGGCGGCGACGAAGGCGTCCCAGGCGGCGGGGGTGAAGGCCAGGTGGGGCCCGTCGGGGTCCTTCGAGTCGCGCACGGGGACGGCGGTTGGGGTGGTGGCCACCTCGATGCAGTCGCCGCCGTTGTCGTGGCTGTAGCTGCTCTTACGCCAGGTCATGGCCATGCTGCCCGTATCCCTCCATGAACTCGCCGATCAGGGCGGCGGATTCGCGAGCCGACATGGCGTCAGCCCTGAGCACATCATAGGTCCGCAGGTGTTGCTCGAAGGCCGTTGGATTCCCGCTGAAGTACCCGCGGTCAAGCGCCTCTGCATAGGCCCATTTCTCGTCGTCGGGCAACGTGATCAGCGACATCGAGCCGCGCGGGCGGATGAGCTCCGGTCGGTCAGCGGGTGCCACCTGGATCAGGATGTTGGTCCGCTGACCTGCGGCGAGCAGGTGTTCGCACTGTTTGCGCATGACCTCCGGACCGCCGACGACGTTGCGCAGACAGCTCTCATCGATTACCGCGATGAACAACGGGCCCTCCGGCGAGAAAAACCTCTGCTGGCGGCTGAGCCTGGCTCGTACGCGTTCCTCGACCTTCTCCTCGTCTTCCGTGACGCGCGCGAACAGCGCGTGGGCGTACCGTTCGTTCTGGAGCAAGCCCGGCACGACGCCTTCCTGGTAGGCCCGTAACGCCACGCACTCCGCGTCCATCTGTGCTCGGCGTTCGAACCAATCCGGATGGGCGACGTCCGGGTACCAGTCGACCTTCAGCCACAGCCGCGCTAACAGTCCGTTACCACCCAGCACCTCGTCGCACTTCTCCGCGAACGTGTCCGGCGGGACGCTCGTCCCCGTCTCCACCCTCGCCACATACGACCGGTCGCACGGGATCTGCCTCGCCAGCTCCGCCTGCGTCATGCCTGCTGCCTCGCGCAGGTGCTTCAGCACGTCGCCGAACATCTCCGCCGTCGTACCGGTCGCGCGGTGGGTGGCGTTCCGTGGGGTCATGTCTGCCTCCCAGTTCAAGTCACGTCTGTCACGTGCCGGGCCTTGCTCTCGGCCGCTCCACTCCGAAAGCCTTTCACCACGCAGCGTAACCGAGCGCTACGACAATACAGCCGTAAATCCCAAAGTGTCACTGTAATTCTGGAGTTGGTGTGAATGGCCGAGCATGGAGCGTGCAGTACGGAGGGGATGGCGCGCGAGTGGTCGATGGGGTACGTGATGGGCTACCGGTCCGTGCCGATGGTCCGGGTGCACGTACGGCGGCAGTTGGCGCTCTGGGGGTGGCGCGGGGACGCGCACGACGCGGCGGTGGTGGTGTCGGAGCTGGTGACGAACGCGATCCAGTACGGACGGCGGATCGGGCGGCGGGTGTGGGTGCGGCTGGCCGTACGGGAGGACGGTTCGCTGGTGATCGACGTATCGGACCCGCAGGCGGCGCAGCCGCCGCGGATGCCGGATGGCTCGTTGCCGGGGCCGGAGGAGGAGCGGGGGAGGGGGTTGTTCCTGGCGCGGGGGCTGGGGGCAGAGCTGTCGTGGTTCCCGCGCGAGTTCGCGGGCAAGACGGTGCGGGCGACGCTGGAGCCGGGGCGGGGTCCGGTGGCGGGGGAGGCGGATGAAGTCGGGGGAACCCTGAGACTTCCGTAGGGGTGCGGCTGGCCCCTGGGTCGTAGATACGGGGCGGTGGGATTCCGCCCGCGGGCCGAGGCTTTCGGCAGGTGACCCGCGGCACGCTGGAAACATGAGCAGCGCTTCCATCGCCCCGCCGCGCGGGGCAGCAGACACCCGGCGGGCCACCGACGCCCCGCAGCCCGACAGCCCGCACATCGCGACGGTGGCCGCGCGTGCGACGAGGAACCACCTCAACACGGCGTGGCGGGCGGTCACCGCCTTCGGCGGCGCGGTGGTCTCGGTGGTCGTCCTGGGGGAGTACGCGGACCGCTGAGCGTGCACTGGAGCCTTTCACCGATCATCCTGCGGGACTACGGTGAGTGCCCGCATGCTTGCGGCGGCGGAGCGGAGGACCGGTGCGTTTCTGGAGACGACGCGAGTCCGAGCCGCCGGAGCGCTCGGATCCGCCTGGGCGTACGGACCGCCCGGGCCACCCGGACCCCGCCGCGCGGCCGGCTGTGGCCGAAGGCGACGACCCGGCCTGGCTCCGGCACTGCGCGGCCTGCGGCTCGCTCGCGGCAGGCGGGTACGTCTTCCACCTGCCGCACGGGCCGGAGGGGCTGTGCCACAGCAGCCGCGGTGTCGACTGCGCGAGGGAGCAGGTGACGGTACGCCGGGCCGTGGCCGAGACGGGCATGAGCGCCGAGGACCTCTTTACTGAGGTCTACGCGGCCATCGGCGATCCGGACAACGCCATGCGCGTCGAGGCCGCGAAGCGCCTGGGGATGGCGCCGCCGCTGCCCACGGGGGCGGAGTTCGACGAGGCGCGGACCGGGAGTGCGGCGGAGGCGCTGGAGACGGTCGTCGGGCAGGCGATCCCGGCGGTGCCGGTCATCGACGGGCCCAGGCTGAGGGCCGAATTCCGCAGCGTCGCGAGGGCGTGGTCGAGCAAGGGGCTGTGGAGCGGCACGGAGCAGGAGGCCGCCGGCATCCTCCGGGTCAATCTCGAACGGGACGTGCTCCGGGAGCGCTTCGAGTACTTCGCGATCGACGTGCTCGCGGATGCTTTCTGCGCGCAGGTGTCGACGGTCTACGACGGTGTGTTCTCGGGGTACCGGATCTGGCGGACCGCCGATCGCCTCCACCTCTGCGGAGGCGGGCAGGCGATCCTGGGCCACGGCTCGCCCGAGGCCCACGGCGGCCGGGCGGCGATGTGGCGGGAGCGGGGCCTGCTGCCCCGGCCGCACGCCGAGGCGGCGAGGGGGAAGAAGGCCCGTACCGGCCAGCTCCTGGACGAGCTGTTCGCCATCGGGGTCAGCCGCGGGTTCGTGCCGGGAGGCGAAGCGGACGCGCGGACGCGGGAGATCGGGGCCGAGCTGGACAGGATGGGCGGGCTGCGCAGCATGCTCGGGGCGCACGAGGTCGTGCGCGCGGAGCTGGACCGGACGCATGCCAGGCGCCTGGAGTTCGCCTGGGAGCGTATCGGACGGTGGCTCGGCTAGGTTCGCGCGTGCCGGCGAACGACGTCGATCGGTTTCGTCCGACTCCGGGGGAAGGTGACGGGGCGGCGTATCAACCCTGTGCGGCGCGCGCGAGGGCTGCGGCCGCCCGGCGGATGTTCTGCACGGTCCAGGGCGGGCAGTCCGCGGCGGCCTCGACCTCCGGCCGCGTACGCCACAGGACTTCGGACACCTCGGCGGGTGCGGCGGGGTGGGGGGTCGCGTCCGGCGGCAGGTGGGCGGCGAAGAGGACGTTGACGACGGGGTTGCCGGTGTCGGAGACGAAGAAGGTGCTCTCGGCGTAGTGCAGGGGGACGCCGGTGAGGTCGACGCCGACCTCCTCGGCCAGCTCGCGGCGGGCGGTCGCTTCCAGGATGTCGTCGGCGGAGGTGCCGGGGGCTGCTCCGGCGGGGGTTTCCGCCTTGCCGCCGGGTACGGCGAGGGTGCCGCCGGCGTGGCCGAGGTCGGGGTGGCGGACGATCAGGAGCCAGTGATCGCCGCGCAGAAGGGCGACACAGACGTTGACGACGTACATCTGCGAACTCTTTCCGCTATTGGACGGAAGGCTGGACGGGGGCGCGGCCGGCTGAGACCGACGGCGGTCTCCGGGTGGAGCCGACCGGCAGGAGCCCGGAGCGGGCACCGCGTCGGCGGGAAGACCCCCCGCTGCGACCGCAGCCCCCCAGCCCACGCCCCACAACACGCAACCCACAACCCGCAATTCGCCACCAGCACCCCACCTCCCCTCACACCCACCCAAGGGTAGGCGCCGGCTCTGACAACGCACCCGGGTCACCGGCGCGGTCGGCGGGCCTGTCGCCTACGCGGTCCGGATCGGAGGCCCGCGACGCCGGGCGGGTGGTCGGTACGTGCGGCGGGTCAGGCCCGGGTCACCGGCGCGGTTGGCGGGTCTGACGTGTGCGCGGGCCGGGTATGGGGGCCGGCTTCGGGCGGGCGGTGATACGTGGGGTGGCCCGGGTGCCGGGAGTTGCGGCGCGGGGAGGCGGCCCACCGGAGCCGGACCGGCCCGATCGCCGAGACGCCCCCCCCGCGCCGTGACGGGCCGGTGGAATGCGTGCCACCGGGAAAAGTTCGCGGCCTGCCGCCCTCGAAATCAGTGCAAATCGCCCATGGGGCCAGACTTTTGCCCCGTTGCGCCACCGTCCACCAGGTGCAGCCGTCGGCCCCCGGGCGGGCCGGACCGGCCGGAGGGCACGGTCGGGATCCCTGCGCGGGGGAGGGGCTCCCGGCGACCGGAGGACCGTGGGAGTCGAGGCCGGCCGCCGGGAGGTCTGCGGTGGGAGGGCAGGGCTCAGATCTGGCAGGCGCTGCTGCTGGTCTTGTGCGAGAGGATCACCTTGGCTTCGAAGAAGGTGGACTTGGATCCGTCGGCACCTCCGTCGGTGCAGCCGACGCGGTTGGAGTATCCGGCACGGCTGAAGTACGTCACCGACCCCATGGAGTTGGGCATGACGCGGACCGAGCGGACATTCGGAAGGTAGCTGGCCCACGAGCACTGCACGTCGCCGCCTTTCCAGTCTTTGTCGTCGGTCCGGGCCGGCCACGCGCACCGCTGGCCCTGGCCGCCGGTGCCGCTGTAGAAGCAGACGGAGTTCGACGGACAACTCCATGCCTTCGCGTCGGCGGCCGACGCCTGGGCCGGCACCGCCGGTCCGAGGGCGACGGCAAGGCCGACAGTGCCCAGGGCGGCAAGAATCTTTCGCATGACTTCTCCCGTTGTCGGATCCCGGTGTGCTCCCGTGCTGCTCAGGTGAGGTGGAAGGCGCCCGGGCGCGGTTGTTTCCCGTCGTGCTCGGTGGAGCAGTGGGCAGCCGCCTCGAAGCACACCGTTTCCGGGAAGACGTCGGTTTGCCGCGAATGCGAGGCGGATGGCTCGTATGCGAAGGACTCTAAGAGCACCGCGCACCGACTCGACAGTTGTCACCTTGCTCAGTGCGGCGCAGGTGACCGTGCACGGTGCTCATTGGGCGGAGCGCGGACCGCACGTGCCCGCGGGAACGGTGCCACGCGCTCACGGGCCCCGGGGTGTGTCGTCCATCCGCTGGTCTCCGTGGTCCACGGCGGTGTGTTCACGGGCTACCGGATCCGGCACGGCCCTCACGCGGTGGGATCCACGTTCCATTCCGCGGGCAGATCGCTGCCGCAGAAGACGCAGACGAAGTCGCCCTCACGCACGATGGCGCGCTCCTGGCAGCCGGGGCACCGCCGGAAGACGACCTCGTGGGTGAAGCCGGAAGGGTGCCGGAGCCCCGCGGCGTCCAGAGCACGGGCGACCTCCGCCCAGGAGCCGACGTCCGGACAGTACCCGGTGGACTGGTTGCTCACCTCGCTCACGGCCCACCCGTCCGCCTCGCGCACAAAGCTGATCTCACCGGCACCCAGCACCCTGTCCCCACCGGCACAGGCCACGTGCTCGCTCCGCCGCGGGGCCAGCCGCAGCACACCGTCCATACCGACGACGAAGGTGAACGGCTCGGCCGTCTCCGCCGGCGACTGCTCCACGATCCAGCCGCCGAAGTCAGCCGCCGAGCCGATACGACGCCCGCCCCCACCGGGCCGGACCGCGGCCTTCAGCTCCACGGGTCCGACGTACAGATAACCCCGCCCCGTCATGTCGGCCACGCAGAACCACCTCCGGCACGCGTTCTGAGGCCCTGACGGTAACGGGTGCCCGCGGGGCTCTCGGGCGGCGTACCCGACGCACATGGTGTGACTTCATGGTGGAAGATAGGGCGCCCCCCGACTTCCCGCCCCAGGAGTGGTCATGAGCGCCTTCACCCGTGAAATACGCAGATCCCGCCACAGAACCACCGGCTGTCTTGCCGCGGCCGTCTTAACCGTCGCCCTGGCCGGCTGCGGGACCAGGAGCAGCGCCGAGGAAATGCTCATCGACGAGGCGCTGGACGCCACCTTCGAAGAGGCGGACACACTGACGTCGACGAAGCGGATGTCGGCCGACGAGGTGGCCGTGATACGCACCGCCGTCACCGACGACACCGAGCGGTGCGATATGCGGATGGAGATGGGCGAGGTCCGCGCGGAGTTTCTGATAACCGACTCGGCAGCCTATTCACGCAGCAACAAGGTGGCCGTCCGGCTGGCTGCGTCCGAAGTCGAGGGTCTTCCGCCGGAGGCGATCGAGATGATGGGCGACCGCTGGGTGAAACGCAACCAGCTCACGTCCGACCTGGCGCGCAAGACCCTGTGCGATCGGACGGGGTTGCGAGACGAACTCGAAGACACCTTCCTCGCCCCGGAGAACCGCGGTGACGGGAAGGAGCAGGACGCGACCCTGAACGGGCGTCCGACCACCAAGATCACCTTTACGGGCGGACCGAAGCCGGTGGAGGTCCACGTCGCCGCCGAGGGCCCGCCGTACCTGCTGAAGATCACCGAACGCGGCGGTGTGGTGTGGACGTTCAGCGACTTCGACAAGCCGTACCGCACGAGCGCGCCCGCCGATGCGCTCGACGAGGAAGAGCTGCCGGAGAAGCTCCTGGCCGTCTTGATGTGACGTCCTCCTCTCCGTTCCAGCGACGGGGCCCGGAGGCTGCCTCGCCTCCGGGCCCCTGCCCTTGCGGGTCGCGTCGCGGTGATCGGAGGAGTATCACCCCCGTCGCGTCCCGCCGTCCGGCCTTACTCCGCGGCCTCCGCCGCCGTGCTGCGCTCCCGTACCTCGTCCGCGAACCTGCCCCGCTGGTTGCTCCTCGGGAACGGCTCGTCCGGGACCGGGACATCCAGGAAGTCGCACAGCGGCTCCCAGCCGTCGCTCACCCGGAACACCAGCAGCCGGTCCGCGGGGATCTCCTCCCGTACGGCCGCCTCGTGCTCCGCGAAGACCTTCAGCGCGTGCTCCTTGTCGGTGAACCGGCCGTCGAACACGCCGTCCCAGACGACCTCCAGCGACATGTCCCGCAGCCGCAGGAACCCCTCGCCCGCGTCGGGCGGGGGCGGGGCCACCGCGGTGGCGTGGATGCTGCCCGCCGCGCTCGCGTACCAGCTCTCCGGGGCGCGTACCGTCAGCACCACCTTCGCCTCCGGGAACGCCCCGGATATCTCCCGCCAGAAGCGGGCACCCGGCCAGTCCACCGTGGAGCGGTACTCCGCGTACACCCGGTGCCAGTCCACGGGCTCGCCGCGCGACGCCGCCTCCCACAGCGGGATCTGCTCCGGGTCCTCGAAGAGGCCCAGCATGTGGTGGCACGGGCCGAAGCCCAGCCGTTCCAGCGCCGTCTTGAGCGACAGCGTTCCCGTACGGCCGACTCCCGCGCCTATGACTTCCAGCATCGTCTTCTCCTTCCGGTCCCTGTTCCTACGTGCCGCGCAGCAGCAGCGCCCAGACCGTCGCGCCCGGTCCGCACGCCAGCACCACCCCGTGCTCCCCCCTCGCCAGCGGCTGCGTCTCCTGGAGCCGCCGCAGTACGCCCAGCACCGCCGGGGCCGCGGTGTTGCCGTACTCCCGCATCACTTCCCGTGCCGCCGCCATCGACTGCTCGGGCAGCTCCAGTGCCTCGTCCACGCGGTCGAGAATGCGCCGCCCGCCCGGGTGGACGGCCCACCACCCGACATCGGCCCAGCGCACCCGGTGCCGGGCGAGCAGGGCCCGCGCGGGTATCGCCACCGACGAGGCGACGACGTCCGGCATCGACGGCTTGAGCCTGATGCGCAACCCGCTGTCGCCCATGTGGACTTGCAGGTCCTCCGCGTACGCGGGCGCCGTGAGCTGTTCCGAGTCGACGACAGCGACACCCGGCCGAGCCGGGTCACCGCCCGGCCCCGGCCGCTCCTCCGGCAGCAGCACCACCGCCCCCGCCCCGTCCCCGAACAGCGTGAGGACCACGGCCTGTTCCTTGTCGTACGGCGGCGGCTGCACATGCGGCGAGAAGAGGTCCACCGCCAGCAGCACCGCCGGGCGCCGCTTGGCCGCGACCCAGTGCGCGCACGCGGACACCGCCGGCACCGCCGCGTAGCAGCCCATCGGGCCGAGCGACAGCATCTCCACGTCCGCGCGCAGCCCCAGTTCGGGGGCGAGAGCGTCGAGGCCGGGGGCGGAGTGGGTCGTGGTGGTGACGGTGGCGAACAGCCCCACCTCCTCGGGGCGCAGGCCGGCCTCGGCGAGCGCCGCGGTGACGGCGTCGCGGCCGAGGCGGCGGGCCTCGGCGAGGCTGCGGTCCATCCGCCGGCGCGTGGTCCAGCGGCGGGGGTCTTCCAGCAGGGCATTGACGGCCATGCCCTTGGTGGTGATCGCCGAGTTCCGGATGACCTGGGCGACCGTGTCGCCTCCGGGGTCGGCGGCGACGAGGTTGGCGAACTCTTCCATCTTGACCAGCGGTGGGGATCGGAAAGTGACAGCCACGATCCGCGCTTCGGACATGGTGTTCTCCTGACTCTGCAAGGCGTCGGCAGTCGGCAGTCGCGCAGCCTTCTGTCAGTGCTGGGCGGCCCCTTCTCAGGGGGCGGTGGCCTCGACGGCCTCGACCTCCGAGGACCCGATGACCCGCCCGCGCCCGTCGAGCGCCTGCACCTTCACGTACGCGATGTCCCGGGCCTCCGGCGGGAGTCGCACCTCGGTGTCGAGTCCGTCCCACCCCGCACGCGCTACGGGCCGCAGCCCCGACTCCGTCCCGCCGCCGAGGACGCGCCAGCCCCTGACCTCGGTGGCCCCGTTCCACACTGCGTCGACCGCGGTGACGGTGTCGTTCACCTCGACGTCGGGTGCGGTGTCCGGGGTGCTCTTCCAGGGGGCGCGATAGCCCCTGTAACTACTGATGTCCTTCGGCAGCGTGCCGTCGAAGACGAGCCGGCCCGAGGGCGCGAACTCCGAGATGCGGCCCGACGGCGAGCCCCAGCTCACGAACGTGTTGCCGTTGGGCAGCGCCTGGCTGTTGCCCTCCAGGCCGGTCGTCAGCCGGTCCGGGTGGACCTGCTGGCGTACCAGCTCCGCGGTCATCCGCCGCTCGTCGATACGCAGCCACGCGACCCGCGACTCGTAGCCGGGGCTGCCCATGTTCTGGTTGTCGAAGACGCGGTACGTGTCCTCGCCGGCCGGCTCGATGTTGTGCTGGCCGATCGTGCGGGCGCCGGCGCCCAGGCGGAAGTCGCTGCGCTTGCCGCCGAGCCGCCAGATGACCTCGCCGGTCTCGCGGTCGACCTTGTAGATGGTGCTGGTCTCGCGGCCGGAGAAGAGGAGGTTGCCGTCACTGTCGAGGCTGACTGCGTTGAGGTGCATGTACGGAAAGGGGCCCGGCATGCCGGCGTCGAAGCGGCGGTCGGAGTCGGTGATCGGGATGTGGTCGAGGCTGTGCCAGTCCATGACCTTCTCGCCGGTGGCGATGTCGATCTCCTGCACGACGTAGTCGAGGACTTGACCGTCTTTGGGGCCGCCGACCGGGGTGAGGTCGTACGGCTCGTCGCGGTAGCTGAGGATCAGGGCCGTGCCGTCGGGGGTGAGGCGGAACTCGTGGAAGTCGGTGCGCTCGCCGGCGTCGGGCGTGCTGACGGTGGCGATGATCTCGTAGTTCTCGTCGGCGATGTAGCCGGTGCCCGAGCCCGTGCCGGTGGGGGAGCTTTCGCCCTCCCACCAGGTGAGGACCTTCTGGCCGCGGTACTCCTGGACCTGGAAGTCGGCGGCGACGAAGCCCTCGGGGATCCGGTGGTACCAGACCGGGCGGCCGCGGTCGTCGACGATCTGAGGGCCGCGGGGCGTCTCGTGGCGGCCCTGCGGGGTGAGGAAGAGCAGGCCGGGGGCCATGCCCTGGCCGCGCTTGAGCACGTCGAGACCGGGCGGGGCCTCGCCGTCGACGGCGGCGGCCTGGTCGGCGTCGCCGCCGGGGGCCGCGTCGCTGCCGGGGGCCGCGGCGCCGCCCCGGGCAGTAGTGGCGCCCGGGGCACCGGTGGCCGGAGCAGCGGCGCCCGCGGTGGCCGGGGCCGCCGCCGTGAGCGTGGCCGCCGTTACTCCGCAGAGCACCATCGCGGTGTACGTACGCGCTAGGTGTGGACGGGTCATCCGTAGGTCTCCTGTCGGAGGTGGAGGGTCCGGAACACCGGCCGGCCGGCGTACGGCGACGTGGTGGGCCGCAGGGCCACTTGACCGGCGATCTTGCTCAAACGTTGTAACAAGCGTGCGGTTACAGCGTGGTGACGCCGGAAGGGCTTGCTGACCAGCGCCGTCGAGCAGTTGGACGCCGCGGCGGAACCTCCGGAAGACCGCACGATGCCGCCCTGCTCAGGGCGGACATCTCTTGTCACAGGTGTGCTGCAAACGGTCTTCTGGGTGTGCTGGTGTGGTGAGGAAACTCCCTATAGTGTCGGCGACTTGAGCACCCGTGAGCACGCCGCTCACTCGGGGAGCACGTTGCTCAACCCGGCGCACACACCCGACCTGGGACAGGCCACCTGCCCGGAGGAGCCCGTCGATGACCGCGCACCAGGATGCAGCCCCGCCCCGGGCCTCGCGTTCCCGACTGCCCGCACCCCTGTCGGCCCTGTTCGTCAGCGTGCCCGCGACCGCCGTCGCGGTACTGGCCGCGGCGGTCATGGGACCCGACGACCACACCAAGCAGATCGTCTACGGGGGTGGCGCCGCCGCCGTCCTGCTGTGCATAGCCGTCGCCGCCGCCGCCGGCTACCGAGCCAAGGCCGCCCGCGCCGACGAGCGCGCCGCCGCCGCGGCCGGCGCCGCCGCCGTCTTCGCCGACCGCGTCGTACCCGAGGTGCTGCGGAAGATCAGCGCGGGTGCGCCCGTCGACGAGGCGCTCGCCGCCGCCCCGCAGTTGGACAGCCAGGCGTACCGGCGAGTCGTCCAGCAGGTCGCCGAGGAGGCGCGGCGCAGCGAGAACCGCCGCGCCGCCGCCATGGCCTCCTGCGCCAACGCCGCCGGGCGGATGCAGGCCATCACCACCAGCATGCTCGCCGACCTGCGCGACATGGAGCACCGGCACGGCGACGCCGACGTCCTCGGCGACCTCCTCCACCTCGACCACCGCACCGCGCAGGCCGGCCGCGTCGCCGACAGCATCGCGGTGCTGAGCGGCGCCCGCTCCGGCCGCCGCTGGGCGAAGCCGATCGCGATGGAATCCATCCTGCGCGGCGCCATGGGCCGGATCGCCGGCTACCAGCGGGTGCGGCTGCGGGCCGTCTCCGAGGTGGCCGTCGCAGGACACGCCGCCGAGGGTGTCATGCACGCGCTCGCCGAACTCCTCGACAACGCCTGCAACTTCTCGCCGCCCACCACCGAGGTGCACGTCTACGTCTCGGAGGTGCCGGCCGGCGCCGTCGTCACCATCGAGGACAGCGGCCTGATGATGAGCGAGGCCGCGCAGCGGCGCGCGGAGCGCGCCGTCTCGGGCACCGCCACCGACCTGTCGACGCTGACCGGCACCCGGCTCGGCCTGCCCGTCGTCGGGCACCTGGCGCAGAAGCACGGGCTGACCGTCTCGTTCCGGCCCTCCGCCATCGGCGGTACGGGCGTGGTGCTGATGATCCCGCAGGAACTGATCTCCCGCGCCCGGCCGAGCGAGCCCGTGCGCCGCCCAGGCCTGCCGATGCCCGAGGAGGACACCGGCAGCACGCCGCTCCCGGCCCCGCTGCCGCGGCAGCGGGACGTGGCGTCCGGCGAGGACGCCGACCAGCGGGCCGCGGACGGGCAGGCGGGTGACGGCGAGCACGACCCGTTCGCGCTGGCTGCGCTGCCGCGGCGGCGCCGCGGACGCACACTCGCCGGGGCGCACCCGGGCGGAATGCCGGAGGACGGCGCGCCCTCCGGTACGGGCACGGGCGCCGCGGGTACGGGCACGGGCGGCCCCGGTGCCGCCGGTGCCGCCGGTGACGACACCGGGTCGCACCGCCGGCTCGAACCTGCCGGCTCCGCCGCCCGGTTCGGCGCCTTCCGGCGCGCGATGACCGGCCAGGAGCGCGGCACGGACCCCGCGGGCACCGCGGGTACCACCGACACCGCAGGCACCACCGACACCGCGGACGGCACGGGTACCGCGGGCACCACCACCGACGCCGCCGACGGCACGAGCACCGCGGACAGCACCGGCACCGGCACCGGCACCGCAGGCTCAGCCAAGAGCACCGCAAGCACCCCCGGCACCCGCGCCGCCGTCAACGGCCGCAAGCGCGGCGCCGGCCGGCCCGGCGGCGGACGGGACGCAGACCGCGTACCCGACCGGCCCGGCGCGTCCGTACAAGAAGAGCAACCCGCGGCAGAACGCGAGGAAACCGCGGCGCCCGACGACGGCCCCGACTCCTCCGCCGCACCGCCCGCACCCCCCGCACGCAATGCCGCATCACCTTCGGAGGACGACAGATGACCCAATCCCCCGCCGAGGCCACCGGGCTGACCTGGCTGCTGGAGGGGTTGCTGGAGCGCACGCCCGGCGCCAGGCACGCCCTCGTCCTCTCCCGCGACGGGCTCAAGCTCTGCCACACCCCCGAGCTCTCCGAGGACAGCGCCGACCAGCTCGCCGCCATCTCGGCCGGCATCCAGAGCCTGTCGCACGGCGCGTCCGTCGAGTTCGGGGACGGCAGCGGCGGCGTACGGCAGTCGATGACCGAGTTCTACGGCGGCATCCTGTTCATCGCCGAGGCCGGTTCCGGCAGCCATGTCGCCGTGATCGCCGCGGAGACGTCGGACCCCGGGCTCGTCGGGCACAACATGCTGGAGCTGGTCGAGCAGCTCGGCGACCACCTCAGTGCGCCGGCGCGCGGGCCGGTGCCCGCGGCCGAAGGGGCTGCGGCGGAATGAGCCGCGCCGGCCGGGACGACGATCCGGACCGGCTGTACACCCTGACAGGGGGGCGCAGCCGGCCCGCCACCGACGAGTTCGACCTCGTCACCCTGGTGGTCGCCGAGTGCGAGCCGACGCCGGGCATGCAGTCCGAGCACGCCGCGATCCTGCGCATCTGCCGGACCCCGACCGCCGTCGTGGAGCTGTCCGCCGACCTCGGACTGCCCGTCGGGATCACGAAGATCCTGCTGTCCGACCTGCTGGCCGCCGGCCGGATCACCGCGCGCCATCCGCGGTACGCGCCCCCGCGCACGCCGGGCGGCGTCCGGTTCGCCGATCCCGAGACTCTGGAGAAGGTGCTCGTTGGACTCCGCCACCTCTGACACGCGCGCGACCTCCGCGCCGCCGGCCGGCGCGGCCGAGCGGGTGCCCCTGGCCCGTACGGCCGACAACGGGCTGAAGATCGTCGTCGTCGGCGGCTTCGGCGTCGGCAAGACCACCATGGTCCGCTCCGTCAGCGACATCCGGCCGCTGAACACCGAGGAGACCATGACCCTGGCCGGCCGCGGCATCGACGACCGCAGCGCCGTGCCCGGCAAGACCGCCACGACCGTCGCCTTCGACTTCGGGCGGATCAGCCTCGACGCGCACACCGTGCTGTATCTCTTCGGGGCGCCGGGCCAGGAGCGGTTCTGGTTCCTGTGGGACCGGCTGTTCTCCGGGACGCTCGGCGCGATCGTGCTCGTCGACCACCGCAGGCTCGCCGACTCCTGGTACGCCATCGACCGGCTGGAGCACCACGGCACCCCGTTCATCGTCGCCCGCAACGACTTCGGCGGCCCGCCGTACACCAGCGCCGAGGTGCGCGACGCGCTCGACCTCGACCCGCACGTCCCGCTGGTCGACTGCGACGCGCGGTCCCGCGAGTCCAGCAAGGGCGTGCTGATCGCCCTCGTCGAGCACTTGCAGCGCCTCGCCGCCGCCACCGCCCCCACCGCACCGGAGACCGCGACATGACCCCGACTCCCGACGACCAGGCCGTACATGAGGGGAGCGGCGCGGAGGCGCCGGGCGACGCCGCAACGCCCCCCGCCGGCTGCCCCGCGCACGCCGGTGCCGCCGGGGCCGTACCGCTCAGCGGCCCCCGCTTCCACACCGACCCGCGCGACCTCTACCGCGAGATGCGCCGCGACCACGGGCCCGTCGTCCCCGTCGAGCTGCCCGGCGACATCCCCGCCTGGCTCGTCATCGGCTACCGCGAGCTGCACCAGGTCACGTCCGACCCCGACCTGTTCCCGCGGGATCGCGGGCTGTGGAACCAGTGGGAGAAGATCCCGCCCGACTGGCCGCTGCTGCCGATGGTCGGCCAGGTCATGCCGTCCATCCACTTCACCGCCACCGCCGCCGACCACCGCCGGCACGCCGTCATGGTCGGCGCCGCGCTGGAGAGCGTCGACCCCTTCGACCTGCGCCGGCACTGCGAGCAGCTCGCCGACCGGCTCATCGACTCCTTCTGCTCCCGCGGCAGCGCCGAACTCGTCGGCGACTACGCCGCCCCCCTGCCCGTGCTCGTACTCGCCCGGCTCATCGGCTTCCCCGACGCCGAGGGGCGGCAGCTCGCGCAGGTGCTCAACGAGCTGGCGGACGGCGGGCCCGGGGCGCTCAAGGCGTACGAGACGTTCGTCGACCACATGACGCGGCTGGTGGCCGAGAAGCGGCTCGCGCCGGGCCAGGACGTCGCCTCGCGGATGCTGGCCGACCCCATGCACTTCACCGACGAAGAGGTCATGCTCGACCTCAAGGACACCACCGCAGCCGGCTTCCTGCCCACCGCCGACTGGATCGGCAACTCCATCCGGCTCATGCTCACCGACGACCGCTTCGCCGCCGCCCTCGGCGGCGGGCGGCACAGCGTCGGCCAGGCCATGAACGAGGTGCTGTGGGAGGACACCCCGACGCAGATCCTCGTCGGCCGCTGGGCCGCCCGCGACACCCAGCTCGGCGGGCGCCCCGTCGGCGCCGGCGACCTGCTGCTCCTCGGCCTCGCCGCCGCCAACGACGACCCGCAGATCCAGCAGGCGCTGGGGGGCACGGACGGCATGGGCGGCGGGTACGCGTACGGCGGGGGCGTACCGGCGCAGGCGGGCAACAGCGCCCACTTCGCCTTCAGCTACGGCGACTTCCGCTGCCCCTTCCCGGCCCAGGAGATCGCCGAGATCATCGCCAGGACCGGCCTTGAGGTGCTCCTCGACCGGCTGCCCGACCTGGACCTCTCCGTGCCGGCCCACACGCTGGTGCGGCGGCCGTCCGCGTTCCTGCGCGGCATGACGGCCCTGCCGGTCACCTTCACCCCCGTACGTGCCGCAGGAGGCCACCCGTGAACTGCCCGCACGCCGCCGGCTCCGCCGCCGCCCCGACCGGCCCCGGGGGCGCCCTCCCCGAGCCGCTGGCCATCGACCCGCTCGTACGCGACCTCGCGGGCGAGACCGCGCACCTGTGCGCCGCCGCCCCGCTCACCCGGATCGAGCTGCTGGGCGCGCCCGCGTGGACCGTCACGCGGCACGCGGAGGCGCGGCAGCTGCTCACCGACGCCCGGCTGGTCAAGGACATCGGCGCCTGGCGGCTGTGGCAGAGCGGCGAGGTCACCGCGGAGTGGCCGCTGATCGGGATGGTCAACCCGGGCCGGTCGATGTTCACGGTCGACGGCGCCGAGCACCGGCGGCTGCGTACCAAGACCGCGCAGGCCATCACCCCGCGGCGGCTCGACGCGCTGCGGCCGGTGGTCGAGCGGGTGACGGCCGAGCTGCTGGACTCCCTGGCGGCCGCGGCGGCCGGGGGCGACGGGGTCGTCGACCTCAAGGAGGTCTTCGCGCAGCCGCTGCCGATGCGGGTGGTGTGCGCGCTCATGGGCGTCGCGGAATCGGAGATACCGCGGCAGATGCGGCTGTGGAAGGCCTTCTTCTCCATGCTCACGCCGCAGGACGAGCGGCTCGCGGTGATGGCGGAGCTGGACCGCGTGTTCACGGACATGGTGCGGCACAAGACCGCCGAGCCCACCGACGACCTCACGAGCGCGCTGATCCTCGCCGACGAGGGCGGTGAGCCGCTGACCGAGGAAGAGGTCGTCGGCAACCTGAAGTCGATGATCGCCGCCGGGCACGAGACCACGATCACCCTCCTGCTCACCACCGTGCGCGGCCTGCTCACCCACCCCGAGCAGCTCGCCATGGTGCGCGAGGGCCAGGTGACGTGGGAGACCGCGATCGAGGAGGCGCTGCGCTACGACCCGCCCGTGACGCACCTGCTGATGCGGTTCGCCACGGAGGACATCGAGATCGCCGGCACGGTGATCGAGAAGGGCGAGGGCGTCGTCATCTCGTACCGCGCGATCGGGCGGGACGCCGGGCACCACGGGGCGGACGTGGACGCCTTCGACGTGGCCCGGCCGACGCCGATCCGGCACATGACCTTCGGGCACGGGCCGCACATCTGCCCCGGCGCGGCGCTGTCGCGGCTGGAGGCGGCGGTGGCGCTGCCGGCGCTGTTCGCCCGGTTCCCGGGGCTGCGGCCGGCGGTGCCGGTGGCGGAGATCCGCAACCTGCCGGTGCTGACGCAGAACGACCTGGAGTCCTTCCCGGTACGGCTCACCTGACGACCGGTGCCGGAGTTGCCGGGGCGCTGTCCCGCGCCCCTCCGGCCGCCTGCCCGCTGCCGCAACCGCAACCGCCGCCGCCGCCGCTGCCGGGACGCAGGCTGCGGCATCGGCCGCGGGGCTGCCTGTAACGCCGCCCCGGCGCTGCCCGTAACCCGCCCGGGCCCCGCCCGGTCGCCGTCCCGCCCTGGACAGGGAACCCTGAAGGACGACGGCAAGGCCCGCATGTCGGCCGCAGAGGGAGGACAGCGCAGGAAGGGCAGCGTGCAGGAGAGGGCAGGTGCAGCCGGTGCGGGAGGACGGCACGCGAGGCGCGGGGCAGGACGGGAGACGGAACGGGCACGGGCAGGCCCCGTACGGCAACGGGCGCGCCTATCGCGTGGGCAGCCATGCGCTTGAACCGGCCGCCGGGGGTCGCCGCGCCGACGTGGCCAACGCCGGCGAGCGGCGCGTCGGGTGGGCCCTGCGGTGGCTTCCGGCGACGCTGATCGTCGTCGGGGCGCTGTTCTACTGGGCCACGCCGGAGGGCCTGACCTCGTCGCCGTTCTTCGAATCGGCACCGCTGGTCGCCGCCGGGCTGCTGTCGCTGCGCGCGACCGTGGTCACCGCCGTCACCGCGGTCGTCGTCGACGTCCTCCTGGAGGTCGGCAACGGCACCGCGGACTACTCCGAATCCATCATCGAGATGATCTCGCAGTGCGTCATCGGCGGGCTGGCGATCGGCATGAACGTCCTCATCCAGCGCAACTACCGCCGGCTGACCTCCGCCCGCCACGTGGCCGTCGCCGCGCAGCGCGCGGTGCTGCCGAACCCGCCGGACGGCTTCGGCACCCTGCGGGTCGCCGCCCGCTACCAGGCCGCCGACGCCGACGCCCGGATCGGCGGCGACCTCTACGCCGTGCAGGAGGGCCCGCACGGCGTGCGCTGCATCGTCGGCGACGTACGCGGCAAGGGGCTGGAGGCGGTGGAGTCCGTGGCGGTCGTCATCGGCGCCTTCCGGGAGGCGGCCGAGGAGGAGGCGGGGCTCGCCGGGTTGGCGCGGCGGCTGGAACGCGCGCTGCAGCGCCAGGAGACGGGGCGCAGCGGCCTCGACCGCGTGGAGGGGTTCACGACGGCGGTCCTCGCGGAGGTGGACCGCGAGGGCGGCGCGCTGCGGCTGCTCAACCGCGGCCATCCGGCGCCCGTGCTGCTGGGCCCGGACGGCGCGGGGCGCACGCTGCAGCCGCACGAGCACGCGCTGCCGCTGGGCATGGGCGACCTGGGCACGTGGCCGGACGAGGTGATGGAGGTGGCGTTCCCGCCGGGCGCGGTGCTGGTCCTGTTCACGGACGGCGTGACGGAGGCGCGGAACAAGGCGGGCGTCTTCTACGACCCGCTGACCCGGCTGGACGGGCAGGTCTTCGACGGCCCGCACGAGGTGCTGGACACGCTCCTGGCCGACGTGACCCGCTATACGGGCGGACGGGTCGCCGACGACATGGCGCTGTTCGCCCTCGCCCGCTCGCGCGCACCGCTCGGGGTGCCGCCGGCCCCGCCCACGTCCGAACACGCTCCGTAGCGGAACAGCGCCCCTCCGCATAACAACTGATGCACGATCAGCTAACGACCGGACCTCACGCCGCGTAGTCGAGGCGTCAACTTGTCCGTTTCCGCTGGTGCATGCCCGGATCGTCCGCGGCGAAGCACAACTGAATAACGGGAACGACTTGGAATCGAACGCCGTCGTCCGCTAGCGTGCGGTAACGCAGCGCGGTCGTAACTGCCGCCGCAAGAGGCGGCACCGTGCGCCGTCGCCGAATCCCGCACGCGAAACAACTGCAGCAACGGCAACACCTAGGGAACCGGGGAACCACCACCTTGGGGTGAATCGGGCCAACCTCCGCCAGGAGGCGGCCCGTAGGAGACCTTCCTGCTCCGAACCCGTCAGCTAACCCGGTAGGCGAGAAGGAAGGAAAGGAGTACGCCTTCGTGGCGTCCTACAGGTCTGGGCCTGGCTACGGCCATGGCTACGACGATTACGGCTACGACGGCTATGCGTCCGGCGGCAACGCCCCCGAGGGGTATGCGCCGACCGGCTACGCCGCCGAAGAGCCGGTCGACGAAGTCTTCCCCGAAGACGACCTTCCCTCCCGCGGCCGCCGGCGCCTCGCGAAGCAGCGCGGCGGCAGCATGGCGCGCAGCGGTGCCGTACTGGGCGTCGGCGTCTTCGCCGCCGTCGGCGCGGGCAGCATGGCCACGGCGCAGGAGAAGCCGCCGGTCGCGATATCCATGCCCGACCAGGTCGATGCCGTCGCGAACCAGATAAGCGCCCAACTCCCGGACGCGGAGAGCCTGCCGGGCGTCGGCGACCTGATGCCGAGCGAGGAGCCCGCCTCCGACTCGGTCGTCACGACGGCCCCGCTCACCCAGGTCAGCTACGCCAGTGACGCCGGGACCGAAGCCCCGGCCACCGACTCCGGCGAGGCCCTGCGGGCCCGCATCCTGGAGCAGGCGGAGCAGCAGCAGGCCGAGGCCGACGCCTCCGCCCGCGCGGCCGCCGAGGCCGAGGCCGCCAAGCAGGCGGCCGACGAGGCCGCCGAGGCGAAGGCCGAGGAAGAGGAGCGCCAGCGCCGCCTGGAGGAGGAGCGCCGCCGCAAGGCGGAGGAGGAGGCCCGCCGCAAGGCGGAGGAGGAGCGCCTCGCCAAGCTCGCCGCCAGCTACGTCGCGCCGCTCGCCAACTACACGCTCACCTCGATGTTCGGCGAGTCCGGCGACATGTGGGCCGCGGGCCACACGGGCCAGGACTTCGCCGCCTCCACCGGCACCCCGGTCAAGGCCGTGCACGGCGGCACGATCACCGAGGCCGGCTGGGCCGGCTCGTACGGCTACCGCATCGTCCTCACGCTCGAGGACGGCACCGAAGTCTGGTACTGCCACCTGTCCTCCATCATCCAGTCCTCCGGCGA
This sequence comes from Streptomyces aculeolatus, assembly GCF_020400605.1. Lineage (GTDB taxonomy): Bacteria > Actinomycetota > Actinomycetes > Streptomycetales > Streptomycetaceae > Streptomyces > Streptomyces aculeolatus. The sequence goes on along the minus strand of NZ_JAINRD010000034.1, from coordinate 31,864 downwards.
GGTCACGACCGGCGACGTCATCGGGCGCGTGGGCGCCACGGGCAACGTCACCGGCCCGCACCTGCACCTCGAAGTACGACCCGGCGGCGGGGACGCGATAGACCCCCTCGCCTGGCTGCGCAACAACGGCGCCCCGGTCTGACCGACGCGGCGGGCCCGGTGCCCCGGCCCCTGGCGGCCAGGACGTCCGCGCCCGCCGACCCGGCGACCGCAAGCCCCCATAAACCCCTTCCCCACGTCTCCGGCGTGCCCGGACGCACCTTCCCCCGTGGCGTCCGAGCGCGCAACGAGACCGCCGGCGGCCCTGGTGGCCGACCCCCCGACACCAGGGCCGTCGGCTTTTTCCCGGAACCTACTCCCCGGGCCCGCAGAGGCAGAACGGATGCCCGGCCGGATCCGCGAACACCGGACAGGTGCCACCCGCCTCGGAGAGCCGCGTGGCCCCGAGGCGCAGCGCCAGATCCCCGGCCGCGACGGAATCCTCGACGCCGAAGCAGATGTGCATCTGCTGGGGATAGGTGCGGTCGAGGTCGGGCCAGAGCGGCGGCCGATAGTCGGCGACTTCCTCGAATGCCAGTCGGGGAAAGCTGTCTTCGTCCTTGGCGATCACCATCCAGTCGTCGCGGATGACCCGCATGCCGAGCAACCGCGTGTAGAAGTCGGCGAGCTCGCGGGCGTCGGCGCAGTCGAGCACGATGTTCCTGACGTAGGCGTCCATGGCGGCCACCCTGCCACGCACCGGGACGCTCAAGCAGCCGCGGTAGCGGAGGCGGACGCAGCGGCACTGGCAGCGGCACCAGCACCAGCACCGGCACTGGCAGCGGCACCGGCGGAAGAGCCGGCACAGGCACTGGCGGCGGCACCAGCCCGGGCCCGGGCACCCGCCTCTGCCGCCGCAGCAGCGGCGGAGCGGGAACCCTCGGCGGCGATCTCACCCAGGGCGGCGCGGATGGTGTGGAGCATCCGCTGGGGTCGCTCGAAGACGTCGGCCGCGGCGAACCGCAGTATGCGCCGGACCTCGGGACAGCGCCCCAGATCGTTGAAGCGCTCGACGTCGGCGAGATGAGCGGCCCGGCTGCCGTGGAAGCCGTAGCCCTCGATCTCCACGACGAGCCCCGCGACCGGGAAGAAGAAATCCACTCGTATCCGCCGGCCGTTGGGCGCGGTGAACGGCACTTGGCTGAGCGGCCGCAGCCCGGCGTCGTGCATCCGCAGCCGCGCCACCGTCTCCGCGGGCGACCCGGAACGCGGATCGACGAGCGCGAGCCGCTGCCGCGCGGCGACCACACCCCGCCGCTGCCCGGCCCCGGCGACGGCTTCGGAAACCGCATGCAGATCCGTCACCTGCTCCCGCCACCGCCGCGGGCGCTCACCCGCGGGCCCCAACGGCCGTCGGCTCAACGCCGACTCCACGGCCACGAGCGCCGCGTCCCGGTCGGCGGTACGCAGCAGATCGACAAGAGTCCGCACCGCACCGGTCACCCGCAACCCGGCAACGCTGACAACTTCCCCGTCACCCAACGGGGTCCGATGCAACACGCACCCGTCCGGCGCCCGCCCCCGCCCACGCACGTGGGTGAACTCGGGCCGCACGGCCGGCACTTCGATCCCCAGCAGATGGGCGGCCGCGCTGTGACTCACGACCAACCCGGGCCGCCCGGCCTGCGCCACCCGCAACCGCAGTCGAAGATCGTCAACCCGCCCCGGCTCCACCCAGACCCCGGCCCGAACCTTCCGCCACCCCTCCTTCCGCAACCGCCGCACCAACACCCCGGACGACCACCCGGCCCCCAAAGCCTCGGCACACACCAACACCCCACCGTTCACCGCCGCCAACGCACCCAGCGACTGCCGTTCCCCCGTCATGCCCCAAGCTTCCCCCGGACCCCCACCCTCCGCTTCCCCCTGTGGATAACTCCCGCCCGCTCGGCCTTCTCGCAGGTCAGAGGTGCACGGGGAACTCCCCGGCTTTGAAACCCGCGACGAACGCCCGCCAGCCCGCGGCAGAGATCGCCAGCGCTGGCCCGTCAGGATCCTTGCTGTCCCGCACGGGAACAACGCCGGACACGGTAAGCATCGGCGCCCACTCGACGCACCCGCCGCCATCACCGTTGCTGTAGCTGGACGTGACCCAGTGGATGGTGCTCATGGGGCGAGCGCCTCCTTCATCGACTGGATGAGCTCCGCGGAATCCTTGGGTGACAGTGCGTAGGCCCTGAGTAGATCGTAGGCGCGACGGCGCGCGTCGACTAGCTCCGGATCCTCCAGGAGCTGCCCTGTCCCGATGCTCTCTTCGTACGCGACGAAGATCCCGCGCTCCAAGGTGAACAGTGCTAACGAGCCACCCAGCAAGGCGTGTTCTTCGTGCGCGGACGGAAGCACCTGCACCACCGTGGCTCCGTGGGCGTCAACTCGCGCAGCCGGTCCAGTTGCTGGCGCATCACTCTGTTCCCACCAACGGGACGCCGCAGCACTGCTTCGTCCAGAACGGCCGAGAACTCGGGTGGCCGATCGGATGTCAGCAACGTCTGCCGCCCCATGCGGGCGGTGACCATTTCCTCGACCTGGTCTTCCGTGGCCCGGGACTTCTGCGCCCGGAAAATGGCCCGCGCGTAGTCCGCGGTTTGGACGATCCCCGGCACGAGAATCCCCGCGTACTCCCCGATGGCACGCGCCTGAGCCTCCAGTTCCATCCTTCGCCGGTACTTGTCCGGGTGCACCTCGTGCCTAGCCAGCGCGTAAAGCCGCTGGAAGATGCCATCCGTCCCGAAGGCCGCGTCCAGCGCCCAGCCAGGTCCGGCGGCGGCATGTACTCGGCCACCTCGATCCGCGCCAAATGGCTACGGCTGTACTTCACCACCTCGGCCAGCCCTTCGAGGCTCATGCCCGCCAGCTCGCGTCTGCGGCGCATTTCGAAGCCGAAGAAGTGTCGTGCCGAACGGTCGGGAGTCAACTCGCGTAGTCGTTGTGCCATGGGAGGTCCTCGTCTCTCAACGGTGGTCTTGGGACACCCATCCCCTTCAGACCGTACGCACGTTGGGCGACTGCGCAGATGCGGAGAGCGACGATCGAAGGAACGTGACCGGAGGCCCACAAGACCGACCACCCCGACCACACCGTGTGCGGCAGGTGCCTGCTGCGCGCCGGGAACTGGACTTTCCCGCCTATCCCGAGGAGGTCGCCGTACTGCGCCGCGTTCTCCAACGCCATCTGCGGCTCTGGGGCTTGCCGCACGTGGTCGACGCAGCCCAACTCTGCGCGACCGAACTCGTCACCAACGTCATCTGCCATGTCGGCACCGGCGGCCCGGTCACACTGGCAACCTCGTTGCGAGACACCCAGCTCCGGCTCGAACTCCGCGACCCTGCCATGGACTCGGTCCCGATCCCGGCCAAACCCACCCCCGACGACGAGACCGGTCGCGGCCTCCTCCGCGTCGCCGCCACGGCCGCCAACTGGGGCGTGGACCTCCGCGACAACGGCAAGACCACATGGGTGGAGCTGGCCACGGGCCTCGACTCCGCCACCGCCCACGCCGGAGGGGGCCGCGTCACCGCCGCCGAAGCCCTCCTGATCCTCTACCGCCAGCAGCAGCATCGCACCCTCCACGTCGACTCTCCGCTGAGTGTCGCCATGCTCGAAGACGTCGCCACCCACCTGATCCATGACGTGCTGCACTGGCTGGAATCCCACGGCTTCGACCGGGACACGATGCTGGCTCGGGCGGAGGCTTGCCTCGAAGACGAGGTGGCTGCCACGCCACGCTGATGGCAGGCGTCGGTCACCACCTCGGGGCGGCGGGGGCAGCAATCCGCCAGATCGGAGGGCGCGGCGCCGAGCGGCGTAAGACACGTCGAACGTCATGTGCGAGAACGGAGACGGACGAGGGTTCCCTCGGTACACTGGCCCTCACCCACTACCTTGAGACGTGCGCCGAAGCAAGAGCGATGGCGCCCTGAGAATTTATGACCGCAGACCGCAGCGAAGACGCCGTTTCGTGGGCATCGTCACCCGCCAATCGGCGAAGCATGCAGGCCAATAAAGGGCGAGATACAGAGCCTGAGCTAGCGCTACGCCGTGCAGTGCACGCTTTGGGGCTTCGCTACAGGGTTTCGGTCCGGCCCTTGCCCAAGGTCAGACGCACCGCTGATTTGGTTTTTACAAGGGCGCATCTCGCCGTCTTCCTGGATGGCTGCTTTTGGCACGGTTGCCCCGAACATCACACATTGTCGCAAACGAACACGAGGTACTGGGTAGACAAACTTGAAACCAATCGCCGGCGAGATCGTCAGACAGACGAATGGCTCAACGAGGCAGGCTGGGAAGTGCTCCGTGTGTGGGAGCACGAGAACCCCTACTACGCAGCATTGCGAGTGCGCGAGGCCTATAGGAGGCGGCTGGGTGACTCATAGAGCGCAGTCCCGATGTCCTGCGGAGTGAGCACTCGTTGAGGACCGCCGGTGCCACGTTCCGTGATCGAGCATGGGCATGACGGACTGAGGTCGCTCGGGAGCGCGGTGATAGATCACCGCAGTCGCTGAGGGCCCGGCGGACCTGAACCGATGAGACGGGGCGTGCGCGGAGGAACCGCCTGCGCGACCGTGGACCGGTCCGCTCGTGAGGGCTGGTGCGGGCGGCAATCCGCTGAGGGGCGTCTGCGTCGACCGGGCGTCGAAACAAGCGCACCACGGTGGCTAGCCACCACCCGAACGAGTTAGTCTCTCGGTCGACGAGGGTGAACCCTGGAAGCAGAGCCGCTGTGGGTCGTGGCATCTTACTAGACCGCCCCGCGGTCTCCTTACAACCTGGAGATTTCGTGCACGACGGCCAGATCGTGGATCTCTTCGCCGGGCCGGGCGGACTGGACGTCGCTGCAAGCTGGTTGGATGTACCCGCGATCGGTGTCGAACTGGACGCGAGCGCTTGTGCCACACGTGACGCAGCAGGGCTGGCGACTAAACAAGGTGACGTCAGCTCATTCGGTCCTGCCGATTTTCCGGATGCCACCATCCTTGCGGGCGGGCCCCCTTGCCAGACGTATGCCGTAGCGGGTGCGGGTGCCGGGCGCCGAGCTCTTGCGAAGGTATTGGATTTGGCCGAACTCATGGTCAAGGGTGAGGACGAGCAGGTCGAAGCGAAACTCGCCCGTCTGGCGAAGACGCCAGGTGACAACGGTAGGACGGGATTGGTCCTGCAACCCTTGCGGTGGGCGTTGGAGGCGGTGAAGGCGGACCGCCCTTATGACGTGATCGTGCTTGAGCAGGTTACGACTGTACTGCCGGTGTGGCAGGCCTTCGGCAGGATTCTCAGACGGGTGGGCTACTCGGCGGTCACGAAGGTGCTGCATGCCGAGGAGTACGGGGTGCCGCAGACCCGGCGCAGGGCTGTCCTGATCGCGCGACTGCAGAAGGACGGCAGAGGAGCCACGCTTCCGATTGAGACTCACCGGCCGTTTCGGAAGCGTCTCACGGTCGAGGAGACGCACCGACAGGAATGGGTCGCCATGGGTGACGTGCTCAGCCGCGAGCAGCCGTTCGAAGTCGTATCCAACTATGGAACCGGGGGGGACCCTAAGGTGCGTGGCAAGCGTCGACATGACGAGCCGGCGTTCACGGTCACAGGCAAGATCAGCCGCAACCGCGTGGGGCCGCCGGGGCTTCCCGATTCGCGGTTCACCAACTCCGAAGCAGGTCAGCTGCAGAGCTTCCCCGCTGACTATCCCTGGCGGGGTCGTGACGTCTCGCAGCAGATCGGCAACGCGATCCCTCCGGTTCTCGCCGTCCACGTGCTCGCCGCGGCGCTCAAGTTGGGGGACGAAGCCCGGGATGCCGCTGTGGAGAAGGCGATCACCGTCCGAGCCGCCGCGCCCGAGGCGCTGCCGTCGGTAGAGCGGCGTACGACGGGCTCCACAGTCCAAGGCGCACTAGCCATCTAGACGCCTTCTGAGCGCGTTTCACGTCATGTGTACCCCTTCTTTTCCCATCACCCGTCGATGTCAGCGAGTAGCGTGATATTCGTACCTCATCGACACATCGAATCACGACGTGGCGCGCGAATCGATCATGATATTACAGTGAGGCGTGATGGGCGATCCGAGGACGGAAGCGGCTTGGAAGCAGTTCCAAGCCATGATCGATGGCAGGCTGCCCCACGAGGCCACGCAGGCCTTACGCGACCTCTCGGTGCCCGGTGAGCTCATCGAGGAGTTGCTCCGGCGGCATGAGTCCGAGACCACTAAGATCGCTGGCCTACGGTCGCCGCTCGCCCTGGGCCGTGAGGACATGCCGCGGTGGTACTCGGGAGTGCGCGAGGATGACAAGAACTGGCCGGCCTACGAGAAGCGGCTTCTCCGCTCGCTCGGTCCGGAGGCGGTCAAGAAGATCGACGATGCTTCGGACCGTGTCGTCGCCATGCTCGATCACCCGGCGAACTACAGCTTCCGCTCGCGCGGACTCGTCCTCGGCCACGTTCAGTCCGGGAAGACGAGTAACTTCACCGCGGTGATCTGCAAGGCCGCAGACCGTGGATACCGGATGTTCATCATCCTGTCAGGGGTGACCAACTCCCTACGGCGGCAGACGCAAACGCGACTGATACGTGACGTCGTGAACCTCAACCCGCCGTTGTGGCACCAGATCACCAAGCCGGAGCATGACTTCGTCCCGCCTGCCAACGCGCAATCCCTGATCGCATCCAGGAGTCAGTGGCTGCTACTGGTCGTCAAAAAGAATGGACCTGTGCTCCGGAAGCTACGGGACTGGCTCGAGGAAGCTCGCGAGCAGCTTGGACACTGCCCTACGTTGATCATCGACGACGAGGCGGATCAAGCGACCACGGCGACACGTAAGATCAACCCTCTGATCCGAGACGTCATGGGCCGGCTTCCCAGGGCCTGCTACATCGGATACACGGCGACGCCGTTCGCGAACCTTCTCATCGACCCGTCGGACGATGAGGATTTCTATCCACAAGATTTCATTCTCAGCCTTGAGCGTGGCAACGACTATCAAGGGCCGGAAGCCCTGTTCGGCCGCAATCCGTTGGACGGAGAGGATCCTGCCGACGTCCCGGGCGGACTCGACATGATCAGAACGGTGCCGGTGCACGAACTCGACTGCCTTAGGCCGGCGACCAGAGCCAGCGCATCCGAGTTCGCCCCATCGGCGACCGTTTCGCTGCGTCGGGCTGTGATGTGGTTCTGGCTCGCCACCGCGACTCGTCACCACCGTGGTCAGGGAGATCAGCATTCTTCTATGCTTGTGCATGCGCATTCCGACACGCGCGTTCACGAGGCCTACCGCCCTGTACTTGAGTCCCTACGCGCCGAGTTCGACGCCGGATTGCGTGCCAATGACCGGACCATCGACGACTTGCGCGATCTGTGGGAGGAGGAGACGCGACGGGTCGATGCCGGGGAATGGGGCAAAGAAACACCGGCTTTCACCGAAATTCTTGAGTGCTTGCCTCAGGTCGTTTCGGATACGAAGATCGTAATGGACCACTACCGGAGCAGCGAACGGCTCGACTACGACTCCGGACCGGTAAACGTCATCGCCGTCGGTGGCAACACCCTTTCCAGAGGGTTGACCTTGGAAGGGTTGGTGGTCAGCTATTTCGTGCGCTCCTCCAATATGTACGACACTCTCCTGCAGATGGGCCGCTGGTTCGGTTATCGCTCCGGGTATGAAGACCTTCCCCGCATCTACATGCCCGAGGAGACCCGTCAGTGGTTCACCCACTTGGCAACCGTCGAGGCCGAGATGCGGGTCGAGATCGATCGATACCTCATCGAACATCACACGCCCCTTGAACTGGCCGTTCGCATCCGCTGTCATCCGAAGATGAGGGTGACGGCGCCGACGAAGTCCAGGAACGCCGTGCGGGCTTCAGCATCATACGGTGGGCAGCTTGTGGAAACTCGATACTTCCCGTGTGAGCCTGAAGACACGGTATGGCACGCAGGGAACGAGACTGCGGTGACGAGCCTGCTACAGCAGGCTCACGGCGACGGGCGGCTTGACAGCTCGGTGGCCGATGGACGTGTGTTGTGGCGCGATGTCTCCCTGGAGCACGTTCTCGCGTTCATCGATTCCTATAGGTTTCACTCCAAGTCCGTTGACGCGCCGCGAGAGTTGATGCGTCAGTACATCGAGAGTCGGAGCAAGAAGGGCGCGCTGACACGCTGGAACATCGGCGTCGTGGGCAAGGCGGTCGAGGAGGGGAAGCGCAACGTCGTGCTGCCGAGCGGCGACGCAGTGGCCCCGGTGACCCGTACTCGCCTATCCACCAGCCACCGCGCACCCGTAGCGGACATCAAGACACTCACGGGTTCTCGTGACGAGGCGTTGGATCTGCACATCCCTCCAGGTGAAAAGGAGATCAATCGTTCCAAGCTCAAGAAGTGGCGGGTTCAGCAAGAGCCGGAACGTGGCCTTCTCCTGTTGTATCCGATCGACGCGGTTTCGCCCGTGCCTCTGCGTCGGACGGGCGGTGTCGAGATCCCACTGCAGGGCCGCGCACCGCTTGATGCCCCGGGTGAGATCGTTTGGGGTGCGGCGATGGTCTTCCCGGAGCCGACCGGTGGCAGGGACCTCGCAGTCGAGTACGACTTCGTTCAGGCAGACCTATCAACGGTCTTTCCCGCGGCTGCGGAAGACGACGAGGAAGACGACATCGGTGTCCTCGATCAGGATCAAGATGTCGAAACGTGACCACTTCATGACTTACCTTAAGCAAACCGATGAAGGGCGACCAACGATGACGGTCGCCCTCGCTGAAGGTGACTGCATTGCCGTACGTGGAGGACACCCCACGCTAGTCGCTCGCGGAGCTGTCCTGAACAAGATCGGAGGCGATGTGTGAAGCAACCTGGTTGGTATGCCCAGCCGTTTCGGGCGGACGGGGGCATCACTGCTGACGGCCTTTTAGATCAGCTCGGTCGGCCACGTCTCAGCCGTCTCACAATGCTCGTCCGAGAAGCAGCGCAGAACTCCTGGGATGCCCGCCGGCCGGATCGATCCCTCGTCAGCTTCGATCTCAACCTGGGGACGGTTTCTGCGGGTCACGTGAATGCTTGGCGTTCGCTCTTCGCCGACGGCGGAAAACGTGGAGCCGACCGCGACGGATCTTTCCGTCGGCTCGCACGTGCCCGATCGATGCGGTACCTGGCGATCGAAGACCGAGGGACTGTCGGTCTCGGCGGTCCCACACGCTCGGACGCAGGTCACAGTGAACGACGTGAATGGTTGCGCTTCGTCCTGAACAGCGGAGATCGTGAAGGGATTACGGCCGCCGGTCCGCGGGGAGGAACGTTCGGCTACGGCAAGGGCGCGCTCTACCAACTCTCCCGTGCTCACAGCGTCCTCGTGTACACCCGCTTCGAAAATGAGAGCGGGAGACTGGAGTCGAGGTTCATCGGCGTGGGGGTTCGTGAAGCGTTCTGGGAGGGTGGGAGGCGCTACACAGGACGCCAGTGGTGGGGTATGCCGGAGACGGATCACTGTGAGCCCCTTCGCAACGAACAGGCGGATACGGTTGCGCACAGCCTGGGCCTGCGAGGTTTTCACGGAGACGAGACCGGAACCACTCTGATCGTAGTAGATCCTGACCTAACCGATCCGACGTTGCCGGTTGCTGATCACGCCGAGGAGTTGACGGTCGCTGACGCGAGCCAATATCTGGCCGACTCTATCGCGTGGAACCTTTGGCCCATCATGCTGACGGAGCGGTCGGTCCGAATGACAGCGACTGTGATCGGCAACGGAGTTTCCATCCCTGTTCCGTCGCCTACCCAGGACGCTGCTCTGGCGTATTACGCTGCTGCTTACCGCAAGTCTATCGACGGGCCCGGCGAGATGTTGGCATGTGGTAAGCCACGTAAGGATCTCGGCACCTTCTCCTACGAATACACCTTTGGCGCACGAGTCACGTCACCGGCCGCCCGTGAGTTGGGGATCGACGGTTCCCCCCACCATGTGTGCCTGCTGCGCGGTCCTGAGCTTGTCACGCAGTACTTCGAAGGCCCTCCTCGCTCTAACCCTGACGCAGGGTACGCTGGAGTTTTCAAGATTGTTCCAGATCTTGATGATACGTTCGCGCGCGCGGAGCCTCCGACCCATGATGGCTGGGAGTATCAGCAACTGAAGGGTAGGGAGGCCACCTTTGTTCGCACTGCTGGGAGACGGTTGCGGGAACGATGCGACACATTGAGCGGTGCGGAGGCCCGGCGCGGTCTCAAGGTCGGTGAGTTTGCGATCGGGTCCGTGGCACAGCGTCTCGGGCACCTGCTCGCCGGACCCGGTGGCACAGGTACCGCGGTACCCGATGCCCCGTCGACTCCGGGAACTTCACGTGCAGTGTCCGGCGATGGCCTGGCAGGTGTTCTGCGGGAGGACGCGACGAATCGAGCGGCGGCCGGTGCGGAACAGTCCGCTTCGGGGGCAGAGAAGCGGACTCGCAACCCGGTCCTCATATCGATACCGAGGTTCGATGTTCTCGCCGGTCGTCCGGTGCTGCTTCAGCAGGTACAGGTAGACGGCCCGGATGTGCTTGAGGGCGTAGTGAAGGTCCTGACGGGGGAGGGGCGTGCGGAAGACGGAGTCCCCCTAGGGGCACCGGCCCCTGAGATACTGGGTTGGCGACTCCCAGGTGGGGTGACCGTTCGCGGGGCCACCCTCCGGCACACCGATGGGCCCGCAGAAGTAGAGCTGATCGTGTCGGCCTTAGCCGACGTTCTCGTCGAGATCAGTGTGGTGAGGCCCAGATGATCGTCCGCGCATGGCCGTACCGTCGACCACAGGAGCGCGTCTACGCGGAAGCGTGGCGACTCGGCAGCGATGCTATGGGAGATTTGCTGCCGCATGGCCTCCCCCACTGGGACTGCAACACCGACGTGACGATGTCGCGCCTCATCCAGATCGATGTGAACGGCGTCGAGGAGGACTGTGGACTTCCTGCAGATGTTCTCTTCCGACTCAGCGTCCGATGCTGGCCTTCGACGTCCCTGATCCGTCGGACGCTGTTCAGTGAGCGATTTCGGGCATGCGGCGGGAAGACCGCTGTCGAACTCACCGTCACCGCAACGGGTGAGGAACTCGGCGGAAGATTGATCGTCGAGACGCTTCTTGAACTCGGGGAGCAACTTCCTTACACGGATCCGTTTGTCGCGTGGCGTCCGGGGTCTGTTCTCTGGAGCGACCAGGTCGGTGTTCACTTGGAAGGCGCGGCCGGTCTGCTCCCCGTCGCGCCTGTCTCCTTCCGTGAGGCCGGATTGCCGGAGCGTTCTGCGTGGTACGTGAGTATGGACGGCGGAGACTGGCAGCAAGCCGCCATGGGCAGTCTGCTCGTTTTGCTCAACACCGACAACGCTGCCGTGAGAAAGGCCATGGAAGCGGAGAGGACGGGATCGATTGCGCCGACTCCGCTGTGGGCTTTCTTGGAGGTCGACATCGTCACCGACCTGGTGGGGAGGGCGTTGGACGACGATGCCTTCGCAGAAAGCGAAATTGCAGACGGCGACGTCGACGGTGGGGAAGAACTGACGATGGCAGGCCTCGTAAGGGCACTGATCCGGACGTATCTCGCCAGGCCGGCTGAAAGCCTCGATGACTCGATCAATCGGTTGCGTGATGAGCGGCGGCGGGATCCCTCACGATTCCGCGCCTACGTCCATGCCGGCATAGGTTTTCCGCGAGAGGTGCTGACATGAGCGTTCTATATCCGAGGCTGCTGCCCGCCGAGACCGATCGCCTCTTCCGCATGCTGCACAAGGTTCCTCCCGGGGCCCACGAAAATGTGGCTGCAACCCATTCACAGCGGGCGGTGTTCGCCGCCAGCGGCGGCCAGCGTGTTTCACGTGGCGATCTCGAGCGACTGCGCCGGTCGATCCTTTCCGTAGCCGCAGAACACAATTTTCCGAACACTCCGAACATCGCGCAACGAAACGAGTTCGACCGCCGCACGGCGCGGGTACTCTACGAACAAAGTCGGATGGCGCCCGGGGAGGCCGCCCAGCGGCAGGTCTGGGCGTTTCTTTCCTTGGTCCTTCTGCCCGATGTGAGTGTGTGGAGATGGCCTGCCCGTTCCGATGGGCGGTACGTGGCCGACCGTTTCAAGGGTACGGACCTCACGCGCCACGTGTTCGCGCGGCTGTGGACCCGCGCACATGTTCTGCGCGACCCGGAACAAGAGGACCCGTATGAGTTGCTCCCGGTGCTGGGCGAGGCCGACCTAGACCACATCATGGCCCGACGGGTCGGCCTCGCGGGATCACCAGCCCTTGTGCGTGCGCTCGTCCGCGCTCATCGCGATGACTCCGTCGCCGAGGACGGTCAAACGTCACGTGAGATGTTGCGTCAGATGCTCGCGCGTGTCCTTCGACTGACCGCATTCGTCGACGTCGATGCGGCGTCCGAGGCGGAACTCGTCCAGCTCGTACGGGGTGTGCGCGCTGATGTCCGCCGAGCACTGAGTAGCTAGAGCAAGGCTGGCTACCAGCCTATTCACCCTCGTCGAGGCGCGCGTAATCCTCAGACGATTCGTCGGCGAGCCGCATCATGCGGGCATCGCCAGGTGCTCGCCGATACAGAATGTCGAAGTAGTCCTTCCACTGACTGCGCGCGCCACGGAGGAGGCCTGCCCAATCTTTGGCATCCATGTCATCCGACCGCAGGGCATGAACTTTGGTCATAACGTCCGCGTTCCTGTCGATCTTATCGGCGACGAGGAGTCCTGAAACCATGGTGAACCGGGAATCGCCGGCGGTGATAGCGTTGCGTAGCCTCGTGACGTACCGCTCATAGCGGTTCAGATGATCCCAGTCGATTTTGAGCCCCGGTCGCATGAGCTCGATGACCAGCAGTTGGTTTCCGGAGGACAGCGCAAGGTCGACGCGTGCGTTCCATGAATCTCCGTACGCGATTCGAGCCACCTCCTCGGAAAGGCCGTCGATACTGCGCTCGACCTGGAACGTCTCCCACTGTGGTGAGACGAGCCATGGGTGCTGTGCGATGTAGTCGCGCACCTTGAGCTCTAGCTCTTGTCGCCTTATGCGTTCTTCCAGTCCCGAGATCAGGTTGAGCTGACCCTTGACGCGCTCTGCCGCGTGAAGGGCGCTCATTACCTGAGAGTCGCTCAGAATCTGCACCAACTTGTCCGCGTCCATCGACTCTGTCTGCGCGAGGTCGTCGATAAGATTTTTGAGACGGCCTCCTTCCCACGCCGTCAATATGCCCTCGGCTAGGTCGGAGAATTGGTCCTGAGTGAGTGATGGCACCTTAGCGAGAGAATGCAGCGCATTGTCGACGATTCTTCGCTCGGGTCGTTCAAGCTGAGCGAGCCGCTGGGAAAATGGCCTCACGCGCCCACGGATGGCGTCAACCTTGCCTTGAGCGCGTAGGTCCTTCCATGTGCGAAGAAGTTCCTGGACCCGTTTCTGGCCCCATTCGAGAAGCGGCTTTGACTGCTCGACATCCCAGTTGACACGCTGTCTCTCAGTCGAGATCAAGTCCTTTTTTTGCTCATCCAGATAATCTGCTTCGACCCGACCGGACAGGTAGTGGGTTCCTTGTTGGCCTCCGAGTCCACCGGTCAGATTGAAGAGAAACGGTCGCTGGGCGAGCTTGTAATGACTGAAGACCGAGACGCCAGCCAGCTCCTCGTCACCGATTGGTTCCTTATAGAAGACGAACCTCCAGCGGATTTTGTTGCCGTCGTGGAGTTGCTCAACGCCCCAGCCGTTCTCGATGGTAAGGCCGGCCGGAGCGTTCAAGCCGTGTTTCTCGTAGTCCTGTGGGAAAGAGAACTCGATTTTCTCAACGTCGTCTATCTCCGAAATGCGCTCGCCGTTGACCCGTACTGTGAATTGGTCAGCTCGTTCTAGCAGGAGGAATCGGCGAGCCATGCTCGTTCGGAAACGATCTGCATTCGGCGTTGCCTTGAGGCTCAGATCGCTCAGAGTGACGGTCGTGCCATGCTTCGCGCGTCGGTCGTCGCGCGGTGCATCATGGGACTTGACGTGGACTTTCAGCGGCTCACTGTCGACGTAACCATCCCCTTCGTCGATCAACTGTCGTGCGTCGAGTCGGAAGACAGTGCGCTCTCCCGTCTCCTTACTCGTCGTGTCGACCTCAACGAAACGCGCTATGCCGAAACCGGCGAACTTGCCTATACCTTTGCGCCCCATCATGGGACGTCCCGACGGGGTCGAGATGGAGGACCTATCCTTCCGGCGGTCGTAACCGACGTTGAGGAAGCGGTCTTGGCACTGCTGGAGCGTCATCCCCTCTCCGTCGTCGCCGATAGTGATCACTGCGTCGGGGGCTGAGGCCCTGTCCGGTAAAGTGATGTTCACGATGGTCGCGTCCGCATCCCATGCATTCGAGACCAACTCGGCGATCGCAGCCACTGGTGACTGGTACATGTCTATACCGAGGTGCTCGATCACCCGGCCCCGAAAGCGAATCTCCAACTGCGGGGCATCGACGGTCATGGCTACTCCCTGATGTCAACCTGTGAGATATCACCATATCGAAGGGTCAGAAAGGGAGCAGACGGTTCGGGGCATTGATATCCGTCGGTTACATCGCTTCCGGTGCAGGGAGAATTTTTGGCCACCGTGGCTAGCGATCACCTGGTGAGGAAGGCGGCGGTGACGACCGCCAGGGTGCCCACGGTGAGGAGGGTGCCGAGGGTGGTGAAGAGGTAGTCGGCGCCTGCGCCGTCGTAGCCGGCTATGGCTGCGCGGGTGGGGTTCTTCGGGTCGTAGTGGATGTGGACCTGCGTGCCTGGGCGGAAGTTGAGGATGGTGCTCTTGCCGATGCGGGAGGTGTGTTCGTGGGCTGCGCCGTCCGGCGTGTGCCAGCGGGCCACCGGGTGGTAGAGGGTGCCGTTGTTGCCCGAGCTGGTGGCGAGGCGGATGACCTGGCCCTCCGCGGTGGCGCCGGTGCGGCGCAGGGTGCGGGCGCGGCGGATGCCCGTGTAGCCGATGGCGAAGAAGACCGCCCCGAGGAGTAGCGGGATGAGTGCGAACAGCCAGCCGGTACCCATGTCCCCTTCGACGCCGGGGTGCCGCCGGTGGTTGCGGGGGCGTCAGGCTTGCGGGGACTTTGCCAGGTGGGGGGTGCCCTGGGGGTGAGGGAGGGGCCAGGGGTGGGGGAGGGGTGGGGTTGTGGTGTAGGCGGCTCTGGTGAGGGCCGGCTGGGCTATCGCCTTGTTCTGCCACATCGTCGTCAGCAGTGCCCTTTCGCGGGCCGCGTAGTCCTTCGCCGGGCGGCCCCGCGTCGCCTGCTCGCGGAGCAGGGCCAGCGTCGTCGCCGACCGGGTGTAGTCCGCCACCGCCCGGCCGGCCTCGTCGCCTTGCGCGTGGCGGGCCAGGGTGCGCGCCAGCTTGCGGGTGCGGAGTGACGAGAGGGCCACCGGTTCCGCCGGGACCAGCCAGCCGGCGTGGACGTAGGCCGGGAGCTGGTCCCGTATCGTGCGGAGCTTGCCGCCGCGGGACCAGACCGCCAGCCACACCAGCAGCCCGAACACCGGCGCCATCACGACGGCGTACGCGCCGAGGAAGGCCAGGCCGTTCATCACCGCCGAGCCGTTCCACAGCGAGTGCAGCGCCATCGCCAGCAGCAGTCCCGCCACCGGGAACAGCACGCGGCGTACCCGCTGGCGGGCGAGGGTCATGGCCGCGAGGCCGAAGCCTATGCCCGCCATCGCCGTGAACAGCGGGTGCGCGAACGGGGAGAAGACCACCCGGGCCACGAACGTCACGGTCACCGTCGCCATCGGGCCGGCGTCGCCGAAGGCCTGGTCATCCTCGTACGCCCGGCCCAGGTACAGGATGTTCTCGGTGAACGCGAAGCCCGTGCCGATGATCCCCGCCAGCACCAGGCCGTCGACCAGGCCGGCGAACAGGTGCCTGCGGAAGAGGAACAGCAGCAGTATCGCCGCCGCCTTCGCCGTCTCCTCCACCACCGGCGCCACCACGGCCATCCCCCACAGGTCCGCCTCGCGCGACGACTCCGTGGGCAGGCCGGTGGCGATCCAGCGGGCGGCGAAGGTGTTCGCCAGCATCGCGACCAGCGTCGAGGCGAAGGCGCCCCACGCGAACGCGAAGATCCGGTAGCGCCACGGGCCGGGCGCCACCCGGTCCAGCCACAGGAAGCCCGCGATCAGCAGCGGCACCGGCAGCAGCGCCAGCCCGCCGCCCACAAGCATCCCGTGCGTGCCGGTCTCCGACCACACCAGCCCCAGGATGGCCAGCCCCGCCAGCGCGAGGAGCGTCGCCACCGTGGCTATTCGCACGCCCCGCCGGCGCCAGAACCGCTTCCGGGCGGGGGCCGCGGCCGGGGCCGCGGCCCCGGCCGCGGGGTCCGGCGGCTCCGGGCGGCGCGCATCCTCGTACACCGGCCGCGGGCCGAATTCCTCGGGCTCCCGCGGTCGGGCCATGAGCTGAGCGCCTTCTTGCTGCACCCCTCGACCCTAGCCAGTCCCCACCGCCGCGCGCGACGGGCTATTCCTCACCGATGCGCCGGAAGAGCAGATCGTTCACGATGTGGCCCTTTCCGAGCCCCTGCCCCTCGAAGCGCGTACGCGGGCGGAAGTCCGGCCGCGGCGCGTAGCCGCCGGGGTGGGCGTTCTCGAAGTGCGGCGACGCCTCCAGCGTCTCCAGCATCCACTCCGCGTACGGCTCCCAGTCCGTCGCGCAGTGCAGCACGGCGCCCGGCGCCATCCGCGAGGCCGCCAGCGCCAGGAACTCCGGCTGGATGAGCCGGCGCTTGTTGTGCCGCTTCTTGGGCCACGGGTCCGGGAAGTAGATCCGCATCCCCGCGAGCGCCGCAGGGGCCAGCATCTCGCGCAGCAGGATGACGGCGTCGCCGTTCCCGATGCGTACGTTCGTCAGCCCCCGCTGCTCCATGAGCCGCAGCAGGTTGCCCTGGCCGGGGGTGTGGACGTCGACGGCGAGGATGCCCGTGGCCGGGTCGGCGGCGGCCATGTCCGCGGTCGCCTCGCCCATGCCGAAGCCGATTTCGAGGACGACCGGCAGGCCGTCGAAGAGGTCGTCGAGATCGAGGACGGACGCGCCGTCGATGTCGAATCCCCACTTCGGCCAGAGCCGTCTGAGGGCCTCGCCCTGCGCGAGCGTCACGCGGCTGCGGCGCGGGACGAAGGAGCGGATACGGCGCTCGTTGTGCGGCCCGGCGGGCGCCGGGGCGGGGCCGTCGGGGAACCGGGGCTGGGAACGATCGTGCTGATCGGGGTGGTCGGACACAGTGCCCCCTATTTTACGGAGGCTCCCGAACCGTCGTAGGGCGGTCCCCCGCTGGTCACAGTAAGGCGAGCACCCTGCGCGCGATCTCCCTGCCGATCGGCAGCGACGCGGTCGCGGCCGGGGACGGCGCGTTCAGTACGTGGACCGTGCGCGGCCCCGACGCGAAGCGGAAGTCGTCCACCAGCGCCCCGTCCGGCAGCACCGCCTGGGCCCGCACCCCCGCCTGCGCCGGACGCAGGTCCGCCTCGTCGACCGCCGGCAGCAGCCGCCGCACCGCCTGCGTGAACGCCCTGCGGGAGAGGGAGCGGCGGAGTTCGCCGGCGCCGTAGCGCCAGTGGCGGCGGGCGATGCGCCAGCTGCCGGGGTACGTGAGCGTGGCCGCGGCGTCGCGGGGGCTCAGGCTCGTACGGGTGTAGCCCTCCCGGGCCAGCGCGGGGACGGCGTTCGGGCCGAGGTGGACGGCGCCGTCGATGCCGCGGGTGAGGTGGACGCCGAGGAACGGGAACGCGGGGTCCGGAACGGGGTAGACGAGGCCGCGCACGAGGTCGGCGGCGTCCGGCGCCAGCTCGTAGTACTCGCCGCGGAACGGGACGATCCGCAGCCCGGGGCGGTCGCCGGCGAGGCGGGCGATGCGGTCGGAGTGCAGGCCGGCGCAGTTGACGAGCGCCCGGGCGCGTACCACCTCGCCGGCGGCGGTGCGGACGGCGATGCCCGGGCGGGTGCCGGTGTCGGTGCGGGGGGTGATGCCGGTCGCTTCTTCCGGGGCGGCCTCGCCTGCCTCGCCTGTCCCGTCTGCTTCGTCGTTCGTACGGGCCCGGCCGTCGCCCGGCCGCCTCGCGATCACCCGCACCTCCGCCCCGTACCGGACCTCCGCTCCCCCCTCCCGCGCCAGCTCCGCCAGCCGCCGCGCCACCGCCCGGAAGTCGCACACCCCCGTCGTCGCCACGTGCAGCGCGGCCAGCCCGCGCACATGCGGCTCGTACTCCCTGATCTGCGCCGGCCCCAGCTCCCGCACCGGGATGCCGTTCTCGCGCCCGCGCTGCGCCAGGGCGTGCAGGCGCGGCAGCTCGTCCCGGCCGGTCGCGACGACGATCTTGCCGGTGACCGCGTGCGGCAGTCCGTTTTCGGTGCAGAACTCGACCATCTCCGCGGCGCCCTGCACCGCGTAGCGCGCCTTGAGCGAGCCCGGCCGGTAGTACAGCCCGCTGTGGATCACGCCGCTGTTGCGCCCGGTCTGGTGCTGCGCCGGGCCGGGCTCCTTCTCCAGGACGACGACGCGGACGCCGGGGGCGGCGCGCGTGAGCGCGTACGCCGTGGAGAGGCCGACGATGCCGGCGCCGATCACGAGTACGTCGCAGTCGTCGGCCATGTCACCTCCGGCAGGGGCCCCGCCCCATCATCTCAAGGCCGGACGGGCCACCGCCAAGCCCGGGGAAAAAGCCCGGGGGCCGAGCCCGCCGCCGAACCGCGGGCCCGCCTGGCCGCGCCCGCCGCCCAGCCCTCGCTACAGCGGCAGCCGCGGCGGCACCCCGCCCGCCACCGCCCGCTGCCGCGGCGCCGCGTCGCCCGTCCAGCACGACCCGCGCCGCATCAGCAGCCGCTGCAGCCACAGCTCCGTCGAGACCAGCTCCGCAAGCCCGCCCAGCGGCAGCGGCTCGCCGTCCGCCGCCGCGCGCAGCGCCTTGCGTACGACCCGGCCCTCCACCAGCCCCGCGTCCGCCAGCAGCGGCCGGTGGAAGAGGTCGGCCAGCTCCGTCGAGGCGCGGCGCAGGCCGATGCGCTCCGCCGACGCCGCTGCCGCCGCGGGTCCTGTGGTCGCGCCCCAGCCCGGCGGCAGGCCGCGGATGCCCGCGCCGTCGAGCACGGCGCCGAGCACCGCCGCCCGCGCGCCCGGCTGGACGCGCAGCGTCTCGGGCAGGGCCCGGCAGGCCCGTACGACCTGGTTGTCGAGGAACGGCGCGTGCAACCGCTGGAACCTGACCTCCGCCGCCTGCTCGAAGACGCGGTAGTCCGCGCCCAGTTGCGCCAGCGCGGCGGCGGCGCGGCGCTCGCCGGGGCGGCCGCTGCCGTCCCCGTTCGCCGTACCGGCGTAGCCCCGGAGCCGTACCGCCACCTCGGCCAGCGCCTCACCCGTCAGCCACCGCGCCGCCGGCCCGGGCCGGCACCAGCTCAGCGCGGCGAGCGACGCGTCGAGCGCGCCCCGGCCGCGCCCGGGCCCGCCGAGCCCGCCCGCGGGGTCGTCGAGGAGCGCCTCTGCGCCTTCGTTGATGCCTTCCCAGTACGTCGTACGGGCCAGCCGGCGGGCCGCGCGGTAGACCGTCAGCGGCGCCAGCACCGACCCCTCCGCGCGCGCCAGCGCCGTGACGGGCCGGAACAGCGAGCGGCGCCGGCGGTCCAGCAGCAGGTCGGCGAGCCGGGCCGGGTGGGCGTCGAGGACCTCGCGGGCGCCGACGCCCACGAGGTGGTCGGCGCTGCCCGCGGTCAGCCGGCGGCGGTGCCGGGCGGCGGCGACCAGGGAGGGCCCCGGCTCGTCGGTCAGCGGCATGCTCTCCAGGTCCGCGTACGGCAGCGCCGCCTCGCCGGCGGCCACCACGACGTGGTGCAGCCGCGGGTTGGCGGCGATGGTGCGGGCCCGCTCCAGCTCGGCTTCGTCGGCCCGTGCCGTCAGGTCGTTGAACGTCACGGCCACCAGCCGCTCGCCCTGCCCCGGTCCCAGCCCCGGCGGCGTACCGGGCGCGCCGGGCAGGCCGGCGGCGAGCAGCGCGAGGGTGCCGGAGGCGATGCCGCCGGACAGGTCGGCGCCGATGCCGGGGGCCGGGCCGCGGGCGGCGCGCCGGTCGGCCGGGCCCATGCCGGGTACGGGGCCGGGGTCGAGGCCGCCGTAGCCGGGTTCCGGCGCGTGGCGCGGGGCGGCCAGCCGGGCGCGTACGGACTCCACGAGCGCCTCGCGTACGCCCGCCACCGCCGGTTCGGCGTCGAGCGACGGGGCGGCGACGGCGAGGGAGGCGCGCGGCTCGTAGCCGGTGATCTCCTTCGCGCCCTCGCGGAGGATGAGCGCGTGGCCGGGGGGTGCGCGGTGCACGCCGGAGTACGGCGTGCCGTCGCCGAGGGCCTCCGGTACGTCGGGGCAGGCGAGTTGGGCGGCGAGGTGGGAGACGTCCAGCTCGGCTTCGATGAGGTCGGCGAGCGGCAGTGCGGCGGTCGCGTACGCCGTGCCGCCGTCCCAGGCGGCGTGGAAGACGGGGCGCGCGCCGGCGAGGTCGCCGAGGACGGTGGTGCGGCGGCCGACCTGCGCGACGGCGGTGTACCCGCCGGACCAGGCGGTCAGGTGCCGTACGGCACCGCCGCGCGCGGACAGCAGGCCCACGCGGAGCTGGTCGTCGCTCGCGCCGCAGGTGCCGAAGACCGCGAGGCGGATCAGCGGGGCGACGTCGACGACCCGGATCTCGTCCGGCCGCCAGTCGCCGACCGCCCACAGCGGATCCGGGCCGCCCCAGACGAGTTGGGCGCCGACGGGATGGAGGTCGTAGTCGTCGGCGGACTGGGCGCCGTCGAGGAACGAGGGCGCGGCGGCGGAACTGCTCCACCCCACCAACCACCGCATGCGCGCCTCCTCGTGGGCAACTGGGGACGTATCGGCATATGCCAAGCGAGCCAGGCGAGCCGGGCGATCGGCATCAACTCCGCCACGCTCAGGGCGTACTGCCGCTTCGTCAGGACCAATGCTGCCACGAGAGGGGCGCATGTGAGTGGATGCGGTCGCGCGGGAGTCTGCCTGTCACGGCCGGAAGCGCCCCCGGGTGTCGTCGAGGCAAGCAAGCGGAAGGCAGGCGACCCGCGGAGGGGAGGGATCGAACGGACCGCGGGCGGAGGGCGAACAGACCCGAGTCAGAAGATCGAACGGGCGCCGCGGGCCCGCCCCCGTGCGCCGTCCGGAACCCGGTACGCGCGCCCGATCGGTGCCCGGACTCCGGTGCGACCGTCCCGTACGCCCGGATCTACACCCGTCGTGAAGGGCGTCATTCAGCCATTCTGTACACGGCGCAATCCCGGCCAACCAAGGCCGCCGTACGGGCTTGTGCGGTCCGGGAAGCGTCCCGCGCTCCCCGGACCGTGAGCCGCCGCCCGCGGGGATGAATGACGGCGGAGTTCCCCAGGCCCGCCGCTTTCCCAGGCGCGGCGAGCCGACCCACGGACAACCAGCCAAGCGTGCGGGGCCCTTTGCGGCGAGAGCGCACGTACGGCGCACCGCCACACGACCCCGGAGCACGCGCGCTGCAATCCCGCCATCCGGAAACATTCCTCTTAACGGTCGGGATCCGGCGAACTACGCTGGGTGCATATGCGACCCGGCCGGATCCCCACCTGCCGGACGGGAGCCGTCGGTGGTCGAGGGGTGTGCATGTCCAGGACGCCACGCGGGCCTAACGAGAAGCTGGGCCACATGCTCGCGCTCGCCGGGATCAGCAACGCCGGACTCGCCCGCCGGGTCAATGACCTCGGCGCGCAGCGCGGCATGACGCTTCGGTACGACAAGACGTCCGTCGCCCGGTGGGTGACGAAGGGGATGGTGCCGCAGGGCGCCGCGCCCCACCTCATCGCCACCGCCATCGCCGGCAAGCTCGGCCGCCCCGTGCCGCTGCACGAGATAGGGCTCGCCGACACGGACCCGGCGCCCGAAGTCGGCCTCGCGTTCCCGCGCGACGTCGGCGAGGCGGTGCGCTCGGCCACCGAGCTGTACCGGCTCGACCTCGCCGGGCGGCGCGCCGGCAGCGGCGGCATATGGCAGAGCCTCGCCGGTTCCTTCGCCGTCAGTGCGTACGCGACGCCCGCCTCCCGCTGGCTGATCACGCCGGCCGACGGCTCGGTCGCCCGCGGCCTCGACGGCGCCGACGCGCAGCACGCGCCCGCGGCCGAAGGGGCCGATCCGCGGCGCGTGGGGCACAGCGACGTCGCCAAGCTGCGCGACGCGGCGGAGGAGGCGCGGCGCTGGGACTCCAAGTACGGCGGCGGCGACTGGCGGGCGTCGATGGTGCCGGAGTGCCTGCGGGTCGACGCGACGCCGCTGCTGCTCGGCGCGTACACCGACGAGGTCGGGCGCTCGCTCTTCGGCGCGACGGCGGAACTGACGCGGCTCGCCGGGTGGATGGCCTTCGACACCGGCCAGCAGGAGGCCGCCCAGCGGTACTACATCCAGGCGCTGCGGCTGGCGCGGGCGGCGGCGGACGTGCCGCTCGGGGGGTACGTCCTGGCGTCGATGTCGCTCCAGGCGACGTACCGCGGCTTCGCCGACGAGGGCGTGGATCTCGCCCAGGCCGCGATCGAGCGCAACAGGGGGTTGGCGACGGCGCGTGCGATGAGCTTCTTCCACCTCGTCGAGGCGCGGGCGCACGCCCGCGCACAGGACGAGCCGTCCTGCGGCACGGCCCTGGCGGCGGCGGAGAGCTGGCTGGAGCGCGCCCGCGAAGGCGACCCGGACCCGGCCTGGCTCGACTTCTACGCCTACGACCGGCTGGCCGCCGACGCCGCCGAGTGCTACCGCGACCTGCGGGTACCGCGCCAGGTGCGGTACTTCACGGAACAGGCGCTGGCGCGGCCGACGGAGGCGTTCGTACGCTCGCACGGGCTGCGGCTGATCGTCGCCGCGGTCGCGGAGCTGGAGTCGGGCAACCTGGACGCGGCGTGCGCGCAGGGCACACGGGCGGTGGAGGTCGCGGGCCGGATCTCCTCGGCGCGGACGACCGAGTACGTGAAGGACCTCCTGGCCCGGCTGGAGCCCTACGGCGACGAGCCGATCGTCGCGGAACTCCGCGAGCGCGCCCGGCCGTTGCTGGTCGCCCCGGCGTAGGGGCGTACGCGCCGGGCGCTCGGCGGCGTCGCGTGTCGAACGTCGTGCGCGGGGAGGGCCAGGGCCGAGGCGCCACGCCCCCCGCCCCCCGGCCAGGTGTCGGACGGCGGGCTCAGCGGCAGTCGATGACCGAATCGGCCCAGTCCGTCAGCACAGGGGTGTGCGCGGGGTGCTGCGGTTCGGCCTCCAGCCGGATCGTCTCCGTCCCGGCCGGCAGGCCCACGTCGACCACGGCCGCCTCCTCGCCCGCCGCGACCCAGTCCGAGCGCCACAGCCGCGCGTCGTCGCCGTAGACGCTGAACCTGGCCGCGCCCAGGCGGTACATCATGTCGTCGATGCCGGCCGCCGCCCGGTAGCGGGTGCAGGCGCGGTTCAGCTCGATCGTCAGCGACGACTCCGCCTGCACCGTCACGCCGTGGGCGTACGTCCGGCCGCCGACGTCCAACTCCTCGCGCTGCCACCACCAGCCGCTGCGGTCCGCGACGATCTCCGGCTCCGTGCCGTCGCCGAAGACGTCGGACGCGAGCCCGGCCACGCGGTACGGCTCGGCGGGGGGAGGCGGCGGCGGTGGGGGAGGCGTGCTCGGCGGCGGGGTGGGCGTCGGGGTCGGCGTGGGCGTGGGCGTCGGGGTGGGGGAGGGGGAGGGCTCCTCCGGGGGCGGGGGCGGGGGCGGGGTGGGGGGCGGCGTCGGCGTGGGCTCCGCCGGCTCCGGGGCGGGGGGCGGGGGAGTGGGCTCCGGGCTCTTCGCGGGCGGGGGCTCAGGGGGCGGCGCGGGGGCCGAGGTGGCGGGCGGGTTGGCGACCGGCTCCTTCTCGCCGCCGCCGCCCGACAGCACGAGCGCCAGCGCCGCTGCCGCGGCCGCCACGACGATGCCCGCCGCCGCCGCGACCTTGACCGGCGCACCGACTCCCTCGCCCGCCACGGCACCGGCGCCGCCGGCCGCGCCCGCACCGCCCCCGCCGCCGGCCCCGACGCCGCTCGCCGCCGCCGCGGCGCCCGCGCCGGTGGCGCCCGCCGCCCCCGCGCCGGCGCCGACACCCGCGAACCCGGCGGCCTTCGCCGCCGCGGCCGACGCGAACCAGCCGACCACCGCGACCGGAAGCAGCGTGCTGAGCCGGGAGTTGACGTCCGCGACCTCCACGGCCGCCATGCGGCACCGGGCGCAGTCGTCCAGGTGCTTGCGCAGCCCCCGCTCGGCGCGCATCCGCAGCCCGCCGCGCGCGTACGCGCCGAGCCGGTCCGCGTACCGGGCGCAGTCGCCGCCCGCGGTGAGCGCGGTGGAGACGTGCGCCTGGAGGTACGCCTGCTTGAGGCCCTCGCGGGCGCGATGCGCGAGCACGGCGGTGGCGTTGGCGGTGAGCCCGAGCAGCGGCGCGACCTGGCTGGGCGACTCGTCTTCCACCGTCGTGTGCCAGAGCACCGTCTGCCAGCGCTCGGGCAGGCTGCGGAACGCCTGCACCGCCATCGACTGCTCGGCCTCGTGCATGGCGCGCACGTCGGCGCCGAGGTCGAGGGTGTCGTCGTCGGAGGCCGGGCGCGCGGCCTGGGTCGCGAAGAGGGCGAAGTCGTCGACGAGCTGCTCGCGCTTGGCGGTCTTCGCCCAGGCGGCGGCGACCCGCCGCACGGTGGTCAGCAGATACGCCCGTACCGCGGTCTCCGGTCCGGCGCCGCCGCGGACCGCCTGCAGCGTGCGTGCGAACACCTCGGCGGTGAGGTCGTCGGCGGTGTGCGAGTCGCGGCAGCAGGTACGCGCGTACCGGCGGACCGCCGGGGCGTGCCGCTCATACAGCTCCTCGTACGCGCTGTCGTCGCCCGTACGCATCCGGGCGACCAACTCCGTGTCGGAGGGCAGGGGGCCGGTGACCCCCTCGTCCCGCCGCTCACGCTGCTTCGGGATGGCCCCCACGGCCTCGCCGGACGCCGCCTCGCCGGCCCCGTCGGGTGCAGCACCCTCACCACCGGCGGCACGCCCGCGATCGTCCGGATCGTCAACTGCCATGCCGCAAGCTCCCGTAGACGCTCGTCCCACCCGTCATTTCGGGTGAGCGTGTCACAACGGGCCCTGCCTGCCGCCGCGTTGAACGGCCAACCACCCGTTGGGGGGTTTTCCGCGCCGCGACGCACTAGCGGTCACGCTTTCGGGGTAGACATCGGCCTCGCTTGACGAGGGGCTGCCGCGGTGGCCACGCCGGCCACGGCCGCCGGCCGCCGTCGACAGGCACCCTCACGGGCGACCCCGTCAACACGGGCCACCGCCGACGGGGCCACCCGTCAAGGGGAACCCCCCGCCGGGGCCGCCAGGGCACGCCGGGAAACCCCGGCGCACCCCCGTCGAGGCGACCTGCCCGCTCAGCTCTCCGCGTGCGGCCGCAGCCCGTCCAGCAGGATGTCCAGCAGCCGCGCGGACGCGACCGCCTGCTGCTCCGGGTCCGGCAGGGACGGCGCCGCGGTGGCTATGACCAGCAGCACGTCCGACACCGACACGTCCGCGCGCAGCGACCCCGCGTCCCGGGCACGCGCCACCAACTGCCCGACCACGTCGAGCAGCGCCGCCGCGTCCGTACCGCCGACGCTCGCGCTCTCCGCACCCGCGCCCTCGGCCGCACCCGCGACCGCCTCACCGGGCCCGCCGGGCTGCGGCGCCGAGCCGTCCGGCGAGGGCCGCTGCTGCGGCACCCGCGGCTCTTCCTCCGGCGCCTTCGCCGTCACGCCGAGCACCTGCGGCGGCAGCAGCCGCCCGGCCCCGGAGTCGACGGAGGCGCGCAGGAAGCGGGCCAGTGCGGCCCACGGCTCGTCCTCCTGCTGAAGTGCCGCGCGGGCCTGCTCGGTCAGCCGCGCGGTCTCCGCCTCGGCGATGCGCTTGACCAGCACTTCCTTGCTCGGGAAGCGGCGGTACACCGTGCCTACGCCGACCCTGGCGCGACGGGCGACGTCCTCCATCGGAGCGCCGTAGCCCAGCTCCCCGAAGACCTCGCGCGCGGCGCGCAGGACGTGCTCCAGATTGCGCTGCGCGTCGACCCGCAGCGCCGATCGGCCATTCGTCGACAGCCCGCCCGAAGTGTCCGATCCCGTCATGTTTGCCGACAGACGACTGCTCTGAACCTGCATCTCTGTTTCCCCCGGTTATGACAGTCTCCCCCCGGAGACTCCCCACCCTGCTTACCGGAGTGCATCTGGTCGGGCCACTCCGGCTCGTACGAACATAGTTCAGCAGAAGTCAAGAGAGAAGGGGCTGTGGATAAGGATCGGCCGCGGGTCGGACACCTCGGGCGCCGGAAATCCTTCCCCTGCCTGTGGACAAAAGTCCGAACGCGGTGCGTCATGGGTGTTCCGAGGTCGCCGTGCGCGGCCTCCCCCCGGGCCCGCACCGCCGCCGGCGGCGCGCGGCGAGGCCGGGCCCCAGGCGGGACCCCAGGCAGGAGGTTGCCCATGACGGATCCGACGCGCGTGCTCGTCGTCGGCGGCGGCAACGTCGGGATGGCCGTGGCGCTACGGCTGCAGAAGCAGCTCGGCAGGCAGCTCAAGAGCGGCGCGGCGCAGATCACCGTGGTCGCACCCGACCCGTACATGACCTACCAGCCCTTCCTCGCCGAGGCCGCCGCCGGCTCCGTCCAGCCGCGCCACGTCGTGGTGCCGCTGCGTCGCGTGCTGCCCCGCTGCCGCGTGCTCGCCGGGCGCGTGACCTCCGTCGACCACCCCGAGCGCACCGCCTGCGTCGCGACGCTCGCCACCGAGGAGACCGGCGAGCCGCCCCTGGAGCTGGCGTACGACCAGATCGTGCTGGTGCCCGGGTCCGTCTCGCGGGTGCTGCCGGTGCCCGGGCTCGCCGAGCACGGCATCGGCTTCACCTCGATCGAGGAGGCCATCGGCCTGCGCAACCACGTCCTCGAACAACTGGACATCGCCTCCTCCACCCGCGACGCGGCCGTCCGCGAGGCCGCTCTGACGTTCGTGTTCGTGGGGGGCGGCTACGCCGGCGTGGAAGCACTCGCCGAGCTCGAAGACATGGCGCGCTACGCCACCCGCTACTACACCGGCGTACGCCCCCAGGACATGCGCTGGGTACTCGTCGAGGCCGGCGACCGCATCCTGCCGGAGGTCGGCGAGCGACTCGGCGAGTACGCCGTACGCCGGCTGCGCGAACGCGGCATCGACGTACGCCTGGAGACCCGCCTGTCGAGCTGCACGGACCGCGTCGCCCGCCTCGGCGACGGCGCCCGCTTCCCCACCCGCACGCTCGTATGGACCGCCGGCGTCCGCCCCCACCCCGTCCTCGCCGCCACCGGCCTGCCCCGCAACGAACGCGGGCGCCTGCGCTGCACCGCCGACCTCCGCGTCGAGGGCGAGGACGCCGCCTGGTCCGCCGGCGACGCCGCCGCCGTACCGGACCTCACCACCGACGGGCCCGGCGCGCTCTGCGCCCCCAACGCCCAGCACGCCGTCCGCCAGGCCCGCGTCCTCGCCGACAACCTGGCCGCCTCCCTGCGCGGCGCACCCCTGCGCGACTACCGGCACCGCTACGCCGGCTCCGTCGCCTCCCTCGGCCTCCACAAAGGCATTGCCCATGTGTACGGCCGCCGACTGAAGGGCTACCCTGCCTGGCTCATGCACCGTGCGTACCACCTGGGCAAGCTCCCGACCGTGGGCCGCAAGGCCCACGTGCTCGCCGAGTGGACGCTCGCCGGACTGTTCAAACGGGAGGTCGTCGCCCTCGGCTCGCTGGAACATCCGCGGGCGGAATTCGAACTCGCCACCCGGTCGGGCCGCGGCCCTGACCACGACTGAGGCGGGCATGTGACCATGGACGGGCACGAAGCGGCACGGAGCGAAACGAACGACCAACGAGTGGACCTGGGACTGGCACGCTTGAACTTCACGCGCTGGAGCCCCCGGCTCCCCGGATCCCCGCGCCGCACCGCCGCCGCGCGGGGGTTCCGCGGTGCCGTCCCCTCCGCCCGCGCCGGGCGGCCGGGCCGCCGGGGCGCGGCGGAACCGAACCCCGGCATCGAGCCGGACGCCGACCCCGGCGGTACGGCGAGCGGCGGCGGCGACGCGGCACCACCGGAACCCGAGGCGAGGCTCGACGCCGACCCCGGCATCGAGCTGCCGGTCAGCGCCACCCTCGGCCGGCTGCCGGCACCCGTCGCGGTCGTCCACGGCCCCGACCACCGCATCGCGTACGTCAACGACGCCTACGCGGCCGTCTTCGGTGCCCGTTCCCCGGGCCGCCCCGCCCGCGACGCGCTGCCCGAACTCGCCGAGCTGGGGCTGCTGCCGCTGATGGACCAGGTGCTGCGCAGCGGCACCCGGCGCACCGTCAAGGCCCGCCGCGCCCCCGACGCCCGCTCGTACACGTTCACCTGCAGCCCCATCGACGTCGGCGAGAGCGGCGGCGTCCTCGTCTCCGCCGCCGACGTCACCGACCAGGTGGAGGCCGCGGAGCGGCTGCGCGCCGGCGAGCGCATGCAGCGCGAGGCCGCGGTCGCCCTGCAGCGCAGCCTGCTGCCGGAGGAGCTGGAGCAGCCGGACGACCTGCGGGTCGCGGCCAAGTACCAGCCCGGCGGCACCGACGCAGCCGTCGGCGGCGACTGGTACGACGTCATCACCCTCGGCGCCGGCCGCACGGCGATGGTCATCGGCGACGTCATGGGCCGCGGCGTCCGCGCCGCCGCCGTCATGGGCCAGCTGCGCACCGCGGTACGCGCGTACGCGCGCCTGGACCTCCCGCCGCACGAGGTGCTGCAACTCCTCGACGGCCTCGCCGCGGAGATCGACCCGAACCAGATCGCCACGTGCGCGTACGCCGTCCACGACCCGCACGAGGGCCGCCTGGTGCACGCCTCCGCGGGCCACGTGCCGATCCTCATCCGCGACGCCGACGGCACCGTGCGCCGCGTCGACGAGCCCACCGGCCCGCCGCTCGGCACCGGCGGCTGGGTGCACAGCTCCGCCGAGCTGCCCTTCCCGCCGGGATCGACCGCCGTCCTCTACACCGACGGCCTCATCGAGCGCCGCGGGCAGGACATCGAGGAGGGCGTGAACGCGCTCGTGAGCGCGTTCGCGGGCGCCACCGGCGCACCGAGCGTCGTCTGCGACCGCCTCATCCGCGCCCTCGGCGTCACCGCGGAGCACGACGACGACGTCGCCGTGCTGGTGCTGGAGCACCCGCTGCGCGACGGCGGCGAGGCCGAGCTGTTCCGCAGCGCGGCGCTGGACCTCCTCGGCGGCGTCGAGGCGGCACCGCGCGCCCGCGCCTTCGCGGACGGCGTCCTGGCGAGCTGGCGCTTCCCGGCGGAGCTGCGCGAGCTGGGCGTGCTGGCGGCCAGCGAACTGGTCGCCAACTCCCTGCAGCACGGCTCCCCGCCGATGCGGCTGCGCCTGCGGCGTACGGACCGGCGGCTCATCGTCGAGGTCACCGACGGCGACGACCGCCTGCCCCGCCGCCGCCAGGCCGAGCCCGGCGACGAGAACGGCCGCGGCATCTCCATCGTCGCCACGATCGCCACGAGCTGGGGCTCACGCCGCACGCTGGGCGGCGGCAAGGCGGTGTGGTGCGAGTTCGCCCTGCCGGGCGGGCACCGCCACTGAAGCCGCGTACGCGGCAGGAACGCCCGCGCGGGCACACGCCCCGCGCGGGCACGCCCGCTACGCCGCCTGCACAGGCGCCGGCTCCACTCCGGCCGCGGCCGGCTTGTGGGACGCCACCTGCACGGTGCCCGCGAGCCGGGGGCAGTCCTGCACCGGCGTCAGCCGCTTGCCCAGCCGCAGCCCCATCACCGTGATGCCCAGCGAGGCCACGACGAGCATCGAGATGTACACCCCGTACGCCCCGGCCCCGGCGAGCAGCCCGCCGACCGCCGGCCCGATCGCCAACGCCAGCTGCTTGACCAGTGCGAACACCGAGTTGTACTGCCCGATGTGGGAACTCGGCGCCAGATCGGCCACCAGCGGCGCCACGGTCGGCGACAGCATCGCCTCACCGAGCCCGAAGAGCGCGTACGTGGAGATGATCGCCGCCGTCGCCATCGCCTGCCCGCCGGCCACCCACCCCGAGGCCCCGGCCATCAGCCACGCGAACGTCCAGATGAGCCCGACCGCCGCGATGACCCGGCTGCGTCGCCGCCGCTCCACGAGCCGCAGCACGGCGAACTGCGCCACGACGATCACCGCGGTGTTCGCCGCCAGCGCCAACCCGAGCGTCGACGGGGATATCCCCGACACCTCGACCGCGAAGGCCGACAGCCCCGACTCGAACTGCCCGTAGCAGGCGAAGAACATCACGAAGCCCAGCACGCACAGCCACACCATCGCCCGGTCGGCGAGCAGCACCCGCCACCGCCCCCGGGCACCCTCGCCCGCGGGCCCCGCTGCCGCCCGCGCCGCGCGCGGCAGCCGCACCGTGGCGACCACGGCACCGAGCACCAGGAACATCACCGACTCGATGGCGAAGAGCCGCACGAACGACCCCGCGTGCTCCTCGTCCACGAGCAGCCCGCCGAGCAGCCCGCCGAGGCCGATGCCGAGGTTGTTCAGGAAGAACTGCGTCGCGAACGCCCGCGACCGGGTCGCCGGCGTCGAGCACCATACGATCATCGTCGCCAGCGCCGGCTGGATGACCGCCATCCCGGCGCCCATGACCAGGGTCGACGCGAGCACTATGGGCGCCGTCGAGGCCAGCCCCAGCGACAGCGCCCCGGCCGCGGCGGCGACCGTGCCGACGAGCGCCACCGGCAGGGGACCGCGCCGGTCGATCAACCGCCCGGTGAAGGGCAGCACGAGCAGCGCCGCCATGGCGAACCCGGCGAGCGCGACGCCCGCCGTGGTGGAGCCCAGGTCCCGCACACGCGAGACGTACAAGAACGTGTACGGCACCGTGAAGCCGTTGCCGAAGGCGCTCAGCGCGTTGCCCACCTGGATCCGGCGGAGGGCCGTCGTGCCGGACTCGCGTGTCACTACTCACCACCCATACACACGTCTGACCCGGCGCCCGCGAGCTACCAGGTCAAAGACTTCGATGCTAAAGTTCAGAGCTAAAGAGTACACGCCTGAGAACTTCGACGCGAACGAGATTGGTGGAATACTGCGCGCCATGTCCGACAGCGACGCCCCGGCCACCGATGCAGACCGGACGCCCACGCAGGAGCTGCGCTCGCTCGACGAGCAGATCGCGCTCTACCAGCGGGAGTTCCAGGACCTCGACCCCCAGGTCGAGCAGATCGTCTCCGCACTGAGCCGCCTCAACCGCCGCATGACCGTCGCCTACGGCCGCCACCTCTCCGACATCGGCGTCAACGGCGCCGAGTGGGAGGTGCTCAAGGCCCTCGTCCTCGCCGGCGCCCCCTACCAGCTCGGCCCGGGCGAGCTGGCGAAGCGCCTCGGCCTCACCCCCGCAGCGATGACCCACCGCATCGACCGCATGGTCACCGAGGGCCTGGTCACCCGCGAACGCGACGAGACCAACCGCGTCCGCGTCATCGTCGGCATCACGGAGCTGGGCCGGGACAAGTGGTTCGCGGTCATGCGCATGGGCACCGACTGGGAGGGGGACCTCCTCCAGGACCTCACCCCGACCGAACGCACCCTGCTCGGCGAGCTGCTCACCCGCCTCCTCCGCCGGGTGGAGGACGCCCAGCCCGACGCGAGCGGACGACTGTCCGATCTGGACTAGCCAAGATCGCGCTTGACACGGAGCACCTCGCTCCGTAATGTTCTTCGGGTTGCCACGGGGCCGGTTCGGTTCCGGAGTGCGACGG
>NZ_JAINRD010000033.1 GCF_020400605.1 Streptomyces aculeolatus | reverse complement strand
GCCGGCGCACCGCCGCCGCCGTACCGGAGGCCGGGGAGGCGGCGTCCGGGGAGGAGACCCCCGGGGACGGCCCGGGCGGCACCGGGGCTGTGACCGGAACGCCTCCCTCCCATCGCTAAGATGGCGGACCGCCCCGCACAGCGCGGGCGACGGACTTCCGGGGGAGCAGGCTGACGTGACGAACAGGACGGGCTACGCCGTGCTCGCCGCCCTGGTGGCGGTCGTGGCGCTGCTCGTCGCCGGCGTCCACGCCGTCACCGACCGCCCCGCCGCGCCCCCGCCCCCCGGCGCCGGCGGCAGCGCGGGCGCCGCCGCCCCCGCGTCCGTCGGCGGCTGGGCGGGCACCTGGGCCGCCGCACAGGCCGCGGCGGAGCCGGGCACGCGGGACGGCTTCGCGGGCACCTCCATACGCAACGTCGTGCACACCTCCATCGGCGGCGCCCGGGCCCGGATACAACTCTCCAACGAGTACGGCGACACCCCGCTGACCCTCACCCGGGCCAGCGTCGCCGTCGCCGCCGGAGCCGGCGCCCCCGCGGCGCAGCCGGAGACGATGCGCCCGCTGACCTTCGCCGGCACCGACGCGGTGACGATCCCCGCGGGCCGGACGGTGACCAGCGACCCCGTGCGGCTGCGGGTGCCGGCCGACACGGACCTGCTGGTGACGACGTACGCGCCGGCGCCGGGCGGCCCGGTCACGTACCACCCGCACGCGCTCCAGACCTCCTACCTGGCCGCGGGCGACCACACCCGGGACACCGAAGGGGCGGCGTACGACCGGGAGTTCCGGTCCTGGCGCTACGTCACCGCCGTCGACGTCTGGAGCGAGCACGCCGCCGGCACCGTCGCCGTCCTCGGCGACTCGCTCACCGACGGCACCACCTCCACCCCCGACGCCAACCGCCGCTGGACGGACTACCTCGCCCTGCGCCTGCGCGAGGAGCCCGGCGCGCCCCGCTACGGGGTGCTCAACCTGGGGATCAGCGGCAACCGCGTGCTCACCGACGGCGGCGCGGAGTTCCCGAACAACGGCCCCTCCGGGCTCAACCGTCTGGACCGCGACGTGCTTTCGCGCACCGGCGTCAAGGCCGTCGTCGTCGAACTGGGCATCAACGACATCCTCAAGTCCCCCCGCACCGCCGACGCGGACGCCATCGTCGCGGGGCTGCGCGAGACCGCCCGGCACTCCCGCGACCGGGGCCTCAGGGTCCTCGGCGCGACGCTGATGCCGTTCCGTGGGCACCCGGCGTACACGCCGCGGGCCGAGCGCGTACGGCAGGAGGTCAACGAGCGGATCCGCGCGGGCGGCGTCTTCGACGCGGTCCTCGACTTCGACGCGGCCGTGCGCGACCCGGACCGGCCGGCGCGCCTGCACCCGGCGTACGACTCGGGCGACCACCTGCACCTGACGGACCTGGGCTACCACGAGATGGCCCTGACGCTGGACCCCGCGGACCTCAAGCCCCGCGCGCAGGCCGTGCTCTGACCCGGCCGCCGGGCAGGTCCCGTACTACTCCAGGCGCTTGCGGCGCTCCTCGCGCGCGAGCCGCCGCTGCTCCCGGGCCAGCCGCCGCTCTTCCCGGGCCGCCTCCGCCTCCGCGCGCCGGGCGGCCTTCGTCTTCTTCCGGCTCGTCCCCACGCCGCCCCAGAAGGCGAAGCCGGTGAGCGTGACGCGCGGGGTGCCCGGGGTGTGGGGGACGCCGACCTGGGAGTGGTCGAAGCCGCCCATGATGCCGATGCCGCGCACCTCCAGCGCCATGTCCGGCGGCAGGATGACGTTCGCGCCGCCCATGATGGAGATGCAGCGGATCTCCACTTCCGCGGCCTCGAAGTCCGCCTCGCGCAGGTCCAGTTCGCCGCCGCCCCAGAACGAGAACATCGTGAAGCGCCGCGGCACCGTCCAGGCCCCCTTGCGCTGGAAGCCGCTCATGATCGCGATGCCCGTGCGCGATGTCGCCTCGCCGCCGATGCGGCCGCTCCAGCCGGACGGCGGCCGGGCCGGGGCCGCCGCCCGCGGCGAGACGGCGGGGATCCCGGAGCCCGCCGCGGGCAGGTCGCGGGTGAGGGGTTCGAGCTGGGCGTAGGTCTTCGCCCCGTACGCCGCCTCCAGCCGCTCCTCGAACTCGTCCATGGCGAGCCGGCCCTCCGCCAGCGCGTCACGCAGGATGCCCGCGACCTGCTCCCGGTCGGCGTCCGAGGCGCGCAGCTCCGGCAGATGCTCATCGCTCGTCATGGCATCGAGCTTATGCGTACATGCGGGCGATGACGTCCTCGATGTCGGGCTCCCGCACCGAGAGGTCGACCAGCGGCCACCGCTCGGCGACCTCCGCGACGAGCGGCGCCGCGCTGGCCCCGGCGGGGAACGCGAGCCACTGCCGCGGGCCCTCCACCTTCACCGTGCGGCAGCCGGCGACGTCGATCGGCGGCAGCTCGCGCTCCAGGTCGACGACGAGCATCCGCTCGCTCTCGCCGACCGCGTGCAGCCCGTGGAGGTCGCCGTCGTACATCAGCCGGCCGTGGTCGATGACCATGACCCGCCTGCAGAGCTGCTCGATGTCGGACAGGTCGTGCGTGGTGAGCAGCACCGTCGTGCCGCGGTCCGCGTTCAGCTCGCGCAGGAACTCCCGCACCTTCGCCTTGCTCAGCACGTCGAGCCCGATCGTCGGCTCGTCGAGGTACAGCACCTCGGGGTCGTGCAGCAGGGCCGCGGCGATGTCGCCGCGCATCCGCTGGCCGAGGGAGAGCTGCCGCACCGGCACCTCCAGCAGGTC
This sequence comes from Streptomyces aculeolatus, assembly GCF_020400605.1. Lineage (GTDB taxonomy): Bacteria > Actinomycetota > Actinomycetes > Streptomycetales > Streptomycetaceae > Streptomyces > Streptomyces aculeolatus. The sequence continues at coordinate 68,743 of NZ_JAINRD010000033.1, read as the reverse complement.
GCCGAGGTCCAGGAGTTCGGTGCAGCGCGCCAGGTTCGCGTGGTAGCGGTCGTCGGGGATGCGGTACATGCGGCGCATCAGCCGGTATGAGTCGAGCAGCGGCAGGTCCCACCAGAGCGTGGTGCGCTGGCCGAAGACGACGCCGATGCGCCGGGCCAGCCGCGTCCGCTCCTGCGCCGGGTCGATGCCGGCGACGCGCAGCCGGCCGGAGCTGGGCGTGAGGATGCCGGTGAGCATCTTGATGGTGGTGGACTTGCCCGCGCCGTTGGGGCCGATGTAGCCGACCATCTCGCCGCGGGGCACGGTGAAGCTGATGCCGCCGACGGCGCGCACCTCGTGCCGCGTACGGCGCAGCCGGCCCGCCCGGCGGCGTACGGAGAAGACCTTCTCCAGGTCCTCCACCTCGATCACGTGCTCCTCCTTCGCGTCCTGTGCACCGTCGCGTCAGCTCCCCGTGCTGCGGTATCCGCGCAGCCCCGTGCGCCACGCCAGCCCGGCCAGCGCGCAGCACGCGGCGGCGACGAGCGGCGAGGCGAAGTCCACCCAGCCGGGCAGGCCCAGCGGGTCGTCCCGGCCGAGGATGTGCAGGGCCGGCAGCCAGTTGACGAACGCCAGCGGCACGACGAACGTGACGCCGCGCACCAGCTCCTTGCTGAAGATCGTCGGCGGGTACTGCGTCAGGGTGTTGCCGCCGTACGTGAAGGAGTTCTGCACCTCCGCAGCGTCCGTGGCCCAGAACTGGAACGCCGCGCCGCAGGCGAACACCGCCCCGAAGATCGCCGCCCCCGACAGCACCATCACCGGGACCAGCAGCACCGAAACGGGCGTCCACGCCACGCCCTCCAGCGCCGTCAGCGACCAGACCAGCACGATCAGCCCCTGCAGCACCCGGCCGATCCGGCGCAGCGCGAAGCGGTCGGCGGCTATCTGCGCGAACACCGGCACCGGGCGGACCAGCAGCGTGTCCATCGTGCCGTCGCGGATCCGGCCGCCGATCCGGTCGAGGTTGCCCAGCAGCAGGTCGGCCAGGCCCAGGGAGGTGGACGTGGTGCCGTAGAGGAGCCCGACCTCGGCGAACGTGAAGCCGCCGAGCACGTCGGTGTGCGAGAACATGATCGCGATCGCGGCGAAGTCGGCGGCGGTCATCAGCAGGTTGCCGAGCGCCGTCATGGCGAACGACATGCGGTACGTCATCGTCGTACGCACCCACATGGCGACGATCAGCCCGTACCCCCGCGCGCCCGCGGCCAGGTCAGCCACCCTGCACCACCACCTTGCGGGTCGCGACCGCCTGCATCGCCCGCCCGGCGGCCAGCAGCGCCCCCGCCCACACCGCCTGGAACGCCAGCGCCCCGGCGAGGCCCGCGCCGGTGTGCCGGCCGAGCAGCACGTCGGCGGGGACCTGGAGCATCGCGGCCCACGGCAGCGCCTGCGCGACGTCGCCGAAGGCGCCCGGGAAGACCGTCAGCGGCAGCAGGGTGCCGGAAAGGAGCATCGCCACCAGCGAGTTGATCAGGTTGATCCCCTGGCCGTCGAGGAGCCAGAACGCGGCGAGGCCGACCAGGTAGCGGATGGCGAAGCTCACCAGGCAGCCCAGCGCCACGGAGAGCAGGAAGAGCAGCCACGTGTGCACCGCCGTGGGCAGCGCCAGCTCGAAGGCCAGCGCCCCCGCCGCCAGCGGGACGACGCCCCGGCCGAGGAGCTGGAACGCGGCCCGGCCCATGTCGTGGGCGCACCACCAGAGCTGGAGGTCGGCGGGCCGGTAGAGGTCCACGGCCACGTCGCCGGAGCGGATGCGCTCCTGCAACTCCTCCTGGAAGCCGAAGCCGAGAAGGGCGGCTGGCGCCAGCAGCGCCTGGCCGACCCAGACGAAGGTGAGCGCCTGCGCCTGGTCGTAGCCGCCGAGCTGCGGGCGCTCGTGCCACAGCGCGATGAAGGTGTAAGCCAGGATGAAGCCGAAGACGGTGTTGGTGAAGACGCCGGCGAAGGTGGCCGCGCGGTACGTCGCGAACCGGCGGAAGCCGCCGGCCGCCACCAGCCCGTACAGCCGCAGCGCCTGCACGGCGGGCGCGTCCCGCAGCCCGTCCCACCCGCGCATGGCGCCTCCACCCCCTCACCGGCCGCCCGAGCACAAAGGTGCTGACTTTAGTCCAGTCGGGTTGAGCGCTGCGACCGGTTATTCACACCTCCCGGATATCTGCATCCTTAATGACAAACTGCCCGCAAGGGTCATATCAGACGACAGCGCGAGCCCACGGACGGCAGATGAGCCACACGGAGATGCGACAGGGCACCCGGAGCTTCGGCCCCGAGGCGGAGCCGGAGGACGTCGACGGCGACATCGACATCGGCGGCGGTGGCAACGGCGGCGGTAGCGGTGGCGGTGGCGACGTCGGCGGCACCGGCGCGGACGGTGTACCGGCACCCCCGCCGGCCCCGTCCGCCGACCGGCCCGCGCCGGCCCGCAGGCGGCGGCGCACGTACCGCAGGACCTGGTGGAAGGTGCTGCTGGGTGCCGCGATGCTGACACTGGCGCTGGCCTCCGGGGCGTTCGCCGTCGGCTACCTGACCGTCGACATCCCGCGGCCCAACGACATGGCGACCGCCCAGAGCAACCACTACTTCTACGCCGACGGCACCAAGCTCGCCGACAAGGGCGAGGTCGACCGCGAGAGCGTGGAGCTCCAGCGCATCCCCGACCACGTCCGCATGGCCGTACTGGCCGCCGAGGACCGCGAGTTCTACTCCGACTCGGCCGTCAACCCGATGGCCATGGTCCGGGCCGGCTTCAACACCCTGACCGGCAAGGGCACCCAGTCGGGCTCGACCATCACCCAGCAGTACGTGAAGAACTACTACCTCGACCAGGAGCAGACGATCAGCCGCAAGCTCCGCGAGGCGTTCATCGCGATCAAGCTGGACCGCGAGGTCACCAAGGACGACGTCCTGGAGGGCTACCTCAACACCAGCTACTTCGGCCGCAACGCCTACGGCGTGCAGGCCGCGGCGCAGGCGTACTACGACAAGGACGTCGAGCAGCTGACCGTCGCCGAGGGCGCGTTCCTCGCGACGCTGCTCCAGGCCCCGAGCACGTACGACGTGGCCGTGCACCCCGACAACCGGCCCGCCGCCGAGTTCCGCTGGAACTACGTGCTGGACGGCATGGTCAAGGAGGGCTGGCTCGCGCCCGGCACCCGCGAGAGCCTGGAGTTCCCCGTGCCGGAGCCGTCCCGGCTCGACCCCGGCCTGTCCGGGCAGCGCGGCTACCTCGTCGAGGCCATCAACAGCTACCTCGTCGAGCACCGCATCATCGACGAGAAGACCCTCGCCGCCGGCGGCTTCCGCATCGTCACGACGCTCCAGCCCGACAAGCAGGACGCGTTCGTCGGCGCCGTGGAGGAGCAGCTGACGTACCACCTCGACCCGGAGTCCAACCCCGCCGACGGCTACGTGCGCGTCGGCGGCGCCTCCGTCGACGTCGCCAGCGGCAAGGTCGTCGCGCTGTACGGCGGCCCGGACTACACCCAGCAGTACGTCAGCAACGCCACCCGCCGCGACTACCAGGCCGGCTCCACCTTCAAGCCGTTCGTCTTCGCCGCCGCCGTGCAGGAGAAGGCGAAGAACTGGGAGGGCAAGCGGATCACACCGCGGACGATGTACGACGGCGACTCCGACCGCCGGGTGATCGGCCGGAAGGGCAAGGCCCTGCGCTACGCGCCGGACAACCAGGACGACGTCTCGTACGGCCGCATCAACGTCGCCGACGCCACCAACGATTCGGTCAACTCCGTCTACGCGCAGATGGCCCAGGACGTCGGCCCCAAGAAGGTCCGCGGCACCGCCATCCGCCTCGGCCTGCCCGCCGCCACCCCGGAGCTGAAGGCCCACCCCTCCATCGGCCTCGGCACCGCCACCCCCAGCGCCCTCGACCTGGCGCAGGCCTACGCCACGCTCGCCGGCCACGGCGACCACGGCGGCTACCGGCTCGTGGACAAGCTCAGCCGCAACGGCGAGATCTTCCAGCTCCCGCCGCAGCGTCCGCACCCCGTGATCTCCCGGAACGCCGCGGACGCGACGACCGCGATGCTGCAGAGCGTCGTCGAGAACGGGTCCGGCGAGGAGGCGCAGATCGCCGAGCGCCCCGCGGCCGGCAAGACGGGCACCGGCGAGCACGACCGCTCGGCGTGGTTCGCGGGCTACACCCCGGAGCTGGCGACCGTGGTGGGCGTGATGGGGCAGGACCCGGAGACGGGCGCGCAGAAGTCGCTGCACGGGGTGCTGGGGGAGGACCGGATCAGCGGCGGCGGGGTGCCGGCGCGGATCTGGGGCGCGTACACGAGGGACGCGCTGTGGGACGTGCCGCCGAGCGACTTCGACCTGGAGGTCGGCCACAAGCAGCGGATGCCCTACACGCCGCCCCCCGCTCCGGCCCCCGCGCCCGTGCCGGCCCCCGCCCCCGCGGCGGTCCCGGCGGTGCCGGTGCCGGCAGCCCCGCCGGCACCGGCGCCCGCCGCGCCCGCGGGCGCGGCGCCGCCGGTGCCGCAGTAGGAGAAACGGGGGCGGCCGGGGCCGTACGGGTGTCAGTGGCCGGACGTCGCCTTCAGCCCGACCACCGCGACCAGCAGCAGGGCGACGAAGAACACCCGCGCCACCGTCGCGGGCTCACCCAGCACCACCATGCCGAGCAGCGCGGCGCCGCCGGCGCCGATGCCCACCCACACGCCGTACGCCGTGCCGATGGGCAGGGTCTTCGCGGCCTGGGCGAGCAGCATCATGCTGGCGGCGATGCCGGCGACGGTGAACACGCTGGGCCACAGGCGGGTGAAGCCTTCGGTGTACTTCATGCCTATCGCCCAGCCCACTTCGAGCACACCGGCGACGAGCAGCAGGATCCACGCCATGAGACGGACCTCCGTAGTCGGACTGACGGGGGTGCGTCGTCTTTGCGTGACCCGGTACGGCGCGTCTCGTCGGGTTGCTCCAACCGTAGCAAGCCGCCGCGGAAGACCGTTCCGGTGGTCGTTACAGGTACAGGCCCGTGGAGTCGTCCGAGCCTTCCAGGCGCTCCGAGGCGACCGCGTGCAGGTCGCGCTCGCGCAGCAGCACGTAGCCCACGCCCCGCACCTCGACCTCGCCGCGGTCCTCCGGGTCGAACAGCACCCGGTCGCCCGGCTCGACCGTCCGCACGTTCTGCCCGGTCGCCACCACGTCCGCCCAGGTCAGCCGGCGGCCCACGGCCGCGGTGGCGGGGATGACGATGCCGCCGCTGGACCGGCGCTCGCCCTCCGCGGTGTCGGTGCGGACGAGTACCCGGTCGTGGAGCATCCGGATGGGCAGCTTGTCGTGGGGCGTATTCACGGACTCGACGGTACCCGCGCCGCTAGCGGCGCCGTCGCCTGCCCCGGGACTTCCCCGGCCGGCGCGATCCCAGCGCCAGCAGTCCGACGACGGCCACGAGGGTCGCCGCGACCGGCACGATGCGCTCCAGCCGGGGTGCGCCGTCGGGCGAGACCAGCACACCGCGGGCGCTGTCGACGGCGCGGTTCGCGACCACGAACGCCTGACCCGCGGTGCGGTCCACCGCGCCCTTCGTCCGGGCCCTGGCCTCGTCGACCAGGTTCTTGGGGCTCACCCGCAGCGAGATCTCGTCGAGCGTCGCGGCGAGATCCTGCCGCCGGCGGGCGATGTCCGCCTCGATCTGCGCGGGAGTCCTGCCGTCCGACACCGCGGTGCCTCCGTCCTCGCCGTCCGTCTGCTTTTCGACAGTCTGTCAGCCGTTACGCTCGGGTGCGACATCCGCCCCGCACCGAGGAGTAGGGAAAAGCACCATGAGCGAGCGACTCCAGCCCGGCGACCCGGCCCCCGACTTCACCCTGCCCGACGCGGACGGCAAGGACGTCTCCCTCGCCGACCACCGGGGCCGCAAGGTCATCGTCTACTTCTACCCGGCCGCGCTCACCCCCGGCTGCACCAAGCAGGCGTGCGACTTCACCGACAACCTCGACGTCCTCGCCACCGCCGGCTACGACGTCATCGGCGTCTCGCCCGACAAGCCGGCGAAGCTGGCGAAGTTCCGGGAGAAGGAGTCGCTGCGGGTGACGCTCGTGGGCGACCCCGACAAGGCGGTGCTGGAGGCGTACGGCGCCTTCGGCGAGAAGAAGCTCTACGGCAAGACGGTGACCGGCGTCATCCGCTCCACCGTCGTCGTCGACGAGAAGGGCACCGTGGAGCGGGCGTTCTACAACGTCAAGGCCACCGGTCACGTCGCGAAGCTCCTCAAGGACCTCGACGTCACTTCGCCCGCGTGAGATAGCCGGAGACCACCAGGTTGCCCGTGTAGGTCCGCGCCATCGACTCGTACGGGCCCCCGCAGGTGAGCAGGCGGATCTCGGCCCGGCCGCGCTTGTGCTGCCCGTAGACGCGCTGGGCGTCGAAGCCGTCCTTGGCGACGGTCTCCACCCGCTCCACCGTGAACACCGCCGTGCGCCCGTCCGCACGCGTCACCGTGATCTCCTCGCCGGGGCGCACGTCGCCCAGCCGGTAGAACACCGCCGGTTTCGCGCGGGTGTCCATGTGCCCGACGAAGACCGCGACGCCGGCCGCGCCGGGGCGCGCGCCGCCGCGGTACCAGCCGATCTCGTCCGCGTTGCCGAACGGCGGCGCCTGGACCGCGCCGTCCGCGTCGAGCCCCCTGCCGACCACCGGCCCCTGGACCCCGACCGACGGCACCGCGACGCCCGCGGGCGCGGAGCCGGGCAGCGGGCGGGCCGCCGGCGGCCCGTCGCGCAGCACCTGCGCGGCGGCGGCGCCGTCGGAGACCGCGTCGCCGCCGCCGTCGCCGCCGCCGTCGCCGCCGAGGTCGCGGCCCCACAGGCCCAGGCCCAGCAGGAGCACGGCCCAGGCGGCGGCCGTGACGAGGCCCGGGCGGCGGCTCGTGCGCTCAGCGGCCATCGGGGGTGCCGTCGCCCGGTGCCGCCGCGGCGCCGCGCGTCCGGCGGCGTACGAAGGCGACGGCGAGGACGCCCGCGCCGCCGCCGACGAGGGTCAGGGGCAGGACGGGCACGGAGCCGTTCTTCTCCGCCCGCGCCTGCTGCGTCTCCTGCGTCTCCCGCGTCTCCTGCGTCTTCTTCGCGGTGCCGCCGCCGCCCGCGGTCACCGGCGACCAGGGCTGGTGCTCCCAGTTGTTCTTCCAGTGGTCGGGGCGCTGGTGCTGCTCCTCCACCACCACCTGGCCGCGCGCCACCCGCCGGCCGCCGTCGCAGTCGACCCACACCGGGTACGTACCGGCCCGCGCGGACCACTTGATCTTCCCCCGCCCGCTGAGCCCGCCGTAGTTCACCGGCCGCAGGTTCACCGGTGCCTCGAAGACCTCCGAGGCCGCCGAGGCGTACTCGCCCCGGCAGGCGCCGGTGCTCACCTCGACCGGGTCGCCGCGCTGCACGCGGTACGGGGTGACCGTCACCTCGCCCTGCGCGTACGCGTCGGCGCAGGAGACGGCGGCGCCGCCCGTCAGCAGGAGAACGGCGGCAAGGCAGACACGGGCCGGGCGCATGGGACCTCCGGGAAGCTCTCACTCCCAGGGTCGCGACCTGCCGTGCCCCCGCATCCGCAGGGCCGCCGGCACTACGCCGATCCGGTTGCCGCCCACCCGAACGGCGGGCACGGGCCGCCCCCGTCGTGCGACGGGCCTCCGGCCCGGAGCGGCGCGGCCCGGCTCGGCCGGCTCAGACCAGGTCGACGAGGTCGGCGATCGAGTCGACGATGTGCGACGGCCGGTACGGGAAGCGCTCCACCTGATCCGCCCGGGTGAGCCCGGTCAGCACCAGGTACGTCTCCATGCCCGCCTCCAGGCCGGCCAGCACGTCGGTGTCCATCCGGTCGCCGATCATCGCGGTCGACTCGGAGTGGGCGCCGATCTGGTTGAGCCCGGAGCGCATCATCAGCGGGTTGGGCTTGCCGACGAAGTACGGGTCCTTGCCGGTCGCCTTGGTGATGAGCGCGGCGACGGCGCCGGTCGCGGGCAGCGGGCCCTCGGTGGACGGGCCGGTCTCGTCCGGGTTGGTGGCGATGAAGCGGGCGCCGTTCTCGATCAGCCGGATGGCCTTCGTCAGCGCCTCGAAGCTGTACGTGCGGGTCTCGCCGAGGACGACGTAGTCGGGGCGGTGGTCGCTGAGCACGTAGCCGTGGTCGTGCAGCGCGGTGGTGAGCCCGGCCTCGCCGATGACGTACGCGGTGCCGCCGGGGCGCTGGTCGTCGAGGAACTTGGCGGTGGCCAGGGCGGAGGTCCAGATGCTCTGCACGGGCACGTCGAGCCCGATGCGGGAGAGCCGGGCGTGCAGGTCGCCCGGGGTGTACATGGAGTTGTTGGTGAGCACGAGGAAGGGCTTGCCGGAGTCGCGCAGCCGCTTGATGAAGGCGTCGGCGCCGGGGATCGGGATGCCTTCGTGCATCAGCACCCCGTCCATGTCCGTCAGCCAGGACTCGACCGGCATACGCTCCGCCATCTGCATTCTCCAACCGGTGCCGCGGGGACGGGGTCACCAGCCTAAACGCAGGAGCGGGGGGACAGAGGGGGCGGAGGGAGAAGAGGGGGGAACGGGGAGCCGGCGGCGGGAGCGCGCGGCCCGGTCAGCCGGGCGGTGGCGGGGAGGGGCGGCCCGGTTGTCCCGTCGCGGCGGGGCAGTCCGGGGCCGGGGGCCGCGTGGGGCGGCGGGGGGTGCGGCGGAGGTGGCGGGCGGCGAGGAGGAGGGCGGTGCCCAGGAGCAGCGATCCGGCCGCCCCCGCCCCCACCGCGGCGGCGGCCCGGGGGCCCGTTGCGGCGAGGCTCTCCGGCATCGGGGCCGCGTCGGGGAGCAGGGGCGGTCGCTGCCGTACGTCGCCCGGCCACAGGGGTACGCCGCCGGGCCGCGGCGGCGGCGGGCCGGTCGGCCGCTCCGGGCCGGTCGGCCGCTCCGGGGCGGTCGGCTGTTCCGGGCCGGGGGCGGCCGGCGTTCCCGGTCCCGGTGGGCGGGTGCCCGGCGTGCCCGGTGCCTCCGGTGCCTCCGAGGCCCTCGGCGACGCCGGTGTTGCCGAGGCCCGCGGGCTTCCCGTGTTCCCCGGCACCCGCGGACCTTCCGAACCTTCCGGACCCTCCGGGCCCCCCGCGCTCTCCGGCGCGCCCGGCGCTCCCGGCGCGCCCCCGTGCGCGGGTCCGGTCGGCCGCCCCGGACCGCCGCCCCCGCCCCCGCCGGACGGCTCCGGGTGCCGCGGCGTCGCCTCCTCCGGCGCCGCGGAGCGCTCCGGTTCCGCCCTCCCGCCGCAGCAGCGGCGCCCCGGCTCGACGCGCATCCCGTAGTCCTTCGACTGCCCCACCCACTCGCCGTCGTCCCCGCGCCGCTGCACCGTGGTCACGTTCAGGGTGACCCGCCCCCGCGGTGCGCCCTCGGCGAAGCCGATGCGTACCGGCACCTCGCGGCTCTCTCCCGCCCGCAGCACGAAACCGCGGAAGCCGCCCGCGAACACCCCCGCGCTCTCGTCCGCGCCCGTCCGCTCGAAGTCCACCGGCCGCCACCGCCGCGCCTGCGCGTCGTGGAACTCCAGCCGGATGTCCGCGGGCCGGAGCCGCCCGCCGCCCTCGTGGCCGAGTACGGCCACGGGGTGCACGTCGCGGCAGGAGCCGCCCGAGGCGTTGTGCAGCCGCAGCGTCAGGCCGCCCCGCTCGCCGCCCGCCCGGAGCGCGGCGCCGTCGCCGCGCAGCGCCGTCTCCACGGGGAAGCGCCCGGCCCCCGGGTCGCCGCAGCGCGGCGCGAACGCCCGGCCGGGCGGCGGCTCCTGCGCCGCCGCGGCACCGGCCGCGGCGGGGGAGACGGGGGAGACGGGACAGAGGAGGAGGGCTGCGGCGGCGGCCGTGCGGACGAGTACGGAACGCGGTCCCATGCTCGCGACCGTGCCACGCCCCCCGCCGCGGCGATCGGCGAGGCGGCTCCGAACGGCCCAACGCCTGCCTCCATGACGCCCGTCCGGCGCAACCCCCGGCCCGAACGGGCACCGGGGGCCGACGCCCCGCCCGCCCCCGGGCCCGCGCGGGCGGTGTGGTTGAGTGACGGACATGGATGGCACCCCTGGCAGCACCCCCCTGCGCGTCGGTCTCCTCGGTTACGGACTCGCCGGGTCCGTCTTCCACGCCCCCCTCGTCGCGGCCACGGACGGGCTCGTCCTGGACACCGTCGTCACCGGCGACCCCGAGCGGCAGAAGCAGGTGCGCGCCGCGTACCCGGACGCCACCACCGTCGCCACCGCCGACGAACTCCTCGCCCGCGCCGACCGCCTCGACCTCGCCGTCGTCGCCACCCCCAACCGCACCCACGTGCCGCTGGCCACCGCCGCGCTGGAGGCCGGGCTGCCCGTCGTCGTGGACAAGCCGATCGCCGCCACCGCCGCCGAGGCCGGCGAGCTGGCGACCCTCGCCGAGGCCCGCGGACTGCTCCTCTCCGCCTTCCACAACCGCCGCTGGGACAACGACTTCCGCACGCTCGCCGCGCTCCTCGCCGACGGGGCGCTCGGCGACGTCCACCGCTTCGAGTCCCGCTTCGAGCGCTGGCGGCCCTCGCTGCGCGGCGGCTGGCGCGACTCGGCCGACCCCGCGGACGTCGGCGGGCTGCTGTACGACCTGGGCAGCCACCTCGTCGACCAGGCGCTGACCCTCTTCGGCCCGGTCACCTCCGTCTACGCCGAGTCCGACGCGCGGCGGGCCGGCTCGGTGGTCGACGACGACGACTTCGTCGCGCTGGTGCACGCCGGGGGCGTCCGCACACACCTGTGGATGACCGCGATGGCCCCGCAGCTCGGGCCGCGCTTCCGGGTGCTGGGCAACCGCGCCGGGTACGTGAAGTACGGGCTCGACCCGCAGGAGGCGGCGCTGCGCGAGGGCCGCCGCCCGGGCGACGGGGCGGACGGGGCGGACAGGGCGGAGGGTGCCTGGGGCACGGAGCCCGAGTCCGCGTGGGGCCGCCTCGGCGCCGGGGAGTCCCCGCTCACCGGCGGCGGCGAACCGGTCCCCACCCTCCCCGGCGCCTACCCCGCGTACTACGCCGGCATCGTCGAGGCCCTGCGCACCGGCACGCCCCCGCCCGTCACCGCCGCCGAGGCCGCGGCGACGCTGCGGGTGCTGGAGGCGGCCCGCCTGTCGGCGTCGGAGGGCCGGGTCGTACGGCTCCCGGAGGGTGCCTGAGCACCCCCGGTGAGCCGGTATGCTTGACGGCGTCGTGCAAGACGACCTGCGCCGCTAGCTCAGTTGGTTAGAGCAGCTGACTCTTAATCAGCGGGTCCGGGGTTCGAGTCCCTGGCGGCGTACGCACCCCGAAGAGCCCGGGCCGGTCGGCCCGGGCTCTTCGCGTGTCCGCTTGTCTGCGTCTCCGCCTGTCCGCGGCCTCAGCCGAGGCGGTGCGTACCGGCGGCGACGGCGTCCCGCACGGCGGCGGCGGTCGCCTCGGGCGGCTGCCCGCCGGTGTCCAGCGCATGCCCTTCGTACGGGCCGAGGTCGGCGAACTCCCGGTGCATGGCCCGTACGGGCCCGGGGTCGGTCAGCGCGCCGGGGCCGGTACGGGCGGTGGCGCGGGCCAGGGTCGTCGCCTCGTCGGGGCGCAGGACGACGTAGTGCAGGGGGACGCCGGCGGCGCCGGCCGCGGCGCGGTACGCGTCGACGAACCAGGGGCCGACGACGCCGTCGAGGACGACGCGGTAGCCGCCGGCGGCGTACCGGGCGGCGGCGCCCGCGGCGACGGCGACGACGGTCTCGTTCTGGCGCCGGGCCTCGGGGAGGTAGGGGGCGATGCCGCCGCGGGCGATGAAGGCCCAGAAGTCGTCGGTGTGGAGGTGGACGGCGAGTCCGGACTCCGCGGCGAGGAGCCGGGCGACGGTGGTCTTGCCGGCCCCCGGCGGACCGCTGACGACGAGGATGTCGCCGGGCGGGCCGCCACCGGGGGCGCCGTCCGCCGCCCCGGCGGGGCTGTCGGCCGGGCTGTCGGCCGGGTCGTCGGCCGCCACGATCCGGTCGCACCGCGCACGCGACGCCTTCACCAACTCCGCGTTGGGCGCGTCGTTCGCGTCTATCCAGGCGCGGGACGCTGCCGCCGTGCGGCCGAAGCCCACGTGGCGCTCCATCAGCCGGGCGTCGCGCACCGCGTCGGCGGCGTCGACGTACCAGACCTCCGCCATCAGCGCCCGCGCCGCGCGCCAGCCGGGGAGGTCGCAGGCGAGGTAGTTGCCCTCGGTGACGATCAGCCGGGTGCCGGGCGGGACATGGTGGCGGGCGGCGACGGGCTCGTCGAGGGCGCGGTCGAAGTCCGGCACGTACACCTCGGCGTCCGGCTCCTCCGCCAGCCGGCGCAGGAGCGCCGCGTAGCCGGCGGCGTCGAAGCTCGGCTCCGAGCCCTTGCGGTCGCGCAGGCCGAGGCGGTCGAGCTGGGCGTTGGAGAGGTGGAAGCCGTCGAGCGGCACGTACGCGGCGGCCCCGGCCCCGTGCCGCGCGCGCAGCGCGGCGACGAGCGCGCGGGCCAGCGTCGACTTCCCGGCTCCGGGCGCCCCCGCGAGCCCCAGCACGGCGCGGCGCCGCCCGCCGAGGAGGGCCCAGGCGTCGTCGGCCAGCGGTTCGGTACGCATTGCGGCACCCTACGACGCCGCGGCCCCCGCGGGCCCGCGGGGCCCAACCCGCCGTATCGGGGCCGCGATCCGGGGGCGGGTAACATTCCGGGCGAGCGGCGGTGGCGCAATGGCTGACGCAGCAGACTTAGGATCTGTGGCCCCTGACAGGGCTTGAGGGTTCGAATCCCTCCCGCCGCACGCGAACCCGCTGCGCGGGGCGCGGCGGGTGGACGGCACCGCGGGGGCCGCCCGCGGGGGTGCGGACCGCTGCAGGGCGCCTGCGGCGCCGGGCGCACAGACGGGGCAACGGGCCCGGGGGCCTGTCGCGCCGCTGCCGCGGGAGCCGACCGCGCCGCACCGCGCTACCGGGCCCGCCCCTCGCCGCGCAGCGCCCCCGTGCCGCCCGCCGCTCCGCGGCGTCCCCGGCCTCCCCGGCCCTGTGGGCGCCCGCTACAGCGACAGCGCCAGCAGCAGGTTTCCCGCCTCCGTGTTCAGCTTCTCCGCCGCCGCCCTGAGGCGGTGGGTCTGGTGGACCGGGAGTGACAGCGCCACGCAGCCCACCTCGCGGCCCGCCGTCAGCGGGACCGCCGCGCAGACCGTGCCCACCGCGTACTCCTGGAGGTCCAGGGTCGGGACCGTCGCCACCTGGCGGTCCAGCGCCGCCAGCACCGCCCTCTCGCTCGTGAGCGTCCGCGACGTCAGCCGCGCCGTGCGGTGGCGCGAGAGGTGTTCGCGGCGGGCGTCGTGGTCCAGTTGCGTCAGGAGGCACTTGCCTATCGCCGTCGCGTGCGCCGCCGAGCGGAAGTCCACCCACTCGTTCACCCGCGGCGTCCCCGGCGCGTCCGCGACCTGCGTGACGCGGACCTCCCCGTCCTCGTACCGGCCCAGGTAGATCGCCGCCCGCGTCGCCTTCCGCAGGTCGTTCATCCCCCGCAGCAGCTTGTCGTGGACCGCCCGCATCCGGCTCCCGCCCGCGCCGAGCAGCGCCACGGCCTCGCCGATCGTGTACGAGCCGTCCTCCAGCCGCTCCAGGTAGCGCTGCCTGCGCAGCGTCAGCAGCAGCTGCGCCAACTGCCCGGGCGGCAGGCCGGTCTCGCGGGCGAGCAGGGCGACGGGCACCCCCTCGCCGCCGTGCCGGGCCGCGGCCTCCAGCACGCGGAAGGCGTGCCGTACGGAGGGGAAGGGCGCCGCCGGTGCGTCGTCCGCCGGCTCCGGTCGCCGGCCCGGGGGCTGGTCCCCGGGGTTCGGGTGCAGGACCGCCACGTGGTCTCCCCACTCCTGGGCAGGCCCCGAAGTCCCGTCGACCTCACCGCGGCCCGTACCCCACCGTAGCCGCACAACTCCCCACCGTCACCCATGCGTTCGCCCCCGCGCCCGCCGTGTCCGCGGGGAACACGCCGGCGGGCGCCCTCCGGCACCGGAGGACGCCCGTCCGATGGCGTCCGCCGCCGCCTCAGAGGATCGCGTTCAGGAACTGCTGGGTGCGCTCCTCCTCCGGCTCGCTGAAGATCTTCTCCGGCGGTCCGGACTCGATGATCTTCCCGGCGTCGAACATCAGCACGTCGTCGGAGATGTCCCGCGCGAAGTTCATCTCGTGGGTGACGCAGAGCATCGTGATGTCCGTCGTCTGCGCGATGTCCCGCAGCAGGTCCAGCACGCCCGCGACCAGCTCCGGGTCCAGCGCCGAGGTGACCTCGTCCAGGAGCAGCACCTGCGGGCGCATCGCCAGTGCCCGGGCGATCGCCACGCGCTGCTGCTGGCCGCCGGAGAGCTGCGTCGGGTACTTGTCGATGTGCTCGGTGAGGCCCACCAGCTCCAGCAGCTCCCGCGCGCGGGCCTCCGCCTCGTCCTTCGCCATGCCCAGCACGTGCACCGGGGCCTCGGTGATGTTCCGCATCACCTTCATGTTCGGGAAGAGGTTGAACTGCTGGAACACCATGCCGATGTTCTTGCGCACCTCGCGGATGTGGTTCTCGCCCGCCGGCTCCAGCTTGCCGTTGCGCTCCTCGTGGAAGAGGTAGTCGCCGTTGACCTTGATGGTGCCGCTGTCCGGCTCCACCAGGGTCATCAGCAGCCGCAGGATCGTCGTCTTGCCCGACCCGGAGGGCCCGATGAGCGTCACGTGCTTGCCGGACGACACGTCGAAGCAGAGGTCGTCCAGGACGACGTTGTCGCCGAACCGCTTGGTCACGTTGTCGAAGCGGATCAGCTCGCTGCCGTCGACGGGCGGGTTCTCGGTGGTGGAGTCAGGTGTTGTTGACAAGGCGACGCTCCAGAACTCGGATCAAAAGGGAAGCGGGGTACGCGATCACGATGAACGCCACGCCCACGACGGTGATGGCCTCGGTGGTGAAGGTCTCGTTGCTGAACTGCCGGGCCTCGCCGAGCATGTCCAGCGCGCCGATGACGGCGATCATCGGCGAGTCCTTGAGCATCGCGACCACGTAGTTGCCCAGCGCGGGCACCACCCGGCGGATGGCCTGCGGCAGGATCACGGACGACCACGTCCGCCCCCGCGACAGGCTGAGCGCCTTCGCCGCCTCCCACTGGCCGACCGGTACGCCCTCGATGCCCGCGCGGTACACCTCGGCGGTGTACGTCGAGTAGTGCAGGCCCAGGCCGACGATGCCGGTGGTGAGCGGGGACATGGACGGGCCCCACTGGGGGACCACGTAGAACAGGAAGAACAGCTGCACCAGCAGCGGCGTGTTCCGGATGAACTCGGTGACCGCGGTCACCGGCCAGCGGACCCACCGCTGCGGCGCCCGCTGCGCCATGGCCCACACCAGGCCGAGGGCGAAGGCGATCAGCGTGCCGAGCGCCAGGGCCTGGAGCGTGACGAGCACGCCGTCCCAGAACCGCGGCATGAACTCGTCGACGACCTCCCAGTCGAACGTCATCCCAGACCTCCAGCGCCTTGAGTGCTCGCCTGCATGGACTCACCGCTGGGGCTGAGCTTGCGGGAGAGCAAGCCGTTCCTCTTCTCCGGAGCCCGGCCCACCCCCGCTTTGGCCCGGCGCTCCAGCATCCGCATGAGGCGGGTGAGGATGAACGCGAGAATGAAGTAGAGGACCAGCAGCAGCGTGTAGATCGGCGCGCTCTCGTTCTTCGCCAGCCGCAGCAGGTTCCCGGCGAACGTCATGTCGGCGACGGCGATGACCGACACCAGCGACGTGCCCTTCAACAGCTCGATCAGCAGGTTGTTGAACGGCGGGATCATCTCCGGCCACGCCTGCGGAAGCTCTATGCGGCGCAGCCGCTGCCAGCGGGTGAAGCTGAGCGCGATGCCCGCCTCCCGCTGCGCCGCGGGCACCGCCGCCAGCGCACCGCGGACGATTTCGGAGCCGTACGCGCCGTAGGTCAGGCCCAGCGCCAGGGTGCCGGACCACAGCGGCACGAACTGCCAGCCGAGCATCAGCGGCACCGCGAAGGCCATCCAGAACATGAAGATCAGGGCGGACATGCCGCGGAAGATCTCGAAGTACGTGCCGGCGAGGAACCGCACGATCCAGAACCGCGAGGTCCGCAGCGTACCGACGACGAACGCCACCAGGGCGGACAGCAGCGCGCTGTAGACCAGCACCTGGATCGTGATCCAGATGCCCGGGAGGAACCACCCGGTGAAGAAATCCCAGGTCATCATCAGGGACACAGCTCCTTCACCGTCTTGTCCGTCATCTCCCGTTCGGTGAAGCCGTAGGGCTTGACGAGGCGGAGCAGTTCGCCGCTCTCCTTGAGCTTGTGCAACTCCTTGTTGAAGGCGTCGCGCAGGTTCTTCTCCGAGAGCCGGAAGGCGAAGCCGCCGGCGCCGTAGGCGGGCTCGCCGTCGACGATCGGCTGGAAGGGCTTCGTGCTCTCGGCCCGCTTGGAGCCCTTGACCGCGTTGAACACCGTGACGTTGGTGCCGGCGAAGGCGTCCACGCGGCCCTGCTCGACGGCTTCGAGGCCGGCCACCTGGTCCGGCAGGACCAGGACCTCCTTGACCCCGTTGGCCTTCGCGTAGTCGATCTCGGCGTACGCGGTGCCGCTCGCCAGCTTCAGACCCTGGTCCGCGATGTCCTTGTAATCCTCGATGCCGTGCGGGTTGCCCTTCTTGACGATGAAGGCGTCCAACATCAGATAGTCGGGGTCCGCGAAGAGCACCTGGGCACATCTGTCCGGGTTGATGTACATTCCCGCGGACACCACGTCGAACAGCGAGACCTTGAGCCCCGGGATCAACGCCCCGAACTCCACCGGCACCGGTTCGATCTTGGGAATCCCCAGCCGCTTGAAGACGACCTCGGCGATCGCCGGCGCCTCCCCGACGGCGTCGCCGTCCTCGTTGATATAGCCGAAGGGCACCTCGCCGGCGATGCCGACCTTGACGACGCCGCGGTCTCGCAGCTGTTCGAGCAGGTCACCCCCTTCGACGGTGCCGTCCGCCTCGGCGGTCCGGCTGCAACCGGCGGCGCCGCCGATCGCGCCGGCCGCGCCGACGGCGGCGGCTGATGCGAGCAGCGTGCGGCGCCTCAGCCCGCCCGGCCCGCTTCTCGTCTCGTTCTCACCACGTAGAACCATGGGCGCGCGGCTACCCGCCCCCGCCGAAGTTATGCGGGTCGGTTCCGCGCGGTGATCCTCCCGTTATCGTGGGATACACCGAACGAGGGAGTGGTGCATGTCTGCACGATTTGTCGAGGTCTCTCTGGCCAAGCGCGGCGTTCGCTGCACTGCGAAGCTGCTCGACGACAGAGCGCCCGTGACCTGTGCCGCGGTGTGGGACGCGCTCCCGCTCGGCGGCGACGTCTACCACGCGAAGTACGCGCGCAACGAGATCTACGCCCTGCTGCCCGCGTTCGCGGCCGCCGAGCCGCCGCTGGAGAACCCGACCGTCACCCCGATCCCCGGGGACCTGTGCTACTTCAGCTTCACGGACACCGTGCTCGGCACCGCCAGCTACGGCTACGAGGCGGAGGCCAAGCACCAGGGCCGTACGAGCGTCGTCGACCTCGCGCTCTTCTACGAGCGGAACAACCTGCTCATCAACGGCGACTCGGGATGGGTCCCCGGCATCGTGTGGGGCTCGGTCGTGGAGGGCCTGGACGAGATGGCCGCCGCCTGCCAGGACCTGTGGCGGGCCGGGGCGCTCGGCGAGACCCTCAACTTCCGCCGGCTCTGACGCCGTGAGGTGCTACGGGGCCGCGCACGCGGCCCCGTAGCGTCTTGGCTCAGCCGACGGCGGACTCCGGCGGCCTGATGCCGTCCGCGATCCCCGACTCGTACAGCGCCTGCGCCGTGCGCAGCACCAGCGCGTCCCGGTGCCGCGCCGCGACGAGCTGCAGCCCCACCGGCAGCCCCGCCCCGTCCACCCCGCAGGGCAGGCTGAGGGCCGGCTGCTGCGTGAGGTTGAAGGGGTACGTGAACGGGGTCCACCCGGTCCACCGGGTGTACCCCGAGTCCTTCGGCACCTCCGCCCCCGCCTCGAACGCCGTGATCGGCACGGTCGGGGTGACCAGCACGTCGTACGTCTGGTGGAAGCGCCCCATCGACTGCCCGAGCGCCATCCGCACGTCCACCGCGGCCAGGTAGTCCAGCGCGCTGTACCGCTCGCCCAGCTCGACGATCTCGCGCAGCCCCGGGTCCATCCGCTCCCGCGCCTGCGGACCGTACGGCTGCACCACCCGGGCGGCGCCGCTGAACCACAGGGTGTGGAACGCCTCCTGGCACGCGGCGAGCCCCTCGCACAGCCGCGGGTCGGCCTCCTCCACGTACGCCCCGAGGTCGGAGAGCCGCTCCACCGCGCCCCGCACCACCGCGGCCACCTGCCGGTCGACGGGCACCTGCCCGCCGAACGACGCGCTGTACGCCACCCGCAGCCCCCGCACCCCGTCCGCGGCCCCGTCCAGGGCGTCGACGAAGCCGCCGGCGGGCGGGCCGAGCTGCGACCAGTCCCGCGGGTCCGCGCCGCTGACCACGTCCATCAGCAGGGCCGTGTCCCGGACGTCCCGGGCCATCGGCCCGACGTGCGCGAGCGTGCCGAAGGGGCTCGCCGGATACAGCGGCACCCGCCCGTACGTGGCCTTCAGCGCGACGATCCCGCAGAACGCGGCCGGGATCCGCACCGAGCCGCCGCCGTCCGTGCCCAGGCTCAGCGGCCCCGCGCCCAGCGCCACCGCCGCCCCGCTGCCGCCGCTGGAGCCGCCGGTGGTGCGGCCCGTGTCGTACGGGTTCGTGGTGACCCCGTTCAGCGGGCTGTCCGTGGTGCCCTTCCAGCCGAACTCCGGCGTTGTGGTCTTGCCGAGGAACACCGCCCCGTGCTCCCGCAGCCGCGCAACGGAGGGGCCGTCCTCGTCCCACTCGAGGCCGGGGTTGACGAGCCGGGAGCCGCGCAGCGTGGGGGCGCCGCGCTGGAGGATCATGTCCTTGACGGTCACGGGCACCCCGTCGAGCAGCCCGGCGGGCTCGCCGCGCTGCCAGCGGCGCGCGGACGCCTCGGCGCCGGCGAGCGCCTCGTCCCGTACGGCGTCGTCGAGGGTGACGAAGGCGTTGGTCAGCTCCTGCGCCCGGGCCGCGCGCGCGAGCGCCGCGCGGGTGGCCTCGACGGGCGACAGCGCCCCGGAGCGGTAGCCGCGCAGCAGCTCCACCGCCGTGAGATCCGCCGGATCCGTGCTCCCCGTCATCCCGCCGCCTCCTCGGTCGTCCGCCGCCTTCGCCGCCTGCTCCGCCTGCTCAACGTTCCCTGCATTCTGCGTCACCGTACGTACCCGAGCTGCTTGTCCACGACGTTGAAGAGCGGCCGGCCGGCCTCCCACAGGTCGAACAGCTCCAGGAACTGCTCCGACAGGTCCCCGCGCCAGCCGACGGTGTCGCCGCTCATGTGCGGCGAGACGAACAGGCCCGGCACCTGCCACAGCGGGTCCTCCGGCCCCAGCGGCTCGGTCTCGAAGACGTCGAGCGCCGCCGCCGCGATCTCCTGCTGCTCCAGCGCCGCGACCAGCGCCGTGGTGTCGACCAGCGGGCCGCGGCCGACGTTGATGAACCGGGCCCGGTCCGGCATCGCGGCGAACGCGTCGCTGCCGAACATCCCGCGGGTCTCCTCGGTCAGCGGCGCCACGCAGACCACCCAGTCGGCCTCCACCAGCAGCGCCGGCAGCTCCGCCTGGCCGCGTACGCCCTCGCGCGCGGTCCGGCCCACCAGCTCTGTACGCACCCCGAGGCAGCCCAGCGTCTCCGCGATGGCCCGACCGATCGGCCCGGCGCCCACCACCACCGCCCGGGTCCCCGCCAGCCGCAGCGTCTCGCGGTGCTGCCAGCGGCGCTGCCGCTGCCGCTCCCAGGTGCCGGGCAGGTCCTTGGCCATCGCCAGCACCAGCCCGGCCACGTACTCCGCGATGGGCCGGTCGAAGACCCCGCGGGCGTTGGTCAGCACGGTGTCGGAGGCGGCGAACTCGGGGGAGAGCACATGGTCGACCCCGGCGCTCGGCGTGTGCACCCACCGGGGCCGCGGGCCGGGCCCCGGCCACGCTCTGCGCACCGCGGGCGAGGTGAAGTCCCACACCAGCACCACGTCGGCGGAGGGCAGCAGCTCGGCGAGCCCCTCCTCGTCCGTGCTGATCACTTGGGCCCGGCCCCGGAGCCGGTCCAGGTCGGGCGGCGGGTCGTCATCGAGGACGAGCACGCGGATTTCGGACATAGGAAGGAAACCGTCCCGCAATGTGGCACTGCTGCAATGGTCCGCAGCACTGGAAGCAGTACTGGATGTAGCCTGAATGAGAAGGCGGAAAAACGTCGGAGATGCGAGGATTGACCACGCTAGGGGTGTGCCTCTACCTTCGTCAATAACCGCATCTGTCACTGCGTCCCGGTCGCTCACCGGCTGCTCCAGATGATTTACCTTCCCCCAGCCCTCCGTACGAACGGGGCATCCTCATGGACGTCTCTTTTCTGGGCGGACCACAGCCACAGCGTGGTGTGGGTGTCGTAGCCCCTTTTGATTTCGCGCTCGACCGCGAGCTCTGGCGATGGGTGCCGGACGATGTGTCCCTGCATCTGACGCGCACCCCCTACGTCCCCGTCGAGGTCAGCCTCGACCTGGCCAGGCTCGTGAGTGAGCACCAGACCCTGCGGGAGGCGGTGCGCGCCCTGACCGCCGTCTCGCCCGAGGTCATCGCCTACGCGTGCGCGTCCGGCAGCTTCGCCGACGGCCGCATGGGCGAGCGCGCCATGACCGCCGCCATGTCGTCCGCCGCCGCCGTGCCGGCGATGACGACGTCCGGAGCCATGCTCAGCGCGCTGAACGAGATCGGCGCCCGCCGCACCGCCATCGTCACGCCCTACACGCCCTCCGTCACCGGAGCGCTGGAGGAATTCCTCGAAGAGGGCGGCATCGAGGTCACGGGACGGGCCAGCCTCGGGCTGACCCGGCACATCTGGCGGGTTCCGTACCGGGAGGTCGTCGAGATGGCCCGGATCGCCGTCGCGCAGGGCTCTCCGGACGCGCTCTTCATCAGCTGCACCAACCTTCCGACGTACGACGTCATCCCGCAGCTGGAGGCGGAGCTGCGGATGCCGGTGCTCTCGGCGAACCAGGTCACGGTCTGGGCCGCCCTCCAGCGCATCGGCAAGGAGGCCGTGGGCCCTTACCAGGCGCTGCTGGACCCCGCGGCGCGGCTCGGCTGGGCCTCCATGCCGCCGCCGGACGCCACGGTGCTCCCCGACGTCACGGTGCTGTCGGCGGAGCCCGTGCTGCCGCCAGAGGTCCCGGCACCGCCCGCGGACGTGCCCGCCCCGCCGCCGCCGGAGGCGGCGCTGGCCGGCTCGGCGCAGGCGCAGGACGCCGACGCGGCGGACGCGTCGGAGCCGCTGTGGCCGGACGACCCGGGGCAGTGGCCGGCGTAGGCCGGCGGCGAGGAACACCCGAGATCCCGGCGCGGGGGAGTGCCCGCGCCGGCGGACGCACGTTCACGTAGGACGGAGGCAGTGTGCAGCAGAACGCCAGGGCGACCGCGACCGTCGGTTTCCTCTACCCCGGGTACTCGGCCGAGGACGACTACCCCCGCATCCAGGACATGCTCGGCGGCGAGACCGCGCTGCCGCTCGTGCACACCGACATCGGCGAGGACGCGCACCGCGTGGACGCCCTGCTGGAGATGGGCTCCGCCGCCCGGCTGGCCGCGGGCGTCGACCAGCTGAAGGCGCAGGGGGCGCAGGCCGTGGTCTGGGCGTGCACCAGCGCCAGCTTCGTCTACGGGCCCGAGGGCGCGGCGGGGCAGGTGGCCGAGCTGTCCGAGACCGCCGGGCTGCCCGCCTCCAGCACGTCCTTCGCCTTCGCCCACGCGGTGGGGGAGCTGGGCCTGCGCCGGGTGGCGGTGGCGGCGACGTATCCCGACGACGTGGCGGAGTTGTTCGCCGTCTTCCTGAAGGCGGCCGGCGCCGAGGTCACCTCGACCCGCGGGAGCGGCATCATCACCGCCGCCGAGGTGGGCACCTGGGGCCGGGACGAGGTGCTGGCGCTGGCCCGCGGCGGCGACCACCCGGACGCGGAGGCGGTCCTGCTGCCGGACACGGCGCTGCACACGGCGGCGTACGTCGCGGAGGCGGAGGCGGTCCTCGGCAAGCCGGTGCTCACGGCGAACCAGGTGACGGTCTGGGAGGGCCTGCGCCTGCTGGGCCGCCGGACGGTGCAGCCGTCGCTGGGGCGGCTCTTCACCGACCGGGGCTGAGCGGCGCTCAGGGGCCCCGTGGCGCCCCGGGACGGGCGCCGGGCGCCCGGGGGCGTACGCGGCGGTCCGCCGGGCGTACGCGCCGGGCGTGCGGACGTACGCGACGGCCGGAAGGCACCGCCCTCCGGCCGTCCTACAGCAGCCGCTCGACCCGCTCCGCCGGCACGGCCCGGGAGTAGAACCAGCCCTGCGCCGTGTCGCACCCGATCCGGCGCAGCCGCTCGGCCTGCTCGCCGCTCTCCACGCACTCCGCGGTGACGCTGATGCCCAGCCGGTGCGCCAGGTCGACCAGCGCCTCGACGATCGTCTCGTCCGCGGGGCTCGGGTGCTCCGCGGAGCTGAAGCCCCGGACGAACGATCCGTCGAGCTTCAGCGCGGACACCGGCAGCCTGCTGAGGTAGGCGAGGTTGGAGTAGCCGGTGCCGAAGTCGTCGATGGCGATGCCCACGCCCATCTCGCTCAGCTCCTGGAGCGCCTGCAGCGGCCGGCCCGCCGAGCCCATCACCGCGGACTCCGTCAGCTCCAGCTGCAGCAGCCGCGGCGGCAGGCCCGTCTCCTCCAGGATCTGCGCGACGTCGGCGACCAGGTCGGAGTCCCACACCTGGCGCACGGCGACGTTGACGCTGACGAACACCGGGTCCGCGGGGCGCAGCCGGCGCCAGCCGGCGGCGCGGCGGCAGGCGGTGGCCAGCACCCAGCGGCCCAGCGGCACGATCGCGCCGTTTTCTTCAGCCAGTCCGATGAACCGATTCGGCGTGAGCGTACCGAGCTTCGGGTGCTGCCAGCGCACCAGCGCCTCCACGCCGCGCACGCTGCCGTCGCCGAGGTCGATGAGCGGCTGGTAGTCGAGCGTGAACTCGTCCCGCTCGATGGCCGGGCGGAGCGTGGAGGACAGCGCCTGCCGGGTCATCCGGTGGGCGTTGCGCTCGGGGTCGAAGAGGGTCCAGCGGGCCTTCCCGTCGGCCTTCGCCCAGTACAGCGTGGTGTCGGCGGCCTGCATCAGCGCCGTCGCCGTCTGCCCGCTGGCCGCCCGCTCGACGACGCCGATGCTCGCCGAGACCGCCAGGCGCTGCCCGGCGAGGTCGAACGGCTCCTGCAGCGCGTCGAGCAGCCGCTGCGCCAGCTCCCCGAGCTGCTCCGTACCGGCGGAGCGGGCCACCAGCACCGCGAACTCGTCGCCGCCCAGCCGGGCGACGGTGATGCCGTGCTTCTCGGCCTTGCCCGCCTCCGCCGTACAGGCCACCAGCCGGCGGGCGACGGCGGCGAGCAGCCGGTCGCCCACGCGGTGGCCGAGGGTGTCGTTGACGGCCTTGAAGCCGTCCAGGTCGAGGTACGCCAGGCCGACGCGCCCGGCCGCCCCCGGCGGCGGCGCCTGCGAGCGCGTACGCGACCCGCCCTGCCCGCGGCCCCGCCCCGCGCCGCCGTGCTCGGCCGCGGGTTCCTCGGCCTGCCTGGCCTCCTGCAGCGCCCCGGTGAGCCGCTCGAAGAACAGCTCCCGGTTCGGCAGCCGGGTCACCGGGTCGTGCATCTTCAGATGGCGCAGCTTCGCGCGCAGCTCGCGCTGCTCGGTGACGTCCGTGAGCGACAGCAGCGCCCGGCCGCCGGACAGCGGCGTGAGGGTCATCTCGACCGACAGCGACCGGCCCTCCGCGTCCTTCATCCGCCGCGTGCAGCGCAGCGAGGCGCGCCTGCCCTGGAGTACGTCCACGAAGCCGGCCCAGCTCCACGGCTCGTCGCGCAGACCGGTCAGCTCCGCGGCCGAGGCGCCGGCCAGGCCGCCCTCGCCGGCGCCGACCAGCTCCAGCATCCGGCCGTTCGCGGCCCGTACGAGGCCGTCCCCGCCGACGACGGCCATCGCGAGCTGGGCCCCGTCGAAGGCGGCGCGGAAGTCGTCCACGGGTGCTCCCGCCGGCAGGTGACGTTCCGTGACCGCCTGGAGTGAGGTCCCGGGCCCGCAGCCCGGACCTTCGAGAGATACGCTCACCGCTCGCTCCCGCCCGTGGGGACCGCTCGGCTCCGCCGCTGCAGAGCCACAGCGCTGGAAATGTGCCCGATCATAGGGCTACCGGCTGTGTCGATCCAGTGACGCCGCTACGGCGCGGAAAGCGCTGAGCCGGATGGGGCCGGGAGTGATCGCACATGGCCGCCTCCTGCCGGGCGAATGACCAGATGTGACTTTGTGTTACCCGCACATGCTCCTGATCTCCCCTCTCGTCCAGCCCCGGAGTCACCCGTGTGGGGCACTGGAACAGGACGAGCGGGAACAAACACGAACAAAGTGGGCTGTGTTCCCTACTCTTCCGAGCCGATGAGGTCGATGTGGCCCACCCATCCATACCCCCTGTGGAACAGGACCAGTCGCGCGCGTTGCACCGGGCCGCCGCCGTGGCCACCTCGCTGTCCGCCGTCATGGCCACCTCCCTCATCGCCGACCCGGTCGGCGCCCAGCCCGGCCACCCCTGTGCGCTGGAGCGCACCGCCGCCCACCACTCCGAGGGGGTCGCCGGCTGGGACCCGGCCTACCCGCGGCCGAAGAAGACCCTCGACGCGGTGATGGTGTATCTCTCCTTCCCCGATTCCGAGCCGCTGACCTCCCCGGACGAACTGACCGGGGACCACTTCCCGGCCACCGCGGACTTCTTCGAGCGGGCCTCGTACGGCCAGTTCCGGCTCCGGGTCGACGCCCGCGAGCGGTGGATACGCATGCCGTCGGACTCCCTGTCCTACGGCATCGCCCGCGACTGGGACCCGGCGGCGCGCAGCCGATTCCTGAACGACGCGGTATCCGCGGCCGATCGGAAAGTGGACTTCCGTGATTACGACGTGGTCTATCTTGTCGCCGATCCGGACGCCCCCGGCGTGGATTCCGACGCCACCAAGGTGGTCAACTTCGAAACCCCGATGCGCGCGGACGGCACCGACCTGCACCGCATCGTCACCGTCTTCGAACAGCACCCGCCCGACCGCAACGTCCTCGCCCACGAGACGGGCCACGTCTTCGATCTCCCCGACCTCTACCACCGGCCGGTCGACGGCCGGTCCGACTGGGACACCCACGTCGGCGACTGGGACCTCATGGGCAGCCAGTTCGGGCTGGCACCCGACCCCTTCGGCTGGCACAAGTGGAAACTCGGCTGGCTGGGAGACGACCAGGTCGGCTGCGCAAGCGACCCCGGGTCGGACCGCTTCACGCTGCACGCGCTGTCCGCCCCCGTGAGCCCGCGGACGCCCCCGCGCGGGACGACGGAGGCACAAGCGGAGAACGGGACGGAAGAGGTCCGGGGGCGGCGGGACGCAGCAGGTGCGAGAGGTGCGGGAGGTGCGGCAGGTACGGGGGAGGCGGCAGGCGAGGGGAACGCCGGAGGCGCGGGGGAGGCCGGAGACCTGGCCGGATCCCGGGAGAACGGCAAGGGGACGGCGGTCCTGCGGCGGGACACCCGGCTGGTCGTCGTGCCCACCGGCGCCACCACCGCCGTCGCCGTCGAGGCCCGCGGCCGGTACGCGAACGACCGGCACGCCTGCACCGAGGGCGTCCTCGTCTACCGGGTCCACACCGGCACCGACTCCGGCGGCGGTCCCGTCGAGGTCGTCGACGGCCACCCCCGCTCCGCCGCCTGCCACGACACCTCCGTCTACCCGCCGCTCGCCGACGCCCCGCTCACGGAGGGCGAGAGCCTGCACCTGAAGCGCGAGGGTGTGCGCGTGGAGGTGACCGGCAGGACGGCGGGCGGGGGCTGGAACGTACAGGTCGAAAAGGACCCCGAGCGTGAGTGAAGCGCGCGAGGCGGACCGGAAACGCAGACCGGGCGCTCTCGGAGATCCGAAAGCGCCCGGGTCGACGGTCCTGCGTGCTGTACGCCGTCAGGGACTCGAACCCCGGACCCGCTGATTAAGAGTCAGCTGCTCTAACCAACTGAGCTAACGGCGCCTGTCGACGTGGACGACTTTAGCACCCGGGTCCCGGAGATCGAAAATCGGTATTCCGGAGCCGCCGCAGCGGCCCGGACGCACCCCCACAGCAGCTCCTTCGGCCCCGGCAGCCACGGGAACCGCACCTCCGGCGCCACCAGCCAGCGCGCCGCCGCGACACCGGCCCCCTCCCGCCGCCCGTACACCGGCGGCAGCGTGACCGCGTCGCCCGGCCCGTGGCAGAGCGCAGGCGGCAGCCCGGGGCGCCACTCCTCCCAGGCCAGCAGGGCGGGCAGCCGGGCGGCGGTGCCGGGGGCGGCGAAGAGCAGCGTCCGGTCGCGTACGGCCGCGGCGGGCCCGCTGCCGGCGCCCTGCGCCCACAGCACCTCCAGCACCCGGCGGCCCGGCAGCGCGGGGAAGCTCACCACGTCGAACGCGCCGCCGCACGGCAGCACGGCGGGCGCCGCAGGCCGCTGCGACCACAGCGCGTACACGCTGCGCGGGAAGGGGCTGGCCGAGGCGAGCCAGTCGGCGCCGGCGGGGGTCACGTCGCTGGCGGAGGTGTCCGATGCGTGACGTTTCATGGAAACCACATCTACGCGCGCTGCCGCACGCCCCCGCGCAGATCCCCGGAACCGGGGACAAGCCGACGGGGAGGCGCGTATTGTGCGCCGGTTTGCCCGCGCGCCAGTGCTTTACGCCGAACCCGCGGCTGCGGCCCGCGCCGCCCCCACCGGGCATTCGCACGTACCGCCCACGCGCACCCGCGCGCTGTGAGGGCCCGGCCCGCCCGCGGACGCGCTGTGCCGGACAGGGACCTAGCCCTCCGCAGGAGAACCCGCGCCGCCGCCCGCGAGGAGGTCGCGGCCGAACTCGACCATCCGCTTCGCGTAGTCCTCCGTCCAGTCCGCCCGCTCCGCGATCGCCGCGGGCGTCAGCCGGTCGAACCGCTTGGGGTCGGCGAGCTGCGCCGCGGCCATCGCCTGGTACTCGATGGCCCGGTCGGTCGCCGCCCGGAAGGCCAGCGTGAGATCGGTGGCCCGGGCCAGCAGCTCGCGGGGGTCCTCCAGCGACTCCAGGCCGAAGAAGTGCTCGGCGTCGGGCTCCGCGAGCGGCGGCTCGAAGAGCAGCGCGGCGGGCCGGCGCGGGGTGCGCGGCTGCTCCGTCCGGCCTGGCCGAGCCTGGTCCGGCTCCGTCATAGGGGTCCTCCACTTGCCTCTGGGCCACCGCCCATTCTCCCCCGCCGCGCAACCCCGCCCCCGCGCTGCGCCGCAGGACCGCCCGTACGGGCGCGTGCCGCGCCGGCCGTCACGCCCGTACGCGATGGTCCGCCAGGTGCGCCAGCACCGCCTGGTGGGCCTCCCAGCCGTCCGGGAACTTCACCGCCGCACCGAGCTGCACCGGCTCCGTCGACGGGTGCTCGTCCAGCAGCTCCGGCACGCCCGCCCGGCACACCACGACGCACGCGTGCCGGTGCCGCGAGGCGAGCACGCACAGCCGTCCGGTCTCCAGGTGGAACGCCGTCGCGTCCGGCCGGCCGGAGAGCGGGTGGAGCACCACCGTGACGTCGAACTCCATGCCCTGCAGCCGGTTCGCCGTGTCCACCGCCACCGCGTCCGCCGCCTCTCGCGGCAGCGCCCGCGCGAGCGCGGCCCGTACCGCCGCGGCCTGGTCCCGGTGCGCCGTGCCCACGGCGATCCGGTCCGCCGTCAGCGCGCCGCCGCCGCGCTCCGACGCCGTCGTGCCGTCCCGCTCCAGCAGCCGCCGCACGACCTGCGCCACCGCGGCCACCGCCGCCGGGTCGGTCCGCGGCGTGTGCGCCGCGGGCAGCTCCAGCAGCCCCCAGCCGCTCGCCGCCGCCTCGTCCAGCACCCGGTCGGCGGCCGAGCCGTCGGACCGCCGCGCGAACGTCAGCCGCCGCTCGCCCGGGCCCGTACCGCTGCGGAACGGCGTGAAGGGGTAGAACGCCCGCGACACCAGCGGCGCGGCCGACGCCGGCAGCCGCCAGGACACCGGCAGCCGGTGCTGCGGCAGCCCGGGGTGGTGGGCCAGCAGCGTCGTCACCGCGCTTGCCGCCGGGTCCCAGGCCAGCCCCGACCACTGCTCGGCGCCGACCGCGCTGAACGGGTCGAGCTGCCCGGGGTCGCCCACGAACAGCGCGCGCTCGAAGAGCCCGCCGACCGAGAGCAGGGCGTCGGAGCGCATCTGGTACGCCTCGTCGACGATGGCGTGCTCCCAGCGCTCGGCGTCGGCGCCCTGCTTCGCCCGGGCCGCGGCGACGTAGGCCCACTTCGCGGCGGTGGACGCGACGACGTCCAGGCCGGCGAGATCGGCGAGGTTCGTGGCGGTGCGGACGTGCTCGTGGCCGTCGAGCACGGGGTCGTAGGGCCGGGGGTCGCTGCTGTGCAGCCGGCCCACGGGCAGATCGGGCTGCTCGCGGGCGAGGCGGTCGACGAGGTCGTCGACCTGCGCGTTGGTCTGCGCCACGAGGACGAGCCGGCGGCCCGCGGCGGCCAGTTCGCGGGCGGCGCGGACGACGAGGGTGGACTTCCCGGCGCCGGGCGGGGAGTCGACGAGCACGCCGCGCGCCGGGCCGTCGAGGGTGTCGCGGAGGATGGCCTCGGTGGCGAGGCGGGCGGCGGTGGCGGGGTCGGGGTGCTCGGCGGCGGCCGGCAGGGCGCCGTACGCGGCGGTCGCGGGCCCCTGCGCGTCCGTCCCCGGCCCGGGCTCCGTCCCCGGCCGGTGCTCCGGCGCCGTCGCCGGGCCGGTCCGTGCGCCGGTCCTCGGTTCCGTCGTCACAGGAAGTCCTCCGCCGTCACCCGGTCCGGCTCCTCCGCGGTCCGCCCCGCCGGGCTGCCGTGCGTCCACGGGGTGTCCTCAGGATCCGGCAGCGCCGGGCCGCGGCGGGCCGTGTGCTCGAAGAGCGTCCACACCACCCGGTCGCCCGGCTCCGGCACCGAGCCCTCCGCGGGAGCGCGGGAGCGGCCCATGCCGTCCTGCAACTGCACGGTCACCCGCCCCTCCCCGGCCCCGGCGACCAGCGCGCGCTGCGTGCGTCCGCCCGGCAGCTCGCGGTAGACCTTGCCGCCGTCCTCCAGGTGCGGTTCGTCGTCCGTGACGACGGTGACCAGCGGCCGGGGCATCGGGCGGCGGCCTTCGGAGTACGCCATCTCCACCGACTCCGTACGGCACACGAACGCCTGCCCCGCGAGCCGCCGCTCCGCCATCGTCAGCGGGTCGTCCAGCGCCTCCTGGGCGTCCAGTTCGGCGAGCGCCCGCTCCCGCTGGGCCAGCTTGCGGGCGGCGGTCACGGCGTCGTCGCGGCGCGGCTGGGGCGGCTCGCCGGCGCGCAGCCGGTCGCGGTGGGCGGTGAACGACCACCTGTCGCCGAGCCACCGGCCCGGCACGTGCGCGCCCGCCGGCAGGGCCCGCAGCAGGTCGTACGACCGCCAGAGGGCGTCCCACGTGGGCCGCAGCCGGCTCTCGACGAGCCGGGCGACGGCGTCTTCCGCCGCCCGCAGCGCGGCGGCGTCGCCGTCGGCGCGGGCGCGGTCGAAGCGGGTCATGGCGGGGGCCAGCAGGCGGTTGTCGAAGGCGGGGTCGGTGGCGGGTCCGGCCGGGGGCACGAGCAGCTGGCCCTCGGCGTCGCGGCCGGTCTCCGCGCGCTCCGCTGCCGCCGCGCCGTCAGTGATCCAGGCGAGCAGGGCGCCGAGGTGCTGGTCCTCGACGGTGCTCTGGCCGGTGGCCCAGTGCCGGGCGAGGAGTTCGGTGGCCGACAGCAGCAGCGCGGCGCCGGGCACGCGCGCCCGCTCGCCGTAGTGCGACAGCCAGCGGCCGAGGAGCGGCACGCGCGGGGGCGCGGGGTGCGGGGTGTCCGGGTCGTCCTCGGCGGTCCTGCGGAAGCGCATGGAGCGGCCGAGGAGGCGCACGTACTCGACGCCGGCGCGGCTGGGCACGAGCAGCTGCGCGGCGTCGGCACAGGGCTCCTCGGCGCGTTCGGTGCCGTCGCCGTCGCCGTCGCCTGCGGCGGTGCCGTCCGGCGCGTCGCCCGCGGCGTCGGCTTCGGCGTCGTCACCGGGGCCGTCCGCGTACGACTCGATGTACGGCAGCACTTCCGCCGCCAGCTCCGCGAGGAACGCGAACCGCAGGTCGCGGTCGCGCGGCTGCGGCACGACCAGCAGGCGCGGCCGGTCGCGGTCGCAGCCGACCAGGGCGCCGAGCGGGGCGGCGGCCTCGCCCGCGGCGGTCATCGGGACGAGGACGAGCGGCCGGTCGGACAGGTGCCGGTGCCGCACGGTCGCGAGGGGGGTGGCCCGGCCGGCGGCCACGGCCTCCGCCCGCGCGAGGGTGACCATGAGGCTCACGAGCCGCCACCGCCCGCCTCCGCCGGGCCCGCGGCGGCAGCGGCGGCAGCCGCCGCGGACAGCGCTTCCGCGCGCAGCGCGGCGGCCCGCCGCAGCGCGGCCACGGCGGGGTCCTCGGGAGGAAGACCGCCCGCCGCCGTACTGCCCGACTCCGGCTCCGCCCCGCCCGACGCCGTCCCGTTCGCCTCCGCCGCCGCGCCCGACGCCGCCGCCACGACTTCGCCGACCGTGCGCAGGCCGCCCAGGTCGCTGCGTACGCCGCGGCCCAGTGCCGTCACGTCCCCGCGCTCCCGGGCCCGGGCGCGGCAATGGAACGCCAGCTCGCACGCCGCCAGGCACTCCGGCGCGTACGCCGCGTCCACCGCCTCCACCGCCGCCGTGAGGCGCGGCGGGGGCTGGCGGACGTCCAGGCTCAGATCCGCCGGCAGGGCGGCGGCGATCGCTTCGAGGCGGGTGAGGCGCGCGAGCTGGCGGCGGGTGGCGGCCAGTTGCTTGCGTACGTCGACGGGCTCGGCGACCGGCTGGTTGGAGAAGTCCTTGGGGCACACCAGCAGCACGCTGTCGTGGACCTCGCAGTGCGGCAGCAGCGCCAGCACGTACACCGCGGCCTGCCGCGCCGCCGCGCCCACCTTCGCCGGGTCGGCCGCGCCGTCGAGGATCGGGAAGGACTTGATCTCGACCACCGTGCAGCGCCCGTCCGGTCCGACGACCGCCGCGTCCGGCTCCAGATAGACCGGCGCGCCCGCGACCTCCAGGCTGACCATCGGGTGCCGCAGCAGCGTCCAGCCGCCCCGCGCCACCGCCTCGGCGATGGCCAGCCGGGTGCGCTCGGTGCGCCCGCGGGGGCCGGGGGCGGCGAGGTCGGGGACGTGGACCGCTTCGGGCTCCGGCGGCGTCCCGCCGGCCCGCTCGGCGAGGAGGGCCAGCAACTCGGCGCCCTCGTCGGCGGTGATACGGGCCTCGAAGGCGTTGCCGCGGGCGAACGCGAACTGCGACTGCCCGAACGGCGCCGGTCTGCCCAGCGCCTCGGCGAGCGCGCCCTTGTCGATCCCGGCGCCGTCCAGCAGCGTCCGGCGGCGGCATCCGGGGTTGGCCGCGAGTGCGGCCAGCGCCCGTGCGTCCAGGGCGCGCGGCTGCACGTCCGCGCCGCGCAGCGCGTCGAGCCGGCGGCGCAGTGCGGGGGCGGCGCCGGCGGGGGTCAAGTCGCCCGTAGCGGTCGTACGTTCCACGCGCCGCAGTCTGGCACGCCCCACCGACAGGGGGGTGCGGCGGCGGGGCGGCCGCGGGTCAGTAGGCCAGCCTCCGGCACATCACCTGTGCCGGGCCGCCGCGCTGCTCCACCGGCGCCCTTCTGCCGCCCGACGGCGTCGGCGGGTCGCCCGGGGCCGGGTCGTCGTGCGTGGTGCGCGGGCTCGGGATGTGGGGCGGGTCCGGGTCGTTGGCCGGGACGCCGCTGCCTCCGCCCGTGCGGACCTTCTCCGGTACGCGGTCGTCCGCCGGTGCGTCGTCTCCGCCCGCGTCGTCCGCCCCTTCCGGCCGCGGGCCGCCGGTGGCGACCACGCCCCCGCCCGCGGGCGTGCCGCTGCCGCTGCCGCCGACGCGGGCGCCCAGGCGGTAGACCCGGCGGCGGATGCCGTCCGCGGCGCGCAGCGCCGGGCGCAGCAGCAGCCAGCCGATGCCCATGACGGCGGCGCCGGCGACGGCGTCGAGGAAGTAGTGGTTGGCGGTGCCCATGACCACGATGGTGGTGACGAGCGGGTACGCGACGCCCAGCAGCCGCACCGGCGTGTGCGGCGCGTGCCGCCACAGCACCACCGCGCACCACAGCGCCCAGCCCACGTGCAGGCTGGGCATCGCCGCGTACTGGTTGGTCAGACCGCCGAGCCCGCGGGGCGCGCTGGCCTCGCCGCCCCACCAGCCGTACGACGAGTACTGCGCCATCGTGTCGACGAACCCGTACGCCGGGTCCAGCAGCCGCGGCGGGCAGGTCGGCATGAGGATGAAGCCGACGAGGGCGACGACGGTGGAGAGCAGCAGCCAGGTGCGGTAGCGCCGGTAGTGCACGCGGTGGCGGAGCCAGACCCACACCAGGACGACGGGTGTGACGACGTAGTGCAGGGACGCGTAGATGAAGTCTGCGGGGACGCCGAGCACCGCGTGCGCGGTGAACAGTCTGTTGAGCGGGTCCTCGAAGTTGATGTGCAGGGTCTTCTCGATGTCGAGCAGCGCGAGGCCGTTGTCGACGGCCATGGCCACGTCGCCGCGGGCGAGGAGTCTGCCGGCCGAATACGCCATGTACACCACGACGACGAGCAACAGCTCCGTCCACCAACGCTGCCTCAGTCGCATGGTCCAGGCACTCCGTCTCCGCTTCCCCGCTGCGGGCCGCCCCACGTGGCCCACGGTCAACCGTACGGTGTACGTCAGCCCACTGCACGGTGTATATCCCGTCCACCGAACGGTGGAGGGAGCCAGAAAGACGCTGAATGATCCGGAAAGGTTGCCCCGGAGGGCCGGATCAGGCCGAAATCGGTCGCAGATTCGTGAGAAACGCCTCGACCTCGGTGTTGCCGGACCAGCGTCGCAGCCGCTCCGCGGTGCCGTCGAGCATGGCCCGTACGCGCGCGGATCGTACCTCCTGAAGGAGCGCGAGCGCGCTGCGGCCCGCGGCGGCGGCCTCGTCGGGGTGGCCGGCGGCGGCGAGGTTTTCGGCCAGTTCCGCGGTGAACAGGGCGGTGTTGCGGACGAAGTGCGGGTCCTGGAGGAGCACGGCGCGGCGGGCGCGTTCGGCGGCGCGGTGGTGGTCGCCGAGCGCCGCCCAGCACTGCGCCTCCAGGCCCGTCAGCTCGGCCTCGCCGTAGAACGACATCCACTCCGGGCCGTCGTCCGCCGTGCCCCGGGCGAACAGGTCGCCGGCCGCGGCCAGCGCCTCGCCGGTCGCGGCGCTGTCGCCGAGCAGCGCCCAGCCGCCGGCCTCGCGGGCGGCGAGCAGCGAGCGCAGCCGGTCGGAGCCGAGCGCGGCGGCGGCCCGGCGGCCGGCCTGGGCGGCGCGGACGGCCTCGTGGGCGCGGCCGGTGTCGCGGGCCAGGAAGGCGGTGTTGGAGAAGGCGTGCGCCTCCAGGGCGGGGTCGTCGGCGAGCCGGGCGGTGGCGAGGGCCTCGGCGTAGTGCGAGCGGGCGTCGGCGTAGCGGCCGGAGTCGTGTGCCAGCCAGCCGACGGACAGGGCCAGCTCGCCCGCCGCGGCGTGCAGCCGCTCGGCGTCGGAGCCGGGGCGGGGCGCGGTCTCCGGGAGCAGGGCGCGGGCGGTGCGCAGGGTGCAGCCGGCGCGCGCGTAGAGGTCGTCGGCGCCGTGCCGGTCGTCGTGCAGCCGGATGAGGCGTACCGCCTCCGCCACGGCGGCCGCGGGGAACTCGGGCGTACGGGCCCGGGCGGGCGGCAGCGCCGGGAAGGGCGGGAGGGGCGCAGGGCGCGGGCGGGTCGGCGCGGGGCCGCCGGCGGGGGCGGGTGGCGGCGGCTCGGCCGGTTCCCCGGAGGGCCCAGGGCGTACGGACGTGCGCGGGGGCGCATCGCTGCCACCGCGCGCCCCTCGGCCCCGTACCGCCGCCCGCGGCGCGAAGCCCAGATCGCCCAGCGAGCGGCCGGGGAACATGTGCAGGAACACGCGCTCGTACGCGTAGTTCGGGCACCGGATCTCGCCGGACTCGACGCGGCCCACGTAACGCGCGTCACACGAGACCTGTTCGCCGATCTCCCGCGCGGCCCGCCGCACCGCGGCGGCGAACTCGCCCGGTGAAAGCCTGCCGCGCAGCGCGCGGAAGGCGGTGTTGGGGCGCAAGGGGTCGGGTGGGGCGGCCACGTCCGCTCTCCCTCCGCAGGTGCTGCTCGGCAACTACTGTTCCGCGGCCGCCCGGTCGGCAACTGCTGTGCCGCGCCGGCCGGTGCCGCGCGGCGGCCCGGTCGCACCCGGGGTGCGCGCGCCGCCACGGAGAGTCTGCCGACACCGGGCCCCCGGCGCCCCCGATCCGCCATAAAACGCCATCCTTTGCGGCGACTTCATGCCGTGCCGTTGACGTGTCCCGGGCGTTGGATGTGCAGAGGACCGGGGGAACCACGACGGGGACTGGATGAGGAGGGGTTCCTGTGCCGGACACCGGCGGGGAGGCCACTGTCGGTACGAGGGTGGCCGCGGACCCGTGTGACCTGGTCACCGTCCCGGCCAGACACGGCCTCGAAGCGGTCGACATCCTCCGGCTGCGCACGGCCGTCGGGCCCGTGCTGCACGACGGCGGCGTCGACACCCTGGGCTTCCTGGTGCCGCCCGGCACGGCGGCGCGCTGGGACCTGCCCGGCAGCGCGTGCACCCCGACGCTGCACCGCGACCGCGGGCCGGCCGCGCCGCCGGTGGCGGGGACGTACTGGCTGGTGCCGCCCGAGGAGGCTGCGCCGGCGACGGACCCGGTGCTGCTGGCGGCGGCGCTGTGCGAGGCGGCCCGCACGATCGAGGCCGCCGACCGCTTCTGAGCCGCCGCCACCGGCCCGCGTACCCCGACCGCGCCCGCCCCGCCCCGGGCCCCGCACCCCGCGGGGGCGCGCCACCGGCCGGGGCGGGGGATACTGGGCGCGTGGCCAGACAGAGGTCGCGCGGCGGGCGCAGCCCCGTCGTGGTGGACGTGGACGGCGGCACCGCCGAACTGCGTCCCGACCCCGACCGCCCGCGCGCCTGGATGCTGCTCCTCGACGGCGCCCCGCAGTCCCACGTCGACCTCGACGACCCCGCGCACCTGGAGTTCGAGTACCAGCGCCGCCTCGGCCACGCCGCCGACCTCGTCGCCCCCGCCGGCCGCCCCGTGCAGGTCCTGCACCTCGGCGGCGGCGCGCTCACCCTCCCGCGCTACGTCGCCGCCACCCGCCCCCGCTCCGTCCAGCAGGCCGTCGAGATCGACGGCAGGCTCACCGCGCTGGTCCGCGCCGAACTGCCGCTGCCCGAGCGGGCCCGGATCCGGGTGCGGCACGGGGACGCCCGCGCGGTGCTGGCCAGGATGCCGGACGACTGGGCGGACCTGATCGTGGGC
Source organism: Streptomyces aculeolatus (assembly GCF_020400605.1). Classification (GTDB taxonomy): domain Bacteria; phylum Actinomycetota; class Actinomycetes; order Streptomycetales; family Streptomycetaceae; genus Streptomyces; species Streptomyces aculeolatus. The sequence goes on along the minus strand of NZ_JAINRD010000033.1, from coordinate 33,076 downwards.
GACGTCTTCCACGTCGCGCGCACGCCCGCGCACCTGACGACCACCGAGTTCCTGGGCGAGGTGCGCCGGGTGCTGCGCCCCGGCGGCGTCTACGCCGCGAACCTCGCCGACGGGCCGCCGCTCGCGTACCTGCGGGCCCAGACAGCCACCGCCGCCGAGGTCTTCCCCGAGCTGTGCGTCATCGCCGCCCCCGCCGTCTGGCGCGGCCGGCGCTTCGGCAACGCCGTGCTCCTCGGCTCCGCCGCGCCGCTGCCGGTCGCCGAGCTGACCCGGCGGGCGGCCACCGACCCGCAGCCCGGCCGCGTCGAACACGGCCGCGGACTGCGGGACTTCGCCGCGGGCGCCCGCCCGGTGACCGACGCCACGGCGACCGGCTCGCCGGCGCCGCCGCCCGGGGTGTTCACCTAACCGCGGCCAGGGCGCGCGGGGCCCTCAGGTCGCGTACTCGTTCGTCTCCACCCGCGGCTCGCTGTCGTGCCACGTGCAGATCACCGACGTCCGCCGGCCGTCGCCGACGAAGTCGACGCGTATCCACGTCGTCTGCTCCCACGTCTGCATCTGCCACCCGGCCTCCGGCGTCGCCGAGACCAGCTCCGCCGAGTCCGCGGTCATCTCGAACGTCACGCGCCCGCCGGCCACCGGGTAGGTCTGCACGTCCCCCCGGGCGCTCGCGGCCGGCCGGTCCCGCTGTGCCGCGCTCCCGGGGCCGCCTCCCGTGGCGTTCCCCGTTCCGTTCGCCGCTTCCCCGGTGCCCTGCGGACTCTCCGTACGCTCCGGCGGCTCCGGTGAACTCTCCGCCGCCGACGGGGTCGTCGGCGACGGCGTCGGCGAGGGCGGTGCGGGACGCTCCGTGGCCGTGCCGACCAGGGGCGGCGGCGACGAGGACGGCGCCCGGCCCGACAGCGGCACCGTGTGCGGGCGGTCGGAGGTGCTGTCCAGCACCAGCCGGACCCCGAACCACGACACGGTCACGGCCGCCAGTGTCGCCAGGGTCCACGCGAGCGCGTGCACGAGCCTTCGACGCATCGGCCATATCCTGCCGCACCCGCCCCCCGCCCCGCGATGCCGCACCACCGGCCGGAACCGCCCGCCGCCGGTTGTCCACAGGGCGTTGTCCACAGGCGCGGAGGCGGGGCGGCGCGCACCGCGCTTTTGGCGTACGTTGCCGGGCATGGCAAGTGTGCTGCTGGTGGAGGACGACCAGTTCGTGCGCTCCGCGCTGATCAGGCACCTCACGGACGCCGCCCACACCGTGCGCAGCGTGGGCACGGCGCTGGAGGCGCTCCGCGAGGTCGCGCACCACGGGTTCGACGTCGTGATCCTCGACCTCGGGCTCCCCGACCTCGACGGCGCCGAGGTGCTGAAGATGCTCCGGGGCCTCACCGACGTGCCCGTCATCGTCGCCACCGCCCGGGACGACGAGTCGGAGATCGTCCGCATCCTCAACGACGGCGCCGACGACTATCTCGTCAAGCCCTTCTCCGTCGAGCACCTCCAGGCCCGCCTCGGCGCGGTTCTGCGCCGCGCCGGGGGCCGCACCGCCGCCGCCCCGCCGCCGCGCGAGCTGTGCGTCGGCGGGCTCGCCATCGACCTGCGCCGCCGCCGGGCGGTGCTGGACGGCCGCGAACTGGACCTGACCCGGCGCGAGTTCGACATGCTGGCGTTCCTCGCCGAGCGGCCCGGCGTCGTCGTGCCGCGCCGGGAGCTGCTGTCCGAGGTGTGGCGGCAGTCGTACGGCGACGACCAGACGATCGACGTCCATCTGTCCTGGCTGCGCCGCAAGCTCGGCGAGACGGCCGCCAGGCCCCGGTATCTGCACACCCTGCGCGGCGTCGGCGTGAAGCTCGACCCGCCGGCCGGGATCCCGCCGCCATGAGGTGGGCGCTGGTCAAGGTGTGCCTGGCGGTCACGGTGATGGTCGTGGTCGCGTTCGCCGTGCCGCTCGGGCTGGTCGTCAAGGAGATGGCGCGGGACCGGGCGCTGACCAACGCCGAGCGGATCGCCGCCGGCATCGGCCCGGCGCTGGCGATCACCACCGACGCCGAGCAGTTGGAGCGTGCGGTGGGCAGCACCGAGGCCGGTGCGGGCGGGCGGATCGCGGTGCACGTGCCGCGCGGCAGCGCGGAGGGCATGTCGGCGGTACGGATCGGGGAGCCGCGCGCCGGCGGGGCCGACGTGGAGCGCGCCTCCGGCGCGGGCACCTCGTCGCTGGTCGAAGTCGCCGGCGGGCACGCGCTGCTGCAGCCCATCGCCGTGGAGGGCGACCGGGTCGCCGTCGTGGAGGTGTTCGTGCCGGCGGGGGAGCTGACCGAGGGCGTGACGCTGGCGTGGCTGGTGCTGGCCGGCGTCGGCCTCGCGCTGGTCGCGGGCTCCGTCGCCGTGGCGGACCGGCTCGGCACCCGGATGGTGCGGCCCGCGCGCCGCCTGGCGGGCGCCGCGCACGACCTGGGGGAGGGCAAGCTCGGCGTCCGGGTCGAGGAGTCCGGTCCCTCCGAACTGCGCTCGGCGGCCGTGGCGTTCAACTCGATGGCCGACCAGGTCGCGCTGCTGCTGGCCAACGAGCGCGAGCTGGCCGCCGACCTCTCCCACCGGCTGCGCACCCCGCTGACCGTGCTGCGGCTCAACGCCGCCTCCCTCGGCGACAGCGGCGCCGCCGAGCAGACCCGGCAGGCGGTCGCCCAACTGGAGCGCGAGATCGACCAGATCATCGCCGCCGTGCGCGAGCAGCGCGGCCGGCCCGCCGGGCAGCAGGCGGCGGCGGTGGCCGGCTGCGACGTCTCCGCGGTCATCAGGGAGCGGATGGAGTTCTGGTCCGCGCTGGCCGAGGACGAGCGCAGGTCCGCGCGGCTGGCCGGGGTCGACCGGCCGGCGCAGGTGCCGGTGGCGCGCGCCGAGTTGGTCGCCGCCGTCGACGCGCTCATCGGCAACGTCTTCCGGCACACCCCGGAGGGCACCGACTTCTCCGTCGACGTGCACCACGCGGGCGACGCCGTCATCGTGCTCGCCTCCGACGCGGGCCCCGGCATCCGCGACCCCGAGGCGGCGCTCACCCGCGGCCTGGGGCAGGGCGGGCCGGGTTCGACGGGGCTGGGGCTCGACATCGTGCGGCGGGTCGCGGAGTCGACGGGCGGGGACGTGCGGATCGGGCGTTCGGTGCTGGGCGGCGCGGAGATACGGCTCTGGCTGGCGCTGCGCCCCGGTCCTGCCGCGGCGGACGGCGAGCGGCGCCGGCAGCGGCACCGGGTGGTGCGGGGGCGGCGCGGCCGGGCGGCGGACGGAGCGACCGCCGGCCCCGGCGCGGACGACGGCGGCGGGGCCGGGGCGGCGGCCCCGGGCACCGGCAGGGGTGCGGGCAAGGGCGGCGGTACGGGCGCGAGTGGCCCCGGCACCGGGGCTGCGGGGACGGGGCCGGGAGCCGCCGCGGGCGCGGGCGCGGGTGCGCGGCGCGCGTAGCGCGGGCGGCGGCCCCCGCCCCTGAAAGGCGCCGGCCCGCCGCGCCGGCCGCAGGCCCCCGCCCGTCACGCGGCGGCCTGGATCCGGGCCGCGGCGGCCCTCGCCCTCCCCGGTGGCGCCCGCCGGTTGCCGGTCCGGCGGACGCCCGTCTCTCCGCCCGGGTCTCCGGGCGGCCGGTCTCCTGTGCCCCGTTCTGCCGTGCCCCGCGGCCCGCCGTGCCCCGCGGTCCGCCGAGTGCCGGCGTGCCGTGCCCTTGTCTCCCGATCGGCAGTCAGCCGCACCCGGTCGGCAGGCGCGGGGCCCGTCCGGCGCCCGCCGTGCCGGGCGCCGTCGCGCCGCGGGTCAGATGTCGAGCGGCGGCAGCGCCCCCGCGCGGATCACGTCCGCGTACCAGCGGGCGCTGGACTTCGGGGTGCGCCGCTGCGAGGTGTAGTCCACGTGCACCGCGCCGAACCGCTTGCCGTAGCCGTAGGCCCACTCGAAGTTGTCCAGCAGCGACCACAGGAAGTAGCCCCGCACGTCGGCGCCCTCGGCGATGGCGCGGTGCACCGCGCCGATGTGCCCGTGCAGGTACGCGATGCGGTCCGGGTCGTGCACCGACCCGTCCGGCTCCGGCTTGTCGTCGTACGCCGCGCCGTTCTCGGTGATGTACAGCGGCAGGTCCGGCGCGTCGGCGGTGAACCGCAGCAGCAGCTCCGTCAGCCCGGTCGGATCGACGGTCCAGCCCATCGCGGTGCGCTCGCCCGGCGGCTGGTGGAAGGCGATGCGGTCCGCGCCCGGCCACGGGGACCGCGCGCCGCCGCCGTGGCCGTCGGCGCGCTCGGGCACGGCGTCGCCGGTGACGGCGGAGACGACGGTGGGCGTGTAGTAGTTCAGCCCGATCGAGTCCAGCGGCCGGCTGATGAGCGGCAGGTCCCCGTCCCGTACGAACGACCAGTCCGTCAGCCGCGCGGTGTCGTCGAGCAGGTCGGGCGGGTAGGCGCCGTCGAGCATCGGGCCGGTGAAGATGCGGGTGGCCAGGGCGTCGACCTGGCGGGCCGCGTCGCGGTCCGCCTCGGAGTCCGTACGGGGGCGTACGACCGCGGGGTTGAGGCTGACGGAGATCTCGGCGCGGGCCGGCAGCGCGGTGCGCAGCGCGTCGACGGCGAGCCCGTGCGCCAGGTTGAGGTGGTGCGCCGCGCGCAGGGCGGCGACGGGGTCGGTGCGGCCGGGGGCGTGCACCCCGGCCGCGTAGCCGAGGAACGCGCTGCACCACGGCTCGTTGAGCGTGGTCCACAGCTCGACGCGGTCGCCGAGGGCGTCGCCGACGAGGCGGGCGTAGTCGGCGAACCGGTGCGCCGTGTCGCGCTCCGGCCAGCCGCCCGCCGTCTCCAGCTCCTGCGGCAGGTCCCAGTGGTAGAGCGTGAGCACCGGCTTGATGCCGGCCTCCAGCAGCTCGTCGGCGAGCCCGCGGTAGAAGTCCAGCCCGCGCTGCACGGCGGGGCCGCGGCCGGTGGGCTGGACGCGCGGCCAGGAGACGGAGAAGCGGTACGCCCCGACGCCGAGCCCGGCCATGAGGCGTACGTCCTCGGTGCGCCGGTGGTAGTGGTCGACGGCGACGTCCCCGGTGTCGCCGCCCGCGGTCTTCCCCGGGGTGTGCGAGAAGGTGTCCCAGATGGAGGGAGTGCGGCCGTGCTCCCGCGCGGCGCCTTCGATCTGGTACGCCGCGGTGGCAGTGCCCCACAGGAAGTGCTCGGGGAAGGTAGCGGTGGTGTCGGACATCTGGGAGCGCTCCCAATCTAGGCGGTGTCGAACGTCGTGGACATCGAGGGTCGGTCGTATCTCATCGCCCCCCGGGCGGTGCGCGGGTCGTACCCCGGCGGGGTGAACGGGTCACGGGCGCTCAGCCCTTGACCGCGCCGTGCATGATGCCGCCGACGATCTGCTTGCCGAAGAGCAGCAGGAGCAGCAGCAGCGGCAGCGTGCCCAGCAGTGCGCCCGCCATGATCACCGACTGGTCGGGGTTATGGCCGCGCGGCAGCCCGGTGAGCGCCACCTGCACGGTCGGGTTCTCCTGGGTCAGGGCGATGATCGGCCAGAAGAACTCGTTCCACGCGAAGACGAAGGTGAGCATGCCGAGCACGGCCATGGCGGGCCGTGCCGCGGGGAAGACCACGTGCCAGATCACGCGCAGGCTGCTCGCCCCGTCCACCCGGGCGGCCTCGACCAGCTCGGTCGGCAGCGCCTGGATCAGGTACTGCCGCATGAAGAACACGCCGAAGGCGCTGACCAGGAACGGCAGGATCACCGTCTGCAACTGGTCGATCCAGCCGAGCTCCGCGATCGCCATGTACAGCGGCACGACGCTCAGTTGCGGCGGCACCATCATGGTGCCGATCACGAGCAGCAGCAGCAGGTTCTTGAGGCGGAACCGCAGCTTGGCGAAGGCGAACCCGGCCAGGGTGCCGAAGAGCACGGTGCCCGCCGCGACCGACGCGGCCACGATGGTGGTGTTCAGCAGCGCCAGGTCCATGTTGGCGTCGGTCCACGCCGTCTCCATGTTGGAGAAGAGGTTGCCGCCGAACCAGAGCGGCGGGGGCGTCTCCGCCAGCCGCGCGTTGGTGCGGGAGGCCGCGATCGCGGTGTAGATGAGCGGGCCGATCGAGATGGCCGTGAAGAGCGCCAGGATGGCGTACGTCAGCTTGCCGGCCCGCTGCTGCCCGCCGGCTTCGCCGGCCCGCGGCCGGCGTCGGCGGCGGGTGGCCGCGGGGGGAGCTTCCGTCTTGAGCAGTGCCATGAGCTCTCCTTCAGCTCTTCCGCAGACGGCGTGCGATCAGGGCGTTGATGACGCCGATCACCACCAGGATCAGGAACATCACCCAGGCGATGGCCGCGGCCCGGCCCAGGTGCAGATTGCGCCAGCCCTGCTCGTACATGTACAGGCCCAGCGTCTGGAACTGGTGGTCGGCGCCGCCGGTGGCTCCCTTGGTCTCGTCGAACAGCAGCGGCTCGCCGAAGAGCTGTACGGAACCGATCGTCGACACCACGACGGTGAACAGGATCGTGGGCCGCAGCGACGGGATCGTGACGTGGAGGAACTGCTGCCAGCGGGACGCCCCGTCGAGCGAGGCCGATTCGTACAGGTCCTGGGGCACGGCCTGCATCGCGGCCAGGTAGATCAGGGTGTTGTAGCCGGTCCAGCGCCAGATCACGATGCTCGCGACGGCGATCCGCGAGGTCCAGTCGCCGGCCTGCCAGTCGATCTCACCGACGCCGAACTGCCCCAGCACCCAGTTGATGATCCCGTAGTCGCGGCCGTAGAGCATGGCGAAGACCAGCGTCGCCGCCGCCACGCTGGTGGCGTACGGCGCCAGCATCGCCACCCGGAAGAAGGCGGAGGCGCGCATCTTGTAGTTGAGCAGGTGTGCGAGTCCGAGCGCCATGAGCAACTGCGGCACGGTGGAGATCACAGCGAGGACGAAGGTGACCCACAGCGAGTTCCAGAAGAAGTCGTCTTCCAGCAGCCGGCTGTAGTTGTGCAGGCCGGCCCACTCCATGTCGGTGGGTGCGGTCAGCTCTACCCGGTGCAGCGAGGCCCACGCGGTGTAGAGCAGCGGAAAGAGGCCGAACGCGACGAAGAACAGGAAGAACGGCGAGATGAAGGCGTACGGGCTGAACTTGGCGTCCCACCGGTAGCGCCTGCTGCGCCACGTCTTCCGCGGGTCGCGGGCGGCGGCCCGCCGCGCGGGCGGGGCCGCGCCCCCCTCCGCTGAGGGGGGCGCGGCCGCGGTCGATCCTGTCTGGGTCATGGATTCCGTCTCACCGGTCCAGTGCGTTGTCCACCGCGTCGGCGGTCGAGTCCCAGGCGCCGTCCGCGTCTTCCTTGCCCTGCTCGACCAGCCGCAGCCCGTTGGCGATGTTCTCGGCGATGACCTGGTCCTTCGGGCCGATGATCTGAACCGGGGTGCCCTCGGCGGCGGTGGCGAAGATCTCCCCGATCGGGGCGTCGCCGAAGTACTCGTTCGTGGCGCTCTTGACCGAGTCCATCTCGTACGCAGACGGGGTGCTGGGGAAGCTGCCGCGCTCGGCGAAGAGCTTGGCCTGCTGCTCGGGCGCGAACAGCCAGGCGACGAACTCGGCCGCCTCCTCCTTGTTCTCCGCCGCTTCGGGGACGCCGAAGAAGGAACCGCCCCAGTTGCCCGGGACGGGCGCCTGGGCGACGTCCCACTTGCCCATGGCCTTCTCGCCGCCCTTGTCGGCGATGTAGCCGAGCATCCACGGCGGGCAGGAGACGGTGGCGAAGTCGCCGTTGCTCATCGCCTGGTCCCAGCCCTTGGTGAACTGCTGGAGGTTGCCCGTCAGCTTCTCCTCCGCGGCGGTCGAGGCGATCTCCCAGGACTCCTGCACGCCCGGGCTTTCGTTGTAGATGACCTCGCCGTCCTCGTCGTAGTAGCGGGTCTCGTTGGAGGACACGGCCGCGTTGTACACGCCGCCGGCGGCGTCCGCCCAGGCGACGCCGTCGGGGGCCTTCTTCTGGAAGTCACGGCCGACGTCGAGGTACTTCTGCCAGTCGCCCTCCCACAGCTTCGAGACCTCGTCGCGTTCGGTGGGCAGCCCGGCCGCCTCGAAGTGGTCCTTGCGGTAGCAGACGGCCATCGGGCCGATGTCCGAGTCCAGGCCGACGAGCTTGCCGTCGGAGGTGGAGCCCATCTGCCACTTCCAGGGCAGGTAGTCCTCCTCGGAGACGCCCTTCACCTCGGAGAGGTCCATGAACTTGTCGGCCTGGGTGTCGACGATCTCAGCGATGTTGGCGACCTCGATCGCCTGGACGTCCGCCAGGCCGCTGTCGCTGGTGAGGTGGTTCAGCAGCTGCGGGTAATAGTTCTCGTTCCGCTCGATCACCGTCTCCTTGATGGTGATGTCGGGATTGAGCTTCTCGTACTCGTCGTAGAGCCCGGCCTCCTTGAAGCCGAAGGTGCCGAAGAGCCCCATCGTGATGGTGGTCTTTCCGCCGCCACCGTCCCCGGAGTCGGCCTTCGAGCCGCCGTCGTCGTCATCGCTCGCGCACGCGCTGAGCAACCCGGTGCCCAGAGCGGCTGCGGCCAAAAGGCCCACGGCCCGTCGGGTCGTGCGGTAACTGCGCACTGCATCCTCCTAGCGCCCTGACGCGTGCCGCTCCTGCCGGAGGTGTACGAGGGGGATCGGGAGAGTGGCGGCTCGGGCGGGCTTTCGTGCGGGTTCTCTATGGGTCGAGTAGAGTGGGAGCGCTCCCAGAAGTGATTGGTTGAAGGGTGGCCTGTCGGTGACGGGGGTGTCAAGGGACCGGACATCTCGACCGGCTCCCGTTACGCGGCTGTTAGCTTCGGTGCGGGCCGCGGGCCGGGGCCGGGGGCGAGAATCGGACAGTCAGCAGACAGCCATAACGCGGGAGGGTGGAATGGCGGTCAGGGATCGGCGTACGCCGGTGACACGTGGCGGGCGGGGTGGCAGACCGACGCTGGAGCAGGTCGCCGCGCGAGCCGGGGTGGGCAGGGGGACGGTGTCCCGGGTGATCAACGGATCGGACCAGGTCAGCGAGCAGGCGCGGACCGCCGTCGAACGGGCCGTGGCGGAGCTGGGCTACGTGCCCAACCGCGCGGCGCGGGCGCTCGCGGCGGGCAGCGCGGACGCGGTCGCGCTGGTGATCCCGGAGCCCGAGACGCGGCTGTTCTCCGAGCCGTACTTCTCGGACATCGTCCGCGGGGTGAGCGCGGAGCTGGCGGAGACGGACAAGCAGCTCCTGCTGACGCTCATCCGCTCGCCCCGGGAGCGGGAGCGGCTGGCGGCGTATCTGAGCGCCGACCGGGTCGACGGCGTGCTGCTGGTCTCCGTGCACGAGGGCGACCCGCTGCCGGAGATGCTGGCGGCCATGGGGCTGCCGGCGGTGCTCAACGGCCGCCGGGCGGCGGGCGAGGCCGTGCCGTACGTCGACTCGGACAACACCGGCGGCGCCCGGGCGGCCGTCGAGCACCTGATCGGCCGCGGCCGCGGGGCGATCGCGACCATCACGGGCCCCGCCGACATGTACGTCGCGAGCTGCCGGCTGGAGGGCTACCGTCAGGCGTTGAAGGCGGCGGACCGCGCGGAGGACCCCGGTCTCGTCGCCGTCGGCGACTTCACCGAGGAGGGCGGCCGCCGGGCGATGCAGGAGCTGCTGGAGCGGCGGCCCGCGCTGGACGCGGTCTTCGCCGCCTCGGACGTGATGGCGGCGGGCGCGCTCCAGGTGCTGCGCGCGGCGGGCCGTACGGTGCCGGACGAGGTGGCGGTCGTCGGCTTCGAGGACTCGCCGGTGGCCCGGCACACCGACCCGCCGCTCACCAGCGTCCGGCAGCCCACGGAGGAGATGGGGCGGGCCATGGTGCGGGTGCTGCTGGACGGGATCGCCGCGAAGGACGCCACCCGGGAGCGGCACGTGGTGCTGCCCACGGAACTGGTGGTACGCGCCTCGGGATGACCCGGCGGGCCCGGCGGGGTCCGCGGTACGCAGGCGGGGCGGGTCCGGAAGCGGGCCCGCCCCGCCTGCGTGTGCGGGCCGGCTTTCGGGCCCGTACCGGCCAACTCGCCCGCCCCTGGGCCGACTTCTGTCGCGAGGGTTGACAGGTGCATAACCCTTCGGGAGATTGGGAGCGCTCCCACACTTCAAGTCTTGCACCTCCCGCCGCGAGGTGAGGACGGGGGGCGAACCACCCCAGGTCCACCCCCGTCCGCTCGGCTCAGCCGGGCCGGGCGCGCACAGGCCCCGTGCGCCCGGCCCGGCTGTCTCGCACCCCGTCCGCTCCGCGGGCCCGCCCGCGCCCCAGCCCCCCACCCCCGCCGAAAGGACTTTCCGTGAGACGGCACATACCCCGTGCCCTCGCCGCCGCGCTGGTCGCCGGAGCGCTCGCCGCGCCCGGCGCCGCCGCGGCCGACGAGGGCCCCGAGCTGATCGTCAACGGCGGCTTCGACGCCGGCACCGCGCCGTGGTGGTTCACGCCGGACAGTCCCGGCACCGTGGTCGACGGCCGGCTCTGCGCCGACGTGCCCGCCGGCACGGTCAACCCGTGGGACGCCATCATCGGCCAGGACGGCCTGCCGATCACCGCGGGCGAGACCTACGCCCTGAGCTACACCGCGACCGCCACCACACCCGTGACGATCCGCACCAACGTGCAGCAGGCCGTGGAGCCGTGGGGCCAGTTCTTCTCCTCCGCGGACCAGGTGACCGACACCGCGCAGACCTTCGAGCACGTCTTCACCGCCACCGCCGCGGACGACGCCGCCCAGCTCGCCTTCCAGATCGGCGGCAGCGACGCGGCGTACACCTTCTGCGTCGACGACGTCTCGCTGCGCGGCGGTGCGGAACAGCCCCCGTACGACCCGGACACCGGCTCGCCCGTGCGCGTCAACCAGGTCGGCTACCTCACCGACGGGCCGAAGAACGGCACCTTCGTCACCGACGCCACCGAGCCCCTCGGCTGGACCCTGAACGCCGCGGACGGCACCGAGAAGGCGAGCGGGACCACCGTGCCCGCGGGCACCGACCCGACCTCGCTGCAGAACGTGCACACCTTCGCCTTCGGCGACTTCACCGAGGCCGGCGACGGCTACACCGTCACGATCGGCGGCGAGACCAGCGAGCCCTTCGCCATCGGCGACGACATCTACGGCAAGCTGCGCACCGACGCGCTCGCGTACTTCTACCACAACCGCAGCGGCATCGAGATCGACGCGGAGCTGGTCGGCGAGGAGTACGCCCGCCCCGCCGGGCACGTGGGCGTCGCGCCCAACCAGGGCGACGACGGCGTCCCCTGCCAGGCCGGGGTCTGCGACTACACGCTGGACGCCGCGGGCGGCTGGTACGACGCGGGCGACCACGGCAAGTACGTCGTCAACGGCGGCATCGCCGCCGCGCAGGTGATGGGCGCGTACGAGCGCACGCTGACCACCGACGGCGCCGACGGCGAGCCCATCGGGGACGGCAAGCTCGCCGTGCCCGAGCGCGGCAACGGCGTGCCCGACGTGCTCGACGAGGCACGCTGGCAGATGGAGTTCCTGCTCTCCATGCAGGTCCCGGCCGGCGAGGAACTGGCCGGCATGGCGCACCACAAGCTGCACGACGACCAGTGGACCGCCCTGCCCACGCTGCCGCACGAGGACGCGCAGGCCCGCGAGCTGCACCCGCCGTCCACCGCCGCGACGCTCAACCTGGCCGCCACCGGCGCCCAGTGCGGGCGGCTGTACGCCGGCTTCGACGCCGACTTCGCCGACCGCTGCCTGTCCGCGGCCCGTACGGCGTACGCCGCCGCGAAGGCGAACCCCGACATGCTCGCCGACCCGAACGACGGCACCGGCGGCGGCGCGTACAGCGACGGCGACGTGAGCGACGAGTTCTACTGGGCCGCCGCCGAGCTGTACCTGTCCACCGGTGAGGACGCCTACCTCCAGGACGTGCTCGGCTCGCCCCTGCACGGCGACGCCGCGGCGGTCTTCCCCGGCGGCGGCATGTCGTGGGGCGCCACCGCCGGCCTCGGCGCGCTGGACCTGGCCACCGTCGACAGCGGGCTGACCGACGCGCAGCTCGCCGTCGTACGCGGCATGGTCACCGACGCCGCCGACGGCTACGCGGCCGACGCCGCGAACGCCGCCTACGGCCTCCCGTACGCCCCCGAGGGCGGGCGCTACGTCTGGGGCTCCAACTCCCAGGTGCTCAACAACATGGTCGTCCTGGCCACCGCCCACGGCCTGACGGGCGAGGCCGGCTACCGCGACGCCGTACTGACCGGCCTCGACTACGTGCTCGGCCGCAACCCGCTGAACCAGTCGTACGTCACCGGCCACGGCGAGCGCGACTCGAAGAACCAGCACCACCGGCACTGGGCGAACCAGCTCGACCCGAGCCTGCCCAACCCGCCCCCGGGCGCGCTGGCCGGCGGCCCGGACTCGCAGCTGGAGGACCCGGTCGCGCAGCGGGAGCTGACCGGCTGCGCGCCGGCGATGTGCTACATCGACGACATCGAGTCGTACTCGACCAACGAGGTCACCATCAACTGGAACGCCCCGCTCGCCTGGATCGCCGGCTACGCCGACGACCTCGTCGCCGGCGGCGGCCCGGGGACGGGCCCCGGCGAGGAGTGCGCCGCGGCGTACGACGTGCCCAACCAGTGGCCCGGCGGCTTCACCGGCACCGTCACGATCTCCTGCGACGGCGCCGCGCTCGACGGCTGGACCGCGGAGTGGGACTTCCCCGACGGGCAGCGCCTGCAGAACGCCTGGAACGCCGTCTGCACCCAGGCCGGCACCACCGTGAGCTGCCGGAACACGCCGTACAACGGCGCGGTGCCGGACGGCGGTTCCGTCTCCTTCGGCTTCAACGCCGGCTGGAGCGGCAGCAACGGCGCGCCCCGGGAGGTGAAGCTCGGCGGCACCTGAGCGGCACCCGAACAGCACCTGAACGGCCGGCCGCGCGCCGCCGGGGCGGCTCTCCCCGCCCCGGCGGCGCGCGGATTAAGTGCCTCCGATGCGTTCCTCAAGAGAGTCTTAAGCCTCGGGCCCGGTGCCCGTGTCGGGTGTTTTGCCCGAGTCGGGGCCACTAGCGTGCGTAGCGTTCCTCGGGACGGCGCGGAGGCCCTGGTCTCCAGCCGTGCCGAGCGGTGCGGGCCGTCCCCCCACCGCCTCCCCTCCGCGGGCTCCGCGGCCACGCCGCGGACCGGCAGCCGCAGGGGGGAGGCGGGCCCGTGCCCCCCGGTGCACGGACCCGCCCCAACCTACGGCGTCACTGCCAGGGCACCTGCGTCGAGCGGTAGAAGTCGATGCCCATCTCCTCCCACCGCGGGCCTTGCGCCACCAGCCGGTCGCGGTAGCCCTCCCAGCCGAGCTCCGCGGCCGGCGACCAGCCCAGCTCGGCGGCGCCCGCGGCGCGCGGGAAGGCCATGAACTCGATCTGGTCGCTGGTCGACAGCGTCTCCGACCACAGCGGCGCCTCGACGCCGAGGATCGCGCTCTCGGGCACGCCGCCCTTCATGTACGTGCCGGGGTCCCAGTCGTAGGACTGCCGCACCTCGACGTAGCCCGCCCAGCTCAGCCCGAGCGGCGTCCCCTCGTGGTACTTCATGTCCAGGTACGTCCTGTTGGCGGGCGACAGCACCAGCGGGGTGCCCGCCTTGGCGGCGTCGATGACCTCCTGCTCGCCGCCGCTGGTGCCCCAGTACTGGGCGACGGCGCCGTCGACGGGGTTCGCGCCGGTGAGCTGGTGCCAGCCGACGACGGTCTTGCCGTACTTCCCGACGACCTCCTGCGCCCGGTCCATGAAGGCGACGTACTCCTCGTGCGGGGTGGAGTGGGCCTCGTCGCCGCCGATGTGCAGGTACTTGCCGGGGGTCAGCTCTGCCAGCTCCCGCAGGACGTCGTCGACGAAGTCGTACGTGACCTCCTTCGGCACGCACAGCGAGCTGAAGCCGACGCTCGTGCCGGTGTACAGCGGCGGGGCGACGCCGTCGCAGTTCAGCTCGGCGTAGGAGGCGAGGGCGGCGTTGGTGTGGCCCGGCATGTCGACCTCGGGCACGACGGTCATGTGGCGGCTCGCGGCGTACGCGACGATGTCGCGGTACTGGTCCTTGGTGTAGTAGCCGCCGGGCCCGCCGCCGACCTGCGTGCTGCCGCCGTACTCGGCGAGGTTCGGCCAGGAGTCGATCGCCAGCCGCCAGCCCTGGTCGTCGGTGAGGTGCAGGTGCAGGGTGTTGTACTTGTACAGCGCGAGCTGGTCGATGTAGCGCTTGACCTGCTCGACCGTGAAGAAGTGCCGCGCCACGTCGAGCATCGCGCTGCGGTACGCGAAACGGGGCTCGTCGGTGATCCGGCCCCCGGCCACCAGCCACGGCCCGTCCTGCGCCGTGCCCGCCTCCACGGCCGGCGGCAGCAGTTGGCGCAGGGTCTGCACGCCGTGGAAGAGCCCGGCGGGCGCGGCGGCGGAGATCACCACGCCGTCCGCGCCGGAGTCCAGCTCGTAGCCCTCGGTGCCGACCGCCTTCTTGAGCCCGGCGCTCAGGCGCAGCTCGACGTCGCCGGACTCGCTGCCGACGGGCAGCTCGAAGCCGGTCGAGGGGCGCAGCACCCCGGCCAGGTACTCGCCGGCCTCGCGGGCGGCGCCGGCGGCGGCGGAGCTGCCGGGCGGGACGCGGATGCCGGTGTCCGCGGTGATCTCGTACGGGCTGCCGCCGGGTGCGACGGCGGCGGGGGCGGGGATGACGGAGTCCAGCGCGGCCGGCTCGGCGGCACGCGCCCGCGCGGCGTCCGCGGCGGTGCCGTCCGCCGGGGTGCCGGCGGGCGCGGCGCCGCCGGCGCCGACGCCCGCGGCGACGGTGAGCAGCAGCGCGACGCCGAGGCGCGCGAGGGAGCGCGGGGAGCGGTGGGGGGTGGTCCCCGGGCGGTGACGTCTCACAGTGGTCCCTTCGGGGCTGCGGATCGTACGCATGACATGGACATTCCCAGGCGTACCGCCGGTGTCCGGGTCGGTCAAGGGTGTAGACCACTCTGCCGCGGGGCCGCCCGCGGGAAACGAGTGGTTCCTGCCCGATTCCGGGCAGATTTCTTGCGAAAGAGAAGATCATCAAGCACTATCAACGAGTGCACGACGACCTCATCGACCACCTGATGCGCAGCGCGCCGCTCAGCCGCGGCGAAGCCGCGCGGGTCGTGCAGGACGTCCTGGCCTACTTCGACGAGACGACGCCCGCGTTCGTCCGCCGCCGCCACCGCGAGCTGCAGGCGGGCGGCCTGGTGAACGACGAGATCTTCGGCCGGATCGCCCGGGAGCTGGCGCACCGCGCGGTCGCGCCGCCCGAGCTGACCCCGCGTCAGCTGCGCCGCATCGTCTACGGGTAGCCGCCCCACCTCCCTCACCCTCCCCTCCCGACAGGAAGCGAACGATATGTGCGGAATCGTTGGTTACATCGGCAAGCGCGACGCGGCGCCCCTGCTCCTCGAAGGGCTCCAGCGGCTGGAGTACCGGGGCTACGACTCCGCGGGCGTGGCCATCGCCGCCCGCTCCGGCGCCCTGAAGACCGTCAAGGCCAAGGGCCGGGTACGGGACCTCCAGGCCCGGCTGCCCAAGCGCTTCGCCGGCGCCACGGGCATCGCGCACACCCGCTGGGCCACCCACGGCGCCCCCAGCGACGCCAACGCCCACCCGCACCTGGACGAGGCCGGCAAGGTCGCCGTCGTGCACAACGGCATCATCGACAACGCCGCCGACCTGCGCGCCAAGCTCGCCGCCGACGGCATCGAGCTGGCCTCCGAGACCGACACCGAGGTGCTGGCCCACCTCGTCGGCCGGTCCGCCGCCGCCACCCTGGAGGAGGCCGTCCGCGAGACGCTGCGGCTGGTGGAGGGCACGTACGGCATCGCCGTGCTGCACGCCGACCACCCCGACCGCATCGTCGTCGCCCGCAACGGCTCGCCCGTCGTGCTGGGCATCGGCGAGCGGGAGATGTTCGTCGCCTCCGACGTCGCCGCGCTGGTCTCGCACACCCGCCAGGTCGTCACCCTCGACGACGGCGAGATGGCCACCATCAAGGCCGACGACTACCGCACGTACACCACCGAGGGCTCGCGCACGTCGTCCTCGCCGGAGACCGTGGAGTGGTCCGCCGAGTCGTACGACATGGCCGGCCACGACACGTACATGCACAAGGAGATCTGCGAGCAGGCCGACGCCGTCGACCGCGTGCTGCGCGGGCGGATCGAGGACCGGTTCTCCACCGTCCACCTCGGCGGCCTCAACCTGGACGCGCGCGAGGCGCGCGCGGTGCGCCGGGTGAAGATCCTGGGCTGCGGCACCTCGTACCACGCGGGCATGATCGGCGCGCAACTCGTCGAGGAGCTGGCCCGGGTGCCCGCGGACGCCGAGCCGGCCAGCGAGTTCCGCTACCGCAACCCCGTCGTCGACCCCGACACCCTCTACGTCGCCGTCTCCCAGTCCGGCGAGACGTACGACGTGCTGGCCGCCGTGCAGGAGCTGAAGCGCAAGGGCGCCCGCGTCCTCGGCGTCGTCAACGTCGTCGGCTCGGCCATCGCCCGCGAGACGGACGGCGGCCTCTACGTGCACGCGGGCCCGGAGGTCTGCGTGGTCTCCACCAAGTGCTTCACCAACACCGTCGTCGCCTTCGGCCTCCTCGCCCTGCACCTCGGCCGCATCCGCGACCTGTCGGTCGCCGACGGCCGCCGCGTCATCGAGGGGCTGCGCCGGCTGCCGGAGCAGATCGCGGAGATGCTGCGCGGCGAGGACGAGATCCGGGCGCTGGCCAAGGAGTACGCGCACGCCAAGTCGATGATGTTCATCGGCCGGGTCCGCGGCTACCCGGTGGCCAGGGAGGCGGCACTGAAGCTGAAGGAGGTCAGCTACATCCACGCCGAGGCCTACCCGGCCTCCGAGCTGAAGCACGGGCCGCTGGCGCTGATCGAGCCGGAGGTCCCGACGGTGGCGATCGTGCCGGACGACGAGCTGCTGGAGAAGAACCGCGCGGCGCTGGAGGAGATCAAGGCCCGCGAGGGCCGGATCCTCGCGGTCGCCCACCGCAGGCAGGAGAAGGCGGACCACACGATCGTGGTCCCGCGCAGCGAACCGGAGCTGGACCCCATCCTGATGGGCATCCCGCTGCAGCTGTTCGCGTACCACACGGCCCTGGAGCTGGGCCGGGACATCGACAAGCCCCGCAACCTGGCCAAGTCGGTGACGGTGGAGTAGCCGGCGGGCTCACGGACGGCCGCCGGCCGCGGGGCCGGCGGCGCGCGTGCTCACTCCGGGTTCCCGCAGGCCGGGCAGTCGGGGCGGCGCGGGAGCCGGACGGTCACCTCGTCGCCGGGCACCATCAGGTTGAACCCGAAGCGCACGCCGGGTTCGAGCGGCGGGATGCCGGTCAGCAGGGCCAGCGCGCCGTACGCGACGAGCGCCCCGGACAGGCCCGCGGTGATGGCGTTGGCCGGGTTCCACGGCAGGTGGGCGGAGGCGGCGGGCACGTCCTCCCCGGCGGCGAGGCCGAGGTCGGCCCGCTGCGTCGCCTGGTCGTGCACGCACTCCCAGCACCCGCCGCTGCCGGGCCGGTGGACGCCCGCGGTGACCAGCGGCCCGCTGTACCCGCCGTCCACCCAGGGCAGCCCGGCGGCCAGGCACGCCCGGTTCGCCCAGCGCCGTATCTGCGGCGGCCCGTCGGCGCCCAGCACGAACACGTCGTACGGGGGCGACGCCGCGAGGAGCGCGGCCAGTTCCGCAGCGGTGGAGACGCGGCGCACCTCGCCGGTGACGCGGATGTCGGGGTTGAGGGCGGCGAGCCGCGCCACCGCCGCGTCGGCCTTCCGGGCGCCCAGGTCCGCCTCGGCGTAGAGCACCTGCCGGTTGAGGTTGGACAGTTCCACCGTGTCGTCGTCGACCACGTGCAGGTGGCCGACGCCCGAGGCGGCCAGGTGCCAGGCGGCGGCGCCGCCCGTACCGCCGACGCCCAGGACGAGCACCCGGGACTCCTTCAGGCGCAGCTGCGCCTCCCACGCGGTGGCGCGCGCGCCGAGGTCCATCCAGCGCAGCAGCGGCACGCTCCGGCTGTAGCGCTCGGCCTCCCGGGGCGAGAACTGCGGGGGCAGCGGCGCGGCCGCGTCCTCCAGGAAGCCCGCCGCGGCGAGCCGGTCCAGCGCCGCGGTGACGTCGCCGGGTCCGACGCCGTCGTGCCGGGCGAGCACGGCGGTGACGATGTCCCGCGCGCTGCGGGTGCCGTCGGCGGCCTCGACCAGCGTCCAGACCCAGCCCCCGGGGTCCTCGATCTCCGCGCCGACGCCGTAGACGACGCTGCCGATACGGACGTTTCCGGCCATGGTGCGGTAGCCGCGGTGCTCAGGTTTCACCCGTGGCCGTGCCCACTGTCCCACCGCCATACCACCTCAGGATGATGCGCCAGGAAGCCTTGCACCGACGCGGCCCAATGTGCACTACTGAGTGAGTCGTTTCAACCACACAGAGTTGACCCTGCGGAGGGGAGGCGCGATGCAGGAGATCAAGATCCGTCGTCTCGACAAGAAGGAGACGACAGGCGACAGCAACCCCAGCGGCGAGTGATGCCGGTCGGCGTCCCCGCGTTGGCGCGTCACCGCTACCCGACCGTGGACGACCTCACGCGGACGGGCCGCGACCTGGCGCGGCGCCATCCGTCCCGCTGCCGCCTGCGGCAGGTCGGCGAATCGCGCGCGGGGGAGCCGCTGTGGCTGCTCTCCGTCGGCCACGGCCGCCGGAACGTCCTGGTGGTCAGCGGCGCGCATCCGAACGAGCCCGCCGGGGGCGCCGCCGTCGCCGACCTGGCCTACCTGGCCGTACGCGGCGGGCGTACCGGGCGCGGCTGGCCCGACGCGCGGGAGCGCCGGCAGGACCGCGACGCCGCCTGGCACTTCCTGCTCTGCCTGGACCCGGACGGCGCCCGCCACACCGAGCCCTGGACCCGCCACCCCGGCACCCTGGAGCGGCAGCTGCGGCACTTCTACCGGCCCGCCGCCGACCAGCAGCCCGAGTGGCTGCCGCCGCCCGGCCGGGGGACCGCGCCGCTGCCCGAGACCCGGGCGCTGCTGACCGTGCTGGACGAACTGCGCCCGGCGCTCCAGGTGTCCCTGCACGCCAACGACGTCGGCGGCGCCTGGACGCAGCTCACCCACGACCTGCCGGGCGCCCCCGCGGCGCTCGCGGACGCCGCCGCGGCCCACGCCGTGCCGCTGGCCGCCGCACCGGTGGACACCCTGCACATGCCCGCCGCGGGGCCGGGGGTCTTCCTCATGGCCGCCGGCGCCGGCCTGGACGCCAACGTCGTCCACCGCGACTGGCTGACCCGTTCGACCTGGTTCCACCCGCTGCGGTACGGCACCGTCACCGCCGTCGTCGAGACGCCCGTCTGGGCCGTCGAGGCCGTCGCCGACCCGCGGCCCGCCGAGGCGCCGGCCCTCGTCGTCGAGAGCTGCGTGGCGCATCTGCGCGCGCAGGCCGGGCAGTTGGCGGGGCTGCTGGACGTGGCCCGCAGCGGACTCGGCGCCGCCCCCGGGCCGTTGCTGGACGCCGCGGCCTGGCTGACCGAGGCGTGCCTGACCAACGCCGCGCAGTGGTCCGCGCCGCCCTCCCCGGGCAGCCCGCCGCCCGCGGCGACCGCCGGGGGCGCCCTCGCGCTGCGCATGGCCGCCCACCGGCTGCCGCTGCGCGCCGCGGCCATGCTCGCCCGCGCGACCGACGGCCACCCCCTCGGCCCGGGGTGCGAGGCGCTGCTCACCCGCTGGCGCCGGCGCTACGCCGCCGACTTCGGGCCCCGCTGGATCCCGGTGCGCGAGCAGACCGCCCTGCAGACCGAGTTCATCAGCCGCCTCGCCCGCCTGGTCCTCGACTCCGGCCGGCGCACGGGCGGTTCACCCGCGGCGCACCACCGCGACCGGTGACCGCACGCCTCCGGCGCCGGGACGGCGCGGGTACCCCGGCGCGGGCCACGGCCCTCCGCATGCGGCGAAGCCGCGAAGCCCCGGCGCTGGGCGGGGATTCGGCGGCACCCGGCCCGGCGCGACCCGGCCGCCGCTCATCGGGAGACGAAAGAGCGGCCCTCTGCGCGTGCCACCACGTCGCGCAGAGGGCCGCCTCCCCTGTGCCGGCGTCGCCCAATACGCCGGCGGTGCCGCTGCCGTACCGGGGACCGTCACCTCCCGGTCGACAGCGCGTCGTCGTGTCCCCTATATGCCCCTCACAAATTCACAACCCACATCTACTCGCGAGTAGATTTCTCCGGGGCTGTGAGAGCGCGCGTACGCCCGGCGCGACCGGTGCAAACGCGCGCCGGGGGCGGCTACGGCACGACGACGACGGGCCGTTGCGCCCGCCGGGCTAGGCGGCCCGCCACCGAGCCGAAGATGCGGCCCACGATGCCCTGCGTGGAGCCGACCACGATGGCGTCAGCCTCGTACTCCCGGCCGACCTCCTCCAGTTCGTGGCAGATGTCGCCGCCGCGCTCGACGAGGATCCAGGGCACGTCGGACAGGTAGTCGGCGCAGGCGAGTTCGAGACCGAGCACTTCGGTGCGGTGGTCCGGGACGTCCACGAAGACGGGCGGCTCGCAGCCGGCCCAGACGGTGGTGGGCAGCCGGTTGGCCACGTGCACGATGATCAGGCCGCAGCCCAGCCGCCGCGCCATGCCCACCGCGTAGGCCAAGGCGCGTTCACTGGAGGTGGAGCCGTCGAAGCCGCAGACGACGCCGTGCTTGAACGCGGGATCGCAGCCTTGGCGCGGCTCGGCCGCCGCTTCCAGGTCCGCCGTGGGATCGGCGACCGGCTTGCGGTCCGCGGGTTCGGGGATTTCGTGACCGGCCATCGGTGTCTCGGCGAAGGGAATCCTCGTGGCTGGAGGGGTGCGACTTGCTGTGTCCGGGCTTGCTGTGTCCGGGAATCATCTTCCCAATCCCGTACAACAAGGGTACGGCGACACTACCTCCCTTGCCCAGGGGCGGGCGGCGGTATGCCAGGCGGCCCCGGCGAACGGTTCACAGGAGCATGCCGCAGTGCGGCGTCCCGCGCAACGCCGGGGGGTCGCGGCGGCCGCCCGGCGATCGGTCCCGGACACGGCCGGGGGCGCACGGCGGCGGCGCTCACGGATCCGCCGTCCGCCCCTCATGCCGCCCCCCACGCTTCCGTGCGCCGCCGCCGCGCCCCCCGGCCGTGTCGTCGCCCGAGCGAAGGCGAACGTCGTGCGTGCGCCGGGGTCGCGCCGCAGGACACGGCGGGGGCGAGCGCTTCACCGGCGTTTTCGCGGCTCGGTGCGTGCGTACGCCCGTTGTTGAGGGGACAACCTCCTGTGACCCGATCTTTTCGGCCAACTTCCCTTCTGCACACCGGAGTTGCGAGACTTGAGGCTGGAACGTTCCGGGCTCGGGGGGCTGGGGGCGCAGTCGGGGCGCACGAGCCTTGCACGTCGGAGAACCGGAGGGGGGTGGCCTTCCTTGTCGCATGAACCAGTGGAACCGTTCGCGATCGAAAGCTTCACGCCAGGTTTCCCCGTCGGCATGCAGGCAGGGCCGAACCTGCCCCGCGTGTCACACAAGACGCGTTTTACCTGTCGTTATAGATGCAGGGCCGAAGCTGTCCGATCGGTCGGACAACACACAGTAGATTTGATCTTGGCCGAGAGACCGAGATCGTCCCGGGGGTGTAGGTGCAGGACGCGGAGGAAGAGAGAAGCGAGGGGGCTTAGCGTCATGAGCCAGGACTCCACCGGAGCGGGCGCAACGATCCGGTCCGGCGGGCCACGCACACCCGAGGTGGCGGGAGCGGCGGTCCGGGGCGAGCTACCACGCCCGCCCAGACGGCGCCGCGAAGTCGTCGCCGTGCTGCTGTTCAGCGGCGGCCCCGTCTTCGAGAACTCCATCCCCCTCTCCGTCTTCGGAGTCGACCGCCAGGACGCCGGCACCCCCCGGTACCGGCTGCTGGTCTGCGCCGGTGAGGACGGTCCGCTGCGGACCACCGGCGGCCTGGAGCTCTCGGCCCCGTACGGGCTGGAGGCGCTGGCCCGCGCCGGCACCGTCGTCGTACCCGCGTGGCGCTCCATCACCCAGCCGCCGCCCGCCGCGGCGCTGGAAGCGCTGCGCCGGGCGCACGAGGACGGCGCCCGCATCGTCGGGCTGTGCACCGGCGCGTTCGCGCTCGCCGCGGCCGGGCTGCTCGACGGCCGCCCGGCCACCACGCACTGGATGTACGCGCCGACGCTCGCCAAGCGCTACCCGTCGGTCCACATGGACCCGCGCGAGCTGTTCGTCGACGACGGCGACATCCTGACGTCGGCCAGCACCGCCGCCGGCATCGACCTGTGCCTGCACCTGGTCCGCCAGGACCACGGCGCCGAGGCCGCCGCCGCGCTCTCCCGGAGGCTGGTGGTGCCCGCGCGGCGCGGCAGCGGCCAGGAGCGCTACCTCGACAGGTCTTTACCCGAGGAGATCGGCGGGGACCCGCTGGCGGAGGTCGTGGCCTGGGCGCTGGAGAACCTGCACGAGCAGTTCGACGTGGAGACTCTGGCGGCCCGCGCGTACATGAGCCGACGCACGTTCGACCGGCGGTTCCGCTCGCTCACCGGCAGCGCACCGCTGCAGTGGCTGATCACCCAGCGGGTGCTTCAGGCGCAGCGGCTGCTGGAGACGTCGGACTTCTCCGTGGACGAAGTGGCAGGGCGCTGCGGCTTCCGCTCGCCCGTCGCGCTGCGCGGGCACTTCCGCCGCCAGCTCGGCTCCTCCCCGGCCGCGTACCGGGCCGCCTACCGCGCCCGCAACCCCCAGGCCGTACCGCCGCCGGAGCCCCCCACGGTGCCCGCGCCGCGGCGCCCGCAGCCGCCGGGCGCCACCGGGCCCGCCGGGGTGGCGGGAGTCGCGGGCGCCGGCGCGGGGGGCGGCGCGGACGGCGGCGAGAAGCCGCAGTCCGACGCCTACGCGCCCGGCCACCCCGAGCCGCATCCGCCGCGGCTCCGGGGCGCCCTGGTGCGGCGGGCGACCGTGCCGGGACAGCGTGACCGGCACGTAGGGTGAGGTCCATGAACGATCGGATGGTCTGGATCGACTGCGAGATGACGGGCCTGTCACTGAGGGACGACGCGCTCGTCGAGGTGGCCGCGCTCGTCACCGACTCCGAGCTGAACGTGCTCGGGGACGGCATCGACATCGTCATCCGCCCCCCGGCCGAGGCCCTCGCCTCCATGCCCGACGTCGTACGCGCCATGCACACCGCCTCCGGCCTGCTCGACGAGCTGGCCGGCGGCACCACCCTGGCGGACGCGGAACGGCAGGTGCTCGACTACGTACGCGAGTTCGTCCCCGAGCGCGGCCGCGCCCCGCTGTGCGGCAACTCCGTCGGCACCGACCGCGGCTTCCTCAGCCGGGACATGCCGGACCTGGAGGGCCACCTGCACTACCGCATCGTGGACGTCTCGTCGGTGAAGGAGCTGGCCCGCCGCTGGTACCCGCGGGCCTACTTCAACAGCCCCGAGAAGGCGGGCAACCACCGGGCCCTGGCGGACATCAGGGAGAGCATCGCCGAACTCCGCTACTACCGCGAGGCGGTCTTCGTCCCCCCACCGGGCCCGGACTCGGACACCGCGAAGGCCATCGCGGCCCGCCACACCCTGGCGTCGGACGGCGCGTAACGGGGCCGCCGACGGCGCCCGGCGACCCGGCGAAAGCCGGAGGCGAGCACCGCCGGCGACCCTGTACACTTCTAACCGGCCGGTGCGGAAGCATCAGCTCACGGTGGGTGTAGCTCAGATGGTAGAGCACCTGGTTGTGGTCCAGGTGGCCGCGGGTTCAAGTCCCGTCACTCACCCTCAGGAAAACGCAGGTCAGGCCCGGTACTCCGTTGTGGAGTACCGGGCCTGACGGCTGTCTGGGAGCGGTTGGGGAGTGGCAGGGGAGTGGATCTAGGAATTCTGCTCCCGTACGGTCTCTCTTAGTAGCCGGTCGAGCACTGTCACGGGGGAGCCCGGAGACAGCTCCCGGCGGGCCCGTAAGGACTCCTCCCACAGCTCCGTCAGCCCTCGGCACAAGCGCCGCCGCATGGCCTGGGTCACGTGGGTGTACCGGGCAGAGATGGAGCCGTCCAGGTGCCCCATGCGCTCATCCATGAGGACCTTCTCCGTCCCCAGCTCCTCCATCAGCGTCCGGTGCGTGTGCCGCAGCCCGTGCGGAGTGAGCCCCTGGGCCACCGGCAGCCAGCACGCCTGAGCCCGCCCCTGGGCGTTGCGTCCCCGGACCGGGATACCGGGCCAGGGCACGGCGAGCAGCGGGACCGGGCGAGGCTCCAGTGGCCCCTTCTTCGGGTACCAGCCGGTAGCGGCCGGAGTGAACAGCCAGGCGGCGAATCCGGACCGACGCCAGTGCGCGGCGGGAGTGGGGGAGCGGAAGCCGCGTACGTATCCGAGGTCGGCGACGGCCTGGGCGACGCGGACGCGGGTGGCCTCGGGGACCCGCTCCGGGCGGTTCAGTACCCCGGAGACCGTCCCGGTGGACACGCCGGCGCGACGGGCCACGTCGACCAGCTTGGCCCCTGGCGGCCCGAGGCGGGCGTTGCCCTGGCCGTGGTAGACGTACGTCCTGCCGTGGCAGGGGCACGGCTGCGGCCGGTCCCGGCGGACATGACCGGTGACCAGCTCATGCAGCCACGTCGGTGCATCGATGGTCCGGTAGCTGTCGTCCTTGGGTGGGCAACGTACGAACTCGCCCTTGTCCAGCTCGTAGAGCTGCCATTCGACGCGGAAGGCGCCGGGCCGAAGGAACTCGGTTTCCAGCCCGACCAGTTCGCCCCACCGCATGCCGGTGTAGCCCTTCTGAACGCAGGCGACGAACTCGTCGTCCCGGCCGGAGAGGAGCGCGGCCCGTTCGGCGATCAGCAGAATCCCGAGCGGGGTGGTCACCACTTTCTCCGGGCCGCGGGCACGGGAGCGGCCGGCCTTCCGGCCGCGCCCCCGCCGCTTCGCGGCCGGGTTGGTGGCAATCAACCCTTCGTCCACGGCGTCCGCGAGGATCAGGTGCAGGACGGCTCGCCGGTTGCGAACGCTGGACATGGCATAGACGGCCTGTTCCGCCTTCTCCCATGCACCGACGTGAGCAGGGCTGATGTCGGCCAGGGGCATGTTTTCGAAGTCCGGAAGCAAGTGCTGCTCGATGGTGCCCCGGTAGATCTCCATGGTGGACGGGGCGAGGTCCTGGTCCGCGTACCAGCGGTTCGCGTACTCCCCGAACGTGATCTTCTGGGCGGCCGGGTCCTGCCAGGCAGTTTCCCGGGCCTTGACCTCGTGCTCCTTCGCAGCCTTCTCGGCCCGGCGGCGGGTGTCGAAGCGGACCGTCCGGCCATAGGCATCCACGACGGTGCGCAGCTTGCCGGGGGCGATCCAATACCTGGCGCGGTAGTAGTCCCCGCGCTTCTCGGCGAACCCCACTGAGTGCTTCTCCTCCCTGGTTGGTCAGGCTGCGTTGGACTCACCGAGGCGTGCCCGGCGTGGACGGCGCGCCCGGAGGCGGACGGCCGTTTCCGGCTCCGGCGGGCGCCGGGGGCGCGCGGTAGCTCCGCGTTCGGCGGCCACGGGCTCCGCGGTCCGGACGGGCCGTTCCTCGAAGGCACGGACGATCTCGGCGAAGTGATCGGCGGTGAAGCGGTACGCGCCGCCGGCCCGGGTGAAGGGAATCCGGCGGCGCCGCGCCTGTTCCTTCACCCACCACTCGGAGCAGCCGAGGGCCTTCGCGACCTCTTCGGGACGGAAGAGGTGCGGCAGGGAGTCAGCGGTGACGCTGTGACGGGTGTGACTGATCACTCCTGTGCCTCCCCTTGGTTCGGTACGACGTAGCCGCCGGACTGCCGGATGAGTTGGACGTCGTTGGCCATGCGGGCGCAGGTCTGCCGGACAAGGTCGGGGGCCAGGCCGGTGGCCTGGGTGATCTGCTTGGGCTTGGCGCCGGGGTGGTCGCGGACGTAGCGGAGGATGGTCGCTCGGGTCTGGTTGAGGGTGTGGTCGGTGGCAGGGCCTTCGAGGAGTTGCCAGGCGCCGGCCTGGGAGTGGAAGCGCAGGGCGTATTCCGCCTCGTCCACGTCCCGGCCGGTGACGTGTAGGACGCCGTCCGCTTGGCCGCGGGAGCGCTTCAGGACCAAGGTGGCGTCGGCTGCGCCGGCCAGGCCGTTGGTGCCGGAGACTTCGGCAAGGAAGTCGTCCGAGGCGGCCTTGCGGACGTGGTGGACCAGGACGACAGCGATGCCGTAGTGGTCGGCGAGCCGCTTGGCGTGGCCGACCGCGGCGTAGTCGGCGTCGTAGGCCGAGGAGCCGGGGGCGGAGGGCCCGCGCATCTTCGCGAACACGTCAATCACGATCATGCGGGCGTCCGCGTGCCGCTCGACCCACTGCGCGATTGCCTCCCCGCCGCCCTGTGGGAGGGGTGGGCAGGAGGTGGCGAGGGTCAGCGTGGCGGGGGCAGGGTTGGAGTCGAGGAGCTTGCGCATGCGGGTCTGCAGGCGCCGCGGGGTGTCCTCCAGGGCGAGGTAGAGGACGGGGCCGCCGTCCACGGCGATGCTGTCCATCGCCTGTCCGCCAGCGGCGACGGCCAGGGCCAGGCCGAGGGAGAGCCAAGACTTCCCCACCTTCGGCGGACCGGCAAGGAGGTTCACGCCCTCGGAGATGATCCCGGGCACGGCCCAGCGCGGCTCCGGGAACTCCGTGGCCATCAGCTCGTCGGCGGTCCAGGCGGTACGGATGCGCTGTTGCGCCGGCTGCAGGGGGGTGGGCTCCGGGCCGGGCGGGACGGAATAGAGGTGGGGCGGGGCAGCCGGGTCGTGGCTCATGCGGCTGCCCTCCGGGCGACCGTGCGGGGCCGGTGGGCGCCGGCGCGTAGGCCGGAGGCGATGGTGCGGTGGGCGGCGCGCTCGTCGAGACCGACGCTTACGGCGGCGGAGGCGAGTAACGCGGTGACGTCGCCGGTGTGCAGCTCGCCGCCGGCGACGAGCTGGCCCAGGGCGACGGATGCTCGGTAGAGGGCGGTGTTGCGGGTGCCGACCGGGGCGCCGGCGACCCGCTGCCACTCCCCCTCCATCGCGCCGCGCAGGTACGCGCTCAGCCGCCGCGGGCCCAACTCGGGCAGCGGAACCGGTCGCTGCGGCGGCAACGGGGTGGGGGTGAGGAGTTCGGCCAGCCAGTCCGGGAGCGGGGCGGGCGGCGCGTCGTGGACGACCGAGTAGCGGGCGCGGCCCATGGTGCTGTCGGCGCCGACGACGTACCCGCCGCCGCCACGGGTGTCGATCTTCCAACCCAGCTTCCCGGCGGTGTTGCGGAGCCGGGTGCCCGCCGGTGCGGTGAAGTACAGGTGCGTGCCGCCGCTCACGGTGCGGACCGCGTACGTCTGCGTCGGGAGCTGCTGGCCGTGCTCGTCGGCGAGGACGGCCAGCATGTCCGCGCCGTCGACCACGCCCGCGGGCGTACCCGGCGGCGGGGCGTCGTCGTGCTTGGGTACGTCCAGGTCGATGACGACCAGCCGCGAGGGGCCGGTGGCGATGCCGAGGTTGTACGCGCCGCTCGACCAACATCGCGTGATGCGCGTGCGGTCGACCGTGGCGCGCTGCTCCCACTCGGCGACGGCGGGCCGCTTGGCGCCGGGGACGAGGGGGAAGACGTGCCAGCCGCGTTCGGCCGCGGAGATTGCGGCGTGGTGCAGTGGGCGGGTGGAGCCGTAGGGCATCCTGAAGACACCTCCTGATTCCTGATGGGATGGGAGGCCGGGGCAGCGGGCTTCGTTGACCCGTCGGCCGCTGCCCCGGGCCCTGGTCAGCCGCGGTTGGCGCAGGCTGCCTCGTACTGCCGGCGGACGTACGCGCGGAAGTCCTCGTCCGTCGACAGCTCCTCGCCGCGGAAGCTCACGCCGTGGAACGAGGCGTCGTAGTCGGCGAGCTGACGGGCCGCGCGGCCCGCGGCGGCGACCGCCTCGGCGGCGGCGTCCGGGGTGAGCATGGTCTCCTCGCGGAGCGCGATGCGGTCCAGCAGCGCTGCCTTGCGGAGCCAGAATTCGCGGTCGATGCCGTGGCTCAGCGGGTACGTGCGGAGGGCGCGCAGGACCCAGGAGATCTCCCACGCGATGCTCGGGGCGTTCGCGTATGCGGTGTCCGTGGTGCTGGTCTCGGGCTCGTTCATGGCGTCCCCCTTCATCCGGCGTCGTTCACGGCGTCGGCGAGTGCGGTCATGATTTGGTCGATGGAGTCGGCGGCTCCGGTGCGGGAGAGGTAGAAGCCGAAGAGCAGGGCGACGACGGCGGCGGGGACGCCGACCGCGCGGAAGCGGATCAGCAGCGCCAGTAAGAGGCCGAACAGGGCGAGTGCGGTGATCGTGATCGTCACGTGGACTCCTCGGGGTCAGCGGGTGCCCTCGCGGCGCATGCCGGAGAGCGAGTTGTAGACGTGGCGGCCGAAGCGGATGCGGCGACCCCGGCCGCGGCAGGGGCGGCAGTCCCGGCCGCGGACGAGCCGCCCGCGGCGCGTCTGGCGCATGCGGAAGCCGAAGCCCCGGCAGCGGCGGCAGCTCCCGAACGGACTGATCGCGCAGAGTGCGGTGTAGCAGAGGGTGATGATGAGGATGCCGGGCATAGCGGAGAGCAGGGAGGACACAACAACCCCTCTCAGGGCCGGAATCAGGGAGTGGGAGAGAAGGGCCGCTAGACACTAGGAAGCAGGTCAGCGGCGCGATGGGGTGCTAGCGGGGGTGCTAGACCTAGCAGGGGTGCCCGCTAGGCACTGCAGGCGCCCAACTCGTCAAGCCAGGCATCTGTGGACCCCTAGGAATTCGAACAAGAATGGCTCGAAGCCTTGCCTTGTGTGCGCATCTCCGGTCGCCAAAGATTGCAGTCGACGGAACTTGGCGCTCATGGCGGGGAATTGGAGGACAGCCAGGTGTGCAGGATGGACTTGGCCGCCAAGGATGCGGCGATCGCAGCGTTCCTCCACGAGTACCCGCGGGCAGCTGAGGCTGGGCACCCTGCCCTCCAGGGCTGTGAGGAGGTCCGCTGGTCCGAGTTTCCCGACTGTCCCGCGGCGATCCCGGTGCTGCTCCATGCGCTCCTTGACCAGGCCGCCGCGGCGGAGGCTCAGCGAGTGCTCGTCAACGCCCTGTTCGGCATCGCTGAGATGAACGCGGCCATGCCGGAAGTCCTGCCGTTTCTCCTTCGTCTCGCAGCCGACCCGCAGGTTCCTCAGCGATCCAGACTGTTGGATCGTTTGGTCTCGGTCGCCGAACGCTCCGAGCCGGTTGAAGCCGACAACGAGGCCATGGTGCAGTGGTTCGGCAGCGACAGCGATCATCCTGAGCGTGAGCAGTGCAGGGCTGTGTTTGCGCAATACGCGAGTGTGGTGGCGACGCTGCCGGAGGGCCTGATCAGCGCTGCCGGTCATGCGAAGCTCCAGCAGGCCGCCGGGCTCGTGTGACGTTCCGCCTTCAGGAACGGCTGCGTCGAAGCGGCGCCGCCTGTCAGGCGGCTTCGGCGCGGCCGTCACGTTCCGCGACGGCGCGGAGGATGTCAGCGCGGCGGATGCCGCGGCGGTTGGCGCCCTTGCCGTCCTCCGTGGTGCCCCAGACCTGCACCGTGCGGATGCCGTACGGGCGCAAGGCGGCGGTGAGTTGGTCCGTGGTCCACGCGCCGTAGACCCCTGGCCGGAGGTCGGCCAGGCGGGCAAGGACGGACTCGTTCCAGAGCTTCGGCTTTCCCGCCGGGATGGCGGCGGCCAGGTCGCTCAAGAGGTCGTACGAGGACGCGGGATCGGCCTCCGGCTGCTCGCCGAGGGCGTGCCCGGCGAGGGTGCCGGCGCGCTCCCGCGCGGCGCGCGCCCGTAGCGCGATCTCGTCGGCCTGCAAGGCGTCCATGTTGGCGGAGCGGACGATACGGGCGTCGGCACCTTCGCCGAGGAAGTAGCAGACGCCCTTGTCACCCCACGCGAACATCGTCGCCCGCACACCCCTCTTGTACGCGCCGGTGCCCAAGACCATGTCGTTCTCGACCTGGCCCATGACCTTCAGGCACCAGCGGGCGGAGGCGTTGGCGCTGATCGCGGTCGGGATGCTGTCCTTGTCCGGCCGCTGCGTCGACAGCAGGAGCACGATTCCCAGGGCCGGGCCGCGCTTGACCAGGTCGGTGCAGATCTCCTTGAACTCCGCGCCGTGCTTGTGGTGCTCGAACCACACCTGGCACTCGTCGACGCCCACCACGATCGGGTGCAGCCCGAGGGACCGTTTCGAAGCCAGTTCAGTCGTCACCTTCGACTCCGGGCACACGTCGCGCGGGAGCGACCGGATCACCTTCGCGCGGCGGCGCAGTTCGCCCTGCAGCTCACGCATGGCGGCGATGCCGTACGCGATGTCCTCGGGCTCCTCGCCGGCCCGGTGGCGGTAGGCCACGCGGCCGAGGGGGTCCAGGTCGCCGGTGCCCTTGAGGTCGTACGTGTGGAGTTCGGCCCGCGGGTCCAGGGCGGCGATGAGGAGGAGCAACCGGAGCAGGAACGTCTTGCCCATCCGCGGGATGGCTCCGATCACGCCCGCGATGAACATCAGCGTCACGCCGACCCACCGGCCGCGCTGGTCCGTACCCCAGGACACGGGACGGAAGAGGTCCACCGTGCCCGACTTGGCCAACGGCCAGGGCTCCTGCCGCGCCTGCGACATGTCCTGATCACCGACCCACAGCCGCAGGCGGCCGGTGTGCTCGTCCGGCACCGGCTCCGGCCACACCGTGCCCAACGGGCGGCGCAGACCGGAGGCGAGCTTGTCTCGGCGCTCGATGACGTCCGTGACGGTCACGCCGTACGGGAGATCGCCCTCGGCGAGCCAGCCGGGCCCGTCGCGCGTGATGGGCGCCGAGAAGGAGAAGCCGGGGCCGCCCTTCGACTGCTCCTGGCTGATCGCCTGGATACCCAGGGCGCCGAGGGCGCGAAGGACGATGTTCGACGTGAGCTTGGTGGTCTTGGGGATCGCGACGGCGCGGTGGATCACCGGTTCGTCGGCCGGCTGGCCAAGCCAGCCGAGGGCCGTGGCGACCACGTAACCCGAGAGGGCCAGCAACCATGCGGGGGCGAGGACGAATAACGCGAGTGCGGCGGCGAGTCCCGTGACGGAGGCCATCAGGGCGACGACCGTGCGCCACCTGACCCGGCGGTCGCGCTGCCGGGAGAGCTTCAGGTAGTAGTCGATGTCTTCTTTGCTGGCCGCGGCACTGCGGAACGGCTGTCCCTCGGCGTCGGCAACCCACCGCAGTGCGCCTCCGATGAAACGGGCTGCGCCTCGCGGAAGTTGGAGGGTGAGCCGGAGCTGGTACCAGGGCGTACGCACCGCGTGGTACGCCACTACGTGCCAGCCGTATGCGGCGACGCCGGAGCCGGCGGCCTTGAACTCACGCCAGGAACGGGCCCAGGGCGGGACAACCGGCCGTCGCTTCGAGCCCGTGACCCGGTCCATGAGCCGTGCGGCGGAGGAGCCGCCTGGCCGGTCGACCAACGTGACCTCGTCAGGTGGAGGCCCGCCGGAATCGGCCGCGCTCACCTCGTTCTCGTCGTCGTGCTTCACTGAATCTTCCTTCCGGTTCGGAGGGAAGCCGGGGCCTGGCCCTACCCGCCAAAGCAGCGGCCGGGCCCCGGCGGTGAACGATTCAAGGGGCGCTACGGCCGCCCAGCAGCGGCGGGACGCGGGCCGCGTTCGGAGTCGAGCCGCACGAACACGCCGTGCACATAACTCGGAGCGCGGGTGGCCCGCTTCGCGGTCTCGCGTACGGTCAGGCCCTCGGCCCAACCGTCCTCGATGACCCGCTGCGCCTCCGCGGTGCTGAGCTTGTCCGGCTCCGGCTCGGGGACGCGTTCAGGTGAACGGTCGTCTCCGTTCAGGGCGGCGCCGAGGGTGAACACGCCCGGCTGGCCTGCCTGCCGGATGGTGTCGGTCGCCCGCCGCATCTGCCCGCGTACCTCCTCGGCGAGCGCGGAGGCAACCGGATCACCGACCGCCTCCGTCCACGGAGAGGCCAGGGGCACCGTCGCCAGATCGGCCGCGTGCCGCCGGGCCGCCAGCAGTTCGAGCAGCTTCCGCCGCTGCTCCCGATCCGCGCCCACCGACGCCTTCGCCACCGCGCCGGACAGCCGCCGCGCGATACGTCGCCCGCGCCGCCCGGCCCGCTGCTCCGGCGGCAGGGCCGCCAAGCGCGCCGCCAGCTCGACCGCGCGAACAGTGGCGCGGTCCCGGCTGATCTGGGCCGCGTTCCGGTCCCGTTCGGTGATCCCCAACCGGGATAGGAGCCGCTCCCGCAGCTCCCGCCCGGCTATAGCGAGCACGCCGCGGGACTCCGCGCCGGGCCTGCGGTGCCGGAGTTCGATCCCCATGGCCAGATGCCAGAGCACGGCCGCCATGACCGGCCCGACGAACGCCCGGACCGTGCCGCCCAGCGGCCCGGACTCCGCGTACGCGGGGATGACCTGCACACCCGTGATGAGCCAGACCAGGAGCCCGGGGGCGCCGGGCGCCTTCATCGGGCCGTTGAGGT
Source organism: Streptomyces aculeolatus (assembly GCF_020400605.1). Taxonomy (GTDB): domain Bacteria; phylum Actinomycetota; class Actinomycetes; order Streptomycetales; family Streptomycetaceae; genus Streptomyces; species Streptomyces aculeolatus. The sequence continues at coordinate 550 of NZ_JAINRD010000033.1, read as the reverse complement.
TCTGCCGCGCCATGAGCGCCGAGGCGAACAGCCCCAGTTCCGCGGCGGCGAACATCGCGGCCCGCTCGGCCGTGCTCCCCATGCCCAAGTAGTCCTCGGCGAACCGCCAGGACGTATCCGCGGTGTACGCCGTGCAGCTCGCCGCGGCGAGCGCCGCGACCCGCACGGCGGGGGTGTCGAGCTTCGCGTACCGGGCCAGCCGGCACAGCGTGAGCCAGAGAAGTGCCAGCCCGAGGAGCACCGCCGTGGCGGCAACCACGGTGTTCGCCCCCCAGGGGACGTGAGCGACGGGCGTCATGCCGCCCGCCTCAGCCGCGGCGTCCACCGCTGGCCCTTGGCGTACCGGCTGAGCCGCGCCGCGTAGCGGGCATTTGACCGGGAGACCTCGTCGCCCGCGGCCTGGTCCTGCAGCTCGGCAAGAACCTCGTCGGCAACGGCGAGCCGCGCCGCGCGCTCCTCCGCCGACTCGACCCGGCTGGCCTGCTCGTCCGCCGCGGTCGGGCCGAGGAATAACCTGCGGAAGTCCTCGGCCCACGCGGTCTCGAAGCCC
>NZ_JAINRD010000032.1 GCF_020400605.1 Streptomyces aculeolatus | reverse complement strand
GGGGCCCCCGGGGGGGGGCCCCCCCCCGGGCCCCCCCCCCCCCCCGCGCGGGGGGGGGGGGGGGGGGGGGGGCCCCCCCCCCCCCCCCCGCCGCGGGCGTACCCGGATCCGGGGCCGGCCCCCGGGAGCGCCGTCAGCGTCCCGGGAGGCCGGCGGCCGGCCGCGGTGCGGTCAGAAGTCCCACTCGGCGTCGTCGAGTTCGGCCCGCTTCTCGCTGTCCGCGCCCGCGAACGCGGCACCCGCCATGCCCGCGGCGAGGGTGGAGCCGTCCGCGGGGTCGATCAGCAGGAACGAGCCGGTGCGCCGGCAGTCGCCGTAGGCGTCCATCGGCAGCGGCTCCGAGGTGCGGAGCACGACGCGGCCGATGTCGTTGACCTCCAGGGACCCCGGGGCGGGGTGGTGGGAGAGGTCGTCGAGCGTGAGCCGGTCGGGGATCTGCTTGACGATCGCCTTGACGGTGCGGGTGGTGTGCTTCAGCAGCACCCGGGCGCCGGGGGTGAGCGCGGTGTCGTGCAGGTGGCAGACGGTGGCCTGGATGTCCTGCGTGGCGTCGGGGGCCTGGTCGCTCGGGGCGATCATGTCGCCGCGGGAGATGTCGATGTCGTCCGCGAGCCGGATGGTGACCGACTGCGGCGCCCAGGCGGCGTCGACGCTCTCGCCGAGCACGTCGATGGCCGCGATGCTGGAGGTGCGGCCCGAGGGGAGCACGGTGACGGGCTGGCCGACGTGGAAGATGCCGGAGGCGATCTTCCCGGCGTAGCCGCGGTAGTCGCGGTGCTCCGGGGTCTGCGGGCGGATCACGTACTGCACGGGGAAGCGGGTCACGCGGCCGCGCGGGTCGTGGTCGATCTGGACGGTCTCCAGGTGCTCCAGCACCGTGGGGCCCGCGTACCAGTCCATGACGGCGGACGGGGTGACGACGTTGTCGCCCTCCAGCGCCGAGATGGGGATGGTGGTCACGGCGGGCACGCCGAGGGCCTTGGCGTACTTGGTGAACTCGGCGGCGATCGCGGCGAAGACGTCCTCCGCGTAGCCGACGAGGTCCATCTTGTTCACGGCCAGGACCACGTGCGGCACACGCAGCAGCGCGGCGACCGCGGCGTGCCGGCGGGTCTGCTCGACGACGCCGTGCCGGGCGTCCACGAGGATGACCGCCAGCTCGGCGGTGGAGGCGCCGGTGACCATGTTGCGGGTGTACTGCACGTGGCCGGGGGTGTCGGCGAGGATGAAGCGGCGCCGGGTGGTGGCGAAGTAGCGGTACGCCACGTCGATGGTGATGCCCTGCTCGCGCTCGGCGCGCAGGCCGTCGGTGAGCAGCGCCAGGTCGGGGGCGTCCTGCCCGCGGCTGGCGGAGGCGCGCTCGACGGCCTCCAGCTGGTCGGCGAGGACCGACTTGGAGTCGTGCAGCAGCCGGCCGACGAGCGTCGACTTGCCGTCGTCGACGCTGCCCGCGGTGGCGAAGCGCAGCAGGGAGACCTCGGTGAGCGCGGCCGGCTCCGTGGCGGGGGCGGGTGGGTTCACAGTCATGATCAGAAGTAGCCTTCGCGCTTGCGGTCTTCCATGGCGGCCTCGGACATCTTGTCGTCGGCCCGGGTGGCGCCGCGCTCGGTGAGGCGGGTGGCGGCGATCTCGGCGATGACCTTCTCGATGGTGTCGGCGTCGGAGTCCACGGCGCCGGTGCAGGACATGTCGCCGACGGTGCGGTAGCGCACGGTGCGGGTCTCGACGCGCTCGCCCTGCTTGGCGCCGCCCCACTCGCCGGGGGCGAGCCACATGCCGCTGCGCAGGAAGACCTCGCGGCGGTGCGCGTAGTAGATGTCCGGGAGCACGATCTTCTCGCGGGCGATGTACTGCCAGACGTCCAGCTCGGTGAAGTTGGACAGCGGGAAGACGCGGACGTGCTCGCCGACGGCGTGCTTGCCGTTGTAGAGCTGCCACAGCTCGGGGCGCTGGCGGCGCGGGTCCCAGCCGCCGAACTCGTCGCGCAGGGAGAAGATGCGCTCCTTGGCGCGGGCCTTCTCCTCGTCGCGCCGGCCGCCGCCGAAGACCGCGTCGTAGCGGCCCTCCTCGATGGCGCGCAGCAGCGGGACGGTCTGCAGCGGGTTGCGGGTGCCGTCGGCGCGCTCCTTGAGCTCGCCGCGGTCGATGAAGTCCTGGACGGAGGCGACGTGCAGCCGCAGGTTGTGCTGCGCGGCGACGCGGTCGCGGTACTCCAGCACCTCGGGGAAGTTGTGCCCCGTGTCGACGTGCAGCAGCGCGAACGGCGGCGGCGCCGGCGCGAACGCCTTCAGCGCCAGGTGGAGCATCACGATGGAGTCCTTGCCGCCGGAGAAGAGAATCACCGGACGCTCGAACTCCCCCGCGACCTCGCGGAAGATGTGCACCGCCTCGGACTCCAGCACGTCCAGGTGCGGCAACTGGAAGTCCTGGGCGGCGGCCTGCTCGACCTGGCTCATGCGAGACCTCGTTCCACCAGCGCGGCGTGAAGCATCGCCGCGGATTCTTCGACACTCTGCTCGTGCGTGGGGATGCGCAGATCGGGGTCCGCGGGCGGCTCGTACGGGTCGTCCACGCCGGTGAGACCGGAGATCTCGCCGGCCGCCTGCTTGGCGTAGAGGCCCTTCACGTCGCGCTCGGCGCAGACGTCGACGGGCGTGGCCACGTGCACCTCCACATACGTCGTACCCTCCGTCTGGTGGCGCTTGCGCACCGCCTCGCGGCTGTCCGCGTACGGGGCGATCACCGGTACGAGGACCTTCACGCCGTGCGACGCGAGCAGCTCCGCGACGAAGCCGATGCGCTGCACGTTGGTGTCGCGGTCCCCGCGGGTGAAACCGAGGCCCGCGGTGAGGAATTCCCGGATCTCGTCGCCGTCCAGCACCTCCACCCGGTGGCCGGCGGCCCTCAGCCGCTCGCCGAAGGCGCGCGCCAGCGTCGTCTTTCCCGCGCTGGGCAGGCCGGTGAGCCAGATCGTGGCGCCGCGCGCGTGTACGCCGTCGGCGCCGGGTGCGTTGTCAGGCACTCCCACTCCCGTGAATCTCCTCGAACAATGCCTCCCACTGCGGATGGACCGCCTCGGGAGTGTAGGAGCGCGACGTCTGCAGTGCCGCCGCTCCCATGTCGGCCCGCAGGCCCTCGTCGTCCATCAGCTGCCCCATGGCCTCGGCCAGCCCGTCCACGTCCTTGCGGGGCACCAGCAGGCCGTCCTTCCCGTGGGTGAGCACGTCGGCGGGGCCCGTCGGACAGTCGAAGCTGACCACGGGGAGTCCGTGGGTCATGGATTCGATCATCACCATGGGCAGCCCCTCGAACCGCGAGCTGAGCACATAAAAGGATGCTCTCGCAAGTTCATCGTCCAGTTTGTGCGTGTGCCCCATCAGAAAGACGTGGTTGTACAGGTGGTTCTCGTTGATCAGCCGGCGCAGCTCGGCCTTCTTCTCGCCGGTCCCGAAGATCCGCAGCTGCCAGTCGGGGAACTTCTCCACGAGCTGCGCCCACGCCGGGATCAGCATGTCGAAGCCCTTCTGCGGGAAGAGCCTGCCGGCGGCCACGGCGACGTGGTCGGCGTAGGTGGTGAGCTTCTTGTCGCCGGTGTGCACGGCGTTGGGGATGCGGACGACCCGGGTGTCGGGCAGCAGCTCCTGGTAGTCCTCGCGGTCGCCGTGGGTGAGGACCGCGACGGCGTCGAAGCGGGGGTACTCGCGCTGGATGGCGGCGCGGATGTCCGAGGGATGCGTACCCAGGTTCATGTGCTCCTGGGCGATCTTGCGGCAGGAGCGGGGGGTGAACCGGGCGGTGAGGAAGTTCAGCCCGGGGCGGGTCGGGACGATCACGGCGTCGCGCTGCCGCTCCAGCCAGGCGATGACAGTGTCCTCGACGTGGCGGTTGTAGCGCTCGTACGCGAACTCCCCCGGCGGGATGTGCCGGGGCGGCTGCCCCTCCCGCTCGACGCGCTTCTCGGCCGCCCTGGGGCCGGCCGCGGCCAGCTCGGCCTCGCGGGCGCCGGGCCGCTGGTCGACCAGGGTGGTGACGGTGACGTCGGGGTGGAGGGGGAAGTGGGGCTCGTCGCGGGTGCGCTGCATGCTGGCGATCTCGACGTCGTGGCCCGCGGCGGCCATGGAACCGGCCTGGTTGAACACGGTGCGGATGGTGCCGCCCGTGCCGTAGGCGTGCATGAGCAGGTAGCGGATCTTCATGAGGCCGGCAGTACCTCGACGGAGAGGTTGTCCTTGATGGTGTAGTACGGCTTGACCTCGACGTCCGCGCCGTCGATCCGCGCGGGCTGGCCGGGGAAGACCATGATGTTCTTCTTGCCCGTGATCCCGTCCAGGTGGCGGCCGGCGCGCAGCCGGACCTCCGTGTCGGCCTTGCCGGCGGTCAGGTGGATGTCCCACTGGGCCGGGGTGGTAAGCCCCGCGGGCGCCAGGTCGGCGACGGGCACCGTGACGTCGAAGCCGCCGTCGGCCAGCTCCGCCGGGTAGCGCAGCTGCTGGTCCTCGTGGTCGCGCCGGACGAGGAGCATCTCCCAGGGGCCGGCGTCCCCGCCGTCGACGCCGTGCAGGCTGCCGGTGAGGCGTACGGCGCCGTCGCGGGGCCAGACCTCGGCGATCTCGGCGTGCGGCTCGCGGGCGGCGGCCGCGCCGTCACCGGCCCGGCCTTCGAGGTAGCCCCAGGCGGTGCTGATCTCGCGCAGCGGCTCGGGGATCTCCTCCGCGGTGGGCAGCGCGCGGCCGGCCTGCACCTGGCCGCTGCGGATCTTGTCCTTCCAGTCGCCGAGACCCTTCTTGTAGCTGGTCTGGGTCTGGGAGCCGTAGTCGAGCATGCCGGGCTCGAAGTCGATCTCCAGGTAGGAGCAGATGCCCTTCATGGCGGACTCGGGGTCGTCGGTCAGCTCCTCGTAGCGCACGACGTGCCCGGGCAGGGCCTGGCGGGCGCGCTCCGTGGCGCGCATGTAGCGCAGCGCGTCGAGGGCGGCCTCCTCCTCGGTGCGCTTCTCCGGGTCGGCCTCGTACCAGGAGCGGGCGATGGAGGCGGGGTGGCGGAGCAGGAAGATGAACCGGGCGTCGGGCCAGCAGGCGGCGATGCGCTTGTACGCGAAGGTGTTGCTGGGCGTCTTCTCCACCAGGAAGTCCTTGCCGGAGCGCACCAGCTCGCGGTGGAGCACCCGGTCCCAGATCAGGTGCTCCAGGTCGCCGCGCTCCAGGCCCAGCTCGGCCATGGCGCGCTCGGCGAGCTTGGTGCTGGCGTTGACCTCCAGCCGGCGGAAGTGCAGCTCGTGGGCGGAGTGCAGCCGCGAGTGCGCGTTGAGGAGCAGGCGCAGCAGGGTGGAGCCGGAGCGTACCGGCGACATGATGAACACGGGCCGCCTGAGCAGCCGGTCGACTTCGGGGTCCTCCGGGGGACGGTACGCGACCTGCACGGCCGGCTTCGGCTCCACGGGCTCCTTGGCCGGGGCGGGTTTCTGGGCAGGCGCTTGCGGCAGCCCGGCCTTGCGGATCTCGAAACCCGTGGTTGCGCCGAGCTTGTGATTGAGCTTCCGGAGGAGGTTCATGCGCCCCGAGGCTAGAAGGCGTTTGTGAGACGGGCAACGTACCCGACCGGCATGTTCCCTAAACGTGCAGGTCATGGCTAGTTTGATTGAGGGGGAGTGGCGCTGGTCACAGCGACCTCCGGGGACCCGCGCAGACCTGCGGGATCCGTCCCGGGCACTGCCTCGCACCGCCCGGACGGGTGAATTCCGCACGGGACGTATGCGCCGCCGGGGGTGAAGGGGTGCTGAGAACCATGAGAGCGGCATGAGAGGGGGCGGCCCCGGAGGCGGCCGTTCTGAGCGTATCGGGTGAGCGATTCTCATGGGCTTCTCATCCCCGGGCCCGTGGGGATGTCCCGCGGCGGGACACGCGGGCGGGCGGCGGGAGTTGGCTCGGGGCGGGGCGCGGTCGATCGTGGTGCCCGTGCCGGACGGACCGGCACGGAAGGGGATATTTCGCAATGAACACCACCATGAAGCGCGCCGCGGTCACCGCGGTCGCGGCACTGTCGGTCCTGCTGGGCAGCGCGGGGGCCGCGAGCGCCGCCGGGTCGCACGCCGCGCCGTACCGGCCCTGTGCGCAGACCAAGCACGTCACGCACGGCCCGGGCGGTTCGGCGGGCGAGGCCGGCAAGCGGGTGCACGTGAAGGACATGCACCGGGGCCACTGCAAGAAGAAGAGCAAGCGGACGGACGTCCGCGGTGACCGCGCGCCGGTGAAGAAGGTCGTCGTCAAGGACGGGTGGAGGGCACCGCGCCGCTGAGGCGGCCCGGCGGCGGTCGCCGCCGTATGCCGGTCCGCCGCGGGTCAGGCGTCGCGCAGCAGGCAGGTGAGCCGTGCGGTGCACACCCGGCGGCCCTCCTCGTCGCTGACGACTACCTCGTACGTCGCGGTGGACCGGCCGCGGTGCAGGGGCGTGGCCACGCCGGTGACCAGGCCCGAGCGCAGGCCCCGGTGGTGGGTGCAGTTGAGGTCGACGCCGACCGCCACCTTCGCCGGGCCGCCGTGCAGCATCGCGCCGACGGAGCCCAGGGTCTCGGCGAGCACCGCGGAGGCGCCGCCGTGCAGCAGCCCGTACGGCTGGGTGTTGCCCTCCACCGGAAGCGTGCCCACGACCCGGTCGGGCGCCGCCTCCAGCACCTTCAGGCCCATGCGCTGCCCGAGGGCGCCGGCGGAGAACAGCTTCTCCAGATCGACGCCGACGCCGGCGAACTCGTCGAGGATCTCCTGGGGAAACTTCGTGGTGTGCTCGCCCATGCGTGCCCGGCTCCGTCCTCTACACCGTCGTGTCGGGCTCCACCGTAGACGCGGCCGGCTCCAGCCTGACCACCAGGGACTTGCTCGTGGGGGTGTTGCTGGTGTCCGCGGTGGAGTCCAGCGGCACCAGCACGTTGGTCTCGGGGTAGTACGCGGCCGCGCAGCCCCGGGCCGTCGGGTAGTGCACGACGCGGAAGCCGTCCGCGCGCCGCTCCACGCCGTCGCGCCACTCGCCGACGATGTCCGCGTACGCCCCGTCGGCGAGGCCGAGCTCTGCGGCGTCGTCGGGGTGGACGAGGACGACGCGCCGGCCGCCGCGCACGCCGCGGTAGCGGTCGTCCAGGCCGTAGATCGTGGTGTTGTACTGGTCGTGGCTGCGCAGCGTCTGCAGCAGCAGCCGCCCCTCGGGCACCTCGGGGTACGTCACCGGGCTCGCGGTGAAGTTGGCCTTGCCGGTGCTCGTGGGGAAGCGGCGCTCGTCGCGCGGGGCGTGCGGGAGGGTGAAGCCGCCGGGGCGGCGGACGCGGGCGTCGAAGTCCTCGAAGCCGGGCACCACGCGCGCGATGCGGTCGCGGATGCGGCCGTAGTCGCCGCTGAACTCCTCCCAGGGCGTGGCGCTGTCCGGGCCGAGGACCGCGCGGGCCAGCCGGCAGACGATCGCGACCTCCGACAGCAGCGCGTCGCTCGCGGGCGCGAGCCGGCCGCGGGAGGCGTGCACGACGCCCATGGAGTCCTCGACGGTCACGAACTGCTCGTGGCCGCGGCCGTCCGGGCCGGGCTGCCGGTCGCGCTCCGTGCGGCCCAGGGTGGGCAGGATGAGCGCGCGGGCACCGGTGACGACGTGGCTGCGGTTGAGCTTGGTCGACACGTGCACCGTCAGCCGGGCGCGGCGCATCGCGGCCTCGGTGACCCCGGTGTCGGGCGAGGCGGAGACGAAGTTGCCGCCGACGGCGAAGAAGACCTTGGCGTCGCCGTCGCGCAGCGCGCGGATGGCGCGTACGACGTCGTAGCCGTGGTGGCGGGGCGGCTCGAAGCCGAACTCCTGCTTCAGGGCGTCCAGGAAGGCGGGTGCGGGCCGCTCGAAGATGCCCATGGTGCGGTCGCCCTGGACGTTGCTGTGGCCGCGCACGGGGCAGACGCCCGCGCCGGGGCGGCCGACGTGGCCGCCGAGGAGCAGGAAGTTGACGATCTCCTTGATGGTGGGCACGGCGTGCTTGTGCTGGGTGAGGCCCATCGCCCAGCAGACGACGATCCTGTCGGCGGCGAGCACCAGTTCCGCGGCGCGGTCGATGTCGGCGGCGGCCAGCCCGGTGGCGCGTTCCGCGTCGGCGTCGGCGTAGCCGCGGGCGGCGGCCGCGTACTCCTCGTAGCCGTGGGTGTGCTCCGCGACGAACTCCTCGTCGACGGCCTGCGCGCCGGAGTCGTGCGCGGCGAGGATCCGCCGGGCCAGGGCGCGGAAGAGCGCCTGGTCGCCGCCGACGCGGACCTGGAGGAACAGGTCGGTCAGCGGGGTGCCGCCGCGCGCGAGGCCGCGTACCGTCTGGGGGTTCTTGAACCGGACCATGGCGGGCTCGGGCAGCGGGTTGACGGTGATGATGCGGGCGCCGTTGTTCTTCGCGTGCTCCAGCGCGCTGAGCATGCGCGGGTGGTTGGTGCCCGGGTTCTGCCCGGCGACGATGATCAGGTCGGCCTGGTGGAGGTCGTCGAGGAGGACGCTGCCCTTGCCGACGCCGAGGGTCTCGGTGAGGGCGGAGCCGGACGACTCGTGGCACAGGTTGGAGCAGTCCGGCAGGTTGTTGGTGCCGAACTCGCGGGCGAAGAGCTGGTAGAGGAACGCGGCCTCGTTGCCGGTGCGCCCCGAGGTGTAGAAGACCGCCTCGTCGGGCGAGTCGAGGGCGGTCAGCTCCTCGGCGACGATCGCGAACGCCCGCTCCCAGGAGACCTGCTCGTACGTCTCGGCGCCCTCCGCCAGGTACACGGGGTGGGTGAGCCGGCCCTGCTGGCCCAGCCAGTAGCCGCTGCGTCCGGCGAGGTCGGCCACGGGGTGCTCGGCGAAGAACTCGGGGGTGACGCGGCGCAGCGTAGCCTCCTCGGCGACCGCCTTGGCGCCGTTCTCGCAGAACTCGAAGGTGTGCGGCCGGTCCGGGTCGGGCCAGGCGCAGCCCGGGCAGTCGAAGCCGTCGCGCTGGTTGACGCGCAGCAGGGTGCGGGCCGTGCGCCGGACACCCATCTGCTCCTGTCCGGTGCGCAGCGCGTGCGCGATGGCGGCGGCGCCGACAGCGGACTGCTGCGGAGGGGTGACCTCCGGGGCGTCCTGTACGGGGTCGCCGACGGGCGGTTTGCCGGCCATGGCGGTCACCCTTTCTGGGGTTGGGCCTACGGCTTCGATCCTGCCATGCCGCACCGTCGCGGACTCCGTTGTCGGTGCGGCATGGCAGGATCGGAGCCGTGGCTGAGAACGCATCGAAAACCCGTGACCCCAGCAGCCCCCGCCTGATGCTGCTGGACGGACATTCCCTGGCATACAGGGCGTTCTTCGCGCTACCCGCGGAGAACTTCTCCACCGTCAGCGGGCAGGTCACCAATGCGATCTACGGCTTCACATCGATGCTGTCGAACACGTTGCGTGACGAGGCGCCGACGCATCTGGCCGTCGCCTTCGACGTCTCGCGCAAGACGTGGCGCTCCGCGGAGTTCGCGGAGTACAAGGCGAACCGCACCTCGACGCCCGACGACTTCAAGGGCCAGGTCGAGCTGATCGGCGAGCTGCTGGACGCGATGAACGTGCCGCGCTTCGCCGTCGAGGGCTTCGAGGCGGACGACGTGATCGCCACGCTGGCCACGCAGGCGGAGGCCGCCGGGTTCGAGGTGCTGATCGTCACCGGCGACCGGGACTCCTTCCAGCTCGTCTCCGACCACGTGACGGTGCTGTATCCCACCAAGGGCGTCTCCGAGCTGACCCGCTTCACGCCGGCGAAGGTCGAGGAGCGGTACGGCCTGACGCCCGCGCAGTACCCGGACTTCGCCGCCCTGCGCGGCGACCCCTCCGACAACCTGCCGGGCATTCCGGGCGTCGGCGAGAAGACCGCGGCCAAGTGGATCAAGCAGTTCGGGTCGTTCGCGGAGCTGGCCGAGCGGGCCGAGGAGGTCAAGGGCAAGGCCGGGCAGAACCTGCGCGACCACCTCGACGCCGTCAAGCTCAACCGCCGGCTCACCGAGCTGGACCGCGCCGTCGAGCTGCCCGCCGGCCCGGAGGGCCTGGAGCGCAGGCCGTACGACCGGACGTCGCTCCAGGTCATCATGGACGCCCTGGAGTTCCGCAACCCCAACTTCCGCGAGCGGCTGTTCAACGCCGACCCGGGCGCCGCCGAGGTCGAGGCCGAGCCCGAGCCGGGGGTGCAGGTCGACGGCCGGGTGCTGGCGACGGGCGAGCTGGCGCCGTGGCTCGCCGAGCACGGCTCCGGGCCGCTCGGCGTGGCCACCGTCGGCACCTGGCAGCTCGGCGTGGGCAGCGTCTCCGAAGTGGCGCTGGCCACCGCGGAGGGCCCGGCCGCGTGGTTCGACCCGGCCCGGCTGGACGCCGCGGACGAGCAGGCGTTCGCGGGCTGGCTCGCGGACGCCGCCGCCCCCAAGACGGTGCACGACGCGAAGAGCGCCATGCGCGTCTTCGCCGAGCACGGCTGGCGCGTCGAGGGCGTGACGGTGGACACGGCCCTGGCCGCCTATCTGGTCACCCCCGGGCGGCGGACGTTCGCGCTCGACGCGCTGTCGATCGCCTATCTGGGCCGCGAGTTGGAGCCCCCGGCGGCCGACGGGCAGCTGGAGCTGGGCCTCGACGGCGAGGAGGGCGACCAGGAGGCGGCCGAGCGGGACGCGCTGATGCGTACGGCCCGTACGGTCCTGGACCTCGGCGAGGCGCTGTCGGAGAAGCTGGCGCAGGTCGGCGCGGCGGAGCTGCTGCGCGACATGGAGCTGCCGGTCTCGGCGGTGCTGGCGGGGATGGAGCGGGCCGGTGTCGCCGTCGACCGGGCCCATCTGGAGGCCATGGAGGAGCAGTTCGCCGGCGCGGTGCAGCAGGCCGTCCGGGAGGCGCACGACGCGGTGGGGCACGAGTTCAACCTCGGCTCGCCCAAGCAGTTGCAGGAGGTCTTCTTCGGCGAGCTGGACCTGCCGAAGACGAAGAAGACCAAGACGGGCTATACGACGGACGCCGACGCGCTGGCCTGGCTCGCCACCAAGACCGACCACGAGCTGCCGGTCATCATGCTGCGCCACCGCGAGCAGGCCCGGCTGCGCTCCACGGTCGAGGGGCTGATCAAGACCATCGCGGCGGACGGCCGGATCCACACCACGTTCAGCCAGACGGTCGCCGCCACCGGCCGGCTGTCCTCCACGGATCCGAACCTGCAGAACGTGCCCATCCGTACGGACGAGGGCCGCGCGATCCGCCGCGGCTTCGTCGTCGGCGAGGGGTACGAGTCGCTGCTGACCGCCGACTACAGCCAGATCGAGCTGCGCGTGATGGCTCATCTGTCGGAGGACGATGGCCTGATCGAGGCGTTCGCCTCCGGCGAGGACCTGCACGACACCGTCGCCTCGCAGGTGTTCGCGGTGCCGCGCACCGAGGTCGACGCCGAGATGCGGCGGAAGATCAAGGCGATGTCGTACGGGCTGGCCTACGGGCTGTCCGCGTTCGGGCTCTCGCAGCAGCTGGGCATCGAGACCGCCGAGGCCAACAAGCTGATGGAGAACTACTTCGAGCGCTTCGGCGGCGTACGGGACTACCTGCGCCGCGTCGTCGAGGAGGCCCGGGCGACGGGCTACACGGAGACGATGTTCGGCCGCCGCCGGTATCTGCCCGACCTCAACAGCGACAACCGCCAGCGGCGCGAGATGGCCGAGCGGATGGCGCTCAACGCGCCGATCCAGGGCACCGCGGCGGACATCGTGAAGCTCGCGATGCTGCGGGTGGACCGGGCGCTGACGGCGGCGTCGCTGACGACGCGGCTGCTGCTCCAGGTGCACGACGAAGTCGTGCTGGAGGTCGCCCCGGGCGAGCGCGAGCAGGTGGAGGAGCTGGTGCGGCGCGAGATGGCCGGCGCGGTCACCCTGCGGGCGCCGCTGGACGTCTCGGTGGGTGTGGGTGCGGACTGGGAGTCGGCCGCGCACTGACGCCTCCCGGCCGGCGCGGGCGGGCACCGCTCACGCGCCGGGAGGGCCGACGCGTCGCGACCGGCGCGTGCGGCAGCAGCGCGTGCCGCTGCCGCCTGTGGCAGGCAGGCGGCGGCAGTGCGCGGTGATACGCGAGCGCGCGGGGCGCCGCGCCGTTCCCCCACCGGCCACCCGCCGGGACGCCCCCGGTCCGGCCCGACGGGGGCGTCAGCTCGCCGGGTCGTCCTCGCCGATGTGGTGGACGCGGACGAGGTTCGTCGAGCCGGGGATGCCGGGCGGGCTGCCGGCGGTGATCACGACCACGTCGCCCCTGCGGCAGCGGCCGATCTTCAGCAACTGCTCGTCGACCTGCGCGACCATCTCGTCGGTCGTCTGCACCATGGGGCCGAGGAAGGTCTCCACGCCCCACGTCAGGTTGAGCTGGCTGCGCGTCGCCGGGTCCGGGGTGAACGCCAGCACCGGGATCGGCGAGCGGTAGCGCGAGAGCCGCCGCACGGTGTCGCCGGACTGCGTGAACGCCACCAGGTAGCGCGCCCCGAGGAAGTCGCCGATCTCCGCGGCCGCGCGCGCCACCGCGCCGCCCTGCGTGCGCGGCTTGTTGCGCTCGGTCAGCGGCGGCAGGCCCTTGGCGAGCATCTCCTCCTCCGCCGCCGTGACGATCCGGCCCATCGTCCGCACCGTCTGGATCGGGTACTTGCCGACGCTCGTCTCGCCGGACAGCATCACCGCGTCCGTGCCGTCCATCACCGCGTTGGCGACGTCGGACGCCTCGGCGCGGGTCGGCCGGGACGCCTCGATCATCGAGTCGAGCATCTGCGTGGCGACGATGACCGGCTTGGCGTTCCGCTTGGCGAGCTTGACCGCCCGCTTCTGCACCATCGGCACCTGCTCCAGCGGCATTTCCACGCCGAGGTCGCCGCGGGCCACCATGAGCCCGTCGAAGGCGTCGACGATGCCCTCCAGGTTCTCGACCGCCTGCGGCTTCTCCACCTTGGCGATCACCGGGACCCGCCGGCCCTCCTCGTCCATGATCCGGTGCACGTCGCGGACGTCCTGCCCGGAGCGGACGAAGGACAGCGCGATGATGTCCGCGCCCGCGCGCAGCGCCCAGCGCAGGTCGTCGCGGTCCTTCGCGGAGAGCGCGGGGACGGAGACGGCGACGCCCGGCAGGTTGAGGCCCTTGTGGTCGGAGACCATGCCGCCCTCGATGACCATGGTGCGGACCCGGGGCCCGTCCACGGCGGTCACCTCCAGCGTGACGCGGCCGTCGTCGACGAGGATCCGCTCGCCGCGCCCGACGTCGGCGGCCAGCCCGTCGTACGTCGTGCCGCAGCACTGGCGGTCACCTTCGACCGGGTCGACGCTGATGGTGAATTCATCGCCCCGTTCGAGAAATACAGGACCTTCGCGGAAGGTGCCCAGCCGGATCTTCGGGCCCTGAAGGTCGGCGAGCACGCCGACGCTGCGCCCCGTTTCGTCCGCGGCCTTGCGCACCCGTGCGTAACGCTCCTCGTGCTCAGCGTAAGTGCCATGGCTGAGATTGAACCTGGCGACGTCCATTCCGGCCTCGACCAAGCCCTTGATCTGGTCGTATGTGTCGGTCGCTGGACCCAGGGTGCAGACAATCTTCGCTCGGCGCATACATTCGACTCTATGACTTACCCACAAGTAGGGAACCGGTTATCGGCCATTCCCCAACGACATTTGAGCGAAGGTCTATTGAGATCGAGCTGACAACTAATAAAACGTGCGCGCCGCTGCTCTGATGAGCGCAATCAGAGTTGCGGACGGGTCATGATGAACCTCGCGTTCACTCGTGCGTAGACAGTCTGCCGCTGAGGTTCGAGGTCGAGCGCGGGGGCCTCCCCGCCGGCCACCGCGGCGCCGCCGAAGCCGCGGGTCGCCTCCGCCGCCATCCACATCTCGGGGCGCTCCGCGCCCTCGTCGGCGATCTCCAGCACCGCCGTCAGCTCCGCGCCCAGCGCCTCGGCGTACTCGCGGGCGCGCGTCACCGCCTCCCGGACCGCCTGCCGCCGCGCCTCGCGGTGCACCGGCGAGTCCGGGCGCAGGCCCCACCACGGCCCGTCGACGCTCGTCAGCTCCAGGTCGGCGGCGCGGGTGGTCAGCTCGCCGAGCGCGGTGAAGTCGCGGAAGGTCGCGGCCAGCCGGACCCGGCCGTGGTAGCGGCGCACGCGCTCGCCGCGGCCGTGCCGGCCGAGTTCGGGGGTCACGAGCAGCGCGCCCGTCTCCAGCTTCTCGACCGCGTCGCCGTACGACCTGATCAGGTCGCGCGCCTCCGCGTTGCGGCGGGTCAGGTCCTCCAGCGCGGTGCGCCGGTCGGTGCCGCGGACGGAGACGGTGACGGCGATCCTGGCGATCTCCGGGTCGACTTCGAGGCGGGCCTCGCCGCGGACGGCGAGACGCGGCTCGTCCGGGGTGCCGTAGGGGGCCGGGGCGGGAGCGGGGGGCGGGTTCGTCATGCCTTCACTGTGCCAGGGTCCGGCGCGCGCGGGATGCCGTGCGCCGGTTCGTCGGGCGGTTCGGGCCGGGACTGCCGGAGCCCGAAGGTGGTGAAGGCGGTACGGCGCGGCAGCGGGTACGGCTCCGCGCCGGTGACGTCGTCGAGGATGACGGCGCTGCGGTAGGCGGCCAGGCCCAGGTCCGGGGCGCCGACGCCGTGCGTGTGCCGCTCGGCGTTCTGGACGTAGATCCGGCCGGTGACCTCCGGGTCGAGGACGAGCCGGTGCTGCTCGTCGACCTGCGGCCGGCCCGCGGCGTCGCGGCGCAGCAGCGGCTCCAGCGGGGCGAGCAGGCCCTCCAGCGGGCGCTCCCGGTAGCCGGTGGCGAGCACCACGGCGTCGGTGCGCAGCGTCTCGCGGGCGCCCTGCGCGGCGTGCTCCAGGTGCAGTTCGATGCGGTCGGAGCCGAGGCGGCCCGCGGTGCGTACGGTGACGCCGGGGGTGAGGACGGCGTCGGGCCAGCCGCCGCCGAGGGTGCGGCGGTACAGCTCCTCGTGCACGGCCGCGAGGGTCCCGGCGTCGATGCCCTTGTACAACTGCCACTGCCGGGGCAGTAGTTCGTCGCGTACGGCCTCGGACAGCCCGTGGAAGTAGCGCGCGTAGTCGGGCGTGAACTGCTCCAGGCCGAGCTTGCTGTACTCCATCGGCGCGAACGCCGGGGTACGGGCCAGCCAGTGCAGCCCCTCCGCACCCGCGGGCCGGGCCCGCAGCAGGTCGAGGAAGACCTCCGCCCCGGACTGCCCGGCACCGACGACGGTGACGTGCCCGGCGGCGACGAGGCGGGCGCGGTGGGTCAGGTAGTCGGCGGAGTGCACCACGTCGGCCGCGGGCGAGGCGGCCAGCGGGCGCAGCGCCTCCGGCACGTACGGCTCGGTACCCACGCCGACGACGAGGTTCCGGGCGTGGGCGCGGCCCAGCGCGGCGGCCTCGCCGGCGGCGTCGAGCTGGGCGAAGTCGGCCTCGAACAGGCCGCGTGCGGCGTTCCAGCGGACGTCCTCGACCTGGTGGCCGAAGTGCAGGCCGGGCAGCTGCCCGCTGACCCAGCGGCAGTACGCGTCGTACTCGGCGCGGTGGGCATGGAAGCGCTCGGCGAAGTAGAAGGGGTACAGCCGCTCGCGCACGCGCAGGTAGTTGAGGAAGCTGAAGGGGCTGGTGGGGTCGGCGAGCGTGACGAGGTCGGCGAGGAAGGGCACTTGGAGGGTGGTGCCCTCGATGAGGAGCCCGGGGTGCCAGCGGAACTCGGTGCGGCGCTCGTAGAACGCGGTGGTCAGGCCGCGTACGCGGGCGGCGAGGGCGGCGAGCGACAGGTTGAACGGGCCGATGCCGATCCCGGCGAGATCGAGGGGGCGCCGGCGGCCGGTGTGCTCAGCGGGCATCGGGGGCGGTTCCGTTCTCGCGGTCCTGCCGGGGCCCGGGGGCCGGTGCCCGGTGGGCCTCGGTGACGAGCTTGAGCAGGTTGCGCAGGTCGCCGGGCTGGACATGGGGGTTGAGCAGGGTCGCCTTCAGCCAGCGCCGCCCGCCCGCCTCGGCGCGCCCGAGCACCGCGTGCCCGTCGGCGAGCAGCCGCCGCCGCAGCGCCGCGACGGCGGCGTCGTCGGCGTCGGCGGGCCGGAAGAGGACCGTGGTCAGCGTCGGCGGCGCGTACAGCTCCAGCTCCGGGTCGTCCGCGACGAACTCCGCGAGCCGCGCCGCCGCCGCGAACGTGCCCTCCACCAGCTCCGCGACCCCGCTGCGGCCGAGCGCGCGCAGCGTGACCGCGACCTTGAGCACGTCGGCGCGGCGCGTGGTGCGCAGCGAGCGGTGCAGCAGGGCGGGCAGCCCGGCGTCGGTGTCGTCGTCGGCGCTGAGGTAGTCGGCGGTGTACGCGAGCGGCGCCAGGTCGGCGTCGTCGCGTACGGCCAGGAAGCCGGCGGCGATCGGCTGCCAGCCCAGCTTGTGCAGGTCGAGCGCGACGGTGTCGGCCCGGTCGAGCCCGGCGACGAGGTGCGCCCGGCCGGGGGCGAGCAGCAGCAGCCCGCCGTACGCGGCGTCCACGTGCAGCCGGGCGCCGTGCGCGGCGGCGGCGTCGGCGAGCGCGGGCAGCGGGTCGACGGCGCCGGTGTCGGTGGTGCCGGCGGTGGCGACGACCAGCGCCGGCCCCGGGGCGCCGCCGGGGCCGCGGACCTCCGCGAGCACGGCCCGTACGGCGGCGGGGTCCAGGACGCCGCGGGGCGTCGGCACGGTGTGCGGGGCGCGCATGCCCAGCAGCCACGCGGCGCGGTGGACGCTGTGGTGGGCGTTGGCGCCGGCGACCACCTGGACGCCGGGGCCGAGGAGTTCGCGGGCGAGCAGCAGCGCGAGCTGGTTGGCCTCCGTGCCGCCGGTGGTGGCCAGCGCGTCGGGGCGGGCGGCGCCGGGGTGGACCTCGGCGGCGACGGCGGCGGCCACCTCGGCCTCCAGTTCGGAGGCGGCCGGGGCCTGGTCCCAGGAGTCCAGCGACGGGTTGAGGGCGCCGGCCGCGAGGTCCGCGGCCGCGGCGACGGCGAGCGGCGGCGCGTGCAGATGGGCGGCGCAGTGCGGGTCCGCCGGATCGGCGGCACCCTCGGCGAGGAGGCGGACGAGGCCGGCGAGGGCGGCCTGGGCGCCGACGCCGGTGTCGGGGAGCACGGGGCGGACGGCCTCGCGGACCCGCCCGGCGACGGCCGCCGGGCCGCCGGCGGGCAGCGGCCCCCGGCGGCGGGCGGCACCGTCGCCGAGGGCGGCGAGAACGGTGTCGAGGTACGGGCGGAGGGCGCGGGGGCCGGCGGGGCCGCCCGCGAGGGCGGCTTCGGCGGCAGCGGGCATGCAGGCTCCTGGGGGCGCCGGTCCCGGAGGACCGGTGGTGAGGTGAGGCGGCCCTAAGCTACTTCCGCCATTTCTCCGAAACGTGCCGATCTGCCCGGGAGTTCGCCCGTACGTGGGAACGCGGGGATACGCGGAGGGGTGGGTTCCACGATCTGCTACGGGACCGGGCGCGACGCGGTTCCGGTGGCCGGCCGCGCCCGGTCGCGGTCCGCTACTCGCCGCCCCCGGAGCCGGCGGCGCCCGCGGAGTCCCCCGAGCCGTCGGAGTCGCCTGAGCCGTCCGGGCCGCCGGCGCCGTCAGCGCCCGCGGTCTTCGCCGAGCCCGCCGCCTCGCGTACGCGCAGCGCCCGGCCCAGGTCGTCCAGTTCGTCCGCCAGCCTCCGCCGCAGCGCCGGCACCAGGTCGTCCCGCTCCAGGCACTCCTCGCCGAGCCGCAGCGTCTCCGCGTCCACGAACCCCCGCGGGAACCCCCAGCGCCCCGCCGCCTGCGCGATGGCGGGGCCGCGGCGCTCGGCGAGCGCCGGCGTCTCGGCGAACCAGCGCGGCACGTACGGCGCCAGCACCTCGCGGTGCTCCGGCTGCCAGAAGCCGAGGGCGGTCGCCGTGAACAGGTAGTTGGAGGGCTCCGCACCGCCGGCCGCGCCCCCGTCCGCGTACATCGCCTCCCAGGCCGCCGCCTTCGCGTCGGCCCCCGGCAGCGCGGCCAGGCACCGCGCCGCGCCCTCCTGCGCGGAGGCGCCGGGGTCGCGGGCGACCTCCGCCTCGATCCGCCCGGGGGTCACGGCGCCGAGGACGGCGAGCCGGGCGAGGCAGCGCCAGCGCAGGTCGGGGTCGAGCGCGGGGCCGCCGGGGACGGTGCCGGCGGCGAGCCAGTCGCGTACCTCGTCGGGCTCGTCGGCGCAGTCGATGACGGCGCGTACGGCGGCGAGCCGGAGCCCCGGGTCGGTGTTCTCGTCGGTGCGGCGCAGCAGTTCGCGGCAGATCGCGTCGACGGTGGCGCGGGCCGCCGGGCGGTCCGCGTCGGGCACGTAGGCGCCCGCGACCGGCCCGCGGGCGAAGGACAGCACGGCCTGGACGACCGCGAGGTCGTCCTCGGCCGGCAGGTGGGCGGCGGCGGCCCGGAGGTAGTCGGCGGGCGGGAGTTCGGCGTCGCGGACCATGTCGCGGGCGGCGTTCCACAGCACGGCGCGGCTGAGCGGGTCGGGGATGCCGGACAGGCACCGGAGGGCGGTCTGCCAGGAGCGCTCGTCGAGCCGGATCTTGGCGTACGTGAGGTCGCCGTCGTTGACGAGGACGAGGTCGGGCGCCCGGCCCTCCGCGGACGCGGACTTCAGCCCGAGGTCCGGCGCGAACTCCTGCGCCACCGTCTCGCGCAGCAGCATCCGGCCGGGCTCGTCGGGCACCTCGTCGTAGAGGCCGACGTCCAGCCGGTGCGGGCGGCGACCGGCGTGCTCGACCTCCAGCACCCACACGTCGTCCTCGCCCTCCCAGGTCTCGGGGCGGAAGGTGTCGACGCCGGTGGTGCGCAGCCAGGCGTCGGCCCACTCGGGCACGTCGCGGCCGGAGGCGCGGTCCATGGCCCCGATGAAGTCGGCGAGGGAGGCGTTGCCGAAGCGGTGCCGGGAGAAGTAGTCGTCGAGCCCGGCGAAGAAGTCCTTCTCGCCCATCCAGGCGACGAGTTGGCGCAGCACACTCGCGCCCTTCGCGTACGAGATGCCGTCGAAGTTCTGCAGCGCGGAGGCGCTGTCGGCGACGCGGGGCGGGGCGACGGGGTGCGTGGAGGGCCGCTGGTCGGCGTCGTAGCCCCAGTTCTTGCGGGCGACGGCGAAGTCGGTCCAGGTGCCGGCGAAGCGGGTGGCCTCGGCGAGGATCTGGTAGCCCATGTACTCGGCGAAGGACTCGTTCAGCCAGATGTCGTCCCACCAGCGCAGCGTGACCAGGTCGCCGAACCACATGTGCGCCATCTCGTGCGCGACGACCATGGCGCGGGTCTGGCGCTCGGTGTCGGTGACGGCGGAGCGGTAGACGAACTCGTCGCGCATGGTGACCAGCCCGGGGTTCTCCATGGCGTTGGGGTTGAACTCCGGGACGAACGCCTGGTCGTAGGAGTCGAAGGGGTACGGCTCGGCGAACCGCTCGTGGTAGCGGTCGAAGCAGCGCCGGGTGATGTCGAACAGCTCCTCCGCGTCGGCGTCGAGGTGGGCGGCGAGGGAGCGGCGGCAGTGCAGCCCGAAGGGCAGCCCGGCGTGCTCGGTGTGGACGGAGTGCCAGGGCCCGGCGGCGACGGCGACGAGGTAGGTGGCCAGCGGCGGGGTGGTGGTCAGCCGCCAGCGGACGCCGGCTCGGGGATCGGCGCCGGGGCCGGCGTCCGCTTCCTGGTGGGCGATGCCGTTGCCCAGCACGGTCCAGCCGGCGGGCGCGGTGACGGAGACGTCGAAGACGGCCTTGAGGTCGGGCTGGTCGAACGCGGCGAAGGCGCGCTGCACCTCGTCCAGGAAGAGGTGGCTGTAGACGTACGTCTCGCCGTCGGCGGGGTCCGTGAAGCGGTGCATGCCCTCGCCGGTGCGCGAGTAGTCCATGACCGCCTCGACGTGCAGTTCGTGCTCGCCCTCGGCGAGTTGCAGCACGAGGCGGTTGTCGTCGAGCGCGCCGGTGTCCAGCTCCCGGCCGTCGAGCGTGGCGCGTACCAGCTCGGCGGGCCTGATCTCGACGAACGTCTCCGCCGCCGCGCGGGCGGCGAAGGTGATGACGGTGCTGGAGCCGAAGACCTCCTCACCGCGCGTCAGGTCGAGGTCGACGGCGTAGTGGCGGACGTCCAGCAGGTCGGCGCGGAGCTGCGCCTCGGCGCGGGTGAGTGCGGGCATGGGCCATATGCTGCCTCACGACCTGCGGGTACGACGACACCCCGGCGGGCTCGGGCCCCGGACCGGGGGCCGGCGGGCGGGCGGCGGAGCTACCCTGCTCGGCGTGCCGGACAGAACCCTGGAGGCGCTGGGCCTCGCGACCGTGCCCCTGCTGCAGCCGCTGACGTACCCGGGCCCGCCGGGCCCCGGCCCCGCGCTCCTCGCCGGCGACCGGCTGCTGCCGCTGCGGCCGGAGCCGGGCGGTGTGGGGCGGTGGCGGGTCGCCGAGGGGCATACGGGCACGGGGCTGGACGAGGCGCTGGCGGCGCTGGGGCAGGCGCCGGCCGCGGCGCGGGTGCCGGTGCTGGCGCTGGGGTCCAACGCGGCGCCGGGGCAGGTGCGCCACAAGCTGACGCGGCTGGGGCTCCCCGCCGTGGTGCCGTTCTCGCCGGCCGCCGCCGGCGGCCTCGGCGTCGGCGTCTCGGGGCACATCAGCGGCCCGGGGTACGTCGCGGCGGCCCCGTACGCCGACGGGGGCGCCGGGTCGCGGCTGTGGGTCACGTGGCTGGACGAGGCGCAACTGCGCGCCGTGGACGGCACGGAGATGCCGCACTACGGGCGGGCGCTGCTGCCGGCCGTGGAGTTCCCGGTGCGGCTGCCGACCGGTGAGCGGCTGCCGGGCGCGTACGTCTACTACAACGCCCGCGGCGTCCTGGCGGGCGCGGACGGCCGCCCGCTCCCCCACACCCGGGACCAACCCGCCCTCCTCGCCCGCCTCCTCGCCGCGTCGGCCCGGCTGCGGGACCTCCTGGGGCCGGCGCCGCGCGACTGGGTCGCCCGCGCGGGGGCCGACGCGGCGGCGCGGGAGGCGGGGACGCGGATCTTCCGCGAGGAGGGCTGGCTGCTGCCGGAGCGGGCCTTCGCCGCGTACGACGCGGGGGCGGGCGGATGACAGGGCCCGCGGTCACCCGGCCGCGGGGGGCTCCGGGGCGGTGGAGTTGGCGATCGTCTCGTGGTGGCGGATGACCTCGGCGATGATGAAGTTGAGAAGTTTCTCCGCAAACGCCGGATCCAGCTTGGCGCTCTCCGCCAGCTCGCGGAGCCGGATGATCTGGCGGGCCTCGCGGGCGGGATCGGCCGGGGGCAGGTGGTGCGTGGCCTTCAGCCGGCCTACCTGCTGGGTGCATTTGAAGCGTTCGGCGAGCATGTGCACGACGGCCGCGTCGATGTTGTCGATGCTGTCGCGGAGCCGGGCGAGCTCGGCCCGTACATCGGAGTCGGAGAGGCCGTCCATGGCCGACGGGGACGTGGAGTGGTCGGTCATCGGGCCACCGTAACAGGGGCGGGGCCTTTGTCAGTGCCGGCTGTTACCTTCCTGGGCATGGCAAACGTGCAGGCGGGGGCGGATCGGCGGGCGATGGCCGCGGCGGCGGTGACGGTGGTGCTGTGGGCGTCGGCGTTCGTCTCGATCCGGGACGCGGGCGAGCACTTCAGCCCCGGCGCACTGGCGCTCGGACGGCTGCTGGCGGGCTCCATCGCGCTGGCACTGATCCTCGCCGTGCGCCGCGAGGGGCCGCCGCCGCGGGCGGCGTGGCCGGGCATCGCCGTCTCCGGAGCGCTCTGGTTCGGGGTGTACATGGTGGCGCTCAACTGGGGCGAGCAGTTGGTCGACGCGGGCACGGCCGCCATGGTCGTCAACGTCGGGCCGATGCTCATAGCGGTGCTGAGCGGCTGGCTGCTGAAGGAGGGCTTCCCGCCGGCGCTGCTGGCCGGCCTGGCCGTGTCCTTCGCGGGCGCCGTGGTGGTGGGCATATCGATGTCGGACGGGGGCGGCTCCTCGCTCGGCGGGGTGCTGCTGTGCCTGCTGGCCGCGGCGACGTACGCGAGCGGGGTCGTCAGCCAGAAGCCGGCCCTGGCACACGCCTCGCCGTTGCAGGTCACGGCGTACGGCTGCATGACGGGGGCGGTGCTGTGCCTGCCGTTCGCGGGGCAGTTGGCGGGGCAGGTCGGGGACGCGCCGCTGTCGGCGACGGCCAACGTGGTGTACCTCGGCATCTTCCCGACGGCGCTGGCGTTCACGACGTGGGCGTACGCGCTGGCGCGGACCACGGCGGGGAAGATGGGCGCCACGACGTACGCGGTGCCGGCGCTGGTGGTGCTGATGTCCTGGGCGGCGCTCGGCGAGGTGCCGGAGGCGGCCACGCTGCTGGGGGGCGTGCTGTGCCTGGCGGGCGTGGCGGTGTCGCGGCGGCGGGGCACGGGGCGGCGCCCGCGCGTCGTCGCCTCGGGCGGCGCGGCGGAGGCCGGTGCGGTGCCGGAGGCCGGTGCGGTGCCGGAGCTGCCCGAAGCCGGGGAGTCGGTGCGGGAGGAGAAGCCCTGCTGAGTACGCGGGCGGGACACTCGGGCGCTCCGGGCTCGGGAGCAGTGGCCCCGGTGAGCGGCGGGGGTGCGCCCGGGCCGTAGCGGGGGTCCTCCCGTGGTACTACGGCGTCGCGCGGATGCGGGCCGTGGTCGGACGACCCGCGCGGGCGCGCGGCCTAGCGTCGCCGGTATGACCATCGAAGCACGCGGGCTCACCAAGCGGTACGGCGAGAAGACCGCCGTCGACGACCTGACGTTCACCGTGCGCCCGGGGACCGTGACCGGCTTCCTCGGGCCCAACGGCGCCGGCAAGTCCACCACGATGCGCCTCATCACGGGCCTGGACGCGCCGACGCACGGCTCCGTCACCGTCAACGGGCGGCCGTACGACCGGCATCCGGCGCCCCTCGCCGAGGTGGGGGCGCTGCTGGAGGCGCGGTCCGTGCACACCGGGCGCAGCGCGTACAAGCACCTGCTCGCGCTCGCCCTGACCCACGGCATCCCGCGGGCGCGGGTGGAGGAGGTGATCGAGGCGGTGGGGCTGGCCGGTGCGGCGCGCAGACGCGCCGGCGGGTTCTCGCTGGGCATGGGGCAGCGGCTCGGCATCGCCGCCGCGCTGCTGGCCGACCCGGCGGTCGTCGTGCTCGACGAACCGGTCAACGGCCTCGACCCCGAAGGCGTGCTGTGGATCCGCGGTCTGCTCAAGGACCTGGCGGCCCAGGGCCGCACGGTGTTCGTCTCGTCGCACCTGATGAGCGAGATGGCGCTGACCGCCGAGCACCTGGTCGTCGTCGGCCGCGGCCGGCTGCTCGCGGACACCACGGTGGCGGAGTTCGTACGGTCCGCCGGGCGCGACGAGGTGTCGCTGAGGTCGCCGCAGGCGGGGAGGCTGCGGGAGTTGCTGGCCGGGCCCGGCGTCGAGGTCGCCTCGGACGCGCCGGGCGAGCTGCGCGTGCGCGGCGTCGGCGCCGAGGACATCGGTCTGACGGCCGCGGCGCACGGCGTGCCGCTGTTCGAGCTGACACCCCACCGGGTGTCGCTGGAGGAGGCGTTCATGGAGCTGACCCGGGACGCCGTCGAATACCACGCCCCTGCCCCGGGGCGGACGGAGGAGATCGCCGCATGAGTACCCCGTCCCTGACCGCGCCCGGCCCGGGCGGCACCGGCACCGGTGCCCGCGGCGGCGCCGGATACCGCGTGACGTACCCGCGCGTGCTGCGCTCGGAATGGTCGAAGCTGTGGTCGCTGCGCTCGACGTGGTACTCGCTGGCCGCCGTCGTCGTGCTGACCGCCGGCATCGGGCTCGCCGTCGGCGCCACGTTCACCGACGGCGGCGGCGACGGTCCCCAGGACCCCGTCGAAGTCACCCTGCTGGGCCTGAACTTCGGCCTGCTCATCCTGCCCGTGCTCGGCATCCTCACCACCGCCGGCGAGTGGTCGACGGGGACGGTGCGGGCCACGATGGCGGCCGTGCCGCGCCGGCTGCCGGTGCTGTGGGCCAAGGCGGCCGCCCTCGGCGCGGTGAGCTTCGTCCTGATGCTGGCGACGGCGCTCGCGACGTTCCCGCTGGCGCAGGCGTTCCTCGCCGACACCCCCATCGCCGCCGGCCTCGGCGACCCCGGGGTGGCGCGAGCGCTGGTCACCACGGCCGCGGGGGCGTCGCTGATCACCGTGCTCGGGGTGGCGGCCGGGGCGCTGCTGCGCAGCATCCCGGCGTCGATCGGGGCCTTCGTCGGGGTGCTGATGGTGCTGCCGAACGTGGCGCCGCTGCTGCCGTACGAGTGGGTCGGGGACGCCGTGGCGTACACACCGCTGGCCGCCATGGAACCGCTGGCGGCAGCACACCCGCCGCCCGACCTGCCGACGGTCGGCGCCGCGCTCGTCAGCATCGCCGTCTGGGCGGCGGCGGCGCTGGCCGCGGCGGCGCTGCGGCTCCGGCGTAGTGACGTCTGAGAGTCCGCCGGGCGACCATGGCCCAGGGGCACGCGGCTGCGCGCGGCCGTGACCGGGAGTTCGGGCAGGTGCCGGGCGGGGGACGGCTCCGGCAGGGAACGAGGCGCGGTGCGGAAGGCGGGGACGGCGGTGCGGACGAAGAGGGCGGGAACGGCGCGGGCGGCGTGGGCACGGACGACGGAGAGGACGTCCGCGGGCGGGTCCGCAGCCCCGGCCGCGGGGGCCGTGCCGGCGCCGCCGCCGACGCACCGCATCCACGCCGCCGCGCAGCGCGTACGGGCCTTCGACACCCGTCATCCGGCCGTGTGGGATGCGGGGCTGGCCGTCCTCCTCGCGTTCCCCGGCCTCGTGCAGCTCACCGTCGGCGACTGGCGCGAGGACTCCCGGGACCAGCCCGGCGCGGACGCCGCAGAACTGGCGTCGGTGCCGGTGGCGGTGCCGTGGCTCCTCCAGGCGGGCATGGTGCTGGCGCTGCCGTGGCGCCGGCGGCACCCGTTCGCCGTGTTCTGCGGCGTCGCCGCGCTGACCTTCGTCCACGACGCGTACCACCTGGCACTGGTGTCCGTGGTCGCCCTCGGCGTCGCCCTGCACAACGTCGCACTTCGGCTACCGCTGTCGCGGCTGCTGTGGGTCGCCGCGGTCCTGGCGGTGGACATCGGCGCGGAGACGCTGCGCGAGCCGCCGGAGGACTTCGTCCGCACGTATCTGCCCGTGGTCGCCATCGCCGCGACGATCGTGATGAGCGGCATCACCGTACGCACCCGGCGCGACTACATCGCCTCCCTGCTGGACCGGGCGGACCGGCTGGAGGTCGAGCGCGACCAGCGGGCGCGGCTCGCCGCCGCGGCCGAACGCGCGCGGATCGCCCGGGAGATGCACGACATCGTGGCGCACAACCTCTCGGTGATCGTGGGTCTCGCGGACGGCGGCGCGTACGCGGCCCGCGGCGGCGGCCGGTCGGCGAACGGCACCGGTGGCCGGTCCGCGGAGCGGCCCGCGCAGGCGCTGGAGGCGATCTCCGCCACCGGCCGGGA
This sequence comes from Streptomyces aculeolatus, assembly GCF_020400605.1. Taxonomy (GTDB): domain Bacteria; phylum Actinomycetota; class Actinomycetes; order Streptomycetales; family Streptomycetaceae; genus Streptomyces; species Streptomyces aculeolatus. The sequence continues at coordinate 48,731 of NZ_JAINRD010000032.1, read as the reverse complement.
GGCGCTGGGTGAGCTGCGCCGGCTGCTGGGCGTCCTGCACGAGCCCGGCCCCGGTCCCGCCGACCTCGCGCCGCAGCCGGGCCTGGCGGAGCTGGAGCCGCTGCTCCAGCGGGTGCGGGAGGCGGGGCTGCCGGTGCGCTGTACGGTGCGCGGCGACTCGGGAACGCTGTCCGAGGGACGGCAGTTGACGGTCTACCGCATCGTGCAGGAGGCGCTGACGAACACGCTGAAGCACGGCGGCGCGGGTGCGGCGGCCGAGGTGCGGCTCGACTGCACGGTGGGCGGGGTGGAGATCGTGGTGACGGACACGGGGGCGCCCTCCGGGCGGGGCGGCGGGGACCGGGGCGGGATCGGGGGCGGACAGGTGCGGCGGGACGCGGGACACGGGAGCGGACGGGAGCAGGGAGCCGGGACCGGCGGCACCGCGGGCGGAGGGCAGCCGCCGTACGGCGCCGAGGCGGTGCCCGCCCGCGGCGCGGCGCGCCCGGCCCCGGGCGGCGGTGGAGCCACGGGCGCGGGAGCGGCCCCGTACGGCGGTGAGGCGGCGGGCGGCCGGGGCATCGCCGGTATGCGCGAACGCGCCGCCGTCTACGACGGCACCCTCGCCGCGGGCCCCGCCCCGGGCGGCGGCTGGCGCGTCCACGCGACGCTGCCGCCCCCGGCGGACCCGGGGCCGGGAGCCGATCGCCCGGCCGACTCCGCGTCCGTTCCCGGGCCTTCGCACCCCGCCGCCCCCGCGCCCGGCTCTCCTCCCGCACCCGGCCGCCGGCCCCCGCGGGACTCCCCGTCCGGTGCCGCGTACCCGCCCGGCCCCGCCGGCCCTTCCCCGGAAGGGGCCCCGTGACCAGCGTGCTGATCGTCGACGATCACGCCCTCCAGCGGTTCGGCTTCCGGATGCTGCTGGAGAGCCAGGACGACATGGCCGTCGCCGGCGAGGCCGGCGGGGGCGCGGATGCCGTGCGGCTGGTCGCCGAACTGCGGCCGGACGTCGTCCTCATGGACGTCCGCATGCCCGGTCTCGACGGCATCGAGGCCACCCGCCGCATCGCCGCCTCCGGCGGCCGCACCAGGGTGCTGATCCTGACGACGTTCGACCTCGACGAGTACGCGTTCGCCGGGCTGCGCGCCGGCGCCAGCGGCTTCCTCGTCAAGGACGCGCTGCCGGACGAACTGCTCGCCGGCATCCGCGCGGTGGCCTCCGGCGACGCCGTGGTCGCCCCGGCGCTGACCCGTCGGCTCATCGAGCGCTACGCGCACCTCCTGCCGGCCCCCGAGAAGCCCGCGGGCCCCGACCCGCGGCTCGCCGTGCTCACCGACCGGGAGCGTGAGGTGCTGCGGGCCGTGGCACTGGGCTGGACGAACGGCGAGATCGCCGAGCGGATGCACCTCGCCGAGTCGACCGTCAAGACGCACATCGGCCGGATCCTGGGCAAGACCGGTGCCCGCGACCGCGTGCAGGCGGTGATCTTCGCGTACGACACCCGCCTGGTGCACCCCGGCTGACCCGCCCCGGCTGGCACGGCCCACCGACCCGCCCGCACCGACCCGCCCGCACCGGCCAACCGGCAGGCCCCGCCCGCGGCTTCGGGCGCGGCTCCCCCGCGGCCCGCTACGCCGGTGCGCCGCCCGTCCCCCGCGGCGCCCCCTCCACCACGGGCGGGTCCCCCGCGTCCGGGACCCGGTCGCTCCAGCCGCCCGGCACCGTACGCCCCTGCTGGTCGCGGAAGCGCACCGGCGCCACCCCCACCCGGCGCGTGAACAGCCGGGAGAAATACGCCGGGTCGTCGTACCCCACCCGCCGGGCGACCGCCGCGATCGGCAGCTCTGTGGCGGCCAGCAGCTCCTTCGCCCGCCCGAGCCGTATGCCCAGCAGGTAGTCCTTCGGGCTGCACCCCGCCGCCCGCCGCACCGCCGAGCGCAGCTCCGCCGTCGTCATCCCGTGCCGCGCCGCGTGCTCGGCGACGGACAGCGGCAGGAAGGCGTCGCGGGCCAGCGCCGGCAGCACCGGGTCGCCGTCGGGGGCCATGTCCGCGCGCGACCGCCGCAGCGCGACGAGCAGGTCGTGCACGGCGGCGGACGTCTCGACCTCCAGCATCGGGTTGCCGCGGCGGGCGGCGCGCGCGATGCGGGTGACGACGGTGCGCGGCCCGGTGGCGTCGCTGAGCGGGACCACGGGCCGCTCCGGCTGGACGTAGCCCAGCTCGGTGTACGCGGCCACGGCGGACCCGGTGAAGTCGACGAACGCCTCGTCCCAGCCGGTCGCGGGGTCGGGCCCGTAGTGGTGGACGGTGCCCGGCGTGAGCCAGAGCAGCGCGGGCGCCGCGACGTCCAGCACCGGACCGTCGGCGCCCCGGAACCAGCCGCGTCCGCTGCTGATGACGACGGCGACGTGGTGGTCGAGCGTGCGCGGCCCGACGACCGGCAGGTCGCCGTACTGCAGGCCGACGCCCAGGCAGACCAGGCCGAGTTTGCGGTGCACCGGGCCGGGAGTGAAGTAGCGCATCCACGTGTGGTAGCTCATTCCCCGCCCTCCTCGCCTCGCCGCCGCCGGGTCCGGACACCGCATCCGAGTGCCGAGTCCAAGCACCGTCGATCTTTGTCCATGGACGGGCGGGTGGCCAGGGGGCGAGAGTATCTGCCCGGCAATCGGCGACGAACGGCGGGAATCGGGTGCCTGAGTTCACGGTGGGCGGCGACAGCTTTCTTCTGGACGGGCGGCCGGTGCGGCTGCTGTCCGGGGCCATGCACTACTTCCGGGTGCACGAGGCGCAGTGGGGCCACCGCCTGGCGATGCTGCGCGCGATGGGCCTGAACTGCGTCGAGGCGTACCTCCCGTGGAACCTGCACGAGCCGCGACCCGGCCGCTACGAGGACGTGGCGGCGGCCGGCCGCTTCATCGACGCCGCACAGGCCGCGGGCCTGTGGGTGATCGTCCGCCCGGGCCCGTACATCTGCGCCGAGTGGGAGAACGGCGGGCTGCCGCACTGGCTGACGGGCCCGCTGGGCCCGCGGGTGCGCACGCGCGACTCGGAGTTCCTCGCCGCGGTGGACGACTGGTTCGACGCCGCGGTGCCGCAGGTCGTCGCCCGGCAGGTGACGCGGGGCGGTCCGGTGCTGATGGTGCAGGTGGAGAACGAGTACGGCTCGTACGGCAGCGACCGCGCCTATCTGCGCCACCTCGCCGACGGGCTGCGGGCCCGCGGGGTGACGGTCCCGCTGTTCACCGCGGACGGGCCCGAGGACCACATGCTCACGGCGGGCTCGCTGCCCGGCGTGCCGGCCGCGCTGACCTTCGGCTCGGGCGCCCGGGAGGCGTTCGCGACGCTGCGCAGGCACCGGCCGGACGGGCCGCTGATGTGCGCGGAGTTCTGGTGCGGCTGGTTCGACCACTGGGGTGAGGAGCACGTCGTACGGGAGCCGGCGGACGCGGTGGCGGTGCTGGCGGAGATCCTGGACTGCGGCGCGTCGGTGAACTTCTACATGGCGCACGGCGGCACCAGCTTCGGCGGCTGGGCGGGCGCCAACCGCGCGGGCGGGCTGCACCGCGGCGCGCTCCAGCCGGACGTCACGTCGTACGACTACGGCGCGCCGGTCGACGAGTACGGGCGGCCCACGGCGAAGTTCGAGGCGTTCCGCGAGGTGCTGGCGCGGTACGCGGCCGGCCCCCTCCCCGAGCCGCCGCCCCCGCCCCCGGCGCTCCCGGCGGCCGTGCCGGCGCCGGTCGACGGGTATGTGCCGGCGGCGCGGGTGCTGGCGGCGCTGGGCGGGCCCGAGACGGAGTCGGGGGTGCCGCCGACGTTCGAGGAGCTGGACGTCGACCGCGGGCTGGTCCGCTACCGCTTTCGCATCCCGGGCCCGCGGCAGCCGTACCCGCTGCTGGTCACCGGGCTGCGGGACGTGGCCGTCGCGTATGTGCGGGACGCGGCCGGCGAGCGGCGGATCGCGCTGGCCGGCGAGGAGGCGCCGCTCGGGGACGTCACGGGCCCCGCCGAGGTCGAGGTGTGGGTGGAGTCGCTGGGCCGGGTCAACTACGGCCCGCGGCTCGGGGAGCCGAAGGGGATCACCGGCGGGCTGCTGCACGAGCGCCAGTACGTGCACGGCGTACGGGCCAGGGGGCTGCGCCTGGACGCCCTCGACGACGCGGAGGCGGTGGCGGCGCTCCCGTACGACCCGCCGGACACGGACTGGACGGACGGCACGGACGCCTCGGACGGAGGGGGCAGCGCGGGCGGCGCGGGCCTCTACCGGGCGTCGGCCGAGGTCGCGCACCCCGGCGACGCGGCGCTGGAGCTGCCGGGCTGGGGCCGCGGCTGGGCCTGGGTCAACGGCTTCTGCCTGGGCCGCTACTGGGCCGCGGGCCCGCAGGAGTCGCTGTACGTCCCGGGCCCCGTGCTCCGCACCGGCGCCAACGAGGTGCTGCTGCTGGAACTGGCCGGGCCCGGCGGCGAGCCGGTGCTCGGCCCGCCGCCGCCCTGACCGGTGCGCCTACGCCCCCTCCGACAGCCGCGCGGGGAAGCCTCCGGTGGCCACCGGGCCCCACCGCTCCGGCGTGATCCGGATCAGCGACTTCCCCTGCCGCACCATGGCCTCGCGGTACTCGTCCCAGTCCGGGTGCTCCCCCGAGATGTTGCGGAAGTACTCCACGAACGGCTCCACGTCCTCCGTCGCGTCGATCACGTCGGCGGCGCCGTCAACCTGCACCCACGGCCCGTTCCACTCGTCGGACAGCACGACGATCCCGACCCGCGGGTCCCGCCGCGCGTTGCGCGTCTTGGCCCGCTCCGGGTACGTGGACACCACGATCCGCCCCGCGTCGTCCACCCCGCAGGTCAGCGGCGACGCCTGCGGCGAGCCGTCGGCCCGCCGGGTGAGCAGCAGGGCCCGGTGCCTGGGCCGTACGAAGTCCAGCAGCCCGGCGAGGTCGACACGGGTGTTGGTGGCGATGTTCGGACTCATGCGCGTCACGATACGTCGCCCGCGGACCCGGGGGCGCGGGCCCGTACAGTGGGCGGGAGTCGGACCCTGGGGGTCGCCGGTGGACAGCGCGAGCGAGGTCGTGCACGGCTTTCCGCACCTGCGGACGGTGCAGTCGGCCCTGACGGCGCTGTACCGGCGGCTCACCGCGGACGCCCTGCACGCCGACTTCGCCCTCAGCGTCCCCCCGGCGGACGTGGCCCTGGACGCCGACGAGGACCTGCACCTCGGCGTCCAGCGGGTGGCGCGCGCGCTGGTGCAGCACCTGCGGCTTCCGGACGCCCGCATGATCGTGAGCTTCCGGGAGATGCCGGAGGCGGCGGTGGTGGAGCTGGCGGCGGGCCCGGAGTACTTCATCGAGCTGAACCCGCGCTTCCGCGAGCACCGCCGGGACATCGGCGGGGCGCTCGCGCACGAGGTGATGCACGTCTACCTGGACCGCCTCGGCCTGTCCTTCCAGGACACCGGGGAGAACGAGATCCTCACCGACACCGCGACCGCCTACCTCGGCGCCGGCTGGCTGCTGCTGGACGCCTTCCGGGAGGGCGGCGGCGCCTCGCAGCGGTTCGGCTACCTGACGCCGGAGGAGTTCGGCTACGTCGTCGCCAAGCGCGCCCTCGCCTTCGGCGAGAACCCCGAGGTCTGGTTCACCAGCCCGCAGGCGTACGAGGCGTACACCGCCGGCATGCGCCAGGCCCGCCGGGACGCCGCCCGCCCGCCGCTGACGGCGAGCGGGCGCCTGGGGCGGCACCGGTACACGAGGGACCGCAGGCGCGCGCAGGAGCTGTTCGCGCAGGCGGGCGGCGGCGAGCTGACGACGACGGCCGTCCCCGTCGACGGCTACGCCTTCGAGGACGGCTCCCCGCTGCGGGTGTCGTTCCCGTGCCCCGTCTGCCACCAGCGGATCCGGGTGCCGGTGCGCGGCCACGTACGGGCGCGCTGCGGGCTGTGCAGGACGGTGCTGGAGTGCGACACGTGACCGGCCCGCGAGCCGGTACGCGCCGCTCCCCCTCCCTGAGCCCTTTGAGCCCAGCCTGCGGTCTCAGCCCTTGATCGCCCCGGCCGCCAGCCCGGAGGCCAGCCGCCGCTGCACGATCACGAAGAAGATCAGCACCGGCAGGGTGATCAGCGTGGAGCTGGCCATCACGGGCCCCCACGCGGTGTCGTTCTCGCCGAAGAACTGGTAGATCCCGACGGCCGCCGTGTACTTGTCGCTGTCCTTCATGAACGTGTACGCGAAGACGAACTCGTTCCAGGCGGTGATGAACGCGAACACGCTGGTGGCCACGAGACCGGGCGCCACCAGCGGCAGCAGCACCGACCAGAACATCCGCGGCCAGGTGCAGCCGTCGATGTACGCCGCCTCCTCGACCTCCTTGGGCACGGTGGCGACGAACCCGCGCAGCGTCCAGATCGCGAACGGCAGCGACAGCGCGATGTAGACGATCGTCAGCCCGAGCAGGCTGTTGAGCATCTCGTAGTCGCGCATCTGCAGGAAGAGCGGGATGACCAGCGCCTCCAGCGGCACCATCTGCACGATCAGGATCATGATCAGCACGGAGGTGCGGAACTTGAACCGGAAGCGCGCCACGGCCACGGCCGCGAAGAGCGACAGCGCGGCGGCGGCCAGGATGGTGCCGAGGCCGACGATCGCCGAGTTCAGCAGGTAGCGGTCGAAGTCGCCCTCGTTCCACACCCGGCTGAAGTGCTCGAACGACACGCCGCTCGGCAGTATGTCCGAACCGCGCGAGGAGGCCCGCGGGTCCAGCGCCGTGCTCATCATCCAGTAGACGGGGAAGAGGGTGAAGATCAGCAGTCCCGCGACGGCGGCCGGCAGGCCGATGCGCGAGCCGATCGAGGTGCGTTTCACAGGTCCTCCTCCCCCTGCCGGAAGAGCGTGCGGATGTAGACGAGGGTGATGGCGATGAGCAGCAGCGTGAGCATCACGGCCGCCGCGGCGCCGGCCCCGTAGTCGTTCTTGGCGAACGCCTCGATGTACGAGTACACGCCGAGGTTCATGACCTCCTCGTTGCTGCCGCTGCCGCCCGGCATCAGGAAGATCTGGGTGAAGACCTTGAAGTCCCAGATGGTCGAGAGGATGGTCACGACCAGGAAGATCGGCCGCAGCGCCGGCACGGTGATGCGCCAGAACCGCTGCCAGGCGCTCGCGCCGTCGATCATCCCGGCCTCGTACAGCTCCTTCGGCACGGTCATCAGGCCCGCGAGCACGGTGATGGCGACGAAGGGGAAGCCGTGGTGGATGACGTTCAGGGTGGCGATGGCGTAGAAGCCGAGCCGTTCGGTGAACCAGTTGGTGGTCTCCGGGTCGATCAGCCCGAGGCCGCCGGCGACCTTGCTCATCAGCCCGTCCTCCGGCGCGAACAGCCACACCCAGACGTACGTGCCGGTGACCGCGGGCATCGCCCAGGCGGCCATGATCGCGGTGGAGCAGACCACCCGCCACAGGGTGCCCAGGCGGTTCAGCAGCAGCGCGACGAGGGTGCCGAACCCGACGGTGAGGATGACGCAGGCGAACGCGAAGAACGCCGTGTTCGGCAGGACGGTGCGCCACAGCAGGTCGTTGGAGAGCAGGTCGGCGTAGTTGTCGAAGCCGGTCCAGGTGCCGACGCCGCCGCCGAACTTGACCTCGTAGTCCTGCAGCGACAGCTTGCCGACCTCGATCAGCGGCCACAGCAGCAGCCCGGCGAGCACCACGAGGGAGGGTGCCAGCAGCAGCCACGGCCGGGTCACCGTCACCAGCCGCTTGCGGCGGCGTGCGGCGTCAGCGGAGGCGCGGCCGGGCCGCGACGGCTCCTTGGGGGGAGCCAGCGCGGCCTCGGCGGCAATCGATTCCTTCACGGTGTCTTTCCGTGTCCTTGTCCGAAGTCCGGGTCTACTCGGACTTGGCGAAGATGTCGTCCATCTCGCCGGCGGCCTTGTCCGCGGCCTCCTGGACGCTCTGGTCGCCCTTGAGCACGGACTGCACCAGCTTCAGCACCACCTGGCTGGCCTGGATCTCGCCGTAGGAGGTGGTCTTCGGGACGGTCGCGCCGGCCTCCAGCATCTGCTTGGCGAACGGCTCGACCAGCGGGTCGCCCTCCGCGGCGATCTTCTCCAGCTCGGTGTTGGTGCCCGGGAAGTAGTTCGTCTGCTTGGCCCACTCCGCGGCGTACTTGCCGGTGGTGGCCATCTTGACGTACTCCCAGGCCAGCTCCTTCTTGTCGCTGTCGAAGGTCGACAGGTAGGAGCCGCCGAGGAACGACGGGCTCATGCCGCCGTCCTTGCCGGGGATCGGCGCGGCGCCGAGCTTGCCCTCCAGCTCGGGGGCCTCGTCGATGAAGGTCTTGGGGGTCCAGTTGCCGGAGATCGTCATGGCGACGTTCCCCTTGGTGAACTCCTGGGCCACCTCGTCCTCGCGCCAGGTGGTGACCTTCGCCGGGGACAGGCCGTCCTTCGTCGCCAGGTCGGTGTAGAACTGCAGGCCCTCGACGGACTCCGGCGAGTTGATGGCGGACTTCCAGGTGTCGCCCTCCTGCACGGCGGGCTCGCCGCCCGCGCCCCAGACGAAGGGCATCGCGAACATCTCGGCCCCGCCGGCGACGGGGAACGAGATCATGTCCGGCTCCTCCTTCTTCAGGGTGAGCGCGACGTCACGAAGCTCTTCCCAGGTCGTCGGGGGCTTCAGACCGTGCTTGTCGAAGATGTCCTTGCGGTAGACGAGGCCGCGGACGCCGGCGTACCAGGGCATGCCGTACTGCTTGCCCTCCAGCGTGCCCGCGTCCTTCAGGCCCTCGACCAGGTCCTGGTCGAGCCCGGCCTCCTTGACCTGGTCGGTGACGTCGACCAGACCGCCGGTCTCGGCGAACTGCGGCACCCAGGTCGTACCGACCTCGGCGACGTCCGGCACCTGGTCAGGCCCACCCTCGATCGCAGTGGTGAACTTGCGCTGGGCGCTCTCCCACTGCTGTTCCTCGATGTTGACCTTGGCGCCGGTCTTCTTCTCGAACTCCGCGTTGAGCTTGTCGAAGAACGGCTTGGCGTCGGGGTTGGTCCCCTTCATGATCCAGACGTCGAGGGTCTTGCCCTTGCCGTCCAGTGCGTCACCGCCGCCGTCCCCATCGTCGGAGTCGCTGCCACAGGCAGCGAGCCCCAGCACCATTGCGGCGCTCACGGCGCCGATGACGAACTTCCGCATGAACCGCTCCCGCTCCTCAGTGAGCCGAACCTGAACTTGTCTAGACCAGCAGGACGGTATGGAGTGGTTTAACCAGGGTCAAGGGTGGCTTCGAGGTGATGCCGAACCGTTGTCTGAGGCGTCGCAGAAGCGTCCACTCGACAATTGTCCGACCTTTGGCGTTGCGCGCTGTGCAGCCGAAACTATCATCGCCATTTTCATGACGCACGCCCCCGGCGTACGACCGGGGGCGTGCGTGGAAGCGCTTGCTACCTGCGGGTTGTCAGCTCGCCGCGCTGCTGGAGGCGGTCAGCGTGCAGGCGTCGCCGTTGAGCACGGCGCGCTTCGGCGGCGAAACGTCACCCGTGTGGCTCGCCAGATAGCCCAACGCGACGCTCTCCCCCGGCTCGATCACCGCATTGTGCGTGGCATTGGCCGCCGTGACCATGTCACCGCCCTGGAAGAGGTCGGTGTTCCAGTCCGAGATCACGCTCTGCCCGGCCGCGAGCGGGAACTTCAGGGTCCAGCCGTCGATCGGCGTGCTGCCCGTGTTGGTGAGCGTCAGATCCACGGTCAGGCCCCCGCCCCAGGTCTTGCTGGCGACGTCCAGCCCGCAGGTCGGCTGCTGCCGCCCGAAGTCGACCTTGTGCAGCCCGCCGGGCAGGTCGTTGACGACGTAGAACTCGCCGTCGACGGTCTCGCCGACGTCCGTGACCTGCGTGGGGAACTGGCCGATCTCCGCCTGCCGGTAGCCGCCCGCGCCGTCCGGGCGCAGCGCCCAGACCGCGGAGGAGCAGTAGTCGGTGCCGATGTACGTGCCGCCGAGCAGGTCGGCGTACTGCTCGCCGTGGTAGACCCGGCCGCCGACGACGGCGCAGCCGCCGGTCTGCGGGGAGTAGGTGAAGACCGGGTCGGTGTAGTCGGCGTCCGCGGCGCACTGGGCCTCGTCGAAGACCTCGAAGCCCTCGCGGCAGGACCAGCCGAAGTTCGCACCGGCCTGCTCCGTACGGGCGACGTGGTCGATCTCCTCCCAGCGGCCCTGGCCGACGTCGCCGAGCCAGAGCGAGCCGTCCGCCGGGTCGAAGGAGAACCGCCAGGGGTTACGCAGCCCGTACGCCCAGATCTCCGGGCGCGCGCCCGCCGTGTCCGCGAACGGGTTGTCGTCGGGGACGCAGTACGGCAGGTCGCCGCAGGTCCGGCCGACGTCGATGCGCAGCAGCTTGCCGAGGAGGGTGTCGAGGCGCTGGCCGCTGTCGAACGGGTCGCCGGAGCCGCCGCCGTCGCCGATGGTCCAGTACAGGTAGCCGTCGGGGCCGAAGGCGAGCGTGCCGCCGTTGTGGTTGCTGTACTCGGCGTGCTCCTGGGAGAGCAGCACCTCGATGCCGCCGTCGTCGAGGCCGTAGCGGGCCAGGGTGATCGCGCCGTCGGGCAGCGCGCTGTAGACCACGTACAGGTCCTGCACCTCGGGGAAGGCGGGGTCGGGGACGATGGCGAGCAGCCCGCGCTCGTTGCCGGACTCGTCGACGACGCCGGTGAGGTCGGCGACGGGATCCGGCGCGAGGCCGGTGTCGGGGTGGTACGCGCGGACGGTGCCGCGCTTCTCGGCGATGAACAGCCGGCCGCTGCCGTCGTCGGGCGCGGCGATGTCGATGGGGCGGCGCAGGCCGGAGGCCACCTGGGTGGTGGTCACCGCCAGCTCCTCCAGCGGGACTTCGGCGGCCGGGCCCGATCCGGTGACGGTCGGTTCGGGCGCGGCGGCGGCCGTGAGGGGGGCGAACAGGGCGAGCACGAGGGCGAGGAACAGCGGTGCCGTCGAGCGACGTCTGAGCATGTGGACTCCTGGGAGACATACGGGAGTTGCATGACGGCGCACCTTCCCGGAAGGTATCCGCTGCGCCCCTGCCGCACCAGACCGCATCCATCCCGCCGCAGCCATCCCACCGGCCCCGCCCGCCACCTCGCCCCGGCGCCCCGCGTCCGGACACGCCGAGGCGCCCGCCTCAACGGTCGGGGAGAGGCAGGCGCCGCGGGTCTTGCTGTTCCGTACCTCGTTGTACGGGACATCCCAAGGACATCGTGCGGGTGGAGCCGGGCGTCAGACCACCACTGCCCGGTCCGTCGGCCTGATCGGGGCCGGCAGTTCGCTCGCGCCCGTCAGCATACGGTCCACGCCGCGCGCCGCGGAACGGCCCTCGGCGATCGCCCAGACGATCAGCGACTGGCCGCGCCCGGCGTCGCCGGCGACGAAGACGCCGGGGACGCTGGTGGCGTAGTCGGCGTCGCGCGCGACGTTGCCGCGCGCGTCCAGCTCCAGGCCCAGTTGCTCGACGAGCCCGTTCTCCCGGTCCACGCCGGTGAAGCCCATCGCGAGGGTGACCAGCTCGGCCGGGATCCTGCGCTCGGTGCCCGGTACGGGCTTGAACCCGCCGTCCTCGAACCGCACCTCCACCAGGTGCAGGAAGGCCACGTTGCCGTCCTCGTCGCCCTCGAAGTGGGTGGTCGAGACGGCGTAGACGCGCTCCCCGCCCTCCTCGTGGGCGGAGGTGACCTTGTACGTCATCGGGTACGTCGGCCACGGCTGGCCCTCGGGCCGCTCGTCCGACGGCCGCGGCATGATCTCCAGCTGGGTCACGGACGCCGCGCCCTGCCGGTGCGCGGTGCCGACGCAGTCGGCGCCGGTGTCGCCGCCGCCGATGACCACGACGTGCTTGCCCTCGGCGGAGATCGGCGGTGCGACGTAGTCGCCCTCCTGGACCTTGTTGGCCAGCGGCAGGTACTCCATCGCCTGGTGGATGCCGGCCAGCTCGCGGCCCGGCACCGGCAGGTCGCGCGCGGTGGTGGCGCCGGCGGCGATGACGACGGCGTCGTAGCGCTTGCGCAGCTTGGCGGCGTCGATGTCGCGGCCGATCTCCACGCCCGTACGGAACTTGGTGCCCTCCGCCCGCATCTGCTCGACGCGCCGGTTGATGTGCCGCTTCTCCATCTTGAACTCGGGGATGCCGTACCGCAGCAGCCCGCCGATCCGGTCTGCCCGCTCGTAGACCGCGACCGTGTGCCCGGCCCTGGTCAGCTGCTGCGCGGCGGCCAGGCCCGCGGGGCCCGAGCCGATGACGGCGACCGTCTTGCCCGACAGCCGCTCCGGCGGCTGCGGCGTGACGGCACCGGCCTCCCACGCCTTGTCGATGATGGTGACCTCGACGTTCTTGATGGTCACCGCCGGCTGGTTGATGCCCAGCACGCAGGCCGTCTCGCACGGCGCCGGGCACAGCCGCCCGGTGAACTCCGGGAAGTTGTTGGTCGCGTGCAGCCGCTCGCTGGCGGCGGTCCAGTCCTCCCGGTAGGCGAAGTCGTTCCACTCCGGGATGAGGTTGCCCAGCGGACAGCCGTTGTGGCAGAAGGGGATGCCGCAGTCCATGCAGCGGCCGGCCTGCTTGCTGATGACGGGCAGCAGCGAGCCCGGGACGTAGACCTCGTTCCAGTCCTTGACCCGCTCGGCGACGGGCCGGGTCTCGGCGACCTCGCGGCCGGTGGTCAGGAAGCCCTTGGGGTCAGCCATGGAGCGCAGCCTCCATCATCTTCTCGTGGGTCTGGGCCTCGGTGAGGCCGGCCCGCTCAGCGGCGTCCTTGGCGGTGAGCACTGCCTTGTACGTGGACGGGTAGACCTTGCTGAACCGCGCGACGCCGGCGTCGGGGGCGTCCCAGTCGGCGAGCAGCTTCCCGGCGACGGTCGAGCCGGTCTCCTCGTGGTGGCGGCGCACCACGTCGTGCAGCCATTCCCGGTCGGCGTCGTCGAGCTTCTCGACGGCGGCGAGGTTGCCCTCGTTGACGTTGTCGGGGTCGAGGTCGATGACGTACGCGACGCCGCCGGACATGCCGGCCGCGAAGTTGCGCCCGGTCTCGCCCAGCACGACGGCCTGGCCGCCGGTCATGTACTCGCAGCCGTGGTCGCCGACGCCCTCGGCGACGACGAGCGCGCCGGAGTTGCGCACGCAGAACCGCTCGCCGACCTTGCCGCGCAGGAACATCTCGCCGCCGGTCGCGCCGTAGGCGAGGGTGTTGCCCGCGATGACGCTGTACTCGGCGAGGTGCTCCGCTCCGCGGTCGGGGCGGACCACGAGCCGGCCGCCGGACAGGCCCTTGCCGACGTAGTCGTTGGCGTCGCCCTCCAGCCGCAGCGTGACGCCGCGCGGCACGAAGGCGCCGAACGACTGGCCGGCGGAGCCGGTGAAGGTGATGTCGATCGCGCCGTCGGGCAGTCCTTCGCCGCCGAACTTCTTCGTCACCTCGTGGCCGAGCATGGTGCCGACCGTGCGGTTGATGTTGCGGATCGCCACCCGGGCCCGTACGGGCTGGGCCTCGGCGGCGGACGGCGCGGCGAGCGCGTCGGCGGCGAGCTTGATCAGCTCGTTGTCGAGCGCCTTCTCCAGGCCGTGGTCCTGGCCCGTGACCTGGTAGCGGGAGGCGCCGTCCGGCAGCTCGGGAACGTACAGCAGCGGCTCCAGGTCCAGGCCCTGGGCCTTCCAGTGGTCGACGGCGCGGCTGACGTCCAGCATCTCGGCGTGCCCGACGGCCTCGTCGAGGCTGCGGAAGCCCAGCTCGGCCAGCAGCTCGCGGACCTCCTCGGCGATGAACTCGAAGAAGTTGACGACGTGTTCGGCCTGGCCGGTGTAGCGCTCGCGCAGCACCGGGTTCTGGGTGGCGATGCCGACCGGGCAGGTGTCCAGGTGGCACACGCGCATCATCACGCAGCCGGAGACGACCAGCGGCGCGGTCGCGAAGCCGAACTCCTCGGCGCCCAGCAGCGCGGCCACGACCACGTCGCGGCCGGTCTTGAGCTGGCCGTCGGTCTGCACGACGATGCGGTCGCGCAGCCCGTTGAGCAGCAGCGTCTGCTGGGTCTCGGCGAGGCCCAGCTCCCAGGGGCCGCCCGCGTGCTTGAGCGACGTCAGCGGGGAGGCGCCGGTGCCGCCGTCGTGGCCGGAGATCAGCACCACGTCGGCGTGCGCCTTGGACACCCCGGCCGCGACCGTGCCGACGCCGACCTCGCTGACCAGCTTCACGTGGATGCGGGCCTGCGGGTTGGCGTTCTTCAGGTCGTGGATGAGCTGCGCCAGGTCCTCGATCGAGTAGATGTCGTGGTGCGGCGGCGGCGAGATGAGGCCGACGCCGGGCGTGGAGTGCCGGGTCCTGGCCACCCACGGGTACACCTTGTGGCCGGGCAGCTGGCCGCCCTCGCCGGGCTTCGCGCCCTGCGCCATCTTGATCTGGATGTCGTCGGCGTTGACCAGGTACTCGCTGGTGACGCCGAAGCGGCCGGAGGCGACCTGCTTGATCGCCGAGCGCCGCCGCGGGTCGTACAGCCGGTCGGCGTCCTCGCCGCCCTCGCCGGTGTTGGACTTGCCGCCGAGCTGGTTCATCGCGATGGCCAGCGTCTCGTGCGCCTCCCGCGAGATGGAGCCGTACGACATGGCGCCGGTGGAGAACCGCTTGACGATCGCGGCGACGGGCTCGACCTCGTCCAGCGGCACCGACGGGCGGTCGGACGCCAGCCGGAACAGGCCGCGCAGCGTCATCAGCCGCTCGGACTGCTCGTCCACGCGCTGCGTGTACTGCTTGAAGATGTCGTAGCGGCGGGTGCGGGTGGAGTGCTGGAGCCGGAAGACCGTGTCCGGGTCGAACAGGTGCGGCTCGCCCTCGCGGCGCCACTGGTACTCGCCGCCGATCTCCAGGTTGCGGTGCGCCGGGGCGATGCCGGAGGCGGGGTACGCCTTGGCGTGCCGGGCGGCGACCTCCCGGGCGATGACGTCGAGGCCGGCGCCGCCGATCTTCGACGTGGTGCCGTGGAAGTACGTGTCCACGAACTCCTGGTCCAGGCCGATGGCCTCGAAGACCTGCGCACCGCGGTACGAGGCGACGGTGGAGATGCCCATCTTGGACATCACCTTCAGCACGCCCTTGCCCAGTGCCTTGATCAGGTTGCGGATGGCTGTCTGCGAGTCGCCGTCCGGGTCCGCCTCGATGAACGTGCCGGCACGGACGAGGTCCTCGACGGACTCCATCGCCAGGTACGGGTTGACCGCGGCGGCCCCGTAGCCGATGAGCAGCGCGACGTGGTGCACCTCGCGCACGTCGCCGGCCTCGACCAGCAGGCCGACCTGGGTGCGCTGCTTGGTGCGGATCAGGTGGTGGTGGACGGCCGAGGTGAGCAGCAGCGACGGGATCGGCGCGTGCTCGGCGTCGGAGTGCCGGTCGGAGAGGACCAGCAGCCGGGCGCCGGAGTCGATGGCCGCGTCGACCTCGGCGCAGACCTCCGCCAGCCGGTCGGCGAGCGCCCGGCCGCCGCCCTGCACGCGGTAGAGGCCGGAGAGCGTCACGGACTTGAAGCCCGGCATGTCGCCGTCGGCGTTGACGTGGATGAGCTTGGCCAGCTCGTCGTTGTCCAGGACGGGGAAGGGCAGCGTCACCGTGCGACAGGACGCGGGCGTGGGCTCGAGCAGGTTGGCCTGCGGCCCGAGCGCCGAGTGCAGCGAGGTGACCAGCTCCTCGCGGATCGCGTCCAGCGGCGGGTTGGTGACCTGCGCGAAGAGCTGCGTGAAGTAGTCGAAGATCAGCCGCGGCCGGTCCGAGAGGCCCGCGAGCGGGGTGTCGGAGCCCATGGAGCCGATCGGCTCCGCGCCGGTGCGCGCCATCGGCGCGAGCAGGACGCGCAGCTCCTCCTCGGTGTAGCCGAAGGTCTGCTGGCGGCGGGTGACCGAGGCGTGGGTGTGCACGATGTGCTCGCGCTCGGGCAGCTCCGGCAGCGCGACGGTGCCGGCGTCCAGCCAGTCCCCGTACGGGTGCTCCGCGGCCAGCTCCGCCTTGATCTCGTCGTCCTCGACGATGCGGTGCTGCGCGGTGTCGACCAGGAACATCCGGCCGGGCTGCAGCCGGCCCTTGCGCACGACGCGGTCCGGGTCGAAGTCGAGCACGCCGACCTCGGAGGCGAGCACGACCAGGCCGTCGTCGGTGACCCAGTAGCGGCCGGGGCGCAGGCCGTTGCGGTCCAGCACGGCGCCGACGAGGGTGCCGTCGGTGAAGCTGACGCCGGCCGGGCCGTCCCAGGGCTCCATGACGGTGGAGTGGTACTGGTAGAACGCGCGCCGGGCCGGGTCCATGGAGTCGTGGTTCTCCCACGCCTCCGGGATCATCATCAGCATCGCGTGCGGCAGCGACCGGCCGCCCAGGTGCAGCAGCTCCAGCACCTCGTCGAAGGAGGCGGTGTCGGAGGCGTCGGGGGTGCAGATCGGGAAGACGCGCTCCAGGTCGTGCGCGCCGAACAGCTCCGAGTAGAGCTGGGACTCGCGCGCGCGCATCCAGTTGCGGTTGCCCTTGACCGTGTTGATCTCGCCGTTGTGCGCGATGTAGCGGTACGGGTGGGCCAGCGGCCAGCTCGGGAAGGTGTTGGTGGAGAACCGGGAGTGCACGACGCCGATGGCGGTGGTCAGCCGGCGGTCCGACAGGTCGGGGAAGAACGGCTCCAGCTGCCCGGTGGTCAGCATGCCCTTGTAGACCAGGGTGCGCGAGGACAGCGAGGGGAAGTACACGTCGGTCTCGCGCTCGGCGCGCTTGCGCAGCACGAACGCGGACCGGTCCAGCTCGATGCCGCTCTTGCGGGCCGCCGGGTCGGCGCTCTCGACGAAGAGCTGGGCGAACGAGGGCATGGTCGCGCGGGCGCCGGCGCCGAGCAGCTCGGGTGCGACGGGCACCTCGCGCCAGCCGAGGACGGCGAGGCCCTCCTCGGCCGCGATGGCCTCGACGCGCTCGCGTACGGCGGCGGCCTCGTCCTCGGCCACGGGCAGGAAGGCCATGCCGACGGCGTACGAGCCGGCGGCCGGCAGCGGGAAGTCGGCGGCCGCACGCAGGAAGGCGTCCGGGACCTGCAGCAGGATGCCGGCGCCGTCGCCGGTGTCCGGGTCGGAGCCGGTGGCACCGCGGTGCTCCAGGTTGCGCAGCACCGTCAGCGCCTGCTGGACGAGTGCGTGGCTGGCCTCCCCGCTCAGCGTGGCGACGAAGCCGACCCCGCAGGCGTCGTGCTCGTACCGGGGGTCGTACAGCCCCTGCGCTGCAGGGCGGGCCGCCTGGGATGCGTGCCGCATCGGCTCTCCCGTCGTCGTCGTGGCAGTGATGCGTGCCGAGGGACGACGTTGGCCCTGGCCGAAATTTCGTGCAGGTTACATGATGACCTGCAGCTCAGGAAGCGGATACCGCGTATCAGCATCCGGACACCCCTGGTCGGGGAGTGCACCCCGCCGAGCGGGGGATCTGCACGGTTCGTGCAGGAGGAAGCGCGGGCGGCACTGCCCGCGGTTCCCGTCACATGCCCGCGCAGGTCCGGTTCGAAACGCTGCGGTAATAGATCAGGAGTGCGGGCAGGTCGCTTTCGAGGATACGGGATTCGGCCGGGCCCGCGGCCCGGCGGTCAGCCCCCGACGGCGGCCCCGAAGAGCGCGCCCAGACCGTACGTCACGGCCGCCGCGGACCCGCCGAGCAGCAGCTGCCGCAGCCCGCTGTACCACCAGCTGCGGGCCGTGATGCGGGCCACCATCGCGCCGCAGGCGAAGAGCCCGGCCAGCGCGAGCAGCACCGCGGGCCACAGCGCGGTGGCGCCCAGCAGGTACGGCAGCACCGGCAGCATGGCGCCGACGGCGAACGACCCGAACGACGACAGCGCCGCGACGGTCGGCGAGGGCAGGTCGCCCGGGTCGACGCCCAGCTCCTCGCGGGCGTGGATCTCCAGCGCCTGCTCCGGGTCCCGCATGAGCTGCTTCGCCACCTCGGTGGCCAGCTCGGGGTCCACCCCGCGGGACTCGTACAGGTCGCTCAGCTCGCGCTGCTCGTCCTCCGGGTGCCGGTGCAGCTCGCGCCGCTCCACGTCCAGCTCGGCGAGGACCAGCTCGCGCTGGGAGGCGACCGAGGTGTACTCCCCCGCGGCCATCGAGAACGCGCCGGCCGCCAGCCCCGCGAGGCCGGTCAGCACGATGGTCCTCGACGAGACCGAGCCGCCGGCCACGCCGGTGATCAGCGCGAGGTTCGACACCAGTCCGTCCATCGCACCGAAGACGGCCGGCCGCAGCCAGCCGCCGGTGACGTCGCGGTGGGTGTGGCCGTGCCGCTCGGCCGGCCGGCCCGCCTGCAGCCCCGCGGACATGGGATCGCGCTCCCCTCGTCGATCTTCAGTTCGACGATACGCGCGGTCCCGGGCGCCCGCCAGCAAGGCAGGCCGTACTCACCTGGGGAGACGCCCTCCGTGCCGCGTGCGTGCGGGGCGGTGTGTCCCGGGGGTTTGCCGGACAGAATCCAGGAGGCGCTCCGGCCGGGACACCCGGGCCGGACACGGGCGGGGCCGTCGCCGCGGGTGCGGTGACGGCCCTGCCGTACGCGTGCTGCGCGGGGCGGCTACGTGTGGCGGCCGCGTTCGCCGGACGGCGGGTCGCCGGCGGTCTTGGCCTCGGCCGCCACGGCGGGCTCGGGCTCCGGCCCGGCCTCGGCCGCGTCACCGGGCTCGTCCGCCTTCCCGGAGTCCTGCGCGTCGGCGGACTTCGCCGAGCCGCCGTCCCCGGGCTCGCCGTCCGCAGCA
The DNA here is from genome assembly GCF_020400605.1 of Streptomyces aculeolatus. Lineage (GTDB taxonomy): Bacteria > Actinomycetota > Actinomycetes > Streptomycetales > Streptomycetaceae > Streptomyces > Streptomyces aculeolatus. The sequence goes on along the minus strand of NZ_JAINRD010000032.1, from coordinate 29,967 downwards.
CCCGGCTCCACGACCTCCTCGCGGCCCGGCCGCTTCTTCGCCGAGACCACGATGTAGACCACCGCGGCGGCGAAGACCAGGATCGACGTCCAGACGTTGAGACGCAGCCCGAGGACGTCGTGCGCCTCGTCCACGCGCATGTACTCGATCCAGCCGCGGCCCGCCGTGTACCCCGCGACGTAGAGCGCGAAGGCCCGGCCGTGGCCGAGGCGGAAGCGCCGGTCGGCCCAGATCACCAGCAGCGCGACGCCGATGCACCACAGCGACTCGTACAGGAAGGTCGGGTGGAAGGTCTCCGCGGTGCCGGTGACGGAGTGCTCCGCGTCGATCTCGACGGCCCAGGGGACGTCGGTCTGCTTGCCGTACAGCTCCTGGTTGAACCAGTTGCCCCAGCGGCCCAGGGCCTGCGCGAGCGCGATGCCGGGCGCGACGGCGTCGGCGTAGGGGGGCATCGCGATGCCGCGGCGGCGGCAGCCGATCCACACGCCCAGCGCGCCCATCGCGATGGCGCCCCAGATGCCGAGGCCGCCCTCCCAGATCTCGAAGGCCTTGACCCAGTCGCCGCCCTCGCCGAAGTACGGCTCGGGGGTCGTGACGACGTGGTAGAGCCGGCCGCCGACGAGGCCGAAGGGCACGGCCCAGATGGCGATGTCCGCGACGGTCCCCGCCCGGCCGCCGCGCTCGATCCAGCGGCGTCCGCCGAGCCAGATGGCGACGAAGATGCCGAGGAGGATGGCGAGGGCGTAACCGCGCAGCGGGAGCGGTCCGAGGTGCCAGACGCCGTCGGAAGGGCTGGGGATGTATGCGAGATCCATAGCAGCACCGACGGTACCGTGCCGCAGCGCGGCGCGGGGACCCCGCGGGGGCAACGGCTCCGTAACTCTCCGCGAGTACGGGCGCCGCGCCCCCGGCGGCTCAGTCCTTGCCGGCGTCCTCGACGAGCTGCTTGAAGCTCGCCGGGGAGAGGTTCGCGCCCTGGCCGTAGATGTTCTCGCCGTCCAGCAGGACGGTGGGCGTCGAGTTGTGGCCGGACTTGCCGAACGCCTCGTCGGAGGCGTCGACCCAGCCGTCGTACCTGCCGTCGTCGACGCAGGCGTCGAAGCGCTTGCCGCTCAGCCCGTCGACCTTGCCCGCCAGCTCCTTCAGGTGCCCCTTGTCGGCGAAGGCGTCGTCGGACTCCGGCGGCTGGTTGCGGAAGAGCACGTCGTGGTACGGGACGAACTTGCCGGCGTCCTGGGCGCAGGCGGCGGCGTTGGCGGAGTTCCGCGAGCCGGTTCCGCCGAAGTTGCCGTCGATGAGCTTGACCAGGCGGTACTCGGTGCGCAGCTTCCCGGCGTCCTCCAGCTCGTTGATCGTCTTGCTGAAGCCGGCCTCGAACTGGCCGCACGCCGGGCAGCGGAAGTCCTCGTACACGGTGAGGGCGGCCGGGGCGTCCGCCTTCCCCGCGGGCAGCGCGAGCCGGTCCTTGCCGACGGCGCCCTTCGGGAACGCGACGGGCTTGCCGCCGTCGTCGTCGCCGCTGTTCTGGCCGATGAGGATGCCGACGACCGCGACCACGGCGAGCACCCCGACCACCGCGGCGAGCACGACGAGCATGCGCCGCTGCCTGTCCTTGGACTTCTGCCGCTCGCGCTCGGCCTGCATCCGCTCGCGGGCACTGCGCTTTCCCTGAGGGTTGTTCTCGCTCACGCCCGGCTATAACGAGGGACCCGCCGCCCGGTGACGGATCAGAACACCTGCCCGTACTGCAGGTACGCGGCGGCGGCGGAGAGCACCAGCACGACCGAGACGACGACGAAGCCGACGGCGAAGGCGCGCGGCACCGGCGCCTCGGGCATCCGCGGGCGCAGGCGGCGCCTGCGCCGCGGGCGCGGGGCCGCCTCGCGCCGCGCGTCGTCGGCGGCGAGGCGCTCCGTGACCTCGTACCACCGCGCGGAGTGCTCCTTCGGCGCGGTGTCCTCTATCTGACCCAGGGAGTCCTTCTGGAACCGATCCCATATGTCCTCGGGCAGACGCGGTTCGTCGTCGGCGCCGGGCTGCTTGCCGGCCATCGGGCCCTCCCCAGTGCGGCACGGATTGCTCCCTTCCAGGATCGCACGTCCGTACGCACCGCGGAGGGCCCTGTGGACGACCGCGGCAGGCCGTCAGGCCCGCCGGCGCACCCCCGCGGCCAGCTCGCCCGCCAGCTCGCGCACCGACGCGAGGCCGGCCTCGTGGTCGTCACCCGCGGCCAGCAGCCGCTTGACGAACGCCGAGCCGACGATCACGCCGTCGGCGAACGCGGCGACCTCGGCCGCCTGCTCCGCCGTGGAGACGCCGAGGCCGACGCAGACGGGCAGGCCGCCGTCCCGTACCGCCTCGGTGGCGCGGGTGCGGCGGACCAGGTCCTGGGCCTCGCGGCCCACGGATTCGCGGGTGCCGGTGACGCCCATCAGCGACGCGGCGTAGACGAAGCCGCTGCCGGCCGCCGTGATGGCCGAGAGCCGCTGCTCGCGGCTGCTGGGGGCGACCACGAAGACCGTGGCCAGGCCGTGCTTGCCGGCCGCCTGCCGCCACGGATCCGACTCCTCGACGGGCAGGTCGGGCAGGATGCAGCCGGCGCCGCCCGCCGCGGCCAGGTCCTCGGCGAAGCGCTCGGGGCCGTAGCGGTCGACCGGGTTCCAGTACGTCATGCAGAGCACGGGCGCGTCCGTCGCGGACTGCACCTCGGCGACCGTGCGGATCACGTCCTTGATGCGCAGCCCGCCGCGCAGCGCGATGTCGTCGGCGGTCTGGATCACCGGGCCGTCCAGCACGGGGTCGCTGTGCGGCAGGCCGACCTCGACGGCGTCGCAGCCGCCTTCGAGCATGGCCGTCATGGCCCGTACGCCCGTGTCCACGTCCGGGAAGCCGGCGGGCAGGTAGCCGATGAGGGCCGCCCGGTCCTCCGCCTTCGCGGCGGCGAGCACGGCGTCGAGCCGCGCGATGTTGCCCGTCACCGGTCCGCCTCCTCGGCGTCGTAGAGCCCGAAGTAGCGGGCGGCGGTGTCCATGTCCTTGTCGCCGCGGCCGGAGAGGTTGACGACGACCAGGCCGTCGGGGCCCAGCTCCCGGCCGACCTGGAGCGCGCCGACGAGCGCGTGCGCGCTCTCGATGGCCGGGATGATGCCCTCGGTGCGCGACAGCAGCCGCAGCGCCTCCATGGCCTCGTCGTCGGTCACGGCCCGGTACTCGGCGCGGCCGGCGTCCTTGAGGTAGGCGTGCTCGGGGCCGACGCCGGGGTAGTCGAGGCCGGCGGAGATCGAGTACGGCTCGGTGATCTGGCCGTCCTCGTCCTGCAGCACGTACGACCGGGAGCCGTGCAGGATCCCGGGCTCGCCGAGGCTGAGGGTGGCGGCGTGCTCGCCGCTGGTCAGGCCGTGCCCGGCGGGCTCGCACCCGACGAGGCGCACGGCGGGGTGCGGCAGGAAGGCGTGGAAGAGGCCGATGGCGTTGGAGCCGCCGCCGACGCAGGCGACGGCCGCGTCGGGCATCCGGCCCGTGCGGTCGAGCAGCTGCTGCCGGGCCTCGATGCCGATCACCCGGTGGAAGTCGCGGACGAGCGCCGGGAAGGGGTGCGGGCCGGCGACCGTGCCGAAGAGGTAGTGGGTGCGGTCGACGTTGGCGACCCAGTCGCGGAAGGCCTCGTTGATGGCGTCCTTCAGGGTGCGGCTGCCGGACTTCACCGGGATGACCTCGGCGCCGAGGATCCGCATCCGGGCGACGTTGAGCGCCTGCCGCTCGGTGTCGATCTCGCCCATGTAGACGGTGCACTCCAGGCCGAGGAGGGCGCAGGCGGTGGCGGTGGCCACGCCGTGCTGGCCCGCGCCGGTCTCGGCGATGACGCGGGTCTTGCCCATGCGGCGGGTGAGCAGGGCCTGGCCGAGCACGTTGTTGATCTTGTGCGAGCCGGTGTGGTTGAGGTCCTCGCGCTTGAGGAAGACCCGGGCCCCGCCGGCCTGTTCGGCGAAGCGCGGCACCTCGGTGAGCGGGCTGGGCCGGCCGGTGTAGTTGACCAGCAGGTCGTTCAGCTCGGCGACGAACGCGTCGTCGGTCTTGGCCTTCTCGTACGCGACGGCGACCTCGTCGACGGCCGCGCGCAGCGCCTCGGGGATGAACTTGCCGCCGTACGCACCGAAGTATCCCTCGGCGGTCGGCACCTGACGTTCTGGGTCAGGGATGAAGAAGTCTGTGGGCATGGCTGATCCTCGGTCGGAACGGATGGCGGACGGCGTGGGGACACGCCGCGTGCCATCGCATGCCGTTGATCTGCCCGGGCTCGGCCCCGATGTGGTACCGCACGCGCCGGCCGCGTACGCGCCGCGCCGGCGCGCGGCAGCCCCGCGGCCGGCAGCCGCGGGCGAGGACGCCTCCCTCCGGGGGGAACCCGGTGCGCACGGTACGGCGAACGCCCGCCGCGGCCGGGGCCGGGGAGCGCGTCGCGCCCGCGGGCGGCGGCACGGACCGGTGCGCGCCGTCGCCGCGCGGGGCGGCCGGCGGGCGGGCCGATGTCACGGTCACCGGGGCGTCAGCCCCGCCCGTGGCGCAGCGCCGGGTGGGCGCCGGCGGCGACGAGGTCGGCGACGGCGGCGCGCGGGTCCTTGCCGGTGACCAGGGACTCGCCGACGAGCACGGCGTCGGCGCCGTCGTTCGCGTACGCGATGAGGTCGTGCGGCCCGCGCACCCCGGACTCGGCGATCTTGACGATGTGGCCGGGGATCTCCGGGGCCACCCGGCCGAAGTTGCCGCGGTCCACCTCGAGGGTCTTGAGGTTCCGCGCGTTCACGCCGATGATCTTCGCCCCGGCGGCCACCGCGCGCTCGGTCTCCTCCTCGTCGTGCACCTCGACCAGCGGCGTGAGCCCGATGGACTCGGCCCGCTCCACCAGCGAGACCAGCGCGTCCTGCTCCAGCGCGGCGACGATCAGCAGCACCAGGTCGGCGCCGTACGCCCGCGCCTCCCAGAGCTGGTACGCCGTGACGACGAAGTCCTTGCGCAGCACCGGCACGTCCACCTTGGCGCGCACGGCCTCCAGGTCCGCCAGCGAGCCGCCGAAGCGGCGCTGCTCGGTGAGGACGCTGATGACGGCGGCGCCGCCCGCCTCGTAGTCCGCGGCGAGCGCGGCCGGGTCGGCGATGGCCGCGAGCGCGCCCTTGGACGGGCTGGAGCGCTTGACCTCGCAGATGACGGTGACGCTGTCGCCGCGCAGCGCGGCCACGCCGTCACGCGCCCGGGGGGCCCTGGCGGCGCGCTCCTTGAGCTCGTCGAGCCCGACCCGGGCCTGCCGCTCGGCGAGGTCCTCGCGCACGCCGTCAATGATCTCGTCGAGCACACTCACGCGAGCGGACCCCTTTCTGCTGGCGCCGGTGCCGGCCGGCGCGGGCGCCGGCCGCCGACGGGCGGCTGTTCGGGTACTGCGATGGTATCCGGCACCGGGCGGAAGCCCCGAATCCGGACCTTCTCCGTCCCACGGGCCGGACGGGTTGCCGCTACGGTCCCAGCACTGCCCCGAACGACAGGTTCCGCAGCAGCGTAAACGCCGCGACCAGCGCGAACAGCGCCGCCCCCGGGCGCGGCACGGAAATCGGGGCCCGGCGGCTGCGCCACCGGGCCGCCGCGCCCGCGCGCCGCGGCCCGCCGCGCGGTGCGGGCGCCGGGCCGGACCTGGCCCCCGCAGGCCGCGGCCGGCGGGGCCGGAACGCCGCGAGCAGCCACCACAGCAGCGCCACGGCGCAGACCGCCGCGCCGGCGACCGCGAGGGCGTTGGCGCCCAGCGCGGCCGCCACCTCGCCGTGGGCGAGCGCGTGTGCGGCACGCAGGCCACCGCAGCCGGGGCAGGCCAGCCCCGTGTACGCCAGGACGGGGCACGGCGGGTAGCGGCCGGGCCCGTTCGGGTCGACGGCGCCGACCACGGCGAAGCCGGCGGTGGCACAGGCCAGCGCGGCGAGCGGGGGCGCGAGCCGCCGCAGCACGGCGCTCGCGGGGGTCCTGTCGGTACGAGCGGACACACCCGGATTGTCCCGGTATCGACGCGGGGACGCATCCGGCGGCGCGCCGCGCGGCCCGCAAAACCGCCCCCGGCCCGGGGCTTCCCGGTCGGGGGCGGAGGGGGGCGCTCGTCAGTCGCCGGCCATGCGCACCGGCGGCACCGGCTTCTTGCCCATGCCCATGCCGCGCATCACGGCGCCGACCACGCCGCCGATGGGGATGATGATCAGGCTCAGCCAGAACAGCAGCGGCTTGTCCATCACCACCAGGGCGCCCGAGACGCAGAACCCGATGAAGATGATGACCACCGCGGTCCATGCGGCCGGCGTGTGTCCGTGGTCGTGGTTCTCCGCCATCACTGCTCCTTGAAACGTGCAACCGCTCATATCACCAGACGCGCCCATTGTCCCCGATCGGCCGTGACCGCCGACGACGGGGGGCGCTCAGCCCTCGCGGGTGGGGTCCTCGCCGCGGTCCAGGGCCTTCCACAGCTCCTCGGGCCGCTCCGGGTCCACGGGTGCGGCCCGCCGCGGGCGGGCCGCGGCGCCGGTCGAGCCGGGGCGCTCGTAGCGCCCGGACATGGCCGGCCAGCCGGACCCGTAGCGCAGCGCGAGCAGCCCGGCGCACAGCAGCAGCACGCCGCCGGCCAGGCTCACCCAGGGCCAGGCGGTGTGGCTCACGGCGTCGACCGCGGCGTCGGTGAGGCCGGCGGCCCTGGCGGCCTGGTCGTCGAGCGCGGCGGTGTCGGAGGCGCCGAGGGCGGAGGCGATGATCACGCCGACGCCGGAGAGCGTGAGGAGCGCGGCGACGACGGTGCGGCCCGCACGGCGGACGGCGAAGACGGCGACGAGCGCGGCGAGTCCGACGATCGCCAGCGCGGACGGCATGCCGGTGACGTCCCGGCCGCCCGCGGTCACGGGCAGCACGGTGTCCCCCACGGGGGTCGGGGCCTCGCCCTCGGCCCAGGTGCGGCCGGCGGCGACGAGGACCACGGCGGCCCCGAGCGCGCCGGAGAGCAGGGCGGCGGCGAGGGGGGTGCGGGAGCCGGGCTGTGGTGTCACCCGGCAAGTGTCTCGCACCTGTCCGGCCCCGTTCAGGCAGGGGGCGCGGGTGGCCGGATCCGCACGCCGGAGCCGCGGGTTTCCGGCCGCACGGGCGGGCTCTGCCGCGTACGGCGGCACCACCGCCGTACGCGCCCTGCCGCGCCGCCGTACGCCCCTACTCCGCTCCTCCCCCGCTTTCCCGCCCCGCGCGCGACAGGTGCCCCGCCGCCGCGACCGCCCGCAGCACCGCCGCCGCCTTGTTGCGGCACTCCTCGTCCTCCGCCGCCGGGTCCGAGTCCGCCACGATCCCCGCGCCCGCCTGCACGTACGCCGTGCCGCCGCGCAGCAGCGCGGTGCGGATCGCGATCGCGGTGTCCGCGTCGCCGGCGAAGTCCAGATATCCGACGCAGCCGCCGTACAGCCCGCGCCGCGTGGGCTCCAGCTCCTCGATGATCTGCAGCGCCCGCGGCTTCGGCGCCCCCGACAGCGTCCCGGCGGGGAAGCAGGCGGTGAGCACGTCGAACGCGGTACGTCCCGGGGCGAGCCGGCCGGTGACCGTGGAGACGATGTGCATGACGTGGCTGTAGCGCTCGACGGACATGAAGTCCACGACCTCGACACTGCCGGGCTCGCAGACCCGGCCGAGGTCGTTGCGCCCGAGGTCGACGAGCATCAGGTGCTCGGCGCGCTCCTTCTCGTCGGCGAGCAACTCCTCGGCCAGCGCCGCGTCCTGCTGCGGGGTGGCGCCCCGCGGGCGCGTACCCGCGATGGGGTGCAGCAGGGCGCGCCCGTCCTCGACCTTGACCAGCGCCTCCGGGCTGGAGCCGACGATGTCGAACCCGCCCCCTCCGCCCGCGGTGCCGGAGCCGCCGGTGTCGGGCAGCCGGATCAGGTACATGTACGGGCTGGGGTTGGTGGCCCGCAGCACGCGGTAGACGTCGAGGGCGCTCGCGGCGCACGGCGTCTCGAACCGCTGCGAGGGCACCACCTGGAACGCCTCCCCCGCCCTGATGCGCTCCTTGATGTCCTCGACGGCGGCCCTGAACTCCGCGCCGCCCCACAGCTCCTCGTACTCCGGCAGCGCGGACGGCGGCAGCGGCGCCGCGCTCGCAGGGGCGGGGCGGGCGAGGTCGGCGGTCATCGCGTCGAGCCGGGCGACCGCGTCGTCGTACGCCTCGTCGACGCCGGTGTCGAGGTCGTTGTGGTTGATCGCGTTGGCGATCAGCAGGACGCTGCCGTCCCAGTGGTCGAGGACGGCGAGGTCGGAGGTGAGCAGCATCGTCATCTCCGGCAGCCGCAGGTCGTCCGCAGTGCTGTCGCCGATGCGCTCCAGCCGCCGCACGGCGTCGTACCCGAGGTAGCCGACCATGCCGCCGGTGAAGGGCGGCAGCGCGTCCCGGCCGTCGGCGCCCACGTGCAGGTCGCGCGGGGTGTGCAGGGCCTCGACGGTGGCGCGCAGGGCGGCGAGCGGGTCGCCTTCCGTGGGCAGCCCGACGGGCGGGGTGCCGAGCCAGTGGGCGCGGCCGTCGCGCTCGGTGAGGGTGGCGGCGCTGCGCACGCCGACGAACGAGTAGCGCGACCACGTGCGGCCGTTCTCCGCGGACTCCAGCAGGAACGTGCCCGGGCGCTCGCCGGCGAGCTTGCGGTACAGCCCCACGGGGGTGTCGCCGTCGGCGAGCAGCCGGCGCACGACGGGGATGACGCGGCGGTCCTTGGCCAGCGTGCGGAACGCCTCCCGGTCCGGGGCGGTCACTCGGCGCCGCCCAGCGCCAGCTCCCGGCCGTCGAAGCAGGTGCGGCTGCCGGTGTGGCAGGCGGGGCCGACCTGGTCGACCCGGACGAGCACGGTGTCGGCGTCGCAGTCGAGCGCGACCGACTTCACGTGCTGCACGTGCCCGGACGTCTCGCCCTTGACCCAGTACTCCTTTCGGCTGCGGCTGTAGTACGTGCCGCGGCCGGTGGTCAGCGTGCGGTGCAGCGCCTCGTCGTCCATCCACGCCAGCATGAGGACTTCGCCGCTGTCGTACTGCTGCACGACGGCGGGCAGCATGCCGTCGGCGTTCCGCTTCAGGCGCGCCGCGACGGCGGGATCGAGGTCGGAGGGCCCCGCGGGCCGGTTGCCGGTCATGGGGCCATTGTGCCAACAGGGACGGACACACCGCGGTGTCGGACGGCGCGACGCGCGCGGCCGGGGATGGCCCCTTCCCGTACATCGGAACGTGTCGATAGGGCATGCTTCGCCCATGACCAACCCACCTCCGGATCCGCCCGAAAGACGCCGCGGGCCGAAGACCGTCACGGCCGTGGCCACCGCGGCCGTGCTCGTCGCCGTGGCGGTCGTCTCCTTCCTCGCGCTGCGCGGCGGCGACGGCGACGGCGGGACGCAGGCGGGCGGCCCGCGGCCGCTGGGCAGCGCGGAGCGGCCGGCGGGTCAGGACAGCCTGGGCGGCAGCGCGGAGACCAAGAGCGCCAGCGCGGGATCGGCGGCGGGCACGGCGGACGCGCGGGGCGATCTGGAGCCGACCGAGTCGCACATCCCGTACGTGGTGCTGCGCACCGGCGAGTGCTTCGACCACCCGTCGCTGGACAGCAGCGTGGAGTCTGTCGAGACCCGCCCGTGCGCGGGCCCGCACGACGGCGAGGTCATCGGCAACCGCACGCTCAGCGGCGACTTCCCGGACGGCGACGCGCTCGACGACCAGGCGCTGGGGCTGTGCCAGCGGGCCGCGGAGGACAAGCTGGACACGATGCCGGCTGACGGGCGGCACTACTTCTACTACGCGCTGTACCCGACGCTGACGACGTACGAGTACCAGAGCCAGGACGAGATCTCCTGCGCGCTGACGCTGAGCACCGAACCCGACGGCCCGAAGCTGACCCAGCCACTGCCGTGACGCCCCCGGCGCGGCCTTGCGTGCCGGGGTGCGGCCCGCGGTCGTAGGGTGGCCGCATGACGACCCATGCGAAGCGTGAACGGCTGCTCCTCGCCGATCTGCTGGAGGGCGCCGGGCCCGAGGCGGCGACGCTGTGCGAGGGCTGGACGACGTACGACCTGGCCGCGCACGTGGTGGTGCGCGAGCGCCGGCAGGACGCGGCCGGCGGGATCCTCTTCAAGCCGTTGCAGAACCGTCTGGAGCGCGTGCAGGCGGAGTTCCGGCAGAAGCCGTACGAGGAGCTGGTGCAGCTCATCCGCAGCGGGCCGCCGCGGTTCTCGCCGTACGCGCTCAAGCAGGTCGACGAGGCCGCGAACGTCGTGGAGTTCTACGTCCACGCCGAGGACGTCCGCCGCGCGCAGCCCGACTACGCGCCGCGCGAGCTGGACCCGGTCTTCTCCGACACGCTGTGGCAGCGCCTGGAGCGCGGCGCCCGGATGATGGGCCGCAAGTCGCCCGTGGGGCTGGTGCTGCGCCGGCCGGACGGGCAGACGGCGGTGGCCCACCGGGGCACGCCGGTGGTCACGGTGACCGGGGAGCCGGCGGAGCTGCTGATGTTCGCCACCGGGCGGCAGGAGTCGGCGAAGGTGGACCTGGAGGGCGACGAGGACGCCGTGGCGCAGGCCCGGTCGGCACCGCTCGGCTTCTGACGCCGGACGGCGGGCAGTTGCGCCGGGCGGCGAGGCGCGGCTCCGCTACGGGGCCGGGGCGCGCGGCGGGTCCGGCAGCGGGCCCGTGCCGGCGCCGCGGCTGCGGCGCGGGGCGCGGGCGCGGGGCAGTTCGGCCCGGCGTACGGCGGGCGCGGAGAGGCAGACGACGGCGCCCAGGCAGCTGAACGCGCCGCAGGCGAGGAAGACCGGCGCGCTCCCCCAGGCTCCGATGGCCGCGCCCACGAGCGGGTAGCACAGCGGCGCGAGTCCCAGTCCCGTCAGGCTGGTGGCCGCGGTGACCCGGCCGAGGTAGGCGGGCGCGGCGGAGGTCTGGATCAGCGCGTACGCCAGTCCCCCGCAGACGCCGCCCGCGAGGCCGCCGAGTCCGCAGGCGGCGACCGCGAAGCCGGCGGAGGGCGCGAGCGCGACCGAGCCGAGCGCGGCGCCGGCGGCGACGAGCGTGGCGATGTGGACGATGCCGGGGCGCGGCAGCCGGCCCGCGACGGCCAGCAGCAGTGCTCCCGCGCCGGCGCCGAGGCCGAACGCGCCGACGAGCCAGCCGAGTCCGGCCGCACCCCAGCCGCGTTCCGCGGCGAGGAGGACGAGGCCGACGTTGAGCGGGCCGTTGAGGCCGAACTCGCTGAGCGCGCCGGAGAGCACGAGCGGCCCGATGAGCGGGTGCCCGCGCACGTAGCGCAGCCCCTCGCGCAACTCCCGCCCCGCGCCCGCCGGATGCGCCTGCTCCGCCTCGCCACCGGTCGGGCCGGGCGCGTCCGGTAGAGGGCGTACGCGCAGCGTGAGCAGCAGCGGCACCGACGCGGCGAACAGCAGCCCCGCCGCCGCGAACGCCGCCGCCGGCCCGCCCAGCACCAGCGCGTACCCGCCGACCGGCGCCGCCGCCGCACCCCCGAGGCGCAGGGCCAGCGCCCGCAGCCCCGCGATGCGGCCCAGTTCCTCCGGCGGCGCGATCCGCGCCGGGAGGGCGCCGACCGCGGGCAGGAACAGCGCGTCGACCACGCCGAACGCCAGCGCCACCGCGACCAGCAGCCACAGCCCGGGGGCGGCGATCCCCACTGCCGCGGCGGCGCCGAGGATGAGGACGCAGCGCACCGCGTCGGCGCCGATGACGACCCGGCGCGGCCCGAACCGGTCGGCGACCACTCCGCCGCCGAGCAGCAGCACCGCGCGCGGCACCGAGCCGACTGCCATCACCACCCCGGTCTCCGCGGGGCCGGCGGCGCGCTGCGCGGCCCAGCCGAGGGCGAGGAAGAACACGCCGTCGCCGAGTACGGAGAGGGCGTACGCGACGAGCCACCGCAGGACGGCGGCGTCGCGGTACGCGGGCATGCGCGCGGCCCCCGGCTCAGGGGCGGAAGGGGAAGCCGTAGAGGTGCAGGGCGACGGTCTCGCGCCCCGCGCCGCCCCCGGCCTCCGCCCCGGCCTCGTCCGCCCCGGCCTCCGCCTCCCGGGCCTCCGCCGCCTCGGCCCGCTCGCGCCACCTGCGGACGAACGCGCCCATCTCCTCCGCCAGCTCCTGCAGTTCGCCGGCGGTCAGCCGCACCGTGTACTCCGAGCTGAACGCGGCCCGCGTCCACTCCCGTCCCCACCCGGCCTGCTGGTCCAGGTAGTTGAGATATGTGCGCGTCCGGGTGGCCAGCAGCTCGCGGGTGACGCCCGTCAGCGCCGCCGTGCCCTCCGGGGTGCCGTCGAAATCCGCGGACCGGAAGCTGAACGACCGCTCCGCCGAGATGCGCCACCAGCGCTCGCGCCCGTCCCGCCCCTGCTCCGCCGCCTCCTCGATGAAGCCGTGCTCGGCGAGCTTGCGCAGGTGGTAACTGACCAGCGACACCGCCTCGCCGGCCTGCTCCGCGAGGTGCGACGCGGTCGCGGTACGGGTCGCGGTGAGCAGCCGGTACAGCTCGATGCGCAACGGGTGGGTGAACGCCTTCAGCTGCGCCAGCTCGGTGATCCGCTCCGGTTCTCTCCCCATGCGGGGACCGTAGATACGAAAGAAGTATTGCGCAATACTTCTTTCGCAATTCGCGGTGACGGAGGCCTACGCGCGGGCCTCCTCCCCGCGCCCGCCCTCCCCGCGCTCGCGGCCGCCGGTGCCGGAGGCGGTGTCGATGCGGTAGCCGACGCCGGGCACCGTGGCGATCAGCCAGGGCTCGCCGAGCCGCTTGCGCAGCGCCGAGACGGTGATGCGCACGGCGTTGGTGAACGGGTCGGCGTTGGCGTCCCAGGCCCGTTCCAGCAGTTCCTCCGCGCTGATCACCCCGCCCTCCGCGGCGACGAGGACGTCGAGCACGGCGAACTGCTTGCGGGTCAGCGCGACGTACCTGCCGTCCCGGTAGACCTCGCGGCGGAACGGGTCGAGCCGCAGCCCCGCGATCTCCCGCACGGGCGGCCGGATGTGGGCGCGCCGGCGGTCGAGCGCGCGCAGCCGCAGCGCCAGCTCGCGGATGTCGAAGGGCTTGGTCAGGTAGTCGTCGGCGCCGAGCCCGAAGCCGGTGGCCTTGTCGTCGAGCCGGTCGGCCGCGGTGAGCATGAGGATCGGCATGCCGCTGCCGGAGTCGACGATGCGCCGGGCGATCTCGTCGCCGGAGGGGCCGGGGACGTCGCGGTCCAGGACGGCGATGTCGTACGAGTTCACGCTCAGCAGTTCCAGGGCGGTGTCCCCGTCGCCCGCGATGTCGCCCGCGATCGCCTCCAGCCGGAGGCCGTCGCGGATGGCCTCCGCCATGAAGGGCTCGTCCTCGACGATCAGCACGCGCATACACCGATGTTACGAGCGGGTGCATATCGTCCGTGTATAGAAAACCGCATACGTACCGGTAACGCCCCTCCTCCTTCACTGGTGGAATGACTCGAACCCGGCGATCGGCGCGGCGTACGGCCCGGCGGATTCGCACCCTTCTGGGCGTCGGCCTGACCGGCCTCGTCGTGGTGGTCGCCGCACCTCTCGGCTACCGGTCGATGCAGACGTCGTCGGACCCCGCCGCCTCGGCCACCCCCGCCTCCTCTGCTCCCCCTGCCTCCCCCGCCCCGTCGGCACCGGCGCCCACGGAATCCGCGCGGCGCGACCGCGGCGGCCCGGCCGGCGAGGCGGACGGCGTCGTCCCCGAAGGCACGACGGTGTTCGACGACGCGGTTCCGGCCGTCGCCGAACTCGACGCCCCTTTCCTCACGGCCCTGCGCGAGGCGGCGACGGACGCCGCGGCCTACGGAGTCGAATTCCGCGTCAACAGCGGCTGGCGTTCTCCCGCGTACCAGGAGCGGCTTCTCCAGGAGGCCGTCGGGAAATACGGGTCGGAAGAAGAAGCCGCCCGGTGGGTGGCCACTCCGCAGACCTCCCCGCACGTGTCGGGCGACGCGGTCGACATCGGCGAAGCCGACGCGCAGATGTGGCTCTTCGAGCACGGCGCCGCGTACGGGCTGTGCCCGGTCTACCGGAACGAGCCCTGGCACTACGAGCTGCGGCCCGACGCGGCCGGCGGCCGCTGCCCGCCCATGTACGCCGACCCCACCGAGGACCCGAGGATGCAGAGTTGAACGAGCGACTTCCCACGATGACGCAGCCGGACCCGGCGGACACCGCTGCCCCCGCTGCCACGGCGGAATCCGCCGGCACCGCCGATGACACCGGCACCGCCGACGCCACCGCCCGCCCGGCCGCCCGCCGCCGCGGCGCCCCGCCCGCCGTCCTCCACCGCGCGGCCCGCGCCCTGCGCAGCCCCGCGCCCTGGCGGCGCGGCCTCGTGCTCGCGGCGCTCGCGCTGCTGCTCGGCCTGCTCATGGCCCTGCACGCGCGGATCCCGGACGGCACCATGAACCTCCGCAGCCTGGTGGAGACCTTCCTGCCGTGGTTCGGCCTCCTCGTCCTCCCGCTGCTCGCCGGGGCGCTGTGGCGCCGCTCGGCGTCCGCGGTGGTCGCGCTGGTGCTGCCGGTCACGGTGTGGCTGAGCCTGTTCGGCGGGCTGCTCACGGACAAGTCCCGGCCGGGCGGCGACCTCACGGTGGCCACCCACAACGTCGGCGCCGCCAACCCCGACCCGGCCGGCACCGCCCGCGACCTGGCCGCCTCCGGCGCGGACCTGCTGGCGCTGCAGGAGATCACGGACGCGGCCCGGCCGGTGTACGAGGCGGAGTTGGCGGAGACGTACCCGTACCGCACCACGCAGGGCACCGTCGGACTGTGGAGCAGGCTGCCGCTGTCGGACACCCGGGCGGTCGATATCGCGATGCACCCGTCCCGCGCGCTGCGCACGACGGTGGCCACCGGGCGGGGCCCGCTGGCGGTGTACGTGGCCCACCTGGGGTCCGTGCGCGTGAACCCCCGCGCGGGCATGTCGACGGCGCAGCGCGACGCCGGGGCGCGGGCCCTCGCGGCGGCCGTCGCCGCGGAGCCGGCCGCGCGTGTGGTGGTGCTCGGCGACCTCAACGGCACGGTCGACGACCGCGCGTTCGACGCTCTCACCGACCGGCTGCGGTCGGTCCAGGAGGAGGCGGGCAACGGCTTCGGCTTCAGCTGGCCGGCGGACTTCCCGGTGGCGCGTATCGACCAGATCCTGGTACGCGGCGTGGAGCCGCGCAGCGCCTGGTCGCTGCCCGCCACCGGCAGCGACCACCTGCCGGTGGCGGCCGGCCTCGCGTGGTGAGCGCCGGGCGCGGGGGACCGTGCGGCGGATAATCCGGTTCCGCGGGATGTGACAGGAAGCTGACACCGCGCGTACAGAAGCATTGACGCGCCACCGCGCCGTTGCCAGACTCCGCGGCCGAGTTCTCCTCGGCGGCCTCCACAGGGGGAGCAGCCCCGTCGGCCGGCCACCGATGCCCGAGCAGCACACCCGATGCGCTGAGGAGTGTTCAGATGCGGTCAGACACCACGCGCAGACAGGCGGTCACCGGCCTCCTCGGCACCGCGGCGGCGCTCGGCGCCGGCGCGGCCGCCGCCGGGCCCGCCGCGGCCCGCTCCGGCGGCGCGGCGGGCTCCGGTTCGTACGCCCGGCTGCTGGCCCGGGCGCTGGTCCGCCGGATGACCCTGGAGGAGAAGGTCGGCCAGCTCTTCGTGGTCGAGGTCGCCGGACAGGACGCGGACGACGTGACCGACGCGGCCGCCGCCGTCAACCAGCGGCGCTACGGCGTCCGCACCCCCGCCGACGTCGTACGCAAGTACCGGCCCGGCGCCGTCATCTACTTCAGCGCCCGCAGCGACGACAACCTCCGCGACGCCCGCCAGATCGCCCGCCTCTCCAACGGCCTCCAGCGCGCCTCGCTCGCGCACCGCCGCGGCGTCCCGCTGATCATCTCCACCGACCAGGAGAGCGGCCTCGTCCAGCGGCTGCCCACCCCGCCCGCCACCGAGCTGCCCGGCAGCATGGCGCTGGGCGCCACCTACTCGACCGCCGACGCCCACCGCGCCGCCGAGATCACCGGGCGGGAGCTGGCGGCGCTGGGCATCAACCAGAACTACGCTCCCGTCGCCGACGTCAACGTCAACCCCGACAACCCCGTCATCGGGCTGCGCTCCTACGGCGCCGACCCGCAGCAGGTCGCGCGCATGGTCGCGGCGGCCGTACGCGGCCAGCGCCGCGGCGGCGTCGCGTCGGCCGCCAAGCACTTCCCCGGCCACGGCGACACGGGCCAGGACAGCCACTACCTGCTGCCGCGCATCGAGCACACCCTGGAGCAGATCCACGAGCTGGACCTGCCGCCGTTCCGGGCCGCGATCGCAGCGGGCCTGGACACCGTGATGACCGCGCACATCCTCGTCCCCGCACTCGACGACGGCGTGCCCGCGACCATGTCGCACCGCATCCTGACCGGGCTGCTCCGCGAGGAGCTGGGCTTCGACGGGCTGATCGTCACGGACGCGCTGGACATGGGCGGCGCCACGTCCCAGTACCCGCCGGAGAGGGCGTCGGTGGCGGCGTTCACGGCGGGCGCGGACATGCTGGTGCTGCCGCCGGAGATGGACGTCGCGTACGGGTCGGTGCTCGCGGCCGTACGGGGCGGTGAGATCGGCGCGCGGCGGCTGGAGGAGTCGGTGGTGCGCATCCTGGCGCGCAAGATCGACGAGGGGCTGTACTTCGGCCCGTTCGTCGACGAGCACCGGGCGGAGCGGATCGTCGGCGACGCCGGGCACGTCGCGGACGCGCGGGCGCTCACCGGGCGGGCGGTGACGCTGGTGAAGAACGACGCCGGGCTGCTGCCGCTGGCCGCCGGGGCGCGGAGGGTGCTGGTCGCCGGCTGGCAGACGACGTCGGCGCCGGCACTCGACCGCCTGGCGACGGCGGTCGGGGCGCGCAGCGGGCAGAGCCCGACGGTGCTGGCGACGGGCGGGACGCCGGCGCAGTCGGTGATCGACGCGGCGGTGGCCGCGGCGCGGACCCACGACCTGGTGCTGGTCGGCGCCAACGCGGCGGCCGGCGCGGAGCCGGTGGCGGAGCGGGGCGCGGCGCAGGCGGCGCTGGTACGGGCGCTGCTGGCGTCGGGGACGCCGGTCGTGGTGGTGGCGGTGCGCAACCCGTACGACGTCCGGCGGTTCCCGGAGGCACCGGCGTACCTGTGCACGTACGGCACCGGGGCGGGGGTGCTGGGGCGGGCGGTCGACGCACTCTACGGCGACCTGCGCCCGACGGGCCGCCTGCCGGTGGCGATCCCGGAACTGGGCGAACCGGGCACGGAGCTGTACCCGCTGGGCCACGGCCTGGAGTACTGAACCACGGGGCTACGGGCGGTGGCCCGCCGGGGCCGTCGGCAGCGCCGCTCTCCGGCACGGCCGGAGCGGCGCCTCCCCCTCAGCCGCCCCGCGGCGGCGCCGCGCCGCCGCCCACCGCGTCGATCAGCAGCCTGCGCAGCTCCCGCGCCGCCCGGGGCGGCGACACGTCGCCCCGGTGCGCCACGGAGATCGTCCGGTGCAGCCCCGGCGCCGCGAACGCCGTCGTCACCAGCCCCGAGCGCTCCGCGACCATGCTCGGCACCACCGCCACCCCGAGCCCGGCCCGTACGAACCCCAGCACCGCGTCCATCTCCCCGCCCTCGACCCCGAACTCCGGCTCGAAGCCCGCCTCCCGGCACGCCGCGACCGTCAGCTCCCGCAGGTCGTACCCGTGCCGGAACATCGCCAGCGGCCGCCCCCGGAGATCCCCGATGCGGATCCCGCCGCCCGCGCCGCCGTTCCCGGTCCCCGTGACCGGCGGTGCGTCCGGGGAGGAGACCACGACCAGTTCCTCCCGCAGCAGCTCCGTCGTCGTCAGCGCCGGCGCCTGCCCCGCCAGCGGCGTGATCACCAGCGCGAGGTCCAGCTCGCCGGCCGCCAGCGTCCGTACGAGGTCCTGCGAGCCGTCCTCGTGCACGTGCAGTTCGATGCCCGGGTAGCGGGCGTGGAACGTGCGCAGCGCGTCCGGCACCAGGCTCGCGCACAGGCTCGGCGTGGCCCCCAGCCGCACCCGCCCCCGCCGCAGCTGCGCGACCTCCTGGACCTCCCGCCGCGCCGTCTCGGTGTCGGCGAGGATCCGCCGTGCCAGCGGCAGCAGCGCCTCCCCGGCGTCGGTGAGCGTGATGTGCCCGCGGGCCCGGTGGAACAGCTCGGCGCCCAGCTCCCGCTCCAGCGCCCGTACGGACTGCGACAGCGACGGCTGCGCCACGTGCTCGCGCTCGGCGGCCCGGGTGAAGTGGCGGGTCTCGGCGACGGCGGCGAAGTAGCGAAGCTGCTGCAGGTGCATGGATCCAGCGTAGCCCGCGATAGCCACCACCTATCGAAAGCAGCGAATTCATGTCTTGGACGGATGCCGCGTGCCCTCCTTACCGTCACAGTCATGGCCCTGACCACGAAGTCGGCGTCGAAGCCCACCGACGGCAAGCGCGCCCCCGGCAAGCCCGCACCCGCGCCGGACCGTCCCAAGCGCTACCCGCCGTCGCTCCCCGCGCTGCTGTGGCACTCCACCGTCGGCAAGAAGACGGTGCTGGCCGTCACCGGTCTGATCATGGTCGGCTACCTCGTGGCCCACCTGGTCGGCAACCTCAAGATCTTCTTCGGCGCGGAGGAGTTCAACAGCTACGGCCACTGGCTGCGCACCCTCGGCGGCCCGGTGCTGCACTACGAGTGGGCGCTGTGGATGATCCGCGTCGTGCTGGTCGCCGCCGTCGTGCTGCACGGCGTGACCGCGTACCAGCTCAGCCGCCGCGACATCGCCGCGCGCCCGGTCGCGTACGTCCACAAGCGCCGGCGCGCGAGCTACGCGACCCGCACGATGCGCTGGGGCGGGGTCATCCTCGGCCTCTTCGTCGTCTGGCACATCCTCGACCTCACGACGCTCACCGTGAACGAGAACGCCGAGACCGGCCACCCGTACGAGAACACCGTCGCCACCTTCTCCACCTGGTACGGCAACACCATCTACATCACCGCGATGGTCGCCCTCGGCCTGCACCTGCGGCACGGCTTCTGGAGCGCGGTGCAGACACTCGGCGCCGCGAGCCCGGCCCGCGAGCGGGCCCTCAGGGTCGTCACCGACACCTCTGCGCTGGTGCTGACCTGCGGCTTCATCTCCATCCCCGTGGCCGTCATGACGGGAGTCGTGAACTGAAGATGTCCCCGACCTACGCGCAGTACACCGAGGGCGAACCCGTCGCCGACGCCGCCGCCCCGCCCGGCGACATCGCCGAGCGCTGGGACCGCCGCCGCTTCACCGCCCGGCTGGTCAACCCCGCCAACCGGCGGCGCTACAAGGTCATCGTCGTCGGTACGGGCCTCGCCGGCGGCGCCGCCGGCGCCACCCTCGCCGAACAGGGCTACCAGGTCGTCCAGTTCTGCTACCAGGACTCCCCGCGCCGCGCCCACTCCATCGCCGCCCAGGGCGGCATCAACGCCGCCAAGAACTACCGCAACGACGGCGACTCCGTGCACCGCCTCTTCTACGACACCGTCAAGGGCGGCGACTTCCGCGCCCGCGAGTCCAACGTGCGCCGCCTCGCGCAGGTCTCGGTCGAGATCATCGACCAGTGCGTCGCGCAGGGCGTGCCCTTCGCCCGCGAGTACGGCGGCCTCCTCGACACCCGCTCCTTCGGCGGCGTCCAGGTCTCGCGGACGTTCTACGCCCGCGGGCAGACCGGGCAGCAGCTCCTCCTCGGCGCGTACCAGGCGCTGTCCCGGCAGATCGAGGCCGGCAACGTCGAGATGCACCCGCGCACCGAGATGCTCGACCTCGTCGTCGTCGACGGCCGGGCCCGCGGCATCGTCGCCCGCGACCTGGTCACCGGCCGCATCGAGACCCACCTCGCCGACGCCGTCGTACTGGCGACCGGCGGCTACGGCAACGTCTTCTACCTCTCCACCAACGCCAAGAACTCCAACGCCACCGCCATCTGGCGGGCCCACCGGCGCGGCGCGTACTTCGCCAACCCCTGCTTCACCCAGATCCACCCCACCTGCATCCCGCGCTCCGGCGACCACCAGTCGAAGCTGACGCTGATGAGCGAGTCGCTGCGCAACGACGGCCGCATCTGGGTGCCCAAGGCGCACGGCGACGGCCGCCCGCCGAACGCCATCCCCGAGGACGAGCGCGACTACTACCTGGAGCGCCTCTACCCCTCCTTCGGCAACCTCGTCCCCCGCGACATCGCCTCGCGCGCGGCGAAGAACGTCTGCGACGAGGGCCGCGGCGTCGGCCCCGGCGGGCAGGGCGTGTACCTCGACTTCGCCGACGCCATCCGGCGGCTGGGGCGGGCGGCGGTCGAGGAGCGGTACGGCAACCTCTTCGAGATGTACGAGCGGATCACGGCGGAGGACCCGTACCAGGTGCCCATGCGCATCTACCCGGCGATCCACTACACGATGGGCGGGCTGTGGGTCGACTACGACCTCCAGACCACCGTCCCCGGCCTCTTCGCCATCGGCGAGGCCAACTTCTCCGACCACGGCGCCAACCGCCTCGGCGCGTCCGCGCTCATGCAGGGCCTGGCCGACGGCTACTTCATCCTCCCCGCCACCATCGGCGACTTCCTCGCCCGCCACCGCCCCGAGGAGGTCTCCCCCGACCACCCGGCGGTCGCGGAGGCCGTGGCGGACACCGAGGACCGCCTCCATCTGCTCCTCTCCGTCGACGGCGACCGCACCCCCGACTCCTTCCACCGCGAGCTGGGCGAACTGCTGTGGGACGAGTGCGGCATGGCCCGTACGGAGCCGGGGCTGCGCAAGGCGCTGGAGCGGATCCCGGCGCTGCGCGAGGAGTTCTGGCGCCGGATCAAGGTGCCGGGCACCGGCACGGAGCTGAACCAGTCGCTGGAGAAGGCCAACCGCATCGCGGACTACCTGGAGCTGGCCGAGCTGATGTGCCTCGACGCGCTGCACCGCGCGGAGTCGTGCGGCGGCCACTTCCGCGAGGAGAGCCAGACCCCGGACGGCGAGGCGGCCCGCGACGACGAGCAGTTCTCGTACGCGGCGGCCTGGGAGTTCACCGCCACCGGCACCGCCCCGGTCCTGCACCGCGAGGACCTCGCATTCGAGTACGTCATCCCGACCCAACGGAGCTATCAGTGAAGGTGACCCTGCGGGTCTGGCGGCAGCCGGGCCCCGACGCGGCCGGCGAGATGGTCTCGTACGAGGTCGAGGACGTCACGCCGGAGATGTCGTTCCTGGAGGTGCTGGACACCCTCAACGAGCGCCTGATCCTCGACGGATCGGAACCGGTCGCCTTCGACCACGACTGCCGCGAGGGCATCTGCGGCGCGTGCGGCGTCGTCATCAACGGGCAGGCGCACGGCCCGGAGCGTACGACGGCGTGCCAGCTGCACATGCGGTCCTTCGCGGACGGCGACGTCATCGACGTCGAGCCGTGGCGGGCGGCGGCGTTCCCGGTGGTGAAGGACCTGGTCGTGGACCGCTCGGCCTTCGACCGCATCATCGGCGCCGGCGGCTACATCACCGCCCCCACGGGCAGCGCCCCCGACGCCCACGCCACCCCGGTCCCCAAGCCGGCGGCGGAGACGGCCTTCGAACACGCGGAGTGCATCGGCTGCGGCGCCTGCGTCGCCGCCTGCCCCAACGGCTCGGCCATGCTGTTCACCGCCGCGAAGGTGGTCCACCTGGGCGCCCTGCCGCAGGGCGCCCCGGAGCGCGAGTCGCGGGTACTGGACATGATCGGCCGGATGGACGACGAGGGCTTCGGCGGCTGCACGAACACCGGCGAATGCGCGGTGGCCTGCCCGAAGGGCATCCCCCTCCAGGCGATCTCGTCGCTGAACCGGGAATTCCTCCGCGCAGCCCGCAAGTCGGCGTAGGGCACTCGGCGTAGGGGGCGGGCCTCACCACGGCGAGGGGAACTGTCCGGCAGCGCTTCGCCCCCGCCGCCCTTACGCGGCTCCCGGGAGTGCAGTCGGGGCGCAGGGCGGCGGGCGGCCGCCCTCGGCACGAGGGAGGCGGCGGCTACTGGCGGGTCAGTTCCTGGGACGTACCGTTCTGCCAGTTGACGGTGACCGTGTCACCCTTCACCGACCAGACCGCGTTCATCGCGCCGAACGCGTTCGGATCGGTCATGTCGAGCGCGTCGCATGAGGTCAGGGCGATGTCACGGTCCGTGGCCACGCCCGTGCACTCCCCGGTCTCTGCGCTGCGGTAAGTCACTTGCGCGGACTTGGACGTCAGCGAGATGTCGCCGGAAACCCAGGTGCCGTCAAGCTCGCCGCCGATAGCGGACAGGCCGCTGTCGTCCGGGGGGTTGGTGTTCGAAGGGGAGGCGACCGAGTCGGGCTTCTTGGCCTCGTTCTCCGGCGAGTCCGGAGAACTTGAGGCCGCGGGTTCCTCCTGGGCTCCCGCGTCCTTGTCGTCGTTACCACAGCCGGTCGACACTAACGCCGCCAGCGCGACGGCCACGGGCAGAGCAAAACGCCACTTCATATGCATGAATCCCCCGATTTCTGGTGAAAACGGAGTGATCTGCGAACGTCGGTTCGGCGCACTCCGTCACCGACAAGCTACCCAGCCCTCGACACGGCAGGCAAGCGCACAGGACAGGGCCAGGAGTCACCGGGCCATGGGCTCAACCACTGCCGTCCCGGCAGGAATACCCAGCACCGCCCCGGCCTCCACCGCTAGCGGCCATACGCCTGTCACCCTTTCCCCGTACCGACACGACCGCCCCGGCTCTGGGCCCTACGCCGCAAGGCCAGTGCACGCGGCGGCGATGGCCGCCGTGTCCCAGTAGAAGGGGCGCACCTCGGCTATCCGGCCGTTCTCGATCCTGACCGTCTGCAGGATCGGAAAGGTCAGCTCCCGCCCGGTGGCCCGCGCCCGGGCCCGTACCTGCGTCAACACCACCGACGTCTCACCGGTGGCGAGGAACCGCTGCTCCAGCATCTCGAACTCCGCCCAGGTCGCGGACATCGCGAGAAAGAACTCCGTCATCCCGTCGTGCCCGCGCCACGTCCCTCCGTAGGGCAACGCCTCCGCCTGGTGCAGGACGACGTCCGGCGCGAAGTACGGCGCGAGCGTGTCGAAGGAGGCTACACCGGGGCCGCCGGCTGCCAGGTACACGGCTTCGGCTTCGTACATGCCGCGGAGCACCGCCGCCGCGTCTGAGGTCTGTGCGGTCGTCATGCGCCCCAGGCTGCCGCCCGGGGTGGGCGCTGTCTGGCAGGAATCCGACGGCAGGTTGGCAAGCCCTCGGGAGGGTTACTTCTTGTAACTGTGCAGTGACCGTACGGCGCTAGGCTCGGGGCACGTCGATGACCCCGACCAGACGAAGGACATGGGGGATTGCACATGTCTGCCAAGCCGCGCGAGCTGCATCCGGACCGTTCCGCCCGCGATCTGTACGGATCGGAGGTCCGCAGGTACCGGAACAACGCCGGGATGTCGCTGGAGGCGTTGTCCGGTGTCGTGATGTACAGCAGGGCCCACCTGTCGCGTATCGAGACGGCGGAGGCGATCCCGCCACCGGACCTGAGCGAGAAACTGGACGCCTGCTTCGGCACGGACGGCCACTTCGGCCGCCTGTACGGCGTCGCACGACACGAAGTACACCCGGACAAGTACAAGCGCCGGATGGAGTTGGAAGCGAGGGCGCGGTGCATCGAGGAGTACTCGGGCCACGTCGTTCCCGGCCTGGTGCAGACGGAGGAGTACGCACGAGCGGTGTTCCGCGTGGCCAACCCGGAGATGGGTGCCGACGACATCGAGGACAAGGTCTCGGCACGCATGAGCCGCCAGCAGATCCTGAAGTCGGCGGCCCCGCCCTACCTCTCGGTGATCCTCGACGAAGCGGTGATCCGGCGCCCGATCGGCGGCCCCGAGGTGATGCACGCCCAACTCGCGAAGCTGCTCCCGCTCACGGACACCCCCCACAACGTCGTACAGGTTCTTCCCTTCGCACACGGAGAACATGGCTTGATGGGCGGGTCGTTGACCCTGCTCACCAGCGACGACACACCGGTGGCCTACGAAGAGGGCATGACGACCGGCCACTTGATCGAGACAACAGAAGGCGCGCGAAAGCGACGCCGGGCATACGATCTGCTCAGGGCCTATGCCCTGTCACCCCGAGACACGGCGGCGGTGATCCGATCCGCAATGGAGGCGCTTCCCCATGAGCACCATCCCTGACCTGTCCCTCACCCGTTGGGTCAAGTCCAGCCACAGCAACGGTGACGGCGGCAACTGCATCGAGTGGGCACCGGACTTCGCCGCAGGCGGCATCGTGCCCGTCCGGGACTCCAAGGACCCGGACGGACCCGCCCTCACCTTCACGACCGACGCCTGGGCCACCTTCATCAAGAACGTGAAGACCGGTGCCTTCCCCACCCCCTAGTACTCCAGCCGTAGATCGTGATCTTGCTGGTGTGGGACGCCGCGGAGATGGCCAGCGTTGATCATCTGGACGAGATCGCCCACACCATCGGCGGCATCCGTCCCTTGCCCGCTTACTCCAGTCCACCGAGGCGGGCGGCTTCCTTCACCTCGCTGAGCTTCGCGGCTGCCGTCGCGGTCCACTCCTGCGGCTGTCCGGCAACACGGAGGGCGTCCTCGATCTCCCTGAGCTTCACGGAGGGCAGCACGCCTGCCCGCTCGACCAGGTCGTCCCGGGACACGGTGGTCAGCCACGTGCAAGGGGTGAAGCCTGGACGCCGGAACGCGAACCGCAGCACGCCTTCGAAGGGCAGTCCTTCCGCGGCGCCCACGGCCACTTCGATGCCCAGACCGCTGATGTCGACGCCCGCCGGAGCGACGACCTGCATCGCCCGGAGCCCGGGCGCCTCGCCTCCCGGCAGCAGCACGACCGGCCGTCGCTCATCGAACTCTACCCACCAGACTTCGCCGTGTTGCATATGTCCTCCAGGCACGAGCTGCGGTGAGGGCGCTGTGAAAACGCAGGTGGCCGCAGGTCACAGCGTAGACCGTGCCCGGTGGCAGGGGTCGTTCGAGAGCCTGATGCGGCGGATCGCGGGCCGCTTCGCGCGACGGGCGAGCGGGCAGGCATGCGCGGTGACCTGCGGCCACCGCCACGTGTGATCATGCTGCTATGGCATCCGGTCGGATCATCTTCCTCAACGGCACCTCCAGCTCGGGGAAGTCGAGCATCGCCAAGGAGCTTCTGGGCATCCTTGACGACGGCGTCTACTTCCACATGGCGGTCGACGGCTTCAACGCGATGCGCACCAAGCGCGAACTCGGGGCGGAGGAACTCGATGCCGCGCTGCGCCGGACCAGGATGGGCTTCCACCGCTCGATCGCGGCCATGGCGGAGGCGGGCAACGACATCGTGGTCGACCATGTGCTGAGCGAGCCGTGGCGGCTGCTCGACTGCCTGGCACTGCTACCGGCCGAGGACGTGCTGTTCGTCGGAGTCCACTGCCCGTTGGACGAGCTGACCCGCCGCGAGCTGACCCGGGGCGACCGCCCTCCGGGCCTCGCGGCGCACCAGTACGACCTGGTCCACAGCCACGGTGACTACGACTTCGAGTGCGACACCAGCGCGGCAAGCCCACGGGAATGCGCGCAGCGGATCAAGGAGTTCCTCCCGCACCGCCCCACGCCCACCGCCTTCACCCGCCTCCGCCGACACCACCTGGCTGACGGCCGGGAACCGCTGACGGCATGAGGCATGCCTACTCGGCCGTTGGCTCGCTCGTGGCGGAAACCTGATCCGTGAGCGCCGAGTAGGCGGCCTCCGCCCTGCGTCCCGGAGCCACGTCACTCGGAGCGTGCGCCAGGAACGCACTCGTCGGACCCTCGAACAGCAGCCTTCCGGCGCTCAGAACCGCAACGTGATCCGACTCCTCCGCCAAGTCCGTGACGTCGTGGGTGGACATCATCACGCGGACATCCGGCCGGAGATCAGTCAGATGAGTCCGGAACTGACGCCTCTGCGTCGGGTCCAGGCCGGCAGTCGGCTCGTCGAGGAGCAGAACCTTTGCCCCGTGGACCATTGCTGACGCGATGCCGATGCGCCGCACCTGGCCGCCGCTCAGCCGGTTCATCTTCACATTCTCTTGCGCGGAAAGCTCCACCCGCGCCAGCGCATCGGAAGCAGACTCCCATGCCGAAGACTTGCTCATCCCCTTCAACCAGCCGACGTAGGCGACCTGCTCTCTGGCCGTAAGTCCCGCCATGACGGGGATGTTCTGGGGCATCCAAGCAACCGTTCTCCGGTATGAGCGGTGCCCGGACGGTACGCCGTCGAGGGCGATCGCGCCCTTCGTCGGCTGCGCAACACCCGCCGCCAAGCGCAGGAGGGTGGACTTCCCCGCGCCGTTCGGGCCGAGGAGAACGGTCACTCCAGGATTGAGTTCATAATCAATGCCCTCAAGCACGAACGAGGACCATCTTCTGTACCTGTACGAGCATTCCGCAATCCGCACAACTCCTCCTAAAGCTTCCCGTGTCGAGCAGCGGCCGTAAAAGCGGCACCGACACAAAAGGTGATCACGGATATCGCGAAGGCGGGTGGATCCAGGCCATCTCTTGCGATGACGGCCCAGACGCGAGGACGGTGCCCGTCGCCATAGCCGATCACCGCAGCCAACAAGACCCAGGCTGCAGGAACCATCGCGGCGGCTTCCCTCGTGAAGACACGCGCTACCAACATCAGTCCGACAAGGAAGGCGGTGTTCCGGCCTGCGGCGAGAGCAGTGGCCGAGTGGTCGAGGGAGTGAACGAATATGCCGATCGACGCCGCCAGGGCAACAGTAAGCGTGATCAGACCCAAGTCCAAGGAAACTATCGGGCGCACCCCGGACGACTCAGCAGACTCCATTCGCGAATCCAAGGCGGCCGCCAAGGCCGCACAAACGGGAATGGGGGCAATGAAGAGAAGCGGCACGCTGCCCCCGCCTCCCATGAGGAACGACGGCAGATCGGCGTATTCTTCACGCAGCGCCCATACGAGGAGCCCGAACAAGGCAAGCGAGCCGGGCATATAGATGTGCGCGCGTCGAGCAGACACCCACAGTCGCATCAGAGGACTTGTCTTTCCCATCTATCGATGCAGGACCTCTGCACCTCGTTCTCGTACCATCGGACCTGGCCACCCGACGGCATCGTCCTCACCTCCTGCAAGTACTGCTCAACTTCGCCGAGAATCTTCTCCCCCTCCCTGAGCGCGGCCGGATTGGCCTCGGCCCGGAACTCCTCTGCGCGGTCGCCTTCACTCTCCGGTAGTCACACGCGGTTTCTGTCCCGCACAGATGCTCGCCACATTCCCACAGGACAACGGTGGGGTGTGGCCCCATTCCTGCACAGCCGAGTACGATCCGTATGTGCCCGCGATCAGCACCGAGACGGCTGCGGTCCACAGCAAGGGTCGAGCCCTCCTGTTTCGAGTCGGCGTGCAAAACAGAACCGCGGCGGCGGCAATTGCCCAGATGAATGCCACCGGAGCAACCACGGACGACGTGGTGGGAAGTTCGCCGAACAAGAGATCCGTCGCATAATGCCCCGAGAGGTGTCGCAACCAGAACGGCTCGTACGACCACGCCGCAGAAACCGCATAGAAGACGGCGACAGAAAGAATCGGCGGCGCAAGATGCGGTGGGGTGATCGTGCCGATACAGAACCCGATCACACAGTGCGCGAGTGAAATCACCAGCGCCATCAGCACAAGGACCATTGATCCTGCGTCAGGTGCCGTTCCTTCTTGCACCAGAGCCATGCACACAGGCACAAGAATCAGAACCCATGCGACCGCGACGACAGGCAGAAGTGACTCCCACGCAATCCTGTAGCGAAAGCGCACGGGGGATAGCTTCCAGACCTGGTCCCGCTTGAGGCGACCCGCTTCCCATGCGGAAAGCCCCGAGGCGACAGCGTAAGACACCGCGTAGAACGACAAGAGTACGGACGAAACAACGTACGGCGCATATTCAGGCTGCCCCGTGGGCGGCTTGAAGTCTTCCTTGAAGCTCTTGAAGAAGTACAGATATATCAACCCGAGGCAGACGGGGACGGCCCAGGTCGCACTGCTCACCCGAAGCCGGGTTCCAAGCTTCACGGCGTAGCTCCGGTGCATAGCTTCGCGTCCTGCGAACTCAAGGCTCCTCCTCGGACTCGACGCGAACGCGAAGCTAATCCGGGCTCCAGAAGCTCATCAAGCGAACTCGCAAATGCACCCATTGCGCCACAAATCGAACCACCTACGGCTCGGCGCGCTCGAAGGCGGTTGGTACGTCGACCTGGTTCAAGTGGAGGAAGCCGCCCCGGGGCAACTGCTGGTCCACGACCTCTACGTCGACATCGTCGTACCCCCGCGCGGTCGGCGCTACGAAGTCCTCGACCTCGACGAACTCGCCGACGCGCTGCGGGACGGCAGCATCGACGCCCTCACCGCCGCCGGAGTTCTGCGCAACACCCAGCGCTTCATCGACAAACACCTTCGTGATCTCGACCGGGAAGCGCCCGGCTCCTGGCCGGACTTCCCGCCGGCAGCCATTCGGGACCTGGTCGAGCTGCCCCCCTTCGGCGTCGGGTGAGGCGGTGCCCCCCGTCGCCCAGCCTCCGGTACCTCCGCGATGATCAGCGTGTGGTCGGCCACCTCGACGTGTCGCGTCGTACGGCACGACGGGACCGCCGTGCTCCCCGGCGATTCCGGGCCGCTCTCCCCGCGCGGCCGGTCACCACGCGGGGGCGAGCGGGGCCGGGGCCGCCAGGGCGGGGAAGTGCGGGACGACCTCCTCGGCCAGCCGGGTGACCGCCTCCGCCGCGCGACGCCGACGGCCACCTCGCCCAGCTCGTCGCGGCGGCGCCGCGGAGGTGACCGCGGGCGGTGTGGACGTCCTCGGTGAACTGGCCTTTACTGCTCCGCATGGATCCGATGAACGCTGCCGTGCTCGGTCCCGGCGGGGTCGGCGGGCTGCTCGCCGGGCTGCTCGCCCGGGCCGGGCACCGGGTGACCTGTCTGGCCGGCGACGCGACCGCCGGCGCCCTCCAGGCCGACGGAATCACCGTCAACAGCAAGCAGTTCGGCGACTTCGCCACCCACGTGGCCGGCGACACCGAACTGCGCGAACCCGTCGACCTGTGCGTCGTCGCCGTGAAGGCCACGGCCTTCGACGCCGCCCTGGAACGGGTGCCCCCCGCGGCGCTCGGCGACGGACTCGTGGTGCCGCTGCTCAACGGCGTCGACCACATGGCCGCGCTGCGCGAGCGCTACCGCCCCGAGCAGGTCGCCGCCGGCACGATCACCGTGGAGTCCACCCGGATCGCGCCCGGGCTGATCGAGCACGGCAGCCCGTTCACCAAGGTCTCGCTCGCCTCCGCCACGGCGCCGCGCGCGCGGCTGGAGGCGGTCGCGCGGGTACTGACCGACGCCGGCGCCGAGGTGCAGGTCCGGGACGACGAGGCGAGCGTCCTGTGGACGAAGATGGCCTTCCTCGCGCCGATGGCCCTGCTCACCACCCGCCACGGCCTGCCCGTCGGCGGCGTACGGACCGAGCACCGGGACGAGATGCTGGCGCTGCTGGCGGAGACGGCCGCGGTCGCGAGCGCGTGCGGGGCACGGGTGGACGCGGCGGCGGTCGCGACGATGTACGACACCTTCCCGGCCCGTACGAAGTCCTCGATGCTCCGCGACGCGGAGGCCGGCCGGCCCCTCGAACTCGACGCGATCGGCGGCGCCCTGCTGCGCGCCGCCGGGGCGCACGGGATCGCGGTGCCGGTGGCGGAGCGGCTGGTCGCGGAGATCGGGGCACGGGCGGGCGCGTAACGCGCCGGGCGCCGCGGCGACCGCGGCGGGGGCCGCCCGGGCGGGCGGCCGACCGGGACAACTGGCACGCGGCGGGGGGCCGCCCCCCCCACCCCGGCCCCCCCCCCCGCGGGCCCCCCCGCCCCGGGCGGGCCCCCCGCC
>NZ_JAINRD010000031.1 GCF_020400605.1 Streptomyces aculeolatus | reverse complement strand
ACATCGAGATGCCGTCGATCGCCTTGAAGTCGCCGTAGTAGGCGGTCAGGTCGCCGATGTCGATGCGTTTGGCCATGGGACTGGTATCTCTCTCGTACGTGGCCGTCAGCGGCCGGTCTTCGGGGCCTTGAAGCGGGCGATGAGGCGGGCGAGCAGGTTGAGGAGCATGACGAAGACGATGAGCACCAGGGCGGCGGCCCAGGCGCGGTCGTAGGAGGCGTTGTTGCCGTTGGCCCACTGCTCGTAGATGTAGAGCGGCAGCGACGCCTGGGCGCCCTCGAAGGGGTTGTCGTTGATGGCGGGGTTGCCGAAGACGAGCAGCAGCAGAGGAGCCGTCTCGCCGGTGATACGGGCCACGGCGAGCATGACGCCGGTGGTGATGCCGCCGATGGAGGTGGGCAGGACGACCTGGAGGATCGTCTTCCACTTGGGTACGCCCAGGGCGTACGACGCCTCGCGCAGCTCGTTCGGGACGAGCTTCAGCATCTCCTCGGTGGAGCGCACGACGATCGGCATCATCAGGATCGCCAGGGCGAAGGAGCCGGCGAGGCCGGAGTAGCCGAAGCCCAGGCCCATGATCCAGACGCTGAGGACGAACAGGCCGGCGACGATGGACGGGATGCCGGTCATGACGTCGACGAAGAACGTCACCGCCTTCGCCAGCCGCCCGCGCCCGTACTCCACCAGGTACACGCCCGTCAGCAGGCCGATCGGGGTGGCGATCACGGTGGCCAGCGCGACCTGCTCGATGGTGCCGAGGAGGGCGTGGTAGATGCCGCCGCCGGGGGCGATGGCGACGACGCCGTTCATGGAGTGCGTCAGGAAGTAGCCGTCGAGGACCTTGACGCCCTGCCGTACGGTCTCCCAGACCAGCGACGCCAGCGGGATGACGGCCAGCAGGAAGGCGCCCCACACGAGCGACGTCGCCAGCCGGTCCTTCGCCTTGCGGGCGCCCTCCGCGCGGGCCGAGACGGCGTACAGCCCGGCCACGAAGAGCACCGCCGCTATCAGCCCCCACTGCACGCGGCTGGCCAGCCCCGCGCCCAGTCCGACGGCCACCGCCGCGGCCGCCGCGGCGACGGCGACGCCGGCGGGCGCCCAGCGGGGCAGACGCGGCTGGTGGATCGCGAAGGCGTCGCCGCGGTCGGCGACCGGGGGCGCGCTCATGCGTTGGCCCCCGAGTACTCCTTGCGGCGCGCGATGATCAGCCGGGCGGCGCCGTTGACCAGCAGCGTGATGACGAAGAGCACCAGGCCGGAGGCGATCAGCGCGTCCCGTCCGAACTCGCCGGCCTCCTTGAACGCCGAGGCGATGTTCTGCGCGAACGTGCCGCCCCCGGGCTCCAGGACCTTCGCCGACAGGATCGCCGACGGCGAGAGCACGGTGGCCACCGCCATGGTCTCGCCGAGCGCCCGTCCGAGGCCGAGCATCGAGGCGGAGATGACGCCGGAGCGGCCGAAGGGCAGCACCGTCGTGCGGATGACCTCCCAGCGCGTGGCGCCCAGCGCCAGCGCCGCCTCCTGGTGCGTCTGCGGCGACTGCCGGAAGACCTCGCGGCTGACGTTCGTGATGATCGGCAGGATCATGATCGCCAGCAGGATGCCGGCGGTCATCAGGGAGCGCGGGGCACCGCCGTCGTACGAGAAGACGACGGTCCAGCCGAGGAGGTCGTCCAGCCACTCGTACGGGCCGACCAGGTGCGGCACGAGGAACAGGGCGCCCCACAGGCCGTAGACGATGGACGGGACGGCGGCCAGCAGGTCGATCACGTACGCGAGCGGGGCGGCCAGCCTGCGCGGCGCGTAGTGGGTGATGAACAGCGCGATGCCCACCGCGATCGGCACCGCGATGACCATGGCGATGACCGATGAGACGACCGTGCCGAAGGCGAGCACGGCGATGCCGAAGACCGGCGGCTGGGCGTTGGCGTTCCACTCGAAGGTGGTGAGGAAGTTGCCCTCGTTCTTGGACAGGGCGAGCGCGGCGCGGTACGCGAGGAACGCCGCGATCGCGCCCATGATCACCAGCAGGGTGATCCCGGAGCCCTTCGACAGGCCGGCGAAGACACGGTCGCCGAGGCGGGTGGCCGACCTGCGGCGGCCCGGCTCGCGCGGGGCCTCGGGCGGGGGAGGGGCGGGGGTGCGTATGTCTGTGTCGGTACTCACGTGCGGTCTCCGGTCTGGGTGGGGCGGCGGCGCGGGGGTGTGCGCCTGTCGTCCCGGCGGCGGTGCACCGGATGCGGGGCCCGTGCCCTCCGGGCCCCCGCGCCGGTCGGCGCGGGGGCTGCGGGGGCGCGGGTCGGAGGTCAGGAGAGTGACTCCACGGTCGTACGGACCTTCCCGGCGATCTCGGCCGGCAGCGGGGCGTAGCCGAGCTGGCTCAGCTTGGACTGGCCGGCCTCGCTGGCGGTGTAGCCGAGGAAGGACTTCACCTTGTCCAGATTGTCCCTGTTGTTGCCCGTGTCGCAGGCGATCTCGTAGGTGAGGAGGGTCAGCGGGTAGGCGCCGGCGGAGTCGGTGGTGTAGTCGAGCTTCATCGCCAGGTCCTTGCCGGTGCCCGTGACCTTGGCGGCGGCGATGGCCTTGGAGGCGTTCTCGCTGGTGGCCTCGACGGGCTCGGAGGCGCCGGTGTCCAGCTTCACGGTGTCGATGTCGCTCGCGGTGGCGTAGGACAGCTCGAAGTACGAGATGGCGCCGTCGGTCTGCGTCACCTGCGAGGACACCCCGGAGGAGCCGTCCGCGGCCTGGCCGCCCTGCACGGGCCACTTCTTGCCGGGCTCGTGCGGCCAGGTGTCCTGGGCGGCGGCGGCGAGGTACTGGGTGAAGTTGTCGGTGGTGCCCGACTCGTCCGAGCGGTGCACCGGCTGGATCTTGGTGTCCGGCAGGTCCGCGTCGGGGTTGAGGTCGGCGATGGCCGGGTCGTTCCAGGTGGTGATCGAGCCGCCGAAGATCTGGCCGACGACGTCCGCGTCGAGGACGAGGTCGTCGACGCCGTCGACGTTGTAGCCGATGGCGATGGGGCCGCCGAGCATCGGGATGTTGATGGCCTCGCCGTCCTTGCAGACCTTCTTCGACGCCTGCACCTCCTCGGGCTTGAGCGCCGAGTCGGAGCCGGCGAAGCCGGTCTTGCCCTGCAGGAACTCCTGGATGCCGGCGCCCGAGCCGGTGGCCTTGTAGTTGACGGTGATGTCCGGGCAGGCGCTCTGGAAGTCGGCGACCCACTGGTCCACGGCGTTCTTCTGCGCGGAGGAGCCCGATGCCAGCAGCTCGCCGGAGCCGGCGCACTGCACGTCGCCGGCGGCGGCCTGGGCGCCGCCGCCGGTCGAGGCGGCGCCGCCGGTGTTGTCGTCCGACCCGCAGGCGCCGAGGACGAGGGCGCCGGCGAGGGCGAGCGAGCCGGCGGCAGCGGCGCGCAGCCGGGTGGTGCGGGGAAGCTTCACGGTGGGGGTCCTTTGCGGTTCTTGCGGTACTGGGGCGAGACCTCTTCCTCAGGTATGCGCGTTCGCATCCGTCCCGCCTGCGCTGATTCACCTTTCGTTGCCGAAGTTAGGCAAAACAGGTGAATCGATTCGCCGTCTGAAGTGAACGAGAAGTGAACCTCGTCCCTCGTTCGGGCGACCGCCCCGCCGAACCGGCCGCCGCCGCGCTTCCCGCCGGGCGTCCCGGCGGGCCCGGCGGGTCCCCTACGGGTGCCCCCGTGACCGGATCCGGGGGCCGCGCGCTCCCGCTCGGCCGCGTGGGCACGTACGGTGAAGAGATGACGAGCATCGGTGGTGCGGAGATGGTCGACTGGAATCTCGCGGTTGCGACCGCGACGCGGTTCGTGCGGCCGGGGCCCGACGTGAGCCGGGACGAGGCGCGTGCCATCGTCGGCGAGCTGCGGGCGCACGCCCGGTCGGCCGAGGAGCACGTACGCGAGTTCTCCCGGATGTATCCCGACGGCGCCGACCCCCGGCACGACACCCCGATCCTCGTGGTCGACCGGCCGGGCTGGGTGAAGGCGAACGTCGCGGGCTTCCGCGCCGTCCTCGCGCCGCTGCTGGAGAAGATGGACAAGCGCCGCTCCGGCCTGCCCGGCGGGGCCGTCCTGGGCGCCGTCGGCGGCAAGGTCACCGGCGTCGAGCTGGGGATGCTGCTGTCGTTCCTGTCCTCCCGCGTCCTCGGGCAGTACGAGACCTTCGCCCCGGCCTCCCGCGACCTGCCCGGCGGTCCCACCGCCCACGCCGGCTCCACCAGCGGCGGCGCCGGCCAGGGCCGGCTGCTGCTCGTCGCGCCGAACATCGTCCACGTCGAGCGCGAGCTGGAGGTCGCCCCGCACGACTTCCGGCTGTGGGTCTGCATCCACGAGGAGACCCACCGCACGCAGTTCACCGCCGTGCCGTGGCTGCGCGACCACCTGCAAGGCGAGATCCAGTCGTTCCTGGGCGAGACGGAGATCGACCCGGCCACCCTCCTGGACCGCGTACGCGAGGCGCTGCAGAGCCTCAGCGGCGGCAAGGAGGAGGGCGCCGAGGAGCGCAGCATCGTCGAGGTCGTCCAGACCCCGGCGCAGCGGGAGATCCTGGGCCGGCTGACCGCGGTGATGTCCCTGCTGGAGGGGCACGCGGACTACGTGATGGACGGCGTGGGACCGCAGGTCGTGCCGTCGGTCGCGGAGATCCGGGAGAAGTTCACCAAGCGCCGCCAGGCCGGCGCGGGCCGGCTGGACCAGGCGCTGCGCAAGCTGCTGGGCCTGGACGCCAAGCTCCGCCAGTACCGCGACGGCGAGCGCTTCGTCCGGCACGTCGTCGACGAGGTCGGCATGGACGGCTTCAACCGGGTGTGGACCTCGCCCAACACCCTGCCGACCAAGTCGGAGATCGCCAAGCCGGCGGACTGGATCGCGCGGGTGCACAGCCGGGCCGAGAGCTGACGACAGCCTCCGGCGGTTCCCATGGCGGCGATATTCGCGCGACTTTCACCCGTCCGAGGGAGCGAACCCGGCGTTGCCCGCGTGCAATGCTCGGTTGGCCGCTCTCCTCTGTCACCATCGACACACTTACAGTGACGGTCGCGGAGGTGAGCCCGAGCGAGCTCTTCCGCCGCCAGCGAAAGTGAAGTGAAAGCCATGGGTCCCCATCCAGCGGTCGCCGCGATACGTCTGGCCGTACGCCACGTCCTGCACGAGGTCCTGACCGAGTACGCGACGGCGCACGTTCCCCCCACCTCCGCGGCCTCCCCGGCCCCCACCACGGCGTCCCCCGCCGCCCCCACGGCCTCCACGGCCGCGGTCCCCGCACCGGCCTCGCGCGCCCGCTTCGCGGGCAACCCCCCTGCCCCCGCCGTCCCGGCCGACGCACCCCTCGTCCTCGTCGCCTGCTCCGGCGGCGCCGACTCCATGGCGCTCGCCTCCGCCCTCTCCTTCGAGGCCCCCCGCCAGGGCGCCCGCGCCGGCGGCATCACCATCGACCACGGCCTCCAGGACGGCTCCGACCTGCGCGCGCAGGAAGTCGCCGGCCGGCTGCGCGCACTCGGCCTGGACCCCGTCGAGTCCGTGCGCGTGGACGTCGGCCGCGGCGGCGGCCCGGAGGCGGCCGCCCGCGACGCCCGCTACGCGGCGCTGGACGACGCCGCGCAGCGCCTCGGCGCAGCCGCCGTGCTCCTCGGCCACACCCGCGACGACCAGGCCGAGACCGTGCTGCTGGCGCTCGCCCGCGGCTCCGGCGTGCGCTCGCTGTCCGGCATGGCCGCCACCTCGGGGCCCGGCGGCCGCTACCGCCGCCCGTTCCTGCAGATCGACCGCCAGGTCGCCCGCAAGGCGTGCATGGTCCAGTCCCTGCCCGTCTGGGACGACCCGCACAACGTCGACCCCGCCTACACCCGCTCCCGCGTCCGCCACGAAGCGCTGCCGGTGCTGGAGAAGGCCCTCGGCCGCGGCGTCGTCGCCTCCCTGGCCCGTACCGCCCGGCTCTCCCGCGACGACGCCGACGCCCTGGACGCCTGGGCCGCCGACGCCGAGCGCGGCGTACGCGACGCCGACGGCGCCCTCGACGTCCGCGGGCTGTACGCGCTGCCGCCCGCCGTCCGCCGCCGCATCCTGCGCCGCGCAGCGCTCGCGGCCGGCGCCCCGGCGGGGTCCCTCTTCAGCCGGCACATCGAGGAGATGGACAAGCTCATCACCGGCTGGCGCGGGCAGAGCGCCCTCAACCTCCCCGGCCGGGTGTCCGCCCGTCGCGAACAGGGCCGACTCGTCGTCCGGCGGGAGGGCTGAGGGCCCGCAGGACCACGGATCCCGCCGGCGCACCGGCCCGCCGGCGGGGCCGTACCGGCACCGGCCAGGGGCCGGACGTGCGGAAAACGTGTCCTACGCGCTCCTGACCGGCCGGAGAACGGATGGCAGACTGTTCGTTCGGCAGTGGTCGTCGACGAACGAGAGTGACCCCGGGTGAATGTGAAGGACATGGGCGCGGAGCTCGAGAAAGTGCTCATCACCAAGGAAGAGATCGACGCCAAGCTCGCCGAGACGGCCGCGAAGATCGACGCGGAGTACGCCGGCAAGGACCTCCTGATCGTCGGGGTGCTCAAGGGCGCCGTGATGGTCATGGCGGACCTCGCCCGCACGCTCTCCACGCCGGTGACCATGGACTGGATGGCCGTGTCCTCCTATGGCGCGGGCACCCAGTCCTCCGGTGTCGTACGGATCCTCAAGGACCTCGACACCGACATCCAGGACCGGCACGTGCTGATCGTCGAGGACATCATCGACTCCGGCCTCACGCTCTCCTGGCTGCTGTCCAACCTCGGCTCGCGGCAGCCGGCGTCGCTGCGGGTCTTCACGCTGCTGCGCAAGCCGGAGGCCGCGAAGGTGCCCATCGACGTGGACTGGGTGGGTTTCGACATCCCCAACGAGTTCGTCGTCGGCTACGGCCTCGACTATGCGGAGAAGTACCGCAACCTGCCCTTCGTCGGCACCCTCGCACCGCACGTGTACGGTGGCTGACGCAGTCTGCGGCTTCCGCTGCGCGGACTGAGGGGCAGCCCGCCGCCACCCCCCGGGTGGCCGGACGCGGGCCGGCGGGTCCCGCCCGGGGAACACCGGGGGGTTTCCCGCCGTTGGAGCATGGGAAAGCCGGTTTGTTAGCCGTCCCCGGCGGGGACGGGTGACAATTCTGGGGTACCGTCCGAACGTCAGTCGTTTCAGTTTGGACCCATACAGGCATACGCACGGCCACGGGCTCGGTCAGGAGCCAGCCGTGCCTCACTGGGCAGGAGGGACGGGGCGTACACCGCCCCGTGTGGATGGACGTGAAGCGCTACTTCCGTGGGCCGGTCATGTGGATCGTGCTGGCCGTCCTCGCCGTGGTCCTGTTGATGCAACTGGTCGGCTCCTCCGAGGGCTACAAGTCCGTTGACACCGCCAAAGTCGTCGCCGCGATCGACGACAAGAAGGTCAGCTCCGCGGAGCTGACCACCGGCAACAGCGAGACCATCAAGGTCCAGCTCAAGGGCGACAACAAGATCGACGGCAGCGACAAGGTCCAGGCGAACTACATCGACACCCAGGGTGCCGGTCTCGCCACCAAGCTGCAGGAGAAGTTCGACGCGGGCGAGATCCCCGACGGGTACTCGGTCAAGCCGACCAAGGACAACCCGTTCGTCAGCATCCTGCTCTCCCTGCTGCCGTTCGTCCTGATCGTCCTCGTCTTCCTCTTCCTGATGAACCAGATGCAGGGCGGCGGCTCCCGGGTCATGAACTTCGGGAAGTCCAAGGCCAAGCTCATCACGAAGGACACCCCGAAGACGACCTTCGCCGACGTGGCCGGGGCCGACGAGGCCGTGGAGGAGCTCCACGAGATCAAGGAGTTCCTCCAGGAGCCCGCGAAGTTCCAGGCGGTCGGCGCCAAGATCCCCAAGGGCGTGCTGCTCTACGGCCCGCCCGGCACCGGCAAGACGCTGCTGGCCCGCGCCGTCGCCGGCGAGGCCGGCGTGCCGTTCTACTCCATCTCCGGCTCCGATTTCGTCGAGATGTTCGTCGGCGTCGGCGCCTCCCGCGTCCGCGACCTCTTCGAGCAGGCCAAGGCGAACGCGCCGGCCATCGTCTTCGTCGACGAGATCGACGCGGTCGGCCGGCACCGCGGCGCCGGCATGGGCGGCGGCCACGACGAGCGCGAGCAGACGCTGAACCAGCTCCTGGTCGAGATGGACGGCTTCGACGTCAAGGGCGGCGTCATCCTCATCGCGGCCACCAACCGGCCCGACATCCTCGACCCCGCCCTGCTGCGCCCCGGCCGCTTCGACCGGCAGATCGGCGTGGAGAGCCCCGACATGCAGGGCCGGCTGGAGATCCTCAAGGTCCACCAGAAGGGCAAGCCGGTCGCCCCGGACGTCGACCTGTCCGCGGTCGCCCGGCGCACCCCCGGCTTCACCGGCGCCGACCTCAGCAACGTGCTGAACGAGGCCGCGCTGCTCACCGCGCGCAGCAACAGGAAGCTCATCGACAACGAGATGCTGGACGAGGCCATCGACCGCGTGGTCGCCGGCCCGCAGAAGCGCTC
Source organism: Streptomyces aculeolatus (assembly GCF_020400605.1). Taxonomy (GTDB): domain Bacteria; phylum Actinomycetota; class Actinomycetes; order Streptomycetales; family Streptomycetaceae; genus Streptomyces; species Streptomyces aculeolatus. The sequence continues at coordinate 88,697 of NZ_JAINRD010000031.1, read as the reverse complement.
CCGGATCATGTCGGAGAAGGAGAAGAAGATCACCGCGTACCACGAGGGCGGGCACGCCCTGGTCGCGGCGGCCTCTCCCAGCGGCGACCCGGTGCACAAGGTGACGATCCTCTCCCGCGGCCGCGCCCTCGGCTACACGATGGTGCTGCCCGACGAGGACAAGTACTCCACCACGCGCAACGAGATGCTCGACCAGCTCGCGTACATGATGGGCGGGCGCGCGGCCGAGGAGCTGGTCTTCCACGACCCGACGACCGGCGCCGCCAACGACATCGAGAAGGCCACCGGCCTCGCCCGCAAGATGGTCACGCAGTACGGCATGACCGAGCGGCTCGGCGCGATCAAGTTCGGCTCCGACCAGTCCGAGCCCTTCCTGGGCCGGGAGCTCTCGCACCAGCGCGACTACTCCGAGGAGGTCGCCGCGCTGGTCGACGAGGAGGTCAAGAAGCTGATCGAGACCGCGCACAACGAGGCGTGGGAGATGCTCGTCGAGAACCGCGACGTGCTCGACAACCTCGTGCTGGAGCTGCTGGAGAAGGAGACCCTGGGCAAGGAGGAGATCGCCGAGATCTTCCGCCCGCTGGTCAAGCGCCCGCTGCGGCCGGCGTGGACCGGCTCCTCACGGCGTACCCCCTCCACCCGGCCGCCGGTCGCCTCCCCCCGGGAGACGAACGGCTCGGGCCCGCGGATGCTCGACAAGGCCGACACCCCGCCGCCCAACGGCGGCCTGCCGGGCGGCATCGGGGGCGGCACGCTCCCGGGCGAGGGCCCGCAGCACCAGCCGTCGCCGAGCGAGGGCGGCCAGCCGTAGCGGACAGCCCCTGGAATGTGAGCAGCGCCCCCGAGGTTCTAGCCTTGGGGGCGCGGCCATTGGCGCAGGTACGAGAGGCACCACGATGACGGATGCGGCTGTCCGGCCGGGACACGGACCGGGACACGGGCCCGGGCACGGCTCGAACCACGGGCCTGAACCCGGCGACGCGGGGTACGGCGACTTCGACGAGAAGCGCGCCGAGGACGCCGTGCGGGAACTGCTCATCGCCGTCGGCGAGGACCCGGACCGCGAGGGTCTGCTGGAGACGCCGGCGCGGGTGGCGCGCGCGTACAAGGAGATATTCGCGGGGTTGCGGCAGCGTCCCGAGGACGTGCTGACGACGACGTTCGACCTGGGCCACGACGAGATGGTGCTGGTCAAGGACATCGAGGTGCAGAGCACGTGCGAGCACCACCTGGTGCCGTTCGTGGGCTCCGCGCACGTGGGGTACATCCCGTCGCACGACGGGAAGATCACCGGGCTGTCGAAGCTGGCGCGACTGGTGGACGTGTATGCACGCAGGCCGCAGGTGCAGGAACGGTTGACCACGCAGATCGCGGACTCACTGATGGAAATACTGGAGCCGCGGGGTGTGATCGTGGTCATCGAGTGCGAGCACATGTGCATGACGATGCGGGGCGTGCGGAAGCCGGGGGCGAAGACGCTGACGTCGGCGGTGCGCGGCCAACTGCGGGACCCGGCCACGCGGGCCGAGGCGATGAGCCTGATCAAGGCGCGCTGATGGGGGCCGGGGGTACGGAGCCGCGAGCGTGCTGCGCGCCGGGGCGCGCGGGGGTCGCGGCGGGACCGGCCGCGCCGGCGCACGCGGAGACCGCCGCCCCGGGGCCGGCGGCCGGGGCCGGTGCCGCGGTCGGGGGCGGTGCCGCTGCCACTGCCGCGTACGAGCCGCGGGGAGGGTGGCGCGAGCTTCCCGGCGGGGCGTTCCTGATGGGCTACGACGACGGCCCGTACCCGGCTGACGGGGAGGGCCCGGCCCGCGAGGTGACGGTCGACGGCTTCGCCGTCGCGGCGACGACGGTGACGAACGAGGAGTTCGCGGCCTTCGCCGACGCCACGTCGCACGTCACGGACGCCGAGCGCTTCGGCTGGTCCTTCGTCTTCGCCGGCTTCCTGCCCAAGAACTTCCCGCCCACCGCCTCCCCTCCGCAGACGCCCTGGTGGCGGCAGGTCCACCAGGCGGACTGGCGCCACCCCGAGGGCCCCGGCTCGGGCCTGCGCGGCCGGTGGGACCACCCGGTGGTGCACGTCTCGTACGCCGACGCGGTCGCGTTCTGCGACTGGGCGGGCGGGCGGCTGCCGACGGAGGCGGAGTGGGAGTACGCGGCGCGCGGAGGGCTGACGGGCGAGCCGTACCCGTGGGGCGCGGAGCGGGAGCCGGCGGGCGCGTACCGGATGAACATCTGGCGGGGCACCTTCCCGGACCGCAACACGGCGGCGGACGGCTACCGCGGCACCTGCCCGGTGGACGCATTCGAGCCGAACGACTACGGGCTGTACAACGCCACGGGGAACGTGTGGGAGTGGTGCGCGGACTGGTTCCACGCGCGGCACCACCGGAAGGCACCGCGTGACAACCCGCGGGGGCCGCGGCTGGGGCAGTCGCGGGTGCTGAAGGGGGGCTCGCATATGTGCCACGAGTCGTACTGCCTGCGGTACCGGACGTCGGCGCGGATGGGGAACACGCCGGACAGTTCCAGCGGCAACACGGGCTTCCGAGCAATCCGCAACGCCTGACCGGCGGGGCACTGCCGCCCTGCGGTGGGCCTGCCGGCCTGCGGCGACCCGCCGGGCCTGCGGCCTGCTGTCCTACCAGCGCCCCACCAGCGCCCCACCAGCCCCTCACACCCGCCCAAGGGTAGGCGCGCCCTCTGACATCACCCCGTGCCCGTACGCACCGCCTCAGCCCGTCCTACGCCCCCAACCCACGCCGCCCGACCGGCCCTGCCCCCCGCGGCACGTGCCCGCCGGGCCCGGTCGCACCGGAGGCACCTACGCTGGGGGTATGACGCATGCGCGCAGGGGGCAGGTGGCGGGGCTGCCGGACTTCGGCCGCTGCGCCGTCATGGGCGTCGTCAACGTCACCCCCGACTCCTTCTCCGACGGCGGCCTGTGGTTCGACTCCGCGGCCGCCATCAAGCACGGCATCGACCTCGTCGCCACCGGCGCCGACATCGTCGACGTCGGCGGCGAGTCCACCCGCCCCGGCGCCCCCCGCGTGGACGAGGACGAGGAGCTGCGCCGCGTCCTGCCCGTCGTACGGGGCCTCGCGGCCGAAGGCGTACTCGTCTCCGTCGACACCATGCGCGCCACCGTCGCCGAGCGGGCGGTCGCCGCCGGCGCCCGGCTCGTCAACGACGTCAGCGGCGGCCAGGCGGACCCCGCGATGGTGCCGGCGGTCGCCGCGGCCGGGGTGCCGTTCGTCGTCATGCACTGGCGCGGGCAGTCCATCGACATGAACAACCGGGCCGTCTACGAGGACACCGTCGCCGAGGTCGTCGACGAACTGCGCCGCAGCCTGGACCGGGCGGTGGCCGGGGGGATCGGCCTCGAGCGGATCATCGCCGACCCGGGCCTCGGCTTCGCCAAGGCGGCGCCGCACGACCTCGTTCTGCTGAACAGCCTCGCCCGGCTGCGCGCCGAGCTGGGCCGTCCGCTGCTGGTGGCGGCGTCGCGGAAGCGGTTCCTCGGGCGGGTGCTGGCCGGCCCGGACGGCTCGCCGCCGCCGGCCCGCGAGCGGGATGCCGCGACGGCAGCGGTCTCGGCGATCGTGGCGCGGGAGGGCGCCTGGGCGGTACGGGTGCACGAGGTACGGCCGACGGCGGATGCGGTACGGGTCGCGTCGGCGCTGGAGGGCCGGGAGGCGTAGAGGTCCCCGGGGGCGTAGAGGGCCGGGGGCGAAGCGCGTAGGGGCGCGGAACGGGGCGTGGGCCCGGCGCAAGGGGCGTGCGGCCGTGTCCGTATGGCCGGAGCTGTCAGAGCAGGGGCCTACCCTGGGGCGGGAGTGCGGGCACGTCCGGATCGCGTTCACAGCCCGTTAGAGCCGCCGTCACCCTCCATACCGCTGTCCCGTCGACCCTCCCCGTAGACGCGGCCGCCCGCCCGCGGCACGGCCGTGAGCAGCCCCGGTCGTACGGCGTGTCAGCGGCCGCAGGTACATTCGATCGAGGGCCCGGGGGCAGGGCCGAGCACCGGAACACCACCGCTTCGACTTCGGCGACCCCCGCCGGCACCGCACATCGACCGAAACGAGCAGCAGAAGAGACGACCGCAGAAACAACCGACCCAGGGCGCAGTACGCAAGGCAAGACAGGGCAGGGCAACAAGGAACCAGGGCGCACAGCCGCACGGCGCTCAGCACGCAGGACCGCAAGCCGCAGGACCGCAAGACGCAGGGCCGCAAGACGCAGAAGGCGAGGCGAGACGAGCCATGACCGAACCCGACCGAGTCGCGCTGCACGGCCTCAGGGCCCGCGGTCACCACGGCGTCTTCGCGCACGAGCGCGCCGAGGGCCAGCCGTTCGTCGTCGACCTCGTCCTCCACCTCGACACCCGCCCGGCGGCCGCCGCCGACGACCTGGCGCAGACCGTGCACTACGGCGTCGTGGCCGAAGAGACCGTCGCCGTCGTCGAGGGCGAGCCGGTGGACCTGATCGAGACGCTCGCCGAGCGCATCGCCGCGCAGTGCCTGACGCACGCGCCCGTGCAGCAGGTGGAGGTGACGGTGCACAAGCCGGACGCGCCGATCACCGTTCCGTTCGACGACGTGACCATCACCATCACCCGAAGCAGAGGTTGACCATTGAATCGCAGCGACCCGACCGTGCAGCCAGTGCCGCGTTCCGTGGTCGAGCAGGTCGACGCGGCCGACTCGACCCTGCAGAACCCCAAGCGCGCCGTGCTGTCCATCGGCAGCAACCTCGGCAACCGCCTGGAGACCCTCCAGGGCTGCGTCGACGCCCTCGAAGACACCCCCGGCTTCCGCGTCAAAGCGGTCTCACCGGTCTACGAGACCGAGCCCTGGGGCGTCGAGCCCGGCAGCCAGCCGACGTTCTTCAACGCCGTCCTGCTCGTACGGACCACCCTGCCGCCCGCGTCGCTGATGGAGCGGGCGCACGCCGTCGAGGAGGCGTTCGCGCGCGTACGGGACGAGCAGTGGGGCCCCCGCACGCTGGACGTCGACATCGTGGCGTACCAGGGCGTCCTCTCCGACGACCCCGCCCTGACGCTCCCGCATCCCCGCGCGCACGAGCGCGCCTTCGTCCTCGTCCCGTGGCACGACGTGGACCCCGCGGCCGAGCTGCCGGGGCACGGGCCGGTGGCCGAGCTGCTGGCGCACGTCGGCCGGCAGGGCGTGCGGCAGCGCGCGGACCTCGACCTGCGGCTGCCCGACTGAGCGCGTCCTGCGGGCCCTACGGGGCTACGATCTCTGGGAGTTCTGGGAGGAGCGCGGTTCGGTGAGGCAACTGCACGTCGGGATGTTGGCCGGCATCTTCGTGGTGGCGGGGGTGCTGGCCTGGGCGGGGTCCCGGCTGTGGAACTCGGTGGGCACGCTGCCGAGCGTCCCCGTCGCCGCGCCTGTGGTGCTGGCGCTGATCGCCACGATCCTCACGGCGACGGCGCTGTCCCTCCGCTCCCGCCTCGGCGCCCAGCGCGAGCGCGAGCCGCACGCCAAGGGCGTCGACCCGCTGATGGCGGCGCGGGCGGTGGTGCTGGGCCAGGCGAGCGCGCTGGTCTCGGCGCTGGTCGCGGGGGGCTACGGCGGCCTCGGGCTGTTCCTGATCCTGGACGGGCTGGACTACGGTACGCGCCGCTCCCAGGTGGTGTACGCGGCGCTGGCGGTCGTCGCGGCGGCGCTGGTGGTCGCGGCGGCGTTCTTCCTGGAGCGGGTCCTCAAGCTCCCGGACGACGAGGACGACGACGACCGCACCCCGCCACGGGCCTAGGGTCCGTACCCGTACGGCGGCTAGGCTCGGCGGCATGACTGCCGCGCCCCCCGGAGACGCCGCGCCCGCCGCACGCACAGCCCCGCTGACGGTCGGCATCGGAGGCGCGGCCGAGCAGACCGACATGGTGCTCAACATCGGCCCGCAGCACCCCTCGACCCACGGCGTGCTGCGCCTGCGCCTGGTCCTCGACGGCGAGCGCATCATCACCGCGGAGCCGGTCGTCGGCTACATGCACCGCGGCGCGGAGAAGCTCTTCGAAGCCCGCGACTACCGCCAGATCATCGTCCTGGCCAACCGCCACGACTGGCTGTCGGCCTTCTCCAACGAGCTGGGCGTCGTCCTGGCCGTCGAGCGGATGCTCGGCATGGAGGTGCCGGAGCGGGCGGTGTGGCTGCGTACGCTCCTCGCCGAGCTGAACCGGGTGCTCAACCACCTGATGTTCCTCGGCTCGTACCCCCTCGAGCTCGGCGGCATCACGCCGATCTTCTACGCCTTCCGCGAGCGCGAGGACCTCCAGGCCGTCATGGAGGAGGTCTCCGGCGGGCGGATGCACTACATGTTCAACCGCGTCGGCGGCCTCAAGGAGGAACTGCCCGCGGGCTGGACGGACCGGGCCCGTGCGGCCGTACGCGCCACGCGCGCGCGGATGGACGTCTTCGACCGCCTCGTGCTGGGCAACGAGATCTTCCGCGGCCGCACGCGCGGCGTGGGCGTCCTGCCGCCGCAGACCGTCCACGCGTACGGCGTGAGCGGGCCTCTCGGGCGCGCCTCGGGGGTGGACTTCGACCTGCGGCGCGACGAGCCGTATCTGGCGTACGGGGAGTTGGGCGACACGCTGCGCGTCGTGACCCGCGAGGAGGGCGACTGCCTGGCCCGCTTCGAGGTGCTGCTGGCGCAGACGCACAACTCCCTCGACCTGGCCGACGCCTGCCTGGACCGGCTGGGTGAGCTGCCGCCGGGGCCGGTGAACCAGCGGCTGCCGAAGGTGCTGAAGGCGCCGGAGGGGGAGACCTACGCCTGGACGGAGAACCCGCTCGGGCTGAACGGCTACTACCTGGTGTCGAAGGGCGAGAAGACGCCGTACCGGCTGAAGCTGCGCTCCGCGTCGTACAACAACATCCAGGCGCTGACGGAACTGCTGCCGGGGACGCTGGTGGCGGACATGGTGGCGATTCTGGGGTCGATGTTCTTCGTGGTGGGGGACATCGACAAGTAAAGGGGGATCAGCTCGCCTGCTCCAGGTCGATGACGCGCCCGACGGGTCCTTGGGGGTCGTCGTCGGGATCGTCGGAGTCGCCTGAGGAGGACGAAGCGCCACCGGAGCCGCCGTCGCCACCGCCCTCGGCCTCCGCACCGGCCTCCGCCTCGGCCTCGGCGAGGACCTCGGGCCCGACGACGTCGGCGAGGTCGGTACCGGCGTCCCCGGGCTCGTCGGGACCGGAACGGTGCCCGCCGCCGGCCTGACGGCCGACGCCCGGACCGGCCGCCGCGGTACCGCCCGCCGGGCCGCCCGCCTCGCGGGAACCGCCGCCGGAAGCCGACGGGGACGGCTGCCCCTGCTGCGGCGGCCGGGAGAAGTAGCTGAAGCCGGCGGCATCGCCGGAGGGGGCCTGCTCGTGGGTCTGCCCGTGGCCCTGCCGGGCGGCGTTGCCGGCGAGGCTGTCGAGGGCGCGGGAGGCGCGCAGGTACACGCTGAGGGAGGGCGGCCGCGCCTGCGGCCGGGAGCCGGCGGGCGGCAGCTGCTTGACGGGCGTCGCGGCCTCAATGGCCAACTGCCGCCGCCCTTCGAGCGCGGCGGCGCGCTCGGACTCGGCGGTGGCGTACCGCGCGAGCAGCGCGGCGTGGTCCGTACGCAGCCGGGCCAGATCGCCGTGGCGCGACCCGAGCCGCTTCTCCAACTCCCCGCGGATACGCCGCGCCTCCTCAAGGTCGCCCTTCAACTCGGCGACCTGCTCCTCGTGCCGCCGCTCGGCCCGCGCCAGCGACCCGGTGGCCTCGGTGACGTGCAGAGCGGCCATGCGGTCCCGCAGCCGCATGAGCGCCGAGGCCCCCACGGCCGCCCCGGCCGCCCCCACGGCCAACCAGCGCACGGCGGGCCCGTCCCCGGAGACCAACCAGGCCCCAGCCGCGCAACCCAGCGCGACCGCGGCGAACGACACGGGCGGCAGCAGCCCGCGCATCGGCGAGGAGAAGCGATGGCGTCCACGTGACATAGGCCGCAACTTACCGTGCAGATGTCCTAAATGGAGCAGCCCAGAACCAATCGTTTCCCGCCAGTTACGTCCCACCCACCCGACACCCCCGCCCCGACTCTTCGCGGAGAGACACACGCCAGACGATCAGGACGACCCGGACACGGCGCCCACCGTGGAATTCCACCATTGCAGATTGCACCGATGCCAGACGAAAAGGTCGCGGGTGCCCCGATCTCCTGAGCCATCGTGAAGTCCCGCTCACTCTTCGTCACGACGGCGCCGCCGCCTGAAAATGGCCAACTTGAATCCCATGGCCAATGGAATTCCATCCTTGCCTCAATAGGCAATGCCTCAGAGGGATTCGGAGTGGTGTGGGGACATTCCTCTTCGCTAGCGTCACTTCCTACGGGCCGTCGACCCCATCGGAAGGACCCGGATGGCAGACTTGAAGATCAAGGGCGACGTTCTCGACGAGCTGTTCCATACGTTCACGACCATGGCCAAACGCCTGGACTACGCCGCCCGCTCGATGAAGGGGACCGACACCGACGTCGTCGGTGCCTGGATGCTCATGCGTGAGCTGCAGGACTTCGCCGAGTCGTGGGAGTACGGGATCGAGCAGCTCGGCGAACACGCCGACGGCGCGGCCAAGATGCTGCGGAAGATCGCCACGGACTTCGACGGACTCGAAAAGGAACTGGAAGCAGCCCTCCAGCCCAAGGGGAGCTGACGTGGCCGACAAGGACTACCCCACTCTCGGCTTCGACCCGGCGCCCGGCGACGCGCACAGCACCAAGTACCTGTCGCGCACCATCGGCCGGCTCGCCGGTGAGCTGGGGACCACCGCCAGGGAGTTGGAGCGGCTCGACCAGGGAGTCTGGAAGGGCAAGGCCGCGAACGCCTTCTCCGACCACGTGGCCGACAACGTCACCCCCGACATCAAGCGGGCGCACACCTCCTTCGAGAAGGCGGCCAGAGCGCTGCGGCGCTGGTCCGTCGAGATGGACCGCTTCCAGGAGGAGGCGCGGGCGCTGGAGCGCGAGGCGCGGCGCAAGCAGGAGGCCCTCGGCGACGCGCAGCGGCTGGTGAACGCGGGGAAGGCGGCTCCGTTCCCCGGTGCGTCGGACGACGACAAGGCGTCGGACGCGCAGAAGAAGCAGCAGGACAAGCGCGAGAAGGCCGCGGAGGAGGCCGGAGACGCGCTGGACGAGGTGCGGAGGCGGGCCGAGGAGCTGAAGGAGCGCTACGTCACCGAGGCGTGGTCGATCTGCCGGGAACTGGACACCGCCGGCGACATCGCCCCGGACGAGCCCGGGCTGTTCGACCGGATAGCCAGCGGGGTGTCCGACGTCCTGGGCGACGCCCTCGACTGGGTCCAGGACCACGCGGACCTGATCAAGGCGATCGGCGACGTACTCAGCTACGTCACCGCCGCGCTCGCGGTGCTCGCCATCGTCACGGCGCCCTTCGGGATCGGGGCGGCCTTCGCGACGGCGGCGCTGATCACGGGAGGGCTGACGCTCGCCACGCACGGGATCGCCAAGGCGGCGGGGGCGGACGTCAGCTGGACCACGATCGGCTTGGACGCCCTCGGCGTGATTCCTGTCGCGGGGGCGTTCACGAAGGGCGCGAAGCTGGCCAATCTTGAGGCAGCGCAGGCACGTGTTCTGCAACTCGGCAGCAATTACGCCGCGAACCTGCATGTCGCGCGCAACTACATCTCGTTCGGTGAAACAGCCGGCAAGGTCATGGGTGGCTACAAGCCGTTCAAGAGCGTGGCGCTCTGGGGGCGCAGTGAGGTCGGCCTCCTGACGTCCAAGGGAAGCGGTCTGCAGAGTCGCATGCTCGGAATTGCGCAGAAGGGCTACGGGGACGGCCAGTTGATCGGCACCAAAGGCCTCAGCGCGCTCAGCTTCAAGAGAGTCGCCATCGACCCGTTCTCCGCCGGCGGGCGGATGCTGGACTCCGGGCTCAAGATGGCGCCGAAACTGGTGACTGTTCCGCAGCACCTCGGTGTCGATGTGAACATCGGCGATCGTTTCGAGGCCGCGTTCGGCGGTTGAGGAGAGGACGGACCATGGCAGCGTGGGAGCCGCGCCGGGGGGAGACGTTACTGAGCCGCGGACCTGTGGAGTTCGCCACGGGCATGGCGGCACCGGTTTCCGGTATGCGCTGGTTCCGGGACCCCGAGCGTCGTGACATCCAGCACGAATTGCCGGACTGGCCGGAGGGGCCGTCTTACGCCCTGCGCAGCCGGGCGGACCGGAACGCCCGTGGTACGGCCAGGAGGGCGGGCGTCGTCAGCCACTCCTTGGTGGCCCTGACCGCGGGCATCCTGGGGGCCGTGGGGTCCCCGTTCGGCGAACCCAGGATCCGCGGCAAGAGCGAGGATCCGGAGAACGAGGTCGACGACTTCCCCGTCATGTGGGCGCCGGAAGGCGGGGTCGCCAGAACGCTGCCGTGGCAAGCCGATCCCGCCCGCCGCCCCGAGAACGTCCGGACACACCTGATCGTCACCGATGCGCGCCTGGTGCTGGTGGGCTTTCCCGACGACGACACCTCCCGCGACGAAGCCCTCTGGGACGTGGGCCGGTCGTCCATCGCCCGGGCGGAACGCAGGAAGTTCAGCAAGGGCCACCGGGACTTCACGATCACGTTCACCGACGGCTCGTGGTGCCGACTCCACTCGTACAACGAGAATGCCGTGAACCGCATCCTTCGGCACGCCTCGTCCACCTTCGTGCCGTCCGATCAGCTCACCCCGCCCCAGCGGAACGCCATCGATACCTACGTGGCGGAGCGTGCGCAATCAGGAGCCGTGTATCCGCACGGCATCGTCACGAGGCGGCCCAGCGGCAACCTCCTGTTCGAAGGCTGGTCCGAGTCCGCAGAGCCGGTCAACGGTATCGCCGGGGGGACCATGCACCTGATGAGTCCGGAAGGCGGACAACCCACCTTGCAGCCCGGTGACCTCGACTGAATTCGGTGCCACATTTCCATGACTTCCACCGCCCTCGACGGCATACCTCCGGTCTGGTTCACCGTTCCCGACGGGTTCCACTCGCTCCCCCTCGCCGCCACCGCAGAAGAACGCGCAACCCTGGCCGACGAGTTCGTACGGGAGCTCTTCCCCCGGGGTGACGACGCCCTCTGGGCCGCCACCGCTCCGTATTACGCCGGGATGGGGGAGCTGATGGGGAGTTGCGGTCATGAGTATTCGGCGCTCGGGTTGTTTGCGCGGGACGAGGGCGGAGTTGCGCACTGTGCGTTCAACGTGGGTGCGGTGGAGAGCGGGCACCCGTCCGTCGAGGCCGCCGCCACGGGGATACGGGAAATCCTCGTCCGGGATGCGACGAACGACGTGCGGTGGCTCGACCTGCCTTGCGGGCCCGCCGTTTCCTCGGTGTCCCTGCGGGAGTTCACCGTGCCCGCCGAGCTTGCGGGCAGCGGGCAGGAGACCAAGCTCCGCGCCGGGCAGATCCAGGTCCACGTGCCGTTTCCCACCGGGCCGTACATCGGGGTGTTCACGCTCGACACCGCGTCGATGGACTACTGGGGGGAGTTCTGCGAGATGACGGCGATCGTTCTGCAGACCGTCAGTTTCCTGCCGCCTCAGGAAGAGGAAGGGTGAATGGACGACGGACCGGAGCGCTACCGGGTCAGGTTTGCCACCGGTGACACCATATCCGTACGGAAGCGGCGTTCCTTCCGCGACCGCGAGCGCAACGACATCGAGCGCGACCTGCCCGGGTGGCCGCCCGGAAAGCCGTTCGCGGTGCGGGGCTTCTTCAGGAAGTCCGGCCTCGTCGTCTTCATGGTGACCATGAGGATCCTCGCTCTCCCCTTCATCATCATCCTCGACGCTCTCGGAGCCTCCCCGGTCTCCGAGGAGCGGCGGGGAGAGCTGGAGGAGCGGGAGAACGAGATCGACGACTTCCCGGTGATGTGGGCCGGCGAGGGTGACAGGGCCCGTACGCTGCCCTGGCAGCTTGATCCCTCCCGGCGGCCCTGGCGGACCGTCACCGAGATCGAGCTGGGCGAGTCCGAGGAGTTCGTGCGCATCACGTCGTACGAGGAGACGTCTCCGGGGAGGTGGGGGTTCTCGTGGGGCGAGGTCACGACGCTTCCGGGGTCCGAGGCCGTCCTCTGGACGTCGCCCCGCCGGGACATCGCAGGCGCGGCGGTCAAGACGTTCAGCGTGGGCCAGGTCGACTTCACGATCACCTTCCGGGACGGGTCGTGGACCAGGCTGGCGGCGACCTCGTCCACCGGCGCGCGGAAGATCGTGGACCTGCTGAACGGCGTGCGGAAAGAGGATGCGGACGACCGGGACGACCGGGACCACGCCGACGCCGAACCCCCCGTCCCGCCGGGGTGAGCCGGCGGGGCAGGGGGTCTCGGGCGGTGTCCGGCCGGGTCAGGAGCCGAGGAGGTTCTTCTCCTCCAGGTACTCCTTCGCCGCGTCCGCCGGCTTCATCCGCTCGGCGTCGACCTTGCGGTTCAGCTCGATCAGGTCGTCCGTCGTCAGCACCCGTGTCAGCTTGTCCAGGGTGGCGGCGATCTCCTTCGTCCCCGCCTCCTCGGCGTTGACGACGGGGAGGATGTTGTCCGCGTTCTGCAGGCCCTTGTCGTCCTCCAGCAGCACCAGGTCGAAGTCGTCCAGGGTGGCGTCCGTGGTCGTCGTCAGGGCGAGCTGGTTGGTGCCGTCCTGGACCGACTGCTTGGCCGCGGGTGTGCCCACGCCCAGCGGGTCGATCTTCGTGATGTCGATGTCGTACGTCTTCTCCAGGCCCGGCTCGCAGAACGGGCGCTCCGGGCACTCGTCGCCCGCCGCGAGGCGGATGGCGTCGCCGGTCTTGCCGAGGTCGCTGAGGGTCTTGAGGTCGTTCTCGGCGGCGAAGTCCTTGGAGACGGCGAAGGCGTTCTGGTCGACGGCGTCGCCGGCGTCGAGCACCTTCAGGCCGCGGGGCTCGGCGAGCTTGCGCAGGGCGGTCACCGTCTCGTCGGCGTCGTTCGACGCGACGGGGTTCTTCTCCGGTGCCTCGACGCCGTTCTCCTTCGCGTTGAGGAACTCGGCGAGGGTGGCGGCGTACTCCGGGAAGACGTCGATGCTGCCCTTCTCCAGCTCCGGCTCGTAGAGCTCGCGGTTCTCCAGCTTCTTTATCGTGACGTCGTAGCCGGCGTCCTTCAGCATCGCCGAGTACAGCTCGGCGGTGACCGTCGAGACCGTGAACCCGGCCTGGCCCACCACCAGGGATGACTTGTCGTCGTCCGGCGAGTCCGTGCCGCCCTTTTCCTCCAGGCTGTCGCCGCCACAGGCCGCGAGCCCCGCGGTCAGGGCGGCGGCGGCCAGCACCGAAGCGGCTGCACGAGCACGAACGCGGTTGGTGATCAAGGGATTCTCCATCCGTCGGGAGTCGATATGCGTAGCAATAATGTGCGAAACCGGTGTGGCATTACAGCTGGTTTTAGCGGATTTTTCCGGAGGAGAATGCCGACGCGCTACGCGCACACCGGTGCCACGTGACACGGCGGGTGCGCTGCGCTGCGCACGACGTGACGAAGAACCCTACAGCGACGCCGGCGCGGGCTTCCGATCCCCCGGCGGCACGTCCGCCCCCTCCGCTCCCGGTGCCGCCAGGTCGTCGCCCGGCGTCCCCCGCCCGCGCCCGCGGCGCCCGTCGCGGCGGCCGCGCATCGGGTCGAGCAGCCGCTCGGCGACGACGAGCACGGCCTCCAGCACCAGGGCCAGCACCGCCACCAGGAAGGCGCCGGCCACCACCATCGGGGTGTTGTACGTCCGGAAGCCCGCGGTGATGATCCGGCCGAGCCCGCCGCCGCCCGCGATGGCCGCCAGCGTGGCCGTCGCGACCACCTGCACGGTCGCCGACCGCAGTCCGGTCATCACCAGCGGATAGCCCAGCGGCAGCTCCACCCGGCCCAGCAGCTGCGGCCCGGACATGCCCATGCCCCGTGCCGCCTCCACCACGTCCCGGTCGGCCTCGCGGATACCCACGTACGCGTTCGTCAGCAGCGGCGGCACCGCGAAGAGCACGAGCGCGATGACCGTCGGCCAGTCACCGTGCATCCGCAGCGGCGTGAGCATGAGCAGCCCGAGCACCGCGAGCGTGGGCACGGCCCGCCCGACGTTCGAGATGTTGATCGCGAGGGTGCCGCCCTTGCCGATGTGGCCCAGCCAGAACGCGATCGGCAGGGCGATGGCGCAGGCGATGGCCAGCGACATGCCCGTCAGGTACAGATGCTCGCCCAGCCGCACGCCGATGCCGGACGGGCCCGACCAGTTCGACCCCGTGGTCAGCCATGTCCACGCGTCCGCGACCGTACCCATCAGGCCGCCTCCTTCTGCCGCCTGGCGGTCCCGACCCGGAATCTGCCGCCACCGCCGCTCCGCCGCGCCCGCGTCCACGGCGTCAGCAGCCGCTGCAGACCCAGGAGCAGCAGGTCGGCCAGCACGGCGAGCAGCACGCACAGCACCGACGCCGTCAGCACCTGCGCCTTGAACAGGGTGCGCATGCCGTCGACGATCAGGTTGCCCAGGCCGCCGTAGCCGATGATGCCGCCGACCGTCGTCATCGCGATCGTCGACACCGTCGCCATCCGCAGCCCGGCCATGACGGCGGGCAGCGCGAGCGGCAGCTCGACGGCGAACAGCAGCCGCGTCTGCCCGTACCCCATTCCGCGCGCCGCCTCCCGCGTCTCCGCCGGCACGGAATCGAGGCCCGCCAGCAGATTGCGGATGAGGATCGTCAGCGAATAGAGCACGAGGCCGGTGACGACGACGGACGCCGAGATCCCCATGAGCGGGACCAGCAGGGAGAACATCGCGAGCGACGGAATCGTGTACAGAACAGTTGTCAGACCGAGCACAGGTCCGGTGAGCACCCGCCATCGGCGGGCGATCAGGGCCAGCGGAAAGGAGACCAGCAGGCCGATGCCGACCGACGCCAGCGTGATCCAGACGTGCTGGACCGTGGCGTCGACGAGCTCTTCGCTGCGGCTGCGGACGTATTCACCGCAGATCCACTCGTTCGCTGCCAGGCAGCCGGAGGCTTTCACGCCACCGCTCCTTCCCGTAGGCAGCTCTATTAGACCCTCCTCCACTGACACCGGGGGCCCCGGGCGGTGCAGAATGAGGAAACATGATCCGATTCGAGCACGTGACCAAGCGGTACCCCGATGGGACGACCGCGGTGAACGACTTGTCGTTCGACGTAGCCGCGGGCGAACTGGTGACCCTCGTAGGCCCGTCCGGCTGCGGCAAGACCACCACCCTGAAGATGGTCAACCGGCTCATCGAGCCCACCGCCGGCCGTATCGAGGTCGACGGGCAGGACATCATGGCCACCGACCCCGTCGAGCTGCGCCGCCACATCGGCTACTGCATCCAGAACGTCGGCCTCTTCCCGCACAAGAACGTCCTCGACAACACGGCGACCGTGCCGCACCTGCTGGGCACGCCGCGCGAGAAGCGGCTCAAGCGGGCGGCCGAGCTGCTGGACATGGTCGGCCTGGACCCGCACGAGCACGGCCGCCGCTACCCCGACCAGCTCTCCGGCGGCCAGCGCCAGCGCGTCGGCGTGGCGCGGGCGCTGGCGGCGGACCCGCCGGTGCTGCTCATGGACGAGCCGTTCGGGGCGGTGGACCCGGTGGTGCGCGAGCACCTGCAGAACGAGTTCCTCAAGCTGCAGGCGCGGATGCGCAAGACCGTGCTCTTCGTCACACACGACATCGAGGAGGCGGTACGCCTCGGCGACCGCATCGCGGTGTTCGGGACGGGCAGGATCGAGCAGCTCGACTCGCCGGCGGCGGTCCTGGGCGCGCCCGAGACCCCGTACGTGGCCGACTTCGTCGGCGCCGACCGCGGCCTGAAGCGGCTGTCGGTGACGGAGATCGAGCGCGGCGACCTGGAGCAGCCGCCGGTGGTCCGGCTGGACGACGACGCGCGGAGCGCCGCGGCGGCGCTGCGGGACGGCGGCTCGCGGTGGGCCGTCGTGCTGGACGCCGCCGGCGAACTGCACGGGTGGGTCGCCGCGGACGAGATCGCCAAGGGCGGTGCCGTGTC
The DNA here is from genome assembly GCF_020400605.1 of Streptomyces aculeolatus. GTDB lineage: Bacteria > Actinomycetota > Actinomycetes > Streptomycetales > Streptomycetaceae > Streptomyces > Streptomyces aculeolatus. Next base: position 72,638 of record NZ_JAINRD010000031.1, on the reverse strand, counting down.
GGACTACGCGCGGCGGATGGACGCCTGGCTGCCGCTGGGGGCGAGCCTGAAGAAGGCGTTCGCGACGATGCTGCAGTACGACGCGGGGTGGATCGCGGTGGTGGACGACGAGGAGTCGGGGCGGTTCGCCGGCGTCCTGACGCCGGCGAGCCTGCACGAGGCGCTGCGGCGGTCGATCGACGCGGACGCGCGCGCGGTGGCGCGGGCGGAGGTGGAGCTGGACTCGCTGCCGCAGCTGTGAGGCGCTGCGGCGGGGGTGGGCTGCTGCTGGGGGAGGGGAGCGGCGGCCGTACGGGCACGGGCGCGGGCCGCGCGAGGCGGTGGCGCGTTCGGCACGGGCCGGGGTGCCTCGCCGGGCCGCAGCCTCGCCGGGCCGCAGCCGCGCCGGGCCGCGGTCGGCCTGCGCCGAGGGCCGGGTGAGCCGTGCCGGGTACCGCCGCGCCGTGCCGGGCGCCGGGCGGGCGCGCGGGGCCCGCGGTATCAGGGGAGGACCGGCTCGATTCCCACGCGGTGGGCCAGCCACGTGAAGCCCCCGAGCCCCGCGGGGTCGAGGAGTTCGGCCGCCTGTCCCGCGACGGCGAGCCGCCGCAGGTAGCCGACCGGGTCCGTCGACGCCAGGGCCAGCGGCGGCCGGCTCCCGTCGAGCCCGAGCCCCCGCAGCGCCTCCCGCTGCGACAGCAGCTGCGGCACCCCGTCCCCGGCCGGTGCGGCGGCCACCGCGTCCAGCGCCACGTGCGCCGTCACGTCGCAGCTCCCGTCCGGCACCGCGGCCACCTCCTGCCCGTCGCGGAACGCCGTCAGCGTGCCGTACGGGGGCCGGTTCGCCCGGGTGTGCGCGTAGTCCGCGGTCAGCGCCAGCCCGGCGGTGAGCGTCGTGACCGCCGCCGACCACGCGGCGTCGCGCGAGCCGCCGACCTCCGCGCGGCTGCCCGGCGGCAGGCCCGCCAGCGGCCACCAGCGGCGCAGCCACTCCGCGTCGGCGCCGCCGACGTCCGCACCCAGCTCCTCCGTGCCGTCCGCCGCGACCTCCACGTACCGCGGCACACCCCGCTCGTCCGTCTCCGCGACCTCCACCGGCACGTTGTCCAGCCATTCGTTGGCGAACAGCAGCCCGCGCACACCCTGCGGCGGCTCCGCAAGCCACGTGATCCGCTCGTCCAGCCCTTCCGGCCGCGGGCCCACCTCCACCGCGTACGCCCGCAGCCGCCCGGGCCCCTCGTACGCCGCCAGCACCCCCGTCAGCAGCTCCCCGCGCCCCGCTCCGACGTCGACCACGTCCAGCTCCGCCGGGCGCCCCAGCGCGACCGCCACCCGGCGCGCCAGCTCCGCGACCGCCGCCGCGAACAGGGGCGAGGCGTGCACCGAGGTGCGGAAGTGCGCCGCCGCCCCGGCCCCGGGCCCGCTCCTGCGGTAGAAGCCCTCCGGCCCGTACAGCGCCCGCCGCATGGCCTCCCGCCAGCGCAGCCGCCCCTCCGGGCCCTGGAGGCCCGCCGTGCCCGTCCCCGCTTCCGGGCCCTGTGCGCCCGTCCCACCGTTCTCCACAACCGCATCCTCCACCCTGCGGAGTAGATGCATCAGCCAGGGATCGCCCCGCGGACTGACTCCCGCTTACGCGCGCGTGCCTACGCTGGGTGACGTGCAACGTGTCTACGATTTCCTCCGCCGTCATCCGACGCTGGTGGACAGCTTCTGGGCTGTCTGCCTCGTCCTGATGACCGGTGCCTGGCTGATCGCCGTGGACACGGCCAATCCAGAGGACACCCCGCACGCCCCGTACTCCGACGGCGAGAAGACGATCGCGCTGGTCATCGGCATCGGCTACGCCGTCGTCGTCGCCCTCCGCCGGCGCTACCCCGAGCGCATGCTGCTCTTCGCCGGGGCGCTCGGCGTCGTACAGGTCGCCCTGGACTCCACCCCGGGCCCGGCGAACTTCGCCATGCTCGTCGTCATCTTCACCGTGGCCGCGGGCGACGTGCCCTGGGCGTCGCGGCTGGCGCTCGTCGGCGCCGCCGTCGCGCCCGTGGTCAACCAGGTGCGGTGGCCGGCGTCCGGCGAGACCGTCGTCGAGCAGACCGTCGGCCTCGCCTTTCTGACGGTCCCCTTCCTGCTCGCCTGGGTGCTCGGCGACTCGCTGCGCACCCGCCGCGCCTACTACGCGCAGCTCGAGGAACGGGCCGCCCGCCTGGAGCGGGAGCGCGAGACCCAGTCGCGGATCGCGGTCGCGGCCGAGCGCGCACGGATAGCCCGCGAGCTGCACGACGTGGTGGCGCACAACGTCTCCGTCATGGTCGTGCAGGCCGACGGCGCCGCGTACGTGCTGGACAGCGCTCCGCAGCAGGCCAAGGACGCGCTCACCACCATCTCCGGCACCGGCCGGCAGGCGCTGGCCGAGATGCGCCGGCTGCTGGGCGTGCTGCGCACCGGCGACCCGGGCGCGGGCGGCGAGTACGTGCCGCAGCCCGGCGTGGAGCAGCTGGCGGAGCTGATCGAGCAGGTGCGCGGCGCGGGGCTCACGGTCTCCTTCGAGGTGGCCGGCTCGCCGCGGGAGCTGCCGAGCAGCATCGAACTCGCGGCGTACCGCATCGTGCAGGAGGCGCTGACCAACACCCGCAAGCACGGCGGCCCCGAGGCCGGCGCCGCGGTGCGGCTGACCTACGCGGACGGCGAACTCCAGGTGCTCGTCGAGGACGACGGCCGGGGTTCGCTGCCCGAGCTGTACGAAGAGGGCGGGGCCGACGGCCAGGGGCACGGGCTCATCGGCATGCGCGAGCGCGTGGGGATGACCGGCGGCGAGCTGGACGCGGGGCCGCGGCCCGGCGGCGGCTTCCGCGTGCGTGCCGTGCTGCCACTGAAGACGGCCGCCTGACGGCCGTCCCGGCGGGCGGCTTACCGTCGGACGCGTAACCAGGCAGGAACCAAGGGCGGCCCATGCGGCCCTGATGAGAGAGAAGGGACTCACGTGACGATCCGGGTCATGCTCGTGGACGACCAGGCGCTGCTGCGCACCGGCTTTCGGATGGTGCTGGCAGCCCAGCCCGACATGGACGTCGTCGCGGAGGCGGGGGACGGCGACGAGGCGGTGCAGCTCCTCGACGTCACGAAGGTGGACGTCGTCCTCATGGACGTGCGCATGCCGCGCCTCGACGGCGTCGAGGCGACGCGGCGCATCTGCGCGGGCAAGCCGGCGGAGGCGCCGCCGAAGGTGCTGATCCTGACCACCTTCGACCTCGACGAGTACGCCTTCTCGGCCCTCCAGGCCGGCGCGTCGGGGTTCATGCTCAAGGACGTGCCGCCCGGTGACCTGCTGAGCGCCATCCGGGCCGTGCACAGCGGCGACGCGGTCGTCGCGCCGAGCACCACGCGGCGGCTCATCGACCGGTTCACGGCCGTGATGCCCGCCCCGGCGGGCGAACGGGCGCACCCGGAGCTGAAGCGGCTGACGGACCGGGAGCGCGAGGTGCTGCTGCTGATCGCGCAGGGGCTGTCGAACGGGGAGATCGCGGCGCAACTGGTGCTGTCCGAGGCGACGGTGAAGACACATGTGGGGCGGATCCTCACGAAGTTGGAGCTGCGGGACAGGGTGCAGGCAGTGGTCCTGGCGTACGAGACGGGTCTGGTACGGGCCGGAAGCTGACGCCGGCCGGTGGACCCGCCTCAGCGCAGCAGGCCCTCCAGCAGCGACCCGCCCAGCCGGGCGACCGCCGGCAGCGACAGTTCGTACTGCACGTACCGCCCGCGGCGCCGCGTGACGACGAGCCCGGCCTTCTTCAGCACGGCCAGGTGGCGCGAGACCTCCGGCGCCGTCAACTGATGCACGGCGGCCAGTTCGCCCGTCGTCGTCGGCGTCCGCGAGATCGTGCGGCACAGCCGGAGCCGCACCGGGTGCGCCAGCGCTTCCAGCCGCAGTTGCAGCGTCTCCAGCGCGGGCGACCGGGGCAGGTCCGGCGACGGTATGGGGTACTGGATCACCGGCTGCCAGCCCGGCGCGTACACCACCAGCACGTGCGGCCAGCCGAACGCGGTCGGTATGAACGTCACGCTCTCGTGCGCGACCGCCTCGCCGCTGGTCAGCTTGTCCGCGACGATGCGGACCGCGCCGTCCGCGCCCTCGTCCAGCCGCAGCGAACTCGACACGTCCGGCAGCGCCGCGGCCAGGCCCTTGCGCCGCAGCAGGTCCGTCTTGTGCCGGGCGTCCGCGGCGAGCGGGTGGCGGACCCGCTCCCACGTCTCGTCGAAGAACGCCTGCGCGCAGTCCTCGAAGAGCCGCCGCAGCCACACCCGCAGCCCGTCCGGGTCCGCGAGCATCCGCTCCACGAACGCCGCCTGCCGCGGCCCGCGGGCGGCCGCGCGCTCGACGGCGATGCGGCGGGTGACCGGGTCGGCGAGCGGGGAGGGGCTGCCGTGCTGGTACGCCGGGTTGCACACGATCTCGAACGCGGCGGTGACGAACGCGTCGTCCGGGATCCGGTCGAGCGCGTCCAGCTCCTCCGCGAGGGTCGCCCCCGGCGCGGCGGGCAGCAGGATGTCGGCCCGCCCGGCGCTCCACAGGAACTCCGCCTCGCTCAGCCGGTCCGCGAGCGCGGGGTCGAGCGCGGCCGCGGTCGCGGTCGTCCAGCCGCTCGCCCCGGGGTGGTGCGCGGGCGAGGCGAGCGCATGCAGCGCGGCGCCCAGCTCGGCGAGCGGGGAGGGCGTGAAGCCGATGCGCTCGACGGCCAGGCCGGTGATGTCGAGGGTGACGCTCATGAAGCCATGGTCGGGCACGGAACTGACAGCGCCAGGGCCGGCGGGCCCGTATCCGCGCCCACGCGCTTGGACAGAGCCCGAAACGACGGGCTCAAATTCGCCGGCAGTCAGTTGGACACCGCGGCTCGGAAGTCCGGAGTCCGCCGCTCACGAGCCCGCCGCCCCCGAACCAGCCCCCGAGCCCGTCCCCGCCCCGTCGGCCTCCGCGCCGGCGGGACCCGCGTCCCCCGACCCGGCCGCCTCCGCCGCCGCCCGCTGTACGCGCTCCACCAGCGCCCCCGCCTCCCGTGCCACGTCCTCCGCCGACCACGCCAGCCCCGGCTCCGTCACCGTGACCTCCGTCACCGACAGCCCCGGCGGGTCGCCCGGCTCCGTCCACATCCGGAACAGGCACACCCCCGTCTCCTCCGCCAGCGCCGTCCCCGCGTCCATCAGCGCCTCCGCCCCGTACGGCAGCCAGACCTGGAACTGGTGCGTGTGCGGCACCTCCGGATGCACCCGGAAGAACGGCGCCCCCGCCGCCGCGAGCCCCTCCCGCAGCGCGCCCGCGACGACCCGCGCGTGCGCCACGTACGACGGCAGCCGCGGCAGCTCCAGCTGCAGCCCCTCCAGCGCGGCCAGCGCCGCCGGCCACTGCTGGAACAGCTGGCCGCCGTACCGGTGCCGCCACGCCCGCGCCTCCTCCACGAACCCCGCGGGACCGGCCAGCGCCGCGCCGGACAGCCCGCCCAGCGACTTGTAGAACGAGACGTACAGGCTGTCCGCGAGCCCTGCGATCTCCGCCAGCCCGCGCCCGAAGTGCGTCGTGCACTCCCACAGCCGGGCGCCGTCGAAGTGGACGACCGCCTCCCGCTCCCGGGCCGCCGCGACGACCTCCTCCAGCTCCGCCCACTCCGGCAGCACGAACCCCGGCTCGCGCATCGGCAGCTCCAGCATCAGCGTCCCGAAGGGCTCGCCCAGCGCCGCCACCTCCGCCGCCGTCGCGACCCGCGGCTCGCGCGTGGGGTGGACGGCGCGCAGCCCGGTGACCACCGAGTACGCCGCGCGCTCGTGCACCTCCAGGTGGGAGAGCGGGTGCGAGGCCACGACGCTGCTGCCGGTGCGCTCCGCCCAGCAGCGCAGGGCGACCTGCTGCGCCATGGTGCCGGTGGGGAAGAACGCCGCGTCCTCGCAGCCGAGCAGTCCCGCGGTGCGCTCCTCCAGCTCGCCGACGACCCCGCCGGCGTAGACGTCGACCTGCTGGTCGAGGTCGATGCCGCCGGGCCGGGCGGTGGCGAGGCGGGCCAGGCGTTGGGAGATGGTGGGGAGGGAGGCCGAGAGGGTGTGCTCGGCCGCCGCCCACGTCGCGCGCCTACGGGTCATCAGGTCGTCCGCGTCCGTCATGGGCCCAGATCATGCCTGCGCCGCACCTCCGCCACACCGGGTTTACGCCCCGCGGCGGTGCAGAGTGCTCAGGCACACACCGACGGCCGCCCGACGCCGCAAGTACCATGAACCCGTACGTCCGGTACCCGAAGCGGACTGGAACGGAAGGCGACGTGAACCCCAGCCCCACCCCCGAGCCGCAGGAGAAGCCTGCCCGGCTCGCCGTCGGCGTGGTCGGCGCCGGCCGGGTCGGCCCGCCGCTGGCCGCGGCGCTCGCGCTCGCGGGACACCGCCCGGTCGCCGTGCACGCCGTCTCCGACGGCGCCCGCAGGCGGGCGGACGAGATGCTCCCCGACGTGCCCGTCACCGAGCCGGCCGAGGTGCTGGCCCGCGCCGACCTCGTGCTGCTCACCGTGCCCGACGACGTGCTGCCCGGCCTCGTGGAGGGCCTGGCGGGCACCGGCGCCGTACGCCCCGGGCAGCTGCTCGTGCACACCTCCGGCCGGTACGGAGCGGCGGTGCTGGAGCCCGCCACCCGCGCCGGCGGGCTGCCGCTCGCGCTGCACCCCGCGATGACGTTCACCGGCACCGCCGTCGACGTCCAGCGCCTCGCCGGCTGCTCCTTCGGCGTCACCGCGCCCGGGGAACTGCGTATGGCGGCGGAGGCGCTGGTCGTGGAGATGGGCGGGGAGCCGGAGTGGGTGGAGGAGGCGGCCCGCCCGCTGTACCACGCGGCGCTCGCCATCGGGGCCAACCACCTCGTCACGCTGGTGGCGCAGTCGATGGAGCTGCTCACCAAGGCCGGCGTCGGCGCCCCGGACCGGATGCTCGGCCCACTGCTCGGCGCCGCCCTCGACAACGCGCTGCGCAGCGGCGACGCCGCGCTCACCGGACCGGTCGCGCGCGGCGACGCGGGCACCGTGGCGGCGCACATCGCGGAGCTGCGCATCCACGCGCCGCAGGCCGTGCCCGCGTACGTCGCGATGGCCCGGGCGACGGCGGACCGCGCGCTCGCGGGCGGGCTGCTCAAGCCGGAGCTGGCCGAGGACCTGCTCGGGGTCCTCGCCGACGGAGGACGCTGAGGGACGGCGACGATGACCGCTCTGCTCGTACACCAGGCCGCGGATCTGCCGGAGCCGCCGGGGGCGCATGCGCCCCCGGAAGCGCCCGGCACCGCAGAAGAACGCCCGGCGCGCGCCGTGGTGATGACCATGGGCGCGCTGCACGAGGGCCACGCCGCCCTGGTCCGCGCCGCCCGCGCCGAAGTCGGCCCGCAGGGTCAGGTCGTGGTCACCGTCTTCGTCAACCCGCTGCAGTTCGGCGCCGGCGAGGACCTGGAACGCTACCCCCGCACCCTCGACGCCGACGTCCTGCTCGCCGGCAAGGAGGGCGCGGACGTCGTCTTCGCACCGTCCGCCGACGAGGTCTACCCGGGCGGCGAGCCGCAGGTGCGCATCAGCGCCGGGCCGATGGGGGAGCGGCTGGAGGGCGCGTTCCGCCCGGGCCACTTCGACGGCATGCTCACCGTCGTCGCCAAGCTGCTGCACCTCACGCGTCCCGACGCGGCGCTCTACGGGCAGAAGGACGCCCAGCAACTCGCGCTGATCACACGGATGGTGCGCGATCTGAACTTCCCGGTACGCATCCTCGGCGTGCCGACCGTACGCGAACCCGACGGGCTCGCCCTGTCCAGCCGCAACGTGTACCTCTCCGCGCCGGAGCGCCGCACCGCGCTCGCGCTGTCCCGCGCGCTGTTCGCGGCGCGCGAGGCGCGCGGCGGCCCGCGCGAAGCGCTGACAGCGGCACAGTCTGTGCTGCACGAGGCGGGCAGGCTGTCGCCTCCACTGGAGCTGGACTACGCCGCGCTGGTGGACCCCGCCGACTTCACGCCGCTCACGGACGGCACGACAGGGGACGCGTCCGGCACCGCGGAGGAAACGGCGGCCCCCGCGGCTCAGAAGGACGCCACCGCCCGCGAAGCCGTCCTCGCCGTGGCCGCCAGGGTCGGTGCCACCCGTCTCATCGACAACATCCGCCTGACCTTCGGAGGTGCCCGGTGACCGCGATACGGCTCGAGGCCCCCGCCCCCGGCTGGGTGCTGGACACCGACGTCGTCGTGGTCGGCTCCGGCGTCGCCGGGCTCACCGCCGCGCTGCGCTGCGCCGAGGCGGGCCGCCGGGTCGCCGTCGTCACCAAGGCCAACCTCGACGACGGCTCCACCCGCTGGGCCCAGGGCGGCATCGCCGCCGCCCTCGGCGAGGGCGACACCCCCGAGCAGCACCTCGCCGACACCCTCGTCGCGGGCGCCGGGCTGTGCGACGAGGACGCCGTACGCACCCTCGTCACCGAAGGCCCCGCCGCCGTGCGCCGCCTCATCGCCACCGGCGCCGCCTTCGACACCGACCCCGCCACCGGCGCCATCGAGCTGACCCGCGAGGGCGGCCACCACCGCCGCCGCATCGCCCACGCGGGCGGCGACGCGACCGGCGCGGAGGTCTCCCGCGCGCTGGTCGAGGCGGTGCGCGAGGCGGGGATCGAGACCGTCGAGCACGCGCTCGTACTCGATCTGATCAAGGACGCGGAAGGGCGCGCCGCCGGCGTCACGTTGCACGTGATGGGCGAGGGCGCGCGCGACGGCGTGGGCGCCGTCCACGCCCCCGCCGTGGTCCTCGCCACCGGCGGGATGGGCCAGGTCTTCTCCGCGACCACCAACCCGGCGGTCTCCACCGGCGACGGCGTCGCCCTCGCGCTGCGCGCCGGCGCGGAGGTGTCGGACCTGGAGTTCGTGCAGTTCCACCCGACGGTGATGTTCCTCGGCCCGGACGCGGAGGGCCAGCAGCCGCTGGTCTCCGAGGCGGTACGGGGCGAGGGCGCCCACCTCGTCGACGCGGACGGCGTGCGGTTCATGCTGGGCCGCCACGAGCTGGCCGAGCTGGCGCCGCGCGACATCGTGGCGAAGGGCATCATGCGGCGCATGCGCGAGCGCGGCGCCGACCACATGTACCTCGACGGACGGCACTTCGGCGCGGAGATGTGGAAGCAGCGCTTCCCGACGATCTTCGCGGCCTGCCGCGCGCACGGTTTCGACCCGGTCCACGACCTCGTCCCGATCGCCCCCGCGGCCCACTACGCCTCCGGCGGCGTCGTCACGGACCTGCGCGGGCGCACGAGCGTCCCGGGCCTGTACGCCTGCGGTGAGGTGGCCTGCACCGGCGTGCACGGCGCGAACCGGCTGGCGTCCAACTCCCTGCTGGAGGGGCTGGTCTTCGCCGAGCGCATCGCGGCGGACGTCGCCGCCGGGCCCGTACCGGAGGGGCCGAGCGCGCCGGAGGAGAAGAGCCCGCCGCTGGAGATCCCCCTCCTCCCGCCGGACGCGCGCCTCGGCATCCAGCGCGTGATGACCGCCGGAGCCGGCGTCCTGCGCTCCGCCGCCAGCCTGGACGAGGCCGCCGCCCGGCTGTGCGCGATACGCGACACCGCGCGCCCCGCCCCCGCGCCGCCGTGCGTGGAGACCTGGGAGGCGACCAACCTGCTGCTCGTCGCGCGCGTCCTCGTCGAGTGCGCCCGGCGCCGCGTCGAGACCCGCGGCTCGCACTGGCGCGAGGACCACGCCGACCGCGACGACGCGCACTGGGCCCGCCACTTCCTCGTCACCCTCAGCCCCGATCCCGTACGCGCCGGGAACCCCGAAACCCCCGCGCACTCCGAAAACCCCGAAGCCTCCGCGAACACCGCAGCCCCCGCACTCGCCGTCCGAACCACGGCCGGCACCGCCTTCCACCGGGAGACCCCGTGAGCAGCACCCCAGAGCCCCACCGACCCCAGCCCGTGGAGCTGACGCTCCTGCCCCTCGGCGGCCCGGACACCGGCGCCGGGGGCTGCGGCGACGCCTGCGGCTGCGGGGCGGGCGACGGTGACGAAGGCGCGGCGTACGGCCACGACCCCCTGGAGTGCGGCCTCGACCCCGCTCTCGCCCAGCTCCTCGTCGACGCGGGCCTCGACCCGGTCTACGTCGAGGATGTCGCCCACCTCGCCGTCGAGGAGGACCTCGACCACGGGGTGGACGTGACGACCGTCGCCACCGTCCCCGAAGACGCCGTCGCCGTCGGCGACTTCACCGCCCGCGAGGCCGGCGTCGTCGCCGGACTGCGCGTCACCGAGGCGGTGCTGTCCGTCGTCTGTACCGATGACATGGAAGTCGAGCGGCACGCGGAGGACGGCGACCTGGTCGAGGCCGGGCAGCCGCTGCTGACGGTCCGCACCCGCACACGCGACCTCCTTACTGCCGAACGCAGCGCGCTCAACCTCCTTTGCCGCCTGTCCGGAATCGCCACCTCCACCCGCTCCTGGGCCGACGCCCTGGAGGGCACCTCCGCCAAGGTCCGCGACACCCGCAAGACGACCCCGGGGCTGCGCGCGCTGGAGAAGTACGCGGTGCGCTGCGGCGGCGGCGTCAACCACCGCATGTCCCTGTCGGACGCGGCGCTGGTCAAGGACAACCATGTGGTCGCGGCGGGCGGCCTGGCGGAGGCGTTCCGGCTCGTACGGGCCGAATTCCCGGACCTGGACGTGGAGGTGGAGGCGGACACCCTGCACCAGGTCCGCGAGGCCGTCGACGCGGGCGCCGACCTCATCCTGCTGGACAACTTCACGGCGGTCGAGACGGAGGAGGCCGTCGCGCTGGTCGCCGGCCGGGCCCGGCTGGAGTCCTCCGGGCGGCTGACGCTCGACAACGCGCGCGCGTACGCGGAGACGGGCGTCGACTACCTGGCCGTGGGGGCGCTCACGCACTCCACCCCCATCCTCGACATCGGCCTCGACCTGCGCGAGGAGGGCGACGGCTAGATGCTCCTCACCATCGACGTCGGGAACACCCACACGGTCCTCGGCCTCTTCGACGGCGAGGAGATCGTCGAGCACTGGCGCATCTCCACCGACGCGCGCCGCACCGCCGACGAACTGGCCGTGCTGCTCCAGGGCCTGATGGGCATGCACCCGCTGCTCGGCGAGGAGCTGGGCGACGGCATCCACGGCATCGCCATCTGCTCCACCGTCCCCTCGGTGCTGCACGAACTGCGCGAGGTCACCCGCCGCTACTACGGCGACGTCCCCTCCGTGCTCGTCGAGCCGGGCGTGAAGACCGGCGTACCCGTGCTGATGGACAACCCCAAGGAGGTCGGCGCCGACCGGATCATCAACGCGCTGGCGGCGGCCGAGCTGTACGGCGGGCCGGCCGTCGTCGTCGACTTCGGCACGGCGACGACGTTCGACGCGGTCAGCGAGCGCGGCGAGTACGTCGGCGGGGTCATCGCGCCCGGCATCGAGATCTCCACGGAGGCGCTGGGCGTACGCGGCGCGCAGCTGCGCAAGATCGAGCTGGCCCGGCCGCGCTCGGTGATCGGCAAGAACACGGTCGAGGCGATGCAGTCCGGCATCCTGTACGGGTTCGCGGGCCAGGTCGACGGCGTGGTCAACCGCATGGCGGCGGAGCTGGCCGACGACCCGGACGAGGTCACCGTCATCGCGACGGGCGGGCTGGCGCCGATGATGCTGGCCGACTCCTCGGTGATCGACGAGCACGAGCCCTGGCTGACGCTGATCGGCCTCCGCCTGGTCTACGAGCGGAACGTCTCCACCACCTGACAGGGGCGCGCGGCAGCGGCCCGCCCACCCGCGGCGCCAGCCCGTTCCGCGCGCCTTCGCGGCATGAGTCCCCTTCAGGGCCTAAAGTCGGATTATGCCTACGCCATACGGTTCCCGAGGCGGTGTGGCGCTGAGCGCCGACGAGCTCCGCGTCGTGCGTGACGCGCTGGCCATCGCCATCGAGTCGAGTTGGGGCCTGCCCAGGCCCGCCAGGGGTGACGGGACGAAGCCGGCCGCCGCGCACGCGGTCCCGCGCGGCGCCGTCGTACGGGACTGCACGGAGCTGGCCGCGGCGCTGGACGAGGCGGCGGCCGAGGCGGACCGGATGCGCCTGTTCCACAGCGCCGACCTCGCCCGCTACCGCGCCGCGCTCCCCGGCAGCGCCTCCGGGTACGCGGAGCTGCTGCACGACGCGCTCGCCACCGGCTACGTGCCCCGGCAGGCCGACGTCGCCGCGCTGCGCGCCCTGTGCGCCGAGCCGGCGGACCCGGGCGTGGCGGAGCGCCGGCGCAGGCTGCTGCGGCGTTGTGAGGCGCTGACGGCGGCCCAGGTGCCGCCCCGCCGCCGCCCCGTGCCGACGGCGCCCGCAGGGCCGGTGGTCCCCGCCCCGTCCGCGGCGCCGAACCCGCCCCCCGTACCCGCGGCGCTCCTCCCGCGCCCCGCGCTGCGCGCCCTGCCCGGCGGCCGGGCGCCCTGGGCGGCGCAGGGGTCGGAGGAGTCGGAGCCGTCCCCGGGCGGGAAGCCGCGGAAGCCCGGCGGGCAGCCGGAGCAGCGCCCGCCCCGGGAGAACCCCCCGGACCGCCGGCCCGCGTCCCCGAACCGGCCGGTGCCCACCCCCGCCGAGGTCTTCCCGCCCCGCCGCCGCCCGGCCCCGCCCCCGGAGCACCTGCTGCGGCCGCCCGCGGCCCGTACGGCCTGACCCCGGGCCCGTACGCCGGACTCCTCCACCCGGACCGCGCCGCGCCGCTCCGGCGGCGCCGCCACCCCCTCCCGCCGACCCGCCACCCCCGCCGGGCTACGCTGGAGCCCGCGGCACCTCCGCGGCGCCCGCGCCCAGTAGCCCGCAACGATGGATGGCTCTCATGGATTACCTCTCCGCGCTGCTTCCGTCGACCGTCATGGCCGTCGCCTTCACCGTGATGATCGTGACGATCGTCAAGAACCAGGGCGGTCCCAACAAGGCCAAGGAAGACGCCGCCGTCGATGCCGCATTCGCGCAGGCCGAGGCGGCGAAGCAGAAGTCCGCCGAGTAGCGCCGGGTAACCCTAACCGCGGCGACGGGCCCGCCTCCGCCGCCGGAATCGCCACGCCCGCCGCTCCCTTCCCCGTCCCAATCGCCCCATTGTTCACGCTCCTACGGGTATTGTGCTGGGCGTGGTCCGGCCATTGGGAGAGCTCGAAGACACGGTCATGACCCGGGTGTGGGAGTGGAACCGCCCGGTCACCGTCCGGGAAGTGCTGGAAGACCTCCAGCAGGAACGCTCTCTCGCGTACACCACCGTCATGACCGTAATGGACAACCTCCACCAGAAGGGCTGGCTGCGGCGGGCACCCGAAGGCCGCGCCTATCGATATGAAGCGGTCTCCACCCGGGCCGCCTACTCCGCCGCACTCATGAACGAGGCGTGGGCCGCCAGCGACAATCCCGCTGCCGCGCTTGTCGCGTTCTTCGGCATGATGTCGCCGGCCCAGCTCGACGCGCTGCGCGATGCGCTACGCGTCGTGTCGCTGGACTCACCCGGTGACACCGAAGCCGGTGACAGCGAAGCAAGCGCGTGACGATAGCGTCAAGTCATGCCCAGCGATTCTTACGGGGTCACCATCCGGCGCGCCCGCACCTCGGATGTCCGGGCCATCCGCCGGCTGCTCGACCCCTACGTGCACCGTGACATCCTTCTCGACAAAGCCACCGTGACGCTTTACGAGGACATCCAGGAGTTCTGGGTCGCCGAGCGGGACGTGGACGCCGCCGTGGTCGGCTGCGGAGCGCTGCACGTGATGTGGGAGGACCTCGCGGAGGTGCGTACGCTGGCCGTGGATCCGGCCCGCAAGGGCACCGGCATCGGCCACCAACTCCTTGACAAGTTGCTGCACACCGCCCGCTGGCTCGGCGTCAGCAGAATTTTCTGCCTCACGTTCGAAGTCGACTTCTTCGCCAAGCACGGCTTCGTCGAGATCGGCGAGACTCCGGTGGACCAGGACGTCTACAGTGAGCTGCTGCGCTCGTATGACGAGGGCGTTGCCGAGTTCCTGGACCTGGAGCGGGTGAAGCCCAACACCCTCGGCAACAGCAGGATGCTGCTGCATCTCTGATGACGCTTTGTCCGAATCGCGAAGATATTGTTGCGCGAGTTCTCCGACAGGGTTTGAGTTTTCCGCTGAAAAGCGGTTTGCTTTCGCCAGCACACATTGTTCCGATGAAAGGGAAGCCCGGTGGCTCAGAAGGTACAGGTCCTTCTCGTCGATGATCTCGATGGCGGTGAGGCAGACGAGACCGTGACGTTCGCTCTCGACGGCAAGTCCTACGAGATCGACCTCACGACTGCCAACGCGGAAAAGCTGCGCACCGCTCTGGAGCAGTACGTGAAGAGCGGCCGCAGGACCGGTGGCCGCGCCACGAAGCGTTCCCGCGGCGGGGCGTCCGGCAGCCAGGACACGGCGAAGATCCGCGCGTGGGCGAAGGAGCAGGGTTACGAGGTCAGCGAGCGTGGCCGTGTTCCGGCGAACATCCGCGAGGCATACGAAAAGGCGAACGGCTGACGTTCAGGGTGAGGCGGTGGCAGGCTGTCGCCGCCGCGCTCACCAGCCGTACCAGATCCGGCCGGTCCGCAACCCGGTTCCGCGCCGGCACGGCACCGCCGTCCGCGTCACTCCTGTCCCCATCCGATTCGGCAGCAACCCGGACGGCGTCTTCGACGTCCTCGACGCCATAGGCGTCATCTCCTACGCCATCCCCGTCCACGACTCCGCCCCCGCGGCCGGCTTCGGTGCCCACGGGCAGCCGCACCGCGGGGAGCCGCGCCAGCGCCGCCCGGCCGGGCGGGCGCAACCACAGCGTCGGCGGCCAGCTCCGTACCGCCGCCGGCGCCGCGCTCAGGTCCAGCGGGATGCCGCCCCATTCCAGCCAGTCCAGCAGCCCCGGCAGCTCCGCCGCGCCGCCCTCGGCGATCAGGAAGCGCATCCGGCCGCCGGTCAGCCCCACGGGCCCCGTGGCCGGCCGCCTGCGCAGCACCGCCCAGCCGGCCTCCGCGGGCATCTCCAGCACGTCGCAGCGCAGCGCCCCGGCTGACAGTCCGCCCGCCGCGGGCGCCCCCGCGGAGCCCGCCGCAGCCCTTGTCCCGGAGCCCGCCGCAGCACCGGTCGCCGTGCCCGTCGCGGAGCCCGCCGCAGCGCCTGCCGCGGCCCTCGTGCCGCCCGTCCCCGTACCCGACCCGTTCCGGCCGCGCGCGCCGCTTCCGCCCGCCGGGCCGGGTCTGCCCTGCGGGCCGGTCTGGCGCGGGATCACGGAACCGGTCACGCCCTGAGCAACGCGGTCGCGCCCGCGTTGGTTACGACATGTGTCATCCCGGTCGCATAGCGCGCTTCTTCTTCCCCGCATCGGCGTCCACAGACGTTCCGCCGTGTTCGCCGTCAGCGCAGGGAAGAGGCCGGAAAATCTGATGGCACCGCCCGCAGTGCGGGTAAGACTTGGCTAGTGGCGCTGGTGAGAGCGGTGGCTTGGCAGGCTTCGGCGGGTGGCGTTCGCCATGGGCGTAGCGGCATTGAGAGTATTCGCCTGGCCTGCGGGAACATCGTCTCGCACCATCAGGTTGGAGCAGTAGTCGGATGTCCGGTGCAGGAGACTGACGGAGTCAGGGTCCGGGTGTCGACAGTTGGAATGAGCGGTCCCCGCTTGCGGGACTAAGCTGCGGAAGGACAGGGAGGGGAACGTCCCCGATCTGCCTGACCGCTCTGAGGAGCGATTAACGATGTTCGAGAGGTTCACCGACCGCGCGCGGCGGGTTGTCGTCCTGGCTCAGGAAGAAGCCCGGATGCTCAACCACAACTACATCGGCACCGAGCACATCCTCCTGGGCCTGATCCACGAGGGTGAGGGTGTCGCCGCAAAGGCCCTGGAGAGCCTCGGGATCTCGCTCGAGGCGGTCCGCCAGCAGGTGGAGGAGATCATCGGCCAGGGCCAGCAGGCCCCGTCCGGCCACATCCCCTTCACCCCCCGGGCCAAGAAGGTCCTGGAGCTGTCGCTCCGCGAGGCGCTTCAGCTCGGGCACAACTACATCGGCACCGAGCACATCCTGCTCGGCCTCATCCGCGAGGGCGAGGGCGTCGCCGCCCAGGTCCTCGTGAAGCTGGGCGCCGATCTGAACCGGGTGCGGCAGCAGGTCATCCAGCTGCTCTCCGGTTACCAGGGCGGCAAGGAGACCGCCACCGCCGGCGGCCCCGCGGAGGGCACGCCGTCGACGTCCCTGGTGCTCGACCAGTTCGGCCGGAACCTCACGCAGGCGGCCCGCGAGTCCAAGCTCGACCCGGTCATCGGGCGCGAGAAGGAGATCGAGCGGGTCATGCAGGTGCTGTCCCGCCGTACGAAGAACAACCCCGTGCTCATCGGCGAGCCCGGCGTCGGCAAGACCGCCGTCGTCGAGGGCCTGGCGCAGGCCATCGTCAAGGGCGAGGTGCCCGAGACCCTGAAGGACAAGCACCTCTACACCCTGGACCTCGGCGCGCTGGTCGCGGGCTCCCGCTACCGCGGTGACTTCGAGGAGCGCCTGAAGAAGGTGCTCAAGGAGATCCGCACCCGCGGCGACATCATCCTGTTCATCGACGAGCTGCACACCCTGGTGGGCGCGGGGGCCGCCGAGGGCGCGATCGACGCGGCGAGCATCCTCAAGCCGATGCTGGCCCGCGGCGAGCTGCAGACCATCGGCGCCACGACGCTCGACGAGTACCGGAAGCACCTGGAGAAGGACGCGGCCCTGGAGCGCCGCTTCCAGCCGATCCAGGTCGCGGAGCCGTCGCTGCAGCACACGATCGAGATCCTCAAGGGTCTGCGCGACCGGTACGAGGCGCACCACCGCGTGTCCATCACGGACGCCGCCCTGGTCGCCGCGGCCCAGCTCGCCGACCGGTACATCTCCGACCGCTTCCTGCCGGACAAGGCGATCGACCTGATCGACGAGGCGGGCTCGCGGATGCGCATCCGCCGGATGACCGCGCCGCCGGACCTGCGGGAGTTCGACGAGAAGATCGCCGACGTGCGGCGCGAGAAGGAGTCCGCGATCGACTCGCAGGACTTCGAGCTGGCCGCAGGGCTGCGCGACAAGGAGAAGCAGCTCCTGGCGCAGAAGGCGCAGCGGGAGAAGGAGTGGAAGGCCGGCGACATGGACGTCGTCGCCGAGGTGGACGAGGAGCTCATCGCCGAGGTCCTGGCCACCGCCACCGGCATCCCGGTCTTCAAGCTGACCGAGGAGGAGTCCTCGCGGCTGCTGCGCATGGAGGACGAGCTGCACAAGCGCGTCATCGGGCAGGAGGACGCCATCAAGGCGCTCTCCCAGGCCATCCGGCGTACGCGGGCGGGCCTGAAGGACCCGAAGCGCCCCGGCGGTTCGTTCATCTTCGCCGGCCCGTCCGGCGTCGGTAAGACGGAGCTGTCGAAGACGCTGGCGGAGTTCCTCTTCGGCGACGAGGACGCGCTCATCCAGCTCGACATGTCGGAGTTCAGCGAGAAGCACACCGTCTCGCGGCTGTTCGGCTCCCCGCCCGGCTACGTCGGGTACGAGGAGGGCGGCCAGCTGACGGAGAAGGTGCGCCGGAAGCCGTTCTCGGTCGTCCTCTTCGACGAGGTCGAGAAGGCCCACCCGGACATCTTCAACTCGCTGCTGCAGATCCTGGAGGACGGCCGCCTGACCGACTCCCAGGGCCGGGTCGTGGACTTCAAGAACACGATCATCATCATGACGACCAACCTCGGCACCAAGGACATCTCCAAGGGCTTCGGCCTGGGGTTCGCCGCCGGGGGCGACGTCAAGACCGGCTACGAGCGGATGAAGTCGAAGGTCAGCGAGGAGCTCAAGCAGCACTTCCGGCCGGAGTTCCTCAACCGTGTGGACGACATCGTGGTCTTCCACCAGCTGACCCGGGACGACATCATCGAGATCGTCGACCTGCGGCTGGCCGAGCTGGACAACCGGCTCAAGGACCGCGACATGGCCATCGAGCTGTCCACCGAGGCCAAGGACCTGCTGTCCAAGCGGGGCTTCGACCCGGTGCTGGGCGCCCGGCCGCTGCGCCGCGCGATCCAGCGGGAGATCGAGGACGTGCTCTCGGAGAAGATCCTCTTCGGCGAGCTGCGCCCGGGCCACATCGTGGTGGTCGACACCGAGGGCGAGGGTGACGACGCGACGTTCACCTTCCGCGGCGAGGAGAAGTCGGCGCTGCCCGACGCCCCGCCGGTCGACGCCGCCGCCGGCGGCGCGGGCCCGAACCTGAGCAAGGAGGCGTGAGCCCGTAGCGGCTCGGCTTCCGCCGTACGACGCAGAGCCGCCCCGGACCGTGTGGTCCGGGGCGGCTCTGCGTGTACGTGCCGGGTGCGCCCGGGTGCGTAGGGGAGAGGCCTGCGGGAGGCGTACGGAGCGGTGCGTACGGGCGCGTACGTGACGCCCGTGCGGGCAGCGGCGCGGTACGCCGTGCCGTCTCCGGGTCAGCCCTTGTAGCCCGCCGTCACCAGCTCCTGCGCGACCTCCAGGCAGGCGAGGCGCTTCTCCTCCGGGTCGCCCTTGGCGTCGGCCAGGGCGAACATCCCGGCGTGCATGGTGAAGATCGCGGCGACGCTGCGGGCCTGGTCCTTCAGGTCGGCGTCCTTGTCGCGCAGCATGCCGATGATGTCGCCCATGCGCGCCTTGAAGGTTTCGCCGAGGCTCAGCTCGCGGATGCTCGCCTGGTTCTCCTGCATGAACCGGAAGAGGGTGCTGCCGCCGGAGAGCAGCGCGCTGTACCGCGCCAGCAGCTCCAGCCTGGTCTCCAGCGTGGCCGGCTGGTCGCGCCCCCAGGCGATCAGCTCGTCGACCCGCGCGAAGTGGTCCTCGACCAGGCTGACGAGGATGTCCTCCTTGGTCTTGAAGTGGTAGTAGAGCGCGGCCTTCGTGACGTCGAGCTGTTCGGCGATCTCGCGCAGGGAAGTCTTGTCATAACCCTTGTCGGCGAAGAGCTCCAGTGCCACGTCCTGGATGCGCTGGCGGGTGTCGCCCCTGGTCGTCCCCATGATCCCTGCTTCCGTCAGATACTTACTTGACGCCCGGCAAGTAGCGGCGTACGTTCTCATGGTACCCACTAGCCGGGCGGCAAGTAAGTAGGGAGAGGGCCCATGGCGGAGACCAAGGATCAGGAGGCGGTTCCAGCACCGCCGCGCAACGTCAGGGTGATCATGCTCGGCCTGATGATCACCATGATGCTCGCGATGCTCGACAACCTGATCGTCGGCACCGCGATGCCCACGATCGTCGGCGAGCTCGGCGGCCTGGACCACCTCGCCTGGGTGGTCACCGCGTACACCCTGGCCATCGCCGTCTCCACGCCGCTGTGGGGCAAGTTCGGTGACCTCTACGGCCGCAAGGGCATCTTCATGTCCTCCATAGTCGTCTTCCTGATCGGCTCCGCGCTCTCCGGCATGGCCCAGGACATGGGCCAGCTCATCGCCTTCCGCGCGATCCAGGGCCTGGGCGGCGGCGGTCTCATCGTCGGCGTCATGGCGATCATCGGCGACCTCGTACCGCCCCGCGAGCGCGGCCGGTACCAGGGCATGATGGCCGCCGTCATGGGCATCGCGACCATCGGCGGCCCGCTGGTCGGTGGGACGATCACCGACCACCTCGGCTGGCGCTGGGCGTTCTACATCAACCTGCCCCTGGGCGCCGTCTCGCTCTTCGTCATCTCGACGGTCCTGCACCTGCCGAAGAAGCGCATCAAGGCCCGCGTGGACTACACGGGAGCAGCCCTGCTCTCGATCGGGCTGACCGCGCTGGTGCTCGTGACCTCCTGGGGCGGTACGGAGTACGACTGGGGGTCGGTGCAGATCGTCGGCCTGTCCGTGCTCGGCGCCGCCTCGCTCGCGGCCTTCGGCTGGGCCGAGACCCGCGCCGCGGAACCGATCATCCCGCTGCGCATCTTCCGCAACGGCAACTTCACGCTGATGAACGTGATCGGCTTCATCGTCGGCTTCGTGATGTTCGGCGGCGTCACTTTCCTGCCGCTGTTCCAGCAGAGCGTCCAGGGTGCCTCGGCCACCAACTCCGGGCTGCTGCTCCTGCCGATGATGCTGCCCGTCATGGTCGTCTCGCTCTTCGTCGGCCGGGCCGTGACCAAGACCGGGCGCTACAGGATGTACCCGATCATCGGCGGCGCCGCCCTGACCGTCGGGCTGTACCTGCTGTCCACGATGGGCACCGACACCTCCCGCCTGACCTCCGGTCTCTACATGGCGGTGATGGGCGCCGGACTCGGCTTCATGATCCAGATGTCGATGCTCGTCGGGCAGAACAGCCTGGAGATGCGCGACATGGGCGCCGGCAGCTCGACGATCACCCTGACCCGCACCATCGGCGGCTCCTTCGGCGTCGCGCTGATGGGCGCGATCTTCAGCAGCCGGGTCGCCGACACGATGGCCGAGGAGACCGGGCCCGCGGGCGAGAAGGCGGTGGGCGGCGGGCAGTTGACCCCCGAGCTGATCGAGCAACTGCCGACGCACATCAAGGACGGGTACCTGAGCGCCGTCTCGAACGGCACCCACCAGGTCTTCCTGTGGGGTACCGCGGTCGCGGTGCTCGCGTTCCTCGCCTCGTGGTTCGTCAAGGAGGTCCCGCTGCGCGGGGCCGCCCCGGCGAAAGAGGACGCCGGACCGGCCGGGGACGCCGGTCCGGGCTCCGCGCAAGCGGAGGCGGAGGCCCCGGTGAAGGTCTGAGCGGACCGGGGCCCCCGATGGCGGGCCGTGCGCCTCCGGCGGTAGCGGGCGGGGGGCGCGCGGCCCGTCCGTGCGTTCACGGCCTTCCCGAGGATCTTTGCCCCCGCGTACGGGCCCTCCCTGCCCCGTCCGTGCGTACGGGCCGGAGGCCGGCGGCGGTCCGCTGTCAGTGGCGCGTGCCATGCTCGAAGAGTGCTTCGCCCCGATCTGCGCGCACTGCGCAGCGCCAAGGACGCCATGGACCGCGACTGGGCCGACCCGACGGTCGACCTGGACGCGGTGGCGACGCACGCCGGCTACTCCCGGTACCACTTCATCCGCGCCTTCAAGGCCGCCTACGGCGAGACTCCCGGCCAGTACCTGACGCGCCGCCGCCTGGAGCGCGCGGAGCACCTACTGCGCACGTGCAACCTCTCCGTCACCGAGGTCTGCCACCTGGTCGGCTTCTCCGCCCTCGGCACGTTCTCCGCGAGCTTCAAGCGGCGTACGGGGCTCTCCCCGAGCGCGTACCGCGACGCGCACGTGGGCCGCGGGACCGCGCTCATACCCGGCTGCTTCGCGCTGCTGTGGGCCGGCGGGTTCGACCCGCGGATCAGGGAGCGCAACTCTGAGGAAGCGGGCTGAGGCCGCGCCCGCCTAGCGTGGCCGCAGTACCGAAGCACCACCCCACCAGGGAGAACGCCATGATCACGAACCTGGCCATCACCACCGTCTGGACCACCGATCAGGAGCGCAGCCGCGACTTCTTCGCCGACAAACTCGGCTTCGAGGTCCGCGACGACATCGAGATGGGGGAGGGCATGCGCTGGATCACGGTCGGGGTCCCCGGCCAGCCGGACGTCATGCTGGCCCTCATGCGGACCACGGGGCCCGGCCTCGACCCGGAGTCGGCCGAGGCGCTGACGACGCTCGTCAGCAAGGGCGTGCTGGGCGCCGGCGCGTTCCACACCGACGACTGCCGGGCGACGTACGAGAAGCTGCGGGAGCGGGGCGTGGACTTCATCCAGGAGCCGCAGGAGCGGCCGTACGGAACCGAGGCGATCTTCCGTGACGACAGCGGCAACTGGTACTCGCTGACGCAGCGTCAGGAGGGCGGGCTGGACCACAGCAAGCCCTGGGCCTGACGCCGAGCGCGCCCGCCCGCCGGCGGCGGCGGGCGCGCCGTCCGCTGTCCGGGGAGGCGGCGGCCGTCAGCTCTGCGGCAGCCGGTACAGACCGTCGGCCAGCGGTTCCACCAGGCCGTCCGACACCAGGCTGTCCAGCGCCCGCGCCCGCTGCACCGGCTCGTGCCACACGGCGTCCAGCCGCTGCTGCGGCACCGGCCCGTCCGCGTCCCGCAGCACCGCCAGCAGCCGACCGCGCACCTGCCGGTCCGTGCCCGCGTACGACTGCGTGCGGCGCGGCGGGCCCGCATGCGCGGGGTGTCCGGCGAGCCGCCAGGCGCACAGCGTCGCCACCGGGCAGTTGCCGCAGTCGGGCTTGCGGGCCGTGCAGACGA
Organism: Streptomyces aculeolatus; assembly: GCF_020400605.1. Classification (GTDB taxonomy): domain Bacteria; phylum Actinomycetota; class Actinomycetes; order Streptomycetales; family Streptomycetaceae; genus Streptomyces; species Streptomyces aculeolatus. Next base: position 50,439 of record NZ_JAINRD010000031.1, on the reverse strand, counting down.
GCGCGCCCAGCTCCATCGTCGCGGCGCCCCAGCGGGCCGCCTCGGCGTCCTCGTCGGGCAGCAACTCGCGTGCGACGCGGCGCTCCACGGCGGTCGTCGCGCCGGGCGGGAACTCGGTGCCGCCGACCAGCCGGGCGTAGACCCGGCGGACGTTGGTGTCGAGCACGGCGTGCCGCTGCCCGTACGCGAAGGAGGCGACGGCGGCCGCGGTGTACTCGCCGATGCCGGGCAGCGCGAGGAGCTGCGGGTGCCGCTTGGGCACGTCGCCGTTGTGCCGTTCCTTTATGGCGGTGGCGGCGGCGTGCAGCCGCAGGGCGCGGCGCGGGTAGCCGAGCCGGCCCCAGGCCCGCACGGCCTCGCCGGGTGCCTCGGCGGCCAGGTCGGCGGGGCGGGGCCAGCGCTTCAGCCACTGCGTGTAGACGGGGAGCACGCGGCTCACCGGCGTCTGCTGCAGCATGAACTCGCTGACCATGACGCCCCACGGGCCGGCTTCCGGCCGGCGCCACGGCAGGTCGCGGGCGTGCTCGTGGAACCACTGGAGGACTGGCCCGTGCAGCGCCGCGGGCTCGGGCGCAGACGCGGGCGCGTGGGCGGGCGCGGCGCCGGCGGAGGCGGGCGCGGATGCGGTACTTGCTGTGGTCGCAGTCATGGCACCCCTGATCCTGGCACAGAAAGGGGCGGGGCCCCGGGCAGCGCCAGGGGCCTTGCGTGTTGTGCCGCGGGGAGGTGCGGAGCGGGCGGTCTCACAGCCAGCCGCGCTCCCTCGCCAGCCGGGCCGCCGCGTGCCGGTTCTCCGCGTCGAGCTTCGTCATCGCCGACGACAGGTAGTTCCGCACCGTCCCCGGCGTCAGCGACGCGCGCCGGGCGATGTCCGAGACCGGGGCGCCGTCCGCCGCCAGCTCCAGCACCTCCGCCTCCCGCGGCGTCAGCGGGGAGTCGCCCGCCGCGATGGCGTCCGCCGCCAGCTCCGGGTCCACGTACCGGCCGCCCCCGTGCACCGTGCGGATCACCTCCGCCAGCCGCTGCGCCGAGACCGTCTTGGGCACGAATCCCCGCACCCCCGCGGACAGCGCCTGCTTCAGCGCGCCCGGGCGCCCGTGGCTGGTGACGATCATCGCCGCGCAGCCGGGCGCCGCCGTACGCAGCGAAGCCGCCACGGCGACGCCGTCGAGCCCGGGCATCTGCAGGTCCAGCACGGCGACGTCCGGCTGGTGGGCGCGGGCCATGGCCAGCGCCTCGTCGCCGCCGGCCGCCTCGGCGACGACCGTGAGGTCGTCCTCCAGGGCGAGCAGCGCGGCCAGCGCGCCGCGGATGAGGTGCTCGTCGTCGGCGAGCAGGACGCGGATCACGACGCCTCCAGGTCGATACGGGCCGCGAGCCGGAACCGCCCGCCGGTCCTGCGCTGTGCGCTCAGCGTGCCGCCGACGGCCGCCAGCCGCTCCCGCAGCCCGGTGAGCCCGGCGCCGTCGGCGGGGGTGCCGGGCTCGGAGTCCTGGGCGCCGTCGTTGTCCATGACGAGTTCCGCCGCGCCGTCCGCGGCCCGCAGGATGATCGTGCACATACGGGCGTCCGCGTGCCGCAGCACGTTCGTCGTGCCCTCGCGGACCACCCACGCCAGCGCCGACTGCGCCCCCTCCGGCACCACGACCCGCCTGCCCGGGGCCGTCAGGTCCGTCTCGTCCACCGCGCAGTCGACCCCGGCCGCGCGCAGTACGGCGCGGGCGCCGGCCAGCTCGGCGTGCAGGTCGGCGGCGCGGTAGCCGCGTACGACCGCGCGGATCTCGCGCTGCGACTCCTGCGCGACGCGCTGCACCTCGGCCATCTGGTCCGCGGCCTCGGGCCGGCCGCGCTGCGCGAGCTGGACCGCCAGCTCGCTCTTGAGCGCCATGACGGCGAGGTTGCGCCCCAGGACGTCGTGCAGGTCGCGGCCGAAGCGCAGCCGCTCCTCGGCGACGGCCAGCCGCGCCTGCGCGGCGCGTGCGGCGTCGAGTTCGTCGACGAGCTTCACGCCCCACGCGGAGGCGCGGTAGGTGAGCCCCATGAAGGGCGCGCCCAGCGCCGTGGTGGCCGCGGTGACGGCGAGCCACTGCTCGCGCGGCCCGACGACCGCCGCGGCCAGCAGCGTGGCCGCGCACAGCGCCGTGACGACGATCCCGCTCGTGCGCAGCGGCAGCGCCAGCACCACGGGCCCGGCGGCGAACATCAGCACCCACACCAGGAACGGCCCCAGCTCCGCCGGATCCAGCCGGTCCGCGGCGCGCAGCGCGAGGGCGGCGGCCAGCAGCGCCGAGACGATGGCGAGGTGCAGGGCGACCAGCCGGCCGGTGGGCCCCGCGGCGCCGAGGAAGGGGGCGGTGAGGGAGAGCTTGATCTGCATCGTGAGGTGCGCGAGGAGCAGCACGACCACGACGGCGAACGGGACCGTGCCCATGCCGTCGCGGGTGTTGCTCAGCCACACGCCGATCAGCACGGCCTCGAAGAGCGCGAGGAAGTACATGGTGGAGACGGTGTAGTGGCGCCAGCGCTCGGGCCCGCTCATGCGCCGTGCGCGCTGCAGCCAGCGCAGTACGCCGCCTCCCGGCCCGGCCTCCGCGGCCGGGCCCGCGGTCGGCTCGGGGTCCCGGAAGGGGCCCGCGTCCGCATCCGGCTCGGCCATCCCGTACGTCACCTCCGCCCCGCTCGTCCTGCGCGCCCCGCCCGCTCCACCCGGCGTGATCGCCGCGTACGGCCGTACCGTACGCCCACCGTCTGCCGGCGGCCGCACGACCGCGCGTGCCCCGCTCACGCGCGCGGCTCCCACCGGAACCACCGGCGCACCGCCCACGCCCCCGCGGCCGTCCACGCCACCGCCACGACGAGCGCCTCGAGGACGGCGCCGCCGCCCAGCTCCCCGGTCCAGCCGCCGCGCACCAGCTCCACCACCGGCGACAGCGGCAGCCGCTGCGCCACCTCGGCGACCGAGTCCGGCAGCACCTCGAACGGCACGAACAGCCCCGAGCCGAACATCGACACCAGCAGCAGCGGCATGCTCGTCAACTGTGCACTCTCGGCCGACTTTGTCACCGCCGCGGTCGCCGCGGCCAGCACCGTCAGCATCGCCATCCCCAGCAGCACCCCCAGCACCGCCAGATGCGGCGCTTCGGGCGCGGGCGAGTCCATTGCCAGGCTCACGGTGACGGCCAGCACCAGGCACTGTGCCAGGGCCACGCACAGGGCGGGCAGCGCGGCGCCGGCGAGGAGTTCGCGGTCGGTGAGCAGGCCGGTGCGCAGCCGCTTGAGGACGAGTTCCTCGCGGCGGGCGACGTAGACGATGACGAGGTTCGCGTAGACCACGAAGATCAGCGCGAAGACGATTGCGCTCGGCAGCACCACGGTGGCCGCGGTGAGGCCGGTGTCGGACAGGTCCAGCTCCTCGACCGTCGACCGGGTCGCGAACGCGAAGCCCGCCGGGGTGACCAGGGCGCCGAAGAGCACCAGCTTGCTGCGCCACATCAGCGTCAGCTCGGCCCGCCCGATCGCGGCCAGCCGGGCGAGCGGGCCCGGGACGTCGGCGGCGCGGTCGTCGAGGTGCGGCTGCGGGCCGGCGGTGGTGGTGGCGGTCATCGGGCGTTCCTCTCGTCGGTACGGACCACGTCGGCGGCGCGCGCCGCGGGCGGCCCGGCGCCCTTCTCGCGCCGCTTGGCTGCCCCCGCCCTGCGGTCGTCCTCCGCGGCGCCCGCGATCTTCAGGAACGCCTCCTCCAGCGACGCCGAGCGGGCGTCCAGACCCGCCAGCTCCACGCCGTTGTCCTGCGCCCACAGCAGCAGCCCGGTCAGCGTCCGCTGCAGCGCGTCCGTACGCAGCCGTACGCTCGTCCCCGCCAGCTCGTGCCCCGTCACGCCCAGGGCGGGCAGCGGCGGCAGGTCGCCCGGCAGCCAGCCGACCGGCAGCCGGAACGAGACGGTGGCCGGGTGGGCGCCGACGATCTCCTCGACGGTGCCGGCCGCGGCGATCCGCCCGCCGGCCATGATCGCCAGCCGGTCCGCCAGCTCCTGCGCCTCCTCCAGGTAGTGCGTGGTGAGCAGCACCGTTGTGCCGCCGGCGCGCAGTTCGCGCACCAGCTCCCACGTCGCGTGCCGCCCCTCGGCGTCGAGGCCGGTGGTCGGCTCGTCGAGGAAGAGCACCTCGGGCCGGCCGAGCAGCGCGAGCGCCAGGTCCAGGCGCCGCCGCTCGCCGCCGGACAACTGCGACACCCGTACGTCCCGCCGGTCGGAGAGCCCGACCAGTTCCAGCGCCTCCGCGACAGGGCGGGGCCGCGCGGTGCAGCCGGCCCACATCCTTACCGTCTCGGCGGCCGTGAGCTGCGAGGGCATCCCGCCCTCCTGGAGCATCACGCCGGTGTACGGGCGTACGCGCCCGCGCTCGCGGTACGGGTCGCGCCCCAGCACCCGCACCTCGCCCCCGCTGGGCTCCGCCAGCCCCTCCAGCAGCTCGACGGTGGAGGTCTTGCCGGCGCCGTTGGTGCCGAGCAGGGCGAACAACTCGCCCCGGCGGACGGCGAAGTCGACGCCCCGCACCGCCTCGAAGTCCCCGTACGTGCGCCGCAGCCCTGCGGCGCTGATCACGTTCTCCTGTGCACTGACCATGTCTTCAGGCTTCCGCCGCCGCGGCCGCGGGTGCAGTGCACGCTGTCATCGGACGCGATGACAGATGTCATGGCGGCGGACTTCCGGGAACACGAAAAGGGCCCCGGCCGAAGCCGGGGCCCTCCACTGAGCGGACGACGAGATTCGAACTCGCGACCCTCACCTTGGCAAGGTGATGCTCTACCAACTGAGCCACGTCCGCGTGCATCCGAACGACTCTCATCGTCCGGCGCGTGCTCCACTCTACCCCACAATCAACAGGGCTTCTGTGGCGGAGCGGGTGACAGGAATCGCACACTGCGCCTCCCTCTTGGAAAGAGGGCGCTCTACTACTGAGCTACACCCGCGTGGCCTCGGGGGTTCTCCCCTTGGCGCGTGCCCCGACTCTATCGGATCCCCGGGGGCAGATGGCAAGCCGGGCCGCCGAACGGCCCCAAGACGGCCCGGCGGACGGCCGGATGCGCGGCCGGCGCACGGTTGTACGCGCGGTCGTGCGCGCGACCGGCGGCAGTGTCAGTGGGCGGCTTCGAACGCCTCGTAGACCTTCTTCGGGATGCGCCCTCTGGCCGGCACCTCCATGCCCTGCGACCCGGCCCAGGCGCGCACGGTGGCGGGGTTGGGCGCGATGTCGGTGCGGGTGAACGCCCGGCCCGACGCCGCCTGCTTCCGCCCGGCGCGCAGGAAGGGCGCGAGCGTGCTGCGCAGTTTCTTGGCGTTCGAGGCATTGAGATCGATCTCGTACGACTTCCCGTCGAGTCCGAAGTTGACCGTCTCGGTCGCTTCTCCGCCGTCGATGTCGTCGAAGAGGCTGACCACTACGCGCTGCGCCACGAAACCGGTCCTTCCGTCGGTCGCGCCTGCCGCTTTCCCGCCCGCCGCGCGACCTGCGCGGAAGACCGGGGCTGCGGGAGCGCCGGCTCATTTTTGATCAGTGCTTTACCATTTGTATCGCGACGGATTCAGTTGCGGAAGCCGAGCAAATGGGCCCGCGTGTCACGTCGCAATGCGGACCCTACTTTTATTCGACCCTTTACCCAAGTGGATATCACGGGCGATGCGGAACCGTAACCGGCCCGGCGCATATCTACCCGGGTAGATTTGTCCGCAAGGTACGCTGTCGTCACCGCTTCTTCACAACCCTTACCTGGAGTAGCCAGTGGCCCGCGTCGTAGTCGACGTCATGCTCAAGCCGGAGATCCTCGACCCTCAGGGACAGGCGGTGCAGCGTGCGCTGCCGCGCCTCGGCTTCGCCGGGATCGCCGACGTCCGCCAGGGCAAGCGCTTCGAGCTCGAAGTGGAGGGACCGGTCGACGACGCCGCCCTCGAGCAGATCAACACAATGGCCGAGACGTTCCTTGCGAACACCGTCATCGAGGACTTCACCGTACGTGTCGAGGAAGTCGCGCACCGGGGAGAGGCGAAGTGACCGCTCGTATCGGCGTCGTCACCTTTCCGGGATCTCTCGACGACCGCGACGCGCTGCGGGCGGTTCGGCTGGCGGGCGCCGAGCCGGTCTCGCTCTGGCACCGGGACAAGGATCTGCGGCAGGTCGACGCGGTCGTGCTGCCGGGCGGTTTCAGTTACGGGGACTATCTGCGCGCGGGTGCCATTTCCCGCTTTGCGCCCGTGATGGATACGGTCGTCGAGCAGGCCAGGTCCGGTATGCCGGTCCTCGGCATCTGCAACGGCTTCCAGGTGCTCACGGAAACTCATCTGCTGCCCGGCGCGATGTTGCGCAACAACCACCTCCACTTCATCTGCCGGGACCAGAAGCTCCGGGTGGAGAACGCCGGCACGGCCTGGACCGCCGACTACGCCGCGGGCCAGGACATCCACATCCCGCTCAAGAACATCGACGGCCGGTACACCGCGGACGAACGTACGCTCGACGAGCTGGAGGCGACCGGCCGCGTCGTCTTCCGCTATCTGGACGGCAACCCCAACGGCTCGCTGCGCGACATCGCCGGCATCGCCAACGAGGCGGGCAACGTCGTCGGCCTCATGCCCCACCCCGAGCACGCCGTCGAAGCCCTCGTCGGCACCGGCCGCACCGACGGCCTGGCCTTCTTCACCTCGATCCTCAAGAGGCTGGTCCACGCATGACGCGCACGCCCCTCGACACCGGAACGGCGAGGGAGCGAGTTCGCGCCCTGAGCCACGACCGACTGAACCTCCGCGCGCGAAGGAGCGAGCGAGCGTGACCCTCGACACCGTCAAGCATGCCTCCGGTACGCCCGGCGCCGAGCAGCCCTGGGCCGAACTCGGGCTGAAGCAGAACGAGTACGAGCAGATCCGCGAGATCCTCGGCCGCCGCCCGACCGGTGCCGAACTGGCCATGTATTCGGTCATGTGGTCCGAGCACTGCTCGTACAAGTCGAGCAAGGTGCACCTCAAGCAGTTCGGCGACAAGGCCCCGCCCTCCGACGCCCTCCTCGTCGGCATCGGCGAGCAGGCGGGCGTCGTCGACGTCGGCCAGGGCTACGCCGTCACGTTCAAGGTCGAATCGCACAACCATCCCTCGTACGTGGAGCCCTACCAGGGCGCCGCCACCGGCATCGGCGGCATCGTCCGCGACATCATCGCCATGGGCGCCCGCCCCGTCGCCGTGATGGACCCGCTGCGCTTCGGCGCCGCCGACCACCCCGACACCAAGCGCGTGCTGCCCGGCGTCGTCGCCGGCATCGGCGGCTACGGCAACTGCCTGGGCCTGCCCAACATCGGCGGCGAGGTCGTCTTCGACCCCTGCTACCAGGGCAACCCGCTGGTCAACGCCCTCTGCGTCGGCGTCATGCGACACGAGGACATCCACCTCGCCAAGGCCGCGGGCGTCGGCAACAAGGTCATCCTCTACGGCGCGAGGACCGGCGGCGACGGCATCGGCGGCGCCTCCATCCTGGCCTCCGAGACCTTCGACGACGCCAAGCCCAGCAAGCGCCCCAGCGTCCAGGTCGGCGACCCGTTCCAGGAGAAGCTGCTCATCGAGTGCACCCTGGAGGCGTTCCACGAGGACCTCGTCGTCGGCATCCAGGACCTCGGCGCGGCCGGGCTCTCCTGCGCCACCTCCGAGCTGGCCTCCAACGGCACCGGCGGCATGCGCGTCGAACTCGACGTCGTACCGCTGCGCGACGCGACGCTCTCGCCCGAGGAGATCCTCATGAGCGAGTCGCAGGAGCGGATGTGCGCGGTCGTGGAGCCCGCGAAGGTCGACCGCTTCCTCGCCATCTGCGAGAAGTGGGACGTCACCGCCACCGTCATCGGCGAGGTCACCGACGGCGACCGGCTGGAGATCTACTGGCACGGCGAGCAGATCGTCGACGTACCGCCGCGCACCGTCGCCCATGACGGCCCGGTCTACGAGCGGCCGATGGCCCGCCCCGCCTGGCTCGACGCGCTCCAGGCCGACGACGCCGCGAAGCTCCCGCGCCCCGCGGCGGGCGACGAGTTGCGCGCGCAGGTGCTGCGGCTCGTCGGCTCGCCGAACCAGGCGGACAAGTCGTGGATCACCTCGCAGTACGACCGCTTCGTCCTCGGCAACACGATCCTGGCGCAGCCCGAGGACTCCGGCATGATCCGCATCGACGAGGAGACCGGCCTCGGCGTCGCGCTGGCCACCGACGGCAACGGCCGGTACGCCAAGCTCGACCCGTACGCGGGCGCGCAGCTGGCGCTGGCGGAGTCGTACCGCAACGTCGCCGCCACCGGCGCCCGCCCGCTCGCGGTCACCGACTGCCTCAACTTCCCCTCGCCGGAGGACCCGGCGGGGATGTGGCAGTTCGCCGAGGCGTGCCGCGGCCTGGCCGACGCCTGCCGCACCCTGGGCACGCCGGTCACCGGCGGCAACGTCTCCCTCTACAACCAGACCGGCGACCAGCCGATCCACCCGACGCCGGTCGTCGGCGTGCTCGGCGTGATCGACGACGTGGCGCGGCGCACGCCGATGGCGTTCGCGAAGGAGGGCCAACTGCTCTACCTCCTCGGCGAGACGAAGGAGGAGCTGGGCGGGTCGGCCTGGTCGCAGGTGGTCCACGAGCACCTGGGCGGGCTGCCGCCGGCCGTCGACCTGGAGCGGGAGCGGCTGCTCGCCGAGATCCTGATCTCCGCCTCCCGCGACGGCATGATCGACGCGGCGCACGACCTGTCGGACGGCGGGCTGGTCCAGGCGGTGGTCGAGTCCTGCCTGAAGGGCGGCCACGGCGCGCGGCTGGTGGTGTCCGAGGGGCTGGAGGCGGCGGTGTTCCTGTTCTCGGAGTCGCAGGGGCGCGCGGTGGTCGCGGTGCCGCGGAGCGAGGAGATGCGGTTCACCGACATGTGCGGCGCGCGGGGCCTGCCGGCGGCGCGGATCGGCGTGGTCGACGGGGACGCCGTCGAGGTCCAGGGCCATTTCGGCATTCCGCTGGCGGAGCTGCGGGAGACGTACGAGCGGACGATCCCGGAGCTGTTCGCCTGACCGAAGAACGTGCCGGACGGGGCGGGTGTGCGACCGACCGGTCGCACACCCGCCCTCGTCATGGTGCCGCTGTCCGGCCGCCGTGCAGCGGCGGTTGTCAGTGGTGGGTGTGATCCTTGCTTCTCCGGCCCCGCGCAGGTGTACGCGCCGGGGCCGCGGAACCGCACGGACACCGAGGAGAGGCGCCATGACCGACTTGTACGGGGTGAGGGTGTTAGCGGTCGACCCGCCGCGGCGCCGTATCCGGCTGCGCTCCACCGTCGTCTACTACGACAGCGGCTCGCACGCCCCGCTGACCGACGACGCCAGCTTCTTCCTCCGTGTCCTGGGGGAGAGCGCGGACGGTGCCCCGCTGGGTGACGCGGTCACCCAGGACCAGCGCCTCGACGAGGTCTGGGTGGACGCCAACACCCGGTGGTTCGTCGAGAGCGTGGAGCGCGTCGCCACGCGGCACTTCCCCCTCACGGACGAGGAGGTCGACGAGCTGCTGGACGACGAGGACCGCCTCGGCTTCCCCTGGGAGGAAGGTCTCCGGTTCGACGAGATGGCGCCGGAGGCCGCCGCCGACCTCGTCCTCAGCGAGGAGACGAACGTCGGCGCCGACTACGACGTCGTGGTCACCGACCCGCGGTGGATCGAGCACCTGACGGCCGGCGACTGGTGGCGGACGGCGGCGTACCCCACGCACGCCGACCGGCCGCTCGCCGGCGAGGCCCCCGCGATACCCGATCTGCGCCGCCCCGCGGCCGTCCTGAAGCCCTTCGGCGGGGACGACGAGCCCCGCCACCTGGCGTTCTCCGACGACGGCCGCCATCTCGCCGTCACCAGCGAGGAAGGCGAGCTGGTGGTGTACGACACCGGCGGATGGCGTGAATGCCTCCGCGCCCACCCCGACGGCTACCTTTCCCCGTGGCTGATGTGGGTGCCCGGCGAGCCGGTGGTCACGCTCCGCCACCACGAGGAACTGCGCCCGCAGTTGGCGTACGACGCGGTGCGGGGCACGCCGGCCGAGGCGCCGCCGCAGGCGGGGAGGCTGCGCTCGGCCACCGGCCGGTACCGCACGGAGTGGGTGCCCGGTCCCGCCGTCGGCCTGCTCTCTCCGACCGGGGAGGCCGGAGCGGTCGCGTTGGACCGGAGCGGGCAGGAAGGCGACGGCGGCACGGGGACGGTGGACACGGTGGATCCTGATCCGTACGACGCGGTCGCGTTCACCGCGGACGAGTCGAGGATGTTCGTCGCCATGGGCGCGCGGGTGTACGTGACCGATCCGGCGGACGGCCGCGTCCTGGACGTGATCGAGAACGGCGACCTCACGGTCCGGGCCCTGACCGTGAGCCCCGGCGGCGACCATCTGGCGATATCGGGGGAGTCGCCGGGGAAGCTGGAGGTGCTGGTCCAGCGGGTCGCTGACCACCGCATCGTCACGCGGCACGCCATCGGCCGGGGCTGGTACCCGTTGCAGACGTACGAGTTGGCGTGGTCGCCCGACGGCCGCTGGCTGGCGGCAAGCCTGCGGTCGGTGGAGGTGCGGAGCGACTGGGAGGCGAAGGGCGGGGAGACCCACGTCTTCGGTGTGGGCCTCCCCACGGAACGGGCAGCCCCGTGAGGCGTCCCGCGGCGCTACGGGGGCGGGGTCAGCGCGCGGGCTCCGCCCCGCCGCCGAGGGCGTCCACGGCCCGGTAGATCTCGGCCTTCAGCCCTTCCGGGTCGGGTACGTGCCGCAGCGTCATCACGCCCTGCTCGGACGCGGACTGCACGTTGAGGGTCCCGTAGCGCATGATCCGCTCCCACAGGTTCGCGCGGAACGACACGTCGTTGACGCGCGACAGGGGGATGCTGCGGCCGGACTTGGACAGGAAGCCGCTGCGCTTGTGCAGCCGCTTGGTGGTGAGGATGTACATGGTGCTGCGCCACTGCAGCAGTGGGATGAGCCAGAAGTAGCAGGCGAAGATCGCCCCCACCGCCAGCACCCCGAAGCTCGTGTACTTCCCCCAGTCCTCGTCCGTCGGCAGCCACCACACGAGCACTCCCGCTGCCACCGCGATGACGCACAGCGCGAGGAACTCGTTGACCAGCGTGGTCCAGTGCTGGCGGGTCACGTACACCAGCGACTCGTCTTCTGCGAGGTAGCGGTCGGCGATAGGCATGCGCGCATGGTGGCACACGACCGCGTTGTCACACATCGGTCGTACGCTCCTGTCATGCCGACCGCCAAGCGCAGCGGCGCCCGCAGGGCGCGTACGTACGATCCGGGCAGGACGTGGACCGCGCTCACGGAGCAGGTGCGCGCGCTGGCCGCTGCGGCGCGCGAGCTGGACGAGCGCCGGCTCGCGCTGCCGTCGGGGCTGCCGGGCTGGGACGTACGGCTGCTGCTGGCCCATGTCGTCGACCAGATCGAGGCGACGCCGCGGCTCCTCGCCGAGCACCCGCCGGCGGCGGGCGCCGGCAGCCGCGCGGTGGACCTGTCGGCGTGGGCGGTGTCGACGGCCGGCATCGCCGACAGGCTGGACGACCGCACCCGCCGCGAGGCCGACCGCGTCGCCGCGGAGTACGGGGAGGGCCCGGCGGCCCTCGCCTCGGCACTCGACGCGGCGGCGGCGCGGCTGGCGGCGGTGGCAGCGGAGGCCGTACGGACCGACCGCCTGCTGCCGCACCACTCCGGCGCGATGACGGCGCTGGACATGACCGTCACCCGCCTCGTCGAACTCGTCGTGCACAGCGACGACCTCAACCGCGCCGCCGGGCTCGGCATCCCCCTGGACCGGGGCGCGCTGGCCGCCGCGGTCCGCGTCCTGGCCGACGCCCTGGCGGTGAAGGCCCCGGGCGCGGCGGTGGAGGTGCGCATCCCGCCGTACGCGGCGATCCAGTGCATCGAGGGCCCGCGCCACACCCGGGGCACGCCGCCGAACGTGGTGGAGACGGACCCGCTGACCTGGCTGCGGCTGGCGGCGGGGCGTACGGACTGGGGGACGGCGCTGGCGGAGGGCGCGGTGGCGGCGAGCGGCGAACGGGCGGACCTGACGGCGGTGCTCCCGGTCCTGGCGTGACGGCGCGCGGCGCGACGGCCCGCGGCGCGCCGCCGAGCGGTACGACGGCGCGTGGCGCGGGAGGCGTCCGGTGCCGGTGGCGCGAGGTACCGGGAGCGTCCCCGGCGGTGCCCCGGCCGGTGGCGGGTGTCAGGACTCCACGGCGCGGGTGAAGTCGCCGCGGGCCACTCGTGCCGCCAGGGGGTCGCCGGCCAGCGAGCCGTACCCGGTGGCGGCCCACAGGCTGCGCTCCGCGGGGACCTCGAAGTACGGCAGGTCGCGGCCGTCCACCCGCTCGGTCAGCACCTCCGGGGCGCGGCGGGCCTGGACCGCGGCGGCACACGCGGCGCAGGCCGAGACGCGGAGGTGGTCGCGGCGGCCGAGGGGACGCCACTTGAGGCGGCGGGCGCCGCGGCCGTGCAGGGGGTTGAAGAAGCACAGCGGCAGGGCGGTCCGCGAGCCCTGGAGCGCGTCGCGGCCTTCGAGGACCAGCGCCAGGACACCTGCCAGGTCGGCGCGGCCCCGGGCGCCGTCGAGCACGGTCCCCGCGGCGGCGTACGCGTCCAGAGCGTGCTGGAGGCCGACCGGGTCGGCGCCGTGCGGATGGGCCCGTGCCGCCTCCCCGAGGGCGATGACCTCGCCCTCCGCGCGGCGGCGCAGATCCGCCTCGTCGGCAGCCGCGGCGGCGGCGAACACCGCCCGGGGGAAGGTGAACGGAGCCGGACTCCCGCCCTCCCGGCGCCGGCGCACCAGTAGCAGGGCGGCGAGCGCGGTCAGCGCGACCGCGGCGGCGGCGATCAGGGCGACGGTGCCGGCGCCGACGCCCCCACCGTCGCGGGAGCCGCTCGCTTCGCCGTCTTCCGGTGCCGGGGCGGCCGGGGCGGTGGTGGGCGTGCCGCTCGGCGTCGGGGTGCGCAGGTCGGCGGTGGCCTCTTCGTAGACCTCCTCCCCGTTGCCCGCGGCGACGATCTCGACGGCCCTGGCCAGCCGGGTGCCGAGACCGGCGTCGCTCATCTCGTCGAGGTGGAAGACGGCGGCCGCGGCCGGGCCCGCCTGGTGCCTGCCGTGCGGCCACTCCCAGCCCTCCACCACGTCCGTGGTGTCGCTGTTGGTGAGGATGACGGCGTCCTGGCCCAGCCGGTCGTGCACCGCGCCGGCGAGCTGCTTGGCGTCGCCGCCGAACGCGTCGCCCGTCGTGAGGGGCACCACCACGACGTACAGCGGCAGCCCGGTCTCGTCGATCTGCGCGACCAGCTCCCGCTGCCGGTCCGGCGGCAGCGCGGTCCCGTACCCGTCGTCCACATACACCGGCGACTGCCGCAGCGCGTCGGCGATCTGCTCCGCGGCGCTGGGCTGCGCGGCGGCGGAGCCCGAGCCGAGCAGCACCGTGACGGCCCCGGCGAGCAGGGCGACGAACAGGCGTCTGGCAGTGTCAGTGCGGCACACCGGCGTACTCCCGGACCTGGCGGATGAGTTCGGTGATCCCGGTCGCGGCGGCGGACAGCGGTCCGGGAACGGAGTCGTACGGGACGGGCCCGTGGGCGGTCGGCAACTGCAGCAGCATCCCGTGCGGCGGGACGGCGGAATGCCGGCAGCCGGCGCAGAACGGCAGGGGTCCTGGCCCGGCGGCCTCGGGCCCGTGGAGCGGGTTGGTCGTGCAGCAGCGGTAGTCGGCGGCGGCGTGCGGGGTGCCGCCGAGCGCCGCGTGCCCGGCGCGGGCGAGCACCAGGGCGCAGACGAGGGCCGCCGGGTCGGCGTCGCGGTCGACGTGGCCGTCCTGCCGCCCGTCCACCGCGAGCAGCGCGGCGTCGAGGCAGTCCGCGGCCCGGACGACGGCGGGCCCCAGAGGGCCGCCGGGTGCACCGGGCCCGCCGGTCCCGCCTGGTTCGGCGAAGCCGGGACCGTCCGCCACGGCCGCGTACCGCCGGGCGAGCGAGCGCAGCGCGTCCTGCGCGGCCAGGTGCAGGTCCGCCCGCCCCGGCGCGCGGAAGTCGGCCGCACCGGGTACCGCCAACGGCGCTGCCCCCGCCGGCTTCGCCGACAGCTGGGCGGGCAGCGGCGCCCACATCGCGGTGCGGCGCCGCCGCCGCACCCGCAGCGGCGTGAACGCCGCTACCACCAGGCCGAACAGCGCCGACGCCAGGACGGCCCCGACGGCCAGACCGGGCCCGAAGTCCGCGCCGAACACCGACGGCAGCGGCTCCGGCTCGTACTCCTCCTCGTCGTCCTCCGGGAGCTGGTACGGCGGCTCTCCGGGCGTGCTGTTCCGGGGGGCTTCCTCCAGCAGGGTCATCAGCGTGCCGAGCCGCTCGGGGAGCCGCAGGTCGTCGGAGTCCACGTCGGCTCTCAGCACCCGGCGGGGCAGCTCGAATTCGAGGTAGTCGCTGTCCAGCAGCGTGGCGTAGTTGGCGACCTCGATGTCGCCGACGTACGGATCGGCGACGACGTAGACGCCATCGCGGCCGACCCGCTCGTGCAGCCGCCGCAGCAGCTCCAGGGAGTCGCCGCCGGACTCGTCCTCCCGCTGCATCGGCACGATCGCGAGGTAGACGTCGTGGTCGAAGCCCCGGACCCGGTCGAGCAGCTCGCGGTGCTCCGCGGCGTCCAGCGCCCGCTCGCTCTCCGGATCGTCGTAGACCGGCTCCTCGGCGAGCGCCTCCCCGACCCGCTCCACGCGCAGCCGCAGATCGGCCTTGCTCGGTACGTGCGCCGCGGACGGTCCGGGTGCGGGCGCGGTGCCGGCCGACGGCGTGGAGCCGCCCCCGAACCGCTGCCCGGCGACGACCGCGACCAGCACCGCGACCAGGACGGCGGCGAGGATCTCCGGCCGCCCGCGCAGCCACGCCCACATCAGCGCCGCTCCCGTCCGCCGGCGTACGGAACCCGCCGCAGCCGCCGGACGTAGGCGGCGATGAGGAGGATGAACAGCGGCAGACCGGCCAGCGAGATCCCGGTGAGGAAGCTCTGGTTCTTCCGGTCGGTGACCGACACGTCCTCGGTGTCGTCGCTCTCCGGCTCCTCCGGGGCCCGGTGGAGCGGCTCCGGCCTGGCGGTCGGCGACTGCCCGTCGGGCCCGCCGCCGTACTTCTCGCGCGCGGCCTGTGCCCGCTCGGCGACGTCGTCGGAGGTCAGCGCCTCGACGAAGAGAGTGAAGGACTCGATGGGCCAGGCGTCGAAAGGCATTTCGTACGTGACCACCGACTTTGCGTCCTGCACGGGCACGTCCACCCCGTACGACGTGGCGTCGATCCAGGACATACCGGCGTCGACCAGCACATACAGCCCGTCCTCACCGAGCCGGTCGTGCACAGCGGCGAGCAACTGCTCGACGAACGCGGGCGCGTTCGGCAGCACGAGGACGTACGTCGGCACACCGGTCCGCTCGGCCGCCTTCGCGAACTCCCCCGCCGCCGAGCGGGGGACGGCGAGGGGTACCTGGTCCGAGACGTAGACGGGATCCTCACGCAGCCGCTCGGCGAGATAACCGGCCTGCGTCTCCCCGCCGTCGGCGGCGGCCGGCCCGGCAGCGAGCCCCAGCACCAGCGCGGCCACGATCCCGGCGAACCCACCCCTGCGGCGCCGCACAACCTCGCCCCCTCCCGGCGAACCGGTGCCCGACTTTACCCGGCGACTCCGACACCCGCGACGGTGCGGTCACGGACAGCGACGTGCTGCCGCGTGCGCGTGGTGCGCGGGGCAGGGGCGCCTCAGTTGCGCTACCGGGTCAGCAGGTAAGACTGGCGGAATGGAGTTCTTCTGTTACCACCGCGACCGGCCCCGTTCTCTGGCGCTCCGTTACCAACTGCTGGAGGAGCACTGGTCCTACATGGACGGGTACGCGGCGGAGATGATCGCCCGTGGCCCCACCATGGCCGGCGACGGCGAAACCCCCACCGGCAGCGTGCACATCCTCGACCTGCCGGACGCGGCCGCCGCCCGCGCGTTCGCCTTCGACGAGCCCGGCTACCAGGCGGGCGCGTACCGCGACGTGCTGCTGCGCCGCTGGCGCAACCTGCTGGGGCGCACGATGTGGGACTTCCCCGGCGGCCGCGAGGACGGCAACCGCTACCTCGTCCTGGGCCTCGGCGAGGGCCCGGGGGCCGACCTCGACCTGCCGCCCGGCCGGGACGAGTTGGTCGCGTACGGCCCGCTGCTGTCGGACGACGGGACGGCCTGGCTGGGCACGGCGGCGCTGGTACGGGCTCCGGACGCGGACGCGGCGCGGGGGGTGCTGACGGCGGGCGCGTACGCGGCGGTGGAGGTGCACGACTGGTACTTCGGCGGCCGGCCGGCCTGATTCCGCCGGCCGGCCGCCTGTCGCCTGCTGCCTGCCGCACCGCGGCCTCACGGGTGGGCGGGGTGCGCGGCCCGGTCGGAGTCATCGGGGCGTTCCGGGCGGTCGGCGAGCTTGAGCCAGACGACGCCCGCGATGATCACGGCGAGCCAGAGTGCCTTGGCGGCGCTGAGGGTCTCGTCGAAGACGACGGGGCTGAGCAGGGCGGCCCCGACGGCCCCGATCCCCGCCCACACGGCGTACCCGATGCCCACGTCTATCGTGCGCAGGGCGACGCTCAGCGCGTAGAGCGTCAGTAGGAAGAAGACGACCGCGACGAGTGACCACGAGAGCACGGTGAATCCTTCGCTGCCGCCCACGGCGAGGGCGTAGCCGACCTCGAAGGCGCCGGCGAGGAGGAGGACGAGCCAGGCGCGTGCGCGGTCGCTCGGGGCGGCGACGTCCTGGCGTTCGGCGGTGGTGGCGGAAGCGGGGGCGGTGGCGGTGGCGGTGTCGACGGACATGCGGGTTCCTTTCCGATACGTCGTACGGGGGCTGCCGGACCGGGCGCTCACGCCGCGCCGCTGAGCTGGAGGCCGACGACTCCGGCGATGACCGCGGCGATGCCGAGCAGCTTGCGCCACCCCAGGCGCTGGCCGAAGAGGCCGGCGCCGAGGACGACGATCCCGACGCCGGCCACGGAGGTCCACAGGGCGTAGCCGACGCCGACGTCGAAGGTCAGCAGCGCCCGGCTGAGGAGGTAGGTGGCGACGCCGCCGCTGACCAGCGTGGCGGTCGTCCAGGCCGGCCGGGTGAAGCCCTGGGCCTTGCCGGCGGACAGGGCGACGGCGATCTCGAAGACGACGGCGAGGGCGAGATGGAGCCAGTGCATGTCGGTTGTCCTTCGTATGCTGGAGTCACGGAACGGGCGGTGGAGCCGGATCGGCGAGGCGGCTCCGGACGCCTGGATCGTGACACTTCACACCGGTGTCAACTGCAAGAACGGACGTCGGCGGACAGCCGCGAGGGAGGCCTCATGCGCATCGGTGAGCTGGGAGCCGCGGCCGGCGTCAGCACGCGCTCCCTGCGGTACTACGAGGAGAACGGCCTCATCCGCTCCGAGCGCACCCCGGGCGGGTGGCGCGACTTCGACGCCTCCATGGTCGAGCGGGTCCTCATGATCCAGCACCTGTTCGCCGCCGGACTGACCAGCGCCACCATCAACGAACTGCTCCCGTGCCTGGAGGCGCCGCCCGAGGAGCGCACGGGCGTGATGGAGCAGTTGCTCGCCCAGGAGGTCGCGCGCCTGGAGGCCAAGCGGCGCGATATCGACCGCGAACTCGACACCCTGCGGGCGCTCCGCAGCGAAACGGCCCTGGTCGGGGAGGCCCCGTAGCCGACGCGTCCGTGTGCCGCATGTCAGTGGCGGCAGGGCTGTCTCGTCCCAGGTGGTGAAGAGAGGTTCTGCGAAGGACCTCGACCCGCCACGACGGACGAGGAGACGCCCATGGGCGAGGAGAGCACGGAACGCAAGGTCGCGCTGGTCACCGGCGCGAACAAGGGGATCGGCCGCGGCGTCGCCCAGCAGCTCGCCACCCTGGGCATGACGGTCCTGGTCGGCGCCAGGGACCTGCGGCGCGGCGAGGAGGCGGCGCTCTCCCTGCGCATGGCCGGCGGCGACGCGCACGCGCTCGCGCTGGACGTCACGGACCTGGCCACCGTCCGCGCCGCCGCCGAGTGGATCGAGGAGGGCTTCGGCCGCCTCGACGTGCTGGTCAACAACGCCGGCATCACCGGCTCAGGGCAGGTCTCGCCCGCGGACGCCCACGACCAGATCCCCAGCTCCGTCGACGTGGACATGGTCCGGGCGGTCTTCGAGACCAACGTGTTCGGGGTGATCACGGTGACCAACGCGATGCTGCCCCTGCTGCGGCGGTCGCCGGCGCCCCGCGTCGTCAACGTCGCCACGCACGGTGCGTCGCTGACCCTCACCAGCGACCCGGACGGACCCTTCGCCGCGCTGCTGCCGTCCGCGGCGTACTCGCCGTCCAAGAGCGCGCTCTTGGCGCTGACCGTGCAGTACGCGAACGAGCTGCGCAAGGACGGCGTTCTCGTCAACGCCGCCGCTCCCGGCTACGTCGCCACGGACAGCAACAACCACGAGGGCTTCCTCACCGTCGCGCAGGGCGCCGCGGTCGTGGTGGACCTGGCCATGCTCGGCGCGGACGGCCCGACCGCCGGGTTCTTCAGCGCGGAGGGCCCGGTGCCGTGGTGACGGAGGATGGCCGGAGGGAACGGGGAGAGGAGGAGCCGGGATGGGGAAGGCGGAGGAGTTCGAGGAGCTGCGGCCGCTGCTGTTCTCGATCGCGTACCGGATCCTGGGCAGCGTGAGCGAGGCCGAGGACGCGGTCCAGGAGTCCTGGATGCGCTACCAGGCCACCACCACGCGGCCCGCGTCGGCGAAGGCGTTCCTGTCGACCGTGGTCACGCGCCTCTCGATCGACGTGCTGCGCTCGGCCCGGGTCCGGCGCGAGGAGTACGTCGGGCCGTGGCTCCCGGAACCGCTGCTGACCGACCCGTACGAGGACCCGGCACGGGCGGCGGAGCTGGCGGACTCGCTGTCCACGGCGGCCCTGCTCCTCCTGGAGCGGCTCTCCCCGCTCGAACGCGCGGTCTTCGTGCTGCGGGAGGTGTTCGCCTTCGACTTCCCGGCCATCGCGGCGACCGTGGGCCGCTCGGAGGCGGCGTGCCACCAGCTCGCGGTACGGGCCCGCCGCCACATGGGCGCGGGCCGGGCCCGGTTCGAGGCCGACCGGAAGGACCGGGAGGAGCTTGCGGGACGGTTCTTCGACGCCTTCCGGGAGGGGGACGTGGACGCGCTGACCGAGCTGCTGGCCGCCGACGT
This sequence comes from Streptomyces aculeolatus, assembly GCF_020400605.1. GTDB lineage: Bacteria > Actinomycetota > Actinomycetes > Streptomycetales > Streptomycetaceae > Streptomyces > Streptomyces aculeolatus. Next base: position 31,163 of record NZ_JAINRD010000031.1, on the reverse strand, counting down.
CCAGATGATCGGCGACAGCGGCGGCAAGGCCCCCCGCTTCCAGCCCGTCATCTCCGGTGCGGAACGCGTGGCGGGGGTGCTGGCGGTGTTCGTACCGCTGGTCATCAGGGGGGCCGGGGTGGTGGAGCCACGGCAGGTGAACGGCCAGCCGGGGGCGATCCTGCGCGACCGGGAGGGCCACGTCCTCAGCACGTGGACCCTGGACGTACGCGACGGACGGCTCCAGACGATCCACACGGTGAACAACCCGGACAAGCTCAGCCACATCGGCCCCCTGGCAGACGCCTGGCAAGCCCTCAGAGAAGCCACCGCGGCACCTCCGCCCGAACATTGATCACCGCGACTCCTCCTGACGGGCAGCGGGCGGCATCCCGGCGACCTTGAACTGTGAGGCGGAGATGCGGTGCTGTTGCTCTGGTTCCGGGTCGTGCCAGTGGGTTGCCTTGTTACCGGCAGTTGCACCCGCGCTTGCCTTTCCGTCGTGCTGCTGCCGCGAATCCGCTCTGTCACGGTGCCAAGGAGACGAAAGTGGCGAACGATTCGAAGCAGACCGTCCAAGCCCGTAAGAGCAAGACCGACGAGGCTGTGACCGACTTACCCCTCAGAACACGGGGCGCAAGCCTCGATCACCGTGGCCGGATCGCCTCTGGGGACCGGACGTCGAATCCTCTCGGCGAAAGCCCACCGCGCAAACGGCGGTTCGCGCGGCGGCCCAGGTCGGTGTCCCGGGCGCGGGAGTTCGTCACCGCGAATCGGCTCTCCGGTCTCTTGTGCCCATCCCCAGACGGCTGGGCTGCCCCCGACACGGAGACCGCGGATGACGAGACCGCGGCGTGGGAGTTGGCGCGGCGCGTGAACGCCAGCGATGTGGGTGGCGAAACGCTGACGCATCTGGAGCGGACTTTCGATGATCTGGCCACGGCCTATCCGATAACGCCTCCGCAGGTCTTGTTACAGCGAGTCCGGAGGCACACTGCGTACGTCGCGCAGCTCCTGGACAAACGGGCGACCCTCGCCGAGCACCGTCGGCTCCTCACCGTCGGCGGCTGGCTGTCGCTGCTGGGTGCGACACTGCACGTCGACCTCGACCAGCAGGACGCGGCGACAGCGCACATGCGGACAGCCGCGGCCTTGGCGCGCGAAGCCGAGCACCGCGAGATAGAGGCGTGGTGCTACGAGACGGACGCTTGGCGCGTACTGACAGCCGGTGACTACGCCCGCGCTCTCGAACTTTCCCGCGCGGCACAGTCCTTGGCTCCGACCGGGACATCGGCGCTGGTTCAGGCGACGGCACAGGAAGGCCGCGCGCTGGCGCGGCTGGGAGAGACCCAGGACACCTACGCGGCTGTCGAGCGTGTCCAGCAGATGGCTGCCGCCATGGGGTTGTCCGATCGGCCGAAGGAACACCACTACCAGTACGACCCCGCAAAGGCCCTTGCCTACACCGCGACCACGCTTGCGTGGCTGGGGGACCGGGCTGCCGAGCCGTACGCACGCGAGGTGATCGCTCGGCTGAGCCCGTCAGCCGACGTACAGAGGTGGCCGCGCCGGGTGGCCTCGGCCAATATCGACCTCGCTCTGGTGCTCCTCGCCGACGGCCGGCTCGATGAAGCGTGCGACGCGGCTCGGCTGGCCATACTCAGCGGGCGGATCGTGCCCTCGAACCACTGGCGCGCGCTGGAGGTCGTGAATGCCGCGGAATCGCGAACGATGCCGGAAGCGGCAGACTTGCGAGAGGCGTACGAGGGGATGAAAGCGTTGCCCGCCCCGCCGGGGTGAGCACTCCGAGCGGGCAAGTCGTCCCGTGCCGTGGAGGCCGTGCAGGATCACTCGGCGCCCTCCGTGCTCTTCGAGAAGGCCAAACCCCGGAGTGCGAGTTGTTCCACCTCGAAGCGGCCTTCGACGGTGGCCTCGACGTCGAAGGACTGCGCGATCTCCGGCTGGTAGCCGATCAGTGCGGTGGCGCGGCTCGGCAGCGGCTGCTGTGCCGCCTCCTTCGACTCGAACAGGAGGGCAGCCCCCCACCTGTCGTTCTCCGAGTCGGAGAGCCACATCTTGAAGCGCAGTCCCGGTACGTCCGCGAACGCGGAGACGGATTCCTCCCGCAGGTAGCGGCGCAAGGACTCGATGGTCTGGCCGGAGGCCGACAGGTCCCACCAGACGATGACAGCGTGCACAGCGTTATTCCTCCCGCGGTTCCGGCCCGGGCGGCCGGCGCACGGAATCGTGCCTCCACCCGGTCGGCCCGGCAGTGACGAGCCTCACGTTCCGTACCGGCTGTGCGCCGCCGAGCCGCCCGATACCCGCGCTGGGGCCGTGGAAGAGGGGGTCGGGGCCGTCGTGGGGGTGGTCACCTCGCTCGGCGGGTTCGGATCCAGACGGGTTACAGTGTCTTTGTGCGTGGTGACGGACGACTCAGCCACGACCTGCTTCCCGGAGAGAAGGGCCCCCAGGACGCCTGCGGCGTCTTCGGCGTCTGGGCCCCGGGCGAGGAGGTCGCCAAGCTCACCTACTTCGGACTGTATGCACTGCAGCACCGGGGACAGGAGTCCGCGGGCATCGCGGTGAGCAACGGTTCTCAGATCCTCGTCTTCAAGGACATGGGCCTGGTCTCGCAGGTCTTCGACGAAACCTCTCTCGGCTCCCTCCAGGGCCACATCGCCGTGGGCCATGCCCGCTACTCGACCACCGGTGCGTCCGTGTGGGAGAACGCGCAGCCCACCTTCCGGGCCACCCCCCACGGGTCGCTCGCGCTCGGCCACAACGGCAACCTCGTCAACACCGCCGAGCTGTCCGAGATGGTCGCCGCGCTGCCGCCCGACGGCGCGTCGCGCAGCGGCAGGGCGCCGGCGACCAACGACACCGATCTCGTGACCGCGCTGCTCGCCGGCCAGGTGGACGACGACGGCAAGCCGCTGACCGTGGAGGAGGCGGCGCCGCTGGTGCTGCCGCGGGCCAAGGGCGCGTTCAGCCTCGTCTTCATGGACGAGCAGACGCTCTACGCGGCGCGCGACCCCCAGGGCATCCGCCCGCTCGTGCTCGGCCGGCTGGACCGCGGCTGGGTGGTGGCGTCGGAGAGCGCCGGGCTCGACATCGTCGGCGCCAGCTTCATACGCGAGGTGGAGCCCGGCGAGCTGATCGCGATCGACGAGAACGGCCTGCGCGCCAGCCGCTTTGCCGAGGCAAAGCCCAAGGGGTGTGTCTTCGAGTACGTCTACCTGGCCCGGCCCGACACCGAGATCGCCGGCCGGAACGTGTACCTCGCCCGCGTCGAGATGGGCCGCCAGCTCGCCGCGGAAGCCCCCGCCGAGGCCGACCTCGTGATACCCACACCCGAGTCCGGCACCCCCGCCGCCATCGGGTACGCGGAGGCCAGCGGCATCCCGTACGGGGCCGGGCTGGTCAAGAACAGCTACGTGGGCCGGACCTTCATCCAGCCCTCCCAGACCATCCGCCAGCTCGGCATCCGGTTGAAGCTGAACCCTCTCAAGGAGGTCATCGGCGGCAAGCGCCTCGTGGTCGTGGACGACTCCATCGTCCGCGGCAACACACAGCGCGCGCTGGTACGGATGCTCCGCGAGGCCGGCGCCGCCGAGGTGCACGTGCGCATCTCCTCGCCGCCGATCAAGTGGCCGTGCTTCTTCGGCATCGACTTCGCCACCCGCGCCGAGCTGATCGCCAACGGCATGTCGGTCGACGAGATCTGCCAGTCGCTGGGCGCGGACTCGCTCGCGTACATCTCCACCGACCGCATGATCGAGGCCACCGGCATCCCCAAGAACGACCTCTGCCGCGCCTGCTTCGACGGCGAGTACCCGATGGAGCTGCCCGACCCGGAGCTGCTGGGCAAGAATCTGCTGGAGACAGAGATCGTCGGCGGGCGCGACGCCGCCGACGCCCTGCGCCGCCCGTAGCGCGGACGCCCAGGCCCCTTTACGCCCCATCCCACCCCAGACCCCAGGTGAACGACCCGGAGGACCCCAACGCCATGTCCGGTGCCAGCCAGCCCCCCGCCCCCGCCGCCTCCTACGCGGCGGCGGGCGTCGACATCGAGGCCGGTGACCGCGCCGTCGAGCTGATGAAGGAGTGGGTGAAGAAGACCCGGCGCCCGGAGTCGGTCGGCGCGCTCGGCGGCTTCGCCGGCCTCTTCGACGCCTCCGTGCTCAAGCGCTACGAGCGCCCCCTGCTCGCCTCCGCGACGGACGGCGTCGGGACGAAGGTCGCGGTCGCGCAGCGCATGGACGTGCACGACACGATCGGGCACGACCTGGTCGCCATGGTCGTGGACGACCTGGTCGTCACGGGCGCGGAGCCGCTGTTCATGACGGACTACATCTGCGTCGGCAAGGTGGTCCCGGAGCGGGTCGCGGCGATCGTCAAGGGCATCGCCGAGGGCTGCGTGCTGGCCGGCTGCGCGCTGGTCGGCGGCGAGACGGCGGAGCACCCCGGGCTGCTGGGCCCGGACGAGTACGACGTGGCCGGCGCCGGCACGGGCGTGGTGGAGGCGGACGCGGTGCTGGGCGCCGATCGCATCCGTACGGGGGACGCGGTCGTCGCGATGGCCTCCTCGGGCCTTCACTCCAACGGGTACTCGCTGGTACGGCACGTCCTGCTGGACCGCGCCGGCTGGGCGCTGGACCGGGCGGTGCCGGAGTTCGGCCGCACGCTCGGCGAGGAGCTGCTGGAGCCGACGAAGATCTACTCGCTGGACTGCCTCGCGCTGCTGCGGGCCACCGAGGTGCACGCCTTCTCGCACGTCACGGGCGGCGGCCTCGCCAGCAACCTGGCCCGGGTCGTGCCGGACGGGCTGCGCGCGGTCGTCGACCGTACGACGTGGGCGCCGGGCGCCGTCTTCGACGTGGTCGGGGAGGTGGGCCGGGTCGAGCGGGCGGAGCTGGAGCGGACGCTGAACATGGGTGTCGGCATGGTCGCCGTCGTGCCGCAGGCGTCGGTTGACGTCACGCTGGCGCTGCTCGCGGACCGCGGGGTCGACGCTTGGGTCGCCGGCGAGGTCCGCGGTCAGGACGGGGCGGGGGCGGGTGATGTCGAGCTTACGGGCGACTACGCCCGCTGAGTCCGCTGCCGGCGGCCCGTACGGCCGCATGTGCGCCGGGAGGCGCGGAGGCGGCGGCTACGGCCTCCGCGGTGGCGGGGGTGCGTGCCGGTGCGCCTACGGGCCCGTACGCCGCCGGCCGCCTGCGGCCGGCCACCGGTTCCCGGCAGCAAAATCGGCAGCAAAAAGGGCCCGTCCGGGGATGCCCCCGAGCCGAGCTCCGATTTGCTGCCTGCCGGTCAGGCCCCGCGACGCTGCTCCGACGAGCCGGCCGAATCCTCGCCGTCCTCGTCGTCCTCGTCCTCGTACAGCTCCGCGTAGCGTGCGTACAGGTCGTCGTCGGGCGACTCTTCCTCGACTTGCTGCTGTTGTTGCTGTTGCTGTTGACCGTTCGACGGCGGCTTCTCCGTCGATGCGCCCAGCTCTTCGGCAAGGCGTGAGAGGTCAGTCCCACCGCTGCTGTACTTCAGCTGGCGGGCGACCTTCGTCTGCTTGGCCTTGGCCCGGCCGCGCCCCATGGGTCGACCCCCTCAAACGACGGGGCTCGATGGCCCCAGAGTCTGATACGCGTTCATGATCGGATGCGGACCCTCGGTGAAGAGGGACCGTCCATCGGGGTTCAACGGTACCTGTTTCTGCACCCTGACGGTACGTCGCTGGCAGCACAGGCCCCGCCGCCGATCCCGATGAGACCCGCGTCCCCGCTGGTCAAGACCCGATTCTATCGTCTGACGAGGAGCGACCCGCCGCGCGGTGGTGACATGCGTTACGTGACGTCGCCTCTTTGCCATGGTGAACGTTCCCGTGGACCTCGCCCGCCCCGGCGCGCGCGGGGCGGACCAAGGGCGGGCGAGGGACAGCGGAGGGATGGCCAAGGGGTAGCGGAGGGGCGGTCGCGGGGGCGTACGGCGCTCAGCCGCGGCGCCTGGCCTCCGCCATACGCTGCTCCGCGATCCGGTCCGCCGCCACCGCCGGGGGTACGCCGTCGGACGCCGCCCGGTGGAATATCTCCACCGTCGTGTCGAAGATCCGGGCGGCCTTCGCCCGCGCCCGGTCCATGTCGAAGCCGTGCAGCTCGTCGGCGACCTGGATGACGCCGCCCGCGTTCACCACGTAGTCGGGGGCGTAGAGGATGCCGCGGTCGGCCAGGTCCTTCTCCACGCCCGGGTGCGCGAGCTGGTTGTTCGCCGCGCCGCAGACCGCCTTCGCGGCGAGGACCGGCACCGTGTCGTCGCTGAGCGCCCCGCCCAGCGCGCACGGCGCGTACACGTCCAGAGGCTCGCGGATGAGCGCGTCCGTGTCCGCGACGACCGCCACGCCGGGGTGCGCGGCCCGTACGCGCGCGACCGACTCCTCGCGCACGTCGGTGATCACCACCTCCGCGCCGTCCCCGACCAGGTGGTCCACGAGGATGTGCCCGACCTTGCCGACCCCGGCGACGCCGACCCGCCGCCCGCGCAGCGACGGCGTGCCCCACAGGTGCTCGGCCGCCGCGCGCATGCCCTGGAAGACGCCGAACGACGTCAGCACCGAGGAGTCGCCGCAGCCGCCGTTCTCGGGGGAGCGGCCGGTGGTCCACCGGTTCGTACGCGCGACGACGTCCATGTCCTGGACGTACGTGCCGACGTCGCACGCCGTGACGTAGCGCCCGCCGAGCGAGGCGACGAAGCGGCCGTAGGCGAGCAGCAGGTCCTCGGTCTTCACCGTGTCGGGGTCCCCGATGATCACGGCCTTGCCGCCGCCGTGGTCGAGGCCGGCCATCGCGTTCTTGTACGACATGCCGCGGGACAGGTTCAGCGCGTCCAGGACCGCGGCCTGCTCGGGGTCGTCCGCAGCGGCGTAGGAGTGGAAGCGGGTGCCGCCGAGGGCCGGGCCCAGGGCGGTGGAGTGGATGGCGATGACCGCCTTGAGGCCGGTCTCGCGGTCCTGGCAGAGGACAACCTGTTCATGTCCGCCCTGGTCGGAGCGGAAGAGTGTGGAGAGAACGTCGGTCACGGTGGTGACTCCGGTTTGGTCGCGGGCTGCTGCCCTCCAGGGGTGGGGAGGGCAGGTAGTGGCTCAAGCGTAGAGCGGCGCCCGCCTCCCGGACCCCCCGGCGGGGTCTCGGGTCCCCAGGAGGCGTCCCCCCGGAGGACTCAGCACCATAGTCTGCGGGAGACTCGGATACGTACGTGGGAGAGGGGAGAGTGCGTTGGCCGTGGTGTCGTCACTGGTGATCCCGTATGCGACGTATCTGCGCGTGTACGAGCCGCTGGCCGCCTTCCCCGAGCCCGAACGCACCCACTGGTACCGCTACGCCGCCCGCAAGGCCGCCCCCACCAGCCAGGACGAGCTGCTCCGGGCGCTGGCCGGGCTGGCCGGCACCCCGCCGACGGCGGCCCCGGCGCACGAGAGCGGCGACGCCTTCGTCACCGAGGTGGACGGCGTGACGTGCGTCTGCCCCTGGCGCACCCGGCTGCGCAGCTGGCTGGCGCTGGACGAGCTGGTCGAGGAGCTGCCCAGGCCGGTGCTGGAGGCGGCGCTGCCCGAGGTCGTACGGGAACAGGCGCTCGCCGATCACGCGCGCTGGCGGGTGGACAACCCGGACGCCCGGCCGTGGATCAGGTCCGCGGTGTGGACGGTTCCGATGCGCTGGTTCGTGCTCTTCTCCGACGAGGAGAGGGAGTACGAGACGGGCGCGCGCACCCTGCTGCGCTACCGCACGCCCATGGTGCAGGCCCGGCGCCGGGTGGCGCGCGGGCTGAAGGCGCTGCGCGACGCGGTCGGGCAGGCGCCGCTCGTCGAGGGCCTGGTGGACGTCGGAAAGTGGCTGGAAGAGTTCCATCCGCGGTCGCTGGTGGAGCTGGACTACGGCGGGCTCGTCCACGTGCTGCCCAAGGAGCACCTGGCGGAGGACCGGTCCGCGGCGGAGGTCGCGGAGGGCCTCGCGGCGCTGGCGGCGGGGGACGAGGAGCGGGCCGGGCGGGCGTACCAGCGGCTGACGGACCGCTGGGGCGTGGTGCGCGAGCGGCAGTTCGCCAGCTAGGCGGTACGGGGCGCCGGTCGGCGCGTACGGGCGGGGCGGTCGGCCGCGGCCCGGGTTGCGGGCCTTGGCGCGCATCCGGGCGCCATGCCGGCAAGGGGCCGGACAAGCGCTCACTAGTGCGACGAACAAATCCGGACTAGTGTCCCGCCATGCCCCGGCACGGAAGGGGCCGTTCGGTCCCTGCCCCTGGGGACCTTGGTCCCGGACGAAGGTCCCGAACCAGGCTATTTGGTCAAGCGTGATGGAAAGCACGTACCTGGGTCTTGCCGTCACCGCGTAGCCTGGGTGACGATATAGGGCAAGGAGTCCAGATGGGGTATGTTCCGTCCAACTTAGGGTGGAATGCCGAGCATTGATCCTCTCGTGGGAGACCTTGTGACCCCTGGTGGTGCTGTGACTGATCGTCACGAAGGTGTGACTGTCCGCTATGGCACGGTCCAGCGGGATCCGTCGAGGTTGAACACCTCAGAGGGCAATTCCATCGGTTTGGCCGACGCCGCTGGACAGATGGTGTAGTTGTAGTGCCGAGGACAAGCCGTTCGTCCTATTACCGACTCGACCCCCGTTGGCCATATCGGTCAACGAGGGTCAAGGTGCAGAATTTAGAGGAAAGAACCGAGAAGGTTCGGTTCTCCCGAGGAGGCCGCTCATGACCGCTCGCACCCCTGACGCCGAGCCGCTGCTGACCCCCGCCGAGGTAGCCACGATGTTCCGCGTTGACCCGAAGACGGTCACGCGCTGGGCGAAGGCCGGCAAGCTCACGTCGATCCGCACGCTCGGCGGGCATCGCCGCTACCGCGAGGCGGAGGTCCGTGCACTGCTGGCGGGCATTCCGCAGCAGCGCAGCGAGGCCTGACCACCCGCGTCGCCGGGGTCGGCCGGGACCCCCTAGCCCGGCTCACACCCCTCGAACCACAGGCGACGCAGCAACGTCGATCGCGCTGGACTCCGCCGGGTTCAGCGCGATTTGCCGCACGGCCCCCGATGGCCGCCCTCCCGAGGGCGACCGCCGGGGGCCGTTCGCGTACGCGACGTCCGGAAGTGTCGGTGCCCGTCCGGGCATGGGTGCAATGGCATATACAAAATTGACCTGACCTAAGGGGGGCGTAAATCCCCCTGTTTCGAAACTGGTTGAGTGATCCCCGTCACACTCGTGGCGGCTTGCGGCGCCGCGGCCGCTGCGATATTGACCCCCCGTCAACTCCTGCCCTACGCCGGGAGCGTTGCCTCCGGCTCGGTCGTCTCGTTCGCATCCGCGACGTCGGCCGGCGCGGACTCCATCGCCAGCCGCAGGAGGCGGCTGCAGACGGCGCAGTGGGGGGTGAGGTGCCCGTACGACGAGGCGGCGGAGAGGTGGGCGCGCAGAAGGGCCTTCGTCTCGTGCCGCACGGTCGTCGTCATAGCCCTTGAGTACCCAGTGACCGGACGCCCGTCAAGGAAACGTGCAGCCGGTCTAGACCGCGTACCAGCGTGAATGCGTCACGGGAGAGACAGAAAGCCTCCGCCGTGACGGCGGAGGCTGAGGGGATCTGCAGAAATACCGGGCGCGGCCTCGGACAAGGCCGATCCCGAACTGTGCGGTCCTGACGGGATTTGAACCCGCGGCCTCCACCTTGACAGGGTGGCGAGCACTCCAAACTGCTCCACAGGACCTTGCTGGCGCGAACGCGCGAGCCCGACTCTACAGCAGCTCAGGCCCCCGGTCGAACCGGTTGCCGCGGCTCACCGCCCCGGCGGGACCAGCGCGTCCACCGCCTTCACGATCCGCTTGTCGGAGACCGGGTACGCGGTGCCCAGCGCGTGCGCGAAGTAGCTGACCCGCAGCTCCTCGATCATCCACCGCACGTCCCGCACCGCCCGCGGCACCGGCCGCCCCCGCGGCTGCTGCTCCAGCAGCCACGCGTACTCGTCCTGCATCTCCTTGACCTTCGCCATCCGCGCCCGGTCCCGCTCCGCGTGCGTGGGGAGCTGCTGGAGCCGGCGGTCCGCCGCCACGAGGTACCGCAGCAGGTCCGGCAGCCGGCCCGCGCCGTGCTCGGTGACGAAGCCGGGCTTGACCAGCCACGCCAACTGCTCGCGGACGTCCGCCGCGGACTCGGTCAGCACGGGGCTCTTGACGGTCCGCAGCCGGCCCTCGCAGGCGTGCCAGGCCGCCAGCACCTCCTGCACCTGCCGGATGGTCTGCATCGTCGCGTCGACGATGTCGGCCCGTACGGAGTCGAAGAGCTTGCGGAAGCCCTCCTCGTCCCACGCGGGCCCGCCGCGGGCCGCGATGAGCCGGTCGGCGGAGGCGGTGACGCAGTCCTCGAAGAGGGCCTGTACGCCGCCGTGCGGGGTCCGGGAGAGGGCCAGCTTCGCCTGGTTGGACAGCGTGCTGTTGGCGAACTTGGCGGGGTTGGAGGGGAGTTGGAGCAGGATCAGGCGGCGCGTGCCGGCCCACATGGCGGCCGCCTGCTCCACCTCCGTGTCGTACAGCCGCACGGCGACGGTCTCGCCCTCGTCCACCAGCGCCGGGTACGCCTTGACCGTGTGGCCGCCGCGGCGGGTCTCGAAAGTGCGCGGGAGGGTGCCGACGGTCCAGGAGGTGAGGCCCGTGCGGCGCTCCAGCGCGGGCCCGCCGGCGGCGCTCTCCGCGCCGGCACCGCGGGCGCCCTTCCCGGAGCCGCTTGCGGCGCCCCTCCCCGCGGCCTTCCCGCCGCCTGCCGCCTCGTCGAACGCGCGCGTGATCGCCGCCTGCGTCTTGGGCTTCAGCCTCAGCCGCAGCTCCTCCAGGTCCTTCGACTCCGCCAGCTGCCGCCGCCGCTCGTCGGTCACGCGGAACGTGATCCTCAGATGGTCCGGCACCTTGTCCCAGTCGAAGTCCTCCGCCGCGACCGGCACCCCCACCATCCGCTGCAGCTCGCGCGCCAGCGTGGTGGTCAGCGGCTCCTGTACGGGCACGGCGCGCTCCAGGAACGCCTTGGCGTAGTTCGGCGCCGGCACGTAGTTGCGCCGGATCGGCTTGGGCAGCGAGCGGATCAGCTCGGTGACCACGTCCTCGCGCAGCCCCGGGATCTGCCAGTCGAAGCCGTCCGGGACCACCTGGTTGAGGATCTGCAGCGGTACGTGCACGGTGACGCCGTCCGCGTCCGTGCCGGGCTCGAACTGGTACGTCACCCGCAGCTTCAGCTTGCCCTGCCACCAGGAGTCCGGGTAGTCGTCCTTGGTGACGCCCTCCGCCTGCTCGTTGATGAGCATCGACTTCTCGAAGTTGAGCAGATCCGGCTCTTCGCGCTGCTTCTTCTTCCACCAGGAGTCGAAGTGCGCCCCGGACACGACGTCCTCGGGCACGCGCTGGTCGTAGAAGTCGAAGAGGGTCTCGTCGTCCACGAGGATGTCGCGGCGGCGGGCCCGGTGCTCCAGCTCCTCGACCTCGGTGAGGAGGCGGCGGTTGGCGGCGAAGAACTTGTGGTGCGTACGCCAGTCGCCCTCGACCAGCGCGTGCCGGATGAACAGGTCGCGGCACGTCTCGGGGTCGATGCGCCCGTAGTTGACCGAGCGCCGGGCCACCAGCGGCACGCCGTAGAGGGTGACGCGCTCGTACGCCATGACCGCGGCCTGGTCCTTCTCCCAGTGCGGCTCGCTGTACGTGCGCTTGACCAGGTGCTGCGCCAGCGGCTCGACCCACTCGGGCTCGACCCGGGCGTTGACCCGCGCCCACAGCCGGGAGGTCTCCACCAGCTCGGCCGACATGATCCAGCGCGGCGGCTTCTTGAAGAGCGCCGAGCCCGGGAAGACGGCGAACTTCGCGCTGCGCGCGCCCAGGTACTCGTTCTTCGCGTCCGTGTCCTTCAGCCCGACGTGGCTGAGGAGCCCCGCCAGCAGCGACTGGTGGACCACCTCGGGCGCCGCGTCCTGGTCGGCGGGGTGGATGTCCATGCCGCGGGCGATGGTGCGCAGTTGGGAGTAGATGTCCTGCCACTCGCGTATGCGCAGGTAGTTGAGGAACTCGCGCTTGCACATGCGGCGGAACGCGGACGAGGACAGCGCCTTCTGCTGCTCGCGCACGTACGTCCACAGGTTGAGGAACGTCACGAAGTCGCTGGACTCGTCGCGGAAGCGGGCGTGGTGCTGGTCCGCCTGCTGCTGCTTGTCGGCGGGGCGCTCGCGCGGGTCCTGGATGGACAGCGCGGAGGCGATGACCATGACCTCGCGTACGCAGCCGTTGCGCTCGGCCTCCAGCACCATGCGGGCCAGCCGCGGGTCGACGGGCAGCTGGGCGAGCTTGCGGCCGGTCTGGGTGAGGCGCTTCTTCGGGTCCTTCTGGCCCGTGTCGAGCGCGTGCAGCTCTTCGAGGAGCTGCACGCCCGCCTTGATGTTGCGGCTGTCCGGCGGGTCGATGAAGGGGAACTTCTCGATGTCGCCGAGGCCGGCGGCGGTCATCTGGAGGATGACGGACGCCAGGTTCGTCCGGAGGATCTCGGCGTCGGTGAACTCGGGGCGGGCGAGGAAGTCCTCCTCCGCGTACAGCCGGATGCAGATGCCGTCGGCGAGCCGGCCGCAGCGGCCCTTGCGCTGGTTGGCGCTGGCCTGCGAGACGGGCTCGATGGGCAGGCGCTGGACCTTGGTGCGGTGGCTGTAGCGCGAGATGCGGGCGAAGCCGGTGTCGATGACGTACCGGATGCCGGGGACGGTCAGCGACGTCTCGGCGACGTTCGTGGCCAGCACGACCCGTCTGCCGCCATGGCGCTGGAAGACGCGGTGCTGCTCGGCGTGCGAGAGACGGGCGTAGAGGGGGAGGACCTCGGTGTTGCGCAGCTTCTGCTTGGCGAGCGCGTCCGCGGTGTCGCGGATCTCGCGCTCGCCGGAGAGGAAGACGAGGATGTCGCCGGAGCCGTCGCCCTCCGCCTGCAACTCGTCGACGGCGTCGCAGATGGCGGTGATCTGGTCCCGGTCGGTGTCCGCCTCGTCGCCTTCTTCCGCGAGCGGCCGGTAGCGCACCTCGACCGGGTACGTACGCCCGCTGACCTCGACGATCGGCGCGTCGCCGAAGTGCCGGGAGAAGCGCTCCGGGTCGATGGTCGCCGAGGTGATGACGACCTTGAGGTCGGGGCGGCGGGGGAGGAGGCGGGCGAGGTAGCCGAGGAGGAAGTCGATGTTCAGGCTGCGCTCGTGCGCCTCGTCGATGATGATCGTGTCGTACTGGCGCAGCTCGCGGTCCGTCTGGATCTCGGCGAGCAGGATGCCGTCCGTCATGAGCTTGACGAGGGTGTCGCCGCCGACCTGGTCGGTGAAGCGGACCTTCCACCCGACGGCCTCGCCGAGGGGGGTGTGCAGCTCCTCGGCGACGCGCTCCGCCACCGTGCGCGCGGCGATACGGCGGGGCTGCGTGTGGCCGATGAGGCCGCGGACGCCGCGGCCCAGCTCCAGGCAGATCTTGGGGATCTGGGTCGTCTTGCCGGACCCGGTCTCGCCCGCGACGATCACGACCTGGTGGTCGCGTATGGCCGCGAGGATGTCGTCCTTCTTCTGGCTGACCGGCAGCTCCGGCGGATACGACACGGGGGGCACCGCGGCGCGGCGGCGCTCGGCGGTCAGCTCCGCGGCGTCGAGAGCGGCGGCGATCTCCGCGAGCACGGCGGACCGCGCCTCCGGCTTGCGGACGCGGCGGGCGCCGTCGAGGCGGCGGCCGAGCCGCTGCTCGTCGCGGAGCGTGAGAGCGGACAGGCGGGCGCCGAGGTCGGCGAGGCTGGGGGTGGCGGAAGTGGACATACGGACTCAAGGATCTCACCCGGGCGGGGGCGGCGGCGAATCATTTCGGCGCAGGTTCAGAGCGGGCAAAAGCCGTAAATAATACTAAGCTGGTCGTCTGTGACGGAGGACGACGGCCGACGAGGGGACGGTACGGGCCGGGGCGGCGCGGGTCCGCGTCCCCGCCCGCGGCGCCGGGTGCTGCCGACGCACGTACGCCCCCGCCCGCGACTGCGCCGCAGGCCCCGCCACGGGCTGCGGGGGCGGTGGCTGTCCGGGTTGCGTCGGCTGCCCGGGGTGCGGGGGCTGCGGCGGCGGGCTCCGCGGCGGCGGCCGGTCCCCGAGCACCTCCGCGCGTTCCGGGCCGGCCCCTTCCTGACGCCGGTGGTGCTGGTGCTGCTCCTCGCCGCCGTCGCGGGGCTCTTCGCCGGTTCGTACACCGCCGCGATGGCGAACCCCACACCGCACAACCTGCCGGTCGCGGTCGTCGGCGACGTGGACGCCGAGCCGGGCGGGCGCGCGTTCGTCAGCGGGCTGGAGGAGGCGCTGGAGGCGTCGGTCGAGCTGCGCCCGTACGCGACGTACGCGCAGGCCAGGGACGCGGTGGAGGAGCAGAAGGTCTTCGCGGTGCTGCGGGTCGGCCCCGGCCGGATGCGGGTGGACCTCTCGGGCGCGGCGGGCGCGTCGGTGGCGCGGCTGCTGATGGAGGACGCGCCGCGGGTGGCGAAGCGGGTGGGGGTGCCGGTGACGGTACGCGACATCAAGCCGATGCAGTCGGGCGACCCGCAGGGGCTCGCCCTCTTCTACATCTCGCTCGCGGCGGTCATCGTCGGCTTCATGGGCGCGATCCAGCTCAGCGTGCACGCACGCTCGCTGAACCCGGCGGAGCGGATCGCGTTCACGGCGGCGTACGCGCTGCTCGGCGGCTTCACGATCTACGCGGTGGTGGACCTGATGCTGGGGGTGGTGCGGATGCCGTTCCCGCAGTCGTGGCTGACGCTGGCGCTGACGATGTTCACGTCCGGGATGGTCTTCACCATGTTCAACACCCTGATGGGGCGGTGGGCGATCCTGCCGACATGGGTGGTGATGGTGCTGGTCGGCAACCCGTCGTCCGGCGGGGCGGTCTCGTGGCCGCTGCTGCCGTCGCCGCTGGGCGAGATCGGCCGCTGGCTGCCGCCGGGCGCGTCGGTCAACGCCCAGCACACGGCGGTGTACTTCGCGGGGCACCAGCACCCGTTCCCGTACCTGGTGCTGGCGGGGTGGGCGGTCGCCGGCACGGCGGTCTTCTGGACCTGGCGCCACCGGCACCCGGGCGGACGGGAGCGGACCGCCGTAGTTTAGGCGGGATGGAGTGGGACGAGGGGCGGTTGCTGGCGCTGCAACTGGCGGGGGACCACGGGCTGCCGACTGTCCGTACGCCGGGGGTCGGGGCGGTCTGGGCGTGGTCGCCGGGGGCGCGGCTGGTGGCGGTGGCGGAGGGCCTGGCGGGGACGGAGCACGAACACGCCCTGCTGTCGGCCCCGCCTCCGTACGCACCCGGGACGGCACCGCACCCGATGGAGGCCCTGGCCCGCACCCTGGGCGGCACCCTGACGGGCGGCCCCACCTACGTCGTCCCCCCGGCCCTGCCCGCGCTGCCGCCGGCCGGGCTCCCACTCCTGGTGTCGGACGTTCCGGGTCGGCGCCGGGCCCGTGACCTGCGGCGGCCGGCCAACTGGGAGCCGGGGGAGTGGGCCGACCTCACGACGGGCGCGCTGGGCCCGTGGGCGATGGCGATCGCGGACGACACCCCGGTCTCGATCTGCCACACCCCGGCGTCGACCCCGGCCTCCGCGGAAGCCGGCGCCTGGACCCACCCCGCGTACCGCGGCCGCGGCCTGGCGCCGCACACGGTCGCGGCCTGGGCGAAGCTCCAACGCCCCCGCAACGAGGCACTCTTCTACAGCACCACAGCCGCGAACACCGCGTCCCGCGCGGTGGCCCGCACCCTGAACCTCACCCCGCTGGGGTGGGTGTGGACGGTGGCTCACCCGTAAACGGTCGCCGCCCGAAGGGCGTTGTGCCGCAGTCCGCCCACTGGAGGCCCCCGACCGGCGCGGCGCGGGTCAGCGGGCCGCGGGGCGGTGGGTGGTGGCGAGCGCCCGGTCCACGGCGGCGGACAGCGCGGTGTCGTCCCCGTCGCTGCCGGCCCAGGCGACGTGCCCGTCGGGGCGGACCGCGCTCCTCGCCCGGAGGTGACGGAGAATCACGGTGCGAGGAGTTGCGCGAAGTCCGTGAACTCCGTTCCATTGCGCACGTTCGATCCCTCCAGGACGGCCGCCTTCAGGATGTCCGGGTTGACGTCCTCACTGCGCCGGGGAGAGACCACGCCGGGCGTGTGCTCGTAGTTCCACACGATGACGTCGAGGAACACCGGGGCCTTCAGTTTCCATCCGTGGGACAGCAGTGCCTGCGAAATCGCGGGGTAGGGCGTGTGCTCCGGATTGCCGAGCCAGTCGCGCAGATCCGTCTCGGAGACGCTGAAGTCCACGCCGATTCCGCCCAGCGCGCCGATGACCTCGGCGGGGGACATCTCAGCCGGCGTCGGTGCGGGCGGCGGCAGCGGACGTCCGTCCGGCGGCGTGTGCGGGTTGTAGCCGTTGGTGCGGAAAATGCACCAGATCCGCGGCTCGTCGGCCCGATAGGAGCCAAGGCGCTGGACATGGACCTCGCCCGTGGTGTCGGTGATATCGAACTTGAGGTGCAAGTCGTCCTGGCGCGGATAGTTGTTGTCGTAGACCCAGAGCTTGACCTCCTGACCGCTCTGCTCGTAGGCGTAGGCGAGCACTTGGTGGTTCTCGCCGATGTCGAGCGAGTCGGTCTGGATCAGCCCGAGCGGTGAGAGCCTCCCCGCGTCGATGTCGTCCCGGATACGCGGCCATTCGTCCCGGTAGGTCACCCAGGAGCGGCCGCGGGCCAGCCCGGCGACCTGGACGACCCCCTCGTCTCCGTTGGGATAGAGCGGCGAGGAGTACCCCAGCCACCGGTGCCCGGAACCGGTGATGTCGAAGCTGTCGAGCAGCCGGTCCCTGATGAACTGGAAGAGGGGGTCGCTTTCGGAATCGGGTGATGTCGTCGTGGCGGGCGGCAGCTTGCCGGCGGCGAAGTAGTCCATGGCGCCGAAGGTCATGCCACCGCACATTCCGGCGCGGGCCTGCGTGATGGGGAGCCAGCCATCGTCGACACGGGCGATGTCCAGCACGTCGGCGGCCTCCCCGCCGAGTTCGTCGAGCAGTCGATTCCAGAGGAATCCGACGGCCATCGCGGGCAGGCCCGCATTCCAGCGGTTGGAGAACTGGAAGCCGTTGACCGACGGGGTGAAGCCGGCGACCTGACGGCGTGCGGTCTGCCGGAGGCGAACCACGAGCCGCCCGTGGTGGCCCTGGCCGCCACTGTGCGCCACCTCGAATCCCGGCGGTGCCCATACGTGGAACGTGTTGCCGTACTGCGACTCGATGAGCGGGCTGTTGAAGTGCACATACAGCTGCCGCGTCGGGTCGCCGTCTATGTTGTAGCGGACCCTGCCCTCGGTGCCGCTCGTCGGCTCGATGAACAGGTCGCCCTCTGCCCGCCACTCCGCGGTGGCGCCGGGGGCGATGGGGCTGGCCCGAGAGGGGTACCACGGATCGGTCCAATCACCTGATTCCAGCTCGTCCGTGGCCCAGACGAGAGGAACAGGCGAATCATTGTGGATCTCCACTGCCATGCGTATGCGTGACACGCGATCGCCTCGCTTCATTGTCATCCGGACACGAATCACTCCGTGACAATGCGTCCCGATTGCTCGGGGTTGTCGCTTCCAGGCTCCGACAGCGGTTCACACAGTGCAACTCAGGCACGGCTATGGCGCAGGTCAGACCCAAGGTCACCGGTCCGAACCCCGGCCCCGGCCACACGCCGCCCCCTCTTCGGAGGGGCTCTTCTTCCTTCCACGGCGACCAGGCAGCGCGGGAAGCACATCCAGCGGCGCGCCGCTGGCGAGGGGGTGTAGTCAGCAACACCCCGCAACCGGTGGTTCGCCGTATGGGCCGCCGCCTACAGGTGCGGCGACTATTCCGTGACGGTGAATCGCGGAGGGGAAACTGTGAGTCGTCTTGAGGAGAGGCGCGTGCTGACGCGCCGTACGGTGCTGGGCGGTGCGACGGCGGCCGGTGCGGGGCTGGTGTGGGGGGCCGCGGGGAGCGCCGCCGCGGACGGGAGGGCGCGGCCGGTGTCGCGGCAGGCGGTGGACGCCGAGGTGGGGCGGCTGGAGCGGGAGCTGATCGCGCTGCGGCGGGACATCCACCGGCATCCCGAGGGTCCGGGCGAGGAGGAGCGCACCGCCGGCGTGGTGGCGCGGGAGCTGCGGTCGGCCGGGCTTGCGGTGGCGACCGGGGTCGGCGGCCACGGCGTGGTCGGGGTGCTGCGCGGCGCGCGCCCGGGGCGGACTGTGGCGTACCGCGCGGACATGGACGCGGTGCCGCCCGGCGACATCGTCGGTGGCGGCACGGCGACGTCCCACCTGTGCGGGCATGACCTGCACACCACGGTGGGCATCGGCGTCGCACAGGTTCTGGCCCGGCTGCGGCGGCACCTGCGCGGCACGGTGGTCTTCGTCTTCCAGCCCGCCGAAGAGAGGCTGGCAGGGGCGAGCGCGATGATCGAGGCGGGTGTGCTGGACAGTCCCCGGGTCGGGGAGATCCACGCCCTGCACTGCGGGCCGTTCCCGGTGGGCAAGTTGGCGGTGACACCGGGGTACGGGCTGCCGGGGCAGGACCGCGGCCGGGTGACGCTGTCGGGGCCGGACGCCGCCGGTGCCGCGCAGCGGCTGGCCGCGGAGATCGGCGCGCTCGCCACCGTGACGCCGCCGCAGACGACGGCGGACGTGGCGCAGCAGGTCGTCGACCTCCAGACGCCGAACGGTCCGCTGGCCCGGTTCGTCGTCGCCCGGGCCCGGGCCGAGGGGGCCACGGTGGGCTTCGCGTCGCGCTGCTGGCCGGAGGAGCGGTACGTGGGGGTACGGGCGGACATCCGCCGGCTGGCTGCGTCGTACCCGGGGGCCGAGGTGAGCTTCGAGCCCGGCCCGTTCCCCGCCATGGTCTGCCCGGAACCCGACGCCCACCGGCTGGCCCGCCATCTCCACCGCACGCTCGGCCGGGACGCGGTCACCCGGCTGCACGCCGTCTTCCCCTTCAACGGCGAGGACTTCGCCCTCTTCCTGGACCGGATGCCGGGCACGTACACCTTCCTCGGCGTCCACACCCCCGGCACTCCCATCACAGCGGGCTATCCGCACTACCCCGACTTCACCCCGGACGAACGCGCCATCGGCACCGGCGTACGAGCGATGGCGGGCTGGCTTGCGGAACGCGCCGGAAGCTCGCGGTGACCCTGGTGTCCTGAGACAACACCGACACCAACGGTTTCGGTTCCTCGGGAGCCGTTGGCGTGAAAGAGCACGAGAATGCCCCCTCCGTGATCTTGGAGGGGGCATTTTTGCTGCTCATATGCTGTGGCTGGGGCCGGGGTCGAACCGGCGACCTTCCGCTTTTCAGGCGGTCGTGAGGGCATCCGGCATCGACGGTGGCCACAGCGTTGGTGGCGTCGGCGACCGCTGTGGGTTGTACCCGCCCTGAGGCGTTGATGTCAGGGTTGATGTCAGACATCAACGCCTCCTCCAACACAAGCTGCTGAAACATCCTCGATGTGAGGGGCCCCGCTCCTGCCCAGCGCGTTTCGGCAGCCCGCACAGCCCTAGAGGGACAACGGGACAGGTGGGACAGCCCTCGGGCATCACCGGTCGGTGAACCAGGCTACGCCCGCGCTGCCAGCGGTGCTTCCCAGCCGGCAGCCGATACGACACCCGCCGGACCATGAGATGCACGCGCCCGACACTCAAATGGAAGATCGGACGGGGCTCCGGCACGGAGGAACACGGTCGTGCACATCTCCTCCCGGTTACAGTCCGCGACGCAACGCCACCGCTCCCGGACAGATAGCAGACCCGGTGCCCCGTGTTAGAGAACGGGGGTCTCAGCTACCTACTAGCGAGGGTGAGTAACGGGACTTGAACCCGAGGCCACCTGGACCACAATTGGGGCCGACGCGATGTGCTACTGGGCTATGAGGTCTGCACTGCAGGTCACAGCTTCGGAAATCCCGTCGCGCAAGCGGGAGGAGGAGGCCGTGCGGGGATGTTGTTGGTAGGTGACGCGGTCGGAGACTCCTAAGTCTTCGCGGGAGCTGCCGTGGAAGGCGTTGATGCGCTGGAACACTGCGCGGTGCAGATGAGGCGACTCATCGAACGTGTCCATGATGCGGCTGGTGGGCCGCCAACCGTTTACGACTTGGTCGCGGCCGAGGAGCGTGATCGTTTGAAGGCACGGACGCGGAGGCGGCTGGCTTCGGCAAGCTCCCCTGTGTTGCTTTCCGCTGCGCTCGGTCTCGAAGATGCCTCCCCGATGCCGGATTGCGGCAGGCGGCGTCGCTGTTCAGGGTGGACGGCAGCGCCACGGCCGCAACAGTGGCCGAGGGGGCGGCGATCACGCAGTTCGGCCTGTCCAGTCTGCAGGATCCCTGCATCCGCCCATACGACATGAGTGTGTTCGGTAATGTGACCCGGTGTACTTCACTACGGCGCCCAACGCGCGGGAGTCAGCACGCACTCGTCCAGGCATAGCGTGGCTCGGAAGCGACGACTGGGATGACTACGGGTTCAGGACGGTCTTCCATTTGCGTTGCTACAACGGTAGCCGGGGCGTGAACGTCGGTGCAGTGAAGATCGGCTCCTTCGGCATGGAGGCCGGCCGGACTTCCCTGCCTCGGCGCTTCGAATCCCTTGAACCGGGGTTCTTCTCCCTGGGGATCGACGAGAGCTACTACGCCACGCTCCGCGACGAGTTCGATGAAGAAACGCGTCTGGCCATCTTCTCCGGTCTGCGCGATGTTGCCCGCGATGCCGAGCTCTTCGAACAAGCATGCAACGAACGCGTCATGCGGGACTCGCTGCTGCGTAGCATCGGTGCCGATACGGTCCGTACGCAGTATCACAGGATCGCCCATGGCGGACCCACACTCTCACGCTTCCACGTCCGCTACCGGCAGGAGACGCTGTCCGGGAGCGCCCCGGTACTCACCATCGAACTGAGGGTAGATCCCGACAAGAATCCTCCCAGCAACATCCATGCGGTCATTGGAAGCAACGGCGTAGGCAAGACACACCTGCTACACAACATCGCTCAAACCACACTCACCCCACACGGCAGATGGCGCCAAAGCTCGCTTGAGGACAGGCTCGATCGTCGGCAGCACCCATTCGCCAACGTCGTGTACATATCGTTCAGCGCTTTCGACTCCCAGGGCCCGCACCCGGTCAGAAAAGCGGTCAACAGGGTCGCTGACCGCGTCGACTACCAGTATGTCGGCCTAAAAACGGCCGACGGTCAGGGAGTGAAGACCCACACGGATTTGGGACCCGAGTTTGCCGAGTGCGTACAGAGGTGCGTGGAGGATCACCCCGCGAAGGCTAGCCGCTGGCGTGACATCCTGGCCAAGCTCGAAGAAACGGATCCCCTCTTCCACGACCACGAGATCGCCAGGCTTGCGTGCGCCGAGGACCGGCCAGATCCCGAGGCGGTCTTCAACGGGCTCAGCTCGGGACATAAGATCGTCTTGCTTACTTTGGCCCGGCTGGTGCAGCACACCACCGAACGCACCCTTGTCCTGATCGACGAACCGGAGGCTCACCTCCACCCACCGTTGCTGTCGACACTCGTACGAACACTGTCCGAGTTGCTGAGAGACCGTAACGGCATCGCGATCATTGCCACCCACTCGCCCGTAGTGCTCCAGGAGACGCCTCGTGAGGCAGTCTGGGCCCTGCGCAGGGCTGGCGACGATCTCCGCGTCGATCACCCCGAGATCGAGACGTTCGGTGAGAACGTCGGGGCGATAACCCGGGAGATCTTCGGATTGGAGGTGCGCCGCACGGGATTCAACCGGTTGATCCAGTCGCTTGCCGAGGACGGCATGTCCTTCGAGGACATTCTCCATGAATTCGATGACCAACTGGGTGCCGAAGGACGCGCATTGGCCCGCTCCGCGACCCGCCGCCGTGAAGGCGGGCGGTGATGCGCCGACTAGACCCTCCTCAGATCGGAACGCGAGAAGCGTTCCGCATGTGTATCAGTGCAAGGATCAGCCTGCCGATGCGGACAGTACTCGGCAGTTATGAGCTAAATGTTGTGATTGCTGCCGGTGAGTATGAGCAGGCGTGCCGCACTTCCACACTGCACCATCTGAAGCCCGCCGCGTTTGCTCCCCCTCCTTCTCAGAAAGGCGATAAAGACGCGCTGATCGCCATGTACGAACGGCGGATGGGCCCACACCATCCTGGCCGTCCCGTGTACGAAGAGGCCCGGAACCGCAAGACCAAGTGCCCGATGTGCGGCGTCGGTTCAGTGCGCCAGGTCGATCACCACATGCCCAAGTCGATCTATCCCTACCTTGCCGCAGTTCCGATCAACTTGCTGCCCATCTGCTCGGATTGCAACTTCGCGAAGAGTGACAGTGCCCCGACCTGCTACGAGGAACAAACCCTCCACCCCTATTTCGATGACATCGACGAGGATAGATGGTTGAAGGCGCGGCTTATAACGAGCTTGGACGACGGCAGCGCCTATGAGGCAATGCCCCTGGACAGGCCGGCGAGCTGGGTGATCGAATTCTACGTGGATCCGCCTTTTTCATGGGATTCGAGGCTTGCGGGGCGCGTCAGACACCACTTCGAGACCTTCAACCTTGCCCAGTTGTTTGAGGACCAAGCCGCGGACGAACTGCCGGGCATTGAGTTGTCTATCGAGGAGGTTTTCCGGGACGGCGGGGCGCTAGGCGTCAGTGAGTACATGGCGGGACTCGCCCGCTCGCGTGCACGCCTTCACAAAAACTCCTGGATGGTGGCTCTATATGAAGCGCTCGCTGCACACGACTGGTTCTGTAGCGGGGGCTTTCGCCAGGTAGCGGCTGGCTAAAGATTCTCCCGCTTGGGGGATTGCTGCATGGTCGGGTGACAGCAGGGTTTATGCAGCCAGAGCTGCGGGCGGGCTTATGATGTTCTCGTACTCGATCGGGGTCAAACGGCCAAGGCGTCGCTGGCGCCGGCGCCGGTGGTAGGTGCACTCAATCCAGATAACGATCGCGATCCGCAGTTGCTGCCGGGTGGCCCAGGCACGTCAGTCGGGACGTTCTTCTGCAGCAGCGCGAATTAGTTCTTCGCAGGTCAGTCCTGCTAGCAGGACAGTGGGACAGTGAGGACACGTCCGCGATGTTTCAGCATCCCGCTGTCGGCCGTGTCGAGGCCGTCACCTGCCCATGCAACCTCTACCATTTCCCAGCGGCTTCCGGAGCATAGCTGAGATCTGGTTACTGCATTTCTGCCATGCTCTCCAACTTTTGCTTGAACGGCCTTCCGCACCTCAAGAATTCAAGATCTCCTCATGATCCAGTCGACCACTGCGTTATGTGCGGCCTCTGGGAGTGTCCACTCATTGATGACGTCAATCGCGGCCATCTGGCGAGCAGGTACCTGTCTTGCGGTGGCGATCCAACGCATCTTCTCATCCTCAAAATCTGCCCCAGAACACCGTTCAAATATCGGAAGTGCCAGTAGCAGGAGTGCCGCTCTACCTTTCGGGGAAAGTGAAGCTAGGTGATCTGAACGAATGCGGCTTGCAAGGCTCTCCCAAGTTGGTTCCGGAGATGATCCATGTTCGTGGGCCATGACAACTGCGTCATAAGTGTCCGCAAGGACCTCGTCGACATCGGTAAAGAACGTTGTGCGTTGCCTGACTAGGTTATTTATAACTTTCGCGGCGAAAGGGAGTAGCGCCATGTGCATAGCCCATACTTCCTCGTAGAGGCAATTTAACCCGTGGGTCGAGATTTGAGCTGTAGTCGGCCGAGATGCAAGGTTTTTCCAGTGCTCTGCTGTTGGCGGATTCGTTTGCGCGGAGAGTGACGCGCGGAGCTTATAATCCACTCGCCGGGCGTTAGGCGTGGTCCTCAACCCCAACGAACCCATGCAAACCGCATAAAGCAGGCCGCCGGTGTTCGGGTCTGGTCCGCTATCGGCGAGTTCGGTAAGGATTTCGCTCATTGCTGAGGTGATCCTGCTCGAATTCTCCATCGTGCTGTTCTGCAAGAGAAGTTGCGTTGGGTTATCGTGAAATCCCGCGTTCCCTGGTGCATCTACGCGTGCCGTTGCCGGCAGTGACATTGAGAACGCGAGACATGATTCCACGATCCTTCTAATGACCCTTTGAGACGGTGCCACATTCTCAAGGCAGCGCGCAAGAAACGCTAGTAGGTCAGCCCTTCTTTGCTCTTCTGTCTCTGAATTCTTCACTTCCCTCAGCGCGAGATCAAGAATGTTATTTGCCCCGTTTGACGTTGTGCGATTCAGGATCTGCACGCACAATTGAGAAACAAGGTCCCAGCCGCTGTCACCGATCTTGTCGGATACCTGTTCCCAGACAGCTTCCGGTAGGGGGAGGTCTCGGACGATTTGAGACGCAGCGAAGAACTCAAGAAACGTCTTGTGGACGAAGCCGTATATTGGGAATAGGGAGTCCGAGCCAACGTCGGTCAGTACCCAGGCCCTACCAGCACAGAATTCCAGAAAATCGTCCGCGACATGAAGGGACTCCGGCTCGTTCTCGAACCAATCGCTAAACACCTGCTCGGCAAGGAACTTCTTTGCCTCGCCTCTTGGTAGTGTCTGCCTTCCCTGGGGGTCGGTTAGCATTCGCAGTGCCAGCTTTTGTACTGCAGGCATTAGGTAGGCAGGGAACTGGAATTCTATCTCTATGCCGCGAGTTTTGTCCCATGTGCGAAACAGGAGTTCTGCGCAACGTTCATAGATCTCGGGCCTGTTGTTCGGAATGTACCCGGTTGATGTATAGAGGACACATAGGAGGGAGAGCATGAGCGGGTTTCGGCGAAGATCGCCGACCTCTGCGCTTTCGTGCAAAAAGGACGTACGGATCTCATCAGTTGAAGCTGCCTGTGATCCCGACACTCCTTCGAGGGCGAACCATTGTTTGGCATAACGGTCAACCCTCTCATCATCGAATGGTTCAACTTCGAAAACTTCGAACAGGTCTGAGTCGAGTGGGGCGTCCTTGTAACCTATCTTTCGTGAGGTTACAACTATGCGCGTCAACGGATACAAGTCAGCGAATGAGTCAACTAGCTTCGCGAAGCCTTCCCGAAATCGACTATCGCCGAGTTCGTCTACTCCATCAATTACCACGGTGGCCTTGCCATTTAGAAGCAAATACTCTAGTGCATCTTCTGGCGGCCTAACCCCATATGGGTTATTGCATGAAGCTTCTAGATAGTGAATTAGATTGTGCTGTCCAGCTCTGATGTCTGTTGTGTATTTCCTGACAATAAGCAGCAAGGGGACCTGAGTCTCAAGTTCTGGAAACCGTCCAGCAGCAATGTCATGAACTAATTTCGATGTGAGTGTTGACTTGCCTGCGCCGGGGTCACCCAATATGACGCTGCGAATGCTGCTCGAAATTACGGTCTGCAGCGAAAGCTCGCTGTCGTCAGCTCTCTCGCTGCTTAAGTGTGGGGTTACGTACAGTTTGTCGTGGGGGACGGAGGCTGCCTTCACGGCGTTGGGCAGCGATAGCTTAGCGTGTCGCCTTTTTACTTGCCCCCTGATTCGGGCCGAGAATTCATTTATCTGAGTCAGGTTCTCGATGCGCTCCAGCAGTGCACTGTTCCGCGCTGCTGCCGCGGCAATTGCAGAAGATCTAGCTACTGAATCGGCATTTCTGAAGGATCCTGGGTGAGCGCTGCTGACGGCATGGATTGAGCCGTAGATGAGATTTTCCAGTACGTCTGTTGCTTGAAAAAGGTCTCCCTCGATCAGGATCTCTTCGTGACGAATGTTGGAGCGAAGCTGCGCCCGGAGATCTACCCTTTCTTGATCCTTGTTTCCTTTGAGGAGATTGACCATCGCCTGGAGGGTTAGTGCGGAGAACTGGGGTGAATGCACGAACCTGGCTATCCGTCGAAGCTGCGCAGGGTCCAACTGCTCTAGGAATCTTTCAGCGGAATCGGTTACGAGGCTTGACTCTGCAGTCCGGGCAATTCGGTTTATTTGCGCACGAGAGTAGGCTTTCTTGCCGACGAGTGGCAGTAGCCCTGCAACTGTCCGCACTGCTGCGGTCTCGACAAGACCCATGTTTCCCCCCGGGATGGTGAACGCTCGGCCTGGTTGATCAACCTGAAGCAGGTCGCCCAGACCTGAATCTTACGCTTGACGTTGACATAGCGTGTCCTAGCGCGGGTGTGGACACTGCGTTTGTGTGTAGGGGTAAGTGACGCTGTGATGTCCCCGGACGTCACAGCCTCCTGCCCCAACTGGCGTGCGAGGCTTAGGTGGTGCCGTTACTGTCGTGTTCTTGTCGTATTGGTGGTAACAGGAGATCGCGTTGGGGGTGTTGTTGGCCGGTTACGCGGCCGAAGACTCCTAGGTCTTCGCGGGCGGTGTCGTGGAAGGCGTTGATGCGCTGGAACACCGTGCGGTGGCGTTGGCGCCATTCGGCGAGTGTGCCTGTGGTGCGGCCGGTGGCTTGCCAGTCGATCTCCTGGGCTATGGCGTTGACCTCGTGGCCGGCTTCTACGACTCGGTCGCTGCCGAGGAGCATGATGCGCTCGAAGGCTCGTCCGCGTAAGCGGGTGGCTTCGGCCAGCTCCGTTGTCAGGTCCTGTTCGCTCCGCTCGGCCTCATACATGCCCTCCCGGTGCTGGTAGAGGGAGGAGGCGAGGAAGACGCAAGCGCGGACCTGGTCGATGTAGTCGCCGTAGGCGTCGAGCTTCCTGTCGTCCCACCGGGTGTGCAGCTCGTGGCGGAGACGCCGGCGTTCCGAGAGCGTGTTGGTCACGTAGGTCATCGCAGCGCCGACGAGAACCGCGGAGATCGTCAGGAGTTGCTGACCCAGCTCCACGTCGTTCCGCCCTCCCCGGCCAGACTCGTCAAGACGTCTTGAGGATTCTAGGGAAGGGGTCGGCACCCGGGGAACGGGCATCTTGAGCCAGTCCTCGGGCTCCTCGACAGCGGCGTTATCGTTCGGGGTGACCCCGGCGGAGAGGCATACGCAATGCGGAGCACGATCGCAGAGACGCTGGTCACCCTCGGCCGGCGGTACGTGCGCGACGCCCCGGTACCCGTTGGGAAGGCGGCGCTGGCCGCGCGCTTCCTGAACCCATATCTCCGCGATCACCCTAGGCAGCGGGTCTCGGAAGCACTCTTCGGGGCGCGGTTCGCCGTCGATACGCGCGACCTCATCCAGCGGTACGTGTACCTGTTCGGCATCTGGGAGCCGAACATGACGGGCTGGCTGCAGGGAAGGCTTCGGCCCGGGGACACGTTCGTGGACGTCGGCGCCCACGTCGGGTTCTTCAGCGTGCTCGCGTCGCGGCTGGTGGGGGATGCCGGACACGTGGTGGCCATCGAAGCGTCTCCGGAGTTCTACGGCCGGCTCCGGCACCATGTCGGTCTCAACGGCTTGGACAACGTGCGGGCGGTCAACGCCGCAGTGTCTGACAGCCGGGAGACTCTGACGTTCATCCTGGCCAGTTCGATCAACACGGGGGCGAACAGCATCGTCCCGTATGACGGGCCGGTTGAGTCTTCCTTCGTGGCCGAGGCGTGCCCGCTGCCGGACCTGTTGGAGCCAGCCGAGGTCGCAGAAGCGCGCATCATCAAAGTTGATGTCGAAGGCGCGGAGGGGAAGGTGGCCCGGGGCCTGGCTCCGCTGCTGGATCAGCTCCGGCCTGACGCTGAGATCACCATCGAAGTGACCCCGGAGCGCATGGCGCACCTGGGCGACTCCGTGGACGAGCTGATGGAGACGATGACGCGGGCCGGCTTCCACGCCTACCGCCTGGCCAACGACTACGCGCCGGCGAGCTACCCGCCAGCGCTTCGGCAGCCGGCTGCCGTCCCGACGCGACTTCGAGGGCAGGTCAACGGCGAGAGCGATCTGATCTTTTCGAGGGTGGACGCGGACGAACTTGCGTGAGCTGACGAGCGGGGGCCAGTCCCCGACGCTGACATGTCGGGGTCCGGCCCTCCTTGTCGCGCTTCTCGGCTACGGGCGTCGAGGCTTGAGCGCTCTGCTGGCCTTGCGGCACCACGCTCGATACCAGTCGGTCAGGGGCCGCTTGGCTACGTCGTGACCGCCAATCGTGTCCAGCCGGGTACCCCGCGACTTGGCGACTCGCAAAGCATCGCGCAGGGCCTCGCTCAGCCGCTGCGTCACGAATCGCAGTTCGGCCTGGCTCGGCTCGTCCTTGAGTAAGTCCTCGGATAGACGCAGGACGTCCTCGCCGGTGTCGAGCTGCTGGCCCTCCAGGAGATCGGCGTACTCCGCGAGCCACCCGCCCTCTCGTACGTAGCAGGGCCGCCCCTGGTCATTTACCCAGGGCAAGAGACGTAGTTCGGGGCCTTGTGGGCTCACGTCTGCACCTCTGCCTCTACGTGGGCGCTTTCGACGTGTCGCTTCCTCAGCACGCGGGCGTCCGTGACGCCGCTCCAGTCATGTCTGTCTCGCGCAGCTCGCAGCTGCTGGTCCAGGCTCAGACATTCCTCGCAGTGCTCGTCCGCGACGTCACTCCTCCATTCGTCAATCACGCGGTATCTCCTTGCCTCTCTCTGTCGGGTTGGGACCGTGAAGGAGCTGGTTTGCTTCGTGTTACGGCTGTCCGCGCTGGGGAATCGCGCTCTTCGCTGCCTAGTCGGAAGTGCGTGGTATAGATCGCCTCCGCGCACTGGCCCGGTAGAACAACCGCTGAGGCTTCGACCACCCGGCCGGAGATATCGTTGAAGGTCCGAGCGACCACCAGCACCGTCCCCCTCGGGCTGATCTGCAGCGTGCGAGCCTCGGAAGACGTGGGCATTCGCGCCACAAGCCGCTCCGTGCTGGATGCCAGTTGCACGCCTGACTCCGTCAACTGGAGACGGATGTCGTGAGCCCAGGGGTGTAAGGGCCGGTTCGGCGAGATCAGTGCAGCTAGCCGCGCTGGTACGTAACTCTGGGTCAGGCTCCGAGGGCGGGTGCCCCGACGGGCAAGATAGGTGTACGCAATCACCTTGTCGCCCTCTGTTATCTCAAGGAGGGCAGCGACGGAGGCGTCTGCGGTCGTCTCCGTCGTGCTGACGTCGGTGTTGAGGTCGTGCCCGTTTGGCATGAGTGCAGTGCCGGGGTAGATCAGTCGCTCTGCCGGCCAGCGGACGAAATTGCCGCTGCCGTGGCGCTTGTCCAGCAAGCCTTCGTTCTGCAGTTGTTCTAGCGCCAGCCTGAGCGTAGGGCGGCTGACGCCGTACTGAACTGCAAGCTTGTCCTCGGCCGGAAGCTGCGTACCGTTCGGGTAGTTCCCCTGATTGATCAGGGCTTTCAACTCTTCAGCGACATCCCGGTATTGGGTCGCCATGCCTGTGGTCACCTCCAATCGCGCTCGTGTGGCAACTGAGGAAAAGCGGGTCTCCTCCTTGCTGTGCACCGAGGTCGGCGGCAACTGGTGCTCGTGCGTGGGGGCCATGAGGAAGTTCCTCCTCATGCGTGTTCAGCTAGGAGCAGCGTTGGGCAACTCCTTAAGTTATCTTAAGGAGTTGCCTCGTGAAGTCAAGCGGCGGCAGTGAAGGGGGCGCGCCCCTCGCCGGGCAGGGCAGCGCTGACCGGTGCCCTTGCCCGGTGATCCCTCGCGGATTCCCTGCTTCAACCTGTCGGATGCTCGCCACGCGCACCAGGGTTGCCGACCGTGGCCTGCGGTCGTAAGGGCAAGTGGAGTACCCCATTGGGGAACTACTTGGGAGTAGATACCCCAGAGGGGTAATCATTGGTGTTCAAATGCGTAGCGTGTGCGGTTCTCCCCTGCGGGAGCCCTTCCTCGTAGCCGAGCCGACCCATTCGCAGGAACAGGGTGCGGGGTTCCTGAACCGTCCCAGACGACCGGAGCATGGGGCCGGCTCAGACGTTGGGCGTGCTGGAGGAGTTCACTGCCGGGTTGCGGACGGCGGCGGCCCGGAGGTGTTACGCAGGCTTTCGGCAGCTTGGTGGGCGAGTGGCCGCCTGGTCAGTCCTTGGCCGGGGTGGCCCAGTCGAACTCCGTCAGGGTGTGGGCTCTGGCCGCGATGACAGACATGCGGGCTTCCAGCTCGGCCGTGTTGCTGTGGGATGCCTGGCTGGTCATCTGGCCTGGCCACTTGCGGTAGAGCAGGCCCGATTCGCGGATGAACCAGCCTCGGCTGACCGCGTTGAGGGCGAGGAGGAGGCCCGTGTCCTCCGAGGCCGGCAGTGCCATCCAGCCGCCAAGGGCGAGTAGCAGGTCACGGCGTACGCAGAGGGTTGCCGGGTGGACCTGGGCGCGGAAGTTGTTCGCCTCCCAGTGTTCCAGTACTGCTCCGCGCTCCACCGGGCCGTCGTCCGGGTCCTGGTCGAAGCCGGCCGTGGAGCCGTCCGGTAGGAGGTCGAGGACGCGTGAAGTCGTCCATCCGACATCCGGGTTGGTGTCGAGGACGGCGATGTCCCGGGCCAGTGCGCCAGGGGTGAGCTGATCGTCGGCGTCGAGCACCTTCACGTAGTCGCCGTGGGCTTCTGCCAGTGCCATCGTGCGTGTTACCCCGGGTCCGCCGCCGCGGCCCTGGCGGAAGGTCACGCGGACGTCGTTCGGCACGTGGGGCGCCACTTCCTCGCCCGTGCCGTCCTCTCGGATGGACCAGTGCCACTCCCAGCCGGCCGGAAGCTCCTGCATCTCCAGGGACTTGTACGCATCCTGCAGATACGCGGCGGACGGCGCATGGACGGCGGTGACAACCGAGATGCGGCGGGCCATCGTGGTCACCACCGGTCCAGGTGCGTGACGACGTGCACGTGGGTGCGGTCACCCGGCAGCGTGATGTCCGAGATCTCGACCGGCCGGTCGTTCGTGTCGTACGAGATCTTGCGCGCCAGGAGGACGGGCATCCCTGGCGGAAGTTCCAGCTCCTCCGCCTCCTCCGGCGTCGGCGGCCGGGTGGTGAAGCGTTCTTCTATCCGGGCCAGCTCGATGCCGACCGTGTGGAGCTGGTTCATCGTCCCGCCCGGCCACGGTTCCTTCGTCTCGTCCAAGAGGTCCGGGTTCTCCGCGACGATGTCGCAGACGAGGTACGAGGTGACCAGCGCGAAGGGGGCCCGCTCCGCGGCGTAGCGCGTGCGGTAGGTGCGCTCGACGAGGGCCGTGCCTGCGGGTACGCCGAAGGCGTCGGCGATGTCCTTGGGC
>NZ_JAINRD010000030.1 GCF_020400605.1 Streptomyces aculeolatus | reverse complement strand
CCGCCCCCCGGGGGGGGCGCCCGCCCCCCCGCGGCGGGGGGGGGGGGCGGCCGCGGGGGGCGGGGGGGGGGGGGCCGCCCGGCCCGCGCCGGCCGTCAGGACCGGGTCGCGGTCCAGGAGCCCTTCAGGTACTCGCCCATGTCGAGTTCGCCGCTGATCCTGTCGCCGTCGACGGTGCCGGTGAAGGTGTAGCTCAGCGAGTCGCCGTGCTCCTCGCCGTAGCTGCTGCGCACCGAGACCTGCGTGCCGCTGACGGTGCCGGACGCCTTCCGGCTGACGAACTCGCCGGCGTGCGTGCCGGCGACCTTCGCGCCGTCCTGGGTCAGTTCGAGCTTGTGCGCGCTCGACGTGCCCGCGGCGTACTTGATCTCCACGGACCAGGTGCCGGCCACGTCCACGGCCGGCGGCTTCGGCGACTCCGGCGCGGGCGGCGGGTCGCGCAGCAGCCGGACGAGCTCGTCGGAGATGGTCCGCCAGTCCTTGGGCTCCATCATGTACGGCGTGATGGAGACGCCGGTCTGGTCCGGGTCGGAGCCGCCGGCGGCGTTGAGCGCGATGCGCGGCTCGCCGTCCCACATCGCGTTCATGATGGTGGTGCCGGTGACCTCCTTGCGCTTGGCGCTCCACAGGATGCGCAGCGAAGGCGTCCGGTTCGACAGGCCCACGGGCTGGGTGATCTCGGTGGTCACCCCGCTCACCGACGAGACGCGGCGGGAGATCTGCTTGAGCCAGTTCGTCCACTCGGCGTACTCGGCGTCGTGGTCGCGCTGGACCCACATCTCGACGGCCGCGAGCATGCCCATGGCCTCTTCCTTGCCGACCTTGAAGCCGCGCGCGTAGCCGTGGTGCGGGGCGCTGTGCACCCACGCGGCCCGTACGAGGTCCTCGCGGCCCAGGATCAGACCGGCCGACTGCGGGCCCCGCATGCACTTGCCGCCGCTGTAGCCGACGAGGTCGGCGCCGCGCTCGATGTGCACGTTGGGGATGGTGAGGATCTCCGCGGCGGCGTCGACCAGCAGCGGGACCCCGGCGGGCTTGGTCACCGACGCGATCGTCTCGGTGTCCAGCTCGCTGTCGTCCACGCGCGGCCCGGCCATGATGTAGACCAGCGCGGTCTGCGGGCCGATGGCGGCCTCCAGTTCCTCCTTCGTCTCGACCTGGACGACCTTGAGGCCCACCGCGCTGATCGCGGCCTCGTAGACGTTCCGCGAGTGCCGCGGGATGATCGCCTCGGTCTTCTGGAACCCGGTCAGGTCCGGGATGTTGACGTGCAGGTCCGGGTTGCCGCCGGCGGTACACGCCGCGGCCGCGTGCGTCAGACCCGCCGAACACCCGGCGCTGACCAGCCCGAACTCCGTCTTGGTGAGCTCGCCGATGCGGCGGCCGACGGCGTCGGCCAACTCGTCGAGCTGTACGTACTGCCGCGCCGCCGCATCGATCGCGTCGCGTACCTCGGGCAGCATCAGCGAGCCGCTGAGCACGGTGTAGGTTCCCCGCGCGTTGATCAGCGGACGGACCCCGATGCGGCCGTAGATGTCCTTGGGACGGCCCTGGCCCGGGTTCGCCGCGGACGGCGCCCCGGACGTGGCCGCGAACGCTTCACCCGCAAGCAGCGGACCCAGCGCGAGTGCTCCCCCGGCCGCCGCGCCTCTTCCGAGCATGGTGCGACGAGAAAGTGCCTCAGCAGGCATTCCGGCCCCCTGTCACCTCGTAAGTTGTGGTGCCGTAGACGTTAGAAAGATCGTGAGTCGGCGTTAAGGCCCTCTTTCCGATGCGGCTATTCGGAACCCGGATCCTGCCCAGTCAGCCCGCGACTTGGGCTTCTCGGGTACCGCTGCCCGCGGGCGCCCCGCACACCGCCTGCCGCGCACCCGTCCGGCGAGACGCAGATCACATGTGTGCGGCCATTGACGGCCGGGTGGCGCGAGAGCACCATACGTAAACGTTTCCAGCGGCTGTAAACCTTTACAGGAGTGCCCAGTTGAGGCCCGGCCGCGCACGTGGTGCAACGACGCAGCGACGCGAAGGGGCGAGTGCGATGTCCTCCGGGGGGCCACCCACGATCGTGTCGATCGCCGAACGCGCCGGGGTGTCCATCGCCTCCGTCTCCCGCGTCCTCAACGGCCTCGGCGCCCGCCCCGAGACCGAGGACCGGGTCCGCCGCGCCGCCAGCGAGCTGGGCTACGTGCCCAACGCCGTGGCCCGCTCCCTGAAGGACGGCCACACCCGCCAGTTGACCTTCGCCGTACCGGACATCGGCAACCCCGTCTACGTCGCCATGGTCCGCGAGATCCAGGCCGTCGCGAAGGCCGCCGGCTACCGCTTGCTGCTGCACTCCACCGACGCCGACGTCGCCGACGAACTCGGCGTCGTACGCAGCCTCGCCGACCGCACCAGCGACGGCCTCGTCCTCGTGCCCATCCGCATCACGCCCGCGCACGTCGAGGCGCTGACCGCCGCCCCCGGCCCCGTCGTCGTCATCGGCTCGCTGCCCGACGGCGTGCCCGTCGACGGCGTCCAGGCCGACTCCGTCACCGGTGCCGAACTGGCCGTACGCCACCTCGTCGAGAGCGGCCGCCGCCGTATCGCCTTCGTCAACGGCCCCGTCGACACCGTCCCCGGCGGCAACCGCGGCCGCGGCTACCGCGCCGCGCTCGCCGCCTGCGGCATCCCCTACGACCCGGAGCTGGTCACCGCCACCGACTTCGGCGTCGGCGCCGGGGCTCGCGCCACCGCCCGGCTGCTGGCGGCCCGCCCCGACCTGGACGCCGTGTTCTGCGCCAACGACCAGCTCGCCATCGGCGCCGTCCAGGCGCTGCACGCCGCGGGCCGGCGCATACCCCGGGACACCGCCGTCGCCGGCATGGACGACAGCGACCTGGCCGTCGCCGCCTGGCCGCCGCTGACCAGCGTGGACCTCGGCGCCGGCGAACGCGGCCGGCGCGCCGCCCGGATGCTCCTCGAACGGCTCGCCCCGGGATCCGGCGAGCCCCTCCCCGCCCGCCGCACGACCGCCGCGCCGCGGCTCGTCGTGCGCGGCTCCACCTCCCCGGGCGCCGCGCCCGCGGGCTCCGACGAGCAGGAAGGCGCGAAGTCCGCATGAGCGTTGCCGCACCACCCCCACCGAAGGCCGCCGGCCGCGGCACCCCGCCACCACGCACACCACGCGCCCGCAAGGCCGCACTCGGCCTCGACGGCGGCGCGTGGTTCCTGCTGCTGCCCGCGCTCATACCCATCCTGGTGCTCAGCGTCGGCCCACTGCTGTACGGCGCGTCACTGGCGTTCACCGACGCGCAGGCCGGCCGCACGGAACCCACCGAGTTCATCGGCGTGCAGAACCTCGCCGACCTGCGGCACGACACCCTCTTCTGGGACTCGTTCCGCATCGGGCTCATCTGGGCCCTCTGCGTCACCGCCCTGCAGTTCGTGCTCGCGCTGGGCCTGGCCCTGCTGCTCAACCAGAACCTTCGCTTCCGCTGGTTCGCGCGCACCCTCGCGCTCGTCCCCTGGGCGATGCCCGAGGTCGTCGTCGGCATCATGTGGCGGCTCGTCTACCACCAGGACGCCGGCATCCTCAACGAGACGCTGAGCCGGCTCCACCTCATCGACGAGAACGTCGACTGGCTCACCAGCCTCTCCCTGGCCCTGCCCGCGGTGATCGCGGTGGGCGTCTGGGCCGGCATGCCGCAGACCACGGTCGTGCTGCTCGCCGGGCTGCAGAACGTCCCGTACGAGCTGAAGGAGGCCGCGGCCCTCGACGGCGCCGGCGTCTGGCGCCGCTTCACGAGCGTCACCTGGCCCGCGATCAGGCCCGTGGTCATCGCCATCACCGCGCTCAACTTCATCTGGAACTTCAACTCGTTCAGTCTCGTCTTCGTGCTCACCCAGGGCGGGCCGGGCGGCGAGACCCGGCTGCCGATGCTCTTCGCGTACGAAGAGGCCTTCGCCTACGGCCAGTACGGCTACGCCGCCGCCATGGGGCTCGCGATGATTGCGGTCATCGCCGTCTTCCTCACCCTGTTCCTGCGCAAGCGACTGAAGGAGGAGGCCAGCTGATGAGCGCTCCCACGGCTCTGCGCACCAAGCGCGCCGCCGGCCGCACCGGGCAGTACCTCGCCCTGCTGGCCTACCTGGTCTTCCTCGCCTTCCCGCTGGTGTGGCTGATCTCCACGGCCTTCAAGTCGCCGCAGGAACTGGGGAAGATCGACCCCACCTGGATCCCCCAGGACCCCACCCTGGAGAACTTCCGCGCCGCCTTCGACGCCCAGCCGCTGCTGCGGTCCGCCGCCAACAGCCTCCTCGTCGCCGGCAGCGCCGCCCTCATCGCCGTCGCCATCGCCGTGCCCGCCGCGTACGCGATGGTCCGCTACCGCTCGAAGGTCACCACGGCGGCCACCGGCTGGATCCTGGTCAGCCAGATGTTCCCGTTCGTGCTCATCATCATCCCGCTCTTCATGCTGCTCAAGGAAGCGCGGATGATCGACTCGCTGCCCGGGCTGATCCTCGTCTACGTCGTGTGGAACCTGCCCTTCTCGCTCTGGATGCTCCAGGGCTACGTCAAGGCGGTGCCCGTCTCCCTGGAGGAGGCCGCCGCCGTGGACGGCGCGAGCCGGCTGCGCACCATCGTCAGCGTGGTGCTCCCGCTGCTCGCCCCCGGACTGGTGGCGACGCTGATGTTCTCCTTCGTCACCGCCTGGAACGAGTTCTTCTTCGCCCTCGTGCTGCTCAAGTCCCCGGAGAATCAGACGATGTCGGTCATCCTCACCCAGTTCCTCGGGGCCGAGGGCGTCGTGGACCTCGGCCCGCTCGCCGCGGCCGCGACCCTCGCCACCATCCCCAGCCTGCTGTTCTTCGCGCTGCTCCAGCGCCGCCTGGTCAGCGGGATGCTCGCCGGGGCGGTGAAGGGATGAGGCCCGCACGGCACATCCGCCGCGCCGCCGCTCGGGCCGGCGCCGCCGCCCTGAGCCTGGCGTTGCTGGCCGGGCTGGCCGGCTGCAGCGGCGACGGCGGCTCCGACGACGGCACCGTGACCCTCGACTACCTCAGCCTCGCCTGGCAGGAGGAGTCGGTCGCGGCCAACAAGCGGCTCGTCGAGGAGTGGAACGAGGAGCACCCCGAGGTTCAGGTCCGCTACGTGCAGGGCATCTGGGACACCGTGCACGACCAGCTGCTGACCTCCTTCGAGGGCGGCGAGGCGCCCGACATCATCCACGACGCCGCCGACGACCTCACCGACTTCGCCTACGGCGGCTACCTCGCCGACCTCACCGACCTGCTGCCCGACTCGCTGCGCGCGGACATCCCGGCGCAGTCGTGGCGGACCACCACCATGAACGGCGGCATCTACGGCGTCCCCTTCCTCCAGGAGCCGCGGATGATGTTCGCCAACACCGCGCTGCTGGAGGAGTCGGGGGTGCGGGTGCCGACCGCTGCCGACCCGTGGAGCTGGCAGGAGTTCGAGGACGCGGCGAAGGAGCTGACCGCCGACACCGACGGCGACGGCAGCACCGACCAGTACGGCGTCGCCTGGGGCATGAAGGAGCCCGTCAGCCAGTCGGTGAACCTCTCCCTGTCCACCGGCGGCGGGCTGTTCTCCCGGGAGCAGACCGACGACGGCCCGAAGAACCGCGTCGGCTACGGCCCCGAGGACTCCGCCGTCGCCGAGACCATCGACCGCCAGGTCAACGAGGACCGCACCGCGCCGCGCAGCAGCCTGGGCATGTCCGGCTCCGACACGCTGCCCGGGTTCTTCGCCGGCCGGTACGCGATGGTGCCGCTGAACTTCTCCTACCGCCAGCTCGTCACCCAGCAGGCGCCCGACGACTTCGGGTGGTCGGTGCTGCCGATGCCCGCGGGCGACGGGCCGGCCGGCGGGCTCGCGCAGGGGGTGAGCCCCCAGACGCTGTCGGTGGCCGAGGACAGCGACCACCGGCAGGCGGCCGCGGACTTCATCGCCTTCATGACCCGGCCGGAGCACATGGCCGAGCTGGCCGCGGGCGACTGGATGCTGCCCACCGGCGCGCAGGCGCTCAAGGATCCGGCGCTGAACACCGAGAAGTACGGGTGGCGTACGGGCGTGGAGGTGGCCCGCTCGCTGCGGCCCGCGCCGGTGCTCGGGGTACGGGGGTACCGCGAGTGGTCGGACAAGATCGCCACTCCGGCGTTCCAGCGGTACTTCAACGGGGACACCGATCTGGACGAGTTGCGCGAGTCGCTGGTCGAGGACGGGAATCTCGTACTCGACCGGTACCAGAGATGACGGCCGCGGCCGGCGGGAGCAGACGACGAGCAGGCATGCGAAGGACACGAGCAGGCGCACGAGGAAAGAGCACGAACCGCACGATGAGCACCGCACGATGAGCGCAGCCGCCGGCGCCGGACCGCCCGTCCGGCCGGCCCCCGCCCCCACGGAACCCGCCCCCGCCGACCCCGTCCGCACGGAGCCCGCCCGCACCGCCCCCGTCCGCCTGCGCCCCGTGGGCCGCGGGGCCGGGCAGGCCGCCCCGACCGCCCGCGACCGGGCCCGCGGCGCCATGCTCGGCCTCGCGGTCGGCGACGCCCTCGGCGCGCCCGTGGAGAACATGAAGCCCTCGCAGATCCGCGAGCGCTGGGGCCGCATCGAGGACTTCGTGGCCGCCGCCCCCGCGGGCACCGACGACACCGAGTACGCCATCTTCTCCGGGCTGCTGCTCGCCGAGCACGGCGCGCGCCTGAGCCTCGCGCACGTGGAGTCCGCCTGGCACGAGCGGATCGCCGACCTCGACGAAGGCCCCTTCCGCGGCGCCGGGTTCAGCGAGCGCGGCACCCTGGAGAACCTGCGCCGGGGCCTGGCCGCCCCGATCACCGCGCAGCACCGGCACGCCTGGAGCGACGGACTCGCCATGCGCGCCGCGCCGTTCGGGGTCTTCGCCGCCGGCCGCCCGGCCGAGGCCGCCCGGCTCGTCGCCGTCGACGGCACCGTCAGCCACGAGGGCGAGGGCATCTACGGCGGCCAGGCCGTCGCCGCCGGGGTGGCCGCCGCGATGGCCGGCGACTCCCCGGACGTCGTCGTGCAGGCCGCGCTGTCCGTCATCCCCGAGGACTCCTGGACCTCGCGCTCCCTGCAGCGCGCGGTCTCCGCCGGGCGCCGCGCGCGCCGCGCCCCCGGCGCCACGCCGCTGAGCGTCGAGCGCGCCGTCCGCTCCTCGGTCGTCATCGGCGGCTACCCGTGGTCCGACCTGGCGCCCGAGGCCGTCGGGCTCGCGCTCGGCGCCTTCGCCGCCGCGCGCGGCGACTTCGCGGACTCCGTCCTCACCGCCGTCAACATGGGCCGCGACGCCGACACCACCGCCGCCGTCGCCGGCGCCCTGGCCGGTGCGCTGCGCGGCGAGTCCGCCATCCCCGCCGGCTGGGCCGCGGCCATCCAGCCCGTACGGGGCACGTGCCTGCCGTCGATGGCGGGCCACCACGTGCTCGACATCGCGGACCGGCTCGCCCCCGCAGACGAGGAGGTCGCCTCATGAGCGCACCGCTGCCCAGGTCCCGCCGCGCCCCCGAGCCAGGCCCGGCGCGCGGGGCGCCGGGCGCGCCGGAAGGCGCCGCCGGGGGCGCGGCCCGTACGAGCCCGTCCGCGGGTGCCCCCGCGAGCCCCGCCGACGGCGCGGAGCGCACCGTCACCGCCGCCCCGCGCGAGGAGCGGCCCGTACCGCAGAGCGCGCCGTCCGCCGCCGGCCGCCCCGCCGGCACCGCCGGCTTCACCGAGGCGGGCGGCGACCTGCGGCGCGTGGAGGGGCTGCTCCTCGGCATCGCCGCGGGCGACGCCGCCGGCTGGCCCGCCGGCCGGCACCGCGCCGCCCGGATGCCGGAGTGGACCCGCCGGCTCACCCGCGAGCTGGACACCTTCGCCGAGCAGAACGCCACCACCACCCTGCCGGTGCCCATCGCGCTCAACCAGCCGCCGGAGCCGCTGCGCCTGGGCCCGTCCGACGACGCGGAGTGGGCCGCGTTCACCGCGTACGCCGTGCTCTCCGCCGGCAGCGGACTGCACACCGACCTCACCTCCGACCGGCGCGTCCGCTCCGCGCTCACCCTCGC
Source organism: Streptomyces aculeolatus (assembly GCF_020400605.1). Classification (GTDB taxonomy): domain Bacteria; phylum Actinomycetota; class Actinomycetes; order Streptomycetales; family Streptomycetaceae; genus Streptomyces; species Streptomyces aculeolatus. Next base: position 90,088 of record NZ_JAINRD010000030.1, on the reverse strand, counting down.
CTGGAGCGCGCTCGCCGACGAGGTCGCCGTCGCCGCCGAGCGCGCGGACGAGATCGAGTCGGCCGACATCCCGCTGCGCGCCCGCATCTCCGTACGGGCCGGGCTCGGCAACCTCGCCGCCGGCCTGCGTCCGCCCGCCACCGGCCACGACAACCCGCACTACTTCGACGACGCCGCGTGCGTGCGGGCCGCGGTGCTAGCCGCCGTCCACCCGGGCGACCCGGAACGGGCAGCCGACCTCGCCGAGTTCGACGCCCGCTACACCCAGGACGGCGACGGCGTGCACGGCGCCCGCGCCACCGCCGCCGCGATCGCCGCGGCGCTCGGCGGCCGGCCCGTCGACGCCTGCGTCGACGCCGCCCTCGCCCAGCTCCCGCAGGGCACCGAGATCCTGCGCAACGCCGAGCGCGCCGTGCAGCTCGGCCGCACCGCGGTGGCCACCCGCCCGGGGCTGCCGGGCAACGCCTTCGCGCTCGTGCCCGTGCTGGAGCACGAGATCGTCGACCACGTCTACAGCTACGGCATCGCCGCCGCCGAGACCGTGCCCGTCGCACTCGCCGTCGCCACCGCCGCGGCCGGCGCGATCTCCGAGGCCGTGCCCGCCGCGGCGTGCCTGTCGCGCGTCGCCGACTCCGCACCCGCCCTGGCCGGCGCGCTGACCGGGGCGCTGGGCGGCGCCGCCGGGCTCCCCGCCACCTGGCGGGACGCCTGCCGGATCCTCTCCGGCTGCGCCCTTCCCCAGCTCGCCGGCGCCGACCTCGTCGACGTCGCCCGGCAACTGGCCGACAAGCAGTTCAGCACCCCCGCGGAAGGACCCCTCGCCTCATGACCCCCACGACCGCTTCCGCCGCCCCCGGCGACGCCACCGCACCGGCCGGCCCCGGGCTCGCCGACCGCACCGCAGGATGCCTCGTCGGCGCCGCCGTCGGCGACGCGCTGGGCGGGCCCGTCGAGGGCTGGACGCCCGAGGCCATCGCCGAGCGCTACGGCGGCCGGGTGCGCGGCATCGTCGAGCCGTTCCACCGCGGCGAGTGGCGCACCGCCCGGCCCATCGCCCCGTACCACAAGGGCGACGGGCACGTCACCGACGACACCCTCATGACCCACGCCCTCATCCGCGTCTACGACCGGGTCCGCGACCACCTCGACTCCTACGCCGTCGCCGCCCACCTGGTGCCCGACCTGATGGGCACGCCGCGCTGGATCCCCGAGCTGGAGGCCGAGGCGCTGCCGCTGCAGCGGATCTTCCTCGCCGAGAAGTGGATCGTCGCCCGGCTGCACTACGGCCACGTCGACCCGCGCGAGGCGGGCGTCGGCAACATCGTCAACTGCGGCGCCGCGATGTACATGGCGCCCGTCGGCGCCGTCAACGCCGGCAACCCCGAGGCGGCCTACGCCGAGGCGCTGGACGTCGCCGGCGCGCACCAGTCGTCGTACGGGCGCGAGGCCGCCGGCGTCTTCGCCGCCTGCGTCGCGGCGGCCTTCGCCCCCGGCGCCACACCGGAGTCGGTGGTCGAGGCGGCGCTCGCGGTGGCGAAGGACGGCACCCGCGCGGCCGTCGAGGCCGTCTGCGAAGCGGCCGCCGGCTGCACGGACTTCGAGGAGGCGCTGGCGCCGCTGCGCGCGGCGGTCGAGCCGTACGACACCGTCGGCCCCGACTACCGCAACCCCTCGCTCGGCGCCCGCCGGCCCTCGCGGTTGCACGCCATAGAAGAGCTGCCGGTGGCCCTGGGCATGCTGCTCGTCGGCCGCGGCGACTACCGCCACACGGTCCTCGGCGCGGTCAACTACGGCCGCGACTGCGACTCGATCGCCACCATGAGCGGCGCCATCGTCGGCGCCCTGGGCGGCGCCGCGGCGGTGCCGGGGGAGTGGGCCGGGGAGGTCGCGAGCGCCAGCCGGCTGGACCTGCTCGCCCCCGCCGCCACGCTGACCGAGGTCGCGCGCGAGGTGTTCCGGCGGGACGTGGCGCGGCGCCGCGCCCACGAGGCCGCGTTCGGCGCGCTGGCGGAGGCGTCGTGACGGCGGCGCCGGCCGGTGCGCACGGTACGCCGCTGCGGCTGACCTGGGTGCAGCCGGAAGACCTCGTCGGCCACGAGCTGCGGCAGGCGGCCGAGGACGGCCGCGCCGCGGGGCCGCTGCACCGCCGCTGGTTCGCCGCGGGCGGCCACGCGGCGCCGGACCGCGCGGGCGCGTCACCCGGCCCGCCGAAGCCGCGGCTGCGGGCCCTCGCCGTTGAACTGCTCGACGAACTCGCCGCGCTGGAGAGCCCGCTGGCCGCGATCGAGCCGACCGACCTGGCCGAGATCCGGGCGGCCTGCCCGCGCTGGCCCGAGCCCGTACGGGCCCCGGCCCCTGAGGCCGGGGACGCGGACCGGCTGCGCCGCCGCCTGCACGCGGCGTGGCTCGGGCGCGCCGCCGGCTGCGTCCTGGGCAAGCCCGTGGAGAAGGTGACCCTGGAGGGCATCCGGGCCATCGCGCGCTCCACCGGCAACTGGCCGCTGCACACCTGGTTCACCGCCGCCGGGCTCGCCCCAGCGGTCGCCGCCGCGCACCCCTGGAACCGCCGCAGCGCCGCCACCTCCCTGGCCGAGAACATCGACGGCGCGCCCGAGGACGACGACCTCAACTACCCGCTCCTCGCCCTGCTCCTCCTCGACCGCCACGGCCACGCCTTCACCACCGCCGACGTCGGGCAGCTCTGGCTCGACGAACTGCCCGCGGGCCGTACGTTCACCGCCGAGCGGGTCGCGTACCGCAACCTGCTCGACGGCGTGGAGCCTCCGCACACCGGCGCGTACCGCAACCCGTTCCGCGAGTGGATCGGCGCCCAGATCCGCGCCGACGTCCACGGCTGGACGCACCCCGGCGACCCGGCCGGGGCCGCCGCCGCGGCGCACCGCGACGCGGTCCTGACCCACACCGCCAACGGCGTCTACGGCGCCATGTTCACCGCCGCCGTCCTCGCCGCCGCGGCCGGCGGCGGCGCCGGGGTGCACGAGGCGCTGCGCGCCGGCCTGGCCGTGGTGCCGCCCCGCTCCCGGCTGGCGCGCGCCCTGCGGCACGGCATGGAACTGGCCCGCAGCGAACCCACCGGCACCCGGGAGGGCTTCGCGACCGTCGTCGACGAACTGCACGCGGCGCACGAGGGGCGGCACTGGGTGCACGTCGTCCCCAACGCCGCGCTGCTCGCCGCCGCGCTCACCCACTCCGGCGGCGACTTCACCGGCGCGATCTGCCGCGTCGTGTCCGGCGGCTGGGACACCGACTCCAACGGCGCCACCGCCGGGTCCGTCGCCGGGCTGCTCGCCGGCTCGCCGGAGGCGCTGCCCCGGCGGTGGACCGCGCCGCTGCGCAACCGGCTGGCGACCACCGTGGGCGGCATGGACGGCATCGGCTTCGACGAACTCGCCGCCCGCACCGCCGCACACGCGCTGCCGGCCCCCGCCCGCGGAACCGCCGCCTACGCCAGGGCCCACGCCGGCGCCGCACCACCGCACGAGCCCCGGAGGCCCCCCGCATGACGACCACCCCCCACCCGCCGATCGCCGTCTTCGGCAGCGTCAACATGGACCTCGTGGCGTACGCCGCCACCGCCCCCGGCCGCGGCGAGACCGTCTCCGGCCGGGAGTTCCGCACCGTGCCCGGCGGCAAGGGCGCCAACCAGGCCGTCGCCGCCGCCCGCGCCGGCGGGGCGGTGGCGATGATCGGCGCGGTCGGCGCCGACGCCTTCGGCGGCGAACTGCGCGCCGCGCTCGACGGCGCCGGCGTGGACACCGCCGGGCTGCGCACCGCCGCGGGCGCCAGCGGCACCGCGCACATCGTCGTCGACGACGACGGCGCCAACTCCATCGTCGTCGTCCCCGGCGCCAACGGCACCGTCACCTCGCTGGCCGGCGGCGACGCGGACCGCATCGCCGCCGCCGGCACGCTCCTGCTCCAACTGGAGCTGCCGATGGACGGCGTCGTGGCCGCCGCCGAGTCGGCCCGCCGCGGGGGCGTACGCACCGTGCTCACCCCGGCGCCCGCCCGCCCGCTGCCCGACCGGCTGCTCGCCGCCACCGACCTGCTCGTCCCCAACGAGCACGAGGCCGCCGCCCTCACCGGCCGAGCCGACCCGCACGAGGCCGCGGCGGCCCTGCTGGAGCGGGTGCCGGAGGTCGTCGTCACCCTCGGCGGCGCGGGCAGCCTGTACGCGGCCCGCGACCGCGAGCCGGTCGCCGTGCCGGCCCTCGGGGTCCGGGCCGTCGACACCACCGCCGCGGGCGACACCTACGTCGGCGCGCTGTGCGTGGCGTACGCCGAGGGCCGGCCGATGCCGGCGGCGATGGCGTGGGCGGCGGCCGCCGCCGCGCTCGCCGTCCAGCGGCCCGGCGCGTCGTCGTCCATGCCGGCGCGCGCGGAGATCGACCGGCTGGCGGCCGAGGGCCCGTGACCGCACCGCCGCAAGACCCCGCGGGGCCACGGGCGTACGGCCCGCGCACGGCACCGCAACGCACCACCGAGGAAGGCGCGACACCATGACCGACACCCCCGCCTCCGCACCCGGCGCCGCCGCTTCCGACGCCTCCGTACCCCCCGAGGCCCCGCTCGCCGGACTGCGCGTCCTGGACCTCGCGACGCTCTTCGCCGGCCCGCTGGCCGCGACCATGCTCGGCGACTTCGGCGCCGAGGTCGTCAAGGTCGAGCACCCCGCCAAGCCCGACCCCTCCCGCGGCCACGGCCCCGCGAAGGACGGCGTCGGCCTGTGGTGGAAGCTGCTCGGCCGCAACAAGAAGAACCTCACCCTCGACCTGTCCACCCCCGGCGGGCGCGACGTGCTGCTGCGGCTGGCCGCCCGATCCGACGTGGTGGTCGAGAACTTCCGCCCCGGCACGCTGGAGAAGTGGGGCCTCGGCTGGGCGGAGCTGTCCGCGGTCAATCCCCGGCTGGTGCTCGCCCGGGTCACCGGCTTCGGCCAGTTCGGCCCCTACGCCCGCCGCCCCGGGTTCGGCACCCTCGCCGAGGCGATGAGCGGCTTCGCCGCGGTCACCGGCGAGCCGGACGGGCCGCCGACGCTGCCGCCGTTCGGCCTCGCCGACTCCGTCGCCGCGCTCTCGACCGCGTACGCCGTGATGACCGCGCTCGCCGGCCGGGAGCGCACCGGGCGCGGCCAGGTGGTCGACATGGCGATCATCGAGCCGATGCTGGCCGTGCTCGGCCCGCAGCTCCTCTGGTACGACCAGCTCGGCTACGTCCAGCCGCGTACCGGCAACCGCTCCACCAACAACGCGCCGCGCAACACCTACCGCACCGCGGACGGCCGCTGGCTCGCCGTCTCGACCTCCGCGCAGTCCGTCGCCGAGCGCGTGATGCGGCTCGTGGGGCGGCCCGAGCTGGTCGACGAGCCGTGGTTCGGCACCGGCGCGGGCCGGGCACGCCACGCCGACGAGCTGGACGAGGCGGTCGGCGGGTGGATCGCGCGGCACGACGCGGCGACCGTCGTGGCGGCGTTCGACGAGGCGCAGGCGGCGGTGGCGCCGGTGTACGACGTCCGGGACGTGATGGCCGACGAGCAGTACCGGGCGCTCGGCACGATCACCGAGGTCGAGGACGAGGAACTGGGCACGGTGAAGATGCAGAACGTGCTCTTCCGGCTCTCGGAGACCCCGGGCGCGATCCGCTGGGCGGGCCGGCCGCACGGCGCGGACACCGACGCGGTGCTGGCCGGACTGGGGTTGACCGGGGCGGAGATAGCCGGGCTGCGCGACGCGGGGGCGGTGTGAACGCCCCGCAGCCGTCCCCGGTCGCGGCGGAGGCGGCGGGCGGCTCCGGGGCCGCGGCGGGCGCCGGTGCCGCGGCCGGGCAGGACACGTATCTCACCTGGCTGTACGTGCCCGGGGACCGGCCGGCGGTGGTGGCCAAGGCGCTGCGCAGCGGCGCCGACGTGGTGCTGGTCGACCTGGAGGACGCGGTGGCGCCGGAGCGCAAGGCGTACGCGCTGGCCGCCACCGCGGAGCTGCTGGCCGAGCCGCGCCCCGGCCCGGTGCCGGTGCACGTGCGCGTCAACGCGCTCGCAGGGCCGCTGGCGGCCGGTGAACTGCGCACGCTGGCACCGCTGCCGGGCCTGGCCGGGCTCCGGCTGCCGAAGACCGGCGGCCGGGAGGAGGTGCTGCGGGTGGCGACGGCCGCCCTGGCGGCCCGGGCCGGCGCCCCCGCGCCCGTACCGGCGCCCGGGGACCGTACGCGCCACGGCGCACCCGGCCCCGGCGCCGCGGGACCGGACGGCGCACCCGGCTCGGCGGGCCCGTGTCCCGGCTCCGCCGACGCCCGTGCTCCCGCCGCCGCGGACGACGGACCCGCCCCGCCGCTGGGCCACTCCGCCACCGGCGGCGTACCGCCGCTCTACCCGCTCCTGGAGTCCGCCCTCGGCATCGAGCGCGCCTACGAGATCGCCGCCGCGCACCCCGCCGTCCGCGGCATCGCGCTCGGCGAGGCGGACCTGCGGGCCGAGTTGGGCGTCGCCGACGATGCGGGGCTGGCGTGGCCGCGCAGCCGCGCCGTCGTCGCCGCCCGCGCCGCGGGCCTCGCGCCGCCCGCGCAGTCGGTGTACCCGGACGTCGCCGACCTCGACGGCCTGGCCCGCTCCTGCGCCGCCGGCCGCGCCCTGGGCTTCCTGGGCCGTACGGCGATCCACCCCCGGCAACTGCCGGTGATCGAGCGCGCGTTCCTGCCCACCCGGCAGGAGGCGGAACGGGCCGAGGAGGTCGTCGCCGCCGCGGCGGCGGACGGCGGCGCGCTGGCCCTGCCGGACGGCCGCTTCGTGGACGCAGCGGTGGTGGCCGAGGCCCACCGCACCCTGCGCCTGGCCCGCCGCGGCACCGCCTGACACGCCACCGCCCCGGCCGGGGTCCCGGCCGGGGCGGTGGCGTCGGTACGGGCGCGGGCCCCCGGCGCGGGGGCGCGAGCGCTCAGCCCAGCGTCGACAGCGCCTCGTTGAGCGTGCGCGACGGGCGCATGACCGCCGCGGCCTTCTCCGGGTCCGGCTGGTAGTAGCCGCCGATGTCGGCCGGCTTGCCCTGCACCGCCAGCAGCTCCTCGACGATCTGACCCTCCCGCTCGGCGAGCGTCGCCGCCAGCGGCGCGAACGCCTCCGCGAGCTTCGCGTCGGCCGTCTGGGCCGCCAGCTCCTGCGCCCAGTACAGCGCGAGGTAGAAGTGGCTGCCCCGGTTGTCGATGCCGCCGACGCGGCGGGTGGGCGACTTGTTCTCGCCCAGGAACGTCGCCGTCGCCCGGTCGAGGGTGTCGGCCAGGACCTGGGCGCGGGCGTTGTCCGTCGTCTGCGCGAGGTGCTCGAAGGAGACGGCCAGCGCCAGGAATTCGCCGAGGCTGTCCCAGCGCAGGTAGTCCTCCTTGACCAGCTGCTGCACGTGCTTGGGCGCGGAGCCGCCGGCGCCCGTCTCGAACAGGCCGCCGCCGTTCATCAGCGGGACGACGGAGAGCATCTTGGCGCTGGTGCCCAGCTCCAGGATGGGGAAGAGGTCGGTGAGGTAGTCGCGCAGCACGTTGCCGGTGACCGAGATGGTGTTCTCGCCGCGGCGGATCCGCTCCAGCGACAGCGCCATCGCGTCCGCCGGGGCGAGGATCCGGATGTCCAGGCCCCCGGTGTCGTGCTCCGCCAGGTACTCCCGCACCTTGGCGATCAGGCGCGCGTCGTGCGCCCGGTCCTCGTCCAGCCAGAAGACCGCCGGGTCGCCGGTGGCGCGGGCGCGGGTGACGGCGAGCTTCACCCAGTCGCGGATCGGCGCGTCCTTGGTCTGGCACATCCGGAAGATGTCGCCCTCGGCGACGGGCTGCTCCAGCAGCGCGGTGCCGGACCCGTCGACGACGCGCACGGTGCCGGCCGCGCCGACCTCGAAGGTCTTGTCGTGGCTGCCGTACTCCTCCGCCTTCTGCGCCATCAGGCCGACGTTGGGCACCGAGCCCATCGTCGCCGGGTCGAAGGCGCCGTGGGCGCGGCAGTCGTCGATGACGACCTGGTAGATGCCCGCGTAACTGCTGTCCGGGATGACGGCGAGGGTGTCGGCCTCGGCGCCGTCCGGGCCCCACATGTGGCCGGAGGTACGGATCATCGCGGGCATCGAGGCGTCCACGATGACGTCGCTGGGCACGTGCAGGTTGGTGATACCGCGGTCGGAGTCGACCATCGCCAGCTCCGGGCCCTCGGCCAGCTCCTCGTCGAACGACGCCTTGATCTCGGCGCCCTCGGGCAGCGCGTCGAGGCCGGCGAGGATGCCGCCGAGACCGTCGTTCGGGGTCAGGCCCGCGGCGGCCAGCGTCGCGCCGTACTGCGCGAAGGTCCGGGGGAAGAAGGCCCGTACCGCGTGGCCGAAGACGATCGGGTCGGAGACCTTCATCATCGTGGCCTTCAGGTGCAGCGAGAACAGCACGTCGGCGTTCTTCGCCCGGGCGACCTGCTCGCCGAGGAACGCGCGCAGCGCCTCGACGTGCATCACGGCGGCGTCGACCACCTCGCCGGCGAGCACCGGCACCGACTCGCGGAGCACCTCGGTCGTGCCGTCCGCCCGGGCCAGCTCGATGCGCAGGCTGCCGTCGTGCTCGACGACCGCGGACTTCTCGGTGGAGCGGAAGTCGTCGGCGATCATGTGCGCGACGTTCGTCTTCGACTCCGGGGTCCACGCGCCCATGCGGTGCGGGTGGGTGCGGGCGTAGTTCTTCACCGAGGCGGGGGCGCGGCGGTCGGAGTTGCCCTCGCGCAGCACGGGGTTGACCGCGCTGCCCTTGACCTTGTCGTAGCGGGCGCGGATGTCGCGCTCCTCGTCGGTCTTGGGCTCGTCCGGGTAGTCCGGCAGGTCGTAGCCGTGTGCGCGCAGCTCGGCGATGGCGGCCTTGAGCTGCGGGATGGACGCCGAGATGTTCGGCAGCTTGATGATGTTCGCCCGCGGGGTCTGCGCCAGCTCGCCCAGCTCGGCGAGCGCGTCGGCGACCCGGCGGTCGGCTGGCAGCCGCTCGGGGAAGTGGGCGAGGATCCGTCCGGACAGGGAGATGTCGCGGGTCTCCACCTCGACCCCGGCGGTCGCGGCGTACGCCTGGACCACCGGCAGGAACGAGTATGTGGCCAGGGCCGGGGCCTCGTCGGTGTGGGTGTAGATGATCGTCGATGCTGATTCAGTCACCGGGTGCTCCAGTCCGCGTCGCTGCTCTGCCGGATTGCTTGATATCAAGATATCCCGTGCGGCCCGCGCGCCGGACAGGGCCCTCGGCCGCGGCGCGGGTAGAGATGCGTCACACCCGGCCGGGGGCGCAAAAGGCGCGCGGGCGACCGGATAGGCTCCGGAACCTACGCTCCCGGGGGGGACCTGTTCTCATGCGCGGACTGAAGATCGTGTTCGTGGTGTGCCTCGTGCTCGGCGTGCTCTTCGTCGCCGCCGACCGGGTGGCCGTGTTCATAGCGGAGGGGAAGGCCGCGGACAGGATCCAGGCCCGGCAGGGCCTGGAGGGCAGTACCGAGGTGTCCATCCACGGCTTCCCGTTCCTCACCCAGATCTACGACAAGCACCTCGACGACGTCGACGTCAGGATGACCGGCATCCGCGCCGACCCGGCCGCCGCCGGCACCGGGGAGCGGCTGATGATCTCCGAGTTCAAGGTGGAGCTGAGCGGCGTCGAGCTGGACGGCGACTACGGCGGCGCGACCGCGGAGAGCGCCGAGGGCTCCGCCGTCATCGCGTACGAGGCGCTGACGGCCGTGGCCGGGCAGCAGGGCGTCACCTTCGCCTACGGCGGCGACGGCAAGGTGCAGGTCACCGCGAGCGCCGAGGCGCTCGGCGCACCGGAGCCGGCCGAGGTGCTCTCCACGGTCGCCTCCGAGGGCGGCGACACCATCCGGCTGCACGCGGAGGAGGTCCCCGGCACCGGCGTGCCCGGGACCGAGGAGGCGGTGCGCGGCGCCGTCGACATCGACCGGAAGGTCGGCGGGCTGCCGGACGGGGTGCGGCTCGACCTGGTCACGGCGACCGCCGACGGCATCGTGGTCGACGTCGAGGGCGAGGGGATCCGCGTCGCGGGCTGACCCGCGGGCGGCGCCCGCCGGGTCAGGCGAGGTTCACCAGGAAGTCCCGGCACGCCTGCTCGCAGCGGCGGCACGCCTGCGCCCGCTCCGCCGCCCCCGGCACGTCGGCGGCCAGCCGCTCGTAGTCCTCGGCGCAGTCCGCGCACGTCGCGGCGCACAGCTCCACCTGGGCCCGCAGCCCCGGCGCGTCGTACCGGCCGTGCTGCGAGAGCATCCGGGACGTCTGCTCGCAGACGTCCGCGCACCGCAGGTCCAGCCGCTGCACCGCGCCGGGCTCCGCCGCCCCGGCGGGCTGCAGGCACGCGGTCGCGCACTCCGCGCACGCCTGGGCGCACACGAAGCCGTCCTCGATGTAGCGGACGAGGGACTCACGGTCGAGCTCGTCGGCCGACACGGCCACCTCGATCGCCTCCTTCACCGTCAACCGCCGCCTTCGGGTCAGCCCACGGGGCCCGGCTGCGGACTCGGCTCGGGCACCGGGTCGGGGCCGGGAGGCCGCGGGATCGGATCGGGCGTGGGCGGCTCCGGTACGGGCCCGGGACCGGGCCCGGGCCCCGGGCGCGGATCGGGGCCCGGGCCGGGCCCGGGCGGTGCGGGGGGCGTCGGCGGCGGCATCGGCGGTACGGGGTCGGGCTCCCGGTCCGCCGCCGGGACCGGGCGGGTCCCGGCGTCCGCTGCCGGCGACCGGGTCGGCTGCGTCGACATGTCGTCCTCCCGTGACGGGTCGTGCGCGTGTTTCCGTTGCGGTCAAGGGGGCGGCTGCCCGGCCGCGGCCCGCTTCACGCCCCCGCGCCGGAAGATCCGCCCGATTGCCGCCGCCCGCGGGCGGCGCGGTGGCGGCGGGCGCCCGCGGGCCGCGTGCCGGAGTTGCCGTGGCCCCGGAGCCGGTGCGGGGTCAGCCGGCCGCCGTCCCGGGGCACCTCCGCGGGTTCGCGCTCCTCGGTGACCCGCCGCACCGGGCCGGACGCCGGCGGCCGCGGCTGGTCCTCCGGCCGCGGCGGGGCGGGCTCCCGGGACCGTACCCGGATGCCGAGCCACACCGCGCCGATCAGCACGGCGACCACGACGAGGCCGAGGAGGAAGGGGAGCAGGCCGGCGGTGACCGCGGCGTCCGCGGCGCGGCCGGCGGCACGTGTGGTGTGCGGGTCGGTACGCATGCAGCCCGGGGTACCCCCGGACCGCCCGCCTGCACATCCGGTTGCACCTCCGGCTGCCGTCCGCCGCGGGTTCGTACGATCGCACCATCGCCGCCGCCGGCGGAACGGAGGATCCGCCCCGGGGGCGATACCGCCGCCGCATGGGACACTGAAGTACGTGCGTTTCCTGAATGATTCCCCCGCCCCGTACGACCTGACGTACGACGACGTGTTCATGGTCCCCCGCCGCTCCGGCGTCGGCTCCCGCCAGGCCGTGGACCTGTCCTCCGCCGACGGCACCGGCACCACCGTCCCGCTCGTCGTCGCCAACATGACGGCCATCGCCGGCCGCCGGATGGCCGAGACCGTCGCCCGCCGGGGCGGGCTCGTCGTCATCCCGCAGGACATCCCCATCGACGTCGTCACCGAGGTCGTCTCCTGGGTCAAGGAGCGCGACCTGGTGCTCGACACCCCCATCGTCCTCGGCCCCCACTCCACCGTCGCCGACGCGCTGGTGCTGCTGCCCAAGCGGGCACACGGCGCCGCCGTCGTCGTCGAGGACGGCCGCCCCGTGGGCATCGTCACCGAGGCGGACCTGAACGGAGTGGACCGCTTCACCCAGCTCTCCGAGGTCATGTCCCGCGAGCTGCTGACGCTCGACGCGGACATCGACCCGCGCGAGGCGTTCAACCGGCTGGACGCCGCCCACCGCAGGCTCGCCCCCGCCGTCGGCCCCGACGGGCGGCTGGTGGGGCTGCTCACCCGCAAGGGCGCCCTGCGGGCCACGCTCTACACCCCCGCCACCGACGACCGCGGCAGGCTGCGCGTCGCCGCCGCGGTGGGCATCAACGGCGACGTCGCCGGCCGCGCCAAGCAGCTCCTCGACGCCGGCATCGACACCCTCGTCGTGGACACCGCGCACGGCCACCAGGAGCAGATGATCCACGCGCTGCGCGCCGTGCGCGCCCTCGACCCGGAGGTGCCGGTGGTGGCGGGCAACATCGTCGCCGCCGAGGGCGTACGCGACCTCGTCGAGGCGGGCGCCGACATCGTCAAGGTCGGCGTCGGGCCCGGCGCGATGTGCACCACCCGCATGATGACCGGCGTCGGCCGCCCGCAGTTCTCCGCCGTGCTGGAGTGCGCCGCCGAGGCGCGCCGGCTCGGCAAGCACGTGTGGGCCGACGGCGGCGTACGCCACCCCCGCGACGTCGCCATGGCGCTGGCCGCCGGCGCCTCCAACGTCATGATCGGCTCCTGGTTCGCCGGCACCTACGAGTCCCCGGGCGACCTGCAGCAGACCGCGGACGGGCGGCTGTACAAGGAGAGCTTCGGCATGGCCTCGGCGCGCGCGGTACGCGGCCGCACCTCGGAGGAGTCCGCGTACGACCGCGCCCGTAAGGGCCTCTTCGAGGAGGGCATCTCCACCTCGCGGATGTTCCTGGACCCCGCGCGGCCGGGCGTCGAGGACGTCATCGACGCCGTCGTCGCGGGCGTGCGCAGCGCGTGCACCTACGCCGGTGCGGCCACGCTGGAGGAGTTCCACGAGCGGGCCGTGGTCGGTGTGCAGAGCGCCGCCGGGTACGCCGAGGGCCCGCCGTGGTGTACTGCGGACATGCGACTCGACGAGCTGGACGAGCGGATCGTGCGCGCCCTCGCCGAGGACGCCCGCCGCACCTACGCCGACATCGGCGCCGGGGTCGGCCTGTCCGCGCCCGCGGTCAAGCGGCGCGTGGACAGGCTGCGCGCCGCGGGCGCCATCACCGGCTTCACCGTGCGGGTCGACCCCGCCGCCCTCGGCTGGGCCACCGAGGGCTACGTCGAGCTGTACTGCCGCTCCAACACCGGCCCCGGCGACATCCGCGGCGCCCTGTCCCGCTACGCCGAGGTGGCCGCCGCCTCCACGGTCACCGGGGACGCCGACGCCATCGTGCAGATCTTCGCCACCGACATGCGCCACTTCGAGGAAGTACTGGAACGGATCGCCGGCGAGCCCTTCGTCGAGCGCACCAGATCGGTCCTCGTCCTCTCCCCGCTCGTGCGCCGCTACGCCCCCGACCCGCCCCTGTGAGCCGCGCCCCCGGGCCGCGCAACGGATCGCCGCCGTGGCCCGGGAAGACGCAACGAATCGCCTGGTCGGACGCAATCGACGGGCCTTGTTCCGGGCCTCGCGCAGGACGTACGGTCGAGGGAAACGGACCCCACCACCCGCCTGCGAGGTTGCACATGGCGCCGCTGCGCATCGCCCTGCTCCAGGGGCCGGCCGGGGTGCCCCCGAGCAGACAGGAGGGCCTCGCCGCGCTGGAGTCCGCCGCCCGGAGCGCCGCCGCCGGGGGCGCGCGGCTGCTGGTCGCCTCCGAGCTGTTCCTCAGCGGGTACGCCACCGACCCCGCGGGCCGCGCGGAGGCCGCCGACGGCCCCGGCGCCCACGCCGTCGCCGGCATCGCCGCCGACCACGGCCTGTCCATCGCCTACGGGTACCCGGAGCGGGACGGGGACGACGTGTACAACTCCGTCCAGCTCATCGCCCCGTACGGCTATCCGCTGGCCAACTACCGCAAGACGCACCTCTTCGGCGACTTCGAGCGGAAGTTCTTCACCCCCGGCGACACCCCCGTGGTCCAGGCCGACGTCGACGGCGTCCGCGTCGGCATCCTGGTCTGCTACGACGTGGAGTTCCCCGAGCCGGTGCGGGCGCACGCCCTGGCCGGCACCGAACTGCTGCTGGTGCCCACCGCGCTGATGCGCCCGTACGAGTTCGTGGCCCGCACGCTCGTCCCCGCGCGGGCCTACGAGAGCCAGCTCTACGTCGCCTACGTCAACCGCGTCGGCGCCGAGGGCGAGTACCACTTCGCCGGGCTGAGCGGCCTGGCCGCGCCCGACGGCACGGTCCGCGCCCGTGCCGGGCACGACGGCGAGGACCTCGTCCTCGTCGACGTCGACCCGGCCCGGATCGCCGCCGCCCGCCGGGACAACACCTATCTGGCGGACCTGAGGCCCGAGTTGTACGCCTGACGCCCCCCGCCCGCGCCCCCGCCGGCCCTCCCGCGGCCCCGCACGCCTCCACACCCGTACACCCGCACGCCCACGCGGTGGCCCCGAGCCGCCCTGCCCGCACGCCCGAGGAGCCCCGCCCGATGACGTCCACCGTGCCCACCGCCGTCCACCCCGCGGGGGAGGAGACCGACCGGCGGCCGATCACGATGTTCGGCCCCGACTTCCCCTTCGCGTACGACGACTACCTCGCCCACGCCGCCGGGCTCGGCCAGATACCGGCGACCGAGCACGGCACCGAGGTCGCCGTCGTCGGCGGCGGGCTCTCCGGCCTCGTCACCGCGTACGAGCTGATGAAGATGGGCCTGAAGCCCGTGGTCTACGAGGCGGACCGGATCGGCGGCCGGCTGCGTACCGAGACGTTCCCCGGCTGCGACCCCGCGCTCACCGCAGAGATGGGCGCGATGCGCTTCCCGCCGTCGTCCACGGCGCTGCGGCACTACATCGACCTCACCGGCCTCGCCACCCGCCCGTTCCCCAACCCGCTGGCGCCCGGCACCCCCTCCACCGTCGTCGACCTCAAGGGCGAGTCGCACTACGCCCGCACCATCGACGACCTGCCGCAGGTCTACCGCGACGTCGCCGCCGCCTGGGCCGACTGCCTGGAGGAGGGCGCCGACTTCGGCGCCATGAACCGCGCCATCCGTGAGCGCGACGTGCCGCGCATCCGCGAGCTGTGGGCCGGGCTGGTCGAGCGGCTCGACAACCAGACCTTCTACGGCTTCCTCTGCGACTCGGCGGCCTTCCGCTCCTTCCGGCACCGGGAGATCTTCGGCCAGGTCGGCTTCGGCACCGGCGGCTGGGACACCGACTTCCCCAACTCCATCCTGGAGATCCTGCGCGTCGTCTACACCGAGGCCGACGACGACCACCACGGCATCGTCGGCGGCAGCCGGCAGCTCCCGCTGCGGCTCTGGGACCGCGCCCCCGGCAAGATCCTGCACTGGGCGCACGGCACGTCGCTGGCCGCGCTGCACGACGGCGGCGCCCCCCGCCCGGCCGTCACCCGCCTCGCGCGCGCCGACGGCGAGCGGATCACCGTCACCGACGCCTCCGGCGACGTGCGCACCTACCGCGCCGCGGTCTTCACCGCGCAGTCGTGGATGCTGCTCTCGAAGATCGACTGCGCCGACGAACTGCTGCCCATCGACCACTGGACCGCCGTCGAACGCACCCACTACATGGCCTCGTCCAAGCTCTTCGTGCCCGTGGACCGGCCGTTCTGGCTCGACCGGGACGAGCGGACCGGCCGCGACGCGATGTCCATGACGCTCACCGACCGCATGACCCGCGGCACCTACCTCCTCGACGACGGCCCGGACCGGCCGGCGGCGATCTGCCTGTCGTACACCTGGTGCGACGACAGCCTGAAGTGGCTGCCGCTGCCGGCCGAGGAGCGGATGGAGGTCATGCTCAAGTCGCTCGGCGAGATCTACCCGGGCGTCGACATCCGGAAGCACGTCATCGGCCCGCCGGTGACGGTCTCCTGGGAGGACGAGCCGTACTTCATGGGCGCGTTCAAGGCCAACCTGCCCGGCCACTACCGCTACCAGCGGCGGCTGTTCACCCACTTCATGCAGGAGGCGCTGCCCGCGGGCAAGCGCGGGCTGTTCCTGGCCGGCGACGACATCTCCTGGACCGCGGGCTGGGCCGAGGGCGCGGTGCAGACGGCGCTGAACGCCGTGTGGGGCGTGATGCGGCACTTCGGCGGCGCCACCGACCCGGCCAACCCCGGGCCCGGCGACGTCTTCGACGCCATCGCCCCGGTGGAGCTGCCGGAGGACTGACGCGCCCGGCTCAGTCGCCGCACCGGCCGCGCAGCGGCACCAGCAGGCAGCGCGAGACCAGTCCCACCGACTGGTCCAGCCGCTCGGTGAACTCCTCGCCCACCTCGGGCAGTCCGCGCAGCCGCCACAGCACCCGGGCCGCCGCCCACGCCGCGTCCCGGGCCCGCTCCAGGCTCCACGCCCCGGCCAGGTGCGTGAGCGGATCCGCCACGTCCAGCAGGTCGGGCCCCGGCATGAGCTGCTCGCGGATCCGCTCCTCCAGCCGTACGAGCAGCCCGCCCACGCGCTCGTAGTCGCCCTCGACGTCCTCGGGGTCGCGCCCCAGCGCGCGGCAGGTGGCGACGACGGCGAGCGGGAGGTCGTAGCCGATGTGGGCGTTGATGCCGGCGAGCGCGAACTGCAGTGCGTGGACGCCGCGGTGGCGGCGCGCCTGGAACAGCGGGCGCCAGCACGCGGGCGGCCGGCGGCCCGCCGCGGCGTCGTCGGCGGCGGCCAGGAACCGGCCGGCGAAGTCCGCGGCGAGCCCGGCGGCCGCGGTCCGGTCGGCGAAGCCGCCGGCCGCCAGGTGCAGCCGGACCTCGTCGGTCACCGCCAGGTACACCGAGGCGAAGACCGCCACCCCGTCCCGCCCGGGCGGCCCGCACGCGAGCGCGCGCATCCGTTGTGCGGCGGCGTCCAGGGCGCCGGAGGCCGCCGTGTCCTGCACAGACGTCATGGCCGCCACCCTGGCAGCCGGGCGGCCGCGCGGCCATCACCCGCCCGGGCGAGGCCCCGCGCACCCCTCGTACGGGTGGTGCCCGCCACTTCTCCGGGACGCCCCGGGGCGGCGGGGAGGTGATCCAGCCCACAGGATCCGGCGGATTGACCCGCGCCGGAGCGTGGCAGACTGGAGTCGTACCAGTGACGTACGCGCACTCCGGGGTCGGTGAAAATCCGAACCGGCGGTTACAGTCCGCGACCCGGCCGCTGCCAGCGGCCGGTTGACCAGGTGAAATTCCTGGACCGACGGTGAAAGTCCGGATGGGAGGCAGTGCGCGGCGGAATGCCACAGGTGCGCCGCCGGCGGCGGCCCGCCCCTTCCCGGGCGGTCCCAACCGTCCCCCGGCCGGCGCCCCGGTGACCGCGTTCCGTGACTGTCGTCCAGACAGGCCCCGGAGTCCGTGCCCGAAGAGGCAGGAGGACCCGGGTGGCCACCCCAGCCGAAGCGCAGGCCATGCGCCGCGCCATCGCGCTCGCCTCCCGCGCGCTCGGCGACACCAGCCCCAACCCCGTCGTCGGCTGCGTGATCCTCGACGCCGCCGGGCACCCGGTCGGCGAGGGCCACCACGCCCGTGCCGGCGGCCCGCACGCCGAGGTCGCCGCACTGGCCGACGCGGGGGAGCGGGCCCGCGGCGGCACCGCCGTCGTCACCCTCGAACCCTGCAGCCACACCGGCCGCACCGCCCCCTGCGTCCGCGCCCTGGCCGCCGCCGGCGTCGCCCGCGTCGTCTACGCCGTCGCCGACCCCACCCCCGCGGCCGGCGGCGGTGCCGCCGCGCTCGCGGCCGCCGGGATAGAGGCCGAGGGCGGCCTGCTCGCCGACGAGGCCGCCGCCGGGAACGAGCCGTGGCTGACCTCCGTGCTCCGCGGCCGCCCCTACGTGCTGTGGAAGTACGCCGCCACACTCGACGGCCGCAGCGCCGCCGCCGACGGCACCAGCCGCTGGATCACCTCGCCGGCCGCCCGCGCCGACGTCCACCGGCTGCGCGCCGAGGCCGACGCCGTCGTCGTCGGCTCCGGCACCCTGCGCGCCGACGACCCCCAACTCGCCGTCCGCGGAGCCCGCGCCGAGGCCGGCGCCACCCAGCCGCTGCGCGTCGTCACCGACACCGAGGCCGGCGTGCTCACCCCCGGCGCCCGGATCCTCGACGGCGCCGCCCCCACCCTCGTCGCCGTGGCCGACGACGCCGCGGACGCCGCCGTCGACCGGCTCACCGCCGTCCTCGACGCCGCCGCGGCCCGCAGCGGCCACCGCGCCGACGTGGTGCGCCTGCCGCGCGCCGCCGGCGGCCGCGGCCTCGACGTCGCCGCGCTGCTCGCCGCGCTGTACGGGCGGGACGTGCGCTCCGTACTGCTGGAGGGCGGCCCGACCCTGGCCGGGGCGTTCCTCGCCGCCGGCCTCGTCGACCGGGTCGTCTGCTACCTCGCCCCCGTCCTGCTGGGCGCCGGGCCCGCCGCCCTCGCCGACGCCGGAATCGGGACGATCGGCGAGGCGTTGCGCCTCGATGTGACCGCCGTCGACCACCTCGGCCCCGACCTGCGGCTGACCGCCGTACCGGGTCCCGCGCCCGAGCCGCCCGCCATCAAGGAGAGCTGACGTTGTTCACCGGAATCGTTGAGGAACTCGGCGAGGTCGTCGCCGTCGAAGAACTGCCCGACGCCGCCCGCTTCCGGCTGCGCGGCCCCGCCGTCACCGAGGGCGCCCGGCACGGCGACTCCATCGCCGTCAACGGCGTGTGCCTGACCGTCGTCGACCACGAGGGCCAGGAGTTCACCGCCGACGTGATGGCCGAGACCCTGGACCGCTCCAGCCTCGGCGGCCTCGGCCCCGGGGACCGGGTCAACCTGGAGCGCCCCACCGCCGTGGGCGGGCGCCTGGGCGGGCACCTGGTGCAGGGACACGTCGACGGCACGGGCGAGATCCTGGCGCGCAAGCCGTCCGACAACTGGGAGGTCGTCACCGTCTCCCTGCCCGAGGACCTCGGCCGCTACGTCGTGGAGAAGGGCTCCATCACGGTCGACGGCGTCAGCCTCACCGTCGTGACCGCCGGCGCGGACTTCTTCACGATCAGCCTCATCCCCACCACCCTCGCGCTGACCACCCTCGGCTTCAAGGAGCCCGGCGACAAGGTCAACCTGGAGGTCGACGTCGTCGCCAAGTACGTCGAGCGGCTGCTCGCCCCGCACGCCGCGCGCGCCGGGGGAGCGCGGGAATGAGCACCCTCGACTCGCTGAACGGCGTGGCCTTCTCGGTGTTCGGCGAGGACATCAAGTGGGCCGACATGACCGGCAACGTGCTGGGCCTGGCCGCCCTCGCGCTGGGCTGGCGGCGCTCCGTGGCGGTCTGGCCGGCCCAGCTGCTCTCCGGCGCGGTGCTCGTCGTCGCGTACGCCTCCGCCGGCCTCACCGGCGGCGTCGGCAAGCAGCTGCTGGTCGTCGGCGTCTCGGTGTGGGGCTGGACGCAGTGGTCGCGCGGCCGCCGCGAGAGCGGGGCGATACGGGTGCGCTTCGCGACCTGGACCGAGCGCGCCTGGCTCGTCGCCGCCACCGCCGCCGGCACCACCGCCGTCGCCCTGCTCTTCCTCGCCGTCCCGTCGCTGTCCTGGAACCCCTGGCCGGACGCCTACCTCTTCACCGGCTCCGTCGCCGCCATGGTCGCCATGGCCCGCGGCTGGGTCGAGTTCTGGTTCGCCTGGCTGGCCGTCGACGCCGTCGGCGTCCCCCTCGCGTACTCCGGCGACCTGAAGTTCTCCGCCCTCGTGTACGTCGTCTACGGCGTCGTCGTCCTCCTCGGCCTGCGCGCCTGGTGGACCGCGAGCCGCACCGCCCCGCCCGCCGCCGGGCGGCCGGAGGCACTGGAAGGAGCCGCCGCATGACCGCCCTTACGACCTGGCAGGCCGCCGGGGACGTGGAGGACCTCCGCCTCGACACCGTCGAGCGCGCGATAGAGGAGATCGCCGCCGGCCGGCCCGTCGTCGTCGTGGACGACGAGGACCGCGAGAACGAGGGCGACCTCGTCGTGGCCGCCGAGCTGATCACGCCCGCCACCGTGGCGTTCATGATGCGCGAGTGCAGCGGCATGATCTGCATGCCGATGGAGGGCCGGGCGCTGGACCGGCTCGGCATCCCGCAGATGGTCCAGCGCAACACCGAGTCCATGCGCACCGCCTTCACCGTCACCGTGGACGCCGCCCCGGCCCACGGCGTCACCACCGGCATCTCCGCCTCCGACCGGGCGACCACGGTCCGGCTGCTGGCCGACCCGGACGCCGTCGCCGGCGACTTCGTCAGCCCCGGCCACATCTTCCCGCTGCGCGCCCGGGAGGGCGGCGTGCTCGTCCGCGACGGGCACACCGAGGCCGGCGTGGACCTGGCCCGGCTCGCCGGGCTGCGGCCGGCCGCGGCGATCGTGGAGATCGCCGGCGAGGACGGCGAGATGCTGCGGCTGCCGCAGCTCGTGCCGTTCGCCCGCAGCCACGGCTTCGCGATCATCTCCATCGCCGACCTCATCGCCCACCGCCGCCGCACCGAGACGGTCCCGGCCGCGCCGCGCGCCCCCGAGCCGCCCGCGGGCCGGGCCGCCCCCGGGGCGCCCGCGGCACCCGCCGCCCCCGCCGGCCCGTCCGCCGGACCCGAGGTGCACCGCGAGGCCGAGACCCGGCTGCCCACCGCGTACGGCGACTTCACCGCGTACGGCTACCGCTCCGCCGCCGACGGCGTCGAGCACATCGCCCTGGTCATGGGCGACGTCGCCGTGGACGACCCCGGCGAGGGGGTGCTCGTACGCCTGCACTCCGAGTGCCTGACCGGCGACGTCTTCGGCTCCCAGCGCTGCGACTGCGGCCCTCAGCTGCACGCCTCGCTGCGCCGCGTGGCCGCCGAGGGCCGCGGCGTCGTGATCTACCTGCGCGGGCACGAGGGCCGCGGCATCGGCCTGCTGTCCAAGCTGCGCGCCTACGAGCTGCAGGAGCGCGGCCGCGACACCCTCGACGCCAACCTGGAGCTGGGCCTGCCCGCCGACGCCCGCGACTACGCCGCCGGCGCCCGGATGCTCGCCGACCTCGGCGTCTCGGCGGTGCGCCTGATGACCAACAACCCCGAGAAGGTCGAGGCCCTGCTCCGCCACGGCCTGGCCGTCACCGGCCGCGAGCCCACCCCCGTCGAGGCCGGCGAGCACAACCTGCGCTACCTGCGCACCAAGCGCGACCGCATGGGCCACGAGCTGCCGTGGCTGGACGGCGCGCCCGTCGCGGTGTGCAGCAACCAGTGACCCGTAGCGGCACCATTCCCGAACGACCCCGCGTATCCGTACAGCACAGCAGACGAGGAGAGCAGAGAGCGTGAGCGGCAAGGGCGCACCGGAACTGACCGTCAAGAACTGCGCGGACCTGCGGGTGGCCGTCGTCGCCGCGCAATGGCACGAGCAGGTGATGGACGGGCTCGTCGGCGGCGCCCTGCGCGCCCTCGGCGAGCTGGGCATCGCCGAGCCCACGCTGCTGCGCGTGCCCGGCAGCTTCGAGCTGCCGGTGGTCGCCAAGGCGATGGCCGACCGCGGCTACGACGCCGTCGTCGCCCTCGGCGTCGTCATCCGCGGCGGCACCCCGCACTTCGACTACGTGTGCCAGGGCGTCACCCAGGGCCTGACCCGGGTCGGCGTGGAGACCGGGGTGCCCGTCGGCTTCGGCGTCCTCACCTGCGACACCGAGGAGCAGGCGCTCGCCCGCGCCGGTCTCGCGGACTCCGTGGAGGACAAGGGCCACGAGGCGGTCACCGCCGCCGTGGCCACCGCCGCGGCGCTGCGCACCGTGGCCGAGCCCTGGCGCTGAGCGCCCCCGCGGACCCCGTAGACTTGGGCCCACCATGGCCAGCAAGACATTCGAGGAGCTCTTCACCGAGCTCCACCAGAAGGCCGCCTCCGGCGACCCCGCCACCTCCCGTACCGCCCAGCTCGTCGAGCAGGGCGTGCACGCCATCGGCAAGAAGGTCGTCGAGGAGGCCGCGGAGGTCTGGATGGCCGCCGAGCACGAGGGCGAGGAGCGCACCGCGGAGGAGATCTCCCAACTCCTCTACCACCTGCAGGTGATGATGGTCGCCCGGGGCATCTCCCTGGACGACGTCTACGCCCATCTCTGACGCCCGTACACCCCCCGCCCCTCAGCCGACCGGCAGAACAGGAAGAGCCACGACCATGCTGCGCATCGCCGTCCCCAACAAGGGTTCCCTCGCCGAGCCTGCGTCGGCGATGCTCCATGAGGCCGGCTACCGGCAGCGCACGGACCGCCACGAACTGGTGCTCACCGACGCCGGCAACGACGTCGAGTTCTTCTTCCTGCGCCCGCGCGACATCGCCGTCTACGTCGGCTCGGGGCGCCTGGACATCGGCATCACCGGCCGCGACCTGCTGCTCGACTCCGGCGCCGGCGCCGAGGAGATCATGCAGCTCGGCTTCGGCGCCTCCACGTTCCGCTTCGCCACCCGCCCCGGCACCGCCGCGGGCGTCGCCGACTTCGGCGGCAAGACCGTGGCCACGTCCTTCTCCGGGCTGGTCGCCAAGCACCTGGCGGACAACGGCGTCGACGCCGAGGTCGTGCACCTCGACGGCGCCGTGGAGACCGCGATCAAGCTCGGCGTCGCCGAGATCATCGCCGACGTCGTCGAGACCGGCACCACGCTGCGGCAGGCCGGCCTGGAGATCATCGGCGAGCCGATCCTCACCTCCGAGGCCATCGTCATCCGCGGCACCGGCTCCCCGCGGGAGGAGCCGAAGGTGCGGCAGTTCCTGCGCCGGATGCAGGGCGTCCTCGTCGCCCGCCGGTACGTGATGATGGACTACGACATCCGCGCCGAGCACCTGGAACAGGCCGTCGCGCTGACCCCCGGCCTGGAGTCGCCGACCGTCTCGCCGCTGCACCACGAGGGGTGGGTCGCCGTCCGCTCGATGGTGCCCACCGCCGACGCCCAGCGGATCATGGACGAGCTGTACGAACTGGGGGCCCGCGCCATCCTCACCACCACGATCCACGCCTGCCGCCTGTGAGCGCCGCCGACCTGCCGGTCACCTTCCGGCCGCAGCGCACCCGGGTGGTGCTCGCCACCGCCGGCGCCGTCATCTTCGCCACGCTCACGGCGATCGGCATGACGCTGAGCCTGAACCTGGGCGAACGGGTGAGCTTCGTGGTCACCGGGCTGCTCTTCCTCGGCGGGCTGCTGCTGCTCGGCCGGCCCAAGGTGGTCGCCGCCGACGACGGCGTCACGGTCACCAACCTCACCCACCGCCGCCATCTGGCCTGGGCCGAGATCCTCCGCGTCAACCTGGGTCCCGGCGACCCCTGGGTCTCCCTCGACCTCGCCGACGGCACGAGCCTGCCGGCGATGGGCATCCAGCCGGGCATCGCGCGGCAGCAGGCCGAGCAGGACGCGCGGGCACTCGCGGGGATGGCGGCCGAGCGCGGCACGGGCGCGTCCGGCGCCTGAGGCTGCCCCGCGCGCCGGGGTCGTGTTTACTCTGGTGCCCAAGGCCCCCGAGGGGCCTGCCCGGAGCCGTGCGCGCCGGGCCACCCGGCGACCCGAGGAGTGAGCCCCCCAGGGCGATGGACGGATCCTCCTGCAGTACCCGCGCCGCCTCCCGTGCGATGGCGGCGCGATGACCACCTCACTGGCCCTGCTGGGCCTTGCGTTCCTGCTGATCCTCGCCAACGGCTTCTTCGTGGCGGCCGAGTTCGGGCTCGTCGCCGTGGAGCGCCCGCAGGCGGAGCGCGCCGCCGCGGCCGGCGACCGGCGCGCCGCCCGCGTCGTGGCGGCGCTGCGGCAGCTGTCGTTCCAGCTCTCCGGCACCCAGCTCGGCATCACGCTGACCTCGCTGGTCGTCGGCATGCTCGCCGAGCCCGCGCTCGGCCGGCTGCTGCGCGGCCCGCTGATCGCCGCGGGGCTGCCCGCCGGCGCGGTGCCCGGCACGGCGCTGGCCGCCGGGGTGCTGCTCGCCTCCGCGGCGCAGATGGTCCTGGGCGAGCTGGTGCCGAAGAACTGGGCGGTGTCCCGGCCGCTGGCCGTCGCCCGGTTCGTCGCCGGGCCGCAGACCGCGTTCTCGCGCTTCTTCCGCCCGCTCATCGCGCTGCTCAACACCGCCGCCAACCGGCTGGTGCGGCTGCTGGGCGTGGAGCCGGCCGAGGAACTGGCGTCGGCCCGGACTCCGACCGAGCTGGGGTCGCTGGCGCGCAGCTCGGCGCAGGCCGGGATGATCGAGCCGGACGCCGCCGACCTGTTCGTCCGCACGCTCTCCCTCGGCGAACTGACCGCGCAGCACGTGATGACCCCGCGGGTACGGGTGGTCGCGCTGCAGTCCTCCGCCACCGCCGCGGACGTCCTCAACCTCACCCGCGCCACCGGCCTGTCCCGCTTCCCCGTCTACGCCGGCCGGCTGGACGAGGTCACCGGCATGGTCCACCTCAAGGACGCCCTCGCCGTCCCCGCCGGGGCCCGCGCGCGCACGCCCGTCGCGCGGATCGCGGTCCCGCCGCTGCTCGTCCCGGGAACGCTGCCGGCGCAGCCGCTGCTGGAGAAGCTCCGCGGCGGGCAGCCGATAGCCGTGGTCGTCGACGAGTACGGCGGCACCGCGGGCGTCGTGACGCTGGAGGACATCGTCGAGGAGCTGGTCGGCGAGGTCCGCGACGAGCACGACCGGGAGGTCGACGGCGTCCCCGACCTGCGGTCCGCGCCCGCCGCCGACGGCCGCCCGGCGTGGGACGCCGACGGCGGCTGCCGCCTGGACGCGCTGCGCCGCATCGGGCTGGCGGCGCCGGACGGCCCGTACGAGACGGTGGCGGGGCTCGTCGCCGCGCTGCTGGGCCGGATCCCGGCGGCCGGGGACACGGCGGCGCTGCCGGGGTGGCGGCTGGCCGTCCGGCACGTCGACCACCACCGGGCCGCGCTGGTACGGCTGGTGCGTACCGCGGACGCCGCGCCGCCCGCGGCCCCCGCGCCCGCCGCCGCGGGCACCGGCGGCGCAGGTACCGGCGGGGCGGAGGCGAGGGCCGCGTGAGCGCGCTCCAACTGGCCTTCGCCGCACTGCTGGTGCTGGCCAACGGGTTCTTCGTCGGCGCCGAGTTCGCGCTCGTCTCCGTACGGCGCAGCCAGATCGAGCCGCTCGCCGCCGCGGGCTCCGCGCGCGCCCGCCGGGTGCTCCACGGGCTGGAGCACCTGCCGCAGATGATGGCGGCCGCGCAGTTCGGCATCACGGTCTGCTCGCTGACCCTCGGCGCCCTCGCCGAACCCGCCGTCGCCTCGCTGCTGGAGCCCGCCTTCCACGCCGCCCATGTGCCCCACGGACTCATCCACCCGCTGGGCTACGCCGTCTCGCTGGCCGTCGTCGTCTGCCTCCACCTCGTCGTCGGCGAGATGGTGCCCAAGAACCTGGCGCTGGCCGCCCCCGCCGCGGCGGCGCTGTGGCTCGCGCCCGCGCTCGTCGCCTTCGCCCGGCTGAGCCGCCCCGCGACCGCGCTGCTCGGCGCCCTGGCCCGGCAGCTCCTGCGGCTGGTGCGGGTGGAGCCGCGCTCCGCGCTCACCGCCGTCTACACCACCGAGCAGCTGACCGACCTGGTCGCCGACTCCCGGGAGGCGGGGCTGCTCGGCGACGGCGAGCAGCGCCGCCTCAACGACGCGCTGGGCCTGGGTTCGCGGCCGGTGACCGAGGTGCTGCTCGACCCCGCGTCGATGGTCGCCGTCGACGCCTCGGCCACCCCGCGGCAGGTCGAGGAGCTGACGGTACGCACCGGCTATTCGCGCTTCCCGGTGCGCGGCGCCGGCGGCACCGGCGCCGGCCCCACGTATCTCGGCTATCTGCACGTGAAGGACGTCCTCGACCTGGACGAGCGTGAACGGGCCGTGCCCGCCCACCTGTTCCGGCCGATGGCCGTGCTGCGCCCCGAACTGCCGCTGGACGACGCGCTGGCCGCGATGCGGCACGGAGCCTCGCATCTGGCGGCGGTCGCGGACCCGGCCGCGCCGGGGCGGGTCCTGGGCCTGGTGGCGCTGGAGGACGTGCTGGAGCTGCTGGTCGGCGAAGTGCGGGACCCGGCCCACCGGCTGGCGGTGCGCCAGCGCACGGCGGGCGGGGCCGCCGCGGAGTCCGTGCGGACCTCGGTCGGCTGACCGGTGCGCGGGCGGGTCAGCCGGCGTCCGGCTCCTGCTTCGGCTCGCGGCCGGAGAGTATCTCGCCGTACGCCTGCATCAGATCCGGCAGCCGCAGCGTCGCCAGGTCCTCGCGGCCCGGCGGCCCGGGGTAGGCCGACAGCCGCAGGTCGCGGTAGGCGCAGCTCTTCTCGTACAGGGTGCGCAGGAAGCGGCCGTTGCCCAGCTCGTCGATCCAGCCCTGGTCGACGACGTGCCCGCAGATGCTGCGCAGCTCCTCGACCGACTCCTCGTCCCACTTGTCGCCGTTCTGCGCGGCCAGCACCTCGCCGATGGCGGTCAGCTCCAGCGGGCGGTAGCTGGGGAAGTCGACGCGCGTCGTGAAGCGGGACGTCAGGCCCGGGTTGCTGGAGAGCAGGCGGTCCATGCCCTTGGGGTAGCCGGCGAGGATGACGACGAGCCGGTCCCGGTTGTCCTCGGCGCGCTTGAGGAGCACCTGGAGGGCCTCGTCCCCGTAGGCGTCGCCGCGCGAGTAGCCGACGCCCGCCAGGCTGTACGCCTCGTCGATGAAGAGCACGCCGCCGAGCGCGGAGTCGATGAGGTCGTTGGCCTTGACCGCGGTCTGGCCGAGGAACTCGCCGACCAGATCGGCCCGTCCGGCCTCCACCAGCCGGTCGCTGGCGAGCAGCCCGAGCGCGTAGAAGACCCGGCCCAGGATGCGCGCCACGGTGGTCTTGCCCGTACCGGAGGGGCCGGAGAAGACGAAGTGCCGCTTCGGCGGCTGCACCGGCAGGCCCTCGCCGGCCCGCAGGCGCGCCATGTTCAGCTGCGCGGACAGCGCCCGCACCTGCCGCTTGACGGGGTCGAGGCCGACCATCCGGTCGAGGTCGGCCAGCGCCTCGGCGAGCATCGCGGGGTCGGCGGCGGCCGGCGGTGGCGCGGAGCCCGCGTGCAGCGAGGCGCGCTCGCGCAGCGCGCCCGAGCCGCCGGCGGGCGGCGGCGGGCGCAGCACCTCGTCGGCCGGGACCAGCTCCCGGCCGTCGGGCGACGGGGGAGCGGGGTCGCCGGGCGCGGTCTCCTGCTCGGCGCCGCCCAGGGACACCGACGCCAGGCCGGGCACCGGGTCCAGGCCGTCGAAGTCGTCGAGGCCGTCGATGGCGGCGATCCGGGCCGCGGTGTCCATGAAGGAGGGGTCGATCCGGTGCACCGCCCGGTACAGCGGCAGCGCGGCGGCGCTGCGGCCGGAGCCCTCCTGCGCGCGGGCCAGCCAGTAGCGCAGCTCCTTGCGCTGCGGCTGCTCGCTGCGGCAGCGCATCAAGGCGGCGGAGAGCATCGGCACGGCCTGCCCGTACATCTCCAGCCGCACCCGCGCCATGCCGGCGAACAGCCCCGCCTCGATGCCCAGCAGCGGGTCGTCCGTCAGCGGCACGGTCAGCCGGACGAGCTGCTCCCAGTCCTTGACCAGATACGCGCGGCAGGCGTGCAGGAAGCGCACCTGCGGGTCGGCCTCGGGCGGGGGGCAGGCGGCGAGCGCCTGCTCCAGCTCGGCGACGTGCCGGCCGTCCAGCCAGTGCGAGGCGTGCGCGAGCAGCAGGTCGCGGCCGGAGTCGAGCACGGGCTGCACCCACCAGCCCAGCCAGTACCAGGAGTTGAGGGGGCGGCGGTGCCGGGCGCGCTGCTCGCCGAAGCGGTCGCGGTGCCGGTACATCTCCAGCAGCGCCGTGGCGGTGTCCGCCCGCAGCGCGTGCAGTCCCAGCCAGGCGTCGGCCATCTGCGGGTCCAGCCGCACGGCGGACCTGAACTCCTCCTCGGCCCTGGTGTACGCGCCCATGGTGTAGGCGTCGACGCCCCGCAGCCAGGCGAGCTCCGCGGGGGCCTCGGGCCCGCGCGCGCCGTTGTCCATCACGTAGCCACCAACCGTTCCCCCGCGGATATCCTCGGGTCGCTGGTCGGCCGTCCCTCGCGAACTCCCCTGCAGAACAGGGGAGTTGCGGTGAAGACGGCCTGCTCGCATGGTACCCGCGGCGGCGATGCGGGCCGACGGCACGTATCGGACGCGCGCGCGGGGGTTCCGACCGCCCGACGCGGTGACCGTGGGTGAGGGGCGCCCGGTCCGTAAGTCATCCCATTGTTCCCTCTTTGGACAGAACGAAGCCCCCGATCACGGGGGAACAATCGGGGGCTTCGCGCGTGAGGCGGTGCCGGTGGGGCCCGCTCACTGAGAACGTAAGTCCTGTACTGCCCCTGGGTCAAGCGGAGTTGGGGCGTGGAGGGGCCTATTCCGGCCGGTGCCGGGACCGGCCCCGCGCGGTGTGCGCCCCGCGTGGTCACAGGGCGTGCGCAGGCCCCGGGACCAGCCCGTACGCGTCGTGGTGGCGCACCACCAGAAGGCCGGCGTACGGGCGGGACGGGTCGGCCGAGAAGTGCGCCCGCTCCGCCGCCTCCCACGCGTCCCAGAACCCCGCGAGCCCCGGCCCGTCGCGCCGCCGGCCGCGCGCCCACGCGACCGCGGCCGGCACCTCCATCCACAGCAGCCGGGCGAGGTGCGGGCGCAGCTCCCGGCGGCCCGCGCCGACGCCCTCCACGAGCACCACGGGCGCCGGCGGCAGCGTGCGCCGCGCGGTGAAGGCCCGGGCGTCCCAGTCGTACGCGTCGTGGACCGCCGGACGGCCGGCGGCCAGCGGGTCGAGCACCTGGCGCCGCAGCCGCCCGGTCCAGCCGAAGAACTCCCGGTGCGTCGCCAGGTCGTCCAGCCGGAGTACGGGCGCACCGCCCAGCGCCGCGGCGAGCCGGCCGGCGAACGTCGTCTTGCCGGACCCGGCGTGCCCGTCGACGGCCACCAGCCGCACGGGCCCGCAGGACGGCGCGAGACCGCGCAGTTCGCGGGCCAGCGCGGCCAGTACGGGGTCGGAGGCCGGGGCGTGGGTGGCGCTCATCGCCGCAAGGCTACGGCGGCCGTCCCGCGAGGCCCTTCTCCACCCCAGGTCACACCAGTGGTATGAACCAATGTTCACCCATCTCATAGCACGGATTGACTTCCTAACGGCAGAACGAGGGTGAATAGTTGTGGCCTGCCCCCCAGCATGCGCCGCAATCGTCTGGAGAGTCCGCCATGCCCCGAAGTGCGTCACGGCGTACCGTGCTGGCTGCCGCCCTGGCAGCCGCTGCGGCCGGTGCCGCCCCGGCCGCGTCCGCCTCCGCGCTCGCCGCTCCTGTCGCGCCGGGCACCCCGGCCGGTACGGCCGGCCGGCCGCCGCTCGGCAACTCCCTCGCCGACTACCACGGCTGGGCCTCCGCGCCGGCATGGCGCCGCGGCAGCGCCCGCGGGACGAGGGTCGTCCCCGGCCGCCGCCCCGGCATCGAGATCGGCCGGCCCGCGGGCCGCACCGACTACGCCGACCCGCACACCGGGACCACCGCCTCCTGGGAGTACGCCACCTGGACCTCCCCGGTCCACCGGCTGGCCCCGCCCGCCACTGAGGTGGTCGCCTCCTGGAACGCCGCCACCCCCGCCGGCACCTGGCTGATGGTCGAGCTGCGCGGCACGTACAGCGACGGCGGCCGCACGCCCTGGTACGTGATGGGCCGCTGGGCCGCGGGCGACGCGGACATCCGCCGCACCACGGTCGACGACCAGTCGGACGGCAAGAGCAGCATCTGGACGGACACGTTCGCGATCGACGACGCCGCGAGCGGGCTGCGGCTGGTCGACTACCAGCTGCGGGTGACCCTCTACCGCAAGCCCGGCACCGACGCGACGCCGCGGGTCTGGCGGGTCGGCGCGATGGGCTCCGACGTACCGGACCGCTTCGAGGTGCCAGCGAGCACGCCGCGGCTCTCCCGCGAGCTTGTCGTCCCGCGCTACTCGCAGAACATCCACGCCGGCCGCTACCCGGAGTACGACAACGGCGGCGAGGCCTGGTGCAGCCCCACCTCGTCGCAGATGATCATCGAGTACTGGGGCCGCAAGCCCACTGCCGCGGACCTGGAGTGGGTCAACCCCGACTTCGACGACCCGCAGGTCTGCCACGCCGCCCGCTTCACCTTCGACTACCAGTACGAGGGCTGCGGCAACTGGCCGTTCAACACGGCGTACGCGAGCTCGTACCGCGACATGAACGGCGTCGTCACCCGCCTCGGCTCGCTGGCCGACGCCGAGCTGCTCGTCGCCGCCGGCATCCCGCTGATAACTTCCCAGTCCTTCATCGAGGAGGAGCTGGACGGCGCGGGCTACGGCACCGCGGGCCACCTGATGACCGTCGTCGGCTTCACCAAGGACGGCGACGTCGTCGCCAACGACCCGGCGTCTCCCGACAACCCGGCGGTGCGGCACGTCTACAAGCGCCGCCAGTGGGAGAATATCTGGCTGCGCACGAAGCGCTACGACGCCAGCGGGGCGGTCCGCTCCGGCACCGGCGGCATCTGCTACGTGCTGTGGGGCAGCGAGATCACCGATGCCCAGAAGGCCGCACTGGCCGCCGTAGGCATCCGCTGACACCACCGCGCCCACATACGCCGGGGATCCGCCCGCCGCACAGGGGGTGGGTCCGCGGCGCACGTGCAGGGGTGCACGGGGAGTCGGCAGGTCTCCTGCCGGAACCGCCGCCGGCGCGTCGTCACCCGCACCGCGACGACTCGCGGTGCGCCCGCGGGGTTCCGCGCTCAGCCCTCGACGAACTTCAGCCCGATGACGCCCGCGAGGATCAGCCCCAGGCACGCCAGCCGGGCCGGCGACGCGCTCTCGCCCATCGCGAGGATGCCCACCGCGGCCACCCCCAGCGAGCCGAGCCCGACCCAGACGGCGTAGGCCGTGCCGACGGGCAGGCTGCGCAGGGCCATCGTCAGCACGATGACGCTCACCATGGCCATCACCAGCCCGAGCGACGAGGGCCAGAGGCGGGTGAGGCCGTCGGAGTGCTTCAGGGCCGTGGCCCAGACGAGTTCGAGGCCGGCGGCGATGAGCAGGAATATCCAGGGCACGGTGCCTCCGGGTTCTGTCGTTGCGGTGGTAGGTGGGTGGCGCGCGGAACCGCGGGCGGCCCCGCCCCGGACGGGCCTAGGCGGCGAAGCCGCCGTCCACGGCGATCGCCGCACCGGTGATCTGCGCGCCGCCGGGGCCGGCGAGGTGCGCCACGGTGGCGGCGACGTCCTCGGGGCGCCCGTAGCGGCCCAGCGCGCTGATGGCGCGGGCGGCGTCGGCGTCGGGGGAGTCGGCGGGGTTCATGTCGGTGTCGGTGTCGCCGGGGTGGACGACGGTGACGGAGATGCCCTGCGGGCCCAGGTCGCGGGCCAGGCCGCGGGTGAAGCCCGTCAGCGCGGACTTGCTGGCGGCGTAGAGCGTCCAGCCCGGTATCGGCACCCGCTCGACGAAGCTGCTGCCGATGCTGATGATCCGGCCGCCGGGCCCCAGGTGCCGGATCGCGGCCTGGGAGGCGAGGAAGACCGCGCGCACGTGGATGGCGAGCACCGTGTCCACGTCCTGCCGGCTGACCTCGGTCACCGGCCCGTAGGGCGCGATGCCGGCGTTGTTCACCAGGATGTCCAGCCGGCCCAGCTCGGCTGCGGTGCGGTCCACGGCGGCGACGACGGCGTCGGGGTCGGCGGCGTCGGCCTGGATGGCCAGGCCCCGCCGCCCGGACCTCTCCACGTCGCGTACGACCTCCGCGGCCCGTTCCGCCGAGCGGTGGTACGTCAGCGCCACGTCGGCGCCCTCCTCGGCCAGCCGCCGCGCGATCGCGGCACCGATGCCCCGGCTGCCGCCCGTGACCAGGGCCGTCCGGCCCGCAAGCTGCGTCATGTTCGTTCCCTTCGCTATCCGGAGAGTTCTCCGGTTGGCACCCTGGAAGCGTAACCGGAGAGTTCTCCGGATGTCGAGCCGGAACCGGAGAAGTCTCCTCTTCGCTATCCTCCGGACAGGAAGGAGCGCAGGTGACACAGGACGACACGACCGGTCGGCGGCGCCCGCCCGGCGCCGAGCTGCCCGTGGTCGGCGGCCCGCCGGCGGAGCGCGCGGACGCCGCGCAGAACCGCCGCAGGATCCTCGCCGCCGCCGCCGCGATGGTCGCCGAGCGCGGCCCCGACGCGCTCTCCATGGACGAGGTGGCCAAGGCCGCGGGCGTCGGCGTCGGCACCGTCTACCGCCGCTTCGGCGACCGCGCGGGGCTGGCTTACGCCGTCATCGACGACCGCGAGGTGCAGTTCCAGGCCGCGTTCCTGAGTGGCCCGCCGCCGCTCGGGCCCGGCGCCGGCGCGGCCGAGCGCGTCCGCGCCTTCCTGCACGCCCTCGTCGACCGCACCGAGGACCAGCTGGGCCTGCTGCTGGTCGCCGAGATGGACTCCGCCGACGCCCGGTTCACCGAGGGCTCGTACGAGCTGTACCGGCAGCACCTCGCGCTGCTCCTCGGCCGGATCCGGCCCGCGGCCGACGTGCGCTGGCTCGCCGACGCCCTGCTCGCCCCGCTGGCCGCCAACCTCTACGGCTACCAGCGCCGCGCCGGCGGGATGAGCGTGGACCGCGTGAAGGCCGGCTACGACGACCTGCTCGCGGGGCTGGCGCCCGGCGGCGGTTCCGCCGCTCCCTGATGCCCGGAACCCGCCCCTCGAACTGGCCGGTTCGCTACGCACCCCGTCTGTCTCGCCGTACCGCCGATCGGGCATACTCCCCTTCACCGCAGCCGTACATGCCGGCTCGCCGCAATCCGGCGGGGCAGCATCGGGCTGCAGCAACACAACGGGCGGAGCCGCCATATCCCGGCCGGAGCCGCCGTCGACAGCGCCGTACGCGCGCCCGGCGAAGAGGAGTGCACCGCATGGCCGTACGTGGTCCGCTGCCCGTGGAACGCGAGCTGCCCACCGAGGAGTCCCGCGATCTGCTGGCCCTCGTCCGCGAGCTGGTCCGGCGGGAGATCGCTCCCCGCGCGGCCGAAGAAGAGGAAGCGGGCCGCTTCCCCCGCGAGTTGTTCACCACCCTGTCGGAGTCGGGACTGCTCGCCCTGCCCTACGCGGCCGAGTACGGCGGCGGGGAACAGCCGTACACCGTCTATCTCCAGGTGCTGGAGGAGTTCGCCGCCGCCCGGCTGACCGTCGGCCTCGGCACCTCCGTGCACACCCTCGCCAGCCACGCGGTCGCCCGCTTCGGCACCGACGGGCAGCGCAAGGAGTTCCTTCCGGCCATCCTCGGCGGCGGCCTGCTCGGCGCGTACTGCCTCTCCGAGCCCGCCTCGGGCTCCGACGCCGCCGCCCTGACCACCCGGGCCGTACGCGACGGCGACACCTGGACCCTGGACGGCACCAAGGCGTGGATCACCCACGCCGGGGTCGCCGACTTCTACACCGTCCTCGCTCGCACCGGCGGCCCCGGCGCGGGTGGCATCACGGCCTTCCTCGTCCCCGGCGACGCCCCCGGGCTCAACGCCGCGCCGCCGGAGAAGAAGATGGGCATGAAGGGCTCGCCCACCGGCCTGGTGCACTTCGACGGGGTGCGGATCCCCGACGCGCGCCGCGTCGGCGAGGAGGGGCAGGGCTTCGCCATCGCCCTCGACGCCCTCGACTCCGGCCGCCTCGGCATCGCCGCGTGCGCGATCGGGGTGGCGCAGGGGGCGCTGGACGCGGCGCACGGATACGCGCTGGAGCGGCAGCAGTTCGGCCGGCCCGTCGCCGACTTCCAGGGGCTGCGCTTCATGCTCGCCGACATGGCGACACAGATCGCGGCCGGGCGTGCGCTGTACCTCGCCGCCGCGCGGCGGCGCGACGCGGGCCTGCCCTTCGCCCAGGACGCCGCGATGGCCAAGCTGTTCTGCACGGACGCGGCGATGCGGGTGACGACCGACGCCGTCCAGGTGCTCGGCGGCTACGGCTACACGGCGGACTTCCCCGCGGAGCGCTACATGCGCGAGGCGAAGGTGCTGCAGATCGTGGAGGGCACCAACCAG
This sequence comes from Streptomyces aculeolatus, assembly GCF_020400605.1. Classification (GTDB taxonomy): domain Bacteria; phylum Actinomycetota; class Actinomycetes; order Streptomycetales; family Streptomycetaceae; genus Streptomyces; species Streptomyces aculeolatus. Next base: position 56,226 of record NZ_JAINRD010000030.1, on the reverse strand, counting down.
ATCCAGCGCGTGGTCGTCGCGCGGCACCTGCTGGGCGCCGAGACGGACCGGGGGTAGCGGCCGGCCCGTACGGCGCCAGGGGCGCGGGACGGGACCTGGGACGGGCGCGGGCGGGTGCCGCGGACGGGCGTACGGGCGCCAGCGGGCGTACGGGCGTTACTTGCGCCGGCGCATCCCCGGCAGCCGCCGCCGGGCCGGCTCGTGCCCCGGGCCGACGTGCGAGAAGGGCTGGCGGCGCCAGTCGAGGCCCTCGGGCAGCGTGAGCAGCACCGCCGCGTCCTCCGCACGCGCGTCCAGCCGGGCGTCCTGCGGCACGGCGGCCGACAGCGGGCTGCCGGAGCCCGTGCACACGGTCAGCCCGAACGGGTTCGCCGGCGTGACGCGGGCGTGCTCGGGCAGCACGTCCTCGCCCTCCAGCAGGGCGATGGGCTGGACGCAGTCCGGGCAGAGCACCCGGAAGATCAGCGAGGTCTCGGCGTAACCGCCGCCCTCCTCGTCGTCGAAGACGGCATCAGGATCGACGAGCTCGACATGCTCGGAACGGCGCATGCTGCTCCCCCTCAGGTTGGGCCACCTGGACGGTCACGTGGTGGTCTCGACCACAGCAAGGATTTCCCTCGCTGTCATCCGAATAATCGTCCGCAGGGTCCCCCTCGCTCCCCGATGGGCTGTGGCCTTCGTCACACGCCGCCGAGTGCGCCCTACGCGCCCCGAGAGGTGCCCTCCCGGCGGCCGCCGCGGCCCCGGATGTACCTGACCGCCGCAAACGAAGTAGGTTGATGCGTTGTGGAGGAGTTGGACAGGCACATCGTGGAGCTGCTCGTCAGGGACGGGCGCATGAGCTATACGGACCTGGGCAAGGCCACCGGCCTGTCCACCTCGGCCGTGCACCAGCGGGTGCGGCGGCTGGAGCAGCGCGGGGTGATCCGCGGGTACGGCGCCATCGTCGACCCGGAGGCCATAGGCCTGCCGATGACCGCGTTCATCTCGGTCAAACCCTTCGACCCCAGCGCCCCCGACGACATCGCGGACCGGCTCGCCGAAGTCCCCGAGATCGAGGCGTGCCACAGCGTGGCGGGGGAGGAGAACTACATCCTCAAGGTGCGCGTCGCCGCCCCGGCCGAGCTGGAGGACCTGCTCGCCCGCATCCGCTCCCTCGCCGGGGTCTCGACCCGTACGACGGTCGTGCTCTCCACACCGTACGAAGCCAGGCCGCCGCGCATCTGACGGCGCGGCGCCCCCGATCCGAATCCGAGGCACCGCACCGTGACCGCCGACAGCCCCGCCGCCCGACAGGCCGGCCCCGCGAACTCCGCGCAGCCGCAGGCCGGTTCCGCCCGCCGCACCGTCCTGCTGCGCGGCGGCACCGTCCACAGCCCCGCCGACCCGTTCGCCACCGCCATGGTCGTCGAGGGCGACCGCGTGGCCTGGGTCGGCTCCGAGGGCGCGGCCGACGGCTTCGCCGACGCCGGCACCGTCGACGAGACCGTCGACCTCGAAGGCGCCCTCGTCACACCGGCGTTCACCGACGCGCACGTCCATCTCACCGCCACCGGCCTGGCGCTGACCGGCCTCGACCTGTCCGGCGCCGGAGGGCTGGCCGACGCCCTCGCCCGGATCCGCGCGCACGCCGCCGCGCGGCCCGCGGACCGGGTGCTCATCGGCCAGGGGTACGACGAGACCGGCTGGCCCGAGGGCCGCCCGCCGAGCCGCGCCGAACTGGACGAGGCCGCCGGCGGCCGGCCGCTCTACCTCACCCGCGTCGACGTGCACTCCGCCGCCGTCAGCACCGCCCTGCTCGACCTGGTCCCCGCCATCGCCGCCCGCGACGGCTACGCCGCCGACGCGCCGCTGACCCGCGACGCCCACCACGCCGTGCGCCGCGCCGCGTACGCCGCCATGTCGCCCGCGCAGCGCGCCGCCGCGCAGGGCGCCGCGCTCGATCGCGCCGCGGCCGTCGGCATCGGCTCCGTGCACGAGTGCGCCGGCCCCGACATCAGCGGCGCCGACGACTTCGCGGCGCTCCTCGCGCTGGCCGCCGAGCGGCCGGGGCCGCGGGTGACCGGCTACTGGGGCGAGGCCGTCGCCGGGCCCGAGGACGCCCGGCGCCTGCGCGAGCTCGGCGCCTTCGGCGCGGCCGGCGACTTCTGCGCCGACGGCTCCCTCGGCTCCCGCACCGCCCACCTGACGCAGCCGTACGCGGACCGCCCGGGGCACCGCGGCAACGGCTACCTCGACGCCGCCGCCGTCGCCGAACACGTCGCCGCCTGCACCGAGGCGGGGCTCCAGGCGGGGTTCCACGCCATCGGGGACGCCGCCGTGGCCGCCGTGGTCGACGGTGTACGGGCCGCGGCCGAGCGGGTCGGCCTGGACCGCGTACGGGCCCTGAGGCACCGCGTGGAGCACGCGGAGATGCTCACCGCCGAGACCGTCGCCGGGTTCGCGGAGCTGGCCCTCACGGCGTCCGTGCAGCCGGCGTTCGACGCCGCCTGGGGCGGCGAGGAGGGGATGTACGCGCACCGGCTGGGCGCGGAGCGGGCGCGGGCCCTCAACCCGTACGCGGCCCTCCTGCGGGCCGGTGTGCCGCTCGCCCTCGGCTCCGACGCCCCGGTGACCCCGCTCGACCCCTGGCGCACCGTCCAGGCCGCCGCCTTCCACCGCACGCCGGAGCACCGCATCTCCGCCCGCGCGGCCTTCACCGCGCACACCCGGGGCGGCTGGCGGGCCGTCGGCCGCGACGACGCCGGTGTGCTCGTGCCCGGCGCCCCCGCGGACTACGCCGTCTGGGCGGCGGGCGACCTCGTCGTACAGGTGCCCGACGAGCGGATCGCGAACTGGTCGACCGACCCGCGCTCCGGCACCCCGGGCCTGCCCGACCTCACGCCCGGCGCGGAACTGCCCGTGTGCCTGCGGACCGTGGTGGCCGGAAACACCGTCCATGCGGGGCCGATCGGGTGAGTTAACGATCTTCGATAGGCCTAACGAAGGCCGTTCCGGGCGCGGGACCGCGGCCTGATTTCGGGACTGACCAGCCGCTTCGGCAAAACGCCACAGGTGACACGGCTGTTGACACGCAGCGGGCAACGGCGGGTAGTTTCGGCCGAGTCCACCACAGGACGTCCGGCCGGATCACCTCCGCGCAGTCGTGGAACGCTCTGGGCCACGGATGGTGTGCCGCACCGGCGCCCCATCGCAGGCAGCCAGGTCCAGGACTCCGGCACGGGGGCGAGGGAGGATGGCATCCGTCGGGCTGGTGTGACCCCGGGTGGGGCCCGGACGCTCAGTAGACAACGGCCCTCGGTCGATCCGCAGCCAGCGGGTCCCAGGTCGGACCGAAGGGCGCCGGGCCCGACCCGTAGCGGCGTGGGCCGCACGGGCGGACGCGGAGGCCGTACGCGACGCGGAGTGGGCGGGCAGGTGCCGCCGCCCTCTGCCCCTCCTTCTCCCTGCTCCGCTCCTCCGCTGCCGGCCGCGGGCCGGCAGCGGGGCCGTCCGGGGGTGGCGCGCACGGCGTCCCGCGGTACCGTTGCGGACCGCCTCGGTGCCGGACCCCGGTGGACTCTGGCTAAGGTGGGCGTCCCGTCCCGTGCGGCCGTGTGCGCGCGTGGACGGCTCAAGCGGGAATTGCGGAAGGTGCGGCAGTGACAGACGGGGTTCAGGGGCGCTACGGCCCGCTGGGCGGGATCCTGGTGATCATCCCGACGTACAACGAGGCCCTGAACCTCGACTCGATCGTCTCCAGGGTGCGGGCCGCGGTGCCGGACGCCGACGTCCTGGTCGTCGACGACAACAGCCCGGACGGCACGGGGAAGCTCGCCGACGAGCTGAGCGCCGACGACGCGCACGTGCACGTGCTGCACCGGGCCGGCAAGGAGGGCCTGGGAGCCGCCTACCTCGCCGGCTTCGGCTGGGGCCTGGAGCGGGGCTACGGCGTGCTGGTCGAGATGGACGCCGACGGCTCGCACCGGCCGGAGGAACTGCCCCGGCTGCTCACCGCCCTCAAGGGCGCCGACCTGGTGCTCGGCTCCCGGTGGGTGCCCGGCGGCCGGGTGGTCAACTGGCCCAGGTCCCGGGAGTTCATCTCCCGCGGCGGCAGCGCGTACTCGCGGATCTGGCTCGGGCTGCGCATCCGGGACGTCACCGGCGGCTACCGCGCGTTCCGCCGGGAGACGCTGGAGGGCATCGGGCTGGAGAACATCGCCTCGCAGGGGTACTGCTTCCAGGTGGACCTGGCCCGCCGGGTGGTCGACGGCGGCTACCACGTCGTGGAGGTCCCGATCACCTTCGTCGAGCGGGAGCGCGGCGACTCCAAGATGAGCAAGGACATCTTCGCGGAGGCCGCGTGGCGGGTACCGGCCTGGGGCGTACGGTCCCGGCTGGGGCGGATTCTCGGCCGCAGGCACACTTGAGTCATGAGCGATCGCATTCCGCAGCCGTACGAGGACCCGGCAGGCTCCGACGACCCGGGGGCGCGCCCCGGCGGGCCCGGTGACGGCCGCGGCCGGCCGCCGCGCCGGCGCCGCTCGCTCGCCCGCACCCTGGCCCCCCTGGGCGTCGCCGCCTGGGCGCTGCTGGAGCTGTGGCTACTGATCGTGCTCGGCTCGGAGATCGGCGTCCTGGGCGTCTTCGCCGTCCTGGTGGGCGGGCTGGTCCTGGGCACGGTCGTGATCAAGCGGGCCGGCCGGCGTGCCTGGCGCTCGCTCGCCGAGCAACTGCAGCGGCAGCAGAGCGGTGCCGCACCGGAGCCGGACGCGGACCGCGGGCGCGGCTCGGGCAACGGGCTGACGATGCTCGCCGGGCTGCTGCTGATGGTCCCGGGTCTGGTCACGGACGCCGCGGGGCTGCTCCTGCTGCTGCCCCCGGTGCGGGCGCTGGTGCGCCGCAGGCTGACCCGGATGATCGAGCGGTCCGCCGCGGGGCAGGACCTCGGGCACGTCTACACGCAGGCGCGCATCCACCGCCCGGACGGCAAGGTCGTCCGGGGCGAGGTGATACGGGACGAGGACGAGGACCGGCCGCCGCAGCGCTGAACCGCGCCGCCCGCGCCGGGCCCGTCGTAGGGGACCGCGGGAGCGGCCCGCGTCATGCCGCCCGTACGGGCGGGAGGCGGGCCGCCGCGGAAGCGGCGCCTCCGGCGTTCACCGACCGTTTTCGGGCACCCGGAAGGGCCCGTCCCACTGCGGGACGGGCCCTTGCCGATGCCGTTCCTCCGGAGCTGCGCCGCGCCTCAGGCCGACTTGCGGCTGTCGCGCGGATGCACGGCGATGTTCATCGCACCGGAGCGCAGCACCGCGAGCCGCTCGGCCAGGACCTCTTCGAGCTCGTCGCGGGTGCGCCGCTCCATGAGCATGTCCCAGTGCGTCCGGGCGGGCTTGACCTTCTTCTCCTCCGGTCCCTCGCCGTCGACGAGCAGCGCCTGGGCGCCGCACGTCTTGCACTCCCACTCCGGCGGGATCTCCGCCTCGACCGAGAACGGCATCTCGAACCGATGGCCGTTCTGGCATGCGTACTCCACCGCCTGGCGCGGGGCCAGGTCGATGCCGCGGTCCGTCTCGTAGCTGGTCACCACGAGTCGCGTGCCGCGAAGAGCTCGCTCACTCATGAATTGTTGCCTCCCGGGCTTGTCGCCCACAGGACAGGTGTCGCTGTCGTCGTCATCCGGTCAACGTCCGGTCGGCGATGAAGATTCCCGTTCCGGGACATGCGTCGCCCGTCGTGCCGCCCCATTGCTTCTACCCACAGGCGTCCGCTTTGTCACATGTGACGGAGATGTCACCGACTGATTTCATCTCGCTGCATGCTGTAACGGTCCGCCTGCCGAGCCGGAGGCGTACACTACCGCTCCGCGCCTGGCGGCACATAATTCACCTCTCGGGGAGGCGCGTCGTGCTCCGCCGCGCCGGCCGTCGCCGGCCCGGCCGCGCCGGGCTCCGGGATCGCGAAGACGCGCAGGAAGAACTGGGCCAGCGGGCCGATCGCCAGGGCGTAGACGACCGTGCCGGCGCCGACAGAACCGCCGAGCAGCCAGCCGGAGGCGAGCACGGCGACCTCGATCAGGGTCCGGACCAGCCGGACGGACAGGCCGGTGCGCCGGTGCAGGCCGGTCATCAGCCCGTCGCGGGGGCCGGGGCCGTAGCGCGCGGAGATGTACAGGCCGGTGGCCGCGCCGTTGAGGGCGACGCCGGCGAGCATCTGCGGTATCTGCAGGCCGAGGCCGTGCACCTCGGGCAGCACCGCGAGCGAGGCGTCCATGGCGAGGCCGATCACCACCACGTTGGAGACGGTGCCGAGCCCCGGGCGCTGCCGGATCGGTATCCACAGCAGCAGCACGGCCGCGCCGACCACGATCGTCGCGATCCCCATCGACCAGCCGGTCTGCTTGCCGATCCCCTGGTGGAAGGTGTCCCACGGATCCAGCCCGATGCCGGCGCGCACCATCATCGCGCAGCTCAGCCCGTACAGCGTGAGGCCGACGTACAGATGCCCGAGCCTGCGGGCCGTACGGGCTTCCCTCCAGCCTTCCCTCCAGCGTGACAAGACTGGCTCCCCTCTGGTCCTGTTGGATGGCTGCGTGCCACTATGTGGACTGCACTTGTGCCAGTGATATGGCCAATCGGGGAAAGGTGGCCTGGTTTTCATGGCGGAATGGACATCGGCCGTCGGCGCGGTTCAACTCGCCCGGCTGCTGCGTTCGCAGGAGAGCGCGGGCGCCGTGGCGCTCGACCGGCCCGGCCGCCGCGTGCCCGCGTACCGCTCGCTGGCCGACGGCGTGCGCCTGCTGGTCCTCGAGGGCCGCATCCCGGTGGCCACCCGGCTGCCCGCCGAGCGCGAGCTGGCGTCCGCCCTCGGCGTCAGCCGCACCACCATCGCGGCCGCGTACGAGCATCTGCGCGCGGCCGGCTTCCTCGAATCCCGCCGCGGCGCCGGCAGCTGGACCTCCGTGCCGGCCGGGCATCCGCTGCCCACCCGCGGCCTGGAGCCGCTGCCGCCGGACGCCACCGGCTCGATGATCGACCTCGGCTGCGCCGCTTTGCCCGCCCCCGAGCCGTGGCTCACCCGCGCCATGCACGGGGCCCTGGAGCAGCTGCCGCTCTACGCCCACACCCACGGCGACTACCCCGCGGGACTGCCCGGCCTGCGCGCGGCCATCGCCGAGCGGTACACCGCCCGCGGGGTGCCGACCATGTCCGAGCAGATCATGATCACGACCGGGGCGATGGGCGCGATGATCGCCCTGTGCCGGCTGTTCGCCGGGCGCGGCGAGCGCATCGCCGTGGACTCGCCGAGCTACGCCAACATCCTGCAGCTCATGCGCGAGGACGGCGCCCGGCTGGTGCCCGTGGCCATGGGCGAGGGGCTGACCGGCTGGGACGTGGAGACCTGGCGGCACACCCTGCGCGACGCCGCCCCGCGGCTCGCGTACGTCATCCCCGACTACCACAACCCCACCGGCGCCCTGGCCGACGACGACCAGCGCCGCGCGCTCGTCGACGCCGCCCGGCGGGCCGGCACCGTCGTCGTCGCCGACGAGACGATGAGCGAGCTGCGCCTGGACGACACGGGCGAACGCCCCCGCCCCATGGCCTCGTACGACCCGGCGGGCTCCACCGTCGTCACGGTCGGCTCGGCCAGCAAGGCGTTCTGGGCGGGACTGCGCATCGGCTGGGTGCGCGCCGCCCCCGAGGTGATCCGCAGCCTGGTCTCCGCCCGCGCGTACGCCGACCTCGGCTCGCCGGTGGTGGAGCAACTGGCCACCACCTGGCTGCTGGAGGGCGGCGGCTGGGCCGCGGCCACCGGCCTGCGCCGCTCCCAGGCCCGCGCCAACCGCGACGCGATCGTGGCCGCGCTCCAGCGCCACCTGCCCGACTGGGAGTACACCGTGCCGCACGGCGGGCTGACGCTGTGGGTGCGGACGGGCGGGCTGTCCGGCTCGCGGATCGCCGAGGCGGGTGAACGGGTGGGGGTGCGGATCCCGTCGGGCCCGCGGTTCGGCGTCGGCGGGGCCTTCGAGGGGTACGTGCGCCTGCCGTTCACCGTCACCGGGGCGGTCGCCGAGGAGGCGGTCGGACGCCTCGCGGCCGCGGCCCGCGCCGTCGCCGAGGGCGCCGGCCCCGTGGCGGCGGAGCCGGCGGGGGCGTTCATCGCCTGACGCGGCGGTGGCCGCACGGGGGAGCAGCCCTCGGGTGTGCGCTGCGGCGGGTACGCGCGGTGGATCGGACGGCCGGGTCCGTGCCGCTGCCCGGTCGGCCCGCCGGGACGGCCGCCGCGCCGCCATCCCGCCGCGTCGGCAGCCCCCGGCCCGCGGGCCCTCGTCAGCCGCCGGCCCGTGCCGCCTCGGCCCCGGCCGCGGAGCCGCCGGCCGGCGGCTCCGGGAGCAGTTCCAGCACCGCCCGCCGCAGCGCCTCGGGCGTCTCGCGGTGGTGCGGGTCCGGCGTCGCGGGCACCTGGAGGCGGTGCACCGGCCCCTGGCCGAGGCGTACGTAGCCGCGCCCCGGCGGGACGTCGTACACCGGCGTCGTGTGCGGCGGGGCGCCGAGCACGGAGGCGACCTGCGCCGCCGAGGCGGGGCCCAGCACGACGCGGGCGCGGGTGTGGTCCCGTACCGCCGCACCCAGCAGGGCCGTGCAGTCGAACTGGTCCGCCACCACGACCGTGACGTTCGCCGCCCGGCCGTGCCGCAGCGGCACCTCCAGCAGGCCCTGCGGATCCGCCAGCCCGCCCACGGCGGCCAGATGGCTCAGCGCCGCCGGCCGGTCCACGACGATCCACAGCGGCCGGGGCCCCGCCGCCCGGTCGCCGTCGGCGGCAGCGTCCCCGGCGGCGGCCGGGCGCAGCAGCCGGCGCTCCGTCTCCTCCGCCGCCCAGCGCAGCAGCGCCAGCGCGCCGGCCACCGTGGACTCCACCGCCAGCACCCCCGGCCGCCCCGCCAGGAAGCCGAACTCGCCCGTGGCGCCGCCGTCGACCACCAGCACCTGGCCGTGCGGCAGCGCCTGAACCGCCAGCGACCGCAGCAGCGTCGTCGTGCCCGTGCCGGGCTGGCCGAGGACGAGCAGGTGCGGCTCCGTGGAACGCGGTCCCGTACGCCACAGCACCGGCGGCTCGTCGCGGTCGCCGTCCTCCGTGCGCACCGGCAGCGTCCGCCGCACCCCCTCGGCGTCGGTGAAGCCGAGCACCGACTCGCCCTGCGCCGTGACGTAGGGCTGCGCCCCGATGTCGGTGGGCAGCGGGTCGAGGACGGCGAGGTCCAGGCGGTTGTCGTCCTCGTGCCAGTCGAAGAGGTACTCGCGCCCGCGGCCGCACTTGGCGTACAGCAGTTGCTCGATACGTGCCCGGGCCTCCGGCTCGCCGTCGCGGAAGTACGGCGGGTAGCGCAGCCGCAGGGCGGTCAGCCGGTCGTCGCCGTCGAACTCCGCGTCGCCGAAGACCTGCTCGGTGTCGCCCTCGTGCGCGTAGAGGGGGTGGGGGTCGTCGGGGGAGGAGAAGTACGGCACCAGCGCCTCGTACAGCGCCGCGAGCCGCTCCTGCCGCCGCCCCGCCGCGTCCTCGTCCTCCGCCGCCCGCGCCCCGGCCCCGTCGCGGCCGGCCCACAGCGCCGCGGCCAGCAGCGCCACGGCGGCGGCCAGCGGCCCGTACGGCATCAGGTACACCAGGAGCAGGCAGGCGCCGGCGAGGAAGGCGGTCGGCCCCCGGCGCTCCTTCGGCATCGCGCTCCAGCGCCGCCGGGCGGCGGCCGCGAGCCGGCCGGTGCCGCGGGCGAGGACCACCGCCGGCCGCAGCACGTCCGCGGCGCCGTCCGCCGTCGTCCTGGCCGGCTCGCGGCCGCGGGCCGCCGCGGGTGTCCCGCGGCCGGACAGCCGGGCGAACGGTCGTCGCATGCGTCGGGTCTCCGTGTCCTGGTGCGGGACGCCGGCGGGCCGGGGCGTCCTAGAGCTTGATGCCGCCCAGGAGGCTGGCGAGGCTCTGCCCGCCGGCCTTGATGCTGGGTGCGATCGCGGTGCCCGCCAAGTAGAACCCGAAGAGGGCGCAGACGATGGCATGGGACGGCTTCAGCCCGTCCTTGCGGAAGAACAGGAAGACGATCACTCCCAGCAGGACAACGCCTGAGATCGACAGAATCACGGAAATCTCCAGGGGCGACGGAGCCGTCAGAGGTCGTTTGCCAGCCTTGCAGTGAGATTTACCGAAGAAAAGCGGCAATTGGGTGATTTGCCCAAGCCTCACCCGAGTGGCCGGAGAGCGCTCGCCGACGAGCGCCGACCGTGCTGCCGCCGTACGCCGACGGGCCCGGCCGCGGGCGGCGCTACCCGTCCAGCCCGGGCTGGTGCGCGGGCGCGGGGCAGACGCGGCGGCCCTGCTGGTCGAAGACGTACAGGTGTTCCAGGTCGATGAGCAGCGGCACGTGCGTCCCCGGCCGGACCTGGACGTCCGGCCCGGTCCGTACGACGAGGTCGCCGCCGGCGATCGCGGCGCGCTCAGCGCTCTGCGGCGGCGCGGCCGGCACCGGCGGCGCCTCCAGCACGCCGACTGCCCCCTGGTCGCCGCGCTCCTCCGGGCCGAAGCCGGGCAGGCGGGCCACCGCCCTGTCGCGCAGCCGGCCGAGGACGGTGCCCTCCTTGTTCTTGCGGTGCCCGCCGGGCGCGGTATCCGTGCGGGGGCCTTCCAGCGCCGGTACGAGGGCTGCGCGCGAGCCCGTGTTCAGATGCAGCAGCGCCTCGTGGCCCAGGTACTCCACGTGCTCGACGATGCCGCTCATCGCGCACTCCCGGGCGCGCGCCAGCGACGGCCGGGCGATGCGCACCGCCTCGGAGCGCAGGCCCACGATCACCGGCCGGCCCTGCTGGATGCGGAGCATCTGGTGGTCGGGGGAGAGGGGTTCGGGCAGCGTCAGGCTCTGCCGGCCGAGGTCGATCGTCACCCGGCCGGGCAGTGGGGCGTGCACGACGGCTTCCAGGAGGTTGATCCGCGGGGTGCCGATGAAGGCGGCGACGAAGATGTTCTTCGGCAGCGCGTACGCCTCGCGCGGCGAACCCACCTGCTGCAGCACGCCGTCGCGCATCACGGCGATCCGGTCGCCGAGCGACATCGCCTCGGCCTGGTCGTGCGTCACGTAGACGGTGGTGACCGCCAGTTCGCGGTTGAGCCGGGCGACTTCGGCGCGCAGGTGGTTGCGCAGCTTGGCGTCGATGTTGGACAGCGGCTCGTCCATGAGGAACGCGGTGGGTTCCCGCGAGATCGCCCGGCCGATCGCGACACGCTGCCGCTCGCCGCCGGAGAGCTGCGCGGGGTAGCGGTCGAGGAGGTCCTCGATGCCCAGCAGCCGGGCGGTGGCGTCCACCCGCGGGCCGACGTCGCCGCGCGCCTCCAGCTTGAGCGGGAAGCCGATGTTGTCGCGGTTGGTCATCCGCGGGTAGAGGGCGAAGTTCTGGAACACCATCGCCATGCCGCGCTGCCCCGGGGCCAGTTCGGCGGCGTCCTCGCCGTCGAGGAGCAACTGCCCCTCGGTCACGGACTCCAGTCCGGCGATCATGCGCAGCACGGTGGACTTGCCGCATCCGGAAGGGCCGAGCAGGACGACGAACTCGCCGGGCTCGATGTCGAGCGAGAACCGGTCGACCGCCCGGATGCCGCGCTCGTAGACCTTGGTGACGCCGTCCAGCGATATCGCACGTGACATGGTGTTTTGTTCCGTATTTCGGTGACAAGGAGGCGGTAGGCGTGCAGAGTTGGATTACGGGCCCCGAAAGATAGCGAAGTTCACCCGGGCTGGGAACGCCTTGCGCAGCCCGTTGCGCGGGTCGGCTTGCGAATGTGCCGGAACGGGCCCGCGGCCGCCCGCGCGGGGCGTTTCAGAGCAGTTCGCGCTCGTCCGCCGTGACGAGCCGGGTGCCGCCGCCGTCCTCCTGGCGGGCCTGCTCCAGCCGCAGCCGGGCGGTGTCGCGGCCGCCCAGGGTGAGCGTCATCAACTGGTTGCCGAACCAGGGCCCGCCGGTCTTGCGCCAGCGGACGGGCGGGGCCGCGAGGCGGCCGTGCCGGGCGAGGATTCGGCCGAGGAGCCGGCCGGCGCGGCTCCAGCCGAAGCGGAAGCCGGCCCTGATCGGGGCGGGGACGCTGTTGTGCATCGGCGAGCAGGTCAGCTGCGCGACCACCGGCCGCTGCCCCGCAGGCGACTCCTGCCCGCCCGCCCGCGGCCAGCTCGGCTCGGCCACGTACGCGTGGTGCACGTCGCCGGAGAGCACCAGCACCGAGGCCGGCGCCCGGTCGGCACGGCCCACCTCGGCGATGAGGTCCGCCAGTTCTGCGAAGGACCGCGGGAACGCCGACCAGTGCTCCAGGTCCGCGCGCCGGCGCAGCTTCTCGCCCAGCCGCGCCCAGCGCGCCCCGCGCTCACCGGCGCACAGCGCGGCGTTCCACCCTTCGGCGTCGTGCACCGCGGGCGGCAGCAGCCACGGCAGCGACGTGCCGATGAGGAGGTGGTCGTACGCGCCCGGGTCGGCCAGCGCCTGGCCGCGCACCCAGTCCATCTCGGCCGGGTCGACGAGCGCGCGGCTCTCCTCCGCCAGCACCCGCGCGGCGCGCGAGTCGACCATCAGCAGCCGGGTGCGCCCGAGGTCGCGGCGGTAGCTCCAGCGGACGGCGGCCGGGTCGGCGTCGGCGCGCTCGGCGAACTCCCGCAGCGGCTCCGTGCCGTCGCCGGCCGCGCGGACGGCCGCGTACAGCGGGTCGGCGGCCAGCTCGTCGGGGGAGAGGTTGCCGAGGTGCTGGTAGACCCAGTACGACATGAGGCCGCCGAGGATCCGTTCGCGCCACCAGGGCTCGGCGCGGATCGACTCCAGCCAGGAGGCGGAGGTGTTCCAGTCGTCGATGACGTCGTGGTCGTCGAAGATCATGCAGGAGGGGACGCAGGCCAGCAGCCGGCGCACCTCGGGGTCGAGCCAGGACTCGTCGTACAGGTGGGTGTACTCCTCGTAGTCCGCGATCTGGTCGCCCGGCGGCACGTCCAGGTCGCGGCGCCCGGCGAGGTAGTCGCGGGTGGCGGCGGAGGTCTCGTCCGCGTACACCTGGTCGCCCAGGAGGAGCAGGACGTCCGGCCGCTCGGCGTCCGGGTCGGCCTCCAGCCGGCGGGAGAGGGTGTCGAGGGCGTCGGGCCCGACGGGGTCGTGGCCGCCGCCGGGCTTGGCGGCCCAGCGGCAGGAGCCGAACGCCACGTTCAGCGCGGCGCCGGGGCGGGGGGTGCGGATGGTGCTCGCGGGGGCGCCGGGCAGCGGCCAGACCTCGTGGCCGTCGAGGAGCACGCGGTACGGGACGGGGGTGCCCGGCGTCAGGCCGGTCACGGTGATCAGCGCGTAGTGGTGGCCGCCGACCTGCCAGGTGCGGGCGCTGCCCCCGGCGCCGTCCGCGCAGCGGACCTGCGCCTCGCACGGGCCGCCGGTCTCGACCCAGACGGTGGCGCGGGTGTCGTCGGCGTACCGCAGCAGCGGCCCGAGCCGCAGTTCCGCCATCGTCGCCTCCTCGTCCCCGTGGCGCGCGCCACTGCGGGGGAACGCGCGGAGGGGCCGGGAGGTTCCGCTCCCGGCGCTCGGTGCCGTACGGGTCAGGCGACGGCCGGGGCGGGGACGGCGCGCCCGGGCACGAGCGACTCCAGCAGAGCCAGGCAGCGGGCGAACGACTGCCACTCGTGGTCCCTGTCGCCGTCCCCGTCGGCGTCCACGTCCGCCGGGCCGCCGGTCCCGGCGGGCGCGGTGAACCGGGACCACACGGCTTTGCCGAACGGCCCCGGGGCACTCCAGCCCCACGCGTCGCTGAGCGTCGCCACTATCTGCAGGCCCCGCCCGGACTCGTCGACATCGTCCGCCTCACACGGTGCGGGGACGCCCTCGCCCGGGTCGAAGACCGCGCAGACGACCTCGCCGCCGCGGCGTACGAGGGTGAGCGTCACCGGCTGCGGTTCGGCGACGGGCAGCGGGGGGCAGCCGGGTACGCCGTGGCGCACGGCGTTGGTCACCAGCTCGGAGACGACACACTCGACGCTGTCGGACAGCTCGGCAAGATCCCAGTCGCGCAGCGTGGTGCGGACCGTGCGGCGGGCCTCGGCTATCGACCGCGGGTGGGCATCGAGGGCGCAGGCGGCGAAAGCCGATGCCTCGGCCCGCTCCCCGGACGCTGCCGTCATGCCGATTCCCCGATCATGATGTCGCCTTGGAACGTGCTTCTTGTTCAATGGTGAGTGATATAGACCTCCGGATGCAAGTACAGATGCACTTTCATCCGCAAGCACAGGTGCACGTCCCCCGGGTAAGTCGGGCATACGGGCCACGCCGCGCCCGGGACGGGTGCGGCGCGGACGCGTGCGGCGGCGGTTCAGTGACGCAACGCGTTCGCCGCCGTCGTCGTGACGTTCTCGACGGCGTCGATCCCCTCCTTGTAGGAGGGGTGGCCGTCGGAGAGGACGGCGATGAGGAGGGTGTGGCCGCGGTGCTCGACGCGGCCGATGCTGTTGACGTCCCACAGGCCCGTCGCCGAGCGCGGCAGCCAGCCGTTCTTCAGCGCCGCGGAGCCGGCGTCGTCCGCCGCCGCGGACACACCCCAGCGCTGGTCGTCGACCACCGAGGCCATCAGCTTCTCGACGTAGTGCCGCGAGTCGCCGCTGAGCGGCGAGGCCCCGTCGCCGTACACCGCTTCGAGGAGCACCAGCTGGTCGGCGGCGGTGGTCTGGGTCAGCCCCCAGGTGCCGCCGTCGCCGGGCTCGGTCCCGGTCAGGCCGAGCCGGTCGTTGGCCTCCGCGAGGCCGGAGCCGCCGCCGATGTCCGCCCAGAGCGCGTCGGTGGCGTCGTTGTCGCTGCTGCGTATCATCGCCGCTGCCAGCTTCTGCTGCGCGGCGCTCAGCTCGCCGCCGTCGTCCTGGGCCTGGAGCAGCAGGGTGGCGAGGATGTCGACCTTGACGATGCTCGCGGTGTCGAACGTCCCCTTGCCCGAGGCGTACGCGGCCCTGTCGCCCGAGTCGAGGTCCGCCACCGCGACGTCGTACGCGCCCGGCGCCTTCGGCAGCGCCTTGAGCGCCTTCGCCACGGCCTCGTCGGGGGACGGGGCCGGGGCCCGGCCGGCGGCGGGGGCGTAGTGGACGTGGAGCGTGCGGGGGGCGGCGGCCTCCGCGGTGTTCCCCAGCAGGGGCGCGGAGGACGATGCGGTGGCGGCGATCACGGCGAGCGTGCCCGCGGCGACCGCCGCGGACCGCAGCGAGGGGAGGTTTCTCGACACGCTGCCGGAGGCTAGGCCAGCCGGATGCGGAAACGGCTGGGAACCAGATGAACATTCGATGAGAAAAGGGACAGCCGTGCCCTCCGTCGTCACCCGGCGTGCCGCTCCCTGCGGTACGGGTCAGCGGATGATCGACACGATGCGGCAGGCGGCCCCGGCGAGGGTCCGGTCGCCGGCGACCTCGGCGCGGGCGAGGGCCGTCTCCGGCTCCACGCCCCGTACGCACAGCCGCCAGGCGGTCTCCGTGTCCAGCCGCACCAGCGCGTCCGGCTCGCCGTCCCCGGGCGGCCCGGCCAGCGACCAGCGGGTGCCGCCCGACGGGCCGGGACCGGTGGCCGTCGCCGTCCAGGCGCCGCCGGCCGGGCCGGCCACCGCCATCCGCACCCGGGTCCCGGGCGGGGCGGCGGCATCGCGCAGGGTGTGCGGCAAGGCCCGCATGAAGGTGTCCAGCACCGCGGCCAGCGGGCCGGGCGCGGCATCGGTGGGCAGCCCGGCGGCGTGCCGGATCTGCTGCCGGTGCGTCCAGAACTCGGTGAAGTCCCGCGCCACGTCCAGCCAGCGCGGCGCCGGCTCGGCACCCGCCCACGACACCCCCAAGGACGGGCCGCGCAGCGCGTCGGCCGCGAAGTGGGCGGCGATCCCGGCGCCGGCCGCCTCCAGCGCGCCGGCCAGCGACGCGGTGCCGACCCGGGCGTGGGCGTCGACCCACTCCTGGTTGATGCGGTGGATGAACGCCGCCAGCGGCTCACCGGGCGCGGGCACCGGTCCGCCGGTGTGCCCGTCGCGCTCGCGGGCGAGGCGCCCGTAGAAGTCGCCGAGCAGATGGGCGGCCACGTCGTGCACCGTCCAGCCCGGTACCGCCTCGCGCTGCCAGTCCTCCGGCCGCAGCCCGTGCAGCGTGGCCATGAGCGCGCGCTGCTCGGCGGCGAACAGCGGACGGACGTCGAGCGGCGGGCCGAGCCAGGGCAGGTCCGGCTCCGCGGGGTTCACCTGCGGTTCCATGGCCGGATCCTGCCACCCGCGAACGGGGCCCGGCCAACCGATTACCGGGCCCGGGGCCCCGGGGCCGCCCGGCGCGGATCAGAACAGCCGGGTCAGCGCCGTGGCGTCCACCGGGTGCAGCGGCTCCTCGCCCGCCAGCAGCCGCAGCACCTCGGCGACCGCGGACTCGCCCAGCCGCTCGCGGCACTCCACCGTGCCCGCCGCCCGGTGCGGGGTCAGCAGGACGTTCGGCAGCTGCCGGAACGGGTGGTCCGCGGGCAGCGGCTCGGCGTCGAAGACGTCGAGGGCCGCGTCGATACGGCCGGTGCGCAGCTCCGCCAGCAGCGCGTCCTCGTCCACCAGCCAGGACCGCGCGGTGTTCACCAGCCCGGCCCCGTCCGGCAGCAGCGCCAGCTGCGGGGCGCCGAGCAGCCGCCGCGTCGCCTCCGTGGCCGGGGCGTGCACCGCCACCACACGGCTGGTGCGCAGCAGCTCGTCCAGCGGCAGGACGCGTACGCCCAGCTCCGCCGCGTCCGCGTCCGTCAGGAACGGGTCCGTCACGGCCACCCGGGCGCCGCAGGCGCGGGCCAGGTCGATGTACGCGCGGCCGGTGCGGGAGGCGCCGATGACGCCGACCGTGCTCGCGCCCAGCTCGTGCCCCGGCGGCCCCTGCCCCGCGCTCTCCCAGTCCGCGCCGCGGCGCATCGCGTGGTCGAAGCGGTGGATCCGGTGCAGCAGCGCGAGGGTGAAGGCGAGCGCCACCTCGGCGACCGGCCGGGCCATCGCGTCACCGGCCTGCGTGACCCGTACGCCGCGGAGAAAGGCGTCCTCCGTGACGTACGGGGCGACGGCGGAGCCGGTGTGCGCGAGGAGTTCGAGGCGGTCGGCCACCGCGAGCAGCCCGGCGTCGAGCCGCGGCGCGCCCCAGGCGGTGACCAGCGCCCGCGCCCCGGGCAGCGCGGCGGCCAGCGCCGCGCGGTCGCCGTGCTCGTCCAGCACGGTCAGCTCCGCCGCGTCCGCGAGCCGCCGCCACGCGCCGTCGGTGAAGAACTGCGCGCGCAGCTCCGGCGGTACGCACACCACCACCCGGTCCCGGGCGGCGCCGCAGTCAGCGGAGCCAGTCATCCAGGTGCTCCTTCACGAAGTCGTCGTCGGTCAGCCACGGGTACGCGGCGGCCACCCGGGTCAGCTCGTCGGCCTGCCCCGGCGACATCGACTCGCCCGGATCGAGGCACCAGGTGCCCGCGAGCAGCCCCTGCCGCCGCAGCACCTCGTGCACCCCGGCGATGCAGCCGCGGAACCCGCCCCGCACGTCGAAGACGGCGCTGTTGGCGTCCGTGAGCTGCGGCCGGCGCGTCAGGCAGCGCAGCAGCGCGTCGTGGTCGCCGGCGCGGGCGCGGCGCACGTCGTCCAGCAGCCCGGCCGCCGGCCGGGTCCACACCGCCCACTGCCCGAGCAGCCCGCCGGCGAACCAGCGCCGGCCCCCGGCCGTGTCGTACGGGGTGAGCAGGTCGCCGACGATGTCGTCGTCGTTGCCGGTGTAGAGCGCGACCTCCGGGCCGCGGTCGGCGCCGGCGACCGCGCGGACCACGTCCGCGGTGCGGTAGCGGTCGAAGGGCGCGGTCTTGATGGCGGCCGTCGAGGGCTGGTCGGCCAGCGCCGCCCAGAATGCGGGGGACAAGTACCGTCCGCCGACGGCTTCCTGCAGATAGAAGCCGATGACCGGCAGCACCTCGCCGACGGCGCGGGCCCGTTCCAGCAGCCCCTCCTCGTTGGCGCCCGGGACGGCCGGGCTGAGCAGCACGGCGTCGTAGCCCAGCGACGCCGCGAGTTCGGCCTCGGCGACGGCCTGCGCGGTGTAGCCGCAGGCGCCGGCTATCTTCACCGCCGGGCGGCCGGAGGCGGCGGTGCTCTCCGCCGCGGTCTCCGCGGCGAGTTCGAGCACCGGCCGCAGCAGGCCGACCTGGGGCTCGCGGATGGCGAACTGGGTGGTGTGCACGGCGACGGCGATGCCGCCGGCGCCGGCGCCGAGGTAGTAGCGGGTCAGGGCGCGCTGGCGGCGCTCGTCCAGGCGCCGGTCCGCGGTCAGGGCCAGCGGGTGGGCGGGGATGACGGCGCCGTCGGCGAGGACGTCCAGCGGGGTGGGGCGGTCGGTGGGCATGGGGCGGCTCAGAACCTTCCGTCGCGTACCTGGAACTTGGTGGGCTTGCCGGACAGCGGGAGCCCGCGGCGCAGCCAGTCGGCCTGCCAGCCGACGAGGGTGCGCAGCGGTACGTCCGGGTAGCCGAAGAGAGCGTGGCAGGCCCCGGCGTCGGAGAGGAGTGCCGTGGGGGCCTCGGTTCCCTCGAAGACGGGATCCGCGGCGAACTCCGCGCCGAAGAGGTGTGCCAGCCGGCGCACCGCGGCGGTCTCGGGGCCGGTGATGTTGAGGGTGAACGGCTCCTCGTCGCGGGCGTGCAGCAGTGCGCGCAGGGCGACTTCGTTGGCGTACCCCTGCCAGACGACGTTGACGTGCCCGGTGGTGACGTCCACGGGCGCGCCGGCCTGCACCCGCTGGGCGATGTCGGCGAGGACGCCGTAGCGCAGGTCGGCCGCGTAGTTGAGGCGCAGCAGCGCCACCTTCGTGCCGCGGGTGAGCGCCGCGTGCGCGAAGAGCCGCTCGCGGCCCAGGCACGACATGGCGTACTCGCCGACCGGGCCGACCGGGTCCGACTCGACCGAGCCACCCGTCCCCACGGACACCAGCGGGTAGACGTTGCCGGTGGAGAACGCCGCCACGCGCGCGTGCCCCCAGCGCCGCGCGACGCGCTCCGGCAGCCCCGCGTTGACCGCCCAGGCGTGCGAAGGCGCCCCGGCGGAGCCGAACTTGGCGCCGACCATGAACACGACGTTCCCCGCGTCGGGCAGCGCGGCCAGATCGGCGTCCGGGTCCATCAGGTCGAAGGCCGCGGTGCGCACCCCCGCGGCCCGGAGCCGCTCGGCCGCGGCCGGGTCCGACCAGCGGGACACCGCGTGGACCGCCGTGTCCGTACGGCCCGCAGCGTCCAGCGCGCGCCGCGCCAGCCGGCACAGGCTCGGTCCCATCTTGCCGCCGGCGCCCAGGACCAGCAGGTCGCCCTCCAGCCGCGCCATGTCCTCCACCAGCCCCGGCGAGGGGGTGGCCAGGCGCTCTTCGAGCGCTTTCTCGTCAGCGAACACGATCGGTTCTCACCCCTTGATCCCGGACGCCGTGACGCCCTCGGTGAAGTAGCGCTGGCCCACCAGGTAGGCGGCGAAGATGGGCACGAACGCGATGACGGAGCCGGAGAGCACGACGTTGAGCGGCACGTTCTGCTGCTGCAGGGACGCGATGCCGACGGTCAGCGTGCGCATGTCCGTGGACTGCCCGATGACCAGCGGCCACAGGAAGTCGTTCCAGTGCCACAGGAAGACGAAGACGCCGAGCGTGGCCAGGATGGGCTTGAGCAGCGGCAGCACGATGCGGCCGAAGATCTGCAGCTCGCTGCAGCCGTCCAGGCGCGCCGCCTCGAACAGCTCGTCCGGCAGCCCCTGGATGAACTGCCGCATGAGGAACACCGCCTGGGCGTTGGCGAGCGTCGGCACGATCAGGCCCCAGTACGTGTCCACGCCGCCGAGCTTCGCGATCATCGCGAACGTCGGGATCATCGTCACGTGGTACGGGACCATCACCATCGACAGGAACGACCAGAACATCGCCTCCCGCCCGGGGAAGCGCTTCTTGGCGAAGGCGTAGCCCGCCAGCGACGACAGCAGCAGCACGCCCACCACCGACGCCAGCGAGTACAGCAGGGTGTTGAAGAGCCAGCGCGGCACGTCCTGGGAGTTCATGACGCTCTCGTACGCCTCGCCGCCCAGCGGCCAGGGCACGAGGCTGCCGGGGAAGTCCACCGCCGCGGCGGGCTTCAGCGACAGCACCACCATCGCGTAGAACGGGAAGACGGTGACGACGGCGGCCAGCACCAGGAGCAGCCCGCGGCCGATCCGGCCGCCGGTGCTGCCGCGCATCGCGTGCGGTACGGAGTCGCGGTTCGCGGCGCGCCGCAGCCGGCGCTCGGCGCGCCGGGCGGCGGGGCCGGGCGCGCCGCCCCTGCCGGGCCGGGCCGCCTTCCGCGGGCCGGCCGGTATCTCGTCGTGCGGGGTCTTCGCGGGGGCCGAGGTCATGGTCAGTCTTCCTTCCCGATCGTCAGCCGCTGGATCAGGGCGACCACCAGCGTCAGCGCGAAGAGCGCCACGCCGATCGCCGCCGCGTAGCCCAGGTCGAAGTACTTGAAGCCGGCGTCGTAGAGCTGGAAGACCAGCGTGTAACTGGAGTTGGCGGGCCCGCCGCCGGTCATCGTGTAGACCGCGTCGAAGACCTGGAACGAGGCCGTCGTCTCGATCACCGCGAGGAAGAACAGCGCCGGCCGCAGCTGCGGCAGCACGATGTACCGGAACCGCTGCCACGGACCGGCCCCGTCGGTGAGCGCGGCCTCCTCCAGCTCCCGCGGGATGTCCTGCATCCGGGCCAGCAGGATGAGCATCCCGTAGCCGAAGCGCGACCAGATGCCGACCAGCGCCAGCGCGGGCACCACCAGGGTGTCGTGGGAGAGCCACGACTCCTCCGGCAGCCCGATCCAGCCCATCGCCGTCGACCAGGGGCCGCCGGTGGAGAAGATCCACACGAACACGGTGGCGGCCAGCACCAGGGAGGTGACGACCGGCAGGAAGAACACCGACCGGAAGACCTTCGAGCCGCGGAACGCCCGCCGCGTCAGCAGCGCGAGCCCCACCGAGACCGCGATGGTGCCGGGCACGGCCAGCACCGTGTAGACCACGGTGACCTTCAGCGCGTCCCAGAACAGCGGGTCGTCCTTGAGCCGGGTGAAGTTGTCGGCGCCGATGAAGCTGCCGCCCCCGGTCAGGGTGTAGTCGGTGAAGCTCATCAGCACCCCGGCGACCGCGGGGCCGAACCGGAAGGCGAGGAAGAGCAGGAAGCAGGGCAGGACGAACAGCAGGCCGATGCGGGCCTCGCGGCGCGCGTGCGGCCCGCTGCGGCGCCTTCGCCTGTTCCGGGTGGGTTCCGCGACGACTGCCACGGTGGGTCTCCTTGCGGTACGGGGGTGGTGCGGTGGGTGCGCGGCCCGGCCGGCGGCAGGGGTTCGGCGCCGCCGGCCGGGCGCGCGGTCCGTGGGCCCGCGGCCGGCCCGGAGCAGTCGGTGGTCCGGGCCGCGCGGGGCTACGGGGAGGGAGCGGGGCCGCGGCCCCGGGGGGTCAGCGCGCGATCTGCGCGTCGGCCGCCTCGGCCGCCGCCTTCAGCGCGTCCTCGGGGCTCTTCTTGCCCAGCAGCGCCGCCTGCAGCTCGGGCGCGAGCACGCCCATCACCTCGCGGGCCTTCTCCTCCAGCGGACCCGCGTTCATCGAGGGCAGCGTCGCGGCGACGGCCTGCTGCAGCTGGTCGTCCGGGTAGAGGTCGTCCGCGGAGGTGCGGGCCGGGAAGTAGCCGGCGCCCTTCTCCAGGTCCGCGGCGTTCTCCGGCCGGGCGACGAAGTTGATCCACTTGCCGGCGGCCTCGGTGTCGGCGCCCTTCAGCATCGACAGCGCGCCGACCGTGCCGTAGCCCGCCGACTCCTCGCCGGTCAGCGGCGGCTGGACGACGATGTTCTCGCGGCCCCAGAACGGCTCGACGTCGGTCGCGACGTTGGTCCACGTACAGGCGACCTTGCCCTTGGCGACCGGGGTCTGCTCCAGGTTCGGCGTCGTGGTGACGAGGTCCTTGGGCGTCCAGCCCTCCTCGACGAACTCCGTCAGGTACGTCAGCGCCTCCACGCCCGCCGGGTCGTCGAACGCCACGGACTCGCCGTCCTCGGCGAACACCTCGCCGCCGGCCTGCCACAGCAGCGGGTAGAACGTCATGTTCAGCGTCTGCGCGGTGTCGCCCGTGTAGCTGAGGGCGTAGTAGCCCTCGTCCTTCATCTTCGGGCCGAGCGCCTTCAGGTCGTCCCAGGTCTCGGGGTAGGAGTCCTCGCCCACCGCCTCGAAGACCCGCTTGTCGCATATCAGCGGGTTGGCGCTGGTGAGGATCGGCGTGCCGAGCACGTCGTCGCCGACGGTCACGGACTCGAGCGCGAAGTCGGTGTAGTCGGACTTCGCGTCGGCCGGCATGTAGTCGCCGGCCGGCACGATGTTCGGCGCGTACTTCGGCAGCTGGTCCGGCACCAGGTAGACCACGTCCGGGCCCTTGCCGGAGGCGATGGCGGTGCCGAGCGCGGTGTCGCGGTCGGCCCACGGGTAGGTCTCCACCTTCACCGAGATGTCCTTGTTCTGCTTCTCGAACTTCTCGACCATGCCGTCCCAGTACGCTTCGTTCTTCGCCTCGTCGAAGATCACGGGGTACGTCCACATGGTGACGGAGCCCTTTCCGCCGCCCGCGCCGTCGCTGCCGCCGCAGCCGGCGAGGGCGACGCCGGCCAGCGCGGTGGCGAGCAGCGGTACGGCGACGGCTCTGGTCCGTGAACGCCGGTGGTGGATCAGGGTCATGGCTTCCTCCGGGGATGGGGCGGGACAAAGGGGTCGTGGGGGCGGTGCGGATGTCAGCGGGCCGGCACCGCCTGGACGGTGCCGGTGTGCCGGGCGCGCTCCGCGGCGAACGCGGCGAGGTGGCTGCCGAGCGACGCGGCGGTGCCGGAGCGCAGCACGCCCGACTCGCCGGTGGCGACGGCCCGTACGAAGGCGTCCATCAGCCCGGCGTCGCCGCCGCCGTGGCCGTCGGCCGCGTTGGAGCCGGCGGCGGACACCGAGCGGACCGTGGTCTCGCCGGTGCGGAAGTCCTGCACGGTGACGCTCTCGCCGTCGCCGCGCAGCCAGCCGTGGGAGCCGAAGACGCGGGTCTGGCGGTGGGTCTGCTCGGTGAAGGCGACCATCTGGAAGGTGGCGGTGATCCCGCCGGACAGCCGCATCGCCAGGACCTGGTGGTCGACGACGTCGTTGTCCGCGCGGTAGACGCACACCCCGTACGGGCCGGTGCGCAGGGCCTCGACCAGCCCCGCCTCGTCGGTCGGGTCCGCCGAGCCGGTGACGTGGGTGACGGGCCAGACCGCGCCCTTCTCGCGCAGCACCGGCAGGTAGAGCTTCGGCGCGCTGTACGGGCAGTCCGCCTCGACGGCGCAGTCCGTGCAGCGCTCCCCGGCACCGGCCGGGGCGTTCTCGGGGCGGAAGTGCTTGAGCCCGCCGAAGCCGGTGACCTGCTCGATGCGGGCGCCGGTGACGTAGGCGATCCAGTCCAGGTCGTGGCAGGACTTGGCCAGCAGCATCGGCGAGGACAGCTTCTCGCTGCGCCACGGGCCGCGCACGTAGCTGTGCGCGTAGTGCCACCAGCCGACCGGCTCCAGATGGTCCAGCGAGACCAGCTCGCCCAGCACGCCGGAGTCCACGACCTCCTTCACCAGGTCGGTGTAGGGCATGTAGCGCATGACGTGGCAGACCGCGAAGAGCACTCCGGTCCGCTCGACGCCCTCGACGATGCGCCGGGTCTCCTCCTCGGTGGGGGCGAGCGGCTTCTCCGCCAGCACCGCGTAGCCGGCCTCGGCGAAGGCGAGCACCGGGTCGACGTGGTCGCGGTCCTGGGTGGCGACGACGACCGCGTCGGCCTCCACCCCGGCCGCGGCGAGCGCGCGCCAGTCGTCGAACTCGCGCGGCGCGCCCACCGCGGCCCGGGCGGCCGGGCTCGGGTCGGCGACGGCGACCAGCTCGGCCCGCTCCGGGTGCGCCCGTACCCAGTCGGCGTACGTGCGCCCGCGGTTCCCGGCGCCGGCGACGGCGACGCGGACGGGCCTGGCGGTGATCGGGGGATGCGTGGACACGGGAACTCCTGTGCTGGGTACGGGCGGTCGGAGGGGCCGGAGCGGGGGAGCCGGAGCCGGGGGAGGGTCAGAGCCGCAGGTTGCCCGCGGTGTGGACGACGCGGTCGCCCTCCTCGGGCAGCGCCGCCCGCGTCACGCCGTCCTCGACGCAGCCGGCGTGCAGCAGGTGGGAGCCGTCGTCCGCGAAGGCGGCGGGCTTCAGCTCCAGCCGGCCGCCGGTGAACGTGCAGCCCTGCGCCCGGTAGCGGTTGACCCCCTCGTCGAGCGCGATGTGCGCGGTGCCGTCCCCCGCGGTGGCGTCGACGCCGGTCAGCTGCCAGGTGACGGTGCGGTCCGGGCCGCCGCGCGACAGCAGCGCGCCCGCCTTGTTGGTGCCGGACAGCCGCGCGCCGGACAGCCGCAGCCGCTGCCCGCCCGCGCCGGTGAGCCTGATCCCGGTGTCGGTGAACTCCCCGCCCTCGACGGCGATGTCCTCGTGCGCGTACGACACGGGGTCGGCGCCGGGGGCGCCGGTGATCCGGCAGTGGTCGAGGACCAGCGGCCCGGTGCCGTTGAACGCGGCGCCGGCGGCGCCGTCGAGGACCGTGCGCTGGAGCGTCACTGCGGCCTTGACCCCGGGGGCGGTGACCTCGGCGCCGGGCGCGAAGGAGAACGCCGAGTCGGCGATGACGTTCGGCCGCGCCGACCGGTCGGACGCCTGCGAGACGATCAGCGGTCCGCTGGCCGTGCAGCCGCGGATCTGCACGCCGTCGGCGTTCACCCACA
The DNA here is from genome assembly GCF_020400605.1 of Streptomyces aculeolatus. Taxonomy (GTDB): domain Bacteria; phylum Actinomycetota; class Actinomycetes; order Streptomycetales; family Streptomycetaceae; genus Streptomyces; species Streptomyces aculeolatus. Next base: position 31,366 of record NZ_JAINRD010000030.1, on the reverse strand, counting down.
GCATCCCCGAGCCGTCCAGGGACTTCTTGCCGATGACGGTGACGTCCTCCAGCGTCAGGTCGGTGACCTTGACGCGGGCGACGAACCAGGAGCACACGTGCCGGCGGACGGTGATCCGCTTGGCCGCGCCGCCCCAGGCGGCACCGGAGTTGGCGAACGTCATCAGGCCCGAGTTGCCGGTGTAGACGAGGTCGTGCTCGAACTGGCCGTGGGTGACGAACGGGCCCTGGTCGTCGCCGTCGCCGTGGCAGTTGGTGACGTAGCAGTAGGCGGAGGCCGTGAAGTCGTTGAGGTGGCGGGCGTTGGAGGTGCGGCAGTTCGAGACGTGCCCGTAGAGGCAGTAGATCTGCTGCGTGAGGTAGCCCGCGCCGCCGTAGGTGACGGACTTGGGGTTGGCCAGGGTGCAGTTCTCGGTACGGAACCGGGTGCACCAGCGGCGCATCACCACGGGCCAGAACGTGCCGGTCGCCTCGATGCCGGAGACGTCGCAGCCGACGGCGTACTCGTACGCCACCGGGTGCGAGCCGGTGTACTGGTCGTCGCCGGTGCCCTCGAAGACGACGTTGCGCACGTGCGCCCGCTCGACGGGCTTGACGCGGGTCCAGGTCAGCGTCCGCCCGGCGGCCAGCGGCCAGCCGGTCTGGTAGCCGACGCGGATGTGCGTGCTGTCGACGACCTCGGTGACCTGGACGAGCCGCTGGATCTCCTTCTCGTATTTCCCGGCTCCGGCGGCGTCCGACTCGACCGCCCACCACTGGCCGACGCCGAACGCGCCGGAGTCGCCGACCTCGTACACGTCGGACAGCTCGGGGAGGGCGGCGCCGAGGGTGTGCTCGTGGACGGTGTCGGTGACCTCGCCGCGGAAGAAGAGCACCGCGCCGAAGGGGTTGTCGTGCCCGTTCTCCTCGATGCCCTCGGTGAGCATCCGGTTGCCGCCGAAGTCCAGCTCGACGTCGGAGCGGGAGGTGGTGTGCCGGCGGGTGAAGAGCAGGTCGGTGTGGGCCTCGATGCGGTGGATGCCCGTGTCCGCGAGCATCTCGTCCAGCGCGTCGTCGGCCGGCCGCTCGGGGCCGGAGTGGCCGTAGTCGCGGAAGTCCGCGACACCGCCCTTGCGGCGGCCGTTGCTGCCGTCGGTGCCGCGCGCGGGGGCGGCGGCCTGGGCGGTGCCGGTGGCGGCCGCGGCGGCACCGGCGGCGGCCAGGCCGGCCAGACCGGTGACGCGCAGCATGCTGCGGCGGGCGGTGCTCGGGTGCTGTGGAACGCTCATGGCGGACTTCGCCTTCCGAGAAGGTCCGGATCGTGAGAGGCGTTCCTGCGGTGACTGCCGTGGCGGCGGATGGCCTTGCGGACCGCGGGCCGCCGGCGGTGTGCCGGTGGCCGGTCCCGGGCGAAGGGCAGGCGCCGGGGACGGGTCCAGTGCATGTCGCGCCGGTGACCTGGAGGTCTCGGCGGTTGGCTGGAAAGGTACGGCCGCCCCCGCCGATCGGTCAAGGGCCGATTTTCGCGCGCCGGCCGTGCGGGTGCTGCGGGCCCGCTAGCGGGCGGCGGTGCGGGACGTGCCGCCGTCCGGCCCGCCGGCCGCGTCGCCGGCGTCCCCGGGCCAGCCCAGTTCGCGGCTGATGCGGTGGGCCGCGTCCCGTACCTCGCCGCCCAGCTCCTGGTAGCGCCAGGCCGGCAGGCCGAGCTTGAGGCCGGTGATGCTGACGGCCCCGGCGCAGGCGCCGCGGTCGTCCCGTACCGGCGCGCCGATGCAGATGATGCCCTCGGCGTCCTCCTCGTCGTCGAGGGCGTAGCCGACGCGGGCGATGTCGCGCAGGTGGGCCAGGAACGTGTCCGGGTCGGTGATCGTCCTGCCGGTGCGCCGCGGCAGGCCGTGCCGCTCGATCACCGCCGCCGCCTCGGCCTCGGGCATCGCCGACAGCAGGGCCTTGCCCAGGCCGGTGCAGTGGGGGAGTTCGCGCTCGCCCATGCGCAGGTCGAGCCGGACGCGGTGGTCGATCTCGACCTGGTCCACGACGACCGCGAGGCCGCCCTCCGGCACGGCGACACGGGAGGCCATACCGGTACGGGCGCTGAGGTCGCGCAGCACCGGGTGGGCCAGCCGGCGCAGCGAGACCTGGGAGCGCGCGCGGTCGCCGAGCCGGGCCAGGCCCATGCCCAGCCGGTAGCGCCGGCTCATGCCCTCGCCGTCGTCCGAGACCAGGCCGAAGGCGCGCAGCGTCTGCAGGGTGCCGAACGCGGTGCTCTTGGAGACACCGCACCGCTGCGCGATCTCCGTGACGCTCAGCCCGTCGCCCGGCGGCGGGCTCGCGAGGACCTCCAGGATCTCGGCCGCCCGCGCCACGCTCTTGACCCAGTACTTCGGCTCGTCGGCATCCGTTCTGTTCGTCATGACCGAACAGCTTAGGGGGTGAAGGCGGGGTTCCGTCGAGTCGAAGGGGTTGACCGGCGCATTTTCCGGCCGTAGAGTCTGGCTCTGTTCGGTTAGACAGAACGGCGTTCTGAAAAACTCAACTCACCGTTCACCACTCACCGTTCGCACCACCTTTTGCACTTTTTCCTGCGACGACTGCCGGGCGGATGGCGCCAGGGTTCACGGGCCGGGCAGGGCCCGTGGAACCGAGACACTCGACGCAAGGAGCACGCACCATGAGCCCAGGCCCGGACGCCACCACCGCCGGAGCCGGAGCAGCCCTCGCCGAGCGCGCCCAGCGGGTCGTGCCCGGCGGGGTGAACAGCGGCCAGCGCAGCATCCCGGGCCTGCCGGGACTCGTCGTCGCCGGCACTGGCGGCGCCCGCTTCCGTACCGCGGACGGGGCCGAGTTCACCGACTACCACGCCGCCTTCGGCCCGCCGCTCCTCGGCCACAACGACCCCGACGTGGCCCGCGCCGCCGCCGAGGCGGGCGCCGCGCTCGGCCACATGGGCGTCGGCGTCACCGAGGGTGAGATCGAACTCGCCGAGGAACTGTGCGCGCTGGTGCCCTCGCTGGAGAAGGTGCTGCTCACCAGCACCGGCAGCGAGGCGACGTTCCACGCCCTGCGCGTCGCCCGGGCCGCCACCGGCCGCCGGCTGGTGGTCAAGTTCCAGGGCTGCTATCACGGCTGGCACGACTCGGTCAGCCTCAACGTGATCTCCGCTCCCGACCGCGTCGGCGGCCACGACCCGATCTCCGCCGGCATCCTGCCCGAGGTCCTCGAAGCCACCCTCGTGCTGCCGTTCAACGACAGCGCCGCCGTGCGCCGCTGCTTCGCCGAGCACGGCGCCGACATCGCCGCCGTCATCGTCGAGCCCGTACCGCACAACGTCGGCGCGCTCCTGCCGCACCAGGAGTTCCTCACCACGCTGCGCGAGGAGACCGCCGGGGCCGGCAGCGTGCTCATCTTCGACGAGGTCATCACCGGCGTCCGGCACGGCCTCGGCGGCTGGCAGCAGATCTCCGGCGTCACCCCCGACCTCACCACCCTGGGCAAGGCCATCGCCAACGGCGCCCCCGCCGGCGCCATCGGCGGCCGGGCCGACCTCATGGAGCTGTTCTCCACCCGCCCCGGCGCCCCCGCGTTCTTCGCCGGCACGTACAACGGGCACCCCTCCGTCGTCGCCGCCGCGCTGGCCACCCTGCGCAAGCTGCGCGAGGAGCCCGTCCACGACCACGTCTTCCGGCTCGGCGAGCGGGTCCGCACCGGGCTGCGCACCGTCTACGAGCGCCTCGGCGTGCCCGTCGCCGTCACCGGCTACGGCTCCGTCTTCGTCACGTACTTCATGCCGGGTTACGAAGGCCGCACCCCGCGCACGTACACCGACCTGCTCGCCAACGACGCCGGCCTCTTCGTCGGCTACCGCCGCCGGCTGCTGGAGCACGGGATCTTCGAGCTGCCGCTGAACCTCAAGCGCAGCCACATCTCCTACGCCCACACCGACGCCGACGTCGACCGGCTGCTGGAGGCCACCGAGGCCGCCGTCGCCGCCGCGCTCGCCGACGGCGGCGCCCGCGACCTGGAGCACGCCTCCACCATGGGCGGCGCCGCGCAGGCCACCGCCGAGGCGGACGGGGCGGCCCGCTGATGCTCACCGTCGACACCACCCGCCCCACCGGCCCGGCCGGCCGGATCAGCCGTGTCGAGACCCTGATGCTCGGCACCGCCTGGCGCGACTTCGGCTACGTCCGCGTCCACACCGACGAGGGCCTGTCCGGCGTCGGCGAGATCACCCATCCGTACCGCGGCCGCGAGGTCTGCGCGCTCGCCGAGGCGATGTCCCGCCGCCACCTGCTGGGCGCCGACCCCTTCGACGTCGAGGAGATCTGGCTCCGGCTGCACCAGGGCGACTTCCTGCGCGGCGGCGACGTCGGCGGCATCGTCGTGTCCGGCCTGGACCAGGCGCTCTACGACCTCATGGGCAAGGCCCTCGGCGTGCCCGCATACCGCCTGACCGGCGGCGCCTGCCGCGACGGCGTCCCCGTCTACGCCAACGGCTGGTACGACGGCGAGCGCGACCCCGAGGTCTTCGCCGCCAAGGCCCGCGCGACCGTCGCCAAGGGCTACCGCGCCCTGAAGTTCGACCCCTTCGGCTCCGGGCTGCACGAGCTGGGCCCCGCGGAGCTGCGCCGCTCCGTCGGCCTCGTCGCCGCCGTGCGCGAGGCGATCGGCCCGGACGTCGAGCTGTTCGTCGAGGGCCACGCCCGCTTCGCCATGCCCACCGCGGTGCGGCTGCTGCACGAGCTGGCGCCTTACGGCATCGGCTGGCTGGAGGAGCCGCTGCCCTGGACGCACATCGAGCGCTACGCCGAGCTGCGGCAGCGGGCTTCCTTCCCCATCGCGGGCGGCGAGCACTTCCACGACCGCTACGAGTACAAGCAACTTTTCGCCACCCACGCCGTGGACATCGTCCAGCCCGACCTGTCGATGGCCGGCGGCCTCACCGAGGTACGCAAGATCGCCGCCATCGCCGACGCCCACGGCATGCTCGTCGCCCCGCACAACTCCAACTCGCCGCTGTGCACCACCGTCTCCGTACACGCGGCGCTCGGCATCCCCAACCTCAAGGTGCTGGAGACCTTCGACGGGCTGCTGGAGCCCTACGTCTTCGAGGCCCTGCGCGGCACGCTGCCCATCGCCGACGGCCGCATCGGCCTGCCCACGGCACCGGGCCTCGGCGTCGAGCTGGCCGACGAGGTCTTCGCCGAGCACCCGCCCACCCACCGCTTCTGGAACATGTTCGAGGACGGCTGGGAGAAGCGGGACAGGAGCGCACCCGCATGATCACCGACGTCCACTCCCACCTCTTCCGGCCCGGCACGGACTTCGACGAGTCCTTCCGGACCGAGGCCGCCCGCGCCCACGCGGGCGAGGTGGACCTCACCGTCCGCTTCGAGGAGTACGCGGCCGCCGCCCCCGCCGGCACCCGCACCGTCGTCGTCGGGGGAAAGGCCCGGCGCAGCGGGCTGTGGGTCGACGACGCCGCGGTGGCCGCGTACACCGCGGCCCACGCGGACCGGCTCATCGGCTACCTCTCCCTCGACCCCACCCAGCCCGGCTGGCAGGACGAACTGCGCCACGGCCACCAGGAGCTGGGGCTGCGGGGCATCAAACTGATGCCGATGTACGCGGGCTTCGACCCGGCCGACGAGGCGTACGACGACCTCTTCGGCTACGCCGAACGCCACGGCCTGCCGCTGCTGGTGCACACCGGCACGACGTTCGTCTCGGCCGCCCCGCTGGAGTACGCGATGCCCCGGCACCTGGACGCCGTCGCCATCCGCCACCCCGCGCTGCGCATGGTCCTCGCCCACCTCGGCCACCCCTTCGAGGGCGAGTGCCTGGCCGTCATCCGCAAGCACCCGCACGTCTACGCCGACGTCAGCGCCCTGCACTACCGGCCGTTCCAGCTCTGGCACAGCCTGCGCCTCGCGCAGGACTACGGTGTCTGGCACAAGCTGCTCTTCGGCAGCGACTACCCCTTCACCACGGTCGACGCCTCGGTCGCCGGGCTGCGCGAGATCGCCCGGATCCCCGGGATCCCCGGACTGCCGCCGCTGGACCGGGACGAGGTGGAGAAGCTGATCCACCGGCCGGCCCTCGACCTGCTGGGGCTGTCGTGACCGGCGCGGGGGACCGGGGCGCCGGCCGGTTCGACCTCACCGGGCGCACCGCCGTCGTCACCGGCGCGGCCCGCGGCCTCGGCCGCGCCTTCGCCGCCGGGCTCGCGGAGGCGGGCGCCGACCTCGTCCTGGTCGACCTGCCGGACGCCCCGGGGCTGGCCGGGACGGCGGCGGCGGTACGGGCGCACGGCCGGCGCCCGTGGACGTACGGCCAGGACCTGGCGCGCACCGACGAGCTGGCCGGGCTCGCCGACCGGATCCGCGAGGCGGCCGGGCCGGTGCACATCCTGGTCAACAACGCCGGCACCGCGGCCCTGGAGCGCTTCAACGAGATCACCCCCGAGAGCTGGTCGCGCGTCATGCGCGTGAACGCCGACGCCGTGTTCTTCCTCTCCCAGCGGGTCGCCGAGCACATGGCCGCCGACGCGGTGCCCGGCCGGATCGTCACCGTCACCTCGAAGAACGCGCTCGTCGCCGAGGCGGGCCTGGCCCACTACAACGCCGCCAAGGCCGCCGCCCAACTCCTCACCGAGACGCTGGCGGTGGAGCTGGCGCCGCACGGCATCACCGCCAACACCCTGGCGCCCGGCATGGTCGACACGCCCATCGACGGCGATTTCCCGCTGGAGCGGGAGGGGTTCGAGGCCGCGTACCGCGAGCGCATCCCCCTCGGCCGCTACGCCCGGCCCGAGGAGTGCGTCGGCGCGCTGCTCCTGCTCGCCTCGGACGCCGGCGCGTACATCACCGGGGCCCGGATCGTCGTGGACGGCGGCGTGCTCGCGGACCAGATGCCGCGGATGCGGTTCATGCCCCCGTACCGCAGCCGCCTGGACCCGCGCGACGGCGCCGGGTGAGGCGCCGCCCGGTCAGCCGCCGGCCACCGGGCGGAATGCCAGCCGGGCGCGCTTCGGCGGCAGGTACACCTCCGGCAGGTCCACTTCCGGCAGGGTGACCTCCGGGCCCAGCTCGAAGCCCTCGCGGCGCAGCCGGTCGATCGCGGGCCCGTTGTCCGCGTCGGGCTCGGCCACCAGGCGGCGGGCCCCCTCCGCCGCGGCGAACCCGCTGATCACGCGCATCAGCGCGGTCGTGAAGCCGGGCCGCGCGCCACCGTCTGCGGGGCCGATCAGCAGGTGGAGGCCGAGGTCGCCGGGCTCGGCCCGGTAGCACTCCGAGACCCGGTCGGCGGCCGGGTCGTACGTCTGCAGCAGCGCGGCCGGCATGCCGCCGCACAGCAGCAGGTAGGCGTGGTGGCTGGGGAGGGTGTCCATGTGCGCGTAGATGTCGCGGACTTCGTCGCGCGCCAGCGCGGCCATGCCCCAGAAGCGGGCGCGCTCCGCGGTGACCCAGCCGTGCAGCAGGCCGGCGTCCGCGTCCGGGACGACGGGCACCACGCGTACGGTGCCGAGGCCGCCGGCCCCGGGCTCGTCGTGCTCGTAGCACGGCGTCCGGTCGCGGGGCGCGGTGTCAGCGGTCGCCATGGGACTCCTTCAGGGCCTGCCAGTCGGTGACGACGGGGATCAGCTCGCCGCGCAGCCACGTGGCGAGCTGGTCGCGGTGGTGCGGGGCGCCGGGGACGCCGCAGGCGCCGAACGGGACCACCCAGCGGCTCTCCTCGCGGCGGGCGACGTCCCAGACGTAGCGGGCGGCGGGGCCGCGGGCGCACAGGTCGGTGACGCCGGGGACGGCGGCGGTGGCCAGCACGCAGTCCTGGTCGCCGGCCAGCCCCGGCCACTGCCGGACGCCGTCGCCGCCGGGCCCGTCCGGGTCTGCGGGCTCGCCCGCCAGCGCCTGCCAGGGCGCCAGCCGGTGCGCCTCGCCCCAGGTCGCGTGCTCGCCCGGGGCCGCGGCGGCGAGCTGCGCGGCGGTCTCCTCGGCGGCGGCCCGCACCAGCGCGGGCCGGTCGATCCCCGGCAGCCGGTCGGTGGTGAGCAGGGTGCCCAGGGCGTACCCGATCCGGGCGTGCAGGTCCAGCCAGGGCAGCAGCAGCGCGGGGTACGGGGGCGGTTCGGCCAGCGGCGCCAGCGTGGGGTGCGCCGCCAGGGCGCGGACGACGGCCGAGCGCAGCCGCGCGTACGCCAGCGCGTCGGCGCTGCCCGCGTCCATCCGCAGGTCCCAGCGCAGCAGCCGGTCGCGCAACCCGGCGGCGGCGGGCCCCAGTCCGCTCAGTCCGGCGAGCAGGTCGAGGAGCGGGCGGGCCGAGGCGGCGAAGGTGTCGGTGTGGACGGCTGCCATGTCACCGGCGCGCCAGGCCCCGCCGCGGGCCAGCAGTTCGCGGATGCGCTGCGCACGGTGCGGCGGGGCGAACTCGGCGCCGAACGGGGCCGCCGGACCGGGCTCGTTGGCCATCACCGCGATCCCGCCGGCCACCGGCACCGAGGGCATCGGCGCGTGCCGCCCGCGCCAGGCGTACGCCCGCTCCCACGCCGGCACGGTGCCGCGCAGGTTGGCCTCGTCGCGTACGGGCACCGTCCCGGCGACGCGGTGCAGCAGCCCGCCCGCGGTGTCGGCGGCGAGCACCACGTTGACCGGCTCCGCCCAGCGGTCGAGCGCCGCGTCCACGTCGGCGACGCTGCGGGCCTCCAGCAGGGCGGGCAGCGCCGGGAAGCCCAGATCCCCGTACACCCGCGGCGGATACGCGAGGCTCAGCCCTTCCCACTCGCCGTCCGCGGCGGCGTCCGGCACGTCGGCGACCACCGGGCCGCGCGCGGTCTCGACCACCTCGATCACGGCCGGCTCCGCGCCCGCGGCCGCCACCGTCTCGGAGTGCGCGGCGGCCGGCTCCCAGCCGTCCGGGCCCAGCGCCTCGACGCTGTCCCCGCGGCGGCGCAGCCGCTCGCGGTAGAGGTCCTGGTAGTCGGCCATGGCGTTGGTGATGGCCCAGGCGACGCCGCCGGTGTGGCCGAAGTGCGGCAGTCCGGGGACGCCCGGGACCGCGAACCCGACGACGTCGTACTCCGGGCAGGCCAGGTGGATCTGCTGGTAGACGCCGGGGAGTTCGATGAACCGGTGTGGGTCCCCGGCGATGAGCGCGCCGCCGCCGGCGGTCCGCTCGCCGGACAGCAGCCAGCCGTTGCTGCCCGCGGTGACCGGTCCGTCGGTGGCGAACAGGTCCACCGCCCCGGCGCCCAGCCGCTCCGCGACCATCCGGCGCCACAGCTTGGCCGGGAAGCCGGCGAAGAGGATGTGGGTGGACAGCCACACGGCCAGCGGCGTCCACGGCGACCAGCGGCCGGGCGCGAGGCCGGCGGACGCGAACTCCGGGGCCCGCGCGGCGCCTTCGGCGAGCCCGGCGTTGACCCCGTCGACGTACGACGACACCCAGCCGGCGGTCTCGCGGTCCTCCTCGGCCAGCTGCCGGAAACAGCGGCGCGCGGTGTCGTCCAGCCGGACGCGGCGCGCGAAGACGTCCCAGCCGAGGGACTGTGCACCGAGGAAAGCGGCGGAGGTGCCGGCGGCGCGGTGCCGCTCGGTCTCCAGTTGCCAGGCGCGGTCGAAGGCGGCGTTGCGCCCCTGGGCGTAGGCGAGTTCGCGGGGGTCGGCGGCGCGGATGTGGGGGATGCCCCAGGAGTCCCGGTACACCTCGATGCTCACGCCGTCGCCACCCCTCGCTCGAAGAAACTTAGGGTAGCCTAACCAAAAAAGTCGGGTGGGGCGCGGTCGGGGGTCCGCGCCCCACCCGGTCGGGGGCCTGCCTCAGTCCCGGATGAGGGCCGTCGGGGGGCCGTACCTCATCCGGACGAGGGGCCGCCCGGGCTCTCGTCCGCGGATTCCAGCTCGCGCGGTCCGCTGCCGGGCGGCAGCTCCGCGTGATCGTGGCCGTGGGCGACCGCGCGGCGGTACTCCTCCGCCGTCGGCTTGTCGATCCGCGTGTGCGGGCCGAACATGCTGTGCGACAGCCTGGCGCGCACCCGGTCCGCGACGCTCACCGGCGGCCGGCGGACGCCGTTGGCGTCGACCGCGGGCGGCAGCACGTAGGGCTGCGGCTGCTCGTGCGAGGTGAGCTTGTGCAGCTCCGCCTGCGACAGCGGCTCGTGCACCTCGATGTACTCGCCGTGCGGCAGCCGCTTGATCATGCCGGTCTCGCGGCCGTGCAGCACCTTGTCGCGATCGCGCCGCTGCAGCGCGAGGCAGATCCTCTTGGTGAGGATGAACGTGAGCACCGGCACCACGAACACGCCGATCCGCAGGGCCCATGTGACGTTGTTGACCGAGACGTTGAAGTGCGTGGCGAAGATGTCGTTGCCGCCGCCGATGAGGAACAGGGCGTACAGCGAGAGCCACGAGGTGCCGAGCGCCGTCCGCACGGGCACGTTGCGCGGCCGCTGCAGCAGGTGGTGCTCGCGTTTGTCCCCTGTGATCCACGCCTCGATGAACGGGTACGCGCCGATGGCGATGAACATGAGCGGGAAGAGGGTGATGGGGATGAACACCCCGAGTGCGAGGGTGTGGCCCCAGGCGTTGATCTCCCAGCCCGGCATGACGCGCACCATGCCTTCGGCGAAGCCCAGATACCAGTCCGGTTGCGCGCCGGTCGACACTTGGTCCGGTCTGTACGGCCCCACGTTCCAGATCGGGTTGATGGTCGCGATCGCCGCGATGACGGTGATGACGCCGAAGACCAGGAAGAAGAACCCGCCGGCCTTGGCCACGTACACCGGCATGAACGGCGCGCCGACGACGTTCTTCTCCGTCTTGCCGGGCCCGCCCCACTGCGTGTGCTTGTGGTAGAAGACCAGGATCAGGTGCACCACCACGAGTGCGACCATCAGCGCCGGCAGCACCAGGATGTGCAGCGCGTACAGGCGTGGAATGATCTCGTGCCCGGGGAACTCGTCGCCGAAGATGAAGAACGACAGGTATGTCCCGATCAGCGGCGTGGAGAGCGTGGCGCCCTCGACGAAGCGCAGGCCCGTACCGGAGAGCAGGTCGTCGGGGAGCGAGTACCCGAGGAGGCCCTCGAAGAGGGCGGTGAACAGCATGATCCAGCCGAACAGCCAGTTCAGCTCGCGCGGCTTGCGGAACGAGCCGGTGAAGAAGTGCCGCATCATGTGCACGAGCATGGCGATGACGAAGATCAGCGCGCCCCAGTGGTGGATCTGGCGCACCAGCAGACCGCCGCGCACGTCGAACGAGATGTCCAGCGTGGAGGCGTACGCCTCGGACATCCGCACGCCGTTCATCGGCGCGTACGAGCCGTCGTAGACGACCTCGTTCATCGAGGGGTTGAACCACAGCGTCAGATAGACGCCGGTGAGCAGGACGACGACGAAGCTGTAGAGCGCGATCTCGCCCAGCAGGAACGACCAGTGGTCCGGGAAGACCTTTCTGGTGTACTTGCGTCCGCCGCCGTGCAGTCCGAGCCGGCTGTCGGCCCAGTCCGCGAACCGCTCGCCGGTGGATGCCCGGGTGGGCCGACGGGCGCCCATCGCACCTTGCGACGAGCCTTCCGTCTGGGTTACGGACATACGGTTGCTCCTGCCTCCCTGGTGCACTCACTTCTATGACAGGAACAGGGAGGCGAATGTGACACGGACGAGCAGCCGTGTGAGTCAGCTCACACCGGGGATCAACTGCCCGGGATCTCCTGCTCGGTCCAGACGACCTTGCCGCGCGGCGTGTAGCGCACACCCCAGCGCCGGGCGAGCTGGGCGACGAGGAACAGCCCCCGCCCGCCTTCGTCGTTGCTCGTGGCGTGCCGCAGATGCGGCGCCACATGGCTGGTGTCGGTGACCTCGCAGGTCAGCACCGACTGCAGGATGAGCTTGAGCCCGATGGGGCCGGGGGCGTGCCGGACCGCGTTGGCGAGGAGTTCGCTGACGATCAGCTCGGTGGGCAGCGTCAGTTCCCGCAGCCCCCAGTCGGTGAGCCGCCGGCGCACCAGGTCGCGGGCGTCGGAGAGGGCGGAGTGGTCCACCGGCAGTTGGACGGCCACCACCTGGTCCGGCGGCAGCGCCCGCAGCCGCGCCGCCAGCAGCACCGCGTCGTCGCTCGGCCGGGAGGGCAGCAGTTCGCGTACGGCCGCGTCGCACAGGTCCTGCACCGGGCGCGCCGGTTCGGAGAGGGCGCGGCGCAGCCGGGTCAGCGACTCCCCGGGCCGGTCGGGCAGCAGGCCGTTGGTGTAGAGCGCGAGCAGGCTGCCCTCGGGCAGGTCGAGTTCGGCGCAGCGGTACGAACCGGAGCCGCCGCCCAGCGCCGGGCCGCTCGCGGCCTCGACGACCTCGGAGTTGCCGTCGGGCCGCACCACGACGGGCGGCGGATGCCCGGCAAGGCCCAGGGTCACCCGCATGGCGATGGGGTCGTGGACGGCGTAGACGCAGGTCGCCGCGGGCGGCGGCCGGTTGCGCTGCGGGTCGGCGAACGGGTCGGGCGGCTCCTGCATCAACCGGGAGACGAGCGCGTCCAGATGGGTCAGCAGCTCGTCAGGCGGCAGGTCGAGGCCGGCCATGGTGTCGATCGCCGAGCGCAGCCGGCCCATGGTCGCCGCCGCGTGCAGCCCGGTGCCGGTGACGTCGCCCACCACCAGCGCCACCCGGGCGCCGGACAGCGCGATGACGTCGAACCAGTCGCCGCCCGCGCCGCCGGTGCCGGGGAAGGTGCCCGGCACGTACGCCAGGCCCGCGTCGATCGCGCTGTTCTCCGGCAGCTGCGCGGGCAGCAGGCTGCGCTGCAGGGCGGAGGCGGTGGTGTGGGTGCGGGTCTGGCGGCGGGCGTTGTCGACGCTGACCGCCGCCAGCTCGGCGACCTCGGTGGCCAGCCGCAGATCGGCGTCGTCGAAGGGCGTGGGGCGTTCGGTGCGGTAGAGGGTGACGAGGCCGAGGAGCGCGCCGCGGGCGGACAGCGGCACGAGGATGAGCGAGTGCGCGTCGTCCGCGGCGTCGGGCAGGGACGCGGGCGGGGTCTGCTCGACGCCGGGTCCGCTCGCGGGATCCGGTTCGGGCGCGGACGCCTGCCGGTCGCCGCCGACGACCGCGGGCCCGGGGAGCGCCGGGTCCTGGATGAGCCGCGGGCGCAGGTCCGTCAGCGCGCTGGACTGCGGGGAGGCGTACGGGTAGCGCACCTGCGCGCCGACGCCGTCCTCGTCCCGGTACGCCAGCGGCGCGGCCGCCGCCCGCCGCAGGGCCAGCACCTCCACCCCCTGGGACGGTGCCGACTGCTCGCCCCGCCACACGGAATCGGCGACGTCGACCACCACCGCGTCCGCCAGCGCGGGCACGACGACCGCGGCGAGCTCCTGCGCCACCCGGCCGACGTCGAGCAGCGCGCCGATGCGCGCCTCCGCGGCGTACAGCAGCTCCAGCCGGGACCGGGCGCGCCGGCGGTCGGTGATGTCGCGGACGTGGGCGAGCACCGCCACGGGATCGCCGCCCTCGTCGTCCCCCATCGGGTACGCCGAGACCGACAGCACCCGGTCGCAGTCGCCCGCCATCCGCACGCCGCGCACCGGTTCGCCGGAGGTGACCACGTGCCGCAGCAACTGCTCCAGCTCGGCCCCGTCGGCGACCGCGCCCACGTCCCGCGCGGCCGGTGCTGCCCGCTCCGCATCCGCCTCGCCGCCTTCCTCCCGCGCCGCCTGTGCTCCCTGCGCCTGCTCCGCACCCGCCTCCGCGGCTTCCGCCGGCTCCGCCTCCTCCGGCACGCCCGGGAGCCGGCGCGCGGAGGCATTGGCGCGCAGCAGGCGCAGTTCGGCGTCGAAGACCATCAGCGCGGAGCGCGCCCGGGCGAAGAGCACGCCGAGCAGCAGCGCGTCGAGCCTGCCGTCGTGCGGCGCGCTCGCGTGGGCACGGGCCATGCCCCCAATCTCGCCCCCGCGCGGGGATCGCGCATCCGCACGGGCCCGCCGGCCGGGGCCGCGGCGGTCCGCCGTTCAGCCGTTCGGGTGCCGGGCGTCCGGCGCGTCGGGCCGCCCGTGCTCCTGCTCGCCCTCCTCGTCCCCGGTGCCGGTGGGCGTCGGCGTGGGCGACTGCGAGGGGGAGGAGGACCCCGAACCCGACGGGGTGCCGCTCGGCGCCGACACCGTCGCCCGCGAGGAGGCGGTCGACGACGGGCCGGCGGCCCGCGCGGAGCTGCCGCTCGGGCTGGGCTCCGGTGTCGCCGGGTCCGTGCTGGGGGCCGACGGCGGCGCGGTGGAGGGCCGGGAGCGCTGCGCGCGGTCCGGTGCCCCGGCCCGCTCGGCCGGCGGGCTCGCCGCCGGCCGGGCGCCGGTCGGGTCGGGCGTGCCGGCGGAGTCCGTGGGCAGAGGGCCGAACGGGGCGTCGGGACGCTCGTCGGCCCGGTCGGCGCCGGACGTGCCGCCCCCGCCGAGCACGTTCGCGGCGACCAGCCCGCCGGAGATCGCCGCCACCCCCGCCGCCGCGAGGGCGGCCAGCCGCGCGCGGGGCGGGCGCCGCTGCCGTCCCCGGCCGTGCCGGGCGCGGCCGGGGACGACGGGCCGGCGCAGCGTGTCGCCGTCCGCCGGCCCGTGCCCGTGCGGCGCGGTGTCCGGGTAGCCCGCGCGGCCCTCGGCGAACAGCTCGACGTCCCGTGGATCGGGCCCCGGCACCGCGGGGCCCGGCTCCTGGAGCGCCGCGGGCCCGCCGCCCGACGGGGCGTCCGGGGGCGCGCCGGCGCACCGGGCCGCGCCGGCCGGGTCGTGCCACCGGCCGCAGTCCGGACAGTCCATCATGGCCACCTGACCTCGCCGTCCTTCCGGGGCGCGGGGGGTTCTGCCTGCAACGCCCCAGTCTGCCAGCGGGCAACTGCCGCCGTAGCGTACTGAATCGGCATAAATGAGCGCCGCCTGAGACTCGTCTCACACGGCGCCCACACCCCTCCCAACGGCTACGGCACCACCACGATCTTCCGGCCCCTGCCCGCGGCGAACTGCTCCAGGGCGGCCGGGTACTGCTCCAGCGGCAGCCGGTCGCTGATGAGCAGTTCGGGGTCGAGCACGTCCGCGGCGAACAGCTCCGCCGCGCGCTCGTAGCTGTGCAGCACGGCCATCGAGCCGGTGATGGTGATCTCCTGGTTGTAGATGCGGTACGGCTCGATGGTCGCCGTCGTCGCGTAGTCCGCCACGCCGAACTGCAGGAACGTGCCTGCCTTGGCGACCCGCCCCAGGCCGTCCTGGATCGCCGCCGCGTTCCCGGTGGCGTCGATGACGACGTCCCAGCCTTCCGGCTGACCGAACTCCGCCGGCGAGGCCGCGGCGCGGCTGCACCCCACCTTCTGCGCGGTGGCCAGCCGTTCGGGGTTGAGGTCGACCACGTCCACCGCCGCGGCGCCGGTCCGCTTGGCCAGCTCCAGCATCATCAGCCCCATCGTCCCCGTGCCGTAGATCAACACATGGGCGCCCAGCTTGCTGTTGAGCACGTCGTAGCCGCGCACCGCGCACGACAGCGGCTCGATCAGCGCCGCGTCCTGGGTGCGGACGTGGTCGGGCAGCCGGACGCAGTTGGCGACCGGCGCGAGCGCGTACTCCGCCGCCCCGCCCGCCACCGTGACGCCGATGGCGCCCCACCGGTCGCACAGGTTGCCGTGGCCCGTACGGCACTTGCGGCACTCGTGGCAGTACAGCGACGGGTCCACGGCCACCCGGTCGCCGATCGCGACCTCCGTGACGTCACGGCCGACGCCGACGACCTCGCCCGCGAACTCGTGCCCCGGCACCACCGGCAGCGTGGGCGCGAACTCGCCCTGCAGGATGTGCAGATCCGTTCCGCACAGCCCGCACGCCGCGACGTCCACCACGACCTCGCGGGGGCCGGGGGTGGGGTCGGGGACGTCGGTCACGGTGACCGTGCCGGGGGCTTCGATGACGGCGGCCCTCATTTGACGGCTCCTAGGGACAGGCCCTGGACCAGCTTGTCCTGGGCGGCGAACCCGGCGGCGAGCACCGGGAGGGAGATGACGACGGAGGCGGCGCAGACCTGGGCGAGGAAGAGCCCCTGACTGGTGATGAAGCGGGTGAGGAAGACGGGGGCGGTCTCCGCCGTCACCCCCGTGAGCACCCGCGCGAACAGCATCTCGTTCCAGCTGAAGATGAAGCAGATCAGCGAGGTGGCGGCGATGCCCGGCCCGGCGACCGGGGCGATCACCCGGGTCAGCACGGTGGTGAGCCGGGCGCCGTCGATCTGCGCGGCCTCCACGATCGAGACGGGGATGTCCGCGAGGAACGACTGCAGCATCCACACCGCGATCGGCAGGTTCATCGACGTGTACAGCAGGACGAGCAGCCAGATGTTGTCGAGCATCCCGGTGTTCTTGGCGAACAGGTAGATCGGGAGCAGCCCGGCGACGACCGGCAGCATCTTGGTGGACAGGAAGAAGAACAGCACGTCGGTCCAGCGCTTCACGCGCCGGATGGACAGCGCGTACGCGGCCGGCAGCGCCAGCGCGAGCACCAGCACGGTCGAGAACATGCTCGCCATCAGCGAGTTGAGCAGCGCGGGCCACGGGCTGGGGCCGCCGCCGGAGCCGAAGAACGTGCGGTAGCCGTCGAGCGTGAGCGAGGCGGCGACCGCCGGCGGGTTGGCGGCGGCGTCCGTCTCCGCGTGCAGCGACGTGAGCACCATCCACGCCACGGGCAGGAAGAAGGCGATGCCGACGAGCCAGGCCAGCAGCCCGAGTCCGGCGCTGCGGCGCCGGGCCCGGCGCAGTGCGGGCGGCAGCGCGGCGCGGCCGGTGCGGGCCGGCTTCGGGGCCGTCGCCGTGGTCGTGGTCATGCGCGGGACGCCTCCTCCCGGAACAGGGACGACACGACGCGCAGCGCGAAGGTCGCGATGACGATGGAGCCGATGACCACGAGCACGCCGGCGGCGGAGGCCAGCCCGTACTCGTGCGCCTGGTAGAAGGTCTGATAGATCGTGTACGGCAGGTTGGCGGTGCCCAGGCCGCCCGAGGTGATGGTGAACACCGCGTCGAAGTTCTGGACGATGTACACCGAGCCCAGCAGCACGCCGAGTTCCAGATAGCGGCGCAGGTGGGGCAGCGTGAGGTAGCGGAAGATCTGGAAGCCGGTGGCGCCGTCCAGCCTGGCGGCCTCCACCATCTCGGTGGGCCGGCTCTGCAGCCCGGCCAGCAGGATCAGCATCATGAACGGGGTCCACTGCCAGATCAGCGCGGCCTCGACGGCGATCAGCGGCATGTCCGAGACCCAGTCCGGCTGCGGCGGCGTGTCGTCGCCGAACAGCTCCGCGACCCAGGTGATGGCGCCGTTGAACAGGCCGTACTCGGGGTTGTAGAGCGCGTGCTTCCACAGCAGCGCGGCCGCGACCGGCACCAGCAGGAACGGCGCGATGAGCAGCGTGCGCACCACGCCCCGGCCGGGGAACGCCCGGTCCAGCAGCAGCGCGATGAGCAGCCCGAGCACGACGCTGACCAGGACGACCGCGGCGGTCAGCAGCGCCGTGGTCACCACCGACTCGCGCAGGCTCTCGTCGTTGGCGACCTCGCTGTAGTTGTCGAGGCCGGCGAAGCTGCGGTCGTCCGGGCGCAGCGAGTTCCAGTCGAAGAGGGAGATCACCAGCGTCGCCACGAACGGCAGCTGGGTCACGGCGATCAGGAACACCAGCGCCGGCAGGAGCGGCGCACGGGTTGCCCAGGCCCGGGCCCCGCGGCCCGGCCGGCGGGATGCCGGCCGGCCCGCGCGCGGGGCCGGGCGCTCGGTGCGTACGGCGGTCGGGGTGCTCATCGGTCCCGGTACTCCCCGCCGACCTCCTCGGCCAGTTCCTGGGAGTTGGCCAGCGCGTCCTCGACGGACTGCTTGCCCGCGATGGCCGAGCTGATCTCCTGGGAGACCTTGGTGCCCAGGTCGGAGAACTCGGGGATGCCGACGAACTGGATGCCGGGTGCGGGCCGCGGCTGCGTGCCCGGATCCCGCGGGTCGGCACCCTCGATCGCCTCACGGGTGATGTCGGCGAAGGCGCCCGCGGCCTTGAGGTAGTCCGGGTTCTCGTACGTCGACGCGCGCTTGCCGGCGGGCGCGTTGGCCCAGCCCAGCTCCTTGCCGACCAGCTCCTCGTACTCCTTGCTGGACGCCCAGGAGATGAACTTCCAGGCGCTCTCGGGCCGTTCCGACGCCTTCTGCACGCCCCACGCCCAGGTATAGAGCCAGCCGGAGGACTCGGTCTTGTCCACCGGTGCCGGCGCGTAGCCGATCTTGCCGCGGACGGGGGAGTCCCCGGCCTCCAGCGAACCGGTGGCCGCCGTGGCGTCGTACCACATGGCGGTCTTGCCCTGGGTGAGGTTGTTCAGGCACTCCGCGTACCCCGACTGGGCCGCGCCGGCCTCGCCGTGCTCGCGTACGAGGTCGACGTAGAACTTCACCGCCTTGGTGAACTCCGGCGAGTCCAGCCGCGCCTCCCAGTCCTCGTCGAACCAGGTGCCGCCCATGGTGTTGACCACGGTCGTCAGCGGTGCGATGACCTCGCCCCAGCCGGGCAGGCCGCGCAGGCAGATGCCCTTCATGCCCGGCTCGGCGCCGTCCGCCTCGGCGGCGAGGTCGGCGACCTGCTGCCAGGTGGGCTTGTCGGGCATCTTCAGCCCGTTCTCGGCGAAGACGTCCTTGCGGTACATGAGGAACGACGACTCGCCGTAGAACGGCTCGGCGTACAGCTTGCCGTCCTCGGCCGTCAGCGACTCGCGCATCGGCGCGAGGACGTCCTCCTGGTCGAACTCCGCGTCGTCCGCCGCGTACTCGTCGAGCGGTAGCAGCCAGTCGTTCTCGGCGTAGAAGGGGACCTCGAAGTTGCTGATCGTGGCGACGTCGTACTGGCCCGCCTGGTTGGCGAAGTCCTGGCTGATCTTGTCGCGGACCTCGTTCTCCGGCAGCACGGTGAAGTTCACCTCGATGCCGGTCTTCTTCGTGAAGTGCTTGGCCGTGAGCTTCTGCAGCTCCACCATCTGCGGGTTGTTGACCATGACGACGTTGACGGAGTCGTCGCCCCCGGAGCTGCCGCCGCCCCCCGCGCCGCTGCACGCGGCGAGCAGGGCCGCGGCGGTGGCCACGGGCACGAGGGTGCGGATGGTGCGCTTGCTGCGGGTCGGAGTGAGCATCGCATGCTCCCAAAGAGGGTCGGGGGCGGGAATCGGGGCGTACGGAACCGTGCCGCCCGGTCTGCTGCCGGTCCGGGAGGCGTGTGGCGTACGCGGGTGGGGGATGTGGTGTGCGGGCTTGCGGAACGGGAGCCGGGCCGGTCAGGTGCGGATGACCTGCGGGCCCAGCAGCGAGTAGCGGTGGGCTTCGGCGGCGGGCAGCCCGGTGTCGGTGATGATCACGTCGAACTCCGAGACCTCCGCGAAGCGGCAGAAGCTCACCGCGCCGAACTTGGTGTGGATCCCGGCGAAGACCTTCCGCCGGGCCACGCGCATCGCCTGCGCCTTGACCTCGCTGACCGCCGGGTCCGGGGTGGTCAGCCCGTACGTGCGGGAGATGCCGTTGGCGCCGACGTACGCCAGGTCGATGACGAAGCCGGCGAGCATCCTGGTCGTCCAGTGGTCCACGGTGGCCAGGGTGCTGCCGCGCACCCTGCCACCGAGCAGTAACACCGTGACCCGGTCGTCCCCGGCCAGCGCGCTCGCGGTGGCGAGCGAGGCCGTGACGACGGTCAGCGGACGGGGCCGCGGCAGCGCCTCGGCGATGAGCTGGGGGTTGAAGCCCTCGTCGATGAAGACCGTCTCGGCGTCGCCGAGCAGTTCCGCCGCCGCGGCGGCGATGCGCGACTTCTCCGGTACGTGCATGGTCGTGCGGTACGCGAGCGTGGTCTCGAACCCCGCGCTCTCCACCGGGTACGCGCCGCCGTGCGTGCGCCGGACGAGCCCGTGGTCCTCCAGGAGCGTCAGGTCGCGCCGTACGGTCTCTCTCGACACGCCCAGGTCGGCGGCCAGCTTGGCGACGTCCACCTTGCCGGCGCGCCTGGCGGTCTCCAGGATGACCCGTCTGCGTTCTTCTCCGTCCACGACGACCACCTGCCTTCGCGGTTTGGCTGTGGGGGGTGTTGTCGGAATCGCGAAGCCCTGCCCGTTCGGGCTTCCGAAGGCATTTCTACCGGCGGCGGAACCCACCGGCCAGGCTTCCTGCACCGCACGTCGTGACCGACTGTGCCCGCTTTCACCGCCGTATCGCCGCTGGGGAGCGGCAAGAGGCCGCTTTCGCCGCCCGCCGGGCGTGCCCGCCCCGGCCAGGACGCGTGACCGTTCGGTGCCCGCTTGGGCAACGGGCGTGGGTTCGGGCCCTCTTCGCTTCGGAACCTGAACGCAGTGGGATCCGCCGGATCCATTGACTGTGCCCGCGCGAAGGAGTTCACTTTCGCACCGAAACAGGTCTGGACCAAGCTCGATACCCGGCTGACCAGTCGGGACGTCCGCCACCCGCGGGCGTTCCCCGGTCGGCAACCCCCCACCAGAGGATCGAGGCGCACCTTCATGACATCACGGAGCAAACGGCGCCGCCGTACGCCCGCCGTCCTGCTGCTCGCGGCCGTCTGCGCCGGACTGAGCTGGACACCCGGCTCTGCCGGCGCCGCACCGGACGGCCCTCAGGCTGTGACCTTCGAAGACAACTTCGACGGACCCGCGGGTTCCGCGGTCGACGGCGGCAAGTGGCTGATCGAGACCGGCGACAACGTCAACAACCACGAGCGGCAGTACTACACGCCGGGCAACGCCAACGCCGCGCTCGACGGCGAGGGCAACCTGGTCATCACCGCGCGCAAGGAGAACCCCGGCGACTACCAGTGCTGGTACGGCCGGTGCGAGTACACCTCCGCCCGGCTCAACACCTCCGGCCGCTTCACCACCACGTACGGGCACGTGGAGGCGCGGATGAAGGTGCCGCGCGGGCAGGGCATGTGGCCGGCGTTCTGGATGCTCGGCGACGACATCGGCCAGGTCGGCTGGCCGGCCAGCGGCGAGATCGACGTGATGGAGAACGTCGGCTTCGAGCCGAACACCGTGCACGGCACCATCCACGGGCCGGACTACTCCGGCTCCGGCGGCATCGGGGCCGGCTACTCGCTGCCGGGCGGCGAGGCGTTCGCCGACGGCTTCCACACCTTCGCCGTCGACTGGTCGCCGAACGAGATCACCTGGTCCGTGGACGGCAACGTCTACCAGACGCGGACGCCCGCGGACCTCGGCGGCAAGCAGTGGGTCTTCGACAAGCCGTTCTTCCTGATCCTCAACCTGGCGGTCGGCGGCTACTGGCCCGGCGACCCGGACGGCAGCACGACCTTCCCGCAGCAGCTCGTCGTCGACTACGTCCGCGTCACCACGCCCGACGCCGCCCAGTGACCCGGCACGCTTCTGCGCCGTAGGGTCTGAGCCCCCTACGTGTCGTAGCTCTGGATCCGGCGGCCGTGGCCGCGCTCGGTCAGCGCCGCGAGGCGCGGGGCCAGCTCGGCGGCGACCGCCGGCACGTCGACGGTCAGCAACTGCCGGTCGCGCATGAGGACCCGGCCGTCGACGACGGTCGTGCGCACGTCGCCCGCGCGGGCGCTGTGCACCAGGGTGGCGGCGAGGTCGTGCACGGGCTGCGTGTGCGGGCCCGTCAGGTCGACCAGGATCACGTCGGCCCGGCGGCCGGGTGCCAGCGAGCCCACCCGGTCGCCGAGGCCGACGACCCGCGCGCTCTGGGCCGTCGCGTGGTGCAGCACCTGGCGGGCGGTGGCCCAGGTGGCGTCCCGCTCGGCCGACTTCTGCACCAGCGCGGTGAGCGCCATGCTCTCCCACACGTCCAGCGTGTTGTTCGACGCGGCCCCGTCGGTCGCCAGGCCCACCGGCACGCCGGCCTCCTTGAGCGCGCGCACCGGCGTGGGGTCCCAGCCGAACTTCAGATAGCCCCGCGGCGCGGTCGCCACCCCGGCGGCCGGCGCCCGGCCCAGCAGCGCGATGTCGGCGCCGGTCAGTCCCGTGCCGTGGGCGATCAGCACGTCGGTGTCGAGCAGCCCGCAGCGCTCCAGCACCTCGATGGGCGTGCGGCCGTGCCTGGCGAGGCTGGTCTCGGTCTGCTCCCGGTTCTCCGCGGCGTGCAGATGGACCAGCAGCCCGTGCTCCCGTGCGAGCCGGGCCGTCGCCGCGAGGTCGGCGTCCGTCACGGTGTACGGCGCGTGGGGCGCCAGGCACGTCGTGATCCGCCCGTCCGCGTCCCCGGCGCGGCTCAGCGCGAACTCCAGCGACCGCTCGCGGCCCTCGGCGCCCTGGGAGGAGAAGTACGCGAGCCCCAGCACCGCGCGCAGCCCGGTGTCCGTGACCGCGTCGGCCACCCGGTCCATGGCGAAGTAGTGGTCGGCGAAGGTCGTCACGCCGCCGCGGATCATCTCGGCGCAGGCCAGCAGCGCGCCCAACTCGACGTCCCGGTCGGTGAGGTTGCTCTCCACCGGCCAGATCCAGTCGTTGAACCACTCCTCGACCGGCACGTCCTCGGCGAAGCCGCGCAGGAAGACCATCGGCGCGTGCGTATGGCAGTTGATCAGGCCGGGCATCGCGACCTGGCCGCGGGCGTCGATGCGCTCGACGGCCGGCACCCGCGCCGCCGCGGCGGCGGACGTCACCTCCGCGATCGCGCCGCCGCGGATCACGATCCCGGCGTCCTCGGCGAAGGCGACCTCGCCGCCGGGCCCGTGGACCAGCGCGGCGCAGCCCTCGATCACCAGGCCGGCGGGCTCCGCGCCCGGCCCGGCATCCGCGGTGTGCTCCGGCTGCGCCATGGTCGACTCCTCGATCGCCCCGGGGACCTCGACGAGAACGCTACCGGCCGCCACCGACAGCGCGCCGTGCGTTCGGCCCGTACGGGTTCACAGGTTCTGCCGCCGGCAACCGCCCCTGCCGCGGGCCTTGACGCGGACCCGCCGGGACTGGATATATGGGAGCGCTCCCATGTATACGTCAACCGACTTGCGAGGAGCCGCACATGAGCGCACCGAGAACCACACCCCCCACCGCTCGCGGACGCCGCCGGCGCGGCCGGCCGCGGGCCGGCCGCGTCCTGCTCGCCGCCCTGCTCGGGCTCGCCGCCGCCGTCGCCGGGTTCGGCCCGGGCGCCGGGGCCGAGCCCGCCGCGGCCACCGGGCTGCACACCGAGGGCGGCCGGCTCCTGGAGGGCAACGGCAACGACTTCGTCCTGCGCGGCGTGAACCACCCGCACGCCTGGTACACCGGCGAGCTGGACTCCCTGCGCGAGATCAAGCAACTGGGCGCGAACAGCGTGCGCGTGGTGCTGTCCACGGGCGACCGCTGGCCGCGCAGCGAGACCGCTGACGTCGACAACGTTGTCAGTCAGTGCAAGGCGAACCGCCTCATCTGCGTGCTGGAGGTCCACGACACCACCGGCTACGGCGAGGAGGGCGCCGCCGTCTCGCTCGACCGCGCCGCCGACTACTGGATCAGCGTCCGCGACGCCCTCGTCGGCCAGGAGGACTACGTCATCGTCAACCTCGGCAACGAGCCGCACGGCAACCAGGGCTACGAGCGGTGGACCGCCGACACCCAGGGCGCCATCGGCAAGCTGCGCGGCGCGGGCCTCCAGCACACCCTGATGGTGGACGCCCCCAACTGGGGCCAGGACTGGACGCACACGATGCGCACCAACGCGCAGGCAGTCGCCGGCTCCGACCCGCAGGGCGACACCCTCTTCTCGATCCACATGTACGGCGTCTACGACACCGCCGCGGAGATCGAGGACTACCTGACGTCCTTCACCGATGCCGGACTGCCCATCGCCGTCGGCGAGTTCGGGCACGACCACTCCGACGGCAACCCCGACGAGGACGCCGTCATGCGCCTCGCCGAGGAGCTGGGCCTCGGCTACCTGGGCTGGTCGTACAGCGGCAACGGCGGCGGGGTCGAGTACCTCGACATGACGGTGAACTTCGACCCGGCCGCGCTGACGGACTGGGGGCAGCGCTTCTTCAACGGCGAGAACGGTGTCGCCGACACCGCGAAGGAGGCCACCGTCTACGGCGGCGGTGCCCCCGGGAGGCACTGAGCGCGGCACGCCCGTCCGGCGGTACGGGGCCGGCCGCCCGGCTCCGTACCGCCCGCCGCCACCGCCGTCTCAGGCCGTGCCGCCCGGGGGCGTACCGCCGCCCGCGTCCGCGAAGCTCGTGTACACCGCGCTCATGTCGTCGCCGCCGTGCCCCGCAAGTGACGCCTCCCCGTACAGCCTGCGCAGCGCGCCCAGGAGGGTGACGTCGACGCCCGCGCCCCGGGCCGCCGTGTCGATCAGGTCGATGTCCTTCAGGGCGCCATCGAGCGCGAACTGCGGCTCGAACGCTCCCGCGAGCATCCCCGCGCCCTTCGCGTGCGCGTACCGGCAGTCCGACGGCGAGCCGTCGATGGCCGCGAGGAACAGCGTCGGGTCCAGCCCGAGCGCCCCGGCCAGGGCCAGCGACTGTGCCGACGCCGCCGTGATCGAGGTGATCCAGGCGTTGCACGCCAGCTTCAGCGCCGTGCCCGCGCCGACCTCAGGCCCGGCCCACACCGACTTCACCGAGATGGCCGCGGTCACCGGCTCGATCCGGGTGAAGACCGCCGGGTCGCCCGCGGTCAGCAGCGTCAGCCGGCCCGTCTCCGCGGGCTGCTTCGTGCCCAGCAGCATGGCCTCCACCAGCGTGCGGCCCGCCACGGCGGCCAGCTCGGCGGCCCGGCGCGTCGCGTCGGTGCCGATCGTCGCCGACTGCACCCATACGGCGTCCTCCGCCGACTCCGGCAGCGCGTCGCCGAGGACGCCGAGCACCGCCGCCGCGTCGTACAGCGCGATCAGCACCGCGTCCGCGTCCCGCACGGCCTCCGCCGCGCTCGGTGCGACCCGCGCGCCGTCTGCGGCGAGCGGTTGCGCACGCTCCGGCGTGCGGTTCCACACCGTCACCTCGACGCCGCCGCGAAGCAGGGAGCGCGCCATGCCCGCGCCCATCACGCCCGTTCCCAGCACTGCTGCTCTCACCCTGCGGACTCCTCTGTTGTCGCTCGGCAGCGCGGCGCCGCATCCGGCGCGCCGCGGTTCACAACTCCTCGTGCACGTCCGGGTCGCCGCCCACCCGCCGCTGCGGGCGGCCGGCGACCGTGGCCATCTCGGCGGCCGACAGCTCGAAGCCGAAGACGTCGAGGTTCTCGCGCTGCCGTTCGGGGTCCGCGGACTTGGGGATGGGCACGGCGTCGAGCTGCGTGTGCCAGCGCAGCACCGCCTGGGCAGGCGTCACACCGTGCGCCTCGGCCACCCGGGCGATCGCCGGGTCGGCCAGCACGTCGGTGCCGCGGCCCAGCGGGCTCCAGCTCTCCGTGGCGATGCCCTTCTCGGCGTGGTACGAGCGCAGCTCCTCCTGCGGGAAGTGGGGGTGCAGCTCGATCTGGTTGACCGCCGGCAGCACGCCGGTCTCGTGCTCCAGCCGGTCCAGTTGGGCGACGGTGAAGTTGGAGACCCCGATGGAGCGCACGAGGTCCTCCTCGCGCAGCCTGATCATCGCCCGCCAGGAGTCGGTGTACAGGTCCACGCGCGGCAGCGGCCAGTGGATCAGGTACAGGTCGACATAGCCCACGCCCAGCCGCTTGCGGGACTCCTCGAAGGAGGCGAGCGTCTGTTCGTAGCCGTGGTGGCGGCCGGGGAGCTTGGTGGTGACGACGACGTCCTGGCGCGGCACCCCGCTGCGGACGATGCCGCGGCCGGTGCCCGTCTCGTTGCCGTAGTTGAGCGCGGTGTCGACCAGCCGGTAGCCGGTCTCCAGGGCGGTGGCGACCGCCCGCTCGGCCTGCGCGTCGTCCATCGGATACGTGCCGAGGCCGAGGG
The DNA here is from genome assembly GCF_020400605.1 of Streptomyces aculeolatus. Taxonomy (GTDB): domain Bacteria; phylum Actinomycetota; class Actinomycetes; order Streptomycetales; family Streptomycetaceae; genus Streptomyces; species Streptomyces aculeolatus. The sequence goes on along the minus strand of NZ_JAINRD010000030.1, from coordinate 5,510 downwards.
CGGGGAGCTTCGTACCGTCGTTGAGCCTGCGGACCGGGACGGTGGTCACACGTGCTCCTTCCCTTTATCGTACGGTGCGTTCAGTATAAGGCGGAGGCCGGAGGCTGCCATGGGCGAAACGGGTGGGCCGCGCGCGCGGGGCCGTCCGCGCAGCGAGCGGGCCAGGGCCGCGGTGCTCGACGCCGCGACCGGGCTGCTGGTCTCCGGCGGGGTGCAGGCGGTCACCATGGAGGCGATCGCCGCCCGTGCCCGGGTCAGCAAGTCGACGGTCTACAAGTGGTGGCCCACGCGCGGGCACGTGATGCTCGACAGTCTGGCGCACGCCGCCGGCGACGCCCTCGCCGCACCCGCGGGCGACGGGAGCCTCGCCGGCGACCTCGCCGCCGAGGTCGGCGCGCTCGTCCGGGCCTTCCGCGACACGGCCGCCGGCCCTCTGGTCGCCGACATCGTCGCCGCCGCCCAGGCCGACCCCGACGTCCGTGCGGCGCTCGACGAGCGGTGGGTGCGCCCGCGCCGGGCCGCCTGCGCCCGGCTGCTCGACGACGCCGTGGCGCGCGGCGTGCTGCGGCCGGACACCGACGTACCCGCCGCCGTCGACCAGCTCTTCGCGCCCGTCTACCACCGGCTGCTCTTCGGCCACGCCGCGCTCGCCGACGGCCTCGCGCCCACCCTCGTACGCCAGCTCCTCGACGGCCTCGGCGCCGGCCGCGGACGCCCGGACGAAGATCGGTGATCATCCGGGCGACAGCCGCGGACCCGACCCATTCGGTGCAAGAACTCCCTTACGTCCCAAGGCGTGTGGGCCCGTGTCCGCGGACTGGACGCGATCCCGCGGCGGGCCGTAGCGTGCTCTTCCGCACGGGCGGACAGCGAAGGCGTGTGGTCGGCCTCCCGATAAACCGGCACCTGGGGGGTGCATACCGAATGGACCCGCTTTGTATGCGCCCGGCCGAGCGGCCGCGGGCGGGCTGACCCGGCATGGCAGAGGCTGACGCAGGGTTCCCGGAGGCGATACGCGCCGCACAGGCCGGCGACGAGACCGCGTTCGTGCACCTGTACAGGACGGTGCACCCCTGCCTCGTCCGCTACGTCGGCACGCTCGTCGGCGACGCCTCGGGAGACGGCGACGCGGAGGAGGTCGCCGCGGGCGCCTGGCAGGACATCGCCCGGGACCTGCGCGCGTTCGACGGCGACGCCATGTGCTTTCGCGCCTGGTGCGCCCGCAGCGCCCGCACCCGCGCACTGGCCCGGCTGCACGACCGCCCCGGCAGGAGGGCCCGCCGCCGCGGCCGGGGCCGGCCTCCCGCGCGCCACCCCGAGGGCGGCCGGGAGCGGCCGGACGGCGGGCGTAGCCTTGCCCTGATCGCCTGGCTGCCCCGCGCGGAAGCCGACGCCGTCGCACTGCGGGCGATCGTGGGGCTGGACGACGAGCAAGCAGCCTACGTGCTCGGCACGAGCCCCGCCGCGGCCCGCTCCGCCGCCCTGCGCGGCCTGCGCCTGCTGGCGGACCAGCTCGGCGAGGCCGCGGCCGACGACTGTCCGCCCGGCGCACCCGCGGGTGACGCGACCTGCTCGGCCACGTGGATGCTCAGGGGTATGTGATGGGCGACGACGACCGGAACACCTGGCTCGACCAGCGCGCGGCCGAGCGGCTGCTCGCCGGCGGGCACGAGGACGCCGGGGCCGCGCTGCCGCCCGTCGACCGGGACACCGCCGAACGGCTGGCCGAACTGCTCGACACCGCGGCCCGGGCCGGCCGCCCCGCGCTCGACACCGAACTGCCGGGGGAGCAGGCGGCGCTGGCCGCCTTCCGCGCCGCCCGCGCCGCGGAGCGCGGGAAGCCCACCGGGACCGAGGAGGCTCCGGGGCCCGGCGATGCGGTCGGCGGCCGGACGCCGAACGGGCACGCCGCGAACGGCCACCGGGTGAACGGCCGCGCCGTGAACGGCCGGGCGGCGAACGGCCGCGGCGCCGAAGGCGCCCGCTCCGGCCGCGAGGCGCGCCCGCCCGGGCGGCGGGTGGCCGCCGAGCCCGTGGTGCGGCTGTCGCCCGCCGCCGCGGGCCCCGCCCCCGTACGCCGTACACCCCGGCGGCTGCGGCGCCTGCGCACCGCCGCGGCGGTCGCCGCCGCCGGCTGCGTGCTCGGCGGCGTCGCCCTCGCGGCCGGGGCGGTGCTGCGTTCGTCCCCCGCAACTCCGGAGCCGTCCGCGGGACCCGCCGTCTCGCCGACCGCCACCACCGACCCGGACCGCACCGGCGACACCGCCGACGAAGGCGCCGCCTCCGCCGGCGGCAGCCGGGTGGACGACAGACCCGAGGGCAGGCGCGACGAGCCGGACACCGGCACGGCGCCCGGCGGGGGAGCCGACGGCGCCGGGCAGCCCGACGGCACCGGGGACGAGGACGCCGGCCAGGGCGGCCCCGACCGGGACGGGCAACAGGGCACGCACGGCAAGGCGGTGGAGCGGCTGTGCGAGAGGTTCCTCGCCGTACGCGACGGCGAGGAGAAGCCCGGTGACGAGAGGTCCTGGAACCGCCTCGTCCACGAGGCCGGCGGCGAGAAGGCCGTCGCCGCCTACTGCGAGAAGCACTTCGGCGACGGCGCCCGGGGCGAGGGCGGCGCCGGCAGCGGCGACCACGACCGGCACGGGGAGGACGACCGTGACGACGAAGGCGACGAGGACGACTGAACCGGGCCCGGACGGACGGGCCGGCCCCGCCCGCGGCACGGGCCGGCGCCCCGGACCGCACTCCTCATTCGAACTGCGTCAGCACCATCGTCACCAGCCACAGCACGATGGCGCACGCGATCGTGACCACCGGCCAGCTCCGCGCCGTCTCGCCCAGCGGGTGCCGCCGGCGCACCGACGTCCACACCACCCAGAACGCCTCGGCCTCCGCGGGCTCCACGCGCTCCCCGTCCAGCAGCCACAGCGCGGCCACGTCGGCGCCGGGCGCCGCTAAGCCGGAGGGCGCGCCGCCATCGCCCACCTGCTCGACCTCCTTCACCAGCCGGCCGCCGCAGTAGCTCTCGCGTCGGATCAAGGGGCGTTCCTCTCGGTGGCGGGTGCCGGGAAAATGACGGTGCCCGGGCAGGAAGCCGATCATAAGGTGGGCCGGTGACAGAGGACGAACGCGAACGGCTGCGCAAGACTTTCACCGAGGCGCCCGAGCTGTACGACCGGGCCCGTCCCGGCTACCCGCCGGCGATGTACGACGACCTCGCCGCCGCCGCTCCCACCGGACTCGGGCCCAACTGCCGGGTGCTGGAGATCGGCTGCGGCACCGGGCAGGCGACCGTGCCGCTGGCCGGGCGCGGCTGCCGGGTGACGGCGGTGGAACTGGGCGCGGAGATGGCGCGGGTGGCGCGCCGCAACCTCGCCGGGTACCCGGGCGTGGACGTCGTGAACGCGGCGTTCGAGCAGTGGCCGCTGCCGCCGGAGCCGTTCGACGTGGTGCTCGCCGCCACCGCGTTCGCCTGGGTCGACCCCGCGGTCCGGGTGCCGAAGTCGGCGGACGCGCTGCGCCCCGGCGGGGTGCTGGCCACCGTGCGCACCCACCATGTGGCGGGCGGCACCGAGGAGTTCTTCGCCGCGGCGCAGGGCTGCTACGAGCGCTTCGACCCCGCCACCCCGCCGGGCCTGCGCCTGCGGCCCGGCTACGCCGTCCCCGAGGACCGCGACGACCTCCGCGGCGAGGAGCGCTTCGGGCCCCCGGTCTTCCACCGCTACGAGTGGGAGGCGGCGTACTCCACCGCCGAGTACCTCAACCTGCTGCGCACCTACTCCGGCCACCGGGCGCTGCCCGCCGGGGCCCGCGACGCGCTGCTGGCCTGCCTCGCGGGCCTGATCGACGGACGCCACGGCGGGCGCATCGCCAAGCGCTACCTGACCGAGCTGCGGCTCGTCCGCCGCACCGGGTGACGTGCCGTCAGCCGTCCCGGTAGCGCAGCAGCAGCATCGCCGCGTCGTCGTGCAGCGGTGCCCGGACGTGCTCGATCACGTCCTGGCGCAGCGCGGTCAGCGCCCCTTCCGGATCGGGGTCCTTGAGCAGCCCGGCGCGCTGCTCCAGCGGGTAGAAGGCCCCGGCACGGTCGCGGGCCTCGGTGACGCCGTCGGTGTAGAACAGCAACTGGTCTCCGGGGGTGAATCCCGCCGTGTGCGGCTCCGGCTGGGCGACGCCGTGCTCCCCGAGACCGAGCGGTAAAGCCCGCTGCGGCGGCGCGAGATAGCGCACGTCGCCGTCCTGGCGCACGGCCAGCGGCGCCGGGTGCCCGAAGTTGAGCAGCGTCACCTCCTGGCCGGAGCCCACCTCGGCGAGGATGGCGGTGACGAACTTCTCGCCGTCGAGCTGCCGGTCGAGCGCCCGCTCCAGCCGCTCCCCGACGGCCGTCAGGTCCGGTTCGTCGTACGCGGCCTCGCGGAAGGCGCTGAGCACCACCGCCGCCGTCTCCACCGCCTCGAGCCCCTTGCCCTGTACGTCCCCGACGATCAGCCGGACGCCGGCCGGCGAGGTCACCACCTCGTACAGGTCGCCGCCGATCCGCGCCTCCGCCACGGCGGAGGTGTACGAGACCGCCGCCCGCAGCCGCCCCGCGCTGCGCGGCACCGGGCGCAGCAGCACGCGCTGCGCCACCTCGGCGATCGAGCGCACGCTGGCCAGCTCCTCCTCGCGGCGATGCCGCATCCGCACCGCGAGCAGCGCGGCGACGGTGACGCCGACGACGGACAGCAGGGCCACATAGCCGCGCCGCGACTCGAACATCACGTCCGAGATGCCGAGCAGTACGCACAGCACCAGCGCGATGCCGCCGACGAACACCGTGCGCTGCCAGTTGCCGACCAGGCCGGCGAAGGCCGGCCCGAGCGAGACCAGGGGCAGGAACCCGACGTCGGGTCCGGCGGTGACGTCCACGACGGCGACGCAGCCCATGACGGCGTACGGCAGCGCATTGAGCGTGCGGTGATGCGGCAACTTCCGGTCGGTCATGCGCTACTCGCTACTCCAGCCGCTGTTCGGCTCTGCACCTCGGACGGCGCGGAGATACGGCCCCCGTCGCGGCCGGCCCCCACCCCGTGAGGCTAGGCAAGGATCGGCCCATCCGGGACCGATGCGTCCGAATCGTTGCCTGTCCGGCACCGGGATCGGCGCATCCGCTCCCGTACGGTCTGGACAAAATACCTGTAAACGGGCCACGGGGTGCTCGGTTTCCCGCCGGGCGTGGCCGAATCCGAGCGACTGTGGTCGAAGCAGGCTGCGACGTGAACGAAAGGCCATTGTCCCGCAGGTGCGGCGCCGTCGTCATCGGTCGCGGCGGGGGAGCGGGGCCGGGATCGTGCGCGGCGGCCCGTGCCGCGGTTCCGCAGGCCGACCTCCGGGCCGAAGCAAGTCCTCCGGTACAACGACGGGTTGTCCATCGGGGCGTCATTGTTGTTTGAAGCGATGGCCGGCTCGGGGATTTGATGACGCTCCTGACAACGCCCCGTTGTGTGAGGAGTCGCCGTGGCCAG
>NZ_JAINRD010000002.1 GCF_020400605.1 Streptomyces aculeolatus | reverse complement strand
GCGGCAGCGCGGCAACGCGCGGCAGCGCGGCAACGCGCGGCAGCGGCCCCCGCCCGCAAGGCGGGCGGGGGCCGGCTGCCTGGCTTTCGAGGGTCGCGGCGGGCGTCAACGCCCGTCCCGCGCCCGCCGCGAGCCCTCCCCTACGCCACCGCCCCGTCCGGGCCGTAGCCCCTCTTCGGCACCGGCTCCGCCGCCGCGGCCTCCGGCGCCGGCACCGGTGCCGGGTCGCGGGACTGGCGGGCCAGCCAGTGGCGGTAGCCCTCCGCCCGCTGCGCGTGCCAGTCCGTCTGGCCGCGGTGCAGGTCCCACGCGCCGGCCGACGCCACGTCCCCGTACCGCTCGGCTATCGCCACCGCCAGCCGGACCGCCGCCAGCGCGTCCTCCGCGGCGTCGTGCGCGCGGCCGAGCACCACCCCGTACTCCACACAGACCGCCTCCAGCGTCCTCTTGCCCTCCCGGAACGGGTCCACCGTCCTGTCCATCGCGTACGGATCGATCACCGGGCCCTCCTCCCCTCCGCCCAGCCGCTCGCGCATCGAGGCGAGCCCGTGGCGGCGCAATTCCGCGGCCAGCAGCGTCAGATCGAACGTGGCGTTGTACGCGACGACCGGCACGCCGCGCGTCCAGTGCGCCGCCAGCGCGTCCGCCACCTCGTCCGCGACCTCCGCCGCCGGCCGGCCGTGGGCCGTCGCCCGCTCGTCGGTGATCCCGTGGATCGCGGTCGTCTCCGGCGGCACCGGAACACCGGGGTCGGCCAACCACTCCCGCCTGCGCGTCGGCACGCCGCGGACGGCCTCCACGACCGCAGCGGAGACGATCCGCGCCTCCCCCGGGTCCGTCCCGGTCGTTTCCAGATCGAAGCCGACCAGCAGCTCCCCGTACCACCCCATGGGCGCCCTCCCTGCTCCGTGGCCAGTGACTCCACACTCTCACCCGCCACTGACATACCGGACCGGAAGACTCCGGATACCGGGGAGCGGTCGGGGCGCGCGGAAAGCGCGTGGAAAACGAGCGGAAAACGCGTGGAAAGGGAGCCGGGGAGAGGGCTCGCGGCGCCCGTCAGGAGACCGGGCGCGCGTCCGTCCAGAAGCTCTCGAACTCCTCCCGGTACACCTCGAAGAGCCCCGGCTCGCCGCCGCCCTGGCCGTGCACCAGCTCCCGCCGCGCCGCCCGCAGCACCAGCGCCGGCGCCTCCGCGCCGCGCGCCCGCCGCAGGTACGTCTGCACCACGCCGAGCCCGTCCGGCCGGTCACCGTTGATCAGGTACGCCGTGAACCGCGGCGTCTCGTCGAAGACCCGGATGTCGAACCCCCCCGCCGGGTCCGCCCCGCCCTGCGGGCGCAGCCGGGAGCGGACCCGGCGCATGTGGATGATGTTCGTCTCCACCGCCCGCGCCAGCTCGCCGCGCTTCATGCCGAGTTCGCGCTCCCGCCGGCGCACGGTGCTGCTCGCCGGGTTGAGGAAGAGCAGCCGGATCCGGCAGCCGCCCTCCGCGAGCCGGCCCAGCCGGCGGCCGGAGTAGTTCTGCACCAGCAGGTTGAGCCCGATGCCGATCGCGTCCAGCCGCCGGGCGCCGCCGAAGAGGTCCTCCACCGGCAGCGCGCGCTGCAGCCCGACCCGGTCGGGGTGGACGCCGACGACGTCCGCGTACCGGTCGCCGACCAGGTCCTCCACCGCGTCCACCGGGAGCCGGTCGGCGGAGGGCGGCTGGTCGTCGGCGCCGAGGAGGCGCAGCAGCCGGGTCGCCGCGCGCTCGGCCTGCGCCAGCACGGTGCCGGACAGGGCGCGGTTGCGGGAGACGACGTTGCGGGCGACCTCCAGCTCGTCGAGCGCCAGTTCCAGGTCGCGCCGGTCGTCGAGGTAGGGCTCGAAGCACGGCCAGTGCTGCACCATCAGCTCGCGCAGCTGCGGCAGCGTCAGGAAGCTGATGACGTTGTCGTCCGCGGGGTCGAGCAGGTAGCCCTTGCGCCGGCTGACCTCCCGCACCGCGACCGCCCGCTGCACCCACTCCTGGCCCGCGGGGCCAGCCGCGGCGACGACCCAGTCCTCGCCGTGCACCGGCTCGTAGACGGGGCGCAGCACCGAGGCGACGACGGAGCGCAGCCGCTGCTCGACGACGTTCAGCCAGATGTACGCCCGCCCCGCGCGCGCCGCGCGGGTGCGTACCTCGTCCCAGTCGTCCTCGCCCCAGCCGATCTCCGCGCCGATCTCCATCGGCCGGGCCAGCGACACCGTGCCGGGCGGCGGTGGCGCGCCCGGTGGCGGCTCGGTCGAGCCGCCGCCCCCGCGATCCCCGTCTTCGGGACCGCCTGCCGGGGGCAGCTCAAGACCGCCCGCACCCACGCCCGTACCGCCTTCCGCGCCCTGCTCCACGATCACGGCAGCGTACTGCCACGATCCCCGGGGCGCACCCTGATCGGGCCAGGGGTAACCCAACTGCCGCGCCGGGTTCCACGGTTGTCACCCGGGCGGACGGCGAACGACCCGCGAACGGCCCGCGGAGCGCCGCCCGGCGCCCCGCGGACGACCGCCAAGTGCCCCGTGAACGGCCCCCGGACGACCGCCTGCGGTCCGCCGCGCCGCTACGCCCCGCCCCCGGGGGGCACTTGGGCCGCGGCCGACCGCACGTCCCGCAGGATCCCCGCGAGCAACCCGGCGATGTTCCAGGCGTCGTCCACGCCGCGGTGGTGGGTGCCCTCCAGCTCCAGCCCGGCGTGCGCCAGCGCCTCGGCCATCCCCGGCTCGCGGCCGAAACCGTGGGCGAGGGCGTAGAGCGTCTTGGCGTTCACATGCCGCCTGCCGAAGGGGTACGCCGCCTCCCCGGCCGCGCACTGCCGCTCGAACTGCCGCCGGTCGTAGTCCCCCCAGCTCGCCCACACCCGCTGCCGCGCGCCGTACTCGCGCCGCAGCAGCGCGCACGCCTCGGCGAACGGCACGCCGGCCGCGACCTGTTCTGCGGTGAGGGTGGTCAGCCGGGTGCAGAAGCCGCTCACCTCGGAGTGCTCGGGCCGCACCAGCACCGAGCGCCGCGAGATCCGCTCACCGGTCGGCACGTCCAGCTCGCAGAGCCCGATCTCGATGATCTCCGGGCTCATCCCGGCCGGCGGCGCGCCCTCCCAGCAGGTGGCTTCGACGTCGACGACGAGGACGCGGTCGAGGAGTTGCGTGGTCATGCGCACCAGCCAAGCACGCTACGGCCGCGCGCCGCGCGGCGTTTTCCGCGGGCCCGGGGCTCCGCGGGGGAACGCACCGCCGCTTCCATCGCTGCGCGTTATGGGAAGTTGTGATTACCGCGAACTCCCGGTTTCCGGAATCCTGACGCCTGGTACTTCCCTGGCCCCTCCACGCGCGGGACCACCCGAACCCGCGTGCCTTCGGAAACGAGGAACCTTGCGAATAACCAGATCACTCCCCACGCTCGTCGCCGCCGTGGTGGCCGCCCTCACCTTCGGCGCCACCGCGGTCGCAGCGGACCACACGTCCGCCCGCGGCGCCGCCGACGTCCCCGCGGCCGCCCAGGCCCGTACGCCCGAAGGACCGCCGTCCACGAAGATCATCGGCGGCGGCTACGCCCAGAGCGGCCCCTGGGCCGCGCGGCTGTTCTCCAACGGCCGCCAGACGTGCAGCGCGTCGATCATCGCACCCACCTGGATCCTCACCGCCAAGCACTGCGTCAGCGGCGGGGGGCTGTCCTTCCGCATCGGCAGCCTCGACCAGACCAGCGGCGGCACCCTCGCCAACGGTGTGCAGACCTACACCCACTCCTCCGACCTGGCGCTGGTCCGGCTCGACCGGTCCGTCTCCACCACGTACGCCACGCTCGGGCAGCCCGGTTCCGTGACGGTCGGCCAGAACGTACAGGTCTACGGCTGGGGCGCCACCTCGCAGTGCGGCTCGGAGATCAACTGCCAGTCGCAGTACCTGAAGGTCGCCAACGTCACCGTCACCGGCGGCTGCAGCGACGCCTACGGCGGCAACGCCATCTGCGCCCGGCGCGGCGACGGCATCACGGCCGGCGGCGACTCCGGCGGTCCGATGATGGCGAACGGCGCCCAGGTCGGCGTCGCGTCCACCAGCGACCGGCAGACCACCACCGCGTACACGAACGTCACGCGGTACCGCTCCTGGATCCAGTCCATCGCCGGTGTCTGAGGCCCACCCGCCGCACGGCACCTGAAGCCGGGCGGATGCACCCGGTCCGTACGCCGGCACGCCCGGACCGGGCGCATCCGTCCACTCTCCGCCCACCTGCCCCGCCTGTCCCGCCTGACTGCGCGCGGGGCGGGTGGGCGGACCCCGAGAGGGGGCGGCCATCCATCCTCCCCGGCCGTCCGCCGAGCAGCGCTCCGCCGCGGACATCCCGACCGCGGCGGGGTGCCGCTATGTCCAACCGGCAATCCCTTGCCGCGTTCCGGTCGCGGGCGAAAGACTGGGCGGCATGACCGCATGGAACGACCGGTTCGACCTGAGTGACGCCCGCTGGCGCAAGACCAGTTACAGCGACCGTGCAGCCACCGCCTGCCTCGAGGTCGCGGACGGCTTCCACGCCACCTTGGTCCCGGTGCGCGACAGCAAGGACCCGCACGGCCCGGCCCTGGTCTTCACCGCGGCCGCCTGGGAGGCGTTCGTCGACGGCGTCAAGTCGGGGGACTTCGAGGCGTAACGGCTCGCCCCCGCGCGTTCCGCCGCCCGCCGGTCCCCACGCGCCGGCTGCTAACCGCCGGCCGCGTCCGCCAGGATCCGCGCCTCCGCCATCACGCCCGCGCCGTCGTCGGCCCGGCCGTGCTCCGCGGACCACAGCGCCGCCTCCACCCGGCGGGCCGCCGCCCACGCCGCCAGCCGGTCCGCGTCCTCGCCCAGCTCGTCGGCGAGGAGCGCGAGGCGGTCCGCGACCGTGCGGTGCGGGTCCGCGGTGGCGAACGGGTCGTCGATCTGCTCCAGCAGGGGGAACGGGTCGTAGCCCGGGTCGCCCGTCATCGGCTTGGCGTCGATGGCCAGCCACGGGCCGCGCGCGGCGGCGAGGACGTTGCCGGGGTTGAAGTCGCCGTGGACGACGACCTCGCGGGCGGCCGTGCCCGGGAGTTCGCGGAGCAGCCGGGCGCCGTGGGCGACGAGCCCCGGGTCGTAGCCGGGGCGCAGCCGCGCCATCCGCTCCTCGACCAGGTCCGCCCACTCGGCGCAGACGTCCGCGACCCGTTCGAGGCCGGTGTCCGCCGGTACGGGGGCGCTCCACAGGTCGCGCAGCACACCGGCGCCGAGCCGCAGCCGGCGCTCGGTGCCGAGCCCGTCGGCCGCGCCCAGCTCGGTGCCCGGCTCGCAGCGCTCCAGCAGCAGCGCCTGGTGCTCGGGCGCGTGGTCGAGGAGGCGTACGGCGCCGCGGCCGTCCCAGATGCGCAGGCCCTCGGCCTCGCCCGCCGCCTCGCGGTGAGGCCAGGTGACCTTGAAGACGGCGCGGGTTCCGTCCGGCAGCCGGGCCGGTGCCACCCAGGAGCAACTGCCGCCCATGTACGGGGCGCCGAAGTGCAGCGACCACCGGGTGCGGAGCTTCTCCACCAGGGCGGGCAGCTCCGCCAGCCAGGCGCGTCCTGAGGTGTGCAGGCGCATCTCGGTGAGGACGGGCAGGCCGGGCGGGAAGAGGGCGGGGTCGCTCATCGTCCGACGGTACCCGCGGGGGTCCGCCCGCCGCCCCCCGAATTCCACGCCGTACCCGCGCCCTGCCCGGGTCCCCTCCGCGCCGCCCCGCGCACCTTGCCCGCGCCCCTGTCCGCGCCGGGTGTCACAGATTCGGGTGCTGCCCTGTCTCCAGGGGTTGCCACACGAAAGGGAAGATCATGCGAGTTTTCGTCACTGGGGCGACCGGGGTGCTGGGGCGGCACCTCGTCCCCGAGCTGGTCCTGGCGGGCCACGGGGTCACCGCCACCACGCGGACGCCTGCCAAGGCGGCACAGCTGCGGGCGCAGGGCGCGGAGCCGGTGGTGCTCGACGGGCTGGACCGCGAGGCGGTGCTCGCGGCCGTGGACGCCGCGGCACCGGAGGTCGTCGTGCACCAGATGACCGCGCTGGGCGACATGCGGAGCCTGCGCAACGTGGACAAGGTGTTCGCCGCCACCAACGAGCTCCGCACCCGGGGCACCGACAACCTGCTGGCCGCCGCGGAGCGGGCCGGCACCCGCCGCGTCGTCGCACAGAGCCACAACTTCGTCTACGAGCACTCCGGCGGCCCGGTGAAGTCCGAGGACGACGCGACCGTCACCCGGCCGGCCGTCGCGTCGGCGGCACGTACGCTGGCGGCGATCAGGCACGTGGACGAGAACGTGCCGCTCGGGGCACCGGAGGGCATCGTGCTGCGCTACGGCACGTTCTACGGGCGGGGCGCCTCGGACGCCATGGTGGCCGCGGTGCGCAAGCGGCAGCTGCCGGTGATCGGCGGCGGGGCCGGGATCTGGTCGTTCATCGAGATCGCCGACGCGGCGGCCGCGACGCTCGCCGCGGTCGAGAACGGCGGGCCCGGCGCGTACAACGTCGTCGACGACGAGCCCGCGCCGGTCGCGGAGTGGCTGCCGTACCTCGCCGAGGTCGCGGGGGCGAAGCCCCCGAGGCACCTGCCGGCGTGGCTCGGGCGGCTGCTGGCCGGCGAGTTCGTCGTGGGGCAGATGACGACGGCGCGCGGGTCGGCCAACGGCAAGGCGCGCAAGGAGCTGGGCTGGGTGCCGCGCTACGGGAGCTGGCGGGAGGGGTTCCGTGCCTGGGCCGGCTGACGGGGACGGGAACGGGACGGACGCGGCGACGGCCGGCTACCGGCCGCTGCTGTTCTCCATCGCGTACGGGATGACCGGGTCGGTGGGCGACTCCGAGGACATCGTGCAGGACGCGTTCCTCGGCCTGACCCGTGCGCGCCGGGCGGGCACCGAGATCGCCGACCTCAAGGCCTACCTGACCACGGCCGTGACGCGGCTCGGCATCAACTACCTGGGCTCGGCCCGGGTGCGGCGGGAGAGGTACGTGGGCGACTGGCTGCCCGAGCCGGTCGTCGTGCCCGCGGACCGGCCGGGCCCCGCCGAGTACGCCGAGCTGTCCGACTCGCTGTCCATGGCGTTCCTCGTGCTGCTGGAGTCGCTCACGCCGGTGGAGCGGGCGGTCTTCATGCTGCGCGAGGTCTTCGGCTACGGCTACCGCGAGGTCGCGAGGACGACGGGCAAGTCCGAGGTCAACTGCCGGAAGATCTTCGCCCGTGCCCGGGGCCGCATCGCCGCGGGGGTACGGCAGGACGGCGCCCCGCCGCCGGGGCGGCAGGCGGAGGGCGAGGAGCTGGCCCGCCGGTTCTTCGAGGCCGCCGCGGGCGGCGACATGGACGAGCTGTTCGCCGTGCTCGCGCCCGACGTGGTGCTGCACGCGGACGGCGGCGGCAAGACGCAGGTGGTCGCGCGCCCGCCGACCGGGCGGGAGCCCGTCCTGCGGCTCCTCGCCGGCCTCTTCCGCCGGCTCCGGCCGCTCGGCGTCACCCTCCGCCCGGCCTGGGTCAACGGCCGGCCGGGCGCGGTGATGTACGACGCCGGGGCGCGGGTGGCCGGCGTGTTCGAACTCGACGTGGCGGACGGCCTGGTGGTGGCGATCCGGTCGGTGGTCAACCCCGACAAGCTCGGCCACCTGGGGCCGGTGTCCGACATCGCACGGTGGCCGCCGCCGGGTTGACCGGGCGGGCCGGGCGTCTTCCGTACGGGCGTCTCCCGTCCGGCCGCGACGGGCCGCGGGTGCCCGGGCGGGAGTCCGGCGGGTGGGGTCCGGCGGTGCGAAGTGCGCTACGCCAGCGGCGCGTTCGGCCCGTCCGGGCGGCCGCGGCGGCCCTCCAGCACGGCGAGCGACAGCTCCGCCACCCGGGCGTCGTCCAGCCGCCGGCAGCCCTCCGCGGTGACGGTGTGGACGAGCGGGTAGATGCGGCGGGTGGCGTCCGGGCCGCCGGTGGCGCTGTCGTCCTCGGCCGCGTCGTAGAGCGCCTGCACCGCCATCGTCACGGCGTCGTCCTCGCTCATGCCCTCGCGGTACAGCTTCTTCATCGCCCCGCGCGCGTACACGGAGCCGGAGCCCGTGCCGCCGAAGCCCTTCTCCTCCGCGCGGCCGCCGGTGATGTCGTACGAGTAGATCCGCGCGGCCCCGCTGCGCACGTCGTACCCGGCGAAGATCGGCACGACGGCGAGGCCCTGCATGGCGGGGCCGAGGTTGTCGCGGATGAGGGTGCCGAGGCGGTTTGCCTTGCCCTCCAGGGAGAGCGGCACGGTCTCGATCTTCTCGTAGTGCTCCAGCTCCAGGCGCAGCAGGCGGACCATCTCCTCGGCCATGCCGGTGGAGCCGGCGATGCCGACGGCGGAGAACTCGTCGGCCGGGAAGACCTTCTCGAAGTCCCGGTGCGCGATCATCCCGTTGCCCAGGGTGACGCGGCGGTCGGCGGCGAGGAGGACGCCGTCGGCGTAGGAGGCGGCGACGATGGTGGTGCCGTGCGGGAAGTCGACCGCGGCGCCGGCGGGGTCCCCGGCGCCGCCGAGGCGGCGGTTGGCTGGGAGCTGTTCCGGGGCGTGGGCGGCGAGGAAGTCCGCGAACGACGACGAGCCGGGTGTGAGGAATTCGGGCGGCAGCTGCTCCACGGCGGTTCCCTTCGTCGACTCTTTCGATCCGTCCGGCCTTTCGCCCCACGGCCGTTCGCCTCCGGGCGCGGGCCGCGCCGGAGCGCGTACCGGTCAGGCACCGTCCGACCCTACCCGTACCCCCGCGGGCCCCGCCGGGCTCCGCTGTCCCCCGCTGTCCGCGCCCGCGACCCGAGCTTCGCGCAGTGTTCATCTCACGTCTGCCACGTGGCCAAACCGGGCGTCGGCGGCTGCGGAACAGTCGCACCCTGCCGCACGAACCGGGAGCACGATGAAGACTCCGCGATCCAGACCGTCCCGCCGGGTGAGAGCAGAACAGGCATTCGCGCTCGCGGAGTGCGCCCGCGTGTGCACCGGATACCTGGCCGGGCTGACCGCCGAGGAGGACGCGGCGGACCGGCCGCCGCCCAGCGGCGGACCGGGGACTGCCCGTACGGCCCTGGTGGCGGCGCTCGGCGAACTGCTCGGCACCGCCCCGCCGCCGCGCCGCGAGACGGTGGGCGCGGAGCTGTTCGACACCCTGCTGCGGGCCGGGGACCGGGCGGTGGAGACGGGCGGCGAACGGGAGTTGCTGCTCGCCGTGGAGCTGGCGGACACGGGGGTCGCGCTGCGCGCGAAGTCCCGCGCCGCGTGGCGGCTGCGCGCGCACGCCCTGGACGCGCTGGGCCGTTCGGCGGGGGCGGCGGAGGCGTACGAACGGACGCTGGCGCTGGGGAGCACCCACCCGGAGACGCCGGTGCTGCTGGCCGCGGCCCGCGAGAAGCGGGAGTGCCTGGCGGCGGCGGTGGAGCTGTTCCCGGCGGACACCGGGGGCCCGGGGGACGCAGGGGACACGGGGGACACGGCGGACCCCGGTCGGGAGCCCGCGGGCGGCGCGGGCGGCGCGGGCGGCGAGCCGGGCGCGGCCCCCGCCGCCGGGCGGGCGTTCGCCGCGGTCGTCGGGGCCGAGGCGGTGCCGGCGGTCGTGCGGGAGGCGTTCACCGCGTACGTCGGGGAGCAGGTCGGCCGGTACGGGGCCGGGGACGCGCGGGTGCGCGAACTCGCCGGCCTGTACGGGACGTACAGCCGGCTCCTCGACCAGGGCCGCATGGCCGATCCGCTGCTCGGCGGCGCCCGCCCCGTCGGCGTCGCCGACTTCCGCGGCCTCGTCGCCGGGAAGACCGCCTGCGTCGTCGTCGGGCCGGACCGGTTCGAGGACGCCGGCGACTACGAACTCGTCGTCCGCTGCGACGACTTCCGCGGCGGCGAGCGCGCCGACGTGCACGCCGTCGCCGATCCGGACTGCGACTCGTGGCACCGGCCCGCCGGCGTCCGGCTGCTCTTCGCCGACCCCGGCGAGACGTGGCGGGAGGCGGTCAGGCGCGCGGTGCCCGGCGCGCAGGACGGCCTCGGCGACGCCTCGCTGCGCCGCCCGCTCGCGGACCCGGCGCTGCTCGGGGACGGCGGCTGGGGACCGGGGACCAGCGCCGCGTTCACCGTGCTGCGGCTGCTGGACCACCTCGACGTCAGCCCGCGGCTGGACGTCCACGGCGCAGGCCGGCTGCGGCCGGAGGAGCGCCGCTGGATCGCCTCCCGGGCGAAGGACCGTACGAAGACGAGGACCGCCCTGCGATGACCGCTTCCGCCCCCCGCTCCCCCGCCCCCGCGACGGCTGCCGTCCCGGCCGCTGCCCCGGCACCGGCTGCCGCCCCGCCCCGCGCAATACCCGGCCCCGTCCCGCCCCGCCCCCGCGGCGCCGACGGCCCCGGCGACCCCGGGCCGGCGCCGGCCGCCCCCGCCGGCCGCGCACCCCGCGTCGCCTTCGCCTGCCGGGTCGACGCGGCGGACCCCGGCCACACCGCCGGGCTGCCCGCGCTGCTCCGCAGCCTCGCCCTGGCCAACCCCGGCGTCTGCGAGGACTTCCTGCTCCGCCACGACGGCCTGCCGGACGACGTCCTGGCCGCGGCCCGCCGGCTGCACCCCCGGATCGTCGAGCTGCCCGCCGGCGACGGCGCCGGTGCCGGCCCAGGCGCGTACGACGACGGCCTCACCGCCGCGTACGACGACGTCGTGGAGCTGCATCCGCGCTGGCTCGTGGCCGCCGACCTCGCCGTCCTGCGCGACCCGTCCGACGAGACCCGCGCCCGCCACGACCTGACCGACGAGCAGTTCTGGCGCGCGTACTGCGCCCTGCCCGCCCACCGCCAGCACCCCGACCTGCTCCTCCACTACGGCCCGCCCCTGCTGCGGCTGCGCCCCGCCACGGACCTCGCCCGCCGCACCGCCCTCGGGCTGCGTGCGATCGGCGCGTACGAGGAGGCCGTGGACGCCCTGTCCGCCGCCCGTCCGCGGGCCGACCAGCCGCGCTTCCACGACACCATGGGCACCGCGCTCATGGCCGTCTCCCGCTACGACGAGGCCGAGACCCACCTCCTGCTCGCCGCCGCGTCCCCCGAGCTGGCGCCGAAGGCGTTCAGCCAGCTCGCCCGGCTGGCCTGGCTGCGCGGCGACGAGGAGCGGTCGAAGGCGTACGCGCGCGAGGGCCTGGACGCCGAACCGACCAACCGCACCTGCCGGGCCATGCTCCGCGGCGGCTACGGGCTGCCCGAGTTCGCGGCCCACCGCGGGGAGGCGTCGGTGGTCTCCACGCAGCTCGCGCACGCCGCCGCGTACGCCACCGGCCAGGAGAACGCCGGCGACAAGGTCCTCCCCGAGGCCGTCCGGCTCTGCTTCGGCACCGACCCCTCCGCGCGCCGGTGGCACCCGGTCCCCGTGCACCGGCTGTTCGACGAGGAGGCGCTGGCGGAGGTCAACGCGCGCCGCGGGCTGGTCGTCGGCGGCGGAGGGCTGTTCCTGCCCGACACCTGGCCGAACGGCAACAGCGCGTGGCAGTGGAACGTACCCGACCGGCTGCTGGCCCGGATCGAGGTGCCGCTGGCGGTCTTCGCCGTCGGCTACAACGTCTTTCCCGGCCAGTCCTACCGCCGCAGCCGCTTCCGCGAGAGCCTCGCGGCGCTGGTGGAGCGCTCGGCGTTCTTCGGGCTGCGCAACCGCGGCTCGGTGGAGCGGGTGCGGGAGCTGCTGCCGGAGCGGCTGCGCGACCGCGTCGCGTACCAGCCCTGCCCCACCACCCTGACCCGGCTGCTCCAGCCGGGCTGGGACGACGCCGCGGTGGAGCGGGCCGACACGGTGCTGGTGAACTGCGCGTACGACCGGGCGGGGATGCGCTTCGGCGACGGCTATCCGCGGTTCCTGGACGCCATGGCGCGGGCGGTGCGGGCGCTGCGCGAGCGGGCGGACGTGCGGGTGGCCGCGCACATGGCGGCCGACGAGCAGTTCGCGCACGACCTGCGCCGGGAGCACGGGATCGCGCTGCCCGTGGAGGCGCTGTACGACCTGGACAACGACGGGATCCGCGCCGCGTACCGGCGGGCGCGGCTGGTGATCGGGATGCGCGGGCACGCGGGGATGATCCCCTTCGGCTGCGGGACGCCGGTGCTGAGCCTGGTCTCGCACCCGAAGCTGGCGTACTTCCTGGCCGACATCGACCGGCCGGAGTGGGGTGTGCGGGTGGACGACGAGCGGCTGGCGGAGGTGCTGGTCGAGCGGGCGGAGGCGGTGCTGGACGACCACGGCGCGGCGGTGGCGGACGTGCTGGACCGGCAGCGGGTGCTGTGGCGGGCGACGCGGGACAACCTGGCGCGGCTGCGGCCGGCGCTGGGCCTGGAACGGCAGGCGGAGACGCCGTAGGCGCGGCGTGCCGGGCCCGGCTAGATTCCCGTACATGAAGATACGTACAGGAGGCCCTGCCGACGCTCCCGCCGTCCTCGCGCTGCTCGACGGTGCGGTGGCGTGGCTGACGGCGCGGGGGCGGACCGAGCAGTGGGGCACGGAGCCGTTCTCGGGGCTGCCGGAGCGGGTGGCGCAGGTCGAGAAGTACGCACGCGACTTCCTGGTACGGGTCGCGGAGGCGCCCGGGGGCGCCGTGGCGGGGGTGTGCGTGCTCGCGGACGAGCCGCAGGAGTTCGTCCCGGCGGCCGGGGAGCCGGAGCTGTACATCCGGCTGCTGGTGACGGACCGGGCGCTGGCCGGCTCGGGGGTGGGCGCGGCGCTGGTGGCGGACGCGCGGGCGGAGGCGGCACGGCGGGGCGTCGGGCTGCTGCGGGTGGACTGCTTCGGAGGCGGCGGCGGGGCGCTGGCGCGGCAGTACGAGCGGCTGGGCTTCACGCCGGGCGCGACGTTCTCGGTGGAGCGCCCCGGGCGGCCGGTGTGGCCGGGACGGGTGCTGGAGATCCGCCTCTAGGCGGCCCGTTCCACTTGCTGGGCCCCGGGCGGAACAGACATTCGGTGGCGACTTGGGAAACTTGTTCGAGGCCGTGTTGAAGAAGTGACCCATGGGTCAGTACCGTCCGTATGCGTGGATGCAAACGAGCGAATCCGGGCGAGTTTTGCCCGAGTTGAACGCAGAGCCGACCATGTCGCCAAGTATTTCTATTCGCATCTGTTTGCCCGCAATCCGGGGGTCCGCGAGCTGTTCCCGGCGGACATGTCCGAGCAGCGCGACCGCCTCTTCGCCGCCCTCACCCTCGTCGTGCAGCGCCTCGACGACCCGGACCTGCCCCGCTACCTGGCGACGCTGGGGCGCGACCACCGCAAGTTCGACGCCCGCCCCGAGCACTACGCGGCGGTCGGCGAGAGCCTGATCGCCGCGCTCCGCTTCGGCCTGCCGAACACCTGGGACGAGGAGACGGAGCAGGCGTGGCTCGGCGCGTACAAGGTCCTCTCCGAGGCGATGATCGGCGGCAGCGAGGAGGCGGACAAGCAGCAGGCGCCGCGCTGGTGGGACTGCCGGGTCGTGGCCCGCCACCGGGCCGCCCCGGGCGTCACGGTCCTGACCCTGCTCCCGGACCGGACGCTCCCGTACGCCGCGGGCCAGTTCGTCAGCGTCTCCGCCCCGCAGGTGCCGCGGGTGTGGCGCCCGTACTCCATCGGCTGCGCCCCGCGCGCCGACCGCACCATCGACCTGCACGTCAGCAGAGTCGACGGCGGCCTGCTGAGCCCGCTATTAGTGGATCGGATCGCCCCGAACGACACCCTGCGCCTGGGCGCCCCTGCGGGCACGGCGGTCCTCCCGAAGCGCGCGGGGCAGCCGGTGACCTTCATCGCGGCGGGCACGGGCTGGGCGCCGATCCGGGCCCTGCTGGAGGAGATGGTCCGCCGCTGGACCCCGACCACGGCCCGGCTGTTCCTGGTGGCCCGCAGCCCGTCGCACCTCTACGACCCGGAGGCCGTCGACGCGCTGCGCAAGAACCACTCGTGGGTGGACGTCACGGTGATCACGCCGGAGCGCACGGAGCGCCAGGGCGCGACGGCACGCCGTCTGGAGGCGGCGCTGTCGGCGCACCGGGACTGGCCGAAGCACCGGGTGTACGTGTCGGGGCCGGCGCAGTTCATCTCGGACGTGCGGGAGACGGTGCGGGGGTACGGAACGCCGCCGGAGCAGATCGCCTACGACCACGTACCGCCGCCGGAGCACGGGGGGCGGGAGCCGGGGCACTCGTCGTGGTTCCTGCACCCGTCGCAGCCGCAATGGATCAACCCGGCGGACCGGTGAGGGCGCGCGGGTAGTCCGGCGGCATGTGCCGGTTCGCCACTGCCAAGGGTGGCGGTGGCGAACCCCCCGCCGCCACCCGATCGCCCCGCCCAGGTGTCCCCGCTCCCCGGCCGCGCCGAGGATGACCCCAGCGGGACACTCTGCACAGGAGGCGCGTGTGACGGGCAGCGACGGCGAAGACGACAGCGCCGCGGGCGACGAGGTCTACCAGCCCTCCGGCGCGCCCGGCGACGGGGCCCAGGACGACGAGGGGCTGCTGCCGCCCGAGGACACCCTCGACGGGTTCGTCGACCCCCTGGACGAGGGCTACTCCCCGCCCGAGAAGCCCCGCGGCGTCGAGCACACCGGCGTCACCGCCGCGGAGCAGCGCCGCGGCGAGTCCCTGGACGAGCGCCTCGCCGAGGAGGTCCCGGACCCGCCGCTCCTCCCCGACGACGACGGCCTCGGCGACATCGCCGACACGGACGGCGAGCTGATCGACGACGAGGTCGGCGACCGCCGCGCCGGCCGTCTGGTCGCCCCGGACGAGGGGGCGCACGAGGACGCGGAGAAGGACATGGTCGCCGCGGACGCGGGCATCAACGGCGCCGCGGCCTCGGCCGAGGAGGCCGCGGTCCACGTGGTCGACGACGAGGAAGAGGCCCCGCCTCCCGAAGCCACCCCCTGACCCCCGCGCGGCCCCGGTAGCTCACTCCGGGTGGGTGACCAGGACCTCCACGCCGTCCGCCTGAAGGGCGTCCAGGTCGGCCGGGGAGATCCCCGAGTCGACGATGACCAGGTCGAAGGCCGTCACCGGGGCGAGCTGGTACAGGCCCCGGCGGCGGAACTTGGTGTGGTCGACCAGCAGGATCTTGCGGGCGCACGCCTCCATCAGGGCGCGTTTGACCGCCACCGTCTCCTGTGACTGGTGGTAGCAGTGGCCGCGGGTGATCGCCGTCGTGGAGGCGAAGAGGGTGTCCGCGTACAGGCTGGTGACCGCGTCGACCGTGCGCAGGCCGAGGAAGGCGTCGTACGCGGGGTAGTACGTGCCGCCGAGGGAGATCAGCTCGATCCCGGGGCTGCCGGCGAGGACCTGGGTGACCGGGACGAAGTTCGTGATGACGGTCAGCGGGGCCTGCTGGGTGAGCAGGCGGGTCAGGGCCAGGGCGGTGGTGCTGTCGTCGATGATCACCGACTGGCCGGACTTGACCAGCGGGAGCGCGGCGCGGGCCAGGGCGTTCTTCTCGGCCGTCATCGCCTGGGTGCGGTGGCGTACGTCGCCGTGGAAGGCGGTCGAGGGCTGGGCGGTGGCGCCGCCGCGGACCTTGCGGAGCCAGCCTCTGCTCTGCAGATGGTCGAGGTCCCGGCGGATGGTCATGGGGGTCACGCCGAGTTCGTCGGCCAACTGCTCGATGCGGACGAAGCCTTCGTCCACTACACGACCTTTGATGCGGTCTCTCCGCTCACGAGGCTTTCGCCCGCTCATGTCGGCCGGCTGCCGGGTCTCTGCCCCCATGGAAACTCCTGTTCTCTTTCTGTGAAGTGAACATTCCCGTATCCGGACGCTAGGCACCGCTCAGGGCGGCGCGCGAAGCGGATGGCGACGCGACTGCCTGCGCTGTCATAGCCCCCCACCGCATCGGCCATCGTGTCGATGTTAACCGCCCCTGATCGAGCGAACACTCAAAGGGGTGCATTACCGGGGGGCGTTGTTCAGTTTCTGAGGCCCGTTGACATGAATGAAACATCCGAGTTTCGTGTGCGTCGCCTTCACAGCACCCAGCGCCTCGAGCGCCAGCGCCCCCAGCGCCCCTGAGCAAGGACACGAGCAAGGAGTGGAACATGAGACGACTGGCCAGTTTTGCTCTCGCCGGCATCCTCGCCACCGGCGCACTGACGGCCTGCGCCGAGGAGCCCGGCAATTCGGGTGACGACGGCAAGGGCGGCGGCACCGGGGCCGGCAAGGTCGCGTTCCTCATGCCCGACCTGGCCTCCACGCGCTACGAGCAGTACGACGCCCCGCTGTTCAAGAAGCGCATGGCCGAACTCTGCGACGAGTGCAAGGTCATCTACCAGAACGCCGACAGCGACGCCGCCCTCCAGCAGCAGCAGGCCAACTCCGCCATGGCGCAGGGCGCCAAGGTCATCGTCCTGGACCCGGTCGACTCCGAGTCCGCGGCGACCATCGTGCAGACCGCGCAGTCGCAGGGCGTCAAGGTCATCGCGTACGACCGGCCGATCCCGACCAAGCCCGCCGACTTCTACGTCTCGTTCGACAACGAGGCGATCGGCGAGTCCATCGGCCAGTCCCTCGTCGACCACCTCGACAAGGAGCAGGCCGAGGGCGGCATCCTCCAGGTCAACGGCTCGCCGACGGACGCCGCCGCCGGGCTGATCAAGAAGGGCATCCACAACGCGGTCGACGACAGCGGCTACAAGCTGCTCGCCGAGTACGACACCCCCGACTGGTCGCCGGAGAAGGCCCAGCAGTGGGTGAGCGGCCAGATCTCGCAGTACTCCGGCCGCATCGCCGGCGTGGTCGCCGCCAACGACGGCACCGGCGGCGGTTCGATCGCCGCGTTCAAGGCCGCCGAGGCCCAGGTCCCGCCGGTCACCGGCAACGACGCCGAGCTTGCGGCCGTTCAGCGGATCATCGCGGGCGACCAGTACAACACCATCTCCAAGCCGATCAAGACCGTCGCCGAGGCCGCCGCCGAGGTCACGTACGACTTCATGCAGGGCAAGAAGCCGAAGGCCGACACCCAGCTCTTCGACACGCCGTCCCAGCTCTTCCAGCCGACCGTCGTGACGCAGGAGAACCTCAAGGAGGTCATCTTCGGCCCCGACGGCGTGCTGAAGGCCGGGGACGTCTGCACCCGCGAGTACGCCAAGGACTGCGAGAGCCTCGGGATCAGCTGACCCCGCGCAGCCTCCGCAGCCCGCCGGGCTCAGTGCCCGGCGGGCTCAGCACCCCCCGCGAACTCCGTACCCGGCGAAACGAAAGGAAAAGGGTCACGATGACAGCCCCCGCCGCCCCGGCCGCGCCCACCGTGCTGTCCCTGCGCGGCGTCAGCAAGCAGTTCGGCGCCGTCGCCGCGCTCACCGGCATCGACCTCGACGTGGCCGCCGGCGAGGTGGTGGCCGTCGTCGGGGACAACGGCGCCGGCAAGTCCACGCTGGTGAAGATCCTGTCGGGGGTCTACACCCCCGACGGGGGCACCATCGCCTTCCACGACCGGGAGGTCTCGCTCGGCTCCCCGGCCGACGCGCAGGCCATCGGCATCGCCACCGTCTTCCAGGACCTGGCGCTGTGCGAGAACCTCGACGTCAAGGCGAACCTCTTCCTCGGCCAGGAGCTACGCCCCTGGATGCTGGACGACGTCAGGATGGAGACGCGCTCCTGGGAGCTGCTGCGGGAGCTGTCGGCCCGTATCCCCACCCTCGACGTGCCGGTGGCCGCCCTCTCCGGCGGCCAGCGCCAGACGGTGGCGATCACCCGCGCGCTGCTGGGCAAGCCCGAGGTGATCCTCCTCGACGAGCCGACCGCCGCGCTCGGCGTGGCGCAGACGGCCGAGGTGCTGAACCTCATCGAGCGGCTGAAGGGCAACGGCCTCGGCGTCGTCATGATCAGCCACAACATGGACGACGTTCGCGCCGTCGCCGACCGGGTGGCCGTGCTCCGCCTCGGCCGCAACAACGGCGTCTTCGACGCCCGCACCGTCACCTCGGAGCAGGTCGTCGCCGCGATCACCGGCGCCGTGGACAACGTGGTCGCGCAGCGCGCGGCCCGGAGAGCCGCGGCCGGTGAAACGCAGCCGGACGCGGCCCCGCGGAAAGAGAAGGAACTGCCGTGACATCCCTGGACACTCCGCTGGGCAAGGCCGCCGCCGACCTGCAGGACGAGCGGCTGACGACGCCCCAGGGCATCGGCGACAGCGTGCGCGCCGCCGTCCGCCGCACCCGCGACGGCGACCTGGGCATGCTGCCCGTCGTCGCCGGCATCCTGGTCATCTGGACGATCTTCCAGGCGCTGAACCAGACCTTCCTGTCCAGCACCAACCTGGTGAACCTGACCTTCGAGATGGTGCCCCTCGGCGTCATCGCGCTGGGCATCGTCTGCGTGCTGCTGGTCGGACAGATCGACCTGTCGGTCGGCTCGGTCAGCGGCGTCTCGGCCGCGGCCACGGCCGTCGTCATGGTCAAGCACGAGCAGCCGCTGGTGCTGGCGCTCGCCGTCGCGATCGCCGGCGGCTGCGCGATCGGCTGGCTCTACGGCCAGATACTGAACCGCTTCGGCGTGCCCAGCTTCGTCGTCACCCTGGGCGGGCTGCTGGCCTTCCTGGGCGTGCAGTTGTGGCTGCTGCGCGACCAGAACGCCATCAACATCCCGTTCGACTCGCCGCTGGTGAAGTTCGCGCAGGTGTGGTTCGTCCCCGAGGCGCTCGCCTACGTCTTCGCGGTCGCGGCGGCCGGCGGCTTCCTCGCCGTGGGCTGGGTACGGGCCCGCAGCCGGCGCCGCGCCGGGCTGTCGTCGGCGTCGATGCAGTGGCTCGGGCTGCAGGCGGGGCTGCTGGCGGCGGCGCTGCTGTTCACGGTCTACTACCTCAACCGCACCCGTGGCGTCCCCTGGATGTTCATGCTCTTCGTCAGCCTGGTGCTGATGGTGCACTACGTCCTCACGAAGACGAAGTTCGGCCGGTCCCTGTACGCGGTGGGCGGCAACGCGGAGGCCGCCCGCCGGGCCGGCATCAACGTCCGCGCCGTCTACACCTCCGCGTTCGTCATGTGCTCGGCGCTGGCGGCGATCGGCGGCGTGCTGGCCGCGGCGCGGCTGGCGGCGGCGAACCAGTCCACCGGCACCGCGGACGTCAACCTCAACGCCATCGCCGCCGCGGTCATCGGCGGCACCAGCCTCTTCGGCGGCCGCGGTTCGGCGTTCGCCGCGCTGCTGGGGGTGCTGGTCATCCAGTCGATCTCCAGCGGGCTGACGCTGCTCAACCTCGACTCCTCGTACCGCTTCATCATCACGGGCCTCGTGCTGCTCGTCGCCGTCGCCCTGGACTCCGCGGCCCGCCGGTCGCGGATGGCACACGGAAGGGGCTGACGACATGGGGGCAGCGGACCTGACCGCGATCGCGATCGACGCCGGCACCACCGTCGTCAAGGTCGTCGGCTACGGCCCGGACGGCGCGGAGCTGATGGTCGCCCGGCGCCCGACCCGGGTGACGCGGCCCCGGCCGGGTTGGGCCGAGCAGGACATGGCCGACGTGTGGGACGCGGTGGCCTCCGCCGTACGGGAGGTGGTCGCGGCGCTGCCCGCGCCGCCCGCGTTCGCCGCGGTCACCGGGCAGGGCGACGGGGCCTGGCTGATCGACGGCGACGGCCGGCCCACGGGCCCCGCGGTGCTCTGGAACGACGGCCGCGCCGCCGGCATCGTCGGCGACTGGGAGCGGGACGGGACCGTGGAGGAGGCGTTCCGCATCTGCGGCTCGCGGATCTCCACCGGCATGCCGAACGCGGTCCTGACCTGGCTGCGGGCGCACGACCCGGACCGCGTCGCCCGCTCCCGGCACCTGCTGACCTGCGGCGGCTGGCTGTTCTACCGGCTCACCCGGCAGGCGGCCGTGGACGAGTCGGAGGCCGCGGCGCCGTTCCTGGACATCGCCGCACGCACCTGGTCGGACCGGCTGTTCGAGCTGTACGGGGTGGAGTGGGCCCGCGACCTGCTGCCGCCGCTGCGCGACGACGACCACCGCGTCACCGCGCTGGACGACGCGGCCGCCGCCGAGACGGGGCTGCCGGAGGGCATCCCCGTGGTGCTGGCGCCGTACGACATCTGCGCCACCGCGATCGGCTCCGGCGCGGTCGCCGCGGGCCGCGCGTGCACCATCCTCGGCACCACGCTCTCCACCGAGATCGTCACCGACGCGCCCCCCGCCCCGGGCGAGCCGGTGGGCATCACCGTCCCGCTCGGCGTCCCGGGCCACTACCTGCGCGCGTTCCCCACCATGAGCGGCGGCGACATGCTCGACTGGGGCGCGAAGCTCCTCGGGCTGGCCTCGGCCGCCGAGCTGATGGAGCTGGCCGAGCAGGGCGCCGCGGACACCGCCGGGGTGCGGTTCATGCCGTACCTCTCCCCCGCGGGTGAGCGCGCGCCGTTCTTCGACCCGGCCGCCCGCGGCTCCCTGACCGGCCTGTCGCTGGACAGCGCCCGGGAGGACGTGGCCCGCGCGGTGGTGGAGGGCGTCACCCTGGCGATCCGCGACTGCCTCGCCGCCTCCCCCGCCGAGCCGGACCTGCTGACCCTCAGCGGCGGCGGCACCCGCAGCGGCTTCTGGATGCGGCTGATCTCCGACGTCACGGGCGTGCCCGTGGCGATCCCCGCGGACACCGAGATCGGCGCCCGCGGCGCGTGGCTGACCGGCGCGGTCGCCACCGGCCGGGAGCCGGACTTCGCGACCGCGGCGGCCCACCAGGTGCGTATCGCCGCGTCGTACGAACCGGACCCCGCCCGCGCCGCCGACGGCCGCTACGCCGAGTTCCTCCGGCTGCGCGAGCTGCACCGGCCGGTGTGGGAGCTGGGCGGCGGGCGTACGGCCGACGGGAACGGCCCTGCGCACTCCGCCGGAGCCGGCGCATGACCGACCCGGCTCAGGACGCCTGGCTCGGCATCGACCTGGGCACGCAGGGCGTCCGCGCGGTGGCCGCCGACTCCGCCGGGCAGCTGCTCGGCGCGGGTACGGCCCCGCTGACCAGCGACCGGCGGGGCGACCGCCACGAGCAGGACCCGGACGAGTGGTGGCGCGCGGTGTGCGCCGCGATCGGCCAGGCCCGCGCCGCGGGCGCCGATCCGCGCCGGATCCGGGCCGTGGCCGTCGACGCCACCTCCGGCACCGTCACCCTGACCGACCGGCGCGGGCACGCCGTCACGCCCGCGCTCATGTACGACGACGGGCGCGCCGCCGCCGAGGCCGAGAAGGTCAACGAGGCCGGCGAGGCGCAGTGGACCCGGGCCGGCTACCGGCGGGTGCAGCGCTCCTGGGGGCTGCCCAAGCTGCGCTGGCTGCTCGACGCCCATCCGCGGGCGGCGGCGGACGGGTGGCGACTGGCCCACCAGAGCGACGTGGTCAACCGCCGGCTCGTCGGCCACGACGTGCCCGCCGACACCAGCAACGCGCTCAAGACCGGCGCCGACGCGGCCGCCGTGGCCTGGCCGGAGAAGGTCTTCGCCGACCTCGGCATCCCCGCCGAGGTGCTCCCGGGGCTGGTGCCGCCCGGCACCGTGCTCGGGGAGGTCTCGGCCGCGGCGGCCGAGGAGACCGGCCTGCTCGCGGGCACCCCCGTGGTCGCCGGCATGACCGACGGCTGCGCGGCCCAATTGGGCTCCGGGGCCACCGCGGTGGGCAGCTGGAACTCCGTCATGGGCACCACGCTGGTGCTCAAGGGCGTGACCGCGGAGCTGGTCCACGACCCGGCGGGCGTCATGTACTCGCACCGCTCGCCCGCGGGCACCTGGCTGCCCGGCGGCGCGTCGAGCGTCGGGGCCGGGCTGGTGGCGCGGGAGTTCGCCGGCGCCGACCTGGACCGGCTGACAGCCGACGCGGCGGAGCTGCTGCCGACCGGGCTGCTGCGCTACCCGCTGGTCTCGCCCGGTGAGCGGTTCCCGTTCGTCGCGCCCGGCGCGACGGCGTTCCGCAGCCGGGAGGCGACGAGCGGCGCCGAGGACTTCGCGGCGCTGCTCCAGGGGGCCGCGTACGTCGAGCGCCTCTGCTTCGACTACGCCGACCTGCTCGGCGCGCCCGCCACCGGGGCCGTCGTCCTCACCGGCGGCGCGACCCGCAACCCGGTGTGGAACCAGCTCCGCGCCGACGTCCTGCGCCGCCCGGTGACGCTGCCGCGCAACGCGCAGCCGGCGCTCGGCATGGCCGTCCTGGCCGCCGCCGCCCTCGACGGCACCGGCGGGAGCAACGACGGCGGCGCGGGCGACAGCCCCGGCGCGGGCGCCGCCCTGGACCGCGCCGCCGCCGCGATGGTCCGGGCCGACCGCACCGTCGAGCCCCGCGACTCGTACCGATCCGCCCACGACGAGGGCTACGTCCGGCTCGTCGACCTGCTGGCCCGGCGCGGCTGGCTGCCCGAGGTCGTCGCGGCACACGCACGAGAAAGGACCGCGTCTTGAGCCTCAACGTCATCTTCGTCCGGCACGGGGAGAGCGTCTGGCACGGTGAGAACCGCTACGCCGGTGCCACCGACATCGACCTCACCGACCACGGCCGCGACCAGGCCGCCGCCCTCGCCGACTGGGCGGCCCAGGCGGGCCTCACCGCCGTGTGGTCCTCCCCCATGCTGCGCTGCCGGCAGACGGCGGCGGACAGCGCGGCCCGCGCCGGGCTGCCGCTGCGCCTCGACCCGCGGCTGCGCGAGCTGGACTTCGGCGTCGCCGAGGGGCTGACCCGCGCCGAGATGCGCGAGCGGATGCCCGAGGCGGTGGCGTCGTTCGAGGCCGACCCGGTGGCCAGCCACTTCCCCGAGGGGGAGGATCCGGCGGCGGTCGTCGAGCGGTACGTCGCCTTCCTCACCGACCTGCGCGCGGAGCACGACGCCGGCGGGCAGGGCGGCGGCGGGAGAGGCAACGGCGGGCAGGGCGGCGGCCGGATACTCGTCGTCGCCCACTCCACGGCCATCCGGCTCACCCTGTGCCGGCTGCTCGACCTGCCGCTGAGCGACTACCGCCGCCGCTTCCCCCGGCTGGCCAACTGCGCCCTCAACGAACTGGTCCTCAGCGACGGCACCCCCTCGCTGCTGACGCTGAACCGCCCCGTGACCCCCGGAGTCCCCGCGTGACCGCCATCCTCGCCGCCGGCGACCACTTCGTCCGCAACGACCTGCTCCTCGACCGCCTGCGCCCGGTCGCCCCGGGCGCCGAGTTCCGCGAGCTGACCCTGCCCTGGCCCGTGGAGCCGTTCGGTCCCGTGGCCGAGGTCCGCGAGGCGTCCGGGACGGAGGACCAGCTCATCGAGGCACTGGACGGCGTCGAGGTCTGCGTGACGCAGATGGCGCCGCTGACCGAGCGGATCCTCGCCGCCAGCCCCGCCCTGCGGCTGTTCTGCGTCAGCCGCGGCGGGCCCGTCAACGCCAACCTCGACGCCGCCACCCGCCACGGCGTGGCCGTCACCTTCGCCCCCGGCCGCAACGCCACGGCCACCGCCGAGCACACCGTGGCCCTCATGCTCGCCGCCGCCCGCCGGATCCCCGAGGTCCACGCGGACCTGGCGGCCGGCACCTGGCGCGGCGACTACTACCGCTACGAGGCCGTCGGCCCGGAGCTGGAGGGCAGCACCGTCGGCATCGTCGGCTACGGCGCCATCGGCTCCCGCGTGGCGCGGATCGCCCGCGGCTTCGGCGCCCGCGTGCTCGTCGCCGACCCGTTCGCCGACGCGGCGGCCGTCGCTCCGGACGAACTGGTCGAGCTGCCCGAGCTGATGAATCGTTCCGCTTTCGTCACGGTGCACGCCCGTGCCACCCCCGAGACGGAGGGGCTGATCTCCCGCGAGCTGATCGGCCTCATGCCCCCCGGCGGCATCGTCGTCAACTGCGCCCGCGGCTCCCTCGTCGACTACGACGCGGTCTGCGACGCCCTCGACGAAGGCCGCCTCTTCGGCGCCGCGTTCGACGTGTTCCCCGCCGAACCGCTGCCCACCGACTCGCGACTGCCCCGTACCCCGGGCGTCGTGATGACCCCCCACCTGGCCGGCGCCAGCCGCCAGACCGCCCACAACGCGGCCGGCATGGTGGCCGCCGAGGTCGGCCATCACCTGGCCGGCCGGCCCCTGGTCCACTGCGCGAATCCGGAAGTGCTCACCAGATGAACCCGTGGAAAGGAACCCGCATGCGCGGCAAGTTCCGTACGGCCAAAACGGCCGTCGTCGCCGGCATAGCCGTCCCCGCCCTCCTGCTCACCGCCGCCCCGGCAGGCATCGCCGCCACCGCACCCGCCGAAGCCTCCCCCGCGGCGAAGCCGCTCCCGACCGACCTGCCCACCCATATCAAGGGCGGGGCGTGGCCGACGAGCCACGTCCAGGGCGTCACCGTCGACACCGAACGCGGCTACGTCTACTGGTCGTTCACGCAGATGCTGGTCAAGACCGACCTGGAGGGCAACGTCGTCGGCACCGTCGAGGGCCTCACCGGCCACCTCGGCGACATCGACCTGAACAACCGCGACGGCCGCGTCTACGGCTCGCTGGAGTACAAGGCGGAAGAGGCCTTCTACATCGCCATCTTCGACGTGGACAAGATCGACCGGGTCGGCATGGACGCCGAGACCGACGGCGTGATGACGGCCGTCCACCTGGAGGAGGTCGTCGAGGACTTCACCGCCGACATGAACGGCGACGGCGTCTTCGACGGCGACACCGCGAACACCCCCGACCACCGCTACGGCTGCTCCGGCATCGACGGCGTCTCCTTCGGCCCGGAGTTCGGCAAGCGCGGCGGGGTGCAGAAGCTGATGGTCGCGTACGGGGTGTACTCCAACACCGCGCGCGCGGACAACGACCACCAGGTGGTCCTGGAGTACGACGTGCGCGACTGGCGCCGCTACGAGCGCCCGCTGTCGCAGGCCGACCCGCACCGCAGCGGGCCGAAGCGGACCGACGGCAAGTACTTCGCGTACACCGGCAACACCACCTACGGCGTGCAGAACCTCCAGTACGACCCGTACACCCGCAACTGGATCATGGCGGTCTACGACGGTGTGAAGCAGGGCTTCCCGAACTACTCGTTCTTCACCGTCGACGGCTCGAAGAAGCCGGTGCGCGGCGAGATCAAGGGCCAGGCCGAGCCCGAGACGGGCAAGCTGCTGACCCTGCGCGACGCGGGCCTGAACGACCCGGCGACGGGCCTGCGCGGCTGGGAGTTCCACGGCAACTACGGCATCGACGCGCTGGGCGACGGCCGCTACTACGTCGCCGAGGGCCGGGCCGTCACCGAGGACGGCGTGAAGAAGCAGGAGGGCGAGGTCTACCTCTACCGCTGGACGGGCGAGACCCCGACCCCGTTCGAGCGCGTCGAGGACTAGGCACTAGGCGGCGCCCTCGCACCTCCCGGGCCCGTACGTATCGGGGGCGGGCCCGGGAGGTCCCCCGGCCGCTACTCTCCGGCGGTTTCGCCGGCGGGCAGCAGCCGCAGGGAGACGGAGTTGATGCAGTAGCGCTGGTCGGTCGGCGTCGGGTAGCCCTCGCCGGTGAAGACATGGCCCAGGTGGGAGCCGCAGCGCGCGCAGCGCACCTCGGTACGGACCATGCCCAGCGAGCGGTCCTCGATCAGCTCGACGGCCTCGCTCTGCGCCGGGTCGTAGAAGCTCGGCCAGCCGCAGTGGCTCTCGAACTTCTCCGAGGAGCGGAAGAGCTCCGCGCCACAGGCGCGGCACTCGTAGACGCCCTCGGCCTTGGTGTCGGTGTACTCGCCGGTAAAGGCGGGCTCGGTGCCCGCCTGCCGCAGGACGCGGTACTCCTCGGGCGACAGCTCCGTGCGCCACTGCTCGTCCGGCTTGTCGACCTCGTATGTCATCTCAGCCCTCCAGTCGGGACAGGATCCGGGGTCCCAGCTCGGTGACGTCCCCTGCCCCCATGGTGAGAACGAGATCACCGGGCTTCGCCATTCCGGCGACGAGACCGGGGACCGCGGCCATGTCGGGCGCGGGGGTGACGTCGGCCCCCCGGGCGCGGGCCGCGTCGATGATGATGTCGCTGGTCACGCCGGGGATGGGGTCCTCACGGGCGGGGTAGATGCCGAGCACGACGGAGGCGTCGGCGAGCGCGAGCGCCTGGCCCATCTCGGTGCCCAGCTCGCGGGTCCGCGAGAACAGGTGCGGCTGGAAGACGACGAGGATGCGGCCGGTGCGCCCGCCGTGGCCGTCGTCGGCCGCGGCCCGTACGGCCTCCAGGTCGGCGCTCATCTCGGTGGGGTGGTGCGCGTAGGTGTCCACGACCCGTACGCCCGCGGCCGTGCCCTTCGGCTGCAGCCGCCGGCCGACGCCGGTGAAGGACGCCAGCGCCGGCGCCAGCTCCGCGGCGGGCACGCCGGCCGCGGCGCCGGCGGCCAGGGCGGCGACGGCGTTGTGGGCGTAGTGGCGGCCGGGGACGGAGACGCCGAAGGTGTGCTTCGCGCCGTCGAGCACGACGGTGACCTCGCTGGCCAGGCCGTGCGGGGTGACGGAGAGCACGCGGGCGTCGGCGTCGGGCGACTCGCCGTAGGTGACGGTGCGCACGCCGCCGGCTGCCAGCCGGCGGGTCAGCTCGCGGGCGCCGGGGTGGTCGGCGGAGACGACGAGGCTGCCGCCGGGGACGATGCGGGCGGCGAAGGTCTCGAAGGAGGCGTAGATCTCCTCCAGCGACGCGTAGTTGGCGTGGTGGTCCAGCTCCACGTTGAGCACGATGGCGACCTCGGGCGCGTACTTGTGGAAGCTGCGGTCGCTCTCGTCCGCCTCGGCGACGAAGAGGTCGCCGGCGCCGTGGTGCGCGTTGGAGCCGGGGGCGTCGATGTCGCCGCCGATCGCGTACGACGGGTCGCGGCCGAGGGTGCGCAGGGCGACGGCGAGCATCGAGGTCGTCGTCGTCTTGCCGTGGGTGCCGGCGACGGCGATCGGGCGCAGCCCGTCCATGACGGCGGCCAGCGCGTCGGAGCGGTGCACCACGGGCAGGCCGCGCGCGCGGGCGGCGGCCAGCTCGGGGTTGTCCTCGCGGATGGCGGAGGAGACGACGACGGCGGTGGCGCCGGGGTCCAGGTGCCCGGCGGCGTGGCCGAGGTGCACGACGGCGCCCAGCTCGCGGAGGGCGGCGACGGTGCCGGACTCGCGCGCGTCGCTCCCGGCGACGGCGGCGCCGCGCTGGGCGAGGATCTTCGCGATGCCGGACATGCCGGCGCCGCCGATGCCGACGAAGTGCGGACTCTCCAGCGTGGGCGGGATCCCCGGGGTCATGTGGTGGCGCCCTGCTTCCTGGCGGGTTCGGGTGGGACGCGACGATTCTCGCACCCCGCGCCGACATTCCGGTGCCGGGCCACGACGCGGCGGCGGGAGCGGGGCCGGGGCGGGCGCCGCCGCCCCCCGCCCCGGCGCGGCGCGGTCAGCCCTCGTGCGCGAAGAGCTTCAGCACGGGCACGCCGACCTTGTGCCGGGCCCGGGACGCCCAGTCGCGGTGGAAGAACTCCTCCACCAGGTGCGGCGCGGTCAGCACGATGACCTCGTCGGCCCGCGTCTGCTCCACGACGGACTTCAGCAGGTCCAGCGGGTGCCGGTCGACGATCTCGCCGACCGCCTCCGCGCCCTTCTCGCGCAGTGCCTTCAGGGAGTGCTCCAGCGACAGCCTGGCGGTGGGCAGCGCCTCGTGCCCCTCCGGCTCGTCCGTCTCACGGACCGCGTCCTCCAGCTCTCCGAGGGCTACGTCGTCGAGCGCCCGCAACAGCACTCCCTGGTCTCCGCGGGGTTGCAGCAGCACGACGAAGCTGACGGGCTCCTGACCGTGGAGCGTGGTGACCATCTCCACATCCACGGGTGCGAGCGGCTTCTCGATCATCAGGACGGTGGTGAACACGATGAACGCCCTTCTTCCGCACAGGCACACAGACCACGTCAGAAACGATCCTGCCGACTTAGTCTGCCCCAGCACGGCTAAGCGGAACGTGATATTCCGCAGATTGTCAGAACCGACGGTAACGCGTGAACAGGAAGCCGGCCTCCTCCATGACCGACTCCAGGCCGAGGCCCAGCGGCTCCGCCTGCGGGGCGGCGCCGTGCATGATCCGGGGCGCGTCCCCCAGCGCCACCCGGGGCGCCAGGGTCAGGCACAGCTCGTCGAGCACGCCCGCCCGGGCGAAGCCCGCCAGCGCCGAGGGACCGCCCTCCGTCAGCAACCGCCGGTGCCCGCGCTCCGCGAGCGCGGCGACGACCGCCGCCGGGTCGGCTCCCCGGCCCTGCCCCGCGACCACGACCTCCACCCCGGCCGCCCGGGCCGCCGCCACCCGCTCAGCGGCCGCCTGCGCGCCCGTGAGCAGCAGCGTCGGCACGGCAGGAGCGGTGAACAGCGGCAGCGAGAAGTCCAGGTCGAGCGAGGCGGAGAGCACCGCGACGGGCGGCGCGGGGGCCTGACCGGCCGCCGCCCTGCGGGCCGCGAAGGCGTCCCGGGCGCGGGCCGGCCGGTACCCCTCCAGGCGTACCGTTTCTGCACCCACGACCACCACATCGGCCAGCCCGCGCAGCACGCCGAAGAGGCGCATGTCCGCCGCGGACGACAGCGGCTGCGAGCGCCCGCCGAAGGCGGCGGCGCCGTCGACGGAGCTGACCATGTTGGCCCGCAGCCACACGGCGTCCCCCGCGGGGTAGGCGTAGGCGTCCGCAAGCTCGTCCAGGGACCACTCGCGGTCGGCGAGGGCGGACGGATCTGCGGGTACGGGCAGCAGGCGGCGCATATGCGGCAGTGTGGCACGACGCACTGGTGTACGGCTTGCCGAGGCGGCGACCGTACAGTGAGGACGTGCCCCCTTCGACCTCCGCCTCCACCGCCGGCGCCCCCGGCGGCATAGCCCCCGGCGCACTCACCGGCCGCGAGCCGCACGTCCCCGCCGAACGGCTGGTCGCCGAGCTGGTGCCGCCGCCGCGCTTCGACGCGGTGCGCTTCTCGACGTACGTCCCGGACCCCGCCCGCCCCAGCCAGGCCGAGGCCGTGCACGCCCTCGCCGCCTTCGCCGCGGGTCTCGGCGGCGGCGCCACCGCGGTGGGCGGCCGGCGGCCCTGGTGGCGGCGGGCGCCGAAGGAGCCGGCCGGGCCGCGCGGGGTGTACCTGGACGGCGGCTTCGGCGTCGGCAAGACGCACCTGCTGGCCTCCCTCTGGCACGCCACCGAGGCGGTGCCGGAGCGCAAGGGCTTCTGCACCTTCGTGGAGCTGACGAACCTGGTGGGCGCGCTGGGCTTCCAGCAGACGGTGCGCACCCTCGGCAGCCACCGGCTGCTGTGCATCGACGAGTTCGAACTCGACGACCCCGGCGACACGGTGCTGGTCTCCAGCCTCCTCGGCAGGCTCGTCGAGTCCGGCGTCGCACTGGCCGCGACCTCCAACACCCTGCCGGGCAGGCTGGGCGAGGGCCGCTTCGCCGCGGCCGACTTCCTGCGCGAGATACAGGGCCTGGCGGCCCGCTTCCGCCCCCTGCGCATCGACGGCGACGACTACCGCCACCGCGGCCTGCCCGCCGCACCCGACCCGCCGGCCGAGACGGCCCTCACCCGCGCCGCCCGTACCGTCCCCGGTGCCACCCTCGACGCCTTCCCCGACCTCCTCGGCCACCTCGCGCGCGTGCACCCCAGCCGCTACGGTGCGCTGATCGACGGTGTACGGACCGTCTGCCTGACCGGTGTGCGGCCGGTGGCCGACGAGGCGACGGCGCTGCGGCTCGTGGTGCTCGCGGACCGGCTCTACGACCGCGAGATACCCGTGCTCGCCTCCGGCGTGCCGTTCGACCGGCTCTTCGGCGCCGACATGCTCGCCGGCGGGTACCGCAAGAAGTACTTTCGCGCGATATCCCGGCTCACCGCGCTGGCCCGCGACGCCCGCGGTGACCTGGACGAACGGGACACCCCGGGCGACTCGGCGGCGGACGGCGGCAGCGGCGGAACACCGTCGCCACAGGACTAGTCCCTTCACACACCCGTCACCTGGTTCACTTTCAGTTCACCGGGTGGTACACACGGTCTGGTCACCGTTTTCCTGTCCGTCAGCAGGGAGTTGGTCTTTCCGCATGGCTGCAACACGACGTCAGGTTCTCGCTCGTACCGGCGCGCTGGGCGCCGGCATCGCCTTCACCGGAAGCGTCTCCGAGCTGTACGCCGGCACCGCCGAGGCACACGCCCCGCAGGACGCCGGCTACGGCCCGCTCGTCCCCGACCCCAACGGCCTCCTGGACCTCCCGAAGGGCTTCGAGTACCGGGTGCTGTCCCGCGAGGGCGACCAGTTGCTCTCCGGCGAGGGCACCGTACCCAGCAACCACGACGGCATGGCCGCCTTCCGCGCCCGCGGCGGCGACGTACGGCTCGTCCGCAACCACGAGAACCGCCCCACCGCGACCCACCGCGTCCCCGCCATCGACGGCCTGACGTACGACCCGATGGGCATGGGCGGCTGCACCGTGCTGGAGGTCGACCGGCACGGCAAGCTGGAGGGCGAGCGCGTCGGCATCGCCGGCACCGCGGTCAACTGCGCCGGCGGGCCCAGCCTCTGGGGCACGTGGCTCACCTGCGAGGAGACCGAGGACAAGGCCGGCACCAACGGGTACACCAAGGACCACGGCTTCATCTTCGAGATCGACCCGGCCGATCCGCACAAGAGCGGCGCCGTGCCGCTCACCGCGATGGGCCGCTTCCAGCACGAGGCCGTCGCCTTCGACCCGTCCAACGGCGTCGTCTACGAGACGGAGGACGCCTTCGAGCACCCCTTCGGGCTGTTCTACCGCTTCCTGCCGGAGAAGCCCAAGGGCGGCCTCGGCTCCCTCCGGGCCGGCGGCGAGCTGCAGGCCATGCGGGTGCCGGACGTGCCCGACCTGTCGGTGGTCGAGGAGATCGGCACCACGTTCGACAACGTCGAGTGGATCGAGGTGCCCGACCCGCTGGCGGCCGAGACCCCGATCCGCCACCAGGACTTCGGGCGCGCCATGTCGCACGCGCAGAAGCTGGAGGGCTGCTACTGGGGCGGCAACTCGGTGTACTTCGTCTCCAGCTTCGCCCAGTCCTCCGAGGGCTCCGGCGCCGACCACTTCGGCCAGGTGTGGCGCTACACCCCGCGGACCAACGAGCTGAAGCTCGTCGTCCGCTTCGGCCCGGACCACGGCGTGGACACCCCCGGCGAGTCCCCGGACAACATCTGCCTGTCGCCCTCGGGCGGCCTGTTCCTCTGCGAGGACGGCGGCGGCGAGCAGCACGTGTACGGCGTCTCGCGGCGCGGCGAGGTCTTCGCGGTGGCGCGCAACCGGCAGAACACCGGCAGCGCGGAGGACCCGGAGTACGGCGAGTTCGCCGGCGTCACGTTCTCGCCGAACGGCCGGACGATGTACGTGAACTGCTACGCCCCCGGCACCACGTTCGCCATCACCGGCCCCTGGCGCTAGCCCGCCGGGGCCCGTAGGCACCGAACGGAACGGCCAGGCACGGCGCGCGGCGCCGGCCCGGCGGTGGAACCGGTTCTGACCCGGTCCGCCGCCCGGGCCGGCGCCGCGGTGTGTCGTACGCCGTTCACCCGGGCGCTCGCTCCAGCGCGCGCGCCCCCGCGAGCGCTCTTACGCTCCCCGCATGATCGACTTCCGGTGCCCGCGCCTTGTCCGCGCGGCCCTCGTCGCGCTGCTCGCCCTCGTCGTCCCGGCGTGCGCCGGCCCGTCCGCGCCCTCCTCACCGGTGGGCGCGCCCGCCGCGCGTGACTACAGCGACCACCCGGCGTCGTACGGGACGGTGCCCCCGCTGCAGGCGCCGCGGGACGGGGCGCCGGACGGCGGCCAGGACGGCAATCGGGTGGAGGCACGCGGGGAGGCGAAGGCGGCCCGCGCGGCCCGCACGGCGCTCGCGCCGGTGTGGCGGCACGGCGCGCGCCGGGGCGTGAGCGGCAAGCAGGTGGCGCTCACCTTCGACGCCGACATGATGGCCGGCCAGCAGGACCGGGCCGACGCCGGCGAGCAGTTCGACAACCCCGGGCTCATCGCCGCGCTCCGCGAGCTGAAGGTGCCGGCGACCGTCTTCATGACCGGCACCTGGGCCGCCCGCTACCCCGGCCAGGCCCGCGCCATCGGCCGCGACCCCCTGTTCGAGGTGGCCAACCACTCCTACAGCCACCACGCCTTCGCCACGCCCTGCTACGGCCTGCCCGAGGTCGACCCCGGCGCCATGCGCGCCGAGGTGGAGCGCACCTTCGCCGAGCTGCGCCGCGCGGGCGTGCCCGCCCCCGTCCCGTACTTCCGCTTCCCCGGCGGCTGTTACGACGACACGGCGCTGCGCGCCCTCGCCCCGACGGGCGTGACCGCCGTGCAGTGGGACGTCTCCAGCGGCGACGCCTTCGCCACCGACCCGGGAGCGGTGGCGGAGGAGGTGCTGACGCGGGTGCGGCCGGGGTCGGTGGTCGTCCTGCACGTCACGCGCAGCGCGGCGCCGGTCACGGAGGAGGCGGTGCGCGAGATCGTGCCGGAGCTGCGCCGCCGCGGGTACGGCTTCGCCAGGGTCTCCGAGCTGGCCGCGGGGAGCTGAGGCCCGTACGGGACACGTCGCGGCGGCGCCGGGGCGCCCGCCGTTCCCCGCCGCCGCGGCCCCCGGGGTCACCCGGCGGGCGCCCCCGGGCCGGTCTCGCTCGGCCGCACCACGACGAACCCCTCGCCGTCCAGCCGGAGCTGCATGACCTCGCCGGAGCCGCCGCGGATCATCGACCCGAAGCTCTGCGAGCGGTGCAGCCCCGTCTGGAGCTGCGTGCTCCAGCCGACGACGGCGTCGGTGTCGACGAAGACCGGGTAGCCCGGCGAGACGGGGATGACGATCGGGGAGCCGTCGCAGACCACGCCCAGCCGGCCCTGGCCGGTGAACACGCTGTTGAACAGCCCGCCGCCCGCCATGCCGGCGCCCTTGACCACCTTGATGTCGTACGACAGCGTCGAGTCGAAGCACAGCACGTTGCGCCCGTTGAGCGTGAGGCTGTCGTTCGGCTGGTCGAAGTCGAGGATGAAGCAGTTGGCCGCGCTGAGCGCGAACCAGCACTCGCCCTGCCCCTTCACCGACATGAGCGCCAGGCCCTCGCCGGTGACCGCGCGCTTGAGGAACTGCCCGGCCCCCTGGCCCTTCTTCTCGAACTGCAGATTGCCCCGGTAGGCGATCATCGCGCCCTGGCGGGCGAGGCACTCGCCGTTGACGGCGTACTTGATCGACTTGGCGTTCTGCAGAGTCATGCCGGCCTGTGTCGCGGGCTCGGCCATGTTTTCCTTGGCGAACAAATCACTGCGCATACGCGCATGATCCGCCGGAATCCCTCCCTCCGCCAAGCGGGCGGCGCCACTGGCACACTTGATCGCGTGACCAGCGCCGAGACCAGCACCTTCCAGCACGAGGCAGTGAGCCGCGACGACCTGCCGCAGTTCGTCCTCCCCCTCGTCGTACGCATCGAACGCGGCAGCCCGCCCACGCGCACCGACGCGCTCCAGACGGCGGCGCGCGCGGTGCTGATCCTGCTGGCGGACGAGCGCGCGACGGGCGGCGGCCCGTGGGCCGGGGCCGTACGGGACTGGCAGGACGCCCGGATCCGCAAGGTCGTGCGGCGCGCGCGGGGCGCGGAGTGGCGGCGGGCCGAAGCGCTGCCGGGGATCACGGTGACGCAGCCCGCGGGCGGCGGCGCCGCGGACGGGGCGCCGGAGGCGCCGGGCGCGCCCGAGGGGTCCGGCGTTCAGGAGGCCGGCGCCGCCGAGGTGCGGGTCTTCCCGCCCGTACCGCTCGACGGCTGGCCCAAGGACCTCGCCCGGCTGCAGGTCTCCGGCACCGACCTGGCCGACCCCGGACCTCCTCCCCCGCCCCCGGCCGGGGTGCCGGTGCTGTGGCTGGCGCCCGGGCTCGACATGACCGCGGGCAAGGCCATGGCCCAGGCCGGCCACGGCGCCCAACTCGCCTGGTGGGAGCTGGCCGACGCGGACCGCGCCGCCTGGCGCGCCGCCGGCTTCCCCCTCGCCGTCCGCACGCCGGCGCCGGAGCGCTGGGCGGAGCTGGTCGCGAGCGGGCTGCCGGTGGTCAGGGACGCCGGGTACACGGAGATCGCCGCCGGCAGCTGCACGGTCGTCGCCGACCACCCGGCCCTGCGTACCGGCTGACCGCCGCGCCGTCAGCCGCCGTCGCTCTCCCGCGCGTCCTCCGCGACCGCCGCGGCCGCCTTGCGCGCCGCGACCAGCACCGGGTCCCACACGGGCGAGAACGGCGGCGCGTACCCCAGGTCCAGGGCCGTCATCTGCTCCACCGTCATCCCCGCCGTCAGCGCCACCGCCGCGATGTCCACCCGCTTGCCCGCGCCCTCGCGGCCGACGATCTGCACCCCGAGCAGCCGGCCCGTGCGCCGCTCCGCGAGCATCTTCACGTGCATCGGCGCGGCCCGCGGGTAGTAGCCGGCGCGGCTGGTCGACCGGATGGTGACCGTCACGTACTGCAGGCCCACCTCGCGCGCCTGCGCCTCCAGCAGACCCGTACGGGCGATCTCCAGGTCGCACACCTTGCTGACGGCCGTGCCGACCACGCCGGGGAAGGTGCCGAAGCCGCCGCCGACGTTGCGGCCGATGACCTGCCCGTGCTTGTTGGCGTGCGTGCCCAGCGGGATGTACCGCTCGCGGCCGGACACCAGGTCGAGCACCTCGACGCAGTCGCCGCCCGCCCACACGTTCTCCTGCCCCCGCACCCGCATCGCCAGGTCCGTCAGCAGCCCGCCGGACTCGCCCAGCGGCAGCCCCGCGTCCCGCGCGAGGCCGGTCTCCGGGCGCACCCCGAGGCCGAGCACGACGACGTCCGCCGGGTACTCGCCCTTCGCCGTGGCCACGCCGCGCACCTCGCCGTCCGTGCCGGTGAGGATCCCGGTGGCCTCGGCGCCCGTGACGGTGTCGATGCCGTTGCCGTTCATGGCCTCGTGCACCAGCGCGCCCATGTCGGGGTCCAGGGTGTTCATGGGCTGGGCGGCGGCCTCCAGCACGGTGACGTGGATGCCGCGGTGGCAGAACGCCTCCGCCATCTCCACCCCGATGTACCCGGCGCCGACCACGACCGCGTGCCGCACCTGCTGCTTCTCCAGCCGGTCCAGCAGGTCCTGCCCGTCGTCCAGGCTCTGCACGCCGTGCACCCCGGGGGCGTCGATACCGGGCAGCGGCGGGCGCAGCGGGCGGGCGCCGGTGGCGACGACCAGGTGGTCGAAGCCGTGCCAGCGCTCCTGCGCGCCGTCCTCGTCGTCGAGGGCCCGGGTGCGTACGCACTGCCGGTCGAGGTCGATCTCGGTGACCTCGGTGCGCATCCGCAGGTCGATGCCCCGCCTGCGGTGCTCCTCCGGGGTGCGGGCGATGAGCTGGTCCCGCTCGGCGACCTCGCCGCCCACCCAGTACGGAATGCCGCAGGCGGAGTACGACGTGAACCGGCCGCGCTCGAACGCGGTGATCTCCAGCTCGTCCGGCGTCCGCATCCGGCGCGCCTGCGATGCGGCGGACATCCCCGCCGCATCGCCGCCGATGACCACCATCCGCTGCTTGGCCCCCATGACGCTCCCTTTCGTCGCCGTGAGGGACACGCTACGTCCGGTTACCCGGGCTCGCCGCCCTGGGGTGTCTGCTGCCCGGGAAACGGACTGGGCGGCGGGGTGACGTGCCGCCGCGGCAGCCGGCCGCGCAGCCACCGCCAGGCCAGCACGAGCAGGACGAGGAGCCCGGCGAAGGGCAGCGACGCGGAGACCGCGATCAGCACCCCGCGCAGCCCCGTGACGAAGGCGTCCCAGCCCCCGGCCAGCGCGTCCGTGACGCCGGTGCCGTCGTCCTCGTCCGCCGGCGGCGCGGCGGCGGGCCGGCGCAGCTCCAGGGTGATGGTGCCCAGCGCGGTGCGCTCCTCCAGCGAGGACTGCTGGGCGAGGAGCGCCTCCAGGTCGGCCTGGCGGGTGCCGAGTTCGCTCTCCAGGGTGACGACGTCAGCGAGTTTCACGGCGTCGTCCATCAGGTCGCGGATGCGGTCGACGCTCGCGCGCTGGGACCGCACCCTGCTGTCGACGTCCACGACCTCGTCGGTGACGTCCTCCACCTTCACCTGGCGGTCGACGACCCGGCCGAGCCCGGCGACGCCGTCGAGGACGGTGGCGTACTCGTCGGCGGGCACCCGCAGGGTGAGCCGGGTGCGCGCGGGGGCGCCGGGCTCCTGGCTGGTCGACTCGTCGCCGACGTAGCCGCCGGCGCCCTCGGCGAGCGTACGGGCGGAGTCGGCGGCGCCGGCCGGGTCCTTGGTGCGTACGGTGATCTCGGCGGTGCGCACGAGCGCCTGCGGCGCGAGCGAGACGCCCTCTGCGGCGGTGGCACCGCCGCGGGGCGCGGGCGAGGCGGCGGAGTCGTCGGCGCTCCCCGCGCCGGCACCGGCGTCCCCGCGCGGTGCGGCCTCCTGCGCCTTCGCGTCGTCCGCAGCGGCGGCGCCGGAGTCGCCGGAGTCCGCCCCGCCGCTGCAGCCGCCGACGGCGAGTGCGGCGGCGAGCAGCGCGGCGGCGAGCGCGGGTCTGGTCGTACGGCGTGCGTGCATCCTCGAACCCCCCAGGTGTCGGGTGTGTGCTCCTTCGACGGGGCGGCGGGGCCGGGGGTTCGGGCGGCGGGTCCCGGAACAGTCACGATCGGGCCACGCGCAGGACGCGGGGCGCCGGTGCGCGTTGTCCACAGGCCCGTACGGGGGTGTCGGCGGGGTCTGACACAGTGGCTTTCATGAGCAGCGCACAGCCCGCGGAGCCCGGGCCGCCCAGGGTCGTCGTCATCGGCGGCGGCATCGCAGGACTCGCCGCCGCGCACCGGCTGCTGGCCGGCGGCGCGCAGGTCACGGTGCTGGAGGCCGGCTCCCGGCTCGGCGGCAAGCTGCACGCGGGCGAGCTGGCCGGCGTGCCGGCCGACCTCGGCGCGGAGGCGCTGCTCGCCCGCCGCCCGGAGGCCGTCGCCCTCGCACGCGCGGTGGGGCTCGGCGAGGCGCTCCAGCCGGTGGCCGCGGGGGGCGCGGCGGTGTGGACCCGGGGGCGGCTGCGGCCGCTGCCGGGCGGCCAGGTGATGGGCGTCCCCGGCGATCTGGACCGGCTGGCGGCGGCGGAGGTGCTGTCGCCGGAGGGCCTGGCGCGGGTCGCCCGCGAGGCGGAGCTGCCGCCGGCGGAGCCGGGCGAGGACGTGGCGATCGGCGCGTTCGTCGCCGAGCGGCTGGGCGCGGAGGTCACGGACCGGCTGGTGGAGCCGCTGCTGGGCGGGGTGTACGCGGGGGATGCGTACCGGCTGTCGATGCGCGCG
Organism: Streptomyces aculeolatus; assembly: GCF_020400605.1. Taxonomy (GTDB): domain Bacteria; phylum Actinomycetota; class Actinomycetes; order Streptomycetales; family Streptomycetaceae; genus Streptomyces; species Streptomyces aculeolatus. The sequence continues at coordinate 492,008 of NZ_JAINRD010000002.1, read as the reverse complement.
GCGGTCCCGCAGCTGTTCGCGGCGCTGCGCGAGGAGCGCACGCTGCTGGGCGCGGCGCGGGCGGTGCAGTCCCGCGGCGCGGCGGCGCCCGCCGCGCAGGGGCCGGTGTTCATGGGGATCGAGGGGGGTGTGGGGCGGCTGCCGTCGGCGGTGGCGGACGCCGTCAGGGCCGCGGGCGGGGAGATCGTCCTCGGCGCGGAGGTCGCGTCGCTGGAGCGGGGTGCGGATTCCCCCGGCGCCGCGGCGGCAGCCGCGCCCTTGGCGTCCGGCGCCGCGCCGAAGCCGGGTGAGGCTCCCGCCGGCACCGTCCCCGCCCGCTGGCGGATCCTCGCCGGGGATCGTTCGTACGATGCCGACGCCGTCGTGCTCGCCGTGCCCGCGGCGGCCGCCGCGCGGCTGGTGCGAGGGCTCGCGCCGCAGGCCGCCGCGGAGTTCGACGGCGTGCGGTATGCCTCCATGGCCCTGATCACCCTCGCCCTCCCCCGCGCGGAGGCCGAGGCGCAACTGCCGGGCGGCACCGGCTTCCTCGTGCCGCCGGTCGACGGGCGGACCATCAAGGCCTCGACGTTCTCCTCCGCCAAGTGGCGCTGGGCCGGGGACGACGACCTCTTCCTGCTGCGCACCTCCGTCGGCCGCATCGACGACGAGAAGACGCTCGAACGGGACGACGCCGACCTCGTCGCCGCCTCCCTCGACGACCTCCGCGCCGCCACCGGCCTCGCCGCCCGCCCCGTCGCCAGCCGCGTCAGCCGCTGGCGGAGCGCCCTGCCGCAGTACGAGGTGGGGCACGGGGCGCGCGTCGCGCGGATCCGCGGCGCGCTGCCCGCCGGGCTCGCGGTGTGCGGCGCGCTGTACGACGGCGTGGGCATCCCCGCCTGCGTCGCGAGCGCGCACCGGGCCGCCGACGAGCTGCTGGGGCGCCCTGGGACAATGGCCGCATGAGTGACGCATCCCCCCCGGCGGCCGCCCCGCCCCCGGCTTCGTCCCGCTCCGCGAACGCCGGCAAGAAGGCCAAGGACCTCAACGAGGTCATCCGCTACACCCTGTGGTCCGTGTTCCAGCTGCGCGACGGCCTCCCCGAGGACCGCGCGGGCTACGCGGACGAGGTCACCGAGCTGTTCGAGCAGCTCGCCGCGAAGGACGTCGTCGTGCGCGGCACGTACGACGTGTCGGGGCTGCGCGCCGAGGCCGACGTCATGATCTGGTGGCACGCGGAGAGCTCGGACGCGCTGCAGGAGGCGTACAACCTCTTCCGCCGCACGCGCCTGGGCCGCGCCCTCGCGCCGGTCTGGTCGAACATGGCGCTGCACCGCCCCGCGGAGTTCAACAAGTCGCACGTCCCGGCGTTCCTGGCGGACGAGAGCCCGCGCGCGTACGTGAGCGTGTACCCCTTCGTCCGCTCCTACGACTGGTACCTGCTGCCGGACGAGGACCGCCGCCGCATGCTCGCCGACCACGGCAAGATGGCCCGGGGCTTCCCGGACGTGCGGGCCAACACGGTGCCCGCGTTCTCCCTCGGCGACTACGAGTGGATCCTCGCCTTCGAGGCAGACGAGCTGCACCGCATCGTGGACCTGATGCGCCACCTGCGCGGGTCCGAGGCGCGGCTGCACGTGCGCGAGGAGGTGCCGTTCTACACCGGCCGCCGCAAGCCGGTCGCCGAGCTGGTGGCCTCCCTGGCCTGACGCCCGGCACCTGACGCCCGGCACCGGACGCCTGCCGCCCGGGAGCCGGGGGCCCGGAGCCTGCCCCGTCCCGGCGGCGGCCTCAGCCGACCGCCGGGCCGCCCGTCCCCGGCGCCACGGACCGCTTCCCGCCCCGCTCCGCCTTCGGCTCCGGGTGCGGCGCGCAGGCCACGTCGCCGGGCTTGCGGCCCGTCAGCAGGTACGTGTCGACGTGCTTGTTGACGCAGCCGTTCTCGCCGCCGGCAAGCCCGTGCGACCCGGCGTCCTTCTCCGTCACCAGGTCCGCCGAGCCGCCCAGCCGCCGCGCGAGTTCCCGCGCCCCGTCGTACGGCGTGGCCGCGTCCCGCTCGGCGGCGAGGAGGAGGACCGGCGGCAGTTCGCCAGCGCCGGTGCGGACGTCGAGGGGCTGCTGCCGCGGCCCGGTCCAGAACGCGCAGGGCAGGTTCATCCAGGCGTTCTCCCACGTCTCGAACGGCGCCACACGCGCGAGCCTGCTGTTGTCGCGGTCCCAGGTCTCCCAGTCGGTCGGCCAGGGCGCGTCGTTGCACTCGACGGCGGTGTAGACGGCGTTGCCGTTCTCCTCGGCCGCGTTGTCGGAGGGATCGTCGGCGGCGAACTCCGCCAGCGTCCCCGGCCTGCCGCCGAGGTAGTCGGCGAGCGCGGTGGCGGCCGGCGCCCAGTACCCGTCGGCGTACACCGCGCGCAGGAAGGCCGCCTGGAGCTGGGCCGTGCCGATCCGCCCGGCCACCGGCTCCTTCTCGATCCGCTCGCGCGCCCGCTGGTACGCCGCCGCCACCTCCCACCGGCTGCGGCCGAGGCCGTAGACGTCGTCGTGCTTGGCGACCCACCGCTGCCAGTCGGCCCAGCGCTCCTCGAACGCGGCGGACTGGCGCAGGTTGTTGCCGTACCAGATCTGCCGCGGGTCGGGGTCGACCGGGCTGTCGAGGACCATGCGGCGCACGTGGCCTGGGTAGAGCGCGGCGTACAGGCTGCCGAAGTAGGTGCCGTAGGAGGCGCCGAGGTAGGTGAGCTTGCGCTCTCCGAGCGCGGCGCGCAGCACCTCGAGGTCGCGGGCGTTGTTGAGGGACGTGTAGTGGCGCAGGCCGGCGATCCTGGCGCAGCCGTTCGCGTACGCGTGCGCCCTCTCGATGCGGGCGCGCTTCTCGCGCTCCGAGGGGTGCTCCGAGGTGTTCGACGGTGCCTTCATGAACTCGTCGGGGTCCTGGCAGGACAGCGCGCCGGAGCGCTCGACGCCGCGCGGGGCGTAGCCGACGAAGTCGTACGCCGCCGCCAGCCGCCGCCACTCCGGGGACCTGCTCAGCAGCGGGAAGTACGTGCCGGAGCCGCCGGGGCCGCCGGGGTTGAAGACCAGCTTGCCCTGCCGCTCGGCGCGCGGCCCGGTGGCGCCGATGCGGCTGACCGTGAGCTTGAGCTGCCGGCCGCGGGGGTGCGCGTAGTCCAGCGGGACGGCGACCGTGCCGCACTCGATGGGCGCCGGCAGCCCCTCCGCCGCCTGGCAGCGGCCGAAGTCGACGCCGGCCCCGGCGGCGCGGTCGGCGGCGACGGCGGCCCCGCGGGCCTCGGGGCCGTCGGCCGCACGGGACACGTGGACGGCGGTCGCGGTCCTGGCGGCGTCGGCGGCGGGGGCCGCGGCGAGGCCGGTGAGAGCGAGCGAACCGAGGATTCCGTACAGCACTGCTGCTCTCACGAAGGACCCTTCTGCTGCGGCGCAAGGCGTCACGACCGGCCGCACGGGGCGGCGCGAGGCGGGAGGAATTGAGGGTAAAAGTGATAATTCTTGGCCGAGTTGCTGATGTAAAGGAACCCGCCCGGGGTGTCGCGGCGCGGTCGGCGGCTACCGCGCGAGCGCGGCGCGCATTTCCGGGTCGGGCAGCGCGGCGGGCCCGCGCACGGCGAGTCCGGTGAGGAGCGAGTCCGCCTCGTCGAGAGTCGCGAGCAGCCCGCGGCCGTCGGGCGTGGCCCAGCGGGTGTACTCGCCGACCTCCAGCCGGGCTATCGCCAGGCAGCCGCAGACGAGTATCAGCGGCAGGACGAACCAGCCCGCGATCGGCTCCTGCTCCGGTGCCCGCAGCGCCAGCGCGGTGATCCCGCTGCCGAGCACCACCACCCCCGCGATACGGACGTGCCGCACCGCGGCGCGCACGGCGGAGCGGATCGGCGCGGGCACCGCGAGGCCCGACGCGGCGAGGCCGTCGTCCAGGTCGCGCAGCGCGTCGGCGGCGCACGCGGCGGTGCGGATGGCCGGAATCGTGCTCTGCCCGCCGGGCCCCGCGGCGGCGATCACGGCCCGCTCGACGTCGTCGCGGCCCTCGGGCTCGACGACGGTCGCCCAGCCGGTGTGCGCGAGCAGCAGCCGCCGTTCGCGGGCCAGGGAGACCAGGGTGACGTCGACGACGCGCCGCGGCCCGCCGGCGAGGAAGGCGGCCTCGTAGAGAGTCAGCTCACGCGCCCCGCGGACCCGGGCGGGCTCGGCCTCCGGCTGTGCCGCGGCGACGGAACCGACGAGGACCAGGCGCCCGCACGACAGCAGAGCGGCGGCCCAGGCGACGAGCGCGAAGCACACCCACATGGCGGTGTTCTACGCGATCGGGGCACAGGGCGCCAGACCTATCTTTCCGAACGCGCCCGTGGTACCGAGGCGTTGCCCGCCCCCCCCCGGTCCTTCCCGGACGCCGCCTTCAGCGGGCCGAGGACTCGTGCACGTACTCCACGAGCCGCGTCAGTGCGTCGGGGTCCGTCGTCGGGAGCACGCCGTGGCCGAGGTTGAACACGTGCCCCTCCAGCCCCGCCGCCGCCCGGAGCACCTCGGCGGCCTTGGCCTCCATCGCCTCGCGCGGCGCGAAGAGCACCGCCGGGTCGAGGTTGCCCTGCAGCGCCTTGCCGGGGCCGACGCGGCGCGCCGCCTCGTCCATCGGCACCCGCCAGTCGACGCCGACGACGTCCGCGCCGGCCTCGCCCATCGCGGTCAGCAGCTCGCCGGTGCCGACGCCGAAGTGGATGCGCGGCACGCCGTACCCGGCGACCGCCGCGAAGACCTCCGCCGACGCGGGCAGCACCGCGCGCCGGTAGTCGGCGGGCGCCAGCGCGCCCGCCCAGGAGTCGAAGAGCTGCACCGCGGAGGCGCCGGCCTCGATCTGCACCCGCAGGAACGCCGCCGTGATGCCGGCGAGCCGGCCGACCAGCTCGGCCCACAGCTCCGGCGCGCCGTACATCATCGCCTTGGTGTGCTCGTGGTTGCGCGAAGGGCCGCCCTCGACCAGGTAGCTGGCCAGCGTGAACGGCGCCCCGGCGAAGCCGATGAGCGGCGTCGCGCCCAGCTCCGCGGTCAGCCGGCCCACGGCCTCGGCCACGTACGGCACGTCGTCGGGCTCCAGCGGGCGCAGCTGCGCGAGGTCCGCGCGGCTCCGGATCGGCTGGGCGACGACCGGGCCGACGCCGGGCTTGATGTCGAGGTCGACGCCGATGGCCTTGAGGGGGACGACGATGTCGCTGAAGAGGATCGCGGCGTCCACGCCGTGCCGCCGTACGGGCTGGAGCGTGATCTCGGTGACGAGGTCGGGCCGCCGGCAGGAGTCGAGCATGCCGATGCCCTCGCGCAGCCGCCGGTACTCGGGCAGCGAACGGCCCGCCTGCCGCATGAACCACACGGGTGTGTGCGGTACGGGCTCGCGCCGGCACGCGCGCAGGAACGCGGAGTCGGCGGCCGGTCCAGCAGGGGCGGTGGCCGCGGAAGCGGCACCGGCGACGGACGTGGCGGAGGGGCGGGGGGCGCTGTCGGCACTCACCCCTGCATCTTCGCACGCGCGTGGGAGTCGAGATCAGGCCACCCGGGTGTCCCGCAGCGCTTCCGTGCGTCGCGCCCCCTAGTCTTCCGGGCATGGTTGCGGCTCCTGGACACCTCGTCGACGAACCCGATGGCCCCCCGGACGGACGGCCGGGGGGCGGCGCCCTGCCGCCCCCGTTCCGGCAGGCCGTCGAGGCGCTCGGCTCCGCCGCGGTACGCCCCGAAGTGGCGCTGCAGGCGACGCGCGCGCCACGGGGCATCGCCCCCTTCGCGTACGCCCTGGAGGCGGAGGTCGACGAGGGCGCGGCGGAGGACGTCGAGCCCGCCGACGGCCGGCTGGTGCTGCTGCACGACCCGGACGGGCAGGACACCTGGCGCGGTACGTTCCGCTTCGTCACGCTGCTGCGCGCGGACCTGGAGCCGGAGATGGCCGCGGACCCGCTGCTGCCGGAGGTGTGCTGGTCCTGGCTGACCGGCGCGCTGGACACCCGCGGCCTCGGCTACGGCGAGCCCAGCGGCACCGTCACGCGCGCGTCCTCGCACCACTTCGGCGGGCTGGCGGAGCGCGGCACGACGACGAAGATCGAGATCCGGGCGTCCTGGACGCCGCAGCCGTCGCGCGCGGCCGGGGACGGCGCGCCGGACGCGGCGGCGCACCTGGCGGCGTGGGTGGAGATGCTGTGCCAGTGCGCGGGCCTGCCGCCGGCGGCCGCCCCGCCGGCGGCGCCGGAGCCGGACGCCGCGCCGATCGTGCCGCTTCCGCAGCGCCGCGGCTCCCGCCGGCGCTGACGGCGCGGGCGATCGGAGGGAACGGGCGGCAGGGGCGGCAGGGGCCGGGACGGGCGCCGCAGGCGGCCGGCGCGGCGCGGACCGCGCGGGGCGTGCACAGTCGATCGCCCATCCGAATTGTCCGTTTTTTACTCACTAATTCGTGATCATTGCCTAAAGCCCCTCCGGGCACCTGCCGAAGACGTGAGAGACCTTCCGTACGCGACACGGAACGTCCCGGCTCTCCCAGCCGGCCCCGTCCCCGCACACCGTCTGGAGGGACCTGGTGTCTGTTCTCCTCGAGCAACCCACAAGCCTGGTCGCCTACCGCCCCAACAAACCGACGGCCATGGTCGTCGTGGCGGACCCCCGCGTACGCTCGACCGTCACCCGCCACCTGTGGGCGCTGGGCGTGCGCGACGTGATCGAGGCTTCGTCCATCGCCGAGGCCCGCCCCCGCATCGCCAACCCCCGCGACATCTGCGTCGCCGACGTCCACCTGCCCGACGGCTCCGGCCTCACGCTGCTCTCCGAGGCGCGCTCCGCGGGCTGGCCCAACGGCCTCGCGCTGTCCGCCGCCGACGACATCGGCGCCGTACGCAACGCCCTCGCGGGCGGCGTCCGCGGCTACGTCGTCACCGGCACCCGCACCAGCATGGGCCTGCCCACCCGCCCCAACGCCGCGCACATCGGCGCCGCGGCGGGCCGGCTGCACCACCGCCGCCCGCCGGGTTCCCCCGGCGCCGGCGGCAACTCCGGCCCGCCCGGGCACCCCGGCGGCTACCGCGAGCTGTCCGGCCGCGAGGTCGAGGTGCTGCGACTGGTGGCGGAGGGCCAGTCGAACAAGGCCATCGGCGTCTCGATGGGGCTGTCCGCGCTGACCGTCAAGAGCCACCTCGCCCGCATCGCGCGCAAACTCGGCACGGGCGACCGCGCCGGCATGGTGGCGGTGGCGCTGCGCACCGGAATCATCCACTGACCCGGGCCCGGTGAAGGGCCCTCTCCAGGCAGCCGCGCGGCGCCCGTCGACGTAACGTTCCGTCGACGGGCGCTGTCGTGCACGACTCACAGATACCCTTGACACGTGACCGACGCCCAAGAGACCGCAGCAGAGGACAGACTCCCCGCACCCGGAGCACCGACCTCCGGATCGGCGCCGGTCCCCCTTCTCGATCCCCGCGAGGGCATTCCGCCCGTCACCGCGGACCCCGAGGCGCTCGCCGCGGTGGTCGGCGCCTTCGCCGCAGGCAGTGGCCCGGTCGCCATCGACGCGGAGCGCGCCAGCGGCTACCGGTACGGGCAGCGGGCGTACCTCGTGCAGCTGCGCCGGGAGGGTGCGGGCACGGCGCTGATCGACCCGGTGGCCTGTCCCGACCTCTCCGGTCTCGCGGCGGCGATCGGCGATGCGGAATGGGTTCTGCACGCCGCCACCCAGGATCTGCCGTGCCTCGGCGAGATAGGCATGCATCCTGGCGCGCTGTTCGACACGGAGCTGGCGGGGCGGCTGGCGGGCTTCCCCCGGGTCGGTCTCGGCGCGATGGTCGAGAACGTCCTCGGGTACGCGCTGGAGAAGGGCCACTCCGCCGTCGACTGGTCGACCCGGCCGCTGCCCGAGCCCTGGCTGCGCTACGCCGCACTCGACGTCGAGCTGCTCGTGGACCTGCGGGACGCGCTGGTCGAGGAACTGACGGCGCAGGGGAAGCTGCGGTGGGCGGAGGAGGAGTTCGCGGCGATCGCCGCGGCGCCGCCGCCGGAGCCGCGGCGGGACCCCTGGCGGCGTACGTCGGGCATGCACAAGGTGCGGCGCCGGCGGCAGCTCGGCACCGTACGGGAGCTGTGGACGGCCCGGGACCGCGTCGCGCAGCGGCGCGACATCTCGCCGGGCAAGGTGCTCGCGGACGCCGCCATCGTGGAGGCGGCGCTCGCGATGCCGACGTCCACGCGGGCGCTGGCCGCGCTGCCCGGCTTCGGGCACCGCATGGGCCGGCGGCAGCTGGAGCAGTGGCTCGCCGCGGTGGAGCGCGCCCGCGCGCTGCCGGAGTCCGAGCTGCCGCAGCCGGGGCTGCCGCTGAACGGCCCGCCGCCGCCGCGTGCGTGGGCCGACAAGGACCCGGCCGCCGCGGCGCGGCTGTCGGCGGCGCGCGCGGCGGTGACGGCGCGCGCGGAGGAGCTGGGCCTGCCGCAGGAGAACCTGATCGCACCGGACACGGTGCGCCGGGTCTGCTGGGAGCCGCCGAAGGACCCCACCGAGGAGTCGGTGGCGGCGGCCCTGACCCACCTCGGCGCCCGCCCGTGGCAGATCGAGCAGGTCACCCCCCTCCTGACGGCGGCCGTCCAGGACTGAGCGGCGCCGGCGACGCCTGCCGTACGGCCCGGAGCCGGCCCGCGTACGGGCGAGGCCGCGGCGCGGCGGCCGGGGCCCCGGGCGCGGCCGGCGCCCGCGCAACGGCGGCCCGCCCGGCGCACCGGGGCCCGTCGGCCGCGGGACGCAGCCGCGCTCGGCAGGCCACGCGCCGGGCGCAGCCGTGGCGCACCGGCCCGCCCGGCGCTGCCGTCGCGGCGGCGCCGCACGGGCACGAGCGCCGCCCCCTCCGGGTGCCGCGCCGCCCCCGCGCACCCGCTCCGGCCCGCCGCCCACCGTGGTGTGGGGCACACCTTCCGGCAGGCCACTGGGCACCGCTCGTTACCGGCGAGTAGCATGGCCCCAGAGCCGCGCCGCCCCACCGGGGTCGGCACCACGAGAACCCGCACCCCCTCCGGAGGAGAGCCCGTGCCTCGTACCGCAAGGGACGTCGTCTTCGTCGACGGCGTCCGCACCCCGTTCGGCAAGGCGGGCCCGAAGGGCATCTACCACGAGACCCGCGCCGACGACCTCGTGGTCAAGTGCATCCGCGAGCTGCTGCGCCGCAACCCCGCCCTGGACCCCGCCGCCGTCGACGACGTCGCCGTCGCCGCCACCACGCAGATCGGCGACCAGGGCCTGACCATCGGCCGCACCGCCGGCATCCTCGCCGGCCTGCCGCCCACCGTGCCCGGGTACTCCATCGACCGGATGTGCGCCGGCGCCATGACCGCCGTGACGACGACCGCCGCCTCCACCGCCTTCGGCGCGTACGACATCGCCCTCGCCGGCGGCGTCGAGCACATGGGCCGGCACCCGATGGGCGAGGCCGTGGACCCCAACCCGCGGTTCGTCTCGGAGAAGCTCGTCGACGAGTCCGCCCTCTTCATGGGCATGACCGCGGAGAACCTGCACGACCGCTTCCCGCACCTGACCAAGGCCCGCGCGGACGAGTACGCGGTGCACTCGCAGGAGAAGGCCGCCAAGGCGTACGCGAACGGGCGGATCCAGGCCGACCTCGTGCCCATCTCCGTCCGCCGCACCAACGCGGAGGCCGGCGAGACCGGCTGGGGCCTGGCCACCCGGGACGAGCCGATGCGCCCCGGTACGACGCTGGCGAACCTCGCGTCGCTGAAGACCCCGTTCCGCGCGCACGGCCGGGTCACCGCCGGCAACGCCGCCGGGCTCAACGACGGCGCCACCGCCTCCCTCATCGCCGCCGAGGACGTGGCGCGCGCGGCCGGGCTGCCGGTGAAGATGCGGCTCGTGTCGTTCGCCTTCGCGGGCGTGGAGCCCGAGGTGATGGGCGTCGGCCCGATCCCGTCCACCGAGAAGGCGCTCGCCAAGGCGGGCCTCGGCATCGCCGACATCGGCCTGTTCGAGATCAACGAGGCGTTCGCCGTGCAGGTGCTGGCGTTCCTCGACCACTTCGGCCTCCCCGACGACGACCCCCGCGTCAACCAGTACGGCGGCGCCATCGCCTTCGGTCACCCGCTCGCCTCCTCCGGCGTGCGGCTGATGACGCAGCTGGCGCGGCAGTTCGAGGAGCAGCCGCAGGTGCGCTACGGCATCACCACCATGTGCGTCGGCTTCGGCATGGGCGGCACGGTCATCTGGGAGAACCCGCACTTCGAGGGGGCAGGCAAGTGAGCAGCAGCACCGTGGAACTTCTCAAGGGCGCGGCCGAGCGCTTCCCCGACGAGGTCGTCACGCAGGCGCACGTACGCCACCTCGACCTGCCCGGCGACGCCGGCAGGTTCGCGCTGATCACCCTGGACAACGGCTTCGACCACACCAAGCCGACCACCTTCGGCCCGCAGTCGCTCGCCGGCCTCGACGCCGCGCTCGACCAGGTCGAGAAGGAGGCCGCGGACGGCGAGATCACCGGCGTCGGCGTGACGGGCAAGCCGTTCATCTTCGCCGTCGGCGCCGACCTCAAGGGCGTCGAGGTGCTCGGGCACCGCGACGAGGCGCTGGCCATCGGACGCGGCGGGCACGAGGTGTTCAAGCGGCTGGCGGACCTCGCCGTGCCGACGTTCGCGTACTACAACGGCGCCGCGATGGGCGGCGGCGTCGAGATCGGCCTGCACTGCACGTACCGCACGGTGTCGGCCGCCGTGCCCGCGTTCTCGCTGCCGGAGGTCTTCCTCGGCCTGGTGCCCGGCTGGGGCGGCTGCACGCTGCTGCCGAACCTGATCGGCGCGGACCGGGCGGTCACCGTCGTGATCGAGAACAGCCTCAACCAGAACCGCCAGCTCAAGGGCAAGCAGGTCTACGACCTGGGCATCGCCGACGCGCTCTTCGAGGGCGCCGACTTCCTGGAGCAGTCCCTCGCCTGGACCGCCGCCGTCCTCGGCGGCGAACTGGAGGTCGTACGCCCGGACATCGACCGCGGCGAGGAGTGGGACGCGGCGATCGAGCGCGGCCGGGCCGTCGCCGACGACAAGGTGCACGGCGCCGCCCCCGCGGCGTACCGCGCGCTGGACATCATGGCCGCGGCGAAGAACGGCGACCTGCGGCAGGGCTTCGCGGCCGAGGACGAGGCGCTGGCCGACCTGATCATGGGCGGCGAGCTGCGGGCCGGGATCTACGCCTTCGACCTCGTGCAGCGGCGTGCCAAGCGGCCCGCCGGGGCACCGGACAAGAGCCTCGCCCGGCCGGTCACGAAGGTCGGCGTGGTCGGCGCCGGGCTGATGGCCTCGCAGCTGGCGCTGCTCTTCGTGCGCCGGCTCGAAGTCCCCGTCGTGCTCACGGACATCGACCAGGAGCGCATCGACAAGGGCGTGGCGTGGGTCCACGAGCAGATCGACATGCTGCTGCTGAAGGGCCGGGTGAACCAGGACGCGGCCAACCGGCTCAAGGCGCTGGTCACCGGGTCGCTGGACAAGGCCGCGGCGTTCGCCGACGCCGACTTCGTGATCGAGGCGGTCTTCGAGGAACTCTCCCTCAAGCAGCGGATCTTCGCCGAGCTGGAGGAGGTCGTCCCGCCGACGGCCATCCTGGCGACGAACACCTCGTCCCTGTCGGTGACGGAGATGGCGGCCGGTCTTGCGCACCCCGAGCGGGTCGTGGGCTTCCACTTCTTCAACCCGGTGGCGATCCTGCCGCTGCTGGAGATCGTCCGGGCCGGCGCCACCGACGACGCCTCGCTGGCCACCGCGTTCGCCGTGGCCAAGAAGCTGAAGAAGTCGGCCGTGCTGGTCAAGGACGCCCCGGCGTTCGTCGTCAACCGCATCCTGACCCGCTTCATGGGCGAGGTGCTGGGCGCCGTGGACGAGGGCACGCCGGTGGAGGTCGCGGACGGGGCGCTGGCGCCGCTGGGGCTGCCGATGTCGCCGATCGTGCTGCTCGACCTGGTCGGCCCCGCGGTCGCGCACCACGTCGCGGGCACCCTCGCGGCGGCGTTCCCGGACCGCTTCGCGCAGTCGGAGAACCTGGGCCGGGTCGTGGAGGCGGGCAAGCGGACGCTGTACGTCCATGACTCCGGCAAGCCGGAGCTGGACCCGGAGGTGGCGGCGCTGTTCCGGACCGGCGACACGGTGCTGACCGAGGAGCAGGTACGGGACCGGGCGCTGGACGCCATCGCGCAGGAGATCCGGCTGATGCTGGACGAGGGCGTCGTGGCCGAGGCCCAGGACATCGACCTGTGCCTGATCACCGGCGCGGGCTGGCCGTTCCACCTGGGCGGCATCACGCCGTACCTGGACCGGGCGGGCGTCAGCGAGCGCGTCACGGGCCGCCGGTTCCTGGCGCCGGGCGTGGCGAGCGTCCCGGAGTAGCCCCGCGTCACCCGTGCCCCGGCCGCCGGTCCCGCCTCCGGCCGCCGGGGCACGGGTGTGCCGTACGGGCGTGGGAGGCTGGGCGGCATGGACGCACCCCTCCCCTTGCTCGTCGTGGACGCCGCCAACGTCGTCGGGTCGGTGCCGGACGGCTGGTGGCGCGACCGGCGCGGGGCGGCGGAGCGGCTGCGCGACGGCCTCGTGCCGTACGCCGGGACGGGCGTGGCGGGGCTGCCGGGGCCGGTGGAGGTGGTGCTCGTCGTGGAGGGCGCGGCCCGCGGCGTGGAGGCGGTGCCGGGGGTACGGGTCGTGGCGGCGGACGGCAGCGGGGACGACCGGATCGTTCAGGTCGTGGCCGACGCGGCGGAGCGGGATCCGGAGCGCCGGGTCCTGGTGATCACTGCGGACCGCGCCCTGCGCGAACGCGTCCACCACCACGGCGCCACCACAGCGGGCCCCCGCACGGTACGCCCCTGACCCCGACCCCCGTACCCGCCGCCCTCATCCCGGCGTGCGCCGCCGCACGCCCTGCGGCCGCACCTCCGCGTCAGCGCCGGGCGGGGCGGGGAACGGGAACGGGGAAGGGGCGGCCCGTCGGGCGGGCCGCCCCCTTCGTCTGCCGTGCCGGGGGGTCAGTCCCTGGCGACCTCCGACACCGTGCCGTCGCCGGCCCCCTGGGCGGCGATGTCCTCGCCCGCGCGCCGGTCGAGCCGCGCGACCAGGCCGGTGACCTGGCGGGCGATGTCCGGGGCCGTCAGGCCGATGTCCGCCAGCACCTCCTTGCGGGAGGCGTGGTCGAGGAAGCGCTCCGGGATGCCGAAGTCGCGCAGCGGGATGTCGACGCCCGCGTCGCGCAGCGCCTGCGCGACGGCGGATCCGACGCCGCCGGTGCGGATGTTGTCCTCGACGGTGACGACCACGCGGTGCCGCTCCGCCAGCTGCGGCAGCGCCTCGTCGACGGGCTTGACCCAGCGCGGGTCGACGACCGTCGTCGTGATGCCCTGCTTGTCGAGCAGGCCGGCGACCTCCAGGCACATCGGCGCCAGCGCGCCGACGGAGACCAGCAGCACGTCGGGGCGCTCCGCGCCCTCGGCGCCGGCCGGCTCGTGGAGCACGTCCATGCCGCCGATCCGCCCCACGGCGGGAACCGCGGGGCCGACGGCGCCCTTGGAGTAGCGCACGACGGTCGGGGCGTCGTCGACGGCGACGGCCTCGCGCAGCTGGGCGCGGACCTGGTCGGCGTCGCGCGGCGCGGCGATCCGCAGCCCCGGGACGACCTGGAGGATCGACATGTCCCACATGCCGTTGTGGGACGCGCCGTCGCTGCCGGTGACGCCGGCCCGGTCCAGGACGAACGTCACCCCGCAGCGGTGCAGCGCGACGTCCATCAGCACCTGGTCGAACGCCCGGTTCAGGAACGTGGCGTAGACGGCGAAGACCGGGTGCAGCCCGCCGGTGGCCAGGCCGGCGGCGGAGACCGCGGCGTGCTGCTCGGCGATGCCCACGTCGTAGACCCGGTCGGGGAAGGCCTCGGCGAACTTCTGCAGCCCCACGGGGCGCATCATCGCGGCGGTGATCCCCACGACGTCGTCGCGCTCGCGGCCGATCCGCACCATCTCGTCGGCGAAGACGGAGGTCCAGTCGGCGCCGCCGGCGGCCACCGGCATCCCGGTGTCCGGGTGGATGACGCCGACCTGGTGGAACTGGTCGGCCTCGTCCTGGCGCGCAGGCAGGTAGCCGCGGCCCTTCTCCGTCAGGCAGTGCACGATGACGGGCCCGCCGAAGCGCCGGGCGCGCTGGAGCGCCGATTCGACGGCGGCGATGTCGTGTCCGTCGATGGGGCCGACGTACTTCAGCCCCAGGTCCTCGAACATGCCCTGCGGCGCGATGAAGTCCTTCAGGCCCTTCTTGGCGCCGTGCAGGGTCTCGTACAGCGGCTTGCCGACCACGGGCGTACGGTCCAGCAGCTCCTTGCCGCGGGCGAGGAAGCGCTCGTAGCCGTCGGTGGTGCGCAGGGTGGCGAGGTGGTCGGCGAGGCCGCCGATGGTGGGTGCGTACGAGCGCTCGTTGTCGTTGACGACGATGACGAGGGGGCGGTCCTGGGCGGCGGCGATGTTGTTGAGCGCCTCCCAGGCCATGCCGCCGGTCAGCGCCCCGTCGCCGATGACCGCGACGACCGCGGCGTCGCGGCCGCGCACCTCGTTGGCCTTCGCCAGGCCGTCGGCCCAGCCGAGGACCGTGGAGGCGTGGCTGTTCTCGATGACGTCGTGGTCGGACTCGGCCCGCGAGGGGTAGCCGGACAGGCCGCCCTTCTTCTTGAGCTTGCCGAAGTCCTGGCGGCCGGTGAGCAGCTTGTGCACGTACGACTGGTGGCCGGTGTCCCACAGCACACGGTCGCGCGGCGACTCGAAGACCCGGTGCAGCGCGATGCTCAGCTCCACCACGCCGAGGTTCGGGCCGAGATGGCCGCCGGTGCGGGCGACGGATTCCACGAGGAAGGTGCGGATCTCCGCGGCCAGCCGGTCGAGCTGCTCGGGACCGAGCCGGTCCAGGTCGCGGGGTCCCTTGATACGGGCCAGCAGTGCCACCCGTGCCTCCTTGCTGTCGCAGCCTGCTTTCGGGCCGTACGGCGCCGGGCCCTGCCGCCCACACGGACGTGCCGGGCCCGAAGCGTCCGGTCGAGTCTAATGTTCCCGATGTCCGGTCGCTGATCCGACAGTGCGATGTATGCCACAGGTCCGCAACAGCTACGCCCCCGTACCGGCAATCGGCACGGGGGCGCGGCGGGTGGCGGGCGGGACGGCTGTCAGGCGCGTCCTGCCGTTTTCTGGGTGCGGCGGGAGACGGAGTCGATGACGACCGCCGCCAGCAGCACCGAGCCGGTGATCATGTACTGCACCGGCGCGTCGATGCCCTTGAGCGCCAGGCCCGACTGGATGGACATGATGACCAGCACGCCGAGCAGCGCGGACCAGCTGCTGCCGCGGCCGCCGTAGAGGCTGGTGCCGCCGATGACGGCCGCCGCGATGGCGTTCATCAGCAGCGTGCCGCCGCCCGCGCCCTGGTTCGCCGCGGCGATGGTGGAGGCCATGAACAGGCCGCCGATGGCCGCGAGCGTGCCGGAGACGGAGAAGACCGCGATCCGCATCAGGTCGACGTTGATGCCGGCCCGGCGGCTGGCTTCCACGCTGCCGCCGAGGGCGAAGACCCGCCGGCCGAAGCCGGTGCGGCGCAGCACGAAGTCCGCGCCGACGACCACGACGAGGAAGATGAGCAGCGCCAGCGGCAGGCCCTTGTACTGGTTCAGCACGTACGCCGGGACGAACGCGAGCACGGCCAGGACGGCCGTGCGCAGGATGATCTCGCTGAGCGGCCGCGAGGGCACCCCGGCCGCCTCGCGCCGCCTCGCGCCGAAGTACGCGGCGGCGAAGTAGCCGCCGACGGAGACCGCCGCGAGCCCGTAGGCGGCGGCGACATCGGTGAAGTAGTACGTGGTGAGCTTGGCGACGATGCCGTCGGAGTCGAGGTTGATGGTGCCGGAGCTGCCCAGGATGTAGAGCATCAGGCCCTGCCAGCCGAGCAGGCCCGCGAGGGTCACGACGAGCGGCGGGACGCCGATCCGGGCGAAGAAGAAGCCGTGGAAGGCGCCGGTCGCGGTGCCGACGAGGACGGCGAGGATGATCGCCGGGACTTCCGGCATCCCCTCCTGGACGGCCAGCACGGCGAAGACCGCGCCGGCGAGCCC
This sequence comes from Streptomyces aculeolatus, assembly GCF_020400605.1. Taxonomy (GTDB): domain Bacteria; phylum Actinomycetota; class Actinomycetes; order Streptomycetales; family Streptomycetaceae; genus Streptomyces; species Streptomyces aculeolatus. Next base: position 475,885 of record NZ_JAINRD010000002.1, on the reverse strand, counting down.
GCTGACCGAACCGATCGACAGATCGATCTCGCCGAGCAGCAGCACGAAGATGATGCCGACGGCTATCAGCCCGGGACCGGCGATGTCGATGGAGATGTTGGACAGGTTCTGCGCGGACAGGAAGGCGTCGTCCAGGCCCTGGAAGATCGCCATGATCAGGATCAGGCCGACGATGACGGGTACGGAGCCCAGCTCGCCCCCGCGCATACGGCGCTTGAACTCGGTCAGGTAGCCGGCGAAGCCCTGCTCGCGGACGACGAGCCGGGGGTCGACGGCGGTGACGGCCTCCTTGGCGACGCCGGGCTCGGCGTCGGCGGACGGGGTGTCGGCGGGTGCGGTGGACTTCGCGAGGTCGGCCTTCGCGGAGTCTTCCTTCTCGATCCCCTCGGTGCTCACTTCGCTGCCTCCGCACTTCCGCGCGCCGAGCGGCGCGTCACGGCGTTGTCCGTGGCGCCCGTGATGGCGGCGACGATCTCTTCCTGCGTCGTGGTCGCGACGTCGAAGACGCCGTTGTTGCGGCCGAGGCGCAGCACCGCGACCCGGTCGGCGACCGCCTTGACGTCCTCCATGTTGTGGCTGATCAGCAGCACGGCGTGGTCGCGCTCGCGCAGCCGCTCGACGAGGTCGAGCACCTGGGCGGTCTGCTCGACGCCGAGGGCGGCCGTCGGCTCGTCGAGGATGACGAGCTTGGGGTCGCCCAGGAGCGAGCGGGCGATGGCCACGGTCTGCCGCTGGCCGCCGGAGAGGGAGGCGGTGGGGATGCGGACACTGGGGATCCGGATGGACAGGGTGGTGAGCAGCTCGCGGGAGCGGCGCTCCATCTCGACCTCGTCCAGGACGCCGACGGTGCGGATCTCCTGGCCGAGGAAGAGGTTGCCGACGACGTCGAGGTTGTCGCAGAGCGACAGGTCCTGGTAGACGGTCGCGATGCCCAGTTCCTGGGCGTCGTGCGGCTTGTGGATGCGAACGGGGCGGCCGCCCCACTCGATGACGCCGTCGTCGATGGCGTGGACGCCGGCGACGGTCTTGACGAGAGTGGACTTTCCGGCGCCGTTGTCGCCGACGAGGGCGACCACTTCACCGGCGCGGACCTCGAGATCGACGTCGGTGAGTGCCTGGACGGCACCGAACCGCTTCGAGATCCCGCGCAACGCCAGCACGGGCGTAGCGGACACGTGAACCATCTCCTACAGGGGGATAGGCGTGGGCAAGATGAGGGCCCGGGTGCCCGGGGCCCCGCCGGCAGCGGGAGTTGGGTGGCGGGTCCCCGGGCACGCGGGTGGCATGGCGCGGCTCAGCGGCTCGCGGGCTCAGCGGCCCGGCGGGCGGCCAGCCCGGCGGCTCACTGGAGGCCGACGTCCTTGCACGCGGCGGCGAACTTGCCCGCGCAGATCTCCTCGATCTTCCACAGGCCGTCCTTGACGACCGTCTCCTCGATGTTGTCCTTGGTCAGCGCGATCGGGTCGATGAGCACGGCGGGCACGCCCTTCTCGGACTCACTGTCCACGGTGCCGGTCGCGACGGAGTCGACCTTCTCGCCGCGGGCCAGCTTGACCGCCATCTCGGCGGCGGCGTCGGCCTCGGGCTTGTACGGCTTGTAAACGCTCATGTACTGCTCGCCGGTGACGATGCGCTGCACGCCCGCCAGCTCCGCGTCCTGGCCGGTGACCGGCGGCAGCGGGTCGAAGTCGGCGGCCTTCAGGGCGGTGATGGCGCCGCCGGCCATGCCGTCGTTGGCGGCGTAGACACCGATGATCTTGTCCTTGCCGACCGAGGAGATGGCGCCCTTCATGTCGGAGTTGGCGTTCTCCGCCTTCCACTCCTTGACGTCGTATTCCTTGCCGACGTTCACCTTGCCGTCGAGGACGGAGTGCGCGCCCTCCTTGAACATCGCGGCGTTCGGGTCGGTGACGGAGCCGTTGAGCATGACGACTTCGCCGTCCTTGGCGCCGTCGCCGAGCGCCTCCAGCAGGGACTCGGCCTGGACCTGGCCGACCTTGTTGTTGTCGAAGGAGGTGTACCCGCTGATCGGGCCCTCGGCCAGGCGGTCGTAGGCGACGACGGGGATGCCGGCGTCGTCCGCGGCCTTCACGCCGGAGGCGATCGACTTGTAGTCGACGGCGTCCAGGATCAGGGCGTCGACCTCCTGCGTGATCATGGTGTCGACCTGCTGCTGCTGCGTGGTCGCGTCCTGCTTGGCGTTGTTGTAGATGACCTTGGTGCCGGGGGCCAGCTCCTCGATCTTCTTCTCGATCAGCGGCCGGTCGAAGTCCTCGTAGCGCGCGGTCTGGTCCTCCGGCAGGAGGAGACCTATCGTCAACGGCCCGTCGTTCTTCTTGTCGCCGCTGTCGGAGTCGTTGTCGGCCTCATCGGCGCTGCCACAGGCCGCGATGCCGACGGTCATGGATACGGCGGCCAGTGCGACTGCCGCACGGCGCAGATAGGTGTGCACGGTCGAACCTCCCTGACGTGGCCGCGCCTTCGCGGCCGAGGTGTGAGGTAGTCAACTCGCCCGTAACCATGCCGTCAAGAAGTAAATGCTTAACGAGACGGATACGATCCCATGGTTTCTCTACGTGAACTCAGCCCTCTGTGAGAGCGGGCGCGAGGAGCGGCACGGCGCCGTCAAGGATCGAACGGTCGCCCATCTCGCTGAGCACCAGTGCCAGCGCCCCGAGCACCTCCGCGCGGCTGCCCAGCGCCCCGGACGCCAGGTCGAGCTGGCGGGCGGCGCTGGGGATCGCGTAGCGCGCGACGGACTCCCCTATGGGCTGCAGGATCAGCTCCCCGGCCTCGGCGAGGTCGCCGCCGAGGACCACCCGGCTGGGGTTGAGCAGGTTGCACAGGCTGGCCACGCCGCTGCCGATGTGCCGGCCGACGTCGGCGATCACCCGCCGGCAGCCGGGGTCGCCGTCGCGCGCGAGCTGCACCATGCGCTCCACGGTCAGCCCGGGGCCGTGGCTGGCCTCCAGCAGGCCCAGGATGTAACGGCCGGCGGTGAAGGTCTCCAGGCAGCCGCGGTTGCCGCAGCGGCAGACGGGGCCGGACTCGTCCAGCGTGATGTGCCCTATCTCGCCGGCCGTGCCGCCGGGGCCGCGGTAGAGCTGCCCGTTGATCACCAGCCCGGCGCCGACGCCGCTGGCGACCTTGATGTACGCCACGTCCTTGGCGCCCCTGCCGCTGCCCCAGACCAGCTCACCGAGCGCGCCCAGGTTCGCGTCGTTGTCGACGTACACCGGGACGCCGAGGCGGGACTGGAGGTCGTCGCGCGGGTTGGTGCCGGTCCAGCCCGGCAGGATGGCGGTGGAGCCCAGCACGCCGGTCTCGGTGTCTATCGGCCCGGGCACCCCGAGGCCGACGCCGACGACCTTGTCCGGGGGCACGTCCGTGGCCCCCACCAGGCGGCTCACCAGCGCCTCCGCGCGGTCCAGGCCCTGGGTGGCGGAGGCGTCCACGTCGATCGGCTCGGACTCCTCGGCGAGCACCTGGTGCGCCAGGTTCCCCACGGCGACCCGCAGGTGGGTGTGGCCGAAGTCCACCCCGACCACGATCCCGGCGTCCCCGCTCAGCGAGACGGCACGCGCGCGCCGCCCGCCGGCGGAGGTGGGCGTGACGCTGACCGTCCCGCTCTCCTGCAGCTCCCGGACGATGTTGGAGACCGTGGCGGCGGACAGCCCGGTGCTCCGCGCGATCTGCGCCTGTGTGAGCGAACCGGACAGTCGCACGGCGCGCACGACGCGCTCGAGGTTTGCCCGGTGCAGCGAGGACTGCGAGCCCGGAGTCTCCACCACGGCCATCCACTCCTGGTTCGGCGGGCGACACGACGGCCCCCCACCTCCCGGGCCACGCCGATGGGACCCGGATCGCCTACAACTTGTGAAGTCTAGGCTCCGTGGCCATGGTTACCGCCGTCAAGACCTTGACGGCGTGACTATTCCGTAACCCGCACACATCCACGGTACCGAGCCGGTCCGCCGCCCGGCGTGTCCGGGGCTCCCGGCGGACCGGCCGGGGCCGGCCATCGCCCGAACGCCGCCCGGCGGGCGCCCGCCGGGCGGCGCGCCTACGTAACGGCTGTGTCGCGAACTGGCGGCAGCCGGTGGCCCGTCCGCGACGTGGCTCGATAACGTTGCTCCGTACATGACGCGCGGGGGACGCACAACCGCTCGGGAGACCGAACGCTCCGAGCCCTGGCCGGACCGCCCCTGCGCCGTGAGCCTGACGACGCTGGGAGTTGGTCATCGATGCGGCACCGCACCCTCGGCCGGGCGACGGCCGCAGCCCTCGGCGCGGCGCTGCTGCTCACCGCCTGCGGGGGCTCCGACGACGACGGGGGCGACGACATCGTGGGAGCGGAGAACAAGAACTCCGCCTCCCCGAGTGCCCCCGCCGAGGAGGACCCCGACGCCCCCGCCTTCGACTTCCCCGACGACCTCGAAGCCGACGTGGAGCCGGCGGACACCGGGGACGGGAAGAAGGACGCCGTGCTGCGCGACCACGGCTACGCGCTCAGCGCCATGGTGGAGAGCTACGGGCAGCAGAAGGCCACGGCCAACTTCGAGGACTACTGGCAGGACCCGGCCTACACGAACTACGTGAAGGACTTCGAGCGCTTCGCCGACGAGGGGCAGCGCATCGCCGGCACGGGCCGGTACTTCGACCGCGAGGTCAAACAGGTCAAGGACGGCAGCGCACTGGTCGTGTTCTGCGAGGACCAGGGCGACGGATACGTCGTCGACGCGAAGACCGGCAAGCGCGTCGGCTCCGGCGGCGGCGAGAACTCCGCGGTGCTGCGCCTCTACCGGCAGACGCTCACGCGCACGGACGACGGCACCTGGGTGGTCGCCGAGTCCGACTGGACGGAGGGGGACGGAACATGTCGGTGAGCTCGGGGAGCGGGAGGGCCGTACGCCGCTCGGGGACGGGCCTCGCGGCGGCGGTGGGCGTGACCGCGGTGCTGCTGGCCACCACGCAGCCCGCGTACGCGCAGGGCGGCGGCTGGGGCACCGGCGGGGGCGGCGAGTCGGACGGCGGCGACAACATCGGCGCGTGGTCCCACGTGGAGGTCACCACCAGCGGCGGCGACTCCTCCGCCCCGCCGATGACGCCGGCCCAGGGCAACTGGACTCCTCCGCCGTGCTGGTACGAACCCCGCTTCGACGCCGAGGAGATGGCGGAGTACGGGCCGGGCACCTTTACCCACTCGGAGAGCGCGCAGGCCGACTGGATCAGGGAGTGGGAGGACAAGGAGTGGAACAAGGACAAGGAGGGCGCCTGGTGGGACGTCGCCTACAACAAGAACATGGGCAAGGACGAGGCGTTCCAGGCGTGTGAGCTGCTCCAGGGCAACCCGTTCTGGATGGACCAGGGGGACATCCCCGACGACGGCCCGAGTATCAGCCCCGAGATGCTCGCGGAGATCGCGTACAACGCGACCAAGCTGCCCGCCCCGCCCGTGGAACTGAAGCCGGACCTCGCGCTGCAGAAGGTCAACCTGCCGGTGCACGCCACGTTCCAGAGCGACACCGGGCTCCAGCGGGTGGCGACCACCGCCAGCATCGACTACCTCGGCGTGCAGTACGCCGCCACCACCGTCGCCACGCCCAAGCGGCTGCGGATCGACGCCGGCACCGAGTACGCCGAGCCGCAGTCCTGCACCTACGGGCTCAGCGGCAGCGGCGCGAACGGCTACGACGTCAACACCGAGGACGCCGGCTGCAACGTGACGTACCGCAAGTCCTCCGGCGAGGGCACCTACGCGCTGGAGGCCTCGCTCACCTGGGAGGTCCACTGGACGGCCTCGGCCGACCCGGACGGCCCGGTGGAGCAGGGCGACCCGCAGCTGCCCGAGGGCATGTCCTCCGGCACGTACGACGTGACCGTCAAGGAGATCCAGACGGTCGTGCGCTGAGCGCCGCGGGCCGGCCGGTGCGGTGGACCGCGCCGGCCGCCCTTCGCGTGCCGCGTCCCCGCGCGCTATCGCGGCCTGCTTCGCCGCGCCGCTACTTCACCGCGCCCGCGGTGAGCCCGGACTGCACCTGGCGCTGGAAGATGATGTACACGATCAGGATCGGCAGCGCCGCCATCACGAGCCCCGCGAAGAGCCTGCCGTAGTCGGAGCGGTAGCCGGCCTGGGCGAAGAGCAGTCCGATGCCCTGGGTGAGCACGTAGTCGTCCTCGTCGCCCTGGTTGAGCGCGAAGGGCAGCACGTACTGGTTCCAGTGCCCGAGGAAGTTGAAGATGCCCACGCTGATCAGGCCGGGTTTCGCCATGGGCAGCATCACTTGGAAGAAGATCCGGGAGTGTGACGCCCCGTCGATCTCGGCGGCCTCGGAGACGGACGAGGGCAGCGTGCGGAAGAACGTGGTCATGAAGAAGATCGTGAACGGCATGGAGTAGGCGATGTACACCATGATCAGCCCGTGCCGGGTGTCGAGCAGCGACAGGTTCTTCATCACGAAGAACAGCGGCACGAGCGCCATCACCACGGGGAAGGCCATGCCGCCGACGAAGGTGAAGTAGACGACGCGCGCGCCCTTGAAGTCGAACCGGGCGAGCACGTACGCGGCCATCGACCCGAAGAGCATGGTCAGCGGCACCGAGATGGACACGATGAGGAGGGAGTTCGCGGCGTACCGGCCGATGCGCGCACGGGTCCAGGCGTTCGACCAGTTCGCCCAGTCGATGGAGCCGGGCAGCGCCCACGGGTTGGACAGGATGTCGCCCGAGTCCTTCAGCGCGTTCATCAGCGCCCAGACCAGCGGGCCCGCGGCCAGCACGGTCCACAGGACCAGGAAGCCGTGCGAGAAGACGTTGAGTACGGCGCCTTCGATCTTCTTCCGCGGCTCCAGCAGCGGCGACCGCGAGGTGTCGTCCGCCGCGTCCGCCTTGTCGAGCGCGGCGGGGCGGTCGGTGGGTTCCGCAGTGGTCATGACCTGGCCTTCCGGATCGTGCTCTGCACTCGATGCTCCGTACCCGATGCTCAGTGGCGGACGCTCAGTCGCCGACGCTCAGTACTCGATGCGGTCGCGGCGGCGGCCGACGGACAGTGCGGCCACGGCGAGGATCATGGTGAGGATGAACAGCGCGACGCCCATGGCCGCGCCCCGGCCGGCCTGCAACTGGCCGAAGCCGGTGTTCCAGAGGTACACCCCGAGCACCATGGTGGAGTCGTCGGGTCCGCCCGGTCCCTGGGTGATGATGTTGACGACGGCGAACGACTCCGCGCCGAGCGCCATGATCCCCATGTACACCCACCCGGTCTGCACGGAGTCCCGGATGAGCGGCAGGGTGATGCGGAAGAAGGTCGCCGCCCGGCTCGCGCCGTCCAGCAGGGCGGATTCGTAGATCTCCGTGGGGATCTGCCCGATGGCCGCGGAGAACAGGACCACGAAGAACCCGACCATGGCCCAGCACATCACGATCATCACGGCCCACAGCGCGAACTTCGAGTCCGCCAGCCAGCCGCCGTTCGGTGACAGCGACTCGGGCAGGACGGGGTCGAGCAGGCCGACGTCGGGCTTGAAGATGTAGCCCCACAGCGCGGCGATCACCGCGATGGACAGGGCCTGCGGGAAGAAGTACACGATCTTGTACAGCTTGGCGCCGCGGACCCCGGAGATCGCCTCGCCCTTCTTGTGCCGGCCGCCGACGGTGACCATGAAGGCGAAGAAGAGCCCGAGGCTGAGCGTCACGAAGGGGACGGCGAGGGCGAGGATCAGGTTGTTGCGGACGGCGGCCCAGAAGGTCGAGTCGTCCAGCAGCCTGGAGTAGTTCTCGAACCCCACCATGTTGAAGTCGCTGCTGACGCCGGTCCAGTCGGTGAGCGAGTAGTAGAAGGTCTGGATGAAGGGGGAGATGACGAACACCGCGTACAGCCCGAGGGGAACGATGAGGAACCCCGTGACGAAGCGGTACTTGAGGTAGGTCCGGTACCGCGGAGAGCTGCGGAATCCGGCTTTCCGCGGTTTCTCCCGCACCGGCGTCTCCGCGGCTTTCCCCGGAACCGCGACTTTCGTCGCGGCACGGCCTTCGTCCGACATTCCGGCGCCCCCATCTCGCTCGTTCACCGACTGGATCCGGCGCTTTCAGTGCTTGTACTTCTTGATGCTGTCGTCCTGAGCGGTCTCGTCGGCGATGCCCTGGATCTTGTCGATGGCCTCGGCGGGCTTGATGCCGCCCTTCATCATGTCGCCCCAGACGAAGACGATCTTCTCCCGGTACGGGGTCGGATACCAGTCGGGGAACCGGGGGTTGAGGAAGTTCTCACCGGCGCCGTCGAGGAGCCCCACCGCGCTGGTCAGCCCCGTACCGAGCTGGAGGCCCTCCTCGGAGCCCTCGACGCAGGCCAGCGACGACACCATCTCGGTGAAGCCGGCCGCGGACTTCTTGCTCAGCATGTTGCGCAGGAACTCCATGGCGCCCACGGAGTTCTTGGCCTTCGCCGGCACGATGAACGGCTCGCCGGCCTGCGCCCAGATGGTCTCGAAGGGCATCGCGTCGGAGCTGTCCAGGTTCGGCGACGGAGACACCGCCATCTGGAAGTCGGGCGGCGTGGTGTCCTTGGACTCGTTCTCCACCCACGAGCCGTTCGGGATGAAGATGCAGTTGCCGCGCTCGGTCCAGTCGGTCTGGACGTCGGTGTGCGTCTTACCGGGCGAGTTCTTCAGGACGTAGCCCTTGTCGTACAGCTCGTAGTGCGCCTCCATGACGCCCTTCACGGCGTCGTGCTTCCAGGCGTTGGGTTCGAGGTTGTCGATCGCGTCGAGGACCTCGCGGCCGCCGACCTTGCCGATCATCGGCAGCATGCTGAAGCCGAGGTACTGGGGGTAGACGCCGGTGTACGCGAATCCCGCGATGTTCTGCTTCTTCGCGTCGGCGCAGATGGCGAGCATGTCGTCCCAGGTCTTGGGGTACTCCCAGCCGTTGTCGTCCAGCAGCTTCTTGGAGTACCAGAGGCCGAACACCGAATAGGCGATGTTCATCCGGTAGACCTTCTCGTCACCGTACTGGCCCATCTCGACGGTGCCGTCGCGCAGGGTCTCGCGGACCGTCTTGTTCGGGTCGTCGATGGACGGCGCGTCGAGCATCGGGGAGAGGTCGGCAAGCTGCTGCTGCGTGATGAGCGCGGGCACGTCCATGGCCTCGTCGCCCGAGTTGTTGATGAGGTCCGGGGGGTCACCGGCCGCCATCCGGCCCTGGACCTTCGACTGGATCTTCTCCGTCGAGCCGGTCTTCACCTTGCCGAAGTTCTTCTGGTACGCGGTGGCGTCGTCGTCGACGTACTTCGTACCGAACCCGCCGTCGAACATCAGTACTTCGAGGCCGGCGTTCTTGTCCACGCCGAGCGGGTTCTTGTCGGTCTTGTCGCCCTTCGCCCCGCCGTCGTTGCCGTCGTCGCCACCGCTGGCACAGGCCGACAGCGCACCGACTGTGGGGACGGAGATCAGGCCGAGGGCAACGGCCCGCTTGATCAGATCGCGGCGACCGACATGCGAGTTGGATCCCATGCTCAAGTCCTCACTCTCTCCAGGACTCAGGCGGTGTACCGGATCCCCGATGCGACGTGCTTCATGGTGCAGGAGCCGATTACCGCGGTCATCTGTTACGTGAGTGGTGCAGGGTGGTGCGCCGGAGGGTGGGGGTGCCGCCGGGTGCGGACAGGTATAGTCCACTCGGCGCCGCCGAATCAAGATCGAATACAAGGTTCGTAGAGAGTATTTCCCGACTTGAGACCTGCGGGAAACGCACTGCGGCCCCACCCGCACCCGGCCGGCCGGAACACCCGTCACGGGTGCCCCTCACCGCCATTGGTCCAGCCTTTTGGAGCCTCTGCCCAGCGGCCCCGAGCTCCGCCCCCACACGCCTGAAATGTCCTGATCAGCGCCAGGTCCGTACGCCCACGAGGATGCCGGCGCGGAGGTCGACGCGGCCCCGGAGGTCGGCCACCCGGGTGGCCACCACGACGAGGGGGCCGGACTCGTCGAGACGGGCGGTGGGGGACCCGATGACGCCGTATGGACCACCCGCACCCGGCGGCGTCCGCAGCCGCACCCGTTTGGCCCCGCCCGCACCGAAGACCACGGCGTTGTCCCCGGGCCCGCCGTCGGGCGGCACGGCCTCGATCACGAGAACGCGGCCGCCCCACACGACAACGGCCCGAGGCACGGCCCCGAACCACTTCTCCGCCACACCCCCCGGGGCCACCGCACGACGCGACCCCTCGGCCCAGAGAACCGCGAGCGCCTCGGGCGCACTCACGCTGCGGGCTCCACGCGGCTGCCCGGGGCGATCACAGCTCCGCCTCCAGCCGTGCCACGTACTCGTCCAGCGGCAGCGCGGTGTGCGGGAAGTGCGGAGGGGAGCCGTCCTTCGGGACGACGAGAACGCGGACCAGCGGAGCCCTGGTCATGTCACCGGTGGCCAGATGCTCCCGGGTGTCGAATCCCACGGTCCAGACGGTGCCGAACTCCTCGGTCAGGCCCTCCGGCACCACGAACGCGTACGGCTCGCCCCGGTAGGCGCTCCGCAGGTACTCCAGCGCGGCCCGTCGCGCCTCATCGCGTGAAGAAGGCATCCGAAGCAGCTCCCCGGGTCGCGGCTCAGTGGTCCCGGTACGGAAGATGCCACACCTGCCTCCCGGTGACACGAGAACCCCGCGTCCTCCCGGAGGGGAGGCGCGGGGTTTCGTGGTGCGGTGGAGGTGTCAGTCGCGGATGAGGGAGCGCAGGACGTACTGGAGGATGCCGCCGTTGCGGTAGTAGTCCGCCTCGCCCGGGGTGTCGATGCGGACGACCGCGTCGAACTCCACGCCCGTGTCCGTGGTCACCTTGACCGTCTCCGGCACGGCGCCGTCGTTCAGGGCCGTGATGCCGGTGAAGGAGAAGGTCTCCTCACCCGTCAGGCCCAGCGACTGCGCCGTGGCGCCCGCGGGGAACTGCAGCGGGAGGACGCCCATGCCGATGAGGTTCGAGCGGTGGATGCGCTCGTACGACTCGGCGATCACCGCGCGGACGCCGAGCAGCGCGGTGCCCTTGGCCGCCCAGTCGCGCGACGAGCCGGAGCCGTACTCCTTGCCCGCCAGCACCACCAGCGGGGTGCCGGCCGCGGCGTAGTTCTGGGCCGCGTCGTAGATGAAGGAGACCGGGGCGTCCGCACGGGTGAAGTCGCGGGTGTAGCCGCCCTCCGTGCCCGGGGCGATCTGGTTGCGCAGCCGGATGTTGGCGAAGGTGCCGCGGATCATGACCTCGTGGTTGCCGCGGCGGGAGCCGTAGCTGTTGAAGTCGCGGCGGGTCACGCCGTGGTCCGTGAGGTAGCGGCCGGCCGGGGTGTCGGCCTTGATGGCGCCCGCCGGCGAGATGTGGTCGGTGGTGACCGAGTCGCCGAGCAGGGCCAGCACGCGGGCGCCCGCGATGTCCTCGACCGGCGCCGGGTCCATGCCCATGCCGTCGAAGTACGGGGGCTTGCGCACGTAGGTCGACTCGGTGTCCCAGGCGAAGGTGTCGCCCGTCGGGATCGGCAGCGCCTGCCACTGCTCGTCGCCGGCGAAGACGTCCTGGTACGACTCGGTGAACATCTCCTCGCCGATCGCGGCGGCGACGACCTGCTCGACCTCCAGCTCGCTGGGCCAGATGTCCTTCAGGTAGACCGGCTTGCCCTCCTTGTCGGTGCCCAGCGGCTCGCGGGTGATGTCCACCTTCATGGAGCCGGCGAGCGCGTACGCGACGACCAGCGGCGGCGACGCCAGGTAGTTCATCTTGACGTCGGGGTTGATCCGGCCCTCGAAGTTGCGGTTGCCGGAGAGGACCGAGGTGACTGCCAGGTCGTGCTCGTTGACGGCCTTGGAGATCTCCTCCGGCAGCGGGCCGGAGTTGCCGATGCAGGTGGTGCAGCCGTAGCCGACGAGGTTGAAGCCGAGCTTGTCGAGGTACGGGGTGAGGCCGGCCCGGTCGTAGTAGTCCATGACGACCTTGGAGCCCGGCGCCAGCGTGGTCTTCACCCACGGCTTGCGGGTCAGGCCCTTCTCCACCGCCTTCTTCGCCAGCAGCGCCGCGCCGACCATCACGGACGGGTTGGAGGTGTTGGTGCAGGAGGTGATGGCGGCGACGGTGACGGCGCCGTGGTCGATCTCGAAAGTCGACCCGTCGGCCGCGGTCACCTGGGTGACGCGGGTCGGGACGCCGTTGGACGAGGCGGGGGCGTCGGAGGCCGGGAAGGACTCCTTGCCCGGCTCGTCGGCGTCCTCGACGTAGTTGCGCACGTCGAGGCGGAACTGCTCGGCGGCCCTGGACAGCTCGATGCGGTCCTGCGGGCGCTTGGGCCCGGCCAGCGACGGCACGACCGAGGCGAGGTCCAGCTCCAGGTACTCGGAGTACTCCGGCTCGTGCGCCGGGTCGTGCCACAGGCCCTGCGCCTTCGCGTACTCCTCGACGAGCGCGAGCTGCTGCGCGTCGCGGCCGGTGAGCTTCAGGTACGTGAGGGTCTCGGCGTCGATCGGGAAGATCGCGGCGGTGGAGCCGAACTCCGGCGACATGTTGCCGATGGTCGCCCGGTTGGCCAGCGGGATCTGGGAGACGCCCGCGCCGTAGAACTCGACGAACTTGCCGACGACGCCGTGCTTGCGCAGCATCTCGGTGATGGTCAGCACCAGGTCGGTGGCGGTGGTGCCGGTGGGCAGCTCGCCGGTGAGCTTGAAGCCGACGACGCGCGGGATGAGCATCGAGACGGGCTGGCCGAGCATCGCCGCCTCGGCCTCGATGCCGCCGACGCCCCAGCCGAGCACGCCGAGGCCGTTGACCATGGTGGTGTGGCTGTCGGTGCCGACGAGGGTGTCGGGGTAGGCCCTGCCGTCGCGGACCATGACGACGCGGGCCAGGTGCTCGATGTTCACCTGGTGCACGATGCCGGTGCCGGGCGGGACGACCTTGAACTCGTCGAACGCGGTCTGACCCCAGCGCAGGAACTGGTAGCGCTCGCGGTTGCGCCCGTACTCCAGTTCCACGTTGACCTGGAAGGAGTCCGGGGTGCCGAACTTGTCGGCGATCACGGAGTGGTCGATGACCAGCTCGGCCGGGGCCAGCGGGTTGATCCGGGCGGGGTCGCCGCCCAGGTCCTTGACGGCCTCGCGCATGGTGGCGAGGTCGACGACGCAGGGGACGCCCGTGAAGTCCTGCATGATCACGCGGGCCGGCGTGAACTGGATCTCCCGGCTCGGCTGCGCCTGGGAGTCCCAGTCGCCCAGGGCCCGGATGTGGTCGGCGGTGATGTTCGCGCCGTCCTCGGTGCGGAGCAGGTTCTCCAGCAGCACCTTCAGGCTGTACGGGAGCCGGGCGGCACCGGTCACCTTGTCCAGCCGGAAGATCTCGTACGACTCGCCGCCCACCTGCAGCGTGCTGCGGGCGTCGAAGCTGTTCGCCGACACGACAGTCTCCTTCGTCATTCGCGTTCCACCGCAATCCTGCCGCTACGTCCGAAGCGGGGCGACTTGAGGGTGGCACCTCGGCAGATATCTCGATGTCGAGATAAACCCTACTCCATGGCTCCGCCGGGGCGCCCACCCGTGTCGCGTACCCGGACCGGCGCGGCTCACGGGTGGGTCAGTCCGGCTTGCGGGCCACGCCGCCGTACATGGCGATGTGCGAGTCCGGCACCGACTCGCCGATGCCGTCCGGACGCCAGTGGTGCACCAGCGTCACGCCCGGGTCGACCGGCTCCAGGCCCGCGAAGAACCGCTCCGCCTCGGCGCGGTCGCGGATCTGCAGCGGGATGCCGCGCTCGTTGTACTCGCGGCCGACGCCCGCGACGCGCTCCGGGTCGGTGTCGCCGGTGAAGACGGTCAGCGCCAGGAAGCTGCCCGGCGCCAGCGCGCGCAGCAGCCGCGCGACGATGCCCTGCGGGTCGTCCTCGTCGAGGATGAAGTGGACGATGGCGATGAGCGACAGCGCGACGGGCCGGTCGAGGTCGAGCACCCTGCGCAGCTGGGGGTCGCCGAGGATCGACTCGGGGTCGCGCAGGTCGGCCTGGATGTAGCCGGTCCTGCCCTCCTTGGTGCTCTGGAGCAGCGCGCGGGCGTGCGCGAGGACGATGGGGTCCTTGTCCACGTACACCACCCGGCACTCCGGGTCGACCTCCTGGGCCACCTCGTGGAGGTTCGGCGGTGTCGGTATGCCGGTGCCGATGTCCAGGAACTGCCGTACGCCGTAGTCGCGGGCGAGGGTCCTGGTGACCCGGTGCATGAAGACGCGGGTCTGCTTCATGGAGGTCGGCAGGCTGGGCCAGGCGCGTACCGAGGCGTCGCCGGCGGCGCGGTCGGGGGCGTAGTTGTCCTTGCCGCCGAGGAGGTAGTCGTAGACGCGCGCGGAGTGCGGGCGGTCGGTGTGCAGGTCGATCTCGGGCTCGTCCTCGGGTAACGGGTTCATGCGGTGCTGCCGCCTCTCGTCGTACGTCCTCGCCGGTCTCGCCGTACGTCCTCGCCGTACGTCCCCGCCGTACGTCCTCGTCAGGCCGGGCACTTGCCGTCCGGGCCCTGGAAGGTCCGGTACAGCCGCGGCCGGTCCGCGCCCTCCGGGCGCGGGTACTCGATGATCGGGACCGGCTTGCACACCGGCCAGTTCTCCTTCTCCACGTCGAAGCCGAACTGGCCGCTTGCCCCGGACACGCAGTCCTGGCACGAGTCGGCCCCCGCGACCACCTTCATGTTGGTGACCGTGTTGTACACGTCGAGCGCAGACGGCAGCCGTTCGGCCGCGTCGCCCCCGGCCGGCGCCTGCACGTCGGTCAGCGCGGTCTCCGTGGCCCGGGCGACGACGGTGAAGGCGTCGTGGTGCATGATCGCGTAGCCGTCGTTCAGCGCCTCCCCCGGCAGCCCGCTGACCTCCGCGAACCCCTCGGCGAAGGTGGCGAAGCGCTCGCCGGAACCGTCGCCCGCCCGCCACGAGGGCGCGTCCGTCGCCGAGGCGCCGACCGTGACGACCCGGGCCTCGGCCATGTCCTCGTGCACCTGCTTCCCCATCAGGCCGTCCGGCAGGCCGGTCGCGACGCGCAGTATGCGGATCCCGGCGTCGAAGTCGTCGCACTCCGGCTCGGCGGACAACTGGGTTATCAGGTGCGGCAGGTCGGAGTCCCGGCCGGCGTAGAAGACGGTGTCCGCCTCCAGCCGGCAGATGCCCCGCGCGGCCGGGGAGAAGCGCTGCGGCGCACCGCGGTAGTCGTCGCCCTGGCTGCCGATGAAGGAGCTGTTGCGGTTCTCCAGCCGGTACTCCTCGCCGAAGACCTCGCGCATGTTCTTGCGGGTGTTGGTGACGTAGTTGTCCTCCTCGCGCATGTCCCAGACCAGGTATCCGGAGTTCGCGCCCGGGCGTTCGTCGAGGTAGCCGGCGAGGGCCGCAACGGACTCGCGGTTCGACGGCGCGGCCTTGAAGAGCTTGTCCGCACTGATCTCCGGTGAGCTGAGCACGCCGCTGACGACCGGGACGTCGGCCGCCGACAGCGCGTCGGCGAGGTCCTGGGTGTCCTGCTCGCTGTTGGGCAGGCCGACCGCGCCGACGAGCGGCGCGTCCCCCTCGACCGGCTCCTCGGCGCCGGTGAGCCCG
The DNA here is from genome assembly GCF_020400605.1 of Streptomyces aculeolatus. Lineage (GTDB taxonomy): Bacteria > Actinomycetota > Actinomycetes > Streptomycetales > Streptomycetaceae > Streptomyces > Streptomyces aculeolatus. The sequence continues at coordinate 460,295 of NZ_JAINRD010000002.1, read as the reverse complement.
GCCAGGGTGTCGACGGCCGGCTCCCACTCGGACAGGTGCCTGCCGATGTTGGTCAGCAGGAGCTGGTAGTTGACGCCGCCCTTGGGCTCGTTGGCGATGATCTGCGCGGCGAGCACGCCGGCGAGGCTGTGCTCGACGACCTCGGGGGTCATGGCGCTCGACTCCGAGGAGTTGAACGGCAGCATGAGCGCGACCTGCACGTACGGCTCCGGGTTGCCCTCCGGCTCCTCCCACTGGTCCTGGACCCGCTGGTTCTCCTCCGCCACCTTCCGCACCAGTTCCGCTATCCGCTCGTCCGGCCCCTCCGCGCCCGGCTCGAAGGCCGGCGACTCGGCGGTGGCGTCGGCGACGCCGACGCACTCCTCGCCCTTCGCCGACTCCACGAGCCCGTCGCCGCACGGGTCGCCGCCGCCCAGCCGGACCACCAGCAGCACCGCCCCCGCGGTGACGGCCGCGAGGGCCAGTACCGCCAGGATCGCCTTCTCCGCCCGGCCCAGCGGGCGCCGCCTCCGGCCCCGCAGGCGTCGTCTAACGAATGCCATCGCCCCTCCCCTCCCCGCCGCCGTTCCGGTCCCCCGCGACCGAGTCCGGCGTGCGCAGGTCCTTGATCGCCGCGGGCCACTCCTGCGACGCGTCGTACAGCGTGCTGTTGCCCGTCGGGTGCTTCAGCGACAGGAAGTCAAGCTCCCGCCCGACCCGGCCGCGCAGGTGCGCGTCCGGTACGGACAGCGGGTCGGCGGCGAACCACACGGCGTGCAGCAGCCGGTTGACCGAGCGCTGGACGGAGTCGCCGACGAACGTGCCGTCCCGCTCCCCCGACGCCGTCGCCCGGCAGGCGTCGGCCCACGCGGGGTCGGGCGGGTGCGGGGCGGTGGCGATGTGCCAGAGGTCGTCGAGCCAGCGCTCCGCGGCGGCGTCGCGGAAGGTGTCGGCGAGCCACCGCACGGGCCCGTCCGGGAGGCCCGCGGCCAGTTCGTGGTGCCGGGCGGTGGCGGGCTCGCCCCGGCCGCCGTGGTGGTCGCTCAGCAGCTCGTGCAGCTCCGGCCAGGACACCGGCGGGTCCGCCGCGCGCGCCGGGCGGCGGCGCAGCTCGTGCACGAGCACGGCGCGCAGGAAGTCGTCGGCGACGAACGGCCGCCCGGCCTGCGGCCACTGCTCGGCGCGCAGGTGGCTGCGTACCGTCTCGACCGCGCCTGCCTGGTGGTCCCGGGTCAGGTACGCGGTGGCCAGAGCGCGCGCCGCGGCGGTGTCCTGGGCGACGCACAGGAGCACGAGGTACGCGCTCAGCTCCGCGGCCGGTACGAGCGCCTGGAGCATCTGCTCCGTCACGTGCTCCCCGCGCAGCCGCAGCCGCGCCAGCTCGTGCGTCTCGACGCCCGCCGGCTCCGGCGCGGCGTCGAGGGCGTCGTAGAAGATCCGGCAGCCGAGCGGGCTGCCGCCGGTGAACCGGTGGACGGCGCGGGCCACTTCCTGGGGCACCGCCCGCTCCTCGCCGACGTGCATCATCGACAGCAGCTCGGCGCGCTCCAGCGGCGGCAGGGGCAGGACGACGAGCCCGGCCGAGGCGGAGCCGCGCACCCGGCGGCGCCAGCCGGCCAGCTCGGGCACGTCGGCGAAGGTCCACCGGGTGGCCGAGGCGAACCGCGCGCCCCGCGGCTCGCCGAGCGCGGTGGCGAGCACGACGAGCGGGTCGGGGCGCTCGTCGGCGTCCGTGCGCCGGGAGAGCAGCAGGTCGAGCAGGTGCGCGCCGGCGGGGGTGTGGACGTTGTCGAGGAGGGCCAGCGGGCGGGGCGCGGCGTTGAGGTTCCGCCAGCCGCCGTACGCGGCGCGCAGGTCCTCCAGCAGCGCTTCGACGAGGTGGCCCTCGGTGCGCGTGCGGGTGTCGTCGCCGAGGTGGAAGCCGCGGCACAGGACGGTGAAGACGTTGTCGCCGCCGCGGCCCGCGGCCGGCAGGCCGTCCAGGCCGGCGTACCACTGGCGCGTCGCGCGGTTCTCCCGGAAGCCCAGATAGCGGTCGGTGAAGAGGTGCACGCCGGCGGCGGCGATCGGCCCCAGCTCGTCGCTGCCCCAGCCGCCGATGAGGTCGACCACGTCGCCGGGCCAGGAGCGGGCCCGCTCCTGGTCCTTCTCCAGCCCGCAGTCGACGAGCAGGTCCACCATCCGGTCGCGGGCGCACGCCTGCTCGTCGAGGTGCCCCCGGTGCCAGGCGCTGACCGCCACCAGGCCGGTGAGCAGCCGGGGCAGGCGGAGCCTGCCGAAGCCCGGGCGGTGCGTGCACAGGCCGCGGGCCAGGGTGGTCAGCAGTTCCGCGGTGGGCGAGGTGTTGGAGACCGCGGCGTCGCCGTCGTAGACGTCGGCGCAGTCCACCGCGGCGACGGGGACGCGGTCCCCGTACGCCTCGCGCACCTCGTCCAGCACGGCGGTGCGGCCGCTGCCGTGGCCGCCGTGGAGCAGCACGAGGGGCAGCTCGCCGCGCGGCTCCTGCCGCACCGTTTTGGTCTTCGTGTGGTGCAGCCCCACCATCCGGGGCACCAGCTCGTGCAGCACGGCATCACGTCCGTACAGGGTCAAGCTCCGCTTCCCTCCCGTTGCACGGCGGCGTCCCGGTCAGCCGAGCATGCTGCCGAGTCGTCCCGCCGTTTCGAGCAGAATCTGGCGGCCCGTGGTGTCCGGGGCGCTGCCGAGTTCGTGGCGCACCCGGTCGAACAGCGCCCGCAGCCGGCCCGGCCGCCCCTCCTCGGCGGCGCGGCGCATGTCGTCGGCGTCCCGCAGCAGGAGCCGCAGCCGCTCCTCGCCGAGGCCGAGCGCGGGGCCCCGGTCGGCGAGTTCGTCGGCCAGCCGGCCGGCGACGGTGACGGTGCTGTTGTTGATGACGGTGACGTCGCCCTCGACCCTGCCGATGGTGACGCCCGCCGGGGCCCGGTCGCGCTCGCGGCTCAGGAACGCGGCGAGGCCCCGGCCCTCGTGGCCGCAGTCCAGGCCGCGTTCGGTGAGCTTGACCTGCCCGGTGACCACGTCGCCGGTGACACCGGCGTCGAGGAGGTCGAGCATGCCCAGGGTCTGTAACGAGCGGGCCGCGGCGAGGACTTCGTCGGCCCGCAGGGCGTCGCCGTGGAAGAAGACGTGGTCGGCGACGAAGAAGTCGCGCAGCAGCAGCGCGTCGTCGCCGCGGTGCTCGAAAGCCCAGCGCAGCACCGCGTCCTCGGCGTACGCCTGGCGGGCGCCGGGGTCGCGGCGCTCGCGCTCCAGCCGCAGCGCGCGCTCGTGGCCCTCGGGGCGCAGGGAGGTGTCGGCGGGGACGTGCTCCGGCCACTGGTGGACGTCCACCAGGCCGCGGTCGGCCAGCGCGGAGATGACGGCGGAGACGCCGAGGGCCGGCTTGTTCTGCTCCAGGCCGAACGCGGCGGTGCGCACGGGTACGTCGGGCCGGTGGCCGGACTCCTCCAGCAGCCACAGCAGCAGGCGTGCCTCGTAGCGGCCGAGCTCAAGCCGGCGGTCAGCCATCGACGCGTAACCTCTGTTCTGCGTGCGGTCGTTGGGGATGCGCACGAATCTACCTATGTTGGCCGCCGGTCACCAGTTCGTTGCCGTACGCAATCGCCGCACTGCGGCCATCTCGCAGCCGTCCCGTAGCGGGACCGCGACCTGCGGGCGGCTCCCCCGCCGCGGCGGAGGCCCCCGCTACGGCAGCACCGCGATGCCGTCCAGTTCGACGAGCGCCTCGGTGTCCCAGAGCCGGGTGACGCCGATCAGCGCCATCGCGGGGTACGTCTCGCCGGCCAGCCGGCGCCAGATGCGGCCGAGTTCCGGGGCGTGGGCGCGGTAGTCCTCGGGGTCGGTGGCGTAGACGGTGACGCGGGTGAGGTGGGCGGGCTCCCCGGCGCAGGCGCCGAGCGCGGTGAGGAGGTTGCCGAGCGCCTGCTCGAACTGGGCCGGGAGGCTGTCGCCGACGATGCGTCCGGCGCCGTCGAGTGCCGTCTGCCCGGCGAGGAAGACCATGGTCGAGCCGGTGGCGGTGACGGCGTGGCTGAAGCCGGAGGGCCGGGCGAGGGCGGCGGGGTTGACGCGGTGGACGGACACGGCGGCGGGGTTCCCTTCGGTGGGCACGGGGCTCTGGTCGGCGGGCGAGGGGCGGGCGGTGGGCCGCGGCGGCGGTCGGGGGGCTGTCGCCGGCCGGGGCCGGCGTACGGGCCGGGGCCGGCCCCGTGCGTCCGCGGGTCAACTGCGGTACAGCTCCTTGGCGATGATGCTCCGCTGCACCTCCGTCGCCCCCTCGTAGATGCGCGGCGCGCGCACCTCGCGGTACAGGTGCTCCAGCAGGTGACCGGCCTCAAGTGCGCGCGCCCCGTGGATCTGCACGGCCGCGTCGACGGCCGCCTGCGCGGTCTCCGTCGCCAGCAGCTTCGCCATCGCCGACCGCCGGGCGACGTCCGGCGCGCCCGCGTCGTACGCCGAGGCCGCCGCGTACACCAGCAGCCTGGCCGCCTCAACACGGGTGGCGGTCTCGGCGAGGGTGTGCGATACGGACTGGAGGTCCTTCAGGGGGCCGCCGAACGCCTCCCGCCGCCCGGCGTGATCCAGCGCCGCGTCGAGCGCCGCCTGCGCCATGCCGACGGCGAACGCGCCGACGGAGGGGCGGAAGAGGTTGAGCGTCGCCATCGCGGTGCGGAAGCCGCCGTCGACCTCGCCGAGCACGTCGGCGGCGGTGACCGGGACGCCGTCGAAGCGGAGCGTGCCGATGGGGTGCGGGCTGAGCATGGCCAGCGGTTCGCCGGTCAGCCCGGGGCGGCCGGCGGGCACGAGAAAGGCGGTGACGCCGCGGGCGCCGGCGTCCGGCGTCGTGCGCGCGAAGACGGTGGCGACGTCGGCCTCCGGGGCGTTGGAGATCCACTTCTTCTCGCCGGTCAGCCGCCAGCGCCCGGGCCCGTCCGGCTCGGCGGCCAGCCGCAGCGCCGCCGCGTCGGAGCCCGCCTCGGGCTCGGTCAGCGCGAACGCTGCGACCGCGCGCCCGGCAGTCACCTCGGGCAGCCAGCGCTCCCGCTGCGCGGGGGTCCCGGCCTGGACGACGGGGTACGCGCCGAGCCCCTGGAGCGCGAGCGCCGTCTCGGCCTCGGTGCACTCGCGGGCCAGCGACTCGCGCAGCAGGCACAGCGTGAGCGCGGAGACCGGCCCGGCGGCGGGGAACACCCGGGCCAGCAGCCCGGGTTCGCCGTCGTCGCCGGGGGCGCCGAGGGCGGCGAGGAGCGGCCGGTTGACGCGGCCGGGCTCGCCCGCCTCGGCCAGCGGGCGCAGCCGCCGGGCGGCGAACGCGCGCAACTCGGCGCACCACGCCTGCAGCCCGGGGTCGAGCGCGAAGGGCCGCGGCTGCGGCTGGTGCTGCTCCGACATGCGGTACTCCTCTCTGCCGGTGGCCCGCCGTCCCGGCGCCGTCCGCCGTCCGGGGCGGTCGGGCCGGGCGCGGGGGCGGCGTCCGGTGCGTAACGGCGCGCGTGTCCCTGCGCGTGCGAGGTCCGGCCGGGCCGGATATCGCGGACTGTTGACTGTCGTCACGCCAACGCTACGCTCCATGAGGTACCGCAGGGCAGACCTAGGGGGCGTACCGACATGCAGCTCAAGCCTTCCGCCCACGCCGACACCTTCGCCCGCGACCACCTCCCGCCGTCCGGGCAGTGGCCGGACCTGGTCTTCCCGCTGCCCGGCCTGCGCTATCCCGACCGGCTCAACTGCGGCGCGGAGCTGCTCGACGCCACCGTCGAGCGGTTCGGCGCCGGCCGGCCCGCCCTGCACACCCCCGCCGGCGAGATGTGGACGTACGGCGAACTGCAGCGCCGCGCGGACCGGATCGCGCACGTGCTGACCGACGATCTCGGCGTGCTGCCCGGCAACCGGGTGCTGCTGCGCGGACCCACCACACCGTGGCTGGTGGCCTGCTGGCTGGCCGTCATGAAGGCGGGCGCGGTCGCCGTCACCGTGCTGGCCGCGCAGCGCGCGCACGAGCTGCGCGGGATATGCGAGATCGCGCGGGTACGGCACGCGCTGTGCGACGCCCGCTCGCTCGACGACCTGGTCCGGGCGGAGGTCGCGGACCTGACGGTGGTCCCGTACGGCGGCGATGACCCCGGCGACCTTCTGCGCCTCGCCGACTCCAAACCCGACGCGTACGCGCCCGTGGAGACCTCCGGCGACGACGTCGCGCTCATCGCCTTCACCTCCGGCACCACCGGCCGGCCCAAGGGCTGCGTCCACTTCCACCGCGACGTGCTCGCCATCGCCGACACCTTCTCCGTGCACGTGCTGAAGCCCGTCCCGGAGGACGTCTTCGCGGGCAGCCCGCCGCTGGGCTTCACCTTCGGCCTCGGCGGCCTCGTCGTCTTCCCGATGCGCGCCGGCGCCTCGGCACTGCTGCTGGAGCAGGCCGGGCCCGACAAGCTGCTGCCGGCGATCGCCGAGCACCGGGTGTCGGTGCTGTTCACCGCCCCCACCGCGTACCGGGCGATGCTCGACGGGCTCGGCACGCACGACACCGGCTCACTGCGCCGCTGCGTGTCCGCGGGCGAGAACCTGCCGGCGAACACCTGGCGGGAGTGGCGCGAGCGCACCGGGCTGCGGATCATCAACGGCATCGGCGCCACCGAGATGCTGCACATCTTCATCTCCGCCGCCGACGACGACGCCCGCCCGGGGGCGACGGGCGTGCCGGTGCCCGGGTACGAGGCGCGGATCGTGGACGCGGACGGGGACGACGTCCCCGACGGGGAACCCGGGCTGCTGGCGGTGCGCGGGCCCACGGGGTGCCGGTATCTGGCGGACGAGCGGCAGCAGGAGTACGTGCGGGACGGCTGGAACCTCACCGGCGACACGTATGTGCGCGAGCCCGACGGGTACTTCCGGTACGTGGCGCGCGCGGACGACATGATCATCTCGGCGGGGTACAACATCGCCGGGCCCGAGGTCGAGGACGCCCTGCTGCGCCACCCCGACGTGCGCGAGGCGGCGGTCGTGGGGCGGCCGGATGCGGAGCGGGGCACGGTGGTCGTGGCGTACGCGGTGCTGCGCGAGGGCGTGGTGCGGGGGCCGGAGACCGAGGCGGCGCTGCGGGAGTTCACGAAGGGCGAGATCACGCCGTACAAGTGCCCGAAGGAGATCCTGTTCACGGACGCGCTGCCGCGGACGCCGACGGGGAAGCTGCAGCGCTACCGGCTGCGGGAGGAGCAGGCCGGGCGGGCCCCCGGGAATCGCTAGAGTGATCGAGTGGCAGCCGAACGAACCCCGCGGTCTCTGATCGTCAGCTTCTACGGCGCGTTCGGCCGCGGCGGCCCGGACGCCGGGCGGGTGCCGGTGGCGGCGCTGATCCGGCTGCTGGACGCGGTCGGCGTGGACGCGCCGGCGGTGCGCTCGGCGGTCTCCCGGCTCAAGCGGCGCGGGCTGCTGGTGCCCGTACGGCACGCGGGCGAGGCCGCGTACGCGCTGTCGCCCTCGGCCCGCACCCTCCTCGACGACGGCGACCGCCGCATCTACCGCCGGGAGGCGCCGGCGGGCCCCGGCGACTGGCTGCTGGCGGTCTTCTCGGTACCGGAGTCGGAGCGCCGCAAGCGCCACGTGCTGCGCTCCCGGCTGACCCGGCTGGGCTTCGGCCAGGCGGCCCCGGGCGTGTGGATCGCACCGGCGCACGTCGCGGAGGAGACCCGGCACACCCTGAGCCGCCTCGGACTCGCCCCGTACGTCGACCTCTTCCGGGGTACGCACGAGGGGTTCACGCCGACGCCGGAGGCGGTGGCCAGGTGGTGGGACCTGCCGGCGATAGCGAAGCTGCACGAGGCGTTCCTGGACGCGCACGAGCCGGTGCTGGAGCGCGCGTCCGCCCGCACGGCGGGCCCGGACGCGTACCGCGACTACCTCCTCGCCCTCGACGCCTGGCGCCACCTCCCCTACGCGGACCCGGGCCTGCCGCGCGAGGTGCTGCCGCCGGACTGGCCGGGTGCCCGCGCGGCGGAGGTCTTCGCGGCCCTCGACGACCGCCTGCGGGCCCCTGCCACCCGGTTCGTGGCCGCGGCTCTGCACGCACCGGGCCGGCCGGCGCGCTGAGTCGCCGCCGCGGCCGGCCGTGCGCGGGCGAGCCGGGAGCCACGGGAGCGGCCCGGCTCAGAGGCGGTCCCGCGCCCGCAGCAGGTACGCGCGTTCCGCGGCGTTGCCCGTGGCGGCCGCGGCCTCCGCGTACTCCGCCGCCGCCTCCGCCGTCCGCCCCGTGCGGCGCAGCAGGTCGGCCCGTACGGCGTGGAAGACGTGGTACCCGGCGAGCGGCAGGGCGTCGACCTCCGCCAGCGCCGCCGCCGGGCCGGCAGTCTCGGCGACGGCGACGGCGCGGTTCAGCGCCACGACCGGGGTGGGGGCCATGGCCATGAGCTGGTCGTAGAGCCGCACGATCTGGTGCCAGTCGGTGGCCGCGGCGGTGCCGGCGTCGCTGTGGACCGCGTTGACGGCGGCCTGGATCTGGTACGGGCCGGGGCGGTTGCGGCGCAGGCAGCGCCGGACCAGGGCCTGCCCCTCCTCGACGAGCCGCCGGTCCCACCGGTCCCGGTCCTGGTCGGCGAGGAGCACGAGGTCCCCGCGGGCGTCCGTACGGGCCGGGCGCCGCGCCTCGGTCAGCAGCATCAGCGCGAGCAGCCCCAGCGCCTCCGGCTCGTCGGGCATCAGCCCGGCGAGGAGCCGGCCGAGCCGGATGGCCTCGGCGCCCAGGTCCGGGCGGCCGAGGACGTCGCCGGAGCCGGCGGTGTGGCCCTCGTTGAAGATCAGGTAGATCACGGAGAGCACGGCGCCCAGCCGCTCCGGCAGGTCCGCGTCCCGCGGCACCCGGTACGGGATGCGCGCGTCGCGGATCTTGCCCTTGGCCCGTACGAGCCGCTGGGCCATCGTCTTCTCGGGGACGAGGAACGCGCGGGCGAGGTCGGCGGTGGACAGCCCGCCGAGGAGCCGGAGCGTGAGCGCGACCCGGGCGGCGGGGGCGAGCGCCGGGTGGCAGCAGGTGAAGATCAGGCGGAGCCGGTCGTCCTGCACGGGCGTCTCCTCGGCGGCCGCCGCGCTCTCGGCGGGGTCTTCCGCGTACGCCGCACCGCCGCCCGCACCGCCGCCCGCGGCGCCGTGGAGCAGCGCCGCCTGGGCGTGCCGGTGCTCGCGGGTGGCCTCGCGGCGGAGCCGGTCGAGGGCGCGGTTGCGGGCGGTGGTGATGATCCAGCCGGCCGGGCTGGGCGGCAGCCCGTCCGCCGGCCAGCGGTCCGCCGCGGCGGCGAAGGCATCCTGGACCGCCTCCTCGGCGGCGTCGATGTCGCCGAAGCGGCGGACCAGAACCGCGACCGCGCGCCCGTACTCCCGGCGGAACACCCGGTCGATCTCCGCGGCGGACGTGTGGGACGGCACGCGGGTCAGCCCTGGGCCCAGTCGTGGAAGGGCCGCACCTCGATCGGCAGCAGCCGCACCGCGGCCGCCTCCTTGCGCGCCCAGAAGAGCGCGGCGTCGAGGTCGGGCACGTCGATGATGGCGAACCCGCCGAGGTGCTCCTTCCCCTCGGCGTACGGCCCGTCCGTGGTCAGCACGTCCCCGTCGCGCATCCGCACGACGGTCGACGCCTCGGGCCCGTGCAGCCCGCCGTCGAAGACCCACACCCCGGCGGCCTTCATCTCGTCCTTCACCGCACCCAGGTCCCGCATGATGGGATCCAGCACCTCGGGCGGCGGCGGGTCCCCGACGGGCTGGTGCATGGCGAGCAGGTAGTACGTCATGACGACTCCTCTTCGGCGGCCGGCCCCGTGCCGGCCTCTCACCCTCTACACGAACGGCACCCGCCCGTATCGACACCGACGCGCGGTGATTCTCCCCCGTCCCGGGTACGGGCCGTCGACGGGAGCGGCGGCACCGCGTCAGTCCCACCCGAATTGCCCGGTTCGCGGCGATCGCCGAGGATGGGATGCGGCAATGCCGCGCTCCTCCGCGGCTGCGAACCCCGCGGGAAGGGACGTCCGGACATGCCCGTATGCACGACGCGCGACGGTGTCGACATCTTCTACAAGGACTGGGGCCAGGGCCGCCCCGTGGTGTTCATCCACGGCTGGCCGCTGAACGGCGACGCCTGGCAGGACCAGCTCAAGGCCGTGGCCGACGCCGGGTTCCGCGGCATCGCGCACGACCGGCGGGGGCACGGGCGGTCCACGCCCGTCTTCGGCGGATACGACTTCGACACCTTCGCCGACGACCTGAACGACCTGCTCACCGGTCTGGACCTGCGGGACGTCACCCTGGTGGCGCACTCCATGGGCGGCGGTGAACTGGCCCGCTACATCGGCCGGCACGGCACCGGGCGGGTGCGGTCCGCGGTGCTCCTCTCCGCGATCCCGCCGCTGATGCTGCAGACGCGGGACAACCCCGAGGGCGTGCCGCAGCAGGCCTTCGACGACATCAAGGCCGGCATTCTCCAGGAGCGCTCCCAGTACTGGCAGGACGCGGCGGTCCCCTTCTTCTCCGCGAACCGCGAAGGCACGAAGGCGACCCGGGGCAACAGGGACGCCTTCTGGTACATGGCCATGTCCGAGACCATCGAGGGCGGCGTCGCCTGCGTCGACGCCTTCGCGGCCACCGACTTCCACGACGACCTGCGGAAGTTCGACGTGCCCACCCTCGTCGTCCACGGCGACGACGACCAGATCGTGCCGATCGACGCCACCGGCCGCAAGACCGCCGAGATCGTCGCGGACGCCGAGCTGAAGGTCTACGAGGGCGGCAGCCACGGCATCGCCCTCGTGCCGGGCGACAAGGAGAGGTTCAACGCAGACCTGCTGGCATTCCTGCAGAAGTGACGCCCCGCAACCCGCACCCCCCACCCGGAGCAGCGCGATGAGCGACCCGATCAGCACCGACAACACCGGAGCCCCCGTCGAGAGCGACCAGTACTCGCTCAGCGTCGGCGCAGACGGACCGATCCTCCTCCAGGACAGCTATCTGATCGAGAAGATGGCCCAGTTCAACCGCGAGCGGGTGCCCGAGCGGGTGGTGCACGCCAAGGGCTCCGGGGCGTACGGGACCTTCCAGGTCACGGGCGACGTCAGCGAGCTGACCCGGGCCCACGTCTTCCAGCCCGGGCACCGCACCCGGATGCTGGCGCGCTTCTCCACCGTCGCCGGCGAGCACGGCAGCCCCGACACCTGGCGGGACCCGCGCGGCTTCGCGCTGAAGTTCTACACCCACGACGGCGTGTACGACATGGTGGGCAACAACACGCCGGTCTTCTTCATGCGCGACCCCAGCAAGTTCCAGGACTTCATCCGTTCGCAGAAGCGCACCATCGACTCGGGACTGCGCGACAACGACATGCAGTGGGACTACTGGACGCTCTCGCCGGAGTCGGCGCACCAGGTGACGTACCTGATGGGCGACCGCGGGATCCCCAGGACCTACCGGCACATGAACGGCTACGGCTCCCACACCTACCTGTGGACCAACGCCGCCGGCGCCCGCACCTGGATCAAGTACCACTTCAAGAGCGACCAGGGCGTCGCCCACCTCAGCGACGCCGACGCCGCCGCGCTGGCCGGCGAGGACGCCGACTTCCACCGCCGCGACCTGGCCGAGTCGATCGCCCGCGGCGAGGCGCCGTCGTGGACGCTGTACGTGCAGGCGATCCCGTACGACGACGCGCCGGACTACCGCTTCAACATCTTCGACGTGACGAAGACCGTCCCGCACGGCGACTACCCGCTGATCGAGGTCGGCCGGATGACCCTCGACGCCAACCCCGAGGACTACTTCGTCCACATCGAGCAGGCCGCCTTCGAGCCCAGCAACCTGGTGCCCGGCATCGGCCCGTCGCCGGACAAGATGCTCCAGGCGCGGCTCTTCTCCTACGCCGACACCCACCGCTACCGCATCGGCACCAACTACGCGCAGCTGCCGCCCAACCAGTCCGAGACCGAGGTCCGCTCGTACGCCAAGGACGGCGCCATGCGCTACCACCCGCCCAACGTGGCCCGCCCGTACGCGCCCAACTCCTACGGCGGCCCCGCCGCCGACGAGGAGCGCTACAACCGCCCGGCGCGCTGGACGGTGGACACCGCGGAGATGATCCGCGCCGCCTACACCCTGCACGCGGACGACGACGACTTCACCCAGCCCGGCACGCTCGTGCGCGACGTCCTGGACGACGCCGGACGCGACCGCCTGGTCGGCAACGTCGTCCGGCACCTGCAGAACGGCGTCAGCGACCCCGTGGTGCAGCGCGCCGTCGCGTACTGGCGCAGCATCGACCTGCGCACCGGCGACAGGATCGCCGCCGGCGTCCGCCAGGTCTGACACCCGCGGCAGGGGCCGTGCCGCCGGCCGCGGTCAGCGGCCGTCCAGCGTCAGCCTCGGCTTCGGCCCGTCGGTGCGCCCCGTCGGCGGCCTGCGGCTGCCCGCGCGGTACGGCGCCGGCCACGGGGCGCCCGGCCCCGTGTAGCCCTGCTCCGCGGCGGCGTGGAGCGTCCAGTTCGGGTCGTACAGGTGCGGGCGGGCCAGGGCGCACAGGTCGGCGCGGCCGGCCAGGATCAGGGAATTCACGTCGTCCCACGAGGAGATCGCCCCGACCGCGATCACCGGGATCCCCGTCTCCGCGCGGATGCGGTCGGCGTACGGCGTCTGGTACGAGCGGCCGAACGCCGGCTGCTCCTCGGCGACGACCTGGCCGGTGGAGACGTCGATCGCCGCCGCGCCGTGGTCGGCGAACGCGCGGGCGACCGTGACCGCGTCGGCCGCGGTGGTGCCGCCCTCGGCCCAGTCGGTGGCGGAGATCCGCACGGTCAGGGGGCGGTCGGCCGGCCACGCGTCGCGTACCGCGTCGAAGACCTCCAGCGGGTAGCGCAGCCGGGCGCCGAGGTCCCCGCCGTAGGCGTCGGTGCGCTGGTTCGTCAGCGGGGACAGGAAGCCGGAGAGCAGGTACCCGTGGGCGCAGTGCAACTCCAGCAGGTCGAACCCGGCGCGGGCGGCGCGCCGCGCGGCGGCGGCGAACTCCTCGCGGATCTCGTCCATGCCGGCGCGGTCCAGCGCGCGCGGCGTCTGGTTCAGGCCCGCGCGGTACGGCAGCGGGGAGGGGGCGACGACGGGCCAGTTGCCGTCCGCCAGCGGCTCGTCGATGCCCTCCCACATCAGCTTCGTGGAGCCCTTGCGGCCGGAGTGGCCGAGCTGGACGCCGAGCGCGGTGCCGGGCGCGTGGGCGCGTACGAAGTCGGTGACGCGGCGCCAGCCGGCCTCCTGCTCGTCGGACCACAGGCCGGTGCAGCCGGGGGTGATGCGGCCGCCGGGGCTGACGCAGACCATCTCGGTCATCACCAGTCCGGCGCCGCCCAGCGCGCGGGCGCCGAGGTGGACGAGGTGGAAGTCGCCGGGCAGGCCGTCCTCGGCGACGTACATGTCCATCGGCGAGCAGACCACGCGGTTGCGCAGCGTCAGGCCGCCGAGGGTGTACGGCGTGAACATCGGCGGCGTGCCCTCCGGCACCCCCGCCTCGCGCTCGACGGAGGCGACGAACCCGGGGTCGCGCAGCCGCAGGTTGTCGTGGGTGATGCGGCGGCTGCGGGTCAGCAGGTCGAACGCGAACTGCCGTGGCGGGCGGCCGAGATGGCGCGCCAGGTCCTCGAACCACTCGCGGCTGGCGTGGGCGGCGCGCTGCGTCGAGGCGACGACGGGCCTGCGCTCCGCCTCGTACGCGGCGAGCGCCGCCGGCACGTCGGGCTGCTCCTCGACGCACGCGGCGAGGGCGAGGGCGTCCTCGACGGCGAGCTTGGTGCCGGAGCCGACGGAGAAGTGCGCGGTGTGCGCGGCGTCGCCGAGGAGGACGACAGCGCCGCCGCCGGGCGCGGGCTCGTGCCACCAGCGGTCGTTGACGACGGTGCGGAACGCCGTCCACTGCGAGCGGTTGCCCGTCAGCGGCCGGCCGCCGAGCGCGTCGGCGAAGTACGCGGCGCACCGCTTGGCCGTCTCCTCCTCGCCGCAGGCGTCGAGCCCGGCGCGCCGCCAGACCTCCTCGCGCATCTCGACGATGACGGTGGAGGCCCCTCCCGAGGACGCGGCCGACGCGGCCGGCACGGCGTACGGGTAGCCGTGGAGCTGCATGACGCCCGCGTCGGTCTCGACGATCTCGAAGCGGAAGGCGTCGAACGCGAACGGCGCGGACAGCCACACGTACCGGCAGCGGTGCTCGGCGATCCGGGGGCGGAAGACGCCGGCGTGCGCCTCGCGGGTGGCGCTGTTCACGCCGTCGGCGCCGACGACGAGGGCGTGGGTGCGGGCGAGTTCGGCGGCGGGCGGCGCCTCGGTGCCGAAGCGCAGGTCGACGCCGAGGTCGCGGCAGCGCTGCTGGAGCACCGCGAGCAGCCGGCGGCGGCCCAGCGCCGCGAAGCCGTGGCCGCCGGAGCGCTGGACGGTGCCGCGGTGGACGATGTCGATGTCGTCCCAGCGCACGAACTCCCGCTGCAGCGCGGCGTAGACGACGGGGTCGGCGTGCTCGATGCCGCCGAGGGTCTCGTCGGAGAGCACGACGCCGAAGCCGTACGTGCTGTCCGGGGCGTTGCGCTCGTAGACGGTGACCGCGCGGGCGGGGTCGAGCCGCTTGAGGAGCGCCGCGGCGTACAGCCCGCCGGGTCCGCCGCCGATGACCGCGGTCCGCACGGCGCTCAGCGCCCCTGCCACGCGGGGGGCCGCTTGCCGGTGAACGCGGCGTGGAACTCGGCGTAGTCGTCGCTGTTCATCAGCAGCGCCTGGGTGGCGGCGTCCATCTCGACGGCGGCGGCCAGCGGCATGTCCAGCTCGGCGGTGAGCAGCGCTTTGGTCTGCGCGTACGCGAGCGCCGGCCCGGCGGCGAGCCGGCGGGCGAGCGCCTGGGCGGCCTCGTCGGCGCGGCCCTCGTCGGCGAGTTCGCTGATGAGGCCGATGCGCTCGGCCTCGGCGGCGCGCACGGCGTCGCCGAGCATCAGCAGCCGGGTGGCGTGGCCGAGGCCGACGACGCGGGGCAGCAGGTAGGCGGCGCCCATGTCGCCGCCGGAGAGGCCGACGCGGGTGAAGAGGAAGGCGAAGCGCGCGGAGTGGTCGGCGACGCGGAAGTCGGCGGCGAGCGCGAGGACGGCGCCGGCGCCGGCGGCGACGCCGTGCACGGCGGCGACGACGGGGAACGGGGCCTCGCGCAGGGCCCGTACGACCTGCCCGGTCATGCGGTTGAAGTCGAGCAGCCGGCCGGTGTCCATGGCCAGGGTGGCGCCGATGATCTCGTCCACGTCGCCGCCGGAGCAGAAGCCGCGGCCGGTGCCGGCGAGGACGAGCGCGCGGGTGCCGCCGGTGCGGGCCAGCTCGGCGATGAGGTCGCGGAGGTCGGCGTACGCCTCGAAGGTCAGCGCGTTGAGCTTCTCGGGGCGGTCGAGCGTGACGGTGACGACGCCGTCGTCCTCGGTGACCCGCAGGTGGTCCCACTGCTCGGTGCGGGCGGCGGATCCGGTGAACGGGCTCATCGTGCGCGGCCCCTGTCTGCAGACGGTGGCGGGCGGTGGCGGTAAGCCGAAGTTATCACCCGTACGTGACTGTCGTCACGACCGCGCGATACGGGACCGGGCGCACGGGTCCCCGGGGACCGCTCCGCGGAGCGGCCCGGCGCGCGTGGACGGGGAGGAGGGCGTGAACGGACGGGCGGGCGGCGGGGGTCAGCCCAGGGTGGCGACCATGAGCGCCTTGATGGTGTGCATCCGGTTCTCCGCCTCGTCGAAGACGACGGAGTGCTCCGACTCGAAGACCTCGTCGGTGACCTCCAGCGACGTCAGCCCGTGCCGCTCGTGGATCTCCCGGCCCACGGCCGTGCCGAGGTCGTGGAAGGCGGGCAGGCAGTGCAGGAACTTCACGTCCGGGCTGCCGGTGGCGCGCAGCACGTCGGCCGTCACCGCGTACGGGCGCAGCGCCGTGATCCGCTCGTCCCACACCTCCTTGGGCTCCCCCATCGAGACCCACACGTCGGTGGCGACGAAGTCCGCACCCGCCACCCCTTCGGCGACGTCCGCGGTGAGGGTGATCCGCGCGCCGGAGGCGGCGGCGAGCCGGCGGGCCTCGGCGACGACGGCGTCCGCGGGCCAGTACGCCTCGGGCGCGACGATGCGCACGTCCATGCCGAGCAGGGCGGCGGTGACGAGGTAGGAGTTGCCCATGTTGAAGCGGGCGTCGCCGAGGTAGGCGTACGCGATCTCCTCGGCCGGCTTGGGGCTGTGCTCGGTCATCGTGAGGACGTCGGCGAGCATCTGCGTGGGGTGCCAGTCGTCGGTCAGGCCGTTGTAGACGGGCACGCCCGCGTACGCGGCCAGCTCCTCGACGGCCGCCTGGGCGGCGCCGCGGTACTGGATGGCGTCGTACATCCGGCCCAGCACCCGCGCGGTGTCCTTCACCGACTCCTTGTGCCCGAGCTGCGATCCCGCCGGGTCCAGGTACGTGGTCGACGCGCCCTGGTCCGCCGCCGCGACCTCGAACGCGGCGCGGGTGCGGGTCGAGGTCTTCTCGAAGACCAGGGCGACGTTCTTCCCGGCCAGCCGGCGCCGCTCGGCGCCCGCCCGCTTCTCCGCCTTCAGCGCGGCGGCCAGCGAGAGGAGGTGACGGAGCTCCTCGGCGGTGCAGTCCAGCTCCTTGACGAAGGTCCGGCCGGTGAGGTCTATCGCCATGGTCCCGCGCTCCTGAGATTCTATGCGTGCGAACGCATCACTATACAGACCCTAGACCGGGCCGCGCTCGACGGGGCAGCTCATGCAGCGCGGGCCGCCCCGGCCCCGGCCCAGCTCGCTGCCGCGGATCTCGATCACCTCGATGCCCTGCTTGCGCAGGAACGTGTTCGTCGTCGAGTTCCGCTCGTACGCCACCACCACGCCCGGCTCCACCGCCAGCACGTTGCAGCCGTCGTCCCACTGCTCCCGCTCCGCGGCGTGCACGTCCTGCGTCGCCGTCAGCACCCGGATGCGGTCCAGGCCGAGCGCGGCGGCGATGGCGTTGTGCATGTGCTCCGGCGGGTGGTCGGTGACCTTCAGGTCGTCGCTGCCCGAGCCGGGCTCGATCGTGTACGAGCGGAGCATGCCCAGGCCCGCGTACTGCGTGAACGTGTCGCCGTCGATCATCGTCATCACTGTGTCGAGGTGCATGAACGCCCGCGCCTTCGGCATGTCCAGCGCCACGATCGTGCGCGCGGAGCCCGCCGCGAACAGCCCCCGCGCCAGCAGCTCCACCGCCTGCGGCGTGGTGCGCTCGCTCATGCCGATGAGCACGGCGCCGTTGCCGATGACCAGGACATCGCCGCCCTCGATGGTCGACGGGTAGTCCTCCTGGCCGCCGGACCAGACGTGGAACCCGCCGGACGCCGGCCCCGCGAACAGCGGGTGGTGCTTGTAGATCGCCTCGAAGTGGACGGTCTCGCGCTGCCGCGCCGGCCAGCGCATCGCGTTGATCGACACCCCGTCGTAGACCCAGCAGGAGGTGTCCCGGGTGAACAGGTGGTTCGGCAGCGGGCCGAGGAGGAAGTCGTCCGGGTCCATCACGTGGAAGCGCACGGACGCCGGCTCCGCGAACCCGTCCAGGTACTCCCGCTTCGTCATCCCGCCGACGAGCGCCTCCACGAGCGCCGCGGAGTCCAGCGACTCGAACGTGGAGCGGAGCTTCTCGGTGGCGAGCGGCCCGTACTCCTTCTCGTCGAAGACCCGGTCGAGGACCAGCGCCCGCGCCTCGGGGATGTCCAGGCTCTCGGCGAGCAGCTCGCCGAAGAGGTGCACCTGCACGCCGCGGTCGCGCAGCACGTCGGCGAAGCCGTCGTGCTCCTCGCGGGCGCGGCGGACCCACAGCACGTCGTCGAAGAGGAGGGCGTCCTTGTTGCGGGGCGTGAGCCGCTTCAGCTCCATGTCCGGCCGGTGCAATATCACGCGGTGCAGGCGGCCGGCCTCGGAGTCGACGCGGAATGTGGGCGCTGGCATGGGATCAGACTGCCACGCGGGGCCGCGCGCGGGGCAGAGGTTCACCGACGGCGTCACGGCGCAGCACCGGCGGTCCCGGGTCGCTGCTCGGTGCTGCCGCAAGCTGCTGTTGCGTTCGAGCGCACTCCAGCTCGTAGGGTCCGCACCGTTGCGACGACGAGCACCGACGAAGCGAGGAGAGCCGCATGCGCCACCGCGTTCTGGGCGGAACCGGCATGGAGGTCAGCCCGTACTGCCTGGGCACGATGATGTTCGGCTCGGTCGGAAACCGCGACCACGACGACTGCGTGCGGATCACCCATGCCGCGCTGGACGCGGGCATCAACTTCGTCGACACGGCCGACATGTACTCGGCCGGGGAGTCGGAGACCATCGTCGGCAAGGCGCTGAAGGGCCGGCGTGACGACGTGGTGCTCGCGACCAAGGTCTACTTCCCGATGGGGGACGGGCCCAACAGGGGCGGCGGTTCGCGGCGCTGGATCGTCCACGAGGTGGAGGAGAGCCTGCGGCGGCTGCAGACGGACCGGATCGACCTCTACCAGGTCCACCGCCGGGACCACACCACCGACATCGAGGAGACGCTCTCCGCCCTGACAGACCTCGTCCGGCAGGGCAAGATCAGGGCGTTCGGCTGCTCGACGTTCCCCTCCGACGAGGTCGTCGAGGCCCACCACGTCGCCGAGCGCCGGGGCCTCATGCGGTTCCGCACCGAACAGCCGCCCTACTCCCTGCTGGCCCGGGGCGTGGAGCGGCACGTACTGCCGGTGGTGCAGCGCCTGGGGATGGGGGCGCTGACCTGGAGCCCGCTGGCCTCCGGCTTCCTGACCGGGCGCTACCGCAAGGGGCAGGCCCTCGACCTGAGCACGGGACGGCCCACCCTGAACCCGAACCGCTTCGACCCGTCGTCGCCGCTGACCGCGGCGAAGCTGGAGGCCGTCGAGAAGCTCGTCGACGTGGCCGCCGAGGTGGGCTGCTCGCTGCCGGAGCTGGCGGTCGCCTTCCCGCTCGCCCACCCCGCCGTGACGTCCGTGATCATCGGCCCGCGCACCATGGAGCAGCTGCGGAACACGCTCGCCGGCGCATCCGTGGCGCTGGACGACGCCGTGCTCGACCGGATCGACGAGATCGTCCCGCCCGGCACCGACGTCTACCCCCCGGACGGGGCCTGGACCCCGCCGTCGCTCACCGAGCAGGCCCGGCGGCGCCGCCCGGCGGCTGCCAGGTCCGCCGCCTGAGGCACCGGACGGGCGGCCCCGCGCGTCCCGGTCTCCCGGGGGCGCGGGGCCGCGCCGTCCTCACAGCCGCGGGTCGACCGGCTCCGACTCCAGCGCCAGCACCGCGAACACCGCCTCGTGCACCCGCCACAGCGGCTCTCCCGCCGCCAGCCGGTCCAGCGACTCCAGCCCGAGCGCGTACTCGCGCAGCGCCAGGGAGCGCTTGTGCCCCAGGTAGCGGCTGCGCAGCCGGGACAGGTTCGCCGGGCGGGTGTACTCCGGGCCGTAGATGATGCGCAGGTACTCCCGGCCGCGGCACTTCACGCCCGGCTGTACGAGCCGGCCCTCCCCGTTCCGTACGAGCGCCGCGAGCGGCTTGACGACCATGCCCTCGCCGCCGGCCGCCGTCAGCTCCTGCCACCAGCGCACGCCCGCGGCCACCGACGCGTCGTCGCCCGTGTCGACGAACAGCCGGCCGGTGCGCTGGAGGAGGCCGCTCGCGTCGTGCTCCACCAGGCGGTCGAGCAGGGCGAGCTGGGTGTCGTGCGGCTCGGTGGCCAGGTTGCGGCCCTCGGCGGCGAGGAGCTGGAACGGGGCCAGGCGCACGCCGTCGAGGCCGTCGACCGGCCAGCAGTAGCGGCGGTACGCGGCCGAGAACGCCTCGGCGTCGCCGGCCCGCTCACGCTGGCGGGCGAGGAGAGCGGCCAGGGCGGTCGCCGGGTCGGGGTCGCCGGCCCCGTCCGCCTCGCCGGCCCCGTCGCCCCCGGTCCCGGGCGGGGGTGCGGGTGCCTGCGGCGCGGCGGCGGCCAGGCGCGTGTGCGTCGCCTCCAGCGCCGCCAGCGCACCGGGGAACGCCGCGCGCGACGCCGCTCCCACGGCCGCGTACTGCTGGCGCAGCAGCCCGCCCGCCTTCAGCGACCACGGCAGCAGTTCGGCGTCGAGGAGCAGCCAGTCCGTGCCCAGCTCGTCCCAGAGCCCGGCCACCGTCGCCGCGTCGCGGACGCGGGCGAGCACCTGCTCGGTGCGCTCGGCATCGTCGAAGAACGGGCGGCCCGTGCGCGTGTGCAGCGCACCCGTCACGCCCGTGCCCGCGGGCAGGCCGAAGCGCTTCTCCGCGACGCCCGCGTCCCGGCACACCAGCGCCACGGCCCGCGAGCCCATGTGCTTCTCCTCGCACACCACCTGCGCCACGCCGTCCGCGCGGTACGCCGCGAACGCCTCCGCCGGGTGCTCCAGGTGCCCCTCCTCCGCGGAGGTGGCGGTGGGCGCCATCGTCGGCGGCAGGTAGAGCAGCAGCCGCGGGTCGACCGCGAAGCGGCTCATGACCTCCAGCGCCGCCGCCGCGTTCTCCTCCCGTACCGCGACACGGCCGTGCTGGCCGGTCTCCACGACGCGGCGGCCGTGCACGTCGGCGAGGTCCAGCGGGCGGTCGCCGGCGGTGCCGCCGGCCGCCGCGCCGTCCGCCGCGGCGCCCGGTCCTGCGGCCGCGGCGGCGAGCGGCTTGACCGGCTCGTACCAGACGCGCTCCGCCGGCACGTCGACAAGCTCGCGCTCCGGCCAGCGCAGCGCGGTCAGCTTGCCGCCGAAGACGCAACCCGTGTCGAGGCAGATCGTGTTGTTGATCCACGACGCCTCCGGCGTCGGGGTGTGGCCGTAGACGACGGCGGCGCGGCCGCGGTACTCCTCGGCCCACGGGTAGCGCACCGGCAGCCCGTACTCGTCGGTCTCGCCCGTGGTGTCCCCGTACAGCGCGAAGGAGCGCACCCGGCCGGACGTGCGGCCGTGGTACTTCTCCGGCAGCCCCGCGTGGCTGACGACGAGCCGGCCGCCGTCGAGGACGTAGTGGCTGACGAGCCCGTCGACGAACGTCCGCACCCGCTCGCGGAACCCGGGCTCCGCCTCCTCCGCGCGCTCCAGCTGCTCCACGGTCTCGGCGAGGCCGTGGGTGATCCTGACGTTGCGGCCGTGCAGGAGGCGGCCGAGCTTGTTCTCGTGGTTGCCGGGCACGCACAGCGCGCTGCCCGCGGCGACCATGCCCATCACGCGGCGCAGCACGCCGGGGCTGTCCGGGCCGCGGTCCACGAGGTCGCCGACGAAGACAGCGGTGCGGCCCGCGGGGTGCACCCCGTCCTCGTACCCGAGGTCCGCCAGCAGCGTCTCCAGCTCGCCCGCGCAGCCGTGGACGTCGCCGATGAGGTCGAACGGGCCGGTGAGGTGGGCCAGGTCGTTGTAGCGGCGCTCCAGGACGACCCGGGCGGCGTCGACCTCCTCGGTGCCGCGCAGGTGGTGCACGGTGCGGAAGCCCTCGCGCTGCAGCCCGCGCAGGCCGCGGCGCAGCTCGCGGCGCTGCCGCGGGATGACGTGGGCGCCCATGCCGGCGCGGTCGGGGCGGGCGGCGTTGCGCTCGCGGCAGACGCTCTCGGGGACGTCGAGGACGATGGCGACGGGCAGGACGTCGTGCTCGCGGGCGAGGCGGACGAGCTGGCGGCGGGCCTCCGGCTGGACGCTGGTGGCGTCGACGACGGTGAGGCGGCCGGCGGCGAGGCGCTTGCCGGCGATGTAGTGCAGCACCTCGAAGGCGTCGCCGGAGGCCGACTGGTCGTTCTCGTCGTCGGCGACCAGGCCGCGGCAGAAGTCGGAGGAGAGGACCTCCGTGGGCTTGAAGTGGCGGCGGGCGAAGGTGGACTTCCCGGAGCCGGTGGTGCCGATGAGCACGACGAGGGAGAGGTCGGGGACGCCGAGGCGGCGGGGCTCGGGCGCGGTGCCGGTGCCGGGTGCCGGGGTGGTGTCGCTCATGACGCCTCCTTCGGGGTGTCGGTGCGGGTGCGTGCCGTCTCGGTGTCCGTGCGGGCGTCGGTGCGGGTGTCCGTCCTGGTGAAGACCGCGAGCTGGGTGGGGGGTCCGACCTCCGGGTCGTCCGGGCCCACGCCCGCGTACGCCACGGCGTAGCCGAACCGCGCCGCCACCGGGCCCGCCCAGTCGCGGAACTCCGCCCGGGTCCACTCGAAGCGGTGGTCCGCGTGCCGGACGTGGCCGGCGGGCAGGGACTCCCAGCGCACGTTGTACTCCGAGTTGGGGGTCGTCACGACCACCGTCGCGGGGCGCGCGGAGCCGAAGACGGCGTACTCCAGGGCGGGCAGCCGCGGCGGGTCGACGTGCTCGACGACCTCGCTCAGCACGGCGGCGTCGTAGCCCGCGAGCCGGCGGTCCGTGTACGTGAGCGCGCTCTGCAGCAGCGACACCCGCGCGGCCTGGCGCTCGCCCATGCGCTCCAGCCGCAGCCGGCGGGCGGCGGCGGCGAGGGCGCGTACGGACACGTCGACGCCGACGATCTCGGTGAACCGCGTGTCACCGAGCAGCTCCTTGACCAACTGGCCCTGGCCGCAGCCGAGATCCAGCACGCGGGCCGCGCCGGCGGCGCGCAGTGCCTCGGCGATGGCGGCGCGGCGCTGCACGGCGAGCGGCACCGGCTTCTCCTCGGTGTCCGTCGTCTCGTCGACGGCGTTGTCCAGCTCCTCCGGCTCCGCGTCGTCGGACTCGGCGAGACGGGCCAGCTCCAGCCGCTCCAGCGCCTCGCGGGCCAGCGACCAGCGGCGGGAGAGGTAGCGGCCGGTGATGAGGCGCTGCTCCGGGTGGTCCTCCAGCCAGCCCTCGCCGGCGCGCAGCAGCTTGTCGACCTCGTCGGGGGCGACGCCGTAGTGCTTGGCGTCGTCCAGCACCGGCAGCAGGACGTACAGGTGGCGCAGGGCGTCCGCGAGGCGGACCTCGCCGTCCAGGACGAGCGAGACGTACCGCGAGTCGCCCCACTCGGGGAAGGCCGGGTCGAGCGGCACGGCGTCGGCGGTGACCTGCCAGCCCATGGGCGCGAAGAGGCGGGTGACGAGTCCGGGGCCGCCGCGGGCGGCGACGGCGGGGACCTCGACGCGCAGCGGCAGAGGCTGCGCGGCGCGCTCGGGGTGGGTGCGGCTGGAGCCGGCCATGGCGGTCCGGAAGACGCGGCTCAGCGCGACGGCGAGGAGGGACGACGCGGCGTAGGGGCGGTCGTTGACGTACTGCGCGAGGGCGGAGTCGGGGCTCTTGCCCTTGCCGCCCCTGCCCTTGCCCTTGGCGGCCCGCACCAGGCCGACGGGGTCCACCTCGAGGAGGAGCGCGGCGGTGCAGCGGGCGGTGGTCGCCTCGGGGTAGAAGACGTGGGCCGTGCCGCGCGAGGTGGCGAACTCCTGCGCCTTCCCGGGGTGCTTGTGCAGGAGGAAGCCGAGGTCGGTGGCGGGCGCGGCGTCGGTGCCGGTCGCGGTAATGGTCAGGAACACGTGAGCGAGTATTCCGCGGCGGGCGGGGCGGGGGCCATCGGGTTTCGGGTGGCCGGGCGGATCAGTGCAGTTCCGCCGCCAGGGCGGCGATCGACTCCGGGCCGACGCGGCAGCAGCCGCCCAGGGCCGCCGCGCCCGCGCGGCGCCAGCCCGGCGCGGCGGCCGGGTCGAACGAACCGGGGCCCCGCCAGGTACGGGTTCCAGCGCTCCAGCCCTCGCCGCTGTTCGGGTACGCCACCACCGGCTTGCCCGTGACGCGCGCCGCCGTCTCCACCGCGTACGGGACATCCTCCGGCGCGCAGCAGTTGACACCCACCGCCGCCACCCCCGGCTCGTCCGCCGCGAGCGCGAAGGCGTCGGCCAGCGGCTCGCCCGCCCGGGTCCTCCCGCCCGCGACCGTGTACGACAGCCATGCCGGCACCCCGAGACCCGCCGCCGCCCGCAGCAGCGCCTCCGCCTCCGCCGTCCCCGGCACCGTCTCCAGCGCCAGCACGTCCGGCTCCGCCGCGGCCAGCACCTCCAGCCGGGGCCGGTGGAAGCGCGTCAACTCCGCGACGCCCACGCCGTCCCCGTACCGGCCGTGGTACTCCGAGCCGTCCGCCAGCATCGCCCCGTACGGGCCCGCCGACGCCGCCACCCACACCGGACGCGGCGCTTCGTCCGCCACCCGCCGGGCCAGCGTCACGCTGCTCGTCAGCAGCCGGGCCGCCTCCTGCCGGCCGGTGCCCCGGCGCGCGAAGCCCTCGAACGTCGCCTGGTAGCTCGCCGTCAGCAGCACGTCGGCCCCGGCCCGTACGTACGCGGCGTGCGCGGCCTCGATCTGCGCCGGTTCCTCCGCGAGCACCCGGGCCGACCAGAGCGCGTCGCGGAGGTCGCAGCCCTGCGCTTCGAGCTGGTTCGACAGGCCCCCGTCGAGGACCAGCGGCGGGCCGCCGCCCGCGGCCCGCGCGACCGCCGCGGCGAACGGCACGCCGGGTCTCAACGCCTGTCCCCCGCCCCGCTCTCCTTCTGCGGCGGCGGGAACCGCTCCTCGTTGCGCTCGATCTTCGCCGTCAGCGCCGCCAGCGGGTCCACCCCCACCGCGGAGCAGAACTGCAGCAGGTACGACAGCACGTCCGCGACCTCGTCCGTCACCCGGTGCGCCGCGTCCGGGTCCGCCATGATCCGCGCCGACTCCTCGGGCGTGAGCCACTGGAAGATCTCCACCAGCTCCGCGGCCTCCACGCTCAGCGCCGCGGCCAGGTTCTTCGGGGTGTGGTACTGCTCCCAGTCCCGGGCCGCGGCGAACGCCGCGAGCCGCTTCTGCAGAGCCTGCACGTCGTCGGTCATACGCCCCTGTCTACCACCCGGTCCTCCGCCCCCGGCCGCGTACCGCCCGGCGCTAGTGCACCCAGCGCCGGAACCCCGACTCGGCGTCGACGGTGTTGCCCGTGATCGTCGCCGCGTCGTCGCCCAGGAGCAGCCGTACCGCGGCCGCCGCCTCGTCCGGCGTGTTCCACGTCCCGCGGGGCAGCGCCCGGCCGACCTGCGCGGCCAGCTCCGCGCCCGCCCAGCCCGTGTCCGTGGGGCCGGGGTTGACGCAGTTCACGGTGATGCCGCGGTCGACGAGGCTGTCGGAGAGCGTCAGCGTCAGCTGCTGGAGCGCCCCCTTCGTGGCGGCGTACGGGATCTCCTGGCTCATCGGCGCGAGGTGCTGGCCGGAGGTGAACAGCACGACCCGGCCGCCGCCCCGCTCCTTCCCCGCCGCCGCGTCGTACTGCTCCGCGAACGCCTGCACCAGCAGCAGCGTGGCGCGGACGTTCACCGCCCAGCACAGGTCCAGCTCGGCGGCCGTGAGCTTCTCCAGGTCGTACGTGGAGCTGCGGGCGTGGTTGACGACGAGCGTGTCCACCATCCCGTACCGCTCCCCCGCCGCGGCCAGCAGCGCGCCGGGGGCGGCGGGTTCCGCGAGGTCGGCGTGCGCGTAGGCGAGGCGGTCGCCCTCGCCGCCGAGCGCGGCGGTCACGGCGGCGGTGCCGCCGCGGTCGGCGCCCCAGGGCATCTCGTCGTCGTGCGGCGTCCAGCCGTGCGCGAACACGCGCGCGCCGTCGGCCAGCAGCCGGCGGGCGATGGCGAACCCGATTCCCTTCTCTCGGCTCACGCCGGTGACCAGTGCGGTCCGGCCGTCGAGGGGCATGTGCGCTCCGTTTCGCTGTCGTTCGTACGTCACCGGTCCGCGACGGCCGCGTCGGCCGCCGCGGGCAGTGTGATCTCCCAGGTGTTCACCGCGAAGTACACGACCATGCCGTGCCGCTCGTAGAGCGCCGGCGCGCCGGACTCGTTCCCGGTGTCGACGCCGAGCCCGACGGTCTCCCGCCCCCGCCCGGCGAACGCGGCGAAGGCGTGCCGCAGCAGCAGGCCGCCCAGGCCGCGGCCGCGGGCCTCGGGCAGGACCCCGAGGGTGGAGATCCAGCCCATCGCCTCGCGGTCGTCGCGCGCCAGCAGGGCGCCCGCGTCGCCGAGCCCGTCGACGTGGGCGATCCAGACGAGCGACCAGTCGAGGCTTGCGTTGGCGGGGTCGGCCAGCCAGGTCTCGTAGCTGTGCGGCTGGAAGTCGAAGTGCTCGGACATGGCGCGCTGGAGCAGGGCGTGTGCGCGGCGCCGGTCGGGCTCGGCGGTGCAGTCGCGCAGCCGCACGCCGGGCGGCGGGACCGGGACCGGGGCTGGTGCTGGGGCCGGGTCCGGGGCGGCGGCGTTTCCGGTGGCGTGTGCAGCGGTGGGGGCGAGGTCGCGGGTCAGGACGTGGTAGCGGCGTACGACGTGCCAGCCGCGGGCGTCGAGGAGCGCGGTGTCCGTCGTGGGCGCGGTGTTGAGGTGCAGGTGGACGACGGCCCGGCGGAAGCCGTTGGCGGCGGCCTTCACCGCGGCCCGGGCCTCCATCAGCTCCAGCAGCCGCAGCCCGGCGCCCTGGTGGCCGGGCAGCACGTAGTGGTCGACGTCGATGCGCTCGGCGTACGATTCGTCCCAGAGCAGCCCGTACGCGACGAGGGTGCCGGCTTCGTCGAAGGCCAGCCACGAGTTCTGCGGGAGATCGGCATCGGGGTGCCCGAGGTCCGCCTCGACGGTGTGCAGGTCCGTCTCCGGACGGCCGACCTCCAGGACGTCGATCTCGTTCAGGAGCGCACAGATGGCGGGGGCGTCGTCGAGCCGCGCCGCCCGCACGGTGAGTGGCATCCGCCAACTGTCCGGGGCCGGCCGGCGGTCCGCAACACAATTTCGCACGGCCTGACGACTGACGGACACGACCTGACGACTGACAGATTCGCGAATCTGAAATCTGACAGCCGTCAGGAACCTGGCCCATAGGCCAACCCCTCACCCCGCCGTCGCCGCCCCCTCCTGCCGCGGCGCCGGCCGGTTCGGCAGCGCGACCGCTGTCGCGCACTCCGCCTCCGCCAGCGCCGAGTCGCTCACGGAGCCCACCACCCGGATGTGCCCGCGCTCCGCCATCCGCCCGCACAGCGCCACCAGTTCCCCCGCCTGCCGCCCGTCGAGGCACCGGTCGAGCCCGTCCGCCACCACCGTCAGCACCTGCCGCGCCGGCAGCACCTCCGACGCCGGGTCGACGGCCAGCACCCCGGGCCCGGTGAGCAGCACCAGCGCCAGCGCGAGGTAGCGCAACTCCCCGTCGCCCAGCGTCTCGACCGGTGTGCTGCGCCGCCCCGGTTCGCGCCGCAGCACCGCCCGCACCAGCCCGTCCCCGTACTCCTCCGTCGTCAGGTCGTCCACCGGGCCCGCGCAGCCGCCGCGCAGCGCGTCCAGGAGCGCCGCGTGCCGGGTACCGCATTCGTCGCGTACGCGGCGCAGCACCGCGGGGAGGTTGCGGCAGTCGGGGGCGAGTTCTTCGCCGCCGATGGGTACGGCGGTGGCGGCCCGCATGTGCGCGGGGTGCGGGTCGCAGGGGTAGACGGAGCGCAGTGCGAGGACGGCTTGTTCCGCGGCGGCGAGCACGAGCCGCTCGCCGTCCGTACGGCCGCCGACGCGCAGTGGTAAGAGGGCCGTGCCGAGCCGGTCGTCGGGCAGCGGGGCGCGGGTGACGGGGGCGGAGCCCGCGGTGTGCCAGGACGCCTGGACGCGGTCGCGCCGGGGGTCGCGCAGTGCGGTGGCGAGGAGGGTGTGGCCGGCCCCGGTGAGGCGTTCGCCGACGATGCGCAGTTCGGGTTCTGCCTGGACGGCGACGTCGAGCCGGATGTCGCCGAGCGGGCCGCGGACGGTGCAGCCGAGGCGGACGCCGCGGCGGCCGGCGGCGTCGGGCTTGGCGTTGTGCGGTACGCAGGCGGCGGCGCCGCCGGGCACGGACGCGAAGGCTTCCTCCAGGGTGGCTCCGGCACCGAGTCCGGCCAGCACGCCGCATGCTTCGAGTGCCGCGGTCTTCCCGCTGCCGCTGCCGCCGGTGAACAGGGTGAGGGGTCCGAGCCGGAGCCGGGTGCCGCGGTGCGATTTGAAGGCGGACAGGCGCAGTTCGCCGAGGGTGGCCCGGTCGGTGCGGGGGTTGCGTGCGCCGTGGGCCGTGCGCGGGATGGTGGGGGAGGTCATGTCCCGCGACGCTATTGAGCCCGTCCCGAGCCGAACCGTTCCGGCAGCGCCACCTTCGCCCGAACGGGCGAGCCCCCGCGATTCGGCGGAGGCTCGCACCGCGGGCAGGGTAAGGCGGCGCGGGGCCGGGCTCACCCGTGCACGTGGCCTGCTGCACCCGCGCACGGGGGCCGGCTCACCAGCCGTTGAAGTCGTGGCCCTCGGCCGGCTGTCCGTCGGCGTCGTAGGTGCGCAGTTCGTCCGGATCGACTCCGCCTTCCGGTCCGGCGGCCGTGAACCAGCGCCCCGGCGATCCCGCCGCCTCGACCAGCTCCAGCTTCGACACGGTGCCGTTCTCCCACGCGATCTCCGCGCGGTCGACCCCTTCGGGCACGTAGCCGTAGAGCAGCTCGACGGTCCTCTCCTCGGCGTCGGCACCCTCGTTGCCGTCGCCGTCGAGGTTGCTGCCGGATACGTGCATCCGGTCGTTGCGGCCGGTGAGGACCCGTCCGCTCACGGCGGTGTCCCGTGGGTTGCCGTCCACCGAGACGTAGATGTAGAACCAGGACTTTCCCGGCGTGAAGGGCAGCTTGTCCTCGCCTTTGACGGGGGGGTGGTTGGCACCGTTCCCGACCTCGAACGGCATCTCGGTGTCGCTCTCGTACATCGCCCGGATCTGGTTCCAGACGTCGTCCTCGTCGGCGGCGGCCGCCCAGATGTCGACCTCGACGCGGAAGCGGTGGCCGTCCGCCGTGCCTTCGCCGAGGACCGCGTTGGAGGGCCGTGTCACCCCGGGCCCGGCGGGGGAGGGTGTCGCGGGCGGGACGAGGACCGCGGTGGGCTGACGCTTTTCGTCGGCATCCGGCAGTCCTCCCAGCGCGGCGGTGACGAGGCCGCCGCCGACCAGGGCGGCTGTACCGAGGGCCAGCCTCCTTGCGTTGCGCCGGCGGCGTGCCGTGCGCAGTACTGCGGTGGTGGGGACCGGGGTGATGACCACCTGGTCCGCGGCTGCCGCGAGTCGTTCCGGCAGAGCTGTGTCGATTCCGTCGTCGTGCACGTCCCTCACCTCTCTTTTCCGGCGGCGCGTTCGCGGACGTGCACCGTCGGCTGCTTCAGGGCGGGTGATTTCCGCAACTT
Source organism: Streptomyces aculeolatus (assembly GCF_020400605.1). GTDB lineage: Bacteria > Actinomycetota > Actinomycetes > Streptomycetales > Streptomycetaceae > Streptomyces > Streptomyces aculeolatus. The sequence continues at coordinate 431,078 of NZ_JAINRD010000002.1, read as the reverse complement.
GGCCAGTGCCTTGGCCGTCTGGCTCTTGATCGTTCCCGTCGAGCAGCCCATGGCTGCTGCCGCCTCGTCCACGCTGAGGTCCTCCCAGTAGCGCAGGACGACGGCCTGCCGCTGTCTGGGCGGCAGCGCGAGCAGTGCGGGCAGCAGCGCGAGGCGGTCGTCCGCCTGGGCGATGCGGTCCCGGTCCTCGGTGTGTTGCGTTCCTTCCGTGCCGCCGCTCTGCCCGTGGGGCAGTTCGGGTCGCCTGCCGTGGCGGAAGCGGCGGGAATGGGCGTTGATGAGGATCCTGCGGACGTACGCGTCCGGGTCCTCGGCCTGCGTCACCCGCCGCCAGGCGACGTACGCCCGTTCCAGTGCGGTCTGTGCGAGGTCTTCGGCGGCGTGCTGCTCGCCGGTCAGCAGGTATGCGGTACGCAGCAGCCGGGGCCAGCGGCTCGCCATGAAGCCCTGGAAATCGGCGTCCCTCTCACTCTGCTCGGCAGTCATGGGCACCCCCTTCACCCTTCAGAGTCCGCGGGGCGCGAGATGGGTTGCCCGTGGGCGGGGGTGAGTCGGAGTGGGAGGGGTGGTCCCCGGCGGGTCGCCGGCCGGCGTCGGCCGGCGTCCCGTCAGGTGCGGTGTGCGGTCAGCGGCTTGCGACCGGTTCGACTTCCGTGCCGACGGGGGCGAGGAGGAAGACGTTGCGGTCGACGCGGTGCATGCTGCTCTGGATGCCGAAGGTGACGCCGCTGGCGAAGTCGAGGATGCGTTTGGCGACGTCGATCTCGGCGCCGGTGAGGTCCAGCAGGACGGGGACCTGCGCTATCAGGTATTCGGCGACGCGCCGGGCGTCGGCGAAGACCTGGCAGCGGATGACGACGAACTGCCGCTGGTCGGCGTCGACTTCGGGGTCGTCGAGGGCTTGGTGCCCGGTCCAGGAGGGCCATTCGTTGCCGCGCAGGGGGACGACTTCGGCGAGCCCCTGCCACTGCTCGTCGGTGACGTCATGTCCGGTCAACGTGCCTCCTCGCAGTTTCGCGTGTTTCCCGGTGCGGCCATCGCGCGATTCTATCGATGGGCCGAACAGGTGACCGCGCAGGGACACACGGGTTTCCGGGTTTTTACGTCCCGGCTGCCCCAAGGTCAGCCTGGGCCCGGCGCAAGCAATTGCGAGGATTGACTTGGGTGTTGGGGGCGGCGGACGATCGGGCGGGGTCCCCAGGCGGCAACCCGGCCGGGTCCGTACGCCGTGCGGCCGACGGCGTGCGTGGTCCGGCCGGGTGCCGACCGCCCGCGGATGCCGGGCAGTTGCCGGGGCGGGCCGGGGGCGCCGGTGCGGCGTGTGTCAGTCGCGGCGGTACTGGGCCGGGGAGTTCTTCGTCGCCTCGTCCTCGTGGCTGCCGGGGGTGCCGCGGTCGACGTGGAACGTGGTGAGGGTGGTGACGGGCGAGTCGGGGTCGCGGCGGTCGCCGATGACGCGCATGTGGGCGCTGAAGCGTTCGGGGGTGACGTCGTAGACGTCGTAGCCGTAGCGGTTGCCCTCGAAGTACTTCAGGTGCGGGTTCGCGGCGCCCATGACGGGTCCGTTGGTCTGGTTCCAGTCCGGTGAGTACGCGCCGGAGGTGACGGAGTGCGCGGTGAACTCGGTGCCGACGAGCGGCGATTCGGGGTCGTCGTAGTCGGTGCGGATGTCGTCGACGAAGGCGGAGTGCCAGTCGCCGGTGACGACGACGAGGTCTTCGAGGCCGGCGGCGTGGGCGTGCTGGAGGACTTCTCTGCGTTCGGCGAGGAAGCCGTCCCACTGGTCGGTGAACATGTACGGGCCGCCGGGTGAGCCGCGGAGCTGGCTGAGCATGATCGAGTTGGCCCAGACGTGCCAGCCGTCGGGGGCGTTGTCGATGTGCTGCTTGAGCCAGTTCTTCTGGTCGGCGCCGAGGATGGTGCCGTCGGGGAGGTTCTGCGCGGAGCGGTGGGAGCGCAGGTCGAGGATGGTGAGCTGGAGGAGGCCGCCCCAGTCGCGGACGCGGTGGATCTCGGGGTCGGGGAGTGCGGAGTCGCCGAAGGAGTCGCGGTGCGGCATGTGTTCGTACCAGGCCTGGTAGGCGGCGGCGCGGCGGCGCACGAAGGGGGCGGAGCCGGTGCTTCCGCTGTAGTCGTTGGCGACCTCGTGGTCGTCCCAGGTGAGGTACCAGGGGTGGGCGGCGTGGGCGTCGCGGAGTGCGGGGTCGCCCTTGTAGAGGGCGTGGCGTTTGCGGTAGTCGGCGAGGGTGAGGGTCTCGGGTCCGTCGTGGTCGCGGACGTGGTCTTCGGGTACGCCGCCGACCTGGCCGTGTTCGTAGATGTAGTCGCCGAGGTGGATGACGAAGTCGACGTCTTCGGCGGCGATGCCGCGGTGGGCGGCGTAGTAGCCGTCGTGGAACGCCTGGCAGTTGGCGGCGGCGAAGCGGACGCGGCCGACGGGTGCGCCGGGGGCGGTGCGGGTGCGGCCGGTGCGGCTGGTGCGGCCGAGGGCGCTGAAGGCGTAGTGGTAGGTGCGGCCGGGGGCCAGGCCGGTGACGGGGATGTGGACGCTGTGGCCGAGGGTGGCGGAGGCGGGTGCGGTGCCGCTGGCGACGATGCGGCTCAGCGCGGGGTCTTCGGCGACGGTCCAGCGGACTTCGACGGTTTCGGGGAGGTCCTGGTCGGCGGCGAGGGGTTCGGGGGCGAGGCGGGTCCACAGCAGGACGGAGTCGGGCCGGGGGTCGCCGGAGGCGACGCCGAGGGTGAAGGGCGCGGTGTCGTACCGCGCGCCGAGTGCTTCGGCGGCGGTGCGGGCCTGGGCGGGGGTGAGTCCCGCGGTCAGCGGCCAGGCGGCGCCGAGTGCGCCGGTGGCGGCCGCGGCGCGCAGCAGGGTGCGGCGGTCGACGGTCATGGGCGGCGGCCTCCCTTGCGGGTGGTGCGGGCGGCGGTGGTGAGGGCGAGGGTGACGGCGTCGGCGTAGCCGTCGTTGGAGGTCCCGCCGGCGCGGGTGAGGGTGAGCAGGAGGCGGGCGGTGCGGCTGCCGGGTGGTACGGCTGCGGTGGCGGTGCGTTCGAGGAGGGCGGTGCGGCCCGCGCGTTCTTCGGCGGTGACGGGGCCGAGGACGCTGAGGGCGAGGGGGGTGCCGCGGGTGTCGCGGAGTTCGACGGAGAGGCGGGCGCCGTCCTGCTGGTCGGCGTAGCCGCCGAGCCAGGCGGCGAGGGTGTAGCGGACGCGGCCGGCGTCGATGGCCTGGTGGCCGGTGGCGCCTGTGGCGGGGAGTTCGATGTCCTGGAGGAGTGCGGTGCGCGGGCTGTTGCCGCCGGTGAAGAAGCGGGTGCCGCGGGTGGTGGGGCCGGGGTCGTCGGGGGTGGGGTAGCCGCCGCCGAGGTCGTACGGGACGAGGGCGGGGGCGCCTTGGGTGAGGCGCCAGCCGTGGACGGTGTCGACGGGCTCGGCGGTGCCTCCGGGCCCGGTCTCTGCGTCGCCGTTGACGACGAGGTTCACGCGTGCCTCCCTGGCGGTCGGGGTGGGGGTGTGCGGTTGCCGCGGTGCGGTTACCGCGGTGCGGGTGTGGTCGGGGTGGGGTGGGGGTGCGGTCTGCGGTCGGGCTCGGGTGTGCCCCGGTGGGGCGGTCGGGGTGGGGGTGCGGGTATCACACCAGCGGTGGGTGAACTTGCGGGGGACGTACGGCGAATGCCGCCGGACGCGGGTTCGGCGCGGGTGGGGCGCGGTTCGGCGGTCAGCCGTCGAGGAGGTGCCGGCCGCGGGCGGTGAGGCGGTGTACGACGTGGGGTCCGGTGCGTTCGCTTTCGGCGAGGCCGGCGCGGCGCAGGACGGTGAGGTGGCCGCTGACGGAGGAGGCGGGCATGCCGAGGCGGGCGGCGAGGCCGCCGGTGGTGGCGGGGGCGCTGGTGGGGGTGAGTGCGGCGAGGATGCGGGCGCGGCTGGTGCCGAGGAGTGCGGCGAGTGCGGTGTCGCGGTGGGGGGTTGCGCCGTCGGTGGCGGCGGTGGCGTCGGGGGCGGGGTGGCGGCGTACGGGGTGGACGACGACGGGCGGGAGTCCGTGGTCGGCGATGGCGACGGGGGTGGTGTGGCAGAAGTAGGAGGGGATGAGGCGGATGCCGCGTCCGTGCAGGTGGAGGGTGGAGTCGACGGGGTAGGGGGCGCTGAGTACGGGGTCGGTCCAGGTGAAGGGGTCGAGGGTGGCGAGGACGGCGGGCATGCCGGCTTCGAGTGCTTCGAGTTGGCGTGCGCGGTCGGCGGCGACGGTGGCTTCGATTTCGCTCCAGTCGGGGGCGATGAGCCGGTTGTGTACGTGCTGGAGGGCGTCGGCGAGGTCGCCGAGGACGGTGCGGTCGCCGGCGGCGAGGCGGCGGGTCCAGGGCGGCAGGGGGCGGTGGCGGGCGGCGAGGCGGATCTCGCGGGCGAGGCGGGTGGCGGGGGTGGCGCGCAGGGTGCGCAGTCCCGCGGTGATTCCGTCCTCGGATTCGACGGGGGTGAGGAAGTCGGGGAAGTAGGTGGCGTCGGCGGGTGCGATGCCGTTGAGGAGGCGGCAGGGCCGGCGCAGGTCGTGGTGGCGGAGGCGGTGCCGGGCGCGGCGGTGGAAGGGGCGCAGCCGGGCGGGGAGGAGGGGTGCGGGGGTGTAGGCGACGTGCAGCCCGAGGATCGCCTCCCAGATCGGGTCGGCGGTGCGCGCGAGCTGGACGTGGCGGAAGTCCCGATCGTTGAAGTGGACATGAAGCTTTCCGGCCATACCCGAGGGTAACCACCCGCGGCCTGCGCTGTCCCGCCCCCGGGGCACCCCGTTCCCGCGGCGGTGGACGTCGGGTTTTCGACGGTGGCGGAAAACCCGTGCGGCGCGGGGGTGAGGGGGTGCCTACGATGCGTCGCCGCACGGCCAGCACCTTCACGGGCATGACGAGAACACGGGAAGGAGCCAGATGCGGCGCACACCAACGACCAGCCGGTGGCGCAGGGTTGCGCTGACCGGCGCGATCTGCGCGGCCGCCGTCGCGCACCCGGCGTATGCCGGGGCGGCCGGCGGCGAGGCGGGGCCCGGCGGCCCCGCGCCGCCCGCCACGTGGCGGGCCGACCTCTCGGACGTCGGCGCCGACGACGTCAACGTCCGCTATGCACAGGGCGATCTGCGGCTGCGTTCGCAGACCGCCGCGCCCGCCTCCCTCGGCCCGGTCCCCGGCGAGGGCACCCAGGTGCTCGCCCCGGAGCGGCTGGATCGTCCGGTCAACCGGGTACGGGCCGAACTCGACGCCCGGCTCCCGGCGGGCACGGAGGCCGTGGTCGACGTCCGCGGCCGGGCGCCGGACGGCGGCTGGACGGAGTGGCTGCCGGCGGGCGAGGCCACGGCGGACGCCGCCGGGCTGCCGTTCGCGGTCACCGAGGTCCAGGCCCGGCTGACGCTGCGGGCCGGCGGCACCGGCGGCGCGTCGCCGGCCGTCGAGTCGCTGCGGCTGCGGGCCGACACCGACGCGGCGCCGCGCCCGCAGGCGGCCGCGGCCCCGCTGACGTACCGGCTGTTCGCCACCCGCGAGGGCCTGGTCGGCGGCACGACCGCCAACGGCCACGTCATCGTGCCCAACGACCACTTCGTGGCCCTGCCGTCGCGGCGCGGGCTGTCCCCCAAGGGCAGCGCCGAGTACTCGGTGCAGGTCTGCGGCCCGGCGCGCTGCGAGACGGCGCCGGTGTGGGACGTCGGCCCGTGGAACACCAAGGACGACTACTGGAGTCCGCCGGACGTCCGCGAGTCGTGGCGGGACCTGCCGCAGGGCATGCCGGAGGCGCAGGCGGCGTACCAGAACGGCTACAACGGCGGGCGCGACGAGTTCGGCCGCCAGGTCGCGAACCCCGCGGGCATCGACCTCGCCGACGGCACGTTCTACAACGTCGGCCTCAACGACAACGGCTGGGTCGACGTGACGTTCCTGTGGACCGGCGAACAGACCGGGAAGCAGTTCCCCACCTGGGGCACCGACGTGCGCGTACGCCAGCAGTCCAACACCTCCTCCGCGGTGCTGACCACCCTGCCCGGGCCGACGCAGGTGCGGGTGGAGTGCCAGGAGCGCGGCCAGGAGATCACGTACGAGGGCCACACCAACGACGCCTGGTCCTACCTGCCGGACTACGGCGGCTTCATCTCCAACATCTTCGTCGACGTCCCCGACGCCTGGCTGCCGGGCGTCCCCGAGTGCTGAACGCGCCACCCCCCACCCCTGGACCCCCACCGAAGGAGGCGACCAGATGCCTCGCAGACCCCGCCACTCCCCCGCCGCCGCCCGCGCGTCGGCCGACGCCGCCGCCCGCCGCCCGGCCCGCCGGGCCGCGGCCGTCGTCCTCGCCGCGCTGCTGGCGCTGCTGGGACTGACCGCGGCGGCGCCGGCACAGGCCGAGGCCGGCCCCGAGCTGGCGCCGAACTTCAAGGCGCCGTTCCCGTGCGGCCAGCAGTGGACGTACAGCCACCACAGCGCCGAGGTGCGCCGCGCGCTGGACTTCATCCGCTCCGACGGCGGCAGCACCGCGGGCACGCCGACGGTCGCCTCCGCCGCCGGCACCGCGACCCGGCACAGCCAGCCGAGCGGCGCCGGCAACTACATCGTCATCGACCACGGCGGCGGCTGGAAGACGTACTACTTCCACCTCGCGTCGTTCTCCGTCGCCGACGGCGCCTCGGTCGCACAGGGCCAGCAGGTCGGCGTCACGGGCAGCACCGGCAACTCCTCCGGCGCGCACATCCACTACGAGCAGCTCCTCAACGGCGTCGGCCAGGACATCCGCATCAACGGCTCGGCGCTGCCCTACCCCGGCTCGTACGGCCAGTACCACCTGCGCAGCGACAACTGCGGCAACACCAACTTCACCACCTGGGGCTCCGGCGTGCGCGTCCGCGCAGACGCGCGCCTCGACGCGCCGGTGGTGACGACCCTCTCCGGTCCGACGGGCGTGTTCGTCGAGTGCCAGAAGCAGGGCGACCCGGTGACCGCCGAGGGCTACACGAACGACTGGTGGAGCCGCCTGCGCGACCAGCGCGGGTTCATCTCCAACATCTACATCGACCATCCGGACGCGAAGCTCCCGGGCGTGCCCCTCTGCTGAGCCCCCTTGGTCCCGCAGGGGCCGGTGTCCCGCGCCGGCTCCTGCGCCGGGCCCGGTGCCGAGATCCCGCGCCGGGCCCGCCTCACCGGGGCGGCGCCTCGTCGCCCTCCCGGCCGTCGCCCCCGCCCCCGCCGCGTCGTCTACGGGCCATGCCCGCCAGCGCGACCGCGACGGGGGCGAGGGCCACCGCAGCGAAGACGCCCGCGAAGACCCCGCCGGGGATGTCCGGTACGGCGTCGGCATTGCCCGTGGCCAGGACGACGACGGCGGCGACCAGCACGCAGCCCACCAGCACGCGGACCGCGACCCAGCTTGCCCCCATCGCCTCCACCAGCGAGTTCTCGGTGCGCTCCGCGGCGTCGGCCTTGGCCCGCGCGGCGGTGGCGACCTCCGGCCGCGGCGTCCAGTCCGCGCCGCGGCGACGCTCCCAGACCTCGCGGATCGCCTGCGCCTCGCGGTGCGCGACCAGCCCGCGGGTGTCGATGACGTTGGGCAGCGTCAGCCGGCGGCCGTCGCGGTGGTAGACGACGACGCCCATGACGGGGCGCTTGCGCTCCGCCGACGCGGGCGCGTTGTGCTCCAGTTCGACGGCGAGCAGGTCGGGCCACGCCAGCCGCCTGGTGCGCAGCCAGCGGATCGTGATGCCGCCGTCGTCGACGACCGTCACCCCGCGTACGACGCAGAACGTGAGCACGAACAGGCCCAGCGCCACGGCGCAGAACGGGATCGCGACGGCGGCGGGCGCACCCGCCCCGATGACGAGCACCAGCCCGAAGAACGCGAAGAGGGCGCCGAAGACCGCGCACAGCAGGGCGAGGAAGACCATCGACGCGAGGTTCCCGCGGTACGTGCGCACCCGCTCCCCGCCACCGTTCGCGCCACCGTTCGCACCGGCCATCGCGCACCCCGTCCCGTACCGTCCCGCTCCGCCCCGGACTCCCCGGCCCGCTCAACCGCCGCGGGCGGGCCGAGAGTAGAGGGTAGAGGCCGCGCCCCGGGAGGTCACCCGGGCACGGTGTCGACGGCCGGGACGCACGGCTACGGGCGCGCGCGGCGGGCGGCGCGGGTGTAGCGGGAGGCGAGGGCGTGGTACGCCTCCTTCGGCTTCCAGTGCCAGGGCGACTCCGGGTCGCCGGGGGTGTCCTGGACCGGCTTGACGAGGGCGTAGCTGACGGTGTCGAGGTCGTGGACCGGGTCGCCCGGCCAGTGCCACGACCCGGGGGTGACGAACTCGAAGGCGTGCGCCGAGTGCAGCCCCATCGACTCGGCGACGTCGTAGACGTCGGTGACGTAGGCGGCCTGCGTACGCTCGCTGCGCACCAGCGGCTCGGTCAGCTCCGGCGGGTTCTTGTCGAAGTCGACCTTCGCCCACCCCATGCCGCCGTCCGCGGGGGCGCCTTCGTACGTGCAGCAGCCGAACTCGGAGAGGGACAGCGGCTTGCCGAAGCGCAGGTACGCGCGCAGGTCGCGGCGGTAGCCGGCGGGGCGCTCGTGGTAGCCGTAGTAGTCGATGCCGACGATGTCGAAGAGGTTCCAGTCGACCTCGTCGTCCTGGGCTGCGGCGTAGCTGAGTCCGCCGCCGAAGACGGACCTGCCGACGGCGGCGGCGCGGGCGGTGAAGTCGTCGAGCTTGCGCTGCATCTCGACGGGGTCGAAGGTGCCGTTCTGGAGGTTCTCGATCCGCTCCAGCACGTCCGCACCCGGCACGATCCCGGGGACGAAGAGCCAGAACTCGCACCCGACGCTCAACTCCACCCCGGCGCCCTGGCGGCGCAGACCCTCGGCGTGCCGGCCGACCTCGGCGAGATGGTCGAGGATCTCGCGCGGCGGCCGGTCGCCGAGAGTGGGCTCGGCACGCACGTACAGCCCGCGCTCGGCGGCCTCCTCGGCGGTAGCGGTCAGCCGGCGCACGCCGTCGCCGGTGACCTTCACGGCGTTGGCGTGCAGCCCGTCGCGGATGGCGCGGATGTCGCGGCGCATCCGGGCGGCACTCCACTCGGTGGCGGGGGTCTCCCCGGCGCCGATGGTGTAGCAGACGCTGCGGTACCGCACCCCGGCCCCACCGCTGCCGGTCCCCGTGCCCGTACGGGCCCCCGCCGCGGGCTCCGCCGCCGCGGGCCGTGCCGCCGCGCCGCTCCCGACGACGGCCGTCCCGGCCACGGCAGCGGCCCCGAGCCCGGCCGCCGCCGCAAGGAACCGCTTCCGGCTCAACCCCTGTGCCCGCACCCGACGTTCCTGCACCTGTGCCTCCCGTGGCTGCAGCCCTCACCCGACCCGGCGGCCTGTGCGCCGGGCCCTTCCCGGCACATTAACAGAGCACGTGCTCTAGTAATGGCGGAAGCCGTCGAGCCACGATGACGGGGACGGCCCCGCGCATAGGTTGGCCCGATGGACGACGACCTCCGGCACAAGATCGAAGTACGGCAAGTAACCGACGCCTGGCGGCGGATCGAAACCTGGCTGAGTGCCCACGCCCCGGCGTCGCTGGCAATGCTCCGACCCGGAGCGACGGAGGAGGAAACCGACGGGTTGCAGACGGCCATCGGCGTCAGGATCCCCGCGGGCCTCCGGGCGCTCTGGCGTCTCCACGCGGGCGTGTACGTCGATCCGTCGGCTTCCTTCCTCCTGGGCCGGTGGTCCCTGATGGACTTCGCATCGGTGGTCCGCACGTACCAGCGCGAGACGGCGTCGCAGCGGCGGCCCGGCGCCGATCGCTTCGACCGCACCAGCCAGACGCCCCGCGGGCGGCGTACTCACGGTCACCCAGCGCACCATCAACCGCGCGCTGTCCGGGGCCAGGGCACCGGTCGAGCGAGGCGTCGACCAGCTCAAGTCCTGGCGGATCTTCCGCAGGTCCCGTTGCTGCCCCGATCAAATGTCGTCAATCGCGAAGGCCGTCCTCACCCTGGAACGGCAGCACTGACAACGGTCACCGGTCCTGACCGGGCACCTTGATCACGCGCGGTGCCCGCAGTGTGTCATCGTTTGCTCATCGCCTGACCCGGTAGCGCAGGTGGGTGACGCCTGTGCCTTCGACCACCTCGACGGGTCCGTCGAACTGCACCGGCACGACGCCCAGCTCACCGAAGAGCGTCTTCCCGCTGCCCAGGACAACCGGCACGAGCGCCACCCCGACCTCGTCCAGCAGGCCGGCCTCCAGGCACTGCCGGGCCATCTGCCCACCGTTGACCACGACATCCTTCTCCCCGGCCAGTTCCTTCGCCACGGCCACCGCCGCCTCGATACCGTCCGTGACGAAGACGAAGTTCTCATCGTCCGCCGGACGGTCCTCGGGGCGGCGGTGCGTGAGCACGACCGTCGTCACGCCCATCGGGTGCCGGCCGCCCCAGGCGTTCGTCATGTCGTAGAGGTGACGGCCCACCAGGAGCGCGCCCGTGTTTCCCCACTCCCGCCTGATCAGCTCCGCGCTGGCCGCAGAGACGCGGAACGGCGGCACGTCCGGGCTGGACGACGGGATCTCGACATCCCCGTTGGCGTACCACTGGAACAGCAGGTCAAAGCCGCTCTCTTCCGGCCCGGCGATGTAGCCGTCCAGGGACATCGTGGTGGCGCCCGTAGTGATCTTGCCCATGTGCTTCTCTTCCTCGCGGGTGTGCATGTGTCGTGGGTACGTCGTAGCCGAATCCCACTTCTCGACATCCCCGCTCAGAATTCCTTGAAGGACAAGGAAGGCAAGGTCAGGAGCCCAGGCACGCCGTCCAGGCCCGACGAGCCACTCACCCGCCACCGACCAGTGCCCAATACCGCGCATCGCCCGGCCCCTGGCGACGGTCGAGCACGGCGCCGCCCCATCGCAGCGCAGACCGATCTCCACAGATCCCGATGCTACGAATCGAACACCGTCAATCCCGAGGGCCGTCCTCACTCCGGAACGGCAGAGCTGGAACAGCTCACCGAACGACGACCGCGAGGCCGACGCCCCCGTCGGCCTCGCGGGCTCCGGCCCGCCCTGTGGTACCCGGTCCCCCACCGGGTACCACAGGCCCCTGGGCCCGGTCCCTCCCCCGGAGCGGCGCGTCGCCATGCTCCCGACCGGACCCGACCGGCGGACCGCGGACCGTGAATCGGGGTACGGTCCCGCAGCCCGCCGCCGTACGGTTGCGGTCTGCCGCGCCTTTCTTTTTTCGGCCACGGAACACCTCCTGCACCGGGAGACTTCCACAACCACCCCGTGCAATCGGCCCCCACGCCGCACCGAAAGCACAGACCGACGCAGCCCCGTCCGACCTCGTCAATCCGGCTCAAACAGAAGTCTTCCGTCGATCCGGGCTCGGGTAATTGACGAAGGGTGCATAGTCGTTGTCACGATGTGAACAACCGGCACGAGGGGGGACAATGGGCGGGTCCGAGATGCATACGGCCGCCGTGCCGAAATCCGAGAGGTTCGGCTGGTGGCGCGACCTGCTGATGCAGGATCTGCCATCCGCGCACATCGCAAGTGAGCACTACGAGGACTTCCAGGGCTCCACCGCGACATTGGAGCTGGGCCCCGTCAAGGTGTCCGTCCTGTCGTTCTCGCCCCTGACCTCGGTACGCACCGCGGGGTTGATCCGGCAGTCGGATCCCGAGTTGTGGGAGCTGGGCTACGTGGCCAGGGGGATCATGACGGTGGACCAGGCACGCAACCACGCCCGGGTAGGGGCGGGCGACCTGCTGCTGTACGACACGTCGCAGCCGTGGCAGATGCAGGTGCCGGAGCACGGCGGCCTGACCATCCTCCACCTGCCGAAAGCCGCGGTGCCGCTGCCGGAACGGTCGATGCGGGACCTTCTCTCCCGCCGCCTTCCCGCACAGGGGACCGGATACCTGCTCGCGAGCTTCCTCCAAGGGCTTGCCGGCGGCCAGTGGAGCCGGCTCGAGGCCGAACGCCTCGGAGCGGCCGCAATCCAGCTCGCCTCCGCGTTCCTCGGCGGTCTCGCCGACCGGGAGGGCCTGCTGCCGCCGGAGACCCGGCAGACCGTGCTCGTGCGCCGCGTGAAGGCATTCATCGAGACGCACCTGAGGGAACCTCGATTATCCCCGCAGACAATCGCGGACGCGCACAACATCTCCGTGCGCTATCTGCATCACCTCTTCCGCTCGGAAAAGCAGACAGTGGGCGCCCTCATCCGAGACCTCCGCCTGGACCGCTGCCGTACCGACCTCGAACAACCCGCCTACGCCGCCCACCCCATCGGGGCCATCGGAGCGCGGTGGGGGTTCACCGATGCCGCGGTGTTCAACCGGACGTTCAAAACGGCCTTCGGAATGCCACCCGGCGAATACCGCAGGTGGCTGAGCACACACAGAAGCGCCGACGGACGTTTCTGACACCCCTGCCGGTCCACGGAGGCGGGTGCGCCCGACGGCGTCAATGACCTGCCCGGTCATCGACCCCGACGCGGCGGGATGCCATGATCGTCGGCATAGGAAGACCGACCCGAAGGACGGTGCCATGCCCGCCTACGTCATCGCCCACCTGCAAGACGCCGCCCCGCACCCGGAGATCGCCGAGTACATCGAGCGCCTCCCCGGCACCTTCGAGCCGTACGGCGGCCGCTACCTCGTGCACATGACGCAGCACGAGGTGAAGGAGGGAAGCTGGCCCGGGGCGGTCGTGATGATCGGCTTCCCCGGGATCACCGAGGCGCGGGCCTGGTGGGACTCCCCCGCCTACCGGGAGATCGCACCACTGCGCTCGCGGCACATCGAAGGCGACATCATCCTGGTCGAAGGCGTCCCCGAGGGCTACGACCCCTCCGGTGCCGTGAAGGCCATGCGCGAGGCCCTGTCCGCCGAGTAGAGACCGTCCCGTGGACGGCGCGCGGAGCGGCCGGGACGATGGCCTGTATGTCTACCTGGACGATCAAGCCGGAGCCCGTCGCCGGCGGGGACGTGGACGCCGTGATGCGGCAGTACTTCACCGAGATGGGGCAGCGGGTGCTGGGGCGTGACGTGACGGAGGAAGACCTTCGAACCGTGCTTGCCAGGGACCCGCACCACAGCCTCGGCCCGCCCGACGGCGAGTTCCTCGTCGCACGCGGCGGCAGCGGCGAGTTCCTGGGCTGCGCGGGACTGAGGCTGCTCGGCGGCACCCCCGGGGTCGCGGAGATCAAGCGGATGTACGTGCTGCCCGCCGGGCGGGGAGCAGGATTGGGCCGGGGGCTGCTCCTGGCCGTCGAGGAGGCTGCCGGGAGACTCGGCGCCACCCGGATCGTGTGCGAGACCAACACCCAACTCGCCGAGGCGCGGGCCCTGTACACGCGACACGGCTACCGGGAGACGCCGCCGTACGACGGCCACGGCAAGGCCGATCACTGGTACGCCAAGGACCTCGTGCAGCAGGCATGACTGGTGCGCCCGCGCGGCCGGGGTACGGCCGCACGGGCGGGGTGTTTCAGAGTTCGACGGCCTTGGCGAAGGCGACGAAGTCGGCCCAGGCCGCGGGGGTCACGGAGAGCTGACCGCCCTCCCGGTCCTTCGAGTCACGGACGTGGACAACCTGCGAAGTGACGGCGACCTCAACGCAGTTGTCGCCGTCGCCACCGCTGTAGCTGCTCTTGAACCACTCCGGTCCGATCCTGCTCATAGGTCTCCTCGCATCTGCTCCAACAAGTCCACCGTAGCCTCGTGGCTGAGCGCCTGGGAACTGATCTTCCGGTAGCGCTGCTGCAGAATACCCACGTCACCCAGGTCGCTGATCAGATTGCTCGACCGATGCCCCTCGTTGTAGCCAAGCCACTTGTGGTCGACGGTCTCGGCGAGGTAGAGCGATCCGTCTCCCCCAGCGTGTTTCTCCATGCGCCGCGGCATCACCTGGATCTCGACATTGCGTCGTTTGCCAGTTGCGAGCAGGTGGTCCAGCACGTCGCGAGTGACCTGCACACCGCCCATCTGCCGCTCCAGCAACGCCTGCTCCACGATGAAGCCGAAGAACGTGTTCGGCCGCTGGTCAAGCACGGCCTGCCGCTCCAGCCTTGCCGCGACCCGCTCTTCAACCTGCTCCTCGACCAGCGGCGGAAGGACCGCCTCGAAAACAGCGCGCGTGTACGGCTCGGGCTGTAGCAGCCCAGGAATCGTGCGGCATTCGTACGCGTACAGCGTGACCGCCTCTTTCTCGATCACCGCCCAGTGCCTGAACCTCGACGCCAGCCCCGCCTTCCTCGTCAGGCTCCTGCGCGTTTCCTTCAGCAGTCTCGCCGCCAGCGGGCCCAACACGTCCTCCGCCAGCTTGTCCAGATCCCTCGGCGGGAACCGCACCCCCCGCTCGATCTTGGAGATGTGGTCGTGCGAGTACCCCAGGCCCTCCGCCAGCGCCTCCTGCGTCAGCCCCGCCTCGTCCCTGAGTACCTTCAGCATCGCCCCGAAGGTCTTCAGGCTGTCCCCTGCTTCCGCTTCGCCCCCGTACAGGCTGACGTTGCCCACTTTCCCCATGTCCGGCCCCTCTCATGTGTCTCTGCCGGAACTCCGACACCACCATGATTACGGACAGTAACCATCGTAGTCCAGTGAGTAATCCGCCCAATCAAAGGCTGGGCGGGTTGTGGGCGGGTTCGCTCAACGGGCCGCGGCCGGGAGGCGGCCGACGGCGTGCGCGCCTCGGGGTGCGTCGGTGAAGTGCAGTGTCCCGCCGTGGCGGTCCGCGATCTCCCGGGCGATGGCCAGGCCGAGTCCGGCTCCGCCGGAGCTGCGGGTGCGGGCGTCCTCCAGCCGGCTGAACCGTTCGAAGACCCGCTCCCGGTCGCCTACCGGTATGCCGGGGCCGTCGTCGCGGATGTCGATCCGTACCGTCCCGGCGCGGGCGTCGCCTTCCGCGCGGACGGCGACCTCGACCTTCGCGTCGGCGTAACGGCAGGCGTTGTCCAGCACGTTGCGCAGCATCCGCTCCAGCTGGATGCCGCTGCCCGCCACCCACGCCGGCGGCCCCGGGGTGCCGAGGCGGATCTCCAGTGGGTGCGGGCGGTGCAGGTGGCGGTGCTCCTCGACCAGGTCGTGGAGGAGGTCGGTGAGGTTGACGGGGTCGCGGGGAAGGGTCGCGGTGCCGTCGAGCCGGGCCAGCAGGAGCAGGTCCTCGCTGAGGCCCTGGAGCCGCTCCAGGTCGTGCAGTGCGCTGCGCACGGCGGTCGGCCAGTCGACCTCGTCCGGGTGCGCCAGCAGCGATTCGAGCGACGCCCGGACCGCCGCGAGCGGGCTGCGCAGTTCGTGCGAGGCGTCGCCGATGAACTGCCGCTGGGCTTCGGTCGATCGCTCCAGGCGGTCCAGGATCTCGTTCGTCGTCAGCGCCAGTCCGGTCAGTTCGTCGCCGCCCCTGGGCACGGGCACGCGGCGGTCCAGCGAGCGAAGGGTGATGTCCTCCAACTCCGTGCGGATGGCGTTCACCGGACGCAGGGCCCGCCCGGCCGTCACCCAGGCGCCGGCGCCGATCAGGACGGCCGCTGTCTGTGCCAGGTAGAGCAGTTCTCCCTGGAACTCGTCGGGGCCCCAGCCGAGATGTCCGCCGTTGGCCGCTGCCAGCGCCGACGCGACCGAGACCACGGCGGACGAGGCGAGCACCGTGCCGCCGTACGCGACGAGCGCGAACCGGGCCCGCAGCGGCAGCCCCTGCCCGGCGGGCCGCGCGAGCAGCCAGGCCGTGACGCCGACCGTGACGCCGAGGAGAGGGCTGACGAAGGCAGGAGTCTCGACGACCGACATCACCGATTTGTTCGTTCCGTAGCCGTAGTAGGCGTCGAGCGGGCTGCCGAAGGCGGCGCGGGCGGCGAACTGGACCGCCGTCATCGCGCCCGCCCCGAGGGCGCCCCGGAGTCGCGGCCGCGGCGCGCCGCCCTGCCCCGCCGCCCAGGCGGCCAGCACCACGAGGACCACCCCCGGCAGCCCGCCGAGGCCCAGCAGCGGGCGTACGAAGAGGACCGCACCCGCCGCGGTGCCGGCGGCGAAGGCGATACGTGCCCGGGGATCCGCTGCCGCCGCGCGCCGCAGCAGGCGGGGCCGGGGGTTCACCGCCGCCCGGGGGTCAGCGGGCGGCGGCATGGCCGGTCATCAGGTAGCCGCAGCCGCGCACCGTGGTGATCGAGTGGCGGCCGAACGGCACGTCGATCTTCCGGCGCAGGGCACTGACGTACACCTCGACGATGTTGAGGTCGCCGTCGAAGTCCGCCGACCACACCTGCTCCGCTATCTCCGTCTTCGTGACGACCTCGTCGCACCTGCGGGCCAGGCACTCCAGCACGGCGTACTCCTTGGCCGTCAGCGCGACCCGGGTCTCCCCGCGTCCGCAGGCGCGGGCCGCCGGGTCGAGCCACAGGTCGCCGATGCGCAGCACCGCCCGCGTGCGTGAGCCGCCGCGGCGGAGCAGCGCGCGCAGCCGGGCCTCCAGCACCACGTACGAGAAGGGCTTCGCGAGGTAGTCGTCGGCGCCCGTGTCCAGTCCCTCGGCCTCGTCGTACTCGCCGTTCTTGGCCGTCAGCATGAGGATGGGCGTGTCGACGCCGTCCGCCCGCAGCCGGGCGCACACGCGGTAGCCGTTGAGGCCAGGGAGCATGATGTCGAGCACGATCGCCTGGTAGGGGTACTCGCGCGCCAGGTACAGGCCGGTGTGGCCGTCGTGGGCCACGTCCACGGCGTAACCGGCCGCCTCCAGGCCCCGTTTGAGGGACGCGGCGAGCCCTACCTCGTCATCGACCACGAGTAACCGCATGTGTCCAGTATTCCCGCGGCCCCCGTCCCCTTCCTGAAGGAACTCTTCAGGTCTGAGGCGTTCCTCAGGGTCCTTCAGCGTCCCCACAGCGGTCGCCGGAGAGCATCCGGTGCCCATGACGGCCTTGTCGCGTACGGACCCGGTCCCCTCCCCCTCCACCGCTCGGCGGTTGCTCCGGCCGCTGCGCGCCGCGGCGCCGGCGGCGGCGCCCGCGCTGGCGGCGTACGCGGCGGTGCGGCTCACCGGGCTGCTCCTGCTCTGCGCGGGCGCCGCGCTGGCGGACGAGGACCCGCTGCACCGGCTCAACGGACGCTGGGACTCCGTCTGGTACCAGCGCATCGCGCGCGACGGCTACGGCTTCGAGGCCCGTCTGCCGGACGGCGGAGTGCATCCGGACCTCGCCTTCTTCCCGCTTCTTCCCGCGCTGGAGCGGTCGTTGGCGGCGGCCTCCCCGCTCGGCGTCGCGGAGGCCGGGCTGCTGGTGGCGTGGGTGTCGTCGTTCACCGCGGCGTGGGGCGTCTACGCGGTGGGCGCCCATGTCGCCGGGCACCGCGCCGGCGTCCTCCTGGCCGCCCTGTGGGGCGCGCTGCCCACGGGGTTCGTACAGTGGATGGCGTACACAGAGTCGTTGTTCACGGCGCTGGCGGCGTGGTCCCTCCACGCCTGCCTGACCGGCCGCTGGCGGACGGCGGGCCTGCTGGCGGCGGTGGCCGGGCTGTGCCGCCCGACTGCCGCCGCGCTGATCGCCGCGCTGGGCGCGGCCGGTGCCGCGCACCTGGCGGCCCAGGTCCGCGGCGGTGCCCCGGTCGGCACGCTGCTGCGCCGGGACCGGCGCCTGCTCACCGGGCTGCTCCTCGCCCCGCTGGGCTGGTTCGCGTACCTGGCCTACGTCGGGGTGCACGAGCGCAGTCCCTTCGGCTACTTCCGCGTCCAGGCCGCCTGGGGCAACCAGGTCGACGGCGGCGCCGCCCTCGCGGCCTTCATCGGGGGCCTCCTCACCGGCCCCTGGCCCTCCCCTCTCGGCGGCGCCGCCCTGTGCGCGGCGCTGGGACTGGTCGGCCTGCTCCTGTGGCTGTGTGTCCGCCGGCGGCTGCAACTCGCCCTGGTCACCTACGCCTGTGCCGTCGTCGCCCTCTCCCTCGTCGGGTCGGCCTACTTCGGCTCCCGCCCCCGCCTGATGACGCCGGCCTTCCCGCTGCTGCTCCCCCTGGCGGCGCCCATGGCGCACTGGCCCGTGCGGCGGGCGGTGGCGGTGGTCGGCGCGGTGGCGCTGGTCTCGGGTGCGTACGGCGCGGTGGCGCTGCTGGGCAACGGGCCGCCGTGAGCGGCCCGTTGCCTCCGCGGTCTCCCGTCGGCTCACCTTCGGCGCCCGGCGGCACCGCTGGCGAGGCGTGCGACTCCCGCACCCGGGCCGCCCGGCGCTGGTCTTCGCCCACCTCTCCGAGTGGGCCACCGCCAACCTTCAGCACGTCGAGCAGGCCCGGCGGCACTACGACGACGCGGGGTCGCCCCGCGCCTGACCGCGATCTCCGTCCTCACCACCCGGGGCAACGGGCCGCGCTCGCAGCGCCCGTTGCCCCGGCGGCATGCCCTCAGCGGACCTTCAGCGCACCCAGCAGCATCGGCAGCGAGGCGTGCAGCTCCCGCTCCCAGTACGCCCAGCGGTGGGTCCCCGGGCCGTAGAGGTTGGTGATCAGCTTCTTCGCGCCGACCCGCTTCAGCTCGGCGGCCAGCGCCTGGTTCTGCCTGTTGAAGTCCGCCTCCAGGGCGTCCGTGGCGCCGGGCGGGTCGAGGGGTCCTGCCGTGCCGTCGCCGCAGGAGAGGTAGACCGGTATCGACTTCAGCTTCTTCGCCAGGTAGTACGGGTCGTGGGCCTGCCAGATGGCGCGCTGGTCGACCGGGTCGCCCCAGACGCGGCGCGGGTCGTCGCCCCGGCCGCCGAAGAAGCCCATGATGCGGCCCACGGACTCGTCGTTGAGCAGCGGGTGTGCGGCGCCGGAGTAGGCGGCGGCGGCCCTGAACATGCCGCGGTGGCGGGCCGCGTACATCAGGGCGCCCTGGCCGCCCATGGACAGGCCGGCGACCACGCGGTTGGAGCTGGCGCCCCAGTCGCTTTCGAGCAGCCGGCGCAGCTCGTCGGTGTGGAAGGTCTCCCACGCCGGGTCGCCGCCCTCGCCGAAGTTCCACCAGTTGCTGTACCAGCCGTTCCAGCCGGCCTCGGGCATGACCACGAGGACGTCGCGGAGGCTGTCGGTGTCCTCGACATCGGTGGCGGAGGTCCACGAGGTGTAGTCGCCGCAGCAGCCGTGCAGCAGCCACAGGGTGGGCCAGTTCTGCCCGGGCTTCTCCGGGTCCCAGCCGTCGGGGGTCAGCAGGCGTACGGGGACGGTGCGGCCGCCGAGGGCCGGGGACCGTACCGACAGGTCGACCAGGCGCTCGCCGACCTGGGTGACGCCGACGACCTCGGCGTCACCCCGGGGGCCGCCGCCCTGCGCGGCGGCTTCCGCGGTGGCTTCCGGTGCCGCCGCGGCGAGCGACGGGGCGGCGGGGACGAGGGTGAGGAGGAGGGCGGAGAGGAGGAGTAGCAAGCGGTTTCTCACGGTCAGAACGGGTACCACGGCGGCTCCTTGGTGAGGGTGGAACGTTCGGACGGTGCTGGGTTCTCGGGGTGCGGCGGCGTCAGCGCCGCTTCGGCAGGATCAGCAGCGCGTCGCCGACCGGGCGCTCCCCCGCCGCGTCGGACGGGTCGTTGACCACCTCGCCGCCGACGGCGAGCGTGGTCGAGCCGCCGCCGTCGAGGTTCACGGCGTCGCGCAGGCCCAGGGCGCGGGCGACGTCGGCGCTCTCGGGGATGCTGAGGCCGAGGGAGTCCGTGGCGCGGCCGTCCGCGGTGACGAGGACGGTGCGGCCCGCGGCGTCGACACCGGCGAGGGTGCGCGGGTTCCGCTTGTGCATCCAGCCGTAGTAGAAGCTCGGGTTGCCGGGCTGGACCATGCCGTCCGCGGTGGGCGTGACGTGCGTGCGGCCGTCGCGGACGAGTTCGGGGCCGCCGTTGACGACGGCCGTGCCGGGCGGGGTGGCCACCGGCCGGCCGCGGTCGTCGCGCAGCCCGTGGCGTATCCGCAGCTTCTCGCCGGTACGGGCGAGGGCGGCCAGTTCGCCGGCGTGCTCGCCGGTGGCCTGGACGGAGGTGCCGCCGGCCGGCAGCGGGCCGCCGCGCGGGGAGCGCACCTCGACGACGCGGCCGCGGGCGTCGAGTACGGCCTCGGTGCCGTCGCCCGCGGGGGTGCGGGCCCCGTACTCCTCGGTGAAGGCGACGACTTCGTCGGCGTCGGTGCAGGTCACGTCGTGGCGCGGCAGGGAGGTGGGGGTGTCGTCCGCGGTGCCGCCGCAGTTGCGGATGAGGCCCGGTACGCGGTTGGTGCCGTCCAGCGGGAGGCTCTCGCCGCGGGCGGTGACGCGGCCCGCCCAGCCGAGCCGGGTGACGCTCGTGCCGCGGGCGGAGTCGCGCAGCACGAGGGCCGGGCGGGTGCCGACGCTCTCGCTGAGGAGGCGGCCGTCGTAGACGCCGACGCCGGCCGGGTCGCCGGGGGCGCCGGCCTTCGGGTCGAGGACGAAGAACCCGGCGTTGACCGCGGCGGTCGCCCCGGCGTCGGTGGCCAGCCGGCTGGTCGTCTCGCGGTTCTCCAGGTCGGGGCCGTACGAGGCGGTGAGCCCGCCGCGGAACGTGCGGGGGTCGACGGTCAGCACGTCGACCCGCCAGGTTCCCCGGACTCCGGGGTCGCCGTCCCAGCCGGTGTACGCGGCGGAGCCGGCGTACCCGGCGGCGACCAGCCGGGCGCGTTCGGCGTTGGCGGCGCTCTGGGCGTCGAACTCGCCGACGCGGACGCGCCAGCCGAGGGTGCCGCCGGCGAAGTCGGCGAGGGCGCGGGTGGTGACCTCCTCGGCGCGGGCGGCGAAGCCCTCGCCGGTCAGCTCGGCGGCCAGTTCCTCGGCGCTGGCCCGGTCCCGCAGGGCGGCGGGCGGCGCGTCGGGGTCGGGTGAGCCGGTGCCGCCGGGGATGGACACCTCGACGGTCCAGGGCAGTTGCGCGCTGCCGGCGCCGCGGACGATGCGGGTGAGGGTGACGCCGGGCTGCAGCGTCTCGGTGGTCCTCGTCTCGGTGAGGCCGGGGTCGCCCAGGGGCAGGGGCGTCGCCTCCGCCGGGGAGGAGGGCGCGGACGGCGCGGAGGACGCCGCCGAGGACGGCATGGCCGCGACGGAGGCGAGGAGCGCCAGGACCGTGCCCGCGCCGAGCAGTTTGCTGTTCACAGGGACCTCTCCGAGGTGACGTACGGGACGCACGAGGCGGCCCCGCCGGCACCGGGTGGGGTGCCGGCGGGGCCGGTGGACCAGCCTCAGCAACGGTGAGCGTGATCGAGACCGCCGTCAAGACTTCGGAGGCAAGTACTCCGCGGTCAGCGGCTCCTGTGGGTGCGTACGTAGTCGAACTTCGCGACCGCTCCTTCCTTGTTCATCGACACCAGCCCGATCTGCAGCCGCTCGTCGCCGGGCAGCGTCCACACGCCGTTGTGGACCCAGGTGCGGCCGTCGCGGCTGGTGGCCGCGCGCACCTCGTGCTCGCCGTTCGCGCCGTCGTGGCGGTACGACAGCCGCAGCCACATGGTGTCGGCGGTGGGGCCGCCGAACATGGGCGCGCTCGCGACGGGCGTGGGCGGGGAGGTGGTGGGGCGTTCGCCTTCCTTCCCGAACTCGCTGACGTCGAGGACGGTGCCGCCGCCGCGGTTCAGCGGGAGCACGGAGTGGGTCATCTTGAAGTACTTGTCGTCGTTGGCGTAGAGGAGCAGCCCGGCCTGCTGGTTGGGCTGCGCGGGGTCGAAGTCGAGCTTCGTCGTGACGGTGTAGTCGCCCTCGGGGGCATCGCGCAGCAGTACGGAGGCGCTGTTGCTGTTGAGGTGCAGCTCGCCGTTCTGCGTGGGCCACACCAGGTCGCCGCCGTCCGCGGCCACGCCGGGCGCGGGACCGCGCAGCCAGCGCCACGGGGAGCCGGGCTCGGTGCCGGGCACGGCGGCGGAGTCGAACTCGTCGCTGTGGCCGGGCAGCAGCCGGCCGGTGGCGGGCTCGGGTACGCGCTTGGTGACCGGCTCGTAGAGGCGTGCCGCGCCGACGTTGTCGGCCGCCGCGCCGCCGCCGCGCGCCGCGGTGCCCACCGCGCCGGGCCGGGTGGCCGCACCGGGCAGCTTCCGCTCCTGGGCGGCGACGGCGTCGCGCAGCCGGTCGCCGCTGACCTCGACGCTCATGCGGCCGTCGCGGATCTCGGCGGTGACGTTGTGCCAGGAGCCCCAGTCGTACGAGGCGGGCAGCGGCGTCGCCTGCTCGCCGCGGCTGCGGCCGTTCACGACGACGTCGGTGACCAGCGCGCCGCGTGCGCGGTCGAGCCAGGCGGTGGTGTGGTTGCGCGGGTCGCGGTAGGCGACGGTCAGGCCCGCGGCGCCGTCCGCGGCGGGCACCCGCAGGTCGGCCTCGGCGCGCAGGTCGCGCGGCGCGGCCTCGTCGGTGACGAGGAACGCGGCGTCGGCGCCGCCGCCGTGGGTCGCGTACGGGCCGGAGTCCGCGTCGTCCGCCACGGACCAGCCGCCGGTGCCGGCGCCCTCGGCGCGCCAGCCGTCGAGGGAGCCGCCGGCAAAGGTGCCGCCGGCGTCCCAGTCGGTGACGGGGGCGCGCTGCGGGCCCTCGGAGGGTCCGGCGCCGGCGCGGACGACGGGCCAGCCGTCGATCCAGTCGAGCCGGTCCATCAGCATGGGGCGGCGGGTGAGCTGGCGGTCGGGCAGGTCGGGGAAGCGGTCGAGGTCGGGGTTGTCGGCGGGGATGCCGTGGTAGACCAGCCAGTCCTGGCCGGCGAGGTCGGTGGTCAGCCCGTTGTGTCCCGGGCCGATCCAGCGGTTGCCGTTGGCGCCGAGGACGATGGCGCCCTTGCTGGTCGGGGCCATCAGGTCGACGCCCTCGTCGTCGCGGAAGGGGCCGGTGGGGCTGGTGGAGCGGCCGGCCTTGACCTGGTAGCCGCTGTACGCGCCGTCGCAGCAGCCGGCGTCGGAGTAGAAGAGGTAGTAGTGGTCGTCGCGGCGGACGACGAACGCGCCTTCCATGCGGCGGCCCTGGGCGATCTGCGTGACCTCGCCGGTGATGCGGGTGCGCTCGGCGTTCATCTCGGCGACGCAGAGGATGTCGTAACTGCCCCAGTAGAAATACGTCTTGCCGTCGCGGTCGGTGAACTGCGCCTGGTCGATGCCGCCGGTGGGGCAGCCGCTGGGCGCGGGCAGCACGGGCCCGGTGTCCGTCCACGGGCCGGTCGGGGTGGGCGCGGTGGCGGCGCCGACGGTGTCGCGGCCGGGGACGGAGTAGTAGAGGATGTAGCGGCCGTCGTTGTAGCGGATGTCGGGGGCCCACAGGCGCGAGCCCCGGTGCCACTCGGGCTGGGTGGCGGGGGTGAAGACCTCGCCGGCGTACTCCCAGGTGGCCAGGTCCTCGGAGCGCAGGATCGGCAGCATCCGCTCGCCCTGCTCGCCGCCGGTCTGGAACACGGGGTTCTGGGTGCCGTAGGCGTACCAGTAGCCGTCCTTGCCGCGGATCGTCACGGGGTCGGGGAAGGTGTCGACGACGCCGTCGGTGACCGGGTTGGCGTACGTCCCGGGGGCGCTCTTCTCCACGGCGGCTGCCGCCGCCGGTTTTGTTGCCGGTGCCGGGGCCGGGGCCGGGGCCGCGGCCGTCGCCGACGACAGCGGCAGCAGCCCCGCCAGGAGCGCGCACAGCAGCAGCGCGGTCCGTGTCCACGTCCGTCTCATGCGGTGGTTCCTTCCGGTTCGAATGCGCTGAGGGTCGGGTCGTAGTCGAGGGCGCCGACGTCGTACATCGGCGTCATCCAGTGGTAGAAGTTGTCGCCGCGCTCGCGCAGCAGGTCGTACAGCCGGCGCAGCATCCGGCGGCGTACGGGCAGCATCTCGGGGTGCGCGTAGCGGTTGGTCAGCTCGTGCGGGTCGGCTTGCAGGTCGTACAGCTCGTTGACGGACTCGGGGTTGACGACGAGCTTGTAGCGCTCGTCGCGGATCATGCGCTGCGGGTACGGGAAGTGGTGGCCGTGGAACTCGGCGAGCAGCTCCGCGGGCCACTCGGGGTGCTCGCCGCGTACCAGCGGCAGCAGGCTGCGGCTGTCGACGGCGGGCGCGGTGGCGCAGCCGGCGAGGTCGAGGATGGTGGCGGTGCAGTCGGTCAGCGTCACGAACTCGTCCCTGACCTGCGGCGGGGCGCCGGGGACGCGGACGATGCCGGGGATGCGGTAGATGTCCTCGTACATCGCCGGGCCCTTGTCGTGGAGGCGGTGGGCTCCGGTGAACTCGCCGTGGTCGGCGGTGAAGAACACGGAGGTCTCGTCGGTGAGGCCGAGTTCGTCGAGGCGGGTGAGGATGCGGCCGATCTGTTCGTCGATGAGGGTGACGTAGCCCCAGTAGACGGCGATGAGCTTGCGGGTGACCTCGATGGGGATGGTGTCGAAGGTCCAGTGCGCGCTGTAGTTGCGCTGGACGGCCGGTTTGCCCTCGAAGGTCTCGGCGATGGACGGCGGCAGCTCGACCAGGTCCGGGTCGTACATGTCGTAGTACTCGTCGGGCAGCAGGTAGGGCAGGTGCGGGCCGAAGAAGTGGGTGGCGAGGAAGAAGGGGCGGCCGGTGGCTGCGTAGGCGTCGAGGTGCTCGATGGCGCGGGTGGCGAGGTAGTGCTCGAAGGTGGCCTCGGCGGGCTGGTGGAGGCGGGCCGCGAGCAGGTTGCCGGGGTTGCCGTTGGGGGTGGTGCCGCGCACCGGATCGGAGATCCGGTACGGCGGCAGCCCCCGTTCGTCGAGGTAGGCGAGGTAGTCGGGGTGGTCGACGGGGTTGTGCCAGCCGGGCAGGTCGGGGCCGTCGAAGCCGTAGGAGGCGGCGTTGCGGTGGGTGCCGCCGTGCCACTTGCCGACGAGCCCGAGCTGGTAGTCGCGTTCGGCGAGCGCACCGGGGAAGGTGAACGCGTCGCTGCGGAGGTCTTCCAGATAGCCGACGTTGCGCTCGTAGTTGGCGAGCAGCCGGTGCCGGAACGGCGCCTGGCCGGTGAGCAGGCTGGCGCGGGCGGGGGTGCAGATGGCGGTGGGGGTGTAGCACCGCTCGAAGCGGGTGCCGGAGGCGGCCAGCCGGTCGAGGTGAGGGGTGGCGACGTGCGGGTTGCCGTAACAGCCCAGGGTGTCGACCCGGTGCTGGTCGGTCATCAGGAAGAGCAGGTTCACTTGGCGGACGCCTTCGTGTAGAGGTCGCCGCGGTAGTACTCCGCCGGGTCGGGGGCCTCGTCGAGCTGGCCGGTGCCGACGAAGAACTCGGCGAGGTCGCCCAGCCAGCCTGCGACGGTGCCGTCCTCCGTCTTGGCGACGAGGTCCTCGGTGGTCAGCAGCTCCTGGTTGGCGGCGTCGGCCTTGACCTTCTCCTCGTCGAGCTTGAGCATCGCGGCGGTGTCGGTGACGGACTCCTCGGGGTTCTCGTAGCGCCAGTCGTTGGCCTTCTGGAGCACCCCGACGACCTTGGTGGTCAGCTCGGGGTCGACGCCGGTGCCGGCGACGAAGGCGTTGGGGAAGTAGCCGTCCTCGAAGTCGCGGGTGCTGGCGACCTCTTCGAGGTCGGGGACCTTGGCCTTGATCTCGTCGATCATCGGGTACCACAGGCCGGCGCCGTCGATCTGGCCGGAGGAGAACGCGGAGACGATCGTCGCCGGGTCCATCGGGACCTTCTCGACGTCGTCGATGGACATGCCCTCCTCCTGGAGGGCGAGGTTGAGCGCCATGTCGCCGGAGGTGCCCTCGGGGACGCCGACCTTCTTGCCCTTGAGGTCGGCGAGGGAGGTGATGCCGGGCTGGGCGATGACGCGGTCCGCGTAGCCGAGGGTGTTGACGGCGACGACGTCGGCCTTGCCGGAGGCGGGCAGCCACATGGCGCCGGGGCCGATGTAGCCGAAGTCGAGGTCGCCGGCGCCCAGCGCCTGGATCTGGATGGGGCCGTTGTTGAAGACGGAGACCTCGGCGTCGAGGCCGGCCTCCTTCCACAGGCCCTGCTTCTCGGCGATCGCCAGGAGGCTGGCGCCGTTGTAGTCGTTGATGTAGCCGAAGCGGACGGTGGAGCCGTCACCGCCGCCGCCGCTGTCGTCGGAGCAGGCGGCGACCGGGAGTGATATGAGCGCCACGGTGAGTGAGAGTGCGAGGGTACGGCGGGTCGCGCGCATGGCGGAGTGGTCCTTTCGGGGTGTGCTGAAGTCCTGTGCGGTGTACGGGCGTCGGGTGCGGGTCAGGCGGCGGCCGGGGCGGTGCCCTGGTGGTAGACGGAGTGCCAGACCTCGTTGCGTATCCGGCCGAACTCGGGCGACAGCCGGATCTCCTCGGTACGCGGATAGGGCAGGCCGACGTCGACGATCCGGTGGATGCGCCCGGGGCGGGCGGCCATCACCACCACCCGGCTGGCCAGGTAGACCGCCTCGTCGACGTCGTGCGTGATGAACATGACGGTGCGCTTGTCCTGGCTCCAGGTGTCCAGGAGCTGGTCCTGCAACTGCACCCGGGTCAGCGCGTCCAGCGCCCCGAACGGCTCGTCCATCAGCAGCACCTGCGGGTTGACCGCGTAGGCGCGGGCGATGGCGCAGCGCTGCTTCATGCCGCCGGAGAGCGTCTTGGGCAGCGCGTCGGCGAAGTCGGTGAGGTCGACGAGTTCGATGGCGTGGTCCGCCCGCTTCCGGCGCTCGTCGGCGGCCAGGCCGGCGAGCTTCAGTCCGAACTCGACGTTCTGCCGCACCGTCAGCCAGGGGAAGAGGGCGTACTGCTGGAAGATCACGCCGCGCTCGGGGCCGGGCCCCGTGACAGGGCTGCCGTCGACCAGGACGTCGCCCGAGGTGGGTTCCGCGAGCCCCGCGGCCATGTTGAGCAGGGTGCTCTTGCCGCAGCCGGACGGGCCGACGACGGTGACGAACTCGCGGTCGGAGATGTCTAGGGACACCCCGTTCAGGGCGGTGAAGTCGGTGCCCTTCATCGGGAAGGTCTTCACGACGTCCCGGAAGGAGATTTTCTCGGTCATCGGCGCTCCTGCCAGCCGGTGAGACGCCGTTCGGCGAGTAGCAGCAGCCGGTCCATGACCAGGCCGAGCACGCCGATGGTGATGAGTCCCACGAAGATGGTGTCGAGGTCGTAGTAGGTCTGGGCGTGCTGCATGCGGAAGCCCAGGCCCTCCTGGGCGGCGATCAGCTCCGCGGCCACCACGGTGGCCCAGGCGGCGCCGAGGCCGATGCGCATGCCGACGAGGATGAACGGGGTCGACGCCGGGATCACGACCTTCAGGAAGATGACGCGGTCGGAGGCGCCGAGGACGCGGGCGGCGTTGATGAGGGTGCGGTCGACGTCGACCACGCCCTGGAAGGCGGCGACGACGCACGACAGGAACGCCGCCAGGAAGATGACGAAGACCTTCGGCGTCTCGCCGATGCCCATGAGGACGATCGCCAGCGGGATGAGCGCCAGCGGCGGGATGGTGCGGAAGAACTGGACGTAGGGCTCCAGCAGCCCGCGGGCCGTGGGGTACCAGCCCATCAGGAAGCCGACGGGGATCGCGAGCGCCGTGCCGAGCGCGAAGCCGGTGAAGACGCGGCGCAGGCTGGCGAGCAGGTCGTCGGCGAGGGTGCCGTCGGCGATCAGGTCGCCGGCCTTCTCGGCCACGGCCAGCGGGCCGGGCAGGCTCTCGACGTTGAGCGCGGCCAGCACCGCCCAGACGGCCACGCCCACGGCGAGGGCGATGACGTTCAGTACGAGGGAGCGGACCTGGCCGCGCCGCTCGGTGCGGCGCGTGCGTGGCCGGGTGGCCCGCTTGCGGGGTGTGGTGATCACGGCCATACGTACCTCGTTCGTCTCACGCGTCGTCCTGGGGACCGGCGTCTGCGGGGTAGTGGGAGAGCAGGGGCGATTCGTGCAGCACCAGCGCGATGGCGCCGAGCGCGCCGCCGGTGGCGCCGAGGGTCGCGGGGCGCAGCACCACGCGGTCGCGGGAGGCGGGCATGATGTGCGCGCCGAGGGCTTTCTCGATGGGTCCGGTGAGGGCCTCGCCGGTGCGGGCGAGTTCGCCGCCGATGACGATGACGCCGGGGCCGATCGCGTTGCAGACGGCGGCGAGCACGGTGCCGATGTGGGCGCCGGCGACGGCGAGGACGGCGCGGGCCGCGGGGTCGCCGGCGGACAGTGCGGCGGTGAAGGCGGCGAGGTCGTCGGCGCGGCCGCCGGCGGCGCGGTAGGCGTCGAGCACGGCGCCGACGGAGGCCACGGTCTCCAGACAGCCGGCGCCGCCGCACTCGCATTGCGCGCCGGCCGGTACGGCGGTGACGTGGCCGAGTTCGCCGGAGAGCCCGAAGGCGCCGCGGTGCAGGGAGCCGCCGACGATGAGGCCGCCGCCGACGCCGTGGGAGACGCGCAGGTAGAGCACGTCGGCGTCGTCGGCGGCGGCGCCCCAGGTGGCTTCGGCGAGGGCGGCGAGGCGGGTGTTGTTGTCCAGCAGTACGGGCACGCCGAAGCTCTTGCGCAGCAGGTCCGACAGCAGGTCGAGGCGCCGGCCGCCGGCGGTGAGGTCGCCGGGGGCGCCGATGGGGCCGACGACGCCGACGCCGATGGCGTCGAGCGCGCCGAGGCGCAGGACGCCGCCGGTGAGGGTGCCGACGAGCCGTTCCGCGAGCCGTACGCGCTCCTCCCAGGACAGGTCGGGGGCGTGCTGCTCGCTGGCGGAACCGACGATCTCGTGGGCGACGTTGACGGCGGCGACGTGGACGGCGCGGCGGGCGAAGTCGATGCCGAGGGCCTGTCCGGCGTCGGGGTTGAGGGAGAGCTTCTCCACGGGCCGGCCGCGGCGCCGCTCCTCGGCCAGCGGCACCGTGGCGACGACGGCGCCGTTGGCGATGAGGTCGCCGACGATGTCGTAGAGCGTGGTGCGGGACAGCCCGCAGCGGGTCCCGAGTTCGCCGCGGCTGAGGGGGCCGTGCTTGCGCAGCAGGGAGAGCACGAGCTCTTCGTGCTCGCGGCGGAGGCGGGAGAGGGGGCCGGCGGAGGGGTGCATGGCCGACAGCATGGAGACGCCCCGAGTTTTTCGTCAACAGGTCGGAAAAAAGAAACACACGGCCGCAAGACTCCCGTCACAAAACTCCGCCGCGACTGCCGCACCATGGGATCTTGCGTGACCTGCGGCGATGCCCCGGGGCGCGGACCGGGCCGGGCGCGAGGCCCGACCGGATTATTTTTCCGACCTGTTGACGAAAATCTTGGGGCGTTCGCATGCTGTGCGCCAGGCCGCCGGCGCGAGCGGCATGACGAGGGAGGACGAAGGAAGATGACCCACTCAGCGAGCGGTTCGTCCATCGGCCGGCGGTCCCTGCTGGCCGGCGCCGGCTCCGTGGGAGCGGCGGCGGCGCTGGCGCCCGTACCGGCGTCGGCGGCGACTCCCCCCGGCGCGGCGGCGGCCCCGGCGGGGGGCGGCAGCGGCAACGCCGCGGGGAACTGGCCGGACCCCGAGCCGTACGGGCTCGCCGACACCCGCGCCGACCTGTGGCCGCGCGACGACAACTCCTTCGTGCTGCCGCTGGAGTTGCGCCCCCGCGACGAGGACCTGGGCCGGGTGTGGATGCGCGACACCTACGTCAACTGCTTCGAGGTCGACGGCCGCCCGCTGTACGTCACCACCGGGACGACCCGGGTCCCCGGGCTGGAGACGGCGAGCCCGTGGAACGACGGGATCTTCGTGTGGACGGCGCGCTCCCTGCGCGGCCCCTGGCGGCTCGCCGACACGACCGGCATCCGGCCGGACGCGGAGAAGGGCAAGGTGTGGTCGCCGGAGTTCGCCGGCGAGAACCGCCCGGGGCGTACCGTCGTCGCGCCGTGGCAGGAGTACTGGCACGACGAGATGTTCGGCAAGCGCGCCAACGCCTGGGCGCCGGAGGTGCACTACTTCGGCGGGCGCTGGTACATCGTGGCGTGCATGGGCGACCACTCGCGCCTGGTCGGCTCGTTCATGCTGGTGAGCGAGGGCGGGGTGGAGGGCCCGTACCGGCTGGTCGAGGGGAACCTCGGCAAGCCGTTCGGCGACCCGGTCAAGGGCGGTCCGTCGTTCATCGAGCCGGGCGCCTACCACCACATCGACGGCAGTCTGTACGGCGAGGGCGGCGACGCCTGGCTGGTGCTGCACAACGACCTGTACGCGAAGTTCCGCGACGACATGGAGGACATCGTCCCCGCGACGGACCTCCCGCGCTTCGAGCAGCAGCGCTACTCCCCCGAGCCCTACCTCGAAGGCGCCTACGTCTTCAAGCACCGCGGAAAGTACTTCCTCCTCCACGCCGCCTGGAACCGCGCCTCCCTCGACGCCTACGGCAGCACCCGCCACGCCTACGAACCGGGCGGCACCGGCCGCGTCCAATACCAGTACGACGCCGTGGTGGCCGTCGCCGACCGCTTCGAAGGCCCGTACTCCAAGCGCTGGACCGCCGGCGTCGGCGCCGGCCACAACAACTTCTTCACCGACGCGGACGGGCAGCTGTGGGCGACGTTCTTCCGCAACCCCAACTTCGGGTACTGGGCCGACCCCGCCCGCATCGCCGACGCCGCCGTCCCCGGCGTCGTACGCCTCGAATGGACCGGCCCCCGCGACGGGCGCATCTACGTACAGCGCCGGCGCGGGCGTACGGCCGGGGACTGACCGCGCTCCCCCGCTCCCCTCCCGGCTCCCGGTGATCGTCCCCGGGGCGCCCGGAGCGCGGCGGACCGGTGGCAGACTGGCCACCGGTCCGCCGAAGGAGCCCGCAGTGTCGATGATCAAAAGCCTCCGCCACGCGGTGCGCAGGGCACCCCGGCGCACCGTGGACCTGAGCCACCACGCCCGCTCGCCGCTCGGCAGCGCGGTGGTGAACTGCGTGTCGTACCTGGACGGCGCGCGCCTCCAGCAGGGCAACTGCCCGGCCGCCGAGGCGCTGCGCCAGGTGCGCAAGCGCGGGCAGGGCTTCGTGTGGATCGGGCTGCACGAGCCGCGGCAGGAGGAGTTCGCCGGGCTCGCGGACCTCTTCGAGCTGCACCCGCTGGCGGTCGAGGACGCCGTGCACGCGCACCAGCGGCCCAAGGTCGAGCAGTACGACGACACGCTGTTCGCCGTCTTCAAGACCGTGCGCTACGTGGAGCACGCCGAGCTGACCGCGACCAGCGAGGTCGTCGACACCGGCGAGCTGATGGTCTTCGCCGGATCCGACTTCGTGATCACCGTCCGGCACGGGCCGCACGGCTCGCTGGGCCCGCTGCGCGAGTCGCTGGAGGCGTCGCCGGAGCAGCTGGCGCAGGGGCCCGCGGCGGTGCTGCACGCGATAGCCGACCACGTCGTCGACGACTACCTCGCGGTGACCGACGCGGTGCAGCGCGACATCGACGACGTGGAGACCGCCGTCTTCAGCGAGCACGTCCGCGGCGGCGACGCGGGCCGGATCTACCAGCTCAAGCGCGAGCTGCTGGAGCTGCGCCGCGCCGTCGCCCCGCTGGACCGGCCGCTGCAGCGTCTGGCCACGAGCCCCATGCCGCACATCGCGCCGGGGATCCGCGCCTACTTCCGGGACGTGGCCGACCACCTCCAGCGGATCACGGACCAGATCACGTCGTACGACATGCTGCTGGACTCCATACTCCAGGCGCATCTGGCGCAGGTGACCGTGGCGCAGAACGAGGACATGCGAAAGATCACGGCGTGGGCGGCGATCATCGCGATCCCGACCATGGTGTGCGGGGTGTACGGGATGAACTTCGACCACATGCCCGGGCTGGACTCGGTCTACGGCTATCCGGCGACGCTGCTGGTCATCGCGGTGGCGTGCTACGTGGTGCACCGGGGCTTCCGCCGCAACGGCTGGCTCTGAGCCTCCCTACCACACCGCGGGGACATCTGTCCGAATCCGGCGGGTGCCCGCTACTCCGATCCGATACGAAGTTGGCGTCCTTCTTGACTTAGAATTTGTCCACCGTAGGATCGGAGTCGGCGACAGCCACAGGAAACAGGAAGACCTCGTACGGCAGGAGACGAAAGACTCCGACATGCGCGTACGCCGCCGTTTCGAACCGCAGGCTGCCCGGAGCCCGGTTCGAGGGTTGCGTCCAGGCGTAAACCGGCCACACCGCACGGTTTACCCATGCCTGCCCCGGCACTTCCGAACTTCCTCCGCCCCGCGGCCCCCGAGCACCGCACCCTCAACCGCATGGTCCGGAAGGATTTTCATGGCCGACAAGCCTGAAGCACACGTCACCGACACCAACCCGGAGGGCGCGGCAGGCTGCCCCGTCGCACACGGCCGCGCCGCGCACCCCACCCAGGGCGGCGGCAACCGCCAGTGGTGGCCCGAGCGCCTCAACGTGAAGATCCTCGCCAAGAACCAGCCCGCCTCGAACCCCCTCGGCGAGGACTTCGACTACGCCGAGGCGTTCCGGAGCCTGGACCTGGCCGCGGTCAAGCGGGACATCGCCGAGGTCCTCACGACCTCGCAGGACTGGTGGCCGGCCGACTTCGGCAACTACGGCCCGCTGATCATCCGGATGGCGTGGCACAGCGCCGGTACGTACCGCATCCACGACGGCCGCGGCGGCGCCGGCGCCGGCCAGCAGCGCTTCGCGCCGCTGAACAGCTGGCCGGACAACGGCAACCTCGACAAGGCCCGCCGACTGCTGTGGCCGGTCAAGCAGAAGTACGGCCAGCACCTGTCCTGGGCCGACCTGCTGGTCCTCTCCGGCAACGTCGCGCTGGAGACCATGGGCTTCGAGACCTTCGGCTTCGCCGGCGGCCGCGCGGACGTCTGGGAGGCCGAGGAGGACGTCTACTGGGGCCCCGAGACCGAGTGGCTCGGCGACAACCGCTACAGCGGCGACCGCGAGCTGGAGAACCCGCTCGGCGCCGTGCAGATGGGCCTCATCTACGTCAACCCCGAGGGCCCCAACGGCAACCCCGACCCGCTCGCCGCGGCCCGCGACATCCGCGAGACCTTCCGCCGGATGGCGATGAACGACGAGGAGACCGTCGCCCTCATCGCCGGCGGCCACACCTTCGGCAAGACGCACGGCAACGGCCCCGCCGACGCCGTCGGCCCCGCCCCCGAGGGCGCCCCGATCGAGGCCATGGGCCTGGGCTGGGCCAACGCCCACGGCTCCGGCAAGGGCGGCGACGCGATCACCAGCGGCCTCGAGGGCATCTGGACCGACACCCCCACCACCTGGGACAACAGCTTCTTCGAGATCCTCTTCGGCTACGAGTGGGAGCTGTTCAAGAGCCCCGCGGGCGCCAACCAGTGGCGGCCGAAGGACGGCGCCGGCGCGGACACCGTGCCCGACGCCCACGACCCGTCAAAGCGGCACGCCCCGACGATGCTGACGACGGACCTGTCGCTGCGCGTCGACCCGTCGTACGAGCAGATCTCGCGGCGCTTCAAGGACAACCCGGCCGAGTTCGCGGACGCCTTCGCCCGCGCCTGGTTCAAGCTCACCCACCGCGACATGGGCCCGAAGGTGCGCTACCTCGGCCCGGAGGTGCCGGCCGAGAACCTGATCTGGCAGGACCCGGTGCCGGAGGCCGCGCACGCGCTGGTCGACGCGGCGGACGTCGCGGCGCTCAAGGCCCGGCTGCTGGAGTCCGGCCTGTCCGTCTCCGAGCTGGTCTCCACGGCGTGGGCGTCGGCGTCGACGTACCGCGACAGCGACAAGCGCGGCGGCGCCAACGGCGCCCGCATCCGGCTCCAGCCGCAGATCGGCTGGGACGTCAACGAGCCCGACCGGCTGGCGCGCGTGCTGCGCACGCTGGAGGGCGTGCAGGAGGAGTTCAACGCGGCGGCCACCGGCGGCAAGCGGATCTCGCTGGCCGACGTGATCGTCCTCGGCGGCGTCGCGGGCGTGGAGCAGGCGGCCAAGGACGGCGGCGTCGAGGTCCAGGTCCCGTTCACCCCGGGCCGTACCGACGCCACCGAGGAGCAGACGGACGCCGAGTCCTTCGCCGCGCTGGAGCCCACCGCGGACGGCTTCCGCAACTACCTGGCCAAGGACCAGCGCCTCCCGGCCGAGTACCTCCTCCTCGACCGCGCCAACCTCCTCAGCCTGACCTCCCCGGAGATGACGGTCCTGGTCGGCGGCCTGCGCGTGCTGGGCGCCAACCACCAGCAGTCCGCCCACGGCGCCTTCACCGAGGCCCCGGGCACGCTGACGAACGACTTCTTCGTCAACCTGCTCGACCTCGACACCACGTGGACGTCGGTCGACGGCGAGGGCCAGGTCTTCGAGGGCCGCGCCGCGGCCACCGACGAGGTGAAGTGGACGGGCACCCGCGCGGACCTGGTCTTCGGCTCGAACTCGGAGCTGCGCGCGGTGGCGGAGGTGTACGCGAGCGACGACGCGAAGGAGAAGTTCGTGCACGACTTCGTCGCGGCGTGGGACAAGGTCATGACCCTGGACCGCTTCGACCTGAAGTAACCCGGTCCTGACCCGACGGGCCGGCCCTCCCGCGGGGGGCCGGCCCGTTCCCTGTCGTGGGGCCGGATGGCGGTCGAAGGGCTCGGCGAGGGCAAGGACTTCAAGCTGTTCCCGGGCGGCGGCCACGCCTGGGAACAGCAGCCGCCGGCCCCCTTCCGGGGCCGGGCCCTACGCGGCTACGCCGCGATCGCGACCGACGTCCTGGCCGCCCGCGGCTTGGGCAGGGCCCGGGTGTGGGGCCCGGGGTGGGGGGTGGTGAAGACCAGGGCTCGGAGGACTGCGAAGCGGGCTATGCCCGCCAGGGCCGAGGCGGAGAGGTAGACCGCCTGCTCCGTGGCGACCGAGGGGTTCGGCTGCAGCGCGTGCAGCGCCAGCAGGGCGGCCGTGGTGAAGGCGTAGCACACGGCGACCGTCAGCGCCGACTGCAGGTGTACGCGCCAGCCGCCGCGGTCGCTGCGGAACGACACCCGGCCGTGCAGCTCAGTGGCCAGCAGCGTGGAGACCACGGTGATCAGCGCGTTGGCCACCATCATCGGCATCGCCCCGTCGAGGAGCACGAGCGCGCCGCTGGAGGCCAGGCCGACACCGCCACCGCAGACCACGAACCGGGCGAACGCCGCGACGGCCGGGCGGCTGGGGAGCTGAATCACGGGGTCCTCCGAGGTCGGTGTGCACCGCTGCTGCGATGGCACCTTCGAAGTTACGGATCATCCGGCCCCGGCACGATCGGGGATCCCCCCGGCCTTGGTAGGGGTTACCCCCCCTCCGGCCCTTAGGGCTGGTGTCACCCCCTGGTATCACCCGGGCCCGCCCCGCCCCCGAAACCCCGCTCCTGCCGGCGCACTACCTGCACCGCCGCGTCGGGCCCGGTACGGGGCCGACCCCGGCATCCGCCGCCCGACCCGTGCTCACCACTCCGTGCCGGCCGGGCAGCCGTCGGGATGCGAAGCGGGCGCGCGTGGCCTTCTCGCCCGGACCCGGGCACGCCCGGGTCCGGCCGGTTCAGACGGCCCACATCCCGCTCTTGCGGTAGCGCGGTTCCCACAGCCTGCGGTTGATGACGCGCACCGGCGGGGGGAAGTGCGCGAGGAACCGCTCCCGCTCGGCGGCCGGCATCGAGTCGGTGATCCACGGTATGTAGACGGCAGCGCCCCGCAGGCCCTGGCGCTCGCGCATCCTGCTCGCGAAGACGCGCCAGTCGGCCGGCGTCAGCACCTCCTGTATGAGCGGCAGTGCGCTCTTCTCCTCGTGGTCGAGGTGCTCCACGAGCGCTGTCCTCAGCCGGTCCACCTGCTCGGCGAGGTCGGCGGCCGGTTCCTCCAGGGCCGCCTCGACGGAGGTGAGCAGCGGGTCGATGCGGGCGTGCTCGGCTTCCATGTCCGCCAGCAGGAGCAGGTCGTCGGGCCGGTGCGTCACCTTGTCCGCCAGGCGCGGCCACAGGACGTCGTCCTCCACGGTGTGGTGGAGGAGCAGTTGGTGCTTGAAGTTCGCCCAGCCCGCCTGGATCTGCGGGGTGTGCGCGGTGCCGGCGACCGCGGCGGCGAGGAGCCGGCCGAGGTCGCGGCGGAACGCGTCGTGGGTCACGTACATCATGGTGAAATCGATTGTTCCGGGCGGTGTGGCGGTCATGCGGTCTGTCCTTCGGTGACGGGTACTTCCCCGGGTTCGGGGTGGGTATCGGGCAGGCCGTGTCCGGCAGTGGCCGGGCCGGTGCGGCGGCGGACGGCGAGGCAGACGGCGACACCGAGGAGGAGCACGGCGACCGAGACCGAGATCGTCGGGCCCATGGCGTTCACGAAGCCGTCGCCGAAGACCTGTTGGCCCAGTTCGTCGAACCGCCGGGCCACGTCCGGCGGCACGTCCGCCGGCAGTCCCGCGCCACCGCCGCTCTGTACGGCGCCCGCGTCGGCACCGGCGACGTCGGTGCCGACGAAGCTCTCGGCGAACGGTTCGCGGTAGCCGGCGGGCAGCTCCGCGGCCCGGCGCCCGGCCTGCTCGGTGAGTGAGGCAGCGAGCCGGGTCTGCAGCACCGCGCCGATCACCGCACCGGCCAGGACGGACCCGACCTGGCGCAGCGCATTGTTGACACCGGAGGCCGCACCCGAGAGGTGGGCCGGCACGTTGCGCATGACCTCGGTGGCCATCGGGGCGAAGGTGCAGCCGGCGCCCAGGCCGATGAGGAGCAGCGGGGCCGAGATGTCCGCCCAGCCTGCGCCGACGTCGGCGGCGGAGACCACCCACATCAGCCCGCCCGCCCAGGCCAGCAGCCCGGACATCAGGACGTACTTGCCCCCGACCCGGTCTGCCAGGACGCCGGCCGGACCGGCCGTGATCATCGAGCCGAGCGCCAGCGGCAGCAGCACGAGACCGGACTTGAGGGCACTGAAGCCGAGCACGGACTGCATGTAGATCGTCAGCGGCAGCAGCATGCCGACGAAGCCGAACGAGACCGTGACGCCGACGACGTTGAGCACCGAGAAGTTGCGGTCGCGGAAGAGCGAGAGCGGCAGGAGCGGCTCGTCGTCCTGCTTTCGGTGCTCGTAGCGCAGGAAGAGGACGAGCAGCGCGCCGGCCGCGCCGATGAGCGTCCAGATGCCTGCGTTCCAGTCGTAGCGTTCCCCCTCGATCAGCGCGAAGGCGAGGCAGAAGAGAGCGGCGGAGGCGAGCACCACCCCCACGAGGTCGAACCTGTGCTTCACCGTGCGCTGCGCGCCGGGAATGATCGCCATCGCCAGGACCAGCACCAGCGCCCCCAGGGGCAGGTTGACCAGGAAGATCCACCGCCAGTCCAGCTCGTTGACAAGCGCGCCGCCGATGATCGGCCCGAGCGCGCCGGAGACGCCCGCGACGGCACCCCAGACGCCCATCGCCCTGCCGCGCTTGTCGGCGGGGAAGACGTCGGCGATGATCGACAGGGTCTGCGGCATGAGCAGCGCCGCCCCCAGCCCTTGGACGGCGCGGAACGCGATGAGTTGCGTCGCGTTCTGGGCGAGGCCGCACGCCAGGCTGGCGGCCGTGAAGAGCGCGACGCCGGCGACGAACAGGTTCCGCTTTCCTCGCAGGTCACCGAGCCGGCCGGCGGTGATCATCAGGACGGCCAGGGCCAGGGTGTAGGCGTTGACAACCCACAGGATCTCGTCCAGCGAGGCGTCAAGATCGTCGACCATGTCGGGGATCGCGATGTTCACGATCGTCAGGTCGAGCAGGGTCATGAAGAACCCGAGGGAGAGAGTGAGCAGAACCGCCCACGGATTCCCGCGCCATTTTCGCAGCACTTTGCTTCCTTTCCTCCTTGCCGTGACCCGGTGAACCCGGCTGTCGCTCACGGACTCGCCTTCAGGAGGGCGGCGGGGGCGCGGGGTGTGACATCACCACCGCCTCATGAGGCATGGACCACACGGACGGCTCCGGATGTCACACTCGGAGCGGTGTGCACCCTCTCAGGCGCGGGGATCCGCATTCACGCACCAGGAGGGCACCATGGAACCGGACACGGCGTCCGCGTCCGAGACGGCGGCCGAGCCGCGGGACACCGGGACCCAGATCTTCGTCGACCACCGCGAACTGCTGTTCTCCGTCGTCTACACCATGCTCGGCAGTGTCGCCGACACCGAGGACGTACTGCAGGAGACCTGGTTGTCGTGGACCGGGAAGCGTGACCGGGCGGCATCGACGCAGATCGGCAACCCGCGGGCGTATCTGGTACGGATCGCGGTCAACCACGCCCTCGCCCGGCAGGCCCGCATACGCAACCGCCGCGAGACGTACGTCGGAGCCTGGTTGCCGGAGCCGCTGCTGACGGGCGCCGTCGGCGAGGCCCCGGACACCGCGGGCGCTGCCGAGACGGCGTTGCGCACCGAGTCGGTGTCGCTGGCGATGCTGGTGGTGCTGGAGACCCTGACACCGCTGGAGCGCGCGGTGTTCGTCCTCAACGAGGTGTTCGGCTACGCCCACACCGAGATCGCGCAGGTCCTCGACCGTAGCCCCGCCGCGGTGCGGCAGGTGGCGCACCGCGCCCGGGAGCATGTACGCGCCCGCCGCCCCCGCTACCAGGCCCACCCCCGCGTGCAGCAGGAAGCGACAGAACGCTTCGTCGCCGCGGCGCTCGGCGGCGACGTCGAGGCCCTGATGGAGGTGCTGGCCCCGGATGTGACGGTGTGGACCGACGGCGGCGGCAACACCCGCGGCTCCGGCCTTCTGCCCGTACGGGGCCGGGAGAAGGCCGCCCGTCTGCTGTCCGGGTACGCCTCGTCACGCCGGCGGCCCGACGAGTTCTCCGTCCAGTACCGGAGCGTCAACGGCGATCCGTCCGCCGTGGTGTACACGGGTGACTCCCCCTACGCGGTGATGGTCATGGACCTCACCGCGGACGGCGAGCAGGTGTCGGACGTCTACATCGTCTCGAACCCCGAAAAGCTCACCCATATCCGCTCGCACGAAGCCCCGGACACCGTCTGACCACAACCGGATGCCCACGGCACGCACTCTCAGGGTTCTGAGGCTGCACCCGATGCCGGTGCGTACGGGAAGCTCCGCTCGGCGACAGTTGCGTGGAGGTGGGCGTCAGTGGATGACGTCGAAGACGTTCTTCTGCAGACCGTTGCTGTAGACCTCGTGGTCGACCAGCTTCAGCTTCTGGGTGTCCTTCGAGGTGTCGCTGTACAGCCTCTTGCCCGCGCCCAGCAGTAGCGGGAAGACCAGCAGGTGGTAGCGGTCGATGAGGCCGGCGTCGGAGAGGTTGTGGTTGAGGGTGGCGCTGCCGTGGACGATGATCGGGCCGCCCTCCGTCTCCTTCAGGGCGGCGACGTCGTCGAGGGAGCGCAGGATGGTGATGTCGTTCCAGTCGGTGACGAGGTCGTCCTCGGCGAGGGTGGTGGAGACGACGTACTTCGGCATGACCTTGTAGCGGGCGAACTCGTCCATGCCCGGCCACACCGGGCTGAACGCCTCGTAGCTGAGGCGGCCCATCATCAGGGCGCCGGCCTCCTCCTGCTCCCGGGCCTTCAGCTCGTACGCCTCGGGGACGAACTCGACGTCCTTGAAGGTCCAGCCGGAGTTGCGGTAGCCGGGCTCGCCGCCGGGGGCTTCCACGACGCCGTCGAGAGAGACGAAGGCGGTGCTGATCAGGGTACGCATGGCTTGATGACTCCCGGTCCGTGACTCCGGCGGGGGTACGTCCCCGCGCCGCTTGCGGTCATCCTGTACGACGGCGCCGACAGCCGGAACTCATCGCTCCCGCCGGTGCGGAAGCCGTTCAGTAGCGCAGCACGGCCGCGATGCGGCCGTGGTCCGCGAGGGCGTCGTCGGGGACGAACGTGACGTCGGCGCCGGTGTCGAGGGCCTTCTCGACGATCTCGTCCACGATGTCGTGGCGGGCCTGCGGGTCGTCGTCCTCGGCGGGGACCAGGTGGTCGTCCTCGGCGGAGCGGACGGTGATGCGGTAGTTCTCCTCGACGACCAGGCGGTGGACGCGGCCGTCGGAGACCTTCGACCACACCTCGTCGACGCCGCCCGCGAAGGCGCGGCGGCCCCGGGCGTCGTCCAGGGCGGCGACGGCCGCGGCGGCGTGCTGGCGCGCCTGTGTCTCCCGGGCCGGGGCGACGGTGCCGGCGACCGCGTCCGGCGGGCCCTGGGCCAGGCCGCCGTGGGGGATGTGGACGGCGGTGGCGGCGGCGGTGCCGGTGTCGGCGAGGAGGGAGAGGGCGGCGTCCTCGCCGGTGGCGTAGAGGGGCCTGGGGTCCCTGGCGAGGACGGTGTGCAGGGCGGCGTCGGCGTCGCGCAGGAAGTTGCGGACCTCCTCGTCGCGGAACTTGCTGGGGGTGTCCCCGATCCGCTCCTCGCGCTCCACGTCCGGGTTGTCGAGGCTTCTGGTCATCGGGAAGCCGCCGGCGGTGGCCTCGGTGACGTGCCCGTCGGAGCCGCTCCACAGGGTGACGCGGTCGGCGGCCAGGGACAGCACCCAGTACGGGCGCTGCGCCGCGTAGGCCGCCACCAGGTTGCGGGTGAGGAACGTGTCGGCCAGCACGACCCGTTCGGGGACGGTGCGCGGGAGGGCGTACACGTGGTGCTCGCCGACGGTGGCGAAGATGACGAGGCCGTCGAGCGCCATGGAGAGGTCGGTCTCCCCGACCGCCGCGGCCAGCTGGGCGCGGACCTCCTGGCGGGCCGCGCGGGTCACGCCGGGGTCGCGGTCGAGCTGCCGGTCGGCCTCGGCGAGGACGTTGCGCAGCCGCACGGGGTCCTCGGCGTTGCGGGGCGCGCGCCGGTGCGTGGGGAGGGTGATCGAGACGGCGGGGTACGGGCGCCGCTCGCGCAGCTCGGCGAGTGCCGTAGCGGTGATCGAGGTGTCCATGGTGCCTCTCCAGGTCCTTCGGCCGTCGGTGCGGCGGGTGTCGGGGCGGGTCGGCGGCCGGTCAGGTGTGTTCGCCCGCGCCGCGGACCACGGCCACCGGGCAGTGCGCGTGCTGCAGGAGGGCGTGGCTGACCGAGCCGAGGAGGAGCCCGGTGAAGCCGCCGCGGCCGCGGGCGCCGGTGACGAGGAGGCCGGCGTCCCTGCTCGCCTCGATGAGCAGTTCGCGGGCCGAGCCCTCGACGGCGGTGCGTTCGACGCGTACGCCCGGGTACGTCTTCTCCGCTCCCGCGACCGCCTCGGCGAGCACCCGGTCGCCCTCCGCGGCCGGCCCGTCTGCGGCGGCGCGGCCGGAGTCGTCCGGTCGCCGCGAGTACCGGGTCCAGGCGCTCCACACGTGCAGGGCGACGAGGCCGACGTCCCGCCGCGCGGCCTCGGCGAAGGCGAAGTCGACCGCGCCGGCGCCGGCCGGCGATCCGTCGACCGCCAGCAGCACCGGGCCGCCCGGGTGCCGCCCGCCGGCCCGTACGACGAGCACGGGGCAGTGGCCGTACGCGGACAGGTGGACCGCCGTGGACCCGACGAGCAGCCGGGTGAACGTGCCGAGGCCGCGGCCGGCGACCACCGCCAGTTGCGCGGTCCGCGTCTCCTCGACCAGGACCTGCATCACCTCGCCGGTGACGACGGCGCCGTGGGCGGTGACGGAAGGCTCCGCCCTGCGGGCGTGCGCGACGGCGTCGGCGACGGCCTTCTCGGCCTCCTCGCGCAGCCCGGTGTCCCCCGGGAGCATCGAGGCCGAGCCGGGGTACGCGCCGAAGGCCGGCCAGAGGAACGCGTGCACCACGCGCAGGCCGCACCCGCGCAGCTTCGCCTCGCGGGCGGCGACGGCGACCGCGTCGAGGCCCGCCGCGGAGCCGTCCACGCCCACGACGACCGGCGCAGTCTCCATCCCAGCCACCCTCCGTTCCCCCGGTCCTCACGCCCGGGGTGCGCTCCCCGGTCCTCTCCCGAGCCTGGGCCACACCCGCCGGACGCACCAGCGCTGCGCCCGCAGTCGGGTGAGGGCCGCGGCGGGCGCACCGCGCCGGTTCACCGGAGGGCTTCGAGCCGCTCCATGTGCTCCTCGCCCCACTCCCCGAGGGGGGTGAGCGCGTCGAGGAGGGAGCGGCCGAAGTCGGTCAGCGAGTACACGACCTTCGGCGGGACCTGTTCGTGGACCTCGCGGTGCACCATGCCGCTGGCCTCCAGCTCCCGCAGTTGCAGGATCAGCATCCGCTCGCTGATGCCGTCCACCGTGCGGCGCAACTCCCCGAACCGCAGCGGCTCCTCGCCGAGCCAGAAGAGGATCAGCCCCTTCCACTTCCCGCCCATGACGTCGATCGCGGCGTCCAGTCCGCAGGTGTAGCTCCGCTTCTTCACCGGCAGCCTCCCTTACAAAAGTGTGGGTACCTCACAGAATTGTAGGTACTTGCGGAAAGTTTGGTGTACCTCGCAGCATGGACCCACGAAGATCGGCAGCAGACAGGAGCAAGGCATGAGCGGGCAGCACCGCACCCCCGTGACCGTGGTCGGACTGGGTTCGATGGGCAGCGCGCTGGCGGAGGCGTTCCTCGACGCGGGACATCCGACGACGGTCTGGAACCGGACTCCGGCGAAGGCCGCGCCGCTGGTGGCCAAGGGGGCCGTGCACGCGCCCACGACGGCGGCGGCGGTCGCGGCGAGCCCGCTGGTCGTCACCTGCCTGACCACGTACGACCAGACGGTCGCGGCCCTGGCGCCGGCCGCCGCCGCACTGCGCGGCCGGGCCCTGGTGACGCTCAACAGCGGTTCGCCGGCCGGGGCCCGCGAGACGGCCGCGTGGGCACAGGGGCACGGCGCCCGCTTCCTGGACGGGGCGGTCAAGAACGTGCCGGCGGCGGTGGGTGCCGAGGACACCCTGTTGTACTACGGCGGCGACGAGGGCGTCTTCGAGGAGTTCGCCCCCGTGCTGCGCGTGCTGGGCGGCGACACCGTGTACCTCGGCGAGGACGCCGACCTCGCCGCGCTGTACGAGATGGCGGTGGGCGGCACCCTGCTCCCGGCGCTCGTCGGCTTCTTCCAGGGCGCGGCGGCGGTGCAGGCCCGCGGCCTCACGGCGGCCTCGATGGTCCGGTTCACGGTCAAGTGGTTCGAGATGATCAACTCGATTCTGCCGGGCTTCGCCGACGAGATCGACCGCGGCGCGTACGGCGAACCCGCGTCCTCGGTGAACATGTTCCTGGAGGGCGCGGAGCACGACGGGGACCTGGCCAGGGAGGCGAACCTGGACATGGAGTGGCACAGGCCGTTCCACGACCTGCTCAGGCGCGCGGCCGACGCCGGCCACGGCGAGCACAGCATCTCCGCCCTGACCGAGGTGCTCAAGAACCCGGGCCGGGCCGCGTAGCCAGACCGGCCCGGGTTCCCGACGGGGGTGCTACGGCGCCGCGTTCATCAGGTCCAGTGCGCTCTGCTGGCGGGCCGCGTCCGTCTTGTCCAGCGGCCCGTACCAGCGCAGGCCGTACTGGTCGAGCGCGTTGCGGTCGGCCGCGTGGGCGCGGTCCGCCTGGCGCTGGAGGTAGGCGGTGTACGGGTGGTCGGGCAGGGCGGCGTTGAGCTTGCCCAGGCCGCGGACGTGGGCGCCCTTGAACGACGGGCCGTCCGCGCCGCAGTCGCCCGACTCGCAGGGGTCGCGGAGTATGCCGTCCGCGGTGTGCAGGGACGGGGCGGTGGTGGCGGCGTCCGCGAGCCGGCGGGCGGTGGCCAGGAGGGCGTCCTCGCCCGTGGCGCGGTGGAGTTCGGTGAGGGCGCCGAGCAGCACGCCCTGGTTGTACGACCAGACCGGCTGGCCGTTGTTGCGGCAGGTGCCGAGGTCGATGCCGTCGTTGACCAGGGAGGACCCGTTGATCATGCCGGTGCCCTGGAACCAGCTCCAGCCGTCGCGCGCCCGCTGCAGATACGCGGTGTCGCCCGGGATCCGGTTGTGCAGGGCGGCGTTGAGCTGGATGTAGAGGGAGTTGGAGATGGCGTTCTTGTACGTCTTCGCCTGGCTCCACCACACGCCGCCGCCGCAGGTGCCGTCCCAGTAGGCGGCCATGTGGTCGGCGTCGGCGCGGGCCGTGTCGAGGTAGCGGCTCTCGCCGGTCAGGTCGTACGCGGCGATCCAGGCCAGGCCCCACCAGCCGGTGTCGTCGATGTAGTCGTTGCGGAACTGGCCCTGGTGGGCGCCGAGCTGCTTGTCGTACGTGGTGGCGACGGCGTACTCGTAGCTGCGCATGCCGCTGACGCGGATGTTGTCGATCACGGCGGTCAGCGCGTTGGCGGAGTTCCACCAGCCGGTGGTGGCGAAGAGTCCGGTGGCGTTGTCGTAGAAGGACATCTGCGCGGTGGCGGCGGCGGTTCTGCGGTCCCAGGCGTTCCAGGTGCTGCGGGCCCAGGGGGTGCAGGCGATGTCGGGGCGGTCGGCGGCCTTGCCGCAGGCACGCAGGGCGCCGACGCCGCGGGCCGCCCAGTCGTCGACGTTGTACATGCCGGTGCGCCAGCCGCTTCGGCCTGCGGGGATGCTGGTGCTGCCGAGCCGGCTGCCGGAGGCCCAGGTACGGCCGCCGTCGAAGGAGCGGTCGAGCCAGACCTCGTCGCCGGGGCTGCCGTTGTCGATGGCCGCCCAGCCCATGGCGCTGTCGTCGTCGACGTGCAGCGCGAGGGTGCGGGAGAAGAGGGTGGCGGTCACCGGGGTGCGGTCGGCGGTGGCCTGGGCGGGGTCGCGGGCGTCGCAGTAAACGTTGCAGACCTGCGCGAGTCCGGAGGCGGCGGCGGGCGCGGGGGGCGCCGCGGATGTGGGGGC
Organism: Streptomyces aculeolatus; assembly: GCF_020400605.1. Lineage (GTDB taxonomy): Bacteria > Actinomycetota > Actinomycetes > Streptomycetales > Streptomycetaceae > Streptomyces > Streptomyces aculeolatus. Next base: position 386,518 of record NZ_JAINRD010000002.1, on the reverse strand, counting down.
GGGGACGGCGGCCAGACAGCCTGCGGCCAGTGCCGCCGTCGCCGTAAGCGTACCTAAGCGCTTCATATCCACCACACTGACCGTCTGTCATGTTTACGTCAATGACTTCGGTCCCGGGTCTGGACGGCGCGGCCGGGTGGTGGTGTCGTACGACGTGAGCCGTTTCTTTATAACGTTGTAGAGCCGGAGGAATCCCGTGCCCACTCCCCCACGCCCCCCGATCCCCCCACCCGCACGCCGGTTAGGCGGCCCCCTGCGCGCCGCCGTCGCCGTCTTCGCCCTCGTCGCCGCCCTCCTCGGGACGGGGCTCACCGCGGAGCGCGCCACCGCCGCCGACTGGACGCCCAAGCCCCCGCCGATGACCACCCCCTGGACCGGCGACGTCCCCGTCGACGACCCGCTCCCGGAGTACCCGCGCCCCCAGCTCACCCGCCCCGACTGGGCCAACCTCAACGGCATCTGGGACTTCGCCGTCACCGGCCGCGACGCCGGGCCGCCCGGGTCGTACGACCAGCAGATCCGCGTCCCGTTCGCCGCCGAGTCCGCGCTCTCCGGCATCCAGCGCCGCGTCACCGAGAACGACAAGCTCTGGTACCAGCGCACCTTCACCGTCCCCGCCGACTGGTCCGGCCGCCGCGTCGTGCTCAACTTCGGCGGCTCCGACTGGGAGACGACCGTCTTCGTCAACGGGACCCGGGCCGGCGAGCCGCACCGCGGCGGCTTCGACGCCTTCGGCCGCGACATCACCGACCTGCTGACCTCCGGCACCAACACCCTCACCGTCTCGGTGTACGACCCCACCGAGGCCGGCGGGCAGGCGGTCGGCAAGCAGCGCCGCGACCACGACATCGTCCCGCACCCCGGCGGCGGCATCTTCTACACCGCCGCCTCCGGCATCTGGCAGACCGTCTGGCTGGAGCCCGTCGCACCCGCGCACGTCACCCGGCTCGACCTGGTGCCCGACCTCGGCGACGACACCCTCGACGCCACCGTCCACGCCGCCGGCGCCGCCGGGCACACCGCGCGCGTCACCGTCCGCGACGGCGAGAGGGTGGTCGGCACCGCCACCGGACCGGCCGGCAGCGCGTTCCCCGTCCCCGTACCGGATCCGCGGCTGTGGTCGCCCGACGACCCGTTCCTCTACGACGTGACGGCCGAACTCCTCGCCGCCGACGGCACACCCGTCGACACCGTCGGCAGCTACGCCGGCATGCGCTCCGTGGGGCTCGCCGAGGTGGACGGCGTGCAGCGGCCCGTGCTCAACGGCGAGTTCGTCTTCCAGACCGGCACCCTCGACCAGGGCTACTGGCCGGACGGCATCTACACCGCGCCCACGGACGAGGCGCTGAAGTACGACCTCCAGGCGATGAAGGACCTCGGCTTCAACATGGTCCGCAAGCACATCAAGGTCGAGCCGCAGCGCTGGTTCTACTGGGCCGACCGCCTCGGCCTGCTCGTCTGGCAGGACATGCCGTCGATGGCCACCGGCAGGACCCCGGACGCCGCGGCGCGCGTGCAGTGGGAGGCGGAGTACGACGCGGTGATCGACCAGCACCTCAGCTCCCCCGCGCTGGTGACCTGGGTGAACCAGAACGAGGGCTGGGGGCAGTACGACCAGGCCCGGATCGCCGACGAGGTGAAGGCCCGCGACCCCTCCCGGCTGGTCGACAACATGAGCGGGGTCAACTGCTGCGGCTCCGTCGACGGCGGCAACGGCGACCTCGTCGACAACCACGTCTACGTCGGCCCCGGCAACACCGCGCCCGAGGCGGACCGCGCCGCGGTCCTCGGCGAGTACGGCGGCCTCGGCTACAAGGTCCCCGGCCACGAGTGGTACCCGGGCGGCGGCTTCAGCTACGAGGACCAGCCGACCCTCGCGGCGCTGAACGACCGCCTCACCGGGCTCCTCGACGACCTGCGCGAGCACTCCCTGCCCGCCGGCCTGTCGGCGTCGGTCTACACCGAGACCACCGACCTGGAGAACGAGGTCAACGGGCTGCTCACGTACGACAGGCAGGTCACCAAGGTCGACGCCGCGCGCGTCCGGGCGGCGAACGAGGCGCTGATCGCCGCCTCCCGCGACCCCGCGCCGCCGGCGGCGCTGCCGGTGGGCTCGTACGTCTCGCTGCGCGTGACCACGCCCGGCCACACCGACCGCTACCTGCGCCACACCGACGCCCTCGCCACCACCGAGGTCGTCACCGCGGGCAGCGGCGACCTGCTCAAGCAGGACGCCACCTGGAAGGTCGTACGCGGCCTCGGCAACCCGCTGTGCTACTCCTTCGAGTCCCGCAACTACCCCGGCGAGTACCTGCGCCACCGGGAGCACCGGGTGCGCCGCGAGGCGGGCGACGGCGTGCTGTTCCGCGAGGACGCCACGTTCTGCCCGGCGCCCGGCAGCGGCGGCGTGCGGCTGTCGTCGGCGAACTTCCCCGGCAGCTTCGTCCGGCACATCGGATCCGAGGTCTGGCTCGCCCGGCAGGGCGGGGGGAATCCCTGGGACGACCCCGCCACGTTCACCGAGGACACCACCTGGTCGGTGGCGCCGCCCTGGGCGCCGTGACCCGGTGAGCGACGCCGGCCGGGGAGCACGTCCCCGGCCGGCGTACGAGCGGTCCCGGCGTCTGGCCCCTACGCCGGGCTCCGTTGTGCGATCGGACGACGGGCCCCGGTGTGTCAGGCGATCCTCATGGTCGCCATCATGCCCATCGCGGAGTGGTCGAGCATGTGGCAGTGGTAGACGTACGCGCCCCGGTGGGTGTCGAACGTCGCCTGGACCCTGACGGTCTCGTTCGGCCGCAGGTTGACGGTGTCCTTCAGCCCCGCCTCGCCCGGGCCCGGGGCCTGGCCGTTGCGGTCCAGGACGCGGAACTGCACCAGGTGCATGTGGAAGTTGTGCCACGCCGTCTGGTTGAGGTTCCTGACGGTCCAGATCTCGCTGGCGCCGAAGCGGACCTGCTGGTCCACCCGGGCCGGGTCGTACAGCTTCTCGTCGATGTACGCCTGCGGGTCCGGGCGGCCGTCCTCGTCCATCCGCAGGGTGACGGTGCGCTCGGCGGTCGGCCGGGGCAGCGGCGGCAGCTCGCGCAGCACGTCCGGGACGCTGCTGGAGTCCTTCGCCGTCCGGACGATGTCGAAGCGCAGCACCTGGCCGACGAGTTCCGGGTTGCCGAAGCCGCCGGTGTTCTTCAGCACGACGCTGCTGCCGACGGCGTAGCGGGAGAAGTCGATGACGACGTCGGCGCGCTCGGCGGCGGACAGCGGGATGGCGGCGGTGCGGTGCGGGCGGGGCAGCAGTCCGCCGTCGGAGCCGATCTGGATCATCTCGCTGCCGTCCTCCAGGCCCAGCTCCATGAAGCGCTGGTTGGAGCAGTTGAGCAGGCGGATGCGGTACTTGCGGGCGGCGACCTGGACATACGGGTACGCCTTGCCGTTGGCGATCATCGTGGAGCGCTGCCGGTCGCCCATCGTGTAGTGCAGGCCGGTCGCGTCCACGTTGGCGTCGCGGATGGCGATGGGCAGGTCGTACTGCCCGGTGGGCAGCGGCAGGGCCTCCTCGACCTCGTCGGTGATGAGGTACTGGCCGGCCAGCCCGCGGTAGACGTTCTCGGACTCGATGTGGTGGGCGTGGTCGTGGTACCAGAGCGAGGCGTGCGGCTGGGTGTTGGGGTAGTAGTACGTACGGTCCTCGCCCGGGGCGATGGTCTCCATCGGCTGGCCGTCGTGCTGCGCCTCCACCTCCCCGCCGTGCAGGTGCACCGAGGCGGGCACGTCGAGCCGGTTGCGCTGCTCGATGACGACGGGCCGGCCCCGGCGCGCCTTGATCAGCGGCCCCGGGAAGCTGCCGTTGAACGTGAGCACCTGCGACTGGACGCCGGGGAGTATCTCCGCGGTCGCCTGCCGCATGGTCATCACGTAGACGTCGACGCCGCCGCCCGTCGAGACCGGCGACAGCACCGTGGGCCGCGGCATGGGCTGGGTGAAGGGTGTGGCCGCGGGCGCCGCCCCGGCCGGCGCCGCACCGCCGGGTGCCGCCCCGGCCGGTGCGGTCGCCAGCGGCACTAACGCCGCCCCGGTCACCCCCACGCTCGCTGTGGCCATACCTGCAGCGAGCACCCTGCGCCGACTCACCATGAAAGTTGCCTCCATTGAACTGTGTAACCCCGTGCGCCCGGGATCGCGCGCCGCCACGGCGCTGTGGCGGGCGGAGATCGGGGATGAGGGATGAGGGTCGTGGTGTCCCCGAGGTCCCGAGGTCCTGTCACCCGGGCCGTGGACCGTCCGTGCGGTGCGGTCACCACCTGGGCGACCCGCACCTCGCGTCGGCAGTATGGAACGTCCCACTTGGTGATGACTTGATTTCATGCAGGAGGGATGGGAGGCAAAGCCCGAAGCAGACTGATTTATTCTTCAACGACATGAACACGGGCCGCACGCGGCGCACCGGCCCCGCCGCGGCGGGGCCGGTCACCGATCACTTCTTGACGGCTGCCTTGCCGCTCACCGCTTGCCGGTCAGGCGGGGCGGCGGCGGCACCGCGGTCTGCGGCTCGGGGCCGCTCTCGCTCAGCCCGAAGCGGCCGTGGAACCGGCGCAGCGGGCCCGGGGCGTACCAGGCGGAGCGGCCGAGGAGGCGCATCGCGGCGGGTACGAGGACGCCGCGTACGGCCACCGCGTCGATGAGGATGGCCAGCCCGCTGCCCAGGCCGAACATCTGCATGAAGCTGATCTGGGCGGTCCCGAAGGCGAAGAAGCTGACCGCGAGCAGGCAGGCCGCGGCGCTGACGATACGTCCCGTGTGCGCGAGGCCGTCGGCCACGGCGGTGCCGGTGTCGGCGCCCCGGTCGTGCAGTTCCTTGATCCGGCTGGTGACGAACACCTCGTAGTCCATGGACAGGCCGAAGGCGATGCAGAACATCAGCATGGTCATCGAGACCTCCATCGGCTGGGCGGTGAAGCCGAAGACCGAGGAGAGGTTGCCGTCCTGGAACATCCACGTCATCACGCCCAGGGTCGCCCCCAGGCTGACGAGGTTGAGCACCAGCGCGCGCAGCGGCTGCACCACGCTGCCGGTGAAGAGGAAGAGCAGCAGGAAGGTGGTGCACACGACGAGCGCGACGGCGATCGGCAGCCGGTCGGAGATCGAGTCCTTGGAGTCCACGAGCGCGGCGGCGGTCCCGCCGACCTGGGGGTCGGCGCCCCCGGGCGGTGCGACCGCGCGTACGTCCTCGACCAGCCGCTGGCCGGCGTCCGACTTCGGCGCCGCCTCGCCGACGACGCTGAGCTGCTGCGCGTCGGGGCGGCCGAGCGCGGCGTTGCCCTTGCCGGCGGGCTCCCCGGCCGCGTACGTCGCGGTGCCGGTCTCGACCCGGACGACGCCGTCCAGCGCGGAGAGTTCACTCGCGTACACCGCGAGCGGGGCGTCGGCGACGGCCCCGTCGATGACGACGTGGACGGCCCCGTCGTCGTTGCCGGCGAAGTCCTCGCGCAGCACCGTGGCGACCTGCCGGCTCTCGGAGTCCTCCGGCAGCACCCGCTCGTCCGGGGTGCCGAACGTGATGCCCAGCAGCGGGCTCGCCGCCAGCAGCAGCACGGCGAGCACCGGCAGCGCCGTGACCGCGGGCCGCCGCATGACGGTACGGGCCAGCCTTCCCCACAGCGGCGAACGCGAGTCCCCGCGCCCGGGCCGGGCCCACGGCAGCTTCCCGCTGTTGACGCGGTGGCCGAGCACGGCGAGCAGCGCCGGCATCACGAACAGCGTGCCCAGCGCGGCGATGGCGACGACGCCGACCCCGGCGTAGCCGAAGGACCGCAGGAAGTACTGCGGGAAGACCATCAGCGCCGCGAGCGCGGCGGCCACCGTGGCGGCGGAGAACACGACGGTACGGCCCGCGGTGTGCACCGTGGTCCGCACGGCGTCGGCGACGGAGGCGCCCGTGCCGAGCTGCTCGCGGAACCGGCTGACCATCAGCAGCGCGTAGTCGATGCCCAGGCCCAGGCCGAGGGCGGTGGTCAGGTTGACCGCGGAGACGGAGACGTCGGTGACGCTGCCGAGGACGAAGAGCTGTGCGAACGTGCCGACGATGGCGATGAGCGCGATGGCCAGGGGCAGCAGCGCCGCGACCACGCTGCCGAAGACGAACAGCAGCAGCACCAGCGTCAGCGGCACGGCGATCGCCTCGGCGAGCACCAGGTCCTTCTGCACCTGCGGCGACATCTCGGTGTCCACGGCGCTGCCGCCGCCGGCCCGGACGTCGAGGCCGCCGGCCCGCTCCCCGGTGAAGGCGTCGACGACGCCTTCGGCGTTCTCCGCGCGTTCGGTGTCCTCGCCCTCGACGTGGGCGAGGACGAGGGCCTCGCCGCGGTCCTCCGAGCGCAGGGCGGGGTTGCCGGCGTCCCAGTAGGAGACGACGTTGGTGACCCGGTCGTCGGCCTTCAGTTCGGCCACCAGGTCCCGGCCGCCCTCCGCGACCGGCCGGGCGTCGACGTCGGCGCCGCCCCGCGCGGCCCGTACGAGCAGGACGAGGTTCGTCTCCCCGCCGAACTTGTCGTCGATGATCTCGCCGGCCCGGGTGGACTGGGACGACGGGTCGTCGTAGCCGCCGCCCTTGAGCTGGGCGAACGCGCCGGCACCGAGGGCGCCCATGAGGGCGACGACCACGGCGGCGACGACGAGGACCAGCCGGGACCGGCGGATCGCCAGCTCGGCTATGCGGTTGAACACGAGGGTTCTCCTTTAGGCATGTAATGCGATATGTCCGGTGGATGGCAAGAGCCGGTCCGGGGCGATGGGGAGGGGGAGCCGGCGCGCACGACGGTAGTCAGGCGGCGGGGAATTTGGCAGTGTTAAGTTTTTCTGACAAGCCGCCGCGGAAGCGGCGGGACGGGGGGGCATGGCCGTGGACGAACGACCCGCGCGCCCGCTGTCGGTGCGCGAGCGGCGCCGGGCGGTCGCGGTCCGGGAGATCGTGGACGCCGCCGAGGCGCACATCGCAGAACACGGCCCGGCGGCGCTGTCGCTGCGGGCGGTGGCGCGGGGGCTGGGGATGACGGTGCAGGCGCTGTACCACTACTTCCCCAGCCGGGACGCGCTGCTGACGACGCTCATCACCAAGACGTACGACGACCTGGTGGCGGCGGTGCAGGAGGCCGCGGACACGGGCGGGGCCGGAGAAGGCGACGGGGACGGGGGCGACGGGGCGGGGTTCGTGGCCGCGACCGAGGGCTACCGCCGCTGGGCCGTGGCCAACCCGGAGCGGTTCCAGCTGATCTACGGCACGCCGCTGCGGTACTACGCGGCGCCCGCCGAGGGGCCGACCACGCAGGCGGTACGCCGGATGAGCGCCGTCTTCGAACGCGAGCTGTTCGGCGGGTACACGTACGAGCAGCTCATGGCGGCCGAGATCCCGCCGCTCTCCCCCGAACTCAGCGCCCACCTCGGCCCCCTGCGCCCGGACGACCCGGGGGCGCTGCCCCCGGCGGCGTTCGCGCTGCTGTTCAGCGGGTGGGGGCACATGCACGGGCTGGTGGTGCTGGAGGTGTTCGGCCACACCTCGTTCCTCGGCGAACACCGCGCCGAGCTGTTCCGCATGTCGATGCGCAACCTGCTGGCCGACATCCGCCGCCGCATCCCGGACGCCGCGTAGCCCGCGCGCGTTCGGTCAGGCGGCGGGAGCCCCTTCGGCACGGGCCCGGCAGGCGTCGACCTCCGCCCTCAGCCGCTCGGCCTCCTCGTGCTCGCCCATCTCGTCGAGGTGGTACGCCTGCCACTCGCGGGCGAACTGGACTTCGTGATGGTCGGGGCCCTCGACACGCGCCCACTCGGCGGCGACCCGGGCCATCAGCCGCGCTGCCTCGGCGTGGTCCCCCGTCCCGCCGACGTAACGGGCGTGGAAATGGTGCGCGTTCATGGTGTCGCGGTGGTCGGGCCCCACGGTGCGCTCCCAGTCGGCCGCGACCTCGCCCATCAGCCGCGCAGCCTCGGCGTACTCCCCCGCCTCGCCCATCTCCCACGCGCTGAGGTGGCGGGCGAGCACGGTGTCGTAGTGGTCGGGGCCCTGGACGCGCGCGCGGTCGACGGCAACCTCGGCGTGCAGCCGCGCCGCCTCCGTGTGTTCGCCCACCGCACCGAGAAGGGAGGCGTGGCGCTCACGCGCGCGCAGGGTCTCCTCGTGGTCCGGCCCCAGGACGCGGGCTCTGTCGGCGGCCAACTCCGCGTACTCGCGTGCCGCCTCCCCGTGTTCCCCCGCCAGGTCGAGGTGACGGGCCCGGCCGCCGCGGGCGGCCAGGGTCTCCAGGTGGTCGGGGCCCCGCACCCGGGACAGGTCGGGCAGGAGTTCGCCCAGCAGCCGGGCGCCCTCCGCGTGGTCCCCCGCCTCTCCGGTGAAATGCGCGTGGAGCATCTGGGCGACCAGGGTCTTGAAGTGCTTGCGCCCGTGCACCCGGATCCGGTCGTCGAGGAGGACGGTGAACAGACGAGCGGCCTCCGCGTAGTCGCCCATGTCCGCGATGTTGCAGGCGTGGATGTGGCGGGCGAGGAGCGTGTCGCGGTGCTCGGCGCCGAGCACGCGCACGGAGTCCGGGAGGACGTCCGCCATCAGGCGGACGGCCTCCTCGTGCCGGCCCGAGTTTCCGAGGGCCTCGGCGTGGCTCCGGCGGGTGGTCAGGGTGTTCCGGTGCTCCGGCCCCAGCCGGCGCACGAACTCCGGGACCAGCTCGCCCAGCAGCTCCGCTGCCTCCGCCTCCCGGCCCGCGTCCGCGAGGGCCATGGCGTGGTGCTGGCGGCTGTAGAGGACGTCGATGTGGTCGGGCCCCTGCACGCGGGTGCGGTCCGCGACGACCTGGGCCAGTTGGCGGGCGGACTCCTCGTGCTCGCCCGTCCTCCTGAGCTTGAGGGCCTGCCGGTGGCGGCGGCGCAGCGCGCGGGGGCGGTCCTCCTTCGGTACGCGACCGGAGGCGGCGGGCCCGGGTCGCGGCTCGGGCTCCGGGGGCGGGTCGGCGGGCTGGGTGGGCTCGTACCGCGGGGGTGCGGTCATCGTGGGCGCGTCGTGCGGTGGCGGCGGTGCGCTGTCCGGCTCGGTGTTCGGGGCGGTGCCGCGTGCGGAGTCGCGCGCCGTGGACGGTACGGCACGGGCCTGGATGAGGGTGTTCACGGCCTCGGGCCACGGCGCCGCGCCCGGGAAGTCGTCGCCCGGGTCCCACTCCGCGGCGATCAGGCCGAGGATGTCGGCGGGGGTGGGCCGGTCGTCCGGGTTCTTCGCCAGACAGGCGGCGACGACGGTGCGTATCCGCTCCGGCACGCCGTCCAGCCGCGGTTCCGCCGTGACCACGCGGTGCAGGACGCCCAGCGGCGCGCCGCGGCCGAACGGCTCGACGCCGCCGGCGGCGTAGGCCAGCACGGCGCCGAAGGAGAAGACGTCGCCGGGCTGCCGCACGTCGCCGTCCTGGGCCTGCTCGGGGGACATGAAGCCGGGCGTGCCGATCGTCGCACCGGTCCCGGTCAGCACGGTGCCGTCCATGGCCCGGGAGATCCCGAAGTCGATCACGCGCGGGCCGTCCGCGGCCAGCAGCACGTTCGCCGGTGTGAGGTCGCGGTGGAGGAGCCCTTGGGCGTGGATGGCCTGCAACGCCTCGACCAGCCCGGCCGCCAGCGGCCACACCGAGTCCTCCGGGAACGCCCCCGCCGCGCCCACGGCGTCGGCGAGGGAAGGGCCGGGGACGTACAGAGTGGCGATCCACGGCGGATCGTCCTCGGGGCCCGCCGCCATCACCGGCGCGGTGTACGCGCCGCTGACCGACCGCGCGGCGGCCACCTCCCGCCGGAACCGGCTCCGGAACTCCGGCTGCCGCGCCAGATGGGCGTGCACCACCTTCACCGCCGCCGCGCGGCCGCCGGGCGACCGGCCGAGGAACACCTCCCCCATGCCGCCCGCGCCCAGGCGGCCACGTAGCACGAAGTCGCCCACCCGCGCGGGGTCCCCAGCCGCCAGCGGCTCCACAGCGCTCCTCCTTCCGCGCCGGACCACACCCTCCGGCACTGCTCACCCCCTACCCAACCACCTGGAGGCCCCGGGTAGTTGACCTTGGCGGTAACCGCGCGGTCCCCGCCCGGGGCGGGGGCGGTGCGCGGTGGGAAAGAGCGGGCACTGCGGGGCGCGCGGCCGGAGAGACCCGGGTCGCCGGCCTCGGCGGGACCGGCCCCCGATCGGCGGGGACCCGTCCCGGGGCGTGGCGGTACGGTTCGGGCGGACGCCGGTCGTGGCGGGAGGGAGCGGGCATCGTGGGACGCGTGCGGCGGGGCGTGGCCGGGCTCGTGCTGGTCGTGGCCGCCGGGCTGGCGGGGCCTGCCGCCTGCTCCGGCGGTGACGGCGGCGACGACGCGAAGGGTCCGGAGGACGCGAGCCCGACGTCCTCCCACGACCCGCTGCCGCGTACGCCGCCCCCGCCGGCGCGGCAGACCGTGCGGAGCAGCGAGGAGGTCTGCGACTTCAAGGAGCCGTTCGAGGCCGGCAAGGTGAAGGCGTACCTGCCCGAGGGCCCCGCCTACGACGGTCCGGGGCCGCACCCCGCCGTGCTGTTCAAGGACGAGGTCCCCGGCGCGGAGAGCGAACCGCCGTATCTGCCCGACGGCTGGGATCCGGCATACGACAACCACGACACCCAGCTGGTGGTCTGCCAGTACGACGACTGGGAGCACCCGAGCCGGACCGTCGGTACCTGCACCTACCTCGGCGGCGCGAACAACACCGGCGACGGCGAGGTCGACGTCCAGAGTGCGCGGTACATCTACCGGGTCTTCGAGGCCGCCACCGGCGAGCCGGTGACGACGTTCGCTCTGGACGGCACGACGAGCCCCGAACAGACGTGCCCGGACTCGGCCCTCTATATCGCCGACGACTTCCAGCTCGTCACCACCGAAGCCCTCGCCGACAAGCTCCGGCCGTACGTGACGGGCCGCCGCTGACACCGGCGACCGCCGCGCCGCCCCGGGGAGGGGGCGGACGCGACGGTCGCGGTGTCGTTGCGTACGCGATCAGGCCGTACGCGACCGGGCCCGGCGCGATCCGGTCCTCAGGACAGCAGTTGCTTCCACACCGCCGTGTTCAGCTCCCGGCTCGACGGCGCCCGCCGTCCGCGGCCGAGCAGCGTGTCGACGGCCTTCGCGACCTCGCCGTCCGCCCCGGCGCGCCCGCGCGGGGTGATCAGCGGCCAGATGTCGGAGCCGAGGTAGCCCGTCTCGTCGGTGCGCTTGTGGAACTCGGCCGAGCAGGAGTGCCGTTCGACTCCACTGGACTCCGCGAGCTTCGCCACGGCCCGCTTCGTCGACGGCCCGAAGAGGCCGTCGGCCGGCAGGCCGGTGAACCCGCGGGCGCGCAGCAGGTGCTGCGCCGCGCGTACCACGGGCCCGCTGTCGCCGGGGCGCAGCAGCGGCCAGACGGCGGCCCGTTCCGGCCGCGGCGCGCCGAGGACTCCGGCCACCGCCTCGCGCAGCTCCGGCAGGCGCCCGTAGAGCACGTCGCCGGGGCACTGGGTGGAGTTGAAGTCGCGGTGGCCCATGATGTTCTCCACCGGCCGCCCGTACTGGCCGGCCATCCAGGCGACCATAGCGACGAGCGCGTCCCACAGCGCGGGGGGCACGTCGACGTCGACGTACAGGCCCTCGTTCTCGATGCCGATGACCTCGCTGTTGCGGCCGCCGACGTTGGCGCCCTGCACGTGCTGGGTGCCGCCGCGGACGACGTCCAGGCTCTGGTGCCGGCCTTCGAGGGAGTAGCCCCCGCGGCTGATGGTGAACTGCTGGCCGGTGTCGCCCCAGCCCTGGGTGTCCATGTGGAAGTTCTGGATGGACCGGCAGATTTCCATTGCGTGTTCGAGCGAGTAATCCTCGCTGTTGCCGGGTTCTGCGGTGTGGTGGACGACGATGTACGTCGGCACGTGGTCGAGGACGACGATGTCGATTTCCGGCGGTCGGGCGCCCCATTCCGCGGTGGTGTAGATGCGCGGCTCGGGCGCGGCGAGCGGGCGGGCGCCGCGGGGCGGGGCGGGGGCCGCAACGGCCCCGGAGGTGGTCGCTGACCTGGGCGCGGCGTGTGCGAGACCCGCCGCGCCGAGCCCGAGCGCTCCGGCCGCGGAGGCGGTCAGTCCGCCGCGCAGCACCGCGCGGCGGTCGAAACCCGGATGTGCAGCCATCCTGGTCTCCTTCTTCAGGTGGGGGGTGGATGTGGGGGGATCAAGGATTGTGCGCGCGCATGTCCGGTCGGCCATGAAAACATCCGGGACATGCACACGACAACCCCTGAGTAACAACGGCCCCAATTTCACGGGGAATTGGGGTCAACTCCCGCGCGCCAATGGGCCGACCAATGAAAACGACGATACGCGAATAGTGAATACGTCCGTCGCCGCCTCGCCGGGCGCGGGGTAGCCTCTCGCACGACTGTCGAGGAGGTCCGGTGGTACGGGAACAGGCAGGCCGGGTGCTCGGGGCCAACCTGCGGGCGCTGCGGACGCAGGCGGGACTCACCCTCTCCGGGCTGGCGCGCGCCTCCGGGATCGCCAAGGGCACGCTGTCGCAGCTGGAGTCCGGGACCGGGAACCCCACCATCGAGACGGTGTTCAGTTTGTCGAACGCCCTGGGGGTTCCGGTGTCGTCGCTGCTCACCGAGCGCGAGGACCCGGACGTGCTGCTCGTCCGCTCCGCGGGCCTCGAGGTGCTCAGCAGCAACGCGGTCGACCTGCGGATGCTGCGCCGCATGGACCTCACCGACACGGTCGTCGAGCTGTACGACCAGCGGGTGCGCCCCGGCGAGGTGCAGCACTCCGCCGGCCACCCGGGGCGCGAGCACGTCGTCGTCACGTCCGGGCGGCTCCGGGTGGGCCCGCCGGAGGCGCCGTACGAGCTGGGCCCCGGCGACTACGTCTGTTTCCCGGCCGCGGCGCCGCACCTCTACGAGACCGTCGAGGGCCCGGTGCTCTCGGTGCTGATGCTGGAGTACCCGGCCGCCGCGCACCCGGTCCCGCCGGTCGCCTCGTGCGCCGTGCCGGCGCCCCGACAGAACGCACAACGCGTACCCGGAACAGGGGCTTGACCGCCGATCTGCGGCCTCCATACGCTCGTTGCCGTTCGTTTTAATGAACGGAGGTGGCGGCACGTGGCGTACGACGTCGTGGTCGTGGGCGCCGGTGTGATCGGCGCGGCCTGCGCCGAGGCGCTCACCGCCGCCGGACTCTCGGTGGCCGTGCTGGACCGCGGCGCGCCCGCGAGCGGCACCACCGCCGCCGGCGAGGGCAACGTCCTGGTATCCGACAAGGCGCCGGGACCCGAGCTGGCCCTCGCCCAGCACTCCCGCCGCCGCTGGCCCCACCTCCTCGCCGAACTGCGCGACCTGCTCGGGCCGCGCCGCGCGGAGGCGGAGTGGGACGCCAAGGGCGGCCTCGTCGTCGCCACCACACCGGCGGCGGCCGGCGCGCTCGCGGACTTCGCCGCCGCCCAGCGCACCGCGGGCGTCCGGGCGGAGCCGGTCGCCCCGGCCGAGGCCGGGGCCCTGGAGCCGCACCTCACCCCGGCGGTGACGGCGGCCGTGCACTACCCGCAGGACGGCCAGCTCCAGCCGGTGCTCGCGACGACCGCGCTGCTCGCGGCGGTACGGGCGCGGGGCGGGCGGGTACGCTCCGGCGTCACCGCGCTGGGGGTCACGACCGGCGCCGCGGGCGCCGTCACCGGCGTGCGCACCGACCGGGGCACCGTGCCGTGCCGCGCGGTCGTCAACGCCTGCGGGCCGTGGGCCGGCCGGTTCGCCGCTTCGGCGGGCGCCCCGGTCGCGGTGCTGCCGCGGCGCGGGATGGTCCTCGTCACCGCCGCGCTGCCGGCGGGCACGGTGCGGCACAAGGTCTACGACGCCGACTACGTCGGCGCCGTCGCCGGCGGCACCGCCGACCTGCAGACGTCCACCGTCGTAGAGGCGACGCGGTCCGGAACGGTGCTCGTCGGCTCCAGCCGGGAGCGGGTCGGCTTCGACGAGACCGTGCGGGTCGCGGTGCTGCGGGAGCTGGCGCGCAAGGCGGCCGGGCTGTTCCCCGTGCTCGCCGGGGTGCCGGTGATCCGCACGTACGGCGGCTTCCGGCCCTACGTACCGGACCACCTGCCGGTGATCGGCGAGGACCCGCGGCGGCCCGGGCTGTGGCACGCCACGGGGCACGAGGGCGCGGGCATCGGCCTGGCGGCGGGCACGGGGCAGTTGCTGGCGGACCTCTTCACGGGGCGGACGCCGGAGACGGACGCGAAGCCGTTCCGGGTGGACCGGCCGGGGGTCATGAGGAAGGCGGCGGCCGATGAGGCGGCGTAGGCGGGGGCCGGAGCAGGGCGGCGGCGCCGGTGCCGCGGGGCGGGCCGGGAGCCTGCTGATCGTGCGGGTCGACGGGGAGGAACTGGTCACCGAGTCGGGGCAGACCGTCGCCGGGCTGCTGCTGGCGCTCGGCCGGGTCTCCTGGCGGACGACCCGCGGCGGTGGCCGGCCGCGCGGCGTCTTCTGCGGCATCGGCGTCTGCCACGACTGCCTCGTCGTCGTCAACGGCGCCCCCGACGTACGCGCCTGCCAGCGCCTCGTCCGCGACGGCGACGACATCCGCACCCAGGACGGCGCGGAGCTGCCGGCGTGAGCGCCCCCGAGGAGAACGGGCAGGGCGCTGGTGAGCCCGGGGGGCACGGCCCCGCGGCGGAGCGGACCGGCGTGGCGGGACAGGTCGCGAAAGGTCCCGGCGCGGACCCGCCGGATGCGGACCCGCCCGGCGCGGACCCGCCCGGCGCGGAACCACCCGGCGCCGGACGGCTCGGTGCCGGCCCGCCCGGTGCGAGCACGGCCGGCCCGGACCCCGCCGGCATGGACCGGGCCGCCGGGCCCGGCGTCCCCCGCCGCTCCCCCGTCGTCGTCATCGGCGGCGGCCCCGCCGGGATGGCCGCCGCCCGGGCCGCCGCCCGGCTCGGCGTCCGCGTCCTGCTCGTGGACTCCGGTGCCGCGCTCGGCGGGCAGTACCACCGGCAGAACTCCCTCGCCGGCCGCGACCGGTTCGCGCTGCCGCCCGGCGTGGAGCACCTGCCGCACTCCGTCGTCTGGGCGCTGGAGCCGGTGCCCGGCGGCGGGCACCGGGTGCACCTGCGCACCGGGCCCGCCGACGGCCCGGGCCGTACCGGGCGCAGCGTCGAGACCCGCGCGCTGGTGCTGGCCACCGGCGCGTACGACAGGGCGCTGCCCTTCCCCGGCTGGGACCTGCCAGGCGTCTTCACCGCCGGCGCCGCGCAGGCCCTGGCGAAGGGGCAGGGCGTGCGGGTCGGCGAGCGCGTGCTGCTGGCCGGCACCGGGCCGTTCCTGCTGCCGGTCGCCGCCTCGCTGACGGCGGTCGGGGCGGAGGTCGCCGGGGTGCTGGAGGCCGGGGAGCCGGTCACGGCCTGGCTGCACCGGCCCGCCGACGCCGCCGCCGGGTGGCGCAAGTTCGGCGAACTCGCCGGCTACGCCGCGCTGCTGGCCCGCCGCCGCATCCCGTACCGGCGCCGCACCGCCGTCGTCGCCGCGCACGGTGCGGACCGCGTCGAGGCGGTCACCACGGCGCGCCTCGACGCCGGGTGGCGGATCGTGCCGGGCAGCGAGCGGCGGACGCCGGTCGACGCGGTGTGCGTCGGCTTCGGGTTCGTACCGCAGCTGGAGACGGCCCTGGCCGCCGGCTGCGCGCTCGACGGCGGGTTCGTCGCGGTCGACGCCGCGCAGGCCACATCGGTGCCGGGGGTGTTCGCGGCGGGCGAGCTGACGGGCGTCGGCGGCGCGGCCCCGGCCGCCGCGGAGGGCGAGGTCGCGGGCACCGCCGCGGCCCGGCTCCTCGGCGCCCGCGCGGCGCCCCCGGCCGCGGCGCTGCGCCGGGCACGGGCCGGGCGCAGGTTCGCCGCCGCGCTGGCGCGGGCGTACCCGGTGCGGGACGGGTGGCGTACGTGGCTGCGCGAGGACACCCTCGTCTGCCGCTGCGAGGAGGTCGCGTACGGCGAGCTGCACCGCTCGGTGCAGGAGCGCGACGCGCTCGGGGTACGCGCCGTGAAGCTGGTCAGCAGGGCCGGGCTCGGCCAGTGCCAGGGGCGCGTGTGCGGCCCCAACGTCGCCTGTCTGACGGGCGTGCCGGACGCGGCGGCGTTCGCGCGGCGCCCGATCGCCTCGCCGGTGCGGCTGGGCGAGCTGGCGGAACCGCCGGAGGCGGATCCGGAAGCGCGACCGCAGTGACCCGTCCCCGTACCGCCGCAACACCGCCGTACCGCCACACCGCCCACGCCAAGGAGACCGCCATGCCGCAAGAGACGTTCGACGGAGCCTTCCCCGCCGCCCGGGCGGGGGTGTGACGTGCGCGCCTCCCGCTACTTCACGGCCGTCGACTCGCACACCGAGGGGATGCCGACCCGGGTGATCACCGGCGGCGTCGGGGTGGTGCCGGGCGCCACCATGGCCGAGCGCCGCGAGTACTTCGCCGAGAACATGGACGACATCCGGCAGCTGCTGGTGAACGAGCCGCGCGGGCACGCCGCGATGAGCGGCGCGATCCTCCAGCCGCCGACCCGGTCCGACGCCGACTACGGCGTGCTGTACATCGAGGTCTCCGGCCTGCTGCCGATGTGCGGCCACGGCACGATCGGCGTGGCCTCGGTGCTGGTGGAGACCGGGATGGTGCCGGTCACCGAGCCGGTCACGGAGGTCCGGCTGGACACGCCCGCGGGGCTGGTGATCGCCCGGGTCGCGGTCTCGGGCGGGCGGGCGGAGTCGGTGACGTTCCGCAACGTGCCGTCGTTCGCGCTGGAGCTGGACGCGGCCGTCGAGGTGCCGGGGGTGGGGCGGGTCGCGTACGACATGGCGTACGGCGGCAACTTCTACGCCATCCTGCCGATCGAGAGCCTCGGCATCCCGTTCGCGAAGGCGGAGAAGGAGCGGATGCTCGCCGCGGGCCTGGCGATCATGGACGCGGTCAACGAGCAGAACCGCCCGGTGCACCCCGCGGACCCGGGGATCTCCGGCTGCAAGCACGTCCAGTTGACGGCGCCGCCCGCGGAGGGCTCCGCGGACGCGCGCAACGCGATGGTCATCCACCCGGGCTGGTTCGACCGCTCGCCGTGCGGCACCGGCACGTCGGCGCGGATGGCGCAGCTCTACGCACGCGGGGAGCTGGAACTGGGCGCGGACTTCGTCAACGAGTCGCTGCTCGGCACTCTGTTCACGGGCCGCCTGGAGGCGGAGACGGAGGTCGGCGACCTGCTCGCGCAGGTCCCCACGGTCACGGGCCGCGCCTGGATCACGGGCATGGGCCAGTACCTCCTGGACCCCGAGGACCCCTTCCCCGCCGGCTTCACGCTCTAGACGTCCCGGTCGGGCGGGTGGAAGTAGACCGTCCCCGACCGCCAGAGCCCGTGCTCGGTCGCCTCCGACTCGATGACGACATGCTGGACTTCGACGGGGCCCAGCGCCTCGATCGAATCGGCCAGTCTCCGCAGGAGCGCCGGCACGCTGTCACAGCCGGGACCTGCGGGATTGGCTTGCGAAAAGTGGCGTATTGTCCAGGATTCCGGAGCGCTCGGCATGCGTCCGACGATAGGCTGCCGCCCCGCCCGGCCGGTCGGGAGGTATGCCCGCGGGGTGTCGGTGGTGGGGCATAAACTCGCCGGATGAGTTCCACCGAGGCGCTGCAGGTCCTCAGCAAGGTCTTCGGCTACGAGTCGTTCCGCGAGGGCCAGCAGGAGATCATCGACCATGTCGTGGGCGGCGGCGACGCCCTCGTGCTGATGCCCACCGGC
Organism: Streptomyces aculeolatus; assembly: GCF_020400605.1. Classification (GTDB taxonomy): domain Bacteria; phylum Actinomycetota; class Actinomycetes; order Streptomycetales; family Streptomycetaceae; genus Streptomyces; species Streptomyces aculeolatus. The sequence continues at coordinate 368,701 of NZ_JAINRD010000002.1, read as the reverse complement.
GGCGGCAAGTCGCTGTGCTACCAGATCCCGGCGCTCGTGCGGCCGGGCACAGGTGTGGTGATCTCGCCGCTCATCGCCCTGATGCAGGACCAGGTCGACGCGCTGCGCGCGCTCGGGGTGCGGGCCGGGTTCCTGAACTCCACGCAGGATCCCGACGAGCGGCGGATGGTGGAGGCGGAGTTCGTCGCCGGCGAGATCGACCTGCTCTACCTGGCGCCCGAGCGGTTGCGGGTGGAGTCCACGATGCGGCTGCTCGACCGCGGGACCATCGCGCTGTTCGCCATCGACGAGGCGCACTGCGTCTCGCAGTGGGGCCACGACTTCCGGCCCGACTACCTCGCGCTGTCCGCGCTCTCCGAGCGCTGGCCGGACGTGCCGCGCATCGCCCTGACCGCGACGGCGACCAAGGCCACGCACGCGGAGATCGCCGGCCGGCTCCAGCTGGAGCAGGCGCGGCACTTCGTGGCGAGCTTCGACCGGCCCAACATCCAGTACCGCATCGTGCCCAAGCGGGAGCCGAAGAAGCAGCTCCTGGAGCTGCTGCGCACCGAGCACGCGGGCGACGCGGGCATCGTCTACTGCCTGTCGCGCAAGTCGGTCGAGGACACCGCGGAGTTCCTCGTGCGCAACGGGATCGACGCGCTGCCGTACCACGCCGGCCTGCCTGCGGCGACCCGCGCCGAGCACCAGTCGCGGTTCCTGCGCGAGGAGGGCATGACGATCGTCGCCACCATCGCGTTCGGCATGGGCATCGACAAGCCCGACGTGCGCTACGTCGCCCATCTCGACCTGCCCAAGTCCGTCGAGGGGTACTACCAGGAGACCGGCCGCGCCGGCCGCGACGGCCAGCCGTCCACCGCCTGGCTGGCGTACGGGCTGCAGGACGTGGTGCAGCAGCGCAAGCTCATCGACGGCTCCGAGGGCGACGACGCGCACCGGCGGCGGGCGGGCGCGCATCTCGACGCGATGCTCGCGCTCTGCGAGAGCGTCGACTGCCGGCGCTCGCAGCTCCTCGCGTACTTCGGCCAGAGCGGCTCCCCCTGCGGCAACTGCGACACGTGCCTCACACCGCCGGAGTCGTGGGACGGCACGGTCGCCGCGCAGAAGCTGCTGTCCACGGTGGTGCGGCTGCGGCGCGAGCGGCGGCAGAAGTTCGGCGCCGGGCAGATCGTCGACATCCTGATGGGCCGCAAGACCGCCAAGGTCATCCAGCACGACCACGACACCCTGTCCGTCTTCGGCGTCGGCGACGACCTCGCGGAGCACGAGTGGCGCGGTGTCGTACGGCAGTTGCTCGCCAAGGGGCTGCTGGCCGTCGAGGGCGACTACGGCACGCTGGTGCTCACCGAGGAAGCCGACGAGGTGCTGTACCGGGGCCGCAAGGTGCCGCTGCGCACCGAGCCCAAGCGGGCGGCGAAGGCCGCGAAGGCGAAGTCCGGGTCCAAGCGCGCGGAGGCGGTCGACCTGCCCGCGGAGGCGGCGTCGCTCTTCGAGCGGCTGCGCGCCTGGCGCGGCGCGACGGCGAAGGAGCAGGGGGTGCCCGCGTACGTGATCTTCCACGACGCGACGCTGCGGCAGATCGCCACCGAGCGCCCCGGGTCGCTCGCCTCGCTGGGGTCGGTCAGCGGCGTCGGCGAGAACAAGCTCGCGAAGTACGGCGAGGCGATCCTGCAGACCGTCGCGGAGGACGACGCGGGCTGAAGGGCCCCGGGCTGAGGGACCGCGGCCTCAGGGCGTGCCGCTCCAGTCCAGCAGCCGCGCCGGGTTGGCCACCGTGACGGCGTCGGCCAGCGCCTCGCCGCCCTCGGCCGCGACGCGCGGCAGGAAGCGGCGCGGCAGGTAGTCCAGGCCCGGCATGCCGCCGTACGCGCGGTAGCGGGCGCGGCGGGCGACGTCGCCGCCGAGGAGCAGCCGGTCGGGTCCGGCGCGCTCGGCGGTGGCGAGCAGGCAGCCCAGCACGGTCGAGTCGGGGTGGCCGCGGTGGCGGGCCATGCCGTCGTAGCCGAGGTACGCGCCGGCCGCGCACAGCTCCGCGTGCAGCCCGGGGTCGGGGTTGCGGTCGGCGTGCGCGAGGACGACCCGGTGGGCCGGCACCCCGTGCCCGGCCAGCTCGTCCAGCACCTCGAACGCCGCGCTGCCGTACTCCAGGTGCACCATCACCGGCGCCCCCGTGGCCCGGTGGGCGGCACCGGCCGCCGCGAGCACCCGGTGCTCGAACGGGCTGATCGACCAGTACCCGACGCCGGCCTTGACGATCCCGGCACGCACGGCGGGCCCGGTCCGCACCGTCAGCTCCGCGTCCGCGTACATGCCGTCCATCAGCTCGGCGGTGAAGAGCGCGGCCAGCTCGGCTTCCGTCCTCGCGAGCAGCGGGTGGCCGGGCGCGTAGTGCGGCTCGCGGTGTGCGCCGGTGGTGTGCACGACGTGCAGCCTCGCGGCCCGCGCGATGCGGGCGACGCCCGCCGGGTCGCGGCCCAGGCCCACCGGGGTCGCCTCGATCATCGCGGTGAAGCCGGCCGCCCGCAGGTACGCGGCCTCCTGCCCGCTGCGCGCCTCGTCGTCGAGTTCGTCGCCGGGCAGCAGCGGCGAGACCTGGAAGAGGTGCTCGTGGTAGTCGGTCCTGCCGAGCCGGTCCGCGGGCAGGTCGCCGAGGACCGTGCGCACGCTCACCGGACGGCCTCGGCGGCGGCGGAGAGCCGGTCGACGGTCGCGGTGTCCAGGCTCAGGCCGAACACCTCCGCTGTCACCTGGGACCAGCCGTGGATGAAGTACCGCCAGCCGTCGACCACTTCGAGGTCCCGGTCGGCTGCCTGGGCACGCGCGGCGTGCAGGAACGGGAGCGCGCCGCGGTAGTTCAGCTCCCACACCACGGCCCCGCGCGGGTAGCGCGCCGCGGGCGAGAGCGGCGAGCCGGGCCGGTCCTTGCCGAGGCCCGTGGCGTTGACGACGAGGGTGCCGGGGGGCGCCGCCGCGAGCAGTTCGTCGGCGGGCCCTTCGGTGACGACGGTACGCAGCCGGGCCGGGTCCGCGCCGCCGCGCCGGAGCACGTCGGCCAGCTCGGCGAGCCGGTCGGCGGAGCGGTCGGTGCAGACGATGCGGGCGGGGGCGTCGGGTCGGCGGGCCAGGTAGTAGGCGATCGCGGTGCCGGCGCCGCCGGCACCCAGGCAGAGCAGCTCGCCGCCGGTGGCGGCGAAGTGCGCCGGCGCGAGGAACTCCTCGATGGCCAGGCCCGCGGTCAGCGGGTCCTTGGCGTGGCCGACGAAGCGGCCGTCCCGCTTGGAGACGGAGGAGACCTCGCCGCACAGCCTGGCGAAGTCGTCCAGCTCGTCGAAGAGGTCGGCGGCGGCCCGGTACACGCCTATCTTGTGCGTGGTGATCAGCGCGCCGAGCAGCAGCGGGTCGCGCCGGATCCGCTCGGCCACGGCCCGGTGGCGGGCGGGTTCGGCGTCCGGCGGCAGGTCGAAGCCGACGAGCCGGGCGGTGGGCAGGCCGAGGAGGCGGGCCCACTCGGGGAAGATCCGCATGATGGACGACTCGCCGGTGCTGACGCCGACGAAGGCCATGGCCGCCGTGTCCGCGGCGGTGCCTGCGGCGGCCTCGGTCTCCGCGCTCAACGGACCGCCTCCGCACCCGGGGCGGCCGTGTCGCCCGGGTCGCCCGGGTCGCCCGGGTCGCCCGCGCCGGACGCGTCCCGGCGGGCCTCGGCCAGCGCCGCGGCGAACGCCCGGGCCCGTACGGTCAGCGAGTCCCAGCGCCCCGCGGCGATGTCCGCGGACGAGGCCAGCTCGCCGCCCGCGCCGACCGCCAGCGCGCCGGCCCCGAACCACTCCCCCAGGTTGCCGGCGGAGACCCCGCCGGTGGGCACAAGCGGCACGTCGGGGAACGGGCCGCGCAGCGCGCGCAGATAGCCGGGGCCGCCGAGGGAGGCGGGGAAGACCTTGACCGCGTGCACGCCGAGGGCGGTGGCGGTCATGACCTCGCCGGGGGTCAGGGCGCCGGAGAGCACGGGCAGGCCCGTCTCCAGCATCGCGGCGGCCAGTTCGGGGGTGGTGCCGGGGCTGACCAGGAAGGCCGAGCCGGCGTCGGCCGCGGCGGCGGCCTGCGCGGGGGTCAGCACGGTGCCCGCGCCCACCAGCGCCTCGGGGTGGCGGGCGCGTACCTCGGCGATGACCGCGGGCGCGTCGGGCGTGGAGTACGTGATCTCGATACCGGTGACGCCGCCGTCGACCAGCGCCGCCACCGCGGCCAGCGCGCCTTCCGGGGTCGGGGCGCGGAGGACGGCGACGACGCCGGCGCGGCGCAGGCCGGCGAGGGGGGACGGGGGCTGCTGGGCGGTCACGGTGCGCTCTCTTCGGTGGCGGGTACGGGCAGGGGTACGGGGTGCGCGGGCTCGCGGCCCGCGAGCACGTCGAGGACGGCCCGTACGGCGCCCGCGCCCATCCGGTCCACCGCCTCGACGGTCTGCGCGCCGAGGTGCGGGGTGAGGACCACCCGGTCGGCGAACTCCGCGGCCAGCAGCGGGCTTTCGGCGGCGGCGCCGCCCTCGCCCGCGAGGGTGTCCGCGGCGTACGCGGCGAGCCTGCCGTCCCGCAGCGCCGCGGCGACGGCGTGCTCGTCGACGAGGTCGGCCCGCGCCGTGTTGACGACGATCAGCCCCGGCCGGGCCCCGGCGAGCCACCGCTCGTCGACCACCCGGGTGCCGCCGGGGGCGTGCAGGCTCACCGCGTCGCACCACCGGGCCAGCTCCGCGAGCGGCGTGCGGCGGACGCCCAGCACCTCGAAGACCACCGGGTCCAGGTACGGGTCGTGCCCCAGCACCTCGGTGCCGAACCCGGCGGCGCGCCGCGCCACCCCGCGCCCGACCCGGCCGAGGCCGACGACGCCGAGCGTCAGGGAGCCCAGCTCCCGGCCGCGGCGCGGCTGCCACGACCCGGCGCGTACGGCCCGGTCCCCGGCGGCGACGCCGCGCAGCGCGGCGAGCAGCAGCGCGACGCCGAGGTCGGCGACGGCGTCGCTGTTCGCGGCGGGGGTGTTGGTGACGGCGACGCCGCGGCGGGCGGCGGCGGCCAGGTCGACGCTGTCGACGCCGACGCCGTAGCGCGCGACGACCCTGAGCCGGGGCGCGGCGGCCAGGTGCGCGTCGGTGACCGGCGCGGTGCCGGCGATCCAGGCGACGGCATCGGCCAGCAGCGGGGCCAGCTCCGCCGGGTCGTGGACGGTGGAGCCGCGCACCACGCGCAGCCCGGCGGCGGCGAGTTCGGCCTCGACGGGCGCGGTGCCGCTGCCGAAGGACCGCGACGTCACCAGCACCATGGGCGCCACGCCGGCCGCGCCGGGCGTTCCCGCCGCGCCGTCTCCGGCCGTGCTTCCGCTCATCGCTTCTCCTTCGCGAACCACGGTTCCAGCCGCTCGTACGCCTCCAGGAACAGGGCGTGGCGCCGCCGGTAGTCGGCGTGCCGGCCGGGGTCGGGAGTGAACTCGGCGGTGACTTCGGACAGGTCGCGGGCCACGGCGAAGCCGTCGACCAGGCCCGCGCCGACGCCCGCGGTGACGGCGGCGCCCAGGCTGTTGGCCTCCTCGACGATGCTGCGGCGGCGCACGGTCGCGCCCCAGACGTCGGCGAGGATCTGCAGCCACAGGTCGCTGGCCGCGCCGCCGCCGATCGCGTCCACGCGGTCGACGGGGTGGCCGGCCTCGCGGAACGCGCCGACGCAGGTGGCGAGGTTGAACGCCACGCCCTCCAGCACCGCGCGGGTCAGGTGGGCCTCCTCGTGGTGGCGGGTGAGGCCGAGGAACGCGCCGGCCGCGGCGGCGTTCCAGTACGGGGAGCGCTCGCCCAGCAGGTGCGGCAGGAAGTACAGGCCGGCGGTGTCGGCGTCGGCCGCCGCCGCGAGCAGCTCGGGGAAGCGGTCCCCGCCCTGGCCGGGGCGCAGCACCTCCGCCACCCAGTCCAGCGACGCGCCCCCGGCCTGCATGGTCGCGGTGGGCACGTAGCGTCCCGGGACGACGTGGTCGAAGGTCATGGTGCGCATCCGCGGGTCGTGCAGCGGCCGTTCGGCGGAGAGGGAGACCCAGGAGGACGAGCCGAGGTAGGTGTACGCGCCGTCGGCGGGGTCGATGACCCCGGCGCCCAGCGCGGCCAGCGGGCCGTCGCCGCCGCCGAGGACGACGGGCGTGCCGGCGGCCAGCCCGGTGGCCGCCGCCGCCTCGGGCAGCAGCCCGCCCGCGACGGTGGTGGACGGCACGATCTCGGGGAACAGCCCGGCGTCGATGCCGGCCGCCGCCAGCACCTCGGCGGACCAGGCGCCGGCGGGCTGGTCGTAGGCGTTGGTGCTGGAGGCGTCGGAGCGGTCGGTGGCCAGCACGCCGGTGAGGCGGTGCACGACGTAGTCCTTGGCCAGGCAGACGTGGGCGACCCGGGCGAAGGCCTCCGGCTCGTGGTCGCGTACCCACATCACCTTGGTCAGCGAGTACGTGGGGTGGAGCTGGTGGCCGAGCAGGCGGTACGCCCGCTCGGCACCCAGCGCGGCGACGAGCCGGTCGGCCTGCTCCTGGCTGCGGTGGTCCGCCCAGATCAGCGAGGGCCGCACCGGCCGGTACGCGGAGTCGAGCAGCACCGCGCCCATCATCTGGCCGCTGAACCCGACGGCGGACACCTCCGCGGGGCGTACGCCGGTGTGCTCCAGCAGCCGCCGGGTGGCGGCGCACACGGCCCGCCACCACACCTCGGGGTCCTGCTCGGCGACGCCGCCGGCGCGGAAGTCGGTGCTGTAGTGCTCGGTCAGGGCGGCGACCGGGGTGCCGTCGTCGGCGTGCAGCGAGGCCTTGTCGCCGGTGGTGCCGAGGTCGTGCGCGATGATCATGGTGCCGCTCGTTTCGTCGGGGTCGGCTCACCGGCAGTCTTGTCCTCCGCGGCCCCCGTATCCGGTTGTGGCGCGTCCGGTTGCGGCGTGCCGTCGGCCTGTCCCCGCTGCCCGTCGCGCGCCGCCGGTTTGGCCTTGCCGCCGCGGCGCAGGTTGTGGACGTGCTCGGTGGCGACGGCGGCGAGGATCAGCACGCCGATGACGATCTGGAGCCAGAAGGGGTCGATGCCCAGCAGCGTGCCGCCGTTGTTGAGCATGCCGACGACCAGCGCGCCGACGAGTGCGCCCAGCGCGCTGCCCTTGGCGCCGAAGAGGCTGGCGCCGCCGATCACGCAGGCGGCGATGGCCTGGAGTTCGTAGCCGTTGCCGGAGGTGGGCACGCCGTTGCCGAGGCGGGAGGCGAGCAGCACGCCGGCCGCGGCGGCGAGGGTGCCGGAGAGCACGTACGCGCTGACGAGGACGCGGCGTACGGGCACGCCCGTCAGCCGCGCGGACTCGGCGCTGGAGCCGACGGCGTAGACGTATTCGCCCCAGACGGTGCGCCGCAGCAGCAGCGCGAAGAAGATCGTGATGAGCACCATCAGCCAGGTCAGATGGGAGATGCCCAGCAGGCTGCCGCCGCCGAGTTCGGCGAATCCGTCCGGGAGCGGCTGCACGGTGCGGCCGTCGCTGAGCAGCAGGGTCGCGCCGCGGGCGGCGCCCATCATGCCGAGCGTCACGATGAACGGCGGCATCTTGAGGAACGCCACCAGCAGGCCGTTGACGAGCCCGGCGGCGGCGCCGACGAGCAGCGCGAGGAGCACGGCGGCCAGGATGGGCAGGCCGCCGCTCGTGTCGTAGACCATCTTGGCGGCGACGATCCCGGACAGTCCGACGACCGAGCCGACGGACAGGTCGATGCCCGCGGTGAGGATGACGATGAGCTGGCCGACGGCGATGATCGCGAAGATGGACACCTGCCGGCCGAGGTTGTCCAGGTTGGTGCCCGTGAGGAACGACTCGGTGGACATGGTCAGCGCGAAGGCCAGCACCAGCAGTACGGGGATGCCGCCGGAGGTGCGGCCCAGCACCTGGCCCAGGCGCAGGATCTCCCCGTCGGCGGGCTGCCGGGCGGGTCGCTTGCCGAACTGGATGCCCTTGGACGTGCCGCCGCCTGCGGCGGGGGCGGTGGCTCTGGCGAGGTCGGTCATCGGTTCTCCAGGGACGGTGCGGAAGGTTCGGCGGGGCCGGGCGGGCCGGCCGCGGGGGCGGCGGGGGCCGCGGCCGGGTCCGCGCCGGCCGCCGGGCCCACGGGACTCGCCAGCCGCAGCACGGCCTCCTCGGTGGCCTCCGCGGCGGGCAGCGAGCCCACCAGCCGGCGCTGGCGCACCACTTCGACGCGGTCGCACAGGCCCAGCAGCTCGGGGAGGTAGGAAGAGACGACCACGATCGCCAGGCCGTCGGCGGCCAGTTCGGCGATCACCTGGTAGATGTCGGCCTTGGAGCCGACGTCGACGCCCTTCGTGGGCTCGTCGAGCAGCAGCACCTTGGCGCCGGTGGCCCGCCAGCGGGCGACCAGCGTCTTCTGCTGGTTGCCGCCGGAGAGCGAGGAGACCGGGTCGCTCCAGTCGCCGAGCTTGATGCGCAGGCCCTCGGAGGCGGCGGTGACGTGCTCGCGCATCCGGCGGCGGCGCAGCACCCCGAGGGTGCCGGTGCGCGGCAGGCTGGCGATGGCGACGTTCTTCTCGATGCTCAGCCCCAGCAGCAGCCCGGACTCCTTGCGGTCCTCGGGCAGCAGCCCGAGCCCCGCCCGGGCGGCGGCGCGGGGGGACGTGGCGTTGACGCGGCGGCCGTCGAGGAGGATCTCGCCGCCGAGCACGGGGTCGGCGCCGAAGACGGCGCGCAGGAGTTCGGTGCGCCCGGAGCCGAGCAGCCCGGCCAGGCCCACGACCTCGCCGCGGCGTACGGTCAGGTCGACCGGCGCGGGGAAGCCGGCGGGGCGCAGGCCCCGCAGCTCCAGCCGTACGTCGCCGGGCCGCGCGCGCTCGCCGGGGTAGAGGTTCTCGATCCGGCGGCCGACCATCGACTGCACGAGGGAGTCCTCGTCGTAGTCGGCCATCGGCCGGGTCTCGACCAGCCGGCCGTCGCGCAGCACAGTCACCCGGTCGCCGACGGCGAACATCTCCTCCAGCCGGTGGGTGACGTACAGGACGGAGACGCCCTCGTCGCGCAGCGCGGCGATGCGGGCCAGCAGCGCGTCCGCCTCCTGCGCGGACAGCGCGGTGGTCGGTTCGTCGAAGACGACGAGCCGGGCGTCCTGGCCCAGCACCCGGGCGATCTCGACCAACTGCCGGGTGGCGGTGGTCAGTTCCGACACGCGGGTGCGCGGGTCCAGGTCGGCCAGGCCGACGCGGGCCAGCATCTCGCGGGCCTGCGCGCGCTGCCGGCGGCGGTCCACCCAGCCGGCGCGGCCGGGCATCCCGAACATGCTCAGGTTGCTCGCCACGGTCAGCTCGGGCATCAGGCTCAGCTCCTGATACACCACGCCGATGCCGGCGGCGCGCGCCTCCGCGGGAGTGACGTGGGTGCGCATCTCGCGGCCGCGCACCCGGTACGTGCCGCCGTCGCGGGCCACCGCGCCGGTCAGCACCTTGATCAGGGTGGACTTCCCGGCGCCGTTCTCGCCGGCGAGGCAGTGCACCTCGCCCGGCGCGATGTCCAGGTCCACGTCGGCCAGCGCCGTGACGGCGCGATAGCTCTTTCCCACGCCCCGCAGGCTGACCACGGGGCTCGGCTCGGGGGTCGCCATGGCCGGCCCTCAGCCCTTGGTCTTGGGCGGGTTGAGCAGCTGCTCGTACTGCTCCTCGTCCACGGTCGACTTGTCGATGACCACGGCGCCCGGGTCGAGCCGGACGGGCGGCGTGCTGTCGCCCGCGGCCATCGCGGCCTCGACGACGCCCTGGTAGCCGAAGAAGAACGGGTTCTGGACGATGATCGCGTCGATGGACCCGTCGCGTACGCCCGCGATCTCAGCGGGGTCGGAGTCGAAGGCGACGACGGACACGCGGTCGCTCGCGTTGCGCTCGGCGACGGCCTTGGCGGCGCCGGTGCCGGAGGTGTTGTTGTCGGCGAAGACCCCGGCGAGGTCGGGCGTCGCGGTGAGGGCGTCGTTGACCTGGGAGACGGCCTTGTTGAGGTCGTTGTCGTTGACGGAGGTCTGGATGATCTCGGCGTCGGGGCACTCGGCGGCCAGGCCGCTCTTGAAGCCGTTGAACCGGTCGACGAGGACCTGCTGCCCGGAGGTCGAGCTCTCGTGGAGGATCTTGCCGTCCTCCTGGCCCTTGTCGGTGAGCAGTTCACACATGCGCACCCCGGCCTGTTCGCCGGCCTTGACGTTGTCGGTGCCGATGAACCCCTCGGCCTCGGTGGTGATCGCGTTGTCGACGGTGATCACCTTGATGCCGGCGTCGCGGGCCCGGTCCACGGCGCTGTTGAGCGCGGTGGAGGAGTTCGAGGCCAGCACGATGGCGTCGGCGCCCCGGGAGATGGAGTTCTCGACCAGGCTGACCTGCTCCTCGATGTCGGTCTCCGAGGTGGGGCCGAAGAGGCCGAGGTCGATGCCGAAGTCGTCGCCCGCCTGCTTGGAGCCGGCGAGCATCGACTGCCAGAAGTCGGAGTCGGTGGCCTTGGTGATGACGTCGACCTTGGTGCCGCCGACCGCGGCGCCGCCGCCCGAGGAGGACCCGGAGTCGTCGAACGCCGCCTTCCCGGCGGCGACGCCGCCGGCCGCGAAGACCACGGCCAGGGCTGCGGCCACCCCCGAGGAGACGAAACGGATGCGCGCCATGGCTACTCCTGGTTGCTGGGGGACGTGGGGGAGGGAGAGGACGAGGGTGCCGAGGGGGACGGTGCGGTGAAGGGGACGAGCAGGGGCGCGCCGCCGTCCGGGGCGCGCCGGGCGCGGTAACCCATGCCGTGGGCGAGGACCCAGCCGTAGTCGTGGCCGGCGTTGCCGGGGTAGACGGCCAGGAAGCGGTACGGCTCGTCGCCGGTGTTGACGCTGCGGTGCGCCCAGCCCGGCGGGATGTAGCCGATGGCGCCCGGGTACATGTCGATCCACTGCGGCCGGTCGCCGTCGAAGAGCAGCAGCCCGCCGGTGCCCGCGAGGCCGAGGTAGATCTCGCCCTGCGGGTTGGGGTGCTGGTGGCCCTTGGTCATGTGGAACTCGCCGCCGACCGTGCCCGGCCGGATCGTGGTGATCGACTGCGGCAGCTCGCCCTCCGCCTCCGGTACGGGCGAGGAGGCGACGTCGTACACGACGGGGTCGCCGCCGTCCCGTACCGCGGCGCGCCAGGCGTCGCCGTCGGCGAAGAGGCCGTCGAGATCGGACATGCGCCGGGTGAGCACCGGGCCCGACGGGCTCATGCCGCCGGCCCGCGGATCGAAGGTGATGAGACTCGGCTCGATGGGGGGCGATGCGTATGACGGCACCGTGGCCTCCTGGGGTCGTGCGGGGTGTTTCCGGAGGGCGTCAGCGTGACGACCTGGTCATTTGACATCCTGTACGGTCAGGATGTCAAGGGTTCCCGCAGCGGCCCCTCCCGCTCCCCGCGCACGCGTCAGCGGCCGGCCCGCTCGGGTGAGCGGACCGGCCGCGAAGGTCGGGGTGCAGGGGGCGTACGGGACGGACAGGGCCCCTGGGGCGTCAGTCGGTGACGATCATCAGCGGGCGGGGCGGGGCGCCCGACTGCCGGGACAGCTCCACCTCGAAGCGGCTGCGGTCGCCGCGGTGGAAGGCGACGAAGCTCTCGACCGGACGGCCCTGCTCGCCGACGCTGACGCTGCGCAGCACGAGCACCGGGGCGCCCCGGTTGACGCCGAGGCTGCGGGCCAGTTCCGCGGAGGCCACCGCCGCCTCCACCGAGCGGCGGCCCTGCACGAGCCGCACCCCGAAGCGGCCCTCCAGCAGCGCGTACAGCGACTCCTGGGTGAGGTCCTCGTCGACGAGGCCTGGGGCGACCTCCTGCGGGACGTGGGTGATCGTGAGCACCCACGGCTCCTCCTCGACGAACCGCAGCCGCTCGATGACGATCACCGGGTGCCCGGGCGGCACCTCCAGCTCGCCGGCGACCTGCGCGTCCGCCGGGACGACTTCGAGCCTCCGGACCTGGCTGCGCAGGTGTCCGCCGCGGGCGGCGACGTCCTCGTACAGCCCGGTGAGGGACTGGACCAGGCCCTCGGGGGTCTTGGGGTGGGCGACGAAGGTGCCGCGGCCCTTGATCCGCTCGATGACCCCTTCGGACTCCAGCTCCGCGAGGGCCTGGCGGACGACCGTCCGGGAGACCCCGTAGCGTTCGCACAGCTCGTGGTCCCCCGGCAGCCGGTCGCCGGGCCCCAGCTCGCGGCTCTCCATCTCGCCCAGGAGGATCTGCTTGAGCTGGTGGTAGAAGGGGAGCAGCGACGAACGATCGATACTTGACTGCATGTCATGAGAGGATAACAACCCTCCCGGACCGATCGCCCGCCGCCGTCCCCGGCAGGGCCTCCCTCAGCCCTGGTCCTCGTCCTGGTCCTCGTCCTGGTTGTCGTCCTGGTCCCCGTCCTGGTCGCCGTCCTGGTTGTCGTCCTGGTCCTGCGGCACGAACATCTTCAGGTCGGTCAGGCTGGCGCTGCCCTCGTAGACGTTGGTGTAGAGGTCGCCGATCACGAACGAGTCGGGGTAGGCCGAGCCCTGCGGCCACTGGTCCGCCCAGGTGGTGCTGCCGTTCTTGTCGTTCTGCACCAGGTCGCCGTTGAACCGGCCGTCGTACTCCTCCGGCTTGGTGTTGTAGTGCCAGATCGGCGCATCGCCCACGACGAACGGCCGGTGGAAGCGGAGCGTCTGCCGACCGGCGCGGGCGAAGTTGCCGCTGGCCTCCAAGGTGTAGCCGGTGGCGTCGCGCTCGATGGCGAAGGTGTAGTCCTCGTTCGGCATCAGCTCCGGCTGCAGCTCGCCCGCGGAGGAGAGCTGCTGCTCGGCGACGCCGCCGGAGCAGCTCGACATGAACCACTGCGAGTTCCCGGCGAGCCCGCCCTGGCCCGGGGTCCAGTTGGGCATCCCGCTGATCCACATGTTGACGGTGTTGAAGCTGCTGTCCTTGTAGTCGTAGTACTGCGCGGTCGAGGCGTCGCAGATCCGGCCGCCGGTGCCGCCGCCGACACGGTCGGGGTGCTGGGCGAAGGAGTCCATGAGCACCTTGCGGCGGTAGTGCCAGAAGTGGTTGTTGCGGGGCGCGGGATCGGGGAAGTCGACGATCGACATGTAGTGGAAGCCGTTGTAGCCGTACGGGCCCTCGCGCACGTCCTGCCACTCGCAGTACGGCGCGGAGGCGTCGCCCTCCCAGCCGGGGCTGTTCGAGCCCTCGCCCCAGGGGTGCTGCGTCTTGCAGCCCTCGGCGCCGTAGCCGTTGATCCGGCCGTCGTACTCGATGGAGCCGTTGCGCTTGCCGCCGAAGTCCAGCGTCTTCAGCCTGTACTCGATGCGGTACTCGTCGGGCAGTTGCTCGGTGGGCCGCAGGATGGCGCCGCCGGTGTGGTCGGGCACGTCGAGCCGGGCGACGGGGTCGCCGCCCGCGGTGCCGTTGGTGATCGACGGCGGCTCCTCGATCTCGCCGTCCTTGTTCCAGTCGCGGGCCGAGAGCGAGGCCGTCAGCCAGCCGCCGTCGCCGACCGGGAACTCCTTGCGGTACGTGTCGAAGGAGCCCATCGCCTCCTCCCAGTCGGGACCGTAGTCGTTGCGGTACCACTGGCCGTTGTCGTCCATGATCGTGTCGAACGGCTCGTCGTAGGTCTCGCGGGTCCAGGACGCGCCGTCGGGGTCCAGCGGGTCGGCGAAGTCCTCCTCGTGCAGCAGCTGCCACTCCACCGCGGAGCCGGCGGCGGCGCCCTCGGGCGCGGCCGAGGCCGTCGCCGTGCCGCCCTGGAGGGCGGGGGTGAGCGCCAGGGCGCCGGCGGCGAGCGCGAGGCCGGCGCGGCGGGAGCGGGCGGCGAGTCCGCCGGAGCGGGCGGGGGGTCGGGACGTAGACGTCATCAGAAGTTCCCGTCGGGGTCGTAGTACTTCTTCGCGTTGTCCTCGGTCACCATCGGCGCGGGGACGACGGTGTCCTTCTCGGTCTCCTCGCCGTCGAGGATCTGGACGGCGCGGTCGAGGCCGAGGCTGCCGATCTCGTCCGCGTCGTTGAGCCCGGTGACCAGGTAGTTGGTGCCGTCGAGGATCGCCTTCACGGCCTCCGTCTGGCCGTCCACGCCGGCCAGCACGATGTCCTTCTCGCGTCCGGCGTCCGCGACGGCGCGCTGCGCGCCCAGGCACATCGCGTCGTTCTCGCAGAACACCGCGTCGAGGTCGGAGTGGGCGGCGAGCAGGTCCTCCATGACCTTCAGCCCGCCGTCGGTGGTCCAGTCGCCGAAGCCGGGCGCCTCGACCAGCTCGATGCCGGGCGCGCCGTCGAGGGCCTGCTTCACCCCGTCGGTACGGGCCAGACCGATGCTGTTGTCCGCGGGGCCGCCCTTGATGATCGCGACCTTGCCGCCGTCGGGCAGCCGCTCCAGCAGGAAGTCGCCGTTCTGCCTGCCGATGGCCTCGTTGTCCGGGCCGATCCAGCTCGTGTAGTCGCCGGTCTGGAACTTCCGGTCGACCAGCACGGCCGGCTTGCCGGCGGCCTTGATGGCGTTCAGCACCGCGGGCGCCGACTCCAGCGGGCCGCCGGAGACGATCACGGCGTCGACGCCCTTGGCGAGCATGTCGTCCACGTTGGCGGCAAGCTTGGCGGCGTCGCCGCCCGCGTCGGTGGAGCGGACCTCGACGCCCTTCTTCTTCGCCCGGGCCTCGATCGCCTTGTCCATGCCGTTGAAGTAGGGGCCGCTGAGGGTGAAGTTGGCGACGCCCACGGTGTACGAGCCGTCCCCGCCGGAGCCGCCGGAGTCGTCGGAGCAGCCGGCCAGCGCGGTGGCGGTGAGGAGGCCGGCGGCGAGCGCCCCGGCCGTACGGATGCGGATCATGTCGTACTCGCCTTCGTTCGGTCGGTGCCGCCGCTCCCGCCGCGCAGCCGGCCGGCGCGCTGCACGAGGATGACGGCCACGATGATCAGGCCCTTGAGGACCTGCTGCCAGAAGCTCTGCACGTTGTGGAGGTTCAGCAGGTTGTTGATGAGGGCCAGCAGCAGGACGCCCGCGAAGGTGGCGCGGACCGAGCCCTTGCCGCCGGCCAGGCTCGCGCCGCCGATCACGCAGGCGGCGATGGCGTCCAGCTCGAACGCGGTGCCCACGCTGGGCTGCGCGATGCCCACCCGGCTGGCCAGGATGACGCCGGCCAGCCCTGCGCAGGCGCCGCTGATCGTGTACGCGAGCACGAGGTGCCGGCGCACCCCGATCCCCGCGAGGCGCACCGCCTCGGCGTTGCCGCCGATGGCGACGAGCGCCCGGCCGGGCGCGGTGCGGGTGAGGAAGATCCCGCCGAGGAGGAAGACGCCGAGCATGATCAGCGTGGCGACGGGAAACGGCCCGGCGGTCGCGGAGCCCAGCTCGAAGAAGCTCTCCTCGGTCGGCGCGACGGGCGTCTCGGAGTAGACGAACGCCAGCCCGCGCACCGTGGTCAGGGCCGCCAGCGTCACCACGAACGGGGCGATCGCGAATCTCGCCACGAGCGTGCCGTTGACCGCCCCGCAGCCGATGCCGACGGCCACCCCGGCCAGCAGGGCGAAGGGCACGGGCATGTCGGCGGCGAGGCCGGCGGCCATGATGCCGGTCAGCGCGACGACCGAGCCGACGGACAGGTCGATGCCGCCGGTGACGATGACCACGAGCATGCCGTAGGCGAGCAGGCCGGTGGTCACCATCTGCTTCATCAGGTTGGTGAGGTTGGTGTCGGTGAGGAACGCGTCGGTCGTGGAGCCGGCGACGGCGACGAACGCCGCGAGCAGCAGGAGCATCCCCGCCTCGGCGGTGAGGTCCCGGCCGCGCACCACCAGCCGCGGCAGCCGCAGGCGGGCCGGCGCGGAGGCGGGTGTCCGGTCCGCGGGCTCCTTCCCGGTGCTCCCGGTGGTCCCGGCGCTCCCGGGGTCCGGCGCCGCGTCGGTCCTGCCGGTCTCTGCCGACCGCGCGGCGTCCGCCGCCGAGGGGCGCCCGTTCACGCCGCACGCCCGATCGCGTACGAGAGGACGCCGTCCTCGGTGGCGCCCTCCGCCGGCACGTCCGCGACGAGCCGGCCCTCGTGCATCACCAGCACGTGGTCACTCGCCCCGATCACCTCCGTGAGGTCCGAGGAGACCAGCAGCACGGCCATCCCGCCGCGGGCCAGTTCGTCGAGCGTCCGGTAGATCTCCGCGCGCGTTGCCACGTCCACTCCCCTGGTCGGCTCGTCGAGCAGCAGCACCCGCGGCTTGGTCAGCAGCCACTTCGCGAGCACCGCCTTCTGCTGGTTGCCGCCGCTGAGCGTCCACACGGGCAGCGCGGCGCAGTTCGCCGGGCGGATGTCCAGCCGGCGCACCATGTCCGCGGCCTCCCGGCGGCGGCGCGGCCCGTCGAGCAGCGGGCCGCGGGTGGCGGTGCGCAGCGTGGTCAGGCCGATGTTCTCGGCGGCGGTCAGCCCGAGCACGAGACCGCTGCGCTGGCGGTCCTCGGTGACCAGGGCGAGCCCGGCGTCGATCGCCGCGCGCGGCCCGGCGAACCGCGTTCCCGGCGCGGGCGGTGGCGCGTCACCGTCCCGTACGGGCAGCGCCCGCACCGACCCGGCCGCCGGCGGCTCGGCGCCGAACACGCACCGCACCAGCTCGCTGCGACCCGCGCCGACGAGCCCGAACAGCCCCGTGATCCGGCCGGCGTGCAGCCGGAACGACACGTCGCGGAACTCCCCCGGCCGGCTCAGGCCCTCGACCTCCAGCAGCGCGGGGCCCGGCTCGGTGCGCTTCGCCGGGTACAGCTGCCCGGTGCCGCGGCCGGCCATCAGCCGGATCAGCCGGTCCTCGTCGGTGTCCGCGGGCAGCGTACGGGCCACCACCCGGCCGTCCTTGAGCACCGCGATCGAGTCGGCCAGCTCCCCGATCTCGGCGAGCCGGTGGGACACGTAGACGATCAGCACGCCCTCGGCGCGCAGCCGCCGCACGAGCGCGAACAGCGCCTGGAGGTCGGTGCCCGCCAGCACCGCGGAGGGCTCGTCGAGGATCAGGACCCGGGGGCGGCCCCCCGCCAGCGCCTTGGCGATCTCCACCATCTGCCGGCGGGCGACGCTGAGCCGGCCGGCCCGCGCGCGCGGGTCGACGGCGCCGAAGCCGATGCCCGCGAGGAGTTCGGCGGCGCGGGCGTGCGCGGTGCGCCAGTCGACGAGCCCGCCGAGGCGCCGGGGCAGCTTGCCGAGCAGCAGGTTCTCGGTCACCGACAGCTCGGGGACCAGCGTCAGTTCCTGGTGCACGGTGCGGATGCCGTGGGCCTGCGCCGCGTGCGGGGAGCCGAACGCGACGCGCTCGCCGCCCACCCGCAGTTCGCCGGCGCTCATCGGCTCGGCGCCCGCGAGCACCTTGATGAGGGTGGACTTCCCGGCCCCGTTGGCGCCGACGAGGGCGAGGACTTCGCCGGCGTGCCCGACGAGGTCGACGCCGTGGAGCACTTCGGTGCGGCCGTACGACTTGTGCACGTCGCTCATCCGCAGCACCTCGGGCCCGGCGGCGCGCTTCTCCCGGGCGCTCATGCGAGGACGTCCTGCACGATGACGGTCTTCTCGCGGGTGAACTCGCGCGCGGTGTCGTGCAGTCCCTCCCGGCTGCCGCCGGTGTCGCCGGGGCCGCCGAACGGCAGGTTCTCGGCGCGCAGCGCGGTGGAGCCGTTGATGACGACGCCGCCGACCCGCAGCCGGCCCGCCATCGCGAACGCCCGGTGCAGGTCGCGGGTGTGGACGGCGGCCTGCAGCCCGTACGGGGAGTCGTTGGCCATCCGGACCGCGTCCATCGGGTCCGTGAACCGGGCGACGGGCGCGACCGGACCGAAGATCTCCTCGGCCAGCGCCGGACTGCCGTCGGGGACGTCGACCAGCACCGCCGGTTCGTAGAACGCCTTGCTGCGCCAGCCGCCGGCCGCCCGCCGCGCGCCGTCCCTGATCAGCGCGGCCACCGCGGTCTCCACCCGCTCCGCGGCCTCCTCGCTGATCAGCGGGCCGACGTCGGTGCCGGGCGCCAGCTGGTCCCCCACGCTGAGGCGGATGGTGCGGGCCAGCAGGGCGTCCACGAACTCGTCGTGCACGGCGTCCTGGACGTAGACGCGCTTGACGGCGCAGCAGATCTGGCCGTTGCCGCGGGCCAGCCGGCCGAGGACGACGGCCTCGGCGGCGGCGTCCACGTCGGCGTCGTCGCAGACGATGAGCGCGTCGTTGCCGCCCAGCTCCAGGTGGGTCTTCTTCAGCGTCGCCGCCGCGCGGCGGGCGATCTCGCGGCCCGCCGCGGTGCTGCCCGTGAGGCTCACGGCCGCGATGGCGGGGGCGTCGGCGAGCCGGCGGGAGACGTCGGGGCCGCCGGTGAACACCTGGTGCGCCTCCGGCGGGAAGCCGGCCGCGGCGACGAGTCCGGCGACGCGCAGCACGGTCAGGGGGCAGCGCAGCGGCGCCTGGACGACGACGGCGTTGCCGGCGGCGAGCGCGGCGGCGGCCTTGTGGGCGTACAGCTCGACGGGGTAGTTGAACGGGACGAGGGCGGCGATCGGGCCGAGCGGCTCGGTGAGCGTCACGGCGAGGTGGCGCTCCAGGCCGGGTACGGCGTCCAGCGGTATCTGGCGCCCGAACAGCCGGGTCGACTCTCCGGCGAAGCCGCGGAAGATGCGGGCGGCGGCGGCGAGTTCGTCCGATGTCTGGGCCAGGGGCTTGCCGTTCTCGGCGGCGAGCAGCGCGGCGAGTTCGGGGGTGTGGGCGTCGAGCAGGGCGGCGACCTTGGTCAGCCGGGCGGCACGCTGGTGGGCGGGCATGGCGGCCATGGCACGCTGCCCGCGTACCGCCGACTCGGCCACGTGATCGACGTCTTCGGGGGTGAACTGCGGTACCTCTCCCAGGTGCTCGCCGGTTCCTGGGTTGCGGACGTGACAGGTGGGCATGGCGGCTCTCCGTGGGGCAGCGGCGGCGTTCGAGATTCCGAACGGCGCCGATGCTGACAACGGCCTGTCAATTTGTCAATCCACCTGACTAATTAACATCCCACGTATTTCCCCTGGTCACGCTGGGAGCGATCCCGGGGGCGGGCTCCGCGCCGGGCCGAGGCGGGCGGGGATGGGGGTACGGCTCCGGGCCGGACGCCCGACCGGGACCGGTCCCCGGGCGCGGCGCCTAGCGTGGCCGTCTGCCCGGCCGGCAGGGGCAACGGGAGGAGTCAGGAGTGGCGGCGTACGACACCGGGGGATTCCACTTCCCCGGGCACGACGACCCCGTGCCCGAACTGACGGACGCGGTGGAGCGGCTGCGGCGCGAGCGCCGGTACGGGTCGGCGCTCGACGCGACCCTGCGCCACCTGCGGGCGCACGGGCAGTCGTCCGAGGCGTACCGCCTCGCCCTGCCGCTCCTGCACACCGGGATGCGCCGCACCGCGGACCCCGGCATCGCCGAACCGGTCGCCCGGCGGCAGTACGGGAACCCCTACTTCGCACCCATCGCGACCGAATGCAGTCGTTGCACGCAGTTCTGGTACTCGGGCCACGACATCGCCTCTCAGGTGCGCCTGGTCGTCACCAACCCGATCGGCCTCCAGTGCCAGGTCTGCCGCTACACCCTGTGCCGCAACTGCCTCGATCCGCAGAAACCGCGCTGCCCGCAGCAGGGCTGCCGCGGCGAACTCGGGACGCCGGTGGTACCGACCGGGCGGCCGCGCGGGAAGCCCGCGAACGAGTTCACCGAAAAGCTGGAGCACGTGATGATCCTCTGGCGGTCCACGCCGACCAGCCAGGAGGAGGCCGAGGAACTCCTCGACCTGGCCTGCACCTGGCAGGACCGCGGCGGCATCACCGTCAGGTCCCAGGTGAACCAGTCGGACACGCGGGACGGGGAGGAACTGGAGCGGCGCATGGGCCTGGTCCTGGTGAGCCTCTACGAGCGCGAGGGGATGATCAGCGAGAACGGCCTCTACCGCACCCGGGTGCTGCCGATCGAGTCCCCCGGCCGCGGACGGCGGCTGGTGTTCGTCACCGCCGCGCCGGAGACCGGCGCCGCGTCCCGGCTCTCCGGACCGGTGGAGTACCTGCTGTTCGACGATCCGGACGGGGCGGGCGAGGACGCACCGGCATCGAAGCGGCGCTGGTTCCGGCGCCGCAGGTGACCCGCGGCGCGTCCCGGGCGGCAGGCGGAGCCGGCCGTACGCGCCCCGGGGCGGGGGCCGGACCGGCAGGGCTCGTACGCATACGGGGGAAGAACCGGCCCCGGCGGGCAGCGTTGCGGCTGCCCGCCGGGGCCGGGTGAGGCGCGCGGGACGGGGACCGTGCGTGACGGGGCCGCGCGCCTCGGGCCGCGGAGCCCTGGGCGGTCAGACCTTCCAGGGCATCTCCAGGCCGAACTCGTACAGATAGATACCGAGCAGCACCCCGCAGATCACCAGGCCGATGGCGGTCAGGATCGCGTTGCGGCGGCGCACCTTCGGGTCGAGGGCGCGCTGCGCCGCCTCGGTGACCTTCCGCTTCGTCCAGCGCAGGATTATCTGCGCCCACACGAACTCCGTCGCCCAGACGGCCATGCCCGCGAAGATCACCAGCCAGCCGGGGCCCGGCAGCGGCAGCAGGATGATGCCGCCGATGACGATGGCCAGGCCCACGATGAAGACCCCGACCTGCCAGCTCACGTGCAGCGCGCGCGAGCGCTGGATGAAGCTCGGCGCCCTCGACCCCCACGCCTGGTGCTCCGGAGTGTCCGGTTTCTGCGGCTCGTCCAGCTTCGCCACCGGAGCGTCGGTGTCGGTTTTGTCCATTCTGTCGCCCCCCTGATCGCCACGCTCGACATGCATGAGCACACGTTACGGGGTAAGCCGCCCCCGGCCGTCCACCCGATGGACAGTCGTGCCGGGGGAAGCTCCTCCCCAGGGTGTAGGCCGGCTTTGCGCCCCAGCGGCGTCGGCTCAGCCTCCCATCTCCCGGAGCGTCTGCTCCAGGGTGTTCGCGTACAGCCGGGCTCCGTCGGTCTTCGGGTGGAAGGACTGGGCGGAAATGCCGCCCTCGATCGCTCCGAAGTCCCACAGCGGGTCGTCGCCGGGAGTGAGGTCCGTGACCACGCCGTGGACGACCTCCGGGTCACCGCAGACCGACTTGCCCTCGAATGCCTCCGTCGGATCGGAGAACGTGGCATACGTCTCACCCGAGGCCGCGTTCGCCTCCGTGACAGCGTCGGCCATGCTCTCGTTCATGACCCCGCCCATCTCATTCATCCACGCGGCCTCCTCGCCGCTGATCCCGAGGTAGTTGAGGCAGCTCCCGCTGTCGGAGTAGAGCAACGGATAGCCCATCAGCACGACCTCCGCGTCGGGCGCCTTGGCCCGGATCGCCCCCAGGGTCTCGACGATCGCCGCCTTGACCTGGTTGCGGATGTACGCGGGCTCCGCTTCCTCAAGTGGCGCGTCGTCACCGTCCAGGGTCTCCCGGTAGCACTCGTCGAAGGCGCGGATGCACTTGTCGACGATGTCGGTGAAGCGGGCGTCGTTGCCGCCGATCGACAGCGTCACCAGCGAGGTGTTCTGGTCCAGGTAGCCCTGGGCGAGCTGCGGCAACTCGCCGTAACCGCCCTCGCCGCCCACCGGGAAGTTGTGCGTCCGGGCGCCGGAGCAGGCGGTCATGTGGTAATCGAGCGTCTCGTCCCAGTTGGCGACGCGCTCCCCCACGCTCGTCCCGTTGCCCGGCAGCGCCGCCTGGCGCGACCACGCCTCGGTGGAGCGGTGGCAGGCGTGGCGCAGGTCGCCCTGGTCGCCACCCCAGTCGGTCTCGGGGAAGTAGTCGCCGCCGCCGGACACCGAGGCGCCCTCGCCGGAGGAGTACGAATCGCCCATCGCCACGACGAAGTCCGCCGGCTTCTCCGGCAGCGGCTGGAAGGCGACGGCGTCCCAGGCGACGTCCTCGCTGCCGTTGCCGTCGGCGGTATCCGTGCCGAGCGACACCTTGGGGGTGCCGGTGAAGCGGAAGACCCCCAGGTCCACCCACCGGTTCTCCCTGGTGCGCTGCGGGTGCACCCGCACCGGGCTGGTGGAGTCGGTGCCGTCGATCACGTAGGCGGCCTGGCGGGTGTGCGCGCCGTGGTCCGGCATGTGCACCAGCACCCGGGCCCAGCCGTCGAGCTGCCGGTCCAGCGTCCAGGTGCCGGTGGTGGCCAGGCGTCTGCCGTCGGTGTCCTGCGGATCGTGGGTGTCGCGGGTGTGGCCGAACCAGAAGTGGTTGCCGTAGCCCGCGCCGATCTGATGGGTGTCGATCTTCCCCGGGTACTGCCCCTCGTCCTCCGCGAAGGTGAACTCGAACGTGCCCTGGGAGCGGAAGCCCGCGCACTGCCGTTGGGACGAGCCGGCCGATCCGGCCTGGTCTGGCAGGTCGTCCACGATCAGCGCCCCCTGCGGCAGCCCGCTGATGCAGCGCGGCGGGTACGAGTTGAGGTCCGGCTGCTCCGGATACGTGTCGTCGAAGCGGTGCAGCGCGTACCCGCAGGCCGCGTTGAGATCACAGTCCTTCCACGCGGTGGACTCGTGGAACCAGCAGTAGAGGTCCTCGCGCGTGCAGGCGCCGAGCCCGGGGTCGTTCTCGTCGTCCGGACCGATGAGGCCGGGGTCGCACTCGTTGGATTCGTCGCAGAACAGGCTCTCCGGCGGCTTGACCGCGGTCCGGTCCGCGTTCGTGTTCCACCACGCCTTGCGGTAGCCCGCCTCGAACTCACCGGGCTCCACCAGTGCGGAGATCGGCCGCCCCGCCCAGCCGAGCACCTTCTCCTGGTACGGCCAGTCCTGCGGGTGCGCGGCGTGCGAGTAGTCGTCGCCGCCCGAGGCGCTCTCCAGGAACGGCAGCCGGTTGGCCTTCCAGAGCGGGTTCGCCGGGTTGTTGGTCCACCCCACGCCCCACTTGCCCTTGTTCTGGTCCGCCTGCGACTTCGGGTAGAAGCCGGAGTTGTACGCCCACAGGGCGTAGAACCAGTTCTCGATCCACCGCGGCTCACCGTTGTTGACGGTCATTCCGGCCGTGCGGGTCTGGTTCCACTTCTCCGCCAGGATGTCCGCGCCGGCGGCGATGTTCGCTGTGTAGTCCAGGGCCACGGCCTCCTGCTGCTTCTCACTCAGGGTCGGCTGGCCGTGGCCGGGGAGCCGCATGCCGTCGGTGACCTGCGTGATGCCGTAGCCGCAGTCGGCGTCCGCCCAGTTGATACGCCACGGGTCGACCTGGGTGCCGTCGGAGGCGTAGTTGGTGCCGTAGTAGTTCCCGATCAGCGGGTTGGCCGTGACACCGGGCACGGCGAAGCGGGTGGCCTGCCACATGTTGGACTCCTGCGCGGTGATGCCGAGCAGGATCTGCGCGGGTATGTGCCACTCGTCGTCGCGGTCCACGGTGCCGTTCGGGTCGCCGGCCAGCACCCGCAGGGGGAACAGCTCCTGCGGGCTGTACGCCTCCATCCCGGTGTTCTTCCAGTTCGCCGGGCGGTCGATCCACTTGTCCAGCCCGTCGATCACGGCCTGGTCCACGGCCCACTCGACCTGCCGCGGGCTCGGCTGGAACGCCTGCTTGCGGGGGTCGCCGCGGGGCACGGAACAGGTCCGTTCCGACTCCACCGGATCGTTCGGATCAGCGGAGGCCGCGGTCCCGCTCCGCGCCGTACCACCGGCCCCGGTGAGGGCGGGCGAGGTCTCCCGGCCCGACGCCACCGCGCTCCCGGCCACCGGTTCGGCGGCGGGCAGGGCGCCGAGCCGCGCCGTCTTCCCGGTCCCGGGCACGGTGAGGTCGACGGTGACAGGGCGCGCGTCCACGGCCTCCTCGACGGCCGACCGGGATTCCCCGCCGTCAGCCCACCCGGTCGCCACGACCGCGCGGCCCCGGGTGCTGGCCACGGCGTCCCTGGCCAGCCCGCCGGGGTGGTGCAGATGCGCGGGGGCCTGCCCGCGGGCGGCGGCCTCCCCGGTGACGTACAGCTCCCCGGACGCCGAGCCGATGAGATCGAACGCGGTCAGCTCGCCGGTGGCGACGAGCCTCGGCTCGGCCCCGGTGCCGCCGCGCCCGGCCGCGGGCACCGCCGAGGCGGGCACGAACCGTACCTCGCCGGGGGTGTCGCCGGTCCGCGCGTCGCGGCCGGGCCGGTCCACGTAGCCGATGCCGCCTGCGGCGTCCCGGGTGAGCCGGAACGGGGTGGCGGCGGTGTCGGCGATCTCGGCGCGCCTGCCGCGCTCGTCGATCCGCACCAGGCGGGTGCCGTCGGCGGCGACGATCGTGTTGCCGTCGTACGGGATGGCGGAGGTGACCTGCCCGTCGAGTTTCAGCGGCGCGGCGGCCCGGCCCGCCGCGGCGTCGACGGTGATCAGCCGGGTGGTGTTCTCCCCCATCGATTCGTCCGCGTACTGCGCGAGCACCGCGCGCTCGCCCGCGCCGCAGCCGGGCGAGAAGTAGGCGAGCGACGCCTGCACCGGCAGCTTGGTGACCTCGCCGGTCCGCAGGTCGACGACCGCGGTGAACGCGCCCCTGCTCATCAGCTCGGGGTCGTTGGTGAAGGTACGCGGTGCGTACGCCACGACGGCCCGGTCACCGGACCCGGTCACGCAGGCGTTGCCGATCCAGGCGTCGGCCTCGAAACCGGGCTCGGCGAGTGTGGCGGCCGTACGCCAGCGGTAGCCGTCCGCGGCGTCGGCCACCAGCACGTGGAAACCGGCGGCATCGCCGGTGGTGGTCCACGCCCGGTCGTCCGACGAGCGGTATCCGTCCCCCAGCACGTCCAGCCGGTCGGCGGGGGCGATCCGGTCGGGGCGGTCGCCGGGGCCGGCCGCCGCCGGGGACACCGGCGCGCCCGGGCCGGCGGGATCGGCGACGGCAGGTAAGGCGAGCGGCAGCGACAGGGCCGCCGCCGCCACAAGGGAGACGACGGTCGGCAACAGGGATCTCCGGCTGCGTCGAAGGTTCGTCATGTCTGTCTTCCCGCCCTCAGTTGCAGGTGTTCGCGGTGCGGACGGCGTCGATGAGGGCGTTGTCGCTCTCCTTCGTGTTCTTCATGATCGCGACGACCTTGGAACACTGCGGGTACCGCCAGTGCAGCCCGGTGTAGACCGGTCCCGCGTACTGGCTGAAGTCACCCTGGTCCGTGCGGCACTCCGGGTCTTCGAGGGTGTACTCGCACGTCCTGAGCCGCATGTACTTCGTGCTGCCGGTGTTGTTGTCGAAAAGCATGCAGTAACGCCAGTTGCCGCCGGACGTCAGCTTCGAGTAGCGGAACAGCGTCCCCAGCCGCCAGCCGTCGTCCGGAAGCTGCTCGGCCCCGACGAGGTTGTAACCGTCGCCGCACAGCGTGGCCGTCGTCCGTACCGCCTGCGGGTCCGCGGCGGCGATCCGCCGCGTCTCCCCGTCCGCCTGCGGCGCGACCAGCTCGTCGAGCGCGTCGGCGGCGGACGCCTGCGCCGACCACGCTCCCACGGGAGTTACTCCTGCGATGCTCAGCGCCAGAGCCGCACCGACGGTTGCGCCGGCCCTCACCCACTTCATGCCGTCTCCCCGGATTCTTCGCTTTGTTCGGTTCATGACCGAACGGACGCTAAGCGGGGCGGGGTCCGGGGACAACGAGCACGGTGCGCAGCCGGGCCGGGCGGGCTGCGCACGGTGCACGGATTCTCAGGAGGTTCTCAGGAACCGTTCATGGCTGACGGGCCACACGCCCGTCCTCGATGGCGAGGGACTGGACGAGGTCATAGATACCGAAGCCGGTGGTGAGCAGGTCCCGGTTGAGCAGCACCTCGGCGGTGCGCAGCCGCGCCCTGACGGTGTTGCGGCTGATGCCGAGGCCCCGGGCGGCGCGCTGGGCGTCGGAGTTGGCGGCGACCCAGGCCCGTGCGGTGGTGCGGAGGGTGTCGTCCAGAGGGTGCAGAAAGGCCACCGCCCAGTCCCTCGCGGGCTGCGAGTGGATCAGTTCGCAGAAGGAGGGGGCGGCATCGCCGCCGGTGTCGCCGATGCCGGGGGCGGCGGCCGGGGGCGGGTCGGCGAGGGAAAGGGCGAGGTTGAGCAGAGCCCGGGAGACAACCTCGTCGAGGTCGAGGTCGAGGAGGCGCTCCGCGCGCCTGAAGTGGGCCGTGACCGTGTTGCGGCTGACGCCCAGGAACCGGGCCGCCCCCGAGCGCGATACGGTCAGCCCGGCCCGCAGAATGTGCGCCGTGAGCCGGGGCGCGACGGCCAGAGGCTGCAGGAACGAGCGTGCCCACGCCACCGCGTCCGGTCGGGGCAGGAGTTGGGCGAGGGGCGACTCGCCGCGATAGGACGCCACGCGGCCGGGCAGGTGCCGGGCCACCGAGAGCGTGTGCCGGGCCTGCTCGTACGCCTGCGCCGTGGCCTCCAGCGAATGCACCGCACTGATACCCAGGGCGTAGCCGGCGTTGTCGCGCGCCAGACGGCGCAGCTCCGCGCCCCGGCCGGCGGGGGCGCGGTCGTCGTCGGAGTCCTGGGAGACGAGGCAGATGAGGTGCTCGCGCATGACCGGGCACTGCACCATGAGGTCGCAGTCGTGGTAGCCCGAGGGGTCCTGGAGGTCGAGGGCGAGCCGGTCCCGCTCGGCCGGGGGGCAATGCAGCAGATAGACGCGCAGGGTGCGGGCGTCCAGCAGTTCGGGGACGGCGCCGGCGGTCATCCGGCGGGCCAGGTCGGGGTCGCCGACCAGCAGCGCCTGGAGCACGGCAAAGCGCACCTGCCGGGCTTTGTTCTGATAGTTGCGGTGCACCGCGGCGGCTTCGTGCAGGCGCAGCAGAAGCAAGGCGGAGCGGGCGGCGTCCGCGGCGAGGCCGGCGGCCTCCCGGGCGGGTGGCACCGCGCCCGCGACGACCAGCACCGGTCGCGGCGGCCACGGGCTGGGTGCGCCGCCGGCACCGAATGCGGCCGTGCGAGGGCGGGGGCCGGCGGGCTCGGGCTGCGGATCGAGGGCTTCGACACGCACGTGCAGCCCGCCGGCCTCCAGCCCGGCGACCCCGACCCGGCCCTGGCCGAGCCGCGCGAGCCCGGTCGCCAGCGCGCCGCCCAGGACGGCACGCGGAAACCCCGCGGAGGCCGCGGCCACCGTGCCCGTACTCCAGACGAGCGCGACGTGCGCGTCGATGTGCCCGCGTAACCAGTCGACGATGCGCGGCAGGTCGGGTTCCAGGGGCCGGGCGGCCTGCCGCTGCACCTCGCGGAGCAGTTCGCCGGAGCGCGCGACGCGCCAGTGCGGGTCTCCGGCCTCTGACAACTGCATGGCAGCTCCCCTCTGCATCAGTCAGATATCCTGCAACTTCTTCCTGAGAAGCGCACCCACCCGGCGAGCCGCACGCGCTCCGGGATCACGGGTCGGCCCAGGGTCGAATGGGAGCGCTTCCATCGGACCTGATCCGGCCTCGGCCCGTCGACGGCGTCGGCACCGCTCGCCGAACACGGGCGGCGCCGCGGCGAGGGGTGCCGACGCCGTCCTCTCCTGCCGCCGGTGACAGAGCCGCGCCCCGCACCCGTCCCGGCCTCGTGAGCCGCAGGCTTGACGCGATCACGTCGCGCGGATACGGTCCGCAGCGAGGCGCATGGAAAGCGCTTACTGGACGTGATCGGTTCCTGCTCGCAGGGGAGATGACGCAATGCCGAAGCACAGCGGAAGCGCTGCCGCGCGGGTCGTCGCGGCCGCCGCCGCGCTGGCACTGGCCGCCCTCGCGGCGGGGCCGGTGCAGGCCGCGCAGGACACCGGCGAGGCCGAGGCGGGGCGCGGAGCGCCCGTCGTGCTGCCCGCGCTCACGCCCGACCTCGTCGCGTACTACGACTTCGGCCACCCGGTCGCCGGCGACCCCGCCCGCGAACGCGACCGCGGCCGCTCCGGCACCGACATCGAGTTGGTCAACGGCGGCGCCGCGATGCGCGTGCCCGACCGCGCGTTCCCGGGCGCGGGCAGCGCGCTGCAGACCGCCCAGGTCTCCCCCGCCACCGCCGGGAACGACGACTGGAAGGCCGGCGTCTACGACCCGCAGGGCGTGCCGAGCATGGGCGCGTTCAACGCGGCGGAGGCCGCCACCGTCATGGGCTGGTTCAAGGTCACCGGCGACAACCCCGCCCCCGACTCCAACACCGCGGCCCCCGACGACCGCTACGGCGCCGTCGGCCTGGCCGGCGTGCTCGCCGGCAACTCCGACGGCCACGGCGTACGGGCCCTGCTGGAGCTGATCGAGGTGGACGGCGAGCTGCGGCTCGTGGCGCTGGGCCGCCGGCTCGACGAGGGCGCCTCGCAGACGTTCGCCGCCGCCGAGGACTGGCGCCGGCTGCTGCCGCCGGACGAGTGGGTGTTCCTGGCCGCGACCTTCGACTACGCGGACGGCACCATGGCGCTGTACCGCAACGGCGAACGCCTCGACGGCTTCTACACCGTCCCCGGCGACCCGTGGCAGGTCGGCGGGCCCGGCGAGCACCGCGCGTCGCCGACGGACCCCGCGGGCATCAAGATCGGCGGGAGCTTCCCGCAGAACACCCGGGAGCGCAATCCCTGCAACTGCCGCATGGACAGCCTGATGTTCCTCGACCGCGAGCTGACCGACGGGCAGGTGCGGGCGCAGTACCGGCTGATGGTCTCGCCGCGGCCCTGACTCCCCGCTCCCGTACGCCACCCGCCGCACCCCGCACGCAGCGCACGCGCAACCGCACCCCCAGAACGGAGCCGGCATGCCGATACCCACCCGCCGAAAGCCCCGCCTCCTCGCCCCCGCGCTCGCCGCGGCCGTCGCCGCGACCGCCCTGCTCACCGCCCCCGCCCAGGCCCGCACCGAGCCGGCCGCCGCACCGGCGGCGCCCCCGGCCGCCGCCGCACCCGGCGACGCCATCCTCCCCAAGCCCGTACCGGCGAAGCTCGGTCTCGTCGTCGAGGAGTACGCGCAGTTCCCGAAGTCCGAGCCGACGCCCCCGCCGACCGACCCGCGGCTGATGCGGCACGCCCGGATCAACGCGCTCGCCGAACTCCCCGACGGCTCCGGCCGCAAGGCGGTGCCGGACCTCAACGGCAAGCTGTACCTCGTCGAGGACGGCGCGCAGCCCCGCACGTACCTCGACGTCGGGGCCACGTTCGCGCCGCAGTTCTTCTCCGGCCAGGGCCTCGGCCAGGGCTTCGGCTACGCGGCCTTCCACCCGGACTTCGCCCGCAACGGCATCTTCTACACCGTGCACACCGAGCTGGCGTCCACCACCGACGAGGAGCCGGACCTCACCCCGCAGCCGAACACCGGCTACCACGGCATCATCACCGAGTGGACCGCCGACGACCCGGCCGCCGGCACCTTCTCCGGCACCCGCCGCGAGGTGCTGCGTCTCGGGTTCAACGGCCGCATCCACGGCATCCAGCAGATCGCCTTCAACCCCACGGCCCGCGAGGGCGGCGCCGACTACGGCAAGCTCTACGTCGCGGTGGGCGACGGCGGCACCGGCGTCGGCAACAGCGAGCCGCAGAACCTCGCGCTGCCGCACGGCAAGCTGCTGCGGATCGACCCCCGCGGCGGCGACAGCGCGAACGGCGCGTACGGCGTCCCCGCCGACAACCCCTTCGCCGGCCGCCCCGGCGCCCTCGGTGAGGTCTACGCCTACGGCTTCCGCGACCCGCACCGCTTCAGCTGGGACACCGGCGGCGAGAACCGGCTGTACCTCGGCCACATCGGCGAGCACGCCATCGAGTCGGTCTACGAGGTGCGGGCCGGGGACAACCTCGGCTGGAGCGAGCGCGAGGGCCCGTTCGTCTTCGACAAGGACCCGGCCGACCCGTGCGACGCGTACAAGCCGCTGCCGCCCGACGACGACAAGTACGGCTACACCTATCCCGTCGCCGCCTACGACCACGACCCGCCGGCCGACTGGAACTGCACCTCCGACATCGGCCGGGCCGTCTCCGGCGGCTTCGTCTACCGCGGCGACGAACTGGGCAAGAAGCTGCGCGGCACGTACGTCTTCGGCGACCTCGTCGACGGCCGCGTCTTCGCCAGCAGGACGGGCGAGATGGACCGCGACGCCGCCGAGATGGCCACGATCCACCAGCTGAGGCTCTACGACGCGGCCACCGGCGAGCGCGTCACGGCCCGGGACCTGGCCGGCGACACCCGAGTCGACCTGCGCTTCGGGCAGGACGCGGCGGGTGAGCTGTACCTGCTGGCGAAGGCCAACGGCAAGGTCTGGAAGGTCACCGGCACCCGCGGCCCCGCGCTGCCGTAGCCGGGGCGACTCGACAGGCCCGCGGGCAGCGGGCAGCGGGTGCGGCGTCAGTCCGGGAGACCGGGCCGGGGCCGCGCCCGCTGCTCCAGTTCGCGGGCGAACTCCAGCCAGGCGGCGGCGCAGGACCGGGCCGCCTCGGCGACGGCCGCACGCCAGTGCGGCGGCACGGCGTCGATCAGGTCGGCCAGGTCGTCCAGGTCGCCCGGCTCCAGCACGTGGCCGTCGGCCCAGGCGAGGAAGGCCCGGCCGCCCGGCGCGTAGCGCACCGAGGGGTCGCGGGCCAGGCCGTCGCGCACAGCGGGCCAGCGGGCGGGCGGCTTTCCCGACGGCGTACGGGGACGGGGCGGGCCGGGTGCGGCGGCGCCGGTCGGGGCAGCGCTGCTCGGGGCCGGGGCCGAGGGCGGGGCCGGGGCCGCGGGGCGGTGCGGGAGGGGGTCGCGGCCGGCGCGGAGGCGTTCGCGTACGTCATGGGCCGTGCCCACCGAGATGCCGGCCGCCCTGGCGATGGCGCGCAGCGACGCGTCGGGGTGGCGGGCGATCCACCGGCTCGCCCGCAGCCGCCCCGCGGTGGCGTCCAGCGGGCGGACCCGGCCGTCCCGGCCCACCCGGCCGGGCGCGTCCGCGCCCCCGGCCGGGACGAAGAAGCGGCGCCGGATGGCGCCCACCGTCGTCGGGGAGAGGCCCGCCGCGGTGGCGACGGCGCGGTCCGACCAGTGCCGGTACGCGGCGAGGATACGGACGGCCGCGGCCTCGCGGTCGTGGAGGGAGAGCGGCAGCCCGTCGGCGAGGTTGCGTTCGACGGCGCGCAGGAAGGCCTCCTTCTCGTCGCCGTCGAAAAAGGTGGCGGGGAGCGTCGTCTCGCCCCTGAGCCGTGCGGCGTGCAGCCGGTGCATGCCGTCGACGACGCGCATGGTGCCGCGGTGGACGAGCACCGGGGGCAGCCGGGGCAGCGCGGCGAGCAGGCGTACGTGGTCGGGGTCGACGCCGGCGAGCCGGGGCGAGTCGCCGGGCAGCAGCGACGCCACCGGCAGCGCGAACGCCGCGTCCGGGCCCGGCTCCCGCCGGGACGGGTTGCCGTGCGGCACCGCCGCCTCCCCGCTGTTCCGCATGCGCGCACTCACCCGTCGGACCGTAGGAACCAGCAAGGAACGTATTCCCGGCGGAATTCTTCCCCTCGGATTCCGCGCGGGCAACGGCCGCAAATGCTCCAGCATGGGTAGTGCGCACTACCCGATCGAGCAGTGGACCGGGGGTGGGTGCGCGTCTAGCCTCCTTGATCAGTGTGCAACTCCTTTGCGCAATACGGCGCGCCCGTTTGCGGATCCACCCCACGCACGAACAAGGAGATCGTCCGGTGGCGAAATTGACACGGCTACGGAACCGGCGTCTGGGATACGCGGTGGCCATCGCCACCGCGGCGGCGCTGACGGGGACATTGACGAGTGCGGTGCCGGCGTCGTCGCAGGACGACGGCTTCGACATCGACCATGACAACGTACTGATGGAAGTCGTCTATCCGAAGTTCCAGCGGGTGTCGCGCGAGGAGAGTTCGGGCCGCGCGGTGTCGCTGACCGTGGATCACGCCATGCTCATCGAAATGCCGTGGTTCGACGCCATCGCGCCCTACCACCCCACGGCGAAGGGCATCTTCTCCGAAATACCGCGCCGTCCCGAATCCGAGCACACGACGCGCAACCAGAACATCGCCGTCACCTACGCGGCGTTCACCTCGCTGAACGCCCTGCTGCCGGAGTACAAGGACCGCTGGATCGAGATGATGGAGGCGGCGGGCCTCGACCCGGCCGCCACCGCCGAGGACCCCACCACACCGAGCGGCATCGGCATCCTCGCGGCGAAGAACGCGATCGCGGCCCGCCAGGACGACGGCAGCAACCGGGACGGCGACATGGGCGGCCGCAAGTACAACAAGCGGCCCTACGCGGACTACACCGGATACAGGCCGGTCAACTCCGCGTACGAGCTGCGCAATCCGTCGCGCTGGCAGCCGAACACGTCCTCGACGCGGGACGTCTACAAGGACCAGCAGTTCGCCACCCCGTACTACGGCAAGGTGAAGCCGTTCACGTACGACAGCCCCACCGAGTTCAAGGTCTCCCCGCCGGCGGACAGCAACCACCACAACCGCCGCGCCTACAAGCGGCAGGCGGACGAGGTGCTGGAGGCGTCGGCGAAGCTGACCGACGAGCAGAAGATGACCGCCGAGCTGTTCAACGACAAGGTGCTCACCTTCGGCCAGTACGCGGGCACCCCGGTGGTG
This sequence comes from Streptomyces aculeolatus, assembly GCF_020400605.1. GTDB lineage: Bacteria > Actinomycetota > Actinomycetes > Streptomycetales > Streptomycetaceae > Streptomyces > Streptomyces aculeolatus. Next base: position 336,187 of record NZ_JAINRD010000002.1, on the reverse strand, counting down.
CTCGCGGGCAACCTGAACACCGAGCAGACCGTGCACTACATCACCATGTCGGACGTGGCGTTCATCGACGTCACCATCGCCACCTGGCACTACAAGCGCAAGTTCGACTCGGTGCGGCCGGCCACCGCCGTCAACTACCTCTACGGGGACCGGAAGGTGACCGCGTGGGGCGGTCCCGGCCAGGGCACCGTCGACGACATCACCGGCCGCGAGTGGCAGGGCTACCTGGACTCGGTCTCCGCCGACCACCCCGAGTACCCGTCCGCCAGCTCCGCGCTGTGCCTCGCCTTCGCCGCGCAGGTGCGGCAGTTCACGGGCAGCGACCAGATCAAGGTGACCGCCGCCTTCCCGAAGGGGTCGTCGCTGGTCGAGCCGGGTGTCACGCCGGCCGCCGACGTCACGCTGCAGTGGAACAGCTGGACGGAGTTCGCCGACGACTGCGGCGAGAGCCGGATCTGGGCGGGCGAGAACTTCCGGTCGTCGGTCGAGGCGGCGGAGCAGTACGCGCCGGAGATCGGGGACATGAGCTACAAGTTCGTGCAGCGGAAGGTGAACGGCGGCTGACCGGCCGCGGTCGGCAACCCGGCGCCGGCCGCCGGCGGGTGTTCTCCACCCCGCCGGCGGCCGGCGCCGTCGGCTGCCTCAGCCGGCCGGCTCCGCGCCCCGCACGCGCCGTACCACCGCGGCCGGGTCCGCGGGCGCCCTGTTGCCGCGCCACGCCACGTGGTGGTCGGGGCGGAGCAGCACCAGATCGCGCTCCCACAGCTCGCGCGCCCGCGCGTCGCGCACCACCGCGTGCCGTACGGGCAGGCCCTGCGCGGCGGCGGTGCGCAGCAGCGCGCCGGCGCGGCCGTCGCCGGCGAAGTCGACGAGGGTGAACCCGGCGCCGAAGAGGTCGAACAGGGGTGAGCCGCCGGCCAGCAGCACGCTGGGCGGGCGGCTGCCGGGCCAGGTCGTCGGCGTGTACGCGGCCGGGGACCAGCCGGGCGCCGGGCCGTCCTCGCGGCAGACCACGGGCGAGTCGTCGTAGCGGTAGCCGAGTTCGACGCCGCGGTACTCGTTCTCGCCGCGCTCGTCGTCCAGGAAGCGGGCCACCGCGTCCGGCGGGACGCCTTCGCGCAGCAGCGCGCCGGCCTTCATGTGCACGCCGATGTGCCGGTGCGAGGTGCGCATGTTGCGCAGCCCGACGGGTCGGCGGTCGGTCTCGTAGCTGTCGAGCAGCGCGGGGCCGCCGGTGTGCCGGACCAGGGCGGCGATCTTCCAGGCCGCGTCCATCGCGTCGCCGATGCCGGTGTTCATCCCGTACGCGCCGGTGGGGAACATGCGGTGCGCGGCGTCGCCGGCGAGCAGGACGCGGCCCGCGCGGTAGCGGTCGGCCAGCATGAACCCGGGGCGCCAGCGGGAGGTCAGCAGCACCTTGTCGATCCGCAGCCCGGTGCCCAGGATCTCCCGGAGGTACGCCGCCGGATCGGCCGGCGGGGTGGCGAACTCGTCCGGGTGCGCGGCGTTGACGTGCACGGTCCAGGTGTCCGCCTCGTCCTGGGCGATGACGACGTAGCGGAAGGCGAAGTAGTGCCAGAACGGGCCGTGCCGGTGCAGGGAGCCGAGGTCGCGGCTCTTGAAGTGCACCATGAACGCGCCGGGCAGCCCGGGGACGCCGAAGCCGTCCTCGCCGATGCCCAGCACGGTGCGGACGCGGCTCGACGCGCCGTCGCAGCCGATCACGTACCGGGATCTGATCCGGGTCCGCCCGCCGGTCATGACGTCGCTCAGGCTGCTGGTCACGCCCTGGTCGTCCTGGGTGAGGGTGTCGAACCGCAGGCCGGGGCGCAGGTCGATGAGCGGGTTGCGCGCGCAGTGGTCGCGCAGCACGGGCTCCAGCTCTATCTGGGATATCCGCTGGCCGGGTTCGACCGGCCGGGTGCCGTCGTCGTCCGCGGCGATGCGCCGCCGCTCCTCGTCGACGGAGGGCAGCGCCCAGGTGGTGAGGGGCCGGCCGGCGAGGCCGGTGGACCAGATGACGTCGGCGGGGTGCCGGGGCGCGACGCCGGCGGCGCGGATGTCGCCGGCGATGCCGAGCTGCCGGAAGAACTCCATGCTGCGGGAGTTGACGTAGTCGAGCTTGGGGTGGACGGAGGTCTCGGAGTGCTGGTCGGCGAGGACGCAGGGGACGCCCTGGCGGGCGAGCGCCAGGGCCGTTGCCATGCCGACCGGGCCGGCGCCCACGACGAGTACCGGTGCTGGATCCACGGATGCCTCCCCAGGCGTGTGGGGCGGCACTCGGGCCGCCCCACACGGTTCGCGGTTGTCGTTCGGTCGTGGCTCGGCCGGCCCGGCGGGCGCGGCGGCCCGGCGGGCTCAGCCGGCCGGCGGGCTCAGCGGGCCTCGCTGGGCGTACGGGTCTGGTTGCCGTGGTCGTCCGGGCCGCCGGGGGCGGGGCCCCGGCCGTTCGGCCCGGCGCCGTTCGGGCTCTGCCCGCCGGGGCCGCCGGCGGCCGCCGCGGCGGCGGCGCGGGCCGCGTCCTTGCGGGCGCCGGGTGCGAGTCCGCCGGTCAGGGCGCGTACCTGCATCTCGGCGAAGGCCGCGTCGTCGCGCTCCTTGCTGGAGATCGAGCCGAGCCAGCCGAGCAGGAAGCCGGCCGGCACGGTGATCAGACCGGGTTCGATGTCGACGAACTTGATGTCGTGGCCGGGGAAGATGGCGTCCTCCGGGCCGGTCACGCCGTTGGAGAAGATCACCAGGAAGAACAGCAGGGCCGTGCCGCCGTAGACGATCCACTTCAGCCCGGCGGTGTTGAACCGGCGCCAGAACAGGGCGTAGACGACGGCCGGGAGGATCGCGGTGCCGGCCAGGTCGATGGAGGTCGGGATGAAGATGTGGGTGCGCACCGGCAGCATCGCGACGCCGACGAGCACGGAGCCGATGCCGATCCGCAGGGTGTTGCGGCGGATGTCCTTCAGCTCGTCGGCCCGGCCCGGCTTGCGGCCGCGTGCGACGTTGAGGTCCTTGGTGACGCAGGTGACCGCGTTGATGAGCAGGGCCGCGTAGACGCCGACGATCGTCAGCAGGGCGATCGGCGCGAGCACCCCGATCATCACCGGCCCGCCCAGTTCGTCCACGAGCTTGGGCAGGCTGATGTCGCGGTGGGCCTTGATCACGCCGATCCGCTCGGGGCCGAGCACCGCCACGGAGGCGAAGCCGACGAGCGCCATGCACATGTAGATGCCGACGACGATCATCGACGCCCAGCCGGCGGAGCGGCGGGCGTCCTTGCCGCTGGTCGTGGCGAAGTTGCGCATGAACAGGAACGGGATGGCGGCGACGCCGACGGCGACGCAGAAGAGCTTGGAGAGGTGGACCAGCCGGTGCTGGCCCTCGCCGAACTCGCGTCCCGGGCCGAGCAGGTCGTAGCCGGCGGGGACGTCCTTGCGGTTGGCCTCGGCCTTGTCGAGGATGTCGAAGATGTTGAGGTTGAACTCCGCCAGCACCAGGAGGGTCAGCACCAGCACGACGGTGAGCGTGAGGATGGCCTTGAACACCAGCAGCCGGGTGACGCCCGCCATGCCGGCCATGTACGCGTACAGGACGGTGACCAGGCCCACGACGAGGACGGACGCGCCCAGTCCCGCGACGTTGTCGAGGCCGAACCAGCGGTTGAAGATGAAGGCGATCGCCGCGAGGCTGATGATCGTGAACATCCCGTAGATCAGCAGCGTGACGACCGCCGCCGCCCTGCGTGCGCTGCGCTCCTCCGCGCGCATCGCGAAGATGTCGCCGAGGCTGTAGCCGCCGAGGTTGCGTATGGGTGAGGCGAAGAGGAGCACGCCGAGCACCATCGACGTGGTGAAAGCGGTCAGCAGCATCGCGGCGTCGTAGCCGTTGAGCGCGATGTGCCCGGTGATGATGAACAGGGTGGAGTACATGAGCGGCGCGGAGGCCAGCGCGACGGCGTTCTGTACGGGGCCGATCCGCCGGTTCGCGATGAGGAAGTCGTCGGGGGTGCGGACGCTGTCGCGTACCGACCTGACGACGAAGTACACGGCGACGGCGGCGGCTATGGTCGCCGGTATCGCGATACCCGGCACCGCCCAGGTGTTGTCGATGGGCGGCGGCGGGTCGGCGAGGATCGTGCTCATCGCGGCTCTCCTTCCAGTTCCGCCCGGACCTGGTCGGTCAAGGGGTCGAGCCGGTTGGCGGCATAACGCAGATAACTGGCGCAGACCGTCACGACGACGACGAACGTCAGGAACATGAACAACAGCCCGACGTTGACAGGACCGGCTATCTCCTGCCGGAAGAAACCGGGGGCGAAGGCCGCCAGCGACGTCCCGATGAACCACCATCCGAAGAAGAGGACGCTCGCCCGGATGAGAAACGAATTCGTCTTGCGCTGCAGGGTTTTGAACCCGGCGCTGCCGTGTACGGCGACATAGCGGTCGCCGCCCGCCGGCGAGTCCGTCGAACTCATGACACCTCCTTGACAGGGACGCCTGGACGAGGACGTCCGGACGTGGCGGTCACACTGCAGTCTCGGGCCCCGCGCGCTCGCGCACATGCCCCATTCACGCGGTCTTCCGGCGCGGCCCGGGAATTGGCGTGACCGCGCGGCGGATTCACGTGATCGGGGTACTTTCCGAAATGCGGGAGAGGCGCCGTCAGATGAGGACGTCGCCGCCGTCGATGTTCAGGTTGACGCCGTTGATCGCGGGGTTCTCCAGCAGGAACGTGAGGGCGTGGGTGCAGTCGCGCATCGTCACCGGCCGTCTGGTGAGCGCCTTTTCCTCCGCGGCGGCGCGCGCGGCCGGCTTGTCGCTCCAGAACGGGGTGTCGGCGACGATGCTCGGGTGCAGGGCGTTGACGCGGATCGGCGACAGCTCGAACGCCAGGGTCCGCACCAGCGCGGCGATGCCGCCGTTGGCGGTGGTCACGGTGGTGGAGCCCGGGTACGGGCGGTGGCTGGCCAGGCCGCCGAGGAGGACGGCCGCGCCGTGGCCGGGCATCTTGGGCGCCAGCGCGTGCAGGACGGCGGTGTAGCCGGTGAGCTTGACGGTCAGCAGCCGGGTGGCCGCGTCGGGGCGGTAGTCGCGCACGGTGTTCTGGTCCCGGTCCAGCGCCGTGAGCACCAGGTGGTCGACGCGCTCGACACCGGCCAGCGCGGCGATGGCGGCGTCGGGGTCCGCCAGGTCGAGCGCGAGCCCGCGGGTCCGGCCGCCGATCTCGTGGGCCGCGGCCTTGGTGCGGTCCTCGTCGCGGCCGGTGACGACGACGTCGCTGCCGCGGTCTGCGCAGGTCTGGGCGAAGTGCCGCCCGATGCCCGACGTGCCGCCGACGACGACGACGTGAGTGCGATCCGACACGGTGGTGTTCCCTTCCTCGGGGCCTGGGGCCGGCGGTGTCATACGTGCAGGGAGGCGCCGCCGTCCACGTACAAGTCGTGCATCGTGACATGGCCCGCCTGGTCGGACACCAGGTACGCGACGGCCTCGGCGACGTCGCGCGGCTGGGCGAGCTTGTGCAGCGGGATGCCCACCCGGTACTCGGCCGGCATGCCCTCGACGACCTCCCGCAGCTGCGGGTCGTCCTCGTGCATGGCACGCAGCATGGGCGTGTCCGTCGAGCCGGGCGAGACGACGTTGCACCGGATGCCGTAGGCCGACAGCTCCAGGCCCAGGCAGCGGGTGAACTGGGCGGAGGCGGCCTTGGAGGCGGCGTACGCGGCCATCTCGGTGCGCGGCACGCCGGCGGCGTTCGACGCCACGGTGACGATCGCGCCCCGCCCGCGGCGGATCATCCGCCGCGCCACCGCGCGCGAGACGTGGAACACCCCGCCGGCGTTGACCGCGAGGGTCTCGGCCCACTGCCGGTCGTGCAGTTCGACGACGCGGCCGGTGTGCATGACGCCGGCGGCGTTGACGAGGATGCCGACGGGCCCCAGCTCCTCCTCGGCGCGTGCGACGGCCGCGTCCACCGCCGCGCTGTCGCACACGTCGAGGACGTAGCCGCGTGCCTGCACGCCCTCGGCGGCCAGCTTGGCGACGACGGTGGCGAGCTTCTCCTCGTTGCGGTCGGCGGCGGCGACGTGCGCGCCGGCGCCGGCCAGGGTCGTGGCCACGGCGGCGCCGATGCCTTGTGCGGCGCCGGTGACCAGGGCGACGGCCGACTCGATTCCGGTCAGTTCCATCATCTGCTCCTGCCGGTCATGGCGACTGCCTGCTCGGCGTCGTAGCCGAACAGCCACTGGTGCCGGTCCAGCCCCGGCTCCGCGAGGGCGCCCGCGTCGCGGCGCCGCTGCGCGGCGCCGTCGGCCAGGTGGAAGGTCTCGGAGTTGGCGCGGGACCGGCGCTGGATCCGGGTCGTACGGGGCAGGCGGATCCGCTCGTAGCGGTGCACGGCGGCGCGCAGCCCGTCCCGGCCGGCGTCGGGGCCGGCGTCGGTGAGGCAGCGGGCGAGGACGACGGCGTCCTCGATCGCCTGGTTCGCTCCCTGCGCCTGGAACGGGAGCATCGGGTGCGCGGCGTCGCCGATGACGGCCACCCGGCCCCAGCCCAGCCGGTCGATGCTGTCGCGGTCGTGCAGCGCCCATCTGCTGACGCCCGAGGCCGCGTCCAGCAGCCGGACGACGTCCTCGTGCCAGCCCTTGTACGCGGCCCGCAGCCCTTCGGCGTCGCCGCGCGCCGACCAGGACTCCACCTCCCAGGCGGCGGCCGGGACGGTGGCGCCGAAGCTGATCTGCCGGCCGCCCGAGACGGGGTAGCACACGCAGTGCTGCTCCGGCCCGAACCACAGCCGCACCCGCGGCTCGTCGAGGAGATGGGGCACCCGCTCGGCCGGCACGAGGCCGCGGTAGATCGTCTGTCCCGAGTAGCGGGGCCAGTCCGCGACGAACCACTCGCGGACCGCCGAGTGGATGCCGTCCGCGCCCACCACCGCGTCCGCCGCGACCGTCCGCCCGTCGGCCAGGTGCAGCCGCGCCTCCGCCTCGTCCTGGGTGACGGCGACGAGGCGGGCGCCCAGGTGCAGCCGGTCCGGCGGCAGCGCGGACAGCAGCGCGGCGTGCAGGTCGGCGCGGTGCACGGTGTAGTACGGCGCCCCGAAGCGGCGCAGGCACCTCTCGCCCAGCGGGGTGCGCTGGAGCATCAGCCCGTCGTCCCAGCGCCGCATCTCGATCGCCTCCGGGGCGACCGCGGCGGCGCGCAGCCGGCCGCCGAGGCCCAGGCGGTCGAGGAGCCGGGTGGCGTTGGGCGCCACCTGCACCCCCGCGCCCACTTCGGCCAGTTGCTCCGCCTGCTCGTAGACGTGGCAGTCCGCCCCGCCGCGGCGCAGGGCGGCGGCGAAGGCGAGGCCGGCGATCCCGGCGCCGACGACGGCCACCCTCATCTGCGACATGGCTTCCACCTCAGTAGTAGAGGAGCGCTTTGCTCCAGTCCTCGTCGGGGCCGAACAGGCTGCGCGGTTTGACCACGTCGGGCATGTTCGTGAGCGCCTCGGTCGGGATCAGCGATCCCGGCGGCAGCCCGGTGACGTCGGCGTCGACGCCGAACTCGGCGCGTATGCCGGCCGTGAGCGCCGCCTCGGCGGCGGCACGGTGCTCCGGGGGCACCTCGATCTCGACGCGCAGCGAGACGACTTCGGCGCGGGCGCGCCAGAAGTACACCTGGTGGGCATCGGGGAGGGAGAAGACGACCTCCTCCAGCCGGTGCTGGGTGACCTGCGCGCCGCCGACCCGGTGGCCGAAGGCCGCGCGGCCCAGCACGCGGACGGTGGGCAGGTGCCAGCCGCAGTCGCAGTCGTCGTACGAGACCTCGACGTCGTCCTCCAGGTTGTAGCGGAGCAGCGGCATCGCCTCGCGGTACAGCGGGGTGACGACGAGCTGCCCCGCGCCCTCGGCGGCGACGGTCCCGGTCTGCGGGTCGTACACCTCGAACAGCGCCCGGTCGGCCCAGAGGTGCATGCGCCCGTGCTCGCACTCCCCGGCGAGGCTGCCGGTCTCGGTGGAGCCGTACTCCTCGATGACCGGCACCCCCCACAGGCGGCTGATCCGCCGGCGGCGGGCGTCCGTCAGCGGCTCGCCGCCGACGAACAGCGCGCGCAGCGAGGGGAAGTCGGCGCCGGGGCGGTGGCCGGCGGCGGTCGCGGCGGCGGCCCAGATGAGGCACTCGGTCGGCACCGACCAGGTGAGGGTGACGTCCAGGTCGTGCAGGGTGCGCACGACGCGGGCGTACGGCATGGCCAGCGACCGGTTGTCGCCGGGCACGACGGTGGCGCCGCGCAGCCGGGCGGCGGCGTGCGCGAGGTGGCCGGTGAGCAGCAGCGCGTACGGGGTGCGGACCAGGAAGACGTCCGCGGGCGAGATGCCGATCCACTTGCGGGCGAAGCGTTCGGCGAGGTCGAGCCAGTCCTCCTGGGTGTAGTACGAGGGCGTGGGCCGGCCGGCGGTGCCGCTCGACTCGTGGTAGGTCGCCAGGCGTTCCTTCGGGACGCCGAGCATGCCGTACGGGTAGTTGTCCCGCAGGTCCTGCTTGGTCGTCAGCGGCAGTCCCGCCAGGTCGGCGGCGGTCGCCGGCAGGGCGGCGGCGGTGGCCAGCCGGGGCCGGTAGAAGGGCGAGCGGGCGGCCCAGGCGACGGTCTGCGGAAGCTGCTTCTCCTGCAGGGCGAGCAGTTCTCCGGGGCTGTTCCACTGGCCGATGTGCGGCAGGTGCGCCGTCGTGTCGGTCACGGTTTCTCCTCCCCCAGTAGTCGGTGTGCGTTCTCCCAGGCGATCTGCCGCCACTGCGCGGGCGGCGTGCCGATCGCCGTGAACTTGGCGAGTTCCACGGCCGGGTGCTGGAGCGGGTACTCGGAGCCGAAGACCACCCGCTCGGCGCCCAGCCGGTCGATCGCGGCCTCGGCCACGCACGTGTAGCCGCCGGAGGTCTCCAGCGAGATGCCGGGCACGTCGCGGATCAGGGCGAGGGCGTGGAAGTCGATGTTGCCGATGCCGCTGTGCCCGAGTACGAAGTCCGTGCCGGGGAAGCGGCGGGCCAGGGTGACGAGGTCGGCCACGCCCGCGCCGGGGCGGGCGAGGCAGACCGTGTAGACGGGGTGGCCGCTGTCGGCGGCCACCCGGACCAGCGCGGCGACGCGCGGGTCGGTGAGCGCGACGCCGTGCACCGCGGGCGAGATCTCCAGGCCGCGGAACTCCGCCGCCCGCTCGCGGTACGCGCCGGGCGGGCGGTGCGGGTTGCCGAACCAGAACGGCACCAGCCGATTTCCCCCACCGGCTACGCCCTCATTGGCGGGGGTACCCCCATTGGTACCCGCGCAGGCTGCCAGTACGGCGTCGTTGTCGGCGTCGGTCTCGACGTGCCCGCCGTCGACGAGCTGGCGGGCGAGCGTGTCGAGGTCGATCGTGCCGCCGGCGCAGACCACCGCGCGCGCCACGCCGCAGCCGTCCAGCGCGGCCAGCAGCCGCGCGGCGGCGCCGGGCCGGGGCGCGAGGCGTACGTGGAAGTCCAGCACGGGCTGTGCGGTCATCGCGGCCCCGCTCACTTCTCGATGCAGAACTCGTCGATGGGGTAGCCGACGTGCCGCTGCTCGACGGGCAGGTACCCGAGCACCTTCGTGCCGGCGGTCAGGTCGGTGACGTTGAGCACCTCGCCGCCGGGGCCGAGGACCCGTACGTGCCAGTCGTCCTGCACGATGAGGTTGACCGTCACCCCGGACGGCGCGATCGCGTCGATCGCGAGCAGCGGCCGGGTCTCGATCTTGACCCGGCCGACGGTGACGACGCGGGACTTGCCCGCGGAGTCGACGGCGAGCACCTTGCCGCCGGAGGACAGCTCGCTGAGGTAGTTGGTGCGGCCCTCGGCGGAGAGCGTGTACGAGTGCAGCGCACCGGCGTTGACGCGGAACGGCCGGGTCGGCATGTACGGCAGCGGGTGGGTCTCGCTGCAGCACAGGATCATGCCGGTGGAGTGCGAGCCGACGAGGATGCCCTCGTCCAGGCGGAAGTTGGTGCACGTGTCCACGCAGGCCCGCTCGCCCATGCCGACCCGGCGGATGCCGGTGACCTCCAGCTCCACCAGCGACAGGTCCGCGGCCTGGGTGACCGCGGCGGCCTTCAGGTCGGTGGCCTCGCCGGGGGCGCGGGGCGCGAGCATCACGCCGTCGGAGCCGTGTTCGAGGACGCCGAAGACGATCTCCGCCTCCTCGACGTCGGCGACCCTGGTGACGATGCTGCCCTCGGCCCCGGCCGCGGCGGCGAGCACGATCTCCAGGGGGATCTTGGTGGGGTCGCGGAAGTCCAGCAGGCTCCACCGGTCGTGGCGCGCGGCGCGGCAGGCGTCCTCCAGGCTCTCGGCGTCGGTGATCTCGACGTAGCGGCCGAACTCCACGCCGGCGTGTGCGAGCGCCAGCTCCGCGGGGTCGCCGTGGCGGGCGGGGTCGACGATGACGAGGTCGGCGGGCTCCAGCTTCTCCGGCAGCGGCCGGCCGAGCGGGAAGAGGACCTTCTTCACCGTCGGCGGCAGCGGCTCCAGGTCGGCGGGGTCGGCCGCCACGATGGCGTCGACCCGCTGGTGGACGGCTTCTTCGACGATGGCCTCCTTGGCCCCGTCGGCGGCACGGATGTCGAGCCAGCACAGCTTCACGGATCTCTCCTCAGAGCAGGACGTCGGCGGGGATCGGTCGGGACGGGCGGGACGCGCGGGGCGTCAGGTGGTGAGGGCGAGGCGGGTGTCGACACCGGTACGGCCGGGCCCGCGCCCGGGTGCGTGCACGAGTCCGGCGATCGACGCGGCCATCCGCCCGGGCTTCTCGGCCTGGAAGACGTTGCGCCCCATCGCCACCCCGGCGGCGCCGCCGCGCAGGGCGTCGGAGACGAACGACAGGACGGCCGCGGAGTCGGCCGCGCGCGGGCCGCCGGCCACGATCACGGGGATCGGGCAGGCCCGTACGACGTCGGCCATCTCCTCGGGGGTGCCGGCGTAGTCGGTCTTGACGACGTCGGCGCCGAGGTCGGCGGCGAGCAGCGCGGCGTGCGCGACGAGTTCCGGCGCGTGCGAGTCGGGGATCTCCGGGCCGCGCGCGTAGACCATGGCCAGCAGCGGTACGTTCCAGCGGTCGCAGTCCTCCGCCACGGCGGCCAGGTCGGCGACCTGCCGGGCCTCCTGGCGGGAGCCCAGGTTGACGTGCACGCTGACGGCGTCGGCGCCCGCCCGCAGCGCCTCCTCGACGTGCGCCACCAGGTACTTGGCGTCCGGGTCGGGGGCGTGCCGGGTGCTCGCGTTCAGGTGCAGGATCAGCGACATGCCGCCGAACCAGCCGTGGTCGAGGTGGCGCAGCGTGCCCTTGTGCAGCACGACGGCGTCGACGCCGGTGCCGGCCAGCTCGCCCAGCAGCGGGTCCAGCTCGCCGGGGCGCAGCGGCCCGTCGGTGACCGAGTGGTCGAGGGGGACGACGAGCAGCCGCCCGTCGCCCTGCCGGAAGAGGCGTCGCAGGCGCAGCCCGCGGCCGAACGAAGCGTTGAGTACAGCCACTTGTGTCCTGCCTCTCTCAAACGGTGGCGGAGCGGCCGGGTGCCGCGGGCGCGGCGCCCTCCGGCGGCGGTCCGCCGAGGTCGAACTCGCGGTGCAGGGTCTCGACGGCGTCGACGGTGCGCTCCCGCGGCACGATCACGGACAGCCGCGTCTGGGAGGTGGAGATCCAGCTCGTCGGGATCCCGGCCGCGGCCAGCGCGGCCATCAGCCGGGCCGCGTACTCCGGGCGGCTGAGCAGGCCCATCCCGACCACGGAGACCTTGCCGGCGTCCGTGTCGAAGTGCACGCCGCCGCCGAAGGAGGCGGCGACGCCGTGCAGCGCGTCGCGTACCCGGTCGGCCTCGCTGCGGCGGATGGTGAAGCCCATGCGGAACTCGTTCTCGTACGGGCCGGACCTCGCCACCAGGTCCACCACGGTCCCCCGGGCGGCCAGCACCTCGAACACGTCGGGCGCGAGGTCGCGGCGGCTGTCCCGGCAGTGCACGAGCACCCGGGCGACGTCGGTGTCGTGGGTGACCGCGACGACCGCCCGCCGGGTCTCCAGCGGGCGGTCGTCCTGCCGCTCGGCGACCGTCGTACCGGGCGCCTGCGACGACACGTTCCTCACACGCACTTCGACCCCTTCCATGGCGGCCAGCTCGATGCAGCGGGTGTGCAGGACGCGGGCGCCCGCGAACGCCATCTCCGCCATCACCACGGGGTCGACCCACGGCAGGCAGCGGGCGGCGGGCAGCACGCGGGGGTCGGCGCTGAACACGCCGTCCACGTCGGTGTAGATCTCGCAGGTCGCCGCGCGCAGCCGGGCCGCGAGCGCCACGGCGGTGGTGTCGGAGCCGCCGCGGCCCAGGGTGGCGACGTCCCCCGCGCGGTCGACGCCCTGGAACCCGGTGACCACGGCCACCTGCCCCGCGGCCAGCGCGGCGCGTACCCGCTCGGCGCCGATGCCGGAGACGAGCGCGTCGCCGTGCCGGTCCGTGGTGCGGATTCCCGCCTGCGCGCCGGTCAGCGAAACCGCCGGCACGCCCATGGCCGCCAGCGTCAGCGCCATCAGCGCCGCCGACTCCGCCTCGCCCACGGCCAGCAGCTGGTCCAGCTCCCGGGACGCGGCCGGGGCGCCGACGTCGGCGGCCAGCCGCAGCAGTTCGTCCGTACGGCCGCCGCGGGCGGAGACGACCACGGCCACCTCCGGGCTGCGCCGCCACGCCGCCTCGATGCGCAGGGCGGCGCGGCGGACGCGGTCGAGCGTCTGCAACGAGGTACCGCCGTATTTCTGGACGAGCACAGGCACAGCCGATTCACCGCCTTCGTCGACCCGGTATGTCACGACAGTAAGCGCGGTTTTCCGCCCACCCCAACTACTCACCCGGGTAGTGGCGTCGAATTCAATGGGTCACGCCATCGCGAACGCCGTTACCGCGAATACGCGATGGCGTTGCACGCCATAGGGAATTCGCGGTCCGCGGAATTCCGGGGCGCCGCTCCCGGCGTACCCGCCGTCAAACTACTGTGTGCGCGGTAGTCGGACTGTCCTCCGCAGGCAGTACTCGGATGCCCGGAACTGCCGTTATGGTGCTGCCTATGAGCGCACGGCTGGCCAAGGTCTGGTCCCGGGTCAAGAGCTTGGTGATCGCGGTCTGCGTGGCGGCCGTGCTCCTGATCACCGCGCTGGCCGGGGACCACGCCGCCTCGAAACTCGACCTGCTCGGCTACGGGCTGCTGGTGACCAGCGGCCTGGCGCTGGCCGGCACCGCGCGCGCCCCCGTGCCGATACTGGCGGTGACCGGGATGTGCGTGGTGGGCTACAACGCGGCGGGCTTCGACGTGCCCGCCGTCGCCTACCTGTTCGCCGTCTACGCCGCCGTACGCTCCGGGCACCGGATCGTCACGGTCTCCGTGAGCGTGGTGCTGGTGCTCTCCCTCCCGTACGCCGTGATGGCCGCCCCCGGCGACGGCCCCGCGGACGCCTTCGCGCAGGCCCGCGGCGTGCTCGAACTCGCCTGGCTGATCGCCGCCGGCGCCGCCGGCGAGGCGCTGCGGCAGGCCGAGCGGCGGGCGGACGAGGCGGAGCGCACCCGCGAGGAGACCGCGCGGCTGCGGGCCAGCGAGGAACGGCTGCACATAGCGCGGGAGCTGCACGACTCGCTCACCCACCAGATCTCCATCATCAAGGTGCAGTCGGAGGTCGCCGTCCACCTGGCCCGCAAGCGGGGCGAGGACGTCCCCGAGTCGCTGCTGGCGATCCAGGAGGCCGGCCGGGAGGCGACCCGCGAGCTGCGCGCGACGCTGGAGACGCTGCGCGACGAGGACGAACAGGCCCCGGCGCACGGGCTCGACCGGGTGCCGGAGCTGGTCGAGCGCACCCACGGCATAGGGCTGCACACGACGCTCACGATCGAGGGGCAGCGGCACGAGGTGCCCGAGGCGGTGGGCCGTACCGCCTACCGGATCGTGCAGGAGTCGCTGACCAACACCGCGCGGCACGCGGCGGCCTCCACCGCCTCGATCCGCATCTCCTACCGCCCCGACGCCCTCGCCATCCGCATCGACGACGACGGCACGGCCCGGCCGGGTGCCGCGGCCAAGCCGGGCGTCGGCCTGCTCGGGATGCGCGAGCGCGTCACCGCCCTCGGCGGCAGCCTGCGCGCCGAGCCGCGTACCGAGGGCGGCTTCACCGTCCAGGCCGAACTCCCGGTGGCGAGAATCCCGTGATCCGTGTGCTCATGCTCGACGACCAGCCGCTGCTGCGCAGCGGGTTCCGCGCGCTGCTCGACGCCGAGGACGACATCGAGGTGGTGGCGGAGGCGGGCGACGGCAAGGAGGGCCTGGCGCTGGCGCGCGAGTACCTGCCTGACCTCGCGCTGGTGGACCTGTCGATGCCGGTGATGGACGGCATCGAGACGACGCGGCAGATCGCCGCGGACCCGGCGCTGGCCCACATCCACGTCGTGATCCTCACCAACTACGGCCTGGACGAGAACGTGTTCAACGCGCTGCGCGCCGGCGCGGCCGGGTTCCTGGTCAAGGACATCCTGCCCGAGGACCTGCTGCACGCCGTGCGGGTGGCCGCGCGCGGCGACGCGCTGCTGGCGCCGTCGATCACCCGCCGGCTGATCAACAAGTACGTGTCCCAGCCGCCGCTGGACCCCTCCGCCGTCCGCGGCCTGGAGGAGCTGACCAACCGGGAGCGCGAGTCCGTCGCGCTGGCCGCGCAGGGGCTGTCCAACGACCAGATCGCCGACCGCATGGTGATCAGCCCGCTGACCGCGAAGACGCACATCAACCGGGCGATGTTCAAGCTGCACGCCCGCGACCGCGCCCAACTCGTCGTCATCGCCTACGAGTCCGGGCTGGTGACCCCGCGCGGCCGGTGACGGGCCGCGGCGGGGGACGGGCCGCGGCCGGCCGGTCAGATGAAGTCCATCGTCCCGGCCTGCCAGCGGTAGTGCGACTCCAGCTTGTAGTACTCGCCCCCGGGCGCCACGGCGACGCCGTAGACGAACTTGCGGTCGCCGTCGCCGGCCGGCACGCCGCGCACGAACCGCTCGATCTCCGGCTCCACCCGGACCGGCAGCGCGGCCAGGTCGGGGGTGGTGACGGCGTAGCAGATCCGCTCGATGCGCGGCGCGTCCCAGCCGACGGTGACGTACAGGCCGAACGCCTCCCGGCCGAGCTTGAGCATGTGCGCACTCGGCGCCGCCATGCCCAGCTCGCGGAGCGCCGCAGTGATGGCGTCCGGCTCGAAGAGGCGCGGGGGCACGTCGTTGAAGTACACGTTGAGGGTGCGGTGGTGGTAGTCGACGCCGATGACGCCCACGCGGTCGGCGAGGCCGTGGCGGGCGAAGAAGTCCGCGTGCGCGGCCAGGGCGGGCGGCATCGCCGGCAGGTCGGCGAACTTCGCGAGGTCCTGGAGGTCGTCGGGGGTGAAGAAGGCGTAGACCTTCTTGAAGCCGCCGACGACACCGAAGTCGACGCCGTGGCTGTCGACCCGGCAGCGCCCCTGCACCTGCGCGAGGACGGCGCCCACCGGGTGGTCCGTCGGCCGGGTGAGGCCGGCCGCGAGCGCGGTCGCGTACGGGTCCCGCTCCTCTGGGTGCGTCGTGAAGCGGCAGTCCAGCTCGCCGGCGTGGCGCAGGCTGGTGGCGACGCGGAAGGCGACGACGGCCGCCTCGTGCCCGAAGGCGTCGGCGTACGCGTCGAGCACCGGGCGCACGGTCCCGGGCTCGCACGGCACGCCGAGCGTCCGGGCGGACTGCTCGATGACCGAGTACAGCTCGTCCGTCTCGGCGGTTGCGGACATAACGACCCCTTGGTCGGCGCGGAATGTATTGCGTTACGTATCGGGGGCTGCGGCGAATGCGCGGGTTATCGGGTACGCAAAAAAGTAATCCCGACCCCGCGGCGCTGCCCACTACCCGTACGGGTAGTGGCGGCTACCCGAGTTGTCGGGGCGGATTTCATTGACCCGCCATTGCCGCTCGATGACCATAAAAGACAAGGCTCATGGTTCGTGTTCGAGGATTCTCCACGGCACCGCGGGAGCGATCATGGCACCACTCGTAGGGCGTGAGGGCACGCTGTCCGTGCTGGGCGGGCACCTGGACGCCGCGGCACAGGGCGCCGGCGGCTGCGTCGTCGTCGAAGGGCCGCTGGGCATCGGCCGGAGCCGGCTGCTGCGCGCCACCGCCCGGGAGGGCACGGAGCGAGGTCTGACCGTGGTCGCCGGCCGGGCCGGGGCGGGTGGGGACACCCCCGTCAATGGGGGCGTAGCCACCGGGAGAGCGCAGCCGCTGCCCGTCCACCTGCTGCTGAACTACCTGCGGCGCGTGCTGGCGGCCGACATCGACGTGGACGACCTGGTACGGCCGGACGGCAACCCGTTCCGGCTGATGGACCAGGTCGGCGAGCTGGTGGAGATCGCCGCCCAGCGACACCCCCTCGTCGTCCTGGTGGACGACGTGCACCGGGTGGACGACATGGGCGGCCTCGCGCTGCGGGGTCTCGTGCAGTCGCTCGCGGGCTCGCCGGTGCTGTGGCTGCTGACGCGGCGTTCGGTGGCGCCGCGGTCGCTCGCGCAGCACGCGGTCGACCGGCTGATCGACGGCGCCGCGGTACGGCTCCACCTCGGGGCGCTGGACAACGAGGCGGTGGCGGAGCTGTGCACGGGGCTGCTGGGCGCCAAGCCGGACTCCTCCGTGCTGGACTGGGCGGCCCGCTGCGGGGGCAACCCGTGGCTCCTCGCGCGGGTGCTCGAAGCACTGGTCGCGGCCGGGCGGGTGGTCTTCGTCGACGGTACGGCGGCGGTGCTGGGCGAGCAGGTGCCCGGCGAACTGCTCGGCGTCGTCCGGGGGATGCTCGACGAGTTGCCGGCGGCGGTGGGCCGGCTGCTGGCGGCCGGCGCCGGCATCGGCGCGGCGTTCACCGCCGGGCAGGCCGCGGCGGCACTCGGCGGGCCGGGGGTCGCGCCGGTGGCGGGGACTCCGCCGGCGGGAGTGGACGAGGCGGTACGGGCCGGGCTCCTGCAACGGCACGGGGAGGAACTGGCGTTCGTGCACGGGGTGGTCGCGGAGGCGCTGCGGCAGCCGGGCTGCCTGCTGCCGGCACCGGACGCGGACCCGGCGCCCGCGGCGGCGCTCCCGGGGGCGGCGGCCGGGGCCGCCGCGCCGGAGGCCGTAGCTGACGGACACCGCGAACGGCCGTACCCCGTACCGGCGGAGGAGTCCACCGCCGTGCCGCGGCAGGCCGCGTGCGGCTGCGCGGGCCCGCTGGCCGCGGCGGTGGCGGCGCTGGCGGACCGCTCCGACGCGGCGCCCCGCACCCTCGCGCGCGCTCTGCGGCTGCTCGCCCGCGCGGGGCGCGCCGCCGAGGCCGCGCGGCTCGCGGAGGCCGCCGCACGCTCCGGTCTCGACGTGCCGGACGTCACGGATGTGACGGGCGCCGCCGGTGCCGACGGTGCGGTGGACGCCGAGGGCCCGGCGGGCGCGTCCGCGAATGACGCCGCCGGGCCCCCGGCGGATGCGGCGACCGCCTCGCACTGCGAGGTGTGCGCCCGCCCGCTGTGGACGTGGCTGGTCCGTGCCCTCGTCGCCGCCGACGCCTTCGAGGAGGCCGCCGCCGCGTGCGACGCCGTACGGCAGCGGGCCGCGGCGCGCGGCGGGCCGTGGGCCGCGGGCCTGTGGCACGGCCACCGCGCCGAGTTGCTGGCGGCGGCGGGCCGGCTGGAGGAGGCGCGCGCCGAGGCCGGGACGGCGCTGGGCCTGGCCGACCGGACGCCGCCGGAGGACCTGCTGCCGGCGCGGCTCGTGCTCGCCCGGATCAGCATGCACTGCGGTGATCTCGCCACCGCCAGCCAGCAGTTGCGCATGGCGGAGCGGCCCGCGGGCGAGGCCGCGGCGGCTGTCAAGTCGCGGCTGGACTGGGCGCTCGCGCAGTTCCACGCGGCCAGCGGGCGGGCGGCGATGACGGTCCGCTCGCTGCTCGACGCCGAGCAGGGCGCGGCCCCCGACCCGCTGCTGTTCGCCGAGGCGCCGACGGCGGCGGCGACGCTCGTACGCCTGGCCGGGCAGATGGGGCTCGGCGACGAGGCCGCGCAGGCGGCCGGGTTCGCCCGGCGGCTCGCCGAGCGCAACCCGGACGTGACGGCCCTGGCCGCCGGCGCCGCGCACGCGGACGGCATCCTCGGCGACGACCTGGACGCACTCCGGCGGGCGGCCGAGCTGTACCGGCTCGCCGGCCGGCCGCTGGCGGCCGGCGGCGCGCTGGAGGACGCGGCCCGGGCGCGCGGGGCCCGGCACGAGGACGCCGCCGCGCGGCTCCTCGCGGCGGCGGCGGACCTCTATCTGGACTGCGGCGCGCAGCGCGACACCGCCCGGGTGCAGCGCAGGCTGCGCCGCCTCGGTGTGCCGCACGCGCGCGCCGCGCTGGGCGCGCAGCGGCCCAAGTCGGGCTGGGAGAGCCTGACGGGCGCGGAGCTGCGGGTGGTGCGGGCCATCGTCGACGGCAGGACCAACAGGGAGGCGGCGGGCGTGCTCTTCCTGTCGCCCCACACCGTCGACAGCCATCTGCGGCGGGTCTTCGCCAAGCTCGACATCAACAGCCGTGTCGAGCTGACGAAGCAGTTCCTGGCGCACGAGGCGGCCGCGCCCGAGGGCACGGCCGCCTCCCGTCAGCTCGCCGCCGCGGGCCCTAAGCTCCGCTTGTCCTCGGTGACCGAGTAGATCGCCGCGGCCCCGGAGTACGTGGCGGCCTCGCGGGCGAGTTCCACACGCGTGCCGATGCCCAGCTTCTTGTAGATCTTCCGCAGGTGGTAGTTGACCGTGTGCGCCGAGAGGTGGACGCGCCGGGCGATCTGCCGGTTCGTCATCCCGACGCTGACCAGGTAAGCGATGCGCCGTTCCATGTCGGAGAGCACGGCCCAGCAGGAGTTGGGCTGGTGCCCGGCGGGACCGTCGGCCACCACGGCGGCGGGGTCGGTCGGGGCGGGCACGGCCCGGGGCCGGCGCGCGGAGGTCTGGGTGGCGTGCAGCCTGGCGAGCTCCTCGGTCGCCAGGGCGACGGACAGGGGGTCCGGCGACTGCACGACGATCTGCGCGAGCCCCGTCGCGTCGCGCCCGGCGAGCGCGTTGGCGTGCAGGGCGCTGAGGCCGACGACGGCGATGCCGGGGTTGTCCCCGGCGAGGCCGTTGACGGTGTCGAGCACGGTGCGCTTCAGGTCCGCGTCGCCGGCGTCGAGGGCGAGCCGGACGAGGAACGCGGCGGCCGCGGAGTCCTCGACGTACAGCCGGCGCTCCGCCGGGAGCCGGTCGTACGGGCCGGACAGCAGGGCGACGCCCGCGCGGGGGCCCTCCCTTCTGACGGCGACCCGCACGTCGGTCCAGGCGTACCGCGGCGAGTGGCGTATGTCCCGGTCGCGCCCGGGAGAGGTGCGGGCCCGCTCCAGGTGCTCGGCCGCCGTGGGCAGGTCCCCGGTGTACAGGGACACGGCGGACAGGACGGCGTAGGCGAGCGGCAGGAGCGCGGGGACGGCGTTCTGCTCCGTCGCCGCGGTGACCTGCTCCGCGTGCCGGCGCGCGTCCCGGAACCGGCCGGCCGCCAGGTACAGCCGTGCCCGCATCGCGGCCGGGGCGGCGTGCCAGACGTCCGCGGACGGCTCGTACAGGCCCGCCTCCGCCTCGTCCACCAGCGTCCCGGCCTCGTCGAACTCGCGCAGGTCGGTGAGCTTGGCGGCCAGTTCGAGGCGGAAGTGCAGCCGCCACAGGGGGTCGGCGCCGCCGCAGTACCGCACCGCCGCACGGCCCAGCCTGATGCCCTCGGCCAGCTCGCCGGCCCGCCAGCTCAGGTGCGACAGCGCCGTCAGCGCCATCAGCGCGGCGACGTCGCCCGGCTGGTCCGTCCGCTCCCGCAGGATCTCCCGGGCCCGCCTCTCGGCCTCCTCCTCCCGGCCCAGCAGCAGGCCGCCCAGGAGCGCCGACGCCTCGGCGTCGAGCCGTTCGTCCTCGGCAACTCCCGGGGCGGACCGCGTCCGCTGGGCGAGATCCGTGCCGACGGCCACCTTCCCCTTCATGATGAGCCCGTGTGCCCGTGAATAAGGGCCGCCGTCGCCCTCCGTCACCACGGCGGCCTGTGGGGCCCGGTACTCGGGTACCCAGGATCTTCGGTCTGTTTCCTCCGTACTTCTGCCGGAATGGTGCATCGCCTCACGCTGCAGAGCACCGCGCGCGGGCGCGGGAATGGCGGCGACGGCGCCGCGCATCAAGAAGTCGCTGCGGAATACGAATTGACGCTCCGTCGCCAGCACGAAGCCCGCGGACATGGCCTCGTCCAGCGGCGCGAGTAAGGTCGCGAGCGGTCGGTTCAGCATCCTGGAGACATCCTCCAGAAGGAACGACCTCCCCTGCAGTGCGGCGATCTTCAACAACTCCTGGCAGCCGGGGCTCAGCTCGCCCAGCCGCAGTTTCACAAACGTCGGCACGCAGCGCGGAGTCCGCGACTCCGCGAGCCGGACCGTGCCGCCGTGCCGGGCCACCAGACCTTCTTCCACCAGCCCGTAGGCCAGCTCCGCGAGCAACTGGCTGTTCTCCCCGGCCGCGACCGCCAGGCCGCGCAACTCGTCATCCAGCTCGGCACCGAGAAGCTCGCTCAGGAACTGCTCGTTCGCCTCCGCGTGCAGCGGCCCCGGCGGCGGACGACCGGACGGGCCGGCGTCGTCGGGTATCGTCTCCGGCTTCCGCGTCGCATTTTTCGACCACGTTGTCATATTGCCCCCGACTATCCAGGTATATCCCGGGACTTACTCAGCCGTTACAGTGCCCTCCTCTAGACTCGTGTTCAACTTGATTTTCAACCCGCGGTCTTGGGCTGCACTTGGCGCTGACTTGGCGGCGAAATCTGCGAGTTGCTGTCATTTCCGTATTATGGTGCACTCTTTACTTGGTTTTTACTCGGCGGGAATTCACCGGACAAAAGGGCGCACGGAAAACAGCGGAAAACGCCATGCCGAAGCGGGGAACCCCGGTTGAGGGATTCCCCGCTCGACGTTCCGGGAAAAGTCAGACCTTCGCCTCTTCCCCGACCTCGGCCGGCGGTGGCGAGGCCGTCTCCGGTGCCCGGCGGCCGGGCATCCACCAGTTGGTCTTGCCGCACAGCTCCATCACCGCGGGCACGAGCACCATCCGCACGATGGTGGCGTCGATGAACACGGCGACGGCCATGCCCAGTCCGATCTGCTTGACCGACACGTCGTGGCCGAGCAGGGAGGTGGTGAAGACGGCGATCATGATGGCCGCGGCGGCGGTGATGACCTTCGCGGTCCGCGCCAGTCCGCGGGTGACGGCCGTGCGGGTGTCGCCGGTGCGCTCGTACTCCTCGCGGACCCGCGAGATCAGGAAGACCTCGTAGTCCATCGACAGGCCGAAGAGCACCGGGAACATCATCATCGGCACCCAGGTGGTGATGGGCATGTCGGTCGGGAACCCGAGGGCCGAGCCCAGCCAGCCCCACTGCACCACCGCGACCAGCACGCCGTACGCGGCACCGATCGACAGCAGGTTCATCACGGCGGCCTGGAGAGCGATCGTCACCGACCGCACCAGCGCGACCAGCAGCACGAGCGACAGCACGATGACGACCGCGATCATGAACGGCAGCCGCGAACTGGTCTCCTCGGCGAAGTCGATCGCCCCGGCGTTCGGCCCGCCGACCCGCACGGCCTCGCCGCCGGGCACCTCGGGCAGCACGTCGTCGCGGAGTTCGTGCACGAGGTCCGCGGTCTTCTCGTCCTGGTAGCCGGTCTCGGGGAACGCCATGAAGGTGGCGGCCTCGCCGTCCTCGCTGACCCGCGGCTGCGTCACGTGGGCGATGCCCGGCGTGCCGTCGACCGCCCCGACCGCGGGGGCCAGGTCGCCGCCCGCGGCGTCGACCTCCGCGGCGAAGATCAGCGGTGCGCCGTAGCCGGGGCCGAAGCCCTCGGAGACGATCTCGTACGAGGTGTAGCTGCTCCGGTCGCGCGGCTGGACGCTGGCGTCCGGCAGGCTGAGCCGCATCGACAGCGCCGGCGCGGCGAGCAGCAGCAGCCCCGCGACCGCCAGCACCGCCGCGACCAGCGGCCGGCGCTGCACCACGCCGGCCCAGCGCTCCGCGGGGGTGCGGCGCTCGGCGGCGGGGGCGTCGTCGCGGGCGCCGCGGGCCGTGCGGCGGGGCAGCCGGAGCGAGTTGATCCTGTGCCCGGTGAAGCCCAGGAACGCCGGCAGGAGGGTCACCGCGGCGACCATCGTCACCAGCACCGTCAGCGAGGCGGCGACGGCCACGCCGGTCATCAGCCGCTGCCCCATGGTGACGAGGCCGAGCAGCGCGATCACCACGGTGGTGCCGGCGAAGAGCACGGCGCGGCCCGCGGTCGTGATCGCGCCCACGGTGGCGTCCTCGGGACTCTCCCCGTTCTGCAGTTTCTCCTTGTAGCGGGTGACGATGAACAGCGCGTAGTCGATGCCCACGCCGAGGCCGATGAGCGCGGAGACCAGGACGGTGAAGTCCGGCGAGGGGACGACGTGCCCGACGATCTTCATGAGGGCGATGCCGCCGAGGATCGCCATCAGCGCGGTCACGATCGGCAGCCCCATCGCCACCAGCGAGCCGAAGGAGATGAAGAGGATCACCGCCGCGGCCAGCACGCCGACGCTCTCGGCGGGGCCCTGCTTGGGCGTCTCGGCCTTCTCCGCCTTGTCACCGCCGAGCCCCATGAGCACACCGTCGCCGGAGGCCTCCTTGACGGTGGTCACCAGAGGCTTGACGTCGTCCTTCGTCGCCTCCTTGTCGGTGAGCGGGATGGTCGTGCGGGCGATGCGGCGGTCCTCGGTGACCAGTTGCTCGTCGTCGTACGGCGACGTCACCGGACCGGTGACCGGCGAGTCGGCGAGGTCGGCGACGACCTTCTCGACCTTCTGCCGTACGGCGGGATCGTCCATCCCCGCGTCCGCCTTGACGGCGAGGGTCAGGGTGTCGCCCTGCTCCTCGGGGAAGTGCTTCTCCATCAGGGCCTGCGCCTTGGCCGACCCGGAGTCCCCGCCGGAGAAGTCGTTGTCGGGGTCGGCCGCGAGGCCGAAGCCGGCGGCCGCCACGACGAGCACGCCGGCGATCCAGGCCAGCAGGACCAGGCGGCGGCGCCGGTGGCAGAACCGGGCCAGTCTCGCCAGAGCCCCGTCCGGGCGGGCGGTCTCGGTGGACATCATCGTCTCCTCGGGTTTCGTGCGGTGCACCCCTCATCCTCGGGACGGGGATCACCGGAGTCGACGTACAGACGCAGGCACTCCGCGGGCCGCACTACCGCGGCCGCGGTACTCCTCTTGCAGTACATGTCAAAGCAGGGGCCGCGGGGGGCGCGGCCGCGGGGGCTGCGGATCAGACGAAGGAGAGCCGGCGCGCGACGACGGGGATGACGACGCCGCCCGCCAGCAGGTGCGTGCAGACCAGCACGGCCTGCGTGGTGTCCGCGGTGTGCGGCGCGAAGCCGGGGCCCGCGAGGGACAGGACCGTGAACGCCCCCGCGCACGCCGCGAAGACGCGGGCCGGGCGGCGGAGGCCGCGCCCCGCGCGCCGGGCGAGGTGGGCCAGGAGCACCGCGAGGGCGATGCCGCCGAGCGACCACAGCACGACGCTGCGCGCGACGCCGCCCACCGGGATGGCGGTGGCCTCGTCCTCCCCGATCCCGGCCGCGACCATCTCGACGCCGGCGCCACGCGCCAGCAGCGTGAACGACTCCGCCACCACCGCGGCGGCGAGGGTGGCCAGGACGGCGACGAGCCACACCGGCCGCGCGGCCAGCCAGGCGGCCGACGGCGACGACGGGGAGTGGGACTGGGGGGCGGTCGCGGCCATGGCGCTGCCTCCTGTTCCGGCGCGGGAAGGGGGTGGACCTTCCGTACGGTAAGGCGGCGACAGGCCGATGCCCATCGGGGCGTGGTCAGTTGAGCACGGGGTTGACGAACGGGGCGGCTCCGGCGTACGCGTCCGCCGGAGCCGCCCGTACGCCCCGGGGGGGCTCAGAGGGCTTACGCGGAGACCGCGCGCCGGGCCTTGGCCAGCGCGAGACCGCCGAGGGCCAGTCCGACCACGCCGAGCAGCAGGGCGACGATCGCCCCGCCGCGGCCGGAGCCGGAGCCCACGTCGTCGGAGCCGGCGAGCGCCACCGCGCCGATGACGATGCCGGCCGCCGACGCCACCACGGACGCGACCGGCCCGCCGAGGCCGGAGCCGAGCTTGCGGGCAAGCGCGAGCCCGCCGAGCACCACGCCGATCAGTGCCACGATGGACGCGGCCATGGCCGGTCCGCGGCCGGAGCCGTCGTCTTTCTCGGCCGCGACCGCGACCTGCGCGGCCGCCGGCGCCGCGCACACGACGACGGCGAGCACGGCGGCCGCAGCGGCGGTGGACAGGTGACGGACGGACATCGGGGACCCCTTCGGTCGCACGGCGGTTGGCGGCGTCAGCGTACGAACCGGGCGGGCCGCGGGTCGTCCTCCAGACGCGGCCGATTTGCGCTACCACCGCGGCGGTACCCGGGCGGGGTGAGGACTGCGGCCACAGCATCCGGCTACCGCAGCCGCAGCACCGGCACGCCCGCGCGCCGCCGCGGGGTTTCTCCGAATGGCGTCGAAACGCCCTGGAAATGCCCCTCCACCGCGGCGTTAGCGTGCGGCCATGGCTTCCAAGGTGAGTTCTTCTCCGCCGGCGCGGGGCGCGGGATGGCTGCTGTGCCTGATGTTCGCCGCCTTCGTCATCGGCACCGACGACTTCGTCATCGCGGGCGTGCTCCCGGACATCGCCGCCGACCTGGACGTGAGCGAGGCCGCCGCCGGGCAGTTGGTGACGGTCTTCTCGGTGACCTTCGCGGTGGCCGCGCCCGTGCTCGCGGTGGTCACCGCGCGGCTGCCCCGCAAGACCCTGATCGTCGGCGGCCTCACGGCCTTCGCCGTGGCCAACACCGCCACCGCGCTGGCCCCGAACTACGCGACCCTGATGGGCGCGCGCGTGCTGACCGCGCTGATCGCGGCCACCGTCTCGCCCGCGGCCTTCGCCGCGGCGGCGCGGCTGGCGGCGCCGGAGCGGATGGGCCGGGCCATCGGCACGGTCGCGGCGGGCCTGACGCTCTCGCTGTTCACCGCCGTCCCGGCGGGCACGCTGCTGGGCGACGCCTTCGGCTGGCGGTCGACGTTCGTGGCGGTCGCCGCGGCCACCGCGCTGGTCGCGGCGGCCTCCTCGGCGGCGCTGCCCCGGCTGGCCGGCGCCCCGCAGCTCGGCGTACGCGGGCAGTTGCGGATCCTGGGCCGCCCCGCGGTCCTGCTCTGCGCGTCCTGCACCGTGGTCTGCGCCGGCAGCGGCCTGATGGTGTACACCTACGTCGCGCCCCTGACCCGCGACCTCACCGGCCGCGGCGGCGGCGTGCTGGCGCTGTTCATCGCCGTGGTCGGCGTCGCCGGGGCGGTGGGCACCGGCGCGGGCGCGCTGCTGACGGACCGCTGGGGCCCGGACCGTACGCTGCGCGCCTCGATCGGCGGCGTCGTGGCCGCGACGGCGCTGCTGGCCGTCATCGGGGCGACGGGCCGCACGGCGCCGGTGTGGCTGGTCGCGCTCAACCTGGCGGTGTGGGGGTGCGCGGCGTGGAGCTTCACCCCGCCGACGAACACCCGGATCCTGCAACTGGCGGGCGAGGCCGGCACGGAGGCGGTGGCTCTCAACACCAGCGGTCTCTACGTGGGCGTCGCGCTGGCCGGCGCGGGCGGCGGCGCGGCGCTGGCCGTCTCCGACGGCACCGGCGTCGCGGTCACGGCGACGGCGGTGGGACTGGTCGCGTACGCCGTGACGGCGGTGGCGATACGCCGCTACCCGGCGGGCGGCCCGCCGCCCGGGCCGGCGGCCGCGCCCGTGCCCGTACCCCCGCGCCCGCGCCCGCAGCCGGAGGAAATACCGTGAACACGGGATGAGCCCCGGGGCCCCCGCCGGGGTACGGTCGGTGCACCGGCTGTCCCCGGCCCTCCGGGTCAACGGCATCCCCGCGCCGCGCTCAGCGGTCGCTCGTCGTGATCCGCCACGGGCCCCACCATCCGGTCGCGCCCTGCCCGCGCTCCCGCTCCGCGCGGGAGTAGCGGGCGAGGTCGCGGGCCGAGAACAGGGCCATCCCCGCGTGGAAGCCGGCCACGGGCACCGGCACCCGGGCCCAGTAGGCCAGCCGCCCGTCGACGTACCACTCCACCTCGGACGTCCCGGCCCGGTAGCCGACCGCGTAGCGGTGCGGACGGCCGGGTGCGGTGGGCACGTCCATGACGACGCGGTGGATGTAGTGGTCCTCCGGCCGGCTCACGCCGGGGATCACCAGCCGCTCGACGACCGCGTACACGGTGTCGTTGGTGGCGGCGGCGTTGATGACGACGCCGCTCTGCAGATCGAAGAGGTTGACGGTGCCGAAGGCGTCGAGCAGGTCGTACGGCACCTGCCCGTAGGTCCGCACCGCCATCTCCACCTCGAACGTCAGCCGCCCCGCCGCCGGCACGTCGAACCGCCGCACCGACCGGTACATCTGCTTGGCGTTGTTGCGCCGCGGGTCGGTGTCGTGGAAGCGGCTGAACGGGTTCACGGTCAGCGTCAGCCGCCCGTCCCCGGTGGCGACCCGGGCGTTGTCGTCCCGGTACTCGTGCCGTGCGCCCCCGGCCCCCGTCATCTCCATGACCCGCCAGCGCGCCGGGTCGAGGGCGCCGCGGGTGAAGTCGTCGTAGAGCCACGTACTTGCCACGGATGCGGAAGTCATGTGACCCACCATCGACCGGCCCGCGGGGCCCGGAACATCCCGGATTCACGCGGTCCGCCCGCCGGCCGACGCCAATTCCGGCCGGCGGGGCGGGCGTCAGCCGGCCTCCGGGAAGTGGCACGCGGCCTCCCGTGGACCGCCGCCGACGGTCAGCAGCGCCGGGCGTTCCGTCCGGCACACGTCCTGCGCCTTCGGGCAGCGCGGGTGGAACGTGCAGCCGCCGGGCGGCGCGGCGGGGCTGGGCAGGTCGCCCTTCAGCACGATGCGCTCGCGGGTGCGCTCCACCGCGGGGTCCGGCACGGGGACCGCGGAGAGCAGGGCGCGGGTGTACGGGTGGGCGGGACGGGCGTAGACCTCGTCGCGGGGGCCCAGCTCCACGATCCGGCCCAGGTACATCACCGCGACGCGGTCGCAGACCCGCTTGACCACGGACAGGTCGTGGGCGATGAACAGGTAGGCCAGGCCGAGTTCGCGGCGCAGCCGCTCCATCAGGTTGACGATCTGCGCCTGGATGGAGACGTCGAGCGCGGAGACCGGCTCGTCGGCGACGATCAGCCGCGGCCGGGTCGCCAGCGCCCGCGCGATGGCGACGCGCTGCGCCTGGCCGCCGGAGAACTGGTGCGGATAGCGCCGCAGGTGCTCCGCGCCGAGCCCGACCTGCTCCAGCAGTTCCGCGGCCCGCGCCCGCGCCTCGCGCGGGTCGGTGCCCTGGACGGTCATCGGGTCGGTGAGGGTGCGGATCACCCGGTGGCGGGGGTTGAGCGAGGAGACCGGGTCCTGGAAGACCATCTGCACGTGGCGGCGCACCGGCCGCAGCGCGCGCTGCCCGATGTGGGTGATGTCCGTCCCGTCGAACGTCACGGATCCGCCGGTCGGCTCCAGCAGCCGGACGAGCATCCGCCCGGTGGTGGACTTGCCGCAGCCCGACTCCCCCACCAGGCCCAGGGTCTCGCCGGGCCGCAGGTCGAAGCTGACGTCGTCCACCGCCCGCACGGCGGGGGCGGCGCGCCCGGTGCGGGTGCGGCGGCCGGGGAAGGTCTTGACGAGGTTGCGCGCCGACAGCAGCGGGGCGCCGGCGGCCGGGTCCCCCGCGTCCTTGGTGAGCGCCGCGGGGGCGGCCTCGGGGATGGGCGTCATCGGGTTCCCTCCGGGGCGGGGGTCGGGTCCTGCGGGTCGGGGAGGCCGCCGGCCGGCCTGTCCGACGGCCGCCGGGACGGCCGCCCGGACGGGCCGTCGGCCAGGGGCAGATGGCAGGACGCCAGCCGTCCCGCCCGCAGCGGTACGAGATCGGGGCGCGTCCCCTCGCACCGTGCGCGTACGTCGCCGGAAGCCTCGGCGGCGCGGAAGCAGCGCGGCGCGAACGCGCAGCCCGGGCCGGGGGCGAGCAGCGAAGGCGGGCTGCCGGGGATGGTGTGCAGGGGCACGCCGGGGTCGTCGTCGAGCCGCGGCAGCGAGTCGAGCAGCCCGCGGGTGTACGGGTGCGCCGGGTCGGCGAACAGCTCGTCCACCGGCGCCTGTTCCGCCGGCCGGCCCGCGTACATCACCAGGACCTCGTGCGCGACGCGCGCGACCACTCCGAGGTCGTGGGTGATCATCACGACGCCGAGGCCGCGTTCGGCCTGGATCCGGGCGATCAGCTCCAGGATCTGCGCCTGCACGGTGACGTCGAGCGCCGTGGTCGGCTCGTCGGCGATGAGCAGGTCCGGCTCGCACGCCAGCGCCATGGCGATCATGACCCGCTGGCGCATGCCGCCGGAGAACCGGTGCGGGTGGTCGGCGGCCCGGCGCGCGGGCTCGGGGATGCCGACCTCGCCGAGCATCTCCACCGCCCGGCGGCGCGCGGCGCGGCGGCCGGCGCCGAAGTGCACGCGGTACGCCTCGGCGATCTGCTCGCCCACCGTGTAGAAGGGGTGCAGGCTGGACATCGGGTCCTGGAAGATCATCGCCATCCGCCGCCCGCGCAGCTTCGCCAGCTCCCGGTCGGGGAGCCCGCGCAGCTCGCGGCCGGCCAGCTCGACGGACCCGCTGACCTCGGCGCCGCGGAGCAGCCCCAGCACGGCCAGGGACGTCACGGACTTCCCCGACCCGGACTCGCCGACGATGCCGAGGGTGCGGCCGGCCCGTACGGTGAAGTCGATGCCGTCCACGGCCCGTACGGGCCCGGCGGCGGTCGGGAACGCGACCCTCAGGTCGCGTACGCGCAGCAGCGGCGGCTCGCCCGCCCGGTCGGCGGCCCGGTCGCCGGCCGCGGCGGCGGCGGTCGTGGGGGCAGTGCTCATGTTCAGTACCTCACCCTCGGGTCGACGACCGCGTAGAGGATGTCCACGACGAGGTTCGCCGCCACGATGAAGAAGGCCGCCAGCAGCGTGACCCCGAGGATCACCGGCTGGTCGGAGCGTTGGAGTGCGTCGAAGAAGAGCCTGCCGACGCCGGGGATGCCGAAGATGCTCTCGGTGATCACGGCGCCGGCGAGCAGCCCGCCGAGGTCCATGCCGAAGATGGTCAGCACCGGGGTCATGCCGGAGCGCAGTCCGTGCTTGACCACGACGGCGCGCTCCGGCATGCCCTTGGCGCGCGCGGTGCGGATGTAGGGCTGCGCCATGGCCTCGATCATCGAACTGCGGCTCTGCCGCGCGTACATGGCGGCGTACAGCAGTGCCAGCGCGGTCCACGGCAGCAGCAGGTTCGCGGCCCAGTCGAGCGGGTCGTCGGTCAGCGCGGCGTACTCGGGGTACGGCAGCACGCCGGCGACGCGGACCACGCCGTGGATGAGCATCACCGCGGTGAAGTACACCGGCAGCGACGCGGCGGCCACGGCGCCGACCATCAGGGTGCGGTCGGTGCGCGTGCCCTTGCGCAGGGCCGCGGCGATGCCCGTGCCGAGGCCGAGGACCAGCCACATGAGCGCGGCGCCGAAGGCCAGTGACGCGGAGACCGGCAGCCGGTCGGTGAGCAGGTCCCACACCGGCAGGGAGTACTCGTAGGAGTAGCCGAAGCAGGGGAAGCCGCACTGGAGCGCGTGCGGCCCCTCCCCCAGCTCCCGGCCCGCGAAGATGCCGGTGAGGTAGTCGGTGAACTGGCGCCACAGCGGCTCGTCGAGCCCCATGGAGTGGCGCACCTCGGCGAGCCGTTCGGGGGTGCAGGTCTTGCCGCACGCGGCGGCCGCGGGGTCGGCGGGCAGCAGGTAGAAGATGGTGAAAGTGACGAGGCAGATGGCCAGCATGACGCCGGCGACGCCCACGAGCCGGCGGGCGAGGTAGAGGATCACGCGCGGTCTCCCCGGGGGTCGAGGGTCTCCCGGAGGGTGTCGGCGAGGACGGTGAACGCCAGCACGGCCAGGAAGAGGAAGGCGCTGGGGATGACGAAGTACATGGGGTCGGTCTCGTAGTAGGAGACCGCCTCGGAGATCATCTGGCCCCAGGAGGAGGTCGGCGGCTGTACGCCGACGCCGAGGAAGCTGAGCGCGGCCTCGGTGCTGATCATCCCGGGGATCAGCAGGGTGGTGTACGCGATGACGGGGCCCGAGACGTTCGGCAGGATCTCCCGGGTGACGATCCGCCAGGCCCCGAAGCCGCCGGCGCGGGCGGCGTCGACGTACTCGCGGTGCTTGACCGACAGCGTCTCGCCGCGCACGACGCGGGCGATGCCGGGCCAGCCGAAGATGCCGATGACCCCGGTCATCAGCAGCACGCGGTTGACGTCCTGGGCCACCGCCATCATCGCGATCATGAAGATGAGGGAGGGGAAGGACATCGTGAGGTCCATCAGCCGGCTGAGCACGGTGTCGACCCGGCCGCCGAAGTAGCCGGCCGCGATGCCCGCGGCGGTGCCCACGACGACCACGATCGCGGTGGCCGCGAACGAGATGAACAGGGAGACCTGCCCGCCGTGGACGACCCGCGCGAACAGGTCGCGGCCGGTCACCGGCTCCACGCCCAGCCAGTGCTCGGCGCTGATCCCGCCGAGCGGCCCCTTGGGCAGGCCGCCGAGGTACGGGTCGACGGCGGTCTTGTCGAACTCCGTCGGGGACCAGCCGCCGAGCGCGCTGAGCAGCGGCGCGGCGGCGGCCATGAAGACGAGGAGCGCGACGACGACGAGGGCCGCGCAGGCGCCGCGGTCGCCGCGTACCGCGTGCCACGCCAGGCGCCAGGGGCTCCGGCCGGCCTCCTCCTCGGGGTCGGCCGGCGCCCCGGCGCGCTCGGACCTCGGCCGCCCGGAGCCCTTGCGGAGTACCGTCATGAGGTGCCCGGGTCCTTGAGACCGATCACGGCGTAGTCGAACTGCCCGGTCCAGACCGGGTGTCCGAAGGCGCCGGCGATGTTGTCGCCGACGAGCAGCGGCTTGCGCTCCCACAGCAGCGGGACGGCCGGCGCCTTGGCCATGATCTGCGCGTCCAGCTCCGCCCACGCCTTGTTCGCCTCGGCCACGTCGGTCAGGGTGGCGATGCGGTCCATCTCCCGCATCACCTCCTCGTCGCGGAACTGGGCGTAGTTGCCCTTGTTGCCGGTCTCCTGGATGGTGCGGCCGTCGAAGACGAACGGCAGGAAGGTGGCGCCGGAGGGGTAGTCGGGGCACCAGCCGCTGATCGCCATGTCGGGCGCGTTCTCGGTGTCGCCGATGGTGTCGTAGTAGACGGAGGGGTCGACCGTCTGGATCTTCACGGTGACGCCCACCCGGTCCAGGCTCTGCTGGAGCGCCTCGGCCCTGGTCTTGTCGCCGGTGGAGACGGTGAGGGTGGCGGTGAAGCCGTCGCCCTTGCCGGCCTCGGCGAGCAGCTTCTCCGCCTTGTCCACGTCGCCGGCGGGCGGGATGCCGAGGACGTCGGCCTTCTTGCCGCCGGCGAGCGCGGGCGGCAGGTAGGCGGTGGCGACCTCGTTGAGCGCGGGACCGCCGTTGGCGGTGGCCTGGGCCTCCCGGTCGACCGCGTACATCATCGCCCGGCGCACGGCGGGGTCGTCGAAGGGGGCGCGCGCGGTGTTGAGGTGCAGCATGTCGGTGCAGCCGGTGGTCTCGGCGGCGAGCCGGGCCTTCACGTCCTCCTTGGAGAGCACCTTGGCCACGCTCTCGGGGCGCATGTCCGACCACTCCACGGCGGAGGCGTCGCCGCCGCCGCCGGCGATGAGCCGGTCGTCGATCTGGTCGCCGCCGAGGCCCATCTTGACCACGATCCGGTCGGGGTACGCCTTGCGCACGGGATCTGTCGACGCCTTCCAGTGCTCGTTGCGTACGAGCACCAGCTCCTTGCCGCGGTCGTAGCGGTCGATCTTGTACGGGCCGGAGGAGAACGGCCGCTGGTCGTACTGGACGCCCTTGTCCTGGGCCCGGGGCACCGGCGCGAACGTCGGCAGGGTGGCGGTGTAGGAGAACTCGGCGATGGGCCGGTTCAGATGGAAGACGATGGTCCGCTCGTCCGGGACCTCGACGGAGTCCAGGTGCTCGCCCTTCAGCGGGCCCGCGTACCCCTCGGTGTCCGCGAGGTACTGCTGCGCGTAGTCCGGCCCGCCGGTGAGGTCGGGGGCGAAGGACCGCTCGACGTTGTACTTCACGTCCGCGGCCGTGACGGTGCTGCCGTCCTCGTACTTCAGCCCCTTCTTCAGCGTGAACGTCCACACCTTGCCGCCCTCGGAGGGCGTGCCGAGGTCGGTGGCCAGGTCGGGGACGATCTCGGTGCCCTTCTTGCCGGGCTCGGCCCGGAAGGTGGTCAGGGTGCGGTAGAGCAGCCGGATGCCGAAGTCCATGTCCGGCATCGTCCAGTTGCGGACCGGGTCGAGGTGGGCGAAGTCCTGGTTGGACAGCACGGTCAGCGTGCCGCCGCGCTGGGGGGTGCCGCCGATGACGCCGGTGGCGCCGGGGTTGCGGCGGTCGCCGCCCCCGGAGTCACCGGAGTCGGCCGAGCAGGCGGCCGCACCTGCGGTGAGGGCTGCCGCGAGAGACGCCGCGAGCGCGGCGCGCACACTTCTGCTGATCATGTTCCACTCCGTCGTGGGTGGGTCCGGGGGGGGATCCGAGATCACCGAGGGCAGCGGGGCCGTCCGGCCCGCTTCCCTCCACTGGCGCGGTGTGTAACATAATAATGTGCAATTTTATTGGCAAGGGATCAGCGGACTCGTTACGCACCCGTGTCCGGCACCCCACGCTCACCAGGAGCCGCCCCGATGGACAAGCCCCTCGCCCGTCCGCACACCGGCAGCCACGACCTCGACGTCTCGGCCGCCCTGCACACCTTCATGGGCAGCGCGTGGGCGCCCAGCCCGCTGCCGTCCGGCGTCCGCGTCCCCGGGTACGACGCGCTCGCCGGCCGCCGCGCCCGGCTGTCCGCCCGTTTCCCCGGCGAGCGGCTGGTGCTGCCCGCCGGGGAGCTGAAGGTCCGCTCCAACGACTGCGACCACCGCTTCCGCCCGCACAGTGCGTACGCCTGGCTGACCGGCCTGACGGGCGAGGACCAGGCCGGACACGTCCTCGTCCTGGAGCCCGCCGGGGCCGAGGGGCACGAGGCCGCGCTGTACGTGCGCCCGCGCTCGGACCGGTCCACGGACGAGTTCTACCGGGACCGCCGCTACGGCGAGTTCTGGGTCGGCCGCCGCCCCGACCTCGGCGAGGCCGCCGAACTGACCGGGCTGGCCTGCCGGGACCTCGACGACCTGGCCAAGCTCACCGCGGGACCGCGGCCGCCGGCCCGGGTGCTGGCCGGGGTCGACGCCCGCACGGACGGCCTCTTCGACCGCGGCCCGCACAGCGCCGCCGAGCCGGACCGGGACGCCGAACTGGGCACGTACCTCGCGGAGTTGCGGCTGCTGAAGGACGAGTGGGAGGTCGGCCAGCTCCAGCTCGCCGTCGACCACACCGCCGCCGGCTTCGAGGACGTCGTACGCGCCCTGCCCGCGGCCCTGCGCCACCCGCGCGGCGAACGCTGGATCGAGGGCGTCTTCCAGACGCGCGCCCGCGCCGAGGGCAACGGCACCGGCTACGAGACGATCGCCGCCTCCGGTGCACACGCCTGCGTCCTGCACTGGATCCGCAACGACGGCCCGCTCGACCCGGGCCACCTGCTGCTCCTCGACGCCGGGGTGGAGACCGACACCCTCTACACCGCCGACGTCACCCGCACCCTCCCGCTGTCCGGGCGCTTCTCACGCATCCAGCGGCAGGTGTACGAACTCGTCCTCGCCGCCCAGAACGCCGGCATCGCCGCCCTCCGGCCGGGCGCCCGCTTCCGCGACTTCCACCGGGCCGCGATGGCGGTGATCGCCGAGGGGCTGTACGACTGGGGCGTCCTGCGGATCACCCCGGAGGAGGCGCTCGCGCCCGACAGCGGGCTGTACCGGCGCTACACCCTGTGCAGCAGCGGCCACATGCTCGGCCTCGACGTGCACGACTGCGCCAAGGCCCGGGCGAGCCAGTACCTCGACGGGGTGCTGGAGGCCGGCCAGGTCCTCACCGTGGAACCCGGGCTCTACCTCCAGCCCGACGACGAGACCCTGCCGCCGGAACTGCGCGGCATCGGCGTGCGGATCGAGGACGACCTGGTGGTCACCGAGGACGGTGCGCGGCTGATGTCGGACGCGCTGCCGCGTGACCCGGACGCGGTCGAGGAGTGGATGGGGACGCTCCTCGACGGCTTCCGCCCGGGGGCCTGAGCGAGGGCCGGGCCGGGCGCCGTCCACGCCCGCGCCCGGCTCCGCCGGGCCCTCCCCCGCCGCCCGCGGCGCGCCGCAACGCGCCGCGGCGGCGATGCGTCGGGGCGCGGGGCATCGGGGCGCGTGCGCCGGATAGGGCAGTGCGCCGGGGACGGCGGGTCGCGGGAACCGGGCGCGGGGAGCGCTCCGGTGCCCACGGTCGTGGCCCTGCGCCCCGCGCCCCGCGCTCCGACGCGGCGGCGGGCTCAGCCCTCGCCGAGGCGCAGCGCGCTGGCGCGCTTCGCGGCGCTGCGCTGCCCGGCCGCCCACAGGGTGCGGATGTGCCCGAGGTGCCCGGCCATCAGCTCCTGTGCCGCCGCGGCGTTCCCGGCGATCATCAGGTCGAGCAGCGTGATGTGCTCCTGCGCGGAGTCGACGAGCGCGCCGGCGCGGTCGAGGTCCGTCAGCCCGTACAGCCGGGAGCGGTTGCGCAGTTCGGCGACGACGGTGACCAGGTGGTCGTTGCCCGCGAGCGCGAGCAGGCTGAGGTGGAAGCGGCGGTCGGCCTCCAGGTAGCCGATGAGGTCGTGGTCGCGGGTGGCGGTGACGATGTCCTCGGCGAGCGGCCGCAGCGCCTCCAGCTGCTCCGCGGTGGCCACTTCGGTCACCCGGCCCACGGTGGGGATCTCGATCAGCTCGCGGATCTCCGTGTAGTTGTCGAGATCGCCCTCGGTCATCTCGGTGACGCGGAAGCCCTTGTTGCGCACGGCCTCGACCAGGCCCTCGCGGGCGAGGTCGAGCATGGCCTCGCGCACGGGCGTGGCCGAGACGCCGAACTCCGTGGCCAGCGCGGGCGCGGAGTAGATGACGCCGGGGCGCAGCTCGCCCGCTATCAGCGCGGCCCGCAGGGCGTTGGCGACCTGGTCGCGCAGGTGCTTCTGCACCGAGATGAGCTTGCCCCGCTTCGCCTCAGCCATGGTGTTCCCTCCGCAGGCGGCAGGGGCTCGATGCGCGATGTGACATTTTTGTATCGTACCCCGCTCGTCCGCCCCGGCGGCCGAGGGCCGGGGCGGACGAGCGGCCGGGGGTCCCGTACGCGAGGTGGTGCGGTGGGTCAGCTCAGGCCCTCGGCGAGCAGCTTCTCGGTGATGCCCCGTACCGCGGCGGCCTGTTCGTCGGTCAGCGGCGAGCGCGGCGGGCGGCAGGGGCCGCCGTGCAGCCCGGCGACGTCCATCGACAGCTTGATCGCCTGGACGAACTGCGGCTTGGAGTCCCAGCGGAGCAGCGGGTGCAGGGCCCGGTAGAGCGGCTTGGCCAGCGCCAGGTCGCCGTCGACGGCGGCGCGGTACAGGGTGGCGCAGGCTTCGGGCAGCGCGTTGGGGAAGCCGGCGATCCAGCCGGCGGCGCCGGCGACGGCCAGCTCCAGCAGCACGTCGTCCGCGCCGATCAGCAGGTCGAGTCCGGGCGCCAGCTCGGCGAGTTCGTACGCGCGGCGGACGTCGCCGGTGAACTCCTTGACGGCGACGATGCTCTCCTCGCCGTGCATGGCGGCGAGCAGCGCGGGGGTGAGGTCGGTGCGGGTGTCGTACGGGTTGTTGTACGCGACCACCGGCAGGCCGACCTTCGCCACCTCGGCGTAGTGCGCGCGCACCGCCGCCTCGTCGGCCCGGTAGGCGGTGGGCGGCAGCAGCAGGACCGAGCCGACGCCGGCCTCCGCCGCCCGCTCGGTCCAGCCGCGGGCCTCGGCGCTGCCGTACGCCGCGGCGCCCACCATGACCCGGTCGCCGTCGCCCGCCGCGGCCACGGCGGTGTGCACCAGGCGGATGCGCTCGTCGTCGGTGAGGGTCTGGTACTCGCCCAGGGAGCCGTTGGTCACGACCCCGTCGCAGCCGGCGTCGAGGAGCCGGCGGACGTGCTCGGCGTAGGCGTCGAAGTCCACGGTCAGGTCGGGGCGCAGCGGGAGGGCGGTGGCGACCATGAGGCCGTGCCAGGGGCGGGACCGTTCCTGTGGGGCAGAGGTCATGGAGTCTCTCCGGATGAGTCGCGGCAGGCGGGCGGGACCGCGCGGTCGCGGACCCGTGGACAACAGTACAATGTCACATGGTTCAGGCGGTACCGGGCCGGGTGCCCGATGCCCGCGCGGCGGGCGCACACGGACGGCCCGGGTGGCGGCGGTGGTGCGCTCCGCTCGCCACCCGGGCTCCCCCGGCTTCCTCCCTCCGCTGTCGTCGTGGTGCCCTTCCGCCGTTACCGGGCCGCCGCCCGGTCGCTACCCGGTCAGTACTCCGTGGTGACCGTGGCCCCGCTGAAGTCGGCGGCGGCGGCGAGGCTGAGGTAGTTGTATCCCGCCGGCGGGTTGCTCACCGTCAGGGTCTCGCTGTTGTCCGGCCCCGTCGACCTGCTGGTGTAGCCGCCTGTCGTGGCCCAGGTGGCGCTGTTGTAGTAGAGGTCCGCGTTGCCCGTGCCCCCGGTGGCGGTGATCTTCAGTTGCCGGGTGCCGGCCGGGACGTAGAGGTAGAAGTACGCGTAGTCGCCCACCGCCGCGGAGACGCCGCTGCGCCTGCAGTTGCGGTCCATCTGACGGGTGTCGGCGCCGGTGCACTCAGTGACGCCGCCACCGCCGCCGCCTCCGCCGCACTCGCCGGCGGCGCACGCGGTGAGCCACGAGTACCAGTCGCCGTCGTGGCGCGAGCCGATGCTCCCGGTCAGATAGCTGCGCGCGGCACTCCAGTTGCCGGCGCGGTAGTGGCCGAGGACGGTGTCCGCCTCGGCGCGGTGGGACTGGAGCATGTACCGGACGGCCAGGTAGCCCCACCGGTAGACGCGGGTCTGGTCATGGCTGTACGTGGTGTCGAAGAGCGTGCTCAGCGCGTAGGTGCGCCGGCCCGCCTCGGTGAGGGCGGCGTCGTAGCGCAGGTTGCGGTACGAGTAGGACACGTACTCGGCGAAGCCCTCGATCCACCAGATCGTCGGGGTGGAGACGTTGGCGGTGAAGTCGCCGTACATGTTGAAGCGGCCGTCGAGGTAGTGCGTGTACTCGTGGTTGAGGTTCCAGATCTCGAACGCGGGCCGCACCCACTCGGCCTCGTAGGCGATGAACCGGGGCTGGTTGCCGGCGGCCGAGGGGTCCCCTTCCAGGTACATGCCGCCGTTGTTGGTGTCGATGCCGAACATCGCGCCGGCGTAGGTCTGGTAGTCGGTGCTGGAGTCGAACGCGACCACCTCCAGGGTGGTGTTGCGGTCCCCCGCGACCGGCCCGCTGTCGCGCGCGATGCCGTGAAAGAACGCGTCCTGGCCGGCCAGGCTGCCGCACGACTCGCTGAGCTGCGCGGCGGTCATGTCCTGGGCGCGGATGCGCAGGCTGCCGCTGCACGTGTGGCTGATCGGCAGTACGGCGGCGAGCAGGCGCTCCTGGAGGTTGCAGGTGCCGTAGTAGGTGCAGTTGGCCCTGTCGTAGAAGTCGGCCATCTCGGCGAAGCCGACCCACAGGGGCGCGGTCCTGCCGGTCATGGAGGTCTGGCCCAGCAGCCCCGCGCCCTTGGGCCGGACGTCGGACTGGAGGGCGGAGTGCTGGAGGAATCGGCCCAGTTCGCGGCCGGCGTTGGAGGCCAGATAGCCGCGGTCGGTGCCGAGCAGGCCGAGGTGCCCGGAGGCGAAGTCGTACAGCGTGGTGAGCACGCTGCGGTCGGAGGTGACGGCGCTGACGAACTCCGGCACCTGGTGGCCGCGGAAGAGCACCGTGTAGACGCTGTTGACGGCGTTGAGCATCCACCAGGAGCCGTCGTACGAGCTGTTGTAGCCGTTCAGCAGCCGCTTGACGACGTGCAGGTAGCGGGCGTTCTCCTCGGCGCTGTCGATGAGGATCACCGCCTCCGCGAGGGTCTCGCCGTTGGCGTCGCTGACGTCGAAGGCGTGGCTGCTCGCGAAGAAGGCGTCCAGACCGGACCGGATGGCGGTCGTCAGGCCCGGGCCGTACGGGCCGACCGCGGACTCGTTGTACCAGTGCACGTAGTAGCCCGCGCGCAGGTAGAGCACCAGCTGCGGCATGCCCGTGCTGCTGTTGCCGGGGTAGGCGGACGAGCCGTCGCGCAGGGCGTACGCGACGCTCGTCATCTGCTCCTCTCTGAAGGCGTAGTAGGCGTCGCCGCCGGTCAGGCTGAACAGCGTGTTGACGCAGTCGGTGGTCGACGCCTTGATCTGCGCGACCAGCGCGCTGCCGGTGCGGCCGGTGAAGTCGCCGGTGCTGCACGCGGCGGCGGCCGCGTCGGCGCCGGCCCCGCCTTCGGCCGCCCGGCCCTCGGCGGCCGCGCCCTTGCCGGCCGCCTTCATCGACGGACGGACGCGCTGCGCGGAGGTGGCGGGGCCGTCGTAGTCCCGCTTCAGTTCGTCCTTCGACGCGGGCAGCGGCGCGCGCTGCCGCGGCTTCTGCGCGCCCTTCCCGACGTGCTCGGGCTCGGCGCCGTCCTGCGCGACCGCCGAGGACCGCGGTGGTGCCTGCGCCTTTCCGGGGTCCTGCTGGTGCCCTTGCGCCCGCGGCTGCGACTGCGCTTGCGACTGCGCCTGCGCCGCGGGGCGTTCGGGTGCCGTCCCGGCCTGTGCCTGCGTGGCGAGCAGGCCCGTGCCCAGGCTGAGGGTCAGGGCCAGGACGAGGACTCCTGGCCCCCGCCGTCTCACCGGTCTCCGTCTCACTTGCCGCCTCCCGGGTTGCGAGATTCTTGGCATGAACACGTGCATGACGGTGCAGTAATATGTCACACATCACATGTCCGAGGAAGGCGTCGCGCAGGAAGTCGTCGCTCACCGCCTCTTCTTGCCGGTCATGGCGTCGAGTTCGATGGCCAGGGGGGTGGCGGTGAAGACCGAGGAGTACGTGCCCGCGGTGATGCCGATGAGGAGCGCGAGCGCGAAGTCCGTGAGGGCCCCGCCGCCGAGCAGCGCCAGCGCCGCGAGGATGAAGACGGCACCCATGCCCGTGTTCACCGTGCGCGGCACGGTCTGCAGGATCCCCGTGTTCGCGGCCGCCCGGAACGGCTTCTTCCGGTCGCCGGCGACGAGTTCGCGGACGCGGTCGTACAGGACGACGGAGTCGTTGACGGAGTAGCCGATGACGGTGAGCAGGGCGGCGAGGAAGATGCCGTCGATGGGCTTGCCGAGCCAGGCGAAGACGCCCACGAGGATGACGGCGTCGTGCATGAGGGCCACGACGGCGGAGGTCGCGTACGTCCAGCGGAAGCGGACGGCGAGGTAGACGAGTTGCGCCGCCAGGGCGACGCCGAGCGCGATGAGCGCGCCGGTGCGCAGCTCCTCGCCGAGGCTGGGGCCGATCATCTCGTCGCGGACCAGCTCCGCGCCGCCGCCCAGCTCCACCACCGCGGCGGTGACCCCGGCCGCCTCGTCGTCGGACATCTCCTCCGTACGGACGGTCAGCTCGCTGTCGCCGGAGGTGTTGACGACGGCGCGCGGCTGCCCGGCGTCGGCCAGCGCGGTACGGGCCTCGTCGGCGTCGACGGGCTGGGTGGTCGAGTACTCGATGAGCCGGCCGCCGGTGAACTCGACGCCGAAGTCCGGCCCGCGGAGCACGATGCCGCTGCCGGCCAGCAGCAGGGCGACGCCGGAGACCGCGAGCCAGCGGCGCGAGTGCCGCATCAGCTGGGGGTTGCGCCGGACCAGCCAGGCCCGTACCCGGCCGTGGCCCGCGATCCCGGAGCGGCCGGGACGCCGCCGCACGGAGCGGCGGCCCGCGGCGAACTCGGCGAGCACCCGGGTGACGACCAGCGCCGAGAACATCGACGCCAGCACGCCGATGGCGAGCGTGACGCCGAAGCCGCGCACCGGCCCGGAGGCCAGGAAGAAGAGCAGGCCGGCGGCGATGAGCGTGGTGACGTTGGAGTCGGCGATGGCACTGAACGCCTTGCGGAACCCGCCCGCCAGCGCGGTGCGGACGGTGGGCCGCCGGAGGCCGGCGTACTCCTCCCGCGCCCGCTCGAAGACCAGCACGTTCGCGTCCACGGCCATGCCGATGGCCAGCACGAAGCCCGCGAGCCCCGGCAGCGTCAGGGTGGCGCCGAGGGCGGCGAGTGCGGCGTACGAGACGAGGGCGTAGCAGGCCAGCGCGACAGTGGCCAGGAAGCCCATCAGCCGGTAGACGAAGACGATGAACAGCGAGGTCA
This sequence comes from Streptomyces aculeolatus, assembly GCF_020400605.1. Taxonomy (GTDB): domain Bacteria; phylum Actinomycetota; class Actinomycetes; order Streptomycetales; family Streptomycetaceae; genus Streptomyces; species Streptomyces aculeolatus. The sequence goes on along the minus strand of NZ_JAINRD010000002.1, from coordinate 295,590 downwards.
GCGCGGCGCCGATGAGCGCGGCCCAGGCGCTGGCGGAGATGGCGTCGGCACCCAGGGTCGGGCCGACGGTCCGCTGCTCGACGGTCTCCAGCGGCACGGGCAGGGCGCCGCCGTTGACGAGCAGGGCCAGCTCGCGGGCCTCGTCGCGGTCGAAGTCGCCGGTGATCTGGGTGGAGCCGCCGGTGATGCCGGTGCGGCAGCCGACGCCGGGGTCGACCTGCGGCGAGGAGATGACCTTGCCGTCCAGCACGATGGCGATGCGCCGCGCCGGGTCCCCGGCGGACGCGCACGCGGCGGCGCCGGTCAGCCCGGCCCACTCGTCGCCGCCGGCGCCGTCGAAGCCGACGGTGACGAACCAGCCGCGGGCCTGCTGGGTGTCGAAGAGAGCCTCGGCTTCGGCGACGTCCGCGCCGGTGAGCGCGGAGGGCCCGAGCCGCAGCGGCTGCCCGGCCTCGTCGGGCAGCACCTTGCCGTCCTCGTCCTTGCCGTCCGCCTTCTTGCCGTCCGCCGGCTTGCCGTCGGCCCTCGCGTCCGCCGCGATGCCGAGGACGGGGTGGAAGGTGAGCTGGGCGGTACGGCCGAGGAGGTCGGCGGCCTCCCGGGGGTCCTGGACGCCGGGCAGGTCGACGATGATCCGCTTGTCGCCGGAGCGGGTCAGGGTGGGTTCGGTGACGCCGAGCGCGTCGATGCGGTTGCGTAGCACTTCGAGGGTGTGGTCGGTGGTGTCCGCGTCGGCCTTCGCGGTGTCGGAGTCGTGGGCCTCCAGGACGATCTGGGTGCCGCCGCGCAGGTCGAGCCCCAGGTGTACGGGCACGAGCAGGGCGACGGTGGCGGACAGGGCGAGAACGGCGAGGGCCAGCACGGCCCGCACGCGGAAAGCGCGTGTCATGGGTTTGCTCCAGCCAGGCATGGCGCGGCGGCCCGCGTGCGCGGGGCGCGCCGGGGTGGATGAAAAGGGGTGGTGTCAGCTGCCTGGAGCCGGCGGAGGTGCGCGTTCCGTGCCCGGTGCGGGGCTGAAGCCCGGGAGTGTGCCGCCGTCCGGCGGGGCCGGGGCGGGGACGGAGGGCGTCCGGGGGATGTCGTACGGGGGCCGGGGTGCGGCGACGTACGGCGCGGAGGGCCGCTCCGCGGCGGCGCCGCGCTGGCCCTGCTGGGGCGCGGCGTGGTCCTCGGGCCCGGTGCCGGGGGCGCCGGCAAGGTGCTGGTCCGCGCTCGGTGCGGGGTCGCCGGCGACGCCGGCGGCCTCGGCGGCGTAGGACGACGGCCCGCCGTACGACAGCCCGCCGTGGACCGTCGCCCCGCCGCCCTGCCCGGCCCCGACGCCGAGCACGCCGGCGACGGCGAGCACGACGGCGACGACCACGCCCCGCCAGCGGGCCCCGCCGCCGACCGCGTGCGCGTACCTGCTCATACGCGGTCTCCTCGGTCGCCGGGCGGGGGCCCGCGGAGCGGGCACGAATAGGCCAGGCTACTCACCCCCACCCGACAAAGACACCCGGCCCCGCCATGGGCCGTCGGGGCCGGGGCGCCGGCGGCGGTCGGCACAACCCTTCGCTGTGCATGACAACGACATGTCATGGGCATGTCTATTCGCGTAGACAGCACCGCCCCGGTTCGAACCCGTGTCAACCGTAGGGCAGTTCCGGCGCCGTGCGGCGGGCGCGTACCGCGTGGCCGGCGTTCCCGACCGGTCGCGGATTCTCCTCCTCACCCCACTGGAGGCCATGTTGCTCAGTTCCCCGGCGATATCCCCGCGCGGCTGGACGGCCGCGCTCGCCCTCCTGGCGCTCGTCCTCGGCGTCGCGCTCGGCGCGGCGCCGCCGGCGGCCGCGTTCCCGCCGGACGTGCCGCCCAAGGCGCAGGTGCAATCCGAGCTCAACAGCCTGACCGTGGCCGCGGAAGGCTCGATGAGCGGCTACTCCCGCGACCTGTTCCCCCACTGGACCACGGTCTCCGGCACCTGCAACACCCGCGAGACGGTCCTCAAGCGCGACGGCACCAACGTGACCACCGGCGCCGACTGCTACCCCACGGGCGGCTCCTGGTACAGCTACTTCGACGGCGTCACCCGCAGCTCGCCCGCACAGATCTCCATCGACCACGTCGTCGCGCTGGCCGAGGCATGGCGCTCCGGCGCCAGCAGCTGGACCACGACGCGCCGCCAGCAGTTCGCCAACGACATCACCGGCCCGCAGCTCATCGCGGTGACCACCGAGGTCAACAGCTCCAAGGGCGACCGCGACCCGGCCGACTGGAAGCCCCCGCGCACCGCCTCCTGGTGCGGATACGCCAAGTTCTGGATCCACACCAAGTACCGCTGGAACCTGAAGATCGACTCCGCGGAGAAGTCCGCGGTGCAGAGCATGCTCAGCCGCTGCTCGTACTAGAGCCGCTCGTACTGGAACCGGCCCTTCCGGGAACGGATCGCCGGGGCATCCCGCCCACAGCCGGGGTGCCCCGTGCGGCCGCGGCGGTCAGTTGAGGGCGCGCGTCACGAGCCGTACGAGTCCCGTGACCCCCCGGACGATCCAGCCGAACGCCCCCGCCGCCACGGCCACGTCCGCGCCCTCGGCGGCCACGTCCGCCCTGCCGGACCCGGCGCGGCACGCCGGGCAGGACCGGGGCCAGCGGCGCTTCCGCGCACCGCACTTCCTGCATGTCGCCACGAACTCGATCTCCCCGCTGCTCCCGGCCCGGGCCCCTACGGGCTCCGCGCAAGCGGCCGGCACCGTCTGGTCGGCCGGCGCCCACGTCCCCACCCGCCGCCTCGGCCTCGGTCCGGACCAGGCTACACAGCCGCCGCCGGCGACGCCCCGCAGACCGGGAGGGCCTACCGGCCGCCGGGGGCCCCGGGGCCGGCCTGGACGCCGGCGGGCAGGTCGCGCTGGTACCACGTGCCCGGCTTGCCGCCGAGGTGCACGGGGTCTGCCGGGCCGGCGGCCACGAACCCGGCCTTGGCCAGCACCCTCTGCGACGCGACGTTCCCGTGCACGGTGGCCGCCCGCAGCACGCGCAGCCCGTACCGGTCGGCGGCCAGCCGGCACAGCTCGCGGACCGCCGCGGTCGCCACGCCGCGGCCCGCGGCGTGCTCCGCGACCCGGTAGCCGAGTTCCGCGGCCCCGTCCTCGATGTCCATGAGGTTGAACCTGCCGAGCACGGGGCCGTCGGGGTCGACGAGTACGTGGAACGCGCAGACACCCGCCTCCTGCTCGGCCATCAGGGCGTCGAACCGGTCGGGGAAGGCGTCGAAGAAGGCGTCGCCGCGGTCCGGGACCGCGGCGGCGAAGTAGGCGCGGTTCGCCAGCTCGAAGGCCAGCACCGCGGGGGCATGACCGGCACGCAGCCGCTCCAGCTCAGGCACCGCCCGACCCTACCCACACCCCCCACCCGCAGTCCCCTGGTTTTCCCCGTCCCCGCGGTGGCGCTCGCGCGGCGGCGGTGTGAGCGGTGACCGTCCATGTGGGGCCGGCCTGTTCCACCGCCGCGCCCGACGCGTGTGGCCCGGGCCGTGTGCGCCGGGCGTGTGCGTGGTCTCGCGCGCTCAGTCTTTCAGGTGCCTATGCGCTCTTGACACGCACTCTGTCCCGATTCCCCTCCCTACTCTGAGCGCGATTACTCGGCTCGGCGGCCCGGGGAGGGACGTATGGGTGAGGGGCGGACCAGTGGCGCGGCGGTGTCCGGGGACGGGGAGGCGGGCGGCCAGGAGGCCGGGGGCACACGGGAGTTGCCGGCGTTGTCGCTGCCCAAGGCCGGCGGGGCGCTGCGGGGCATGGGAGAGAAGTTCACGACCGACCCGGTGTCCGGGACCCCCTCCCTCTCCGTGCCGCTCGCCGTCTCGCCGGCCCGCGGCGCCGAGCCCGCGCTCGCCCTCGGCTACGACTCCGGGGCGGGCAACTCGCCCTTCGGGCTGGGCTGGTCGCTCGACGTGCCGGCCATCTCCCGCCGCACCGACAAGGGGGTCCCGCGGTATCTCGACGGCGACGTCTTCCAGTTGTCCGGTGCGGAGGACCTGGTCCCGGCCGCCGTGCCCGCGCCCCGCACCGACGGCGCGTACGACGTCACCGCGTACCGGCCGCGCACCGAGGGCGCGTTCCTGCGGATCGAGCAGTGGCGGCACCGCGGCAGCGGCGACCTGCACTGGCGCGTGACGTCGCGGGACAACGCCACCAGCGTCTACGGGCGCGACCCGCAGGCCCGGATCGCCGACCCCGCCGACCCGGACCGCCGCGTGTACCGGTGGCTGCTCCAGCGGACCGAGGACGACCGCGGCAACGTCACCGTGTACGAGTACAAGGCCGAGGACCGCGCCGGCGTCGACACCGCCGCGCCCGAGGAGCGCAACCGCACCCGTGTCGCCAACCGGTACCTCAAGCGCATCCGGTACGGGAACACCGAGCCCGGCGCCGCCGCCGGCTTCTGCTTCGAGGTGGTGCTCGACTACGGGGAGCACCGCGAGGACGCGCCCGCGCCCGACGAGGTCCGCCCGTGGCCCGTGCGCGCCGATCCGTTCTCCACCCGCCGGCCCGGCTTCGAGGTCCGCACCCACCGGCTCTGCCGCCGCGTGCTGACGTTCCACCGGATCCCCGCACTCGGGCCGCGGCCGCAGCTGGTGAGCGCCCTGCTGCTCGGGTACGACGAGGACCCGGCCGTCACCAAACTGGTCTCCCTCACCCACCGCGGCTACGTGCCGGACGGGCGGGGAGGGTACCGGTCCGCCGATCTTCCCCGGGTCTCCTTCGGGTACACCGAGCGGACGGTGTCCGGCGCGGTGGGCTCGCTGACGTCCGACGACGGCGGCGTACGGCTCGACGGCCCGTACCGGTGGACGGACCTCGACGGCGAGGGGATCGCCGGCGTCCTCGCCGAGCAGGGCGGCGCCTGGTACTACCGGCGCAACCTCGGCGGCGGGCGCCTCGGTCCGCCCCGGCCCGTCGATCCGCTGCCGGGCGGGGCGGCCGGGCGGCAGCTGCTCGACCTCGACGGCGACGGGCGGCCCGCGGTCGTCCGCCTCGGCGGCGGGAGCCGTGGGAGCCGCGGGGGCGGCGGCTCCGGCAGCGGCGGCTCCGGTGATCCCGGGTACCACGAGCGCACCCCCGACCGCGGCTGGGCCGGCTTCGCGACCTTCCGCCACCTGCCGTCGCTGGACTGGGACGACGCGAACCTGCGGTTCGCAGACCTCACCGGTGACGGCCTCGCCGACGTGCTCGTCACCGCCGACGACGGCCTCACCTGGTATCCGTCCGCCGGCGCCGACGGGTTCCGCGACGGTGAGACCGTCGCCGCGGGGCGCACCGAAGAGCACGGGCCGCGGCTGCTGTTCGCCGACGCCGAGCAGAGCGTGTACCTCGCGGACATGACCGGCGACGGCCTCACCGACCTGGTGCGGATCGGCAACGGCGAGATCGCGTACTGGCCGAGCCTCGGCCACGGCCGCTTCGGGCCCAGGGTCGCCATGGACAACGCGCCCGTCTTCGACCATCCGGACCGCTTCGACCAGCGGCGGATCCGGCTCGCCGACGTCGACGGCAGCGCGCCCGCCGACGTCCTCTACCTCGGCCCGGACGGCGTGCGGCTGTGGTTCAACCAGGCGGGCAACTCCTTCGCCCCGCCCGAGCACGTCGACGGGGTGCGGCACACCGGCGCCCTCGCGCTGGCCTCGGTGGCGGACGTGCTCGGGCAGGGCACGGCCTGCCTCGTCGTCGCCGAACCCCGGCCGGACGGCGAGCCGCAGGTGCGCTACGTGGACCTGATGGCCGGCGGCAAGCCTCACCTGCTGAACCGCACGGAGAACGGGACGGGCCGGGTCACCACCGTCCGGTACGCCTCCTCCACCGACTTCCACCTGGCCGACGAGGCGCGCGGCGAACCCTGGCTGACCCGGCTGCCGTTCCCCGTCCAGGTGGTCGCCGAGACCGTCACGTACGACGCCGTCGCCGGCACCGAACTGGCCGCGGCGTACCGCTACCGGCACGGCTACTTCGACGGCGCGGAGCGGGAGTTCCGCGGCTTCGGGTACGTCGAGCAGCGCGACGCGCTCACCACCGCCGCCGGCGAGCTGCACCAGCCGCCGGCGGTGGTCCGGCGCTGGCAGCACACCGGCTGGTACCCGGACCGGAACCGGCTCGGCACCCCGTACGCGGACGAGTACGGCGGCCCGCTGCTGCCCGGCACCCCGCTGCCGCCCGGCCTCACCCCCGCCGAGGAGCGCGAGGCGGCCCGGGCGCTGCGCGGGCAGGTGCTGCGGGCGGAGACGTACGCCGAGGACGGCACGGCGAAGCAGCGGCGCCCGTACTCCGTGGTCGAGTCGAGCCCCCGGGTGCGGCTGGTGCAGCCCGCGGGCGCGGGCGGGCACGCGGTGGTGTTCGTCCACCCCGGCGAGGCGCTGACGGTGTACACCGAGCGGCAGGCGGACGATCCGCGCACCGTCCACGAGGTCACCCTGGAGGTCGACACCTGGGGCAACGTCCTGAAGTCGGCGCGGATCGCCTACCCCCGCAAGTCCCCCGCCGACCCCGGGCAGGGCCGGCTGCGGCTCACCGTGGCCGAGCGGGCCGTGGCCAACGACACGGCCGCGGCGGACCGCTGGCGGATCGGCGTGCCCGTGGAGAGCCGCGACTACGAGATCGGCGGGGTCGCGCCGCGCACCCCGGGCGAGCCGTTCGCGGCCGGCCACCTCCTCGCAGGCCTCGCGGAGGCGGCGCGCCACGAGGTTCCGTACCACGAGGAGCTGTCCGGCGGTGAGCCGCAGCGCCGGCTGGTCTCGCGCACCCTCACCACCTACGCCTCCGACGACCTCGGCGCCGAACTCCCCCTCGGCTCCCCCGGGCTGCGCGCGCTGCCGTGGCGCACCTACCGGCTGGCGTTCGCCCCCGGCCAGACCGCCGCCCTGTACGGCGACCGCGTCGGCGATGCGGACCTGCGCGAGGCCGGCTACGTGCGGCGGGCCGAGGGCGCCGGGTGGTGGGCGCCGTCGGGGCGGCAGGTGCCCGACCCCGGCGAGTTCTACCTGCCGACGCTGTACGTCGACCCGTTCGGCGCCGAGTGGGAGACCGAGTACGACGAGAACCACCTGCTGCCCGTGCGGGTGTACGACCCGCTGCGCAACAGGGCCGAGGCCACCCCGCACTACCGCGTCATGCGGCCCTGGCTGCTCACCGACCCCAACGGCAACCGCACCGGCGTGCGGTACGACGCGCTCGGCCTGGTCGTCGCCACCGCGGTGCTCGGCAAGGAGGGCGGTTCGGACGGCGACGTGCTCGACACCTCCACGCCGGAGGCGGCGGCCGGCGACGACCCGACCTCCACGGTCGCGTACGACCTCGCCGCGACTCCCGTCCGGTTCCACGTCTCCACCCGCGAGCGGCACCGCGACCCGGACTCGCCCCGGCAGGACACGTGGACCTACCTGGACGGCAGCGGGCGCGACATGCTGACGAAGGCCCGCGCGGAGCCCGCGCCGGGCGGAGGTGCCGAGCGCTGGGTGGGCACCGGCCGCACGGTGTACGACAACAAGGGCAACCCGATCCGGCAGTACGAGCCGTACTTCGCGCCCGACAGCGGCTTCGACACCGAGGACGAACTCGTCCGGCGGGGCGTGACCCCGGTACTGCGCTACGACCCGCTCGGCCGCCTGGTCCGCACCGACTTCCCCGACGGCACCCGGTCGGAGGTGGTGTTCACGCCGTGGGAGCGGCAGGACTGGGACCGCAACGACACGGTACGGGACAGCCGCTGGTACGCCGAGCGGGCCGGGCTGCCGGACACCGATCCGCAGGGGCGGGCCGCCCGGCAGGCGCTGGCGCACGCGGGCACGTACACCGAGGTCCGCTACGACACGCTCGGCCACCCGCATCTGACCGTCCAGGACAACGGCGGCGGCAGCCGTCTCACCACCGAGGTCCGGCGCGACATCCAGGGCCGGGAGCGCGAAGTCGTCGACGCCCGCGGACTCCTCGCCCTCGCCCAGGACTTCAGCATGCTGGGCCACGCCGCGCACACCGCGGGGGCCGCCGCGGGCGAGCGGTGGAGCCTGGTCGACGTGCTCGGCAAGCCGGTGCGCGGCTGGGACGGCCGCGGCAGCGAGATGTGGTGGGGGTACGACGAGCTGCGGCGGCCCGCGCACTCCAGCGCCACCGCGCCGGGCGAGGAGTCCGAGCGGCTGCGGCTGCGCTACTACTACGGCGAGTCGCTGGCCGACGGCCGGGCCCGCAACCTGCTCACCCGGCTGTGCCTGGTGTTCGACGGGGCCGGGGCGGTGCGCACCGAGGACGTCGACTTCAAGGGCAACGTGCTGGCCACCGTGCGCCGGCTGGCCGCCGACCCCGAAGGTGAGCCCGACTGGTCCGCGCTGGCGGGCATCGACGACCCGGTGGCGGCGCTGGCGCTGTCCGCCCCGCTGCTGGAGCGCGCCGCCCACCGGTCAACGACCGCGTACGACGCCCTCGACCGCCCCACCCTGGCCACCGACCCGGACGGCAGCCGCACCAGGCCCGCGTACAACGTGGCCGGCCTGGTGGAGAAGGTGGAGGCCGACGTGCGGGGCACCGGTACGTGGACCCCGATCGTGGGGAACGTCGACTACGACGAGCGCGGCCGGCGCACGCTGATCGAGTACGGCTGCGGGGCCCGTACCGCCTACGCCTACGAGCGCGACACGTTCCGGCTCGCCGCCGCGGACACCACGGCGGCCGACGGCGCGGCCTGGCAGCGGCTGGCCTACGCGTACGACCCCGTGGGCAACGTGGTGGTGGTCGACGACCCGTCGCAGGACACCGTCTTCTTCCGGAACACGGCCGTGGGCTCGCGCCGCACCTACGCCCACGACCCGGTCTACCGGCTGGTGTCGGCGACCGGCCGCGAGCACGTCGGGCAGACGGCGCAACCCGGCGCGGCCGACGTGCCGTTCGCGCCTGTCCCGCACGCCAACGACAGCTCCGCGCTGCGCCCGTACACGGAGACCTACGCCTACGACGACTGCGGCAACATCCGCACCGTCACGCACACCGCGAGCGGCGGGAGCTGGACCCGCCGCCACGACACCGCGGCCGACGGCGACCGCCTCCGCGCCAGCAGCCTGCCCGGTGACCCGGAGGGCACGTTCTCCGCGGTCTACGCGTATGACGCGAACGGCAACGTCACGGCGATGCCGCACCTGGCCGCGCTCGACTGGGACGTGGAGAACCGGCTCGCGCACGCGACCCTCGGCGGTGGCGGCGACACCTTCTACCAGTACGACATGAAGGGCCGGCGGGTGCGGGCCACGACGCGGCGCGGCGGCACCACCGAGACGCGGACGTACCTGGGGAACACCGAGACGTACCGCAGGACGGCGGCCGGGCGGTCCGTCGAGGAGCGGGGGACGCTGCACGTCGCGGACGGCGCGGGGCGCGTGGCGCTGGCGGAGACCGTCACGGTGCGCGGCGGCCGGCCCGTACCGGTGCCGCGTCCGGTGCTGCGCTACCAGTTCGCCGACCACCTGGGCGGTTCTGTGCTGGAGGCCGACCAGGACGGGGCGGTGCTGAGCTACGAGGAGTACCACCCGTACGGGACGACCTCCTTCCACGCGGAGACCGGGACGGTGAGCCGCAAGCGGTACCGGTTCACGGGCAAGGAGCGGGACGAGGAGACGGGGTTCACGTACCACGGGGCGCGCTACCTCGCGCCGTGGCTGGGGCGGTGGACGAGCCCGGACCCGGCGGGCTTCGCCGACGGGACGAACGTGTACGCGTACGCGCGGAACAACCCGGTGGCGCTCTCCGACCCCTCCGGCACCCAGTCGCGCAGCGAGACGCAGCCGCAGGGGCCGCGCACGGGGTCGACGACAGAGGCGCCGGCCGGCGTCCACGTCATCCCGGAGGTCGTCATCGTCGGCCACCCCGACTGGTCGGGCGAGGTGCTCACCGACAGACCCGCGCCCTCCGGGCCCATGGAGGTGCGGGAGGAGGGACTCGCGGAGAGGCTCACGTCGCAGCCCCTGGTCGAGGTGCGGACGGGCAACCGGACGCAGCTCATCTCCCTGGAGACCGCAAGCCTCATGAAGTCCCTCGGTGTGCTCCAGGGCAGCGAGGTGACGGTCCGCGAACCGCGCGTGTCGGAGGCGGAACTCGAAGGCATCGAGCAGGAGAGCGAGAAGCTGCGGGCGGAGTGGACCGCCCGGGCCGCGCTCCAGGACATGTACCGGGAGCAGATCCGGGAGTCCCTGAACGAGATGACGGGGGGACGCTTCCCGGTCGCGGAGCCCCGCGCCATCGACCTCGGCGCCTTCGTCCTGGAACCGATGCAGTTGCCCGAGCAGGTGGAGAAGCGGACCGACGCGCTGACCGCCAACGGCGTACGGACCGACCACACCGCGAAGACCCGGGGTGCCCTGGAGGTCTACAACATCGCCCAGGGCCTGCCCGGTTACCGGCTGCGCCCGCAGGGTGGCCGGGACCGGGGGGTGTCCGGCAGCGCCGACGCCTCCCACGCGGAGAAGAAGGCGGCGCTGTTCGCGCCGTACACCATCAACCCGATCACCGGGTACGTGGTGCAGACGGAGATCCAGGTCAACCGCGACGCCTGCGCGTCGTGCCAGGGGTACTTCAGCGCGCTCGCCCGGCAGACGGGCATCGGCTACCGGGTGCGTGGGCCGGAGGCGACGTTCTACTTCAACCCCGGACTGACGCTGGAGCTGCGGGAGGTCCCGCAGCAGTACCGGAGTGTCCCCGCGGCGAACGTGCAGCGATGACGGCGACGAAGGGGTTCTCGTGACGACACCGACGGCGGCGACGGAGCAGATGGGGAGGACACATGTCCGGCACGCACACTGACGCCGCCGGGTCCGAGGGGCCCGCGCCGTACGCCCTGAGCGGAGCGGTGCTCCGCCACGACGGATCGCCCGCCGCCGGCGTGGCGGTGACCGCCGCGCTGCGCCGGCTGCGGTCCGAGTCGCCGGCCGGGCACGCCGTCACCGGCGCCGACGGCACGTACCGCCTCACCTACCCCGCCCCCGAGACCTCCGCCGACCTCGTCGTCCGCGCCACCGCCGCGCGCCCCGGCGGCGGTGAGCACACCGCGGAGCTGGTACGCCCCGGGCCCGGCCCCCGCGAGCGGGTGGAACTGACGCTCCCGCCCGACGGCACCTCGGAGTACGAGCGGCTGCTGGCCGAACTCACGCCGCTGCTCGACGGGGTGCCGCTGGCAGAGGTCACCCCGCACGGCGCCCCGCAGGATCTCGGCTACCTGGCCCGCGCGACGGGCCGCAGCCGCGCCCGGATCGGGTACGCGGCCACCGCCGCCCGGCACGCCGCCGCCACGGGGCTGCCCGCCGAACTGTTCTACGGGCTCGTCCGGTTCGGCCTGCCGCCGGAGTTGCCTGCGCTGGCACGGACCGCGCCGGCCGGCCTGCGGGACACGCTGCTCGCCGCCGGTGACGCGGGCGTGATCCGCGTCCCGGGGCCCAGCGCCGCCGACGACTTCGTCCGCGGGCTGCGGGAGAAGGAGGTGGCCGCGGTCGCCGCGCCGGAGCCGGGGTCGGGCACGCCGGTCGCGGAGCTGTTCGCGCTCGCGGTGCCCGCCGCGGACCGCCGCGCGGAGATCTACCGCGGCTGGCTGGACCGGAGGGACGGGCCCGCGTTCTGGTCCTGGCTGCCGGCCGCGGAGGCGGACCGGCTGCGGCTCGCGCTGCACCTCGGCGCGGCCACCGGCGGCAACGTGCCGCTCGTCGGGGCCCTGCTGGACCGGCTCGGCGCCGAGGCGCCGGCGGACCCGTCCCGGCTGGTCCGGCTCGGCGGCGCGGACTGGGCCGCGCTGGCCGCCGAGGCGGGCGTGCCGGACTCCGTACGGACCCTGCTGGGCCCGGCGGACGACGACGCACCCGCCGAGGGCGCGTACGGCGAACTCGTCGCGGAACTCGTCGCCCAGGCCCATCCCGGGGCCCACCTCGCCCACGGCGTGGCCACCGCCGCGGCAGGCTCGCCGGCCGCGCGGTTCCTCGCCGGCCACCCGGGCTTCGACCTGACCACCACCCGGGTCGACGCCGTCACGGTGCCCGACGAGTCCGCGCGCGAAGAACTCGCGGGCGTCCAGCGCCTGGCCGCCCTCACCCCGCGGTACGACGCGGTGCAGGCCCTGCGCGACAGGGGCTACCACTCCGCGTACGCGGTGGCGAGGGCCGGCCGGGAGACCTTCGTCCGGCACCTCGCCGGCGCCCTCGGCGAGGAGCACGCCCGGGCGGTACACGCCCGTGCCGGGCAGGTGCACGCCGCCTCGGTCACCCTCGTCGCCGACCTGCGCACCGCCGCCCACTTCGACATGCCGTGGCTGTCCTCCCCCGCCGGCTCCGCCGGACTCGCCGCGCAGATCCCCGACTGGGAGGAGCTGTTCGGCTCGGTGGACTACTGCGCCTGCTCCGACTGCCGCTCCGTGCACGGCCAGGCCGCGTACCTCGTCGACCTGCTGCTGTCGCTCCGCGACCTCGGCAGCTACGGCGACCCCGGGCCCCCCGGCGACGAGGGCCACGTCGCCAACGCGCTGTACCGGCGTCGGCCCGACCTCTGGGACACCGAGCTGACCTGCGACAACACCAACCTGCAACTCCCGTACGTCGACCTGGTGAACGAACTCCTGGAAGACGTCGTCTCGCCCGTCCACATCCCGGCGACCGAGCGGCAGACCAGCGGTGACCCCGCACACCTGCGGGCCCAGCCGCAGCACGTGAACGCGGGGGCGTACGAGGTGCTGCGCCGGGCCGTCCACCCGTTCGGGCTGCCCTTCGACCTGTGGCGCGAGCAGACCCGGGTCTCCCTGGCCCATCTCGGCGTGCCACGCGAGGAGTTGCTGGCCGTGCTGCGCCCCGCCACCGCGACCGGGACCACCGTGGCCGTGGAGCGCGCCGGACTGCCGCCGGCCGGGGGGCGGATCGTGACGGGCGAGCCGCTGGATCCGGCCCGTACGCTCGCGGAGTTCTACGGCCGGCCGGCCGACACCTCACCCGACGCCCTGGTCCTCGACCTGACCGTCGTGCGGCGGATGCTGGACGCGACCGGCATGCGCTACGCGGACCTGGTGACGATCCTGGACACCCGGTTCGTCAACCCGCACGGCGCGGTGCACGTCATCGGCAGCGACGGCGGACCGGCCTGCGACACGAACAACCTCTACCTGTCCGGTCTCGACCCGGCGTTCCTCGACCGCCTCCACCGGTTCGTCCGCCTCCAGCGGGCGCTCGGCTGGCCGGCCCTCGACCTCGACCTCGTGCTGATGTCCGCCGGCACCCGGGGCCGGCTGGACGCGACGGCCCTGCGCGGCGTCGTCGCCGTCCGGCGGCTCGCCGACCGGCTGCGGCTCACCCGCGAACAGGTGCTGGTCTTCTACGGGCCGCTGCCCACCCACCCGTACGCGACGGCGGACCGACCGCCGCTGTACGACCGGCTGTTCCTGGACCCGACCGTGGTGCAGCTCGAACCCGGGCAGGTCAGCCCGTTCGCGCTGAACGCCGCCCGCACCGAGGTGGCGGTCGTCGGCGACCTGCTCGCGCCCGCCGTCACCTCCGCGCTGCTCGCCGTCCTGGAGGTCACCGACGCCGAACTGGCCGAGCTGATCACCGGCCCCCGCTCGGTGGCCCCGAACCGGCTGCTGACCCTGGCGAACCTGTCCGCCCTGTACCGGACGGTCGTCCTCGCCCGCACGCTGGACATGTCGATCGCCGACCTGCTGCGGCTGATCGAGCTGTACGGAGGCGGCGGCCCCTTCCCCGTACCGCCTGATCCCTTCAACGGCGGGGAGCCGGAGCTGAGTTCCGGCCTGCCGATGACGCACCCGGCGCACTCCCTGCTGCCCCCGCCCGGCGGCGGCGACGAGCCCGAACTCACCACCGGCCGGGCCCTCCTCCGGCCGGGCCACCCCGACGCGCCCACGGCGGCGCTGCCCCCGGTCGACGCGCTCGTCGTCGCCACCGAGCGGTTCCTCGACGCGGTCGACGCGCTGGCCGCCCGCGGCTTCACCGTGCCCGAGGCCGACGCGGTGCTCACCGCCGGCGTGCCCGCCCACGACAGCCCGGTCCCGGCGGCCGACGCCCTGTCCGCGACGCTCACCGCGCTGCGCGGCGCCCTGCAGGCCGTCCACCAGCAGACGGCGCAGACCAGCGACGAGAAGGGCGAGCTGACCAAGAAGGACCTCGCGCTGCTCGGCTGGGACACCGCGCTCGTCCAGGAGGCCGTCTCCACCCTGCTCGGCACCCTGGAGTACACCGTCTCCGTCGATGCCGTGCCCGACGCGCTGTACGCGCTCTCCGGCTTCCCCGTCCGCTACGACGCCGAGACGGCGCTGCTGGTGTTCACCGGGCCGATGACCGACGCCCAGCGGGACACCCTGACCGCACTGCCCGGCGCGACCGCCGCCTGGCGCACCGCGGTGAAGACCCTCCACGACGCACCCCGCACCTTCACCGCCACCCGGATGAAGGCGCTGCGCCCGCCGCTGTACGCCGCGCCGCTGGACACCGAGCCGCCCGCGCTCCAACTCCCCGCGAAGCTGTCGGGCACGGTGTTCTACGACGTGTCCCGCAGAGCGCTGTGCACACGCGCCTATCTGCCGCCCGACGACCTCGCCGCGGTGCGCGCCGCCTGGGACGACGACGCGTACCGGATGGCCGTCGACACCCTGGCGCAGGTCCAGGACGAACCGCCCGCCCCCGCCGACGTGTTCCTCACCGCCGCCGACCGGCGCGCCCTGTTCGACGGCCGGACCTCGCCCGCCGCCCGCTTCCAGCTCGTGCTGGAGCGGCTGAACCCGTATCTGCGCCGCGTGCTGAGCGAGATCACGGTGAAGCAGCAGGTGGGCCAGGCCGCGGGGCTGGACGCGGCGAGCGCGGACGTGCTGCTCGGCACGTGGCTGCGGTCGCCGTCGAAGCCGACCGCGCTGCAGGACTTCCTCGCGCCGCGGTTCGTCGGCAGCGACCCGGCCGTGGCGGTGACGCCCGAGGGCTTCCCCGAGCAGTTCACGACCCTGACGCTGGTGCACCGCGTGGCGCTGCTGCTCAACCGGCTGCGGGTGACGGCCGAGGAGATCCCGTGGATCTTCCGGTACGCGCCGTCCGCCGGCTGGCTCGACCCGAACGCGCTGCCGACGGAAGTCCTGCCCGGCCCGTCGCCGCTGTTCGCGCGGTTCGTACGGCTGCTGGGACTGGCCCGGCTCCGCGACCGCGTCCCCGGCCGGGCGCCCACCCTGAAGGCCGTGTTCGCCGCGGCCCGCGTCCCCGGCGCCGTGGCCGCGGACGTGCTCGCCGAACTCGCCCGGCAGACGCAGTGGGACCGCGCCGACCTCGACGTGCTCACCGGCAGCGGCCTGCTGGACCTCACCGCCCCCGCCGACTTCTACGGCGAGGAGGGTCTGCTGCAGTTGCTCACCGCGATCACCCTGGTGCACAAGCTCGGCGTGTCCGCGGAGCGGGCGGCCGAGTGGCTGCCGCCGGACCTCGCCCCGGAGGCCGCGCAGTCGGCCTGGCAGGCGGCGAAGGCCCGGCACAGCCTGCGCGACTGGCCCGCGGCCGGCGGGACGCTGCGCGACGCGCTGCGCGAGAAGCAGCGGGCGGCACTGGTCGGCCACCTGATCGCCAACCCCCTGCGCGACCACCGGGACGAGCCCTACTGGCACGACACCAACACGCTCTTCGACTACTTCCTCGTCGACGTGGAGATGGGCCCGGCCCAGCTCACCACGAGGATCGCGCAGGCGATCTTCAGCGTGCAGCTCTACATCCAGCGCATCCAGCTCAACCTGGAGGACATCTCCGTCCACCCCGACGCGGAGTACTGGCAGCGCTGGGAGTGGATGAAGGCGTACCGGCTGTGGGAGGCGAACCAGAAGGTCTTCCTCTACCCCGAGAACTACTTCGAGCCGGATCTGCGGCCCGGCAAGTCGCCGCAGTTCGCGGAGTTGGAGAACGAGCTGATGCAGAAGGAGCTGACCGGGGCCCACGCGGAGAAGGCGTTCCTGCACTATCTGGAGAAGCTCGACGACCTCGCGCACCTGCGGCCCATCGGCTCGTACCGGCACGCCAGGCCGGACGGCGAGACCGTGTACGTCTTCGCCCGCACCGAGTCGTCGCCCGGCAGCCACTACTTCCGCCGCTGGGAGGACCGCACCACCTGGTCGCCCTGGGAGAAGGTCGACCTGGAATTCGAGACCGACGCGATCGTCCCGATCGTGTGGAACGGTCATCTGTACCTGTTCTGGACGTCGCTGACCGAGCAGCAGGAGAAGGTCCCCTTCAAGATCGAACCGGGCGCGGAACTCCCGGACCCGCTGCACTACTGGAAGATCCAGCTCCACTGGAGCCGGTACGCGGACGGCGGCTGGGAGGCCAAGAAGCTGGCCGACGGCGCGCTGGTCACCCAGCTGAAGTTCGGCATCCCCGCCGCCGCCAACATCGACACGTACGTGCTGCTGCCCGAGATCGACGCCGTGACCGGGGACCTGCTGCTGTGGCTGGTGTACAGCGACGTCATCTCCCCGAACCCCACGCACCACATCTCGGGGAACTTCCGCTTCAGCCTGCGCAACAGCGTCTACACCTACTCGATGGAGCTCAGGCCGCGGGAGACGTACACCGGCCCGATGCCGGTGCCGCGTACGGACTTCACCAACATCTCCTACAACGAGCGCGTCGAGGACGAGATCCTCCCGGGCCTCGCCTGGGGCCACATGTCCATCATCGACCCGACCGCGATCCCGGGGCAGCCCAGGAGCGTCTACCTGCTCCAGGCGACCCCCGGCCCGCACCTGTACCGCACCTACGAGTCGCAGCAGTTCGGCGACCCGTCGCAGCGCTACCTCCAGTACTTCTCCGACGGCAGGCGCACCTACCTCCTGGAGGGGCAGGACGTGCCGGGCCCGCCGGCCCTCGGCCCCGGCCCGGCCGCGGCCGGGGGGTCGCTGGGCGACGGCGCCTTCGGCGCCGCACTGGACACGCGGGTCGACTTCCGGTTCGTACCGCTGTACCACCCGCACACCGGCGCGTTCCTCGACGAATACGCGCGCCACGGCCTGGCCGGCGTGTACGACCGGAACCTCCAGTTGCACCCCGACTGGTGGACGGGGCCGTTCGACTTCGCCTCGCCGGACATGTACAACCCGCACACCGGTGACCGGGACCGGATCATCAAGCCGTACCCCGCCGAACCCGTCGCGTTCGCGCTGGGCGACTCCTACGCCGAGTACAACTGGGAGCTGTTCTTCCACGTGCCGCTGCTGATCGCCGAGCGGCTGTCGGCCGACCGGCGCTTCGACGAGGCGCTGAAGTGGTTCCACCGGATCTTCGACCCCACGAACCGGGACACCGAGGTGGAACGGCCGCAGCGCTTCTGGATCACCAAGCCCTTCTTCGAGGCGGGCAGCGACACCTACTACGAGCAGCGCATCGAACAGGTCCTGGAGAAGGCCGCGGGCGGCGACGAGGAGACGCTGCAGGCGGTGCGGAACTGGCTGCGGAACCCGTTCCAGCCGGACGTGGTCGCCCGCACCCGTACCACCGCCTACCAGAAGGCCGTGGTGATGAAGTACCTGGACAACCTGATCGCCTGGGGCGACCAGCTGTTCCGCCAGGACACCCTGGAGACCATCAACCAGGCCACCCAGCTCTACGTCCTCGCCGCCGAACTGCTGGGCCGCCCCCCGGAGGAGATCACCCGCCGCACCCCGGACCCGCAGAGCTACCGGCAGCTCCTCAACAGCGACCGGCCGCTCGCCGACGCGGTCGTCGCCGTCGAGAACCTGCTCGCCGGCAGCGCCGTCGGCCCCCGCGGCGAGGTGACGCCCAGCCTGCTGCCGGGGGTGAACCTCCGCTGGCTGCAGTACTTCTGCCTCCCCCGCAACGACAAGCTCGCCGGCTACTGGGACACGGTCGGCGACAGGCTCTTCAAGATCCGCAACTCGCTGGACATCGACGGCGTACTGCGTGCCACGCCCCTGTTCGGCCCGCCGATCGACCCCTCGCTGCTCGCGCGGGCCGCCGCCGCGGGCGTCGACCTGGGCCAGGTCCTCGACGACATCAGCGCCCCCCTGCCGCACTACCGCTTCGCGACCGTGGCCGCACAGGCGAAGGAACTCGCCGGGCAGGTCCGGGAGTTCGGCTCCCGGCTGCTGGAAGCGCTGGAGAAGCGGGACGGCGAGGCGCTCGCGCGGCTGCGCGCCGGGCACGAGATCGCGCTGCTCGACGCGGCCCGCGACGTGCGCAAGCAGCAGGTGCGGGAGGCGAACGAGGCGTACGACGCGGCCGTACGGGCCCGGGCCGTCGCCGAGCACCGGCGCGAGTACTACGCGACCCGGGAGTACGTGAACGGGTACGAGACCTCGTACGCCGACCTGTCCGCCACGGCGAAGACCTACCAGTACATCGCGACGGGCATTCAGGCCCTCGGCACCGTCACCAGCCTCATCCCGGAGGCCAAGACGGGCTCGCCGTTCACCCTGGGCCTGTGGTTCGGCGGCAGCAACCTCACCGGCGCCATCAACAGCTCGTCCGGCTCGCTCAGCTCCTACGCCTCGAACCTGACCACCCAGGCGTCGGTGGCGCAGACCCAGGGCGGCTTCCAGCGCCGCGCCGAGGACTGGGCCTTCCAGGCCGGCCAGGCGCAGCTGGAGGGCGCCCAGCTCGACAAGGAGACCGCCGCGGCCGAGATCCGCCACGCCGTCGCCGAACGGGAGCTGGACAACCACGACAAGCAGCGGGAGCAGGCGCGGGAGGTCGCGGACTTCCTCAAGGGCAAGTTCACCAGCACCGAGCTGTACGACTGGCTGGCCGGGCAGCTATCCACCACGTACTTCCAGGCGTACCAGCTCGCCTACGACGTGGCGAAGCGCGCCGAGCGCTCGTGGCGGCACGAACTGGGCGTCGCCGATTCGGACTTCATCACCTTCGGATACTGGGACAGCCTGCACAAGGGGCTGCTCGCCGGCGACCGCCTGGCAGCCGACCTCAGCCGGATGGACGCCGCGTACCTGGAGGCCGACGCCCGCGAGTTCGAGCTGACCAAGCGGATCTCGCTGGCGCAGTTCGACCCGGCCGCACTGCTGCGGCTGAAGGAGACCGGCCGCTGCTACGTCTCGCTGCCCGAGGCGCTCTTCGACGTCGACGGGCCCGGCCACTACCAGCGGCGGATCAAGAGCGTCGCCCTCACGGTGCCGTGCGTCGCCGGCCCGTACACCTCGGTCAACCTGACCGCCCGGCTGCTGCGCAGCAGCGTCCGGATCGACCCGCGGATCTCCGGCGGACAGCCGTACGGCCGCGACAAGGCGGCCGACCCGCGCTTCCGCGACCACACGGGACCCGTGCAGTCCATCGTCACCAGCACCGGCCAGGACGATGCCGGACTCTTCGAGACCGACCTGCACGACGAGCGGTACCTGCCCTTCGAAGGGGAGGGCGTGATCAGCGAGTGGCAGCTCGAACTGCCGGCGAAGTTCCGGCAGTTCGACTACGCCTCCGTCACCGACGTGGTGCTGCACGTGCGCTACACCGCCCGCGACGGCGGGCCGACGCTGGCCGAGGCCGCCGGGGACGACCTGCGCGCCGGGCTCACCCGCTGGGTGCACGCGGGTGGCGGCAAGGGCCTGTTCCGCGCGTTCAGCGGACGGCGGGAGTACGCGGACCGGTGGGCCCGCTTCCTCTCCCCCGCCGGTACGGAGCCGGCGGCGCTGGAGTTCGCCGTCACGAAGGACCGCTTCCCGTACCTCTTCCGGGACTTCGGCATCCGGATCGGCAGGGCCGAGGTCGTGCTGGTGCTGTCCCGGGACACCGCGCCGGGCACCGACACCCCGTACCTGCGGCTGTTCCAGGGGGTGCTGCCGGTGCGGGTCACCACCTCGGCAGGCGGTCTGGCGGACGGCGGACTGGCCGCCGATCCGGTCCTGGACGGCCAGCCGCACGCCGCGCTCACCGGGGTCGCCCTCCAGGTGCGCGACGACGCGACGGTGACCGTGACGGTGACCCGCGAGGCGATCCGGGCCCTGCCCGAGGAGTTGCGCACCGGCGACCGGCTCAACCCGGAGGCGGTGACCGACCTGGTCCTGGTGTGTCCGTACGAGATCACCGAACCCCCGCCCGCCGCCCGACCCGAGGAGACAACGCCGTGAGCACCCACCGTTCCCTGGCCGCGGGACACACCCCTGCCGCCGGCGCCGCCCCGGCCACCGGCACCTGGAGCGCCGCCGGCAAGCTGCCCGGCCCGACATACTGGGCCGGCGCGGGCGCCGGCGCCCTCACCCTCGCCGACGGAACCGTCCTGATGGCGGGCGGCGAGGAGCGTGCCCGCAACGCGCAGGACACCGCCGTCCTCTTCGACCCGGCCACCAAGGAGTGGCGGCCCACCGCCCCGCTGTCGGTCTCCCGCCGTCTGCACACCCTGACGAAGCTGTCCGACGGGCGGGTCCTGGCCGCGGGCGGCCTCAGCGGCCCGTACGGCGGCGTGTCCCAGCCGGGCGTCAGCTCCGCCGAGGTCTACGACCCGGCCACCCGCGGCTGGACCGCCACAGGCGCGATGCACGAGGCCCGCTTCGCGCACTCCGCAACGCTGCTCGCCGACGGCCGGGTCCTCATCGCCGGCGGCCTGGCACCCCGCTCCGCGCTCTCCCAGAGTGCGCTCACCTCGGCGGAGGTCTACGACCCCGCCACCGGGGAGTGGACCGTCACCGCCGAACCGATGAACGACGCACGCGCCGGCCACCCGGCCGTACTCCTGCGCAACGGGACCGTCCTGGTCCCGGGCGGTATGACCCCGATCGGCCGCGGCCTGTACGCGGGCCAGTCCTTCTGCGAGGTGTACGACCCGGCCCTCGACGCCTGGACCCCCGCCGGCGACCTCCGCTCCGTACGCAAGAGCCACCAGGCGACCCTGCTGCGGGACGGCACGGTGCTGGTCACCGGCGGCGACAGCCCCGGACTCCAGGACGACTGGACGTACAACCCCTACAGCCAGTGGACCACCGAACGGTACGACCCGGCGACCCGGGCGTGGAGCGCGGCCGAGGGAATGTCCACGGGCCGCAGCAGCCACCGGGCGGTCCTGCTGCGCTCGGGACGGCTCCTCGTGATCGGCGGCACCGACGACGCCACCTTCGACGTCGGCTACCAGAACGCGGAGGTCTACGACCCGCAGGCGCGGACCTGGACCCCCACCGGCGGCATGGTCGAGGGCCGGTGGGCCTTCGCCGCGGCCGAACTCGCCGACGGCGCGGTGCTGGTGGCGGGCGGGCTGGTCAGGTCGGGCGCCGGGGTGCCCGACAACGGCGACGTGGTGACGGACGGCACGGAGTTCTTCACGGCCTGACGGGCGGGCAGGGCAGGTAGCGGACGGGCAGGAGACGGAGCCGGAGCGATGACACGACGCACGAACCTCACCGCGGGCCTGCACCCGGCGGTGCCGGCCGCGGCCGCGGTCCCACCGCCGGGGACGTGGTTCCCCGCGGGCGAACTCCCCTCGCCGCGCCGGTGGTTCGGCCCTTCGGAGGGCGCGGTGCCGCTGGCGGACGGCGGGGCGCTGGTCGCCGGCGGCGCCCTCGCGGGCGACGTGCCCACGGCGGAGGCGCTGCGCTACGACCCGGTGGCCGCCACGTGGGCCGCCACCGGAGCCCTGGGCACCGCCCGGCACAGCCACAGCACCACCGTGCTGGCGGACGGCACGGTCCTGGTCGCCGGGGGGATCGGCACGGGCCGGCCGCCCGCGGCCGGGCGGCTGGCCTCGGCCGAGCGCTACGACCCCGCCACCGGCGAGTGGACCGCCACGGCCGGCGGGATGGCCACGGCCCGCTCGCTGCACGCGGCCACGCTGCTGCCCGACGGGCGGGTCCTGGTCACCGGCGGCGAGGGCGACCGCGCGCCGCGGGCACCCGGGCGCAGCCTGTTCTCCGCCGAACTCTTCGACCCGGCCACCGGCGAGTGGTCCCCGGCCGCCCCGATGGCGGACTCCCGGCTCGGCCACCCCCAAGTGGCGCTGCAGGACGGCCGGGTGCTCGCCGCCGGCGGCCGGCGGAGCACCGGCAGCGGCAGGGGCGTCGGGCAGGGGTTCTGCGAGCTGTACGACCCGGCCGCCGACGCCTGGACGCGTACCGGCAGCCTGGCAGCCGCGCGCGCCGGCCACCAGGCGACCCTGCTGGCCGACGGCACGGTGCTGGTCACGGGCGGCGACGGCCCGGGCATCCGCTTCGAACGCGGCTTCGTGCCGTTCAGCCAGTGGCGCACCGAGCGGTACGACCCGGCGACCGGCGCCTGGACCCCGGGCGAGAACATGCCGGACGGCCGCACCTGCCACCGCGCCGTGGCCCTGCCGTCCGGCCGGGTGCTGGTGCTCGGCGGCGCCGACAGCGCCACGCTCACCACCGGCTACGCGACCGCTGCCCTGTACGACCCCCTCACCCGCAGCTGGGCTGCCACCGGGGGCATGGCCGCGCACCGGTACCTCTGCACCGCCACGCCGCTGCCCGACGGCTCGGTGCTCGCCGCCGGCGGCACGGTCCGCTCCGGCCGCGCCCTGCCCGTACCGGGAGCGGACGAACTGACCGCCGCCACGGAGGTGTTCTGGATCTGACCGGAGGCACTCCGCCGTCCCGCCCGGCCCGCGGGCGGCGCTGCCACCGCCTTCCGGAACCCACCGGCCCCCGCCTCGGCGGGGGCCGGTCTTTCCGTCTCCGGCAGGCCCCGCACGTCGAGGCTTCCCCTTCCCGGCTCCGTGTGGCATCTTGTACGTACAACAGATACGTACAAGTTCGGCGCCCGCGCCGTGACTGATGCCGACGAGGAGGTTGGCGTGAGCGGTCCAGAGAAGTCCAGGGTCCCCCTGTTCGCCACCATGCAGCGCATACCTGGCGGACTGATGCTGATCCCGCTGATCCTCGGCGCGATCTTCGGCACCTTCGCGCCGGGAGCCCTGGGGATCGGCAGCTTCACGACCGCGCTGTTCCAGGACAGCGCGCTGCCCCTCATCGCCCTGCTGATCTTCGCGACGGGTACCCAGGTCTCCCTGCGCACCGGCGGCCCGATCCTCGCCCACGCGGGCACCGTGCTGCTGATGAAGAGCCTGATCCCGGCCACGCTGGTGGTGCTGCTCGGGCTCGCCGTCGGCCTCGACGGCCTCCTCGGCGTCTCGCTGCTCGCCCTGCTCGCCTCGATGGACAACAGCAACGGCGGCCTGTGGCTCGCCTTCTCCGGGCAGTACGGCGACGAGCGGGACCGCGGCGCCTACGTCGCCAGCGCCATCAACGACGGGCCCTTCCTGACGCTGCTCTTCCTCGGCGCCTCCGGGCTCGGCGACATCCCGTTCCTCGCCCTGCTCGGCGCCATCGTCCCGTTCCTGCTGGGCGTGCTGGTCGGCAACGTCGACGCCCAGTGGCGCAAGGTCGTCGAGCCGGTGCCGAACATCGTCATCCCGTTCTTCGCGTTCTCCCTGGGCACCGGCATCGACCTCGGCGACATCGTCACCGGCGGCGTGACCGGTCTGCTCCTCGGCCTGGTCATCGCCCCGTTCACGGGCTTTCTGGTCTACGTCGGCTACCGGTACATGCTGCGCCGCGGCTCCATGTCCGGCATGGGCTTCGCCGCCGGCACCACCGCGGGCAACGCCATCGCCACCCCCGCCGTCGTCGCCGCCGCCGACCCCCGCTTCGAGGAGTACGTCGGCACCGCCACGGCGCAGGTGGCCGCGTCCGCCCTGGTCACCGCGATCGTCGCACCACTGCTCGCGGCGTACGCGCTGAAGCGGGCGGGAGCCCTGCGGCAGGGCGGCGTACCGAGCGGGGGTGACGGCGCGGACGGGCCGGAGGACTCGGCCGGCGGGCACGGCTCCGCGGGCGGCGTCCCCGACCGCCCCGGGCAGGAGCAGCGGGCATGACGTACGAGGTGGCGATCGTCGCCGACGACCTCACCGGCGCCGGCGACACCGCCGTGCGGTTCGCCGAGGCCGGCTGGCCCACCCTGCTGCGGCTGGGCGGCGACCGGCCCGGGGACGGGGGCGGCGGCGGGGACGACGGCGGCGTCCGGGTGGTGGCGGTCACCACCGACTCCCGGGCCCGGCCGGACGCCGAGGCCGCGGACCTGGTGCGCGACGCGACGGCCCGGCTGCTGCGCGGCGGCGTGACGCACCTCTTCAAGAAGGTGGACTCGACGCTGCGCGGCCCGGTCCGCGCCGAGACCGACGCCATGCTGGACGCCCTCGCTCCCGGCACCGTCGCGCTCGTGTGCCCCGCCTTCCCGGCCGTGGGCCGCACCGTCGTGGACGGCGTCCTGCTGGTCGACGGCCGCCCGGTCGCCGAGACCGCGGTGGGCCGGGACCCGGTCACGCCCGTAGCGGTCAGCCATCTGCCGACGCTGCTCGACGCGCCGCTCGTACGCCTCGACCCGCAGGGCACGCCCGCGTCCTGGGCGGCGGCGGTGCGCGCGGCGGACAGCCGGACCGTCGTGCTCGACGCCGCGGGGGACGAGGACCTGGACCGGATCGCCCGTACTGTCGCGGACCTCGGCGAGCAGGCGCTCGCCGTCGGCTCCGCCGGGCTCGCGGGCCCGCTCGCCGCCCGGTGGCGACCGCGGGAGGCCCACGCGCCGGCCGGCCGCCCGGGCCCGGCGCCGGACGGGGACGCCGCGGGCACCGCCCTCGTGGTGGTGACGAGCCTGCACGACGCGTCCCGCGCGCAGGCCGCGGCCCTGGCCGCCCACGGCGCCGAGCACCTCCGGCCCACCGCGCGGGACCTCACCGACGCCGACGCGTGGGCCGGGTTCCTCGACCGGGTGGGGAAGGCGGCGGCCGGCCGCCCCGGCACACTGCTGCTGAGCACCCCCGACCGGGGCGCCACGGCCGTCGACCCCGGGCTCGTGGCCCGCCGCCTCTCGGACGCCGCCGCACACGCGCTGGCCGCGGGCGCCGCCGCCGGCCTCGTCGCCACCGGCGGCGACGGCGCCCGCGCGGTGCTGGAACGCCTCGGCGGGACCGGCATCAGGCTGTACGGCACCGTCGAGCCGGGCGTACCGCTCGGCGTCGTCGTCGGCGGCACGGCGGCCGGGCTGCCCGTCGCCACCAAGGCCGGGGGCTTCGGCAGCCCGGACGTACTGATCAAGGCCGCGGAAGCGGTACGAACGGAGAGGAGCCACCGGTGAACGACCCGCAGGTGCCCACGCTCGCCCTCACCCTGGGCGACGTGGCCGGAATCGGACCGGAGATCACGGCCCGTACCCTGCTGCACCACGACGACCTGCGCCGCGTCTGCCGGCCGGTGGTGGTCGGCGACGCCGACGCCGTCCGCCGCGCCGTCGAGCTGATCGGCGAGGACCCCGCCGCGGTACGCGTCGTCGACTCGCCCCGCGACGCCCGGAACGAGCCCGGGACCATCGACCTGGTGCAGGACGGGCCGTCCCTGGCCGCGGTGCCCTACGGCGAGTTGAGCCCGGCCGCCGGCGACGGCTCCGCCCGCTTCGTCATGCGGGCCTGCGCGCTGGCCCGCGAAGGGCTCGTCGACGGCATCGTCACCGCGCCGCTGAACAAGGCCGCCATGCACGCCGGGGGCCACTTCTGGCCCGGGCACACCGAGCTGCTGGCGCACGAGTTCGGCGTCGAGAACTTCAGCCTGGTGCTCTCCGCGGGCGAGCTGTACTTCTTCCACCTCACCACCCACGTGTCCCTCACCGACGCCATCGCCGGGGTCACCCCCGCGCGTACCGACAACGTCCTGCGCCTCGTGGGTTCTTTCGCCCGGGCGCTGGGCCGGCCCGAGGAGCCCGTGGGCGTCGCGGGCCTCAACCCGCACGCGGGCGAGAACCGCCTCTTCGGGGACGAGGACGCCGACGTGCTGGCGCCCGCCGTGGAGCGGGCGAAGGCCGCGGGCGTCAACGCGGTCGGCCCGCTGCCCGCCGACGCGCTCATCCCCGCAGCGGTCAGGGGCGCGTGGAAGTTCGTCGTCGTCTGCTACCACGACCAGGGGCACGCCCCGTTCAAGGCCGTGTACGGCGACGACGGCGTGAACATCACCGTCGGCCTGCCCGTCGTCCGGGTCTCCGTCGACCACGGCACCGCGTTCGACATCGCGGGCAAGGGCGTCGCGCGGGAGGCGAGCCTCGTGCTGGCCGCCCGGCGGGCCGCCGAACTGGCGCCGGGCTGGGGCCAGGTGTGGCGGACCGCGCAGGCGGGCGAGCCGGCCGCGGCGGCCGCCGTGGAGCGGCCGGACACGGCCTCGTAGACTCCCGGCGATGGCAGTCGACAGAAGTGACCCGCGGCCGCTGCACCAGCAGGTCGCCCAGTCCCTGCGCCAGCAGATCCTGGGCCACGACCTGCCGCCGGGTGCGCCGCTGCCGAGCGAGGCCGAGCTGTGCGCCTCGTTCGGCGTGGGGCGCAGCGTCGTGCGCCAGGCGGTGGCCGGGCTCGCCGCCGACGGCCTGGTCATCCGCCGCCAGGGCCGGCCGACGGTGGTGGCGTCGCCGGCCGAGTACCGGCGGCTGGTGCAGCGGGCGACCGGCCTGTCCGACCAGTTCGCCGTCGCCGGGCAGGAGTTGCGCACCGTCGTCCGCTCGCTGGGCCCCGGCACCCCGCCGCCGCGCGCGCAGGCGTTCCTGCACACGGCGGACGCGCTGCGCCTGGAGCGCCTCCGCCTCGTCGGCGGCGACCCGCTGGCGTACGTACGCACCTGGCTGCCCGCCGCGAAGGTGCCGGGGCTGCGCGCCGAGGACCTGACCGACGCCTCGCTGCACCGGCTGCTCACCCGGAACTACGGGCTGCGGCCGGTCAGCGGCCGCCGGCAGGTCCGCGCGGTGGCCGCCGACGACATGCTCGCCGAGGCCCTGCGCACCGAGCCGGGCGGGCCGCTGCTGATGCTCGAAGGCGAGACCACCGACCAGCACGGGCACGCGCTGGAGTGGTTCACCACGTGGCACCGCGCGGACCGCGTGGTCTTCGACATCGACGTCTCCGAGACCACGGAGACCGTACGGCTGAGCGCGCTCGGCGCCGCCCCCGCGGAGCCCGGGGAGCCGGCCCCGCGGCCCTCCGGCGCCCCGGCGCAGCCACCGGCGCCGGCACCCGCCGACCTCGCCCGGGCCCGCGAACTCGCCGAGGAGCTGCGGCGCCTGCTCGGCTGAACGCCCAGAACGCCCCCCGCGCCGCGGTCAGTACCGCCGGCGGGTGGCTTCGACGGTCTCGTCGCGGGAGCGGTCGGCGAAGAGCCGGTCCTCCGCCTCGCGCACCGCGAGCAGCGCGTCGAAGAGGTGGTCCCCCATCGCCTTGCGCAGCACCCCCGACTCCCTGAGGTGCCCGACCGCGGCCGTCAGACCGGTCGGCAGCCGCTCGATGCCGCGCCGCTCCAGCTCGGCGGGGTCCGCGTGCCCCGGGTCGTCCGCGAACTCCTCCGGCAGGCGCAGCGCGTCCTCGTACCCCGCCAGCCCGGCGGCGATGGCCGCGCCCACCAGGAGGTACGGGTTGGCCGCCTGGTCGAAGCACTTCAGCTCGGCGTTCGCGCGGTGGGACGCCTCGCTCGCCGGCCCGGTGACGAAGCGCAGCGCCGCCTCCCGGTTCTCCCAGCCCCAGCAGCGGTAGGCGCCGGACCAACTGGACGGCGCCAGCCGCAGATAGCTCGCGGGGGAAGGGCAGCCGACGGCCGCCAGGGCGGGCAGCGACCGCAGCAGGCCGGCGAGGAACGCCTCGCCCTCCGGCGTCATGCCGCGCGGCCCCGTACCGCCGTGCAGCAGGTTCCTCCCGCCGCGCCACAGGCTCAGGTGCACGTGCCCGCCGTTGCCGATGCCCTCGGGCCCGGGCAGCGGGGCGAAGGAGGCCCGCAGCCCGTGGGCGTGCGAGACGGCGCGTACCGTGTGCCGGACCAGGACGGCGGTGTCGGCGGCGCCCAGCGGGTCCTCGGCGGCGGTGGAGACCTCGAACTGGCCCGGCTCGTACTCCGGGTGGATCTGGAGGACCTCCACCCCCTGCGCGGTGAGCGCGTCGACGACGTCGAGGAGGTACGCCCCGGAGTCCGCCAGCCGGGACAGCCCGTACGCGGGGCCGTCGCCCGGGCCGCCGGGGCCGAGGCTCCACTCCGTCTCGAACCCCATCCGCAGGCTCAGCCCCAGGCCGGCCGCCGCCTGCACCATGCGGTTGACGAACGCGCGGTGGCACCCCGGGTACGGCTCGCCGCCCTGGTCGTAGCGGTCCGCCGGCGCCCAGGCCCAGCCGGGCTGGGCGGCGAGCCGGGTGAGCCGGTTCAGGTCGGGCAGCAGGAGCAGGTCGCCGACGGGGCCGCCGTAGCCGTCGGCGCGGGCGATCGAGTCGTCCACGAGGAAGGTGTCGAACACCGGGGACATCCCGACGCCGTGGGCGGCGAGCTTCGGCAGGCGGCCGAGCGGTACGGCCTTGACCCGGGCGATGCCCGCGTTGTCGACCCAGCTCAGTGCGATGAGCCGCACCCCCGCCTCGGACAGGCCGGCCATCGCCTGGTCCACCCACGCCACTTCGTCAGCCGTGTGCACAGTCATGCCGTCATGATCGGCCGGTCGGAGCGGCGATCCCCCCGCCACTCCACAGGGGCGGCGGCCATCACCCGATTGCCGCGTCCGGGCGATCGGTCCCCGCCGGTCCGTCAACCGGTCCGTCAACCGGGCAGCGGGGCCGCCCCGTTCAGCCGGGGAGGTCTTCGGGGCGCTTCTCCGCGAGCCTGCCTTCGAGCAGGCCGGTGGCCTGGCCCACCTCGATCAGGTAGCCGTCGGGGTCGCGCAGGTAGCAGCGCTTCTCCGCCCCGCGGTCGATCGGCGGGGTGACGAACCGGGCCCCCTTGGCGCTCCACTCCCGGTAGACGGCGTCGATGTCGGCGACGCGGAGGTTCATGAAGCTGGAGACGGTGTCGCCGGGCTCGTAGTCCACCACCGAGATATCCGGCTTGTCGGGGGTCGGGCCGCCGCCCGGATTCATGATCACCCAGGAGTTGGCGAGCTTGACCATGCAGGGGTTCTCCTCCAGGACGACCTGTCCGCCCAGGACCTCGCTGTAGAAGGCCCGGGAGCGCGCGACGTGCCGGACGGTGAGGAAGAGGGTCACGAGCATCCCGGTGTCGGGAGCGGGCAGGTTCTCCAGGTCGATGGCCGGCTGCTGTTCTGGCATGGGCGTCTCTTCTCAGCGCGGGGCGGCTCGGCGGGCGGGGTCGTCCTCCAGGGCGGCGCGGTCCCAGTCGCCGTTCACGGCGGCCGCCTCGTACGTGGCCTGGAGGAAGTCCAGCAGCAGGGCATCCGGGTCCGCGGCGGTGCGCACCGTCTCGTACGGCAGGAGGAACTGGCTCCACTCGCGGGAGTAGCCGCCGACCGGTACGGGGTGGTCGGCGAAGCCCGGCGGCTCCGGGTAGGCGTACGCGTAGAACATGCCCTCGCCGTCGCCGCCCGGCCAGAAGCCGGCGCTGCTCAGCTCGTGGGAGTAGCCCTCGGTCATCACCCAGTCCGCGCAGTTGGGGGCGCCGCCGGCGTGCTCGGGCGCGGTGCGCCCGGAGAAGCGTGTGACGGCCAGGTCCATGCCGCCCCAGAAGAAGTGCACGGGGCTGACCTTGCCGACGAAGCGCGAGCGGAACTCGGCCAGGACGCGTGCGGCCTGCACCAACTGGCCCCAGAAGGCCTGCGCCTGCCCTGGGTCGTACGAGGTGTGGGTGCGGTCCTCCGCGAACGGGATCGACTCCTCCACCTCGACCGGGCGGGCCAGGATGGTGACGTCGATCCCGGCCCGGTGCAGGGCGTCCATCGTCTCGCGGTAGAAGTCTGCGACCGGCTTGGCCTCCAGCGCGACCGACTCCACGGCGCCGGTGGTGGTGCGCAGCACCAGCCGGTGGTCGACGAAGTCGAACTCCATGTCGAAGGTGCGCCGGCCCGGGATCGCGGACGTCGTCAGGCCGCGGGCGGAGACGTAGAGCGGCACCTGCCACCAGTGGTTGACCATGGGCGCCAGCGCCAGCCGGACCTTGCCGACGATCTGGGTCCACATGTGCAGCGTCTCGCGGGTGTCCGCCCAGTCCTGCACGCGCAGGGCCGGCCAGGGGTCGGCGGCGGGAAGCACACTCGTCATCAACGGCTCCAGGCTCTCAGTTGAGGTGCTGCTGCCAGTCCGGCGGGACCTTGCCCGCCGGGCCCGGCACCGGCTGGGCGTCGGGGTGCGCGGTCGGCGGGCTCATGGCGGGCCCGTCGAGGAACTCCTGCGTCTCCGCGTTCCAGAACCAGTCCTCCCCGGGCTCGAAGCTGGTCAGCACCGGGTGGCCGCTCTCGCGCGCGTGCCTGCTCGCGTGCTGCGACGGCGAGGAGTCGCAGCAGCCGATACGCCCGCACGCGGCGCAGCGCCGCAGGTGGAACCACCACCCCGGCGCCTCACTGGCCAGGCAGTCGGCGCAGCCCTCCCCGCTGGGGGCGGCGGTGGGGTCGATTCCGGGTGTCCGCTCGGCATCCATGCCCCCATGCTGGGCGGAAAGGCGGGGGCGGGCCTGCCGGCGGGGCCGTTCGAGTGGCGCAGGGGCGGGGCGAGGCGCCGGGACGGGGCGGAGCGGCGGCACCGGCCGCCGGTGCGCGCGAGCGCCGGCATGCCGATGGGTTGGCCGAAGTTCCCTTCGCACAGGGCGGGTTGCCCTGGAGAATACGTACCGTGAACACATCGTCTGACCTCGACCTCGACGACGGGACCCCCGTCCGGTTCCTGCTCTCCCCCGCCGGAGGCGCCGCGGCGCCCCCGGCACCGGACGACACGCCCGACGGGATGGGGCGGGCCGTTCCGGTGGGCGCCGTCGGCCGGGCCGTCGCGGGACTGTCCGCGGGGGCGCTGCGGACCACGCTGAAGCCGCTGGCGCCCCTGCTGCAGGGCGTGCACGACGCCGTCACCGCGGCTCCGCGGCCGCCCTCCGAGATCACCGTGACCCTGGGCGTCCAGGTCGGCGAAGACCTCCGGCTAGGCATCGTGGGCGGCACCGCACAGGCCCACCTCACGGTCACCGCGTGCTGGCGCCCGGACGGCGCCGGGGCCGGTCCCGCGCCGCAAGGGGAGTGACGGGTGGGATGGTTCGGCTCCGCCTGGGACCCGGCGGACGACCCGGCCCTGCACGTCGTGGCCGTGCTGCGGGCCGAGGCCGAGAAACCGGCGGGCGCGGGCTTCGTCTTCGCTGACGACACCGTGCTGACCTGCGCGCACGTCGTCAACGCCGCGCTCGGGCGGCCCATGCTCGAATCCCGCCCGCCGCGATCCGCGGAGCTGGCCGTCCGGGTCCACGGCGCGACGCGCACGCAGCAGTTCACCGCCCGGGTGGCGCACTGGATACCGCCGCGCACCCGCGACGGCGGCCCCGTACCCGCCGGCGACGACGAGTGGCTCGGGGACCTCGCCCTGCTGCGCGTCGACGGCCCCGCGGGCGGCCTGCCCGCCGCACCCGGCAGAGCGGCGATGGCCGTGGGGCAGGAGGTCAGCGCCTGGCACGGCGGCGGCCGGGCCGCCACCGTCGCCCGCCTGACCGTCGCCGCGCTGCACGGCTCCCGGGGGTACCTCGACGGCGAGCCGACCGGCATGGCCGTCGGCGCCGGCTACAGCGGCGGCCCGCTGTGGTGCCGGCACCGGGAGGCCGTCGTGGGCCTGGTCGTCGCGCACTTCATGCCGCCCCGGGACCTCGCGACCGACCTGCCGCTGCCGCACAGCCCGCAGCACCTCATCCGGCGCAGCTGGTCCATACCCTGGCAGCGGATCGAGGAGGAACTGCGGCCCCTCGGGGTGCTGGACGCCGTGCCGGAGGACGCCCCCGGGCTCGACGACCCGGCGTTCCTGCTGCTGACGAACGTCGTGGCGAACACCCTGCCCTCGCCCAGCTCCCGCACCGAGGCCGGCCGGCGGCTGGCGCAGATCTGCGGCGTCGGATACGGCAGCGACATCACCCCGCCCTCGCCCGAGGACTTCGCCGCCTTCGCCCTGACGCATCCGCGGGCGCTCGCCGCCCTGGCCGGAATGCTGCGGCGGGACAGCCCCGACGCCGCCGACCAGGTGCTCGCGGCGGGGAGCCTGTCCCGTACGCCCAGGCTGCTGTCCCCGCAGGAGTACGCCGAGATGCGCAGGAGCCTGCGCGGCATGGACGCGGCGGTGGTCGCCCGGCTCCCCGAGGCGATGCGCGCCGCCCTCCCCCATCTGGCGTCGCTGCCCGGCGGCGACACGGTGGACGCGCTGCTGGACCGGCTGGAGGCGTTCCCCGGCGACGGCCACTCGGACGGCGGGGAGCGCCGGGTCCCCGCGCTGCTGCGCGTCATGGAGTACCTCGGCGTGCTGTGCACCGTCCCCAGGAGGGCCCAACTGCGGCTGTGGGCGGACGCGGTCGCCCAGCGGCTGGGCATCCCCCGGGGGGCGCTGGGCGAACGCCGGTCGGACGCCGAGGCGTGGCTGCGCTCGCTGCGCGACCGCTCGGCGCGGGTGCGCGTCCTGGTGCAGGTGACGCGCGCGGAGCGGGGCCGGCACAGGCTCCGCCTGTGGTGCGACGAAGGGGACGGGCCCCGGCAGGTGTCGGCGTCCGGGGTCGCGGCGTACTCGGCGTCGGAGGCGGCGCGCGAGGTGCTGCGCGTCCTGGACACGCTCAGCCCCGCGGTGGCGGACGAACGGCCGCCGCTGGTGGAGGTGCTCGTGGACCGGGCCGGGCTCAACCTGCCCGTGGACGAGTGGGAGGCCCGCGACCCGGGCGAGATCCTGCCGGGTGCGCTCGGGGTGGAGTTCCCGCTCGTCGTGCACTGCCCCGAACTCCTGCGCCGGCACGGCCGCTTCACGGCGCACTGGCGCAGCAGGTGGAGCCGGCTGGACTCGGGCAAGACGTTCGTCGTCTCGGAGCCCACGGACCCGGACGTGATCTACTCGCTGCTGGTCAACAAGCTGGACACCGTACGCGTCTGCGTCGACCTGCCCCCCGGGCAGCGGGACGGCATCGTGCAGACGTGCCTGGTCCTGGGCATCCCCGTGGTCGTGTGGGACCGGGGCCGGGACGGAGCGTCACACGTGACGAAGCACATGTCCGAAGTCGCCACCCGCGAACTGCCCGACGGCGTGCGCGACTACCGTGCGAACGCCAAGGCACGCCCCCCGGAGTTTCCCGGCCGGCCGGTGCTGGCCTGGGCCGACGCCGACCACACCGTGCCCCGGCTGCACCTCACAGAGCCCCAGGAGAACTCATGACAGCTGCCTCCGAGGCCGATTGGCGCCTGTTCCGGGGGGACGGCGTCCCCCGGGCCGTCACCCTCCCGCAGGCGCCGCCGTGGCGCCGTTTCACCCCGTCCCGTACGGAGCGGGCCGAACTGCCGTACCTGATCGAGCAGCGGCACTCCGACGTCGTCAACGCGGCGCTCCACCTGCGCCGTCCGCTGCTGGTGACGGGCCCGGCCGGCACGGGGAAGTCGTCGCTGGCGCGGGCCGTCGCGCACGAACTGCGCCTCGGCGAGCTGCTGCGCTGGCCGGTCAACAGCCGCTCGACCGTGAAGGACGCCCTCTACCAGTACGACGCGATCGGCCGGCTGCGCGAGACGACGCTGAGCCGGGACCGCGGCGAGAGCGAGCCGTCCATCGGCACGTTCATCCGGCTCGGCCCGCTGGGCACCGCGCTCGTGCCGTCGGCGACCCCGCGGGCGCTGCTCGTCGACGAGATGGACAAGGGGGACGTCGACCTGCCCAACGACCTGCTGACCGTGTTCGAGGAGGGCCACTTCGGCATCCCGGAGCTGACCAGGCTCCCGGAGCACCTGGCCGAGGTCGAGGTGCAGACCTACGACCACCGGGGCTCGGTGGTGATCAATCAGGGGCGCGTCCAGTGCGTCGAGTTCCCGGTGGTTGTCATCACCAGCAACGGGGAGCGCGACTTCCCGCCCGCGTTCCTGCGCCGCTGCGTCCGCCTCGACCTGCCCGTGCCCGACGAGGAGCGGCTGCGCGCCATCGTCGCCGCCCACCTGGGCGAGGCGGCGCTCGCCGAGGCGGACGACCTGATCGAGACCTTCCTGCGGCGCCGCGCACCGGGCGAACTGGCCACCGACCAGCTGCTCAACGCCGTCTTCCTGCGCGTCGGCGGCGTCGACCTCGACGCGGACGGCCTGCTGGACGCGGTGCTGCACCAGCTGACCGGGGCGATGTAGCCGTGCCGGGCGGTGGGGAGCGGCTCGCCGAGGCGCTGCGGGTGCTCACGGCCGGCGGCTGCGACCTCGACGCGGACCAGGTGCTCGACGTGCTGTGGCTGGCGCCCCGCCTGCCCGCGGACGCCGACGCGCCGCTCCACCGGGATCAGGCCGCGGCCGACGGGCCGACCGCGGAGCCCGCGCCCGAGCCGGGACCGGACCCCGCCGCCGCTGATCGCCCCGTGCCGGAGCCGGACGACCCGGGCCTGCCGGACCTGACCGTCCCGGCGCTGTACGCGGCGGCGCGCCAGGCCGCCGCGGCCACCGCGGAACCCCGGCAGGCCGGGCCGCGCGAGGAGCCGCGCAAGGCCATGCCCGTACGGGCGCCCGAGCACAAGGCGCTCGCCGACGAACTGGCCCTGGGCCGCGCGCTGCGGCCGCTCAGGCGCCGGCAGGACAGCAGGCACCGCTACGAGGTCGACGAGGAGCGGACGGCCGAGGAACTCGCCGAGACCGGCCTCGCCGACGTCGTGGAGCGCCCGGTGCGCGAGCGCTGGCTGAACCTGATCCTGCTGGTCGACGACTGCCTGTCGATGCTGCTGTGGCACCGCCTCGGGGCCGAGTTGCGCACGCTGCTGGAACGGCTCGGCGCGTTCGCGACCACCCGCGTCCTCGGCCTCGACACCCGCGCGCGCCAACCCGCCCTGCACGCCCGGCCGTTCCAGCGCGGCAGCACGCAGCTGCCGCTGAGCAGCGTGAACGACCCGTCGGGCCGGAGCCTCGTCCTCGTCGTCAGCGACGGCATGGGCGTCTCCTGGCGTTCCGGCGCCATGCACGGGCTGCTCGCGCGCCAGGCGGCGCGCGGGCCGGTCGCGGTGCTGCACACCCTGCCGGCCGACATCTGGGAGTCCTCCGGGATCGCCGCAGAACGCTGGCAGGTCACCACCCGCCGGATCGGCGGCGCCAACACCTCCTGGCAGGTCTCCGACCCGGTGCTGCCGCAGGGGCTCTTCGACTTCGACGGGCTGGCGGTCCCCGTGCTGGAGCCGACCGCCGGCTCCCTGCGCAGGTGGGCGCACCTGCTCGCGTCCCCCGGCACCACCGCGGAGCTGCCGCTGCTCACCCTGCCGAGCCGGCACCAGCCGGTCGTCGCCGCCCGGAGCGTCAGCAGCGCCCAGCACTTCCGGGACGCGGCCACCCCCGAGGCGTACCGCCTCGCCGCCCATCTCGCCGCGGTGGCCCCGCTGTCGGTTCCGGTGATGCGGCTGGTGCAGACCGCCGTGCCCTGGCCGGCGACCACCTCCCACCTGGCCGAGGTGTTCCTCGGCGGGCTGATGCAGCCGCACCCCTCGCCGGTGCCGGGACCGCTGCCGGCGAAGCACCGCGTCTTCGACTTCTCCGACGAGTCGAAGACGGTGCTCCTCGACGCGGTCCCCCAGGCCGAACTGCTGCGGACGAGCCGCCGCATCGGCCGCCGGCTGGAACAACTCGCGGGCAGCTCACCGGAGTTTCCCGCCTGGCTCACCCACCCGGACGGCTTCGCCGACCTGCCCGCCTCGCACCAGCCGTTCACCAGCGTCGAGCGGCGGCTGCTCAGCAGGCTCGGGGTGTCGGTCGGCGGCGAGCCGCTGCGCCGTACGGAACCCGTGGCGTACGACGACACCGAGGCCACCGACTGGGGGCCGCTCACGGACGCCGATCCCCGGCAGATCGGCGAGTACCGGCTCCTCGGCCGCCGCCGCGGCCGCCGCACCCTGGTGTACCGGGCCGCCGGCCCCGGCGGTGCCCCCGCCGTCCTCCGCGTCCCCCGCCCGGACCAGCCGGCCGCGCACGCCCGTCTGATCGAGGTGGAGGCCGAGGTGCTCGCGCGGATGCAGGGGCAGTACGCGCCCCGGCTCCTCGCCACCGGGCTCGACGACTCCCCGCCCTGGCTCGCGATGACTGCCGTCTCGGACGACGCCGCGGACGGCACCCAGCCGCTGCGGCTCGGGGAGATCTTCGCGCAGGCCGTGGCCGGGGAGGTCGCCCCGTTCGACATCCTCCGCGGCCTGCTCGTGTCCTGGTACCTGGCGAGTGCCCTCGCCCACTGCCACGCCAACGGGTTGGTCCTCGCCGACCTCAACGCCGACCACATCTTCGTGCTGCGGCGCGACGTGGTCCTCGGCGACCTGTCCGACTGCGTCGTGGACGGCGAGTACCTTCAGGCGGGCCCGGCCCCGACCCGCGCGGACAACATCCGCGCCCTCGGGGAGCTGCTCCAGATGATCAGCAGCAAGGGCGGGGTGGACCTGCCGGGCATGCCCGAGGGGATGCACCTCTGGTCGGGCGGCACCTGGGAGAGCCTGCGGCTGCTCGTGCTGCGCTGCCTCGACCCCGATCCGGCGGTGCGCCCCGCCGCGAGCGAGGTCGCCGAACTCCTCGCCCGGTACGTCGCGGAGGCCCGGCTCGCCCACGGCGTCGCGCCGGCGCCGGCCCTCCCGCCCGCACCGGCCCCCGTGCCCCTGGCGCCGCCGCCCGCCCGGGATCCCGTACCGGAGCGGCTGGGGCCGCGGCTGCCCCGCTTCGGGGCGGGCCGCCGGGCGATGCAGGAGCGGCTCGAACGGCTGCGGGTGCCGCTGGCCAGGAGCAGGCGCGTCACCCTGGTCGGCGCCTACCACTACAGCGGCCGGGCCACGACGACCGTCGCCGTCGGCTCGCTGCTCGCCGCGGCGCGGGGCGAACCGGTCCTGGCGCTCGACGGGGCGGCCACCGACGGCTCGCTGCACCACTTCACCGCCGGCCGCGGCGGGGCCCGCCCGCGCGACCTGGCCGTGCTCCCGGCCGACCCGCCCTACCCGCGGATCCGGGCGCTGACCGCGCAGTTGGACTCGGGGCTCGAAGTGGTCGCCCACCGCGAGGGCTACCTCGCGCCGAACTCCTCCCACGCGTACGAGTACGACCAGGTCCTGGCGCACACCGCGCCCCACTACCCCTTCGTGCTCACCGACTGGAGCCTGCTGCGCCTGGACCGGGCCGCGGACTTCGTCCTGAACCGGACCGACCGGCTCGTCCTGTGCTGCGGTACGGCCGACTGGTTCATCGACGCCGCCGCCCGCTCCCTGGACGCGCTGCGCGAGGGCGGCCACGGGGACCTGGTGCGCGACGTGATCGTCGTCGCCACCCAGATCGAGCAGCCGTCCAGCCGCGACGTCACCGCCACCGTCGCGCAGCGGCTGGGCATGGGCCGCGACCGGGTGGTCCAGGTCCCGTTCGACGGCGCGCTGCGCACCGCCGACGCCGACCTGAGCCGGCTCCGGGTGGCGACGACGGACGCGTTCCTGACCCTGGCCGAACTGCTCGTGGGACCCGCCGGCCCGGCGAAGGGCGGCTGAGCCCGGACGAACGGGGGGGCGGGCAGGTGCCGTCAGGTCGGCAGGCCCAGTCCGCCCGCCAGGCGGTCCCAGTGGTGGTCGGCGTCGCCGAAGGACAGCGCCCAGGCCGCCATCTGGCCGGAGAAGAGGTGCAGGTCGTGCTCGTGCGTGAAGCCGATCGCGCCGTGCACCTGGTGGCCCGTGTCGCAGACCCGCCGGCACGCCTCGCTCACCCACGCCTTGGCCATCGACACCTCCGCCGCGGCGTCCAGCCCCTCCGCCAGCCGCCAGCCCGCCTCGTACGCCATGAAGCGCGAACTCAGCACGTCCACGGCCATGTCGGCGCAGTGGTGCTGGACCGCCTGGAAGCCGCCGATCGGCCGGCCGAACTGCTCGCGCTCCGCGGCGTACGCGACCGTCATGTCGAGGACCCGCTGCGCCGCGCCGACCATCGCGGCGCAGGTGGCGGTGGCGCCGTACGCGTCGATCGCCTCGGCGACGGGGCGTCCCGCGGTCAGCGCGCGGTCGCGGGGCACGCTGACCCCGTCGAAGCGGACCCGGTGCGGCCGGTCGGCGCCGATGGTGTCGAGCGGCTCGCGCACGACGCCGGGCGAGGCGGTGTCGACCAGCAGCGCCGGCCCGTCGCCGGGTACGACGAGCAGGTCCTCCGCGGCATTCGCGTACGGCACGAACGGCGCTGTGCCGTCCAGCACGTACGCCCCGTCCCGCTCGACCGCGGTGATCCCGCCGCCCGTGCCGTCCCAGTCGCCCGGCACGGCGCTCATGACCCGGCCGCGGGCGATCGCCCCGAGCCACCGCGCCTGCTGCGCGCCGGTGCCGAACCGGGCCAGCGGCAGCCCGCAGCACACCACCGTGGACAGGAACGGGCTCGGCACCTGGAAGCGCCCCATCTCCTCCACGACCAGGCAGAGTTCGAGGAAGCCGGCGCCGAGGCCGCCGTGGGCCTCGGGCAGCGCCAGGCCGGTCCAGCCCAGCCCGGTCATCTCCTTCCAGAGCGCGGCGGAGTAGCCGGCGGGCTCGTCCGCCACCGCCCGGGCCCCGGCGCTCGCGCTCCGCGACTCCAGGAGCCCCCTGGCGGTGCTCCTGATCAGCTCCTGGTCCTCGGTGAGCGTCAGGTCCATCAGTCCACCGGCGGGATCTTGTCGGAGCGCACCCACACGCCGGGCCGTTCCTCCCAGAAGAGCTGCACGAGCACGCCTCCGGTGTGCTTGGGGTGGATGAACGTGTCGCGCCAGGCGGCGCCGTCGGTGCTGCCCTCGTTCTCGCCGAACGTCGGCACCTCGTGGTGCGCGCACGCAGCCAGCGCCCGGTCCCAGTCGGCGACCTCGAACGTCACATGGTGCGCGGCGGCGCCGTTGCGGTCCCAGAACCGCTCGATGAACGAGTCCTCGCCGCGCGGCATGATGACCTCCCAGCAGATCGTCGATCCGGGGATGTTCAGCACGAGGTCCGCCATGTCCGGGTGCTCGTCCTCGGGCGTCCGCCAGACCTGCACGAAGCCGGCGAGCCGCTCGTACCACCGGGCCAGCTCGTCGCGGTCGGGGTACGCCTGGCACACGTGGTCCAGGGCGGTGACGCCGAGCGAGGGCGCGTCCGGGGGCGCGGCGGCCGTCGGCACGGCCGGCCCGTCGCCGCACAGGGCGAGACCGCCGGGGCCGCGCAGCCGGAACAGCACGCCGGGCCCGCGCTCGGGCGGCGACAGCGACGCCTCCAGCCAGTCCCCGGCCCCGCCGGCCGCCGGTTTGACGCCGAGGGCCTCCAGTTCGGCGCGTACGGCACCGAGGTCGGGGACCTCGGCGGCGACGTGGTGCAGTCCGGGGCGGCCGCCCTGCGCGTCGAGGAACTCCCCGACGGCGGACCGCTCCCCGGCCGGCGCCAGCACCTCCCAGGTGTGCCCCGGGTTCCCGGGCAGCGCCAGCCGGACGCCGCGGCAGCCCTCGGCGGGGTTGTCCCAACTGCGGGTGCGCCGGAACCCGAACAGGCCCTCCAGGAGCGCCACCTGCGGCTCCAGTTCCGGTGCGACCTGGCCGATGTGGTCGATCCGGTAAATCCGCACAGATCCTCCTCCGTTGGCTTCCGTACCGCCCGGGCGCAGCTCAGCTGGGGTGCGGCTCGATCCAGTCGTACTCGTTGGTCACCAGTTCCTTCACCAGGCGCAGGTTGTACCGGTTCATCGCCGCGATCCGCTCGGCCAGCTCGCCCACCCGCTTGTCGAACTCGTCCGCCGGATAGACGTCGTTGACCAGCCCGATCCGCTGCGCCCGGGCGGCGTCGAGCCGGACGCCGGTGAACAGCAGTTCCTTGGCCATCGCCTTGCCCACCCGGCGCGGGAGCCGCTTGACGCCGCCCCAGCCGGGCGCGGACCCGCCGAACTCCGGCTGGTCGGGGTCGCCGTCCTCGGTCATCTTCGGCCGGTACGGCGGGCGGGCGGACAGCGTGATCTCGACCAGGCCCATCTTCGCGTTGTCGGAGGCGACGATGAAGTCGGCGGCCAGCGCCAGCTCCAGGCCGCCGCCGACGGCGTAGCCGTGCACGGCCGCGACGACCGGTACGGACAGCCGCTCCATCATCGCGAACGTCTTCTCGCCGAGCCTGCCCTGCTCCACCCGCTCCTGCTTGGTGAGCTGCTCCGACCAGCCGAGGTCCATGCCCGCGCAGAACGCGCGCTCGCCGGCGCCGCGCAGCACCACGACGCAGACGTCCTCGTCGTCGTCCACCTCGGCGAAGAACCGGCGGAGTTCGCGCATGGTCGTCGGGGTGAGGGCGTTGAGCTTCTCGGGCCGGTTCAGGGTGAGCCAGGCGACCCGCTCCTCGATCTTGAGGTCGAGGGTTTCGTACATGGGGAGAACTCCTCCTTGGTCGTCAGCGGCTGCGCGGCAGTTTCAGTCCCCGGGTGGCGATGACGTCGCGCTGGATCTCCGCCGCGCCGCCGAGGAAGGTGGTGGCGACGGAGTCGCGGGACATGTGGGTGAAGACGCCGCCGAGCGGGGCGTCGCGGCGCTGCCAGAGCTGGGCGGACCGGCCGAAGGCCGAGGCGCCCGTACGGGCCAGGCGCTGGTGCAGCTCGGCGCCGAAGAGCTGGTTGACCGACGCCTCGTAGCCGGGCACCCCGCCGGCCGCCTGCCGGGACACCGTGTACCGGGCGAGGTTGTACTGCACCCGGATCTCGGTGTGGCGGCGGGCGATCTCCTGGCGCAGCGCGGCCCTCGTGTCGTCCCTGAGGAACCCGCTCCCCTCCGCCGAGCGGAGGTAGCCGACGAGTTCCGAGAGCGCCTGCTCGTACTTGACCGTGGCGCCGATGCCGGCCCGTTCGAAGCTCAGCGCGGTCATCGCGACGTACCAGCCGCGGTTCTCCTCGCCGACCCGGTTGGCGGCCGGCACCCGTACGCCCTCGAAGAAGATCTCGCAGAACGGCGCCGCCCCGCGGAGGTCGGTGATCGGGCGGATGGTCACGCCGGGAGCGGTGGCGTCCACGAGCAGGAACGTGATGCCGCGGTGCGGCGGCGACGCCTCGGGGTCGGTGCGGACGAGCACGAACAGCCAGTCGGCGTACTGCCCGAGCGAGGTCCACACCTTCTGCCCGTCGACGATGTACGTGCCGGTGTCCTCTCCCCCACTCTCGGCTTCGCTCGAGCGGGAGGTACCCCCATCCTCCCGGACCGCGCGGGTGCGCAGCGAGGCGAGGTCGGAGCCGGCACCCGGCTCGGAGAAGCCCTGCGCCCAGGTCACCTCGCCGCGGGCGATCGGCGGCAGGTGGGCGGCGCGCTGCGTGTCGGTGCCGTGCTCCAGGAGCGTGGGGCCCAGCAGGAAGGCGCCGATGCCGTTCACGGTGGGTACGCGGGCGCGCATCATCTCCTCCTGGAGGATGAACTCCTCCAGGACGGACAGCCCCGCCCCGCCGTACTCGGCCGGCCAGTGCGGCGCTATCCAGCCGCGCTCGGCGAGGGCCGCGGCCCACGCGCGGGCCCCGTCGCGGCGCGCCGGGTCCGCGGAGAGCCGGTCGACGGGCCAGTTGTAGCCCCAGACGTCCTCGGGTTCAAGGCTCTGCTCGGCCTCCGGGTCGGGCGCGTAGGCGCGCGGGAAGCGGTCGCGCACGAAGGCGCGCACCTCTTCCCGGAAGGCCGCCTGCTCGGGGGTGTCCGCCCAGTTCACGACTGCGCCTCCCGGTCCCAGGTGGCGGAGGTCAGGCCGTGGTCGCCCTCGGCCCGCAACCGGTACTTGGCGACCTTGTCGGTGGGCGTACGCGGCAGGGCGTCGATGAACTCGACGTAGCGCGGGACCATCGAGCGGGGCAGCCGCTCGGTGCAGAACGCCACCAGCTCGGCGGGCTCCAGCGACGCTCCCGGCCGCAGCACGACCCACAGCTTGACGTCCTCGTCCTCCAGCTCGGAGGGCACGCCGGTGGCCGCCGACTCCAGAACCGCGGGGTGCAGGTTGACCTCGCACTCCAGGTCGAAGGCCGAGATGTTCTCGCCGCGGCGCCGGATGGCGTCCTTCATCCGGTCGAGGAAGTAGAAGTAGCCGTCGGCGTCGCGCCACACGCGGTCGCCGGTGTGGAACCACATGTTGCGGAAGCAGTCGGCGGTGGCGCCAGGGGCGCCGTAGTACCCGGTCGTGATCACGAACGGCTGCCTGGGCCGTACGACCAGCTCACCCGGCTCGTCCGTGCCGACCTCGCGGTCC
This sequence comes from Streptomyces aculeolatus, assembly GCF_020400605.1. Classification (GTDB taxonomy): domain Bacteria; phylum Actinomycetota; class Actinomycetes; order Streptomycetales; family Streptomycetaceae; genus Streptomyces; species Streptomyces aculeolatus. The sequence continues at coordinate 253,455 of NZ_JAINRD010000002.1, read as the reverse complement.
CACTCGTCGACGACCGCCACCTCGAACCGCTCCTCGTGGGCCTGCCCGCACGAGCCGAGCCGCCACTCGCCGTACGGGCTGGCGGTGGCTATCCCGACCTCCGTGCTGGTGTACGTCTCCACCGAACGGACGCCGAAACGTTCCAGCAGGGGTTCGTCGAGACTCGACTTGCCCATGTAGAAGGTCTGCAGCGGGTGATCCATGTCGCGCTCGGTGCGCGGCTGGTTGAGCAGGATGGGGATCATCGAGAAGACGCTCATCGCGACCTGCGCGTCGAACCTGCGCACGTCGTCCCAGAACCGCGAGGCGCTGAAGCGCTCGACGATGGCGATGGCACCGCCGGCGAGGAGCGCCGACAGCACGCCGTCCCAGAGCCCGGCGGCGTGGAACAGCGGCAGCGGGCAGTACGTCGTCTTGCCCCACCGGTCGAGGAAGTCGAGCGAGTCCAGCGCGCACGTCAGCGCCAGGGCGTGCGGGACCATCGCGCCCTTGGAGGGGCCGGTGGTGCCCGATGTGTACATGATCGCCTGGAGGTCGCCGAAGCCCACGTCGACGCGCGGCGCCTCCACCTCCCCGGGCAGCAGACTGGACAGCGTCGCGGCGGGCTTGCCGAGCCGGTGCAGCGACACGTCGGACGCGCCCCCGGTACGGACGATGAGCCGGCTGAGCTCCGGCAGCCGCGGGGCCACCGCGGGCAGCCTGTCGGCGTACGGCGCGTCGACGATCAGCGCCGAGGCGTCCGAGGTGTGCAGGACGTGCCGGAGCAGCTCACCGCGGTAGCTGACGTTGATCGGCACGGCGACGGCCCCGAGGCGGGCCAGCGCGAAGATCACATGGATGAAGTCGGCACAGTTGGGGAGCATCACGCCGACGTGGTCGCCGCGGCCGATGCCCGCGGTGGCCAGCCCGTGGCCCACGCGGTCGGCCATCGAGTCGACCTCGCCGTAAGTGACCTCGCCCTCGTGGAACTTGAGGAAGGTCTCTGTCCGATGGGTTTCGGCCCGCTCTCGGAGTAGGTCGCCGAGGACGAGGCTCTGCAACGTTTCGTTGCGCATTCGAACCTCTGCTTCGCTTTGGGCGGCGCTGATTCGGTTGCGACAGTCGAAGTGTTTTTGACCACCAAGGTCGTCAATCATCGGACCACGAAAGAATGCCGCTCGCAAGGGCGCTGGGGCGCGGCCGGCCGGCGCCCGGAGCGCCCGGCGGCCAACGCGCGCTGCACAGCGCCGTGTTGCGGCGGTCCGCGACCCCGCCGCCCGCCGGATTCAGGCGCGCGCGCCCGACCGGGGCGGGAGGCCGCGGCTGTCGAGCGGGCCCCTGGGGTCCGCCACCGGCGGTGTGCCGGGACGCGGTTGCCGCTCCCCGTCCGGGTCGAGCGGCCGGGCTTCGGCGTCGACCCGGGCCCGCAGCAGGGCGGTGTAGGGGGAGGCGGGAGCGAGGACGTCCAGCAGGGCGTGTGCGCGGTGGCGCAGTTCGGCCAGGAGGCGGTTGCAGGGGCGCAGCACTTCCGGGGAGCCGAGCAGCTCCGTCAGCTCGCGGTGGTGGGGCTCGGAGTCGGCGGCCCGGCCGAGCAGCAGCCGGGCCCGCTCCCCCGCGGCCCGGTCCGTCCGGTGCAGCAACTGCGCGAGGCGGTAGGTGGCGGTCCCGTTCCGCAGATCCTCCCCGGCGCCGCCGTGCAGGTCCTCGTGGTCGTTGCGGAGCTGCGCCAGGATCCCGAGGACCTCGCCGAACTCGCCCCACGCCGCGACCTCGTCCGCCCGCGGACCGGGTACGGCCGCCGCGGCGCCGTGCGCCAGCCGGGCGGCCAGCAGGCAGGCCATGGCGTAGACCGCGCCGCTCTTCTTCCGGTACACCTCGCGCACCTCGTCGGGCCCCACCGCGTCCGGCTCGTTGAGGAGGTCGCCGAGCTGGCCGTCGCAGGCGGCGCTCCAGCCGTCGAGGTAGTCGGCGGTCAGGGCGCGGCGCAGGGACTCGGGCACGGGCAGGGTGGCGAGCACGCGCAGCGGCAGTCCGTACCCGCACTCCAGGGCGGCGGTCAGGGCGGCGCTCCCGGCCATCCCGTACGCCCGCTCGCCGCGGTCTCCGTCTCCGTTTCCGTCGACCGCGTCGTCGAGCGCGTTGGCCGCCCGCCACCACAGGGCGTGCACCGCGGCGACGGGCACGGCGGGGCCGGTGCCGCCCCGGACCGCCGCGTGGACGAGCAGGGGCAGGGCGAACTCCTGCGGATCGCGCCGGCCCCGGGCGACGAGCGTCCGCAGCGAGGCTTCGAGCATCGGGTGCCGGCCCCCGTAGAAGCGGTCGACGAGCCCGTCGAGGTACTGCTCCGCGTACGGGAAGGCCGCCCGGATGCGGGCGGCCGGGCTCGGTGTGGTCCGGACACCCCGGTCGTCACGGTGGCGGGGGCCGGAGGGCAGGTGGGACAACCGGGGCTCCAGGAGTCGAGGGCCGGGACGGCATCGCGGGCGGCGGCACGCGGGGTCACCCCACGCCGACCGCTCATGCCGGCAGGGGCCGACCCGCTCGGATCGGCCCCTGCCCGGAGACCACGCGTGCCACAAGGGAACCTAAGCCCGGCCCCGCCCGCACACCTCGATCCCGGCGGCGGTTCGCCCCGACGGGGCTAACGCTGCCACCGCTCCGTACGCACGACGCGCCGCGGGCGGCACCCTCAGCCGCCCAGGGAGAGTCGGTCGAGGTCGGGTGCCGACTCGGTGGCGTTGCCGATTCTGATCGTGTTCGTGCCCGGTTGCAGGGTGACGGGGACCGAGGTCGTGCGCGGTGTGTTGTTGCCGGTGTCGGTCACCGTCACGTCGGCCGGCGGGCCGTCGTTGACCGTCACCTCGAACGAGCGCGTGCCGTTGACCGTGTAGTCGACGTACAGCGTGCGTTCGCCGCCCTCGGCCACCGTGATGCCGGGGAAAACCACCGAGGCCCCGGGACCGCCGCCGATGTTGCGTACCTTCTCGTCGCCCGAGCAGGGACCGCAGCCGGTGATCCCGGTGGTGCCGAGGTCGTTGGCCGAGTCCTCGGCCTCGCGCATCCACGTCCGCCCGTCGGGCAGGGTCCGCAGGGACACCTCGTCCGACACGCTCCCGGCGCGGCCGAGCAGCCCGAAGTCCGCCGTGACCGGGATGTCGGCGGAGCCGGCGTCCCGGCCGGGCGGAGACGTGATCGTCCAACTCGCCTCCACAGTCCCGCCCAGCCGCAGCGACGGGGCCGTGGCCGGTCCGCGGTCGGCGGTCCAGCCGGCCGGCAGCCGCGGGGCGAGGCGGACGTCGGTGAGCTGCTCGTCCTCGTCCAGCCGGAGCCGCGCGGTCACCGTCGCCGAGCGCTGCCCGGGGCCGGCCCACTGCAAGCCGTGCGGGCGGACGGTGAGCGTCGTCTCCGGCGTGTACGAGGCCGGGGGCAGGGGGCCGACCGCGACGCGGTCCAGGCCGGGGCCGCGGCGGTCGGTGCTGAAGACCCGTACCGTGTTCGCGCCGGACTCCAGGGGCACGGAGACCGCCGTGCTCCCCGGCACCTCCGCGCTGCCGCCGGCGACGGGGACCTCGACCGGTGCGGCGCCGTTGACGCCGACGGACAGCGTGGAGCCGGCGGCCGCCGTGTGGTCGAGCTGGAGGCGGTAGTCGCCGTCTGCGGTGACGCGGACGTCGCGGTACGTGACGGAGTTGCGCTCCCCGCCACCGAGCCCGGTGACGTGCCGGGATCCGGAGCACGCGCCGCACGCGGCCGCCCGCGCGCTGCCCCGCAGCCGGTTGTCCCGCGCCTCGGCCTCCAGCGGCAGCGGGGTGCGGGTGGCCCGCGGGCGGCCGTGGGCCACCTGGATCTCGTCGACGCGCAGCTGCTCGAAGAAGTCCGGTGCCTGCGGGCCGCCCCAGAGGCTGCGTACCTCCAGCTTGAGGTAGCGGGCCCGCTGGTCGCCGATGTCGACGATCTGCACCCCGCGGGCGCTGCGCATGGTGCCGGCGCGCACCTGCCGGAACTTCTCGCCGTCGTCGCTGACGTGGATCCGGTAGTCCTTGATGCGGGCGGAGTCCTCGGGGCGGCCGAACGTCGAACGGGCGTGGGTCGGGGACCATTCGCGCTGGTTGACCGCCAGCGCCGTGGCGGGCTTCCGGCCGCCGAGGTCCAGGGTGACGGAGGCGGGCAGTTCTGCGCCGCTGTCCCAGTAGGTCTCGTAGTCGCCGTCGGCGAGGTCGGCGGCCGGGTGGCCGGCAGCCGCGGAGGAGGCGGTGGCGGTCACCGCGGCGGAGTCGTAGTAGCGCTGGCGGCCGTCCGTGGCGACCTTGAAGACGGTGTCGTACGGGTCCCAGTCGCGGATGTCCAGGATCGACAGGTGGCCGCCGGACTGGCTGAAGCGCATCTCCTCGCCGGTGCGCAGATCGGTCACCCCCCTGACCCGGTAGCCGTTGTCGCGCAGCCGGACGGAGTCGGTCCGGGGCCGGGTCAGCACGTGGACGTACTGGGTGCGGGTGCCGTCCTCGCCCCGGCCGACGGTGACCACCCCGTGGGCGCCGTCGTTCCAGAAGCCCGGCTGCATGCCGCCGTACATGTAGCCGCCGCCCTCCACGCCCTGGACCGACTCCCGGACGGGCTCGACCCACCGGCCCATGAAGTCGTTGAACGCCTCCTGCTGCGCCGGCATCCTGCCGTTCACCATCGGCGTCTCGGCCATGAGCGACTTCATGGAGGAGCCGGCGTTGGTGATGTAGCGGCCGGTGCTGAGCCGGGCGTCGACCTCGTGGTCGCCGCCGTCGTACCACCAGCTGCCGGTGGTGGGCAGCTTGTAGTCCGCCTCGGTCAGCCGCGGCATGGGCACGGTCACGGCGGCCGGGTAGTCGTAGGCGGGGTTCATGCCGGTCTTCTGCTCGTTGCTGACCGTGTCCATGACCGGCGTGTCCTCGTTGTTGTTGCTCAGCAGCCAGTCGGGGCGGCGCTCGCGGATCTGCTCGTAGAGGTCGTTCTCCTCCCAGTACTCGTTGTCGTTGTCGATCCAGAAGCCGGCCAGGTCCGGGTAGTCCTCCATCAGCTCGAAGAACAGGTCGTAGCTGTACATGCCGAACCCGTCGCGGGTGGTCAGGTCCACGTCGCGGCCCCTGTACGCCGAGTACGCGGCCGAGTCGAGCGTCTCGACGCCCTGCTCGTCGTGCCACTGGGGGTCGTCGGTCATATACATGATGATCTTGACGCCCTGCGCCCGGCCGGCCTCGACCAGCTCACCGAGCAGGTCGCGCTCGGTGGCGCAGCTGCCGGGGATCCGCGAGGGCCACGGGCGGGCGTAGCCGAGGCGGCTGTGGAAGGTGGCGAGGACGATGTACGACGCGCCGAGCTTCTTCGCCTCGTCCACCCAGTAGTCCGCCGACCAGCCGCCCCCGGTGACGTCGCGCTCCCACTCCCGGCAGTCGAGGTGCCCGGGCGCGGTGAACATGCCCCAGTGCAGGAAGAGGCCGGCGGTGGAGTCCCGCAGCCACTCCTGCCGCGGGTGCTGCACCTCCGCCTGCGCGGCCGGGCCGGCGAGGAGCCCGGCGGCGAGCGCCAGGACGAGAGCCACCAGCAGGGTGCGCCACCGTGGGACGGGGGCGCTTCGGCGGTTGCGGTGCGAAGGCCGTGCTGCCATCTGCGTCACTCCTCGCATCGTCGGCCGCCGCCCGGACGGGCGGACGGGCCGGTCCGAGCGGACGGGGGCGGGGCTGGGGGCGAGGGCCGGGCGGCTTCAGGAGTCCCGGGCGATCGCCGTACGCGTCACGAACTCCATGGTCAGCGGCCGGTCGACGGTGCGTTGGACGTAGACCGTGCTGCCCCGGTAGGTCGACCGTCGTGGTGCTTGGCCGTGAAGACCAGGTAGGTCATCCCCGGCGGCCCATGCCGAACCTGAGCGAGGCGAGTTTGTCGCCGGCCCGCCGCGGGTCGAGGCCGTCCGCGGGCCCGGGAGGGTTTTGCGGGCCGGCGCCGGCCGCCGCCGCGGGGGCCGCGGCGGCGAGGGCACGCCGAGCGCGGTCGCGAGCACGCCGCGCCGCCCGAGCGCGCGGGCGGGGCGGGCGTTTTGCGAGTCGTGGGAGTCGGGTCGGTCGTCGGGAGGCTGCTCTGCTGACATGCGACTCTCCTGTCAGGTTGCGCCTTCGGAAGGAGTCGGTGTTCCCAGGTGCTCTCGATTCATCGGATCGCTGAGGAACGTAGAAGCGGGTTCATCGGATGTCAATGGGACGCAGGCAGCCAAGATCAGGAGCAAACACCCCGACTCGGCGCTCAGTTATCGGAGGTCTGCCGCGCGCGGGCGGGGGAGTCAGTTCCGTACGGGGGGCGGGCCGGTCGTGGACCGGATGACCAGCTCGGGGTCGAAGAGCAGCTCACCGGTGGGTACGTCCCGTCCGCTGACCAGCGACAGGACGCCGCGGCCCGCCTCCATGGCGAGCCGGTCGCCCGGCTGCCGCACGGTCGTCAGCGGGGGGTCGGTGAACTCGGTGATCGCCGAGCCGTCGTAGCCGACGACGGAGACGTCGTCCGGCACCGCGTACGACTGGCGGCGGATGCCCCGGATCGCGCCGAGGGCCATGTAGTCGCTGGCGGCGACGATGGCCGTGGCACCCAGGCCCAACAGGATCTGGGCGGCCGCCTGCCCGCCCTCCACCGAGTACGAGTGCCGCATGACCCACCGCTCGGCGTCCGTGGTGCCGCGCTGGCGCATGGCGTCGAGGAAGCCGCGCACCCGCCGGTCGGCCGGCCGGTTGCCGACGGGCCCCGAGGCCATGCCGATGGCGCGGTGGCCGAGGCGGTGGAGGTGGTCGACGGCCAGCTCGGCGGCCAGGGCGTCGTCCGTGGAGTAGACGGGGGCCGGCACCTCGTCGGCGAACTCGCCGTTGATCCCGAGGTACGGGATGCGGCGGGCGCGCAGCAGCTCGTACGTCTCGGTGTCGGCGCCCTCCACCGTGTTGGACGAGGAGAGGAAGACCACCGCCGCGATGCCCTTGTCGACGAGGGAGAGGATGAACTCCCGCTCCTGCACGCCGCCGGGGAAGGCGGGGCAGAGCACGGTCTTGAGCCCGTGCGGCGCCAGGGCCGCCTCGATCCGCTCGGCGACGTCGGCGAAGAAGGGGTTGGAGACGTGCTCGGTGACGATCGCGACGAGCTGGCCCTCGACGGTCCGCTCGTAGCCGAGTTCTGTCATGGCGGCCTCGACCGCGTCCCTGGTCTTCTTCGCCACTCCCTGGCGGCGGTTTATGACCCGGCTGACCGTCGCCTCGCTCACACCCGCACGGGCAGCGATCTCAACGATGCCGACCTTCATGCTCTTCCTCTCCCACCGTCCCGTGCCGGGCCGCACGTGGTCACGTCGCGTCACCCGGCCTCGTCAGCACTGCCAGGCCCGTCCTCGGGACACGGAGGCCGTGCAGGCCGGGTCCGAGTGACCTGCGAATCCGCTCGATGATACGTCCGTCGGGACCGTGGACTTCGATATCCACGGGCCCGCCCCCGTCCTCGACGTCGACGGCCAGGCGGTCGCCGGCCGTCGCGTTGACGAGGACGGTCTCACGGTGGGTGGCGGGCCGTACCGGAACGGTGCGGTCGTCGTGCACCGTAAGCACGCGTACGCCCTCGGACTCCGCCCTGACCAGCGTGTACAGGCCGTCGGGGCGGCCGGGTTCGGTGGTGCCGTCGAGCAGTTGCGGGCGCAGCCGCCGCCACTGCGCCAGCCAGAAGCGGACCGCGCGGGCCTGCTCCGCGGTGAGGGCGTCCAGGCGGACGGAGACCTGCGGTACCGCGTGGAAGGCACCGGCGAGCTGCCGTGCCGCCGCCTCGACCGGCCCGCTCGTGTCCCACAGCAGCGGGTCGGAGTGGACGGCGCCGCCGACGGCCAGGAAGGAGGTGTCGAGGGTACGGACCCGGTTGGCGGTGGCGTCGGCCGGGCAGTCGTAGGACCGCAGCATGTTGCCGAACGGGGCCATCCCGGGGCCGACGTACGGCTGGCGCAGCTCCAGCAGCAGGTCGGGGCGCTCCGCGAGCAGTGCCTCGCGCAACTCGGCGAGGAGCAGGGTCAGGGCGTGGCCGAGGTCGCCGCGCCCGTCGCCCGCGTAGACCATCGCCTCGTCGAGGAAGTCGGCCTTCAGGCCGTCGAGGCCGTGGTCGCGGACCAGGCGCAGGCAGGTGCGCACCACGTGGGCGCGTACCTCGGGATGGCGGGGGTCCAGGACGTACGCGCCGGGGGCTCCGGCGGGCGCGGGGGCGAACCGGGCCCAGGCGGCGTGGCAGTCCGCGCGAGGGCCGAGGAGCAGGGGCGCGACCCACACCAGGTAGCGCAGGCCCATGCGGCGTACGCGCTCGACGTGGGCGGTGAAGTCGGGGAACTTGGCCGGGTCGGGGGTCCAGTCGCCCACCCCGGCGTAGCCGCGCCCGCTGCCGAGGCGCTGCCAGCCGTCGTCCACGATCAGCGTCCCGAAGCCCATGCCGGCGGCGAGTCCGGCCTGCCGCTCGACGGCGGCCTCGTCGACGGCCTGGTTGAAGGCGTACCAGGTGCAGTACAGGGGCAGCCGGGCCGCCTCGGGGACCGGCATCGGCGTCGCCGTCCGCGCCTCGTACCAGGCGCGCAGCGGCCTCAGCGCGGACGCCACCGACGGGCTGCGGGGCGCGAGGAGGAACCGGTGCGGCGTGTCGGACGGGGAGAGGCGGAGGTGGACCACATGGGTGTCGTTCTCCTCGGAGACCCCGTAGCGCAGCACGACCTCGGGTGCCGGGTCGGCGGCGGCGAAGGTGAGCAGGGTGGCACCGGTGTGGTCGTAGAGGCAGCCGGCGGCCAGACCGTCGATGAGGCTGACGGCGGAGCGGCCCTCCCAGTCGGCGAGGAGGGTGCGGTGCCAGCCGGCCTTGGGGTGCCAGTAGCCGGCCGCGTCGCCGAGGGGGACGGAGAGCCGGATCTCGACGGCGGCGCCGGGGGCCTCGACGGACAGCATGCGCAGCCCGCCGGGGAGTTCGGACAGGGTCCAGCCGGGGTCCGCGCCCTCGGCGAGGACGGCCAGCTCCACCGTGTCGAGCAGCGGCTCGAAAGTTGCCGGGGCCAGCTCGGCGGTGGTGACGGCCTCGGACGGCAGGGTGGTCACATTCACTCCTTGACGGCCCCGGCGAGCAGGCCGGAGACGAAGTGGCGTTGCAGGGCGAGGAAGACGAGCGCCATGGGGATGGCGGCCACGGCGGTGCCGGTGAGGATGGCGCCGTAGTCGGTGTCGTCCACGCCCTGCAGGGAGGCGAGGGCGACGGGGATCGTGTACGAGCCGCTGTCGCGCAGGACGATGAGCGGCCATATGAAGTCGTTCCACTGGAAGAGGAAGAGGAAGATGGCGAGGGCCGCCAGGGCGGGCTTCATCGGGGGCAGCACGACGCGCAGGAAGACCTTGAACTCGCCGCAGCCGTCCATCCGGCCCGAGTCCAGCAGTTCGTCGGGGAGGGCGGCCATGGACTGGCGCATGAGGAAGATACCGAAGGGGAGCGCCAGGTTCGGCATGATCACGGCCTGGTACGTGTTGAGCCACTGCCAGTCCGCCATCAGCTGGAACAGCGGGACCAGGGTCACCTGGTTGGGGATGACCAGGCCCAGCATCAGCACGCCGAACAGCCAGTTCTGCCCCTTGAAGCGGTACTTGGCGAACGCGTACCCGGCGAGCGTGCACACCAGCCCGGCGCAGACGGTGTAGACGGCGGCGATCAGCAGGGAGTTGAGCACGACCTGCCCGAACGACACGGTCTCCTGGAGGCTGGCGAGGTTCTCCCCGAGGTGGCCCCCGGGCAGCAGCGGGGGCGGGGAGCCGAAGATGTCGGCGGTGCTGTGGGTGCTGGCGACGACGAGCCAGTAGAACGGGATCAGCACGACGGCGAGCGCGACGGCGAACCCGGACGTGAGCATGATGCTCTTCCCCGGCGAACGGGACTGCCCCATGGCTTGTCTCATGACTTGTCTCCCAGGACCCGGAACTGGATCAGGCCGAGGACTCCGATGAGCACCGCGAGTACGTACGCGATCGCCGATGCATAGCCGAAGTCGAAGTATTGGAAGGCGTTCTGGTACAGGTACACGCCGATGGTGAGCGTGGCGTTGTCCGGTCCGCCGCGGGTGAGGATGTACGGCTCGTCGAAGATCTGGAGGGTGCCGATCGTGGAGAGCACCGTGGTGAGGAGGATCGCCGGCCGCAGGCCCGGCAGGGTCACGTGGCGGAAGGACTGCCACGTGCCGGCCCCGTCCACGGCGGCGGCGTTGTACAGCTCGGCCGGGATGGTCTGGAGCCTGGCGAGCAGGATGACGGCGTTGTAGCCGGTGTAGTGCCAGGTCAGTGCGAGACCCAGGGATATCTGCGCCCACAGCGGGTCGGTGAGCCAGGGCACCTCGCCGAAGCCGACGAGCGAGAGCAGCCAGTTGGCCAGGCCGTACTGCTGGTTGAGGAGTACGGAGAAGATGATCCCGTACGCGACGAGGCCGGTGATCATCGGCAGGAAGAAGCCGAGCCGGAAGACCGGCCGCGCGCGCAGCAGCGCCGAGTTGAGGGCGACCGCGAGTCCGGTGGCGAGGGCGAGCATCAGCGGGACCTGGACGACCAGGATGATCCCGGTGTTGCGCAGGGCGGTCCAGAAGAGCGGGTCGTCCATCAGCCGCGCGTAGTTGTCGAGGCCGACGTACCGGTCGACGCCGTCCACCGACTTGAAGAGGCTGAGGAAGAAGGACCGACCGATCGGGTACAGCTTGAAGACGGCGAACAGGGCCGCGGCCGGCAGGAGGAAGAGGTACGGTGCGAGCCGGCGGGCGCTGCGGCGCGGCCGGTGCCGCTTTGCCTTCGTTCTCGCCGGCGGGGGCGCGGTGCGGGTCTGCGGGACGGACGTGGTCATCGGGCCACCTTGCGTGCGGTCTGCGCGGCGAGCTGGTCGGCGGCCCGGCGCAGCTCGGTGGCCGGATCGGCACCTCTGAGCAGCACTCTGGTCTGGGCGTCGGTGACCGCCTTGAGCGCGCGGGCGTAGTCGGAGGTGTAGTTGAAGGCGGGGGTGCCGGACCGGAGGGCCTCCAGGAAGATCTCGCCCTTCCGCTGGCCGCCGAAGAACTCCGACGGCTGGTGGAAGACGGGGTCCTCGTACGCCGCCATCAGGGCCGGTGCGATGCCCTTGTTGCGGTAGATGCCCACCTGGGACCGGGGGCGGGTGAGGACGAACTCGACGAACCTGAAGGCGGCGGCCTGGTGCCGGCTGGTGCCGGAGACGGCCAGGTGGGTGGAGTTGACGGTGGCGGCGTTGGTGCCGCCGGGCCGGACGGCGGGCGGCAGGCGCACGCCCCAGAGCCCGGCCTGGTCCGGGACGGTCTCCTCGATGATGCCGCCGAACCAGGTGGGCCAGGGCAGCACTGCGGCGGTGCCGCTCTTGATCGAGCTGATCAGGGAGTTCCAGCCGCCGGAGATGTCGTTCACCAGGCCGGCGTCGTTCATCCGCTTGATGAGCGTCATGGCGCGGACCGCTTCGGGCGAGCTGACCATGATCTCGCCGTCGAGGTCGAAGTACATGGTGCCCTGGAGCTGGAGCAGGAGCTGGAAGACGTTGGCCGAGTCCTGCTGCGAAGCGGGCTTGTCGATGCCGAGCAGGTAGGTGCCGGTCTTCTCCTTGACCTTCCGGCCGGCCTCGATGACCTCGTCCCAGGTTTCGAGGGCCTCGGCGTCCACCCCGGCCTTCTCGAAGACGTCGGCGCGGTAGTAGAAGCCCCCGGAGTTGGCCTCCCAGGGCAGGGCGTCCACGCGGGAGCCGTCAAGCGAGACCGTCTCCCACAGGCCGTCGGCGAAGGCCTTCCGGTACGTGCCGGCGCCGAGCGGGCGGAGGTCGGCGAGCTGTCCCGGGAAGCGGTCGGTGTACGCGGGCAGGTAGTCGACCCCGATGTGCAGGACGTCCGCGAGCCCGGCGCCGTCGGCCGCCATCGACGTCGTGATCTTGTCCCAGATGGCCGGGTTGCCGATGTCCTCGACGGTGACCCGGATGCCCGGGTGCTCCTTGTTGAACCGCGGCACCAGGGCCCGCATCTCCGCGGCGGGCCCCGCCCAGCTCCACACGGTGATGTCACCCTTCGCGGGGTCGCCGGGCGCACCGTCCGGCGGGCCGGACGAGCAGGCGGTGAGTCCGCCCAGCCCTGCGCTCATGGCGAGGCCCCCGCCCAGTCCCAGCACTCTGCGGCGACTCGGATTCGGACGACTCGGGTTCATACGCGACCACCTCTGCCTGCGGCTCGGATGCCGGCCTCTGCGGAGGGAGGGCGACGCCGGGAAGCTAACAACCGGCCAAGGTCACTTGCAATACTTCGATGAAAACTTTCTGCCCGATCTTCCAAAAAATTCCAGCAGCACCCTTGAAAGCGTGCGACCTGGGCCGTTAGCTTCCGGACACCCCCTCTCCCCGCGACCTCCCGGAGTGAGCCGCACCATGAAGAGCCACCGCCCCGCCCGCCTCGCCACCCTCACGGCGCTCGCCACCCTCGTACCGCTGACGCCGCTGGTGCTGAGCCAGCCGGCCGGCGCCGACGCCCGCGCCGGGGCCGCAACCGCCGCGGCCCCCGTGCCGCTGGAGGTCCGCAGCCCCGGGTTCGAGGACGGCGCGGCGGGCTGGACCTTCACCTCCGGAACGGGGGTGGCGACCAACCGGCCGCACAGCGGGAAGAACCTGGCCTACCTCGACGCGGGGGCCGGCGGGAAGGTCTCGCAGAAGATCACCGCGCCCGCCGACGGCACGTACGACATCTCCGCCTGGATCGCCGCCGGCGGACCCGGCGGGCGCTTCACCGCGCAGGTCAACGGCGCCGAGGCCGCCGCGGTCGACCTGCCCGGCCGGTCCACCTACGCCCGCTACACGCTCAGCCGGATCGAGCTGCACGCCGGCGACGAGCTGGCACTCGCCTTCGAGTCGGGAAGCGGCTGGGTCAACGCCGACGACCTCATGGTCTCGCCCTCCGCCCCGGCGAACCCCGTGGTCTCCTCGTCCGACCCGGCGATCGTCGAGATGTTCGACTGGGCCAAGCACAAGGCGGGCAGCTGGGTGCACCAGTCCGGCGCCGGGGGCCCCCTGAACGTCGACGAGCGCAACCCTGCGGGCACCGGCACCGGCGTCTACGGCCCGTCCTACTGGGCCGGTTACGCCCACCGCAGCGGCTACTACGCCCGCGACCTGGCGCACCAGATCGGCGGCGCCGAGGTCCTCGGCCTGCGGGACGCCAACAAGGCGATGCTCCGCACCTTCGCCGCGTCCGCCGACGAGGTGCACGGCTACTACCCGGCGTGGGCCTTCAACTTCGACAACGGGACCAAGCTGGCCATCGACTACCGCTCCCCAGACTCCTTCGTCCGCGAGGTGCCGGCCCCCTTCGAGCTGGTCGAGAAGGCGAACGAGGCGTACCGCTGGAGCGGCGACCCCGCGTACGTCGAGGACCCCGCCTTCTGGGACTTCTACCGCCACACGACGAAGGAGTTCGTCGAGCGCCACGACGGCACCGTGCCCAACGGTGTGGCGGAGGGCACGGGCAAGGGCATCTTCGCCGGCGCGGCCAGCTACAACGAGGCGAGCGACGAGCCGCTCGCCGAGGCGGGCGACGCCATCGGCTCCCAGTACCAGGCGTACGTGGCACTGTCCGAACTGGCCCGCGACAAGGGCGACAAGGGCCTGGCCAAGGAGTACGGGAAGAAGGCCCGCAAGCTCAAGGAGTACTTCAACGTCGACTGGAGCGGGGACGGCACCGGGGCCGACATGGTCCGCGCCTACACCACCGACGGCGAGGCGCTCACCGGCTGGGGCAAGGAGAACAGCTGGTTCATGGCGATGAAGCAGCTCATCGACCCCGGCCCGCGCGCCGACGCGTACCTCGACTACATCGACGAGCAGGCCGGCGGGGACGGGAAGCCGGTGAACATCGAGGCGATCTCCTACCTCCCCGACACCTTCTTCGCCTACCGGCAGAACGACACGGCGTGGAAGTGGATGCAGTACGTCTACGACAAGCGCGGCGACCAGCACCCGGTGGGGAAGCAGGGCCCCAACGGCGACTACCCCGAGGTCTCGTACACCCTGCTCGGCCAGACCGTCGAGGGCCTCATGGGCGTGGCGCCCGACGCACCCGCCACCTCGCTGAGCACGCTGTCAGGCCTGCCCTCCGGGATGGACTGGCTCCAGATCGAGGACCTGTCCGTCGGCGGGAACACCTTCACGCTGCGCCACGACGCGGCGAGCAGGTCCACTCTCACCAACGACACCGGCTCCGACACCTACACGTGGCAGGCCCGCTTCCCCGGCAAGCACTCCACGGTCCTGGTGGACGGCCGGAAGCGCGCGGCGAAGCCCGGCACGGCGGCCGGCGAGCGGTACAGCTACGTCGAGGTCTCCGTCGCCCCGGGCCGGACCGTCACGGTGGAGGCCGGCTAGCGCGGGCCGGCGGACGGCGGGGGCGGCGCCCCGCCGTCCGCCGGGCCGCCCGTGTCAGAGTCGGATGTGTGCGGCCGCCCAGGAGGTGTGGTCGTACGAGGTGGAGCCGTTGGCGTCCTGCACCACCAGGCGGAGCAGGCGGACGCCGGTGACGTCCACGTCCACCTCCCGCGGCCCGGTGGCCGCGGTGAGCGTGCCGCTCTCGTACAGGATGCGGCCGTCGCCCCACACCTGCGCCGCCGTCGCGCCGTTCGCGCTCTGGGACGCGGAGAAGTCGTCGATGCCGACGACCGCGGTCAGCCGGGTCGCGGCGGCGCCGAGGTGGTAGACGATCTCCGAGGGGGCGTGCACGCCCAGCCCCTTGGCGTAGGTCACCCCGCCGAAGCCGATCGGGGGGCCGTCGCCCGCGGTCTGCCGGCCGTTGCTGCGGTCCCGCTCCACCGGTCCCCAGCCGTTGCTGGCGGAGACCCACTCCAGGTCGCTGAGGAAGCCGTCCTGCCGCGGTGCGGGCGGCGGCACGGCCAGGGTCCTGGACGCGGGGTAGCGCAGGGCGGCGCGGCCGTACGCGGCCGTGCCCTCGGCGCTCAGCACGCGCGGGCCGGCGGCGGTGTCGCCGCCCGCCGGGGTGACCTCGAAGGTCGTCCGCAGGACGGCCCCGGGCCGGAGCACGGCGGCGCGGGCCGGTCCTGCGGGGCGCAGCCGCCAGCCGGCGGGGGCGTACAGCTCGATCCGGGCGTCGGTCCAGGCCCGGCCGGAGCCGTTGGCGAGGGTCGCGGTGACGGTGAAGGGCTCGCCGGGATAGGCGATCTCGGGGGCCTCGATACGGGTCCCGAAGCGCTCGCGTGCGTACTCCGGAGCCCAGGACGACCGCAGCAGGCCGGTCAGCTCGGCCACCACGCCCGGGTACCCGGCGGCGACGTC
The DNA here is from genome assembly GCF_020400605.1 of Streptomyces aculeolatus. Taxonomy (GTDB): domain Bacteria; phylum Actinomycetota; class Actinomycetes; order Streptomycetales; family Streptomycetaceae; genus Streptomyces; species Streptomyces aculeolatus. The sequence goes on along the minus strand of NZ_JAINRD010000002.1, from coordinate 238,116 downwards.
CCGGGTCTCCGCCGGGTCCGCGGCCAGGTCGTACAGCTCGAAGTCCCACGCGGCGTCCGGCGCCTCCCGGTCCCGGCCGGGCGCGAACCGCACCGCCTTCCAGTCGCGGCGGCGCACGGACTCGGCGAGCCGGAGGATCCGGCCGCCGTCCACCGCGTCGGCGCGCTTCGTGGTCCCCGGGTCGTTGCGGTACCAGTACAGGTGGTGGTGGCCCGGGGCCGGCACGGGGCGGGCGGCGAGCAGGGACGCGGCGGAGAGCCCGTCGACGTCGCGCGGCGCGGGGGCGCCGGCCACCTCGGCGAGGGTCGGCAGCAGGTCGGTCAGCGGCGTCGGCCGCTCGCTGACGCCGGGCCGGACGGTCCCCGGGCGCCAGGCGATCAGGGGGACGCGTACGCCGCCCTCGTAGAGGTTGCGCTTGTAGCCCCGCAGCGGCCCGTTCTCGTCGAAGAGGTCGGGGTCGACGCCGCCCTCCTCGTGCGGCCCGTTGTCGCTGGAGAACAGCAGCAGGGTGTCGCGGTGCACGCCGAGCCGGACCAGCGCGTCCACGACCGCGCCCACCAGCGAGTCCAGCCGGGTGATCTGGGCCGCGTGGCCCTTGTCCGCCTCGCTCCACGGGCGGTCGGCGTACTCGCCCAGCTCCGGGACGTCGCTGGGGGCGTGGGGCACGTTGGGGTTGAGCATGAGGAGGAAGGGCTCGCCGGCGTGGGCGTCGAGGAAGGAGACGGCCCGCTCCTGGAGGAGGTCGATGACGAACGCGCCGCGCGCGCCGTCGGCGTTCCCGGGGATCTGCTCCTTCGCGCCGTTGTGCCAGAGGTACTGCGGGTAGTACTGGTGTGCGTGCCCGTGCGTGATGTAGCCGTAGAAGTCCGTGAACCCGCGGGCGTTGGGGTGGCTCGGCTGGTCCGCCTCCTCGGGCCCGAAACCCCACTTGCCGATGCACGCCGTGCGGTAGCCGCGGCCCCGCAGCACCTCGGCGAAGGTCGTGTCGTCCTCGGTGAGGGAGCCCTGCGGGCCGCCGAACGGGTTCTCGCGCACCCGCCCGTGCCCCGCGTGCACCCCGGTCAGCGCCGCGCAGCGGGACGGGGCGCACACGGCCGCCGCCGAGTACGCCTGGGTGAACCGCAGCCCCTCGGCCGCCAGCCGGTCGAGCCGGGGCGTGCGGACGAGCCGCTGCCCGTACGCGCCGACGCCCCCGTACCCGAGGTCGTCGGCGAGGATCACGACGACGTTCGGCCGCGCGCCGCCGCCCTGCACCGCGGGGCTCCGGCCTTCGGCGCGGGCGCTTCCGGGCGGCAGCGCGGCGAGGCCGAGTGCGGCGGACCCGGCAAGGAAGTGGCGACGGCTGGACACGGCGGGGCTCCTTCACAGGACGCACGCAGCCCACGGGCATGTGGGCGGCTTCTCCGTGATCGTGCGTGGTCACAGGGGGTCCAGGCCATGCACGCCTTGTGAAGTACCCGTGAAATCCACCTCCCGGGCGGCGCGTTTGGCGGCAAACCGCGTGACGCCCCGTCAGCCGCGGCCCCGGCAGGAGGCCGCAGGAGGCCGTCGCGCGGGGCCGCGAAGCGCACTCCCCCGCCCGCCGCGCACCGCACGGGCGGTCGCGGTCGCGGCCCGGGCGAAGGCTGGGCGCTCCGCGGTCGCGGGCTTCCGCGGGGGCCGCGGTGGCGGTTCGCTGGAGGTACGCGACGCCGAGGAGGGGGCGATGGACGTCAACGGCACGGGGGCGCTGGTCGTGGCGGTCGTCGGCGTGATCGGGACACTGGCGTCGGCCCTGCTCACCCAGCGGGCGGCCGAGCGCAGCCGGATCCGGGAGCAGGAGCGGATCGAGCAGGCCCGGGCGCGTGCCGTGGAGGCGGTGGAGCGGCGCGCCTGCTGCGTCGCGCTCAACGCCGCCTCCCGGCAGTATCTGGCCGCGCTCACCGACCAGTTGCACGCCCTGGCCCGGGCGGAGGACCCGCGCGCGGCCCGGGAGCGCCTCACCGAGGCCAGGGACCTCCACCGGGACGTGTACGCCGAGGCCCAGTTGCTCCTGCCCGACCCCGTACTCGCGCTGGCCGGCGAGGTCACGCACTCGCTCGGCACCGTCTACGGCCGGCTCCGGCGCCTGGACGACGGCGTGCCCCGCCCGGGGGACTCCCCGGACGCCGCCAGGGGCGAGGTCGACGCGCTGTGGGACCAGTTACGGGAGCTGCGGCGCGGGATGCGGGCGGACCTGGCGGCGCCGGACGCGCCGGCGGGACCGGGGCCGGTCGCCGCCGGTGTCCTGCGCGCCCGCATCGAGGGTCCGGCGAGGATCGGCGATCGGGCATCGGCGTGCCCGTCGCGTCGTCATCATGGAGTGGGGTAGGGGCCGTCGGGACCGGGGACGCGAGGAGTGCGGGTGAGCGGAGCAGAAGGGGAGAGCGCGGGTGCCCGGGCGGTACGGGCCTGGGCAGGCGAGGCGATAGGCCGGGCGCGGGCACTGCTGCCGGAGCCGGACACCGAGGCAAGGCTCTCCCGCGCCCACCACGAGTCCGTGGCGGAACTCGGCGAGCTCCACCGGCTGCTGGACCACGACCCGCCGCTGCGCGCCTCGGTGACCGCGTGGCTCGGCGGCGCCCTCACCCTGCGGCACAGCGTGGGGGGCGGCTCGCCCGGGGACCGGGAGCGGGCGCACGACCTGCTCCGGCAGGTGCGGGACCCGGCGACGGAGACGGGCGCGGCGGCCGTGGCGGAGGACCGGGGGTGGGCGGCGCTGTTCCTGCTGACGCACACGCTGCCCATGCAGGAGACGGTGGGCGGGCTCGCGCCGGAGCCGGACGCCACCGCCTTCTTCGACATCATGATGCGGGAGGGGGCGCAGGGAATGGCCGCCCTCTCGGCCGAGGTGCGGGAGCTGGCGGCGGATGCCGCCGAACTCCCGCTGCCGCCCGAGTCGCTGCGCCCCTTACGGCAGTTGCTCGACCTCTTCGCGCAGCCGTCCGCCGAGGGGCTCACCGACCTGTTCACGTCGCTCGTGCCGGACGACGGCACGCCGGCCGGCGCACAGATGCGGCAGATGATGGCGGACATGGTGGCGCGCATGACGAAGGGCGCGGCACCCGCCGCGCCCGCCGCCGCCCCGGGCGCGGACCCGGACCCGGGCACGGGCACGGGCACGGGCCCGTCCACCGGCAAGAGCACCGCCACCGGGACCGGGACCAGCAGCGGCGCGCCCGCCGCGGGGACCGGCGCCCGGGCCGTACCCCGCAGCCCCGAGGACTTCCGCCGGCTCATCGCGGCCTGGCAGGCCGTCAACACCACGTCCGTGGACTTCGTGAACGCCGCGGGCGGCGGCGCGCCCGAGGCCCTCAACCAGCAGCTCAAGCGGTTGCGCGAGGGGCGCGACGGGCTGCCGGAGGGCATGGCGGACAAGGAGGCCCTCGACGCGATGATGACCATGCTGCTCAGCATGAGCGACGGCGCCGGCGGCACCCTGGCGGACCAGGAGGTCGGGCACGCCAACACCGCGGCGCTCACGGACTACATGAAGCGCGCGTCCGAGCGCCCGATCCCGATGGCCGGCGGGTTCTCGGTGATGGCGGACACGATGGGCCTGATCACCGAGGTGCGTGCCGCCGACCACGACCAGGACGAGGACCGGCTGCGCGGCCTGGTGTCCCGGGCCGGGGAACTGGTCGCCGCCACGCCCGAGGACCACGACTTCCACTTCGCGGCCCTCATCGCCCGCGCCATGGCCCGCCTCTCGCTCGGGCGGATCACCATGGACCGCGACCTGCTCCTCGCCGGCCTCGCGGACCTCGACGCCGGCCGGGCGGCCGCCGGCAACGGCAACCTCCCGTTCGGGCTCGACGAGCTGGACGCGATGGTCCCCGACCTCGACGCCATGCGCTCCTTCCTCACCGGGGACGCGACGGCCGTTCCCGAACGGGCCGTACCGCCGCCCGACGCCCCCGCAGACGAGCTGCACTCCGCCGCGCACCGCCTCGCCGCCCGCTACCACCTGACCCGCGACCCCGAGGACCTCGACGCCGAGATCACCGTGCTGGAACGGCTCCGCGAGCACATCCGCGCGGGCCGGGCCCCGCGCATCGCCGCCCGCGCGCTGTGGTCCCTCGCCGACTCCTACCGCACGCGCTGGCTGCGCAAGCGGAACACGAACGTCGCCACCGAGGCCGACAGCGCCGCCGGCCGCGACCCCGATGCCGACGCCGCGACCGACACGGCGAAGGAGGCCCTCGAAGCGCTCGCCGCCGACGTCCTCCTCCAGCACGGCACGGAACACCGGCTGGCCACCGCCCGCCACGGCGCCTCCCTGGGCGTCGGGGCCGCACTGTGGGCGGCCGTGCACGGGCGGATCGAGGACGCCCTCGCCGCGCTGGAGCTGGGCCGGGCCCTGGTGCTCCAGGCCGCGGCGACGTCCCGGACCGTGCCGGACCTGCTGGCGGAACGCGGCCGCGACGACCTCGCCACCGCCTGGCGGGAGTCCGGCGCCGCCACCGGCAGCACGGAACTGCCCGCGGAACTGCCCAGCACCCTGCGCCGCCAGGCCCTGGAGGAACTCGGCTACCGGCGGCCCGGCGGGCTGCTCGGCACCCCCACCCTGGCCGAGCTGGCCGCGGGCGTGGGCGAGGCCGGTGCCGACGCGCTGCTCTACCTGGTCCCCGGCAGCGGCGGCGACGCCCCCGGCATGCTGCTGGCCGTGGGGCCCGAGATCGGCGTCGGCGTCGGCGCGCTGCCCCCGCTCGCCGAGTCGGCCGGCGCCCCGCTGGAGCGGTACCTCGACGCGGCCGCCGGCTTCGACGCCGTCCACGACGACGAGGAGGCGCGGCCGGCCGCCGAACAGGCACGGGAAGAGGCCCTGTCGGACCTGTGCGACTGGGCGTACGAGGTGATCGCCCCCGCGCTCGCCGGGCTGGACGAGCACCTCCCCGGCGACGCCGCCGGCCGCCGCACCCCCCGGGTCGTCCTCGTCCCCTGCGGCCGCCTGGGCATCGTGCCCTGGCACGCGGCGCGCTTCCCCGCGGAGGCCCCGCACGACTACCTGTGCCAGGCCCTGGTGATCAGCTACGCGGCCTCCGGCAGCCAGTTCCTCCGTACGGCCGGGCGCGCGCCCCGCGATCCGGTCTCGGCCCCCGCCCTGGTGGCCGACCCGACGATCGGCCTGACCGCCGCCGAGGCGGAGGTCATGGGACTGCGCGAGTCCTTCTACCCCGGGGCCCGGCTCTACGGCGAGTTCAGCTCCCTGCCGCCGGACTCGGTGCCCCGGGGGACACCCGGCGAGCTGCTGGCGCTGCTCGCCCAGGACCATTCGGTGGTGCACCTGGCCACGCACGGCGTGGCGGGGGTTCGGCCGACGGAGTCGGCCCTGCGGCTCTCCGACACGGACGGCGGCGACGGCCGGCTCACCGTGACGAGGCTCCTCGACCGCCCGGTGCCGGACGGCGGGGAGCGGCCGGACGGCCCCCTGGTCGTGCTGAGCGCCTGCGAGACCGACCTGAGCACCCGCGACCACGACGAGGCCCTCACGCTCACCACGGCGTTCGTCTCGGGCGGCGCCCGCGACGTCGTGGGGTCCCGGTGGTCGGTCCGGGACAGCGCGTCGAGCCTGCTGATGAGCGTCTTCCACCACCGTCTGCGGGCCGGCCGCAGCCCCGTGGACGCCCTGCGCGAAGCGCAGTTGTGGATGCTTGACCCGGACCGGGAGGACCCCGGCTGCCTGGGTGCGCTGCGGTCGGACGCCGGCCGCCCCGACCTCCGACGGCCCTCCCTGTGGGCCGCGTTCATCCACCAGGGCCACCCCGGCCGGGGAGAGGAGACCGCATGACGCCGGGTGAGGACGGCGGGGAGAGGATCCTCGGCCTCGTCGAAGAGCACCTGGACAGCATCCGCGCCGGTCTGACGGACGAGGAGTACGCGCTGCTGCTCACCCGGCTGCGGGCGCTGGCCGACGCCCCGCCGGACGACGCCAGGGCCGTGCGCCGGGCCTTCCAGGGCGTACGGCTCTGCCTGCTGCCCCTGGCCTGGGACCACCCGGCGCGGGCGGCGGTGGACTCCGTCCGGTTCACGGGGTCGGCCGCCGCCGGCCCGCAGGCCGTGCTGCGTTCGCGGGCCCTGCTGGCCCGGCTCGCGGCCGGCCCACCGGACCCCGGCCCCGGCGACCCCCGGGACCCGCCGGCCCCCGGCGGCACACCGGCCACGGCCGGCGCACCGGACCCCGGCAGACCGGGCCCCGGCGACCCACCCGGGCCCGGCGGCCCGCCCGCCCCGCAGCGCGCCCCCGACACCGCCGCGATCATCGCCGCGGCCGAGCGCCGGCTCCTGCGGGCGCCCGCCCTCTCCGCCGCCGAGGCCCGCGCCCGCTGCGGCGGCGCGACGCCGCCGCCCGAACTGATCCGCCTCGCCCACCCCGACCTCGGCGAGCGCTACCCGGAGTTCCAGTTCCGGTCCGGCGGCGGGCCGTACGGGGTCGTCCTGGAAGTCAACCGCGTGCTGCTCGCCGACGCGGACCCGTGGGGGGCCGCCGACTGGTGGCTGGGCGCCAACGCCTGGCTGGGCGGCGGCCCGCCCGCCGCGCTCCTCGGCGTCCGGCCCGACGGCGACCTGGTCGACGCGGCCCTCGCCCTGGTGGAGGCGGACTGATGCCCGACGCCGCCGTGCCGCCCTCCGCGTACCGCTTCCGCCCGCACTGGGAGATCCTGCCCGCCGGTACGCAGCTGTGGCGCAGGCACCCGGCCCGGTTCGCGCCCGGGGAGTTCAAGCCGTTCGACCCGCAGGACCGGGTCGGCGGCCGCTTCGACGGGACCCCCGAGGACCCGTACCCCTGCCTCTACGCGGCGCAGGAGCCCGAGACCGCGCTCGCCGAGACCCTGCTGCGCTCGGTCGGCTTCGACCCGGAGACCAACATGCGGCTGGTGCCGTGGGCGTGGGCGCGGGGCAGGTCCCTGAGCGTGCTGCGGACCCGGTGCGAGCTGAAGCTGGTCTCGCTGTGCACGGGCGCGGCCCTCGCCGCCGTCCGCCAGGACAGCGGCCTGCTGGACTGCGGGCCGGAAGGCTACCCGGAAACGCGGCGCTGGGCACGGGAGATCAGGGTCCAGGCGCCGGAGGCCGCCGGGATGGTCTGGGACTCGAAGCGCAACCGGTCCGGACGGGCCCTGGTGCTCTTCGGGGACCGGTGCGCGAACCTCCCGGAGGGGCCGCTCGAACCCCTGCCGTACCGCAACATCCCCGACCTCGGCTCCCCCGACGGCATCAAGGAGACCAACCAGATACTGGAGCTGCTCAGTTCGGCGGTCCGCGAGCCGCTGCACCGCTGACCCCGGAGGCGTACGCCCGCCGCTTGTCCCCCCGCTGCCCGTGGTGACAAGGTAGTCGGATGGCACCGCCGCTCCTTGACACCGCGTCAGTCCTGGTGGACCTGCGGGCCGTCCGCCGTGCCGGACTGCTGCGCTTACGGGGCCGCGAGCTGCCCTCCCTGGAGGCCGCCGCCGCCCGTGCCGTGACCGCCCGCACCCGCGAGGGCGCCGTGGAGGCGCTGCTGCGCCGCGCCGTCGAGCGGCTCGACGCGGGCACGCTGCGCACCGCCGCCGAGTACACACTGGGGCTGGCCCAGGGCACGCGGGACTGGCCGGCGTCCTCCCGCCGGGCGCGCGCGGCCGAGGTGTACCGGGTGAGCGAGGAGCGGTTCCGCAAGCACCACGAGGTGATGGTGCTGGAGCAGGTGGCCGGGTACATAGTGGAGCTGGCGGAGGGCGGCGGCGAGCCGGCCGCGACCGAGTGGGAGGCCGGCACCCACCGCGCCCTGGAGGTCCTGGCGGGCGACCGGTCCGTACGCCTCACGCTCCACGTGCACCCCGTCGAACTGCTGCGGGACGTGGACGTGGTGGTGGCGCCCGCCAACACGTACTTCGCGCTGCCCGAGCCGTACAAGTCCTCGGTCTCCGCCTCGCTGCGCCGCGCCGCGTCCGTGCGCGGGGTGACCGGCGACCTGCTGGACGACCCGGTCCACGACGAGCTGCGCAAGTGGACGGCGCAGCACGGCACGTCGGGCCGCCCGGTGCTCCCCGGGACGGTGGCGGCGACGGGCTCGGGCGCCATGGCCGAGCAGGGCGTACGGCGCATCTACCACGCCGCCGTGGCCCGGCCCCGGGCCGGGACCAACGACTACGACGTGCTGCCCACCGACGTCACACGCGCGGCCTCGCGCGCGATCGGGCTGCTGGCCGAGGAGCACGACCGGTTCGCGCCGCCGCTCGCCTCGGTGTGCTTCGCCCTCCTCGGCTCGGGCCGCGGCGGGCTCCCGTACCGGGTGAGCGCCACCGCCCTGTGGAGCGCCGTCGAGGCGGAACTGGCCCGCGGGGCGCCCTGGGACGTGCACATCGTCGTCCGCGACCCCGAGGCCGCCCGCGTGGTGGAGCTGGTCGCGTCCAGGACCCGCCCAGGGGGCGACCGATCGGCGCCCGGCGGGTCCGCTTGACTGGATGTGCGGGCCGCTCCGGCGGACGCCGGGGGGAACCTCCGCCCGGGCGGCCCGTGCGCCGGTCGGTCCGTTGTCTCGACGGTGCGTCAATTCTCGTAAGGACCAGACATGTCGGTGGCGAAGCGCCCTAGCGTGGTCGCATGACCAGGGGGATGGCGGGGTGGGCGGACGGCCGCGCGGGTCGCACGGTGACCTGGCCCGCTCCGGACGCGTACGTACTCGTCGAGGGCGTCCTGTTACGGATGCGTCCCGAGCCGGCCGGAGTGCCGCCGGGTACGGCCGTCACCGTGCGCCTGGACCCCGCCGAGCAGCGGCTGGCGGCGCACGCCGGCCCGGAGACGGAGGCCGGATGAGCCTGGAGGGCATCGAACTCGGCCAGGGGTACGGGGAGCGGCAGCCCGTCGTCCTCCTGCTCGACACCTCCGCGTCCATGGGCCGGCCCGTGGAGCACCCGCGGATCGACGAGCTGAACGAGGCGCTGGCCCGCTGGTTCGACGGGATCAGGGCCCGGGAGCGGCTGCGCACCCGGATGGAGGTCTGCCTCATCACCTTCGACTCGGAGGTACGGGTCCACGACCCCGGCCCCGGCCGCCTCGTCCCCGTCGAGGAGGCCGACGCGGACCGGGTCTTCGTGCCCGTACGCGAACTGCGCCCGCCCACTCTGCGGGCCGGCGGCCTGACCCGGCTGACGGACGCCGTGGAGGCGGCACTCGGCCTGGTCCGCTCCCGCCACCGCACCCTCCAGCAGCAACGGGTGCCCGTCCGGCGCCCCTTCGTCTGGGTCCTTACCGACGGTGCGCCGAGCGACGCGCAGGGCCGCCCGCTGGACACGCCCGCCCTGGCGGACACCGCGGCGAAGGTGCGCAGGGGCGAGGAGGACCGGGAGTGGGTGTTCCAGGTGATCGGGGTGCGCGACGCGGACCTGCCGACGCTCCGGGTCCTCGCGCCGAAGGCCACGTCCTCGCTGGCGCACCTGGACTTCGGCCGGATCATCGACCTGTTCTTCCACAGCACCGACGACAGCAGCCCGGACCTGGCGGCGGACGTCATCCACGCGCAGATCGAGGAACGCGCCGCGAAGCAGGCGCGGATGGAGAGGCTGGAGAGGGACCTGCTGTGATCGTCGCGGGCGCCTGTGTCCAGGGCACCGCGCACCTCGCCGCGGCGCAGGGCTGCCAGGACGCGTTCAAGGCGGTCGACCTGGGCGGCGCGGCGGTGCTGGCGGTGTCCGACGGCGCGGGCAGCAGGGAGCGCAGCGCGCTGGGCGCGCACCTGGCCGTCGACGCGGCGTGCCGCGTGCTCGTCCAGGACTTACCGGACGCCGGGGCGGCGCCGGAGCGGTGGACCCGGTGGATCGCGGGGCGGGGGCAGCGGGTGGTCGAGGCCTATCTGCGGGCGGTGGCGGGGGTGCTGGCCGCGGACACGGGCGCGGCGCCCCCGGAGCGGACGCCCCCGGAACGGACGCCGCCGGACCCGGGTGCGCTGGCGGCCACGCTGACCGCCGCGGTCGTCGCCCCGCCCTGGGTCGCCTTCGTCTCCGTCGGCGACGGCTTCGCCGCCCTGCTGACCCGCGACGACCGCGGCCACCTGGTCCTCCCGCCGCCCGCCGGCCCCGCCCCCTTCCTCTCCTCCCCCGGCGCGGCCCTGCGGGTCCGTACGTTCACCGTCTGGGAACCGGAACTCGGCGGCGTCTTCCTGGCCACCGACGGCCTGGCCGCGCTCGCCCTCGACCACCCGTCCGTCCACGGGCTGCCGCCCGAGGCCGGACCGCTGCCCGCCGCGGGCTTCTTCGCCGGCGTGGCGGCGTCCCTGCGCGCGTCCGGCGGGGACGCCGAGCCGCTGCGCCGGCTGCTCTCCGGACCCGACGCCGCCAGGACCGGCGACGACCTGACGCTGCTGTGCGCCCTCGCGGGAGAGGGGTGACCGTGGCACTCACCGTGGTGTCCGGGAACGGGCGCACCTGGCGGCTCACCGAGCAGATCGGCAGCGGCTCCGAGGGTTTCGTGTACGGCGTCGACGACACCCGCCCGCTCGTCGCGAAGCTCGTCCCGGATCCGCCCGACCCCGAGGCGTTCCGGCGCCGGGTGGCCCGCCTCGTCCGCCAGCGCCGCGAACCGCGCACCGTCGTGCTGCTCTCCGGCACGCCGGTCCGGCTGTCCTGGCCGCTGGTGCCGATCCGTACGGCCGGTGGCGACCCGGAGCGCGTCGACGGCTACGTGATGACCGACATGCGCCACGCCTACCAGCCGTTCGGCCACCTCCTCGACCCGCACGTCCGCCGGGCGCTCCTCCCCGGGGCGACCTGGGCGACCGCCCTGCGCGCCGCCCTGGCCCTGGCCCGGCTGCTGGCCCAGGTGCACGCCGAGGGCTATGTGGTGGGCGACCTCAAGCCCGACAACCTCTGGGTCGACGGGACCGGCCGGGTGGGCATGGCCGACGTCGACTCCTGGCAGTTCACCGACGGCCCCGACACCTTCGCCGGCCGGATGCGCACCCCCGGCTACACCGCCCCGGAGCGGATCGGCGTCCCGCCCGGTACCCCGCCGGACAGCGCGTCGGACGACTTCGCGCTGGCCGTCCTGGTCCACCAGTTGCTCGTGGCCGGCCTGCACCCGTTCGCGGGCCACCCGGCGGAGGGCGGCGACTACGTGTCGTACGACGACAACGTGGTGCACGGCCGCTGCCGGCTCCTCGACCGCACGTCGGTGCTGCTGCCCCGCTCGGTGCCGCCCGCCGACCTGCTGCCGAGACCGCTCGCCGAGGGCTTCCGGGCGGCGTTCGCCGGCGCGGGGAGCCGGCCGCAGGCGGCCGGGTGGGCCGGGCTGCTCGCCGCGGAACTGGCCCCCGGGCGGCTGAAGGTGTGCGCGGCGAACGACCGGCACGTCCACACCGTGGAGCGGCCCTGGTGCCCGTGGTGCGACCAGGCCGGCCGGGGCTGCGACAGCTACCCGCCAGAGCCGCGGGAGGAAGCGTGACCGGCCGGCTCTCCGTCGCCCGCACCCTGGACCGCTGCACGGTCCTCGGCCCCGGCACGCGCGCGGTCGTCTGGGTCCAGGGCTGCCCGCTGCGCTGCCGGGGCTGCGTGGCCGCGGAGACCCTGCCGTTCGAGGGCGGCACCACCCGGACGGTCGCCGGACTCGCCGACTGGCTCTGCGCGCTGGACGGCATCGAGGGCGTGACCCTCTCCGGCGGCGAGCCCTTCAGCCAGGCCGGCGCCCTTGCCGCGCTGCTCGACGCGGTACGCGCCAGGCGACCGGACTTCGGCGCGATGGCGTACTCGGGCTTCCGGTACGAGGCGCTGCGCCGCGGCGGCCCCGACCGGCGCGCCCTGCTCGACCGGCTGGACCTGCTGGTCGACGGGCCGTACGTCGCGGCCCGGCACGGCAGCCTGCGCTGGCGCGGCTCGGCCAACCAGCGGCTCGTCCCGCTCACCGACCGGTACGCCCGGGCGCTGGCGGAACCGGACACGACCGCGGGGATCGAGCTGTCCGTCGACCCGGACGGCGCGGTCTCGTGGGCCGGGGTGCCGCCCGCACCCGGCTTCCGCGAGGGACTCGAAGACCAGCTCGCGGCGCGGGGATTCGTGCTGCGCACCGAAGCGCGGAGGGAACGATGAGCGGATCGCCGAAGTACAGCACCGTCCGCATGGGCGCCGCGTACGCGGCCCGGGAGGCGGCGCAGCGCCGGCGCCGCGAGGAGCAGCGCCGCGCCCGGGAGAAGCGGCGGGCCGCCGAGCGTGCCCGGCTCGCCCGGGAGGCGGCCGCGCGCCGGGAGCGGGCCCGCGCCGAGGCGGAGCGGCGCCGGGCCGAACTCGCCCGCAAGGAGGCGGAGCGGGCCGCCGGCCGGGCCGCGGAGCGCGACGCGGCGGTGGCGCGGGCACGCGCCGAGCAGGGGCGGGTCGACGAGCGGGGTCTCGACGAGGTACGGGACCTCCTCGCCGGGGCCCGGCGGTCGGGTGCCGGCGCCGGCGCCGGGGTCGAGGCCCTGGAAGGGCAGTTGGCCCGTCTGCGGGAGCGGGCGGCAGGCGGCGAGCGGCTCGGCGGCGCGGTGGAGGAGCTGCGCGACCGGGTCGTGAACCTGTCCCCGGCGGCCACCGGGGACGGCCCGCAGGACAGCGCCACGGTGCTCGCGGGCCTGGAGCGCCGCCTCTCGGCGGTCGGTACGGACGGCGCCGCCCTCGACCCGGACGGCCACCGGCGCTGCACCGAACTGCTCGACCAGCTCCGCGCGGCGGCGGCGCCGGACCGGCAGGTCCGCTTCGAGGCGCTGCGCGGCACGGTGGAACACGCCCTCGCCCGGCACGCGTCGGTGGTCGCGCAGGTGCGGGAGGCCGCGCGGCGGGAGTCGGCCGAGGCGCGGCAGCGGGAGGCGGCCGAGGCGGCGCGGCAGGAGTCGGCCGAGGCGGCGGCCGCCGCCGAGGAGGCGGAGCGCGCGCGGGCGGCGGCGGCCGAACGGGAACGCGCCGAGGAGGCGGAACGCGCGCGCGTGGCCGCACTGGAACTGGCGCTCGCGGAGGCCGGGGAGCGCCTCGGCGCCGTCCGCGCCCCGGCGCAGGGTGTCGTGGACACCGCCGCCGAGCTGGGCGACCCCGGGATCGGTGACGAGATCGGCGACGCCCTGGGCAGGGCCACCGCGGCGCTCGCCGCGCGGTCGGCGTCCGTCGCGCTGGCGGCCGTCGCCGAGGTCGAGGGCCTGCTGCCCGACGCGGAACGCCGGCTGGACGAACTCGAACTGGCCTACCAGCGGCGCCGCGACCTGGTCGAGGCGCTCCGGGACGCCATGACCGGCGAGGGCTTCGCCTTCGAGGGCGGGGAGGACGAGGGCGGCAGCTTCCGGCTGCATTTCACGCGGCCGACCGGGGCGACGTACGAGACGACCGTCGCCAGCGAGGACGACGGCACGCCCCTCCTCGTCTACCACGTGGACGGCGAGCCGGACGTGACGCTGTACGCGCCGCAGGACGAGCCGGTGTGCGACGCCACCGAGGCGCTGCTGGAGCGCGTGCACGGGGCGCTGGGCGGTGCCGAGGGCTTCGTACCGGACGAGTTGTCCTGGGACGGCAAGCCGCCGCCGGACCGGCGGGCCAAGACGCTGCCGCACGACACCCACCGGAGGCAGGCGCCGTGAGCACGGTCGACTTCACGAAGCCGGGCGAGGGGGACGGGGACGCGGGCGCGGGGCCGGTCACCGCCGACGGCATGATGCCGCTGTGGGCGGTGTCGCTCGGCTGGGAGCTGCGGCGGGGCCGCCAGGTGATCCTGAGCGGGCAGATCCGGGACCGCTGGTGGTTCGACGACGAGCCGGCCGACTTCCGCACGGTGGTCGCCGGGCTGCTGGAGGCGCGCGGCGCGGACGTGGTGGGCTGGTGGGATCCGGTGGCCGGGCTCACGTTCCCGCTGCCGGGCCACGCGGAGCGCTTCGCGGCGCTGGCCGCGAACAGGCCCCGTACCGGGGCGCGCGGCACCGACCGGGACGCGGAAGGCGACGGGGACGCGGGCGGCGGGGACGGCCGCCGGGACGGAGACCGGGAGACCCCGCGGGACGAGCGGCGGAACGGCGACGCACGCGGCCGGCGCGGCGCCGACCGCGAGCGGGACCGCGCCGGCCTGCTCTCCCCGCGCAGGGCCGGCCCCGGCCGGACGTTCGACGACGTGGTCGCCACCGTGCACCGCGTCGCCGCCTCGCCCGACACCTCCACGGCCTTCGTCTTCCAGGACGTCGACCACCACCTCCCGCCCGGCCGGCCGGAGTCGAACGCCGGCTACCTGCGGCTGCGCGCCGCGATGGCCGACGCCGCGACGCCGCACGGCGCCCCGCGGGACCGCCGGCCGCACGCCCGCAACGCCGTGCTGTGCGCGGTGGGCGACGTCGGCCGGCTGCCCGGCTGGTTCCACCTGGAGGACCCCCGGATCGCCACCCTGCACATCGGCCCGCCGGACCCCGGCGAGCGCCGGCTGTGGCTGTCCTGGCTGCGCGACCACTTCAACGGCGCCGCGGACGCCACCCGCCACGACGTGGAGGCGCTGGTCGGCGCGACGGACGGGATGGCCGGCTGGGACATCGACGCCCTCGCCCGGACGTCCTGGCTGCGCAACGCCCCGCTGCAGAAGCCGGACAAGCTCCTGGAGGTGCACCGGCTCAACGTGAGCGTCGACCCGTGGACCCAGTTGGACCGGGACACCGTCGCCCGCGCGGCCGGCGTGCTCGGCGCCCGGGTGGTCGGGCAGGCGAAGGCCGTCGACGCGGTGGCCGCCGCGCTCCAGGCCGCCTTCGTGGGCATCGACTTCGGCGGCTCCGGCACCGCGCGCCCGCGCGGGGCGTTCTTCTTCGTCGGCCCCACCGGCGTGGGCAAGACCGAACTCGCCAAGGCGGTGGCCGAGCTGATGTTCGGCGACCAAAGCGCGTACGCCCGCTTCGACATGAGCGAGTACCAGCAGGAGCACGCGGCCGAGCGGCTCGCGGGCGCCCCGCCCGGCTTCATCGGCCACGAACAGGGCGGGGAGCTGACCCGCCGGGTCCAGGAACGGCCGTTCAGCGTCCTGCTCTTCGACGAGATCGAGAAGGCGCACCCCCGGGTGCTGGACAAGTTCCTGCAGATCCTGGAGGACGGCCGCCTCACCGACGGCCGCGGGCAGACCGCGTACTTCTCCCAGTGTCTGATCATCTTCACCTCCAACACGGGCGCGGAGGCCGTCCAGGAACTGCTGTACGACGGCGGGGAGGACCTGCCGTACGCCGCGCTGGAGGCGCACTTCACGCGGGCCGTGGAGGAGAAGTTCCGGGAGATCGGCCGGCCGGAGATCTACGGCCGGCTCAAGCCGGGCGTGGTCGTCTTCGACATGCTGCGCCGCGAGCACGTCGTGAAGATCGCCGACCGGCTGCTGGGGCAGCTCGCCGAGTCCGTCCGCGAACGCCACCGGGTCGACCTGGTACCGGACACGGACACGCTGCACCCCTGGATCACCGAGCGGATGAGCGACCCGGAGCACCAGGCGTACGGCGGCCGGCAGATCCGCAACGAGATGGAGCGGCTGCGGGCGGCCGTCGTGGCCCACTTCCTGGCCCGCCGGCCGGCGGCGGGCGACGGGATCCGGCTGGGCGTCGACGCCGCCGGCACGGCGTGGGTCAGGACCGAGGAGAGGGAGCACTGAAGATGCTCGGTATCGCCCTGGGCGACCGCGTCGCCCGCATCGGCCGGATCGGCCCGGACGGCCGCCCGGCCGTGACGGTCACGGACCTGGAGGGGACGGACGGCGTCGCCGACCCGGCCGCCGCGCTCGCGCTGCTCCCGGAGGGCACCGCGGGCGAGGAGGTCGTGTTCGGGCTGCCCGCGTCCGCCGGCCGGGAGGCCGAGGCGCGCCTGCGCCGCGCCGCGGAGGACGCGGGGCTGCGCGTCGAGCGGATCGTCCCGGAGCCGGTCGCGGCGGCCGTGCACTACGGCGCGATCAGCGAGGGCGTCAGCCGTACGGTCCTGGTGGTCGACGAGGCCGCCGGGGCGATCGGGCTGACCGTCCTGGACATCGCGCCGGACCTGACGGCCCACGTCGTCAGCACGCGAGGCGGGGAGCCGGCCGGCGACGGCGCGCTCGCGGCCGTGGCCGGAGTGCTGGCCGAGGCGCTGCCGGACGCCGTGCTCCTGTCCGGGGGCCGCTACGGCGCACCGGAACGGCGCGAGGAGATCGAGAACCTCCCCGGGGCCCAGGGCGTGACGGTCCGCTGCACCGACCCCGAACTGGCCGTCGTACGCGGGCTGCTGCTGCTGGCGGACTTCGGCCTGCTGCGGATCGCCACCGGGCCGGCACCGGCGCGGACCGGGTATCCGCCGGCCCTGGAGGACCCGGAGCCGCAGTCCTGGAGCCCGCTGCCGAAGGACCCCGAGCCGGGGCGGGCCGCCGCTCCCGCGGGCGAGCCGGAATCGGAGCGGGAGCGGGCACCCGAACCGGCACCGGCACCGGCACCGGAAGAACCGGTGGCGGCGCAGGAACCGGAGCAACCGCGGGAACCGGCACCGGAGTCGGCGGCGGCGGCGCCCGGGCCGGCACCGGCACCCGAGCCGCAGCCCGCGCCGGACCCCGCGTCCGCCCCGCCCCCGTACCGCGAACCCGAGCCGCCCCCTCCCTCCTCCCCCTCCCCCGCTCCCGCGGGTTCCGGGCCCGTCCTCTACTCCGTCCCCGTGACGCAGCTCCAGGCCATCCGCCGGGACGACCACCTCCTGGTCCTCTGGGCCTGGCCCGACTCCGCCCTCACCGCCCGCGTCCGCTGGCGCCGCGAGGACGCCACCGCCGCCGCCGACGGCCCCCGCGACGGCGACATCCGCTGCCAGCGCCGGGCCTACGAACACGACGGCGGACTCGACCTCCTCGTGGGCCGGGGAGCCGTCACCCTCACCGTCGAGGCCCTCGTCCCCGACGCCGCCGTCGACACCGAGGGCGCCGCCTCCCGGCGCGTACCGGCGGAGCCGCCCATCGTCGAGTACGAGCCCTCCCTGCGCCGCCGCCTCACCGGCTCCCGCATCGCGACCGTCACCTTCACCGCCCGTACCGGCTGCGACCTGCCCGCCCTGCGGATAGTCCACGGACTCGGCCGCTACCGCCCCACCAGCACCGCCGAGGGCACCGTCCTCTACGAGGTCCCCGCCCAGCGACTGCCGGCCGGCATCCCCATGTCCGTGGAGTTCCCCCTGCCCAGCACCCGGGGACCGTCCTGGCTCGTCTGCTTCCCCGCGCACGGCCCCGCCTCCGGCCGGGACCGGGCCCTGGACCGCGACCGGGAGCGGGACCCCGGCGCGGACGGCGACGGCCCCCACGAATCCGACATCGACATCCGCCCCACGGCGCTGCACCGGCTGCGAGTGACCTGAATGGCCAGACGACCCATCTGCCCCTACTGCTACGAGACCCTCGCCCCGCGCGAGATCCGCTTCCGCTGCAACGGCCGGCTCAGCCGCACGGGCAAGAAGTGCGACCGCCGCCGCGACCCGGTCCTCGACGAGCGCTTCGGCCGCCGCCCCAGCCACGACGCGGGCCCGGTCTTCACCGCCGACGGCCGCAAGCCGACGGCGGTCTGCCCGGAGTGCGACGGCGAGTCGACGTACCGCATCTGCCCGGTCTGCCACGTCGAACTGCCGGTGCAGTTCGGCATGGTGGAGAACCGCCTCATCGCCATGGTCGGCGCGCGGTCCTCCGGCAAGACGATCTACATGACCGTGCTGCTGCACGAGATGCGCCACCAGGTCGGCGAGGCGTTCGGCGCGTCGCTGATGGGCTCGGACGACGCCACCATGCGCCGCTACAGCTCCGAGTACGAGGACCGGCTCTACCGGGACCGGCAGATGTTCCCGCCCACGCAGACCGCCACCACCAACGCCAACCGGGTCGAGCCCCTGGTGTTCCGGTTCGGGCTGCGCCGCCGGGGCCTCTTCGGGGAGCGGCCGCAGCACACCGTGCTGTCGTTCTTCGACACGGCGGGCGAGGACTTCAGCAGCCGGGAGAGCGTCGAGCTGAACACCCGGTACCTGACCAACGCCGACGGCATCATCCTGCTGCTCGACCCGCTCCAGCTGCCCGGTGCCCGGGACCTGGCGGCACCGGGCACCCCGCTGCCCGGCATGGACGGCATCGACCCGCCGATCAGCCTGCTGAGCCGGGTGAGCAGCATGCTGCTGGCCGCCCGCGGCGGCAAGTCCGCACGGGTCGGCACCCCGCTCGCCGTCGTCTTCTCCAAGACGGACGCCTTCTGGCACCTGCTGGAGAACGGCAGCCCGCTGCGGTCGCACGCGCCCGCGCGCGGGCGCTTCGAGGTCGGCGACAGCCTCAGCGTCCACGAGGAGGTGCGCCGGCTGCTCAAGGACTGGGACGGGGTGCCCATCGACCAGTCGCTGGAGAACACCTTCGCCCGCTACCGCTACTTCGGCGTCTCCTCGCTCGGCCGCAGCGCGACGGCCGACTCCCGGGTCGCCGACACCGGGATCCAGCCCTACCGGGTCGCGGACCCGCTGCTGTGGCTGCTGAGCGAGTTCGGTTCGGTACCGAAGGCGGGCCGGGGATGAGCGGCTTCCAGCAGCTCTACTACACCTCCTGCGAGCACGGGCTCAGCGGCTCCTCCGGCTTCCAGTTCAACGCGGTCAGCGAAGGGGTGTCGGCCGAGACCCGGCACCGCGTGGAGGGCCTCGCCGGGTACGAACCGCCGCGCGCCCTCGTCGAGTCGGACGCCCCCGAGCTGCTCGCCCGCTGCCCCGTCAACCTCTGCCACACCCCCGGCAGGCAGGGCGGCGTCACCACGCTGTGCGTACGGTACGTGGGCCGCGACTCGGCGCGCCGCTTCGGCAACTACTTCGCCCACGCCCTGTACACCGGGGGCGACTTCACCCGGGACAGCGGCGGGCTGCTCGCGATCGAGCTGTGGGACTCCCCGCTGTGGACGTCGCGGGTCGCCGCGACGACCGAGATCCCGGAGCTGCGCGCGCCGCTGCCGCGCGGGCCGCTCTCCCCCCGTTCCGTACGCGCCTTCCTGCGCGCCCACCCGCACGCGGACCAGCTGCCGGCCCTGCTGGCCGCGGTGTTCGCTGCGCTCGCCGAGGACGGCTCCGTGGTGGTGGTCGACGAGTCGACCGACCGGATCGCCCACTGGTTCGCGGCGGTCTCGTACCTGCTGCCGCCCGCGGCGGCCCGCGCCCTCTCCTTCGCGACGTACGCCTTCCGCCCCGCCCGCAGCCGCCTGCACCTGATCGGCTCGGTGCCGGGGGCGAACCTGTCGTTCGGCCCCGACGACGAGGAGTCGTACACCGTCTTCGACTTCGCCGCGGGCCGCTTCCCGGAGGTCGTGCCCACCCACCCCGTGGTGCGCCTGCTGACGCGCATCGGCGTCGGCTCGATCCGCTCGGTGTGGTCCTGGACGGCCGACTACACGGACGGCGCGGAGCACGACCTCGGCGACTGGCACGCCCCGGTGGCGGCGGCCGCGGCGGCGGGCGGCATCGAGCTGGACGGCCCCGACGTCCGCGCGGTGATCGCCTGGCTGCCCGGCGCCGGCCACCTCGGGCCGCGCGGCGCGGCGGTGGCGGCGGACCTCCACGCCAAGCACCGCGACCTGGACGACGACCAGCTCGCGGCGCTGAGTTCGGCCGCCGAGGCGGGCGGCGACACCGCGCTGCACCGGGAGCTGGAGCGCAAGCTGCACCGGTCCCGGATCCGCGCCTACGTGACCGGCACGGGGAACGAGCAGGCTCCCGTACCCCTCACCGATCCGGCCGAGAGGCAGGAGGGCACGGCGCTGTGGCGCGGCCTGGTCGACGAGGCCGTCACCATCCGCCAGCGGGTCCGGCTCCTGCTGTGGGCACAGGGGGCGGGGCTCGCCGCGCCGCCGGAGCTGCTCGCTGCCCTGAGCCTGGACGCGGCCCGCGCGCTCCTCGGCGTCTCGGACGCGGGTACGGCGCTGGAGCAGGAGGTCGCGTACCTGGTCCGCGCCCTCCCGGCGTTCAGGACCGCGCTCGCGACGGCGGTGCAGGAGGTCCTGAACGCGCGGGGCGGTCAGGAGCAGCTCTTCGCCCAGTTCCCCGCGCAGTTGCTGAAGGAGGCGGACCTCGCGGGGCAGCCGCGGCTGCTGGAGTACTACTGGCGGGCGCAGGCCGAGCGGCAGCCCACGCGCACGGTCGAGCTGCTGTTCCGGATCCTGGAGGTGCGCGCGGAGCACACGCCGGACGCGGAGCTGCTGCGCGGGCTGTGGCGGCAGCCGTCGCCGGCGTGGCGGCACGAGGAGGCGATCGAGATCGCCGAGCGGCTGCCCGTGGACCGGACACCGGGCGACGCGGTCGGCGAGTGGTTCGACCGCGCGGTGAAGCAGGACATCGCCGACCGCCGCGCCCTGGACTCCTGCCTGCTGCTGTGCGAGACGCTCTCCACGACCCGCCGCTACGCCTGGCTGAAGCCGGCCACCCAGGACTGCGTGGTGACCACGCTCGAACTGCACGCGGCCCTGACCGGGACCGCCGAAGCCACGGCGCTCGCCCGGGAGTTCCGCAGACCGCAGGTCGACGCCTGGGCGCCGACGCGCGCGCTGAAGAACTTCCTGCTGGTGCCCACCATGCTCCGGCTGCCCGCCGACCCGGCCCTGCTGGCCAGGGACATCGAGCAGTTCGGCTTCACGGTCACCGGCGCCTATCTCAGCTCCGTGCAGAAGGCCGTCGTGTCCTTACCCCCGTCCCGCGTCAGCGACGTGCTGTTCACCCACCTCACCGGCCTGATCAAGGCCTACGGGGCCCGGGCCCGCCTGCCGCACACCCACTGGGAGACCCTCGGGGCGGTGCATCTGCACCTGGCCCAGCACTGGCCCTCCACGCACCTGGAGCGCATGTCGCGCGCGCTGGAGCGCCACCACTCCGACCTCGCCGGCGTCTACGCGGAGTACGCCGAGCAGCGGCTCGGCCGGCTGCAGAAGTGGAACCGGAAGCGAAGCCGGCGGCGGCCCCCGGACGGTCCGGAACAGGAAGGGCGGTGACCGCCGGTGTCCGACATCGTGATGTTCGTCGTCGTCCCGGCCCTCTATCTGTTCGCGCTGTTCCTCTACCTGTTCATCGCGCCGTTCATCGCCGCGCTGCGCGCCCTCGCCCTGGTCAGTGAGCTGGTCTGGCGCTACTTCCGGCTCCTGAACGGCGTGCTGCGCCTGCGCACCCCCGAGTTCGTGACGATCCCGCCGTACCGCCCCACCGAGGAACTCGCCCACCGCAACTACTTCTACGGCCCCGCCACCCGCGACCTGCGGCAACTCCTCACTCAGGGCCGGCGCCTGTACGCCCGCACGGTCGCGGACGCCTTCCGCGCGGTGTCCGCCGCCCAGTTCAGCGCGCCCACCACGCACCGGGCCGTCTCGGTCCCGTACGGCTTGACGCTCTGCGCCGGCCTCGGCGCCGGCGCCGCCCTCGGCGCCCCCCTGCTGGCCCTGCTGCTCGGCCTCCACGCGCTCGGCGTGGCGGTCCTGGCCGCGGGCGCCCGGCTGACCGCGCTCGCCCTGCGGACCGCGGACCGCACGGTGATGGTCCTGCGCGGCCTGCCCCGCGGCATACTCTGCCGGAGCTGCTACGAGCGCGTCCCGTACCCGCAGTACGACTGCCCCCGCACCAGTTGCCGGCGCCGGCACGTGGACATCCGCCCGGGCACCTTCGGCCTCTTCCGTCGCCGCTGCGCCTGCACGGAGCGGATACCGACGCTGCTGATGCTGATGAGCCGCGACGCCCGGCTGAGCGGCTTCTGCGTCCACGAGAACTGCGGCCGCCCCCTGAACCCGGACGCCGGCCACATGCCGGAGCTGGTCCTCCCGCTGATCGGCGGCCGCGCCGCGGGCAAGACGCAGCTGATGGCGGCGATGGTGAAGGCGATGCAGAACGCGGCGGAGAACGGCGGCCCCGCGGTCCGGCTCGCGGACCAGGAGTCGAGCGACACCCAGCAGTTGCTGAACGAGATCCTGGAGATCCAGGGCCACACCCGCCCCACCGGAAAGGCGCTCCCCCAGGGCCACTCCCTGGTACGCGGCACCGGCCGCGGCGAGCGCCTCATCCACATCTTCGACACGGCGGGCGAACGGTTCGTCAACCGCGAGGAGACCGACGCGCTGCGCTACGTCCGCGCGGCGGGGACCTTCGTCCTCGTACTCGACCCGATGGCGGTCGACGCGTTCTGGACGAGACTCGACCCGACGGGCCCGCATGTGGACCGCACCCTGGCCTCGACGGTCGACCCGGAGGACGTCTTCTCCCGCTCGGTCCAGTCGATCCGCACCATGGGCACCCGCCTGGACAAGGCCCGCCTGGCCGTCGCGGTCAGCAAGAAAGACCTCCTCACGGGCCGCCCCGCCCTGCTGCCCGACCGCCCGGACGACAGCGACACGATCCGGGACTGGCTGTGCGAGCAGTTGGGGGTGCGGAACCTGGTGAAGACGATGGAGCTGGAATTCGGCGAGGTCCGCTTCTTCTGCACGGCGGCGGTGGCGGACGAGGCGGGCCGAGTGGACCCGAGCGTCCCGGTGCTCATGGAATGGTGCCTGAGCGAGTAGGCGCCGCCCCGGCTCCGCGCGCTGACGGGGCCCTGCCAGGGACCGGGGCCATTCGGAGCGTGCCGTCGATGTGCGAACGGAACACCAGCGGGACGAACGGCCCGGATACGACCGCATGGCGCAGGTGTGTGCCCCTTCCGGACAACGGGTGTTCATGACCGTGCTGCATCGAGCCGATCCCCGGGCTATTCGAAGTCGCAGCCCGGGTTGGGGGCGTCCTCCGACAGGGGGGCGCCGTGCGGGAGGACGTACAGCACGTCCAGGATGACGGGGGTGGTTCCGAGGTTGCGGCCGATGTGGACGTTCCGTGGACCGGCAGGTTCGGTGAGCGTGCTTCCCGCCTTGTAGACGCCGTCGGACTCGCACGTGGAGTCGAAGTGGCTGAGCGCCCCCTCCTCGACGAAGCCGTACAGGGTGCCGTCGTGGAAGTGCCAGCCGGTGCCCTGGCCGGCAGGGATGGTGATCCGGCGCAGGATGTAGTCCTTGCCGCCCACCGTCGTCTGCGCGATGGTCTCACCCGTCACGCCGGGGCCGCCCGGTGTCGCCCCGGCCGTGGCGACGCCCGCCAGTGCCGCCGTCGCCGCGACGACCGCGATCGTCCCGACACGCATGCCCTTGCCCATGCCGATGTCCCTCTCTGACCGTTCCTTGGAGTCAATGGACGGGTACACGTACTACTCCCATACGGCAACGCTGGGAGACCGTCCCGGGAAGTCCGGCGGCAGGCCGTCCGGGGCCACCTCTCCCGATATCAGGCCCGCGAGGTACTCGGTCAGGGTTCCGCTGAACTCGACCCAGTCGCCGTTACGGCCCGCCACGACGATCGTCCAGGCATCCGGCCCTGCCGGGTTCGTCCTCCAGTGGAACTCGTCTCCATCGATACTCCCGCCCCACGGAACGAGGCCGAAGGGCTGTGGGTACGGGACGTATCCATGCGACATACCGGCTTCGTACAGGCATTCGACGGGGTAGAGCGCGCTGCGCCTGCCACGGGCGAAACATGCCTCTTCACCTGGGTCCGGTGACGCTATACCCACATATTCGTCAATCTCTATCGAACCGTAAAAAGCTGCAAGCTCCTTGTAGTCCTCGGGGAAGTCGGTGCCGAACTCCCGTGCAACTGCTGCCCAGTCGATGTCCCGTGGACGCGGTTCCCGAATCTCGAGCATGTCCGGGAGCACACGTTCGAGGTTCTCCAGAGTCATCTCGCCTCCAGCCGACAAGGCCACCCATTCTGCCGACACCACCGGTCGTCGGACCAGTCACTTCCACAGGAGCACGGCCCTCAACCGCCCGCGGGGTCCCCGGAGTGGCCCGCGCCCGGGAGGAAGCGGCCCGTTCGGGCGGTCGGGGGGCGGCGGGTGTCGTGGATTCGGTGGCCGCGGAGGTACGTCGCCGTGACGCGGCCCGTCATGCGGCGGCCGTGGAAGGGGGTCCAGCCGGCCTTGGAGAGGACGTCGTCGTTCGTGAGGGTCCAGCGCTCGTCGGGGTCCACGAGCACCAGGTCGGCGTCGGAGCCGGCCGCCAGGGCGCCCTTCGCGGGCCAGAGGCCGTACGTCCTGGCGGGGGTCTCGGCGTAGAGGCGGGCGATGTCCTCGTACGCCAGCTCGCCGCGCGCCGCGGCGTCGAGGAGCACCGTCATGGTGCTGTCCAGTCCCGGGAGACCGAAGTGCACGTCCCAGATGTTCCCGGACCGCTTCTGCTCGGCGGTCGCCGGGGCGTGGTCGGAGGAGACGTGGGTCAGGCCGCCGTCGCGCAGCAGGCGCCACAGCGCCGCCTCGTCGGCGTCATGGCGCGCGCGGGCCGGCGGGGTGAACTTGCGGAACACCCCGTGCCGGAGCACCTCGTGCTCCCGCAGCAGCAGGTACTGCGGGCAGGTCTCCGCGGCGATCGCCGCGCCGCGCGCCCGCTCCGCCGCCAGGTACTCGGCCACTTCGGGGTGGCTGACATGGGCCACCGCGGCGCGCGCGCCCGCGCGCCGTACCAGCAGGGCGGCGACGGCGGCGGCAACCACCTCGGCGTCCCGGCTACGCCATTCCGGCAGCAGCCCGCCGTCCGTGCGCCCGGCCGCGCGCAGCACCTCCTCCGCGGCCTCCGTCAGCGACTCGTCCTCGCAGTGCAGGAGGCTGACCGCGCCCGCCGCCGCGGTGGCGCGCAGGTGCGCGAGGAGGTCGGCGGCGCTGTGCCCGGGGATGCCGTGGGTGGTGCAGGTGAAGACCTTGAAGAAGGCGGCGCCGGCCCGCCACAGTCCGGCGACGGCGGCGGTGTCGCCGGGCCAGGCGTGTGCGGCCAGGGCGAAGTCCACGTACGCCCGGCCGTCGAGGTGCCGTACCTTCTCGCGCAGGTCCTCCGGCGTGCGCACCGGCCGGCCGTGGGAGTGCTCGATG
Source organism: Streptomyces aculeolatus (assembly GCF_020400605.1). Taxonomy (GTDB): domain Bacteria; phylum Actinomycetota; class Actinomycetes; order Streptomycetales; family Streptomycetaceae; genus Streptomyces; species Streptomyces aculeolatus. The sequence continues at coordinate 213,222 of NZ_JAINRD010000002.1, read as the reverse complement.
ATCGTCGTGACCCCTGCCGCGGCGGCGGCCCGGGTGCCGTGGGGGAAGTCCTCCCGCTCGGTGTCGGCGGGGTCCATGAGGTGGACGTGGGTGTCGACGCCGCCGGGCAGGACGAGCAGTCCGCCGGCGTCGGCCGTCTCCCGCGCGGTGTCCCCCCGGGGCGGGCCGAGGGCCGCGATCAGGCCGTCCTTGACGGCGATGTCGGTGCGGTGCCGCCCGGTGGGCGTCACGACCGTACCGCCTGTGATCAGCAGGTCGAAGTCGGGCACCTGTCTCTACCTCCGTAGTCGGGTCGGGTCGGGTCGGGTCGGGTCGGGGGGCGGGGGCGGGCGGGCCAGAGGGCCGGGAAGGTCAGACGCGGTGGTGGGCCACGGCTTCGTCGTCGAGCACGATGCCGAAGCCCGGCCGGTCCCCGAGGACGAGGCAGCCGTCCTCGAACGCCGGCGGCTCCGCGACGACCGGCTGCCACCACGGCTGGTACTCCTGCCAGACGGCGTTGGGCGCGGCGCAGGCCAGGTGGGCCGAGTGCTCCATGAAGAGGTGCGGTGTGACGGCCACGTCGAAGCCCTCGCAGATGCGGGCGGCCTTCATCCACTCCGTGACCCCGCCCATGCGCATGAGGTCCGGCATGAGGTAGTCGGCCGCCCGGCGCCGGGCCAGGGTGAGCAGTTCGTCCTTGAAGTAGTTCGACTCGCCGGTGCACAGCGGGACGCGCATGGTCGCGGCGGCGTGGGCGTAGTCGTCGACGCGGGTGTGCGGCATGGGCTCCTCCAGCCAGTACGGGTCGTACTCCTCGAAGCGCTCGGCCATGCGCAGGGTCTCCTTGAGGTCCCACGCCTGGTTGGCGTCGATCATCACCTTGACGCCGGGGCCGACCGCCTCCCGTACGGCCGCCACCCGCGCCTCGTCCTCGTCGGGGTCGGGCAGCCCCGCGCGCATCTTGACCGCGCGGAACCCGGCCTCGGCCAGCCCGTGCGCCTCGTCCACCAGTTCCTCGCGGGAGCGGTCGAGCCACAGGCCCTGGCTGGCGTACGTCTCCACGCGGTCGCGGTGCCCGCCGAGGAGCTTGTACACCGGCAGTCCCGCGGCCTTGCCGAGGATGTCCCAGCAGGCGGTGTCGATCGCCGACACGGCGAGCGCCGCCAGGCCGCGGCGGCCGACGAAGCCGACGGCGCCGGTCATCCGCGCCCACAGCGCCTCCGGCATGGCGGCGTCCGCGCCCTGGGCGAGTTCGGCGAGGTCGTCGACGAGTTGCAGCAGCGCGGCGACCCGGCCGCGGCCGAAGGCGAAGCTCCAGGCGACGCCCTCGTGTCCGGCGCGGGTACGGACGCGGACGAGCGCGGTGTCGATGGCGGGTATCGGGAACGCCGCGGTGACCAGCGGCCTCGGCAGGGGGATGGTCAGGAAGTCGGTCTCGACGGCGACGATTTCGGTACCTGTGCCCATGGGAGCTCCCGGTGTCCGTGGTCGGTGGATGGGGTGGCGGTGGAGTGGGGGTGCGCCGGAGTGGCGGTGCGGTGGAGTGCGGTGTGCTCGGGCGGGCTTGGGCGGCGGCGGGCGCCGCCGAGGGGAGCCGGCCGCGCCCACCGCCCGTACGCGGCACCCGGTCAGGCGCGGTGCCGCCGGGCCGAGCGCGTCAGCAGCCGCCGTACGAACGCGGCCGCCCCGCTCAGCGCGGCGCGCAGCGACGCCGCCAGGATCCGCAGCACGGAACCGCCGGCGAGGCCCAGCACCTGCACGGTGTCCGGTGCGCCCTGCCGCGCCGCGGCGGCCGGCGCGGCGCCCGCGGCCCGTACCGGCGGGGCGGCGGTGGCCGCGGCGGGGTTCGTCGCGGGGGTCCGCGGGGGGCCGGATCCCGCGGGCGCCGCCCCTCCGCCCGCGGCGGCAGCCGCCGCCGGCGTGGGCAGGGGCGCCTCCGGCCCGTCGGAGTCCTCCGCCGCGTTCCGCCCGGCCGGGAGCGGGTGCGCCGACGCCCCCTGCTCCCGCTGCAGTTGATCCGCCAGTGCCGCGGCGAACTGCCCGATGATCCGGCCGGCGACGTCGGCCATGAGGTTCCGGCCGAGCTGGGCGGGGCGTCCGGTCACGTCGAGTTCGGTGAGCACGTCGACGCCCGTCCGTGCGCCGGCTCCTTCTCCCGTTCCCCCGCCGGTGCCGCCGCCCGCCCCCTCCTCGGCCAGGGTCATGGTGACGGTCGCGGCGGCGGTTCCGTTGCCGCGGCTGTCCCTGCCCTTGGCCCGGAGCACCGCCGTGTGCGTGGCCTCGTCCCTGTGGACGATCTCGGCCGTTCCCTTGTAGGTGAGCCCGACCGGGCCCACCTTCACCTTGACCCGCCCGGTGAACGAGTCACCGTCGACCGAGTCCAGGGACGCCCCCGGCATGCAGGGGGCGATGCGCTCGGCGTCGAGAAGCACCTTCCATGCCTCGTCGGCGGCGATGGGGACGCTGAAGTGGTGCTGCATCTGCATGGTTTCCTCCTCGGTGCCACGGCCCGGACGGTCCCCGCCGACGGGAGCAGGCGAACGGCCGGGTTCCTCAGGCGTGCCGCGCGGGGCCGCGGACGGGGCTGGTCGCCTCCAGCCAGCGGTAGGTGAGCAGGACGTTCAACTCGTGGTTGGAGCGCATCAGCCGGGCGAACCGCTCGGGCTCGCCGGGCTCGGGCTCCGCGACGACCGTCGTGAGGTCGAGCGGGTCGGCCAGCGGCAGGTCGGCCATGGTCGCCTGGAGGTCCATGCCGGCGAGCCGCCGCTCGGCGACGTCGAGGCCGATCCTCTCGACGTACCCGAGCATGTACGTGAGGGCCGCGTCGGCGTCGGTGAGCGGACCGTGCCCGGGCACGAGGGTCTCGGGGGCCAGGGTCGCCCTGAGCGACCGCAGGGAGCGGGCGTAGCCGACGGGGTCGCCGGCCAGCAGCATCGGCGGGATGCCCGGGTGGCGCAGGAAGTTGCCGACCCAGGCGACCTTGGCGTCGGGTACGTGGACGATCGTGTCGCCGGAGCCGTTGCCGGGGCCGAAGTGCCAGAGCTGTACCTCGCGTCCGCCCAGGTCGAGTTCGCAGTAGCGGTCGAAGACGAGGTCCGGCGTGCGCCAGCGGGTCACGCCCGCGAAGCCCGGATCGCCGTACATGCTCTCCGAGCGGTACTCCTTCTCCTCCTCCAGGTCGGTCATCGACGCCTTGTTCAGCCGGGAGGAGATGACGGTGACGTCGTCGCCGAACGCCGCGTTGCCGAAGGTGTGGTCGCCGTGGAAGGTCGTGTTGGCCAGGTAGAGCACCGGCCGGTCGGTGAGGGTGGCGACGACCTCCTGGATGTACCGGCCCACGTCAGGGGTGATCCCGGAGTCGATCACCAGGGCCGCCCGGTCGCCTACGACGAGGCCGTTGTTGTCCTTCGGCAGCTTGTTCGCCATCAGCCCGTAGACGCCCTCGGCGAGTTCGTGCGGGATGAGCCGCAGGCCCTTCGGACTGAGGTTCGGGGCCATGAACCCCTGCTGCCGCTCGCTCATCTCGGGGATCACCGGAAGGGGCCAGCACACCATGCGTGTGTCCTTTCGCTCTCGCCTGGCTTACAGTATCAATATAGGTATCGCCATACATAAAAACCAGCCCCACCGGTGCCACGGGCAGCGGGCCGGGGAGGATGAGGAGGCGCGCAGATGAACGCGGAACCCGTACGGGTGCACGTCCTGACCCTCGGCGGCACGATCGCCATGACGGCAAGGGACGCGGGTCAGGGCGTCGTCCCCGCCCTCGACGCGGCGGACCTGCTCGCCTCGCTGCCCGCGGCGCCGGCCGGGGTCCACCTCTCCCACGGCGACTTCCGGCGGCTGCCCGGCGCCCACCTCACGCTGCCCGACGTGGTGGACCTGCGCGCGGAGATCGACCGGTCGGCCGCCCGCGGCTGCGACGGCGTCGTCGTCACCCAGGGAACGGACACCCTGGAGGAGACGGCCTTCGCCCTCGACCTGCTCGGCGGCGGCGACACCCCCGTCGTGGTCACCGGCGCCCTGCGCCACCCCGGCCGGCCGGGCACCGACGGGCCGGCGAACCTGCTCGACGCCGTCCGCGTCGCAGCGAGCGAAGCGGCCGTCGGCACCGGCGTCACCGTGGTGTTCAACGGCGAGGTGCACAGCGCCCGTTACGTACAGAAGCGGCACACCGAGCGCCCCTCCGCCTTCGCCTCCCCCGGCCTCGGACCGCTGGGCTGGGTCACCGAGGACCGCGTCCGCATCCCGCTGCGCCCCGCGCGGGTGCCGCCCCTGCCGCTGCCCGCGCCCGCGGGACCCGCCCCGGTCGCCCTCGTCACCGCCGTACTCGGCGACGACGTCCGGCTGCTGCCGCACCTGCCGGACCTCGGCTACGAAGGCGCGGTGCTGGCCGGCTTCGGGGCCGGGCACCTGCCGAACCGGACCGTCGCCGACGCCGAGGCGCTGGCCGCCCGGATCCCCGTCGTCCTCGCGTCCCGCACCGGCGCGGGCGAGCTGTACCGGAACACCTACGACTTCCCCGGCTCCGAGCGCGACCTCCTCGCCCGCGGCCTCATCGGGGCCGGCGCGGTCTCCCCCCTGAAGGCCCGGGTGCTGCTGTCCCTCGCCCTGGGCGCCGGGCTGTCGCGCGAGGCCGTGGCCGCGGCCTGCGACGCCCTGTCCGCCTGACCCACCGAACCGCCCGGCGGTCCGCCGCACCCCCGGAAGCACCAGGAGGCAGACGATGAACGAGACCGGCAGCCGGCAGGACCCCTGGCTCCCGCCCCTCGACCCGGTAACGGTCGAACTCGACGTGAACGACAGCCTCGTCACCTGCACCGTGGAACCGCGCCGCACCCTTGCCGACGCCCTGCGCGGCGCCGGTCTGACGGGCACCCGCCTGGGCTGCGAGCACGGCGTCTGCGGCGCGTGCACCGTGCTGCTCGACGGCAGGCCCGTACGGGCCTGCCTCGTCCTGGCCGTACAGGCGCGGGGAAGCCGCATCCGGACGGTCGAAGGGCTGTCCGGGGAGCGCGAAGAGCCGACGGGGCCCGGGGAGTACGAGGGGAACGGGGAGAACGGGGAGCCCGGCGGTGGCGCGCGGCTGTCCGACGTCCAGCGGGCTTTCCGCGACGGCGGCGCCCTTCAATGCGGCTTCTGCACCCCCGGCTTCCTCATGCTCGCCCAAGGACTGCTCGCCGACGAACCGGACGCCTCCGCGGAGCGGGTGACCGACGTCCTGTCCTCGAACATCTGCCGCTGCACCGGCGGCGTCCCCATCGTGTCGGCCGTACGGGCCGTCCAGCGCGCGCGGAAGGAGGCCGGATCGTGAAGCCGCCGCCGTTCGCGTACGCCCGCGCCGCCGGTGTGCCGGAGGCGCTCGCCCTCCTGCGCGACGCCGGGGAGGACGCGAAGATCCTGGCCGGCGGCCAGAGCCTGGTGCCGCTCATGGCGTACCGGCTGGCCCGGCCCAGCCACCTCGTCGACATCGGCCGCATCACCACCCACCGGTACGTCCGCGGGGACGGCGGCGGTCTGCGCGTCGGCGCCCTGGTCCGGCACCTGGAGCTGGAACGCGCCACCGGGCTCACCGGCCCCTGGCAGGCGCTCCGCGAGGCCGCGGGGCGCATCGGCCACCATCCCGTCCGGGTACGCGGCACGTGCGGCGGCAGCCTCGCCCACGCCGACCCCTCCGCCGAACTCCCCGTCGTCGCCGCGGCCCTGGACGCGTCCGTGACCCTCCAGTCCGCGGACGGCACCAGGACCGTCCCCGCCGCGGACTTCTTCCTCGCCCCGTTCATCACCGCGCTCGAACCCGACGAGATGCTGGTGGAGGTCGCCTTTCCGGCCCCGCCGCCCGGGCTGCGCAGCGTGTTCGAGGAGTTCCAGGTGCACAGCGGCGACTTCGCCCTGGCCTCCGCGGCCGTCGCGGTGGCGCTCGACGGCGACGGGGTGGCCACGCACGTGCGCGTCGCCCTCGGCAGCGTCGGGCCCGTGCCCGTACGCGCCCGGGAGGCGGAGGAGGCGCTGACCGGCGGGCGGCTGACCGAGCGGGCGGCCGCCGAGGCGGCCCGGCTGGCCGCGTCCGCGGCCGGAGCCGCGGCCGGCTCCTCTGCCGCCTCCGGCGAAGTCCCCGGGGGCGGCGCGGACTTCCGCCGCGAACTCGTCCGGACCCTCGTCACCCGCGCCCTCGACCGGCTGAAGGAGAAGTCGTGAACCACCGCACCCCGTCCGTCGGCACCTCGACACCGCGGCGCGGCGTCGACGACCTGCTGACCGGCCGCGCCCGCTACGCCGCCGACCTCGACCGCCCGGGGCAGGTCCACGTCCGCGTGGTGCGCAGCCCGCTCGCCCACGGCCGTATCGCCGCGCTGGACACCGCCGAGGCGCTGGCCCTGCCCGGCGTGCTGGCCGTCTACACCGCCGACGACCTGCCGGACGTCCGCATCCCCGTCCGGCTGCCGTTCGCCGAGACCGCCGAGACGCCCCCGCTGCTCCAGCCGCCGCTGGCGCGTGGCACCGTCCGCTACGTCGGCGAGCCCGTCGCCCTCGTCGTCGCCGAGGACCCGTACACCGCGGAGGACGCGGCCGAACTGGTCGACGTGGACATCGACGACCTCGACGTGGCCGCCACCATGGCCGCCGCCACCGCAGAAGGCGCCCCGCGGCTGCACGAGTCGAGCCCGGACAACACCGTCAGCACCGTGTCCCTGCGGCACGGCGACGTCGAGGCCGCGTTCTCCCGCGCCGACGTCGTGGTCCGCGAGCGGCTGACGATGCACCGCCACACCGCGGTCCCCATGGAGACCCGCGGCCTGCTCGCCGAGTACGAGCCGGCCACCGGCCTGCTCACCCTGTGGGGCGGCGCCAAGGTCAAGCACTTCACCCGGCAGGCCCTCGGCGCCATGCTCGGCCTCGGTCCCGAGCGCGTACGGGTCGTGGAGGTGCACGTCGGCGGCGGCTTCGGGGTACGGGGCGAGCCGTACCCGGAGGACTTCCTGGTGCCCTTCGCCGCCATGCGGCTGGGCCGGCCGGTGAAGTGGACCGAGGACCGCGCCGAGCACTTCGTGGCGACCAACCACGCGCGCGAGCAGGAGCACGAGTGGGAGATCGCCGCCACGTCCGACGGCCGGCTGCTCGCCTTCCGCGACCGCGCCTGGTGCGACCAGGGCGCGTACGTGCGCTCCCAGGGCATCCTCCCCGGGCTGCTGCCCGCCCTGCACGCCGCGGGCCCGTACCGCTGGGAGGCGTTCGCGGTCGACTCCACCGGCGTGCTGACCAACCGCACCCCGACCGGGACGTACCGCGGCCCCGGCATGACGGAGGCGACCTTCGCCCGCGAGCGCGCACTCGACCTGCTCGCCGCGGAGCTGGGCCTCGACCCGGCGGAGCTGCGGCGGCGCAACCTGATCCCCGCCGCGGCCATGCCGTTCGCGTTCGACGCGCCGGAGCAGCCGCACGTGCCGCCCGTACGCTACGAGAGCGGCGACTTCCCCGCGTCGTTCGAGACCCTCCTCGACGCCGCCGGCTACGAGGCGCTCACCCGCGAGCGGCAGCGGCTGCGGCGAAGCGGGCGGCTGGCCGGCGTCGGCCTCGCGCCGTACGTGGAGATCGGCGCCGTCGGGCCGTTCGAGGAGGCGTTCGTCGAGGCCGCCGACGACGGCACGTTCACCGTGCGGACGGGCGTCTCCTCCCTCGGGCAGGGGGTGGAGACCGTCCTGGCCCAGATCGCCGCCGACGCCCTGTCCGTGCCCTTCGAGGACGTGACCGTCGACTTCTCCGACACCACCGCCGTCCCCATGGGCTTCGGCGCGTTCGCCAGCCGGTCGACGCTGCTGGCGGGCAACGCCATCGCGCTGGCCGCCCGGGACCTCCTCGCCAAGGCGGCGGCCGAGGTGGGCGGCGACCCCGGCGAAGTGCGCTTCGACCGGGGCACGGTCCGCGGGCCCGGCGGCGCGACCGCCCCGGCCGGGAGGCTGCCGGCGGGGCACGGCCGGTTCGACAAGCCGCACCCCGGCTTCTCCTTCGGCGCCGCACTCTCGCTCGTCACCGTCGACGCCGCGACCGGTGCGGTCCGGGTGCTCCGGCACGCCGTCCTGCACGACGTCGGGCGCGCGGTCAACCCGGAGCTGGTGCGCGGCCAGCTCGCCGGGGCGGCCTCCCAGGGCATCGGCGGCGCGCTGCTGGAGGAGCTGGTCTACGACGAGCAGGGGCAGCCGCTCTCCACGTCGTTCGGCGACTACCTGATGCCCACCGCGGCGGACCTGCCGGAGATCGACGTGTTCGTCGTCGAGTACCCGACGCCCACCAACCCCCTGGGCCTCAAGGGCGCCGGCGAGTCCGGCATGGTGGGCACGCCCGCGGCCGTCGCGAACGCCGTCGCCGACGCCCTCGGCGCGGCGGCGCGGCCGGTGACGCGGCTGCCGCTCACCCCGGGCAACGTGCGGGAGCTGCTGCGCGGAACGCCGTCACCGCAGGCCACTACAGTTCACCCGTGACCACCGCCGCCTGATCCGACCACCCTCCGTACGCCGACCCGAGGTCCACCGTGTCCCTTCGCCACGCGCTGCTCGCCGTGCTGACCGCAGAGCCGATGACCGGCTACAACCTGATCCGGTACTTCGACGGCACCGTCGCGTACATGTGGCAGGCACCGCACAGCCAGATCTATCCGGAGCTGCGCCGGATGGAGCAGGACGAGCTGGTCGAGGTCGAGGTGGTGCCGCGCGGCAAGCGGGCCGAGAAGCGCGTTTACTCGCTCACCGGCAAGGGGCTCGCCGAGCTGCGCGCCTGGCTCGAAGAGCCCACCCTCTACCCGCCCGAGCGCGACCCCTCCCGGGTCCGCGCGGCCCACTTCGAGTTCTCCTCCTACGCCGCCGCCCGCGCCCAGCTACGGGCCCACCGCGCCCACTACGCCGCGGCGCTGGCCACCTGGGAAGGGATGGTCGACGACCTCGAAGCCCGCCGCGTCCCGCTGCTGGACTCCCGCCTCCGGCAGCGCCCGCGGGCGGAGCACGAGGCGATCGTCGAGTTCAAGCGGTTCGCGTTCCGCGGTGAGTCGGCCAAGGCGCGCGCCGAGATCGACTGGGCGGAGGAGGGCCTCGCGCTCCTCGACCGCCTGGAGGGCGAGGGAGTGCCGTTCTGGGGCGAAGGCTGATCCGTCCGCCCCGCGAAAACGCCGGAGGGGAAAGGGAATTCGCGACCGGGTGCTGAATTCCGCCCGCGCCGCGACCGGTTGCGCTTACGATGCGTACGAAAGTTGCCGGTGGAGGTGTACGGGCGCCTGGTGGCCCCCTCGGTCTTCAAAACCGTAGTGAGCGAGTATCTCGGTCAGGCGGGTTCGATTCCCGTCCACCTCCGCCATTCTCACCCCCCTGACCTGCGAACTCCGGCCCTGCGCCATCCCGTTGGGAACATCGCGGGAACATGACCATGAAAAACGGGCGTACTCTCCCGATCCATGGCGAGCATCGTGCCCCGCCCCAAGAAGGACGGGATCACCTACCAGATCAAATGGCGCCAGGACGGCGCGTGGCAGTCCGAGAACTTCGGCGACGAGGACCAGGCGCGCGAGTTCAAGGGCATCGTCGAGGCCCACGGCAACCGCTGGCCGCCCGGCTGGGTCCGCGGCAAGGGCTTCGTCGACGAGGAACAGCGCCCCGGCGACATGCCGTTCGAGACGTGGGCGCACCGCGTAGTCGACCGCCTCACCGGGATCGACGAGCGGACCCGGGGCGACTACCGCCGCGACATCGTCAACCACTTCTCCGCCCTGCAGCATGTCGAGCCGTCCGGCCGGGTCGCGCCGGCGACGATCTGCAACATCACGGCCGACGACGTACAGGACTGGATCCGCGCGCAGGAGACCGGCGAGCGCGACCCGGACAACCCGGCGCGGTGGCTGCGCCGTCCGGCCGGGCCGAAGTCGATCGCGAACCGGCACGGGCTGCTCAGCTCCATCGTGCAGGCCGCCGTCGACGCCGAGCCGCCGCTGCGGACGAAGAACTGCTGCAAGAAGGTGCGCCTCCCGCGTATCGACGACCACACGGTGGAGGAGATGACGTTCCTAGAGCCGGAGGAGTACGCCCGCATCCGCGCCGAGATCACCTTTGATGACGCCCGCGACCTCACGGACTGGCTCGTCGGGACGGGCATGCGGTGGGGTGAGGCGACCGCGCTCCAGGTCCGCGATGTCGACCTCAAGCGCGGCACCGTGTCCGTGCAGCGGGCGTGGAAGCGCAAAGCGCCGGGCGAGGCGGGCGCGGCGTACTGGCTGGGCCCGCCGAAGACGAGGAGGGCCCGCCGCGTGGTGGCACTCACGGCGGAGCAACTCGCGATGGTCCGCCGCCGGGTGGCGGGGAAGCCACCGGAAGGGCTGATCTTTGAGACGCCGAGGGGGAAGGCCTGGCGCCATACGAATTTCTGGCGGCGGCGGTGGCTGCCGGCGGTGGAGGAGGCGATCGCGAAGGGGCTCCCGAAGCGTCCGCGGATTCATGATCTGCGGCATACGCATGTGGCGTGGCTGATTGCCGCGGGGGTGCCGCTGCCTGCGATCCAGGCCCGGTTGGGGCACGAGAGCATCACGACCACTGTGGACCGGTACGGGCATCTGGTGCGGAGCCTGTCCGATGACATCACGGCGGCGGTGGAGAACGCGATGTCGCCGCCGGCCGCGGGCGGGAACGTCGTGCCGCTGCCGACCGCGTCACAGGAGGCATAGGCCGAGCCGCAGGATCGGGTGCAGGTCGATGTCGAGGCACAGGAGGCCGCCGGGGGTGTCCTCGTCGGGCGGGTCGACCGGCGGTGTGGTGCCGCCGGTTGTCGGGTCCCCGGTACTGCCGCCGTCACCGCCGCCCGTTCCGCCGGTACTGCTGTCGCCGCCGGTCGTTCCGCCGCTGCTGGTCCCGGGCGGGCTGGTCCCGTCCGGCGGCGGGCTGCTGCTGGCGGGCGGGGAGGTGCGGGACACGGGCTCGGGCGGCGGCGCGGTGGTGGGGCTCGGGAGTGGGAAGCCGCGGCGGCCGGCGACGGCCGCGCGCCCAGACGGCGAGCTGGATGGCGTACGGTCCGGGCCCACGCTGGGCGGCGTGCTCTCTCCCGGTCCCGGCGGGGCGGGTGCGGTCGGGGCGGCGGTGATGGTCGGCGCGTCGGCGCGGTGGGCGCCGTCGCCGCCGGGGGCGACGTAGACGGCTATGGCGACGGCCGCGGCGGTGGCGATGGTCCCCGCGGCGGCCCACGGGTGTGCGCGGGCCGGTGCCCAGAGGTGGGTGCGGAGCCAGGCGCCGGCGGCCAGCAGTAACGCGATCGGCACGGCGAGCGGCGGAGGCGGCACTGCGCGGAAACGTTTCCGCCGCTCCTCGGGCGGCTCGTCGTCATCACCGCCGCCGTCGAGCGCGGCGAGTTTCCGCCTGAGTAGGTCGCGGCCCATGGCGATGGCGAGGTCGTTCACCGCGCGTAGCCGCTCTTCGCGCTCCCGCTGGAGTTGACGTTGCGTGTCGATGATGCGTCTACGCATGGCCCAGAGCCCTGCGTAAGCGCCGATGATGAGAACGGCGATTGCCCCCAGGACCGCCGCGACTACGAGGTCGTACACGTGCTGCTCCCCCATGACGCATGGTGCGGCGTGTGCGTGTGCGACTACCCCGCGTGTGTGGGGTAGATGAGCAAATATGCACCCGCAGGCGGGATTTGGCCATCCCCGTGCAACCGCTTAAATGTGGTTAACAACTACCTCTAGGCGCGCCGGCGCTCTTCAGGGGCGCGCGGTGCCTTGCGCCCGCCCCGCTCCCGCTCCTCAAGTTCTTGGCGGAGAAACTCCACCTGCTGCTCCCGGGTGAGCGTTTCCAGGGCCGCGTCGAGGATGCGTAGGCGGGGGTCATCGGCTTCGAGGACGCCGCGCTGCGAGCGCGATGCGTCGGCGAGTAGTTGGCGGAGTTCGCCGGCGGCGTCGGGGCGGTCGTCTTCTTCGAGTTCCTCGGGGGTGACGTCTGCGACGAGGGCCATACGGGCGACGGTCTCGGCGGGGGCGTCGCGTACGGGGATGGGGTTGCCGCTCACCATCTGGTAGCCGCTGGTGATCTGGCGCCAGCGGGCGTCGCTGATGCCGGCGAGTTCGGCGGCTCGTCGGGCGGAGAGCTTGGTGCGCTTCAGGGCGGCGGTGATCCGCTGGCCCTCCGGTGGGGGAGAGGGTCGCGTAGTCATGTGCACAGCTTCGCATAACTACGCGCAACTTGACCAGAGCGACCCATGGCCAAGCGGCTGGAACGCGTGTTATGCGCCAGCCTACGCATCAGGATGAGTAGTACGCGCGTAGTCCTTGAACTACGCGCAACTACGCGTTACAGTCTGTGTATGGCAGAAGCTCCACGACCCAAGCGGACGCGCCGGCGGATCAAGCGCCCGCTCAACCACGAACCGTCTGCCGTCACCTACGCCCGCGAGAAGGCCGGACTCAGGAAGTACGAACTGGCCGCGCTCGTCGGCATCTCTCCGCAGCTCATGGGCGAGATCGAATCCGGGTGGCGGAACTGCACCCCCGACAACCTCGCCAAGATGGCCGAGGCCCTGAACTGCCCCCTGGTCGTCCTGGAAGCCAAGCGCCAGGCCGACCCCGCCCCGACCGCGCCCGAGCCGGTCACGTCCGCACCTACGCAGGTAGCCGGAGATGCAGCATGAGCGCGGCGTCGCACGCGACTCCAGCCCGTGCGCGTACTTCGCACCAGCCTGCCGCAGCCGGGGACGCGAGCCTGCACGCTCAGGTCGCCGTCCTTGCACAGGCTGTGACGGGGCTGTTGACCGAGGTCGCCGAGCTGCGGGAGACGCCGCAGCGGCGGCGCCTCTACGACTACGACGAGGCTGCCGCCGAACTTCGGGTGCACCCGAAGTGGCTGAAGAACCGCATCAAGACCCTCCCGCACACCAAGGCCGGGCGGCTCGTGCTCTTCACCGATGACGACCTCGACCGGATCCTCGCGCTCCTGCATGTGGAGCCGGAGTCCGCGCCGACGGTCCGTGTGCCCGGCGGTTCGTCGCCGTCGCGCCTGACTCCGCTGCCTGGTCGGCGTACCGGCTGAGCAGCAAGACGGGGCCGTCCCGGATGTGCGTCCGGGGGTCGGCCCCTACGGCTCCACCCCACTCAACAGCAGAAAGCGAGGCTCACCGATGAGCACTCAGAGTACAGCGCACAACCCCGACCCTGTGATGGACGACTTCAGCGAGGCGTACGACGCGCTGTCGGCGCTCCGCGACGCCTTCCCGGGCCTGCCTGTTCCCTTCGTCATGATCCACACTGCCTTGCCGGTCGTACTGGACATGCAGACGCGGACGGCCGGGGGCTTCGAGCAGTGGCGTACGGCCCTGAAGATCCCCGTCGCCGCGGTGGAGTTGCACGACTACGCGGGTGCGCAGTGGCTCGAAGCGCCGGGCGCGTTCAACGGGGTGACGGTGCGCCTGGCCGGTCACGGGATTGAGGCGGACACGAAGTCGCCGCGTACGGCGGGTGTGGTCCCGCTGGGGCAGGCGTTCTTCGAGGCCGCGGGCCGGGACGCTGCGGCGGGTGCCGCCGAGGCTGCCGGGTCGGTGGCGCCGTGACTGACAACGGGTTGCAGGCGCACGCGCGGTCGCTGTTGTGGCAGGCGTGGACGGAGAGCGCGGAGGAGATCGCGTCGGCTGCGGTTGAGGTGTTGGCCGGGCGCGGGATGTTGGTGGAGGAGGGTGGCGCCGCCGAGCTGGAGAAGCTGCGGGCACAGCGCCGGTTCCTGCTGGAGCAGGTCCGCCGGAAGGACGCCGCGTCGGGTGAGGGCAACCGCGCCCTGGCGGATTTCCTCGCCGAGCACGACGCGCAGACGGACGGGGCGGACTTCCCGCTTCGTGGCGGCCACGACAACCCGTGTGCCTACGCCGCGGGCATCGGTCCCACCTGCACCTGCTCGAAGCGGGACGGCGGTGAGGCTGAGGCGCCCCGTACCGAGCGGTCGCGGTGGCAGGCCATCGCTGACGCGCTCAACGCGGTCGACGCCATCGGCATCGACCTCGACGGCACCCTCACCGACCACCGTACGTGGTCCGTGGTCTGGGATCGGGCTGCGGAGCGGTGGGTGGTCGCCGGATACGACGACGACACCGCCGCCGACGAGGGCGATGTGGCGTTGGGCAGCGACGCCCCGCAGGCGGGCCACGAGTACGGGGTCCGGTACGGCGACGCCATCGAGCACGTCGACCAGCGCCGCGACCGGGCCGACGCCGAGCAGGCGCTGACCCGCTGGCGGGACATGCGGAGTGACGCGGTTCTGGTGCAGCGCACGGTCCGGTACGGGCCGTGGCGCACCGTCAAGGGCGACGCGCAGACGGGCGGTGCCTGATGGACGCCGTCTGTGTGGACCTGTTCGCCTCCGCGCACGGCGTGGTCGGCGTCTGGTCCTACGACCTGATCGACGTGGAGGAAGCCGCCTCCGAAGCCGCTGGGAACGCCCGGCTGCTTCAGGGCCTGATGCGCGACGACGAGATGCCTGCGGATGCGCGGCGGGAGATGACCGCGGGCTGGGCGTGCCTGGTCCGTGATGTGGCCGCCGCGAACAAGGTCCTTGCCTCCCGGCCTGGTGGGTCGCTGGTGCGGCTGTTCGGGGGTGAGGGCTGATGTTCCAGCGCCGCAACCTGCCCGCGGCCCCGGCCGCCGAGCACGAGCACACCACCGACACCCCCACCCTGCCGGAGGACTTCTTCCAGCCCGGCACCGAGTACCGCCTCAACCGCGACTACGAGGCGACCGTCCTCACGCACTTCCGCTGCGAGGCAGTCGAGTGGGACGCCGACACCGGCGGCTGGATCGCGTGCGGCCAGTGGGCGCAGGGCGCCCTCGACCCGCGGGTGACGCACCGGCTCAACGAGTACGAGTGGTCGCGGGGCTGGGTGGCGGTTCGTCGCCTCGTTCCGCCGACTCCTGCGGACATCGCTCGGGGGCTGTCGTGAACGGCCCGCGGCGCGCCATCGCCGCACTCGACGTCCCGACCGCCGACCTTGAGGCGCAGATCGAGGAGATGCGGCGCCGGCTGCCGCTGGACGACCCGGACCGGCATGCGCTGGACCCGGTCGACTCCTGGTTCGCCGCTGACGCCGCGGCCCACCCCGAGCACGTCGAAGGGGGTGGCGAGCAGTGAGGTCCAAGCGTGCAGCGGAGACCGTCTCCCGCAACGTCCGCCGCCTGCGGCACGCCCGCGGATGGCGGCAGGAGGACGCCGGGCAGCGCCTCGGCTCGTTCCTTGGCGAGCCCTGGTCGAAGGCGAATTGGTCCGCAGCGGAGCAGGTGGGCAAGCCGCGTCAGAAGCCGTGGACTGCTGTCGAACTGGTCGCGATGGCCGCGCTGTTCGGTGTGCCGGTGGGCGAACTCCTCACCGCACCGTCGTGCCGGGCGTGTTCCGGCGCGCCGCCCTTGGGCTTCACGTGCAACGTCTGTGGAGTGCGCGCGGAGGGCGGTGAGGGCCGTGGGTGACCGCACCGAATGCGACGAGATCCAGGCCGCCGCGTACACCGCCCGGCACGTGGGCCAGCACCTCATGCGCACCGGCGGCACCGTGCCCATGACCGACTCCCTGCTGCTGTCGATCGCACTGCTCCTCAACGACTGCGCCCTCGCCCACGCCCCGTACCGGGACGACGACGGATGGCACTGCGAGTGGGACGACGACGAGTGGCCGTGCAGCGACGTGAAGCGCGCGCACAAGATCGCGCAGTTCATCAACGGCGCGTGGCCGTCGCCTGCCGAGCGGGCGCCGGAGGTCACCATCGTGCGGCTTGCCGAGGGGGGTGGGCGCTCGTGATGACCGCCTTCCTGGTCCTCGCCGTCTGGTTCGCCGCTTCGCTGCTCGCTGCCGCTGGATACGTCGCGCTGCGCCGCGCGGCCCGCCGACCCCACGACCACCAGAACCCCGGGGGAACCCGATGAGCGACTACACCGAGAGCGCCGAGCGGTTCGCCCGCGACACCGCCGGCCACCAGATGACCGTGCTCCACGACGACGGCCTGTACCGACACCTGCGGTTCGCCGACCGCTCGCACGGCTTCTACTGGTTCGACCTCGTGACGTGGCCCGGCAGCCTCGTCGTCCGAGGCGACATCGACGGCTACATGTTCACCCGCCTGCCGGACATGTTCGAGTTCTTCCGCGGACGCCGTATCAACCCGGGCTACTGGTCCGAGAAGACCGAGGGCGGACGCGACAGCACCAAGGAGTACTCCGAGGACAGGTTCAAGCAGGTCGTCAAGGAGTGCGTCGCCGACGACATCCGCAACGGCACCGCCCCCCGGGGCGTCAGCCGCGCCGTCCGCGACGACATCCTGAGCCGCTTCGACCTCCACTACGAGGACACGGCGCGCGAGGCCCTGAACGACTTCGAGTTCGCGGGCTACGGCTTCGAGGACACGTGGGAGCTGGACTTCCGCGATTGGAACTGGCCGTTCCTGTGGGCCTGCCACGCGATCGTGTGGGGCATCCGCCGGTACGACAAGGTGCGCGGCTACGGCCTGCAGCGCCTCGCCGCCGGGGGTGGGTCGTGACCATCGTCGTCGCCACCCTGGCGTTCACCCTCGGCGTCCTCGCGCTCGCCTCCGTCGCGTTCGGCTGGTGGCTCGGACGCACCCCGCCGCCCACCGGACGGCACCGCGCGGCACGCACCACACCGCGCCCGGCCGCCGCCCCGGCATGGGCCGACCGCGGCCCCGAGCCCCGCGCCACGTGGACAGACACACGGCCCGTCGACGACTCCGAGACCACCCAGTCCATCCCCATGGCGCTGCTCCTCACCGACGACACCACCCCGCTGCGCACCCTGCCGGAGGTGCAGCGATGAGCAAGCCACCCCCGCGCAGCCCGTACAGGTCCTTCACCCGGCACGCCGACGTCGCCCGCCGACTCCGCCGCACACCCGGCGAATGGCAGCACGTCAGCACCCACCGATCCCGCGCGGTCGCGCAGACCACGGCCCGCCGTATCGCCACCGGCGACCGCCTGCCCGCCTACCTGCCCGCAGGCCACTTCGAGGCGCGGACGGCGCGCCTCGACGACGGCGGGACCGCCGTCCAGGCGCGCTACGTCGGGGAGGCACTGTGACGACCACCGTGCAGGCCGGCCGCCGCATCACCCCCACCGGCCGGCTCATCCTCCCCGCCGCCGACATCGACGGCGACCGCGACCTCTGGCTCCGCGCACGCCGCCAGGGCCTCGGCTCCTCCGACATCGCCGCGATCCTCGGCATCAGCCGCTACGGCAACGCCCTCTCCGTCTACCACGACAAGACCGGCGGCCTGCCCATAGACGGCGACGACTCCGAACCCGCCCTCTGGGGACGCCTCAACGAGGAAACCGTCGCCCGCGAGTGGGCACGCCGCAACCGGTCCGTGATCCAGAAGGTGGGGCTGATCGCCAACACCGAACGGCCGTGGCAGATGTGCACCCTTGACCGCCGCGTCCTCGAATGCCCCCTCGCTGACGGCCGCGAGAAGTGCGCGGTAGAGATCAAGTGCCGCGACAAGATGAAGG
This sequence comes from Streptomyces aculeolatus, assembly GCF_020400605.1. Taxonomy (GTDB): domain Bacteria; phylum Actinomycetota; class Actinomycetes; order Streptomycetales; family Streptomycetaceae; genus Streptomyces; species Streptomyces aculeolatus. The sequence continues at coordinate 195,731 of NZ_JAINRD010000002.1, read as the reverse complement.
CGTCCCAGTTCCGCGCCGGCGTCGCCGACGACGTGCTCGTGCAGACCCTCTGGCAGGCCGACACCTGCGGATACGACCACATCCACGCCGCAGTACTCCTCGGAGGCAACGACTTCCGGCAGTACGTGATCCGCGTCGCCGACCACCAACAGCTTGTCGACGACCTGCGCGCGGCCGGAGAGCGGGCGTGGCAGCAGATCACCGACCGCCAGCCGCCGACGCTCGCCGCCGACGCTGACCCCGAGGTGCTGCTCGACCTGTACGAGCAGCTCTACCCCGACCGCGCTGGCGCCGTGGACCTGTCCCGCGACTACGAGGCGCAGGACGCGGTGGCCGACTACCTCGACGCGCACAACGACGAGACCGAAGCCGCGGGCCGGAAGAAGGCCGCGAAGGCGCGGATCCTCGGCGCCCTCGGCGACGCCGAAGCCGGGACCGTCCTCGACCGCCCGTACGTGTCCCTCGACGAACAGGCCCGCCGCCACTGCGACTTCACGCGCCTCGCCGAGCAGTGGCCGGACGCCTACTCCGACTGCGTCGAGGACCGGGTGTCGCGCCGCTTGACCATTCCCCGCTCGATCCGTGAGGAGCACAACGCATGAGCACGCTCACCGAGCGCGCCGCGGCCGCCGCCGGCCGCACCGACATCGAGACGCAGGCCCCGGCCGCCGAGCCCGTCGAGCCGTTCGTCCCTGCGCCGGACCCGATGGCTGACTACGAGCCCGGCAACGACGACCCCGAGATGATCCCCGTCCACGTGGCGTGGCTCCGCGTCCGCCGCGAGGTCCGCGCCATCGCCAAGAGCGAGCAGTACAACGGCGGCGGCACCCGCTTCAACTTCCGCGGTGTCGACACCGTGGTCAACACCTTCGGTCCCGTGACCTTGAAGCACGGGATCAACATCTTCCCCGTCGACGTGGACGCAGAGCACCGCGACACCACCACGTCCAAGGGCAACAAGATGCGCGAGTGCACCGTGACCGTCTCGTGGATGGTCATGGGCCCGAAGGGCGACACGCTGCCCGTGCTGCTGAAGACGCGGGGCGAGGCGCTCGACTCCGCGGACAAGGGCACGGCGAAAGCGCAGTCTGTCGCGCTGCGGGTGCTGCTGCTGACCGGCGGTCTGACGCCGACGCACGACAAGGACCCCGACGCCTCGCACGTCGAGCGTGGTGAGGCGCCGCTCCGGCCGCTGACCGGTTACCGCGACGAGGCGCTCGACCCCGGCACCAGCAAGGCGCGCATGTCGCAGATGGTGTACGAGCTGCGGCAGCAGCAGCGCGCGAACCAGAAGGTGCAGAACGAGACCGGCGACGACGAGGGCATTGTCGCGCTGATCATGCGGGTCGGTACCGAGCGCGGGTTCGGCGGTGGCGCCTGATGTCCTGGCACACCGGCCCCATGACCGGATTTGATCTTGAGTCGACCGGTGTCGACCCCGAGACCGACCGCATCGTCACCGCCTGCGTCGTCACCTGCGGCCTCGCGCCCGGCACCGACTCCCGCACCTGGCTCGCCGACCCCGACGTCGACATCCCCGCCGAATCCACGGCCGTGCACGGCATCACCACCGAGAAGGTCCGCACGGAAGGGCGGCCGGCCGCCGAGGTCGTCGCCGAGCTGGTGCAGGCGCTCGCCGAGGCCGTCGAGGTCGGCCAGCCCATCGTCATCATGAACGCCGCGTTCGACCTGACGATGCTGGACCGCGAGGCCCGGCGCCACGGCGTGAAGCCGCTGACGGATGTCGTCGGCGACCGGCTCAACGTCATCGACCCCCGCGTCCTCGACAAGCACGTCGACCAGTACCGGCGCGGGGGCCGCACCCTCACCGACCTGTGCGCCCACTACCGCGTGCGGCTCGACGACGCCCACTCGGCGGACGCCGACGCGCTCGCCGCGTGCCGGGTCGCCTGGCGGATAGCCCGGGGCTACACGGAGATCGGCACGGCGGCGCTCGCGACGCTGCATCTTGCGCAGGTTCGATGGGCGCGGGAGCAGGCCGAAGGGCTCCGTGACTACTTCGCCCGTACGCCCGGCAAGGAGTCGTGGGCCGCCGGCGTGCGTACGGACTGGCCGCTGATCCCCTTCGAGGCGGTGGGCGCCGATGCGTAGCCGCCGGCTCCTCGAGGAGGCCCGCGCCGCCGAACGCAAGGCTGTCGACCTGCGCATCAAGGCTGAGAAGGACGCCACGACCTTCTCCAACGCCTGCGCCCGCCTCGCCGAGCAGCACACCCACCTGCGGGAGGTGGTCGCGGGGCTCATCGTCGCCGCGCGCACCCCCGCGAACGCCGGCGCGTCGGCCGCCCAGATGGCCGACACGCTCGCGGACACGCTGCGCGCCGAGGGCTTCGACCTGCGGTTGGAGTTCGCGGAGATCGACCGTCGCCGCGCCGCCCGTACCCCCGTTCCCGCTGCTGCCGCGGATGGTCCCCGTGTGGCCCGTGGCAGCAGCGCACCCGCCCCGCCGAGCCCGGGAGCCACGCCGTGATCACCGTGTACGCCTCCAAGGGAGGCACCCGCTTCCACACCGACCTGCATTGCAAGGCGTTCCACTCGGCACACGACCTGTGGCGGTTCGACCCGGAGCAGTGGGTCCCCGGCATGCCGCAGATCATGCTCTCCGACGGCCACCCGCTGCGCGAGACCACCATGACCGCCGCGTTCGGCGAGGGCCAGGAGCCCTGCGCCGTGTGCATGCCCGGCTCCCGCGCCGCCCTCTACCGCCTCAACGCCGAGAACGACTACGGGCACGAGCCGGTCGAGATCGGCAGCGCGCCCCCCAACTTCGGCGTCGTCTGCGCCCGCTGCCGCACCGATGTTCGGCCGATCGGCCGTATCGCCGCTTACCGCCTGTACGTCCCGTGGCCGTGCGCCTCCGCGGTCGTCCTCGGGCTCGCGCTGCGAGAGGAGACGACGCCATGACCGAAGACCAGCTCATCGCCATCGCCATCGGCTTCCTCTTCCTCCTCCTCGCAGGGGCGCGCGCGGTCCTGAGGGCCGTACGACGCCGCCGCGAACGAGCCCGCGAGGACGCACAGTTCGCCCTCTCACACGCCGAACTGAACGGCGTGCTCGTCGAACGGGCCGCCAAGGAAGCCATCGGCGAAGGGCTCGTCAAGCTCCTCAACGCCCTCGGCGAGCCGCCGCAGGACACCCGCGGGGAGGACCGGTGACCGCCCTTCACGACGCCCGCTCCCGCGGCTGGACCCCCCGCACCTACACCATCGCCCTGCCCTCCGGCCTCAGCCTCATCAACATCAACTACCGGCGTGCACACGTCGCATGGCGCGCAAAGAAGATCCGCACCGCCGCAGCAGAAGCCTGCTACGCCGACGCCACCATGCGCTGGGCGCTCATCGCCGCCGACCCCAACCCACTCCTCGACCGCGTCCACGTCCTCGGTGTCCTCCACCCCACCAACGACCTCAACCCCTACGACCCGATCAACTGGGCGCACTCGTTCAAGGCCGCGACCGACGGGCTAGTAGATGCCGGGGTCGTCGCCGACGACAACCACCTGCACGTCCTCGGCCCCGACATGCGACTCGGGCCCGTCGTTGACGGCGGCCAGCTTGTGCTGCACCTGCGGGAGCTGGCGCCCGGCGAAGACCCCCTCGGCTACGAGGCGGTGACCCTGCCGTGACCGCCCCCGCCACCACGCCGACCCCGGCGCAGACCACTGCGCCGGGCCCTCGGCCCCTGCGAGTCGCCGGCGTGGACGTTTCGCTGACCGGAACAGCCATCGCCACCCTCGGCGGCACCGTCCGCATCCCCACCACCGGCCGGCGCCGCGACCTCCTCCACACCCGGCACGCCCGGCTGCAGAGCATCGCCCGCGGCGCCCTCGAAGCCGTCGGCGACGTCGACCTCGCCGTCATCGAAGGCCCGTCGTTCCACAGCGCCGGCGGTTCCGCATGGGACCGCGGCGGCCTGTGGTGGCTCATCGTCGACGGCCTCCTCGACCGCGAAATCCCCACCGCGATCATGCCGCCGCGGTGCCGCGCCAAGTACGCCACCGGCAACGGCAACGCCGGCAAGACCGGCGTCATGAACGCCGTACAGCACACGTACGGCGCCGTGTTCGCGAACGACGACGAGTGCGACAGCTTCGTCCTCCGCGCGGCCGGCCTGGATTGGGCGGGGTGCCCGCTGGTTGCGGTGCCGGAGACGCACCGCGGCGGGCTGCTCGGCTGCGAATGGCCCGACTACGAGGCGGTGACCCGATGACGACCGCCGTCTTCCTCTTCTCCGGCGGCTGCGGCGACCTCCGCGGCGCCACCGACGCCGGGTACGAGCCGCAGTACGCCGCGAACCACGATACGGCCGCCTGTGACACGGCCCGCGCCAACTGGCCCGGCCTGTGGGTCCAGCAGTGCGACATCAACAACCTCGATATGCGCAGCGTCCCGGGCGCGGATGTCGTCGTCGGCTCCCCGATCTGCTGGGAAGTCGGCCGGTCCGGAGGGCGCACCACACCGCGCGCGCAGCTCGCCCTCACCTTCGACGACTCCCAGCCTGAGCGGCCCGACTTCACCCGCACCCGCATGACCGCGTGGGACCCCATCCGCTACGCCGAGGTTCACCGGCCACTGGCCTACATCGGGGAGAACGTCCCGGAGTTCGGCATGGGCCGCAACCGGCCGCTCTTCGACGCCTGGCTTCACGTGTGGGACGCCCTCGACTACTACCCGGTCATCGCGTCCGTCAACGCCGCGCACACCGACGGCCCCGGTTACCGTCGGCTTCCGCAACTGCGGCACCGTGTCGTGTGGGCCATGATTCGCAAGGACCTTGGCCGCCTGCCCGATCTGCGCCCGCGTCCCGATGCCCTCTGCGACGTCTGCGGCCCGGTCAAGGGCATGCAGCACTGGACGATCGCGCCCCGGGCGCGCCGCGTCGGGGAGTACGGCGACCAGTACCACTACGTGTGCCCCACCCCGCGTTGCCACCGCCGTGTTGAGCCGGTCGTCGCCGGCATCGGCGACGTCATCGACGACAGCGTGCGAGGCCACCGATTCGGCGACGGCTGGACCCGCGGCACCAAGCGCGTGCCCTACGTAGCGGCCACCCGCGCCTGCGTTGCGCAAGGCATCGCCAGGTTCGGCGGTGAGCCGTTCATGGTCACCCGCCGCAACCACGGCCGCGCCACCAGCCTGAACGAGCCGATCGGCACCATCACCGCGCAGGGCGGCAATCACCACTACCTCGTGCGTCCTGGCGGCGACGGCAGCGTCGACGGCTGCGAGTACCGGCCGCTGACGCTCGCGGAGAAGGCGCGGCTGCAGGGCTTCCCCGACCATCACGTGTTCGCCGGCGAGGAGACCGCGCAGCGGCTGCAGATCGGCAACGCGGTGCCGGTGAACGTGGCGACGTGGGCCGCGGAGCGTGTGCGGGCGGTGGTCGCGCCGTGAACGCGGCGACGGACGGTCAGCGGGACTGGGCCCGCCGCCAAGACGCCGCGCAGCCCGGGGAAGGCCGCGGCCGGCCCCGGCGGCTCACTCCCCGGGAGCGCGACGACATCGTCCGCCGGCTTCGCGAGGGCGAGCGGGCCCAGGACCTTGCGCGCGAGTACGGCGTGTCCCTGTCCCTGATCCAGCAGCACCGGCCCTGAGGAGGTGCCCCTCGTGAAGCCCCGCATGACCGCCCCCGGATCCGCCGCCGACTCCGTTTGGTGGTCGCGCGCCCTCTGCCTCCACCCCGCCGCAGACCCCACCTGGTGGGAGCACGACGGGCCCGGACACCCCGACGGGAAGAAAGCCGTCACCTGGTGCCGCGCCTGCCCCGCGAAGGCTGCCTGCCTCGCGGACGCCGAACGCTTCGAGCGCCCGCAGAAGAGCGGAGAACGCACCGGCATCCGCGGCGGCCTCGGCGTCCGCGAACGGGCCGCGCTGTACCGCCGCAAGGACGAAGCCGACAAGGCGGCCGCCGCCGCGCAGGACTCGGGGGCCGCCGCGTGAAGCCGCACCGGGGCCACCGGCCGCCGCCGTGCAACGTGCCCACCGGCCCGCACGCGATCGGCCGCGCACGGTTCTACCCCTGCGGGTGGCGGTGCCCGGCGCATTCCCCGTCGGCGCTCGCGGGCCGGCCCGAGCCGGCGCCGGGGCCCGGCTCCCCGAACCGCAGAAGGGAAGCGACGCAGTGACCGAGATCGAACTGCCGACGGCCGAGCAGGCTCGCACGCTCACCGACCGCATCAAGCTCGCGGTCGAGGGCACGTGGGAACTGATTCAGGAGGCGTACACCTCCCGCGCCTGGGCCGCCCTCGGCTACGACGCCTGGGACGCCTACGTCGACGCCGAGTTCCGCACGGCCCGGCTCGCGCTGCCGAAGGAGGAGCGCGCCGACACGATCCAGTCGCTCCGGTCCGCGGGCATGAGCGTCCGCGCGATCAGTTCCGCCACCGGAGTCAGCTACGGCACCGTCCGGAACGACCTAGCGGCATCAGGTGAGCAGAATTGCTCACCTCAAATCCAGGGCACGGACGGCAAGTCGTACGCCGCGACGCGGCCAGCCGCGCCGTCCCATGTCCCGGACCTGCTCGCCGGGGACGACTGGATCGAGCCGGACACCGCTCCCGAGGTCGTCGATGCCGAACTGCTCGACGAGCCCGCGCGCCCCGAGCCGCCGCGCCCCAAGCGGCGCCCGCTCCCCGAGGCGTTCACCGACGCCGGCCGCGACCTCACCCGCGCCGCCGAACGCCTCGCCCGGCTCACCGAAGACGACCGGTTCGCCAAGAACCGGGAGAACACCCACCACCAGGTCCCCGAACTCCTCGGCGCCCTGGAACACACCACCCGGCTCGTACAGGCCATGAACCTGCCCGACGCCGCAGCAAGCGAAGAGGCCCGCCGCTGGTGGGCGACGAGCCTCCACACGATCAGCGACGCCCTCGCCGGCGTCGCCACCTCCATCGAGAAGGAGAACAAGTGAGCACCACCACGGTACCCGGCCCGAGCGCTAAGGGCCCCAAGTACAAGGTCATCGACGTCACCCCGGAACTCGCCGAGAAGTGGCTCGGCCAGAACACCCACAACCGCAACCTGCGGGAAAAGGCGGTTCTCGCCTACGCCCGCGACATGGAAGCGGGCAACTGGGCAGAGAACGGCGAGTCCATCAAGTTCGCAGCCGACGGCACCCTGCTCGACGGCCAGCACCGGCTTCAGGCCGTCGCCCTGTCCGGCGTCAGCCTCCGCATGCTGGTCGTCACCGGCCTGCCCAACTCCACCCAGGAGACGATGGACGACGGACGAAAGCGCACGCTGTCCGACGCCCTCCACCTCCGCGGCGAGCACAACGCCGTCATCCTCGGATCCCTCCTGCGCCGGGCCCTTATGTGGACCCAGGGCCAGCGCCGGAACACCGGCGTCTACACGCCGACGAACACCGAGTGCCTGGCCTTCCTGGAGCAGCACCCGGAGGCCCGAGACTCGGCGAAGGTCGCCGCCGCTGTCCGCAAGCCCGGCCGGCTTCCTGCATCCGTCATTGCCCTCACCCACTGGGTGTTCGCCAAGCTCGACGCCGAGGACGCGGCGTGGTTCTTCGACCGCCTCGGTTCCGGCGCCGGCCTGGAGCAGTACCACCCCGTGTGGACGCTGCGGAAGCGCGCCGCGGAGCTGAGTGACAGTGCCGGCCGTGTTCCCGAGGACATGCTCCTGGCCTTCGTGATCAAGGCGTGGAACGCCTACCGCGATGGCACGGAGCTGCGGGTCCTGCGCTACAAGCCCGGCGGCGCCACGCCGGAGAAGTTCCCCATGCCCAAGTAGCTGCCGCCGCGGGCCCGCCGCGTGGCGGGCCCGCGATCCGCCGGCATCAACCCTCAACCGTGGAGTGCGGCACGATGACGTGGTTCAAGGTGGACGACACCGCCCACAGCCACCCCAAGATCCTCGCGGCGACCAACGCCGCCGTCGGGCTGTGGCTCCGGTGCGGCGCCTACGCGGCCCAGCACCTCACCGACGGCATCGTGCCCGGCCCGGTCGCCGCCATGTACGGAACCGCGCCGCAGATCAAGAAGCTCGTGCGCGTCGGCCTCTGGCACCCCCACGGGCACACCTGCCTGCGCTGCCCTCAGCCCAGTGACGGGGACTTCCAGATGCACGACTACCTCGCCTACAACCCGTCCCGCGCGGACGTCGTCGCCGGCCGTGAGCGGGCCGCGGAGAAGAAGCGGAAGCAGCGTCACCGGCAGGACCCGACACCCGATCCGCCCGCGAATCGTCCGCGAAACGGAGACGATTCGTCGGCGAATCGCGAACGAATCGAGCGCGAATCGAAGACGATTCACACCCCTGTTTCTGGCGAACACCCTGGTCACAACGGTGCGTCCCCGGGGGACTCCCAGGGTCCTCGCGCGCGCGCGTTCCCGACCCGACCCGACCCGTCCTTTACCGGTGGTCCAGTAGAGAGAGAACGTCACCCAAGTGACGCGCGGGCCCGCGAACCTCTCTCTCTGATCCCCGAGGACTGGACACCCAGCGAAGCCGACCGCACCGCGGCCACCGCCGACATCACCCGCCTCGGCCCCGAAGCCACCACCCGAGCCACGCAGAAGTTCATCGCCCACCACCGGGCCCGCGGCGACGTCGCCGCCGACTTCGGCCCCCTCTGGCGCGTGTGGCTCTCCCGCGAACGCCCCGAACGCGCCGGCGCACAGGGCGCGTTCCTCGTCGCCGTCCCCGGCGGGCAGGCCACGCCCACCCCGCCCTCGTACCGCGACCGCCTCGCCGAACTCGACGCCATCGCCGCAGCGGACCGCGAAGGAGACACCGGATGACCCCCGACCCCGCCGACCGCGACGCCATCACCAGCCTCGCCGCCCGCATCCGCCGCCGCGACGAAGCCCCCGCCGACGAACGCCCCGACCCCGAGGTGCTCGCGCAGGAGTACGTCACCGCGCTCCGCTCCCACGGCTGGCGCCCCACCGCCGCCGCACCCCCCGCGCCCGCCGACGACTGGCGTACGCCCGCACGCCCCGCCGGCCCCGACGCCGTACGCCGCCACGCCGCAGCAGCACGCGCCGCACTCCGCAGCCACACCACGCCCACCGAGCCGGAAGAGACCACGCCATGACCCGCGGATCAGGCCGCACCCGCGGCTACCGACCCCAGAACTCCGAACTCCGCCCCGGCAAAGTCATCGTCCCCTTCGGCCACAACACGACGATCTGCCCCGCCTGCCGCCAGCACAAGCACCACGCCTGCTGGGCCCACCTCCTCGCCCTCGGCCTCCCCGGCGAACCCGGCTGCCCCTGCGGCTGCCACGACCCGCTCGACGAACCGCTCATGACCCCCGACGCGATCGACGACATGGCCGCCCACGGCACCCTCGCCGCCCACGTCAAGCACCAACGCGCCATCGCCCTCGGGTCGCTGTCGATCCACTGGCCCGAGGTCTGCCGCCGCTGCACGGCCACCGAAGCCCTGCAAGCCGAACTGCCGCTGGAGGACGGATGAGCACCCCGTACGAGCGGCTCCTTGCCGAGGAGATCCCCACCGGGCAGTTCGGCGGACCCATACCCGACCAACCCCAACCACCCCACCTCCCCGACCACCTCGAACCCACCACGAAGGAAGACCAGATCCGCCACTACGCCGCCCTCGCCCACGCCCTCGCCGGCTGGAACGACGGCGAACACGACCCCCGCCGACGGCTCACCGCCGTCCCCGAAACCGCTGATCAGGCGCCTGGAAAGGCGGCTTGACCCGGGGCAACGGCCGCCCGACGCAACTGACAGCACGACTGTGCCAGTGAATGCTGGCACGATTGGAGTAGGCATGAACACGACCACCCCGCCCGACGAGAACCAGGTCCGAGCCGCGATCCGCGCCTCCGAGCAGCGGGCCCAGGACGAAGCCCCCACCCTCCCGCCGGCTACCGCGTTCGCGACCCGCTACGAGGTGTCGTGCCTGCCCACCGACCACCCCGAGCGGCACCTGTGGAACCTCGGCGTGGAGTACCGCGGCCGGGGCCTGTGGGCCGTGGTGCGGCACTCGCAGTGCCTTGGTGCGGATGGCGAGTGGTCGTGGGAGTCGCGGCCGTCTGAGCGCACTGACGAGTGGCTGGCCGGGCACCGGTTCTCGCTGGAGGAGGCGCTGCGGTTGGCGGAGGCGGCGGCGCCGTTGGTGACGTTGAACGGGTTCACGGTGTCGGACGTGCTGCGCCGTGGCGACGAGGGGGAGGGCCGGTGAGCGCGGCGGCCGAACTGCGCGCCGCAGCGCAGAAGCTCCGGGCCCTCGCCGAAGCAGCCGCGCCCGGCCCGTGGCACGCGACGGAGTACGAGGCTGGCGTCGACGTCCTCGGCTTCGAAGCCGGTATCGGCACCTCGCCCGGCGAACGCGACATCGTTGACAGCGGGTACGAGGGCGGCGGCGTTGAGCGCCTGACCGACGCCGACTTCATCGCGGCGATGCACCCGGGCGTGGCGCTGGCGCTCGCCGCGTGGCTGGAGTCGGAGGCCGCCCGCCACGAAGCCTGCGCGACGGCCGCCAAGGAGATCTGGGTCATCGCCGACCACCCGGACGCCGTGGCGTGGTTGGCGTCCGGCCCGGGAGCGGTGAAGCCCGAAGCCCTCGCGGTGGCGCGGGCGATCGGAGGCCAGCAGCCGTGACCACGACCATCACCCCCGCCGCGGCGCTCCAGGGGATCGCCGATGCCGCGGTCGTTGACCGCCGCGCGGTCCGGTACCTCGAACCCGCCATCGCCCCGGCCATCACGCCCGACCCGCAGCACCACGGCGCGCACCTCATTGCGTTCGTCAACGGCCTCGACGCCGTCCACACCGAACGCGCCCTCAACCGCGCCGGCTGGACCGTGGAGCCCGGGCCGCGCCGGTGGGGTGTCGTCGTACTCCGCACCCGAGCCCCCAAGGAGACCTGATGCCCACCCGAGTGCAACGCACCCGCCGCCGGGGCCAGCCCGGCATGCCGCCCGGCGCCGTGTACGTCGGCCGCCCCGGCAAGTGGGGCAACCCGTTCCCCGCCTACGGCGGCTCGCCGGAGGAACGGGCGCACGCCGCCAGGCTGTTCACGGTCCTCCTCGCCACCCGCGCCGACCATCCCCATCCCGAACACGTCGTCGCGTACCCGTCGGACGAGGAGATCCGCGAGCACCTGGCCGACCGCGACCTGGCGTGCTGGTGCCCGCTGCCGGAGCCGGGCGAGCCGGACCACTGCCACGCCGCCGTGCTCCTGCGCCTCGCCGCCGGGGAGCCGCTGTGACCCGCCGCCGCCCCCTCCCTCTGGGTGCGTGGCCGCCGCCCCGCCCGTGGTGGCGACAGCCCACCGAAATCCTCTGGCTCCCCGTCCACGCCGCCGCCGAAGCTGTCAACACCTGGGAACGCCTCGGACTCCCCACCCCCCACACCATCCGCAACCGACGAAAGGCCCGCCCATGACCACCCCGATCGACTGGTCGACCGTAGAGATCACCGTCCGGCACATCGACCCGCCCCTCCCGCTGTGCGCCACCTGCCGGACCGTCCACGCCCCGTACCTGTCGTGCGAGGGCGCGGCGCTCCAGCGGGGCCGGTGGGAGCCGCTGCTGCGCGCGGTGTCGGAGCAGTTCGCCACCCCGGGGGTCAGGCCGTGACCGACCGCCCGACCGCGAGCACGATCACCGACGACGAGTTGGACGCCCTGCACGAGCGCGTCCTCTACGCCGAGGCCGCCGTCCGACGCGCCTCCGCGCTCGCCACCCGCTGGGACTTCACCCCGGACCGCAAGCGCGCCGCCGTCGAACTCCGCAACGAACTGCGCCGCCGCCCGGCCGACACCGGGCCCGACGGCTTCGCGGTCTTCGACGCCTACGCGAAGCGCATCGCAGCCATCGCCGAACGGCCGGTTCTGCGGCAGTCACCGCAGACCGCCGCAGCCTCCCCGCGCCCCGATGCCCCGGGAACGGCGCCAGGCGCCCGCGAGAGGGCCGAACGGACCGAGGTGGACTCCAGCTACCCGGAACGCGAGAACGGGCCTCAGGCGGGCGCACAGAGCCTCGACCCCAAGACGTGCACCGCCCGCTACGTCAACTACCACATGCAGTGGGCGTGCGACCGTCCCACCGGACACCCGGGCGGGCACAGCTCGGGCGACCGGGGCTCGGGCGCCTACCAGGCATGGACGGATCAGGCCGCGGGAGCGAGTCCCGCCCACACCGGGCACGGCAGCCCGTGCGAGGACTCACCTGACGGGACGTGCGCAGCCCCCGCCCCGCCCGCCGGCACGCTGCGCGGCGCGATCGCCTCGGCGATCGCCAAGTTCATCGACGATCACCCCGCGGGCTGGACCCACAGCGATCTAGCCGGCTACCTGACGGACGCACTCGAAGTCGGCCGCGCCGTGCTCCTCGCCCACGCCGAGGCCGAGCTGCGCCGCGTCTCCGCCCTCCACGCCGACACCGAACGCCGGCTCAAGAACGAACTCACCACGGCCATCGACCAGCGCGAGCAGATCGAGGCCGCGGTACAGCGCACGCAGGCGCTCGCCGACGACTGGGCCCGCACCGCCCAGGACCCGAACGCCTGCATCGACATGGACCAGGCTGCCGACGCCGTCCGCACCGCACTCAACCTGAAGGAGACCGAGCCCATGCTCACCTGCACCGCCACCATCACCGGCCCCCACATCCCCGGTGACGACACCCTCCACTGCATCCGCACCGCCGGACACGCCGGCAACCACACCGGCCCCGACACCGACCACGGGCAAACCCTGTGGACCGACCAGCACGCCGGCACCACCCCGCACACCGACACCCCGAAGGAGAACTGACCATGGCCATCAACCTCAAGGCCCGCAGCGACGCCTACAACGCCTGGCTCACCGCCAACAACATCAACCCCGCCGACGTCCCCAGCGACGACGGCGCCACCCCCACGGAACTCACCCTCGCCACCAGCACCGACGGCGTGCGCGTCATCCGGTATACGGCGTTCCTGCGGAACGAGGACGGCCACAAGTACCACGACCCGGCGACCAACGACGCCGCGCAGGAGCAGCGGGAGACGCCGCTGCTCGTGCCCCCGCCCGACGGCCTCCACGTCCCCGAGGAGGAAGGCCCCGCGACGTGACGCGCCTGCGCCTCGCCGTCTACTGCCTCACCACCGGCGCCACAGCCACCGCCCTCGCCGCGACCGCGGCCCTCACGGTCGACGACACCGGGACGAAACGCGCCGTGTGGGCTGGCGTGCTCCTCGCCGTCGCAGGCGCGGCCGGCGTACGGCGAGCCGTACGGCAGTGAATATGCGGGAGGGGGCGCGCCGACCACGACACGCCCCCTACCGCCTCCCGGGGCGCCAACGGTTCCGACGGCGACGTCTGACGGTCGGCTCGGCAGTCGGCGCGATGACGCAGCGGCTCGGCTCGCCACTCAGCCACCCGGTGCCCGGCATGCTGCACATGATGTTGGCCGGGTGCCGGTCAACCCAGTCGTACACGCTCGCCAGCTCGGTCATGTGGCGGTCGCAGACCAGTGTGAAATGGCCGCGGGGGGCGAGTAGCCATGCGATGTGCAGGGTCGCGGTGGCCTCGCACGGCGGGTCGGATGGCAGAGTGCGAGCCTCGCAGCAGAGTTCGCCGGGCGCCGGTATGGGGTTCCGTGGGGGAGTCCTCACGGCCGCCACTCCGAGCGCCATTCCGGGTGCCCGGCGTGCGGCACGGCGAGCAGGCGCAGCGTCTGGCAGGGGAACTGCTCGCCGTCGCACTCGGAACACCAACGGCCCGACCGCTCGTCGCCGTCCGCGTTGGTCACCTCGACCAGCTCGGCGTGATGCAGGTCAAGGATCCGCCGCTTGGCGTCGATGTCGGCGAGCCCGAACGCCACGTCCCGGTACGGCGTAGCTCCCGCGGTCTCGATATGCAGGTAGCACGAGTCGTACTCGTCGTAGTCCTCGGGGCGCTGGCCCGGCATGTTGAGGCACGGCCCGTCGTGGCCGTCGCGGTACCGGATGAGTGCGGCGTGGGAGTCGTCGAGTCGGGCGCGGAGGAACGCCACAAGATCAGCGGTCACCGCACGCGCCTCGCAGCAGCAGTGGCAGCGCGCTCCATGGCCTCACTGATCGGCCGCACGGCGGCGCCTATGGCCTCCAGCGAGCGAGCGGCCTGTTCGGGCGTCATGATGCGGATCGGCGGCACGCTGACGCGTGGCTGCGACTCGGGGCGCGTGTGGCGGTCGAGCTGCCGCAGTGCGCGCGCGGCGTTCGGATACGGGCGGTACGTCATGCGCTCTGCACCTCCTCGGCCGCAATGCGCGCCAACTGCTCACGCCACCACTCCCGGCAACCCTCACCCAGCAGCGCCACCACATCCTCAGCGTCCGGCCCCGGACGCTCCACCCACCCGGTGCTGGCACCGCAGTTGCACAGCCCGTGTACGAGACCGGTCAGCTCCACCTCCTGCCAGCGCACACCTTCCGTGTCGGGCTCGGCGGCGCGTGTGCGGCGCTGGTTCAGCACTTTCACCTCGTGCTGCATCTCCCACGGGGCGGCGGTGTCGGTCATGATCCGGTCTCCTTCTTCGGGCCGCGCCGGGCCGGCTCGATGCCATTCTCCCGGGCGATGCGGCGCACGTACGCCGCGGTGAACGGCGATCGGTCGGTCACGTCGGTGGGGCGCTCTCCAGCTCGCAGGGCCGCGAGCACCGCCTGTACCGCGGCGGTGCGGGACTTCTCGTGTGCGGCCTCGGTGCGCTGGTACTGGCGTGTGGCCTGGTCGAGAGCGTCGAGGGGATCCATGCGCAACATGGTAGCGCAATGGGGTTGCGCTCCCAGTCTCGAACCGCTACTGTGTATCGCAACAGGGAAGCGCACAGGAGGGGAGGGGCGCCATGGAGCAGCCGACCACCACCCAGCACACCCACTGCCTGAGGTGCCGTCGGCCGCTTCGTTCCCCCTCGTCGGTCGCCCGCGGCTACGGCGCCCACTGCGCCGCCAAGATCCGCCGCGCCGCCGCCGACCTCGCCGACTACAAGCCCCACCAGATCACCAGCGCCCGGCAGCTCATCGCCGACGCCGCGATCATCCCGCTCCGCCGCACCCTGTTCCTCGCCGTCTCCACGGACGGCTCCGCCGTACACCGCACCGACGCCCGCGGCCACTGTTCGTGCCCGGCCGGGCTCCGCTCCGCCCGCTGTTTCCACACCGCCGCCGCCCGCATGCTGCTCGCCGCCTGACCCGGAAGGACCGCGATGACCATGACCGAGCCCAAGCCGCGCTACGAGGGCGTCGACTTCAGCAACGTGCACGAGGGCGACCGCCTCCAGTTCACCACCCGGGAGACCGGGTTCAACGGGCGTGGCCTCTACTCGCGCACCGGTGTAGTCGTCAAGGTCACCGAGAAGACGGTCCGCGTCGACTGCGGCCTCGAGAGCTGGAACAGGACCGCCGTCCTGCGCCGAGCCGACTGGCACTCCCGCGCCGTCCGCAGGGTCGTCACCGAGCAGCCTGCGCGTCGGGCGTACAACGCTGCGAACGTGCAGTACGTGGATGAGGGCCTGATCGTCACCGCCGTGTGGGTGTCCGACCCGACCATCGACCCGGCGGTGGCCCTGGAGAACATCCTCCGCCGGGACCTGCCCTACGAGGTCGTCCAGGTCGCCGAGGCCACGCGGCATTTCAAGCGGGAGGGTGCCGACTTCTCCGGCTGGATCATCAGTTGCGGCAACGACTACAACACCGAGCCGATCGCCCGGAAGCGGGACGCCATCAAGGATCTGCGCCTCCAGGTCGAGAGCTACTTCGCCCGCTGAGCCGAAACGCCCCACGGGGCGTCGGCGGGACCCGGCCGCTCCCGCCCTGACGAGGCAGGCCACACCACCCGGAAGGACCGCCCATGTACCGCATCGTCATCGGCCAGAAGGGCAAGCCCTCCGAGCGCCGCACCAGCACCACCAGCGACGAACTCCGCGACGCCGCGTACGACCTCATCCACTCCCAGGGCAGCACGATCGCCGACGAGGACCACGCCGGAGTCACGCAGCTCGTCGCTGCCGCGCAGACGATGGCCGATGACGAGGGCTTCGCCGCGCTGGAGTTCGGCTCCGGTTGGATCACCATCCGGCCGCAGCCCGAACCCACTCCGCGCGAGGTCGGGCTCGACGACCGCCGCTGGGACTGCCGCAACGACGACACCGAGTAGACCACCGGGCCGCCGCCCTTCCTCCCCCGGCGGTGGCCCCTTCCCCGCGGGCCCGCTCCGACCTCCCCCGGAGCGGGCCCGCCCGTCGTCCCCGATCGACCCCGAGAACGCTGCACTGCCCTACTGCGGGGACGGAAGGAGCCACACGGGCTCCGCAGTAGGAAGGACCGCACATGGACCCGCTTTCGCTATGCCTGATCCTGCTCATCCTGCGGGAGGTCAACCGGCGGTAGACCCGCCGTCGACGTCGCCGGCCGGGAGGGGCGTCTCCTCGCCCTTCCTCGGCCGGTTCTTCCCCGACCCCGAGTAGCCGCGCTCGATGTCCTGCACCGTGCCGAGCGAGACGCCGAGCATCGCGGCGATCTTCCGGTAGGACACCGCGGGCTTCTGCGCCCGCAACCCGAGGACGAAGTCCCGTCGCAGCTTGCGCCACTCCTTGCTCCGCGCCGTCTGGTGGGCGAGAACTTCGCTGATCGCCTTCGCGCGCTCCTGGGGATCGGGCATCGCCTCGACCGCGTTCATGGCGTCGATCACCCGCTGAGCCTCCTCGGTCACACCCGGCCTCATCTCGTACGGGCAGGCCGCTTGCCCTGAGTGTATGGGATCCCATACGCTCACGGGAAGGCAGCCCGCGCTGCTGGTGCACAAAGCCCCCGGACCGCTGAGTTGGCGCTCCGGTCCGGGGGCGGACCCACCCACAACGCGACGAAGGAGCAGGTCCGCATGGAGCGTAACGACTACCCGCCGCCCAACGGCACCCCCTCGGTCATGGCCGCCCGCACCCGCACATGCCCCATGTGCAACGGGGCGGGGGGCGCCATGACGGACGGCACCGAGACCCGCGGCGGCCAGCGGATCGCCACACAGACCTGGAAGAACTGCCGCCGCTGCAACGGCGCCGGCGAGGTCACCGCATGAGCCTCCCCAAGGGCATGCCGATCCGCGCCGAACAGCCCGACCCCGACAGCCCCCACGGCACCGACTACGACCCGCAGCGCGGCGGCTGGTACCCGCCTGAGCCCGACGGCGACGACGAGTAGCCCCCCGACCGGCCGGGCCCGCGCGTCCCCCCGACGCGGGCCCGGCCTCCCCTCTCTCCCGCCCCGCCCTTCCCGGAACGAGGAACCCATGAGCCGCCGCCGGCGCCCCATCCTCAACACCCCCCTCGCCCGCTACGGCTTCACCGCGCTCGCCGCGCTCGCCCTCCTCACCGGCCAGCTCGCGCCCGCCCTCGTCGCCGGCGCACTCGCCGCCGCCGTGTGGAACGCAGGAGGCAGGCGATGAAGACCCGCACCGACATCCGCACCCGCACCGTCCCCCACACCATCGACGGCATCACCCACTACGTCACCGAGACGTACACCGTGGAGATCCCCGTACCCCCGCGGGACTGGGACCGCGCCGTCCTCACCGCTGTCACCGCCGGCGCCGCCCTCGCCGTCGCCGTGTCCGTCGTCTGGTCGACCGCCGCGATCGGGGACCTCCTCGCCCGCACCGTCCCCGCCGGCCCCGCCTACGCCGCCGCGGGCGCGTTCGACGCCGCGTGGATCCTCTGCATGGGCGTCGAGTGGCTCGCCCGCTACGACCCCGACCGCGCGCGCCTGCCGCGCCGCGCCGGGCACGCCGCGCTCCTCATCGCCATGGCCGCCGTCGCCGCGCACGGCTGGCTCGAGGACGGGCGCACCGCCGGGTTCGTCGGCGCCGCCGTGTCCGCCCTCGCGAAGGGCGCATGGACCGTCGTCCTCGCCCACCAGTCGCCGCCGCTCGATGACCGCACCCGGCAGTGGGCGCAGCAGGAGTTGGCCGTCGCCGGCGCCGAGTTGGGGCTGCTGCCCGTACGGCGCCGGGTGGCGCGCGCCCGCGGTCTCCTCGCCGCCGAGGCTGCCGCACTCCCGGCCGCCGCGCCCGCGCCGCCGGCGGATACGGATCCGGACGCGGACACCGATCCGGACGGACATCCGGACACGGATCCGGACACCGTCCGGGCCATCCGCCCGAGCACCCGCGAAGCCGTACGCACTGCCTACGCCTCCGGCATCGATGACGAAGAGCGGGTCCTCTCCTACGTGCGGAAGGTCGCCGATCCGGATGCCCGCGAGTCGACGGTGAACCGCTATCTCCGCGCTGTCCGAAGGGGCGCGTGATGATCCTCGGCTTCCTCGTGTGCCCGCTCGTCGCCGCGATGGCCGCGCTCGGGTTGATCACCTGCTACCCGGGGGAGGCCCGGCAGTGGCTGCTGCCCGCGGCGCGGATCGTCGCCGTCGGCACCATCGCCATCGTGGCCCTGGCCGCCCTCGTGGAGCTGTCGAGGTGACCGGGCCCGAGCCGCCGCCGGCGCCGGACTGGTGGGACCGCCTGTACGCGGACGACCCGGACGCCGGGCCCGCGAAGCATCCGGACCCGGACCCGTGTCCGGACCCGCGTCCGGACGCCGGGGCGCGCCCGTGGTGGGCCGTACTCCACCCCGTACGCCAGCACCCCGAGCCCGAGCCGGCGCCCCGCGACGACCCTGGTGTCCACATCACCATCAACCAGCCCCCGCCGCACCCGGAGCAGCCCGACGGCCGCCGCCGCGCACGGATCCGCTGGCTCATCTACCACGGCGCCGGCGCCGGCGTCGGCTGGCTCATCGGCTTCGGACCCGCGGTCTCCGCGTGGCTGGGGACGCTCGGCACCACCGCCCCCGCCGCCGGTATCGGCCTGTGCCTCATCGCCTGCATCCCCGCCGCGTGGCTCCCTGGCCTGCCGTTCATCCCGCCGCCGCTGCGCCCCGCCACCGTGTGGCTCGCCCGCATCCCCCTCGCCACCGCCGCCCTCGCCCTGGCGCTCCACGCGCCCGGCACCGTGATCTAGGAGACCCGTCGTGAATCTGGCACAGGCCGACGGCGCCGCGTTCGGCGCGCTCGGCGCCGGGGGGCTGGCGCTCGCCCTCACCGTCCTCCTCGTCCTCGGCGTCCGCGGGCAAGGCCGGGTCCGGCTGCGCGAGAACCCCGCGATGATCTGCGGGTTCATCGCAGGCACGGCTTTCTCCGCGGCCGGCGCGATCTGGTCCAACCCCGAGCGCATCGTGGGCCAGGGCATGACCGGCCTCGGCGTCGGCACCGGCGACGGGCCGTTCGGCAACGTCGGCGTCGGTGCCGTGTCCCTGCTGCTGCTGATCCTGATGCTCTGCTGGAAGCTCAACCCCCTCCGCGGCGCCATCCTCGGCCTCGTCGCCGCCGTCGTCTGGCCGCTGGCGGGCGCCTCCACCGTGTGGGCGCTCCCGTGCGAGCTCGCCGCCGCTTCGCTGATGATGATCGGCGGCAGCTGATGCGGGTGTGGATGGCCATCTTCACCGGCAGCACGGCGATCTGCCGCCACCTCGCCGCGTGGATCATCGTCGCCCCCGCGGTGCGCCTGCTCGTCGTCGCGCTCGTCCTCGGCGTCGCGAACGGGCTGGTGAGCGCTGGCGCCATCGCCGCCGTCCTCGCCGCCGGCTGGCTCGCCACCGCGATCGTCCTCGGGCTGCGTCTCCCCCCGCCCGCCGCTCCCCCGGCGACGCCGGCGGCCGCGGCCCCGGGCCCGAGCGTCGACGAGCCGGCCGCCCCCGACGAACCGCCGCCCGCCGCCGAGCCGGCCGAACTGACCGCGAACGAACTCGCCATGGCGCTCCACGCCGTGGCCGCCCCACACGCCCACCTCTCCGCCGTCGCCCGGCACCTCGCCACCACCCCCGAGAAGGTCCGCACCGGCCTCAAGGCAGCCGGCATCCCCGCCGGCGATCAGGTGAGGATGCGGGGCCGCGGGGTGAGCACCGGCGTACGGGCCGCCCACATCCCGCCACTTCCCCCCGCCGCGGACCCCCCTCCTGGGGACGTTGTTGCCGCAGGTCAGCCCAGCAACAACAACAGCAACAACAACTTCGAGACGGTCCCCGACGACACGAACCCCGTCCGCACACACGTCCGTTGGCGCGCCCGACGCAGCGGCTGAACCCCCATCCCTTCCCGACCCGAGAGGAACCGCCATGTCGTACCCCTACCCGCCGCCTCCGCCCCCTCCGCCGCCGCCGGGCGCCCGCCGCTCCCGCGGCAAGACGATCCTGCTGAGCGTCCTCGGCGTCTTCGCGTTCCTCATCGCCGTCAGCATGGCCGCCGCCGCGCTGGGTGGTGGCGGCGCCGAGGAGCCCGGCACGTCCAGCAGTGCGCCCGCCGCCCCGGCCAAGGGCGACGACAAGCCGCCGCCGAAGGAGAAGCCTGAGGCGAAGGAGAAGAGCGAGGCCGACGACCTCACCTCGATCAACCTGGACGACCGCAGCGAGTACGGCGTCCCCGACATCTGGGTCACCTACACGATCCGGAACAACAGCTCGAAGACCAGCAACTACGAGGTGTCGTACGAGGTCGTCGACAGCAGCGGCACCCGCGTCTACAACAGCGTCCTGTGGGTGACCGACGTGCAGCCCGGCCAGACCGACAAGGGCGAGGACTACACCACCCTGGAGACCATGGAGGGCATGAAGCTCAACGTCACCGGGCTCGACCGCATGGAGTCGTTCTGACCTGCCCCGCCCCGGCCCCGCCGCCCACCCGGGTGGCGGGGCCGACCCATGCCCACACGCCGAAGCGGCCGGGACTGGGGGTCCCGACCGCCCGCGCCGGTGAGCTATGCCGGCAACGCCAGCCCCTGCCGGGGCCGATCCCGCGACCGTAGCGCGCGCCGCCGACAACGCGTAGGGACCGTTCGGCCCTACCCGGCGCACCCCGCGCGCGGCACGCTCCGGCCAACGCCCACGCCTCCGGGGGTATCCATGCGCGCCATCACCACCACCGTCGTCGCCGCCGTGCTGCTGCTCGCCAGCGCCGGCTGCTCCGACGACGAGCCGAGCTACGAGGAACAGGTCAAGCAGTGCACGCAGGCCCTGAAGGACCGGGCGCCCGGCGTGAAGGGCAAACCGGCCGACTGCGAGGGCCTGACCGAGGAGGACTACGGGGCGCTCCTCGGGTCGCAGATCCTCGAGGATGAGGGCCTGGCGCCGTAGCTGCGTCTTCTGCGCGGCCCGGGGTTCCGGGGGGTGCGGCGGCTATCCTGCTGACAACGTTGTCAGAGGGAGGTGTGCCGCGATGCCCGAGCCGACCGACGAAGCCCGCGAGGCCGCCCGCACCCGAGCACAGTCCCAGCCCCGCGACGGCAACAACCGCTTCGTACGCACCCCCGAGAGAGCCCGCCGCGACGCCAGAGCCGCCGAACTCCGCGGCCAGGGCAAGACGTTCCGGCAGATCGCCGACGAGCTGTACAACGGCAACCGCCCCGAGGCGTACCGCGGCGTGCAGCACGCCTTCGCCGACATCGCCCGCGAGCCAGTCGAGTCCCTCGCGAAGTCGTTGCTCGCGCAGTTGGAGGAGCTGACGCTCGCCGCGCTGGAGATCCTCGAACGGGACCACCTCGCGTACTCACACGGAGAGGTCGTCATCGGCCCCGACGGGACACCCGTCCTCGACGACGGCCCCAAGCTCGCCGCGATCCGCGAGGCGCGCCAGTTGAACGAGTCGATCCGGAAACTCACCGGCACCGACGCAGAGAAGAAGATCAACGTCTCTGGTGGCGTGCGGTACGAGATCGTGGGAGTCGACCCCGAGGCGCTGAAATGAGCGTTCTGACCTGCGATAATGAGATGAGACCCCGGCGGGTGCGGGAACACCCCCGGGGCATGGCCGACCTGAGAGAGCAGATCGACATGACCAAGCGTACGTGCAGCGTGCCCGGATGCGAGAAGCCCCACACCGCCCGAGGGTGGTGCAGCAGGCACTACAACCAGTGGCAGCGCAACGACGGGGCCGGGCGCCGTCGCTGCTCCGGCGACGCCTGCGAGAAACCAGCACTTAAGCGCGGCTGGTGCGAGATGCACTACACCAGGTGGAAGAAGCACGGCGATCCCGAGTGCGTCATCACCAAGACCAGGTCCGTGTGTTCCTACGGCCCGTGCGACCGCCTGGCGGACGTGCGTGGCCTCTGCTCGGCCCACAATGACCAGCGCGCCGCGGGCAAGCCGCTGACGGAGATCCGGGCATGGCGATCCCACCTGGAGCGGGACGACGCCGGCCGGAAGCTGTGTCGTGTCTGCCTCGCATGGCTGCCCGAGGGCGAGTTCGGCAAGAGCAGCCGGTATCCCGATGGCCTGGCGTACATGTGCAAGGGGTGCAACCGGGACAAGGCCCGGCTGCGGAACTACGGGCTCACGCTCAATCAGTACCAGGCCATGCTTGCCGCGCAGGGTGGCGGCTGCGCCATATGCGGAGGCCAGTGCAGCACCGGCCGCATGCTCGCAGTTGACCACGATCACAAGTGCTGCCCTGGCGACCGGTCGTGCGGCCAGTGCGTACGTGGTCTGCTCTGCGGTACCTGCAACCACGGTCTCGGGCACTTCAAGGACGATCCCGCGCTGCTGCGGGGCGCCATGTCCTATCTGGAGCGCCACCATGGCTGAGGCGACCGTCGTGACGTACGAGCCGCGTGGCGCCGCGCGGGAACTCTTCCAGTCGGATGACCTTGAGGTGCTCCTGAGCGGCGCAGCCGGGACCGGCAAGAGCGTCGGCGCGCTCATGTACCTGCATCTCGCCTGCCTATCTACCCCGAAGGTGCGCGCGCTGGTCGTCCGCAAGACCCTCGCCTCACTGACGGCATCCACCCTGGTCACGTTCCGGGAGAAGGTGGCCAAGGAGGCGATTGAGGCTGGCGCGCTCCGCTTCTACGGCGGTTCCCCCCAGGAGCCCGCGTCGTACAAGTACGCGAACGGCAGCGTCATCGTCGTCGGCGGCTTGGACCGAGCCTCGCGGCTGCTCAGCACCGAATTTGATCTCGTGTTCGTCGATGAAGCGATCGAGGTCACCGAAGAGGACTTGGACACGATCGTCTCCCGCCTCCGGAACGGGGTACTCAGCCGCCAACGCCTGATCATGGCGACCAACCCCGGGTCGCCCACCCACCACCTGAAGCTCCGTGCGGACGCCGGGCGTTGCCGAATGCTGTACAGCAAGCACGAGGACAACCCGCGCCTCTACCAGGATGGCGAGTGGACCGAGTACGGGCAGGCGTACCTCGCCCGACTCGATAGCCTCACCGGCGCCCGCTACCAGCGCATGCGCTGGGGGAAGTGGGTGGCGGCAGAGGGGATCGTGTACGAGGGCTGGGACGACGGCGTGCACCTGGTCGACCCCTTCCCCATCCCAGCCGAGTGGACGCGCTGGTGGACCGTGGACTTCGGCTTCACGGCGCCTTTCGTCTGCCAGATGTGGGCGGAGGACGGTGACGGACGCCTCTACCTTTACCGCGAGCACTATCGAACTCGCCGCCTGGTGGAGGACCACGCGAAGGCGATCCTGCGCAGCGTCGAGGTGTGCGTCGAGCACTGCGGCCGGAACCAGCGCATCCACGATCACGCGGCGTGTGAGAAGTGCGTGATGGGCTGGGGGGAGCCGAAGCCCCGCGCGGTGATCGTGGACCACGACGCCGAGGACCGGGCCACCTTGGAGCGCCATCTCGGGATGGGCACGGCCGCGGCCCGCAAGGGCGTCAGCGACGGCATCCAGGCCGTGCAGTCGCGCCTGAAGGCGCAGGGCGACGGCCGGCCGCGGCTGCACATCCTCCGCGGCGCCCTCGTCGAGCGGGACCAAGACCTGGCAGACGCGAAGAAACCGACGTGCACGGCCGAAGAGATCAACGGCTACGTGTGGGCCGTCAAGCCGGGGAACGCCGGCGGGCTGAAGGAGGAGCCGGTGAAGGCAGACGACCACGGCATGGACGCGATGCGGTACATGTGCGCGCAGCTTGACCTGGGCGGCCGTACTCGGGTGAGGTGGCTGGGATGAGCAGTCTCGTGGGCCGGCTGCGGGAGGCGCGGGATGGGCTGCTGCAGCTCGGCGGCCTCGGTGCGCTCGCGGCGTCGGCGTGGACGGCGTGGGGCGTCGCGCCGGGCCTGGCCGCGTCGGGTGCGGCGCTGCTCGTCGTGCAGTACCTGACGACCGACGAGAAGGCGGTGCGCTGATGAGGTCGCTCGTGGGCGCGCTCGCCGGCGGACTGCGGGGGCGGTCGCCGGTGCCGTACGTGGCGCGCGGCGCCGGCCGGTGGGGTGGCCAGTTCTACCGCACGGACGCTGCGGCGCAGATGAGCGCCATGGGCTCCGTCGGCACGCTGTTCGCGATCGTCAACCGGACCTCGAACGCGACCGCGCAGGTGGAGTGGAAGCTCTGGCGCAAGGCGAAGAGCGGGCTGCCCGAGGACCGCACCGAGGTCACGACGCACGCCGCGCTCGACCTGTGGAACCGGCCGAACCCGTTCATGCCCCGGCAGGAGTTCGTCGAGACCTTCCAGCAGCACGTGGACCTCACGGGCGAGGCATGGTGGGTGATCGTCCGGCACCCGAAGGTGAAGAGCATCCCGCTGGAGTTGTGGCCGGTGCGTCCAGACCGCATGCTGCCCGTGCCGGACCCGGAGAAATTCCTCGCCGGGTACGTGTACCTCGGGCCGGGCGGTGAGCGGATCCCGCTGGAACTCGACCAGGTGATTCAGCTCCGCATGCCCAATCCCATGGATCCGTACCGCGGCATGGGCCCCGTGCAGTCGGTCCTCGCCGACCTGGACGCGACGCGCTACTCGGCGGAGTGGAACCGCAGCTTCTTCCTGAACTCGGCCGAGCCCGGCGGCATCATCGAGGTGCCGGACCGCCTCGACGACGAGGAGTTCAACGAACTCCGGGACCGCTGGAACGAGCAGCACAAGGGCGTCGCCAACGCCCACCGCGTGGCGATCCTCGAACACGGCGTGTGGAAGGACCGCAAGCTCAGCCAGCGCGACATGCAGTTCGTGGAGCTGCGCGACGTCTCCTCGAAGGTGATCAGAGAAGCCTTCGGCATGCCGAAGTTCGCCGTCGGCGACGTCGAAGACATCAACCGCGCCACCGCCGAAGCCTCGAAGTCGTGGTTCGCCGAGCAGCTCACCGTGCCCCGCCTGGAACGCATCAAGGCCGCGGTCAACTGCGATCTCCTGAAGCTCTTCGGCCGGGCCGCCGAGGGCCTGGAGTTCGACTACGAGAACCCGGTGCCGCCGGACCAGGAGGCGCAGAACGCCGAGCGCGAGTCGAAGGCCCGCGCCGCGAAGGACCTGATCGAGGTCGGGGCGTACGGGCCGGCGGTGCTGGAGGCGTTGGGGCTGCCGGAGATCCCGTTCGGTCAGCCGGACGCGGATCCGGACAAGGAGCTGCTGATCGAACTTCTGCGGGGGTCGTCCGGGACCGCGGAGTTGGCGGAGAAACTGCTGACGATGCTGGGGTTCGACGTGCCGGTGAAGGAGGAGCCCACGCCCGCGCCCCCTGCCGCCCCGCCCCCGCCGGCGCCCGCTGAGGACCCGGCGGCGCTGGCCGACCCGGACGCCGCGATGCGGTGGGTTGCGGTCGAGACGATCGACGACAACACCTGCGAGCCGTGCAAGAAGAACGACGGCAAGCTGTACCGCAACCGGGAGGCGGCCTACAAGGACTACCCGGGCGGGCGGGGCTACGTGGGCTGCGTCGGCGCGGAGCACGGGCACGAGTGCCGCGGCACAGTGCGGAAGCGCCGGGCGTCCGACGACTGATTTTTCGCGGGCGGGGGTTTCGGCCCTCCGGTCGTGCACAATGAGGTCTGACAACGTTGTCATCACGCGTTGTCACCGGGTGGGGTACCCGAGGGGATCAGGAGGCGCGCATGCCGAGGAACGGCACAGTGGCGGGAGCCGATCAGCCCGGCGTGCGCGCCCGCCTCCCCCAGTCGCTGCAGGCCCAACTCGCCGACGACCGGCAGTGGTACCGGATCGAGAACCTCGGCGCCGACGAGACCGACGTCATCCTCTACGGAGAGATCGGCTGGTACGGCACCGAAGCCGAGAGCTTCGTCCGCGAACTGCGGGCGCTGAAGACCGCCCGCATCAACCTGAGGCTGTCCAGCCCCGGCGGGTCCGTTTTCGACGGCATCGCCATCATGAACGGCCTGCGCGCGCACTCCGCCGAAGTCACCGTCTACGTCGACAGCTTGGCCGCGTCCATCGCGTCCGTCATCGCCATGGCTGGCGACCGCGTGGTGATGATGCCCGCGTCGGAGATGATGATCCACGAGGCGTCCGGGCTGTGCATGGGCAACGCCTCGGACATGCGCGAACTCGCGGATCTCCTTGACCGCCAGTCCGACAAGATCGCCGCCGTGTACGCCGAGCGCGCCGGTGGCGACATCGAGGCGTGGCGCGCGGCGATGGCCGCGGAGACGTGGTACTCCGCCGAGGAGGCGGTCGCCGCCGGCCTGGCCGATGAGGTCGCCGAACTCCCCCGCAAGGGCGCGGACCCCGACGAGGGCAACGAGCCGCAGGCGACCGGCGCCCGGGTGTGGGAGCAGTACCTCGCAGCGTTCCGGTACGCCGGCCGCGAGGAAGCCCCGGCGCCGGAGCCGATCGCGAAGCAGCCGCCTGCCGCGACGGAGCCGGCCCGGCCGACGCAGATCATGCTGACGATCGACGGGCAGGCCCTCACCGCTACGGCCGTCGCCGCGGCCGTCCCGGCGCCCGTCCCGGCGCCCGCCCCGGAGCCCCCGGCGCCGGCCGCCGCCGAGCCGCCCGAGCCCGCCGCCGCTGTGCCGCCGCCGGCGACCGCCCCGGACGCACCCCCGCCCCCCACGCCGGAGCCGGCCGAGCCGCCCGTCGACGAGTGGGCCGCCGCCACCGCACACCTCACCGAACCACCGGCCGACGACTGGTCGGCCGTCATCGCACACCTGACCACACCAACGCCGTGCAGCGCGGCGACGGAAGCCTAGGAGGAGGGCACTGTGGCACCGACCCTGACCGTCCCGCGCAACGCCGACGAGCTGGAGCAGATGCTCGGCGACGACACCCGGCGCGCCGAGATCCTCAAGTCGCAGGACTCGCTCACGGAGTTCATCACCAACTACGCCAAGCAGCAGGCCGCGTCGGACCCGACGATCGAAGCGCAGATCCGCGAGGAGACGCAGAAGCAGTTCGCGGACCTGCTGAAGGACAACCAGATCGACGCGATCAACCGGCTCAACCTCTCCCCCGAGGGCACGCCGGCCGCCCGGTCGAAGCACTACAACGCGAAGGCGCCCGGCGCCGCGCTGGACAAGAAGTTCGCGTCCTGGTCCGACTTCATGAGCGCCACGTGGGCCGGCGCGAAGGGAGAGGCCGCGCTGTCCGGGCAGGCGGAGATCGCACGGATTCAGAACGCGTTCGGCTCGTCGATCCCCGCCGACGGCGGGTTCCTCATCCCCGAGTACCTCCGCAGCGAGCTGCTGCGCGTCGCGCTGGAGACCAGCGTCGTCCGTTCCCGGGCCCGCGTGGTGCCGATGGAGACCCTCACCGTCCCGTACCCGATGCTCGACTCCACGTCGAACGCCTCGTCGGTGTACGGCGGTGTCACCGCGTTCTGGACCGAGGAAGGCGCGGAACTCGCCGAGTCCAGCCCGACGTTCGGCCGGATCATGCTGATGGCGAAGAAGCTCACGCTGTACAGCGAACTCCCGAACGAGCTGTTCAGCGACAGCGTCATCTCGCTCGAACAGTTCATGTCCGACTCCTACCCCGAGGCGCTCGCCTGGTTCGAGGACGTCGCCTTCACCGACGGCAACGGCGCCGGTCAGCCGATGGGCTACCTCAACGCCCCGGCCGCGGTCGCCGTGGCGAAGGAGTCGGGCCAGACCGCCGGGACGATCGTGTGGGAGAACATCGTCAAGGCGTACTCCCGCATGCTGCCGTCGAGCATCGGCCGCGCGGTGTGGGTGGCGCACATCGACACCTTCCCCGAGCTGGCCACGATGGCGCTGTCGGTCGGTACCGGCGGCTCCGCCGTGTGGATGGGCACCGGCGCGCACGACGGCGTCGGCGCCCCGCCGATGACGATCCTCGGCCGGCCCGTGATCTTCACCGAGAAGGTGTCGAGCGTCGGCACCGCCGGTGACATCAACTTCGTGGACTTCGGCTACTACCTGGTGGGCGACCGCCAGGCCATGCAGATGGACACGTCGATCCACTACAAGTTCGGCAACGACAAGACCGCCGTCCGGCTCATCGAGCGGGTCGACGGGCAGCCGTGGATCAAGAGCGCGATCACCCCGCGGAAGGGCAGCAACACGCTGTCGCCGTTCGTGAAGGTCGCGACCCGAGCCTGATCACCGCCAGCCCCGGCAGGCAGTAACGCCCCTGCCGGGGCCACATCCAAAGAGGCAATCAACCCCCTCAAGGAGGGCAGCATGGACGGACTCGGAAGGGTCTTCAACGCCGTCGCAGTTGCGGACGGCGTCCTCGTCCCGCTCAGGGACGCCAACGCGGTCAGCTTCGTCTGCTACCTCGCCGCCGGTGACACGTTCACCGTGCAGGAGGCGCAGGACGCCGCCGGCACCGGCGCGCAGAATCTCGCCGTCGTGGACCACTACTACACGTCCGACGGCCTCGGCGGGGCGTGGACGGAGCAGACGCAGGCCGCTGCCGCCGCCGTCACCATCGCGGGCACTGCCGGCCTGGACTGCGCGGTGTTCACCGTCGACGCGACGTCGCTGTCGGACGGCTTCACGCACGTGAAGTGCACGTCCAGCAGCACGGGCACGGTCGTGGCGGTCCTGCACGATCTCGCGGTGCAGCGCACCCCGCAGAACCTCGCGGCTCTGGTCTGAGGGGGGCACCGACATGACGACGATCATCCAGGGTCGGGACATGCGGACGCTGCTGTTCGGCCGGAAGGTCGACCAGCCCGCGAAGACGGTCCCGCAGAACGCGCTGTCCAACCTGTTCACCATCACCGGCGGCCGGATCATCCTCATGGGCCTGTACGGGGAGGTCACCACCGTCATCGGCGGCACCACCCCGAGCGCCAAGCTCGTGTACTCGCCGGCGTCCGGTACGGACACCGACCTCTGCACGGCCACGGCGATCACCTCGGACGCGGTGAACACGCAGTACAGCCTGCCCGCCGCAGTCGGCTCGGCACTGAACGTGTCCTCTCAGGTGGGGCAGGTCGTGGCGCAGCCGGGCAACGGGGCGCACGTCCTGAACGCGGGCACCGTCGACGTCCACGTCTCGGCGGCGGACGCCACCGGCGCGGTGAAGTGGTCGCTGCTGTACGTGCCGCTCGACGACGGCGCGAGCGTGGCGGCGGCCTGACATGGCGCTGCGAGTGTGCACCGGGGAGGCCGGCTGTGGCGCGACGTACGCGGTCGGCCTCACCCGGTGCCCTCACTGCCGCAACACCGAATCCCGCGAGGACGGAGAACCCATGCCGAAGATCACCCGCCACGGTGGGCCGACCATCGCCGGCGCCACGGTCGTCGGCGGCACCTGGACCGACGGCGACGAGCCCGACGCATGGCCCGAGCCGGAGGAGCCCGCTCCCGCCGCCGGCACCGGGCCCCCCGCGGCGCCGGAGCGGCCGGCCGAGGCCGCGCCGAAGACGGCGTGGCTGGAGTACGCCGAGTCCCTCGGTGTCGAGGGTGCGGCGGAGATGACGAAGAAGCAGCTCATCGACGCCACGGCGCAGGGAGCGGAGTAGGTCATGGCCGTCGGGTTCTCCACCGCTGCGGCGAACACGCACCTCGATGCGCAGGGCACCGCCTACCCGTGGATCAAGCTGCACGTGGGCGACCCCGGCGCCGCGGGCACCAGCAACCCGGCGACCGAGACCACCCGCAAGCAAGCGACGTGGGGCGCCGCGAGCAGCGCGGCGAAGACGACGACCGCAGACCTGGAGTGGACCGGGGTGTCCGGCGCCGAGGACTTCACGCACTTCTCCATGTGGTCCGCGTCGACCGCCGGCGCCTTCGGCGGCTCCGGCACGGTCACCGCGAACGCCGTCGCGAGCGGCGACACGTTCACCATCCCTGCCGGCGAGCTGGATCTCACCTTGCCCGTCGCATCCTGACCCGCCCGAGCCCGAGCCCAGAGAGGAGGACCGAGAATGTCGCAGCGCGCCGACGCGGCCACCGACCGCGTCTCGTACACGGCCGCGCCGCCGCCCGCGCCCGCGACGGCATTCACGGCCGTCTTCTGGGCCAGATTGAGGGCCGACCTCGACACCTTCTCCACGATGATGCGGCTGCACTCCTCGTCAGGCGCGTCGACCGCGGTGACCATCACGACCGGCAGCAGCGGCACCACCCCCATCGTCGTCAGCCCCGGCAACACCGGAGGCATCATCGGCGCTGACGCCCTCGCCGTCGACACCTGGCGCATGCTCGCGGTGACGGTCGGCGGGACCGGCGCCACCGACGGACGGATCTACACCCGGGCGGTCGGCGGGTCCACGAACGTGGTCACCGGGCAGGTGACCGGCGGCGCCACACCCGACGGGATCACCCTGTTCGGCCGGAGCATCGGCGAGGCGGGCGAGTGGTTCAACGGCGGCCTCGCGTACGTCCGCGTCTGGTCCGCGGTCCTGTCGCAGTCGGAGATCGAAGCCGAGTGGGCGTCGGCGACGATCGTGCGCACCGCCGGAGTGTGGGCGAACTGGCCCATGCTCACCGGCATCACCGACGTGTCCGGCAACGGCCGCAACCTCACCGCGGGGTCGACGGCGCTGACGTCCGAGGACGATCCGCCGATCGCGTCCACCATCACCGGCACCGCAGAGGCGGCATTCGGCGCACTCGGCGCGACGGCCGGCGGCGTGCGGCGGGTGAACGGCGGCGCCGCGGCCGCGTACGGCGGCCTCACCGCCGCGGCCGCCGGCGGGCGGACAGTCATCGGGGCGGCGGGCCTCTCGGGTGGCACCCTGTCCGGCGCCGCGGCCGGGGCCCGGACGGTCATCGGCTCGGCCGCTGGCGCGTTCGGCGCGCTGGACGCCGCCGCCGGGCCGCCGCCCGGGCCCGAGCCGGCGGCCGCCGCCGAGCAGGGCTCGTGGTACGGGCTGCTGAACATCCTTCACGAGGCCTCGGACATGCGCCGCGAGGAGATGGAGCGGCCCCCGGTGGCGTGCCTGGACTGCGGGGAGCCGCTGCGCTCCGGGCCGCGCAGTGAGCAGTACTGCCCGTACGACGGGCAGGTCTGGGAGGCGGGCAACCGGCGCATGGGCCGCATCCGTGTGGGGGTCGGCCGATGATGCAGCCGGTGTACGCGACCCGTGAGGACGTGATGCGGGCGCTGGACTCGAAGACGACCGCCCGCAACGCCTCTCAGGTCGACCGGGCCATCGAGTCCGCGTCGCGCGATGTCGAGGCGCTGTGTCACCGCCGCTTCTACCCGCAGATCGCCACCAGGTACTTCGACTTCCCGGGCCCGCAGTACGCGCGCCCGTGGCGCCTGTGGCTCGACGATTCCGAGCTGATCTCGGTGACGTCGCTGTCGTCGGGCGGCGTGCCGATCAACGAAGCCGACTTCTTCTTGGAGCCCAACCGGAGCGGCCCGCCGTACAACCGCGTGGAGATCGACCTCGCCGGCCCGGCGACGTTCGGAGGCGGCGACACCCACCAGCGGGACATCACGCTGACCGGCCTGTTCGGCTACCGCAACGACGAGACCACCGTAGGCGCGCTCACGGCCGCCGTCGCCTCGGCCAACGCCACGAGCATCACCGTCGACGGGCCGGCCGCCGCCGCGCTCGGCGTCGGCAGCGTCGTACGCCTCGGCGCAGAGCGGCTCCTCGTCACCGCGCGGACCATGGCCGACACCGGGCAGAACCTCGCCGGAGACCTCACGGCGCAGAACAGCGCGGTGTCCGTCACCGTGGCGGACGGTAGCGGTTTCGCGGTCGACGAGGTGGTCCTCATCGAGTCCGAGCGCATGCTGATCGTCGACATCGCGGGCAACACCCTGACGGTGAAGCGCGGGTGGGACGGCTCGGTGCTCGCCGCGCACACGGCCGGCGCCGACATCTACGCCCCCCGCACGCTGACCGTCCGCCGCGGCGCGCTCGGCACCACCGCCGCCGCGCACGACTCCGGTGCCGCTGTGGTGCGGTGGGACCCGCCCGGCCCGGTGCGGGACCTGGTCCTCGCCGAGGCGGTCGCGCAGCTCGACAACGAGCGGACCGGGTACGCCCGGACGCGCCGTACGGGCGACGGCGGCAGCAGCGAACGCGCCATGGACGCGACCGCCCTCGCCGCGCTGCGAGACCGCGTGTACGCCTCGCACGGCAGGAAAGCCAGGGTGAGGGCGGTATGAGCATCTCCGTGCACATCTCCGGGCCGCTGTTCGATGGCCGCGCCGCCCGCGCCGCGCAGGACGCCTGCGACGACGCCCGCGAGGACATCGCCGAGTTCGCCGAAGAGCGCGCGCTGACGGACATGGGTGCGCACTTCAGGAACCCCACGGGCTACTACGTGTCTCGGGTGACGACCACCAGAGTCAGCGGCGATACCTCCCTGGTGCACGACCAGGGCGTGGTGTACGGGCCGTGGCTGGAGGGCGTCGGCTCCCGCAACGCGCCGGTCACCCGCTTCGCCGGGTACGGCCACTGGCGGCGGACGAAGGAGGCGGCGCGGTCCCGCGGCCCCGAGATCGCGGAGCGCGCCGTACGGCGGCACCTCCCCGGGATGGGGGGCTGACCCATGGCTCTCAACGTCCTCGGCATCCTCGACGCCGTGGTCTCCCACGCCATGGCCTCCGGGCACTTCGAGCGGGTCAACCAGCACGAGCCGGAGAACCCGCCCGGCCACGGCCTCACCGCGGCGGTGTGGGCGAACCGGGTCACCCCCGTACGGTCCTCCGGCCTGTCGTCACTGTCGGTGCTGCTGACGTTCAACGTGCGGCTCTTCGCACCGATGATCCAGAACCCACCCGACGAGATCGACCCCAACATGCTCGCCGCCGTCGACACGCTGTGCGCCGCCTACTCCGGCGACTTCACCCTCGGCGGCCTGCTCCGCTCCGTCGACCTCCTCGGCGCCCACGGCCAGCCGCTGGACGTGCTCGCCGGCTACATCCAGCAGGACGGCGCGAAGTACCGCGTCATGACGATCTCTCTCCCGGTCGTCGTCAACGATCTTTGGACGGAGGTGGCCTGACGTGGCGAAAAGCTCGGGCCTCGGGGACAACTTCTACATCCACGGCTACGACGTGTCCGGCGACGTCAACAGCATCTCCGTCTCCGGCGGACCCGCCGCGCTCAGCACCACCGGCATCGACAAGAGCGCGAACGAACGCATCGGCGGCCTGCGCACCGGCGGCATGACCGGCACCGCGTTCTTCAACCCGGACACCGACCGCGCCCACCCCCGCCTGTCGTCGCTGCCCATGACCGACGTGCACGGCGCCTACTTCCGCGGCACCACCCTCGGGAACCCCGCGGCCTGCCAGGTGTCGAAGCAGGTCAACTACGACGGCACGCGCGGCGGCGACGGCGCGTTCACCTTCGCGTTCGACCTGCAGTGCAACGGCTTCGGCGTCGAATGGGGCCGGTCGCTGACGGCCGGCGTCCGTACGGACACCGCGGCGACGGACGGCGCATCGATCGACACCACCGCGTCGGAGGCGTTCGGCGCGCAGGCGTACGTGCAGGTGATGGCGTTCACCGGCACCGACGCCACCATCACCATCGAGGACTCCGCCGACGACGCGACGTTCGCCGCGGTCACCGGCCTCGCGTTCACCGAGGTCACCGCGGGACCGGTCGCCGAGCGCATCGCGACCGCGAACGACGCCACGGTCCGCCGCTACCTGCGCGTGGCCACCTCCACGACCGGCGGGTTCACCGAGCTGGCGTTCGCCGTCGTCGTCATCAAGAACGAGATCGCAGGAGTGGTGTTCTGATGCAGCCGCGTCCCATGAACCGCGTCGAGCCGGCCATGCCGCCGGAGGCGTACAAGACGTTCGCCATCGTCGCGCCGGTCTCCACTCACTGGCGGCCGGCCACCTGCGCCGAGGTCGACTGCCCCGACTACCGGAACGGCTGGCGGGTGCGCGTCGAGGGCCTGCCCCCGCAGATGCTCCACGACGCCCGGACGGCCCGTCACCAGGTCAACGGCCGCTGGGTGCCGTACCGCTACGTGGAGCAGCGCGTGGCCGACGGCGAGACCTGGCTCATGTTCGAGGGCGGGCAGCCCTGCTTCCGCGCCGCGACCCACCGCACGCGCATCGACCGCCCGGAGCTGTACGTGGTCCGCGACGGCGACCACCGCGGCAACCCCCGGGGCACGAAGGCCCGGCAGCACCAGCGGCCGCAGTTCTGGACCGAGCAGTTCGCCGAGCACCAGCAGGCGCTCGCCGACGCACATCAGAAGGGATAGCCACCATGGCGAAGGAGAGCGGCCTCGGCTGGACGACTGCGTCGGTCGACGATGCGTCCGGCACCCCGCAGGCCATCAAGAACGACTTCACGAACCTGCAGTACGCGACCCCCCGCGGCGTGCAGGACGTGACGGGCATCGACAAGAGCGCGTACGAGCGGCTGCTGCTGCTCGCCGACTTCTCGATCACCCTGAACGGAGTGTTCAACGACGCGGCGAACATGTCGCACGCCGTGTTCAAGACGGTGCCGTCGACCTCCGTGGCGCGCACCACCACCCTGACGGTGTCTGGGCAGACCCTCGCGAACGAGGTGCTGTACACGGACTACCCGCTGACCCGCGCGGACTCGGGCGAACTCACGTTCGCCGTGCCCGGGGTCCTCTCGGACGGCACCGTCCCCACCTGGAGCTGACCATGGGCTACCGCAAGACCACCCGCCGCCTGAGGATCTCCCTCCAGGACCACAAGGAGTACGGCGTCGTCGACGACGGCGAAGAGGCACCCCTCGCGTACGCACGAGGCAAGTCCCTGGAGGAGTACCTCGTTCTGGAGGGGCTCTCCGACTCGGACGACGGGGACACCCGCAGCGTTCTTGTCCGTCAAATGGAGGAGTTCGGGGACTCCCTCATCTCCTGGAACCTCGAAGACGAGGGCGGGAAGCCGCTGCCGTGCAACCGCAAGGCCCTGTTCGGTATCGACAACGACCTTGCGATCGCGCTCGCCACCGAGTGGATGGAGATTCTCGGGGGGAAGGTGGACGCCCCTTTGGCCGACAGCTCGCCCTCTGGCGGGCCGTCCCCGGTGGCGTCGATTCCGACGGAAACCCTGTCCGAGCCCCTGCCGCCTACGAGCGTGCCCGCCTGATCCTCGGCCTGCTGCAGAGGTTCCCCGGCTACACGCTGACCACCCTCCTGCGGGAGGACGTGGAACTGCTGCACCTGCTCGAAATCGAACGCCTCGGAGGAGGCCAGGACACGGAGGGAGGGGAGGGCGTTGGCGAATGACGTGGAGATCCGCGTACGGGTCGACAACGACACCGCGCGCGGCCTGGCGTCCGTCAACGCCTCCATCCGCACCCTCGGCGCCCACGCGGCGGCGGCCGACCGGCACCTCGCCGGGCTGAGCAGCCGCACTCGGACGCTTCGCGACGACACCGACGCGCTCGACGCGAGCATGCGGCGCCTCGGTGGCAGCCTCGCCGGCGCCCGCGGCGGCCTGGGTGGCCTGTCGGGTGCCGCCGGCCGCGGTGGCGACGGCATGAACAAGCTGAAGGCGGCGGCGATTTCCCTGGCGCCGGCTCTGGTGCCGATCGGGGCGTCACTGGTGCCGATCGCCGCGGGCGCTACCGCTGCCGGTGTGGCGGTGGGCGCGTTCGGGCTCGCGGTCGCGGGGCAGGTCCCCGCTCTGTCCCGCGCGTCCGAGGCGCAGAAGAAGTACAAGGACGCCGTCCGCGAGCACGGGAAGACGTCGGCGGAGGCGGCGAAGGCGCAGACCGAGTACCTGCGGGCGCTGAACGCGATGCCGGCGCCGACGCGGCAAGCCGCGCTGGCGCTGGGGGTGCTGAAGGACGACTACAAGGAGTGGTCGAACCTCCTCGCCGGAAGCGCTATGCCCGTGGCGACGAAGGCGTTCGCGAACTTCGGGGCGCTGCTGCCGCGTCTCTCCCCGGTCGTACGCGGCGCGTCCCGCGAGTTGGACCGGCTGATGACGGTCATGGGTGGCGGGATCCAGTCGGCCGGCTTCGAGCGGTTCATGAACAGCTTCGCGGCGTTCTCCTCGGGCGCACTGCGGAAGGCCACCGACGGGCTGATCTCCTTCTCCCGGGCCATGGACAGCGGCACCGGCCGCGGGCAGATGGCCGAGTTCATGGACTACGCCCGCACGAACGGGCCGCTCGTGGGCGAGACGCTGCGGAACCTCGCCCGCGCGCTGACGCACCTCGTGGCGGCGGCGGCGGACACCGGCGTGAGCATGCTGACGGTCGTCAACGCCTTCGCGAAGATGGTCAACGCGATCCCCACCGACGTGCTGTCGACGCTGCTGCAACTCGCCGTCGCGTACAAGGCGGTGACCCTGGCGGCGGCTGGTCTCGGGGCGGCGAGCACGGCCATGGCCGCGTTCACGGGGCGCGCCACGGCGATGCGCGCGGCGTCGACTGCGGCCGGCGGCGGTCTGGCGGGGTTGTCGGCGGCGTTCGGCACGCTGTCGCGGGGCGCGAAGATCGGGCTGGCGGCGGCGGCCATCGGCGGTCTGCTGGTGGTGCTGAACAAGCTGAAGAACGACAAGCCGGCCATCGAGGTGGACGCGCTCGGCACCGCGCTGAACACCCTCGCGACGAGGGGCAAGGTCACCGGCGAGCTGAAGTCCAATCTGGAGGAGATGTCCCAGTCGATCGCCATGGTCAGCAAGGGCGCGTCCGACAACCGGTTCGCGAAGCTGACCAGCGACTTCGGCACGTTCGTTGGCCTCGCCAAGGGGCCCGGGATCTCCGACGCCGCGAAGAACGTCGACGCCTGGGACAAGAGCATGGCGAACCTCGTGCGGGGCGGGGACGCGAAGACGGCGGCGGCGCAGTTCGAGATCCTGAAGAAGGCGTGGCGCGCCGGCGGCGGCGACATGGGCCAGCTCAAGCAGCACACGAACGACTACCGCAATGCGCTCGCGGACATGAAGTTCGAGGCGAAGCTCGCCGCGGAGTCTCAGGGGTTGTTCGGCCGTCAGGCGCAGTCGACGCAGCGTGCTCTGGCGGCGCAGAAGGCTTCGGCGGATGGGCTGCGGCAGTCCCTCGTCGCGTTGAACGAGACGCAGCGCGCGGGCTTGGGCGGGATGATCGGCTTTGAGCAGGCGATCGACGACGCGGCGAAGGCCGCGCGCGAGAACGCCGGTGCCTTGAGCATGTCCGGCGGCCGGCTGAACCTCAACTCGCAGAAGGCCCGTGACGCGGCGTCCGCGCTGCAGGACCTGGCGACGAAGACGGATGAGGCGGCTACGGCGAGCCGGGCGTCGACTGGGGCGTGGGCAGGGGCCAACCGCGTCTATGCCCGGGGCCGCTCGGAGTTGATCCGCCTCGCGGTGCAGATGGGGCTGAGTCGGGCGGAGGCGCGGCAGCTCGCCTCGCAGATCCTGAAGATCCCGGATAAGAAGACCCGGATCCGCATGGACAAGGAGGACGCGGTCAAGGGCCTGCGCGAGGTCAAGGCCGCGATCCAGAAGACGCCGGGCGCGAAGTCCGTCAAGGTCTCCACGCTCAACAAGCAGGCGATCGCGGCGCTGGAGGCCGTTGGGCTGAAGACGAAGCGTCTGCCGAACGGCAAGACGGTCGTCACCACGAAGAACGGGCAGGCGATCGGGTCGATCGGGGAGGTCCAGCGGGCGCTGGCGAACATCCCCCGGACGATCAACACCACGGTGACGACGACGTACCAGATCCGCGGGCACAAGAGCATCCCGTCGGGCACCTACTACGGCAGCACGGCGGGCCGGTCGGCGGACGGCAACATCTACGGACGGGCGTACGCCGACGGCGGGATGGAGCAGCACGTCGCGCAGATCGCGCAGCCCACGTACCGGCTGTGGGCCGAGCCCGAGACCGGTGGGGAGGCGTACATTCCGATGTCGCCGGCGAAGCGGCCGCGGTCGCTGGCGATCCTCGATGAGGTGGCGGACCGGTTCGGGTTCCGGCTGGAGGAGCAGGCGAACGGCGGGATCCAGTCGTTCGCGAGCGGCGGGTTGACGGACCGGCAGCGGCGGGCGCGGGAGCGGCGCAAGGAGGAGTTGCGGCGGATCCGCGAGGCCCGCGGCGAGCTGTCCGGGGCGTTCGGGATCAGCCGCTTCGGGCAGCGGGCGGGGTACTCGCGGGACGCGTTCGAGAAGCAGCTCGCGGGGGCTGGCTCGGTGGGCGATCTGGTGTCGAACCTGAACAAGTGGCGGAACGCGATTCGGCGGGCTGCGGAGGGTGGCGCGGAGCGGCGGCTGCTGCGGGGCATGGACCGCACGGGGGCGGCGCTGATCAAGCAGGAGCGGAACCTGAACCGGGTCAACGATCAGTTGTCGAAGGCGAAGGACAAGCTGTCTGACCTGCGGCAGTCGGCGTCTCAGCTCAGGGACTCGGTGAAGTCGGGCATCGTCTCCAGCGCGAACGTGACCGGCGTCATGGAGCAGACGAACGGGCGGATCCCCACGGCCGGGCTCATCCTCAGCCAGTTGCAGACGGACCGGGACAAGTCCGGGAAGCTCGCCGGCGCCCTCGCGACGCTGAAGAAGCGGGGGCTGGACAAGCGCCTGATCTCGGAGATCGCGGAGGCGGGCATTGAGGGCGGCGGGCTGGAGACGGCGCAGGGGCTGCTCGGTGCGGACAAGGCGCAGATCAAGCGCATGAACTCGCTGCGGTCGCAGATCGCGTCGAACGCGGGGAAGGTCGGCGACGTCGCGCGGGACGCGATGTACGGCGCGGGCATCAAGGCGGCCGAGGGCCTGGTCCGGGGCTTGCAGAAGAAGCAGAACGCGATCGAAAAGCAGATGCTCAAGATCGCCCGCGCCATGGAGAAGAGCATCAAACGCGCGCTCGGGATCCGGTCCCCGTCCAAGGTCACCGAGGGCATCGGCGACATGACCGCCGAGGGCTTCGCGCTCGGTGTCGAGCGGAACCGGCGGGTGCCGCGGGCGTGGCAGTCGCTCCTCGCCGCGCCGGCGGCCCCGGGCGCGGTGTCGGCGATGCCCGCCGCCCGCCGCGGTGGCGACGGCGCCGCGCTCTCGCCGGTGCCGGTGATCCTCCAACTCGACGGCCGGGAGGTCGCCCGCGGCGTGTTCGACCCGATGCAGGGCGAGATCCGCCGCCACGGCGGTGACCCGAACGTGCTCACGCGGAAGGTGGTGTTCCGGTGACGTTCCCCGAGAGCCAACTCGACCTGCACGTGGAGATGCAGCTCGGCGGCGTGTGGACCGACCTCGGCGGCGACCCGCGCGGCCTCGACGGCACCACGGCAATCGAGATCAAGCGCGGCCGGGGCTCGGAGTCCGGCGATGTCGAGCCGGGCACGTGCACGATGACGCTGGACAACCGCAGCGGGAAGTACAGCCGCCGCAGCCCGCTCAGCCCCTACTACGGGCAGTTGGGCCTGAACACGCCGCTGCGCGTGTACGCGAACGAGGGCGAGAGCTACCTGTCGATCGCCGACTTCTCCGGCGACCGCGCCTCCACCCCCGACACCGCCGCACTGGACATCACCGGCGACATCGACGTCAGGATCGAGTTCCGCCTCGACTCTCCGTTCGCGTCCGGCACGCAGTGCCTCATCGGCAAGTACGACACCGCAACCAACCAGCGCAGTTGGCGGCTGCTGCTGGTGAACAGCGGACTTGCCTTCGCGTGGTCCTCGACCGGTGCGGACTTCTTCTCTGCGACATCATCGGCGGTGCTGCCGATACCCCCGTCGAAGCGGCTCGCGGTGCGCGCCACGCTGGACGTGAACGACGGCGCCGGCGGCTGCGAAGTACGGTTCTGGTGGGCGCCGACGATCGACGGGCCGTGGACGCCTGTGGGCGAGCCGCAGAACGGCGCGTTCACCACGAGTGTGTTCGCGTCCACGGCGCCGCTGGACGTGGGGCAGATTCAGACGCTCGTGGCGTTCGCGGCGCCGCAGGGGCAGATCCTCGCCGCGGAGGTCCGCAACGGCATCAACGGCACGGTGGTCGCGACGCCGGATTTCACCGCGCAGACGCCGGGCGCGACGAGCTTCGCGGACTCCACGGGGCTGACGTGGACCCTCGCCGGTGACGCCACGATCAGCAACCGCAGGCAGCGTTTCATCGGCGAGGTCTCCGAGTGGCCGGCCGAGTGGACCGAGGGCGGCAAGGACTCCACCGTCAACATCACCGCGTCCGGTGTCCTACGGCGCTACCAGCAGCCCGGAGACCCGCCCATACGCTCCGCCCTCACCCGCGCCATCACCGACGCCGAGCCGCTCGCGTACTGGCCCATGGAGGACGAAGCCGGCGCCACGCAGGCGGCGTCCGGGCTGGAGGGCGGCGCCCCGCTCGCGGTGACCGGGCTGACGTTCGGCTCGGACGACACCCTGCCCGCCGCCCTGCCGCTCCCCACGGCCGCCGACACCGCGACCCTCAAGGGCACCGTGACCGGCGCGACCGCCGGCGGCTGGCACGCCGAGTTCGTCTACCGGCTCGACAGCCTGCCTGCCGTGACGACGACGTTCCTGCGAGCGAACCTGTCCGGTGCCGGCTCGGCGGTGTCGTACGTGCGTGTGCGGATCGACAACACCGCGGTCACCGCGGAGGCGCGCGACAACGCCGACACCGTGGTCGCCACGGGGTCGTTGACGAACGCCGACGCCCTCGACGCGTTCGCGGGCGGCGTCTGGCGCCGGTTGCAGCTCTTCAGCTACGTCTCCGGCGGCACGACGAACGTCTGCATCGGCTGGCGCGCGGTCGACGACTCCTCGAACTGGTTCACGTGGACCAGCTACAGCGGCGCGGCCGGCGCCATCACCGGCGTGCAGACCACGTGGTCCGGGCTCGACGGCATGGCCGCCGGGCACCTGTCCGCGTGGGACACCGGTGGCGTCGCGACGAACGACCCGGGGATGGACACGTACGACAACGCCGACGAGGCGTGGGCCGGGGAGACGGCGCTCGCCCGGATGAGCCGGGTCGGCTCGGCGGAGGACGCGACGCTGCTGACAGGCTTCTACGACGGCGACCAGAACAGCGCGTCGGAGGCGGTCGGGCCGATGCTCCCGGCGCCGATCCTCGACGTGATCCGCAGCGCGGCCAACGTGGACGACGGGGTGCTGTTCGAACCGCGGGACGGCGCCCTGGCGCGGCTCAACTACCGGGACCGGGCCACCCTGTACAACCAGGCGCCGACGCTGACGATCGACTACACCGGCGGCTCCGGGCTCGTGTCGCCACTCCAGCCGATCGGCGACGACCAGACGACGCTGAACGACCTCACCGTGCAGCGCGAGAGCGGCAGCTCCGGGCGGTACGTGCAGGAGACCGGGCCGCGGAACGTGCAACTGCCGTCCGCCGACCCCGAGGGCGTCGGCCGGTACGCGGACAGCCTGAGCCTCAACCTGGCCACGGACGCGCAGTGCTACCCCCACGCCGCGTGGCGAGTCCACAAGGGGGTCGTGGACGAGGACCGGTTCCCGCTGGTCAAGCTCAAGCTCCAGTCTGCGCCGTCCACGATCACCGCGGCGGCTGAGGTCGACGTCGGCGACCGCGTGCAGATCGTCAACGTGCCGTGGGACCGCTCGCCGTACCTGGCGCCCGAGCCGATCGATCTGATCGTCGTCGGCTACACGGAGCGCCTGGCGCAGTTCGCGTGGGAGATCGACCTCGTGTGCGTCCCGGCGTCCCCGTACACGGTCGGTGTCGTGGAGGACGTGCTCCTCGGGCACGTCGACACGGACGGCTCGGAGCTGTACGCCGCGGCCACCTCGTCGGCGACGGAGCTGGAGGTGCTCACCACCGACAGCGACCCGTGGACGGTCGGCAGCCTGGCGTACACCGGGGAGACCGCGACCGCGGTCGGCTACTCGGCGACCGCGGACTACCTCGTGTGCGCGGACGCGGACGCCGCGGACATCACCGTGGGCGACGAGGTGCGCCTGTTCACCGCGGCGGGCGATCTGCGGGAGCCCACCGTCTTCGAGGTCACGGCGCTACCGTCGGCGTTCGGGTTCACGAACGTCGAGTTCACCCCCGACGCCGCGGCGGTCACCGCGCCCGGCGAGGAGTTGCGCGTCCTCACCACCAGCGGCCACGGCGACGACTTCCCGATGGACCTGCGCGTCGGCGGCGAGATCGTCACCTGCACGGGCATCACCTCGTACGCCTCCGACTCGTTCACCCGCTCGGTGTCGAACGGGTGGGGCACCGCCACCTCGGGGCAGGCGTGGACGTCGACCGGCGAGGCCGCGTCCGACCGGGCGGTGAACGGCACGCGCGGCACGATCACCCTCGCCGCGAACGTCGCCAACACCCGCTGGCAGCGGCTGCTGAGCATGACGGACTGCGAGGTGCAGGTGTCGATCTCGCCGAGCGCGCTTGCCACCGGCAACTCGTTCCTCCCGGCAGTCCTGTTCCGGTACCAGTCCGGCAGCGCGTTCTACCGGGCCCGGCTGCGGCTGCTCACGACGGGCGCGGTGCAGATCGAGATCGTCAACGTCACCACGGTGGTGGGGAGCACCGTCTCCACCGGCCTGACGTACGCGGCGAACGATGTGCTCTGGGTCCGCGCGCGGATCGAGGGACAGACGATCTCCGCGCGGGTGTGGAAGGACGGCACCCCTGACCCGATCACGTGGCACGTCTCGGAGACCATCCCGTCCGGGGCGTTGACCAGCGGCGACGTGGGGGTGACCGCGTCGGCGTTCTCCGGCAACACCAACGTCTCACCGGTGCTCTCGTTCGATTCGTTCGAGGTGCTGAACCCGCAGCGGTTCACCGTGACGCGCGCCGTGAACGGCATCGAGAAAGCCCAGTCCGCCGGCGCAGACATTGCGTTGGCCTACCCGTCGACCATCGCTCTCTGAAAGAGGTCCGCTGTGCCGTACGTTGTGCCGCCGCCCGGCCGCCGCCTCACCAACTCGCTGCTGCGCTCCATGGTCGGCGAGTGGCAGACCTACCCCGTCGCGTGGTCGGCGGACACGGGCACCACCACCCTCGGCAACGGGACCCTCGTGGGCCGCTACGTCATCATCGGCGGCCTGTGTAAGTTCGCGCTGCGCCTGGAGTGGGGCACCACGACCACGCAGTCCGTGTCCACCGCCAACTGGAAGTTCAGCCTCCCCACGGCGCCCTACACCGGCGACGGCAGCACGTTCCAGCCGGTGGAGGCGTGGATCTACAACGCCGACGACAGCGGAACGGCGTCCCGGTGGACGTCACGCGCCTACATCAACGCGGCCGGCACCGTCGAGTTCATCGTCCCCAACGCGTCCAGCGCCGTCGTCGACAGCGCCACCAACCCCACCGCCACCGGCGGCAGCACGACGACCCTGCGGCCCGGCGGCGAGGCGTGGGCCATCAACGACCGCCTCAACCTCTACGGCTCGTACGAGATCGCTTAAGGAGTCCGCATATGGCGTACGGAGCACCCCAGGGTCCGCTGTACCCCGTCTACCGGGTGTCGTTCCGGCCCGACGGGATCACGGCGCAGTACCCGATGGGGTTTTACATCGAAGTGCAGCCCGACGAGACGTTGCCCGAGGACGCCGATGCGATCTTCCAGAAGCTGCTGGACATGATCGATTCGCATCCTGACTTCTATCTCACGGACTCCCCCGAGAAGCGGTACACGCACCGCCAGGTGGTGACCCCGTCGTGATCAAGGGCATTGACGTCTCCGCGTACCAGAGCGAGACGTACACGACCAGCGGCTACGACTTCGTGATCGTGAAGGCGACCGAGGGCCGCACGTACATCAACCCGAAGCAGGCCGCGCAGGTGGCGCGGGCCCGGGCGGCGGGGCTCGTGCTCGGGTTCTATCACTTCCTGTGGCCGGGGAACATCAAGGCGCAGGCGGCGTACTTCGTGGAGAAGTGCGCGTCCCGGCCGGGCGACATCCTCGCGTGCGACTGGGAGCACACCAGCTCCGGGCCCGCGGCGACGAGCGCGGAGAAGGACGCCTTCATGCGGGAGGTGAAGCGGCTCCGCCCCGACCACCGCGTGATCTTGTACTGCAACGTCGACTTCTGGGTGAACCGCGACACCTCGTCGTACGACGGCGACGGCCTGTGGATCGCGCAGTACAACGGCCGCCCGGGTGACCCGAGCATCCGCGCGAAGTGGCTCATCCACCAGTACACCAGCAGCCCGCTGGACATCAACGTCGCGCAGTTCGCCTCCCGGGCAGCG
The DNA here is from genome assembly GCF_020400605.1 of Streptomyces aculeolatus. Taxonomy (GTDB): domain Bacteria; phylum Actinomycetota; class Actinomycetes; order Streptomycetales; family Streptomycetaceae; genus Streptomyces; species Streptomyces aculeolatus. Next base: position 151,498 of record NZ_JAINRD010000002.1, on the reverse strand, counting down.
ATGCGCGCATGGGCCGGCGGCACCAGCACACCCCCCAAGGAGGACGACGTGCCGATCACCGACGCCGACGCGAAGAAGATCGCGAAGGCTGTGGCAGACCTCGACGCCTACCCGGTGCCGTGGGAGTCGGACAACAAGGACAACCAGCTCAAGAACGCCGTCGCCAGCATGTGGCGGATCGTGTACCGCACCGAGGCCGAGGTGAAGGCGCAGCGCGCCACGATCGACAAGCTCGTCGACGCCGTGGCCGCCGGCCCGGGCGCCGACTTGGAGGCGCTGAAGCGGGAGATCCGCGAAGCGATCGAAGGCGTCACCGTGCGCCTGTCCGTAGAGGAGAACTGACCATGTACGTGATCTTCGCCAACTTCATGCGCACCGCGATACCGGCAGCCGTGGGCATGGTGCTCACCGTCTCCGGCGCCCTCGGCCTCGACGTCGACTCCGGCACCGCCGGCGCGGTCCTCACCGCGGTCCTGACCGCGGCCTACTACACGGCATTCCGGCTCGTGGAGGGTTACGCCGAGAAGGTCGACAACGCCGTGTTGATGACCCTCGCCGGGGTGCTGCTGGGCTGGGCCCGGCCGCCGGAGACCGCGCCCGCCGCGGCCGGACGCCGCGTCGAGTCGGTGCCGCCGAGCGAGAAGCTCTGACCAGGGAGCGATGAGTGGCCGATGAGCCGACCCTCGGCGAGGTCGTACGCCGCCTTGAGCACGTCCACCTGGACCTCAAGGAGGACTTCCGCGACCTCGCCGGGCGCCTCGACTCCAAGGTCAGCATGGAGCGGTACCAGCTCGAACAGCAGGCAGGCCAGGAGCGGGAGCGACAGCTCGCTGAGCGGCTCCGCGCGCTGGAAGAGGCGCGGGAGAAAGAGCGGGAGGAAGCCGAGGCGGAGCGGCGTCGGACCGCGGACCATCGGCGCCAGGATCGGCGGCTCGCGTTCACGGCGCTGGTGGCCCCCGTGCTGCTGATCTTGTTGCAGGTCTATCTCAACTCGCAGGGAGCGGGAGCGTGAACGGCGGGCACGTAAGCCGGGACCAGATACAGCGACGCAAGGACATCGCGTTCGCCGTGGCCGTGCTGGTGAGCATCGGGCTGTTCATGCTGCTGGTGGTGTGGGTGCAGAACCTCGCCGGCGACCTCCGCGATGCCAACCGCGACCGGGACGCGCTCGCCGCGCAGGTGGAGCGCCTTGGCGGCACACCGGTGGCCGGCGACCCGGGAAAGGCGGGCGAGCGCGGCGAGCCCGGGGCGGCAGGCACGGACGGCGCCGCGGGCTCGAAGGGCGACAAGGGCGCGCCCGGGGAGAAGGGCGAGCCGGGCGCGGACGGGAAGCGCGGCGGCGCGGGCCCGGACGGGCCGGCCGGTCAGCCCGGGGAGCCCGGCGAGGACGGCGCCCCGGGAGCGGCCGGCGCCAACGGCACCGACGGCGCAGCCGGGCCGACCGGTGCGCAGGGCCCGCAGGGGGAGAAGGGCGACCCCGGGGCGCAGGGCGCGCAGGGCCCGCGCGGCGAGCAGGGGCTGCCGGGGCCGGCGTGCCCGACCGGCTACAGCCTCCAGGCGCCGGCGTGGGACCCGGACGCGTTGGTGTGCCGGCGGGACGGGGCGCCGGCGGACGACGGGCCGGGGAACGGGCAGGGGCCGCTCGCGTTGGCGTTGGATCCGAACCGGCGGCAGTACGGCTGACCGCGCTCAGGTGTCGCCGGCTGCTTCCTCGCGCTGCTGCCGCGCCTTGATGACGACCTCGCGGTCCGGTCGCGGCGGCAGCTTCGCGCCCGGCTCCCGCAGGTACCAGGCGATCAACTCGCGGACGACCGCCGCGCGCTCGGTGCCCATGCTCCGGGCCGGGGCGTCGAAGTCGAGCCACAGCTCATCGCCGATGCGCACCTGACGGGCGGGGGTCTTCGGCGAGTTCGGCATGAGCGCACCGTACCTGCCTGTAGCTACAGGTGCCACGAGTGACCTCCCCTAATCGCGGTGTAGCTACACCTTGCGGGTGTAGCTACACCCATCCTATGGTGTAGCTACACCCGGGTGTAGCTACACCCGCGAGAAGAGGGGGGGTACCTCATGCACATCCGCCGACTCGCCACCGTCGTCCCCGCCGCGGTGCTCGCGGCCCTGGCCGCCGCCCCCGCGCACGCCGCGGACGGGCCGGTGTACGCCGGGAAGGGCTGGAAGGCGTTCACCTCCGCCGGGATCTACAGCATCAGCCCCGACCCGTACGTCATCGACTTCGCGAGCACGACCGCCCGGGACCGCCTCGCCCCCGCGCTGAAGCGGGCCGCGGCGCAGATCACCGCGGTGACCGGCGTCAAGGTCACGGTTTCCTCGAAGCTCCGGCCCGGCGCGCGGCCGTCGTGCTCCGAGGCGCCCCGGCATGTGATGACCTTCCACTACAAGTACCGGCCGACCGGCAAGAAGGGCATGAGCCACGCGTGGCCGTGCACCGCGAGCGTCAACGGCTCCGCTTGGGGTGGCGCCGCGGCGGTCAACTCGGAGTACTGGACGACCAGGCACTACTTCTCGAAGAACAGCACGACGAACCGGGTACGCCGGGACAACGTGATCATTCACGAGTTGGGGCACCTGTTCGGGCTGGCTCACGCCAACACCGACCGCGACCGGGATGGCCGGGTTGAGGGTGGCGAGTGCGTGCAGAACAGCGCCGGTCGCAAGCCGGTGATGTGCACGCCCACGGGCGGCTACCACACGGCGGCGAATGGCGGGCAGTACACGACGTTCGACGCGCCGGGGCTGAAGCAGATGCGGCGCAACTACGACCTGCGGTAAACGTGGCTGTCAGCGGCTACCGCTAAGGTGGTGGTGACGCCCTGACGGGTGCGGAGCCCTGGCCGTTTGATCGGCGGCCAGTCGGCCGGGTCAGCGCGAACCCACGGCTCCAGGGAGGGGTAGAACCCCGGCCCGGCCACAAATGCTCCTCGTCGTCCTCCGGGACTGGCGGGGCTATGCGGTCGCTGCGGCGGCTGTCCCGCGTTCGGCCCTCTTTCGGGAGGGCCGTTCTGCTGTCGGTGGCGGCGGCTACGCTAGCGGTGCGGGTCGTCGCGGCGCGGCTCGTCTCCCGAGGTTGGAGTTACCTGCCGCACTGCCTGGCGGGACGGTTCCCATGGGTTCCGACCGCGGCCCGCCGGGCGCCGTTCTGCCGGGATCAGCCGGGCGCGGGCAACCGCATCCCTCCCGCCATCGACGGCCCGATCAGGGGCCTACCAGCGAGGCGGGGCAGAGGCCCCCGGAGACACGCAACGCCCCCGTCCACCAGGGCGGGGGCGTCGTCTGAGGAGGCCACATGGGACAGCGGATCGAGACCAAGGGCTGCTCGAAGTGCGGCGGCACCATGTACCGGACTGTTGATGTTGATGAGAACGGCGTCCCGACCAGCTACCCCCAGTACGTCTGTTCCAGTTGCGGTGCTGTGGAGTGACCGCACGACCGCTCAACCCTCGCCGTGGCGCTCCGAGATGACCTCGTCCAGCAGAGCAATCGCGTGGAGACGGTCCTGTTCCCGCCACTCGATCTGAGTAGCGGGCTCCCCCCGGACCGCCACACGGGGACAGGCAGGGCACGACCAGCGGCCGGCTTCCGACAGTTCCGCCGGCGGGGCCATGGGCACTTGGCAGGCGGGGCACCTCATGGTGTCGTCCTCTACCCGCCCGCAGCCGGAGCACACCCACAGTGGGCCGGCCTCGTCCCGCTGCTGCCACATGGTGCGCCGGCAGGCCGAGCAGCCGCGAGTTGCGATCCCGTCCGCGTCCATCAGCGGGGGGTCGGGGGTGGCGTCGGCGTAGGCCCGCAGCGCCTCGCGCTCCCGCGGGTCGTCGGTGTCGGCCATCCGCAGCAGGCGCGCGGCCCGGGACCTGGCTTCGTCCGCGAAATCAGGCATGGCGGAAAGCGTAGTGCGAAGGGCTTGTTGCTGTGGGTGTTCCGGCGCGGGGTCACTCGGGCGTGTGCATGGCGGCCGGATCCCACAGGTACGTGCGGCCGTACGTCTCCAGCCGGCCGCCGAGGTCGGGTGTCGGGAGCCGGATCGCCACCTGCACGCCGATCACCCCGGACGGCCAGTCGTGCCGGGCGGTCACGCTCGCCGAGCGCATGACGCCGTCCACGCGTACCCGCAGCTGCGGCGCGCCGCGGGCCGGGTAGACCCGGACGCGTGGCGGCCGGCCCATCTCCGGGCGCCACGGCGGAACCTCCACGGCATCGTGCACGCGTTCGAGTGTACGAGGGTGGAGCGCCGGACACGACGAACGGCCCCCGCGATGGAGGGCCGTTCGGGTGGTACGCGCGGGCCCGCCCGCGGGTACGGTTCTGGTGTCACCTCAGAACGCTGGAGCCAGTATGCCCGAGCACCCCGAAGAACACATCGGCGACCGACTGAAGACGGTGCGAAAGCGGCGCGGCCTCAACCAACGCGAGTTGTCCCGCGCCTCCGGAGTCTCCCTCTCCCTCATCAGCAAGCTCGAACAGGGGCAGGTCGAGCGCACCCGCGCGGAGACGGCGCACAAGTTGGCCCGCGCGCTGCGGGTGCCGACGTCGCACCTTCTGAAGGGCGACGCCCCCGCAGCCGACGCGGACACCGACGCCCAGTGGGCCGCCGTACGCGACGCGCTCAACACCCCGCCCGACGACCTCACCGAGGAGCCGACCACGGCGGGCGTCGCTGCCGCCCTGGACGACGCAGAGGAGCCGTTCGGCGAGGTCCACCTCGCTGACCTCGCCGCCATGCTGCCGCCGCTGCTGCGGGACGCCGACGCCCTCGACGGCGCCGACCGGCAGACCCGCGCGGTGAAGGTCCGCGCGCTGCAACTCGCCGGCTGGCTCCTGACGCAGACGCACCAGTACCCGGCGGCCTCCGACGCCCTGAGTCGGGCGCTGAGCGCGGCCACGGACCGGCTGGACGCCACCGCCACCGTCAACACGATGTGCTGGCTCGCCCTGCGCCAGGGGAAGTTCAACGAGTCGCGGGAGCTGGCGACCCGGTGGGCGGACGACATCGAGCCCCGGTGGTCGCGGGCGACGCCGGATGAACTGTCCGGGTGGGGGTGGATGCTCCTGCGTGTCTCGGGTGCGGCTGTACGGGACAACCGGCCGGACGAGGCCAGGCATGCGCTGCGGCTGGCCCGGTCCGCCGCGGTCGCGATCGGCCGGGAGGACGTCGCCGGCGTCGACCGCCTGAGGACGTTCGGCCCGGCCACGGTGACGCAGCACATGGTCGAGCATGCCACGATCGGGCGGCGGCCGGACAAGGTGCTGACCCTGGCGGCGACCCTGCCGGTGACGTCCCTCACTGCGAGCAATCAGGGGCGGCATCAGCTCAACGTCGCTGATGCGCATGCCCGGTTGAGGGAGCACGGCGACGCGGTGAGGGTGTTGCGTGATCTGTCGCGGACGCGGCCGGAGTGGCTTGCGCAGCAGCGGTACGCCCGGGACATCGTTGATCGTGTCGTGGGCCGGCGGCGGACGTTGACGCCGGAGATGCGGGAGGTCGCGGACGCGGTGCGGCTGCCGCTCTGACCAGTGTTTTTGCCAGTTCCGGCGGGGGCCGGAGCATTCTGACGTGGTGACCATGCCCACGCCGGGTCTACGTTCGGTGACGACCTGATCACCGACGACAGGCGACCGCCATGGACACCCCCGACCCAAGCGCCCCCGCCCGGCCCACGCTGGCGTTCATCTACGACCGCTGCTCCACCGTGGCGACCGCCGCGCTCGAGGTGCGCATAGAGCGGTGCCGCCGGTACGCCGTTGAGCACGGCTGGGTGCTCGCCGGAGAGTGGGTTGACCGCGGCGACCACGCGCTGTCCTGCGACCGCCGGCCGCAGTGGGACGGGATGACGTACGTCATTCGGCAGGCCGCGGCGCCGGCGGTGTGCCTGGTCGAATCGTGGGACCGCATCAGCCGGGAGCAGACCGCGCGCACCATCCTGCAGTTGGCCGTCCACCAGGCCCGCGGGTACTGCGTCACCGCGGCCGGGGAGGATGACCGCGACCTGGGCCACGGCCGGATCACCGTCGCCGCCCCGGTGGCGCTGAGGGGGCGGCCGTGACCGCCGCTGAGCGGCCTCCGTCGCCCCGCCGCCTCCCGCCGCCACGGCCGAAGCGCACGCCCGAGCCGTTCAACCAGCGGCCCGCGCTCGCGAGCCTCGGTGAGGCACCCGACTGGCACGGCTACCCGATCACCGCCCGGAAGGGATCCTGATGCACTACTGCACCCACTGCGGCAAGGAAGGCACGGAGGAGAACCCGGTGGAGTCCGTTGGCGAGCCGGGCGAATCCGGCGGCGGCTCCATGGTCTACGCGCACCCCGGCTGCCTTCCGCCGCCCCGGAACACGGCGCCGTCGCACGCACTGGGGCCCAGCCGGAGAAGCCCGCGCTCATGACGGGCAGGCACACACACTGAAACTCCCACGTCCGGGGGCGGGACGTCGCTCTGGAGTCCCCGGGCGTGGGTCGTCCGCCCGTCCCCGCGGGCGGGCACCAGGCGCCCGCCGCCGTGACGGCGGGCGTTCCCATCGGAACAGCCCCGCCCGAAGGACTAACCCGCTTGCCAACGGTTCTCCGGGCGGGGCGGCCACCGAAACCCCGACGAAGGAGCAGCAGTGACAGTCCTACTCGAACACGTCCGCACGCCCGAGTCCAGCGCGCGTGACCTCATCAGCCCCGAAGCGTTCCGCGCTGTGGCGCAAACCGTCCAGCAGGCCAACCCCGGCATGTCCGCGAACATCGCTGTGGCCATCGTGGACGAGGCCCTGAAGTTCGTAGCCGCCTGCGCGTCGAGCCCCACGGTGCCGCTGAGGCCAAGTCGCGTCGTTGACGAGGGGTGGCACGCCCTGATTCTGCACACGCAGATTTACACGGGGCTGTCGCGGCGACTCGGGACCGTCGTGCACCACGTTCCCGAAGCGCCGGACCCGGCACGCCACGACCCGGACGCGCTGATGCGCACGCAGCGCGCCATCCGTGACGCCGGCTACGTCCCGAACGCCGAACTGTGGCGCGCACCAACGGATGCCGCCATCCCCGTAGCGGCGAGCTGCGAGCACTCCGAGGGAGGCCCGGAAGGGTCCTGCACGGGCAGCGGCGAGGGCGACGGTCCCAGCGGGCCGAACGTCGGCTGAGCAACGCAACTTCACCCGTGCGCGTGCCCCCTACGGCCCTATGGTCGTAGGGGGCACAGTCACGAGAGGTCGTGCGCAATGGAAGATGAGTGGATCGATCCGCAGTACGCAGAGGTAGTCGAGTTCTACCGCAAGAAGCGGGAGGACAAGCCGCCCGCACGCCGGCCGGGGAAGTCGGGGCGAACCTACGGCGATCGCTTTGTGATCATTGTAGACCCCAGCGCTCAGCGCTCGTTCGTCGCCACTACTGGCTAGCCCCGCGGCCCCGGTCGCGCCCGAAGAGGGGCGCGGTCGGGGCTTCGTCGTGTATGGGGAAGGTCGGTTTGCACTCACCGCCGCCGGGGGCTGGACATCCGCCGGGGGTGGGTGTTCCCGTGGGAACTCCGGGCAGGAACCGGGGAGTTGGGGCAGGGCGAGGTGGGATTTTCCGGGATCGAACGGGATGGGAATGTCCCGATTTCGGGCATCTCCGCAGGTCACAATGGCATTTCGGATCGGGTTCGATTCCCGTCCACCTCCGCCAAGAACGCCGACGAGGGGTGCGGTGGCACACGCAGGCCGGGAAGCCGGGACCGCACAGGTGGTGGCGACCGCGGGCCACGTCGACCACGGCAAGTCGACGCTCGTGGAGGCGCTCACGGGGATGGCGACGGACCGCCTCGCGGAGGAGCGGCGCCGCGGCCTCTCCATCGACCTGGGCTTCGCCTGGACGCGGCTGCCGAGCGGCCGGACGGTGGCCTTCGTCGACGTACCGGGGCACCGGCGCTTCGTCGGCACCATGCTCGCCGGTGTCGGCGCCGTCCCGGCCGCGATGTTCGTCGTGGCCGCCGACGAGGGCTGGATGCCGCAGTCGCAGGAGCATCTGGCCGCCCTCGACGCGCTGCGCGTCCGGCACGGCCTCCTGGTCGTCACGCGCTCCGACCTCGCCGACCCCGAACCGGCCCGCACCCAGGCGCTGGAGAAGCTGGCGGCCTCCTCCCTCGGCGCGGTGGAAGCCGTCTGCGTCAGCGCACCCGCGCCGGCCCGCACCGGCATCGACCTGCTGCTGCCGGCCCTCGACCGCCTGGTGGCAGGGATACCCCGGCCCAGGACGGAAGGACCGGTACGCCTCTGGATCGACCGGTCGTTCAGCGCCAGGGGAGCGGGCACCGTCGTGACGGGGACGCTGCAGGCGGGCCGGATCAGCCTTGCGGACCGGCTGGAGGCCGCCGCGGCGGCCCGGCCCGTGACCGTACGCGGGCTGCAGTCCATGGGGCAGGCGCTCCCGCACGTCACCGCGCCGGCCCGGGTCGCGGTCAACCTGCGCGGCGTCCGCGCGGCGGAGCTGTCCCGGGGCGACGCGCTCGTCACCCCCGGCACGTGGCTCGCCTCCCGCACCGTCGACGTCCTGCTGCGCGGTGCCCCGGCCGGGCGCCTCCCGGGCGGCCTCACCCTGCACCTGGGATCGGCCGCCGTCGCGGTACGCGCACGGCGGCTGGGCGACGCCTCCGCCCGGCTTGCGCTCGCCGAGCCGCTCCCGCTGCGCATCGGCGACGCCGGGCTGCTCCGCCACCCCGGGGCCCACGACATCGCGGCCGGGGTCACCGTGCTCGACGTACGGCCCCCCGAACTGCTGCGCCGCGGCGCGGCCGGCGTACGGGCACGGGAGCTGCAGGGCATGGACGGCACGCCCGACGGACGGTCCGAGGTACGCCGCCGGGGCCTGATCCGTACCGGCGAACTCGCGGCGATGGGCGCGGACGTGCCGTTCGCGCCGGTGGCGGGCGACTGGCTCGCCGACCCCGCGCGGTGGTCGGAACTGCGCGCGGAACTGGAGCGCCTCGTCGGGGAGCACGCCCGCGAGGACCCCCTCGCGCCCGGCCTCACGGTGGCGGACGCGGGCCGCCGCCTCGGGCTGCCCGACGTGCAGTTGGCGGCCGAGCTGGTCCGGGCGCCCCTCGTCGTACGCGACGGCCGCATCCTTGCCGCCGCCCCCGACCGGCAGTTGCCGCCCGCCGTCCGGTCGGCCGTGGACCGCCTCCGCCGGCAACTGGCGGACGCCCCGTTCCAGGCGCCCGACGCGGACCGGCTGCACGGACTCGGGCTCGACGAACGGGCACTGCGCGCCGCGGTGCGTACGGGCGCACTCCTCCGGGTCGACGCCGGCGTCTACCTGCTGCCGGGGGCGGACGCGGAGGCGGTGCGCGTCCTGCGCGCGCTCCCCCAGCCGTTCACGGTCAGCCAGGCCCGCCGGGCGCTGGGCACCACCCGGCGCGTGGCGATGCCGCTGCTGGAGATGCTGGCCCGCCGGGGCGTGACGCGCCGCGACGCCGACGGCCGCCACCATCGCGTCGTCGGATAACGGAGAGCCGAGGGCCGTCAGCACGTCAACCGCGGGTTCGGGGCCGCGGCGGCCTCTGCTCCGAGGACCGCGCTCCCCGCGACCGCCGCGGCCGCCTCGACCGTGCCCTGCAGAACGGATCGTCGTCTGATTCGCCGAACCATGGACCCTCCCACGTTGTCCTTCGAAGAGAGGTGCGTCTGCCTCGGGATTGTGGGACGGGGTCCTCGCGCGGGCATCCGAAGCGCTTCCCTTACCGCACGCGTCGGCGCGTGGTGGGCGCACGGCTTAGCGGACATCGGCCGCTGCGTGCCGCGGGGGCGCGCGGCTCGGCGGACTACTGCTTGAGCACCTCGATGAGGCTGGTCAGGCTGTCGCGTTCGCGGCCTGCGGCGACTGCGCGGCGGAACAGGTCGAGGACCGCGGCCGGGACGGACGCGTCGACGCCCGACTCCTCGGCCGTGTGCACGACATGGGTCAGGCTGGCCACGGCCATGCCCACGTTGTCGACGTCGCCTTCGTGGTTCGCGGCGTCGATGCGTGGTGCGTAGAACTCCAGGAAGTACCCGAAGTCCATGGTCTTCACCGCCTGTGCGAGGAACTGTTCGGCGGGGATGCCGTTGGCCGCGGCCACCGCCTGGCCGTGCAGGTAGCCGACAAGGCCCGTCCAGAACATGTCGATCCCGATCTGGTAGTAGAGCGCCGCGAGGCCGGGGTCGTCGCCGAGGTAGTCGATGCTGGTCAGCACCTCCAGGGCGGCCCGGTGCCTTTCGACCGCGTCGGCGGGGCCGCTGTAGTACGTTGCCGCATCCGCGCTGCCGATTCCCGGCGGCGGGGTCTGGACGCCTCCGGTGATCTGCACGGCGCCGCGCTCGGCGAGCCACGCGGCGCTCTCGCGCGCCTTCGCCGGGGTGTCGGAGGTGAGGTTGGCGAGGGTGCGCCCGCTCAGCGCCTGCGGCGCCTGTTCGAGGATCGCGTACACCGCGTCGTAGTCGGTGAGGCTGAGCACCACGAGTTCATTGGCCCGCAGGGCCTCGTCGACGCTGCCGGCCAACCGGGCGCCGCGGGCGACCAGCCCGTCCGCACGGGCTGCCGTGCGGTTCCACAGGGTCACCTCGTACCCGCGGTCGAGGTAGGCGGAGGCCATCGCACGGCCCATGGGGCCCAGGCCGATGACGGTGACGGAGGTTTCAGGCATGACGACTCCCACGACTAAAATGAACGTTCTATCCAGTCCCGGCCGACCCTAGCAGAGCACTAGAACGAACGCTCTATCCAGTACGCTGGGCCGTATGCGAACCAAGCACGAGGTCGGCACCAGGGAGCGCATCGTCCGCGCCACGTCGAGGCTGATGCAGCGGCAGGGCTACGAGGGGACGGGCCTCAAGGACATCTCCCGGGAGGCCGAGGCCACGTTGGGCTCGGTGTACCACTTCTTCCCGGGCGGCAAGGTCGACCTTGCCGTCGAGGCGATAGGCCACGGCGACCGCGAGTTCGCGGAGCTGCTGCGCACCGCCATGACAAGCGAGGACGACCCGGCGGACGCGATGGTCGCCTGCGCCCGCGAACTCGCCACCGGCATGCGCGATTCCGAGTGGATGGACGGATGCCCCGTCACCACCACCGCATTGGCGAGCGCGCGCCGCCTGCCGCAGGTCCGCGACGCCGCCGAGCGCGCCTTCGCGAACTGGCACGGCATCGTCCGCGACAGGCTCACGGCCGCCGGCATGGACGACGACACCGCGAGCGACCTCGCCCACACGGTGGTCAGCACCTTCGAAGGCGCCGAGATGACCGCCCAGATCACCCGGAGCACGACCCCGCTGGACCTCGCCGGCACCCACCTGGCCCGCCTGGTCCGCTCCTACCGCCCGTAACCCCGACCGTGGAAGACTCGGACGCGTGAGACCGATCCCGCTCGCGGCCGGAGCCCTCACCGCCGTGCTGGTCCTCTCCTCGGCTGCCGACGCAAGGAAGTACCCCTCCGGGGCGGGAGTTCTCAGTGCCCAGGCCTCCGGCGGCCGGATCGTCATGGAGGCACCGGAGCAACACCCCTGGGTGGGCTCATTCGGCTCCTACTTCCTGTGCACCACCACCGGACGCGAGGTCACCATCAGCCGAATCCGCTACGAGGCGCCGGTGCGTCCACTCGATGTCACCCTTGAACTGCGGGATGTGCACAGGAACACGAGCGGCATCATCTCCGCTCGGGGCGCTCCTCCGGAATTCGTCGACCCGGACACCGGGACCGGCCTCCGCATGAGGGGAACGTACAAGAGCTTCCATCCGGGCCTGCGCATCACGCGTCCGTGCAGTGAATCCGGGAAGGACGACCACGGATTCACCGAGTTGCTGTTCGTCGCCGAGGTCGACGGCCGCGGCGGCGTGATCGATCGGGCATGGATCGACTACACGGTCGAGGGAAACCCGCAAGCCCGTTACTCGCTCGCCCTGGAGTGGGTGATGGTGCTGTGCGGGGACGAAGTCCGCGGAACCTTCGACGAGAACACCTGCCCAAGCACCGAGACCACACCCTGACTTGAGCCTCTGACCGCGCGCTGTGGCAACCTGCCGTCATGCCGGCAGAGGTGAGAGAACACGCAGGTCGTCACTACGCCGTCCAGTTCCACTACACCTTGCCCGACAGCTCCTGGGCAGTGGAGCTGAGCGAGGCCGCGCCGGCGCCGGCCTCGTGGGCTGAGACCCCCGACGCGGCGACCCATCTACCCGGACCGGCATTCCTGGTGGCGCTGATCCCCGACGAGGCCCCTGCTGCAGAGCCGACCGTCTGCGTATACGGCCCGGCCGAGCACGTCATCCCCTACGAGATCATGCGATGGTTCATGGAGCAGGTGGCCGACCAGGTGGAACGCTGCCGCTCCGGGTTCAAGCGGAGCGAACCCGAAGCACCGGAACCGACTCCTCCCGGCCCTGGCCACGAGGTCATGTCCGCAAAGTAGTGGTGTGCTCCCCCGGACGCGCCGTCCCTGCCGTCTGCTCCAGCCCGAGGTGGTGACGCGGCTGCCTCGGTTCACCCCGGGCAACTCGCCTACGGTCGGGGCGTTTTCTGGATACTCGTCTTGTGGAACGCCAGGGCAACGCTGGAAGCCTGCAGATCAGTCCTCGGCGAGCCCGGGGACGAAGGCGCAGACAACTCACCTCTGCCCGCCGCAAGACCAATCATTGACCGGCTCAGTCACCCATGAACCACAGATAGCTGCCCGGCGTCGCGGCGCACGCTTCCAGGAGCCGGTCAAGGTCGAGGAGTGCCGCGCGCTGCCGCTCGTCCGAGCACTCGCGGACCAGGGCGGCGACCTCCTGACGGGCGACTTCGGCTTCCTGCTCGTTGAAGAAGGTGTCCCCATACGGGTCGACCCAGCCCAACTTGCCGGAGCGGTTGCGGTCGAGCGCGCTCAGCGCACGCGCAAGCGCATCACCGTGCGCGTACGACCCGCGGAGCAACGTCGCCCGAGACGAACCCTTGCGGGGTCTCCCCGAGTGCAGTTCAAGCTCGATTCCCATGACCCTCCAATGATCACCGCACCGCAGCTTCGCAGAGGCCATTTGCCGGACACGCCTTAAGGCCTTTTCTTTCGGGCCTGGTCGGAGGTTGAGGCATCACCGTACTGATCCCGCGCCGGCGGAGAGGGTCCGGACGTCCGGAACGAGTGCGTCGTGTCGGCCAGGAAGCGACCCCGTCGGATGTCAGGGCTTGCGAGCCTCCCGCCCCCGACCGATGGGTGAGATCAGCGCCGGGGAGCAGGTGTTCCGGCGGTGGCGGGGTGTGGCGCCGGGTTGTGCGCTGACCTGCGGTGGGGCATCCGTCGTGTGTCGCGGGGCCGGGGGGCGCCGTCTTGACATGTGCGGGGAAAGGGGCGGTAGTGGGTGGGGACATGGAGGCGAGGGGAGTGTCATGCGTTACGGACGATCTGGCGTTCAACGCGCGTTGTTGGGGGTGGCCGCGCTCGGGCTGCTGGCGACGTCGGCCGGGCCCGCCGGGGCGGAGGACGAGGCCGAGTCGAAGGTTCTGATCTACACCGGGACCACCGGCTACCGCCACGCCGGCGCGATCGACGGCGGCATCGGCCACATCCAGAACGCGCTGGACAAGGCCGGGATCGCGTGGGTGCGGGAGGACTGCGACGGGCTCGGCGGAGCCGTCGGCAACTGCGACCACCCCGACGCGAACCCGCGCGTCTTCACCGAGGAGAACCTGGCCCAGTACGACGCGATCTTCCTCTTCAACGCCTCGTCGCAGTGGCTCGGCGGGGGCCGCCCCGGCCCGCTGTGGGACGAGGAGCAGCGCGCCGCGATCCGGGGGTTCGTCAACGCCGGGGGCGGGATCGCCGCCAACCACAACGCGGTCGACATGGGCGCCGGCGTCACCACCTGGGACTGGTGGGACGGCGGGAAGGACAGCGCGGTCGGCACGCTGATGCCCGGTCACGCCGCCAGCGACCTGAACAACGTCGCCACGGTGCGGGTCGCCGACCGCCGCCACCCCTCGACCCGCGGCCTCCCCAAGGAGTTCTCCTTCGGCGACGAGCACTACAACTTCGCCCGCAGCGTCCGCGGCGACGCGCATGTGCTGGCGACGCTCGACGAGGAGTCCTACGACCCCGGTCCGAACGCCATGGGCGAGGACCACCCGATCTCCTGGTGCAAGCCGTACGACGGCGGCCGCGTCTGGGTGACCGGGATGGGCCACTTCCCCGAGTCGTACGCGGCGAACGGCGGCGACAACTACCTCGTCAAGCACCTGGTCGGAGGCGTCAGCTGGGCCGCCGGCAAGGGCGCCGGGGGCAAGTGCGCGCCGTAGAGCCGGCCCTGAGCGGCCGTCAGTCCTTCTTCAGCTCCTCGGCCAGCATCACGAGGATGCCGCTGGGTCCGCGGACGTACGTGAGCTTGTAGACGTCCTCGTAGGTCGCCACGCCGCGCAGCGGACGGCAGCCGTGCCGTGCGGCCGCCTCCAGGGCTTCGTCGATGTCGTCGACCTTGAAGGCTACGCGGTGCATGCCGATCTCGTTGGGAAGGGTGGGGTCCGTCTCGATCGCTTCGGGGTGGATGTACTCGAAGAGTTCGAGGCGGCCCTGGCCGTCCGGTGTCTGGAGCATCGCGATCCTGGCGTGGTTGCCGTCGAGGCCGACGGCGGTGTCCGTCCACTCGCCGCTGACCGTGTCACGCCCGAGGACCGTGAGGCCGAGGTCGGTGAAGAAGGAGATCGCCGCTTCGATGTCGCGGACCGCGATGCCGACGTTCTCGAGTCTGATGGCCATGCCGCGCATGCTAGGCCCTGGCGAGGCGGGCCGGCGGGGAGCCGCCGTCACTCCGCCTGCCGGTTCCGGTACGCGCGGGCCGAACGCGAAAGGATGTGCCTCTCCTTCTTGCGGCCGAAATAGAGACGCAGCGGGATCGTCACCAGGAGGGCCGATACGACCGCGCTGATCGCCGCGTTGAGGAGGATCCCGCGCCCGTCCCGCACCCCGTGGGCGTCCAGGAAGAACGCGGTGGGAATGTGGACGAGCCGGGCCACGGCCACCCAGGCGATCAGGGTCAGGCAACTGCGTTCCGGCCCACCGGCCCGGTATTCCGACTCCAGCCGGGGATCGTGGAATCGAGGGCCATTGTCCGAGTCTGGCACGTGCCACGGCATACGGAACAGAGCGTCACGGGCCCGCGCCGGACGCCGGAGCCGGGTTCGGTGCCCGGCATCCGCTCCCTGAGCCCGCGGCCGGCCGCGGTTTCAGGGGGCGGCCGGGGTGATGTTCTGGTTGAGGTGGAAGACGTTGTGCGGGTCCCAGACGCCCTTCAGCGCGGCGAGCCGGGCGAGCTTGGCGGCCGGGTAGGCGCGGCGGATGCCGCGGGGGCCGTCGTGGGCCGCGAGGGAGTTGACGTAGACGCCGTTCGCGTACGGGGCGAGCGCCGAACCCGCGGCGCGGGCGGCGGTCATGCGGGCGTCGTCCTCCGCCGGGTCGGTCCAGCGCGACCCCGCGCCGAACTCGAACATCGTGTCGCGGTGGCCGAACGCCGCGTCGTCGACGGGGACGTCGGCGATGGCCCCGCCGTGCGCCTGCAGCCCGACCCCGGGCAGACCGGCCCCGGGCGGGCCTCCCCCCGGAAGGCCCGCCCCCGGCCCGCCGGCGCCGGAGCCCGTACCCCGCAGGTCCGTCGCGCCGCGCAGCAGGAACGCCTCGATCGCCGACGTCGGGAAGCCGCGCAGGTAGTGGGCGGCGGAGTAGCGGCGGTAGGCGTGGCCGCCGCTGGAGTCGTCCCTGGACTGCAGTTCCAGGTACGACGGCGTGGTGATCCGCGTCGCGACGGGCCGGCCGAGCGCCCGCAGCGCCGGCAGCAGCCGCCGCCCCCGCTCCGGGTCGCCGACCCACACGAACCCGACGGTGGCCACCGGCCCGCCGCCCGCCGGGCCGTCGGCGACGGACGCCGAGAAGCTCGCCTCGCGCGGCGCGACGGCGTTCAGGTCCCGCCAGCCCTCCAGCACCGGCACGGCGTCCTCGGCGCGGAAGTCGAACTCGGCGACCAGCGTCCGCGTACCCGTCCGGTGCAGCCGGAACTCGAACTCCGTCACGACCCCGAAGTTCCCGCCGCCCCCGCGCAGCCCCCAGAACAGCTCCGGGTGCCCGGTCCTGCTCGCCGTCACCACCTCGCCGTCCGCGGTGACCACCGTGAACGACTCGACGTTGTCGCACGCCAGCCCGTACTGCCGGGCCAGCCACCCCATCCCGCCGCCGAGGGTGAGCCCGCCGACGCCGGTGTGCGAAACGTTCCCCGCGGTGGTGGCGAGGCCGTACGGCTGCGTGGCCCGGTCCAGCGCGCCGAGCAGCGCACCGCCCTGGACGCGCACCCGCCGCCGTTCGGGGTCGACCTGCACGCCGCCCATGGGGGTCAGGTCGATCATCAGGCCGTCGTCGGGGACGGCGAAGCCGGCCACGTTGTGGCCGCCGCAGCGGACGCCTATCTCGAGGTCGTGCTCGCGGGCGTGGCGCACCGCGGCCTGTACGTCGGCGGTGCCCGCCGCCCGGACGATCATCCGGGGGCGGCGGTCGACCATGGCGTTCCAGACGGTACGGGCCGCGTCGTACCCGGCGTCGCCGGGCGTGAGGAGCCGGCCGTCGAGGGAGGCGGCGAGGCGGGAGCCGGGGGTGCCGGCAGGGGTGCGGGTGTGTGTCGCTGTCGTCATGCTCCGAGCCTGACGCGGATCGGTACCCACGGTAAGGTCCGATTCCATGCCCCGAATACGGACCAATTCCAGCACCGCCGAGGACCTGCTCATCGAGCTGGACCGGGACCGCACCCGCGCGGAGCCGCTGCACCGGCAGGTCGCGGCGTCGATCCGGGAGAGCGTACGGGCCGGCCGGCTGCGGCACGGCGCGTCGCTGCCGCCGACCCGGACGCTGGCAGCCGGCCTCGGGGTGTCGCGCGGGGTGGTGGTCGAGGCGTACCAGCAGCTCGTGGCCGAGGGCTACCTGACCAGCCGGGCCGGCGGCTACACCCAGGTCGCGCTGGAACAGGGCGGCCCCGCGGGCGGCACACGCCCCGCGGCCCCCGCCGGCCCGCCCGCCCGCACGCGGGTGCAAGGCGCGCCGCCGGCCGTCGACTTCGGCTACGGCCACACCGACGTCTCCACGTTCCCCCGCGCCGCGTGGCTGCGCTCGGTGCGTACCGTCTTCGCCGCCACGCCCAACGAGCGGTTCGCCTACCTCGACGGCCGCGGCGTCCCCGAACTGCACCAGGCCCTCGCCGACTACCTCAACCGCGTCCGCGGCACCTCGGCCGACCCCCGGCACACCGTGATCTGCAGCGGGTTCGGCCAGGGCGTCTCGCTGCTCATCCAGGTCCTCGCGGCCCGGGGCGTCCGCCGGCTGGCCGTCGAGGACCCCTCCCCCGACGACGACGCCCGCCCCCTGGCCGCGGCGGCCGGGCTGGACGTCGTCGGCATCCCGGTCGGGTCCGACGGCATCCTCGTCGACGAGTTGGAGAAGGCCGACGCGGACGCCGTCGTGCTGACGCCGTCGCACCAGTGGCCCACCGGCGGAGTGCTGTCCGCGGCAGCCCGCGCCCGGGTGATCCGCTGGGCGCAGCGGCGCGGGGCGCTGGTGATCGAGGACGACTACGACGCGGAGTACCGCTACGACCGCGCCCCCGTCGGCGCGATCCAGGGCCTGGCGCCGGAGCACGTCGTCTACTGCGGTACGGCCAGCAAGACCCTCGTACCCGGGCTGCGCCTCGGCTGGATGCTGGTGCCGCCGCACCTGGTGGACGACGTCGCGCAGGCCAAGCTGCTCGCGGACCGCGGCTCGGCGGTGATCGACCAGCTGACGTTCGCCGACTTCCTCGCCCGCGGCGAGTTCGACCGCCATCTGCGCCGCATGCGCCCCGTCTACCGCCGCCGCCGCGACGCCCTGCTGGCGGCGCTCGACGCCCGTCTGCCGGAGCTGGTCCCCACCGGGGTCGCGGCCGGCCAGCACGTGGTGGCCTGGCTGCCCCCGGACCTGGACGAGGCGGCGGTCGTCGCCGCGGCCGCCCGCCGGGGCGTCGCCCTGCGCGGCGTGGCCCGCTACCGCCTCGACCCGGCGGGCCCGGGCGGGCTGATCTTCGGCTACGCCACCCTCTCGGAACGCACCATCGCCGAGGGCATCGCAACCCTCGCCCAGGCGGTCGGGGACGTACGCGCCGCGTAGCCCGGACCCGTACCGCCGCGGCGACGGCGACCTCGGCGACCTCGGCGACCGCCACCGTGACACCGGTCGCGCCGCGGTTCGTGAGCGGGGTCCGGGGTCAGCGGCGGGTTCCCCGCCGGGTGAGCGTGCGGCGGATGCGCCGGGTCGGCGGGGTGCGGGGGCGGGTACGGGGGCCGGCGGCCGCGGCGTGGGCGATGTTGCGTGCCATGCCTCCGAAGACCAGGGCGTGGAAGGGCGAGACCGACCACCAGTAGGCGTGGCCGAGGAGTCCGCGCGGGTGGAACAGGGCCCGCTGCCGGTAGCGGGTGCGCCCCGCGCCGTCCGTCTCGACGCGCATCTCCAGCCAGGCGAGACCCGGCAGCCGCATCTCGGCCCGCAGCCGGAGCAGCCGCGCGGGTTCGATCTCCTCCACCCGCCAGAAGTCCAGGGAGTCGCCGACCCGCAGCCGTTGGGCGTCGCGGCGGCCGCGGCGCAGTCCGACGCCGCCGGCGAACCGGTCGAGCCAGCCGCGTACGGCCCAGGCGAGCGGGAGGGAGTACCAGCCGTTGTCGCCGCCGATCCCCTCGATCACCTTCCACAGGGCGTCGGGGGACGCGGAGACCGGGAGTTCCCGTTCGTCCTTGTAGAGGCTGCCGCCCGCCCAGTCGGGGTCGGTGGGCAGCGGGTCGCTCGGGGCGCCCGGGACCGCGGCGGAGGACCAGCGGGTGGCGACCTGCGCCTCGCGTACCCGCCGGAGCGCGAGGGCGAGCGCGTCGTCGAACGGCAGTGGCCGGCCGGGCAGGTCGGGGACGTACCGGGCGATGTCGTGCTCGCGGCAGACGACCTCGTGCCGGAGCGACTCGGTGAGCGGGCGGGCGATCGACGCCGGTACGGGCGTCACGAGACCGACCCAGTGGCTGGACAGCCGCGGCGTGAGGACCGGCACCGGGACGATGACCCGCCGCCGCAGGCCGGCGACGGCGGCGTAGCGGCGCATCATCTCCCGGTACGTGAGCACGTCGGGGCCGCCGATGTCGAACGCCCGGTCGACGTCGGCGGGCAGCGCGGCCGAGCCGACGAGGTAGCGGAGCACGTCCCGGACCCCGATGGGCTGCGTACGGGTGTGCACCCAGCTCGGTGTGACCATGACCGGCAGCCGCTCGGTCAGATACCGCAGCATCTCGAACGACGCCGATCCGGATCCGATCACCACCGCCGCCCGGAGCACGGCGGCCGGCACGGGGGCGTCGAGGAAGATCTGTCCCACCTCCGCCCGGGAGCGCAGATGGGGGGAGAGCGACCGCACCGGGACGCCGCGCGGGGTGAGCCCGCCGAGGTAGACGATCCGCCGCACGCCGGCGGCGTGCGCCTGCTCGGCGAAGATCCGTGCCGCGCGCCTGTCCGTCTCCTCGAAGTCCGCTCCGGTGCCGAGCGCGTGCACCAGGTAGTACGCGACGTCGATGCCGCGCAGCGCCTCCCGCACGGAGTCGGCGTCCGTGACGTCCCCGCGTACGGGGTCCACCTGCGCGACCCACGGTTGGTCGCGCAGCTTTGCGGGGGTGCGCACCAGGCACCTGACGCGGTGGCCGGCGTCGAGCAGTTCCGGGACGAGCCGGCCGCCGACGTACCCGGACGATCCGGTGACGAGGCAGTGCAGCGGCTCGGGCCGTCGCGGTACGCCGTCCCGCGCGCCCTGCGCGCTCACGCCCATCGCACTCTCCTCACCGACGCGGCCGCGGCGGGCCGCCCGTACGCTCCCCCACCGGGACGTATGCCCGCACCCGGGTACGCCCCCATGGCTGCGCCGCAGGAATCACCCCGCATGGCTGCACGGCGGTCAGGCGCGCGGCCCGTCCGTACGGGACAGCGCGCTCGGCCACCACACGCGCGGCCCGATGTCGATCACCAGCGCGGGGACCAGCAGCGACCGCACCACCAGGGTGTCGAGGAGGACTCCGAAGGCCACGATGAAGGCGATCTGGATGAGGAAGGCCAGCGGGATGACCATCAGCGCGGCGAACGTCGCCGCGAGTACGACACCGGCCGAGGTGATCACTCCGCCGGTGGTGGTCAGCCCGCGGAGGACTCCCTGCCGGGAGCCGTGCGCGAGCGCCTCCTCGCGTACCCGGGACATCAGGAAGATGTTGTAGTCGACGCCCAGCGCCACCAGGAAGACGAAGCCGTAGAGGGGTACGGAGGCGTCCGTGCCGCTGAATCCGAAGAGGTGCTCGAAGACCAGCGCCGACACCCCCAGCGTCGCGAGGAAGTTGAGAGCGACGGTCGCCACCAGCAGGACGGGGACCAGAAGGGAGCGGAGCAGGAGCACGAGGATCACCAGGATGACGGCGAGCACGATCGGAATGATCAGCGCCCGGTCGTCCGCGGCCGTCCGCTGGGTGTCGTACTGCTGGGCCGTGTAGCCGCCGACCAGCGCCTCGGCTCCGGGGATCCCGTGCACGTTCGCGCGCAGCCGCTCGACGGCGTCCTTGGCCGCGTCGCTGTCGGCGGCGTCCCGCAGCGTGGCGTCGATCCGTACGCGACCGTCGACGACCAGCGGCTCGCCGCCCCCCGGCCGTCCGGTGGCGGAGATCGTCGCGGCCGAGACGACGCCTTCGGTCCGCTGCGCCGCGGCGCGCACTTCGCCGGCGCGGTCGGCGGCGGCGATGACGACGGCGGGGTTCCCGGAGCCCCCGGGGAAGTGTTCGCCCAGGGTCTCCTGGGCGGCGACGGACGGCGCGTCGTTGACGAAGACCTCGTCGAGCGGTACGCCCCTGGCGGAGAGCGAGGGGGCGAAGGCCGCGCACAGGCCCAGGGCCAGCGCGGTCACCACCCACAGGCGCCGCGGGTGGCGGTCCACCGTGCCGGCGACGCGCCGCCACACCCGGTGCCCTCCGGCGGGGGCGTCCGCCTCCTCCTTCGGCCGGTACGGCCAGTAGGCGGCACGTCCCAGCAGAGCGAGCGCCGCCGGCAGGAAGGTCATCGTGGACACCACGGCGCAGACGATGCCGATGGCGCCGACAGGTCCGAGGGCGCGGTTGTTGGTGAGGTCGCTCACCAGCAGGGCCAGCAGGCCGAGGGCCACCGTGCCCGCGCTCGCCGTGATGGCACCGGCGGACCTGCGCACGGCGGCCGCTGCGGCGGTGAAGCGGTCGCCGCGCAGCGCGAGTTCCTCGCGGAAGCGGGCGGAGAGCAGGAGCGCGTAGTCGGTCGCCGCACCGATCACCAGGATCGAGAGGATGCCCTGCACCTGGCCGTCGACCCGCAGCAGGTCCCGGTCCGCCAGCACGTAGACCACCGCGCAGGCGAGGCCCAGGGCGAAGACCGCGCCCAGGATGATCACGATCGGCAGCAGCACACTGCGGTAGACGAGCAGGAGGATCAGCAGCACGGCCCCCAGGGCCGCACCGAGAAGCAGCCCGTCGATCCCGCCGAACGCGTCGGAGAGGTCCGCCTGGCTCGCCGCGGGCCCCGCGATCTGCGCGGTGGTGCCGGGCACGCGCTCCGCCGCCCGGCCGACCTCGTCCAGCACCCCTGCCAGGTCGTCGCCGAGGTCGGGCTCCAACTGGACGACGGCCTGGAGCGCCTCGCCGTCCTCGGAGACCACGGCCGGCGAGGGGCGGCCGACCACTCCGTTCTCCCCCGCGAGCCCGGCGACCGCGTCGGTCGCCGCCTGCTGCCGGCTCTTCCCGATCCGCTCCCCGTCCGCCGTCCAGACGACGACGGCGGGCAACGTCTCGGACCGGTCGAACTCCTCACCGGCTTCGAGCACCCGGGTGGACTCGGCGTTCCGCGGCAGGAAGGACGCCTGGTCGTTGGTCGCGACCTCACCCAGCTTGCCGGCGTACGGGCCGAGGGTGCCGCCGACCGCCAGCCAGACGAGAAGGAGGACGAGAGCGATGAGCCACCTGGCCCGGCCCGATGTGCTGCGCATGGAGATCCCCAGGAGATCGAGGAATGATTCGACCTTAAAGTATCTCAATCATCGAGTGATCGTATCCTTGAGCCCATGAGCGGTACCGGTGCGCCCACGCCACCTCCTCCCGACGACAGCCCGATCGGGTTGCAGTCCTTCGCGGTCCTGCTGCGTCGCATGAACGGCGAGTTCAACCGCATCGCCCACGAGTTCGCGGACGCACAGGGGCTCCATCTGACCGACGTGCAGGCCCTCATCGCGATCCTCGACGCCGGTGCGGACGCCGCCGGCGAACCCATGACGCCGGGGCGCCTGCGCAAGCGGCTCAACCTGACGTCGGGAGCGGTGACGGCGTGCCTGGACCGCCTGGAGAAGGCCGGGCACGTCCGGCGCGTACGGGCGGCCGACGACCGCCGCGTGGTGCACCTCCACTACGAGGAGACGGCCAGGGGCGTGGCCAGGGAGTACTTCCGTCCGCTGGCCCGCGGTACCGAGGCCGCCCGCAGCCGGTTCACGGCCGAGGAACTCGGCGTCGTGACCAGGTTCCTGACCGAGATGAACCGGGAGCTTTCCCAACTGCGCTGACCCCCGGCGGCCTTCCGGCCGACACGAACGCCCCCGGGCGTCAGGCCGCCGTCAGGCTTCGGCGCGGCCGAGCCGTTCGAGGGCTGCCTGCCGGCCCTCCCTCAGCCAGGGCCTGTCCGGCTGGATCCGCAGGCTCTCGTCGTAGCAGGCCAGTGCCTCTTCCGGGCGTTCCAGCGCAAGCAGGGCCGCCCCCTTCCTGCCCCACGCCGTGGCCCGCCAGGCGTCGTCCTGCTCCGCGGCCGCGACGGCGCTCTCGTAGCAGGCCAGCTCGGCTTCGTCGTGTCCGTGCAGCTCGGCGTGGATCAAGCCCTTGTGCACCAGCAGCTCCGCCGTCTCCCCGCACAGGCGCAGCGCCTTCTCGCAGGAGGCCCTGGCCTGTTCGTAGCGCTCCAGCCGGTAGGCCGCGAGCGTGAGGTTGCACGCGGTGTTCGGGTCGTCCGGCTCCAGCTCTTCGGCCCGCAGGAGGGAGTCGAGGGCCTCCGCGGGGCGCGACAGCAGCAGGAGGGTGTTGCCCCTGTTGGCGAGCGCCAGGGCGGAGCGGGGTTCGACGGCCAGCGCCCGCTCGAAGTCCTCCAGCGCCTCGGCGTGCCGGTACTGCTTGCCGCGCAACAGGGCGCGGATGACCAGGAGGTTCGGGTCGCGCGGCCGGAGGGCGACGGCTCGGGAGGCCGCCTCCTCCGCTTCCTCGAAGCGCTTCAGCTTCCCCAGCACGTCGGCCTTGCTCCCCCACACGTTGCCGATGTCGGGCCGGATCTCCAGGGCGCGGTCGTAGCACTCCAGAGCGTCCTCGTGGCGCTCCCGGGCGTGGAACTGGTTCCCGCGGTTCAGCCAGGCGCTCGGCTCCCGCGGGTTCAGTTCGACGGCGCGGTCGTACGCCGCCAGTGCCTCTTCCCCCCTGCGCAGCCGGCCCAGGGCCATGCCGCGCACCTGCCACAGCTTGGCGTGGACGACGTCGCCGTCCCCGTCCCGCCCGGCCGCCCGCAGTCCGTCCGCCGCCTCCTCCAGGGCTTCGCCGAAGCGGTCCAGGTGGATGAGCCCGACCGCCCTGGACACGTATTCCTCGGCGGTCAGGCGTGCGGTCTCGGGGGGCGCGGGGGCGGGGCGGCCGAGCACGTGCCGGTACGCCGCGTCCAGCAGCTCGCGCACCGCCGCGAAGTCCGGCGGGCGGTTCTCGCGGTCCGGTTCGGTGCAGGCGCGGATGAGCCGGTAGAGCGGGGTGCGCCGGGTGCGCCGGCGGGTGGTGCGCTCGACGTACGCCCTGGCCGACACGCCGGCGGGCGGCAGGACGCCGGTGACCATCTGCAAGAGCACCACGCCGTACGCGTAGACGTCGGCGCGGGTGTCCAGCACGGTGCCGGGGGCGTACTGCTCGGGCGCCATGTAGCGCGGCGTTCCGGCCACCGTCGTGTACAACGCCTGTGCGGCGGCGGGCAGTTCGCCGAGGCCGGGGAGGTCGGCGCCGGCGGAGTCGAAGGCGCGGGCCAGCCCGAAGTCGGTCACGCGCAGCGTGCCGTCGCCCGTGAGCAGGCAGTTCGCCGGTTTGACGTCCCGGTGGACCAGGCCCAGTTGGTCGTGCCCGTGGCTCAGCCCGTCGCACAGGTGCCGGGCGAACCGCAGGGCGTCGGCGGGCGGCAGCGCGCCGGCCGCGAGCCGGCGGGCCAGGTCGCCGCCCTCGGCGTACTCGGTGACCACGCAGGGCAGCCCTTCGATCCACTCCACGTGCTCGGCGGGCGCGACATGGGGGTGCGGGCGCAGCCGTACCCAGGTCAGCGCCTCGCGTTCGAAGCGGGCCCGGTCCTCGTCGCTCCACAGGAGCCGGGTGTCGTAGGTCTTGAGCACCTTGCGCGCGCCGGTGTCGCTGGCGCGTACGACGTAGACCACGCCGAATCCGCCGCGGCGTACGTCCAGCACGGTCCAGTGGCCGATGTGCCGCTGGCTGGCCAGGCGCTGGCCGACCCGGAAGTTCTCCCGCTCCTGCCGGCCGCGGTCCATGCCGTCGAGGCCGGCCGCGGCCGCGGCGCACGACGGGTCGACGGCCAGGGCGCGGGCGTACGCGCGGCGCGCCATCCCGGCGCGGCCGAGTCCCCGTAGCGCGTCGGCGAGTTCGACGTGGGCCGCGGCCCGGTCGGGGCGCAGGTGCACGGCCGCTCCGAGCAGCCGGGCGGCCTCCTCGAACCGGCCCGCGGCGAGCGCGGCCCGCCCCGGCGCGGCGGTGCGCTCGTAGTCGCGTTCGGCGTCGGCCGTGTCCATGGCCCCCAGCTTGCCGCACCGGCCCCGGATCCGCGGGGGCTTGGCCGGGACCGCGCCCCGCCCGCCGCGGCGCGCGCGGGGGGCGGCGGGCGGCGGGCGGCGGGTTCCTAGGGGCGCGCGTAGGTGGCGCAGGCGGCTTCGGGGCGCTCGGTGCGGGCGGCGTCGATCTCGGTGGGGGTGAGTGCCTCGGCGTAGAGGTCGAGGGCGGCCAGGCCCATCAGCGGTTGCGCCGTCCCCATCAGCCGGGCCCGGGGCAGCGGGGCGGTGCTGGATACCCGGCCTGCCGGGGTGCCGTCGAGGTAGAGGCGGACGGTCTGCCCGTCGCTGACGAGCGCGACGTCGGTCCACCGGCCGGGCGGCAGGCCGCGGTCGAAGGACGCGGTCTTCCCGTCGTGGGTCACGGTCACGGCGCCGGTGCCGAGGCTGAGCGCGGTGGTGCCGTCGAGGTCGGTGAGGAAGGGGGTGTCGGCGTCCAGCCGGACGCGCGCGGTCATGGTCCAGGGGCCCGGGAGGCCGGCCGCGCCCATCCAGTATCCGCGTTGGTCCACCTGCCGGATCCATCCCTCCTGCGGGTCCTGGGCGGCGGTGGTGCGCACGGCGAGGGGCGTCATGCCGCTGAGGTCGCACATGTCGCGCAGGCCCCGCCTGCTCGTGGGGGTGTGCGCGTCGTAGGTGCCGGGCGGGAAGGCGGGGTCCATGACGTACTGGTGGATGGGGCGGGCGTTGCCGGTGGGGCGGGGCAACAGCGTGCCGGTGTATCCGGGGGCCTTGCCGACGACGGCGAGCCGGGCGGGCAGGGTGGCGAACTCCTGCGCACTGCGCGGGGTGGTGTTCCACTGCCGGTCGGCCACCACGGCCCGGGGGCGCCAGGTCAGGGACTCCAGCCACTGGCCCTCGGCCCAGCCGAGGTCGTCGCCCCACACGTGCATCCCCCACCCGAGTACGGCGTCGGACGGCGGGGGCTGCCAGCTCCGGGCGATCTCCTCCTCCCGGGGCCGGATGTCGCGCGCGGGTACGGCGTAGAAGTACTTCGAGTCGGCGACGATGACGTCGTATCCGGCCAGGTGGTCGGCGGTGCCGTCGCCGGTCCAGTCCATGACGACGATGTCGCGGTCGAGTTCGACGCGGTCGGTGGAGCCTTCGGACCCGTCGTAGATGATCGAGCGGCGTCCGGCCGCGTCGACCCGGTCGTCGAGGGTGTTGAGGAAGTCGATCGCCGCGTCGGAGACGTTCCCGTACTCCTCGGAGCGCGCCAGGAACTGCTGGAGGGCCGGGCAGTCCGCCATGCCGGGCGGGAGTTCGTCGCCGCCGAGGTGCACCCAGGGCGAGGTGAACCAGGGCAGGAACTCGTCGAGCATGCGCTGGGAGACCCGCAGCGCCTTGTCGTTCATCAGGTTGAAGGTGAAGTCGTCGGTGAGGTGGGAGTAGGAGTAGCCGGTGCAGGTGTTCCCGCGGGTGGCGCCGGTGTCGCGTTCGCCGAAGCCGGGCGGCACTTCGCGCGGCCCGTCCGCCATGCCGACGTGGAAGTAGGCCGACTTGGGCGAGACGTGCGCCGGGAACTCGAAGGCCGGTACGAGGGACACGTTGTTCTCGGCGGCGGTCCGGTCCAGCTTCTCGATGGTGCGCCGGTCGTAGCTGTAGCCGGGTTCGGCGAGGCCGGGCCAGCGCGGGCTGTCGAGCCGGAAGCCCTCGGCGTCGTCGAGGTGCAGCACCAGGAAGTTCTGCTTGAGGTATCCCATCTGCCGGATCACGTCGGTGAGTTCGCGCGGACTCCAGTACTCCCGGGAGACGTCGACGGTGTTCATGCGCAGCTCGGTGTCCGGGTCGTCGACCAGCACGCCGCGCGGCAGCGTACGGCCGTCGGCGCCGGCGCGCAGGAGCTGGATCAGCGTGCGCGTCCCGTAGTAGACGCCTCCCGCGGTGGTGGCGGTGATCCGGACGCCGTCCCCGATCTCCAGCCGGTAGCCGTCGGGTCCGAGGCCGCCCGCCATTCCCCCGTCGAGGCCGACGCGGACGGCGGCTCGCGGGGTGCCGGGGGTGGTGGTGACCGGCATCCGCAGCCCGGTCGCCGTCTCCACGTCACCCGCGGCGTGCCGGGCCACGGCCTCCAACGGGCGGTGGAACACCGCCGGATCGCTCTCCCGGGTCATCCCCGGCACGGCCGTCCACGCACGGGCGGTGCGCCGGTCCACCTCCAGCCGCGCGGTGTCGCGCAGCCGCGTGGTCCCGTGGCCGGGCGCCCAGGAGTCGGGCTTGGGAACCACGGCTTCCAGCGGATCGACGGCCGCCGACGGCACCGACCGGGCGGCGGCCGGCGCGGGGGCCGCGCCGAGGGCCGTACTCAGCAGCAGGACGAGCGCGACGAGTCCGGTGAGCATCCGGGCGTGGTGCAGCTGCGGCATGCCGTCCTCCTGCGCCTGAGAGGTCTAGACCCATGAGCCGAACACACGCTTCCATTTGGTCATGCTCAAGTCAACATGGCGTCGCTCCCGGTGTGTTCCGCCGGCGGCCTTGCCCGCCGGTCACGAGGCGGCGACGACCTGCGTCTCCGGGGTACTCGCCCACGCACTCAGCCGGGCAGTCCGTAGACGCGCGTGGCCGTGCCGGACCAGAAGGCCGTCTGCTCGGAGGGGCTCAGCGCCATGGTGAGTGCCCGGGCGGAGGCGACGACTTCGCCGTAGGTGGCGGCGAGGGTGCACGCGGGCCAGTCGGAGCCGAACATCAGCCGGTCGGGGCCGAAGGCGGCCAGGACGGTGTCGGCGTAGGGGCGCAGGTCGTCGATCTGCCATGCGGCCCGGTCGGCCTCGGTGACCAGGCCGGACAGCTTGCACGTGACGTTGGGCCGCGAGGCGAGTCTGCACACCTCGTCCGCCCAGGGCTCGGTGGCACCCGTGGCGACCGGGGGCTTGCCCAGATGGTCGAGGACGAAGACCAGCTCCGGCAGCTCGCCGGCCGCACGCACGGCGGCCCGCAACTGGTGCGGCAGGACCAGGAGATCGAAGGCCAGACCGGCGGCGGCCACCGCGCGCAGCCCACGCAACACCTGCGGCCGGACGAGCCAGTCCGGATCCTCCTCACTCTGGACCTGGTGACGGATGCCCGCGAGGTACGAGCCACCGGGCAGTTCACGCAGCCGGGCGAGCTGCTCGGCGACGTCGGGGGCGGTCAGATCGGTCCAGCCGACGACGCCACCGACGAGATCCTGCTCCGCCGCCAGCCCCAGCAACTCCGGCGTCTCCCCGGCGGCGGCGACGGTCTGGACGACGACGGTGGCACCCACCCGCTCCGCCCCCGCCAGCACAGCCAGCTCACCGATCCCGAAGTCCCGGCGCAGCGCGGAGAGTTCGGGACCGGTGAGCCACTCCTGATCGCGGACGGACAGGTCCCAGACGTGGTGGTGCGCGTCGATGCGATGGGGAGTGGCGTTCATGCGGGCGTGTCAGCTCCGGGGGCGTGCAGGACCGTTACGCCGCGCGGTGGCAGCGTGCGGCCGTCCGCCGCTCCGTCCCCGCCGCCGAGGTCCCCGGTCAGCACCTCCCCGGTGAGGCCCGCCAGGGGCACCGGCTCGTCGGTGCGGTTGACGAGGAACAGGTAGCGGTCGGTGGCGCTGCGCCGTACGGCCAGCTCGACCCGGCCGCGCGCCGCCTCCGGCAGCTCGCTGCGTACGCTCGCCGGCTCCAGCAGCCGCGGCAGCAGTCCGGCGAGGCCGGCGGGGCCGAGGCGGGTGGAGACGTAGGAGGCCGAGCCGGCCGCTGTGCGGCGGCGGGTGACGGCGGGCAGGCCCGCGAAGTCGCCCGAGCGGTAGTGGGCGAGGACCTCGGCGGCGGGGTCGGTGAGCGTGATGCCGTCGGACCAGAGGGTGCCGGTCAGACCGCCGTCCAGCGCCACACCGGCGCCGGCGAGCAGGGGTGCGAACTCCTCGATGCGGATGCCGAGGAGGTCGCGCAGGGCGCCGGGGTAGCCGCCGAGCCAGACGTGGTCGTTCTCGTCGACGACGCCGGAGAAGTACGTGGTGACGAGGTGGCCGCCGGCCTCCGCGTAGCGGGTGAGCCGCTTGGCGAGGTCCTGCGGGACCACGTGCAGGATCGGTGCGACGACCATGCGGTAGCCGTCGAGGTCGGTGTCCGGGGTGACGACGTCCGCGCGTATGCCGAGGTCCAGCAGCGCGGTGTACCAGTCGAGCGCCTCCTGCCGGTAGCGCAGCAGGGAGGTGGGGTGGGAGTCCAGCTCGCTGGTCCACCAGGAGTCCCAGTCGAAGAGGACGGCGGCCGCGGCCGGCTCGCGCTCGGCGCCGGCGACCGGCGCGAGGGCCGCCAGCGTGCGGCCGAGGCCGGTCACGGCACGGAAGACGGCGGAGTCGGTGCCGGCGTGCGGGACCATCGCCGAGTGGTACTTCTCGGCGCCGGCCGCGGACTGCCGCCACTGGAAGAAGCAGACGGCGTCGGCGCCGTGCGCGACGTGCAGCAGGGAGTCGCGGGCGAGGTCGCCGGTGCGCTTGGCGAGGTTGACGGGCTGCCAGTTGACGGCGCTGGTGGAGTGCTCCATCAGGAACCAGGGCAGGCCCCCCGCAATGCCGCCGGTCAGGTTGGCGGTGAAGGACAGCTCGTCGCGGTCCTGCGGCCCGGGTTCGACGTAGTGGTCGATGGAGACGAAGTCGACCTCGCCGGCCCAGTCGGCGTAGTTCATCCCCCCGGTCCCCTCGGTGACGAGGAAGTTGGACGTGATGGGCACGTCGGGGGTGATGCGGCGCAGCACGTCGCGCTCGGCGCGCAGATGCTCCTTGAGCGCGTCGGAGGAGAACCGCTTGAAGTCGAGTTGCTGGGTGGGGTTCGGGTACGAGGTCGTGAGGCGGGGCGGCAGGATCTGGTCCCACCCGCTGTAGCGCTGCGCCCAGAAGGCGGTGCCCCAGGCGTGGTTGAGTCCGTCGAGGCTGCCGTAGCGGGCGCGCAGCCAGTCGCGGAAGGCCGCGGCGGCGTCGTCGGAGTAGTCGTAGATGTTGTGGCAGCCCAGCTCGTTGCTGATGTGCCAGGCGACGAGGGCGGGGTGGTCCGCGTACCGCTCGGCCATGGCGGTCACGAGTTTCAGCGCGTGCTCACGGAAGACCGGTGAGGTGGGCCGCCAGTGCTGCCGTGCGCCGGGCCAGACGGTCTCGCCGTTCGCGGTGACCGGCAGGATCTCCGGATGGGCCGTGGTGAGCCAGGGCGGCGGGGACGCAGTGGCGGTGGCGAGGTCGACGGCGATGCCGTGGGCGTACAGCAGGTCCATGGCGTCGTCGAGCCAGCCGAAGTCCCAGACGTCCCGGCTCGGCTGGATGCGCGCCCAGGAGAAGATCGCCAGGGAGACGATGTTGACCCCGGCCTCGCGCATCAGCCGGACGTCCTCCTCCCACACCTCCCTGGGCCACTGCTCGGGGTTGTAGTCGGCGCCGTAGCCGAGCCGGGGGCGGCTCGTGCCGTCGGGGGCCGGCAGCAGCCGGGGCATGGTGGAGCGGGTCATGGCTGTCCTTCGGATGCCGGGGCGCGTACGCGCCGGGGTCGGGCGGTGGTGGGCGCCGGCCGCCGCGCGGGACGGCGCGCGGCGGCCGGGCCGGTCACCAGGCCCTGTCTGACAAATGGCGCCGTCCGCCCGCAGGGCGGGTGTCGCGGCGTCTGGTGCGTGCGATCGCAAGGCGGAGGGTCGACCGCATAGTGGGCCTATTCGGTCGAGCCCGACAACGCAGCGAGCGTGCGTGCCAGGCGTCGCGACACAGGCGGGATTTGTCAGACAGGGCCTAGTGGACGGTGAAGCCCTGCTGTGAGCCGTAGTCGGCGGACTTGCGCTGCCAGGACTTCAGCCCGTCGGCGAGGGGGGTGCCGGAGACGTACGCCTTGCCCGCGGTGTCGTTGAAGACGGAGTTGGCGTACACCTGGTACGGCAGGTAGGTCCAGTCGCCCGGGACGTTCGCGGCGGACTCGGCGAAGATCTTGTTGGCCTGCTGGCCGCCGAAGTACTCGAACCGGCTGGCCTGGAACTCCTTCGACTTGAGGTCCGCCGCGGTGGCCGGGAAGGCGCCGCTGTCGATGCGGGTCTGCACGCCGTCGCCGTGGTTCGCGTACTCGGCGAAGGCGTACGCGAGGGCCTGGTTGCCGCCGGCCGCGGGCAGGGCCAGGGAGCTGCCGCCGTTCTCGGCGGTGACCTCCTCGCCCTCGGTCCACTGCGGCATCGGGGCCACGCGCCAGTCCCCCGCCGCGTCCTTGACGCCGGACTCGAAGTTGGCGGGCATCCAGGCGCCGGTCACCAGCGTGGCGATGCTGCCGTCGCCCAGGCCCTGGTACCACTCGTCGCTCCACCCGGCGGTGTCCGCGAGGAGGTCGTCGTCGATGAGCTGCTGCCAGGTGTCGGTGTAGGTCTTCGCGCCCGCGTCGCCGAAGTCGATGGTGACGTCGGTGCCGTCCTTCACCTTGTACGGGCGCGAGCCCGCCTGCCACAGCAGGCTGGTGGCGAACCCGGCGTCGCCGGTGTCGCTGGTGATGTACGCGTCCGGGTCGGCCCCGTGCAGCTTCCGGGCGGCGTCGACGTACTGGTCCCAGGTGGTGGGGACGTCGATGCCGTGCTTGTCGAAGACCTTCTTGTTGTAGAACATCGCCATCGGGCCGGAGTCCATGGGCAACGCGTGGACGGCGTCGCCGCCCTGGGTGACGGCGTTCCACGGGCCGGGCGAGTAGGCGTCGGCGAACTCGCCGGCGCCGAACCCGGAGAGGTCGGTGACCGACTCGTCGAGGGCGAACTGGCCCAGGGCGTAGTACTCGATCTGGGCGACGTCGGGTACGCCCTTGCCCGCGGAGACGGCGTTCTGCAGCGCGGTGTACTGGTCGTTGCCCGTACCCGCGTTGACGAGGTCGACCTCGACGCCCTCGTGCTCCTTCTCGAAGTCCTTCGCGACCTGCTCCAGGGTGGGCTCCCAGGCCCACACCGTGATCTTGCCGCCCTTGTCCAGGGCGGCCTGTACGTCGTCGGCGGAGACCTGCTCCCCGCTGCCGCCGTCGTCGTCGGAGCCGCAGGCGGACGCCCCCAGGGCGAGGGCGCACGCGAGTGCGAGGCCGCGCAGTGCGCGTGCAGTGTTCTTGTGCATGAGGGTGCTTCCACTTCTCGGGAGTGCGGGCGGGCGTACGAGGGTGCCGGCGGGCGGCGGGGCGGCTACTGCTTGACGCTTCCGGCGGCGAGCCCGGACTGCCAGAACCTCTGGAGCAGCAGGAACGCCGCGACGAGCGGGACGATGGTGAGCAGCGATCCGGTGATCACCAGGTGGAAGACGGGCTCCCCGCCGGCCGTGGACGCCTGGTCGTTCCAGCTCTTCAGGCCGAGCGTCAGCGGGTACCAGTCGGGGTCCTTGATCATGATCAGCGGCAGGAAGTAGTTGTTCCAGGTCTGCACCATCGTGAACAGCAGCACGGTCACGGTGCCGGGTGCGAGCAGCGGCAGGCAGACCTGGAAGAAGGTGCGGATCTCGCCGGCCCCGTCGACCCTGGCGGCCTCCATCAGCTCGGCGGGGATGGCCTCGGTCGCGAAGACCCACATCAGGTAGAGGCCGAAGGGCGAGATGAGAGACGGGATGATCACGGCCCAGGGGGTGTTGGTCAGGCCCATCTCGCTGAACATCAGGAACGTGGGGACCGCGAGCGCGGTGCCGGGTACGGCCACCGCGCCGATGACGACGGCGAAGACACCGCGCCTGCCGGGGAAGTCGAACTTGGCCAGCGCGTAGCCGCCGAGGACGGCGAGGAAGGTCGCGCCGCCGGCGCCGAGCACGACGTACAGCAGGGTGTTCAGCAGCCAGCGGGTGAAGACGCCGTCGTCGTAGGTGAAGGTGTCGGCGATGTTGCCGAAGAAGGCGAAGTCGCCGTCGAACCAGAGGCCGAAGGAGCCGGCGAGGCCCGACTGCGTCTTGGTGGCGCTGATGACCAGCCAGGCCAGCGGCACCAGGGTGTAGAGCACGACCAGGGCGGAGAGCGCGGTCAGCAGGACGCTGCGCCGCGGGCGGGCGGGGCTGCCGCCGCGGCGCCGGCGCGGGGTGCGCAGCCGGGGCGGCGGGGCGGGGCGCGAGCGGCGGGCGGGCGCCGGACGGGCGGTGGTGGTGGCGGGGGTGCCCATGCGTCACGCTGCCTTTCGCATGCCGCGGAGCTGGACGACGTAGGCGATGACCATCGTGACCAGGCCCATGACGATGGCGACCGTGGCGGCGTAGTTGTGCTGCTGCCCGGAGAAGGACAGCGCGTAGGTGTAGAGGTTGGGGGTGTACGAGGTGGTGATCGCGTTCGGCGCGAGGCTCTGCAGGATGCTCGGCTCGTTGAAGAGCTGGAAGCTGCCGATGATCGAGAAGATGGTGGCGATGACCAGCGCGCCGCGGATGGCGGGGAGCTTGATGGCGGTGATGACGCGCAACTGGCCGGCGCCGTCGATCTCCGCGGCCTCGTAGAGGGAGTGCGGGATCACGCGCAGCGCGGCGTAGAAGATCAGCATGTTGTAGCCCACGAACTCCCAGGTGACGATGGTGCCGATGGAGGCGAGTACGAGGTCCGGGGAGAGCGGGTCGGGCAGCGAGGTGCCCAGCGCCTCGTTGACGTCGCCCAGCAGGCCGAAGCGGGTGCCGTACATGAAGCCCCACATGAGGGTGGCGACGACGGCGGGCACCGCGTACGGCAGGAAGATCGTGACGCGGAAGAAGCCCTTGCCGTACAGCCGGCCGCTGTCGAGCGCGAGCGCCATGAGCAGGGCGAGGAAGAGCATGACGGGCACCTGCACGGCCAGGAAGAGCGACACCCGTCCGAGGCCGGCCCAGAACTCGGAGTCCCGGAGCGCCTGCTCGTAGTTGTCGAGGCCGACGAACGTCGTGCCGCCGACCAGCCGGTCCTGGAAGAGGCTGAGGTGGACCGAGTAGGCGATGGGGGCGAGGAAGACCAGGGCGAAGACGAGCGTGAACGGGCCGATGAAACCCCAGCCGGTCCACGAGCGCCGCGCTCGGCGTGCCGGGGGTGAAGCAGTGCGTCCCGCGTACACCGATTGCGGCGTGGCCATGGCGGTCCCTTTCTCCGTGGCGCCGGACGGCCGCCACAGCATGATTGTTTACGTAAACATTTCGGGCCCGAAAAAAGAGCCCCGCTTGCAATGTTTACGTAAACAGCGCATGGCAGATGTCTACACTCCGCCATCACGGGCGTCAAGAGTCGTGCAGATCCTTACGAGGCCGGCAGGCCGACGGCGCCCGGATCGGCGGGGCTTGACGGGCATCCGATGAGCGAGCACACTCCTCCCCGCCAAGTGTTTACGTAAACATCACCATGGCACCCCGCACCTCCGCGCCGCGTACGACAAGACCTGTCCGGAACCCGCAAGAGAGGTACCCCCATGCCGCTCGACCGCCGCACGTTCCTGCTCTCCTCCGGCGCCGTGCTCGCCGGCGGCGCCGGCCTGGCCGCCGCCGGCCCTCCCGCCGTGGCCCGACCCGCCGCCCCGCGCGCGTGGGAGACCGTGATCGGCACCGGCACCTTCGCCGACTACGGCGCGCTGGAGTCCGCCTGGAACTACCGCTATCCGTGGGGCTCCGACCACAACGGCACCGCCCGGATGTACGCGAGCCCCTCCGACCACAACCACGCCTACCTGGAGTCCGGCGTCCTCGTACTCAAGGCGTCGCGCATCGGCTGGGACGAGGGCAACAGCAGCTCCGACCCCTACCTGCCGATCCGCTACCACTCCGGGGCGATCCACTCGAAGATGCGGCTGACGGTGACCGACCAGTACCCGCAATGGGAGGTCAAGGGCGAGTTCCAGGCGCCGTCCGCGGGCGGCACCTGGCCCGCGTTCTGGCTGACCGGCGCCGACAGCTGGCCGCCGGAGAGCGACATCCTGGAGTACAAGGGCGACGCCCGCAACTGGTTCAACACCTACGACGGCGGCTGGGAGAACACCGTCGTCCCGGTCTCGGACCCCGGGGCCTGGCACGAGTACCGGGCCTGGATCGCCAAGGTGAACGGCACCGACGTCGACATCCACTACTACCTCGACGGCACCTGGGTCGGGCAGCACCGCGGCTCGAACTTCGCCGGGTCCCCGATGCACCTCATCCTCAACCTGCAGATGGAAGGCTCGTCCGGGTCGTCGGGACCGTCCGGCGACACGTACTACCGCGCCCGCAACGTCTACGTGGGCCGCAGCAACAACGGGTGAGCCCTGCGCGGGAGCCGGCCCTGGCCGCCGGCTCCCGCGCAGCAGCGCGCGCCTCAGTCCCCCTTGCGGCAGATGCCCGTCAGGCGCTCGTCACCGCCCACGCTCGCCGTCCACGAGGTGCTGAGGACGTGGCAGCCGGCGCCCACCCGCACGGTGATGCGGTCGCCGTCGCGTTCGCCCCGGACCGGCCTGCCGTCGACGAACACCACCGCTCCCCCGTGGCCCTCGGGTGCGAGCACCCCGACGGTCCCGGTCGTGTTGCCGGGTACGCGGACGCCGAGATCCTGCCGGCCGCCGGAGCGGTGGAAGGAGACCCCGATCGTGCCCTTGACCGTGGGCAGCGTGACGGAGCCGAACCGCTGGTCGCCGGTCTGGGGCCGGACCCGGAAGGTCGCGTAGCCCGGCGAGGTGGGCTCGATGCCGTACATGTCGCGCGGGATGACGTAGGCGGGAGCCGTCGCCCAGGGGTGCGACCAGGTCATGTTGGGCTTCTGGCCGGGGTCCCAGGCTTCGCCGGTGGCGCCGGCGCCGATGTCGAGCATGTGCAGCCAGCCGTTCGTGCCGGTGGAGGTCAGCAGGTCGAGCGCGTCCTGACCGTGGTCGGCGTCGTACAGGGCCTCCAGCAGGAACCCGGAGCAGTAGACGCTGCACGCCATGCCACGGGAGGCGATGTAGTCCGCTACGGCGCCGCGCCGGCCGGCGTCGGCGGGGACTCCGAAGGCGGCGGGGAAGACGCTCGCGTGCACGGCGCGGTGACCGGTCGGGACGCCGTCCTTGTCCAGCCCGTCGTCGTAGGCGCCCTGCTCCGCGTCGTAGAACCTGGTGTTCAGGGCGTCGCGGATCGTCCGGGCCTTCGCCCGGAAGTCCGCGGCGTCCTGGGCGTGGCCGAGTTCGCGGGCGATGGTCTCCATCTGCCGGTAGTTGCTGTACGCGAGGGCGTTGAGGACGGTGTTCTGGTCGGTGAACCGGTAGCCGTCGCGCTGGCTGTCGGGCCAGTCGACGATGGCGTCGCGCTGGACGATGGTGCCGGTGGCCGGGTCGTAGTCCTCGTCGAGCAGCTTGGGCTTGAGCGTGTCGTAGGCGCGCTCGATCTGGGCGGTGGATCCCGTGCGCTGCCAGGTGTCGTACACGGCGCTGATCACGTACATCGGCCATTCGGTCGGCCAGGTGCGGTTCTCCTCGAAGTAGTCCATGGAGTACTGGCTGAGCGTCGGGTCCTCGGTGAGGTGGAGGTTGGCGAGGAGCTGGATGTAGGCGTCGGCCTCGTAGTTGGTGCGCTCGCGGGTCCAGGAGTCGGTGAAGAAGTTCTGGTTGGCGGTCTCGATGGTGTCCTTGGTGAACTGCCAGACCTTGACGAGGCCGGGGTCGGAGGAGGTCAGCTCCGCCGCGTCCCGGTCGAAGGGGTAGACCATGGCGAGCGCGCCCAGGTTCTCCTTCGTGATCGGGACGGGCGAGTCGACGATGTTCAGGTAGCGGAAGACGCGCATGCCCCAGGTGCCGGCGGTCTGCCGGCCGTCCCGGAGGGTGAGGACGTCCTCGTACGTGTTGCCGGTACGCATCCGGTGGCGGGCGGTGTGCGGAGCCTCCAACTCCTCGCCGAACCGCAGCCGTACCTGCTGTCCCTGCCGGCCGTCGAGGGTGAGCCGGACGCCGCCCATCCAGGTGCGGCCGAAGTCGACGAAGTAGTCCCCGCCGCCGAGGTCGACGATCTCCGCGGGGGCGTGCGTCTGCTCCTCGACCTTCGCGAACGGCGTGGGGGCGAGCTTCCGGAACGGCTCCTTGACCTCGGGTGCGGCCCAGCCGGGGCCGGTGTAGCCCGGCTTGTCGAACCCGTCCGGGAACGCGGCCATGGCGACGTCCTCCTGGGGCGCGTACCAGTAGTTCGTGCCGATGCTGTCCGTCGAGGTCCAGATGTCGTTTCCGGTACGGGCCTGCCAGTCGGCCCCGGTGCCGAGGGTCTGGGTGGTGCCGTCGGTGTAGCGCACGATCACGTGGGCCTGGAAGCGCCGGTCCTCGGAGGCGTAGGCGATCGCGGAGAGCGTGTGCGGGCCGCGTTCGCGGAGCCGGTCCGTGAGGTCGAAGCCGTCGTAGCGGACCTCGTCGCCGGTCGGGCTCGTGGGGCCCAGCCCGACGAACTCCCCGTCCAGGTACATCTTGTACACGTACTGCTTGGCACTGGAGAACGCGGAGCCGGTGGCGAAGACGGTGGCCCAGGCGACCTTCTTCCCCGGCGCGAGCGAGAAGTCGTTCCGGAACAGCGCCCAGTCGTTGGCGAGGTTGGCGTTGAGGCAGTCGACGCCGGTCCCGAGGCTGAGCGCCCCGTCCGCCACGGTCCCGCACGGGAAGCCCGCCGCGGGGTCGTCGAAGTCGTTGCGGTACAGCTCGGCACCGTCGCCGGAGCCGGTCAGGTCGGTGACGCGGACGTCGTCCACGACGCCCGACTCGCTGCCGCCGTTGCGGAAGCCGATGACGCCCTCGGCGTGGGCGGTGTCGGTGCGGCGGTCCACGACGCGGCCGTCGAGGGTGGTGGTGAGGGTGGAGCCGACGGCTTCGATGCCGACCCGGTGCTCGGTGCCGGGCCGCAGTTCGGCACCGAGCGGCACCGGGTCGCCGGCGCTGAAGCGGCCGTTCGTCTGGACGTGCGGCACCAGGGTGTTGGGGTTGGCGGCGCCGGCGGCCCGGAACTGCCACATGTAGCCGTTCTTCGCGTCGGGCGACCGGAAGCGCACGCCGAGCGCGGTACGGGTGACGGTGATCGTCACGTCGACGCGGTAGTCGGTCCACTTCTCACCGGCCGGCGGGCGGGGCCACACGGGCGCGGAACCGCCCCAGTCGGCACCGGGACCGGTGCCGAACGAGGCGGGCCCGGACCACCCGGAGGGCCGGCGGTCCTCGTCCCAGACCTGCACGCGCCACTCGTACCGCTCGCCCGTCCGGAGCGCGGGCCCGGCGTAGCGCACCGCCGACGACTGCGCCGAGTCGACCTTGCCGGTCGCCCACACCGGGCGGTCCGCACCGGCGCGCGTCACCTCGATCTTGTACGCGCCCTGCCTGCGCAGCGCCGACTGCCAGCCGAACTCGACCGGCCCCGCGGCGTCCACGTCCGCGGGGGCCGGCAGCGAGTTCGTCCGCAGCCCGGTCGGCGCCGAGGGCCGCTCGGGAGCGCGGGACGCCCCCTGCCCGTCCGTGGTCCCGGCGGCCGGCGCGGTGAGGGCGGCGACCGAGGCGAGCACCGCGGCCAGGACGGTGGCGGCGCGCCAGGGCCGGGGTCTCCTTCTCCCAAGTCTCATACGTGGCTCCATCGCTGATTGAAACGTTTCAATTCATGGATGTAGCGGAACCGTATGGCGCTTGAAATCACGCGTCAATACGTGCTGACACGATTCATGCCCCGCGAAGCCGGGCCGCCCGGGGGCGTACTCGGTCAGAGACCGACGAGTCGCCCTCCGGAGCCGCCTCGGTCAGGCCGGCGAGCGGGCCCACTTCTGGTTGTCGCCCGCGTTGCAGGTCCACTGTTCGAGGGCCGTGCCGTCGGCCGTCGACTGGTTGACGACGTCGAGGCACTTGCCGCTGTGGCGGGCGACGAGCCGGACGTGGCCGGAGACGTCGGTCTCCTCCGCCTTCCACTGCTGGGAGGACGAGCCGTCGCAGGTGTTCTGCACGGCGAGCGCGCCGTCCGCGGTCGAAGCCCCGGCGACGTCGAGGCATTTGCCGCTGTGCCGGGCCATGATCTGGACGTAGCCGGAATCCAGTTCCTTGAACCAGAAGTGCTGGTTCACGCCGTTGCCGCAGCCCCACTGGATCAGCTGCACGTCGTCCGCCATGTCGAAG
Source organism: Streptomyces aculeolatus (assembly GCF_020400605.1). Lineage (GTDB taxonomy): Bacteria > Actinomycetota > Actinomycetes > Streptomycetales > Streptomycetaceae > Streptomyces > Streptomyces aculeolatus. Next base: position 112,584 of record NZ_JAINRD010000002.1, on the reverse strand, counting down.
TTCGCGACGTCGGCGCACTTTCCGCTGTTGCGCGCGGTCAGCGTCTCCCAGGGACCTGCCATGCCCCTGACGGTGCCCGCCGCGGTGTCGACGGTGAGCTGCGGGGAGTAGTCCATGGTCATGGTGGTGCTGGTGGGGAAGGTCAGCGGCAGCCACACGTACCGGGAGTCGTTGACCATGCCGCCCATGGAGTTGCCCCAGCGGTCTCCCATGTAGAGGTAGTCGGTACCCTCGGTGCCCTGCACCGGCAGGACGTACGCGGTCTGGCTGCGGTACGCCGTGCCGTCGCCGACGTCCTTCAGGTCGCTCCACGTGCCGGTGATGCTGCCGGCGGTGGCGTACTTCTGCTGGTTCGGGGACCAGCCGGTGGCCCCGGAGGTCAGGAGGAAGTAGACGTCGCCGCGCTTGAACATCGCGGGAGCCTCCCGCCACTGACCGGACCACAGTTTCTGGACCTGCTCCTCGACGTTGGTGTAGTTGGGAGTCAGCCGGTAGACGTGCAGGTCGGCGTTCTCGTTGGCGGCGGAGATCATGTAGCCGGTGCCGTCGGTGTCGACGAAGGTGGTGATGTCCCGGGACATGTGGCCCAGGGGCCGGAAGCTGCCGCGCCAGGTGTAGTCGCCGTCCACCGTGGACGAGACGGCGACGGCGGCGCGCGCCTCCCCGTAGTCGGAGCCGTTCTCCTTGTGCATCCACATGACGAACTGCTTGGTGGCGCTGTTGTACACGACCTTGGGGCGCTCGATGTTGGCCCGGTCGAGCTCCGGGTCGGACTGCTCGGTCAGGACGTGGTTGCGGAACTCCCAGTTCTTGAGGTCGGTGGAGCGGTAGGCGGAGACGTAGCGGAAGGTGTTGTCGGTGTTCCGGTTCTCGCCGAACCAGTAGTAGTACCCGTCCACCTTGACCACGCCGCCGCCGTGGGCGTGCACGGGGTCGCCGGCCGGATCGGTGAACTGGGTGGCGTTGTCGATGGTCACCGGTTCGGCGTGAGCGCTGCCGGCACCGGGGATCAGGGATATGACGACGGCGCAGAGGAGTGCCGCCGTCCCGGAGAGTGTGCGTCGCATGGCGCGATACCTCGTGGGGTTGCGTCGGACCAGGGCGCGCTGTCGGGCAGCGCGGCGGACCGCGCCGGGTGTCCGGAGCGGTGAATGGCCTGGTGGGGGGTCGGTCGTGAGGCCGTGGCGAGCGTCATGATCACGAAATGTTTTCGTAAACATGGCGTAGCCGGAAGTTTGCGGCGGGGGTGCGAGCATGTCAAGGATCCGGACAGCGGCAGTCGCCGTTTTTGACCGCGAACCTTGTTTGCGTCAACATTCACGAGGGTGGGGCGCGCCGCGGGCGCGCTCCCGAGGCTTCGGGGAAGGAGCGGTCGAAGGTGGCGGACAAGGTCACGAGGACACCCCGCTCACGCCCGCCCCGCAAATGGCCGTCCATGGCGGAGGTCGCGGCGCACGCCGGGGTGTCCTCGCAGACCGTCTCGCGCGTGGCCAACAACCACGACAACGTCGACGAGACGACGCGCGCGAAGGTGCTGGCCTCGATGCAGGAGCTGGGCTACCGCCCCAATGCCGCGGCGCGCGCGCTGGTCACGGGCAAGTTCGGGGCGATCGGCGTGGTCAGCTTCGACGTGGGCGCGCACGGCAACGCCCGTACGCTCGGCGCCATCGCCGACGCGGCGCGGGAGGCGGGCTTCTCCGTCAACTTCATGGGCATCAGGGCGCAGACCGAAGCCGCGGTGCGGCAGGCGTTCCAGCACCTCATGCTCCAGTCCGTCGACGGCATCGTGCTGGTCGAGTCGCGGGTCCTCGACACCCCGTCGCTGCACCTGCCGTCCACGATGCCGGTGGTCGTCGCCGACGGCGACACCGGACACGAGTACGCGACCGTCGACTTCGCCCAGGCCCGCGGCACCCAGAGCGTGGTCAACCACCTGCTGGAGCTGGGCCACCGCAGCGTCCACCACGTCAGCGGGCCGCCCGACTCCTTCGCCGCCCGGCGGCGCGCCGAGGCCTGGGAGCGGACGCTCGTCGCGGCCGGCGCCCCGGTGGCTCCCGCACTGTGGGGGGACTGGACCGCCAGGTCCGGCTACCTCGCCGGGCGGACCCTGGTGCAGATCCCCGACGTCACGGCGGTGTTCGCCGCGAACGACCAGATGGCGCTGGGCGTCCTGCGCGCCATGAACGAGGCGGGGCGGTCGGTGCCGGACGACATCAGCGTGGCGGGCTTCGACGACATCCCGGAAGCCTCGTTCTTCGAGCCGCCGCTGACCACGGTCCACCAGGACTTCGACGTGGTGGGCCGGCACTGCGTGACCCTGCTGCTGGAGCAGATCGAGCACCGCGGCAGCAGCCCGCGGCGCCTCGCGGTGGAGCCGACACTCGTGGTGCGGGCCAGCACGGCGCCGCCGCCCGCGTGACGCATCCCGGGCCCCGCACGTCCGGGATGCCCCGGTTCACCCGCTGAATCCCGCCGGAAAGTCGCTTCCCCGCGCTTGACGCCCTCGCTTCGGTGGTGCGAACCTGCGATGGTTACGTAAACATCCCTGCCGACGCTCCATCGCTGTCCGTCACGGCGGGAGGGTGGCTGACCGTACTCGCGCTTCCGGTGGCTAGCTGCGGTTTTTGCCGGGCCAGTGGCGGGTGGAGAGCACCAGTAGGTAGCCGTCGGGGTCCTGGAGGGTTACGCCCCAGGTGTCCCAGTACGGGTTGTGCGCCGGTACCCGCTTCCCGCCGTGCTGTTCGAGCCGTCCCACCAGGGAGTCGGGGACCGGTTCGCCGAGGTAGACGACCAGCAGGTCCTCGGCGGTGGGCCGCGGGGCGACGGGGGCGGCGGGGTCGTGGACGAGTTCCAGGTGCCAGGCGGCTTCCGGCCAGCCGACCATGAGGAGCGAGTGGTCGCCGGGGGTACCGTCCGCCTCGTGCCGGTACTGGACGTCGAGGCCGAGGCCCGAGTGCCAGAAGCGCTCCGCCGCCGCGAGGTCGCGGGAGGGGCGGGCGATGCGTACGTGAGCGGTGGCGTCGGCCGGCACGTGCTGCCTCCTGAGCGGTGCGGTCGCCGGGGAACGGCGGTGTCACGCAGCCTAGGCAGCGGCCCCCCGGCCGCCCATCGGGCGGTGGTCCTAGGTCCGCCACAAGACCCCCGGCGGCCTCCGCGGCGGGGGGTCAGGATTCGAAGCGGGCGCGCAGGGCCTTCTTGTCGAACTTGCCCGTGCCGGTGCGGGGCACCGCGTCCACCAGTTCCACGCGGTCCGGCAGTTGCCAGCGCGCGAAGCCGCTCCGCTCCAGGTGCGCGCGTACCTCCTCCAGGGTCACCGTCGCGCCGGGGCGCGGGGCCACGCACACCAGCGGCCGTTCCGACCACTTCTCGTCCGGCACCGCCACCACCGCCGCCTCGGCGACCGCGTCCATCGCCATCACCGCCGACTCCATGTCGACCGAGGAGATCCACTCCCCGCCCGACTTGACGAGGTCCTTGGCGCGGTCGGTGATGACGAAGTAGCCGTCGGGCGAGCCGGTCGCGATGTCGCCCGTGGCGAACCAGCCGTCCTCCGTGAACTGCTCGTCGCCCTCGCCGCCGAGGTACGCGCCGGCCACCCAGGGGCCGCGTACCAGCAGCTCCCCCATCGACGCGCCGTCCCACGGCAGCGGGTGCCCGTCGCCGTCCCGGATCTGCGTCTGCACCCCGGGCAGGGGCAGTCCCGCCATGCCGCGGACGGTGTCCGCGAGCCGTTCCTCGTCCCAGCCGCGCATGTGCTCCTTCGGCCAGGCGAAGCTGGCCAGCGGTGACGTCTCCGTCATTCCCCAGATCTGCACCAGCGGGATGCCGAACTCGGTGCGGTAGCGGTCGATGAGCGCCCGCGCCGGCCGTGCCCCGCCGCACAGCAGGTGCCGCACGTCCGGCAGTCCGCCGCCGCGGGCGGCGATGGCGTCCGCCACCGCCATCCACACGGTCGGCACGCCGGCCGCGACGGTGACGCGCTCGGCGGCCATCAGGTCGACCAGCGCGGCCGCGTCCAGCGGCCCGGCGTAGAACACCTGCTTGGCGCCGTACGGGGTGGCGGTGTAGGGCAGCCCCCAGGCGTTGGCGTGGAACATCGGCACCACGGGCAGCACCGCATCGCCCGGGCCGATCGACATCGCGGCCCGGGAGGAGCCCGCGACGGCGTGCAGCATCGTCGAACGGTGCGTGTAGACCACGCCCTTGGGCCGGCCGGTGGTGCCGGAGGTGTAGCACAGGCCGAGCGGCGCCCGCTCGTCGATCTCCCGCGGCTCGTACGTCACGGGCCGGTCGGCGATGAGCTCCTCGTAGGCGACGGCGCCCGGCAGCGCGGTGCCGGGCGGCACCCGGTCGCCGAGGACCACGACGTGCTCCACGCCCGCGAGGCCGCCGCGCTCCGCCACCTCCTCCAGCAGCGGCAGCAGGTCCGCGTCCACGAGGACGGCCCGGTCCTCCGCGTGCCGGACGACGTAGGCGAGTTCGTCCGCGGACAGCCGCACGTTCAGGGTGTGGAGCACCCGCCCGGTGCAGGGGACCGCCCAGTACGCCTCCAGGTGCCGGTAGCCGTTCCAGGCCAGGGTGGCCACCCTGGCGCCCGGTGGCAGCGCCAGCGCGTCGAGCGCGTGCATGAGCTGCTGCGCGCGGCGGCCGAAGTCCGCGTAGGTGTACCGGTGCTCGCTGCCGTCCGGGAGGCGGGTGACGACCTCGGTGTCGTGGAAGTAGCGCGGGCCGTGGTCGAAGAGCAGCCAGCTGTTGAGCGGGACGTCCATCATCGCCATGGCGGACATGTTGACCGGGGCCCAGGACCCGGACCACGGATGAATCCCACACTCCGCACCGCCTTCTTGTGGAGATGTTCTCTGTAGTCGCGACTGCCGTCCGCTTCTACGTTCTCCCCGACGCCGACGCCCTGTCGGCCACCCATCCCGCGGCATCCGAGGTCGGCATGACGAGCACGACGAGTACGACGAGCGGCGGCACCGCCGCACTCCCGCGCGCCATCCTGTCCACCCACGGCCTGACCAAGACGTTCGGCGGCTTCCGCGCCGTCGACGAGGTGGACCTGGCCGTCGCCGAGGGCACCGTCCACGCCCTGGTCGGCCCCAACGGCGCCGGGAAGACCACGCTGTTCAACCTGCTGACGGGCTTCCTGCCGGCGTCGGCGGGGCGGATCGAAGTGGCGGGGCAGGACGTCACCGGGCTGCCGCCCGAGAAGGTGGCGCGCCTCGGTGTGGCGCGCTCCTTCCAGGTCACCAGCCTCTTCCCGGCGGTGACGGCGCGCGCCCACCTGGAACTCGCGCTGCAGGCCGGCACCGACCTGGGCCGCAGGTTCTGGCGTTCCGACCGGCTGCTGGCGCGGTTCACCGGCCGGGCGCTGGAGCTGCTGGACCAGGTGGGCCTGGCCGAGCGGGCCGAGGCGCCGGCGGGCAGCCTGCCGTACGGGCAGAAGCGCGCGCTGGAACTGGCGCTCGCCCTCGCCCTCGACCCCCGGGTGCTGCTGCTCGACGAGCCGACGGCCGGCATGGGCCTGGAGGACGTGGACCGCACGGTCGCGCTGGTGGACCGCATCCGCGCCGGCCGCACCGTGGTGCTGGTCGAGCACAACATGAGCGTCGTCGGCTCGCTCGCGAACACCGTCACGGTGCTCCAGCGCGGCCGGGTGCTCGTCGAGGGCCCGTACCGCACCGTCCGCACCGACCCGCGGGTCGTCGAGGCGTACCTGGGGGCCGGCGTTGCTTGAGGTGCGGGGCGTGACCGCCCACTACGACGAGGCCGAGGTGCTGCGCGAGGTGTCCCTGGAGGTCGGGGCGGGCGAGGTCGTGACCCTCGTGGGCCGCAACGGGGCGGGGAAGACGACGCTCCTGCGCTGCGTGATGGGCCTGCACCGGCGCGCCTCCGGAACCGTCCTCCTGGACGGCCGGGACCTCAGCGCCGTGCCGCCCCACCGCAGGGCCCGCCGCGGCCTCGGGTACGTCCCCGACGACCGGGGCATCTACGCGGGGCTGAGCGTGGAGGAGAACCTCACGCTGGCCCCGGCGAAGGGGGCTTCGCCCTGGCCGCTGGCGCGGGTCTACGAGGAGTTCCCGGTGCTCGCAGAACGCCGGCGCAGCCCCGGCGGCAAGCTCTCCGGCGGCGAGCAGCAGATGCTGGCCCTCGCCCGGGTCCTGCGCACCGGCGCGCGGGTGCTGCTGTGCGACGAGCCGACCGAGGGCCTGGCGCCGATCGTCGTCGAGCGCATCGGCGAGATCCTGCGCGAGGCCAAGCGGCACGGGACGGCGGTGCTGCTGGTGGAGCAGAACCTGCGCTTCGCCACCACCGTCGCCGACCGCCACTACCTGCTGGACCGCGGCCGGATCGCCGAGTCGCTGGCCAACGACGACGTGCGGGAGCGCGAGCACGAACTCCTCGGCTACCTGGGCCTGTAGACCGGCCATCGCAAGGGCCGTATCGGCCACGTCGACCACTTCAAGGAGGAAGCATGGGACACACATGGTCGAAAGCCGCGGTCGCCACGGCCACGGTGGTCGCGGGATCGCTGCTGGCAGGGTGCGGCGGCGGCGGACCGGGCTCCGGCGGCGGGAAGATCAGCGACGACGGGGTCACGCTGGGGGTGCTCACCGACCTCTCCGGCGTGTACGCGGAGCTGGCCGGCGAGGACGCGGTCACGGCGGTGGAGATGGCCGTCGCCGACTTCGAGAAGAAGCACGGCGACGACGCGGTCACCGACGACATCGACGTCATCTCGGCGGACCACCAGAACAAGCCCGACGTCGCCAACACCCAGGCGCGGAACATGTACGAGCGCGAGAAGGCCGACGCCGTCTTCGACGTGCCGACGTCCTCCGCGGCGCTCGCCGTGGGGAACGTCGCGGAGCAGTCGAAGAAGCTGTACTTCAACATCGGCGCCGCCACCACGGAGCTGACCGGCGAGTCCTGCAACCCGTACACCTACGCCTGGGCGTACGACACTTACATGCTGGCCAACGGCACCGGGACCGAGGTGACCAAGCAGGGCGGCGAGAGCTGGTACCTCATCTACCCCGACTACGCCTTCGGCCAGGACATGGAGAAGGAGTTCAGCTCCGCCATCGAGGAGGCCGGCGGCGAGGTGGTGGGCAAGGACCCGACGCCGTTCCCGAACGACAACTTCTCCACGTTCCTGCTCAAGGCGTCCGCGAAGAAGCCCGCGCCCGCCGTGCTCGGCACGCTGCAGGCGGGCGGCGACCTGGTCAACGTCGTGAAGCAGTACCAGCAGTTCAAGCTCAAGGAGAAGGGCATCCAGCTCGCCATCGGCCTGATGTTCGACACCGACATCAAGGCCATCGGGCAGGACAAGCTCGCCGGGACGATGTTCACCTCCGCCTGGTTCTGGAACGTCGACGAGGAGTCGCGGGCGTGGGCCGAGCGGTTCCGGAAGGAATCGGGCACGTGGCCGACCTTCGACCACGCCGCCAACTACTCGGCCGCCACGCACTACCTGGAGGCCGTGCAGCGCGCCGGAACAGACGACCCGGAGGAGGTCAACAAGGAGCTGGAGGGCATGGAGTTCGACGACTTCTTCGCCCGCAACGCCGAGGTGCGCGCGGCCGACCACCGGGTCGTGCACGACGCCTACCTGGCCCGGGTCAAGGACCCCGCGGACAGCGAGACCGAAGGCGACTTCACCGAGAAGGTGGAGACCATCCCCGCCGACGAGGCGTTCGGACCCCCCTCACCCGACTGCTCGATGTCCTGACCGGCGACCAGCGGCCGCAGCCCGCGGACCCCGCCCGGGCTGCGGCGGACGGACGGAACCACCATGACCTCCTTCCTGCAACAGGCGTTCAACGGCCTGGTCTCCGGCGGCTTCTACGCGCTGCTCGCCCTCGGCCTCGCCGTCATCTTCGGCATGCTCCACGTCGTCAACTTCGCGCACGGCGCCATCTACATGCTCGGCGCGTTCGGCGCGGTGGTCCTCCAGGACACCGCCGGACTCGGGTTCTGGTGGGCGCTGCTGCTGGTGCCGCTGACCGCGGCGCTGGCCGGCATGGTGCTGGAGCGGCTCTTCATCCACCGCCTCGCCGCCCTCGACCCGCTCTACAACTTCCTGCTCACCTTCGGCATCGCGCTGGTCTGCCAGGACCTGCTGCGCATGAAGTACGGGGCCCAGTCCCGACCGTACGACGAGGGCCCCTTCCCCGGCTCCGTCGACCTCGGGCTCTTCGACTACCCCGCGTACCAGGTCTTCGTCCTGGGCGCCGCGGCCGTCGTCTGCCTCGCCGTGTGGCTCCTGCTGACCCGCACCCGCACGGGCACGGTGGTGCGCGCCGCGACCGAACGGCCCGAGCTGACGCGTGCGCTGGGCATCGACACCGGCCGCTGGGTCACGCCCGTGTTCGGCTTCGGCGTCGCGCTCGCCGCGCTGGCCGGGGTGCTCGCCGCGCCGATGCGCGCGGTCAACTCGGGCATGGGCGCGGACCTGATCATCGCGGTCTTCGCGGTCGTGGTCATCGGCGGGCTCGGCTCCATCCCCGGCGCCGTGGTCGCGGGCTTCGCCATCGGCATGCTCCAGGCCCTCGGCAACCTCTACGTCCCCGTCCTCTCGCAGACGTCGGTCTTCGTGCTGATGGCCGTGGTGCTGCTGGTCCGGCCGGCCGGACTCTTCGGCAAGGAGGAGCACGCCCTATGATCCTCGCCCTGCTCGACCGCCTCGGCGCCAGGCCCGCGTGGCTGCGCTGGGGGCTGCTGGCCGCCGGCCTGGTGGCCGTCCTCGGACTGCCGTGGGTCCTGTATCCGCCGGTGGCCGCCGACATCCTCTGCTGGGGCCTGTTCGCGGTCGCGTTCGACCTGCTGCTGGGGCACGCCGGGCTGCTGTCGTTCGGCCACGCCGCGTTCTGGGGCACCTCGGCGTACGCCACCGGGCTCGTCGCCATCCACGCCGGCGTGCCCTTCCCGCTCGCGGTCGCGGGCGGCGCGGTGGCCGCCGCGGTGGTCGCCGTGCCGATCGGCCTGCTCGCGGTACGCCGCAGCGGCATCTACTTCGCCATGGTCACCCTGGCCTTCGCGCAGATGATCTACTTCATCGCCAACCAGTGGGGGGACCTCACCGGCGGCGAGAACGGGCTGCAGGGCATCCCGCGCGAACTGCCGGGCCTCGACCTGTCGGACTCCTTCGTCTACTACTACGCGGCGCTGCCGCTGGTCCTGGCCGGGCTGGCCGCCGCCTGGCGCATCGTGCACTCGCCGTTCGGCCGCGTCGTCGCCGCGATCCGGGACAACCCGGCGCGCGCCCGGGCGCTCGGCTACTCCGTCGACCGCTACAAGGTGGTCGTCTTCACCGCCTCCGCGTTCCTCTCCGGGCTCGCGGGCGGGCTGTACGCCGTCAACCACGGGTTCGCCTCGCTGCAGGAGGTGTACTGGACGACGTCGGGCAAGGTCGTCGTCATGACGGTGCTCGGCGGCATCGGCACCCTGTGGGGCAGCCTGCTGGGGGCCGCGGCCGTCGTGCGGCTGGAGGACTGGCTGTCCACGTCCGGGTTCGACGAGGTAGGGATCGTCACCGGCAGCCTGTTCATCCTCGTCGTCCTGCTGTTCCGCCGCGGCATCTGGGGCACCGTGTCGTACCTGCTCCAGCGGCGCGGGGGCGGCGCGGGCATGCGGTCCGCCGAGTCCGGGAACGGTACGGTGCGTGATCCCGCCGCCGGCGACCGGCCGGAGCGCTCTCTGGTCAAGGAGCCGTGAGTCAGGAGGCCGCGATGGGCGCAGACCCGCCCCGCACCGCCCACGGCGCGGGGTCCGCAGGCGGGGCGGCCGGACCGGCGGCCGAACGCCTGCTGCGCCTGCTGCGCGAAGGCGCCTCCGGGGCGGACTACGAGGAACTGCTCGCCGGCGCGCAGGGTGAGACCGCCGAGGCGCTGCGCCCGCTGGTCGACGACGCGCTGGCGGTACGCGCGCAGTTGGAGGAGCGCCGCCGCCGCGAGGCGGAGCTGGCCGCGCTGTACGAGACGGCGGGCGACCTGTCCTCGCTGCGCGACCTGGAGGCGGTGCTGCAGGCGATCGTCCGCCGCGTCCGCCAGCTCATCGGCACCGACGCCGCGTACCTCATGCTCAACGACGACGACCGCGGCGACACGTACATGCGCGTCACCGACGGCATCCGCACCGACGCCTTCAAGCAGGTGCGGCTCGCGATGGGCGCGGGGCTCGGCGGCCTCGTCGCCAAGACGGGCGTGCCGTACCACACCCCGGACTACCTCAACGACCCGCGCTTCGACCACACCATCGACGACACCGTCGGCGGCGAGGGCGTCACCGCGATCCAGGGCGTTCCGCTGTCCCTGGGCGACCGGGTCATCGGCGTGCTCTTCGCCGCCAACCGCCGCGCCCGCCCCTTCTCGCCGGCCGAGGTGGCGCTGCTGGTCTCCCTCGCCAACCACGCGGCCATCGCCATCGAGAACGCCACCCTCTTCCAGGACGTGCGCCGCACCGTCGAGGAACTCACCGAGGCCAACGCGGTCATCCAGGCGCACAGCGAGTCCATCGAGCGGGCCGCGGCCCTGCACGAGCGGCTGACCAGGATCGTCCTGGACGGCGGCGGCCTCGCGGACGTCGCCGACACCCTCGCGGAGGTGCTCGGCGGTGGTCTGCTGGTCCTCGACCCGCGCGGGCGCACCATGGCGGCGGCCGGCACCGACCCGGTCGTCGAACAGGCCCGCGCCGAGGGCGCGCTGCCCGACTCCTGTCCGGCGGCGCGTGCCGTACGCGAGGCACGCGTGCTCAGCACCGACGCGCGCAGGACGCGCCGCGTGCCGGCGGCCGGCGGCGGGTCCGCCGCCTGCGCCACCCCCGTGGTCGCGGGCGGCGAGGTGCAGGGCGTGCTGCTGCTGCTCTGCCGCCGCATCGGCGCCGACGACGTGCGGCTGCTGGAGCGGGCGGCGATGGTCACCGCGCTGCTGCTGCTCGGGGAGCGGACCGTGGCCGAGGCGGAGCACCGGCTGCGCGGCGAGTTCCTCGACGACCTGCTGTCGTCGCCCCACCGCGACCCCGAGGGGCTGCGCCGCCGGGCCGCTCTGATGGGCATCGCCCACGGCCGCCCGCACACCGTGCTCACCGCCCGCTCCCGCAACGGCGCGTCCCGCCGGCGCATCGCGGACGCCGCGGCACCGTACGCGGCCCGCCACGGCGGGCTGGCCGGCGAGCACCACGGCGACGTCGTGGTCCTGCTGTCCGGCGACGCGGACCCCGGCGGGCAGGCCCGCGCGCTGGCCGAGCACCTGGGGCGCACCCTGGACACGGCGGTCACCGTCGGCGCCGCGGCCGCGTCCGCCGGGCTGGAGACCATCGTCGAGGCCCACCCGGACGCGGTGCGCTGCCTGGACGTGCTGCTCGCCCTGGACCGCGACGGCGAGGGCGCCTCACCCGACGAACTCGGCGTCTACGGCCTGCTGTTCCACCAGACCGGCCGCGAGGAGCTGCGCCGCTTCGTCCGCCGCACCCTCGGCCCGGTGCTCGACTACGACGAGCGCCGCGGCGGCGACCTGGCCCGCACCATGACGACGTACTTCGCCTGCGACGCCAACCTCACCCGCACCGCCGCCGAGCTCTACGTCCACGTCAACACCCTCTACCAGCGCATCGACCGCATCACCGCCCTGCTGGGCCCGCAGTGGCGGCACGGCGACCACGGGCTCCAGGCGCACCTGGCGGTGAAGGTGCACGCCATGCTCTCCCCGCCCGCTGCGCCGGGGTGACGGGCCCGGCCGGCGGCCGGGCCCGTCGGGGCGCCGGTGTCACAGCAGGCCCCAGAACTGCGCGGTGTAGTGGCCGGCGCAGAGGCGGTCCGGGTAGTACGTGCCCGCGGTGCCGCACTGCCCGGACGCCGTACCCGGGTCGACGGGCAGGCCGTGGCCCATGCCGGAGACCGTGTACGTCTCCACCACGGAGCGGCCGGTCGCGTCCTCGTACGAGGCCCGCGTCGTGCCGCCCGGCAGCGTCGTCGTCTCCGCGGGCGTCTGCCCCGTGCCGTGGACGTCGGTCCACTGATCACGTGACTCGGCTGCGTTCGCCGGCACCACCGTGGTGTCGGCCGTGCCGTGCCAGACGGCGACCCGCGGCCACGGCCCGCCCCAGCCGCCGGAGGCGGCGCGCGCCAGGTCGCCCCACTGCCGCGGCGTCTTCCCGGACTGGACGTACATGCACATGTAGGCGTCGACGAGGCTGCGCGCGCAGCCGGCCGGTACCCCCGCGGCGACGGAACCGCCGGCGAAGACGTCGGGGTACGCGGCCAGCAGCTCCGCGGTCATGGCGCCGCCGGCCGAGAGGCCGGTGACGAAGACGCGCTCGGGGTCCGTGCCGTAGAGCGCGGCGGCGTGGTCGGCCATCTGCTTGACGGACAGCGCCTCGCCCCGGCCGCGCGCGGTGTCGCCCGACTGGAACCAGTTGAAGCAGGAGTTGGCGTTGTTCGCGCCGGTGGTCTGCGGGTAGACCACGGCGAAGCCGTGTGCGTCGGCCAGCTCGGCCCAGCCGGAGTGGCCGTGGTAGTCGCTCGCGCTCTGCGTGCACCCGTGCAGCGCGAGCACGAGCGGCGCACCGGCGGGCAGGCCGTCGGGGACGTAGGCGTACATGCCGAGGTTGCCGGGGTTGGAGCCGAAGCCGGTGACCGGCGTGAGGCCGGCCGACGAGGCGCTCGCCGGCGCGGGCGCCGCGAGCATCGCGGCGACCAGGGCGAGCGGCGCCAGCAGCGCGCACAGCACGGCCCGGGGACGAGCACGGGTGCGGTCACGAACCGCCATGGGGTTCTCCCGTCGTGGGGGGGGGATGGCCGGGCACCCGGCCCGGCATCCTTCCCCGCGACGGGCGCCTGGTCCCGCACGCTAGGCACGAACCGCCCCCGCGCCATCGGATGCGGCACACACTCCTGGGGACCCCGGCCTGTGGCCGGCCTCCAGTACGGTGCCGGGAGCGACGGGGCGCTGCCGCCGGTCCTACGCGGCCGCGGCCCGGTCGGCCTGCACGCGTTCGCAGACGCGTGCGCAGGTGTTGCTGATCAGACGGGAGACGTGCATCTGCGAGATGCCGAGGTGCTCGGCGATGCTGCTCTGCGTCATGTCGCAGAAGAAGCGCAGGTAGAGGATCTCGCGTTCGCGTTCCGGCAGGCTGCTCAGGTGGGGCCGGGCGGCTTCGCGGTCGACGGCCTGGTCGAAGCCGGGTTCGGTGCTGGCGACGGTGTCGGCGAGCGAGTAGCCGTCGCCGGTGTCGGTCAGGGTGGCGTCGAGGGAGAGGGTGGCGTAGCTCTCCAGGGCCTGGAGGCCCGTGCGTACCTCGTCCTCGGTCAGCCCGGCCTCCTCGGCGAGGTCCGCGGTCGGCGGGAAGCGGTCGTCGGCGGTCGTGGCCAGCGCCATGCTCGCGCTGCGGACGCGGTTGCGCAGCTCCTGGACCCGGCGGGGCACGTGCACGCCCCACATGTGGTCGCGGAAGTGCCGCTTCAGCTCGCCGACGATCGTCGGCACGGCGAAGCTCTCGAAGGCGTTGCCGCGCTCCGGGTCGTAGCGTCCGACGGCCTTGACCAGGCCGAGGTGTGCGACCTGCTCCAGGTCCTCCAGCGCCTCGCCGCGGTTCCTGAACCGGCGGGCGAGCCGCTCGGCCATCGGCATCCAGGCGCGTACGACCTCCTGTCGCAGCGCCTTCTTCTCCGGCCCTTCCGGCATGCCGGCGAGCCGGCGGAACTCCGCGGAGGTGTCGGGTGCGTCGTCGTGGGGGTGTTTCCTGGTCCTTGCCCGGATGTACGCCACGGGGGCCTCCCTCGGGCGAGTTGCAAACGTTCAGTTCTCGCGGGAGGACGGCGGCGGCGCCGCGCCGCGTCAGGGGCGGCCGGGCCGGAAACGACGACGCTCCGGACCGCCGGGCGGCCGGAGCGCGGACGGCTGCGAAGCCGATGACTCCCGCGGCGTGCCTCTGGTCCGAAGCACGTATGTCCGCCTGCCCGCCACCGGGCGGCGCAAACGGGGATGCGCCCGACGACGTCTTCAGATTACGCCGCCGCGGCACATCGCACGACCGGACGCCTCACGTGCCTCTGCCGGGGGAACCGATCGGGATGGACTCGTACAAATCATGGAAGTCTGGACCTGACGGCGTTTGGAGCCGCGATACGGGGGCTACCCCGGGCGGTGCCCGAGGTCCGACAGGAACGAGGAACAGCGATGCCGTCCACGAACGACGACGAGCCGACGACGCCCCGCGAGCCCCTCCCGCCCGCCCCCGACCAGGCCGGTCCCGAGATGTACTCGCCCACCGGCGACCCCGTCGCCGCGGACCCCGCGGTGCGGGCGCAGACGGGCGCGTACCTCACCACCGCCCAGGGCCTGCGGCTGCCGGACAGCGACCACTCGCTCAAGGCCGGGCCGCGCGGGCCCGTCCTGCTCCAGGACCACCACCTGCGTGAGAAGATCACGCACTTCGACCACGAGCGCATCCCCGAGCGGGTCGTCCACGCGCGGGGGGCCGCGGCCCACGGCGTCTTCCGCGGCTACGGCACCGCCACCCCGGTGTCCAAGGCCGCCTTCCTCGCCGAGGGCGCCGAGACCCCCGTCTTCGTACGGTTCTCCACCGTCCTCGGCTCCCGCGGCTCCGCCGACACCGTGCGCGACACCCGCGGCTTCGCGACGAAGTTCTACACCCCCGAGGGGACGTTCGACCTCGTCGGCAACAACATCCCGGTCTTCTTCATCCAGGACGCCATCAAGTTCCCGGACGTCATCCACGCCGGCAAGCCGCACCCCGACCGGGAGATCCCGCAGGCGCAGAGCGCCCACGACACCTTCTGGGACTTCGTCTCCCTGCACACGGAGGCCACCCACCACACCATCTGGAACATGTCCGACCGCGGCATCCCGCGGTCGTACCGGATGATGGAGGGCTTCGGCATCCACACCTTCCGGCTGGTCGCCGCGGACGGCGGCACCACGCTGGTGAAGTGGCACTGGAAGCCGAAGGCCGGCGTGCACTCCCTGCTGTGGGAGGAGGCCCAGCTCCTCGGCGGCATGGACCCCGACTTCCACCGCCGCGACCTGGCCGACGCCATCGAGGCCGGCGCGTACCCCGAATGGGAACTGGGCATCCAGACCTTCCCCGACACCCCCGAGCAGACCTTCGAGGGCATCGACCTGCTCGACCCGACCAAGATCGTGCCGGAGGAGCTGGCGCCCGTGCAGCCCGTCGGGCTGATGCGGCTGACCGCCAACCCGGTGAACTACTTCGCCGAGACCGAGCAGGTCGCCTTCCACCCCGGGCACCTGGTCCCCGGCATCGACATCACCGACGACCCGCTGCTGGCCGGCCGGCTCTTCTCGTACCTCGACACCCAGATCAGCCGGCTGGGCGGGCCCAACTTCGCGCAGCTGCCGGTCAACCGCACGCACGCGCCGGTGAACGACATGCAGCGCGACGCCGTGCACCAGACCGCCGTGCACTCCGGCATCGCGCCCTACCGCCCCAACTCCCTCGACGGCGGCTGCCCGTTCCAGGCCGCCACGGACCGGGGGTACGTGGAGGTACCGCTGCCGGTCGCGGGCGCGAAGGTGCGCGAGGCGCCCGCGTCGTTCGCCGACCACACCAGCCACGCCCGGCGGTTCTGGCTCAGCCTCACGCCACCGGAGCGGGAGCACGTGATCGGCGCGTACACCTTCGAGTTGAGCAAGTGCGCCGAGGAAGCCATCCGGGAGCGCAACCTGCGCGTCCTCGCGGAGGTCGACCCGGAGCTCTGCGCCCAGGTCGCCGCCGGACTCGGGCTGCCCGCACCCGAGCCGGCCGCGCCGCCGGCGAAGGTGAGGCCCTCCCCGGCGCTCGCCCAGATCGGCCGCCGCTGGCCGGTGACGGGCCGCGTCGTCGGCGTGGTCGCGGACGAGAGCACCGATCTGGACTCCGTACGGGCGGTGCGTGCCGCGGCTCTCGACGCCGGCATGGTGCCGCTGGTGGTCGCGCCGCGCGCCGGCCGGCTGACGGGCGGCGGCGAGCCCGTCGAGGTGCAGCGGACGTTCGCCAACGCCCGGTCCGTCGAGTTCGACGCGGTGCTGCTGGCGGGCACCCCGCGGCGCGGCGACGACGCCTACGGCGCCCGGGACGCCAAGGCCGGGCAGGACCCGGCGGGCCCGGACACCGACCCGCGGCTGGCCCAGCTCCTCGCCGAGGCGTACCGGCACGCCAAGCCGCTCGGCGGCTGGGCGGACAGCACCCGGGCGCTCGACGCGGCCGGCTGCCCGCCGGACGCGCCCGGGGTCGTGGTCGCCGACGACCCGCAGGCGGTGCTCGGCGACATCGCCGAGCTGCTGACGCGGCACCGGGTGTGGGACAGGTTCCCGCCCGGCACCCCGGCCACCCGGCACGGGTGAGTACGCGTCCGCGCTCCCGCCCGGAGAACGGGAGCGCGGACGCCGGCTGCGCGGCGGCTCAGGGTTCGAGCACGACCTTCACCGCTCCGTCCGCCTTCTTCTGGAACATCTCGTACGCCTCGGGAGTCCGCTCCAGCGGCAGGTGGTGGGTGGCGAACGAGTCGACGCCGAGGACGTCCTCGCCCTCCAGCAGCGGCAGGATGTCCGGCACCCAGCGGCGGACATTGGCCTGGCCGAAGCGGAGCTGGAGCTGCTTGTCGAAAATCGTCAGCAGCGGCATCGGGTCGACCGCGCCGCCGTACACGCCGATCACCGAGACCGTGCCGCCGCGGCGCACCATGTCCAGGGCCGTGTAGAGGGCGGACATCCGGTCCACGCCCGCCTTGCCGGCCGCCTGTTCCGCCAGCCTGCCGGGCAGCAGCCCGCCGATGGTCTGCATCAGCTTGCCCACGGGGCTGCCGTGCGCCTCCGCGCCGACCGCGTCGATGACGGCGTCGGGGCCGCGCCCCTCGGTCCGGTCGCGGACGGCGGCGGCCACGTCATTCTCGGCCCGCAGGTCGACCGTCTCGGCGCCGCGCTCGCGGACGCGCCGCAGCCGCTCGTCGACGAGGTCCACGCCGATGACCTGTCCGGCGCCCCGGTGCAGCGCGATACGGCAGCACATGTCGCCGATCGGGCCGAGGCCGATGACCGCGACGCTGCCGCCCTCGGGGATGCCGGCGTACGCCACGGCCTGCCACGCGGTGGGCAGCACGTCGGACAGGAACAGATAGCGGTCGTCCGCCGGTCCCTCGGGCACCTTCACGGGGCCGTAGTGCGCCTGCGGCACCCGCAGGTACTCGGCCTGCGCCCCGGGGACGGCGCCGTAGAGCTTGGTGTAGCCGAAGAGCCGGGCACCCATGCCGTGCTCGCGCACCTGGGTCGTCTCGCACTGGGTCTGCAGCCCCTCCCGGCACATGCGGCAGTCGCCGCAGGCGATCTGGAAGGGCACGACGACGCGGTCGCCGGGCGCGAGGTTCGCGACCTCGCCGCCGACCTCCTCGACCACGCCCATCGGCTCGTGCCCCAGGATGTCCCCGGGGGTCATGAACGGGGCGAGGATCTCGTAGAGGTGCAGGTCGGAGCCGCACAGTCCGGACGAGGTGATCCGTACCACCGCGTCGGTGGGGTGCTTCAGCGACGGATCGGGCACCTCCTCGACGCGTACGTCCCGCTTGCCGTGCCATACCGCGGCCTTCATCGACTCACCTCCGGGGTCGGTGCCCGTGCCTCGCCCGGGTACCCGCCCGGCGCTCACGACCCGTAGACGAAGCAGAACGGGTGGCCCGCCGGGTCCGCGTACACGCGGAACTCCCGCCTGCCCCCGTCGTCGTCCGTGTCCAGCGGCCGGGCGCCCAGCGCCAGGGCCTCGCGCTCCGCCGCCTCGACGTCGGTGACCCGCAGGTCGAGGTGGAGCTGCTGCGAGTTGTCGTCGGCCCGCGGCCAGTCCGGCGGGCGCAGGCCGGGGGCGCGCTGGAAGGCGAGCCGGGTGCCGTCCGGCGCGAAGAGGTCGTACCAGTCGTCGCTGTACGCCTTCACCTCGCCCCCGAGCAGCCCGCGGTAGAACTCGGCCAGCCTGCGCGGCTCCGGGCAGTCCACCGCGACCAGGCAGAACGTGGCGACGGGCATGACGGCCTCCTCGATGTCGGCTCCTCGGTGTCGGCGTGACACACGCCGAGTGCCCCGCTCGGCGCACGCCAACCCCCCGCGGCCGGGCGGGCCCGCGTCCGGTGGAAAAGCGGGGTGACTGAATGCCGTATCGCGGGTACTTGTGCCGTGACCAGCAGCACACATCGTCTCCGTATCGAGTGAGAGGGATGGACGACCGTTTCACCGTCAGGCAATCGGTCTTCGACACCGCCCTCGGCGGCGGACCGGGCGGGCTGCCCGGCCGGCTGTGCCGGCTGCTCCGCCGCGACCTCGGCATGGACGCCGTGACGATCTCGCTGCTCGGCCGGGGCCCGCACCAGCACGTGTGCTACGCCTCCGACGTCGCGGCGCTGGGCCTGGAGGCGCTGCAGTTCGCGCTGGACGAGGGACCGTCCGTACGCGCGGCCGCCCTGGGCCGCCCCGTCGTCGTCCCCGACCTGCGCGGCCACCGCTGGCGCCGGCCGGCGTTCCGGCCGCTGACGCGGACGCCGCCGCCGGAGACCGGCGCGCTGTACGCCTTCCCGCTGCGGTTCCGCGGCCGGGTCCTGGGAGCGGTCGGCCTGATCAGGAACACGCCCGGCGCCCTGTCGGAGGAGGAGTACGAGCGGTGCGCCACCGCGGCCGGCGCCGTGGCCGTCGTACTGCTGGACGACTACCGCCGCCTGGACGGCAACTCCCCGCCGTCCCCCTGAACCCGCCGGCCGTCCCCTGAGGACGCCGCGTCGCTAGGCGAGCAGCACCGCGTTCCACACCACCCAGACCGCGGTCAGCGGGAGGAAGACGGGGAAGAAGAGTCCGGCCATCCCCCGGAAGGGCGGCCCGCCCGGTTGCTTCCACCGGAAGAACACCGCCGCCAGCCCGAAGAACGCCGCGACCAGGGCGGCGGTGGCCACGCTGATGGGGTAGGCGCCCTCCCAGCCGCCCTCGGTGCTGAACATGTAGCAGCCGAACACGATCAGGGCGATCCCGGCGAGCAGGAACCAGCTCCCCGTGATCACCCGCCCGGCACGCGCAAGGCTGGTCACGGGCTCGGGCAGCACCGCCGTGGGGGCAGGGGGCCCGGCCGATGCGCCGCGTCCCCGCTGGGGCGGCCCGGGCGCCGGCGCCGTGGCCGTGGGTACGGCGGCGCGGAGCACCGCCAGGGTGCTGTCCACGCTCGGGCGGTCCTCGGGCTTCTTGGCCAGCAGGGCGGTGACGAGCGAGGCGAGGACGGGGCCGGCGTGGCGCATCGGCGGCGGATCGTGGAGGGCCACGGCGGCGAGGGTGGCCGTGGGCGTCTCCCGGCGGAACGGGGACGTGCCCTCGATCGCCTCGTACAGGGTGACTCCGAGGGAGAACAGGTCGCCGGCGGCCTGGTCCTGAAGGCCGTTGAGGCGCTCGGGGGCCATGTACTCGACGGAGCCGATGACTCCGCCCGTGGTGGTGAGGCGGGTGTCGGTCTCGTGCACGGCGATGCCGAAGTCGGCGAGGAGGATCTGGTCGTCGTCGGTGAGCATCACGTTCGCGGGCTTCAGGTCGCGGTGCACGATCCCGGCCGCGTGGGCGGCCTTCAGCGCCTTGAGGAGGGCGACGGCCGTCTCGGTCACGAGCGGCTCGGGCAGCCGCCCGTCCGCGCGCAGCCGCTCCTCCAGGGAGCGCCCGTCGACCAGGCGCATCACGATCCAGGGCGCGCCGTCCTCGACCACCACGTCGTGGACCGCGACGACATGCGGATGGTCGCGCAGGCGGGCCGCGTTGCGGGCCTCACGGGCGGCGCGGACCACCCGCTCCTGGTGCTCCCCCGCCGAGCCCCCCTGTTGCGGCAGCCACACCTCCTTGACCGCGACCTCCACGCCCAGCGCCTCGTCGTGCGCCTTCCACACCCGCCCGAACCCGCCGACGCCGAGTTCTCCGACAAGCCGGTAGCGCCCCCCGACGATCCGCTCCGGCCGTGTCTCCTCCACCGACGTCCCCCGCTCTCAGCCCGTTTCCCTGCCCGTGATGGTCGGCCGTAGCGTACTCAGTCACCCACAGGGGCGCCACGTGCGAAGACACCGCGCCGGTTCACGTCCCGGCCCCGGCCACGGGTGCGGCCCGGGGGCCGGCCTTGTCGACGCGGACCGCGGCGGTCTTGAACAGGGGCTGTTTGGAGACGGGGTCCCAGGCGGTGCGGGTGAGTTCGTTGGCGGCGCGGGTGCGGCGGTGCGGGGTGGGCAGGTCGAAGTAGCCGTAGTGGAAGGGTACGAAGACGGTGCCGGGGCGGCTGCCCGTGAGCAGGGCCGGGGCCACGACCTCGCCGCGGCGGGACGTGACGCGGACGAGGTCGCCGTCGCGAATGCCCCGGGCCCGGGCGTCGTCGGGGCACAGCTCGACCCACACCTCCGGTGCCGCCGCGTCGAGTTCGGGGACGCGGGCGGTCTTGGTGCGGGTGTGCCAGTGGTGGACCCGGCGGCCGGTGGTCAGGTGCAGCGGGTAGTCGTCGTCGACCGGCTCCTCCGGCGGCTCGTAGGCCGCGGCCTTGAGGAAGGCGCGGCCGCCGGGGTCGTGGGCGGCGTATTCGGCGGGCCCGTGCTGCTCGCCGGTGGCCAGGTCGTGGCCGTAGTCCTCGCAGACGCCGGCCCGGGTGGGGAAGCGGTGGTCGGCGTACAGGCGCTCGGTGCCGTCCGGGGCCGCACCGGTCACCGGCCACTGGATGCCGTCGGCATCGCGGAGCCGCTCGTACGTCAGCGCGCTCTGGTCGCACGGCCGGCCGGCGGTCAGTGCGGTGAACGCCCGCCAGGCTTCCTCGGGTTCGGTCCAGGGCGGCAGCGGGCGCCCGTCGCGGTCGCGGAGGTCCATGCGGCGGGCGTAGTCGAGGAGGATGGCGAAGTCGGAGCGGGCCTGCCCGGGCGGGTCGACGGCCTGCGTCGAGAGGTGCACGGTGCGGTCGGCGTTGGTGTGGCAGCCGGTCTTCTCCCCCCACAGGGCGGCGGGCAGGACGACGTCGGCGAGTTCGGTGGTCTCGGTGCGGAAGGCGTCGGAGACGACGAGGAAGAGCCGGTCCTGCCCGTACACGGCCCGGATGCGGTGCAGGTCCGGCAGGGAGACCGCCGGGTTGGTGCCGGTCACCCACAGGAACCTGACCTCCCCCTCCTCACAGCGGCGGAAGATGTCCATCGCGTGGGTGGGCGGCGCGTGGTGGGGGATCTTCTCCACGTCGAGGTTCCAGGCTTCGGCGATGCGGCGCACGTGTGCCTCGTTCTGCCAGTTCATGAAGGCCGGCAGGGTGCCGTCGGCGCCGGTCTCGCGGGTGTTCTCCGCGGTGGGCTGGCCGTTCATCTGGAAGACCGTGCAGCCGGGCCGGCCGATCATGCCGCGCAGCAGGTGGATGTTGTTGACCTGGACGGCGGCGGCGGTGGCCTGGTGGGACTGGTAGACGCCCTGCAGCACGGTGGAGACCAGCCGCCGGCCGGTGCCGAGGATCCCGGCGGCCTCGCGGATCAGTGCCGCGTCCACCCCGCAGATGCCGGCCGCCCGCTCGGGCGGGCAGTCCGCGACGACCGTGCGCAGCGCGTCGTAGCCGACGGTGTGGGAGGCGAGGAAGTCCTCGTCCGTCCAGCCGTTCGCGATCAGTTCGTGGAGCAGCGCGTTCAGCAGCGCGACGTTGGTGCCGGGGCGCAGCGCGAGGTGGACGTCGGCCTCGCGGGCCGTCGGGGTGGCGCGCGGGTCGGCCACCACCAGGCGGGGTGCGTCCGGGCCGCGCCGCCGGTCGAGCATCCTCGACCACAGGACGGTCTGCGTCTCGGCCGCGTTGTGGCCGACGAGGAAGAGGGTGTCGCACAGGTCGACGTCCCGGTACGAGCCGGGGTTGCCGTCGCAGCCGAAGCTCTCGATGAGCGCCCATTCCGCGGTCGCGGTGCACAGCCGGGTGTTGCCGTCCAGGTGCGGGGTGCCGATGCCGCCGCGGGCGATGACGGCCTGCGTGTAGTACTCCTCGGCGAAGAGCTGGCCGGAGGTGTAGAACGCGAGCCCGCGGGGACCGTGGTCGGCGAGTACCCGGGCGGAGCGGGCGGCCACGGCGGCCATGGCGGTGTCCCAGTCGGTGGGCCGCAGTTCGCCGTCGCTCTGGCGGACGAGGGGGTCGGTCAGCCGGTCGGGGGCGTGGTTCGCCTGCCAGCCGTACAGGCTCTTGGGACCGAGCCGGCCGTGGTTGATCCGGTCCCCGGCACGGCCCCGTACGCCCACGATCCGGCCGCCGGTGACGGCCACGTCCATGCCGCACCCGTTGGAGCACAGCACACATGCGGAGGGCACCCAGTGCTCCACCCGGTCCTCGCCGACCGTCAGGAACCGGTCCACCCGCTCCGGCCACCTCACGCCGGCGGCGTACGGAGTACGCACGCCCCACACGTCTTCGATCCTGCTGCCCGCCATGACGCCTCCCTGCCCTGTCCGTCCCGCCGGTCCACGGGGACACCGCCGACCTTCGCCGGCACCACGGGTACCTCGGCCCCCGCTCAGCACACGCCGGTGGACCGCGCCGGCCGCGTGCCGCGGCCGGGGGCGCGGCCCGGGTCCCGTCAGCCGAACTCCTCGCGGAGCGCCGGCAGGAGCGTCTTCGACGCCCAGCGCAGGTACGCCGGCTGCGCCTCGCCGCCGATCTGGACGAGCGCCACCTCCGTGAAGCCGGCCTCCACGTAGGGCCGGACGGCCTCGACGAACACCGCCGGGTCGGCGCCGCACGGGATGGACGCGGCGACGTCGTCGCGGGTGACGAACTGGGTGGCGCCGGCGAACGAGTCGGGGTGGGGGAGTTCCGCGTTCACCTTCCAGCCGCTGCCGAACCAGCGGAACTGGTCGTGCGCGCGCTCCACCGCCGCCTCGCGGTCCGGGTCGTAGCTGACGGGCAACTGCCCGACGCGCGGCTTGCCCGCACCGCCGTGCCGGTCGAAGGACTCCAGCAGCGCGGCCCTGGGCTCCGTGGCGATGACGAGGTCGGCGAGCCGTCCGGCCAGCGCGCAGGACTGCTCGCCCGAGACCGCGATGCCGATCTGCGGGGGCCGGTCGGGCAGGTCCCACAGGCGCGCGGAGTCGACGGAGAAGTGCTTGCCGTACCGGGTGACGTGGCCGCCGCCGAAGAGGTCGCGGATGATGCCGACCGCCTCCTCGAGCATCTCGTGCCGGACGTCCGCGCTCGGCCAGCCGCGGCCCACGACGTGCTCGTTGAGGTTCTCCCCCGCACCAAGCCCGAGCCGGAAGCGGCCCTGGGCGAGCAGGTGCAGCGTCGCCGCCTTCTGCGCCACGACCGCGGGGTGGTAGCGCATGAGGGGGCAGGTCACGTAGGTCATGAGGGGGATACGCGAGGTCGCGTACGCGGCGGCGCCGAGGACGCTCCAGGCGTACGGGCTGTGCCCCTGGGAGCGCAGCCACGGAAAGTAGTGGTCGGAGGTGACCGAGAAGTCGAACCCCGCTTCCTCGGCGCCGACCACGTGCTCGACCAGTTCCCTCGGTCCCGCCTGCTCGGTCATCATCGTGTATCCGATTTGCACCATGGAGTCCAGTTTCCTCGGTAGCCGCGGGGAGGGCATCTCCGGCCCGTTTGACGCCGCCCCGGGCGTGGCACCCGGAAGTGTGATCCGACCGTACGAGCCGCGAGGAGGCACCATGCCGAGCGGATCCAGCCGCAAACGGGAACGCCGGTACGGGCACATCAAGGACAGCGCGCAGAAGCGCGGCACCGGCACCGGGCGGGCGAAGGAGATCGCCGCCCGTACGGTGAACAAGGAGCGGGCCCGCACCGGCGAGGCGCGCACCGCGAGCCGTACCTCCACCCGGGACATCTCCTCCGGCAGGCGGGGCGGCCTGCGCTCCCACTCCGGCGCCGGCGGCCCCACGTACGACCAGCTCTACGCGGAGGCCAGGCGCCGCAACATCCGCGGCCGCTCGTCCATGAACAAGGCCCAGCTCAAGCGCAAGCTCGGGCACTGAGAGCCGCGGCGGGGGCCCGGCCGTCACCCGCACGGCCGAGTACCGGCGTCCGGCCGCGCATCGCGCCCCTGCCCGCCCGTCGCGGGCGCGCAGCCGAGGGCGGCCGCCGGCCCCTCCCGCACGACCGAAAGGCGGCAGCATGTCGACCAGAGTCTCCGACCACATCCTCGAACGGCTGCGCGCGTGGCAGGTCGAGCACGTCTTCGCCTATCCCGGTGACGGCATCAACGACCTCCTCGCCGCCTGGGGCCGGGCCGGCAACGACCCGCGGTTCATCCAGGCACGGCACGAGGAGATGTCCGCCTTCCAGGCCGTCGGCTACGCCAAGTTCTCCGGCCGGGTCGGCGTGTGCGCGGCCACCTCGGGTCCCGGCGCGATCCACCTCCTCAACGGCCTGTACGACGCCAAGCTCGACCACGTGCCCGTCGTCGCCCTCGTCGGCCAGACCGACCGCAGCGCCATGGGCGGCTCCTACCAGCAGGAGGTCGACCTCCTCAGCCTCTACAAGGACGTCGCCTCCGACTTCTGCGAGATGGTCACCGTCCCGGAGCAACTGCCCAACGTCCTCGACCGGGCCATGCGCACCGCCATCGCCCGCCGCACGGTGACCGCCCTCATCATCCCCGCCGACGTGCAGGAGCTCGCATACTCCGCGCCCGGGCACGCGTTCAAGATGGTGCCCTCCAGCCTGGACATGTCGCACTACGCGCCGGTCCCGGCCGAGGACGACATCGTGCGTGCCGCGGACCTGCTGAACGCCGGCGAGAAGGTCGCCGTCCTCGTCGGCCAGGGCGCGCGCGGCGCCCGGCGGGAGGTCATGGAGGTCGCGGACCGGTTGGGGGCCGGCGTGGCCAAGGCGCTCCTCGGCAAGGACGTACTCGACGACGAACTCCCCTACGTCACCGGTGCGATCGGCCTGCTGGGCACGCGGCCCTCGTACGAGCTGATGCAGGACTGCGACACCCTGCTGGTCATCGGCTCCAGCTTTCCCTACACCCAGTTCCTCCCCGAGTTCGGCCAGGCGCGCGCGGTGCAGATCGACGTCGACCCGCACATGGTCGGCCTGCGCTATCCGTTCGAGGTCAACCTCGTCGGCGACGCGCGCGCGACGCTGCAACGGCTCCGCCGCAGCTGCGGCCGGCCGGGGACGGCGGCTGGCGTACTGACATCGAGCGGAAGAACGCGCGCTGGTGGGAGGTCATGGAACGGCGCGCCGCGGTCGAGGCCGACCCGGTCAACCCCGAGTACGTGGTGCACTGCCTGAACGGCCTGCTGCCGGACGACGTCATCCTCACCGCCGACTCCGGCTCCGCCGCCAACTGGTACGCCCGCCACCTGCGGCTGCGCGACGGCATGCGCGGATCGCTGTCCGGCACGCTGGCCACCATGGGCCCGGGCGTCCCCTACGCGATCGGGGCGAAGTTCGCCCACGGCGACCGCCCCGCGATCGCCCTGGTCGGCGACGGCGCGATGCAGATGAACGGCCTCGCCGAGCTGATCACGATCCAGAAGTACCAGCAGGACTGGGAGGACCCCCGGCTCATCGTGGCGGTGTTCAACAACCAGGACCTCAACCAGGTCACCTGGGAGATGCGCGCCATGAACGGCGCGCCCCAGTTCCTGCCCTCCCAGTCGCTGCCGGACGTCGGGTACGCGGACTTCGCCCGCTCCCTCGGCCTGGGCGGCGTGCGGGTGGAGAAGCCGGAGCAGGTGCAGGACGCCTGGGAGACGGCGCTGTCCGCCGACCGGCCCTACGTCCTCGACTTCCGCACCGACCCGGCCGTGCCCCCCATCCCGCCGCATGCCTCCCTCGACCAGATCGAGGCGGCCGCGGCCTCCGTGCTCAAGGGCGACAGCGACCGCGCCGCCATGGTCCGCCAGGGCGTCAAGTCCAAGGTCCAGGAGATGCTCCCCGGCGGCGGCCGCCGCGAGAACCGGGATGCCGACGGGGAGCGGTGACGCGCAGGAGCCTTGCGCTCGGGTGAGCCGCACTCCGGAGGAACCGGCCCGGGCCCCGCCCCCCACCGGCGGGCGTCCTTGGCCGGGGCTCGGGAACGGAGGGGGGTCATCGGGCGGGCGGCGGGTCGGCTGCGCCGCCGGGGCCCAGCGGGCCCGTCTGCCCGATCGTCCTCTCCCCCGTGTCGCCGAAGCGGAGCCGCGCCCGGCGCGCGACCAGGGGCGGCCATGCGACCCGCCCGGCCTGGATGACGCGTACCCACGGGGGAACGTAGACGGCGGCACGGCGGTCCTCGACCGCCCGCGCGAGGCGGGTGGCGGCCTTGTGGGCGGCGGAGACGTGGCGGGCGGGGGGCGGGAGGAGGGTGCGTACCTCACGCAGGGCGGGCACCTGGTCCGGCTGGTCGATCATGTCCGTGCCGATCCAGTGGAGGTAGGCGATGCCCACCGCCATCCCGCGGTGCGCCGTCTCGGCGCGCAGGGCGTGCGCGAACGCCTCGGCACCTGCCTTGGCGGCGCAGTAGGCACTCATCAGGGGCATGCCCGTGAGGGCGGCGGTCGACGCGATCTGCAGGAAGTAGCCGCGGGTGAGCAGCAGATCCTGCTGGAACACGGCCGCCGTGTGTGCGCTGCCGGTGAGGTTCACGTCGACGACGCGGCGCCACGATCCGAGGTCCGCCGTCTCGAAGGGCCCGGCCTGCGCGATGCCCGCGTTGGCGACCACGACCGACGCCCGGCCCAGCCGGCCCCGTACCGCCCGCGCCGCGTCCCGCAGCGCGTCCGCGTCCGTGACGTCCGCTTCGAGGGCGAGCGACGGCGTCGGCAGGGTGTTCGCGACCGCTTCCAGCGCCGCGCCCTCGTGGCCGATGAGGGCGATACGGGCGCCGCGGCCGGCCAGTTCCCGGGCCAGGGCCGCGCCCACGCCGCGGGCCGCCCCGGTGATCACGACGGTGCGGCCGGCCAGCGGACTCCGCCCACGCGGCCCGCCCGTCCTGCCCGTCCTGCCCGTCCTGCCCGTCCTGCCCGCGGCTGTCGGCCTCACCGTTGCCTCCTCGTCGCCGCGGTGCCCGCCGCCCGCGCCGGGCGCCCTTTGCTCCCCGTACGGTCGCGGCCTGTGAGGAAGCGCTGGACGGCCGTCAGCGCCGCCGGCGTCCGGCGCCGCAGCGCGGCCCGCGCGGCGCCGGACGGCCGTCAGCGCCGCCGGCGTCCGGCGCCGCAGCGCGGCCCGCGCGGCGTTGGCGCCCGGGGCGCCGTGGACGCCGCCGCCGGGGTGGGCGCCCGCGGAGGCGAGGAACAGGCCGGGCACGGGGGTCTCCGGGCGGCCGGCGCCCGGGCCCGGCCTGAAGAAGAGCTGCTGGTGCATGGACGCCGTGCCGCCGTTGATCGCGCCGCCGTGCAGGTTGCGGTCGAGCGACTGGAGCGTCGGCGGCGCCAGGACGCGGCGGGCCCGTACGAGGGCGCGGAAGCCCGGCGCAAAGCGCTCGACCTGCCGCTCGACGCGGTCGGCCATGACGTCCTGTTCACGCCCGCTCCAGGTGCCGCGGAGCCCTTCGTCGCCCGCATCGGACCGGATGCGCTGCGGAAGGTGGGTGTACGCCCAGGCGGACTCGGTGCCGGCGGGGGAACGGGTGGCGTCCGAGGTGGTCATCTGGCCGAAGAGCAGGAAGGGCCGGTCGGGCACCCGGTCCATGGCGAGCTGGGCGGCGAACCGCGTCAGCTCGTCCACGCCGTCGGCCAGGTGCACGGTGCCGGCGCCCACCGCGCCCGCGCACTGCCAGGGCACCGGCCCGTCGAGGGCCCAGTCCACCTTGAACGTGCCGAAGTCCCACTGGAAGCGGCGTACGTCCGCGAGGAGTTGGGCGGGCAGGTGCTCGGCCGCGACCAGCCCGCCGTACAGCGCGGGCGCCGACACGTCGGCGAGCACGGCGCGGGCCGCCCCCACGGACCCGCCGTCCGCGGTACGCACCCCGACCGCCCGCCCGCCGCGGACCACGACCTCCGTCACGCGCCGGCCGCACAGCACCCTGCCGCCCCGCGCGGCGAGCCGCGCGACCAGCGCGCGGGCAAGCTCGCCGGAGCCGCCGACCGGGACGGGGAAGCCGTACGACTGGCCCAGCATCGCCATCAGCCAGCCGAACCCGCCGCTGCCCGCGGCCTCGGGCGGGAGGTCGGCGTGCAGCGCGTTGCCCGCCAGCAGGATCCGCCCGCCCTCGCCGCCGAACTCCTCCTCCCCGAGCCGCCGCACGGGCAGCGCCAGCGTGCGGGCCAGGCGCAGCGCGCCCGCCGCACGGAGCCGGCCGGCCAGCCGCGCCGTCGCCCGGACGGGCGGGAAGGGGGTGAACAGCGCCTCCAGGACATCGGGGCGGACGCCCTCCCACAGGTCGTACAGGCGCCGCCACGCGGCGCCGTCGCCGGGGGCGAACGCGTCGAGCGAGTCGGCGGTGGTCCCGGGACTCCGGCCGAGCACGGCGCACCGGCCGTCGGTGAGGGGGTGGGCCACCACGCCGGGCGCGTGGCTCCAGCGCAGCCCGTACTCCTCCAGCCCGAGCCGGGCGAGGACCGGGGAGGCGGCGGCCAGCGGGTAGAAGGAGCTGAACACGTCGCTGACGAAGTCGGGGTGCACGCCCCGGTCGTGGCGCACCGCCCCGCCGGGCACCGGCTGCTCCTCCAGCACGGTCACGCTCCAGCCGGCGTCCGCCAGGACGTTGGCCGCCACCAGCCCGTTGGGGCCAGCTCCGACCACGACCGCGTCAGACACGGGTCCCCGGCTCCCCGCTCCCCCGCGCGGCGCCGGAGGCCGCCTCGCGCGACGCGGCGGGCCCGGCCCCGGCCTCGGACTCGCAGATGCGGGCCAGGCGGGCGAGCATCGTACGGTGCCGCAGCTGGATCAGCATCTCGGCACCCGCGTTGTGCAGCGCTCCGGCCGTGCCGCGCAGCGGGTGCTCGTCCACCGTCACCAGCGTGTACTCGCCCCACGGGTGGACCTCCAGCGCGATGCGGGCCGTGCCCAGCGCACCGGCGTGCGCCTCCAGCTCCAGCACGGAGCCCGCAACGAGGCGGCGGACGACGGTCTCGTTGGCGAGCCGCAGCGGCCCGAGCCGCACCTCGTACCCGATCGCCGCGCCGACCGCGGGCCACCGGCCGCGTACGGGCTCGGACGACGCCGTCCCCACCACCCACTCGGCATACCGGCGGCCGTCGGCGAGAACCGCCCAGACCTCCTCCGGGCCCGCCTTGATCAGTCGATGCCGCCGTGCCATACCGTCCTCCCGGTGCTCCGCCACGGCCCGCGCCGGGCCTGCCGTCACCTCCGGGTTCCCCGATCCGCGCGACTCAACATCCCCCGCGGTGGCGGGCCGCCCGGAGAGGCTTCGCCGCGGGCGGAACCGGCCGGTAACCGGGCAGCGCACTACGGCTCCTCCCCGGGGCGCGGGGCGTCGGCGGGGCCGTCGACCTCCTCGATGAGGCCGCCCAGCGGGCCGAGATCGAGCCCGAGGTCGCTGCGCGGGACGCCGTGCTGCTCTCCGTGTGACCCCCTGCCCGGCGGTCAAACCTCCATGCACGTGGCCGAATCCGGTGGATCCGGTCAGCGGCCGCCCCTGCCCCTGACGCGGGAACGGGTGTCTGGACCGCCTCCCGCCGGGTACCGGGACAGTCCCGCTCGACGGCACCGGGCCGTCGTGCCCGTGGACGAAGGAGAAACCCCATGGCAGACCAGCAGGTTCACGAGATCATGACCGCCGCCCCGGTCGCGGTGGGCACGCTCACCGCGGTGCCCGAGGTCGCCCGCAGGATGCGCGACGAGGACATCGGCGCCGTCCTCGTCACCGACGGCGGCGAGTTGCGCGGGGTGGTCACCGACCGGGACCTCGTCGTACGCGTGCTCGCCGCCGGCCAGGACCCCGGCAGCAGCACCGTCGCCGACGCCTGCAGCCAGGAACCGGTCAGCGTCGGGCCCGGTGAGCCGGTGGACCGCGCGGTGGAGTTGATGCGCGAGCACGCGCTGCGGCGGCTGCCCGTCGTCGACGACCGCGGCGGCGTCCTCGGAGTCGTCTCCCTGGGCGACCTGGCGGTGGAACGCGACCCGACGTCGGCTCTCAGCGACATCAGCATGGCGACGCCCAACAACTGACCCGCCCCGCGCCGGCCCCCGCCGCGGCACGCCACGGGACCGGACCCGTCACCGCCGGGTCCGGTCCGCCCGCGGTTGCCCTCCGGACCTGCTCAGCGTTCGAGCAGGGTGCCGAGCGGCCCGAGGTCCAGGTTCAGGTCGTCGCGGCTCAGCCCGTGCTCCGCGCAGAGCTCGTCCATGCGCTGGTCGAGCATCATCAGCGTGGTGCCGATCCGCTCCACCTGCTCGTCGGTCAGGTCGTCCTGGTCGCAGCGGCGGAGCGCCTGCCGCTCCATCAGCTGGCGGAGCAACTCGACGACGGTCAGCACGAGAGAGACCAGGTCGCGGCCGACCCGGTCGGGGTCGAGGTCCAGCCGGCCGGCCGCCGGAGCGCGGGCCGGCTGGTGCGAGGTCAGCGTCACAGCGGACCACCGTCTCCCCACGGGGCGGCCACACGCTCGTTGACGGATGACAACAGGGCGTGCAGGGAAACGCGCACGAGCGGCACCTCCGCGATCGCCAGTACGAGGTCGCCGCTGACCACGACGCCGGTGTTGAGCACGCGATCGAGCAGGTCCACCAGCGGTACGCCGATGGGGGCGCCGCTGTCCGGTCCCTCCCAGGCGACGACCTCGCCCACGTGTTCACCCACCGGCACCGGTCACACCCGCTTCCACGAACGAGTACGGCACCCACGGGCCGGTCAGTTCGATCTCGACGTCCCGGCACTCCGGGCTCCGCCGCAGCCGCCGTACCGCATCGGCGACCTCGTCGCCGCGCGCCTCGTCGACCAGGTAGGCGGCGTTCAGCAGGTGCGCGCCGCGACCGGGGGTGAGGCCGGTGTCGTGCGGGCGCAGCCGCCGTGCGGCGACGGCGAGTCGCGCGAAGCTCCGGTCCACCTCCTCGACGGCCTGGAGGCCGGCCTCCTGCCGGCTCTCGCGCTCGTGCCGCAGGCCGCGGAGCCGGTCCAGATACGCGTGGCCGGGGCGGGCCGCCACGCGCGCGCGGTCCGGGCGCTCCGGCTTGTCCGCGGCGGGTGCGGTCCGGCGGTCGGCCTGCCGGGCGTAGACCTTCACGCCCCACTCCGCCCGGCCCGCGATCCGCCGCAGGGCCGCGGTGAGGCGGGCGCGGTCGGCGCCGAGTGCGGCCTCGGCCCGTGCGTCGCCGCGGTAGATCGTCGCCAGCGGGAAGGGGAGGACCGGTGCGACACCGGCCGCGGCGGCGATGACGGCGTGGTGGGCGCGGGCGCAGCGTTCCAGCTCCGTACGGTCCGTCAGCCGCTCGCGCAGGGCGTCCTCGCCGAACTCCGCGGCCGGCACGTCCTGCACCACGGCGGCGAGGCCGCCGAACCGCAGCAGCCGCACCGGCGAACCGGGTGCCTGCCCCCGCAGCCCGGCAAGGGCGGACTCGTCACCGCCGCGGCAGACCGCGTAGACATAAGTGGCCGTGGTCGCGGGCGCTCCCGGCGGCGCCGCCCCGGCCATCAGTCGCGCCCCTTCCGCACGGACTCCCAGCCCGTACGGCCCCGCCGGCGCGGTTCGTCCTCCGTACCCGCCTCGAGCTCCGCGACCCGCTCGCGCAGCCGCTTGTTCTCCTCGTCGACGGCGTCGCGGTGCGCGCGGGTGGAGAGCGCCGGGTCGGTCTCCCACCAGTCGATGCCCGCCTTCCTGGCCGTCTCGACGGACGCGACGAAGAGGCGGAGGCGGATGGTCAGCAACTCGATGTCGAGCAGGTCGATCTTGATGTCACCGGCGATGACGATGCCCTTGTCGAGGACGCGTTCGAGGATGTCGGCGAGGTTGGCCGGTCCCGAGGGGGTGGACGGCAAATGGGTGAGGGGCCGTTCGGCGACGCGGTCGGTCACTTTCGCCGGCCCCCTCGCCGCCGCCCGTCCTCCTCGTCCTCCTCTTCTTCCTCGTCCTCGCCCTCCTCCTCGTCCTCTTCCTCCTCGTCCTCTTCCTCACCGTCCTCGTCGTCGTACTGCTCGTCCTCCTCGCGCTCCTCCTCCAGGGCATCCTCGTGGCTGAGCACGACCTCGCCGTCGCGGATCTCACCGCGCCAGCCCTCCGCCTCCTCCGACTGGAGCGTGACGTAGCGCTGGAAGTGCTTGAGGTCGAGCCGGAGCCGGCGGCCCTGGGCGCGCCAGATGTTGCCGGTCTTCTCGACGAACCCGGACGGGTAGTACTCGACGACCACGGTCACGCGCGTCAACTCGTCGTCCAGGCGGTGGAAGCTCACGGCACCGCTCGTCGTGCCCTTCGAGCCCTCGGACGACCACACGATCCGCTGGTCCGGCACCTGCTCCGAGACCGTCGCGTCGTAGCTGCGGCTGGAGGGCCAGACCCGCACCTTCCAGGTGGTCTTGGTCTCGTCCTCCGGGTCCCGGGTGACGTTGCTGACGCCGTTCATGAAGCCGCCGAACTCCTCGAACTGCGTGAAGTGGTCGTAGACCACGCGCAGCGGGCGGCCGATGTCGACGTGCTCGATGATGTTGATGGCCTTGAGGTCCCCCGGCTTGCTCTGGCCGTCTTCGGCGCCGAGGGCCTCCTTCGCCTTCCCCGTGACCTTGTCCTTGGCCTCCTTCGCCTTCTCGGTGGCCAGCGCCTTCACGGGACTCTCGCCCTTGACGGCGCGTGCGGCGGTCTCGGCCAGAGCGCCGCCGCCGTCCCCGAGCTTGCCTGGGTCGGCGATGCCGGTGAGCTTGTCGGTGGCCTTGCCGATCGCATGCCTGCCGACCGCACCCACGTACTCGAGGAGCTCGCTACGCAGGCGCTCGAGGGGCGAGGGGCCGCCGCTGTCATCGGTGTGCGCACCTTCGCGCTGTGGTGTCATGACCTCTGCCTCCTGGACGGCCGGTCGGTGGCCTTCGCGCCGGAGCTCTTCGCGGTGCCGCGGCTGCCGCGCCCGTCGCCGGGGGCCGTCTTCCTCCGCTGGCCGGAGGTGGCGGACCGGGCGTTGTCCGCCGTCTTCCTGCGCGCCGAGGACCTCCGCTTCGAGGCTTCGGCGCGGCGGTCGCCGCCCTCGTCCTCCTCGCCCTCATCCCGTTCCTCGCCGGTGTCCCGGGCCTCGCGCTCCTCGCGCGCTTCGCCGAGGCGGTCAGTCCGCTCGCGCAGGGCGTCGGTGAGGGACTCGACCCGGCGGCCGACGAGCGAGGAGGCCGCCTGCCGCGCGGCCGTCATCATCTGGTCCGTGACCTGGCCGGACAGCCCTGCGGGCTGCGGCGTGTCGGTGATCTTCCGGACGCCCTTGCCCAGCAGGTCCTGCGGGGCGAGCCGCTTCCCCGCCACCAGCGCGGCGAGGGTGAGGGCGAGCTTGGCCTTCTTCGTCCGACCGAGGAGATAGCCCCCGGCGACTCCGGCGAGCACGGTCGTTTTATGGCTGTCTGTCATGACCCACTTCCTGGCTCATAGGGTGGTCGGGGTGGTCGGTGCCGCCCAGACGGGCGGGCGCCGCCGGGCGGGCAGCGGCGGGCTGCTCCAGCAGGTCGAGAATGTGCTCCTCCGCGCGTTCGAACTCCTCCTCGCCGATCTCCCCCGCCTCGTACGCCCGGTTCAGCTCGCCGAGCCGGGCCCGCAGCGTGCCCGGGTCGTAGACCTCGCGCTCCGCGGCTTCGAGCAGCCGGTCGGCGACCCACTCCACGCCCCGTACCGGCATCAGCGGCAGCAGCAGCACGCCGCTCAGCAGACCCATGTCAGCTCCTCACCACGGCGGGCCGCGGGGCGGCTCCGGCGGCGACACGGCTGCCCTCCACGGGAACGAAGCTGTAGCAGGGCAGCGGGCCCGTCAGCCGCAGCTCCACCCGGTCCCGCAACTCGGCGGCCCTGCGGTCGACCAGCTCCCTGCAGCGTTCCGCCTGCGCACGCGGCAGGAGATAGGAGGTGTTGAGTACGCACCCGGGCACCTCGGCGCCCTGAACGCGCTCGTCGGCGAGCGCCGCCAGCTCCTGCGCGACACCGTCGGCGGCCTGGGCGGCCCGCCGGGCGAGGCCCTCGGCGATCGCCGAGCCGAGCCGGACGTTGCCCTCGTAGGACGGCCGCCGGCGGACGTCCGCGGCCAGCCGCCGGACGGCCGGGTCGTCCCGTACGAGGGCCGCCACACCGTCCTGGGCCGGCATGGCCTTGAGGTTCATCTCGGTGCGGCGGTCGAGCCGCTCCAGGGTGGCGAGGTGCGCCGGAGCCGCGGCGTCGAGAGCGCGCCGTACCGTCCCGGCGCCGTCGGCGACCATCCCGAACCGCATCGGCAGCACAGGAGCCGCCGCGCACAGGGCCAGCAGGAGTTCCTGGTGGCCGGTGAGATCGCGCCTGCGTGCCCGCAGGTCGGGAGGTACGTCGCTGACGACCGCCGCCAGTTCGCCCGCGGGCAGCAGCCGGACCGGGACGGGCGGCCTGCCCACGCCCCGGAGGCCGGGCGGCAGGGCCAGGCCGGCGTTGACGACGGCGTACACGTACAGGGGAGGGGAGGCCACCGCTCACGCCGCCTTGGAGTGCCGGCTCGAACGGCTGGAGGACTTCTTGGAGGCGGTCTTCCTGGACGTGGAGCGGGTGCCCGAGCCGCGTTTGCGGGCCGGCGCCTTCTCCTTCTCCTCCTCCTCGAACCGCTCGTCGTCCTCGTCCTCACGGTCGTCGTCCTCGTCCATGCCGACCGCTTCCTTGACGCGGCCGCCGATGGACTTGGCGGCCCTCCTGGCCCCGCCGGTGGCGACGCCGCGGGACATGCTGGCGAAGAGGTCGGGGACCGTCCTGCTGGAGGCGTCCTCGTTGAGGTCGAGTCGGTTGCAGACCTCGGCGAAGCGGAGGTAGGTGTCGACGCTGGCGACCACGATCCGGGCGTCGATCTTGAGGATCTCGATGCCGACGAGCGACACCCGGACGAAGATGTCGATGACCATGCCGCGGTCGAGGATCAGTTCGAGGACGTCGTAGAGGGTTCCGGCGCGCGGGACGCAGACTGCGGCCTCGTTGTACGTGGTGGTCGTCGACATAGGGGCTCTTCCTCTTCCAGGGGGACGGCGCTGTCGCCGTCAGTCGTCCCGATCGCCGCGCCGGTAGCGCCTGACCCGCTCGTACTCGAGGAGGCGGCCCCCGCTGTCGAGTTCCACGGTGTAGGTCGCCAGCAGGCTGGTCGTGTCCGGGATCCGCGGCACTTCGAGCACGTCCACGTCCACCCGCCAGCCCTCCTCGGCCCGGCGCACGGCCGAGACGCCCTCGGTCCGGTGGCCGATGAGGCGTGCCAGGCTGCGGCACGCATGGCGGGCGGCCCCCTCGGGGCCGTCGACCGCGTGGTCGGCTCCCGTTCCGGAGGTGCGCTTCGACGTGGACTTTGCGGCTGGGCGGGCCCGCCGTTCGCGTTGCTCGGACACACGCTCAGTCTGTGGCGGGATCGGTGTCCCCGCACTCGGCGGTGGTCCATCCGGGAAGGGCGGCCCGGCTCCGTCACCCGGACGCCGGTGCCGCCGCGGGTGCGCTCCCCGGCCGGGATACCCGGAACGGCCGTGCCTCACCGTATCCGTGCAGTCACGGTGCAGAAACCCTGCCGGAACCAGGAAATGTTTTCGAACGCGCCTGCTGACAAGGTGAGTTCCGTCGACGCCGACGGCGGGGGGAGCCGCCGTCCGGCGTGGTGGAGGGGGGCGGTGATGGGTGCTTTCGTGGATGCGGCGCTGGGCTTTCCGGCCGTCGTCTTCAGCTTCGCGCTGCTCGTCGTGATCGCCTACTGGCTGCTCGCCGCGGTGACCGGCCTCGTCGGTGACGCCGTCGGCGCGGACGGCGCGGACGGCGACATGGCGGCAGGCGGCCGCGGCGCGGGCGGGTTCACCCTCCTGCCGGCCGCCCTCGGGCTCGGCGGCGTGCCGGTGACGGTGGTGCTGTCGCTGGTCGTCGCGGTGGCCTGGTTCACCGCCCTGGCCGCCGGAGTGGCCGTCGGCGCCGCCGGGCCGCCCGCGTGGCTCGCCTGGCCGGCCAGGACGGCGGGCCTGGTGCTGGCCCTGGCCGCCGGCTGGTACGCCACCTGGCTGCTGGCCCGCCCGCTGCGCCGCCTCGGCGGCACCGGCAGGCCGGTCGGCCGCCGCGACTTCGTCGGCCGCACCTGCGTCGTGCGCACCTCGGGCGTCACGCCCGCGTACGGCCAGGCGGAGGTGACCGCGGCCGACGGCTCCAGCGCGACCGTCCAGGTCAGGGCGGACGCCGGCAACGGCCTCGCCGCCGGCAGCCGCGCGCTGATCTTCGACTACGACGCCGAAGGCGAGTTCTTCCGCGTCGCACCCGCCGACGGCGTCCCCGACGCCTCCGGCTCCTTCGGCTGACACGCACGTCCGTACCGCAGAGAAGGAAGTACCCATGACTGCCATCACCACGGGGCTCGGCGTGCTCGTAGCCGTGGTCCTGCTCATCGCCCTCGCGCTGCTGTTCGCCGTGAGCCGGCTGTTCCGCAAGGTGCGCCAGGGCCACGCACTCATCGTCTCCAAGATGCGCAAGGTCGACGTGACCTTCACCGGCACCGTGGTGCTGCCGGTGCTGCACAAGGCCGAGCTGATGGACATCTCCGTGAAGACCATGGAGATCGAGCGGACCGGCAAGGAAGGGCTGATCTGCCAGGACAACATCCGCGCCGACATCCGCATCTCGTTCTTCGTCCGGGTCAACAAGACCGTCGAGGACGTCATCAAGGTGGCGCAGGCGATCGGCACCGAGCGGGCCAGCGACCAGGACACGTTGCAGCAGCTGTTCAACGCCAAGTTCTCGGAGGCCCTCAAGACCGTCGGCAAGCAGCTCGACTTCGCCGACCTCTACACCAAGCGCGACGAGTTCCGCGACCGGATCATCCGCGTCATCGGCACCGACCTGAACGGCTACAGCCTCGAGGACGCCGCCATCGACTACCTCGAGCAGACCCCGATGGCCCAGCTCGACGCCCAGAACATCCTCGACGCCCAGGGCATCCGGAAGATCACCGAGCTGACCGCGGTGGAGAACGTGCGCACCAACGAGCTGCGGCGCGACGAGGAGAAGGAGATCACCCGCAAGAACGTCGAGGCCCGCGAGGCGGTCCTCGAACTGGAGCGCCGCCAGGCCGACGCCGAGGCGAAGCAGCAGCGCGAGGTCGGGATCGTACGGGCGCGGGAGGAGGCCGAGACGTCCAAGGTCCAGGCCGAGGAGCGGCTCAAGGCGCACACCGCGCACATCAGGACCGAGGAGCAGCTCGGCATCCAGAACGAGAACCGCGAGCGCGAGATCGCCGTCGCACAGCTCAACCGGGAGCGCGTCGTCGCCATCGAGAACGAGAAGATCGAGAAGGACCGGCTGCTGGAGGTCATCGCCCGGGAGCGGGCGACCGAACTGTCCCGGATCGCCAAGGACAAGGAGGTCGAGGGCGAGAAGCGGGACATCGCCGACGTCGTACGCGAGAGGATCGCGGTCGAGAAGACCGTGGCGCAGCAGGAGGAGGAGATCAAGAAGCTGCGTACGGTCGAGGAGGCCGAGCGCGAGCGCCAGGCGCTGATCATCGCCGCGGAGGCGGAGGCGCAGGAGCGGCTGGTCAAGGACATCAAGGCCGCAGAGGCCGCCGAGCAGGCGGCGGACCACCGGGCCGCGGAGGAGCTCACCATGGCGGAGGCCCGGCGCAAGGCCGCCGAGCTGGACGCGGCGGCGGCCATCCGGCTGGCCGAGGGCAAGCAGGCGGACGCGGCAGCCGCCGGGCTCGCCGCCGCCCAGGTGCAGGAGCGCAGCGCGGAGGCCATCGCCAAGGTCGGCAGGGCGGAGGCCGACGTGGAGCGGGACAAGGCCCTCGCCGGCGCCGAGGGGATGCGGGAGAAGTTCCGGGCGGAGGCCGCGGGCATCAACGAGAAGGCCGCGGCGATGGCCGCGCTGGACGCCGCCAGCAGGGAGCACGAGGAGTACCGGCTGCGGCTGGAGGCGGAGAAGGACATCCGGCTGGCGCAGGTCGACGTGGGCCGCCAGATCGCCGAGGCGCAGGCGACGGTGCTCGCCACCGGGCTGGAGAACGCGGACATCAGCATCGTCGGCGGCGACAGCGTCTTCTTCGACAAGCTGGTGAACGCCGTGTCGATGGGCAAGAGCGTCGACGGCTTCGTCGGCAGCTCCGAGTCGGTGCAGGCGCTGGCGGGTCCGTGGCTGCGGCCCGACAGCACGTTCACGTCCGACCTGACGGCGATGACGGCCGGCCTCGGCGCGACGGGCCTGCGGGACCTGAGCCTCGCCGGCCTGCTCACCCGCCTCATCGCGGCGGACGGTCCGCACACCGCGGCACTGACGGGGCTGCTGGAGGCGGCCCGGGCGAGCGGTGCGGCGGATCTCCCGGTCGCGGCACTGGCCGGCCGGGCGGCGGTCAACGGGGCGCCTTCCCTGGTCAAGGAGTAGCTCCGGGCGACGGGGACGGGGACGACGGGAACGGACGACGAGAACGAGGTGGAGGACGAGGTGGAGACCCCCGCGCCGGAGGTACACGGCAGCCCGGACGCCCTGACGGCCGGCACGTACGAGGTGCTGCGAGACCGGCTGCGCACCGCCGCCGAGGAGCTGGCCCGCCGGACGGAGGCGCTCAACGCCCGCCGCGTGGCGGAGTTCGGCGGCTCCGGGGCGCGGCTCGCGGGCACCGGGCACATCCGGACCGACCACGACTGCGTGCCCCGCGACATCGTGCAGATCGGCGGCATGCTGCTGTTCGGCTCCAACGCCCCCGCCGGCCGCGGCCCCGGGACGGGCGTCGGCGACGTGTTCTCGTTGCAGCACCTGGAGTTCGCCGGGTCCACCGGGGCCACCGGGTCCGACGAGGACGGCGGGAAGGGCGCGGAAGGCGGCGGAAGCGGGGCCGGCGACGCGGGCCCGGACACGGACGGGGGCGGCGGGGACGGCGCGGCGATACGGTTCCGCGCCGCGCCCCAGGACTCCGTACCCGGTCTGCTCGACGACCCCGCCTTCCGCCGGGACTTCGCCGAGCTGTACCGCTACTACCGCGAGACCCGGCTCCTCCAGCTGCGCCTGGCCCGCTCCCACCTCCTCGCCGTCTTCCGGACCGGCAACGCGCCCACCGACATCCGCGTGCTGCGCTGGCGCCTCGCCCCCGACGGCTCCGTCGCCTACGTCGACGACCGCGGCGAACGCGACCACGCCGTCCGGCCCGCCGACGACGTCGAGTGGACGGCCACCACCCGCGCGGACCATGTGCAGGGCCGCCACCCGCACGTCTCCGTCCGCGGCCTGGTCTTCGTCGCGTGCGTCGGCGGCACCCTCACCCTCAAGGCCGAGGACAGCACCGACACCGGCACCGGCATCCACAGCGAGCCCGTGGACGAACCGCTGCAGTCGCTCGCGGACGCCGAGATCGAGTACGCCGTCGTGGGCCCGCTCGTCCTGCTGCGGATCCTCCCGTACAACGAGAAGACCCGCCGCCACCTCGTCTACAACACCCGC
Source organism: Streptomyces aculeolatus (assembly GCF_020400605.1). Taxonomy (GTDB): domain Bacteria; phylum Actinomycetota; class Actinomycetes; order Streptomycetales; family Streptomycetaceae; genus Streptomyces; species Streptomyces aculeolatus. The sequence goes on along the minus strand of NZ_JAINRD010000002.1, from coordinate 73,087 downwards.
ACCGCGGAGGTCGTCCGGCTCGACGGCCTCGGCCGGGGGTGCCGCCGGCTGCCCGACGAGCAGGGCGTCGTCTTCCCCGGCGGCTACTACCTCGCCGACGTCCCCGCGGGCAGCGCCGCGCGGACCTTCGACACCGAGACGAAGGACCTCGCATACGAGGGCCTCGTCCGCTCCCCGAACGGCGAGGACGTCCTCTACGTCTTCCACGCCCGCACCGAGGGCCGCACCCTGCTGCTGCCGTACAACGTCATCCGCAAGGAGGTCGCCACCCTCTGGCAGACGCGCGGCTGGTCGCTCCTCGACGACGGCACGCTGATCGTCTTCAGGACGGCGGCCGGCAGCGAGCCGACCCGCGTCCACCCCGTGCAGGTCTGGCGCACGCCGTACGTCTCGGACGCCTACGCCGCCGCCCGGCCCGCCGGCACCGGGCCCCTCGCCCGGATCGGCAACGCCGAACTCGTACGGGGAGTCTCCGACTGCCTGTCGGTGGCCCGGATGGCCGACGGGATGGAGCCGAACGGCGCCGTCTTCGAGGCCATCGTCGCCGCCGCCGTCCGCGTCGCCGACCGCCACCACTGGCTGGGCGAGGCGGCCTGCGGGGACCTCGCCGAGCCGCTGGCGGCCGTCCGTACCACCGCCGCGCAGGTCATCGACGAGTTCGGGCGCGTCGAGGAGCTGCGTGCCCAGGCCGCCGCGGCGGTCGCCGAGGCCGCCGAACGGATCACCGGCCAGGTGCGCCGGGCCCGGGGCACCGCCCCGGACACCGCCGACGGCTGGGTGCGCCGGCTCGCCGGGCTCCGCCGCTCCCAGGGCCGCCTGGAGACACTGCGCGAGCAGCGCTACGCCGACCTGGCCCGCATCGGCGAACTCGACGCGCAGCTCGCCGAGTCGGTCGCGGCCTTCGGCCGCCGCGCGGTGGCGTTCCTCGGCGAGGAGACCGCGTTCGACGCCGCCCACCGGGCCGTCGACGAGCTTGCCGCCGAGGCCGCCACGGTCGGGACGGCCGCGGCGGCGGCACCGGTCGCCGAGCGCATCGACGAGCAGGCCGGCGCGCTGCAGGCGGTCACCGAGGTCGTCGGCACGCTCGACCTGGCGGACGCGACCGTACGGACCTCGATCCTCGCCCGTATCGGCGAGGTGCTCGGCGCCGCCAACCGGGCCCGCGCCCTGCTGGACGGCCGCCGCCGCGAACTGCACGAGCGCGAGGGCAGGGCCGAGTTCGCCGCCGAGTTCGCGCTGCTGGGGCAGGCGGTGACCGGAGGGCTGGCCGCGGCCGGCACGCCGGAGGACTGCGACGACCAACTGGGCCGGCTCATGCTGCGGCTGGAGAACCTGGAGGCGAAGTTCGGCTCCGCGGAGGACTTCGCCGAGCAGATCGCCGCGAAGCGCGAGGAGGTCTACGAGGCGTTCTCCGCCCGCAAGCAGACGCAGCTCGACGAGCGTGCCCGGCACGCCGACCGGCTGGCGCGGTCCGCCGGGCGGATCCTCGGCACCGTCTCCCGCCGGGCGGCGGCGCTGCCGTCGGCGGACGACGTCCACACCTTCTTCGCCTCCGACCCGTTGGTGGCCAAGGTCCGTAGCACCGCGGCGGAGCTGCGCACGCTCGGCGGCACGGTGCACGCCGAGGAGCTGGAGGGGCGGCTCAAGGCCGCCCGCCAGGAGGCGGCCCGGGCCCTGCGCGACCGCACCGACCTCTACGACGGGCAGGGGACGCTGCGCCTGGGGCGGCACCGGTTCGCCGTCGACACCCGCCCGGCGGAGCTGACGCTGGTGCCGCAGGACGGGCAGCCGGTGTTCGTGATCACCGGCACGGACTACCGGGCGCCGGTGGCGGACCCCGGCTTCGCGGCGACCCGCGCCTTCTGGGACGAGCCGCTGGTCTCCGAGTCGCCGGCGGTCTACCGCGGCGAGTACCTGGCGGCGCGGCTGCTCGCCGGCACGCCGGCCGCGGAGCTGGCGGCGGCGGCCGCGGGCGGCGGCCTGCCGGAGCTGGCGCGCCGGGCGGCGGAGGAGGCGTACGACGAGGGGTACGACCGCGGGGTCCACGACCGGGACGCCGCCGCGATCCTCGGCGCGCTGCTGCGGCTGCGGGAGGAGTGCGGCCTGCTGCGGTTCACGCCGGAGGTCCGGGCCGCGGCGCAGCTGTTCTGGGCGTACGGGACCGGGGCGGAGGAGCGGGCCGGCTGGTCGACGCGGGCCCGGTCGCTGGCCCGCGCGCGGGCGACGTTCGGCGGCGACGGCGCCGCGGCGGAGCCGGCGGCGGAACTGGCCGCCCGCGCGGCGGAGTTCCTCGCCGCGGCGGGGCTCCCCTGCCCGGGCGCGCCGGCCCCGGCCGGCGTCGGCGCCTACCTCTTCGAGGAACTGGGCGCCGCGGACCCGCCCGCGTTCGTCACCAGCCCCGCCGCCCGCGGCCTGCGCACCGGTTTCCGGGACGCGCTCGGCGCGGGCGCCGCCAAGGAGTACGAGCACGACCTCGACGCCCTCGCCGGCGACCCCGCCGCCCGCCACCAGCTCGCCGCCGCCTGGCTCGGCGCGTACGCGGCCGGCACGGGCGCCGACGCCTGGTACCTCGCGGAGGCCGTGGCCGCGGAGGCCACCGGCGACGCCCTCGCCCGGCAGGACTCCGACGCCGCCACCGGGACGGCCGTCGACGGGCTGCTCGGCGCGCACCGCCGCATCGACGGCGGGCGGCTCGCGGTGCGCCTGGACGAGTTCCTCACCCGCACCGGCGAGTTCCGCGACGTACGGGTGCCGGCCTACCGGGCGTACCTCCGCCGCCGCACCGCCCTCGTCGGCGCGGAACGCGAGCGGCTGCGCCTGGACGCGTACCGCCCGCGCGTCATGCCGACGTTCGTCCGCAACCGCCTCCTGGACGAGGTGTACCTGCCGCTCGTCGGCGACAACCTCGCCCGGCAGCTCGGCGCCGCCGGGGGCGAGTCCGGCGCGCGCCGCACCGACAGCCAGGGGCTGCTGCTCCTGCTCTCCCCGCCGGGGTACGGCAAGACGTCGCTGATGGAGTACGTCGCCGCGCGGCTCGGCCTGGTCTTCGTCAAGGTCGACGGCCCGGCGCTGGGCACCGGCACCACCTCCCTCGACCCGGCCGCGGCCCCGGACGCCGCCGCCCGCCGGGAGGTCGAGAAGATCAACTTCGCCCTCGCCATGGGCAACAACACCCTGCTCCACCTCGACGACATCCAGCACACGTCGCCGGAGCTGCTGCAGCGGTTCGTCTCGCTCTGCGACGCGCAGCGCCGCATGGAGGGCGTGTGGGACGGCGCCTCACGCGTCTACGACCTGCGCGGGAAGCGCTTCGCGGTGTGCATGGCGGGCAATCCGTTCACCGAGTCCGGCGCCCGCTTCCAGGTACCGGACATGCTCGCCAACCGCGCCGACGTCTGGAACCTCGGCGACGTCCTGTCCGGCAGGGAGCGGCTGTTCGCCCTCAGCCACATCGAGAACGCGCTCACCGCCAACCCCGTGCTGGCGCCGCTGGCGTCCCGGGAGCGCACCGACATCGACCTGCTGGTCCGCCTCGCCCACGGCGACGCCGACGCCCGCGCCGACCGCCTCGCCCACCCGTACGCCACGGCCGAGCTGGACCAGATCCTCGGCGTGCTGCGCAGGCTGCTGCACGTGCGGCAGACCGTGCTCACGGTCAACGCGGCCTACATCGCCTCCGCGGCGCAGACCGACGCCTCGCGCACGGAACCGCCGTTCAAGCTGCAGGGCTCGTACCGGAACACCAACAAGCTCGCCGAGCGGATCATGCCGGTGATGAACGACGACGAGGTGGAGGCGCTGATCGACGACCACTACCTGGGCGAGGCCCAGATGCTCGCGCAGGACGCGGAGGCGAACCTGCTGAAACTCGCGGAACTGCGCGGCCGGCTGACGGCGCGGCAGACGGAGCGCTGGGAGGCGGTGAAGGCGTCGTACGTCTCATCCGCGCGTTCTTAGGCGGTTTCCCGGCCGGGCGCCGGTCCGGGTCTGCCGTGCACGTTTCAAAAAGATCGACAAGCGGCGTGTTGGTTCGGAGAACGTCATCCCCAGCCCCCGGGCAACGTCCGGATGCACACTACACAGGGTCTCTCGGCGACGGTAGCGTTACCTGCGAGCATGCGGCCCGCAAGGACCGGTGCGGCCCAGTTCGACATGGTCCTCGTCAGCGCGACTCGGGATGGTGTTCGCTGTGCGCATTCCCCTTGCCCCAGGCCGGTTTCCGGTGGTCGGGCACGCGCCGGCGTTTCTCCGGGAACCGGTCCGTTTCATGGAGTCACTCGCACCGGTCGGACCCATGGTGCGCATGTATTTCGGTAGCCGGCTGTTTCTTTATGTGAGTGACCCGGCGCTGGTGCACGAAGTGCTGCACGTGCAGAACGATGAGTTCGAGAAGGGCGCCCTGTTCGAGAAGATGAAGCCGCTCGCCGGTGAGGGAGTCGGACTGACTTCGGGCGATGACCATCGAATGCAGCGCCGCATGCTGCGCCCCTCGTTGCAGCCCAGCAGGCTGGAGCGGTACGGGGAGGTCATGCATGATCTCGCGCTCCGTTGCGTCGACGCCTGGCCCCGGGGGCAGACAGTCCGCGTGGACCGGGCGATGGTCGACTACACGATCCGGGTCATCGTGGGCACGTTACTGCCGGCTCAGTCACACCCCGATCTGGCCGACCGGGTACGAAAGGCCGTACCCGAGGTTCTGTACGGGCTGATCCGGTACCTGGTGCTTCCCGAACTCCTCTTCCGGTTACCGCTTCCCGCGAACAAGAGAGCGCGTCTGGCTGTCGAGCAGCTCAAGGGTACGATCGAGGAGCTCGTTGCCTCCTACTGTGAGAATCCCCCCGGACCGGGCGACCGGTTCGATCTTCTGAGTCACATGCTCGACTACCGGATTCCGGAGACCGGCGAGAAGGTTCCGCGGAAGTTGATGCGGGACGAGGTGATGTCACTCATGATCGCCGGGCACGAGACCACGTCATCGGCGTTGACCAGCATCTTCTGGCTCATGGACCGACATGCGCACATGCGGGAGCGCATACATCATGAGGTGGACGCCGTCGGCGAGGGACCCGTGCGTCTGGAAACGCTGGAGCAGGCACCTTTCACACGGTCGTTCGTCAGGGAAGTGCTGCGGCTGTACAACCCCACCTGGCTGCTGCCTCGCCGCGCTCTGCGGGATGTGCGACTGGGGCGCGTCGTGGTTCCCGCCGGGACCGAACTGATCATCGCCCCCATGGCGCTGCACCGACGGCCGGACGTGTTCCCCCGTCCTCATGCATTCGATCCGGACCGTTGGCGGGACGGGAGCACGAAAGGGCTGCCGAAGGGTTCCTATATTCCTTTCGGACTGGGTCCGCACGTGTGCATGGGCGCGCAGTTCGCGGAAATGGAGATCTTCACCTTTCTGCTGGCCGCCTGCCGCCGCTGGAAGCTGGTACAGAATCCCCCTGCACCTGCGCGTTTCCGTTACGGCCTGATCGCCCGGATTCCGGAATTGCACTGCACAGTCGCACCACGCTGAGCGCCATGGGGAGGGTTCGGCACCGCCGACGCCCAATATCCTGGAGGACTCCCGATGCACCCTCTTCTGACCTCGCACGCACAGCGGTTCGTCCCTGGCGTGCTGGATCCCCGCGCAATCGCTTCGGCTACGAACTGGATCCGCCGGTTCGGCGCCGACAACCCTCGCGTCCTGCGATACATGACCTTCTTCCCCTGGGTCCACCCCGACATCGTCTCGGAGCGGCAGACGATCCTTGCGAAGATCTATGCCTTCTACCGTTTCTACGACGATTTCAACGACTCGCTCCACAACGATCTGCACACCAGCCGCAGGGTTGCCAATCAGATGATCCGCGTCCTCGACGGGGAGAAGCCCGCGGCTGACGCCGCCGTCCTGTGGATGTTCCACAGCCTGTGGCAGGAACACGAACAGGTGTGCCCGCCCGAGTTCCTTGCGCGCACCGCAGGTCACTGGCGGCACTACTTCGCCACGCAGAGCACCTACCACGCGATGAGCAAGCCCGCCTATCCCTGGAATCTGGAGGATTACCTGAGTCTGCGCATCGACAACGGGGGTCTGCATGTGGCGATCTCACAGGGAGAGCTCGCCAACACCCGCCACATTCCGGCCCACCTCTACAGGATGCCCTCCCTGGTGACCATGCGGCGCCTGACCTACTACTGCGTCATCCTGACCAATGACCTGTATTCGGCGCTCCGCGACCACAAGGTCGGCGACCATCGCAATCCGGTCGCCCAGCACATGCGCCATCAGGACGTCGGCCAGGAGGAAGCGTTCGCGTACTTCCAGAGCCTCCTCTTCGACTACAGCGACCGGCTCCACCGCATGCCGGCAGCCGTCGAACGCGAGAGCGAACTGATGGAGCTGTCGCCGCAGGAACGGTCAGTCGCACGGGTGGCGGCGAACAACTGCCTCAATCACAGTGACGGCTACGAAGCCTGGGCCAGCCGCAACGAGCCCCATCTCGCCACCCCCGAGGAGGCCCCCGGCATCGCCCTGCGCCCCCTGGAGGAGGCGATCTGAGCGGCACCGCGACGGTGCGCCCGGGTTGACAGGCAAGTCTGCACTTGCCTATCGGCATGGCGGACGATGTCTTCAGGGCGCTGGCAGATCCCACCCGCAGGACGATCCTGGACGAGCTGACCGAGCGGGACGGGCAGACGCTCTTCGAGATCTGTGCGCAGCTGGCCACCAAGCACGGGCTTGCCTCGTCCCGGCAGGCCGTCAGCCAGCACCTTGCCGTACTGGAGTCGGCCGGACTGATCCGCACCAGGCGCCAGTCCTTGAACCGGACACCCACCCCGCCGTACGGCCCTACAAGGACGCGCTCGCCCAGGACGGTATTCCCGCCACGTCGTTCGCGGTGGACGACGCGCACGCGGAGTTCGGCCGGCTCCGTGAGCTCGGTGTGCAGTTCAGCCAGGAGCCCACCGAGCTCACGGAGCCGGCCGGTGACCACGGCCGTGCTGGACGACACCTGCGGCAACCTGATCCAGATCCACCAGCAGAAGTAGGCGGACCGCCCGTCACCGGCCGGCTCGTCCCCGCGCTACGCCATCGCCGACCGGGGCCGAACGGGAGGCCTCGGTGCCGGCGGCTCCGGTGACGGTCGCCGGCGCCGCGGGCGTTCAGAGCGGGGAACCCCGCCCACCCGCGGCCCTGTCCGCAGGGAATCCGGCACCGCCGTCCTCGGGACGGCACACCTCCCGTACGACGCGCAGGTGACAGCCCCACCGGGTGAACCACAGACCGGTACAGAAGGCAGGAGACCTGAGGGCTGTCCGCCGGCAGGGAGTGGACCAGTGGCGGGGTACGGGTCCCGGGCCGCCTCTCCACAACAGGCGCCGGCACGCTGCGGGGCGCATGATCGGTCGACAGGGCGGAGTGTCGTGGAGCGAGCCGGACAAGAAGGACCGTGGCGCCACGGGCAGCGGGCCGGAGGGACTCGACCACCCGGGACCGCTCACCGACCTCGCCGACAGGGTCGCCCGCTCCGGGCACGCCCGCGGCCGCGACTGAGGAGGCACCCGTCATGCACTGGCTCTTCGGCGACCAACTCGGCCCCCACTTCCTCACCCCGGGCGAGGAGGGACCCGCTCGCGACACCCCCGTCCTCATGATCGAGGCGCGTTCCGTGTTCCGGCGGCGCCGCTTCCACCGGGCCAAGGCACACCTCGTGCTGTCCGCGATGCGCCACCGCGCGGCCGAACTCGGCGACCGCGTCGCGTATGTACGTGCCGACACCTACCGCCAGGGCCTGGACCGGGCCGCTCGCGGCCGCCCGGTCGGCGTCCACCACCCCACCTCGTACGCGGCCCTCCGCCTGGTGCGCGACCTGCCCCGGGTGACGGTGGGCCCCGCCCGTGGCTTCCTGGTGCCGATGGCCGACTTCGCCGCCTGGGCGGACGGTCGCGGCGGCAGGCGCCTGCGGCAGGAGCACTTCTACCACTGGGTCCGTCGCGAACACGACCTGCTCATGGACGGCGATCAGCCCGCGGCGGGCCGGTGGAACCTCGACCACGACAACCGGGAGCCCCCGCCCCGCGAGACCGCCGACCTCCAGGTCGCCCGCCCCTACCGCCCCCGTGAGGACGACATCGACGACGAAGTCCGCCACGACCTCGACCGCTGGGAACGCGACGGCGACGTCTCCTTCGTCGGACGGGACGGGCCGCGCCTGTTCCCCGCCACCCGGGCGGAGGCACGGCGCGCACTGCGGCGCTTCGTCGAGCAGCGGCTCGCCACGTTCGGGCCGTACGAGGACGCCATGCTCGCCGCCGACCCGGTCATGAGCCACAGCCTGCTCTCCTCCTCCCTCAACCTCGGCCTGCTCGACCCGGCCGAGTGCGTCGAGCAGGCCGTGAAGGCGTGGCGCGCGGGCCGGGCGCCGCTGAACAGCGTGGAGGGCTTCGTGCGCCAGATCGCCGGCTGGCGCGAGTACGTCTGGCAGGTGTACTGGTACTTCGGCGAGGACTACCGGCGCTCCAACGAGCTGCGGCACACCGCCCCGCCGCCCGACTGGTGGAACGACCTGGACGCGGATGCCGTCCGGGCGCACTGCCTGCGCACCGTCCTGGCCCAGGTGCGTGACACCGGCTGGACGCACCACATCCCCAGGCTGATGATCCTCGGCAGCCACGCACTCCAGCGCGGCTGGGACCCCGCCGCCGTCACGGACTGGTTCCACCGCTGCTTCGTGGACGGCTACGACTGGGTGATGCTGCCCAATGTCGTCGGCATGTCCCAGTACGCCGACGGCGGCCGGATGACGACGAAGCCCTACACGTCGGGCGGCGCCTACGTGAACCGCATGAGCGACCTGTGCGGCCCCTGCGTCTACCGGCCCGGCGACCGCACCGGCGACCACGCGTGCCCGTACACCGCCGGCTACTGGGCTTTCCTCGACCGCCACCGGGCCCTGCTGGCCGGCAACCAGCGCGTCGCCCGGCCGCTGCGGCAGTTGGACCGGCTCGCCGACCTCACGGACGTACGCGAACAGGAACACGCGCGGGGCGACATACCGCCATGACCCCCGTGACGTTGCGCCACTGAGGTGAGTTCCGCTGCCTTCAGCTCCGGACCGGGCAGGAATCACTGCATCCACCACAGGGCACCCGGCGCAAGCAGTGGGGTCCGGACAACCAAGAGTGAGAAGGGCTCTGCATGACTGGACTGCCGCAGACGGCAGCCCCACCGGCCGAACGCGTCGACGCCCCTCTCACCGCGACCGACGCGGCGAGCGCCGTCGGCACCGTCCTCAAGCAGGTACTCGGCGAACGGCTGCGGCACTCCCGTGCCGTCGATCCCCTCTTCGCCCGGGAGCTGGCCGACCGCCTCGCCGCACTGGCCGTGCAGGGCGGCAAACGGCTGCGCACCGCGTTCGCCCACTGCGGCTGGCGCGCCGCAGGCGGCTCGGGGGACGCCACCGCCCTCCTGCGGACGGGAGCCGCCCTCGAACTGCTCCAGGCATGCGCCCTCGTGCACGACGACGTGATGGACGGATCCGTGCGGCGACGGGGCGCACCGGCCCTGCACGTCCGCATGGCCCGCCGACACCGGGCAGCGGGCATGCACGGCTCCTCGGAGTCCTTCGGCACGTCGGCCGCCGTCCTCACCGGTGATCTGGCGCTCGCCTGGGCGGACGACGTGCTGACCGAGACGGCACTCGGCACGCCGCACGGCCCGCGCCTGTACGAGGAGTGGCGTGCGATGCGCACCGAGATGGTCGCCGGACAGTACCGGGACCTGCACGCCCAGGCCACTCGTGCGTCCGGTGTCGGTGAGGCGCTGACCATCGCCACCCTGAAGAGCGCCCTGTACACCGTCGCGCGGCCCCTCGCGCTGGGAGCGTCCCTGGCCGGGGCAGACGCGCCCGCGCTGGACGCGATGCGGGCGGCAGGCCGGTGCGCCGGGCTGGCCTTCCAACTGCGTGACGACCTCCTGGGCACCTTCGGTGACCCCGCGCTGACCGGCAAACCGGCCGACGACGACCTCCGCTCCCGCAAGCTCACCTACCTCCTCGCCGTTGCCGTCCGGCTCGCCGACGCAACCGGTGATCACCAGGCCGCCGCGGCGCTGGCCCAGGACGCGGCCCCGGGGTCCGGGAAGGCCGTGCGGCAGGTGCGGTCCGCACTGCGCCGGACCGGCGCCCGAGATCTGGTGGAGGCGAAGATCGAAGAGCTGACGGACTTGAGCCTCGCGTACTTCGACCGCTCCGGCGCACCCCCTGCCCCTCGGCACGAGTTCGCCGCGCTGGTCGAGCGCGCGACAGGCGTGGGCCCGCGCGGAGGGGAGGAGGCCGCGTGAAAAGGGTGCCGGGACCGACCGGCCATGTCGTCGTGGTGGGTGCCGGGCTGTCCGGACTGGCCTGCGCCCTGCACCTGCTGGGTGCGGGCCGCCGCGTCACCGTCGTCGAACGGGACGCCGGTCCCGGCGGCCGGGCCGGCCGTGTGCTGAAGGGCGGCTACGAGATGGACACCGGCCCCACGGTGCTGACCATGCCGCACCTGGCCGACGAGGCCTTCGCCGCCGTCGGCGACAGCCTCCACCGCCGCGTGGAGCTGACGGCTCTGCATCCGGCCTACCGGGCCTGCTTCGCGGACGGATCCTCGCTCGACGTGCACACCGACGGCGAGGCGATGGAGGCGGAGGTACGCCGCTTCGCCGGACCGGCACAGGCGGCCGGCTACCGCGACCTGCGGCAGTGGCTGGAACGCCTGTACCGGGCACAGATGAGCCGTTTCATCGACGCCAACTTCGACTCGCCCTTCCAACTGCTGCACCCGGATCTGGCCCGGCTGGCGGCGTTGGGCGGCTTCGGACGGCTGGACGGCCGCATCGGCCGCTTCCTCTCCGACGAGCGCCTGCGCCGCATCTTCTCCTTCCAGGCGCTGTACGCCGGGGTGGCCCCGGCCCGCGCACTCGCGGCGTACGCGGTGATCGCGTACATGGACACCGTGGGCGGCGTCTGGTTCCCGAAGGGCGGCGTGCACGCTCTCCCCCGCGCCATGGCCGATGCGGCGGCGGAAGCCGGTGCCGATCTGCGCTGGAGGGCCGAAGTACGCGCGCTGGAGCGCTCCGTGGGTCGCGTACGGGCCGTCCGTCTGGCGTCCGGCGAGCGCATCCCCTGCGACGCGGTGGTGCTCACGTGTGAGCTGCCCGCCGCCTACGGGCTGCTGGGGAGGACGCCCCGGCGGCCGGCCCGGCTGTGTCACTCACCGTCCGCCGTGGTCCTGCACGCGGGCACCGACCGCACCTGGCCGCACCTCGCCCACCACACCCTCTCCTTCGGCGCCGCGTGGGAGGGCACCTTCGAGGAGCTGACCCGCACGGGCAAGCTGATGAGCGACCCTTCCCTCCTGATCACCCGCCCCACCGCACACGACCCCGCCCTGGCACCGCCGGGACGCCATCTCCACTACGTCCTCGCCCCCTGTCCCAACACCGCGGTCGGTCCCGCGGCCATCGCCTGGCAGGAGCTCGGCCCCCGCTACCGCGACCGCCTGGTGGGCGAACTGGAGCGCCGGGGCCTCGACGGGTTCGCGGACAGTGTCCGGGAAGAGCTTTTGGTGACGCCGCTCGACTGGGCCAGGCAGGGTCACGCCGCCGGCAGCCCCTTCTCGGTCTCCCACACCTTCGCCCAGACCGGACCGTTCCGCCCACGCAACCTCGTACGGGGGCTGGACAACGTGGTACTCGCAGGCTGCGGGACCACTCCGGGGGTCGGCGTTCCGACCGTCCTCATCAGCGGCAAACTCGCCGCCGCCCGCGTCACCGGCGGAAGCGGCCCCCGGCCCGCCCCGCCGCGCCGGCCCCCGGCCGTCCCCGGCACAGCGCCCGTTCCGGTCCCGGCAGGTGCCGATGACCCGTCGTGAACTGGACGCCGCCGGGATCACCGATCCCGCGCTGCGCACCGACTACACCCGGTGCCGGCAGCTCAACGCCCGCCACGGCAAGACCTACTTCCTGGCAACCCGGCTGCTGCCGCTCGAACGCCGCTCGGCCGTGCACGCCCTCTACGGCTTCGCCCGCTGGGCCGACGACATCGTCGACGACCACGACCGGCATCGCACGGCCGAGGAGCGCGACCGGCAGTTGCGCCGCCTGGAGAGCGACCTGGCCGGCGGACTGCGCACCGGAGCGGGCGGTGAACCAGTGGTCCGGGCCGTCGCGGACACCGCCGACCGGTACGACATCGACCACGCGCTGTTCGCCGACTTCCTGTCCTCGATGCGTGCCGATCTGACCGTGACCCACTACCCCACGTACGCCGATCTGCAGGGATACGTGCATGGTTCGGCGGCGGTGATCGGCCTGCAGATGCTGCCGGTCCTCGGCACGGTCACGGCTCGGGAGGAGGCGGCACCGCACGCGGCCGCACTGGGTGTGGCGTTCCAGCTCACCAACTTCCTGCGCGACGTGGGCGAGGATCTCGACCGGGGCCGTGTCTACCTGCCCGGCGACCTGCTGGCCGCGCACGGTGTGGACAGGCCCCTGCTGGAGTGGAGCAGGCGCACCGGGCGCCGTGACCGCCGGATCCGCGCCGCTCTCGTCGCGGCGGAGGCCATGACCCGAGACGTGTACCGGACGGCGGAACCGGGCATCGCCATGCTCGATCCGAGGGTGCGCCCCTGCATCCATGCCGCGTTCACTCTCTACGGCGGGATTCTCGAAGCGATCGCCGAGCAGGACTACACCGTGCTGCATCGTCGTGCGGTGGTGTCGCACCGGCGTCGCGCGGCAACCGCCGCGGCCGGTGTGCTGGGCGTGGCCGGTGCCCGGTGGCGTACTCGCGACCCGCAGCGGGCGGCCCCGGCGGCCGGAGCGGCAGTCGAGTGGAAGGGACCGGTGCGGTGAGCGGTCGAAGAGGCGGCAGGCATTGGTCGCCACCGTTGCGGCGGCGCGGCTCCGGCCCGGATTGGACGACGCAGGAGGCGACGTGGCGCCGGGCGCGCCCGGCACTCATCGCCGACGCGCTCAAGCGGGCGTCAGCCCGTCCGTCAGGCAACTGGTTCGTGGTCGGCGCCTCCCGGGCCGTGCGCGCGGGCGACCGCCCGTACGGCCGGACGGTCGGTGGTGTGGAGGTCGTGCTGTGGCGCTCGGCCGACGGCGATCCCCACGCCGGTTCGGGCATCTGCCCGCACCTGGGCGCCCCCCTGCGCGACGGCCGGGTGGTGTGCGGCTCGTTGGTCTGCCACTGGCACGGGCTCGCCCTGGACGGGTCTCCGTCCGCCGGCTGGGAGCCGTTCCCCGTGCACGACGACGGCGTACTCGTCTGGGTGCGGCTGGACGACGTGGGTGGCGAGGAGCCCACGGAGCGGCCTGTCGTGCCGCCGCGGCCCGCGAGGGGCCGTGGGGTGGACGCGGTGTTCACGGCGGCGGGGCGGTGCGAACCGCAGGACGTGGTGGCCAACCGGCTCGATCCGTGGCACGGCTCGTGGTTCCACCCGTATGCGTTCGTCGATCTGTCGGTGGTGCGGGAGCCGCAGGGCGACGAGGACGACGCCTTCGTCGTCGATGTCTCCTTCCGTGTGGCCGGGCGGCTCGTGGTCCCCGTACGGGCCGAGTTCACGGCGCCGGAGCCGCGCACGGTCGTCATGCGCATCACCGGCGGCGAGGGCGCCACGTCCGTGGTCGAGACGCACGCGACGCCGCTGACCTGGCCGGACCACGAGCGTCCGCGCACCGCCGTGGTCGAGGCGGTCGTCGCCGCGTCCGAGCGGCCCGGCTTCGCCGTGGCGCGAGCCGCCGCCCCCGTGCTGCGCCCGCTGATGCGCCGTACGGCCGGGCGCCTGTGGCGCGACGACCTGGCCTACGCCGAACGGCGCTGGGCGCTGCGCAGCACGGGGCGGTTCCCCGGGTGACGTGGCACCGGTGGCCGCCCCATCTCTGCTCCCCGGGAGCGGCGGGGGTCAGCGGACCGGACGCCGTCCTGCGACTGCCCCGAGCGCCCGAAGCAGTGGTGACCGGCCCGAGCGCGGAACCGTCCACAGCGCCTGTCCGCGTACCCCCCGGTCGGCGAGCAGGGCATTCGCGGCCAGGAAGCCGGTGGTGGCGGCTCGTTCCATGAGGGCGACGGGCAAATCACAGCGGATTCCGTCGCCGGCCAGCGTCAGCCATGGGTGGGGGGTGCGCACGGTGGGGCGCCTACGGTGGGAGCCGACCGCGAAGAGCGGGCAGTCCGAGCGCCATTCGTGCCGCGCGTCGACGACGCGTGCCTCGCGGGTCTCCGGGTACACCTGGTGCAGCCGGTCGACGAGCGCGTCCTGTTCCTGTTCCGGTTCCGGTTCCGGATCTACGGCATAGGCGTGCAGTTCCACGACCGAGCCCCCGGTCCGCGCCGCCCAGAAGGCGGCCTCGCCCTCGTACCGCTCCAGGACGCTGATGTTGTCGAGCCCGCCGTAGCCGCTGGTGCCGAGGAATCCGGGCCGGTCGGCGCGGACCGGCCGGTCGAGCCAGAGCCGGGAGACGAGGAACGGCGGCGCCGTGCGCAGGGCGGCGATGTCGTCACGCCACGGGGCAGTGCCCAGACCGGGTGACGCGGCGACGGCCTGCCGCAGCCCCGCGGTATCGAGGGCGAGCACCACGGCCTGGTGGCCTTCGGTACTGGTATCCGTGATCACGTCCGCTCCCCCGCCGTCGCGGGTGCGGACCCCGAGCACGGGGGTGCCGGTGCGCACGCTCGCTCCGAGGCGCCGCAGGTAGTCGCCGAGCGGGTCCCACAGTGCTTGGGGGAAGGGATCGCCCGGTACGTCGAAGAGCAGGCCCTCGGCCGATCCGAGGAAGTAGACGTGGAACATCAGCAGCAGTTCCGCGGCCGACAGTTCGCGCGGATCGGCGAAGAAGCTACGGGAGAACACCTCGAAGGCCAGGTGGTGCGCGGCGTCGGGGAAGCGCACGCTTTCCAGGAACCCGGTGGCGGTGACGGTGTCGAAGTGCTCGTAGACCTCGGGGACGCGCACATCGAGGAGCGGGAGTGCGGCTCGCGCGTCCATGGCGGCGAGGTCCCGCCACCCGAAGGTGGGGCTGAGGGCGACGAATCCGAGCGCGCTGAGGGGCGGGGTCCTGGGGACGCGGGCGAAGCTGTCGGCCGGGCCGCCGCTGTGCCGCAGGGGGTAGTCGGGCAGCGGGGTGAGGCGTTCCAGGCCGGGGTCGGTGCGGCGGAGCAGTCCGCGAAGGTTGTAGTACTGGCGGAAGAAGGCGTGGAAGCCGCGGGTCATGGTCACCGCGCTGCCGTCCGCGAGGGTGGTGCGCCACCCGGCGAGCCTGCCGCCGAGTGAGTCCTCCTTCTCGTAGAGGGTCACGCGCGCGCCGCGTTCGGCCAGCAGGGTGGCCGCGGCCAGTCCGGCGATTCCGCCGCCGATCACCGCGACGGACGGCTCGTCCCCGCGTCGGAATCGCTCCGCGCCGGGCGCGGGGAAGAGGATCTCGGCCTTGCGGTCGCGGCCCCGGCGGGGGGCGGTGGTGCGGCGGGGGGTCACAGGGCGCACTTCCTTGTCGTGGTCGAGCCGGCGTCGTGGGCGGGTCATCGGCCGCTTCCTCCGGTCAGGGCGCCGGGCTCGGAGCGGCGCGGCAGAAAGGGCACCTCGACCGCCGTACGGAGCATCGGCCGGACGGGGGTGCGCAGCCCGATGCCCCACTCCTCCCAAGGTGAGGTGGTGCCGTCGAGGAACCGCAGCAGGCGTTCGGCCGGGATCCGGCGGAACAGGGCGGTGAAGAAGGCGGGTCCGTCGATCCGTCCGGTGTCCAGGGCCCGCAGCAGGACCGCGTCCATGGCCAGCGCCCGTCGCCCGTGGGGTGCCGGGACGTTCCCGTGGCCGTCACGCAGGGTCGCGGCGATGGCTCTGCTGTGCCGTTGCACCGCGGCGAAGGTGTAGCCGGTGGCGGGACGGGTGGCGCCGCCGGCGGTCCCGATGCGGAACACGGCGGCGCCGGCGCGCCGCGGGAAGCGGGCGTCGGTCATGGGGATGACTCCCTGCTCCGTCCGCTCCGCGGTGAGTTCGCCGAGTCCGAGGATCTCGCGGCAGTAGTGCCCGAGTGCCGACTCGTACGCCCGGGTGCTCAGCACGGTGCGGGAGAACTCGGTGTACTCCACGAGCGCCCGGTCCGGCGCCAGCGGCAGGACGTAGCCGAAGGCGAGCCCGTGTGCCGGCTGGGGAACCCGGAAGTCCATCAGGTCCGCGACCGCGGGATCGAACCGGTCGGTGCCGGTGCGTACGAACCAGCCGCGGAAGTGCTGCAGCAGCCGCGTACGCGCCGGCGGCAGACCGGGCAGCGGCCGCGAGTCGAAGACCCTCCGGGCGTGCAGCGTCAGGGACCGGCCCTCGGGCAGCGTGCACCGGACCTCCGCGCCTCCGGGTACACCGCGCACCGATTCCACCGTGGCTCGCAGCAGACGTCCGCGGCCCGTACGGTCCAGGTGGCCGTGGACCATCCGCTCGAAGTCGGCGGAGCGCACCATGCGGTAGGTGAACGGTGCCGGTCCCACGGTGACCGGCCGGCCGTCGGTGCCATGCAGACGCAGCACGGACCAGGAGCCGCTGACCGCCTCTTCGAGGCCGTCGACGCCCGCCCCCCAGTAGCACCAGGTCCGCTCTGCAGGACGCAGCGGACCGTCCGGCGGCTCGACCAGCGTTACGGTGGCGGCGCCGTCCTCCGTCAGCCGGTGGGCGAGGCTGAGACCGGCCGCACCACCACCGATGACGAGCACGTCGGAGTCCTCGGTGCTGCTGGGTGTCACCGGACCCTCCGTTCGACGAGGGCGTCCAGCCCTTCATGGGCCGCCGGCGCTTCGTGCACGGTCCGAGCACACGACCCGGGACGGTAGGGGCCGAAGCCGGCGGCCGGCGAAACCGGACGTACCCGTGCGGCGTTGGCCCGGCCCCGCTCACACCCCCGCGTCACCTCTGCGGTCCCAGGTCGGCCATCACCTCTCGCGCGGCGCGCGTACCCGACGCCAGGGCGCCCTGCACGGAGCCGGTCGCCCGGTGGTCCCCGCACACGTACCTCCCCGGGCCGAGGCGGGTGGTGCGGCTCAGCGACCACGGGGGAAGCATCGCCGGCAGCGCACCCTCGACCGTGCGGGCGGCGACCTGCTCCCACTTGCCCGTGTCGGTGCCGTACAGCTCGGCCAGACGCCGGAGCACCTCCTGTGCCCTGCCGGGCAGGTCCGTGCCCAGTACGGAGGTGGAGACCAGTCCGGTGCCGGGGGGCGCGTAGGTGGGAGCGACCTCGCTGAGGACGCAGGTGTTGAGGACCGCTCCGGTGCTGTCCACCCTCAGGATCGGTTCGGCCGTCGGCGGGCGGCCGGTGGCGTGGTAGTACGTGGTGACGGTGCGGGTGTCCGGCACGATCAGGTCCGGCACCAGGCGGGCGGCGGTCGCCGGATCCGTCGCCACCACGACGACCCGGGCCGGCACCTCACTCCCGTTCCCGAGCAGCACTCCGTCGCCGGTGACCTCCTCGACGGGCGTACCGAGGCGCAGGACGCCGTCGGGCAGGCCGGCGGCGAGCTGGGCCGGTACGGCGCCGATGCCCTCCGCCGGCAGGCACACGGACCCGCGGACCATGCTCCGCCAGACCAGGTGGAAGAACCGCGCGGAGGTCTCCAGCCGGTCCTCCAGGAAGACGCCGGACAGGAAGGGCCGCAGGATGCCGGCGATCACGGCGTCCGACAGTCCCGCCCCGGACAGGGCTGCCGAGGTGGGGCGGTCCCGGCGCCGGCCGGTGACGGACACGGGCAGAACGGCGTCCCGTACAGTGAGTGCCGCCATCGCGGCCAGATCGCGGGCCGCCAGGACCCGCCCCGGCAGCAGCGTCCCTGCCGCACGGGGCTCCCTGGTCGGATCGGCGAGGCGGACGGGCCCGTCCGAGGTGTGCGCGACGACGCCCGCGGTGAACGGCCGCAGACGCAGGCTCCTCAGCTCCAGACGCCGCTTCACCTGTGGATACGAGGTGTTGAACACCTGGAAACCCCGGTCCAGCAGGAATCCGTCCCGCCGGTCCGTGCGCATCCGGCCGCCCACACCGTCGGACGCCTCCAGCAGGGCCACGCGCCATCCGGCGCGGCACAGGTCCAGGGCGCACGCCAGGCCGGCCAGGCCCGCACCGACGACGACTGCATCCGGCGCCCGGCGATGTTCGTCCCTCATACCTCTCCTCGGTCGAGGCCGTATCCGTGGCGCCCGGGGGGGCCGTCCACTCGGCCCTTTCGCCTCGGCCAGTGCCCGGAACCGGCCGACGCCGGAACATGGTGCGAGCGCGGCGAACGGCGGGCCCGCGGCCACCTGTCCAGCGGACCACGTCCCCAGCCCGATCCCCAGGCGCCACGACCAAGTGCCGTCGGACGACAACCCGTCACGGGGACACCGCAACTCCGAGCGGCGACCGTTTTCGGCTGCGGCTCGCCGCGGGCACCGGTGGGGATCCGGGTGGCGCGTACGCGCCCGTGAACGAAGCGACCGTCCTGGATCGGACATCCCGCTTCACCACAGGGTGAAGCCCACACACGGACGGATTCGAACGTACGAGTCCAGGGTGACGGCCACTCGTTCGGCCGCGGAGGGCCCGGTCGCGCTGTCAGACTCCGCAGGAGAGAAAGCGCCGGTGGGGCGTGGACGAGGCGGGGCGGCGAGGCGGGGTGGGGTGTGACCGAGCGCGGCAACGCCGGCGGTGCCGCTCCGGACGGGGCGGGGCGGGGCATGACGGACTACGGCGCCCCGCACGCACGCGCAACGACGGAGGGCCGGCCGGCCGGGCGACAGAGCGGTGGCCGACCCGGGGATCGGCGGCGGGACGAGGGGGCGACGCGTGGCGGGCCGCGGCACGTGGCCTGCGTGATGGACGGCAACGGCCGTTGGGCGCAGCGGCGTTCGCTTCCGCGTACAGCGGGACACCGGGCCGCGGAGACCGCCGTCATCGACGTCATCGAGGCGGCCCGGACCGCCGGCGTGGAGTGGCTCAGCCTGTATGCCTTCTCCACCGAGAACTGGAACCGCCCCGGCAGCGAGGTCGAGTTCCTGATGCGGCTGGTGCGCCGGGTGGTGCGCAAGCATGCGCCGCTGCTGCTCGCGCGCGGCATCCGTTGCCGTTTCCTCGGGGTCGAAGACCCGCGCATCCCCCGTGAACTGGCCCGGGACTTCGACGACTTGGCGGCCCTCACCGCCGACAACCGGGGGATGACAATGACCGTCGCCTTCGACCACGGCGGGCGCCGGGACATCGTCGAGGCTGCACGGTCGCTGATCCGCAGCGGGACGTCCGCCGACGAGGTGACCGAGCGGCTCTTCGCGGGCCACCTGCCCTTCCCCGACACTCCTGATGTGGATCTGGTCATCCGCACCTCGGGGGAGCAGCGCATCTCCAACTTCATGCTCTGGCAGGTCGCCTACGCCGAGTGGGTCTTCCCCGAGGTCCTCTGGCCGGACTTCCGGGCTCCCGACTTCCTCGCCTGCCTGCACGCCTACCGGCGCCGCGACCGCCGCTTCGGCGGCGTGCCCGCCCGGACGAAGGGAGACCGGTCATGATCACCGAAACCACGGGACCGGCCGACGGGGCATCCCTGTTCGGTCCGGAATCGCATTTCAGCGCTTTCTTCGACGACCCGCGCTGGGCCCTGGCCATCATCCGCGCCACCGTACTGGAGGCCGCTCACCCGCAGATCGGCGCCGCCCTCGTCGACAACTCCGTCTTCGTCGCCCACCCCTGGCGCCGACTGCGCAACACCTTCCTCAGCATGCGGCGCATGTTCGGCACCGACCCGGCGGTACGCGAACGGGAGGCCGCCCGGCTCAACCGGCTGCACGCCCGCATGAGCGGCTCCGACTCCCGCGGCCGCGCCTACGACGCCATGGACCGCGCGACCCGCGCCTGGGTGGTCGCCACCCTCTTCGAGAGCGCCGTCACCATGTGCCGGCTGAGCGGACAGCCGCTCGACCAGGACACGATGGAGCGGATGTACGCCGAGTACCGCGGGTTCCTCGCCGCGCTCGACGGCGACGCCGCAGAGCTCCCCGAGGACCTGCACGACTTCTGGCGCTACTTCGACCGGGTCGTCGACAACGAGCTGGAGAACACCGAGGCGGCCCGTGTCATCCTCTACCGGCTCTTCGACCACCTGCCCGCCCCCGCGCTGCTCGACGGCGCGCCGACGCTGTGGGCGGCCGGCCGCGCCGTCGCCGGTCCGCTCATCGGCGCGATCACCGTCGCCTCGCTCCCCGAGCCCTTCCGGCGCCGGGCCGGCCTGCCCGAGATGCCCGGCGCCCCCACCCTCATGCAGGGCGCCTACCTCGCCGCCGGGCTCACCCGATTCCTGCCCGAGGGCTGGCTCGACGCGGAAAGCATCATCGAAACCCTCTCACTCCCGCCGGGCAGCGACGACCCCCGCGCCCGCACCGTAACCGCCCTGCGCGCCCGTATGAAGCGGGCATCGGCTCTGCTCCGCCTCCTCACACCGCTGAGCGGCGGCACCGACCCCGGGCCGGTACCTTCCGCGGCCGCGGAGGAGAACCGACGCTCGGCGGAGGAGTTCTTCCGCCGAGTGCTGGACCAGACCGGCGACGGCCAACTCGACTGGCCCGACCTCGCCGCCATGGCACGCGAACTCTCCACCCGCCTCGACCTGGACGAGCCCGAGGAGGTCCGTCTCTACGACGCCTTCGCCGCCTGGTGGCGCGAACTCCAGGCCGCCCTCGACACGGACGGCGACGGCCGCGTCAGCGCCGAGGAGTACGCCACCGCCGTGCCCTCCCTCGCCGGACCCGCGCTCATCCGCGTTGCCGAGGTCCTCTTCGACGCCACCGACAAGGACGGCAACGGAAGCATCGACGCGGACGAGTACCGAACCCTCTTCCGCACCGCCTTCCACCGCGACCTCACCAACGCCGGCGGCGCCTACGGCCGGAGCGCCTTCGTGGGCGACTTCCTCTCCTTCATGGCGGGCCGCCGCGCGAGCACCCCGTACGACCCCCTCCTCGCCGACGCCTGACGAGCACCCGGCGTACGAGCGGCCCCCCGGGGGTCGGATACGGCACGCCCCCGGCCCGGCCCCGGGCGCGTTGCCGCGGTGCCACGGCTTCGGCAAGGTCGGCAACGGGCCGGGCGGGAGGCCGGGAATCGACTGCCCGGCGGGGTGCGCCGTGCGCACCGCGGCGGGCAGACGCCCGCCGCGGTGCACCGGCGGCTACCGGCCGGTGAAGCGCGGCTCGCGCTTCTCCAGGAATGCGCGCATACCCTCCTTCTGGTCACTGGTGGCGAACAGGCTGTGGAAGAGCCGCCGTTCGAACAGCAGCCCTTCCCGCAGCGGCACCTCCTGGGCCCGGCCGACGGCCTCGCGAGCCGCCCGCACCGCGGGGGTGCTGCGTGCGGCGATGGCGGACGCCACCGCATGCGCCTCGGCGGCAAGCCGGTCCGCCGGGACGACGCGGGCGACCAGGCCGGCCCGCTCGGCCTCGGCGGCGTCCATGGTCCGGCCGGTGAGGATCAGGTCCATTGCCTTGGCCTTGCCCACGGCCCGGATCAGGCGCTGGGTGCCGCCGATGCCGGGGATCACCGCGAGGGAGAGCTCCGGCTGGCCGAACACCGCGGAGTCGGCGGCGATGACGAGGTCGCACATCATCGCCAGCTCGCAGCCGCCGCCCAGCGCGTAGCCGCTGACCGCCGCCACGGTCGGGGTGCGCAGGGCGCAGAAGGCGTCCCAGCCGGCGAAGAAGTCCTCCTCCGCCATCTCGACCGCCGACTTCGTCGCCATCTCCCGGATATCGGCGCCGGCTGCGAAGGCGCGCTCGGAGCCGGTGATGATGAAGCACCCCACATCCGGGTCGGCGTCGAGCTCGCCGAGCGCCCCGGTCAGTTCCTCCATCAGCTCGCTGCTGAGCGCGTTGAGCACCCCGGGCCGGTGCAGCCGGGCCGTCACCACGGCATCGTTCGCGTCCCTTTCGATCTTCACGTGTTCCACTGCCGCCTCCTCGTGTCCGTGTGCGGTCATGAGTCCCAGATCGCGCCGTACGCGGGGATGCCGCGGCTCTCCAGGGCGTGCACCACTCGCCACGTGAGCTTCTTGTTGGAGATGCAGATGACCGCTTCGGCGCCGGACCTCTCGTACGCCCAGTACGCCAGGCGCACCATGTCGGGCTTGCCCCGCTCGTCGGTGTCCCAGATGAGGGCGTCGGGCTGCACGGCGAGGATTTCGTCGACGAGTGCGTCCCCGTAGGTGTGGCGGGGGCTGCGGGTGGACCACACCAGGGTGGCCGGCACCTCCTGCGCCAGCAGGTGCGGCAGGCACGGACCGATGCCGCTGCCGGTGGCGACGTAGACCACCTTGGTGAAGAGCCGTTCGATGTTGGCGACGCCCGCCGTGGTGATGCCCTTGACCCAGAGCTTCTCCGGGGCGTCGTCGACCAGCCGGCCCGTCCAGTCCCCGGCGCGGGAGACCGTCAGGCGGAATCCCTCCTCGCCGGGAGCGGGGACGTTGGCGAAGGAGTGCCACTCCAGCAGCGGGCTGCGGCTGACCGCTGTGGAGGACCCTGCGAACGGCGTCTCGCCGTGGTTGAACCGGAGCAGCGCCACGTGCGACGACGGGCGGGTGATCCCGACCGGCACCTTGCGCAGCCGCAGCCACGGCAGCGCGACACTCGCGGTGATGCCCGCCAGCACCCACAGCGCCACCGCCGAGCCGGTCAGCGCCGCCTGCGCCCACAGCAGGGCCAGAGCCGCCCAGCCGGCGAACCGATGGGTGCGCTCGAACAGGTCGTGGTGCGGGGTACGGATCCGCGGCAGCGCGGTCACCAGCATGGTGGCGAGCAGCAGCAGCGGGGCGTAGCTCACCGACAGCACCGCGGCGTCGGCACCCTCGGCGGTCAGGGCCGCCACCGAGGCGCAGAACCAGAGCGAGCCGGAAAGAGCGCCGCCGACGTGGAGGCCGCCGAAGTGGTAGACCTTGCCGAGAGTCCAGCGGATCCTCAGCGGCCAGCGGGTGGGGGCGGAGGTGGCGATGCGGAAGAAGAGGTTGATGACGTACTGGTTGCGCGCGATCACGGCCAGCGCGACGTTCGCGAGAGCCATGTACGACAGTGTTCGCGCGTCCCACCATCCCCCGGTGGTGCCGGCCGTGGCCGCCGCGAGGTTCCCGGCGAGCACACCGGCGGCGAGCCGGTTGTAGTGCATCAGGCGGGGGTGCTTGAACGCGCGGCGCAGCGCTCCGGTGCGCGGCGGCAGCCGCACCTCCCCGGGCCCGGACGGCATCCGGACGCGGGTGGCGGCGTCCTGTGCGGCCGGGGCCGTCATGACACGGCTCCCTGCGTGACGGCGGGGGCGAGAGCCGCCACCGGGGCCTCGGTGGCCAGGCGCCGTAGGAGCTCCTTGTCCGTCTTGCCGCGCGCGGTGACGGGCAGCGCGTCGAGCGCGTGCACCTCCGCCGGCGTGCAGTAGTACGGCAGCGCCGCGACAACGGCACGCCGCGCCGCGTCGATATCCACGTCCGCCGGCGTCACGAAGGACACCAGGCTGCGCCCGTCCCGCTGCAGCGTCACCGCCTGCCGGCAGCCGGGGACGGACTCCAGCACGGCGGACACGGAGTCGAGCTCGACGCGGAAGCCGCGCACCTTGACCTGGTCGTCGGTGCGTCCGAGGTGCTCCAACTCGCCTTCCGGGGTCCAGCGGCCCAGGTCGCGGGTGCGGAACATCATCCGTCCGCCGCCGAGGAAGGGGTCGGGCACGTACCGCTCCGCGTTCAGGGACGGGTTGTCCAGGTAGCCGGCCGAGACGCAGTCGCCGCCGGCCCACATCTCGCCCACCTCGCCGATGGGCAGCGGACGCAGCCGGTCGTCGAGGACGTAGACGGTGTTGTTGGGGGTGGGGCGGCCGATCGTGAGCCGGGTGCCCGGCGTGTGCCGATGCATGGTGTTGACGATGGTGGTCTCGGTCGGACCGCAGCAGTTGTAGAAGGTGGCCCTTGCGGCCCAGGCGTCGGCGAGCGGCCGGGGGCAGGGCTCGCCGGCGACGGCGACGGTGCGCACGCGGGCGCAGCGGGCCGGGTCGATCCGGCTCAGCACGGTGGGGGTCGCGATCAGCACGTCGGCGCGCTCGGCGGTGGCGGCGATGTCGCGGCCCCGGATGAGCAGCGTGGCACCGTGCGCGAGGCAGCCGAGGATCTCCCAGGACGCCATGTCGAAGGCGATGTTGAGGAGCTGAGCCACGCGCAGGCCAGGGCGGATGCCCAGGCTGCCGGGCTCGGTGAGCAGGATGTTGCAGACGTTGCGGTGGGTGACGGCGACGCCGTTGGGGGCGCCGGTGGTGCCGGAGGTGAACAGCACGTAGCAGGGGTCGTCCGGGACCGCGGGCCGCTGCCCGTCCTGCGTATCCGGGAGCGGGTACGCCGGACTCGGAAGGAGTTCCCCGGACATCACCTCGTCGATGTTGACGAGGATGGTTCCCTCCGGCACCGGTAACAGGTCGGCGAAGTCCGAGACGGTCAGGACGACTTTCGTCCGGGCGGTGCGCATCACGTGGCGCAGCTGCGCCGCCGGGGCCGCGCCGACGTCCTGCGGCACGTAGGCGGCGCCCGCCTTCAGCGTCCCCAGCAAGCCGACCAGCATGGGCAGCGAGCGGCGGAGGAACACCCCTACGGCGTCGCCTGCGCCGACGCCGCAGCCTCTCAGCACGGCGGCCAGCCGCTCGGCGTGCCGGTCGAGTTCGCCGTAGGTGAGGGTCTCGCCCCGATGCTCGGCGGCGACGGCATCGGGCCGGGCGGCGGCGTGCTCCTCGATGGGCCGGTGGATCAGCCGGTACTGCGGTGTGCTCGCGGGGCCCAGACCGAACCGCCGGAACAGCCGGCGGTCGGCGTCGGGCAGATGGTTCGTAGCCGTCGCGAGAGCGTGGGGGTCGGACACATACGTCAAACGCACAGAAGCCTCCTGGCAGTCCGGGCTCCGCGCTCGCCCGGCGGCGAGCGCGGAGTCGGATGGGCAGTGGTCGAGCGCCGTGCGGAAGTGGCCGTGTGCGCACACGCCACCGGTGTTCGAAATGTTGAACGTTGAACGACCGGTCGCGAGATGACTGTCGCATCGCATGTGACGTGGGTCAACAAGAGGTGCCTTATTGAATTTTACGCATAGTTATGCTATTTAGACTGATTAGTTCGACTAAGTCTAATATGCACCACTGTCCAGCTCGCCCGGCCCGCCGCGACACCGGCCGCCGCGGGCATGAGGGGGATCTTCACGCGAGTGGGTACGTCATCGGTCCCGCGCTTGCTCAAGTGCGCGCTGTACTGCGGCAACTCGGCCACGCTTTGGGTGATGCCGACGCTCGTCCGACGCCGAGGCCCGAGGCGGCCGCCGGGGCCTACCGCAAAGGCCTGGCCTGGAAGGCCGCCCTGGCCTATCTCAGAGGTCGTCGTGGATGCAGATACCCGGCTCGGGGTAGCCGCCACCCGGCCCGCGCCGGGCGTCCACAGCCGGCAGCCGGCCCGGGCGCTCCTACGCGGAGCCGGCCGCGTAGCAGGCGTCCGGGTCGCCGGCCCCGTCCGGCACGGTGGCGGCGATGACGGCATCGAGCGTGCTGCGTGCGGCCAGCAGGCCCGCGACGGCCCCGTCGATGCGGTCGCGCTCCCGCTTCAGGTCGGGCAGCATGCCGGGACAGCCCGGCGCGAGGACCTTCCCGTCGTCGACCATGCAGGGCAGCAACTCGGCGATCGTGGCGGTGTTGAGGCCGGCGCCGAGCAGGATGCGGATACCCCGGACGGTGGCCACGTCCTCTTCCGCGAACTCGCGGTACCCGCTCGGCCGGCGTGCCGGCCTGAGCAGCCCCTGCTCCTCGTAATAGCGCAGAAGCCGCTGGCTGACCCCGGTCCGCCGGGAGAACTCCCCCATGCGCATGTGACGACCACCACGTCCGATTGACTCTCACATCGATGTGAGACAGCACTCTAGTCCGCATGACGAACAGCCGATCAGCAAGCACGCAGCACGCACCCGTCACCGTCGTCGGCCTCGGCCCCATGGGGCTCGCCCTCGCCGGGGCCCTGGCGGATCGCGGCCACACCACGACCGTCTGGAACCGCACCCCCGAGAAGGCCGACGGCCTCGTCGCCAACGGCGTCCACCGGGCGGGGAGCGTCGCCGAAGCGGCGTCCGCGAGCCCGGTCACGATCATGTGCCTCAAGGACTACGGGACCATGTACGACGTCTTCGACTCCGCGCGGGACGCCTTGAAGGGCCGCGTCCTGGTGAACCTCAACTCGGGTACGCCGAAGGAGGCGCGCGCGGCCGTCGCCTGGGCGGCCGAGCACGGCATCGCGTACCTGGACGGCGCGATCATGGTGCCGCCCCCGCTGGTCGGGCAGCCCGGATCCGTCTTCCTCTACAGCGGTTCGCGGGACGTGTTCGACGAGCACCGGGCGACGCTGGCGGGCATGGGCGACCCCCGGTACCTCGGCTCCGAGCCCGAGCTGGCGGTGCTGTACAACACCGCGCTGCTGGAGATGATGTACGCCACCATGAACGGGTATCTGCACGCCACCGCCATGGTCGGCACGGCCGGGGTCTCGGCGGTGGAGTTCGCCGAGCTGGCCGTCGGCTGGTTCATGCCGACCGTGCTGGGCCCGATGGTCGCCGAGGAGGCTCCGGGCCTGGACGAGGGCACGTACCCCGGAGACCTCGGCACCCTGGAGATGAACCTGAACGCGCTCGAACACATCACCCGCACCTCCGAGGAGCAGGGCGTGCACACCGGGCAGCCGCGGCTGATGCAGGAGATCGCCGCACAGGCGGTCGCGGAGGGCTACGGCGGCAACAACTACCTGGCCGTGTTCGAGGTCCTCAAGAAGGCGCCCCGGACACGGTGACCTCCTCACTTGCGGTCGATACATCCCATCTCTGCCCGACGCGGCCCACCGGCGTACAGCACCCCCCGCACCCGCTGATCGCCTCCCCGGCCAGCGGATATTCTCGCGCGCACTGTTGACGCCCCGACAGGTCACTGCCACCATCCTCCGGGCTGGCTACGCAAACATCCCTCCTCTGATCGGATGAATGCTGTCCTGTGCCCGTCCATCAGGCCCGCGGTTGCACAGTTCCCCGCCCGAAGCCCCTTCGCCGCCAAGGGAGAAGACGTCGTGAAACCCATGCCGCTGCGCGCCGTGCCGCCCCACCGCCGCAGACGCACCCTCACCGGAGCCGCCGCGGTGTGTGTTCTGGCGGCACTCCTGACGGCCCCCTCCCCCGCCGTGGCCGACGGCCCGTCACATCCGGCCCGGTCCCCCGCCGCTCCCGGAGCCCCGGCGGACACGGCCGCGGTCGACGACGCCGGCCGCACGGTCGTCGACGTCACCGACTTCGGTGCGGACCCCGCCGGCAGGGCCGACTCGGCGGCGGCGGTCGGTGCGGCCGTCGCCCACGCGAAGACCGTCGAAGGCCCCACCACCATCCGCTTCCCCACCGGCACGTACCAGCTGTGGCCGGAGAAGACCCCCAAGCGGGAGCTGTACGTCAGCAACACGGTCGGCACCGACCAGACGTACAAGACGAAGAACATCGGCATCCTCATCGAGGACATGCACGACGTCGTGGTCGACGGCGGCGGCTCGACCATCGTCAACCACGGCTACCAGACGGTGTTCGCCGCGATCCGCTCCACCGACGTGCGCTTCACCGGCTTCTCACAGGACTGGGCGGCCCCCAAGACCGTCGACATCACGGTCTCCGGGACCGGAGTGAGCGACGGCCGGGCGTACCGGATCGTCGACATCCCCGCGACCTACGACTACGCGGTCGAGGGGACGTCGGTGCGCTGGTACGGCGAGCGCAGCCCGGCGACCGGAGAGCCGTACTGGACCGGCACGAACTCGTTCAACTACTCCCAGGTCCACGACCCGGCGACCAGGAAGACGTGGCGCGCGGCCAACCCCGTCTTCGAGGACGTCGCCGGGATCACCGATCTCGGCGGCGACCGGCTGCGCATCGCCTACGACCACGCCGACCCGCCCGCCGACCGCGGCCGCGTCTACCAGATGCGTGAGACCACGAGGGACACCCCGGGCGCGCTGTTCTGGGAGTCCGCGCGCGTCACCGTCGACCACCTCAGGCTCGGCTACCTCCACGGCTTCGGCCTGGTGGGCCAGTTCAGCGAGGACATCACCGTCGATTCCGTCGCCTTCAAGGCCGACCGCCGCACCGGGCGCGTCACCTCCGGCTTCGCCGACCACATCCAGATGTCGGGGGTCAAGGGCACCGTCCGGGTCACCGACTGCGTCTTCGACAACCCGCAGGACGACCCGATCAACGTGCACGGCACGTACCTCCAGGTCACCGCCGCGGAGCGGAACAGGCTGCAACTGCGCTACATGCACCCGGAGACCGCCGGATTCCCCCAGTTCTACCCGGGCGACTCCCTCGAACTGGTCGACAAGCGCACCATGCTGCCGGTGCCGGGGGCGACCGCCACGGTGGTCTCGGTGCAGGGGCCGACCGGCGAGGGCGTACCGGCCGGCGCGGATCCGGACACGTACCTGCGCACGATGACCGTGGAGGTCGACCGGCCCCTTCCGGCCGGCGTGCTCGCCGCTCCGGACGGCTACGTCGCCGAGAACACCGCCTACACGCCGAAGGTCGAGATCACCGGCAACACCTTCCGGTCGGTACCCACCCGGGGGATCCTCGTCACGACCCGCCGCCCGGTGCTGATCGAGGACAACCGCTTCGACGGCATGAGCATGGCCAGCATCTACATCTCCTCCGACGCCCACCAGTGGTACGAGTCCGGGCCGGTACGGGACATCACCATCCGCCGGAACATCTTCGACCGGCCCGCGAGCCCGGTCGTCTTCCTCGATCCCACTAACCGGGACGTCGTCCCCGGGCAGCCGGTGCACCGGGGCGTCCTCGTCGAGGACAACGACTTCAACCTCACCGGCGGCACCGTGGTCGCGGGGCGCAGCGTCGGCGACCTGACGTTCCGCCACAACCGCATCCAGCGGTACGCGCACCTGCGGCTCAGCGGCCCGCAGGAGCCGCTGGCCGTCGGGGACACCGCCGCCCTCACCACGGACGCACCGCCGGACGGCCACACCGAGCCGCTGTTCACCTTCGACGGAGCCGACGACGTGACCGTCGCGCGCAACACCTACGACGCGGGGTTCAACATGCGCCTCGACACCGCCGCCATGGACCCGGCCGAGGTCAGGGTCACCGGCGACGACCTGGCGCTGAACACCGACAACCGCACCACCGACCCCGTGACCGTCACCTACACCAGCTCCGATCCGGCCGTCGCCGCCGTCGCCCGCGACGGCACGGTCGCGGCGGTCGGCGCCGGCGAGGCCGTGCTCACCGCGCACGCCGTCATCGGCGGCGAGCAGGTCGACTCCAACCCCGTGACGCTCACCGTGACCGCCCCCGCCCCCACGCCGCAGGAGAAGGGATGACCGACGAACGAGGTGCCCGCCCCGCCTCAGAGGTCGTCGACCCGGACCAGGCCGTCCTGGATGGCCCGGGCCAGGAGCGCCGCCTTGGTGGGGGCCTCCCGGCCGCTCATCGCGTACTTGATCCGGATGTGTTCGAGATGGGTGTTGACGGTGCGCGGCGAGATGCCCAGGCGTTGACCCACGAAGTCCTTGGACTCGGACTGGAACCACTCGATCAGTACCTCGGTCTCGCGCGCCGAGAGCGACGGCCGGCCCGTGGACCGGTCGCCGGCGAGTGCGCCCGCCAGCGACGGCGGTGTGAACGCGCGGCCGGAGGCCGCGGCGGCGGCGGCCTCCTGGAGGTGCGCGGCGCCCTCCGCCTTCGTCAGATAGCTCAGCGCGCCCAACTCCAGGCACTGCAGGGCGATGTCGTCGGCCGCGCGCATCGAGTAGACGACGACCCGCCGCCCGGCCTCGGTCAGCCGGCGCAGGTCGTTGACGGCCGGAGCCGGCCCGCCCAGGTGCAGGTCGAGGATGACCACGTCGGCGGTGGCGCCCTCGCCGGTCCACGCGACCCGGACGTCGTCGCCCGAGGCGGCGACCCGGATCGGCGGGGTGCCGGTGGTCAACCACTGGGCGACCCCGGCGCGTACCGCGGGATGGTCGTCGACGATGACCGCGCTCAGCCCTGGCGCGTGCGCCATCCCGCCTCCAGCCTCAGGTGGTCCCCGTAGACGCCGTACTCGACCCGGACCCGGGCGGTGGCGGCGGCGGCCACGTCGGCAGCGGCGTCGGCCACCACTGCGACCCGTACCTCCTCGTCGGTGCGCAGCACGCTCACCCTGGCACGACTCCGCGCCGCCGACAATGCCGCGATCACCGGGCCGGTCAGCTCGCGACGCACCTGCGCGGGCACCGGCACGGCCGCGCCGCTCACCGCGAACGACACGTCCACGCCGCGCCGTTCGGCCGTGTCCACGCACGCGGTGACCTCGTGCACCAGCGGGTCGGGAACCTCGTCGTTCTCGGCGAACAGCCGCCGCAACTGCGTCGCGGCCAGTGCGCAGCGCCGCTGGGTGTCGGGGTCGCGCGGATCGAGTTCGCCGTCGGCCAGGCCCGCGAGCAGCGGCAGCGTCGAGCCCAACTGCCCCGCGAACGCGCTGTGCTGGTGCTGCTCCCACTGCTGTGCCGTCAGCACCTTGGTCAGCAGGTGGTCCCGTTCGGCGGTCGCCGGTGCCGCCTCGCGGGTCTGCTGCTGGAGCACCCGCGTGATCACGATGACGGCCAGCTGGACGTTGACGGCGGCGAACGCGGCGGCGCCGGCCGCACCGAGGGCGGAGCGGTCCGGTACGCCCGCCGACAGGAACATCCCCATGCTCGCCGCCAGATGGGCGGCCAGCACCGTGACCAGGACCCGGACCCGGTCCAGCAGGAGCAGCAGCAGATGCCACCCCACCAGGCCGAACGACCAGTCGGCCGGGCCGAACCGCCGTTCCGGGCCGAGCGCCACCGCGGCGCAGAACGACGCCGCCAGCACCACCGCCGTACCGGCTGCCACGAGCGCCCCGGGCAGCGGTCGGCGGCGCAGCACCCACCCGCAGCAGACCGCGGTGACGCCGGCCAGCGCGGCGAACGCGGCCACCGCGAGCCACCGGTGGCGACAGTCCTGTACGAGCACGGGGTGCAGGCTCAGGCCGAGTTGCAGGACGCCGGTGGCGCAGACCAGGACGATCCGCATCGTCGCGTGGACGTGATCGCCCGCCGCCCGCGGCTCACCCGCGGCCGCTGGCCGCTTCTCCCCGGCGGCCGGCACACCCGAGCCGTCGTCCGCCGCCCGCGGTTCACCCGTCACCGGGCCACACCAGCCTGACGGTGGTGCCCGCGCCGGGGTGCGAGATGATCGCGGCGGCGCCGCCGACGGCGGCCATCCGCTCGACCACCGAGCCCCGGATCCCGCGGCGGGAGCGCGCCACGCGGTCCGGCCGGAAGCCCGCTCCGCGGTCGGCCACCAGGACGACGACCCGGTCGCCTTCGCTGCGTACGCGTAGTTCCGCGGCGTCCACCCCGGCGTGCCGCTCGACGTTCCGCAGCGCCTCGCGCACCGCACGGACGAAGGCGAGTGCCACCGAGGCCGGGACCAGCAGGGTGTCCTCCCCGCTCATGTCCACGGCGGGCCGGCGGCGGTCGACGACCGCGCGCAGGGAGGCCGTGAGCTCCACGGGGCTGTCCTGGGTGGTCGCCCCGCCCGCCGCGCCGGTGAGCACCGCGAGGTCGTGCCGGGCGTACTCGGCGATCCGCGCCGGGTCCGCGTCGTCCGCCCGCGCCGCCACCATCAGGAAGGTGGCCGCGGCCGTGTCGTGGAGGAGCGCCAGATACTCGCGCTCCTGCCGTTTCCGCGCCAGTGACACCGCCTCCGCGCGCGCCAGTGCCGACCGGCGTTCCCGTATCTCGTCCACCCGTCTGCCGGACCGGCGCAGCAGTACGTACCCGAGGCGCGCCAGCAGGCACTCGAACACCAGCCGGGGTATCACGGTGCCGGCCGGACCGGACCCCGGCCACGCCGGATCGGCGCCGGCCAGGTCGGCCGCCACCAGGTCGACCGCGAGCAGCCCGGCCGTGACCGGCACGGCGACCGGAAGGGACCACTCCCACTGCAGCGTGATCGCGGTGGTGGTCAGCAGGTTCAGCGCCCACGGGTTCTGCGGCCCGCCGGTCCACTCCTGTGTCGCGCAGACCGCCGCCACGCGCAGGACGGCGAACACCAGCGACACCGCCGCGCCCCGCCCGGTGAGCCCCGTCCGGCAGTCCGCCGCGGCCCCCGCGAGCACCAGGCAGAACAGGGCGATTCCCAGCGGCAGGGCCCCGTCGGGCACGGAGAGCAGGCCGAAGACGCTGATGACGACGAGCGCGACACCGCGCACCGGAGGCGCCAGTCGCCGGGCGGACGCCGTGAACCGCGCCTCGACACTGCTCTGCGGGTCGCCGGACGGGTCGCTGCGTGGGGGGAGTGACGACAAGCCGGCCACCTCACCTGCCGGTGCCGCGCACGGGATGACATGTCATGGTCCTGCCGCCTGTCGGTCGAACGCCCGATGCCTGCCGGATTTTTCGTTGCTACGTTCGGCGCCCACATGTTCCCAGATACGGGGAGTCGGGTTGCCTTCAGGAACAAAAGTCAGACGTGCATGGGTGGTCGTCGCCGCGGTGTGCGCGACGCTGATGGCCTCCCTCGGCCTCGCCCAGTCGGCCACCGCCGCTCCGGCCTGGCCGGTGCTCAGCAACGGTTCGTCCGGGTCGAACGTGGCCGCGGCCCAGTACCTGCTGCGCGGTCACGGCTACGACATCGCCGCCGACAGCGCCTTCGGCCCGGCGACCGAGGGCGCCGTGGTCGCCTTCCAGCAGTCCAAGGGCTACGGGGCGGACGGAATCATCGGCCAGCAGACCTGGCCGGGCCTCGTCATCACGGTGCGGCAGGGCGACAGCGGCCCCGCGGTCGCCGCGGCCCAGTCCGCGCTGAACAAGTTCGGCTACGGGCTCGCCGTGGACGGGGAGTTCGGCGCGGGCACGGCCGCCGCCGTCACCTCGTACCAGAGCTCCAGGGGCCTGGCCGTCGACGGGATCGTCGGCCCGGACACCTGGCAGAACCTGATCGGGGAGAACGGCGGCGGGGGCGGCAACTACTCGCTGCCCATCCCGCGCGACGCCCTGTCCCGCGGCTACTACGACGTGCCGCACCACGACTACGCCGCACTGGACCTGCCGGTGGGCACCGGGACCCCGGTGTACTCGATCACCTCCGGCGTGGCGAACCAGATCAACAACAGCCGGTGCGGACTCGGCTACCAGGTCGTCGGCGACGACGGCGCCACGTACCTCTACTGCCACTTCTCCGCGCACGGGGCCGGCTCCGGCGTCCGGGTCGACGCCGGCACCCAGATCGGGCTGTCGGGCAGCACCGGCAACTCCACCGGCCCGCACCTGCACGTGGAGATCGCGGCGGGCGGCGCGAACCGCTGCCCCGGCGCCCTCCTCGGCCCGGTCTACGACGGATCCACCCCGCCTGCGCCGGGTGCTCTGCCTACGGGCGGCTGCATCGAGTAGCGGCGTGCCGGGGCCCGGGCGCACAGCTCACCGCGACCGCCCGCCCGGGCCCCCGGCGTCGTGGTGTCCGTCCCGCCCCCCACTCGGCACGGGCACCGGTCGATGCACCCCTCCACCCCCCACCCATCCACCGAATCCACGGGGAGTCCCGTTGAACCCAACAACGACCACACAGCGGGTGACCCCCCGTTGGTGGGCCGCGATCGCCGCCGCGTGCGCCGCGGCGCTGCTGGTGTCACTCGCCGTCGTCCAGTCGGCCACCGCCGCCCCGGCCTGGCCGGTCCTCCAGAACGGCTCGACCGGTGCGAACGTCTCCACCGCCCAGTACCTGCTGCGCGACCGCGGCTACGACATCGCCGTGGACGGCGAGTTCGGCCCGGCGACCGAGAACACCGTGCTCACGTTCCAGCAGTCCAAGGGCTACGGCGCGGACGGCGTCATCGGCTCGGAGACCTGGCCCGGCCTGATCGCCACCGTCCGCGAGGGCGACAGCGGCGACGCGGTCTCGGCGGCGCAGACGGCACTGAACAAGTTCGGCTACGGGCTCGCCGTGGACGGCGAGTTCGGCCCGGCGACCGCCTCCGCGGTCACCGACTTCCAGAGCACCAAGGGCCTTTCCGCCGACGGCGTCGTCGGCCCCCAGACCTGGCAGAGCCTTCTCGGCGAGGGCGGCGGTGACGACGGCGGCGGCTGCTCGGTGCCGGCCGAGCCGGACCCCGAGGTACTCAGGATCGTCTACCGGACCGGCATCGAACTCGGCGTCAGCGACCGCGTGATGCTCGCCGGCTTCGAGGCGGGCGTGGTCGAGTCCAACATGAACAACCTGGACTGCGGCGACCGCGACTCGCTCGGAGTGTTCCAGCAGCGCCCGTCGCAGGGCTGGGGAACTCCCGAACAGATCATGGACGTGTCGTACGCGTCCCACGCGTTCTTCACCCCCGCCATCAAGGTGGCGGCGAACAACCCGGGCATGTCCGCGGGCCAGGTCGCGCAGAGCGTCCAGGTCTCGGCCTACCCGGACCGTTACGACGCGGTCGAGGACACCGCACTCGCACTCATCGAACGCGCCAAGGATCTCTAGGCCCGTCCCGGCGATGTCAGGGACCGTCAGGGGATCGCAGACCTGATGCCGCGTCCGCACGGACAGTCGCGGATCCCCACCGAGGAATGGCCCCCGTAGGCCCCCACGAGCGCGGGCCGGAGCGAACCCCGCCCCGGCCCGCGCCCTCGATCGACCGGTCGAGCAACGGCGTACCGCCGACGGACACCCTCGGCTTGTCCGCTCCGTTCAAGCGCTCGGCGCGCCCTCCCGCCAGCACCACCGCGTCGTATGACGCTCCTGTGCCGCCTCCCGGCGCCCCTGGCTCGCCGGCTGCCGACGCCTCCATCGTCGCTACGGACGCAAAACCGACCCACTTCCTCGCCCCCGCGGGCTCAGGTGTCGGCCAGGGTGCTTAATCGGATGTGCGTGCGGCACGGGGTTGTTAGGTTTGCCGTGTGCCGAAGCTGAATCAGATCATCGCAGTCGAAAAGGGCGTCAAGTCCAAGGCCCTCCAGGAGCTCACCCAGGTTCACCAGGACGTGCAGAAGCCCGCCCTGCTGGCCGGCATCTCCCGGACCTACCAGCCCAAGGACGAGGAGGGCGAGCAGCTGCCGCCCGAGTCCACGCGGGTGCAGGTCAAGGCCGAGGACGCGCTGCGGGCGACCGCCGGGACGCTGACACGGCTCTTCGACGTGACCGCGACGAAGGACTGGGCGAACCGGTCCGCGGTCGCGGACGTGGTGGTCGACGGTACGGTGCTGTTGCCCCAGGTGCCCGTCCCGTACCTGCTGTTCCTGGAGAAGCAGCTCACCGACCTGCACACCTTCGTGCGCAAGCTGCCGGTGCTCGACGCCTCCGAGTCGTGGAGCCTGGACCCCTCGACGGACTCGTGGAAGACGGACCCGGTGCGCACCATCCGCACGAAGAAGGTTCCGCGCAACCACGTGAAGGCCGAGGCCACCGAGAAGCACCCGGCGCAGGTCGAGGTGTACTACGAGGACGTCCCGGTCGGTTACTGGACCACGGTGAAGTTCTCCGGCGCGCTGCCCGCCCGGCGGGTCAACGAGCTCCTCGACCGCGTCGAGAAGCTCCAGCAGTCCGTCAAGTTCGCCCGCGAGGAGGCGAACAACACCGATGTCACCGACCAGCGGGTCGGCGACGCGGTATTCGGCTACCTCTTCGGGTAGCCGCCACATACGCCCTCCGTCGCGAGCGGAGGGTGCGCGATGAGCGCAAGCTGAAACTGATGTCGAAGCTGATGAGGGGTGTCAGTTGGGGGTTCGAATCCCTCTCCCCGCACCACCTGCGGGGGTGGCCCAAGCCTGGCAGAGGCGGCCCCGTGAAACTCAGATTCTCGCTCCAGTCTCAGTATTCGCCGCCGAACACCGGATCGACCGAGCGTGGGCGAACATCGACGGATGGGGGTTCAAGTCCCTCCGGCGCCTCTCTCATGGCGCTGTAGTTCAAAGGCAGAACACGTCGATCTCAACATGATCCGCGACTCTTAAACGCCGTCGGTGTGCGCAAATGGGCGGCAAGCTGGAGCCCGGGAGCTGGACATGCTCCCGGGCTCCGTCACGTTCCGCGCCCGCGCTTGTGCGGTGACCGCGGCCGGCGTGCGCGTTCAGTCGTCCGAACTCTCCCCCGCAGTGATGAAATCCCCTTCCTGACAGGGGCGTTGAGCCCAGGGCGGAGAACCGTTTCTCTCGCCGCGCCGCCCGGAGGATCGGTCGCCGCGCGGGTCCACTTCCCCCTCGCCGGCTTCTCGGTTCGTGCGTTTGCTGCGACGCGTGCATGTGGCAGACACCTGGCATCCGGCGGAGGCGCACTGCCCGGTGCGGAAGGAGATCCCCCACATGCCAGACCTCACAGTCCCCTCGGTAAGGGGTTCGCATGACTGATCACGAGGCCGCCGCGCACAGCGCCGGCCCCGCCCCCCTCGACCGCTTCGTGAGGCTGTGCGTGCCGCTCACCGGGTTCACCGCGTACGAGCTGCGCAGCACCGGCATGGCGCAGCTCTACTTCGACACCGCAGGCCGGGAGATCGGCCACCGGAGCCTCGACGCCTTCCTCGGCGTCTGGGAAGAGGCCCACCAAGGCGGCCTCGGCCCGTCCCGGCTCCCCGCCCTGGAGCGGGAGTTGGCGCGCGCGCTGATCTACCTCTGGTACACCGGTGCGTTCCCCCGCATCGCCCCGGCCGCCCACGCGGAGCTGCGCCGGGACCGGCCGAACCAGGAGTTCGTGGCGTCGCCGGAAAGCTATCCCGAGGGGTTGGTGTGGCGCGCCTTCGGCGGCCACCCGGCGGGCGCGAAACCCCCGGGCTTCGGAACCTGGGGGGATGAACCGCCCGTGCTTCCCACCGAGGCGGAACTGGCCGCCCGGATCGCCGCGGAGGACGCGGGCCCCGGCGGCGCCGTGGCGTACGACGCCGGCTCGTACGGCTCGGCCGGAGAAAGCGGTGGGAGTACGCCGGCCCACCTGCTGCCCGGGCCGCGCAGCTCCCGGGCCGTCTCCCCCTCCGCCGTACCGCCCGCCTCGTCCCATCCCGTGCGGGAGACCTCCCCGGAAGCAGGTGAGTGACCGATGAGCGTCCACACGACCGGCGCTGCCGTCGACGGCCGCCACTACGACGCGATCGTCGTGGGCAGCGGCTGGGCGGGCAGCCTCGTCGCCCGCCACCTGGGCAGGAAGAACTGGCGCGTGCTGGTGCTGGAGGCAGGCAACGGCGGCACCGACAACTGGGTGGACTACCAGGACTCCGTACGCACCTTCTCGTCCGCCGTCGCCAAGGTGCCCAACTCCGCGTACCGGCCCAATCGCGCGGCCCCCTCCCCCGACGTCCTGGACCTGAGCCCCGGCGGCCCCGGGAACCCCGACGGCTACCGCGCCACCGGCCACTTCCTCCAGACCGGACCACTGCCCTACGGCACCGACTACCTGCGTGCCCTCGGGGGCGCGGGCATGCACTGGCTGGGCGCCGTCCCCAGGATGTTCCCCGAGGACTTCTCGACGCGGACGGCCTACCACTACGGCCTGGACTGGCCGCTGGGCGCCGCCGACCTGGAGCAGCACCTGCGCGACGCCGAGCACCTGCTCGGCACGGCGGGCGAAAGCCGTGAGCAGCACCGGCTCGGCACCGTGCCCGCGGACCACGAGTACCCGATGGAGCAGATCCCGCCGAGCTACCAGGACAAGGTCTTCCACAAGAAGCTCGACACCAGGACGGTCGTCGACAAGGTCGCCGGGAACCGGGAGTACCGGCTCCAGGTGTACGGGCTGCCGCAAGCCCGCAACAGCACCCCCAACGCCGCCTACCCGACCGCCGACGGCAGCACCTACAAGCCGCGCGGTGCGGTCGGTGTGCCCAACTTCGGCGAGCGCTGCGTGGGCAACGCCAGCTGCGTGCCCGTCTGCCCCGTACAGGCGAAGTCCTCGCCGCTCCGCCTCCAGCAGGACTTCACCGGCACGGTGGAGATCGCGACGCGCTGCGTCGTCAGCCGCGTGCTGCCGGGGCGCGGGAACACCGTGCGGGGTGTGGAGTTCCGCGAGTACGGCGATCCGGCGACACCCGCGAGCCGGGCGTACCGTGCCGAGGCCGACGTCGTGGTGCTGGCCGCGCACGCCATCGAGAACGCGGTCCTGCTGCTCGCCTCGCACATGGCCAACAGCAGCGGCAACGTGGGCAAGCACCTCATGGACCACCCCACCCTGCTGGCCTGGGCCGAGACGCCGCCGGAGATGCCGGTCGGCCCGTACCGGGGCCCGGGCCACACCTCGGGACTGGAGTGCTTCCGCACCGCGGAGGGCCGCAGGCAGCGGGCGCCCTTCCGGGTCGAGATCGGCAACTGGGGCTGGGGCTGGGCCACGGGAGCCCCGATGAGCAGCGTGAGCGGGATGCTCGGCCTCGGCGGGGACTCCGACGGAGAGGTGAACCCCGACGGGCGCTACGGCCCTGCCCTGCGCAGCGCGCTCGGCTCGCACCTCAACCGGCAGGTGCAACTCCAGATCGCCGTAGAGCAGCACGCCGACCCCGCCAACCGGGTCACCATCGACCCGAGCCGCCACCGCGACGCCATGGGCAACCCCCGCCCGATCATCCACTACGACCTGGCCAAGCACGTCAGGGACGGGATGTACGCCGCGCGACTCGCCGCGCTGGAGATCTTCAAGCTGCTGGGGGCGACCGACCGCAGCTCGTACGGGGCGCAGGCCGACGGGAGTTATCCGCTGGGGCACTACCGCCACTCCCCCGACGGCGTGCTGGAGGAGCTGGACCTCGTGTACCACGGGGCGGGACACGGAGCCGGTACGCACGTCATGGGTGCAGAGCGGGCCACATCCGTCGTCGACACCTACCAGCGCACCCACGACCACCCCAACCTCTTCGCCGTCGGCTGCGGCTCGATGCCGTCGGTCGGCACCAGCAACCCGACACTCACGATGGCGGCGCTGGCCCTGCGCAGCGCCGAGCGCATCCACCGCGACCTGGCCGAGCTGCACCAGCCGGTCACCGTCGCGGGCCCGCGCGCAGCCCGCACCCAGGAGGTGGCGCAGTGACCACGATGTACGACCTGGCGGCCAAGGAGTACCGGCCGCCGAAGGACCTGCCCGAGCTGAAGACGTACCTCCAGGCCGCGGTGGAGATCGAGCACCTGACGATCCCCGTCTACATGTCGGGCCTGTACTCCATCGTGCCGGGCACCAACGCCTACGCGTGCGAGGTGATCCGCAGCGTCCTCCTGGAGGAGATGCTGCACATGACGCTCGCGGGCAACCTGCTGAACGCGGTCGGCGGCACCCCTGACATGGGGAAGCTCACCCCCGGATACCCGGCCCGGCTGCCCTTCGGCGACGCGAGCCTTCCGCCCATCGCGCTCCAGCACTTCTCCCCGGGGGCGCTGGAGACCTTCCTGCTCATCGAGCGCCCCCACTCCTTCGTTCCGTCGAATCCGGACGAGACCGGCTGGACCTCGATCGGACAGTTCTACGAAGCGATCAGGCGCGGCATCGTCACCCTGGAGGAGGCCGCCCGGGGCACGGGGCAGACCATCTTCACCGGCGACCCCGCAGAGCAGGTGGGCCCTGAGGACTTCTACAACTCCGGCGGCGAGACCTTCCGCATCACCGATCTCAAGAGCGCCCTGCTCGCCATCGAGGTGATCAGCGAGCAGGGCGAGGGGGCCCAGGACTCGATCTGGGACAGCGACGACAAGATCTTCGGCGAACAGCGGCAGGTGGCCCACTACTTCCGCTTCAACGAAATCGTCACGGGCCGCAGCTACGGGCCCCACGACCTGCCGCGTACGCAGCCGAGCGGCCCGCTGGTCGACGTCACCTGGCAGGACGCGTACCCGATCGATCCGGGGGCGAAGTCGGCGCACTTCGCGCCGTACCCGGAGATCCATCGGGCGGTCGAGGACTTCAACGACACCTACGCCCGGCTGCTCGTGCTCTTCGAGAGGGTCTTCGACGGGAAGCCGCGCGAGATGGAGAAGGCGGTGCCGCTGATGCTGGAGCTGCGCGACCTCGCCCAGCGGATCTACCGGAATCCGCACCCCGACACGGCCGGCAAGCCGGGTCTGCACGCCAGCCCCACCTTCGAACTGGACGACTCCCGGCTCCGGCGGGCGAGGGAACACATCACCGACCTGCTCGCCGCTCCCGCGGAGATCCCCGCCCAGTCGGCCACGGGGCCGGCCGGCGCGCAGAAGGAAGAACAGCACTCATGAGCACCGCGACCAAGGAGGGCCGACTCCCCGCTCGCGTACCCCCACAGCCTGCCGCTCCTCGACGGCGCCTTCGCCGGCTTCGGCCGGTTCACGACGCCTGGGGGGATCCGGCGCTGCGGCGAGCTACTGATCCCAGGCCGCGCCGAGCGCCAGCAGCCGCTCGCGGTACTCGATGACCTCGACCCACTCCGGCGGCCAGGCCGCCGCCCCGTGGCACGCGCCGGCGAACGCCCCGGCCAGCGCGGCGATCGAGTCGGAGTCCCCGCAGGAGTAGGCGCCGCGGCGCACGGCGGCCGCCGGGTCGTCGGGGTGCTGGAGGAAGCAGAACAGCGCGGTCGCGAAAGCCTCCTCGGCGATCCACCCCTCGCCGGTGGCCAGGCAGGGGTCGGCGTCCGGATCGGCGTCCGGCAGCGCGGCCCCGACCCGGTCCAGGACGGCCAGGCACTCGTCCCAGCCGCGGGAGATGAAGGAGATCCGGTCAGGGTCCTGGGCGTGCTCGGCCAGGTCGCCCAGCCAGTCGGCCCGGTACACCGCCCGGTTCGCCTCCGCGTAGGCCCGCAGCAGCGGCAGCAGCTCCTGCGGGGCCGTGCCCTGGGCCAGCAGGTGGACGGTGTGCGCGGTCACGTCGCTGGCCGCCAGCGCGGTGGGGTGCCCGTGGGTGAGGCCCGACTGCAACTGGGCCGCGCCGGAGCGCTGTTCTCCGCTCAACCCGGGGATCAGGCCGAGCGGTGCGACCCGCATGTTCGCCCCGCAGCCCTTGGATCCCACCACGCTGGCCCGCTGCCAGGCCCCGCCCTGCTCCAGCGCCTCGCACGCGCGCAGGCAGGTGCCCCCGGGGGCCCTGTTGTTCTCCGGCGAGTGGTACCAGCTCAGGAAGTGCGCCCGCACCGGCGGCTCCATGCGCCCGGCGGTGAGCGGCCCGTCGGCCAGCACCGTGTGCAGCGCCTCGCCGAGGGCGAGCGTCATCTGCGTGTCGTCCGTGACGTAGGCCGTACCCGAGGAGACCGGCAGCGGGAGCGAGCGCCACGGCCCGAACTTCGCCTCGATCTGGGCGAAGGTGTTGAACTCGGTGGGGAAACCCATGGCATCCCCGATGGCCAGCCCCAGCAGAGCCCCCGTCGCGCGCTTCATCCCGTGCCCACCCCAACGTCGTCCCGGCCCACCGATCCTGGGCGCCCCGGATGACGACGCCGGCGGCGTCGGCATGGTTGCGTTCGTTCACTTCGAGGGGGTTCCGGCACGGCTTTGATGGAACGGTCACGACGAGTGCCCGGTTGACATGGCCTTCGAGCGGGCGTGAGATCCGCTTCAAGGCGAGGCCGGCGATGCGCCTGGAAGGACCCGGTCCCGGGGACGTGCCCGGGCGGTGATCGCGAGGGCCGCGGTTGTCATCACGGCCAGCAGGGCCCAGGCCGGCGTGAAGCTGCCGGTCAGGTCCCGCAGCAGGCCGAGCAGCGGCGGGACGACGACGATGGCGACCTGGTTGGCGGACATCGCCAGGCCCAGGGCGAACCCCGTACGGTCAGGCGGCGCCGACTCGGTCACGGAGGCCACCCACGG
The DNA here is from genome assembly GCF_020400605.1 of Streptomyces aculeolatus. Lineage (GTDB taxonomy): Bacteria > Actinomycetota > Actinomycetes > Streptomycetales > Streptomycetaceae > Streptomyces > Streptomyces aculeolatus. Next base: position 31,238 of record NZ_JAINRD010000002.1, on the reverse strand, counting down.
CCCGTACCAGCCGAACCCGAAGAAGCCGAGCCAGACAAGCGCCACGACGGCCACCCCGGGCGAACGCCCCGCGGGCGTCATCAGCACCGCCATGCCCGGCACGACGGCGACCATGCAGCCGGCGACCACGGCGTGGCGGCCCCGGCGTACGCGGTCGCTCAGCGCGGCGAGGCAGATGCGGCCGGCGACGCCCGCGCCCTGGGCCGCCACCAGCACCGCCGCCGCGCCGCCGGCGCCGAGCGAGGCGCTGTCGTGGAGGTACACGACCGTCAGGACGGCCACCCCGTACTGCACCGAGATGAGGCTGACCCCGGAGCACATGATCCGCACCATCGACGGCTCGCGGGCCGTCCGCAGCCGGGCGGCGAGTTGCGCCCTCAGCGGCTCGCGCGCCGCCGGGCGCCGGACGTCCGAACCGGGGGGCCGGCGGTACAGGACCAGGAAGGCGACGGCGCCGAGCAGGGCGACGAGGCTGCCGGCCAGCAGCGCGGCCTGGCGGCCGTGCGCCTCGGCGAGGAACGGCAGGACGGCCGCCGCGAGCGCGGCGCCCAGCGGGAGGCCGGCCTGCCGGACGCCCATTGCGAACCCGCGCTGCGACGAGTCGAACCAGGACGCCACCGACTTGCTGCCGCCGGGTTGGACGGTGCTGTACCCGGCACCGACGATCACCAGCACCACCAGCAGCCAGCCGTAGCCCGGAGCGAAGCTCCCCAGCCCGAGGCCGCCCGCGACCACGATGGCGCCGACGCCGACGACCGAGCGCTCGTTGTAGCGGTCCAGCAGCTCGCCGGCCGCCAGCAGCCCCACCAGGGGGACGAATTGGGCTGCGGAGATCAGCAGGCCCAGCTCCGCCGTACTCAGACCGAGCTCGCGCTGCAACTGGATGCCCATGGATCCGATGCCCTGCACGAAGAAGCCGGCGGCGGCCTGGGTGAAGGTGGCCGTGCCCAGGACGATCCATCGGTAGCGCCATACGTCAGGCGCGGTGTGTGCGACGCGTTGCTTCATGCCGCCCACCGTGCGGTAATGGTCTTGTGCATCTCAACCCTTACGGAGCGGACGCCGTCAACCTGGCCGCGTCGCTCGCCAACCGGCGCCCGGCGAGCGCCGCGGAGCTCGCCGACCGCTGCCGCGCGGCGGGGCTGGCGGTGGACGGCCCGGCCACGACCGCGGACCTCCGCCGAACCGCCGCCGCGCTGGACGCGTGGGAGGAAGTCGTCGACGCAGCCGACGACGAGGAGCGCGCCGAGCTGCTCAACCGGATACTGGCCGCGGCGGCCGCCTATCCGCGCATGACCAACCACGCCGGCTCCGGCTGGCACCTGCACTACCGCGACGCGGGGCAGCCCCTCGGCGACGTACTGCAGGCGCTGTTCGCCGTGGGCACCGCGCTGCATCTGAGCGGACGGGGCATGCACCGCCTGCGGCGGTGCGACGTGGCCGAGTGCACCACGATCTTCGCCGACACCTCCCGCACCGGGCGGCAGCGCTACTGCTCCCAACGGTGCGCCAACCGCGACGCGGTACGCCGACACCGCGCCCGGACCGCCCGCTGACCCGGTTTGTGATCACTTGAGGCCGAGGGGGCGACGAGGTCTCGGGCGTTGCGGCGGAGGCCGGGCCCGTGTGCGTAAGGCGTCCTCGACGAACACAAAACAGATGGTGGTCGGTTGGTCGGGCCGCGAAGATGCGGGCATGATGCTGCTGATTCCTTCCGACGTGCTGCGACCTCGGCGACCGGATGAGCACTTCGCTCCCGAGGCAGAGGCTGCGCGGGCGGCCGGTATCGAAGTCGCGCTCGTTGACCACGACGCACTGGTCGCCCCTGAGGGCGCCGCTCGCGCGGTGGCCCGCGTTCCGCAGGGGGGCGAAGCGGTGTACCGGGGCTGGATGGTGAGTGCCGAGCGGTATGCGGCCTTCGACGCAGCTCTGGCGCGACGGGGCATCACTCTGCGGACGGGCACCGAGCAGTTCCGGCGGGCACACGAACTGCCGGGCTGGTACGCGGATCTTCGCACGGTGACCCCGCCGTCGGTCTGGACCGCCGGCGACGACCGCGCCGGATTCGACCAGGCCAGAGCGGAGCTGGGAGCCGGTCCCGCGGTGCTGCGCGACCACGTGAAGTCGATGAAGCACTACTGGCACGAAGCGGCTTTCATCCCCGAACTCGCCGACGCCGACGCGGCCTGGGCCGTCGCCACCCGGTTCCGGGAGCTTCGCGGCGACGATATGGCCGGCGGGTTCGTCCTGCGCCGCTTCGAGCGGTTCGTCAGCGCCGAGGTCCGCACCTGGTGGGTGGACGGGGTTTGCCGCCTGGTCACCTCGCATCCGGACACGCCGGACCGCCCTTCTCCCGACGATGTGGACCTGGCGCCGGTCGAGCCGCTGGTCGCCGGCCTGGGCCTGCCCTTCGTCACGGTGGACCTCGCCATCCGGGCCGATGGAGTCTGGCGGATCATCGAACTCGGCGACGGCCAGGTGAGCGACAGGCCCCGGAGCATGCCACCCGAAGCACTGATCACCGTCCTGTTCGGGAACCGGCGCGCAGCCCAGAGCTTCGGCGAAGTCGCGGGTTGAGCGGGTTGTCCTGACGTGGGCCGGCACGTTGCCCTTGGTGCAGCCCTGCCGGTGCAGCAGGCCGGTCAGCTCGGCGAGCTGGACACCCTGGGAGTTGCCGGTGACGGTCTCCCGCTCGGGCAGCCGGACAGGCGAACCTGGCGGGTGTGGCGCGCATCCCGGGTCAGGTGAAGGCCGGCATGATCCGCTCCTTGATCAGCCGCAGTTGCGTGTTCACATCGGCCGCCTCGGTGAGGTCGCGGCCGGTGAAGGCTTTGACCATGGTGCGGTCGGTGACGGCGCAGATCATGTGGTTGACACCGCTGGGTGCGATGTCCCGCTGGATCTTCTCCCGGCACTCCTCGGGCGTACCCGCGATGGAGAGCCGCTCGGCGACCCGCGGCGAGGTCAGTTCGATGCCCCGGGCCAGGTCTCCGGCGGCGATCGCCTCGATGGCCGGCTTCAACTCCGCCGGGTCGACTCCGTTGCGGAGCAGCTGCTCCTCGGGCATGGAAGAGGCGTAGATGCCGACCATGCTGCGCGCCGCCTCCTTGGCGACCCCCGAGTCGGGCCCGGTCGCGAAGACCACCCAGGCCCCGATGTCGAGCGACCGCCAGTCCTTGCCGGCACGCTCGGCCCCGGTGCGGATGTGCCGTACCGCGTACTCGTACGCCTCGCGGGTGTAGCTCAGCGCGTGATGGCAGCCGTCCGACAACTCCCCGGCCGCCTCGAAGGACTTGGGCCCGCGCATCGCGCCGAGCTTGAGCGGAACGCGTTCCTGCACGGGCCGCGCGAAGGTGAAGAGCCCGTCGTAGGAGAAGAACTCGCCCTCGTAGGAGAGGGCACCCTCGTCCAGGAACGTACGCATCACGTGCAGCGCTTCCTTCACGCGCGACAGCGGCTTCGTGCGAGCCCAGTCGATCCGGTACTGGGCGAGCAGTCCGAAGTTGCCGCTGGACAGCACGCCTTCGGCGCGGCCGCCGGTGAGCTCGTCCAGGGTGGCGAGTGCCTGCGCGATCAGCGTCGGCTCCCGCAAGGTCACCGGCGACACACTCGGCCCGAGCCGAATCCGCTCGGTACGGCCGGCTGCCGCCGCGAACAGCAGCCACAGATCCTTGTGCCAGGTCTCGTCGGCCGCGTAACAGGCATAAAAGCCCAGGTCGTCCGCTAATCGAATGGAATCCAAGGACTCGGCCACGGAATAGTCGGGGAGCATGGCGTAGCTGAACTTCACGAGCGCCACCTTCGATCGGGGACCTGCATGCGGTGTCCTACGCTACGTAACCGCCATGCCCGCATCGAGAGCGCCTCAAGCGCACCGCGTCGATCATCTGCCGGTGGCAGCACCCCTCCGTCCGGCCCGGCAGGGTCCGCACCCGGCTGCTGGGCGAAGGTTCGGGGACGGGCCTGTCGGCGATGAGTTTCGGGCCCCGCGCGAGTCACAGTCAGTGGAGGAAGTACGCCACGGAAGGACCCCCGCATGACCGACGCAAGCCCCGCCGCACCGCCCGCCCGCCCGGACCTCGGCCCGCAGACCGAAGTCCTCGCCCGGCTCGCCGCCGACATCCCCGACGACCGGCTGGAGGATCCCACGCCCTGCGAGGGCATGGCCGTACGCCACCTGCTGGGCCACCTCATCGGCCTGACGGTCGCGTTCCGCGACGCGGCCCGCAAGGACCTCGGCGCCACCACCGGCACCGACCCGAACTCGGCGCCGCTCCCCGACCTCGGCCCCGGCTGGCGCGAGGAACTGGCCCGGGAGCTGCCCCAGCTCGCCGACGCGTGGAACGACCCGGCGGCCTGGGAGGGCGACACCCAGGCCGGCGGCGTCACCCTCCCGGGCGCGGTGGCCGGCCGGGTCGCCCTCAACGAGCTGGTCCTGCACGGCTGGGACCTCGCCCGCGCCACCGGCCGGCACTACCAGCCGGACGAGGAAGCGCTGCACGTCTCGTACGAACTGGTGGCAGCCACGCCCGACGGGCCCGCCCGGGAGGGGATGTTCGGGCCGCCCGTCACGGTGCCGGAGGACGCACCGCTGCTGGACCGGGTGGTGGGGCTCAGCGGCCGCGACCCGGGCTGGACGCCGCCCGAAGGCTGACGCGCGTCCACGGAAGGCGCTCTCGCCGCGGGCGGGAGAAGCCCAGTGGCAGTGGTCGGGCCGGGTGACCGGTCCGGTGCCGATGTCGCCCAGGTCGTCGGAGCAGCCGGGGTCGACGCCCGGCCACTGCGCCGTGGGACGCCCGCCCGCCCGGCCACGCCCGCAGCAGCGGCCTGCCCGGTCGGACGGCCATTGCCGCTCACCGCTGTCCGGGGTCGGTCCAGGGCTCGACTCTGAGGACCGCGCCCACCGGTATCGGGCCGTATACGTGCGGGAACTCCTCGCCGCCGGGCTCCGCCGCCTCGAAACGCACCGGCGCGGACAGGCGCTCGGCGTCGATGACCAGCACCACCGGGTCCTCCTCCGGCCGACTGCCGTACAGCGCCCGCGCGACCGGCGCGAGCTGGTGCCGAAGCGAGCAGTGGATGTAGCCCTCCTCCGCCAGGCTGCGCCCGCGGGTCGACTGCTCGTACACCCCGGTCCGGCGGGCGGCTTCCCAGCGTGCCCGCTCGGTGATATGCCACAGCTCCGTCGCCATCTTTCGATGGTAGTGACCCACCACCGACTTACTGCCGTCGTCGAGATATGAGCACAGTGGGGCGGCGCCGCCTCGGGCCGCAGACGGCGCACAGCGTCGCCGATGGGCGTGTGGAGGCGGTCGGTCCGGGAGGCGTTTCTGCGCAGCATGGGGCGTACTCGTGACCAGGTGGTGGGCCGCGACCTGTCTGACGCCTTTCCGGATGACCCGGAGAATCGTGCGGTCACCGGCATGCGCAAGCTGCAGGGGTCATTGCGGTGGGTGGCCGCCACCGGGGAGCGCGACGCCATGACGCTTCACCGCTACGACGTGGAGGACCCGGACCGGCCCGGGGTGTGGGAGGAGCGTTACTGGAGCCCGGTCAACGTCCCCGTCTACGACGCGGATGGGCGGGTGGCACTGCTGCTGCACCTGGAGGAGGACATCACCGAACTCGTCCGTACCCAGGGCGGCAAGGACCGGGCGACCGCGCTGGAAACCATGCTGTACAACGAGACTGGTACGACCTCGTCGAACTGCCCGACGGCCGTACGGCGGTGGCCGTCGGGGACGTCGTGGGCTACGGCCTGGCCGCCGCCTGCGTCATGGGCCAACTGCGCAGCGCCCTCAGCGCCGCCTTCCGCGTCTCCGACGACGGCCCCGCCCGGGCCCTGGAAGTCCTCGGTCTGTACGCCCGGTCCGTCAGCGGTGCGGAGTCGACGACGACGGTCCTGTGCGTCATCGACGGCGTCAACCGCGTCATCGCGTACAGCAGCGCGGGCCACCCTCCGCCGGCGCTGCTGCACCCCGACGGCACCGTGGAGTTCCTCGACCAGGCCACCGACCCCCCTCTCGGCGCGCGCCCCGAGCACATCCCCCGCCCCCAGAGCAAGGTTCCGTTCAGCGAGGGAGCCACGCTCGTGCTGTATACCGATGGGCTGATCGAACGCCGTCGTGAGGACATCGACGTCGGCCTGAACCGGCTTGCCGCCTCCCTCATCCGGCACCAGGGCACCGAACCCGAAGCGCTCGCCGGCGCCTTGCTGGACGACCTGACCCCACCTGCCGGTGCCACCGACGACATCGCCCTGGTCGTCATCCGCCTGTGAGCTTGCCCCCTCTGTCGGACGACTGCTTTCCCACTACCGACCAGCGCGAGACGGGCCGCCCTCGACATCGACATCATGACGCCCTGGCGGAAGCCCCCACGAAGACCGTCAGGAGGTGGTTGCCGGGTGCGGGTCGCCGAGGTAGGGGAACCGGTCCAGGGTGTCGGTGTGGGGCGTCAGGCCGGTGGGCGGCGCCTCGTTCTTGGTGAGGAACGCGACGCGGATATCGATGACGTCTTCCGTGAATGTCCGGCCATTGGGATATGCAGCGGGCTGGGACGGGTTGAAGTGCAGTACGTCGGGCAGAAGACCGTGCTCGTCGAGCGCGACGATCGCCTCCTCACGCGAGTAGCCGCCGGTGTGGCCCAGCAGGTGGACGAACTGGTCCGTCCACCTGGTCCGGTCGTTGACCGGCTCGCTCGCGTTGTACTCCTCCTTCGTGTCGTCGGTGTTGAAGAAACTGCTCATTGACGGGTGGCCGGCGCGGTCCGCGTGGACGAGTTCGCCGTCGCGAAGGACGCTGCACCGGCCCCAGATGTGCAACTCGTCCTTGGGGGCCAGCTCCGCGGTCGGCAGTTCGACGGCCATCGAGAAGACGTTGGCCTGGGTGTTGGAGTCGACGCCGGTCCACGGGGACTTTCCGCCCAGATGCGGCGCGGTGAAATTCCGCTTGCCGCTGATGTCGAACAGATTCTTGATTCCGTCGAAGTCGAAGAAGAAGGCGTCACTGCGGCTACCCGCGGCCACTTTGTAATCGCCGCTGCTGACCACATTGGCCCGGGGACCGAAGGAGACGGCGGCGTCCGACACGATCTTGGTGCCGACCGCCTCGGGCCTGCGGGACTCTGCACCGGTCGCCATGAAGACGCTGTATGTCTGCGAGCCATCGGATGCCGGCGGGCTGAAAACCCAACTGAAGGCGTGGTCGGTGAGGTAATCGCCGTCGTTGTCGACGTTCAGGCGGTACACGGCGTCGGGGTGCATGGCATCCGCGTTGGGATTCGCGTTGAGGATGAGAACGGTCCTGCTCGGATCGCCGGGCGCCCCGAAGGCGTAGAGGTCGCACAGATCGAGGCGCTGGTCGCCGAGCGGTGCCCCGAGGCTGAGGCCGGTGAAGTGATTGGACATGTCAGGCCCTTACGTTGTCTGCCCGTCGGAAACCGCCAGAGCCCTCGAACGACCGTTCTGGGGCGCGTGAGGTACACCCGCATCCGGGGGCATCCACGCTAGCCGCCGGAGCAGCCCGGCCATCGAAAGCGAAGGCGGGGCCGTCAAACAACGCTCGAACGGACCACCACGGTGCCCGGTCAGGATGCCGGTCCGGCCCATGAGGTGGTCCGGCAACTTCACGAGCACGTCGCGAACCGTTTACCCGCCGTGGGCCTCGACGGCGGGAACCGGGGTTGGAGGCCATCTCGTTGCCTCCAGACGCTGCTCCCATCGCCTCCGCGGATCGCCACACAACCGCAGACGACCAGTTGGCCCGTCGGCAGGCGGACCCGACCGTGGAGATGCCCGAACTCTGCCAGCGATCCGGCTGTGCACGGCCTGTGGCTTCTCAGCAGTTCAGGAGGGCGGTGGCGCCTTGCTCGGCAAGGTCCTCGGCATGCGCGGGCAGCGCCGACCCCGAGCGCAGGTGGCGTCGTACAAGCGCGAGGGGAAGGTCGATCAGGGCGAGGGCGGTCCGGTCGGCGGCTTCGGGACCGCGGAGCCCGAGCGCGGCGGCCAACTCGGCCAGAGCCGCATGCACGCGCCGGTTGCCGGCGTCGGCGCGCGCGCCCTGCGTAGCGGACCAGCGGGCGCGGTCGAAGGCGTCCGCGCCGTGGAGCAGCACGGTGGCCCGCGCGGGCTCGGCGCGGCTCCAGGCGACCACGTGCCGGGCCGCTGCCCGCGCCGACTGCGCGGCGTCGCGGTCGGCGCCCGCGAGGAGTACGAGGTAGCCCTCCTGGAAGGCCTCCACCGTCCGCAGCCACGTCTCGGCGAGCAGGTCGGTGCGCCCGGCGAAGCGGTGGTAGATCGAGCCGCTGGGGGCGCCCACCTCGGTGGCGACGGCGGACATGGTCACCGCCGCGGGACCGGCCGCCGCGGCCTTGCGTACGGCGGCGTCGAGGAACTGGTCGGTGGTGAAGCGAGGTTGCCTGGCCACGAAGTAGAGAGTACTCTCCAGAAAGTATTAGAGACCAACCTCTAATATGTCGGGGAGAGGGCCGTCATGGGCGTGTACAACGTGCACCAGCGCGTGCTGGGAGCGGCGCAGAGCGAGGTGGGGGCGCTGCTCGACACCCTCGCGGGCGACGGCGACGCACTCTGGCCGCGCGCCGGCTGGCCGTCCATGCGCTTCGACGGCCCCCTGGCGGTCGGCGCGACCGGCGGCCACGGACCCATCCGCTACACCGTCACGGCCTACGTCCCCGGCACCTGGATCCGCTTCACCTTCCGCGCGCCGCGCGGTTTCGACGGCTTCCACGAGTACGCAGTGCTCCCCCTCGACGAACACCGCACCCTGCTGCGGCACACTCTGGCCATGAACGTACGCGGCCCGGCCCGCCTCACCTGGCCGGTGCTGTGGCGTCCGCTGCACGACGCATGCCTGGAAGACAGCATGAACCTGGCCGAGGCCGCCGTGCAGGCACCGGCGCCCCCCGTACGCCGCACCGCCTACGTCCGCCTCCTCCGCACGCTGCCCCGCACCGCCGGCACCATCCGGCGGCGCAGCACGGCACTCCGACGCTCCTCCTGAAACGCCCTGCGCCCCCGCCACTCCGACCGGCCGCCGACCCACGAGCCGCGAAGCGGACGCGCAGTACGGCCGAGGGCTGCTGTGCTCGCCGACCAGCGAGTGGTGTTGCGGGCAACGCCGATCCGGGTGTGCGCTGCCCGGGCGGCTCCCTTGGTGGTCTACGTACGTCTTGATCCCCTGCGTTCGGTGCTTTCAGGGGCGCATTCGAGGTGGAGCGATTTCGTTTCCTTCCTTGGGAGCGTTTCCACCTGGTTCCTGTTTGGCGTCGTGCCGGCGTGGCGATGGACCCTGCCGTGAAGATCGAAGACTCCGCGGCCTGTCCGTTCTCGGGGGACGGCCTGTGCCCCCCGGCAGCGAATTCTTCTGCGCGGGCGGTGCCTCGCCGGCCGGGATGACGCCGGCGAAACACCGCCGAGGGGGCCTGAAAGCGCGGCTGAAGGTCCCGCGTCCGCTCCGCCGCCCGGCCTCACCTCCGTCACACAGCACATCGGGGAGCGGCAGGCCTCGAACGCCTCAGGCCGACGGTCTGTGCCGTATCCGCCGACCGACTACGACGCCCACCAGGAGCTGATGACAGTGCCACCGCCGAACCCGCCCGTTGCCGCCCTGCCGGACTCCCGCACGATCGACCGGGAGCCGACCGCCGCGCACCTGGTGCCGCTCGGCTCCACCGGATGGCACGTGTGGCGTGACGTATTGGTCCGGGGCGCCGGCTTCCCCGCCCGCCTCGTCGATGAACTGGCTGACCCGGACCTGGCACGTGCTGCCGATGCGCTGCTCTCCGGGACGGTCACTGCGGATGAATACCACCGCGCATTCGACACCGCGGTGGCACGTTTCGGCGAGGTCGTCCGGCGGACGGCCGCGGACCGCCGCTTCCGGGAGGCGGTGGCCTGGCAGAACCACGCCCTGCTCCCCAGGTGCCTGGACAAAGTCGTCGCGGGAGAGCCCCGGAACAGCAAGGGACGAGAACACCAGGAGACCATCGTCAACTACCTCCAACGCTACGCGTTGAAGAACGACACCATCGGCTTCTTCGGGCCCACCGCATGGGGGCAGTGGACCCGGCCTGCGGGCGGTGTGCGCGGGGAGGAGCTGCTCCGGATCGAGCCGGGTCGCAGGTTCCTCCGTCACCGGGCGGTGTACTTCGAGAGCTGGGCCGTCGACGCGGTCGCCCAAGCGCTGGGCCGGGACCCCGCGATGACGCCCTGGCTCCTGCCGCGCCGTGACCCCAACGTGGTCGTCGAAGAAGGCCGGGTCCGGCGTGCGTTCGGCTCCCCGCTGCTGCTGCCGCCCGCTCAGGCCGCACTGTTGCAGGCGTGCGACGGTAAGCGTCCGGCCGTCGAGGTGGCTCGTGAACTCGCCGGCCCCGGCCTTCCCTACGGTTGCGAGGCCGAGGCCATGACGGCGCTGACCCGGCTGCTCGGCGAAGGGCTCATCACACTCGGTCTCGAAGGCCCCCTTGAGCTGCACCCCGAGATCACCTTGCGTGACAAGCTGCACCGAATTGGCCATCTGTCTGTGCGGAACAAGGCGCTGGCGGATCTGGACCGGCTCCTCGGCGCGCGGGCGGACGTCGCGGCGGCAGCCGGTGACGCCGAGCGGCTGGCTGCCGCGCTCGACCGGCTCAACACCGAATTCGAGCAGGTCACGGGCACGGAGGCCGGACGGCTCCACGGACAGACCTACGCGGCCCGCACCCTCGTGTTCGAAGAAACGGTCCGCGATGTGGACGTGGAGCTGGGCACGGCCCTGCGTGCCGAGTTGGCCGGCCCGCTCGGTCTGGTGCTGGACAGCGCCAGATGGCTGGCCAACCGCATCGCGGCCGAGTACGGCGCCTACCTCTCCGCGGCCCACCGGGACTGGACGGCCGCACACCCCGGGGCGGCGATGCCACTCGTGGAGCTGTTGGAGCACGCCGGGCAGAAGCTGGGGTGCCTCGGCACGGACTCCGACGAGACGCGGGCCGCCATCGCCGACTTCCAGCAGCGGTGGAGGCACGTACTCGGGGCGGCGGCGCGCCCCGAGAGCGGCATGCCCGCACAACTCTCCTCCGGCATGCTCGCCGACCGGGTGCGGGCCACGTTCCCGGCCGCTCGCCCCGCCCACTCGGCCGCGGTTCACCACGCTCCGGACGTGATGATCGCCGCAGCCTCGGAAGCAGCCATCCGCCGGGGCGAATACGAGGCGGTCCTCGGTGAAGTACACGCTGCCTTCAACACCCTGGAGCACCGCTCAACCGTCGAGCACCATCCCGCACCCGACGCACTGCGCGGCTACGACGCCGCCGACCACGGCGGCCGACGGATCTACCTGGTGCCGCCGAAGAAGAACCTGCTGGCCACGACCAGCAGCCGGCTCAGCCCGCCGACGGCGATGCCCGCACCGGACACCGTCTACTGGAGCACGCGCAACCCCGGCATCGAACCGCCCGGCAGGTTCCTGGCCCTGGCAGACCTCTTCGTCCACGCCACCGGCGAACCCGGCGCCCTGGAAGTACGCGACGGCGCCGCAACCTTCCGCGCTCCTCTGCTCGACGTGCTCAGCGAACCCCTCAGCGACGTGACCGCGACCGCCTTCCAACCGTTCCCGCGCTGCCGGCACCGCGGACGGGTCACCGTCGACCGCCTCGTCGTGGCACGGGAGGCATGGACACTGCCCGCCGCAGAACTCACCTGGGCCGACCAACGAGAGGAACGGGAGAGGTTTCTCGCGGCCCGCGCCTGGCGCGTCGAAAACGGCCTTCCGGAGCGGGTGTTCGCCAAGACACCCGGTGAAATCAAACCGTTCTTCGTGGACTTCGGCAGCATCCCGCTCGTCAACCTCTTCGCGAGGGCCGTGCGGCGGGCGACAGCGAAGGACGCCGAAGCTCAGGTCACCCTCACCGAAGTCCTGCCCGACACCAACCAGACATGGCTGACCGACGATCTCGGCGAGAGATACAGCTGCGAGCTGAGGATGATCGCCGTCGACCCGCTGTCCACCGAGCGATAACCGAATGCCGGAGCGGCCCCGCCACCGCGGACCTGTGGTCCCGGCGGGGCCGAAGGCCGGGGTGTACAACGACTGGCCCCACCACGCGATCTCACAGTCCGGCTCGCTCCTGCTGGTGGAGACGGTCCGCAACGTCGGACCTGCTGGGTGGATCGGTTCTGGCTGCCGTGTCCAGGGCGGGAGTTGAGCGTTCGATGCGGTGTGGAGACATCGCCGTGGATCGCGTCGGACGAGTTGTGGGCTCGTAGTTGAGCCGTTGCTGCCGCAGGGTGGGCGCAGGTTCCGGTATCCGGGCCGGGCGCTCACCGCCGACCCCGCTGAGCGAATCGCCCTCTACGCGCCTGCGGATGCCTGCGCGAGTAGTCCGACAGCGGAGATGCATGGGAGTAGGTTGGCAGTTTGCGGATGGTCCTGGGAGGACCGAGGGCGATTCTTTTGCCGTTACTGCGGCAATGTTCGGCGAGTGGCAGCCCATCCAAACTCTGGATGGGCTGCCACCGGTCCGGGGATGCGGGCCGGGCGGAGGCCGGCCGTAGCGGGATGCCGATCCGGCTCAATCGGACCTTGTCCGTTCCGGTCGGCGTGGACACCTGATCGTTCTGTCTCCGAGCCGGCTGCAGTGGACGTGCAGCCTCGCCCAGCAACTGGCCGCCGCCGGCGAGCAGGTGGTGGACGTGCCCTCCACGCTCGCCGCCCGGGCCCGGTTGCTGGCAACGGGTGGGGACCGCTAGACCGACGAGGCCGACGCTCTGCACGTTGCCCAGGTCGCTCTCTTCCGGCAGGACCTGCGCGAGGTCGAGCCCGAAGGCCAGTCCACCATCCTGCGGCTGCTGACCGAGCGGCACGACGACCTGGTCCACGAGCGCACGCGCATCATCAACCGTCTCCATGCACTCCTGCGGGACCTGCTGCCCGGCGGTGCCCCCACCCGTCTGTCCGCGGAGAAGGCCGCCGCCCTGATGAAGGGCCTCCGTCCGGTCACCGCGACCGACAACTGCCGTCGCGACCTTGCTCGCGATCTCCTCGCCGACCTGCGGCGCATCGACCGCCAGATCCGGGACAACGGGGCCCAGATGCGTGACGCTCTGGCCGCCGTACGCACTCCGCTGACCACGCTGCCCGGGCTGGGCACCGTGCTCGCCGCCAAGCTGCTCGGACACGTCGGCGACGTCAGCCGCTTCCCCAGCGAGCACCACTTCGCCAGCTACACCGGCACGGCGCCCCTGCACGCCTCCAGCGGCAACAACACCCGCCACCGCCTCAACACCCGAGGCAACCGGGCACTGAACTCGGCGCTGCACATCATCGCCGCCTGCCAGATCCGCGACGGCGGCCGCGGCCGGGAGTACTACCTGCGGAAGATCGACGAGGGCAAGACACCAGCAGAGGCCCGCCGGGCCCTCAAACGACGCCTGTCGAACATGGTCTACCGCACCCTCAAACGCGACCACCACACAGGTCGCGCAGCCGCCGCTTGGCACACAGAGGCACTCATCAGCGTCTCCAAAGACGCCTGCCGGGCCCGGTGACACCCCCCAGGTCATCGAGTCGACAGGGGGGAACAGTCATACCGGCCCCGAAGGCCAGCGGCCCTCTTGCAGGACCGCGAAGAACATAACGGGGGATCGAGGTACGAGGCTCGTCGTCCCGCACCGCCGCGACTGACAGAGCGAGCCGCCTGCCTGGAAAGAAGAACACAACACCTCCCACCGCACGGTCCGCGCTCGGGTCGAGGACGCCTTGCCCGGATGGAGACCTGGAAGATCTTGCGCGACTGCCGTCTCAAGGGCGATGGCGTGCACCACGCGACGTTGGGCGTCGCTCATCTGCACAACCTTGCACGCCGCGGCCGACCGTACCTGACCGAGGCACTGCCCGATCAGGATTCGCACGGCAGGAACTGGACCAAGCCGACCCAGTTCTCCCCGTCCACCCAAGCCTGCGTGGTGCGGACCCTCCAGCAGCCGCCGGGCGGCGGGACCGTTGCCCGGGCGGGCATCCCGCCGCCGGGGTACTCCACACCCAGGTCGGAACCCGCCTCGGCGGAGTGCATGAGCACTGCCGGGCCGTCCGAGACCCAGGTGCCGCGCTCCTCCCACACCGTGGCCGGCGTGTTGCATCTCATGGTGAGCCACCGGGCCAGGCCGGTCACGTTGGTCGGCGTCATCATCAGCACCGCGCCGAGGCCCTGCCGGTCGACCGTGGCCGGACCGGCTCGAAGGACCACCTGATCACCGACGGGCACGACACCCCACTCACGGTCCCGCTGTCCCGGCGGCAACCGCAAGGGCGTCCACCAACCGCTGCCGCTGCTCGATGCGATCCCGCCGGCGGCCCCGATCGGTCATCCCCGCCGCATATCCGACTCGCTGTTCGCAGACCGCGGCTACGACCACGACGTCTACCGAGCCCAGGTCGACGCCCGCGGCGCTGTACCTGGCATCGCACGCCACGGCACCAAGCCCGGCACCGACCTGAGCACCTACCGCTGCGTGGCCGAGGGACCTTCGCCTGGCTGCAGGGCTTCCGACGCCTGCGCCTGGCCCGGTGCACGTCCATCAGCCCGGCGCAATCGCTCAGGGCGAGGGGGCGCCGACGCCCGCCATCGGCTCGAAAGACTGCCCGAACAGGTCGCGCCGTGTGTCAGAAGTCCTCCTCAGCAGCGGGCTCGACAGAAGGACGGTCCGGACGCCTTTGGGGGTCGTTGAGGCTCACCGCATTCGCCAGGGCCGGGAGCCATCGCCCGTGCGTCAGGGATTGGGAAGATGACCCGCCGTCGGTAACAATGCGCCCCCCGGACGCCATTACCTCGCGACAGCGCTCCACACGCCAGGAGGTACCGATGGTGGAACATGCGTGAGCCGGACGACGACGTGGTGCGTTTCACCGCAATGTACGACGACTTCCGGCAACGGGTGTGGGCCTACGCTGCCGCCCGGGCCGGGCGGCAGCGGGCCGACGAGGTCGTCAGCGAGACGTTCGCCGTCGCCTGGAGGCGTATCGGTGACGTGCCGGAGCCGCCGTTGCCGTGGCTGCTGGGCGTGGCCCGTATCCAGGTACGCAGCGGGGCCCGCGCGGCCGCGCAGCGGGCGGCGCAGGAGGCGCTGTTGCAGCCGCAGGCCGAGGTGGTGACGCAGGACGTCGCCGACGTTGTGGCAGAGCGGGTGACCGTGCTGCGGGCGCTGGCCGAGCTGGATCCGGACGACCGCGAGGTGCTGGTGCTGGTGGCCTGGCACGACCTGGACCAGCGGGGCGCGGCCGAGGTGCTGGGCTGTTCGCCGGTCGCCTTCCGGGTGCGGCTGCACCGCGCCCGCAAGCGGTTCGCCAGGGCGCTGGAGGACGTCACGCACGACGCCCGCCCCGCCGAAACCCCGCCCGTAGCGACCCCGCCCGCGCGCGCCGGAGTCGGCGCCCGCCCGGCTCGCGCCCGTGACTCCGGCACCGCCCGTGCCCGCAACGCCGAGACCGCCCGCCCCCGTAACACAGGCACCGCCCGTATCGCAGGAGAGGACCCCCGATGAGCCGTACGGACTCCCATGAGCTGATGCGGCGCCTGGCCGCCGCCCGCCCCGCCCACCTGGACCCGGTCCTCCCCGTGCCCGCCGCCACCCGCGCGGCCGAGCTGAGCCGGGCCATGGCGGCACCGGAGGCACCCGCCTCAGTCGCTGCCGCCCCCGTGCCGCCGCGACGCACGCTGCGCCGGCCCTACGCCTGGGGCGGCGGTCTGCTTGCCGGCGCCACTGCCGTCACCCTGCTCATCGTCTCGGCCACCTCCGGTTCCGGCCCTGCGGAGCCGCCGGACCACTGGGAGCTGGACGCGGTGGCGCCGCGGGCCGGCGATGCTGCCGACTCGGCCCTGCTGGCGGCGGCACACACGGCGGCGACGCAGGACGTCGTGCAGGACGGCCGTTACTGGCGCGTGTACTACGAGATGTGGCAGCAGCTCGCGGCCCGTGACACCGGCGAGAAGTACGGGATCGCCGGCGGTGCGCGCGAGACCCACTCCACGGACACCGAGACCGGTGAGTTCTGCGGGTCGGGCCAGAACTTCCCCTTCGCGCCCGCCTCCGCCGACGACCGCGAGGCGTGGGAGAAAGACGGATCGCCCAACCCCGTCTCGGTCACCATCGACCTGGCCACGGCCGTGCCGAGGGTGTTCAAGGTGGGCCCCGGCGACAGGATGCCGCTCTGGGCCGACGACGACGTCATGGGCTCCTTCGTGAAAGTCTGGCCGCGCGCCGGGAGCCCGACCCTGAAGCCGACACACGAGGCGCCCTTCCTCCTCGGCGGCCGGGGCCTCGGCCTGGAGCAGTTGAACGCCCTGCCGACCGACCCCGAAGCGCTCCGGGACGAACTCCTCACCGGCTACACGGGCAAGGCGAAGGCGGCGCCCGGGTCGCGCGAGACGTTCCTCTTCGATGCCGCCCGCACCTTGCTCCTCGACGTGCCGGTCAGCGGGGAGGTCCAGGCGGCAGCCTTCCGGATGCTCGCCGGCCTGGAAGGCGTCACCGTCATTGACGACGTCACCGACGTCGCAGGCCGAAAGGGCACCGCCGTCACCCTCGCCACCCCGGGCGAGAACGGCGGGACGCTGCAGGACCGGCTCATCTTCGACAAGGCCACGGCCCGCGGTCTGACCGCCGACACCGTCGTGATCGTCCCGGCGGGCGACTACGCCGACTACAAGGCGGGCGCGATCATCTCCGCCGAGTCGGTCGAGAAGAGCGAATGGACGGACAGCAAGATGCCAAGGCCGTGCCCGGTCCCCATGCCTTGACGAGACCTCGGAAAGGAGCGGGATCGTGCGCGGAAGCATGAAGAGTGCGGGGTACGCCGCCGTGCGGACACCGCCGTGACGGCACTCACCGCGGGCCTGACCGCGGCGCCGGGGGCGTCGTCCGGTGACAGCGGCAGTTCAACGGCGTACCGGCAACAGGCCGGGGCATGGGTGAGGTTGATCACCGGGGACCGGGTCCGGGCGGACGGCGCGGGCCGGCCCACTGCCATGGACCCGGGGCCCGGCAGGGAAGGAATACCGGTGCACACGTATGGGGACGGCGGCCACACCTACGTCGTGCCGAGCGACGCGAGCGGGCTCATCGCGGAGGGCACGGTGGACAGGCGGCTGTTCGACGTCGCTCTGCAGGGCAGCGCGGAATACGTACGCCATCGGCCCGACGGGCTGAAGCTCAGCGTCGACTACCGCGGCGAGAGCCCGGAGGCCCGGAGCAACTGCACGCCGTGGACGGCACGGACGTGCTGCACCGCTTCCCGCGGCTCAACGCCGAGGCGCTCACTACCGGCTGGGGTGAGGCGCCCGCGCTCTGGCAGGTGCTGACCAACCCTGAGCGCGGTGCGCGCTCGGAGTCCGGCGTGGCGCGCGTGTGGCTGGACGTTCTGGTACGGGCCGGCCTGGACACGAGCGTGCCGCGGACCGGCACCCGGCCGCGTGGGAGGCGGGGCACGACGGCAGCGGTGTGCAGATCGCCGTGCTGGACAGCGGCGTCGACGCCACCACCGGGACCTGGCGGGGCGGGTGGTCGCCGGCGGAAACTTCTCCGCTGCCGCGGACGGCAAGCACCGCTACGGCCACGGCACGCACGTCGCCTCGATCGCGGCCGGCACCGGTGCCGCCTCTCCGGGGCAGACGGCACGTTCACGCTGGCTGAAGCCCTGTCTTGCGGGCCCCCGGCGACGTGCTGGGGAGCCCGCACGATGGTGGAGTCCACCGAGACGGCCCAGTACAGGTCGTCTTCGGCGTCGGCCTGGGCCATCAGCCACGTGAACACCCGCTCCCGGGTGCCGCCGATGGCCCACATCCGCAGCCGGCCGTAGACGCCTCGCCAATTGCCGTACTGCTGCGCCGGGTAGTCTCCGGCCATGTCCTTGACCGACCTGAGTGCAAGGTTTCGCGACACAGATCAGCGGCGGCGCGTCCAGGCCGTTGTCCATGACCGGCTTGCGGACGACCGAGAACCTCAGGAGTGCCGCTATCTCATGCGGTTCTGGTGGCAGCTCAGCATGCCGTACCGGGAAGTGACCATGGAGCAGCTCGGATTGAACGTCAGCGAGGCGAAGCTTGTCGTTCTCGAAGAACTGATCCGAGCGATCAGGACGTCCCATGAACGGATCGACGCCTGGGTTGCCGCGACGCGGCAGGCGTTCCCGCCGATCGAAGACCTCGGCTTCAGGACCTCCCGCGACGGCAGCCCCGGGAGCTGACCGGGTCCAGGTCCACGTGCCCTGTCACGGCGCGTACGGTGCGTATCGGCCCCGCGCTTCCGTTCTGCTTGCGATCAGCCAGAATGTTTGTGCAAGGCCGCACCGGCACGGAACCGGAGTCTTCCGCAACGGCCCCTGTCCGCAACCGTCGCGTCATCGTCGCAGCAGCAGTGCTGGGCGAGCCAGCCGATGTCCTGGGATCGAGCCAGAGAGCGATACGGCCTCGTGCGGCTTCGGCCTGCGGGTCGGTGGGCTCCGGAGCGTTCATTCGGCGACTCTATGCTCCACTCTCACGAAGGGCCTGCCGTCGTGATCGACGGGTCTGACGGGCAGGTCGAGTTCCGGGGGTTCTGGCCTGCGATGTGGAGAGCGTGGACGACATCGTGGACGCCGGTGCCGGCGGTCAGCAGGTCGCGGCGGAGGTGGGCTTCGGCGGCGCGCAGGTGGGCGCGGACGGTGTTGCGGCTGAGGTCGAGCAGGCGGGCCACAGCCGCTCGGGGCATGCTTGTCACGAGGCAGGTGATGTCGACGGTGGTCTTCGGAAGGGAGTCCAGCGGCCGCAGGAGCGCACGGGCCCAGGCGAGAGCGGGCCGGCGGGGCAGGACCTCGCCCAACGGGGTCTGCTCCTGATGAGAGACCACGCGACCGGGGGTGGCCCGGGCGGCGGCCAGGGCATGGGCAGCCTGTCCGTATGCCTCGGCTGTGGAGCTGAGCGGATGCGAATTGCTGACACCCATTGCGTAACCAGCGTTGTCCCGCACCAGGCGGCGCAGCTCTTCGCCCAGGCCACCAGGGTGGCCGCCGGAGCCGTCCCCCTTCCGGCCACCGGTGTCGTCCGCGATGAGACAGATCACGTGCCCCTTGAAGATCGGGCAGTGCACCAACAGATCGGGACCGTGGTAGCCGGAGGGATCCTGGTAGGCCCGCACGATCCTGTCGCGGTCGGCAGGCAGGCAGTGCAGCAGATGGACACGCAGCCGGTCGGCCTCCAGCAACGGTGGAACGGCACCGGTCGTCATACGGCGGGCCGGCACCGGCCCCGCGACCAGCAGTGCCGAGAGGACCCCGAACCTCACCCGGCGCGCCTTGTACTGGAAGCCACGCCAGGTCCGATCGCCGTCCGTGGCGCGGCGGAGCAGTGTGATGACGCTGCCGGTGTGTGAGATCAGCGCAACCGCCTCCGGGCTCGGCACCGACCGGGCGGCAGCCACCAGTACAGGGCGCGAATCGTGCACACCGAGAACCTCACAGCGTACGTTCCAGCCGTCGGCCTGGGTCGCGGCTGCGGCCAACTGCCCGCCGGACATACGCGCGAGCAGCGGGGCGAGGGAACGCAGAATCTCCTGGGGAAAGCCTGCGGTGGACGAATCCACCGTGTCCCCGTCCGCCGCGACCAGCGCGAAGTCCGCGCCGGTGTGCCGGTGCAGCCGGTCCATGACCTCCCGCGCATCCGGCCCGTCCGCGCGGGATGCCTGACGTCTCACCTCACGCAGAAGCCCGTGAAGCCCTGCGGTGTCCCCATACGCCTCTACGTCCATCCCGGCCCTCAAACCGCCTCTGCCGACCCCCGAACTCCGCATACGTCCGGACACCGCCGACCCGCGGGACCGGCGGACCACAGCTGGCATCCGAGCCTCAGCGGTCCGCACAGCCCTATTCGCCGCCTGCATCGCCGAGCGGTACCGGTACCGGAGTTCTGACGCGGCGCCATGACGAAACCTGGACATGGCCGGGGCCCGAGGCACGGCCGGCAGAGGGGTCGCCCTACGCGCTTTGCAGGCGGGAGCGTGGTTCGGCCGCGGCCGGGTGACGGAGGTCTTCGAACATGCGCAGTGCCTGTGTCCACGACGTCCGGGCGGCCTCGGCGTCGCCGAGGTCCTTCTGTGCGTCGCCGAGAGCGGTGTGCGCCTTGGCTGCGTTGAGCGGGTCCGCGGCGTCGGGTGACTCCAGCAGTTCGATCGCTCGCCTGAAGCAGCGGATTGCCTCGTGCGGATCGCCGAGGCGGTGGTGGGCGCGGCCAAGGCTGTCGCAGGTGATGCCCATGAAGTACAGGTCGCCCACGCTCTCCTGTACGGCCAGCGCCTGCCGGGAGAGCGCCAGCGACGACGCGGGCTGGCCGAGCAGGCCGTAGATCCAGCCGATGGTGTTCAACTCGCGGCCCTCGCCACGGCGGTCACCGGCCTGACGATAGAGGGCGAGGGACTTGCGCGCGTGCTTCAGGGCCGGCTCCGGCTCGTCGCCTACCTCGTGCAGGATGGCCACGTAGTGGTGGACCTCCGCCTGACCGGCGAGGTCACCGCTGCTGCGGAACAGTTCGTAGGCAGTGTCCAGATGCTGCCGTGCCTGCTCGATGCCGCCCAGCCGGAAGGCCGAGCGGGCCTGGTCGCACAGGACGGCAGCCAGCTCGGGATCCCCCGCGGGGTCGCCGGCCGTCCGGCGGGCAGTCGCGAGGACAGTCTGAAGCAGTCGGTTCTGCTCGATCCACCGCCCATCGCGGTCGAGGTAGGTGCCCAGCCTGCGGCCCAGACGGACAACATGCCCGTCGAGATCGGTGTGCACGGCGAGTCGTACGGCATCGGTGAGGGTACGCCGCTCGGTGGCGAACCAGGCGTAGGCCGGCGACGCCTCGGCGAAGGTCTCGGGGGTGATGCCGGACGGGGGCGGGCCGAGGTCCGGGAGCCGGTCGCGGTGGGCCCACAGGGTCCGGCACGCGGCGTGGGCCGAGTGCAGGTAGTAGTCGAGCGTGCGGCGGACGGCTTCCTCGCGCCGCTCTTCCGCGTCCTGTTCGCGCGCCAGTTCGGCGGCGTAGTCGCGCAGCAGGTCGTGCATGGCGAACCTGCCGGGCGCCCGCTCGTCCAGCACGCTGGCCCAGGTCAACTCGCGCAGGAGGGGCCGGGCCCGCGGCGGCCCGATACCGGCCAGGGCGGCTGCCGCGCCGGTGCCGAACTCGGGCCCCGGGTGGAGGCCGAGCAGCCGGAACAGCCGGGCGGCGGCGGGGCTCAGTACGCGGTACGACCAGGAGAGGACCGTCCGTACGTCCGCCGTCAGTTCGCAGCCACCGGAGTCGGGCGTCCGGTCGGCCAGCGCGGTGAGGGTGATACCCGGACGTGCGGCGAGGTGGGCGGCGGCCAGGGCAAGAGCCAGCGGCAGCCGTTCGCAACCGTTCACGATGTCCGACACCGCGTCCTGCCGGCCCGCCAACTGCTCGGCCGTCAGGCGCCGGACGAGCAGTTGCCGCGCCTCCTCCGTACTGAACGGCTCCAGCACGATCTGATCCGCACCCGTCTCGGCGACGAGGCTGGGAAGCCGGTGGCGGCTGGTGATCAGGGTGGCGCATCCCGGTGCGCCGGGCAGCAGCGGCAGCACCTGGCAGTCGTCGCGGGCGTTGTCGAGAACCACCAGTACCCGCCGGCCCGCCAGCAGGCTGCGGAACAGACCGGTGCGGGCGTCGGTGCCCTCGGGGATCCGGCTGTCGGGGATCCGCAGTGCCTGCAGACAGGCCCGCAGGGCCTCGGCGGGCTCGACCGGGCTGTCCCCCGCGGCGAACCCGCGCAGGTTCACGTACAACTGCCCGTCGGGAAACCGCTCCGCGACCCGCTGCGCCCAGTGCACCGCAAGCGCGGTCTTCCCCACCCCCGCGGTGCCGACCACGGCGCAGATCGACGCATCCGCAGAACCCCCGTCCGCCCCCGGCAACAGCCGCTCCAGACGGCGGAGATACGCCTCCCGCCCGGTGAACCCGGCCACGCCCGGCGGCAACTGCGCGGGGCGTACGGCCGGCGGGGCATCGCCGGTCAGGGCTCGGGGCTGCGCGATGCTCTCCTCGCCGGGGTCGGGTTGCTCCTGACGCCGGTGCAGGCCGGGGCTGCGGCGGAGGATCAGCTCGTGCAACCGGCGCAGCTCGGGACCAGGTTCCTCGCCGATCTCCCCGACGAGGGACGCGCGCGTACGGGCGTACACCTGAAGGGCGTCGGACTGCCGCCCGGACCGGTACAGGGCCAGCATCAACCGCCCCGCCAGCGGCTCGGCCAGCGGGTGCTCCACGACCTCCGCCGACAGGCCGGCCACCGACTCCGCGTGCCGGCCCAGCTCCAGCTCGACATCGTACCGATCGGTCAGCAGCGAGACCCGCTCCCGCTCCAACCCGGCCCGCACCTGCTCCGCCCACTCCCCCCGCAGCCCGGCCAGCGGCGTGCCCCGCCACAGCGCGCTCGCCTCGCCGAACAGCTTCGCCGCCCGCTCCGGATCGTCGGACCGATCCGACCTTCCCTGAGCGGCGAGAGCGCGAGTGTGTTGCAGATCGACGCTCTCCAGGGAGATGTCCAGCGCATATCCGCCGTTACCGCGGCGTAGTACGGGGGCGTGCGGACCGTCCTGCGCGGCCTGCCGCAGGAGCCGGCGCAGCCGGGAGACGTACGTATACAGCACGTCACGCGCGGCTCCGGACGACTCCTCGCGCCAGACGTGCCTGATCAACGTCTCGACCATGACCAGCCTGCCGGGGGCCATCGCCAGCACCGCCAGCACACACCGCTGCTGCGGCGGCCCCAGCGGGTACTGCCGCCCGTCCGCCCCGCGGAGCTCCACCGGGCCTAGCAGCCGTAACTCGCTCACTGCGTCGATCCTCCGCTTGTTCCGCTCCGAGGGGATGTCGTCCGCCGACGAGCACGACGCCCTCCGGGAGGCGTCGGCGGCATCGCGGGAGTCGGCGCGAGGGCGGCCGGTCCGGTGAACGAGGCTAGGTGACGCGGTAGCGGCCCGCCAACGTGCACGGTGCTCAATTCCGGGCGCTGGATGTGCACGGTGCGCAGACCCCCGTGCCGGTCGCTCCCTCCCGTGCCGTCTGGTGGCCGACATCGTCGAGGAGCGCTGCGGATTCACGGCCCTCGCCCTGGCCCGGTAGCCGCACGGCGCTCGCCGCAGACTGCGCGTGACCCTCGCCATGCGTGTCGGACCCGGCGCCGCGCTCTGTTCAGCGGTGCCGGGTCCGGCAGTTCGGTGTGGGGAATCGGTCACCTGCGTCACTGCGCCACCCACGACGTGCGGGCCTGCTGGTTCGGCGTCGACCGCTCCACCATCACCTGCGCCACCGGCGAAGTGCGGCGGCTGCTGGCCCAGCGGGGCTGCATTGGCGCGCCCTGCGTCCGGCTACGCACCCTCGCCGAGGTCATCGACCATCTCGGTGCCGACGGACAGACCGGGATCCTCGACGGCACCGCGATCCGCGTACGCCGCCCGGCCGCCGGACGCCAGGACCGGACCAGTTCACCTCCGGCAAGACCAAGCAAAACGCGGTGAGGTCCCTTGTGGTCACCGACGCCGACGGGCGTTGCCGTTCTGCAGCCCGACTCGGCCCGGTAGCTGCGCGGATATCACCCACGCCCGCCAGTTGGGACTGGCCGAGCTGCTGGCCGGCGGGCCATCCAGGCCCCGACGACCTCGACGTGCACCTGATCCTGGACCACTACGCAACCCACAAGACGCCCGACATCAAACGGTGGCTGCTGGCCCACCCCAGGTTCCACCTGCACTTCACCCCAACCAGCGCTTCCTGGCTGAACCTGGTCGAGCGGTGGTTCGCCGAGCTGACCCAGAAGAAACTCAAGCGCGGCGTCCACCACTCCGTCCAAGCCCTCGAACGCGACATCCGATCCTGGCTCGCCGACTGGAACCAGCACCCCAGACCGTTCGTCTGGACCAAGACCGCCGACAAGATCCTCGACAAAGTCGCCACCTACTGCCGACGAATCTCCGACTCAGGTCACTAGCCTCGCGGTTTCGCTTCATGTGGCTGAGCTGGTCGGATGTGGGTGAAGCGGTGGTCTCGGCCGGCGCGGGGCCGTTCCGGCATAGCCGGGCCGGGAGGAGCCCCCAGGACGGAGGGCTCCCCGCACATGCGGGGTTGGTCCCTCGTGGAGCACCACGTTGTCCCCCGTGATTCGCTGCTCCCCGCGCCCGCGGGGCGGTCCTGCTCGGTGACAGCCTGCCCAGTCATGTGGCTGTCAGCTGCACGCAGCTGTGCTGAAGGCACGCTTCTTCGAACGGCGCGGCCAAACGCAAGATCGAGTAGCACTCGGGCCAGCTAACGATCTCTGCGACTCTCCGGTGTGCGGACGCTGATGAGAACTCAGCAGGAAACCGCAGGTCGAAACGATCCCTCTGAGGGGTCTCTGGGTGGGGCGGGTGGGACTCGAACCCACGGCAGCACCATCCGCCCGAAAGCGGCCGACCCCGGCCCTCTTCTGCTCTCAACACTCGCGTTCTCCACGGCCTCGACCAAGATCAACGGAAAGCGGTGCGCGCTCTCCGTACAGGACTCAGCAACCTGGAGGGCAAGCTCACTCGCCCGTCCGGAATGCTGTCTACCCAGCTCAACGAGGCATTTGAAGCAAGATCAACGAGCGTCAAACGAGCGTCAAGATACCTCGGAGAGCGTCATTTCAGCGTCAAGATATCGCCCATACCGCACACAACGCACATCATGCACATCACGAAAAGTGCAGGTCAGGACGCCTTTTCGGCCCTCACAAGCACCGCCACGCACTCCATGTGGTGGGTCATCGGGAAGAGGTCGAAGGCGCGGAGCCACTTCGGGGTGTAGCCCGCGGCGCTGAAGTACGAGAGGTCTCGGGCCAGGGCTGCCGGGTCGCAGGCGACGTAGGCGATGCGGCGGGGGTGGAGGGCGGTGATCTGGGTGACCACCTGGCGGCCGGCGCCCGTGCGGGGTGGGTCCAGGACGACGAGGTCCGCTTCCGTGATGCCCGTGCGGGGCAGGACGCGGTCCACCTTGCCCTGTTCGATGCGGACGCGGTCGAGGTCGGCGAGGTTGTGGCGGGCGTCGGTGGCCGCGCGTTTGCCGGATTCGATGCCGAGGACCGCGCCCTTGGGGCCGACGCGTTCGGCGAGGGCGCCGGCGAAGAGGCCGACGCCGCAGTAGAGGTCGAGGGCCATGTCGCCCTTCTTCGGCATCAGGCCCGTCATCACCGTTTCGACGAGCAGGTCCGCGCCCCGCGGGTGGACCTGCCAGAAGCCGCCCGCGCCGACGCGCCAGGTGCGGCCCGCGGCGCGTTCGCGGACGAAGTCGCGGCCGTGGACGCGGTGGACCGCGGCGGGGGTGCCCGGGGTGCGGGAGTCCTCGGCGCGGAGTACGGAGACGGGGCGGTCCAGTTCGACCAGGGGGAGCCGGCCGCCGGGGCGGGGGGTGAGGACGACCTGGCGGTCGCCGGAGCCGGTGGCGGCGATGGCCTCCACCGTGGCGGTCTGCGGCCACTCCCGGGCCTCCACGCCCAGCTCCTCCACCTCCGGGGCGGCGATCAGGCAGCGGTCGACGGGCTGTACCTCGTGCGAACGGTGCTTGCGCAGGCCCGCCCGGTCGTCGGCGCCGATCGCGAACTGCACCCGGGTGCGCCACGCCGGCACCTCGCCCTTCGGCACCTTGTCGCCCGGCACCGGCTCCACTGTGCCGTCCCACCCCGCGTCCTCGGCGGTGAGCCCCGCGAGCCGGCTCAGCTGCTCGGCGAGGACGTCGGCCTTCAGGCGCCGCTGGGCGCCCGGGGCGACGTGCTGGAAGTCGCAGCCGCCGCACTTGCCGGGGCCGGCGTAGGGGCACGGGGCCTCGATGCGGTCCTTCGCGGGCGCCAGCACCCGTACCGCGTCCGCGCGCAGGAAGCGTGCGCCGGCGTGCCCCTCGGTGACGCGCGCGACGACTCGTTCGCCGGGCAGCGTGTGGCGTACGAAGAGCACCTGGCCCTCCGCCGTACGGGCGACACAGTGCCCCCCGTGCGCCACCGGGCCGACCTCGACCTCGTACTCCTCCCCTACGGCGCTCGGGGACGTGGCGGGCGCCTGCTGTTCTTCGGGCACGGGGCGGACTCCTGGGAAGGGGGTGGGTGCGGCGCTGCGGCCGCGCGCCAGTCTAGGCCGCCCGCGAAGGCCGTACGGTACGGGCCGTCCCCCGCGCCCCACGGGCCGGCCGGCGCCACCCGGGGTGCCCCCTGGCCCAGGGGGTGTGTAGCTTGAACGGAAAAGGCCAGCCGAGGCGGAGGGACGCCGCGTGCACATCGTGATCATGGGGTGCGGCCGGGTGGGCTCCACCCTGGCGCGCACGCTGGAGCAGCAGGGGCACACGGTGTCGGTGATCGACCGCGACCCCACCGCCTTCCGCCGCCTCGGCCCCGGCTTCGGCGGGCGCCGCATCACCGGTATCGGCTTCGACCAGGACACCTTGAAGGACGCCGGCATCGAGGAGGCCGGGGCCTTCGCCGCGGTCAGCTCCGGCGACAACTCGAACATCATCGCCGCCCGCGTCGCCCGCGAGATGTTCGGCGTCGAGAACGTCGCCGCCCGGATCTACGACCCCCGCCGGGCCGAGGTCTACCAGCGCCTCGGCATCCCCACCGTCGCCACCGTCCGCTGGACCGCCGACCAGATGCTGCGCCGGCTGCTGCCCTCGGGCGCCGAGCCGCTGTGGCGGGATCCGAGCGGCCGGGTGGAGCTGGCCGAGGTGCACACCTCGGCGGCCTGGATCGGCCGCCGGGTGGCCGAGCTCCAGGAGGAGACGGGCGTACGGGTCGCGTTCCTCACCCGGCAGGGCGAGGCCGTGCTGCCCACCGCCAAGACGGTGCTGCAGGACGGCGACCTGGTGCATGTGATCATGCGTACCGACGAGGTGGAGCAGGTCGAGGCGGCCTGTGCGAAGGGCCCGGACACGGAGGACCGACGGTGAGCGACGCAGACGCGCGCGGCGGCGGAGCGAAGGGAGCAGCGCTGTGAGAGTCGCGATCGCAGGTGCCGGCGCGGTGGGCCGCTCCATCGCGGGCGAGCTGCTGGACAACGGGCACGAGGTGCTGCTCATCGACAAGACCCCCACCGCCATCGCCGTCGAGCGCGTGCCGCGGGCGGAGTGGCTGCTCGCCGACGCGTGCGAGATCGCCTCGCTGGACGAGGCCGCGCTGCAGCGCTGCCACGTGGTCATCGCGGCGACCGGCGACGACAAGGTGAACCTCGTCGTCTCGCTGCTCGCCAAGACGGAGTACGGCGTGCCGCGCGTGGTCGCCCGGGTCAACAACCCGCGCAACGAGTGGCTCTTCACCGAGGCGTGGGGCGTGGACGTCGCCGTCTCCACGCCGCGGCTGATGTCCGCCCTGGTGGAGGAGGCCGTCAGCGTCGGCGACCTGGTCCGGCTGCTGCGCTTCAGCCACGGCGACGCGAACCTCGTCGAGCTGACGCTGCCGGAGGAGTCGGCGCTCATCGGCACCGCCGTCGGTGACGTCGACTGGCCGGCGGACACGACGCTGGTGACGATCATCCGCGGCAGCACGGTCCTCACCCCGAAGCCCGACGACACCCTGGAGGCGGGCGACGAGCTGCTCTTCGTCGCCGCGCAGGCCCGCGAGGAGCAGCTGGAGGAGCTGCTTTCCGTACGGCGCGACGGCTGACCCGGGGGCTCCGGCAGCGGGGCGGGGCGGGGCAGTCCCGGCCTGGGCAGCCCCGGGCGGGGGCTAGTCCCGTTCCGCCGTCGCCTTCCGTGCCTTCTCGCGCTCCTCTTCGGCCTTCTCCTCCGCCTCCATCTCCGCGATCACGTCGATCGGCGGCGGCGCCTGCTTGAGGAAGATGTACGTGAGCGTGACCGCCAGCAGCAGCGGCGGGATCTTCAGCGCCACGATCACCCAGCCGAACTCCTTGGGGTCCGCCCAGAAGTACAGCGGGAAGAGGATCGCGGACTTCGCCAGGAAGATCAGGCCCCAGGCCCAGCTCGCCTTGGAGTACGCCTTCTTGCGGCCGGGGTTGCGGGTGCGCCACGACAGGTTCTCGCGGAACAGCGGGCCGAGGATCAGCCCGATCAGCGGCACGCCCGCGAGCGTGGTGAGGATGTACGCCAGCGCCAGGCCGAGGCCGTAGAGGAGGCCGGGGAGGTAGAAGTCCTTGGCGTTGCCGGTCATCGACGCGAAGGCGACGCCGATGGCCACGCCGAAGACACCGCTGAAGGCGTGCTTGTAGGTGCCGCCGGTGACCAGCCGGGTGAGGCCGAGCAGCAGCGAGACGCCGAGGGCGGCGATGGCGGAGGGCTTGATGTCCGAGCCGATGGTGTAGACGAGCACGAAGACGAGCCCGGGGACGGTGGTCTCCACCATGCCGCGGATCCCGCCGAACGCCTCGGCCATGGCGGCCTGGGTGACGGCGTGCGAGTCGCCCTGCGGTACGTCGGAGCCGGGACGGCCCGCGTCGTCACCGGGCACGGGCGCGGTCCCGGAGGGGCCGCCGGTCGTGCCGGTGCCGCCGGCGGGGTCGTCGGCCGGCTTCTCGAATGACGTCACCGCTGCTCCTGTCCGAGGGGTCGCAGTTCGTACTTGGGGTTGAAGAGCACCCGCCGGCCGCGGCTCATGGCGATCCGGCCGGAGGCGGTCAGGCTGCGGCCCGGCTCGATGCCGGTGATGGCGCGGCGGCCGAGCCAGACCAGGTCGAGCGAGTCCGTGCCGTCGAAGAGCTCCGCCTGCAGCGCGGGGACGCCGGCGCGCGGCTGGAGCGTGACGGTGCGCAGACTGCCGGTGACGGTGACCACCGCGCGGTCGTGGCACTGCCGGATGGGTGTGACGTCGGCGGTGTCCGCGTCGGGCGGCAGGGTGTCCTCCGCCGGCGGCTCCGCGGCGCCGGTGATCCGGCCCAGCAGCCGGCGGAACGGGCCGGCGGGGCGGTCTTCGCTGCGGGCGGGGTCCATGCCCGCAGGGTACCCGCCCGGGGCGGTCCGTTTCACTGCTCGAAGCGGTAGCCCATGCCCGGCTCGGTGACGAAGTGGCGCGGGTGGGCCGGGTCGGCCTCCAGCTTGCGGCGGAGCTGGGCCATGTAGACGCGCAGGTAGTTGGTCTCCGTGCCGTACGAGGGTCCCCAGACCTCCTTGAGGAGCTGCTTCTGGCTGACCAGCCGGCCGGCGTTGCGTACCAGCACTTCGAGCAGGTGCCACTCGGTGGGCGTGAGGCGTACGTCGGCGCCGTCGCGGTTGACCTTCTTGGCCGCGAGGTCGACGGTGAAGGTCTCCGTGGCGACGACGGCCTGGTCCCCTTCGGGGGCCGCGGGCTCGGCCCTGCGGACGGCGGCGCGCAGCCGGGCCAGCAGCTCGTCCATGCCGAAGGGCTTGGTCACGTAGTCGTCCGCGCCCGCGTCGAGGGCCTCGACCTTCTCGTCGGAGCTGTGCCGGGCGGAGAGCACCAGGATCGGCACCCGGGTCCAGCCGCGGATGCCGCGGATGACGTCGACGCCGTCCATGTCGGGCAGGCCGAGGTCCAGGACGATCACGTCGGGGTGGCGGTCGGCGGCGAGCTTGAGCGCGGTGGCGCCGTCCTGGGCGGCGTCGACCTCGTACTTGCGCGCCTTGAGGTTGATGACGAGCGCGCGCACGATCTGCGGCTCGTCGTCGACCACGAGCACCCGGTGCATGGCGGCTGCCTTTCGTCCATTCGGAGGATACGGAGACGGGGACGCGGTGGGAGACGGGTCCGGGGAGGCCGGGGACGTCGGGGACGCGGTACGCGCCGATGCCGCCGGGGGCGGGGCGGCGCACCCGCGGACGGACGTCACGTCGTCGCCTGGGCCGGCAGCTCGGCGGGCGCGGCCGGGCCGCGGCCCGGGGCCGCCCGCAGCGTGAGCACCATGGTCAGCCCGCCGCCGGGGGTGTCCTCCGCGACGAGGGTGCCGTCCAGCGCCTCGGCGAAGCCGCGGGCGACCGCGAGGCCGAGGCCCACGCCGGCGCCGCGGGGGGCGTCCCCGTAGCGCTGGAAAGGCTCGAAGATCCGGTCCTTGCCGCTGTCCGGGACGCCGGGGCCGCGGTCGACGACGCGCAGCTCGACCCGGCCGCCGAGCGCGCTGGCCTGCACCAGGACGGGAGTGCCGGGCGGGCTGTACTTGACCGCGTTCTCGACGACGTTCGCCACCGAGCGCTCCAGCAGCCCGGCGTCGACGGCGACCATCGGCAGGCTCTCGGGGATCCGCAGCGTGACGCTGCCCTCGGGCACCCCGGCCAGCGCCTTGGGCACGACCTCGTCGAGGTCGACCTCGCGCAGCAGCGGCGTGACGGTACCGGTCTGCAGCCGGGACATGTCGAGCAGGTTGCCGACGAGGGCGTCGAGGCGGTCGGCGCCCTCCTCGATGGCGGCGAGCAGCTCCGCCTCGTCCTCCTCGGACCACGCCACGTCGTCGGAGCGCAGCGAGGTGACGGCGGCCTTGATGGCGGCGAGCGGGGTGCGCAGGTCGTGGCTGACGGCGGCCAGGAGCGCGGTGCGGATGCGGTTGCCCTCGGCGAGCTTGCGGGCCTCCACGGCCTCGGCGGACAGCCGCTGCCGCTCCAGTACGACGGCGGCCTGGGCGGCGAACGCGCCGAGCACCCGGCGGTCGGCGGCGGGCAGCTTGCGGCCGGTGAGCGCCAGTGCCATGTCGTCGCCCACGGGCATGTCGGCGTCGGCGTCGTCCGGCCCCGCGGGCGCGCCGGCGCTGCTGCCGACGCGGCCGACGCAAGTCCAGCCGTCCTCGCCGCGCTGCCGCTCGAAGAGCGCCACGGACTCCATGCCGAACGTCTCGCGGACCCGGTCGAGCAGCGATTCGAGCGACCCCTCGCCGCGCAGCACGCTGCCCGCGAGCAGCGACATCACCTCCGACTCGGCGCGCAGCCGGGCGGCCTGGGAGGTGCGGCGGGCGGCGAGGTCGACAACGGACGCGACGGCGACGGCGACCGCGAAGAAGACGACGAGGGCGACGATGTTGCGCGCGTCGGCGATGGTGAAGGTCTCCACGGGCGGGGTGAAGTAGTAGTTCAGCAGCAGCGAGCCGACACCGGCGGAGGCCAGCGCGGGCAGCGTGCCGCCGAGGAGCGCCGCGAGCACGGTGGCGAAGAGGAACAGCAGCACCTCGTTGGCCAGCCCGAGGCTCCGGTCGAGCATGAGCATCACCGTGGTGAGCAGCACGGGCCCGACCAGGCCGACGAGCCAGCCGGCGACGATGCGGCGGCGGCCC
>NZ_JAINRD010000029.1 GCF_020400605.1 Streptomyces aculeolatus | reverse complement strand
TAGGGAGCGCGCCCGGACGCACCACGGGCTGCCGGCCCGCACCGGCATGGAGGAAGGCGGCGGAAACCCCCACGGTTCCGCCGCCTTCCGCTTGTGCGGGCGATGTCGCCCGGCGTGGCGGTGCCTACGCTTCCGCGCCTACTTCGCCGCCACCTTCTCCCCGGTCCCCGCGTCCACGACCTTGCGGCCGTCCAGCGGCGCGGACAGCTCGACCGTCTCCGTGAAGCGCTTGGCGATCTTGATGCAGACCTGGCCCGGCTCCTTCTCCTCGCCGGTGAGCCGCACCGTCACCGCGCCGCCCGACTCCTCGGCACTCGCCGCGTAGTCCGTGCACACGCCGCCCCAGAAGTGCAGCTTCAGGGTGCGCCCGTCCGCCGAGTACGACTCGATGCCCACGGTGTCCGGCCCCGTACCGCCGCTCTCCGGCTGATCCGCCGGCGCCGACGCCGGGGGCTCGGCCGGCTCCGCGGGCTCCACCTGACCGGGCGAATCCGGCGCGGAGCCGCTGTCCGTGCCGCTGTCGCCGCCCGAACCGGGGGCGCTGCCGGAAGTGCCGTCGGAGCCGCCGCCCGTGCCCGGCTCGGCGCCCGGCGCGGACGTCGGCGGGGCGGGCTCGGGGACCGGCGGCGAGCTGGGCTCGGCGGAGGCCACGTACTCCGGCGCGACGGCGAGCTGCGGCCACACGATGGCGCCCGGCTTGCCGCCGTGGAACGGGGTCGGGGAGTCGCCCGTCACCTCGAACAGCCAGGACGGCACCAGCGCCGGCCGCCCCTGCACCGACTGCGCGGAGAGCCCGAACTCGGCACCGCGCACCTTGGTCGGCGTCAGCTTGCCCAGGCACGGGTCGACCTTGCCGGCCGGCGGCTTGCGCGGTCCGGTGCCGTCCTCGTACGGCACCGCGGAGGCGCACGCCGGGGCGACCGCCGGCTCCTCGGGGGTGCTGTCCGTGCCGCCGGCGGGCTTGTTCAGCGCGTCCAGCGCCGCCCGCGCCGTGATCACCGGGTACGTGTCCGCCTCGGCCGGCTCGACCAGGTAGCCGTTGCCGCCGGTCACCTGCCCCTCCGCGCCGATCTGCAGCGACGTCTGCCACCCCGCCGTCGGCAGCCCGCCGACGACCGGCTCCGCGGTCACCGTACGGACCGCACCGAACGGCTCGGCGGACGCCACCTCGGCGTCCTGCTGGCCCACCGCCGCGAGCACCGGCTCCGCGGCCTTCTCCGCCGCGGCCTCCGGCACCGGGCCGGCCGCCGGATCACCGACGGGGGGAGCGGGTATCGCGCAGGCGGAGGACGTCGCCGCGTCCGGGTCGCCGCCGCCGTCCTGCTCCGCGGACAGCGGGAGGTCGCAGGCGTTTCCCCCGAACTGCCGGTACGTCCAGGCGCCCGGCGCCTCGGTCTGGACCTGGAGCAGCGGGCCCTGCCCGTCGCCGGAGACGCCGACGCGCCAGCCGCCGCCCTCCTGCCGGGGTTTGCCGTCCACCCCCAGCGCCTTCGCGAGGCGCGCCACGTCGGCGGCGGCGACCCGGCCCTCGGGCTTGAACACCGGCGCCTCGGCCGGCCCTTCGGGCAGTTCGCCGACGACCTGCAGCGGCCCGCCCCCGCCGGCCGCCGCGGTCTCCACGGAGAGCCCGTCGAGGCGCAGCGTCGGCGGCTCGCCTTTGCCGGCCCCGCCGTCGCCGTCGTCCGTCCGGTCCACGACGTACGCGACGCCGCCGCCGGTGAGCATCACCGCGACCGCGACGGCCGCGGCCGCCAGCGCGCCGGGGCGGCGCCTGCCCGAGCCCGGGCCGCCCAGGTCGCCGCGGTCGCCGGGGTCGTCGGCGTTGCGGCCGTCCGGCCCGGCCGCGCGGGCGTGCGCCGGCTCGGGCTCGGGTGCGGACCCTGGGGGGTGCTCGGTGCTCACCGTTCGGCTCCTTCGTCGGGGATGCCGATGGGACGCCGGTCACGCGGATCCGGTTCCCACCGAAGGGGAACCGGCCGGGCGGAGAGGTCAGTCGCCGTACTCGGACATGCCGCGGAGCAGGTCCGCGGACGCCGTCGGCACCATGATCCGGGCCAGCCCGCTGATCCGGGCGTCCGGCACGTGTCCTGCGGGGATGCGCGCGTGACCCGACCAGTGCGGCGCCATCCTGGCGCAGTCGGTGCGCAGCTCGGCCAGGCCGCCGTCCAGCTCCAGGGGCGCGGTGTTCCGGAAGGCCGCCGGCGGGTGGGGGGTGGCGGAGGCCCGCATGTCCTTCTGCATACCTCGACCGTACGCACCGGCGGCGAGGAGTGGTAAGACCTACTATCAGGTAGTTTTGGCCGGGTCGAACCCGTCCGGAGGCGGGTATTCAGCCGGTAGCGTGAGCACTACCCGCGTTACCTGCCCCGCCTACAGGAGGGTACGCCGTGCGAATTGCCGTTTCCGGCTCCATTGCGACCGACCATCTCATGACCTTCCCCGGTCGGTTCTCCGATCAGCTGGTCGCCGACCAGCTGCACACCGTCTCGCTGTCCTTCCTCGTCGACGAACTGGACGTGCGCCGCGGTGGAGTCGGGCCCAACATCTGCTTCGGCATGGGTCAGCTCGGTGCCCGTCCGATCCTCGTCGGCGCGGCCGGCGCAGACTTCGGCGAGTACCGCGACTGGCTGGAGCGGCACGGGGTCGACACCGGCTCCGTACGCATCTCCGAGGTGCTGCACACCGCGCGCTTCGTCGTCACCACCGACGCCGACCACAACCAGATCGGCTCCTTCTACACCGGCGCGATGAGCGAGGCGCGGCTGATCGAGCTGAAGACCGTCGCCGACCGCGTCGGCGGCCTCGACCTCGTCTCCATCGGCGCCGACGACCCCGAGGCGATGCTGCGCCACACGGAGGAGTGCCGCACCCGCGGCATCCCCTTCGCCGCCGACTTCTCCCAGCAGATCGCCCGCATGGACGGCGACGGCATCCGCACCCTCACCGAGGGCGCCGCCTTCCTCTTCTCCAACGAGTACGAGAAGGGGCTGATCGAGTCCAAGACCGGCTGGGGCGACGAGGAGCTGCTGACCCACGTCGGCACCCGCGTGACCACGCTCGGCGCCCGCGGCGTGCGCATCGACCGCGCCGGCGAGGAGCCGATCCTCGTCGGCTGCCCGGAGGAGGAGCGCAAGGCGGACCCGACGGGCGTCGGCGACGCCTTCCGCGCCGGCTTCCTGTCCGGGCTGAGCTGGGGCGTGAGCATGGAGCGGGCGGCGCAGCTCGGCTGCATGCTGGCGACGCTGGTCATCGAGACCGTGGGCCCGCAGGAGTACGAGCTGCGGCGCAGCAACTTCGTCGAGCGCTTCACCAAGGCGTACGGGCAGGACGCCGCCGCCGAGGTCCACGAGCACCTGCCCGAGACGGCACGCGACTAGGGACTGTCCCCAGCGCACAACCGGGCGCCCGGCCGTACGAGCCGGGCGCCCGCGGCGTACGGCCGCCGCGCGCCTCCCCCGTACGGACCGGCGCCGCTCAGCTCGTGCGCCGCACCCGGTAGCCCGTGCCCCCGCCGTCCGCCGGCTCCTCGCCCACGTACTCCTGCCCGCGCATCCCGCACCAGGCCGGGATGTCCAGCCGCGCCGCCTCGTCGTCCGACAGCACCAGCGCCGTGCCGCCCACCGGCACCCGGTCGAAGGCCTTCGCCAGCTCGATGACGGGGATCGGGCAGCGCCGCCCGCGGGCGTCGACCACCAGCTCGCCGGCCGCCGGCGCCGCCTCCGCCGCGCCGTGCGCGGGCACGCCCAGCTCCGCGCGCACCCCGGCGACGGCCTCCTGGAGCGCCCGCAGGAAGCCCTCGACCTGCTCCGCCGTCGTCCCGGGCGGCAGCGACACGCGCACGTTGCCCTCGGACAACACGCCCATGGCCTTGAGCACATGGCTCGGGGTCAGCGTGCTCGACGTGCACGACGACCCGGAGGAGACCGAGTACCCCGCCCGGTCCAGGGCGTGCAGCAGCGCCTCGCCGTCGACGTACAGACAGGAGAACGTCACCAGGTGCGGCAGCCGGCGCTCCGGGTCGCCGACCACCTCCACGTCCGCGACCGTCTCCGGCACCCGCGCGCGGATCCGGTCCACCAGCGCCCGCAGCCGGGCGTCCTCGGCCGCCGCCTCCGCGCGTACGGCGCGCAGCGAAGCGGCCGTCGCGACGATCGCCGGGATGTTCTCGAACCCGGGCGCGCGGCCCGACTCCCGCTCGTCCGCCGGGCCCGGTGGCGCGAAGCGCGTCCCCTTGCGCACCACGAGCAGCCCCACGCCGGGCGGGCCGCCCCACTTGTGCGCGCTCCCGGCCAGCAGCGACCACGGCCCCTCGACGCGCCCCCAGCCCAGCGACTGGGCCGCGTCCACCAGCAGCGGCACCCCGGCGGCGCGGCACTCCGCGGCCGCCTCGGCGACCGGCTGCTCGGTGCCCACCTCGTGGTTGGCGGACTGCAGACAGGCCAGCGCGGTGTCGGCACGCAGCGCCTCGGCGTACGAACCGGGCGCCACCCGGCCGCCGCGGTCGACGGGCACGTACGTCACGTCCCCGCCCGCCGCGCCGCTGCCCCCGCCCGCGGCGCCGCCGTTCCCGGCCGCCGCCCGGTCACCGTGGGCCTCGGCCGAATGGAGGACGGCCGAGTGTTCGACCGCCGACACCACCAGGTGCCGGCCGGTACGGCGGCGGCCCGCCAGCGCCCCGGCGATCCCGTCGTGCACCGCGCGCGTACCCGAGGAGGTGAACACCAGCTCGTCCGGCCGGCAGCCGACCAGTTCCGCGGTGGTCTCGCGCGCGGCGTCCAGGAGGCGCCGCGCCCGGCGGCCCTCCCGGTACAGCCGGGCCGGGTCGGCCCAGCCCTCGTCGAGCGCGGCGAGCAGGGCCTGCCGGGCGATCGGGTGAAGGGGGGCGGACGACGCGGCGTCGAAGTACGGCACACGACCACGCTAACCCCTGGTCCGGGCGGCGGGGCGCACGGCGGCGGGGCGCCGACGGGGGACCGGCGGGACGGAGTTGGCGGCCCTCGCCACCCCTTCGGAGTGCCCCCGGCGCGCCAGGGCACCCTCCCCGAGCGACCCCAAATGGCGTCCAGTAGGGTTTGCTCCGCGTAAACATCCAAACCTGCTGCCCGCGCGCCCGAAGGGACCGTGGGCGAGACTCTCGGGAAGGCGCTACGTGAGTCACAACGGCTCCGACCTCCCCCGCGGCCGCAAGGCGACCGCGGGAGGTACCCGCTCGCCGCGGCGCACGATGCGGCGAAGGCTGCCGCAGGCGCTGGCCGCGGGCCTGGTCCTGGTCACCCTCTCCGGTTGCACCTACAAGGACTTCCCCCGTCTGGGCATGCCCTCGCCGGCCACCGAGGAGGCGCCGCGGATCCTCTCCCTGTGGCAGGGCTCCTGGGCGGCCGCGCTGGCCGTCGGGGTCATCGTCTGGGGTCTGATCCTGTGGAGCGTCATCTTCCACCGCCGCTCCAGGACCAAGATCGAGGTCCCGGCCCAGGTCCGGTACAACCTGCCCATCGAGGCGCTGTACACGGTCGTCCCGCTGATCGTCGTGGCGGTGTTCTTCTACTTCACCGCGCGTGACGAGAGCAAGCTGCTGGAGACGTCGGAGAAGCCGGACCACGTCGTCAACATCGTCGGCTACCAGTGGAGCTGGGGCTTCAACTACCTGGAGAACGTGGACGGCGACGCCGCCACGCCGGCGAAGCGGCCCAAGGAACTCGACGCCATCCCGGACCGGGACTACGAGGCAGTGCCGAAGGGCGCCGAGGGCGTCTACGACTACGGCGTGCCCGCGAGCGAGGACGAGGACACCGGCAACCCGGGCCCCACGCTGGTCCTCCCCAAGGGTGAGACGGTCCAGTTCGTGCTGACCTCCCGGGACGTCATCCACTCCTTCTGGGTGGTGCCGTTCCTGATGAAGCAGGACGTCATCCCCGGCCACACCAACGTCTTCGAGGTGACCCCCAACAAGGAGGGCACCTTCATGGGCAAGTGCGCCGAGCTGTGCGGCGCGGACCACTCCCGGATGCTCTTCAACGTGAAGGTGGTCTCCCCCGAGGAGTACCAGCAGCATCTCAAGGAGCTGGCCGCCAAGGGCCAGACCGGGTCGATCCCGGCGGGCATCCCTCAGACCGACGCCGCTAGGAATGCGGAGACCAATCAGCAATGAGCATCCTCAACGAACCCCAGGGTGCGGCGACCGCGGGCACGGACGAAGACACCTACGAGGACGAGGTGCCCGCGCGCCGCCGCGAGCCCGGCAACGTCGTGGTCAAGTGGATGACGACCACCGACCACAAGACGATCGGCACGCTGTACCTGGCGACGTCGTTCTTCTTCTTCATCGTCGGCGGTGTCCTGGCGCTGTTCATGCGTGCCGAGCTGGCCCGGCCGGGCACGCAGGTGATGAGCAACGAGCAGTTCAACCAGGCGTTCACGATGCACGGCACGATCATGCTGCTGATGTTCGCGACGCCGCTGTTCGCGGGCTTCGCGAACTGGATCATGCCGCTGCAGATCGGTGCGCCGGACGTCGCGTTCCCGCGGCTGAACATGTTCGCGTACTGGCTGTACCTCTTCGGGTCGCTGATCGCCGTCGCCGGCTTCATCACCCCGCAGGGCGCGGCCGACTTCGGCTGGTTCGCGTACACACCGCTCTCCGACGCGGTGCGCTCGCCGGGTGTCGGCGCCGACATGTGGATCATGGGCCTGGCGCTCTCCGGCTTCGGCACCATCCTCGGCTCGGTCAACTTCATCACGACCATCATCTGCATGCGGGCGCCGGGCCTGACGATGTTCCGGATGCCGATCTTCACCTGGAACGTGCTGCTCACCGGTGTGCTGGTGCTGCTCGCCTTCCCGGTGCTGGCCGCCGCGCTGCTCGCGCTGGAGGCGGACCGCAAGTTCGGGGCGCACATCTTCGACCCGGCGAACGGCGGAGCGCTGCTCTGGCAGCACCTCTTCTGGTTCTTCGGCCATCCAGAGGTGTACATCATCGCGCTGCCGTTCTTCGGCATCATCTCCGAGATCATCCCGGTCTTCAGCCGCAAGCCGATGTTCGGCTACATCGGCCTGGTGGCCGCCACGATCTCCATCGCCGGCCTGTCCGTGACCGTGTGGGCGCACCACATGTACGTGACAGGAGGCGTACTCCTACCGTTCTTCGCATTCATGACCATGCTGATCGCGGTGCCAACAGGAGTGAAGTTCTTCAACTGGATCGGCACGATGTGGAAGGGATCACTGAGTTTCGAGACACCGATGCTCTGGTCCATCGGCTTCCTGGTCACCTTCGCCTTCGGCGGTCTGACCGGTGTCATCCTGGCCTCGCCGCCGCTGGACTTCCACGTCTCCGACTCGTACTTCGTGGTGGCCCACTTCCACTACGTGGTCTTCGGCACCGTCGTCTTCGCGATGTTCGCGGGCTTCCACTTCTGGTGGCCCAAGTTCACCGGCAAGATGCTCGACGAGACGCTCGGAAAGATCACCTTCTGGACGCTGTTCATCGGCTTCCACGGCACGTTCCTGGTGCAGCACTGGCTGGGCGCCGAGGGCATGCCCCGGCGGTACGCGGACTATCTCGCGGCCGACGGCTTCACCGCCCTGAACACCTTCTCGACGATCAGCTCGTTCCTGCTCGGCATGTCGATGCTGCCGTTCTTCTACAACGTGTGGAAGACCGCCAAGTACGGCAAGAAGATCGAGGTCGACGACCCGTGGGGGTACGGCCGCTCGCTGGAGTGGGCCACGTCCTGCCCGCCGCCGCGGCACAACTTCACCTCGCTGCCGCGCATCCGGTCCGAATCGCCGGCCTTCGACCTGCACCATCTCGAGATCGCGGCGGCCGCGGTCGGCCACGGCCACGGCGCCGGTGACAAGACGCTCGTCGGCGGCGGCAGCGAAGGGGAAGCGAAGTGAAGATCCAGGGCCACATGTTCGGCTGGCTCGCCGCCTTCGTCCTGATCGCGGCGATCGTCTACGGCTACTGGTCGAAGGAGCCGGTCGGCACCACGGCGCTGTTCCTGGCCTTCGGCCTGACCGCGATGATCGGGTACTACCTGGTCTTCACGGCCCGCCGGGTCGACACCGGGGCGCAGGACAACAAGGAGGCGGAGGTCGCCGACGACGCCGGCGAGCTGGGCTTCTTCAGCCCGCACAGCTGGCAGCCGCTCTCCCTGGCGATCGGCGGCGCGCTCGCCTTCCTGGGCGTCGTCCTCAACTGGTGGCTGCTGTACTTCTCCATCCCCGTGATCCTGGTCGGCCTCTTCGGCTGGGTCTTCGAGTACTACCGCGGGGCGGACCAGAACCAGTAGCGCGCACTACAGCACAGCTCCGCCGAGGGGGCCGCGGCACGCCGAACGGGTGCCGCGGCCCCCTCGTTCGGCCCACACGCCGTGCGCCCGCACGGAGCATCTGCCTAGCGTGTGATCATGAGCCAAACGCCCCATCGCCGTACGGCAGTCAGTTGCTCCCTGCTGTTG
Organism: Streptomyces aculeolatus; assembly: GCF_020400605.1. Taxonomy (GTDB): domain Bacteria; phylum Actinomycetota; class Actinomycetes; order Streptomycetales; family Streptomycetaceae; genus Streptomyces; species Streptomyces aculeolatus. Next base: position 96,452 of record NZ_JAINRD010000029.1, on the reverse strand, counting down.
GTCGCCCTCGCCCCCGGCCTCGCCGCCTGCGGTGCCGGCGGGCACCCGCTGGCCCGCGAGCCGGGGGAGCCCGCCGGACGCATCACGCTGGCCGGCCTGGCCGAGGACAGCGACCTCGCCGACCCGGCGGAGGACCTGGAGGTCACCGCCCGGGGACAGGCGCGCATCACGGACGTCACGGCCGTGGACGAGAGCGGCCGGTACGTACGCGGCCGGCTGTCCGACGACGGCCACACCTGGCGCAGCACCGTGCCGCTGGCCGCCCGGTCCCGCTACAGCGTCGAGGTGAGCACCGAGAACGACGACGGCGCCCCCGGCCGCAAGCGGCTGACGTACCGCACGTCGGAGGCGAAGACCAAGAAGCCGATGAAGGTCGAGCTGGGCCCCGACAAGGGCACGTACGGCGTCGGCCAGCCGCTGACGGTGAAGCTCGGCCGGGCGGTGAAGACCCAGGTGGAACGGGCCGTCGTCGAGCGCGGGCTGAAGGTCACCTCGGCCCCGGTGGTCGAGGGCGCCTGGTACTGGGTCGGTGACAAGGAGCTGCACTACCGCCCCCGGGAGTACTGGCCCGCCGGCGCCCGGGTCCGGCTGGAGAGCAGGCTGGAGGGCGTGAAGGTGCGCGAGGGCGTCTACGCGAGCGCCGCGAAGCCCCTCGACCTGCGGATCGGCGACCGCATCGAGGCCGTCACCGACGCCGGCTCGCACGAGATGACCGTCTTCCGCAACGGCGAGGAGATCAACACCATCCCGGTCACCACCGGCAAGGCGGGCTTCGAGACCCGCAACGGCAAGAAGGTGGTGCTGGAGAAGCAGTCGAGTGTCCGGATGACCGGCGCCAGCATCGGCGTCGGCGGCACCGGCGAGGACTACGACCTCCAGGTGTCCTACGCGACCCGGGTCACGTGGAGCGGCGAGTACGTGCACGCCGCCCCCTGGTCCGTCGGCTCACAGGGCGCCGCCAACGTCAGCCACGGCTGCACCGGGATGAGCACCGAGGACGCCGCCTGGTTCTTCAAGACCGTACGGCCCGGCGACATCGTGGAGGTCGTCAACAGCTTCGGCGAGGACATGGCCCCGTTCGGCAACGGCTTCGGGGACTGGAACCTCTCCTGGACCAAGTGGCAGGAGGGCAGCGCCCTGACGCCCGGCGTACGCGACGGAGGCGGCCCGGCCGACGCCAACCGCCTCCGGCCCGGGGTCTGAGACGCCGCGCCCGGCCGGGACGCCGCGCCCGGCCGCCGGCCCTCAGGCGCCGATCGCCAGCCGGGTGCGCAACACGCCCGCCAGGGCGTCGGCGAGCGCCGCCGGGTCGACCGGGTGCGCCACGGTGGCCTCCGCGCGGCTCCAGGTGGCCAGCCAGGCGTCCTGCGGCCGGCCGATGAGCAGCAGGACGGGCGGGCACTGGAAGATCTCGTCCTTGATCTGCCGGCACACGCCCATGCCGCCGGCGGGCACCGCCTCGCCGTCGAGCACGCAGGCGTCGATGCCGCCCCGCTCCAGCTCCGCCAACACCGCGGGGAGCGTGGCGCACTCGACGTACGCCACCGGGGGCAGATCCGCCGCGGGCCGGCGGCCTGCGGCGAGCCGGACCTGCTCGCGGGTGTTCGCGTCGTCGCTGTAGACCAGCACGTTGACCGGTGCTGCGGCCGTCGACTCCATGGTTCCTCCGGTGGTTCTCGGGCACCGCTCTCACGGCGGAGCCTACTCCGACCGGGGGGCGGCGGTGCAGTCCAGGGGCCTCTGCCGGGCCCTGACACTCCGAACGGCACCCCCCGGAGTGAGGCGGGGATAAGGGACCGACATAATGTCGGACGTGGCGACAGCAACAGCAGCAGTAGAGACCGGGCACGCGCACCCGTCGGTCAACCGACCGAACCTCACCAGCGTCGGAACCATCATCTGGTTGAGTTCCGAGCTGATGTTCTTCGCGGCCCTCTTCGCGATGTACTTCACCCTGCGTTCGGTGATGGGAGCGGACTACTGGAGGGAACAGGCCGAGACCCTGAACGTTCCGTTCGCGCTCGGCAACACCACGATCCTGGTGCTCTCCTCGCTCACCTGCCAGCTCGGCGTGTTCGCGGCCGAGCGCGGTGACGTGAAGAAGCTGCGCATGTGGTTCACGGTGACCTTCATCATGGGTGCCGTCTTCATCGGCGGACAGGTCACCGAGTACGTGGAGCTGGTGCACGAGGGCATCTCGCTCTCCTCCGGCCCGTACGGCTCGGCGTTCTATCTGACCACCGGCTTCCACGGACTGCACGTGACGGGCGGACTGATCGCCTTCCTGCTGGTCCTGGGGCGCACCTACGCGGCCAGACGGTTCACCCACCAGCAGGCGACCTCCGCGATCGTCGTGTCCTACTACTGGCACTTCGTCGACGTGGTCTGGATCGGACTGTTCGCCACGATCTACTTGATCAAGTAACCGGCCGGGGAGCCGGCACCGAGAAGCACACCGACGCTGAAGATCCTGATACCGGGGTAATCCGTGAAAAAGCTCTCCGCACGACGGCGCCATCCGCTGGCGGCGCTTGTCGTCCTACTCATTGCGCTGGCGGCCACCGGGGGGCTGTACGCCACTTTCGCGCCCACGGGCAAGGCACAGGCCGAAGAGACCAGTCAGTCCCTCGCCGTGGAGGAGGGGCAGAAGCTCTTCCGGGTCGGCTGCGCGTCCTGCCACGGCACCGGCGGCCAGGGCTCCAGCGACGGCCCCAGCCTGGTGGGCGTAGGCGCGGCGGCGGTGGACTTCCAGGTCGCCACGGGCCGGATGCCCCTGCAGCAGCAGGGCGCCCAGGCGCCGAAGAAGCCGAACATCTACACCCAGAAGGAGATCGACCAGCTCGCCGCGTACGTCGCCTCCCTGGGCCCCGGCCCCGCGGTCCCCGAGGAGAGCCAGTACGACCCGGCGGGCGGCGACGTCGCCCGCGGCGGTGACCTGTTCCGCACCAACTGCGCGCAGTGCCACAACTTCACGGGCAAGGGCGGTGCGCTGACGGACGGCAAGTACGCGCCGAACATCGACGGCGTCGACCCGAAGCACATGTACGAGGCGATGCAGACCGGCCCGCAGAACATGCCGTCCTTCCCCGACAAACTGCTGACGACCACGGACAAGCAGGACATCATCGCCTACCTCGACGAGGTCGGGGGCGACGAGGCCGAGTCGCCGGGCGGCTTCAGCCTCGGTGGCCTCGGCCCGGTGAGCGAGGGTCTGTTCGCCTGGGTCTTCGGGCTCGGGGCCCTCGTCGTCCTGACGATCTGGATCACCGCCCGGAGTGCAAAGGCCAGGAAGTCATGAGTAGCCAGGCTGGACCTGACAACGAGAACAACGGCGAGCACCTGCCGACCGTCCGGGAGGGCGAAGAGGGCAAGGGTGTCGCGGTCGAGGAGCGCGACCCGTTCGCCAACCCCGGCCTGCCGCCGCACGAGCCGCGCAAGCAGGACATCGACGAGCGGGCCGCCAAGCGCTCCGAGCGCACCGTGGCGCTGCTCTTCACGGTGTCGATGCTCGCGACCGTCGCCTTCATCGCGGCGTTCGTCGCCATCGACGTCGACAAGATCGTCTACATCTTCCCGCTCGGCCGCGTCAGCGCGCTGAACTTCGCCCTCGGCGTCACCCTGGGCATCGCGCTCTTCACCATCGGCGCCGGCGCCATCCACTGGTCCCGCACGCTGATGTCGGACGTGGAGGTCATCCAGGAGCGCCACCCGATCGCGGCCACGGAAGAGACCGAGGCCATCAGCAAGGCCGACTGGCGGCAGGGCACCGAGGAATCGGCGATCGGCAGCCGCAAGATCATCCGGCGGACCATGCTCGGCGCGCTCACGCTCGTGCCGCTCGCCGGCGTCGTCCTGCTGCGCGACCTGGGCCCGCTGCCCGGCACCAAGCTGCGCGAGACCATGTGGGCCAAGGGCAAGCTGCTCATCAACATGAACACCGACGAGCCGCTGCGCCCCGCGGACATCACCGTGGGCTCGCTCTCCTTCGCCAAGCCCGAGGGGCTGAAGGAAGGCGACCACAACTTCAACAACGAAATCGCCAAGGCGGCCCTGATGCTCGTCCGGATCCACCCGGGCGACATCAAGGACCGGAAGTCGGCGGACTGGGGACACGAGGGCATCCTGGCCTACTCCAAGATCTGCACGCACGTCGGCTGCCCCGTCAGCCTGTACGAGCAGCAGACGCACCACGTGCTGTGCCCGTGCCACCAGTCGACGTTCGACCTGTCCGACGGCGCGCGCGTGCTCTTCGGCCCGGCGGGGCACCCCCTGCCGCAGCTGCGGATCACGGTCAATGACGAGGGCTATCTGTACGCGCTCGGCGACTTCGACGAGCCGGTCGGCCCGAGCTTCTGGGAGCGCGGATGAGCACCACCACGACAAACACACGCCGCAACCCGCCGAGCAGAGGCGAGCGGATCGCCGACTGGACGGACGCCCGGCTCGGTCTGCACGGCGCCGGCCGCAAGAACATCCGGAAGATCTTCCCCGATCACTGGTCGTTCCTGCTCGGCGAGATCGCCATGTACACCTTCCTGATCGTGCTGCTGACCGGCGTGTACCTGACGCTGTTCTTCAAGCCGAGCATGGCGGAGATGACGTACCACGGGTCGTACGCGCCGATGAACGGCGTGCACATGACCGAGGCGTACGCCTCCACGCTGGACATCAGCTTCGACGTCCGCGGCGGCCTGCTCGTCCGGCAGATCCACCACTGGTCCGCGCTGATCTTCATCGCGGCCATGGCGACGCACATGATGCGCGTCTTCTTCACCGGCGCGTTCCGCAAGCCGCGCGAGGTCAACTGGCTCTTCGGCTTCACGCTGCTGGTCCTCGGCTGCGTCGCCGGCTTCACCGGCTACTCGCTGCCCGACGACCTGCTCTCCGGCACCGGCGTCCGCTTCATGGAGGGCGCCACGCTGGCCACCCCGGTGATCGGCACGTACCTGGCGTTCTTCCTCTGGGGCGGTGAGTTCCCCGGGACGGACATCATTCCGAGATTCTTCGCGGTGCACGTGCTGCTGGTGCCCGGGATCATGCTGGGGCTCTTCCTCATCCACCTGATCCTGATCTTCTACCACAAGCACACCCAGTTCGCGGGCGCCGGGAAGACCAACGACAACGTCGTGGGCGCGCCCTTCATGCCGGTGTACGTGGCGAAGGCGGGCGGGTTCTTCTTCCTCGTCTTCGGCGTGGTCACGCTGCTCGCGGGAATGTTCACCATCAACCCGGTCTGGGATCTCGGACCCTACCGACCAGATCTGGTCTCCACCGGAGCCCAACCGGACTGGTATATGGGCTGGACCGAGGGTCTGATCCGGTTCATGCCAGGGTGGGAATGGGTCATCCCGGGCGGATACACGATCAACTTCGGGGTCTTCATCCCGCTGATGATCGTGGGCGTCATCCCGACAGCGATCGTCGTCTACCCGTTCTTCGAGTCCTGGGTCACCGGCGACCGCCGCGAGCACCACATCCTGGACCGCCCGCGCAACGTGCCCACCCGCACCGGCTTCGGTGTGGCCTGGCTGACCTGGGTGTTCGTGCTGCTCATGGCCGGCGGCAACGACCTGTGGGCCACGCACTTCCACCTCTCGATCGAAGCGATCACCTGGTTCGTGCGGATCGCCTTCTTCGTCGCCCCGGTGCTGGCCTTCTGGATCACCCGGCGCATCTGCCTCGGGCTGCAGCGGCGGGACCGCGAGAAGGTCCTGCACGGCCGGGAGACGGGCATCATCAAGCGGCTGCCGCACGGCGAGTTCATCGAGGTGCACGAGCCGCTGTCGCAGGAGCAGATGCACGTCCTCACCTCGCACGACCAGCACACCCCGCTGGAGCTCGGCCCGACGGTCGACGACAACGGCGTGGTGCGCAAGCAGAGCCCGGTGGAGAAGCTGCGGGTCAAGCTGTCGCAGAGCTACTACGGCGAGGCCGGCCAGATCCCGAAGCCGACCCGGCGCGAGTACGAGGAGATCACCAGCGGGCACGGGCACCACTAGGGCCCGTCCACCGTCGAACGATCGCCGCAGGGGTCCCCGTCCAGCAGTTGGACGGGGGCCCTTCGGCGTATTCTGCGCTCGATAGGCTGACGCCCGACAACTGAGACGACCCGCGGGGACGGTGTGCCATGAGCGTGGAGACGGCAGCAGGAGGCGACAGCTCGGCGGCGCGTTCCTGGCCGGACGTCATCAGCGCGCTGATCGCCGGCCAGGACCTGGGCGCCGAGGACACCGCCTGGGCCATGGACCAGATCATGTCGGGCACCGCGAGCAACGCGCAGATCGCCGGCTTCGCGGTCGCCCTGCGCGCCAAGGGCGAGACGGTCGCGGAGATCTCCGGCCTGGTGCGCACGATGTACGAGCACGCCAACACCATCGCCGTCCCCGGCCCGACGGTCGACGTCGTGGGCACCGGCGGCGACCGGGCCCGTACGGTCAACATCTCCACCATGTCCGCGATCGTCGTCGCCGGGACCGGCGCGAAGGTCGTCAAGCACGGCAACCGGGCCGCGTCCTCCGCCTCCGGCGCCTCCGACGTGCTGGAGAAGCTGGGGGTCAACCTCGACCTCACCCCCGCGCGGGTCGCCGAGGTCGCGGAGGAGGCCGGCATCACGTTCTGCTTCGCGGTCAAGTTCCACCCCGCGATGCGGCACGTCGCGCAGACCCGCAAGGAGCTGGGTGTCAGCACCCCCTTCAACTTCCTCGGCCCGCTCACCAACCCGGCCCGGGTCGGGGCGCAGGCCACCGGCGTCGCGGACGCCCGGATGGCGCCGATCATGGCCGGTGTGCTGGCCGAGCGCGGCACCTCGGCGCTCGTCTTCCGCGGCGACGACGGACTGGACGAGCTGACGACGACGGCCACGTCCCAGGTGTGGACGGTGCGCGGCGGCGCGGTGCGGCAGGAGGGCTTCGACCCGCGGGACGTGGGCATCGAGCTGGTGCCCGTGGAGGCGCTGCGCGGCGCCGACGCCTCGTACAACGCCGACGTCGCCCGCCGGCTGCTCGCCGGCGAGACCGGCCCCGTGCGCGACGCCGTGCTGCTCAACGCGGCGGCGGCGCTCACGGCGCTGGACCCGGACGGGGCCGGCGCGCTGCCGGACCGGATCGCGGCGGGCATCGTGCGGGCCGCGGAGTCCATCGACTCCGGCTCGGCGCTGCGGGTGCTGGAGCGCTGGGTCGCGGCCAGCAACCGCTGACGCGGGCCGGGGGCTCTCCGCGGCGGGCCGCCCCCGGCCGATTTCCGGAGAGTTGCGGACAGTCCGGGCAACCGGGTTGCGCCGCGGCTCTCCGGTGCGCATACTCCTGACCAGGTCACGAGCGACAGCGATCAAGGCCCCGGCCCGCTGTCCGGCAACCCTCCGTCCGTGGCGGGGTGCCCCGGGTGATGACCGGGCCGCAGGCAGCAAGGTCTGCGGCAAGCGCGGACCCCTCGCGAATCCAGGGGTCCTGGTCGGCCGAGGGAGTACCGCCGTGAGCAAGCGAATGCGCTAGGGGCCATCCGCCCCGCCGCCGCTGCGCGCACCGTCCCGCTGTCCCGCTGTTCCGCACCGGGTCCCACCGAATTCCCGCCGGGCTTTCCCCCGGCCGGGCTCCGGCAGGCGGCGCGCGCGTCTCTTCCGGGCCGTACGGGCCCGTCTCCACCCCGCATCTCCACGCCTGCTCACGGGAGTTACGCATGTCCGCGTCCACGCTCGCCTCCGCCTGTCTGCCCGTCCTCGGCCGCGAGGTCCGCGCCCCGCTCGTCACCGGCGGCGACGCCGAATACGCCGCCCTGGACTACGCCGCCAGCGCCCCGGCGCTCCAGCGCGTCTGGGACGACGTCGCCGCCTACGCGCCGTACTACGGCAGCGTGCACCGCGGCGCCGGCTACCTGTCGCAGCTGTCCACCGAGCTGTTCGAGTCCAGCCGCGCGACGGTCGCCGGGTTCCTCGGCTGCCGCCCCGACGACCAGGTCGTCTTCACCCGCTCCACCACCGACTCGCTCAACCTGCTGGCGACCGCGCTGCCGCCGGGGACCGAGGTCTACGTCTTCGAGACCGAGCACCACGCCGCCCTGCTGCCCTGGCAGCACACCGGGTCCGCGGCCGGCCGCGTCACCGTGCTCGCCGCGCCGAGCAGCCCCGGGCAGGCCGTCGCGGCGCTGGACTCCGCGCTCGCCGCGCGGGTCGGCGACGGCCCCGCGCTGGTGTGCGTCACCGGCGCCTCGAACGTGACCGGCGAGCTGTGGCCCGTACGGGAGCTGACGGCGGCCGCGCACCGGCACGGGGCGCGGCTGGTCCTCGACGCGGCGCAGCTGGCGCCGCACCACCCGGTGGACGTGGCCGAACTGGGCGTGGACTGGGTCGCGTTCTCCGGGCACAAGCTGTACGCGCCCTTCGGCGCCGGGGTGCTCGCCGGCCGGGCGGACTGGCTCCGGGCCGCGCCGCCGTACCTCGCGGGCGGCGGCGCCAGCCGGCGGGTGCTGCGGGCCGAGGGCGGGGGAGTGGACGTCGAGTGGCAGACGACGGCGGCGCGGCACGAGGCGGGGTCGCCGAACGTCATCGGCGCGTACGCCATCGCGTCGGCGTGCAAGGCGCTGGCGGAGGCCGGATTCGACGCGCTGGTGGCGCGGGAGCGGGCGCTGGTGGCGCGGGTCCTCGACGGGCTCGCGGCGCTGCCGGGGGTGCGGGTGCTGTCGCTGTTCGGCGCGGACGCGGCGCGGGTGGGGGTGATCTCGTTCGTGGTCGACGGCTGGAGCAGCTCGCACCTGGCGGCGGCGCTGTCGGCGGAGCACGGGATCGGGGTGCGGGACGGGCTGTTCTGCGCGCACCCGCTGGTACGGGCACTGCTCGGCGAGGCCGGCGAGTCGGCGGAGTGCGGGGGCGGCGCGGGGGACGCGGAGCGGCCGCTGAACGCGGTGCGGGTGAGCTTCGGGGCGGGGACGCCGGACGAGCACGTGGACCGGTTCCTGGCGGCGCTCGGGTCGCTGGTGCGCGACGGGGCGCGGTGGTCGTACCGCACGGTGGACGGCCGCTGCGTACCCGCCTCCGGCGAGGACCGGACCGCGACCGCGGCCTGACCCCGCGGGCGGCTGCCGGCCGGGTCCGGCTGCCGGCCGGTGCGCTTGCTTCCGGCTGCTGGCCGGGGACGGGACCGGGGGCACGTCCTCGCGCGGCACCGACACTTCCGGCCGCCATCGCTGCTCATCCCCGCGCTGCGGGCGCGCCCCCGCCCCCTCCGTCCCGCCCGCGACCGCCGGTCGAGCGCCCCTCCGCCGTCCTCACCGGCTCGGGCGCCGGCCGCACGGCCATCGCGCCGATCAGCACCATCCGCAGCGTCCGCTCGGCCGCGTCCGCCAGGAACTCCCGGGCGTGCAGCAGCGCTTCGGGCAGCGCCATCGGGCCGGGGATGATGGTCCCGTAGGCGTCGACGCCGGTGCCGTGGACCTCGTGCGCGCCCTCGCCGAGGGTGCCGGCGAGCGCCAGGACGGGGCGGCCGTGGAGCTTCGCGCGGCGCGCCACCTCCGCGGGCACCTTGCCGCGGGGCGTCTGGTGGTCGAGGGCGCCCTCCGCGGTGATGACCAGGTCGGCGGCGGCCAGCCGGGCGTCGAGGTCGAGGTGGCCGAGGAGCACGTCGAAGCGCGGCAGGAGGCGGGCGCCGACCGCCGCGAGGCCCGCGCCGAGGCCGCCGGAGGCGCCGGTACCGGCGCCCAGGCGCAGGTCCGTGCCGGGGGCCGGGAGGTCCCGGGCGAGGACGCCGGCCCAGCGGTCGAGGGCGGCGGCCAGCTCCTCTACCTGCCGCGGGGAGGCGCCTTTCTGCGGGCCGAAGACGCGGGCGACGCCGCGCGGGCCGCACAGCACGTTGTACGGGTTGCAGGCCACCAGCAGCTCCGTCCCGGCGAGCCGCGGGTCGAGCCCCGAGGCGTCGATGCGCGCGAGGCGGGCCAGGGCGGTGCCGCCGGGGGCGAGATCGCGCCCGTCGGCGTCGAACAGCCGGGCGCCCAGGGCGGTCAGGGCGCCGGCGCCGCCGTCGGAGGTGCCGGAGTCGCCGCAGCCGACGATGATGCGCCGCACACCGTGGTCGAGCGCGGCGCGGATCAGCTCGCCGACCCCGTACGTCGTCGTGCCGCCCGGGTCGCGCCGGGGGCGGGGGACGAGGGCGAGGCCCGCGACGGCCGCCATCTCCACCACCGCCGTCGTGCCGTCGCCGAGGAGCCCGAAGTGCGTCTCCAGCCGGTCGCCGACCGGCCCGGTGGCGGCGAGCGGGACGAGCCGCCCGCCGGTGGCGGCGGTCAGGGCCTGCGCCGTGCCCTCGCCGCCGTCGACGAGCGGGATCAGGTCGACCGCGGCGTCGGGCAGCACCCGGCCGACGCCTTCGGCGATGGCCTCGGCGGCGGCCTCGGCGGACAGGGACTCCTTGAAGCCGCTGGGGGCGACGACGACGCGGTCGAGCATGAGGTCTCCTGAGGGTCGGAGGGGTGTACGAGGGGTCGGCGGCGGGCGGGTCGGCGGGCGGCCGGCGGTTCAGCGGTCCAGGACGGGCACGCCGAGCAGCGGCCAGACCGCGAGGGCGAACAGCAGCACCAGCGCCGCCGTCAGCGGGGCCAGCACCGCGGCCGTACGCAGCAGGTCCCGCGGCGTGTACGTGGCCACGCCGGGTATGTCCGAGAAGAGCGCGACGGGCTTGGCGGACGCCGGCAGCGTCTGGCAGAAGCCGGCCGCCGCCGTCGACGCCAGCGCGGCGGCCACCGGGTTGACGCCGGCGGCCAGCGCCGCGGCGATGACCAGCGGCACGAGCACGCTGGAGCGCGCGGAGCGGGACTGCAGCACGAGATGCGCGGCGGTGCTCACGGCGACCACCCCGGCGAGGAACGCCCACGCCGGCACCGACGAGCCGCCCGGGAGCCCGGAGACCAGCCACGCGGCGGCCCTCGACTCCGACAGCGCGATGCCCATCGCCATCGTCGCCGCCATGAACAGCAGCAGCGACCACGGCACCGTCTTCAGCGCGTCCTTCAGCCGTACGGTCCCGATCGCCGGCGACGCCGCGACCACCGCGCCGATCAGCGCCACGACCGCCGGCGGCACCCGGTGCAGCGGCTCGCTGCACCACAGCACCACCACGGTGCCGAGCAGCAGCGCGCAGCGCGCCTCGGCCTGCGACAGCGGCCCGGTGACCGGCTGTTCGGTGTGCTCCTGGATCTGCTCGGCGGTCAGGTGGACCGGGCCCCTGCGGTCCGCGCGCTTCGTCGTCGTCAGCAGCACCACCTCGGCGGCGAGATGGGCGGTGGCGATCGCCAGCGGCAGCCCGAGCAGCAGCCACTCGGTGAAGCCGATCTGCTCCCCGGTCGCCTCCCACAGCACCGACACCGTGATCAGGTGCGCCCCGGCGCCGATGAGGGTCGCCACCGCGGAGAGCAGGATGACGGTGGGGAAGAGCAGTGCCAGCATCACCACCAGCCGCTTCCGCTCGCCGAGCGCCTTGGCCAGGGCGAGGAACACCGGTAGCGCGAGCGCGGCGCGGCCGGAGGTGGCCGGCACGGCGAAGGCGGTGACGACCAGCGCCGCCGTCGTCAGGTGCACCAACTGCCGTACGGAGCGCGCCCCGGTGACCAGGAACGCCGCCGCCCGGCCCGCCAGGCCCGTACCGGCGACGGCGGCCGCGAGCACGAACGCGCAGATCAGCAGCCACACGGTCTCGTCGCCCAGGGTGCCGAACAGCGTCTCGCTGTCCAGCACCCCGGTGACGACGAGCGCGAGCCCCGCGCCCAGCGCGATGAACGTGTCGTCGATCGGCGTGCCGATCCAGGCGCAGGTCGCCAGGGCGAACACGGCCAGGGTCAGGCGCCCGTCGGTGGTCAGCCCGGGGGCGTTGCCCGGGACGGCCAGCAGGGCGCAGATGCTGAGGGCCACGCACAAGGTCGCGGTCTGGCGCAGGGAGAGGCTCACAGGAAAGAGCCTCGACGGCGGCGGTGAGCCCTTGATGAGCCGAAGATTAAGGAGATTTCACCTTTTACCCGGGTGTCACCCGAAAGGGTGTCAGTATGACGGCTCCGGTTCATCCGGGCGGCGGGCGGGCAGCCGGTAGCCCATGCCGCGTACGGTCTCCACCCGCTCGGCGCCCATCTTCTTGCGCAGCGCCCGGACGTAGACGTCCACGATGTTGGAGCCCGGGTCGAAGTCGTAGCCCCACACGTGGGAGAGGATCTGCTCGCGCGAGAGCACCTGCCCGGGGTGGCGCAGGAAGAGCTCCAGGAGCACGAACTCGCGGGCCGTCAGGTCCACCATGCGCCCGCCCGCCTGCGCCCGGCGCGTCCGCAGGTCGAGCGAGAGGTCGCCGCTGCGCAGCACCGTGACCTCCGGTGCCCGCGCGGCGGTACGCAGCCGCAGCCGGACCCGGGCGAGCAGCTCCTCGAAGCGGAACGGCTTGGTCATGTAATCGTCGGCGCCGCCTTCGAGCCCGGCGACGGTGTCGGTGACCGACGCCCGCGCGGTGAGCACGATCACCGGCACCGTCGAGCGCGCCTCGCGCAGCTGGCGCAGCACCGTGAAGCCGTCCCGGCCCGGCAGCCCGATGTCGAGGACGACCAGGTCGAAGCCGCCGGTGAGGGCGAACTCGTACGCGGTGTCGCCGTCCGCGGCGACGGTGGTGGTGAAGCCGTTGGCGCGCAGCCCCTTCTCCACGAAGGAGGCGATGCGTTCCTCGTCCTCGGCGATGAGAATCCGGTTCATCACAGACCTTCCTGAAGGATGAGAGTGAAGGTGGCCCCGCCGCCCTCGGTGGGGCCGAGTCCGACGCGGCCGCGGTGGCCCTCGGCGATGGCCTTGACGATGGCCAGGCCCAGGCCCGCGCCGCCGCCGCGGGAGCCGCGGCGCGCGGTGCCGCGGCGGAAGCGTTCGAAGATGAGGTCGGCGTCCTGCGGCGGGATGCCGGGGCCGCTGTCGGCGACGTACAGCTCGACCCGCCCCTCCGCGGCCCGCGAGCCGATGCGGATGCGCCCGCCGGGCGCGGTGTGCTGCACCGCGTTCTGGGCGAGCTGCACCATGGCCTGCGTGACACGCTGCGGGTCGAGGCGCATCTCGCCCTCGGCGACCTCGCTCAGCTCCCAGTCCCGCTCGCCCAGCGTCCTGGCCTTGACGAACACGTCGGCGGTCAGCTCCGCCAGCTGCACCGGCTCCGGGTCGACGAAGTCCGGCCGCTCGGCCTTGGCGAGCAGCAGCAGGTCCTCCACGATCCGGGTCATCCGGTCCAGCTCGTCGGTGACCAGCCGCAGCGTCTCCTCGCGCTCCGCCGGGTCCTCGCCCATCAGCTCCAGATGCCCGCGCACGATGGTGATCGGCGTCCGCAGCTCGTGCCCGGCGTCGTCGACGAACTCCCGCTGGGCGGCGAACGCCCGCTCCAGCCGGTCCAGCATGGCGTTGAACGTCGCCGCCAGCGCCGCCGTCTCGTCCCGGTCGGCGCGCCCGCGCACCGGGATCCGCCGGGTCAGGTCCTGCTCCGTCAGCTGCGCGGCGGTCCGGCCCACGAGCCGTACGGGCGCCAGGATGCGGCCCGCCACCGCCCAGCCGATGGCGCTGACGACCACCAGCGCCATCGCCGAGATGATCAGCATGATGACGAACACGTCGCTCACCTGCTCGCGTTCGCGCTCGGTGTGGATGGCGACCACGAACGCCGCCGCGTCCGGCTCGGCCTTCGCGCCGATGCCGACCTTGGCCCACCGGACCTCGCCCGAGGCCCGGTCGAGGGAGCCCGTGCGGTCGTCGGACGCGAAGATCGCCCGGCGGCCCGCGCCGTCGTCCTCCAGCGGCCGGGACATCGTCAGGTCCCGGGGCTGGACGAGCTGCCGCGGCCCCTGGCCGGGCTGGCGCACCAGGCCGAGCAGCTCCTCGTCCGGGTCGGCGTACTGCCGCTCCAGGAAGACGGTCAGCAGCCGCGCCGGGTCGGCGAAGGGCCGGCCGGTCTCGGGGTCGACGCCCCGCTCGTAGAGGCTGGCGAACTCCCGCGTCTCCTGCGCCAGCAGCCGGTCGACCCGCTGCTCCAGGTCGCGCAGCAGGATGGAGCGCGTGGTGCCGGCGACGGCGGCGAGGGCAGCCGTCATCACCACCAGCAGCAGGAGAAGGATGCGGGCACGCGCGGAGATCATCGGTCAGTCGTCGAGCTCGTCGTCATCGTCGTTGCCGCCGCCGGAGTCGTCCCCGGTGTCGTCCCCGTCGTCGTCGGCGCTGCCCGACGGATCGGTGGTGGGCCCGTCGCGTACCGGCGGCGGCGAGACCTCTTCCCGGTCCTTGCCCGGCGAACTCCCGGGCGCGGGCGCGGTGGAGTCCGCGGGCGGGGACGTGCCGCCCTCCATCTCCACCCGGGCGGGCGGAGTGGGGTCCTCCGGGTCGTCGGTCAGGGCGTAGCTGGTCGCGGCGACGCCCAGCGGGATCGCCACCACGGCGGTCAGTGCGGCCATGCGCTTCGAGAAAGCCATGCCTTCGAGGCTGCGGCCGGCGGGCGCTGCGCAGCGTGAAGGGCGGATGAGAGATTCTTCATCTGGGCCCGGGGCGTGCCACCGCGGCCTACTCCTCCAGGCCGATCGCGAACGCGGCCTCCAGGTCGTGCTGCGAGTACGTGCGGAAGGAGATGTGCGTCTCCGTGGCCGCCACGCCCGGGACCTTGCTGATCCGGCCCGGGATCACGTCGGCCAGATCGTCGTGGCGCGCGACGCGGACGATGGCGATCAGGTCGTGCGCCCCCGTGACCGAGTACACCTCGCTGACCCCGTCGATCGCGGCGATCGACTCCGCGATCTCGGGAATGCGGTCCACGTCGGTGTTGATCAGAACGATCGCAGTGATCATGTGTTCGCTCTCCCTCTCGGACCCGCGTGCGGCGCTCACTCTATCTGTCTGCCTAAGACCTCGCTCCAGGTCGTAGGGTGGGGGCACGGCCTGCGACGACGGTCGGTGCGCCGGGCCGGCGCCGGCGCCGGACGGCCCGGCCGAAGCCGCGGGGATCGCTGTGGCGGAAGGGTGACCGGTGGTGGAGCCGAGAGAAAGCCCGGGCGTCTCCTCCGAGGAGGACGCGGCCGAGGTGCTCGACGGCCCGCTGCCCGAGGGGGTGCGCCGCCGGATCGTCATGCTGGCCGACGAGTCCTTCGGCGGACTGACCGTCGCCGAGCTGCCCCCGCAGCTGCGGCAGTACGCCCGGTTCACCCCGTCCCGCCGCGTCAAGCTCGCCGGCAACGCGATCGCCGCCGCCCTGGAGAGCGACGCCGGCTTCCGCGAGCGCATCGCCGGTCGCGCCGCGGAACTCCAGCCCGAGCTGACCGCCGCGCTGCGCGGCGGCAGCCCGCCGGCCGCCGCCGAGCCCGTCGACGTCGCGGCGCTCGCGTACTTGCTGCGGCCGCCGGGCTGGGTCAAGCTCATCGCCGCCGCCGGCGAGGAGGAGCAGCGCGCCGGCGCCGAGCGGGCCGGCGAGGAGGCCGCCCGCGAGCTGGCCCGGCTGCGTACGGAGCTGGCCGAGGCCCGCGCCGCCGCCCGCGGCGAGTCGGAGCGCACGCGGCACGAACTGGAGGCGCTGCGGCGCGAGAACGAGGGCCTGCACCGCCGGCTGCGCAGCGCGCTCAGCGACGTCAAGCGCGGCGAGGCCGCCGTGCGCAAGCTCCAGCAGGAGGGCGCCGCGGCGCGCGAGGACGCCGCCGCGCAGCTGGCCGCCGCCGAGAGCGAGGCCCGCCGGCTGCGCGCGCGCCTCTCCGAGGCCGAGTCGGGCCTGGAGGCCAGCCGCCGGGCCGCTCGCGAGGGGCGCAGCGTGGAGGACATGCGCGTACGCCTCCTCCTCGACACCGTCCTCGACGCCGCCCAGGGCCTCCGCCGCGAACTCGCCCTGCCGCCGGCCCGTATGACCCCCGCGGACACCGTCCGCGCGGTCGAGCCCGGCACCATGTCGCCGAAGGACGTGGCGGCCCGCGCCCTGTCCGCCACCGACCCGGCGCTGCTCGACCAACTGCTCGCCCTGCCGCAGGCGCACATGGTCGTCGACGGCTACAACGTCACCAAGACCGGCTATCCCACACTCCCGTTGGAGAAGCAGCGCCTGCGCCTCCTCGGCGGCCTCGCCGGCCTCGCCGCGCAGACCGGCGCGGAGGTGACGTGCGTTTTCGACGGCGCGGAACTGGCCGCGCCGGTGCTGCTCGCGCCGCCGCGCGGGGTGCGGGTGCTGTTCAGCAAGCCGGGCGAGACCGCGGACGAGCTGATCCGCCGGCTCGTACGGGCCGAACCCACCGGCCGGCCCGTCGTCGTGGTCTCCGCCGACCGCGAGGTCGCCGACGGCGTCGCCGCCGCGGGCGCCCGGCCGGTGTCGTCCGCGCTGCTCCTCAAGCGGCTCGCGCGGAGCTGACAACCCGGGGAAACGCGGGCGAGTTCGGACAACACGGCCGTCTCTCCCGGGTGTGGACAGTTCGCCGCTCCGAGTCCAACTCGTTGTCGAACAGTGACTACTGGCCGTGTGATGTGAGTAAAGAAACGCGCTCCGGGGGGACTTTTTTGCCTGAGGGATTTGAACGGATCACCTGAGCATCGTTAGTGTCTGGCCCGAACCTTCGTGCTGTCGATCGCTCATCCGGGGCGATGGCGAAGGTCCCGCCGGTACCGGGGCGTCCCCAAAGCCACGGTCGGGCGGCTGGAGGAAGAGGAGCTCGCCTTCGTGGCGTCCCACCGTCGACCGAAGCAGCCGAACCGGGCCAGGGTCACCGTCTTCACCGCGACCGCCGCTGCGGCCGTCGCCCTCTCCACGCAGAGCGCGCAGGCCGCCCCCGACAAGGACGACGTCAAGCGGCAGGTCGACAACCTGTACGAGGACGCCGAGCGCGCCACGGAGAAGTACAACGGCGCCAAGGAGCGGCAGGACAAGCTCGAAGAGGACGTCAAGGAGCTGCAGGACAAGGCCGCCCGCGGCCAGCAGGAGCTCAACGACCTCCGCGACGGCCTCGGTTCGCTGGCCACCGCCCAGTACCGCAGCGGCAGCATCGACCCCTCCGTGCAGCTCTTCCTCTCCTCCGACCCGGACACCTACCTGGACAAGGCGTCCACGATGGACCGGGTCAGCGGCAAGCAGGCCGAGTCGCTGGAGCGCATCGCCGACAAGCAGCGCAGCCTCGCGCAGCAGCGCCAGGAGGCGGGCGAGAAGCTCAAGGACCTGGAGGAGACCCGCAAGGAACTGGGCTCCCAGAAGAAGAAGGTCCAGGACAAGCTGGGCGAGGCCCGCGCCCTGCTCAACGAGCTGACTGCGGAGGAGCAGGCCCAGCTCGCCGAGGAGGAGCAGCGCGCCAGCCGCGAGGCGGAGGACCGCGTCGACCTCGGCGACGTCGCCCCGGGCTCGTCCCACGGCGCCGCCGCACTGTCCGCGGCGCAGAGCAAGTTGGGCGCCCCGTACGTCTACGGTGCCACCGGACCCAGCTCCTTCGACTGCTCCGGCCTCACCGGCTGGGCCTTCTCGCAGGCCGGCGTCTCGCTGCCGCGCATCTCGCAGGACCAGGCCAACGTCGGCACCCGGATATCCTCCGTCAGTGCCCTGCAGCCCGGTGACCTCGTGTTCTTCTACAGCGACCTGCACCACGTCGGCATCTACGCGGGCAACGGCCAGATCATCCACGCCCCGAAGCCGGGCGCCGTGGTGCGGTACGAGGCCGTCGGCAACATGCCGTTCATGTGGGGCGCGCGGGTCTGAGAACGTCCCCCGGCCGGTAGGTCTCCCGCCGGTCGGATCGCCTCGATTCCCCAGGGCCGAACGCGGGCCGCCGACGCCCCGGCCCGTGGCCGTTCGCCGCGGGTCCGGGCAGCCCTCTGCCGTGCCCGACGCCAGAAAGGCCGGCATGGACTTCTCCTCGGAAGCGGCGGAGGCAGCACGCCGCGCCCACGGGTGGGCGGTGTACGTGGACGGGCAGACGACGGGCACGGGCCGCGATGTGGCCCGGGCGCGGGCGCGCCTGTGGGCACTGGTGGCGCAGGCGTGCGCGGCAGTTGCCGCGGCCCCGTCGCCGTCCCCCCTTGCCGTCTCTGCGGCGGGCCGGGCGCTCGACGCGGCCCGGCGGCAGGAACGGGCCTCGTCCGTCGCGGATCTGCAGGACCAGGCCTGGACGTGGGCCGAAGTCGCCCTCGCCTGCGCCGCCACCGGCGCCGAGTAGCCGCCCCCTGCGGCGGGCCGCCGCCGGCCACGGTGCCCGCGGCCGCCGGCGCGGCCATCGTGCCGCCCGTTCGGGCGAATTGCCGACACCGCGCGTTTCGAACGCCCCGCGGGTGACCTGCGTCGGCACCGCGGCGCCGACATCGCGCAGAAAGGCGGTTCTTGGCCGTTGCGTAGTCGCGTGGTTACTGTCTGCCGCGTGTCAGCACATCGACGATCCACCCGGCCCGGCGGTGCCGGCCGCCTGCGTACCGGCGTCCTCACCGCCGCCGCGGCGGCGGCGCTGTCCGGCTCGCCCGCCGTCTTCTCCGGCCTCTCCGACGCGGCTCTCGCCGCCCCCGACGACCACGCCGAGGCCAGGGAGCGCGTACAGGACCTCTACACCCAGGCCGAGCGGGCCACCGAGAAGTTCAACGCGGCCAGGGAGCGCACCGAGGAGCTGCGCCGCAAGGCGGAGCGCATGCAGGACCGCGCCGCCCGCGACCTCGCCCGGATCAACCGCATGCGCACCGAACTCGGCTCGCTCGCCGGTGCGCAGTACCGTTCCGGCGGCATCGACCCGAAAATGACCCTGATCCTCTCCGAAAGCCCGGAGGGCTATCTGGAGAAGGCCGCCACCCTGGAGCGCATCGGCAGCCTGCAGAGCGGCCGGCTGCGCCAACTCGTCGGCCTGCAGCGCCGGCTGGAGCAGCAGCGCGTCCGGGCCCGCGACACCCTCGCCGAACTGGAGGGCGAGCGCGACGCGCTGGCCGGGCACAAGCGGGAGGTCACCGACCGGCTCGCGAAGGCGCGGGAACTCCTCAACTCGCTGCCGAAGGAGGAGCGCCCCGACACCCGCAGCAGCCGCGCCTCCCGCTCCGCGCCGACGCCCGACTTCGGCTCGGCGCCCGCGTCCGGCCGCGGCGCGCTCGCGGTGGCCGCGGCACGCGGGGCGGTCGGCACGCCGTACGTGTGGGGCGGCGCGGCGCCGGGCGGGTTCGACTGCTCGGGGCTGACGCAGTGGGCCTACGCCCGGGCCGGGGTGGCGATCCCGCGCACGTCGCAGGCGCAGCGCTACGCGGGCCGCCAGGTGCCGCTGGGCGCGGCGCAGCCGGGGGACCTGGTGACGTACCGGGCGGACGCGAGCCACGTCGCGATGTACGTGGGCGGCGGCCAGGTCGTCCACGCGCCGTACCCGGGCGCGTCGGTGCGGTACGACCCGGTGGGGATGATGCCGGTCGCGTCGGTCACCCGGCCGTAGAGGGCAGGCGGGGCACCGAACCCGGGACTCCCGCCCCATCTCACCCGCACTCCCGCCCAAGGGTAGGCCGCCCCTCTGACAGCAGCGCCCCGGTCCCCGCACCGCACCGCGGGGGCCGGGGCGACGTACGCTCGGGGCGTGGCAGGCGTGCGGACCGTGGTGCTGGTGCTCTGCACCGGGCTGGCCGCCGCCCTGCTCGCCGGGTGCGGCGCGGACGGCGGGCAGCGCGACGCCACCCGCGAGCTCGCCGACCTGCTCCGGCAGCGCTCCGCCGCCGTCCGGGACGGCGACGAGGCCGCGTACCTGCGCACCGTCGACCCCCAGGCTGGCCCGTACCGGCAGCAGCAACGCACCGCCTTCCGCAACCTCGACGCCCTCCCGCTCGCCGCCTGGAACCTCCGCCTCGACGGCACCGTGCCCGCCACCGCGGAACGCGCCGTCGCCGGCGTCCGCCTGACCTACCGCCTCCGCGGCTACGACACCGGCGACGCGACCGCGGACCAGGGGCTGGAGTTCGTACGCCGCGACAGCCGCTGGTACGTCGCGGGCCCCGCGCCCGGCAGCCGGCCGCAGCCGTGGGACCAGGGCCCCATGACCGTCGTCCGCGGTACGCGCAGCCTCGTGCTCGGCACCGGCCGCCCCGAGGCCGGCCTGCGCGACATCGCCGCCGTCGCCGACCGCGCCGTGCCCGAGGTCTCCGCCGCCTGGGGCGGCGCCTGGGCGCGCCGCGTCGTGGTGCTGGTGCCCGCGTCTCAGGCCGCGATGGGGGAGCTGCTCGGTGCGGGGCCCACGGACTACGCGGGCGTCGCCGCCGTCACCACCGGCCGGCACCGGGACCGCACGCCCGCGGACCGCGTCGTGGTCAACCCGGAGGCGTACGACACCCTCGGCGGCCTCGGCCGGCGCATCGTCCTCACCCACGAGACCGTCCACGTCGCCACCCGCGCCGACACCTCCCCGGCCACTCCGGTCTGGCTCTCCGAGGGCTTCGCGGACTGGGTGGCCTTCCGTGACGTGGCCCGCGGCCCGCGCCAGGGCGCGCCGGAGCTGGCCCGCGCCGTGGCGGCCGGCAGGGTGCCGCGGGAGCTGCCCGCCGACGCCGACTTCGGCCGCCCGGCGACCGACGACTCCACGACGGGCGACTCCACGACCGACGCTCCCGCCGACTCCACGGCCGACGCTCCCGCCGACTCCACGGCCGACGACGCCGGCGACCGGGTCGCCGAGGCGTACGGCGGCGCGTGGCTCGCGGCCCGGATGGCCGCGGACGAGTGGGGCGCGGACCGGCTCGTCGCGCTCTACCGCGCCGTGGGCGCCGCCCCGTCGCGCGCACAGGCCGAGGACGCACTGCGGGCAGAACTCGGCGTGGGGCTCGGGGAGTTCACGGCGCGGTGGCGGGTCTACCTGGGCCGGCACCTCGGCTAGGGCTTTTGCCTGAGAGGCAAGGAATTTGACTCTGGGGTACGGCCCCTGGCTCAATGACCGTCATGACCTCCGACCACCCCCAGGCACCCCACCTGCGCGAGCTGCGCCGCCGCGCCGGCCTGACGCTGGAGGCCGCCGCCGGCAGGGCGGAGCTGTCGCCGGCCCACCTCTCCAGGCTGGAGACCGGACAGCGCCAGCCCTCGCTGCCGGTGCTGCTGAAGCTGGCCCGTATCTACGGTACGACGGTGTCCGAGCTGCTCGGCGAGGCCCCCTCGGCGCAGACGTCGGTCGTCCGGGGTGCCGACGCCCCCGTACGCGAGGCCGGCGGCTGGTCGTACCGGCAGGCCGGCGGCACGGACCGGGGGATGCAGGCGCTGCGGGTACAGGTGCCGTACGACGCCGCCCACCGCGATCTCGTCCGGGTCCACCCCGGCGAGGAGTGGCTGTACGTGCTCGACGGCCGGATGCGGCTCGCGCTCGGCGACCGCGAGCACCTGCTCGACCCGGGCGACAGCGCCCAGTTCGACTCCCTCACCCCGCACCGCATCGCCGCCGCCGACCCCGGCGGGCTCGTGCTGCTCTTCGTCCACACGCTGCTGCAGAGCGCCGTCGCCGGGCTGTGCCTCGGCGACGGCACCCGGCACTGACCCCAAGGAGACCACCGTGTCCAAGCGGACAGAGGAGAGGTTCCCCCGCGGCCTGGTGATCCGCCTCCTCGTCTACATCTTCGTCGGCCACCTCTTCGCCGCGTTCCTGCTGCTCCTCTTCAAGGCGGGCGGCGGCGCGTAGCCGCACGCCGTCAGCTCACCGCGCCACCGGGTCACCGCGCCACCACGTCACCAGGTCAGCATGTCGCTGTCCGCCGGTGCGGTACGCGGGCCACGACCCCGCTGCCGCGGCATCCCCGAGCCGCCGTCCACGTCCCCGGCGCGGCCCGGCGCCGTCACCGTCGAGCGCCACAACCGCCGGCACGCCACCACCGTCGCCGCGACCAGCAGCCCGTTGCGCAGCGCCAGCAGCGCCACGCCGGACCCGGTGCTCCCCACGACCTCCCCGAACCACACCGGGAACTCGGCCAGCGTCACCCCGGTCGCCACCAGCACCAGCCCCGCGGGCAGCGCCATCCGCGCCGCCCGCAGCGTCAGGCACACGGCGGCCAGGCCGACCAGCCAGATCAGGTACTGCGGGCTGATCACCCGGCTCGTCGTGGTGAACAGCAGCGTCCCCGCGAACGCCGCCTCGCACCCCGTCGTCGCCGTGAACTCCCGCGCCCGCAGCCGCCACAGCACCAGCCACCCCATCGCCAGCGCCGAGAGCCCCAGCGCCAGATCGCTGACCAGGCCGACGCCGGGCCCGAGGAACTCCATCGAGCCGTAGTGCAGTTCCACGGTGCCGTCCCAGCCGTGGTGCCGGGCGACGTGGAAGACCAGCGCGCCCAGCGACTCCACCTCCGTACCGCGGTCGCGCTGCGCGGTGACGAAGTCGAACGCCCCCGGCAGCGCGACGGCCGCCAGCAGCGCCATCCCCGCGGCCGTGCCCGCCGCGGCGCCCCACGACAGCCGCGTGGCCCGCCCGCGCGCGGCGCCGAGCAGCAGCAGCACCGGCCACACCTTCAGCATCGCGCCGAACCCCGCCAGCGCCCCCGCCACCGCCGGCCGCCGGACCGCGGCCAGCAGCGCCGCGACGGCGACGGCGGTGACCATCACGTCGTACCGCGCGTACGCGGTCGGCCCCAGCAGCGGCACGCCCGCCACCCAGAACCACGCCCCCGCCCGCGACCGCCCGGCGCCGCCGCCGGCCCGCAGCAGCAGCGCCAGCACCACCGCGTCCGCCGCGCAGGCCAGTGCGAAGAAGGCGTGCGCGTAGCCGAGGAACGGCAGCAGCCCGGGGGAGAGCACCGGCAGCGCCGCGCCCGGCGGGTACTGCCAGCTCACGTCGTCGACGGGGAACGTGCCGCCGCGCAGCACCTCGTACCAGCCGCGGTAGATCACCTCGACGTCGCTGGTGACGTCCGGTCCTGGCAGCGTGACCACCTGGAGCACGAGCAGCAGCAGGCCCGCGCGGGTCAGCGCCCACGCCGCCACCGGCGCCGCGACCCGTGCCATGGCTCGACCTCCGCCCCCGTATGCGTCGGACCCGTGCGTCCGACGACACTACGACACGGCTCCGCCCGGCCGCAGGCACCCGGAGCCGGCCGGCCCCGGTACTGTCGGCCCCGATGGACAAGGCACCGACTCCCCGGCCGACGACCCACAAGCCGCCGCACAAGACCCTCGTCGTCACCAACGACTTCCCGCCCCGCCCCGGCGGCATCCAGAACTTCCTGCACAGCATGTGCCTGCGGCTGGACCCGGAGCAGGTCGTCGTCTACGCCTCCACCTGGAAGCGCGACGCCGAAGGCCGCGCCGCCACCCGGGACTTCGACGCCCGCCAGCCCTACGAGGTGGTCCGCGACCGCGCCACGATGCTGCTGCCCACCCCGCGCGTCACCCGCCGCGCGGCCGGGCTGCTGCGCGCGCACGGGTGCGGGGCGGTGTGGTTCGGCGCCGCCGCGCCGCTGGGGCTGATGGCGCCCGCGCTGCGCCGCGCCGGCGCCGAGCGGATCGTCGCCACCACGCACGGCCACGAGGCGGCCTGGGCGCAGCTGCCCGCGGCCCGGCAACTGCTGCGGCGTATCGGCGAGTCGGCGGACACCCTCACGTACCTCGGCGAGTACACCCGCGTCCGGATCGCCCGCGCGATCGGCGCCGAGGCCGCCGCGCGCATGGTGCAGGTGCCGCCGGGCGTCGACGAGACGGCGTTCCACCCGGACTCGGGCGGCGCCGCGGTACGCGCCCGCCTCGGGCTCGCGGACCGGCCGGTCGTCGTCTGCGTCTCCCGGCTCGTGCCGCGCAAGGGCCAGGACACCCTGATCCGCGCGATGCCCCGGATCCTCACGGCGGAGCCGGACACGGCGCTGCTCGTCGTCGGCGGCGGCCCGTACCGCGGGGACCTGGAGAAGCTGGCGGCGGCCACGGGCGTCGCGGGCTCGGTGCACTTCACGGGCGCGGTGCCGTGGGAGGAGCTGCCCGCGCACTTCGGTGCGGGCGACGTGTTCGCCATGCCGTGCCGCACGCGGCGCGGCGGGCTCGACGTGGAAGGGCTGGGCATCGTCTACCTGGAGGCGTCGGCGACCGGCCTGCCGGTGGTCGCGGGCGACTCCGGCGGGGCCCCGGACGCGGTGCTCGACGGCGAGACCGGGTGGGTGGTGCGCGGCGGCGCCGAGCGGCAGGCGGGGCAGGCGGCGGAGCACATCGTGACGCTGCTGGGCGACGCGGAGCTGCGCGCGCGGATGGGGGCGCGGGGCCGCGCGTGGGTGGCGGAGCGGTGGCGCTGGGACCTGCTGGCGGAGCGGCTGACGTCGCTGCTGTGAGGGGAGGGGACGCGGCGCGTACGGTACGCGCCGGGGAGCGGCTCGTACCGTACGGGCGAGGCAGCGGCCCGTACGGACCCCGCGCCTACCGCTCGTACAGCGCCTCGATCTCCACCGCGAAGTCCTTCGCCACCGCACCCCGCTTCAGCTTCAGCGACGGCGTCAGGTGCCCCGACTCCTCCGTGAACTGCCCCGGCAGGATCCGGAACTTGCGCACCGACTCCGCCCGCGACACCTGCGCGTTCCCGTCGTCGACCGCGAGCTGCACCGCCGCCCGCAGCTCCGCGTCGTCCGCCAGCTCCGCCGCCGTGCGGCCCGGTCTGCCGTTGTCCTCCGCCCACCTGGCGAGGAACTCCTCGTCCAGCGTGACCAGCGCCGCGACGAACGGCCGCGCGTCGCCGACGACCATGCACTCCGCCACCAGCGCGTGAGCCCGGATGCGGTCCTCTATCACCGCCGGGGCGACGTTCTTGCCGGCCGCCGTGACGATGATCTCCTTCTTCCGCCCGGTGATGGACAGGTACCCGTCCTCGTCCAGGCTCCCGAGGTCGCCGGTGCGCAGCCACTCGCCGTCCAGCGCGGCGGCCGTCGCGTCCTCGTTGGCCCAGTACTCCGCGAAGACGTTGCCGCCGCGCACCAGCACCTCGCCGTCGTCGGCGATGCGGATGGTGCAGCCGGGCAGCGGCTGCCCGACGGTGCCGATCTTCGGGCGCTGCACCGGGTTGACGGTGATCGCGGCGGCGGTCTCCGTCAGGCCGTAGCCCTCCAGGACCGTGAAGCCGATGCCGCGGTAGAAGTGGCCGAGCCGCTCGCCCAGCGGGGCGCCGCCGGAGATCGCGTGGGTGGCCCGGCCGCCGAGGACGGCGCGCAGCTTGGCGTAGACGAGCTTGTCGAAGAGCGCGTGCCGCAGCCGCAGCCCGACGGCGGGCCCGCCGGTGTCCAGGGCGCGGCTGTACGCGATGGCGGTGTGGGCCGCCTTGTCGAAGATCTTCCCCTTGCCGTCGGCCTGCGCCTTGGCGCGGGCGGAGTTGTAGACCTTCTCGAAGACGCGGGGGACGCCGAGCAGCAGCGTCGGCTTGAAGCCGGCCAGGTCGGCGGTGAGGTTCTTCACGTCCGGCGCGTGGCCGAGCTTCATCGGCGCGACCATGGCGGCGATCTCCACCAGCCTGCCGAAGACGTGCGCGAGCGGCAGGAAGAGGAGGATCGAGCTGTCGCCGGGGCGGAAGAGCGGGCGCAGCTGCTCCACGGCGTTGCCGCACTCGGCGAGGAAGCCGCCGTGGGTGATGACGCAGCCCTTGGGGCGGCCGGTGGTGCCCGAGGTGTAGACGAGGGTCGCGGGGGAGTCGGCGCCGGCCGCGGAGCGGTGCTTCTCCAGCGTCTCGTCGGACACCTCGGCCCCGGCGGCCGTCAGCGCCGCGACGGCGCCGTCCCCGTCGCCCCCGGCGTCGATCCGCCACACGTCGCGCAGCTGCGGCACCCGGCCGCGTACCGACTCGACCGCCGCGGCGTGCTCCGCGGTCTCCACCACGCAGGCCACCGTGCCCGAGTCGCTCAGGATCCACTGGATCTGCTCCGGCGAGCTGGTCTCGTACACCGGGACCGTCACGCCGCCCGCGGTCCAGATCGCGAAGTCCAGCAGCGTCCACTCGTACCGCGTACGGGACATCAGCCCGACCCGGTCCCCGGGCCGCAGCCCGGCCGCGACCAGGCCCTTGGCCGCGGCCTCCACCTCCGCGAGGAAGTCCGCCGCGGACACGTCCTCCCAGCCGTCGGCCGCGTTCTTGCGGGCGACGACGGCCAGCTCGGGAGTCCGGGCGGCGTTGGTGCGGATGAGGTCCGTCAGGTTGGCGTCCGCCGGGACCTCGTACAGGGCGGGAAGGGCGAACTCTCGCAAGAGACTGCTCCTCGACGTTCCGGTGGGCCACCTGCGACCCTATCCCCACGAGGGCGCCGCGCGGCAGTGGCGCCGCTCACCGCCGTGCGGGGGCCGCACGGGTGCCGTGCGCGCCGGAAGTAGGGTGATCGCATGAAGGTCCACGTGGTCAGCGACGTGCACGGCAACAGCGCGGACCTGGCCCGCGCGGGCGACGGCGCGGACGCGCTGGTCTGCCTCGGCGACCTCATCCTCTTCATCGACTACGCCGACCACTCCCGCGGCATCTTCCCCGACCTCTTCGGCGTCGCGAACACCACGCGCAGCGTGGAGCTGCGCACCGCCCGCAGATTCGACGAGCACCGCGAGTTCGTGCGCTCGCTGTGGGCGGGGATGGACAAGAGCGGGGAGATCGAGAAGGCGGTGCGCAGGCAGTACGCGGACCTGTTCGCGGCCTTCCCCACGCCGACGTACGCCACCTACGGCAACGTGGACATCCCGCGGCTGTGGCCCGAGTACGCCCGCGAGGGCACCACCGTGCTCGACGGCCAGCGGGTGGAGATCGGCGGGCTGGTCTTCGGGTTCGTCGGCGGCGGACTGCAGACGCCGATGCGCACGCCGTACGAGATCGACGACGAGACGTACGCCGCGAAGGTCGCCGCACTCGGCGACGTCGACGTGCTCTGCTCGCACATCCCGCCGCTCGTCCCCGACCTCTGCTACGACACGGTGGCGCGCCGCTTCGAGCGCGGCAGCGAAGCGCTGCTGGAGGCGGTGCACCGGGTGCGGCCGCGGTACGCGCTCTTCGGCCACGTCCACCAGCCGCTGGCGCGGAGGATGCGGATCGGGGCGACGGAGTGCGTGAACGTCGGGCACTTCGCGTCCCGCGGGAAGCCGTGGGTTCTGGAGTGGTGAACCGGGCGCGGTAACCTTCAGCGCGGACGGTTGACGGAGGAGCCCAGGTATGGCAGAGCACACCAGGTCGAGTATCACCATCGACGCCGCGCCGGACGCGGTGATGACGGTGATCGCGGACTTCGACCGCTACCCGGAGTGGACCGGCGAGGTGCGGCGGACCGAGGTGCTCGAGGCGGACGACCAGGGGCGCGCGGAGCGCGTGCTGCTGGTGCTGGACGCCAAGACGATCCGGGACGAGCAGACGCTCGCGTACACCTGGGCGGGGCCGCACGAGGTGCGCTGGACGCTGGAGAAGTCGCAGATGCTGCGCGCGCTGGACGGCGCGTACCTGCTGCGGCCGCTCGCGGGCGGGGAGCGCACCGAGGTGACGTACGAGCTGACCGTCGACGTCAAGATCCCGATGCTCGGGATGATGAAGCGCAAGATGGAGAAGATCATCATCGAGCGGGCGCTGGACGGGCTGAAGCAGCGCGTCGAGAGCGTGCCGGGCGCGTCGGCCGACCCGGGCCCGGGCTCCGGTTCCGGTACGGACTGACGCGTCGCGTGCGTACTCTCCTCGTCACCGGTCCGGCGGGCGCGGGCCGTACGACGGTCGCCGCGGCGACCGCGCTGCGGGCGGCGCGCGACGGGGCCCGCGTGCTGCTGCTCACGCCGGACCGCGAGGCGGGCGGACTGCTGACCGGACCGCCGGAGGCACAGATCCCCGGACAGCGGTCCGGGGCCGGGGACGCGGTCGAGCGGTCCGAGGGCACGCCGCCGTGGACGGACCCGGTCCGGGTCGAGACGGGGCTGTGGGCGGCGCGGCTGCGCGGGTCGGAGTCGGCGGCGGAGGCGCTGGCGGTCTGGCAGGAGCGGTACGAGGACACGCTGGAGCTGCTCGGCGCGACGCCGCTGGCGGCGGAGGAGCTGACGCCGCTGCCGGGGTCGCGCGAGTTCGCGCTGCTGCGGGCGCTGGCGGCGCTGCACGAGCCGTCGCCGGAGCCGGAGCCGGCCTGGGACGTGGCCGTGGTCGACATGCCCGCCGCGTGGGAGACGCTGAAGGCGCTGGCGCTGCCGGAGCAGCTGGTGCGGTACCTGCGGCGGCTGCTGCCGGCGGAGCGGCAGGCGGCGCGGGGACTGCGGCCGCTGCTGGGCCGGCTGCTCGGGGCGCCGGTGCCGGCGGGGCGGGTGTACGAGGCGGCGGCCCGCTGGGAGGAGCAGCTGGAGACCGTACGGGAGGCGGCCGAGGCCGCCGGGGCGCGGGTGCGGCTCGTCCTGGAGCCCACCCCGCGCGGCGTCCGCGAACTGCGCCGCACGCGCGCGGCGCTCGCGCTGCAGGGCTGCGCGGTCGAGGCCGTGGTCGCGAACCGGGTGCTGCCGGGGGGCTCGGAGGACGCCTGGTACGCGACGCTGGCCGACGAGCAGCACCGCGTGGTCAAGGAGGCGGGCGCGGAACTGCGCGCGGCGGGCGCCGCGTTCTGCGTGCTGCCGCACCTGGGCCCGGAGCCGCAGGGCCCGGTGGCCCTGGCGGCGCTGGCCGAGTCGGTGCCGCCGCCGGGGGGCCGGCCGCCGGCCGCCGACCCGGGGGACCCGGCGGAGGTCGACGACCTGCTGGCCGACGAGGGGGTGCTGCTGTACCGCCTGCCGCTGCCCGGCGTCGAACGGGGGGACCTGACCCTCGTACGCCGCGGCGACGAACTCCTGGTCACCGCGGCCGGCCACCGCCGCGCCCTGCCGCTGCCGGCGGCGCTCCGCCGCTGCACGATCACCCGCGCCGGCCTCCACGAGGCGGAACTCCACATCCGCTTCACCCCGGACCCGAAGGTCTGGCCCCACCCCACCTGACCCGGCCCCCGGCCAGCACCCCGGGGCTGTGCCCCGTACCCCGGCCGGGGCCGCGCCGCGTGCCCGCGCCGGACTCCGCCCCCGCCTTCGGCTCCGCACGCGGTCCCGAGCCGTGCCCCGCACACCCCAGGGGCCTGCACCCTGGAACCCCCTCCGGGCCGTCCCGGACCCGCCGCCGGCTCCCGCGCCCGGCCGGGCCTCCGTCCCCCGGGCGGCAGGCCGCGCCGCAGCCCCCGCCACAACCCTCCGCACGGCAGTGAACGTGAAGTCCGCGGTCGGGTACCGTCGATGTATGAGTGATGCCATCGAGCGCCCTGAACCCGGTGCGGCCTCCACCGTCCCGGACCCGGACGCGTGGGCCCAGGCGTGTGCCGAGGACTTCGCTGCCGAGCAGGCCCGGCGGCGCGCGGTCTACGGGCCCGAGCCCGTCAGCGCCGCCGAGGAGCTGCGCCGCTTCTTCGACTCCCTCTCCGACAAGGTCTCCGAGCTTCGCGCCCCCGGGGCGACCGGCGGCACCGCCGCCGTCGCGCAGACCGCGGCGCAGCAGTTCGCGAAGCAGTTCCTCGCCTCCGTGAAGACCGTCGTCGAGCCCGTCGTGGAGCGCAATCCGCAGATCTTCGACCACCTCGCCACCGCCGGCACGGAGATCGCCGCCGCCTACCGCGCCGCAGTTCAGCGGCAGGAGGCCGACTGGTCGCGGGAGGACGAACCCCCCAGCAGTCCCAAGCAGATCGACCTCGACTGACGGCCGGGCCCCGCGCCGCCTCCGGTAATGTGAGGAGGCGCAGCGGGGCTCGAACCGAATAACCGAGGGAGACATGGGACTCACCATCGGCGTCGACATCGGCGGCACCAAGATTGCGGCCGGTGTGGTCGACGAAGAGGGCTCGATCATCCGGACGAGCACGGTAGCGACCCCCGAAACACCCGAAGGCGTCGTGGACGCCATCTGCGCGGCCGTCCAGGAGGTCACCGCCGCGACGCCGGCCGAGGCAGTGGGCATCGGCGCCGCCGGTTACGTGGACGACAAGCGTGCCACCGTGCTCTTCGCCCCGAACGTCAACTGGCGCCACGAGGCGCTCAAGGACAAGGTGGAACAGCGCATCGGCCTGCCCGTCGTCGTCGAGAACGACGCCAACGCCGCCGCCTGGGGGGAGTACCGCTTCGGCGCCGGCCAGGGCCACGACGACGTCGTCTGCATCACCCTGGGCACCGGCCTCGGCGGCGGCGTGATCATCGGCGGCCGGCTGCACCGCGGCCGGTTCGGCGTGGCCGCGGAGTTCGGTCATATCCGCGTGGTCCCCGACGGGTTGCTGTGCGGCTGCGGCAGCCAGGGCTGCTGGGAGCAGTACGCCTCCGGCCGCGCCCTCGTGCGGTACGCGCACCAGCGTGCCGCCGCCACCCCCGAGTCCGCCGAGATACTGCTCGCCCTCGGCGACGGTACGCCCGACGGGGTCCAGGGGCGGCACGTCAGCGAGGCGGCCCGGCAGGGCGACCCGGTGGCGGTCGACTCGTTCCGGGAGCTGGCCCGTTGGGCGGGGGCGGGGCTCGCGGACCTGGCGTCGCTCTTCGACCCGTCGGCGTTCATCGTCGGCGGCGGCGTCTCGGACGAGGGCGACCTCGTCCTCGACCCGATCCGCAAGTCGTTCCGGCGCTGGCTGGTGGGCAGCCAGTGGCGTCCGCACGCGCAGGTGCTCGCCGCCCGACTCGGCGGCCGCGCCGGGCTCGTCGGCGCCGCCGACCTGGCCCGCCAGGGCTGAGGCCCGGCCCGTACGAGGGCGGGGCAGTACGGGGCCGGTCCGTACGCAGACCGGTCCGTCCGGGGACCGGCGTGACGTGACGGCCCGCGTGCCGGAAGGTGCAAGCACCCGAAGGCACGAGGGCCCGCGCCCGGCGACGGCCGCCACCGGCGACGGCGGCCGCTTCAGCCGGCCGCCGCCGGGGGCCGCCTGCCGCCGCCTCACCGCGCCCGCGTCCCCGCCCCGGTAGTCTCACCCCGTGCTGCTGCCCGATCTCCCCGCCTCGCGCACCGAGCCGGACGGCTCCGCCGTCATCCGGCTGCTCAGCTACAACATCCGCTCCATGCGCGACGACACCGCCGCCCTGGCCCGCGTGATCCGGGCCTGCACCCCCGACGTCGTCTGCATCCAGGAAGCGCCCCGCTTCTTCCGCTGGCGCAAGAAGGCCGCCCGGCTCGCCCGCGCCACCGGTCTGCTGTACGTCGCGGGCGGCGCCACCGCCGCCGGGCCCATGCTCCTCGCCAACCTGCGCGCGCACGTGGAGCGCACCGACGAGAAGCTGCTGCCCCGCACCCCCGGCCTGCACCAGCGGGGGCTGGCGACGGCGGTGCTGCGCTTCGGCGGGGCCCGGCTGGCCGTCGTCAGCACCCACCTGAGCCTGGCCAGGGCCGAGCGCTACGAGCAGGCCGGGTTGCTGCTCGCGCACGTGCACGCGCTCGGCGAGCCGCACGTCGTGGTCGCCGGGGACCTCAACGAGCGCCCCAAGGGCCCCGCGTTCCGCAGGCTGGCCGACGATTTGCAGGACGGCTGGGCGGTGCGCCCGTGGGGCGGCCGGCACACCTCCACGGCGCTCGACCCGCGCAAGCGGATCGACGCGGTGCTCGCGACCGGGACGGTCGAGGTGCTGGGCTGCGGCGTCCCTGCGGGCCTGCCGGGTGTCTCCCCGGCCGACCTCCGCGACGCCACCGACCACCTCCCGGTCCTGGCCGCGCTCCGCATCCCGGCCGCCGGCCCGGCTACGGCCGCTTCCTGACCCCGTCCACGACGCCGTAGGCGTCGAGGTGCGACGTCCGCGTGAACGCCCTGATCTTCAGGTCGCGGCCGTGCGGGCGCTGCATCCCCAGGTACTCGTGCGTGTCCGTGGCAAACAGGAGATATCTGGACCAACCGGTATGGTCGGGGAATACGATCCCCAGTGCCTCCCTGCCCTTGGCGTCCGTCGCGCCGGGCAGCAACTCCGGACGGGGGCACTCGGCCAGCGCCTCCAGCAGCGCCGGGAGCAGCCCGTCGGGCAGCACGGGGATCCGTTCGAGCAGGCGGCCGGCGTACGTGTACACCTTCCGCCAGTCCGCCCGGTCGAACTCGTCGGGCCTCTTCCCCGCGCCGAAGGAGCTGATGTGCGTCAGCAGCGCCGCCGGCTCCGCCGGGATCCGGGTGAGGCCGCGCCAGTCCGCAGGCGGCCACAGCCCCGGCTCCGACCGGAGCCAACCGTCCCCCCCGTCGCGCCTGTTCGACCAGCTCCGGTGCGAGGAGTCGGCCGCCAGCCAGGTCTCCGGCGCATACGTCGCGGCCTTGCCGCCGTCGTCCGGGGCGTCCCGGATGAACTCCCGGGCGTACACGTACTGGCCGCGGCGCGGCTCGATGGGCGGACGCAAGCGCTCCTGTTCCCGCTCCAGCCGCGCTGCCCGGCGCAGCATTCCGGCGGGTGTGGCGTCTCCCGGGGCGGCCGGGCCCGCGGTGCCGCCGCGCTCCAGCAGCGCGACGGGTGCCGCGACGGCCGCCGCCGTGGCACCTGCGGCGACGAGCGTCCGCACGACGGTACGGCGGGACGGCCCGCCCGCGCCGGGGCCGCGCACCACCACCAGCGGCGGCTGAGCACCGGGCCGGAGGGGCGTGTGGGCGGGCGCGCGCACCGGCGCCGCCCCGGGTTTCGCGGCGCGGGCCGTCTCCAGCAGCCGGTCACGGGCCGCGCGGCGGACCGCTTCGCGAGGCGGCTCCGTACCCGCGTCCCAGTCCCGCAGCAGCTTCAGCTCATCCATGTCCGTGCTCCTTCCGCCCGGTGGCCACAGGGGCGTTGTCCATGCCGGCGGCGACCGCGCCCCCGCCGGCCCCCAGTTCCTTGCGCAGCCGGGCGCGGGCCCGGTGCAGCCGGGAGCGCACCGTGCCCACCGGCACGTCGAGTGCCTGGGCCACCTCCTCGTACGCCAGGTCCGCCCAGGCCACCAGCAGCAGTACGTCGCGCAGCGCCGGCGACAGCCGGGCCAGCGCGGTGGCCAGTTCGCGCCGCATGCCGTCGGCCGTGGCGCGGGCCGCGACGCGGTCGGCGAGCGGCTCGTCGGTCTCGGCCGGGGCCGGCAGCCGGGACAGGGCGCGGAAGCGGCGGCCCTCCGCGCGGCGGTGCCGGCTCACCAGGTGGGTCGCGATGCCGAAGAGCCACGGGCGCACGTCGCCGCGGCCCGGGTCGAAGCGGTCGCGCAGCCGGAAGGCGGTCGTGAACGTCTCCGCCATGATGTCGTCGGCCGCCTCGTCGCCGAGCCGCCGTGCCGCGTAGCGGTGGACGTCGGTCGCGTACCTGTCGAAGACGGCGGCGAACGCCTCCGGCTCCGTATGAGACCGGGCGACGATCGACGCGTCGCTCTCCGGCTCCGTGTGCACGCCCGTCATGCCCCCCATCGAGCGCCTCCAGAACGTGGTGGACTCGCCCGTCACCGGGCCTTGTACCACTACTTCGCCGAGGCGTCCGGACGGGTTCCGTCAACGGGCGGCGGGCTGCTGGACGACAGACGCTAGACGACCGCGCCGCCGCCCGGGGGTTCGTCGTCGTCCCCGCCGCCCGGGCGCATGCGGGCGACGAGCGTGGCGAAGCCGCCGAGGAAGCCGCCGATGCCCAGGACCGAGGACCACCAGGTCATGGGCTGCTGGAGGATGAGCATCACCAGCAGGAGCAACGGGCCGCCGAGGACCGCGATCCAGGCGAACTTGGTCGTCGTGTCCGCCTTCGGCAGCGGCGGCGGCTCGGGCGGGACGAAGTGGCCCTCGTCGGTCTCGTCGAGGTCGTCGTCGGAGGCCTCGGCCGCCTCCCAGTCGCGCGGTCCCGTGCCCGCGGAGAACACGATGAAGGTCGCGCCGTCGCCCCGCCCGGCGCCGCCGCCCGCGGGGCCGCCGTCCTCGTCGGGGCCCGCCGGGCCCTCGGCGGTGGTGACGCCGCCGGAGCCCGCGCCGCCCGGGTCCGCCGGGCCGCCCTCAGCGCCGTCCGGCGGGCCCTCGCCCGCGGCCGCGGCACGCGCCGCCCGCTCGTGCGGCGGCTCGATGGAGTCCTCGTCGAACGCGGCGACGATCTCGGCCCACGCGGCCTCCTCGTCCAGCGGCGCGCCGCCCGACCCCGTCGGCTCCGGCCTCGTCGGCTCCGCGCCCGCCGGCTCCGTCTCCGCGGACCCGTCGCCCTGCTGCGGGTCCTCCCGGTCCGGGTTACGCTCTGCCACGAGCCCGGGCCCCCTTCCGCTGCTCGCTCGTCCGCTGCTCACTGCCGTCGGCCGGCACGGTGAGCCGGTCGATGAAGTCGTCGGTGGCCGTGAAGATCCGTTCCGCGTCGTGGTCGAGGGTGGCGACGTGGTAGCTGTCCTCCAGCACGGTCTCCGTGACGTCCTGCGACGAGACCCGGCCGAGGATACGGGCCGAATCCAGCGGCGAGACGACATGGTCGACCCGGCTGTGCAGGACCAGCAGCGGCTGCGTCACCTGGGGCAGTTCGGCGTCGACGCGGGCGAGGAACTGCCGCAGCGAGTGCGCGGCGTGCAGGGGCACGCGGTCGTAGCCGGTCTCGGACGCGCCCTTCTTGGCGATGTCGTCGATGACGCCGGGGGAGCTGCGCACCAGGAAGCGGGCCGCGGGCAGGGCCTTCGGGAGCAGCCCGTGCAGCTTGTTCAGCGGGTTGACGGCGACCACGCCGGCGACCGCGTCCCCGTGCAGCGCGGCCAGCCGCAGCACCAGCGCGCCGCCCATGGACAGCCCGCACAGGAAGACCCGCTCGCACTGGTCGGACAGCTCGCGCAACTCCCGCTCCACCGTCGCGTACCAGTCCTGCCAGCGGGTCACCTGGAGGTCCTGCCAGCGCGTGCCGTGCCCGGGCAGCAGCGGCATGGAGACCGTCAGGCCGCGGGCCGCGAGATGCTCGGCCCACGGCCGTACGGACTGGGGCGAGCCGGTGAAACCGTGGCAGACCAGCACCCCCGTCTCGCCACCCGGCTGGCGGAACGGCTCGGCTCCGGGAAGGACCGGCATGGCGGGACTCCGATCGTGTCAGGCGGGCGGCGGATACGTGCCTGGCGCTGCCTTGAGCGTACTGCCCCGTACGGACGGACGGGCCCCCGCGGACGCCCCGCGGGGCGTCCGCGCCGCGGCCGGGAGCGCCCCGGGCGGGCCGCCCGCCCCGGATACCGCTCTCCGACCAGGAGCGCTATGGTCACACGAGCAGATCGCAGGAGGCCCCGGTTGTTCTACAGCGCGATGAAGATGTCCCTCGGCAACAGTCTGAGGCTCGTCTTCCGTCCCTGGGTGGAAGGCATGGAGAACGTGCCGGACACCGGTGCCGCGATCCTCGCGAGCAACCATCTCTCCTTCTCCGACTCGTTCTTCCTGCCCTCCATGCTGCACCGGAAGGTCACCTTCATCGCGAAGGCGGAGTACTTCACCACCCCGGGCGTCAAGGGCCGGCTGACCGCGGCCTTCTTCAAAGGCGTCGGGCAACTGCCGGTCGACCGCTCCGGCAGCCGCGGCGCCGGCGAGGCGGCGATCAAGAGCGGTCTCGACGTGCTGGAGCGCGGCGAGCTGTTCGGCATCTACCCCGAGGGCACGCGGTCGCCCGACGGCCGCCTCTACCGCGGCAAGCCCGGCGGCCTCGGCCGGCTGGCGCTGCTCAGCGGGGCGCCGGTGCTGCCGGTGGCGATGATCGACACGGAGAAGATCCAGCCGCCCGGACAGGTGGTGCCGAAGGTCATGCGGCCCGGCATCCGGATCGGCAAGCCGCTGGACTTCACGCGGTACCAGGGCATGGAGCACGACAGGTTCATCCTGCGTTCGGTGACCGACGAGGTCATGTACGAGATCATGAAGCTCTCCGGCCAGGAGTACGTCGACGAGTACGCGACGGCGGCGAAGCGGCGGATGGCGGACGAGGCCAAGCGCCGCAAGGCGGAGGAGAAGGCCGAGAAGGCCGAGAGGTCCGACCGGGCCGACGGCGGCTCCGGTGCCGGCGGCCGGCGGGACGCCGCGGCGTAGTGCGGCGTTCCGCACGTGCGGGAGGGGCGGGAAGGGGAGCCGGGGCGATGGCCGGGCAGAGCAAGCGGCGGATGTCGGTGGAGCAGCCGCTGTGGCAGGCGCTGACGTACTTCCGGGTGCTGACGCTCGCGTACGCGGTGGCGCAGTTCGCACACCGGCACGACGCCGTCGCGCGCCCGGCGCTGGGCTGGGCCTACCTCGCGGTCCTCACGCTGTGGACGCTGGCCACCTTCCGCCGGGTCTCGTCGGCGGAGCGCTGCACGTACCGGTTCCTCGCGGCGGACATCACGCTCACGCTGACCGGCATCCTGCTGACGATCCCCGTGGAGACGCCGGAGCGCATCGACGACGGCGCGACCACGCTGCCGTCGATCTGGGCGGCGGGCTCGGTGCTGGGCTTCGCGATCAAGGGCGGCTGGCGCTGGGGCGCGGCGTCGTCGGCGGCGGTGGGGCTGTCGAACATCGTGCAGCGCGGCGAGGTGGTGCAGGACAACTTCCACAACATCGTGCTGCTGATGGTCGCGTCGACGGCGATCGGCTACATCGTGGAGGTGGCGCGGACCAGTGAGCGGACGCTCGCGCGGGCACTGCAGATCGAGGCGGCGACGCGGGAGCGGGAGCGGCTGGCGCGCGACATCCACGACAGCGTGCTGCAGGTGCTGGCGCTGGTCCAGCGCCGCGGGGCGGCGATCGGCGGCGAGGCCAAGGAACTGGGCCGGCTTGCCGGTGAGCAGGAGGCGGCGCTGCGGACGCTGGTGATGGGCGCGCGCCTGCCGGCGCAGCGGACGGCGCCGGCGGCGGAGCGTTCGGACGCGGCCGGGGGCAGGGCCGGCGGCGGGGAGCCGGACGACGGCTCGGCGGCGGGCGAGACGTCCCTGCGGCTGCTCCTGCTGGCGCTGAGCGGCCCGTACGTCTCGGTCGCGGAGCCGGGCTCGCCGGTGGCGCGGGAGACGCACGCGGCCCGGGAGCTGACGGCGGCGGTGGCCGCGGCGCTCGACAACGTACGCACGCACGTGGGCCCGGAGGCGCGGGCGTGGGTGCTGCTGGAGGAGGAGCCGGACGGCACGGTGGTGGTGACCGTACGGGACGACGGCCCCGGGATCCCGCGGGGCCGCCTGGCGGCGGCGGAGGCCGAGGGCCGCCTGGGCGTCGCGCAGTCCATCCGCGGCCGGCTGCGCGACCTGGGCGGCACGGCGGAGTGGGTCTCGACCCCCACCCAGGGCACAGAAGTGGAACTCCGCCTCCCCCCGAACGTCCGCACCCCCCGGAAATGACCCCCCTCGCCACCTGAGACACGGCCCCCACGGCCGCGTGCCTCCGCCCGAGGCGTGGGGACCGTCATGCCACCGTGTGCCCCCGGTGCACGCCCTGCCGAGCAGGCCGCAGCGGTACGCGCCTTCGCGGCCGCGGGTCAGGCACGGCCTCGGCTGCCCGGCCCGGACGGCGGCCCGCGTGCCGGGCCTCTGCTGCGGCCGGCGCGGTCAGCGGGCGGGGCGCCCGCCGGTGCCCTCGGCCCAGCGGCCGCGTGCCGCCGCCCGGCTCTGCCGGTTCCCTGACCGCGGCGCGCGCAGCGCTTTCGCGTGGACGCCCGCTGCTCCGCACCCTCCGCCCCCGCTCAGGGCGTTCGTGCGGCCCCCGCGTGCCGGGGCTTTGCTGCGGCGCCGGCGCGGTCAGCGGGCGGGGCGCCCGCCGGTGCCCTCGGTACCACGGCCGCGTGCCGCCGCTCGGCTTTGTCGGTTCCCTGACCGCGGCGCGCGCAGCGCTTCCGCGTGGACGCCCCCCGCCCGCACCCTCCGGCCCTGCCCCGGGCGTCCGTGCGGCCCCGCGGGAGGCGGTACGTGCCGGGACGAGATACATGCGCCACCATGGTTCCCGGACGGTCGCCGCAGGGAAAGGAGTCGGGGTGGGCGGAGAAGGCAGGGACGGGGTCAAGGTGATGGTCGTCGACGACCACCCCATGTGGCGCGACGCCGTCGCCCGGGATCTGGCCGCCGCCGGCTTCGCCGTCGTGGCCACCGCCGGGGACGGGCCGCAGGCCGTGCGGCGGGCGCGGGCCGCGGGCCCCGACGTGCTGGTGCTGGACCTCAACCTCCCCGGCCTGCCCGGCGTGCAGGTCTGCAAGGAGGTCGTCGGCGCCCAGCCCGGCGTGCGGGTGCTCGTGCTGTCCGCCAGCGGGGAGCACGCCGACGTCCTCGAAGCCGTCAAGTCCGGCGCCACCGGCTACCTCGTGAAGTCCGCCAGCACCGAGGAGCTGATCGACGCCGTCCACCGCACCGCCCAGGGCGACCCGGTGTTCACGCCCGGTCTCGCCGGCCTCGTGCTCGGCGAGTACC
Source organism: Streptomyces aculeolatus (assembly GCF_020400605.1). Classification (GTDB taxonomy): domain Bacteria; phylum Actinomycetota; class Actinomycetes; order Streptomycetales; family Streptomycetaceae; genus Streptomyces; species Streptomyces aculeolatus. The sequence continues at coordinate 58,265 of NZ_JAINRD010000029.1, read as the reverse complement.
GGCGGCTGGCCGGGGAGCCCGTCGCCGGGAGCGGCGACGAGCCCGAGGTGCCCAAGCTCACCGACCGCGAGACCGAGGTGCTGCGCCTCGTCGCCAAGGGGCTCTCGTACAAGCAGATCGCAGAACGCCTCGTCATCTCCCACCGCACCGTCCAGAACCACGTGCAGAACACCCTCGGCAAGCTCCAGCTCCACAACCGCGTCGAGCTCGTCCGCTACGCCATCGAGCGCGGTCTCGACGACGACTGAGCCGGCCTCTCTTACCCTCCCGGTCCCTCCTCCGAGTGAAGTCCGCCGCCTAATTGACAGGTTGGTGTGCGAATCCCGCTCGCTCCGTGTCGTGTGAGGTGGATCACCGTTAGCGTTGCTGCAGCGGGGTCACGACCGTCAGAAGGGAAACCTGTGATGCGGGTAGGAGTACTGACCGGTGGCGGTGACTGCCCCGGGCTCAACGCGGTCATCCGGGCCGTCGTCCGCAAGGGCGTCCAGGAGTACGGGTACGAGTTCACCGGCTTCCGGGACGGCTGGCGCGGGCCGCTGGAGGCCGACACCGTCACCCTGGACATCCCCGCCGTCCGCGGCATCCTGCCGCGTGGCGGAACCATCCTCGGGTCGTCGCGTACCAACCCCCTCAAGGTCGAGGGGGGCATCAAGCGCATCAAGGAGAACATGGCGAAGCTGGAGGTGGACTCGCTCATCGCCATCGGCGGCGAGGACACCCTCGGCGTCGCCCAGCGGCTTGCCGACGAGTACGGCATCCAGGTCGTCGGCGTACCGAAGACCATCGACAACGACCTCTCCGCCACCGACTACACCTTCGGCTTCGACACCGCGGTCAACATCGCGACCGAGGCGATCGACCGGCTGCACACCACGGCCGAGTCCCACATGCGCGTCCTCGTCGTCGAGGTGATGGGACGGCACGCCGGCTGGATCGCCCTGCACTCCGGGCTCGCCGGCGGCGCCAACGTGATCCTCATCCCCGAGCAGCGCTTCGACGTCGACAAGGTCTGCGGCTGGGTGACCTCCCGCTTCAAGGCCAGCTACGCGCCCATCGTGTGCGTGGCGGAGGGCGCGATGCCGAAGGACGGCGACATGGTGCTCAAGGACGAGTCCCTGGACGCCTTCGGCCACGTCCGGCTGTCGGGCGTCGGCGAGTGGCTGGCGAAGGAGATCGAGCGGCGTACGGGCAAGGAGGCCCGCACGACCGTGCTGGGGCACGTGCAGCGGGGCGGTACGCCCAGCGCGTACGACCGCTGGCTCGCCAGCCGCTTCGGGCTGCACGCCATCGAGGCGGTGCACGACGAGGACTGGGGCAAGATGGTCGCCCTCCAGGGCACCGACGTGGTGCGCGTGCCGCTCGCCGCCGCCACGGCGCGGATCAAGACCGTGGACCCCAAGCTGTACGAGGAGGTCGGCGTCTTCTTCGGCTGAGCTGCTGAGCGGCTGAGCTGTCGGGCGCCGGTACGGGCCGGCGGTCTGCTCCGCGCAGGCCGCCGGCCCCGGCCCTTCAGCCCCGTACCAGCACCGCCGCCAGCAGCTCCCGCACCAGCCGGTCGCCGTCCAGGGTCAGCACCGACTCCGGATGGAACTGCACCCCGGCGAAGCCGGGCCCGCGCAGCGCGTACACGTCGCCGCTGCGCGGGTCGCGGCTCAGCTCGACGCCGCGCGCCGCCGCCAGCGCCGCGGCGGCGCCGTCGTCGCAGCGGGCGGTGTACGTGCTGTAGAAGCCGACCGTCTCGGGCCGCCCGAAGAAGTCGATCTCCTCCTGCGCCCCCTGGTACGGCACGTCCTTGCGGACCAGCGGCAACCCCAGCTCGGCGGCGAGGAGTTCGTGGCCCAGGCAGACGCCGAGCAGGCCGTGCCGGTGCCCGGCCAGCAGCTCGGCGGCCAGGCCGCGCAGGAAGCGCATCCTGGGGTCGGCGGCGTCCGCCGGGTCGCCGGGCCCCGGGCCGAGCACGACCGGGCCCTCGTGCGCCAGCGCCGCGTCCCGTAGGCCGGGCGCGTCGAAGCGGCGTACGTCCACCTCCGCGCCCGAGGCGCGCAGGACGTGGGCGAGCATCGCGGTGAACGTGTCCTCGCCGTCCACCACCAGCACCCGCCCGGCCGCCGCCCGGCCGGTGTCCGCCGTGCCCTGCATGCGCAGCCAGAACGGCGACAGGCGCGTCCTGCGGGCCGCCAGCGCCGCCTGCACCTCCGGGTCCGCGGCGAAGCCCGGTCCCGGCCCGCCGGCCGGCTGCGGGCGCGGGGGGCGTACGCCGAGCGCGGCGAGCACCCCGGCGGCCTTGGCGTGGGTCTCGGCGACCTCGTCGGCCGGCCTTGAGCCGCGGACCAGCGTGGCGCCGACGGGCACCCGCAGCAGGCCGTCCGCGGCGATGTCGGCGGTGCGGATGAGAATGGGGGAGTCCAGGGTCTGGGCGCCGCCGTCGTCGCGGCCGAGGAGGGCGAGTGCGCCCGAGTAGTAGCCGCGGCCCCGGCCGTCCCGGCCGGGGGGCTCGTGGCGCTCGATGACGCGGCAGGCGTTCTGTACGGGGGAGCCGGTCACGGTCGCCGCGAACATCGTCTCGCGCAGCACCTCGCGCGCGTCGAGCGCGGTGCGGCCGCGCAGTTCGTACTCGGTGTGCGCCAGGTGCGCCATCTCCTTCAGCCGCGGCCCGACGACGACCCCGCCCTCCTGCGCGACGGTGCACATCATCTTCAGCTCCTCGTCGACGACCATGGAGAGCTCCTCGATCTCCTTGGCGTCGTGCAGGAAGGCGAGGAGTCCGGCGCGGTCGGGGCCGCCGGGCGGGTAGCGGTACGTGCCGCTGATGGGGTTCATCACGACGGTGCCGCCGGACATCCGCACGTGCACCTCGGGACTGGCGCCGACGAGGGTGCGCTCGCCGGGGCGGTGCACGACGAAGGTCCAGTACGCGCCCTGCTCGCCGGCCAGCAGCCGGCGGAAGAGGGCGAGCGCGTCGGCGGCGCCAAAGCCGTCGATCCGGCCCTCGTAGGTGCGCCGGACGACGAAGTTGGCGCCCTCGCCGGTGCCGATCTCGTCGGCGAGGACGCGGCCGACGATTCCGGCGTACTCCTCGTCCGGCACGTCGAAGGCGCCGCCGGTGACGCGCACGGCGTGCGCCGGCAGGGCGTCGAGCAGCGCGGCGGCGGGCAGCTCGTGGACCTCGTCGGGGACGAGGACGGCCAGCGGGGTGCCGTCGTCGCGGACGTCGAAGCCGCGCTCGCGGATCTGCCGGTACGGCACGAGCGCGAGCGCGCCCGCGGCGCCGGGCGCCCGGCCCTCGGGGATGTCCGCGAGCCGGTCCACCTCGTGGACGGCGCCGAGGAGGACCTCGACGGGCGCGTCGGGGCGGCCCGGGGTGCGGCGGCGCAGCACGGCGAACGGCGGGGCGCCGTCGGCGAGCAGTCGGCCGACCAGGGCGGCGGTTGCCGCCCTGGCCGGGTCGCCGGCGCCCGGTGCCGGGTGGTCCGCGGCCTCCCGGGCCGGTTCTGCGGCGTCGGGTGCGGCCGGCTGCCCCGGCTCGTCCTCGGGCCGGTTCTGTGGTCGTGACCTGGGGGAATGCTGCACGGATGGGTCCTTCCTGCGACGGAGGGACCGACCCGCGGAAACACCGAAGGCCGCCCCTCGGGCGGCCTTCGCGGAGAATTCGTGGGTACGCGAGATCAGGTGGCCGCCGGTTGGACGGGCCACCACCAGGTGCGGGCATCGAGCGCGTACATGGCGCACACCCTAGCCGACCGCGGCGCGTCCCACCGCTCACTGTCTGCTCCGTCTCATCTGTCGGTCACCGGCCGGGGCAGTGCGGGCGAACCCGTAATCTTGGATCCGTGACTGTCAACGCCGAACCCGCCACGAGCGCCGCCGGAATCCCCCAGACCTGGCGCGACCTGCCCGCGGCGCAGCAGCCCGACTGGCCGGACCCCGCGGCTCTGCGCGACGTGACCGCGGAGCTGCAGTCGTATCCGCCGCTGGTCTTCGCCGGCGAGTGCGACCAACTGCGCGACCAACTGGGCGCGGTCGCCCGGGGCGAGGCGTTCCTGCTGCAGGGCGGTGACTGCGCGGAGGCGTTCGACGCGGTCTCGGCCGAGCACATCAGGAACAAGCTGAAGACGCTGCTGCAGATGAGCGCCGTGCTCACGTACGCCGCTTCCGTCCCCGTCGTCAAGGTCGGCCGGATCGCCGGGCAGTACTCCAAGCCCCGCTCCAAGCCCACCGAGACCCGCGACGGCGTCACCCTGCCCGTCTACCGGGGCGACTCCGTCAACGGCTTCGAGTTCACCCCCGAGTCCCGCAGGCCGGACCCCGAGCGGCTGAAGCGGATGTACCACGCCTCGGCGGCCACGCTGAACCTGGTGCGCGCCTTCACCACCGGCGGGTACGCCCACCTGCGCCAGGTGCACGCCTGGAACCAGGACTTCGTCCGCTCCTCGCCCTCCGGCCAGCGGTACGAGGCGCTGGCCCGCGAGATCGACCGGGCGATGAGCTTCATGCACGCCTGCGGCGTGGACCCGGAGGAGTTCAAGACCGTCGAGTTCTTCTCCTCGCACGAGGCGCTGATCCTCGACTACGAGTCGGCGCTGACCCGCACCGACTCGCGCACCGGCAAGCTCTACGACGTCTCGGGCCACATGGTCTGGATCGGCGAGCGCACCCGGCAGCTCGACCACGCGCACATCGAGTTCGCCTCCCGGATCAGCAACCCCATCGGCGTGAAGCTGGGCCCGACGACCACGCCGGAGGAGGCGCTCGCGCTGATCGACCGCCTCGACCCGGAGCGGATCCCGGGGCGGCTGACGTTCGTCAGCCGGATGGGCGCCGACAAGGTGCGCGACCGGCTGCCCGTGCTGGTGGAGAAGGTCACGGCCGCCGGCGCCCAGGTGGCGTGGGTCTCCGACCCGATGCACGGCAACACCTTCGAGGCGGCCTCCGGCCACAAGACGCGCCGCTTCGACGACGTGCTCGACGAGGTCAAGGGCTTCTTCGAGGTGCACAAGGCGCTCGGCACCCACCCCGGCGGCATCCACGTGGAGCTGACCGGCGACGACGTGACCGAGTGCGTGGGCGGCGGGGACGAGATCTTCGTCGACGACCTGCACCAGCGCTACGAGACGGCGTGCGACCCGCGGCTCAACCGCAGCCAGTCGCTCGACCTGGCGTTCCTGGTCGCGGAGATGTACCGGGACCAGTGAGCCGGCCGTCCGCGGCGTAACGCAGGTCACGGCAGGACGCCTCTTTCACGGCACCCCCGGGCCGGGTAAGGTTAGGGTTACCTAATCGTCCCGACCCGGGGGTTCGCGTGTTCGTGTGCTCGTGCTTCGGCATCACCGAGGAGCAGGTGCGCCTGCACGCCTCGGCCGGGCGCTGCACCCCCCGTCAGATCGCCTCGGAGTGCAAGGCGGGCACGGACTGCGGCGGGTGCGTACGCCGGATCCAGGCGCTGCTCGGCCGCGGCGCCGACTGCGCCCGCCGCGAACTGCTGGAGGGCCGTCGGCCGGCGGCCGGGAGCGATGACGAGGCGCTGCCGGTGCCCGTGGCCGCCTCGGGCCCGGTGCCTGTGGATCCCGTAGCGGCTCCGACGCCCGTGGCCGCCGCGGACGCCGCCTGACTCACGGCTCGTCCGGCTGTTCGATCTGCTGCGCGATGTACAGCGGCTCGCCGAGCTTCTCGATCAGGTCGAGCTGGGTGTCGAGGTAGTCGATGTGGTGCTCCTCGTCCTCCAGGATCGACTCGAAGATGTTCGCCGACGTGATGTCGCTCTTGGCGCGCATCAGCTCGGCCCCGCGGCGGAGCCGGTCGATCGCCTCCACCTCGATCTGCCGGTCTGCCTGGAACATCTCGGTGACCGTCTGCCCGACCCGGACGTGGAAGAGGCGCTGGTAGTTCGGCAGCCCGTCCAGCAGCAGGATGCGGTCCGTCAGGATCTCCGCGTGCTTCATCTCGTCGAACGACTCGGACCTGGTGTACTTCGCCAGCTTCGTCCAGCCGAAGTTCTCCTGCATCTTCGCGTGCAGGAAGTACTGGTTGATCGCCGTCAGCTCGGCAGTGAGCTGCTCGTTCAGGAATTCCAGCACCTCGGGGTCGCCCTGCATAGCCGGGACTCCTCTCCACGTGGGTCGGGCAGGTCAGGCGCATCCTCGCACCACAGGCCCCGGACGATCCAGTAAGTGCAGGCTTATCCGGGTTGCCCTCATCAGGCCCGGGGCGCCCCCGGTCATGACCATGCGCAAGCGTCTGCCACCATGGGGTCATGGGTCAGTCGGAGCGGCACGAGGGGGACCTGCCTCCTGGCCAGCGGCTGCAGCGCGGCTGGCCCGTGACGCACTACGGCCCGGTGCCGCGGTTCAAGCCCGACCGCTGGGAACTCCAGGTCTTCGGGGCCACGGCGGACGGGGCGAAACGGTCCCTCACCCACGACGAGTTCACCGCCCTGCCGTATACGACCGTGGTCGGCGACCTGCACTGCGTGACGAAGTTCAGCATGCTCGGCGCCGAGTGGGGCGGGGTCAGGGCCCGTACGCTGCTGGAGCTGGCGCCGCCCGCGCCCGGGGTCACGCACGTGATGGTGTGGGCGGAGTACGGCTTCAGCTCCAACCTGCGGCTGGCGGACTTCGCCGACGAACGGACGATCTTCGCCACCCACAAGGACGGCGAGCCGCTGACCGCCGAGCACGGCTTCCCGGTCCGGCTCGTGGTGCCGCACCTGTACGCCTGGAAGGGCCCGAAGTGGGTGCGGGGCGTGGAGTACATGACGGCCGACCGCCGCGGCTTCTGGGAGGAGCGCGGCTACCACAACGTCGGCGACCCGTGGCGCGAGCAGCGCTACTCGTACCAGGAGGAGCCCGGCGACGGGCCGGATCTCTGAGTACTCAGTCGGCGATGCCTTCCGGGACCGTCCGCTTGATGGCGTCGGCCAACTCGACCAGGACCGCGGAGCTGTCCCGGTCCCCGGGCACCCTGACCTCGACGTACCCGATCCGGTTGGCGGTGGTGAAGCGGTGCACGCCGTCGTCCTGCTGCTCCATCAGCCAGCCGACGCCGTCCACCTCGCCGGCCACCGCATCGGGGTCCTTGCCCCGGGAGACCGCGGGGTCGAGCATCTTCGGCGGCCGCTGGACACCGCAGCGCAGGATGACCACCGGGCTGCCCCAGCCCGCGGTCAGCGCGGAGGCGGGCGCGGGATCCCGGCGGTCCAGCCCGTCCACCGTGGCGGGCAGCGCCCGGTCCAGCTTCCGGCACACCTTCGTGACCGCCGGCGACGGGCCGGGGACCGTCACGGTCGCCCCGTCCGCCCGCCCGGAGCAGCCGACCGCGGTGAGCAGCGCGGCGACGACGGCCCAGCCGGCGAGCCGGCGGCGCGAACAGTTCACGTACATCCGTGACATCCGATGACAGCTCCTCGCCCGTCCTACGCCCCGGCGGGCTCCCGCAGCTCCTTCAGCAGGGCGATGTCCGCCGCCGCCTTCCGGCCCTCGGGACCGCCGCCGGGGGTTTCGATGATCAGCGGTACGCCCGCCATCGCCGGGTGCCGGAGCAGCTCGCGGAACGGGTCGGCCCCGATCCGCCCCGCGCCGATGTTCTCGTGCCGGTCCAGGCGCGAGCCGGCCGCGGCCTTGGAGTCGTTCGCGTGCAGGAGCCGCAGCCGCCCGGGACCCGCCACCTCCACCAGCTCGTCGAGCACCTGCTTCGCCCCGCCGCCCGCCGCCAGGTCGTGCCCCGCGGCGAAGACGTGGCAGGTGTCGAGGCAGACCCCGAGCCGCGGGTGCCGGTCCAGCAGGTCCAGATAGGCGCCCAGCTCCGGCAGCCGGGAGCAGAGCGAGAAGCCCTGCCCCGCGGTCGGCTCCAGCAGCAGCTCGGGCGCCCCGGGGTCGTCGGCCAGCTCGTCGAGGAGCGGCAGCGTCAGCTCCCGTACCTGCGCGAGCGCGGTGTCGCGGTCCCGCCCGCCGGTCGCCGAGCCGGTGTGGACCACGACGCCGCGGGCGCCGATCGCCCGGCCGCGGCGCAGCGAGTGCCGGAGCGAGGTGACGGAGTTCGCCGCGGTGGCCGGGGTGTGCGAGCCGAGGTTGATCAGGTACGGGGCGTGCACGTACACCGGGATGCCGTCCTCGGTGCAGCGCCGCCGGAACTCCTCGTCCTGCGCCGGGTCGCCCGGCGGCGTCGCCCAGCCGCGGGCGTTGGCGACGAAGACCTGGACGGCCTCCGCGCCGATCCGGCGCGCGTGCGCGAGGCCCTTCGCGGCCAGGCCGCCGGCGACGGGCACATGGCTGCCGACGGGGTTGCGGGTACGGGCGGCCGGCTGGTCGGAGGGGGGTGCGGGGGCCGTACGGGAGGACACGTCACCTCACCCAGAGGGTGATCTCGCTGCCGCGCGGAGCGTCGTCGCCGCCGTCGGGGGACTGGCGCCAGACGGTGTCGCCGAAGAAGATCTGGTTCACGTCCACGCTGAAGCCGGCGTCCTCGAGCGCCTGCTCGGCGTCGTCCACGTTCATGTCGACCACGTCCGGGACCTCCAGCAGCTCGGGGCCCTTGGAGATCGTCAGCGTGACCTTGTCGCCCTCGCCCAGCTCGGCACCCGGCTCCGGCGAGGTCTCCGCGACCGTGCCGGCGTCCTCCTCCGAGTACACCGTCTCCGGGGCGACCTCGACCGTCAGCCCCTCCTCGCGCAGCTCCTCGGCGGCGTCGCTCTGGTCGTCGCCGACGACGTCCGGCACCTCGATGGGCGCGCCGCGGCTGACGACCATCTCCACCGCCCGGCCGGCCTTGATCTTCTCGCCGTCCGCCGGCTTCGTGCTGATCACGCGCCCGACGGGCAGCTCCTCGCTGAACGCCTCCTGTGTCACGCCCGGCTTCAGCCCCGCGTCGCGGAGCTTGTCCTTCGCCTCGTCGAGGGGGACCGCGTACAGCTCGGGGATCTCCACCATCTCCGGGCCCTTGGAGAGCACGAGCGTCACGGAGTCGCCCTGCCGGATGCGGCTGCCGCCCTCGGGGTCGGTGCGCAGGACGAGGCCGGCCTTCACGGTGTCGCTGAAGTCCTCCTTGACGTCCGTGTCCAGGTCCTCGCCGGAGAGCATGCTCCGCGCCTCGGCCTCCGTCTTGCCGAGCACGAAGGGGACCTTGGTGAACTGCCCGGAGTTTATGTACCAGACGCCCGTGCCGACGCCCAGCACGAGTACCGCCGCCAGCAGCGCCAGCAGCCCGATCCGCGGCTTGGCGCGGCCCGGCTGTCCGGGGGCGCCGGGCGCGGCGGGCGGGCCGGACGGCGGCGCGGCGGTGGTGTCCGCGGGCCCCGCGGCGGGCGTCTGGAGCACGCTGGTGACGTTCAGCCGCTCCTGCCCCGGCGTGCCCGCCGGGGCGGGCATCACCACGGCCGTGCGGTCCTCGGAGCCGATCCGCTCCTCGGCGACGGCCTGCGGCGGCACCGCGTCCAGGTCCGCGTCGGTCAGCTCCCCGCGGGCGGCGCGTACGGCGGACAGCAGCTCGACGGCGTCCGCGGGGCGCGCGTCCCGGTTGCGCGCGGCGGCGGTGGCGACCAGGTCGTCCAGCTGCTCGGGCAGCCCCGGGACGACGGCGGACGGCGGCTCGACGTCCTCGTGCAGGTGCTGGTAGAGCACGTGCGCGGCATGCTCGCCGGCGTGCGGCTTGGCGCCGGTGAGCATCTCGTAGAGCATCACGCCGCAGGCGTACACGTCGACCCGCGGGTCGACGGCGCCGCGCTCGATCTGCTCGGGCGCCAGGTACGACACGCTGCCGAGCACCGTGCCGGTGGAGGCGGTGGTGTGGGTGTTCACGGCGCGGACGAGCCCGAAGTCGGCGACCTTGACGCGGCCGTCGTCGCCGATGAGGACGTTCTCCGGCTTCATGTCGCGGTGGACGAATCCGGCCCGGTGCGCGGCGCCGAGCGCGGCGAGCACGGGCTCCAGGATGTCCAGCGCGGCCCGGGGCTGCAGGGCGCCGCGGTCGTTCAGCACGTCGCGCAGGGTGCAGCCCGGGACGTACTCCATGGCGAGGAAGACGTGCGGGCCGTCGGTGCCCTGGTCGTAGACGCCCACGACGTTCGGGTGGGCGAGCCCGGCGACCGACTTGGCCTCCAGGATGAACCGCTGCACGAAGGAGCGGTCGGCGGCCAGCGAGGGGTGCATGACCTTGACGGCCAGCACCCGGTCGAGCCGGGTGTCGAGCGCCCGGTAGACCGTGGCCATGCCGCCGGTGGCGATGCGTGCGTCGACGCGGTAGCGCCCGTCGAGCATCTGCCCGACCATGGGGTCTCCCCACCCTCCCTGCGGATGGGGGGACGGGTCCAGAGTCGTGTCCACGAACCGCAGTCTACGAGGTGGGGGACGCGTTCCCGTCACCGTTGTGCTGCAGTACGTTTCCGATGGCGTGCCGATGCCCGCGGCGGCGCGGGCGCCGGTGCGGGGCCGGGGAGTTCAGGAGAACGCGGGGCGCTCCGGGTCCGGCGCCCGGCCCAGGTCCGCGACCCCGGCGGACGGCGACGACGCCCGCGCGAAGTGCCGGCGCGGGATGCGCCCCGCGCGCGCGGCGAGCCGGCCCGCGGTGATCGCGTGCCGCATCGCCGCCGCCATCAGCACCGGCTCCTGCGCCCGCGTCACCGCGGACGCCAGCATGACCGCGTCGCAGCCCAGCTCCATCGCCTGGGCGGCGTCGGAGGCGGTGCCGGCGCCGGCGTCGAGGATGACGGGCACCCCGGCGGCCTCGGTGATCAGCGCGAAGTTGTGCGGGTTGCGGATGCCGAGCCCGGAGCCGATGGGGGAGCCCAGGGGCATCACGGCGGCGCAGCCCGCGTCCTGAAGCTTGCGGGCGAGGACGGGGTCGTCGTTGGTGTACGGGAGCACGGTGAAGCCGTCGTCGACGAGCGTCTCGGCGGCGGCCAGCAGCTCGACGGGGTCGGGCAGCAGGGTGCGCTCGTCGGCGATGACCTCCAGCTTCACCCAGTCGGTGCCGAGCGCCTCGCGGGCCAGCCGGGCGGTGAGGACGGCCTCGCCGGCGGTGTAGCAGCCGGCGGTGTTCGGCAGCACGCGGATGCCGTGGCGGTGCAGCACGTCGAGCACGGAGCCGTGCACGCCGGGGTCGATGCGGCGCATCGCGACGGTGGTCAGCTCGGTGCCGGAGGCGAGGAGGGCGCGCTCCATGGCCTCCAGGCTGCTCGCGCCGCCGGTGCCCATGATGAGGCGGGAGGAGAAGCGGACGCCGGCGATGGTGAGGGGGTCCGCGGCCGGGTCCGTGGCGGCGGCGTCCGGGTTCGCCGCGGGGGCGGGGGCGGGTGTGGTGGCGGGGGCGGTGCGGGTCACGGTGGGTCAGCCTCCCTGGACCGCGGTCAGGATCTCGACGCGGTCGCCGTCGCCGAGGGTGGTGGTGGGCCAGCTGCCGCGCGGTACGACGTCCTCGTTGACGGCGGCGGCGACGCCGCGGGGGGCGGCGGTGACGGTCGCGACGAGGGCGTCGAGGGTGAGGCCCGCGTCGATGCGGCGGGGGGCGCCGTTGACGGTCACGGTGGCAGCGGGGGCGGTGTCGGTGTCGGGTCGGGTGGCAGCGGCGGTGGCGGTGGGCGGGGTGGTCGTGCGGGTCTGCGTGGCGTCCTCGGTCATGCGTGCCGCCCTTCGCGGTGCTGGTGCGTACGGCCGAACCGGGTGGCCGCGAACGGGCGGGCCACGTCGGGGAGTTCGCCGCCGGTGAGGACGGCGGCGAGGGCGTCGCCGGTGACCGGGGTGAGGAGCACCCCGTTGCGGTAGTGGCCGGTGGCCAGGTGCAGGCCCGGCAGGGCGGTGGGGCCCAGCAGCGGCGCGTTGTCGGGGGTGCCGGGGCGCAGCCCGGCGCCGGTCTCGACGAGCGGCAGCTCCGTCAGCCCGGGCAGCAGCTCGTGCGCGTCGCGCAGCAGCTCGTACACGCCGCCGGCCGTGACGGTGGTGTCCCAGCCCAGCTCCTCGCTGGTGGCGCCGACGACCAGCTCGCCGCTCTCCCGCGGCACCAGGTACACGCTGCTGCCGCGGACCACGGCCCGTACCGTGCGGGACAGGAACGGCGTCCCGGCGTCGGGCATCCGCAGCCGCAGGACCTGCCCCTTCACCGGCCGCACCGGCGGCCGTACCGCATCCGGCACCCCCGCCAGCCGGCCGCTGAGGCTGCCGGCGGCCAGCACCGTCTGCCCGGCGGCGATCCGCGTGCCGTCGGCCAGCTCCGCGCCCGCCGCCCGCTCGTCCGTCCCCGCTGGACCCGCTGGACCCGCTGGACCCGCTGGGCCTGATGACCCCGCAGCCCCCGGGCCGCCCGCGACGCGGAGCCGGACCGCGAGGCTGCGGTGGAAGGCGACCCCCGCCCGCTCGCAGGCGGTGACGAGCGCCGCGGTCAGCAGCCGCGGGTCTGTCTGGTGGTCGCCGTCGATGCGCAGCCCGCCGCGTACCCCGGGCGCGAGCATCGGCTCCAGCCGGCGGCACTCGCTGCCGCCGAGCCACTCCGCGGAGAGCCCCAGCCGCTGCTGGAAGGCGTGCAGCTCGCGGAGCTGGGCGCGGTCGTCCGCGTCGAGCGCGACGGACAGCGCGCCGCAGCGGCGGTAGCCGATGTCCTGGCCCGACGCCTCCGCCAGCTCGGCCGCGAACGCCGGATAGCGCTCCGCGGCGGCCAGGTTGAGCGCCAGCAGCGCCTCCTCGCCGTAGTGCAGTTCGGTGACGGCGGCGAGCATCCCGGCCGCGACCTGCGCGGCGCCGCCGCCGGGCGCGGGGTCGGCCACCGCGGTGGCCAGCCCGCGGCGGGCCGCCTGCCAGGCGGTGACCAGGCCGATGACGCCGCCGCCGACGACGAGGACGTCGTACGCGGCATCCGCCTTGCGCGGTGCGCCGGCCGGGCCCGCCGCGGGCGCCGCGGCGGGCTGCGGCGCGGCTGGTGGCGCGGGTGGTGGCGCTGCTGGTGTCGGGGGCTGGGTCGGAGGTGTGTCGCGTGGCTGCATGGGCGCGCTCGCCCCTCCCTTCGCCGGCATGACCCGGATCAGGTTCGTACGGTCGGGGGCCGCCAGCCCCCCTCTCAGCCCGGTGCAGCCGGGCTCCCGCGAGTCTTCCCGGCCACCCTAACTCCGTACGCCCGGCCGCTGTAAGGGGCCTTGCGGGCGGGCCCGGCACGAGCGGCGGCGGGCGGCCGCGGCATAAAGTGATCGGCGTGACCGACGCAGAACCGGACCCGGGCCCCGCCAGCCGCCCCCAGGACGCCGCCGCCGGCTCCGGCGGCACGGTCGTCGTCGGCGCCGGCATGGCCGGCGTGCAGACCGCCGTCGCGCTGCGCGAGCAGGGCTGCACGGGCGCCGTCACCCTCGTCGGGGCGGAGCCGCACGACCCGTACGACCGGCCGCCGCTGTCGAAGGCGGTACTGCTCGGCAAGGCGGAGGGCTCGGCCTTCGAGGTGGACTTCGCGGAGTACGGCATCGGGCTGCGGCTGGGGCTGCACGCCGACCGGCTGGACACCGCCGGGCGGGTCCTGGAGACGGACGCCGGGCCCGTTCCGTACGAGAAGCTGGTGCTGGCCACCGGCGCGGCGCCGATCCCGCTGCCCGGCGCCCCGGCCGGCACCACGCCGGGCGTGCACCTGCTGCGCACCCTTGACGACGCCGCGCGGCTGCGCGCGGTGCTCGTGCGGCGCAGCCGGATCCTGGTGGTCGGCGCGGGCTGGATCGGCGCGGAGCTGACCACCGCGGCACGCGAGCAGGGCTGCGAGGTGACGGTCGTGGAGGCCGCCGGGCACCCGCTGGCGGCGGCGCTGCCCGCGGCGGTCGCGGCGCCGATGGCCGGGTGGTACGAGGAGAGCGGTGCCCGGCTGCTGACGGGGCGCCGGGTGGAGCGCGTCGAGAGCCTCGGCGAGGACGGCCCGGTCGCGGTGGTCCTCGACGACGGTACGGAACTGAGCGCGGACGCCGTCGTCGTCGGCATCGGCGCCCGCCCCGCCACGGCGTGGCTCGCCGGCTCCGGCGTCGAGCTGGGCGGCGACGGCGCGGTGCGGGCCGACGAGCGGCTGCGTACGAACGTGCCCGGCGTCTGGGCCGTCGGCGACTGCGCCTCGTTCCCGTCCGCGCGCTACGGCGAGCGGCTGCTCATCCACCACTGGGACAACGCCCTCCAGGGCCCGACGGCGGTCGCGGCGGACATCGCCGGGGCGCCGGGCACGGCGTACGATCCGGTGCCGTACTTCTGGTCCGAGCAGTTCGGCCGCTTCGTGCAGTACGTCGGCCACCACACGGCCGGCGACGAGCTCCTCTGGCGTGGCGATCCGCAGGGGGCGTCGTGGTCGGTGTGCTGGCTGCGTGGCGGCCGGCTGATGTCGCTGCTGGCCGTCGGCCGGCCGCGGGACCTCACCCAGGGGCGGAAGCTGATCCACGCGGGCGCCGCGCTGGACCGCGAGCGGGCCGCCGACGCGGCCGTACCGCTGAAATCGGCCGCGCTGTGACGGTCCCGGCGCGTCGCGCGCCACGCCGCGACCGGCGAATCCGGGGATAGTTCGCGGCGATATGCCGCCTTTTGGCGCTGCCCTGTACCGACCGGCCGTCCGAGATGGCAGGCTGGGGGGTGTGACCGAGATTGATGCGAAGATCGATGCTCTCGTCCCCTCCTGGCTCACCCTTCCCGACGTCGCGGAGAAGCTCGACGTCGAGGTGACCCGCGTGCGGCAGCTGGTCAAGGAGGGCCAGCTGATCGCGGTGCGGCGGGGTGAGAACAACACACTGCAGGTGCCCGCCGAGTTCATCGGCGAGGGGAAGGTGATCAAGGGTCTCACCGGGACCCTGACGCTGCTCAAGGACGACGGCTTCAGCGACGCGGAGGCGCTGGAGTGGCTGTTCACCCCCGACCCCTCGCTCCCGGGGACTCCCGCGCAGGCACTGCGCGAGAACCGCGGGACGGAGGTCAAGCGCAGGGCGCAGGCGCTGGCTGTGTAACCTCGCGGGGCCGGGCGCGCACCGCGGGTCCGGCCCCGCGACCGTACGAGGGGGAGCGCCGCATGACCGCCGGAACCGCCGCCCGCGCCACCGCGGACGCCCGCGCGCGGCTCGGCGCCGCGCAGCTCTATCTGTGCACCGACGCCCGGACGCGCCAGGGCGACCTGCCCGAGTTCCTCGACGCCGTGCTGGCCGCCGGCGTGGACATCGTCCAACTGCGCGAGAAGGGCCTGGAGGCGCGCGAGGAGCTGGCGCACCTGGAGGTGTTCGCCGACGCCTGCCGCCGCCACGGCAGGCTGCTCGCGGTCAACGACCGCGCCGACGTGGCCCACGCCGCCGGCGCCGACGTGCTGCACCTGGGCCAGGGCGACCTGCCCGTGCCCGCCGCCCGCGCCATCCTCGGCGGCGCGCCCGAGGACGTGCTGATCGGGCGTTCCACCCACGCCGAGGCGGAGACCCGCGCGGCGGCCGCGGAGCCCGGCGTCGACTACTTCTGCACCGGCCCCTGCTGGCCCACCCCCACCAAGGCAGGACGGCCCGCGGCCGGCCTCGGCCTCGTCCGCTGCGCCGCGGGGCTCGGCACCGACCGCCCCTGGTTCGCCATCGGCGGAATCGACCTCGGAAACCTCGACGAGGTCCTGGCCGCCGGCGCCCGCCGCGTCGTCGTCGTCCGCGCCCTCACCGCGGCCGAGGACCCCGGAGCTGCGGCGGGTGAGTTCGTACGGCGGCTGCGCGCCGCCCGGAACGGCGACGTCCGGTAGTCGCCCGGCCGGTGCCGGGCGCCCGCTCCCGTCTCGGGGATTGAGCTGGCCGTCTTGGGTCCGGAGGTGACCGGCGGTTAACCTGCCCCGTATGGCCACTGGCATCGCTTCGACCAGGAATGATCGAGCAGTCACCGTTCGTGAACTGCTCGCGTCCGGCAAGCAGTCGTTTTCGTTCGAGTTCGCCGCCCCGAAGACCGACAAGGGGGAGCGGACCCTCTGGAACGCCGTACGGCGCATCGAGGCCGTACAGCCGACATTCGTCTCCGTGACCTACGGCGCCGGCGGCTCGTCCCGCGAGGGGACGGTCCGCGCCACCGAACGCATCGCCACCGACACCACGCTCACGCCCGTGGCGCACCTCACCGCGGTCGACCACTCCGTCGCCGAACTGCGCAATGTCATCGGCCAGTACGCGGACGCGGGCATCCGCAACATGCTCGCCGTCCGCGGCGACCCCCCGGGCGACCCGATGGGGGAGTGGGTCGCGCACCCGCAGGGGGTGACGTACGCCGCCGAACTGGTCCGGCTGATCAAGGAGTCGGGCGACTTCTGTGTCGGCGTCGCGGCCTTCCCCGAGCGGCACCCGCGGTCCACCGACTGGGACGCCGACATCCGGCACTTCGTCGACAAGTGCCGCGCGGGCGCGGACTACGCGATCACCCAGATGTTCTTCCACGTCGACGACTACCTGCGGCTGCGCGACCGGGTGGCCGCGGCCGGCTGCGCGACGCCGATCATCCCGGAGATCATGCCGGTCACCAACGCCCGGCAGATCCAGCGGTTCGCCGAGTTGAGCGGGGCCACGTTCCCGCCGGAGCTGGCGGATCGGGTTCTCGCGGTCGAGGACGACCGGGCCGCGGTACGCTCCATTGGCATCGAGTACGCCACGGACATGTGCGAGCGGTTGCTGTCCGAGGGAATCCCCGGACTGCACTTCATTACGCTGAACCACTCCACGGCAACGCTGGAGATCTACCAGAACCTCGGACTGCACCGGCGGTCCTGAGGGAAGGCACCACCAAGCGGGGGCGGAAGAGAGGCACGTGATGGGCGACTTGGCCTGGTTGGCCCTCTATGCCATGTTCGGGCTCGTCGCGCTGTGGCTGCTCTGGGAAGTGCTGATGCAGTACAAGGCCCCGCTGCGCTGGCGCGCGCTGGCCTTCGTCGGCTTCCTCTGCGTGGTGCTCGGCGTGCTCATGCCCGCGGTGGTCGTGATCGGTCTCGGCGTGGTGGTGTTCGCGCTCGGCCAGATCAAGGTCACGCTCTCCTACCGCAGCGGGTACTCCGGCGGCTGGGTGGTGAACAGGCGCGGGGAGGACGAGAACTACGGCGACGGGTACGACGCGGAGCGGTACGACGAGGCGGCGTACGACGGGCACCAGGCGCCGCCGCCCCCCGAGCGGGGGGCCGCCTATCCGGCGTACGAGCCGGAGAACGCGCCGCCCATGCCCGCGGCGCAGGAGCAGACCGCGCAGTTCTCGCCCTTCGGCGCCGAGCAGGCGTTCGCGGGCGCCGCTCCCGGGCAGCAGGCGTACGCCGAGGGCTACGACTCGTACGGCAACGGCGCGGGCTACGACTCCGGCAGCTATGCGACCACCTCCGCCTACGACTCCGGCAGCTACGCCACCACGTCCGCGTACGACACCGGCAGCCACGCCACGACCTCCGCGTACGACACCGGCAGCCATGCGACCACCTCCGGCTACGAGGCCGGGGGCTACGCCACGAACGGCGCCGGGACGAACGGCTACGGGCAGGACCAGCAGATATACCCGGACGCCGGCGGCTACGGCCCGGAGCACCAGTACGCCGGGTACGACACGGCCGCCCCCGCACCCGCCGCGTACGCGGACCCCTACGCCGGCACGGAGTACGCCTCGCCGCCCCCTCCGCCGCCGTACTACGACTCGACGCAGGGCGGCCGGCCCTCGTACGACACCGGCGGCGCCGGCTACCCGGGCTACGACCAGCAGCAGTACGCGCAGTACTCCGAGGGCTACGACACCGGCCAGCAGCCGGCGTACGGCCAGGAGGGCTACGGGACGCAGGGGGAGGGCGTCTGGATGCCGCAGCAGCGCGACGCCGACCCGCTGGGCACCGAGGACCCGTACGCCCAGCAGCAGAACTACCCGGGCTACGAGCAGCAGTACCGCTACTGACCCCCGCGCCCCCGGCGGCCGCGCCCGCGAGCCGTCAGCGGGAGCCGCGGAAGTCCGCGCCCTCCATGATCAGCCCGGCGACCAGGGCCCCCGACATCCCCGCGTGCGCCAGCCCGCCGCCCGGATGCGACCAGCCGCCGACCGCGTAGAGACCCGGCACGGCAGTGGCGTTCGGCTGCGCCAGGTACGCGCCGCCGGCGCCGGCCAGCGCGGGCCCCGGCACCGCGCCGCCCGGGGCGCCCGTCTCCGCGGCGATGTCCGCGGGCGTACGCACCTCGCGCCACAGCACCCGCTCCGCGAGCCCCGGCACCGCGCGCCCGGCCGCCGCCACCATCAGGTCCGCGAACGCCTCCGCGGCCTTCTCGCCGCCGTCCGCCCACGCCCCGGCCGGGACGACGGCGGTGAGCGTCACGGCCTCGTGCCCGTCGTCCGGGCGGAGGGCGGGGTCGTCGGGGCGCAGCACGGTGACGGTGGGGGACACGTCGGTTTCGGGCCGCCCGTCGAAGATCCAGGCCAGTTCGCCTGCGGCGTCCGGGGAGTGCACGACCGTACGGTGCACGGCGTCGCCGTCCCGGGCGCCGCGCAGCGCCAGGCACACGGTCATCCGCGCGGGCACCGCCCGCACCGCCCGCGGCGCAACGTCCGCGTACGCGCCGGGGGCCAGCTCCGCCAGCCGGGCCCGCGGCACCCCGGCGATCACCGCGTCGGCGTCCGCCCCCCCGCCGCCGGCCAGTTCGACGCCCGCCGCCCGGCCGTCCGCGCCCACCCGGACGGCGACCACCTCCGTGCCGAAGGCGAACTCGATCCGGCGCTCCAGGCAGCGCTCGTACAGCGCGTCCGCCAGCGCCCGGATGCCCCCGCGCACGTACCACCCGCCGAAGGTCTCCTGCACGTACGGCAGCATCGCCGTGCCCGCGGGCGCGTGCCGCGGGTCGAACCCGTACGCCAGCGCGTGCTGCGCGAGCAGCGCCCCCAGCACGGGGTACGCGCCCAGCTCGCCCGCACCGACGTCGGCCACCGTGGCGGGCGGGGCGGCCGGCCGCGGGCCGCGCAGGCGGCGCAGCAGTCCGCGCGCCGGGGGCGGCGGGGCGGCGGGGTAGAAGTCGGCGGCCAGCACGCCCGGGTCGGCGGGCAGCGGCTCCTCGACGAGCGGGCGGCGCGCGGCCTCCCAGACCCGGCGGCCCCGGTCGAGCAGGGCGGTCCACGCCTCGCCCGCCCCCGGTCCCGCGGCGGAGTCCAGGGCCCGTACGACGCCCGCGCGGGAGGCGTTCGGCAGGGTGGCGGCGGTGCCGTCGGGGAAGACGTGCCGCTCGGCCGGGTCCACCGGCACCAGCTCCACGCACTTCTCCAGCTTCCGCCGGCCGGTCTTGAGGAACAGGTCGCGGTAGACGGCGGGGAGATGGAGCACGCCGGGGCCGGTGTCGAAGCCGAAGCCGTCGCGCTCCAGCCGCCGTACGCCGCCGCCGTGGGTGCCGGAGCGCTCGTGGACCGTCACCCGGTGGCCCGCGAGGGCCAGCCGCGCGGAGGCGGCCATCGCGCCCATGCCCGCCCCGATTACCGCGATCTCTGCCATGGCCCGGACTTTATCCCGCGCCACTGGCGGGTCCGCGGGCGGGAGCGGAGGGGCTGGGGGTGCGTACTCAGCTCTGAGTACACGTACTCAGACACGTGCTTGAGTATCCGCACGGATAGGCCCCGACCTGCACAAACGGCAGAGTGATGGACGTGGGACGGACGCAGTGGAGGGGACCGCGGACCGCCGACACGGGGTGGCGGAACGGGGACCCGGGTCCGGCCCACGAGGGGGGAACGGGGGAAATGGGGGGAAGCTGCCCCGGTGGTGGAGCGACGGGGGATCGCTTCGCGCCGCCGGGGCAGCGCCCGTTTCCGCGGGTGGCGCGCGCCGGCCGGGGCGGCGTTCCACCCCGGGGCGGCACCTGTCGGCGCAATTGCCGCGCAGGGTGCGGTCGGGGGCATCATCGCAGGTAGCGGGGCAGTTCTGGTCGATTGTCAGTGGGGTGCGCCACGATGGGCACACACGAACGAACGACTGAAGGACTGACGCTGACAGGAGGCAAGCCATGGCAGCCGAGCCGGCTTACGCCCCACCGAGTGATGTCCACCCCGTCCTGCGCCCGGGCAGTGCGCCCAAGGCGGCGCTGGAGCTCCTCGCGCAAGCCCACGCCGGTCTGGCGGAGGCGGCGGAGATGGAGACGGCGAACGAGCGCTACTCACTTGCCCATCTCGCCGCGCTGCGCACCGCCGCGGCGGTCCTCGCGGTGCGCGGGCGCCCCGAGCCGTCGCCGCGGCGCCGGCAGCGGATCCGCAGCGCGTGGGAGGTGCTGCCGGAGGTCGCACCGGAACTCGCCGAGTGGAGCGCGATGTTCGCGGCCGGCGCCCGGCTGCGCGCCCGCGCGGAGGCGGGCATCCGGGATGCGGTCGACGCACAGGAGGCGGCCGATCTCCTGCGCGCGGCGGGGATGTTCACGCGCATAGTCGAGCGGATGCTCGTCGTCCAGCCGCTGATACGTCCCCAACCGGGCCCGGAGGTGCGCTGAGCCGGCGGCCCGCCGGTCAGGGCGCGGGGAGCGGACGCACAGCCTCTAAGCTGGGCCACGCCCGATCTTCGAGGAGCGCTCCATGCCCCGTTCGACACCGCCCGACCACCTGCCGCGCGCGTCGCTGCGCGCCGCCGTCGTCTGGGAGGCGCTGGAGGAGGCCCTGTCCCGGCACGGGGCCGCCCGCGGTGACGCCGGGGACGGCGGCGCCGCGGGGGCGGACGGCCGGGGCGAGGCGGACGCCGGGGCCGCCGGCCGGGCGCTCGACGTGCTCGACACCGGCGGCGGCACCGGCGGCTTCGCCGTGCCCGCGGCCCTGCTCGGGCACCGGGTGACGGTCGTCGACCCCAGCCCGAACGCGCTCTTCGGGCTGCAGCGCCGTGCCGCGGAGGCCGGCGTCGCCGACCGGGTGCACGGAGTGCAGGGCGACATCCACGCCCTCTTCGACGTCGCGGAGCCCGGCGCGTACGACGCCGTGCTCTGCCACGGCGTCCTGGAGTACGTGGACGACCCCGCCGCGGGCCTCGCCAACGCCGTCGCCGCGCTGCGGCCCGGCGGGCTCCTCAGCGTGCTGGCGGCGGGCCTGGGCGGCGCCGTGCTGGCCCGCGCGCTCGCCGGGCACTTCTCGTCCGCCCACCGGGCGCTGACGGGCGGGGACGGCCGCTGGGGCGAGGCGGACCCGGTGCCGCGCCGGTTCACGCCGGAGGAGCTGACCCGGCTGGTCGCCGCCGCCGGCGTGGACGTGCGGGCCGTACAGGGCGTACGCACCTTCTCCGACCTGGTGCCGGACGGTCTCGCCGAGTCCGAGCCGGGCGCGCTCGACGCGCTGCTCGAGCTGGAGCGGGCTGCGGCGGAGTCGCCGGCGTTCCAGCACGTGGCGGCGCAGCTTCATGTTCTGGGCGGCCGGAAGTGATAACCGGTCCGCGTGCGGGCAAAGGTGCAGTAGGCCACAGGCCACCCGTTCGGCCCCGGCGCGCCGTATGATCTGAGTCAGGGCCTGCTACGGCGGGCAGGCCCAGATCCGCGCCGCGGATCGGCGGTTTTGGCGCAGAGGGGCGGGTTTCACGGGGGCGGATACCTGCCTATCCTGGAGGTGCCGCGTCCCGGTCGCCCCCAAGCGACCGACGAGTAGGAGGACTCCGTGCCGCTCTCGGAGCACGAGCAGCGCATGCTCGAGCAGATGGAGCGAGCGCTGTACGCAGAAGATCCCAAGTTTGCGACAGCGCTTGAGGGAAGCAGGCTGCGCACGTATACCCGCCGTCGGGTGTACCAAGCGGTAGCCGGTTTCCTGGTGGGTATCGCGCTCCTGATGGCCGGTATGGTCGCGCAGCAGATCTGGGTCAGTGTGGTGGGCTTCCTCGTCATGCTGGGATGTGCGGTGCTCGCCGTCACCGGTTGGCGCAGGACTGCGAACCCGGGCGAACAGCAGCAGCAACAGCAGCCGGGCGATGCCGCGGCCCCTCAGGGCGGTCAGCAGCGTCGCAGGACCCGGCAGCGCCGTTCCATGATGAACAGGATCGAAGAGCGGTGGCAGCGCCGCCGTGACGAGGGGCGCTAGGCCACCAGGCCCCTCACCGCGCAGAGCTCCCCGGGCCCGGCCCGCGGGAGCTCTCAGCATGCGGTAGCCCTGGCCTCCCGCCCGGTTCCGGGCGGATGCGGCCCGGCCGCCCCTTCCCGCCGGTTTCCCGGTAGGGGCGGCTGCTCAAGACGTGCCACAGGAGGCGGGGTACGCGCGGGGATGCGGCCTCGTGCGCGCTCAGCGCGCTACGAGACTGTCCCGGCTCACAACTCTCGACCACCGGGCCCCCGTCCGCCGGGCCTTCGGCCACCACAGCAGCAGCGCGCCGCCTGCCCGCCCCACCGGGCAACGGGCGGGACGGGGTGCACCTGCCCCCCTCGCCCGTCGCCCCACAGCGGGAGGCGTTACGGCTGCCGGGACGGCCGCAGCGCCGCGCCCGCGCGCCGTACCGCGCCACGCCAGCGCCCCGTCACCGCCGCCCAGCGTGCCGACACCGCCCACAGCAGCCGTACCGACGAGCGCGGTGCCACCGCCGCACGCAGTCGCGCACCCGCGCCCGCGCCGCGGCCCAGGGCCGTCCGCACCCGCCGCACGTCTCCCGCCAGCCCGTCGACCTGCCGCGGGCGCGGCGCGTAGAGCGTCTGCTCCACCGCCCCGGCCACCCGCTGCGCCGACTGCGCCGCCGCGCCGTCCAGGGAGCCGAACCGGATGAGCCCCGCCACCGTCGCCCGCGGCGTCTGCGACTCGTCGGGTGGCAGCCCGAAGTCCCAGGCGGAATCGATCAGTTCGCGCCACGCCGCCAGCGGCCCCGCGCCGGGGCGGAGCCGCCTGCCCCGTTCCCGTACGCGCCACAGCGCGGGCAGCGACGGCAGCAGCAGAAGCAGCAGCACACCGACCGCCCCCGCCGCGATCCCCGCGGCCGGGGGTCCGCCGCCGGTCGGGCCCGCGGCGCCGCCGCCGGCCGCGTCGTCGTCCGCGCAGCCGCCCTCCCGCCGCAGCGCCGCCGGGCACTCGTCCTCCGACGCAGAAGGCGACGGGGACGGCGCCGCGGACTGGCCGCGGTCCGGCAGCTCGTTCGCGGGGTCG
Organism: Streptomyces aculeolatus; assembly: GCF_020400605.1. Classification (GTDB taxonomy): domain Bacteria; phylum Actinomycetota; class Actinomycetes; order Streptomycetales; family Streptomycetaceae; genus Streptomyces; species Streptomyces aculeolatus. The sequence goes on along the minus strand of NZ_JAINRD010000029.1, from coordinate 35,247 downwards.
CCGCCGCCGCCCGGGGTGTCCTCCATCGTGTAGTCGGGCAGCGTGCCGCGCGTCGGGGTCGGCTCGAAGCGCGTCCAGCCGGCGCCCTCGAAGTACAGCTCGGGCCAGGCGTGCGCGTCCTGCAGCCCCACCGACATCGACCCGTCGCTCTGCGCCGTGCCCGGCACGAAGCCGACCGCGACCCGCGCGGGGATGCCGAGCGTCCGCGCCATCGCCGCCATCGTGAAGGAGAAGTGGACGCAGAAGCCCTGCTTGTCCTCGAGGAACTTGAGGATCGCCTCCGGGTCGGAGGCGTCGAGGTCGGTCTCCGTGTCGTAGACGAAGTTGGTGGTGAAGTAGTCCTGCAGCGCGAGTGCCCGCTCGTAGTTGTTGGCCGAGCCCCGGGTGATCTCCTGCGCCTGCTCCCGGACTTCGTCCGGCAGCGAGTCGGGCACCTGCGTGTACTCCTCGCTCAGCGCCGGGTCGGGCGGGGGCGCGGTCGCCAGCTGGCGCGCGGTGGGCGCCATGATCAGGCTCGTGACCTGGTAGTCGACGCCGCCCGTGGTGGTGCCGCCGTCGCCGACGACGGACCGGCCCTCCGGCTCGAAGCGCCAGTCGTCGCCGATGCGCACCTGGTACGCGGGGTAGGGCATCGGCAGCCACTGCTGCCGGAAGTCCTCGTCGGCCCGGATGTCCAGCGTGATGGGCGCGGACCTGATCTGGCTGTTGGAGTAGCCCTGCGGGGTGGGCAGCGGGTCCGGGATGTCCTCGATGCTGCGGCGCGACGGCTGCCAGGAGGTGCCGTCGAACCGGTCGAGGGCGACGAAGCGCATGTACAGCGCCTGGTTCTGCGCGCCGTCCTCGGCCCGGTAGCGGAAGACCTCGCGGTTCTCCGGCTGGTTCAGGCTCTGCTGGAGCCGCACCACGGGGTTGATCGCCGTGACCGTACCGCCGCCGGGGCCCTGGCCGGGCCCGGTGGTCTTGCCGTCCAGCAGCCCGCCGTCCAGCGACGGCAGCGCCGCGGGTACGACGAGCGCGAAGCCCAGCGCCACGGCGCCGATCCGCCGGCCCGTACGCACCGGGGCCATCGGCCGCCCGCCGTCCGCTTCGGCCGCGCCGGGAGCGCCCACCGACCGGCCGCCGCCGAACATCCGGCCCCACTGCGCCAGCCGGTCCCGCCCCTCGGCGAGCAGCAGCAGCAGGTATCCGGCGCCCGCGAGCAGGAACGTCAGCCAGCTCCCGCCCTGGTTGAGCCCGGCGGCGACGGAGTACAGCGCGAGCAGCGGCAGCCCGGCGGGGGCGGCGCTGCGGAACGTCACCGCCACCGCGTCCACCAGCAGCGCCACCCCGGCGATGCCGGAGAGCAGCATCAGCTCTATGCCGTCGGTGACCGGCGCGGGGATGGAGTAGCGCGAGACGTCGTCGCTGCCCTCCTGGAAGAGCTGCCGGAACTCCTCTATCGCCGCGGGGTTGGGGATGATCCCGCCCGCCGCCTGGTCACCGGCGAACATCATCGTCAGCAGCACCACCGTGACCGCGGTCTGCGCGAGCACGGTCAGCGGGCGCGCCAGCGGGATGCGGCGGGCGGCCATGCCGACGCCGCCGATCACGGCGACGACGAAGACCGCCTTGAAGAACCAGGTCATCCTGTCGGTCAGCGGCAGCAGCGCCGTGGCGGCCAGCAGGGATGCCGCCGCCGCGCAGACCGCGAGCCGGGCCCGTCCGCTCATCTCAGCCCTCGCCTCCGCGTGCCGCCGCGGCGAGCTGCCCGGCCTGGTTGCCGGCCTCCCGCCACAGGTCGCCCATCGTCATCCCGGGCCGTACGGACAGCACCGTCCAGCCCGCCTCGCGGAGCTGCCGCACCCGCTCGGCGCCCTCCGCGCCGCCGCCCGGGCCCGCGCCGTACGCGCCGCCGGCCGCGCCGGGCCGCGCCTCCCAGGCCGCGCTGTCCGCCACGAACGCCACTCCCGCCGCCGTCCGCTGCCGCATCCGCGCGGCGAGCGCGGCCTGCTCCTCGTCCAGGTCGCCGAAGAACGCCACGAGCAGCCCCTCGTGCCCGCCGCGCAGCACGTCGTACGCGGCCGAGACCGTGTCCCGCTCGGAGTGGTCGATGACCGCGAGGGTGTCCAGGAGCACCCCCGCCGCGTCGGCCGACTCGCCGCCGCGGGAGTTCAGCGCCCCGTCGACGCCGGCCCCCAGCTCGCCGCCGTCGGTCAGCAGCCGCACCGTGTAGCCGCGCTCCAGCATGTGCAGCGCGACGGAGGCGGCGCCGGAGACGGCCCACTCGAAGGGCGAGTCGGGGCCGGAGCCGGTGTACGCGTCGCGCCGGGTGTCCAGCAGCACCGTGCAGCCCGCGCGCTGCGGCTGCTCCTCGCGGCGGACCATCAGCTCGCCGTACTTCGCGGTGGAGCGCCAGTGCACCCGCCGCAGGTCGTCGCCGTGCCGGTAGCCGCGCGGGATGACGTCGTCCTCGCCGGCCAGCGCGAGGGTGCGGTGCCGCCCGTCGCCGTAGCCGGTGGCCTCGCCGGCCAACCGCACCGGGGCCAGAGCCTCGGTGCGCGGCACGACGGTCAGCGTGTCGTACGCGCTGAAGGAGCGGGTCATCTCGCACATGCCGAACGGGTCCGAGAGCCGCAGCTGCAACGGGCCCAGCGGGTAGCGCCCGCGCAGGTCGGAGCGGACCCGGTAGGTCACCTCGCGCTTGCCGCCCGGCTCCACCCGGTCCAGCACGAAGCGGGGCCGGGGGCCCAGCACGTACGGCAGCCGGTCCTGGAGCATCAGCAGTCCGGTCGGCAGCCGGGAGACGTTCTCCAGCCGCAGGTGCACCCGGGCCTCCGAGCCCGCGGGCACCCGGGCGGGCGACAGCTTGCGGCTGCCGCCGACGCGGTAGCGCGTGCGGTGCAGCACGGCCGCGCACACCAGCGGCAGCGCGGCCAGCAGCAGCCCCACCCGCAGCAGGTCGGGCTGGCCCAGTATGTAGCTGCACGCACCGGCCGCGAGCCCGGCGGCCAGGAACGAGCGGCCGCGCGTGGTGGTGCCGGCCAGGGCCGTACGCATCCCGCCCGCCTGGGCGTCCTGGCCCGCGGGCGGCGCGGCGGGGGCGGGCGGGGGCTGGCCGGACATCAGAACCGCCGGCCGTCCGGGCTGTGCGCGCCGCCGCCGTACGCGGGCGGCATCTGCGGCGGCCGCTGCATGTCGGCGGCGGGCACCGGCACCTGCTGGAGGATCTCGGCGACGATCTGCTCGGCCGTCCGCCGGTTGAGCTGGGCCTGGGCCGTGGGCAGCAGCCGGTGCGCGAGCACGTGCACGGCCAGCGCCTGCACGTCGTCGGGCAGCGTGAACTCCCGCCCGGCCAGCGCCGCGGCGGCCTTCGCCGCCCGCAGCAGGTGCAGCGTGGCCCGCGGCGAGGCGCCGAGCCGCAGCTCCTGGTGCTGCCGGGTGGCGGTGACCAGGTCGACCGCGTAGCGCCGGACGGAGTCCGCGACGTGCACCGTGCGCACCGCGTCGATCAGCTTGACGATGTCGTGGGCGTGCGCGACCGGCTGCAGGTCGCCCAGCGGGGAGACCCCGCCGTGCACGTCCAGCATCTCCAGCTCCGCCTCCGGGCTGGGGTAGCCGATGGACAGCCGGGCCATGAAGCGGTCGCGCTGGGCCTCGGGCAGCGGGTACGTGCCCTCCATCTCGATGGGGTTCTGGGTGGCGACCACCATGAACGGGCTGGGCAGCTCGTACGTCTGCGTGTCGATGGTGACCTGCCGCTCCTCCATCGACTCCAGCAGCGCCGACTGGGTCTTGGGGGAGGCCCGGTTGATCTCGTCGCCGATGACGATCTGGGCGAAGATCGCGCCGGGCTTGAACTCGAAGTCCCGGCTCTGCTGGTCGTAGACGCTCACGCCGGTGATGTCGGAGGGCAGCAGGTCGGGTGTGAACTGGATGCGGCGCACCGAGCAGTCGATCGACTTCGCCAGCGCCTTGGCGAGCATGGTCTTCCCGACGCCCGGCACGTCCTCGATCAAGAGGTGGCCCTCGGCGAGCAGGACGGTCAGCGACAGCCTGACCGCCTCGGGCTTGCCCTCGATCACGCTCTCCACCGACCGCCGGACATCGTCCGCGGTTCGTGTCAGATCGCTGAGGCTCGCTCGCTCGTCATACGTCGTCACCGGCCCTCCTCGGCCCGTCGCACGGGCCGTGCGCCCGCGGTCGCGGTCCGGCCCTCCCCGATACCGTGGTGCCCCGCGCGCGCCGGCGCGGCCGGCGCGGAACGGAGCCACCACACCCGCATTCTTGCTGCCGAATGCCGGTTTCGTCAGTCGCCCGCCGTGATTTGCTCCGCGGACACCTCGCGGAGCAGTCCCGTGCGGACGTCGAACACGAAGCCTCGCACGTCGTCGGTGTGCAGGAGGAACGGGGAGGTCTCCACCCGGCGGATGGACTGGCGCACGTCCTGGTCCAGGTCGCGGAACGACTCGACCGACCAGGCCGGCCGCTGCCCGACCTCGGCCTCCAGCTCGAAGCGGAACTCCTCGGTGATCCGCAGCAGGCCGCAGTCCGTGTGGTGGATCAGCACCACGCTGCGGGTGCCCAGGGCACGCTGGCTGATGGTCAGCGAGCGGATGGTGTCGTCGGTGACCACGCCGCCGGCGTTGCGGATCGTGTGGCAGTCGCCCAGCTCCAGGCCGAGCGCGGCGTGCAGGTCCAGGCGGGCGTCCATGCACGCGACCACCGCCACCCGCAGCACGGGTTTGGCGTCCATGCCGGGGTCGGCGAAGCCGCCGGCGTATCCGCGGTTGGCGGACACGAGCTTGTCGGTGACGGTGGGGGTGGCGACGGGGCTCTTGCGGGACGTCGAGCTCTCAGCAGGCGTCATGCCTACGACGGTATCCGGGCCGGGGCCCCGCTGCCGGGTCCGCGTGAGGTAGCCCACAGGGAGCAATACGCGCGGCACCGGCCCGCCGGCGGGGCGGGGCGCGCCTTCGGTCCTTGACCGACCGGGGGGTGCAGTGGGCTAAAGTGACGCGAAGTGGGAGCCGTGGCGCCCCCTTTCATGCGGTTCGCCCGTCGCACGCGCGGCCGGCGGCCCGCTCCGGGCCCGGCCGGCGCCGCCGCGCAGGGCGGCAGCGGCCGCTCCCCTTCGGCCAACGGGTGGGACAGGAGGCGGCACCGTGAACGACGCACGCGCCGCTGTCCACGTTCCCGTCATGCTCCGCCGCACCACCGAACTGCTGGCGCCCGCGCTCTCCCAGCCGGGCGCCGTGGCCGTCGACTGCACGCTGGGCCTCGGCGGCCACAGCGAGGCCCTGCTCGCCGCCCACCCCGGGCTGCGGCTCGTCGCGCTGGACCGCGACCCCGCCGCCCTGGAGCTGGCGGGGCGGCGGCTGGCCCCGTACACCGGGCGGGTGACGCTGGCGCACGCGGTCTACGACGAGCTTCCCGACGTGCTCGGGAGACTCGGCGTCGGCCCGGTGCAGGGCGTCCTCTTCGACCTGGGCGTGTCGTCCATGCAGCTCGACGAGGCCGAGCGCGGCTTCGCGTACGCGCAGGACGCGCCGCTGGACATGCGGATGGACCAGACCCGGGGCGTGGGCGCGGCCGAGGTGCTGAACACGTACCCGCCGGGCGAGTTGGTGCGCATCCTGCGCGCGTACGGTGAGGAGAAGCAGGCGCGGCGCATCGTCGAGGCCGTGGTCCGCGAGCGGCAGAAGGAGCCGTTCGCGCGCAGCGCGCGGCTGGTCGACGTGATCCGCGAGGCGCTGCCGCAGGCCGCGAAGCGCACCGGGGGCAACCCCGCGAAGCGCACGTTCCAGGCGCTGCGCATCGAGGTCAACGGCGAGCTGGCGGTCCTGGAACGGGCCGTGCCCGCGGCCGTCGCGGCGCTGGCCGTCGGCGGGCGGATCGCCGTGCTCGCGTACCAGTCGCTGGAGGACCGGCTCGTCAAGCGGGTGCTCGCCGCGGGCGCCGCGAGCACCGCGCCGCCCGGGCTGCCCGTGGTCCCGGAGCACCACCAGCCGCGGCTGCGGCTCCTCACCCGCGGCGCGGAGCTGCCGGCGGAGGAGGAGATCGCGGAGAACCGCAGGGCCGCCCCCGCGCGGCTGCGGGCGGCGGAGCGGATCCGGGAGGACGTGTGAGCCGGAGCGGAGCGGGTGCGCCGTGAGGCGGCCGAGGATCGCGTTCCCGCGCGAGGGCGGCGCCCGGCTGCTGGGCGGCAGCTCGGCGGCGCGCACGCCGTTCGTCCTGCTCGTGGTGGTGCTGCTGGGCGCGGGCCTGCTCGCGCTGCTGCTGCTCAACGCGGCCGTCAACCAGGGCTCGTTCCGCGTCGGCAACCTGAAGAAGGAGACGACGCGGCTGACGGACGAGGAGCAGCGGCTGCGCCAGGACGTGGAGGAGCAGTCGGCGCCGGACGCGCTGGAGGAGCGGGCCAGGGAGCTGGGCATGGTCCCGGGCGGGCCGCCGGTCTTCCTCTCGCCGGAGGGCGGCGTACGCGGCGAGCCCTGGACGGCGACAGGCCCTCCGCCGCCGGCGCCGAGCCCGGCGGACGCGGCGGAGCCGTCGCGGGACGATCGGGACGCGGACGCGAAGGCACGGGCAGCCGAGAAAGCGGAGGAAGCCGAGAAGGCCGAGGCGGCGGGGGCCGGCGGAGGCGGGCGGGCGGAGGAGCCCGCGGCGGAGCCGCCGGCGTCCCCCGCACCCGGGACCTCCGCCTCTCCCTCGGCCGCCGCCCCGCCGCCCGCCACCGAGGAGGCACCGTGACGACCCGCGGCTCCGGCAGTTCCTCCGGCGACGGCCGCGACGGCCGCGACGGCCGCGACGGCCGCGACCGCGCCCCGAGCCGCCGCGTGCCGCGCCCCGCGAGCGGCGGGGGCGGCGGCGGTGCCGACCGGCCCCGGCCCCGTACCCGGGCGTCCTCCTCCGGCCCCCGCCGGCCCGCCGCGGGCGGCCCGCGGATCCGGCTCGCCTCGCCCCGCCCCCGGCTGCGCCTCGTCAGCGTCGGCCTGACCCTCCTCCTGCTCGCCTTCACCGCCCGGCTGCTCCAGGTGCAGGCCGTGGACGCCGCCGAGTACGCGGAGAAGGCCCAGGTCAACCGGTACGTGCCGATGACGCTCAGCGCCGAGCGCGGCGTCATCACCGACCGCAACGGCGTCGAGCTGGCCACCACGGTCGACGCGTACGACATCACCGCCGACCCGTACCTCTTCACGCCAGAGCAGGCCGACGTCAAAGACGCGCCCCGGCGGGCCGCCGAGGCGCTGGCCCCCGTGCTGAAGGCGGACGCAGCGGACCTCGAGGCCAAGCTCGCCACCCCCGACTCGCGCTACGTCAAGCTCGCGTCGATGCAGACGCCGCAGGTCTGGGACGAGATCAAGAAGCTCAAGTCCGAGTCCGCCGACCGCGAGGCGGCGGGCGGCAAGCGGAACGTGCTCGGCGGGGTGTTCGCGGAGGAGCGGAACAAGCGCGTCTACCCTAACGGCGACCTGGCCGCCGGGATACTGGGCTTCGTCAACGCCGAGGGCGACGGCGGCGGGGGCGTCGAGCGGCAGCACGACAAGCTGCTCGCCGGCAAGGACGGCAAGCTCGTCTACGCCCAGTCCGCCGGCCGCCGCATCCCCACCGCGGACGCCGAGGAGAACCCCGCCGAGCCCGGCTCCGACGTCGAGCTGACCATCGACCGCGACATCCAGTGGGCGGCGCAGACCGCCCTGGAGAAGCAGGTCGACGCCTCCGAGGCGGACCGCGGCTACGTCATCGTGCAGGACACCCGCACCGGCGAGATCCTGGCCATGGCCAACGCCCCCGGCTTCGACCCCAACGACCTGTCCGGCGCCACCCGGGGCACCCTCGGCAACCCGGCCCTGGAGGACGCGTACGAGCCCGGCAGCGTCAACAAGGTCATCTCCATGGCCGCCGTGCTGGAGGAGGAGGCCGCCACCCCGGAGACCCGGGTGACCGTGCCGAACGTGCTGCCCCGCGGCGGCCACGCCTTCCACGACGACGTCGAGCACCCGACCTGGTACCTGACGCTCAACGGCGTGCTCGCCAAGTCCAGCAACATCGGCACGATCCTCGCCGTCGAGCAGCTGGGGGAGAACCAGAAGCAGGCCAACAAGGTCCTCCACTCCTACCTCAGCGACTTCGGCCTCGGCCGGCGCAGCGGCCTCGGCGTCGCGGGCGAGACCCCCGGCCTGCTGAAGCCCCCGGCCGAGTGGGACGCGGCGCAGCAGTACACGATCCCGTTCGGGCAGGGCCTGTCCGTGAACGCCATGCAGGCCGCCTCCGTGTACTCGACCGTCGCCAACGGCGGCGTACGCATCGAGCCCACCCTCGTCCGCGGCAGCCGCGGCCCCGACGGCCGCTTCGACCCGGCGCCCGAGCCGGAGGAGGACCGCGTCGTCAGCGGGAAGACGGCCAGGACCCTCTCCCGGATGCTGGAGTCCGTCGTCGACGACGACCAGGGCACCGGCGTGAAGGCCCGCATCCCGGGCTACCGCGCCGCCGGCAAGACCGGCACCTCCAACAGGGTGGACCCGCAGACGGGCCGCTACAGCGGCTACACCGCCTCGTTCGCGGGCTTCGCCCCCGCGGACGCGCCGCGCGTGACCGTGTACTGCGCGATCCAGAACCCCACCGAGGGCAGCTACTTCGGCGGCCAGATCTGCGGCCCCGTGTACAAGAAGGTCATGGAGTTCGCGCTCAAGACCCTCCAGGTGCCGCCCACCGGGGTCAAGCCGCCGCCGATGCCGGTCACTTTCGGCGCCGGCACCGACGGCACGGGCGGGGACGGCGGCGAGGGTACGGACGCCGGCGGCGTGGCCGACGGCGGATAAGCACTGAAAGATCGGACCTGCGCAGTGAGCACAATCACGGACGATCCGGGGAACCGCGAACCGCGGCCCCCCTGGCTTGGCGGTGCGGCAGGCGGGCCCGGTACGCTGCCCGCCGTGCCCCACCCCGATCAGTCCCACCAGGAAGCGTCGGGCGCCCCGGCGAACCATCCGGGGGCGCCCCGCCCCGCCGAGGTCGGCCCCGTACCGCTCACGGATCTGGCCGACCGGCTGGGCACCGGTGTCACCGGCGCGGCCGGGGGCGTCACCGTCACCGGCATCACCCACGACTCCCGCGCCGTACGCCCCGGCGACGTCTACGCCGCGCTGCCCGGCGCCCGGCTGCACGGCGCGGACTTCGCCGCGCAGGCCGCCGACCTGGGCGCCGCCGCGGTGCTCACCGACCCGGCCGGCATGGAGCGCGCCGCCGGCACCGGGCTGCCGGTGCTGGTCTCCGGCGACCCGCGCGGGCGGATGGGGGAGCTGGCCGCCGCGGTCTACGGCGAGCCGGGGCGGGACCTGCTGCAGATCGGGGTCACCGGCACGTCGGGCAAGACCACGACCGCGTACCTCGTCGAGGGCGGGCTGCGGGCCGCGGCCGAGAAGGACGGCGCCGGGCTCACCGGCCTCATCGGCACCGTCGAGACGCGCATCGGCGACGAGCGGCTGAAGTCGGAGCGGACCACGCCGGAGGCGACGGACCTCCAGGCGCTCTTCGCCGTCATGCGGCAGCGCGGCGTCGCGTCGGTGGCGATGGAGGTCTCCAGCCACGCGCTGGTGCTCGGCCGGGTCGACGGCGTCCTCTTCGACGTCGCCGTCTTCACCAACCTCAGCCCGGAGCACCTGGACTTCCACACCGACATGGAGGACTACTTCCGGGCGAAGGCGCAGCTCTTCACGCCGGCCAGGTCGCGCGCCGGCGTCGTCAACATCGACGACGAGTACGGGGCCCGGCTGGCCGAGGAGGCCGCGACCCCCGACGGCGGCGGCAGCTACCCCGTGACCACGTACTCCGCCGAGGGCCACCCGGACGCCGACTGGCGCGCCGAGGACGTGGAGATCGGCGTGCTCGGCTCCACGTTCACCGCCGTCGGCCCCGACGGCGTCGCGATCCCCGCCGAGGCCCCGCTGCCCGGCACGTTCAACGTCTCCAACACCCTCGCCGCCATCGCCGCGCTCGTCACCGCCGGCGTCGACCCGGCCACCGCCGCGGGCGGCGTGGCCGCCGTGCCGGGCGTGCCGGGCCGGCTGGAGCGGGTCGACGCGGGCCAGCGCTACCTCGCCGTCGTCGACTACGCGCACAAGCCCGACGCGCTGGAGTCCGTGCTGCGCGCCCTGCGCAAGGTCACCGAGAACCGGCTGCACGTCGTCGTCGGCTGCGGCGGCGACCGCGACCCGCACAAGCGCGGCCCCATGGGTGCCGCCGCCGCCCGGCTCGCCGACACCGCGGTGCTCACCTCCGACAACCCCCGCTCCGAGGACCCCCTCGCGATCCTCGCCGCGATGCTCGCCGGCGCCGCCGAGGTGCCGGTCTACGAGCGCGGCGACGTGCTGGTCGAGGCCGACCGGGCGGGCGCCATCGACATCGCGGTGGCCCGCGCGGGCGCCGGCGACACGGTGCTGATCGCCGGCAAGGGCCACGAGCAGGGCCAGGACACCGCCGGTGTCGTACGGCCCTTCGACGACCGCGACGAGCTGCGCAGGGCGATCCGGGAGCGGCCGGGCGCCGCCCCCGCGGACCCGCAGCACGCGGATCCCGCAGAGCCCGCTGATCCTGCCGAACCCGCCGGAGGCGCACGGTGATTCCGCTCAGCCTCGCCGAGGTCGCCGAGCTGACCGGAGGCGAGCTGCACGGCGTGGCCGACCCGCAGGCGCTGGTCACCCGCCCCGTGGTCATCGACTCGCGGCAGGCGGAACCGGGCAGCCTCTTCGCCGCGTTCACCGGCGAGCACGTCGACGGGCACGACTACGCCCCCCTCGCCGTCGCCGCCGGTGCCACCGGCGTCCTGGGCACCCGCCCCGTCGAGGGCGTGCCGACCGTCGTGGTCCGCTCCGTGCCCCCGGCGCTCAGCGCGCTGGCCAAGCACGTCGTCGCCCGCCTCGCCGACTCGCTCACCGCGCTCGTCGCGCTCACCGGCTCCTCGGGCAAGACGTCCACCAAGGACCTGCTCGCCCAGCTGCTCCAGCGCCTCGGCCCGACGGTCTACACCCACGGGTCGTTCAACAACGAGATCGGCCATCCCGTCACGGCCCTCCAGGCCGCCCCCGAGACCCGGTACCTGCTGCTGGAGATGGGCGCGCGCGGCCTCGGCCACATCCGCGAGCTGGCCGACGTGACGCCGCCGCGCATCGGGCTCGTGCTCAACGTCGGCAGCGCGCACATCGGCGAGTTCGGCGGCCGGGAGCAGATCGCCGAGGCCAAGGGCGAGCTGGTCGAGGCGCTGCCGCCGGGGGCGGACGGCGGGGTCGCGGTGCTCAACGCCGACGACCCCTACGTCCGCGCGATGGCGTCCCGTACCCGGGCCAGGACCGTCTACTACGGCGAGGCGCCCGAGGCCGACGTACGCGCCTCGGACGTCCGCCTCACCGATGACGGACGGCCGGAATTCACCCTGCACACGCCCGCCGGCAGCGCCGGTGTGATCATGCGGCTGTACGGTGAGCACCACGTGTCGAACGCGCTTGCCGCCGCCGCCGTCGCGTACGAGCTGGGCATGCCCCCGGCGCGGATCGCCGAGGCGCTCTCCGCCGCCGAGGCCCTGTCGGGCCGGCGCATGGAGGTCAGGCGGCGGGCGGACGGCGTGACGGTCGTCAACGACGCGTACAACGCCAACCCCGAGTCCACGCGGGCCGCGCTGCGCGCGCTCGCCGCCATGGGACGGGGCAGCACGGCGCCGGGGGGCCGGACGTTCGCCGTGCTGGGCGCGATGGCCGAACTGGGCGACCACGCCATGGCCGAGCACGACGGCGTGGGCCGGCTGGCCGTCCGCCTGGGCATCAGCAAGCTCGTGGCAGTGGGCCGGCAGGAGGCCGCCTGGCTGGACATGGGCGCGAAGAACGAGGGTTCGTGGGGTGAGGAGTCGGTGCACGTGTCCGACGTCGACGCGGCGGTCGACCTGATGCGCGGCGAGCTGCGACCGGGAGATGTCGTGCTCGTCAAGGCGTCCAGATCCGAGGCACTGTGGCGCGTGGCGGACGCGCTGCTCGAGGAGGGCGCCGCCCGATGAGGCAGATCCTCTTCTCCGGGGCCCTCGGGCTCTTCTTCTCCCTCATCGGCACCCCACTGCTGATCAAGCTCCTGGCCCGCCGGGGCTACGGGCAGTTCATCCGCGACGACGGCCCGCAGGCGCACCACAGCAAGCGGGGCACGCCGACCATGGGCGGCGTCGCGTTCATCCTGGCCACGATCATCGCGTACGCGATCACCAAGGTGGCCACCAGCAGTTCGCCCACGTACTCCGGGCTGCTGGTGCTCTTCCTGATGGCCGGCCTGGGCCTGGTCGGCTTCCTCGACGACTACATCAAGATCGTCAAGCAGCGCAGCCTGGGCCTGCGGGCCAAGGCGAAGATGCTCGGCCAGTTCACGGTCGGCATCGCCTTCGCGGTGCTCTCGCTGAACTTCGAGGACGCCCGCGAACTGACGCCCGCGTCCACCAAGCTCTCCTTCACCCAGGACTTCGGCTGGTCGATCGGCCCGGTGCTGTTCGTCATCTGGGCGCTGTTCATGATCCTGGCGATGTCCAACGGCGTGAACCTCACCGACGGCCTGGACGGCCTGGCCACCGGCGCCTCGGTGATGGTCTTCGGCGCGTACGTCTTCATCGGCGTCTGGCAGTACCAGGAGTCCTGCATCAACGCCGACACCCTGACCAACCCGGCCGCCTGCTACGACGTACGCGACCCGCTCGACCTCGCCGTCGTCGCCTCCGCGCTGATGGGCGCCTGCTTCGGCTTCCTGTGGTGGAACACCTCGCCCGCGAAGATCTTCATGGGCGACACCGGCTCCCTGGCCCTGGGCGGCGCGCTCGCGGGCCTGGCCATCGCCTCCCGCACCGAGCTGCTCCTGGCCATCCTCGGCGGCCTGTTCGTCCTGATCACGCTGTCCGTGGTGATCCAGGTCGGGTCGTTCCGGATGACCGGGAAACGCGTCTTCAGAATGGCGCCACTACAGCATCACTTCGAACTGAAGGGCTGGAGCGAAGTGCTCGTGGTGGTCAGATTCTGGATCATCCAGGGCATGTGCGTGATCGTCGGCCTCGGCATCTTCTACGCCGGCTGGGCGGCCCGAAGGTGAGCCGCCGGGGCGCGGCCGGGGAGCCGGCATGAGCGAGTTCGCCGGGCGGCGTGTGACGGTGGCGGGGCTCGGCGTCAGCGGCGGCCCCGCGGCCCGCGCGCTGCACCGGCTCGGCGCCGAGGTCACCGTCGTCGACGGCGCGGACCACGACCGGGCCCGGGCGCAGGCCGCGGAGCTGGCGCCGCTGGGCGTGACCGTACGCCTCGGCGACAGCGACACCCTGCCCGAGGGCACGGAGCTGGTCGTCACCACGCCCGGGTGGAAGCCCGCCGCCCCGCTCTTCGCCGCCGCCGAGGCGGCCGGGGTGCCCGTCTGGGGCGACGTGGAGCTGGCCTGGCGGCTGCGCGGCCCGTCGCCGTCGGGCCGGCCGCCGGCCGACTGGCTGGCGGTCACCGGCACCAACGGCAAGACCACCGCCGTGAAGATGCTCGCCGCCATGCTGGAAGCGGCCGGGCTGCGCACCGCCGCCGTCGGCAACATCGGCGTCCCGCTCGTCGACGTCGTCACCGGCCACGGCCCGTACGCGGACCTCGACGTGCTCGCCGTCGAGCTGTCCAGCTACCAGCTGCACTGGGCGTCGTCCGTACGCGCCCACTCCGCCGCCGTCCTCAACCTCGCGCCGGACCACCTCGACTGGCACGGCTCCATGGACGCGTACGCCGCCGACAAGGGCCGCATCTACGAGGGCAACCGCGTGGCGTGCGTCTACAACGCCGCCGACCCGGTCACCGAGGAACTGGTGCGCAAGGCCGACGTCGAGGAGGGCTGCCGCGCGGTCGGGTTCACCCTCGGCGCGCCCGCCCCGGGGCAGCTCGGCGTCGTCGACGGGCTGCTGGTGGACCGGGCGTTCGTGCCGGACCCGCAGCGCACGGCGCAGGAACTGGCCGACGTCGCCGACGTCCAGCCGCCCGCCCCGCACAACGTCGCCAACGCCCTTGCCGCCGCGGCCCTGGCGCGCGCGTACGGCGCCCCGCCCGCGGCCGTACGCGCGGGGCTGCGCGCCTTCCGCCCCGAGCCGCACCGCATCGAACGCGTCGCCGAGGTCGGCGGAGTGACGTACGTGGACGACTCCAAGGCCACCAACACCCACGCCACGGAAGCCTCGCTGGCCGCGTACGACGGCATCGTGTGGATCGCCGGCGGGCTGGCCAAGGGAGCGACCTTCGACGACCTCGTCGCGGGCGCGGCGCAGCGGCTGCGCGGCGCCGTGCTGCTCGGCCGGGACCGGGCCCTGATCGCCGACGCGCTCGCGCGGCACGCGCCGGACGTGCCGGTGGTGGACGTCGGCCGGACGGACTCCGGCGCGATGGCGGCGGCGGTCGCCGAGGCGGCGCGGCTGGCCCGGGAGGGCGACACCGTGCTGCTGGCGCCGGCGTGCGCGTCGATGGACATGTTCACGAACTACAACGTGCGCGGCGAGGTCTTCGCCGCCGCGGTACACGAACTGGCCGCCGGCCGGGACTAGGGTCTGTACCCCAGGGTCTCTGGCGGGCCGGCGTGATCCGGACGGCAGGCCGTGGAGCCCGCCGCCGGCCGCGCACCGGCCGGCGCCCCGATGTGACCGGCCTGCCGTCGCGTCGCGCCCCCGGGCGGGGCGTCGGCGTGGCAACCTCGTTGCCCATGGGCGGAGTGCGGTGCCAGCGAGGAGACGGCGGATGAGCAGAGCGGACCAGGAGCGGCGCGCGCGGCGGCCGGCAGCCGCGCGCGGTGCGGCGTCGAAGACCCCGCAGCGGCCGGCCCGTGCGGGCCGCGCCACGGCCCGCTCCGTCCCCGCCGCGCGCCCGGCCGGTCGAGGGGGCGCGGGGCCCGCCGGATTGCGCCGGCTCACGCGCCGCGTGCGCCGGGCCTGGGACCGGCCGCTGACCGCGTACTACCTGCTGCTCGGCGGCAGTCTGCTGATCACCGTGCTGGGCCTGGTGATGGTCTTCTCCGCCTCCCAGATCGAGGCCCTCAACAGCGGCCTGGCGTCCACGTACTACTTCCGCAAGCAACTCGTCGCCGCCGCCCTGGGCACCATCCTGCTGCTCGTCGCCGCCCGGATGCCGATCCGGCTGCACCGCGCGCTGGCGTACCCGATGCTGGCGATGTCGCTGTTCCTGATGGCCCTGGTGCAGGTGCCGGGGATAGGGCAGTCGGTCAACGGCAACACCAACTGGCTGAACTTCGGCGGCCCGTTCCAGCTCCAGCCCAGCGAGTTCGGCAAGCTGGCGCTGGTGATGTGGGGCGCCGACCTGCTGGCGCGTAAACAGGACAAGAAGCTGCTCACCCAGTGGAAGCACATGCTGGTGCCGCTGGTGCCGGTCGCGATGCTGCTGCTCGGCCTCATCATGCTCGGCGGCGACATGGGCACCGCGATGATCCTCGGCGCGATCCTGCTGGGCCTGCTGTGGGTGGCCGGCGCCCCGACCCGGCTGTTCGCCACCGTCATCGCGGTCGGCGCGACGCTGACCGTCGTGCTGTTCACCTCCAGCCCGCACCGCATGGACCGGCTGCGCTGCATCGGCGCCACCGAGCCCGGGCCCGGCGACGTCTGCTGGCAGGGCCTGCACGGCATCTACGCGCTGGCCTCCGGCGGCTGGTTCGGCTCGGGGCTCGGCGCGAGTATGGAAAAATGGGGCGAACTCCCGGAACCGCACACCGACTTCATCTTCGCCGTGACCGGGGAGGAACTCGGCCTGGCGGGGACGCTGTCGGTGCTGGCACTCTTCGCGGCTCTAGGCTATGCGGGTATCCGCGTGGCCGGACGTACGGAGGACGCCTTCGTAAGGTACGCCGCGGGAGGCGTGACCGCCTGGATCATGGCGCAGGTCGTGATCAACATCGGTGCGGTCCTGGGACTGCTGCCCATCGCCGGCGTCCCGCTCCCGCTGTTCTCCTACGGAGGCTCCGCCCTGCTGCCGGCGATGTTCGCCGTGGGGTTGCTGATCGCGTTCGCGCGTGAGGAACCGGCGGCGCGGGCGGCGCTGGCCATGCGGCCCGCGGGGGTGCTGCAGTCTGCTAGAAGGGTGCTCGCCGGAAAAAGACCGGAGAGCACGGCTGGAACGGCCAGAAGAGCCAGGAAAACAAGGTGACGGACCGCCGGCGGGCGGCCGTCGCGGAGAGCGGTGAAATTCGGTGCATGTCGTACTCGCCGGTGGGGGGACCGCCGGCCACATCGAGCCCGCGCTCGCCCTCGCCGACGCCCTGCGCAGGCGGGACCCCACGGTGGGCATCACGGCGCTCGGTACCGAGCGCGGGCTCGAGACCAGGCTGGTCCCGGAGCGCGGCTACGAACTGGCGCTGATCCCCGCGGTCCCCCTGCCGCGCAAGCCCACGCCGGAGCTGATCACGGTCCCCGGACGGCTGCGCGGGACCATCAGGGCCGCCGAGGAGGTGCTGGAGCGCACGAAGGCCGACTGCGTCGTCGGCTTCGGCGGCTACGTCGCCCTGCCGGGCTATCTGGCGGCGAAGCGCCGCGGCGTGCCGATCGTGGTGCACGAGGCCAACGCCCGCCCGGGGCTGGCCAACAAGATCGGCTCGCGGTACACGAAGTTCGTCGCCGTCTCCACGCCCGACAGCAAGCTGCGGCACGCGAACTACATCGGCATCCCGCTGCGCCGCACCATCGCCACCCTGGACCGCGGCGCGATGCGCCCCGAGGCGTGCGCCGCGTTCGGGCTCAACCCCAACCTGCCGACGCTGCTGGTCTCCGGCGGCTCGCAGGGCGCGCGGCGGCTGAACGAGGTCGTCGAGTCGGTGGCGCCGTACCTGCAGCGCTCCGGCGTGCAGATCCTGCACGTCGTCGGGCCGAAGAACGAGCTGCCGCAGGTCGACAATATGCCCGGCATGCCGCCCTACGTCCCGGTGCCGTACGTGGACCGGATGGATCTCGCCTACGCCGCCGCCGACATGATGCTCTGCCGGGCCGGCGCGATGACGGTCGCCGAGCTGTCCGCGGTCGGCCTCCCGGCCGCGTACGTCCCGCTGCCCATCGGCAACGGCGAGCAGCGGCTCAACGCCCAGCCGGTGGTCAAGGCCGGCGGCGGGCTGCTCGTCGACGACGCGGAGCTGACGGCGGATTGGGTGCGCCAGGAGGTGCTGCCCGTCCTCACCAACCGCCAGCGGCTGCACGAGATGTCCTGGGCGGCCGCGGAGTTCGGCCGGAGGGATGCCGACGAACTCCTCGTCGGCATGGTGTACCAGGCTGTGGGTGGCAGACGGGGATCATAGGTCCGCCGATCTCACCACACCAGTCAGGGGGTACGGGGATGGCCGGAGCGGTCCGCGAGAAGGCGGCGGCCGGCCGCGAGGAGCGCGGCGCCGGGTCCGGCGGCCCGTCCGCCGCGCGGCGGCCGGCCGCGCGCCGGGGCCGGCGGCTGCGGCTGCCGGGCCGCCGGGTGCTGATCGCCGTGCTGCTCGCGGCGGCCGTGCTCGGCGGGTTCGCTGCCTGGGCCCTGTACGGCTCGAACTGGCTGCGGGTGGAGCGGGTGGCGGTCTCCGGCACGGACGTGCTCGACGCCGACGAGGTGCTGGACGCCGCCCGGGTCTCCGAGGACGTGCCGATGGCCACCGTGGACACGGACGCGGTCGAGGCGCGGCTGGCGGCGGAGTTGCCGCGTATCGACTCCGTGGACGTCGACCGCGTCTGGCCGCACCGGGTCGAGGTGACGGTCACCGAGCGGCGGCCTGCGGTTCTCTTGCGCAAGGGGGAGTCCTTCGTGGAAGTCGACGACGAGGGCGTGCGGTTCGCCACGGTGCGTACCCCGCCCGCGAAGGTGCCGATAGTGGAGATGCAGGTGGCGGACTCACCGAGCCTGGACCGCTTCGGCCGGCAGCGGCTGCGCGAGAGCGCGGTACGGGTCGCGGGTGCGCTCTCCGAGAGCGTGCGCCGTGACACCCGTACTATCCTTGTGCGTTCATATGACTCCGTCACGTTGGAGCTGACCGGAGGGCGGACCGTGCTGTGGGGCAGCGCGGAGCGCGGCGTGGCGAAGACGAAGGCGCTTGCGGCGGTGATGAAAGCGGAGCGCGATGCCCGGTACTTCGACGTCAGCGTTCCCAGCGCCCCCGCGGCATCGTCGAGTTGACGCACATATGCGCAGTTCAGACCCCCGTGAGGGGTCGCAACGCCTGATCACATAGGGTGAAAAGAAAAACGGGAGGTTCGGCGTGTTCATTGAACGCGGAAGCCTTGTCGACTTAGTGTCTCGTTCCAAGAGTCCAGGTACGGGATGCTGCGGTAACCCTAAACTTCACGCTTAGGGTTCGACCGGCGTTCGGGGACCCCCACAAACGGCAGACGTAACTCGAGGCGAGAGGCCTTCGACGTGGCAGCACCACAGAACTACCTCGCGGTCATCAAGGTCGTCGGTATCGGCGGCGGTGGCGTCAACGCCATCAACAGGATGATCGAGGTCGGTCTCAAGGGCGTCGAGTTCATCGCGATCAACACCGACGCGCAGGCACTGCTGATGAGCGACGCGGACGTCAAGCTCGACGTCGGTCGCGAGCTGACCCGCGGACTCGGCGCGGGCGCCAACCCGGATGTCGGCCGCAAGGCCGCCGAGGACCACCGGGAGGAGATCGAGGAGGTGCTCAAGGGCGCCGACATGGTCTTCGTCACGGCCGGCGAGGGCGGCGGCACCGGCACCGGCGGCGCGCCCGTCGTGGCGAACATCGCCCGCTCGCTGGGCGCGCTCACCATCGGCGTCGTGACGCGCCCGTTCACCTTCGAGGGCCGGCGCCGCGCGAACCAGGCCGAGGACGGCATCGCCGCGCTGCGCGACGAGGTCGACACCCTCATCGTGATTCCCAACGACCGGCTGCTGTCGATCTCCGACCGCCAGG
Source organism: Streptomyces aculeolatus (assembly GCF_020400605.1). GTDB lineage: Bacteria > Actinomycetota > Actinomycetes > Streptomycetales > Streptomycetaceae > Streptomyces > Streptomyces aculeolatus. Next base: position 16,332 of record NZ_JAINRD010000029.1, on the reverse strand, counting down.
TGAGCGTGCTCGACGCCTTCCGCTCCGCGGACCAGGTACTGCTCTCCGGTGTCCAGGGCATCACCGACCTCATCACCACCCCGGGCCTGATCAACCTGGACTTCGCGGACGTCAAGTCCGTGATGTCGGAGGCGGGTTCCGCGCTGATGGGCATCGGCTCGGCGCGCGGCGACGACCGCGCGGTGGCCGCGGCCGAGATGGCGATCTCCTCGCCGCTGCTGGAGGCGTCCATCGACGGCGCCCGCGGCGTGCTGCTGTCCATCTCCGGCGGCTCGGACCTCGGTCTCTTCGAGATCAACGAGGCGGCCCAGCTGGTCAGCGAGGCGGCCCACCCGGAGGCCAACATCATCTTCGGCGCGGTGATCGACGACGCCCTCGGCGACGAGGTGCGCGTCACGGTCATCGCCGCCGGGTTCGACGGCGGCCAACTGCCGTCGAAGAACCGGGACAAGGTCCTCGGCTCGTACGGCGGGCGCGAGGACTCCCCGGGCGAGTCCGTCGCGGACACCGGGCCCGCCCGGTCCGCGGAGCCGGAGCGCCCCGCGTTCAGCGGCCTCGGCTCCCTGTCCGGCGACAGCACCGAGGACAGCGTCCCGGCGCCGCTGCCGCCGCCCGCCACGCCGCAGGTGCCGGCCGCCCGGCCGTACCAGGACAGCGAGGCCGAGGAACTGGACGTGCCGGACTTCCTGAAGTAGCCCGCGGGTTGATCACGTAACGTACGACCCGTGATAGGGCAGACATACACGACAGACGGCGCTCACTTCGCCTTCACCGACCGGTGGGGCGGCGTGAGCGCCGCTCCGTACGCGGAGCTGAACCTCGGCGGCGCCGTCGGCGCCGACGATCCGGCGGCGGTCGCGGCCAACCGCGAGCGCGCCGCCCGCTCGCTCGGGGTCGAGCCCGCGCGGGTCGTGTGGATGCACCAGGTGCACGGGCGCGACGTCGCCGTCGTCGACGGGCCGTGGGGCGACGCGCCGCCCCCCGCCGTGGACGCCGTCGTCACCCGCGCCCGGGGCGTGCCGCTCGCCGCCCGCGGCGCCGACTGCGTACCGCTGCTCCTCGCCGACCCCGCCGCGGGCGTGGCGGGAGCCGCGCACGCCGGCCGGCCCGGCATGGTCGCCGGGGTGGCGGAGGCGGCGGTCGAGGCGATGGCGGGGCTGGGCGCCGATCCGGCGCGGATCGTGGCCCACCTCGGGCCGGCGGTCTGCGGCCGCTGCTACGAGGTCCCGGAGGCGCTGCGCGAGGAGGCCGCGGCCGAGGTGCCCGCGGCGCGGGCGACGACGAGTTGGGGGACGCCGGCACTGGACATCCGTGCGGGTGTGGTCGGGCAGTTGGATGCGCTGGGTGTGGGAATGATCACAGTGTCGGACGTGTGCACGCTGGAGTCCGCGGACCACTTCTCGTACCGGCGGGAGGGTGCCACGGGCCGGCACGCCGGGTACGTGTGGCTGGACGGGGAATGATGGACGGGATCACGGGGGACGGCGGGATGCCGGAGGCGGCGGACCCGGAGCGCCGGGGCGAGTTGGCGGCGAACCTGGCGCACGTGGAGGAACGTATCGCCGGCGCGTGCGCCGCGGCGGGCCGCAAGCGCGAGGAGGTCACCCTCGTCGTCGTGACCAAGACCTATCCGGCCAGCGACGTGCTGCTGTTGGCGGAGCTCGGCGTCCGGCACGTGGCCGAGAACCGCGACCAGGAGGCCGCGGGCAAGGCCGCGTGGTGTGCGGAGCGGGGCGCGGACGCGCTGCTCACATGGCACTTCGTCGGCCAGTTGCAGACCAACAAGGCGCGTTCCGTGGCCCGCTACGCGGACTACGTGCACTCCGTCGACCGCCCGCGGCTGGTCACGGCGCTCGCCGCCGCGGCGGTGCGCGAGGGCCGGGAGCTGGGCTGCCTGCTGCAGGTGGCGCTCGACAAGGACACGGAGTCCGGCGAGGATTCCGGCAGCGGTGCGACGGCGGACCGCGGGGGTGTCGCGCCCGGTGACGTACCGGCGCTCGCGGACGCGGTGGCGGCGGCCCAAGGGCTGCGGCTGTGCGGGCTGATGACGGTTGCGCCGCTGGCCGGGGCGTACGCGGGGCGGCAACGGGCGGCGTTCGAGCGGCTGATGGAAATCGCATCCGGCCTGCGCGTCGCGCATCCGGCTGCAACCATGGTCTCGGCGGGGATGAGCGGGGACCTGGAGGAGGCAATTGCCGCAGGAGCGACACACGTACGCGTCGGCACCGCGGTACTCGGAGTCCGGCCTCAGCTCCGGTAACGTCGCCAAACGAGTCGGACGACAGTAGAAAATAAGCTTCATTCCCGGTCAATTCAGGCAGGGCAGCGTGGATCACGTCACTGGCGAAGGTCGATCCACCGCAGAGCGGAGGGCGTAGAGCATGGCCGGCGCAATGCGCAAGATGGCGGTCTACCTCGGCCTCGTGGAGGACGATGGGTACGACGGCCCGGGGTACGACCCCGACGACGAGTTCGAGCCGGAGCCCGAGCCCGAGCGGCGCCACCGCCACCAGGCCCCGCAGCCGCCGCAGCAGGAGGAGCCGCCCCGGGCGATCGCTTCACCGCCGGCGCAGCGGGAGCGGCCCATGGACCGCGAGCCGGCGGGGCGTTCACCCGGACTGCTGCCCGAATCGGGGCGTTCGGGGCGAATCGCTCCCGTGTCTTCCATCACACCTGACCGTCCCAGCCTGGAGAAGAGTGCGCCGGTGATCATGCCCAAGGTCGTGTCCGAGAGGGAGCCTTACCGGATCACGACGCTCCACCCGCGTACGTACAACGAGGCGCGTACCATCGGGGAACACTTCCGCGAGGGCACGCCTGTGATCATGAACTTGACCGAGATGGACGACACGGACGCGAAGCGACTTGTCGACTTTGCGGCTGGACTCGTCTTCGGTCTGCACGGCAGCATCGAGCGCGTGACCCAGAAAGTGTTCCTGTTGTCGCCTGCTAACGTCGACGTAACAGCGGAGGACAAGGCCCGCATCGCAGAGGGTGGGTTCTTCAACCAAAGCTGAGCCAAGCAACACTGTGCGAGCGGCCGTGGGGCCGGAACGCGAAGGGGAGAGGACCACAGCGAGATGGACGTCGCGCTTCAAGTGATCTACATCGCGCTGTTCGTTTTCCTCATCGTGCTGATCTTCCGGTTGATCATGGACTACGTGTTCATGTTCGCCCGCTCCTGGGAGCCGGGCAAAGCCATGGTGGTGCTGCTTGAGGGCGCCTACACGGTCACGGATCCACCACTCAAGCTCCTGCGGCGGTTCATTCCGCCACTGCGTCTAGGGGGCGTGGCGCTGGACCTGTCCTTCTTCGTCCTGATGATCATCGTCTACATCCTGCTCACCGTGGTGGGCGGCGCGAGGTGATGGTGAAGCGGGACGAAGAGTGTCGATATGCCGATGTCGCCGATGACTACGTTGAGGTGAAGAAATGCCGCTGACCCCCGAGGACGTGCGGAACAAGCAGTTCACGACCGTCCGACTCCGAGAGGGCTACGACGAGGACGAAGTCGACGCGTTCCTCGACGAGGTCGAGGCCGAACTGACCCGGCTGCTCCGCGAGAACGAGGACCTGCGGGCCAAGCTGGCCGCAGCGACCCGGGCCGCGGCGCAGAACCAGGGGATGCGCAAGGGCCCCGAGCCGCAGGACCGTCCCGGTCCGCCCGGACACGGCGGGCCGGTGCCCGCCGCCATATCGGGCCCGCAGCCGGTGCCGCCGCAGCAGATGGGCCCGCCGCAGGGCGGCCCGCCCCAGCTGCCTTCCGGCGCACCCCAGCTGCCTGCAGGTCCCGGCGGCATGGGCCCGGGCGGTCCCGGTGGCCCGGGCGGCCACGGCGGTCCCGGTGGTCCTCCCGGTCACGGCCCGCACGGCCCCGGCCCGATGGGCCCCGGCCCGGGCGGTCCCGGCGGCCCCGGCGGTCCGGTGCACGCCCCGCACGGCGGCCCGCCGCAGCAGCACGTCGGCGGCCCCCCGCCGCAGCACGGCGGCCCCGGCCCCGGCCCGCAGCAGGGTGGCCCCGTCGGCGGCGACAGCGCCGCCCGGGTGCTGTCGCTGGCCCAGCAGACCGCCGACCAGGCGATCGCCGAGGCCCGCGCCGAGGCCAACAAGATCGTCGGTGAGGCCCGCAGCCGCGCCGAGGGTCTGGAGCGCGACGCGCGTGCCAAGGCCGACGCCCTGGAGCGGGACGCGCAGGAGAAGCACCGCGTGGCGATGGGCTCCCTGGAGTCCGCGCGCGCCACGCTGGAGCGCAAGGTCGAGGACCTGCGCGGCTTCGAGCGCGAGTACCGCACGCGGCTGAAGTCCTACCTGGAGTCCCAGCTGCGTCAGCTGGAGAACCAGGCGGACGACTCGCTCGCCCCGCCCCGTACGCCCGCGGCGCCTTCGCTGCCCGCGGCGGCGGCTCCCGCGCCGGCGCCCTCGATGGCCCCGGCCGGTGCCGGTGCCATGAGCGGTCCGCCGAGCATGGGCGGCGGCACGATGGGCGGCCAGCAGGGCATGCCGACCCGGCAGCCCCCGGCCGGCGGCCCGTCGTACGGCAGCCAGCAGCAGATGTCCCCGGCCATGACGCAGCCCATGGCGCCGGTGCGCCCGCAGGGCGGTCCGATGCAGCAGCCGCCGTCGCCGATGCGCGGCTTCCTCATCGACGAGGACGACAACTGAGCACGGCCTGACGGCCGTCGGCATATCGCTAAGGGCCGGGTCCCGCGGAACGCTCGCCGCGGGGCCCGGCCCTTTGCGTGCCCGCTTTCAGGGCCGGGGCGCCGGAGGCCGGGGCGCCGGCGGCGGGGGAGCGGGGAAGCGGGCCGGTACGGGGCCGCGGCGCCGGTCCCGGCCGCGGGACGCGAACGGCGCCCCGCCCCCGTGAGGTCACGGGGGCGGGGCGCCGCGGGGTCCGTACGGTGCGGGGCCGGGGTCAGGCCCGTACGAGCCGGAACGTCAGGGACAGCGGCTCGTCCGTGAACGCCTCGCCGTAGCCCGCGGCATCCGCCGGCTCGCCCCCGGCGAAGTCCGTCGCGAGGACCTCCTCGGCGATCAGCCCGGCGTGGTCCGTGAGCGCCCGGCGGACCTCGTCGTCGGTCGTCGACCAGCGCAGCCGGATCCGGTCCGCGACGTCCAGACCGGAGTTCTTGCGCGCCTCCTGGACCAGCCGGATCACGTCCCGGGCCAGGCCCGCGCGGCGCAGCTCCGGCGTGATCTCCAGGTCGAGCGCCACCGTGGCACCCGAGTCGGAGGCCACCGACCAGCCCTCCCGCGGGGTCTCCGTGATGATGACCTCGTCCGGGGCCAGCGCCACCGTCTCGCCGCCGACCTCCACCGTCGCGCTGCCGCCGTCGCGCAGCGCGGCCGACAGCTCCGCGGCGTCCGCCGCGGCGACGGCCTTCGCCACGTCCTGCACCCGCTTGCCGAACCGCTTGCCCAGCGCGCGGAAGTTGGCCTTCGCGGTGGTGTCCACCAGCGAGCCGCCGGCCGCGCCGCCGGTAGCCTCGGCGAGCGTGGCCAGGGCGGTGACGTTCAGCTCCTCGGTGATCTGCGCGCGCAGCTCCGCGGGCAGCGACGGGAAGCCCGACGCGGCCACCAGGGCCCGCGACAGCGGCTGGCGGGTCTTCACCCCGGACTCCGCCCGCGAGGCCCGGCCCAGCTCCACCAGGCGCCGCACGAGCTGCATCTGCCGCGACAGCTCGGGGTCGAACGCCGCGGCCCCGGAGGCGGCCGGCTCCGGCCACGCCGCCAGGTGCACCGAGGCCGGGGCGTCCGGCACGACGGGCACCACGAGATCCTGCCAGACCCGCTCGGTGATGAACGGCACCACCGGGGCCAGCAGCCGCGTCACGGTCTCCAGCACGTCGTGCAGCGTGCGCAGGGCCGCCGCGTCGCCCTGCCAGAAGCGCCGGCGGGAGCGGCGCACGTACCAGTTGGACAGGTCGTCCACGAAGGCGGACAGCAGCTTGCCGGCGCGCTGGGTGTCGTAGTCGTCGAGCGCGTCGGTCACCCGGTCCGTCAGCGCGGACAGCTCGCCGAGCAGCCACCGGTCGAGCAGCGGCCGGTCCGCGGGCGCCGGGTCGGCGGCCGAGGGCGCCCAGCCGGCGGTACGGGCGTACAGCGCCTGGAAGGACACCGTGTTCCAGTACGTCAGCAGGGTCTTGCGCACGACCTCCTGGATCGTGCCGTGGCCGACCCGGCGGGCCGCCCACGGCGAGCCGCCGGCGGCCATGAACCAGCGCACCGCGTCGGCGCCGTGCCGGTCCATGAGCGGGATGGGCTCCAGGATGTTGCCCAGGTGCTTGGACATCTTGCGGCCGTCCTCGGCGAGGATGTGCCCGAGGCAGACCACGTTCTCGTAGGAGGACTTGTCGAAGACGAGCGTGCCGATGGCCATCAGCGTGTAGAACCAGCCGCGGGTCTGGTCGATGGCCTCGCAGATGAACTGCGCGGGGTAGCGGGTCTCGAAGACGTCCTTGTTCTTGTACGGGTAGCCCCACTGCGCGAAGGGCATCGAGCCCGAGTCGTACCAGGCGTCGATGACCTCCGGCACCCGCTCCGCGCGCAGCGCGCAGCCCTCCGCCGGGCAGGGGAAGGCGACCTCGTCGATGTACGGGCGGTGGGGGTCCAGCCCGGACTGGTCGGTGCCGGTCAGCTCGCTCAGCTCGGCCAGCGAGCCGACGCAGGTGAGGTGGTCGTCGGCGCAGCGCCAGATGGGCAGCGGGGTGCCCCAGTAGCGGTTGCGGGACAGGGCCCAGTCGACGTTGTTGTCGAGCCAGTCACCGTAGCGGCCGTGCTTGACCGAGTCCGGGTGCCAGTTCGTCCGCTCGTTCTCGCGCAGCAGGGCGTCCTTGACGCGGGTGGTGCGGATGTACCAGGACGGCTGCGGGTAGTAGATCAGCGGCGTGTGGCAGCGCCAGCAGTGCGGGTAGCTGTGCTCGTACGGCTCGTGGCGGAAGAGCAGGCCGCGCGCGTCGAGGTCGGCGACCAGGGTCTCGTCGGCCTTCTTGAAGAACTGTCCGCCGACGAGCGGCAGTTCCTCGCCGAAGGTGCCGTCCGCGCGTACCGGGACCTCGACCTCGATGCCGTACTGCCGGGAGACCTTGAAGTCGTCCTCGCCGAACGGGGCCTGGTGGACCAGGCCGGTGCCGTCCTCGGTGGTGACGTAGTCGGCGTTGACGACGTAGTGCGCGTCGGCGAGGTCCACCAGGTCGAAGGGCGGCCGGTACGTCCAGCGCTCCATCTCGGCGCCGGTGAACGACTGCCCGGTGGCCTCCCAGCCCTCGCCGAGCGCCTTGCCGACCAGCTGCTCGGCGACGACGACCTTCTCGGTGCCGTCGGTGGCGACGACGTAGGTGACGTCCGGGTGGGCGGCGACCGCGAAGTTGGCGGTGAGCGAGAAGGGCGTGGTGGTCCAGATGACCAGGGAGGCCTCGCCGGCCAGCGGGCCGGAGGTGAGGGGGAAGCGGACGTAGACCGAGGGGTCGACGACGGTCTCGTACCCCTGCGCCAGCTCGTGGTCGGACAGGCCGGTGCCGCAGCGCGGGCACCAGGGGGAGACCCGGTAGTCCTGGACGAGCAGGCCCTTGTCGAAGATCTGCTTCAGGGACCACCAGACGGACTCGACGTACTCGGAGTTCATCGTCCAGTACGCGTCGTCCAGGTCGACCCAGTAGCCCATCCGCTCGGTCAGCTCGGCGAAGGCGTCCGTGTGCCGCTGGACGGAGGCGCGGCACTTGTCGTTGAACTCGGCGATGCCGAACGCCTCGATGTCCTGCTTGCCGTTGAAGCCCAGCTCCTTCTCCACGGCCAGCTCCACCGGCAGCCCGTGGCAGTCCCAGCCGGCCTTGCGCGCCACGTGGTAGCCGCGCATGGTGCGGAAGCGGGGGAAGACGTCCTTGAAGACGCGGGCCTCGATGTGGTGCGCGCCCGGCATGCCGTTGGCGGTGGGCGGGCCCTCGTAGAAGACCCACTCGGGCCGGCCCTCGGACTGCTCCAGTGAGCGGGCGAAGACTTTTTGCTCGCGCCAGAAGCCGAGCACGGCGTGTTCGAGGGCGGGCAGGTCTACCTGGGCGGGTACCGGGCGGTACAGGGGCGTGGTCATCGGGGACTCTTCCTCCGGCTGGCGTGCTGACGGCCGAACCGGAGGGACGAGAGCCGGGGCTCCCGCGGTACCACCCTCCTTGGCGGCGGAGCGCGCGCCGCACGCCCACCGCCCCCTCATTGGGGCAGCGCTGCCGGTTCTACTCGCCCGGGGGCTTTCCTCCGGCGGCTCCGGGGTGATCTTCGCTCCGTGCACGCCGCCCGGGCTCGCACCGTCCCCGGGTCGCTCCTCGGCTGCGTACGGAGGTACTCGTCCCCATCCACACCTGTCGCTGCCGACAGTGTACGGCCCCGGGGTACGCGCCGCCGACCGGGTTTCCGCGGCGCGGGCCGCTGGGCCGTTCGGCCCAGTGCCGGCAAACCGGACAGGCGAGCGGAAGCCCGGGATTACCCGGCGCACGGCTGGGCACAACGTTTTGTGACCGGTCAGCCATGGCGTGCCCTGTTGCCGCGGACCCAGTGTCGATTTATCGTTCCGGCACCGTTCGCGAACAAGATCACAATATGTGAAGGGGTCCCGGCCATGGTTGCGAAGAAGACCGCGCCGGCGGCGAAGAAGTCCACAGCGAAGAAGACCACGGCGAAGAAGGCGGCGAAGAAGACGGCGGCAAAGAAGCCGCCGGCGAAGAAGGCCGCCGCCGGCCGGGCCACCGCGAAGGCCACGGGGGAGCGGGCGGCGAAGAAGCAGGCCACGAAGAAGGCTGCGAAGAAGGTCACGAAGCAGGCTGCGAAGCAGGCTGCGGGGAAGAAGACGGCGGCGACCGCGGGGGCGGCCGGCGGCGCCGCCCCCGCGAAGAAGTCGCCGCCCGCGAAGAAGGCCGCGGCCCGCAGGGCGCCGGCCGCAAGGACCGAGCCCGCGAGCAGGACCGCGGCACGGGCCGCCGCCCCGGCGGGAAAGCCGGTGAAGAAGGCGGCGGCCAAGAAGACGTCCGCCAGGACGTCTCCGGGGAAGAAGACGGGAGCCAAGACGGTGGTCGCAAAGAAGACGCAGGTGGTGGAGGCCCCGGTCGCCGAGGCGGGCGGGACGGCAGCCCCGGCGGAACCGGGGGAGCTGGCCGTGCGTCCGGGGGAGGACCCCTGGACTCCCGAGGAGATCGCGGAGGCCCGCCAGGGCCTGCTGGACGAGGTCGCGAGCCTGCGCTCGGAGATCCGCGCCTCCGAGGAGGCAGTCAGCGGGCTGATGCGCGACTCCGGCGGCGGCGCCGGGGACGACCAGGCCGACACGGGGACGAAGAACATCTCGCGCGAGCACGAGATGGCGCTCGCCGCGGGCGCCAGGGAGCGGCTGGTGCAGACCGAGCGCGCGCTCCTGCGGCTGGACGACGGCACGTACGGGCGCTGCGAGTCCTGCGGCAAGCCGATCGGCAAGGCGCGGATGCAGGCCTTCCCGCGGGCCACCCTGTGCGTGGAGTGCAAGCAGCGGCAGGAGCGCCGCTGAGGGGCCGCCGGAGGCGCTGACGGGGCCGGTGGGCGGCCTTGCGGGCTGTGGTGCGGCGGCTCGTACGGGTGTGCCGTACTCTCGACCCCAGTCAGCGCACCGGAGGGCACACGTGACAGAGGCGGAGCGGATCAGCGGGGACGCCACGGGGCCCCGCCGAGAGGACGAGGGCGCCTCCGCGGCGGACGAGAAGGCCGTGGCCGACGCCGGCACCGCCGACCCGGCCGGGACCGCGGGCAAGGCCGCACCCGAGGCCGCCGCGACCGACGAGGCCGACGCGTCCGCGGCGGCGGAAGAAGCCGGGGACGGCGCGCAGGAGGCGGCCCCCAGCGGCCCCAGGCGCATCGGCGTGCTCCTCGGCGTCGCCGCCCTCGTCTACGCCCTCGACCTCGTCACGAAGCTGATCGTGGTCTCGCGGCTGGAGCCGGACAACCGCTCCGTCGAGGTCGTCGGCGACCTGCTGCGCTTCCAGGTCGTCCGCAACGCAGGCGCGGCGTTCGGCATCGGCGAGTCGATGACGGTCATCTTCACGCTGATCGCGGTCATCGTCATCGGCGTCATCGCCCGGCTCGCGCGCAAGCTCTACAGCCTGCCCTGGGCCATCGCGCTCGGCCTGCTGCTCGGCGGCCCCCTCGGCAACCTCACCGACCGCCTCTTCCGCTCCCCGGGCTTCTTCGAGGGCCACGTCGTGGACTTCATCGCCCCCGAGCACTTCGCGGTGTTCAACCTCGCGGACTCCGCGATCGTCTGCGGCGGCATCCTGATCGTGATCCTCTCCTTCCGCGGCCTCGACCCGGACGGCACCGTCCACCGAGGCTGACCGGGGCGCCCGTACGCGCCTGCGATACTTCCCGGGTGAGTACCGTGCCCGAGATCCGCACCCTGCCCGTACCCGACGGCCTCGAAGGCGAGCGGCTCGACGCCGCGCTCGCCCGGATGTTCGGGTTCTCCAGGACCAAGGCCGCCGAACTTGCCGGCGCCGGCAAGGTCCTCGTCGACGGGCAGGAGGCCGGCAAGTCGGACCGGGTGACCGCGGGCGCGTGGCTGGAGGTCGAGATGCCGGCGCCGCCGGCGCCCGTGCGGATCGTCGCGGAGCCGGTGCCCGGGATGACCGTCGTCCACGACGACGACCACGTGGTCGTCGTCGACAAGCCCGTCGGCGTCGCCGCCCACCCCAGCCCGGGCTGGAGCGGCCCCACGGTCGTCGGCGGCCTGGCCGCCGCGGGCTTCGCCATCTCCACCTCCGGCGCCGCCGAGCGGCAGGGCGTGGTGCACCGACTGGACGTCGGCACCTCGGGGCTGATGGCGGTGGCCAAGTCGGAGCGCGCGTACACGCTGCTGAAGCAGCAGTTCCGCGAGCGTACGGTCGACAAGCGCTACCACGCGCTGGTCCAGGGCCACCCCGACCCGCTCAGCGGCACCATCGACGCACCCGTGGGCCGCCACCCCGTGCACGACTACAAGTGGGCCGTCGTCGCCGACGGCAAGCCCAGCGTCACGCACTACGACCTGGTGGAGGCGTTCCGCGCCGCCAGCCTGCTCGACATCAAGCTGGAGACCGGCCGCACCCACCAGATCCGCGTGCACATGTCCGCCCACCGGCACCCGTGCGTCGGCGACCTCACGTACGGCGCCGACCCCGTGCTCGCCAGGCGTCTCGGCCTGGAGCGGCAGTGGCTGCACGCCGTACGGCTGGGCTTCGAGCACCCCGAGGACGGCCGGTGGGTGGAGTTCGAGTCGGACTATCCGGAGGATCTGCGGCGGGCGCTCGACACCGTACGCGCGGACAGCGCCTGACGGCCGCGGCGGCGCGACGCCCATGGACCAGCTCACGCTGCTGCTGACCCTGGTGCTCGGCGCCCTGGTCACCATCCCCGTCGGGCAGCGGTTCGGGCTGCCGGCGCCGGTGCTGATGACGGTGCTCGGCGGCGTGCTGGCGCTGCTGCCCTTCGTGCCGAACGTCGAGATCCCGCCCGACTTCATCCTGCCCCTGGTGCTGCCACCGCTGCTCTACGCGGCCGTGCAGCGCACCTCCTGGCGGCAGTTCGCCGCCAACGTACGGCCCATCCTGCTGCTCGCCGTCGCGCTCGTCTTCGTCACCACCGCCGCCGTCGCCGCGACCGTGCACGCCGTCGTCCCCGGGCTGCCGCTGGCCGCCGCCGTGGCGCTGGGCGCGCTGGTGGCGCCGCCCGACCCGATCGCCGCCACGTCGATCGCCGGGTCGCTGGGGCTGCCGCGGCGGCTGGTGTCGATCCTGGAGGGCGAGGGGCTGTTCAACGACGTCACGGCGATCGTGCTGTACCACGTGGCCATCGCAGCGACCGTCTCCGGCACCTTCTCGGTCGCCGGCGCCGCGGGGCTGCTGGCGATGTCCACCGTCGTCGCGCTCGCCGTCGGCTTCGCCCTCGGCTGGGCCGCGGAGCGGCTGATGCGGCTGCTCGACGACCCCACGCTCAAGATCGGCCTCACGCTGCTGGTGCCGTTCGCCGCGTACGTGCTGGCCGACGAGTTCAAGGGCTCCGGGGTGCTGGCGGTCCTGGTGACCGCGCTGTACCTGTCGGAGTACGCCACGGACCCCGACGACGTCCTCGGCCGGCTCGCCGAGCGCAGCTTCTGGGACGTCGTGGACACCCTCGTCACCGGCATCGCCTTCGGCCTGATCGGCCTGGAGCTGCACACCGTCGTGGCCTCCGGGGACTTCGACGGGGCGCTGGTGGGCGCGGCGGCCGCCGTCGTGGGCGTGGTCGTCGGCGTACGGCTGCTGTGGCTGCTGCCGGCCGCCGCGCTGGCGCAGCGGCTGCACCAGCGCGGCGGGCACCCGGACGAGGAGGAGGAGATCCCCACGACGTGGCGGGAGACCGTCGTCATGTGGTGGTCGGGGATGCGCGGCGTGGCCTCGGTGGCGCTGGTGCTCGCCATCCCGGTCTCCGTGGACGGCGGCGGCCCGTTCCCGCACCGCAGCGATCTGCTGTTCATCGCCTTCGCCGTGGTCCTGGCCACCCTCCTCTGCCAGGGCCTGACGCTGCCCTGGCTGGTCCGCCGGCTCGACGTGGGCGCCGACACCGAGGCGGAGCGGCAGCTCGAACGGCAGCTCGCGCTGCGCGCCGCGAAGGCGGCACGGGCCCGGCTGGCGGAGATCGAGCAGGTGCAGGAGCTGCCGGAGGAGATGGCGGAGCAGCTGCAGCGGGCCGCGTACGGCATTGCCACCCGGCTCTACCCCGACCTCGTGGACGAGGACCGCCGCGAGGCGCACGCCCAGCGGCTGGAGCGGATGCGCACCGGCCGGAAGATCACCGGGGAGCTGCTGTCCGCCGCCCGGCACGAGCTGCTCGCCGCCCGCAGCGAGGGCTACGACCCGGAGATCGTCGACCGCGTCCTACGGCACCTCGACGTCCGGACGCTCCGCGGCGCGGTCTAGGGGCGCCTGCGCCGTCATCACCTTCGGCAGCGCGTGGGGGTGCTTCTCCCGCAGCCAGGTGATCAGCTCCTCGCGCACCAGGCAGCGCAGGTCCCACAGCGCGTCCGCGTCCCGCGCGGTGGCCAGCGCCCGCACCTGCATCGTCGTCGGCGTGGTGTCCGTGACCACCAGGCTCCAGCCGCGCCCGTCCCAGTGCGCGCAGCCGAGCAGCACCTCGTGCAGCCGCTCGCGCAGCGCCCGCACGGGCGCGGTGTGGTCCAGGTGGAAGTAGACCGTGCCGGTCAGCTCGGCGCCGCCGCGCGACCAGTTCTCGAAGGGCTGGCTGGTGAAGTACGACACGGGGATGGTGATGCGGCGCTCGTCCCAGGTCTTCACCGTCAGGAACGTCAGCGTGATCTCCTCGACCGTCCCCCACTCGCCCTCGACGACGACCGTGTCGCCGATGCGCACCAGGTCGCCGAAGGCGATCTGCAGCCCCGCGAAGAGGTTGCCCAGCGTGGACTGGGCGGCGATGCCCGCGATGATGCCGATGACGCCGGCGGACGCGAGCATCGAGGTGCCCACCGCCCGCATCTGCGGGAACGTCAGCAGCATGGCGGCCACCGCGACCGTGCAGATGACGAACACCACCACGCGCTGGATCAGCGTGAGCTGCGTACGCACCCGTCTGCGGCGGGCCGAGTCCCGCGCCTTGGTCCGGTAGCGGTGGTACGTCAGCTCCACGGCCGCCGCGACCACCTTGGTCAGCAGCCAGGCCACGGACGCGATCAGCAGCAGCGTCAGGACGCGCGTGACGGCCGTCCGGGTGTCGTCGCCGTGGGCCAGGTCGGCCCGCTCGTACGTGCCCAGCAGGATCGACGTCAGGATGGCGAGCTGGAGGGGCACCCGGCAACTGCGCAGCAGCCCCCATATCGGGGTCTCGGGGTGCCGGGCATCGGCACGGCGGAGCAGCAGGTCGACCACGACTCCGGCGAGCGCGGTGACGGCGACGGCGCCGCCGATGACCAGGACGGGCCGGAGCACATCCTCGGTGGACACGTGAGCCTCCTTCGAACGCGGATCTCCCGACCGTATCTGCCACGATGGGCGCATGACGATTCTGCTTTTCCACTCCATGTACGGAGTGCGTCCGGCCGTGCACGCCACGGCGGAGCGCTGGCGCGCCGCCGGGCACGAGGTGGTCGTACCCGACCTCTACGACGGCCGCACGCCCGCGACGGAGGAGGAAGGCAGAGAGGTCAGGGACGAGATCGGCACGGACGAGCTGCTGGCGCGGGCCGTGAAGGCCGCGGCGCCGCACTCGGCCGGCGGGGTGCTGTACGCGGGCCTGTCGCTCGGCGGCGCGCTGGCGCAGAACCTGGCGCTCGCCGACGAGCACGCGCGGGGGCTGCTGCTGATGCACGGCACGTCCGACGTCGCCGACGGGGCCGCGGCCGCCTCCGGCGAGCTTCCGGTGCAGCTGCACGTGGCCGACCCCGACCCGTACGAGACGCACGACTGGCAGACGGCCTGGTACCTGCGGATGGGCCGGGCCGGCGCCGACGTGGAGGTCTTCCGGTACCCGGGCGCCGGGCACCTGTTCACCGATCCCGGCCTGGCGGACTACGACGCGGAGGCGGCGCAGTCCGCCTGGCGGGTGGCGGATGCGTTCGTGGCGGAGCTGGACGCAGCCCCCGGCACGTGACGCGGGGAGCGGGCGTTCCTACGCGCCCAGCTTCTCCAGCTCGGTCGGGAGCAGGTTGGTCTCGATCTTCTTGCCGTCGATCTTGACCGTCGGGGTGCCCTCGATGCCGGCGTCGTCGAAGCTGGCGATCATCTCAAGGGCCCACTTGTCGAAGGTGCCCTTGTTGACGTCCTTCTGGAACTGCTTGTTGCCCTTCAGCTCGTCGACGTTCTTGGCGACGTCCAGCAGGTACTCGTTGTCGGCGAACTTGTCCTCGCTCTCGGCCGGGTGGTGCTCGGCCGAGTAGAGCAGCCCGTGGTACTCCTTGAACGCCTCGGTGCTCACGTCCAGGGCTGCCCCCAGGGCGCTGGCGGCGTTCTTGGAGCCGTTGCCGCCGAAGTTGCCGTCGATGATCGCACCGAGGTGGACGCGGAGCTGGTACTTGTCGGCCTCGGCGCCCTTCTTGACCCGCTCGCCCAGCTGCTGCTCGAACTGCGCGCAGGCGGGGCAGCGCAGGTCCTCGTAGACGTCGACGGTCTTCTCGGCGTCCTTGCCGCCGAGCACGACGGTGGTGCCCTTCTCGCCCTCGGCGTTCGCCGGCTGGACGAGCTTGGCGCTCTTGGCCGCGCTCCAGTCCTTGTCGCTGCCGTCGTCGCCCCCGAGGGCGCTGACGGCGAAGGCGATGCCGCCGACGACGGCCAGCAGGCCGACGACGGCGCCGCCGACGAAGAGCTGCCGGCGCACCTTCTCCTTCTTGGCCTGCTTCTCGCGCTCGATGCGCAGCCGCTCGCGCGCGGCCCGCTTGGCTTCCTGGCTGTTTCGCTTGCTCATGGTGGGAGGTCCTCGTGTGGTCGGTGTGGCTGTCTGCGTGCTTCTTCGGCCGGGCTGCCGGATCAGGCAGCGGCCGGGCACGGCGGGCCACGCCGCAGGACCGAGTGCAGCAGGTGCGGCTGCGGGCGGAGGGCGCGGGTGCGGTCCCACCGGCGGCCGGGGCGGCCCGTGCTCCGTACCGGGGCGACGGTGATGATCGCGACGGCCAGCAGCAGCGGCCGGAAGGCGACGGCCGCGGCGGCGCGCAGCAGCCCGGCCAGCGCCGCCTCGCCGCGGCGCAGCCAGGCGGCGGCGACCAGGCCCAGGCCGACGTGGGCGGCGAGCAGCAGCCACGGGCTGGCCGCGGTGCCCGCCAGCGCCTCGCCGCGGGTGGTCATCCGGGCGAGGGGGGTGCCGAACTCGCCGGAGCAGAGGAGGTCGAGCCCCAGGGAGCGCATGGAGCCGGCGACGGGGCCGCCGGACTGGCCGTAGCAGGTGTGCTGGCCGGTGGTGAAGACGGTGTCGGCCGCCAGCTCCAGGGGCACGAGGAGGGCCGCGATGCTCCAGTAGCCGCGCTCGCGGCGGCCGGCGAGGAGGTAGGCCACGACGAAGACGCCGGCGGAGAGCGCGGCGAGCATGCCGAGCGGCAGGGGGTTGGCGGAGAGGAGCACGTGGGCGCCCGCGGACAGGCTGATGCACAGCGCGGTGAAGACCGCCGCGCGCATCACCCTGATCGTTACGGCCGCATGTTCCATCGGGCGTGATTCTGCCACGTGGGACGGTAAACCGGTGCTAAAGGGGAGGGCCGCCTTCGGTACGGCCGGGGCCGGCGGTGTCAGTGGTCCGTCCTAGACTTCCCAGCGTTCCTGCCCGAGCCCTCGCGCCCGCCGTCTGCTGGAGGTCCTCCGTCGTGGCCAA